>CAWGDP010000037.1:0-165944 GCA_963821315.1 uncultured Acidobacteriaceae bacterium | reverse complement strand
GTACAGCCTCCCAAAAAACAAATACGACGCTCCAGAGAAGGTGAACGCATTCAATGAAGCATTGCTGCAGCGCGTGAGAAGCATGCCTGGAATTCGGGCTGCCGCTCTGGGAAACATTCTTCCGGCAGCCGGATATTGGGGCGACGACGTATTCACCGTCAAGGAGCATCCCCCGCTCAATCCTGACGAAGACCGGCCGGACGCGCTGACGCGTTGGGCCGATCCAGGCTATTTCGGCGCCCTCGGGATTCCGTTTCTGAGTGGCCGCTCTTTCACCAGGGACGAGCGCGTTGCCCGCTCGTACAAGGTGATTGTGAGCCATCGGCTGGTCCAGCAATACTTTCCCGGCGGTGATAACCCCAGACTGGCAAGTATCTGCGAGTTCCGACGCATGCCCATGATGGAGCTCCCAACGACATCGATTATGAGATCGTGGGCGTGGTCGATGACACCGTGTATCAAGTCGGCAAAGAGCCGAAAGCGGTAATGTACTTCCCGCTTTTCGAGGGTGTCACGTCCAACAACATCCAGATGCTTGCGGTTCGCACGACATCGGACCCGCTGCAGTTCTCGCTGCCGGTACAACGGCAGATTGCGGCGGCTCTCGATCCGGAACTTCCCGTCTCCGATGTGCTCACGATGGACCAAGTCATCGGCGAGTCTCTGGGAAACCAGAAGTTGAGCGCCACGCTGGTGCTTGCCTTTGCGATTTTGTCGCTCCTATTGGCTTCGGTGGGAATCTACGAAGGTTTTCCACCCCATGGCCCAACGCACCGCGGAACTCGGCATTCGCATTGCGCTGGGCGCGCGGCGGGAACAGGTTCTAAAACTCATGTTGCTCGACGGCCTGCGTCCGGTGATCCTGGGCCTGCTCCTCGGGCTGGTCATCAGCGCCATCGCGACACGCGTCTTCACTTCCATGCTGTCGATTCTGTACGGAACCAAACCGCTGGACCCGCGGTATTCGGCGCAGTGGTCTTGACTCTCTTGCTGGTCGCCGTGCTGGCTTGCCTGACACCCGCCTGGCGCGCCTCACGGCTCGATCCGATCCAGGCCATTCGGGTCGAGTGATGAAGCCCTCTCCAGGGGAGATAGAGGGAGATAGAGGATGGAGATAGAGGACGGAGATAGAGGATCACACGAGATGAGTTGTTGTATCAAGATCGACGAGCCGCGGGGATGCATCATCGGCCGAATGCCCACGCCACCATCAGCGGGAACTCTTCTTGCCAGAATGCGGCGCCGTGCGATCCAGACCGCTCATTCATGACGACATTCGCACCTGCATCGCGCAACGCGCTTGCCCACCTCCTTGCGTTCCCGAGGAAAAATGGCTCCTGTGTGCCAGCGACAAGGTATGTGCGCGGAAGCGGATTCGGCATAACGTCAGGCGGCTTGTAACCGCCGCCAGGCGAGGCGCAGAAGACGGCACCGTAAACATGTGGATGCCGAAGCCCAAGAGCGAGGGCCAGCTCTCCACCCGCCGATACGCCGAACACCGCGGTACGTTCAGTGGGCAACGCCACGCCAAACCGCTGATCCGTCCATCGGCGAACGTCCTCAACGAAGAACTCCTCGTGTGCCGCGAACCGCTCCGGGCTCAAAGCCCGGTGAGTACTGATGGAGCCGCAGCGTCTCATCGGTCAGCCCATGTACACCGACGATCATTGTGGACGGTACGTCGGCCTTCTCGAGTACCCGCCCCCACTTCGAGATTCTCTGGCCGTCGCCGGGAAGACGATTGCTTCGGGCGGGTTCGGTGGAACGTATACGGTGACCTGCCGTCCAATGTCGTCGAACGTCTGAACGGCTAACTCTCCCGAGGCTGTGCCGGAGGGCTTGGCTGGCGCCCTGTCGTAGTCACTTAGCTTACGGTTGACGTGATAGCGTGCCTGTTTCTTCATGCCTTGACTTCCTACATAGAACTATGGTCGCCCCGTTCCGCCTTTAGGAACTGTAGATGAGATGTCCGGGACCCTGGATAAAGGTTTCTGGTCGGATAAAGCAGGTGCGTTTTTCCCATGGTAAGCTCCATTCGTCCTGCATCGCCCGGTCCTGGTTTTTCTAACGGGCCAGGCATTGAAGGCACTTTTGACGGAACAACCACCATTGCGCAGGGCGATAAGGATGCGAAATTTGCTATGGTCATTACTCTCCGTCTGTCCTGCCTTTCTTGCCTTTCTTCTTGCGGTGCATTCCAGTCTTTCTACTTTTCGCCCCTGCTTTTTTCCCTAAAAGCGCGGGCGTAACCATGCACGTCCTCAGGAGAAGAGCCCCCCGCCATTCACTGCGAGCGTTTGCCCGGTGATGAACCCATCGCGGACCAGCAACATGACAGCTTGCGCAATCTCTTCGCCCGTCCCGCTTCGGCCGACGGGGATCCGGGCGATGATGCCTGCTTCGATCAACGGCTTGCCCATCTCGGTGTCAATTAGACCAGGTGCGACGGCGTTGACCGTAACACCTTCCGGCGCGAGGCGCGAGGCGTAGCCTCGTGTCAAGCCCTCCAGGCCGGCTTTGGAAGCGTTGTAGGCGACGCTGATGGATCCGGCTCCCCGCGCAGCAATGGATGAAATATTGACGATCCGCCCCCAGCGTCGCCCCCGCATGCCAGCTAAGACCCCCTGCGTACAGAGAAAGGCGGATTTCAAATTGACCGCAACGGTCCGGTCGAAATCCTCCTCGGTGATTTCGTCGAGCCCGCGCGTCACTGCTATGCCGGCATTGTTGACGAGAATGTCGATCGGGCCGAGCCGCGATTCAACATCAGAGTCATACCTCGCACGGCGCCGGCGAGCGAAACATCGGCAGCGATCGCGGCGGCTCGTCCGCCATTTCGTTGAATGTTTTCGACGACGGCAGCCGCCTCCTGGCTGCGCTCACGATAGTTGACCGCCACAGCTGCTCCTGCCTTGGCCAGCGCATAGCGATCGCCTCGCCGATGCCTCGCGAGCCGCCCGTAACCAGCGCGACCCGGTTCTTCAAATCAGACATATGTCAAAGTCTCCACACTGAGAGTTTAGTCGTCATGCGCAGTTGAGTGGTCCTGACGGGACTGGAGCTCTGGCGGGGACAAAACTCTGGCGGACGAGTTTCGTGGACATGCGGGACGTCTGTCCACGAGACTCCCCTGTATTACGCCACCTCTTGTGCGCTATTTTCGCTCCGGCATTCGCACGGGAATAACCTTATTGCCGTGCCTACGATAGATTTTGAAATCGGCGTCGAGTGTAACTACCTCTGCTGCACGGTGAATCTCGGAAAGCCTGACAAGGCAAGCGTCGGCCAATGACATGGGCCGGCTTCGGTATCGGCGCATAAGCGCTCGCAGGTCTGCCTGCTCCCGTTCGACAATTGCGGTCCGAATCACTCCGCTCTCCAGCAGAGTAAAGAGAGAATCTGCATCGCGGCCCTCGCGCCGTAACAAAAATGACGCCTCGGTCAGGACCGGCTCGCACGTGAGCAGCGGCGGCCGTAGTTCTTTCCATTGATCGACCGCCCATGCATGATACTCGACGTCGGCTGCCAGAAGGCTCACCAGGGGTCCGGTATCCAGCAGTCCGACTCGTTCCGTCACTTCCCGAAGCCATCCATGTACTTCGGGTTGTGGGCAAGATCACGCGGTAATCCTTTGAGTGAGCCGGCGAGATCGGCGGCCAGGTCGAAACTCGAAGCTGTGCGGCCGCGGGCGCGCGGACGCAGAGCTGCTTCCAGGCTCTCGCGCACAACTACGGATTTTGCGACGCGCTTCGCCTTGGCCGCACGCTCCAACTCGGCCAGAAGCTCATCGGAGATCTTCAGTGAGATCGTCTGCATATGCCCGACGATACCTGCGCTTATGGAGCGCAATACCACCGGGCGCGGTCTGAGAGTCCGGCGTGATGCCAGTTGTCAAACCGCCGTCGCAGCTTTCGCGTTCGGCGTCGCGCGTTTGCCGTGGCGCGGGTTCTCATACGGCGGCTTCGCCTATCTATGGGGGAATAACCCGGGGACGGACCAGACTGGAAGTCCACCAATCAAAGGCCGCCCTAAAAACAGACACCACTGTGGACCACCTTCCAGTAAGACGCATAACGCCCATGCGTATGCTTCATGGAGGATGCCGCGCCTGGCCAGTTCGCGATGCAATGCTATCGAGTCTTATTGCTTGTTTGAGCCTTGTCTTCACGGCGAATTGCAGACTCAAAAGCGGCTCGAAGCTCGGCGCAGACCGACCGGCGCGGCACGGGCGCTCCCATGTGAATGCTTCTGAGCTCAGCCATGAAGGCCTTCCACATTCGCTCGCCGCCTTCTTCAAGAAGCCGGGCGCGGATCGAAGTAGCCTGGACGCAGGAGTGAACCGGCATCCCCACGCGCCCATGTGGGCCAGCAAGGGGACAAGCTGAATAGAAGCTTCCGTGAGACTGTAAATCGCCTTTTGTTTGTGGGTTGGGTCGTCGGTGCGCGAGAGGAGACCGGACCGGACTAAACGGGCAAGCCTGTTTGCCAGGATATTCGACGCGATTCCTTCTTCGGATAGCCTGAGCAGATCTCCATAGTGGCGGCGATTTCCAAACATGATGTCCCGAATGACGATCAAGCTCCAACGGTCGCCGAGCATCTCCAGCGTCAAGTTGATAGGACAGCCGGAGCGCATCTCGTTTCTGGCATGGCTTTTTTTCATGAAATTCCGTCATCTTCCACTTGCAGTATGCATGGAGTTTGAGTTACGTTCAAACCACTTGCAGGATGCAAGCAGATTGCGGAAGCAGACGCATGAAGAAAATCATAGGTAGCAGCCTGGTGCTGGTCGCCGTGCTGAACGGGACCGGGCAAATCCATGCACAGGACGCTAAAACGCCATATCCAACAATGGCCCCGATTGAGCAATACCGGATGGACCGTGATGCTGAAATCGCCATGGCGCGCACTGCGGCTCCCGCTTCGATATCGAAGGATGCCTCGGTCATGGTACTGGGACAAAAAAACTATGAGACCGCGGTCGAAGGCACGAACGGTTTCGTCTGCCTGGTGGGCAGGTCCTGGGCAGCGCCATTTGAAAACCCGGAGTTCTGGAATCCAAAGAATCGGAGCCCCGAGTGCTTCAACCCGCCAGCCGCGCTCTCCGTGCTGCCTTATGGTTTAAAAACGACCGGGATGGTGTTGGCTGGATTCTCTAAAACTCAAATGTTCGATGCGATCAAGGCCGCAGTCGACAAGAAGGAATTGGGAGCTCCAGCCTCGGGCTCGTTGATCTACATGATGTCGAAGGAAGCGTACCTTACCGACCAGCCGCCCCATAACCTCAACCACCTGATGTATCAGCTCCCACGCATGGATGGCGCGGCCTGGGGCGCAAATCTGCCCGGCGTACCCATCTTTTTTCAGCAGCTGAATCCAGCGCCGATTACCGAGTTTTATGTTGTCATGGGTAACTGGTCAGACGGAACGCCCGTAAGCGGAGACGCTAAGCCCGCGAGTGAATCTCACCAGCATTAGGGGCGGCCCTGGCGAAGCATTTGCAGTCCTCGGCGTCGCCGCGTGAATCTCCAGCGACGAGATTCGGTTTGCCAGTACCTTTGCACTGCAAAAATAGTTAGGAGGCGTTATGGGCAGGCTCGTCTTCGGAATGATGCAATCTCTCGATGGATATATTGATGGGCCTGCGGGCGACCTGCAACTCGGCCCACCCGGCCCGATCCTCTCTCGCCATTTCACCGATTACGTCCGTAGCTCGGACGGCTTTCTCTACGGCAGACGCTTGTATGAGATCATGCGTTACTGGGATGAGGATCAGCCGGGGTGGGACGAGATGGACCATGATTTCGCCCAAGCCTGGCGTCTGAAGCCGAAGTGGGTTGCCTCACGTTCTCTGACGTCCGTTGGTCCCAACGCCACACTTGTGCAAGGCGATTTGATCGACTTCGCCGCAAACCTCAAGTCCCGACGAGAGGGAGACATCGACGTCGCTGGGGCGGAGCTTGCGCACGTGCTGTCGGCTGCGGGTCTCGTTGACGAGTATCGCCTGTACTTTCGTCCGTACGTGCTCGGCGCCGGTAAGGCCTACTTCGCTGGTCCCCTGCCTCCGCTTCGCCTGATGAAGCTTGATGCCATCGGAGAGGACGCGGTCCGATTGACCTACGTGCCGAACCTAAACCGGGACGGAACCTAAACCGGGACGGACGGAGTAACCCCGGAACCAGACGCGTGAGGATAGAGGGACGAGTATAGCACCCCACTCGGGGAGACGTATCACACTGCGGCGCCCCTGCGGTTCGGTGACTACTTTGGCAAAATGCGCTTAGTTCCGGTCTCCGATAGTCTCATTGCGCTGCGAGGCAAACACGTCGATCATCCGCACTCATGGAACTCTGTGAAGGACAGCATCGTTGCATTCTTTCAAAGGGAAGCGGCAGTTTGGGAGTTACGTGTTCAGCTTTGCAGCGACCTCGCGAAGATGCCTGTTGAGGATGCCTCCGTCAAGCCCGAGGCCGATAGCGATGCGACAGCGCCGAGCAGTTTCCAGATCCACAAAATGACCAGGAAATATAGAGGATAACCCAACCGTTCGATAAGCCCGCGAACCTGAGGCACACGCAGGATATCCCATACGCCTCCCAGAGCCCGTTCAAAGACGAGCAAAGCGGTGGTTGCCCAGTAAGCAATGATGCGATAGCGGGAACTGAAGGCGGAACTCGTGAGGTTAGTCATGGCATCGAGCCGCAAGTCACGACGGTTTCATTCTCGTTCCTAGAATTATATTGACCACGTCAGATTTGTAGATTTGTCGTCAAACGGGGACTGGAACTGCCGAAGTAAAGTTTGGTGGTCATGGGTTGTTCTGGTCCCTCCCCCGATGGCCCCTGGACGCCAGCCACTTCTGGCGCGACGTTCCTCGAATACAAACAGCCCGCTTATCGTTCGAAAAGGCGTATTGGCCCGCTCCAGCCGGGCGTGAAATTCTCCATGCCAAGGAGACCACGATGGACCAGCACTTCACCAAAATCAAGGCAGTCGCCGGACAGGAATTCGCCAATTTCTCCTCGACATGCTCCAAGCTGACTCGCTTCACGGCGGTGAGCGTCGGGCTCGAATACTCAAACGGAGGCAGGACGACCAGGCTATGACACTTCGCAGCCGCATTGCTCTCATCCGCGACCGCTCACCTCTGCCGGACCTAAATTCATATAGATGATCCATAAAAACAAACCCACGCGGGCGAGATAAGGGAGATACGGGGACACGATGTGTGCTGCAGAAGCACGGAAGGAGTCCGAGATGCGATGAATCCGTGTTGTGAAGCTGCATAGGAGATGAGGGTAGGCCCCTCGGGATCGGCTTTCAGGAGCAGGTCTCAAACCAGCCCGAGCTGCTGCGGTAAAGAGCTGTGGTGGTGAGCGTCGGGTTGAAGTCCCGGGCAAGACCCGGGGCAAGGTAAGTGTCGGAAAGACGAGCGCAAGCAAACCCTTCGACGACGCGTCGTTAAGTATCAGAAGCTGTCGAAACCAGGGGTGATCGTGTTCTCTGGGATAGGCCCGCTAGGAGCCTGATGACTGGGCGGGCGGCAGCCGGCGTATAGGGGGCGTGAGTCCGATGCAGGCTTTTATGCGGAACTGCGGGAACCAGGCCATCGATGCTAAGGGAGAAGCTCAAGGGCAAACAACCACGAGGCGAGAGTACCGATGCGTTGGCTTGGGGCGGACCGGTCTGTAGTAGCGATGAAGGCTCTTGTAATGGGGCTGGAGCGAAGGGATCGGGTCAGACAATCATGAGCTCGAAACAACTGGAGACAGGATGACGTCGAGCGCTATGAAAGACAAACCGTTTCAGATTGATAAGCGTCAAGTGTACAAGGCGTATCAGGCGGTCAAATCCAATCAAGGCGCGGCGGGAGTGGACGGTCAGACCCTTGAACAGTTCGAGACAGACTGGAAGCGAAATCTTTACGGATCTGGAATCGAATGAGTTCAGGGAGCTACTTTCCCCCACCTGTTCGCGCTGTCTCCATACCCAAGAAGAGTGGAGGCGAGCGGATTTTGGGAGTACCCACTGTGAGTGATCGCATCGCGCAAGTGGTGGTTAAACAGCTAATCGAGACGGAAATGGAGAAGATTTTCCTTCCGGACTCCTACGGTTACAGACCGGGAAAGTCGGCTCTGGATGCTGTGGGTGTAACGCGGGAGAGGTGTTGGAAGTATGACTGGGTTCTTGAGTTCGATATTAAGGGCCTATTCGACAACATCGACCACGTGCTGCTGCTCAAGGCTGTTCGGAAACATGTGACGTGTGATTGGGCGCTGCTCTACATCGAGAGATGGCTGACAGCACCCATGGAACAGAAAGGCGTAAGAATGGAGAGGACGCGCGGCACTCCGCAAGGAGGCGTAATCAGCCCTATTCTGGCTAACCTGTTCCTGCACTACACGTTCGACCTGTGGATGAAGAGAACCTATCCTGACCTGCTTTGGTGTCGGTATGCAGATGATGGATTGGTTCACTGCCGGACTGAGCGAGAAGCCGAGGCCCTCAAGGCTGATCTTCACGCGCGTCTGGCGGAGTGTCATCTGGAACTGCATCCCGTCAAAACCCGGATTGTCTACTGTAAAGACGTAAAACGCAATGCGGAGTATCCGAATGTCACGTTCGACTTCCTCGGGTACTGCTTTCGGCCTCGCTGTGGTCAAGAATACCCGGAATCGTCAATTATTCTGTGGATTCAACCCAGCGGTCAGCCCCGCAGCGTTGAAGGACATACGGTCGACGATCAAGAGCTTGAAAATTCGCCGACAAACGCAACTTACGCTGGAGGAAATCGCCCGCCGTCTCAATCCACTCCTGCGGGGATGGATCGAGTACTACGGACGCTTTACGCCTTCGGCGTTAGAGCCTATCTACCGGCACGTCAACTTGACGCTGCTGCGCTGGGCGCGACGGAAATTTAAGCGCTTTGCGGTGCGTCCTACCCAAGCTGGCCGCTTTCTAGAGCAGCTAGCCCGAAAACCGGACGCAGTCTTTGTACACTGGCGTCTTGCAACCAACGGTTGGTTTGCCTGATGGGAGCCGTGTGAGGCGAGAGTTTCACGCACGGTTCTGAGAGAGGCTGGCGGTGAAATCCCGCCGGCCTACTCACCACAGGGCCCCCGTTTACCTCCGAAAACTAGGTGACCGGTCACCGGGTTTACCGAAACCCGCATCTGTTGCGGATACGCAACAAAAAATCTTACTTACTTGTTTATCAGGTATAGCTAGCGAAACGCGGGGACCGCGAGGCCTGCTTTTGCGCCCTACAGAAGGGTGCTTTTGATAGGGTACTTTCCGTCTGTCTCCGGGAAGTCTTTGCGATGAGCTAGGACGAGAGATAAAATGTTGTGGGCTTCGCTGTTCACAATTCACCATAAGAGGGGAATCTCAATGGCGGGTCAGATTACCATTTGGGAAAATGCAAACTTCGGTGGTCGGTCAGACACATTTAACGCAACTACAGGCCAATTGGGCGGCTGGGAATATAAGTCTGCCTCTAGTCTACGACTGACTGGGTTCGGTGATGGAGACTGGAATGCTTTTTTTGAAACGCCAGACAATTTTGGCGACGACGTTTTATACCTACAAGGGAATGGGGAATTGGCGAATTTAGCCGCCGTTGTGCGGCCGCACGGGAGCAACAACTGGAACGACCTGATATCCCAGATACAATTCAATCTTGGGCCAAACCCAGGAGCGCCCGTAACCATCGACAATTCTACTGAACTTGATCACGGTAGTCGGCGATACAGGGTCGGTACCGAAGGGTTGGTGGGAATTAGACGACTCAAATCCAAACTGGGGAAACTGAAAGTAGCGTGTTACGCGGTTTCGGCGCTAGTCCTCAGCTTCGCGGTCTTCTTTCTTGCTTTCCCGCTTGCCGGCGGAGGTGGAGTGCGTACCTAGAAGGGCTGGCCACTCTGTCCACAACCAGCAGGTGAGCCACAAACTTTCCCGTCACTCGCAAGGTCGCGCGGTTGTGTCTCAAGTTTGGGGTCCTCTACAGTCTGTCCACGAAACTCCCGTCCACGAAACTCCCACGAAACTCGGGAGGCATCCCGTTTGTTAAGTTGCCAGGTGACCCCGCTAAGATAGGCGACCAAGATGACGAACGATCTGCGTGACAGCCCTCCGCCTCTCGGCACGATTCCGGATCTCTACACGATGTTGCTAGGACGATACATTCGGAATCGAAAAGAGCTCGATGCCAAAGCAACGAAAGAAGGCAGGGAATATTTCAAGAACCTGCTAAAGGGGCGCAGGCAAGTCTTCGACCCCCTACCGCCAGAGAAACAAGTGGGCTGGCTAGCCGGCACGATCGACACTTTTAGCACCGAAATCCTCGATAGTGGCGGTTCGGCGGTGTTGGAATCTCTGTCCAAGCTGGACGTTGCCACTCTTGCGGTACTCGTTGAGATCAACCAGATAAATCTCCGTCGTGTAGAGCAACGGCTTTTTATCCGCCGAGCTGTGGCTATCGTAGTTGCCACACTCGGTGTTCTTGCGACGCTCGACAAATTGGGAGTACTGCACAGTCGAATAGTCACACTTATCGCCGCAATACTCGGTCGGGAGCTACGCTGGTGGGAACCTTTAGGTATCTTGGTCGCTTACGCCTTGCTTGTGCTTATGGAACTCGTGCTGTGGAGACCTGGCAAGTTAAGGGTAGAAGAGTTCGGTCAAATGCTCTCCGTCGCATTTGCCTACGTTTCCAAATTGCCTAGTCCTAAGAACGATAAAGGGAAAGAGATCAAGAATGACGGTGAAGGCGGACAGGCAGGCGAGGGAGGCTTGTGAGGCCCTCCCTACCCGCGGTTGAATCAGGCTGCTGCGATCTCCTTCGTTTGCTTAGATTCGCACTGGTAATATTCTTCGGGCAGCAGCCCAAACTTGTCTTCGATGGCCTGAATCACTAACGGTCGAAGGGTCGTCCGAATGAAGCTACCCTTGAGATTGACCAACTCCCACTCGCCACAGCGCGGAAATAACAGAGAGCAGCGTTCGACCATATAGAGGCGGCGGCGATAGGTGGCCGCTCCATTTTGAAGATCAAAGCGATTCATTGAAAGGGACAAACCGCAACCGTCCCTCAATTGCACTGTCTTAACCGAGGGGTCCACTACAGTCCGTCCTCTTTTCTCCCGTCCCCTTTTCTCCAGTTCTTACAAAAAGTAACTATGATGTCTTCTATAACTTATTAGTTCTCGGCTAAGTTGATTAGGTGCAAGGAGAACGACCCCCGGTCCCACACCCATCCGACGCACAGTTCACCGCTCTGCTGGCCATCGCGCCCATAACTCGTGTTGTCTATAAGCAACAGGGGAACAGTGGATAAAATCAAATGTTGCTTCGCTGCGAGTTTCTTCTTAGCGCCCCTCTTACAGGGCAGTCTTCTTTATTTCGGATAAGCAATAGCGCGTGTTATCCGAACCTGCGCAGCCTCTGATTACGTCGGAAAGGAATTCCAGTCCTCAGGACGTAGACGGTGAAATCACACGATGCTGAAATAACAAAGCCCCACCATGGATACCAAAGAATTTCTTCCTTTCTCGAAAACACCCCAAAAACCGTACTACTATAAAAGTAGGAATCCACACGTCAGCGTCGTCTTCACGACGACCCTGTTTGGCCCTGCACCGGAGCGCCTTACCCGTGCACTGCCGCGAAAGCATCAGCGCATCTCGGCGTGATGACTCGGTGATCCTGAGAGTAAATGTGTCACCAAGGCAACGGATCACGCTTGTCCGCAATATTGCTGGTCTCCGCGAGGATGCCTTGCGGAGAGCAGAAATCAAAACCTAAGCAGGGTGCGCCCAGTGCGTCCTCTTGATTGAGCACTCTTGACAATTCGGAAACACCACCGGACACCCCCCGTAAACGAGGCCTGTCAAAATCCGGCAAATAAAAACGGACTTTACGCGCTTTCCGCGCACACCTTATTTGGTAACCCTCCCCAGACTGGGCAACTAATCAACTAGAGCATTGAAGGGACAGACGGAAGTACCCCGAAGCAAATGCGCGCATCGTGAGGCTATCTTACGACATTGAGCCATTGAGAGGCGGGGAGACAGGGTTCAGGTCGGAACGAAAGTCAACTTCCATGAACGGCTTTGAATCTTGGGCGTGGAAACATGAAGTGCCGTTAATATTGCGCAAAGAGAAAGCTCATTCAAGATGCTGCATGATGGATGTGGTTCCGGCAGCTGCTTATTGTGTCGCACGAGCAGCTAAGCTAGGTTCTTTTCTCCTTCGGCGCTATCGCCGAAACGAAATCATTCCAGTCATCGAGGTACGATGCATGGCGCGTCTGGCCCGGGTGGTCGCAGTCGGAGTACCCCATCACGTTACCCAGCGTGGGAACGCACGCCAGTTTATCCTTGCCTGCGACTCCGATCGCAACGTCTATCTTGATTTGCTGCGGCAGAGCATTGCCTTGCACGGGGTAGAAGTGATCGGCTATTGCTTGATGTCCAACCACGTACACCTGGTTGTGGTGCCGCATGAGGCCGAGGGGCTGGGGCTGGCGGTGAAGAACACTCACGGGCGGTATGCCGCCTATTGGAATGCAAGTCATCATTCAACTGGCCATGTTTGGCAGGGGAGATACTATTCCTGCCCTCTGGACGAGCCGCACCTGTGGGAAGCGCTGCGGTATACGGAGCTGAACCCAGTGCGCGCCGGTATGGTGGACACCGCTGAGCGCTGGGCGTGGTCAAGTGCCACCGCCCACTGCGCCGGGTCCCCGGAAGATGGATGGCTGGCTGTGGAGATGTGGCGAAGCCGATGGACCGACGCTACCTGGCGTGAGTATCTGGATGCCGGGGAGAGCGAATCGAAACTGCTCATGATTCGTCGGTACACTCACACCGGTCGCCCTCTGGGAGGCGCCGAGTTCGTCCGTGCGCTGGAAAGGGAAACAAAACGCCTGCTGGCTCTGCAAAAACGTGGACCAAAAAAGAAGGCGCATCGGGAAGATCACCAGAAGACCTTTTCCTTCAGCTAACAAATGATTAGCCAAAAATTTCACCGACGGCTGATTTCGTTGGGGCTATTCCGTCCGTCCCCTTTTCTTCCGTCCCCTTTTCTCCAGTTCTTACAAAAGGTAACTAGGATGTCTTCTATAACTTATTAGTTCTCGGCTAAGTGGATTAGGTGCAAGGAGAACGACCCCCGGTCCCACACCCATCCGACGCACAGTCCACCGCTCTGCTGGCCATCGCGCCCATAGCTCGTGTTGTCTATAAGCAACAGGGGAACAGTGGATAAAATAAAATGTTGCTTCGCGGCGAGTTTCTTCTTAGCGCCCCTCTTACAGAGCAGTCTTCTTTGTTTCGGATAAGCAACAGCGCGTGTTATCCGAACCTGCGCAGCCTCTGATTATGTCGGAAAGGAATGCCAGTCCTCAGGACGTAGACAGTGAAATCGCACGATGCTGAAATAACAAAGCCCCACCATGGTTACCAAAGAATTTCTTCCGTTCTCGAAAACACCCAAAAAACCGTACTACTATAAAAGTAAGAATCCACACGTCAGCGTCGTCTTCACGACGACCCTGTTCGGCCCTGCACCGGATCGCCTTACCCGTGCACTGCCGCGAAAGCATCAGCGCATCTCGGCGTGATGACTCGGTGATCCCGAGAGTAAATGTGTCACCAAGGCAACGGATCACGCTTGTCCGCAATATTGCTGCGCCCCGCGAGGATGCCTTGCGGAGAGCAGAAATCAAAACCTAAGCAGGGTGCGCCCAGTGCGTCCTCTTGACTGAGCACTTTTGACAACTCGGAAACACCACCGGACACTCCCCGTAGGCGAGGCTGTCAAACTCCGGCACATGAAAACGGACTTTATGCACTTTCCGCGCACACCTTATTTGGTAAGCCGCCCCAGACTGGGTAACTGATCAATGAATTACTTGATCATCGTGATCATCTTGGGGAGAAACAAGGCTGTCGCGGTGACTTAGTTCGCTTAGTTAGCTTAGTTCGCACATGTTTGCGCGAAGCCGAATAAGTCGCCGGGGAACACGAAGAGAGAGAAGCCCCGATCGGGACCGGACTGGCCAGCCGGTGCATGAGAAGGGGACTTATGACGCTTATGTCGCTTTTAGCGCACTTTTATTTGGCAAATCATGCGGAGTGTCTGCCATTCATCCTCCTGAAACGCTCGCCATGCACCCGATTCTCATTATCCGGCCAGAAACTCCCTGGCCCCGGAAACTCCCCGGGCCGAGCGAACGGCCGCGGCCAGTTCTTTGAGCAGGCCATGCGTTTCGCTCCAATCGATGCAGGCATCGGTAATGCTCTGCCCGTATACCAGTGGCTTGCCCGGCACCAACGTCTGCGCGCCCGCCACTAGATTGCTCTCCAGCATAACGCCCAGGATGCGGCGCTCTCCGGCGGCAATCTGGGCAGCGACATTACGGCACACCAGGCCCTGCCGGGTGTGGTCCTTATTACTGTTGGCGTGGCTGCAATCGATCATGATACGCGGCGGGATGCCGGCTTTTTCCATCTGCTCTGCCGTTTGGGCCACCGCGGTAGCGTCGTAATTGGTGGTCTGCCTGCCGCCGCGCAGGATGATGTGGCAGTCCGGATTGCCCGCCGTAAACAAAATGGCCGATTGCCCGGTCTTGGAGTGCCCGAGGAAAGTATGAGGGTGGGCCGCGGAGACAATCGCTTCAATCGCAATTTGCACGTTGCCCGAGGTTCCATTCTTGAAGCCGACCGGGCACGAAAGACCTGATGAGAGCTGCCGATGCACCTGGCTCTCCGTCGTGCGCGCGCCAATCGCTCCCCAACTCACCAGCGAGGCCACATATTGGGGTGAAATCATGTCCAGGAACTCGGTCCCGGCGGGAACGCCCATCTCTGCGAGATCCAGCAGCAGGTGTCGCGCCTCCCGCAACCCCTCGTTGATGCGAAACGTCCCGTCAAGATGCGGATCGTTGATCAACCCCTTCCAGCCGAGCGTGGTGCGCGGCTTCTCAAAATAGACTCGCATGACAAGACGAAGCTCTTTTGAGAACTCGGCGAAGGCGCCCCTGAGCAGTCCCGCATATTCTCGCGCCGCTTTGGTGTCGTGAATGGAACAGGGGCCAACCACCACCAGAAGGCGGGAATCGTTGCCTTTCAGGATGTTGACAATCTCATTCCTGGCTTGAAAAACGGTCGCGGAAGCCCGCTCTGTCTGCGGCAACTCCTCTTCGAGGAAGACGGGCGGAAGGACAACTTTAGTGGATTGAATACGAAGGTCATCGGTCGGAAAGAGCATGGTCTTACTCTTACTTTAGCAGCGTTCGCTGTATCGCTGTCTTTCGGGCACCTCCCTTGCTCAGAATTCGGGAGCACAGTGAAAGTCGAGGTTCCGACTCCGCTGAGACGGACCGCAATGGGTCCATTGGGGTCCGTCTCGCTGGTCCAGATTACCGCCCTGTCACCTGGCCTGTATCCGGATCGAGAATCAACGTCCGTTCATAGCCGTGACCGTAACCGGGCGAATTGAAATCGAACAGATTCTGGATCGATCCGGCGATCGCGTCGAACGATTGATCGCCGAGCTGGCCGAGCTGCCAGTTGTCTTCGATGAAACGAAGGATCGAAGACTGATCCGCCACCGTGTGAGCCACAAAATTCTGCTTGGCAAAGGGCGAAATCACCAGGAAAGGGAGCCGCGGACCATAGCCGCAGCGGTCGAGATACGCTCCGGACTTGGCCGTGCCGCAGAGCCCTGTCGACCCCAGGAGCGCATCGTTATTGGGATCGTTCGATGTGCTGACGATCGGGGCCAGCACGTGATCGTACCAACCATCGGAGTCGTCCCACGCAATAAGGATGGCCATGTCTTTCCAATCCGGGCTCTGCTGCAGGCGATTGATGGTGTTCACCAGGAACGTCTGCTCCAACAATGGGCTGGAAGTCGAGGGATGGCCAGTCTCATTGGCGGGCGCCTTGAGGAAGCTGACCGCGGGCAGGTTGTTGACAGAAACAGCATTCCAAAAGTCGGTCAGGGCGTACTGGTGGTTTGCCTGATCCGTATATCCGATGGCGCGGACCGAAGATGGCGGCAGGTGGTGCGGGTTCGCCGTCGAGACATAGTACTGGAAGGGGTCATAGTGATCATCGTATTGGCTGGTGCATTGCGCCACACCGCCGGTCGTAGCAGTGGGCGTGAAGTCGCCGTAAAACCAGCCCCAGGTGATGCTCTTTGCATTCAGCAAGTCGCCGACGTTCTTGCCAGACATTTGAATGGTGGTGCCGGTCGAGCAGTCATCATTGGCGCCGTCGATATTGGCAATCACGCTGCCATTGGCCACCTTGCCGGAGACGGTGGCGGGTGTAGCTCCATGGGTCTGTCCCGAAATCAGGTTCAGATGGCCCATGACGGTGGTGCCAAAGTTGGTTCCGAAAAAATTGTCGCTCATGGCAAAATGCTGCGCGTAGTTCCACAGCGCGGTCACGGTATTACCGTCGTAGTAGCCCATGGCCAGATTGGGAGTACAGCCCGCGCCGGTGCCGCTGAGCAGTTCGGAAACCTGGTCGATCAACCCTCCGTCGTACGCCTTCTGCTCGTCGGTATAGTGATTGTCGTTGTCACAGGTAACGGCTTCGGAACGATCAAGGCGGAACGGAGCAGCTGAGTCCGGGTTGGCGTTGAGCAGGGTCGGCGTCAGGTTATTCACCGTCGGAGTGTTGGGAAACGCGGTGAAAGTGGGTTCTCCGGGCGGGTTGGCCGCGTTGGGATAGGTGCCGAAGTAGTGATCGAAGGAGATGTTTTCATCGAAGATGACCACCAGGTGCTTGATGGGAGTGGTGGTGGCGGCAGAAGCCGATGACTGGGCTTCCAATAGGCATGGATTCAAGGTCAGACTGATGGAAGCAAGCGCGAGCAGCGCAGAACACTTTTGCATTGAGATGTCCTTTTCGGTGTGTAACGAAAGAAACGTAAAACACTTTTGTTGCACCAAAGTGAAATCGCGACTGTTTGCGTATAGCATTCTGGTTCCTCGCTTGCTGCCGCAGATAAGGCGCGGCGTTCATCTCTCGTTCACAGAGCACCCATAGTTTTGAAATATTTGTTGGCGCACGCCGCCGCCAACCTCAGGAGCAGTTTTTGTTACGTATGCAGGTGTTTGCCGCGGTAGGTCTGGGCCTGGTCTCGGCCCTGGCGTCCGCTCAGAAGCAAGCTTGCCCGCGCCCGGCGCCGGGAAGCGTGGTGAGCCAACCGGAAGAGCTGCGCAGTCACGATGGCTGGTTGAAGGTCGATCTTACGTACAGCAACTTCAAAGCGCCCGACGGCCAAGAGGAGTATTGCTATCAAGCGCAGGATGGCAGCCAGGCCCCTACTTTGCGTCTTCAGCCCGGCGATCTGCTGATTCTGCGGCTACGGAATAA
Source organism: uncultured Acidobacteriaceae bacterium (assembly GCA_963821315.1). GTDB lineage: Bacteria > Acidobacteriota > Terriglobia > Terriglobales > Acidobacteriaceae > PALSA-350. Next base: position 148,554 of record CAWGDP010000037.1, on the reverse strand, counting down.
ACTCGCGCCCTCTTCCGCCGCGGTCTCCTCTGTCCCGCATCATGAGACAGGCATGCAGCTCTCTGAACCTTGCGCGAGCGCAGAGATGACTGCTCTCTCCACCAACCTTCACTTTCACGGCTTGACTGTGCCGCCAGTGTGCCATCAAGACGACGTTCTCCACACGGCGGTTCAGCCCGGCACGGCCTTCTTCGAGTACCGGCTTCGCATTCCGCCGGACCAGCCTCCGGGGCTGTATTGGTACCATCCGCACGTCCATGGCTTCACCAATCCGCAGGTGTTGGGAGGCGCTTCCGGCGCCATCATCGTGGAGGGAATCGAACGCGCCAACCGCAAGCTCGCGGGCCTGCATGAACAACTGTTCGTGATTCGCGATCAGGAGCTGGTCCATCCCGACGCGCCGCCGATGAAGGGTGGGCTTACCCCGCCGGTGTTTCGCGATGCCGAGGGAGACATTCTCAACACCGGAACCGGCGTAGGAAAACCGGCCAAGGATCTCTCGATCAATTTTGTTCCCGTGCCTTACCCGGATTATGCGCCGGCGACGATTCTGGTAAAGCCGGCGGAACGGCAGCTGTGGCGAATTCTGAATGCCTCGGCGCTCACGTATGTGGATCTTCAGCTGGTGGCCGGCAACACGCCCCAATCCTTCGGGGTTGTCTCCCTCGATGGCGTTCCCATCAACGAGAACGGGATGACGGCGGACCGGGTACTTTGGACAGACCATGTGTTTCTGCCGCCGGCGGCGCGGGTTGAGTTTATTTTCAAGGGGCTTGGGAAAGGGGCGCAGGCCAGCCTGATCACGCGCAGCGTGGACACCGGCCCGGCGGGTGAAAACGATCCGGTGCGTCCGTTGGCGAACATCGTCGCATCCGATACCGCACCGGAGCCGCAAGCCCAGCTAGCCGCTTCGCCGGAGCCGTTGCCGGTCAACTCCTCGGTGTGGCTCGGCAATGTAAAGCCGGTGCGGACGCGCAAGCTCTATTTCTCCGAGCGGCCTCAGGACCCTGGCTCCCCGAACAGCCCCACCGTATTTATGCTCACGGAGGATGGGAAGGCCCCGGCGCCCTTTGATCCCCACGCGACGGAGCCGGATATCACAGTTCGCCAGGGAGAGGTTGAGGATTGGGTAATCGAAAACCGCTCCACCGAGGCGCACACCTTTCATATCCACCAGGTTCATTTCGTGCTGACGCAATGGAACGGGGCCGGCGTCGATGAGCCCTTCTTACGCGACACAATCAATGTGCCGTATTGGAAGGGCAAGGGCACTCCCTATCCGAACATAACGTTGCGCATGGATTTTCGCGATCCGAATGCCGTGGGAACTTTTCTCTATCACTGCCACCTGCTGGAGCATGAGGATGGAGGAATGATGGGCACCATTCGCGTTCTGCCGCTAACAGACGCAAAGCAGACGATTGCCCGAAAGCCGTAATGCGTGGCAGGACCCGGAAGGGAATGACAAGTGGAGGGTGATGACTCTTTATTCGGGAGCGTTAGAAGCCACCTGCTCCGCATGTTGGCTACTCTGGCAGCGCGAACGCAACGTAACTCTTCAGGCCTGCAGGCGGGCTGACGCCTCCGGGCGCCATCCTCGCACCCTGGGGAAAAGGAGGGCCTCCCGTCAGGGCAAACAGAATGTACTCGCGGCCGTTGACTTCATAGACCGCGGGCACGCCGGCCGCCCCGTTTGCAACGTCTCTCGTGAAAATTACCTTCCCGGTCTTTTGGTCAAGCGCGTAGAACTTCGATTGGTTGTCTACGAAGACAATCAGGCCGGAACCCAGGATCACGAATCCACTCTTTGGGAAGACATTTCCTCGCAGCTTATCGCTGGGACCGGCTTGCGGCGTATCGCCGTATGGAGTCTGCCACTGGATCTCACCCGTATTCAGATCGTATGCCGTGATGGTGCTCCATGGAGGTGTGATGACATAGCCCTCCTGGCCATAGCCCGTCTTGTAGCGGGCAGGCTTCGGCGAGAGGTCAGCGGGATAATCCGGCTCGATATGTTCTGTCAGCACATTTCCCGGAACGGCAGAGCCCGGCGGCGCCAGCTCCGGCTTGCTCAGGAACGTGATCAAATCGCTCACGCCCTGAGCGGGGATGGAGGGAAAGGGCGGCATCGCGCCTCTCCCCTTGGTCACGGTCGTGCGAACAGCGTCGGCTCCCAGCCGCTCTACCGCGGTATCGATTGCCGGGCCGCGGTCACCCTTGAGATCTGGACCGTGGCAAACCTGGCAGCTTTGCTCATAGATGGTACGGCCGATCCTGGGCTCCAGCGGGCCGAACCCGGCGCCCGGCGCCGCCGGAGCTCCTCCTCCAGGCCGGCTCGGAATCAAATTGCCGTCGTTTGCTGTAGTCGATTCACTGGCAGGAACCATCTTGAGAATCGATGGCACGTTCTTGGTTTCGATGAAGACCATGCCCTTCGCCCCATCGGCGCCGCTGTCAAAGAAAGCAGCTCCCCCGGTCACGCTGGGCAATTGTATGGTCTCGGTGAGAGCTGGAGGAGTGTAGAGGCCGCTTCGCGCTTTCGAAAGCCGTTCGGTCCACCAGATCTTTTCTTCCGGTGTCATGAACCCGGTATAGAGGTCCTTCACGGTCATATTCTGACGCGCAAAGGGAGGTGGGGCCGTCGGGAAGGGCTGGGTCGGCGACGTGTGCTCACCCGGCATGTCGGACTGCGGGACGGGACGCTCTTCAATGGGCCAGAGAGGTTTACCCGTGACCCGATCAAAGACGTAGAGGAAGCCGTTCTTTGAAGCCAGCGCGACAACATCGACCATCTTGCCGTTGTGCTTTACCGTCGCAAGTTGCGGCGCCGCGTTGGGATCGTAGTCCCACACATCGTGGTGCACTGTCTGAAAGTGCCAAAGATATTTCCCGGTGCGCGCATCCAGAGCAAGCAGGCAATCGGCATACAGGCCGTTACCCGGGCGGTCGCCGCCATACAACTCGTACTTGGCCGACGCGGTTGGAAAATAAACAATGCCACGCTTCTCATCAATTGTGAATTCGCCCCAGACGTCCACCCCGCCCAGGTACTTGTAAGCATCTTTGGGCCAGGTGTCGTACCCCATTTCGCCGGGGCGGGGAATAGTGTGGAAGACCCAGACAAGTTTCCCTGTCCGTACATCAAACGCGCGAATGTCCCCCGGAGGCGCGAGATAGCCTTCACCCGTAAAACTGCCGAGAATAATCAGATTCTCAAACGTGCGTCCGGGCGTCCTCGAAGCCAGAGCGATCGGCGCGCGGTCGATTCCGGTCTTTAAATCGAGCCGGCCATTGTCTGCGAATGAAGGCACGGTTTTCCCGGTGAGCGCGTCGATCGCGTAGAGATAACCGCCCGTGGTGACCAGAATGCGTCGATCCGAGCGATCTTTGCTTTCCCAGTAGTTGAGGCCACGCTGCCCGCCTATCCCGGCCCTGCGGCCCGTTCCGGCAAACGGATGAACCCACAGTTCTTTGCCGCTCGACGCATCCAGCGCGACTAATGATCCCTGCTTCGCCGCCACATAGGCGATGTTATCTACCACCAGTGGGCTGAACGTATAAAGGCCGTCCCCAGCCGGGTAACTCCAGGCGACATCCAGCTTGCTGACATTTGCAGGCGTGATCTGCTTCAGTGGCGAATAATGAGAGCTGTCCGGGCCCCCCAAATAGTCCGTCCAACCGGTGGCCGGCTTCTGGGCGCCCACCACCCCGATCGATACAGAAAACAGGCCCACAATAGCCAGAAGAAAGCGTACTGAACTCTTGGCCACAATGAGCTTCAGGAGACGGGGAAATCCTGCCGGTTGCACGCTCATTTCCCAGACTTTGGCTTACCCCAGTAGATGAATGTACCGAATCTCGTCGCTGTGACTAGGTCAATCGCGCCGTCTTTGTTTAGATCGACGGCGAGCACATCGGAACCCGCCCCCGTATGATTGTCGATAAGTTCCGGCACAAACTTTGCTCCTCCGGGCGCTTTGGGATCGCGGACCGTCTTGTACACGTACAAAACAGCCTGACCGTACGGGTCAGGATCGAGATAGGTGTCAAGATGAGCCCAATACCGCTTGCCTACGATAAAATCCGGCACCCCATCGCCGTCGACATCCGCAAACGTAGTGCCGTGCGGTTCGGAAAAGGCTACGCCTCCCGCGTTCTCGGTGGAGAAGTCGTCCATGATCATATGCTTCACAAACGAAATGTGACCTTGGGCATCGCGTTTTTGCTCGAACCATGCCATCCCCCAGCCATGCGCATTGAGCACGGTGACAACATCGTTCAAGCCGTCGCCGTTCACGTCATAGACTGCCATCACGCTGCCACCCATAATGCCACGGCCGTAGCGGCCGAACACCTCCGGATGATAGGTCCAGGTTTCCTGGGTGCTTCCGGCCGGAGGCTGCTCCCACCATCCATATGCGTTCACGATGTCCATCCGGCCATCACCGTTGACATCGCCCACGCCGATGCCATGGGCAGTGCCGTAACCTTTTTCAGAAACATTATGGATGACCCACTCTCCCGTGGGGTTCGCTGGATCCGGCTTTGCATAGCGGACTTGCCCTTCGCCCATGTAGACCAACTCGGGCTTACCATCGCCGTCGACATCGCGCAACACCGCAATCTCGCTCTGCACACCCGAAACCACCTTATATTTGTCCCATCGCCTCTCTTCCCCCTTGGGGTTGACATACAGATACACGCCATTTTCCGGTCCGCCGTACCTCACGCTGATCACGTCTGGCCATCCATCGCCGGTAAAATCACCCGCAAACTGCATCCACGCATCGCCGGCAAATTTTGTGGAAGGATTGACCGTCTCGCCGAGATACATCTCTCTTGATTTCGTATAGTCGGGGCCGTAATAGATGTAAGGGCCGGACACTATGTCCAGAAAACCGTCCCGGTTAAAATCTGCGGCGCCGGAAGCGTGCGAATAGTAGAAATCGCTCAGTTGCTGTTTGCGGAAGTTACTCGAAGTCTTCTCTGGAAGGCGAACCTTCAAGCCAAGATCCTTGTAGACCAGGTCCTTGAAGCGTACCTCGCCGCTGCCTCCAACGTACAAAGCAATAGGACCGTATCCCTCGTCTCCCACCGCGCCGTGTTCTCGGCCGTCGTTGAGAAACGTGCGAACGATGTTAGCGTCGAGTAGGATCTCGGCATCATTCCAATCATCAGGGCGCAGCTTACTGTCGGGTAATTCAAAAGGCAGCTTCGCGGTCGATACGGGCGGGTGAAATTCGCGCTCCGGCGTGTTCGTGGGAGGCGGTGCGATTCGCTCCAGTCCGCCCCCGTGCCTCAGTTTCGTGCGCTCGACGATTTGGCCTTGCCCATCCAATGTAACGGCATACGACGGCAGGTCCGGATCGCTCAGGGCTACATAGATTCCCCGCAGGCCCGTCGGTGTTTTTTCGGCGCGCAGCAGCACACCGGTTTCGCATTCACCCCCGCACCGGAACCGCAGGTACACGCCGATATCCTGGTAGGAACGATCGAGCACCAGCCAGCCGCCACTCGGTTTGGGCGTTCCGATCAGCTCGCCGTTCTCCGCGTGCCACTGCGCGCCCCCGATGGTGTGCCAACCCGCAAGACTCGAACCTGTGAACGTAGTGTCCGGATGAAACGAAGGACCACTTGCCAACAACTGCAAAGAGCCGAAGAGAATAACTGTGGACAACAGCGAAAGAGACTTTAGAGGCATCACTTGTTTTCCCTTGCCGGCGAAAAGTTGCATGCTCCGCGCCAGTTCATACTAAACCTGGCAAGTCCTCTTTCGCTTTCCTTGTCATCTGCGATAACAGCGTCTCCCTGAATTATTGGAAATCTGCCTGGGGCGCGGAACATTATCGTAGGGCGATGCGTCCAAGGTTAGATGTTTCTCACGGAGAACACGAAATGCACGCAACTCGTTTGTGGCGCCGGAAGTGGAGTGCGTTCTCCCTACCGGCATTCTTTGCCCTGGCGGTTTATGCACAAAACCCGGCAATCCATGGAGGGAATGGGGTCACGCTGCCTCCACCTCCGCCGACGCCGGCGCACCCGGTCAGCGATGAATATCAAGGTACGCAGATCGAGGATCCCTACCGCTGGCTCGAGGACGCGAAGAGTCCCCAGACCCGCGCCTGGATCGGCGAGCAGAACAACTACACCCAGCAGTATTTATCCCAGCTGAAAAATCGCCCGGAAATCATTCATCAGCTCACCGAACTGGAGCGCGTCGACCGGTACTCCACGCCTGCGCTGCGCGGCGGGAAATACTTTTTCGAGAAGCGGCTGGCGAGCGAGAACCAGGCGTCGATCTACGTGCGCGAGGGCTGGAAGGGCACAGACAATCGCCTCATTGACGCGACCAAGCTGAGCGCTGACCAAAACACTTCCGTGACCATTGACGATATTGCCAAGAATGGCGGCCTGCTCGTCTACGGCGTACGCCAGGGTGGCGCCGACGAGGAATCCGTGCATGTGATCCAGGTGCGGGAGGGCAAGGAACTGCCGGACGTATTGCCCTCCGCCCGCTACGAGAGCGTAAGCCTGGGCCCGGGGGAAAAAGGACTCTACTACTCCGTGTTCACGCACCAGGGCACTAACGTTTATTTTCATCGCTTCGGCACCGCCGTCGAGAGCGACACCAAGATCTTTGGCGGCGAATATCATGGCGAGAAACTAGGCGAGATCGATCTGGTCGATGCCTGGGTGAGCGATAACGGTCACTATCTGGTGCTCAACATCGGTCACGGTGTTCCGCCCACACGAGACGACATCCTGGTAAAGGATCTGCGCCAGCCGGGAAGCGAGTTCGTTCCGCTGGTGTACGGAATTGAGGCCCAGACCCGGGCTCTGAATACGGGAGACCGCTTCTTTCTGGAAACGGATTACCAGGCGGCCAATAAACGCATCGTGGAGGCGGCGCCCGGCGGCAAGCCCGAGGACTGGAAAGCCGTTATTCCCGAAGGCAAGGATGTCATCGATGGATCCAGCATCGTGGGCGGCAAGCTCTTCGTAACCCGCCTGCACGACGTCAAGACCGAGACGGCCATCTATACCCTGGACGGCAGATCCATCGGCAGTATTGATTATCCGGGAATCGGAGCGGGCTCGGGAGTGTATGGGCTCCCCAGCCAGGACGAGGGGTTCTACAGCTTCGAGTCCTTCATTCAGCCGCCAACCATTTTTCGCTACAACACCAGGAGCGGAAAATCGGAAGTCTTCGCCACGCCCAAAGTGCCCTTCGATACCTCGCAATTTGAAATCACTCAGGTCTTCTACACCTCCAAAGACGGCACGCGGATCCCGATGTTCATTGCGGGCAGGAAAGGCCTGGAGCGCAACGGCCAGGCAAGGCTTCTGATGACAGGCTATGGCGGCTTCGATGTCCCCATGCTGCCCAATTGGAACCCCGAATACGCGTGGTGGCTGGAGCAAGGCGGGTATTTCGCGCTGCCCAACCTGCGCGGCGGAGATGAGTATGGCGAGCCGTGGCACAAGGCAGCGATGTTCGAGCACAAGCAAAATGTCTTTGACGACTTCTTCGCTGCCGCCGAGTACCTCATCGCCAACCACTACACGGTAGCGCAGCGATTCGCTCTCCGCGGGCGCTCCAACGGCGGCCTGCTCATGGGCGCGGCCATCACCCAGCGGCCCGATCTGTTTGGCGCCATCTGGTGCGGGTATCCCCTGCTCGACATGCTGCGCTATCAGAAGTTTGAGATGGGCCGGCTTTGGACTACCGAGTATGGAAGCGCGGAGAAGGCAGCGGATCTCTCCTACCTGCTTAAATACTCTCCCTACCAGAATGTGAAGCCGGGCCAGAAGTATCCCGCGATCATGTTCTTCACCGGAGACAGCGATACCCGCGTCGACCCTCTGCACGCGCGCAAGATGACCGCCCTCATGCAGGCCGCCGCTGGAGGAGACCGTCCCATCCTGTTGCACTACTCGCTCTCAGGCGGGCATAGCGCAGGTGTGTCACTCACCCAGTTGGAGGCCGACCAGGCGGATGAGCTGGCCTTCCTGTGGAATGAGACCAGCGGCAGGTAGGGTTTAGGACTACTCCGTGCGCAGCGCTTGCATGGGTTCGATGTGCGCAGCCCGGCGAGCGGGAATAAGTGCGGCGATCAATCCTATGGCTGAGAGCGTCACCGCTACGGCGACATAAGTCAAAATGTCCAACGGCTGCACCTGGTACAGGAAGCTCTTGATCAGACGAGCCGAGGCAAATGACAGGAGCAGACCGATGCCAAGCCCGGCGCCAATCAGGATCGAACCCTGGCGAAGGACGAGTTGCGCAACACTTTTCCGGGTGGCGCCCAGCGCCATACGGACGCCTATCTCGCGGCGGCGATAACTTACCAGTTGGGACAACACGCCGTACAACCCGGCAATCACCATGGCCACCGCCAACCCGGCGAAGGAACCCACAAGATTCAAACCCAACCGCTGGTTGAAGGTGTTCTTCTCCACCGCCTGCTGCATGGTTTGAAACTGATCCAGCGCGAAGCCCGGGGCTGCTTGGTGAAAGACCGAGCGCATCTCCGCTGCGACGGGAATGTCGCCACGCGTCTTCACTACGAAGCTGACCACGGTTTCCAATAGCGCCTGATAGAAGAGAGAGGTGGTGGGAACCTGCTGCGCAGGCACCAGGATTAAGGGCTGGACGGCCCCCCCGACGTTGCTGTCCACCTGGTCCGCAAGAACACCGACGATGGTGTAAGGCTTGATCATGCCCGTGTCTTTGCCGCCCAGATCAATTTGCTGTTGCAGGGGGTCCTGGTCCGGGAAATACTTTTTGGCCAGTGTGTCGTTGATGACGGTCACAAAAGGCGCGGTGGCGACATCGTCATCGTCGATCATGCGGCCGCGCAGGATCGGTGTGCTTAGGGTGCGGGCATAGTCTCCACTGACCGCGGAAATGCGCGCTTCCCGCCTTTTCGTCGGATCCTTGGCGCGGCCGGCGATGGAAAAGCTTGTTCCTATGTCTATGCCCGACAGGGGCACAGCAGTGGTGAGCGCCGCACTCTGCACGCCGGGAACCTGCCGGATGCGATCGAGGACGGGCTGGTAGGCCAGGGTGGCGACGGAAGCCGGAGCGTGCCCGGCGTCTTGCGAAACCGCCATTTCGGAAAAGCCCGCGGCATCCGCGGGCATGGCCTGGAAGGTGGTTAGATGAGCGGTGTCAAAGCCCATGCTGGACTGTTGCAGATTCCAAAGCGTATGGAAGAGCAGGCCAGTCCCGACCAGCAGCAGGGTGGAGAGAGCAACTTCGCCGGCGACCAGCCATCCGCTCAGCCTTCTGCTCACCGCTCGCGAGCCGACACCGCGGGAGGCCGCCTGCAAGGCCGCCTGTGGATCGGTGCGTGCCACCAGCAACGCTGGCAGCAGGGAAGATAGCAAGGTGGTAAGCATCGCGATGGCGGCAAGGGTCAGCAGGACGGTCCAATGAATGGCTATCGAATCGGCCCGAGGGATGGTCCCAGCCGGCAATTTGCTCATGGCGAGCATAGCCAGATGAGCGAGGATAAGCCCGACGACACAACCGCCAAGGCTCAACACCAGTCCTTCTGCGAGCAATTGCCGGACCAGCCGCAGGCGGCTTGCGCCCAACGCCGCCCGGACTGCGAACTCCTTCTGACGGCCCAGGCAGCGGGCGATCAGGAGATTGGAAACATTCGCGCAAGCGATCAACAACACCAGCGCCAGAGCCGCCAAGAGCGACAAAAGTGTCGGGCGCACCGGTCCGGTCACCACTTCCTGGTAGGGTGTAGCACGAAACGCGATCCTCTGGCCGTCCCGGCTGGGTGGGAATGTGAGCGGAGACGGCATCGAGCTCGCGCTGTGCCTGGACGATGCTGGTACCCGGCTGAAGTGCACCCACTACGTTGATGAAGTGGTAGCCTCGATCTTTCAGCATCTCGGCGGAGGGCCGCATCGGTAGCCACACGCCGGTGTGCATGTCCGGACCCATACTTTCAGGGAAGGAGAATGAAGTCGGCATGACTCCCACCACGGTGTGGGGTTTGCCGCCGATCCGCACCGCCTTTCCGACGATATCTGGATCGGCTTGAAAGCTTTGCCGCCAGAGTCCCTCGGAGAGTAGAACGACATCCGGCCCGCCCGATTGGGCTTCCAGCCCGGTGAAAGCGCGGCCCAGCAAGGGCTGTGCGCCCAGCATGGAAAATAAGTTGGCGGTAGTGCGCGGGGCGAAGACACTTCGCGAACCATCCCGGTTCTCAATTACGGCAACGTCCTCGGAGTAGGCCGCAACCGCGTTGAATTGCTTTGCCTGGTCGCGAATATCCCGATAGTTCAGCCACGACGTGGCTCCGAACCCCGGCCTGTCGGCCGGACCGATATACACCAGGCGATCCGCATGGGTGTAGGACAGCGGCCGCAACAAGACAGCTTCAATAACGGTGAAGATAGCCGTGTTTGCGCCGATGCCGAGCGCCAGGGTTAGGATCGCGAGCAGTGCCGGTCCCGGCGACTGACGGAGTTGGCGCAAGGCGCCGGTAAAGTCGTTCAGCAAAGCTCGCATGGAAACCTCAGGACGCACATCGTCGCCTGGCTTAAGATAAGCAGTTTTGTGACCAAAGCGAATGGCCGCAAGCGCCGCGTTCTCAACCTCGTCCGTCGGTGACCGGCGCGGCATGTCCAGAATTGAACAAGGTTGTTCGCTAACGAACAGTGCAGGGGACGCGGTTCTCCAGGGCGGAGGAACCATACTGGTAAGGCTGTCAATTCTGCCAGTAGCGGAGCTCACGACGCAAACGTATTCTGGCGGGGATGGAAGGCCTCAAATAGATTCCACAGTAAAAGGGGAAGCATGCAATCTCCTCCAAGGTCTTTTGTGAGCCGGAGCGGTACGGTTGGCGGTTATGAGGTGCGAGGCTGGCGGTACTCCGGGGAAACCGCCTGGCATGTGAAGGTGAAGGCCAAAGGCGACCGTCGCGAGAAGGCCTATCTGGTGAGGGACGGGGAATTCAATCCCCAGACGACAACCCCGATGGAGGCAATAGTCGTCCTGGACCTTATCGAACAATGGGAAACCGAATCGCCGGACGTTGTGCCCCTGCTCAAGGCCACAATGTGACGCGCGGTCCCCCTCCGAGGATCGTTCGCGAATTTGAACTGCTTTTAGCCAGCTACCTAAGCGCGCGTCCGCAGGCAAACGATCCTGGTTCATGACCGGCGCGTGGTGCTAACCGCGAATCCGCCGGCCCCCGGATCACATCTAACTTCAGTACCACCCATCTCCAACCAAAAGGTGCTTATGAAATACAACACTCTTGGCCACACCGGCCTTCTCGTCTCCGAGCTATGCCTCGGCACCATGACTTTTGCCTCGGGCGAGGGCATGTGGAAGCCGATTGCAGGTGTCGAACAAAAGCTTGCGGATGAAATTCTCCGTCTCTCCGTTGACGCGGGCATCAACTTTGTGGATACGGCGGACGTTTACACCAGCGGTGAATCGGAGAAGGTGCTGGCCCAGGCGATTACCAACCTGGGGATCGCTCGCAAAGATATCGTCATTGCTACCAAGGCCTACGGGCGGACCGGCCCTGGCCGTAACGACGTCGGCGCTTCGCGGGGTCATATCATGGATGCGGTTGAGGCCTCGCTCAAGCGACTCCGAACCGACTATATCGATCTCTACCAGATCCACGCGGCTGACTCAGTCACGCCTATTGAGGAATCCATCCGCGCTTTGGACACTCTGGTTACGCAGGGAAAAGTCCGCTACATCGGCTGTTCCAACTGGTATGCGTGGCAGATCATGAAAGCCAATGGCATCTCCGAAGCAAAGAATCTCGCCAAGCTCGATACCCTGCAGGCCTATTACTCCATAGCAGGCCGTGATCTGGAGCGGGAGATTGTGCCCCTGCTCGAGGACCAGCGCACCGGGCTACTGGTCTGGAGCCCCTTGGCCGGCGGACTGCTTTCGGGCAAATTCTCGCGCGAGCATCAAAAGCCGGAGGACTCAAGACGTTCAGCCTTTGATTTCCCCATCGTAGATAAGGAGCGCACCTGGCGCATCCTTGATGTACTCCAGCCCATAGCCAAGGCTCATGAGACCAGCGTGGCCACGGTTGCCCTGGCCTGGATTCTCGCCAAACCGTTTGTCACCTCCGTCATCATTGGGGCCAAGCGCGTCGATCAACTGCAACAGAATCTGTCCGCGGTCGATCTTCAGCTGACTGAAGGCGAGATGCAGAAACTCGATGAAGTAAGCGCCCTTCCGCCGGAATACCCCGGCTGGATGGTTCCTTTCCAAAACAGAAATCGTCTTGCCGATGTACCTCGCTTTTAAAGTGAGACCGGCCTCCGTATTGCGGGGGCCGGTTCGCACCGCTCTGTCTCGGTTTCCATCGACATAGCTATCACCAAACTGGCGCCTACGCACTCCAGCAGGATGCGCAGTCCCAGGCGCGGCTCGGATACGCCAAAGATCCATACCGCCGCGCCGATGGCAAATCCTGCCAGCGCACCAACGAAGATGCGCATTGAGGGCGGGCGAGGAACTCCACACAAAGCAAAGATCCCGAGCGACAATAACCCACTCAGGAGACTCTCGGAGGCGCCCAGTTCGATCTCACGAATGGGCACCTCCCGGGGGAGCAAGGACAAAGACTAGCCTGGGTAAGCGAGGCCGTCTCGCTCCCAGATCTGCATGCGCGACCGATTTGCCATCCACGTACAACCGGGAAATACGTCCGTTGTAGACTGCGGCCACAAACGCCGGATGGTCGAGCGAGAGAACAGGTCCGGAGTACAGCGCAGGGTTGGCGCCGTTGTCCCCAGAGGCGGGTGTGCGCAAGCGGAATGTGAGCGTGTCGTGGATCTGGGCCAGGGTAAAGTTGCGGTTGCCGGGATCTTGAGAGTAGGTGATGATGCGCGGGGCACGACTCTGTTCGAGGTTGTTGGTCGCATGCGAACCAGGAGTGTGAGCTGGTTTTGCCTGACGAGCGCGTTATAGAAGCTGAGTTCCTCGTCGCTCGAAAGAAGCGAACGGCCGTAACCCGCACTCAGAATTCGTGGGCGGTATCAGCCCGCCACCCGGCAGTGCAGTGTTATCCGCATGAGCCAGTTGGCGTGCCAGATCGTCGATCTGCGATGGAGCCATGGCAAAGGGATAGATTTGAAATGCTGAGATGGTTCCAGCCCACGGCCGGTCACCGGTCGATTCGTTTCCGATTGCCAGGTGATAGGTTGCACTCCAGTTGGAGAAGTCTGATCGTGTGGGGTGGTCATGACGAGAGGATGACGCCGAGGATCGCGGCTGGAATTCCCGCTGCCGCGACCGCCCGAGGAATCCGCAGCGATTTCGGATCGAAGCCTGTAGCCCGCAGCCAAAGCAACGCTACCAGGTAGCCGACCAGGGCTCCGCACGTATTGCTCGTAATATCCGCAAAGGACGGGCTGCGGTCAACGTATCCCAGTTGCAGCACTTCAGCAGCGGTTGATAAAAACAAGCCGAAGAGGAAGGTGCGCAGGAGCGATGAGCCGCTCAGGGCGATCCCCAAAGGTATGTACAAGAGGATATTGTTTAAGAAATCGGGAGGCTGACCCTGTTGTCGATATACCTGAGCGAAGGATGGCGAAGTGCTACAGGGATCATCGTGGCTGCCACAATCAAGGCGATTGAGGGAGCCAGCAGGCGAAGGCGCAGGCGCGGTGATGAGAATAGCTTCAAAGGGAGATCGGCCCAAGGGCAGTGTAAGTTCGGGGAGACTCTCAAACCACATTTACTGGGCGGGACTCTTCGAGTTTGCCAACTTCCTTGTGGCAATGACTCGCTATGTTACAGCACAAAAGCAAAAACATGGCAGGCAAAGCACGGCCGGAGTTGGGCCTTCCCATTGCGGCAAACTGGCCCAAGGGATGGTTATCATAGCAGGAGTCTCGTATGCGCACGCGGATATTCCAACTCGATGCTTTTACCACCCGGCGATTCGCCGGGAACCCCGCCGCAGTGATGCCAATGAACAGCTTTTTGGGCGATGCGACGCTACAGGCCATTGCGGCCGAGAACAACCTGGCGGAGACTGCGTTTTTGGTGCCGCAAGACGGCGATTACCGGTTGCGCTGGTTTACGCCCGCCACCGAGGTGCCGCTTTGCGGCCACGCCACCTTGGCCAGCGCAACCGTGGTGATGGAGAGGCTGGAGCCTGCACGGAGCAGGGTAGTCTTCCACTCGGCCAGTGGGCCGCTCACCGTGAGCCGGGCGAAGGCGGGTTACGTGATGCAGTTTCCGGCAAGGACGGCCGAGCCGGTCCCGGCGCCGCCCGGGCTCGCCGAGGCTCTGGGCGTGGTTCCCGGTCGAGGTGCTTGCGAACGCTTTCAACTACATGGCTTTGTTGGCGAGTGCGCAGGCGGTGCGTGAACTATCTCCCGACATCGCGGCGATCGCCCGCCTGGACCGAGACGGACTGATTGTGACCGCGCCCGGGGACGGTACCTATGATTTCGTTAGCCGTTACTTCGCCCCGGCCAAGGGCATCCCGGAAGATCCCGTGACCGGCGCGGCCCACTGCATGCTCACGCCCTATTGGGCCAAGCGACTCAACAAGAAAGAGTTTCGCGCTTTTCAGGCTTCACGGCGGGGCGGGGAAGTCATTTGCCGGCTCACCGGGAGTGGGGTTGAGCTGGAAGGCTCCTGCGTCTTTTATCTTGAGGGCGAGGTGGAGATCTGAAACTGGCAAGCGATTTAATCCGCGGACTTGCTGTGAGTCAACCGCTCTTTCACCTTGGATCGGTTCTTCATCGGCGGCGGATTGGTATTGCCCCAGGTGGCATGGTTCCAGGTGACGGCCTGTAGACCCTCGTGGCCGGGCTGAAAAATCATGGGAGGTTCGACCGGCTTACCTCCCACAGCGTCGAACGTAACCTTGACCTGGCTGCCGGAATCGACCCAATGGCCAAAGAGAGTGGTGGTGCCATTACCCGGGTCTTCCGTAACGGTAGCCGTGCCGTCCGCGCCCAGGCTTAAATTCATGGACGGACCAGCTTGCGCGTCCTCGCGTGGATGGGACAGATACGTGCCAACAAATTTCGAATGGGTGGTGGTGCCGGCTGAGAGTGCAGCCGCAGAAGCCAGCAACCATATTGCGCAAGCCGAAACCTGGAGAGGGAAGCAGTTGATAAGTCTCATCACTCTTTCCATCATGGAACGCGAAGCAAGTCCTTGCAAGAGGGAGAGCCAAGGTGGGCCACCGCGTGGAACACTGGTTGCTTGACTCTGTCCATCCACATCCACCTAAGCCAAGGTAGGCCACCGCCCTTAAATTTGTCATCCCGACCGAAGCGGACCCGGATTTCCTACATCACGACACCACCCAAGGCCACGTATGCGGCTTTCCGTAAAGAAAGCCGCACGAAGTTCGCCAACGCCACCAACCTCGACAGGAAATTCGGAGCAGCGTAGGGGAGGGACCTGCAGTTTCACTTTCGGGCATAAGCGAATGTGCCGTGGGCCAGCCGCCTCAGGGTTGCGTTTCTCCATTAAGCCAAACTGCAGGTCCCTCCCCTACGCTGCGCTTCGGTCGGAGGCTGTGACTTTATTGACTTTTAGCGATTTTTGACCCACCTAAGCTCTTTGTTTTCAGTATCGATTTTTTTGTGAAACCAATAAAGTCACAGACTCTCGGGATGACAAATCAGAGGGCAGTGGCCTACCTTGGCATGAGTGGAGGGGATGGACAAAGTCAACCAACCACGGTCTCCACCAACCAAAAAGCGAATTTGGACAAATATGCCCCTCAGCCGTCCCTCCGGAACTCAATTGGAGAGAGTTCTCACGCAGGCGCCCGGTTCCCAATCGCGTCGTATCATAGTTGACAAAGTCAACTATAGTGATTGACATTTAACTCATGGCATCCCACCCCATATCGCCCTCGGACTTGACCGGCGAAGCTGCTCACTTCCGCCGCTTTAACCGGATGTACACGCGATTCATCGGGACTTTGAACGAGGGGCTCCTCAACAGTGATTACAGTTTGGCGGAAGCCAGGGTCCTCTACGAATTGGCGAACCGCGTCGCGCCGAAGGCAAGCGACATCGCGGAAGGGCTCGGAGTGGATCCCGCCTATCTAAGCCGCATGCTGGGAAAATTTGAGCGCACCGGCCTCTTGCGCAAAAAGGCTTCCGAACAGGATGGCCGCTACGCCGAACTGATGCTCACGGCGCGGGGTAAAGCGGCATTCAAAAAGCTCAACGCTCTTTCCCAGGAACAAGCTCACACCATTCTCCAGGATCTCGCTCCCACGGCTCGGACGGAACTTGTCCAGTGCATGCAGGCCATCGAAAGCATTCTCATGAAAGTCGATCGCAACCGGCCACCTTTCATCCTGCGGCCGCACCGTGTGGGCGATATGGGATGGGTCGTCTACCGGGAAAGCGTCGGCTATGCGGAGCAGTACGGATGGGACAACAACTTCGAGGCTCTGGTGGCCCGAATTGTGGATGGATTTATCACCAACTTCGATGCCGGCCGGGAGCGCTGCTGGATGGCGGAGATCGATGGTCAGAATGTGGGCCACGTTTTTCTGGTCAAGCATCCGAGTGAGCCGCGGACAGCGAAGCTTCGTCTCCTCTTTGTCGAGCCCTGTGCCCGGGGCCTTGGCCTTGGGGACGCTTTAGTGAACGAATGTATCCGCTTCGCGCGCACAGCAGGCTATCAGAAGGTCGTTCTCTGGACCCAGAGCATTCTTACTTCTGCACATCGCATTTACAAAAAGGCAGGCTTTCGACTTATCAAGGAAGAGCCTCACCACAGCTTCGGTCATGATCTCATTGGTCAGGAATGGGAATTAGACTTGACGAGAGATAACCCACTCAGCGTTTCTTGAATTCTTTATCTGCGAACTCGATAAAGTAGGGCCAGTTGGGTGCGGGCGTGTGCCCATACTCGTGTTGGCGGAAGGCCACGTCGCCTGAATCAATGAGCGTGCCCATGGGTGGAAACGTGGTTGTCCCCAGTCCCTTTGCGCCCAGCAAATCCCACACTGGGCTGGCAGCGACGGCAGCCATGAACATCCCTTGTGCGTCCTGCCAGGCATCGCCGGGGGCATACACCGGATCGGTGAGCAGCGCCCCGCCGCCGATGAAGAGAGCGCGCGGCGCCACCAGCGCGATAAATTCATGACTATCCACCGGCATGTCGTTGGCGGAGTGACCGGCCGCGCCATAGCGCAGGAAGTTGCCCGCGAACCAATGGAACTCGCTTGTCCCGGTGATGTTGCCCATGGCCTCGCCATAGTTGCGGCGATAGAGATCGGCGCCGCCCGCGCCCGAAGAGGAGATGAAGCCGATGGCGAAGCGCGGATCGTCCACCTGGGCGACCAGCGCTGCCTTGCCTCCGCGTGAATGGCCCATCACGCCGACTTTCTTGCTGTCGACATCGGGATCGGTCTCGAGATAGTCGAGCAGCTTGCTGTCGCCCCAGGCCCAGGCCCGCAACACGCCCCAATCGTCGAGCGACCGTGGCTGGCCTTTGTTCACCAGGCCGATGATGCCTTTATCGAGACCAGCGCCATTGTCAGCCTGCACATCGCCGGAATTGCGGCCGACAAAACCCCAGCCATGGGCCAGCAGCAGCTTGGCGGAATCGGGCGCATCAGGAGGGGACGCCAGCTTATGCACTACCTGGCCCGGCGCGGGGGGCGGGAATACCGGCCGCGGGCGAATCGAGCCGCCGCCGATGATGACCGGCACCCTGGTGCCCTTGGTGCTGGCCGGCGTCACAACATCGGCATGGATATCGACAGTAATCGCCGGATAGCCTGAGTTATCGACATGGCCGGTGATGTGTTTCACGATGGCGGGAATGCCCTGAACGGTCATCTGCTCGACGGCGTCCACTTTCCACGTGACCGCGGGAATGTGCGCAGGATATTTGCCGTATACATTTTCGTCGAACAGGGCTTTGATTTCGCCGCGGCGCTTCTTCCATTGCGCAGGCGTGATCACCTTCGTCCCGTCGTTCATGGTCAGGAGGTCGGGAAGCTTGGGATAAGGATTGGCCTTGGCCTCATCGTAGTTGGCATTGCCCGGCTTGCCGATATCATAGGCAGTCGCCCCAGGCTGCATGGCGGTGATGCCGAGCAGCTTGAGCTCTCGATCGCGCTCCGCTGCAGAGGCGGCGGTGATCGCGGCACGATCAGGCGGGGCAGGCGGCGCGGCCGGTGCCTGAGTTTGCGCAACCGCGGTCGCGATCAAGGCAACGGAAGCGCTCGAAGCAAGGAGCACGTTCGCGAGTTTGATTAGAGTCCTCGAGGTCATATTTCCTCACATCACTCAAATCAATGTAGAACGGATGGGGGATCCGATCACTCACAATTCTTTGGCCGGCAAGGAACGATCGATCTGCGGGGCGGCGGGAGTCTTACGGAATCGACACAGAGACAGCCTCAACACGAATTGTGAGTGCGGCAGAATGCAGGAAGATGTGAGAGTGGAAGGGCGGAATGGAGGCGCGATTCCCGTTGTCCCCCTTCATAAAGTCCCTCCCCCGAAAGAATCGATGAAAGAGGTCGAAGAGAACCGCGCTTGAGAACAGAGCATACGTTGAAGTCGAAGATAAAGCTTGTCCCCTGGAGTAACCTGAGTCCTTCTATGTGGTAATCGCAGGTAACCGCCGTATGCAGCTGTCAAACCGTCTTTACGTCGCGATCTTCGCTATCGTGCCTCGATGGCGATGTACTTCGACTCCCGGCTGCCCACTCTTACGAAAAGGTGCCTGCCATCGTCTCGCAGCAGGAGAGGTGTTCCGGGCTGTTGGTGATAGAGGGTATCGTACTTGCTTGTAGCTCTGCTCCAGGCCAGCATCACCCTATCGGCGAGGCTACCCGACTCTGTGCCGGCCGGGGTGAGGGCGTAGATAATCCCCTCCGACTTAACGATGTATTGCCCTTGGTAATCGTCGCTGCAGATCTGTTCTGTGGTGCTAGGGCAGCTGGTTCCGGAGGCCTGCAACGGAAATGAGACAAGGGTCCCAGCGTGGTAGCTTACTGGTGCAAGATCAGCGGCAAAAGCTGTGCCGGTTAACGCTAAAACACCCGCTATGAGGAGTTTCATGGAGTATTGCTCCTGTCCAGTCGTCATTCCCGTCACAACATCGAGAATGCTCTGCCTTACTTTGTCAGAGGTGCCGATTTTTTCATCTCCCCCGAACGGATCAGTTGCAATCCGTTGAGCGTTACTTTCGGAAGGGGATCGTTTTCGACGCAAGGCGCGCAGAGACACTGGTAACCGGGCATGTGTTCTCTGGCGAAACAGCGCGGAGAGCTTGTTCCGAACAACTACCTGAGTATTTTCTTTGCCTTACCTCAACCAGCGCAAAACATGCTCATGGGCGGACCGTACCGGTGGAAAAATTCGCATGAAACGAAGTTAATGTTCGCGCAGCAGGTGAGCCGGATTGATATGCAGTGCCCGTCTCACCGGTGCGGCGACCGAAAGTGTTCCGGTGAGCACCATGGTAAGTGCAACCGCGGCTGAGCAAAAAGTCCCTCTAGTGATTGCGTAGCGCATCACGGTCGCTCAGGGTTTGCAGAAAAGCGATCACGTCGTCAATCTCTGCGTCGGTCCATGCTGGAGCGGCCCCTTCCTTGCGCGTCAGCGGCTCGTCGATGACATCGATGTTGACGCGCAACTTCAGGGGCAAATCGTCGAATTTATCCACTGCGCCGGAAGGAGATACGGGGTACCAAAGCTGCGGATCTGTGTCGCGCCGTACGTAGAAACGCAGTGCTTCCTTCAATGTATGAAAGCGTCCATTATGAAAGAACACGGTGCGCGTAGCCACATTGCGCAGCGTGGGCGTCTTGAACAGCCCGCAGAACTTCGATTGTCCGGTCTGATCGGTACGCAGCGGCCCACACAAGCCCATGTCGAAATAGCCGGCCTCGGCATTGGCTTGAATCTCCGGGTTGCGCGGCACCCCGAGCGCTTCGAATTGGTAGTCGGTGAACAGTGGGTGCGAACCATCCGCGCCCTTGCGGTCCAGATGACACGATGCGCAGTTGCCGCGCCGCGGATCGTCGAACAACGTCAATCCGCGCTGCTCCTGGTCGGTGAGCCGGGCCTTGCCATCGAGGTAGTCGTCGTATTTGCTGTTGTAAGGATGGAAGCTCGGGTCTTCCAGCTCGAAGCGCTCAATAGCAACGAGCGCCTGGGCATAGGCTTTGGCCGGATCGTCGAAGATCTGCGCACCAAACAGCTTGCGAAAGTCGCCGGCGTAGGAGGCGTGCTGTAACCTGGCGGCTACTTCCGCTGGCCCTGCATTGGCCATCTCATTGGCCGCCAGAAGCGGAAAGGCGGACTGCACACGCAGTGTGTTGAAACGGCCATCCCAGCCGAAGCCTCCGGTCGGCGGATCGTTGCCCTCGAGCAGGCGTTCCGCGGGATTCTCGATAAACCTCTTGTTCCAAAAC
Source organism: uncultured Acidobacteriaceae bacterium (assembly GCA_963821315.1). GTDB lineage: Bacteria > Acidobacteriota > Terriglobia > Terriglobales > Acidobacteriaceae > PALSA-350. Next base: position 128,128 of record CAWGDP010000037.1, on the reverse strand, counting down.
GGGGTGTGGTTCAGAACGTAGCGCAAGGAGGGTACAGCGCGCGCTCCCTGGCGGTCCAGGGCTGGGCCACCCAGTTGCACCGCCAGTCCATTGGGCGGACCGTAAGCGTGCTCAGGGCTGTGGCAGGTGGCACAGGACATGCGTCCGGAGCCGGACAAGGAGGGGTCAAAGAATATCTTTCTACCCAAAGCGCCGATGGCGGAAACCGAGCCACCGCTGACCTGGGAAGCAAATAGAGGCGCGGCGGTTCGATCGGATAGGAAGAACCCGGCCGTCAGCACCACACTGATGATAACCAGCGGGGATAGGCAGCTTGCGAATGGAAAATTGGCTGGGCGCACCTTGGAGGAGGCATTGCTGGCGATAAACACCAAGAATCGGAAAGCAGCAACGCCGTCCGGGGTTGATTTCCCGAACGGCGATTGCCGAGTTACTTCAGAAGCCTGGACTAGTATTCACCTTTGAAAATGTTCTCATCGTTGCCAATGGTGTCCAGAAAATAATCCGCGGCTGGGTCGTCGGCGGCATAACCGATATGGTGGTGGAGCTTGAAGATATCCTCCAGGCTTCGGAGCAGAGCATAGTGGTTATATCCAGTATCCGAAGTACTGCCGGGCTTGACGAAGGGCGATAATAACAGCGCGCCCACCTGGTCGCCACCGTAGCCATTGATCACGATGTTCTCGATCAATTGGGGCGTACTCACCAGCGTAAATGTCCCAGGCCGAACGCCGGCGAGATTGGGACCCGGTTGCTGATCGCAACACGTTTGCCCCGGGAAGGTAATGTCTACCGTCTCTTGCCCGGTGCCGGGATTCACGCTCACGCTTTCTGTGTAATTGCTTTCGTCGAAGGTGATGATGATAAGGCCGTCTTTCTGATAGGCGGGCGACGCCATGATTTGCGGCACCCATTTCTGCAGAAAGGCGTCAGCGGAAGTGAGCCCGCCTGGCTGGCCATTGGCACAAAGGGTGCCGGCGGCGCCGGTGCCACTGCCATCGTGGCCGTCGTCGCACAAGTTGGGCGTAATGAAGACGAGATTGGGAGTGGTCTTCTCTTTTGCCAGATCAGCCGGCAGGTTGTTGAGATTCACCACGTGGGTCTTGCAGCTTGGGGAATCGATGATGGAGTGGAAATACATGAACGGATCGTGCCGGGTAGCGTAGGCGTCGCCCAGCGGAACCGCAGCGCTCGGCGCTTCCGCCTCATTGGTATTGTCGGTCCCGACGCCGATCTCAGGGTGGCCGCAGGTGGCGCTCTCGCGCGATGGATCGTTCCCCATGTCTCCCATATAACCCTTCCAGGAAAGGCCGGCCTCGGTGAGCTGGCCTGGCAGGGTGGGAACATCTTTAGCATAGATGCAGCCGCCAGTGGCCACTACCTGTCCTTGCGCCGCCTTGCCTTTCTGCTCCACATCGTTGTAGTTGCCGATTGTCCCCGTCAGACCCGGAAGGCAGTCGTCGTCGGTATCGGGCGTTGGCGACTGGCCGCTGATCATGGAGATGTAGTTGTCCAGGCTGACATGGCCTGTGCCGTAGTACTGCGTGAGCAGTCCGCCCATGGGGACCAGGGTCTTCTGCAAGTAAGGGTCTTGCGTGCTGGTTCCGAAGGTATTGCTGAACGTCTTATTTTCCAGCACGATCACGAAGACGTGTTTGATTCTGGCCGCCGCTGTTCCTACATGGCCCTCGCGGTCGCCGGCGAAGCCGGGCACGGTGGCAATGGATGCCAGTGCCGCTGTCAGGGTAAGAGACGCGAGTCTCCTGTGGAGATTCTTTGGCATGGTGCTTCCTCTCTGGCTGTCTGGCTTTGTGCCCCGGCAACGCTCAACAGCTTGGCGGAACGCCATTGCACTCGCGTTACAGCCGGATGAGAACTTCATGACTTGATCGCGGAGGAATACGGAGAGTTCAGGGAAGGTAAACTGCGGCGCTCAGATCCTGATGGTTAAGAAGCCTGGCTGGAGAGCGCTGAAGATCCTTGATAGCCACACCAGGAGCAGAATCGTTGCCCCGCCGTAGTCGCCTGCCCGCACTGCGGACAAGGCGACGCAATGGGCCGGCGCAAGGCGAAGTAGAGAAGAAATCCTAGTAGGTTAGGAATGAACGCTGCGATGAGCGTCCATAGAATGGGTGGCATGCCGCGTCGGCGAGCATCTGCATTCACATAACCCAGGCAGAGAATCCAGATTGCGATCACCACACCCCCCAGCAAACCGAAGCCGACGCCTGGCAACAGAACATGGAAAGGAGCGTTTTGACCACCTCCCTCGATGAATGTGCCGGCCAAGCCGATCAGCACACCCCCTCCCGCTATCACCGCAGCGACTGTTTTCACGGACTTCGGAACCACGTCGAGGAATTGACGAACGCTCATTGGGATAATCCTTTCTCATTTGTCCAACCCACCGACAACCGGTGCAGGACGGGAAACAGCAGACAGAAGCACAAGGAAGGCACGATCCATAAGGCGAGCAATCCGATGTGCAAGGGCTCGGGCTCTAGGTGGAAGACAGCACCGGCAAGACCGCTAAATCGTGCGGCCGTGAACGAGCCCGCCACCGTGAGCACGATCGCGGCCAGGTAACTCCACAACATCGGCCTTTGCTGGACCCTTTTGGTTTCCAGTTGTTGTGCGCGTAGCGTGAGGGCGGCGAGCACCTTCCCATGAAGATCCGGATTCATCTCGAAGGAGAAACCTCCCAGCCCGGCGATCGCTTGATGGGAAGCCTTCAGATACTCCTGACACGCGGCACAAGTAAGAAGATGTTCGCGGAGAGTTTGCTCCTCCTGAGAGGAGGCCGCACCCACGAGCGATCGGTCGATGATGTGGCGAATCTCCTGGTGACGATCAACTTGCATTTGTTCCTCCGTCCATCTGCGCCCGCAGTGCCGCGAGGCCGCGATAGATCCTTGAAGACACGGTCGAGACGGACGCTCCGATCACGTCCGCCATTTCCTGCAGCGATAGATCTTCCTGGAAGCGCAGGACGAGCGCTTCGCGATAGATGGGCTCCAGCATCTGCAGCGAGTGCGCGAGACGCTGGGCATCCTCCGTGCGCGCTGCCTGCTCGAAGGGCGAGGGCGCTTGGGAAACAGGCGCTAGCGATTCGAGATCCGGTTCTAAGGAATTCTTCGAGTCGAGGCTGAAGGCTGGCCGTTTGCGTAGGTAGTCGAGGGCAAGATTGCGGGCCACGGTAAAGAGCCAGGGTTCGAAGCGAGATTGTCCGTCGTAGGAGTGACCGCGCTCAAGGACGCGCAACCAGGTTTCCTGTACCAGGTCGTCGACTGGATCGCGCCTCCCCAGGAGGTAGGTAAAGTAGCGGACGAGACGATACTGATATTGCCCGACTAAGGCATGCAGGAGAGCGACATCTCTTTGGCGAAGACCACGCGCAATGTGGTGCGTTTCGGTGCTCACGATCGCCGCCAATGTGCCCTCGTATTCGAACATACGAGGGGTATACGGATGGGGCACCCAAAATTACGCAGGGATCATGGAGAGAATCGCATTTTTCCCTAGTGGGCTTTCGCCATGTTATCGAATTGCATAACCGCCATCGACGGGAATCGTTGCCCCGGTAACGAAGTCGGAAGCGCGCGAGGCCAGGTAGACGGCGGTTCCGGCAATCTCCTCCGGTTGACCCCAACGGCCGGCGGGGGTACGCGCAAGAACCTCGTCGTTCAGGGGCATGGTATGTACAGGCGCCGTCATGTCGGTTTCAATCCACCCGGGAGCGATCGCATTCACCTGGATGTTGTGCGGGGCAAGTTCAATGGCCATGGACTTGGTCAACTGCACGATCGCCCCTTTCGCCGCGCTGTAGGAGGGGACTAGCCCAGACCCAAAGTACGAGTACATGCTGCCAATGTTGATAATCTTTCCCCTCTTTTGACTAAGCATCGACCGGGCAGCGAGCTTCGAAAGCAGGAAGGTTGCATTGAGATGGGTTTCGATGACGTTGTCCCAATCTTCAGGTTTTTCGTTCAACACACCGCCGCTTACGGACACGTTGCCGGCGTTATTGACCAGGATGCCAATGGGGCCGAGTTCGTTCTCGACTTTGTTCAGTGCCGGCTCCAGTGCGGCGCGCTGGGTCAGATCTACTTTCACGGCAAGGGAAGGAAGACCGATGGCTTTTAATTCAGCGAGGACCCGCTGGTTCTTCTCCTCGTTTCGTCCCAACACCGCAACGGCGGCCCCGGCTTCGGCTAACCCGAGCGCAATGCCGCGGCCAATTCCGCCGTTACCGCCGGTCACCACGGCCACTCGGCCGCTCAAGTCAAACAACGCTGGCATTTTCATAATTCTTGCCGGGCCTTTCGCCTTGCGGCATGTCGAATTGTCAGCACCCACACTGTCTGCAGCTGCTCCTGGACTTCATAAATGACCCGGTAAACATGAGGCTTCTTGCCGTAAAGCAGGTGCCGCAGTTGGCGTTTCGTCCTTCGACTTTCCGGGGCAACAGGGCAGCGATGGGGATGCGTTGCTAGCGAGGATACAGCTTCTTCCAGACCGTTGTACCAGCGGGCGGCCACTTGAGACTCGGCAGCGTTCTTCGCCAAATACAAAATCTCAAGATCGCGCGCCGTGCGAGCGGTCATCTCAACGCGGTATGCCATGTTTGCGGCGAATCTCGTCGAATACCGCTTTTGCCGGGCGGGTGCGACCGTGGGCTACATCATCCAAACCCTGGCGAATGCCTTCCTCGGCATTGGCGCTGGCGGCGATGTCGAGCAGGCGCTGATAGGCCTCGGCATCTTGCACGACGGCGGCCGCCTTCCCCTTAACGGTGAGCACGACGGGGCGTTTACTTTTCTTTAGCTGCTTCAAGAATTCGCCGGAGCGGCGGCGAAAGGTCGTGAGCGACTGAATATCCTTCGTGATGTCCAGCATTGACGATCCCATATTGAGCACCTTATTAGGTGCTATCAGAATACACGCTTTGAGCAGGAACACGATCGTGGAACTTTTTTCCAGCCTGTTTGGCCCTTCCGTGCAAGGACCACCCTTGGGGGCTTACTGCCGGCAAAGTTTAACCTGGTTGGAAAAAGCCTTTGCGGGCCTGTACAGTTAGCTTCTTGTCTTTCGCCTTCAACTCCAGCTTGTGGTAGCTATTCGGTTGGGTATCTGGGGGAGGTTTGTAGCCCAGTTCGTACTGCAATCGCAGGTCATCGGCGATCTGTGTGAAGATGTCTCGCAGGCTCATCGTGTGCGAGACAGTAAATACATGCCCACCGGTACTCTCTGAGAGTTTCTCCAAAGCTCCCAAACCAGTATCGACCTCGGGTGGACGACCGCTGTTGTCGCCGCTAAGACTCTTCCGCATACTGTAAAGGATGGAGTAAACCTGCACATCCGCGCGTTGCGCCTGCTCAATCGCTTCAGTAATCGACCGCCGGCTTCCGACGTCGCCGCCATCGCTGAGAATCACCATTGCCTTGCGGCCCCTCTCCTTCGCCAGGACGTCTTTCGCTACCACGTACACTGCGTCATACAGAAGGGTTCCTCCCTTAGCGGATGCACGCTGACTCATGCGCGACAGCGCGAAATGGAGCGCACTCGCGGAGTTGGTCATGCCTTCCAGCTGCAGGACCGTGGTGTCGAACTGCACCAGCATCGCGCGGTCCTCTTTACGGCCCAGCATGGTCTCGAAAAAGACATCACTTGCCAGTCCCTCATCCCCGATGAAAGTTTCCTGGCTCCCACTGGTATCCACCATGAGTGCAAAGCTCAGCGGGACTTCGGAACCTTGCGAGAAATAGTGGATTGGCACTTCCTTGCCATCCTGCTTGAGCACGAAGTCGTCTTTGGTCAGCCCTGTCTTGGCCTCGCCATCTTTGGTCTTTACTACGGCGGAGATTGCCACGAGACCAGTAACCACCTTGAGCGTGGTCACCGGTGGTTGGGATGAATCGACGTCTTGCGCTGCGGAGGGCGAGGCGGCCTGTCCCCACCCCGGAGCGGAGAGCATGAGCAGGCAGAATGCCCGAATAGTCTTTTTCACTGGGCTGCTCCATTTTGTGAACCATTCTACTCATCGAGGCGACAAGCCGCGCGGCAGGGAATCCGGAGTGTGGCAACACCCCCACAGAATCGTCATCCTGAGCAGTGGAGAGCCTGGGATCTGCTGTTTCCTTCTGCCCATCCGATCTAACGGCCCCTAATAAAAGTCACCGCCCTCCACTTTGTCATCCCGAGGGAACTCCGGATTTCCTACTACGCTGCTCTTATCAACGGCCACATATGCGGCTTTCTTTGAGGAAAGCCGCATGAAGTTTACCGGCACCGCCAAGCCCGACAGGAAATCCGGAGGAAGCCGAGGGACCTGCAGTGCGCCCCGGCTCCCTCACAAAGGTCTCTGTTCCATTAGTTCTCCCACAGAATCGTCATCCTGAGCGAAGCGCCTGATCAACCGCGGCTTTGTTACACTCCTCGCGAGAGGTTTAGGGATGGCCACGCTGGTGGAGCTCGATCATGTATCGAAAGCGTACGAGCATAAGGTGGCGGTCCACAATTTGAGTCTGCGGATACAGGCGGGAACCATGTTTGGCCTGCTGGGGCCAAACGGGGCGGGGAAGACATCGAGCATTCGCATGATGGTGGGAATTACCGTCCCGGATTCCGGCACGGTCAACCTGTTCGGCCGCCCATTTACGCGCGAGAGCCTAAAGAAAGTTGGGTACCTTCCGGAAGAACGCGGGCTCTACCGCAAGATGAAGGTGATGGACCAGCTCGTCTTTATGGGGCAGCTCCATGGGCTGGCAGCGGAGCTCGCCGCGAAGCGTGCGCACGCATGGTGTGAACGGCTGCAAATACTCGATGCCGCACAGAACAAGACCGAAGAGCTTTCCAAAGGAATGCAACAGAAGATCCAGTTTATTGTGACCCTGTTGCACGAGCCTGAACTGATCATCATGGACGAGCCCTTCTCCGGACTGGATCCGGTCAACGCGACGCTGCTGCAGGACACCCTGCTGGAACTGAAGAAGGCCGGGCGGGCCATTCTGTTCTCGACCCACCGCATGGACCAGGTGGAGAAGCTGTGCGACGAGATTTGCCTGGTTCATCGTGGAGAGGCGGTGCTTTCGGGCAGGATGCGCGAAGTGAAATCCCGCTACGAACGCAACCGGGTGATTATCGATTTCGAAGGGGACGACGGATTTCTCAGCCACGAGGCGATCGCCGAATGCACTGAGTATCCAGGCCACGTGGAGATCACCCTGACGGAGCATGGCGACGCCCAGGCATTACTGCGCGCCGCGGAGCAACACGCGCAGATTTACCGCTTTGAACTGGTAGAGCCGTCGCTGGAAGAGATTTTCATTCGGACGGTAGGAGAGAAAGTGGATGCGTGAGGCATTGCTGATCGCGCGGCGCGAGTATCTGGAGCGGATCCGTAGCAAAGCCTTCCGCATCAGCACGGTGCTTATTCCTCTGTTTTTTGCGCTGATTTTCGGCGCCGGCGCCCTTTCCGGCAAACTAAGCGGCGGCGGTGCGGAATATTGTAGTGGCCTCCGACGATCCGCTGTTGGCTGAGAGCGTGCGGGCGGAGTTGATAGCGGCTGAAAATGCCGCGGGGGCGGCCAGAAGAAATCCCTCCTCGCGCCTGACGGTAGAGGTGAAGGCTCCGCTCACAGAGGGCGAGCTGGCGGCCCTGAACGCCGCGGTCGAAAGCAAGCAGGCGGATGGCTACCTGTGGCTCTCCCTGAAGCCAGGAACGACGCGCCTCGAGGCTACCTACACTTCCCGCGGATCGGCGGATTTTGTTGGAAAGGACAGGATGCAGGATGCGATTGGCCATGCGCTGGTCCGGGAAGAGCTGGTGAAGCGCGGCGCGACCAGCGAAGAGATACAGGCATTGCTGCAAGACGTAGACCTGAAGACGCAGCAGGTGAAGAACGGCACAGCCGTGGCGGCAGATGCAAGCAATGGTTTCTGGGGCGCGTATGTCATGGCCTTTATGCTGTATTTCGCGGTGGTGTTTTACGGCGTGAATGTGGCCCACTCGGTAGTAGCGGAAAAAACTTCGCGCGTATTTGAAGTGATGCTTGCTTCCGCCAAAGCGGAGTCACTCATGTTGGGGAAGCTGTTGGGGGTAGGCGCAGTGGGGCTGACCCAAATGGCGATATGGATTGCTTTCGTTTTTTTGTTGAGCGCGTCCTCTCTTTGGATGACGTTGGGGCTCGGCGGTTTGGCGGCCTATGGAGTGACCCCGCTGCGGCTCATTTTCTTTGTGCTCTATTTCATCCTGGGATTTTTCTTTTACAGCGCATTGAGCGCAGGTCTGGGCGCGACCGTCAGCCAGGAGTCGGAGGTACAACAGTTCAGCATGATTATCGTGTTGCCGCAGGTGCTTGGGCTGGCGTTCATTGTCTACATCCTGGGCAACCCTGGCGCGTGGCCGGTGGTGTTGTTGTCGCTGTTTCCCCCGTGCACGCCGATTGTGATGTGTTTGCGCATGGCCGCGATGGCGGTGCCGGTTTGGCAGCTCGCTCTTTCTCTGGCGCTGATGGTGTTGTCCATTTACGGGATGGTATGGGTGGCTACGCGGATCTACCGCGTCGGCATCCTGATGTATGGCAAGCGGCCGACGCTGCCAGAGATGTTGCGTTGGCTAAAGTACAGTTGATAGTTCAGGTCCAAATAGAAGAGGAGAAATCGATCAGGTGGGTCCACAAAATAACGGGTCAACAAATAAGACGGGCGGCAACCTTTCTCGCCGCGAACTACTTCAAGGGTCTGCGGCCTTCGCCCTTCTTTCGGCGCTCCGGCCGGTCCGCGGGTATGCAATGGAAGGGCCCAAAGCTTTCGTTTATGTGGGGACCTACAGCACCGCAGTCGACGGCGGGGGAAGCAACGGGAAGGGAATCTACCTCTTCGAGATGAACCGCTCTACAGGCGAGCTGAGCCTGATCAAGTTGGCCGCCGAGGCCCGCAACGCTTCCTGGCTCTCCCTCGATCCCTCTGGACGATACCTGTACGCCGCCAATGAAGTGGCAGACTTCGCGGGTAAAAACGGAGCGGTAAGTGCCTATGCTGTGAATCGCTCAAGCGGAAATCTTCAACTATTGAATGTAGTCTCCTCGGAAGGAGCGGGCCCGGCTCACCTGAGTGTCGACGCGTCGGGCAAATATGTATTTGTTGCCAATTACGCCGGCGGGACGGTAGCCGTGCTGCCTATCCTGAACACCGGCGCGCTGGGCGCAGCGACGTACGTTCACCAGGACACGGGGGCTCTTGGGCCCAAGATCCCATCGAGCGCTCCTCCGGGAAGTTTTGCCTTCAGTGGTCATGACAAACCGCATGCCCACATGATCCACGCTGACCCTTCCAACCGCTTCGTGCTGCAAACCGACCTGGGGCAGGATCGGATCTATGTCTCGGCCTTTGACCCCGCCACCGGTAAACTGTCTCCCGCAGCGTCTCCCTTTGTTTCCCTGCCTCCGGGGGATGGGCCACGTCACTTCACCTTTCACCGCAATGGACGCTGGCTCTATTCACTTCAGGAAGAGGCGTCTACGGTGGTGTTCTTTCATTTCGATCCGGCGACCGGAGTGCTTCACCCCCAGCAAACCATCTCGACCCTACCGCCGGGCTTTAAGGGAACAAACTTCACTTCAGAGATCGTGCTCTCGCCCGATGGGCATTTTCTCTACGCAGCCAACCGGCTTCACGATACGATCACGATCTTCTCCCTTAACAGCGAAGGCCGGTTGCATTACCTGGGCGAGACCTCAACCATGGGCGATTACCCAAGACACATACAAATGGATCCTGGCGGATCTTTTCTGTATGCATGCAACCAACGCAGCGATAGTATCGCTTCCTTTCGTGTCGACCGGAAGACGGGACTGTTGACGTTCACCGGAAGGTATACAGTCGCTGGGCAGTCCAGCGTGCACGCTCTTCCTGACATGAGCTGAGCTTGATTGCCTCTGGGGGCAGGTGGGCGTATATTGGCGGCCAATCGGCAAAGCCATAAGGAGGTCACAGAAGATGACCAGGCTGCTGTTTCCAGGAATGGTTGCGCTCGGCATTTCCGCATTCATAGCCGCCTCGCTCGCCACCACGAGCGCAACCCAGATCAAAAGCGACGACATCGCTGGGACCGTTACCAGCACTGCCGGGCCGGAAGCCGGAGTGTGGGTGATCGCGGAAACAAAAGATCTGCCCACCCTTTACATCAAGGAAGTGGTGACCGACGATCAGGGGCGCTACCTGTTACCGGCTTTGCCGAAAGCCAGGTACACCGTCTGGGCGCGCGGTTATGGGTTGGTGGATTCGCCCAAGGTGGAGACCGAACCAGGCAAACGAGTGGATCTAAAACCCACTGTCGCGCCCGACGCGAAATCCGCCGCACACTACTACCCCGCAAATTATTGGTATGCCCTTCTGGAGGTGCCTGGGGAAAAGGAATTTCCCGGGGCGGCCACCGGGGCCAACGGCATTTCCCCGAACATCAAGACTCAGGCCCAGTGGATCCACCTGATCAAGACCGATAGCTGTGAGTCGTGCCACCAGCTCGGCAACCAATACACCCGGACCATTCCGGCGATGTTCAGCGATCTCGCTCCGCCACAGGCGTGGATGCGCCGCCTACAGTCGGGGCAGGCCGGCACCGCGATGATGGGAGGACTGGCTCAACTCGGCGCCAAACGAGCCACCGAGCAGTTCGGCGACTGGACGACCAGGATCGCCAACGGCGAGCTGCCTGCGGAAGCGCCTCCGCGGCCGCAAGGCATTGAGCGTAACGTGGTGATTACCCAATGGGACTGGGCCGACCCAAAAGCCTATCTGCACGACGAGATCTCCACTGACAAGCGCAATCCAAGCGTAAACGCCAATGGCATGATCTACGGGTCGCCGGAGGAGAGCCGCGATTATTTGCCGGTGCTCGATCCAGTACACAGCACGATCAGCCAGCTGAAGGTTCAGTATCGCGATCCCGACACGCCTGGGCAGCCAAAGCCACTGAACTCCTCGCCCATCTGGGGCGATGAAGCGATCTGGGATAGTCACACGACGGTTCACAATCCCATGTTCGACCAGCGCGGACGGGTGTGGTTTACGGCTCGCATCCGCGCCAACAACAACCCGGCATTCTGCAAGGCGGGGTCCACCCTGATTTCGGCAGCGCTTACGCCAGTCCAGAGTTCCGGGCGTCAATTGGAGATGTACGATCCGGCGACCAAGCAAATCTCCATGATCGACACTTGCTTCGGTACGCACCACCTGGTGTTCGCCTCTGATGCGAATAACACGCTCTGGACCAGCAGCGGTGGTGGTGGCGGAGTGGTGGGCTGGTTGAATACGAGGATGTGGGACCAGACTCATGACGAGCAGAAATCGCAGGGCTGGACTGCTTTGGTGCTGGACACCAACGGCAACGGCAAGCGGGACGCCTATGTGGAAGGGGAGCAGAAAGTCGCGACCGCGCCTAGCGGCGAAAGCCTGGGCACTTCCTCTGTTTTCAACGCAACGACCGATCCCACCAAGGATACGCGCCTCAACGCAGCGTTCTATGGAGTCGCCGTTGGCAAGGATGGAAAGGTCTGGGGTTCGGTGCTCGGTTTTCCGGGCGGGATTGTGCGCCTCGACCCGGGATCGAACCCGCCGGAGACAGCCTTGGCGGAATACTATGAAGCGCCGTGGAAGGACCCGAGGGCCCCGGTGTGGGGCTTTTCGCCGCGGGGAATGGACATCGATGGCAACGGCGTCGTCTGGGTGGCGCTGGCCAGTGGACACCTGGCAAGCTTCGACCGGCAGAAGTGCAAAGGTCCGCTCAACGGGCCGAAGGCCACCGGGCGTCAATGTCCCGAAGGGTGGACGCTGTATCAAACACCGGGACCGAAGTTCAAAAACGTAACCGCCTCGGGTAGCGCGGACTCTCATTATTACGTCTGGGTAGACCAGTTCGACACGCTGGGGCTAGGCAAGAACACGCCCATCATTACCGGCAATTCGTCGGATTCGTTAATCGCCCTGGTCAATGGCAAGTTCACGATATTGCGTGTGCCCTATCCCCTTGGCTTCTTCGCCAAGGGGATGGACGGGCGCTTCGACGATCCGAAGGCCGGCTGGAAGGGCAAAGGAGTCTGGACCACATGGGGTACGCGCACGCCCTTCCATAGTGAGACCGGAAAAGGGACAAACCCCAAGGTGGTCCACTTTCAGATTCGCCCCGATCCGCTCGCTGACTGAGTTCCATAGGAAGAGGACGGCTGCCTCACGATTGCTCTTTGTCTCCCAGCCTGGATTTACTGGTCATTTTTACAAAAAGCCATGGTGGGCTTCGCCGTCTTTTTCGGCCCAGGTACGCTTTGGCGAACCTGGGGCACCCGTCACCAGTGAGAGCTAGTATTGCGGTGGTACAGGTTCGATAATGGTTACTAATTCCGCTGCCAGGCAGGCAAATGCAAACTCTCACGCCCCTTCCGCTAAGTTCCCACGCCAAACCTGTCGACACCTTTCCCGCAAGCGATTGAGCTCGAAAAAGAGTTAAAGCAAAACATTAAGGGAGAAGTCCGTTTCGATCGCGGGAGCCGCGCCATGTACTCGACCGACGGATCGAACTACCGCCAGATTCCCATTGGGTTGGTGGTGCCACGCGATGCCGAGGATGTAGTGGCTGCCATGGCGGCCTGCCGTAAGTACGGAGCGCCGGTATTGGCGCGCGGAGCAGGCACCAGCCTGGCGGGCCAGTGCTGCAATGTTGCCGTGGTGCTCGACTTCACCAAGTACATGAATCGGATCCTCGAGCTGGATCCAGAGCAACGATTCGCCCGCGTGCAGCCCGGGGTGGTGCTCGACACGCTCCGCAACCAGGCAGAAGCTCACAAGCTGACCTTTGCTCCCGACCCCTCCACCCACAACCGCTGCACCATTGGCGGCATGATCGGAAACAACTCCTGCGGCACCCATTCGCTATTGGGTGGCAAAACGGTAGACAACATCGAAGAGCTGCGGATTCTGCTCTACGACGGAACGCAGATGACCGTCGGCCCGGCCACGACGGACGAATTGAATTCCATCCTTCAGCAAGGCGGCCGTCGCGCCGAGATCTACAAAACGCTGCGTGGGATAGGCGATCAATACGCCGATCTAATAAGGGAACGCTTCCCGCAAATTCCCCGGCGTGTCTCGGGCTACAACCTCGATGAGCTACTACCGGAACGATTCAACCTGGCTCGTGCACTGGTGGGGACGGAGGGCACCTGCGTGACCGTGCTCGAAGCCAGGGTGAAGCTGATCCCCAGCCCGCAGCATAGGGCGCTGGTCGGAATCGGCTATCACGACGCTTTTGTCGCGGCCGATCATGTTCCTGAGATCCTGACCTTTCAGCCGATCGGCTTCGAAGGTTTCGAGGGCAGCATCGTGGACGGGCTGCGGCGCAAGGGAGCCCCTAAACTCGAACTGCTGCCTGAGGGGCGCGGTATCGTGCTGGTTGAATTTGGTTCTGACGATCCGCAGCATGCGCGCAGCCTGGCTGAGCAATTGATGGATCGCCTGAAGCAAATGCCCGATCCGCCCAATACCCGTCTCTACACGCCGTCTGAGGCGCGCGCCGTCTGGCATCTGCGCGAATCCGGCCCCAGGGCAGCGGCGTTTGCTCCTGGCGCGGCGCCGCAATGGGAGGGATGGGACGATGCGGCGGTGGCTCCGGAAAAGCTGGGCCGCTATCTGCGGGATATTCGCGCGCTCATGAACGAGTATGGCTATGAAGGCGCCTTCTACGGCCACTTCGGGCATGGCTGCATTCACATGCGGGTCAGCTTTGACTTGCAGAGCGAAGCGGGCATTCGTAACTATGGCGAGTTCGTCGAGAGGGCTGCCGACCTGGTGGTCAGCTACGGTGGTTCGCTTTCCGGAGAGCACGGCGACGGGCAATCGCGTGGCGCCTTGCTGCCGAAGATGTTCGGCCCTGAGCTGATGGATGCCTTCCGCCAGTTCAAGGCGGTGTGGGATCCGCAGAACAAGATGAATCCTCATAAGGTGGTGGATGCGTACCTGCCGACGGAAAACCTGCGTCTGGGTGCAGACTACAAGCCACTGGAACCGAAGACTCATTTCAAGTTTCTTGAGGACGGCGGCTCCTTCGCCAAGGCCGCCGCGCGATGCATCGGAGTGGGAACCTGCCGCAAGCAGGACGGTGGTTCGATGTGCCCGAGTTACATGGTGACTCTGGAAGAGGAGCACAGCACGCGAGGACGCGCCCACATGCTCTTCGAGTTATTGCAGGGTGAGGTGATTGACGGCGGTTGGAAGAATGAACAGGTTAAGCAGGCGCTCGACTTATGCCTGGCCTGCAAGGCCTGTAAGTCGGAATGCCCGGCGAACGTGGATCTGGCCACGTATAAAGCAGAGTTTTTGTCTCATTATTACGAGGGAGAGCGACGCCCGCTGCACGCGTACGCCTTCGGGATGATCGACCGCTGGGCCGCGCTGGGCTCGTTCGCTCCGCGCGCCGCCAACCTCCTGAGCAACGCCCCGACGTCGAAGCGCTGGCTGCAGAAAAAGCTCGAGCTTGCCTCTCAGCGCGAGATGCCGCAGCTCGCTCCCGTCAGCTTTCAGAAGTGGGCCGCCAGGCAGCGGATTGCGAAAGACGGCAGTCCAGGTGTTGTTTTGTGGGCGGATACCTTCAATAACTACTTTAAGCCTGAGACCAGCAGGGCTGCATTTGAAGTACTTACGCGCGCTGGATTCAGTGTAATGGTGCCTCGGAGCCATCTCTGCTGCGGCCGGCCTTTGTACGACTTTGGCATGCTCGACAGAGCCAGGCAATACTTGCAGCGCATCATGAAGGTGCTCGCGCGGGAGATCGATGCTGGCTTACCCGTCGTGGTCCTGGAGCCGAGCTGCGCCTCGGTATTTCGCGACGAATTGCGAAACCTGTTTCCCGAGGATGAGAGGGCAGACCGACTGCGGCGTCAGACATTCCTGCTCAGCGAATTTCTGCAAAAGCATGCCTATCAGCCCCCGCAACTGTCACAAAAGCTGCTCCTTCACGGACATTGCCATCACAAAGCAATCATGAAGATGACGGACGAAGAGGAGTTGCTGCGCAAGATGGGCGCGAACCTGAAGACGTTAGACGCGGGTTGCTGTGGAATGGCGGGACCCTTTGGCTTTGAGCAGAAAAAATATGCGGTGTCGCAGGCCATTGGAGAACGAGTGCTTCTGCCTGCAGTACGCCAGGCAGATCCGGAAACTCTGATCGTCTCCGATGGCTTCAGTTGCCGCGAGCAAATCCAGCAAGCGACGGGGCGCAAGGCTCGTCCACCTGGCTGAGGTCTTACAGCGTGCGCTGCACCAGCAATAGATGTTGGGATCTTCTCGCGGCATGGGACCCCGGGCTCCCCCATAAGCGCTAACCTGTTTAGGATGTTTTTCGTAAATACTCCCACAGACTCGTCATCCTGCCTGCCCCGGCTTGCCGTGGGAGAGGCTGTGACTTAATTGATTTTCCGCGCGACGTCTTCGAGTTTTAAACGAAATTATCATCCCGCCTATCCCGGCCTGCCGTGGAACCGGAGCGCACCGGACTGGAGCGATCTGGTGTTTCTTTCCGTCCATCCGATCTGACGGCTTCTAATAAAAGTCACCGCCCTCCCCTTTGTCATCCGAGCGTAGCCGAGGGATCTGCAGTGCGCCCCGGCTCCCGCACAAAGGTTTCCGTTCCGTTTGTTATCGCACAGACTCGTCATCCTGCCTGCCCCGGCTTGCCGTGGGAGAGGCTGTGACTTTATTGATTTTTCGTGCGAAGTCTTCGAGTTCTAAACGAATTGTCATCCCCTCCGGAGCGTAGCGTAGTGGAGGGACCTGCTGTTTCTCTTCTGTCCATCCGATCTAACGGCCTCTAATAAAAGCCACCACCCTCCACTTGTCATCCCGAGCGCAGCCGAGGGATCTGCGGTGCGCCCCGGCTCCCGCACAAAGGTCTCCGGTCCGTTAGCTCTCCCACAGAATCGTCATCCTGAGAGTCTGTGACTTTATTGGTTTCACAAAAAAATCGATACTGAAAACAAAGAGCTTAGGTGGGTCAAAAATCGCTAAAAGTCAATAAAGTCACAGCCTCTGAGCGGAGCGCCTCACCGATGATCGTCTGTCACAGCGCTTGTGGCGCGGAGTCGAAGGACCTCGGCGGTGCTGATCCTACTCATGCTGCTCGGAGCTTTTCAACCCACCGATGCCCGACAATAGGATGTGCTGCGATAGGCACTTGATGGTTACGGGTACATCTCTTCATGCAACTGTAATCATCTTTCCATCCTCGAGTCTGTGCAAGGTCTTTGAACTCGGGAGGGATCGCGCGAGTGAGGTTGAGCATCTTTGCGCGCTGCCAGCCTTAGTTTGGTGGGGCCGGCCGACGCGGGCTCGGTGGTTGAAAAACTCCGAGCAGCATGAGTAAGATCAGCACCGCCGAGGTCCTTCGACTACGCGCCACAAGCGCTGTGTCACGCGATCATCTGTGAGGCGCTGCGCTCAGGATGACGATTCTGTGGGAGTATTTACGAAATCACCCTAAACAAGGTAGCGCTTATAGGCCCCTCCCCCGGATTAGAGCACCGATGGGGCGTTACTTCGTCTGCATCGAAGCCTGCTCGGCACAAATGCGCACGTCGCGGCAAAAGTCGTCGATACGTTTGCGATCCGTATCCCATGAGCACATGAATCGCGCGGCCCCTCCAATAAAGGTATAGAACTTCCACCCCCGTTGGCGCAGCGGCTCGAGCACTTCGTCCGAAGCGTGGACGAACACCGCGTTCGCCTCCGGTGGTGCGACAACCTCGACTCCCGGGATACCGGACAAGTGTTCCGCTAAATACCGCGCGCAATCATTGGCATGCGCCGCGTTGCTCAGCCATGCGCCGCTTTTCAGCATGCCCACCCACGGAGCAGCAAGAAAACGCATCTTTGAGGCCAGTTGCCCCGCCTGTTTACAGCGGTAGTCGAAGTCCTCGGCGAGTTTCCGATCGAAGAAGAGAATCGCTTCGCCTACCGCCATCCCGTTCTTCGTGCCGCCGAAGCAAAGCACGTCGACTCCGCTCTTCCAGGTAAGTTCCGCGGGGGAGCAGCTAAGGCCGGCGCAAGCATTGGCGAAGCGCGCTCCATCCATGTGCAGCCGCAAACCGTGTTGCCGGCACTCTTGCGAGAGAGCGCGCAGTTGCTCGACGGTGTAGACGCGGCCTGTTTCCGTGGATTGACTGATGGTGACGGCGCGAGGCTTAGGGTAATGAATGTCTTGCCGATTGGTAGCGATCATGTGCACCGCGGCCGGCGTGAGTTTCCCGTCGCCGCTTTCGGCGGTAAGGAGCTTGGAACCGTTGGAAAAGAATTCGGGAGCGCCGCATTCATCCGTCTCCACGTGGGCGGATTGACAGCAGATGACCGCGTGGTACGACTGGCATAGGGAAGCAAGTACCAACGAATTTGCCGCCGTGCCATTGAAGGCGAAGAAAACCTCGCAGTCGGTTTCAAACATTTCCCGAAAGGCATCCGCCGCAGCCGCGGTCCAGGGGTCGTCTCCGTAGCCCGAGACGTGGCCGTGATTGGCGGCTTCCATGGCGGCCCACGCCTCCGGGCAGATGCCGGAATAGTTGTCGCTTGCGAATTGCTGCAGAAGATCGGTGCTCTTGATATCGGCCATACCCTTACTTTAACTCTCGACCTTTACCGCCGCACTAAACCACCTCGATATCCCAGCCCAACCCCGGAGTGTCCGATGGACGCGCATAGATTCCCTCCGGCCCGCGAGTGATATGGTTATCCTCTTCGAACCGCCGGTAAACCTCGTCCGGCCCACCCGGCGGGGGCATGAACGTCTCTGCCCAGGGACTGTTCGGCGTAGCCAGAATGAAGTGAATCGAATCGAAGGCTCCGCCGCCGTGCGGAATCACCGGGATATCATAGGCAGCCGCCAGGGCGCCGATTCGCCGCAGCTCCGTCATTCCGCCGCACCAGTGGATATCGGGTTGCCAGATCGCCGCTCCGCGATGGTCTAACAATTGCCGGAAGGCGTATCGCGTATACTCGTGCTCGCCGGTAGCGATGCGGGTGGATTTTATCTCCGCGCTCAGGCGCCCAAAGCCTTCATAATCTCGTGGCTGCAGGCACTCTTCCATCCAGTAGATGCGGTATGGTTCGACCAGCTTAGCCATCTCGATGGTGTACTGCTCATTCCACGCCATATAACAATCGAGCATCAGGTCGCCGTCCGGACCCAGCTGTGCGCGCGTCTTCTTTACCAGCTCCAGATTCTTCTGCTGACCCTCCCAGCCATCCGCGGGCCCGTAGGGAATGGCAAGCTTCAACCGCTTGTAGCCGAACTTGAGATGCTGCTCGACATCGTTGCCGGTGCAATAAGCCGGGATGCGCGGCTTGGTCTGGCCGCCGAGCAGTTCGTAAACAGGAAGGTTGAGCGCTTTGCCAATCACATCCCACAAAGCCAGATCGACTCCGCTGATTGCATTGATGGCAATGCCGGCCTGTCCATAGGGCATCGTCGAGCGGTACATGATGTCCCAAAGGCGCTCGACGTTGAACGGATCTTCACCCACCAGCAGCTTCACCAGGTGTTGCTCCACCACCGCGCCGCCACCCGCTCCGCCGGACCCATACCCGGTCACCCCTTTGTCGGTGGAGATTTCGACCGTGAATCCCTCCAACTTTCCTGGATCAGGATTCCACAACGATCGCGTCGCCTTGTACTGCGGGTAAATCGACATGGGGTTTGCTACCTCGACGCCCTGCGTCGACCATGATCCCGGAGCAGGTGTGTAGCTGGGCACAGGACGCTTCGGTCGAGTGCGCACCAGGCGTACTCCTGTAATCTTGAGCTTGCTCTTTTCCTCTTGAAAGGCGAGTGCGGGAAGGGTGACAGCGAAGAGTCCGCCAAGCTTAAGTAGGGATCTGCGATTCATTGGAACGACTCCGCTAGATAGTCTTGTTGGGCAAAACCGTTGCAAGTATACCCGCATAGCCACAATGCCGGGATCCCACCTGCAGCGACGGTCTTGGACACTAAATTACACGAAAGCAGTGTACGCTAGTTCGTATGAGGAATATCAAGCTCAGCGCCGACAAGAACCTGATTGCACGGGCCACGCTGATTGCACGCGCGCAAAACAAGACCTTGAATGAGGCCTTCCGCGAATGGCTTCATCAATTCGCTGGCAGTTCAGGCGACGCGCGAAGTTTCGATGCATTGATGAAACGCTTGAAGCACGTAGACGCCGGAAAACACTTCAGCAGGGACGAGCTGAATGAGCGAAAGATTCCCTCTCGGTAGAAAACCCGTTTCTATCGCCGGCTTCCTGACGCAGCGAATGCTTGAGCAGCATTTGCCTTCTGTGCGATCAGCGCAAAACCCTTCGAACGTGCGTTTTCTTCTGTTTCCTTAAGCCGTTTGCGCCCCGTGTCGAGGTTCCGCTTCTGCATCTGAATCTCACCCAGGGCGAGAGACGCCTCCAGTTGCAATCGAAAAAGATCCAGGTTGCGTGCCCGGGTCAGTGCATCTTGAGCAGCAGCCACCGCTCCGCCACGGTCCTCCCCGGCTGCCAATAAGTAGGCACGATCAATCAACACAGGGATGCGAACAAGTACATCCTGGCTCTTTTGTGAAAGCCGGACCGCTTCGGCCATGGCTGAGCGCGCCTCATCCAGCTTTCCTTCTTGAAGCAGAGCTCTGGACACCATAGATTGCGCCAGGCTCTCCTCATCCGTGTAAGCGTCCGCGCGAAACGTCTCGACAGCCGCACGGCTCAGTTGTTCCGCCTCAGCTCCCTTGCCGGAATCGCAATCTAATTCCGCCAGCGCCAAGCGAGTTTCGGCGGCGTCGCTTTTATTCCCCAGTTCCTCTTCGAGCGAGAGGGACTCACGATAAGCCTGCTGTGCCGCATCCGCTTTTCCCTCTTGTCGAAGCACCCGGCCCAATTGAGTAAGGCTTGAGGCATAAATAATCCTCCTGCCCATCTCGTGCTCAATGGCCGCTCCCTCCTGGTACATCTTGTAAGCCCCTGGCAGATCTCCCACTTCTAACAATACGTCCCCAATGGCCGACATTGCCTGCGCCGAGGACCCCCGGTGTCCCACCTGGTTAGACAACTCCAATGCCTTTTGAAAGTGGCTGAGGGCGTCTTGCAATTTGCCTTGTATGCGCAGGAGGATGCCGGTGTCGCCCATCACGGCCGCCATTGCGCTCGCGTCACCCGCCTCCTGGTCGTGCTGCATGGCCTCGTCGTAGAACTGTTGCGCGCCCTTGAAGTCGCCATTCTTGACTGAGATCACCCCCAGGTTCAGCAGTTCTTTCCCCTGACCTTTCTGATTGCCGATGGCGCGCGCGATGCCAAGCGCCTGACTGTACAACTTCTCCGCTGCAGCGAAATCCCCTTGATTGATAGGTACCTCCGCCATGTCGTGCAGGCTCTGCGCCAAACCGCTGCGGTCGCCGGCGGCTTCGTAGATCTGTCTCGCTTCTTCGCAGGCACCCTTGGCCTTTTCGTTTTCGCCAAGATCTGCGAGGGCCCGGCACTCAGTATCTCGTGCACGAGCCAACAGGAGTTTGGCCCCCTGCTCCCCTGCTTCTTGTGCCGCCAGCGCTGCCATGTCTCTCCTGAGTTTGCTATCGCCGAGCGAAGCAGCAGCGTCCGCTCTGGCCAGGTTGATGCGCGGGTTGTCCTTTGACTGCGGCCCCAAAGCATCCAGGGCGGCCAGGCTCTTGAATGCATCCTTGCCTCGGCCTCCGGCGGTTTCAGCATTCGCCAGCTGCAAGCCGTACTCGAGATTGTCCGGGAAAAAGCTGAACAGAGTCTGATAGGCCTCAATGGCCTTCGCCCAATCCCTGCTGGTCTCATAGAACCGGGCCTCGACCAGCAAGTGCTTTTCGCGCGAAAGATGACCCGCTCCGTCCAGAGCCTTCCTGGCTTCCTGCTGCGCATTGGCGTCATACCCCAGTGACGACCATGTCCTTGCCAGCTCAGAGTGAGCCAGAGGAAAGGAGGGATCAATAGCCACCGCATGGCTGAGCAACTCCCGTGCCGACAAGTCATCAAAGGCCCTGATGCTGGCGAGGCCTTGCGCATAAGGAGGTAGTGCTTCTGGATTCGAGGGCAATTCGGCTCTCACTCCTTCAGCTTCGAGTTGGGAAGGCTTCTCCAGGTCAAACTGCTGGCGCAAGCGTGCGCCTACCTGCGCAGCCAGGTCGATGATGCTTTTCTCCGTGCCCGTTTCCGAGACAGCCGCGATAGTCTCTCCTTTGACAGCATCTTCCAGTCGAAGGTCGAAGCGGCCTCCCTTTTCTTTTTCCAGGTCGAGATAAGAGCCAAGAATGACGAAGTCGCTGCCCAGGTTCTTGCGCACTTGCGTCAATGTGTCGCGAGGCAGACTCTCCAC
The DNA here is from genome assembly GCA_963821315.1 of uncultured Acidobacteriaceae bacterium. Lineage (GTDB taxonomy): Bacteria > Acidobacteriota > Terriglobia > Terriglobales > Acidobacteriaceae > PALSA-350. The sequence goes on along the minus strand of CAWGDP010000037.1, from coordinate 106,735 downwards.
ATCAGCAAGACCAAGATCTATTTTCGTACGCGCGACGGTCTCGTCGGGTACGGTGCGCAATTGCCCGCCAGCGGATAGTTCCGTAGTCAACATCTCGGACAGCGCGGTTGAAATCCAGGCGGTATCCGGGTGCCCGGAAAGATTCTTAAACCCTAAGATAGCGACCGAGGGACGAATGCGCATGTGCACCGCGCCCGGCGTTGGCTCGGTAGCATTCTTCAGCTTCCACAACCAGCGCCCTGCCCATAACGCCAAACCACCAGTGAGCGCGAGGATGAGTATGGCTGTGGTCAACGACTCCGCATGCCGCCGGACGAACTTCCCACCGCGGTAGAAAAGCGTAGGTTTCCGGGCTCGAATGGGCAGGCCCGCCAGGTGCCGCTCGATATCCAGCGAAAACTCTTGAGCGGAGGCATAACGTTCTTCCGGCTCGGAGCGGATTGCCTTCATCACGATGGTGTCGAGATCGCCGCGTAGGCGGCGCGGCAGCTCTTCGCGTCGAATGGCGCGTACCTCAGCAACCAGCTGAGGAGTGATTCGCGTGGTGTCATCGTGAGATACCTGCTGGTCGATTTTCTCGACCGCCGTACTCGGCTTCTCCGGTTCCTCGTCCAACCCGCGCTGCTCGACCGCAGAACCAATCCGGTGCGGCCGCTGGCCGGTCAACAGTTCATAAAGCAAGACGCCGAGCGAATAGATATCTGTAGCCTTGGTGACCGGAGCTCCGCGCATCTGTTCCGGACTCGCATATTCGGGCGTCATCGGACGCCAGTCGGCCCGGGTGAGCGTCTTCTCGAGGGACCACTGCGGATTGAGCACTTTGGCAATGCCAAAATCCAGTAGGCGAACCACTCCGTCCCTGGTAATCAGAATGTTGCTGGGCTTCAGATCACGATGGATGACCAGTGTCTCGTGGGCATATTGCACCGCGAGGCAGACAGCACAAAACAACTGCAGGCGTTTGGTGATCGACAGTCTGTGAGTATCGCAATATTCGTCGATGCGAATGCCCTCGACGTACTCCATGATCAGATAAGGCAAGCCCTCTTCGGTGCTCCCACCATCCAGCAGGCGCACGATGCTGGGGTGGTCCAGAGCGGCCAGGGCCTGTCGCTCGTTGCGGAAACGCCGCAGGATTTCATCCTTATTCGTTCCCGGTTGCAGCATTTTGATGGCGACGCGCTTGCGATACTGATCATCCGCACGCTCAGCCAGATAGACGACCGCCATGCCCCCATGACCAATCTCGCCCAGGATGCGGTATGCTCCAATTCTTTTTCCCGCCATGGTGCGCGACTGTGCGGACAGCAGATCGGCGGCGGGGGAATCCTCAAGGAAGGTAGCGGCGCCATCGAAGCTGGACAGCAAGGATTCGATTTCGCTGCGCAGAGCGTCGTCACCGCCGCAGGCCTGGCGCAAGAAAACGCCTCGCTCCGTGGCGTCTCGTTCCAGGGCTAAGGTGAATAACTCCTTCACCTGCTCCCACTTTTCAGACATCTTTCTGATCGCCCCGGCGTAGCTCGCGTGCGAGCCAGGCCTTAGTCACGTTCCAGTTACGCTTAAGCGTGGTCCGGGAAACTCCCAGAACTTCGGCCGACTCTTCAATACTTAGGCCGCCGAAAAAGCGTAACTCCACCAGATGGGCCTGCTGAGGATCGAACTCTGCCAGCCGGGTAAGCGCTTCATCCAAAGCAATTACTTCCGCCCCCTTCTCTTTGGCAACGCCGACCGCTTCTTCCAGGAATACTTTCTCTACGCCTCCGCCGCGTTTCTTGGCATCATGGCCACGGCTATAGTCCACCAGGATACGGCGCATAAGTTGCGCAGCCACGCCTAGAAACTGCTCCCGGTTCTTCCAATGAACTTCTCTTTGATCGTTCAGGCGAAGATAGGCCTCATGCACCAGGGCGGTGGTCTGCAAGGTGTGCTCACGGCGTTCCCGTCGCAGGTGGCGCGATGCCAGACGGCGCAGTTCCGGATAGAGCAGCACGGCCAAATCGGCAACGGCCCGCTCATTACCTGCGTCTCGTTCATCCAGGGGAGCGGCTGGGTCGCTTGGCACATCCATAAAAGACTCGTACACGAATGACAGGGAACCTGTCCGGATAAAGCTCCCGAGGGTCGCGATCAATCGCAGTCAGGAAATAGGAAAAAAGAGGAAGCGCAAGGGAGGGCCCGGGGTGAGTTCGCGAGCTTAATCGATTCACACCCCCAAAGGATCGCGACCTTTACGGCTGAAAGTATATATCCGGTCCAATAGTAAGCCAACCAGGTTTACGACCCAGTTTCCAGACAGCTGGCCGATGGCGGATGGGACAAAAGTACCGTTGGCCGCCCGCACTAAAAAAACTTGGACCTTTTGCCGTGGTTTCTTCGCGTTATCCGAATAGAAGCCGAGTTTTGGAGGAGGAATACATGGCAACGAATAACCCTACCCTGCAAGGAAGCGCAATCGGACAGATTCCTGTGCAACGCAAGAGTTGGCTGGGAAGGAACTGGAAATGGTTGCTGTTAGCCACTTTCCTGTTAATGGTCTGCGTTGGGTTGGGGATATTCGCCCTGATCATGAGTTGGATGAGAAGTTCCGACGTGGCTTTGGAGGCGGTAGCGAGAGCTCAGGCAAACCCCGCAGTCGCGCAGAGGCTTGGCGGCCGGATCGAAGAGGGCTGGTTGACGAGCGGTTCCATCAATGTGGGTACTGGCGGTTCAGGCGATGCCAATCTCACGGTGCCGATTTCCGGACCCAAGGGCAACGGAACCGTCTATGTCACGGCGCGGAGAATCGCGGGAGTATGGAACTACAGCCAGATGATCGCAGGCATCGAGTCAACCGGAGAGAAAATTGATCTGCTCGCCGGGCCGGTCCAATCGCAATCGACGACGCCCGTCCCGGCAGTGCCAAGCCCGCAAACCCAACCTGCCCAAAACAACACGGTCGCAGCCGTGCCAACTGCCCCCCAACCCAGCGCTTCTACGGCGAGCTTACCGGCTGCGGCGAGTTCGGACATCATTCAGAGCCAGGACACAAGCACCGCGGGAGTGGCCGGTGAGTTGATCCAATGCAGGCGTTCTGGCGGAGTTCTTAGCGTCAAAATTCGCTTCCACAACACGACTGGTGCTGGAATTGGTTTCTATGCTCTGGGTCCGAACATAAGCTATGACAGGTACTACCTTGCCGCTGCAAGTAAGAAATATTTCATCCTGAAAGATGCAGACGGCACCTACCTGGCGCCCGGCGGTGACTATAACTGCGGCATGCCCGGAGTCTGCGAGAAACTGGGCCCCGGCCTATCCGTTACCTGGTGGGCAAAGTTTCCGGCCCCTTCTGCGGATGTAACCAAGTTAGATCTCTTTACCCCGGTCACGCCGCCCTTCGAAGATGTTCCGATCACTGATAACTAAGGCTCCGGCTGCGAGGCGAAACATGCAAATCCATCGCTGTTGCAAATTATTGCTGCTGCTGCTCGTTGCCTGCCCGGCCCTGGCTCAAGGGAAGTACGCTGACCCCGATTCCCTAGCTACGGATGCCGCTGCTCGCCAGGCACTGGCGCAGAAACATATCGTCGACATTGTTGGTGTCACCAGTGGCATCCAGAGTGTGCTGCAGGATCTGGGAGCCAAAGTGGTGGGGCAGCAACTGACCATCGATCTCGCCGCAGACGTGTTATTTGATTTCGACAAATACACGCTGCTGCCCAAGGCCAACGACACTTTGCGGAAGGTAGGCCAGGTAGCGGCTTCCTATCCCAGTTCGCCCATGCTGATCGAAGGGCACACTGACGGTAAAGGCACCCACCCCTACAACATGAAGTTATCGGAGAATCGCGCGGACGCGGTGAAGAACTGGCTGGTGGCGAATGCTTCGATTGCGGGATCGCGCATCACCACCCAGGGTTGGGGCGAAACCAAGCCGGTTGCTCCGAACAAGAAACCGGACGGCTCGGATGATCCTGAAGGACGGCAGAAAAACCGGCGGGTGGAGATTGTATTGACGCAGGCGGGACCCCAGAAGGGACTGTAGGGGAGGTTTAACCATGTATTCGCTGCTGATAAAAGCGGCCAATTTCAGCGCAACGATGCTGTGGGTCACCGGTTTCCTTCTCGCTGCGAACCTCGCCGCCCTGATGACCGTCGTTGTTCGGAGGGGCAAGGTAAATAACGACGAGGGATGCGTGCTCAAGGAGCCAGGTCCAATCACCGCAAACGCTCTGCGCGATTTAGGCTCCGGCGTTAGCGTCGTTGGGGGCGGCGGCAAGTCCATAGCCAAAGAGAAAATTCTTGTGAGCCGCTCCGTGTTCATTAGTGAGGAGTCCTTGGTTGACGGCACTGCGAAGAAAAGCGAGCGCCTTATGGTTCAGGGCATCAAGCTCTTCTTCTTTCTCTTCTGGCTGCTGTTCGTTTTCATCGGGCTAAGTCTGCTGCCCTCGGAGCCAGTTGTAGGAGCAATTTTTGTCATCGGGCCAACCATCTTCTTTGCTAAGGCTGCATGGTTGATGCACAAAGGACGGCGAGACGCGCTGCGCAAACTCGGAAACAACGTGAGAGGAGCGCGCTGACGTCGCGCCACAGAACCGTCTGGACAATCGCCAGGGCACTGCTGGCGGGTGTTTCTCTGCCCCTGATGGTTGGCCTGGTGCTGAAGGCCCTGGGATTCCTGCACGCTAACTCGCTGCCCACCTGGCTGCTCGATGTCCAGCAAAATCTGGGTTTTGACGGAGCACTCGGAGCGTTGGGAGCGGGCGCGGCCGGGGCCGGCGGACCGGTCCCGACAAAAGGCAAGGATCCCGATCCTTGTGCGGGAGAAAGACGCGCTGTACTCGCGGACCAGGGAACCGTCGACGTGATCAAGCAGGAGATCAACTTAACGGAATCGCAAATCAGTGCGCTTCAAGCTCCCTTGAATCAACTACAAACCCAGGCCACCGCATTGGCGTCGCAAGCAAACTCGGAGCTCCTGGAAGACTTTGCTATCACGGTGGTCACAAAGCTGATCCAAGGTCTGATGGTGGCGATGGGGGAGCCTGCATTCGCGCCAGGAACGCTGGGCGGGGCCGGGGCGGCAAGTACCGTCGACAGCGTCAGTGGAGTCATCGGAACCGTGACCAACCCGGTCGGTCAGGTGACAGGATCAACCATCGGCGGGGAAGCCGCCACGGGAGTGGTTGAGAACGCTGGTTTCTTTATGCAGATGTACCAGTATTTTCAGGCCTCCCAGGGCGATCTGAACGCGATGGCTCAGCTTGCCAACGCGAACAATCTGCCTGCGGCAAAACAGTTTGTCGATGTCATGGAGCAAATGAACCAGCTTGTCAACCAGGGTTGCGCGCTTGCCAATGCGCTGCCCCAGCTTCAGGAAAAGCTGGACGGTGCGCAAGCCAAGCTGACACAGGATCAGCAGGACCTCAAGAACTGTGAAGACAGCAATTCGGGAAACAGTTCCTCTGGAGCGGACTCGTCTGGAGCCGACTCTGATTGATTCAACCCCGGGAGGATCATGCCGGAAATCACTACACCTTGCCGCCCCACTCGCTCTGCGACCATAGCCATCGCCGGCCGCCGGATTCCATTCCGTGTGTGCCTCTTTTGGGCCGGGGTAACATTTTGGCTCGGCAACATGATCGTGCACACAGGCTCGTACGGGATCGCAGAGCTCTGGGCTTCTCTTTCGTTCGTTACCGAGCTGGTAGTCATCACCACGGCGACGCGAACCGTTACCCTCGATCGCGTTGCTTCGCTTTATTGTTGGGGCGGGGCCATGATGGGCGTGATGTGGCTGATTGGATCCGCGTTCACCTTCTTTGTGCCCGATCCAAACGCGGTCAGCCGGCAATTTCTCATCCCCATCATGGAGGAGTCGCTGAAAATTGCGCCGGTTGTGTACATGGTTTGGCGAGGGCGCAAGTCACGCTCCTGGGGCATGGGAGCGAGCGACCTTATGTTGATGGGCGCAGCCAGTGGCGGAGGGTTTGGGTTGGTCGAGGAGGCTTATTTTCATCTTCACTATGGTCCGACACGTGCCCTTGACTGGCTGCAACTTACCCGTATCAACGGACCCACGCTGACGCTTGGGCACTCAACCTGGAGTGCTCTTGCTGGTGCAACCTTAGGTCTTGCGCTGCTCTGGCGGCCGCGCAAGCCTCTTAACTATTTCCTTGCCGGGAGTGGACTTCTCTGGTCCATCATCGATCACAGCCACCACAACTACGGCATCGATCGCACAGGATTCAGCGTCGACTTGTTTAATTTTCTTACCGGCCATGGTTGGCTTTCGCTGTACTTCTTTGTCCTCGCTGCGATCGCGGCGGTAAGCACTGACTTCTATGCGGTGCGCAAAATGCTGGCTTCGCGCCAGTATCTGAGGTTGCAGGGAGGGAAGCCACCGGAAACGTATGGTCAAGGCAGTGGCTTCAAAGGCCTGTGGGCATTTCTTGTCCAGAGGCGCGCCTTGGCCTATGTTCTGTTCCGGTGCCAAAGGGCCTCCGGAGCGTTCAAGGAAATTCTGGCGCGCCATGCCGCTCTTCTCGAACACCGCTTGTCGAAGCGCTTGACCGGTTCCGTGTTAACGCGTAAGACCGCCGCTGCCGGGGCGGATTAAACCAAATCGCGTGATCAGAGTCGCGACTCTGACGGAGCGCTCAAGCGCTCCTTCCCCCGCATAAATGCGGGGGCTCCCACCACCAATTTGGACAAGTATGAAATTGCGGCCGAAGACGGCAATAGCGCCTATCACACGCCCTGTGTACACTCAGGAATCAACCACCCTGCAGGCCCTCCACACGGGGACATGAATCCGAACGCTAGGGGCGAGGAATGATCGGTTCCGGCACTGTCTTTGGACCCTACAGAGTGATAGAGAAGATAGGCGCCGGCGGCATGGGTGAGGTCTATCGCGCGCTCGATCCCCGGCTCGAACGTGAAGTCGCTCTCAAGATCATCTCCGACAGCTTTCTGGTCTCGGACCCGGCCAGCAGCCCTTCGCCCGCGGGCACTCCGCGCTCCCGCGCCGAACTCTCCCGTGAGCGCTTCCTGCGCGAGGCCCGGGCAGCCGCCACCCTGAACCACCCCAACATTTGCGCCATCTACGACGTCGGCGAGCAGGAAGGGCAACCCTATCTGGTGATGGAGTTGTTACACGGGGAAACGCTGCAGCAGTATCTCAGCCATTACCGTCTCCTCCCCTCCGAGGTCATCAGCCTGGGCCAGCAGGCGGCCAGTGCGCTTGGCGCTGCCCACGCCCGGGGCATCATCCATCGCGATATCAAGCCGGCCAACCTCTTCGTGGTGGAGAGCGGCCGTGATCGCAAGCAGCTCAAGATTCTCGATTTCGGCGTGGCCAAGAAGCAGGGCGCTGAGGCCTCGCTGGACTCCCGCTTCTTTGACGCGCAAAATAACACCGCCACCATCACCGGCACCGGCGGTCTCACCACTCCCGGCTCGACTTTCGGCACCGCTGCCTACATGTCCCCCGAGCAAGCCAAGGGCGACCCGCTCGATCACCGCACGGATCTCTTCAGCCTGGGTAGCGTGCTCTACGAGATGGCGACCGGACGGCCACCCTTTGGCGACCGCAGCACAGCCGGGGTGTTTGCCGCCCTGCTGCTGAAGGATCCACCCCCGGTCAGCAGCCTCAACCCGGCCATGCCCAGCCGGCTCGATTCCATCATTGCCAAGCTGCTGGCCAAGGACCGCGATCAGCGTTACCGCAGCGCCGAGGAAGTGGTTGCTGACCTGGAAGCTATTTCCGTTTCGGCCTCATCTCCCGCTGGCACCGGTCCGGTGGCCGTTTACACTCCGCCGCCCGCGCCGGCCTCGCCTCCTCTGCCGCCGGCAGGCAGCCGCCCTTTCCGCTCCCGCATGCCGGTCATCGGCGCCTTGGCGCTGGTGACCGTGGTCGGTGGAATTTCTCTGTTCCACTTTCATTCCGGCGTCAAGCCAGCGCCGGCGGCTGCGAAAGACAGCATCGTGGTTGCCGACTTTATCAACAAAACCGGCGACCCTGTTTTTGACTCCACCCTGAACCAGGCGCTGCGGGTACAGCTGGGCCAGTCTCCGGTGCTCGACATCATCAGCCAGCAGCACCTTCGGCAGAGTCTCCAATTCCTCGGCCGCAAGCAGGACGAGCCCATTACCCCGCAAATTGCCCGCGAGATCGGCGAGCGGGAGGGCGGCAAGGCTATCCTTATCGGCACCATCGCTCCACTGGGCAAGGCCTATGTCATTAGTCTCGATGCCCAGAACGCAACCAACGGCGACGATATTGCCAGCGAAGAGGCCACCGCGCCAGACAAGGAGCATGTGCTGGATGCGCTCAACCAGGTCGCCACCGGCATGCGCGCCAAACTGGGGGAAAGCCTCTCCAGTATCCAGAGACTCAATGCTCCCTTCGGCCAGGCCACCACTCCGTCGCTCGAAGCCTTTCGCGCCTACGCCCTGGGTGACGAAGCACATCTAAAAGGCAATGACATCCCCGAAGCCGAGGACCACTACAAGCGCGCCCTGGAGCTTGACCCCAAGCTAGCCATGGCCTGGGCCCGCCTCGGCGTCATTCGCCTCAACACCGGCGCGCTCAGCGAGGCGACTGAGGACTTCACCAAGGCCTACCAGCTCAGCGACAATGTCAGCGAGCGGGAGAAGCTTTACATTGCCGCCCACTACTACTCCACCGTCGTGGGCGATTTGAATAAGAGCATCGAGACCCTGCAGGTCGCCACCCAGGAATATCCGCTGCAAGTCGACACCTTCGTTAACCTCGGAGTTGAATATCTCAACAATGGCGATTTTGAGAAGAGCGCCGCCGCGAATCGCAAGGCCCTCGCATTGCAGCCGGACAACTCTGTCGCCCTGATAAACGAGGTCGCGGAAGCAGCCAACCTGGGTGACGTAACCGCAGGGGAGAAGTACATCGCGCAAGCACAGCATTTCGGCTTGAACGGAACTAATCTTTTGGCGACCGAACTGCAGTACTACGCCACCGAGTCTGATTGGAACAGCGTGCAGAAAATCGTCGCCCAAACGGCTGGGCGGCCTGACCAATTCTTCGTCACCTCCACCTGGGGTGGACTCCTGCCCCAGTTGGGCCAGATTCAGCTGGCGAAGACCACCCTGCTGCGCGCGGCCGACCAGGCGGCCAGCGTCAACCAGAAGGACGCCCAGGCCGCCAGCCTCCTCCGCGCCGCCAGCGCCGGCTGGATGGTCGATCGATGCTTCGATCCGGATCAGACCGTCAAACAAGCGCTGCAACTGGATAAAGGAAAGGACACGCTCATCGATGCAGCCAATACCCTGGCTCTCTGCAATGAGCAGAAGCAGGCGACGGAGGCGCTCTCCGCTCTCGAAAAGCGCTACCCGCAAGACACGCTCATTCATGAGCTGCGGGTGCCTCAAGACAGTGCGTGGCTTGCCATCAAGGCAGGGGACGCGCAAGGGGCGCTCGCGCTACTGGAACGGGTTCGCTCCCACGACGCAGCTTCCTACGCACCCTACCTGCGAGGTCTCGCTTACCTGCAGCTCAAGGACTCGCGCAATGCGATTGACTCATTTCAGAACGCGACCCGCCTGAAAGGCCGTGGCTACCTCAATCGCAGTCCATACGCCTTGTCCTACTTAGGGCTTGGCCGCGCCTATGCCATGGCGGGCAATAAGCCAGACGCGAAAAAGGCCTACGACGCCTTTTTCTCCGAGTGGAAGAACGCCGACGCTGACCTGCCTGTCATTGCCGAGGCCAAAAAAGAATACGCCCAGCTGTAGCTGGTTCGAAATAGCGCCCGGCACGATGCCCTGTGTACACTCAGGAATCAACTACATGCGGGTCCGCCTTCACAGGGACGTGAATCCGAACGCTTGGGGCAAGAATGATCGGCACTGGCACTGTCTTTGGGCCCTATAGAGTGATCGATAAGATCGGCGCCGGTGGCATGGGTGACGTCTACCGCGCCCTCGATACCCGGCTCGAACGCGAGGTCGCTCTCAAGCTCATCTCCGACGGCTTCCTGGTCTCGGAAACGCCAGCCAGCCCCTCGCCCGTGGGCACTCCGCATTCCCGCGTCCACCTCTCCCACGAGCGCTTCCTGCGCGAGGCCCGGGCCGCCGCCACTCTGAACCATCCCAACATCTGCGCCATCCACGACGTCGGCGAACAGGAAGGGCAGCCCTACCTCGTTATGGAGTTGCTGCGCGGGGAAACACTGAAGCAGTATCTCAGCCATCACCGTCTCTCACCCACCGAGGTCATCACCCTGGGCCAGCAGGCGGCGAGTGCGTTGGCCGCGGCTCACGCCAGAGGCATCATCCATCGCGACATCAAGCCGGCCAACCTCTTCGTAGTGGAGAGTGGCCGTGACCGCAAGCAGCTCAAGATTCTCGATTTCGGTCTGGCCAAGAAGCAGGGCGCCGAGGCCTCGCCGGATTCCCGCTACTTCGACCCGCAAAACAACACCGCCACCGGCACGCCCACCGGGCTAATGGATCTCACTACTCCCGGCTCGACTGTTGGCACTGCCGCCTACATGTCTCCCGAGCAAGCCAAGGGCGACCCGCTCGATGCCCGCACCGACCTCTTCAGCCTGGGCAGCGTGCTTTACGAGATGGCGACCGGGCAGCCCCCATTTGGCGGCCGCAGCACCGCCGAAGTGTTTGCCGCCCTACTAATGAAGGATCCGCCGCCGGTCAGCAGCCTCAACCCCGCCATGCCCAGCGCTCTCGATCCCATAGTCGCCAAGCTGCTGGCCAAGAACCGCGATCAGCGTTACCGCAGCGCCGAGGAACTGCTTGCCGACCTCGAAGCCGTTTCTACCTCGGCCTCCCCGTCCGCCGGCGCAGTCGCCGCGGCGACAGCTTCCTCTACTCCGCCTGCTGCGGTCCCGCCGCCTGTGCCGCAAGCAGGCGGCCGTCCTCTTCGTTCCCGCATCCTTGTCATCGGCGCCTTGCTGCTGCTGGCATTGGCCGCCGGGGTTGCTCTGTTCCGCAATCACTTCGCCGCCAAACCATCGGCTGAGCCCGCACCCAGCGCCGCCGCGCCGCCATCGCCAGAAGCAGCAAAGCCCGCGGCCTCGAAGGACAGCATCATCGTCGCTGACTTCATCAACAAGACAGGCGACCCTGTCTTTGACACCACCCTCAACCAGGCCCTTCGGGTGCAGCTAGGCCAGTCTCCGGTGCTCGATATCATCAGCCAGCAGCACCTTCGTCAAAGCCTTCAGTACCTTGGCCGCAAGCAGGACGAGATCATTACTCCGCAGATCGCCCGCGAGATCGGCGAGCGGGAAGGGGTCAAGGCTATCCTGACCGGCTCGATCGCCCCTCTGGGCAAAGCCTATGTCGTCAGCCTCGACGCCCAGAACACCGCCAGCGGCGACGATATCGCTAGCGAAGAAGCGACTGCCCCTGACAAGGAACACGTGCTTGACGCGCTCAACCAGGTCGCGACCGCCATGCGCGCCAAACTGGGAGAAAGTCTCTCCAGTATCCAAAGACTCAATGCGCCGTTTGGTCAGGCCACTACACCATCGCTCGAAGCTTTCCGCGCCTACGCCTTAGGCGACGAAGCCCATCAAAGGGGCAACGACATCCCCGAAGCGGAGGACCATTACAAACGCGCTCTTGAGCTTGACCCGAAGCTGGCCATGGCGTGGGCACGCCGCGGTGTCATTCGTCTGAACACCGGCGCGATCAAGGAAGCAACAGAATATTTCACCCGCGCTTACCAGCTCAGTAGCAATGTCAGCGAGCGCGAAAAGCTCTACATTGCCGGTCACTACTACTCCACCGTCGTGGGCGATCTGAATAAAAGCATCGAAACCCTCCAGGTGGCCACCCAGGAATATCCGCTGCAGGTCGACAACTTCATCAACCTTGGTGTTTTCTACCTGCAAAACGGCGACCTTGAGAAGAGTGTTGCCGCTAATCGCAAGGCCCTCGCAGTACAGCCGGATGAAGCCTATGCTCTGGAAAATGGGATCTCAGGAGCGACTCAGCTCGATAACCCCGCCGAGGCGAGGAAGTATATTGCCGAGGCTCAGCGTATTGGTTTGAACGGGACTACTCTCTTAGGGGTTGAAGCTGCCTTTTACGCCAGTCAGTCTGACTGGAACAATGTACAAAAACTCCTGGCGGAGACGGGGGGACGTCCCGACCAGTTCTCCGTCACCACCGCCTGGGGCAATTTCCTTCCCCAACTCGGCCAAATTCAGCTGGCGAAGACCACCCTTCTCCGCGCGGCAGATCAAGCCGCAGGCGCTAAAGAACAGGATGCCCAAGCCGGCGCACTACTCAACGCCGCTAGCGCAGGTTGGATGGTCGATCGATGCTTCGACCCTGAACAGGCCGCCAAAGAGGCCTTGAAATTGGACAAAGGCAAGGTCACGCTGGTCGCGCAAGCCATGACACTGGCTCTCTGCAACCAGGAGAAGCAAGCTAACAAATTGCTGACGGCTCTTGAAAAGCGTTACCCGGAAGACACTCTCATCCAGGAGCTGTCGGTGCCCCAGGCTCGTGCGTGGCTTGCGATCAAGACAGGGGACGCGCAGCAGGCACTCGTTTTGCTGGAACGGGTTCGCGCCCACGACGACGCTTCCTACGCCCCCTATCTGCGTGGTCTCGCATATCTGCAGCTCAAAGATTCGCGCAATGCGATTGCCTCATTTCAGGATGCGACCCGTTTCAAAGGCGTTGCTTATGCCGTCGGTAGTCCCTATGCCTTGTCCTTTCTCGGGCTCGGCCGTGCTTACGCCATGGCAGGCAATAAGCCAGACGCCAAGAAAGCTTACGACGTCTTCTTCTCCGAGTGGAAGAACGCCGACGCCGACCTGCCTGTCATCGCCGAAGCCAAAAAAGAATACGCTGAGCTGTAGGCCCACTCAACCACTGCTTAGGTACGGGACGGGTGCCCCAGGTTCGCCCAAGCGTACCTGGGCCGAAAACGATGGGCGAAGCCCCACGACCGCTCTTTCTCGCACACAGGAAAAAAGCTAACGAACGCACGAGCAGCTAAACTCGTTTCATCTCCCCCGTCGATTGGACGGTTGACCATTGCCAGGAAAAACTCGCATGCGCGCCCTCGTACTGCAACGTCCCGGCGATCCATTCACGCTGACCGAAGTTCCGCTTCCCACGATCGCTCCCGGCCAGGTACTCGTCCGGATCAAGGCCAGCGGGGTAAACCCGCTGGATACAAAAATTCGCGCGGGCCAGGCCGCCCATGCACGGGTCGAGCTGCCGGCGATTCTGGGGATGGACATGGCGGGCGTGGTGGAAGCGGTTGGCCCGGGAGTCACCACCTTCCATCCTGGAGATGAAGTCTACGGGATGGTCGGGGGCATCGGCGGCCTGCAGGGTACTCTGGCGGAGTTCGCGGCTGTCGACGCGGATTTGTTGGCCATCAAGGCGGCGAATCTATCCATGCGCGAGGCGGCGGCGCTGCCGCTTGTTTTCATTACCGCATGGGAAGGCCTGGTCGATCGCGCCCAGGTACACGCTGGGCAAAAGGTACTTATCCATGCAGGCGCCGGCGGCGTCGGACACGTTGCCGTGCAACTGGCTCACGCGTTGGGTGCGCAGGTCTTCGCAACGGTTTCCGCAGACAAAAAGAAGATCGCCGAAGGTTATGGAGCCACCGCAATCGACTATCGGACCACGACGGTTGAGGCGTATGTCGCCGAGCATACGGGCGGAGAAGGCTTCGACATCGTTTACGACACCGTGGGAGGAACCACCCTGGATGATTCGTTCCAAGCCGTAAGAACCTACACCGGCCACGTTGTCAGCTGCCTCGGTTGGGGCGTTCACAAGCTCGCGCCGCTTTCCTTTCGCGCGGCTACTTACTCTGGCGTGTTCACCTTGCTGCCGATGCTGTCGGGCAAGGGAAGAGCCCACCATGGAGATATTTTGCGCGCAGCAACCAAGCTCGCCGAGGCAGGTAAGCTGACACCGCTGCTGAGCCCGGAGAGGTTTACGCTGGAGACCGCTCTTCAGGCGCACAGCGCGGTGGAATCCGGTAAGACCGTGGGCAAAGTCGTTGTAGAGATTGAGTAGAGCAGGCCACGACTTCTCTCCCTTTGCAAATGCCGGAGAGAGTCCGCCGTCAGCAGGGAATCGGCGGCACGCGCGTGCCCATTGTCGCCATGACTGCGCTGCGTCATGGCCGGCGATAGGGAAAAGTGCGTGGCCGCCGGCACGCCCATTCGCCGCGCCACGGTAGCCGTAACACCAAGTCAGCACGGGTACATCCCACCATTACGCCACAACCGCTGTGGCGCAATGGAGAGGCCGCCGCTACAATTTCAGCGGCGGCCGGGCGCACCTGTGCTGGCTAAGCCAGCCAGTCGTTCAGACTGACCTTAGTTGGAGCCGGAGACAGAGGCAAGGTCAGCGGCGGGCTTCTGCGAAGACTTCAGGGCCATCCGCTGCTTTTCGAGATCAGCATTCTCGGTCTCGAGCTTCTTCTTCTCCTCTGACAGTTTCTTGTTGGAGGCGTCCAGCTTTTGCGCATCTTTCAGCAATTCCTGGTTCTTCTTGACGATCGCGCGCTGGGTGGTGACCTCGTTTATCAGGACCTTGTTCTGCTCGGCCAGGCGCTCACGCAGAGCGGCATAGTCCACGGACGCATCGCTAGCGTTCGCGGGCATTGCTGTGGACGTATCGGTGGAGGCTACGTTGCTGCTCTGGCAAAATCCTGGAACGGCAGAGAGAGACAGCAGCAGGGCACATGTTGGAAGAAGACGCATTGGTACACCTCATTCCCTTTGGGTTGAACTTCATCGACCGGCGCTCGGGATTCGTTCCGGGCGATCAGGCATCGATTGGCCTTATCCTAATGAGACAGGGGGTGTCTTGTGAGTATCACTTTCGGGCCACTTACACCCTTAAGTAACCGAGAGATACATTGTTGTAAACAGCCTGCGACAGGGCTCCCGTTGCCAGGTAAACCAATCAGAATCATCGGGCTATCGCCTAGTGGGAAGCGCCTTTCAGCACCTCCCGGTGGAAAAATCCCCGGCGCTGCGTTCACTAATTTTTTTTCGCCCACGAAAAGCCAAGTGCCGCACGGGTTGCCTGTTCCACTTACCTGTTCCACTTAAGAGATATTCTAACCACCCTCTGATGTGGTGTATAACGTCAAAGCCATGACCAGTATCGGGCCCATACGGCGAGCAAGAGATCCTGATATGGTTGTCTGTTTGGTACATGGGACGATTCCGTCGCTATTCGGAATACGCCTGTTCTCCCAAGTCCCCTGGATTGGAGAAACCTCCTGGTTTCGTAAAAACCTTTTCCCTAACGGCGACGAGGCAATTCACTATTCTCCCTTTTATTGGTCAGGAAAGAATTCACATAAGGGGCGTGTCGAAGCCGGCATCCATCTCGCCGCCCACCTGGCGGAGTTAGGCAATCGTTACCCAACGTCGCAGCATATTTGTGTCGCACACGGCCATGGTGGAAACGTCGCGGTGTACGCGGTTCGCCGGCTTCAACAATCTGCTGCGCGATTACCTGACCGCCTCATCACCCTGGGAACACCCTTCTTATCGGCAGCAAAGCGCGATCTCCGGGCGGTGGAGGAACAGTTGCTAAGTATCTCCGGCTGCGGGGCCGCGTTTTGGATGCTCGTCTACCTGTTCCTAAGCTCAAGGATGGTAACCGCGCCGAGATATTCAATGCAAGTCGCGATCACGATGATTTCATTTGCCTGGGCGGTGTTCTTGTTGACGTTATTCTATCTCCGGCCCGCCCGGCTAAGGAGCATCGCGGAAAAGCAATATGCAGCGTTGTCAACAGAGCTGGATCTGGAGCTAAGAACGTTATGCATTTGTGCCCGTAGAGATGAGGCCAGAGTATCTCTCAAATTTGTAGAGGCCGCGAATAGAACGTACAGCGGGGAGTTGCAACGACGACTGTGCCAAATGGTGATTGAAGTCTTAGCCGTAATCAATCTCTTCCAGGTCCACCTTTTCTTTCGCCATCTCGTGGGTTCGTCGCTTCTGGTGCGAAAGAAACTGGACCGAGGATCAGCGTATATAGTGGCTTTCATGATAGCGGCAATGGGCTTCGTAGCCCTCGCATCGGGGTTGGGACTGGTGGCATTGTTGATCATGACTATCGGAGCTGCATGGTTACGCTCTGGCCCCTGGAGCCTTTATGAAAACCTTCTGCTTCACTGGGTATTAAAAATTAAAACACGCGAAACACCGATGGCCACACCAGTGACAAAGGAAGAATGGATCTACTCCTCGTATTCTTTCCAGCATTCGAATATGTACGGTGATCCTCGCGTCTGCGAATCTATCCGGCAGTGGCTGTATAGATCAGAACGCGACCGCATTTTCGAAAGCCTTGACTATTCGCGGATGGAGGTTGGCGCCGTGAACTCCAGCTCTTCTTAGGGTCAATACAAAGTGTTGGCCCTGTGATTTGGGGCGTCCGATGTCTGAGAAGCCGTAGCCGACGGCAGTCCCTCAGTATATTCTGGACTCCCATGTCTACCGCGCGCACTTCCGCCACCAAGACCAAGGGCCGGGTTAACCGGCAAGCCGGCAAACCCCAGCAAGAAGAGTCGAACCAAATTGGGCCGCCGCCCGACGCCTGTCCTTTGGCCGATCCGCGACTCTACGTTAACCGGGAACTCAGCCTTCTTGCCTTCCAGGAACGAGTGCTGGAGGAAGCTCAGGACGACCGGAATCCTTTGCTTGAGCGGGTAAAGTTTCTCTCCATCTTGGGCTCCAACCTGGAAGAGTTTTTTATGGTTCGAGTAGCCGGGCTTAAGCGGCAAGCGGAGAGCGACCTACTTGAGTGCGGCCCCGATGGCATGACGCCCAAACAACAGTTGGCTGCCATTCGCCAAAAGGTTTTGGAGCTTTTCAAAGCCGCACAAGATCATTTGCGACAGGAAATATTCCCGGCCCTCAATAAGGCAGGTTTGTGCGTGGTGGATTACTCTCAGCTCACTTCCGCGCAACGAACCATCGCCGACAAATACTTCTTGGAGTCAGTCTTTCCTGCGCTCACTCCGTTGGCATTCGATCCTGGCAGGCCGTTTCCTCATATCTCGAATCTCAGCTTGAATCTGGCCGTACAGCTTCGCGACGGCAAAGGCACCGAACATTTCGCCCGGGTCAAAGTACCTGATATCCTGCCACAACTCATTCCCGTCACTCCAGTGGTCAAAGAAACTGGCGCCGGAAAAAGAAAAACACCTGCTCCGCAGTACATGTTGTGGTTGGAGCAGCTCATCGCGGCCAATTTGCAGAGCCTGTTTCCGGGAATGGAGATTATCAAAGCCCATCCATTCCATGTAACCCGGGACGCGGACAGCGCCATCCAGGAGCTGGAGGCCGGGGATCTTTTGGAGTCGGTGGAAGAGGGTGTCTGGCAGCGGCGTTTTGCAGACGTGGTCCGGCTGGAAGTGAATGATGGAATGCCCGCGGGAGTTCTGGAAATCCTGCTGCAGAACCTTGAAGTCGTCCCGGAAGATGTCTATAAGGTGGGCGAACCTTTGGGCTTATCTCGCCTGAAGCATCTTTATGCGATCGGTCGTCCCGAGTTGAAGGATAAGCCTTTTGTGCCGACAGTCCCGGCCGGGCTGCAGCCGGAGGAGGAGGGTGAAGACATCTTCGCCGCCATCCGGCGGAGAAACGTTCTTCTGTGCCTCCCGTTCGCTTCCTTTCAGCCGGTGGTGACGTTTCTGCAGCAAGCGGCGCATGATCCGGCTGTATTGGCCATCAAAATTACTCTTTACCGCGTGGGACGCAATTCACCGGTGGTGGAGGCACTCCTTGACGCAGTCAGAGAGGGAAAGCAGGTTGCCGCGCTGGTGGAGCTTAAGGCCCGCTTCGACGAAGAGAGCAACATCGAGTGGGCCCGAGCCCTGGAAAACGAAGGAGCGCATGTTGTCTACGGGCTGCTCGGATTGAAGGTGCACTGTAAAACTGCGTTGGTGGTTCGGCGCGAAGGCGATGCCATACGCCGCTACCTTCATCTTTCCACCGGCAACTACAACAGCGTTACTGCTCAGCTCTATACCGACATCGGCATGTTCACCTGCGATGAAGCGATTGGCGCTGACTGTACGGACTTGTTTAACTATCTGACGGGTTACTCCGCCAAGGTTGACTATCGCAAGTTGATGGTGGCGCCCGTGGGTCTGAGAGAGGCCTTGGAGCGGCTTATACGCCGCGAGATTGAACATCAGCGTAGCGGCGAACGGGGCCACCTTATCTTCAAGATGAATGCCTTGGTCGATATGCGCATGATTCAACTGCTTTATGAGGCCTCGCAAGCAGGGGTTCGGGTAGATCTTCTGGTGCGCGGGATATGTTGCTTGCGTCCTGGGTTAGCCGGTGTGAGCGATAACATCAGGGTAACAAGTATCGTGGGGCGTTTCCTTGAGCACAGCCGCATTTTCTATTTCCGCAATTCCGGACAAGAGGAGGTTTACCTGGGCAGCGCCGACATGATGCCCCGCAATCTTGATCGCAGGGTAGAAGTTGCCTTCCCGGTGCAAGATCCCAAACTGGTGCGGTTTCTCCATGACGAGGTGCTTGCTGTCTACCTTGCCGACGTTGTCAAAGCCCGGCATATGAAAGCTGACGGAACCTATGATCGGCCTTCCCATCGCAACCAAGCTGACAGCATGAACAGCCAGGAATGGTTCATCAAGAAGCTAACCGTCGCTCAGTAAAATTTCCCATCCAACTTATACCACGGCGTCGAGGAACTGCCGGGCGGTCACGATCTGTGTGCCGACCCATGCGGCAAGGAAATCCTTGGTATTGCCGGTGACGAGGTAATGCGCTGCGGCAGCTTGCGCGCATTCCAAGAATATATCGTCGTCTGGGTCGAAGCAGGCGCGCACCCTCTCGGTGGGCTTTACCCAAACGCCCTCATCGCGGATTGTGCGCAGTACGGTTGCAATTTCGCTATCCCTGCGATGGAACCTAGGGCGGCGGATGACCTCGTCGGATTCCGCAAAAATATCCCCGCTTACGCATAATTGCGTGTTGGGGTCCAGAATGGTCATCAGAAATACCTGCGCTGGTTGTCCTTGCCGACTGAGGAGGGCGGAAATCAGGATGTTGGTGTCGAGGACAACCCGGATCATTGCTCCTGGGGCTGCTGACGATTACGCCGTGCCTTTCGCGCAGCGTCTATTTCTGCATCAATCTCTTCGATAGAGAGCCGGTCCAGCCCTGTCCGCTTTGCAGTTTCCCAGGATTGCTGGAGCCACTCCGGGGCAGACGCCAGCGTGCGGATACTGATCGATTCGTCCTCAGCAACGGAGCGCCCCAACAGGCTTTCAATGGCCATTTTCTGATCTGGCGAGAGGTCTTTGGCTTTGTGAATCATGCGTCGAGCTCAATGTACTCAATACTTTCTGAGTTTAGGCCGTCTGGGGAGCCATTGTCACGAGGAATTGAGGCTTACCTCCTCACCCTCGGCGCGAGCCCGGCATGCTTCACAGCTCCTTGAGCAGCCATCGTACCGATCTTTTCTGTATCTCTATATATTGCGGGTTCCACATGGCATGGATTGTGTGACCGACGGCGGTGAATACGACCCGGCCCTGCCCGAAGTCGTAGGCCCATCCGGAAATCGACTTGGTGCCGAGATCCTGGAACTTAAGGCCGTCAACATTCTCCGCCTCCATGATGACGTATTTTGGATCCTTATCGTAAGTCACATAATGCTGTTCATCGTTGACCATGAACGGGCTCATGCCGTCCGTGATGGGATGCTTGTTCTGCGTAGCATGCACCTGGAAAGGACGTAGCGGCGGGTGGCTGATGTAGGCCCCGCCCATTACCTCACGGTAGTCTTTGGAGCTGAGCGATATATGGCTGCAGTTGTGCAGAGCATAGAAGCCGCCGCCGGCAGTCACGAATTCCTTGATCGCCGCTCCCTGTTCGTCCTTGATCCACATGACGGGCTTGGGGTCGGGGAAGGTCTTCGGCGTTTCCAGATCCGCCTCATACGCGGTGTAAGCATCCGGTCCCAGGTAGCCGTTGGGCCAGATCATGCCGTCCCGCAGGATCAGGAATAACTGATAGTTCTTCAGCAGACTGGCTGAGATCTGGTCATATTGGATGGTGTAGTCGATTGGAATGTCGAGGTCTTTGAAGACCTTATCCAGGCTTACTCGAATGTAATCAGGGTTGTGATAACGATCGCCAATGAGCGCCAGGGCGCGAGGTTTACCGTTGCCGCGAGCCGGCGAAGCCGATTGAGACTGCACGGTTGCGGAGCTACCCAGGCCGAGGAGTCCGGCGCCGGCGACAATACCCGCATTCTGAACCAGGGTCCGTCTGGAAAAATTCGTACGAAAGAACTTCATGGAGCCTCCAATGCTATTCGGCCGGAACAAATAAGATATCGACCGGCGAAGCAATATCGAGTGTCTGACCAGCCGGCTTCAACTGACCATCCTTCGGATCGATGGCAAAAACAACCATGTTATTGGACTTCTGGTTCGCTGCGATCAAATATTTGCCGCTTGGGTCAATGGCAAAATTCCTGGGCATGTTTCCTTGCGTGGGCACGACCTGCACCTTGGTCAGCGTGCCTTTTACTGGATCGATGGCAAATACGGTAATGCTGTCGTTTCCGCGATTGGAGGCATAGAGAAACCGGCCTGACCGATCGACTTCTATCTCTGCCGAGTTGTCTACTCCTTGGAAATCCGACGGCAGGTTGGATATGGTCTGCACCGGCGTCAACGATCCTTTCACTGGATCGTAGGAAAATACGGCGACGCTGGACCCCATCTCGCACACCGCATACGCGAACTTCGCCCCCCGCCCGAAAGTAAAGTGCCGAGGTCCATAACCAGCTTTCACCGTAGCGAACGGAGGATCGTTGGGTGTGAATGTACCTTTTGCGGCATCGACCCGGTAGATCTTGATCTGGTCCGTTCCCAGGTCGGGCACAAAAAGGAAGCGATTGTCGGGCGAAAGCACGACGGCATGCGCATGGGGCCCCTTCTGGCGCGCAGGGTCTACGCTCGAACCGGTGTGTTGGTCGAAGCCCGTTCTTTCGCCGATACTTCCATCCGGTTTGATGGCGAACGAGGCAACACTTCCACTGCCATAGTTGGCCACGAACAGCATCTTGCCGGTCTTATCCACGACCAGATGGCACGGGCCGCCTCCGCCCGAATCAATCTTATTGAGAAAGGTAAGGGCGCCCGTCTTGCGATCAATAGAGAAGCTGCTGATAAAGCCGTTCGTTTTGTACGCGTCTGGTCCGCGTGCCTGTCCCATCTCGGTGACCGCGTAGAGGAAGCGATGCTGCGGGTCGGTGGCCAGAAAGGAAGGATTCACCACTTCGGCCGCAACGCCGATGGGCGTGAGCTGGCCGGTCTTGGGGTCAAAGTGATAGTTATAGATTCCTTTACTGGTCCCGGCAGTGTAGGTGCCGACGTAAACCAGGTAGGAGCTCGCCGGCGGTATTTTCTTACTTTCCCCGCGCAAAGGCCGCGGAAAGCCCGCCCAAGCCAGCACAAAGACTGCAAGAACCACCAACTTCGCCCATATTCTTAGAACCGGCCGCCCTCTCATCTATCCACCTCATCAAAAGATCCCCACTCTTTCTAGATCAGGGCAGGGTAGAACGCAAGACATTCCTGACTCATGATTGTTTGAGAAGCCATCGGACGGCGTTCTTCTGCAGGGTTACATATTCGGGATTCCACAACGACGTGATCACGTGCCCTGGCGCCATGTAACACACACGCCCCTTACCGTACTCATACGCCCATCCAGCCGCGGAGGAGGTGCCCAAATCTTTGAAGGTAAGCCCATCCTCATTGACGCTTTGTAGAAGCAGGTATTTCGGATCTTTCTGATACACCATAAAGTGCTGCTCGTCCGTGACCACGAAATCGTTGACGCCACGCGTAATCGGGTGGTCCCGATTCACGATCTTCACCTTGAAGGGACGCAGTGGAGGGTGCTCCTCGGTCACGGCGCCCAGCACATCACGGAAATCGTCGTTGTGCGGGCTGATATACGTAACGTTGTGGTAAAAGAGCGCGCCTCCACCGGCGGAGACAAAGTCCTTCACCGCTTTGCCTTGCTCGGCTGTGATCCAGTAGAACGGCTGCGCGTCGATTTTAGGAAAAGGCGGTTCGCTCTTGATCGATGGCGGCGGAGTGTTCGGAGAACCCGGGGGCCCCTGCAAATATCCGCCAGGCCAGAGCATTCCATCGCGCAGGATGATCAGTAGCTTGTAGCCCTTCAGCTCCTCGGCGTTCAGCAGTTCCACCTCGTCGCGGAAGTCGATGGTGATGCCACCCTCTTTTACCAGCGTTTTCCGCAAAGCCGTCCGGATATAGTCACTGTTGTGGTATCGGTCGCCGATCAACGCAAACGCGGTCGCTTTCTTTGTCGCACCCGCGCGAGGTGCGGGAAGCAAGGCGGACGCTGCGATGCCGGAGAGTACGGTTCGTCTTGTAATCTGTTGCTTCATCGTCGCCTCAGAAGACCAGTTTCGCCGCAATTTGCATGACTCGGCCGCTCTGGGAAGCGGTAATGCGCCCAAACGCCGAGCTGCTAAATGAGTTGTTTGGGGCGGAAAAATTGGGGTGATTCAGCGTATTGAACGTTTCCCAACGGAGCTCCAGATGCAGCTGTTCGTGGATCGGGATGTTCTTGAACAGTCCGGCGTCGAGGTTCTCCGTTCCTGGTGCATAGATGGTGTTACGCCCGCTGGTGCCAAACGTTCCCAAAGGGGGTAATGAAAACGCAGAGGTGTTGAAATATTTGGCTATTTTGCTGAAGGTTCCGCTGCCGTTATAGACGGCTACGGGGCCGTTCACATTGGCGTGATCTTCGGCGACGCCGATCAGGCTTCGATCAACGCCGGCCAGAACACTGAACGGCAAGCCGGTTTGCAAGGTAAGAATTCCATCCACCTGCCAACCGCCGGTAAGCAACTTGACGAAGGTATTGCCGGAGCGCGAGCCCGGAATTTGATATAGGAACGAAGTAACGAATCGATTCCTTACGTCAAAATCCGATGGACCGTAATCGAGGTTCCAATCGTATGGATCGCGCGCCTGGTTACCCAATCCGCTGTTACCGTCGTTGGAGGCAATATCCAGCGATTTGGAGTACACGTAAGAACCGAGCAGCGTAAATCCTCCACCTAATCGGCGATTCCAATTAATTTGAAACGCATTGTAGGAGGAAGGTCCGGCGGAGATGTCTTCGGTGATGGTCTGGAAATTGGTATAGGGGCGCCGCGAGTTCACGTTGCCCGTGGTGGACGCGCCGGCAATGTAGACACCCGGGTTGGCCTCTTCCAAAAGAAGCAGATGGGTCCCCTTGCTGCCAAGGTACGCCGCAGTGATTACGATTTGCTTCCATATCTCGTGTTGCACGGTGAAATTCCACTGTTGGATGTACCCCGTGGTGAAATTAGGAGCGATCGTGTTTTCCGTCATGGGCAGATAGAACTGTCTTGCCGCACGTTCTGCCGCGGTCGTCGGTGGAACGTAGCTCAGCAGGAGTTGTTGTACCTGTTGAGCAGTGGCGTAGGGGTTCGATAGCTGAACGTCAAAGGTTGTTTCTCCAAAGGAGAACGGTTGATTCAGCTGGTTGGTATTGAGGGCGACGGGCCGCAAGGTATCGGAAAAAATACCGTAGGCGCCGCGAATACTCGTCTTTCCGTTGCCAAAGGGATCGTAGGCAAAGCCGATTCGTGGTGCAAGCCGGTCATATCGATTCGGGGTGACCCCGGGTCCGATGCCGGGATCGCCCGGAAAGACTGCTCCGAGTGGCGCCAGCGGGTAGACGATCGATTGCTCGCCGGGGCGGAAGGCGCCGTCATGACCGAACCTGTCCCGGGTAGTGATGTATGGTTCCCAGCGCAGCCCAAGATTCAGAGTCAGCTTGTTGGTCGCACGCCAATCGTCTTGAAAGTAAAGAAATGGGGTGTACTTGTATTGCTCAGAAAACAGCGGGGTGTTCTGGAAGACACTGTTCGCAGCGCCCAGGTCGAAGTCTGCGTAACCATCTCCATAGTTCCCCGAGCGCGTGCCGGTGAACGAGTAGTCGGTGGAGAATTGGTAGTACTCCCTTCCATAGCGCCGTTCGTAAGAATACTCGCCGCCAAACTGCAGCAGATGATTTCTCAACGAATAGCTCACTGTGTCTATGAACTGATAGTTCATCATGAAGCTACGAAAGTTCGTCGGCACTCTCAACGACAGCCCGTTGGCCACCGCGACTGCCCAGTCGGTCGGGATGCTGGGGGGCGCCAGCGGTATACAGCCCGCGCAACCCAGGCCGGCCCAGTTCAGCGGGCTGGTGAGCTGAGGCGCACGGATGAAAGTATTCCGGGCGACCATGAACGTGGCCAGGTTAAGTAATCCAGCCGAGAAAACATGGGTCTCGTTGATAGCTCCATTTTGGGTGGGCCAGTCGTTGTTCGAATTGAATGCCGGCAGACCGGCGCTCTGGGCATTGAAACTGTCGTCAAAGAAATAGCGGAAGCTCACCTTATCGGAGCTGGCAATCGATTGATCAACTCTGGCGACGACCTGGTTGTCCCTGGTAGGCAAACCTAGATTGTAAGCATAGATATTTCCTGGCCGGTTTGGCAGCGGGAAGAAGGCAGTGGTAAACGCTTGGGCCACCGGATCGAGGAATGCAGCCGGAATGACGTCTCCGGGGAAGGGGACGCCGATGGGGTTGGCTGCGGTGACGGTGCTCGGAGGCGCCACGGTAATCGGCTTGCCCGCTACCGTGGTCGCGGAAAAGTTACCGGCGCGTTCGAGCGCGGTAGGAACTATGGTGGAGGAAATGGTGCTGCCCAGAATCTGGCGGGTCAGTTCTGCCCCTACGAAAAAGAAAGTTCGATCTCTGCCGTTGTAGTGCGGCACCACCACAGGTCCGCCGATCGTTCCTCCAAACTGGTTGCGGTGGAGCGGAGAAACGACCGTGGCGAAGTAATCCTTGGCGTCCGAGTAATCGTTACGAAGAAACTCGTACACCGATCCATGTATGTGGTTGGTCCCAGACTTGGTGATCATGTTGATGACCGCGCCTGCATCCCGGCCATAGACTGCGCTATAGCTATTCTGCAGGATAGAAAATTCCTGCAACATATCGGGATTGGGGAAAGCGGCGGGGACGTTGTTATACATGTCCATGTTCAATCCGCCATCGAGCGTGTAGGCCGATTGGTTTGGACGGGCGCCGTTTACGCTGAAGACCAGGCCAGTATTTAACGCGATGCCGCTGGCCGCGGAGCCGCTGGCTGCCGGCACGGCGCCGGGCAGAAGAGCTTGCAGGCTGAGCGCATTGCGGCCATTCAATGGCAGTTCGGTCATGCGCGTGGAATCGACCACGTCTTTGACCGTGGAGCTGAAGGTATCCACATTGGTGACGTTAGCCAGAACTGCGACGACTTGCTGCGTTTGTCCAACTCGCATGGGCAGGTCGACACGCGCGCGCTGATCGACTTGAAGTAGGATTCCCGTGCGCTCGACGGTTTGAAAGCCGGTTGCCGTACAGGAAATGGAATAGGTTGCGGCACGTAGATCGGCAAGCACATAGTTGCCGGATTCGTCGGAATTTGCCTTCTCCGATGCCCCGGTCGCGACGTTGGTGGCTGTAATGGCAGCCCCGCTGACCACCGCGCCGGTTTGATCGGTAACCGTTCCGAAAATGATGCCATTGCCGGATTGCGCCCAAAGCGTAGAGGCCATGGCTCCGGTCATCCACAGGGTTGTCAGGATACAAACGCCGCGATAAGTTTTCATTGGGTTAGCCTCGTAAGCCTTTCCATTCAAGCCCGTCCACTAGTAATCCCAATTGTGCGCAACCCTTCTATAAGCTGCCCAAGACGTATGTCAAGTAGCAAAATATACGCCTTAGTATGTGAACCGTTGTCTATAAGGGTTTTGTACCTGTTGCTGCAATAAAGCCGAACTTTTGGCTCCAATGAGAGAAACCTGGAAACTTATCGCGGGTCAGATTCGTCATACGACAGCGAGATACAGGTCGCTACTCAGGTTGATGTTTTTTGATCGATCGCCGTGGAGGTGTTGTTATTGCGCGGGCTCTGGAGAGAACACGGAGGCACTGCTAGATCTAGCTCAGCAAGCTCTTCCTATAAATCTTTTTCGGCCAGGCGGCATGCTTTGCTTCGAGCGTTGCGTATCTATAACCGTGTGAGCTTTAGGCCGTGCTCTTATTGGAGCCCATCCGGAAACTGGTAGAGTAGCTCCAGAATGCGCAGAACTATGTCTTGAGACGAGGATCAAATCGATACGAGAACACGTCTGTGATGTGGAACTTTTTGGCTTGGGTGTCAGAAGGGTTAAGGAGGAAACTTACTGTCTCAGGCACGAGTGCGCTCGGCACACGGAGCAAAACGCTTTCGCTTCTCTTAAGCCATGCGGTCCCCAAAACGCGAGTCACTTCCACCCGTGTCCGCCAATCCTGCGGCAATTCCTTCGTTTCAACAAAAGGAATATTTACATCTGGTCCCTCGATTTTCAGTAGCGTGAATTCGGGAGGCACATCGTTCGCGCTGGTGTGGACGCAGACTTCGAGCAAAGCAGAGGCAGGTGTTTCTGCCAGGTAAACAATCGGATGGCCCGCATAATGCCATCGTCCGCCCGCTCTCAGTCCACCGATTCCGCTGAGATCACGATGCCGGCTGATTCGCCACAAAACCATCAGACGAACATGCCTTCGTCAATCTGAATCAAGAGTTCCTCTATCATCCTGCTGCCTGTATCAGTCTTAAGAAGGGAGAGCGGCGTTCGTCCATCCAGCCTCGCATGGGGTCTCCGCAACCAGGCCAAGGCACGTTCGCGGCTGGCATAGACCGACTCCGCCAGCGAAAGAACCCGAAGGACACGCAGTACGCGGTCGGATTCCTCCACGGTCAGCTTTTCACGGCGGGAACGGCGATGCTGGAGAGTCCGCGAGGGGATCACCACAGTATCAATTTCTGCCCGTTCCAGACCAAGTGCAGCCAGGCGTTTAATTACAGAAAGAGGAAGTCTTCCTTCCACGATACGAAGAATCTCGCCCTCTGTGGCGGGAGGCTGTAATCCCAGGTAGTCACCGATCTGCGCGCAGGCAGCCTTCATAGGAGAAGCACCCTCCTACATTATGCCATGAGAATAGAGGCAAAGTGCTTGACGACAACTCCTGGATCATCTTCAGATGCGAAAGCGTCTCGTTGGACCGGGGCAAATTAGCGGGCGTTCCCTGCCATGTAAAAGTCCCGTGAAGGCGTTTACGGAAGCTTGGGGACCGGCGGACAATAACGGCAGTTTTCATGGCTGTAACAATCCGCTACCATGTCCATATGACAGTCAAATCCACACGGTCGGAACAGTCCATAGACGAGGAGACGAAGCGCATCCTCCAGGACCGCGACGCCACGTTTGAGGATGATCGAAAGACTGCGGTTGACGCGGACCAGGCTATATCCGATATCCGGCGCAGGCTCGAAAAGCTTCAACCGCGTTGAGGGTCCGTCTTACCCAAGTCGCTCAAAGTGACATACGCAAAGCTGCCGAGTAGTACGAGAGGCAGCGGGAGGGCCTTGGCCTTACCTTCCTTGACCGTGTCGACCAGGGGCTCGACAAAATCGTCCTGAATCCCAGCGGCTACCGAAAAGTATTCGGCGAGAACAGACGTTGTTCCCTTGAGCAATTCCCGTATGCGTTATGGTTCAAGGTTGAGAATGATGTAATCGTCGTAGGCTGCCTGCACGCAAAGCGTGATCCGAAATTAGCGACAGAACGCGGCGGTGGCGTTATGCCAGTTCCCGAGCCATAAAATTCAGCGAAACATATTCTTTAACGGCTCAGATACTTCCGTCAGATCGATGAATCGTGAAAGGTTCACCATCTCCATTTGTTTTCTGACTTTGACCTCGGCCCGCAAGAGAGAGTAGCCATTCGCCAATTCCTTGAGTTCGAAGCACTGCTTTCGAGAATTGGTGGTCTTGACTGGCTCGGGATAAGCCTCGTGAAGCCGGTAGACGACGTATTCGACTCGGTCTAGGGTCTCTTTCGGGCCAAAGAGAATAACGTGTATTTGATACATTTTATCGCCGCCAAACTCGGCATCCCGGTTTGGCACTCTCCAACTTCGATGTATTAGCGAGATGTGATCGTCAGTGACCAAGCCATCGCTTGATGGAACTTTTAGAGGTCCGACCGAACGGCCAATCGTAATCAAGGTGCCAATATTGACTTGGTCGCCACGCTCAACTCTGAGCACCAACGCCTGGAAGAGGCGTAAGAGCAGTTTCCTATAAATGATGATAAGAGTTATGCCGATGATCAGATAAAACAGGGGGGTCGCTTTGGAGAGCGCTTCTATTGTTGTCTTCATGTCGGGCCCAATAGTACAGTAAGGTGCAAACCTTGGGCCCACAGAGTTTGGCTGGGATCCTGGTTCTTCGGTGGTGACAGCAGATCCTAGTGTGAGTGAATTTCAGCGCATACCAGGCAGCATGAGTTGAACGATCCGTTTTAGCTGGAGTTCTCATGCCAAATCTGAATCCCATTGACCAACAATTGCTTCAAATCGTAAGCGCCGCTCAGCGGGGAAGCATCTCAGATGTGACCCAGAGCAGCGTACCCGCCGGCACCACTGTCAACGCCCGCGGCATTTCCGATATTGCGGTACGGCTTTTACGAGGTGCAGCCTACTCGGCGTACTCGGCAGATTCTCATGCGGTGGATAATGCGCTGCGATCCACTCGCCTCCAGTTTAAGTATCATGCGACTTTGTGCTGATGCATGCAGGGCGCGACGTTGTTAGAATCGCTGCGAAAGTTTAGGGGGCACCTTAGGGTGACAGAGGCATTATGAGCAAAAACATAGTTTTGTGTGCCGACGGGACTTGGAACACTCCGCATGGCGTTGCGGTGACCGTTATTGACACCAACGTTCGTAAGCTTTACCTGGCGCTCACGAACGACCCATCACAGCTCAAGTATTACGACAGCGGCGTCGGCACCGATGGCACCCCGATTGACCATCTGACGGGCGGAGCCATGGGAGAGGGGCTTTTCCAGAAGGTGCAGGACTGTTATGCGTTCCTGGCGAACGTCTATGATCCTGGCGACAAAATCTTCCTTTTTGGATTCAGCCGGGGCGCGTTTACTGCGCGCAGTGTCGGCGGCATGATCGCCGGTTTTGGGGTCCCGTCGATCAATCTGGATAATCGGACTGTCGCTGAGATATTTGCCGCATACCGGGAGCCTGACCCTGGCAAAAAGAAGGCATTCAAGGACCAACTAACAGCTGCGTATGGCCTGCAAAATGTCACAGTCGAGATGGTCGGGGTCTGGGATACCGTGGGATCGCTGGGAATTCCGGGCATCTTTTTCAACGCGTTGAATGCGAAAAAATATGGGTTCCTCGACACCACCATTCACGAGTGCATCCAACATGGATACCACGCCATATGCATCGATGAAAGACGCGCTCAATTCAAGCCGACGCTGTGGACCAATTCCGACGGGTCAGCACTTGCAAACAATGTTCAGGTCGAGCAGGTCTGGTTTCCGGGGGTGCATTGCGACGTCGGGGGAAGCTATGCGGAGTCCGGACTCTCAGACATCACCTTGAGCTGGATGATGCAGAAGGCGAAAAAACATGGCCTGGTGTTTTCTCCGGAGGCGGAAGCGAAATATTTGAAACCTTCTCCAGACGATGTCGCCGGCCAAGCTCATGACGAATGGAAAATCGTTCCCTGGGGAATACCGGAACACCGGGATATCCCGTCTGTCGCAACCATGTCAAACACCGTGCAGTCGCGTTTGGATGGGGGCAGTCATTACGCTCCCGAAAACGTGAAGATTGTCGGCGGGAGGTTGAGCGGGTACTCGATTGCCCAAGTTCTGCCGTACAAGGATGTCTAAAAAGGGTCAGAGGCAGACCTCGATCAGCATCGGACCGGGTTCCTCGCTCGATTTGACCATGCTGTGATAAAAATCGCCCGCATTGTCGACGCGGACGGACGGGCAGCCCATGCTCATTCCCATGGCCACCCAATCGATTCGCGGCTTGTCGATATCGATCATCGCTGAAGCCTTTGGTCCAGGTATACCGAAACCCATGTTGGCGTATTCGTTTTTCAAAATTTGATAGGAATTGTTGGCGAAGATGATGGTGGTGATATTAAGGCTCTCTCGCGCCTGGGTCCAAAGAGATTGGATGGTGTACATGGCGCTTCCGTCACCCACCATGCAGAACACGCGGCGGTCGGGGCAAGCCAATGCAGCGCCGGTCGCGACCGGGGTTCCGAATCCAATAGAGCCGCCCATATTCTGCAGGACATCGTGCGGCCGCGCGCCCGCGGTCAAGCCAAGCGTTTCCCGCCCTGTGGTCAGAGACTCATCGACCAGGATCGCGTTCTCAGGCATAGCCGCGGTCAGCGCGCGCGCGATGCTGGTTGGATCAAGCCGGCCTTGGGGCACCCCCACATCCGTACTCTGCTGCAGCACCGCCTCGGTTTTTTGCGCACCCAGAACGTCGATCAGCATCTCCAGGCCCGTGACGCTATCTTCCTCGGCCAATACCAGAGGATGAACGGCGCAGTCCGCCGGCTTAAGCTGACTGGGTGAATCCGGGTAGCTGAAGAAAGCAATGGGCTCGCGCGTTTCCACCGTGATGATGTTTTTGAAGCCGCTCAGAAACGTCAATGCCGCAGGCACGAAATAGGGAATTCGCTCGAGCGGCGTCCGGCCGGCTCCCCGTTCGATACGTGCGGTGAAAAATTGGGTGGCAACGCGGCATCCCGTATGCGCCGCGATACGGCCGAGTAGTTCGACTGCGCGACCGCGTGTTGCCTGGCCGCCGCACACGATGAGGGTTGGTTCGCCGCGACGGAGAATGCCGGCCACCTGTTCGACCCGGGCCATGTTGGGTGGCTCGGGTTTCGCGGAGGTCGCAGATGGCGGCTTTGCATGCTCGCCCGCCGGCCCCCAGGATGTCTCACCGGGCAGAATCAGGGTTGCAATACGGCCAGGTTTAGAGCGTGCCTGCGCAATCGCCGCAGCCGCGTCGCCGGCGAGTTCACACGACGAACTGGAGCGGCGGACCCAATGGCTGATAGGCCGCGCGAGCCCATCGATATCCGACATCAGCGGAGGGTCATATTTCAAATGCGCGGTGGCGTGTTCTCCGATGATATTCACGATTCCAGACCCCGCACGGCGCGCGTTGTGCAGGTTGGCAAGCCCATTTGCCAAACCAGGCCCGAGATGCAGCAACGTAGATGCTGGATGGCCGCTCATCCGATACCAGCCATCCGCAGCACCCGTCGCGATCCCTTCAAAAAGCACAAGCACGCTGCGCAGACCAGGATTTTCGAGAGCTGCCAGGAAGTGCATCTCTGACGTGCCGGGATTCGCGAAACATATCTCCACGCCCTCAGCAACCAGAGTAGCGACCAGACTTTCTGATCCGTTCATCACCATTCCTTTTTGATCCAGCCGCACATCAGTGCTCCCCATGTACGGGATGTTCCGTGGCCGGGTTGTGATCGAGTTTACCGTCATCCTTCCGCGATCACGGACGGCAGCATGCCTTGCGATTCTGTAACTAAAACGTAGCTGCAAGCGCCCAACGGATGGGGCAGGGAACAGCCCCGACGCAAAACGGGGAAGGGTACGCTCCCATGGCAAGCCGGGGCAGGTTGGCGAACCTGGGGCACCCGTCCAGTTCCTAAGGGCCACCCAAATAGTAGCGATCTACGAATCTGCGTGTTTTTATCCGTAGGTTCTATGCTGTTCCTTATTAACATCCAACGAACCGAGGTGGATAGCCATCATTTGCCTGACCGTCAAAGTAGAGCCCACGCAACGGAGCCAGCAACTTGATAAAATCCAGAGCCATACAGAAATTCTCGCCAATCCTCTGCTGGCCAGATCCTGGAGTGAACCGATGCTCACCAAATTGACTATCAACAACGTGGCCGCGACGGTGGACGTGCCACCGGATATGCCTCTCCTGTGGGTGCTGCGCGATGTATTGAACATCAAAGGCCCCAAGTACGGCTGCGGCATCGGGCTTTGCGGGGCGTGCACGGTCATCGTTGGCGGCGAGGCGGTGCGCTCCTGCCAGACGGCGGTGAGTAGTGTCAGTAGCCAACCGGTGACCACCATTGAAGGGCTTTCGCCGGATGGCCAGCACCCGGTACAGGTGGCTTGGGAAGCAATCGATGTGCCCCAGTGCGGCTACTGCCAGGCAGGCCAGATCATGTCGGCGGCCGCCCTGCTGCATCGGACGCCGCACCCTACCGATGCAGAAATCGATGCAGCGATGAGTGGAAACATCTGCCGTTGCGGAACGTATACGCGTATTCGCCAGGCGATCCACCAGGCAGCACAAACAGCGCACGGTAGCAAGCAAACAGTAAAGGACGGGCATACTTATGCGCATGCACCGGAGATCGTTTCTGCAGTTGACGGCCCTTGCGGGCGGTGGGCTTGCCCTTGGTCTTTATCACTATCCGCTGGCTATAACCCAGGGTGCGGAGAAGTCGCCGCAACTGACGCCGCAGGCCTTCATCCACATCACCCCGGATGGCGCGGTCACGATCCTGGCGCGCGCCTCGGAGTCAGGCCAGGGCATGCGCAACATGCTGCCGATGCTGATTGCCGAGGAACTGGATGTCGACTGGAAGGACGTCCGCGTCCAGCAGGCCGACCTGAACGAGAAGATATACGGCAGGCAGTTTTCCGGAGGCTCCGCGAACACGCCGCAGGGCTGGGAGCCGATGCGCCGCGTGGGCGCAGCCGGACGTCAGTTGCTGGTTACGGCCGCTGCGCAAACCTGGGCCGTGCCCGCGGCTGAATGCACCACTCAATCCGGCCGCGTGATGCACGCCGCCTCGGGGCGCTCCGCGAGCTATGGGGAATTTGCCGCCAAAGCTGCCGCGTTGCCTGCGCCCGATCTGGCGAGCGTGAAGCTCAAAGATCCCAAGGACTACTGCATCATCGGCCACTCGCAGCAGGGCGTTGACACACGTAAGATTGTCACCGGCAAGCCGCTCTTCGGCATCGATGTCCAACTGCCTGGGATGTTGTACGCAAGCATTGAAAAGGCCCCCGTATTTGCCGGCAAGGTGAAGAGCGCTAACCTCGATGAGATCAAAGCGCTGCCCGGCGTGCGGCATGTCCTGGTGATCGATGGCGGCATCACTCCCGCGGCCTTTACGCCATGGGAGCCAGGCATGGAACCGGGCATCGCCATCGTTGCCGACACGTGGTGGCAAGCACAGCAGGCACGCAAGAAACTCAAGGTCGACTGGGACCTTGGCCCCGCAGCGACGCAGAGCAGTGAAGGATTCGCAACCAAGGCGGCTGAGTTGCTGACAGCGCCGCCACAGAACATCGTGCGCCGTTATGGAGATGTGGATGCGGCGCTCCATTCATCGCCCAAGGTGGTCGAGGCGACTTACGAGTTCCCATTCATTGCCCATGTCACGCATGGAGCCCCAGGGCGCCACGGCGCACTGGAAAGACGGCAAGCTGGAGATGTGGTCGACCAGCACGCTGCCGGCAGGATGGTTGCGCACTGGTGGCCAAGACACTGGGCATCCAGGAGAGCGACATAACGACGCACATGGTGCGCTCCGGAGGCAGCTTCGGCCGAAGGCTGCAGAACGACTACCTGGTCGAGGCCGCGTGGATCGCGAAACGTGTGGACGCGCCGGTCAAACTGCTCTGGTCGCGCGAAGATGACATCGCCCATGACCCCTTTCGTCCAGGTGGGACGTTTGGCCTGAAGGCAGGCCTTGACGCGCAAGGGAAGATGACTGCCTGGCGGCAGCATTTCATCACCTTTGGAGACGGCAAGCACGCAACATCCGGCGGGGGCATCGGGCAGGACGCCTATCCAGCCGGCTTTCCTCCGGCCTATGCGCTTTACACTTCCATGCAGCCCCTCATGCTGCGGACAGGAGCGATGCGCGCGCCCGGCGACAATGCCTATTGCTGGGCGATCCAGTCCTTCCTCGACGAGATGGCTTGTGCTGCCGGGCGCGACCCACTCGACTTCCAGCTCGACTTGCTAAGTAACAAGCAAATGCCCTGGTCTTCAGGGGAACATGACGCCGTGGGTGACCACGAACCGACAGGACAGTCTGTTCTTATCCCGGAACGTTACAAAGGTGTGCTGGAGTTAGTCGCAGAAAAGTCAGGCTGGGCGAAGCGGACGAAAACACCAGGACGCGGAATGGGAATAGCTGCCTGGTTTTGCCACCTGGGCTACTTCGCCGAGGTGGCCGAGGTCAGCGTTGATAACCAGAACCGGGTCACGGTGCACCAGGTCTGGGCCGCTGGGGATGTGGGCAGCCAGATCATCAACCCCAACGCGGCCGAGAGCATGGCGCAAGGGGGAATCATGGAGGGCATGGGACACATGGCTCAGGAAATCACGCTGAAGGCCGGCCAGATACAGCAGTCAAACTTTGATAACTTCCCACTTATGCGCATGAGGCAGGTACCAAAAATCGAAGTCTATTGGCGCAAGACTGACTACGCACCGACCGGGCTTGGCGAACCGACTCTGCCGCCTATTCTCCCCGCGGTGGGTAATGCCATCTTTGCGGCTACGGGCAAGAGAATACGCACCTTGCCGCTTCAGCGCAGCGGGTTCAGTTGGGCTTAGGGCTGCAACCCTGCAGCCAGCATGCCTTGCGATTCTGTAACTAAAGCGTAACTGGCAGCGCTTAACGGATGGGGCAGGGAACAGCCCCACTGGGCAAAAGCCAGCGACCTGTTCGACCCGCGCCATGCTTTCCGGCATATAGGAGCAGACGGCCAAGGTTTCAGTTGGATGTTGGTCACTATTTCTAAGAAAAGTGTTGCAGGCGGCTGTTAATAGTGGGACTCTTATTGCGCCACAACTCTGGTGCGCCCCGATCCTTGTAATGGGCGGGTGGAGGCGTAGTTCAGATGACCATTGTTTCAGACACGACCCACTCTGAAGTCCGGCAGTCGCCCTGGTTGGGGTTTGTAAAGTTCCTTTTGCTGGCCATCCTGATCGGGCTCATATTTCTGGTTGCCCAGTCCATGGTGTCGCACCGCTTCTTTCGCGGCGGCTGGGTCGACCAACGCGATGTATTGAAGCCATAGCAGGCACTAGACGTCTCCAATTGGCAATGTTCTCTTTGCCCACGGCAAATGGGCGAAGGCCTGGTTCGTTTAGAATTTCTTTCGGAGAAATTCAAACAGGATATAGCCTACGACGGCCGCAATCAGGGCGATACCAAAATTTTGGGCTGTAAAAACATCCACCATTGCCCACGATAAGCCTCTCTTCTCTCCCATCCCTGAGCGCTCAAATTCGCCCATTAGGAGATTTGAATAAAACAGGAAGACAATGAAGCTGACTTCTATAATCGCTCTCCAGATATTCTTCTTCATCGTGAGTCAGAGTCCTACCACTCGGCAAGTTGCGCAGTGAGGACGGCTGCCCACCACGAGGGTAGTATAGAGCTTCGAACTGATGATACCGGCGTCAAAGGCGACACTCGCCGGCACGATTGCCCGGGCTTCCGCGCCCGGAATCAGATCCAATAACAACACTCAGCCGTGACAGCGCTCACATGCTGAATTACGCCGGTCGCCCTTCTCCACAGCCCTGACGCGATATGGCGTGGGCGCCTCTGCATCTTGATCGCTGGTAATTTTGACAGTGGCTAGATCTACTCCCATCTGAGTAGGCTGAAATCAATGACCGATAAAGCATGTCTAGTCCGGTTCAAAGCGCGGGAGATTGGCCTACAAATCGTGATCGCCGCGAGAGCCGAATTCCACGGTGAGTATATTGCGCTGCTCGACTCCAAGGGCAAGCTGGCTGCTCTTTTCTTAATGGATATGGTGGAGAGTTGGAGCGTTCTAGGGGTTAAGGAGGACAGGAGTGAAGGGAGTCAGTCTCCCCCGACCGAAACCCGTGGATGGGGCGTTCACTAACGAGTTCGTATCAGTTGTAGTTTCTTTGGTCGGGATGACAATTTTGTTTAGAACTCGAAGACTTCGCGCGAAAAATCAATCAAGTCACAACCTCTCAGGAAGACAATTTGGAGGCGGTGACTTGGGATGAGGGAGAGCGCAGTCGACTGTGGCGCGAAATGCACCGGTGACAAGGAATTGTAAAGCTTGCGGGAAAGAGTTTTCCGGCGGGCCTCACGATATCATCCATCGCAATAGGGCGTTTTGCAGCAGAGGTTGTGCACAAAGTGGTCGCTTCAACGGCAACTTTAAGGGCTGGACGGAAGAGTCGCTAAAGCGCTTCAGTTTGTAAAAGATGCCCAAGACTGATTTGCCACCCTTTTTAACGTGACAGTGCTCGTCTGCCGCTTGCTTGAACGTAGCCCAGCGGGGATCTCCCGAAACAATGGCGCGCGGGTCGAGGCCGAAGGAGAGGGCGTTAATTCCGTGGTACAGCTCGCGGGTGAAGGCATTTACGGGCGCTTGGGGGCCAGCACACTTCGACGGGTCCCATTCCCGTTTCCAAGGGACTTTCCCGGTGGATTCGATCATCTCCGCTATCCGGTCGGTTAGTTCCTGAGCGACATCGCGGAATTCGGTTCGTTTGAATGACATGGCGCAGGGCACACTAGCCTTGTCCGGCGCATCTGTGAAGACTAAAATCGCTGAATGGCAACCCCCATACGCCCCGGCACCGAGCCAAGCGAAGATCTGAAACGCACGCTGGACGAGCATGTGAAGGATGATGAAGCTCACCCCAATGAGCGCGTCCCCGCAGAAAAGCTGCTCGGCGAGCTGCGGGCGAAATTCAAGCCCATCGCTCCGAAGTGAAGCCCGTTGTCCTCGGTAGACTTGCTCGACGGGAGATCATAGCGACAGCATCCTTTTATGAAGATCGCAGGAAGGGGCTCGGGGCGGAATTTACCGACAGAGTAGCCGAAGCCCTAGAGCGCATCGAGCTAGCGCCGGAAGGCTATCAAATCATCCATGGCGATGTGCGCCGGGTTAATCTTCGTCAATTCAGGGATTGGGCACTTTGGTTTCGGGTGCTGCCAGACAATAGCGTTGTCGTGGCTTGCCTGAGTAATCGGATAAACCCGCAAATAGCCAAGGAGCGCGCGCTTCGTGTGGTGCCTATTCGCGAGCCTGAGCCGTAAAAGAAGGCGGGGCCGGTTTTCCAGACCGGTTGCTTCCCCCTAGGTTATTTGCCACAGCAAGGACAGCGATCCGCTGACTGCAGCGATTCCATTCGATAACCAAGGCCGATTTCATTGACATCAGCGAGCGATCGGCATCCCCCAGTTTGTTGCGTAATGATTTTACATAGACCTTTGCCTGCCGCTGGCCGTCCAGCTTTCCCGGAAACCATACCGACGCAATGATCCGTTCGTAGGTGAGTAGCGCACCGACATGCTGCAGGAAGAGATGTAGCGGCCGCCATTCCGTCTTGCTGACTCTGATGCGTTTGTTGTCTAACCACACCTTGCCCGCGGTGAGGTCCATGACGATGGGGCCGTTGCGGAGAATATCAGGCATTTTTCTGGGCGTTCTTTAGCCGTTTTGCGGCGATCAGCTGGCGGAGAGAGTGGGATTCGAACCCACGGTACCTTGCGGTACACACGCTTTCCAAGCGTGCGCCTTAAGCCACTCGGCCATCTCTCCCGGTCTGTAAAACGCAAATCGCGATTGCCGCGGTGCATCAGCCGTGCCTCATTGACTTTACCATCTTGAATTTACAAACCGCAAAGATTCACACCCCAGGCCGGCGGCCGGTCATCTTCATCAGTTAAGGTGAGAAGGAGTCATGCTCTCCCGCGCTCCAGTCACCCAGGTGTCGCCCGTCGCACGCTTCCGTAGCGAACTGGCGGCCTTGTTGGTGCTCGCCATCCCGGTCGTGCTCTCCGAACTCGGCTGGAGCGCCATGTCTATGGTGGATACCATCATGGTGGGGCGCTTGAGCCCGGCGGCCATCGGCGCCGTGGGCATCAGCAGCGCCATCTTCTACGCTCCCGCACTGTTCGGCATAGGCCTGCTGCTGGGACTCGATACCCTGGTGTCGCAGGCCTTCGGCCGCGGCGATTTCGATGACTGCCACCGGGCCCTGGCCCAGGGCGTGTACCTGGCCATCGGATACGCACCGATAGGCATGCTGGTGATCGGCTTCGCGCCCCATCTTTTTCCCCTCATAGGAATCACCGAAGCGGTGCGGGGTCCGGCTCGGGAATACATCAGCTTGCTTAACTGGAGCACCCTTCCGCTGCTGTTGTACGTCGCTTTCCGCCGCTACCTGCAGGGCGTGGGCAAGGTCCGTCCGGTGACCTTTGCCCTGGTCTCCGCCAACCTGGTGAATTGGTTCGGCAACTGGGCGCTCATCTATGGCAAGTTGGGGCTGCCGGCGTTAGGTGTGCGCGGATCCGCGCTTTCCACTTGCGTGGCTCGTATCTACATGGCCTCGGTATTGATTTGGTGGGCCTGGAAGCATGAGCGAGACCGCGGACACCCCCTGTTCGCCCATTGGCCAGGTTTGCGGCCGGCCATCCTCCTGCGGCTCCTGGGGCTGGGTTGGCCGGCAGCCTCACAGTTGATTTTTGAGGTAGGCGCCTTCTCCGTGGCAACGTTGTTGGCCGGGCGGATCTCGCCCGACATCCTGGCTGCGCACCAGATTGTCTTGAACTCAGCCAGCCTTACCTACATGGTGCCGCTCGGGCTTTCCTCCGCGGCGGCCATCTCAGTGGGCCACGCTATAGGAGCAGGGAATCGTGCCCTCGCCCGCCGCAAAGGTTCCATGGCTATCGGCATCGGCGTGGTCTTCATGGCCCTGGCGGCCGCGGCGTTCCTGACCTTTCCGCTTCAGCTGGTACACATCTACACCCACGACGCGGAAACCGCGGTCGTGGGCATGCGTCTGCTTGCCGTTGCCGCTGCTTTTCAGGTCTTTGACGGCATCCAGGGCATCAGCACCGGAGCGTTGCGCGGCTTGGGCAAAACCCGCGGGCCCATGGTGATCAATATGGTGGCCTACGGCGTGATCGGTTTGCCCATTGGGTATGTGCTGTGTTTCCACACTCGCTGGGGGATCTATGGATTGTGGAGCGGGTTGACCCTGGCGCTCATCTTCGCTGCAGGGATGGTTGGGGCGCAGTGGCTCAAAGACTCCAGGGTGGCTTGATGGAGGCTCTACGGGTCGTGTCCGATAACATATATTCTGTTAACTAAAGCTACGGCCTGCAACTCAAGCCCCTTCCGTCTCTTGACCCCCTTTGTCCATCCAGCCTGACAGCTCCTAACAGAAGTCACCGCCCTCTCCTTTGTCATCCCGAGCGTAGCCGAGGGATCTGCGGTGCGCCCCGCCCCCCCACTCGACTCCGCGCGCGAGGCGCTCCGCTTCAGGATGACGATTCTGTGGGAGTTTTAATAGAAAACACGCTAAAGGAGTTAGCGTTTATGGGACGTCCATTCACGGAGCGCTAAAGCGCTTCTGCCCCCCGTATGAATTCGGGGGCTCCCACCCCAGTTACATCTTGTACCGGCCCAGGTCCTCGTCGTTTAGGCCTTCCAGCCAGCGGCGAAGCTCCTCTGGAGTGGTCTCCGCCATGCTCGGCGCAAGCTTGGCGATCCGGATCACTTCCTCGCTCACGTAAATCGGACAGTCGGACCTCAGAGCCAATGCCAAGGCGTCGGATGGCCGCGCATCCAAGCTGACCACTTCGCCATCCTGCTCCATCCAGATCACGGCGTAGAAGGTGTCATTCTTAAGTTCCGTGACCACAACCTTTTGCACCGCCGCATTCAAGCCGCGGATGAGGTTTTTGAGCAGATCGTGCGTCATGGGCCGTGGCGTCGAAGACTTCTCAATCTCCAGCGCAATGGCGTTGGCCTCGTACATGCCAACCCAGATCGGCAGCACGGTGTCGCTTTTGACATCTTTCAGGATCACGATGGGCATATTGCTGGCTGGATCCATGACCAGACCGCGGATTTTCATTTCCACATCCATGGTCAACTCCGTGGTCGGCTAGGTTACCGCCTCGCCGACAAGGCTGTTGGGAAAACTCTGCGTAATCCGCACCGGCAAATAGCTGCCGGGAGCGGGACTGATGGGGTGCGGAGTGGTGAAATTCACTGTCTTGTTCTGCGAGCTGCGTCCGATTACCTGGCCCCTCTGACTGTTATATCCTTCAACGGCTGCTTCCATGATTTGCCCTATGTGACTGGCGTAACGTGACCTTTGGATCTCGCGCTGACGGTCAAGAAGCACCTGCAAACGCCGGCTCTTCTCCTCTTCTGGGATGCTGTCCGATAACGCGACGGCCGGGGTGTTGGGCCGGGGAGAAAATTTAAAAGCAAATACCGCATCGAAGCCGACTTCGGCCAACAAGCTCAAGGTTTGCTCGAAGTCTTC
Source organism: uncultured Acidobacteriaceae bacterium (assembly GCA_963821315.1). GTDB lineage: Bacteria > Acidobacteriota > Terriglobia > Terriglobales > Acidobacteriaceae > PALSA-350. The sequence continues at coordinate 66,366 of CAWGDP010000037.1, read as the reverse complement.
CTCGGTCTCTCCCGGAAAACCTACGATGATGTCGGTGGTGATACTGATGGGACGGTGGGCGGACTGAATCCATGCGATGCGCTGGAGGTACTGTTCCCTGCTGTACTCCCGCTGCATGGCTGCCAGCATCCGCGTGGAACCGCTCTGCACCGGCAGATGCACGTGGTCGCAAAGCGAGGGCACGGCATCGATGGCTTCCACGATGTCAGGGGTAAAGTCACGCGGATGAGACGTGGTGAAGCGTACCCGGCGAATGCCCGGAACCTGGCCCACAGCGGCCAGTAGTTCGGCAAAGGTGAGCTTGCCTTCGCGGTCACGGTACGAATTGACGTTTTGTCCCAGCAGCTGGATCTCGGTGTAGCCGGCTTCGGCCAGGGTTCGAGCTTCGGCGAGCACCGAAGTGGAGGTGCGGCTGCGCTCCTTGCCCCGGGTATACGGAACCACGCAATAGGCGCAGAACTTGTCGCATCCTTCGATGATGGTGATGTAGCCGCGGTGCGGATTGGTGCGCGCCGTAAACTCGGTTTCGAAGGTTTCTTCGGTTTGACGGTCGTCCAGGCCGGTGATGCGCGACTCCCCTGCCTCCAGCCGGCCTAGCATCTCCGGCAATTTGCGGTAGGAAGCCGAGCCCGAAACCATCGATACATAAGGAGCGCGCTCGAAGATCCGCTCCCCTTCCTGCTGCGCCACGCAACCCAGCACCACGAAGCGTTTGCCTTGGGCGTGCAGCTTCTTGTAGTCGTTCAGGCGGTTGAAGACCTTCTGTTCGGCTTTGTCGCGGATGGAGCAGGTGTTGTAGAGGATCAGGTCGGCGGCGGTTTCGGTATCCACCTGCTGGTAGCCCTCATGGCGAAGAGTGCCGATGACTTTTTCCGAGTCATGCACATTCATCTGGCAACCGAAAGTCTCAAGATAAAACGTTTTTTCAGGCGCCATGGTGAGACCGAGTATACCGCAGTAGGAGGCGGCCACGGGTGTGCCGTGGCATCCCACTCAAGCCAGGCTCTATTGGAAAAGCTCGGGGGCAGCGCCATCGTTTTCGTCCCAGGTACGCTTTGGCGAACCTGGGGCACCCAGCCCTGATTGTACCTCAACCTTCGCGAAGTCCGGGACTTCGCCCCGTTCGTCGGCGCGTGACGCTTGCAAGCTCACTCAAACGCTCTTAGCCTGCTAAACTTAAGACTCGAACGATCAAGAATAAGTAGCAGGCACAAAGCGGCCTGTGGGCAAGATGCTGGAGGCGGAAAGATGGCAGAAACAAACGGAACCTACCCGGGCGGAACAGCATTGCGGCTGAAGCTGGGTCTGGCTGAGATGCTTAAGGGCGGCGTCATCATGGACGTGATGAGCACCGAACAGGCCATCATCGCCGAGCGGGCCGGCGCTACCGCGGTCATGGCGCTGGAACGGGTGCCGGCGATGATCCGGGCCCAGGGCGGCGTGGCGCGCATGGCCAGGCCCAGCCTGATCAAGGAAATTATCGGCGCAGTCTCCATCCCGGTCATGGCCAAGGCGCGTATCGGGCACTTTGCCGAAGCCCAGATCCTGCAGCACCTGGGAGTCGACTTCATCGACGAGAGCGAAGTCCTCACCCCTGCCGACGAGCTCCATCACATCGACAAGCACGCCTTCACTACCCCCTTTGTCTGCGGAGCGCGCGATCTGGGCGAGGCCCTGCGGCGCATTGCCGAAGGCGCAGCCATGATTCGCACCAAGGGCGAAGCCGGTACCGGCGACGTGGTGCACGCGGTCAAGCACATGCGGCAAATTGTGAAAGAGATGAAGGCCCTCACGGTGTTGCGCGACGAAGAGCTCTACGCCGCAGCCAAGGAGCATCGTGCCCCCTATGAGCTGGTGCGCATGGTAGCCAAGACCGGCAAGCTGCCGGTGCCCAACTTCTCCGCCGGCGGTATCGCCACCCCGGCCGACGCAGCCCTGATGATGCAGCTGGGCGCAGAGGCGGTCTTTGTCGGGTCGGGAATTTTCATGAAGGAAGGCGCGACCCCGCTGGACGTGGAGCTGGACGCGAAAACCGGCGCCATCCGCAATCCCAAAGAGCGCGAGGAAGCGGAATCGCGGGCCAAGGCCATCGTGATCGCGACCGCGCATTACAACGATCCCAAGGTGCTGGCCGAAGTCAGCGAGCAGATGACGGGCGCCATGCAAGGCCTGGCTGTGGCCGGCCTGCAAGAGGCTGAGCTGCTGCAAACCCGCGGCTGGTAGGCATGGGGGAAGAACGTCCGCGCATCGGCGTGCTCGCCATCCAGGGAGACTTTGCCGCTCACGCCCAGGCACTCGAAGACGCCGGCGCCGATGCGGTGGAAGTACGAAAACCGTCGGAGCTCGACGGGCTCGACGGCTTGGTCCTGCCCGGGGGCGAATCAACTACGTTCCTAAAGTTTCTTGAGCGCGATGGCTTGCTTGAGTCCCTGCAGCGCTTCCTGGCAGAGAAACCGGCCTTCGGCACCTGTGCCGGTTGTATCTTGCTGGCCCGGAATGTGACCCATCCCCCGCAGGCAAGCCTGGCGCTGATGGACATCAGCGTCGAGCGGAATGCCTACGGACGGCAGATCGACAGCGCCATCCAAACGGGTCCCACCAAGCTGCCCGGCGGCCCGCTGGAGATGGTCTACATTCGCGCCCCGCGCATTGCCAGCGTGGGCCCCGGCGTGGAAGTGATGGCCGAACGGGACGGGTTTCCCGTGTTGGTACGGCAAGGCAGGTTACTGGCGGCAACGTTCCACCCTGAACTTTCCAGCGATCGCCGGGTTCATCAGCTTTTCGTGGACATGGTGCGTGAGCAGCGCGACCGCTCAAAGTAGGCCCTTTTTCCTATCCGCGGCATCCAATCCGTCAAAGGGTCTGAAGACGGAATTCACAGCAAACGAAGCATATTTCAAAATGCAGTGGGAGCCGGAGGCCAAACAGGAGTAATCTTCGAATGTCGGAGTTTGAACCATGCCTGCTACCTTCACTCGCACACCAGTTGAGACAGAGCGCAAGGATCCCGGATTTGGCGGTAAACCGCCGGTTGCCCGCAGGCCCACAGGTGGTGGTGGAGACGGTGAGAATTGGGAGAACCGGCCCCCCGGGCGCCGTGGACCCCGCGATCTCCTGAGCCGCTACCGCATGGTGTTGTTTTTTGCCCTGGCCAGCGACCTCATGTTCTTCGTTGCCCTGGTGAGTGCTTTTTTCGCCCGTCAGGGCAGCGGTCATTTCACCGTCAACAACAACTGGGTTCTCGACTGGCGCCCCATCGCGCTGCCTCCCATTCTATGGATCAACACCGCGCTGATCGTGCTCAGCAGCTTGACCATGGAAATCGGCCGCAGGCATTTCTTCAGTGAGATCGATGTCATGGAAGAGTGGCTAGGACTGGGCCGCCCCACCATCCGCCGCGCCGCTCCCTGGCTGGCCGCAACCGCCCTGCTCGGCGGGCTGTTTCTGGGCGGTCAATGGATTGCCTGGAAGCAACTGGTCGCGCAACGTGTCTTCTTCGCTTCCAACCCCAGCAGCCACTTCTTCTATCTGATCACCGGCACCCACGGCCTGCACCTGGTCATCGGTGTTTTGGCGCTGGCGAGCGCGATGTTGGCGCTCATCTTTCTGCGCCGTGTCGAGCTGCGCCAGGTGGTGGTGGACTGTACCGCGTGGTACTGGCACACCATGGGCGTGTTCTGGATCTTCCTCTTCGGCATGCTGGTTTTTTGCCAATAAAGCGTGGATAGCTGGCCTCAACTCAAATGGACAGACTGGCAGAAGACTGCCGACACCCTGCACATGTGGACGCAGATCGTGGGCAAGACGCGGCTCGCGCTCAGTCCCCTGCAGGCCCACTGGTGGAATGTTCCGCTCTATGTGAGCGCGCGCGGATTAAACACCTCGGCCATGCCCTATGGATCGGAATTTCTTGAGGTCGCCTTCGACTTCGTCAGCCATGAATTGAAATTTGTGATGAGCACCGGCGCCAGTCTGTCGACTCCTCTGCGCGCCCAGTCGGTGGCGGAGTTCTACCTGGAGTACCAGCGCAGTCTGGCCGCACTCGGTGTCAGCGTAGAGATCCACCCGGTGCCGGTAGAACTGCAGCATCCAATTCCCTTCGCGGAGGACTTCGAGCACGCCTCCTACGATCGCCATGCCGCACACCGCTTCTGGCGAGTGTTGATGCATGCGGACAGAATCTTTCAGCAGTTTTCCTCCCGCTTTGTGGGCAAGGTGAGCCCGGTGCATTTCTTCTGGGGCAGCTTTGACCTGGCGGTCACGCGCTTTTCCGGAAGACCCGCCCCGCCCCGAGAGGGAGCCGACAAAATCACCCGCGAGGCCTACTCGCATGAAGTGATCAGCGCCGGCTTCTGGCCCGGCAACGGAGGATTCGGCGAGGCCGCGTTCTATTGTTATGCCGCTCCCCCGCCCAAAGGTCTCGAGGCCGCATCGATCAAGCCTGCCAAGGCCGGCTACAACAACACGCTCGGCGAGTTCATCTACCTTTATGAAGATCTGCGCCAGGAGCCTTCGCCGGACGAGGCATTGCTCACTTTCCTCGAAAGCACCTACGAAGTGGGAGCCACGCTGGCCAAGTGGGATCGCAGCGCGCTGGAGCGAGTTCCCTAAAGCCTCTATTGCGCGTCGGCGTAAAACCGGGACAAGTCTTGCCGGAACTCCTTCATCGCTTCCACGTTCAAATACACCATGTGCCCCGCCGGATAATAGCCGAATCTGACATTGCCGCGGAGCTTCGCATCCGTGCCCATGTGCGAGAGTTCCCACTCCGTTCCAGCGAACGGCGTCGCCAGATCGTAGATGCCGTTCGCCGAAAATACCTTCAGGTGCGGGTTCTTGCGGATCGCGTCGCCGAGATCGCCCGCCACATAGGGCATAGGCTGCGCGCTGCCGGGGCCATTTCCTCCCCGCGCCCCGATGCTTCCAGTCCCAGGCCTCGTTCACTCCCGGGCCGCTGTTGTTATACGTATCCTCAGTCGTGTACTTCAGTTCCTTCTGCAGATAGTCATGGAAGGACGCCACATAGGCTCCCAAGACTCCCCTGCTTGATGGATCGAACCCCGGGATCTCGCCCGCCGCATCCTCATCCGGGCCCTCGAAACGCGCGTCGTAGCGCCCCAGAATCTTATTCTGATCGCGCAGCAGTTCCTTTCGGAATCGGGACGGAGTAATGCGCAGATTGGCTTCCTTAACGTATTGAACGCTGAGCCCGGTAAAGCTGCTGAGTTGGGTGGCGATCTTTTCCGTCTCCTCCGCGCTCAAAGCATTGCCCCGGTAGAGCGCTTCGGCATAGGGTCCGCGCGCAAACTCCGCGCCTGCTCGATGAACGTCATCACATCCGCCGGCTTGTTCACAACCTTGTTGTGGTAGTACGCGATCGCTGCAAAGCTCGGCAGGTCGGTAATGTACTCGTTATCGAGACCCGGCGAACGGTCGTTGTAATTCAGAATGGAGGACAGCAGCACGATGCCGTTCAACTGCACGCCCGCGTTTCCAAGTGTTGCCGCCAGCCCTGCCGAGCGCGTCGTCCCATAGGATTCGCCGAATAGGAATTTCGGCGAACCCCAACGCTGAGTGACAGTGATATAGCGGACGATGAATTTCGTGAACGCGGTCAGATCTTCATCCACGCCGGCAATGTCCTTCACTGTCCCCTTGCCTACCGGGCGCGAATAGCCGGTTCCGGGTGCATCGATGAACACTAGATCGCTCTTGTCGAGCAGGCTGAATTCGTTTGGAACCACCTTGAACGGCGGACCGCTGGTCGGATCCGGACTTTGCGAAACCACCCGCACTGGTCCAACAGATCCCATCTCCAGCCAAAAGGTTGCTGACCCCGGACCGCCGTTGTAGAGGAAGGTTACCGGCCGCGTCTTTGCGTCGGCGCCATCTTCCGTATAAGCCACGTAGAAGACACTATGGTATGGCTTTTCGTTCTGGTCGTGGTCGTCTTTGGTGATCAGCAAATTGCCTACCGTCGCCGTGTAGTGGACCGTCCGGCCGCCTACGGTCTCCTCATGCTGCGTCGTCACGGTCGATTCCTTTGGAATTGGAATCGTTTTGTCCGTGTCATCCTTGGTGTCCGCGGGAGCCTTGTGTTCCTGGCCAGTGGTTGAGCTGGTCGTGGCTAATGCGGTGAGGATAAGGGCAAGCAAACTGCAGCCGAGAACGCGTCGTCGAGTGGGTCGACACCACACGTCTGCACCTCCCTGAAACTGATGAACGACGGATCACCCTGAGAGACCTGCACCACCTACTATAGGCCGCAAAAGAATCAAAGCCCAAAATCAGGATCGCTCCCCATGACTCCTCAAAATCACAAAGCCCGCACAGGTAAGCCATAGAGGAAGTGGATAGGCTGCCAGCCGTTCGACCGTGCCCGCGTTCCACCCCAGCGCACCCCAGGAGGGAGTGCCGCGGAAGGCCAGGGCGAGCGTCGCCAGCAGCCCGACGGATCCCAGCGCAAAGGTGATCCAGCTTCTCACACGCAAGCGGTAGTCTCGCACACGGATCGGCGAATCATCACCAGGCCGAGCAGGATCATGGCGAGATTGCCACCCAGAAAATTGGCGGCTGCGCCCAGCAGGTGCAACCTGAGGTTGATATCCTGCGGCGCCATGCCGACCTCGAGCACGCCGATGCCGGCAATCACAAACAAGGCCAGCGCGATCCGATAAACGAGCCGCGCAGGGAAAAACCCGCGCACCAGTACGGCGCCGAAGACGATCAGCAATCCCTGCAGCACGAAGGAGGCATTCATGACCCAGTGCAGCGACGAGCATGTTGCGGTCCCGGCACAGCGCACCGCGCCCAGGTCGCTGAGGTAATTACGCGCCATGCTGTAATGTCCCGGCCAACCTAACCGGGCGATTTGCTCGCCCACGAAGAACTGAAAGCAGAACAACCACAAACCAGCTCCCAAGCGGCAGATCATGGTGTTCCTCCTGATCGCGTGTCTCGTTTATTCTTGCACTATGGAATTCAGACGGCTTGGACATTCAGGATTGAAGGTGCCGGTGCTCTGCTTCGGCGCAGCGACTTTTGGTGGTGGAAACGAATTTTTCAAAGCATGGGGATCGACCGATGTCGCCGAGGCGACGCGCCTGGTGGACATCTGTCTGGAAGCGGGCGTGAACCTGTTCGATACCGCGAACGTGTATTCGCAAGGGATGTCGGAAGAGATCCTGGGCCAGGCGATCGCCGGCCGCCGGGACAAGGTCTTGATATCAACCAAAGCCACCTTCCCCATGGGCGACGGGCCAAATGATATCGGCTCCGGCCGGCTGCACCTGGTGCATGCCTGTGAGGCCAGCCTCAAGCGCCTGGGAACCGACTACATCGACATCTACCATCTTCACGGATTTGACGCGCTGACGCCGGTGGAGGAGACCCTCGATACCTTGAACACCCTGGTGCGCAGCGGCAAGGTACGCTACATCGCCTGTTCTAATTTCTCCGGCTGGCATTTGATGAAGTCGTTGGCCGTTTCGGATAGATATGGATGGGCTCGCTATGTCGGGCATCAGGTCTACTACTCCGTGATTGGCCGCGACTACGAGCAGGAGTTGATGCCCTTGGGGATCGATCAGGGAGTGGGCGCCATCATATGGAGTCCTCTCGGCTGGGGACGCCTGACGGGGAAGATCCGGCGCGGACATCCCTTGCCGGCAGAGAGCCGTCTGCACAAGACCGCTGCCCAGGGTCCACAGGTCGACGATGAATATCTCTACAAGGTGGTTGACGCCCTGGACGAGGTAGCGAAAGAAACCGGTAAGCCCCTGCCCCAGGTGGCGCTGAACTGGTTGCTGCAACGCCCGACCGTATCCACGGTGATCATCGGCGCGCGCAATGAGACCCAACTCCGTCAGAATCTGGACGCGGCAGGCTGGAACCTGACCCCTGCGCAAGTAGCCAAGCTCGATGCCGCCAGCAAAATGAGCGCTCCCTACCCCTATTGGCATCAGCGGCAGTTTGACGCGCTCAATCCGCCGCCCGTTCCTCAGTAAGCAAACCGCAGGTCCCTCCACTACGCTTCGCTCCGGTCGGGATGACAATTCTGTTGCAAGTACCTACCTAGCACAACAGAATTGTCATCCCGAGAGGCCGTGACTTTATTGATTTTCGCGTGAAGTCTGCTTCACCGGCAACGAAGGCTGGGTGCCCCATTCAAGCCTGGTTTTGGCTTGAGTGGGATCCCACAGCACTCGCCTAACGATCCTTTCAGCTACTAGCCAATTCCCCATGGATGCACCACCCTACCCTTTGTCATCCCGAGCGCAGCGAAGCGTAGTGGAGGGACATGCTGGTTTCCTGTCCAGCTGCTGGCCTCAACGGGAGCCGCACCGCCACTTCCCTACTTCGCGTCCAGTGTGAAGGTATCCTTCACTTCGACAGATTTCTGTGCCGCATCCGGATCTACCACGCGGTACATCTTCACGTCGGCGTGCTTACCTTGGAGCGTGATGACCAGGTAGTGGAAGTTGGGATAAGTGCGGGCGTGATAGAGGTCTTGATCGCCGCGGATAAAGACGGGATAAGGCCGCGCGCCCCCTCCACCGGTGATCACATGCGTGATGCCATTCAGTTCAAACCGCTCGTAGTTGTGAATATGGCCGTTGAAGATAACAAATTTCGCGTGGGACATGGCCGCCTGGGCTTCGAGATAATGCCGCATCTCCAGTATGTCCGGGGCGGGAATCCCAAGCATAAAGGCGGTTTGCAGATCCGAGATCAGCGGTATGTGGAAGAGGAAGAAAACAAAGTCCGCCGACGAAGGCAGATGGGCCAACTGCGACTCCAGCCATCTACGCTGCGCTCCTCCGGCCTCGAGGAAGTTAGTGCTGTCCAGAGTGATGAGATAGATATTTCCCAGTTGCACCGAGTACCAGGCGTGGTTGCCGATCTGCGGATACGCCGCAAAGTAGTTCCTCAGGCCGCTGCGAGGATCAGGAAGTATGTCATGGTTGCCGATGGTGGGATAGACGCGCAGCCGTTCCTGAGTCCATAGCGCCGTTTCCTGAAAGTAGACTTTCCAATCGGCCGGATCGCTGCCGTGAAAGGGCATATCGCCGGTGATCAGCAGCAGGTCGGGCTTCTCTTCTCCTACCTTTTGCGCCAGCCATTTACGCACTCCTGGCTGAGTGTCGGAAGTATTGGCCGGATCGGTAAAGCGCATGTCGCCGTAGACCACGATGCGCAGGGGCCGGCCCGAGGGGAAATCAGAGACGGTAAAGGTCGGGCCGCTGTCGTCGTGGCGCTGGCGGCGAGGTTTGTTGGGAGAACGCCGTACTGGCCATGCAGGCCGTGGCGAGCAGAAGGCTTGCTGCTCTGCGCACGCGGCTCATCCGGCGCGGCCGCCGCCAACAAAGTGCACAATCTCCAGGCGGTCGCCATCCTGCAGGCCGGTGTTAGCCCACTCCGCGCGGGGAACGATATTGCCGTTGTGCTCGATCGCCACCCGGTCGCCTTTCAGTCCCAGATCAGCAACCAGGTCCAGGAGATGGGCCGGTCCCGCCAATTGCGGAAACTCCCGCGATTGACCGTTAAGAACAAAATGCATACAGGGAGAGTATCACCGGCCCATGATGCGCGAATCCTGCAACCACCGCCTCATGCGTTTGAAGGCCGGTTGCACTTCGGTGCCGGAATAATAGATAGCGCGGTTGAGTCCCTTAAGAGTTTGGATTGCTGCCACGCGCGGGTCGGCGCTTCCTAAAGGACCCTTGTTGGTACGGTCATTTGCGTACTCGTCGGCGAGGTATTCAATCGCGTGGCCCAGGATTTCCAGTGCGCGGGCACTTTCCGGGGAGTGCAGACGGCGGACGAAGGGCCGAGGCAGAGCGGAGGAAGTAACTGGCCGTGGGGGCATCGGCCAGTCGAAAAAAGGATCCTGGCTTGCGGAGCAAGAGGAGTTCTCCGGGGATGGGGCGCGACGAATTTTGAGCATGATTCCACCTCATGGCGGACGTATCGGCCAAAAGGCGAGACTCCTGAGAGTCCTTGGGTGAAAATCAAGACCAGAGATCGCAGTTTCATTACCACCACACGACAACCCCTCGCTTGACTCTGCGCAGGCGAAAACTTACAGTCGAGACTGAGCCTTAACCCGGATCGCGAGTTCAAATGCAGACGCACGATTACTATTGGAACTATCTCCCGCTGCTGCTCCAAATCCTTGTCGCCGTGGGTTTTGGGGGTGGAATCGTCACTGCCTCCTGGTTCATCGGGAGGCACCGGAACACGGCTGCCAAGCTGGCCACCTACGAGTGCGGCATCCCCGCGGAAGGCGATGCCCGCGGCCGCTTCTCCGTTCGCTTTTACATGGTCGCCATGCTCTTCATCCTCTTCGACGTGGAAGCAGTCTTCATGCTCCCCTGGGCCGTGGTCTATCGCGATCTGCCCAAGCTGGTGGGTTCGCGCATGTTTGGCTTCTGGGAGATGGTGGTCTACCTCGGCTTCGTCCTGGTCGGACTCTTCTACGTTAAAAATAAGGGAATTCTCGATTGGTCCTCCGATAAGGCGGACCTCTAATGGACGCCGTCAACGAGAAAGACGCCGTTCTCCAGACCCACGCCCAGAACCATGCCATCGCAGCCCTGGTGGCCGCCAAACCCTCCTGCATCACCAACGCCCGCTTCGATCGCGGCGAACTGACTCTGTGGATCGAGCGTGATGACATCCGCCCCGTCTGCCGTACGCTGCAGAAGGCGGGCTATAACTTCCTGGTCGATGTCACCTGCGTGGATTGGTATCCCAGCGAACCGCGCTTGCAGGTCACCTACCACATTCTTTCCCACAGCCTCAAGGAACGTCTGCGGCTCTGCGTGCTGGTGGATAGCCTGGATCCCGAAGTAGCCAGCATCACCCCGGAATGGCCGTCAGCCAATTTCTACGAGCGCGAGGTCTGGGACCTGTTCGGCGTGCGCTTCGGTGGTCACCCCAACCTGCGCCGCATCATGTTGCCGGATCAATGGGAAGGTCATCCCTTACGCAAGGATTACCCGGTGGAGGGCTACCGCTGATGGATGCCGCCGACTACGTCATCGCCCCGCTGATCGAACCCCGCGTCGAGGAGGGCTCCAAAGACCGCACCATGGTCATCAATATGGGGCCGCAGCATCCCTCGACCCACGGCGTGCTGCGCCTGGTGCTGGAGATCGATGGTGAAACCGTGGTCCGCCTGGTGCCCGACATCGGCTTTCTGCATACCGGCATCGAGAAGACCTGCGAGGCCAAGTTTTACCAGCAGGTGGTGCCGCTCACCGACCGCATCGACTATCTCAGCCCCATGTCCAACAATCTCTGCTACTGCCTTGCGGTCGAGAAACTGCTGCAGTTGGAGATTCCGCCCCGGGCCCAGTTTTTGCGCGTGCTGCTCAACGAGCTCACCCGCCTCCAGTCTCACCTGGTCTGGCTGGGCACCCACGCCATGGACATCGGCGCGCTGACCCTCTTTCTCTACACCTTCCGCGAGCGCGAAGAGATCCTGAAGATCTTTGAGGACGTCAGCGGCCAGCGCATGATGGGTTCCTACTTCCGCGTTGGAGGCATTTCGCTGGAGCCGCCGGTCGATTTCTACGAGCGGGTGCAGGCCCTGCTCAAGATGATGCCGGAGAAGATTGATGAGTACGAGAACCTGCTCAACGGCAATCCCATCTGGACGCGCCGTCTGAAGGGTGTGGGCTACCTCAGCGCCGCCGACGCCGTCGCCCTGGGAGTGACCGGGCCGCCGTTGCGCGCCAGTGGGGTCGATTGGGACCTGCGCCGCGACATGCCCTACTCCGGCTATGAAAAGTTCCAATTCAAAGTCCCGGTCTCCGATGTGGGTGACGTGTGGACCCGCTACACGCTGCGCGTCCAGGAGATGCGGGAGTCGGTCAAGATCTGCCAGCAGGCGCTCGACGGCATGCCGCAAGGGCCATTGAAGGCCAACGCGCCCAAAGTGGTACTGCCCGACCGGGAAAAGATGAAGACCCAGATGGAGTCGCTCATCTACCACTTCAAGATCGTGACCGAAGGGTTCGCGGTGCCCGCCGGCCAGGTTTACCAGGCGATCGAATCTCCTCGTGGGGAGATGGGGTACTTTGTAGTCAGCGACGGCACGGCCAAGCCCTATCGGGTGCACATGCGCAACCCCACGTTTGCCTCGCTGCAGGCCCTGGAAACCATGTGCGTCGGGCGTTTGCTGGCTGATGTGGTCGCCGTGATCGGGTCCATCGACATCGTGCTCGGAGAAATCGACCGATGAGCGATCCTACCGACGTTCGCGCGCACGTTTGGGAATCGCTGGTGAGCATGCTCCGCGTCTATGCGCATGCAGCGAGTCTTAGACGGCAAGCCATATATAGTGACCAGTGGCTCGAACCAGGCAACCGTCAAACATGAGGACTCAGTGCTGAGCCTTCAATTTGGTCCCGACAACGGCGAGGGAAACTGGTGCGTCACTCATCCGGAACGGGAAGAGTGCGGTGCATTCCGGATCGAAGAGGACGGCAAGCTTACCTTCCCGATTGGACCGAAGGAACTCGATGCGGCAGCCATCGACTGGCTCGACCACCTGGGGCGAGGCAAGGTAATCGAGGATGAATCGGCCAGCGCGTTAGCTCCCACGATTCATCCATGACATTGTAGGTTGTGCAGCAAATTTGTCATCCTGAGCGTAGTGGAGGGACCTGCGGTTCCACTTTATAACCCTGACGCAAAATTATGAGCACACAGATAAAGACCATCTTCAGTCCCGCCCTGGCCGCGCGCTTTGACCGCATGGTGACGCTTTATCCCCTGCGCCGCTCGGCCCTGATCCCCATGCTGCTCTATGCCCAGGATGAGGTGGGCTATCTTTCCCCGGCGGTGATCAGCGAAGTGGCTGCCCGCATTGGGATTACCGAGCTGGATGTGCGCGACGTCATCACTTATTACTCCCTCATGCGCACCGCCCCGGCGGGCAAGTATCATGTACAGGTATGCACCAACATCAGTTGCATGTTGCGCGGTGGCAACGAGCTGTTGGCCCATTGCAAACAGCGTTTAGGCATTGGGAACAAGGAAACCACGCCGGATAAGGTTTTTTCATTGGAAGAAGTGGAGTGCATCGGCGCCTGCAGTTGGGCTCCCGCCGTCCAGGTAAATTACGATTTTCACGAAAATTTGACAGCGGACTCGATGGACAAAATTCTCGAAGATTACCGCTCCAGGAACTAGGCACGTCTACCCGGAGAAATGCATGGCCTATCTCGTCTCCCATCCAGATGAAGTGAAGTTGCTCTCGTTCCGCTTCGGCAAGGGAGCGACCGACATCGATAAGTATCTCGAGTTGGACGGTTATAAGTCCGCCCGCAAGGCCATCGAGCTGGGCCCGGAAGGAATCATTGCCGAGATGAAGGTGTCGAACCTCCGCGGGCGCGGGGGCGCCGGCTTCCCTACCGGCATGAAGTGGTCCTTCGTCCCCAAGCAATCCGCAAAGCCCAAATACGTCCTGGTCAATGGAGATGAGAGCGAGCCGGGCACCTGCAAAGACCGGCTGATCTTTGAGCACGATCCCCACTCGGTGATCGAGGGTGTGATCATCGCCGGCCTGGCCATTGGCTCGAAGATGGGCTTTATCTACCTCCGCGGTGAGTATCGCTACCTGCTCAAGATCATGGAGAAAGCCATCGACGACGCCTATGCCAAGGGCTTTCTGGGCAAAGGGATCTTCGGCAGCAACGTCGATTTCGACGTGATCTCCCATACCGGAGCGGGCGCCTACGAAGTAGGCGAAGAATCCGCTTTGATGGAATCGCTGGAAGGCAAGCGCGGCATTCCCCGCATTCGTCCGCCCTTTCCCGCAGTGGTAGGGCTCTACGGCGGGCCCACCGTTATTAACAATGCTGAAACATTGGCCACCGTGCCCCACATCTTCCGCATCGGGGGCGCAGAGTACGCCAAGATCGGCACCGAGCGTAACGGCGGCACGCGCCTCTTCTGTCTCAGCGGCGACGTGGCCAAGCCCGGCGTCTACGAGTTGCCCATGGGCTACAACCTCAAGAAGATGATCTACGAGGTTGGCGGCGGCATCAACGACGGCAGGTCACTCAAAGCCGTCGTGCCCGGCGGATCCTCGACCCCCGTGCTTCTGCCCCACGAAATCGACATCGGCATGGACTTCGACCAGGTAGGCAAGGCCGGCAGTATGCTCGGTTCCGGCGGCGTGGTGGTTCTGGACGACACCGTCTGCATGGTGGAGTTTGCCCTGCGCACCATGAAGTTTTACCAGCACGAGAGCTGTGGATGGTGTATTCCCTGCCGCGAAGGCACCGACTGGCTAAAGAAGACGCTGACGCGCATTCATACCGGCGGCGGCGTGGCCAAGGATATCGACAATGTCCGCTACCTGGCGCAGAACATGTTGGGTCGCACCTTCTGTCCTTTGGGCGACGCTGCGGCCATGCCCACCATCGCCTTCGTGGACAAGTTCCGCAAAGAGTTTGAAGACCACCTGGATGGCAAACCGTGTCCTTACGCCCATCAGGCGGAAGCGGCCCTGGCCGGCGTATGACGCCCGCCCACAACCAAGATAGGAATCCATGGCTGACGTAACCTTTACCGTCGATGGCAAGAAGGTCACCGCACCCGCAGGCACCCTGTTGATTGAGGCCTGCCGTGCCGCGGGTATCGCGGTTCCCGCGTTCTGTTACTACCCCGGCCTTTCGCTGTGCGGAGCTTGCCGCATGTGCCTGGTGCGCCTGGAAAAGGTGCCCAAGCTGCAAACCGCCTGCACCACCCCGGTTGCCGAGGGCATGGTGGTCACGACTGAAAGCGACGAGATTGCCCAGGCGCGCAAAGCCACGGTGGAACTGCTGCTCGGCAATCATCCTCTCGACTGCCCGGTGTGCGATGCCGGCGGTGAGTGCGAGCTGCAGGACATGACCTTCAAGTACGGCGCCCATGAGTCGCTCTACACCGAAGTCAAGCAGCACCGTGAAGAACAGCAATGGTCCCCGGTGGTCTACTTCGACCGCCCGCGCTGCATCCTCTGCTATCGCTGCGTGCGCACCTGCGGCGAGGGCATGGACGTGTGGGCGCTGGGGGTGCAGAATCGCGGCGTTACCAGCATCATCGCCCCCAACCAGGGCGATCACCTGGACTGCGAAGAGTGCGGCATGTGCATCGACGTTTGCCCTGTGGGCGCGCTCACCTCGGGTGCCTATCGTTATAAAACCCGCCCCTGGGAGATGAACCACGTCTCCACCGTCTGCACCCACTGCGGCGATGGATGCAAGACCACGTTGGGCGTGCGCAGCGTCATTAACGGCTCCGAGATTCTGCGCGGCGACAACCGCGACAAGAGCGGCATCAACGGCGAGTTCTTGTGCATCAAGGGACGCTACGCCTTCGACTTTGCCAACCACACCGACCGGTTGACCAAGCCACTCCTACGCCAGGCAGACGGCAAGTTTGCAGAAGTGAGCTGGGAGCAGGCGTTGGCGCACGCAGGCAACAAGCTGCGTGAGATTCGCGAGAGCCGCGGCGGCAGCGCCATCGGCGTCATCGGCTCCAACCGCACCACCAACGAAGAGAACTACCTGCTGCAGAAGCTGGCCCGGACGGTGCTGGGAACCAACAACATCGATCATCACCGCACCGCCGACTACACCGCCTTTGCCCGCGCCATCTCCGGACAGAAGGACCGCGCTGCATCGCTGCGCGACTCCATGACCACGCCGGCGATCCTGGTGCTGGGGAACGATCCCACCGAGCAGCATCCTGCTCCTGGCCTGGAACCTGCGCACCAATGTGCGCCACAACAATGCCCGCATCTACCTGGTGAACCATGCCGGCATCAAGCTGGAGCGGCAGGCGCACGAATCGCTCGTCATTCCTCAGGATGGCTACGCCAGCGCCGTACGCTTTTTGGCCGGCGAGGAGGCCACCTTCCCTGGCGCCCAGTCGCTGGACGAGGCGAAGAAGTTCCGTGACGCGCTGCGCGCCGAGCCCAACTTGCTGATCATCTTTGGTTCGGAGTTCCGCGGCCGCGATATCGAAGCAGCTGGTGAAGTTCGGTTTGGCGCTGCCCAATGCTCGCTTTGCCTGCCTGGGCGACTACGTCAATTCCCGCGGCGCCGCGGACATGGGCTTACTCCCTGGCCTGCTGCCCGGCTATGTGCCCGTGGATCACGGTGGCCCTTTTGCTGAGGAGTATGGCGACACTTTGCCTAAGACTCCGGGCATGGACCTGGTGGAGATGTTCGATGCCGCTGAACGCGGTGAGCTGGCCGCGCTCTACGTCGTGGGCGCCAATCCCATCGCCCGCTACGGCATTGACCCGGCCGCGCTCAAAAAGACCTTCGTCGTGGTGCAGGATATGTTCCTGACCGAGACGGCGCTGCTGGCGGACGTGGTGTTGCCCACCTCCAATCTCTATGAGAAGTCCGGTACGGTCACCAACACCTACGGCGACCAGCAACTGGTCAAGAAGGCAGGCGACCGGGCCGGCGTGCGCAGCGACTTCGAGTTGATGGTGCGGCTTGCCGACACCATGGGCGCAGACCCCAAAAAGCTGGTTCCGTTCGGCCGCGGAGTCCATGCCGACATGGGGCAGACGCGCGGCGCGCAGTCCGGCGAAGCGGACCGTCACAGCGTATGGCTGGCGGCGCAAAACCTGGAGCCGAAGCTTAGCCCCTTCGACCCCTTTGCCATTCTTGATGAGATCCAGCGGCTGGTGCCCGGCTACCAGGTCTCGCGTCTGGAGTTGTTGGCCGGGAACGACGTCCATGTGCAATCATCGCTGGTGCAGATTGAAGCCGGCCCTGAGCGCCATGCACTGATTCTGCCCGCCGAAGACACACTGTTCACCTCCGGCACCTTAGGCCGTTACAGCAACACCTTGCACTCGGTCATGGAATCGCACGCCACCAAACCCACAGAAACAGCCGCGGATTAAAGGTAAGATTGGAGCTGCGGGTTTAAGCGCAGCTAGCAGGGCCTTCAGAGCATGCGTGAGAACCGGGAGATTTAAACCGCAGGTCCCTAACCACTGGCTACGCTTCGGTCGGGATGACAATTCTGCTCGGGCAATGCCCGAAAAGCGGTCAGACGTAGCTGTTAATCCTCCCACAGACATTGTCTTCCCGACCGGAGCGAAAGCGTCAGTGGAGGGACCTGCTGTAACCTTCGGTTTTCCGCAGTCTATTTAGCCCTGAAACACCAAGGCGAGTAAAGAAAGCGAAAAAAACCTGTGAGCTTCCTGATCTTTTTCCTTCTGAGTTGTTTGAAGATTGCGGTCGTGCTGGCGATCTTTCTCGGCGCCGTTGCCTACACGGTGCTGCTTGAACGCAAACTCGTGGGGCGCATTCAAAATCGCTGGGGGCCCAGCCGCGTTGGACCGTTCGGCCTGATGCAGCCCATGATGGACGGCCTCAAGCTCTTTCTAAAGGAAGACATCATCCCCACCAACGTGGATCGCCCGCTGTACATTCTGGCGCCCATGATTGCCCTTGGCTGCGCCTTGATTTCGATTTCTGTCGTACCCTTCGGGGCGCGCATCACCTGGCACGGCGTGGATATGTTCCAGATCGCCGATGTGAATATCGGGTTACTGGTGATTCTCGGCGTCACCTCGGTCGGCGTTTATGGCATCGCCTTGGCAGGCTGGTCGTCCAACAACAAATACTCGCTCATGGGAGCCCTGCGCTCCAGTGCCCAGGTGATCAGCTATGAGCTTGCCCTGGGGCTTTCTCTGGTAGGCGTGGTGCTGCGGGCCGGGTCGTTGAACCTGCGCACCATCGTGGATAGCCAATCGGCCCATGGCCTCTTGTCATGGAATGTCTTTGGCGGCTACCAATTCGTCGCTTTCTTCATTTACCTCACGGCGGCCTATGCCGAAACCAACCGCGCCCCATTCGATCTGCCTGAGGCGGAGACGGAGCTAACGGCCGGCTATCACACCGAATACAGCTCGATGAAGTTTGCCATGTTCTTCATGGCCGAGTATGCCAACATGATCACCGTAGGCTGCGTAGCGACGCTACTCTTCTTCGGCGGATGGACCAGTCCCTTCGGGTCGTTGATTCCCTCTTTTGGTGGGATCGTGCTTCAGGCCCTGCTACCGGTCTTCTGGTTCGTATTGAAGGTTTTCTGTTTCTTGTTTCTCTATATATGGGTACGCGGCACGTTACCACGGCTCCGCTACGACCAACTGATGGGCTTTGGCTGGAAGTTCCTGATGCCCCTGGCCATCGCCAATATTGTGGCCACCAGCCTATGGCTCGCCTAGCGCGAACTCCGCGGCACGAAAGGTGTTCTACAATCAGCTTCGGGCCCGATCTAGGAGAAAAGCACTACCATGTATCTGGTTCTCTTCATCTTCTTTGGCGGCCTTTGCGTAGCAGGAGCCTTGAACCTGCTGTTCCAGCGCCATCCCATCAACAGCGCCCTCTCACTCATTGTGGTGATGAGCTCGCTGGCCGTGCTCTACCTCCTGCTGGGTGCGGAGTTCCTGGCTGCCGCCCAGGTCATCGTCTATGCCGGCGCCATCATGGTTCTGTTTACCTTCGTCATCATGTTGCTCAATGCCGGAGTGGAAGAACGTACCCACGGCAGCGGCGCCGCCTACATCGTAGGCATTCCCGGAGTAGCGGTCCTGGTCTGCCTGTTGGGATTTATCTTTCTTTCTCCACACACCCACCTGGCCAAGGCCCGGCTGGGGGATTACGTGGTTTCGACCAGCGACCTCAGCAAGGTGCTCTTCCGCGACCTGCTGCTTCCCTTCGAAGTAACGTCGGTTCTGATCCTCATTGCCATCCTGGGCGCGGTTGCGCTGGCCAGCAGGGAGCACTGACATGACGATTCCCATCGCTTACTACCTTGTGCTCAGCGCCATCCTCTTCTCTATCGGGGTGGGCGCCTTCCTCATCAAGCGCAACATCATCACCGTCTTCATGTCGATTGAGCTCATGCTGAACGCGGTGAACCTGACCTTTGTCGCCTTCGCGTATCAATGGCACCGGCTGCAAGGCCAGATATTTGTCTTTTTCGTGATGGTCGTCGCTGCCGCGGAGGCCGCAGTGGGCCTGGCCATCATCATTGCCATCTTCCGCTCGCGGAGTACGCTCAACGTCGATCAAATCAACCTGATGAAACTATGAACGGAAATCCATCCCTCCATCTGTGGTTGATCCCGCTGCTGCCCTTCGTCGGCTTTCTGCTGAATGGATTGCTAGGCCGTTTTCTGGGTAAGGCGCTCGTCTCGACCATTGCCCTGCTCTTTACCGCGGCCCCGCTGGCGCTGGTCCTGGGCATCGCCTTCCGCTTCAGCGGGCTTAGTATGCCCTATGTCGAGCGGCTGCCGGCTCCCTGGATGGAAACCTCGGCCTTCCGCGCCGATTTTGCCTTTCTGCTCGATCCGCTGACGCTGGTCATGCTGCTGGTCGTCACCGGCGTAGGTTTTCTCATTCACATCTACTCCGTCGGCTACATGGCGGAGGAAGACGGATACTGGCGCTACTTCGCCTACCTCAACCTGTTCATGTTCTTCATGCTGACGCTGGTGTTGGCGGAGAACTTCCTGCTCTTGTTCGTCGGCTGGGAGGGCGTGGGACTCGCCTCCTACCTGTTGATCGGCTTTTACTACCTGCGCGAATCGGCTGCGGATGCCGGCAAGAAGGCGTTCATCCTGAACCGCATCGGCGACTTCGGCTTTCTGCTCGCGATGTTCCTGATGATCGCCCACTTCGGCTCCCTCAGCTTCCAGCCAGGTGTTCAGCACCATCACCGCGAATCCCGCAGATGCAAGGTGGCTTCCTCACCGCCATTGCGTTGCTGCTGGTGCTCGGCGCTACCGGCAAGTCCGCGCAGATTCCGCTGTACGTCTGGTTGCCGGACGCTATGGAAGGCCCCACTCCGGTCTCCGCCCTGATCCATGCCGCCACCATGGTGACTGCCGGCGTCTACATGGTGGTGCGCTCGCATGTGCTCTTTGACCGCTCGCCCTTCGCGCTCGGCGTGGTCGCCATCATCGGCGCCGCCACGGCCTTGTTTGCCGCCACCGTCGGCATGGTGCAGACGGATATCAAGCGCGTGCTCGCCTACTCCACCATCTCCCAGCTCGGCTACATGTTCCTGGCCTGCGGAGCCGCGGCTTACTCCGCGGCCATCTTCCACCTGGTGACGCATGCCTTCTTCAAGGGCCTGCTCTTCCTGGCCGCCGGATCCGTCATCCATGCCATGGGCGGCCAGCAGGACATGCGCGCCATGGGCGGCCTGCGCAAATCCGTGCCCATCACCTTCTGGACCATGAGCGCCGGGGTCTTCGCCATCTCCGG
This sequence comes from uncultured Acidobacteriaceae bacterium, assembly GCA_963821315.1. Classification (GTDB taxonomy): domain Bacteria; phylum Acidobacteriota; class Terriglobia; order Terriglobales; family Acidobacteriaceae; genus PALSA-350. Next base: position 46,066 of record CAWGDP010000037.1, on the reverse strand, counting down.
CATCCCGCCCTTCTCCGGCTTCTTCAGCAAAGACGCGATTCTCTACCAGGCCTTTCTCTCCCCGACGGCGGGGCCGATCCTCTGGTTTGTCGGTCTCGTAACCGCTCTGCTCACCGCCTTCTACATGTTCCGCCTGTGGTACCTCACCTTCTTCGGTGAGCTCCGGTCGCACGATGCGCATCCCCACGAGAGTCCCTGGTCGATGCTGACCCCGCTCATCCTGTTGGCCGTGCTATGCGCGTCGCCGGAGGCTGGATTGGCATTCCCAAAGCGCTCGGCGGCGGCGACCAGTTCGCGCACTTCCTCGATCCGGTGATCAACCCCGCGCCCAGCTACGAGCAGACCCGCATCGCCATGGACGAGCAAGGCGTCCAACGCGCTGCCGCCCTCTCTGCTCCGCAACCCCGCCGCGAGGGCACGGAAGGTCAGGAGCGCATGTTTAGCATCCTCTCCGTGGTCATGGCGGCGATCGGCTGGTTTTTTGCCGATCTGCTCTACCGCCGCAAGCCCGGCCTGGCCGATCAGCTGGTCGAGCGCGTTCAGGGTCTTTATTCATTGCTGGTCCACAAGTACTGGATCGACCAGATCTACACCGCGGCTCATCGTGGCTCCCCTGCTCTTCATTACCCGCAACTTGTTATGGGGCGTAGCCGATCGCGGAGTCGTCGACGGGGGTGGCGGCCTGGCGGCATACGGTGTGCGCGGTGTAGGGGCGATTGTCCAGCGAGTGCAGTCGGGAAACATCCGTTCCTACGCCGGGTGGCTGGCGCTTGGCGCCGCGGCCCTGCTCCTGATTACCTACTTCGGCTTCTCCATGCAACTCTAAAGGCTAGCAAGGGACGATTTGTGCTGAACGATTCGATATTGACGCTTACGACCTTTGTGCCCGCTGTAGGAGCGGTGGTCGTGGCTCTGCTTCCGCGGCGGGGCCGCATCATCCAATGGTTCGCGCTGGTGACGACGTTGGTCACCTTTGGGCTGACGCTCCATTTGCCGTTCCATTACGTCTATGGTCAATCGGGCTTTCAATTTGAAGTCGACCAGGCCTGGATCGCCAGCCCTGCCATTCGTTATCACCTGGGTGTGGATGGCATCTCGATGTGGCTGGTGGTGCTGACCGGCTTTCTCGCCCCGCTCGGTGTGCTGTCCTCCTGGAAGGCCATCAATCACCGCACCAAGGAGTTCTACTTCTTCTTCCTGCTGCAGCAGACGGCGATGATCGGTGTCTTCGTCTCCCTCGACATGTTCCTCTACTACGCCTTCTGGGAGCTGACGCTGGTGCCCATGGCGATCATTATCTCCATGTTCGGCCGGGATCGCGGGACCGAGGCGGCGATCAAGTTTTTCGTCTATACCTTCCTGCCCTCGGCGCTGCTGCTGGTAGCGATTGTCTGGCTGTATGCCAAGACCGGCACCTTTGACTTTGTTCGCCTGCAGTCGATCCTGGCGCAGGATACGGTGAACTTTGCGCCCAAGGCGCTCTTCTGGGCCTCCCTGGCATTTCTCTTCGCGTTCGCCGTCAAAGTCCCGGTCTTTCCTTTGCATGGCTGGCTAGGGGATGTCTTCAGCGAAGCGCCCGCCGCGCTGGCCATGGTGGTCGCGGGCAAGCTGGGTCTCTATTCCATCCTGCGCTTCAATCTCGGCCTCTTCCCTGCCCAGGCCCGCCAGGTGGCGCCGTGGATGATCGCGCTGGCGGTGATAGGGATTCTCTACGGCGCGCTGGTAGCGCTGGTGCAGACAGATATGAAGAGGCTGGTGGCCTTCTCCACCGTCAGCTCGCTCAGCTTTTGCATCCTGGGCATCTTTGGCTTTGCGGTCTCGGGCCTGGACGGCGCGCTCTATCAGACCCTGAATGAGGGCATCACCGTCGGCGCGCTTCTCATTCTGCTTGGCTTCATGTACGAACGTTATGGAACCTACGAGATTGCCTCTTACGGCGGTCTTAGCCAAGCAGATGCCAAGCCTGGCCACCTTGTTTGTCATCAGCTCGCTCGCGCTGATCGGCCTTCCGCTGCTGAACGGGTTTGTGGGTGAGTTTCTCATCCTCAGCGGCAGTTTCCCCGGCCATGTTGCCTGGGTCTCGGCGGCCACGGTTGGCGTCATCCTGAGCGCGTCCTACATGCTGTGGATGATTCAGCGCGTCTTCTACGGTGACGTATCCAAGATGGTTACAGAACTGAAGGTAGTGGATATGGGCGGCCGGGAACACGTTGCCGTGTGGCCTATGGCCGTTCTCATGTTGGTGATGGGCGTCGCTTCCCCCATCTGGATGCGCGCCATTGATGGCGCACTCGTGAAGCTGGCCTCGCCGGCGCCGGCGCCCACCCTGGGCATTGCGGTGAGACAGTGATGCAAGTGCCTCAGGTCTACCGCATTCTGCCCGAGCTATGGCTCATCATCACCGGCGTGCTCATCATGCTGATCGAGCCCTTGATGCCGCCGGGCATGACCCGTAAGCCCATCGGCGTGCTCGCCCTGGTCGGCGTCATTGGTGCTTTGCTGGCCAGCATCTGGCAATTGGGACTGGCGCCGGGAACGGCTTTCTATGGCACCGTGCAGACCGATGCCTTCAGCGTCTTCTTCCACGTCTTGATCTGCGGCATAGTTCTGATCGCGCTGCTGATCGCCTTTGACGTCTTCGATGGCAGCAAGGAAAGGCCGGCCGAGTACTATTCCCTGGTCCTTTTTGGCGCCATGGGCATGTGCCTGATGTCCAGTGCGGTGGAGCTGCTGTTGGTCTTCATCAGCCTGGAAATTTCCTCCATCGCCACTTACATCCTGGCCGCCATTCGCAAGCGCAGTGGCAAGAGCCCGGAAGCCGGATTGAAGTACTTTCTGCTCGGCTCGTTTGCCACCGCCTTCTTCCTCTACGGCATCGCTCTCAGCTTTGGCGCTACGGGAACCACCAACATTGCCGAGATAGCTGCCGGTCTTGCCCAGAGCCCGTCCCCGGGCTTCGCTACGTTGGCCGTGGCCATGATTCTGATCGGCATCGGCTTTAAGGTTTCTGCCGCGCCATTTCAGGTGTGGACCCCCGATGTGTACGAAGGGGCCCCGTCTCCGGTGGTTGCCTTGATGTCCACTGGCCCCAAGGTTGCCGCCTTCGCCGTGCTGTTGCGCATTCTGTACGGCGCGTATCCGGCATTGCACGCACATTGGCTGTTGCTTGTCTGGATCATGGCTGCACTCTCTATGACGGTGGGCAACCTGGGCGCGCTGCGCCAGCACAATGTAAAGCGGCTGTTGGCCTATTCTTCGATTGCCCATGCCGGCTACACGCTGGTCGCCTTCACCGCCCTTTCCAGCGAAGGCATCGCTGCGGCGATGTTCTACACTGCGGCCTATGCGGCCATGAACGTGGGCGCCTTTGCCATCATCAGCCACGCCGGCGGCTTTGACGACCGGCTGCTCTCGGTCGCCGACTATCGCGGTTTGGCCTACCGGTCGCCGCTGCTTGGCGGCGCGCTGGCCTGCTTTCTGCTTTCGCTGATTGGGATTCCCTTTACCGGTGGCTTTTTCGGCAAGTTTTACGTCTTCACCGCGGCTCTGCACGCGGGTGAGGTATGGCTGGCCGTCATCGGCCTGGTGAACAGCGGCGTTGCCTGCTACTACTATCTGCGGCTGCTCATGTCTATTTATGGCAAGCCTGCGGACGACGCGCCAGTGCAGTTGGTGCCGCGGCTGAAAGGCTCACTCACCATTGCGCTGCTGCTCACGGTTTCCGCTACCTTCATCCTGGGCATTTTCCCTGGCAGGATTCTCTCCATGGCCCGCGCCGGAGCGGCCACCTTCGTCAACATAACCGAAAGCCCAACCAACCCAAACGCAATGTCCGCTAGCAGCGGGCAGCAGTAACTGTCCTCCGACAAGGCTACTCTTTCCAAATTGAGTCCCGTAGGAGTCTGTGTCGTAGCTAAGAAATCGACGAAAAGCTATACGAATTAACCAGCAGAATTCATCGTCATTGATACGGAAATGGTCAACTCTAGCTCAGCTCCGATGTGCTACGACCCAGACTCCGTAGGGACGACTGAGCGTAGCCCAGGACGTAGTCCTGGGTTGGCTGCCCCGAATTGCGAACAATCCAGTCGCGGAGTTAGAACTACCCCAGGATCGCAACCTGGGTAATTTTCAGCCGTCACGACTACGTCCCATAAGCGCTAACGCAGCGTAGTGGAGGGACCTGCTGTTTCTTTTCTGTCCATCCGATCTAACGGCCTCTAATAAAAGCGACCACCCTCCACTTGTCATCCCGAGCGCAGCCGAGGGATCTGCGGTGCGCCCCGGCTCCCGCACAAAGGTCTCCGTTCCGTTAGTTCTCCCACAGAATCGTCATCCTGAGAGTCTGTAACTTTATTGTACATCAGGACAGGCTTAGGGGCGTCTGGCAATAAAGTCACAGTCTCAGGATGACATTCTGTGGGAGTTTTGACGAAAACACCCTAAACAAGTTAGCGCTTATGGGACATGGTCCTGGCTCGGACTCACTCTAGAGAGAGTAGGTCCCACGCAGACACTTCAGCGTCTGGCCTTCCGCAAAAGCATCATAATCCAATCGAACATAGCAAATCCTCACGCGTAAATCGTCCAACCCCATGCATACTCGCTGGACCTGCGTGCCTCCGGGATCTCGATACTCAGCCCAGTAGCAGAATCGTACTTCCATCGCAAAGCATCTGGATACCCGAACATGGAGATTCGGCTGCCAGCCTTGGGCCGCACGGAACGGAGCTGGAGAACCTTGCCCGGCCATTCCAGCGCAAAGCAGTAAATGGTCTGGTTGTCCTTCGACCGTGTGAAGCGGATCGTCTCTCCCTCGCGCCACAAGTCGCCAGCCCGTGCTCGCGTCGCGTATATCCCCGGACCACATGTTCTGAGCCAGCCCCCAACCTGCTTTACCTGCTCGATCGCCGTCGGATGGAACCGGCCCGTAGCATCCGGCCCGATGCCCACCTGGAAACTGCCTCCCTTGGCCGCGGTGTCAATAATGTTATCCACGATCCATTTCGCTCCCTTGTAGTGCGCGGGATCCGGATCATAAGAGAAACCGCTGGCCAGAGGATAGATCACCATCCAGGGAATGCCGGTGTTCGACTTGTCCCCGGGAATAAACCCCTCCGGCGTATAGTAATCGCCGTAGTTGCCGATACCGCGCGCCCGAATCATCACATTCGGTTGCAGTTCGCGGATGCGGAACAAGGTCTGCCTTAGCTGCGGCCACACCTTTGGCCCCAGCCATTGATCCAGCGAGAGCATTTGAATCTCGCCGTAGTTGGTCAATAGCTCTTCGATTTGCGCCCGGTGCCGTGCCATCATGCGGGTGACCTCTTCGGGCGAAGGATCAGGGGCCATCCAGATCAGCTTCCCTAAGCGCTTGCGGGAGTCCATCCATTCCGGGTCGAGCTCCGCGGAGGAAGGAACCTGCGCGGGATGATCGGCATAAGGGCGGAAATCTGCGTCGTACCAATCGGGGTGGGAAAAATACAGAGCGATGCGCAAACCTCGCTTGTGGCCTGCCGCGCAAAGCTCCTTCACAATATCCCTGCGGAAGGGGGTCTCCATGATGGAATAGGCCAGGTCGCAATTCTCCAGGGCGGGACCACCGGCCGCATCCCAGCGAATCCGCTGCTTGACGCGCGTGCGCGTGTCGAAGAGGGAGAAGCCCTCGTGATGCTTGGTGGTGAAGGCAAACATCCGCATGCCGTTATCGGCGAACAGAGACGTCCAGGCATCCGCGTCAAAGCCGGTTGGGTTCCAGCTCTTGTAGATTTCGTTGTAGTGGGCGCGTTCCGCGTAGCTAAGCTCGAGAAACGGCCAGGACTCGTGAGCGAGACCGGCAACGGAATACAGGCCCCAGTGAATGCGCACCCCATACTTCATGTCGAGAAAGGCTTCGTACGCCGCCGGCGAAGCCCAATGGTATCCGGGCTCGGGGACCTCTTCGATATAGGACTGCACCCGGCGATAATGATGATCGGTCGGCGGCAGGCGATGAGGAGGAGTGTCCTGGGCAAGCGACCGGTGGGAGGGCACGATACGAGAAGCCAGCGCCAGTGCTGCGCCAGAAAGAAAGGTTCGCCGTTGCAAAGCCGGCCTCCAAAAAAACAGTTACCGCTGACTCACCGCAAGCAAGCTCTGCCAACCAGCTTTGCTCATCCTCAGCCGCTGCCCATTCTTGAGCACGACTGATCCTTCGCTCTGCCCTTCGCGGAAGATCTCGCTCACTTGCTCTACGTTGACAATGATGGAGCGATGGATGCGTACAAATTTAGCAGAATCCAGCGTATTAGATAATTCCTTGATGGTCTCGCGCAACATAAAAGATTTAGCCCCGACATGCAGGCAGGCGTAATAATCCGCCGCTTCAATCCAATCGATCTCGTTGACGTTGACGAACGAATCCTTCGCTCCGTTATGAACCAGAAGGCGCCTGGGAAAATCCTGCCGCGGCACACCGCCATTTTCCAGGCTGCTGAGCACCGACTTCATCTGCTCGTGCGTGATCAACGCCGCATGCGAAGCAATGCGTTCCCTCACCCGAACCAGGGTTGCCTGCAACCGCTCCGGTTCTACCGGCTTGGTCAGATAATCCAGCGCATGCACTTCAAAGGCCTGCACTGCGTATTCATTGTGCGCGGTGACGAATACCGTGACCGGCATCTGCGCCGGGCCGATCTGCTCGATAACCTCGAATCCGCTTCTTCCCGGCATCTGAATATCGAGAAACAGAACATCAAACCGGCTCTTCTTCAGCGCGGCAATGACCTCCTTACCGTTGCGGCACTCTCCGGCTACCTCCACCTCTTCCTGCCCGGACAGCAGAAAGCTTAGCCGCTCCCGCGCCAGTGGCTCGTCATCCGCAATGAGGGCTTTGATCTTCATACGCCCTGGCATTCGTAGGGGATGGTGATGGCCACCTCAAATCCGCCTGCAGTCAGCGGCTGCGCCTCCATCTTGTAACCGTCATGGTAAAAGTGGTCGAGGCGTTCGCGCGTATTGCTGAGTCCGATGCCGTGTCCATTATGTTGCGCGTGCACCCTCCCGCTACCGGTGTCGCGGACCCGCAAATGGAGCTCATCTCCGTCGCGTATGGCCGATGCCTCCACCAGCCCGTAGTGCTCGCACCGCGCAATCCCGTGCCGGATCGCATTCTCCACAATCGGCTGCAGCAGAAAGCTGGGCACCAGGCCGTCGACCGCGCTCGGGTCAACGTTCATTTCAACCCGAAGCCGGTCGGCAAAGCGGACCTGTTCGATGGCCAGGTAGTTACCCACAAACTCCAGCTCCTGCGACAAGGGAACCTTTTCTGGAGTTGTCCTGGCCAGCGTAGTCTTCAAAAGTGCGTTCAGATGCCCAAGCATCTCGGCCGCAGCCTGCTGCCTTCCCAGTTCAACCAGCGTGGTGATGGCATTCAAGGTATTGAAGAGGAAATGCGGTTCCATCTGCATCTGCAGCGCACGCAGGTGGGCGGCAGAGAGCTGCCGTTGCAACTCCAGAGATCGCATGGCCTCGCGCTGTGCGCGAATCTGCAACTGGATCACCGCAGTGAGCCCGAAAACGAACCCGTACATCAGCAGCTCCATGCCAAAACGATTGATGCAGAACGCGCTGGTCCATACCGAGAGCGCGCTTGCTTTCGCCTGCCATCCCGGTACGCTAAAGCCGACACTCCCAAGCAAGAGAAGATGCACCACGCCCAGCGCCGATGCCGCCAGCACATGCGTGGCGGTGGTCATCGGAGTCAAGCTCGACATGAGAGGCACGCGCTCACCTATCTTCCAAAGAGCGCTGGCGACGCAAGCCCACCATCCCCACAGCGCCAAACCATAAAGCAGCGACGGAATATGGGTGATCGAATGACACTCGCTTGCAGTGACCAGGGCAAGAGCGAGCGCAAGCGAAAATATGACTACGTGCCCATTGCACCAAAGTTTCCGGCCGCTGGCCGCGGGCACGGAGCCGGTGCGCTCAACCGGAACCAACCAGGGTTCGATGTAGGCTGTTCGAGAGTTCATTGGCATCCTTTCTTGTCGCCATGCCGGGGTTTGGTAACCCGCTTACCTGAAACCGTTGGCATCTATGGTACATCCGTTGCACTGCCGCGACTCTAAGTTCGGCCAGCGCGCTGCTGGCTTCTTTCTTGAGCCGTGACGCTTGCTCCTTAGCTCCAGAAGCCCTGAGAATCTGCGCGTATACTGTCTCCGCGGTCAAATAGCCAAGGGTATTTCTGCCTATGGCCACGTCGATCGATGGCCAGTGCATGCTGCGCGTCTGCCAGGGCGTGGGCATAGTCTCCAGATTTTGCCCATGCCTTGCGCCCGCAAGAGATATCCGGTGGCAAGCATGAAATAGCCGGGTCCATGACCATGAGTCCAGCGGTCGATCGCTTGTTGGATCGAGGAAATCGCCTCCTCGTTCTTTCCGTCATGCAATGCCAGTGCGCTCCTGCACCGCGTACATGGTCTGCATATCATCGTCCTTCAATTGGGTGGTGGCTTGCGCTTCCTCGATGGCCGTTGCGAGCGAGCGTCGCGCCGTCTTGAAATCCTTCTGGGAGCACGCAATCCCGGCAAGATTGGTGGACGCGATGGCGATCGCCAGCAGGATCTCCGAGTTGCTCGTAAATACGCTCCGCCTTCTTACTGAGCGCCTTCGCTGAGTCCTTCTCCCCCAGCGTCTGTTCCAGGGTGGCAAAATTGTTGATGCGCCGCCGCATATTGGGCCTGCGCAGACGGAACCGATCGCAGAGTTTGTCAATCGCCTTCCCATAGGCCTGCCTCGCCCGATCAAAGGTCTCCAGGTCCTGGTAAGACGACCCAAGAATATCCCAGGCGGCGCCGCGTTCCTCTTCTGTGAAGCCCAGCGTGTCCTGCCGCAACACGGGCTCCAGGATCGCAATGGCTGCCTTCGGCTGACCGCCGCGCCACAATTCATAGGCCTGCATGATGGAGGCCCGCGCAGAGTCTTGCGCGCGCGCCGGAATACTGGGAAGAGTCACGGCGAAGGCGGCCAGAAGCAGCATAGGTACTCTCATGCAATTGAGCATGGCCGCTTCCCTGCTTGCCTTCCACGCCTTTGCAGCGAGCCGTGGGATTTTTGCAGGGAGGCTCTGACGCAGATTTTTGGGGCGCGCCTGCCCCTGTTGTCCTATAGTGAACTGGATGAACCGACGACATTTCGCTGGCCTTGCCGCCGCCACTGTACTTGATCATTTACTCCAGCCCGCCTCGGCTCTCGGCGCCACGCCACCCGCGCCCTCAAGCCGTTTGCCCTGGGCTGGGTGATCACTCCCTACGGCTCCCCCGAAGAGCATTTCCGGGCGGTGCACGAGCTGGGCTTTTCCACCTGCTTCCTGTCTCTGGACAAATACATTGGCAACTTTACTCCGGCGTTGGCTACCCAATTCCGCGATCTGCTGGCCAAGTACCAGCTCACCGCAACCGCGTCGAAGTCGTGGGCCCAGGGCCACTGGAGTGGAACTTTACCCGTGGCCCGTCGACCATTGGCCTGGTGCCCCCCAAGACCCGCGCAGCGCGCATCGATGCCCTGCGCCAGGTGTCGGATTTCGCCAAGCAAGTGGGCATTCTGCAGGTGCAGACCCATTGTGGTTTTATTCCCGAGGATCCGGCCGACCCGCTCTATCCGCAAGCCGTCGAAGCCATCCGCACCGTCGCCAAGCACTGCCAGGGCAATGGTCAAGACTTCCTGATGGAGACGGGCCAGGAGACACCCGATCACCATGTTGCGCGCCATCCGCGACGTTGCCATGCCCAACCTCGGCGTCGGCCTCGACACCGCCAACCTGGTCCTTTACGGCAAGGCCAATCCGGTCGAAGCGGTCGACATCGTTGGTCCTTATGTCCGTAATGTCCATGCCAAGGATGGCCTCTGGCCGAAGGACCCCGACAAGCTGGGCGAAGAGGTGATCATGGGCAAAGGCGTAGTCGACTTCCGCACCGTATTCACCAAGCTCCATCGTCTGGGCTACACCGGCGTTCTCTCCATCGAACGCGAGACCTCGGGCGCGCAACAGGTCGCAGATGTGCGTCAGGAAAAGCTCTTCCTCGAACGCGTACTGCGCGAAGTGATGGCATGATGAATCGCCGGCAATTTCTCCAAACCGGAAGCGCCTGTGGCCTGCTTCTTCTCAAGCCCAGCACCGCGTTTAGTTACCAGGCTAACTCTGCCGTACGGCTGGGTCTGCTTGGCTGCGGTAACCGCGGCACCACGGTCTCCACTTCGTTTTCCAAAAGCACTACAGCCCAGGTGGTTGCGCTGGCCGACATTTTTCCCGATAAGTTAGCGCTGGGCCGCAGCTCACTTCGATCAGCTCAACGCCGGCCTGGGCCGTGCACCCATCGACAGCAAGCTGCTCTTCCACGGCCCGCATGCATTTGAACAGCTGGTGGCATCAAAGGATGTCGACCTCATTCAGATCTCCACGCCGCCGTTCTTTCACGTGCAGCATCTCGAAGCCGCGGTCGCCGCGGGCAAGCATGTCTACTGCGAGAAACCGGTCGGGGTCGACGTGGTTCAGGCCAAGCAGGCGCTCGAGATCGCGAAACGCGTCAAGCCCACGCAAAGCGTCGATGTCGGTTTCCAGTGCCGCAGCGCGCCGCCCATCGCTGCCATCGCGGAGAAGATCAAGGCCGGCGCCCTGGGCAAAATGGGCTCCGTCGCCGGTTACTACAATGCTCCTGCCTCGGAGGAGAAGGTCCACCCGGGCGCCTCGCCCGATGAGTACCGCCTGCGCAACTGGCTTTGGTATCGCGCGCTTTCCGGAGACATCCTGGTGGAGCAGAACATCCACATCATCGATCTCTGCAACTGGATGCTCGGCGCTCATCCGCTGAAGGCCGCGGCAACCGGAGGCCGCAATATCCTGACCCACGCCGGCGACTGCTGGGATAACTACCAGGTCGACTTCACTTATCCCGATGAGGTTCACTTCGCCTTCGCTTCCACCCAGTTTGGCAATCCCGGCTTTAACGCTGGGCTCAGTCTGTACGGAGGCAATGGCTCCGCGACGGTTCCCTACTCCGGGGCGGTGCAGATTACGGGCTCCCAAGCCTGGGTCTGGCAGGATTCGATGAACACCACCGCGGCGCCCGCCAAATTCGCCGCCAACGGCAGCTTTGAGGACAACCTCGCAGTTTGCTGATAGGGATAAGGAGCGCACCTTCATCGACAGCATCACCTCCGGCCCATGCCACAACCAGATAGCCGCTGGGGTCGAGACCGCTCTCAGCTGCATGCTCGGCCGCATGGCCGGGTACGAGAAACGCGAGGTTACGTGGGAGGAGCTCCTCGCGCATGGCGAAACCTACAAGCTGGGCATGGATTTGGACCAATTCGCCTGAGAAACGCTGCTTCTGGACGCTTGTCGACGGCGCAAGGTTCAGGCCGCGAAGACCGCGATACGAGCGGAACGAGAGCGGGGCTTCGGCTTCACGACGATCTCGACATCTTGTCCAAGCGCTAGTAAAAAGCGCATCAGGCGCTCGACGGAGAAGCCTTCCAGCTTGTAGTGCAGCAGGGCGGAGACTTTGGGCTGATTAATTTCGAGCGCTGCCGCGACTTCAGCTTGGGTCAGCCCGCGCCGTTCCACCACACGGATAATCGTGGCTCTGAGGCGCTCTTTGGTGTCCAGCTCAGAAGGCATCCGGCAGCTCCATATCTGCAAAGACATTCCCGCTGGTCGCAATCACCTTTCCTGTAACTCCCCTAACTAGATCTCTCTTCCTGATTATCCTGTTTCAGGGATACTACTCCGGCCGGGTTCGACGGTAAGCACGCGCCCTTTCTTGTTATAACCGGTTTCGAAGAGGATACGGTAAGCTAGGCCAACGAGGAATCGATGAGAATAATTTGTATCGCTGGTAGCGTGATTGCAGCAGGCCTCTTGATGGCCACGGCATCTCCTGTTCAAGGCGCAGACGGCGGTTCATCCCTCAGCCGAGGTAACCGTGGTGAAACCCGAGACCGTCGGCTTTTCCAGCCAGCGGCTGGAACAGCCTGCATGCATTGATCCAACAAGAGGTGGACCAGAAGCAGCTGGCCGGCGCCGTCACCATTCTCGCGCGCCATGGCAAAGTAGTGGACTATCGCACCTACGGCTCTCGATACATGGCCACCGGCGCGCCCATGACGAAAGACGTTATCTTTCGCGATTACTCCATGACCAAGCCGGTCACCGGCGTGGCCATGATGATCCTTTACGAACAAGGCAAGTGGCTGCCCTCCGACCCCATCGCGAAATACATTCCGGAGTTCGCGCAGCTCAAAGTCTTTCAGGGCGTCGATGCAAACGGCAAGATGATCCTGGTCGATCCCGACCACCCTCCCACCATGCGGGAGCTCATGTCGCACTCCGCCGGTTTCTCCTATGGCTCCGGCCACACGGTGGTGGACGCGATGTACCACGACCAGAAAGTGATGGACTCGGCGAACCTGCAGGAGATGATCGGCAAGCTGGCTACGATTCCCTTGAACTATCAGCCGGGCAAGGGCTGGACCTATAGCGTCTCCATGGACATTGAGGGATACATCGTCGAGAAACTCTCCGGCCAGTCGCTGCCCGACTTCATGCGCGATCAGATCTTCGTTCCGCTGCAGATGAAGGATGCGGGCTTCTTTGTTCCCCAGGAGAAACGTGCACGCTTCGCCACAAATTACCACGCCGACGAGCAGGGGCAGCTTGTACCCGGCCCACCGCCGGGAAGCCGCGCCATGGAGTTATGCAACACAGCCCACCATGCCTTCGGGCGGTGGCGGCCTGGTTTCCACCGCCGAAGACTACTATCGCTTTGCTCAAATGCTGGGGAATGGCGGAGAGCTCGAAGGTAAGCGCATCCTGGCTCCTGCCACGGTCAAGCTGATGACGTCCAATCACCTGCCCGCCAACCTGCTCACCGGAGAATTCGGAATTGGCCAGCACATCATGCGTCCGGGGTTTGGCTATGGCTTCAACTGCGCGGTGGTATTCGATCCGGCCGACGGCCGCGCTGCCCGACGGCAAAGGCACTTTCTTCTGGGACGGTGCGGCCGGTACCTGGTTTTGGGTGGATCCCACCAACGACATTGTCTTTGTGGCCATGATTCAGCGCATGGGCGGTCGCGACAATCACAGCCTGGAATACCGCAGCCACGCCACGGTTTACCAGGCACTCGTCGATCCTTCGAAGTAGTGACTTTTCCCTCCTGCCTCTCAATCTGCCTTGACAACCCACATGAGAATTCAATAGCCTCTTACCCTAAGAGTCTTATGGAAGACAAAAGCGAAACCGGAGAACTGATCCAGGGCACGCTGGAGATGCTGATTCTGAAGGCATTGGTCCGGGGGCCAATGCACGGCTATGCAGTGGCGGAGTGGATCCAGCAGACCTCGCAGCAGGTGTTGAAGGTGGAGGAAGGAGCACTTTACCCTGCACTCCACAGGCTCGAACTGCGCGGCGTGCTCAAGGCAGAGTGGGGAACTTCAGAGAACAATCGGCGTGCGAAATTTTATCGACTGACAGCCGACGGCAAAAAGCGGCTGAATGCCGAATCACAGCGCTGGGCGCGGCTGTCGACGGCGGTCGCTTTTGTGATGCAAGCTTCCTGAGGAGGGTCCTTATGATTCCGGGTCTTCATGCGTGGACGAAACGGCTGCGGGCCCTGTTTCATAAGCGGCGCATGGATCGCGACCTGGCCGAAGAGCTGGACTTTCATCAGACACTGTTACGTGAGAAGCTGCTGCGGCAGGGTGTGGCCCCACTCGAAGTTGATTTAGCAACACGACGGGCGTTTGGAAACGCCGGCCGCTGGCAGGAGAAGCTCCGCGAGCTATGGCAGTTTAAGACTCTGGAAAACTTTCTTCGCGACCTCGGATTCTCAGCGCGGTTGCTGTCGAAGTCGCCCGGGTTTACCGCCGTCGCGATTCTGACCCTGGCTGTTGGCGTGGGAGCAAACACGGCGGTCTTCTCCCTGGTCAACGCTTTGCTGTTGAGGCCGCTTCCCGTGCCTCATGCCGAACAGCTCGTTGTGCTTCGCATGGACGAGAACGGTCCCCAACCCAACTACGCGTTCTGTACGCCGTTTTTCCGCGGTCTGGAGGAGAGGCGCGACATCTTCGCGGATATCTTTGCCTTCAACGGCGATACGTTTCAGGTGCAGGGCCGTTCCGGCAACGAAAAAATCCCCGGAATGCTGGTCAGCGGACAATTTTTCCAGGCGTTGGAAACGCCGCCATTGTTGGGTCGCTACCTGACGCCGCAGGACGACCAGCCGGGCGGCAGCCCTGCAGGGCTCGCGGTTGTGATCAGCGAGGACTTTTGGAACCACTGGTTCAACCGCGCCCCAGACGTTGTCGGTCGCAAGATGGTCATCGCCAACACGCCATTCACCGTGGTTGGGGTGATGCCTAAGCGGTTTATAGGAGCGGACCCGACGCAAAGGCCCATGATATTTGCGCCGCTGTCGGCCGACCCGATCACTGACGCGCCGAGAGACCATATCACTGCTGGAATTCACGCTTGGTGGATTACTGTGGTTGCGCGGCTGCAGCCCGGCGTAACCCTCGACCAAACGAATGCGCGTTTGCTCACAATATCCAACCCTATCCTGCACCAGACTGCTGCTGACGGGAGCTACATCGCTGATGCAGAAAAGGCCCATTTCCATTTCGTGGCCGAGCCAGGATCTCGCGGATATACATATGTCCGCTCCCTGTTCCGTAAGCCGTTAGTGGCCATGTTCGCCATGTGCGGAGGAGTTCTGCTGCTGGGATGTCTGAATCTGGCAAGCCTGCTGATGGCGCGCGGCGCTGCGCGGGAACGGGAGTTGGCGACGCGGTTGGCGATGGGCGCCACTCGCCGGCGGCTGATGCAGCAACTGCTCACAGAGAGCCTCTTAATCGCGTTCCTCGGAACGGCCTGCGGAGTGGTGGCAGCCTCGATGGTAAGCCATTCCCTGGCCGCGCTTCTGCTGCGCGGCAATAGCTTTATACAAAACAACCAGATCGACACCTCGGTCGATCTCCGCGTGTTCAGCTTCGCCGCGATCATTGCCATTGTTTCGACCATGCTGATTGGACTGCTTCCTGCTCTGCAAGCCACGTCGGGCAACCTGAGCGACCACATCAAGCATGGCCAGCACGCAAGCCAGCCCCACGAACTGCGTAAGCTTCTGGCTCCGGTGCTGTTGGCATCGGAGGTCGCGCTGGCCATGATGCTGGTGTTCGGCGCGGGGCTGCTGGCGACCAGTGTCGTGCGGCTCTTCAGATCAGGAGTGGGTTTCGATCCCAAGGGACTCATCAATATTGCGTTCAGCATGGACAAGCAGCAACTCGAAGGCGATGCGCTGATGCAGCTTTATCAGCAGTTGGGCGAGGAACTGAGCCATCAACCGGGGGTCAGGAGTGTGAGCTTTCAGTTCATCGTGCCGCTGTCTCACCGTCACTGGACCGGACTATACTCCGCGCCGGGTGAGAGCCCCCACACGTTCAACATGAATAGTGTGGCGCCAAATTACTTCGAGACGATGCGCATTCCGCTTTATCTGGGGCGTGAATTCGGCTGGAACGATACCAGGGCTTCGGGGCTGAAGATGATCCTGAACCAGTCGGCGGCGCAAGCTGCTCTTTCCCGGCCGCGACGCGTTGGGACAACAGGTGATGAACCCTCGGGAGAAGACCTCCTATCAGGTAGTGGCTGTCGTGGGCGACACCAAGTATCAGGATCTCCGTGAGCCCGCGACCCCAGGCGCCTATGTGCCCATCATGCAAGACCCGCAAGAGAAGCCATCGTTGAGCGCAGTGGTTCGCATGGAGGGACCGCAAGCGCCGCTGGCAGCGGCCGTGCACGAGCTGTCGTCACGGCTGGCTCCGGACATCCCTGCGCCGGTACTCACGACGATGGACGATGTGCTCGACGCGTCGGTGAGCGCGGAGAGGATGATGGCGCTGCTGTCAGTATTCTTTGCCGGGTGTGCGCTGCTGGTCACTGGGATCGGCCTTTATGGAACACTGGCCTACGCCACGGCGCGGCGCACCAGCGAAATCGGCATCCGCATGGCCTTGGGAGCGCGGCGCGCAGCAGTCATGGCGATGATCTTCCGGGAAAACGCAGCGATTGCGGTAGTCGGCTCGCTGGCAGGATTGATCGCCGCCATTCTCACGTCGCGGGTACTGGCAAGCTTCTTATACGCCACCTCGCCCCGCGATCCGTGGGTGCTCGTGACCTCCTTTTCTGCGCTGGCTGCAATCGCCGGCGCAGCTACTCTATTGCCGGCGTTGCGAGCAGCGCGGATTGAACCAATGGCAGCTATCCGATACGAGTAGCGTGGCTGCCGAACCAACGTGCGACCGATCCCGTATCAGTCGAAGAAGTGACGATCCTCATCTGCCAGGTGCGGCTTTGCGGCCTGAACATTGAAGGTGACACCCAGACCGGGCCGATCCCACACGTTGATAAAACCATGATCGACGATCGGGTTCGGCAGCCTTCGACAATGTCGTACCACCACTCAGGCTGGCCCAGCGGATACTCGAAGGCAATATAGTTTTGCGGCAACGCGGCTGCCACCTGCACATGCGCGGCCAGCCCGAAGAGCCCGTCGAAAATGCCGTGGGGAGCAATCTGGATGCCGTGCAGGTCGGCGTATTCCGCGATCCACTTCATCTCCGCGATCCCACCCACGTCTTCCGGGTCGGGTCCCACAATATTCACCGCCTGTTTCTCGATCAGGTCTTTGAAGTTCTCCCTGAGGTAGATCTCCTCTCCGGTATGAATGGGGATCGTCGTACTCACGGTGACTTCGCGAAAAAGATCGGCGTTGGGATAAGGCATGTAGTCGCCGGTGATCAGGTCTTCGAGCCATGCGATGCGCAGCGGTTCCAGCGCCCGCGCGAAGGTGATCGCATCCTTAACCGTCCACCCTGGTCCGCAGTCAAGGGCCAGCCCGATCTCGGTGCCCAGGACCTTCTTCATGGCTTCGACGCAGGCGATCACATTGTCCATGCCGCGTTCCGTCATCATGCCGCGATCGGGATGCGAGGCTCCTTTCCGCGGCGGCTCGTCGTACCACGCATTGGGCACGGCGGGCATCATGGCCGGATCGTGAAAGCCGACGGCTTGTTTAATCAGGGTGAAGCCCTCTTTGGCATCCTTCATTTTCTGCATGATCTCCGCGTAATCCTGCGGCGTATGGCCCGTCATGGGGAAGCGGACGCCTCCGTTGTAGATGCGGACGCGGTCCCGGATCTTGCCCCCGAGCAGTTTATATACCGGCACTCCGGCTACCTGCCCGGCGATGTCCCACAGCGCGATCTCGATCGCGCTCACCGCCGCACCCCAGGGCTTGAACGCACCCAGCCGGCGAATCTTCAACATCACGCGTTGTACGTCTGTCGGGTCTTCGCCCAGAAGATAGTCCTTATAGAAGAGCACCATCGGCTTGAGATAGGGCTTGTAGGACTCGGCTTGACCATACCCGGAGATACCTTGATCGGTGACGATGCGCACCGTCGGATTGCGGCCGATGATGGCGCACCGGAGATCGGTGATCTTGATCGATACCTGGCCCGTCCGTTTTTCAGCAACCGGCAGATTGCCCTTCTGTTGAGCGGCAAACGCCTTTGCGGCCGCTGCCGCCGAAAGCGATCCTATAAATCCCCTACGCGTCCAATGAGCCATCTATCCCTCGTCTTAGAAAATGTCGTCCTTACTCGACCAGCCATTATAGGCGAGGTTTCAAAAGAGCACGGACGGTAGCCACGCCCCGGAGGGATCGCTGTAAAGCCCGGCGCTCATTAAGGTCAACGGCTGGACCACGCGCAGGCCGTTCGTCAAGCACCAGCGGAACAAAGTGTGGTTTCTTGAAGGCACAAGAATTCCCGGCCCCGCGAAGGATTCTGCCGAAGCAATGAGGGATTGCAAGTCTACGTTCGTCTCTGCTGTGGAATGGCCGAAGAACGCCAGGTGCGTTGTGTATCCTGTGATGCGGCCTTGGCGCTCCACCACGCGCGCAGTGCCCTGTTCGATCGCTTGAGCCAGGTCGACGCCTCGGTCGTATCCGTGAACTCGCCGTGACAAAGCATTGCAGGCTTGCGCATCGTCAGGCCTGGCCGATCGGACCGCGCATCCAGGCAGGCTCCTTTCATGCGTCCGCCCCTGCATGCATGCCAGGGGCTCCCGGACGCCAAAGCCGAGTAAGGCATAGAGGGCAAGCGAGCGATTGTGAAAACCTGCCTGTACCAGGCGAATTCCGGCGGCGCCACGCTCGTTCGCGCGATCCATCACCGCCTGCATGAGCTTACGGCCGACCCCGAGGTTTTGAGCGCCGGGATCAATTGTGATTGGGCCGACACCTTGAACCACGGAGCGCTCATCAAGCACATTGCTGCCCACAATCCGGCCACCGCTTTCCGCCACCACGCAATACAAGCCGGGGCTCGAAAACAAGCTGGAAAGCAGGCCGGTCGTAGCTTCGGGCCCTGGAAAATCGCAGGGAAAACCGTGGGCCGCGCTGATCGCTGAAAAAGCTTCGAAACAGATCTGTCCGCACGCGGGGGCATCCGCCGGTGCGGCAGTCCGAACCACTACTTCAGGCAGTGTTTCCCGCGACATCATCCCGACCTCCTCGGTTGCGCACAAAGTGTACCGGCAGAGGCGCAGAAGGACAAAGAACCTACGTTTTGCAAAATGCGGAGATTCAGGTTAACCTAACCCTCAGTATGCAGACAGTGCAGCGCCAGTCGTTTTTCTTTACCTACCGCTACTGGTATCCAGTAGCGGCTCTGGCGGCGTCTGCGCATCTACGACTCTGATTCTGATTCTGATCTAAAGAGCGCATTCACCATCAAGGGCCGCGACCAAAGTCGCGGCCCTTTTGCATTTCTAACCAAAGCGAGGACTCCGAATATGCCCAGCCTTACCGTAGAAGCGGACACCAACCTTAAGGGAATGAGTACCACCGGCAACCAGCGATCGATCGTTCGCATAGGGACGGTGGAGATCGGAGCTGGTCACCCCATCGTCATGGCCGGACCCTGCTCGGTGGAGTCCTATGAGCAAACTCTGGCCACTGCAGAAGCGGTCAAGTCCGCAGGCGCCGTGATCTTGCGCGGCGGAGCCTATAAGCCCCGAACTTCTCCCTATGATTTCCAGGGACTGGGCGTGGCAGCACTGGAGATCCTGAGCAGGGTTCGTGAACAAACAGGTTTGCCCGTCGTTTCGGAGATCCTGAGCACCGACGACATTGAGGTGGTCGCGGAGCACGTAGATATGCTGCAGGTGGGAGCGCGCAATATGCAGAATTTCGCTCTGCTTCGGCGTCTTGGACAATTAAGAAAACCCATCCTGCTCAAGCGCAGCCCGGCGGCCACGGTAAAAGAGTGGTTGCTAGCTGCCGAATACCTGTTAGCCGGGGGCAATACCCAGGTTGTGCTCTGCGAACGGGGTATCCGATCGTATGATCCGGAGTTGCGTAACACACTCGACTTGGCCGGCATGGCGCTGGCACGGCAACTCAGCCATTTGCCGGTAATCGCTGATCCCTCGCATGCCACGGGCAGACGCGATCTGATTCCAGCGATGTCCCGGGCAGCGTTGGCGGCAGGCGCCGATGGCCTGATCATTGAAGTACACCCGGACCCGGCAAGTGCACTGTCAGACGGAATGCAGTCCCTGGATTTTCCGGGATTCCGGAGCATGATGGATACGCTGTTGGTTTGAACTACTTCGCCAGCTCGTTGCGGTTCTCTCTTGCCCAGGAGCTATCACTCGGCACTGCTTTCAATGGCGGGCCGCCTTTAGTCCCGCAGGCGCACGGACCCTCGGCCTTGGCTTCGGTCATGCATTCGCAGGACCTTGTTTTCAGGCAGGCACAGACGTACACGACATTGCCCTTGTTTTGCATTTGCATAGCGCCTGGCAGCTGATTCTGAGAGCCGCCGGGCGCAGGAATGAGGGCCAACAACAATAACAAGACAAAAAGACCGGCAGCGGATCTGGTTCGATTTCGCATGGCTTGCCCCTTGCCGCCACTATCGCCGCAAAACGGCCCTGGGACAATATCCACTCAACGTGAGCCTTATATAGCCACTCCGTTTGGTCCTTCCGGCCCCCGCCAGGGCGGCCGAACTACCGGATAGCGACGGGTGGAAGAGTCTGTTCCCTAGCAGAACCAAATAGGAACCGGACGGGTGCCCCAGGTTCGCCAAAGCGTACCTGGGCCGAAAAAGACGGGCGAAGCCCACAATAGCTTTAGTTATATCAACCGGAAAATCGGGGGGGTCTTAAACCTTATCCCTGGTAAACCGTCTTCCCGCCCACTACGGTGCGGACAATCTGGATGTCCTTAATCTTCTCCACCTCGACACTGTGGAAGTCATCGGCCAGCACGACAAAATCCGCCAACTTCCCCGCGGTGATCGATCCTTTGATGGTCTCCTCGCGTGCATTGTAGGCGCCATTGAGCGTATTAACCCGAAGCGCCTCATCGATGGAGATCTTCTGGTTGGCCCCCCAGGTCTCGCCGTTCCACCCGGTGCGCGTAACCATCCCTTGCATCGCCATCAGCGGGGCAAATGGGCCCGGGCTGAAGTCCGAACCAGCCGCAGGTGTAATCCCTGCGTCGATCAAAGTGCGGAACGCCGTCATGTGCTGCATCACGTCTGCGCCATAGAAGTGAAACTTGTCGGCATTGTAATAGGCATAGGTGCTGAACTCGGCGGGGACTACATCCATAGCCTTCATGCGCGCCACCAGGCTGTCATTCACCAGGCTGCAGTGCGTAATCTTGGGCCGCACGCCGGCGCGTGGATAGAGCTTGAGCGCCCGCTCGTACGCGGTGAGGACGCGGTCGATGGCCACATCTCCGTTGGCATGACAGTTGAGACGGATGTTGGCCCGGTGCACCCGCTCCGCCCAGGAGTTCAGGTCCTCCTGCGTCTCGGTGAGATTGCCATGGTAGGGCGGAGATATGTCCTTATAGGGAGTACTGATGGCCATCGTGCGTTCGGAAAAGGAGCCGTCGACGGTGTGCTCGGCGGTGGCGCCGAAGCTGATGTACTCATCACCGAAGCCGCTTTCGATGCCGTTGCTGATCATCGCTTCGAGTAACTCATCGTAGGGCTCATAGCTGACGCGGTGGAGCAGTCCGCCGCGAATGCGCTGCTCTTGCATGGCCGGGAGCACACCGGCTTCGTCATGGTGGACGGTGGTTAGCCCGTACTGGACGAACTTCTGCGACATGAACGCAATCGCCGTCGAAAACCCGCTTCTGTTTCACTTCCGCGGAGTAAGTCACGCGCTGCCCCGCCTTATCGATGGTGGGCATCGCAAGATCGGTCACGCGGCCGTTGAGCTCGCCTTGCGCATTTCTGTCGTAGGTTCCGCCGTAGGGATTGGGCGTGTCTTTGGTGATGCCTGCCATCTGGAACGCCTTGCTGTTGTAGAAGCCGGTGTGCCCGCCCCGGTGATGCACGCAGACCGGGTGCACGGTCGAGACTCGATCGAGGTCCTGGGCATTCAGCGGGCGCTTGTCTTTGATCTTGGTGTCATCGTGGAAATAGCCCTCGACCCAGTAGCCGGGCGGCGTAGCCTGGGCGCGCACGCGCAGCTTTTCGACAATGCTGTCGATGGTGACGAACTCCACCTGGTAGGGATTGCCCACGAGCACGTCGTAGAGCAGTCCTTCGCCGCCGCCGTGGTTGTGGGTGTCGATGAAGCCGGGAACCACGGTCATTTGCCTGGCGTCGTAGGTCTGCGTCTTCTTACCAATGAGGCCCTTGATGTCGGCGGTGCTGCCGACCGCGAGGAAACGTCCGCCTTTGACCGCGAAGGCCTCGGCACTGGGCATGTGCGGGTCGACGGTGTACACCTTGGCGTTGAACACGACAAGATCGGCGTCGTTCACGCCTGCATTCTGCGCGACGGCAGGGAGCCAGGAGCGGCCGGCCATACCGGCGAAGCCCAGACCCATAAGGTTCAGAAAGTCTCGACGGTTGGTCATCCTCGCAATACTTTAATGCAAGTTGGCCACCGTGGCGTTCTGTTTAAATTACTTAAAAGCTGTAATGGTATAACTGTTATACTTTCTGAGTGCGGTTCCACTTCGATCGGCGCAAGAGTGAGCGATTGCGGCGGAACCCAAGGCGCGGGATCGGGTTCGAAGAAGCTCAGGAGCTCTTCTCCCGTCCTTATTACCAGGACAACCGTTCCGACGTGCCCGAACAGCATCGAGCCATCGGTTGGGTTGATGAGCGGCTCTACACTCTCATCTTTGAAGTGCGCGAGGACGAAGAGGGCGAATTCTACCATCTGGTCACCCTGTGGAGAGCAACGCGCGAGGAGCGGACACTCTATGAAGAACACTCGTAACGCAAAGAGAAAACCAGCGGCGGCCGAGAGCATCGCGCGCATGGCTGACGAAGGCAAAGACGTGTCGCGCTTTTTCACCAACGGCGGACGAATGGTATCGCCAGTACAGCGCGTAAATGTGGACTTCACCGCACCAATGCTGGAGGAGCTGGACCGTCAGGCCCAAGAGCTGAATGTTAGCCGACAGGCGGTGATCAAGACGCTGCTACGCCAGGGGCTTGATCAGCATTACGCGGCTACGGCAGGTCGCCCGGTGAATCGGAATCACACAGCTCCGCGCGATTGATTGCGACCGACGCAATACTTTAATGCAAGTTGGCTACCGTGGCGTCTGCCATCTTCACCGCGTGCGCAACTTCAGGCCGCTGCGTGTGCGCCCCGGCATCGGTCTGCTTCGCCGCGAGGCTGTAAAACCCGCGCGCTTCTTCCGGGCGATGCGCTTGCTCCGCTGCCTCACCGGCGCTGAGCAATCCATTTAAACGATTCGGGCTCAGCTTGAGCGCTACGCGATACTCCGTCAGCGCTTCCGCGGGTTTGCTTTCCAGCAGCAACAGATCGCCCAGCATCTCGCGCGCGGGAATATCGACCTCCATCTGCCCCAGCTTGTCCTGCTGGTCGGCGGCCTTGCGCATCGCGGTCAGCGCGGCATCGGGATGACCCTCCGCAAAGGCCTGCCAGCCCACCATCTCCCCTCGCTTCACTTCGAGCGCACTCGCAAACTCTGCCATCGGAGACTTCTTCAGCGCCTCAAAGCTTCCATCGAAGCCCTTCAAGGCAGCCGCCGCCAGCCTGGCGTCGCGCAGATGGCCGGCAGCAATTCCCTGCCCCCAATAAGTAAAGAACGTCGCCGAGAGCTTTGATCCCGGCTCCGGCGCCTGCACCGCAAGCGCCTTCCAGTCGTGCATCTCCGCGGCATAGATCGCTCTCAGCTCGTTGTCGAAAAAAGGCCCGTCGTCTTTCATATCGTCCATGCCCGGCATCGCGCTCATACGTTGGCTGATGGCGCCCATTTTATTAGTAAGCACCTTCGCCCTTTCATCCTGGCCCACCTGGAGATAGGCATAGATCAGGAACTCGTCCGCGTGCATCTGGTGCGCGCTACCTGGCTGACCTGCCGCTTCCGCCTTTTCCGACGCGGCCACCGAAGCCAGGTTCGAATCAATATCCTCTGGCCACATGCCAAGCCGGGCAAAGATATGGCTCGGCATGTGCAGCGCGTGCGGAGACGACGGCGCAATCCTGGCATACTCCCGTGCAGCCCCCAGGCCGTCCGGCGCCAGCGCCGGCGTGTCGCAGGTGTGGATGATGTAGTGCGCTAATCCGGGATGCTCCGGGTGCGCCGCGAACAGCGGCACCAGGATGGCCAGCGCCTGGTGCTCATGGCTCAGCGATGTGTCGTCCGGCGCCACCGAAGCCAACATGGACAGAGCGTCGAAGGCCGCTCCCTCCACGTCGCCGGGAAACTCACCATGCAGCGCGTTCATCTTCGCCTCATAGGCATCTGCCCGCTGCTGAAACGGAATATCGGCGGGATTGAAGAACGCGCTCAGCGCCGCGATGTACGCCTGCTCCCGCGGCGTGATCGTCGCCGGCGGCGCAGCCAGTGCGCGAGCCTTGGCCATCTCTTCCGCGCCCCGTTTCAGAGATGCTGCATCGGGACGCCCCCACAGCTCCTGGAACTGCGTCATCGCAATACCCCAGTGCGCCATCGCGCAAGCAGGATCATCTTTGGCAATAGCCTCAAACTGCATCTGCGCCTCGGTATATCCGAAGGAGTGCAGCAGAGCCACACCGCGCTCCATCGGCGCCTGCGACTGGGCAGCACAGGAGGTGGGGAAGGACACGTGCCCCAACTGCTCGGGCGTATCGTCGTGGTGGTGATGCTCCATACCGGGCATCGTCGACTGGGCATATGCATAACTTGTCAGCAGCGCGCCACAGACAAGCACTAGCGGGATCGTTCGCATAAGCTTCCAGCCTATCCCTGCTCTGCCCGGCCAGCAAGAGGATAGACTCTAGATTCAGACCAAGCTATGTTGGCTATCAAACGATCCTTCAAGCAAGCACTGGTTTCGTTATCCGTCTGGGGCGCTCTCTCCGCACCAATCCTGGTTGCGCAAACGGAGATCCCTGACTGGTGCCGTGCGCTTCCACGAGCGGAATATAAGACCCTTCAGCGCGTGCCGGTCAGCGATGCTTGGTTCGAGGTGTACAAAGTCGCGCCCGCGGTCTTTGCCATCTACGAACCCCACCAGTCCGAAGAGACCATCGGTTACCTCATCGTCGGCCGGCAGCGCGCCCTGCTCTTCGATACCGGCATGGGCATCGGTGACGTCAAGAGTGTTACGGCACAGCTGACACAGTTACCGGTTGTGGTGCTGAACTCTCATACCCATGACGATCATGTCGGCGGCAATTGGCAGTTCGACACCGTCTACGGCATGGACACCGATTTCACTCGTAAGAACGCGCAAGGGTCGCGCGCGGCTGCGCAAGAGGAGATCGCACCCGGGCAGATCTGCGGAACGCTCCCCAAAGGATTCGATCCGGCCGCTTATGCGACCCGTCCCTGGAAGATCACGAAGTTCATGCACGATGGAGACCGCATCGATTTGGGAGGAAGATCGCTAACGATTATCGCCACGCCGGGCCACACGCCGGACGCGATCAGCCTCTTTGATGCGGCCAACGGATTGCTCTTTACCGGAGATACCTACTATCCCGGAACCATCTGGATTTACCTTCCGGAGACGAATCTCGCGGCGTATGACGCCTCCATCCGGCGGCTTGCCGCGCTGGCGCCGCAGGTGCGGATGGTTCTCGGCGCGCATAACATTCCCGTTGCTTCGCCCTCCGTGCTTCCGCAGTTGGTCACTGCGTTTGAGGCTGCCCGTGACCACAAAGTCCCTGCCACTCCGGCTGGAACCGGCAAGGTCGTCTATAAGGTGGGTGACTTCTCTTTCCTGATGCGCGATCCAAAGTCCAAGCCCTGAGTGGAGGCTCCAAGAGGAAACAGAGTAATCCAGACGGCCCAACTTGCTGAATGCTTTAAAGAAAACGCGAGCAATCGAATCGGCGTTGGCTGCTGTTGTAGCGCTTCTGTCCATCCCCCTCCACAAATGCCCAGCTGGGCCACCGCCCTATACTTTGTCATCCCGACCGAAGCGCAGCGTAGTGGAGGGATCTGTGGTTTCACTTTCGGGGACAGCGAATGTGTGGTGGGTGAATCGCTTCCGGGCTCAGTTTCTCCATTAACGGGAACCGCAGATCCCTCCACTACGCTGCGCTCCGGTCGGGATGACAAATTAGAGGGTCGTGACTTTTATTAGGGACCATCAGCTCGGATGGACAGAAAAGAAACAGCAGGTCCCTCCACTTCGCTTCGCTTCGGTCGGGATGACAATTTCGTTTAAAAGTTGCTTGGACAAGTATGAAAGGAAAACATACCTGCACATGTCCAAATTGCCCGCTCTCGAACGTCATGCTAATGACGGAGGGATTTACGGGATTAGTTGCGCAACACAGCGATGGGCGGCCGGCCTACGGCTGCGCTCATCTCTTGCAGGACCTCGTCGCGCAGAGTTAAGGGCGCGAGGACATGAGCGCGTGAGCCAAAACCCAGGGCGACAAAGCGTGCCTCCTCCTGGCTCTCGAAAAAGACATGAAGCACCGCCCACTTATCCGGGATAGCCGGTGTGGGTTGCACTTCCGGCGCCGGGGTTGCGCGACACCAGCGACGAAGCACGACCGCTGCATCGGGGGCAAGAGCCACCGTGGCTCGAAACTGCTCGCGCTTCTGCTGCAGCTGCGCTGTTGCGGTTTTCCAATGGGCGGCGAGGTCGAAGTTTGCCGGCCGATCAAAGGTCACGGCGAGCACCACGGCATCCTGCATGCGGGAGATGCGGTAAGTGCGCATGCCCGCCGGCGCACGCGCCACCAGGTACCAAATTCCCTGTTTGGCCACGATGCCAAAGGGGTCCACGGTGCGCACCCCGCTCTCGCCGTCAGCGCGCGCATAGAGGAAGGTGAGTTTGCAGTCGCGGGCGATGGCGTCCTGGACAATAGGCAGCAAATCGAGGCCACCGGATGTGGGATGCCAGCCAACCGGATCGATGTGCAGCCGGGCGCGAATGGAGGCGGCCTGGGTTTGCATTCTCTGCGGCATCGCTGCCAGCAGCTTGCCAAAGGCGCGTTCCGCCGCGGCGGCAAGACCGGGATGCCCCAGCGCACTGGGCTGGGACATGAGCAGAGCGCTCAGTTCGGCATCGTCCAGGCCGGGAACCTTGGTGCGCCAGCCCTGGGCCAGTTCCCACCCGCCCTGGGCGCCGCGCAGGGCGAGCACGGGAACCCCGGCGGCGCTCAGCGCCTCCATATCGCGATGCGCGGTGCGCTGCGAAGTTTCCAGACGCTCGGCCAACTCGCGGGTGGAGAGACGGCCGTGGGCCTGCAGCAGCAACAAGGCGGAGAGCAAGCGGTCCGACTTCATGGGGCGTCTCTCCTCCTTCTTTTCTAGTTTCTTCAGCATATATGACAGCCGATGTCATATATGGAACTTTACGTTGATGGTGAGGAGAAAACCGATGGGATTGAGGGAGTTTTTCCTATGGCAGTTAGAGCACGAGGTAGCAACCTCGCGCAAAGTGATTGAGCGTGTCCCTGAGGGACGAAACAGTTGGAAGCCGCACGAGCGGTCGATGGAACTGGGCTACCTGGCTGCTTTGGTAGCATCGATGCCGGGATGGGTTGAGTTTATGGTCAACCGCCGTGAGCTGGATCTCTCCGATCCCGCGAATGACGTTATGCGAACCAAGCCGGTGAGGACGCGCGCGGAGTTGTGCCACATGCTGGCCATGGGGCTGGCTAAGTCGCGCAAGGCACTGGAAGATACAACGGAAGACCACCTCTTAGGGATGTGGCGCTTCCGCATGGACGGCCAGGTAGTGAGCGAAGGGCCGCGCTACGCCATGATCGCCGACGGAGCCATTACCCACCTGGCTCATCATCGAGGCCAGTTGACGGTGTACCTGCGCATGCTGGAGTCGAAGGTTCCAGCACTCTATGGTCCATCGGCGGATGAAGCTTTCTAACTACATGGGTGGAGAGACCGGCGGTTTCTCTCCACCACACTTCACCCCAGACTCAGTAGGCTACAAGCCTCGGTCAGAGTTACTTCCGTTCGTTCCTTCCAAAGCTCCTTGCCTGGCCAGCCGGCCGGGAAAAAGCAGTGTCGTCCTGTAGTTCGGTAGGTGTATTGTTTGTCTGTTGGAAGTTGGGGTTAGCCAACAGGACCATACCCACGGGGAGGCACGGAGCATGGGGGCAATTTCGCGAAATTGGGCAAGATTGTGTTGGGGGCTGATCCCTCTCTCTGCGTGCGCACTGATCATCGCTTCCCTGCTCCACGGGGCCCGCTCGGTCCACGCCAATCAAGCCCCGCCTCCCACTGTTAAGGAGATCAAGCTGGGCACCGCGCGGCCCGGCACTCTCTATGCCTTTACCTTGGCGGTGAAAGATCCCGCGCAAGTGCAAGGCAGCGACGCCGTCCTGGCTACAGTGAAAGACGCGCAGGGCGTAATCGACTCCAAGTGGCTGCATACCGCCGACCTTGATCTCTACCTGACCCTCCGTCCGCGTGCCGCCGGCCCCGTCACCGTGAGCCTCTCCTCTACCAAACCGGCGCCGGAGATGAACGCTTCGCTGCGCAAGATCCTCGAAGCTCCGGAGCTGCCGACCGAAGGCGGACTTACCCCTGGAGTTATCGCCGCGGCGCCCAACGGCACCTGGCAAACCGCCCAGTCCTTCGAGTTCGGCCAGACCATCTATGGCAGCGACGACGAACGCCCCTACGCTCCCTCGCGCAGCGAAGACGGCTACGCCGCCATGCTCAAAGGCTTCCAATGGTTCAAGTTCACCTTTAAGGAAGCCAAGCCACGGCTGGTCTACTTCACCCTCAACGTTACCGATCGCGATGTGCCGCTCGACGTGGACATCTTCCAACTCGGCAAAGACGACGTAGTCCCCTTCAACACCGGCGAGTTTGTCTACCAGGTCGAGGCCACCCAGAATTATCCCGGGCTCTACAAGTTCCGCACCCGCATCCTGCAGCCGGGCCAGGAGTACTACGTACGCGTGGCCGGCAACCATCCCGCCTACCAACTACACACCTCGGACTTCCCTGTCCCGCCTTACTCCGATCCGCACCTGGCCGTGCGCGCGGGTATGGACTTCCTGGTCAACATGGGCGACTCCTGGCTTTCGAATACTCCGCGCCGCGGCTCCATCGCCTTGCGCACCACCATGCAGCACTCCGAGACCCAGCTCTGCATCGCGTGTCACCCGGCCCAGTTCACCACCCGCGGCTATCTCACCGCGGTGAAAAACGGCTATGCGCCCACCCAGCGCGCGCAGCTCGATTTCCTGATGGACCGCATTTATAACAACACGCGTCCTTTATATGGAGAGCCCAACACCAACTGGGTGCGCGTGATCTACACCGCGCGCACGGTCGCCAGCCGGCTGCCGATGATCACCAACCAGTTCGAGCAGAACGTCACCCACGATCCGCCGCGGGAAAAATTCGACAAGCCCTACGCCGAGTACCTCAAGATCCACTACAAAGGCGTCACCACCATGCCCGGCGACGAGGCCGATGGCTGCGAGCCCGACGTGAGCCCCTTCGAGATCGCCACCCAAAGCTGGCAGACCTTCGACATGGTCTACAAGCAGACCAAGGACCCGCAGTGGCTGACCGAGCGCAACCACGTGGAGACCCTTGCTCTTGCTTACGAACCCAAGAACATGATCGACCTGAACTGGAAGATCATGCTGCTCTCGACCATCGACCGCGCCAAGTACCAGGCGCAAATCGACCAGCTCATTACGCAACTTTACGAATATGAAACGCCCGAAGGTGGCTGGCCTTACCCCTTCGACAAGAAAGCCAAGACGGCCGACTTCATCTCCTATAACGCTGTGCTAGCCGTGGCCATGGCTGGGCGCCGCCCGGAGAGCGACGAACACCTGGCGCTCGCGGTGAAAGCCATGATGGCGGCGCAACGGCAGGAAGGCAGTTGGGAGGGCGACCCCGTTTACCAGGGCTTCAACACGCCCTTCCGCGCCACGCAGTTCGCTGTGATGGCGCTC
The DNA here is from genome assembly GCA_963821315.1 of uncultured Acidobacteriaceae bacterium. Lineage (GTDB taxonomy): Bacteria > Acidobacteriota > Terriglobia > Terriglobales > Acidobacteriaceae > PALSA-350. Next base: position 16,562 of record CAWGDP010000037.1, on the reverse strand, counting down.
TCCACGCTTTACCCGGGAACCACCCAAGCCAAGAACTGGGACGCCGGCTTCCCCGCTCCGCCTACCAAGCTGGCCAAAAACAACCTGCCCCTGCTGCTGGCACAGCTAGACCAGTTTTGGGACCTGGCTCCGGAGCCTGTCCTCAAACAAATTCGCGAAGTGCTGATCAAGAGCGATCAGCCGCTGGCCCGCGAAGCCGCGGCGCGTGCGCTGGGCCACATGGCTGACCCGGGATCGCTGCCCGTGCTGATGCAAGCGCTCGGCGACCAGACCAAGATGGTTCAGTCCAGCTCTGCCTACGCCGTGCGCATGATCCTCTCGCGCCGCCAGGACGCGGCCCCCGCCGGGCGCACGCTGCTGATAGCCGCTCTGGGCTCGCCCAACGCGCGCGTCCGCTGGGGCGCCGCGCGCGTCTTCAACCAGCACTTCCGCGACCTGACCGGCGATAAGGAATTGCTCGCCGCCCTGGAAGCGCGACATCAACGACCCCGTGCCCTTCGTCCGCTTCGAAGCCGCCTCGGGATTATGGCGTTGGTACTACTGGCAAGTGGATCAGCCGGAGATGCGCAACAGCACCCTCGAAACTCTGGCCACGCGCATGAACGTGGAGACCGACGCCATGGTCCGCCGCGGGCTCGAGGAGAGTATCTACGACCTGCTCGACGAGAACACCGGCTACCTGACCGCGTGGGTGCGCGCCAGCGCGGAAGATGCGGACAAGAACGCCATCGGCGCCGGCTACGAGGCCGTGGTGCATGACCAGGCGCAGGTCCTGGCGAAAGTCTTGCGCACCGGTACTCCCTTAGGACGCGAAGGCATCCTCAATGCCCTGTGGGATTTTCATGTGCGCCACTATGCACTGCCCACGCTCAAGGAGAACACCGTCTCCATCGGCCTGCCCGCGGTGCTCACTAAGTACGTCAGCGGAGTGCCCGACCTGCATCGCCCGGGCTATGAGTATCCACCCTATCGCGAGGCGGTCGACTTCAAGTACGACGTGCACAACGGATTCTTCCAGACCCGCGTAGGCAACGATAGCGACCTCATCCACTTCTTTAAGTCTTCAGGGCCAGAGCTGGAGGAAGCTCTACTTGCCTGCCTCCAGGGCGCCGACGACATCATGAAGATTGAGGTCCTGAAGGCGGGCAGCACGCTCAGCGGAGCGGGCGACGAACGCTTCACCCTGGCGGCGCTCACGCTCTCTGAAGATCCCAACCTCGAGGTGCGGCAGACGGTGCGGTACGTCTATGAGGATGGCCAACGGGGCGTCCTCAACCTGGATGCGCCGGCCGCGCCGGACCCACATTTAGTAAGCAAAGTAGTCGAGATCCTCAAGCATGGCAATCCCGATAGCCAGGCGGTGGTGCTGCCGTTGCTGGCCGCGCTGCCCAGCGATTCTCCGTGGGCCCAGCAGCCGGCGGTGTTGGGCGGATTGCGTGGGCTGCTCGAAGAACAACCGCGGCCGGCAAACTATGCGCAGGTGCTGAACGCGGCCTCGTCGTTCAAGAGCCTGATGAAGGAGACGGATCTGCAGCAGCAGGTACTGGCCGGGCTGAATGATCCCAATCCGGAGGTGCAGCGCGCGGCGGTTCGCGTTTCGTTGGAGCACTTCCTGGCCGACCCGGCCACGGAGCCGCTGGTGAAGACGGCCTTCGCTCATCTGGATCCCTCCGCGGTGGGCGTCTTCCTGCAGGAAGTGAGCGACCCTAAGTTCCTCAACGCGCATGCCGGTGTCTCGGGCGGAGCCATTTCGCAGGATCAGGCTTACTTCCTGAACAAGAACCTGGTCGCCATCAAGCGGCCTACGGACCTGCTTGATAACCCGCTGGTGCTGAGTACCGTGCTGGCCAGCCTGCAAAACCCTGACAACAATGTGCGCGCGGCGGGCCTGGACACGCTGCGCAAGGTGAAGGGTGTGGAGCAGCGGCCGGAGTTCCGCGCCGCCATGGAGCAGCTGCAGACCGACGCCAATCCGCGCTTGAAGCTGATCGCCGTAAGCGTGCTGCAAGGCAGTAAGCTAAGCGACGCGCTCAAAGACGTGCAGCCCGGCTCGGTGCTCGACTTCAACTACTTCGTGACCAAGATCGAACCCATTCTGGCGACCCAAGGTGCGGACGGAAAGGCTTGCGTCTTTTGCCATGCCAGCCACGTGATCTTCAAACTGCACCCACCCAATGACCAGGGCGTCTTCTCCGACCAGGACAGCGAAGACAACTACAAGTACGCGATGCACGTGGTGGACATCAACGACCCAACCAAGAGCCTGATCCTGATCAAGCCGACGCGGCCGACGGACAGCGCCGGCAACGTGGGCGATTACCTGGCCACGCACAACGGCGGCCAGCGCTGGCATGGCAATGAGGATAGCTGGCAGTATCGCACTATCCTGGAATGGATACGCGGCGGCCGATTGGAAACAGCAGCGGTAACGAAATAATCAATTGCGGGAGTACCTCAGGGGCTAAACGGCCTGCGGAAAAAGTCACTGAACGAAGGGCACGGCTTTGCAAGTTGTGTCAGCCACAGGTATGAGGGCTTTACAGGCTGCGGAAAACTAGCTGTTGGGTAGAGACGGAGTCTAGTCGAACTGTGCCAGCCCCGGACTTTCAGTCCGGGGGAGCGGGTTTTCAAACCCGCGAGAACGCTTTTATCGTCCAATGACCGGGCTTTACAGGCTGCGGAAAAATGCTTTATACGAAGGGCACGGCTTCAGCCGTGCCGTAAATGTACTGCGCGGGGGCGGCTTTAGCCGCTGAGGTACGGTTTTTCACGGTAATTTCCGTGCAGGTACAAGCGTGGAAAAGCGTACCTCAGGGGCTAGCCCTGGTGAGAACACCCAATTTCGCGGCCTCAACCATAGCCGGACGAGCCACCGCTCTGATGTTTTGTGTCAGGGCACGACTTAAAGCCGTGCCCTGACACAAAACATGAGTTTTTCCGCAGCCGGTAAAGTCGGCTCTGAACCGCCAGCGCCTTTATCCTGCGCGTTCTTCGGCCTCTTCGGTATCCCCGAATACTTCTTCGCGGATGATTCGTTCCGTCGCCTCGTTGAGATAGGAGTGCAGAGCTGCTTCGAGTTCCAGGTATTCGGGCCACAGGGTGTTCTCGAGGAGTGTCTTGGGAGCCCGCACCACGACGGTCGTGTAGCGCTGGCGTGGATAGCGATAAGGCTTGAGTTTGTAGCGGCGGCATAGAGCGATGAAGAGCAGACGGTTCCAACGATCGGAAAGTCCGAACTGCATTTCAATGGCGGGTTCCACCTTTTCCGCAACGTTCAGAGCGGCAAGCACACGCTTGCTGGCGGCAGCGGCAGCCTCGCGCTCGCCAGTCGTCGTCGCGCCCTCGAAGAGGGCCGCGATCTTGCGCAGTTTTTCTCGAAGTTCATTTTCAGTCGTCACTCAGCCGGCTCCCACGCTCTTCGCTTGTTGAACAAATGCTGTAGCTTTCAGCATAGAAGGGAGCGCGGCGACGGATTGTGGGAAACGGGGTAATTAATCGACTGACTGCAACTTTTTTCCGGTAGCCCAGGCCTCGGTTCGAGACCTGGGAACCCATCCGGGACAGCTATTTGTACGTGGCGTTGGTGCGACCCAGCTCATCGTGGTGCGCACTGACGTCGATCATGGAACCAAAGGCCACTCCGCCCAGCGGGTCGGACTTGATTGCCTGATCCAGCGCTGCATTGACCTTATCCAGGCCGTCCGCGGTCGACGCGATGTAGACGATGGTGAACATGCCGGGGGCTTCGGTGTGGATCGCCTGGGTATCGACTTCGTACTCGCGCAGCGTGCCGTCGGCGAAGAGTTTCTCCAGCAGCGGCACGATCAGCTGTTTGCTGAGCGTCGCCACGGCGTCGTCCGGCGCGTCCGGCTTCAATCGATAGGACGCCTCATAGGTGTACCCATCCTTGATCGCTCCGGGATGCCAGTTGTAATACCGGCTTTCGTAGACGTTATCGAAGTGATTGGTGGCGCTGTCCAGGACAGAAGTACCCGAACCGCCGGCCTTCTCCACCTGGTCCAGCATGTTGAGCACGCCGGCCAGGGACATGGCCGACCACCAATCGTCGTGCGTGATGCCGTCTCCCTGGTGGACCAGGGTCCTATCGTTGCCATAGCCCACAATGGTGCCGTCGGCGATGGCCTTGTCCAGGAGCTTCTCGGTAGGCGCGTAGGACTTCTCCATGTCTGCCCACTTTTCCCGGGGAATATTCCAATCCGCGACGTACGTGTACAGCGTGGGCTTTGCTTTTACCTCGGACGTCTGCGCGCCTGCCTGGTCGGCCCAGCCGGCGGACATGCGCGAGTGCGCACCCGGCTGCGAAGCCTTTCCATACTTTCTCGTTCATGGTCTTTCTTCCTCCGTAAGTTAGGCCAGGATCTACGTTGGGTATTCCTGGCCATCGAAGTGTACAGGCTGCCTACGGCTGCCGGAAAATAAAGTGCGCGAAAAGCGAGATGGCGCGATTAAACTCTTCGAATTCAGACCTCGGCTTCATCGGACCTCTCTTACATTCTGTAAGGGATATGATGGGGTTCCGCAAGGCCGAGGGATAAAGCACAGGAACACGAAGACTGCAGCGGCAAAGCAAAGGGCTGGCAGGATGCGGCGTTTCATGAGTCTGTTGTATTACAAGCCGGCGCGGACATCTCACGGCTTCAAGATTTGCACAATCATGCTCTTCGCCACGTTCCAAAGCATTTCAGAATCTCCAGGTGTAAGGCTGACGCCGTGCGAAAATTCTTTTCTGCGGATGGATGTAGTTGCGGTAATCTCGCAAAACCTCCCCGATGTCTTTCGCCGTAGTCGTGATCCAGCCCAGTTCATGTGCTACATCGATGAAATTCTTTAAGCCCCAATCTTTCAATAGGAGCGTCTTACCCGCCTTATCACGGGGAGCCGAAGCCGCTGTATTGACCGCTGCCTTGTTTGGGGTCTGGTTTATTCGAGCCAAGAACAGCCCTTCCAAAACACCGCCCATCATGACGGTAGCCGCCAGAGGTGCGCCGGATTTCACGCACACCACGCATTCCTGCCATCGTTTTTGCAGGATCAGTTGCATCTTCGGGTCGGAGATCAGTGGCGTGAAATTGAGGTGGAGGATCGGGAATCGCCGCAGTGGCACCTGCAACCGCAGGATTTTGCGAAAGGCTGATCACATGATCTGTTTGCAGACGGTTCAGACGCTTCTTAATCTCTTTGATCGTCGCCGCGTACTTCGTTCGAAGCCCAGCGCCCGCCGCGCTGTTCAGCAGCGAGCGGTAGAGATCGTCCAGAAATTTGAGGGTGTCACCTCCAACAAATGGCTCGATCACACCACGGTGATTGTTGAACCATGACAGAGAGGTAGCTTTGATGACCTGCTTTTCGTCTTCTGACCTAACCTGCGCGCTGTTTTGCCGTTTCAGAACCTTGCGAAGGTTTTCGACCTCGGCAATAGCTGCATCGGTGCTGCTCTGACCTAGGGTCACAACTCACGCTTTCTTGGCGGCTTTCTTTTTGGCGGCTTTTTTGACCGGCTCCCCGTCCGGCAAAGTCATTGCGACCAGATTTTCCCCAACCGAATTAATCAGGAATGTTCCTCTGTCCGATCCGCGGTCAAGCAAACCTAATTTGTGAGCATTGGTAAGCGTCTGCAGAGGATTTCCAAATCTACCCCTGCCCGCTTTACGTGTCGATTCCTGGAGAACCTCGCCATTTATTTGATCTTTTTTCTCCGCCTCGGGAGCCTCGAACCGGTAGTAGTAGGCAACAGCAGCAGCATATTGAACGTCGCTACGCGGCCTCTTCTCCGCAATGAACGTTTTTATGTCTGAGCCGCCGGCCGCAGGTGGCGGTGGCGTATGCGGCGCGGCCACCTGCGGCCGCGGAGGCGGCGGGGATGGTGTGGAAACGGGCTCCGACAACCCGAGCTTTTCTGCAGCCCACCTGAAGATTCTCTTCTGCTCTTCCAGTGGGAAATCTTTTATAGTGTCCACCACCGTGCGTACAGCTTCGAGATCATCCATATTCACAGGACTCGTAAAAACTCTTTCTTTTTAGTCATTCTACTGCATGTGCGGAGATAGGGGGACATGTGAGGAGATAGGGGGACATCGTTGGAGATTCAGACGAAATAACCCCCGAAACACCGGTCGCTTGAATCAACCGGCAGCCTCTGATGACGGGGGGGTAATTTCGTCCGGAATCTCCTCGGAACCAGGCTTACCTTTCAAAGAGAGCGGAAAGTTAAAGGGACAGAAAGTTAAAAGTCCAGACGGAGTAAGTGCCACTCCAATTTGGGATCCTAATGCGTGCCTAGACAAGGTGGCCATTCCGTCCTCATAATGCCTCGCAATGTGAGAATCGCGTCACGACTTGGTTTTTCCCTTGACGAAAAAGTGTAGTATCTTCAGGAGAATATCCAGAAATAATGAGGAGCGGCAACAATGCCGGGAATATTGCGGAGACCTCAAGAATAACAAGCATGCTAAAGGTGCCCCAACCGATGGTATAACCGTTGGGCCATATGGAGGCCTCTGCTAGCGCCTTGATCTTTGCATCGAGGTCCCGCACCTTGGCAAGATCGCCTTGAAATCTCGCCTCTCGTGTTTCAGTCTTGTACTGCCGAATGAGGCCCTCTCGGTAAAGGTCGATGTACTGCCCTAATCGTACGATGGGCCACCACGCGACGGTAATCGAAAGAATCGGGCCGGCCACAATCAAGAGAACGAGGCCTGGATTGACTTGATGAAAACCATTTAATGGCCACCATGCGCGCAGGGCTTTCCCTAGAGTGTCCACTGGTGACTTCGTATCAAAGACCGCGAAGGCAGTTGCAACCTCCCGAAAATAGAGCCACGGGGACTTCTGCATCACCTGTAGTCGATGCATGTATATGTATGCCTGCAGCAGGACAGACAGGACGAGGAAGGTACTAAAGACAAAACCAATGGGCTTGAGTCCCAAGCGGTGATCGGGATCCATCTCCCAGGGCACAAACCTATAGTCAAATGCGCTTTTTAGCATGAGGTCGGCGAAAACGCGCGAGTGTATCCAAAATGCAGAAATCCAAAAGAGCCCAAGGCAGATCACGGTTCCCTGGAACAGTAGTGCAATAAGGTAGAAGACAAGATTTCGCCAAGGGGCTATCCGATAGGTCCAGTACCGGTTCGCGGGGATGTAGGCGGCGTTCATCCAGTCAAATTCATCTGAACGAAACGCGCGGTGAAACAGAAGTGCCGAGCCATAGCCGCGCCAGATTATGCCAGCTGTCAATGATGGTAAGCACTACCGTGATCACAAAACAAGCACTCAAGAGCCGCTTTGTGCGCGCGGCGGTTTGTATACTAAATTCCGCAAGGTAGTCCTGATACTGCTTTCCAGCAGAGGGCTTTATTGTAGGTGGCCGTCGAAGCAACAACAAAAGACCCCTCTTGAAAGATCGCGACGCCAATGCAGCGAGTGCAAAAGCGAGCGGGAGAACAGTAAGATAATTAACTCCCCAGTTTAGCTTTTGCATGAATCCAACGCTTTGAATACTGCCCCCGTTACCCGGTATCGTGATGAGGGCAAGACGAAGCGCCGTTATGAAGGTAACACAAGCAGCAGTAAGGCGCTGAGCGAGAAGGCACAGAAAACAATCCAGGGACGCGAAGCAAATATCGTGCCGATTCGCGGGTTGACTGGATAAAGGGTTTGGCGCGCTCGCCGGTTGTAGTGCACGCGCAGCCAATTACGGTAAGACGTCGGAATCAATGGAGACATGCGGATGCAATCCTAAGGGGTCAAGAGAAAATCATTGATAGTTCCCGATGTAGCGCACAACTGCTAAAAAGAAAGAGCTGATCATTCGCCTCGTATACCTCTGCGATCTTTGTGTATTCATCTTTGATCTTTTGATTGAGCCCCACCCCACAAACTCCGGCACTTCTCTCGAATCGCTTGGCCGTCAGACCCCGAACCATCGTCATAGGACGGTACTCGACCCTAACAGATCAGATAGCGGGTAGGAGACACCCGCTCGACACAGCTAAAAAACTGAGGACTCATCGACCCTACACCTTCCGCGAGGGCGAGTCAGGCCCCTAACTCCAACGACAATCTATGTGACAGATAGAACACGGATAATGTTGAGTAACATGCTCTTGGTTACCAGCGCCAGTCGTTATGCGGTTTGGGTGGCCATTTTTGCATACAACTGTTACGACATAACCCTCGAAGACTTGCCGCCCGCATTGCTCGCACTTGTGCTGGCAGGTGCCCTGAGTCACCTCGTTGATGTGGCCGGCAGGACATTGCACGTGCCAGGTTCCATATAGACAAGCCCGGGCCGGCGATAGGAAAAGCGTAAGCGTACGAAATTCCCCACTTGAGCAAGTAGGGATAGTGTGTTGTAAGTGTCCACTTATTTTTAGTGGACACTTGTTGCGTGTGCTTTAGGCAGCTTTTGAAGGATCGTTCTGAAGTGAGGGGGCTAGATTCCAGGGTAGCAACTGCTGGATCTGATTGATGGGGTGCTCGGGGAGCTTAGCCAGCACAGTACGGAGATAGAGCGCCGGGTCAAGTCCATTGAGTTTAGCCGTGCCGATCAGGCTGTACAGAGCCGCGGCCCGTTGTCCGCCGGAATCAGATCCCATGAAGAGATAGTTCTTACGCCCCAGCACGACAGCGCGCAAGGAGCGTTCCGCTGCGCTGTTGTCTATCTCCAGCCGCCCATCATCGACGTAGCGGGTCAAAGCACGCCAGTGGGAAAGCGCATAGCGGATGGCGGCTGCCGTCTCGCTCTTGGTGGACAGGGAGCGCAGCGCCTTCTCCATCCAGTGCCTGAGACTGTCCAGCAGTGGCCGGGCGCGCGCCTGGCGTACCGAGCAGCGATGCTCGGCCGGCATGCCGCGAATTTCTTCCTCGATTCCGTACAGCGCTCCGATACGTAGCATCGCCTCGGTGGTCGTGGGCGAAGCGTGAGCCAGGTGAACATCGTGGAACTTACGCCTGGCGTGAGCCCAACAGGCGACCTCATAGATGGCGCCCTCGCCATAGAGATGATGGAAGCCTGAATAGGCATCGGCCTGCAGCGCACCGTGGAAGTCCTTCAGATGCTGCCGCGGATGTTCTCCCTTGCGATCCTGGGAATAAGCGAACCACACTGCAGGTGCGGTCTGGTAGCCAGCAGGCCGATCGTCCCGCACATAGGTCCACAGCCTAGCCGTCTTGGTCTTGCCCTTGCCGGGAGCCAGCACCGGAACCGGCGTATCATCGGCATGTATTTTGGACCCCTGCCAGTACATGCCTTGTGATCTGATCGACCAGTGGGGCGAGCAACTCACTGGCCGCACCTACCCATCCGGCCAGAGTGGAACGGCAAAGGTCCACTCCTTCCCGAGCATAGATCTCAGACTGCCGATACAGAGGCAAGTGATCTGCGAACTTCGACACCAGCACATGCGCCAGCAGACCGGGGCCTGGCAAACCCTGATCGATCGGCCGCGCCGGGGCAGGCGCTTGGACCACCTGTTCACAGGCCCCGCAAGCAAACTTGGGCCGCACATGTTGAATTACCTTGTAGCTGGCCGGAACGCGTTCCAGTTGTTCGGATACATCTTCGCCAAACTGGCGCATGGCTCCGCCGCAGTCCGGACAGCAAGTGCTCGCAGGAGGATGGGTGATGACTTCGCGCGGAAGATCCTCGGGCAATGGCTTGCGCGGAGCACGCGGCCGAGACTTATTCGTTGCTCGCGGAGAATGTGGTTCTTGCGCTTGCCTTGCTGCCTGCTCGGTCTCCAGTTCTTCCAGCTGAAACTCAAGCTGTTCCAGCTCACCCTTCAGCTTCTCGCTCTTGGTGCCGAAGATCATTCGCTTGTACTTGTCGATGACCAGCTTTAGATGTTCAATCTGCCTGCCAGCCTGTTCCATCTGCTGGCTCGCCAGTTGCTGCTGTTCGAGCAGCTGGTTGTGCTGCGCGACCACCATCTTCTTCAATGCTTCGGTATCGAGCGTATCGAGATTCGGTAATGGAGCAGAAATCACGACTGCAGTATGGCATGAACAGGGGCGTAGTCTATCTCATAAAACCCGCATGAATACTGGAGAATCTCTCTTGTTACTCACACCGCAAGCTCAGGCGTCCAGGTTCTCTTCGGGCTGCGCCAGTCGATGCCTTCCAGCAACATCGAGAGCTGCGCACGGGTCAGCGAAACAGTCCCTTCCGTAGCTTGTGGCCAGATGAAGCGGCCCTTCTCCAAGCGCTTGGCGAACAGACATAGGCCGTCTCCATCGAACCAAAGAAGTTTTACGATGTCACCTCTGCGCCCGCGAAAAACAAACACGTGACCGGAGAATGGCTGCTGCTCCAAAACCGTCTGCACCTGCGCACTCAAACCATCAAAGCCACGGCGCATATCAGTTACGCCGGCCGCAAGCCAGATCTTCGTTCCAGTACGAAGTTCGATCACTTGCGCAGGCTCTCCAGGATCGTGCGTAGCAAGGCTGGATCAGCGCCACTCTCGATGCTGATCAGCGCACGGCCCTGAAGCTCGAGGTGAATGCATCTGGAGCTCGTCTGCGGCTTATCTTCGCCAGATAACACTACCGGAAGCAAAGACGCAGATGCTGAAACCGGCTCCGACAACTCGCCCCGTTCAAACTCGCGCCGCCACTTGAATACCTGGTTGGCGTTCACCCCATGAGCTCTAGCCACCAGCGCCACGCTCGCGCCTGGCACCAACGTCAGCTCAACAATCCGACGCTTCTCGGCAACTGAACGCCATCTGCGAACACGGCGTTCCGGCACCAATCCCTCTGCCTGGTCCATGACACAAGCCTCCGGCCTAAACCCGGCTTAGCGCTAGAGGGGAACTTCGGACGCTTACGGAAAAGCCGAGACGGTGCCGACTGCTCCAATTGCCTTCGCCAGTCTGGAAATGAATTCCCTTCTCGTCTTATTCATATTGAGTCGCTCCTTTTTGGTTAATTAGGGACACCATACACCTATCCTCAATTACTGCAAAATATCAACCCGCTCTGTCTGTCGTAGGTGCCGGTCTTGACTAGGTGCGTGCTGAGCTATCTAACTTCACAATAAGCGTTCCAGGCCGGTCAAGGATTCCTCGCTAACCGCCGAGCGGCCAGTTCCGATAAATTGGCGACCTGTTAATCCTTTCTGTAGACGTCCACAACTTTTAAAACAGGAGACACATCAACGGTGGCCAATTGGGCGTCAACGACCGAAGTAACCCGCTCGAGCTGAGGTCTCACCACTCCCTCAACATATGAGCGGACGTCGATGTTTAAGAACGTTAGATTGCAGGGATCAGGAAACGCTAGATTTGTGATACGTGTTTTCGAGTGAAGATGCCCATCCGGCTTAACGCCAACAATGCTCTCCAGCGTCACGTCAATCCCAGGCTCAGATTCGTCCACACCGCAGGAAGCGAGGCCATTTCGCCCGAAGATGGGTATGACATTACTTACAGAAAGCCAATATGAAACGTGAGTTGAAACACTGATGCGGTTGCCATCTAGCCCAACACTAAATGGACCCCGCGAAACCCCATACATTATGTCCACCGGCCCTATATCCTGCCAATCCGGTGTTTGATACGACAATGGAGCCTGTTCGTTAGCGACCTGCTCGACGTACGGAAGGTATGGACGTATGGCATTAATGATGCGCTGATCGATACAGTCCGGGCACGTGAACCAATAATCGAATGCAGCGGAATCCCCGGTATCGAATTTGGTGAATGGGTGCATGGATTCGGGGCTACATTCTGGGTGTCGTATGGTGAACGCATTTTCTGGGGCGCACATCGACATGTCACCATTCCATTCGAATCTATCCCCGGAAGTCTGCGCGTATGCGTAGTAGTAGCGAGCATTTAAGGCGCCACCCAAAACAACAATACATTCGCCGGGGTCGGCGGTGTACCATCCAGAAGTAAACCACTGGGCGCCCGCCGAGTATGCAACAGCGGTATCGATCGTAAGCGGGCTCCCGTTACAGAAATTGAGCTCTCCTGACGCATTCGGAGCCGCCGTAATGATAATGAGCAACACAGCGTAGATTCGCATTAGCAAATTCTCCAGTTCATTAGCCTCTTCAAGGATCACTGCGCATCAAAGAAAATCAGCAGCGCCTTGACTTCTGCTGTCTCCGTGCCTGTCCGCGACCTTAAGACTCTTCAGAGTGACGGACTGGCTGCGATCTAAGACATGGTTCAGATCGTCTAGCAGTCACCTGTAGTTCCCCCCGCTCGAAGACGGCCACATTGGAATAGTGTTGCGTTCTGTCGTTTCGTTTCAACGCCGGGGATAGTTTTATGACCGTAAGCGTACGAACTTCCCCACTTAAGCAGCTAGGGATAGTGTGTTTCAAGTGTCCACTTATTTGTTTTAGTGGACCCCCAATGCCCGACCACATGAACACAATGCGGCAACAAAATACCTATCCCACGCTAAAACGACGGAGTCTTGGGTCCAAGGCTTATATATCATCGGAACGGCGACAGTTATTTCCCCTGTAACTTGAACCCGAGATACGTTCCGTTGCTTATTCCCATCAACCCAAGAAGCGTTGGATCGAATTCGGCCATCACGAGGCCATTTACAACTTTCACTACAAAGATGATCGCTAGGATCGCCGTGAAGAGGACCATTTGATAGCGATGGAACGATGGGCCCGAGCCGTCGCTCAGTAAGTCGGCGAAGAACCCTTTTCGTTGGTTGTGGTGCCGGCGGACCCTCCGCTACAGCCGCGAGCAAAGTGGTACCTGAAGAAATTCCGATCAAAACCAAAACCCCGTTTGTGAGGGTGTTTTGGTTCCAGGTAACCATGAAGATGAACGTCAGTGCTCCGGCTACCAGGAACGTCCATATTGCCATCTGGGTCCGGGCCAAGCTATACGTTCTTCGAGTTCCAATAGGAGTTCCCGGAGGTAACGTTCCGGCATCCCGGATGATGTCAGAAGTTATTGCGTATTTTATGAACATGACGACGAAAACGATGAACAGGACTGCCCATCCCGCCAACCAGGCCAAGTTGAGCCGCTCGAATGCGATGCTGGCCGTGCTGGGCCATGCTCCGGCGGCCGGCCCAACTGAGACGGCAACATCACCCCGTCGCCATGGGCTCTGCAATAGCTGAAGCCAGGAGGCCTTAGTCGCATCGTTCGTCAGAAGTTGCGGGTCAAGATAGTACGCCAGAACGTAGGGGGAAACCTGGGGGACGGACGGAACAGTACCTCAACCGAGACGTAAACAGGCTGCGGTGAACATCCCGTCAGTCCACCCTTTCCCAGCCCACCCTTCCCGGTACAGTAGAAATCCAGTAGGGCGTATCGTCACTCGGGTTTTCCCCGCTCGAATACTGTGCACGGCTGCTGGCCCATATTTCGGTGTGGATCGTTGAACCAGCTCGCAGCTATGGCGGCGAGCTCGCTAATCGTCCTGTCGCCCTTTCCCTTATAGGCTCGGCTGTCCGCACCGGATCGTTCTCGCACGCCTTAGCATCAATGGCGCACTGGATATCCTGCTGCTGGCGCGGAGTGAGTTCCCACGAGAGCGGTTGCGGCTCTTCCGAACCCTCGTTGTCCCGATAGTCGAATACCATGTGGTGAACGACCACGCGGTCCTTGTAACCCTTCTCGAACATACATAACTCACGTCGGTTTCGCCTGGTATCGCTGGTGTGGCCAGCATTCCAAAACCCGATTGGGGCGCCGCCAACTTATTGGCCGGTCCCCAGCGGGACACTTTGCGGTTGGGCGCGGGTACCCACTGCCCTCCCCCATTTATTCCGCTTTGATATGTGAGCTGCTCCTGCTTTTCGAACGAGTCTTGATTATTCTTTGCATCGAGGTCCTGGTCCGTCGCGAATTTCGATTAGCAATATAGGCGCCTTTTGCTCACCATATGGCCATGCGTCAGGGTTTAGGGATGGCTTGTCCCCCATTTGTTGCTGCGGTGGACAAGGTTTTTGGCAAGCGGCAGTTAAGGACTTAACGGTCTCTTTCTGCTGACACTGCATGGTCAACGCATAATGCAGAAACTCCACGACGGAGGACGTGCCGTCGTTATCAAAGTATCCACCATCTACAAAGTGATAACCGAGCGGGGCGAACTTCTCCGGTATACGGGAAGCCGAAGAAATGTAGGGAAAGTAGCCAGCAAGCGTGCGGCCGTCACCAGCGGCAAATCGGCAAATTGCTGTTCTTCTTTCTCCTTCTGGTCTAGGGCAAGATCTGAATAGGCATAGGCGTGCAAGAACGATTCCGCCGGAAGAACGTCGGCGTACGCCGTCCCTTTTGGAAGCTGATAGTTGGCCCAGAAGAAACCGTCCTCCAGTTTCAACCGCAGTCGTGTTGAAGGTAAACGCAGGCCGGTCACTGGTTACTGGGTAATTCCCCAGCGTCAACTCATAACCTGTCCGAATTGGGACTCTCGCTATCTTCTCCCCCGGCGAGCCGGTCAGCCTGCAAGAATCATCATCAAGGTTTCGCGCAAAGGCACGCTCCAGCGCCCAGCTTCGATCCCATCCTCCGGGTACACCGTTACTCCAAGTCGCCCCGTCACTATGCCAAGGGAGAGGCAGAAAAAAATGCAAAGCATCGTAGTAGCTCAACCCCCATGCGACCGCTGCCAGACTGGAGCAGCTGGCGGCTATTGTCACGCGGTTGGCCGTCGCGTCGATGTTGCTAAATTTGCCGTCACTGGTGTATTCGCGAAGAAAAGGCAGCAATCCCACGCTCCCGCCAGAAACAGTACTCGCCAAAACTAAGTTGGCGTGGAATGTGTTGGCTGGATTCTGAATGTAAAACTGTTTCTCCAACTCCATTAGCACAGCAGCCGTCCAGGCTGCAGAATGAATGCCACCGCCTTCAGCAGTGACAATTATTAACGGCTTCAGTGGTAATTCGGGGTTCGGGAGTCCCACACGGTTTCTGAGTATCTCCGCTGGTTGGGAACTTTCTGAACCACGGATGTCTTGGTTAATCTCGCGGTGAAATAATGCTCGGTCCCACCATCAGCCAAGCTACTACAAACTAAGAAAAACAATAGAGCGAAAGGAGAGCAACGGCAGTCGGGAGCCATCGGTCACAAACGCAACGGCACTGAGAAACCAAAAGAACCCGATCACGAGCACAAGCAGTGAAGCCAGAACCGAAAATGCCCTAGGACCGTGCCCATGAAAAATGTAGCTAGCGACGATCAGCAGGATAAGGACCATCACTACTAAGCTCACCGATCCTTTGACCAAGCGCGCCGCACGCCTTCCGGGCCACGGGCCCGAGGCAACACCGACAAACACTACTGCTAGTAATAGCGCCGTGACTAGGCTGCAAACGACATCGGCGACCGGCAATACTACCGGCGCGGTAAAAGAAAACATATAGAAGTAAATCAATACCAATCCCAGGAAGGCAATCAAAGCCAGCTTATGGCCCTCGTACAATATGGTGGGATTTCTCGAATCGACAAAGCCGTCGCCGGCACGCGTGACCGGCTTGAAGAGGAAATTCAACCAATGGATTAACGGAGGGGGCGGGCTCACTTGAATACTCTTGATTGCCTTTAAACGCAACGGCACGAGACCGCGTGGAAAGAGGAGGTCTCGTGGAAGCCGCCCGTGGTATTGCGCCGAGTCAAAACTCCACCAGTAGAACGATAGGATAAACAGCCAGAAGAACCACCCCAAGACCACTCCACCCGCCAGCATTGCCAGGTATTCTGGAAAATGCACATGCTTGGAATTGCCCTCCCGCCACATGTTCCATGCCACACGGGCCAGCAAGACGGCACCAGCAAAATGGGCAATGCCGAACATAAGCCAAGGTATACGTTGCTGCCCCCATCGGCGCGGCAACCAGTTATCGGCTTCTAGATCGCAGAAACGTTCTGCTCCATTGAGTGCAACCAGACGAACTGTCAGGACCACAATTGTCCCCAGCGAAAACAGCATAAATCCCGCGGACACAGCTTGCCGTCCGCGTTCGGGCGTCATAATGGCCCGGGTCAATGTCGCCGCGCCGGTCACATCCACAGCGCATAAGACCACCGGGAACAACCACAGCGCGATAGAAAAGCGGATGAAGTATAACCCACGAACGGCCCCGGGCAGTTTCAGCATCACAGCGTGAACCTTGCTCCACGTCGCCCTAAGCACGTTCTTGACGCTAGCCCACATGATCCCTCCACTTCCCGGTTTGTACGTGCTTCAGAATCATTGGTCACGACTGGGCTCCCAAGGCAAGCCGCGCGGGACCCAAGAGCTGCCACCCGCTTAAGAGAAAGGTCGTCCCTCCCTGTTCACTGAGGCTTCGCTTTGGCGGAAGCCTTTGCCTTCTTTGTAGGAGATTTGGTGGAAGGCAACTTGGGCTTCGTCACGGTGTAAATCTGGGGTTCACTCTTGAGAGCTGTGTCGCCCGACTTTGTGGTGACCACAAAACTGACCTTCGAGCCGTCCGGAACAGCCTTAAGCAAATTGAGTTGGAAATCCACATTAGTCGCGCTGCTCGCTTTGGGTACTTCCGCGGTGGTTCCAATGTAGTAGCAATACGTAAAGGTTGACGAGTGAGCGCGAGGGG
>CAWGDP010000036.1:0-132044 GCA_963821315.1 uncultured Acidobacteriaceae bacterium | reverse complement strand
CACGCCGCGTTCTTTCATCTTTTCAAGCGCGTAGGCGGCCAGTGTTTCGCTGAGCTCGGGCAGGATACGGTCCCGCGAATGAATCAGGGTTACACAAAGCTCTTCAATGTTCAGGTTGCGATAATCGGGGAAAATGCCGTGGGCAAAATCATTCAAAGCTCCGGCTAATTCCACGCCCGCAAAGCCGCCGCCCGCGATTACGAAGGTGAGAAGTTGCCTTCGAATAGCAGGGTCGGTTTCTTGATCTGCCCGTTCAAACATTTCAATTACGTGATTCCTGATACGGATGGCATCCAGCAGAGTCTTGAAGTCGAAGGCCAGCCTTTCCACATTTTTGAGACCGAGATAGTTGGAGACGGCCCCCAAAGCAAAGATCACGTGATCGTATTCAAGTTCGCGAGCCTCTGTCCCCGCGCCATCAAGCAGGATGAGTTCTTCCAAAATCGACGCTGCTGACTCGCCCGCGCACAAAGTGCGTCCGGTGAAGGCTGCTCCGCAACGGCACGCTGATATGACTCGGCTCGAGACTGCTACCCGCAACCTCGGCAAGCATGGGAGTGAACAAGAGTGCATTCGTGTCGCTTACAAGAGTGATGACGGCTGAACTGCCCAGCTCCTCTTCGAGACACTCCGCAACCTTCATCCCCCCGAATCCGCCTCCTAGTATCACAATGCGGGGCAGTTTGGTAGAGGGCGTAGACGCCGGCATGGTTTCCGGGCCGAGCCGAACCTCTACAATCTCACTGACGGTTTTAAGAATGCCGCCGAGCAAGGCCCCGAAGAGTATCCATCCCACCAGCGGAGCGAAATGGGTCTGCATCGCCACCGCATCCAAAGCCATTCGATTGCCTGAAAGCACCGGAAGCAAGATCACGCTGGAGATTCCCCAGAGTGGGATTCCGAGGAGGCTGCGCCCGTAATACTGTCTGCGTAAGAGCCTCGCGCCGGAGGAACGCAGGCCGCATACATTGACCCTGCGGCGATGGCCAACACAAATTCAAGCCGGCCGCGGCCGCTAAGAAACAACAAGGGTGTCGCGGCGGCTGAACCCGATAGAGCCCCGAGGAGTGCTCTCCGAACAAATCTGTTCATTTGCTGACGGTCCTCTCAAAGTTGAAGCTTTATGCTCACTTCGACGGAAGCTCAGAGCTGAGCCAAGGTGTGCGCTCTGAGAATGCGGAAGCTGAATCACCCGGTTAGAGGCCGAAGCTTCTCGAATAGTTACAGCCAGCGTTTCCGCCGCGCTCAATACGCTTTGTAACCTTCCGCTGTGAGGCGCGTCCAACAGTCCACTTCGAGACAGGAGCACTATGAGTAGATTCCCCCGGCGGCGTATCTGCTTGCGCCGTTGGCTGCCGCCGATCGTTGGGCAGCTCGCTTTTGGTTTGCTGATTTTACCTGCGCCTTCTGCCCGCTCTCTCGGCGCTGAGCTCTTAATTCACCCAGCCACGGGTTTTGAGATGCGAGAGTTTCCCACTACTACATTGGAGATCGGTGGAGCAAGCTTGCATATCGAGTTTGCCGGCGTAGAACCCGATCTGCCCAGGGCCTGCATCGTTGCTGAGATTAGCCAGGCCGCCCAAGCGGTGGCGACCTACTATGGAAGGTTTCCTGTTTCGTCGGCTCGCATACTGGTCGTCGTGGTAGCCGGAAAACATGGCGTCTTGCACGGAACTACATGGGGAAGGAAAGACGGTTATCCTGCGCTGACGCGTCTCGTGGTCGGCCAGGACACAACGCCACACGAACTCGAAACGAACTGGGTCATGACCCATGAACTCGTTCACACCGCGCTGGCATCCCTGCCGGATGCGCAACACTGGCTGGAAGAAGGGATCGCTACTTATGTTGAACCAATCGCGCGTTCACAGGCTGGCCAGTTAGATGAGGAAAAGGTTTGGACGGACATGTTAGAAGGTATGCAACACGGCGAGCCGGAGGAATTCGACCGCGGTCTCGATCGCACCCATACCTGGGGGCGCACCTACTGGGGCGGAGCCCTATTTTGCCTGGTCGCCGACGTTGAGATCCGCAAACAGACGAACAACCGGTATGGATTGCAGGATGCGCTTAGGGCGATCGTAGCGGCCGGTGGCACCATTGATAAGGATTGGCCTCTGACCAGGATCTTAATCATCGGTGATAAAGCAACGGGTACCGTGGTACTTCAGGATCTCTATAAGAAGTGGAGTGACACTCCGGTTCCGATAGATCTTGCGCAGCTCTGGCAGATGCTGGGCATCCATGTCGAAAATGGGCGCACGGTATTCGATGATGCCGCCCAGCTTGCGCAGATAAGATTGGGGATTACCGCGCCTCGAAAAGAAAACAAACCTGAACAATGATTGTTTGTAACTTCGCGCTGGCTATTCGTTCTAACAGGCGGCAAGAGAGAAGAAACAGGACAATTAACTTCGCTCCTGTAAACGTATCTTCCAAAAACATAACGTCCTGCGCACACGGTGCGCGGCCTAACCCAGAAAGGTATTCATCCATGAAGAACCATTCCGCAAACACCCTCGCCATTGCTGCTGCGTTTGCAGGTCTGCTCGGCGGCACCACCGCTCGCCTGAACGCACAGCCAGCCCACCAGGACAGCACCACAACCGCAAGTGCGTCGTCCAACCCCGGCGTGCTGGTCGCGCAGAACAACCCGACCCCTGATACGACCAAGCACTCTTGCAAGGGCAAGAACGATTGCAAGGGCCAGGGCGGCGGCCCCGACCCGGGCAAGAACAGCTGCAAAGGCAAGGGCGGCTGCGCTACCGACGGCTCCACGCCTCCGAAGGCTAGCTAGTTCCGATGTCGGTTGGGGGCTTGTCATCCCGCAAGCCTCCAACTCTCGTCTTCTCTCTAAACAGGAGCGTATTATGCCGGCCAACCGATTCAATGCCTTTACCGATTATGGTGTCGGTATCGGACTGCGGGTTCCACATTACGAACACATCCTCTCCCAGAAGCCGGTGGTCGACTGGTTTGAGATCATTTCGGAAAACTACATGGTCGATGGCGGCCGGCCACTCAAGATGCTCGATCGGATCCTTGAGCAATACAGGGTCGTTCAGCACGGCGTCTCCATGTATTTTGGCTCGGCGCAGGCGCTTGATCGCGAGCATCTCAGGCGGCTTAAAGCATTGACGCGGCGCACCAAGACGCCCTGGCTTTCAGACCACTTATGCTGGGGCAGCGTCGACGGGCGATACACGCACGATCTGCTCCCGCTGCCTTACACTTTTGAAGCGGTACAGACAACTGCTCGACGCATTCGCCAGGTCCAGGATTTTCTCGAGATCCCCATTGCGGTCGAAAACGTTAGCAGCTATGCCGAGTTTCACGAATCCCAGATGACAGAGTGGGAGTTTTTAAACGAAGTCGTGAACGCCGCCGACTGCGGCATCCTGCTCGACGTCAACAATATCTATGTCTCTTCTCAGAATCATGGATTCGATCCAATGCAATATGTGAACGACGTCGAGGTGGAGCGCGTGGCGCAGATCCACATTGCCGGCCACTCCAAATTTGAGAAGTACATTCTCGACACCCACGATCACCCGGTGCTGGATCCAGTCTGGAAACTCTATGCTCGCGCCATCGAGCGCACAGGGCGGACGGCGACGCTCTTGGAGTGGGATGACAACATTCCCTCATTCCCCGAGGTTCATAGTGAAGCCTTAAAAGCAAACAAATTTCTTAGGACCAGCCGAAAACGAAGCTTGAGGTCCCCAAACATTTCGAATCCACGGTTATCACCGGGGTGCTCGCATGAACCTGTTGGAATTCCAGCGCCGTATGTCCCAGGACGTAATGCGTCCTTTGACACCCGATTTCGAAATGCAGGCGGTAACCGAAAATGGGCTACAGACTGCCGAGATCGCCCTCCGCTACATAAAACCCAATGATCGCCTCACTTCCTTTGAGCGTCTCGAGATCTATAACCGGCAGTATTGGTTTCGTGTGATTGCAGCCGTTTCGGAAGACTTTCCTGCCCTCACTGCAGTCCTCGGGCAGGAGAGATTTGATTCACTGGTGTTGGCTTATCTGCGCGAAAATCCGTCCACTTCGTTTTCGCTGCGCAACCTCGGAGCCAGGTTGCCGGCCTGGCTTGGTTCTTACCCCAGGCTTGCCGGTCCTCAACACGCCCTGGCGGTCGACATTGCCCGACTGGAATGGGCTTATATCGAGGCGTTCGACGGAGCAAGTCTCAAGCCTTTGGATCAGGAGGATTTTGCAGGCTTGGGACCAGACTCTATGCTAAGCCTGCAACCGCACTTGCAGTTACTGGACCTTCAGTATCCGGTAGACGAAGTAGTGCTTGCCGTTCATACGGTGACCCCCGAGGCCGACATGACGAGCAACGCAGCATCCGAAATCCGCCGGGGGCCGAAGGTCACTCTACCCGAGATGAGCCGGTCCAGCGTCTACCTGGCGGTTCATCGCTTTGAAGACTCTGTCTACTACCGCCGTATCGAGCGCGAGGAATTTCTGTTGCTCGCCGATCTTCGCGACGGCGATTCGATGGCCACCGCAATCGAGCGTGCGTTCGAGGGAAGCAAGCTCGCGCCGGAGCGCCAAGCCGCAAGAGTTCAGGACTACTTCGCCCATGCCTCAGAACTCGGCTGGTTCTGCCTGCCGGAACCTGTCAAGGAAAAGGGCCAGAGCGAGACCTACACACATTTCTACTGATTTAGAAGTCAAACATGCTGCATAGCTGCTGAAGCCCAAAACACCAGGACCTCGAAGTGGCCTGTAGTCTTCCGTGGTTACTGTGCTGTGGACGCGAGAAATTACGGCGCCTCGCCAGCAGGGTCAGCACAATGTAAATACCGCCGGAGGATTCGTCATCCACTTTTGAGGCAGCGATTAAGCAGAAATCGCGCCGACCTCCGTAACTTATCTTATTACCCCGGCTCTAATAAGAAGAGTCTACCCCGAGCACCCCCGGAGAAACCAGTGGCATACACATTTCCATCATGGGCTTTACCTCTACTGTGTGAAATCACCTTTGCGTTCCAACCATGTGCAACCGGCCAACATATTATCGGCCTGCAACCAGGGGTCAAAGCACCTCAGATTGCGCTTGCTGATCAAACTGGCAAGCCACAGAGCTTTAGCACCCTGACCGGTTCGCATGGGCTCCTTGTTCTGTTTTTTCGTTCCGCTGATTGGTGTCCGTTTTGCAAGGGTCAGCTCGTGGACCTCGAGCGCGCGCAGAAACTATTCGCCGCTAAAGGAATTAATGTGGCTGCCGTCAGTTATGACTCCCCCGCTGTACTGGCCGAATTTTCGAAGCGGAAAGCGATCACCTACCCACTTCTTTCCGACTCATCGTCGAAGCTTATTGACGCCTTCGGTATTCGCAATGTTGAGGCTACAGGAGCCCAGGCCGGCATCCCGGTTCCGGGCTACTATTTGATCGATAAACAGGGGGTAATAGAAAAGCGATTCTTTGAAGACGGCTACATAAACAGGCTAACCGCCAACAATGTTTACCAGAACATCTTCGGAGACGTTGCTCTTCCGCAACCGGTCAGGACTTTGCCTTCCCCACATGTTGTGTTGACCACCATGCAGTCTGATAAAGAAGTAACACCCGGTGAGCTGGTGCGGCTTGTGGTCACGATCACTCCAGATCGAGATACCCATGTTTATGCCCCTGGCGCTGAAAAAGACCACTATATCGTGGCATCACTCACCCTCGACCCTTCAAATCTCTACAGTGTCAGACCCACAGCGTATCCGAAACCGGAAATGATGCATTTTCCTGAGTCGAACGAAACCGAACCGGTTTACACAGGCAGAACGGATTTAGACACATCTGTGGCAGCGATTGTCAACAAGGAGACGCTTGCCATATTTGCAAAAGATCCTTCGCTGCACATCACAGGCAACCTGGAGTACCAGGCTTGTACCTCCAAGGTCTGCTTCCCTCGCGTGAAGGTGCCTCTTAGCTGGACAGTCCAGCTGATGGAATTAGATGGAGTGCGCGCAGCTTCGGCGAAAGTCAAGTAGTTGAGCACTACTCAAGAGCGGCGGGCTGGATCGCGACCACGGCGATATCGTGCTGCCTGGCGTCGGCTTATGCGGGCTGAGCAATAGCAGCGGCGCGTAGGACCCATGATGTTGCGAAAACTCTCGGCCTCAACCTTATGGGTAACTCACCAGAAAGCTTACGGAAGGATGTTACTGTCAAACTAAGTCATTCAGTTTCGCTGCCCTTTATGCAGACCTGGACTCAGGCCCTTAGCGCTGCACTTCTATTCGCCTTCTGATGGGAAAAACCGGCGGCCCCTCTCAATAGGCGGTATAGCACCGGCGCCACAAAGCTCTCCAACCAGCATCAACAGGACCAGGAAGCGACCCATCGAGTATGGATTCAGCGATCCCTCTTGCAGCGTATAACAGTATGTCGCTCGAACAGCAGGTTGTGCGCCTCCAGGCGCTATTGGAAGCCACGCGCTTAATTCATTCAACCATTCCGGCCAACGAGGTCCTGACCCAGGCAGCAGAGATTCTGGTTCGGGAGCTGGAACTGGAAGGGGCCATGTTCCTGGATCCGCGTTCCGGCCAGATTATGGTGGCCTACGGAGAAGTACCCGAGGCTCCATGGGAAACTTGCCTGCGGTTTCCTCTCTATTCCAGAGATCAACAAGTGCTGGCGGAACTGATGATTACGACAACAACCGGCACAAACTTTTCAGTTTATGACCAGGACTTTGTGGAGGGGCTGGCGCTGCAGACCGCCGCCGCGTTGGAGAATGCGACACTTCACGAGAGAGACCTGGCCTGGGCGCGTGTCCAGCAGGATCTGGATGCGGCAAGAGCCGTGCAGCGTTCGCTGCTCCCCAAGGCAATGCCGGACATTCCAGGCTTTTCGATCGCATGGCGCTCGACCACGTGCTACGAAGTGGGGGGCGATTATCTGGATACGTTTCCACTGCCGGACGGATCGTACCTCATGGTGGTGGCTGACGTTGCTGGAAAGGGACTGACCTCGGCGATCGTAGCGACCGGCCTTCGTGCGGCTATCCGTTCTCTCGCGAGCCAGCCGGTTCCGCTGGAACAGCTTGCAGCCCGCATTGGACAGCAGCACTGGGAAGAAGGGGTGGAAGCCCGAAGGCGGTACATGACCGCTCTGTTTCTCCGGCTCGATGCTGCGGCGGGTGCGATGGAGATCGTCAATGCTGGCCACAATCCGGCGGCTCTAGTTCTGCCGGGCGGTGGCGTGACGATGATTGGCGCTTCCGGAGTTCCTCTTGGGATGCTGTCCGGAATGAGCTATTCGGCCCAGACGCTGGAGTTCCCCGCAGGAGCACGCATCCTGCTGTATACAGATGGGCTGACTGAAGTATTCCAGGGGGAAGAAGAGTTTGGTGAGGAGCGACTGGTGGCGGCTTTTCGCGAGATGGTTACGGCTCGAGCAGAAGACATTCTGGATTCGATTTGGCAGACATTGGCGTCATACTCGAACAACGCACCACAAACCGACGACATGACCGCGCTGGTGGTCTGCCGTCAAATATCGAATTGGGCAGGCTGCCCAGCGAAAGCTTATTCTCACATGCTGTAGCTACAGGGTATGGCAAAGTCTGAAGTGCATGTACTCCTCAAAAGCCACTACTACGAGGGTGACCAGCGACAGCCAAAGCTGTAGCCGCTCTTTGCGAAGCTCGCCCTCGTTCCGCGGCCGAGCTCGCCAACGTGCCGCGGGGCGACTACGCAATCGGCGCACCTGCCAGAGCACGCCGATATTGACACTTGAAATAAGAGCAGCACCCCACGTCATCAAGATTCGTAGCCATTCGATCTGATGGTAGCGAAAGAGAAAGGAGCCGATGCCCACGTTCATCAACAGAGCCCCCGTTCCGAGGGCAAATCGAATCCCATTGATCGCAACAACTGCGGTACAGACGCTTTGCAGGACTGCGAACAAAAGGGCAGACGAGGAGATTGCTACGCGGCTTGTTGCCAACCTCTCGCTCGGCGAACTTTCGAATACGGGCTCTTGCAAGTTTCCAGCATGCGATTCTTTCGGGGATGGCGTTATCGAAACTGAGTCAATCGGCAGTATGCCTCCTGTCTAAGCAGAACCAGTGCCCATCCGACACATCAGGTTAGAGTTTACGCCAGAGCTAGAGCGCTTCTTCAATTCGCGCGTCGTGGCTCGGGGCACGAATCAAGAGCCCGCAGACAGAATATTTCGCTGCCTATTCCTAGACTGTGCAATTGTGCTCACATTCAGGAGGCCCCGGGCCGTGAACGGGGCAACGCGGCACCCTGTCGTTTGCCCTGGAACCGAACCCCGCAGCCCGTCGGTTGCGGACCATTGAGCGTGCCGAGAAGCGATGAGATTCCCGACGGCGTGCACCCCGCGCAAAAGGTAAAGCCAGAAACTTTCATCTCAGCTGTAACCATTTGCGTATCGAGATGTCTCATCTGCAGCGAAATCGCAGGGGGATGACATGACATTAGCAGTTGCTTCACGGAATGTGAGCGGCGTTCTCGTTGTCAGGCTTAAAGGGCGGATCACTATGGGCGACGGAAGTGTGAAGATCCGGGAAGCTATTCGCGAGTCCATCGACAACGGGCAGACCAGAATCCTGCTGGACCTCGGAGATGTGAACTATATTGATAGTTCCGGCCTGGGAGAATTGGTCGCCGGATACACGACCGCCGCAAATCGCGGTGCCCAGCTAAAGCTGCTGAATGTGGATAAGAAAGTTCACGATCTTCTCCAGTTGACAAAGCTCTATACAGTCTTCGATATCTATGACAACGAAACCAAAGCCCTAGCCTCATTCTGATCAGGACCGTGCGCCGCGTACGCATGCTGCGTGATAAGTCCCGGGTAGCTTGCTTGATCTGATGGCAGAGATTCCCGTCGGAAGAAGCGGATTGTAAGGAGCATCTGCATTCGCGCACCGGAGCAAGCATGGATGTTAAGGGGCTTGTCATCGGGCAGAGTGGCCGCGCAACTACTCCCGGTAGTGGGCTGCGGTCCAGCTGGTAGCAGTCGAATTTAAAACTGAAGCGCCTTTGCTCCGGCGAAGACAACAGTGAGTACTGTGATGTCGTCGTTTTGACCGAACTGCTGTGCCGCTTGGCCGATGACGTGCGCTGCTTGCCCGCTGATTCCCCGCGTCCGGTCAAAGCCGAAGAGCTCACCTTTCGAATTCATGGCCTCCACTACTCCGTCGGAGACAAACGTTAACTGGTCATGGGGCGCAAGGAGAAGCGTCGACTCCATGTATGCGCCGTCCGCGGTGAGGCCGAGCGGCAGGACAGCCTCGCATTCTATTTCTTCGCCGTTTCGATAGGGTGGCAGGTGACCAGCGTTCGCTAGCCTTAGCCTGCCGTCCGCATTGATTAGGGTGGCGCAGCAGGTGACGAAGCCGCTAATCTGGCGGTGCAGCAGGCGATTCAGATTGGTGAGTACTCGTGCTGGATCGCGGGAGCATTCGCTTCGCAAGGCGCCAACAATGATGCTCACCGTCATGGCTGCCTTGAGTCCTTTTCCGCTGACGTCCCCCACCACAATCAGTAGCGAGCCGTCCTGGTCCGGGAGCACCTGAAAGAAGTCTCCGCCCACCTCGCTCGCGGGAACATAGACGCTCTCCACGGCAAAGCCGGGCGTGCTCGGCGGCTCTATTGGGACCATCAGTGACTGCATATTGCGCCCGGCCTCCAATTCGGCCGCGGATCGCGCCTGCTCGCGGCTCACCCGCGTAAATCGGAAGAACATCACCACTCCGATCGACAGCACAAACAACAGATCCCCCAGGTCCGCGGTCTGCACCGGAGTGGGCCCGAGTTGTATCCAGCTGGCCAGGAAGTCCGCGTGTCCCCAGCCAGTGAAAATTGACACTGTTCCCAGATCGGAAATCGCCGTGGTCGCAGCGGGCAACAGACTCGGCAGGATCAGCCATCCCGCCTCACGGTTTCCGCCACGGTACCAGACGAATAACACCACGGGCAGAAGCAGAGCCGCGGGGAAAATCGAAAGCGCCTCTAGCAGGACGTAGAGGCTGCTGGAAAATACAGCGACACTCGTCAGCATTGCTGGAATCAGCATCGCAAGCAGCAGTACTTGGTACACGCGCCATATCCTGCTGAGCCGATGTCCCGCGAAGCTGAACGTGAACTGGATTTGCATAATCGTGAAGAGGTAGATCAGCGGATCGCCCAGCAGGTTGTTCCACCCCAGCGAGATAACACCGGTGACCGAGCAGGACACCAGCAGGTTTGACAGTCCGAGCAGCAACAAATACAGCCCGAGCCACAAATATTCACTGCGGCTCCTCTCGGTCCAGTAGAGAGCGAAGGCGCAACTCCCCGCCAGCAACAACAGAAGGTTGAAGGCAATCGATGGCAAAGCCGCATACAACCGCTGACTCTCCAGCGTCGCCCGCGCCATGTCGATCGCTTCCGGAGTACCCAGTTGCGCCACCAAGAAGAGTGGCAGATGCCATTCTGTGTACTCTCTCCCGGCGAAAGTCCTGAAAGCTAACACGACCTGTGGACCCGTCTCACCAACTGCGACAACCCGTTCGATCGGGCGCTTTACTTGAAAAAACGGAAGCAGTTTGGGTCCGCCAACCTTGTGTCCGTCCACGTACAGCTCATAGGTTCCGTCGCCGCCCTCTATTAATAGGCGCTCAGGTGGATGCGCCGCTCCGAGCTCCACCGTCAGCCGATACCACTTCCAGCCAGGCCGGGCCGCGCCGGCGCCGTCCAAGTCCACCGTTTGCCATTCTCTGTCGTTGTAAGCCGACTGCGCCCAGGCTGGATTATCTCCGTCGTGCTCCTTCCATCCATCGTTGAGATCCACCATGCCCGACTTCCACTGCGTCGCGTCGATCACCTGCGCGCGGCAAGTTTTCCCCGTGTGTGCCACGATCATCAGCCAAAGCAGCGAGAGTGCCACCCTGCGCACGAGTAGGAACTCCGGGAGAATTGCCATCAGATGTTGCAGCGGACCGGGGTAGACAGTACAACTTTCGGGGCCCTCACGTTAGCGGTCGTGCTTTGCGCGCCCGCGCCCAAAGGCAGGCAGGCAAGCGTAAGGAACATAACAATGCGTCTCATTTCTCTACTCATAAGTTCTCGGGCTGCCCATCAGACGTCGAGACTGACGCAGAGTTACAAAGTAAAATCGTGTAACCATTCGACCGTCCCGCCCTCGAACAACCGAAGCGTAGAATCGCATAAACCATGGCAGCCGTCTCCGAACTCCGGGATGAAGCACAGATGATCGCGTCCATCCTCGCGGGCGATAGGCACCTGTTCCAAGTAGCTCCCAAACGAAGGTGGCGGCCATGGTCATAGAGTGCAAGCACGTTTGGGCGCATATCTCCGGTTATCTGGACGCGACGCTACCAGCGGAAGTTCTGGAGCAGGTGCAAAAACATCTGGAGCATTGCGAAATCTGTTCGGCAATTCTGGACTCCACGCGCAACATTCTAATTCTCAGTGCGGATGAACGAGTCTTTGAGTTACCGCTTGGCTTCAGTGAACGGCTCCACGCTCGCCTGCAAGCAGAGATAGGCGGCTTGGCTGCTCGCCCCAGATCAATGCCTCCGTAGTCAGCGACCCCAACGTTGTGCCACTTAGCTCTTCGATCCTGCCCTGACCATCAGACGATACCCGACCCGTTCGTCGAGGGGGAGCCCTTGAGGCTTTCGATAACTTCAGCTGCAACGCCTCCTCTTGCGCTTCTACAGGCGGCGTCCCATGCCGATTGGAGCGCCCATATCAACTCGTTTGCCTCCTGGGGGTATGCAGCTAATAGCTCTCGACGGCTGCCGTTTACTGCGTGATCTTCCAGCGAAGTTCCCACCTCTGAGCAGAGCCGAAAGTACTCATGTTGAGGGAGGGGTGGATAGGGATTGAGTCCCGTACCGAAACAGGCTGTGCAACGGTTTCGTCCGGGAGTTGGGTACGTGCCACTAGGATATCGCTCTCAGGCGACTAGCGACCGCACTGGCACAAGTGACAGTTGCACGGCTCACGAGCCTCACCTAAGTTTTTGGTAGGCTGCCGCCTTAAGGCAAATGCCGAAGAAAGCAACGGTTCGAACCCTTTCGTCAGGTGGTCGGCCGCTGCCCTGGCGGCGATCTGTATCGCAGGGTGGCTCAACCTCTTTTGAAATGAGCGCCTAAATGAACCTGTACTGGGTCTACCATTGATGCTATTTGTCCCTTTTGCTTCATGACTGCTGCAACAGCGAGCAATGAGGCGGACCTTGAGTGCCAGGAGTCTCTCCATCGATGCCCAACAGAAGCTTTCGTCGCGGTCGACTGCACCACAACATCCACGATTTATCAGGCGCTCTCCGGAGAATTAGACACTGCGCATTATCCTAATGCGTCACTTTGGCCTTTTGAGAAAGGGGATTTGATGACGAAAATGGAGTCGCAAACGCAACAGGATGAGCTCCTATCGAGCGTGACATTTGTCGCTACTGCTTCGACTGACGAGGTCCTCATTGCGGCAGCCAAGTCAGGGGATCACCTGGCCTTTTTGGAACTATGGACGCGGCACTCGAGTAGAGCGTTCAAAACAGTTTATCGGATCACAGGAAACCGATACGATGCGGAAGACGCGTTCCAGGATACATGGATGAGAGCCTATATGCATTTGAATGCTTTCGATGGCAGGGCACAGTTCTCGACTT
Source organism: uncultured Acidobacteriaceae bacterium (assembly GCA_963821315.1). GTDB lineage: Bacteria > Acidobacteriota > Terriglobia > Terriglobales > Acidobacteriaceae > PALSA-350. The sequence goes on along the minus strand of CAWGDP010000036.1, from coordinate 119,374 downwards.
GGCTCAGCCGCATAGCGATCAATTCCTCGCTTATGATCCTTCGAGCCAAGCGTGCTCACCCTGAGACTTCTATCGAGTTCACGGATGGTGACACCTGGCAGCATTGGGAGATTGCAGATCCGGCGAAGAACGCTGAAGAGGTTTACTCTACTCACGAACAACTGGAGCGTTTAAGGCGGGCAATTCGCCGTCTAACGCCGAGTCTGCGCAATGTGCTTGAGATGCATCATGCAAGTGATAGTTCCCTGAAGGAAGTCGCCGAGTTCGCGGGCATTTCCGTTGCCGCAACGAAGTCTCGTTTGTCACGCGCCAAAAAGACTCTACGCGACGCTTTTGAGCTGGCCTAGACCCAACAATCGTGTCACCAGGTTGCCATTTGAATCACGCCAAAGGCAATCGGGTATTCATGTCGAGTTCGAATCAGCCGTACGGATTCACGTGCTCCCACATTGTTGATGGAAGCAGCAGTTTCTGCAGCGATCTCCGCTTCGGGAAACGGATCATTACTTTGTTTCGGGTAAGTGAAACAGTCGCTTGTCGTACTTGATCCACTTGCACCACTCGATCGCCACCTCTTTAGCATCCGGGTGAAGAGGATTAAACAGATAGTTCACGGATTCTGGCGAAGGAGCAGAAGGAACTGCCAACAAGGCAGAATTGCCGCCTACCAGCCATGAATCCCCTATGGATTTCGTTTGGTTCATATCGTCGCGCCAATTGCTGAAAAGACTATTGGGCTCTAACGCGCCGGTTGTGACATGATCGGCGACGGTGATCTTCATGAGCTGATAGCTGTCTGGAAAGAGCTTCGGATTTCCTTTCAGGTTGACAAGCACTTCAATCAAAGCAAGGGCAGGATAGTCAGATAGGTACACGATACGTTTGCCTCGCTCGGCTGTATGCCACCTACCGTCTGATTTTTCGCCGCCCATTCCTTGAAGATCGCAGTGGTTACTGATACGCCACAGCAACCTCATGAATAAACGCCTTCATCTATTTGCCACAGCAAGTTTTCTACCAGGCGCCCACCTGATTCGGTATGAAGCATGCTCAGGGGTGTCCGATCGTGGAGACGTTCATCGACTTGCCGCAACCAGGTCAGCGCTTTCTCGTGACTTCCAAAAACCTGATCCGCCAGGGAGAGGATTCGTGCGACGCGCAGCAGACGTTCGGTCTCTTCGACAGAGAGCTGTTCTCCCCGCGCTTTTCTGTGTTTTAAGGTTCGCGGAGAAATGACGATCTCCGAAACTTCAGAGAACGTAAGCCCCTTCTCCTTCAAATAGGCAATGCTGCTGGTGGGAAGTCCTTTTTCGGCAATCTCGGCCAGGTCGAGCGCAGAATTTTGGGAAACGCCAATGTACTGCTCGAGGGTGAGATTGTTGGTAGCCATCGCATAAATACCCCTTGCAGGCATTGTGCCACACATCAGTATGGCAAAGTGCCCAAATCGTTGTAAGTTATTGAAAAGCCTAACTCTGGGTCTATGGCATGGAAGAGGTCATCGGCTCGATCCCGATCAGGCCCACCACCCTAACATCTGCTGAATCAAAGAGCTACAGCAACGGCTGTGAAGAGCAAAATCCTCCACCTGGCGAACTGTTCGGAAATACGGAAAGACCCATGAGTCGATCTCCCTATTTGGCATCGATGGGGAGAGGAGCGTTTGGGGAGACAAGACTTTGCTTTCGCAACTGATGCCAAAATTCGCCGGGCACAACGGTTTCAAGCGCTGCGTGGTCCTCCACGATAGGTTCTGGCTTGCTGGCTCCGAGAATGATGGCCGCAGATGCCGGGTGCGCATCCGGGGCGCGGCATCTTCTAACCGGGCCGATCGGCCGAGCACGTTCTTTTTCATGCTTGTCCCCAGTGTCCGCTACGGCCGGAACCCACGCTACGGCTTTTCGGCGTGTATTTTTGCTGAAAAGGTTAAGACGAGTGGGAGCGTACGAAAATCTGGTTGCCGGAGGATTTCCGATCTCAACGATCCATCAGCAACAACGTTGCATGGAAGCGTAAACCCTCACTTTGTCAAATGTCATGGAAGGGGCTCTGGACGCTGACGCGAAGAAGGATTTCATAGCATTTCTGACCGAGGCCGTCGGCAAGCGGGCAGGCATTCCCCCGCAACAGCGAGCGCCCGTCTTCGTCCTGATCCGGGATGTTCCGAGTTACAACTGGGGTATGTTCGGCAAGCCGGTCACTCTGGACGGGTTGCGCAACCCCCCTCTCGACGCCAAACCAGTGTAGGCCACGACATCGGCTGCTTTGGTGCAGAAACACTTGCCGCGCAAAGATGCAGCCATGGTTCGCCGAAGTCAGTGCATGCTAGCCTTAAGACCTGACGCATGAATGACTTCTCCTCTTTGATCGTGCACTACGGATACGTCGTCATCTGCCTGATTGTTTTTGCGGAAGCCATCGGTGTGCCAGTACCGGGCGCAGTGGCTCTTGTTGCGGGCGGAGCTGCTGCGGCGGCGGGTACGCTGTATGGGCCGGCGGTCGCGTTGTTTGCGATCGCTGCCATGTTGTCGGCCGATTCACTCCTTTACGTCCTCGGCCGACATATGGGATGGACGATCTTGAAATTTCTGTGCCAGGTTGCTGCCGATCCGGAAGCATGCGTTCTGCGCTCCGCAGAATCGTTCTATAAACGTGGGCGGCTCACGCTGTTGATCGACAAGTTCATTCCTGGGGTGAGCACGATGGCCGCGCCGCTGGCTGGGAGCATGAAAATGCGGTTCTCTCAATTCCTGGGGCTGGACTTCCTGGGCGCCAGCCTCTATGCGCTCTCATATGGCGCAATCGGATTCATCTTTCGCGATTTCGTGGCGAAAATCGTCAGTGGATTTCGCGCAGCAGGACATGCGGTCGAGATTGTAATCATCATTGCCCTGATTGCGTTTATAGGTCATCGGATTTCGTTGTACTGGAAGCAACGCGCCGATCGGGTTGTACCACGCGTAGAGGTACAGATATTGGCCGCGAAGCTGCAGACAGAAGGCCCGGGAAAGATACTGCTGGCCGATGTGCGCAGCCATGGTTATTACAGTGCGAGCGCTGTCCGCATTCCAGGCTCGATTCGAGTCGAGCCCAACAATCTCAGCGCCGAAATAGCACTATTCCCTCGAGACAAGGACATCTACCTGTACTGCACTTGCCAGAAGGAAGCGACGAGCGCTAGCGTGGCGCATCTTTTACGGGAATGGGGATTTCAGGCATTTGTCATCGTAGGCGGCCTGGCAGCCTGGCGCAAAGCGGGGAATCCGCTCGAGAGTGTGCCCGAGACCGATGTAGTGCATCTTCCAACTTTCAGCCGATAAATCCCCATCCTACCGGAGCCAGACGCTATTGGTTTGAGCCGCGGTGGGCGGAAATACTGTACCTCTACTCCTTAGATCGGCTTTGCTCGTAGATGCTCGCCAGAAAGATCATGTTTCTCACGGAAACGGCGGTACCGGTCAAGAAGGGATGCTGGTCCGCGGGCTCTTAAAAAGACGAGGTTTCCTTCGTAGCGTTTCTCGTCGATGATCGCTCCGCTTTCGAGCGAGGCAAGGATGGAGCCTTCAGATTGCGGGAGCCGAAAGCTGGATTCAACGAGCGGGTCAACCACGAGCGCGGCATCGATGGCGATCAGGAGTTGTTCAAGGCCGGTGTGCTGAAGCGAAGAGACGAGAATGGCTTCGCGATCACTGGGGAGCTGGGCGAGCTCCTGAGACTTCACGAGATCGACCTTGTTCAAGACCTGGATGACCGGCCTGGTCGAGACCGCAAGCTCGGCTAAAACCTTTTCAACTTGAGCTTTCTGCTCTTCGCGCATAGGGCTGGCCGCATCCTGGACATGTAGAAGAATTTCGGCTCGCTCCACCTCTTCGAGTGTGGCGCGGAAGCTGCTAATGAGTGTGTGGGGAATGTTGCGAATGAAGCCGACGGTATCGGAGAGCAGGATCTTGCGCCGGGAAGGAAGCTGCAACTGACGGAGTTTGGGGTCGAGCGTAGCGAACATGCGTGCCGACTCGAGCACGCCTGCCTCAGTGAGGGCATTGAAGAGGGTGCTTTTGCCGGCGTTGGTATAGCCGACGAGGGCCACCACGGGAACCGGGACTGACTCGCGGCGCTGCCGCTGCTGATGGCGGATGCGGCGGACGGCGTGGAGCTGAGTCTTGATTTGGTCGATTCGAAGGTTGATCTTGCGGCGATCGGTCTCGAGCTGGGTTTCGCCGGGACCGCGGGTTCCAATGCCCCCGCCAAGCTGCGACATGGCGCGACCGCGTTTGGCAAGGCGGGGCAGCTGGTATTCGAGCTGCGCGAGCTCTACCTGGAGCTGGCCTTCGCGGGTCTTGGCATGGCGGGCGAAGATGTCGAGTATCAGCTGAGAACGGTCGATGACGTGACAGGGTAGCCGGGATTCGATGTTGCGGAGTTGCGAGGGGGTCAGGTCGTGATCGAAAAGAACAAGCGACGCGTTGGTGCTGGCCACAACGTCAACAATTTCGTCGAGTTTCCCACGGCCGACGAGGCTGGAGGGATCGGGCCATTGGCGGCGCTGGACCAGGGTGGCGGCAATGGTCGCACCCGCTGATCGGGCGAGTTCCTCGAACTCCGCGCGGCTGGCATCGAAGTTGAGGTTGGGTGCTGCACTCCCCGGGCGGTCTTCTTCGCCAGCCATGACGGCCGCCGCGGCGCGGGCCAGTCGAGCGGATGCTGTGAGCTGCTTGCGCTTGCTGAGTTCTCCGGTGAACTCGACCACGACGATAACGGCAAGTTCCCGCTGAGTTTGCGAGGTACGTAGTTCGCGGGCGAGGAGTGCCGCGTCCTGGGCCTCACTTGCTTCGACGAGATTCCGACGGACTGTCCTTCCGCCATTCCGGCGTGATTGCCCTCGATCCGGGGCGGCCTCAGGCGAAGCCTTCTTGCTGGTCAAAGTTGTCTCAATTCAGGGCCGGGTTTCCAAACGACTCTCCTCATGATACTGAAGGATCAGACCCGGCACCCTATTTCGGACCCTCCGCTGGTTGCTGCCGGAAATGTGTTTGTTGTTGCTACCGCGTGCGACAGGAAGGGTCGTCTTATCCAGATAAATGGCCCAGCATGTCACTGATTCAACGTAGGTTCCCCCTAACGGCAAGGAAGAGGTCGTCGGTTCGATCCCGATCAGGTCCACCAAATTGTTCCGTCTCAACTGGAAACGCCTCAATGCCGTTGAGGGTGGCGAAGCACTGCTCCACTAGGTACTCGCGAAACGTCCAACACGTGCGCGATGTGAGTTTTGTTCGGAACCAACTACGCAGACGCCTGCAGATCCCGTGTCACAGACCGGCGAATGGCTGAGACTCATTCAATATCCCGAACTCATGCATCTAACACCACAGCCGATAATTTGTTCTGCGCTTGGCGGCTCTGGCGCTGACCTGCATCGGAAACGCCCGGGTCCTTGCCCGGGTGCAACGGAAAGAAATGGATCGCACCAGCAAAGAAGCCGCAGCCCTAACGTTTTATGTGCGATCTGGGGCGCGCAGCCGCACAGCACATGGCGAGACGGACAACGATTTGCATGCCGGGTGGTGAAGATGCAGGAGAAAAGGAACGCTTCAAGACATTTCTCAAAAGATATAGCTACGCAGAGCATTACGGCCTTCCATCTTCACGCTGATAATGCAGATGTTGAACCTCCCATCGACTCCGAAGGCGCGGACAGCGCTGTGACTCGCATTATCCTAGCCGATTCGCAGACTATCTATCGTGTTGGCACCCAGAAGATTTTCGCGCTCGAAGACGATATCCGGGTGGTAGCACAGGCCGATACCCTGGAGGGTGTTTATCACGCAATCCAACGCTTTCCCACCGACGTAATCCTGCTCGAAGGCAAGTTGATTGCCGGCACGGCAGACGCCCTTTCTGAGTTGGTCCGCCGTGCGCCGAAGCTGAAAATCATCATCCAGTCGTCTCAGGACGAGGAAACCAATACGGTTCAACTCTACCGCCGGGGTGTGCGAGGCATCATTCCCCGCTCCATCTCGCCCGGCCTACTTGTCAAGTGCATCCGCACGATCGCCGCAGGAGAAATCTGGATAGATAACCAGTCCGTCAACTTGGTGATTGAGGCCTACCGCTCGCAAGAATCTGCGCAGGCCAACCCTCTGGCGCACCTCGCACCGAAGGAGCTGGCGATCATCACCTGCATCACGCTGGGCATGCGCAACAAGGAGATAGCCCATAAGCTCGGTACCACCGAGCAGGTCATCAAGAACTACCTGAATAAGGTTTATCACAAGCTCGGCGTTTCCGATCGACTCGAGCTCGCGCTCTACTGCTTGCAGGGCCATCACAGCGTGCATGAATAGATCTTCATTGGGTACCTGCGACGGAGAAAAAATAATGCTCAAACACGGTGATTGTTAGTGCTCAACCAGAGATACTCTGCCTCGGCACTTCGCGCAATCGCATCCTCTCTCGTGCAGCCTTGCGGCAGCCTCCAGTTCCAATCGCTTTTTCTGCTCGAGACTCACCTCCCCAAAACTACCAAGTCACGTTACACCTCGCATTCCGACCGGCTATGACAAATCTTTTGCTTTGGCGGCGCCTGTTAGGACATCTTCGACTTCCCTCAGAATTTCCCGGGCATCTGTAACGGATTCCCCACTTAGCAGCGCCTTGTAGGAAACGCGCAAACGATTAAGTGCGTGCACTAACTCATCGTTGCTCTCAGCGACGCCTCGAACCCAGTTCACCAACTTTATTTCGACGTCTTGGGAAAAACCGGTCTCGCTGGTTGGCGGCTTCTTCGTTTCATTCATGTCTTCTCTCCGGGTCCCGGCTGCGCGCCTGATTCGCAAAGGATGTCAGCTCGTCCCCAAACAGATAGATGTGAAAAAGCAGGTCCCCGGTGGACCTCGGGGTATTTAACTCGGAGGTTCTGGGTAACCTAAGTCTTCCCCCTTGTGTTACCTTTTGATTACTAAGGTGCAGTCGGATGTTTGCTAAAAGGCGGCTACCGGAGAAGCGCCGATTGGACCGCGGTGCAATTGTGCTAAAGGTTAATCACTCCCGGCGGAATCTAATTTCCGAAAATGCCTGCTCCGCCGACCTTTACCACGGGTTCAGGGGCGGAAACCTTTGAAAAGAGAGAGACTACGATGGGACAGGCTTTGGGGCTCGACCCCATTCTTACGTTACCTTATGGGTTACTACGGTTACGCGTTTTGGATTACCCAAAGGTAATGGCAAGTTGTGCGAAGATCAGTATGCTCGGTCATAAGCGATCTTCCACCCGGGTTCGGGGGCAGGCTTCGATGGTGGGAACGCGAAGATCGCCGCTTGGTCCAGCAGGACAGTCCATATTAGGTCCTCCTGCTTGGGGACTGCCATTATTTTGAAGCATTTGCCTTGCCTTGATTTCTCAGCAGCCCAGGATGCCTTTCGAGGCTCCTGGTCTGACTGCGCCCGGATTCTGCTGACGGGCGCTTTGCGTTCTTCAGCACTGCATGAGGACCGATGCAGAATGCTAGTGCTGACCGAATCAAGGAAGAAGGTGGGCGATGACTATCACTCAAAGAGACGTGTTTGCAATTCAAGGCGCTATCGATGCGTATGAGAAGAGGTTCCCACGAAGACCATCGCCTTCAGCGGCAGAGGCGCTCGTATGGCGGGCTCGTGGCCGAGCATCTCAGCTACCTTCCGGGCTGGTGCTCCATGACGCACTGCAGGACGTCACTGTGCTCGGAGGAGGCGCTGGTGCAGTTGCCTTGAAGATACAGCTTCGCGTCGTTCGGTCCATCGAGACCGGCCTGCTCGACTTCTACTATCGCATCCTTACAGGAGCCGCCCCTCTCAGCGGACCAGCGCATACCGTCTTCTGCTGGCTTCCGCCACCTACCGGCATCAAGGTGACTTTCGCCGACTTCCGCTCGGAGGGTTTGAACAGGACCGCACCCGACAACTTCTTCTACGGTCCGCCGGTGAACAAATACGGCTTCACCTTCAGCAATGGGGTTCCTGCAAACGCATGCACGCCGTTCTTTTTTGTATCAACCAATGCGCGAGAATTCTCTGCCTGTGGCGGAGAATTTCGGGACGCGTACTTCCCCGGAACAACCACAACCTTGAAGGTCCCGGGGCCCGTGCCCGTTCCTTATGCGCGACATGAATAGCTCTTGTGATTTGAGGATGTGGCGCGACTCGGCCGACTTGCACTCAACTTCCTGTTAAACGGGTTCCAGTAAATTGTATCCGTCGCTGGGCGGGAAATGGGATTCCGAAATGCCGACTTTTCGCGCGTCATCACTCTGGCGGTGAATGTCCAGAGTGGTCCGGTTGTCGTCATGGCACGATGCCAATTCGCGCCTGCCTGGAAGCCGGCCAGACCAAAGCCTGAAAGAGGATCAGGAAAGCCTCCACTTGGTTGAAAGCATGGCGAGCTTTTCGTTCATGCTGGGCTGCAGAGGCGCCTGGTGCGCTTGTTGCTTCGGTCTTTGGCCGCCTTGAGCGGGTCCCATGAGGGCCTTGATGGAGAGAGCGATGCGTTTGGTTTTAAGGTCGGCGCTGAGGACCTTGACCTTGACGATCTGGCCGGCCTTGACGGCCTCGGAAGGCTCCTTGATAAAGCGGTTCGAGAGCTCGCTGATGTGGACCAGACCGTCCTGGTGGACGCCGATGTCCACGAAGGCTCCGAACTTTGTGACGTTGGTGACGACGCCCTCAAGGACCATGCCGGGTTGTACGTCGGCGAACTCGCGGACGGCCTCGGAGAAGTTGGGGGCGATGAACTGGTCCCGTGGGTCGCGACCGGGCTTACGGAGTTCTTCGAGGATGTCCGAGACGGTGAAGGTGCCGGCGGAGAGCTGCTTTGCGTCGACTTGGTTGAGGAGCTGTGGGCTCTGGATGAGTTCGGCGATGGGGGTATTGAGGGATCGGGCAATCTGCTCGACGACCGGGTAAGACTCAGGATGGACGGCGGTGCGGTCGAGTGGATTCTCGCCGTCTCGGATGCGAAGGAAGCCGGCGGCCTGCTCGAAGGTTTTGGCGCCGACACCGGGAACCTGGTTGAGCTGGGTGCGGGAGCGGAACTTTCCGTGCTCGTCGCGGTAAGCGACGATGTTGAGCGCGGTGCGTTCGGTGACGCCAGCAACATAGCGGAGCAAGGTCCAGGAGGAGGTGTTGAGGTCGACGCCGACGCGATTGACGCAACTCTCGATGACGGTCTCAAGGGACTGCTGGAGCTGACGCTGATCGACATCGTGCTGGTACTGGCCGACACCGATGGATTTGGGATCGACCTTGACGAGCTCGGAGAGCGGGTCCTGGAGACGGCGGGCGATAGAGATGGCGCCTCGGACGGTGAGGTCGAGCTCAGGAAATTCCTGGCGGGCGATGTCGGATGCGGAGTAGATGCTGGCTCCGGACTCGGAGACGGTGACGGAGAAGAGATGGCTTAGCTCGCGCTCGCGAAGGAAGGTCGCGGACGAAGGCGTCGGTCTCGCGGGAGGCTGTGCCGTTGCCGATGGCGATGGCACGGACGTTGTATTTGACGATCAGCGCGGCGAGGGTGTCACCTGCTCCGGAGGCTGCGTTCTTGGAAGTATGAAGGTACAGAACGTCGTGTGCGAGGAACTTTCCGGTCTCGTCGACGACGGCGACCTTGCAGCCGGTGCGGAGGCCCGGGTCAATGCCCAGGACAGAGATTGGCCCGGCGGGCGCGGCGAGGAGGAGGTTCTGGAGGTTATCGCGAAAGACCTGGATCGCGTCGGCGTCGGAGCGCTTTTTGAGCTCGAGGCGTAACTCTCCCTGGATGGAAGGGCTGAGGAGACGCTTCCAGGAGTCGTCGATGGCGAGCTCGAGGTGCGGGGTCCAGTCTCCGGTTTGGCGGAGGATACGGGTGCGGACGAGCGAGGTGGCGCGGAGCGGGTCAATCTCGATGAGGAAGTAGAGGACGGACTCGGTCTCGCCGCGGCGAATGGCAAGCATGCGGTGCGAGGGGATGGTCTTTACCGGTTCGCGATAGTCATAGTACATCTTGAATTTTTCCTGTTCATCGACCGCGTCGAAAGATTTCTTGCTGACGATGATGCCTTCCTCGAACAGGAGTTGGCGGAGTGCCTTACGGAGGTCGGCGTCCTCACTGATGGTCTCGGCGACGATATGGCGGGCGCCTTCGAGGGCGTCCTCGACGGTGGGCACTTCCCTTTCGGGGCTGACAAAGGTGGCTGCGAATTCGGCGAGGGGCTGCGCTGCTGGAAGCTGCGCCCAGAGGTAGTCGGCGAGGGACGCCAGGCCGCGGTCGCGGGCGATGGTGGCCTTGGTGCGCCGCTTGGGGCGATAGGGGAGGTACAGATCCTCAAGCTCGGACTTGTCGAAGGTGGCGTCGATACGCGCCTTAAGGTCATCCGTGAGCTTGCCCTGCTCGAGAATCGAAGCAAGGATGGTCTCGCGGCGGCTGACGAGATCGCGGAAGTAGGCTAACTTCTCCTCGATGTCGCGGATCTGGACCTCGTCGAGGTTGCCGGTGGCCTCCTTGCGGTAGCGCGCGATGAATGGGACGGTGCCGCCATCGTTAAGCAGGGTCGATGACGGCGATCAGCGACTGGAGGGGGAGATTGAGGCTCTTTGCAATGTGCAGGAGGATTTCAGGGGAGAGGATCTTTGCGTCGGCCATGTTTGCTCTCTGTATCGTAGCGGCAAAGCGTCTGGAAAACGAGTCCGTCGAGGATCCATTCCGGCAATTCCAGGAGCAACGCCGCGTTTGTGTCCGCGATCGATGCACCTCTCTTAATCAGGGGCATGCAACACAGGGGACCGAATCCCGCAGCCGAAATGCTCCCCATCCGTTCCCCCATCCGTTCCCCCATCCGTTCCCCGTTGTACTGTGCACGTAAGGCGCTCAGGATCGGCACGTCCCTAAGTTTTAGCAGGGCCGAGCCCAATCACTTACATCCTTAAAAAAAAATTTGTTCCGCTCTGCTATGCACTCGAGCGATGAACACCTGGACCCATTCGTTCACGTTTTATGTGGTGCGCCAGTACGATGCAGCCATCGATGAGCCGCGATTGCGGCTGGAAAACTCCACGCCCGAGATTGCAGGGCTGATTGACCCACCGACATCTCCATAATGCAATCAGCGCGCTTGCCGATAATCAGGACTGAGGCGGCCAATGATTACATCGTCGAGCAAGTGTTGTGCCGCATACAGTTCGATTACCGACAGGCTGAAATAAGAAGGTCGGAGGCCACGAATTAAACCTCAACTGCGGCCCTGAGCCGCTAAGGGAATCATGAACGGTACCTTCGTCTTTGGAAAACAGTTTCTCTTAGAATTCGCTACGGTCCTGTGTCTCTTGGGCGCGCCCCAGGTCGCGTCGGCCCAGGTGGCTCCAGCGGGTAGGTCGATAGGAGAAATCGCCATTTTTGCAACTTTCACGGATGCCAAGCCCAATTTTCGGTACCTTTACGACCGCGCGGTCTACGGATTCTCAGCGGGTGGCTTCTTGCAGACACGGCACGTCCTGGGCGTCGAGGTGCGCGGTTCACTGTTGAAGTGGGGTAGCGACCAACATGAAGAGTCGGCCCTGGCGGGTCCACGAGCCGCGCTACACCTCGGCCGCTTTTCTCCCTACGCATGCGGCTTGGTTGGCATCGGCAACGCATGGTCCCGCAACCTGCCTGGCGAACGATCCTTTATTATCGAGGAAACCGGCCTCCAATGGTCGGTCTTAGGCGGAGTCGACATCCGTGTTGCTCATCACCTGCGCCTCCGCGTGGGCGAGTTGGCTTACTCGAAGATATACCTATCCAACAGGACCCTGTCACCGCTCAATGCGAGTGCCGGCTTTGTCTACCGAATTAACTAGCGCCCCCGCGGCGAGCCAGCGGAGGAGCCTCTTCCGCTGGCTACCGGCGGGCGTTAGCGACGACCTCGATCACTTGCTCGATCACGTAGGCGACTCGATCCCGTGACATGCCGGGATAGATGGGCAACGAGAAAGAGCGGAAATACTCCTTCAACGCAACCGGAAAGCTCTCATGGCAATAATGATAGGCATGACGATAATAGGGATGCATATGGAGAGGAATGAAGTGGACGCTGGTCCCGACGCCCCTCTGCTTCAACCGTTCCACAACTTCAGCTCGCCCGATTGTCAACCGGTCTAGATTGAGACGCAGAACATAAAGATGCCAGGCGGATTCGCGATCGGCGAGAACCGTGGGCACTTGTATTTCCTCGCACTGCGAGAAGCCATCCGTATATTGCTTTGCAATGGCTACACGAAGACTGCGCATTTCCGTGCACTTGCTCAATTGGACCAGACCGATAGCTGACTGAATGTCAGTAAGGTTGTACTTGAACCCCGCGTGTTTTACTTCATAGAACCAGGAACCTTCATTGCCATAGCGCTTCCAGGCATCCTGGCCGATGCCGTGTAACCTCATCACCTTCATGCGATCGGCGAGCTCGTCATCTTCGGTAGTGACCATACCGCCCTCCCCGGTGGTGAGCGTCTTGGTCGCGTAAAAGCTGAAAGCAGTCAGTTTGCTGATAGCCCCTACGGGCGTGCCGCGAAAAGAAGCTGGGAGCGCATGTGCCGCGTCTTCGATGACATGGAGATTGTGGCTGGCGGCTAGGTCTTGTATTCGGTCCATATCGCAGGGCTGTCCGGCAAAATGGACGGGAAGGATCGCGCGGGTGCGGCTGGTAATTTTCTTTTGCGCTTCCGCAGGATCGATACAGAGCGTGATCGGATCCACATCCACCAACACCGGAATCGCCTTGAAATAAACAACGACCTCCGCAGTCGCTGTGAACGTGGTGGTAGGCACAAGCACTTCATCGCCTGGCTGCAATCCGATTGCTTCCAGCGCGATGTGCATGGCCGCGGTGCACGAACTTACCCCGATGGCGTGCCTGGCCCCCACATAGGATGCAAAGTTCCGCTCGAATTCGAAGGTCTTCGGCCCCATCGTGAGCCAACCGGAACGAATGACGTCAGCGGCCGCCTGGGCTTCGTCTTCTCCGACGCTTGCGACGTGAAATGGAATTGTCTGCTGTGTGATTTTCATCGATGGATTGCTGTTCACGGAGAACGTGGATAGACATTGCCCATCGCTCAGGATGGGGTTCACGGAGGAATGGTGCGAACGGGAGCGGGCTGCGGCTTAGACTGTGATTGTGTCTTTTACCACGGTGTGCCCACGCCATTACGGCGATCTCCGTCCTCAAATTCGAAGCAGACCATGCTCGCTGCAAGTTCGCAGCGGGCAATGGCCTCCTTTCGGGTCGCAGCGGAATAAAGGAGATGGCCGTAGCGGTCGAGGCTGGAACGAATCTCGCCTATGACAAAACCCTGGCGTAGGATCCCATCCCGTTCGGAGGCCGGATAGATGACTTCGACGCCCGGAATTTCGTAGAGCCGACGCAGGCCATGGACACCTCGAAGCGTGCCCGCGCGCTGTACATCAAAGTAGCGGACGCAGGCGGCTCGCTGCCATAAACGAGGCGAGGAAGGACGCTCACCTAACGCCAGCAGAATCGCGACTCTCACCAGATTGACACCAGTCGAGAGCGGGGTTAAATGGGTGGAGATACGGTCCCCACCGAGCCGGGCGCCGATCTCGATCAACTGCGCTCCCCTGGTGGATACCTTGACCTCGGCGTGAAAAGCGCACCAGGTCAAGTCCAATGCTTTCAGCCCTGCCTGGACAGAGCTGTAGATTTGATGTTCGCGCAACGGTGCGTGCGTGGATGGCTGGCAATGGCCAACCTCGACTGGCGAGGCTCCGGGAAACAGGAACTTGTCCGTGATGGCGATTATGGAACAATCCCGATCCGTGCAGTAGCCTTCGACACTCACCTCTTCGCCGGCTACCCATTCTTCCAAAAGCAACGTTCCTTCCTTCTGCCATGCCCGACAGCCTGCATACGCCTTCTCGATCGCCTCGGGATCATCCATGCGGTAGACTCCACGGCTCCCCGAACCGCGCCCGATCTTGAGCACCACGGGATATCCAAAAGCCTCAGCCGCCGACTGAGCCTCTGACAAGGAATAAATCAGGCAAGTGCGCGGAGACGGCGCCCCTGATTCCGCGAAGGCTTCGCGCATGAGGCGCTTATCGGTCGCGCGCGCTGCCGCCTCGGACGACAACACAGGGAGGCCCATGCGCCGGCCAACTTCAGCGACTGTAGACACCGCCGCGTCCGTGCACAGGGTCATCACCCCATCGATATTCTCGGCCTCTGCAATGGCACTCACAGCATCCGCATCAAGGATATCGGCTACATAGGGTACATCACACAAAGCGAGGCCGACAGCGGAAGCGTTACCATCCACGGCTATGCTGCGAATCCCGAGGGCGCGAGCCTCATGGATCGCGGGTACCTGCAGCGGACCGGCGCCCACTACCAATAAGCCGGGAATCACACTGCTCCCTTCGAGGGGTAGGTTCTATTTGTCGCAATCACTATTTCTATATCGGCAGGAACGAACATCGCGCGAACGTTGGGCTACTCGGGGAACTGGAGGAATTCGTGGGACAGCATGGAAAGGAGGAGACGGTCGACGAAGCGGCCGTCCGCAAACGCCGCCGCACGTAGCAGGCCTTCCTCGACAAAGCCAAGCCGCCGGTAAAGATCGATCGCGGACTCGTTGGTGACATTGACTTGGAGAAAAACCCTATGCAATCCCAAAGTGCCAAAGGCAAACCGTAGCAGTAACCGGGAGGCCTCGTCAGCCAGGCCTTTGCCGCGCGCTGCAGGATCTCCAAGGTAAATCCAATACTCCGCATGACGTGATCGCCAGTTGATGCCGCGGAGCCCGATCACACCTACCGCGTTGGCCTCGTTTCCCTTACCCTGAGCTACCAGGAAGATGCGCTGCGCAGGGTCCCCCATGACAGTTTCGTACCACCGACGATGTTCCCAATCAGAGACCGGGCCCTCGGTCCCGGTACCCCGTCTCACTTCCTCATCGTTGATCCAGGCTCGCACCAAGGGCAAAGCCGCTTCGTCGAAAGGAAGCAGCGAGCCTAGTTTTCCGTTGAACATCGCTGCGCCTCCACTGGGTGCGCGGAGGTGGCATCCGGAAGCGTTGGCCCTGAGGTGCGATGGATGCCCTGGCTGACCACAACCATGGCAATCGTCTTCAAGAGAATCTTCAAGTCCAGCAGGAAGCTGGCATGATCGGCATACCAGGCATCCAGTTCCCGACGTGTGCTGATGGGCACGTCATTGCGTCCATGCACCACCGCCCAACCGGTCATACCCGGACGGACATGCAGCCGCTTGAAGTCGGCTGGCCGATAACTGCGGATGCCTTCAGCCAGTTCCGGACGGGGCCCGATGAGACTCATCTCGCCACGGACCACGTTCCACAACTGCGGCAATTCGTCCAGGCTTGTTCGGCGAAGTATCCTACCCAAGCGGGTGACGCGCAGATCTGTGTCCGAACTATAAGCACTACCGTCAGGGTTGCGAATATACGGCGCATGGTGCACCATCGATCGGAACTTCATGATGTGAAACATTCGCCCCTGCCAACCAACACGCTCCTGCATAAAGAAGACCGGTCCTGGGGAGCTGAGCTTGATGGCAACAGCAATCAGGCCAAGCATCGGCGCGCCGACGATCAGCGCCGTGATGGCCACCGTGAGATCAAAGAAGCGCTTCCCGGCACAGCCTGTCCGCTGGCTCACAATCTGTACCCCGGGGTCACTCAAATTGCTGAACCGATCGGACGGTTCTGGGTTCTGCGGTTTCGAGGAGAAGCTGGATCATCCTGGGGAGGTTAGCCTCGCGAGTAAGGTTCGACAAGGCATAATCCAGACCGTGGGCTCCGGCGGCGCGAACATCTTCGGGAGCAGTGGCGGCGATAATTTTCAAGGCTGCGGCGGTTCCGGCGGGATCATCGGGTGGAATCACCCAGCCCGCTTTCGCTTTTATGATCAGCTTGGCGGTCTCGGAGTTGCCGAGCACCATGGCCAGTACCGGACGGCCGGACAACATGTACGAGATGAGCTTGGACGGAACCGAAACCAGGGACTGCTCGCCCTGCGTAGGCAACAAGAGAACGTCGGCTGCGCCTAAGACGATTCCCGTGTCCTTTTTCGGCCAGGGGGTGTGAAAAAAAATGCGATCCTGCAGTCCTTTCTCTTCTACCAGCTGCTGGCACGCTCGCAAAGAGGAGCCCACTCCAGCGATGAGCATACAGATATTCTCCTCGTTCCACAGGTACTCAAATGCCTTGATCGCCGTTTCGACTCCGGCGGCCGCCCCAATGTTGCCGGCATAGACTGCCAAGGTGGTTTGATCGAGAATGCCGTACTTTTGACGCAGGTCATAGGCGCCGCGGGCATCCACGTTGACCGCGCTCGTCTCTCCCCAATTCTGCAGGACAGAGATGCGCTCGGCAGGCACTCCTCGATCCAATCGATAGATTTCACGAAACTGGTCAGAGATCACGATGAGCGCCTTGGCGGAGTGTGCGATGCTGCGATCGATGGCACGCAAAACTCTAAACAGGAACGAGTGCGCGCTGATTCTGTGCTGCTGGGAGAGCGATTCCGGGTAAATGTCTTGAATGCTCACCGCGACCGGAATGCCGCGAAACCAGGCCACCGCGGAAACCAGGCCGGGACAGAAAATCCCCCAGGTGTTCATATAAAGGACATCAGGCCGCGGCAGCAGGAGAAGGCGGCCCGAACAGGTGATGGCAAACCCAAGATTCTCGAGCAACCGGCTGCCCATGGTTGACTTCCTGGACAGAAAAGAGAAGCAGCGGATGACAGAGAAACCCATGCTCTCCCGGCGGTAGAGCGACCTCCGGTAGCCCTTGAAAAGCCTGCCGTCGGGTCGGTTCGGAAATGGAGACAAGACGGTAACCTGGTGGCCATGGTGAAATAATTCGTCGGCAATCTGGAAGCTGGTCTGCGCAGTCACCACCGGTTCAGGCGGGAATACGGCGCTGACAATCACGATGTTCATAGCCTTACTCGCAGACGCCGGGGACCAAGTTCAGATTCACCCGTTAGGTTATGGAATGGCATTCAATCGCGGGGTTTGCTCTCGCGGCCTGCGCGTTCGCATCTGATCCCCGCAAAGACGTGGCGCCCACGCTCCCACCCTGCAGTGGCCTGCCGGCCACCTGGCGTGTCTTCCTGTCGACCCTCGCATGATGAAACTTTGTTGCCGGGTTGTTCTGGAGCTGTTCCAATTTCATGCGCGTCCGAAAGTCAGGTGCGTTGCGTATCAATCTGCGCAGCTTGATGGAACTTATGTAGGCGTGAAATGCGCGCTCGCTCACCAGGTCTGAGTGTTCGTCCGGTCCGGCGTCTGACGCAAAATGCGTGGGGGCAGATAGCATGGCGCTCGGCGTGGTCCTCATCGAGTTCAGGCCGGCACTGCCATTCGGATGGAACGGCGTGACCTGGAGTGAAGTAACAGCGCCAACTTTCGTCGAAGCGGCGGATCGGATGGCCTGGTTGGGACTGAGGATAGCGGATGTTTCGATGCCGCCTCCGAGCTCTTTTTTCTCTGTCAATATTCCGCCACACTTGGCCGAATGCGGTTGCTTCGCGATCAATAACCTTGCATCCACTGTTGGTGGATTGGCGCCGCCAGCCGAGTCGCTCGCGGGCTGGGTGGCAGATCCACTGGGTTGCCCGGTAAGGTTACGTTGCCAGCCGACTCCGGGTTGGAAACATAACCCTGGCGACGGCGCTGCAATCGAGTTCCGGGCCGCCGAACTTCTGCTGCTTGCCGCTTTACCGGTTTTGCGGACGGCGGCTTGACTCGCCGGCGGCCCGCTCGACGCTGTTTGCGGGCTGGCCTCCGGAGCGGCTGCAAGCAACACCAACAGGCTGACGAAAAGTCGCGTTCTAAGCTCCATCATTTGGTCCTATCGAAGACTCTCACCGGAGAAAGCGACCGTTGGCGTGGGAATAAAGCCAACGCACGCTCCACGGTGACAGAAAAATCAACCGCAAATTGCTGAACTCGATTCTGCGCGGCCGCGATAGCCTCTTTCTCTCTATCGCGGCGTGACGGAGCGGGCAAATCCTCGTGCCGAGCCATCAGCGACGCAAGTTGTTCGGCGGCTTGCGGATCAAAATAACAGGCGCGATCCGCGGCCTGTTCTCGGTGAACGCGCAGATCTGAAAGCAGCATAGGTACCCCAAGCGATTTAGCCTCTTCCACCGGAGTGCTCCAGCCTTCAGACAAGGAGGGATTGATAAGCGCGGTCGAAACGCGCATCAACGCAAACACATGCGGGCGTGGCACGATTCCGAGAAAGCGAAAGTTATGGGTTAGACCGTATGCAGAGACCAATGCCTGAAGTCCGGCAAAGTGTTCGGGATGGCGATAGTCCTCTTCCCTGCCCGAGGCGGCCACCACCGGGTTCGAACCCTTTTGCCTTAATATGCGGAGCGCCTCTATCACCGTGCGATGGTTCTTGTGCTTCCAGAACTGATTGGGCAAATAAAAATAAGACTCTGGTAGTTGATAGCCGAGCACAATGGCGCGATCAGCCTCAACATCAGATAAATCCGGCGGCAACATCGCGGAGCGAACGACTGATGTTCTGCCCACCGATTGGGGAAAGAAGGCTTCACAATCAGATCGGCTATCCTCGCTGCTGAGCATGACCAGCCGGCGGCTCCATATTTGCGCGCGAAAACCGAGATCGCGTTTCCAATACGCGCCGAAGCTAAACAATTCAGGGAGATGCCGATGTTGAAAGTCGGTGATCCAGGCTACGCGCGGAAACGGAAACCGCCAGCCATAAAACTGTGCACACTCGAAGAGCACGTCGATGCGGTGTTCGCGGAAGGCCTGGGCCGCGGCGCGATCACAACCGGTGCATAGCGCCTGGCGCAGGCGCCGATTCCTTCGCGCGTCGTTAAAGGCGGCAGCACGAACGATCTCGCCCCCCGAGATAGCGGCAAAAGGCGCGACATTCGCCGCCACCGTATCTGTACCGACAAACAACACCATCTGCACCCGATCCTGCGCATGCGCGGACAGCACCTGGGCCAGATTTACCAGGTAGTTATAGCCGCCCGAGCCCATCCAGTTGGCGGCACTAATGAGCGTGAACGCAACCCGCGTCAAAAATCACTCCTGGAAGATTGCAAGTACCACCGCACATAGTCACGCACACCATTGTGCACGGGAACGCTCCAGCGAAAACCCTGGGTCTCAAGGAACCAGCCATCCGCCACCAGACTGCAGGGGTTACCGGGCCGGGCCTTGCCATTGAATACAACCTTGGCCGGCGCCGGCCAGGATTCCAACACCATTGTGGCGATGCTGCCTACGCTCGTCCCTTGTCCCGAGCCCACATTGAAGATCTGCATTGTGTCCGGCTTGGACGTCAGCCCCATGGCTAAGTCCAAGGCGCGCACCACATCGCGGATGTCGGTCCAATCGCGTAATTCCTCGCCGGTACCACCCAGCACCAATTGCCGGGTGCCGGAAGCAAGACTGGAGCACATATCCCATAACAGTTGTTTCTTCAACCAACCGCCGTACACCGAGAAAAGCCGTACCACCATAACCGATAAGCCGTAACTCACCGCGTAGGATTGGCACAAATTCTCCATCATCAGCTTGTGGTAGCCATAAGGAGAAAATGGCACAAGCGCATGTTCCTCTTTGATGGGTCCTGTATGACCCGCCCCATAGACCGCCGCACTCGATACCGAGACCAGTGTTGTGTTTTGCGCCCCAAGCCGCATCCACTCGAGCAATTCTGCCGTGGTAGCCACTGTGCGCGAGAAGTCTTCATAGGGATTGGCCATCGATGCGCCAACCGAAGAGCCTCCGGCCAAGTGAAAGATATAATCCGGACGACCACCGTCGCGCAACAGTTGTTGCAAATTGCTGGCATGAATTCCTCCATTGAGCCAGCGTTGCACACCCCACGCCTGCGCCTCCGCCGGTGGCCAGGGACCATGACCGATACCCACCACGGTGTGGCCCTGGCGTGAAAGCCAGGAGGCAAGATGGCGGCCGATAAAGCCACGACATCCTGTGATCCAGATGACTTTCTGGATGGGGTCGCCACGGAAGGGGATCTGTTGGTTCAAAGAATGTTGCCGAAAGAGCTTGCAGCCACGGAAACGGGTTGAATGACGAAGCCGTGTTGCCGGCGAAGATGTTCAATGTACGCTTCTTCGGATGGTCCCTCGGTGACGCTATTGGCAGGCCAGGCAACCCACTGCATGGAGGAGAAGTCGAAACGCTTAATCACCTTTGCGGGATTTCCTACAGCCAGGGAGAAGGGCGGAATATCAGTTCGAATCGAGGTACCGGCGCCAATCACACATCCGTGCCCGATGCGGACATTGCCAATCACTTGTGAGCCGTAGCCAAAGAAGCAGTTGGCTCCCACATAAATATCCGCGTCCAAGGTTACCCCAGTTGTCATGTAAGCGCTCATGGGATCGTCGTAGCGATGTGCACTCCCGATGAAGGCGCAGTTCAATGCCGTAAGGCAATAATCGCGAAGGACGATCGACCGGCCGACGGAAAAGAAGTTTCTCTTGCCAATGAAGCAGTTGTCACCAATCACCAATCCATCCAATGGAGAATTCCGGTCGTTGACATTCAGCCAACTACCACTGCCGATGGCTACATCGGATCCGATGCGAATGCGGGATACACCGATGAGCAGCACATCAGAGGCGATGTATACCGCTGGGAAGCGGAGAAAGAGGGCCATGCTTGCCCGCACTCCGAGCGCGAAACGATAGGCTCGCGCAGCGGCAAGGGCCATCGATGGGTTCCTTCGCAGTGCTTTCTTTAGCGCCTCTTTCGCTCTCATACGGCTACATCCACTAGGCGTTGGAAACAAGTGCCTTAAACGCATTCCACTGCACTTGCTTTGAGTATTGTCGGCTAACCATTTCATGACCCGCCTGGGCGATGCTGGTCATCACTTCCGGAGCCTCGAATAACTCGCGAAGCTTTACCAGAAGATCGGCCGGAGACTGATAGGTAACCAGCGTCTGCCCCGCGACCATACCTGCCGGGTACACGCCCTCGTCAGACAAAAGAAGTCCTCTGCAGCCCATACTTTCAAAGCAGCGCATATTCCCGCGGTCCTCACCCGACATGTCGATGGCGCCATTCAAAACGATCTTTGCCCTGGAAATACGGGAGTACAGGTCACGACCATAAACGGGATCATAGGAAACAGCGCGAATGTGGCTGGGCCTGCGGTAGTTGCCCATGGGAGCAAGGTAGCCCAAGGCCGATTCCGCCAGCCGTGTAAGCCGAGAGCGAGCAAGGCAGAACTCTATTCGGTACCGGTCTCTGAGGGCAGCGACTGCTTCCAGGACCGCCGCGCGTTTGGTGTGATGCCGTGAATATCCCCCAACGAACAGAACATCAATCGGACGGACATTGTTGCTTGCATATTCGTCCATTGCGGGATCGTGGGCGGGGGCAAGGTACCCTGCTTTCCAGCCCCGTTGCTCATAGCTCCTCAGGATACTGGGGAAGTTGCACACCATCAAGTCATAACCGCTGAAATCTGCCCGGGGAGAGGGAGCAGCACGCCACGCGACCCTTGCTGCGGACGCAACCCGGAAGGTTATGGATAAAATTGCTGCCATAACGCATCGGATCCAAATTGTAGAAGACCTCCGTGCGATGGGACTCAACCTGGGCGAGCAGGATTTCTCCGAGGCTTGCCCTGGTCGACATCCCCATCTCTCGCGCCCATGTGCGCTGCAACTACCTCGTCATCGCCGTTGGAAAAAAACGGTCTCATCCCCATTGAGGACCGGCGCTAGAAAGTGCATCGCACCATAGCGGTCGTGCAGGAAGCGCGCGATCTGCACTTTGAAGGTGGCGGCATCCTCGGACCCTTGGCGGCCCGACAAATGGGAGGGAGAGACTCCTGAATTCTGAAATAGCCTCATCTGCTACAACCCTGTCGCACATAGTACGGAAGGCTGACATGAGCGTTCACCGGTCAAGCCAGCAGTGACTGGAGCCTCTGGATTGCCTTTAGTCTCATGCCCAAGCAAACTTTGGGCCTCTTCAACCTGAGTCCTATGACCGGGTTGGCGTACCTTCCAGCGGCATGAGGGGAAGATCGGCGCCAAGCATAACCGCCATCATTCCCCAAAGCGGCACATTGCCATAAAGGCCGCCGGAGAACATGGCCCCGATCAACTGCTGAAAGAAGCAAATGGGAATCCACGCCATCGCGGGGTCCCGCCTTATGAACCTGCCGGCCCGATAGATAGCGACGAGAATCAGCAACGCAAATGCGGCGCCGCCGAATGTTCCAGTTGCCATGAACGCTTCTACGATTGCGTTGTGCGGATAGAACAGCGTATTTCTCTCGACGAGAGAGCTTCCAAACCAGGGGTGGTCCAGATATTCCTTCCATGCGTCCCGGATCAAGTTCTGCCGGGAATTCACCGAGTCATTGGCACGGCTGTATGCCGCGGCAGAAGTAAGCAAACGGTCAAGCTTCGGACCCCTTTGAGAAAAATAGGTAACGGTTGTCGAGAGTACAAGTCCCAGGGCAACGAATATGCCAAGAGTAAAAAGCTTGGAACCCCGCCGCCACCCCAAGTAACCGACGACCGGAACCAGCGATATGCCGCCGACCAGAGCGCCGCGCGAAGATGCGGCCAGGATGCTGAATGCGCCTAGACAAACTGTACCTGTTGCCAACAGCCGGATGTACCATTGATTCTTTATGCGGCCTATCTGCAGAAGGACGAACAGTCCCAGGATAATCGCCGTCACCCCCATGTGACCATAGGAGATGGGGTTAACCACATCATTCGCCTGATAGCGACCATGGAGCTTTACGTCTTGCGAGGTTCTGGTCCGAAGCATCGACACCAGACAACACACGCCCAGCGTAAGCATGGTCCAGATAAGTGCGTTCCTATAAAGTGTTATATTTCTGATCTGGTATAAGACGATAAATGTGGGAAGACACATGCCGAAGAGAGACAAGGCCATATCCGAAGGAAGTATTCCAAGTGGAACCTGCAATAACACCGTGTCCACGATGAATCGTAAGCTGTATGTCGTCCAAAAAAATACAACGAAGAGAGCGGTAAGCGAAACCCCCACCCGAAGATGACACGCAACCAGCAGTCTATAAAGCGTATAGAGCAGCAAAAGGAGCATCAGGGCCCGGAATGGAACCGTAGCGACACGGCTATCCACGCCAAGAGCACCAGGAATGTAGGAGACGAGCAGAAACCCGGCAAGGGTTCCTGTCATAACTAAACTAGCAATCCCATCGAGTCGCGAGAATTCAGGATCATTCGTTACTCCAGGAAGATAGGGTGATATCTGCAACCTCTCTATTCCTGAATGACCGCTGGTGGCCGCCCTAGCGGCGTTCCACTCCGTGCGATTGCGCATTAGGTCTCCAGTTCCGCTACGCCTTTGCGAGACGCATCAACGCAGTGGCTGATGCCGTGTCGGCATGATGCTTGATAGCAAGAAACGATTGCGTCCAGTGGACACCGTACATGAGCGTCATGGCAATTCCATAGCCAAGAATTGCGATTCGTGGGCCAAAACCGAAATGCCAGGGCACCAGCATAGAAAGCAACGTCAGCGCCAATCTTGAGGCATCCCATGCAAATTGCGCCCCTTGCCGCTCAAGAATATTCAGCGTCATAGTGACAGGCGAATTAATAAAACCGGCATAGAACATAAACGCCAAGTAGCGGGCGTATTCGCCTGCCTCGCGCCAACCAGGTCCGAAAATAAACGCAAAGAGCCAGGGCGCGAAGAGGGTAAACAGAATGCAAGGCGCAAGGCCGGCGTAGAGCATCTGCCGGGTGGTCTTACGAAAGATGTACATGAGACGCCTGGGGTCCGATCGGGATAGCTTCGCCGCCTCCGAGGTGTAGACCTGGGCAATACTTGCCCCGATCAGGGCGCCCGGAACACCGAGGACACGATTGACCAACGCGAACCATCCCGTATCCTGTGCTCCATAATACTGAGCGAGAAAGAGAGACGGCAACGCAAGACCGGAGGCGTTGATCAGTGCCCCCCACATCGAAACTAATGGATAATCGCGATAGCGAATTGCCAACTGCATCATTCGCGACGGGCGAATGGCACGAATCTGGCTGTGATAGTTCCGCCATAACTCGCGCAGAAATCGCCCACTTCCGATAATGCGGCCAGCCGCATCACCGAGGAGCAGCCCCAGAGAAGTATGAAAGCATCCTGCACCGAGTTGCGTGGCCACCTGGGCACCCGCCTGAGTGAACTTGGTGCTAGCAACCTGCTGGTAGCCATGGTGCCGCATGACCCAGTAGCTGAGTGACTGGTAGAGTCCACCGCCGAGCACGCTGACCGGAAGAAGCCACATGTGGCCCCGCAAGACCGACATGCTGGCAGGAAGCATCCAGTGGTAGTGGCATATAAGAACGGCCCCAGCCGCTACCGCCGCCGTGAGGCACACACACACGATCGCCACGGCGAGAATATCAATGGCACTCTGCTCGTCCTCCGGCAAAAGCAGTGCGACTTCATAACGCCCGGAGGCCGCCACCAGGGCTAGAGCCATGAGAGAGATAAATACCTGGAGACCGCCAAAATCAACCGGCTTATAAATACGCGTCAGGATCGGAGATGCGGCAACTGCGATTGACTGCGCCATCGCCGTTCCGCCGGCCACAATCGAGACGCTTCGAGCGAATCCACCCCGCGGTAGCCAGCGGTCCATAAATCGAGAGAATGAACGGCGCATTAGAATCTCAACGAGCAAAAGAGGGATTTATACCGCAGCATATTTTGGATCATGGCCCAGCCTTTGAAATGGCCGAAGAGTATCCACCTCTGACACAGCTGCGGAGGGGGATCAAAGCCGCCCATCATTTCGTCAATGCTTCCGATACGGTAAGGCCCACCGGCGCAGAGAGGTGTTTATGCTCGATAAACTGCCGCAGGGCGGCAATGATGTGTTCAATCTGCTCGTCGGAAAGTTCGGGGTAGATCGGCAGAGACAAGATCTGGGACGAGAGCGATTCCGTAACTGGCTTTGAACCTCGTCCTGGCGCACCCAGGGATTGGTATGCTGCCGTTAAGTGCAGCGGAACGGGGTAATGGATGCAAGTCTGAATTCCCATCTCATCCAGAAAATGCTTTAACTCGTCGCGTCTGGAGCAGCGTACGACGAAGAGATGAAACACGTGCTGATTCCCTTCAGGAGTCACGGGCGGAATGATGGGAGAGCCCGCCAGCGCCGCTGCGAGCTTTTTGGCAAGCTGCTGGCGAGAAGAGTTCCAGCGATGCAGGTACGGCAGCTTCACCGACAGAACCGCAGCCTGCAGCGCGTCCAGCCGGGAGTTCCAGCCCACCACGCTATGCTCATATTTTGCCGGGCTCCCGTGATCCCGCAGAATTCGAAGACGCCGCAGCGAATCAGGATCGCTGGTAGTAACCGCTCCGCCGTCCCCATACGCTCCCAGGTTCTTCCCCGGATAGAAGCTATAGCAAGTGAGACGGCCCGAAGCCCCGACCGTATCGCCGTCAATCGCGGCACCATGCGCTTGCGCGCAATCTTCAATGATGACCAGGTTGTGCGTTGATGCCAGCGTCTCAAACCGCTTCATGTTCATGGCTCGGCCATACAAATGCACAGCAACAATTGCTCTTGTACAATCCGTGACCGCTTCTGCAGCCCGGTCGGGATCCATGTGGAAGGTAACCGGGTCGACGTCGACAAACACAGGTGTGGCGCCTGCGTTGCTGATCGCTTCGGCACTGGCGAAGAAGCTGTTTGCCGGGACGAGCACTTCATCCCCCGGCCCCAGCCCTGCCGCTCTAGCAGCTAAAGTGATGGCATCGGTACCATTGCCAACACCAACACAATACTTTGCACCCACAAAGGAGGCAAACTCGTGCTCGAACCTCTCCAGAACGGGACCTCCGACGAAAGAAGCTGTCTCCAGTACATGCAAGACTGCGGCATTCATCTCCTCGCGGATGCCAGAGTATTGAGCTTTCAGATCCACGAAGGGAACACGGATCGCAATATCGTTCACAAACCTTTCGCCTGGAGTGAGCTCTTAACTTCTAGCCAAGCCTGAGGACGCGCGCACAAACACCGCGCCACACTGGACGCAGCTACAACTATCACCCATTGCGGCCGAAGCCTTCATCGGAAGCTTGGCCGCGCATTCGCACATCCAGCCAATCTGGCGCGCCGGATTCCCGGCCACCAGGGCATACTCCTGCACGTCGCGGATCACCACCGAACCGGCGCCCACAAACGCAAACCGCCCGATGGTGTTGCCGCATACGATGGTGGCGTTGGCGCCAATCGTTGCATTTGCCCTTACCAGCGTGGGCAGAAGCGCCTCGGGTCCCTTCTTGATATAAGCACGCGGATTCCTGTCATTCGTGAAAACGCAGTGCGGTCCCAGAAAGCAATAATCTTCCACCGTGACGCGCGCCCAAATGGAGACCCCATTCTTTACCGTCACGTGATCGCCTAAAGACGCGCCATGTTCGATGAAGACATGCTCGCCAATGTTGCAGTCGGAACCTACCCGAGCGCCTTGCATAATATGTGCGAACGCCCAGACGCGGGTGCGCTGGCCGATCTCATCTGTGTCCACAAGCGCCATCGGGTGGGCGAAGAAGCCGGGCTTAATAGCAGCGGTGTCATCCGTGTGAGTCATCCGGAGATCACCTCGTTTAGTTCCGCCCGTTGCAGAACCTGGTCGGTACGATCTACCATTTCCAGCACTTCGACAACCTGGGCTCCAAATTCACCCGAGGTGAGCGGTTTCGCCCCAGTCTCAATGCAGGACACAAAATGCTCGATCTCTTTGAGAAGAGGCTCGGCGTTTCCTAAATAGGGG
This sequence comes from uncultured Acidobacteriaceae bacterium, assembly GCA_963821315.1. Lineage (GTDB taxonomy): Bacteria > Acidobacteriota > Terriglobia > Terriglobales > Acidobacteriaceae > PALSA-350. The sequence continues at coordinate 92,526 of CAWGDP010000036.1, read as the reverse complement.
GCATGCATATCGCCCATTCGGTACGATAGCTGGAATTCACCGAAGGTTTGGGGCCGGCGGAAATCGACGCCGCGATCATAGACCTTCAAGTTTTCCGAAGGATTCGTATCGTCGTAAACGACCATCCGCTTTGTCCCCACTACGCAAGTCCGGCGCATCTTTTGCGGTGAGAGCCAACTGATTTCGTTGGAGGCAATCACACCGCTGGGAAATTCGAGCCAGAGGAAGGCTACATCGCGCTTTTCCCTCTGCACGCAGGAGCGGCCGAAGGAAGCGCCGCGGAACGGCACCTCGCCTAGCCAGTAGAGAAGAATCGAAATGTCGTGGACGGCAAGATCCCAAACTACATCCACATCCTTTTGATAGAGACCAAGGTTGACGCGAGACAGGCTGATGTAATACAAGTCGCCCATCTCTCCGCTGTCGATGAGTTGTTTTATCTTGATGACGGGTGGGCTATAGATGAATGTGTGGCCGGTAAAGAGAGTTCGTTTTTGAGTTGCCGCCAATGCTACCAGCTGATGGGCAAGGGGAGCGGTATGCGCCAGCGGTTTCTCCACGAACACGTGCTTGCCTGCCAACAGGGCCTGGCTGGCCAGCTCGTAGTGAGTGGAAATAGGCGTTGCAATGACCACCGCGTCCAGGTCGCCGCGAACAAACTCGCCGAAGTCGACATATCCCTTCACCGAAGGATACTGCGTCGTGATCCGTTCGAGATGCTCGGGCCGCAAGTCACAAGCGGCGGCGAAGTCACATCCGGGGTATTGGCTCAGAACCCTGGCCAGGTTTGGGCCCCAATATCCCGTGCCGACGAGCCCTACCCTGATCACGAGTTCACCTCGAGTGCTGCCGTCATCTCTGCCTTGCGGGCATTCGACTCCACGATCGCGTCCAGAAACTGCGAACGATACTGGCTGCGCAGGATTTCGATATTGGGCATCACGCAATGGCCGCCAATGAATCCCGGCGTGATGTGATGGGGCAGGAAATCGATTTCCTTAACGAAGGTATTGATCTCGTCGTAGGATGCGCCGTGCGTGAGTCCGATGCGCTCCGCTTCCTGAGCCCAAGCAACCAGGACGCCAAGCCATGTCGTCTCCAGAAGCTTGGCCACTTCGCCGGCGGTTGGACTGGGAAACCGATCTGTTTTGAAGCCTGCGCCGGAGAAGTGAGCAATCGCCGCGTTGCCGGTATTTCGATCGTCAGCGCCCACAAATTTTCGATATCGCAGCATATCGCTCTGCATCCGGGCATGTTTGCCACGAACGGGGCTGTAAACCACCTGCGACCGGCTGCTAGCCGCGACTGCCCGGGTTGTGCCTGGGGCAACGGTGCTGTTGATTACGGTAAACTGCGGCTTGTATTTCGCGACGTATTCCGAAGCTGCACCAACAAAATCCGCGATCTGGTATGGGATACAAATGTGCAGGACAGAGCAGGGCTGGGTTACCCGGACGGGGTCGATATCCACTCCTACACAGTCGTAGGTTTGGCGAAGAATCTCACACAGGGGGCCACCCACTTCTCCGAGGCCCACCACAATGGTCACGTCTTTTGACATAGTATCCATTTCCTTTGGTCTTAGTTCAAAGCAGATGTTTTTTATCAGGCGAGTTTGCCGGTAACTCAGGCCTGCGACTACTGTCTGTAGCTGTATCTGTAAGCTCTTTCAGGCCTTATCCTCGGAGTAGTAGCTCTTGTATTTCCCGTATCCGTAGCCATAGCCATACCCGTAGTACGCTTCGCCTATAGGCACATCATTGGCCACGATACCCGTCACATGACCATCGCCGAACTGCAGCAATTCGCTGGCGCGACGCAAGTTGTTTCGCGGCGTGACGGCGATTCTCGATACCAGAAGAACCGCGTCCGTTTCCTGCGCTACGAGCACAGCGTCGGTAACAATCAGGCATGGAGCACTATCGATGACCACGTGGTCGTACTCCGCCTTACACTCCTCAAGAACTTCGCGCATCTGGGGAGACCCCAGCAGTTCCGCGGAATTCGGCGGACGCACGCCGGCCTGAAGAACAAACAGGTTCGGGGCGTCGGGAAGAGGCTCAACAGCGTCGCGCCAATGAACTGCTCCGGTGAGGGCACCGCTCAACCCTAAGTTCTTAGGGATCATTAATCGCGTGGCTATCTGGCCGCGCCGCAGATCGGCATCGACCAGGAGCACACGCGCGCCCCGCTGGGCAAGCATAGCGGCAATATTCATGCTTACCATCGTCTTGCCCTCGCCAGGCACGGCACTCGCGATCAGAACCGTCTTTGGTGGTTTACCAGCCGATGCGAGCAGAAGTGCGGTGCGTAACGAGCGAAATGCCTCGGAAGCCTGCGAGTTCGGCTGCAACAAGGCGATAAGGGACCCCCGCCCCGGTCCGTCGCCCGTTGGTTCAAGTTCGTGCCCGGTGTTCTTCCCGCGCCCGAGCTTAATGTGCGGGATCGTTCCGAACAGAGGAACTCCCGTCAGAGCCTCGACTTCTTCCGGGTTCCGGATCAAGTTATCCAGGCTTTCTGCAGCGAAGGCGAAGGCTATTCCGGTACCCAGCCCAAAAACGGTGCTCAGCGCCAGCACAAGAGGGATCTTAGGCTCTACAGGCTTGGTGGGGAGGGTCGCGGGATCGATGACATCGACGGTGGCCGCCTTCAGGCTGGCGACCACCGCCGCTTCTTTCAGCTTCTTCAGCAAGTCTTCGTAGAGGTCATCGCCCGATTCCACTTCACGCTTCAGGATGCCGTACTCGTCGAGTCCCGCGCTCATTTCGTAGGCCTGCTGCTTCTGTTGGTCAAATGCGGTCCGCATCTGCTTCTCGGCACCGGCGGAAACCTGGTAAGCGGTGTGGAAGCGTTCCTGAATATCGGCGACCTCACTGTGCAGGGACTTCTCCACCTGGACCAACTGATCGCCCAACTGGATCACTTTCGGATAGTGTGCGCCATACTCCGCGTTCGCCTGCGCGAGTTGTTCCTTCAAATCAGCCTGCTGACCACGCAGGACGGGAAGAACACTGTCGGGAACGAGGGTGCCGATCAGCTCCGGGTTGCCCGACTGGGCGACGCGATACTGTGCCTCTTTCACTATGCGGTCGGCTTCGGCGTCCGTCAGCTCTTTGCTAAGATCGTCCAGCCTGGAGAGGACAAGGTTGTCATTTTCATCTGTGCCGAATATGCCTGTCTGTTTTTGGAACCTGGAGAGTTTAGACTGAGATTCTTGTACCTCAGACTTGAGTTGAGCGAGTTGGCCCGATAGCCAGTTCGAGGCCTTCATGGTGTCGTTGTAGCGCGTCATGAAGGTGCGTTGGGTATAGGCAGTGACCAGATGATTGACGACTTCCCGCGCCAGCGCCGGGTCGGCATTACGGAAAGTAATTTCTACCGCCTGGGTGCGCGCAATCGTCTGCACGGTGAGTGCATGGCTGAAACCTTCCAGCAGCGAGTTCCGGCGCTCCGGCGTTGTGCGTTCGATCTGGTCTGGCGAGTCCGGAACGACATAATGCCCAAAGAAAAGAAGATTGCGATGCCCGGCAAATGTGGGCTGCCTGTCAAGCCGCAATTCGCTTATGACAATCCATGCCAGGCTGTCGGCTTTCAGAATATGGACTTGGGTCTCGAGCTTTTCATCGAAACCGAGACCGCCGCCTCCAAGGCTTGCGGTGATGTCACCCATATCCAGAGCGTCGGAACCTTCCGGGTTGATGGCCAGGTCGGCGACGGCCTCGTAGCGTCGGGTCTTCACGACGCAATAGAGCACACCCAAAAAGAACACGACGATGAGCGAAGCGACGATAATCTGTCTACGGCGACGCAAGATGCGAAGGAAGTCGGAGAGGCTGATCTCGCCAGTCCTGCCATGATCTCCTGCGTGGCCGCCGCCCCGGATATTCCCGAGATTAGGAACCTCGGATCTACCTTGAATTAGACGACTCACGAGTTACCTCTACCGCATATGTCATTTTGGTTAGTGGAGCTCGACAGCGTATACGGAATAAACGGCTGCCTGAATGGCGCCTTGCAGCCCCATGGCACCGTAGTTCTTTAGATTGCTCAGGGGCACAAACAAAATGTCTTCAGCATGCAGCCGCAGATCTGATGCCTTGCCGTGGGAAATCTTGTCCAGCGAGACCTCAGTCTGCACCGGCCCTTGCGGAGACTCCCTGATGATCAGGGCATGCTTGAGGGATGCGATCCTGGTCGTGCCTCCAGCCAATGCAGTTGCTTTCAAGAGAGACATCGCGGTGTTATTCTCCATGACGAATGCGCCAGGCTTGTTAACTTCTCCCAATACATAAACCACGCCGGCCTTGGGGACGATGATGGTGTCGCCGGGGTAGATCCTTACATCCGCATGACCAACTGAATTCTCATTGGAAAGGGTAATCACTTCAGGATGGTCTCTCTGCCCCACATGCAGAATGGTCACGGTACGGCCGGCTTTCATGGTGAGACCACCGGCCGCGGAAATCGCATCGTAGAGTCTATGGGGGCCAATCAGTGGATAGACTCCTGGCGTATTGACCTCACCGTATACGGTGATGCCTTGAGTCGCATATTCCTCGATGAGCAGCGATACCTGCGGCACTCTCACTAACTGCCGCGCGACCAGCTCGCGGGCAATCAACTGTTGCGAATCGCGAACCGTCATCCCCGCAAGCTTCAAGTCACCTATCAAAGGAAGACTGACCCCGCCGCTTGAATCGACCCGAACCCTTAACACCAGTTCGGGAACATCGAAGACGGTGAGATCAACCAAGTCGCCGGGCCCAATGGTGATAGCGCTCTGGTCAGTGGCCGTTGCAGATTGCGAAGGATCGATTGCCAACTGGGCCCAGCTGAGAGATACACCTGTGCAAACCAGCTGAAGTATGAGCAATCGCGTACGGGATGTGAGAACCTTCAGCAATGGTTTGGCCAGCGAATGTTTCTCGTTTGGGGGGAAGGTTCGTTGCGAAGCAGGACACTCCAGCGCTGTGGCGGGGAAGAGTACTGTCAATTCGGCAGGTTGGCCGGCGTTCCGAGGGGCTGCGGCCACTCGGTGCTCACCGCTGCGGGGAGATCCGGCTTCATCATCGGGGCCTGGGCTGTGGTCGCAGACAGGGCGAGCTTCAGCAGTGGGGAGCCGGGATTGTAGTCCGGAATCAGCTCCTTCAAGTACAACACCAGACGGGCCACATCTTTGCGTTCGGAGATCTGGCGAAGTTCCTCCAAAACGGTATGCATTCCTTTGAGGTCGACCGAAAAAGGTGATATGTAGCTCAGAATCTTCGCGTGCGCAGTGGGCATAAAGAGTTCGTTTTGCAGGTTCAACTCTTCAAAGAGCTTCTCACCCGGACGCAGGCCGGTGAATTCGAACTTGATATCCCGATCGGGCCGCAATCCAGAGAGTAAGACAAGATTGCGAGCCAGGTCTACGATTCTGACCGGTTCGCCCATGTCGAGGACAAAGACCTCTCCGCCTTTTCCGATGGAGAATGCCTGCAATACGAGCTGGGTAGCTTCGGGAATGGTCATGAAGTAGCGACGCATCTCCGGGTGAGTAATGGTTACCGGGCCGCCCGCGGCAATCTGCTCTTTGAATATCGGAACGACACTGCCATTGCTTCCCAGCACATTGCCGAACCGAACCGCCATAAACCGTGTGCCGCTTTGCATCTGGAGCGCGCTAGTCAGCAACTCTGAGATACGTTTGGTGGCACCCATCATGCTCGTAGGGCGAACCGCCTTGTCGGAGGAGATCATGACAAAATCTTCCACTCCATGGTCAATGGCGGCGCTGGCTACATTCCAGGTTCCGAAGATGTTGTTTTCTACGGCCGCGAACACGTGTCTCTCCATCATGGGTACGTGTTTGTATGCGGCAGCGTGATAGACGATGGATGGCTTATAGCGTTCCATCGCCTGGCGTACATTCGCGGCGCGGGTAATATTGCCAAGTTCAGGGAAGAACGTCAGCCGGGGAAACTTGTTGTTCAACTCTCTGTCGAGCTGGAACAGAGGAGTTTCCGCCTCGTCAAAGCCGACCACGGAAAGCGGGTTAAACCTGGCTACCTGGCGACAGATCTCGGAGCCGATCGAACCCGCCGCGCCAGTCACCAGGACGGTCTTGCCCTCGATACGCTCTCGGATTTCCTCCTCATTCAATAGCACGGGCTTTCTGCCGAGCAGGTCTTCGACCGAGACATCGCGAATTTGTTTGCCCAGTTCCGTGCCCTGAATGATATCCGCTAATCCCGGAACCATCTTGTAATCAACTTCCGCGTCGATGGCGAATTGCAACATGCGTACCAACTGGGGGCCGGTGGCGGACGGGATCGCGATCAGCACCTGATCGATCTCGTACTTCCTCGCCAGTGGCCCAAGCGCCTCCCCGGTACCCAATACTCTTTTTCCGTGGAAGGTCAAGCCCACTTTACGCGCATCGTCATCGATCAGGCCGATCAGTTCGCTCTTCAATGAGTGATTCTCGCGAAGCTCGCGGGCAAGGGCCAATCCTGCCGCTCCAGCGCCGTAGATGAGGGTCCTGGTGCGATCTCCGTCGCTGTTCTCGCCGCCCATTTTAGGGGTCGTGGCTAACCGGACGGCAAATCGAGTGCCCAAGGTAAAAGAGCATGAGGCCAACCATTCCATGATGTATATGGAGCGCGGGATGCCGGGATGCACGGCAAGAAGAATGATCGCGCCACCCACCATCGACCCGGCAGAGTTCGCTAGCCCGATCCGTACGGCTTCATCGAGGGAGGTATAACGCCAGTAGCCGGTATTGACCCCTCCAAAGAAGAACGCAGCCGACTTGGCCACGGCCCATATAATGATCGCCTCACGCATTCCGTACGCGTAGATAGCAGGTACAGAAGCGTCAAAACGTAGTTGAAAGGCAAGCACACCGCACAGGGTGAACCCGGCCATGTCCAGGATGAAAGCAACAATCCTGCGCGGAACCTGCTCCGGCCTACCTGCAGGCAGAGAAAACAACGGCATATAAGAGTTTCCTCGGAGGGCAAAGTTTGCCCCATGCTGCGGACTTCCCGGGTTCTGCATCTCCAGGGAAAAAAGCGGGTTGTGTTCCATCGTTGGTGCGTGGCAGTTAACCGCCGCCTGGATCAGGCGACTGCATTTCGATGGCCGGCAGACTGGCCATCGTGGGAAGCGATGAGCTCGAGAGCACTTCCGTTGATATGCAGGGACACGCTCTTACCAATCACGTCCAGGGTGACAATAAAGCGAAGGCCATTACCTTTCTTTACCACCACACCGATCAGGCCGGCCAGGGGACCCGTCATGACGCGGACCTTGTCTCCTGTGGTCATGAACGGGTGAGGCTCGACCGTTTTACAAGCGATGATGCGGCGGAGCAGTTCCATGTCGCCATCCGGAATCACCACCGGCCCTGAGGCACTGCCGACCAGGCTTAACAAGCCAGGCAGCCTCATGAGCGGGCCGTGGTCCTGGGGCAACAATCGCACAAAGATGTAATTGGGAAAGAGCGGCATTTGGAGATCGACGGTGGTGCGGTTCTTCCAGGTTCGCTGCGATGCATAGAGAGGAAGGAATGTTTCGATGCCGATGCGTTCGCAATGAGAAGCGATACGTTTTTCGTGACGGGACATGGTATAAGCTGCAAACCAATCCGGTTGCACATTGCCCGCATAATCCAGGTAGTCACCGGGGTAGAGTTGGCCGGGTGCAGCTTCGCCATTGTCACTTAGCAAGTGATCTTCCCCTTGTGGAATTCTGAGACTCCAATGTCGGCCACGTGTCTGATTTGTAACAAATCTTGCCGCTGGCCTTCGCACTCATCATCGGCCAGCGGCTGGATTTCATCATGTTCACAACATGACACCGGTTCACGATGCTTCCAGGGCCGTCTACGGACCAGCCTGGTAACGATAGTGACTTGTTCTGCTTCATAGACGGAAACCGACCTTGGGTTCCGAGATCTTATTTGCTTTTGCTTTGTTTTGAATCTCTATCCCCGATAAGAAGACTCCGCCTATGCTTACGGAGATGAGTTCTTACAAGTGGACACTGGATGGATGCGCAGTCCGGGCACACTTGAGTTGCCCTGTTCTGCAATCTGCGACAGCCAGCCCGTGCGCGACTCCAGACGAAAACGGCAGGCCTCAACTGCCTCTTTGCGTGCGCAGCTACAAGGAAGGCCTTTGCAGTCGTTATGAGCTCCTCGGCCACACTCTATACTTCTGATCTAACAGACGACGATGTTGCATTTCTTCGGCATTATAGGGGGCAGCGGTGCGACTTTGAGGCTATGCATCGGAATCTGTCGCATGCCGTAAGAGTAGTAGCGTCAATGACCACAGGGCTGCATGGACACGGTCTACGACGTCTAACTCCGTTCAGATTCGAAAAGGTGAAAAAGAGTATGACCCCCGATAATAAGTCGTTCGCCATCCTTACTAATGAATCATTAGAAACGTTGCGGTGTCTCGGCAGTTTGACGCAACCGGCGGCCACAACGGCCGTTTGTGCGCCCGGCGGAGATCCGGGGGCAAGGTGGCCACGCACCAAATCTCTACTTGGAAAGGGCGCGAGCCTCGGTTTTTCTGCGCTCACGCTCTTGACGCTCGCCGGTTGCAGTGTCCACCGCGTAGTGACCATGGCGCCCCCGACCGCGCCCCCGACTGCTGCCCCGACCGTGCCCCCAACCGCGCCTCCGACCGCGCCTCCGACCGCGGCGCAGTCCAAATTCCTTGTCTTCGATGCCACGTTGTACAAGGCAAAGCCAAACCTGGCGCAATTCGGCTTGACGCCCATCAATGTTGAATATCAGTCATCTTTATGGCCACCAACGTCACCCGATATGCAGAATGTTCCGGATGCAACCGTGGTGCAAAAATTAGCCGCCGGTGCGAGCCAATCGGCCGGCATTGCCGTGGTGGATATCGAGCAGTGGTCGGTGGTGGGCGATCCCACGACGGTAGCTGAAAGCATCGGGAAATATCAACAAACGCTGCAGATGTTTCAGCAGGACGCCCCATCACTCCAGTTTGGCTACTACGCCACTGCCCCGATCCGAGACTACTGGGATGTAATGGCTGGACCGCAATCAGCAGGGTACTTGGCCTGGCAACAGGAGAACGATGCAGTGGCCCCGATCGCCCAACAGGCGGATGCACTGTTTCCCTCTCTCTACACGTTTTATACGGATCAGGTTGGGTGGAAAAAATATGCGATTGCCAATATCGCGGAGGCGCGGAGAATAGCTCCGGGTAAACCGGTCTACGTCTTTCTATGGCCCCAGTACGACGCTAACACAGGCGCCCAGGGTGGTGATTATCTGCCGGATGACTATTGGCAGATGGAACTCGAGACGGCTAAACAATATGCTGACGGTGTAGTGATCTGGGGTGGTTGGACTGAAACATGGGATAACAATGCCTCGTGGTGGGTCGTAACTCAGCAATTCATGACGGAAATCGGAACAAGCCAAGCCGGCAACACAGGTAATTAAGACAGCTTTCTGATTGACCGCCGCGATGGGAGAGGAACTACAACTTGTCTGGGTGAAGGGAGCCAGAGAATTAGCCGGAGCTTGAATCCGCACAGGCTCCCTGACCGAACGGACGCGGCTTCAGATCCATGAAGAAATCGCGGCCGGAAGATAGCCCTAGGCAACAGGAGTTTACCGCGAACTCAACAACAAATTTCGAAGAAGTCGCCTCATTGAGGGATGCAATCCTGGGCTACCTCTTCCTCTGAAATGGACTATTCGCGATTCGGGGTGAGGTCAGCCCAGGACCATGTCCTGGGCCACTTTCAACCGTCCCTCCGGAGTCTATGTCATAGCAGGAGGGAATAGATCCGGTTGAATGCTTTTGCCATCCAAAGCGCGATTTTCGGGGGTTCAGCCATTACCGGATAGGCGAGGGCAGTGTCTCCATCGGGGACTGCGCTCCGCCATGCAAGCGTTGGTTTCATAGTTTCCGATCATGCGGGTACTTCGCATCGAGTAGCCGGTGCCAGGACCGAAAACGCTTCCAGTTCGGAGCGGCCGCCGACCACCAGCGGGGTTCTCTGGTGTATGGCTCTGGGGATGATCTTGAGGATCGGCTCCTCACCGCTCGTGGCGATTCCCCCCGCCTGTTCCGCGATTAATGCAAGTGGGTTGGCCTCGTAAAGCAAACGCAGCTTGCCGTTGGGATGACTCTCCGTGGGCGGGTACAAAAATACACCGCCCTTCAAGAGCGTTCGGTGAAAATCGGCAACCAGCGAACCGATGTAGCGCGAGCTATAGGCCGCTCCGTCTGCCGGCGACCGCAACCCCTGAATATAAGCGCGGTAATGCTCCGGAAAGTGGTTAAGGTTGGCTTCATTACATGAATAGTATTTGCCTTTGGGCGGCATCTTCATCTGCTCATGGCTCAACACAAAGGCCCCAATCGTCGGATCAAGCGTGAACCCGTACACGCCGCGGCCTGCCGTGTAAACGAGGACAGTCGAGGGTCCATAGAGGACGTAGCCGGCTGCAAGTTGGCAGCTCCCAGGCTGCAAGACGGATTCGACGCCGCTGGGAGAGAAGTCGCCTTTGCGCCTGTAGATGGAGAAAATTGTACCGACGTTCACGTTCACATCGATGTTTGACGACCCATCAAGGGGATCAAAGACGATTACATATTTTCCCGTGTCCGGTTCCCTGCCGAAAGTGACCGGCTCGTCGTTCTCTTCAGAGATCAGGGTCGCGACGGAGTCGCGGACGCCAAGACAGTGAAGCAGCGCTTCATTGGCATACACATCAAGCTTTTGCTGTGTCTCGCCCTGCACATTGGTTAGCCCGGCCGTACCGACGATGTTGCACAGTCCTGCGCAACGGATCTTGGCTTCAATCATTTTCGCGGCCAGGGTGATTCCTGACAGGAGCCAGGAGAAGTCCCCTGAAGCATAGGGCACTTCACGCTGCTGTTGGAGTATGTGTTGCTGAAAGGTTGTAATCATCCAATGCCCTCCTCGTGTTGCTATGCGAAATTTGCGAGAATTTCAGAAGTTCTTTCTGAGAGAGGCAGTCCTGCGCCGTGAACCTTCAAGCGTAGCGCGGTGACCGATAGAGTGAGGGTTCCCCAGGGGAACACGCATTCTGTGGGCAGTGAGAGCCGGCAGGGTTTCAGAAATCGATTGGTTTCTCACCGCGTCATCGATGAGCACCCACGCAGCCGATGCGGGAGCGCTGGGAAAGGTGGTTTGCCCAAACTGGGTTACAAAGTAGAAGTCGTATCCGATCTGACGCAGCCGCGCGCCGAAATCCCGGTGGTCGAGCTCGTTCCAGCGGACTCCATCGGGCAACGGCATGTGACCGAAGCCCAACTTCTTGCCGGGAAACGAAGACTGCACCTCAGAAGCGAAATGTGCCGCTTCCGCAAGATCAGTACTTTGGCTGCGAAAGCAAACTACCTCGGCATAACGGGCAAAGACCAGCGCGCGAGAGATGGCCGCATCGAGACCTCCACAATAAACGTGAGAGTCGTCCCTGGTCTTCATGCCGCTCAGGAATCTCCGGTCGCGCACATCGTCATCATCCTCTAGCGCCGCCGCGTTGCGCGCTTCTGTACAAGCGAGCACGCACAAAGGGTGTTCGAGCACGTTTGCAGCTTCCCGTGCAGCGTTCAGTCTGCGGACCGTCCCGGCAATGGAAAGCAATGTCCGGCGGGAGCTGTCAACGCTTTCGGCCGTCTGCAGTTGCCCGTAGCAATTCGTAGCCAGGGCGCCGATTTCCATGAGACGCCGTGCAAGCACGATGGAGTTGTTGAGCGCGAACAGCGCCGAGGCGCTGGACGCCGCTACCTGAAGAGACGAATCGCCTGACAATGGTTCACCTCGCGAACTGGATTTGTATTGACTTGGGGAAGGAGATCAACCCGCGTCGTCCGCTGAGAGTATTTCCCGGTTGATCTGCAACCACAGTACTGGGCTGATCTCCACAAAACAACCCGGAGTAGTCCGATTCGGACGGGTCCCATTTGGACGTGTTGTTCCAGGGGTAAACTTTTGAATTTCGTTGATAAATAAGGGCGTTTCATGCCTCCTCCCCGGTGCGAGCGGGCCATTGTATGACTAAAAAATGTATTTACATGTCCAGAATGTCTCTTCTGAAATACGATGGGGCATGACGCTTTCCCGGGGTTTGCTCGACAAACTGAATGCGGCGCTGGTCGACAGGCGCATCGCTGACGGCTTTCAGTTGCTGGCTCGGGCAGATAAGGAACTAGAGGCCCTGCAGCCGGGGGACCCACATGCTGCGGCCTATCTGCTCTGCACAGCACAGTGGGTGGATCTGGGATTTCGCAATATCGACTATCTCAACGGCATCGCCGCCCGATTCGTGGATGTGCGTCGAGGCCAGATGTCCATCTGCGACTACCTATATCTCAGGATGGTCGAGGGGCATCTGGCATTTCTTGCTGAAGACGCCGAGCAGGCAATATCGATATTCAATTTTGTACTGCAGACCGAAACCACGATTATGGAACCGTATCTGGTGGTGGTGGCTCACTTCTGGAAGTGCCGTGCTCATCGCAGGCAAGGTGAATACGAGCCCGCCTTGCACCATATCCGGGAAGCGAAGAGACTGGCCCGCGAAATGAAGGCGGCAAAGCTTGTCGCGGTTACCAATATTCACGAAAGCTGGCTTCTGTTTCAGCGCGGCGAACGGCGAGAGGCTATGCGCCTGCTGGATTTGGCAGAGAATGAGCTCAAATCGACAGGGCACGCTCTGTCCCTGGGGAACATCGAGTCGGCTCGAGGGAGGTTTGTGCGCCGTTCGGGCGAATACACCAAGGCTCTGGCTCACTTCGAGAAAGCTGTTGCCATTTATTCCAGCGCCTTTGCAGACCATCCCAACCTGGCCCGTGCCTTGGTCAATGCTGCCTACGTTAAGCGATTGATTGCGCTTGATCTCCTCCATCGATCGAAGTCCGGCAAGGCGAGGGGGGCCGACCATGCCCGATACCTGGAGATCTGTCAGGATGCCCTGGCTCTGCTGGCCCGGGCGGGCGAAATTTATTCGCGCCAGCACCATCACTCCGGAACCGGATCTGTGCTGGTGAATGCCGGCCATCTCCACCTGGATAGCGGGGATATCGATCGAGCAGAGGCTGAGGCCGCTAAGGCCTACCGCCGGGGTGAAGAGCGGCAGGATCACATACTCATGGCCCGGTCGCGCATTCTTCAGGCTGCGGTGCAGAACGAGCGTGTGGAGGAGCAGGTGGGCGAGTCGGCGGATCTGTCACTGCATGGTCATCTTGCCCGAAGCTACTCTGAAGATGCGATTGCTCTGGCCAAGCTTACGCAAAACAATCGCCTGCTGGCAGGCGCTTACATCGCGCGTAGCTCCGTGGCGGCTAATGAATTTTTTCAGGATTGGGAAACGGCCAAGACGTTCGCCTCGCTAGCCGGCGAGCTGCTGGGCAAAGACGATCTCGACCATTTGTCGAAAGAACTGATTGTGCTGAAAGCCAGAATTATCAGGGCAACGGGAGTTGATGAGATGTTGCGCGCCTGGTCTGAAGGGATTACAGGAGAAAAAACTTTCCAGGAGGTTACCGAGGAATTCGCAGAGCTGGTCATACCTAAGGTATGGATCAGAGAAGGCAGGAAGATATCTCGCGTGGCCGAGCGCCTCTCTATCTCTCCTAAAAAGGTGCGCAGGATACTTGCCAACGTGGATCTGCTGAAACGTTCGTGAGTCGAGTCCGCTTGGCCGCAAGGCATTTCCATCAAAGTAGAACGCCCCCGCTCAGTGGTTGAAAAGCTCCGAACAGTGGGTAAGATAAGCGCGGCCGGGGTCCTTCGACTCCGCGCCACAAGCGCTGTGTCACGCGATCAATCTGTGAGGCGCTTCGCTCAGGATGACGATTCTGTGGGAGCTTGAGGAAAAACATCCTAAACAAGCTAGCGCTTAGGGACATGGTCCTGGGTTGGCTGGCAGAGGTACCCCAGGATTGCATCCTGGGTAATTTTCAGCCGTCCCTGCGGGCCTGTTTCGTCTCTCGATCTTTCCCCAGGACTAACGAGTGTGTGTGAGAACCAACAAAACCCAGACCTTTGAGCGGGAGCCGGGGCGCACCGCAGATCCCTCGGCTGCGCTCGGGATGACAAAGGGGGTGACACTTCCATAGATGTTGCTAAATAGGCGATGACGCAAACGCCACCTACTCTCTGCCCAGCGTCTGTTTAGCACCCGTACATGGAAGCGTCACCCCCTTTGTCATCCCGAGCGCAGCCGAGGGATCTGCGGTGCGCCCCGGCTCCCGCTCAAAGGTCTGGGTTTTGTTGGTTCCCACGCAGACTCTTTATGCTTTCGCGCTAAGCCTGATGTGCCCCGCCATGCTGTCGAGGCGTGCGCGGCCTTCCTCGCTTCCCTCTACGAACTTCTGCACGTTATTAAATAGCTCCGGCAGACTGCTCTTGCTGCGAAAGTCTTCGATATACGGCCGGATCTTGGCGAATTGGAAGTACATCTCAGGACAAGCGCTGTAAACCAGGCTCTCATCAAGTGCACCGTGAAAGACCAGAGCGGCAACCATATCCCAATACCCGTAAACCTGCAGGACATACGCCGTGTGTTGATCTCCCGCAGACATGATGGCAAGAAAATCTTCGAGCGAGCGAGGCAGAAATTCGCCGCCAATATAACTGCGAGCGATACGCATCACCGGCTCTCTTCGAAGTTCATACAACTTGAGAATCAATTCTGCTTGCTTGATGGCGGTATCCGTGTCACTCAAGACTTCCTCCGCGCTTAGTAGATGTGGGGCCGATCCAGCGGGAGCCGCACTTGAAAACAAGTCGCATGCGGTATCGATTGCACCGACACTGAGCCGAAATGCTTACTCACTATTCGGCGTACCGTGTCCAGGCCGAGACCAAGTCCTTGTCCCAAAGGCTTGGTGGTAAAGAACGGCTCAAAGATGCGTGAGGAAAGTGCAGCGTCGATGCCCACTCCGTCATCCCAGATCTCCACAAAGGCCATTTCTCCTCTCGATCGGGTGGTCACTTTTAAAGTGCCCTCTCCGTTGGTGGCGTCGATGGCGTTCTCAATGAGCGCCGTCCACACCTGACTCAGTTCTCCTCCGTATCCGGTAACGAGAGGCATCACCGGGTCATAGTCGCGCACCACCACCATTCGCTGCAATTGTGGATGGAGCAGCGCTAAGGTGTTCTCCAGCGATTGGGCCAGATCGACTTCCTGGATGGGCGCCTGATCCATGTAGGAGTAATCTTTGATGGCGCTGACGATGCTGAAGATGCGCGCCGATGACTCGGAGACAGCATCGACCATCTTGCCGGCGTCAAGAGAAGTGGAGAAACTGGCTACGGCAGCCGGCAGGGCGCTGGGGCTGATCATAGAAGCCAGCTCATCGAGCAACCGGAGCGGCAGATTCGCTCGCGCAAACGCCGGCGCCACGGCCCACGCGGAGGGAACCCGATGCGCCTCCAGCCAGGCGATGAACTCTTCCTCCCGATCGCCCTCCGACAAGGAACCGGGAGCAACGGTTTTCGCGGCGGCTTCCGCCTTGACCCTCTTGCTCCACTCGATATAACTTGACAGCTCTTCATCAGAGCGAAACAGGCGGCCCAGGGTGCATAGTTCCTGGTCTCTGTCGATCAGCGATGACAGTCTGAGCGCGGCTCGCTGGGCCGCAGACGCTGGATTGTTGAGTTCATGGGAGAGATTGGCCGCCAGCTTGCCGAGGGCGACCAACTTCTCCGCCTGCTGATCGGCACGCGTAAAGTCTCGCGTTCGATCGAGCAGGATCCACACGCAGCGCTGGGCCATGGAAGGGATCGCGAGCAGCATTTCCGGAAAGAGATCCTCGTGAATATCGAGCACCCATAGGTAACCGGAACTGCTACCTTCTGCGGCCCAGGCCGTCATGCGCGAAAAGGGTAGCTTGCCGGTGACCGCGCCCGTCCGGCCGATGAACAACGATACCGAGCCCGAATTTCTTCGATGCACGTAGATTTCACCCTTGAGGATGATGTTGAGATGGTGCGCAGGCTCGTCCTCACGGAAGACGACCGCCCGGTCGGCCGCGATGCGCTCACTCCCGTGGGTAGCGAGCCAGTAATACTCGTCGTCAGCAAGGTCCTGAAGGCCTTCGACACTGCGCAGCGCGGTCACGATATTGGATATAGGCGTAGGCCGCGCAGGCGCTACCGCGCTTACTCCGTGGGGCTGATTCGAAAGAGTCGCAGTCATCGCTTTCCTACTCTCTGCGAGAAGGTCCTTCATTGCACCCCCCTCTTTAGGGGTGAATTTAGACCCTCCCAGTATTCGGCCCAACAATTCAGTCTTATCGTGAAGCCTCGATTGCATTTTCGATACCCCATTTAGAGGTGAAATCCATCCGCACCATGGGGGGAGACTATTAGCCGGCTAGTGCATCAAAGACTCACGCATCCGGGTCTGGAGAGAAGTTATGTCCTTGAGCAAAACCGTGGCTGCGAAACCATCGGTCTGGGTAGCAACTCTGGTGTTGTTTCTAGTTAGTCTCCTGGGCGGTTGCCACAGGCATAAGTCGCCAGGCAATCCGGTGATTGAGTTCACCAGGATCCCACCCGCGGCGCAAGGGGGCCGGGAAAGAGTCGATGTCATCTCAGGCCGCGTCGAGGGGGCTGCTCCCGGGCAGCGGATTGTCGTCTATGCCAAGTCCGGGCCGTGGTGGGTGCAGCCGTGGCCTGACAAACCTTTCCTTCCCATCAAGGCGGACCATACGTGGAGCACGCCAACGCACCTTGGCTTTGAGTACGCGGCCTTGTTGGTCGATCCTGGCTATGATCCGCCCCCGACGATCGACGTGACCCCCACGGCAGGGGGCTCTGTAGTGATGGTGCAGACGGTGAAGGGTGTGGGCGCCATCCAGCTAGCTCCCACCAAGCTGCTTAGATTCAGCGGATACGATTGGAATGTGCGCACGATCGCAGGAGATCGAGGCGGCCTCAACAACCTGTACGACGCCGACAACGCCTGGACAGACGCGAGCGGAGCTCTCCACCTGCGCATTAAAAAGCGGGCAGGCCGCTGGTCATGTGCGGAATTAGAGATCTCCCGGAGTTTAGGGTACGGCACTTACATCGTCACGGTGCGGGATACTTCTGGTCTGGAGCCAGCTGCAGTCCTGAGTATGAATACCTTTGATGACTGGGGCGGAGAACAACATTTTCGGGAATTGGATATCGAGATGAGCCGATGGGGCGATGCCGCCAACAAGAACAACGCCCAATTCGGTGTTCAACCTTTCTACATTCCCGGCAATCTAACCCCGTTTGCGGCGCCTGCCGGTAGGCTGACGCATTCGCTCCTTTGGCAATATGGGCGCGCGAGCTTTAAAACCGTGAGGGGCTCGTCGCTTCGCGCCGGCGCGCCCGTTGTTTTCCAGCATGACTTTACCTCGGGTGTTCCTACGCCGGCAACGGAACGGTTTCTGCTGATGTTCTACCTCGTCGCCAGCGATAAAAGTCCCTTACAACACGAAAATGAAGTGGTTATCGAGAAATTTCAATATTTGCCTTGAAGGGAGACATCGCGGCTGCAGTTGGTCATAATTGTGATTACCGGACTAATTATCAGTAGCCGTGCGCATCGGCCCGCGCACGACAGTCGGTAATCACAGGACCCCTGAGGACACCTGTTGAGCAACGACACCTTCACAAGCGGCAAACGCGCCGGCCTGTATCGGATCTTCAGGGCCTCCACGGCGACTCTTGTGGTGCTTCTCGTGGCTGTCCTGGGCGGTTGCCGCTCACAGAATTCATCCCATGCTCCGGCAATTGAGTTCACCAGGATCCCCCCAGCGGCACAGGGTGGCCGGGAAAGAACCGATGTTATCTCCGGCCGCGTCGCAGGTGCGCGTCCCGGTCAGCGGATTGTGGTCTATGCCAGGTCCGGTCCGTGGTGGGTACAGCCGTGGCCTGAAAAGCCTTTCATTTCCATCCAGCCGGACCACACCTGGAGCACGCCCACGCACCTTGGATTTGAGTATGCAGCCTTGTTGGTCGATCCTGGCTATGAGCCGCCCCCGACCCTGGATGTGGCCCCCACTCCGGGTGGCTCTGTAGCCATGGTTGAGACGGTAAAGGGCGTTGGCACTATCCAGCTGGCTCCGACAAAACCGCTCAAATTCAGCGGATACGATTGGAATATCCGCACGATTGCCAGCGATCGAGGCGGTCTGAACAATTTCTACGACGCAGATAACGCGTGGACTGATGCGAGCGGCGCTCTTCACCTGCGGATAAAGAAACGGGCAGGACCGCTGGGCATGTGCGGAAGTGGAGCTTTCCCGAAGCCTCGGATACGGAACTTACATCATCACGGTACGTGACACTTCTCGTTTAGAACCCGCCGCGGTTCTAAGCCTGAACACCTTCGATGATTGGGGAGGTGACCAGCATTTTCGCGAATTGGATGTCGAGACCAGCCGATGGGGCGATGCCAACAACAAGAACAACGCTCAATTTGGTATTCAACCTTTCTACATTCCCGGCAATCTAGCCCCATTTACGCAGCCTGCCGGTACCCTCACGCATTCGTTTCGTTGGGAAAATGGGCGCGCGAGTTTCAAGACCGTGCCGGGATCGTCTGCGCACGCTGGAGCGCCGGTCGTTTCTGAGCATGTTTTTACTTCGGGCGTACCGACGGCGGGCGAGGAGAAATTTCAAATTCTGTTCTACGTTGTTGGCAGCGACACCAACCCCTTGCAACACCAAAATGAAGTGGTCATTGAGAAATTCCAATACCTCCCCTGACAGGAGACATGTGCTGCGGCAGTTAGTCATCAGTGTCATTGCCGGGCTAGCTTGTAGTTTCTGGGCCCCCCGGGCCAGTGCCCTCGATCCAGGCCGAACTATGGCTCAATATATGAGCGACCAGTGGGGCATCGACCGAGGATTTCCGGGCGGATCGGTAACCGCAATTACCCAGACCAGGGACGGCTACCTCTGGATTGGAACCAACAAAGGATTGATTCGTTTCGACGGGTTCGATTTCCGTGTAGTGCCGCAGGCTACTCCCACGACCCTGTCAATCGGCGCGGTTCAACAATTGGTGGTGGACGGGCAAGGTGGTCTGTGGATACTTCTGCAGAACACAAAGGTCCTACGCTACGACGGCATAAAATTCGAACTCGGCCGCGAGGAAGCAGAGTTTGGGATCACTTCGGTGAGCAGGCAAAGGAATGGTACGGTTCTTTTATCCTCCCTTGCGTATGGGGCTCTACAATACCGCGCGGGGAAATATCAAAGTCTCACTCCTTCGGCCTATTCAACAAGCTCAACCGCGAATCAAACGGCTGCAACCAGTGACAACCTCTCCAGCCGCCTCAGTTGGGCGACGGGGGTCGCGACGCACCGCTTTGCTGAACCCAACTCAGCGGTCATTTCGACGGCCGAGACGGCAGACGGCATGGTATGGCTGGGGACACGCGATAAAGGGCTCTTCTACATGCGCGAGGGGCGCGTTTACCCGAGCGGGATGAAACTACCCGACGCCAAAATCAATTGCCTGCTCGCAGGAGAGAAGGGAGAGTTGTGGATCGGGACGGACAAAGGCATTGCGCGGTGGAACGGAAGCGAGATCACTGCGGAAGGAGTTCCACCCTCTCTTCGGCAGAGCCAGATTCTTAGCATGATCCGCGACCGTGACTCGAACCTATGGGTAGGTACTACTGGCGGACTGGTTAGGGTAAGCGCTAATGGAGTTGCTGAGAAAGGAGTCAACACTCAGGACCAGGGGACGATCACGGCGCTGTTCGAAGATCGCGAAGGAAACCTATGGGTTGGAACTTCACGTGGCATTGAGTGCCTTCGCGACAGCGCGTTTGTAACCTACGCGGTCCCCGCCCGGACTTCGGAAAGCAGCGGTCCTATCTACATAGATCAGGAAGACCGGGTGTGGTTCGGGCCCATCGAAGGCGGACTGAGCTGGATGCGAGGAGGACACGTCGGCAGCGTAAAGAGCGATCTCCTCAACCAGGATGTGGTCTATTCGATCAGCGGGAGTCAGGATGAACTCTGGATCGGGAGGCAGCAGGGTGGGCTAACCAACCTGCGCAACATCGGCGGCACGATCGTTGCCAAGACGTACACGGAACGGGATGGGTTGGCACAAAACAGCGTCTACACGGTTCATCAAAGTGCTGATGGAACGGTGTGGGCGGGAACCCTTAGCGGCGGTGTCAGCAGGCTCAAAGACGGAGAGATCAAAACCTACACGGTGTCGGACGGGGTAGGAGCCAACTCCATTGCTTCGATTGCAGATGCTCCCGACGGCACCATGTGGTTTGGTACGTCAGGCGGTTTGAGCGAATTGCTGAAGGATCATTGGCGAACTTATACAACCGGGGACGGCTTGCCTGCGAATGATGTGAGCTGCATCCTGCGAGATTCGGCGGGAATTATCTGGATCGGTACTACGAGCGGGCTGGCATACCTCAAAGCGGATCACGTGTACCTGGGCGGCGGCGCGAGTCGCGAGTCATTACGCGAATCAGTGCTCGGCATTGCGGAGGACCATCATGGATCGTTATGGGTGGTCACCTCGAACCATGTATTAAGGGTTAGCCGGGCAGCGCTTCTGCGTGGGGTGATACGCGACCAGGATATTCGCGAATACGGTCTTCCAGATGGCCTGCACGGAACGGAAGGTGTGAGACGCGACCGGTCAGTTGCCGAAGATCTCCATGGGAACATCTGGCTTTCGATGAATCGAGGCCTCTCGGTCGTCGTTCCCAGTCGTGCAGATGGGGAGTCGGTGCCGGCGATAGCGCATGTCGAGAGTGTCTCGGTCGATGGCAATCCCGTTGCCATGCAGCCTGCAGTTCGTATACCTGCATCCCATCGACGCATTTCCATCGATTACACCGGGCTGAGTTTCGCGGTGCCCGATCGCGTTCGTTTTCGATATCGCCTGGACGGTTTTGACCCGAGCTGGAGCGAACCGGTGTCGTCTCGCAGGGCCATCTTCACCAATCTCGGACCCGGTACGTACCGGTTTCGTGTGGTAGCGTGCAACGGCTATGGTCTGTGGAATGGGACGGAAGCAGCCGTCTCGTTTCATATCGAGCCCGCATTATGGCAGTCGTGGTGGTTTCAATTGTCCTCTATACTTGCTCTTGCATGCGTAACATGGCTGCTGATTCGCCTGCGCTTGTACCAGATCTCAAGGCAGTTTGACATGCGAGTGGAAGAACGTATCGGCGAGCGCACGCGAATTGCTCGCGAACTCCATGACTCCCTGTTGCAAGGCTTCCAGGGACTTCTTTTCCATCTTCAGGCGGCACAGAATATGCTGCCTGAGCGCCCGCAAGAAGCGAAGCGAGCACTGGACGGAGTTCTCGACCAGGGAGACCAGGCGCTCGCCGAGGCGCGCAATGCGGTGCAGGATCTGCGCGCCTCAACCACCATTCATGACGATCTGTCAGAAGCGCTGGCGGTGACGGCTGAGGAACTTGCGGCACACAATCCTTCGGTAAAATTTCGTGTGCTGGTAGAAGGCAAGCCACGCAGCCTTGATCCAATTCTGCGCGACGAGGTCTATCGCTTTGCGCGCGAGGCCTTGCGCAACGCATACAACCACGCTCACGCGCACAATATCGAAGCGGAGGTCACGTATACAGATCTGCGTTTTGTGTTGCGCATCCGGGATGATGGCACCGGCATCGACGCTAAAGTACTTTTCTCAGGCAGCCGCCCAGGACATTGGGGGCTACCCGGCATGCGCGAGCGGGCTAAGAACTTTGGCGGTCACATGGAAGTGTGGAGTGAAGGCGGGGCGGGTACTGAGGTAGAGTTGACCATACCGGGCTCAATTGCCTATGGAGGGCCTTCCACATCAGGCAGATCTCGCTTCGCAGGCAAAAGAAGGACACCGAATTCATGAGCATCGATTCCGAAAAAATTCGCATTCTTTCCGTGGATGACCACCCGCTTCTGCGCGCAGGCGTGGTGGCGCTTATCGAAACCCAGCCGGATATGACCATGGTGGGAGAGGCCACGTCGGGACGTGAGTCCATCGAAATGTTTCGCACCCTGCGCCCAAACATCACGTTGATGGACTTGCAAATGCCGGATATGAGCGGCATCGATGCCATTATCGCGATTCGCGGCGAATTCCCCGATGCGCGCATCATCGTCCTAACCACCTATGGCGGCGATGTACTCGCTCACCGGGCACTCAAGGCAGGAGCTCGCGCTTACATATTGAAGGGCATGGTGCGCAAAGATCTGCTGGAAACGATCCGCGCCGTGCACACCGGACGCAAACATGTTCAATCCGAGGTGGCTTACGATCTGGCGGACCATGCCGGAGATGACTCCTTAACCGCGCGGGAAGTCGAGGTACTGACATTGATTGGGAACGGTAACTCCAACAAATTCATTGCGGATAAGCTTTCCATCGCGGAACATACGGTCAAAGGACACGTCAAAAGTATCCTTTCCAAACTGGGCGCGAGCGACCGAACCCACGCGGTGATGCTCGGACTGAAGCGCGGAATCATTCAACTTTAGCGTAGCTCCCTCCAAAGGGTCGCTATTTGATCCCTCTCTCTGGTCATTCTTCTTTCTGCAAGCACAGATACCGTTTACTCAGAGGTCGTGCCTTGCAGCGTCTATTCTCCACTTTTCCCAACGGGAGGCCGGGGGCGGGTCTGCTCCTGCTGCGTTTGGCTGTTGGGGCTTCTCTCATTGTTGAGAAGGTGCCGTTGATTTGGGTAATTCCCCAATCCTTCGGCCTCGAAGTGCGCATCACGATGGTCTGCGTGGGAATTTCCCTGCTCTGTGGGCTTTGGACTCCGGTGATGGGAGCGCTTGCAGCCGCGGTCGAGTTGCTGATTGCTTTTTCGCCGGCGGGTGGCGAGGCGACGCATATCCTGCTGGCAATCCTCAGCTTCAGCCTTGCATTGCTCGGCCCTGGCGCCTGGTCCATCGACGGTCACATCTTCGGCAGGAAGCGTATTGATATCAAGGTGGGATAGAACTTCATCCGGCCATTCCTGCACAGAAAGAGCATTTCGTGCAATCTGGTTTGTAAATCAGTAGTTAATCTTGGCCTGATAGCAATTCCGTTAGAAGGAACAAGGAGAAGTTATGTTGCATGAGGTGTTCCACTTCGTTCTGGTCAACGGAGTCCGCGTGGCCTCGGCTATTCTTCCGGCGGCGCCATTGCTTGGTCGGAAGCTGCCTCCTGCACCCGTGGTCAAGAACAACGTTCGCTAAACCCCACTCATCGCACCGTAAGAAAGATGCGCTGAGTGGGTTTAGCCGCGTGTGTTAGCGGATTCCGCCGGTAGCGAGTAGTTGCTCGCCGGTGAGCCAACCTGAATCATCCGATGCGAGGAACACAGCGATGGGGGCGATGTCGCCCACCAGCCCGGTGCGTCCCAATGGGGCCTGCGCAATAAGATTCTTCTCCAGGTCAGAGCCCAGTATGCCTCCGCTGCGCGTGCCTTCGGTCTCGACCATACCCGGGTTGATCGTGTTGACGCGGATCTTCTTCGGCCCGAGTTCGCGGGCGAGCACACCGGTGATGGCATCGAGCGCTCCCTTTGTGCCGGTATAAACCGTGGAATACGCAGGAGTCAGGCGGCTGACGCCGGAGCCAATGTTGATAATGCTGCCCCCTTCGCCAATATGCTTGACCGCTGCCTGCGTGGTCAGGATCGTGCCCAGCACGTTGATATTGAACATCTTGTGGAAGCTCTCTTCGGTGACGCCCTCAAGCGGAGCGAACTCGTAGACGCCCGAGTTGTTGACCAGGATGTCGAGGCGGCCATAGTTCTTGATGGCTGCATCGATGATCCCCTGGGCCTCGGCGGCCTTGGAGACATCTCCACCCACTGCGACTGCCTTGCCACCGGCATTGGCGATTTCTTTCACTACTGAGTCGGCGCCATTCTTGCTGGAAGCGTAGTTCACGACCACGGATGCTCCTTCAGCAGCGAGAGCCTTCGCGATGCCTGCACCAATGCCTTTGGACGCGCCTGTAACGACGGCGACCTTACCTGTGAGTTTGCCCATATGTGTTTCCTTTCGTGACTGGGAATCTGATGTTGCCTGGACATAAAATGACCCAAGCGAATTACAGCATCGTTAGGATGGAATGCCAGGCGCTCGCGATTCATTAGTTCGTATTATCTGAACTATTGCACGACTTGGCCGGCACTCCGCCCACGATTAAACTGGGGTCATGGCGCTCCAGTTCACCACTTCGTATATCGAAGATTCCCTGGCCTTATTCCGTCAATACAAGCGGCTTGCGGAATATGCGATGGAGCAAGTCAGCGACGAACAGCTCCTGGCCACACTTGATCCCGAAACAAACTCGATTGCCAAGATCGTCAAGCACCTGTCAGGCAACATGCGCTCCCGCTGGACGGATTTTCTTACCACGGATGGTGAGAAGCCGGACCGCGACCGCGATCGGGAATTCGTTGATCCACCGGCGAGCCGCAAGGCGCTGATGGATGCATGGGGAGATGGTTGGGCACGGCTCTTCGCGGCTCTTGAGCCACTCTCAGAGGCGGACCTTGCACGCACAGTGACCATCCGAGGCGAAGCGCACTCGGTGATGCAGGCGATCAACCGGCAGGTCGCGCACTATTCGCTTCATGTGGGTCAGATCGTGATGCTGGCTAAGCATTTCGCGCAGGATCGCTGGCAATCGCCGAGCGTGGCAAAAAATAAGTCTGCGGAATTCAATCGCCAGGTCGCTCTGGGAGAGCGAAGCCAAAGGTAAGGGTTGTGGAAGATTACTAAAGTGTTAACGGCGATTCTCCTTGTCACATCTCATCGAATCCCTCCCCCGAAAGAATCGATGAAATGTTACGCGGAGAATCGCCGCTTGTTGATGAGAATAGCCGTTCTGAAAAAATAAGCCATTGTTCTTGAGTAACAAAAGGGCGAATTGTAGTAATCACAGCTGGTAATGGCGTTAACGGGTTTGATAACCCCGATCTGGTTTTTGCTCAAGAAAGGCAGAAACTGACTCCAACCGGACTAGTGAGTCATGGCGTAAACAATGTAGTTCACGCCCAGGCGCATGCCGAGATCGGAAAACTTCAGGGGATAGCTTGGAGTATCGGACCATTCCCAGGAATCGCCAATGTCCGAATTCAAGGAAATTGCCACCATGATTCGGCCTTTGTCGTCGTAAATGGCCTCCCAGCGAGCGACTTTTCCGTCTTTCTTGTAGCCGGTATCCAGGTGCTCCGCACCCGTGATGCGGTAGCGATCGTCGAGATCGAAGACGGTGTGAAAGATTGGGTCGTTGTTCGGGATATCAACAATGGGCCGCTCGGGGAAGACCATCTTCATGGTTTTTTCAAAGTAGGCCTGTTCCTCGTGGCCGTGAAAATCGTCAGCCATGAAAAAGCCGCCGCGCAGCAGATAATCGCGCAGCTTCTTCGCCTGGGCGCTCGGTCAGGCCCCACTCCCCTACCTGGACGGCGTAGAGCCAAGGCCAGTTGTAGACCTCATCGCCATCGTCCAGGTTCACGCATTGCTCCACCGATCGGGCGTCGACGCGAGTCAAGACGCCTGACCGCCTGCGCAAACGCCGGTCCGCGCGCGGATAGTCCTGGGTCCAAAGCGAGAGCCCCTGCCGCCAGTCGCCATCAAATCTGCCTCGGTATCCGTCCAGGGGGCCCGGTGGATACATCAAGCGGGCAAAGGCCCACTCGGCCTGCCGCCGCCAGTCCTGGGGCAGGGGCATGGATTCATCCATATTCTACCGAAGGGTATTCACGAAACGGCCGTTGTGCGTAAAGTGCCCCCACCAGGGTTCCGGCGATAACCAGCGCGCAGCCTGATCGCCACAGAGCCTGCCCAAAAGTCATTTAAGACCGCCAACGACGGCTCCAAAGAAAAAGACTGAGGCGACCGCCACTGCAACTACACTCCACCAACCTACCAACAGCACACTCCTTCACCCAGGGCAGTAAGGCTGGGTGTATCCTCGGAGTCGTCTTCCTTGGGAGCGGTCCACATCTGCCATTGCAGTGTAATTCGCTCCCAGGCCCACGCCAGCCGGCCGCACTCTTGCTGTGCGAATTCCGGCTCAGGTTCCTCCCCATGATGCGAAGCGCTTCTCTCGCCTCCCGCTTACCCAGGCGCCAAGCCAGCGCCACCTCGGCCGAGGGCGCTGGGCGGCCGGGGTACTTCCTCTCGTACTCATCGATTGCCGATTGAATCTCCAGCATGTCCGTTGGTCTGAGAGTCATGGCATTACCGTCCTTCTCTGGGGCTGAACCTGTTCCAACAAGCAAGCCCCACATCACTATGGTAATAGTCTGCGCGCAGCGAAGCGAGCGTCGTCGAAGCCAATACAAATTTGACTTCACCGGTTTTCTTTATAACTGCACTGAAGATAGGGCATTTTCTTCAGCTGCTGTTCTCGGCCCCGAATCAGCCATTCCATGGTTAGAAGCAAATTTCCAGCCGATGAGAGGCAGTTCCATGTACTCTTTTGTGGTCCAGACGACTGATTCGTTACAGGAGATAACCCGTGAAGCAGGCCAAAGATGCGAAGAATGCGGCAGTCATCACGCTGGTTGCAGTGCTGGCGGTCAGTCTTTCGTTCAGTGCGAAGGAAGCCGTGGCTCAGTTTCCACCCAACCCGCGGTCTGCTGCCTTCACCGGTGGCTGGTGTGCTCAGGGAGATTCCACGAAACAGGCCTCGATCAGCGATAATGGCGCGTTTCTCACCTTGACCAATGAGAACGGCGATACCTCCACGGGGCAATACCAGGGACAGAATGGGATTGTTGCGCCGGGATGGCAATTTGTAACCGGCACACTCAGCCCGGATGGCAGCCAGATTAATTGGTCGAACGGTACGTTTTGGGCGCGGTGCAATACAGGAGGAGGCGGGCATCAACGGCTAAACCTGACCGGGACCTGGTATGCCCAGGGGAACCACTCCCAGTCGTGCTCCATCCGTCAGCGTGGCAACAATGTGGAGTTGAGCAACCAATCAGGTGACCATGGCAGCGGCCAGATCACCGGAAAACGGCAAGTGACGACCGACTGGAATGGGACCAGCATCGTAGGCACCGTCACCGCGAACGGCAACCGCATCAATTGGGATAACGGAACGTTCTGGACGCGCATTCGCGTGTACTCAGCACCGAATTATTGAATGGGAAACCGCAGATCCCTCCACTACGCTTCGCTACTGTCGGGATGACAAAGTGGAGGGCAGGTCAGACGACATGCGCTTCGCTAACGGTCCGCACCGAATTGTCACCCGACCGGAGCGTACCCGGATTTCCTGCTACGCGGCACTCACCAGCAGCGACATGTGCGGCTTTCGGTAAGCGAATAGCCGCATGAACTTCGCCAACGCCACCAACCTCAACAGGAAATCCGGGGGAGCGTAGTGGAGGGATCTGCGGTTTCTCTTCCGGTTCTCACACAGACTCTCTAGGCCTTGACCCGCTCCAGCTTGGTCACGCGGCCGGATTGATTCCAATCCGAGACGTAGATGTTGGCATGCTGATCGATGTGGCATCCGTGGGCCGCGCTGAAGTTGGCGAGGGCGATATCGCCCGGATGCAATTTGTAGTTTGCCCACTGGTCGTGGTGCGGATTGTCTCCCAGGAAGGCAACGGGCACATTGTCCTTATCGAGAATGGTGACGCGCCCCTCCAACTCCGAAACAACGGCGTAGTCACCCTAAAAACTCACCTGGCACGGACGACGCAGGTGCAGAGTCACATTGCTGACAAACTTGCCATCGAAGTCGTAGTGGCTGAGCCGCCGGTTTTCGCGGTCGCACACCAACAGCAGTGGCTGCTCGTAACGTGTGTCCACTGCCAGCCCGTGGCTGCAGTTGCACAAGCCGTCCGCGCTTCCCTTCCCGGAGTAAGCCGCCTGATAATTGCCGGCCTTGTCGAACTTGAAGATGCGCGAGTCTCCATATCCATTGGCAATGTAGATGGAGCCATCGGGCCCCGGCACGGCGGCGGTCAGGCGCCATTCATTGGGCGCGTGAAAGCCCGCCTCAGGCGGAGCCGTGATCTTCTGCACCACGGTTCCATCCGTCTTCATCTTGACGAAGAGCCAGTTCTCCTGGGGCGTGCCCTTCTGCACCGTGGTGTAGAAATACTCCTCGCTGTTTTCGTCCGCGTAAACCAGAGAATGAACCTCTGGATACTCGTTGGCGATGGTCTTGAGCAGCTTGCCGTCCCGGTCATACACCAGCACGCCGGTTGCGCTCTGCGTGCTGACATACAGATGTCCGGCTTTGTCGGTGGCAATGCCGCCGTGGGTTCCGCCGAAGGCTTTTCCCGGGGGCAATTGTCCCCAGTTGGAAACCACGTCGTAGGTCCATTCGCCATTTCCGGTCTGCAACTGTAATGAGTTCAAAGGACGCTCCTCTGATGATGTATCCGCGTGCGCTTGCGAGCCCAGCAGGCTCCCCAGAGCAGCTACGGATGTTAGGGCACAAAAATCGCGACGCTTCATGGTTCTTTCCTCGCAGTGGACTGCGCATCAGCCACAACCGGTGCGGGCTGGGCAGGCGTGTTGTAGAGATACAGGTGACGCAGGTTCTTCATCGAAGAAAGTGGAGCAACGGCCGCCTGCGTCACCTGGGTGCCGCTCAGGTTGAGATAGCTCAGTTGCGGCAGCTGCGTCAGCTTCGCCAAACCTGCTCCGGTCACCGCGGTTCCCTCCAGGTGGATCGCGCGCAGCTGAGTGAACTTCTCGAGCGTAGCAAAGCTGGCATCGGTCACCGCAGTGCGACCCAGTTCTGCCTCCACAATATAAGGCGCAAACTTCTCCAGGCTTGCGAGCTGCGCATCGCCAAATTTCGTTCCCGCATCGACTGTATACAAAATGAGGCCATCTCTCAGGTTCCTTGACACCGGCACAAGTGTAACCCCTGCGGCCTTGGCTGCTTGTGAGATTTGCGGCCATCAATGCGCTGTAGTCTGCCACCGGCGGCGGAGGCGGTTCCTCTTCGCGCACCGAGATGCCGGCAAGGGTCTTTAGTTCGGCGACGCGCCCTGCGGGATCCATGCCTTGATCCAGGCAATTTCCTCCGCCTTCAAAGGGGGCTTGCCTTCGGAGGGCATGAACTGCTTATGGTCCGGCGGGAGCGTGATGCGCTTGAACAAAGTGCTTCTTTCCGGATCGCCTGGGATGACGACGGCGCCATCCTCACCGCCCCTCATCAGACGATCGTAGGAGTCAAGGCGCAGACGCCCTTTGACCTTTGCCTCGCCGTGGCAGGCAACGCAGTTGGCATCGAAGATCGGGTAGATGTGCTTGGCATAAAACGAATCGGGATAAGCGAACGTCTTGGCCTGCACCGTGCCTAGGCGCTTCAGCGGTCCAGGCATATACTGCGTCAGATAGTTGTTGCCATGGGTGAGCGAGCCACCCTGGTGAGCCGTCCATGCCAGCAGGAGCATCACGCAGCCCAGCATCCAGGGATAAAAACCACGCAAGCCACCGGATGCACCGCGAAGCAACGCGCAAGCCAATACGCCGATGGTCAGCGCGATGCCGCCCCACATGTGGCGCGCCACACCCCCGCCCGCATCCCCGCTGCCGTAAGCGAGCAGATAGCCCAGCGTCAATGCCACCAGGCAACTGAAAACACTCAACGACAAAACGAACGACGCTGCTTCCAGCAAAGCGGGGCGAGCTCGTCCTGCGATCTCAAGCACGGGAACAAGCAGGATCAGGCCGATGGGAAGATGCACGACCAGGGGATGGAAGCGGCCAAGGAACTGCTGCCAGTCGGCGTGCGATTTTCCGTCCAGCCTGAAGAGCGAAGGCAGCAGCAGTAATAAGATACTGGTCAGCAGCGACGCAACCCAGACCGGTTTGATCGCCCGGCCATTCGAAAGAACTTTGCTAAGCTGCAATGCCGAGGCCTTTATTCATCACGCAAGCAGACCGTCGACCACGGCGGCAGGCGTGGTGCCGGTCAACTTCTGATCGAGTCCCTGAAATTTGTAAGTGAGCTTGTTGTGGTCAATGCCCAGGCAATGCAGGATGGTGGCGTTGAAGTCCCGCACCGGCACCGGGTCCTTCACCACGTTGTAGCTGTACTCATCGGTCTCGCCATAGGTAATGCCGGGCCGCACGCCGCCGCCCGCCATCCAGGTAGTAAAGCAGCGAGGATGATGGTCGCGGCCATAGTTATCCGGCGTCAGGCCACCCTGGCTGTAAACTGTGCGCCCAAACTCGCCGCCCCAGATCACCAGCGTATCGTCGAGCAGGCCGCGCTGCTTCAGATCGGTGACCAGCGCGTAGGTTCCGCGGTCCGTCTCCTGGCACAGAACGGGCAGCATGCCGGTAACGTTGGCGTGCACATCCCATCCGCGCTTGTAGATCTGGGTAAAGCGCACACCGCGCTCCGCCATGCGGCGCGCCATCAGGCAATTGTAGGCAAAGGTTCCCGGCTCCTTCGCGTCTGGGCCGTAGAGATCCCAGGTGGACTGAGGCTCCCTGCTCAAGTCGGTAAGCTCAGGCACCGAAGCCTGCATGCGATACGCCATCTCGTATTGAGAAATGCGCGAATTGGTTTCAGGATCGCCCAGCTCCTGGTACGTCTGCCGGTTGATCTCGTTCACCGCGTCGAGCATCTTGCGCCGCACATCGCGATCAACGCCCTTGGGGTCGCTCAGGTAGAGAACAGGATCTCCCCCGGAGCGCAACCCGACCCCGGCATACTCCGAAGAAAGAAAACCGCTGCTCCACAGGCGCGAGGAGACGGGCTGGTTATTCTGTTTCGGATTCACCTTGCTCAGCAGCACCATGAAGGTGGGCAGGTTATCGTTCATGCTGCCCAGGCCATAAGAAAGCCACGCACCGAGACAGGGCTTTCCTGCATTCATGTTGCCCGTGTTCAGCAGCATGATGGCTGGCTCGTGATTGATGGCGTCGGTATTGGTCGACTTGATGATGGTAAGGTCATCGACCATGCGCGCCGTGTACGGCATCAGCTCGCTCACCCAGGTGCCGGTCTGGCCGTGCTGCTTGAACGCCCAGTGCGAAGGCGCAATGGGAAATCGCGCCTGCCCGGCGGTCATTCCGGTAAGCTGCTGCCCACCGCGAACCGAGTCGGGAATATCCTTGTCGTAGAGCTGCGCCAGGTTCGGCTTGTAATCCAGCAGGTCGATCTGCGGTGGGCCGCCGGACATGAACAGGTAAATCGCTCGCTTCGCCTTGGGAGCAAAGTGAGGCAGCCGGATAGCATTCCGGGCTGCGGCGCGCTGGTCACATTCGCCGCCCGTGCATCGCGGGTCAGCACTTTGTCGCCCAGCAGACTGGCCATCGCCGCCCAGCCAAGCACTTTGCCCGCGCTGCCCAAAAAATGCCGGCGCGTCTGCAGCGCGGCCCACTCCGCCTTCAAACCGTCCGCGATGGGAAGGTCCAGAATCGTTGGACCACTGTCAGGATCAGTACAAAGCGGATGTTGTTTCATGGCGTTTCTCCTTATTTGTTCAACGTCTCGTCCAGGTTCATCACTTCGCTCACCACCATCGTCCATGCTGCAAGCTCAGGCGGCGGAATAGCCGGATCGCGCGGCTTCTCCCCCACAGCGGTCAGGTCGCGGGCCGCAGCGGGATCGGTTGCGTAGTGTTGCTCCATCTGGTTAAGCGAGTGTTCCAGCACCGCAGCCATCTGCGGCGGGGGGTCATGGGAAAGCACCAGCTCGCTCAGATACTTGATTCGGTCCTCAGGCCGCTTTCCGCCCTCTTTGATCAGGCGCTGGGCCAGTGCCCGCGACGCCTCCACCCACTGAGGATCATTCATAGTTACCAATGCCTGCAGCGGAGTGTCCGTTCGCTGCCGCCGGGTACAAACCGTGTCGCGCGTAGGAGCGTCAAACGCGTCCATATCGGGCGGCATCGCCATGCGCTTCCAATACGTGTACATGCTGCGCCGGTAAAGCGCGTCCCCATGGTCCTGCTTGTAATGGGTGGTGTCGCTGGTCGGGAACCCCACCTGCTCCCACACATTCGCCGGCTGATAG
Organism: uncultured Acidobacteriaceae bacterium; assembly: GCA_963821315.1. Classification (GTDB taxonomy): domain Bacteria; phylum Acidobacteriota; class Terriglobia; order Terriglobales; family Acidobacteriaceae; genus PALSA-350. The sequence goes on along the minus strand of CAWGDP010000036.1, from coordinate 60,527 downwards.
GGCTTCACGCTGGCCCCGCCGATCTTGTTCACCAGCAGCCCGCTCGACTGCAGCGCGATATCACGAAGCATCTCGGCATCCATGCGGAAGCGCGGACCATGCGCCAGCAGAAGATTCTTCGGATCCCTGGTCAACTGCTCGCGGATATGCTTTGGCACTCTGGCGATAGGCGGCAGACATCACCATCAGCTTGTACATATGCTTCATGTCCCATCCGCTCTCGCGGAACTCGACCGCCAGCCAGTCCAGCAGCTGGGGATGCGAAGGCCGCTGGCCCATGATGCCAAAGTCTTCCGTGGTCTCGACCAAGCCCGCGCCAAAGAGCTCGTTCCACATCCGATTGACGGTCACCCGCGCGGTCAGAGGATTATCCGGGCTTACCGTCCATTCGGCCAGGGCCAGGCGATTGTGCGGTTCGCCCGCAGGCAGCGGAGGAAGAAAGTGCGGCGTGTCGGCCTCGACTCTCTCCTTGCGCGCCGTGTAGACCCCGCGGGTGAGAATATTCGCGTAGGCCAGGGATGGCTTCTCCCGTGACACCACGGAGAGATACCCCCCCTTGGATAGCTTGTCGAGTTGGGCATCCAGCGCTTGAATCTGGCTTTTAATTTGCTTGGACGATTCATCAACGTTGTCGAAGTAGAACTCGCTCACCGCATGCCACTGGTCCGCATTCCACTGGCTGGCGGGCTTGCCGATGATCTCGGCTACATAGTCTTCAAAGGGAAGTCTCTTCGCCTCGTCCGCGGTCAGGACCCTGTCATACAACCGGAAATCCTGGTAGCGCGTCTCGCGTGCGGGTTGCTCATCCGGGGATATCCGCCCCAGTTGGAGTGGGGCCGGAGTGCGCATGGTAAGCTGCCCCAGGTTATCCGAAACAATCTTTGTTACAGCCGGCGCTCCGTTCACATAGATCTTTACGCCCGCTGCCTTGCCCGATCCGTCATAGGTAAAGAAGATGTGATCCCAGCTGCCATCCGTAGGCAGAGGGCACGGTGGTCGTGACCTTGATCCCCTTGATGGGCGTCAGGTCCTTTGGCTCCTTGGGCTCTTGCCTTCTTGCCTCCTCCTTCTTGGGCTCTGCGCTTCTTGGGCGCTCCTTTTTTCGGCTTCTCCTTGGGCGGTACTTCCTTGGGCGCTTGATTGGCCAGCTTGACGATGATCAGGCCTTGCTCGGCTTCCACATCCCAGCCGCGGTAGTGCTGGGTGGAATCCATCTTGGAAAGCAGCGACGCCCGCAATCTTGTCGAAGTGATAGTTCGGCGCGGAACGCAACATGAACCAACCACCGCTGGAGAAGGGCTGGTTCCACTCATAGTCGCCCGTCTGTCCCATCACCATGCGGGTGCTGGTGTCCATGCGGAAATCCGGCCACAGCCAGGTGGTTTCACCCCACTGCGGCTTGAACTTTCCAATGGGAAAGCTCTTCGGGTTGGCATTGGGAGCGCTGTTCTTCAGCACCTCGCCGCCGCCTTCATCCAGCCGCAAGCGAATCTGCAGCTTATCGGTTGAGACCGGCTCGGCCAGGTTCTGCTTCGGAGCTGATCCATTGCTGAAGAATCTGCCGCTCCCGCAACCGCGAGTCATACAGCTGCTTCTGCGAGTGCCGCTCGCTTGGCCAATACCTGGTTGTAAGCGTCGACGTTCTGCGGCTTTGGAATGTGCACGACCGGCGCCCAATCCGGCTTATCGTTGTTGAACGGCTGCTCATCGATATTGTTGAAGAACGCGCTTAGCGGATAGAAATCCTTCTGCGTGGTGGGATCGTATTTGTGGTCATGGCACACCGCACAACCCACGGTGAGGCCCAGAAACGCGCCCCCATACGCCTCAGTCCGCTCCCGCGCGATGTTGACCCGCAACTCCTCGGGAATCGTGCCGCCCTCGTTGCTGCTCACCCCGGACCGGACATATCCGCTGGCGATGATCGGGTCCAGGTTGCTGGCAGGCAGCATGTCGCCGGCAATCTGCTCCTTGGCAAACTGATCGAACGGCTTGTTGCTGTTGAACGCCCTGATCAGGTATTCGCGATAGGGCCAGATGTATCGGCTGTTGTCGTAGTGCAACCCATAGGTATCGGCATAGCGAGCGTAGTCAAGCCAGTAACGCGCCCGCTGCTCGCCGTAAGCTGGGCTGGCCAGCAGACGATCCACCAGCGTGCTCGTAGGCCTGCGGCGACTGATCTTGAACGAACGCGTTCACTTCCGCCGGGGTAGGCAGCAATCCGGTCAAATCGAGTGTCACGCGGCGGATAAGAGTATTTTTGTCCGCCTCGGGCGAGGGATGCAGACCTTCCTTATTCAGGCGCTGCAGAACAAAGGCATCGATCGGATTCTGTGCCCAGCCTGCACCTGCATTGAGGCACGGCGGGACGTGCCGGCTTTTCAAACGCCCAGTGGGGCCGGTAGTGCGCGCCTTCCGCCACCCATTGCTTAAGGATGGCGATATCCTGGGGCTTCATTGGCTTTGCTTCGCCCAGCGAAGTCTGCGGCATCAGGTAGTGCGGATCCTTGGATTCAATCCGCCTGATCAATTCGCTCTTTTCGGGATGCCCGGGCACGATGGCATCCGGTTTCCCTGGGCGCTTCTTGAAGGCCGACTCTTCCAGGTCAAGCCTCAGGTTGGCCTTCCGCATCTCCGGATCGGGACCGTGGCAACTAAAGCAATTGCTGGCAAGGATGGGCTGCACATCCTGGTTGAAGTCAAGATGTTGCTGCGAGGAAGAGGCGGCGGAAGGCTTGCCTTTGCAACCCGCAGTGGTTGCCAGCAAGGCCGTGCCCATGACGACTGAGCCAGCCCAACGGAAGACCGTCGGCTTCAATGAGGCTATGTTCCGGGCCAAGCGGCAGATACTCCCCGACAAAAGGTCGGACCTTTAACGCTAGTCTCCGCTTGCTAACGACTGTCAACGCGGATTGTTCGCTGAATACCCCAACCCCAGCCCGGCTTCGAACCGGCCCGGTTCGGTTCTCGTAAGCTATTGATATCCCATGGGATTCATGTATCGCGGAGGGCTAACCGAAGCCTCGGGTCACGAGCAAACTCCGGCTATGCGGCCAAACTCAACCAAGCAACGTCTTCGTAAGGCGGGCGACGACCGCAAGGACGCGGGTATAAGATCAAAAGCACTCTTTTGGTACGAGGGTTGAACCATGGTCAATCGACGTGAATTTCTCGATGCACTTGCAGTAGGGGCAGCGGGGTTGGCTATCCGCGCCAACGCCAAGAGCTATGGCCAGATTCTGGGCTCCAACAGCCGGCTCAATTTTGCGGTGATCGGCCTCAACAGTCGCGCCTATGCACACCTGTCGGCGCTCAAGGCTAACGAGAAGACCGCCTGCATCACCCATGTGTGCGATGTAGACAGCAATATCCTGAATAAGTTTGCTGCCAAGACGCTGGAGGCGATGGGATCGGCGCCCACCGCGGAGAAGGATTTTCGCAAGATTCTTGACCAGAAGGACGTGGACGCCATCACCATTGCCACTCCCGACCACTGGCATACTCCGATGGCCATCGACGGGTTGCAGGCGGGCAAGCATGTTTACGTAGAGAAGCCCTGCAGCCACAACCCCGCCGAAGGAGCTCTGCTGGTGGAGGCGCAAAAGAAATATGACAAGTTGGTGCAAATGGGCACCCAACAACGCTCGTCGCCCCACACCATCGAGATCATCGACAAGATCCACAACGGCCTCATCGGCCGCGCCTACTACGCCAAAGCCTGGTACAGCAACACCAGAAAGTCGATTGGGTATGGCAAGCCGGCGCCCGTACCGGCCCAGCTTGATTGGGATCTGTGGCAGGGCCCGGTGCCGCGCAAGCCCTATACCGACAACGTGCAGCCGTATAACTGGCACTGGTTCAGAATCTATGGCACCGGCGAGGCGCTCAACAATGGAACCCACGAAGTGGATGTGTGCCGCTGGGCGCTTGGGGTCGACTATCCTCAGCGGGTTACCGCGAGCGGTGGAAGATACCAGTTCAAGGATGATTGGCAGTTCCCCGACACCATGGTGACCAGTTTCGACTACAAAGACAAGATGCTCTCCTGGGAAGGCAAGAGCTGCCAGGGCATGAAGTTCTACAACCGCGACCGGGGCTCAGCGATTATGGGCACCACGGGCACGGTGGTGGTGGATCGGGATGGCTATGAAATCTACGATCTCAAGGGAACGAAGACGAGCGAATATAAGACCGGGAGCAAGACATCGTCTTATGATCTGATGGGCGCCGATTCAATGACCGATGCGCATTTCGCAAACTTCATTGCCGGCATCCGTAATGGAGAAAAATTGAACGCTCCGATTGCGGTGGGGAACGTCTCTGTCACCATACTGCAGCTCTCCAACATTGCCTGGGAAGTCAATCGCGAATTACTGCTCGACGAGAAAGACGGAAAGATCCAGGGCGATTCAGAGGCCATGAAGGGATGGGGCCGGGAGTATGAGAAGGGCTGGGCTCCGCACGTTTAGGGCAGACTTTTACTTATGAAAAATACCCTTTCCCGCCGTAGTTTCGTCGGCTCCGGCGCACTGGCCGCGGCTGCGTATGCAACCTCGAGCGTTATGCCGAATGTAGCGCTGGCGGCAACGCCAAGTGCCGCTGCATCACCAGTCAATTTGGGTTTGTGCAGCTATACCTTTCGCAATTTCGACCGCGCGCAATTGATCGGCTACATGAAGCAGCTCAACGTGCTGGCGCTGAATGCGAAGGACGTCAAAGACCATCTCCCGATGGATCCGGCGGAGGAGGCGAAAGCGCTCGACGACTATCATGCCGCCGGTATTCAGCTGCATGCCGTGGGGACGGTTTACTTTCCCAAGGACGAGGATGACGACATCCGCAGTAAGTTCGAATACGCCAAGCGAGCGGGTGTCTCGGTGATTGTTGCTGGAGATCCGGACCCGGCCACGCTTCCTCGTATTGAAAAGTTTGTGAAGGAGTACGACATACGGTTCGCGATCCATAATCACGGACCGGAGGATAAGTTGTGGCATTCGCCGTTGGATGTTCTGAAGGTCGTGAGTAATATGGATCCGCGCATGGGATGCTGCATTGATATAGGGCACACGGTGCGTGCGGGCACCGATGTGGTGGAGGCGATCAAGCAGGTGGGTCCGCGGCTGTTCAACATGCACACCAAGGACCTTACCAACTTCACTGCCAAGGAAAGCCAGGTTGCTGTGGGCGAGGGCTCGATGCCTATCCGGCGCATCTTTGAAACCCTGATCGCGATCAAGTACAAAGGCTTTGTCGACCTGGAGTATGAGGTTCACGGCGACGATCCGATGCCCGGCGTGATTGCCAGCTTCGCTTATATGCGAGGAGTGCTGGCAGGCATGGGCTACGCGGGATAGATGCGCTGTCCATCCGCCTCCACCCATGCCAAGGGCCGCCGCCCCACGGTAGTCCGTCATCAGCTGCAGCTGCGCAAGCAACCAAGCCCACTTCCCTGGACGGGTGCCCCATGTTCGCACCAGCGTACATGGGTTGAAAAGATGGGGGCGCAGCCCCTTCGAACGTTCTTGGTATGCGGGCAAAACGACTGTTGCCCAGGACAGCATACTTGTGCAAAAGCAAAAAGCATTGGGAAAAAAACCATTTTCGGCCCATGTACGCTGGTGCGAACATCGGGCACCCGTCCAGAACCATCGGCTGTGGTTAGGAAACCAAAGCAGTTGAACGATGCTCGGAGAGAATGCGGGGCAAAAGAAACCGGGGTAGTTGCTGTTGCGCTGACTCTTTTCATCCGCCGTCCACCACTGCCAAGGTGGACGGGGATGGACAGAGTCAACCAAATGCGATAAAACTGCAAGCGATGCAGACACAGCTCGCCAGAGACCGGACCAAGTGGCTGGTTCTGAGTTTTTCGTTTCTGGCGACCGTCATCAACTACCTCGACCGGCAGACCCTGTCGGTGATGGCGCCCGTGCTGCTGGAAGAATTTCACATCTCTGCGCAACGCTATTCCTACATCGTTTCTGCCTTCATGCTCGCGTACACACTAGCGAATGGCATCTCCGGCCGGATGCTGGACCGTCTGGGAACCAAGGCCGGCTATGCATGGACAATGGCCTGGTGGTCTGCAGCGGAGATGCTGTGTGCACTCTCCACCGGAGCTCTCAGCCTGGGCATCTTTCGATTCCTGCTCGGCATGGGAGAGGCAGGCAACTACCCCGCTGGGGTGAAGCTGGTCGCGGAATGGTTTCCCCCGGAAGAGCGATCGCTCGCTTCGGGTATCTTTAACAGCGGCTCATCCATCGGAGCAATTCTTGCTCCGCCCTTGCTGGCATGGATCCTGCTGACTGCAGGGTGGAGAACAGCGTTTCTTACCGTGGGTCTACTCGGGTTCATCTGGCTGGCGGCGTGGATCCTCTTTTATCCAGGCCTGAAGTCTATGGGGCAACAGGATGCAACAGACCGTCTCCCGCTTAAGGCTCTACTGCGATCGAGATTTCTTTGGCAGTTCACTCTGTCCAAGGTCTTCAGCGATCCCGCCTGGTACTTTTATATTTTCTGGGTCCCGCAATACTTGAAGGTTGTCCACGGCTTCTCCATGCAGCGGATCGGTGAGACGGCCTGGATACCCTTCCTCACCGCAGCCATCGGCAACCTGGCGGGAGGAGTCGTGTTCACCGCGCTGCTGCGCTTAGGTCGAACAGCGGCCACCACACGGCGCCTTGCCATTCTTATCTTTTCTGTGCTGATGACCTCTGCTCTCTTCGTGGGCGAAAGCAAGAGTGCTGCCGGGTGCATTGCGCTGATATCGGTCGCGACCTTCGGTTACACGGGCGCGCTTGCGAACCTGCTCGCCATTCCCGGAGATGTATTTCCCAAAGGAGCGGTGGCCTCCATCTGGGGCTTCGCCAGCACAGGCGCTGGTTTCGGAGGCATGATCTTCAGCCTGGTGACTGGGTGGCTGGTCGAGCGATACTCCTTTCAGCCGGCGTTCGTACTCTTCGGAATCATTCCATTGATCTCCGCATGGCTGGTATGGACGCTGCCGGCAACCGAAAAGCTCGCACCCGCATTGTCTTAGACAATGCGCATGGTCATTCCCCCGTCAATGACCATGTTCTCGCCGGTGATGAAGTCATTTTCCACCACGCTGGTGATCAGCTCAGCAACATCCTCCGGCTTGCCTTCCTGGTGTAATGGGATGCGATTCTCGATGTTGTTCTTTACCTGTTCAGGGGAAAGAGAATCCTGAAAAGGAGTGCGAATCACGCCCGGAGAGATGCAGTTGACACGAATGCGCTGCTCGGCGAGTTCGCGGGCGAGGACGCGGGCGAACTGCGGCAAAGCACCTTTCACCACGCCGTAAGCGGCCGCGCCCAGGCAACCGCGGAGGCCTGCGGCCGACCCCAACAGAATGATCGCTCCCCCGCCCTGCTGCGCCATGTGCGGCGCTGCAGCCCGGGTGAGGTGAAAGATGGAGTGCACGTGAACCGCAAAGGCGTTCATCCAGCTCTCATCGGTGACCGCATAAATGCTGCCTCGGACGGGCCCTCCGGCCGAGTGCACGAGCACATCGAGACGGCCAAAGTCTTTGACTACCTGCTCGACACTGTTGCGGCAGGCCTCGGGATCGGCGACGTCTGCCTTGAATGAGCGTGCCGTCGTGCCGTGTCGCTCGACAGCAGAGTGAAGATCCTCCGGCAGCGGCGAAGCCCTTCTGGCAACGATGGCGACATGAGCGCCTTTCCGTGCAAGACTGAGCGCTGTGGCGGCCCCGATACCGCTGGTACCCCCCGTGACGAGACAAACCTTTCCTTGCAAATCCATGCGAGCCCTTTTTCTAGTGGAGGTTACTGAAACGTCGGCAGCACCTGCATCTCCGGCACCGACGCGTGGGCCGGCAATTTCGCAACAAATAAAATCACATCCGCAACATCTTCCGCCTGCAAAGCCTTGGCCAGCACTTCGGGGGACGGCTTCACCGGCCTCTTGTCCAGCAGTTCAGTGTTGATGAGACCAGGACAGAGGACGCACGTTCTGATGCCGTTCTGCTTCTCTTCCATGCGAATCGCGTGAGCCAGTGCGACAACTCCTCGCTTGGAAGCCTGATAAGCAGCCCCGGACACATCCGTCAATAATCCGCTGATCGATGAGATGTAGATCAGATGGCCGGAACCCGCCTTACGCATGGAGGGCAAGATTGCATGCGTAGCGTAGAAGGCTCCATTGAGATTTGTATCGATGAGCTCGTTCCATATTTGCGGGGTGAGCCGCTCCATCGCCCGGTCCTTGGTATTGGTCCCGCTGGCGAAGACCAGGATATCGATCCTGCCGAATTTTTCCAGCGCTGCTTGCGCCAGCTGCTGCATATCTTCAACGCTCGAGGCGTCAGCTCGCCGCACGGTAATATCGCGCTGCTCTCTCGCCAGTTCATCCTTAAGAGATTGCAACCGGTCTTCGCGGCGCGCAGCGGCCACGACCTTCGCCCCTTCGCGCGCGAAGAGCACCGCTGCCGCACGGCCTGTACCGCTCGAAGCACCAACAATCACGACCACCTGGCCGTTTAGGGAAGCAAGCATTCTTTACCCCGCCATTGCTATGTAATTTGGAGAGTGATAATACTCCATATGTTTTATACACCTCTGCTGCTGACGCCACGCTTCCACGAGGACCGCACATGATGAGTGATTCCGCACCAGGTATTATGTCGCGCCGCACGCTTCTCATGGGCGCAGCGATGTCCGGCGCCTTCCGCGCGCTTGCTAATGACGCTCCCCACGCCACAGACGGAGCACCGGAAAAGCTGAAGATTTGCGTCTTCTCCAAACATCTGCAGTGGACCAATGTCGCTGAGGCGGCTGCCATCGCAAGAGATATTGGATTCGATGGCGTTGACCTTACAGTGCGCGCCGGCGGTCACGTTTTGCCCGAACGCGTGGAGGCCGATCTTCCCGCGGCGGTGGAGGCGGTTCGCCGCGCCGGCCTCACGGTCCCGATGATCTCCACGGAGATTACCAGTGTGCAAACACCCCATGTCGAAGCCATGCTGAAAACAGCCAGCCAGCTGGGCATCCGCCAATATCGCTGGGGAGGGTTAACCTATCCGGCAAGCCAGGGCATCGGCGAAAGGCTGAATGAATTGAAGCCGCAGACGAAAGCACTGGCTGAACTAAACCAGGAACATCAGATTTGCGGCATGTACCACACCCATTCCGGACCGGGACTCGTGGGGGCTCCCATTTGGGATCTTTGGACACTCTTCCAGGGGCTCGATCCACGATGGATTGGTGTCAACTACGACATCGGTCACGCGACCGTCGAAGGCGGGTATGGCGGCTGGATCGACAGTTCTCGCCTGGTCAAGAATCAAATGCGAGGCATCGCTCTCAAGGACTTTACCTGGCAGCAGAACAAGGGGAAGAATATCCATCACGATCCCTTTGACAAGTCGCTCGGTGTGGAAGATGCGTGGGTTCCGCACTGGTGCCCCATGGGCGAAGGCATGGTTAATTTCTCAGGGTTCTTTGCCATCGTCAAGGCGAACGGCTTCTCCGGGCCGGTGCAGCTCCACTTTGAGTATTCCGGGCTTGGGGGCGCGGAGAACGGCGACAAGACGCTCACCATTCCCCGGCAGGAATTGATTGCGGCCATGCGCAGAGACTTGACCTTTACCAGGCGAGTTATGCGCGACCAGCAGCTGGTGTGACGAAGAGCTAAGGCGCCGCGGACGCCTGAAGCCGCAGCGCATATGCATACTGGCCGGGAAGGGATGCCGGCAACTCGACCTTGAGGTTCTCCCCTTCCGCGCTCCACTTGAGCGGTTGCGCGTAGCCGAGAAGGTGGAGAGCGGTTCCAGGCTTGGCCTTAACGTTCAGGAGCGTAACTTCGGGATGCTGGGGTTTGCCCAGGAGGACGGCATAAAGGTCGCCGTTCTTGCGCGTGAAGCGGACGTTGATGCCATCGGTGGTTTTACCTGTAGCCCGCGTCCAGGGTCGCGTGCCGTAAATAGCTTCCCCGTTCTGATGTAGCCAGGCACCCAGCGCGCGCAACCGTTCCATTTGTACCGGTGGAATGGTTCCATCCGCCTCGGGGCCAACATCCAGCAGCAGATTGCCGTTCTTGCTGACAATATCCACCAGCATATAGATCAACGCGTCGGGGGCGATGGTCTCTGCCTCGCCCTCGGCGCGATTGTAACCAAAGGACTGGCCAAGACCGCGGCACTCTTCCCACTTGGTGGTGCGAATTTCATCCACCTTCTCGTACTCCGGTGAAGTGAAGTCGGAATGCTTCACGCCGAAGCGATCGTCGACTACCCCATCCGGCACGGTGTTGTAATAGTCGGCCATGACTTCGAGCGGGCGGCCGGACTTCGGCCAGTCAATGTCGTTCCACAGAACCGCCGGATGATAGCGAACGATCAGCTCTTTAATTTGCGCGTCGGCATATTTGCCATAGGCCTCGCTCTGGGGCTTCACCGTCTCGTAGTCAGCGGGGGTGCGGATGGGGCCAGGGACAAACGTCCAATCATAGCCGCCGGAGTAGTAAAGCCCCATGCGCATGCCTTGCTTGTTGACTGCGGTCGTGAGCTCGCCCACGATGTCGCGCGTGGCATGCTGCCGGTCTTTGGGCAGTGTGGGGTTGGGCGTGGAGCTGGGCCACAGAGTAAATCCCTCGTGATGCTTGGTGGTGAGCACGACGTACTTGGCGCCCGCATCATGGAAGATGGTGGCCCACTGCTCCGGCTTCCACTTCATGCTCTCCTGATCGAAGATCGGAGCAAAGTTGTAGTAGTTGTAATTGGCGCCGTAGTGCTCGCGATGGTAAGCCTGCGTAGGCGAGCCATCAATGCGCATCACGTTGTAGTACCACTCGGCATACGGGTTGTTCTTGATGTAGTCGACGTTGCGGAAGTCGTGTTCGGGGTGCGATAAGGGAGCCCATCCTGGAACAGAGTACAGACCGTAGTGGATAAAGATGCCCAGCTTGGCATCGGCATACCACTGTGGCAGGGGATGCTGGTTGAGCGACTGGAGCGTGGGTTCATAGTGGACTTGCGCAAAGCCCGGCGTGGTTAACAACCCGAGCAGTAACGTTTTGATCAATGATTTCCTAAAGCCAACTGCCATTTCACATGCCATTCCCATCGCCTCGCATCCGTGCTCTAATCCGTTAATTAATATAAGCCCCGGCGGCCGGAGCCCGAGGCAATACTTTGGCGGTCTTGTCCGAACTAGCTTTCTGATCGGCTGACTCAGATAGCAGTAGCTAAAGATAAATTAGCTACGGCAGATCGCGATCAGTCCCGTAGGGACGGCGAGAATAGCCCAGGACGTAGTCCTGGGCCGAGTTATCACCGCGACAGTCCCGAAGGGACAGACTGAGAATGTTTAACCCAGGATGTCGTCCTCGGGTGAACTGAACCACCCTTGGGAATGCTATTGCAAACATCTTTCGGCCCAGTACGCTTTGCGACCTGAGCACCCGTCCCGTTGCCTAACGGTCTACAGTTATCTGCACCGAACCAGACCTTTGCGGCGTGTCAGTTGGTCAGTTCTTTGGCCAATTGCTCAATCCATGCCGCCTCATCCTGGAGCGCGCGGGCGGCCTGCACAATTTGCTCATCGGCTTCCGGGTAGCGGCCCTGCTCGATGGCTTCCCTTACCCCGGGTAGCGTTTTAGCGCTGTAGCCCGTATACCACCCAGGAGCGTAGAGCACGTGTTGCATCCACGGCCGCCGCGGCAGGCCTTGTCCGCTGATTAGCTTTCTCTCCGCCAGGGCAAGGTTCTGATTCAGCGTATTCAGTCGATCCTGCGGCAAAGGCTTGCCCTGCGTGCCGGCGAGAGCTTTGCTGTAATGCATGGCCGCCTGGCTGAGAGCGGTGGCAGCATTATCAAGCGGCGCAAAATTGAGGTACGGCGGAATCTCTTCCGCTGGCGGCGCGACGGTGGGGTTTCGCGGATCGTTCGCCGCCTGGTAGACACCATCGTTCAGGTTTTGCCTGATCTCTTCCGCTTGCTTGCGACGGCTCTCGAGCAGCGCTTTTACTTCGTCGATGTACTGCGCCACGGTATGCGAGAGGCCCTCAAAATCATAGGGCATGATGTCAGCATCAGCCATGCGCAGGACACTTAAACCCGCGGCCTGCGCGAGCGCACGGCCGTAAACAAAATCGTAGTCGGAGAAATGCGTGTACCAGTAGAAGTCGTCGTAAATGGAGTGATAATTGCCCGACGGATCTTCTCCCTCGAATCCAAGATTGATGGTGGCAACGCCGATATGGTCGATAAAGGGGCTGAAGTCCGAACCGGAGCCTAGAGCACCGATGCTCAGGTTGCCCCCGGCCCGTGCCTCGGCATGCTGCGCGGGCGTGCCATGCAGCAGAAGATAAGCCTGCTGACGCTTGAAAACTGAGACCTTCGATTCGGGGTCTTCGACATCTTTGGCAACGCCATTCATAAACGACTGCAAGGAATGCGACCCCTCCACATCCAGATAGCCGCGCTCATTGCCATCGCTGTTGATGTAAACCGCGGCATGCTGCCGCAGTTCGTCCGCATGCTCTTCCACCCACTCGGTGGAACCGAGAAGCATGGGCTCTTCCCCATCCCAGGAGGCGTAGATGATGGTGCGCTTCGGCTTCCAGCCCTGTTTGGCAAGTTCTCCAAGCGCGCGCGCCTCCTCCAGCAATACCACTTGACCGGAGACCGGATCATCCGCGCCATTCACCCACGCATCGTGATGGTTGCCACGCAGCACCCAAAGATCGGGCTCCTCAGCTCCGCGCATGGTGGCGATCACGTCGTAAACGGGTTTCAGGTCCCAGTTGAAGGCCAGCTTCAGATGAACCTTGGCCGGGCCGGGCCCCAGGCGGTAAGTAATCGGCAAGGCTCCACGCCAATTCGCCGGTGCAACCGGACCTTCGAGAGCAGCAAGCAGTGGCTGGGCGTCACCATAAGAAATGGGAAGAACGGGAATTTTGGGGATGGATTGAGCGTCCTCCCGCTTGAGGCGCTTGGCCTCTTTAGTCGCGCCCACTCCGGGGGTGAGCGGATCGCCAGGGTAGAGGGGAGCGTCCATCACACTGCCCCGCTGCACACCTTCGGGCGGCCGCATGGGCCCTTTGGGAAAGTCAGCCTGCTGGCTATAACCGTCATCAGCGGGATCGGAGTAGATGATGCAACCAATGGCGCCGTGCTCCGCGGCGATCTTAGGCTTGATGCCTCGCCACGATTCTCCGTAGCGGGCAATGACGATAGCCCCCTTGACCGAGACCCCGTGACGGGCAAGCTCCTCGTAGTCGGCCACCAGACCGTAGTTCACATAGACCAGGGGCGCGGTCACATCTCCGTCTGGGGAATAGGCGTTGTATGTAGGGAGCTGCTCGTCCTTTTGCTTCGAGGTTGGATCGACGGCTACCGCCGGCTCTTCCAGCTTGGCGGTGAACTGGGTGGGCGCCACCATCTCCAGCAAGCGCAATTTTGGCGTGGGAAAAAGAACCTCGAAATTCCTCAATGTGGGCATCCCACCCCCACTGCTTATACTGCGCCAGGATCCACTCCGCGTTCTCTTTGTCATACGGTGAACCGACATGGTGGGGACGCGCGCTGAGCCGCTCCATGTTGGCGCGCATGCGTTGCGGGTCGGGCAATGCCTTGAAGCGTTGTTCCAGGCTGGCTTCGCCCGGCTCGCTCTGAGCAGTAAAGCCAGCGAGCGGGGAGCCAGCCTGCTGTGCAGTCAGAGCACTGGTAAGCGCGCAGATCAGTAGCGCGGCAACAACTCGGCCCACGTTTCCCTCCAGTGAAAGGCTAATAAAGTGCGATGCCCTGCCTAGAAGAATATCCGAAGGCTGAATTGCATCTCGCGTGGATTGTTGGCTTGCGTTATGCTCCCAAAACTTCCCGTGAAGTTCGGAGCTAGCTGGCCCACCGAACTTGATGGAAATTGATTCGACTGCTGCGCGGGATTGAAGAAGTTGGGATGGTTAGCAAGATTAAATGCCTCCACCCGAAATTGGGCGTGAACCCTCTCCGTGATGTTGAACACACGAGCCAGCGTGATATCAATCTCGTCGTAACCTGGTCCCGTGATCGTGTTGCGGCCCTCGTCACCGAACTCACCCGGATGTCGCAATGCTGAAGGCATGAATGTTGAACCACTCCGTAGGGTTGTGCGTGTTCATTCCCGCAACCGAATCAAAATGAGCGTTCGGGTTCTGCCCCACAATCACGTTGGGACGATCCACATTGGAGAATGATCCGCTGTTGTTGGAAGCCGAACTGTTGAAGACCGAGAATGGCCTGCCCGTCTGGTAGGTATAGATCCCCGATACCTGCCAATCGCCCGCCAGGCGAGCTCCCCAGCCGGTCTGGAGATACTTCTTGCCGGCGCCGAAGGGCAACTGCACCACCGGGCTGAAAACGATCCGCTGCCGGACATCAAAGTCTGACAGGCCACGATCTCCGCGCTGGTTAGTAGAGTCCTGCGGCAGACCCGAGCTGCTGGAAGCGGCGGTATAAGTGCCGATCACATCACCGCCGTCAATCGACTTACCCCAGGTATATGCCACAAGAAACGAGACGCCGTTGCTGAAGTTCTGCTGCAGTTTGTTTTGCCAGGACTGGTACTCAGAATTCAGGTTCGTTGTGTAGTAATAGATATTTAGAAATTCAGGGTACGGGCGTAGAGCCTGGGCGGCGCCTGTCGAAAGCGTATTTGGGGCCTCCTGATTTTCGTTAATGATGAAGGGCAACTTGGTCCCCTTCGAACCGAAATATGTTGTTTCAAAAAACATATTCTTGGTAAGGGCTTGCTGTACCCCGAGGCTCCATTCCGTGAGGTACGGAGTCCTGTAATTAGGAAAGACTCCATTGGGCGTGATCGTTGCTGAGCAGTCCGCGACCGGCTGTATCCCGGTGCATTCCGCCGGCAGCAGCGCAGAAGGAAATGGATTAGCTAGCGTGATGCCTCCTCCGGTGGGATAGCGGCCCGGGCACGAAGCTCTGCGTGTTGTACTGCGGAAACTGAGTACTGAAGGTGTAAAAGTTGTTGTAGAGCAGCGGTTGATCATAGAAGACACCATAGCCCCCCTTGAGCACCGTGCTCTCCTTCCCGAAGGGCTGCCAGGCAAAGCCGATGCGCGGCGCAAAGTTGTTGTAGTCGTAGTGGTACAGGTGGGTGTAGGAGCCTGGGCCGGGAAGAATGAACGTCCCTGTCGCAAGGTCGAAGTTGGAAAGATCGCCGTGAGCATCGTGAACCGGAACGTCCAACTCATAGCGCAGCCCCAGGTTCAGGGTGAGATGTGGGGATACCTTCCAGTCATCCAGAACAAACAGGTGATAGCTTTCATAGCGATTATGCGCTTTGGGAGCCGTGGGGCTGTTGGAGGTGTTGGCTGCGATCCCTAGCAGTAGGTCTGCAATTTCATACCCGGTCGTTCCGAAGTTTAACGTTGGGGTATCGTAATCAGCATTAATCGCCTGCAAGGTGGGAACATCGAAGGTCAGCGACCCGCGCCCTTCATTTACGTATAACGAAGTATTTTTGACCTGAAAGAGATCCGCGCCGGCCTTCACGGTATGCGCTCCGTGGTTCCAGGTCAGCTCTTCGACGATCTGCCAGTGATCGTCAATGCGGTCCTGGGGCAGGTTGGTCGCGCCTCCGAATTGCGAGTAGTTGGTTACCGAAGTAAACGGGAGCCCCAGGTTGTTGGCTGCGTTCCCTGTAAAAGCTCCGGGGAGACCCGGAAACGCGGTCCCGATGGCCGTATTATCCTGGGCAACGCGCGGTTGGTTGAGGCGCTCGAAGCCGAACCGCGTTTCGCTCAGCCAACTCGGATTGAAAATGTGTGTCCAGGTAATATTTGCCAGCTGAGAGATTTGGTTGGTGTAGCAGCCAAACTTGGGCAGCACCAAGGCCGAGCACAGGGCATTGGAGGGTTCAAATGCCGGGTCTTCGAAGTAGTTGTAGGTTCCGAAGAGCGTGTTCGTGCTTGAGATCGCATGGTCGATGCGAGTCGAGTACTCGTTCATTGTCTCGGCGCGAGTCTCGCTAAAGTTATAGTTGTTGCCGGGTATTGTCCCGGTCGGCGTTGCATAAGTCGGCGCCGGAAAGCCAAGACTGGCGATCTGTTGGCCGACTGCAGCCGCTGAGGAGGTCCAGAACGTTGGCAACTGCTGGGGCAAGTTGTATGCGTATTGACCTGGGATCAGCGAAGGCAGCTGCTGGCCGGTCGCAGGATTATAAAGCGGTACCCCCACATTGATATTTCCTGCCAGCATGTCAGTGGTGGGAACAGTCGCCAGGGAGGTTATCTGCTGGCGAATCCGCTGCCCCTCATAAGCGAAGAAGAAGAAGGTTTTATCCTTGATAATCGGGCCGCCAAGGGTGGCGCCGAAGGTGTTTTGTTTGAAGGCAGGGTTCACACCGCCTACCTGCGTAAAGTACGGCTTCGCATCGGTCACCTGGTTGCGAATAAACTCGTACGCCACTCCGTGAAACTGGTTGCTGCCCGATTTTGTGGCCACTACCACCTGGCCGCCTTCCATGCGTCCGTACTCAGCGGAATAGACGCCGGTCAGCAGTTTGAACTCCTGAATGTCTTCGATGGAGGGCCGGAAGGAGGGTTGCCCGGTGCCTATATCGTTGTCATAGATGCCATTGATGGTGAATTGATTGGTCGTTTCCGGCGCGCCGGCCACGTTGATTCCACCCCGGAAACCCAATACCGAGTCTTGCGCGGGCTGGTAGGCAGCAGGGGACAGCAACGCCAACGAATAAAACTGCCGGTTGCTTAGAGGGAGTTCTACTACCTTTTTGTTATCAATGACTGTGCCATTCGACGATGTCTCTGTTTCCAGCAGCGCACCTACTGCCTGCACCTCGACTGTGTCTACCACCTGCCCCACCTGCAGTTGGATATCGACTCGGGCGTCCTGAGATACCTGCAGGATAATACCCGTCAACACCTTCTTGCCGAAACCTGACGCCTCGACAGTGATTTGATATGTTCCAGGATTCAGCGCGGTGAACTCGTAGCGTCCGGAGCTATCTGTTTGGCCGGAGCGCGAGATTCCAGTCGCAGTGTTTTCGACCTTTACCGCCGCGCCGGAGACACCCGCGCCTCCCGTATCGGAGACTATGCCTTCTACCGTCGCAGTCGTGGCTTGACCGTAACCAAGACTGATATAAAAGGCGGAAATGCAAAGACACAGCGTTAGTTTCAGACTAAGACGAGTCATTCCCTCTCCTGACGAGACGTATCTACCCTGTTGCTCGCAAGCAAGCAGCTTAAGCAGATTTTCCGTGATCACAGCTTCCGCAATGTCTTCGGCAAACAGACGTGGTAAGCCGCCAGACATCGGGCACAGCCCAACGAAGGTCGTAGTCACTCAGAGCGTTATCAGGTAAGGGCGAGCGGCTCTCAACCAGCCGAAAACGACTGGCCAGCATTTCTATCACCGCGTCACAGTGACTCTGAAAATGCTCTAACGGGGCCCACTGGTGTGGTCTTCGACGAGGAAGTAGTCTAGATCAGGCGGTATGCCATGCTTCAAACGGGTGGCATGGCAACCAAAGGCCGGCTGCGCACGCAACCGATGTGTCATCTTGTGTCGGTTTTGCTTTTTGTGTCAAGTGATTTGTCGCCTAACTCATATCTCGCTCAGAAATGAATGCCAGGCAAGACAAGCTCTTGACTTTCGAGAAGAATGATCCCACTATCGACGAACAGCCCTTGAAAACTGCTTTCCCCGGTAGTAGGGCCTGCTCGTGCTTGTCGAAGTAAACTCTACGATTCTTCCCAGTCGAAGAACGTCCTAAGCCGCGGAACGCCCGGCCAGAACGGGGGGCGTCGCTCGTTTGTTTTTTGGAACCAGTGAGGTCTGGAGGCATTCCTTTTTGCTGACAGCCAGAGGCAACACCTTTGCCGGCAGGTGGTATGCCGTTGCCCTGCCCGCGCACCGCAGCCTGAAAATTGGCGCGCTTCTGCTCGGCTGTTTCCTTCTTATGGGCAGTCACAATAGCCCGAAGAGACAAGCCGCCCCTCTTGCCGATGTAAGTCTCTCGTACGCTCGGATTGCGGTGGCCCTTGGGGAGCGAGATCCAGATTCGATCGATTACTACTACGGCCCGGCGGAGTGGGTGACAGATATCCGTGAGAATCCCCCCAGCCTGGCGCAGATCCGGCGATCGGCCCTGGCGTTGATCGCGGAGCTGCGGGATAAACCGGCCACTCCGGCCGGAGGTGAAGCGCAAAGGCAGTTTCTCATCGGGCAGCTGCGTGCCATCGCGAGCCGCGTAGACCTGCTGCTGGGGGCACATCTCACCTTCGACCAGGAGACCCAGGCGATGTTTGGAGTCCAGGTTCCGCCACGATATGACCAGCAGCGCCTGGCGCATATACGATCGCAGATCGACGCGCTATTGCCGGGCCGGGGAGGCCTGGCGGAACGATACTCATCTTTCGACCAGCGATTTACTGTTCCTCCGGTCCGCCTCCCGGCGGTCATGGAGCGCGCGCTTCAAGGCTGCCGGGAACGGACGCTGGAGCATATGAACCTTCCCCCTGGCGAGTCCGTGACCGTAGAGTACGTGCACGGCAAACCATGGAGCGCCTTCAGCCGCTATCAGGGAAATTTTCACAGCCTCATCGAGATCAATGCCGACTTTGGCCTGACTGTCGACCAGGTGCTTCAATTGGCCTGTCACGAGGGGTATCCGGGGCACCACGCGTATAACTCGCTGCGTGAGCTACAACTGGTGCGTGAGCATCACTTGACCGAGTTCATGGTGCAGCCGACTTTCAGCCCGCAGTCACTGGCTTCTGAAGCGGCGGCGACCTTTGCCGTGGAGTTAGCTTTTCCTGAACCTGAGCGAACACGATTTGAGCGCAATGAGTTATTTCCCCTGGCGGGTCTCGATACTCGCAACGCGGAACTCTATGGCCGTGTGGAGCGGCTGGTTGAGGCCCTTCACCCAGCGGAACCAGCCATCGCCCGGGATTATCTGGATGGAAACCTCGAATTCGTGCGTGCCGCCTGGGCGCTGGAAGCCCAGGTCTTAATGGTGCATAGCGAGGCGACGCTCAAATACATCAACGAATACCGCAGCTATCTGACCGCGTACACGCTGGGCCGGGACATGGTGGCCGAGGTAGTCGACGATCAGCCGGGCCGTCCCGCGGCGGCGCGGTGGCAGCGTTTTGCGCAGGAGATAGAAATTACCGCGCCGCTGCCGGCGGCGGACCATGAAGCCGGGAAGGCTTTACTTCTTAGTCAAGTCACGGGTTACTCGAAGTAAGAACTGCTTATCAGGAGATAGAAATGCAACTCAAGTGGATGATGGCGGCAACCTTTCTGGTTTTGGTTTTGGGCGTCGCGGGCTGTTCGAAGTCGGCGCCACCGCCGCAAGAGGTGGGCAGCGTACCGAAAGCAAAGTTGGGCATTCGCCCCGAAGGGGATGAAACCATTCATCCGGACGTGAGCAAGCTACCGGCGGACCTGCAGAAAACCTTTGCTTACATCGATAGCCACATCGACGACCACGTCGAGGACCTGCAGAAATGGATCCGCCAGCCCAGCATTTCCAACAGCGGCGAGGGAATCCCGGAGAGCGCGGAGATGGTGAAGGGTTTCTTCGACAAGCTTGGCTGCCAGCAGACCCGCGTCTACGACGTTGGCATAACGGAGTACGGCAGTCCCGGCAACCCCGTAGTCTACGCCCGCTGCGACGAGGGCGCCCCAAAGACGCTGGTCATTTACTGGATGTACGACACCATGCCGGTAACCCAGCCCGATGTTTGGATCTCGCGGCCCTTCGAAGCGAACCTGGTCGAACAAGCACCCTTCAAGAAAGTGCTGATCGGCCGCGGGGCAGAGAACTCCAAAGGTCCGGAGATGGCACAGCTCGAAGCCCTGATGTCGATGAAGGCGGTCATGGGCAAGTTACCCGTGAATCTCATCTTCGTGGCCGAAGGGGATGAGGAGCGCATGGATATCGGGCTGCGCAAATTTGTTAAAGATCATCCGGACCTCTTCAAGGGCGCGAACGCAATGTTAGTGGCCGGCGAGCAGAATCTTGGCGGCAGTGGTGGCATCATGGGCGGATCGGAGGGTTGCGTGTATGTGGAGCTGACAACCAGCGGCAAGAGCTGGGGCCGCGGCCCCGTTCAATCCGACATACACGGCGCCTACAAACGCTCCGTCGATAGCCCCGCCTGGCGCCACATCAAGATGCTCGCGTCGCTGGTATCCGATGACGGCAACACGCCCCGCATCAAAGGCTTTCTCGACAACATCGAGCCGCTCACCCCGTCGGAGATCGACAGCCTGAAGCAGGGTTCAGCCAAGATGCAGCTCAAGGTTGCAGAAGAAAATGTGGGAATAGCCCGCTTCATTTCCGATGACCCGTTCACCGTGCTGAAGATGTCGACATACGGAACCTCTTTCAATTTGGATGGCATTTGGGGCGGGAATATGTATGCCGGCGGCGCGGGCGCCATCCTGCCCAACAAAATCACCTCCAAGCACAACATGCGTTATGTGCCTAACATGAACGGTCTCGACCTGGTGAAAAAGCTGCGTGCACAGCTTGACCAGAACGGATACAAGGATGTGCAGGTCAAGCTGATCGGGGATGTGCCGTGGTCGAAGATGAGCTACGACACCGACATCGCACACGCGATCAGCAAGACCTACGACGAGTTCGGCATCGCTCACAGCCAGCCGCCGCAAGGAGAAACTATCCTCGGGGGATACTGGCCTGCTTATCTATTCTCGAATAGCCAGGTAGGGGAGAAGGTTGCGCCGGTCTCCATGCCCATCGCCGGTGGCGGCGCGGGCTATGGTGGCCGAGCCCATGCTGCCAATGAGTATTATGTGATTGAGGGTGCGGGAAAAGTCTACGGCATGGCCGGGGCGGAAAAGTCCCAGGCCATGATCGTCTACTACTTCGCTACAGCCGGCCAGGGGTCAGCAAAATGAATCCTGTCATATCTGTGAGAGAGCTGACTAAGACCTACCAGATGGGCGAGGTCGCGGTGCAGGCGTTGCGTTCAGTCTCACTCGACGTCGAGGGCGGCGAATTCGTAACCGTAGTTGGCCCTTCCGGTTCCGGTAAGTCCACCTTGATGCACATCCTGGGCTGCCTTGATCAGCCCACCAGCGGGCATTATTTTCTCGAGGGCCGCGATGTGGCCAGGCTCAGCGACGATGAGATCTCCGGCATTCGCAACCGGCAGATCGGGTTTGTCTTTCAGGGCTTCAATCTTTTGGCGCGGACGTCGGCATTGGAAAACGTGGAGTTGCCACTGCTCTACAGCACCGATGGCACATCCAACGCAACTCGCAGGAAGCGTGCGCTCGAAGCGCTGGCGGCCGTGGGACTCGCCGACCGGGCGCAACATCATACGAACCAGCTCTCCGGCGGCCAGCAACAACGCGTCGCTATCGCTCGCGCCCTATTGAATAACCCATCGATCCTGCTCGCGGATGAGCCCACCGGCAACCTTGATAGCCGGACCAGCGTAGAGGTGATGGAGATCTTTCAATCATTGAAAGAGGCGCGCGGCATCACCATCGTCCTGATCACGCATGAACCGGAGGTGGCAGCCTACGGTTCCCGCATTGTCGCCTTCAGAGATGGGGTGGTGGTGTCGGACGAAATCAACGACCGCCGGCGCACGGCTCGGGCTGAAATTGTTGAGATGCCGCTGCGCATTGAGGAGAATGCATAGTGGCGCTCCGCAACAGTCTTTCTATTGCCCTTAAGGCGCTGCGCAAGAATAAATTGCAAACCGCGCTCACCATGATCGGGATGACTATCGGCGTGGCCACCGTGCTGACGATGATCGCTCTCGGCAGCGGCGCCCAGGCGGCGATTCAGGACCAGGTACGCGCCGCAGGTATGAACCTGATCGTCGTCACCGCGGGCAACTACCAGATCAAGCAGGATGCGGTCGATGAGGACGCGATCGAGCCTGCCAGCTATAACCCTCGCCAACCAGCCCGCTTGCTCCGAGTCTTTCACCCTGAGGATGATCCCATGGCGAAGCACGATCATCCGTTGGCCAGGCAGCGGCTAGGCGATAGTGAGGCCGGGCTGGGCGCTGCGTCTACGTTGAGCATCAGCGACGCCGAAGCGATCCGCAAGTTGAAAGGCGTGCAGTATGTTTCCGAAGGGATCCATATGAACGCGCATATCGTGCGCGGCGGCAAGCGTTGGTTCACCCGCCTGCACGGAGATGATGTTGCCCTGCCCAAAATTCGCCGTGCATGGACGCTCCCTCAAGGCAGATATTTCAACCAACGCGAGCAGTCGAAGGCCGAGCAGGTGGTGGTGCTGGGTGCGATTGCGAGCCGCGAGCTCTTCGGCAACGAAAATCCCACCGGCCAGACGGTCACCATCTGGAACCAGCCTTTCAAGGTAGTGGGCGTAGTGGGCAGCAGTAGCTGGATGGTCGTGCCGGAAGCGGGTGACGATCAATTCGACGCCGTCTATATCCCGGTGACCACGCTGCAGCGGCTGCTCAATCTCTCCAAGCTGAACGACATCACTATCACTACCAATTCCACCGGCGAAGTGACCCGCGTAGCCAAGGCAATCACCGATTTACTGCGCGTGCGGCACCATATCGGTCCCCGAACTCCGGATGATTTCACCGTGACCAACCAGGCGCGCCAGGCTCTGGCGCGGGGCGGCATGCGTCCTGAAGTGGCGCGGGCCGTGGTGGGCAATGTAGCCGGACTGGAAAAGGTGACGCTGGAACAGCTGGGCAAGACGCTGGACCGGGCAAGTGCAACCATGACTGCTCTGCTGGCAAGCATCGCCACCGTATCCCTGGTTGTGGGCGGTATCGGCATCATGAACATCATGCTGCTGTCGGTGATCGAGCGGACCCGGGAAATTGGGATTCGCCGCGCGGTCGGGGCGCGCTCCCAAGACGTGCTGCTTCAGTTTCTTCTCGAGTCGGTCACCTTAAGCGTGGCCGGCGGCCTGCTCGGAATATTGATCGGATGCCTGGTTTCCCTGCTCATCTCCAGGTCTTTGCAGTGGTCCGCCACCATCTCTTTTCTCTCCGTGGTGTTGTCGTTCGGCGTTTCTGCAGCCATTGGAATTTTCTTCGGCTACTACCCTGCACGGCAGGCATCGCGGGTGGCGCCGTTGACCTCCCTGAGGTATGAGTGATGCTGCTTACCAGCTGGCGCATCTCTCTCCGAGCCTTGAAGCGTAACAAGCTGCGCACCGGCCTGGCTGCTTTGGGCATGACCATCGGTGTGGCCGCCGTGCTCACCATGTTTGCCCTGGGCACCGGCGCCCAACAATCTGTGTCGGAGGATGTGCGCTCCGCGGGCACGACGCTCATTTTCGTCAAGGCGGGCAACTTTACCCGCGGCGGCGAGGAATCCAACATCCCGAGCGGCATGGGTTCGGCCAACACGTTGACCCAGGACGATGCCGACGCCATCAGTCACATTCCCGGGGTGAAGTATGTAGCCGGCCAGGTAAAGTTGCGGGGCTGGGCACAAACCTCCGACGAGCGGTACTACTCGCAGATTATCGGCACCGCAGTTTCCTTCGCGCCCATGAATGACTGGTCATTTCCCCATGGCGCCTTTTTCAAAGCGGCGGACGTGTCGTCGGCTGCACCGGTCGCCGTGATCGGCCCCTCCGTGCAGGATCATCTCTTTGCCGATGCCAACCCAGTCGGTCACGAGCTCACCATTCATGGACAGAAGTTTCACATCGTGGGTGTCTTTACCACCAACGATGAAGACCAGGCAGACATGGTATTCGTCCCCTACACCACGTTGCAAAAGGCGCTGGGGCTGCAGTCGCTCCACAGCATCACGGTCCAGGCTGAGCAGGCGGGCGAAGCCAGCCGCATCGCCGACGATATCAAGACGCTGCTCAGACAGCGTCACCATCTGGATAGCGCACCGGGTGCGAATCAATCCTCGGCGTTGATGGGCAACCAGATGCCCGGTATGGGCGCCGGGGGTGGCACGCCGGACGACTTTACGGTGAAGACGCAAGCCGCCGAGGCCTTGACCAAAGGGCTTGTACACTTCGGTCGCCGCCTTTGTACTGGCCAACATGCCCAAGGTAGATGAAATTAATATGCAGGAGATGTCGGGCACGCTGAACCGCGCGCGCAACACCATGACCGCGCTGCTGGCCGCGATCGCAACCATCTCCCTGATCGTTGGCGGTATCGGTGTCATGAATATCATGCTGATGTCTGTGACCGAGCGCACGCGGGAGATTGGCATTCGCAGGGCGGTGGGTGCACGGACACGGGATGTGCGTCAGCAGTTCCTGGTCGAGGCTGTTACGCTAAGCTTATGTGGGGGCGCGATTGGCATTGTCTTCGGCTTTGTGGCGGCTCTGATCATTGAACGCGTATTGGGTTGGCCGGCCTCGATATCTCTGCAGGCGGTTGCGCTTGGCTTTGGCATCGCCGCGGCAACAGGGATTTTTTTTGGATTCTATCCCGCACATCGCGCATCCAAACTCAGTCCGATCGATGCTTTGCGCTATGAGTAAAAGAACAATCGGTGTCGTCTTTTGCATGCTGGCTGCTGTGGCGGGTTTTGCGGCCGGCTCCCCTACGCTCTCCGGAACCTTCGCCTTCCAGGGCGGCCAAGCCAAGACCGAGGGCCATTTGCGCCTGACTTCAGTAGGCGGTGATCCCTTGAAGCAGCATATCGACATCTGGATGTGCTCTCCGGCCTCGCCGCGGCCGATACGGAGTTACGGGACAGAGATGACTAAGAAGCTCCACGTGGTCATCGTGAGCTCCGACTTTTCCACCTTCCTTCATGTGCATCCGGTCTTGGGCGCAGACGGCCACTTTACTCTCGAACAGCAATTCCCTGCCCCGGGCCTCTATTATCTGTACGCCGACGGAGAACCCAACGATGGAGATCACCAGGTATTCCGTTTCAATGTGCAGTTGAGCAAGAACGTGAGCCCGACGCGTCCTGTGCTGGTGCCGACCGGGAAAGAGGTTTCTGTTGGACCCTATACCGTTGATTTGAGCAGGGCGCGGTTACACGCGGGCGGAATGGACACCATCGAGGTCCAGATCCTCAAGGGCGACACGCCTGCCCACGATTTGCATCCCTATCTAGGGGTGCCGGCCCACGCAGTATTTCTGAACTCGCAAGACCTCACCTATGTGCACGTGCATCCCATGCCTCTAAATTCCGGATCCGATGCGATGAACATGGGCGCCATGGATATGTCGAAGATGAATGTGGATATGCCGGACACCGCGAGCTCGCCGCCCGACATGATGCTGCATGTATCGGTAAAGGAGCCGGGAACCTACAAACTCTGGCTACAGTTCCGAGGCGGAAGCCAGCTGTACATCGCGCCCTTCGTCCTGGTTGCCAACTAGCCAACGGGCGGAAACCGCAGATCCCTGCTTCGCTCCGGTCGGGATGACAAAGGGCAGGGCGGTGACTTACATTAAGAGCTGTCGGATGGGATGAAAAGATCTGCAGGCCCCTTTATCGATTTCTCTTGAGCAGTAATCGAATCTTAAACCACCTTGTCATCCCGCCTGTCCCGGCCTGCCGTGGGACCGGAGCGAAGCGTAGTGGAGGGACCTGCGGTTCTTCCTTTCCATCCGATCTGACGGCCCCTAACAAAAGTCACCGCCTTAAACTTTGTCATCCCGACCGGAGCGAAGCGTAGGGAGGGATCTGCGGTTCCGTTCTACACCCAAGCAAGGTGGTCCTACTCATGGCCTGTAACCGCGTGTACAGAGGCCGGGTGGTTCCAGGCTTCTGGTTTGATCCGCATGCCGAAGCCGCTCTCCTCCGGAACCTGCACCGCACCGTCTTTCGGAACAATGGGATTTTCCAGCATCAGAGGCCAGTCGTGCTCATAATACCTTTGGCAGCTCTCCTGGATCCACACATTGGGTGACGCAGTTGTGAGATGGGTGGACGCATAGAACAACAGCGGCCCTCCTGCTGTATGTGGAGCAATCGGCAGTTCCTGGGCATCGGCGAGCGCAGCGATTTTGCGCGCCTCGGTTAAACCACCGCACCAGGTGACATCGAACATCACATATTTTGGCGTCCGCGACTCGAGCAAGCGCTCGAACTGCATCTTGCCTGCCATGCGTTCGCCGACAATGAGCGGCAACGAGGTTGCGATCGCGAGCTGGTGATATTGGTCGAAGTTACCTGGCATCAGCATATCTTCCAGCCACATGGGCTTATAGGGTTCAAGAGCATGGGCAATGCGGATGGCGGAAGTGAGATTCCATTGCCCATGAAACTCGATGGCTATCTCGATCTCATCGCCGAATCCATCACGTAGCTTCTTTACCGGAACCAGCGCCTCGTCGATATCATGCCAGGTAATGTATTCGTTCCTGTTGCGCAAGGCAGCGCCATCGAAGGGCCATATCTTGATGCCTTTAATGCCGCGCGTGTCGATCAGCTCACGCATGATCTTCTCCGGCTCGCGATTGAAATCATACTTATAAGGGAAGCAGGTGTTATACAAGCGGACCTGTGGGTTCGCTTTGCCACCGATCAGCCGGTAGACCGGCGCATTCAACGACTTTCCCAGCAGATCCCAGAAGGCCAGATCCAGCGCGCTCAGCACACGCATCTCCGTGCCCCCGGCGATTTGAAAATCGAATGCCCGGTACAGGTCGGCCCAAATTCGTTCGATATCCCGGGGGTCGCGGCCAATCAGCGAAGGAGCAACGGTATGCACCATCGCAGCTTCCACCGCGTTTCGTGGATAAGTTTCTCCTATGCCGGAGATCCCTGCATCCGTATCGATCTTTATCCAGGTCCAATTCGGCCGAAAAGGAGCATCTTCCGGAGACTTCCAGTAAACCGTCTCAACCCGTGTGATCTTCATTGGCGCAACCGTCGCGGCAAACGACGAGTAGGCAGCTGCGAGGGGAGTGGCAAGCATTCCAGAAACGAAGGCTCTTCGGCTAATGGGCATTCCGGGATTATAGTCACAACGCGAATGGTGCCAAATGGTACTATGGATACGTCTCATTTGATACCATAGAGAGAACCATGCAGGCATCCATCGACCAGATCTTTGAACAGTTGGGCGGGAAAGAGGCGATCGGAGTGAAGGTCCGCTCGGAAAGCCAAATGGAGCGGGTGCTTCGCGAAGGTCTTCCCGCTTCTGTCCTGGCGAACTTTCGCGAGAACTGGGGCTTCACGGTAATGGAGTTGGCGGGTAGCCTTGCCATTCCCAAAAGCACGCTGATGCGCATGCTGGAACGTCGCAACCGGATGGCCGCGGGTGATTCGGATCGAGTTTATCGTCTGGC
Source organism: uncultured Acidobacteriaceae bacterium (assembly GCA_963821315.1). GTDB lineage: Bacteria > Acidobacteriota > Terriglobia > Terriglobales > Acidobacteriaceae > PALSA-350. Next base: position 33,255 of record CAWGDP010000036.1, on the reverse strand, counting down.
TGCGATTTTGGCCCTGGCGGAGGAGGCGATCGGTGACCGTAAGAAGGCTCAGCGTTGGCTCAGAGAAACCAACCAGGTTCTGGGCAACCAGACCCCGCTCCGAGCACTGGAGACCGAGATCGGTGTGCGCCGGGTGGAGCAGATTCTAGGGCGCATTGCGTACGGCGGTGTGAGCTAGGTGGAGGTCTACCGGCTCACTCGCCGGAAGTTTGCCGGCAAGAACCCCTTTGATGGAGAGGGATCCTTTCTCTTTGGGGGCCGCTGGTCGAGCGCCGGCACGCGTCTTTGCTACGCAGCAACGCACCGCTCACTCGCAATTCTTGAATATCGAGCGCACATCGAATTGGCGCTCATGCCAGATGACCTCGTCATCGCAACGCTGGAAATTCCGGACGATGCTTCGATTACACCCACCCCCGCACTGCCCGAAGAATGGAAAGAATATCCCGCACCAGCCTCACTCAGGAAGATAGGTGATCGCTTCATTGCGGAAGCTCGGGCTGCGGTCATGCTTATCCCTTCGGTGCTCGTGCCGCAGGAGAACAACGTCCTGCTAAATCCGTTGCATCCGGATGCCGCGAGAATGGTTCGGCAGCGACGGCTAGTACCCTTCGTCTACGATCGCAGGCTCCTGTAGGTCACAATGCGTACAGATCCACGTACTCCTGCACCGGCATGCGCTCGAGCGCCTGCTGGTCGAGCGAAGCCTCAAGTATTGCCTGCTGCTGTTGCGGCGAGAACCGGCGGCCAAGGTTGGTGCGGAACTTCGCTTCGAGCAGAGGGATGCCCTCGCTTCTGCGGCGCCGGTGGCCCAGGGGATACTCGACCGTCTCAGTAAACGTGCTGCCATCGCTAAGAGACAGCGTAAGCGAATTGGCAATCGAGCGCTTCTCAGGATCGTGGTAGTCGGCGGTGAAGGCGGGTTCTTCGCTGCAGCTGCATCTTCTCCCGCAACGCATCGATGCGCGGATCGGCGGCGAAGGAGTCCTCATAATCCGAAGCCGTGAGATGGCCAAAGATAAGCGGAACGGCAACCATGTACTGCACGCAGTGGTCGCGGTCGGCAGGGTTATTGAGCGGCCCCTTCTTATCGATGATGCGCAGGCAGGCCTCGTGGGTGCGCAGCTCGATGGAGCTGATATCCTCGGCGGACTTGCCGGCCGCGAGCAGCCTTGCACGCAGCGCCATGGCGGCCTCTACCGCGGTCTGCGCATGAAACTCCGCCGGATAACTGATCTTGAAGAGAACATTCTCCATCACGTAAGAGCCGTAAGGGCGCTGGAACGTGAAGGGCCGGCCGCGAAAAAGCACATCGTAAAATCCCCAACCCTTCGCAGTCAGCACCGAGGGATAGCCCATCTCTCCGGCACGCACCATGAGCGCAAGACGAACGGCGCGGCTGGTGGCATCGCCGGCCGCCCAGCTCTTGCGCGAACCGGTATTGGGCGCATGGCGATATGTTCGCAGGCTCTGGCCATCGACCCAGGCCAACGATAGAGCATCGAGGATCTGGCTGCGGGTAAGGCCGAGCATCTGTGCGACTACCGCGGTTGAGGCCACCTTGACCAGCACCACGTGGTCGAGGCCAACCTTGTTGAACGAGTTCTCGAGCGCAAGGCAGCCCTGGATCTCATGGGCCTTGATCATCGCCGTCAGCACCGCGCGCATGGTAAGCGGAGCCTTGCCGCCGGCAACGGCAGTGCGGGAGAGCCAGTCGGCGACGGCGAGGATGCCGCCCAGATTGTCAGACGGGTGACCCCATTCGGCGGCCAGCCAGGTGTCGTTGAAATCCAGCCAGCGAATCATGGCGCCGATATTGAACGCAGCCTGCACCGGGTCCAGTTGAAACGCCGTGCCCGGAACTTTGGCGCCATTCGGCACGATGGTTCCCGGCACCACAGGCCCCAGCAGCTTGGTGCAGGCAGGATATTCAAGCGCCTCAAGGCCGCAGCCCAGGGTATCGATCAGGCAGTTGCGCGCGGTGGCAAAGGCCAGTTCGCTCTCGATGGTGTAGCCGCAGACGTAATCGGCAATATCGACCAGGACCTGGTCATAAGGGGGGCGCTCCCCCGTGGCATGAACGGACATTTTATCTCCGGGAGAAAATCCCTAGGCTCGCTTTGCAATGGGAATGAACGGAAGATCCTCAGGGCCGGTGTAGTTGGCTGCCGGGCGGATGATCTTGCCATCGGCTCGCTGCTCGAGAATATGAGCGCTCCAACCAGAGGTACGGGCCAGCACAAAGAGCGGGGTGAACATCGCGGTCGGTACCCCCATCAGGTGATAGGAGACGGCGCTGAACCAATCCAGGTTGGGGAACATGCGCTTGGCCTCCCACATCACGGCTTCGAGCCGCTCGGCGATGCGATACATGGCAAAGTCGCCGGTGGATTCGGCCAGTTCGAGCGCGATCTTCTTGATGATGGCGTTGCGCGGATCGCTGACCGTGTAGACCGGATGACCGAAGCCGATAACCACTTCCTTCTTTTCCAGGCGGGCGCGAATATCGCGCTCTGCCTCATCGGGAGAGGCGTAGCGCTGCTGAATCTCCAGGGCGACCTCGTTGGCTCCGCCGTGCTTGGGCCCACGCAGCGCGCCAATCGCGCCCGTAATGCAGGAGTAGATGTCTGAGCCGGTGCCGGCAATCACGCGCGCGGTAAACGTGGAGGCATTGAACTCGTGCTCGGCGTAAAGGACGAGCGAGACCTGCATGGCGCGAATCCACTGCTCGCTCGGGGCCTCGCCATGAAGCAGTTCGAGAAAGTGCCCGGCCAGCGTGTCTTGTCCCGATTCCACGTCGATGCTTCGTCCGTTGCGGCTGAAGTGATGCCAGTAAAGCAGCATCGACCCAACGGTGGCGAGCAGCACATCGGCGCACTCGATAGCGCCGGCGGGGTTATGGTCATCTTTTTCCGGCAGCGTGCAGCCCAGGGCAGAGACACCGGTGCGCAGCACGTCCATGGGGTGGGTCGCGGCGGGCAGTTGTTCCAGCACCATGCACACGTTGGCCGGCAGGCCTCGCAGCCGCTTCAGTTTTTGCTTGTACGCAGCCAACTCGGTGGCGTTTGGCAGCTTACCCCGCAGCAATAAGTAGGCCACCTCTTCAAACTCGCAGTGGGCGGCCAGGTCGGCGATGTCATAGCCGCGATAGTGCAGGTCGTTGCCGGTTCGCCCCACCGTGCACAGGGCCGTATTACCGGCCGGCGTTCCGGAGAGGGCAACAGATTTTTTCGGTTTGAAAGCTGCTTGCTGCTGGTCAACGGTGGTGGCCATGATTAGTCGCCTCTCCCAGGGTTCAACTGCGCTTGGTTGCCTCAAAGAGCTGGTCGAGCTTCTGCTCGTAGGCATAGTAGCCGAGAAACTCGTAGAGCTCGGCGCGGGTCTGCATCAGGCTGAGCACATTGCTCTGCGTACCTTCCGTCCGGATGGCATGGTACACCTTAAGTGCCGCGGCGTTCATCGCCCGGTAAGCGGAGCAGCAGAACAGAACAATGTCCACCCCGGCGGCGCCCAACTGCTGCGTGGTGTAGAGCGGTGTTTGACCAAACTCTGTGATGTTGGCCAGGATGGGCACGCCAACCCTCTCCTTGAAGCGCGGATACAGGGCCAAATCCGTGACCGCCTCGGCAAAGATCATATCCGCGCCCGCGGCCACGTAGGCAGCGCAGCGATCGAGCGCAGCCGCCAGTCCTTCGCCGGCCAGAGCATCCGTTCGCGCCATGATCACGAAATCCTGGTCGGTGCGGGCATCGACCGCGGCTTTGATGCGATCGACCATCTCTTCAGCCGGAACCACTTCCTTCCCTGGCCGGTGGCCGCAGCGCTTGGCGCCTACCTGGTCTTCGATATGCACTGCGGCGACCCCAGCACGCTCCATGGAGCGGATGGTGCGGGCGATATTGAAGGCGCTTCCCCAACCCGTGTCAATGTCGACCAGCAGGGGGAGGGTGTAACCTCGGTAATGCGGCGGGCATCGACCAGCACATCTTCCATGCTGCTGATCCCGAGATCGGGCATGCCAAGCGAGTTGGCCGCCACGCCTCCACCGGAAAGGTAGAGCGCGCGAAAGCCCGTCGCCTGCGCCATGCGCGCCGTATAGGCGTTGATGGCGCCGATCACCTGTAAAGGATGCTCCTGCTTGACAGCGGCCCGGAAGCGTTCTCCCGGGGAGGCTTGACCTTCAGTACCCACGTGGTCCCCTTCGTGACAAGCTAAATCCTAAATGGTCCCGGCCACGCTTGGCTCAGCAAGACATTTTTGTGGTGGAATGGGTAGACTCAGCGTGCGCAGCTATGAATAAAGTATTCGCCACTCCCGATGCAGCCGTTGCCGATATTCCCCCGGGAGCAACCGTCATGTTGGGGGGATTTGGGCTTTGCGGTATTCCAGGGGACGCAATTGCCGCCCTGGTGCGCCGCGGGGTGACCGGCCTGCACACCATTTCCAATAACATGGGAATTGACGGCTTCGGCCTCGGCCTGCTCTTGGAGGCGGGTATGATCGCCTCGCACACCGGCAGCTACGTGGGCGAAAACATGCTGCTGGAAAAGCAGGTGATTGCCGGCACCCTCAAGGTGTCATTGATCCCGCAAGGCACGTTGGCGGAGCGAATCCGCGCCGGCGGAGCAGGCATTCCCGCTTTCTACACTCCCACTGGCGTGGGCACGCTGGTCGCCGAGGGCAAAGAGCAGCGCACCTTCGATGGGCGCGAATACGTCCTGGAGAGGGCGCTCAAAGCAGACTTCGCGCTGGTGAAGGCCTGGAAGGGAGACCGCCAGGGCAACCTGATCTACCGCCGGACAGCGCGCAATTTCAACCCCATGATGGCCACGGCCGCGCGCATCACCATCGCCGAGGTGGAAGAGCTGGTAGAGCCGGGCGAACTGGATCCCGACGCGATTGTGACCCCTGGCATCTACGTCAAACGCATTTTCCAGTGCACCTCCTACGAAAAGCGTATTGAACGCCGGACGGTGAGGAGACCGAATGCAGGAGATTGAGAAACGCAACCGCATCGTCAAGCGGGTGGCGAAAGAGCTCCGCGACGGCTTCTACGTCAACCTCGGCATCGGCATGCCCACGCTGGTCGCCAACCATGTTCCGCCCGGCGTCGAAGTAGTGCTGCAATCGGAGAACGGCATGCTGGGAATCGGGCCTTATCCTCTCGAAGAGGAGGTGGACCCCGACCTGATCAACGCCGGAAAAGAGACGGTTTCCGTACTGCCCGGATCGTCCTTTTTTTCCAGTGCCGATGCCTTCGCCATGATTCGCGGTGGTCACATCGACCTAAGCATCCTGGGCGCCATGGAGGTTGACGTCCAGGGGAGCCTGGCCAACTGGATTATTCCCGGCAAAATGGTCAAAGGCATGGGCGGCGCCATGGACCTGGTAGCCAGCGCGCGGCATGTCATCGTGGCCATGGAGCACACCACGCGCGATGGCCGCCCGAAAATCCTCAACGCTTGCCGATTGCCGCTGACCGGGGTTGGTGTGGTCGATTCCATCGCCACCGAGTTGGCCTGGATCAGCGTAACCCCGGACGGGCTGGTGCTCGATGAGATCGCTCCTGGCGTTTCCGTTGCCGAGGTCCAGGCGTCAACCGAAGCTCCTTTGATCGTCAGCCCCACGCTCCACACGATGAGCTGAGCTACTCGACGGTATTGCCCCCGTTCACCGAGATCTTCTGCCCGGTAATGAATCTGCCTGCATCGCTGGCCAGGAAAGCAACCGTATTGGCCACGTCTTCGGGAGTACCCATGTGTTTCATGGGAACCTTCTCGGTATAGGAATGGATCTCCGCCTGGGTAGAGCCCGCATGGCGTTCGGTGGGAATCCAGCCTGGAGCGACCAGGTTGACCGTGATGCCGTTTGGACCAAGTTCGCGGGCCCAGGACCGCGTTTGGCCCAACTGTGCGGCTTTGGCCGCTACATAATGAGCGAACATCGGGTTGCCGAGTTCGAAGACTTCGCTGCCGATTTGTATGATTCTTCCGAAGCCGCGGCTTTTCATGCCGGCGAGGACCTGCTGCAAAATAAGCAGCGGCGACTTCACAAAAAACTCCAGTTGGTCGAGGTATCGTTCCCAGGTCTGTTGTTCGATGGTCAGGAAGGGTTGCGGACCGGTGGCATTGATCACGGCGATATCGATCTGCTGATAAGTCTCCTTGATTGCGCCGGACCATCTTCTCGATATCCGCTTCCAGGCGCACATCGGCGTAAAAGGCAGTGGCTTCCCCGCCCTGCTGCTTGATCTGTGCGCATAGTTGCTCGGCGCGGTCTCGCTTGGCGAAGTAATTGACCGCAACCTTTGCGCCTCGGGCGCCCAGTTCCAAAGCAATCGCCGCGCCCAGCCCGCGTGAAGCGCCGGTAACCAGCGCAGTTCGTCCCTTGAGTGTTTCCATATTGACCTCAGTTCTATTGGTGCCGACCAATGCAAAACGCTAAGGGAGCAGCCGAGTTCTGTCAAACCACGCAGGGATGGTGGACCGCACGGAATCGACTCTGTGCCGTCGGCCTCCGATACATTCCATGGTAGGATGGACAGAGTCACCAGAACAACAAATGGCGACTCCTCGGATACACTGCCCCTATTGAAGAAGGAGCTGCTCTTGCCATTCTTGCGATATCTGGCCGTTCTGTCTTTGCTGTTTGCCCAATGCGTCTCTGCGCGCGCCGACAGCCTGGCGAGCTAAGCGACAGCTTCTGGCAATGGAGAGCACAGGAGCAGCCCTTCAGTGACGACGACATCCCGCGCATCGAGCGGCCGGCCGGCTTGGTTGTCGACTGGTCGCCGCAGACCGTCACCCAGCGGCTGCAGCAGCTCGACGCTTTTGAGCAGCGATGGAAAGCCCTCGCGCCCTCGGCGCAAACCCCGATTCATGACCAGGTGGACTACCGGCTCCTCGGCTCAGCAGTGGCCCGCGTACGCTGGGAGCTATCCATCGAACAGAGCTGGAAGCGTAACCCGCAGTTCTACGTAGACCAGACGCTGGGCTCAGTCTTCATTCTTCTCTTGCCGCCGCCACCCTTCTCCGCAGCGCGGCAGCAGGAGATCGTCGCTCGCGTCAAGCAGATCCCGGCCACGCTGCAGGCTGCCCAGGAGAACCTGACCGATCTGCGACAGCCCTTTGTCCAGCTGGCTATCGACTCCCTCGATCAGGTCGCCGACCGCTTACAACGCACCGGCAAGGCGCTCGCACCGCAGCTCACTGCAGCCAACAACCAGGCGCTACAACAAGCAACCCCCGCCGCGGTAACAGCGCTCACGCAATACCGCGCGTGGCTCACGGCCAAATTGCCCACCGCGCGCAAAGACACGGCCATTGGACGCGACAACTTCATATTTTTCCTGCGCAAGGTTGCGCTGCTCCCCTACACACCCGAGCAGTTGCTGGCGATGAGCCAACAGGAGTGGAGCAGAGCGGTCGCGTTTGAAACCTACCAGCAGACTCGTCTTGCCGGCGTCCCACCCGCGCCCTTCTTTCCCAGTGCGGCCGCACAGATACAAGCCGAAAAGGTCGATGAAGAGAAAGTCCGCGCCTTCCTCGTCGAGCAAAAAATCCTCAGCGTGCCGGCGTGGATGAAGCACTACCGCAACCTGCTGCTGCCGGCTTACCTCGAACCATTCCAGGACATGGGAGAAAACGACGACCTCACCGGACCATCGCGGCTCGATCAGGATGGAACCAGCTACATTCATGTGCCGGGACCGGACCTGGGCTTCTTTAAGCTTTCCCAGGCGCACGATCCGCGGCCCATCCTCGTTCATGAGGGAGTGCCGGGGCACTACTTCCAGCTCTGTCTCGGCTGGCACAACCCCGATCCGATCCGTCGCCACTACTACGACTCCGGCGCCAATGAAGGCCTCGGCTTCTACGCCGAAGAGATGATGTTGCAGGCCGGATATTTCGACGACAATCCGCACACCCGCGAGACCATCTACAGCTTCATGCGTCTACGCGCACTGCGCGTGGAGGTGGACGTGAAGCTGGCGCTGGGCGAGTTCACCCTGCAGCAAGGCGCTGATTACCTCGCCCGCACCGTCCCCATGGACGGGCCCACCGCGCTCGGACGAGGCGTCCTTCTTCGCCAGCACGCCTGGGCAAGGCATCTCCTACCAGATCGGCAAGCTCCAGATCACGCAGCTCCTCGCCGATGCCCGCCGCGCCCAGGGCAAAGATTTTTCCATGCTGCAGTTCAACAACTTTGTCTGGAACAATGGCAATGTCCCCATCGCACTGCAGCGTTGGGAGCTGCTTCAGGACGCGAGCGAAGTCCCCTGACACCTAAGCACTCTGCGGATCTGCCATAGAGTGGCTGCCAACGCGGCGAGTCCAGCACTCCACACCACGAACGCAATATGCACTACCCACGCAGGCGCAACCCCGACTCGCCGCAGAACGAAGGGCAGAAAATTCCACTCGGTGATGTGGGCGTAGTCCCACGGATCCTCGGTCATGGCGTGGTTGTTCAGACCCCAGGCGTCCATCTTTCCCAGCGCGAAAGCAACGATATTCTTCAGGCGCAGGAGAATCACGAAGGTCGGATGACCAAGGGTCTCCATCTGGTAGATCTCCAGCGGCAACCAGAAAGCCAGCGACATCACTTGAATCAGCGTGCTGACTGCCAACAGCGCCAATCCAATGAACCACACCGGCTTTGCCAATTGCGAGCGATGACGCAGCAGCAGGGGAACCGCGAGCAGGGACGCCAACTCGACAGCAGTTGAAACGTAGCGATCGCCCCAGGCGAAGTCGCCGCTCCACACCGTATAGCGGGCGTAAAAACTCAGGTACGCCAATAGCAGCGGACAACTCATGATGGCGTACGCCTTCACATCCGGGCTGAATCGCTTCCAGGCCACGACGCATAGCAGAATCATCAGCACGATCAAAGGATCAAAGAGAAAGATCGACTTCTCCGGAGTAAAGAGCGCCCCGAAAAACCCGACGTGCCAGGGAGTCTCGAAGGGATAATTGGGGGGCAGCGAAGGATTGCGCATCCTGGTTTCGCGGCCAATGATCGTGATGTAGGTAACAAAGACTGCTCCAAATCCAAAGCGGTAGACCTGGTAGAGGCGATCGAGCAATCCAAAAAACAAATACACCGGCAGAGCGGTCGCGATGTAGGCTTTGCATCGTTCCCAAAGAGCGCGCCCCCGTACCCCTTCGAACCAAAGCACCAGCAGCAGGAACAACGCTCCAGACAGAAGATCTAAGCCAGTCGGCAGGCGGGTCAGCAGATTGAGGCCGAACGCACCTGAGCCAATCAACAGGGCACGCCGGCTGCCGGTGCGCAACCACTCGTACTGATAGGAGAATCCTGTCAGGCTCAACAGGAAGATGTAGTTGTTCTCCATCATGTTCTGCGTGTAATGGAGATGCGTAGTGGCGAGCAGCAGAGCCAGAACGCCCACCACAGACTGCGTCACTTCGAACTTCAACTGCCGCAGGAAGCGGAAGCAAACCAGCGCCGTCAGCACCGTCAGCAGGATGTTGGTGCTGTAGCTGACAATGATGTCGCGCACGCTGGGATCGGTGTCGTCGTACTCGGCAAAGATGGGAAGGCGCGCGACATAGGTGCCAACCACATCCGCGGGCAAAAAGAGCAGCGACTGGCCGATGCTATACCAGCTCTGCAGCTTCCCCCGCGGCCGTGGACGCCGAACTCGGGAAATTCGTTAGGAAACACCTCGGGTTCGCCAGTCCAAAAGGAATGCGTAGTTTGCAGGCGATGGGTCGTATCAGCAGAGCCCAGCTCACCGGATTGCACCACGAAGGCGATGAGACCGGCGGCCAAAGCCAGCAGGAAAAGCGGGTCACGAAACCAGGGTCGAAGATTCAATACAGTCATTATGACTTAATGCGGCTGCTTTCCGGTGAGATCGGTAATCAACACCACGTCGGAACTCCTGCGCGACTGCAACACGGCCAGCTTGCTGGCTGAAGGCGACCAGGCAAAACCCGTTTGCATCTCGTGCGTGGGCTCGGTGAGTAGATGTGTGGGCGAACCATCGATCGGCTGATACTGCAGGGCATTGCTGCCCTTGGAGACAACCGTCACAACCGCTGCTTTCCCATCGGGAGAAAAGCCAGGGAAGGTACCCTGCAGCATGGCGCTCGTATCCCAGGGAAGCTGGCGCAGCACCTGGTGGGTCGAAACGTCCCAGATCTGAAGGACGTAAAGTAGGCTTTTGTTAAAGAACGACAGAGCCGACTTGGTGTCACGAGTGAGCACGATGGCGCCGAAGCTGTCGCTTTCGAGCTCTTTCCTGGGAGCCCCTCCCGATAACGGAACAGACCACAGGGCAACCACGGGGATGTTCTCCTTGGGCCGGATGGTGAAATAAACCGTCTGGCTGTCCGGAGCACAATAGGGTCCGCGCGCTATGCCCGACGTGGTCAGCTGAGTAATAGCCGCTCCCATCTCCATCCATGCGGAACAGGCGCGACTCCCCTGCGCCCTTAGGGATGGCGATAAACAGAACATGGCCATCCGGGCAGGTGTTAATGAACGAGCCGATATCCAGGGTGCCGGTATCGATCGGCTGCAGGGTTCCCGATGCGCGTTCCAATTTGCTGATGCCCGTACCCCGCGTGATCAACCACAAATGGTCCTCGTCCGCCCAAGCCAATGAGGTGGGAGTGATGCGCAGCGGTGTACTCGAGATCATTGCCCCGCCGTCTCCCTTGTAGTAGGCAATACTCGAGTCCACGTTGGTGAGGACGGTTGCCATGGTCTTCCCGTCGAGGGAGATGGCCAGCTGGCTATAGGCGTTCACATCATTCGTCAGGGTATGGAACGCGCCGTCAGGAACGCCAACAATGCCGATCTGCCCGCGGTCGGAATGAGCCTTGGTATACAGGACGAGCAGATGCCTTCCGTCAGGCAACCATGCCAGGTCGGTATAGCCGTCGAAGTTCGTGTCATAGATCATGCCGCTCGGCTGAGCCAGGGTTACCGTCTTTTTCGAGGCGATGTCGAAGACCTTGATGGCCGTATCGCCAGGTCCGCTCGATTCGATCCACGCCATCTGGTTGCCCAGCGGCGACCACACCGGGCCCTGCACCTGGTTGGCGGAGGTGTAGAGCAGCTGGTCGTCGCCGCCGTCCTTGTCCGCAGTGTGGACCTCGGAAAGTTGGTCCTTGCGATCCGGCGTCCAGCGCAGATAGACAAAGTGGCTGCCGTCCGGCGACAGGCTAGCGGCGCTGTCTACATCGTGGATGAGCTGGCGTGGCGTGCCGCCAAACACGGGCATCACATAAAGAGAGTGCAGAGCGACATTGTCGGCTGTTCCCCGGGTGAAGTAGAGGTAGTTCGCATCCGGCGAAAAATTCAACCCGACATACTCGTTGGGGAACGCAGTCAGAATCTGTGTATCCGTATTGGTCGCGATGTTGCGCACCCACAGCGTTCGCTGGCCGGCTGTCGTTCTTGATCTCGGCGAGGAACTTGCCGTCGCCGGATAAGGCGATCCTCTCCAGCGTCCCGGTATTCGTGATCTGGCTGAGCGCCACCGTGGTAAAGGGCACCGGACGCGGCCACAGTCGCCAAGCCGCGAATCCCGCGGCGGCCAGCAGCGCCAGGACAATGATTGCTATGGGCAAAGCGCGCGATTTCTTCGCGGGAGGCGGGGCTATGGCTGCTGCGGAAACAACCCCCGCCTGGGCAGTGCAGAGAACCGGAGCCCCCGCACCGCTGCGCTTGCGCTCGAAGGACCTGACGGCGGCGGCGTGCTACCGCTTCCGGCCCCGCTTGGACTAGACCCGGCCCACTCGCGCTCCCGGGAGCTGCCTCCCCGGCCGCAATGGGCCGTGGGGTAGAGCCGCCACTGCTCTTGCGCTGCAATCGTTTCAGGTCGGCGCGCAGCTCGGCCGCCGATTGCAGACGCAGCTCACGGTCCTTTTCCAGCGTCTTGTTAAGGGTCTCCTCAAACTCCGGCGGCAGCTCATGGTTGAGCGAAACCGGCGCCGTCGGGGCATAGTTCAAAATGCGATCGAAGGTGACTGCGGTGGTCGTACCGCTAAACGGATGTTGTCCCGTGGCCAGCTCATACAACACCACGCCCAGCGAAAATACGTCGCTGCGGGGATCGAGCGGCTCACCGCGCGCCTGTTCCGGAGACATGTAGGCAATGGTTCCCACCGCCGCGCCTGGACTGGTCAGCAGATCGTGCGGCTCGGCAAGGGTCGGGTTCCCGTTGTCTCCACCCGCCTCCGCGCAGCATACCCTTCTTCGATCTTGGCCAGGCCGAAGTCGAGAATCTTTACCTGCCCGGATGGCGATAGGAAGATATTGCCTGGCTTGATGTCGCGGTGCAGGATGCCCTTGCGATGCGCCGCATCCAGTGCATCCGCCACCTGCACTCCCAGGTCCAGCAGCCTGGGGTACGGCATGGACCGCCGGTAGTAGAGCTTGTCCAGGCTCTGGCCTTCCAGCAGCTCCATCACGATGAAGGGCTGCTCGCCGCTTTCATTGAGCTCGTAAATAGTGCAGATACCGGGATGGTTCAGCGAGGAGGCGGTGCGCGCTTCCCGCCAGAAGCGTTCCAGGGCCGCCGGGTCCTGGCGTGTGGCCTCGGGCAGTAACTTGATGGCGACGGACCGGCCCAGCTTCTGATCTTCAGCCTCGTAGACCACGCCCATTCCGCCTTGGCCCAGGCGACGGACGATCTTGTAGTGGCCTCGGAGTGTACCGGCAGTCAGTTCTTGCACGCAACTATCATGCAGCCCCGCAAGCAACAGGGCAAGCGCGAAACACGGGGGCCGGATAACTACGACTGAAAGATAAGTATCAGGTCAGAACAGAATCCAACTTAACGCATGCCGCCTGCAGCCTGAAGCAAGGATCCGGTAATCCAACGCGCATCGTCGGAGGCGAGGAAGGCAACTACCGACGCTATGTCTTCGGGTGTGCCGACGCGGCCCAGCGGTGTGCTTTGCACCATCTGCTTTTCAAAATCGCTTCCCTCTACGCCCGAGGACTTAAAGCCCTCGGTGGCGACCGGGCCGGGATTCACCGCATTCACGCGGATGTTCTTTGGGCCTAGCTCCTTCGCCAGCACACGTGTAATCACATCGACCGCACCCTTGGTGCCGCTGTATACCACTGACATAGGCGGCGTCTGCTCGCTGGCAACCGACCCGATATTGATCACGCTGCCGCCCTCTTTTGGGAAGAGCGCGACGCCGGCCTTGGTAGCCAGATAGCAGCCCGGTTACGTTGGTGCCGTACATGCGTGCGATGTCTTCTTCTGTAACTTGTTCCAGTGGAGCAAAGGCATAAACACCGGCATTGTTCACCAGGATGTCCACTTTCCCGAAGGCCTTTCTGGTTTCGGCAAAGAGCTTATCGATCTCTGCGGCTTTGGCTACGCTGCCACCCACCGCGATCGCCTTTCCGCCGGCCTTGGTGATACCGGCGACCACCTTGTCGGCCCCCTCTTTGCTCGAAGCGTAGTTCACTACGACCGACGCGCCCTGCGCCGCAAGCTCCTGTGCGATGCCCGCGCCAATGCCCTTTGATGCGCCCGTAACCACCGCCACCTTACCAGTCAGCTTTCCCATCTCTGCACCTCAATATGATCCCTGTCGAGCCTTCCGACACGTACGAAATAGATGTCTAATGCTCTTGATTAGACTCAGCAGTTTTGGCAAGAGGCTCGATCCAGGCCGCACCCGTTGTTATCTTGGTGATTGTGATCGCCACGCTTCAGACCGAGCGGCTGTTGCTCCAACCGCTCCAGCTCGCCGATGCCGAGCAGACACAACGCCTCTTCCCCCAATGGGAGATGGTCAAGTTCCTGAGCAACCAGATTCCCTGGCCGTACCCCCGGGACGGAGCGTTTACGTATTATCGCGATGTCGCACTGCCCGCAGTCGAGCGGGGGCAGCAGTGGCACTGGACCCTGAGACTGCGGCCATCGCCGGACGAACATATCGGATCCATCGGCCTGATCTCCAAGGATGGGCACGCCACTCGCGGATTCTGGTTAGGACTGCCTTGGCAAGGCCAGGGCCTGATGACGGAGGCGGCGATCGCTGTGAATGATTATTGCTTTGATGTTCTCGGTTTCAGCGTGTTGCGCGTTCCCAAGGCCGTCGTGAATATCGCATCCCGGCGCATATCAGAGAAGACCGGGATGCGCGTCATTGCCACCGAGGAGCGTGACTATGTCTCGGGCAGATTGCTAACCGAGATATGGGAGATTACCGCCGCCGAGTGGCGAGAGAAGAGGCTGCTTATTCGAGCGAACGAGGAAGGGGAACTTCCTAACCCCGTGTAAGAACGGAATATACTGGACCGGAGGGTAACGGAGAGTATTCGTGAAACGGGATGCAAATGTTCTGACCAAGGCGCTGGGCTGGGGAGTGCTTTTCTGCTGCGCTTCTATGACGTCTTACGCGCAACAAGCCGCTCCGCAGGAACCGGCGCAACACGAGCAATACTCCGAATTGCCAGCAGGCGCGGGAAAGGACACCCTGATCCGCGTGTGCAGCAAGTGTCACTCCCCGGATAATGTGATCGCGAATGGGCAAGACCGCGCCGGATGGGAAAATACGATTACCAAGATGGCGGGATTCGGCGCGGAAGGCTCCGACGAGGAATTTACCGCGATCCTGGACTACCTGGTAAAGAACTTCCCCCCGGTAACCACCGTCCATGTGAACCAGGCCACAGCAGAGCAGCTCGAAAGCGGATTAGGGCTCTCCGCGACTGAGGCAGAGGCCGTTATTGAGTATCGAAAGAAGAACGGGGACTTCAAGTCTCTTGACGACCTCAAGAAGGTTCCAGATGTGGATGCCAAGAAGCTGGATGCCAAAAAGGATCGCCTGGCTTTCTAACCTGTTCATTCGGGCCACACGACTGACTCCGGAATGCGCTCCGCAGTTTGCAGCAATACCCGGTACTCGGTTTCCAATCGTCCCTTGGCGGGAATCCAGCGGTAGGTAGGGACATCGAATAACCTCCCCCGATCCACCGTTTGACGACGTGATTCGGGCACCGGGGCCACCCCGAATTCCAGCCCCAGGGTTGTGGTGCGGCCGTTCCAGGGTGGGGTCGTGCGGCTACAGTTTTCCTGCCACATCCCTAACCACGGAAAATCCTCGCGCTTCCAGATGTATGCCAGCGCCAGACGAAACGCTGGGGAATAGGCAACGAAGAATTCATCCTGGCGTTGTCTATCCGCCAGATGCGAGGTGTATTCGCTCGAAGCCGGCTCAGCACTCAGAGTGCGCAGGTCGGCGACACCTCCAGCGGAAAGAGGGGCCATTGGCCAATCGAACTCCGCACTCTGCTTCAGATGCATGTTAACTCCGAAATTTACCTCGGAGACCTTGGAGCGGGTTACGGAAGCCCGCAGCTGCGTTGTTCCCTTCTCGATAAATGGCGGACCGAGGGTTACATGCTCCGTCCATCCGATAGGGCGATCCCACGCGGCAAGATTCTCCACAGATTCCCGGATCCTCAAGCCGCGATCGCGGAGTTCGATGGAGCGCTCGAAATTAAGTTGGGCGAGCGGAAGGTGAGCCTTTGAAACGACGACACCCGCGCGTTCGGTTATCTCATACGGGACCACCGAGCCCTCGCCATGCACGGTCAACCCGGCAGCAGCTTCTTCAGCAGATGGACCGCCGAAAAAATCGAGACACAGATTGTGGCCCATGATGCCGGCCAGGAGCTTGGCCTCTGCGTCCGATCCGTACTCCGGATGCTTGCTGAGCTCATAGCTGGATGGCTCGATCGAAGGCCACGGGGGGATCCAAAGAGGACTGACGCCGGCCTGCTTGTCAAAAATCTCGGCGATGTGACCACCCTCTCGCAAAAGGGTGACGCGCAGATGGTCGTTTTCGATTGCCACCGCATGGCGGCCTTTAAAGATCGTCGCAGGCACAGGAGACCCCTCAGTTCTAAGGCAATGTTTTCAACCACACGTTGCGGTGCGAGATCTTCACTACTCCGGGGCCTTCAATCTCAAAGCCGATCAGACCTTTAGACTCGCTGAACGTGGGGTCGTTGTCGACCAGAACAGCCATCACGTGGCCGTTGACGATATGAATGAGAGTGTTTCCGTCGGCGATCACCTCGAACTGATTCCAATCACCCATCTTGATGAAAGTCTTGAGATCGTCGGAACTCCCCAGGGTGGCCAGCAGACGCGGGTGCTTGCCCTGATCGGTTTCGACCATCTGGCCGCGCCATGCGACGATCCCGCGTGGGCTGCTCTGTTCGTAGAGTTGTCCAGTGTACTTATTGGCATAATCGAAATCGGCCTGGTAGCCCTTCATGTTCCACTTGGCAAATTTCTGCGCCAGCGGGTTCCGCAGTTGCGCCGGCGTGGGTGGAACGTTGAGACTGCGGTATTGGATGCCGCCATTCGCTCCCGCGCCCTCAAGCTTCATCTCCACTCTTAGATCGAAGTTGGCCGGTTGGCCTCCGCGCCAGATAATGTTCGTCGTGCCCGAAGGATGCTCGGGACTCGATTCGGCTACCAGGGACCCATCTTCCACGTGCCATATTTCAGAGGACCCGTCCCACCCGTTCAACGTCTTGCCATCGAAAATCTGCGTGAATCCATCGTGATCGTTGAAGTCGATCGGATCCGGTTGAGTGAAGCCGCCGCCGGCATGGTGTGCGGGCGCTTGCTGGGCAGCGACCTGGCCGGGAGTTGGATAGATCAGTAACAGACAGATCAAAACTATGACGGGTCTCACAGATTTCCTCCTCACACCGCAGTAACCTTCTCCCATTGCCTGGTCTTTGCCGATTTCAATACTGCGTCGGTTACGTAATCCGTGGCGGTGCCGTCCGCAAACGTGGGGGCCACTCGTTCCCCCTTGCCGGTTGCCTGAAGAAAGTCGGCTACCTGGTGAATGAAGGTGTGCTCGTAGCCGATTTGCAGCCCGGGGACCCACCAGTTCTTCATGTAGGGATGATCGCCGTCACTGATGTGGACGCTTTTCCATCCCCGCAGGCGCCCTTCATCACGGTGATCGAAATACTCCAACCGGTGCAGGTCATGAAGATCCCAACCGGCAGAGGCCTTCTCTCCATTCACTTCCAGGCTGAACAGCGCCTTGTGACCGCGGGCATAGCGTGTGGCCTCGAAGATGGCCATCGATCCGTTGGCGAAGCGGCATAGGAATGCCGATGCATCGTCGATCCCCACGGGCTCAACTTTGCCGGTGAGATTGTGCTTGCGTTCCTTGATGAAGGTTTCCGTCATGGCTGTTACTTCCACGATGGGTCCGTTCAGCCACAAGGCCATGTCGATGTTATGGGCCAGCAAGTCTCCGGTGACGCCGCTGCCCGCGATGGAGACATCCAGCCGCCACAGACCCTCACCGCCTTGCGGCAAGTCGCTCGAGATGGTCCAGTCCTGCAGGAAATTGGAGCGGTAGTGGAAGATACGTCCGAAGCGTCCTTCGTCGAGTAACTGCTTCAACAGGACGACCGCCGGCACGCGGCGATAGTTGTACCAAACCATGTTGGGCACGTTGGCAGCCTCGACTGCGTCCGTCATGGCTTTCGCTTCCGCTCCCGTACGTCCCAGCGGCTTTTCGCACAGCACCATCTTGCCCGCTTTGGCGGCGGCTATGGCAATCTCGGCGTGGGTGTTGTTGGGGCTGGCGATATCGATCAGGTCGATATCTTTCCGCTCTAACAGGGCGCGCCAATCAGTCTCCACGGATTGATAGCCCCAGTTTTCCGCGAAGCCTTTCACGCGCTCTGCGCTGCGCGCGCAGACGGCCTTGAGCACCGGCTGGTAAGGTACGTCGAAAAAGCGCGGCGCCTGCAGGAAGGCGTTGGAATGCGTGCGCCCCATGAAGCCGTATCCGATCAGGCCAATATTCAGATTCTTTCGCGCCATCGTGGCCCTTCAAAGGTTCTCATCGAGGTTCGTTGTATCCCACTCAAGCCAAAACACGGCTTGAATGGGGCACCCAGCGTTTTGTTCGTCCGACAGAAAAAGCGGAGCTAGTCCCAGCCGTGGGCGTTGCGCACGGCGATCAGCGTTCCCAGTATGTCTTTCCATGTCTTTGCCGCCATCATGGTGGCATTGGGAAACATGCAACCATCCCAGCAGATGTGCTCATAGGCTCGGGTCGGCGCTCCCGTCTCATCGCGCATCCAGAGACCGGCGACGGCGATGATATCCATCTTGCCTTTTGGATCGCCGACCACACAGTGGCGTCCGGTCTTATCGTGCGAACCCGAACCGCTCACCGTGCCGTCGTTCTGGGCCACATGAAAGTCGATCGTCCAGGGCCGCAGGGCGTCGGTCACTTTGCGCAGCGCCTCCATCAGGACATCCTGCTGCGACCAATCGAAGTTTTCCGGCAACAGACGATCTTCCGCGGCGTTGTATCCCAATGTGTACAAGAGGGAGTGCGCCATGTCCGCCTGAAAGCCCAGGGTCTTGGGCCGGTTTACCATTTCCAACAGTTCGACCATCCGCTTCCAGCTGTGCATGCCTCCCCAGCAGATCTCGCCCTCGGCGGCGAGGCGCTCACCGTAGCCTTCGGCGATGATGCTGGCCTCACGAAACGTCTGTGCGATTAGCTTGGTGTTGCCCGCAGGATCCTTGGCCCAATCTGCCGGCGAGGCGGCGGAATCAATGCGAATCACCCCGTAGCGGCGAATGCCAAGTTCACGCAGCTTCTTGCCGATGGCACAGGCCTTCTTCACCTGGGTCAGAAATGCTTTCCGCTCCGCCTCTGAACCCATGGCGGAGCCGCCACCGGTCGGTGGCCATACCGGGGCAACCAGTGAACCGACCACCAGGTTGCGCTTGGCGATGCTGTCCGTAAGATGCTTCAGCTCGTCGTCCGTGGAGTCGATGCTGGTGTGCGGCAACGACAAGAACAGATCGACTCCATCGAAGCGGATGCCGTCGACCTCGGCTTGCGCAGTCAGGTCGAGCATCGTTTCAAGGTCGATGAATGGTTCCGAGTCCGGTCCCTTGCCCACCAGGCCTGGCCACATCGCGTTATGAATCGCCGGTTTGGTCACGGTTACGATTCAGCCTATTTCTTGATCAGCGGTTTTGCATCCGGATTGCCGGGCCCGAAATGCTTCAGCATGACGAGCGGGTCCGATGCGCTTGGATTTTCGATGCGCACCCCCGCTTTAGCAACATCCGCAGTGACGAATACCTCGTCTTCCGTCATCTCTCCGAAACGGATCATGGAGGGAGTCGACAACGCCTGGCCGGCCAGTGTTCCGTAGCCCTGGGTCACGATCACCCCGTAGGCAGCGCTATCCACGACGGTCGCGCTCCGCTTGGGCAGGATGGTCAATTCCTTGGCCGAGTAGTAGGGCGTGCCATACGTAACCCACTTTTCGACGTACCCCTCGGCGTTCATGGACTCGACCGGGTTCACCGGGCGCGGGAAGGTCTTATTGCTCTCCCCAAACCGCGGATTCACATTGGCCTCCCAATCGAGCATGCTGATCAGGAAATCGAGGTCCTTCTTATGCTCGTCGGGGACGTCCTTGGTCAGCAGGTCCCAACCGACGATGCGTCCTTCCACCTCGGACTGGAACATGGCAAATACATCGCTGTTCACCTGCGGCTCGTAGGTCACCAGCGATCCCGGAGCGTGCAAAATACCGGGGTTGATTTGCCAACCCGCGCCGGGCTCCAGACGATAGGCACGGGCGTGAAAAAGAATTCCGTTGTCGCCCTGATTCCATTTTTCCAGGCAGCGCCGGATGTCTTCCTTGGTCGTGCCCGGCTCCAGGCCCATGTAGGTGTGGGGAAAATTGTTCTGCACCTGGTTGTATTGCGGAGGGAAGTAATAGGCTTCCGGCTTTCCCTTTTGCCCCACGAGCTTGGCGAAAGGATCGCTCTGGTGCATGTGGTGGGGAATGGGGCCCATGTTGTCGAAGAACTTGCACAGCAGGTTCCAGCCGCCTTCGCGCTCCATCACGTCGGCGCCCAGCAACAGGTCTCCGGCAACCTCGACCGCCTCTTTTAACAGAAATTTGCCGCCGCTCTTGGGCCGGACGTAACTCAGCCCCTCGTCGGGCAGGGTGTCCGGTCCGTTCGATGCCTTGGTGGTCGAGGAAAACCAGCGCTCGTTGATGCCGCCGCGATGGCCGCCGAAGGCGTAGAGATCGTCCGGGTGGAGCTTCAACCTGCGTCCGGGAATCATGAACGATCGGGGCACCCAGGAGGGTTCCAACCGCAATATGCCTGCGCCGGCGTCGATGGCTTCTTTTATCTGGGCTCTGGTCCGCATTGACTGCCTTATCTCGCGCCTACTAGTGCTCCAGCGGAATGCCGAAGGAGTAGAGCGTGTTGTCGTGGGTGGTGAAGAATACATGACCGTCGCCAACAGACATACCGGCCAAGTGCGTATAGGTTTCGATTGCGTCGCCGCTGGAATACAGTTCCTTGCCGGTGGCGGCATCGAGAGCGTAGAGAGTGGCGTGGCTGGATCCATCGCCTCCGTCGAGGGCAAAGACCACTCCGTTGGCAATTGCCGGGGGCGCCGGATTTTTGAGATCGCGAGAGATCCAACTGGGCGTCAGCACCGGGTGCCCGTCTTTCTCCTCCACCTTGAAGGCCACGATACTGCCATGCGTTGCTGTGCCGTTGGTGGTGGCAAATTTCGCATCGGGCGATACCGGGCCGTCTATCGACACGAACACCCAGGTGGCGCCGGATTTATCCTGCCAACTCGCCAGGCTCTCCCAGGCGCCGCGCTTGCCCGACTCGGCAACCTTGTCTGTCTGGAACAGAGGAGTGTGATGATCGGCTCCGCCTAACGAGGCGCTATCCAGCAAAACGAGCGTGCCGTCTTTTCCGGGAGCAGCGATCAGTTCCTTATCCTTCAGGGTAAAGACTACCGGTGTGGCATTGAGTGTCTTGCTTTTCGCGGCGTCGGAAGGGGTATACCAGTCCTTCACCTTCAGGTCTTTTGCGTTGAGGGCCACCACGCTGTTGGCATAGAGGCCCGCAGCGGGATCATCCGGCCCGGTACCGGTGGTTATGTACGCGGTGCCGTCGCCGATGGCCGGCCCGGTTAAACCAGCCACGCTCAGTTTCTGAGGTTTATAGCTGCTGACGGTGTAGTCCGGTGTGTTCAGGTCGATGGACCAAATGGCATCGGCAACATTTTTGCAACCGGAGCCCGCAGCGGTGTAGACGATTTTGTCGTCCATGTTGAGCCCGAAGGAGCTTCCACCGGGCGCGGGGAAAAACTTTACCGGCGGAGCATAGTCCAGCCCGGTGGCCATGATCTGTTCGTGCAGGTAGCCATCGCCGGTTAAAACATAGACGCCTCTCAACCCGAAATATCCGCCTCCGGCAGCAACGCCCACACGGCGCGCGGAAGGGGCGAGCGGTTCCTCAGGTGGGGGAGGCGTTGCCGGGCGAGGAGTGGCCGGCTTGTGCACGCCGAAATGAATGACTTGCGGAGCTTCGGCGATGACCTGAATGTTCGAACCGCCGCAAGCCTGATGAGGGAGCTTGAAGTCCTTCTGCCAAACCAGTGTTCCCAGTTCGGAGTCCACAGCATACAAGGTGTTTGCGTCGGCCCAGAGTGCGAGGTCTTTGAAGCCGCGGCCGGTGATCAGGCCGGGAAAGAGAATGGGCTCGCTGAAAGACGATGCTCTCGCGGACCCGGTGCCGAGCTTGAGCTTCCACAGAAACTTGAACTCTTTGCCCACAGTCGCGGTGGTGATTTCTGTTTCCGCCTTCTGCCAGTTGTTATGCGCCGCGTCGGCATCGGGCGCGGTCCAGAACCCACGAGGAGTGCCTTGCGCGCGGGCTACGCCCGACAGTAACATCGCGCCCGCAAAACCAAGGGTCATTGCCTGAATTGCGGGCATGGCGAGCAATCTACGCATCCATCTCGTCCTCATGGAGTTTTCACTCCAGGCCAAAGCAGTAAATGGTCCCGTCGAAGGTGCCGAAGATCACCCGGCCGCCAGCGACGGCGATGCCGGCTTGATGCAAAAACGAAGTCACCTGGTCTCCGCTGGAGTAGAGTTCCTTTCCGGTGGTGGCATCGAGCGCGTAGAGCTTGGCCGGAATGGAATTCTTGATCCTCGCTTCGTAGCTGAACAGTCCGCCTAGCACGTCGTCGGCCTGGGCAGTGAACTCACCGGCCGCGAGTACAAAGACGACACCATTGGCGACTACCGGCGGCTCGGCGGTCATCATGTCGCGTGAAAGCCAGGCCGGAGCCAGCTCCATTTTTCCCGCGGTGTCTTTCAACTTGAGCGCGATTACGCCGCCATTGGGGGTTGGGCCGTAGGAGACGGGAAAGTCCACCGCCACCGGGCCGCCAATGGGCGCGAGCACCCAGCGCGTGCCATCGGGGCTCTCCCAACTGGCAAAGCTGCCCCAGGTGCCTTCGGTCTGAAAATTCACGTTCTTGTTGGAAACCAGGGGGCTGCGATAGAGAGGCGTTTCATGGTCCGGGCCGCCCAGCGATTTGCTGTCCATCAGGAAATAGCGGCCTTCCTTGCCTGAGCCAACCAGGAGATCCCGTCCCTGATAAGGAAAGACGACGGGAGTGGTGTTCATGTCCAGGTCTCGCTTGGTCAGCCACTCGTGGTTGCTGGGGGTGTAATAGTCCTTGAGCGTCAGGTTGTCGTTGGAGGAGGTGTAGGCCTGCACGGTGGTCGATAACTTTCCAGCCGCGACGTCGTAAACGCCGTCTCCCGTTTCAAAATAGATAGTGCCGTCGGCGCCGACCGCTGGGCCTGCCGTGCCGAAGATTCCGCCCTGCGGAGGAGTGGAATTAAAAGCCTTCTTGTTGGCGAGGTCGACGGCATACAACTCATTGGGCACCCCGTGGCAGGCTTGCCCGCTCACGGTGTAGACGATGTTGTTCACCAGGTTGAGGCCGTATGCTTTGCCGTAAGGCGCGGGCAACATCTTGATGGGCGCCTCGGTTTCGTCGCCGGTTGCCAGGTCCAGGGTGCGCAGATAGCCGTCGTTGCCGAGAACATAGACGAAGCGCTTCTCCGCTCCTGCCGGGGTAACCACGGGGGTCGCAGTCAACGCGTTGTTGCAAATAAAGCCGGCGCCCTGCCCCGGCTCCTCGGGCCTGTCTGACGCCCACTTCAGGTGCTTCTGCCAGAGCAGCGTGCCGCTGGCGGCATCAACCGCATACACGTCATCGGAGGAGCCGGCGAGAATTGCCAGCGTTTTCACCCCGCCGCCCGCGTTCACGCCGGCAACGATGAGTGGCTCGCGAAACGACTGCATCCCCATCGGCTTGTTATCGGTCTTCAGCTTCCAAAGCAGACGGATGTTTTTGGCGTTGTCGACGGTAATTTTGGTTTCGTTTCTCTGCCACCCGTCGCGCTGCTGGTCGAAACTGCCGGTTGGCCATTCGGGAGCGCCAGTGGATTGGGCCTGGACTTGAAACTGGGCCGCGGCCAGCCCTGAAGCTGCCAAACCGAGGCAAATGCGTGCCACACGAGAAAGCACCTTCACGCTGGGAACAATATCAATAAGGAAACATTGTGTCAAAACGCCAAAGGAACGTCGCCATGTAGGGCGTCGTATCATGACCTTGTGCACGTCTGAATTGGAGGAAGCATGTCCACAGCCGCCAATCACCCGGCCGTCTTCGCCTCTCCCGCCGGTGTCGCCGGCGCTCAAGTAAAGGCTCGCCGCGGCACCATTCCCTGGTACATCTGGGCCGGGGTGCTGGCGATTACGTCGTCCTCCATTGGGGGCGCCTGGGACGTCTCCTGGCATCGGTCCATCGGCCGCGATACTTTCTGGACCCCGGCGCACATGGCCATCCAGGTCTGCGGCGTGGTCGCTGCCATCATCTGCGCCTGGCTGGTGGTCAAGTGCACTTTTTTTCGCGACCCTGAGTTGACGGCCGCGTCGGTCAGTGTTTTTGGACTGCGCGCCCCGCTGGGCGTTTTCCTCGCCGGCTGGGGAGGCGTCGCCATGCTCACCTCGGCTCCCTTCGATAACTGGTGGCATAACGCTTATGGCCTGGATGTCAAGATCGTCAGCCCGCCTCATGCGTTGCTCATCCTCGGTCTGCGCGGCATTTCTATGGGGGTCATGTTTCTCATTCTGGCGGCGATGAATCGTGCCGCCGATGTCGATGCAGTTGGCTTTAAGCGCCTGCAGCGGCTCTTTCTTTATGTTGCGGGACTCGCGATTATCGGCCAAATGTTCTTTCTGCAGGAGTACACCTGGGACGTCGAACTGCACCAGGCGGCTGCCTATATTGCCATGGGGATCGCGCTGCCCTTCTTCTTTGCCGCCTTTTGGCAGGCGTCTCGGTCGCGTTGGGCTGCGACTGCAACGGCTACCGTGTATAGCGTGTTTGTCATTGCCGAAATCCTCATCCTTCCTCTCTTTCCCGCTCAGCCCAAGCTTGGCCCGGTGTTCTATCCCGTGACGCATTTCGTGCCGGCGAAGTTTCCTATCCTGATCGTGGTGCCTGCGCTGGCGCTCGATCTGCTGTGGCAGCGGGTGAAGAATTGGAAACCGTGGCAGATTGCCCTGGTCTCCGGCGTGCTTTTTATCGCCGTCCTCACCGCTGTGGAATGGAACTTTGCCAAGTTCCTGCTTTCTGACGCCAGTAAGAACCGCTTCTTCGGCACCATCTATTTCCAGTACAACTCGCGCGCCGATGGCTTCGACCGCTTGCGCCAGTGGTTTCATCCCGATCATGGATTGGTTCTCTACGCCGGTCTGTTGCGAGCCGCTGTCTACGCTTCCATCTCCGCGTGGCTGGGGCTGCTTTTCGGCCGCTGGATGCGTGGTGTACAGCGATGAAGTTGCGGCGCCCCTGGTTCACCTTGCTTCTTTCTCTTGCCCTGGTCCTGCCAGCGCACGCGCATATCGGAAGCAAGGATGTGTACGAGCAGGTGAACGCGGGACCGTACAAGCTGTTCGTCACCATTCGCACACCTAACGTGATTCCGGGCGTGGCCACGATTGAAGTGCGAAGCTCCGGGGCAGCGGTCAGCTCCATCCGTATCACCCCAACCCCGCTCACCGGCGAAGCCTCAAAACACCCACCCAGCTCTGACCCCATGAAGCCTTCGGCCGACGACCCGGCTTTCTTTACCGGCTCGCTTTGGCTGATGGCTCCCGGCTCGTGGGAGGTGCACTTCGATCTCGATGGGCCGTCGGGCAAGGCCAGCAGCAGCGTTCCGGTGCCCGCGATGCCGCTTTCCATTCTGCCCATGCAGCGTCCGCTGGGCATCATGCTCGCAGTGCTCGGCGTCCTGCTGATGGTTGGCATCGTGGGCATCGTTGCGGCTGCCGTTGGCCAGTCGCGTCTTACCCCTGGCGTGGTGGGCGGCCCAAGCGCACGCCGGCGCGCGCTGGTCGCCGGCTTTATCACGCTGGCGGTCACAACCCTGATCGTCTACGGCGGTTACAAGTGGTGGAACGTCGAAGCCAGGGCTTACGCTGCGGACATTTATCACCCGCTTAGCCTGAGCCCCACGCTCTCCGGCAATACGCTCGATCTGAAGATTGGTAACTACGACAGCGACACGAAGCACATATTCCGAGCGCTTTCCGATGACGAACTGCTGCCGGATCACGGCCACCTGATGCATCTTTACGCCATACGGCAGCCGGAGATGGATGCGGTCTTCCATCTGCATCCGGCACCGGTCTCCGCCAAACATCTGCGGATGACCCTGCCCTCCATGCCTGCGGGCACCTACCGGCTCTACGCAGACATTGTTCATGCCAACGGTTTCCCGGAGACCCTTACCGCCGAGCTGGTGGTTCCAGCGAATATGCCGCCAGCTCCGCTGGCGGCAGAAGACGCGTCGGGTGCGCCGCCGGCGCTGTCGCAGGGTGAGCTGGGAACGGCCTATAAGCTGCCCGACGGCTACACCATGGTTTGGGACCGCCCCACCGAACTCAGCGCCAATACCGGCTACAGCTTTCGCTTCCGGCTGCTGGACGCTGCCGGCCAGCCTGCCGCCGATGTGCGGCCTTACCTGGGGATGGCCGGGCACGCGGCGTTCGTCAAGACGGACGGCACGGTTTTTGCCCACACGCATCCCGAAGGCTCCGCTGCCATGCAAGCCATGATGCTGGCCAATGGCGGTTCGGGGGAGATGGCGGATGCCGGCGCGATGGGCGGCATGGACATGGCGGTGGATGGGCACCACCAAGCCGGTGAGATGGCGGCAAACATCCCGCCCACGGTCGAGTTCCCTTACGGCTTTCCCTCGCCAGGCCGGTATCGCATCTTCATCCAGATGAAGCACGCGAACACGGTCGAGACGGGCGTCTTCGATGCCGAGGTGCACTGAGCTGATCGCCGCCAGGAGCGGTGATGCCGCTATTGAATGCTGCAAAGGTAATCTCCTCCTCTTAGGTTGAGTTGCCGAATGCTGCCCGAAGCCGAACTGAGAGGGAAATAGCGCCCGGGGGCTAAAAGCCCTCGTCCTACTGACCCTTTTCGGGACGACTGAACGGGCTGCGAAAGAAGTCTGCACCGGGGAGGAAAGCAAGACCTCAGGGGCTAAAGCCCTCATAGCTGCGGCTTTTTTCGGCCCGACTAAAGTCGTGCCCTGACACAAAGCATGGGCTTTTTCGCGAACGGTAGAGCCCGGACCCCTCCGAAAAAACGTACCTCAGGGCCTAAAGGCCTCATCAGCACCGTATCTGACAGCACGGCTGAAGCCGTGCCCTTCGTCCTAACTTTTTCCGTAGCCTGTAAAGTCGTGCCCTGATACAAAGCGTCAGTTTTTTAGGAGCCTGCGTGCCCTGATACAAAGCACTGCGCTAAGTCCTTTGTTTGACGAAGGTGCTCAAAATTTCTGCATAAAAAAACACGCGTAGCGATGATCATCTTGCCCCCTGAGCGCCTTGCCGCTCTTCCTCCGCAGCAGCGGGCAAAGACCAATACCACGAGCCAGTTTTTCCGTCTTTGGCGCTGGTGACGCCGAGATCGAATTTGCAGCGCCGCAGGGTGGCGACGGAAACTCCGTCGCGCTGCGCGTCCATCTCAAGGCTGTATTGGGAGCGGACGCCGGCCTGCAAGCTCTGGCGCAACCATTCGGCCGCAAACTTGCGTTTGGGTTGGCCTGCACCGGTGGGCCGGTCAGTGAGCATTTCCTCCGGGGTGAGTTTGCTGAGGCCAGTCCAGGCGAAGTGCCCCGCGTCGTCAATCCTGTATCCCAGAGCGGGAGCGAGGGGACCCAAATTGGACTTGACCTGCAGCAGGGCGGAACAGGACGGCGCGTCGGGTGAACTACCGGCCAGGAACTCCGTGCGGACGGCTCCTGACAGCTCAATGGAGCGCATGGTTCTGGAACCACCACGCTTACTGAGATGGCGGACGAAGAGAATACAGCAGCGATGCCGATGGGCAAGCAGTGCGAGGCTGTCGAGCACTTCCTTTCGCCGCCCAGGGGGGACGCTTGCACCAAAATAGCTGTGCAAGGGGTCGACGACCAGCAGACTCGCCTGGGTTCGGTGGAGCGCATCTTCGAGGACCGGGATATCGTGGAGACTGAGGGAGGCAGGTTGCTCAGAGGGATCGGAGACGACTCCGCGTAACAACAGCAGGCGCGTGGCATCGCCATCGAGCTTTGCGAAGCGCGGGCGAACTACTTCGGAAAATGCGTTCTGCGTCGAGGCGTAAAGAACCGTGGCCGGTTCGAGGGCTTCGCCGCTGAACGGCGCCCGGCCACGACTGAGCGCGGCTGCGATGGCCAGCGCGACCCACGTCTTCCCCGCTCCGGGGTCGCCGGAGAGCATGGCCAAGGTGCCCGACGCGAGCCTATCTTTCCAGAGCCATTCAAGGGGCCGGGGTTGGATATCGGAGAGACAGACGATGTCCGCATGCCGGCCGGTGGCGGTGGGAGCGGACTGTACCGTGCCGGCGATGGGCGGTGCTTGCCGCAGGTCTTCCCCGGGACTGAGGATTTCCGCATCACCAGAGGGAGGGATGGAGAGAGGAAGGTCGTGGGTAGGCTCAGCGGGAGGATGAGTACCTGGTTGCGGACTGAAGGGCCGGCCGATGAAGATCGATCCGGGGCGTGGTCTATTGAACGTCATCAAGGTGCTCCTCCCATGTAGAGGCTTCTGCTATCGCGGTTTCACGATCACTTTGTCCGATCCGGGCCTGAGTGACGTGGGCTTTCCTGGTGAGCTGCCCGTAGGGGCAGTTCACTGGATACACCTATCGTGAAACCGACGAAGGGATGGGCACTCTATAGATGCAATCTGTGATGGTTTCGGTTAAAGCGAATTAGTTTTCAGATGCAGTTACCAAATCTCAGGAGCGCAGATTACTTCCGAACGCGAAAGATCATTGAACAGATCGAGAAGAATGTGGGCATGATGTAAAGGGGACAAGGGGGGAACCCGGGGGCTATTTCGTCTCCATTCGTCCTGTCGGAATCACGCAGACGCAGATTGCTTGCGCGCTTTGTTGAGGATCTGGCGAAGGCGGTTGCCGACGATCAGGTCCTCACCGGGCTGCAGGGTCATGGATATAATCTGCAAGCGCGCTGGCCGGCCTGCTCTGTGTTGCGTTGCGGTATCGTTCCTGAGCCGCCCCAGAACCCCACTGGGATTGCTGCCGCCCAGCACATCAATCCGGGGGTTACTGTCGCGCAGCTGCTGTTCACATTCTGCCAGCGTCAAACCTAATTTCTGTGCGTCCCAGCTCACGGTCAGCGTCGGATAACTATTTCCGTCTGTAGGGACCGTGATGTTCGTAGTCACCCCAGGCACTGTATCCACTAATGTTTTGATGCGTTCCACGCGGCTCTGCCATTCCTTGTTGACCGCGTCCATATCCGCAGTCGCCCAATATTGAACCGCGGCCAACATCCCCATCATTTCTTCCTTGCCGACCTTCATGGGTCTGCACACGGCTCCTTCCCATGGACTGCTGTTGTAAAGAGCCGCATCGATCAGATCCTTCCGGCCCAGCAACACTCCGGCGCATTGCGGGCCGCAAAGACCTTTGCCGCCGCTGAAACAGTACATATCCACGCCTAACTTTGCGTAGTGCGTGAAGTTCGAAAAGGGAGGAATGCGGTCCGCGAGGTCCACCAGGATGGGTACACCCGCGGGCTTGGTGATCCTGAGTATCCCCTGAATGGGTTCGTCGTCCGCCCAATCGGTGTACAACATGGCCGTTTGCGGAGTAATGGCTGCCTGCAATTTCTCCACTGCATCGACAACCACAAGTTTGCCTCCAGTGAGGCGGATGGCGCTGTCGAAGGCGCTCCTGCGAGGCATGATGATCACTTCGTTTTTGAGTCCGGTGGTGTCGGGCAGTTGCCACACATGGTTTGGATCCGATCCGGCAATGCAGCCCGCCGTCGCCGAGGCAATCGCACCAGCCGATCCGGAAGTAATCATTCCGGATTCTGCGCCGGAGAGCTTTGCCAGCTGGCGGCCTATGCCGGCTTGTAACTCAAACATGTCGACAAAGTAGTGGGACGCATCTTCGAGCAGCTTGCCGCGTTGCCGGTATTTCCAGCGAGCCGCAAAGGTAGGTCCAGGTGCCGCGCGCGTTGATCAGCGGCTTGACCAGCATCAACATCGGGTATCTGTTTCAATCCACGCGCTCCGGGGCGCAGACTTAAAACGGGGCGAGTATCTTTGGGCGGTTGGGGTTTCAATCCACGCGCCCGTACGGGGCGCGACGAGTTCTCCTGTGCTTACCGATACAAGCCGGACATGTTTCAATCCACGCGCCCCATACGGGGCGCGACACAAACTCAACTAGGTCCGTTGGGCAAACCGGCAGTTTCAATCCACGCGCCCCGTATGGGGCGCGACTTGGGTACGTTTCGGAATAATGCGGAGTTTTTGGGTTTCAATCCACGCGCCCCGTATGGGGCGCGACCGAGGCACGCATCAGGAAATTGGAGCAGGAGCGAGTTTCAATCCACGCGCCCCGTATGGGGCGCGACTCTAATACGTAGGCGCTGCTACCGTGAAGCCATTGTTTCAATCCACGCGCCCCGTATGGGGCGCGACACGAAAAGGCACCAGGTCCCGTGCCGCTTATGGTGTTTCAATCCACGCGCCCCGTATGGGGCGCGACGGCTTCAACATAACATGCCCGCCTTCAGTCGTTTGGGAGAAACTTTCCGTGAACTTCGCCGTTCGGATCACCTACTGGTCGCAACCGTGGATCCTCGGCTCCGGGCGGTGTCTGGCGGAGGTTAGCGGCGGCGAAGCGGCGCAGATACTCGGACGCGCTGGCCGATCCAGTCGCCGCCGGCAGGCAGACCGGTTTCATCGAGCAGCTATCACACTTCTTCGCGAAGACGGCAGTTGGGGTGCGGCGCGAGCGGTAAATCTCATGCATGCGCAATGCGAGCCGCTCGAGTTGCGCCCGGAGTTCGCCGTCGAAGACGACTTCCGTCCGGCGCTTCGCCTTGCCGTCAAAGACCGCTCCGGCAGGCACCTCGACAGCGAGCATCTCCTCCAGGCAGAGCGCCTGCGCGCACAGCTGGATACGGTAGGCCTCGCTGCCTGCCTTGTCGCGGCAGCGCTTGTATTCAATGGGAAACGGACGCCAACTGCCCCTGCGTCGAGGGAACGCGATGCCTTGCTGGCTGGCACTACAGGGCAAGAATTCAACGATGTCCGCCTGCCCAGAGAGGCCGAGTCGATAGGAATGCAGCGGCAAAGTTCGGCGGATGAGAGCGCCCGGCCGCGACTCGATCGCCCCCGAGTGCGCCTTCTCGTGTAGCAGCGCACCCTCGGCGGTGAAGACATTCTCCTCCCACTGTTGCTCCAAGTGGACCAGCGCCCAGCGGCGCTCGCAAAAAGCGAGGTGCTGCAGGCCGGAAAGCGGGAGGAGTTCGTCTTCGGAGTACATACTTTCCTCTAGGTCGCCGGCGAAATTATGCCAGAGCCAAACCGTCAAGGTGGTGACACCCGGCGGCAGGGCCTCGGGGACGGGCGGCCCTACGGTGTAGTCGGAAAATGATCGCGGCGTCTCCACGCCGTCGTTCTTCTTCACCAGGATGCGGTCGAACAAGCCTTGCGCCTGCGCATTGCCAAGCTTGCACTCGTGCTTGAAAATATGCAGCCCGCGGACCGCCATCTTACCCCGCGCCGCCGAACGGTCGAGTTCAAAGAGGTTGCCCAGCGCCTTCCAAAGGAGCGCCAGGTCCTTTTCGCCAAAGCCCGTCTGCGCGGCGAAGACCGGGT
Organism: uncultured Acidobacteriaceae bacterium; assembly: GCA_963821315.1. Classification (GTDB taxonomy): domain Bacteria; phylum Acidobacteriota; class Terriglobia; order Terriglobales; family Acidobacteriaceae; genus PALSA-350. The sequence goes on along the minus strand of CAWGDP010000036.1, from coordinate 2,102 downwards.
TGATGAAGCCGTATCCGCGGTACAGCCCATAAGGGATAGTGTGCTTGCGGCCGAGTGTTCCTGTGCCGGACTTGATGTCCTTTTCCCCGGTAAAAGCCTGCCGTGAGATGGTGTGTTCCGAGGGGAGAATCCGGTCGATCGAGCGTGAGAAGGTCACCTGGGCTGGCCCGCGCACTTGGCCGCAGTTAAAGTCCGTCGTGCTCATGACTGCACCGAATGCACGGATGTCGAAGAAATGCTTGCACATCCACTTCCGAGCTGTTTCGATGTCCTTGGGCTTGGTGTCCTTACCCTTGGCCTCGATTTTTTCCGGCTCCGTAATCTGCTCGAAGGGCAATCTCTGCCGGCTTTCCAGCGTGTTACCGCTCTGAACGAAGATGTTGTACTCGCTTGTCTCCAGCGCGCCCGGGTTCGGGTTCGCGTAAGAAACGAAATCGCGAATCTTACGCTTGATACAAACATCGGAGACCAGGCCTTGTGAGGTTTCCGGGTCTGTGCGCGGGCTGTTGTCAGCGTCGGGATCGCCGTTGGGGTTCCCATCCTGGCAGTCGAAGAGATAGACAAAGTCGTAGCGGTTTTCGATTAACGTGTTTTCAGTCGTGCTCATCGTTATGAGTTCTCCTGTAGTTCGGAAGTCCTGGCTGATTCGTTGAGCTGCTTGTGGTCGCGCGCCCGGGTGATCGACGCTGCCTTCTGATGGTAGTAGCCGAGAGCAAAGAGTCCCTGGCCTTCAAGACCAAGCTTTCCGGGGTAGGGTCCGGCTTCGCTCGGTTGCAGTTTGTCGTGGAGTTCGCACAAATGCCGCTGGATCGTTACATACGCGCCCGGCTTGTCTCTGCGAATCTTGCGGAGATGGTTTTGCGCAAGATCGTTCATTTTGGGGAAGGCAGCGGCTGGATAGGTCGATGCCAAGGAAAAGTAGCGGTCAAGCACGGAAGAGTTCACCTCACCCTCGCTCGATACGCGCTGCAGGTTTTCGTACTCTGCCATGAGTCTGCCGCAAACATAGGCGGGGATGGGACAGTCCGGGTCAAGCCCTTCTTTCATTTCCGGTACTCCTTTCGCTTGCAGATCGTTGAGGCATAGCCGAATCAGGCCGACGGGAATTCGGAGCCGTGAAAGCCGCATCGGGTCTTTGCGTTTGCCGTCGCCGCGCTTCACGTTTTCCTCGGGATGGCGGAGCCTGCTGAGCGCGGCAGAGAGCATCCCATAGCCGAGCGGTTGCGCCCTACCCTCGACGGCGCGCCGTAACAGAGCAAGCGTCTGGTGGGCGGGTGGCTTACCCTCGCGGTCAAGGACATTTTCAAGTTGCCACACGCGGATCGGGCCTGGGTCGTCCCATGGCCAGTCCACACGCAGTTGCTCGTGCCATTGCCGGAGATTGGACTTGACCTGCGCTAACGTCTCCGTCACCCAGTAGCGGATGCGCAGCCTGCCCCCGTTCCCGGAGACTCCAGCAAGATAAAAATCGTTCTCGCTGGGATCGACTCGATGGTCAAAGTTCAGCAGGGCGTCGACCGCCTCCGGCGACGGGGCTTCATCCTCTGCCGGTGGCGGCGGAGGGTCGAGCACCGCCCATAAATTGAAGTCGTCCCTGTGCCGGGTCCAGAAGATGAAGCCTATGCCCGCAATATCCTTTCGCGAGGACTGCGCCTTGCCCAGACGAAGCAGGTCGTTGAGCGCCAGCACGTAGGCCTGGGCGCGATCGGGTGACACCGGACTATTCTCGTTCTGCTCCCAACCATAGGAGCGAAAGGCCGGCTTATCAAATGACATCAAAGCAACACCGGCGGCCTGCCCCCCCAGGCTGGAGGTGCCTTTGATCTTGTCGTGCGTCGGGGCAATGGGTCCAGATTTACCGGAGATGAGGCACTCGCCTTCCGCTCCGGCATTCCGCTCGCTGAAGGCCGATTGGTAATGCCGCGTCCAGAACCTCTGCACGGCGTCGGAGTAGACCAAGGGCTCGCCGACCGAGAGAGCGACGAGCGTACCCGGCTTAACGGTTTTCAACGTCTCCCGCGCCCGCTCGACCTCCTCGCCATTCGCATAAAAACGGACGCAAGCCTGCAGGCCAGAATCGTTGGTCTCCGCGGCGGCCCGAT
>CAWGDP010000035.1:0-28988 GCA_963821315.1 uncultured Acidobacteriaceae bacterium | reverse complement strand
AAATGCTCGGCGTCTATGAGTTGGTCGCCGCAAAAGGCGGCCCCAAACTCCCCGCATCACTACCGTCTCCTACATCTCCGAGAAGCCGGTTCGTCCAAATGCAGCGTCATGATGGCGCAACCCATTGCAGAATTGTCGGGAATAGGTATGAGTGTGTCGGAGAAATGATTTTTTGCGCGCATTAACCGCAATATGCAGCCCAAGACCCCTCGTTCGGCTACAACATATAGTGTGCAAAATTCTATCTCCGACAAACTCGTATGCTGTCGCTAGATCTCTCCTAGATCTCCTGATCTACCCAAGAGTGCCTTAGCCGGCACTTGTCCGAGATGATGGATAGGATCGCTAAGGGACCGGAAGACGTGAAAAAATCAGTTAGGGCCGCAGATGAACTGCCATGAACGTGGATGACCTACAGTGTTTTCCATCGGCGTTCATCCGCATCCATTGGGGGCACCCACTGGATTCGCGCTGGGAGGACTACGAGATGCGGAAAGGGTTTACGAGAAAACCACAAGGGGACGAGCCCGCGACGCGAGGCAAGAACTACATAACGCCGAGCGGGCTGCAGCGCCTCAAAGATGAGCACCGGTTTCTGCTCACCAGGGACCGCCCGGCCGTGGCGGAGGTGGTGGCGTGGGCTGCCGGCAACGGCGATCGCAGTGAAAACGCCGACTATCAGTACGGCAAGCGGCGGCTGCGGCAGATCGATGGGCGGATTCGCTTTCTCACGAAGCGAATCGAAGCCGCGGAAGTGGTGGACCCGGAAGCTCCGAGAGCGGGGCAGGCGGAGACGAGGGCATTCTTCGGGGCGACCGTGCGCTATGCCAATGCCGCGGGAGCGGAGCGAGTGGTGAGCATCGTAGGCACGGACGAGGTCGATCTCAACCGCAACCACATCAGTTGGGTGTCACCTCTGGGGCGCGCGTTGATGAAGTCGGCAGCGGGTGACAGCGTAGTTCTCCAAGCGCCGGGCGGGACAGAATACCTGACGGTGCTGGAAGTGTGTTACGAGCGCATTTCTGTGGAACCGTTCCGTGAACCACCTGGATCCGAGGCCTCGGCAAAGGGACTCCCTCGCCGACGCTCACCTGACGAAGAAGAGACGATACGGCACAGGTGGTGAAAGAGCGACGACCGTAATAGAGCGCTATCGGCTTTTGGCAAGCGACAGGAGATGAGTTGAGTCCTCATAAACGCCCTTTGCTGTACGTAACCTGTAGACTTGGCGCCCCTCAACACTGCACTGATCTTGTAGACAACCTATGCGATTCGGAAGCGCTGAGAACCGACAACCTCGGAGAAGTACCGCGCGACAGCCACTTGGAAAACGACAGCACTACTCGGCGCAAGTTGCGTGCCAATCGCTGATCACGTTGAGGCGGGATTCGTGTTCTGCTTGGGTGGCACTCCCAGCGCAACTTTAAAGACCTTCTGCAGCGGTTTTTCAAGGAAGCGGACGACGATGAAGCTCAATATGATCATTAGGCTGCCTGTAAGGAAAACCGAGGTCGAAAAACCAAACCGCCGCTGCAGCTGGTAGATGATCTCGTAGCCGGCCTTGTGATGGAGCAGGTACAGCGGGTACGTCATCAGCCCCAGACGCCTGATAACCTTCGCGCCTCTGGAACCCACCAGCGCGCTTACCCTTGCATTAAACGACACAGAGCCGATAATCGCGAGGACGGCCAGCACCCATATCGTCATCGGAAGCAGTGCGTGACACCGAGCTCCTTCAATGGCGGCTAAACCGCGGTGCTCTGCGTCTGTGACGAATAGACGGGAATGCAGGTAAATCTCGGCCACGCATCCTACGGTGCACACGGCCGCCCCGATTAGCCTGCCCGGGGTCAGCCGCTGCAGCAGACAGAGCCAAATCAGGCTGCCAAGAGCGAAAAACATGCCGTGATTGGCCAGGAGAAAGAAGTACTTCTGATTTTGTGCGAACGCCATTATCTTTGCGCCGATATGACCACCACCATAAAGGCCGGCCTCCATGCCACAGCGATACACGGCCAGAATCGTTGTCGAGACGCCAAGAGTCATCATGGTAATACCCAGGCGCTCATAAATCCTGAAGGCAAGTAACAGAAAGATGATCAGGTAGAAGCTGAGCTCTATTGGCAGTGTCCAGAAAGATGCGTCTATCCAGTTGGTCGTCCATGGGGTAATGACGATCGTATGTGCTAGCGGCTTGAGGCTTGACCACCAGTATTTCGAGCCCTCGAAGAGCCCGGCCGTCACGAAGGTGATCGCCGTACATATCCAGGCGGTGGGATAAAGACGAATGATGCGGCTTTTCGCGAAGCCGCTTGCCGTGTTGCTTTGTGCCGAGTAAGCAATGACAACCCCGGATAGAACGAAGAAGATCTCAACCCCGATCCATCCTGGCCAGGAGAACGGGGCCATCCAATGATCTTGTACACCAAAGACTCCCGGCAAGTCGCTTCCCGCCCAGATCCAGCACCCGTAGTGGTACAGCATGACGTAGAGTGCCGCCACGCATCGGATGATGTCCAGACCTATGATTTGCCCTTGATGTTCAGACGACGGAACAACTTTCTCCGGCTCCCGCACCGAGCCATTTCTGCTTAAATGGTACGGGTCGACGACGGCGGCAGGTTGGACGCCATATTCCAGAGCTGCACTAAGATGTGAGGCCCGTGTGTTATTCGTTTTCAGAACATCCGGCTGTTTTGCGGCTTTCCAGAACGTAGCGATTCCCATAGACGATTCCCATCTCGAACCGAGATCGATCGTAGAGTCGATTGCTCTCAAAGTTAGCAGAGAACTGGAGATCGCAATCCCCAAAATGTATCCGAAGAGGTTATTTATTTACGATGGTAATATTTGCGCGAAATTGCGGAAAATGGCCTGTGCGGCTCCGGTAACACGAAAAACAACACTGGTAATGGGAGTCGGTAGAGCAGCCTGACCTGGTTCAGGGATGGTGTATGGGCTGAACTGCCCGCAGAAAAGGGGTTTCAGTGACCGCTTGGCCGCCGCCCGCATCGGTCTTCCCAGCGGCTCCAGTTCACACCGTGTACAGGATAACTGTCGGCGTGTCCCTCCTCAGGTCAGGGACGGGCGGAACGTTCAGTAATCATTAAGGGATTGTAAGTCTGGCTTTAGGATTTCATCAAATTCAAAATCAAGATCTGATGGTCTTGTATCTGGACATTGAGGGACATTAAATGGACAACCTATCCCCCCTAACGTGTAACGGCGTCGCCTTAACGTCCCCTTAACGTCCAAAGCAGATAAAAAGCGTAAGGCCGCAACAGTTCCGGTTACTATTGAGTGCCCCCAAAAAGACTAAGTCCACAAAGAGCTAGATAAGGTGATAGCATCCTCCTACTCCCCCAAGGAACTTAAAGCAGCAGTGGTTCTGGCCGGCAAAACGAGCATTCAACCCTGAAATTCCGCAGTGAATCGCAGCGGGCAGAACCAAGGGGTGATGATGAGCAAGCCTTGGCTAGTTTTCCCCGTGGCCGTCGCGCTCGCCTGCGGCGGAACGTCCTCCGCGCAGCAAACCCCCTGGAAGGATTACCTCGGGGGTCCGGACAGCTCGCACTATTCGCCACTGAAACAGATCAATACCGGCAATGTGGACAAACTTGAGGTGGCCTGGAGCTTATCCGACCGGGGATGACGTGAGCTACACCTTCAGTCCGCTGGTGGTCGACAACATCGCTTACTTCGCGGCCAAGCAGGGTTCGCTGGTGGCGGCGGATGCGTCCACAGGCAAGCCACTGTGGGTCCATTCCTTTACAGCCGCGGGCAGTGCCGCCCGCTCCAGCGGGATCGCCGACCAGCGCGGCGCGAACTACTGGGAGAGCAAGGATCGAAAGGATCGCCGCCTGCTGGTGTCCGCGGGGGGCTTCCTGCAGGCTATCGATGCACGCACCGGCAAGCTGGTGGACTCCTTCGCAGATCACGGGAAACTTGACCTGAAGATTGGCCTGGACCGGGGCAACACCCCGCTGTCTTCCAGAACTCCAGGCCGCATCTTTGAAAATATTCTGATTGTGGGCAGCGCGACGGGAGAAGGATACCTGCCTCCTCCGGGGGATATTCGCGCCTTCGATGTGGTCACCGGCAAGCTTCTGTGGGTGTTCCATACCATCCCGCGTCCGGGCGAGTTCGGATACGATACCTGGCCCAAAGATGCTTACAAATACATGGGCGGCGTGGATGTGTGGGGCGAAATCACGGTTGATGAGAAGCGTGGCATTGCTTACCTCCCGGTCGCGTCCGCCAAGTATGAGTTCTACGGCGGAGACCGGCCAGGTAACAATCTTTATGCCGATTGTCTGCTGGCCCTGGACGCCCGCACGGGTAAGCAGCTCTGGCATTACCAGACGGTTCACCACGATGTTTGGGATTACGATCCAAATTCCGCTCCCCAGCTGGTAACCGTGAAGCACGACGGTAAGACCGTGGATGCGGTGGCGCTCGCCTCCAAAAATGGCTTCCTCTATGTGTTCGACCGGGTCACGGGAAAGCCGCTGCTGGCCCATCGAGGAGCGTCCCGTTCCGGCAAGCCGACGTACCGGGTGAAGTGACCTCGAAGACGCAACCTATCCCGACCGTCGTGCCCCCGTTTGCGCGCCAGGGGGTGACGGTGAAGGACCTCTACGCCGGGTTCATGAAGCCGGAGGAGAAGGCCTGGTGGACCGACCGCATGACGAAAGCGAGAACCGGTTTCTATACCCCGCCGGCGGTCGGGGTAGATACGCTTGTCCTTCCCGGTGTGAACGGCGGCCCATTGTTCTTCGGCACCGGTGCGGATACGACCAACGGCACGGTTTACGTCCTCTCGAAAGACATGCCGTCGATCCTCAAGCTGGTGCCGGCCGGAGAATCCACGGCCGCGAATTCGGGTGGAATGATTCCGAGTCACCCGCGCAATTCCGTGCTACAAGGCAGACCGGGTGTTCCGACCACCGAGCAACTGGGCCGCGCCCTGTATGAACAGCGTTGCCAGATGTGCCACGGCCCGGAACTGAAGGGAGATCGCGGGCCTGAAATCGACACCGCAGTGAGGCGGCTGGGCCCGGACGGGAGCCGCAAAGTAATCGTCAACGGCAGAGGGGGCATGCCGGCGTTTTCTTTGCTGCCGGCACAATCGATCAATGATCTGATGGCGTTTTTGAGCCGGCCCGATCTGGCGCCCCCGGGTTCGGCGCCTGCCAGGGATTCGCTCTGGTTTGCGCGCATGGCCGAACAGCTGAACATTCCTTGGCTTGACGACCTGATCCCTTCGATCAAAGCCTTGGTCATCTCGTATTCGGAGCCCCCTTACCCAAAGGGCGTCGCGGCGCCTCCATCGCGTTACAGAACCGGTTATGGAAACGAAAGAGTATCTGATTAACCCGCCGTGGACCACCCTCACAGCCTACGATCTCAATACCGGCAAGATCAAATGGCAGACCCCTTATGGCGACCTGCCACAAGCGGGCCCCAGCGACAAGATGCGGGGCAATGCATTTCCCAGGAGCGGGTTTGTGATCACAGCCGGAGGACTCGTGTTGTTTGCCGGCAACGACGGAAAGTTGTACGCGTTAAACAGCAGCACCGGGAAGTTGATCTTTAGCAAAGATCTGCCGGAGGGATCGCAGGGCGTACCTGCGGTGTATGAAGTGAACGGACGGGAATATATTCTGCTCGCTGTTTGCGGCGGGGCCTACCCTATGGCGGAAGGATCCTATATGCCGCCCGGCGGCGTGATCCCTCCGGCGATCTCGAAGGGTTATATCGCATTCGCACTTCCGGCGGCCAAAATGAAGCCTTAGGCCGCGAATGCAATGCCCTGGAAGCACTCGTCCGCGCCTTGTCGCGCTGCTACCTGCTGCGGTCTAACCCTGCGGCGGTCTGTTCCGAAACTCCTGTTCGGGATCCATGGGCGCTCGCGTAATTCTTGCGTCGAAAGGCCGATTGGTAATGAAAAACGCGCATGGGACATGCCAACGAGCGAGTCCAACTCGGTTCTGGAAAACTTTGCCAGAAGCCGACTCGGGACCAATCTGGATTGCTGCTCGTGTCGCCTTCGATACGTAAGGTCAATGGCCGCCTGGCGCCTTGCGGCCGATGTGAGGTTTACGCCGACTTGGATTGAGCTGCCGGAAGCAAGAGGCGTGAACTGGACCAGACGGAAGTTGTCACCGGCAGATGTTACGCACCCTCGACGATGCGAAAGTCGCGTTCCGCTCCGGAACCGAGTGCCTGAAGCGCTTTCTGGTAAGCGTCGCTTTCATGAGCCGCGAGGGCAATCTCGTAGCTGTCGAATTCGACAACTATCGTCCGCTGCTGTAGTCCGGCTTCGTGGGTCTGAATCTGGCTCGTGGACCTGGTCAAAAAGCGCCCGCCGAATGACTCAACCGCCGGAAGCGCTAATGCCCCATAGGCCTTTACCGACGATTCATCCGAGATCGATCGATAAGCAACTACCCAATAACCCTTCTTCATGAGGCCTCCTTTTCACCGCAAATGCAGTGTCAGGATACTGTGAAAATTACCGTCTTGACCTGCAGAATTCCGTAAAGTGAACCGCCTTTCTGACCAGCCTGCAATGACGGCCTTTCTTCAAACTGCGATTCCGCGGGCGGTGGAGAACGGAATGGAAGCCGGCGATGTCACGCTCATGCGCAGCGACTCGAACGGGGTGGCAGCTGCTATCGCACTGTCGCGCGGCGCCATGCGTGTTATGCGCCAAAAAGAGGCGAGTGAAAGTTGAAGGGACCAAATATTGGCGAGTTACCGCCAACTGAGACCAGAAAGCGAGTGTCGATCATCGGTCATGGGTTAGGAGTGGATCATCGAGTGCATCGTTCGACGCAAATTTGACCTGCCCCGCGTCCTCATCCACCAGCGGCACGACCGCGAGGATCTTTGTTCCCTTTCCGGGCTGCGACTCGACCGAGAGCGTTCCGCGCACCAGATGTACCCGTTCTTGCATGCTAACCAGCCCCAATCCGCGACTACTCTTCGCCGCCTCCACGTCAAAGCCTGCGCCCGCGTCGGAGACGACGAGTTGAACGCAATCCACCATGCCAAGCACGCGCACAGTGAATTGGTTCGTCCCGCTGTATTTCACTGCGTTTTGCAGCGCTTCCTGGGCGACTCGGAAAAGGCACAGTGAAATGTCTTGCGGCAATTCGCGAGGAACATTCGCGTCCGTGACTTTGATGCTGACTTCGTGTTGCCTGGAAAACTCGTCGCAGAACCCTTTGATGGCGGCCACCGCACCCAGGTAGTCGAGTTTCGACGAATGCAGTTGGTGTGACAATGATTGCACGTCACCCGCAATTTCACAGCAATGCTTCTGGATTTCCTGCAGGCGCTGTTTCGTGGTCTCCGCCGACCCATCCGCGCTGCGATTTGCCTTGGAAATCTGCATTGCCAGGAGCGCCAACCTCTGGCAGATGTCGTCATGCAGATCTCTCGCGATACGGCTGCGCTCCTTTTCCTGCGCTTCAATCAGTTGACCGCTCACTTTTGTGAGCGCCTGCTGGGCAAGCTTCTGGTCTGTCGTATCGGTCCCCGAGCCGATGAGCCCGGCAAACGAACCATCCCCGTTCACCCTTGGAGCTGCAACATCCAGCATCCAACGGTAGACCCCGTCGCTTCGACGAAGCCGATACTCCAAGGAAAACCGCTTCCGGGTCTTTAATGCCTGGGATACCGTATCCAGAAGGTTCTTCAGATCATCCGGATGGATACACTCGGTCCACGCGTCGCTATCGGCTGGATTCGCGGCCGCATCCGGATGCAGGCCGGTGAAGGCAAGCCGGCTCTCATTCATATACGTGATTTTGCCGTGCGCATCACACATCCAGACCAGTGAAGGCGTGGTATCCGCCATTACCTGGAACCGCTTCTCGCTCTCGCGAACTAAGGCTTCCGCTTTCCGTTTACGCGCTCGCTGCCACAGTAAAGCGAGAATCAAAAGTGCCTGGGCGGCGATCAGCACAACGGCAGGAATGAAATACTTGCGGTCGCGCTCCCACAGGGTGAGATCACGATTATAGAACCGTGTGTCTTTGGGGAGTGCCGACACCGGGATATGCCACCGGTGAAGCTGCCGCCAGTCCGCAAGGGTTTGGGCTCCAGAGGGCTGAACAACGGGGATGTCATCTACGTGCTCGCCGGAGAGAATCCGCGCTGCAAGTGTAGCGGCTAATGTGATGACTTCGTCTCTACCGCTCGATTCGATGCCTGCAACTGCGCCGTGTCCCACACATACATAGGGAAAGATGCAATAAGTCGGGAGACGTTGTCCGACCTGCGCAAGGATATCCATTACTCCAAGCGCAGGTCGAATGGATTCCCGCTGCTCAAGTTCAAAAAAGACAATAGTTTTTGGCGGAAGCTGATCGACTCTTTGCACTATCTGATCTGCCGGAAGATCAACCAGGTCAATTTCCTTTACCTTATTTCGATAGTGGAGAAGTTCGGAATGGAGCTGTCCCAACCAGAACGTTTCTATATCCGATTTACCAGTGATGATAGCTATCGTGCCGGTATCCGGATCAAGACGAAGAGCGAGGTCAATCACGGCCTTGACATCCTGAGTCTCAGTCACCCCTGTGATTCCGGGCCACGTCCGTCCCGCTATGTTGCGACTCTCCATGGAAAAGTAGACGATAGGTACGCCAGGAAATAGTTCGGTGCGATGTCTCACGACCAAATCGAGCGACGGATACCCCGACAACATTACGAGATCCAGCTTGCGGCTACGGTAGGTATCTCGAAGAGAAGCTGTCAGGTTTCGCTGGTAATTCTCGTCCTCGGCTCGCGTCGCATCCATGTACTCGATATAGAAGTTGACCGGCCCCGGAACGCGGGCTCGCACTAAGGATTCAATTTGATCCACGTAAGCAGGATTGAGAATAGGCTCAGGAACGTGAAAGAAAATGAGGACGTTCTTCGCATTTGACTGTGCGATTGCGCTCGAATTGAAAGCAAACAAAGGAATGCAGATGATCGCAGGCCATATCCGGGCGAAAAACCCCCACCTGCCGATCCAATTCTTTGACCGATCACCCAGCAGCTTGATTCGCCTGTTATTCATAGGCCCTTTACGCACCGATCTGCATCTTCGAAATGGATGTTTCGATGTCTACCGCGGGCCCGCGCTCGCACAGTCCTCACAAGCTTCACCGCGAGGGGTTCTGCGCACAAACTTACGTGAGTACTCACGCGAAGGTTGTCTCGCCGCCACCCAGGTATGTCACGGGCCGGCGGCCTCCGATGGTATAGATTGTACCCAAAAGCCGTTTTAAGCAGACCCATCGGGAAGTGCTCCGCTCGAGGGCGTTAGATTACCGTTCAGAGGGACGAACAGAGTTCCATGTGATAGAGGCAAAAGAGTATAGTGCGAAACGTACCTCCATCGGGCGTAGGAAACGTCTTGGGGAGGAAGGGCTGATGATTCCCCCCATTGTCCCGGCTGGGAGAAATTCCTATGTTTCGACTGGATGCTGACAAGCCAGCGCACTTCTGTGACGGTGTCAGCCGGCGGGACTTTCTGCACGCTGGATCACTCGGCTTCCTGGGACTGACGATGCCCCACTTCTTCCGCCTCAAGGCGATGGGTGCGGTACAGCCCAGCAAGGACGTCAACTGTATCCATTTGATGTTGGTAGGCGGGCCCAGCCAGTTGGATACCTGGGATATGAAACCGGACGCGCCGGCTTCCATCCGCGGGCCGTTCAAGCCGATCAAAACCAACGTTTCCGGAGTTGAGATCTCGGAGATCTTTCCCCGCATGGCGACCCACGCGGATAAATTCGCGCTCCTGCGTTCGGCCTACCATACAGCGGCGGCAGTGCACGATACCGGCTGCCAGATGATGCAGACGGGAAGACTCTTTCAGGGCGGACTGGAGTCACCCAACTATGGGTCGGTGCTCAGGTTTGAGAAGGGTGCAAAGGGAGACATGCCTCCCAACGTTTTGCTCCCCTACACCATCGGCCAGCTCGGCGGAAACCTGCCCCATGGCGATACGGCCGGGTTCCTGGGCAAGGCCTACGACCCTTTCGTGTTGAATGCCGACCCCGCCGATCCCAACTTCAAGGTGCCCGATCTGCTGCCACCCGATTACATCTCGGCCGTGCGCGTGGATCGCCGGCGGAGCTGGCGCGAAATGATTGACCAATCCGTCACGTACTTCGAGGAGAGCAACCAGGACTCGAAGCTGATGGATGCCACATTCAATCAGGCCTATACCCTAATGACCTCGACCAAGGCGCGCGAGGCCTTCGATCTGACGCAGGAATCCGAGGACACTCGCAAGCGCTATGGTATGAACCGCTTCGGCCAGGGATGCCTGCTGGCGCGGCGGCTGGTGGAAAGAGGCGTGCGGTTTGTCACCCTCAATATGTTCGAGACCGTCTTCAACGAAATCACCTGGGACATTCACGGCTCGGCTCCCTTTAGCCCCATCAGTTGCTATAGCGAGCTGGTCGGCCCGATGTTTGACAACGGTTATAGCTCGCTACTCGAAGACTTAAGCAAGACCGGCTTACTCGACTCTACGATGGTGCTGGCAACCGGTGAATTCGGCCGCACGCCCCGCATCAATCCTGCCGGCGGACGCGATCACTGGCCGCAGTGCTGGACCGTGGTCATGGCGGGAGGGGGAATCAAGGGTGGACAGGTGGTCGGCTCTTCGGATGCGATCGGTGCCGCGCCCAAAGACCAGCCCGTCATGCCCGCCAATATCGCGGCGACCATTTATAAGTGCCTGGGTGTTCCCATCGACACCATATTGAAGACGCCGCAGGGCCGCGAAGTGCGTGTGGTGGATCACGGTTTTGAACCGATCAATGATCTGCTGATATGAAGATGCGTAACACGCTTCCGGTGATTGCATCGCTGCGGCAGTCCACCCCAGGCCATCGTTGGCCGGCCCACCAGGATTGAGATCCTGCCTTCCTCAATCTCGATCATGGACCGCGCTACCACCAGCGGCTGCTGGTCGAAGGAACCTTTGCCGACGGACATCAGAAGGAGCTTATCCCACAAGCCACTCTAGAAAAGGCGTCTGCCCTATTTCACTTCAAGGTGTTTCCCTTTAGCGTCAGCTCCAGTCTGTCCTGCGTTTTCCGCTGATGGTTCCCGCAGTTTCATGCGTGCAGAGTTACGCTGGGGCTGCTGCCGGTAAGCCTGGCGAGCGGGTCGCCGCTCTTGGACAGAAGCGTGCTTGAGCCACCCGAGCCGTTTAGAGTCACGAGCACGCTCTGGATATTCCAATTGTCGTCGGTCTCGAGGAACCCGTTGTGCGAAGTCAGCGTGATGGTGATGTCGCCGAAGACCGAAAACGGCTGCGGCCGTCCGGAAAGGGTGAACGATTTCACGTGGTCTGTATTGTTGCCCCAGCCGGGGTCGCTCTGCGCCTTGAGGGTGAAGGTCTGCGTGCCGTCCGGCAATGCAACACTCGCGGTGGCTGAACTGTCTCCGCGCAGGTCATCGCCGCCTGTCTCGATGTTGAAGGTGACTTCGTCGAAGGTTTCCATGGCCGCGGGCAGGGGCGCGGGGCCGCCGACGAAGAAGTAGCTGTCCCAGGAGGAGGCGCTCTCCATATCAAGGGTGATGGTGTACGGATCGGCGCCGCCGGAGGCTGCTGCGTCGGTGGAGGCAAAGCCATTGTTTTCAATCATGGTTCCATTCATGTCGGTCTGGACGCGCAGGTTGCGGAGGTAAGCGGACTTTGCCCACCCGCCGGCGGACTGATAACCGCTGCCCATCTGGTCCTGGGTCTGTTCCGGATTGGAAAGGCTGGAGAAGACCTCGCCGCCGGATCCGACCCAGTCCACCTCGACAGCCAGGCCGGCTTTGTAGAGCGTGGCCGGATAATAGCCCATCCAGATGCCCTGGACGGCGACCCACCAATTGACATCGCTGGAGTTCGGCTCTTGGTAGAGCTGGAACTTCATGGAAATTTCGAATTGCTCGCCGTCGAAGACGCTGGTACCGTTGATGCGGATACCTGGGAAGACGGAGTTGCTGTATTGGATCCAGCCTTTGTACTGGGTGTTGTAGCCGCCTTCGTTGTCGCCATCCTGCGCGTAGCCATTGGTGGTGTAGTAGGTGAAGACATGGGGTTGGGTGTCGCCGTTAAGGCTCTGGTCGACGGTCCAGCCGCCCTCGAGCGATTGGGTCACGCCGGTGCTGTAGTTCTGCAGCCAGGCCTGAAGGATTGAGTGGTCGGTGCCATTGCCGCCGGCCGGGATGTTGATGGCCGGATCCCACATGTTCAGGTAGGCGTCCCAGCCGTAGAACTTGCCGTTCTGGTTGTCGGTGCCGTGGAAGTATCCGGCTGGGTCCGGGTCTGTCGGCTTGCGGTTGGGGCGAGATTTGTTCACTTTCAAACCGCCGCGTTTGACGTGGAGATCTTTGACGCCGGTGAATTGCGACAGTCGGGCGATATCCGGGCGGAGGATGGGAACGGTGCCAGCGGGGCCGCGCTCGATCCTGGGATCATCCAGTTCAAAGGATGAGGCCTTGGCTATGTGCTCAGGAGCCACTGCGGGCCCCGCGGAACCCACGCGCGCCAACTCGGCAGGCGGGGCAGTGGCGATTTTGCCGGAGGGATGCTGGCTTTCGATGGGTATCCAGTCAATCGTCTGACCACTGGGTGTGGTGGTGGTTTTCACAATTTTGAGGGAGGCTTGGCGGACTTGCAGCCGATTCACGAGCTCTGGATTGAGCTGATTCTGATCGTTTGCCATGGTTTGCTCCTGTCTCTTTGACTTCTCACGACACGGGTGTATCCGCTGTGATCGGGCGATTCAACCAGCGGCTCCGTTGCAGCCCAACGTAGAAATAGTGCTCCCGAGTCGACCAGCGTTGCAATAACCGAGGAAATAGATTTCGGGAGATGAAGGGGATATGAAAGGGCAGCATACTTATTACAGCGATTCTGGGGAGATAGGGTGTCAGGGGATAAGTATGGTGGCTCCTTATCTCCCCTTATCTCCCCCGAGTTGACGCGTTAACCTGATGGCCTCCGCGATGCCAAGAGGATCAAAAGCTGCCGGCTATTTGACAGTGGGCATCTGGAAGTTTGGCGGCAACAGAGCGCGCAAGGCCCCTTGTTTCGTAGTGGGGGCCGTCGTCATCTGGCTCCAGTCAGGTACGGCCAGCATAAAGTCGGCGTTCGCGCCCACTTGACCGGCTAAGGCTTGCGAGGCTGTCGCTTGGCCGGTCTTCAAATCTACGAGCGAAACGGCGACGTTGAAGTTCTTGGCCGTACCAGTGTTGGAGACGCCGATTTGCCCCAAGGCGGTATCGGTCCACAACAGGAGTTGTTCCCCCGCTGTGAGCTTGATGCCGCTCAAGTGAATCAGTTGGGCGCTGTGGACGGAGGTGATGTTGGGCGCTGCGCCGGACTGCACCTCATAGTGATGAGCGATCCAAGCGTCGAAGGTTTTGTTCGGCTCGTTGGTGGCGATTTGGATGGATTGATTGTCGGGGCCGAGCAGGACCGTATCCTTTGTTGAGCCACTGCAAGAGACATTCTGCATGGTGAAGCCACGCTCGTGCGGGACGACGGTGTTGGCGCCTTGGGGCAGCAAGGAGCTGAAGCTGCTAGCGGGAATCGATGGGTCGGGCGGCGCGATGCTCACATAGGTGTAGGCACCGTTTGCAGTGCCTTGAATGTTGCGCTGCAGGGCGAATTGGCGCGGGATCATCATCAGGTTGTGCGACCAACTGAGAAGCGAAGGGACAACGCCGGGAACCTGCGCGAACAGGTTGTTAGCGCTGGGGCCGGTGACTTGACCAGCGAGATTGTTGACGCTGAGCTGAGCCGGACTCAAAACGAAATCCACGACCCAAGTTGCACCGTAGACCCAGGGCAGGTCGACGGAGTTATAGAGAGCTTGGTCCATGGTCAGGACTCCGAGGGTGAAGCCATTGGCGCTGCTATAGGAGGAGTCTTTGTTGTAGGTGAAGCTCAACGTGTTACCGCTTTGGGTGATGTTGAGATAGCAATCGTCGGCACCTGGGTTGTTGCAGTCGTAGAGGTAGAGCTTGACGTTGTTGTAGCCGCCGGACCAGCCCAAGGGACGCACCAGTTTCCACGGCGCGAGGCAATGGCCGGCTTGAATGTTGTTGAACCATTGACTCGAGACCGGAAGACCTGAGGGGATGAAGAACACGAGCGGCATGTTGTGGGCAGTTTGAGTGCCGCTGAAGGTCTGCTCGACTTGCTGGACAGATGTCATGATTTGAGCGGCGCCGTTGGCGCACTGTCCCAGGAAGTTGGTGAGCAGCTGACCGCTCATTTGACGTCCCCATCCGATGGAAAATTCGGTGCGCAGCCCGTCGGTGAGTGGTTCGCTGAAGGCTTCAGTTTCACCAGCAGAGAAACGCTTCACCGCAGAGCTGGCAAAACCGGTACACAAGCCGTGGCATTCGGGTCCGAGCAACACGGCGTACAGAGCGTAATAGGCGCTGGTTAAGACGGGCAGGGTGAGAAAGCTGGCCGCTACTTCGACATCGCCGAAGTCCGCGCCATAGGTGGACAAGGTAGGCAGCCCGGGGCAGGCTTGGGAGTTGGTGAAACTGAAGCCGTTGATGCTGGGGCGGAAGTGGTTCGTGACGTAGGAGAGTTCAGTCAACTGTAGAACGTTGCTGCTTTCGCCGTCCGGGTTGACCACCTTCACGGAGGCGTTGGCTTGCGCCTGCGAGGAAGGAGCGCCGCTGGTGGGGACGGTGAAGCTAACAGAAGTGGCCGTTACGGAGTTAGGCACTATTACTTGTTCGGGCTGTGATGGCGGGGTGAAATGAACGCTGGCGTTGGTGAGGAAACCGCTGCCGTTCAGGGTGATGCTATCGCCCGGTGTGATCCCGCCGCCGCCGTTGCTTCCCGTGATGAATGGCTGGACGGCGAAGTTCATCGGATCGCTTTCGACGTTGTCGCTTGCACGACGGAGGCTGATGTGAGCCGTGCCCCCGGGCAGGTTTGCGGGCAGCGTGAACTTGAACTGGGCAGCCGACAAAATGGGTGGGGAAGACGGAGTGGTGACGGCGGTTGCAGGGACGGATTGTTCGTTGACGAGGACGATGTCGCCGGGGCTGACATTCAGGCCGGCGGCGGTGACTTGAGTTCCGGAAGGACCTTGGGTGGGGTTGATGGTGGTTAACCACGGCTTGGTAAGTTCCGCTTCCCACTCTGGAAGGGTGATGATGTCTTCGGTGAGGGGGCCGGCCGGGCCGAGTGGGCCGGCGCCGCCCGGAGCCCCGTTGGCTCCCTGGCGACCGCTGTTTCCGATGGGGTATTTGTTACAGCAACCGCCTCCGCCCGGAGTGCCAGGCGCGCCACCGGTACCGAATGCTCCGCCGGTGCCCGGCAGACCTGGATCGCCGCCAGGTCCTCCGCCCAGGTTGAACAGCCACTGAACGTTTTGATTCAGCAGTTGGGTCCAGCAGTCCTGAGTGGTGCAGATGTCGATGGAGCCCGCTGCGCCGCCTTCGCCACCGTTACCGCCGTTGCCACCATTACCGCCATTGCCGCCGTTGCCGCCATGACCGGGTTGCGCCGTGCAGCCGCCGAAGCCGCCGACGCACACATCAGAGCCGTTCTTTCCCTTGCTGCCATTGCCGCCGTTACCGCCGTTCTGGCCCTGGTTGCCCGGCGCGCCCTTCAAGCCGGCCAGATTGATAACCGGCATAGCGCTGAGGTTGAGCGCGTAGATGGTGACGTTGGGCGCTGATGGCGGCGTGATGATCTGAGGGCTGCCGGTTTGGCCGTTGGCTCCGTTGCCGCCATTCTGGCCATCGTTGCCGTTGCCGGTGTAGGCGTTGGGGTTGAAACTGTTGCCGCTGGGGGCTGGTGCCGGCTTCAAGGGTTGAGGATTCCACACGGTGGAATCGTCGTATGTAATTTGCGCGCCCGCTCCGCAGGTGAGTGTTTCGACAATGATGGTCAGCGTGTTGACGGAGGGGTCAATCACCAGGTTGGTGTGGGTTAAATCGAGCGTGGAAGCAACGATGACTGAACTCTTAGCCGGCAGCACTGAGGTTGCTTCGAATCCCATGGCGCCGGGGTTAGTGAGCCGAACGTCGACTGCGTGTTCAGCGACTGTTCCCAGGATAGGACGCACGGGAATGATGAGCTGAGTTTTCAGCAATCCGGGAACTACTCTGAGCGAGCTTTGGTTCAGGCTGATGGCTGGTGCTTTGGTCACGTCGGAGTAGCCAAGCTGGTTCATGAGAGCTTTGGCGCTGGTGAGTTTGGAATCGACTACTTTGGCTAAGTTTGCCAGTGCCGAGTCGTTGAGTAGGTTCTCTTTAGCGAGGACGCCCTTGCTGAAGAGGGATATGACTTTTGGCGGGTTGGTGCCGGGTTGCGAGCCTGCGACATGCTTGAGCAGACCGGATTGAAGATTTAGAAGAGTTGGGGTTAACGGCATGGGAGGGGTCCTCCACTGGGGATTAGTGTAAACCTCTTAGAGACTATTTTTGCGGTGGTTCTCGGGCCGGTTCACTTGCGTGCCGCTGACTTCAGTTTTGTTTGGGGGTTCTTTAAACTGACTGCCAACGAGTATCGAGTCATCCTGAGAGGCTGTGACTTTATTGATTTCTCGTGCGAAGTCTTCGAGTTTTAAACAAAATTGTCATCCCGCGTGCCGTGGGACCGAAGCGAAGCGAAGTGGAGGGACCTGTGGTTTCTTTCTGTCCATCCGATCTAACGGCCTCTAACAAAAGCCACCACCCTCCACTTGTCATCCCGAGCGCAGCCGAGGGATCTGCGGTGCGCCCCGGCTCCCGCACAAAGGTCTCCGGTCTGTTAGTTCTCCCACAGAATCGTCATCCTGAGAGTCTGTGACTTTATTGATTTTTCGCGCGAAGTCTTCGCGTTCTAAACGAAATTGTCATCCCCTCCGGAGCGCAGCGTAGTGGAGAGCCTGCCCGGAGCGAAGTCGAAGGGGACCTGCTGTTTCTTTTCTGTCCATCCGATCTGACGGCTTCTAATAAAAGTCACCGCCCTCCACTTGTCATCCCGACCCGGATTCCTGCCACGCAGCACTGGACAGGGCCGCGTGTGCGCCTTTCCGTAAAGAAAGGCGCATGAAGTTCATCAACGCCACAAATCTCAACAGGAATCCGGGGGAGCGCAGCCGAGGGATCTGCGGTGTGCCCCGGCTCCCGCACAAAGGTCTCCGGTCTGTTAGTTCTCCCACAAAATCGTCATCCTCAGAGTCTGTAACTTTATTGGTTTTACAAAAAAATCGATGCTGAAAATAAAGGGCTTAGGCGGGTCAAAAATCGCCAAAAGTCAATAAAGTCACAGGCTCTCAGCTTTAGCCGCTCATGGCCTTGAGCTTAGAGAGGGAGTGGGTTATCCAGAGATCCGCGCGATCGCGATAACGGCCGGCCAGGTTCACACGATGAGCCTCATATCTAGCCTACGAATGCCTTGTCAACGGGAATTGCGGCTTGACGGTGCACAGGGTTTCGCGACATTCTCATCACGCGTGTGAATAGTGCTGCAGTTTAGCTAACCTGGCAATCTTCTGGGGGGATCATGAGCCGTCCACTTTTGTTGATTCACGGCTACTCGGCAACCGGGCTGGATTTTGGGCCGCTTGGCGCCGCACTCAAGGGCAAGGGAATCCAAGCGGAGGATCTCAATATCGGAAACTATATTTCGCTAAACAACGAGATCACAATCAAAGACATTGCAGAAGGCCTTGATCGGGCTTTTCGGATGCATCCAGCCTTGAACAAGGCTGGAGAGTTCGATGCAATTGTGCATTCGACTGGCATGCTAGTGGTCCGGTCATGGCTGACGAACTATGGAGCGGCTGTCGGCAGCAATGATCGCCTGAAGAGGCTTAAGCACCTGATCGGCGTCGCACCAGCGACGTGGGGTTCCCCTCAGGCGCATAAAGGCCGCACATGGCTCGGTGCACTGGTGAAGGGGAGCAAGACCCCCGGTCCCGATTTTTTGAATGCGGGTGATGCGATTCTGGATGGCCTCGAGTTAGGCAGCAGTTTCACCTGGTACTTAGCGCTCAACGATCTTGTCGGCTCTGTACCCTATTACGGGAAAGGCCCCGACACTCCCTACGTATCAGTTTTTATCGGCAATCAGCCCTATGAAGGGCTGGCTAGCGTGGCGAACGATCCAGGGACCGATGGTACGGTTCGTTGGGCTGGTTGTGGGCTGAACACGCGGAAGATCACGATCGACCTGACTCGCACGCCGATTGGAGCTGATGGGAAATCGGCTTCGCGAACGTCGATCACTCCATGGGCAATCGACAGGCTGGATATTCCAGTGATTGCTGTCGAAGGGAGAGATCATGGCACCTTGATCAGCAATCCGGATGACAAAATGGTGCAGTTAATTGTGGATTTTCTCTCGGTAGGGGATGCGGCTGCAAACGACGCATGGCTCGTCCGGGCAAAGGCCTATGGCGAGCAAGCCAAACAGAAGATGCTGGCTGATCCTGGAAAGGATGCTGCTGGCGCGACGGGCGCTTTTAAGACCTATTTTGGCCATCTATTCGGACTGGCTGGGCACACGATGGAGGGTTGGCAGCAGTTCGTCGTTCATGCACGCGACGAACGCGGCGATCCCGTGACGGACTACCTGGTCGAAGTGCTACGGAAAGACGGCGCTGACTGGGTCAAGTTCGAGGAGATGTATACAGATGTACATGCTTACCAGGGCGATCCCAGCTTTCGTTGTTTCCATATTCGCCTTCCCGACGGCATATGCGGTGGTCAGGTACCGTTGCGCGTACGCATTCACGCATCGTCGGGGACGGAATTGGTAGCCTACCAGGGTTACGGAAGCGATGACGTCCGTATGAAAATGGAAGCATTGGCGGAGCCCGTCGAAATCGATTTGAACGGCCTCGGCAACAATGATTCACTGTTTCATCCCTTCACAACGACGATGGTCGAGATTGTCCTCAATCGAGAACCTTCTCCTCTGAATGCGGTAAGCCAAATCTTTAAATTCCTGTAGTCTTTCGAGACTGTACAAATGCTTCGAGCAATTCGCCTTTTTCACTTCTGCCACGGTTACAGAGAACAAGCAGAGAATCGCGAGAGGAGACGCATAAATGCTGAACGTTATGCTACAGCCCACTGATCTACAATGCCCCTTAGACGTTGTCAACCTGCAAACCGCGATACCACAGTCGAGTCCTCAAATCAAAAACAATACTCACCAGAGTCCCGGCCCAGGTGGCCTTTTCTCGGTATGGCTTCGTCCCGGAAGCAGTTGGTATTCACCCGCTAATGCGTTCAGGCTCACGTTGCAGGCGACCGATGGGAATCTCGTGCTGGAGGTCGTCGACGATTCTGCGATTGGTCTTCAGCCAGTAACGGGCGGACCGGGACCGGTGCTGGATCCCAGCCGGCTGACGTGGCTGCCAGTTTGGAGCGCTCGCACGAACGGGAAGGGAGTTACAGAGGTAGATTTCCAAGAGGATGGCAATCTGGTCGCGTATGCGGGATCACACGCCATCTTTGCGACAGGTACGAGTTTGCCACCGGGTACATCCATTACTCAACGCCCGACCCTCTTCCTGCAGGATGACGGGAATCTGGTGATCTATACAGTAGGCCAGGTCGCGAGGTTTGCCACGAATACGAGTGCACTTGAAACGCCAGGCAAGAACACCTAGCGCCCGGCACAATTTCCGGGGCCGAATGTATGTTTCGGTGATGCCTCTTCGTAATTAGGATGTAAATCTGATTTCCAAGATTTAGCCGACGCCAGGGGCTCGTTGATCCGAATCCTTCAAGCGAGACGCAAGGAGAAGTTATCTGCTCCAATTGATTGTTCTGCACAGTCATGGCTGTCAACATCCGATTTAAAACTAAGGGTCGTAATATCAGGCGTCTGTGAATATTCGGCGTGAACTGCAAGCTTGGCTTCGTCTGTCTCGACATAGAGTTGGAGCTCATTGGAGCCCAGAGGAGATTCAACCACCACCTGCCCTGCACTCATGATTACGTTCAAAGATGCAGGTGCATTATTTGCTGTGCCTTTTATCGACAGGCTCTGATCCTTAGGCAGTACCCAAGATGCGCTGCCATCGAGTCCTGCCGTAAACCATTGAGGGATGGCTATACTCTTGGCAGGCACATAGGTAATTGTGATTTTATAAATCGGCATGCTCGCTCCTTTGCGTTGGTTATAGAAGAAATAACCTTCATTTCTGAGACTTATGCAGTATAGTCGCGCCACGTTTCCATTGGGTAGCTGATTGAGACGCAGCCAACTGTTTACGCAAAGCGTCGGCGCCTGCGGGCTGTCAGCATCATAGCTGGTGAACCCGATCCTCAGGTAATTGACCAGTTGGTGACGGGAGCCCTCCCGGCCTTATCCACTCTTACTCAGGATTCGACCAGAAACTTAAGGGACACATCTAAGACTGACCTTGCCGACCACTTAGACTCGCTCGTAAACGACGCCAGGACTCTTGGGAACTCGATTCGGGACACGGACAATTTGCCGTCCTCAAAATATGACGATCAGGCCTGGCAGGCGCTTGCCCCCGGCCACCGGGCCATTGATGTGTTCCTGCATGAGCTGAATATCTACTCGATTTCGCCGGTCGCCATGTTTGATGTAGCGCGGGTCTGGCCAGTAAATCAGGGCGTGCTTGTCCGACGAGTGGCTTGCTCCAAACTTCGCTGAACGGCGTTTGGGTGACAATCGCTTGGGGAAACACAGCTTTTACACCGGATTACGACCATGTGATTACTTCCGGATAACGAGCCGAGCGATTACGGAAGCGGCAGTTCATTACTTCAGCGATCCGGTCAAAGCGCCCAGGGACGCCGAAAGGAAAACCAATCCTGCTAGGGACAAGAGCTTGGAAAACAACATGAGAAATCTCCGATCACGCCGCGGATGCCAGCCGTTGGCCACGCCCAGACTCAAAACAGGCACAAAGAGATCAATCGTGTACCACAGGCTGGAGAACGGTGAAGCCGGCTGCTCATCCTCTTTCTCCATCAGGTCAACATTGCGGAACACGAAAGCGCCGGCGATAATAAATGCCACACACCAAACTATGGGATATACCCACGAGCGCCCATAACCAAACAGCCATTTGTGTCCAAAGCCGATGACATAGTTCATTCCGGCGATGGCCCGTCCGCTGCTGGTCACGGCGTCGCCCCACTCCGTGTAGCGTCGCCGGTCACGCATTGCAAAATACACCGCATCCGCTGCGTCGCCGCGCCCCCGATTTTTCAGCAGAACTTCGTAGGCCGTATACGCCGATTCGAAGTACGTTGCCTTTTCCAGAAAGGCCAGTCCGTAGTCGGTATGCCTCTCCCGCCAGCGGTTCTCCCGTTCTTTCTCGGATTTCGGCGAGCCGGAAAATTCCGGAGCAACTTGCAGGTTGTTAAAGGTCGCGCCCTCGATGTCCACGTTTTCAGGCAGCCGGAATGGATCCTCGCCGGGAAACGCCCATTCGAAGCTGCCGAGATTGGAAGACGAAAAGTCCAGCCGCTTCCCGATGAGCGTCTGCGGCAAAAACTGGATTCCTTTGGCGACGGTTAGATCTGACGCAAGGACGGTTGGCAACGCCAGATTTTGAACGGTCAGCGTTTCACGAATGCGGCTACCGCTGAGTTGTAACTGGCTCAACCTTGTACCTGTACCCAGGTGTCCCACAATGCTGACCCTCCCGGTATCGAGCTTCCTGAAATCAAGTTCGGATATCCCGCTCTTAGCCAGCGAAACAATGACGTTGGCCGCGGTAAGGTTTTCCGCCTCCAATGTGTCCGCCTCTGGATTCTTGATGCGCACGTTGCCATCAACCTGGGACTGGTTCAGTTGGAGCGTGGTCGGTTTTGGCTTCTCAGGATGTGATGGGTCCTGCGAATGAGCCAGCCGGACTCCGTACAGATAGAGGTCCCCTTTGACGTGACCGTTTTCGAACTGGAATGTCTTATCGAAAATGACGTTGTCGAAGACAACGCTTTGGTCAAAGACAACGTACTCAATCGCCACTTTGCCCTGAAACTCGCAGTCGTGAAACTCTACTCGAAACTGCACCGGTAGTTGCTCTACCCCAAGTTGGAGGTCGCCGCTTATGCTCTTATGCTGGAACACCAGAATGTGATTTTTTACCGCCGCCTCAGGCTGATTCAGCTGATTGGTCAGATCTGCCGACGTCATTGGGGTGCGGTTGGAGGCCGCGCTGCCTTGCGGTTGTTGCTGCGAAGTTGCCAGCTGGGCCGAACCAGTCGCGGGTGGCCCCTGCTCCTGATCGGTTCCTGCACCCGAGGCAGCACTCTGAGTCTGCTGCTCCAGTTCAGGCATCAGACGGGCAGACAGATTGAGACCCGTGCGGGTTACAAGCAGGCAAACGTAGAGACAGAACAACCTTGTGCCCATTTCTAGTTGCGCTCCATTGGCGCGGTATGATGTTCGGCCCCAAAAGCAAGCAAAAAGAACTCGCTTGATCCATTAGCGTCGGGTCCGGCTGCGCGGAGCTGCTTCACAGCCCCGATACTGTTGCCGTGAGTCGTCGGTCTCGCGACTGGATGCACGTGTGCATTGTTGTTTGGCCGGGGTAGACTCACCGGTCGGGTGGTAAATAGTGACACCCGGCGGCAAATCGTTTCAAGGTTGCAACAAATCAGTGCTCTCGATAAGCAGGCGCCGAAGGCAGCCCGAGTTCTGGACCGGATTCATGACCAAGAGGAGAGCGGAATGACCGGTAAGGCCTCATGGGGTGCGGGCGCGAAGACCTGCCGCGCTTTCCCCAGTGAGTCTGGATCGCCAATGAGCGGCGCGAGCGGATCCCCGATAATGCGATAGCGGTTTAAAGAGTTTAAGGGAAGGCGAGGCGCAAGCAGGACCTCGGCCAGCGTCGTTGACGTAGCGCGAAGAGACTGCGCGGCGGCGAGAGCTAGCTTCACATTGCGGTGATGCAGCGTAAGTCCTGTCGCACCGAGTGCGGCTGCACAGAGTCCAGAGAGAACCATCTCTTCACAGAAGCTCAGGGCCGTCCCGGAGCGGCAAGCTACTGAGCAAGTGAAGGAGAGCACAGCCCCGATGGAACGTCCGCAAGCGAGATTGGCATCGCTCCCATCAAAACCGCCATAGGCGAACCATCCGGCAGGAGTGCCGCGCCCGACGTAAAATGCCGCGCCCGCTCCCCCCTGCAACGCTGCAATCAGATCCGGGCGACGCAAACGTTCTGCGGTCCACTGAAATACCTGTACCTTATCGATTAAGGTCTCGTTGAGATGGCGAGCTAAGTCCAGTGCGCGCTTTTCGGACTCACCCAGCAGAACAACGTGGCCGCAGTCGGCTGCCGGCGTTTTTCGCAGTTGGACCTTCGCGGCGGAATTGGCGAAGATCTCCAGCCGTTCAGCAATATCAGGCAACCAGCCAACGGCGACTCGCCGGCCGTTCTGTGCGCGAAGAAAAACGCCCGGCAAAGCCGAGCGCGGGGACTTCCGTGGATCTCCGACGACGAGCACACCGGCTGCATCGTTGAGATCGGAATTGCAGAAAGCAGAGGAGTCCACTTCGCGCACCACCCGGTGAGAGCGGTGCGCAGAAATGAGTGGAGAGAGGTGGGCCCGGGCATCCGCCGAACCCACCAACACCCAGGTGCTTGCTGCGAGCTGCTTCATTTCAGGCGGCGAGGGGCGCCGATTGAACAATATTGGCATAGGGCTGCCACTCGGTATATTCTTTGTTCTCCTTGTAACGCCGTACCCAGTAATGCTGGATAATCATGGCCTGTTGCTCGCGGTTGAAGGAGTTATAGTTGCCCTTGGCGTTGATCAGGGCTTGTTGTGCACCCTCTCCGTCAGTCCATCCCTGAGCATCGTTAGTGAAACCATAGTTGTATCCAGCCTTCGATATCTGCGCCTCCAGCGCCTCGACCATATAGATCGGACCAACCTGGAAATTCTGCCAGACGTGGGTCATTTCATGCACCACCGTATCGGTTATGAGGTTCTCCCATGAGGGAAAATTGATCAGCGTCATGGTGGTGAACGCACGGCCTGGCTGTCCGGTTACTTTTTGTTCAATCCACTCGATCACATCAACCGGGATGGAAAGAACAGCCACGCGCACCTGGCTAAGCGGAATCGTACTGCCGAAAACCTCCTTACCGGCGGTAAGTTCCTCGGCTGAGAGTGGCCGGTACGAGCCGGGAAACCACTCCAGAATCAAGGTGAACGCCGTGCCCAGAGCGCTGGCGCTAATCTCAGCCGCTGCCTCCAGCACATCCAGAGCAGACTTGCCCAATTCTTTGAGCGTGGAGAATGCTTTTTTCGCGGCATCCTCAGTTGGTTGCACGATAGCCGATTGCACAATTTCCGTGAGAGTCTTGCCAATTTCGCCGAACGCAGCCATCAGATTTTTGGTGGCGTCACCCGGATTGACGAGCGTGTCGGCCACCAGTTGTGCCATGGTCGCTCCACTCGCGAGCAATTCTGTGACTACCTCTTTGCCAACCGCGATTGCCCGCGAGGCGGCCCACAATACCAGGTCAGCGACAGCCGCGCCGGCGGCCAATAGACCGTTGACGAACAGCTGCATACTCCCCACAGCATTTTTCTCCACCCAGAGCAGAATGTCGTTGACGCTCTGTCCGGCGCGGAACAGGACCCCGGAGACGGTCTGAATGGCTGCATCGCCCGCGGTCTTTGCCCAGTCTATGATGTTGCCGAGGACGTTCCCGGCACCGTTCAGCGCGGCCGCTACTTGCCCGAGAACCTGATTCGACTTTGCTTTCGCCCAATCCAGTATCTCGTGGACACCCTTGCCGGCTACATCCAGCGACTCAACTACCGCCTTCCATGCCACCGTGGTTACGTTTTGCGCCTGGGCCAGGATCCAATCCAGCGCTTCGCCCAGCGGTCCAAGGTGTTTAAATATGCCATGCAGAGCAATTTCCAACACCGCAAGTCCCTGTTCCATGACGGTTGCCAACAGCTGGGCCACGGCTTCGCCCGCCTGGACTGCCGCAGCAATCACGGCTTCGGCGAGATCAACGCTACTGGCCACCGCTGCGCGGATAACATCGGCTAATGATTTGCCCAGCGCGAAGATCGCCTTGACTGAGGCGACCAGCAGATCACCCGTCACATCGACCAGACCTTGCACAACCTGGAGCAGACTCTGTCCCAGTTCGAACGCGGCCTCCACGATCGTACGTACCGAGTCAATGGCGGACTGTGCAACATGGAAGATCAGGTCGCCAATCTTCCGGCCGGAATCGATGACACCGTTCACAATCTCTTTGACAACGTCGGTGGAAGCGGTAGCGATATAGGCGGCCAGTTGTGCGAACTCCGTGCCAATCTTGGCAATTGAGACAGCAACTGCACGGACGAATTGCAAACCCTGCCCTTTCACGCTGTTCAGCAACCCCTCCACTGTTTGTCCAAGATTTTGAAATGCGAGCACGACCGCTTGCGTGATATCGCCTGGATTGGTGATAGCCGCCACAAGGATCGTGCCGACAGTCTGGCCTAAGGCAATGAGAGCCTTGACAGAGTCGCTTACCAGTGCTGCTCCGAATCGCACTACGGCGGCCAGAATATCGCCTAGCTTTTCGCCTATCTGAACCATCGCCTGCACAAAGTTCTTGACTACATCGAATGCCTTACCGGCCATCCAGGAACAGAAAGACACGAGCTGCTGGCCGATGTCTTTCAGGGCGCGCAGCGTGGTAACTATGGCGTCGATTGTGAAACTGGCGACTGACTGGAGTACTTCTCCGACGGCTCGTCCCAGCGCGAGAATTCCTTGCAGAGTCTTTTTCAGGGCATCGTAGCCTGCCTCGATCGCGCTGCTTACGATGGTGCCGATCGCCTGGCCAAGAGCGAGGAAGGAATGAACCAGATTCTTTACCTGGTCAACGGTCCACGAGGCGACAGCGCTCACTATGTGCGTTATGCCTTTTGCGATGGTGCCGACAACGCTTCCCAGAGCCTTACCCACGGTCTGGACCGCGTTGCTGATTCCCTGGGCAGCACCTTTGAGGAAGTTGCCGACGTCGCCAAAGATTGAGTCGTGAGCTGCGACCGGCTCTGGCAGTGGAAAGTTCGCCGCCAGCAGAGCTTGTCCAGCTCCCGCGAACCATTCTGCCAGGTTGTTGTTTGCCGTCTGATTTACCGATTGATCCTCTTCCAGGAGAAAGTCTCGCATGATGACCTGAGCTTGCGCATCGGGCATCGTCCCGATAGCGTGAACGACTCCAATGCCATTCTGGTTGTCGCGATTGGCGACGACGATTGCCTTACGGTCGGCGGCGGCGGCTACTGCTACCCTCGTGAAGAAATTGCTGATGTCCTCTGGGGTGGACATATTGCGCACATACGCCGCTGACAGAGTGGCCGCGTGTTGCGGGCTCGCCGCTGCTATATCGGCATACACCGGCCCAAAATTCGCGACGGGCAGGTCATGCTGGGCGAGCTGCAACTGCATCGAGCTGATGTCGGTGGGCGATAGTTTCAGGATGGCAGTATGTATCTGCGCAATAGAGGCAGTTGAAGGAGGAACGCTCGGTGAAATGGAAACATTGCTGGGCGTTGTGGGAGGCATAAAGTTTCTCCTGTATTGAGGCTTGGCGTGGCAGCCTGGACTGTAGCCCATCGACGGATAGGCGATATCTTCCGCATGCTAGATAGTGAAGAAAAGTGGCGAGACTTAACAAAGCTTTTCCTCACGACGTCTCGCGTCCCGGATCTTCCGTTCACCGACATCAGCCCGTCAACTGCGTCCTCTGATTTGAGAATGATCGGTCACGGCAGGCATGGTCTCTCCCTCCTTTCAGCCTGTTGGCTGGGATGGGCGGACGCTCATCAACCGAATGTGGACAAGTGGCGCCGCGGTTTGGGGCCCTTAGATCCCGGTTCGAACCGTAGTTGTCTGTTCAAAGATTTGAGGTCGATTGACGCATGCAAAGCGCTTCGTTGGCCTTGTGTCCTCAGACGCGATTGACCTTTGGGTCGCGTCATCGACGTTGACATGGCCTTGGAGATTCGTCTTGACGGGCCCAGCAAGGAAGTCGACGTAGAGGGCTGTTTGGATCAGACCGACACTATGACGTGAACCAGGTCGTTACCAACTGGATCGAACAGTGCACACACATCGGCTACCGATTGCCAGGAGAAAAGCTAAAATGTGACCGCACAGGTGACTCATATCCATTCGGTGCCCCGAGGATAAACGCAAAAACGTTAGAATAAAAGAGCGGCGTCGTCAAGTAATAATAATAGCTTAGTTTTTAATCCACGCTAAGTTGGCATAAATGAGCACGTTAATAGTCCGACCAACGGTGGAATAGATCGCAGTATGCAAACGACAGCCGGCCATATGCACCCCCCCGCGGGCTCGGCGAGAGAGCGATCACGACGATCTATCTATAAACGTTTCTCTTGTGGTTTCATTTTGGCGCTCGATGAGTAGTGCTACAAGCCAGCAAAACGTTACAGACATATTTAAAACCAATTCGGATTCCAGAAGGTGCTTCAGTTCGAAAGCACCCGGGGAGTCCTAGGATGATCTATATTCTTTCGAGCATTGAATTATTGACATGCGTCTCGACGAAGTTACATATTCTGGCTGTCAGAGCGCGAGATCCGCATCGTTGTGGAATGCTGATATGAATCTGCATTAGGGCTCACTAGTCAAGTAGACGCTAAGGGATTCTAGGCAACATCGTCGCCTGAATTCTGGCTCTATTGAAAGTGCGGATGAGTCGTTCCTCCGCCACCAGGGTCGCGTCTTTCGGTCCGGCAAAGTGTAGCCTGGGAGGAAGCAGAATTGGGTTCGGTGGAGGGCTGCGGGTGGAACCAGCCAGTTCTGCAACCTTCACTGTCGGTTATGCCTGAAATGTTAATCGTATACCGGGCGAAGGGGATGGGGCGTTCTTCTTTTCTATTGGGGTGCGGGACCTTGTTCATTGATACGTTTGTGGCGGCTGCCGTCCTAGGCAAGTGTAGGTCCGTGCTTTAGGCTTCAGCCGTCCCTACGACACTGAGTTTGGAAATGAGGCAGTCAGGCGGAGAATCGCGGAGAGATTTCCTATGTTGAAGTGGCCAGGCACGCGCAGCCCAGGTTAAAATGCGAAAAACAGGAGATTAATTTACGTCGCCGCACTGAGAGATATGGCGGCGTGAGCGGCACATCCGCTTAGCGTTCAATGGAACACCCACTCCTGATTCGTGCCGTTGTTGCAGCTGAATTGTTGTAGCTGAACCTGATCGGCGACGTTTCCTTCGGAAGATCCAGGCATTTTCCGCTGTCGAGGTTGATAATTTCTCCGCGCGGAGTGTACTGCTGCAACAGGATGTGATCGGCCAGGCTGCCGTTAGGCACATCAAGGCATTTGTCACTACTCAGGCTGACAATCTGTCCTTTCGCGTCGAAAATCCAGATCTGGTTCGTACCGTCCTGGCAATGATATTGCTGAACGCGGGCGTGGTCGGCTGTGCTGCCCCCGGCGACGTCCATGCACTTTCCGCTGAGTTGATTGACAAGGCGTCGTCCTTTCGAATGAATGGCCAGTTCGCATCGCTTCCAGGTCGTGTCGAGGCAGGTGCTGCTGTTACGGTGCTATTCGGAGGCCGAGAGGGGAAGATTTTGTTCCAGTTTGAGATGCGCGACGGCGACCACGCCGAGCAGGCTGATGATCGCCAAAATGATTTGAGTTGAAACGGAATTGTCTCGCTTACTTTCCGGATCAGCCATCATCCACGCCTTTACTCGTCACCGCAGCGCGGGCGCGACCAAGCGTTCCTGGAAGAGCTCCGAGAATACTATTCTTTAGTGGAGTTAGCTGTAGCGATTGTTGGAGCAACCATCTTCTTTACCACCTCGCCCCCAGGTTTTCGCCGTGCATCGTTCGCCGCTCAGGCAGTTCCACTACCGCTTTTCCACATCTTTATTTGTGAACGCCATGGACGGCAGAAGTACGCCGTAATACCGTCGTAACCAACAGTCCCCCACGCGAAAATCCTCCTGA
>CAWGDP010000034.1:0-32767 GCA_963821315.1 uncultured Acidobacteriaceae bacterium | reverse complement strand
AAAGACACGATTACCGGCGGTCCATCGTCGATGATCGTGCGATCGGTCCGCAAGCCCAGGAGCACATACCCGCAACGGAAAATATCCGCACGTTACGCGCTGCTCTCAATACCCTGGGGGATGGATTTGTAGAAGCCATTGACGACAACACTCTGATCGCAATCGCCGCCGAACAATCGCAGTTGACCGGGGGTAGAGTCCATGGGGAAGTTGTGGAGGCTCCGATTTTTGAGGCTCCTGGACAGACCCGCGTCGGACGCTTCGGCTGGAAGGACCAGCACAGCAGTTTGCTCTCCTTTATTGCCGATGCCTATCTCAATGAGATGGGGATCACTAACCGGCTGCGCCCTACGGAGGTTACTCAAGTTCTTAACACCACGACGGGCATTAACGATCAACCGGATGAACTCGGCCTGGCGGACATCGACCACTTTGCTCAGTTTGTGCGCGGCACGATGGTTCCTCCCCGCGACACCACGCTGGCCGCGACCTCCGCGGCCGTGGCTGGGCAACGGCTTTTCGGCCAGGTTGGTTGTAACCTCTGCCATACGGAAGCCATCACCACGGCTCCGGTAGGGACGGTCATCGATGGTGGCATGTTTACGGTTCCGAAGCTCTGGGCGACAAAGTTATTCATCCTTTTAGCGACTTCTTGTTGCACGACATCGGAACTGGAGATGGGATCGTCCAGGTTGGGCCGCAAGACACAGCCAACAAATTAAGAACTGCACCGCTCTGGGGTTTGCGCATGAAGGCCCGCTTCATGCATGACCTGGGGTCTCTGTCTCTTGAAAATGCTATCGCCGTCACGATGGTGAAGCGCACGACGCCGCTCAAGGCTTTAGAGACTTGAGCCCCGAGGAGAAGAAGGCGCTGATTACCTTCTTGAAAACGCTGTGAGGCAGTCACGAAAACGGGGAGCCGGGCTTTCAATCTGGATCTCCATCACGACCGAGCGACAACGGTGTTGGGCATGCCGGCAAGCGGGACGAAACGGGCGGATGGTATCGGGCGGCTGCTACCACGACCAACACACCCGCTTGACCCAACTCGGCTATATCCAATCGCTGCCCGGCGCCACATAAGCGTGCGCCGTCAGCTTTCATACGGCGATGCCTGCGGAGATGACACAAGCCTCGGAGAGTGGTGATGGAGAGTATAGATTCTATCCAGGATTCTTCCCTGGTTCGCGAGGCACAAGGCGGCAACCAAGCCGCTTTCGAGCAATTGGTACGTACCTACGATGAAGGCGTTTTGCGGCTCGCATTGCGGCTCACCGGGTCGGAAAGCGATGCTCAGGACATCCATCAAGAGGTGTTTCTAAAAGTTTACAAAAAGCTGCATGGCTTCAGGTACGAGTGCTCCTTCTCTACCTGGATCTACCGCATTGCCACCAACGCCTGCTTCGATTACCTGCGAAGAAATCGAGCCCATAGCAAGAGTACCCCGATAGAGATCAACGACAACGAGTCGCTGAACCAACTGTCGGACGACAGACCAGGTAATAACCCCGAGCGGCAACTGTTAGACCAGGAGTTGCGTGCGCAAATCTTATGGGCTCTGCAAAGACTTACACCGCGCGAGCGCATGGTTTTTGACTTGAGGCACTTCCAGGGTCTTAGGTTACGAAGCGTGAGCGAGATTCTCAATGCGTCGGAGGCATCGGTCAAGATGAGTTTCTTCCGGGCCACGCGGAAGCTGCGCTTCCACCTCGATAAGTACACGAAGAGTCACAGATCTTCGACGAAGCAGTTTGCCATCCGTGTGAATCAGCCGCAGGGGGTGAAGAGACCGGCACTTCCAGGCCTGCTTTAGTGGTCAAGCCCTCCTTGCCGAGCATGAATCGCAGCGGCCTCCTTGACCTTCTCAAACGAAACTCCTATTGTTTCTGAGCCGTCTCAATCGGGAGGCAGAAAACTCCATGTCTGCATCGTATCGCCCCTACACCCGTTTCGTTCGTCCATCACTTTTGCTGGCCGCCGCGCTGAATATCGCTTTGCTGGCGCCCCCGGCCGCGCTCACCGCTCAGTCTGTGCCGCCGGCTTTGGAGTCTCCCTCGCAGGGCCCACCCCAGACGGGTCCTCACGGGGAGAAGCTTCTCGGCATGCCGAAGTTTCATCAACCCGCGCCCTATGACATTGACGAGCACACCGGCTACACCCAGATCTTCGACGGTAAGAGTTTCGAAGGATGGGACGCCGACACCAACGTCTGGCGCATCGAAAACGGGATCATGGTGGGCGAAACGCTCGCGGGCAAGCCAATCGGCAACAACTACATCGTCTATCGCGGCAGAGAAGCCACGCGACTTCGACCTGAAGCTGCAGATGAAGATCGAAAAAGGCGGGGGCGGCGGCATTCAGTACCGTAGCCTCACCGGCGTGCCGTGGGGACGAACGCAGCCGCCCGGAACGCCACCCTATGACCTCAAGTTTATGATGACCGGACCACAGGCGGATTTCTGGTTCCCGGTCAATGGCGCCGCCGAGTCGTACTCAGGCCAGTGGTACTCAGAAAACACGATGCAAGGCATCCTCGCATATCGCGGCCAGGTAACCGAGGCACTCCCGGGCCAGACCAATCGCCTGGTTGCCAACATCGGCGACATACAGGCGCTCGGTGGCTATGTGAAGACCAATGAATGGAACGACTACGAGGTGATCGCGCGCGGCGGCGTGATGATGCATATCATGAACGGCCAGCTGATGGCAGTCTTCATCGACGACACAAAAGACTCCATCAATAACCAACCGGGATTTATCGGCTTCGAGATCGAAAGCCAGCCGTGCAAGATCTCTGTGCGCGATATCTGGCTGCGAAGTTTCGACTAGAGTGGTCTGCTCTTCTAGGCGGCGCTTGCGAGCCAACTCTTCATCGTGTTCGCGTCCACCAGGCCTGCTTGCTGGAACTGGAGGCTACCGCGTGCGAATACGGCGAAGTTCGGAATACCCTGGACCTTGTACCGAGCAGCAAGTTCCGGGAACCGCTCCGTGTCGACCTTGAGCACGACGGCTCGGCCTGCGAGATCATGCGCGACTTGGGCGACATGCGGCGCCGCCATCCGGCACGGGCCACACCACTCCGCCCAGAAATCAACGAAGACAGGAACTTTGCTGTCGCGAATAATTTCGTCGAACTCCTCGGTGCTGACCTCAACGGGCTCAGCCATCGCGGGTAACGGGGTTTTGCAGGCACCGCATCTTCCTGTATCGGCAAGGTGTTTCGCGGGAATTCGATTCGGCTTCCCGCAAGATGGGCAATTTCGGATGATGGCCATGGCAAAGTCCTCGGTTGAACCGCCGCGTCAACAGTATCTCGCAGGCCAGCGATCACGACAACCGGCGGAGGGGGAGAACTGCACGACTTGAGAGAACAACGAACCTTGGGTGCCCCATTCAAGCCCCGTTTTTGGGCTTGAGTGGGACACGCAGCACTCAACCGGTCACCTCTTGTCATCCCGAGGGAACTCCAGTTTCGCTAGTAGGCACAGCGAAACGGCCGTGGGCGACTCGCCTCAGGGTTCCGTTTCTACGCAAACTGCAGATCCTCGGCTTCGCTCCTAATGAGAAAAAAGCGCGTCGAGTGCAGTGGTATCCCACTCAAGCCAAAACCGGGCTTGACCCGATTTCCTGCCACGCTGTGCTAGAGAGGTCCGCGTGTGCGCCTTTCAGTAAGGAAAGGCGCATGGAGTGTATCAACGCCACAAGCCTCCACAGGAAATCGGGGCCATGGGGCACCCAGCCTTCGTTGCCGGTGCGGGAAGCCAAGTCATCCCTCCCCCAACTCGCCCCCCGAGAGCCCACTGCTCCCACAGCAAGCCAACGAGGATCCCGTCGCCACACTAATCCTGCTCGCCGAGCGTCTGCGCATAGGTTTTGCCATAGGGATAAAACAACTCTTTGCGCCCCTCGCTCCATGCGGCTTTCATTTCCGGCGTGGTGATATCCCAATCCGGCCGGCACTTTCGGGTAACAGCACGCAGGTCCTGACGGAGATCCTCAATCGTCGGACGGCCGAAGAACCAATAGCCGTTGTAGATCTTATAGATGACGAGGCCCGGTTCCAGAACGATGACATGCGGAATCATTGGATTGTTGGCCGGATCCGTGTATTCGGCAATATCGAGATCCTTTTGAACGACCCGTCCCGCATCCGAGAGGAACGGCCAGTGAGCACCGACACCTGTGCGGTACTCGTTGGTAAGAGTGATATTGTCGGTGCTTATCGTGACCAAACGGCAATATGCAACTTCCAACTCACGGTGGAATTGGACAAGTAGTTCGGCCTGGCGGCGGTCCTTGGGACAAAAGCCTCCGCGGCTGAGGACCAAAACCATGGGATGCGGACCCTGCAATTCCGAGAGCTTGCGGCGCTTCGCTGTATGGTCCGTGAGTTCGTAGTCGGGAAAGAGCGCGCCGGGAACAATATCAGATCGCATGATGACAAGGGCTCCTTTTGCTGTGTGGCTTAGCTTGAAATCGCAATCTCTTGCAGTTTTGATCATAAATTGACTGTGATCGATGTCTCGCACCGAAGGGATCATTATGATGTTTGCCAAGCGGCCTGATGAGAAAACAACAGGAGGTTGGTATGGCAAGCGAAAAGACAGTCACCCTAACAGGCGCTTCGCAAGCCGGCGGAGCAGCCGACCGCCGGCTGCAGGACCTTGGCATTCAGCTCCCAGCCGCCCCGACGCCATTTGGCACGTACGTGGAGACGGTACAAACCGGCAACCTGCTCTTCTTTAGCGGGATGCTCCCGGTTGTCGACCACAAGCCGAAGTATATTGGCCGGCTGGGGAAAGAGCTCGATATCGAGGCCGGACGAGACGCCGCCTACACGGCGGCTTTGAGCGTCCTCGCCGCGGCCAAAAAGCATTTGGGCTCCCTCGATCGAGTGACTCGCGTCGTCCGGCTCGGAGTGTTCATAGCAACGTACGGGGACTTCTTCGATCAGCCTAAGGTCGCGGACGCTGTCTCAGACCTGTTTCGAGATGTCTTTGGCATCGAGAAAACATCGGTTCGGCTGATCATCGGCGTTGCCAGCCTTCCCCTCGGAGTGCCGATAGAACTCGATGTCATCTTCGAAGTCGCCGAGTAAGCCGCCGCCACCACCTTGGGTATGTACGCCCAGAGAAAGAAGAACGCCATGGACCAGCAGGTTTTCTATCGCACCGTGAAAGTCGATGGACTCTCCATCTTCTACCGGGAAGCGGGGCCGAAAGACGCTCCCACCATTCTTTTACTGCACGGCCTTCCGTCATCGTCACGGATGTTTCAGCCGTTACTGACAAGGCTGGCAGACAACTATCATCTGGTTGCGCCCGACTATCCTGGGTATGGGCATAGCGACTGGCCCGACCCGAAGCAGTTCGCTTACACCTTCGACCACATCGCTTCTGTAATGGACGGCTTCACGCAAGCACTGGGTTTGTCGCACTACACGCTTTATATGCAGGACTACGGCGGGCCGGTGGGCTTTCGCATGGCATTGGCACACCCGGAGCGGGTGCAGGCGCTCATCGTCCAGGATGCGGTCGCCCACAACGAAGGCCTGGGAGCGAACTGGGCGACGCGGCGGGCATTCTGGGCCGACCGGCCTGCTTATGAAGAAGCGTTACGCAAAAATCTGCTATCGCTTGCAACCACGAAGACGCGCCATATCGGAGACGATCCGAAGGTTGAGCTCTATGACCCGGATCTTTGGACCGATGAGTACGCTTTCCTGAACGCGCCCGGGCAGGCGCAGATTCAAAGCGATCTCTTCTATGACTACCGGACCAACGTTGATGCTTATCCAAAGTGGCAGGCATGGATACAGAAGACACAGCCAAAGCTTTTAGTCCTCTGGGGCAAGCACGATCTCTCCTTCGACCTCGGCGAGCCGGAACGCTACCGCAAGGATGTACCCAATGCGGAGGTCTACGTACTCGACGCAGGACACTTCGCGCTCGATACCAAAGCACATGAGATTGCGGCATTGGTACGTGAGTTCATGAAGGCGCAGAAGTAAACAACCCTTTGCGAAAATACCGCGTGGCCTGGGGGCGAAAGAGAATCCAGGCAATCACCGCACAGAACAAACCATGGATTGCGAGTTCTCGAACGGAGTGAAAGGCGCTCAGAATTACGTGGAATACGATCCAGGCCAGCGCAAGCCAGCGAGCCCAGTCGTGGCCTCGGAGCATGAATGCTCCGGAGACAATCGCCAGCAACTCCGTCAGTTCGGCCCATACGCTGTCCTGTTGAAGCGACAGCAGTGGGCGAAAGTAATAAGCAAAGCCGACGGCGCCTACCACCAGATACACGCAAGCAAGAATGGTCACAGAGACTGGGCGCTGGGGGGTATTCATGGCAGCATCTCCAGCACGGCGTCGCTGGGCTCCAGGTCCTGGGCATGCTCCGGCAAGATCGCCCCAGACTCCAGAAGCGCCCGAATGGTCGCGACGTAGTCTCCCGTGTCCCGGCGCCAACCATTCCCAGACCCGAACAAGGCCCACGCGAGCGCAGTCCCTGCATACTCCCGTGATTTCAATTCCAGAGCGGGATGGAATCGCAGTATCTCGCGAGCCATCTCCGCATTCCCATTGAAACCGGCCCAATGGAGCGCCGTCGCACCCATTTCTCCCGGTGTATCAACCGGCCAACCCGCCTCGAGCATCAGCCGGACTGCTTCGGTGTTGTTGGCCTGCGCAGCATTCGGCAGCTTTCGCTGGTCTGCTTCAGATAGCGTCTTTGCCACATCCGGGTGTTTCGACAGAAATTCCTGAAACACCGCTTGGTCGCCCAACTCACACGCCAGCGCTAGCTTCAGGTCCTGCGGCGTTCGCTCCAACAGCAACTGGAAGACATCCTCGTGGCCAAAATCGCGCGCCACGGAATGCGCGGTGCGATGGGCGCCAAGAGTCCAGATGTAAATGGCGCCGCCGGCCCGTGGATTCTGCTTGGGAAACCACTCCTCCGATACGCTCATCCGGATGCAGGCAGGATCGCTGTTCAGGTGCCGCCGCACGAGGTCAACATCACCGAGCGCCGCAGCCATCAGGATGTCCGTCCGGCATCCACGTGAGATCAGGTAGCGCGCCACCTCCTGCCGGTCTCGCGGGTAATGCCGCTTCTGGTCCACACGCAGCATGTATTGCGCCGGGGTCGATTCATGGTCCACATCGAGCGCATCGATCTCAGCCCCATTGGCCAGCAGGAACTCCGCCACCTCCACTGTGGAGGCGAAATGCAGCGGCGTCTGCCCGTCTCCGCCGCGCGCGTGGACGATATCCGAGTCGGCGGTCACCAGTTCCTTCAGTTTTGGCATCCATCCCAGCCGCGATGCGGAATGCGCGTCCACCACTGCGCCCCGTTCGACCAGAAACTCCACCAGGCTCGGATCGCAATCATCCAGAACGCCGAAGCCGCCGGCCCACCACTCGGTTCGTTTCTGGATATTGGCGCCCGCACCCAGCAGCACATCGATCGTGGCTCGGTCGCTACGCTGCACAGCCGCAAATAGCGCGTGTTGACCGAAGCCATAGTCGGGTAGCGGATCGTCGATCCTCGCTCGCAATTCCGGATGCTGCTTCAGGATGTCGCGGACGCGCGCCGCGTCGTTGTCGCACACTGCCGCTTTCAGCGACTCGGCAGGACTAAGCGTCAGCGCCTGGACGTGGGCCTTCAGATCCGCCCAGCTTTTGAAGCCGTATTCCCTTGAAAGCGCAAGTTGCGCATCGGCCAGCTTGCCCTGCTGCCTGCTACGCAGCAGTTCCTTGGCCTGTTTCCTGAGATATTGCAGGTTGGGTTTTTCAGGTAGCTGACGAGACATAACTCCTCTTTCTATGGCCCGGTGTCCGCTATGACGGGCAGAAGAGAAGTCGATACACGATACTTAATGACTCATTCAGGTGGGATAGTCCCTTTCCGCGGACGGGGTGCAACCTGGATTGCGAATATCACTATAGCAAATCCATCGGGAAGGGGTGAAGATCTGATCCGTCGAGGTTTGGCCGGAGCTTTGGCCGGCCTAGGGGATCGACTTCATCACTTGTTCATGCATTGGGAGTTGGAACCTCGACTCTGACCCTCCACCCTTTTCCACTACCATCCGACGCGTTCGAGCCCTTCGACCGCATCAAAGTGTTGGTCTTGGCTTAGGAGTTGTAGACGGTGTTGCCGGCACAGTGCGGCGATCCAGAGATCGTTTGAGGGGATGGGGCGACCAGCCTTTTTGAGTGCTGCTCGAATCCCGGCATAGTGCCGTGAGGTCTCTTCCTCTATCTCAAGCACTCGTGTTGCCGCAATGAGTTCTCGCAGCCACTTTTCGTACTCGCTGCGCCGTCGCGATTGCCCGATACCGAAACGATATTCGCCGAGTACAATCACGGGCAGTTCCATGCTCTCAGCCTGGCGATAGACGCGAACGACCGCGGGCTCATCATCCGCCACGGCGGAGAGTGCATTGGTATCGAGGATCACTGCCAATCCTCGGGTTCAATCTTCTCGAACTCGCTCTTGATGATGCGATTGATACGCACCGTCTCTTTGTGGAGGTGTTTGAGACCACCGGCAAGCCTCACCCACGGCTTTTCTTCTCTCTTCAAGCTAGCCTCGAGCTTCTCCGTGACGGCTTCGGTGACAAAGGCGCGCAGCGGGATGCCACGCTGGGCGGCCACCGATTTGGCACGGCGGAAGATTGGGTCGGGAATCTCGAGGGTGGTCTTCACCCTTTCAGGCTCCCATATTTATGGGAGCAAGTCAATCCACGCCCTTTTGGCTTTAGCTTTCCCTGAAAATTGGTGGACGAGATGAATCGACTGCCACGTAATGACGAATGGAAGCCACGGCCGTCGGTATTTCGACTCCACTGACGTAGAAACCTTCGGAAAGTCATGCCAGGTGAAGCAGGTTGTTTGGCTCCTCAATTGCAACCACTTTAGCGGGCAGCATCACCGATGCGTTCCGGCGGATTCTATGGCCAGGAGAACCCAGCAGGGAATGTAGGGGCTCAATCCACATGCTTGAAAACATGAACGTCGCACCCACAAACTCGGAAGTGCTGATTTGAATCGAACAGACCCGCAGAGTGGCCCTACTCGCCAGAGCCCCTTCGCTATCACAGGCCTGCGCCAGGTCCTTCGT
The DNA here is from genome assembly GCA_963821315.1 of uncultured Acidobacteriaceae bacterium. Lineage (GTDB taxonomy): Bacteria > Acidobacteriota > Terriglobia > Terriglobales > Acidobacteriaceae > PALSA-350. The sequence goes on along the minus strand of CAWGDP010000034.1, from coordinate 23,639 downwards.
GACGCCTGGTCAATGACTCATCCATTCTGGTTCTCTGAGGACCGCTGGGTAGCGCGCGGGCTTCTGCTTGCTGTGATCGTGCTCAATCTTGCGATCGTCTATATCAATGTCCTTCTCAATAAGTGGAATAACACGTTCTACGACGCCCTGCAGGACAAGAACTACACCGTGTTTCTCCACCAGTTGATTCGATTCTCCTGGCTTGCCGGTCTTTACATTGTCTTTGCCGTGTACCAGATCTACCTCAACCAGATGCTCCAGATTCGTTGGCGGCGCTGGCTCACCGAGCGCTACCTGCAGAGCTGGTTGACTCATGGAGCCTACTATCGAATGCAGTTGTTGGCCGGCGAGGCTGACAATCCCGATCAACGCGTAGCCGACGACGTACCCCAGTTTATCGCCAGCACGTTGACTCTCGGCATTGGCGGAATGCGCGCCGTGGTGACCCTGATCTCGTTTGTCGCGATTCTCTGGGGACTCTCTGGGACGCTCACCATTCCCGGTCTTGCGCTTCGGCTGCCAGGCTATCTTGTGTGGGCTGCGCTCTTCTACGCCCTCGCGGGTACCTGGCTTACCGATAGGATCGGGCGTCCCCTGGTCCGGCTCAACTTTGACCAGCAACGCTACGAAGCCGATTTCCGTTTCAACCTCGTCCGTTTTCGTGAGAACGCCGAGGGCGTGGCGCTGTACCACGGTGAGGCCGACGAGCTCCGTACGTTCCGCGAACGTTTCGGCAGCATCGTTGGCAACTGGTGGGGCATCATGCGCCAACAGAAGCGGCTTACGTGGTTGACCGCCGGATACGGGCAGGCAGCGATCATTTTCCCACTTATTGTCGTGGCGCCGCGCTACTTCCGGGGCCAGATGCTCCTCGGCGGTCTTATGCAGACCGCCTCGGCCTTCGGCCAAGTGCAGGATTCGCTAAGCTTCATCGTCTCCTCTTATACAGATATCGCTGCATGGCGAGCCGTCGTGGAGCGGCTCGCGGGGTTCCAGAGCGCCCTCGAACGCGCGCACCTCCAAGCGGCGGCGAAGGCCGGCATTCAACTCGCCGAGGGAAGTGGCGAGGACCTGATGGTGGAGCGCGTGGAGCTCGACCGTCCAGGCGGTCAGGCACTCATCACGGGCGTAACTCTATCGCTCGGCCGGGGCGAAAGTGCGCTCCTGTCCGGACCGTCGGGCGTGGGCAAGAGCACGCTGCTTCGTGCCATCGCCGGAATTTGGCCGTTTGGGCGTGGCGAGATTCGTATGCCGGCGAATACCCGCGTTCTCTTTCTCCCACAGAAGCCCTACCTGCCGATCGGCACCCTACGGGAGGCGGTGAGCTATCCCATGCCGGCTGGAGGTGTGGATGATACAGCTCTACGCGAGGCGCTGGAGGCGGTGGGCCTGCCAGAGCTAGCCGATAGGCTCGACCAGGCCTCCCGGTGGGCCCAGCAACTATCCCCCGGTGAGCAGCAGCGCATCGCCTTTGCGCGCGCTCTCGTGCAGAGGCCCGATTGGCTATTCCTCGACGAAGCGACTTCGGCAGTGGACGAAGCAACGGAAGCGCGGCTCTATCGTTTGCTGCGTGATCGGCTCCCGGCGACGGCTTTGTTCAGCGTGGGTCATCGATCGACGCTTCGTCCCTTTCACCAGCGGCAACTATTCGCGCGGCCCGGCGGCGATGGGCCTGCTTCCATCGTTGAAGTGTCCTCGTCCAGCCATCAGGATCTTCAGGCCGGATGAACAAAGGCGGGGGGAGGAGCGCTTTAGCGCTTTGTGAAAGAGTCTCAACTGATCACGACCTCTAGCGCTGGCAATCTTCCGCAGCATCTCACACCTTGGTCACAGGCCTTACCGCATCTTTGTTTGAGATAACGAATCCAATGGTGCAGGTCTGTCATTTCCATCAGGGCAATGCGGATTATCCGGAAAGGATACTGTGTCTAAGGTTTGGCTTATTACCGGCAGTTCTCGTGGTCTCGGCCGCGCATTCACAAAGGCAGTGCTGGAGGCAGGAGATCGTGTAGTGGCGACAGCCCGCAAGCCGGAGCAACTCGCCGACCTTCAAACCGCCTATGGCGAAAACATCCGTGCTCTCGCCCTGGATGTCACCAACGAAGCGCAGGCAAGGAAGGCGTTTGAGGCTGCAATCTCGAGTTTTGGGAGTCTCGATGTGTTGGTGAACAACGCTGGATTCGGGAACGTGAGTCCGGTAGAAGACACGTCTCTCGCAGACTTTCGTTCCCAAATCGAAACGAACCTTTTTGGGGTCATCATTATGACGAAAGCTGTGCTGCCTTACTTCCGTGAGCGCAAAGCCGGGCATATCGTCCAGGTAACATCTATCGCAGGCCGCATCGGACCAGCAGGCCGCGCACCCTATGCGGCGGCGAAGTTTGGGGTGGAAGGATTTTCGGAATCGCTTTCCAGGGAGGTGCGACCTCTCGGGGTTAAGGTGACAATCGTCGAACCAGGTGGCTTCCGCACTGACTTCGCCGGGACCTCCACGAAACTGAACGAAGGCCGCGTCGAATATGACTCAACGGTTGGCGCTTCCGTCCGCTTTCAGAGGGACTATCACGGCAAACAACCTGGCGATCCAGCAAGGGCTGCGGCAGCACTTCTTTACCTCGTTTCGCTGCCCGAACCGCCGCTGCGGCTGCTCCTCGGGCGCGATTGTTACGCATTAGCGGAGAAGAGCGCTCTTGAAAAGCTGGAGTCCGACAGGATGTGGAAGGACCTGAGCACATCGACGGATTTCGTGCAGTAGAAGGCAAAGGCGGAAAAACGTAGTGGCACAGAACAGCCAAGTCAATGCCATCCACGAGCTCAGCTCGCTGGACGTAGCGATCATGCTGCCACTGAACAACACCCATGCCCAGGAAACGTCCGCACTCGATGACACCAGTTTGACCGCACTGCTCGCCATGGCTTTTTATGCCCGAGGCATAGACCGAGGCGCAACTGCATTCCTGATCGCGCTGGATCACAATGCCTCCTACGAAAGCCCGAACTTCATTTGGTTCAAGGCGACCCGTGAGTCATTTGTCTACATTGATCGCATTATTGTCTTGAGTTCTGCACGAGGCCGGGGGATTGCCAGGCTTCTGTATGACGACCTCTTTGCCGCGGCGAGGAAAGCTGGACATGATCGGGTTGTTTGCGAGGTGAATATCGATCCGCCAAACATCGTATCCGAAGCCTTCCACGTAACGATGGGCTTCAAACCTGTCGGGGAGGCCACCATTCGCAATGGGACGAAGACCGTACGCTATCTGGAAAAGACGCTACGTTAACCTGGTCTCTCTGCTTGCCACCGGATTGAATCATGGCTTGGAAAAAGCGCAATGGTGGGAGCCCCCGCATAAGACTCTCCCCCTCCGGCTTCAGCCGCAGGGTGTCACCGTTTCTTACTTTTTTGTAAGAAGGGGCTTGCCGTTTTCATCGACCCCAGTGCTCGTGACCGGCCCCATGCCGACTAACTCCAGCACTACAGGCTCGCCTCCTGCCTTGGCGCCATCCCAATGCACGGTATTGGCACGGTCGATGGCGAAGGTGCCAGCTGGTAATGGATAGGCCATGGCTGGATCGAAATGCGAGCTGGAGCTTACCCACCAGGTGCCGGATACGACATAGATCCAGCGATCCGCGGAATGGAAATGGGGATGCGAATAATTCCCAGGCATCCATTTAGCCAGAATGCCATAAGGACCTGGCTTGCTCGGATCGCCGAACAGTGTGGCCGTATATTCGCCGCCATGCGGGCCCGTCCATTGGATGTCCGCAGGCATGGTGAAGGGAATATGCGTCGGGTCGGGCGGTGGTCCTTGTGCGGAGCCCAGACTACAAAGGTTTGCGGCCAGGGCTGCCGTTAGAAACAATTTGGGAATCGAGTGCATGGTTGTTCTCCCGCTTTATGCTATGGCGGGATCATAGGCAGGAAGAGTGCAAACGGCAAGAGCGCGAGGCAGCATCAGGGCAGTGGGAGCAGACGCGGAAGCCTCAACACGTAACTGTATCCGGCGACGCGCCAGTCGACGCGGGGCAAGATAATGTAGCCCAGGCCGTCCAGGACCTGATACTCGAAACATCGACTTATTACTCATTTCATCGGCTCTAGGCACGGCTTGGCCCAAAGCGCTCGAAATAAGAGCCAGAGTAAAGATCGACAGAAGAAAATTCTTTTTCAAGACGGGGCAGAGCTTCGGAACGCCGCGTAGTATTTCGTCTTTTTGCCGCGGCTAAAAATGAAGACCCCGGTTATCCTGTCGTCTTGCCGCAGGCGATCGACTAGACGTTGGCAACTTGCGCACAGCTTTCCCGTTATCACTCTCAACTGGTTGCCGCTTTGTATGCTTTGCTCTGCGATCCCCGGGAGGGCTTTTCTGCCGCACCCCTTGCAGCGTTGGCCTGGCCGTCGATGGCGTGGCAAGGAATCAAGGAGACGCCTGCCTATGTTTCCAGCAAACACGAACAGCGTTAAGCTCAAGAAAAGTTCCTTTCTGTGGAAGGTTCAAACTCAAGGAGAAGATTTCTGTGTGGATCTACTACCCCATAGGGAAAAAAATGTGGGGTTCGCTACAGGCACCAGGCTTCTTTTTGTAAGTTGTTCAAAATTAGTCATTTATGGAAACGTGGCGGAGAAGACGGACTGGGGGATTCCGCGACCAACGAATCTTACGCATAAATAATTTTCGAGGCCCGGGATAGATGTGGATGCAAATTACCTCTTTAGGCATGAGTGAATAAGCGAAAGCCAACATTGCATCCGTTTGAGGAGCCCGCGGAAAGCCGCACGGACATAATCTTGTATCAAGCCTTGCCCGCTGCGGGTTCGTCATGGGGTCGCAGGGGTGGGAGATGTGCTTCGGAAAGGGTGATGAGACTTACATGGTAAATGTGGATCGAAGGGTTTTTGTGCAGGGCGCTGCCGCTGCTGCGCTGACTGCCTCCATGCCGGCAGCAGCACAGGCCGAGGCTCCGCGTGCCACGGCAAAGGAGAAGATGATAGGCATCCAGGTGGGAGCCGTTTCCTTTTTCGATGAAGGAGTGGACAAGGTACTGGACGAATTTCAGCGCGACGCTGCGGTCAACACGCTTTTCCTGGCCACATTCACTTATGGACGGGGCATCGCCGGACGGCAGGTTCCCGGGCAGCCACTACCTGATCACGGCAAGCAGGAGTATGACACAGGCACATTTTATGGCGGCAACTACGCCACCATCCACCCGCAGTACTACAAGAACACGGTCTTTCAAGGCACGCGCGCGACCGACCTGGGCGACTATGACGTGCTGCAGGCCGTTCTGCCGGCGGCCAGGAAGCGTGGCATCAAAACCATCTGTTGGTTCGAAGACGTCTTCCGCAAAGACCTGCCCAACATCGACCAGCTACAGGAGAAAGAACTGTCCGGCCAAAACGCGACCACGCTGTGCTTCAACAATCCCAATTACCGGAATTTTCTCTTAGGAATTGTCGACGATTGGTCCCACTCCTACGAGATCGATGGAGTGATGTGGGGATCTGAGCGCCAGGGTCCATTTTCGAATGCGCTTGGCGCGAGCGCCGGCGGCCGCACCAACAATCCTCATAACGTGACTTGCTTTTGCCAGTTTTGCGAGGCCAAGGCAAAGGAGCGCGGCATCAATCCTGAGCGGGCACGGCAAGGGTTTCTCGAGTTAGCAAAATTCGTGGATGCAGGCCGCCAGGGCCAGAGGCCGGTGGATGGATACTACGTCGCCATCTGGCGGCTGATGTTGCGCTATCCGGAACTCCTCGCCTGGGAGATGCTGTGGACCGACAGCCTCCGTGAAACCTACGCCGCCATCTACAAGCAGGTGAAGGATGTGAAACCCGGGCTGGGCGTTGGCTGGCACATCTGGCACACCAACTCGTTCAATCCGATCTATCGCGCGGAGCAGGATCTGGCGGCGATTGCGCCGGTCTCTGACTTCTTGAAGATTGTTATTTATCACAATTGCGGTGGCGAACGGATGGCCGAGTACATTGAGAGTGTCCACCAGACGCTCTACGGGGATGTGCCGCAGCAGGAGTTGCTGGACTTCCACTACCGGGTGCTGGATTACCAGGAAAAGAGCCTGGCCGAGATTCCATTTACAGGATGGTCGGCCGACTATGTATACCGCGAAACCAAACGCGCACGCGCAGGACTCGAGGGCGCCAAGACTCAGTTGTGGCCTGGAATCGACATTGATATTCCGACGGCTCCGAACCACAGCAAGTGCACTCCGGAGGGGACGAGGGATGCAGTTCTTGCGGCATTCCGCGGCGGCGCCGACGGCGTCATTCTGTCACGAAAGTATTCTGAGATGAAACTGGCCAATCTCAAGGGTGCCCGCCTGGCGCTCAAGAACTTGGCTTGACCTAGATGCGCCGTCGGAAGAGCTGGTCACGAACAGGCGCCCCATCGACAGGGGCGCCCCTTAACTTACGTCCTTATAGAGCCAGCCGCGATTCACCAACTCTGTTATCACCTCACGAAGCGGCGTCGCTCCATCCACATGCTCTGTTCCGGATACGCCAAAGTGAATCCAACCGGAATTGAATCCATCGACCATCTCCGCCCGAGGCGCTGTCCGCCCCTCCGGCATCCCCTGTGAGACCCATAGCGTCTCCCATTCCGTCCTGGGAACGGCGATCGCCTCGACGGGGCCCCCAACAGCATCCGCGAAAGCATCTGTTATTTCGAGTGGACTGTAGCCCTCCGGGCCCGCAACTTCGATATGGCGGATTCCGGTCCAACTCTGGGTGAGCGTTTCTGCACCCACCTTGCCGATGTCCGCGGTCGCAACCAGAGGAAACTTCCGGTCAAGCGGATAGAGCTGAAACCGGATCTTTCCTTCATTCCGCGCGCTCGCGACGTCACCGGCTGAGTTCTCAAAGAACCAGCCGGGGCGCAGAAATGCCTGAGAGAACGGAAGATTGCCCAACGTCTCTTCGAGGAGATGTGAGCTTGTGATCAAACCCAATCCACTGGTCTGTTCCGCTCCGATGGATGACAGATAAACCGCCTTCGACGGCAGAGCTCTTGATAGGGCTTCACGCAGGACCTTCAAAGTTGCCCTGGTCTCAGGAAACCACTTTCGGCCAAGTCGCAAGAAGCTCAGCCGTCGCCGATTGCCGCTGCTCAATCAAGCGATTTTGAATTCCCGAAGATTCGGGGGCCAGAGGATCACGAAATCGTTCTGGCCAAGTTTCCGATAAGCGGCCTTCAATGTTTGTGGAGGGCGATAGTGCTGGATTGTTTTCTCTGCGGCATGGAAGCTTTCTTTTGGCTGATCGGTCAAAATAAAGATATTGAATTCGCCACTTCCAAAGTCATGACCGTCAACCTGTGAATGCAATGGAAGGTTCTCGACGAGTAGGTCCTCAAGAACAACCAGCTCATCAAACTCCTGCACACTTTCAGCCTGGAACTGGAGAACAAGTTGGTATTTCATGCAGACCGCCATCGTAGCATCAACATGATGTGCCGTTTCCGCTATGTAGAGGGTCAGCCCCTAGACCCTCGACAGCCTGCTTTCTATCGACTGCCTGCGAAGTCGGGTTGTCGGCAACTTCCCTATGAGTATCTGGTAAACAGGTCAAGTTACTCATAACCCCGTTTTTCCCAGCTCTCCGGCAACCTGCTTCAGACATTTGTCGCTCCTTGAGTAGAATCGTCTCCTATGAAGAGGACATCAGCGATACTGGGAGGGACCCTACTCTTGATCGCGATCGCGCCATACGCTTATGTTCAGTACCGGTTTCGATCGCACGATTGGTTTCCGCTCAAGGCTCCCGTGAAGCTAGTTGAAGGCGAGGATATAGCATCACCAGAGTTCAAAACCGATCTGACTGGGTCGTATGCGGTGGGACTGGATTTCGCCCCGATCAACGTTGATCTTGAAGAATGTCTAGCCGGTGACAGCCTTTTCAAGAATTCATGCAAGTCTGTTGGTAGTGGACTTGTTCTGGATTGGAGCGTGGTTCGCCGACACCTCCCCCAAGATGTGACGGTGGTGGATCACGAGACATATAAACCGCAGAGCTTCGGCGGAGCGGGGGTGATTGAGACCGTGCTCGGGAGCTTCGATGCTCAAAAGGGAGAGCAATACAAAATCCTTCTGCATGTCAGAAAGATCGCTCCAGAGCTTAACTCCGCATCACCGAGGATCAACGTCGAGGCGCAAAGGATTTATTGGGAGAAGTGGATAATCTTCGCGCAGGCGAGTCTCCTGTTTGCGGTTCTTCCTGGGATAAGTGGGCTGCTAGTCCTTCTATTGGGGATCATCAAGCAAAGAAAAGCAGCCAAACTCGCATAGGATTAAAGCTCTTGAAGACCTGCTTTGGCAGTCAATGCCCGCGAAGTCGTTATCGGTAAGTTGCCTCATGACCGTCTGGTAAACAGATGAAGGTACCGCAAATCCCGTTTTCACGGCAGCGCGGGAGATTTGGGTATGATGCATTTCGAGGGGCTCTTGCCGTGGCGATTGTGAGTCGTATAATCCGCTGCCTATTCTTCCTGGCTTCGGGAGCTGCGGCAGGCTGCAATTTGTGCAAAGAGGAAGTCTGGAACTCTGTGACATCGCCTGATGGAAGATGGAAAGCCACCACGATCATGAGAGATTGCGGTGCCACAACGTCGGAGGTAGTGAGCGTGAACGTTTCTCGAACCGGAAACAAAGCGTTCCAAGCAGACCACAATGCTCTGATGATGAACCATGGAATCGCTCCCAGGTTGGCTTGGCGCGGGAACGACACCCTCGTACTAGATTGCGATCGATGCGACAGTAAGGATGAGTTTGAACGACGGGCGCAAATAGGACCGATTCACATCGAATTCAGGATGCCCTACGGGGAAACTCGCTCCAGGCCAGAACCCTCCGGCATCCCGAATGCCTGCGAAGGATTATAGGTAAGTTCCTCTGGCCCAAGAGGGATTCGGATGGCTGGCCCCGCAATTTCCAGAAGCCCTTTTGGAAGTACAAACAAGCAAGCGCAATGCCTAACGAGAGCGCCAAAAGTCCATGGGAAGCAAGACTAGGTAAAGCAGCATACCCAAGCTGCCGCCAACGGCGAAAAACCAACCGACGATCCTGCACCAAGCGACACCGAATCTTTGACCAAATGCAGGTTCAGTTCCGAAGGTAAAGAAGCGTAAGGTTCGCGTGGGATTATGAGCCATGTACCACCCCAGCGTTGCCATAGCAGCGGCAACGACGAGCATCAGAAAATGTGCGAAAGCAGCCTGCATGCTCAGAGATTGTAGATGACGCCCGTGAAGTCGCATTATCGGTAAGTTCCCCAGCAGAGGCATGGGAACTCGGCTCATGGATGGATCGGGTGCGTCACAAAGATACTTTGGTAACGCCTGAATGGCTCGCGATAATGTCTGACTGCGACCATAGGCAATTGCCACGACAATTTCATGACTCCCAACTACCTTAATCCAGGCTCATTACGGCGGATGCTACCCGAACGGGCCAACGCATCAACTGAAGGGGTCAATCACATGTAGCAGAGACGATTCGTTCGCCGGTCCTGCTGTGGTATAGCGACGTCTCGTCGGCGCACGTATACCTTCTCTATCCTGATGCTGCTTGAGGCATGCTTCTGGATTTGGAGGTAATATGCAATTGATCGAGCACAGCGCACTCGCGGCGGCAGCCTGGCTTTCTTTGGATGCTCTCTTTGTCATTGCATGGGCGAGGTATCACTCAGCGCGTATTCGATACGCTGACTGTATAGGAGCTTCCGCCAACAGGTAGAACATACTCGAGGCCCCCCTAAGCACTTAAAGTTTGAACCAGTTCGCAGACAAAGTGTCCAAGGCCAAGGCTGCCGGGCAAGTTACCGGAAATCTCGTTTTTCGGGCTCTCCGCTTTCAGAAGGTACAGAGCCACTTGTTCAGATCGACTTTCGGCCAAGCGACAAGAACGGCGTTTTCCGGTACTAATGCTCTCGAAAACCGAGAACCGGAGTTCAATGCGTGCTAAGCGCCGGTTGGCACCAGCCGAGAGTCATTCGGCAAAGCGATCCTGAAGTTACCCGATTCAACCGCACGCGGCCGATCAGTTCACGTGAGAGTGTTACGTGCAACTCGGCTGACCTAATGACATAACTTATCTCATTTGAAGTGCCGGGCGTATCTTTTCGTGTCTTTGGGCGGGGGCTCCGACGTCCCTGGTCCAGATCCCCCGACCCCAATTACCAATGTTTCGTTAGGACTGACTAGGTATTTCCCCAGGCGACATATATGCTCTGCGTGGAGTTAAGTACATATTCGAGGTTGGGCCGAGAAATTGAGGTTCACGGAGGATAGACCATGGAGCTTGGTGCCAGATGGATTAAGAGGAGACTCTTGCTCGCTACCGGAACACTCGGTCTAGCATTTGCTGTTCAAACCGGCGCGCAGGTCCAGACGACAACAGCGACAACGGCGGGCGAGAGCAGCCACACCGTTAGGGTCAACCGCGGCGAAGTTTACGCAGTGGACGGTAATGATTTGATCGTGAAAATGGAAGATGGCACCATCCGGCATTTTCCGGATGTCCCCGAGTCTGCCAGAGCCACGGTTGATGGGAAACAGCTTAGTATCCACGACTTGAAGCCGGGCATGATGCTCCAGCGCACGATCATTACCACAACCACTCCTATGATCGTCACCACAATCCAGACCGTGACAGGCAAGGTCTGGCATGTCACTCCACCAACGTCGGTGATCCTCACACTCGAAGACAACACAAACCAGCAGTTCAAGATCCCTAAGGACCAGAAATTCAACGTCGACGGCCAAATGGTCGACGCTTTTGCCTTGAGGAAGGGTATGAAGGTCTCCGCGACGAAGATCGTGGAGGTTCCGACGGTGGTTTCATCAGAGCAACAGAGTGTGACTGGCAAGACGCCTCCTGCGGCCCCAGCGCCGCAAAAGGGTGAGGCGCCGGTTGCGGCCCCAGCGCCGCAAAAGGGTGGGGCGCCCGCTGCGGCTCCGACGGAGGTCGCGACGCAGCCACAGCCTGTGACTGGCACGATCCCCCCCTCTCCGGCACCCGATGCTCCCTTGCTCGTTGCCGAAGGAGAGCCCACTCCTGTCCCGGCCCAGACGGAACAACCTGCTGCTCCTGCCGAACCGACTCCGGAAAAGTCAAACTACCTCCTTTGGGTCGGTTTGACCGTGCTTCTGGTTGTAATTATTTTGTTCGTGGTTAGAATGCGTTCAAAGTCCAGCAAGTAGGGATGCTCCAGGGTCAATTCGATGACTTTGATCGGGCACGAAGCCGTTGGACAACAGCTTCGTGCTCACCTTGCCTAATCCGAATCCCACCCGTGAGTCCGACCCTGCCTCCACTGCTCGGGGACGTCACGTACTTCAACGGGTGCTAAGACCCTCTTCCCAGACACACCTCAGTTGGCGATGAATCGCCGAGTCACTCATCGAGTTCGGATCAGTACCGACAAGTCTTCTCGGAAGTGATCCATCAGCCGCGCTGAATTCCTTTTTCGCGAATCGCCTGCAAAGTCTGGTTATAGGTAACTTGCTCCGAACCTAGGGTTTGGGGCAAGTTCCCTAGAATCCCGTTTTACAAGCGCTTCGATCTAAAAGCGACGCGAACCCCGTTGGACAATTGTGCTGCGCGAGAACCGGAGGCGCCATGGATAGCAGCCCTAGCGTAACTAGACGGACTCTTAATCGCACAATGATTCCCACCTGATGCGTTTCAGGCGCGGATTGAGTTCTAGCCGCTTCGCCGTACGTGCTTACCGAGCTGGAGGCAGAACGGTCTGCTGTGTCGCCCCAGTCCGCTGCACTCCTCTTGTTCGCAGGTCTTGCCGCATCTGTGCACGCACCGTTTCGGGCAAAGCCACCTTGGGAACGGCTGGGCTGATATGTGCAACAGAAGAAGATGCCGCTGGATTGACCCCGAACAGTTCAGGAACTGCCACAAAGGCAGGCGAGTCGCTAGCACTTTTATCTACCGCATAGCCCGCGATTACACCGAATTCATCAATGGCTGCCGCAAGATAAAGGTATAAAGGCGAGTTCGCGGGAATAATGCTATTCAGATCCACCATGGTGCCGTTTTGCCAAAGGAAAGCGCGGCATTGGTTTTTTGCGTTACAGGACTGGCCGACGATTTGACTGGAGTTATTGATGGAATATCCTACGCTGTACGTATCGCCGGGAAGAGTTCCGAGATCCTGCATCTTCCCTTTCTGCCATAGGAATGCATGGCTGGTTTGGTCGCCGGCGATGTCCGAAGTGCCGGTGATCTGGGTCAGATCATTGATGGCGAAAGGATTGGTGTTCAGAGCGCCGCCGAGATTTCCGAGATTCATCGGTTGGTCGTTTATCCACACCACGCCATGAGCCGTCGGGGCGTTCACGCAATCTCCGTTAGGGCCGGTAGCCTGCCCCAGGTTGTTAATCGCGTTGGCACTTCCTTCGCTGTCCTTGGAGTATAACGGAAGCTGACGAATGGTTCCGTTCGTCCAGACGACAGGAACCTCCTGCTGCACCTGGAAGAATGGCTTGACCGGCTGACCCATGACCAGACAGGTCGGATCCTGATAGGTGGTCTGAGCGGCTCCCGCGACCTGACCCAAGTCATTGTTGCCGAGACCGGCGCCGTTGTGGCCACCCAGCAACGGAAGCTGAACCGCACTGCCGCTTATGGCCGTGATCGGGAGGCAGATGAGGTGAGTACCGGTCCCGCAATAATCCTGGCCCAAGGGATCTGTGGTGGAATTTTCAGAGAAGCCGGAGAACTGGTTCAGCAGGTTGCTGTTACTTCCTCCGGCGGTGCCTAGATCCTTGGTCGTGTTGGCATACCAGAGCACCGCGTGCTGAGTCTTGTTACCTGGCAAGTTGGCATAGCCGGCAATAGAACCGGCTGCACTTGCACCCGCGGCGACCGCAAGGTTTCCACCCAGGGGTGTGCCGAGGTCGATTACGTAGTAGTTAGAGCTTGGGATCGTGGCCTGTTGGCTGAGTGCCACGCCTGTCGTAAGGGGCAGCGTGACCAGTAAAGCCAAGGGAAGTAGGGGAGATTTCAATTTCGCCATCCGTTCCTCACGACTTATCAGATAGTTTCAGCGGTGCTGTTTAGGGGTTGTGTTAGCGGTTTGGGAGATGCACTGCCTGCTCTGGACGTGAATTAAACACGATACTCATGCGGGCCCCCCCACAAGCTTAGATGCAGCGGATGAGCAGAACAAAACCAGCGTTTTGGCAAGCCCGAAATAAAAGTCCGTGAATCTGAGGTACACCATTCCACTCAATTCTCGGCCTGCCCACACCTCCAGCCAACTAGGGAAATCCCTACTAAAATCGTCCGTTAGCCATAGAGTGTGCATAAGCCGCGCTATCTCGTCATCCAGTTCGGCGATGAGCTTCTGGTATAGCGATAGCCCTCCAGGTTTGATCACAGCCGGTCCCGAACCGCTTTCTGCCGTGCGAACCGCAAAGAGCGATGTGGACTTCTCCAATTTCGGTGCCGCGGACGAATCAAGGTATCGATGGAGGCCATCTGGGCTTGTCTCAGCTACAACATCGTCCGATGGTTCAGCATACGCCGCAAAATCCAAGCCCCAGCAGCGGCCTAGACTAGGTGTGTGTACCGCTATCCGCTCATCGACCTGCAAGCCACAAATGTGGTCAGTAAAGCCTCTGCGGAGGGCTTCGGCTGCATCTGGCGGACCTTTAAGCTACGAGTAACCATCGGGACAATAGGTTTCAATCCTGCTCTCCTCGATCACCAAAAGCGATTTTCTTCACGCGTTCCAGACGGAGTAATCACCACTCGAACGGCTTACGTGTGGCGCGACGGGATGGTGAGGTGCTCCCGGCACGATTGGCAGGGCTCTGTTCAGCATCGCGGGACCGCTTCTGTGCGCCTCGGTCGCGCTCCTGCTCTTCAAGGGCGTAAACACCGAGCCCCGAGTGAGAGAGGCCAACCAATCGACGTAGGGATCTGTTGAGCCTGACCATACGAACTCTGTCCCGCCCCACCGCCTCTCCAGTCGGGAGGCTCCTGAAAAGTCGCATTTTCGGTAAATTGCCTATGACAGCCTAGTAAACAGGTCAAGTTGTAGGGTCGAGGACTGGCGCCATGCTCCGCAGGTTGGGCCTAGCCGTTTCTCTCCGTTTCCTCTGAGAGTGCCTCACTAGCCAAACCGTAAGCTGGTTTCCAGTGCCCGCCTCGTCAAACCCAGCGTGCAGATTTCCCGCACTGGGCTTTCTTGTTTGCTTCACCCCAAGGCTTATGTGACCTATCGCGCGGGAGCGACTTTCGGTAGAGGATGCTGACCCCGACAGCGGCCGAGCAACCGCAGGGTGTCGCACAACCCATACCTACTCCATCGCCTCCAGCCGAGGCCCTGAAGTTTCCTGGTCGGAAACCGCAGAACATGTCAGCCTTCGCCTTGACGTATATTCTCCTTCGCAGGTCTTGCAAACTAACGGGTGTTTTTATCATTCACCCTTGCCTCCCTGGGTCTTAGAGAACTGCAAACAGCAGGGCCCCTTCGCTCCACGGACGTTACTCCGCTTCTTCGCTACTATGAGCCCATCCGTCACCCTCTCGTCTTCCATCGATTTCCTGGGTTCGCCAGTTATACGACTTCCTGCTCCGCCGATTTCTCGCCAGGACGAGGAGGGTTTCTCCAGTTGCTTAGCGCATCCTTGTCATCGTGCTACCGCTAACACCCCGCCAGAGTGTCTCGCCGCTTCAGTCAGTTGCGGCGAGACATGTTGCCTTCGCCCTTTCGGTGCGGGCTCGGCCCCTGGAGTTTCGGGTTTTCGAGGCCACCTATGCGTTCACTTTCGTTGCGGCCCGATGACTCGCTCACCATCCCAAAGATGGCTTTGTCGATCGGCTTCATTCGCTTCGTTTCCTCCACGAATGCGATCCTAGCTACAGGGTCCTGACTCTTGCCCTGGTAGGTCTACCTCCTACTGAATACGCCAGCCTTAAGCTGGACACACACCGAGAACCCCGTTTTCCGGGATCGAGAGTCAAAGATCCATGATCCATCAGTAGTTCACTTCCGGCTTTACAGGGCGAGCAGTGACTACCACGTCCAATGAGGGAAGCATCGATACTTTTGCATTCGTTGGTTCTTCGGTTTCTGAGCCGGAGATCGCATATGTGAAGGTCACGGTGAATACGCCGTTCACCTCAGCGGCGAAGTGCCAAGTTTTGAGGTTCGCGATTGTCGCCGTTTCCAAGAACCGTTGCCCGGACGGATCCAACCTGGATAGCACATCCGTTTTCACCACTAGCCCATCTCTGACTGTCAGCCGCACGATCACTTTGCCGGTTACATGCGCTGCCTTTGCGATCGGAGGATACATCGGTAGCGCGGCGCCCCCGAAGTGAGTGGCAATTGCAAGAGGTCCCAGAACTTCGGATAGTGAGCGACGACGTCTGGACCCGCGTCCAAGCACGCCAGAACCGGCTGAAAGAAGTGTACGCAGACAGTGGGCGAAAACCGGTGAATAGGGGGTCATCCTCTCCATATCTACTATCAGGGTTTTTGATTTGCGGGATTTGCGATGCCAAGCTCATCATCGTCTCCGGAGGTGGGAGAGGCGCGAGATATGGGTGTCCGCAGCATTGGAATCGAAAGGCATGTTCAAACAGAGTCACGGTGCGGCACACGACGCTCGAAAGTGCCTTCTTTGAGCAGCTCCAAACCGCCGTTCTGACCACCGATGTGATCGAATATCTGGTCACCAAGCTACTGAAGGCCCAGCAGACGAAGGCCCAAGCCACCGAGCATGACAAACGGATGCGGGATCTAGAGGGGGAAATCAAGCGGATCGTAGCCGCCATCGCGGCGGTCGGTCATTCCGACGCCTTGGTATTCAATCTGAAGAGCCGCGAATCTGAGATGCGGGAACTTTCTGCCTCCAAGCAGACTCAGCGGGCACTCACTGCTGAGGAAATCAGGGCTTTTGTGTCGGGCCAAGTAGCGAACATTCCCGGACTGCTGGCGAAATCACCGCAATTAGCCAAAACTAAATTGGCTCAACACATAGACAGAGTCCGCATGCTACCGCAAACGGACGGTACGTATGTCGCAGATGGGAAATGGGATCTACTCGGGAATCGGGGGCCAGTGATGGTTGCGGGGGCTGGATTTGAACCAGCGACCTTTGGGTTATGAGCGACCCGAGATTTCGGTAAGTATCGGACAACAGGGCACGAGTGGAAACCCTGAGATACCCCTGGGAACGGCTGGAACTGCTCATTGGGGACCGTATGGGGACGCGTTTGGCCATTGCCCAACGATGTGCCCAACGATATCGCCCAACGGCGTGGTTTTGGTGTCGGTCGAATTCACGTTCGACCAATAACCATGCGCCTTGGACGATTGGGGACCGATTTTTGAGCCTCCCCAATGAGCGCCCAACGACGTGCCGCTCTGCCGTCTGCCGAGCGCGACCTCTGCGGTCGCCTCAGAGGATCAATCATGATTCTTCAGCCACCCTCCGCCCCTCTGGAAGGGAGTCAAATCACGGCTGGCTTTGCCGACCTGCCGCCAAAGCCGCCGCGCTCAAAACTGGAACCTCACCGCGATCTCATCCGCGAACTGCGCCGGAAGGGACAAACGTACCGCGATGTTGCGCGCCTCTTTCAGGAGCGGCTCGGATTGTACGTTGCACCGAGCACGCTTCATTCGTTCGTGAAGGTGCGGGCAAAGCATCGCAAGCGCTCACAATTCGAACTGCCGCCGGTGGAACTTGCCGCAACAGAAGTGTCGCCGGTCCTGGATCGTGTTGCAGCCCTCAAGGCAAGGCCGACAGTATCGAATGCGAAACCTGCCCGCTTCGTGTTCCGTGAGAACGAACCTTTGACCCTGACGGGCAACGGAGGCGAGCAATGACGGCTTTTACGAAGCGAGTTGTTTTCACTATGGGCGGCAAAGGCGGAGTCGGCAAAACCGGCGTCATTGTCGCTTTGGCCGAGTGGTTCGCTGCGAATGAGATTCCTGTGACTTTGCTCGATCTCGACACTGAGAACAAAGCACGGGGTTCACTGAAGCACTTCTTCAATGACACTGTGACCAAAGTCAACATTCACACTCCGGCAGGGCTGGATGCCTTTGTCGATCATCTCGACGGCGGTACGCCGATCATTCTTGCCGACATGGGCGCGGGTGCCGGCCAGGTCGCAGCCGACTGGTTCGAGTCGATGCACGATGACGTGGCTGAGACCGGCGTACGCTTTACAGCAGTCGGCGTGGTCACGCCCGATCCGGCAAGCGTCGAGAGCCTGCTTGCCTGGGCGAGCCGCCTCCAAGAGAGGGTCGAGTATGTCGTCGTCGAGAACGCTACCAGTTCTCCGGCGGATTTCACGTACTGGAAGTCAACCAAGCAGGCGATTCGTTTCCGCGAAGCTTTCTCTCCAGAGATATTGCAGATGGAATTCCGACTCGCTGAACTCGAAAATCCACTCCGCCAGCATGGAATTCAACTCGGACAGGTGGCAGACCGTAAGGCCGCGGTCGAGGAGCTGAAGCGTGCGTCCCTGGTCATGCGCGCGCAGAGCTATCGCCGCCGGCTCTTTTCTGAGTTCGACCGGGCCAAGCAGGTGTTCTTGCCATGAGCGGAACTCCAACGACTTCCAAGATGTCAATCGTAGCGCCGGGGGAGCCAACTCTCTTTGACTCTCTCGCTCGCCTTGTCCCCAAGGACTTGCAGACCGCCTACTATCGCGTTCTTGCGCACACTCGCACACTTAGCTCAGACGATGAAATGCTGCGCATCCTGGAGGCAATGGGCACGTTGGCTTTGCTCACGCGGCACACTCCGAAAGACATTGCCGACGAGCGGGAGCGATTCCAGGAGATGTTTGAACTCCATCAGCAGTTTTCAGAGGAAGCACAGCAGAAGACGCTCCGCTATGTTCACGAATTGGAGTCGAGGCTTTCTGGGCTTCCCAGCGAACTCGAAGCCGGTCTTGACCCGGAGCAGATTGCAAAGTTGCTGGGTGAAAGCCTGCGCCAGCATTTTCTCAACTCCGGCATACCGGATACTGTCAAAGGTCTGCAAGCAACCAGCGTCGCCATGACGACCGCCCAGAGGGAGCTTTCGACCGCTCTGCGCAATTTGTCCGATTCACGGGGAGCGGTCGCTCAAATCGAGGCCGCGAACAATAGATTGACGTGTTCTTTGGATTACCGGGCCAAAGCCGTGGACGCGCTCTTGCGTGAAGTGAGAAGCGATCTTCTGCGCCTTTGGATTCCTGTCATCGCTGGTGCGACTCTCCTGATCGGACTGTTTGGCGGCATGGGCATTCAAAGCTGGCGGGATTCGGTTCAGACGGCTCCAACGGCAGCCTCCACCGTTGCGCAACCGGTTCCATAGCCTGAGTCGGGGCAGAACTCTGCAAACCCTGCCAGCCCAAAGCAGCAACGCCATAGCCAGGCAAAAGCAAAGCCCGGCGAGGTATTCGCCCCCAAAACTCCCCTTCCGCTGGCCATCATTAGTATTATCTTGTTATGAGTTGACATATCATAAATTGACAACTCATAATATGTAAAGGAAGGAACGGCCATCCAGCCGATGCCCAACATAACCATCAAGCCAGATCCTTTTTATGACCGAAAGCTCGAACTTGCTGCCTTGGATCGTGCCTGGAAGCGTCACGGAGCCGGTGGGCAGATGCTGCTCCTGTATGGACGCAGGCGGTTGGGCAAGACATTCCTCTTGCAGCGTTACTTCACGGCTGGCGTAGACCGGGACGGGCACGAAAAGCCACACTGCTACTTTCTAGCAGAGCAGTCCACTGCTGCGACACAGCGGCTCACGCTGGCCCGCCAATTGATTGCAGCCCTGCCCTCCGAAGGCGTCACCGCCGAGGATATTGCCGTTTCGTGGAACGCTCTTCTTCGCTACGCCTCACAGCAAACGAAGGAACGGAAGAAGGCCGCAGGGCGTTTTGCGCTGATCCTCGATGAATTCCCGTACTTGGTGGACCAGACTCCGGAGTTGCCTTCCATCCTACAAGCATGGTGGGATCGCGAGGCCGTTCATTCTCCTCTATTCATAGTTCTGTGCGGATCGCAGCTCTCCGCTATGGCCGCTCTCGGGCAAGAAAGTGCTCCTCTGTTCGGGCGCTTCAATGCCGGAATCTTTCACCTCAACCCGCTTCACTACGAAGACGTTGCGGCCTTCTACGCAGGTAGCCCCCATTACGGAGTTGTCGAGAAGCTGCTCATGTACGGCGTTTTTGGCGGAACGCCGCGCTATCACGCACTCGTCGATACTTCGCACCCTCCAGCCGAGGAGATTGTTACGCTGCTGATGCTGCCACGCGCAATCCTGGAAAATGAGGTACGGTTCTTGCTCGGTAGCGAACAAATCCGGGACCCGGCTCCATACAATGCCATCCTGGGCGCGATTGCCGGCGGTGAAACGAAATTCAATGGCATTCAGCAGTTGATTGGCGTGGAGCGCGGTGCACTTTCCGGCTCTCTGCGAACCTTGCTGGAGCTAGGCTGGATTCGGCGAGAATTTCCCTTCGGCGAAAGCTCTGAGCGCAGAGCTCTTTATCGTGTTGCCGATCCCTTTCTGACTTTCTGGTATCGCTTCGTTGCGCCGCTGGCCAGCGCCCTTCAATTCTCCGACCCGACTTCGGTATACGCTGCACAGGTGGCCCCGCGACTGCCCGAATACATGGGCTGGTCGGTTTTCGAAGAGATATGCGGCCAATGGCTCCAACGGAACGCTCAACAGCGCCTCGGCCTCAGCGTTCGACAGATGGCCCGATACTGGAGCCGGGATGGCCGCACGGAGATAGACCTCATGGCTGAACTCCACGACGGAACATTTCTCTTCGGCGAGTGCAAATGGCGCACAGAGAGCGTTACGCGGTTAAACGAGCTGAGCGTCCTGCAAGCCAAGGTCGCCAGCCTTCCAGAGGCGCGCTGGCGGAACAAGCCCAGCTACATTCTCTTTGCTTTAGGCGGCTTCTCTCCCGAGCTTCAGCAACTCGCCGCCGACACTGCTGAACGGCTCTTCCTTGTTACGGACACGGACTTGCTCAACTCATGAATTACTGCCCGGTGGCGAACCCTCGGAATTGACCAGCGAGACCAAGCTGCTCGTAGAAGAGTATGGAGCGAGTCACATCCCTGACTCGCAACATTGGGGTTGAATAGCCCGCCTTTATCGTGGATCGACCCGCTCTTTCGGTACTGTTACAAGGAGTGAGGCGGCACGGCCTGGCAAGTTACCGGGAATCCCGCTTCACGGGAGCTCGGCGTCAGTGCCGAACGACTCGTCCAAGTGGAAAGTCCCCCATTGGAAGTGGGTTAACCCTAGGGCGTTTATCGGGAAGTAATCCTGCTCGCTTTCCGACGACTTGAGAACGGTGGCGATCCGGAGTCACCAAGCACGACGGGCTGGAGTCACCTCAGTTGTGGTTTGTTGAAGAGCAAAGGCGGGACTGCTT
Source organism: uncultured Acidobacteriaceae bacterium (assembly GCA_963821315.1). GTDB lineage: Bacteria > Acidobacteriota > Terriglobia > Terriglobales > Acidobacteriaceae > PALSA-350. The sequence goes on along the minus strand of CAWGDP010000034.1, from coordinate 3,191 downwards.
CCTGCCGATGGTTCGGAGATGCAGGCCAGACGAAATAATCCCCGATCTTCAGCATGAGATAGGAAGTTGTTTCGTCTGACCTCCATCTCCGGAAATACGTGCTGCACTTCGATGCTAACAATTGGCCGCCGGTGAGGGCCTTCTGGCCTATTACGCTGTACCAGAATTACAATCTAGTTGCGAACCCCATCAATCGTTTCAGCATCGGCAATCGGACCCCTGGTCTGAAGAGGGATCCGGACGGCGGTTTGACTATTCATATTCAGAGCGACTCGCCGGGCGCCGACAAAGAATCGAATTGGCTGCCTGCGGCAAAGAGCGGCGACCTGTTTGTGGTCATGCGGAATTACATTCCGGAACAGCCCATCATCAACCAGACCTGGGTACCGCCTGGCATCACCCCCGCCAAAACCTAGTTGCCCGAGCTAAATGCGCCTTCGAGGGCTTTGGTAAGGGTTTTCATGATTCGTCCGGCACTCGCACAAGTGACAGGTAGGAACTCGGAGCAAAATTGGATCGAAAACCTTCCGGGGTGACACTGCTACGGCTGCCGTGGAGTTCGCCGATCTGCCAGAGGTGTTCTCGCACCTGTCGCAGGTGACAGTTTCCGGTCAGCCTGTAATGGAGTGAACTGAATATCGAGCACGTGATTTGCGGCGTGACTGAATCTTGCATACATCGCGGGTGGGATGACAGCTACGCAGACCAACGTGCCACGCGATTCAATGGAACGAATCAACCTTAACCCAGAACATAGCGACTGACGATGTGACTGTTACCAGCGAACATGCTGGTCGCTTTGCTTTGACTAACCTGAAAGGAGCATAGTATGAGCTTAATTCAAAGTCACCTCACGATTACGTTTCCGATCAAGTCGCCTGCAGATGCGAGGGCGATTGCAGAAGAACTGCCCCACTTGATGGCCGATTTCGCGAAAGCGCAGGATGCCATTGGATCCGTGCATTACTCCCGTTTCCTGCCCTTCGACGATAACTCGCTCATCTTCCTCGCCGACATTGACGGCGAGCTGGAAAAGTTCAGTGGAGATCTGGCGAAGTCTGCGGGACCGGTGCTTGACGCCATCTTCAAGCACGTCGCGGACCCTCCTCCAACGCCGGTGGCCAGCAACTCTGATGCGTTCATCAAATGGGTGAAACAACATTCATCTAATCCTTTGATCGTCTACTCCGCTTTTGGCAACGCTTCGGTTCAGGACATCAAGGCCGCGGTTCGTGCCGGGGGCTTCAAGGGCAGTAGCGAGCAGTCCCCTTTACTGATCGCTCTGCCTATGAAATCGAAGCTGAAAGCCTTTGTCTTTGAGGACATGGTTTTGAAAGCCGCGGCGAAGACTATGACGGAAGGAGCGAATTCCATTGGCACATTGCATTTCGCTCACTTTGTGCCCCTTGCGGACACCCACCTCGGCTTCTTCACCATCTTCGATGGTACTTTCGAAAAGTACATCGGGGACTCCACGGAGAAGATCGGGCCGGTTTTCGACCTTATGTTCAAGTATGTCAGCGATCCGCCGCCAACCCCTGTCGCGAAGAACGCCAAGGCTTTCTTGGATTTTTCTGGGGCAATGAATCGCCCCGGCATCGGGTCTTACAGTGCCTACCCAGGCCTGGCGGTTCAAGATGTCAGGGCCCTGCTCGCCGACGCCAAGGTAGGAGCTGCTTCGCGTTGATCGCTGGGTCCTGGCGAACCAACGATTCAGGGTTAAGCACCGGAGGACGAGCATGGGCCTCCGGTGCCTGTCTCTGAAGTCAAACCAATCGGGAATGAATTTTACGGCGGTGATGCTGGGCAAGAAACAGTTCGTCCTAAGGAGAAAGACATGAAATGGAGATCGCTGTTCCGAGACCGACGCTGGCGGCGATCATGATTTGCAACTTGTTTTTTGTGGCACCGGCTTTTGCTGCCGACATCAGCGGCCAGGTATTCGGCGCAGGCAAGCCTATCGCCCAATCAACGGTGACCCTATTGGCAGCGAGCGCGGGCCAGCCCAAACAACTCGCACAGACCAAGACCGACAACGATGGCCGGTTCGTGATCAATGGCGCTGGCACGACTGACTCCAGCCTCTATCTGGTGGCTACCGGTGGCGTATCTGCAGCCGATCGAGGAGCCGGTGATAATCCGGCGATTGCGCTGATCACAGTCGTGGGAAGCAATCCCCCAGCCCGCGTCACCATCAACGAGTTCACTACCATTGCGTCGGTGGTGACACATGCGCAATTCATCGACGACACGACCATCAAAGGCGCCCCGCTCCAGCTGCGGATTGCCGCGGGCAACGTGCCCAACTTCGTCGATTTAGAAACGGGCAGTTGAGGGCCGACGATTCTCGATGCCCTCGACAGCGCGCAGACACCGACGATGGCCAACTTCGGCACACTAGCCAATGTGATGGCCGGTTGTATCGCGCGAGTGAAGCCAGATGCGTGCAGCCAATTCTTCGCGGCGACTACACCTCCCAGCGGCGGCGCTCCACCGGATACCCTTCTTGCGGCGGAAGTGGTCGCGTCGTTCCCCTGGCACCGGCCGGACAAAATATTCGCGCTACTGAACGAGTTCTATCCGCTGCCCAAGCCCGGCATTCCCGGCAAGCTCTTGCGGGATACCCGTACCTCCCGTATCTCACGTTCGCCCCCAGCGCCTTCGTGTTCCCACTTAAGTTCACGGGTGGTGGCGTGAGCGGGGGCGGCAAGCTCATGTTCGACAGCGAAGGCAACGCCTGGGTTGCCGACAACTTCTCCGTCGGCGCGCAAAACCAGGACGCCTCATCGACCGGCAACGTCAGCAAGTTCGCCCCCAATGGTAAGCCGCTTTCGCCTAGCCCCCTTGGGTTCAGCGGCGGAGGTCTGGCAGGACCCGGTTTCGGATTGGCGGTCGATGCTCAGACAACGCGTGGGTCACCAGCTTTACCGGCCAGAACATCTCCAGGTTCGATAAGAGCGGCACTCCGCTTTCGCCACCCGAGGGCTGGAACTTTAACCGGCAGATCGGCCAGATGCAGGGCATCATCGCCACGCCGAGCGGCGACATCTGGACGCTTGACCTGATCAAGGGCCAGGTTCTGAAACTACCCCAGGGCGATCCATCCAAGGTCCAGTTCTACTGCCAGAACAAGACCGGCGATCCGCTGAAGAACCCTTGCAAACTTGTCGGGCCCTTCGCTCTCGCCATTG
>CAWGDP010000033.1:0-11356 GCA_963821315.1 uncultured Acidobacteriaceae bacterium | reverse complement strand
AGATGCAACAACCAGGCCACAATCTGCTCGATATTCTGCGCCTGGTAATGATGCCCGGTATCGACCAACACTTTCGCCTGCGGTCCTGCCAGTCGCGCCAGTTCCAGCGCCATGCCCCAATCGGCAATATCGGTGTGATAGAAAGCGGGCTCGAACGGCTTGTACTCGATCAGCAGCCGCTGATCGGGCTGCAAGGCCGCGTGTACCTGGCTGAAGATCTCTTCCATCCAGCCAATGCGCTGCCGCATACTCTGCGTTCCGGGATAATTCGAACCGTCGGAAACCCACGGGGAAATATCCTGCGAACCTAGCTGCCGGGCAATCTCCACACAGTCCAGAAGGTGCGTAAGGGCCTTTTGCCGCACTTCGGGATCCGGGTTACAGATCGACCCATACTTGTATTCCTGTGCCTGAAAAAGATTGGGGTTAATGGAACCAGCGCAAATCCGGTATTTCTTTTCCAGCGCCCGAATCTGCGGCACACTCTCAACCCCCTCCGGGAGATCCCATTCGACATGCAATCCCAAGGTCGGGGTGATACCCGTTAGCTGATGGATCTCGGCCGCGTCGGCGAACTTTTCTTCAATGGAATTCGCGGCCCCCATCTGCAGGAACTTGCCGAAGCGCGTCCCGGTGTTGGCAAAGCCCCAGGAGGGTAGCTCGATGCGAAAGTTGTCTAAGGCTTTGGCGACTCGGTCGGATTTTTCCTGGTGATCCACGGGCAACCCCTTCACATTCAGGACAATGCCAGTATAGACGACAATGGAAACATGACCGATGTACGCATGGACAAGTGGCTTTGGGCGGCCAGATTCTTCAAAACCCGCGCGCTGGCGGCAAAGGCATGTGAACTGGGCCGGGTAACCTCCAACGGCCAGCCGGCCAAAAGCGCGCGCCCGGTGCGCGTGGGAGACCTCTTGCAGGTGAAAACCGAAGGCGGAGACTTTCAAGTGGAGGTGCTGCTGCTCAGCGAAATGCGCGGCCCGGCAGCGGTTGCGCAGACGCTCTACCGGGAAACAGAGGCCAGCCGCGCACTGCGCCAACAGGTTGCGGAAGAGCGCAAAGCCATGCCGCGATTCGAAACCCTGTCCGCAGGAAAACCCTCGAAACGCAATCGCCGTGTGCTTAACCGGCTTCGCGGCCGAGCTTGACCATCTACAATGCATCATTGCGCCGGCGACCCCTGAGTGTTACCGTTCGCCCATCTATCAGTGCAGTTCGCGATTTGTGACCGCGAGTCATGAGGGATCTTAGTCTTGGCACAACCCAACACAGCATCACCCACAGCCGCGGTCCTGGGCGAGATCGGCCTTCCCGCGCCCATTGCTCAACTGGCCTCCCGTCGCTGGGATGCCATTGTCGTTGGCGCTGGTCATAATGGCCTCGCCTGCGCGGCCTACCTGGCACGTGCCGGCAAGCGTGTGCTGGTGCTCGAAAGCCGTACCCGCGTCGGCGGCGCTTGTACCATCGAAGAGCCCTTCCCCGGCGTGCGTATGTCGCCCTGCGCTTACCTTGCCGGCCTGTTGCATCCGCTGGTAGTCGACGAGCTCGAATTGCCCCAGCGCGGCTTCCATTGGACACCCGCGGTCAACGGTATGTTTGTTCCCTTCCTCGACGGAAGCAGCGTGCAACTCTGGGATGACGACGACGCCTGCGAAGAGGAGATCCGCCGCTTTGCTCCCCGCGATGTGAATGGCTGGAAAGCGATGACCGCCGTGGTGAAGCGCCTGCGCGATGCGCTGCGGCCCCCTGGTGACCGCGATCTTTGGATTGGAGACGCCCCCACCCAGGAAGAGATCGACGCCCGCCTGGGCAACGACGAGCAAGCCCGCAATGTGCTCTTCCATTGGTCGATGGCCGAGTTCGTCGAGCATTATCTCCAAGATGAGCGGCTGCAATATGCCTATCTCGGCCAGGGAGTCATCGGCACCAAAGCCAGCCCCTTCGATCCCGGCACCGCCTCTATCCGCTACCACCATTCCTCCGGCCGGCTGGGAGGTATCCCAGGGATGTGGGGTTACGTCCAGGGCGGCATGGGCATGGTCTCCTTCTACCTCTGCGACGCGGCGCGGGAGGCCGGTGCAGTGATCGCGGCTGGAGTTGCGGTGGCAGAGATACTGCCCGGTGACGGCGTGCTGCTGGAGAGCGGCGAACGCCTCTCCGCTCCCGTCGTGATTTCGAATGCCGACCCCGTCGTTACCCTCCGCCTGCTCGGCAAATCGGCAACTTCTGACTTCCGGTCAAAAGTAGAGCACCTGGCCATTCAGGGTTGCACCGTAAAACTGAACGTGTTGTTGCGCGAGCTGCCCGATTTCCTGGCCCGTCCCGGCCAGAACCAGCCCCACCACTACGGCCAGATCAACGCGCCCTTGACCCATGCTGAATGGAAAGCCGGCTTCGCCGCCAGCAGCAAGGGAGAACTGCCCCGAGCACCTATGGTGCGAGATTTACTTCCAGAGTGTGCATGACCCAAGCGTGGTTCCCGCAGGTCAGCACACCATGAGCGTCTTTGCCCAGTATGTTCCCCACACCTTTGCCTACCGGCTCCTGGGACGACCATCGCGAGCGCGTGCGCAAGCTGGCCTTCGATTCCATCGGCCGCTTCTGTTCCAACCTTCCCGATGCCGTGCTCGACGCGCAGGTGATGGGGCCCCCGGACATCGAGGAAAAAGTCGGATTGACCGGCGGTCACATTTTTCAAGGTGAGTGCCTCCCGGAAAATATGTGGAGTCACCGCTTCGCCGCGCGCACTTCCATGCCCGGTGTCTACCTTTGTGGCGCCTGCACCCACCCGGGCGGAAGCGTCATTGCGATGAACGGCCGTAACGCCGCCATGGCTGTGCTAAAAGACATGCAATAGATCGCGGGCCCCTTTCATCCGCGAGGTTCGGTCATGGCGGCAGAGAAGCTGAAACGAGAACTCGGTTTTCGCGATGTCATTCTCTTCTACATCGTCAGCGGCCTCAGCCTGCGCTGGATCGCCACCGCAGCCGCGTCCGGGCAATCGGCCATCGTGGTCTGGCTGCTGGCCTGGTGCGGATTTTTTCTGCCCCTGGCTGGCTGTGTTCTCGAGCTCTCCTCCCGCTATCCCCAGGAAGGTGGTCTCTACGTCTGGACCCGCGAGGCCTACGGCGACTTTGCCGCCTTCATGGCCGCGTGGAGCTACTGGATGAGCAATCTACCTTATTTCGCGGCCGTGCTGTACTTCGCCGCCAGCAGTCTGCTCTTCGCCACCCCTCGCGGTCAGCACCTGGCCGACACCAACATCTATTTCCTGCTCTTTACTGTAATCATGCTGGCGCTGATTACAGTGCTCAACGTAATCGGACTCAACCTCGGCAAGTGGCTCAACAATCTAGGCGCCGTGGGCATGGCGTTACCGATCTTGATCCTGATTGCGCTGGCCTCCCTCTCTTACTCGCGCTTTGGCTCCGCCACGCATTTCGCTCTCGCTGCTGCCATCCCTCATGCCCACGTGAAAGACCTCGTCTTCTGGTCCACTATTTTTTTCGCCTTCGGCGGCGTCGAAACCGTTTCATTCATGGGCGAGGAGATCAAAAACCCCCGCCGGGTCATTCCCCGTTCCCTGCTGGTGGCCGGGGTCGTGATCACCCTCGGCTACCTGGCGGGAACGGTGGCCATGTTAGTGGCGTTGCCCTCAACCAGCATCAGCGGCCTGGGCGGCTTTATGACTGCGATCGACTTTCTGTGCCGCCGGCTGGGGATAGGCCTGGTGGTTGCGCCCATCGCGATCCTGGTGGCCGTCAGCAATGTAGGCGCGGCCGCGGCTTATCTCACGGCAACCGCCCGCCTGCCCTTCGTAGCCGGCATCAACCATTATTTGCCTTCTGTCTTTGGGCGTATTCATCCGCGATGGAAGACTCCCTACGTCGCCGTCATCTCCTACGGTCTCGCCGGGATGCTCTTTGGCCTGCTCAGCCAGGCCGGGACCAGTGTCAAGGGCGCTTACGACATGCTGGTCAGCATGGCTGTCATCACCTACTTCATTCCTTATCTCTTCCTCTTTGCCGCCATGATCCGGCTGCACGGGCGCCCGTCTTCGCCGGATGCGATTCGCTTGCCTGGGGGCAGACGATTGGCCATTCCGCTCGCCTGCCTGGGATTTTTCTCCACCACGGCCGCGATCATCCTTGCCCTATTTCCGGCAGAGGATGAGCGCAACCCGGCCGCGGCGCTCTTCAAAATTGTCGCTATGACGTGCGTGCTGTTGCTTGCCGGCGTGGCCGTCTACCGCCGCGGGCAGCGCTCGATAGAGCGCGCAGCCGCGCACCTGACAATCCCCACCTGCGACAAATGACGGGTGCCCCATTCAAGCCGTACTTTGGCTTGAGTGGGATTCCACGGCACTCGACCGTCATGTTTTTCCTGTTAGTGGGCTTTGGCTACCATGCGATGCTTTTTGACCGCCGGGCGGGGATTACCGATCGCGCCTCGCAGCACCCGGAGAAAGTGGTCCATCCGCCGGTTGGTTTTTTTCTTAGAGATTCCGGCTCTATGAAATAACCCCGGGTCAAGTTCCTCTGTCAGCAACGCATCCTCGAATCGTTCTACCGTCCACTCCAATAGCGAGACGATCATCTCGCTATCGACATCCCCTCGCAGTGCGCCTTCCTTCAATCCCTGGCGCACGAAGGCCGCGGTCCCGTATGGATCCTCTGCCGCCAGAAAGCGATTGATATCCCGCTTCAAGCGCAGGCCGGTACCGTAGTTGCCCAACAGCGCGACCCGGTACGGCTGCCAGTTCGCGTGCACCTGCAACTCGGTGCGCGCAAGCCAGTAGCGCAACACCTCCCAAAAGCCTTTCGTTCTTATTTCGGGCGGAGCGTCCAGATAGCGAAAGAACGATCCAGCCGCACGCTTATAGGCAGCCAGAAAGAGCCCTTGTTTGTTTCCGAAATGTTGAAAGACCGCGCCCTTCGCGATGCCGGCTTCGCGCGCAATGTCCTCGGTACGCGCATCCTCATAGCCGTGCTCGGCGAAGTGCCGCATGGCCACGTCTACGATGTGCGCTCGCTTGGCTGGTACGGGTTGGCGTTTCGTTCGATGCACCGCTGCTCCCCGATCCAGAAGGAAGTGTATGCTCCTGAAGGAAGGTTCCGAAACCAGCCAGCATCGTGGCACCAATTTGACCGGCGGTCAATGATCCCTTGGAGGAAGGAACTCAATGGATTCCCCCATCGAAAACATCCTGGCGCTTTACGATCAGGACGCCCCTCTTGAAATGGCGTACACCATTCCCGCCGCCTGGTACGTGGACCAACGCATTGGGCGCATCGAGCGTGATCAGGTTTTCGGCAGCAACTGGATCGCGGTCGGGCGCACAGACCAGGCAGCCACTCCGGGTCAGTTTTTCACCTTCGATTTAGCCGGTGAACCCCTCATCGTAGTGCGCGGTGCCGATAACCAACTCCGTGCCTTTTTCAACGTCTGCCGGCACCATGCTGCGGCCGTAGCTACTGCGCCCTGCGGAGTGGCCCAGCATCTACGCTGTCCATACCATGGCTGGACCTACGGTCTGGACGGTTCGCTCAAAGGAACACCTGAGTTTGCGGGTGTCTGCAACTTTGACCGGGCGGAGAATGGGTTGATCCCTGTGCACGTGGAAACCTGGGAAAGCTTTATCTTCGTCAACCTGGGCTCGTCCGCACCTAAGCTTGAAAGCTACCTTGGCGACTTGCCGGAACGGCTCGCACCACTCTCCCTTTCCACGCTCGGCTTCTTTGCTCGCAAAAGCTATACCCTGGCCTGCAACTGGAAGGTCTACGTCGACAATTATCTCGATGGCGGCTATCACGTTCCGCACCTGCACAAGGCGCTTAACAGCGTGCTCGAGTACACCGAATACACGATCGAAAACGGCGAACACTATGCGCTGCAATCGAGCCCTTTAGTGGCTTCGCAAGACACCTCGGTCGCGCACACACGCACCGGCGACCGCGCCTACTACTACTGGCTCTATCCCAATTTCATGATCAACATTTACAAAGGAGTCATGGACACCAACCTTGTTCTCCCGCTGGGTCCGGATAGTTGCCGAGTGGTCTTTGATTTTTTCTTCGCCGACACTTCTTCGGAAAAAGAGCAATACAACGCAGAGAGCGTAGCCGTCAGTGATCGAGTGCAGGCAGAGGACGTGGACATCTGCGAGTCAGTACAGCGGGGCCTACATTCCCGAGCCTACAGTGCCGGCCGATTGTCTGTACGCCGGGAGACCGGCGAGCACCTCTTTCACCGGCTTCTAGCAGCCGATCTCAAGCGAAGCTACTCCGTTCTCAACGGTCGTTAATGAGAGGGATGGGGTAGGTCTCCCTTCCACAAGGGACGGGCCCCAATCTCGCTCGTTTTTCGCGAGTGTGGATACCACGAACCTCAACGTGCATGACGGGTGCCCCAGGTTCGCCAACCTGCCCCGGCGTGCCGTGGGAGCGTACCTGGGCCGACAAAAGACGGGCGAAGCCCACGATAGCTTTGTGCGATATCGATCAGCAACTAATTCCCGTTCGCCGGAAAGCGATCTACCATGAGTCGCTCCCGCGCAAAGGGCCGCAAATCAACCGCAAGCTCTTCCCCCAGAGCCTTCTGCACCAAGGCCTCGCCAACCGCAGCGGAGTGTTTAAATCCGTGACCAGAGCAAGCGGAAGCAAACCAAACCCGCTCAGAGTCAATACCGTGATCGATAATAAAACGACGGTCGGGAACCACCGTATAGAGACAAGTGGCCGTCCGTAAGCACCGGCTGTTTAAACCTCGCAGGCTCACATGCACGTACCCATCGTAAAAGCCCTGTGCCTGTTCCGGAGCAACTGCCACCTGACCCTCCTCAGGATCACTCAACGACGTAAACTGCTCCGTCGCGACTTTGACACTCACGCCGTCCAGGCTGGGAAAACCATAAAACCCCTTCTCCACCTGGGCCGAGCTCCAGATAAATATCGGCATCTGCTCCGGCGAAAACCGCGGCTGCGGCTTCTCCAGACCGAACCAATAAAGCGTCTGCCGATAAACCGCGAAATGGCCCTCTTCGAGGCCGCAAATCGTCCGAGCCCAGTCGGCCATCCACGGCCCGGGCGCCAGCACCACGCTAGCAGCGCCATAGCGCGAGCGATTGGTCTCGACCACTACGCCGGACGCATCAGTAACGATACCGGTGACGATCTCGCCGGTCCGAAGTTGCGCGCGATTTGCCCCGGCGACGCTCAACTGCGCGGCAATACATTTCTCCGGAAACAGAAACCCAGCCCCGGGCTCGAAATACCCTTCTGCGCCATCCTGCAGGATGAACTGCGGAAACCTCCGTCGCATCTCGTCAGCACCGAGCATCTGGTGCTCGATGCTGAATCGCCGGCGCAATCGACCGTCTGGTTGAAAAAGGCGGCGCCCGGACCCTGAACCCCGCCGGCGGAATCGAGCAATATCAAGCCGCCATTCTGCACCAGCAGCTTCTCTCCCGTAGCCGCCTCCAAAGCGCGCCACAGCACATTAGCTCGCAAAACCAGCGGAACAAACTCCGCTCCCTCCCCAACTGCCTGCCGGGTAATGCGGGTCTCGCCGTGGCTGGAGCCAAATTCATGCGGCGGGTGGAAGCGATCGATGCCCAGCACGCGGGCGCCGCGCAACGCCGACTGGCACAGCGCCGCACTGCCCACCGCGCCCAGTCCAATGACAATCAGGTCGTAGTTTTCCACTGACCAGCCCTAGCTACTGCCCGATTGCGGCATCGGCGATGGCCAGCGACTGATCCAGCTGTTCGACCGCAAAGTCAATCTCCGACTTCTCGATGATCAGCGGCGGCGCAATCACGAAGTGGCTGATCCACGCCTGGATAGAAACGCCTCGCTTCATCATCTCCGCGGCCACCTTTTCGACCACAGCCACCTTCCCATCGACCTTGTCCTGCTTGGTATTGAAGGGCGTCTTCTTAACCTGGTCTTTCACCATCTCCAGCGCCCAAAAGAGACCCAGCCCCCGCACTTCGCCAATCGAGGGATGTTTTGGCTTGAGTGCGTGCAGCTTTTCACCCATGTACTTACCCATCTCCCGGGAGCGGTTCACCAGGTCGAGCCGCTGCATCTCTCGGATCGCCGCCACGGCCGGCGCCAGCGTCATCGGATGCGCCTCATAGGTATGTCCGTGAGCGAAGAAGTGGTCCTCAAAGAACTCAGCGATCTTGCCCGTAGTGGCGCACAGCCCGAGGGGAACGTAAGCTGAAGTAATGCCCTTGGCGGTAACCAGAATATCCGGCTTGACCCCCCAGTTATCCATGGCAAACCATTCCCCGGTGCGGCCCCAACCCGACATGACCTCGTCGGCGATCAACAAGACACCGTAACGGTCGCAAATCTCGCGCAGCTTGGGCATATACTCCGGCGGAGGCACCAGCACACCGTTGGTCCCAACCACTGGCTCGACAATGACAGCGGCCACATCGTGTTCGTTCTCGATCATGTGTTCGAGGTAATCGGCGCAGGCAATACCGCACTCCGGATAGGTGTGCTTGATGGGACACTTGTAACAGTTCACTTCCGGCGCGAACAAAAATCCCTGTCCCTTGCCGCCTGGCTCCATGGGCCAGCGGCGCGGATCGCCCGTCGCGGCGATGGAGGCCATGGTGGACCCGTGATACGAGCGGTAGCGCGCGATGATCTTGGTCTTGCCGGTATACATCCGGGCAATCTTGAAGGCGGCCTCATTCGCTTCCGTCCCCGAGGTGGTGAAAAAGAACTTGTTCAGTCCCTCGGGCAGCACCTCTAGCAGAAGACGGCTCAGTTCCACCCGCGTATCGGTCGCATAGCCCGGCATGATGTATGCCAGCTTGCGCGCCTGCTCTTCGATCGCCTGAATGACGGCTTGATTCTTGTGCCCCAGGTTGCAGCACATCAACTGCGCCGAAAAATCCAGATACCGCTTACCGTTCGCGTCTGTGAAGTAGCATCCCTCGGCATCGACAACATGCAAGGGATTCCAGCTCTTCTGGTACTTCCAGGTGCCGTAGTTCAGTTTCTTGGTCCATGCGACCACTTCCTGGCTGGTCATCGTGGTTTCCGGAGAAGTGACAGTCTCGCTCATGATCGTTTTCACCTTGTCTTTAGCTACTTTACGCTGGTCCTAGTCCACCCAGGCAGAGATACTTCATCTGCAGGTACTCGTCGATTCCGTACATCGACCCTTCCCGGCCATAACCGGACTCCTTGACGCCGCCGAAGGGAGCAAGCTCGGTCGAGATCGCGCCTTCATTCACGCCCACGATCCCCGCCTGCAGTTGCGCAGAGACGCGCATCACGCGCGCCAGATCCCGCGCATAAAAATAGGCGGCGAGGCCGAAGGGCGTCGCGTTGGCTGCCGCAATGACCTCATCTTCGCTGTGGAAACGAAACAGCGGCGCCACCGGACCAAAGGTCTCTTCACAAGCGACATCCATGGTGGCATCCACGTCGGCCAGGATGGTGGGCTGAAAGAAGTAACGGCCCAACGCATGCCGCTTGCCGCCCAGCAGGACGCGCGCGCCCCGGGCGATCGCGTTGGCCACGTGGCGTTCTACCTTTTCCATCGCCTTGGCGTTGATCAGCGGACCAATCTCGGCCTCTCCCCCTGCCCGCCCCACGCGCAGCGCGGACGCGGCCTGGACCAGCTTCTCCGCAAAGACGTCGTAAACCGCATCCGCAACATAGATACGGTTGGCGCAAATGCAGGTCTGGCCCGCGTTACGAAACTTGGACGCGATGAGACCACGCACCGCCGCATCCAGATCGGCATCGTCAAAGACGATGAAGGGAGCATTCCCGCCCAGTTCGAGTGAGAGCCGCTTGAGTGTAGACGCTGAACCCTGTGCCAGATGCTTGCCCACGGGAGTCGATCCGGTAAAGGAGAGCTTGCGCACGCGGGTATCGTTCAACCACGGATCGACCACCGCCGCGGCGCGCTCGCGCGAAGCAGGAACCACGTTGATGACGCCGGCGGGAATGCCCGCCTTGCCCGCGAGAAACGCCAATGCCAGGGCGGACAGCGGAGTATCCTCCGCCGGCTTGGCGATCACCGTACAACCGGCGGCCAGGGCCGGAGCGATCTTGCGCGCCAGCATGGCGATAGGAAAGTTCCAAGGAGTGATGGCAGCCGCGACCCCCACCGGTTCTTTGGTGACGATGATCCTGCGTCCATGAGCGGGCTCGGGAATCACATCGCCGTAGATCCGCTTAGCCTCTTCGGCAAACCACTCGATATAGGCCGCGCCATAGGCCACCTCGCCCCGGCTTTCGCTGAGCGGTTTCCCTTGTTCGAGCGAGATCAAGCGGGCCAGATCTTCCGCATGCTTCCGGATGACCGTCAGCCACGCCTGCAGATATTGTGCCCGCTCTTTCGCCAGCAGCGTGCGCCAACTGCAGAAGGCCCGCTGTGCCGCGGTGACGGCGGCCTCGGCTTCGACCGGACCGCAATCCGGCAGCGTAGCCAGAACCGTACCGTCAGCGGGATCTTCTACCGTAAATGTGCGTCCATCGCTCGATCCTGTTTTCTGGTTATCGATCCAGGCATGGTTGAGGATCAGTTCATTGCATTCGAGTTGCAACATCGGGTCTCCCTACGGCAGCAAACGATGAAAATACCAGAAATGCTCTTCGCGCACGTAGCCCAGCTTCTTATAAATATGCTGGGCCGTAAGGTTATCGTGGGCGGTAGCCAGGGTAAGCCGCTCGGCGCCGGTGCTGCGCGCAAACTCTTCCGCATAGCTTAGCAATGCGGTGGCAATGCCCTGGCCGCGGGCTGATACATCCACGTAGAGATCTTCAAGAAACCAGATCGGCCGCATCGCCAGCGTGTTGGTGGAAGGCATCAGGTGCATAAAGCCAATCGCGGAAGAAGTGTTGTTCCAAGCCAGAAAATACCGTCCCAACGATTGCGTGACCCGGTCGCGGATGTAGGCCCTGGCGCGCTCTTCCTCCGGCGCTTCGCCATAGAACACACGATAAGCGATGTACAGCCGCGACAGCTCGCTCAAATGCGCAGTCGTTGCAGCTTCTATCCGACAGCCCGGCCTATCGATACGATTTGTGAACACGTCTCTCAGACTACCAACCTCGCAGGAGATCCCAATAGGAACTGGACGGGTGCCCCACGTTCGCCAAAGCGTACGTGGGCCGAACAAGACGGGCGAAGCGCTCGAAAGCTCTTGCCACACCGGCAACAAATGCTGGGTGCCCCATTTGCCCCGATTTCCTGCGGAGGCTTGTGACGTTGATACACTCCATGCGCCTTTCCTTAATGAAAGGCGCACACGCGGACCTCTCTAGCACAGCGTGGCAGGAAATCGGGGTCAAGCCGTCCTTTGGCTTGAGTGGGATAG
>CAWGDP010000032.1:0-16532 GCA_963821315.1 uncultured Acidobacteriaceae bacterium | reverse complement strand
CTGCGCAGAGGATAAAAACGATCCACCCGGGCGCCGGGCGCATATCTAATCGGATCGGCCCTGTCAGCCCAACAACAGGGCACGGTACACGTTCAGGGTATTGGAAGCGGTTCGGCTCCAGTCGTAGAGCCTCACCTGCTGCTCTCCCAGCCGGCGCCTGATCGCGATGCCCGGGGTATCCCGCAGGGTCGACACCAGGGCACTCGAGAGCTCATCGGCATCGGAGTTTTCGAAGTAAAAAACCCGTCTCCGCAGACTTCGGGCAAAGACGACGTGCGCAGTACCAGGACCGGGCAGGCCAGGCTCATCGCTTCCAGCGGCGGAAAACCAAAGCCCTCGTAAAGGCTGGGATAGACGAAAAGGGCGGCGTTGCGGTAAGCACGGGCCAGCGTAGCCTCGTCGGCCTTGGGAATGATGGTGACCCAGCCAGATAGACCAAGCAAGGTGATTCTGGCTTCTTCTGCGGCGGAAAAGGCTCCTCCCCCTACAACCAGAAGGCGATAGTCACCAGCCAGGCCGCTGCGTGAGAAGGCCTCCAGCAAGAGTGGGAAATTCTTGTAATCGGTACGCGAGCCGACATAGAGCAGGTAGGGAATGCTCGACTCGCCGGCCAGTTCCGCGAAGGATGGTGCAACGCCCAGGGGGGAGAAGCCATGGTGGACGACGTAAGTTTTCTTTTCCGCTACGTCATAGAAATGCAGGAGATCTCTCCGGCTGGCTTCAGAGACGCAAATAATGGCGTCGGCCCGCGCGAACAATTTGCGTTTTCGCTGCATGATGAAGGACGCATTATGGAACAGCTGCGGGAACCGCTCGTGGGTGCAGTCATGATGGGTCACTACCAGCCCCCTGCGGCGTACGAAGGGTATGGAGCGGTAAAGCATGGCATGGTAGATGTCGAACTTTCCCTGCGCAGGCGTGAGCAGCGAAGACATCAGTTCATTCAATGCATACCGAGGGTAGCCCGGCCTGATCCCTGTCCTCCAACTGAGCACTTTTGTCTGGCCATTATGCAATTTGGAAAAGGGCAACACAGAGGCGTTCAGGCCCATCAGCAGTTCCATCTGAACGTCGCTCGAGCCCTGCAGGTTGCGTATCAATTCGTACTGGTAGCGGGAGACGCCGCCGGCGTCCTGCAATGAGAAAGCCTGGTGGTCGTAGAAGATACGCATAAAGCCCTGAGCCTACGCCTATCGTAAATGGTGTGTGGCTGAGGACGGCCAACGGAACCTACTCATTGGACGGTGAGAGTCAGAGTAAAGGATTGGGCTGTAGTCCCCGAACTCGCCGCGGCAATGTTTACGGTTGAGGCGCCGGCAGGAAAATTGCAGCGTTCCGGAATAGGCGCCCATGGGGGTAATGGTGATCGTGTCGGTTACAGAGCTCCCAGCCGTGACGCTCAGTGGAGTAGTGCTGGGCGCTACTGTGACCGTTGGCGGCACCTGTGGCATTCCTAAGATCATGATGCGGAAGCACTCGGGTGGCCGACAGAGAGGCGATGACAGGAAAATGAAGAAGGTCGCAACTTTTGGGGCCTGTTGCACGTTACAAACTGCAGGCAGACCCCTCCCCCTAGGAGTTTCGTGAAAGCGACCGTGCTGTTTCCGCCCGCGTTCTGCGGCGCGCCTCTTGGCCCCTGGCGATTACAACCCTACTCGTCTTCTTCGAGCACCGGCTCAAGCTTTCGAGGATTCGGGAAGACATGAGCTCCAAGACGATCATGCAGGGGTTTGGAGCGGCCATAATCATCCTGCTGCTTCGCATGTGGCCATTGCTCTCGCCTCACCATTCCCTGGTCTATCACAACTTTTTGCCGATAGACAGCTTGATTTGGGGCATGCTGATCAGCCTGGGAACCCTCAGCCTGCTGGCTGCGCTACTGTTCGAATATCTAAAAAAAGGCGATACACGCCTGCGCACGTTCATTTGGGCGCTGGTAGCCGCTGAGCTAGCCCCGGCCCTTGCCGGTGACTTTGCGGCCTGGCGGCAAAAGGGGCTTGCTCCCCTCTACGTAGAGCTGCTCTTCTACGGCACGCTCCTGGCTGCGCTGGCGTTGCGCTGGCTGCTGCCCTCGGCCTACCAGCAAGCCGTGCGCGGCATGCTGTTGCTGCTGCTCCTGGCGGGTTGCGGCATGGCGTGGATGGTTCCGGAACTGCTATATCTGGGCCTACGAACGCAGCCGCGGGACGCCCGAATGCCGGTGACGCGGGCTGGACCGTCCAACGTCCAGGGGACCATGCCGGGCGATCGCGGACGGATTGTGTGGCTTGTCTTCGACGAGCTTTCCTATGAACAAGCCTTCGCTCATCGCTTTACCGGGCTGGAGATGCCTGCGTTTGACCGGTTAAAGAGCGAGAGCGTCTCTTTTAGTGACTTGAAGCCCGCGGGCTATGATACCGAGCGAGTGATGCCCTCGTTCTTTCTGGGCCATGTCGTCGATGCTGTCCGGAGCAATCTGAATGGAGATCTTTGGCTCAAACTGGACGGGCAAAAAGACTGGCAAGCCTTCGATGCCCGTGCAACGCTCTTTTCAGATGCCCAGCGCCTGGGCTGGACCACCGGTCTCGTCGGTTGGTACAACCCCTATTGCCGCATTCTTGGGGAAACACTTAACTACTGTTTCTGGAGGATGGGAAACGGTCAGTGGAACGGAACCACCAGGGATCAGTCTGCCCTGAAGAATGCGATGGCGCCGTTTACGGAGGTGACGGGTAGTTGGCGGCGTGACTTCGGACAGGAAGAAAAACACGCGGCCGATCTGGCAGCCATCATGCCACAGGCGGAGGCATTGATCCGTGACCAGAGCATTGGCTTCGTGTTCATCCATCTGCCGGTGCCGCACCCTCCCGGCATTTACGACCGCAGATCGGGACATCAGCGCGCCACCGGCACCTATATCGACAATCTGGCGCTGGCCGACCATGTCTTGGAGCAGTTGATGGCTACCTTAGAAACGACCGCTTCGGCCGCGAAGACGACGGTGATCGTTTGCTCTGACCACTCTTGGCGGGTGGCCTTGTGGCGGCCAACACCGCAATGGAGTCAAGAAGAAGAAACTGCCAGCCATGGCCGTTTTGATCCCCGCCCGGTGCTGATGATTCATTTCCCCGGACAGACAACCGAACATGATATTACCCGGCCCTTCGACGAGATCAGGATCCACGACATCATCGCGCGCATGCTCCGCGGCCAGGAACCCGACTTTGATAAATCACTGCCGGTTGTTGGCACAGCTTTGGCTGTCGCTCCAAAGCAATAGACGCTATGCAACGGCCGAGCTGTCCAAATTAGCGGACAAACGGCCTCCTGGAAGGCGCAACGTGCTGAATGGGTTGAAGAACACGCGGGCAAACGAAATTGGGTTGGTTGCGGTTGTGCTGACTCTGTCCATCCACCTCCACAATGCCAAGGTGGATGGACAGAGTCAACCAAGGAGGGTTCCGGACCTACCCAGACTGCCCTCTCACGCTCTCGATCGATTACCAACCAAAAGCTAATTTGGACAAGTATGATGCAACGGCCCCAATCCGCAGTGGATGGGGCGCCATGGTCTTTTAAGTCCGTTACAATCTTGGATATGACAGCGGGCTCGAACCCACGAACCATGCCGGCCGAGGGAGATCGCAATGCATCAATATGTGAAGACGTTTGTGGTGCCTCTCTTAGCAGGAAGGAGATGGCGGCGTGTGTGTGAGATCGGCGCTTCCGTAGGAGACGGTACGGATATGCTGGCGGCTGTTCCGGGCGTGAGTGATACGGTCATCGATCCCTGCCTGGACTGCGACCTGGGCGAGAAGTACGCCGGGAAG
This sequence comes from uncultured Acidobacteriaceae bacterium, assembly GCA_963821315.1. Classification (GTDB taxonomy): domain Bacteria; phylum Acidobacteriota; class Terriglobia; order Terriglobales; family Acidobacteriaceae; genus PALSA-350. Next base: position 12,723 of record CAWGDP010000032.1, on the reverse strand, counting down.
CCGCATGTAGTCGTAAGGAAGGGGACCAGCCTCGAAGTACTACCCAAACTGAATGATGTATTCGACTGCATTCTCATTGACGGTGATCATAACTGGTACACGGTTCATGAAGAACTCGAGGCAATATCCCGCCGGAATCTTCTGCGACCCGGCGGCGTCCTCTTTTTTCACGACGTTGAATGGCCCTGGGGACGCCGCGACATGTACTACCAACCGGAAGTGATACCTCCAGCCTATGTTCATGATTGGAAGCAAAAGGGTTTGGTACGGGGCAAGAGCGAGCTGACTGAAGACGTCACACTGCACGACTACTTTAAAAAGGCTACCCATGAAGGTGGTCCGCGCAACGGCGTATTGACCGCCATCGAGGATTTCCTGCAAGAACACAAAGGCGAATACCGGTTTTTTCGGGTACACGCGGGATGCGGACTGGGCGTTATGCAGTACCGTGGTGGACTCCGGGATCGTCTTACGTTTCTGTACCTGAGGCTTAAAGGTTTGGTTTGCAACCTAGGCTTCCGCGCGTTGCAATTTGCCAGGGGACTGGTTCCGTCGGCTTCAGGGAAAGATTCCCAGCTACTGAGGACGCGCTAGCAGAACGACTGCGGCACTCCTTTGAGCATTTGCAACGTTGGCTCCAAGGCACGGGAGAGTTCAGGTATCTCACACTGAGGACACCCGCTATGAAGTTCCTTGCTTTGGCGCTTATTACGATGTTGTGCCTGATCCACTCGGCAACCGCACAGAATGTGTCCCCTCCTGTCAACACCCTGAACCGGATATATATGGCCGGTGAGAGCGGGTACCCAACGATCCAGTCGGCCATTGATGCGGCAGGCGCTACAGGCCGGGTTGTCATACCGCCGACGTATAAGGGCACCGATACCTGGACTAACCCCAACCATGTCCGGGTGCAGGATTTGCGACCGTTCAACCCCAACAACACGGCGAGGTTTTCGGGCGGAGTGGTACCGTCCACAACTATCAAGGCGGCCGAGTACGGTGCGCTGTGCAACGGAAACAACGATGACACGTCCGCCATCCAAAACGCAGTGGATGCACTGGCCGCAATCGGCGGCGGCGTTGAGGTTGTGCCTCCTCTCGCGATGGCTCAAGGTGCGGTTGAACTGCCGCAGGGCAAGTGCCTGGTCAATCATCCCATCATCCTCTACAACTACGGCTCGATCGAGGGAAGCGGAAACGGTACCTGGATTTCGCCCGGCCCTGCCTGGTCTGCGACAGCGCCCGACAATGCAATCATCGAGATTGTAGAAACGTACGACCAGGCGAAGTATCACAGCCAAAGCACATCTACGATCAACCGCTTTGTCCGAAACATAAACCTTATGTACGCCGCTGCCGCATCACAGGTCACGGGTATCAAGGTCTATAACCAGACAGGCTCAACGAGTACTTATCCCTATCCCACTCCGGGGACGAACCCCCAACCCTATCAGATACCCGGCGTTATCCTCGAAGGCAACGCTATGTATTCGATGGATACAGCGATCGATGTGGAGGATTGCGGCGAGTGTGTCATCCAAAACAACCAGATTTTCTATGTGCGGCAGGGCATCGTAGACTCGGGAAACAACTACTCACTCGTGGTGCAGAATAACGCGATTCAAGCGGGAAGTGTTCGCTACACCAAGCGGCCGTTTGCAGGCCCTGGATCGGAAACAACGAATGGTATTATTTCCTACTCCTCAGCTCGCTATGCCTGCAACGGGGGTACTGGCCAAGCCTGCACAGGCGGAAAAATTGCGCAAACCTTAATCACCTCGCCCCAAGGGCTCAACCTTACCAACAATACGTTTGAAGTCTTTGACGTGAATGCATACATCGTCAACTGCCTGGGATTTGTAGCTACGGCTAATGCCTTCGACAACGGAGGCGTCTTTCTTGGGCAGCTGAAGTTTGCACAATTGTTTTACAACTTCATGGCGACCAATCGAACGGACGCGAATGCTATTCAGATCGTAGGAGCGACGGGTACCCAGGGGCCGGGCATAAACAATCTTGATGGCGTGTGGCTCACGGGCAATTTTATTTACAGCTACAATCCATCTTCCGCAAATGGCATCTTGCTTGATTCAAGCAAGTCCGGTCAGCCCCGACGAAACGTGTACATCACTGAGAACCAGTTCTTTAACTGGAAGACGGGGATCTATGTCCAAACTCCTTTAACGCAATCGGTGATTCGCGGTAATTATGGCGTGACGAACAGCAATACGCTCATTTATCTGGCTGCCTCAGGAACGAGACCCTTCGAAGGTACCCTTATCGAAGACAATACATCGCCCGACTCAGAAAAGATTCTCACCGTGGCCAGCGGTTCGGGCTATGTTGTCGGCTACAACCAATCCTCGAGCCAAGTCACGGGAACATTCGTAGCTTCAGGTCCAGGCTGCACGATCGCCGCGGGGGCAATAGGAAACACCTGCGCGACCGCGGCGACCATGGTAAATCCGATCCCATTTGCGGATGCGAGTTACCACGTAGCAGGCTGCTCGGTCGTGGGTGCTCAAGGCGTCAATGTGGCCACGGTGGTTAGCCCACCTACTGCCGGCGGCGAATTCCGCGTGTCCGAAACGGCGCTCAGCAATACCGCGACCGGCGGGGGAACGATCTACTGCACCGTGGTGCATCCATAAATTCTCACTATCGAGGCGCCGTTTGCAGGCAGAGGCGTGCATCCGTGAGGATTTTCTCTGCCCTCTCACGGGGAAAAAAGAGAAAGTTATTGATGTATTCGCCAATCTTGCTCTTGCTTATTATCTGATCTCTAGAGGGGTCAAACTCGCTCACAGGAAGCAGGGTTGGTCCGGCAAGGTAAAATCCGGCATAGCCCATACCGCTCAGCCAGTCCGTGACGCGGGAAAGCGATCCCGGCGCGTGACGTTCCTCAATTTCGATCATCAAGTTAGGCATCTCTCGCCGCAAGGTTTCCGAGCTACCATGCAGTACTGCCTCTTCGTGGCCCTCTACGTCTATCTTGATAAAACCAACATTGGTTAATTGGTAGCTATCAAGGGTCCGCATAGGAACCTTTACCGTTTCGACCACGCCACCGCTTTGTTGAGCACTTAAATTGGAAGCCGCGATTGTCGCCGTCATGTAGCCCCCTGCAGGGTACCTGAGTACGCCTTCGCCCGAACGGTCGGACAGAACAACACCGACGATCTCCATTCTGTTCGTATATCGAGCCCGAAGGCGCGACAACATCTGCGGTAGTGGTTCGAATGCCACGACGCTCCTGGAGAGGCCCAGGAGCTGCTCAGAGAAGAACCCTTCATTGGCCCCAATATCGACGGCAATGGCATCTGCGCGACACATTGCCGAGAGAAGCCGTAACTCCGGTTCGGTTTTTAACCAGAGCCGGTAGCGTCTCTCATAAGTGGCTTGGGGAAAAAGTCTCTCGACTAATTCTTTCAATCGTTGCTTGAGAATTTTAAGAGTACGCTTCATCGGCCTGCGCTCCTGGCGGCTTTCTACAAAAATGGGTTGCATTTGGGCCTTAGCAAAGGCGGGTCATCCCATCGCTTTTCCGTTTTCCATGGCCGGGATATCTCGTTGCAGAAGTTGATGGCGCCAGGAGGTCATTCTTTGTGCTTTCGAATGGAAGAGCCGGCGGCAGAAATGATCCCAGGTCATTTTAGAAAATACCTTGTTCTTGTAGCGCCTTCGTTGGCGCATCACACGTGCTAATAGCCTGATGAGATGGAAAGCCCGTTCGAGACTTGAAGAGTATAAGTCGACAAACGCGCCTTCTGCCGCCAGGAAGTTGAGGTAGCGGGCGGGCGCCATGTCATGGTCAAAATTCATGTTTGTGACGGAATGTTCCAGCACAAGATCGCCGGCAACGTATAGATGGCTGCCGATGGAATACATGGCCCTGAAAACATAAATGTCGGATAGGTCCAGCCAAAAATCACGGCTATATCCGCCGATCTCACGCAGGGATGCAACGCGCATCAGGGACCCACTGTTGATTCCGTACGCCTTGCGCTTGCTGATTCCGCTGAATTCCGGTGGAATCTGGGGCAGCCGAAGGAAACTGTCCATAAATCGCGGAGAAACCAAAGATCCGTGTGAGCGGATGAATGGAACCACGGACCCAACGTCCGGCCGCTCTTTCAGTTCGGTGCTGTATTCCAGCATGCGCGCGAGGAATTCTTCCGAAATGGCCGTATCCTGGTCCAGCAGCAGTAGCCAGGGAATCCCCCTCGACTCCGCAACTTCTATGGCGTGGTTGTAGGCCCCAGATGTGCCGGCATTATTGCCCGCGAACACATATTCGCAAGCAATGGGCAAACTGCGTTGGTCGATTGCATCGGGGCTATTATCCCAAAGCATTATGTCTAAGCGGGCTAGAAGCCCGGGAGAATGCGTGACGGAACGTTTCAAACTTGAGATGGTTTCACTCTGCAGTGGATGCTTCTTGTATAAGACAATGACGACCAGGATTGCCTTACTCATCATACTGTGCTCCCGGTAGGCTATCCGCTGACTACGCCGTAAGATCGCTCTCGCCACGGATGCCATACCCCGAGGCTAGTTTAGGGAGAATACGTATGGGGAGAGATCGCAAGACGATGTAGATGACGGCGAATGCCAGCGAATCAATGTAAGCGCCAAAGGACGCATACTCGTCGCTGAAAATCACCATGAGGGTCTCAAACAAGGTGATGGCAAAGAAATATGTCGCCAGCTTGCTGCCGGAACGGGCTTTGCGATAGACCAATGTTTGCAGCGAACCGATCACTGCCATCACCGTCAGAGCCCCGTACAAGCCAAAATCGGCGATGTAATAGCGGTAGACCGTGAGCACATTCGTCGGAAAAGGGACAAAAATAAAGTCGTCTTGAGGTGGTGGCTGGTAGGCGACCAGGCCCAGGCGCCCAAAGATAGCCAGGAAGAACTTGAAAGTATGATTTGAGCCACCGAGATAGTCCTGACGGTGCTGCAAAATGTAGTCTAAAGCGGCGGTTGGGCCAACTATGTAGCCCACCAGGAACATGAGCAGTATTTCTCCTATGCTTGCGTCGAATACACTCGTGTCCTTGGTTACGAAGATCAAGCCGAAATACAAGCAAAGAAAGATGAAGATGGGGATGCGTGCGAACTTGAGGGCAGCCCAGAACGTGTGCCGGTTCGTGATCATGAGCTGAGCGCAGGTGAGCGAGGAAATCAGCATGAGAAGCGGCAGGCGTCCGGTGCTCAGGATGCTGGCGATGAACGCTATGCCTGCCATGATCCGGAAATTCCAGTCGCGCCGCTCAAGCAGGAACAACGGAGCCGCGTATAACGCCCATAAGATGAAATAAGTTCCCAGCGGACTTGCCCCTGAGAGTTGTCCCGCCGCCGCGCCGCCGGTGCGAGCTCGCTGGAAAATCGTGCTACCCGTTCCCTGAGCAGCCATGGCCAGCAGATTCGACAGCAGCAGCGGAAGACCACAAAAGAGGAAGAACGTCACAGCGGGCTTGACGATGTTGTTTCGGGGGGGAAATCGAGTGATGATCATCCGCGCCTGCAACAGATTCCTGGGGGCGAGCATCGCCAGCCCCCCGCCCATAGAGAACAGGACGGCGCCTAAACCGATGATCCCGATGGTTTCGGAGTGCAGGGGATAGATCGGCGTCAGGTCGAGCCGGTAGAGCGACAAATCAAGGAACCACATCCCGCAAAACAGCAGCGGAGGATAGAGAACCGAACGGCTGATCCAGTAATTAACCAGAATCAACCCTGTCAATAATGCGATGGCGCCGTCGACACTCATCGACAACTGCCTGCGCTGGGATGGTCGCCGGTCACCCGATCACCCGCCCATCTTCGATGATCGGGATGTCGCGCTGTGCGAGTTGCTTCCGCCAACCCAGGATTCGTTCCATGCGGTTGTGGAAGAGCCGCCGGCAAAAGTACTCCCAGCATATTTTCGCGAAGGTTTTGTTTTCGTAGCGCTGGTATTGCCGGATGGTGCGGACAAGAAGCCGCAGCAGATGGCAGACCTGCTCCAGCGGGGAAGAGTACAGATCGACATAGGCGCTTTCCGCGGCGAGGAAGTTGCGGTAGCGCTGAGGAGAAATTTCCTTGTCGAAATCCGAGGCAGCTATGGAGTGTTGCAGGTGCAGGTCGCCGGCGATGTACATGTATCTGCCTTTCCGATACATTGCCTGGAAGGCGTATACGTCGGAGAGATCGAGCCAAAACTCTTCACTATAGCCTCCGATTTCCCGCAAGGCAGCGACACGCATCAACGTTGCGCTGTTGACGCCGTATCCCTTATGGCGATAGATGCCGGTAACGGTGGGAGGAATTTGCTTGTTCTGATTGAATCTGCCCAGGCGCACGGGCGACACAAGCGTTCCGTGGGAATGGATAAAAGGCACGACGGTGGCGATTTCCAGATTGTTTTGAAAACGCTTGCTGTAGGCCAGCATGCCGGGAAGAAACTCCGGCGAGATGGTCGTATCCTGGTCAAAGAGCAGCAACCAGGGCGCTCCGGCTGACTCCGCGAACTCCAGCGCACGGTTGTAAGCGCCAGAGGTTCCCAGGTTGCGTCCATCATGCCGGTAAATACAGGGAAAGGGAAACTTCGGATCGGCGATGGGGGCCGGGGTATTATCCCAAACGAACATTACAAACGAATCCAGAAGCTCCGGATTTCGTTCAAACGCCGCCGCCAGACCGTTGATCGTCTGGCTCTGGTCCGGGGGCTCGCTTGTACAGTACAACCACGGTCACAATCTGCATTGTGCCTTTTCTGCCGGGAGGCGCTTCTGCTGAGCTCGCTGGGGGCCTCGCACGCTAGCCGCGCAACTTTAATTCCTGCCTCAGCAAAGCCAGTCTCCGCCCTTGTGCCTCATCGGCTGCCAGGCGGCGATAGACAAAGCTGCCCAGCACCCAGCCGGTGGAAAGAAAGAAGCCGAGGGCGCAGCCGGTAATTGCCCACAAGGCCCGGTAGGGGGCCGATTTTTTTTCCGGCACCAGCGCCGGGTCCACTACCTGAATCACCGGAGCAGCCTTAGCCTCATCCATCCGTGCGGCTTCGTATTGGCGGGCCAGCAGGTCAAAGAGGAGTTGGTGATACTTTACGTCGCGCTCTTTGCGGATGTATTCAAGCCCGACCTGGGGCACATTCGCGGCGGTGATGGAAATATCCCCCGGCGCATGTTTCGTCGTTCCACTTTCCAGATCCCGTAATTGTCCGCGTAGGCTGGCGAGTTCTGTATTGATGCGGATGACATCGGGGTTCTGCTCGGTAGAAGAGGTTCGCAGGGCTTCCAGTTGGACCTCACGCGAGGTGATATCCGCCTGCAGCTGCGCCACCTGCCGGATGACCGTTTCTGTTTGCCCGGAAGGCGCGATGACACCGGTCAATTCCTCGGTTTTTTTCAAGGCGACCTCAGCGTCGGCCAGCCTGTCTTTCTCCTGCTGCAGCTGTTGCTCGAAAAAAAGTCTTCGCTGGGACGCTCCGCCAATCGCCAGGCGGTTATTGAATTTGTACAGTTCGTCGATATAGGCGTTGGCCATATCGGCGGCCTTCCGGGGATTGTGGTCGGTCACTGAGATATCGATCATGCCATCTTTGTTGGCGACGAAATTGGAAGCGCCTCGCACAGCAGTGCGCACATCGGTCCACTTTTTCGCGTTGTAAAACTCCATCAGATGGAAGCGCTTGATCATTTCGTCGGTCACGCTTTGACTTTGAAGAATACCGATGTACAGGTCGACGGGATTCTTGATTCCGAGCGAACTGCCCAACCCGGTCATGGATGCCAGGGCGCCGAATTGCCCCATCAAGACATTACCGCTCGACTGGTCCTGAGTGGGAGGCAGGATGGACGCCTTGGCTGTGTAGGAGGGGTTAACCAGGAACACCAGCCCAATGGCGATCGCCAAACCAGCTACGGTGGCCAGGAAAATCGTGCCTTTGCGAGCGGCGAGGATGGTCAATACGTCGAGAATGTCAAATTCCCGAGGCGTGGGACTGCTCTTATCGATCGGGATTTCATGGCTAACTTCACTCACCGTAGGCATACAGCCGACTCCATTACTGCAGCACAGCGATCGCCGCTGCGCCGAGCGCAAGCTGGGAGAAGATCTGGGTGTAATTGATAAAGTTCCTCAGACCGGAAGGCCGGGTACCTTTTCAGGAACCACCACAGTATCCCCCGCATTGAGTCGCATCGACGCAAAGGTATTGCCGAACACCCCACTCTGCGAATGCCGGCTCACCACCGAGCCGTCGGCCCGGATAATGAACGAATCGTCCCCATCGGCACTCTTTGTCGGTCCCCCGGCCAGCCGGAGGTAAGCCGCCACCGGCTGGGTGTTCTTGAACAGGAATGAATTCTGGTCGTACACCGCACCTACGACATTCACCGTGCTGGGCTTGGAAGGAACCGCGAAGCGATCGCCATCCTCCAATTGTATATTTGGCAAACTCGCAATTCCGGTTGCATTCTGCGGTATATCGAGCACCACGCGGCCGGTGGCGCGTATAGTCCGGAACCTGGCTACCAGGCTTCTGGAGGCGGCAGTGGCTGCGGGGTCAACGGTGCCCACGCTGGCGGCAGAGGCGATCGTTGCCCGGTCGATCTCCAATTCCAGATTTTGCAGGTAGTCATTGAGGCGCAGCTGTTGCAGGACGCGCGTCGACTCCCGGGTAAAATTTGAGCCAAAGAGGTAGGCCTGCGGCGTGAAACCTCCCGCCCGGGCCACAAGTTGCGGCAACGTTTCACCCGGCAGCACGCTGTAGATACCAGAATGCTGAAATTCGCCCTCCAGGCGAACGAACTTGGTCCTCTCCGCCTGCGGAACCTTGATATCCGCCTGGGAGAAAAGTGTAACCACGTCTCCCGGCTCCAACGGCAAATCTTGCGCCGCATCGTGCCCCATCACAAGCTGGCCGGGATTGAATGGCACCAGGGAAGTGGTGAGTGTCTGGGGGTTCATGCGCTCGATGACAGCATAGGACCAATCGATCTCGGGAACCGGGAGCGCGACGGTCAATGGAGGACGCGGTGAATTGACGGTGGATGCCTGTTCTTCATCGGCCAGCGAACGGGTGCCCGTTCCATTGTCAAGATTGGTGTTGTCGCCGGTGTTGGGGTAGCAGGGTTGCTGATTATTCTGGGGGTTGGACAGCCCGCTGGCAGCGCCGAATATCCCCGGATCCTGGTTCAGGTTGGGGTTGGGGAAGGCACGCAGTTCGGGTTGTAGGACTGGTTCTGGCCGGAGTTCTGATTAGGGTTCTGATTGTTCTGGCCGCTATTCTGTGGACTCTGATTGGGGTTGAGTGCGCCAGGGGGGGTGAAGATGGGAACTCCGCGGCTGTCGAACTGGGGAGTTCCTGTTTGATAGCCACTGGAATTCCTGGGGAAATAATCGGGGTTGTTGGCGTATTCCGGCTTGAACTCAGGACCCGGAATCCCCAGACGGTTCCTGCGCTCCCAATAATCGCGCACGATGAGTGACTGGGAGTCGGGGATAATGTCGCTCAGCTTCATGCCCGGATGCCAGGCAAACCGTCCGGTTCCGCGACATTACCGCGCAGCAGTACCGTGTTCTGGAACTGCGGAGAGATGGGCAGCACGCGGAGAAGGTCGGCGCCCTGGAGGGTAGTCGCCACCCGGCGGCCTGCAGCGTCACATCGATGACGGTGCGGCTGGTATGGGCATCCAGCCTTTCCAGCGACGCTCGCAACAGAGACGCAGTGGACGATAAGCCTCCGGCAAACTGCAGGGCCTGCTCCACGGAAGTGGAACCTTTGAGTTCGTAGATGGCGGGAACGTGGACCTCGCCGGACATCGCCACTTGCGGTCCAACCGGAGGGATGTAAATCTCATCTGCCGGGGAGCAGGGGGAGCATCCTTGGACATGTCGCCGATATCAAAAGGTCGTACAAGTCAAAATGGCGATGGTTTCCCGTTCCGTCGCAACTGAATGTCACGCAGAGAGCCCTGGACGGAGGGGCCGCCGGTGGCAAACAGGGCGGTCACCAGGGTGCTGAGCGAACCGAGGGTGTAGGTGCCGGGCGGCGGGCTGGCCCACGCCAAACACCTGGACTGACCGCAACTGCCCCATCTCCACCTCGAGATTGAAGCTTTTGTAGATATGGCTGACGGCGTTGCGGATATGTTGCTGAACTTGCGAGTAAGGCAGGCCAGCCACATGGATCTCGCCTACCTGAGGGAAATAAACTGCGCCGGAGCGGTCGACGGTGAGCTGCGCGTTGAAATCGACCTGTCCCAAATGCGAATGATGAGTTGATCGCCCGGCCCGAGGACGTTTTCGGCGTTACATTCGCGTTGCGGATAGGAGCAAAGGTCGAAGGCACTCGCCCGCGAAAGAGGGAGTCGCCATAGACAGGAAGCAGACGGCCCAAGGAGGCACGAACCATCGTTGGAAGTCTGTCGGAAGGGGAACGCTCTGATACGCAAGCGACTGAGCCTCTTGCAGCGCGTCCAGTTGGGCAGGGGAACTGTTCAACCCACCGAGATCGCGGAATTCCGAATCCGGCTATTCATGCCCTGGGTTTGCAGTCCTGGATATTGACTCAACAGTGGACTGGTGGAAACACCTGCGCCTCGATAAACACCCGATGGATTGGCCTGCTGGCGAATCGTCTGCCCTGGATTCTCCTCCTCACCCACGCAACTTCCATCGACCGAGGAAATGACACCGGATGGGCAGTCCAAGGTCGGAGCTGGTAGCCTGCGCAGCAGCAACTGGCATTTTGACCTGCGCGATGCTCAAAATGAGCAGGATTGCCAAGAAAAGACCTGAACGCTTACCCATAATTTCTGGAAGCAGAAAGTGCCGGCGCACAGCCGGTGACCCCTGCCAGGTTTGATCCTTTCCATCGACCCAGCCCTGTCCAACCCCGGGGACGAACTTGTCCAATTCTTAGTTTAGTTTAGGGCTTCGGGAGGGATGTGCAAACTCTTTTACCGCCCTGGGGCCTCTGGGGAGCATTGAAGGAGCAATCTGGCGATGACTTTCGGCAAACGGCAGCCCACCCCTAGCCCGGATTTCTCACATATCAAGGAGCAGATCTGGGTAAAGGGATTGAGAGAAGGACTTGGAAAGGCCGTTTATTCATGGCATAACTGCGTTGTCGAGACGTGGTGTATGCCGTGCGGAGACGGCCTTTCTGATGAGAGAGTGTAATCAAGGAGTGTTTGCATTTACAGCTCATTTTTCTCGCCGGTTGGAGGCGGGGTTTACGGCTGGTCAGGTTTGCAGCGACGGGGGTGCGCTGCTGTTGCGCGAGGTGGATCGCAAGATCAACCTGCTGGGTCGGCTGACGGGCAGCTTTGTGGATGGGCGATCGCCGTTGCTGGTCAAGCATCAGCTATCTGAGATGCTGGCGCAGCGCATCTTGGGCTTGGCGCTGGGCTATGAAGACCTTTGCGATCATGAGCAGTTGCGCTGCGATCCGTTGCTGGCGTTGCTCAGCGGCAAGCGGGAGTTGGACAAGCCGCTGGCGGGCAAGAGCACGCTGAACCGGCTGGAACTGGTTGGCCGCAGCGGTCGCTATCACAAGATCAGCTACTCGGCGGAGTCACTGGACCGCTTGTTAGGGGAGCTGTTTCTGGAGTCACATCGCAGTGCGCCGGAACAGATTGTGCTGGACCTGGACGCCACCGACGTCCCGCTTTACGGCCATCAGCCGGAGCGCTTCTTCCACGGCTACTACGGCAGCTACTGCTATCTGCCGCTGTATATCTTCGCCGGCGACCAGTTGCTGTGCGCGCGTTTGCGGCCGGCCAATCAGGACGCGGCCGCCGGAGCGGTGGAGGAAGTGAGCCTCATCGTTGCCCAACTGCGGCAGCAATGGCCGCAGACACGGATCGTGTTGCGTGCCGACTCCGGCTTCTGCCGTGAAGAGTTGATGGACTGGTGCGAGGCCAACAAGGTGGATTACCTATTTGGCTTGGCGCGCAACCAACGGTTGCAGAAGATCATCGGTGCCCACATGCAGCAAGCTCGTCTGCTTTACCAGACGACAGCCAAGGCGGCGCGCGTCTTTACCGGTTTCGCCTATACTACGCGCCACAGCTGGTCGCGCCCGCGCCGCGTGGTGGCCAAAGCCGAGTATCTCGACAAGGGCGAGAATCCCCGCTTCGTGGTCACTTCGCTGACTCCAGACCAATGGCCCGACCAAGCACTTTACGAGAAGTTCTACTGCGCCCGTGGAGAAATGGAAAACCGCATCAAGGAACAGATGTGCCTGTTTGCCGATCGGCTTTCCACCGACGAGATGAAGGGCAATCAGTTGCGCCTCTACTTCTCCGCGCTGGCCTACACCCTATTGGAGGCGCTACGCCGGCTGGGCCTCCAAGGCACAGAGTGGGCTCAAGCTCAGGTCGATACCATCCGCCTCAAGCTGTTCAAGATCGGCGCCATCGTGCGCATCAGCGTGCGCCGCATCCTGCTTCAGCTCAACTCGGCCTATCCCTGGAAAGACCTCTTCGCTCAAGCCTTCCACGCCCTGCGCTGCTGAAACCGCTGCCGGCGGCCCACTTACACTTCCAACTTGATCCATCGCTCCAGCCTGGCCGAGCCTTGCACAAATGTCACCCTCCGTAACCCACCAAACGGCGCGTCACACCCAACTTCCCCCCGTCGGCCAAACCCGGCACGCAAAAACACCTACAACAGGCTCACCGCGCTCTCAACTTGGCGCAAAAATCAGTAATCGTGAGAAATGCGGGC
>CAWGDP010000031.1:0-99413 GCA_963821315.1 uncultured Acidobacteriaceae bacterium | reverse complement strand
GTTCGCATCCGACGGCCCGATGCGCGCCAGCAGTTCCAGCACGGGCTGCATCGAAGGCGCCTTGGCGATCAATTCAGGACGCCCTTCGGCGCGCAGCAGGCGGTTTTCCGCTTCCAGCATTTCGGCCTGCCGAACTGCCCGGCGAAGTTCGATCTGGGTTCGCAGAATAGAAATCAGGCGAGCATTTTCCCACGGCTTTTGGATAAAGTCACAGGCGCCGCGGCGCATGGACTCTACGGCGAGATCGAGATTGGCCCAGGCCGTCATGACGATGATGCGCAGGCGGCTGTCATGAGCGCTGAGCTGTGCCAGCAGTTCCAGACCCTCGGCGCCGGAAGTAGTATCCCGGGTGTAATTGAGGTCAATCAGGATTGCATCGTAGGTTTCGCTGGCAACCCTATCCCGTACTTCGCGGGGCGATTGCGCTCTCTCCACCCGGTAACCCTCCGGCTGCAGCAATAGCTCGATGGCATCCAGGATATGGGGCTGATCATCGGCGGCCAGTATTCTGGGCGCGTCCGCTTGCGTACGGGTTCCCTGGGTCTCTTTGGCGGCTTGCGGGAAGGTGGCCATCATTGCCTCAAACGGTAAATCAAGTATAGTGCGGCGCCGCCGCTGATAGCTGTCGCTAGGGCATGCGGGTGACGACGCCATTTTTTGCGTCGTCTATCGAGACGGCCGTGCGGTCCAAGGTCGTCCCAGTAGCGCGGTCAATGTCCGCCTTGGCCTTTTCATAGGCAGTCTGCGCGGTAAAAAACGCGGATTCCGCGACAGCGAGGCCTTGTTCCATGACCAGGGTGTCATACCTGGATATCGCTCCTACGTCTTGCTCCTTCTTGGCGATATCGAAGGTCTTCTGCGCGAGATCGCGTGCTTTTTGCGCGGCCGCCACGCGGGCTTGCGCCTGCACGAGAGCGAACTGCGAGTCGCGGATGTCGAAGCGAAGGCTCTTTTGCTGCTGCTCTTGGGAGATCTGGCTTTGGCGGTATGCGAGCACGGCGCGGAACTGGTCGGCTTTGACCACACGGTTGCGCAGGTTGATGGAGAGATTGACGCCAACCTCATACTGGGGCGCCGAGTAGTTGAAGGTGTTCGCGAACATGTTGATGAAGTCGGTGGGTAGGTTGGTGGCGCACTCCTCCGCGCCGAGACTGCAGTACGGGTTTTTGGGGCCGGCGGTGCCCGTGCCTCCGTAGAAGCCGAATAAGTAGAGTTGCGGCAGCAGCTCGCTGTTGATGTCCTTGAGGCTCTGGCGCAGAACCTCGGCCGAATTACGGAAAATCGCGACTTCAGGCCGGTTCTTCATGGCCTCGTCAATCAGCTCGGTGATGGACTTGGATTCGTTTGGATCGGGACCACCCTGCAGGTCGAGCGGAATGACGGGGATTTCGTCGATGGATGGGTCGTCGGTTCGGGTGAGATCGTTCTTAATGAGCAGCTCGTTGTGCCTCAGCGAGGCCTTGGCGATGGTAAGGTCGCCCTCGCTGCTGGCAACGGCAGACTGGTCCTTCATGACCTGCAGCGCAGGAATGTTCTGCAGCTCCAACTGCTTCTGGTCGTCGGTCAGGGTCTGATTGGCGTATTCCAATGACCGGGTCTTCACCTGCACGTCCTGATAAGCGTTGACCAGATCCCAATAGAGGTTTTCTACGTCGGTGACGGTGGCGATGACCTGCTCCTTAAAAGCGAGATCGGTGGTCTGCAGGTTTCTTTTGGCGATGTGGATGTAGCGCTCGTTGCTGGCAAGGCCGAATCCGTAGAGTAGCGGCTGGCTCAGGAAGATCTGGAAATTGGAATACAGTTCGGGATTGACTACGTTATAAGGGCTGTTGCTGGCGACGCGCTGGCCGGTGTAGTTGACCTGCAACTCGGTGCCGAGCGGAAAGTACTGTTGGTACTGCGATTGGACCTCGATATTGTTTGTCTTCAGGATCGGGGTGCCGACCAGGAAAACGTTCGCCTCCTGAGTGACGTTGTGGTTCACAAAGCCGGCGAAGTTGAGGTAGGGGTCGAACGAGGGAACCGCCGCGCCGGCGCCGAGAACGGAGGTAACGATGCCGCCGGCGCCTGCGGCCGCATTCGACGAGCTCGCGGAACCACCGCCGCCCCCGGAGGCGCCAAAGCCGCTCGCCGTGGTCTGGGTGACGGCAATGTTGACGCCGTTTGCGAGGCCTCCCGCCTTGGTGCGCTGAAGGTCGGCTTGCGCGATGGGGAAGTTGTAGCGGAAGGAGGCGAGCGTGAGATTATTTTCGAGGGCCAAAGCGATCGCGTCCTGCAGGGAGATGTAGAGCTTGCCGTCGCGTATGAGGCCGTAGAGACGCGGAGAGTTTTGCAGGTCGACTGGTGGCACAGTGCTGGGCCTATACGGCGCAAGGGGGTTGTGCGAATGCGGCAGTTCAATGTGGAAAGGTCCCTGGTAGGTGACCGGCCCCGGCTGCGCCGCAGCTTGCGCCTGCTGTGCGATGGTCGGGGGCGGAGATTGCTGCGGAGCGGTCGGTGCGGAAGGCAAGGGCGCCGCGGGGTTTGCTTGGGCAAAGGTTGTGGAGACCAGAAGGCCCGCTGCACACAACACAGACAACGTTTTCTGCACCATGTCGGCCGCGCAGGAGACACCCTTCATGCCTTCACCTCGGTAGCCTGGTTCAACCCGGGGTTGGCAGTATCACCCACCAGCCATCCATCCCGTACCTCCAGCACCCGGCTGCCATAGCTGGCGTTTACTTCCGAGTGAGTCACCTGCACGATGGTCGTTCCGTCGCGGTTCAGCTGCTGGAAAAGCTCCATAATCTCCTTGGCCTGCGTGGAGTGAAGATTGCCTGTCGGTTCGTCGGCTAGCAGCAGGGCCGGGCGATGAATCACCGCGCGGGCTATGCCGACCAGTTGTTGCTGCCCGCCGGATAGCTGGTTGGGAAAGAGATCCTTTTTGCCCACGATGCTGAAGCGATCCAGCGTGTCCGCAACTAATGCCTGGCGTTCCCCCTTGGAGATGTTCTTGTAGGAGAGCGGGAGGTCGATGTTCTCCGCCACGTTGAGGTCGTCGAGCAGGTGGTAGCTTTGAAAAACCATCCCGATGTTGCGCCTTGCCAAGTCTGCCCGTTGCTTGCGGTTCATCAGGTGGACGGCCTCGTCATTGAACCAGTACGACCCTAACCATTGGTCGTCGAGCAGCGCCAACACATTCAGCAGTGATGACTTCCCTGCCCCTGAAGGTCCCATGATGGTAATAAACTCGCCCGCCTGGATCTTCAGGTGGATGCGCCTGAGTACCCAGGTCTGGCCAGCGCCAGTCTTGTAGCTTCTTTCGACATTTTCGAGCGAGATCATAGTGCAGCCCTCATCGTCCGCCCCGTCGGGGACGGATCGTCGCGCTTCAAACTTATCTGTTTACCGAACCGGAGCCGTGAGAACCCGGTTATTGCATTTCGAGAGCGTGATCGGCAAATTCACCTTCGGCGACAATCTTTCCGTCAAACAGGTGGATATTGCGGTCAGCATGGCGGGCAAAGCGAGGGTCGTGGGTCACCATGCAGATAGTCGCTCCTTCACGATGAAGGTTCTTGAGCAGTTCCATCACCGCTTCACCGTTCTTCGAGTCCAGGTTACCGGTGGGCTCATCGGCCAGCAGGATAGAGGGCGACCCTGCCAGTGCGCGCGCGACGGCTACGCGTTGCTGTTGGCCGCCTGAGAGCTGCGAGGGATAGTGACGCATGCGATGGGCCATGCCCACGCGCTCGAGAGATTCCTGCACCCGCTGTTTGCGGTCGCTCGATGCCATGCCTGAGCGATAGGTCAGCGGCAGTTCCACATTCTCGGCCACGGTAAGATCACCAATCAGGTTGAAGCTCTGAAAGATGAACCCGATCTCCTGGTTGCGAATGCGCGAACGCTCGGCGAATTTCAGGTTCTCTACCGGACGGCCGTTCAGCTCGTACTTGCCCGCTGTGGGTGTATCCAGCAAGCCGATAATCGAGAGCAACGTCGATTTCCCGCAACCGGAAGGGCCGGACATGGCCACATATTCCCCCCGGTCGATGGAGAGGTGCACGCCGGAAAGGGCATGAGTCTCGATCTCCTCGGTGTAGAAAACCTTGGTCATCGCTTCAATCTGTATCAGTGGCTGCATGCTTTCGCTCCTCTTTTCCTTAATTGATATTGCTTCTATTCCAGACGAATTCGGTCCGTCGTGTCATACCTCGACATATCGCTCAGAATCACCGTGTCCCCTGCGTGCAGTCCTTCCAGCACCTGGATAGCATTTACAGAGGCGTGGCCGACCTTCACTGGTACCCGGACCGCCCCTTTGCCATCCGGATCCAACTTGAAGAGGCTGATGGTGCTGTTTTCGTTGCCAAAGGCCGGCCGGCCCACATAGAGAACATCGCTCAATCTTTCCAGATCGATGGTGCCGTCCACGCTTAATTGATCACGTGCGCCATTGGGCGGAGCGCCAATCAGCTCCACGTCGACAGTGACGGTTCCGTTTTGCACTGCGGGATCGATTCTCGTCACTTTGCCATCGGCCAGGCCGTTGTGGGTATCGATCGAGGCAGGTTGGCCAATGAGGATGCCGCGCGCCTGGGTCTCGGCAATCTTCAGCTGCGCCTTCAGTTGATTGGGCTGCACCACCTGGGCCAACATCGTACCGATGGTTACGTGCTGGCCAACAGCCAGAGGCAAATCGGTCAGCACTCCGGTGATGCCTGCGCGCACCTTGAGCGCATCCAATTGTTGCTCTTTCAGATCATAGACAGCCTTCGCCTGCGCCACCTTGGCCTGTTGCACGGCGAGCTGTGATTCGATGGCCTTCTCGTTGATCGTGACTGTCTCCTCCGAGAGCTTGTTACGGGTGTTTAATTGATCCGCCGTACCCTGGGAGCCGCTGTACGCAATGCCGGAAATTACGCCCAGGCTGTATAGCGTCTTGTCGATCTGCGCCTGCCGCTGTGCCTGCTTGTAGTCGGCACTCACGGTTGCCGCGGCAGACTTTTGCGCCATTAAGTCGCTCTGTACTTTCACTTGTACGTTGCTGAGGTCGGCACGCGCCTCTTTAAGGGATAGCTCGGCGTCGATTGCCTCCTGGCTCAGCGTCGGGTCGTTTAACTCCACCAGGATGGTGTCGGGCTTTACGTTCGAGCCGGGCAGCGTCCGGATGCGGACGACGGTGGCCTCGGTCTGGGCCGGGATCTGGCGGATCGCATCTTCGCGGGGCACCAGGGTGCCGAGTCCGCGCACCTGGACGACGAGAGGTCCGCGCTTGACGGTATCGGTCCACACCGCGGAACGGTCGACGTTGGGGGCGGCCGGCTTGAGCCGCATTACGAGAAAGGTGACGGCGGCCAGAACGACCACGCCAATTGCGATCGTCACGACCTGCCGCCGCCGCTTTTTTACTTTCAGGTCTGGGCGCGAGATATCCATACTGGTTGCTGATGCATGCTGGGGACCAAAGCTGTCCAGCGGGCTTTCCTTGGGTTTGTTGGTCTTTGCCACATGCATACCTACGCAGGCGGTTGCGGATTTGTTCAATTTTGTCCTCAGATGTCCACTTTCGGACAGCGGGGGCATCTTGGAGGTTTGGAATCGGGGGCTGGTCGCCAGGGATAAACAGGATGTCGGAACACCTTAGTTGGGCCGTAAATGATTCAGAATGCGTCGGGCCAAAAGAGTCTGCGTGAGAACCAGAAGAGAAACCGCAGGTCCCTCCACTGCGCTTCGCTCCGGTCGGGATGACAAAGGGGAGGGCGGTGACTTTCGTTAGGAGCTGTCAGATCGGATGGACAGAAAAAGAAACAGCAGGTCCCTGCTCTATGCTTCGCCCCGGTCGGGAACTGTTTTCCATTCATTACGTACTTACGGGGTGAAGCGTAAGCTTCATAGCCTGCAGCTTTTTCTGTCTACCGACGGGATTGGCTGGATCGTTGCTCTTGCATACCTGGGGTCGATCTCCTTTCGGAGGATCTGATGCACACTTTGCGGCAGGACGTTCGCTACGCCTTCCGCCAGTTCGGCAACCACCCCGGGTTTGCACTGACTGCGATTCTGTCACTCGCGCTCGGGATCGGCGCGACAGTCTCGGTATTCAGCATCGTCTACGCCGTCCTGATGAACCCCTGGCCCTACGCTGGGGCCGACCGGATCTCCACCATTTCTCTGCTGGATAAAGCAGGAGAAGATAATTGGAACGGCCTTACGGGTCCGCAGATAAAACAGTTGCGACAGGCGCACTCGCTCGAAGACGTGATGGGCGTGAACGAATGGAGTTTGACCGTTACCGGCGGTGATGTTCCGGAAGATGTACAGGGAATTTACTTAACACCCAGTGGGCTGCAGTTGCTTGGTTTGCCGGCAATGCTGGGCCGCAACTTTCTCCCTTCCGATGCTCCCGACGGACAAGAGCCGCAACCAGTGATTGTCCTGAGCCACAAGTTCTGGCAGCGGCACTTTAACGGCGACCCATCGGTCGTTGGCAAGCCCATACAACTGGTTCGTAAGACCTACACCATCCTGGGGGTGCTGCCGCCACGCTTCACCTGGCTGGATGGGGACGCGTATCTTCCGATGAACCCCTCCACTGCGCAGACGATTACCTACGGCACGTTTGTCAAACTCAAACCGGGCATCACGCGCGCCGCAGCAGCAGCCGAATTAGAGCCGCTCTTTCAACAGTTCGCGAAACAGACCCCAAATCACTTTCCCAAGCACTACAAGCTTGAAGTGCGGAATATCAGCTACTACTATCTGCACCAACTAGGAGCGACGCTTGCGCTCTTGTTCGGGGCCGTGGCCCTGCTCCTGGCTATCGGGTGCGGAAATGTTTCCATTTTGCTGCTGGCACGCGGCACAGCCCGGCAACACGAGTTCGGGGTGCGGTCAGCGGTGGGAGCTAGTGGATTGCGTATCGTTCGCCAGCTTCTGACCGAATCGCTGCTGTTGGCCATCGCGGGCGCAGGACTCGGTGTGCTTCTGGCATATCAAAGCCTGGGATTGATTGTGGCCCGTTTGCCTGAATACTCGTTTCCGCACGAGGCGGACTTCCATATCAATGTGCCCGTTCTGCTATTCAGCGTAGGGCTTGCTGTGCTCACCGGCGTACTGTTTGGGCTGTTCCCGGCATTGCAGCTGGCTCGGCCGGAGATTAGCCAGAGTATCCAGGCGAGTTCCCGCAAGGTTGTCGGAACAGTACGCGGGAAGCGTTTCCACAATGCTCTGATTGCCGGCCAGATCGCCTTGACCCTGCTGCTCATGACCGCCGCAGGCGCGGCCATCGAGGGCTTTGTACACATGATGCGGATTCCACTCGGATACGATCCGCACCACGTTATGTCGGTTGGCATCCCGATCCACGACAACACCTATAAGAGCATTGCGGAGCGTTCGAGCTACTTTGAGCAGCTTCGGGAAAAGATAGGCGCGTTGCCCGACGTGCTGTCCACAGGGATCTCGACCAACGCTACTCCTCCGAATAGCGGTTGGGAGCAGGCATTTGAGCTGCCGGGAAAGCCTTCCGGCGAAGAACAAAAGGCGAGACTCGAGTTTGTCGATCCAGGGTATATCAGCACTTTGCACATGCCGCTGTTACAGGGTCGTGTGTGGGACAAAACGGAAGTTGCCCGCAGTGCGCCCATGGTCGTGGTGAATGCTACATTTGTCAGACGCTACTACCCGAACGGCGAAATTTTAGGCCGTTCGTTGAAAATTCCCACCCTCAAAGATGAACCACCCTATACGCTGGCTGCGTCGGGCAGCGATGGCCCGTTGCAAGTGGTTGGAGTGGTCGCGGACTCCTTGAATGACGGCCTCGATAAACCAGTAAAGCCGGCAATCTTTCTCCCTTATTCGCTCTACATGTGGATGCACACTCAGATCCTGGTACAAAGCCGCGTCGATCCCCTGTCGATTCTGCATAGCGTGCGCCGTCAAATCGTCTCCGTCAATGCCGATCAGCAGGCCAATGGTCAGGTGAGGGATCTGGATATGTGGATCAAGCGTGAGCCCGAATGGGCCCGTGGAAGGTTGATCTCGATTCTCTTTGGGGCATTCGCCGCGCTGGCACTGGTGTTGGCCGCGGTAGGGTTGTACAGCGTAGTTTCCTACTCGGTGGCGCAGCGGACAAATGAGTTCGGCATCCGCATGGCATTGGGGGCGCAAAAGAAGGATGTGTTGTGGAATGTGCTGTCCTCAGCCAGCGTGAGCGTCGGATCAGGATTGCTGCTGGGGCTGGGGCTCAGTATGGCACTGAACCGGCTGCTCTCGAGCTGGGTGGAGAATACCGCCCATGATCCATGGCTCATACTGGGCGCCTCGGTTGTACTTCTTGCCGCTGCTGGAGTGGCCTGCATGGTTCCGTCGTGGAGAGCATCTTCGGTCGATCCCATGACGGCACTGCGCTGTGAGTAGGGCAACGCGACAGTGTGGAGATTACAATTACGTGTTGAACTGAGACTCTCCTGAACAAAGAGACCCTGAATGATTCAGCGCTGGGCCGCCTTCACGGCGGCAATGTGTATCGCTTGTTTCCCCGCCATGGGGGCAAATGTCAAAGACACCCCAAAAGCTAACCAGGCAGGTTATGACTACCGCCATCCTGCGCCTCAGCCGGCCAATGAGTCCCTCGACCTTGGCATGTATGCGCGCATCCGCGAGGAGGGCCTTACTCACTCGCAGGTGATGGAATATGCCGGCGCGCTATTCGACGATATCGGACCGCGGCTTACCGGCTCACCCAACTTAGCCAAAGCGAACGCCTGGACGCGTGACCAACTCACTGCGATGGGATGCGCCAATGCGCACCTGGAGAGCTGGGGCGACTTCGGCATGGGATGGCGTCAGCTCAGCACTTCGGTTGATATGGTCACACCGGATGCAGCCGTTTTTATCGCCCAGGCCACGCCATGGTCGCCGCCCACCCACGGGGCGGTGACCGCGCAGGTGATTGCCGTGCCCCATCTAAAGGAAGAGAAAGACTTCGACGCGTGGAAGGGCAAGCTGGCGGGCGAGATCATCCTCTACGGCGATGCACCCAGGATCAACCCCGATCCCCAGCCTTTGATGGAACATTATGACGAGAAGAAGCTAGTGCAGATTTATCAATACCCGCTGGACGGCGACATGCAGGAGCAGCATGTTTTCTCCGAAGGGCCTAAATATTGGGAAGATACGTTTAAGAAGATTCGCTTTCAGGAACAGGTGGCCAGGTTCTTCGCCGATGAACATGCGTCGGCCATTCTGGTCCACGGATGGTCCGGTGATGGTGGCATTATGCGCGACGACAACGGCGAGCAATTGGTGGAACTGGCTTACCTGCCGGATCATAAACAGCCTATTCCATCCGCTGTGGTCTCCAACGAAAACTTCGGCCGCGTTGGCCGCCTGCTGCAACACGCAGTGCCGGTCACTGTCTCGGTCACTATCAACTCCGAATTCACGGGCGACCACGAACAAGGCTACAACACCGTCGCGGAGATCCCCGGCACTGATCCTCAGCTGAAAGACCAGGTAGTCATGGTTGGCGGCCACCTGGATAGCTGGATCGCCGGCACCGGAGCTACCGACGATGGCGCTGGTGTGATTATTGCAATGGAAGCCATGCGCATCCTTACCGCGCTGCATGTACAGCCGCGCCGAACCATTCGCATTGCTTTGTGGTCTGGCGAAGAACAGGGTGAATTCGGCTCGCTCGGCTATGTGCGCCGGCACTTCGCGACCATGGGACTGTCTACCAAACCTGATGAACTCGCAGTTCCTGAATTCCTTCGGGAACAGGTTGGCCCGTTGACCGTTAAGCCTGAGCACGCGCTTGTGTCCGGGTATTTCAATCTCGACAACGGTGGAGGGAAACTGCTTGGCATCTACGCCGAGAACAACGCTGCGATTGTTCCTATTTTCAAGCAGTGGATTGAGCCGCTGAACGACCTCGGCGTCACTACGATAAGCATGCGAAACAGCGGCTCTACAGACCACGAATCCTTCGATCAGGTTGGCATACCGGGATTTCAGTTCATCCAGGACCCGCGCGACTACGAGACTCGCAGCCTGCACAGCAACCAGGATGTCTACGAGCGCCTATCGCCTACCGATTTGAAGCAGGCGGCGGTGGTCGAAGCGGTGTTTCTTTACAACACTGCCATGCGCGAGCAGATGCTGCCGCGTAAGCCGCTTCCGCAGCCGGGGTTAGCTGATAAGGAGAGACGGCCGCTCAAGGATCTGTATCCCGGCGCTGTGGAGCCGGCGAAGAAGTAATACCTGAGCTTCCGCTTGGATCGGATGCTGATTGAGGGATCTGCGGTTTCAATTTTTCCTTCTTAAGCTTGATTACTCTGTCCTCAGGGCCTGCATGGGCTCGATTTTCGATGCGCGGATGGCCGGCAACGCACAGGCAACCAGCGCTGTGAGCAAAAGGCCTCCCACCATTGTGATAAGAACAAGGGGATCGAGTGGGCTGGTTCCGTACAGAATGGAACGTATGAACGAAGCAGCCGTCGACCCACCGACTAAACCAATCAGCAGTCCGAGAAAGACCGGACGGAGACCATCGAAGAGCACCAGGCGTAATACCTCGGATCTTTGTGCACCCAACGCCATGCGAATGCCGATCTCCGTTTTGCGCTGGGCGACGAGATACGACAGCACTCCATACAGACCAATCGCCGCGAGCAAGAGAGAAAGGGTCGCAAAGGCCAGCACTAAGGTGGCGCTAAAACTCTGCGTGGCGGTGGACTTACCCAGAATCTGCTGCATGGTCAAGATGTCAGAGACGGGCAGCGCGGGGTCTAGCGCCGCCACCTGCTGTTGAATGGGAATAGACAGCGCGAGCGGGTCTCCGGCGGTGCGCGCTACGATGGTCGCGTCGCTCGCCTGGTGCGGGATGCCGGACAAGATCGGGAAGTACATCATGGCCTTGATAGGCCGGGCAACGTCATAGACAGTGTCGCCAACAACGCCCACGATCTCATACGTTCTGTTTAGGAACCCGACGGTGACATGCTTGCCAATTGGATTTTCACCAGGGAAAAACTGGTCCGCGAATTTCTTGCTGATAATCAGGTATCCGTCGCGATCAAGGCGTTCCTGATCGGTGAAGAACCGGCCGGCGATCAACGGTATCTGCATGGCGGTGAAATAGCCGGGATCGGCAGTGCGATTGTTGGCCTCGTTCTGGAGTTGAAAGCTGCTCGAAGGGTGCTCGGGAAGGGTAAAGACGAAGTCGCCAGCATAGCCTGCACCTGGCGCCGAGGAGACAAGGCCCGCCGCGATGACTCCGGGCAGACGGCGCACGCGTTCTAAAAGAGATTGGTGGAAGGCGATGATCTTCTCCCTGGTGTCATACTGCTTGTCGGGTAAGCCGTACCTCATGGTGAGCACGTGATCGGTGGCGCAACCCAAATTGGCGGTGCGCAGGTGCAGAAAGCTCTTGAACAGCAAGCCAGCAGAAACCAGCAGGATGACGGTGAGCGCGATCTCCACCGTGAGTAGGGTCTTGCGCAGCGTGGCGCGTGATAAGCTGCCGCCGATTGAGCGGGATGATTCCTGCAGCCCGGCAAAGATGCCCGCGCCAGTGGAGGAGATCGCCGGCAACAGTCCTGCAATTAGAGCCGTAAAAAACACTAGGCCGACTGCAAACACCAACACCGTTCCATCCAGATGAATGGCGTCGGTACGGGGCAAATCGTTCCAGTGGTCCGCAAGCCAACGGGTGGCCAGGAACGAAAGCAGAACGCCGAGCGTTCCTCCGGCCGCGCAGATAAGCAGGCTCTCCGCCATCTGTTCTCCGATGAGGGTGAGTCGGCTGCCCCCTAACGCTCCGCGCACCGCAAGTTCTTTACGCCGGGACGCGCTGCGCGCCACCAGCAGGTTAGAAACATTGAGGCAGGCGATCAGCAGCATACATCCCACGGCACACATGAGAACAACCAGAGGTGTCTTCACGTCCTGCGTCACGTCATCGAGGATCGGCCGCAAGCGAACCTCTTCTGCCACCGGCGCTGATCTATTTGCAAGATGGATCTGATACTGCAGGGCACCTACTTCATTCAGTGCAGCCGCTGCGCTTACCCCAGGCCGGAGCCGCGCGACCACATGGCTCTGATGCATGTCATGCCGGGCATAATCCGCTGGCTGAAAAGTCGAAGCATAAGGCACCCACACCTGGACCCGAGAATCGGGATAAGTGAACCAGCGGGGCAATACGCCGATCACCTCGTAGGGCGTGCTATTCAGCCTTATTTGCTTGCCGATGATAGAAGCGTCTCCGGCGAAACGCCTTTGGAAGAAGCTCCACGTGAGCAGAACTACATGGTTGGCTCCAATTTGATCTTCCTCCGGCCTGAAGGCGCGGCCCAGCGCCGGCGGCGTGCCCAGGACAGAGAACAGGTTCCAAGAGCCTCCCGCACCTTGGACAACCTCTGGAAGCTCCGCATGCTCGCCCGTGAGATCGAAATCGGTCCTGAGGTAGGCAGCCATATCCGCGAAGCCGTGTGTCCGCTGATGCCAGTCGTTGAAATCAGCAGGCGCGACAACATTGAATCCGTCTGCGCTGTGGTCGTCGCGAAAATGCTCATAGACCATGACCAGGTTGTCTGGATCGCGGAAGGGCAGTGGCTTGAGCAGCACCGAACGCACAATGGTAAATAAAGAAGTGGTGGCGCCGATGCCAAGCGCCATGACAAGAATCGCAGTCAGGGAAAAACCAGGCGAGCGGGTGAGGGTGCGCGCGCCATAGCGCACGTCGCGCAGAAATTTCTCCAGCCAGTTCCAGCTCCAACTGGAGCGCGCTTGATCGCGAAGCACCGTAGGATTGCCAAAGGTGCGCAAGGCCGCGTAGCGTGCTTCGTCAGGGGTGATGCCTTTGGCGATGTTTTCCTTCACCTGCTGCTCGAGATGAAACGCGAGTTCGTCGTTAAGCCGCTTGCTTTGGCTCTCACGGCGGAACAACATCAACATGGACATGCGGAATTGTTCGATCCAGCGCATGGATGCCTCCTGTTCTTTTACACGCCTTCAACCACCAGGTTGATAGCGTTTGAAAGCCGGCTCCAGCTTTCCTTTTCCCGTTCCAACTGAGCCCGGCCGGCGGTGGTAAGCGAATAGAACTTGGCTTGGCGGCCACTGTCGCTCTCAGCCCATTTGGCGCGTATCCATCCTTGCTGCTCCAAACGGTGGAGCGCGGGATAGAGCGAGCCCTGCTGCACCTGCAAGACCTCATTCGAGATCTGCTGAATACGCTTTGCAATTGCCCAGCCATGCTGCGGCTCGAGCGAGATTGTTTTCAGGATGAGCAGGTCAAGGGTGCCCTGCACGAGATCGCTCGGTTTGCCCATACTATGACTATCTACACGAGTGAATTGTAGATAGTCAACAATGCCGGCTTGCGCCCGGAACGATGGACTGTCCAGTTGTGGGCTTCAGTGTCCGCTACTGGACACCGTCCTTCTTGTTACCCTCGCCATTTGCAAAGAACTTAGTACTCTTGGGAACCTGGGCTCTGAAATGCTCGTAAGACTGGTATGCAGACCTTGCGGCAAGATATCTCGTACGCACTTCGGCAGATGCGGCTGTCCCCTGTCTTCACCCTGACAGCGATGCTCACCCTGGCCCTCGGGATCGGCGCAACCACTGCCATCTTCTCCCTCATTTATTCTGTGATGCTTAAATCTCTGCCGGTAGTGGATCCTTCGAGCCTCTACCGCATTGGGTCAGGTACCGACTGCTGCGTGGAAGGCGGACCCCAGGATGATTGGGGCCTTTATCCCTACTCGCTCTATCTGCGTCTCCAGGCCGAGGCCCCGGAGTTCGAGCAGATGGCGGCGTTTCAAGCTTCCGGGGTCCAGTTCAGTGTGCGCCGCGGGCAAAGCGACAATACTGCCAAGCCGCTGCGCGGCGAATTCGTCAGCGGCAACTACTTCAGCACCCTGGGTATTCGCGCTTTCGCCGGACGCACCATCGCACCCAGCGACGATCAAGCCTCCGCACCGCCGGTAGCCATGCTCAGCTATCGCGCCTGGCAACAACAGTACGATTCGGATCCTGCGGTCGTGGGATCAACTTTTATCGTTAGCGGACATCCTTTTACCATCGCCGGCATCGCGCCCCCGGGCTTCTTCGGTGAGACGCTGCGCAGCAATCCTCCTGAACTATGGATGCCCTTACAGCAGGAACCTTTGGTGAACGCGCAAAATTCGCTGCTCAAGCAATCTATCTCTGGTTGGCTGCGGGTGATCGGCAGGCTTAAACCTGGGGCGAGCGTAGCCGGCGTTGCACCGCGACTTACCGGAATTCTTCGTCAATGGATGGTCCATGACAGCGGATGGCCAGCCGAGTTTTTGCCCGTGATCGTGAAGTCCCTGCCCACGCAGCAGATTCAGATTATCCCCGGCGGCTCCGGGGTGGCGACCATGAAAGCCGATTACGGCGACAGCCTCCGCATATTGCTCGGGGTCTGCTGCCTGGTGTTGTTGATCGCCTGCGCTAACATCGCCAACCTGTTGCTGGCCCGCGGGGCTGCGCGCCGTTCGCAAACCTCTGTACGGCTGGCTTTGGGCGCATCGCGGAAACGGCTTGTTCGGCAATCGTTCACAGAAAGTGTTGTGCTCTCCGTGCTCGGCGGCATGGCCGGGGTCGCAGTTGCGTACCTCGGTGTTAAGCTCGTCGTGGCCTTGGCCTTCCATGGCGCCCGTTTTGTGCCTATCGATGCCACGCCATCGTTACCCGTGCTGGCATTCGCGTTTGGCTTGTCCCTCTTCACTGCAGTGCTCTTTGGCACTGCGCCGGCATGGTTCACTTCGAACGGCAACCCGGTGGATGCCCTGCGCGGGGCCAATCGCAGCACCCGCGACAGTGCGACGTTGCCGCAGAAAATCCTGGTTGTGGTGCAGGCTACTCTTTCTATCGTCTTACTCGCCGGCGCGGGTCTGCTGACCCGCAGCCTGCGCAACCTCGAGCATCAGAGCTTTGGCTTCGAGACTGACCATCGGGTCAGCATTGTGATGAATGAACCGCCCGCCAGTTACACCGAGCCCCAACTCGACGCGCTCTACCGCGAGTTGCAAGCCCGCCTGGCGCGAATTCCCGGAGTCCAACGCGCCGGGCTCGCACTGTATACCCCGTACATTGACAATTGGGGCGAACTGATCGTTCCCGAAGGTCATGGTGTGCCCCAAATGAGTGACGAATTCAATGCATCCTGGGATCGCGTGAGCCCGGGTTATCTCGAAACCATGGGCCAGCCTATTCTGCGCGGCCGAAGCATCAGCGAACAAGACACCGCCACCACGCGCGGGGTCGCCGTGGTGAATGAGACCTTCGCCAAACGGTTCTTTCCGGGACAGGATGCCATCGGGAAACATTTCGGCCTCGATATTCCGGAGTACAGCACGGCGTTTGAAATCGTAGGCATCGTACGCGACGCCAAGTACATGAACCCCAAGCGCCCTGCGCATCCCATGATGTTCGCCCCGCTGGCCCAACACGTTTCCTATGACCAATCGGTGATGGCGTTAGTGGATCACCACTCGCACTACATTACCGGCGTCGTGCTGGAGCTGAGAGGAAGCGCTGAGGGGATTGAATCGCTGGTCCGTAAAGCATTCAGTGAGGTTGATCCCAATCTGACCATCATCAGCATTCAGCCCATGCAGCAGCAGGTGGACGCTACTTTTGACCAACAGCGCGCGGTCGCGCGAATGACCGGTCTCTTTGGGATGCTAGCGCTGGTGCTTGCCGCGGTGGGTCTATACGGCGTCACCGCATACACGGTCGAACGGCGCACCAGCGAGATCGGGGTGCGCATGGCTTTGGGCGCCGACCGCGACAATATTGTTCGCCTGGTTCTGCGCGGCGCGTTTAGCCAGGTGCTGATCGGGCTCATCATCGGCGTTCCCGTTTCTATTGTCTGCGGACACCTGATCGCCGCCCAGCTCTACCAGGTGAAGAGCTGGGACCCGCTGGTACTCGCCGGCTCTGTTGCGGCGCTGGGATTCTGCGCACTCCTCGCCAGCGTAATTCCCGCGCAGCGGGCTGCTTCTATCAACCCGGTCCAGGCTTTGCGTACGGAGTAATGTGGGTTTTCCCGGCCCGAGCGTGTACGGGATAGAAACCGCAGGTCCCTCCACTTCGCTTCGCTCCGGTCGGGATGACAATCAATCGTGACGCCGAAGGGCTTGAATTCGTCGGCCGGTAGAGAAATTCTTATGAACAGCGGCTTCCACATTCAAGTCACCACCCCCTTTGTCATCCCGACCGAAGCGCAGCGCAGTGGAGGGACCTGCGGTTCATTTATCGTTATAAACGAAGCCGTCGGCGAATGACCAACCTCTCATTGCGCACGAAGCGTTTCGGCTGGGTCAATGCTGGCGATCCTGAACGTGGGCAGAACCGCCGCAACGAGAGCGACTAGCGCGAGTAAGGCACATACCGCGCACAAGGTAAGCGGATCAAACAACGCGACGCCGAAGAGCTGGCTGCGCAGTGCCTTCACCGCCGCAAATGACATAAGTAGCCCGACGGCCAAGCCGGCCCCGGTGGCGGCGATGCCGGTACGGGAAACCTCGAACATCGCCCCGCGCACCGTGCAACCAAGAGCCATGCGGATGCCGAGTTCGCGAGTACGTTGATTGACCAGGTTCGAGACCAATCCGTAGATGCCCACCGAAGAGAGCAAGAGCGCCAAACCGGCAAGTACTGCCAGCAGGCCCGCTTCCACATGCTGCAGGAGCAATGCCTCTGCTAGTACATCGTTCATGCCATAGAAACCGGAGACCGGCAGATCAGGATCTACACTGGCGAGGGCCTGCTGCATCTGCTGGGTTATGCCCGGGGACTTTGCCTTGGTACGGACAATCCAACTGGGCTGAAACCAGACGTGGGCGAGATTGACCAACTGCGTCGGCATCTGCGCCGCAGGCACGTACACGGTGGGCTCTGCGACCATTGGCGCTCCAGGCGTGAAGCCGGGTGGGGCGACGACGTTCGCCAGTGACACCAACAATCTCGATCGTGTTGCCATCACTCAGCAAGTGCCGCCCGACGCTATTCTCCCGGCCGAGATACTTGGCGGCGAAGGCCCCGTTTACCAGCGCGACAAACTGGCTGGTCGATGTATCGCTCGCGGCCAAAAGGCGGCCTGCGCGGAGCGGTATCTGCAGCGTCTCGAAGTAGGCCGGCGTCACATAGACCAGGTTGGTCATATCCTGCTCTCCCGCTTGCGGGCCATCGGCTACCTTTACAGCGTAGTTCAGTGCGCGTTCGTAGGGAACGCTGAGTCCCACGGCAGCCGACTCCACTCCGGGAATGTTTTTGATCGCCGCTGTGCTTTCATCCAGCAGTTTCAAGAACGAAGCCCGATTGTTGTAGCGGGCGTCGTCCAGTGACGCTTTTGCGGCTACCACATTTTCCGGATTGAATCCCGGCGGCAGCGTTCTCAGGTAGACGAGTGTCCTTATGAGCAAGCCCGCGACGGTTAGTAGAACGACGGTCAATGCCACTTCTCCGATGATCAGCGCATAGCGCGTGCGCGTGCCGCTGGCTTGGGCGACAGATCGGCTGCCGCCACTGGCCAGCGCCGCCTGCACGTCGATGCGGCGAGCACTGAGAGCCGGCAAGAGACCGAAGAATAAGCTGGCTCCGATACCAGCCATGGCGGTGAACAATAGGACACGAACGTCGAAGCGAGACCCCACCGATGGGCAGGAAGCCGGCGGGAATACGCCGGTTCATGAGCTGCAGCGTAAGCCCCCCAACCAGAAGAGCTGCCAGGACACCCACGGTAGTGAGCAGCAGACTCTCAATCCAGAATTGCCGCAGAATCGCCCATTTTGTCGCGCCCAGGGCAAGACGGGTCGCAATCTCAGAATCTCTGCGGCCAATGCGTACCAGCGCCAGGCCGGCCAGGTTCGCGCACGCAACCAACAGTACAAAGCCCACCGCCGACATGAGGATCATCGCCGGCGTGCGCGTCTCCACGGCGAGACTCTGCTGTAGCGGGACTGCATAGTACGAAATTTGTGCACCGGGATATTTCTTTTGCAGGAAGCGAGAAGTCAACGATTGTAACTGGCTCAACTGCGCTTCTACCTGTTGCCAGGTAGCGCCATCCTTTAGCCGGACAATGGGGTCGTAGTTATCTCCCCCGCCCTCCTCGGATGTTTCAGGGCGAAGAGAAGTCCACAGATCAACCGAGGTTGGAGTCTGAGCTCCCGGCGGCAGAACGCCGATGACGGTGTACGGAACCCCTTTGAGCCGTATTGCGTGGCCGACGAGGTTGGCGTCCCCATTGAATGTGTTCTTAAACAGGCCGTAACTCAGAACAACGGCTCTCGGTCCTCCTGCCGTGTCTTCTCTGGCCGTAAAGCTGCGACCGAGCATGGGGTGAAGGCCAAGGACATCAAAGTACGTGGCAGATACTCGCTGACCATGCACATATTGAGCCCGCCCGGCCCCCTCGAGGTTGACACCGCTAGCTTCGCTGGCAACGGCCGCGGTTACGGCAGGAACATTGTCGCGCAGCTGGCGCCAGGTATCGCGATCGATCGTTGACCGGATAGCTATGATTCGACGGGCCGGAGATTCGCTGCATCAGGGATCCCAGGCGCTGCGGCTCCGGATAAGGCAGCGGCCGCAAAAGCAGCGCGTCCACCACACTGAAAATCGCGGTGTTCGCGCCGATGCTCAATGCCAGGGTGAGGATGACGACAAATGAGAAGCCCGCGTTCTTCGACAACTGTTTCAGTGCGTAACGCAGGTCGTGGAGAATTGTGTGCATATTGGGGTCACCCTAGCACTGGAGTATGCATTTCGATGGCCAAATGTTACTCGTCGCGCAAAGCGACCATGGGATCCACCCTGGTGGCACGGCGTGCGGGAAAGTATGCGGCCAATAGCGCCACGATAGAGATGGCAAGGATGGCGGCCATAAACGTGGGCGGGTCTGACGGGGTAAGACCGAAGAGCTGCGCCCCAACCAGGCGGGTCGCGGCCATCGTCGCCGGAACTCCGATGAGGATGCCGATGCCAAGAAGCAACAAGGACTCCCTGAGAATCATCCACTGCACTTCCCTGTTCTGAGCGCCAAGCGCCATGCGGACTCCGATCTCGTGAGCGCGGCGGGCGACGTTATAAGTCATGACGCCGTAGAGGCCGATGGAGGTGAGCAGTAAAGCCAGCACCGCGAACCAGGTGCAGAGTTGAGAGATCAATTGCTCCTGATCCACCAGATGGTTCACCTGTTGGCTGATGGTCTCCATTTTGAGAACCGCGAGGTTGGGATCGATTTGTGCGAGAGCTCTCCTGACCTGCCCGGCGACGGATGCAGGATCCCCAACTGTCTGCAGCTCCAATGAGTGCGCATAGGCATGGGAACCGGCGATCTGCGCTAGAGGTAAATAGATCATGCGCTGCGGCGCCTCACGCGGGCTGCTGTACTTTGCGTCTCGCACCACCCCCACGATCTGCCACGTGCCTGGTACTCCGGGATCCCAAATGGTGAAGCTACGCCCAATCGCATCCCCTCGGGGAAAATAATCGTTGGCAAAGGTCTGGTTTACCACCACTACCTTGGTTGACGTGAGCAGTATCCTGCGGCCCGATCGGGCGGCCAAGTAGCACAGGTATGCCGACTGTTTCGAAGAACTGCGGACCCACATAGTTGCCTTGCGTGTCCACTGCTTCGTTCTGTTTGGTGGCGTAGCCCAGAATGGAAATAGGTGAGCCCCACTGTCCCGGATGAATGACGGGTACACCGGAAAGCGTCGCGGAACGCACCCCAGGAAGAGCTTCGACCCGGTCCAGAATTTTTTCGTACAGACCACTGAGTTGTTGGGGCGTGTATCCCGCGGCCTCGGGCAAGAGTTGCGCAAGCAGCAGTTTATGGTTTTCGAAACCCAGATCCCGGCTCTCCAGATTTCTCAGGGTCCGCAGAAAAAGGCCCGCGCCCACGAGGAGCACGAGAGAAAGCGTTACCTGAACGGCCACGAGGAATTTAGGGATAAAGCGGCTGGAAGCTCCACTCGCCACTTGCGGCGTTGCGGACGTTCAGCCCAGGCGCCAGGCGTGTGCGCGAGACACGCACAGCAGGACCGATTCCGAAGAGAAGACCGGTCAGCAGGCTTACACCCAACGTGAAAAGCAAGACATGCATGTCTGGCTTGGGGTCGAGCACAATATACGTGGATCCTTCCACGACAAAGTTGATTAGGGCTCGTGTTCCCCAAAAGGCCAGGAGCACTCCCAGGGCTCCTCCACAGAGAGAAAGCAGGAGCGTCTCGATGAGGACCAGGCCAATCAGGCGCGCTCGAGTCGAGCCCAGCGCAAGCCGGGTTGAACTCTCGCGTTCGCGCACCACTGCCTTGGCAAGGAGAAAATTTGCCAGATTGGCACAAGCGATCAGCAAGACCAGGACCACCACTCCCATCAGAATCTCGAGCGGGGCCTTGTATTGTTCTCGCAGATCAGAGCCGCCACGGGCCCCGGGCATCAATGGAACAAAGATTCGCTGTATCTGCTCCTTACGGGCGGGCGTTAGCGGCCCACCTTCCAGGTCTTGCATATACTGCCGTACCTGAGCATTGAACCAGGCCTGTGCCTGTGTGAGGCTCATGCCTGGATTGCGCCGGCCCACCAGATGAAGCCAGTACAGATTGCGAGCGCCGAGCAAGGAGGAATGCTCCATGACCTCCTTCTGCATGGTGAGCGGCAGCCACATATCCGGTGATTGCGCTTCCACCTTAATGCCGAAAAACCGGGGCGGCGCTACACCAATGATGGTGACGGGCATTCCGTCAATGGTGAGAGATCTACCAACCAGCGATGGATTGCCCCCAAGGCTCGTCTGCCAGTAGTGGTAACTGAGCACTGCGACGGGGTTGCGGCCGGGTACCTCTTCATCGCTGGGGAGAATCGCTCTACCGAGCAGCGGTTGCACCTGAAGGACGCTGAAGTAGTTCCCCGAAACCAGTTGCAAGAAAGCGGCGTCCGCCGGCCCAGCGGAACTCTCGGGCAGCCGCACACCGGCGGGGAGGGTGAACCCGGCCGAGGCTGAGATGTCCCGGAAGAACTGATGCTGCTTCTCGATCTGGCGATAGAAATCGTAAGAGAACAGGCCTGCGGTACCCATCGACACGGTGCCGAGAATGCAACAACCGGAGTCTTCTCCGAGAGAGACCAACTGGTCCGGTTGGCCCACCGGAAGTTGCTTGATCATGAGGTCATTGATCAAAGTAAAGATGGCCGTGTTAGCGCCTACACCGAGCGCCAGGGAAAGAATTGCGATTGCCGTGAAGCCTGGGCTCTTCGCCAGCATGCGCAGACTATAGCGGAAGTCCGAAGCCACCGACATGCAAAGTCTCCTCCTGGTAGTGTAATTCGCGTGCGCAGCTCGACCCGGCTGGTCTAACATGGCTGCACAGCAACCGCAAATGGAGCAGGCTCATGAGCAATTTCCGGGACAACTTCAAACATGCACTGCGCATGTTCCGCGCCAACCCTGGATTTACTTTCGCCGCGATCGCTGCATTAGCGCTCGGCATCGGCATCAACACTGCCATTTTCACTGTGGTCGATACAGTACTGCTCAAGCCGCTTACCTACCCTGACGCGGATCGCATCGTGCAGTTCCTGCTCACCTCGCCCCAGGGCAATGGCCCCGGCGCATCTATCCCCAAGTTCATGGTTTGGCAACAACAGACCAGCGCCTTTCAAGATGTGGCCGCTTACGACTTTGGCGGTCCCGGGTTCAACCTCACCGGCGATCAGCCGGAGCAGGTGCACGGCATCCACGTTACCCAGGGATACTTCCGTCTCTTCGGCGCATCGCCCATGCTGGGGCGCACTTTTACGCCGCAGGAAGACTCGCCCAACGGCGGCAAGGTCGTCGTACTGAGTTATGGCCTATGGCAGCGCAAATTTGGCGGGAATCCAAATATCATCGGGAGCGCGCTGTCGCTGGGCAATGAGCCGTACACCATCGTTGGCGTCCTCAACCAATCCTTCGTCTCCGACCCTGAAGCAGACATTCTGCTTCCCTTTCAGTTCGATCCCAACAGCACCAATCAAGGCCACTATTTTAAAGCCGCAGGGCGGCTCAAGCCCGGCGTGACCCTGGCCCAGGCCAATGCCCTCCTGAAGGTCGCAGCCGATCAGTTCCGCCGCCGCTATCCGGATGCGCTTGGGCCCAAGAACGGATTTGCTGTGGAACCGCTGCGCGACTCCATTGTTGGCGATGCGCGCAAGTCGTTGCTGGTGATGTTAGGCGCGGTGAGCCTGGTGTTGCTGATTGCCTGCGCCAACGTTGCCAATCTGCTCCTGGTGCACGCTACCGGGCGCAAGCGTGAGTTCGCCATTCGCGCGGCCATGGGTGCAGGACGTAAGCGCATTGTCCTGCAGTTGCTTACCGAGAGCGTGTTGCTCTCTGTCACCGGCGGCGTGCTGGGCCTGGTGCTTGGCTACATCGGCTTACGCGGCCTGCTGGCAATGAGCCCCGGCGATATTCCCCGCATCGGCGAACATGGCGCTGCAGTCACGATTGACTGGCGGATACTCGCCTTCACCCTCGGCGTCTCGCTCTTCACCGGCATCCTCTTCGGACTCTTCCCTGCCATCGGCGCTTCGCGTCCTGACCTCAACTCCACGCTGAAGGAGAGCAGCAACCGCGCCGGCACCGGATTTCACCAAAGCAAAGCCCGCTCCCTGCTGGTGATCAGCGAGATCTCCTTGGCCATGGTGCTGCTGATCGGCGCGGCGCTACTGATTCGGACATTTCTCGCCTTGCACCAGGTGAATCCCGGCTTCGACCCGCACAATCTTCTGACCATGGAAATGTCGCTGACCGGCGACCGCTTCCAAAAGACAGCCGGCGTAGCCGAACTGGTGCGCAATGGCCGCGAGCGGCTGAATGCCATTCCAGGGGTTGAAGTCTCCGCTTCCACTTGCTGCCTGCCCATGGAGGGAGGCTTTGGCCTGCCATTCATCGTTGTCGGGCGGCCGGTAGATAAAGGGCAACCCGTCGGCGCCGGCTGGATGAGCGCCTCAGCCGGGTACTTCGAGGCTTTCAAGATACCTATCCTGCGCGGCCGCGACTTCACCGACCGCGATGTGGGCGGCGCGCCTGGCGTGGTGGTCATCAATGAGAGCATGGCCAAGAAATACTGGCCCAAAGAGGACCCGGTCGGCCAGCAGATCATCATCGGCAAGGGAGTTGGACCGGAGTTCGATGAACCCGCCCGGCAGATCATCGGCATTTCAGGCGACATTCATAACGGCGGATTGGGAAGGGATCCGTTCCCGACCATGATCGTTCCCCAGGCGCAGGTTCCCGACGGCATGACCGCCCTCAACGCGCGCATTGGCCCGGTGATTTGGCTGGTGCGTACGCATACCGAGCCGCACCAGCTCATCTCCGCGGTAAGCGAGCAGCTGCGCCAGGCCAGCGGCGGATTTCCCGTGGCCCGGGTACGCACGATGGACGAGGTCGTAGTCCACTCCACGGCGCGGGAAAGCTTCAACATGCTGCTGCTCTCCATATTCGGCGCCTCCGCGCTGGTACTCGCCTCCATCGGCATTTATGGGCTCATGGCCTACTCCGTGCAGCAGCGCACGCAGGAGATGGGCATCCGCATGGCCTTGGGAGCGGACCGCAGCAGGATTCGCAACCTGGTCGTCTGGCAGGGCATGCAATTGACGATCGCGGGCGTGATTGTGGGCGCCGGCGCGGCGTTTGGACTTACCCGCCTGATCGCCAGCCTGCTGTTCGGAGTGAAGTCGTGGGATCCAATCGTATTCGTAACTGTACCTGTAGTGCTAGCGGCCGTCGCACTGCTGGCGGTATGGCTGCCGGCCACGCGTGCCTCCAGGCTCGACCCCATGGCGGCGTTGCGGGTGGAATAGAGATACATTATGGAGAACATCACATGACACTGCATGCATCCAAGCGAGGCTTGACCGCCCTGACCAGTCAGTTCCTGCTCTTAGCGGCAGTACTCGCCGTCGCAACCCAACTCCTCGCGCAGGGTCCGCCTCCCGGCAACCAGCCGCCACCGCCGCCGCCAACTGCGGGCATGAACGCTACCATTGACTCCGATGGGTCTTCGGCAACTTACATCGTTACAGAGCAGTTGGTGGGCATTAACTTCCCCAATGACGCCGAGGGCACTACCCCTACCGTCTCCGGCAACCTGGTCATCGCGCCGGATGGCAGCATCCCTGCCGGCTCCTCCAAGCTCACCGCTGACCTGCGCAACCTCAAGAGCGACCAGGATCAGCGGGACGGCTACATCCGCAAGAATGTACTCGAGACGGACAAGTTCCCAACCGCTGAGTTTGTTCCCACGAAAATTGACGGCCTGCCAAAGATGATTCCCTTCACGGGCCAGGCCGGCGTACAGATTACCGGCAATCTCACCGTACACGGCGTGACCAAGGAGGTCACCTTCCAGGGCATCGCTACCTTCAATCGGAATGGCACCATCGCCGGCCGCGCCAAAACCACCTTCACCTTCGCTACCTTCGGCCTCAACAAACCCAGCATCGCTCGTCTGATGAGCGTTGACGACAAGATCACCCTGGAGCTTGTCTACAGACTTAAACGTAGTTAGGGCAAGATCTTTCGCAAGTAGTTATAGCTGGCGCGGACGCTCTCCATGGGCGGCCCGTCGATACGGTCCTGCTCGATGAAGTAATGTTCGATTTGGAGTTTCCGGGCTACAGCCAGGATATGCGGCCAGTCGATCGAGCCGGTGCCGACTTCTGTGAAGTGTGCCGAGCTTTGGCTCATGTCATTCGATGAGGGAAAGCCTGGCTTGCGATCTTTGATGTGCAGCATGCGGACACGCTTACCCAGGCGGTTGAGCATCTCAACCGGATCGAGCCCCGCCTGCGTGATCCAATAGCAGTCCAATTCGAAGAAGACCAGCTTCGGATCCGTCTCCTTTAATAGGATGTCGTAACCGGTTGTCCCGTCGAATTGGCGAAACTCATAATCGTGATTGTGAAAGGCGAAGCGCAGGCCCATATCGCGGGC
Organism: uncultured Acidobacteriaceae bacterium; assembly: GCA_963821315.1. Taxonomy (GTDB): domain Bacteria; phylum Acidobacteriota; class Terriglobia; order Terriglobales; family Acidobacteriaceae; genus PALSA-350. Next base: position 74,410 of record CAWGDP010000031.1, on the reverse strand, counting down.
GCGCTTGCCCCACTCGTTGAACTGGTGCGCGGCAGTGTGGAAGCCCTCGGCCGAGGTCCACTGCGACTTGGGGAGCATGGGACAAACCACCCACTTTATACCGGAAGCTTTGGCGTAATCCCATTGGCCGGAGAGGTCGGTGTATTCAAAGTGGCCGCTCGGAGCCTTTAGGCCGCTGTCCGCAACCAGCTTGCGCAACTGCTCCACAGGAAGTGTGTAGGCCACCGGCGTGAGCTCAACTTCCTGGTAGCCGATGGCATGGATCTGGCTGAGGGTGCCGGCAAGGTCCGCCTTGGCCATGTTGTTCAGGGTAGAGAGTTGCAGCCCAATAGGAGTGTGCGTTTGCGCCCACAGAGGATGGGCAAACCCTGGCAATGCTGCTATGGAGAGTTCAAGGAAGTTGCGCCGGCTGAGCATGACCGCTTCATCCTAATTTGTCGGATGGAATTAGCAAAGAGCGTTCAGGCTGCGCGGAAGCTTAGCCGGCGAGTGAACAACTGAATGATCAGCAACAAAAGAAGTTGCGCGGCTATGGCTCCGCTTAGATCGATGCAGACGTCGATGGGCGAACTGGTCCGGCTGGGTAAGAAGCTCTGATGGTACTCATCCAAAATGGCAATGAGCAGAGTGCAGAGCACCGCCAGGACGGAAGCTCGGCGCCAAAGGGTCCAATGCTTGACCGCCATGCGGATAAGCGTCTGCCGCCAGCTGTAGAAAAAAGCCACGCTGACCAGCCCGTAGCCTACGAAATGCCCGGTCTTGCGGATGAGATGATGCACCTGGTCCCAGTGCGCCATGCTGGTCGGGCCAAAGAACCGAACCCAGTATGGATAAAGCCATTCGCTGGTGTTTTTTGCCGACATGGTGGAGGTGGACTCGAGAGCGATCATGAGAACGCTGAGCACGGCCGGTACCCAATCCAGAATCGGTTTCAGCCTCGACAATTTGAATGAGTCCATGGCTGAATTATAAGGGCTGGTTGTGGACGCATCGGGCCAGCAGCTCCCGCTGGAGCCAAACTGAAGCTAACTGGATACCGGCTCCCAGAATGGTTCTAGCGCGGAAAAAGCGCGTCAGATGCGGCACGCAGCCACACGGCGATGGCTTTCGCGCCCGGGTCGGGATAGCCGAGCACTCTAACACCAAGGTAACTTGACCGTCCTAACTTGGGCTGCATCTGAGCGGTGGCTTCGGCTCCGCGCTCCGCCGCTTCGACCGCGGCGAGAACCGCAGCCCCTGTTGCGCTCACGCCGATACTCTGTTGCAACATCTTTGCGAATGGATCCAACGCGTCCAGCATGGTGCGGTCGCCTGGCTTTGCTCCACCCAATTCACTGATGGCTCGGCAACCTTGATCGATCGCTTCTGCCCACTGCGCCAATCCGGTTGCGCGGCTGGCCTCGAGAACACTTCCGCAGCGCAGAAACAACACCCCGTAGAGCGGCCCGGATGATCCACCTAACTCACGCCGGAGCGTATGAGCGAGCGCTTTGAGCGTAGCGGGAATGTTGTCTAAGGGATAGGACGCGATTGCGTCTTGAACGGCCCTGGCCGCGCGCGCCATACTGACGCCCAGGTCGCCGTCGCCGGTAACGCGGTCCATCTCCGTCAGCTCGCTCTCGGCGGCCAACAGCGCCCTGCACGCAGCTTCGATGGCTTGTTTTGTTTTTCTGCCGGCTTCGGTTTGCGCTCCGCTGCCGGAACTTGCCTCTTTGGTGATCTCCACTGCGATCTGAGCTTCTGGATTTCCCGGGCGCTGTTTGCTTGCATTCGGCCACGCAGGAGCCGTGGTCGCTGCGTCAAGCCAACGCAGCCGATCTTCGTTCAGGCCAAGAACCGAGATCGAGATGCCTGCCATGTCGAGTGAGGAGAGAAATGTTCCGGCGTAGATTCGCTCTACCGTAAGTCCCTTGCCGGCAAGAAAGCTCGCCGCATGGCGGGCCACAATGGCAAGCTCCATTTCGGTGGTTGCTCCCAGGTTGTTCACCATCACCGCCACCCTTCGGTCATTGCTGGAGCTTCCATGGCCAACGCTTCCACGCTGCAGAATCTCGCTGAGCAAGGTCTCGGTCACCTGGTTAGCGGGCTGCAGTTCCATGCGCTTCACACCGGGTTCTCCATGAATGCCGAGGCCCAGCTCCATCTCATGCTCGCCAAGCTCAAAGCTGGGCTTGCCGACGGCGGGCGAGGTTCCGGCTGAAAACGAGACACCCATGGTGGCCAGGGACGCAACGGACTCCTTGCCTATGGCTGCCAGGTCGGCCAGGCTCCTGCCCTCCGCAGCGGCGGCCCCCAAAAGCTTGTGCATGAAAACCGTGCCCGCGAGACCACGGGCACCGGTGGCTTGCCCCGTACCTTTCAGTGCGACGTCATCATCTACGATGACGATTTCGACCGGGATGCCTTGGGCACGCGCCATCTCAGCGGCTAAGCCAAAGTTCAGCCGGTCGCCGGTGTAGTTTTTGACCACCAGCAATGCTCCCGGCTTTGCCGCGACAGCCTGGATGGCGGCGAAGACGGAGTCGCTGCTGGGCGAAGTAAAGACTTCTCCGGCCACGGCCGCGCTTAACATGCCGGCTCCGATATAGCCTGCATGCGCCGGCTCATGGCCGCTCCCTCCGCCGGAGAGTATGGCAACCTGCTCATTACGGACGCGCTGCGCATCTGCGCGGATAAGGACTTTGTGTCCTGGCAGGCGGACGGAGCCCGGGTGCAGCACGGCCAGACCTTGGAGCATTTCTTCAACAACGTCTTCAGGGCGGTTAATAAACTTCTTCATGATGGGCCAATCTACAGGGTTTACGGGTAGATAGAAAAGCCGCTTCACGGAATTCGCATTCCGAACATGGTAAGATTTCTCCCATCGGAGGAAGACCTATGGCTCACTACTCCAGGCGTCAATTCATCAAAACCGGACTCGCTGCGGGTGCCCTCGCAAGCACCGGAAGCTTAAGCCTAAAAGCGGCTCCCCAGACAGCAACGGATTTGGTAACGCTGGGGAACTCCGGCGTGGAGGTCACGCGTCTCGCCTTCGGCACCGGGACTATGTCCGGACAAGTGCAGCGCGACCTGGGCCAGGAGCAGTTTACGCGTCTGGTGCGCTACGCGCACGAGCGCGGCATCCGTTTCTTCGAGACGGCCGAATCTTACGGTGGAATGCACGAGATGCTCGGCATCGCATTAAAGGGCGTTCCACGCGATAGCTATCAGCTCATGACCAAGGTCACGACCCACAATGGCGTGGATCCGCAAGCGAAGATCGACGAGCTGCGCCGAATGGCGAATACCGAATATTTCGACATCGCATTGCTGCACTGGCAACATAGTCCGTCGTGGCCAACCGACAGCCTGCGCTGGCAGGACGGGATTTCTGAGGCCCAGTCGAAGAAGGTTGTGCTGGCTCGCGGCGCGTCGGTGCACGGGCTGCCGGCGTTGCGCCAGACGCCCGATACCAAGTGGCTGGAAGTTGCCATGATCCGCATGAACCATAAGGGCGTGCGCATGGATGCCGAGGACTACGATACCAACGGCCTGGGCAACGTGAACGAAGTCGTGGAGCATGTGAAGCAGGTGCGCAAGGAAGGCATGGGCGTGATCAGCATGAAACTGGTGGGCGAGGGCGCCTTTACTAACCGTGCAGACCGCCAGGCGGCGATGAAGTTTGCCTTCCGCAACGCCGGAGTCAATGCCGTTACAGTCGGCTACAAGAGCACGGCCGAGGTCGATGAAGCGATCGAGAATTTGAATCTGGCGCTGGCGTAGGAATCGTCGTCCGTACCACTGTTGTTGAACCGGTAAGACGGAGCGGCGGATGGGCCTGGCATTCATCCTCGTGTTGGCGGCCACTGTTGCGCATGGCGCTACCACTCCTCAACCGACAGCTAGTCAGTCCTGTGCAGGCCTTCTCCAGCTTGCCTTGCCAAATGGCTCCATCACATCTGCACAGGTGGCAGGCGCTGGTACGTTTACCACCAGCAGCGCTTTCCCTGATCTGCCGGCGTTCTGTCGTGTCGCGGCCACGCTGAGGCCGTCGAGCGACTCCGAGATCAAGATCGAGGTGTGGCTCCCCATCGCCGGGTGGAATGGGAAATTTCTGGCCATGGGCAGCGGCGGCTGGGGCGGAGCGATCGACTATAAGGCGCTTGCCTACGCACTCCGCCGGGGCTACGCCGCCAGCGCAACCGACGATGGTCACGAGGGTCCCAGTGGCTCCTTTGTGCTGGGGCATCCGGAAAAGTTCATCGATTTTGCCTACCGCTCTGAACATGAAATGACCATCAAGGCAAAGGCGATCCTCCGCTCCTTTTATGGTAGCGACCCGCGATACTCCTACTGGGATGGATGCTCGGGCGGCGGCAGAGAAGGACTTTTGCAGGCTTATCGCTATCCTGACGAGTTTGACGGCGTCATCGCCGGCGATCCCGCAACCTTCCGGCGGAACGCGTGGGCGCTGTGGTTGGCGAACGTAAGCTTTAAGGATCCCGCCGGCTATATTCCACCGGCCAAGTACCCCATGATCCACCAAGCGGTGCTTAATGCCTGCGACACGATCGATGGACTGAAGGACGGGTTGATCGATGATCCTACCCTCTGCCATTTCGACCCTGAGGTTCTGCAGTGCAAGGAGGGTGACGCGCCGTCGTGCCTCACCACGCGTCAAGTGCAGACGGCGCGGAGCATCTTGAGCCCTGCCACCACTCCCAGCGGACAGGAGATTTTCCCGCGTCTGGAGCCGGGAACCGAGTTGCGCTGGGCTCGCCTGGCAGGTGGACCGGTCCCTGCGGATCTATTTCTCGATTACTTCAAATATGTGGTCTTCAAGGATCCGCAGTGGGATTGGAAAAGCTTTGACCTCGAACGGGACGCGGCCTTGTCCAGCGAGATCGACAAGAATACGATTGCGCTGGATCCCGACCTCACGCCATTTGCCCATCGCGGTGGCAAGCTGCTTCTCTACCACGGTTGGGCCGATCAACAGGTGGCGCCGGGCGCCACGGTTGAGTTCTACGATTCGATCGTCAAAGTGAGTGGCGACCCCGCGCCCGGCTGGGTACGGTTGTTTATGGCTCCCGGTATGGCCCACTGCGAGGGCGGCGAAGGACCAAATGCTTTCGACAAGCTCAGCACGATGGAGCAATGGGTCGAGCAGGGCAAGGCGCCCGATCAGATCATCGCCTCGCATAGCGCCAACGGAAAAATCGATCGCACGCGCCCCTTGTGCCCTTATCCGCAGGTTGCCAGGTACCAGGGGACGGGCAGCACGGACGAAGCTGCGAACTTTACCTGCAGGTCGCCGCAACCGGGCGACAAATGAAACGGTGGCGTAGGAGTGGCCATCATGCAGCGTTGTGGTGCCGCCTCCGCAATGTTACTTGGCTTTGCTCTCCTTTGCGGCGCGACACTTGCCAGTGGACAGATACAGCCGCCGCGCCCTACGGTCACTTTGACTGTGCTCGACGAAGACGGCCTACCCGTCTCCGGCGCCCAGGTTATCCTCTCTGAGCCAGGGCGTCCCATCATCCAGCTGCGAACGGATTACGCCGGGCGCTGTACCTATTCGTTGCAACGGGACTTGCCCTACCAGCTTGAGGTGCAAAAGCCAGGCTTCTACCAAAGTTTGGAAAGCCAGACGGATGCCCATCAGCAAATCATCGAAGTAGTGCTGGCCCATGAGCAGATGGTGCGTGAACAGGTGAATGTGTTTCCGTCCACCGCCGGGATTGATCCCGAGCAGACCTCCGACAAGAGCACCTTCAATACTCCGGAGATCGTCAACATCCCTTATCCTACTTCCCGGGATATTCGCAATCTGCTCCCCTTCACCCCGGGCGTGGTGCAGGATGGAACCGGTCAGATTCATGTTGCCGGATCGCCAACGTATGCGACGCTCGACCTGCTGGATGGATTCGATATCCGTTCCCCGATCAGCGGTGAGCTGTCCATGAGAGTCAGCGCGGATGCAGTGCGTTCTATCGACACGGAAACCACCCGATATCCGGTCGAGTTCGGCAAGGCCACAGGAGGTGTGGTCGCGTTCTACACCGGGATGGGCGACAACAAGTTTCGCTTTAACGCAACCGACTTTATCCCTTCCGTAAAGGAACTCAATGGCCTGCGGTTCGACAAGTTCGTTCCCCGTTTCACCTTTTCCGGCCCCATCGTGCGCAAGCGCGCGTGGTTTTTTGACGGCCTGGAGACGGAGTACGACCACATCTATATTCAGGAGCTTCCGGTGAATGCCGACACCAACGACTTGCTGCGCGGCAGCAACCTGGCGAAAGTTCAGGTGAACCTCACGCCCGCTAACATCCTGTCGGTTGGATTTCTCTTCAACGATTACCATTCTCCCTACGACGGCCTCTCGTCCCTGGTGCCGCAGGAGAGCACGACCAAGACCGATATCACCTCGTGGCTGCCCTATATACGCGACCAGCATAGCTTCGCGAACGGAGCGCTGCTGGAGGTGGGCGTGGGAGTCTTGCACTTTCGCGATGGTTACGAGCCGCATGGAGATAGTCCCTACGAACTTACTCCGGAACTTCCGCAAGGCAGTTATTTTCAGAACCTGATTTCGCATTCGCAGCGAGAGGAAGGCAAAGCGACTCTATACTTGCCCCCGCAGCTATTGGAAGGGACGTCATGACCTGAGGGCCGGTCTCGCTCTCGACCATATCGGCTTCGACGAAAGCCTTTCGCAGGCGCCGGTGAGCTACCTGCGCGAAGATCGAACGCTGCTGCGTCGTAGCGTCTTTTCGGAAGTGGCTCCCTTCACGCGCCATAATCTGGAAACCGGCGCTTACTTTCAGGATCGCTGGCTGGCGCATCCGGGCCTGCTTATCGAGCCCGGCCTGCGCTTTGACTGGGACGAAATTGTGCGGCGCCCGCTCTTCTCACCCCGCATCGCTGCCACGTATACGCCGCCCGGTGCGGAAGCGACGACTAAATTGTCGGCGGGCGTTGGGCTTTATTATGAGCACACACAGCTGGAGTATTTGACCCAGGCCCTGACTGGTGTCCGCGATGACACGTATTACGCAGACGATGGAGTGACTCCGGTCAGCGGACCGTTGCCAACCGTCTTTACTGCGAACTACGGCTCGCTTAGAGAAATGCACGCCATCAACTGGAGCGTTGGCCTGGAGAGGAAACTTCCGGGCCAAATCTATGCTGGGGTGAATTTTCTCCAGAAACGTGCCAGCGACAGTTTTGTTTATGCAAATCAGGGTCCGGCGGGGGCGTTGTCTGGTACGTACCTGCTCACCAATGCGCGGCAGGACCACTATACTTCGGAGGAGATAGACGCGCGGCGCACGTTTGCCAATGGATACAAGCTCTTCGCCGCCTATACGCACTCCTCTGCGCTAACCAATGCGGCTCTCAATTACATGCCTGCTATCTCCCTGCTGGGCCCGCAACAGAGTGGTCCGCTGCCCTGGGATGTGCCAAACCGCGTAATTTCCTGGGGATGGTTGCCTTTGCTGCTACCGAAACTGAAGAAGAACTGGGATTTCGTGTATACGCTGGACTGGCATTCCGGCTTCCCCTTCGATGCCGTGAATGCCAATCAGCAGTTGGTGGGTGCGGCCGGCTCTCAGAGGTTTCCTGATTATGTTTCCTTCAGCCCCGGCCTCGAATGGCGCTTTCATTTTCGCGGATCCTACTTTGGCCTGCGCGGGGTGATGGAAAATGCCACCAATAACAGCAACCCGTCGATCGTGAACAACAATGTGGATTCCCCGCAATTTGGGACGTTCAGCGAGTTCGAGGGACGGGCGCTTACCGCGCGCATCCGGCTGATCGGCAGTAAATAGCTGCGCCGGCGTGTGCTAGCATCTCCGGCATGATCACGGTTAACTCCGATCGGCTATGGAGCCGCATAGAGGCTCTCAGCCGCTTTACGGATCCGGCAAAACCCTGGACGAGGCGCGCGTTCGATAGCCAGTTTGCGCAGGGTAGGGCGTGGCTCGCGGAGGAGTTCAAAGCTGCCGGCTTGGCAGTCGAAGTGGACGTGGGTGGGAATCTCATTGGCCGTATGCCGGGGACCGGCCGCGGTTTAGGAGCCCTGGTCGCAGGATCGCATTCCGACACGGTGCCGGCAGGCGGCCGCTTCGATGGCATGCTCGGGTTGCTCGCGGCTCTTGAAGCCGCGCAGTCGATACGGGAACAGAAGATCTCGCTGGTGCATCCCCTGGAAGTCGTCGATTTTCTGGCGGAAGAGCCCAGTGAGTTCGGTATTTCGTGCGTAGGTAGCCGCAGTTGGGCCGGCGTATTGAGTGCATCCGATCTGGCACGCAGCTTGCCTTCGTCCACGGTTACGCTCGCTTCCGCGATCGATAGTGTGGGCGGCAGCGCAGCACAGTTGGGTAAAGCCATTCGCAGCCAGGATTCCGTGGCAGCGTACGTCGAGTTACATATCGAACAAGGCCTGGTACTCGCTGAACGAAAGGCCGAGATTGGCGTCGTGACTGCTATCGTCGGCATCCGCCGCCACGAAGTTATGGTCGAAGGACGCGCCGATCATGCCGGTACGACCCCGATGTCCCTGCGCAGGGACGCGCTGGTTGGGGCCGCCGGGTTCATCCGCGCGGTTGATGAGTTGGCGCGATTGCGGCCCAGCGAAGGTGCTTACCTGGTGGCGACCATAGGAAAGCTTTCTCTGGAGCCGAACGCAATCAATGCGGTGCCGGGGTCGGTCCGGATGATCCTCGAAACCCGCAGCACCGATGAGACGGCGCTGCTTCAATTTGAGCAGGAGCTGTGGAGACAGACCGAAGGCGAATTGAATGACCGGGGATTGCGCCTAACTCGTTCGCTTCTGAGCCAAACGTTGCCCACCGGCTGCTCGCCATTGATCCAGAGCACAATCGAGGAAGCCTGTTTGGCGGCGGGATTCAGCAGCACCCGATTGCCCAGCGGAGCCGGGCACGATGGCGTCTTCGTGGCTCGCATTGCTCCCATGGGCATGATCTTTGTGCCCTGCCGGGAGGGTAGAAGCCACGCGCCGGAAGAATGGGCAGAGCCTGTTGATTGCGCAAACGGCGCCACGGTTCTGGCCGAGACGTTGATCTTGCTGGATAAGAGCCTGGCTTGAGCTGGCCTGCCATGTCGCACGAATATGCTGCGCCCCTATCGTTTTCGGCCCAGGTACGTTTTGGCGAACCTGGGGCACCCGTCCTATCCCTTCCGACCTGCTATGACACAGACTCCGCAGGGACGGCCTTGCAATAAGTGTTCAGCGTAGGGACCCTTGTTGTTGGTACTGTCCATCCCCCTTCACCCATGTCAAGGCGGGCCACCGCCTTCCACTTTGTCATCCCGACCGGAGCGTAGCGTAGGGGAGGGACCTGCAGTTTTGCTATCGGGCGCAGCGAATGTATCGTAGGCGAATCGCCTTGGGGTTCCGTTTCTCCATCGAAGCAAACTGCAGGTCCCTCCCCTACGCTACGCTCCGGTCGGGATGACAAAGTGGAGGGCGGTGACTTTTGTTAGGAGCCGTCAGATCGGATGGACAGAAAGAAACAGAAGCGCGTCGAGTGCTGTGGTATCCCGCTCAAGCCAAAACCGAGCTTGAATGGGGCACCCAACGTTCGTTGCCGACCTTAGGTCCGGAGCGCTGATTCTGCTTTGTTTGCAGGCATTTAGGGTGGCCGCTCGATCGCTTGTGACCCTTTTGTAGGGTATGACTCCCATCCACCGCTATTGCTTGAGGGTTTTGCATGCACTATAAACACTTCAACTCTTCTTGATGTTCTCTCCGCAGGTGGTTTGCTGATGCCCTTTGACAGGGTGGTGGTCAGTTCCGAAGAAATCGAACAGATCAAACCGGCGCCCAATGCGCCGCCGTCATCGTTCGACCGGCTGCCTTCGCCGGTTCCCTGGTGGGCGCGGATAACGCTTTCTCCACTGGTGCTGGTGCTCCCAGTGCTATGCGCGGTGGCAGTGATTCTGCGCGTCGCGTTTCGCAGCCAGCCACCACGGGTCAAGTACGCCTGGGTATCGTTCCTCTCTACGCTGCTCGTGATCAGCGGAATCCTCACCACGGCCGGCACGGTACTGCTGGTGTCTTTCGCCCCCATTCCAGCGCTGGTGAATACCGGGCTCTCCGAACTGGACGAACGCACTCAGTTCCCCGTGCTGCCGTCAGCGACCGACTTGAGCAGCGCGGATGTCTCCGCCCAGCTTAAGCCCCTGGTCATCGTGGTGTCTCCGGCGGTCAGGTTGTGGAACCGGCAGGAAGTGGCGTCCAGTTCTTTCGGCGCCGGGGTGCTGCTGCGCGCAGATAAGGATGGGTATTTATTCGCCACCGCCAACCATGTCGTCCATGCCTCCGGTTGGGGCTCGAGTGGCGCCGAGGGACAGGTGCTGGTAGCAACCGAATCTGGCGTCTGGGCAAAAGCGGAGGTGGTGGGGCAATCACCTCAACTGGATCTGGCATTACTGTGGATGGCCCGCCACTCAGGATCCGCCCACTTTGTGCAACCGCTTTCCGTCGGCCGCGATGGCGCGGATATTTTCGTCATTGGCCACCCCGAGGGTCTGCGATATACCCTCAGCACGGGCATTATCTCGGGACTCCGCGATGGTGAAGTGCAGATTTCCGCCGCCGTCAGCCCGGGCAATAGCGGCGGCCCGGTGTACGACCAGCGCGGCAACCTGATCGGCATTGTGAGTTCCAAGTTCGATCGTAATCGCGATGCAAATGCGGAAAATCTGAGCTTCGCAGCCAAGGCCGATGGCTTCCAGCAGAAATCCAGCTGGACCTTTCGCGGCGATGGGCAACAAAAGCTCGACCGATACCTGGAAGCCGTCAAAGGAAAGAACTAAGGAGTCTACGGGACCGATCCATGGCCTATATCAATGTTACGGTGTACGACTCAACTGAGAATAAGCGCGTTCCAGCGGAGTTACCCGACGACGCGCCTTGCAACAAGATCGTGGCCGTCCTGATACAGAAGCTGCAGTTGCCGGCCAACGGTCCTGACGGGGCTCCGTTAAGTTACAAGTTTCACCATAAGAATTCCGGCCGCCAGATCCAGGACGGGCAGACCCTGGCGGATGCCGCGGTCCGTGATGGTGACATTCTTCGCCTCCAGCCAGAGATCACGGCCGGGTAAGCCATGCCGCCAGAGACCATACGAGTCGACACCGGCCACGCAGAGGATCGCTACAGCCGCCTGCGCTTGATCCCATGGTGGGATCAGGACAAGATTCGTGCGGCGCGGGTGCTGGTGATCGGAGCCGGCGCCCTGGGCAATGAGATCCTGAAAAGTCTGGCACTCCTCGGATTCCTCCATGTGGTCGTAGTCGATCTTGACCAGATCGAGGTTTCCAATCTATCGCGGGCCATTTTGTTCCGCCCGGCCGACGTAGGGCGATCGAAGGCAGATACGGTTGCACACGCCTACCGGGACCTGCTGCCGGAGGCAACGGTACAGCCGCTGACCGCAAACGTAATGCAGGACTGCGGACTAGGTCTCTTTGCCTGGGCGGACCTGATTCTCGCCGGACTCGATAACCGCGAAGCGCGGCTATGGATCAATCGCGCAGCCTGGAAGACGAACCGGCCCTGGATCGATGGAGCGATCGAAGGAATCAATGGAGTGGCTCGCGTGTTTTTACCCGGCAGCGCACCCTGTTATGAATGCACGCTGGGGGAAACAGACTGGGCCATCCTGGATCGGCGCATGTCGTGCAACTTGCTGCTGCACGAGGCAACCTCCGAAGGCCGGGTCCCCACCACGCCCACGATTTCGTCGATCATCGGCGGCATCCAGGTCCAGGAGGCGGTCAAGCTGCTGCATGGAATGCCCACGTTGGCCAGTAAAGGTTACATTTTCGAGGGCCTGCACCACACATCGTACGTCGTCGACTACACGGAGAATCCCGAGTGCCTCAGCCATTACGTTCTGGACAAGGTGGTTGAGATCCACGAGGCCTCAAATGGGTTGACGCTAGAGCAGCTGCTGCAGCGCGCGGCCGGTGACTTGAACAGCGATGAGGTGGTTCTCGAATTCAGCCGCGACATCATTCACAAGCTGGTTTGCCCGCAGTGTGCCGCGGAGGAAGAGTGTTTCGTGCCCGTAGGGGCCATTCGATACCATCAGGGCCGGTGCCCGAACGATGGCTACATGCGCGTGGTGCAAACACTTTCCGGCTACCGAGGAGAGCCGGAACTTGGGTCGCGACGGCTCGATCAGCTTGGACTGCCACGGTTTGATATCTTCACCGCACGTTCGCAGGAAGCGGAGATTTCCTATTGCATTGCAGGCGACGCCGAAGCGGTGTTGGGTCCGCTCGCGGCCTCGAGCCTGAGTGAGGTCCGCCGATGAGCAAAGGTCCGCTCTTCGAGATCGACAATGAGGTAACGCGACGCATTCGCCAACATGCGCGCTCCCATATGACGACGGAGGTCTGCGGCGTGCTGATCGGCGACAAGCGCAACGGCGTGGTCGAAGTACGGGCTTCTATCGAGGCGTCGAATGCCGCTCAGGCCGGCACCCATGTCACCTTTACCCAGGACGCGTGGGAGACGATTTACCGGGTCAAGGATGAGTCCTATCCCGACCAACGAATCATTGGCTGGTATCACTCCCACCCTGGATTTGGGGTCTTTCTTTCTGAGCACGACATGTTCATCCAGCGCAACTTTTTCTCTTCACCAGACCAGGTGGCGTGGGTCTACGATCCGCATACCGATGAAGAGGGTTGCTTCGGTTGGATCGACGGAGATATTCATCGCATCTCCACCTTCTCCATCGTCGACAACAACGGCGACGGAGTGGAGCGCACGCCCAAGGAAATGGAGGCGGTGCTGCCGGAAGCGGCTGAAACCAAGCCGCGACCGGCAGGCGCACCCCCCGCGTGGATTCGCTGGAGCACTACTGCGCTGAAATATTTGACCGCGATGGTGCTTGGCTTTGCCATCGCCTATTTTCTTTTCCCGCGATTCTACTTGGTCGCGATCAATCCGGTTACTGGAGAGCCGATGCTGGTGCAACCCCGGGGACCAGCACCTCAACCTGATCCGAATGCGGGGAGAAGCAAGTGAGCGATCAGCAGCAGCCACTGAGGGTGACTCTCGAGGAATTGGCGGACGCCGCCCGGTCTGAACCAACCGCGCTTGGTCTCCACAGGCGAGCAGCCGGCGGTTGTGAGCACGGGTGCGAAGAGTTACGGCAATATCAACGCGACGCCCGATGCTCCCACAGTGCTTCATGAAAAAAGCAGCATTCTGCTACAGGCATGGTTCTACTTGGGATTGGCCGGCCTGCTGGGCGCGCTGGCCGGCTGGGGAATGGCAGAACCCGGCTTTGTTGACGGCTCTAGAAACGCGCACCGCTGGGGCAACGTGTGGATGATACCGCTGCTGGTTACCCTGATGTGCGTCGGCTTCGCGGTGGCGGAGAGTATCGTCGAGCGATCGACGAAAAAAGCCTTGATTCGGGGCGGACTCGCTTTGCCGCTGGGCGTGGTTCTGGGTTTTATCTTCAGCGGAATGGCGAATGTCTTCTATTCGATCGGGCTTAACATCTGCTTCCAGGCCGGCGTGCGGTCCTTTCACAATCCCGCGGTGTGGATCGCGCGCGGAATTGCCTGGATGGTGCTTGGGGCTGCGGGCGGAGTGGTCTACGGCATCATTGGCCAGTCTATGAAGAAGACCGGCTACGGAGCCTTGGGCGGAGCCATCGGAGCGGCTGTCGGAGGCACGATCTTCGATCCCATCTCCTTTGCTACGCACGCGGGTGCGACCAGCCGCGGGGTTGGTTTCGGCTTGTTGGGCATGGCCACCGGCATTGCCATAGGGCTGGTCGAGAGCGCGCTTAAAGACCGCTGGCTGTACGTAACCGCAGGACCGCTGGCAGGTAAGCAATTCATCCTCTATAAGCCGCAAACGTCGGTCGGCAGTTCGCAGAACTGTGACATCTACCTCTTCAAGGATCCGGAGATCCTGCCGCAGCACGCGATGTTGGAGCTCAAAGGATCGAAGATCCATCTGGTCGCAAATGGCGCGGCCTATATCTCCGGTCAGCCGGTTCGCGGGACCCGCGTGTTGGAGAGCGGAACCATCATGCAATTGGGACGATACGCCTTCCGTTATCAGGAGAGACAGCGCTGATGAGCGGCGGCAGCTGTCCCTATTGCCGCACCGCGTTCGAAGCGGACGATGCCATCGTCGCCTGTTCGGGATGCCAAACGAAGCACCACGCAGACTGCCTCCAGGAAAATGGCGGCTGCACCGTCTTCGGCTGCTCTCAGGCTCCCGCGGAAGAGCCGAAGATCAGCGTATCCGATCGCGACCTGGTATCGGGAGCTCCCACACAGCCCCCGCCCTCGGCCCCTGCGTACTCATTCCTGAATCTGTCGGAGCCAACTCCACCGCCTGCGCCCTTAGCGCATACGCCGACTCCGCCCCCGCCACGGCCAGTGGGAGCACCGCCGCCGCCAGCTCATGAGCGGATTTCAAACCAGCCATGTTCCGGTGATGAGCTACCCCACCTTTGCCGGATATGCGCCACCGCCTCCGGGTCCCATTCATAGGTATGAGCCACGCAAGAGTCGCGTGGTCTTCGTCCTGCTTGCAGTGTTTCTAGGGGCCTTCGGCGGCCACAACTTCTACGCCGGCTATGTGAAGAAGGCGGTGATACAGCTTTGCATCACTCTCTTTTCTTGTTTCACTGGTTCGTTCATCAGCTGGATTTGGGCGATCGTCGAGGCTTGTATGGTCAACCGCGATGACGATGGCATCGCTTTCGTATAACCTGATTCCACCTTAGCCCTGGAGAGCGCATGAACTATTTCATTACCCGTGACGGACAGCAATACGGTCCCTACACACTCGCAGACCTGCAACGGTATGTGGCCTCGGGAGAAATCCTTCTCACCGATCTGGCGCGCAGCGAGGGAATGAGCGAACCTCTGCCCGTCTCGCAGATCATTGGCACCATCTCTGTGCCGCAAGCGCAAATTTCAGCCAGCCCGGTCATCAACGCTGCTGTATATCCTGACCCGCCTAATCTGCATTGGGGGCTGGTGCTCCTGTTCAGCATACTCAGCTGTGGGCTTTTCAGCGCGGTATGGAACCTGGTGCAGGCGGCTTGGATGAAGAAGGTCGCGCCCCAGAGCACAGCTCTTTACTATTACGTCGCCGGCATCTGCGTTCTGGCGGCCATATTTTTTGCCAGCTTCGAAGCAGGCTATACCCACTCCCGGCATTCTTTTGCGGGGGCTCTGAATCTCGTATATGCCATTCTCACTCTTGATTGGAAGATTCAGCCTGAGGAGTTCTCTGGAGCAGCACTACAACTCGGTCGAGCCTATGGGACTTTCTCTTGGTGGGGTAATGACGTTTTTCTTCGGTGATATCTATTTTCAGTACCATTTCAACGACATCATGCGGCGTAAATACGCCGCCCGCCTGGGTCCCCTGTCCGCATGAGAATTAATACCCGGCGGTGGCTTGCCAATCTCGCTGCCCTGGCGGTTGCGGCCGCTGCCTGCGTTGTCTGGCGTTATCCTCCTGCCAGCTCGCCCTTCTATCCGCGCTGCCCCGTCTTCTTCTGGCTGCACATCTACTGCCCGGGTTGTGGCGGAACGCGGGCGCTGGCGGCTCTGCTGCACGGCAGACTGAACGAGGCCATGCATTGGAATGCGATGGTGGTCCTCTTTTTTCCTTTTGCGGTTGTCTTCGTTGCGTTGACTTATTGGCGTGCCATGAGGGCGGCCACATTCCTCTGGCCCACGATCCCCGACTCCTTACTCAAGCTTTCCCTGATGCTCATCGCTATCTTCACCGTGATCAGAAATCTTGCGCCACTATAGAGAGAGGAGTTTGGCATGGCGTCGCCGCGCACGCGCAGATTGAAAATAGATTACGAGCTATTGAGCAGACGTTTCGCCAATTGGCCGGTCATCCAAATAAGTGCTTCGGCGGGTTTGCCGCCGGAACACTACCGCTTCGTTTACTCACTCAAGGGATTGTATGTAGACGCTGCGGGGGAAATTCTGGAGCGGGACTCGCACGTGTTGGAAGTGAACCTGTCGCTGGATTATCCACGCCGTGCGCCGCAATGCCGCATGCTAACCCCGGTCTTTCATCCCAACTTCGATGACTCCACCGTGTGCATCGGCGATTTTTGGGCGGCGTCCGAGGGACTGGACGACCTTGTCATACGCATAGGCAGGATGATCGCTTATCAGGAATACAACACGCGAAGTCCTCTGAATGGTCTGGCGGCAAAGTGGACTGCGGAGCATTTAAGCGAACTACCCATTGATAGCCGTATCGTTGCTCCGCCATCGGACGCGAATAACCCCCAAAATCAACGTGATCCTACGTCACTCCATCAAGAGGCGCAGGATTTCGGTATCACACCAGGACCAGGCCGAGAAGGACCGCGAAGTGGCGGAACATAACTGCAGGTCACAGGAACGCAAGGTTCCAAGGCAACTTATGGGCGAGACGGTGAATGCATGGTTTGAAAGCCGCCACCACGTCGTTCTCGAAGCCAGCCGTGAACATTTTTAGCTGCGGAAGTCGAAAGGCCACCTATTTTTCCACACGTCGGTAACCGCGCTCTCTGGCTGAGCTGGCCCAAGTTCCGCTAACTCAATGCTGCTCTCACACGCCGGCCACTGGTTCACGCTGTAGAAGACATGGCATACCTCATCTCGAACGCACTATATTTAATGCAAAATCTTTCTACTTATTATCCTTTTTTGCCATGACGCTTCCACTTATCCGAGTAAGTAAGAAAGATTACTCCTTGATGATCCTCCTAAGCTATCGCGAGCTGACACACTCAAAAGTAACTCGTTAACAAACGGCGACAGCATTACCAAAATGAGCTGGTATTCCGTCCAATTGGCGATAAACTTTTGGAGTTGACGGAGGGGTTTCCTCTCTTCGAACAAACACGGCGCCTTGGGGCTTTGGACCACATTAGAGCGCAGATGCAAGAGTGCTTTTCACCTGCTATTGACACCTGTATTTCTCGTTACAGATGAATGGACATGGCGTACATTACTCTGCAACGGCACACCTTTGATCATCCGTTGCGCTGAACTAAATAAGAGACCCTCCTAGTTAAACGACATCGTTGTTGATCTGTTCGGCACCTGGGACCCAGCAACAACGTTCCCGTACGCTCGCCCCAGGGTGAATCGATGAGGCCATGTGTTTGCTATCGGATCTTCTGTTCCAGGCGAAATACAACTCGGGAGCGCAGTATCGCGACCTGACTGACTCAGACGCAGCAGAACTCTTGTCCCTCTATCTTTCTCGCCACTCATCACAAATGCACCAGCGAATAGCGCTCCTGGCAGGGTCGCGGCGTGACGCCCGCTGCAGGTTTTTCGTCTAAGAGAGATCACCATGGCAGCATCCGAATCTGTTTCTACACCCATGAGAGCCGGGTACACGGCTCTGACGGAATTCGGGCCCCCCATCGCGCGCCGCAGGTCGACCAGCCAGGCCGCACTGGACGCGGGGATTATGATGACGGAAGATGTGCTGGCCGTGCTGCTCGCGCTCTGCCTCGCCTCTGTCTTTCGCTTCGACCTGTCTCCCACAGAGTGGCACCCAACTGTTTGGGCCGGACACGACTTTCCCATCCCCCCCGGGTACCTGGTGTTCTTTGTAGCTGCGCTTTTGATCATCAATCGGCGCGACGGTCTCTACGGCCCACCTCAGGCCCAAGGCTCCTTGAACGAGCAACGGAAAACGATTCAGGCTTGTCTTGGTACGGGCTTGTTGCTGTGTGGCGGCTTGTACTTAATGCACAACAGCACCATCTCGCGCGTCTTTCGTTGCCTACTTTATCGCGCTCACTACCGTCTTTGTCTGCGCGCTCCGGGCGTTCTGGCGCTGGTCCTCTTACCGAAAGTATGCTCGGGGCATTGATACGAGAAATGTGCTGGTCGTGGGCGCCAGCCATATGGGAAATGCCGTACGCAAGCAGATCACCAAATTCAGCCATCTCGGCCGCGTCTTCAAAGGGTTTGTCGAAACCCCGAACGGCAGCTCTAATCTAGAAGCCGAGGAGTTCGTGCTGGGGGATTTGACTCGGGCGACCGCCATCGCACGTCAATATTTTATTGACGAGATCATCATCGCAGAACGCTGTCCGATGCAGGCAATGATCGAACTCATTAGGTTAGGCCGGCAATTAGATATAGAAGTGCTTGTAATTCCCGGCTTCTACGATGAGCTCACACCCGATGCGCCGGTCGAGTATCTGGGCAACTTGCCCGTAGTAGCCCTGCATCGCCGCAACGGAAAACTTATCGGCCACTTGTTGAAGAGGGTTTGTGATTTCGGTCTCGCCTCGTTTTTCATGGTCGCGCTCTTGCCGACTTTCCTGATAATCCCGCTGCTGATCAGACTGGATTCACCCGGGCCGGTGTTCTACATCTCCCACCGCATCGGGAAAAAGGGACGCCTCTTCGCCTGCTACAAGTTCCGGACCATGGTGGCCAATGCAGACCAGCTAAGGCCGACCCTGGCATCCTTGAATGAGCGCGACGGAATTCTCTTCAAGATCAAGAAGGACCCTCGATTGACGAGGTTAGGCCGGATTCTGCGCAAGTTTAGTCTGGATGAGCTGCCCCAGCTCTTTAATGTCTTGAGCGGTGATATGAGCCTTGTTGGCCCCCGGCCGCCACTGGCAAATGAGGTTGGACAGTACGAGTTGGAGCATTTTCGCCGACTTGAAGTCTTGCCCGGCATCACCGGCCTTTGGCAGGTTCACGCACGCCAGGATCCATCGTTCAATCGTTATGTAGCCCTCGATTTGGCGTACGTCGAGAATTGGAGTTTGTGGCTGGACTTGAAGATCCTGCTCCGAACGGCGGAGGTGGTTCTGCGAGGTACCGGTTGCTAGAGCATAGAAGCGAGATCGCAGATCCCGTGAAGGCCAGCAATATTAGAGTCACTGCGAACAATGCAGTCCAGCCCATCCATGAAGAACGATGACCTGCGCATCGAAGTGGCCGGCCCGCGGACTTCCGTCGGTTGAGGCGGAATCAACGTAGATCAATTCAACCTTACCCACCACGCCCCGCACGACGCTTACCGACTGCAGGCAACGATTCAGGCGTTCGCCTTCATTCCGGCCGATGATCACAATGGAAAGCGGAAGCGGC
The DNA here is from genome assembly GCA_963821315.1 of uncultured Acidobacteriaceae bacterium. GTDB lineage: Bacteria > Acidobacteriota > Terriglobia > Terriglobales > Acidobacteriaceae > PALSA-350. The sequence goes on along the minus strand of CAWGDP010000031.1, from coordinate 55,270 downwards.
TTCCCGCAGACCCGGGATTCAGTGAGTCCGACGGTATGGCATCGATGACCGCTCCATCACGCACTGACTTCTCTTTGCTTTGCTTTGCTCTCCACAATGCCATGCTTCTGCAGCTTATAGAGGAGTGCTTTGTAATCGATATTCAGCTGTAAAGCTGCCTGACGTCTATTCCAGCGAACGGCCTCTAGGGTGTCGAGCAGCAGCTTGGATTCGGCCGTGCGGGAGGTTTCAGCGAAATGGTCGAAGCTTACTCGGCCACCATTCACCGGAGAAGACGTCGCTGGAGGTCTCGCTACTGCAAGCCGAAGCTTGGGCGGATCGACGGGGGCAGTCAGTTCTGCCGTGAGCAGGCTGGCATCCTGATACACGAGAAAGCGCCGCATCACGTTTTCCAGTTCGCGCACATTGCCGGGCCAGGAATGGTCGAGCATCGCCCGCCTGAGCATCTCAGGAATCGTGGGAACAGAGCAGCCCAGGCCTATATGGCGCAAGAGCAGTTTTTCGGCAAGAGGGATGATCTCATCGCGGCGCTCGCGCAACGGCGGAATGATTATGTTAATCACGCTAAGCCGATAGTAAAGATCATCACGGAAAGTGCCCTGCGCAATAGCCGCGTGCAGATCACGGTGAGTTGCCGCCATGATACGGACATTTACGTTGATAACGCGGCGGCTGCCCAGCGGTTGGATCTCGCCATCCTGCAACACTTGCAAAAGCTTCGCCTGGAGCCGGGTATCCATGTCCCCAATCTCATCGAGCAAGATGGTTCCATCCTGCGCCAGCTCGAACTTACCCGGCTTATCGACCATCGCGCCGGTAAATGCGCCCTTCTCGTAACCAAAAAGCTCGCTTTCAATCAGCTCGGAAGGCAGCGCAGCACAATTCAATTTCAAGAAAGGCTTGCCGACTCGATTCGAGTAGGACCATAGCTTTCTCGCCATGACCTCCTTGCCGGCCCCGGTTTCACCATGCAGTAGGACAGGAACATCGGACCGCCCCACCCGCCGCAAGAACTCATCATCGTAGAGCGGATTACCTGTGTCCGAACGGTTAGTGAAACCTAGCCGGCGTCCTGATTCCCCGTGCTCGAGGACCGCGGACCGATGGTCTGGCGCCCTCGCTTCCGCGGCGCCGGGCGTGATTGCCTGCGTCAATACCTTCAGGATCAATGCGGGGGAAGTTCTATCCCCGAGCGCTATGCTATGGATGCTGATCTGGCGACAGCTCTCCACTCGATGGAGGGCCTCTTCTTGCGATCCCCTCGAAGCAAAAACCATCATGCGCAACTGGGGATACTGAACACTCAGACCAGCCAGCACATCAGCGTCATTTTGAGAGAACGACGCCACATCCAGGACAATAGCGGATGCAGCATTTTCCCCGTCGCGCAGCACCGAAAGTGCTGCTCCTAGCGTCCCCTGCGGCACAACTTGGACTCCCGCCGCCGCCAGACTCCGCACCATTCGGTCGTAGGATTCTGGGGCTTCACTGACCAACACAATTTTGCGGATCATCTTGGCTCCTAACAGAGAACAGCCGCATAAGGCTGGATCCCTCCGCGGTGACTTTATCGATGAGTTGGCGTTCTACAACAAGGCTTAGGCAGAAAGACAATAAATACCGTTAACTTGACCCCAGGTCGGTCTTCGACCTTTAGGAATTCCCCACTTGGCTTGCAGGTCCTGGACTGGCCACATCGTATACCCAACGCCAGAAAGCTACTCATTATTCTGTTCTGGAATTACCAGAGTTTTATTTAGGTTACCTTGGAGAGCTAAATAGGCTGTTACTACAAACAGGCTCAAACGCACTGGTCGAAGGTGCCAGAGTGGGAACACTTACTCAATTTTCGGAATATTGGTGGAGGAAAGGGTTAGCGAATGTGTCGAACGGATGAAAAATCCTGTTTTTTGATGCTCCATGGTTTTGGCCAACCAATTGCTCGTAACCAGACATCCCTGATGTCCGCACCGTGAGACGGAAGAAAAGTAACCACAGGCTTGCTTTTTAGATCTGCCGACTTAACCAGAAGTGAAGCACTGCATTTTGTACAACAGCGATACACAAAGACCAGCCTGCCAGATTTCCGCTTCGCCCCCGCAGATCATCTTGGGTGGCGTTTACCTTCCCAGCCAGACGATGATAACCCTTGCCAGGTGACGGGAGTGGCCTGCAGGACGGCGGTCCCTAATCTCTTGATCGCCGTTCCAGCCGGAACCGGGTCGGCCGCGATCAAACGATCGCAGCCGTAGTTCGTTTGCCACTTCTCTCTGCTTTGCGAAGATCGCGCAGGGCGCCTTTCGGGAAGCCGGTCGATTCGCGTACCACCAGGTGAGTGTTGATCTTGTAGCTTCGTTTGGGCTCCCCACCCTCTTCCACGTGTGCGCGCAACGCTGTCACCGCAGCACGAGCCAACTCGAAGCATGACATTTGGATCGTGGTCAGCGGCGGAATCGTCACCTGCGCGATATGGATGTCGTCGAAACCGATGACCGACAAATCGTCAGGCACCCTGAGCCCTGCCCGGTATAGCTTGTGCAGCACTCCGATCGCCGTCATGTCGTTAGAGCACATCACCGCCGTAGGCCGATGTTTCGATTTAAGCAGGCGATCCATAGCCTCGATGCCCCCTTCCATGGTGTGGTCCCCTTCCACGAGCCACGCCGGATTGGACGCGATGCCGCATTCCTCAAGCGAGCTAGTAAAAGCAACCAGGCGGGATTGCGCCGAGTGCAGCCGTTTGGGCCCACTGATAAATGCAATGTCTCGATGCCCCAGCACTGCCAGGTGTTGCACCCCCTGCTGAATGCCGTGGCGATAGTCCACCCGCAGCAGGCTGATGCCGGGCCTCTCTGGACCTACATCCACAAAGACCAGCGGGACTTTGCGCTCGGCCAACTGCTCCAGCAGCGGCTGTTCGACCCCGAAGGTCATCACCGCCACGCCTTCTGCTCTGCGCTCCAGCATGCGTCGTATGCACAGGGACATGCGCCGGGGATCGTAGTTGGTCGAGCTGATCAGTATCTCGTAGCCGTGCTCCACGGCGATGTCTTCAAATCCCTGAATCAGTTCCGGGAAGAAGGGGTTGGTGATCTCTGAAACGATCAATCCCAGCAGCCGGCTGCGCCCCGACACCAGCGCTCGCGCCTGGGTATTGGGAAAGTAGTCCAGCTTTTCGATCGCCTCCCACACCCGTTTGGCCATCTTCGGGTTCACTGTTGACACCCGGTTGATGGTGCGCGAGACGGTGGCAATGGACACGTTCGCCAATTGCGCGACGGTGCGGATATCCATTTTGCCGGGTTGCTTTCGCGCCGAGGGCCGGCCCTTCTTTCCCGCTTGCTTCACCATGCCTGCCGCCTATTCGAAATAGTTCTTACAGAGTACCGCAGCAGGGCAAAACGCTTCCCGCGAACGGTGGCGCCCGGACCAGAAGTGGGCCGGTTGGCTCCCTCAGGCACTCGCGGCTGACTAGCCTCGCGGCTCTGCACCTCTCGCGCGCACCTGGCTTTCAAGATAGCTTTCCAGATGCTGTTGGGCCAGAACGAGAGCGTCTCGCGATCGCTGGAGCTTGGAGCTGACGAAGGCACCTTCCAAGAGCGAGATGATAAGAATTGCGAGTTCTTCTGGGTTCAGCGTTGACCGGATTTCCGCCTTCGCCTGCCCGGCACGGGTTATATCCGCAAGGAAACCCACCCAGTTGCGCATCGCGCCCTCCGCCCGTCGACGTAGGGCCGCACTCCCATCGTCCGCATCCAGGACCGTATTGAGCATGGGACAGCCGCCGGGAAACGAGGGCTTGGAAACAAAATTTGCGATGTGAAGTTTGAGCTTGTCTATGCTGTTGGGCGCCTGATCCAGGTTGCCCACTCGCGCAGAACAAGTCTGTGCCCAAGCGTAGTCGAAAGCCGCCACTGCTAACTCTTCCTTAGTGGCGAAGTGGGTGTAGAGGCTTCCTTTCTCGAGATCTGTGGCGGCGCTAATGTCCTGCATGGAGCAGCCGTCGTAGCCCCTCCGGTTGAAAAGAGGCGCTGCCTTAGCAATGATTCGCTGTCGAGTTCGTTCTCCTTTTAGCATCAGATCTCATCCGGGAAAATTAAATGCGGGAGGCCAGGGTCTTCAACAGCCCTGCCTCCGCATCAAATACGGCCATCCCTTACCAAGGCAGTTCTGAGCCCAAGTGGATAAAGCGGCCATTGGGGCCGTCAGCGCCAATGAGAGCCAACTGAACGCTTGTCTTGGCGCCGTCTACGATCTCCATCGGAGCATGTTCCGTGCCCATCTCGGTTTTCACCCAGCCTGGGTGCGCCGAGTTGACCTTGATGTTGGTGCCCTTCAGCTCCGATGCAAGATGCACGGTGAACATATTCAGGGCGGTCTTGGAGGCATCGTAGGCGAACGTTTTAATGCTCGCGATTGGACTGTTGGGGTCTGCATGCAATGTCTAGTGACCCCAGGATGCTGGAGAGGTTGACGATGCGTCCTGCGGAACTTTTCTTGAGAAGTGGCAGAAACTCCCTGGTCACGGCAATTACGGAGAAAAGATTTGTACCAAAAACCTTCTGCAGTTCCGCTTCGGTCGTCTCCACTGTCTTCTGACGCAAACATTCCGTCTTCAGCGCCTACGCCCGCATTGTTGATGAGAATGTCGAGTTTTCCATATTTTTCTGCAACCGCTTTGGCGGCCGACTTGCGGTCATCTTCTTTGGTCACATCGAGTTGTACCGGGAATGCGTCGATCCCCTCGCCTTGAAGCGTCGCCGCCGTTTCCTTGGCTGCCTTCAAAGACCGCGCCGCTACTACCACAGTAATGCCGTTCTGCCCTAGCTGCCGGGCAGTTTCCAGACCGATCCCTCGATTTGCACCAGTGACGAGCGCGACCTTCTTGTCATTTGTCATCGAAATGACCTCCTGCAGAAAAGATGAAGGGCCGTGGCCATGGGATGCATAATTTCCGACCGATCGGAAGTTTTCACAAAGAAGAATAGCTTCTCACACCGGCTGAGGTCCATGAACAGCTTGGGGAGCATTCCGTTTGCCGGCCCAGTCAAGAACAGCCAGGGGAATTCTGCGCGTGGGGTAATCGACGCCCGGGTACCTGGGTTTTTAAGTCGAATGATGAAGAATGACTGGAAAGGCCAGCCTCGGTAAGGTTTAACTCCGACGGCATTTCCCCACGAACTCTTCCATTGGTTTCTGAAATTGGGAATCTGATGAAACCGGCTCGATATTCCGTCTGTTGTCTCTCAATAGATCAGGTGCTGGAGAGCCGACCATGGCTGACCCAATTGAGCTGTCACGCGACGTCTTGCCGTTCACGGTAGTTCCGAATGCTATTGAAGTACTGGAACGGCTACGCGATTCTTATAAAGGGCTGTCGGAGCGGGATTCTCTCTCGGGAGTGGATCGGGCTGTTCTGGCGGTGGTCGAGATGACTCTGAAGCACGTGGTCGGAGCTGTGTAACCTAGCGGTCACCACCCAATCCTCTCTCATCTACATGGTGTGGCCCGGGACGTGCCGGAGGCGATAGCGTTGGCAGCAGACGCAGCGAGGATGTTGTGGGCGCTTGTGGTTGGAGGGAGGTCATCCCAAAAAAGATATGTGTCCGGATCGACCACCATGGCGTTGCCCTGAGCGCTGACCGTGACGTTGGTCAGTGAGTATTTGGCGGGCGAAGCCACGACCTGGTTGAAGAGAGAAAAGACGTCGAACTGGACGAGATGCAGATGCTTGTCAAAGTTGAAGTCCCGCAGGATAGAGAGGGCTGCGGCCAGGGCCTGGTTATAGAGGACGGCTGCCGCGGTCGCGGGAATCGAAGTTCGGGGAGACCCATTGAGCAGGGGCGTTGATCCAAGTGGAGCGATGTTGGGAATAATGAACTGGGTGACTCCGGCATCGATAAGGCGCTGGATATTGACCGCCTTGATGATATCGTCCGCGGAGTTCGGATGCCGGAACCGATTCCGGTGGTGACCATGGTGTTATCTCCACCGGCCTGAGGTTGACGCCTTAGCAGCATACGAACCGCGACGGTTGTTTTTGGGTTACTTACAGGTGTGATGCGGTGTGACCTCCGCTTCCCTGGCAGACGAAGAAGCATGGCTTGTGCCACATCGTGAAGCTATAAATGGACCAGTCCGGCAAGAATTAAGCCGGCTTGGAGCACCTAAAATGACCTCTATTGCAAGTCTTGACTCTGCCCTGCTGTCGAAAACGGAAAAGGCAACTCTTCTGCGCGAGCTCGCGGGTGAATTCGGCTACAAGTTATATTCCAAGACGCCGACCTACATCCTCATCGACCGCCGCGGCGATTATCCAGTCACCGAGGCTGAGTGGCTTGCGCACAGGGGAGCGGCGGTGAAAGCAATCAGCTACAGTTGGAAACCGCTTGAGGACTCTCCGCGATTTTAAGTCGAGAGGATTCAGTCCAAGTTTTTTGTTTTGCTCGTGCCCAGAAGGGGACTTGAACCCCCACGGCCTTGCGGCCTGCGGATTTTAAGAGCGATTTTGGCCTATTTGTACAGAGTTGCACAGAGACGCATAGTGGCGCATAACCCTTTTATCTACAGTATTTACCCCTATCAAACCAGTCGCACACGGTTGCCACAAAATGCACAGAATTGAGGTACAAAGTGGCACCAAAAGTGGCACCAAAAAAGCACCATCCACGAGTCATTTTGCGAGTAAGGAGCTCGCACCCGTTCCCTTTGCTGTGTCCATGAGCTTGGCTCTGGGATCATACACGGCCGCACGCACAGCGCTCGCTACAGGTGGGCAGCGTCGCGTTGCTGCTTTCGAGATTCCTCAAGTGCCATCACCGCATAACCGGTGGCAGCATCGGTCATAAAGCGTCCCACGTCGGTCTGAGGATTACGCTTCTCATTAAGAGACTCGGCTCGCCAGCTGCCGTCCGAACCCTGATGGCGTTCAAGCCACTGCAACCCGTGCACAAGCATTGGGTCTTGTTGGCTCGTCCCTAATTCTTCCAGAACCAACACAACGAGACCGGTCGCACAACCGTCGCTCTGTGGTGGCTTCAGCGCAATCTTTAAATGCTTACGAATCCATCGCCACCTGCTGTCCTGGGGTCGATTCAACTGGTCCAGCGAAAATAGCGCCCACCCACCGTCGGTTTGCTGGAGACCGTGAAGGGCCGCGAGTAACGAGTTCCGCTGCGCCGCGGTAATCATTCCGGGTGATCTGGCAGACGCCCACAGCACATAAAGCTGGTTCATAACTGGCTGTGATTGGTACTCGCGGGTTAAGTACTCTCTCAAGCGCTCCAAATAGGGCGCAGCGTCCGGTCCGGCTGCATATCCATCGGGCGCATTCTCCGCCTTCACCGCGAGCAGTGCCGCGCCCTGGTACCCGGACTCCCCCGACTCCCACGGAGCGAGGTTAAAATCTTGCCACTTCCATCCGCCAGCGTTCTCACCCGTCCGTTCCTGCAGAGCCCATGCTTCGTCAAAGGCTTTCCTTGTGATGGGGCGAAGGGAGCCTTGGCGCTCGTCATGGCTCGACAGGATCACCGCATTCATTACCGCCTCCGTTGCACGAGACTGCGCTGCTTTATCTCGGCCGTCTCGATCCGAGTAAAAAGGAGCCATCTGGCTCCAGCTTCCTACCCGCTTTTCGACGCTATCCATCAGAATCTTCTCGGGGGTACTCATCGCATTCTCGTCGCCCGCCGGTCGTAACGCGGGCCGTGCCATCGCGTACGGCACCACAGTGTGGCAGGAAATGCAGATCGTTCCGTGGTCCTTCTGCGCGGGAGCCCATCCTTGCCACCACACCTCACGCCTATCAAGATAGGCAGCCGCCCTTGTAGCGTCCCAGTTCGGCATATAACTATCGGGAACTCGTCTGGAATTGACCCGTGCTCGTATCGCGGCCCAGAAAAGAACTCCGGTACCAAACCCCATGAACAAGAATAAAGTAATGAAGGTTCTATTCCGCATATAGCATCCACCCCCTTTCCCATGGGCTTTCCCAGGCATGACTGCAAGCATCAGAAAGAGGCCCTATCTCCTGGTAACTTTGTGAGACTGTTTAGTCACAAAGCCGATGCAAACTACCGGACTCGCCTAATCAGTCAATACCCGAATAGCAGTTGGTGCCCTTGTTAGAGGTCCGCAGAGCACGGCTGGTACGATCCAGATGCCCCAGACTGATCCGTACCCTCCATTTTCGCGCAATGCCGTCGCGACCGCCAAGTAAGTTCGGCAAACAGCCATTCGCACGATGAACGAGCAAGACGCTTTGGATTAAATTTCGCAGCTTCTTACCACCAACGGACAGGAGTGCCCATATTACCAGAACGAGCTATTGCCCATGTCCAGTTAGTAAAGGTATTTGGCAGTATTACCGAGGGAGTGCCGTGGGCTGCTTCAGAATAACTCCGAAGAGCCCCTTTTTGTTAAAACGCCGTCCATCAGGATGAAGCGGCTCGGCCTCGCCAATCATGGAGCGCTGGTCTGGAAAGGCCTGAGTAAAGGACTGGAAACCCCAATTTACATCGATATCATCAACCACGAGGGCGCCATGTGTTCCCATGGCTGCCCATGCTCGATCCAGTTCGAATCGCACATTACGTTCGCTGTGCAGGCTGTCGTGAATGAAAAGATCAATCTGGCCCAGTCGGGAAAGAAGCCCGGGGAGCCGTCGTCGGCTCGAACCCTGGATGTATGACCATCGATCTGCGTGGCCATCGCCGACTGCCGCGCCGACCTGCATGCGCCAATGCGTGTCATTTGGTTGAAGGTCAATACTCCAGAGATGACCCTCTCCGTTCGCCTTAAGCGCCTCCAGAACAAAGCGCGAGGTGACGCCATGAGCCACGCCGGTCTCGACTACCTTTTTCGGCTTCGAATGCCGGACCAGACACCATACCGCCCGCACCAACCCGGCATCGCCATCATTCCACCATTGAAAGCTTTCAGGGCCGGGCCGAATCCCTTTCGCTTTCAGTTCTTTGATCACCTCGGGCCATAAGGCCCAGAACTCCGCAGTCGCCTTGCACGGCCATGGCACGCCGAGAGACGCATGCATTCGCTGTTCCCAGTCGCTATCGGACGCGTATTGGCACGGAGGTCTACTTTCTTCGTTTTTGGCCGCAGAGTGATCTTGGGTAGTCATCCAGAATTGAATTGGATCTCTTAGAAACTCACGTACCGGGAATCCAAGCATGATGGGCGCTCCAGCAAGGCGTCGATGTACCACAACGGCAACTGCGAGTTTACATGGTTCATGTTCCCAATGGACCCTCATCAATTACGCCGCGCGGCATGGCAACTTTATCTGGGGGGCCGACCAGCGCGAACAGAGCTGCCTGCGGATCCCCGCCCAGGAGAGATCCAGGGATTGTCAGGCACGTGGTGAAATCCCACGGAAATTGGACGGTTCTTGTCTTAGATCCGCTATGCCGCGCGGGCCGGATATTTCTGGACCATGGTCGCGTCATAGTCACACAGGCTGAGCCACGTCGAAGTATTCCTGTCTAAGTTCACACCCTCACTGCGCGGACCAAGACCAGCGTCCAGGGAGATAGTTGGTAAGACATTTTCGAGCCTGTCCGGGGTTGCTATCAGCGTATTCGGGAAGCCGCCCGCCTCGCGATGGATAATCGACAGATTCCTGAAAGAGCGCGGGACGATCATCAGGCCGAGCCACCGAGTGGACACCGTGTTTCTTAAAACCGCCAGCTGGGCGATCCGGCAAGCTGGCGATTGGTTCCGCAAAAAAAGTGAGGGCGACCCCAGGAGCGCCGACCAACCCTGGTAAGCTGCTGGTATCACGAATCTGGATGCTTAACATGCGCCCCTTAGAGTGGCTGATCGTCGCTACTTCGGTTCTGGCAATTGTCTGTTTCTGCAACCACGACCGCCATCATCGACATTGTGGCTTGGGGTTGCGGCTGCCATCCTGGTGATGCTCCACGCTTGGCTCGAGGGAATGCATTGGCAGATGGCTCCTGCCTACCTGGCGGTGGCCCTGACGCTATTCGTCACAGCCACAGGACTGACATCTCCAATACTCAGAGTGTCCTCCGGGAATCTTGGTCGCAGTGATGGTGGTGGCAAGCCTCGTTTTTTCCTGGAGCTTGCCCATGTTCAAGCTTCCGGCTCCAACCGGGAGATACCCGGTGGGCACTCTCACGCTTTACCTCCACGACGCAAACCGCCTGGAAATGCATGAGGGGGCGAGACCGGGTGACCGCGAAGTCGTCGCCCAGTTGTGGTATCCGGCAGCTACGGCTAACTGGAAAAGAGCCGTGTATCGAAGGAGGAAGGAAACCAGCCGCCGCTCCTCCTATCAGGCGGTACTCAAGACGGATTCTTTGCAGGATGCACCGGTCGCCACAGGACGCTTTCCGGTGATTGTCTACAATCCTGCCTGGTGGGGTTTTCGCAATCGCAGCACCTTCATGACCCAGGATTTGGCCAGCCACGGCTTTATCGTCGTCGCCATCTCTCACCCTTACAACTCCAGCATGGTCGAATTGGAGGACGGCAGCGTAGCAAACCCGGACTATTCTCTCGATCTGGGCTTTTCGCTGGCTCGTTATATTCCCATGCCGGAGCGCTTTGCCATGGCCGACCAGGAAGTCGCCATCCAAACCGCGGACTGCCGTTTTGTGCTGGATGAACTGGAGAATTTTGATCGCACCCCCGGTCATCCGCTGGAGTCCCGCATGCGCACGGATCGCGTGGGAGCCTACGGCCACTCGTTTGGCGGAGCTGTTTCCGTAGAACTAGCCAGGGAAGACCCTCGGGTGCTTGTAGCACTGGAATTGGATGGAGTGCTACACGGGGCGGCATTTTTGCATGGTCTGGACAAGCCGGTAGTGTTGATCGACTCGCCTTGGATGATTACCCCCGGGGAGCATACTGACAATCCTCGCCTGGCCGAAACATCACGCATGTGGAACATTCTTGCCGAGTCCAAAATGAGGTTGCTCGAACGATGTGGCGGCGTTCGCATTATCATCGACGGACTGGTCCATCACGACTTTACCGATCAAATCTTCATGTCTCCGCTGCGCCGGTTATCGGGCTCGGGCTCGGTAGCGCCAAAACGTGTAGCTCACATTCTTAATACTTACGTTTTGGCCTTCTTCGAGCAGTCTTTGCTCGACAAAACTACATCGCTGTTTTCCCCGGACGCAAAGGATTTTCCCGAGGCGACCGTTCAGGAATGGCGTTCTTGCGTGAAATAGACTGAAACAGGTTGTCGCTCGATCGCTCTCGCGAGACGCGAGGATATGCGTTGGCGGTGAACTTTGCGCCGAACGCGAATCGCGTCAGCGGGCCAAAGGAGTTGGCTGATGCGATACCGACCATGTACAGGCCAGGGACAGAGGATTCGAAGTTGCTGGACAGGACAGGCGTGTCCTGGATGGTGGAGATCTGTTGGCGAAGACCCTCGTCGAGGAACTTCAATTTTGAAATCGCGACCTTGAAGCCGGTCGCACCAACGACGTGGTCAACCACCAACTCCTGGTCCTGGCCGCTGCCGTCAACGAAGCCGATCTTCACCTGATCATTCTCGACCGTGACCCCCTTGAGTGTGACGCCAAGATGCAACGGAAATCGACCAACTACCTTGTCGCGAATGAACCACCCCGGGGCGGGTCCAAGGTGTTTCTGGACTATCCAGAAGCGAAATTTCTGAGGCATAAGGCGGAAGCCTAACGGCGCGTCCGTACAGAGCCTGGATCGCCACCCGGGGCCGAGGCCAGAGCGTGGGTGCGTAATCCTTTTTAGGAGAGGGCGTGGTTCCTTTGAGGGTGTGTGAAACGCGATCGCCTTACGGCGAGCGACCAACTGAACTTCGGCCCCCCCTTCATTGAGAAGCGCCGCAAGATCGACAGCCGAAGCCCCAGCACCGATGACGGCGACCTTCTTCCCCTTAAAGGAGCTGAGATCGTTATGTTGGAAGCTATGACTTACATATTGTTCGGAGAGGTCGGCAAGGAATGCCGGCAGGTAACTGAAATGACTAATGCCGACAGCGAGTACCACCTTGCGAGCCCACGAGGTCTCCCCCTGACTGGTCTTGAGCTGAAACCCATTGTCAGCGGACCGGACCTCCGTGATATACGTCTGCTCCAGGTTCGGCACAAAGCGCTTCTGAAATTCAAGTCCGTAGGCGACAAATGTCTCGCGCGGCACCGGGATCCCCACGTCGGCATATGGAAGGCCTTTCTCTGCGCAGTAGTCGCGGAGGGTGAAGGCGGATGCCGGATCGGAGAGGTTCGAGGCAAATCCGTCGGACTTTAGCAGCATGCCTACAGGCATCTGCTCACTCCAGGTCTGCATAGGGTTGCCGAAGATGCGGAAATTCAGTCCAGTCTCCCGCAGATGTGCGGCAATAGACAGACCGTACGGCCCCGCCCCCACAATGACTACATCCACCATTTCTTTCATTTATTCCATTCCTCGCATACGAAGATGAACATAGACCTACTCAACACAATGGTTGGAATTTGGGGGGAAATCCTCAACGTAGAGGCGATTATATATACGTGATGTCAATGGCTCCAAGAAGGTCAGGTCCAGCCACCCGAACAATCCCCACCTATGGCTGAAGAATGTGGACTGATTTTGGATTTCATTACCTTAGTCCTTTGTTTTCAATGTGCAATCAGGCTAATATTCTCGTGGCCTTTAGTTTGTTCGTGAAGGATTAGATGAAGCCGAAGATTTTGTTGGCAACGACCTGCCGCTGGTTTTCTGCTGCTCGGTTGGCTATCGCCTTTTCAGATATCGGGTGTTACGTGGAGATGGTCGGTCCGCGGGGCCACCCTGCCGTCAAGACGAGGGCCCTGCGGCATAGGTATACTTTTCGCGGCCTGGCTCCCAGCGCTTCATTTCATGCGTCGATCAAAGAGGGCCAACCAGATCTAATTGTTCCCTGTGACGATCTATCTGCAATTCATCTCCATCGGCTGTACTTGGATTTGTCCCAACCGGGTAGGGCCGAGACTCCTACCATAGCCGTACTGCGACGGTCCCTCGGACCGCACACCTCTTTCCCGATCCTTGAGTCGAGAAGCGATTTGATGGTTTTGGCTCGTTCCCTGGGACTTCGCGTTCCTGAATCTTCGGTTGTGACCAAGGACAACCTGACAGAATGGTTGTCGCGCAATGGTCTACCGGCGATCCTTAAGGCGGATGGTTCTGCAGGGGGCCGGGGCGTGCAAGTGGTTCGCACCGTGTCCAGGGCACAGCAGGCGTTCGCGGAGCTCAGCGCGCCTCCAATCGCAGCCCGCGCAATTAAGCGCGCACTGTGTGATCAGGATCGAACGTTGCTCACGCCGTGGATACAGAGGCGTGCGCCCGTGGTAAATGCGCAGGTCCTAGTACCTGGAAGAGACGCGACAATCTCCGTTGCATGCTGGGAAGGTGAAATCGTTGCCGCCCTAGCGGTTGAAGTAATCAAGACACAAAGCCCAGGAGGACCGTCATCGGTATTGCGATTGATCGATAGCCCGGAAATGTCACGGAGCGCTGAGAAGATCGTCAACAAACTGGCACTTTCGGGGTTGCTCGGATTTGATTTCATTCTTGGGGAGCAGAACGGATACGCGACTCTTATAGAGATGAATGCCAGGGCTACCCAAATCTGTCACCTCCCAATGGGAACGCACCATGATCTGCCGGTGGCACTTTCCGCAATTGCCGGCGGCGATCCGATCCCGGCGACGAACCCGATCAGTGATCGGGCTGTGATTGCATTGTTTCCCCAGGAATGGGGGAGTGATCCAACAAGCGCGTATCTTAGTACGGCATATCATGACGTTCCATGGCAAGAACCAAGGTTGGTGAAGGCCTGTATCGATTTCTATACCGCACAAAGGACGTGGTATTCATCGCGCCGGCTGACCGCACTGTATCGGAAATTCTCGGCTCTATCTTCCCATCATCGCCCGATCAAATCCGTTGGCCGGTAGTGCATTGGTTTAGGGATTGTTCCGGTGGACAGGACCGCGCGTCGACAGCTTAATATTCTGGTGGACGCCCGTATCCGCCGGCTAGGCCGTTGCTGTCTGGGCAAGCTATTTCTGAATCGGCCAGAAATCGATAGGCCGAAAGAGGCGCGTATGGGAGAAACTCATCATTGAGTAGTCTAACCGTTTGGCAAACATCTTGCAGTTTTGCCGTGGAATGAAGAGCTTAACGGACCCAATCAAGGGCCGGTCAAGAGAAAGAGACACGTCCGGAGCCGGAACGCGCACCGTAGAAAGCACCGGGCACAAAGGAACTCGCAGGCCATCTTTGTACAATAAGAACTTCATGCTTTAAGGGCATGGGCGGCGGTTTCTTCCGCGGGCTGACCCTCTTGATCGTAAACTCCGACGTGTTCGTAGACGTGGGCGTGCTCCAGGGTGGAACCGGCTAGATCTTTGGCGGAGAGAATGGCCCGATTCCCGCGCGGCCAATCAATCTTCAGCGCCGGGTCGTTCCATAAAAGCGTACGTTCATCCTGCGGCGCATAGAAGTCTGTGGTCTTATAAAGCACTTCGGCGCTTTCCGACAGCACCATGAAACCGTGCGCGAAACCCGGAGGAATCCAAAGCATTTTGCGATTGCTGCTACTCAGAACTTCACCCACCCACTGGCAGTATGTGGGCGAATGCCGCCGGAGATCGAGCGCGACGTCGTAGATTTCTCCACTCAGACAGCGGATCAGCTTTCCCTGAGGATGGTGAATCTGGTAGTGGAGACCGCGCACTACATCCCGCCGGGAGAAGGACTGGTTGTCCTGAACGAAAGGACCCTTAATACCCAATTCCGCCAAAGCGCGCTCGTTGTAGCTTTCGAAAAAAGTACCGCGACTATCTTCAAAGACCTTAGGTTCAAGAACCTGGACATCTGCAATTGTGGTCGCTACTGCCTTCATCTATTTGCTCCTCTCATTTAAATGCGAGAATCGAAAGAAGGTATACGGGATTCATCAGGGCGCGAAGCCGCGCCTGAACCCGCTGAATCTGACTGGGGAGAACGACTTGGATAACATATGTACAACCATTTTGGCAACACTTACTGCCGTATTGGACGTTGTGAATTCTTTTTAGAGAGACTCAGCGCACCGCTTGCCACAAGTTATTCAACAAATTATCCTTTTTTCCGATTGCCTTTCCACTTATCCAACGTCACGCTAAAAGACTAATAGCTCGACACGCCACCAGCCGAGACACTCAAAAGTAACTCGCCCATCATGGGGCATTGCGATTACCAAAATGAGCTGCTATTCTGCGAAAATCAGGATATGCTCTTCGCATTCGTAAGAACAAAAACCGTTGACTCCTACACAAGAACTTCCAACATCGGGTTTCCAAATACGATGAATTCGCAAAGCTTGATGCCTTATGATTCTTTCCGCCATAGCGGCATGTATTACTTGATGTCACGTCTATCTAGTTCCCGCTTCGGCAGATAGTCAGCCTTTGCCCTTTCCGCGGCATTTGATGGTGGAGTCTTCGCAAGAGGCCTGTAAGCTGCGTTAATGATCAACCGCCCACAACGCCTCGAGAGAGTGAAGCCGGGCACAATCAGAACTCCGGTCTATCTTCTCGCCACGCGTTGCGCTGCAACCACCAAGTAGCCCTCGTGGGACGGCTACGGCTTAAGGCCACGTTGCAAGGATCGCCTAAGAGAGATCAAGATGGCTGCATCAGAATCCGTTTCGAAACCGATGGGAGCCGCATACACTGCCCCGGCACTGCGCCCCGCTGTAGAGCGCCGCAAGTCGCCTAGCGAAGCGGCATTAAACACCTTCGTCATGATGGCGGCAGATGGAGTCGCCGTTCTGGTCGCGCTTTGCTTAGCTTCGATATTTCGTTTCGACCTGTCCCCAACCATGTGGCTTCACGGACGGCCTTGGCTTCTCAACGGAAGCGATTTTCCCATTCAAACCGGGTATCTTCTTTTCTTTGCTTTGGCGCTGCTGATCATCAATAGGCGAGATGGCCTCTACGGTCCTCTGCAGGCGCAGGGTTCCTTGCACGAGCAGCGGAAGACGATCCAAGCTTGTTTTGGCGCTGGTCTTTTGCTCTGCGGTGGCCTGTATGTGGTGCATGACACAACCGTCGCGCGCGGCTTCGTCGCCTACTTCATCGCCCTTACAACTGCCTTTCTCTGCGTGCTACGCTGGCTCTGGCGTCGGTCCCTTTACCGCAAGTATCAACGGGGTATTGACACCAAGAACGTGTTAATCGTGGGCACCTCCCACATGGGCAATGTGGTGCGCAAACAGATCGACAGACGCGGCCATCTCGGCCGCGTCTTCAAAGGATTCGTCGAGACCCATGGCGAGAGTTCCGTCCTGGAGGCCGAGCAATTTGTACTCGGAGATCTAAAACAGGTCAAAGCTATTGCAAGACAGTTCTTCGTAGATGAGATCATTATTGCGGAACGCTGTCCCACACCAGCGGTGATCGAGCTTACGGAGATAGGCCGCGACCTGGATATTGAGGTGCTGGTAATCCCCGGTTTTTACGATGACCTCACACCGGATGCACCCATTGAGTATCTTGGCACTTTACCGGTCGTGGCACTGCATCGCCGTAACGGCAAGCTTCTCGGTAATCTGTTAAAGAGGCTATGCGATTTAGTCCTGTCTTCGCTTTTACTGATTGCACTGTCACCGACTTTCTTGATCGTCCCGCTGTTGATAAAACTCGATTCGCCAGGACCGGTGTTCTACGTCTCTCGTCGCATTGGGAAGAGGGGACGTGTCTTTCCTTGCTGTAAGTTCCGGACAATGGTTGCCAATGCAGATCAACTCAAACCGACCTTGGCCGCTTTAAACGAGCGTGATGGAATTCTCTTCAAGATCAGGAAAGACCCTCGATTGACGCGGATAGGCCGCACACTGCGGAAATTTAGCCTTGATGAACTACCCCAGCTGTTTAATGTTTTTTGTGGCGATATGAGCCTGGTTGGCCCGCGACCACCGCTTGCGACAGAGGTCAGCCAGTATGAGCTGGAACATTTTCGCCGGCTTGAGGTCCTACCAGGGATCACCGGGCTCTGGCAGGTTCATGCACGCCAAGATCCGTCGTTCAATCGCTACGTTGCACTTGATCTGGCATACGTCGAGAATTGGAGTTTTTGGTTGGACTTAAAAATCTTGGTCAAAACAGCCGAAGTGGTTCTACGAGGCACCGGCTGCTAAGGTCATAGGCTGCCTCGGATTCGGTCTGGTGACCCCTGCGGTCTCGTGACCCCGCCTAATCGACAGCACACGGTCAGGCGTTAGCTCCCTGCTTATACTCGATCTGCTTACGTTGCTCGCCTGCGTGGCGACCCAGAAAGTATCGCAACTGCCCAATCAGTATTGGTATTTGTTGAAGGTGAGAATGGAGACCGTAAAGCAGAAGCAGCATCGTTTCGCCCGGCGCTTTGTAGCGAGCCTTCCACGCCGACCGAGCCGACAGGAGAGGCAGCAGGGAGAGCCATGGGATGATCCACAAGCTCTTAAGCGCGCCCAGCATTAGGGCAATCGGGAGCCAGCCGATCCAGAAGCCTCCGCTAAGCAAATTCCTGTTGCTCTCCTGCAACCACATTGGATCCGCACTTCCGCGGAAGCGGTCGGAGATTTCAGCGTAGGCATGACCGGCACGCTCGGCACGCCGCCAGTATTGGCTGAAACGCATCATATTCAAATCGTGCCGGGTCATGGGGAAATCGATATGCATAATGCGGTAGCCCCGGGCCCGCAGACGGCGACAGAGCTCCGGTTCTTCGCCAGCAATCAGGCTTGGATCGTATCCCTCGATTTCTGCAATGGCGCTCCGCCTCATCACCACATCTCCGCCACAATAATCCGTGATCCCTGCAAGATAGATCCAGTCAAGGTCCAAGACCCGGTTATATAGCGAATGCTCAGGGTAGAGTTCCCGGCGATGGCCCCACACCGCCGCGATACTCGGCTCGGATTCAAGTACTTTGAGAGCAGCTGCTGGGAAACCCTGGTTCAGTATAGTATCGCCATCGAGGAAGAGAACATAAGGAGCGACGGCCCTTTGCCACCCAGCGTTGCGGGCGCGTGCTGCGGTCTGGATTCCACCGTGAAGAACGATGACCTGGGCACCGAAATCGCTGGCGACCTGTGAGCTTCCATCGGCAGAGGCGGAATCAACGTAGATTAACTCAGCCTCCGCCCGTATCGAGTCCACGGACTGCAAGCAGGAAGCCAAGCGGTCACCTTCGTTCCGTCCGATAATCACGATCGCGAGCATAGGGTCTTTCATCGATTTTCCGCTTCAAGGTGTATGGCGTTTATGGCGCAGCTTCAATCATCTTTGGCTTACGCGGAAGGACACGAGCAGGAACTCCGACGGCAATCGAATTAGGCGGCACGTCGATCAGCACCACAGCATTCGCGCCAATCGCGACATCGTCGCCTATCCGAATCGGGCCGAGAATCTTGGCTCCAGCGCCGATATCGACACGGCTTCCGATGACCGGGGAACCACGTTTGCCGGTATTCCTTAGTCCCACCGTTACCCCATTGCGCACAACACAATCTTCTCCAAAGACGGTATCGCCGCTGATGACAATTCCACCAAAATGATCGATCCGGAAACGCCGGCCTACAATTGCCTCACAAGGGAGGTCTATCCCGGTGAGGATTTCGGAGATTAGCTTGAGCAACTTATAGATCGCCGAAAAGGGTGCTCTGATCCAGCGCTGGCGAATCCTGTAGCGCCATCTCCCGAATCGATAGACTGTCATCACCCACAAACCCTGACGAAGGAGCTGCCTGTCGTGTGTCCGCCAATCTTCTCGCAGATTATCGAGCATAGCCTAACTCAGAAGCCAATCATCGGAAGCTGGCTGCTGCATGAGGAGCCGGGCCTCAAGGCTGTGTCAGGCACTGACTTCTCTTCGCTTGGCCTTGCTTTCCACGATTCCATGCTTTTGCAACTTATAAAGGAGCGCCTTGTAATCGATATTCAGCTGTACAGCGGCTTGGCGTCTGTTCCAGCGGACGGACTCCAGCGTTTCGAGCAGCAATTTGGATTCTGCGGTGCGCGAGGCTTCGGCGAAACGATCAAAGCTCAAGCGGTTATTATTCTGTGGAGCACGGGCAGCACTTAACTCTCTGGCTACCGCAAGCCGGGGCTTGGGTGAGTCGAACGGATCGGTCAGTTCCGCGGCGAGCAAGGCGGGATCCTGATACACCAAGAAGCGTCTCATCACGTTCTCAAGTTCGCGGACATTTCCTGGCCACGGATGGTCCAGCATCGCCTGCCGCAACGCCTCAGGAATAGAGGGAACCGGTGAGGCCGGGCCGACGTGACGTAAGAGCAATTGCTGAGCCAGAGGAATAATCTCATGGCGGCGTTCGCGCAGCGGCGGGATGGTAATGTTGATCACACTGAGCCGGTAATAAAGATCTTCCCGAAAGGTGCCCTGCGCGATGGCTGCATGCAAATCACGGTGGGTTGCGGCCATGATCCGGACATTTACCTTGATAGTGCGGCTACTGCCTAGCGGCTGAACGTCACCGTCCTGCAGCACCTGCAACAGCTTGGCCTGAAGTCGGGTATCCATGTCTCCGATCTCGTCCAGCAGTATCGTTCCATCCTGGGCCAGCTCAAACTTGCCAGGTTTATCCATCATGGCGCCGGTGAAAGCGCCCTTTTCGTAGCCAAAGAGCTCACTTTCGATAAGCTCGGAAGGGAGCGCGGCACAATTCAATTTCAGGAACGGCTTGCCAACCCTGTTGGAGTAGGTCCATAGCTTTCTCGCCATGACTTCTTTGCCCGCCCCAGTCTCGCCATGCAGCAAGACAGGAACGTCGGAGCACCCTACTCGCCGTAAGAACTCTTCATCATAGAGCGAATCTGCTGCATCCTCGCGATCTTTGGATGCCCGCTGGCCTGGCTCGTGACGCATTCCCGTCTCGAGCGAACCCTCGGTGATGACATAAATGATCGATGCCCAAGCAGCTGCATCTTCAAGTGACACGCTGGCCACCTTGATCTGGTTACAGGTCTGCAGCCGACTGAGGGCTTCTTGTCGACCTGCCCTCGAAACAAAAACCAATATTTGCACCTGAGGATGCTGTTCACTCAGATCAGCCAGCAAGTCAGCATCGCTCTGAGAGAGCAGCTGCATATCGAGAACGAGGACCGACGCTGCCTTCTCCGGACCGCCTAGCAGTGAGGCGGCTGCTCGCAATGTCGGTTGCGCGACGACCTGGACTCCATATGCCGCCAGGCTGCGCACGAGATGGTTGTGCGCTTCCGAATTCTCACCGACCAACAGGATTTTGCGAATCATCTTCCCTCCAGGCAGAGAGCACCAAATGGGGCGATGCACTCTTCAGTGAATTCTTCAGTGAATTTCTAGTACAGCAAGGTTTGGCAGATAAGCAATCGATAAGCTAAGTCGGAATAAGATCGCCAATTGATCCGACGACGATGACCGAAGATGATCTTTGACCCACCCAGGAAATTGGGTTCATCGTAACCCATTGCGGCTGGGTTCCTAAACTTTTCTTTAATGTACTTACCAGAGTTTTACTGTGGTTACCTTAGAGAGCCACTCAGCTAGTTACCTGAAAATAGGCAAATTCAGTCCAGCCGAGTTGGAAGACTTGCTCAACTTTGGGAAAGTTAGCAGAAGTAGAGCGGCTCAGGACGACAGAGTATAAGCAAACACCTTGATTTCAATGCAACCTATTTTGGCCCACAAATTGCAAATGAGGCTCGTATCCCCCCATTGTCGTGCTGTCCAAAGCAAGAAAAGTGACCGCAGGCATGTTTCTCTTAGGCTGTGGGATTAACCAGAGTGGAAGCTGGGCAATCACGCACCGGACAACCGCAAAGCCAGCCCATCGTCGAGACCTAGCTGCTGAATCTGGGTCTCGATGGGGCTGACGATGGCGGAGCCTTGTGAAGTCGACAGACCACGAGTTCAAGAGCAAGGACGGAGTCAAGTGATGTCGGATTGGAACCGCAGGTCGGTGGCAGTTCTTGGGGTGCCATTTGACAATGTCACGATGCGCGAAGCCCTCGATGTAATCGAAGAGAAGATCGAGGAGCGGGGATTCCACCAGGTGGCCACCGCGAACCTCGATTTTGCTATCAATGCCATCCACGACCATTCTCTCCAAGAAATGCTTTGCTCCTGCGATTTGATCGTCCCCGATGGGATGCCGATCGTGTGGGCATCACGTCTGATAGGCGCCAAGCTCAAGGAGCGTGTCTCCGGCATAGACTTAATTCCTCACTTGGCGGAACTCGCGTCCAGACGGCGTTACGGAATTTATCTGCTAGGCGCGAGTGAAAGGAGCTCCCGCCGCGCCGCCGAAGTTCTCAAGAAGCGCTTTCCGAAGCTCGATATTGTGGGTCGCGACTCTCCTCCGGTCAGATCGCTTTCAGAGATGGACCACGAGGGGATTTTGCGCCGCATCGAGCAGGCGCAACCAGACGTGCTCCTCGTCGCGATGGGGCACCCCAAGCAGGAACGATGGCTGGCCATGCATCGCCATCGCCTGAAAGTTCCGCTTTGCATGGGCGTGGGTGCTTCGCTTGACTTTCTCGCTGGTGAATTTTCACGGGCCCCCCTTTGGATGCAATCGGCTGGGCTGGAATGGCTGTACCGCGCCGCCCAAGAGCCGCGACGGCTGGCACAACGATACCTGGTGGATGCGTATGGCTTGGCGCGCCACCTGCCGGCACAGGTTGCGGCGAATGCAATCCAACCGAGAATAGGGAGGAACCCAACCGTGTTAACGGATCGGCAAGGCAATGCCGCGGTCATTTCTATCAGCGGTAACTTGACCGGTTCCTTAGTCACTGAGTTGGAAGAACAACTTGGGCACGCTTATCAAGAGGATCGGCACATCGTACTAGATCTGGCTAAGACGACCTATTTTGGCCTAGATTCACTTGGCCTTCTTGTCCATTTGGCAAAGAAAATGAATGACCGCGAACGCCAACTTTGGTTGACTGCCGCGCCCCCTCATGTCATCAGGGTCTTTCGCGCAGCACGAATGCAGGGCTATTTCGGGACTACCTCTACCGTCAGCGATGCTCTTTACCGGGTCAGGAAGTCGGAGACTCCCTCAGCTTCAGAAACGATTGTGGTACATAGTTTCACCAGTCCTGCACGCGACAAGCATGTGCAGGTGGAAATGCTGAAGGATTTGTGCAGGAAAATTGTGTTCTTCAGTCAAGCTACCAAGCTCGGCACTGGCCGCCCTAGCACGAGCTCTTCGGCGACCCGCTAGTGCCGACATCCTTGCAGACTTTGGTTCTCAAGCTATGCTCATGACATCCTACGTATCCGAGCCCATCGCCGGAACCCTGGTTCTGCTCACGCTACCTTTGGTTGCGGAACTCGCTGGTTCTGACGCTTGCTTCGCTCTTGCCTAAACGCACCTCCGCGCACTCCGCGGTTTCGGCTCCGTTGCATTTAGCCGTCATCATTCCGGCGCACAATGAAGAGCTTTTGATTGCATCTTGCGTGAAGAGCCTGCGAGCTTCGGCCGCTGGCGTCGATACACGTATCATTGCCGTCGCGCACAACTGCTCGGATCGTACGGCGGCGCGTGCCGCGGAGGCCGGAGCGGAAGTCCTTATCTACGACAATCCTCTTGCCAAAGGCAAGGGTTCCGCTCTATCGGTTGGGTTTGCCTATGCTTCCTCTCAAGGCGTGGATGCGACTCTCGTGGTGGACGCGGATTCAACTGTCTCCAGCAATCTGATTAGCGTCGGTGCGCGAGGCCATAGCCAATGGCGCAGAAGCGGTGCAATGCAGATATGAGATGGATAGCTCCGCGGAGCGACCGGCGACCCGACTCACCGCGCTCGCGTTTCGCGGTTTTAATGTGGTACGGCCGGCTGGTCGTGATCGGCTTGGACTTTCAGCGGGCATCGTAGGCAACGGCTTTGCCATCCGGCAAGCGCTGCTTGCACAAAATTCGTACAACTCTCTCTCTGTCGTCGAAGACCTTGAATTTCATATCCGGCTGGTACTATCCGGCAAGAGGGTCCAGTTCCTCCACGATGCGAAAGTGTCCTCAGTTATGCCCTCCT
Organism: uncultured Acidobacteriaceae bacterium; assembly: GCA_963821315.1. Classification (GTDB taxonomy): domain Bacteria; phylum Acidobacteriota; class Terriglobia; order Terriglobales; family Acidobacteriaceae; genus PALSA-350. Next base: position 32,213 of record CAWGDP010000031.1, on the reverse strand, counting down.
CGAAGCAAGGCGAAGTCACTCAGCGTTCACGGTGGGAAGGTGGACGAGCGAACGCCGCCCGGACCTGGTTCGTTCCTCTTCTCAAGCAACTGACGCAAGGTCGACTGCGGATACTGGAACCGCTATTGGACCTGACGTCTCTGCCTATCGGGCATGCCGTCTTTCTGCTGTTGATTGCCGGGTGTTTTCCGTTAGTATGGGTGCGAGTGTATGTCCTGCTTGCGGTGACTGCCATTGGAGGTCACGTCCTGGCCGCCGCATGGTCTGGTTCCGATTTTGCAGGAGATATGCGTATTCTGGCTCGCGTGCCGGGTTACATCCTTTGGAAACTTTGTATGCTTCCCAGTCTCCTCCGTAGTTCGCGCCCAGAAGCCGCATGGGTTCGAACCGAACGTCAACCGGCGGCGTAAAAGGTCTCGTTAGAAACGGCGGCCGGAAGCGTCCTTGGCGTCGCTTTGGAACGCGTGCTACGGATCAGCAATTCATTGGAGATCTTATGAAACGGGTCATTCTTCCGGCGAGGGTGCTCTTTGCGGGGCTGCTTCTAACCATGAACACGCATAGCGTCCTCGGGCAAGAGAGCACGGCTGATGGCTCTCAAAGCAGCGATCCGCAGCTCAAGATAAGCCCGATGAAAGCTTTGCAGAATTTTGAACCGGCAGCCAATGAGGAGTACTCATTGGGGCCTGGGGACGAGATCAGCCTTGAATTTACGGGACACCCGGAACTGAGCGGCAAGAAAGTGGTGGGACCCGACGGTCGTATCACGTTGTCGCTGGTTGGTCCCATCGACGTTGCAGACAAGAACCGTAACGAAGTCGCTAAGCTGATTGTAAACTCCCTATCGCCGTACTATAAGGACCTTACGGTTACGGTCAACGTAGACAAGTATGGATCTAACCGGGTCATCATTCTCGGCAGCGTGCAGCATCCGGGCGTGCTGTACTTCGACAATACCCCGACCCTGCTTGATGTAATCGCCAGGGCAGGACTGCTCGCCAATGCCGGCACCGGAACGAGCAATGTGTCCGCGGTACGCGATGGAATTCCGGAGCGTTGTGCTATCTATCGAGGTAACGATCAGGTAGTCTGGGTCAACCTGAGAGAGCTGTTACAGGGTGGCAATTCGATGGCTGATCTGCGGTTGCGACGCAATGACATTGTTTTTGTCCCGGCTCAGCAGGAGGTGTTCGTATCCGTGATGGGAAGCGTGATGCATGCTGGGGCCATTCCTCTCACCCCGGATTCGACTTTGGCGTCTGTACTGGCGCAGGCGGGGGGCCTAGCCGAGTGCGCGGGCCAAAATATCCAGGTGATTCAGCCCTCAACCGGGAGGATTTCAACTATTCCTTTCAAAACCCTACTCACTCTTACCGGCACAGACGAAGTTAAATTGCACGCAGGGGACGTGGTGTTTGTACCGCAAAGCGGCTTCTACAAGTCGACTTACGTTATCCAGCGACTGAGCGGAGTCGCGACTTTGGCCGCCGTTGCCGCTATAGCTCACTGATACAGCTTTTCTATCGTGCCATGGTCATGAAGCACTGAGGCCTAAGTGCATAAACGTTCACTATAGCCGTTCCGTTGATCGCCAAGGTCCTTTCCATGCATATTAAGCAGCTAAGCCAATCCGAACCGTCTCTGCCGCTCGACTCCAGGCCGGACTGGGTATCAAGAATCGACGTAATGCGAAGCTTGCGGCTGCACAAAATGCTCGCAACGCTGATCGCTCTTTTGGTCGTAGGCGTCGGAGTTGCGTTCCGGGCTCGACATCGTCCTACGTTTGAAGCAACCAGCGTGGTCTACGTGTCACCAAATTTTCCAGCCACACTAAAAGCCAGTGAGGAGCAGGAATACCCTTACGATTCCTATATCGAGGAGCAGGTTCACTCGGTTGCGGGCTATAACGTGCTCACCGACGCGGTGCGTAAGCTCAAACCAGGAGTCTGGCGGTTTCCAGGAGAAAGTCTGGAGTCCGCGGTCGACCGACTACAGCACAGCTTAACGGTGAAGCGCGACGGTCTGAGCTACCAGGTGCAGATCAGCCTGGACGGCAGCGACCCTACCCACCTGGCGGAAATCGTCAACGCCGTGACCGACAGCTATCTAGAAGAGAACGAAGGACGAGGAATTCTACGGCCGGGACAAACGACTGGAGGCCCTACGCCAAGAACGTACCCAGGTGCAAAATGATCTGACGGATAAGCTCCGGGAGCAAACACAGATAAGCCAGGCACTTGGCGTAGCCGAAATCTCATCCGAAGGTACGGATCAGATCGACACACAGGTGGCGAAACTGCGAACGGACCTCGCGGTGGCGCACGAACAACGAATTGAGGCTGAGGCACAGCTCTCCGCCTTGGAGAACGGCGGTATAGGTTCACCAAATTCTGCACTTGATGCCGCCGCCGACGAAATCATCGCTTCTGATCAAAGCCTGCTAGCGCTCAAAGCCTCGCTTAGTCAAAAGAGGGCTTTGCTCATGGATCAGCTGGCGGGGATGACGCCGAATCATCCTCTGCGAAAGACCACTGAGGAGCAGCTCTCGGAGATCGAAACTGCCTTGCAGCAGATGCAGGCAAACCTGCGCAGCCATGCCGCGGCCAACCTGGAGCAGAAGCTACGCACTAACCTGCTTCGTGCCAGCACGGTTGAGAGCTAAATTACTTTCCGATTTGGAGTCTAATACCAAGCAAGCAACCGATGCTGCACCGAGCTTTCAACGGTCCCAGATCCTCAGGGCTGAAATCGCCGCTCTTCAAGCGAGATACGCCACTTTGGATGAGCGGACAAGAAATCTGGAGCTTGAAAGCAAGTCACCCGGCTCGGTTCATTTGTATTCGTCTGCACGGGTTCCCATGGGCCCATTGCCGAGCATCACCAGGCTGATTCTCCCCTTACTGCTTCCATTCGCTGCATTGATAGCAATAGGTACCGTGGTTCTCATCGATTTCTTCGATCGCCGCATCCGTAACGGCATTGATGTCGAGCAGATCCTGGGATTTTCTCCCATTGGATCGCTCTTCCATGACCAGGATGTCTCCATGCAGGTATTCGATGAAGGTACCCTGCGCGTGGCGGGAGGTATCGATCAGGCTGCCCGCACCGGAGGCGTACGTACGATCGTGCTTACCTCAGTGAATGCAGGGGCCGGCACCACATCGATCGTCGAGAACCTGGGCGGTACGCTGGCTAAGTTAGGCCAGAAAACGTTGACGATCGACGCCTCTGGCGTAACCCCTCCGGTGGCCTACGTCACACTCAATCTCGAACAGTCTGCGCATCGTGCTGTGGGCGGTGCGCATGTGAGGAGGCAGGAGGCTGACGTTCGGTCTACTGCTGTCATCGCTCAGCCGTTCTCACCCAAGCTGCCGCCGCTGAGAAACATAATGGATCAGTCTTTCAAAGACCTAACTATAGATTTCGATATCGTTTTGGTCGACGCCTCGCCCATTTTGATCTCGGCCGAAACCGAATACCTGGCACGCTTTGCCGATGTAACCATACTCATCGCTGAAGCCGGAAAAACGACGAAGGTGCAGTTGACTCGTGCTGCACGCTTATTGGAGCGGCTGCAGATCCCGGGTATGGCGGTCATCATCAACAAAATTTCTTATCGCTGGGCGAATCGAGCGACTCGTGAGGACTTAAGTGCTTTCGAAGCTCGGATGGAGGGAGGAAACCCCAAATGGAACCCGTCCTGGAATAGCGAGGGCACTGCGGCCGGCGATGACGATCCTGAACGCGTGATAACAGAGGATTCAACTTACGCTTGATTCGATTTACCGGTTCCGATGACATTGTGACAAATACCGCCGACGACGATATTTGGAACCGCGGCGTTCCCTGTATGCGCAGACTGTAGGTTGTGAAAAGCGACTATGGTTCTCTCTAAAACAGCAGTTACGCGCCGGCTTTTCATGATCCTCTCGCCTCGGTCCCTCCCCTACGCGAAACATGGCTTGAAAAGCCTGCTGACGAATGCTTTGGAGCAGATCCATTTACACCTGATCACGGACACGAATTCGGATAAACAGGTGCTTATCGAGGAAACGGCCAGCTATCCATTCGCCAACCGCCATCGTTGCGACGTTTTCGCCAAGGCCGACTTAGACGATCATGAATCCATGATATTGGGCCGCTTCCCTAACCTGCGTCTTTTCCGCGGTGGGCATCCCTGCTGGCGGAAGATTACCGATCCGCTTCTACTCAGTTGTGAAGATGACGAGATGGTTGTACTTGATCCGGATCTCTACTTTCCGAATAAGTTCTGCTTTGAGACCACCCTGGATCAAGGCCTGCTGCTCATGTGGCAGAGACCCAACTGCCTCCTCCCCGCTGAAATCGTAGATACCGCCATCGGGAGGAGTATCGCCCTGGCGCATCATGTGGACATTGGAGTGGCCCATTGGCGCGCCCAGATCGATCTCGATTGGTTAGAGTGGCTACTGGACCAACTGGGTGTGGAAGATCACCCGAATGCCAGGTTCAGCATGCATATAGAAGCCATCGTTTGGGCAGCAATCGCGATGCGTATAGGAGGTGGATATCTCCCGCCTGAGCATTGGCATTGCTGGCGGCGCAGCCAGGGTGTCCGTTTGCTCCGCAAGCTGCGTGTTCCCGGACCTCAGCTATTGCGTCATGAACCGTTCTCAACCGTCAAGTGCTTCCATGCCGGAGGGGAAGCGAAATACTGGCTGGAAGAAGCGACAAATCGGGGGTGGCTGGACTCTGACAACGTAATGGACCGCCCGGGTACTGTATTACCCTTTATAGAGTTAACCCCCGGCACGTACCGCAGGGACCAGACCGTCAAGTCTTGGCTAAGGAAATTCGGATACTACAGTCTCTTCCCCAACGGGGCGTTGCGGTAGCCGGCATGGGAACAAGAGATCGAGAGGCAGTTCGGGTTTGTATCGTCGCAGAGAACGCCTCCTTTCGATTCGGAGGTGAAGCTTCACTCCCTTTGCACTATTATTCCCGCCTTCGGGCACGTGGACTGGAAGCATGGCTTATCGTCCATGGCAGGACTCGGGAGGAACTGGAAGGACTGTTCCCGAACGACGGCGAGAGAATTCACTTCATCCCCGACAAGTGGTTCCACAAGCTGATTTGGCGTCTAAATGCGTATTTACCGCGACGAGTCGCTGAGGCAACATTGGGCACACTCATGGTGCTGGTAAACCAATACATACAGCGCCAGATGGTGCGGGCTTTGATCGCCAGCCATCACGTTAATGTCGTGCATCAACCTATCCCTGTCTCTCCCCGAGCTCCCTCATTTATCTGTAAGCTTGGAGTTCCGGTGGTTATGGGACCGATGAACGGGGGGATGAACTATCCAAAATCATTCCGCCACGTCGAATCCCGGATTACCCGAACCTCGGTTGTGTTGGGACGCAGCAGCGCTAACTTGATTAACTGGGCGATCCCGGGGAAGAGACTGGCAAGTTTCGTGTTGGTGGCAAACCAACGCACCCGGCTCGCATTGCCTTCCTGCATCGAGGGCCAAGTGGTCGAGATCCCCGAGAATGGCGTGGACCTGGGGCTTTGGTCGGTGCGCCCTCACACAGCTATCGATGAGTATCCCCACCGGTTTCTTTTTATGGGCCGTCTGGTGGATTGGAAGCGTCTCGATTGGGCGATTCAGGCGCTCGCAAATGTCCCTGGTGCATACCTTGAGGTTATCGGGGACGGACCGATGCGCGCCGAGTGGACGAGGCTTGCGGCAAGCCTGAACATAGATGACAGGATCTGTTTCCGGGGCTGGCTGCCACAGCACGAATGTGCCCAGCGTCTACAGTCAGCTACCGCCCTGCTTTTGCCCAGTATTTACGAGTGCGGCGGTGCCGTGGTTCTGGAGGCGATGGCTACCGGCACCCCGGTCATCGCGGTCGCCTGGGGAGGCCCGGAAGATTATCTCGATGAGACCTGCGGGATGCTTATCCCTCCGCTTGGCGCTGCAGCCGTCGTAGACGGCTTCACCGCGGCAATGAAGAACTTGATCGACGATCCCCAGCTTCGCTTCTCCCTTGGCGCCGCAGCCCGACGCAAAGTCGAAGCAACATTTTGTTGGGAGGAAAAAGTCGATCGTATCGTCGAAATATACCGGCTCGCCATCGATCGGGTTTCAGCATGAAAGGAAATTTCCGCCAAAATTCCAAAAGTTTTTACAACGGAACGCCTCCCGCTTGGTGGCTCGATCCTCCTCTATTGCTCAACCCTCCCCTATGGGATCCAGGTAACCTACTCAAAAACTCTGGTAAGGTGGTACCACAACGCTCTGTTTATGAACCGCCAGTTAATGTACTCTCGTGTAAATCAAGACAGCTCAAATCAGGAATTGCTTATTTCTGAGCTGCATTTAGTTTTTTTGCTTTGTACCTTGGTAGTTTCGACCCATTTCTTAGGCAAGCCTAAATGGCCTTTTATTGACTTGCTTTGGCGGCATTGCGGAGCTATATTTCTTTTCTTCGAGCTGATCACAGAAGCATATCCATCAAGCTAACCAATGTCGTACTCGAAGTAAGTTAATGTGAGCTGCCTCCTTTTTGCCTCAGAGTCACCTCCATTTTTGCAATCGCAGTAGGCACCTACTCCAGTTGCACTTATTGAACTCCGAGTCCGGAGACTGACACTTAACCTTGTACAAAGGAGACAGTCATGACCACCTCTCTCGTTACTCCCCTGGTGCAGGACGACCTGGTTGGCGCCTCACTTAAACCACAGATCGACCGCATCATCGAAGAACTCATCGCTTCCCTGCCCGACCCGGACAAGCTGAGTGCCGGCGAACGACGCGGTATCATTGCGAGATACACCGCCGTGCTCGAAGGAAATTTCATCTACTGGATGACCGCCACCTATCTCTCCGCAAAGTCAGAGGAGGCGCACCCAATCCTGCTCGATAATCTCATGGAAGAAATCCGCGATTGCCATCCTGCGATGCTACGCAACTTCACCATGGCGGCTCATGCTTTCCCCACGGACTCGGACGCGCTTGAAGTTCATCAGGATTTGACCAATGTGCGCCTGTTTCTCGGCCGGCTTTCAGGAGTGCAGAATCTTCTCACCATGGCCTTCTTTGAGGGGTTCATACAGCAATTCATGGCCTACCTGGCGGACCTCGCCGGAGCACAAGGCTCAGTGGAACGCGTATACACAGACGTGCATGGTGTGTGCGACGTGACCCACTCACAGGAACTTTTTCGCGCAGTCTCTGTAGAGATGGCGCTTAACCCAATCGACCCGTCAACCGACCTGTTTGAAGGCGTGGATCTGCTTCGCACGCTGATCCGGACCATCATTCACGGTCGCGGCGAGAAGGTTGCGGCCTAGGTGTCGGGAGGGAGCATAGCCAGTTGCAGACCCAACTTCATACCGACGTCGCTCTAATGGAACACGCCGGATACCACAAGGTGTCCGGCGCGTATCTTTACACCGTACTGCATGAAGTGCCAGATCCATTGGCTCGGGTGCTGCTTGTCGGACCGTTTGCGTCGGAGCGGCACAATTCCTATCTTCCCTGGGTCCGGTGGGCTCGTTATCTAGCTGCAAAACGAATAGAAGTCCTGCGATATGACTATCGTGGAATTGGCGAGAGCACGGGCGTTTTTGAAGAGATGGGCTTTGATCATTGGAGTGAAGATGTAGAGCTGCTCACCGACTGGCTCAAGAGCACGTCCCCGGAGGTACCACTGGTGCTGCATGGGCTCGAGATTGGAGGCCCTGCTCGCCGGCAACGCATTTCACAGCGGCATCGGGAGCGGGCTCTTACTGTGGTCCCCACCCGCTAACGCACGCCAGGCGCTCCGTTCCACCCTTCTACGCTGGGTGGGCCTGGAACACTTGTATAAGCCCAGCGAAGACGTGACGACCTGCAGCGGAATATATCCGTCAGCTGGAGCAGGGTGCTTTTGTCGAAGTGGAGGGATATCAATGGTCGAGTAGTCTTTGGCGCGACTCTTTGGGGTAAGCCTCCCGGCCTCGATGATCGATGAAAGTACTGCCGCTTCGGCTTACGACAGGCCTGTCCGAATCGTTAAACTAGACAAGCAAGCCGCGCCCCTGGTAAAAGGGGGCTTTGTCGGATACGACGAGGCTAAGGACTTTAGCTGGTTATTTGCTCCAAACGCAGATTGGATCGCCGCAGTCCCTCGTCGCGTCCCAAGGAGATAGTAATGAACCAAGCGATTGAGGGGCGTGAGTTGATTACCCTGGATGGCCGTGGCGTCCTCCTTCGGGGTACATTCCACAGGCCACGCGGAAGTAGTTCCGACTCGGAGCCAGGCGCTAGCACACGAAACCGCATCGGTATTGTATTTTTGAATTCGCTCTCCCTCCCAAGAGCGGCGACCGGCGACTCAGCCGTATATTGGGCCGAGTCGTTTGCCGACTGCGGGTATCCGTCCTTCCGCCTTGATCTGCCAGGACTGGGAGACACCGCCGGCGATATTCCGCTCGGAGTTGCTCAACTTTATCAATGCGGGAGGATACGCATCGATAGCCTCCGCCAAAATAGAGGAGCTGGTGGAACGTTTCGACCTATCGGGTGTCGTCCTCGTAGGCCACTGCGCCGGCACAGTATCTGCGATCTATGCTGCAGCCGCCTGTGCAGGAAAATGTAAAGGGCTGGTTTTACTCGATCCCTACTTCCACGTGCCGCAAGCGATAAGACCGAAGGTAAGGCAAGGTTTGAGCGATTGGGCCCTGGAGAGCAGAATTGGCGGGGTAGTCAGCAACATCTACGATCGGGTGAGGAATGCCCTCCTCATTCTCCGCGGGAATGCGCCTCCACGAGAATGCAAACTTTGGCCTCCTTAACCGTTGGAAAGACGTGGCTTCCACGGGCTTGCCGATTCTGTTCCTCAAAGCGCCCGCGCGCAAGGCCTCAGGTACCAAACCAAGGGTCGGAGAGTTCGATTACCTGAAGTATGTGCTGGGCTTGGCGGGCCGCAATAGTAAGGTCGTCGTGGAGTTGATCGAAGGTACCGATCACTCGTTTGCGAACCGTCTGGGTCGAGCAGGCGGTTCGGCGGCATACTGAGCGCTGGTTGACCTCTTATTTCCCACTAGGGGAAGAGGTTGCGGTGACTGTTTTGCGATCGGAAACCGATAACAGCAAGAATTACGATGAATGCCACTGTGGACTGTTTGCATCAATAGCCTTTGCCTTGGAAAGTGGAAAACCAGAAATGAACGTTCGATCGGAGATTATAGCCCAGTTCAGACAGGTCGCTCAAGAGCAAGACCGGCGGCTGGCACCGCTGACTGATCGTATGGAGTTGCTAAATTCAGGGCTCGATTCGCTCTGCTTTGCAATCATCGTGACCCGGCTTGAGGGTTCGCTGGGAATCGATCCGTTCAGTACCTCAGAAGATGCTAGCTTTCCTGTAACCCTCGGCGACTTTATCAGTTTCTATGAACATGCCGCGAAATAGCCAGGCGTCGCTCAGGAAAGCTCTCAGCGCTAGCAGGAGAGACAGGCTTTTTGTTTGGCGAGGAAGCAGGTCTTTCCTGGAACGATTTGGTGCGGGAACCGTGCTCGGCCGGCCACGACAATGATCTCTGCGGCAGGTCCATCCTGGTCGCGACCACGAGCCAGCTCAATGCTGCGGCAACATTAGTAGAGCTCGATGGAGTTGCCCGGCGCGTCATCCTCTACCCTCCCGATTTGTCGCTTGACCATTTGGCGCTTCGTCGCCGATTGCGCCGGGGTTGAGGTAATTGTGTCCGATCGCCTGTCAAGCGCGCTGGACACGATTGCATGTGTGCGTCCCTCCAGCTGGACGAGGTTGACCGGCAATCGAGATCGCGGTGTACAACATGAAACGGAGTGGGTTCTACTCACGTCCGGAACCACGGGACGGCCTAAGCTGGTGGTCCACACCCTGGCAAGTCTGACCGGTGCGATTGAAACCGGACACTCAAGCGGGGTGGTTTGGAGTACTTTCTACGACATTCGCCGCTACGGAGGTCTGCAGATTTTCCTTCGCGCCGCGCTTACTGGGACATCGCTGGTGCTATCAAGCGCGCAGGAGTCTACAGCCGATTTTCTCGCTGCGGGCGGCGTCTCACAGAGTTACGCATATCTCCGGCACGCCCTCCCATTGGCGGCGTGCGCTCATGAGTTCGGCGGCCCATCTGATCACACCGGAATACGTTCGTTTGTCAGGCGAAATCGCAGATCAGACAATCCTGAACCAGCTCCGGGCAGTCTACCCGCAAGCGAGAATCGCCCATGCATTCGCCACCACCGAGGCTGGGGTAGCGTTTGATGTAAATGATGGCCTGGCGGGCTTCCCCGCGGGCGCGCTCGAACACACCCCAGATGTGGAAATGAAAATTGAAAATCGTACGCTACGGATCCGCTCCAATCGGACTGCGCGCTGCTACCTTGGCGATCAACACCAGCCCTGCGCGATGCGGAAGGGTTTGTGAATACCGGCGACGTGCTCGAATTGCGAGGGGACCGCTACCACTTCGTCGGCCGAGGGGACGGGATGATCAACGTTGGAGGCATGAAGGTGTATCCCGAGGAAGTGGAAGCGGTGATCAACGGCCACCCGAAGGTTGAGATGTCGCTGGTCCGCACCAAAAAGAATCCGATCACCGGCGCGCTGGTCGTAGCCGACGTGGTTCTGAAGAGTGCGCCGGAAGCTGGCTGCAGCGAAGTTCGTATCGATATCCTGCGGCTCTGCCGTGAAGCTTTGCCATCGCATAAGGTTCCCGCCACGATCAATTTCGTTCCCGCCCTGGCGGTCGCCGATACAGGGAAGCTCATCCGCCTCCATGCGTAATGTAGTTGTCACCGGCGGCAGCCGGGGAATAGGCCTGGGGATAGCACGCAGACTGACGGAGGCGGGCTTCCGCGTCATAGCGATTGCGCGTAAGGAAAGCAGTGAACTCACGTGCTGCGATGCAAGGAAACTCGGATCGATCCATTTTGTCCCCTTCGATCTGGCCGAGATCGAAGGCATTGCGGACCTGGTAAAGACCTTACGGAAAGACTATGGGCCGATCTATGGCCTGGTGAACAACGCCGGCATAAGTGCGGAAGGCGCTCTCGCCCTCATGCACAACTCTCAGATCGAGCAGGTGGTACGTTTGAACACACTTTCGCCAATCGTGATGACGAAGTACGTGGTGCGCTCCATGATGGCAGATGGCGGCGGCCGCATCGTCAACGTGGCGTCGATTGCCGCATTCGCCGGCTACAGCGGACTCTCGGTTTACAGTGCCACCAAAGCCTCGCTCATTGCCTTTACCCGATCGCTGGCCAGAGAGGTGGGACGCATGGGAGTGAACGTAAATGCCGTCGCTCCTGGCTTTGTCGATACTGACATGACGCAGACGCTCAAAGACGAGCACCGTGAGCAGATCGTGCGGCGCAGCGCGCTGCGGCGCCTGGTCGACATCGAGGATGTGGCCAACGCAGTGGAATTCCTGCTCAGCGACCGGGCCAAGAACATCACGGGAACTGTACTCACGGTCGATGCAGGGAGCACGGCTTGACTCCGACTTCAGACCATGGCACCCACGCACACGAGCGCTTCTCCGGCCAAAGCCTGGTTGCGCGCACTGGAGCTGACTGCACCCATCGCGCGCAATCGCGAACGGCTGCTGTCGACCGTAATCGAAGAGCTGGCTGCGCAATTAGGCGACACGCCGGCGCTCCTGTCGGACGGCGAGTGCCTGACCTATCGGCAGCTATCTCGGCGGATCAATCAATATGCGCGCTGGGCGCTTGATCAAGGGCTCTGCAAAGGCGAAGTTGTCGGCCTATTGATGGCCAATCAGCCCGAATACATCGCCATATGGCTTGGTATCACCAGTGTTGGCGGTGTTGTTTCGCTGCTGAACACGAATCTGGTTGGCCCATCGCTCGCCCATTGCATCGATGCCGTTTCGCCGAAACATCTTATCGTCGCGGCGGAATTCGCTGAGCAGCTCGCGTTAACGCGACCGCACCTCTCCGTAGAGCCCGCTATTTGGATTCATGGTGAAAAACAAGGCGACAGACACGAGTTGGGTCGCCGCATTGATGTCGAAATCGAGCAGAAATCGGGCGAACCGCTGAGCAGAAATGAGCGCCGGCCGCCCGACCATTGAAGACCGTGCTCTTTACATTTATACCTCCGGCACGACGGGCCTACCGAAGGCGGCTAACGTAAGCCATGCCCGAGTCATGCAATGGGGCCACTGGTTTGCCGGTATGATGGATGCCCAACCAACAGACCGGCTATATAACTGCTTACCCATGTATCACAGCGTGGGCGGAGTACTTGCGCCCGGGGCAATACTGGTCGCCGGTGGTGCGCTCGTCATCCGGGAAAAATTCTCGGCCAGCAACTTCTGGAACGACGTAATCCGTTGGGACTGCACGATGTTCCAATACATCGGCGAACTCTGCCGCTACCTGCTGCATGCCGCACCGTCGGCAAACGACAACAGAGCATCGGATCAGGATGGCTTGCGGCAACGGTCTGGCGCCCGAGGTGTGGGACTGTTTTAAAGAACGCTTTGGCATTCCCCAGATCTTCGAGTTCTATGCCGCTACTGAAGGTGGCGTTTCGCTTTTCAACATCGAAGGCAAGCGGGGAGCTATCGGCCATGTTCCCGCCTACCTGGCTCATCGGTTCTCGCCTGCTTTGGTAGTTCTTGATGTTGAGAAGGGAGAACCGGCGCGGAACACGCAAGGATTCTGTATTCGTTGCTCTCCGAATGAACCCGGCGAAGCGATCGGCAAGGTGGTTGAACAGACCCTCGAACATTGGCAGCCGATTTGAGGGCTACACCAACCAGGAAGCAACGGAGCGCAGGATCTTACGCGACGTTTTTGAGCCGGGAGACGCTTGGGTCCGCACCGGCGACCTGATGCGGAAGGATGAGCAAGGGTATTTCTACTTCGTCGATCGTATCGGTGATACCTTTCGCTGGAAGGGGGAGAATGTCGCCACCTGCGAAGTTTCAGAGGCCATCTGCGCCTTCCCGGGAGTCAAGCACGCCAACGTCTATGGAGTAACTATTCCTGCTACCGAGGGCCGCGCCGGCATGGCTACGCTGGCCACCGACGACGAATTAGACCTGGCTGCACTTCGCGAGCACCTGATCAGCCGGCTGCCGCCCTATGCACGTCCTTTGTTTCTGCGCATTCGAAAGAACATGGACGTGACAGGCACTTTCAAATATTCAAAGACCGACTTGGTTCGGCAGGGATACGATCCCCTCACAAGCAATGACACTGTTTATTTCGATGACCTGGAATCGGGGGCGTTCACAAGGCTCGATCAAGGCGCTGTACGAGCGCATTCAAACAGGCAACTTGCGCTTCTAGAGTTCCGGTTCGGAGGAGAACGTAGGCATGGTCATCGATGAAATCCGCTCCGATTTCGCACAGCTACAGTCCGACATTGCGAGCGGACCCATCCTCCCGACCGTAACCGCAGAAGAGATTCGATCCTACCTTGGGTCGCGCTATGATTTCGCTCGCACCCTGCCTCTGGAGGAAGTGATCGCCGATGTAGAAAAGATGTTGCGTACCTGGCAGGTTCAGGTGACCCATCCGCGCTACTTTGGCCTTTTTAATCCAAGCGTGACGCTTGCCTCCGTGGTTGCGGACTCTCTGGTCGCGATGTATAACCCCCAATTGGCAAACTGGCGCACCTCGCCGGCCGCCAATGAGATCGAACGGCACACGCTCGGTTGGCTCGCGGCAAAGTTTGGCCTTCCCCGAGAAACCGTCGCGACTTTCACGAGCGGCGGAATGGAGGCGAATCTCTCCGCTGTGGTCGTCGCTTTGACGCGTGCATTTCCTGACTATGGCGAACACGGTCTTCGGCACCTTCAGGGCACGCCTTCGATCTATCTGACAGGAGAGGCCCATCACGGGTTCAACAAGATCGCGCACATGACCGGGCTTGGGCGTGGGGCGCTCCGCACCATCGCGACGGACCGCAATTTGAAGATGAATGTCGAGGAACTGCAACGAAGCGTGGCCGAAGACCGGAAGAATGGCTTCATTCCCTTCATGGTTGTCGGTACTGCGGGAACAACGGCGGCTGGGGTTATCGATCCGCTGCCGGAGTTGGGGCAATTCTGCCGGGATGCGGGGCTCTGGTTTCATGTCGACGCCGCCTGGGGCGGCAGCGCCATCATCTCCGAGCAACTTAGGCATTTTCTGGCTGGAATCGACGGCGCAGACTCAATCACCTGCGACGCACATAAGTGGCTCTCGGTTTCGATGGGATGCGGAATGTTCTTCTGCCGCCATCCTGAAACGTTGTCGGAGGCCTTTCGCGCAGACGTCTCCTACATGCCGGGCAAGAAGGTGGGGCCGGTTTTTGATCCTTATACGACCTCTGCACAGTGGTCGCGGCGGTTTATCGGCCTGAAGCTTTTTATGGCGCTGGCGCAGCAGGGCGAATCAGGATATGCGGAGATGATCGAGCACCAGACGCGCATGGGCGATGTGCTGCGAGACGCCTTCGAGCTTCTGGGTGGAGCATCGTCAATTCGACCCCGCTGCCGCTGGTTTGTTTCACTCGGGAGGGACTCGTTCCCGCCAGATTTCTTGCGGCTCTGCACCAGCGCCAGATTGCGTGGATGTCAGAGGCGCGGCTTGGCGACATCCCCGTGATGCGGGCGTGCATTACCAGCTTTAGGACTACCGAAGCAGATATCCACTGGGTGGTGGCGGAGATGAATCGCCTGGTCGCGCCAGAAGAACAGTACGCCGGAACCGTCCAGGGAGTGACGAATCAATGAAACGGGAAACCATCGCCATCCACAGCGGCTACGAAACCGATCCGACGACCAAGGCTGTGGCTGTGCCGATCTATCAGACGGTCGCCTATGCCTTCGACAGCACCGACCATGCGGCGGCGCTGTTCAACCTGGAGGCGGAAGGCTATCGCTATACCCGGATCAGCAACCCGACCACTGCAGTGCTGGAGCGGCGGGTCGCCGCGCTGGAGGGCGGCCTGGAGGCACTGTGCGTCAGCAGCGGTCAGGCAGCGGTGAACTACGCGGTGCAAAATGTCACCGAGCTGGGAAGCAATATCGTCTACGTTCCGCAACTCTACGGCACCACTCATACTCTCTTCGCCCACCTTCTGCCCAGCCAGGGAGTCGCTGTCCGGTTCGCCGAAGCGGATCGTACCGGAGGCGGTAGAGAAGCTGATCGATGAGAAGACGCGGGCCGTCTTCTGTGAGAGCGTCGGCAATCCGGCGGGAAATATCTGCGACATCGAGGAGCTGGCTCGCGTGGCGCACGAACACGGCGTGCCGCTGATCGTGGACAACACCGTCGCCACGCCGATCCTGCTGCGGCCGATCGAATTCGGCGCCGACATTGTTGTGCATTCGCTCACCAAGTTCATGGGCGGGCACGGCACGACGCTGGGCGGAGCCATCGTCGATAGCGGCAATTTTCCCTGGAAAGAGCACGCTTCGCGCTTCCCTGTTCAGCGAGCCAGACGCGTCCTATCATGGCCTGATCTACACCGATCACTTCGGCAAGGGCGCGTACCTTGGACGCTGCCGCAGCGTTTACCAGCGGACGACCGGAGCTGTCTTGTCGCCGTTGAGCGCTTTTCTGCTGCTGCAAGGAATCGAGACCGTCGCGCTGCGGGTGGAGCGGCATGTGGAAAACGGCAGAAAAGTGGCCGAGTTTCTGCGCAACGACCCCAGGGTCGAATGGGTCAACTACGCGGGATTTCCCGATAGTCCTTACCATGCGTTGGCACAAAAGTATCTGGGCAATCGGGCTTGCTCTCTGATGACCTTCGGTATCAAAGGCGGCTTCGAGGCTGCCGTCAGATTCTATGACGCGCTCAAGCTGGTGAAACGGCTGGTGAATCTGGGCGATGCCAAGTCGTTGGCCTGCCACCCGGCATCGACCACTCACCGGCAAATGTCGGCCGAGGAGCAGCGCAGCGCCGGTGTCATGCCCGAGATGATTCGGCTCAGCATCGGGATCGAGCACATCGACGATATCGTTGCCGATTTAACGCAGGCGCTCCATGCAGCCACCCTGGTAGCGCCCGAAGGGAGACGCTGATGCCCGTACTTCTCGACTCATATTCCCGCGAACTACGTTCCGACAATTGCATCACCATCGGATTGATCAACAACATGCCGGACGAGGCGCTCAAGGCCACCGAACGGCAGTACATTTCTCTGCTCAATTCGGCGTCCGACGGTATGCAGATCCATCTGTCTCTCTACACGTTGCCCGGTATTCCCCGAAACGAATTGAGCAGCCGTCATATCGCGGCCCTCTACTCAAGCATTGACGATCTGTGGGAGGGGCATCTCGATGGGCTTATCGTCACCGGCAGAGAGCCTCTCGCGGCCAACCTGATGGATGAACCCTACTGGGATAGCTTTACAAAGACCTGGAATGGGCACAAGAGAATGCTCATTCGACGGTTTGGTCCTGCCTGGCAGCCCACGCTGCGGTTCTCCACATGGACGGCATAGAACGGGCCAAGAGGAATGACAAACTCTTCGGCATCTTTGAGTGTGCCCGAGGGTCGGGCCATCTATTGACGGCAGGAACACCCTCGCGCTTTAAGCTTCCGCATTCACGATGGAACGGTTTGCCCGAAGACCGATTGGCCGGCGTGCGGGTACAGCGTGCTCACGCGAACCACCGATGCGGAGGTAGACACGTTCATTAAGCAGCAGAAAGCGCTCTTTCTCTTCTTTCAGGGCCATCCGGAATATGAATCCGATACGCTGCTGCGGGAATACCGCCGTGACATCGGGCGCTACTTCAAAAGGGAGACAGCTAAATACCCGTTGATGCCGCAAAATTATTTCGACCGCAACACCGTGGATGCATTGAATGCCCTTCAGTTGCGGACCATCTCCGGACAGGGTGAAGAATTACTACCGGAGATATCGGCGGCACTCAGCAAAGCAAATATCGAGAACACGTGGCAATCCAGCGCCACCAGCATCTATACGAATTGGCTGCTGTATATAGGCGCACAAAAGGAAAAAGCTGCGCGGTCAAAGAGAGCGAAAGCAGTCGCTAGCGCGCCTGGGGTTCACTGGGCCAGCACAGTTTTAGATGCGGCGACCGAGGCTTAATTGGCAGGCTAGTGTCAACGGCTTGTCCACCCAGCTCGACCACATCCTTGGTAACACCTCTATTGGTGACCACGCGCAGCAGGGTCGTTATTACATACTAACTTTCCGCGGTATGGGCTACATAGTACGGTATAAAGTCTTACACGAGGATTTACCAATTCATGGTTTCTGTCCTGCCGACGCCCGCAAAAGACGAGATTACTCCCTCGGCGACCAAGCTTCTGATCAATGGTCGCTGGGTCTCGAGTGAATCGGGCAAAACCTTCGCAACCGTCAATCCCTCGACTGGCGAGGAGATCTGCCAGGTTGCCGAGGCCGATGCGGCGGATGTGGAGAAGGCCGTCAGGGCAGCGCGCGCAGCGTTTCGACCAGGGACCATGGCGGAAGACGACCGCCTCAGAGCGTGGCCGGCTGCTGCACCGTCTCGCCGACCTGATCGAAACCCACAGCGACGAACTGGCCCGGCTCGAAACCCTCGACAACGGCAAGCCCTTATCCGTAGCCAAGACCGTGGATGTGGCAAAGACCGTTGCTTGCTACCGTTACTTCGCAGGATGGGCTGACAAAGTTCAGGGAAAGACGATCCCTATCGACGGCGACTTCTTCTGCTACACGCGGCATGAGCCTATCGGTGTCGTGGGACAGATCATCCCCTGGAACTACCCCATGCTGATGCAGGCCTGGAAGCTTGCTCCGGCGCTGGCGACCGGCAATACGGTCGTGATGAAGCCGGCCGAGCAAACTCCTCTTTCCGCGCTGCGCATCGGCGAATTGATCCTGGAAGCCGGATTCCCGGATGGCGTGGTGAACCTGCTTCCGGGATTTGGGCCCACGGCCGGAGCCGCCATCGCCCATCACATGGACGTGGACAAGGTGGCATTCACCGGCTCCACAGAAGTCGGGCGTCTGATCATGGAGGCGGCGGCAAAGTCCAATCTGAAGCGAATTACTCTGGAGTTGGGCGGCAAGAGCCCCAACATCATCTTTGCCGACACGGATCTGGATGAAGCCGTGGAAGGCGCGCACATGGGCCTCTTCGTCAATCAGGGTCAATCCTGTTGCGCAGGATCGAGGGTTTTTGTCGAAGAGAACATTTACGATGCAGTTCGTCGAGAAGAGCGTCGCGCGCGCGCGGAAGCGCATCGTTGGCGACCCCTTCGATCCCAGGACGGATCAGGGTCCGCAGGTTGATCGAACCCAGTTCGACAGAGTCATGGGTTATATCGAATCCGGGCAGCGTGAGGGGGCAACGCTTGCCTGCGGCGGCGACCGCGTCGGAGATCGCGGCTACTTCATCCAGCCCACTGTTTTCGCCAATGTCCAGGACGACATGCAGATCGCGCGGGAAGAGATCTTCGGACCGGTTATGAGTGTGATTGCCTTCAAGAATGTGGAGGAAGTCATCACGCGCGCCAACCGCACCAACTATGGATTGGCAGCGGGTGTTTGGACCCGCGACATCAAGAAGGCCCACGCGATCGCGAATAGCGTGCGGGCGGGCACGGTATGGGTGAACTGCTATCAC
Organism: uncultured Acidobacteriaceae bacterium; assembly: GCA_963821315.1. Classification (GTDB taxonomy): domain Bacteria; phylum Acidobacteriota; class Terriglobia; order Terriglobales; family Acidobacteriaceae; genus PALSA-350. The sequence goes on along the minus strand of CAWGDP010000031.1, from coordinate 13,591 downwards.
GTACTGGATACGCGGGCGCCGTTTGGCGGGTTCAAGCAATCGGGAATCGGGCGTGAGCTGGGTGAGTATGGATTGCAGGAGTATACCGAGGTTAAGACAGTCACCGTTAAGCTCTGATTACTCACGCTGATTGAGCAACTCTAGCGTGGGCTGACGGTGTCGCGTTCCCGACGACGTGAATATCGATCGGTGCGCCGAGAAAATAGGGATATAGGTTGAAATCGGAAGAGAAGTAGGGAACTTTAAGAGCGAATCTCAATTCACATCTTTAGTAACGACCTTTTTGATGACTTTGCGGAAAAGGGCCTACTACGCCCGACTCTCCAGAACGTGAGCACGATTGTATTGTATAAATTCTCACAGAAGGACTGACAACCCATGGCTACTGTTTATCCGACCACCATTCAATGCCCCCCAGGAGGTTTGGGAATGCAGGAACTTCTAAGCGATGAATTTGCGAGCAAGCTTTTGAGCCTGGCGAAAGCGAACGCGGAGAAATATGCTGCAGGCCAAGCCGTTTCCGCATATTTATTTTGACGATTTCTTGCCGACACAGGCCGCCGAGGCAGCCTTGCGCGATTTTCCTGAGCCGCGGCAGGTCAAGTGGAGCGAATTCGATACTCCCCACGAAAAGAAGCTGGCGTTCGATGTAGTGGAGAAACTCCCCGCGGCGCGTAAGGGACGTCCTCTATTTTATGAATAGTCGGCCGATGCTCGAATTCCTGGAGATTCTGACCGGTATCAACGGTGTCATCCCCGATCCCTACTACATCGGGGGAGGGCTGCATCAGATTAAGCCTGGTGGCAAACTCGCTGTTCACGCTGATTTCAACCATCATTCACGACTCAATCTAGAGCGCCGCATCAACGTTCTCATCTACCTAAACAAGGATTGGAAAGAGGAGTACGGCGGACACTTCGAGCTCTGGAATAAAGACATGACTGCCGCTGAGCAAAAGCTCCTGCCGATCTTCAATCGTTGCGCAATTTTTTCAACGACCTCAATTTCGTATCACGGCCATCCCAATCCATTATCTTGTCCTCCTGACCGGACCCGCAAATCGCTGGCAACGTACTACTATTCCAACGGCCGGCCCGAAGAAGAACTCCGCGACGCGCACTCTACGCTGTTTGTTCGTCGCCCAGGCGAGGTAGAGGAGAAGCCCGCCCTCCTTAAAACGGTTATGCGTGCTTTCTGCCCTCCAATTGTGGTGGACGCCTATAAGAAGATACGAGGCTAATGCTCTGATTGCCGAATTCGCCGAGAGGGAAAGCATATGGGAATTCTCGACTACTTAGACCGCTTGGCGATCATCCATCTGCCAGACCGAGATGATCGTCTGAGGGCACTGACCAGGGAATTGTCGAGAGTTGGGATAGATATCGATAGTCCCAAGGTGACCATACCCGATCCTCCCATGCCGGAAACGCCAAATGGATTCCATTCGCGCGGAGTCTACGGAAGTTTTCTGAGCCACCTTGAGATTATCGAGAAGGCGTACCGCGATGGACTCGATACCGTCCTGGTACTCGAGGACGACGCCATTTTCAGTAGAAAATTCCGAAGCCAGCAGCAGCTGATCGCCAGCCATTTGCGCGACCACGAGTGGGATTTGTGTTTCATCGGACATTCAGTCTTGAATAGAACTGCCGGATTCTCCCACTGGCCTTCTCCGCTTCTCCGGCCCGTTTATCTGGGCACATAGCTATGCGGTCCACAGACGGATAATGCCGCGATTGATTGAGTACCTTCGGCAGAATGAGGAACGCGAGACTGGGCACCCGGAGGGCGGCAAAATGTATATCGATGCTGCCTTCTTTTTCTTTCGACAGCTCAATCCCGACGTGATTTGCATTGTCAGCTCGCCTTGCCTCTCTGTCCAGAAAGGATCTCCCAGCAGCCTCAACCCGAACTCCCTGTATGAAAAGTATTCTGGTGCGCGGTTTCTAATGAACCTTGGAAGAGCGATGCGGGACGAGTGTTGGCGTCAAGGGTGGATGCGTATCGATGGGCCGCAGGATGTTATTAACGACGATTTCAAACTCACATCCTCGCCAGCACAAGTCTGGCCCGCCACCAGGGTAGGCCAGGCTCGGGTGAACCTGGCAAGTAGAGGGGCCTGAGCTGGTACCCGAGATTTGTCTGCGGGGCTGAAGTGCGCACAGAGCGGACTGGCCGCTGTCACCTCCGGCGTACAAGGGAGCAATCTGGTCAGTCGATTTGAAATGCCGCGTGCGGACGACCGCGATATCAACGAAACTGCCGCATGAGCGTGCTTCTCCTTGTACCGGGCCTAATCTCGCTCTTCCTCGTTTTGTGAGGACGCATCGAGACGGCATTTCTGTCTGTCTACCTGCCGTGCCTTTTATGCCTTCCTGACGACTATCGCTTCGGATACCTCATTTGCCGCCCACTTCTGCGGCGGAGTTTGCTCTCATCCCACTTGGGATTGTCGGACTTTCCCGGCTGATCCGCAGCGGTTCCTTCGCTTTGATGGATTTACTCGTCCTTCTTTTTTCGGCGAGTGTCAGCCTGAGTGAGATCCTTCACGCGCCCGTCGTTAATGACGGGATCTTCTCCGCCATGAATGCTTTTATTTCCATCGTTTTGGCGTATATGGCGGGAAGAAAGTTGATCGAACCTGACCTCCGCCTTGCCACGGTGCGGAGGTTCGTCATCCTGGTACTCCTGGATGGGCTCCCCGGCGTGTACGAGTGGAGAATGGGGCAGAGCCTGTACGGAATGTTCGGGCAAAGAGTTCTGGGCATCGCGACATTTCAGAAGGCGTGCAGATCAGGAATGGACATGGAAGAATGGGCGCGGTTTTCGGCGGCGGCGAAACCGGGGGAATCGCATTTGCCATGACCTTTTGCCTGAATGCATGGCTGGTTTACCTGAGGAGAGTCAAGGCCTCCTGTCGATCTCGGGAAGACGCTGACAAAGCTCGAGAAGTACCATGTGCCCGGACTGCTCTTGCTCTTGTATGTGTTGTTGACGCAATCGCGCGGACCACTGATCGCCTTGGGTGCCGGGTATCTCATCCTTCAGATTCCCCGATTTAAGAACACCAGGATGATGACGATTGTGGTCGCAGTCCTGCTTGTTGGGGGCTATATGGCAATGTCGGCGTATTTCGCTTCCTATACGAATGTCGACCGAAGCCACCGTCGACAAGCGAACAACAAGGCAGCGCACTGTACAGACGCGAAATGAACGAGGTGTACCCTCCGATCGCGGAGAAGGGAGGATGGACGGGCTACGGTGTGCTCGGCATTCCGCACGTTCAAGGAAAGATGTCGATCGACAATCACTATCTGCTCGTCCACCTTGCCTGGGGCCGGCTTGGTTATTATCCTCTTTATGCTGATCGTCTGGGAAAACATACGCGTCCTGTTGGTGCGTTCATGGCAGCTCAAAGCTTTTCAGGATCGTGCCTTCGTTTTTTCCATGTTGGCCGCGATGGCGGTTCTCTGGATTACGCTTCTGACGGTATATTTAGGGGGACAGCTGCCACAGATCTCTTTTCTCCTGATCGGCTGGATACAATCGACGGGACAGCCTCAAATCAAGAGGGTTCTCCTTCCGGCGAGTCTTCACTTAGCCCCGAGCCAACGTTTTCACTCTATGTCCGGCGATGCTGGTCCAGAGTGCAACCGGGTTTTCAGGTGTCGGTTCCGGGACCCTACGCTATAATCTTGCAAAGGGATACTAACCACAAGCAGCTTGAAAAAGATCTCCTCCATGGATGAGTCAGATATCTACGCCCGGCTAACGGAAATCTTCGAAGACGTCTTCGATGATGATTCGATCACCGCGACTCCTGCTCTGTCGGCCAAAGACGTGGATGGATGGGATAGCCTGACCCACATTCGGCTGATGCTCACGGTTGAGAGGGCGTTCAAAGTCAAATTTTCTACTTCGGAAATCGGCAAGATGGAAACGGTTGGCGACTTGGTGACGCTGATCAAGGCGCGAACCTGAAACAAGGCAGCCGTAACATGTGACCGAAGCTGTAAGTGCATTGAGCGGAGTGGTTCCAGCCGGAAGGATCGAACCCAGGACGCTGAATTCGGCAAGACCTGAAAGGCCCGTTACATGCGGCTGCCTGCCCAAACGATATTGAGCTTTCCGGAAAGGTCTATGACCTGTTCGAGAAATTGTCCGCCTGCAGTTTTCGATTCAGCTTGATGTGTATCAAAGTACGACCAAGCAGGACAGGAATCGCGGAGTGAACTCACTTTATTCGGAATTGCAGTGGCTTCCGCCGGCGCCCAAGGACTTCTCCGACAGGCTGAAGGCGTTGGGCAATTCGCCTGGTCCGCTGGGCCGCGAATTGCAGGCGCTGGCGCAGCATGGTTTGAACCTGAACCAATTGACGAAACTGGCGAAGGCAATTGCCAAGGCGGAGCACTGACGGCAAGTCTTTGGATCCGCTTGTCCCTTTCCGGCTTGCGGTCCTGAGCAACTCGACCGTCGATCTGGTTGTGCCCGCGCTGGTGGCGAGTGCTGCACGCCGCGGCATTGCTCTTGAGGTGATTCAGCCTTCCTACGACCAGGTGGCTCAGGAGGCGCTGACGCCCGATTCGAAAGTAAATTCCTCGAAACCGGATGCGGTACTTTTCGCGCTCGACTTATCGCGCGCTTCCGTTGAAACTGTCCCTGGGGAACTCCGAGGCTTCCGCCGCAACGGTTGAGGGAGCCATTGGCTATCTCCGGGCTCTTCGTGATGGCATCAAGGCCAACTCAAACGCGGTTTGCATCTTTCAAACCTTTGCTCCTCCCGTTGAAACCCTCTTCGGCAATCTCGACCGCGCGCTCCCGGGCTCGATGCGAAATCTGATCGACGGCATAAACCGCGAGCTTGCCGAGCTTGTTCTCCATTCGGGCGATGTGCTGCTGGACGTCGCAGGACTCGCGGAGACCGTCGGTCTTGCGAACTGGCACGACACGCAGCTTTGGAACCTGGCCAAGTTTTCCTTTTCGGACGAACTCATTCCGCTCTACGCCGATCACGTGGCCCGGATGGTCGCCGCGCTCCGCGGCAAGAGCGGAAAAGTCCTGGTCCTCGATCTCGACAACACAGTCTGGGGCGGGGTCATCGGAGACGACGGCCTGGAAGGCATCAAGATTGCCCAGGGAGACGCCATCGGCGAGGCCCATCTTGCGGTGCAACGCATGGCTCTTGATCTGCGCCAGCGCGGAATCGTGCTGGCCGTGTCGTCAAAAAACACCGATGAGATTGCGCGTGCCCCTTTCGAACAACATCCAGAAATGCTACTGAAGCTCGAGCACATTGCTGTCTTCCAGGCCAACTGGAACGACAAAGCTACCAACATTCAGGCCATCGCCGAGGAGCTTTCCCTGGGCCTTGACTCCATCGTCTTTCTCGACGACAATCCGGCGGAGCGCGGGCTGGTGCGCAAGCTGCTTCCGCAGGTCGCAGTCCCGGAACTCCCGGAAGATCCCGTCCGGTTATGCGAGAACGCTCGCGGCGGGCGGGTTATTTCGAAGCAGTGGCCATTGGCGGCCGAAGATCTCAAACGCGCCGGCTTCTACCAGGACAACGCGAAGCGCGCCAGCCTGCAAAGGCAGGCGGGAGGCGTTGATGCGTATTTGGCATCGTTGGATATGACCATCACCTTCCAGCCTTTTGACGGGAAGGGCCGTGCACGTATCGTTCAACTCATCAACAAATCCAACCAGTACAACTTGACTACCCGCCGCTACACCGAGCCTGAGATTCTCGAATTGGAGCGCGATCCGAGAGTCTTCACCCTGCAGGTACGTCTGGCGGACATCTTCGGCGACAACGGCATGATCAGCGTCGTGATTTGCAGGCTCCTGGGGAATGACATCTGGGAGATCGATACCTGGCTGATGAGCTGCCGGGTGCTCGGACGCAAGGTCGAGCACATGGTTCTTCGCGAGATTCTCGAGCACGCGCGATCGCGCCGGCATTCGCAAGCTGATCGGTACTTATCGACCGACAGAGCGCAACAAGCTAGTCGTTGATCACTATGCAAGCTTGGGTTCAACAAGGTGCGGGAAGAAGAGTCGGGTCTGACGGAATGGGAACTGCTGGTCGACCGCACGACCGATTTGGAGGTGTTGCCCATGAATGTCGTCTCGACCGGCTTTACGGTTGCCGCGGAGACGCCGATATCATGACCCGAAAAAATCGGACCGAACCTGGAGCCGTGAAGGAGCCGAACTCACGGCGTCGAGACTGGATATTCCTGCCGGCATTGAGCCTTCTAACGATTTGTTTCATGGCAGTTTCGGCCGAGTTACTTTCAAGGTGGCTTTATCCCGTCACTCAGGTCGGCTTCCAGAACTGCTTTGCGACGAACGATCCAACGGGCGATGCTGCCGTAAAGCCCAATAGCCTTTGCTGGGAACAAACCCCCGAAAGCACTTTGAAGGTTGAGTACAGGTTCAACCGCAGAGGACATCGCGCGGGCGCCGAGTTGAACCCCAAGCCGCCAGGTGTACGTACAGGATTGTGTTGATAGGTTCGTCGTTCACCCAGGGATTATTCGTTCCAAGAGAAAAGACATTTGCCGCTCTGCTTCCAGAGGAACTTTCCATGGAAACAGGACGGAGGGTCGAGGTGTACAACGAAGCCACGGGTGGCAGATTCAGGGGTGGACCATTCCCTACGCAGAACTCTGCGCAGCATTTCGATGATGTCCTCGCAGCTCAGCCGGACCTGGTGCTATGGGTGATCACCCCGGACGATGTTATGAACGCCGGATCAAAGGAGAATGTGGACTCTCATGACAGAGGGGCACTTCAGCAGGATCCGCCATCAGCAACAGGTTCCGCGAAGCCGCGGAGCTTCTGGAATAAGTTTGCGGCTGCCATTGCAGAAGGAACGTTCGGTGAGCGGTTGAGATCTCGTTGGGAAGAAACCCGAACATCCATCGTGCTGAAGCACCTCCTGATCGCAAGCGAAAGTCAGGACGAGTACATTCAGTCTTATCTCAGAAACGGGGAAAACGCCAATTCTCTGAAGACCGAACCGGATGCGAAATGGCAAATGCAACTGCAGTACTTCGATGCCGAGCTGGCAGAGATCGTAGGGCTTGCTAAGAATGCGGGGGTTCCGCTTGTCGCAGTATTCGTGCCGAATCGTCCTCAGGCAGCGATGATATCAAAGGGCGACTGGCCGGCCGGCTACGACCCATTCAAGCTTGAAAACGAAGTTCGCGACAACGTCGTGAACCATGGTGGACACTTCATCGACATTCTCCCTGATTACCGTGGCATCCCTAGCCCCGAGCAAGATTACTTTCCCGTAGATGGCCATCCCGATGCCGATGGACAAGCAATCATTTTCAGATTTCTGGCCAAGGAGCTAACCAGCGGCGCAGTGCAGGAGCTGAAAGCATCGATTCCACCCAACATCGCTATGGAGCCAGGAAAGTAATCATGGATTCTGCATCCCTACAATTTGTGCTGTTCGGATTGATAGCTGCGGCGCTTTCCAATCTCAGCCGCTCCCGTGTTTGGCGCTCGATCGTGATCATGCTGGCCAGCTTGCTTTTTCTGGCAATGCTGGCCAAGAGTGCTTTCGTGTTAATCCCCTTGGCCGCATTTCTGCTTTTTGGCTACGGCGCTATCGCCACGCGGGAGCGCGGCTGGGCCAGAGGCGCGGCCTGGAGCATTCCGGCAGTGATCCTCGCGTACGTATGGTTGAAGAAGTACACCTTCTTGCCGGAACGGTTCTTCCTGCACTTTCCGTACTTCACTCTCGGGCTTTCTTATATATTTTTCCGCGTCCTGCACTTATTGATTGAGGCCGGTGAAGGAGCCGGAACAGAAGAAAAGCGGCACATCGGCTTTGTCCCCTATCTCCTCTACACGCTGAATTTTACGACCCTGGTCTCCGGTCCGATCCAGCGCTATGATGAGTTCGCGCGAGACCAGTTCGCGGTCCAGCCTCTTCCTCTTGGACCGGCGGTGATTGGACTGCAACTGGAGCGCATCATTCGCGGATTTTTCAAAGTCAACGTGTTGGCCATGCTGCTGCATAGGATGCAGGAGAATGGGCTGGAGCAACTTACCCAGCCGATCCCGGTCGAGCACAAATTGTTCGCTGCGATCCAACTGACGGTCGCATATCCACTTTTCCTCTACGCAAATTTCTCTGGCTATATCGACATTGTGATCGCCCTGGCGCGCCTGATGCGGATTCAGCTGCCCGAAAACTTCAATCGCCCATTCTCAGCATCTTCATTCCTGGATTTTTGGAACCGGTGGCATATCACGCTCTCGATGTGGCTCAAGACCTATGTCTATAACCCGCTGGCGGTGGCGCTGATGCGGCGTATCTCGTCGCCTTCCATGGAACCATTCCTGGGCGTCATTTGCTTTTTCGTGACATTTTTTCTAATCGGCGTCTGGCACGGGCGCACATCGGAATACATCGTCTTCGGTATCCTCCAGGGCGGGGGCGTCGCGATCAACAAGCTCTGGCAACTCTGGCTCACACACGTCCTCGGCCGCAAGGGTTACAAGGAGCTCGCCAAGAATGCAATCTATATTGCTTTTGGCCGCGGTCTGACGTTCAGTTGGTTCGCCTTCACCATGTTCTGGTTCTGGGCAAACTGGAAGCAGCTCGGCACGATCTTTTCGGCGATCGCTGTTGCTCCATGGCTCGCCGTGTGGCTGGTAGTCTGGTTGGGTGCTACAGCGGTGTTGGCAATGTGGGAGCGACTGCGTGCGGTATTGCTGAAGCTCCGAACGGCGGAAGGGCCAGTGCTCACCAGCCGCTATGCCCTGGTGGTATACGCGACCGCTATGGGCGTGATTGCTCTCGTCATCACAGTTGTGCTCAATCAGCCTGCTCCGGGAATCGTGTACAAAGCATTCTAGCGAGAGGCGGCGCCTTTGCGGTGTGGACCGATGGTAGTGCGTCCGGTTAGGAGCTACCACGGTCCGCAGTCCACCCTCGCACCGTCGAACCAATCACCTTGAGCCCTTCGGTTGGATTCGCGATCCCTATATCGACCAATGCTTCCGGCCACCAGAGCGACTGTAAAGAATCACTCGAGGGGGGAAATGCCGTCTATTATGGCTCCAGAAGCTAACGAGTCAGTCCAGCGTCCAGTTATGTATTCGCGTTTGGGGTAAGTCTGCGCATTCAGGCCCACACGATTTGTGAAGGTTAAGGTAAATTTGGTTTTGCTCAACATTCCCATGAGCCCGCGCTCGTTGTCAGTCGCATCCCAGAACGATAGAGGACGTGCGCCGGCATTGCGCCTGTCGCCAGCGGCATCTCTTGTTCTGGATGTAGCTCGCTTCGCTGCCGCTCTGGCGGTTCTGCTTGGCCACTTAACCTTGCCTAGCCACTCTTCTGGGCTGCCTAATTTGATGTCATTTGCCTCCGGGGCCGTAGGTGTTTTCTTCGTACTTTCGGGATTCGTCATCCGGTATGCGACGACTTACCGGGTGGCAAGTTTGGCTGAATATATCGTCGATCGCGTGTCGCGCCTGTTCTCGGTTATGCTTCCGGCACTCTTATTTACGGTGGTAGCCGACCTGACGATTCGACATTTGAGTCCGCAGCCCACGGTTCAGGCAGGCAAGTACTTGCTACGAGTTGCAGCTACGATCTCCTTTACCGGCCAGATCTGGTCTCTCGACCTGACTCCTTATTTGAACATGCCCTTTTGGTCGCTTTCGTTTGAGGCATTCTATTACGGGATCTACGGATTCGCGTTCTATCTACGGGGTTGGCGGCGGGCTCTAGCGGTCTGTGCCGGATGCCTGTTGGCCGGTCCAAGCATTCTCTTTATGGCACCGATATGGTTCTTCGGGTGCTTCCTGCAGGATGCTTACCAGTGGGCGCATCAATCGGCGAAGCGGTCTGCTATGGCGCTCGTTCCAACGGTGATAGCAGGCGCGGCAGCCCTGGCCGCGCTCCGCATCCTGCCCCATGCGAAGCGCCACGTGATCAGCGGTTGGGTGCTCGGGATCGATCGAGAGATGAAGCCTTTGCACATGCACTGGGTATCGACCTGGTCTTGGGAGGTCGCAATTCCGCTTGGGGCTGTACTATTTTGCACTTTGCTGGTATTTCAGCGCATCCCGGTTTCTTCGCATTCCCGCCTGGTGCGGTGCGTCCGTTTTGTTGCAGACGGGACATTCGCGCTATACCTGTTTCATTCACCAATGCTCGATCTTATTAGTACAATCGTCCCGTACGACAAGAGCAGCCGGATACAACTTGCGGCGGTCTTCCTCTTCATCGCCACAATTTGCATCCTGCTGGAGCGGCCGTGTCTTATGCTGAAGAACCTGATCCGTCAGCGGCTTTTGCTCATGTTGGAGCGTAGGCGAGTTCAGGCTGTTCCGGTAGCCTAAGTGGTCGGAGAGTGGCTGGCTCGACGGGATTCAAACGGAAAGGGAAAGGGTTTGTGTCCCCGTGAAACAAGAGTACGAAACGCTGGCTCCGGTAGGCATGCCCAGGTTTCCCGCCTTAGACGGTTGGCGCGGGATCAGCATCCTTTTGGTTATGACAGGGCACCTCTTCCCCCTGGGGCCATCCAGGCTAGGAGCAAACGCTGCTGTTCCTGCATTTGGTATGGCGATCTTCTTCACCCTTTCCGGCTTTTTGATCACCACTACGCTGCTTTATCGGCCAAGTGTTTCGGAATTTCTGATCCGGCGTCTTTGTCGCATTGTCCCTGCGGCGTGGGCGTTTAGCCTGGTTGCCCTGACACTTGCCGGAGCTCCGGCCTCGGTGTACATCGCGCAGCTGCTCTTCTACTCAAACCTGCCTCCATTTTGGCTCACGAACTATACCGGACACCTATGGAGCCTTGGGGTTGAGGTACAGTTTTACGTTCTCGATCGCGTTCATCTTCCTGCTGTTCAAGCGGCGCGGACTTTGGAGCCTTCCCTTCCTTTGTCTGGCCGTCACCTCATACCGCATCTACAGCCACACCACTATCTCGATTGTAACGGGCCTCAGAGTGGACGAAATTCTCGCTGGGGCATGCCTGGCACTGGTGGCGTATTACCCTCGTGCTGTGGGTCTGCGGCGTGCGTTTCAAACTATTGGCCCTCTGATTTTGCTACCTCTTGCGTTTGCCGCGTGTTTTTCGCAATCCGGTCCGCTGGGGTATGCCAGGCCCTACCTTGTAGCGATGCTCGTAGGGACGACTCTCTTCAGGGATCGGTTGACAGGCAGGGCGAGTCTCCTTCAGGCACGATGGCTGGTCTATATCGCCGCGATTTCCTACGCGCTGTACATTCTGCATCCGATCGTGAGTTGGGGCTGGCTTGCGTCAGGCAGCAAAGTAGTCAAGTATGTCAAGCGCGTTCCGGAGTTGGCGGCGGTGTTTGGGCTAGCGCATCTGTCCACTTTCTATTACGAGGCCTTCTGGATACGGATGGGCAAGAAATGGTCTAATCAGAAAATGAGGAAATCGGCGATTCACCTTCCGGCAGTCGCGTCAGAATAAGAAGCTTCCTCGCCACACCATGCGCGCCAGCGGCCCCGCGGCTTACGGAACTGTCGTAACCTGTTGCGCCATTGCATTTCCCGCTTTGGAGCGAATCGAGGATTTCAACGAATCTTGCTGGCCAGCTGAGCAGAATGAATGACTTGGGTGAGACGCACCAACTCTGTGTCAAGTTGGAGCGAGTGTGCGTCCAACGCCTCCGCAAGTGTTTTGAAGCGCAAACGCCAATCGAGGGTTTCAAGCGATCTTATGTAATTGAGTTGAGCACGTTCCGGAGTCCATGTTCGCACCATCGAATCAATCACCTTGAGCCCTTCGGTTTGATTCACCGTCCCTATATCGAGCAACGCTTCTGGCCACAAGAGCGACTGTACAGACTCACTACGTGGGGGAATGCCGGCAACTGTGGCCCCAGCAGCTAACGAGTCAGTCCAGCGCCCGGTGATATATTCGCGTTTGGGATGGGTCTGAGATTCCGGGCTCACACGATTAGAGAAGGCTAGCGTAAATTTAGTTTTGCTCAACATTCCCATGAGCCCGCGCTCGTTGTCAGTCGCATCGCTCAAGGATTGAGGGCGGCCATGAAACTTTATTCCTGAAGATTGGCAAACTCGTCCGTTGGCCAGGTCATCGTCCCATTCTTTTGGCTGACGTCCAAATCGTAGCAAGTCGATCTGCCGCACAGGATTCGAGGATCCAAGGTTCAGGACATCAGATCCCCAGGGAAGCCAGTCCACGGGAGCATGTATCATCCGGCGCCAGGTATTCAGATCCTCCCGTTCCGTCACAAACACGTGGTCAAATATGCGCGATGCCCGTGCCCACGGTGGAATCCAATTTGTCCAGAATGAGTCAAACACCCACGCAACGATTCGGCTAAAGTTTTGTCGCCAATTTGGAACCAGCAGTATCGAACTAAGGTCAGCGGGCGAAGGGCATATCAGTAAACAAGAGGAACGCGATCTTTTCCGCGGGAGGAAGATGCCGCTCAATTTGTCAGTCATTGTCGGGTACCCCGGTGGAACCACGACCAATTTTCCATTCAGGAGCTCGGCCGCGAGGCGCGCCATATGGAACACGCAGTGATACCCTTCTCCACCGGGGTCTGTGTACACGACCTGAATCGAAGCCTCTGTCATAAGCCTCTCGCTAATCCCTCATCTTGCCGGAACAAACGGCCTCCGTTTATCCAAGAAGTCTCGTTCGCGAAGAACTTCAACCACCGAATGGGTAATCAGCCTAATGGATTCCCTGAAACGGTTGGCCAAACCCCAGCGCTGCCCGCAAGGCCAGCGCACCGGCTAGCGTCATTACAAATGCGGCTGTCATCAGCGCATCCTGCAACAAAGTGCCGACCCTCTCACGATAAGCCGCGTAGAGCACGACAAAGTAAACGGGGAGGTCGCCGAAAGCGACAGCCGCCACCGCGCCCAGTATCCCAAAGTAGTGAAATCCCAGTGGAATCAGCGTGAACAAGCATATGCAGTAGACCAGATTTGCGACCGCGTTGTAGTGTGCCTTGGAGAGCGCCAGGATAGCGGGACTGAGCGTGCTGTAGAGCATCGTATGCCACAGTCCCACGGCGAGCACACCAACCATCCAGGCCGCCGCGCGATAGCGATGGTCGTAAAGATGCAAAACCAGTTGATCCCCGGTGCAGATGACCAATACCAGCCCCAACCCGCCAGCCGCGAGCACCGGCAGCCGGTACTTCAGGAATATGCTGCGGTATTCATGTCGCGGTTGCTGGGCGAACCGCGCGATGAACGGATATCCCACGCGCGAGCAAAACATCGCAATAATCTGCCGTGGCATGTCAGAGAGGGCGAATGCTATCCCGTACACGCCCAGCGCTTCGATCGAAATGAGTTTGCCGAGGATCAGCCGGTCCGACTGCGTAGCCAGGAAGGTGAGAGCCGTACCGATGAGAATCCATTTACCAAAATGAAGGAGTGAACGAACGCATTCCTTGTCCAAAACAAAGCGTGGACGCAGTTCCGGGATGATGAAAAAACTGATCGCTGTTCGAGCCAGTTCTGAGGCAATTCTGCCACCCACAAGTGCCCACAGCGACGGGTCGAAGAGCGCCCAGATCAAAGTAACGCCAAAGTTGACAACC
>CAWGDP010000030.1:0-18698 GCA_963821315.1 uncultured Acidobacteriaceae bacterium | reverse complement strand
TCAGAAATTGACATGACGGGGAAGTCGGTTTTCGCTCCCGGTCCTGAACCCTCCGATTTATGCCTATAGCCGGATGATGGTACAAAGAAATCTCTTCAGAATTCCAATGAAGTAACACCAGACTTGACGCGTCCCTGTCGGGTCTCTGCCAATCGGCGAAATGTATGGCTCGGGAGCGCCTGCTTTGATCGGAGGATATTTCTTCAGGCTCTGCTCCAGACAATAGCAAAGAAAACGTTGTACCAGGAGGGAAGCTTCCGTTCTCATGGCCGCGCAACGTGGGTCAAATCCCCATCAACTCTGCCCACAACACCACCCAGGCGCCAGAAGATCAAGCCAAACGTTATTGGGAGACTCCTCGGCGTCAGTGCATGCATCATTCGACGTAACCCCATAATCCTGGCGTGCGAAGGGTATCGGAGGACATCCGATGTGGTCCAGGTCCACCCAGGACTAACGTCCGGACATTCTCAGTCGTCCCTGCGGGACTGGTCTCGGTGGGAATGTGTACCCAGGACTGACGTCCTGGGCTACTCTCAGCCGTCCCTTGGGACTGATTGCGATACGCCCTGATCGCTGATTTGTCATCAGCGAGTGCTCTACCCGGCTAATTCAGGATCGGCACGCCGCCGAGGCTGCTTTCGATGCGTGCCTTCCACTCGGCGGGCCCGGTCTGGTGGACGGAGGTGCCCTTGGTATCGACCGCGACCGTGACCGGCATGTCGACCACCTCGAACTCGTAGATCGCTTCCATGCCGAGATCTTCAAACGCGAGGACGCGCGCGTGCTTGATCGCCTTGGAGACCAGGTAGGCGGAGCCGCCGACGGCCATCAGGTAGACGGCCTCGAACTCCTTGATCGCCTCGATGGCTTCAGGGCCGCGTTCGGCTTTGCCAATCATGCCCAGCAGGCCGGTTTCGGCGAGCATCTGGCGGGTGAACTTATCCATGCGCGTGGCCGTGGTTGGGCCGGCTGGTCCGACCGCCTCGTCGCGCACCGCATCGACAGGCCCAACGTAGTAGATGAAGCGGCCCTTGAAGTCGACGGGAAGCTTCTCGCCGCGGTTCAACATGTCGGACATGCGCTTGTGCGCGGCGTCGCGGCCGGTCAGCAGCTTGCCTGAGAGCAGCACCACCTCGCCCGGCTTCCAGGTCTTCACATCCTCATGTGTGATTGTGTCGAGGTTGACGCGGCGTGCGGTTTGCACGTCGTACACGAGCTTTGGCCAGGCGTCGATCGACGGCGGGTCGGTCATCACCGGGCCTGAGCCATCGAGGTGTACGTGCAGGTGCCGGGTGGCCGCGCAGTTCGGAATCATGGCGATCGGCAGGTTGGCCGCGTGGGTCGGAAAGTCCTTGATCTTGACGTCGAGCACGGTGGTCAGGCCGCCCAGCCCCTGCGCGCCGATGCCGAGCTGGTTCACCTTCTGGTAGAGCTCGATGCGCAGCGCCTCGATGTTGTTCTTGGGGCCGCGCGCGATCAGCTCCTGCATGTCGATGGGGTCCATCAGGGACTCCTTCGCCAGCACCATTGCCTTCTCCGCGGTGCCTCCGATGCCGATGCCGAGCATGCCGGGCGGACACCAGCCGGCGCCCATGCCGGGCAGCGTCTTCAGCACCCAGTCGACCACCGAGTCGGAAGGATTGAGCATGGCGAAGCGGCTCTTGGCCTCCGAGCCTCCGCCCTTTGCGGCTACGGTTACATCGACTGCATCGCCTGCGACCAGTTCGGTTACCACCATCGCGGGGGTGTTGTCGCCGGTGTTGCGGCGGGTGAATGCGGGGTCGCGGAGCAGGCTCGGGCGCAGCGTGTTGTCAGGATCCTTCCAGGCGCGGCGAACACCTTCATCGACCATCTGCTGCATGGTCATCATGCCGTGCTCGACGGAGGGTTCCCACTGGACGGTCATGCCCACCTTGATGAAGGCGGTGACGATGCCGGTGTCCTGGCAGATGGGCCGGTGGCCCTCGAAGCATAGGCGCGAGTTGATGAGGATCTGCGCCATCGCGTCCTTCGCGGCGTGGCTCTGTTCGAGCTCATAGGCGCGGGCGAGGTTGGTGATGTAGTCGACCGGATGGTAGAAGCTGATGTACTGGAGCGCGTCCGCTACGCTCTGAATGAGATCGTCCTGCTTGATGATGGCCATAATTTATTGAGTCTCAGGGTGAGGCTGATTCTGAGCTCAAGGAGATGATGGTATCGCTTTATGGAGCTATCCTCAAGGGGTTGGGGCACAGCGCAACCGATTCTAATTACTTCTGAGAGGAACCCGGAGGCGAATCGCCCCGGCACCAGGAAATCGGGGCAAATGGGGCACCCAGCCTTCGTTGCCAGTGACGCAAGCCGGTCACCCCGCCTGCCCCGGCTTGCCGTGGGACCGGAGCGTAGCCGGATTTCCTGCCACGCGGCACTCACCAGCGGCCACGCGTGCTGCTTTGACCAGCCCCCGGGCTTCGTACGTCGATCCGCCGGTCGACATTTCATAGGCTTATATCGTTGGCAGATCCGGCACGCTGTAGCGAGCAGCCTCCGCGATCAGAAGGTTGGTTAAAAAGATCATCGACTCGCACGGATTTGTAACTTGACCCGATTGCTGCGATGACCGTGCCCATGAAGAGGCCACGACAGCAAGTGCTTTCGTCACTTCGGAGGACGAGAGATAAGCCGATTCACTTCGCGCACAAAGCCAGGCCCATTTTAGGAACTGCATGCACATAAGGTTCCCGATCTGGAACGACGCCGTTTAACCAATTGAATGTATGTAGCTTGCCACCGTGTTTTTATTTAGTCTCAGATTGCCCGCCGCTTTAGAGGCGAGGCCGGCCCACGATGAGTGAGCCCAATATCACTGAGAGATACTTGTAAAACTGGCAGCATCGACTTACAGTTGGTTTCTCAATAACTGAAGACTTGCTGATTCTTACGCAAGCAACATCGTTCCAGATGAGCACTGGAAAGTGCACTCGTTGGTGACTTATCCAGTGAATGCAAGCTTGCTTTGCTAAGTAAGCATGGCGAAGCCATGCTCTTTGTTGGAACCTGTCGCCGGTGTGACGCTGCGATGGAACGAGAGGAGCGGTTGTGGATTTTACGGCAACGAGTAAACAAGCAGCAGACCGATCATCTCTGTCCCCGACAATCGGTGGGGCTGTATGCAATCGCAACTGGTACGCGGTCTTTACCATTCCGCAAAACGAAAAATCTGTAGTGAAACACCTCGGTGTACGCGAGATTGAATCATTTTGTCCTACTTATGAAACCGTCCGGATCTGGAGGAACAGGCAACGAATGAAACTAACCTTACCTCTATTTCCGAGCTACCTGTTTGTACACATCCATCCCAGGGAGCGGGACAAGGTTCTCCAATCCCCTGGTGTCTTACAGATTGTGGGCAAGAAAAGCGAGTGTCTGCCTCTTGCAGATTCCGAAATCGAATTTCTTCGCTCCGGCGTCTGCAGGCAAAGGATTGAACCGTATCGCGAGCTCGTCATTGGCGACAGAGTCCGCATAAAGAGCGGTGTCATGCAGGGTGTTGAGGGAACCCTTGTCAGAAGGGGGAGCAGCATGCGTTTTGTGCTGACAATCGAATTGATCAACCAGCATGCTGCAATCCAGGTGGACGCCGAAGATCTGGAGCCTCTCATCGCCTGAATCCGTGGTCTTGAACTCGTTCTCCCCGCGGAATCAAACTTCATCCCGTATCTCATGCAGGCCGCCACTTCGGGGCAAAGCGGTGAAAGTTCGGATGCCAGTCGTACTTAAGAGCTCAACGCGGACCGAAAAGCTTATCGAGGCGGCTACCAAGCTGTTTGCGCGCCAGGGATATCACCGAACCAGTACGCGACAGATAGCCCATCTTGCGGGTGTGGGTGAAAACACGCTATTCCGACAGTTCAATCATAAAGAGGAATTGTTCTGGTCGACCCTTCGTCACCACTCGTCAGGATTCACGCTTTGTCGTGACCTGATGGAAAGGCTCCTGCGGTGCGATTCCCCGGAAGTCGTTCTGCCGAAGATCCTTGATTTGCTGACAGAGACGGCGAGCTATAAGCCAGAGTTACTTAAACTGATTACGGTTGCCTATGTTGAGCTGCACTGGAATGCAGATGCATTCGGTAATGAGTATCTCTCACCTGCACTCGCGCAGATAAATCAATACCTGGAGTCTAGTATCAAGCACGGGAAAATTCGCCGGGTGGATTCCGCGATTCTGACGACAGCGTTGATGATAACGACGTTGGCGCACCCGGGGATCTCAAGACTCATCCATCGCAATCAGCCGGTATATAAAATTGGCCCAGAGGCCGGCTTGGACTACGCCAAGTTCTGGTTGGATCTGCTTGCCCCAGAATTGCCGCTGTAGCCGGCGGAACCTTCATGATGAACTGACGTGTGGCGGAGCCCTCAGGTGTTTGGACAGGATAGCTGGAGCCAATTGTTACTTAATAACTCTCCCAGTTGACTGTGGGTTGGGAACTAGACCGTGGCGTCATACCGGAGCATCCGCTGAGTAACCTTCACAGAAGAATTATGCCGAGGCCGTCATTTTGTGCGATCCCTCACGATCCCACCGCATACTACGCCCAGCCCAGTGAGTGGAGCCTATCATTGGCCAGGCGCGGTGTCGATTTGGTCGGTGCCGCAGTGGCACTTCTGCTCTTCTGTCCCCTGCTCCTGCTGGCCACTCTCTTAATCCGCTACAAGTCCCCCGGACCGGTCATCTTCCGCCAGAAGCGAGTCGGCCGGTATGGAGTGCTTTTTACTGTGTACAAATTCAGGACTATGGCGATCGCCGCCCAAGAAGAAGGACCCTGCCTGACGAAGCGGGGGGATCCACGGGTGACAAGAGTCGGGGGATTTCTGCGCCGGCACAAGCTCGATGAGCTCCCCCAGCTCTTCAATGTACTGCGGGGCGAGATGAGCCTGGTTGGGCCACGGCCTAAGCTGCCTCATTTAGAAGTGATGCATATGCCATTTCGGCCCGGGCTTACGGGAGCGGCAACCCTCGCCTTTCGGTACGAAGAAGAGATGCTGCACGACATTCCCAATGACGACCTTGAGTCTTACTACTGCCGCATCATCAAGCCGTTGAAAGCAAAAATCGATTGGGATTACATGAGTAAGGCAACCCTCGCGAGTGATCTTGCTCTTCTCTACGACACTGCCCTTTGCTGTTCCTCTATGCGCGCCAGGTCCTGGGCCGTTGATCTTTCTGAATCCGGGGAGAGAGTTTCCCGGTAAGTTTCAGAGCAGAATGCGCCGGGTATCCGCCCGCTTGCTGACCAGAGGACGACGCAGCGATAGGTCGCCTCTCTTACTGAATTTGTTCGCACCCGAGCATTCCTTTTTCCCCTATGAAGCAAAGCGTGTTTCTTTTAGTTCTGCTGTCCTCCATGTTCTGCGAAGCCCAATCCGTTCTCACCACTCCGGCGGAATCGACACGGTCCGTACCGGGTTCCGCATCGCCGCCCACCACTGGTGCTGATTCGATGAGCGTGCGGGACCCGCAGCAAATGAGAGAGAAACCGACAGCGATGGAGGCAGTAATCCTATTTCGCCCGTCCCAGCGCGGATTCCGACTCCGTACCGGATTGTTGGGCCGTTAACCACGAAATCCGATTTTGAGCGATTCGCTGAGGATAGCACCGGACGCCGGCTTCCCGTATATGGGAGACGATTATTCGACCAGGTTCCCACCACCTTCGCCCCGGTGGAACGGGTTCCGGTCCCGGCGGATTACGTCATCGGACCAGGCGACGAGTTGCTGATACGCGCGTGGGGAAAGATCGACCTTGATTCGCGGGTGACGGTGGACAGGAACGGCCAGGTTTATCTGCCGCGGGTAGGGACGTTAAACGTAGCCGGTTTGCGCTATGAGCAACTGGAGGGATATTTGCATGCAGCCATCAGTGCCCTATTCAAAGACTTTGAACTGAATGTAGCGCTGGGCCAATTGCGATCGATCCAGATTTTTGTTCTGGGCAGTGCCCGCCAGCCAGGCGCTTACACCGTCAGTTCGTTGAGCACCCTGGTCAACGCGCTTTTTACCTCCGGGGGGCCCTCGGCAACCGGCTCCATGCGGCATATTCAGCTGCGGCGCGGGGACAAGCTGCTGGCCGAGTTCGATATGTATGACCTGGTGCAAAAGGGCGATAAGTCGCACGATGTTCCCTTGCTCCCGGGAGATGTTATCTATATTCCTCACATCGGTGCGCAGGTAGCCATCAGCGGGAACGTCAACGAACCCGGAATCTACGAATTGAAAGGCGAGACGACGGTGGCTGCGGCCCTCGAAGGCGCAGGCGGGCTGACCAACCTGGCGGGAGCCGAGCGAGTTTTGCTGGAGCGGATTGATAACCATAGCAGCCGCCGGGTGGAAGAGTTCCCGCTGGACGCATCGGGTCTTGCGAGGCTGCTGCAGGACGGCGACCTGCTGCGGATCTTTCCCCTTTCCCCCAAATTTGAAAACGCGGTGACCCTGCGCGGGAATGTTGCCCAGCCCGGCCGCTATGTGTGGAAAGAAGGCATGCGGGTTTCGGACCTGATTCCCTCCCGCGATTTTCTGATCACTCGCGATTTCTGGAATCGGCAAAATCAACCGACCCCGCGCAACACGGATCATCCATTTGGAACCGAGCGTGCCAGCCAGTTCGGCAACCAGCGTAGCGACGAACCCGGAGACCGGCGCACGGGTCAGTCTGGGAACCAACGCACCAACCAGTACGACAACCAGCTCACTGACCAGTACGGTAACCAGCGCATGGACCAGTACGGCGACCAGCGCAGTGGCCAATTCGACAACCAGCGCCAATTCGAAGACCAGTTCGAAGACCAGTCCACGGACCAGCCAGGCAATCAACGGACGGACCAGCTCGAAGACCGGCCCACCGGCCAGTTGGGCAACCAGCGCAATGACATGTCCGGGACCAGCGACCAATCCGGGAACTCGCGCACGGCGATGATCGCCACCGTGGGGCAGAACAATGCCGAGATCAACTGGGAATATGCCGTCATCGAACGGCTCGACGATCACGATCTAAGTACCCGCCTGATTCCATTCCGCCTGGTAAACGCCATCGACAATCGAGCGTCCCCGGATAATCAGCTGCTAAGGGCCGGCGACGTGGTTACCATTTTTTCCCGGGCGGATCTTGATTTGCCCATGGAAAAGCACGCCTCCTTTGTCCGCGTGGGAGGGGAAGTCACCGCGCCGGGTGTGTACCGCGTGAATCCCGGCGAAACGTTAAGAGACGTCGTAAAAGCAGCTGGTGGGCTCACGCCCCATTCCTACCTCTATGCCTCCATCCTTACCCGCGTTTCCACCCGTCATGCGCAAGAGGAGGAATTGCGCCAGGCCACCGAGCAGATGCAGAGAGAACTCTTCGCCCGTTACGCGAACGCGACTCCCACCACCGGTCAAACCGGGGCGGACCAACAAGCGCAGCTTACTTTTCAGCAAACCGCCCTGGCGCGCCTTTCTTCGATCAAGCCGACCGGCCGGGTGGTTCTGGAAATGAAACCCGATGCAGCAACCGCTGCGGACATCCCAGACTTCTCGCTCGAAGATGGAGACACATTCTATGTCCCGCCGCGGCTTAGCACGGTGCAGGTCGCAGGGGCGGTCTACAACGCGAACGCCTTCCGGCACCAACCGGAAAAGAGGCTGGTCGCCTATCTGAATGATGCTGGTGGCGCCACCCGGGAGGCGGATGAAAAGCGCATCTTCGTGATCCACGCCGACGGAACTGTAGTCAGCCGCCAATCCCGGAATGATCACAGCCACGGAAGCTTTGAGAAGTTGAAGTTGCTCCCCGGAGACGCCATTGTTGTCCCGGAGAAGCTCAAAGTCTCTTCAAAGATGAATAACCTTTTGCAAGCAACCCAATTCATGTCACAAACTGCGCTGACCGCTGCCGCGCTTAGCGTAGTGAAGTGAGGCGCCTGGCCATGAGCGAAGGTTATTTACAACGGTCATATTCGAGCGCCCGTGCAACGGTGAAATTTTGATGTATGGTGCTCGCGGCTTCATCCATAGGGTATTGATAGCTACTCAGGGGCGCTCGTCTTGCCACCGTCTCGCGGTCTCGCTGGTCGAAGGAAAGAGAGGACTCGAAATCGGTGGCCCGTCAGAGATCTTCCAGGGTTGGTACCGGCCACTGCGGCTTTACAACAAGATCGGCTCTCTTGATAACTGCGACTTTTCCCGAACAAATCTTTGGTCTTCCCATTCCAACTCTTTCCAATTTAGCCGTTTTAGGCGACCAGGAAAGACCATCCTTTGCGATGGCTCAAACCTGGTGGGCGTGGAGAGTGGAAGTTACGATTTCGTACTTTCGTCGCACAATCTTGAACATTTCGCCAATCCTGTTAAAGCACTGAAAGAGTGGCAGCGGGTGCTTCGGCCCGGGGGAAGTCTCATTTTAGTTTTGCCTCACTATGCGAAGACCTTCGACCATCGGCGAAAGCTGACCACAGTAGCCCATATGATCGAAGATTTCGAAAAAAATACGCAGGAAGACGATCTTTCGCACCTTGAAGAGATCCTAAGCGCCCACGATTTGAAGATGGACGCAGCGGCGGGCGACATCGAAGAGCTCCGTCGACGGTCCCTTCGCAACTTCGAGAACCGCTGTCTTCACCATCACGTTTTTGATGAACATAACAGTCGTGAACTGCTGACTGCCGTGGGAATGGAGGTGGTCGCCGTAGAACAGGCCCTTCCCTTTCACATCTTCCTGTTGGCAAAACTGCCGCATGCGCAAGCAGTGTGTTCTTTCGCGCAGTCCTCGCTCGGAAATTGCCATGCCTGAAGTAAAACTCGACGGCAGCATCTTGGCGGTAATCGTCCTGTATAACATGCGACCCGCGGACTCTGCGGCCTACCAGACGCTCCAGACAGCTATCTCTCGCCTCTGGACGAGATCGAGAGCCGTCCGCATATTGCTCTATGACAACACTCCGTGCGCGGCCATCCCTGGAGATCTTGCACAGAATGTCCTGTATGTGCCCGCGGCGCGAAACGAAGGGATTGCGGGCGCATACAACTACGCACTCCGCTTGGCGACGCGTGAAGGCTTCGCCTGGATGCTCACTCTGGATCAGGACACACAACTACCGCCGGACTTCTTGCTGCGCGTGCGCGCAATCGCCCTCCGGCTGCAAGAGGTGAACGAAGCGGGGGCGATTGTTCCACATCTCCTCAGCGGAAAGAGACCGTTGTCACCCGTCCGTATTCGCCCATGGGGCGTCACATACCTGCCGCGTCACGCTGCGGGATTCGCAACCGGGGAGATCCACGCGTTCAATTCGGCATCGCTGTTTCGTGTCAGAGCGCTGCAGCAGATTGGAGGATGCCATCCAGGCTTTTGGCTTGATTATCAGGATGCCTATCTCTACAGGAAACTGCACCAGTGCGGGAGGAAGGTCTACATCGCAGAAGACCTCGAAGTGGAGCACGATTTGTCGCTGCTTTCGACTTCGCACACCATGGGGATAGAGCGTTTCGGTAATTTTCTGCAGGCGGAGTCGGCTTACTGCGACTTATACCGGGGGCGAATCAGTAGAGCTTTTCTAACCGGGCGGCTACTTGGCCGCATCTGGCGCCAACAGCGAAATCAGACTGATCCTGCAATTCGACGCTTGACCCGCAAGCAATTTCTGGGGCGGATATTCCAGTCGCGCAGAGAGCGACTGGATAAGTGGCGTAGTGCAATGCAGCCGCACACAGCGTATGCGGCGGAGGATGCAAGCGGTCTGAAGCAAATGGAAGAGCGGCCGCCTAAGATATCGGTTTGCATGGCCGGCTACAACGGCGAACGATACGTCACGGCTCAGCTGAATTCGATTCTTACCCAGCTGGGGGCCGAAGATGAGGTGATCTTCGTGGATGATGCCTCTACCGACGGAACGAAAGAGAAAGTGCTTTCTCTGGGAGACCGCAGGATTCAGCTCATTGAGCATACGGCAAACCGGGGGGTATCGCGCACTTTCGAAGACGCCATCCGGGCCGCGTCAGGAAGAGTACTCTTTCTCAGCGACCAGGATGATCTGTGGTCTCCTAATAAAGTTGCGGTGATGATGGAGGCATTCCGGTCTCACCCGGACGTGACCCTCATTGCGACGGATGTCTCGTTGATTGATGGTGATGGCTCCCTCCTTGCCGAGTCGTACTTCAAGCCTCGCGGGAACTTTCGGCCGGGCTTATGGGCAAACGTGGTCAGGAACCGCTTTGGCGGTTGCACCATGGCTTTTCGCTGCGAACTCATTGGCGACATCCTGCCCCTCCCTCGCAAATATGACGTGCTTCACGACATCTGGATTGGAATAAGAAACTCGTTGTGCGGCCACCAGACGCTCTACATCCCGGAAGCCCTGGTGTTGAACAGACGTCATGCGACGACGGCAACCGGAAAGAAGACATTAACCCTTCGGCGGAGGATCCGAACCCGGGTTCACCTGCTCCTGGCCCAGGCCGAGTTCTGGATCCGGGGATGGGCATCCTAGATAACGACTCACTCCCAGGTCCAGACGGATACCAATCGATGAAGAGCATTCTCGTGGTTGCAATGGATTTCCCGTACCCTCCAGGGCACGGCTCCGCAGTCGACATGTGGACACGCATGCTTGCATTGAAAGAGATGGGATACCGTATTGATCTATTGGCCACTGTGAACAAAATGCCAAACGAAGACCTCATGCAGACTGTGCGTGAGCACGTGGGCAATCTTTGGATCGTGCTGCGCAGGCGGGCGCTGAGTTCCGCCCTATCGTTCGTTCCTTTTCAGGTCCGCAGTCGAGTGGACCTCCAGCATCTCCAGCTCGATCGACAATACGGCGCTATTGTCCTTGAATCCGAGTACGTCGCCGCCTTTCTAAAGAATCCTGCCGCTCGGCAAACCACGCTGATCCTGCGCATTCATAACCAGCAAGCTGGATACTTTCGCGATCTGGCCCAGGGCGCGAGAAGCTGGTTCATGAAGTTCTACTACTATTCCGAGTCTCTCAAATTTCTCTTTTTTTCTCCTCGAGTGATACGGAAATGTGGCCTTCTTTGGTTTATCTCGGATAGCGAGCGACAGGAGCATATCCGAACCCACCCCCAAGATAAGTTGAAGTCGTATTTTGTTCCCACGCAGGTAAATCCAGCGGCTCTGCGGCCATTCGTTGCCCGCGGCCGGACCGCTCTCTTTGTCGGCACACTTACCATTTCTCATAATTCAGATTCCGTTACCTGGTTCGTGGAGAAGGTTCATCCGCTCTTGAGCGACCTTGAAGGCTACGCTTTTCAGGTTGCAGGCCGCACAGCTCGTCAACCAATTTCACAGTTGAAACGCCTGGTTCAGCAACACAAGAATGTATTCCTCGAAGAGGATCCTGTTGTGCTGGACAGTCTTTACGCGAATGCCGCGGTATTTGTGAATCCTGTCATCTGCGGGGCCGGAGTGAAAATCAAGCTGATACAAGCGCTGCAGGCCGGCATGCCGGTGGTGAGTACTTCCATGGGAATGGAAGGGACGGGATTCGAACATTTGGTCCATCTTCTAGTGGCAGACACGCCCCAGGAGTTTGCGGCCTGCGTGCGCAGACTGATCGCCGATCGAACGCTGGCGGAATCGCTGGTCCGCAACGCTCAGGTTTTCCTTCGGGAAAGATACGCGATGAAGGCCAATATGCAGCAGACTCTCTCGGAGATCTTGGAGACGAATAAGCAAGTCGCCATTGGCTCCGGGAATTCTGTTCTCACTTCCAAATGACCTGGCTCGCAGCAAGAGGCGATTTCGAATGAACAAAGTGTTAGTGACCGGCGCCGCCGGATTTGTAGGACGGCATATGGTGAAACGTCTCTTGGATGCCGGCGACGAGGTGCATGCCGTAGACTGTGTGGCGGAATTTGCCGGAGGGATCGATCCGGAAAATGGCTGGCCTCTGTTTGACCCGCGCGCATACCCACACTTCCACTTCTACAGAGAAGATTGCAGAGCTCGCTTTGCGCAAGTGAAGGACACGGATTTCGACTATGCCTTCCATCTTGCTGCCATGGTTGGCGGACGGCTCATGATTGAAAACAACCCGCTGGCCGTGGCGGAAGATCTGGCGATCGATGCAGCCTATTGGCGATGGGCCAAGGAGACCCGTCCGAAGAAGACCGCCTGCTTCAGTTCGAGTGCTGCCTATCCGGTGAGGTTCCAGCGATCCGAAGGATATCAGTTCTTGAAAGAAGACCTGATCTCTTTCGACAACGATATCGGCATGCCCGACATGAGCTATGGCTGGGCAAAGCTAACGTGCGAGTACCTGGCCCGGCTGGCATACCAGAAGCATGGCCTGCATTCGATCTGCTTCCGGCCTTTCTCCGGGTATGGCGAGGACCAGGATGACGCTTACCCGTTCCCCAGTATCTGCAAGCGCGTGTTGGCTGAGCGGGGAGCGGCAGTCCTGAACGTGTGGGGGGCGGGAACACAGATGCGGGACTTCATTCACATCGAGGACTGCGTGGATGGTGTGATGACCATGATCGACAGAATTGACGATGGCGGCGCGGTCAACCTCTCCACTGGTGTACTTACCAGTTTCATCGACTTTGCCAAGCTGGCTGCAGGAATCGCGGGGTACCACCCTGAGGTGAAGGGCTTATCCGACAAGCCGGCCGGAGTGCATGCACGAGGCGGCGACACGGCAAAACAACGACAACTGGGGTTTCAGCACAAGATCGACTTTCAGACCGGCATTGAGCGGGCGCTGAAATACTACGTGGAAAGGGAATGACTTTCTGCAGGTAATCAATACATGTCGCAAGCCGCTCTTACCGGCTGCCGCGCTCAGCGTAGCCCATGGGAGGCGTAGTCGATGACCCAGCAGAATTCTTATGGCAACGATGTGCGGCCAACACTGGACTATGCGCCACTCTCCGAAGAGCATGGTCCGGCCTGTGCATTCAGCCTGATCGACGTTCTTACCCAGCTTGCTTACCGCAAATCCTTAATCGCCAAAGCGGCCGGGATCGGGATGCTTACCGGCGTGGTTTTCAGCCTGCTGTGGCCGGTCCAGTATACGGCCGTCACCAAGCTCATGCCTCCGCAACAGAACCCATCCACGGCTTCCCTCTTGATGAATCAACTGACAAGCACGGGAGCGGGTCCACTGGCCGCATTGGCCGGCGGGGGTCTAGGCAGCCTGAAGAATCCAAACGACATCTACATAGGCCTGCTGAACTCCCGGCCCATTGCGGACGCTATCATCCGTAGGTTCGGCCTGAAATCGTTGTACCGCGCCAAAGACATGACGGCTGCGCGCAAGAGGTTGGCAGGTTATACCGCGGTTGCCTCAGAAAAGAACGGATTTATCGCAGTCTCGGTTACGGATGAAGACAAGCAGCGGGCTGCCGCGATGGCGAATGCGTATACCGAGGAGTTGCGTGTCCTTACCAAGACCCTCGCGGTCACCGAAGCCTCGCAGCGCCGGCTATTCTACGAGGAGCAATTGAATCTAGCCAGAGAATCGCTGCTCAAGGCTGAGGTGTCTTTCCAGCAGGTTCAGCAAAGCAGGGGCCTGGTTCAGCTCGATGTGCAAGCCAAGGCGATGATCGAGGGTTTGGCGCTTCTCCGCGCCCAAGTGACGGCCAAGGAAGTGGAGGTGCAGGCGCTGCGCTCGTATTCGACGGAACACAATCCGGATCTGGAACTGGCAGAACACGAACTACTCTCGCTCAGGGGAGAGGCTGCCGCGCTGAAGCAACGCAACCACTCTTCCGGTTTTTCCGATGTGGGGTTGAGCGATATTCCGGGGGCCGGCATGGAGTATCTGCGCGCCGAGCATGAAGTCAAATACCGGCAAACGATGTTCGATCTGTTGATCAAGCAGTACGATGCAGCCCGATTGGATGAAGCGAAAGACGCGGCCATCATTCAAGTGGTTGAAGCGGCAATTGCGCCAGATCGACGGTCCTCCCCCAAACCCGCTCTGATCGTATTTCTTTTCACCGTAGCCGGCCTCTGCACTGCAGGACTTATGGTGCTGCTCGCGTGGTGGAACAAGTCTGTGCAATTGGATCCCCACATGGCCGGGCAGCTCAGCGGACTTCGTCACGCAATCACGGGGAAAGCTTGAGCCAGCTCGAACACAGCGTGTCACCGGGCGAAACCGCGCGAGTGCACCCAGTAGAGCTGTGCGATCAAGCGAAACCGGAGCCCGTGGTCCAGCCACCAGGCGATAGGCCGCAGCGCCATACTACCGACCTGCGACGGTTGTTGGACAACATTGTTTCTCTGTATCTCTTACAGGGGCTCAATTATGTGATCCCGTTAGCAGTTCTTCCCTACCTCGTGCGGGTCCTGGGCATGGAAGCTTATGGCCTGGTGGCCGTGGCGCAGTCTTTCGCGCAATACTTCAATATCCTAACCGACTATGGCTTCAACTTTTCTGCAACCAGATCGATTGCCCAAAGCAAGCATGAGCCGGGACAAATCTCCCGCATCGTTTGTTGTGTGTTTCTGGTCAAGATCTGCCTGACTGCCGTGGGTCTGGTGGTGCTTGGATGCGTGCTGCTCACAGTCCCACGCATGAGGCATGACTGGATAATCTTCATCTATGCATTTGCGGGAGTTGTTGGCAATGTCCTCTTCCCCACCTGGTACTTCCAGGGCCTGGAGCAAATGCGGCATATTTCCATTATCTCGGGCGCGACTAAGGCCCTTTCGGCCGTCCTGTTGTTTTTCTTCGTGCACCAGCCCAGGGACGGGGCGTTGGCGGTGGGGATCCAGTCTCTGGGGATGCTACTAGCGGGCGCCATCGGATTTGCGGTTTGCACGCGCACCGTGGACCTTGATTTGCGGTGGCCATCTTGGCAGGACCTGAGAACCTGTTCCGCGGAAGGATGGCATCTCTTTGTTTCCAGCGCTTCGGTCAGTCTCTACACCAACACCAACGTATTTCTTGTTGGCATGCTGGCCGGCAATGTTCAAGCGGGTTATTTCAGCGCCGCCGATCGATTGGTTCGTGCCACCAACGGCCTGGTTGCTCCAATCACTCAAGCAGTCTTCCCCTATGTTAGCTCGTTGGCGCCACGATCATCGGAAGCTGCGCTGGTATTTATTGGCCGCAGCCTGAAGTGGATGTCTGGCCTCTCTCTTCTGCCGGTAATCGCGATCTTTGTCTTCGCTCGGCCCATAGCGGTGCTCTGCTTTGGCAATTCCGCTGATGGCGCAATTTCAGTGATGCGATGGATAGCCCTGCTGCCTCTTCTTGTCTCGGTCACCAGCGTGCTCGGGGTGCTCACCATGTTGACGTTCGGTCTCGATAAGCAATTTAGCCGCATCCTGATCGCCGCGGGAGTACTGAACCTTGCGGTCGCTGTCCCCCTGATCTCCAGATTCGCTGCACAAGGAGCTGGCGCTTCGGTTCTCTTAACCGAGGCTTTCGTTACGGTCACGATGGGGCTCATTCTTCGGTTAAATGGAATCAACCTTTGGTTCTGGGAGAAGTTCCTGCGTAACGCGCCGAAGCCCAGCCGCGCGAGGTGAATGCTTTGTGCAGACCGGGAAAGGAGATCCGATTGCGAGGATACATCGGTGGCAACGGGCTCTACGTCTGCCTGGATGCCTGTTGGCGGCGGCTGACCAGTGGGGCGAGAAACTATCTCCTGGGAAAGACGTTCCATATTCGTCACGTGTCGATCGGGTCCGGTGCGTTCCTTCGCGGGTTGTCCCAGGTTCAACTCGGTGAAAACTTCCAGGCTGGCAACGGATTGTGGCTTCAGGCGCTCAATGCAGAGAGCGAGACCAGCCCCGCACCCAAAATAATCATTGGCGCGAACTTCAGTGTCGCCTTCTGGTGCCATATTGCTGCCTGCAACCGTATCGTCATCGGTTCCGACGTGATGGTTGGCAGTAAGGTCACCATCATTGACCACAATCACGGATGCTATAGAGAGGGAGCAGCCTCCAGGCCGAGCGATCCGCCGCACCTGCGCCGCCTGGTGAGCCGTCCGATCCTGATCGGTTCCAGGGTATGGATTGGCGATGGTGTCGTCGTCACCGCGGGAGCTGAGATTGGGGAAGGCAGCGTCATAGGCGCCAACAGTGTAGTGATCGGCCGGGTTGCTCCCTTCACCATAGCTGCCGGCGTCCCTGCCAGACCGGTGAAGACATTTTGTTTCGAACGGCAGCTATGGGTGAGCTGCAGTGAGAGCCGCACACCATCTTGCGTTGGGGATGCTTCACCTTCCTGAGTCGCTGCCATTTTCGAAGAAGAACATCTTCATGACCTTCAAGTCACCCTCTATCCTGTTTATACGCGTGACGGCCCAGTCCGCCGCGCTGGCAGGATTTCTGGCGTGTTATGTCGTGTTTTCATTGATCCTCTTCTTTCAGCGGATCAATCCCTCTCTCGACGGCCGATCGGACGAACACATCGCCGCAGATTCGGTGACCTACATCTATATCGCGGATGCCTTACGGGAGGGACGCAACGATCCTTTCGCGCTCACTGCGATGGCTGCCTTTCAAACACGGTTTGGTTCCCGGTGTTGTTAACCATGGCTCTGCGAAGCACCTTCGTCATCGTGATCGCTAACTACACCATGCTGTTGGCCTCGGTTCTTCTGTTTAAGAAATGGTTGTCGTTCTCGAGCGGCGCTTTTATCGCTCTCTTGCTGCTCAACCCAACCACAACCATCAGCCTTCTGTCGGTGAACAAAGAGATTGTAGATTTGTTCGCCGTCTCTCTGTGTCTGTATGCCTATCGTACGCACCGTCGCAGAGTGCTTGCAGCCTCACTCCTGCTGGCCCTGGTGAACCGCTTTGAGGTGTGCGCCGTCATGCTGTGTTTTCTGTTTGCTGTCAGCCGGTTCAATCCCTGGCGCCGAAAACGCGCGCTGACCGTCGCAGTATCGATCCTGGCGCTCAATTGTTTGCTGCCGTTTTCGCGTCCACAGCGTTAAGCGGGCGCTTTGAAGAAGCACGTGACGCGGGCCTGATCGCACAGCTCGATATCCTGGAGATGCACTACTTATATGTGGTCGCGGTTCTTCCGAAGATCGCAGAGAATCTTTTCGGTGAACTCGCGCAGGGGTTAGACCGCTCGTATATCCTCGGTTCAACAGCCTTGCGGATGTCATCGTGCTGCTGGTATTAGCCAGCAGGCGCCTGTTGACATCCCGAAGCAACCTCATCTTTTTCTGCACGGTGGGCGGCGCAATCGTTGCCGTGTCGTTGGTTGTACAGCCCAGATACTTCTACTTCATCTATGCTTTGCTCTGTCTGCAGGCGGCACAACGACGCAGGAGACCAGGAGGGGGCGCCCGAGTCCTTGGCCAGCCTGCAGCCATGGATCACCCAGGAAGCGCTCTCCACTCACTCCCATCCTGCATACGCTGAACCTCTCTGGGCTCCTCCGAGGTTCTCGCCAAGTTAAAAGATGTTGCTTTACGGGTTCTCGTTCGAGACGGACAAGATCCTTTTATCTCGATGCAGCTTCCGCTCAACGCTCCATTGCAGTTCCCGTGCTGACGGGTATTAGCCACATTGCATACACATGACTCACGCCGGGGAGGTCATGGATGGAGAACATCCTGGCGTTGGCGCAGGGGACCTGGGGTTGAGGTGCAGACGATGGATAAGGGGCTATATCAGCACGATGTTATCGGATCGATTGTTGCCTACAAGACCAATCCCGCTGAGTTGGAGCAGGCAATTCGCAGCTTTGTGAATACCACCCTGCGGGTCAAGATGTTGGTAGTGGACAACTCCCCCACCGAGACACTTGGCCCCATGTGCCGTCAACTAGGAACGGACTATCTATATACGGGGAAGAATCGTGGTTTTGGCGCCGGACATAACCTTGCCATCAGAAAGACGTCCACAGCCAAATATCATCTGGTCCTAAACCCGGATGTTCAATTCGAACCGAAAGCCCTGGAGGAACTGGTGGCGTTTCTGGATTTGAATGAGTCTGTGGGCCTGGTGATGCCAAGGGTGTCCTATCCTGATGGCTCTCCCCAGAAGCTCTGCAAGAGGCTACCGTTTCATTCGACATGTTATCCAGACGAACCTTTCCCGGTGTACTCAAGCGCTTGTGTCACAGCCGGATGGGTTTGTTTGAGCTGTCCAATATCAACACCAACATCGTGCTCTCGGTGCCTATCTTTCCGGCCGTTTCATGTTGCTGCGCAAGAGATCGCTGCTGGAATGTGGTCTCTTCGACGAACGATTCTTCATGTACTTTGAAGATGTCGATTGACCAGACGCATTCATGAACGATATCAGACGGTCTACTATCCTCATGTGAAGATCACACATAGACATGAGAGGGGTTCCTACAAGAGCTTCCGGCCGCTCTATGATGGGATTCGGTCGGCCATCCAGTATTTCAATAAATGGGGATGGGTGTGGGACCAGCAACGGGATCTGGCGAACAGCGCCATCGGCCCTTAGCGAATCTCAGCTCGCCCCATCGATCAAACTATGAAGTGGCGCCTCCGGCGACGATTTCCTTGCCTTCTGCGACTGGGCGGGGGCTACTACGTTGAACTGGGTACTTCGAATGAACAACGGATAGGGTGGCGCTTTCATTAGCGTTTGTCGCTTAGGGAGGGAGTTGCAGATCCCTCGGCTGCGCTCCCACGGGCGCCGGGGCGGAGCGGGACGACGAAAGGGAGAGTCGCCTCTGGAATCCGACATTGGTTGCCCCCCAGGTGTCACATC
>CAWGDP010000029.1:0-38819 GCA_963821315.1 uncultured Acidobacteriaceae bacterium | reverse complement strand
TCGTCATCTTCCAAAACGACAGTGAGGATGCGACGGCCGAACTGGCATTCCCCGGATTTCCTGACGGACACTTTCAAGTGACAGACTGGAGCGGCGGTACGCCGCTTAGCGTCGAAGGATCTCAACTGAATCATGGGTGGACTCTTCCGCTTCCGGGAAAGCCGCGGGTAAGAATCCTGGAGGTGCGGAAGCAGTAACGCATTCCATTAACCTGGATTTCTCACAGACCAGGTCCATGATCATCTACACCCTGTACACTCAGCGGTAGAGTTCCGTAGATCCCGCTCAAGCCAAAGAACGGCTTGAATGGGGCGCCCAGTCATTTGTTACCGGTAGAGAAGGGGACACGGCGGCCAAAATTTGCAAACAAATCGCAGGATTCAGAACAGAAGCTTGGCTTTCAAAGATTCGGGAGCCGGAGTGTCAGCTGAAATCTTGCTTTCTCCCGCGTAGAGATGTTGCAGCTTTGGCAATTGCTCCGCGGCCTTCAGGCAAGCTGGCGTCACCGCCGTGCCAAAAAGATCTAACGACTCCAGGCGATCCATTCCGCCGAGTGCCAACACCGAAGCATCCGTGATTTTGGTGCGCATCAGGCGGAGTACGCGCAGGTGTTTCATCTCCGCAAAAAGAGGGGCCGAACGATCAGTGACAGCAGTCCCTGAAAAGTCAGCCACGACCACTTGCCCGGCGACGGGTTTTAGCGCAGCTACATCGTCATCCGTAAACTTTGCGCCCAGCATCGAGGCGTCTACCACCAGGTTGGCTGAGCTCCGGGATTCGTATTCCAGGACATTGGGAAAGCGGGTTTTCAATTGCGCAACTACCGAGGCGAACGGGGCGCGCAAGCGTGCAACGGCAGCGGGATCGATCTCTTCGAAGGTGACCTCGGCGACCACAGGTCCTTCGCTGGTGGGCGCACCCTGGATGGCGCTGGCCGGCAGTTTTGCCGGAGCACCGGCGGCAATCCATAACTCGATCAGCTTTATCTCATTCGCCGACAAGTGACGCTTGCCTTGAGCGGGCATAGCATCGTCGTCGGAAGATGGGAGAGTGACACGGCGACAAAGTTCGCTACCCTTGACGTCTCCAGCCTTAATGACTGGACCGTGTTCGCCACCCCGCATCAGCGCGTCGTAACTGTCGAGCCGCAAATGGGATTTCTGCTTCTCCGGACCATGGCAGGAATAGCAGTTCTGGGCGAAGATGGGCTCCACGTGCGCGCCATAGAAATAAGCACGATCCGATCCGGAAGGAATTGTGCCGGCGGGCGGAAGCCCGATCAACTTGCGCAGGCCCGCAGGCATTTGTTCGGTAAGGTGATTTTCGCCTTGCACCAGTTGGCCACCGCGATATCCCGTCCAGGACACGAGTGCAACCGAGGCCACCAGTCCCAAAGTGTAGGCTAAATCGTAACGGGAACCGCTGAGGCGCCCCCGCAACATCCAGCACAGCCAACAGGCGGCAGCAACCAATACTCCACCCCACATGTGCTGGGTGACCAACCGGCCTGAATATCCGCCACTCCTCGCCAGGCACCAACCAAGGATTGCGGCTCCGACGCTACTCACCGTGGCCAGCGCCAATACGAAATCCACGGAGGCGCGCAGGTCAGGAAAGCGTCGGGACCTGCCCGCCAATTCCAGGAGCGGCACCAGCAGGACGAGGGCGATTGGAAGATGTACGGCCAGCGGATGGAAGCGACCAAGAAATTGTGCCAGCCTGGCGCGCTCCAATCCATCTGGTGGAAGAAAGACGATCAGGACAGGCAGCACGAGAATTGGCACCAGGGCGAGAAGCCCGAGCCGCGTCCTGAAGGGCATCTTGCGAAGCGATGCCTGCACGAAATTGTTGAGTTTATTGGTCGCCGTTCTCTGCGTTATCGAGGCCACTGGGTCACGCCAAAACCTCTGCCACGACCCGTGCAGGTTTCACGCTCGTGAGTTTTTGTTCCAGCCCCTGGAATGAGTAGTTGAGCTTACGATGATCGAAGCCCAGGACGTAGAGCATGGTGGCGTGCAGATCGCGAATCTCTACCGGGTCCTTCACGATTTCATAGCCCATTGCGTCGGTCTCACCCAGGGCCATACCCGGCTTGATTCCGCCCCCAGCCATCCAGATGGTGAACGCACCCGGGTTGTGGTCGCGGCCGGCAAAGGGCATGACCTGGCCGCTGCGATTCTCGCGCATGGAGGTGCGCCCGAATTCCCCGCCCCACACCACCAGCGTGTCCTCTAACATGCCGCGTTGCTTAAGGTCGGTGAGCAGCGCCGCGATGGGTTGATCGGTTTCGCGGCATCGATCCGCCAAACCAAGATTCACGGAATCTTTGGCTGAAGTTCCGTGGTCGTCCCATCCCCAATGGTAGAGCTGGATAAAGCGGACGCCTCGCTCCGCCAGCCGGCGGGCCACCAGGCAGTTATTGGCGAAGGTGGATTCACCAGGTTTAGCGGCGTAAGCAGCGAGCACGGCGGCCGACTCTTTGTGGATATCCATGGCGTCGGTAGCATCCATTTGCATGCGGAACGCCATCTCGTATTGAGCAATCCGGGTCACAGTTTCGGGATTGCCGAACTCCGCATAGCTTTCCTGGTCAATCTCGTCCACGACGTCAAGCATGCGGCGGCGCAAAGGCCGGCTCACGTCTGCGGGGTTCTCCAGGTAAAGCACAGGCTCGCCGTGAGAGCGGCATTGCACGCCCTGGTAAACGCTGGGCAGAAAGCCCGATCCCCACAATTGCTTGCCACCGTCCGGTTGATTGCCGCCCGATACCAGCACAATGAAGCCGGGAAGATTCTGGTTTTCCGTGCCTAGTCCATAGATCACCCAGGAACCAAGTGAGGGATAGCCCAAGCGAGGATTCCCAGTCTGTACCAGAAGCTGAGCCGGCGCATGGTTGAACTGGTCGGTGCGCATCGACTTGATCAGACAGAGATCGTCAATGTGCTTTTCCAAATGTGGCAACCGGTCGGAAATCCACTGGCCGCTTTTTCCTGTTTGATGAAACGGAAATTGCGACCCCAACAACTTGGGCACGCCGCTGATGAACGCAAAGCGCTTGCCGGCTAAGAAAGATGCCGGACAGTCCTGGCCATCGAGCTTGGTCAATTCGGGTTTGTAATCGAAAAGCTCTAGTTGGCTCGGCGCGCCGGCCATGTGCAAATAGATGATCCGCTTGGCGCGCGCTGCGAACTGCGGGGGCAACACAGAAAGCGGGCTTGAAGGATCGCGCGTGAAATCGAGGCGCAAATTTCCGTCGACCCCACGTTCAGTGGCCTTAGCGGTGGGAAGGGAGAATTGCGACGCCAGAGTGCCCAAAAACATCGTGCCCACGCCCGCAGTGAAACTGCGCAAAAAATGGCGGCGGGTTTGCGCCTGCAGCAAGGCAAACCTTTCTTCCGGACGGGTGGGTACCGTTTGTTCCGTGGATAGCGGATCTTGCGCAAGACGAATTTCGGAATCGGACATATCAGTCACCTAACCAAAGCGGCATCGAGATTAAATAGAATGCTGCCCACAGCTGTAAACGCTTCCAGCTCACTGCCTGGAACTTTCCTACCGGCTGATTCTGGAGAATGATTCATACTTGCTTTTACCAAAGCCGGCTTCGGCATCTTAATGGCGTCCTTATAGAATGCGCGCAGCAGGGCCAGTTCGTGAGCTGAAGGATCGCGCGACAATACCAGGCGGGTTTCGTAAACGAGCCTGGCATCCAGAACACTTTCGCCGGTGGAGTCATCGGGTGGTTTCGCGGCCGTATCCTTGATCACCCGTCGCGCCAGCGCCAGCGCCGCTTCCTGATACACCGGGTCGTTGAGCGTGACCAGCGCTTGCAACGGAGTGTTGGTCGCTATGCGACGTGGAAGGCTGGTATCGCGATCGGAGGCGTCGAACATAAGCGCGCTGGGATAGCCGCTGGTGCGCTTGATAAAGGTATAAATAGCCCTGCGATAGCGGTCGGGGCCTGTGGCGTCGGTCCACTTGGCGTCGTTATAAACCGAATTCCAAATCCCGGGGGGTTGGGGAGGCATCACCGGAGGTCCTCCCATAACTGTGCTCAACAAGCCACTCGCTAACAGAGCCTGGTCACGTACCATCTCGGCCGTAAGGCGTTGCTGCGGACCGTGAGCCAGGAGGCGATTGCGAGGATCTTTCGCTCTCATCGCCGCGGTCGTGACCGCGCTCTGCCGGTAAGTGGCACTGGTGACTAACTCGCGTAGCAGGGCCTTCGTATCCCAGTGAAGGTCGTTTTGAAAATGAAGCGCCAACGAATCCAGAAGTTCCGGGTGGCTGGGCCCTTCGCCTACGCTGCCGAAGTTTTCCAGTGTTTCGACAATCCCGGTCCCAAACAGCTCTTCCCAATAACGGTTTACGGCCACTCGCGCAGTGAGCGGTTGTCCAGGCTCGAAGAACCACTTGGCCAGGGTCAACCGGTTACGCGGAGCGCCAGCAGGAAGCTTGGGGAAAATCGCAGGCACGTCCGGCAGAAGATCCGGACCAATCTTGGTTAGAAAATTACCGCGTTCAAATTCCAGTGTCGCCCGGCGCGCAAAGGGTTGCTGCTCCACCATCACGGGAAGCGGAACCGTAGCGAGTTGGCCCAGTTGTTTATTGAGCTGTTGTAGGCGGTCAAGTCTCTGCGCACGCGTGGGATCCTGGCCTAAGGTCGTCCAGCAGCTATCGTCACTCAACGCGAGCCTGACCCGTTGAATCGGCGCAGGCTTATCGTCAATGTTCTTTACTTGCTTGAGATCAATCTGGATGCGGCTCCCTGGGGGTAAAGGCACCGGCGCCGCCGGTACGCCCACGATCCACCGCGTCCGGAAAAGTTTGGGAAGAGCTGCGAATGCGCTGGGAACTGAGTCAACGGGATCCGCATGTTTGGTCTTTTGCCTGGCATCGCTTTCGTCAAATAGAGCGGCTTGCAGATTCGTCTCCGAGTCCTGCACAAAAGCGCGGAACACAATTTCGGTTTTTTCGCCTGCCCGGCGAAATCACCCAAGCCTCTACCTTATCCACAATGAAGCCGTTTTCCGGCGTGTGGCGGGCGGTATCTGCGTTGAGTGGCGGCACCTCGACACGGATCGCCGTCAGCACAGGGAGGGTGGCATTGGCTGTGAGCTCATAAAAGGATTGGGAGGGCGTATCCGCGTTGGCCAGCGCTTCTCCGTTGTGGAAGGTGAAGGTCTGCGCCGGCCGGCCGACCGCCTTGACGTGAGCAAGTCTGGCCGTGCTCTCAGCCAGTCTTGCGCGCACATCCTTCAACTGTGCTGCTTTTTTATCGGGAGCAAGCTTGGTGTTTTTGTTGACTTCAGCCAGCTTGCTTTCCAGGTCAGGAATCATCAACTCCAGGGCCGGCAACTCGTTGGCGGCGGCAATCTGGATGGGCAAGGCCTTCCATTGCGACTTATCTTCCACCTGGCGATCGGCGCTCTGCACTGAGCGCAGCAGGCCGGCCATCTCCTGCTGCATTTGCCAGGCCTCTGGATACTCAGCTTTATCTTTGGGAACCCTCAGGTTGGGCGAGTCATCCTGCAGGTCTGCATCCTGCTGGGTATTGAAGAAGGCCATCGATTTGTAATAATCGGTGTGGCGAATGGGATCGTAGGGATGGGAGTGGCATTGCACACAGTTCATGGTGACGCCGTTCAGCACCGACCATGTTGTGGCCACACGGTCCATGACCGCGACCATGCGAAACTCCTCGTCATCGGTGCCGCCTTCGTCGTTGGTTGGCGTCTGCCGATGGAAAGAGGTAGCAATCCGATCCTCAAAGGTGGCGTTGGGCAGTAGGTCTCCCGCCAACTGTTTGATCACGAACTGATCGTAGGGCAGGTTGCGATTGAAGGCGTCGATCACCCAATCGCGATAAGGCCACACACCTGGGCGCTCTACATCCTTTTCGTAGCCCTTGGTATCGGCGTATCGCGCCAGGTCCAGCCACATCGAAGCCCAGCGCTCGCCATAACGTGGTGAAGCAAGCAACCTGTCTACCTGTCTTTCGTAGGCGCCGGGCGAAGAGTCCGCCAAAAACGCCGCCTCTTCCGCGGGGGTCGGCGGCAGTCCGGTCAGGTCGAAAGAGACCCTGCGCAGCAGGGCGGCCTTATCGGCCTCTGGAGAGGGCTCAAGCCCTTCTTTTTCCAACCGGGCCAGAATGAATTGATCCAGGGGCCGGCGCACCCAATCCGCGCGCTTGACGTGCGGCAGAGACTTAGGAGTAGGGGGTACAAAGGCCCAATAGTCCTGCCATTTGGCTCCCTCCTTAATCCACCGGCGGAGCAGCGAGATTTGCTGCGGCGGCAAGGGTGGCCCGTGGTAAGGCATACGCGCCTCGGGATCCGTAGTGGTTATGCGGGCCATGAACTCGGAGGCGTCGGGATCCCCGGGCACGATGGTGGGCCTTCCGGACTTGCCCTTACCCAATGCTTCTTCGCGGAAAATGAACGAGACGCCGTTTTTCTGCCGAACGCCACCGTGGCAAGCGACGCAATTCTGATTCAGGATGGGCCGAATATCCCGGCTGAACTCAATCTCATCTTGCGGCGTTTTATGGAAGAGAGGGCCTTTAAATGTCCACGCGGACACCGCCGCTATCGCAACCACAGAGAGAGCAGCGGTTTTCAAATGGGGGATTCGATTTGTCAACGCTCGGGCCATGGAGGGCAGTCTGTTTTACCTGGGTATCAGGAAAACCCAACTCCTCAACCGATTACGAGGCTATCCTACCATCGCCACTGTCGATTGTCTTAAAAGGTTTCATGACAGGCTCAGACCCGGAATTAATCAATAACTTTCCAGTTACAGGTAACAGAAGTTCGTCGAACCTGCCTCTCGGAGGCTCGGTTACCTTCGTGGGGTATCATGGCGCTTTACTGTCGATGCTCTCGGTGCGAACCTGGCTACAGTTCGTCGGTCCGCTGATAGGGCTCGTCTTGTCGAAGGGCACCTCAGCCCTCTCCCAGCCAGCAGGCCTCTCCGACACGCAAGTCAATGCGGCCTCCTCGCGTGCCGCTGCCTTATCGCTCA
Organism: uncultured Acidobacteriaceae bacterium; assembly: GCA_963821315.1. Taxonomy (GTDB): domain Bacteria; phylum Acidobacteriota; class Terriglobia; order Terriglobales; family Acidobacteriaceae; genus PALSA-350. The sequence goes on along the minus strand of CAWGDP010000029.1, from coordinate 31,796 downwards.
TCACAGGCCGCGAGCCCGTCATTTCTCTGGATGGACTGGGCGCTTCCATCCCGGTGACGATTCCCGGTGGGCTTCGCGGGATCTCGCTCGTCGGCGCTCTTCGATCGATTGTCGAAACGATGCGGTCACCGGGAGAAATCCTCGCCGGTCTTAACCGTCGCCTGGTTTCCTCGATCAGCAATCCAAGCATCAGTTACCGACTGATCCGATGCGTCCGCCTGATCTACTTGTCGTTAATAAACCGCAATCGACTTGATCGTCGGTCCTCGGTCCCCGCGAGTCGAAAACGTAAGTATGTTTTCTGAACCATTCGGATCCAGTGAAGACTGGACCGTGATCCGGCCTTCCACTGCGCTTCCCGTTGGGGGGAATGCGACGCAAGTAGGGATTTTTCCGTTCACACGCAACTCGGCGAGTAGTGTTTCCTTGTCGCCATTCGTATAAGTGACCTCGACACGTGCGAAGCGTGACGTTGATTTGACATGAGCGAACCTGACCGAATGAGCCTGGACGGACGTGGAATCTCTTTCACTTCTCAACTGTGCTGCGAACTCAACTGGAGCGTAACGAACTGGAGCTTGTTCGCTTCCGCGAATCACCAATATAACCGCACTTTGCGGTGCAACGGTGACCGAGTAAGGCGAATGGAAGAGGCCCAGATCCTTCTGTGCCCCGGCATCGCTGATCGCGGCGGATGAAGACTCGAGCAGCTTAAGATCGCTCCAACGAACGGAAATCGAAGCTGCCGAGCCCGTCCGGTTGAGCAGCAGCACCGCGCGCTCGCCTGGTGTCGACAGAGGTTTCGACCAGGCCTCAAGCCCCGGACCTGGGTCGGCGACCTTGATAGCTTGCAGGCCGAGCGGGTCCTGGTCAATTGCGAGGATTACCGGATTGGTGAGCGTTGCGCGCGTCGCTTCACTGAGCGTGGTCAGATCGGCTCCAACGATCAAAGGCGCGCCCGAGATGGCCCAAAGCGCCATGTGGACGCGGTTCTGTTCGTCCGTCAGACCCGGCATCCCGATCACCATCATGTCGGGATCGTTGTAGAAACCAGTATGCTGGGCTTCGGGATGAATGCCTCGGTCGAAGTTCAAGAGCATACCCGAAAAGCTTGCCTTGCGACCGCTGTTTTTGGAATTGGCTACGATCGGAGCGACGATGTCGCCGCTCGTCCGCCAGATGTCGGCGGTCGCTCCGCCTCGCCCGGGTGCCCAGGTCCAGGGACTTTGATTTCCCCAATCGCAGATTGAATAGTAAAGGGTATGTCCGGTTGCTCGCTCCGCCATGGCAATGGCACGTCCAATTTCCGCGTATTGCACGGCGGGGTCGAGGTTCTCTTTGTTGCCGCCACACCAGTCAACCTTCACATAATCGAAGCCCCATTTCGCAAATTGCAGGAAATCTTGTTCGTAATGGCCTTCGCTCCCCGTATTCGGTATCGACGGGCCCAGGTCGGGGCCAACGGTGCTACAGCCATCTTTTCCGGCATCGGTGTAGATACCTACCTTCAGACCCAGACCATGAACGTATCGCACGATGTTCGACATGTCTCCGGCGCGCTGTTGCGAAGTGAGCGCCGGCCAAGCCTTAGGATCGACTACGATGTTGCCATCCTGGTCCCGCTCTCCGAGCCACCAGCCCTCATCGATATTGACGTACTGATACCCAGCTTTTTGCATGCCGGAGGCTACCAATGCTTTGGCCTGATTCTGAATCACCTGAGAATTGACGGTGTTTGAAAAGCTGTTCCAGGATGACCAGCCCAGGGGTGGAAGCGGAACAGGGATCTCTTTTGCCATGGTTTGCGCTTGGAGCGCTCCCGCTCCGCAGCAAGTCGCAACTACAAGAACCATGGTTAACCCGAATTTAAGTCCCTGCGAAGTAACAGCTTTCAGCATGAGGCCTCGTGAACATTGAGTTCATCTGACTTGCGTTTTGAGTGGATAACAAGTCGCGCTGGCAAGTCTACCAGTTGTTCTATGCTGGAATCTCTGCCCGTTTGTGGCCGGCTGATGACAAGTTACCGTGCCGCTCCCACTTCAATCTCGTAGCGGTTCGCCATCCATCGGACCAGTTCCTGAGGCGAAGGCCCGAACGTCAACAGGTGGACGAATATCTTCTGCGGAGTTTCAACGAAGAACTCGTCCTTCTTATCAGTTGTTGGTTGCTAATGCGACTCCGCAATCGCTTTGGCTTCAGCTTAGCGGTGAAGTTCCGCTGCCGGTCCGCAATACGGACAGGGCCTAGGGGGTTCAAAATGCGTTGCCTACCTCCACCGCGATTCGCACCGGAGGCAGCTAGGTTAAACTAACTCTCCACTCCTAATGTCCGTGCTCTCAATCACGCGATTTCGGTCACGGATGGTGTCTGGCTACGCAAGACTCAGTCCTCGTTGCTTCTAAATCGTCGATGAGCACCGAACCAGCGGTCTCTCGAAGGGTAGCCCCCAGTTCCGGATGGTTTCCCGCATCGACGTGGCCGCTTTGGTCGAGACCGCGGGACTGAAATTGGCGAAGACTTTTCCGTTGCGATTGATCGACTTCCTTGGGCGGAATTCGTAGCCAAGAAAATCGAACTTCTCATCGGTGTATCTTCCCTTCCGCAGCTCATCCTTGCAATAGATGATCCGCGTCTTCTCCGGATGGAGTTCCAGTCCACAGTCCAACAACCGCTTCGCGATTGCCTTCCGTATCATCTGGGCTTGCTTCTCTGTTCTGCAATGCACGATGGCATCATCGGCGTACCTCTCGAATGGAACCTGAGGAAAGTTCGCCGTCATCCATCGATCAAATGCATAATGCAGAAACAGGTTGGCCAGCAGTGGACTGGCCACGCCACCTTGCGGCGTGCCCTTCTGACGCGGAACGAGTTCACCGTTCTCTTGTTCCACTGGCGCTTTCAGCCAGCGTTCGATATAGAGAACCATCCACCGCTGCGATGCGTGTTTCTTCACCGCTCGCATCAGTAGATTTTGATCCAGGTTGTCGAAGAAGGCTTTGATGTCCAGGTCCAAAACCCAGTCATTTCGCCAACACCGCTGCCGGGCCTGACCCACCGCATCCAGCGCTGACTTCGCCGGCCGATAGCCATAAGAGTCAGGATGGAAATGTGGATCAACCTCCGGTTCCAGCCGCGCCTTCACAACCTGTTGTGCGATTCGATCCGCCACAGTCGGAATGCCCAGACTTCTTTCTCCGCCACTCTTCTTCGGTATCTTCACTGTCCTGACTGGCGGTGGAAAGTAGCTGCCCGACGACATCCGATTCCAGATCCTGTAAAGATTCTTCTTCAGTCTCTTTTCAAAATCCTCGATCGTCTGTCCATCGATGCCTGCCGATCCCTTGTTCGACTTCACTCGCTGATACGCTTCCCAGACCTCCTTCTTCGAAATACAAGAACGGCTTTGCCTCATTCATCGGGCTCCTCCCATTGCTGGTTGGCTCGTCGAAATCAGGCTCCTTGACACAGCGCCTTGGCTCCATCCCTTTATGGGGGACTTCATCGCTAATACGCGCTGTCCCGTCCCTGCCATCACGCATCCGTACTCTCGCCCTCGTGGGGTTCCCACTTGTGGCTTCTCCGTTAGCATCGTGATCGCAGGTTCCCATGTTCCACTTATCCGCCTCATGGCAAGCTCAGGCCACCTCTCGTGCCGGATGCCGCTCCGCCCGTAAACAGGTTCCGTCGTAGCTCTGTCCCGCAGTAGTGACAACGCCGCGGTTTTGACATCGTCTTATAGGTTTCGACACTTCAATAGTGGTTTCCTTGCAGTCCTCTTCTTGCCTGACACCTGACCCGGTCGCTGCCGGGCCTTTTCCTTCCGCGCTCACGACCATGGCTTTTGTCCATAGCCGCCGAAAGGCGGTTTGAAGTCCGCTCCTGTAAGCCGACTTCGAGGGGCCGTCCCTCATCGGTTAAGTAGTTACGCACGCTCCGCTCTTGCGAGCTTCGCGTGCTCATGGCGCACAGTCACCGCCTATCCGGAAGTAATCCCCAAAAAATGCGGTTCTGTCCGGATAGGCAACGATCCAACGCTGAGCAGGCCATGCCGGTGTTGAGCGACTTAGCACTCGCCCGCGCCACAAAAAAGCTAGCCGGCGCGCGGTTGGATACGGACACGCACACTGGTCCGGTCGATGCGAAATCACTTAGTGGGACGCGGGCGCAGCTGGGCCATCAAAACCAGCCCCCGGATGGCTCGAGGCCATTGATGCGCAGATACGTGACGAGATTGCCGTAATGCAAGGCGTCATGATTCCCGACTTGCGTCAAAATAAACATCTTATTCGTCTTGACGCCAAAGAAGTTCGCCGGGGCATTGAGGTGCACGTCGGTGAATCCGGAATACACGCCGTCGCAGTAATCGAACGAGCCTTTGAGGTAGGCCTTGATCTCGGCTTTCGAGCCCTTCGCGGCAGCCGATCCAGGGGTGGCTTCACCTTTGGCGTTTGAACACAATATGTAGGAAATGTCCGCCACATGGATCAGGATCTCGGCAAACGAGCGAACTTCCTTCGTCGGCCGGTAGCTGTACTTGGCCTCTGGCATCTCGTCCGCCGAATTCATGATTTTGTCCTGCATATTGCTGCGAAAAATGGATAGCGTCGTCGTCAGCGGGTTCGGTGCTGCGATCGGATTGGGTAGGCCCGGCATGATTTGGGCGTTGGCGAAGGACGCTAAGGCGGAGACGAATACGATTCCAACAGGTAGCACGAAACGGGCAATGGATCGGAACATTAAGAATCCTCCTAGATCTCCGGGTGCGCCGGGAAGGGCTTTGAGAATCACAGGTCTTCTTTGACCAGTCTCTGCACGGGGTGAAATCGGCTTGGAACTGTGCACGAAGCCAGCCAATAACGCTCCGACTTCAAGTCACTGATTCAAAAGTAAGTTCAGTCCACGGGAGTGACGATCGGCAACTCGATCTTCGTCCGGAATCGAAACTCACTGAACAAAAACGAACAGTCGATGCGATAACTGGCTTGTCGGAAATTGACTCCCAACATCCATTCATCGCATGACCTGAATCGGCCGGAAGCGAAGCAGTTCCTTGTCAGACGGACCAACCTCAACATCCCTAGAAAAGAGCTCGGACAAGTCTTCATCGACCTACTCGAAGCCCAGCGACTCAGACCAAAAACTTCGCTGATGACTAACGCCCTTCGCGGGTTCCGGGAGAATCACCGCCCACCCGGAATTACCCCGAAAATGGAGTTCTGTCCGATTTCCCCGGCGTCGGACCAGCCGAGCCGCGTGAGCGTCTCGATTAGCATAGTGCGCTTGACACCGAAGTTGCGACATACGGCCGCTTTCGACATACCCCATCCAGTGCGGCGAGAACCGCCTCGAGCTTTTCGCCGGCTATGGAGTGTGGTCGCCCCTCCGACGCGTCCGCGCCGCTTGGCTGCAGCCAGGCCTGCAACGACACGTTGGCGGGTCAGGGCGCGTTCGTAGTGCGCGAGCGCGCCGAACACATATTGATGTCATCCGGCGTTGCATCCATTCGCATGGGACACGTAGACTCTGGGTGACAATTCTTCGGACCTGGCTCCCGTTCCCGAAGACCCCCATGGGTGGTGCATAGGGAACTGTTCCTGGGGCAAAGCAAAAACATTCCACCTTTCACCCCCGGCGGCAGAAAAGGCGGGTCCAGAACAGGGGTGGTACATTGCGACGGCTGATTCTCCTCGTGGCTTTCGCAGCCTTGGCCCATCCCGCAGGGGCGGGAACGCGGGTCACAGTGGCGCAACTGGATCAGGCGCTAACTGCGGCCATCGCCGCGCACAAGCCGGATGCAGAAATTGCTCGTCAGATTGCGAGCTTGGAACTCTCAGAACGGCTTACCGAGGCTTCGCTGAACCGGCTGAACATACGTCTGGCACGGGACGCCTTAGCGGCGCAGGCCCTGGCCTTGCTCGCCGACCGGTCGGCTTTCCTGGATCCTCCGGTGGCCGAGCTGCCGGGTACTGCTGCTCCCGACGGCGCCGCCCGGCAACGAATGCTCGATGCCGCGCGCAACTATGTTGCGCAAACGTTGCCGCGTCTGCCTGACTTCCTGGCCACCCGGACCATCAAGCGGTACGACGACAGCCCCCAGGCGCTCAAGAAAGGCGCTTGGCCCGTTCGCGCAGGACTGCATCTGGTCGGCACTTCGAGCCGGGAGATCTCGGTCCGTAACGAAAGGGAAGGGCAGGGTGTCAAGCATGGGTCCGCGGCCTCGCAGGAGCAGAATGGGCTTAGCACCTGGGGTGAGTTCGGGTTCCTGCCGGCCGTCATTCTTGCCGACACGGTCAAGGGCACGGTAACCTGGAGTCATTGGGAGCAGATGGCGGCAGGCCCGGCCGCGGTCTTCCACTACGCGGTACCCCACTCCGCATCGCACTACGAGATCGTCGGGACGATCGCCCACGGACCCAGGTGGCAACCTGCGGATGCCTCGACTGTGCGCACCGCGGCAGCCTATCATGGTTCTCTTTGGGTGGACCCGGAAACTGGGGCGGTTCTCCGACTTACATTAGAAATTGGCGAGAATGAGGTTGGCCAGTTCAAGCGATTCGCGGTGATGGTGCAATATGCGCCCGTCCAGATTGGTGGCCGCAACTTCATTTGCCCAGTGCGAAGTCTGGCGTTGGATTTGGCATCTGCCGGCGTAACTTCCAGCCTGTTCGGAAATTCTGGTCTAGCAGAGGTACCAACGGAGTGGCTGAATATTGCGTCCTATAGCGGCTATCACCGCTTTGCATCGACAACTCGTATTCTGGCTGACACACCGGAAACGCAACCGGAGAAACCCGAGAGCGCAAGTGAGTTACCCCAGGCAACCTCCCCAGTGCCAGATGAAACGGCATCCGCGATTGAAAGCACCACGCTGCCTGAATCTGGCCTCCCTCCTCCTTCCAGCCCTCTTGATTCGCCAACGGAATCCGCCCCAACGGCGCCTGTCCCAGCGGTGCCCGCCCCCACAGTACCCGCGCCGATGGTGGCCCCACCGACTGAATCCACTCCAGCAGTATCCGACGCGCGTGCGAACCAGCCTCAGACCACAGGGATCACCCTTCAAGTCAATGTCAACAAAGTATTGATTCCAGTTGTAGTCCGCGACCAGCAGGGCCGCCCGGTGAGCGACCTGAAGAAGGAAGACTTTCAGCTCTTTGACAACAACAAGCCGCGCGCAATCTCCGCCTTCATGGTGGAGCAGAATGGCGCGCCACAGGGTCAGCCGCCGGCAATGCGCAGACAGCGTCCACAACCAGCGCCGCCCCGCCTCAGCGTTTCATCGTTCTGCTCTTCGACGACTTGCACCTGAGCTTCGTGGATCTGGAGAATGCCAAGAAGGCTGGCGAGAAGGCGCTGGACGGATTGTTGGAAGGCTCCAACCAGGTTGCCGTGCTCTCCCTTTCCGGAAAAGTCGCCAGCGGCTTGACCCGTGATCGCGCCAAGTTGCAGGAGGCGATCCTGAGCCTGAAATCGCAAGGCGATTATCTGCATATCAATGAAGTTTGCCTGAAGATCGGGTACCTCCAGGCCTGGCTCATGGAGTTTCCCCAAGAAGCCGCTGCATTCCGTGATGCGGCAATGCAGCTTATCGCTTGCGGCGCGTCATCTGATCCGCAGGATGCCGAGCGAACCGCGCGATTGATTGCCCAGCGGATTGTGAAGGTCATGGGCCGGGATTATGTGGATTCTTTCTCCGCGATCGACGAAATTGTGCGCAGGATGGCCACTCTGCCGGGGCAGCGCGCGTTGATCCTGATCTCGCCCGGTTTTGAAATTCGTGATCCTGAAGTTTCGGCCGCGCAGTCGCAGATGATCAACCTAGCTGCGCAGTCCAATGTCACCATCAGCACCCTGTCAGCGCGCGGGCTGTACACGACCTCCGTGACCGCCGGTAACGATAACATCAGTGGATACGCCATCCAGGACATCCGCATGGCCGAGAGTTCACTGTCGGACCTTGCCGATGGCACCGGCGGCGCTTTCATCCACAACAGCAACGACCTGGAAGCCGGATTCAAATCGCTGGCCGAGGCGCCGGAGACGGTTTATCTGCTCGAACTTTCGCTCGACAACGTGAAGCCCGACGTGACCTTTCACCGCTTGAAGGTGAAAGTAAATCGGGATGGCTTGCAGTTACAGGCGCGCCGCGGTTATCTCATGCCCAAGCCGGAGAAAGCCAAAGACTAGCGGTTCAGCCTCGCCAATCGAAGAGTAGAGAACTGCTCCACGGCCCTGCCCCTGCAGGCGAAACGTTAACCGAGCCAGTTTAGTGCCAGGGTTCCAGGATGGCATTTGGACCTTCTTGCTTCCAATAGGCCACGACCGGTCGCCTGGGATCGCTGGTCCCCGCCCCCCGATCTCATTGAGGGATGGGCCTCCCAAGGAAGAAGAGGTAAAAACTCAAGCAGGTACGAATTTCATCGCGTGCCATTTTCGCTTAGTGCAAATCACCTACTCATTCTTCGGAGTCGGACTCAAGTTCTACCCGGATGTTGGCCAATTCTTAGTCGACCCCATCTCTACATAAGTAACTATTATGTGGTCGAGCAGATAAGGCCGCGCCGCAGGCTAGCAATTTACCCATCTTTGCGGCGATCTGCTCGATGCTGTCCTTCGGTTCTTCCAGGTTGAGTAGGGCACGGAACCATTGAACAGCTGCGCATACTTGAACGATGCCGCTCGTATCGTTGAGCAGTTCTTCAGTCTCACGGAGATTGCCCAACTCCGTGACCACCCGGAATGGTTCTATGATTTCTGAACGCTTAAAGAGGCGTACACAAAAGCACGTGGTGTGGGTCTAGCAATCTCCTTGAATACCTTTTCATTTTGGTTACAGGAAAGACCAGGTAACACAATTACGTTTAGCGATGAGTCGGATGTTCATGCCGGAGAATGGCAATTTTTCTTGCAACGAGGCGTCGACTATCGGTTAGCGCTGGCAGCTCGGATTGGCATGCATCGGACGATCGACGTTACCGAAGTAGAAGCAGTTTGGACTTGAGGCATGCCTCATTCGAAATCGCTTACGAGTGGTCCTTTCGTTTTCGGCAAATTTTTGACCGAGATACGGACTTCCCAGACGCCTGCCATGGGGTTCGCATAGCGCTCACTCTCAATCAACGCAAATTCAGGGGTTCCGGTCGGATGACCGGCCAACCGGAAGTTACCCCAAAAAATGCGGTTCTGTCCGGATAGGCGACAAACCGCCAGGAACCGGAACTGCGACCAGCAAAATGCGCCTCAATGAGCCACTCGGCCTGTTGCCGTCAATTCAGGGCACGGATAGCGGTTGCTCCCCTTGCTTACCGAGGGAAGTTAGGCTATTCTCTCTCGGTAACCGTGAGGAGAGCTGATGAGCAAGCCTACGGATCTCGTGCAGGGCACTTTAGATCTGCTGGTTCTGAAGATTCTTGCCCTACAGTCGCTTCACGGCTGGGCCCTCAGCCAGAGACTGAAACAGGTTTCTGGTGACGTGCTGCAGGTGAGCGACGGATCGCTTTATCCGGCTCTCCACAAGCTGGAACAGCAAGGCTGGATCCGGGCAGCGTGGAAGCCGACCGAAAACAACCGCAGGGCGAAGTTTTACTTGCTCACACGGCTGGGTAAACGGCACCTTGAAGAGGAAGCAGCGAGCTGGGAACGTCTCTCCGCGGCAATTTCCGGCGTATTGCGGTTGACGGAGGTGTGAGAATGCGGCTCGAAAACTGGCTGTACACCGTTCCGCTGCGTCTGCGTTCCCTGCTCGTGCGCCACCGCCAGGATGAGGATCTCGATGAAGAGCTGCGGGACCACATCGCACGACAGACCGAGGAGAATCGGTCCCGTGGGATGGGCGAAGAGGAAGCGCGCCTGGCCGCGCTGAGAACCTTTGGAAACTTTGTCGCGGTTCGCGAACAGACGCACGAAACCTGGGCATGGGCGACGATGGGGTGTCTGTGGCAGGATTTCCGTCGCGCGCTTCGATCGGCGCGGCGCGCGCCGTTGCTTTCGAGCGTTGCCGTGCTGGCCCTGGCCCTGGGCATTGGGCTGAACACTGGCGTGTTCGCGATTGTGAATGCGATGTTTCTCAAGGTTCCAACGCGTGTTGACCCGGCGAGTTTCGTTCAGGTTTGTCCCCGATACACCGGGTGGTTTGCAGGATCTGACAAGAACGCTTCTTTTACGACAGAGGACTTGGATGCAATTCGCAGCCGTTCTCAAACCCTCCGTGAGGTGGCGCCATGGCGACAATATTTCGCATTTTTTGAACAGGGAAACAGGTACATCGGCACGCTGCTGGCAGGCTGCAACTACTTTCACGTTCTCGGCATTGATCATCCGCTGATGGGCCGGTTCTTTGCGCCGGGCGAATGCAATCGCGAGGCGGGAGCGCAGGTGGCCGTACTGAGCGAGACAGCATGGAAAAGCCAACTTAGCGCCGATCCGCGAATCGTAGGCAAGTCCATCACCCTCAATAACGTACCCGTGACTGTGATCGGTGTTGCACCTTCTGACGCCGCGAATATGCTGCCTGCCGGGATCTTTCTTCCGTACACGCTGGGGCCTCAGCTTGACCACTCCGGAGATCTACTCGACAGCCCTGACAAGCCATGGCTTTCCATGAGCGGCCGGTTGCGTCCCGGATTCACTCGAGCAGATGCACAGGCCGAATTGACGGCTATCATGAGCGAGCAGGACAGGGCCTACGTGCAGCGGAAGGTTTTTGCTTTCAATCGCAAAACCTCTCTGGTCGTGATCGACGGGTCGGAGATCGAAAACCCTGCCATTCATGAACTGGCAGCGCTGATGTTGATGCTGATGCTGGGGCCACTGGCGCTCATTCTGCTGCTCGCCTGCAGCAATGTAGCCACGCTTTTTCTTTCGCGCACCATTGCACACAGGGGTGAAATCGCGGTTCGCCTGGCGCTGGGTGTGAGCCGATCGCGGCTCGCCGGCATGCTGCTGATGGAGAGCCTGCTTACCGTTTGCATCGGTGGAGCCCTCAGCATGGTGCTCGCTTACCGCGTGCCGCTGATGATTCTGAACATCATGGCACCGGGTGAAGCTAATTTTGCGGCGCGCCTCGGTCCTGACTGGCGCGTCTTCGCCTATCTGACGATTCTCATGGCGGCTGCAACCTTATTGTCGTCGCTGATGCCGATTCGCGCGGCCTGGAAACTCGATCTGCTGACAGCGCTCAAGGGACGTGAGGGCGCCGCTACCGTTCGCTCCCGTACAACCAGCGGCCTCATCGTTACACAAATTGCTCTGGGCTTTGTACTTGTGTGCGCAGCGGTTATCTTCGGCCGGATGCCCGGTCTCATCAGGGGCGTAAATCCAGGGTTCGAGATCCATCAGGTGCTGAATGTACCCCTCCGTGTGGACACGTCCGAAAACAATCGGGCGAAGGCTCAGCTCTTCTATCGGGCACTCGAAACAAAGATCCTTGCGATCCCCGGTGTACAGTCCCTTGCGTATGCGAGCCTTCAACCATTCAGCCAATCTCCTCCTGACGAAATTCGTCTGCCGCGTCAGACCAAGGGAACCGGGCGGCCTACCTCCGTCGACGAAGTGTCGGATAGTTTCTTTTCCTCATTCGGTATCCGTGTGCTGAGAGGACGCCTTTTTCTCTCCACGGATACGACCTCGACGGGTGCAGCGCCGGTGGCAGTGGTTTCGCGGGCGTTCGCAAACGAGTTCTGGCCGGGGAGCGACCCGATCGAGCAAAAAGTTGTTATGCCCGATGATCGCCACCTGACGGTTGTGGGTGTAGTGGCGGATACCCGTTCGGAGCGGTTCGGCCGTCTCGACGGGCCGCGTCTCTACACGCTTCGCGGTCCATCCGCCCTCGGCGGAAGCCTCTACGTGCGCTTCGCCGGAAGCGCGAAACCACTGGAGAACGCTATACGAAAGGAGGTGAAGAGCCTGGATCCGGTGCAGACGATTGCGCCACAGACCATCTGGGAGTCGCTCGAGGATCAGGCTGAGAGTATAACTACGATGGCGCAGATCATTTTGGCTGTGGCCTCGATCGCATTGTTGATGGCCGTCACATACCTATTGCCCATGACACGGCCAATGCAGCCGCGCAGCGACCTCGTATCGCCCGTCGCGCTGGCACGCATGAGGGATCGCTCGGTTGTGGCTCCCGTCCCCTCCCAAAGCCGAATCAACTTCCACCCCATCCTCCGGACAGACTTTCGTCACAACCACAACCCCTCTTAGGCTCACCTCGCTCTCCTTGACCTTGGTCGACTGGCCAAAGTTTCGGTGACCTGTCACCGAACTCCTAAATCCCGGACAAACTTCAGCAGGAACTTCGTCCGGGTTTTATGTGCAACAGTCCGGGATTTCAGTGCACTGACAATGCAGTTAACCGATGTACTCCGGGTGATTATTGGCGTATCACCGCCGATCCTGAAATTACTACTCGATCAACAGGCGATACACTCTGTCGCCGAAGTGGTTACTGAAGGGTTGGCCACAACCCGCTCCGAACTAAGATCAGCCTATACTTCAGAGAATCCTTTTCGCATCTCGGGTGGGGCGAGTTGAAACGAAACTCGGCTCTTTAGCGGGTGCAATCAACCTTTCCAAGCGGAGTGCGCGCATGTACGAAATTCCAGAACGCGATTACGAGGAATCTGTCACGAACTATAAGGACCAATGGCGGACGCTCGACGGAGTACTCTACACACTCTGCCGAGACTACCCTGGACATGACAGAATCGATGGTATCAACGCAAAGCTGAACATTATCGGCCGCACGTACTCGACCGGGATTGAGCGGAGGATCAAAAGCGAAGGCACCCAGGGCAGTTCCATGCTTAAGCTGGCTGACTACTTCTTCAAACACCGCGCAGAAATAGACTCACTAATCGAGCACATCTCGGCATTGATGGAGCGCTCATTCGTGTCGAAATACCTGCATTTTCACAACCCAGTTTTTCCAATTTATGACAGTGTTGCCTCTGGGGAGATTCGGCGGATCGTACCGCTCCGGTCCGTTCTCAATATCGACTTCGAGGTCGATGGTGTGAGTGATTCGGAATACAACGACTACGTAAAGCGCTTCTTCGCCCTATATCTACACTCGATAGAACGCGGTCTGCCCATTACTGTGCGCTCGCTGGATTTTTATCTGATATGGAGAGTTCCGGCGATCCGCTCCAAATAAGAGCACAGATCACCGAACCGAATTTCGAGTTGTTGGTGGTTGACCGCCTACTCTTTCCTAACCCGGATCAATCTTGTCCAAATTAGGTTTTTCGGAGAAGGCGGAAAGCCTGCTAGGTTGAGTTTGGGATTCTTCCAGGAAAACCAATCTCAAGCAGGAGGAGCTTTCCGCCATGAGTGGAGTATGCAGTATTTTTTCGCAGATTTTGGGGGTATTTTCTCGAGCCGAGTTTGAACAAGCGGTGTGCCAGCATGGAGCGGAGCATCACGCTCGTGGATTTGGCAGTTGGAGCCAGATGGTGGCCATGTTGTTCTGTCATTTGGGTAGGGCGCAATCGTTACGAGAGATCTGCGGCGGGCTGGCGGCTTGCGAAGGCAAGTTGCGGCACCTGGGGGTAGATCAGAGCCCCAAGCGTTCGACGCTGGCCTATGCCAATGAACACAGGCCATGGCAGTTGTACCAGACGGTCTTTGAGCAATTGCTGGAGAAGTGTCAGCGGGAGGTGCGAGGAAGGAAGAAGTTCCGTTTTAAGAATAAGCTGCTGAGTTTGGACGGCAGCGTGATTGACCTCAGCGCGAGCATGTATGACTGGGCCAAGTTTCGCCGCACCAAAGGTGGAGTGAAGTTGCATTTGCTGCTGGATCACGAGGGCTATTTGCCCAAGTACGCAGTGATCGAGCCAGCCAGCAAGGCGGAGATCCAGGTAGCGCGCAAGCTGGTTTTAGAACCGGGCACGATTGTGGTGTTCGATCGTGGGTATACCGATTACAAGTGGTTCGCTAGCTTGACCGCACAAGGGGTGTACTTCGTGACTCGTCAGCGGTGGAACGGCTATTACGAGGTCGTGAAGGATCTGCCCGTACCCGAACAGGGCAACATCCTAGCCGACCAGATGGTGATGTTGGGTCACCGCAGTTACCGCACCGGCGTCGCGGTAAGGCGGGTGGTGGTGCGGGATTCAGAGACGGGCAAGGAGTTCGAGTTTCTTACCAACAAGCTGGATTTTGCTGCCAGCACGATTGCCAAAATCTATCGTGACCGTTGGCAGATCGAGACTTTTTTCAAGGCCCTCAAGCAATCTTTGCGGGTCAAGACATTCGTGGGCACTAGCGCCAACGCTTTAAAGACGCAGATTTGGACCGCCCTGATCGCCATGTTGATCTTGAAATATCTGAAGCTGAAATCAACCTTCGATTGGTCTCTGTCTAATCTAGTGGCCTTATTGCGCCAGCAGCTGTTCGTATACCGCGACCTGTGGACTTGGCTGGATTGTCCTTTTGAACCACCGCCTGCCCTGGCAGGAATTCATGACCAACTTCGGCTGCCGCTTTCGTTCTCTTAGCCGTTCTTTGGGACAGCTGAAACCCGGCCCACCATCAGAAACCCTTTCATCGCCCTATACTCAGGAGTTTTATCGCAACCATTCGGACAGCACGTTTCTAAATCTACCGCTCCGCTACCCCCAACCTGGTTTCGCAATGCCGGTTGTAGCAGCGCTTTGTCCAATAAAATCAACGCTACAGGCTCGACCAATCCGCTAATTTGGACAGCTCTGAACCCGGATTGCCCCGGAACACCAAAACCCCGCGCATAGGGGCCTCGGCACTGATCAATCTCGGTGGGATCTTTCAGTTCAGTTTGTCGAAAAACAGATAAAGGGCGGCAATCCGGCCGTCCCGGGCAATGATGAAATCAGTCCCGGCGTAAGCTGGCGCCTCACCAGGGCGGCCCGATACCCATTTGATCCGCCCGCCATTGCCCAATTCCTCGGGCTCGGCAATTGGCTGATATCGAAAGTCAGGGTGAGTAGCCCTGATCTCGCCCGCAACGCGATCGATCTCGTCGCGGCCACGGTAGACGCCCTTGGGTTCGTAGAACACGCCATCTTCGGTGAAGATCTCGTCGATGGCCGCGCGCCGACGCGTGGGATCGTTTTCACCAAAGACGTCGTGAAGATTACGGGTCAGTAAGGTCGATATGCTATAGGACATGGTTTGTCTCCTCTCGGCTTCGTGTCCCTCTTCGAAGATCTCGATCCAGTCCTTTGATGTGTCGTCGGGATATTCGTTCCAACAAATATTTCCCGAGCAGCGCCTTGATGTCTGAGTGACCGCCTACTCGGAAGTTCCTTTCCGTTACTGCCGAGTAGGCCACAACACGCCCGGAATACGTAAAACGGGGGCTGCGCGCAGGGGGCACTTCCGAGGAACTGATCAGCCACTAAGAATTCTTCAGCTCAACGCTCATCACACGAAGTTCCGATTCACTCACATTCTCAAGTGAGTGCGGCGAAAGCGGCCCTGACCACATCGCACTCTCCGCGGGCAAATCGCAGAGCTGTCCACTATGATTCTTCCTTCACCATCGCGGCGTGCGAAATCACTCCAACTAAGTGCGCGAACCGCCTCATTCTCAAAGAGCGGAAGGTGATACTCCGGAGCAGTAATCAACGTGTCAAGACCCTGATGCCACTTCCAGACTTGTTGGTCTACCACAGCGCCAACTCCAGTGCCTCCACACAGACCGCTACCACCTTGCCGTTACTCCTTGGCTCCTTGAACATCTGTCGGAGAAGCATGCTGTCCTCTTTGTTGTCACCAATATCTGGAGGTTGCGCCGTGAATACGCGAGCTTGAACAATGCGCTCAAGACGTGAGGAAAGATCGGATTTCCTCTGCGCGGCCCCCAGCCAGCGTTGCTGTAGGTCTATGACAAATAAAGGAATGTGGGGCGTCATTAAAAGCAACCGCGGCCGAGCCATTCGAAGATGCAGGAAAAATCCAGGTAATAAAGATGTACCCGCTGCTCTTCCGGTGCGAACATTCCTGTCCTCTAGCTGTTGATTCTAAAGGTGAACAAAGCTGTGATGATAACCTTTCACGAACGAATCAAGACTTATACTCGACAGGCTCCTCGAAATTGATTAGATACTTCTAACCACCTTCCAACCTGATACAGCATTCAGACCGTACGGAACCGAAGAACTGTCCTCGGACAGCGATCCGGGGGAACTGGAGGTCACATGACAAACGAACAAACAACCGGGAAGCACGAAATGCTGCTGGTAAGCGATTTCGACCAGACGCTGAGTTTCAATGATTCGGGAATTGTCCTGAGTGAGATGCTGGGCATTGGCGGTTTCGAGGAACGTGTTGCCGGCCTGTCCAAGATTCATCTGATCCAACAGGGCGGGGAGTTACCCTACCTGCTGCTTCACGATCCAGAGTACCGCCGCGTCCGCAAGGAGCATCTGGCGGCCGTGGGAAAGCGCATCCGCTTGAAAGAAAACATCAAGTTGATGGTCGAACTTCTGCAGCAACTAGACGACTATCACTTTTCGTTCTACGTCGTTTCGGCGGCGCCGGAAGAAGTGATTCAGTCGGCGCTTGAAGGCATCGTCCCGCCCGAAAATATCTGCGGCACGCAATTCCGCTACGATCCTGTGACTGGAGAGATTCAGTCGATCGTGCGAGTTCCTGCGGGTTGGGGCAAAGTGGTGGTAGTGGAAGAGTTGCGCGTGAATCTGGCGCTCGGCCATGACCGTATCATCTACGTTGGTGATGGGAGTTCCGACGTAAATGTCATGCTGCACGTCAACCGCTTGGATGGATTGACGATCGCCGTTTCAGAAAATCCCTTCATCACGCAAATCGCGAAGCGCACAGTTCTCAGCGACGATGCGCTTGGGGTTTTGGTGCCGATTCTGCAAGATGCGGTGGGATGGAATTCGATGCAGATCCGCTCTTTCTTCAATTCGGGAGGATTCGTCCTGCAGGATTGGGACCGGGTGCGCACCGACTGGCTCACGATTCGCAACACCGCGTCCGCAGCTACGCCCGCATACGACGGAGGAATGTAATGACGATCGCTGTGCTCGGATGGGTAGCGACCGCCGTATTCGCAACCTCGTACTTTTTCCGCAGGGCTTCGACACTGACGAAGATTCAGGCGGCTGCCGCCTGTCTATGGATCGTCTACGGATTGAAAATCAGCGCTGTTCCAGTGGTAGTGGCCAACCTTATAGTGGCCGGGGCAGCGCTGTATTCGTCATTTCGGAATCGGTCCTTTCGTCTCCACGAAGAAGGGTCCACCGGCGCGCATTAGAACCGGTCTCGAAAGATCGTCGCGAATCATTGCTCTGAGCTTGCCTGTTAATACGAGAAGACTTTATCCCTCTCTTTTGAGGTTGATGGGAATGTGCCACAGCCATGTATCCAACAAACAACACACTGAAAACAAAACGAATGCCCAGCCGAATATGAAATGCAATTTGTCAGTTCGGATACTCGTCAAGAGGACGGCCCACGTCCCAAGGCTCACTTTCCACTCGACTGCCCGACGCCGCTCGTAGCCGTCAGCCCAGTAATCGGCCAGCGCTTTGCAATCCTCAAATCTTGGTTTCGACTGTGGATTATCTTCCGTCACAACAGCATCCCTCAAAACACGACGAACGCTGGTTTCACTCAGCGGTGCTTGGTGCCTGGCTGAATATGGGTGCATTGACCAATAGCCCGATTAAGAAAACTCGCCGCGGCAAGAACTTCTGCAAGTCTGTCTTTGAGTGTGATCACGAAGACGACCATTGTCAGACATATTCCCCATTTGACAGCTTCCTGCCGGAAGGCCTTCCCCAACCTTGAATGACTTTCTTGCGCAGCGGGAGGTATAAGAGGTGAAACAGCGGGCAACCGGTGCTGCCGGAAATTCCGTGCCCGAGGATCCTCACGCTGTATCAGACGAAAGACGCGAAGGGCTTCTTCCGCCGCGAGAATGATGAACCCCCAAAGAGGAACGAGAGAAGCTAAGCCGATTGCATAGAGAAAGTCTCCGAAGTACCGTGATCGATGGAGATGACGATACGACTCCATGCCAGTCGAGTTCTCGGGCCTACTATAAACGCGCGCCCATGTACAGATTGCGGCCCCAACAACAATGAATACTGTCGCGACGATGAAAAAGAAGCGCTAAAACTCTCTCGGTGCCGGGCTGTCTTTGACGAATCGCCATACGATGTCCTCGCCCTCCACAAGGTACGTGAGAAACGCAGCGGCAACAATGAATTGGCTGAACCAACGTCTGATGACGATATTCGAAATCAGTGGCTTTCATTGCCAAGACGCCTCACGTCAAGGAATCGGCCTGAGTCCATGGATTGAAGGCACCCACTTTGAACCGACCATTCTGCCTAGATCGTCGGTTCAACAGGAAGTTCATCGCGCTTTGCTGTCGTTATTCCTAAACTAGTAGAAGCGTTGTACTGAAAATAAAGGGTTTGCTCGTTTCCTAAACTGGTAGAAATTTGCTTTAACTAGTAGAAATAATCCTTAACTCGTAGAACAATCGAACATGCGATTTTCACGGTTGGACCGCGTGGCCAAACCAGATATCGAAGCTGCCTCAGACCAGCAGTGGGAGTCCGCTAGCCGACGCGCTACCGTGCTACAGAATTTGCTGGCTAGTGGGGGTGGGCCGGCGCAAGTCTCTGAAGCCGCTCGAGAGCTTGCCCTGTCGAAGGCCATGGTGTACCGGCTGCTGGCCAGATATCGTGTAAACCCAGCTCCCAGTGAATTGCTGCCAAAACGAGAGGGCCGCGTGCCTGGCACCCACAGGCTTGACGATGAGGGTGGAAGGTATCGTCCAGGGTCTGATCCAGAGCTTCTATCTGAAGAGGCAGCGACCTCGTGTGATCGATTTGTACAGACAGGTCGCCTTCTCGTGCCGCATGGCAAGCCTCCCTACTCCTTCGTACAAGGCAATTCAGACTCGCGTCAAACAACTTGATCCCGCCTTGACGATCAGGGCACGTAAAGGCGCGAAGTCGGCACGGGATCGCTTCAGTTCGGTGGGCAGAGGCCTTCGTCCGACCAAGCCGCTCGAACTTTTTCAAATTGACCATACATTGGCCCACCTGATTCTGGTCGACGAGCTCGAGCGCAAACCAATCGGTAGACCCTGGTTGACCCTGGTCATCGACGTTGCAACCCGCATGATCGCAGGATTTCACCTGTCCCTCGACGCCCCCTCCGCCACCTCAGTAGCGCTTGCAATCAGTCATGCCGTGCTTCCTAAGACCTGGCTCCAATCACCGGCGGGCGAACCTCGACAGTGGCCGATCGCAGGCTTGCCGCTTATCGCGCACCTGGATAACGCAAAGGAGTTCCACAGCCTGGCGTTGGAGCGCGGCTGCAGAGAGCATGGGATTTCACTAAAATTCCGGCCGCCTCTCCGACCACACTTCGGGGGGCACATCGAACGTCTAATCGGCACTCTAATGGGAGAAGTCCATCTCCTACCTGGCACAACCTTCTCCTCGATTGAAAAGCGTGGGGAGTACAGTTCGGAGCGCAAGGCGAGCCTCACCCTGAGAGAGTTCGAGCAATGGCTAACGGTCCAGATTGTGGACATCTATCATCAGCGCATCCATCGAGGAATTGGCACCTCCCCCCTCGCTGCCTGGAACACGGCGATCGCCGGAAACGCCGCAGGTATTCTTCACCCGGCAAATGCCGAGAAGTTTTATATCGACTTTCTACCCGGCGAGACCCGGCTAATCCGTCGGGATGTTCAATATCCACTACTGGGAAAGTGCTCTCAGCCCAATCGCGGGCCGCTCGAAACAGAAGTACCTTATCCGCTACGACCCGCGCGATCTCTCCCACATCTACGTAAAAGAGACCGACGGCGCGTGCTATATCAAAGTGCCTTACCGTGACATCAGTCATCCAGCAATTACCCAAAACGAACGCCGCTCTGTAGTGAAGATTTTGAGCAAGAAAAGGGCCGTTGCGCTGAACGAGAAGACCATCTTTGCAGCCGCAACGACACGGCAGCCGCGCGTCGCGGCCGTGAGAAGATCAATGCTTTCAAGGAATCTCATGGAGCCCGCAATGCCAAGAAGGTCTCGGCTGCGGCGCCTGAGGAAGCGCCGTTGTCTGTGGAACCTTACAGCGTTGAGGTGTGGGAATGACTGTGGACTACAACCATTTGGCACCGGACTACAGAGAGGAGGCGATGTTGCCAGCCCATGAACGTATCCGGCGCATACAAGCGGAACGCTGGATCAGCTATCCGCGGGCAGAGGTGATACTGAACCGGTTGAACGAACTGTTGCACTATCCACAACGAGACCGGATGCCTTGTCTACTGCTCTATGCGTCCACCGGCATGGGTAAAACGAAAATTTTGCGCAAGTTCCGCCGCGAACATCCCGATGCCTTTGACGATAAGGCGGGGGTACAGCGCATGCCCGTAGTGGCCTTACAGATGCCGCCGGAGCCGGACGAAAAATCCTTCTATACTCAACTTCTTGCCTCACTCAAAGCGCCGGTGCGGTGCTCGATGAACGTCCATCAGATGCGACACGTGGTTCGAGAACTGCTCACCTACATCGGCACACAGATGCTCATAGTCGACGAAGTACATACCTTGTTGGCGAGCACCTATCGGCGGCAGCGAATCCTTCTGAACACACTCCGTTATCTTGCCAATGAACTGCGCATTCCCTTGATCTGCGCGGGTACTGCTGACGCACGCATAGCTTTGACGACCGACCCACAGCTAGCCGACCGCTTCGAGGCTTTCGAATTGCCGGCGTGGCAAAATGACGAAGCCTTCCTGCGCCTACTGGCAAGCTTCCAGGCCGTCTTTCCTCTGCGAGAGAAATCAGATTTAACTGCAGCGGGCTCACGGCGCCTGCTGTTAGATCGCACTGAAGGAGTGACTGTTCGTATCGTGCGGCTTCTAGAAGCAATGGCGGCCGATGCGGTTCGGACGGGAAAAGAGAAAATCGATAAAGAAAGTCTGGAAGACTCGCCCCTTTCGCCGCAACTCCTCTCGATGATGGGCCATCTTGAAAACTCTGCCGCTCCGTAGGCTACCTGTCTCGTTCCGACCCTTCAATGATGAGGCTTTAACTTCGTGGTTGTCTCGATCCGCCGCGGTATATGGATGCACCCTACCCGAAATGCTCTCCTCTTATACTGGATTCCATTCATCCATCTTTGACAACATCGACCTTGAACTCAGCCCGGCCGCTGCCCACGTCATCCAGTATCTGGTCGGCTGCAGCATGGATGTGCTTCAGGCCTGCACGCTCGTCAAGTCGTATCCGCAGTGGCTGCCAAACTGGATATGCCGCGCATCGCCTCTTTGGAATGTCAGTGAACGCCGCACAGTGTCGGCGAAAGGCCCGGCACCTGCGATATGCGGTTTCTGCCTCATGGAAGATCTGGAACTCGGCCGCAGTCAGTATCTCCGCCTAAGCTGGCACTGTTCGATTACAACGATCTGCCCTACTCATCTCACGCCCTTGTTTAGGTGCTGCTCGGCTTCCAACTCCAAGGCCTTCGCGCATAGGCAGGATTGGTCGCAGCGGGGACAAATGTACTGTTTGGAGTGCGGAGGAGCCTTCCATCATGCTGTGTGTACGGCCGCGGGCCCACAAGCCATCTCCGCTGTAGCTTGCCTGGAGCGACTCCTGCGTGCGGGATTGTCAGGCAAGCGCCTTGTCAATCTCAATGGAAAAACACTTTCGACCGAAAGCCTATTCCTCTTTGTCGAAGACATGGCGTGGGCGCTTATGCTGCTCGTAGCCAGTTCGCCATATCGCGCATTGCACTCACTCCGAACGCCAGCGTTCCCTGTCCCGATGGGGTTCAACACCCCCGTCGAAAGCAATAAATGGCTGTGCTGCGGGCCACTGCCCATACGCCGCTCTATTCTCGGCGTGCTCGCGAGTCTCCTCTTGCCGCCAACCCCGTGCGGCACATTGACACCCGAATCCGGCACCGGCATGCGTTCTGGAGATCCGTGCGGGCTCTGCAAAGCCCAGGGCAACGCCGAGCTTTCCGGGATAGAACCGATCGCTGGAGCGCCGAGCTTCTCGAGGCGATCGACTTCTACTAGTTAAGGATTTTTCTACCAGTTAAGGATCACAGAATTTCTACCAGTTTAGGCAAAAAGTGACCGCGCAAAAGCCGCATTCTACTAGTTAAGGAGATAACGACACGAAGGTCGCAATTTAGTAACAGACTCCATTGCCATAGATGCGACGAGCCGTTGGACAGCCGCATGATGCGTAGTCACAGGAGAGATCAACCGGCAGAACTAGCCACACTGATGAAGTTCGAAGCCCTCCTGCGAACGGCTCTGTCAAAGACCGGCTTCTTGTTCTTTTCTGGAGAGGCGTTTTGCAGCAAGCAGCTCCTGCACTGTGTTCGCGACTTGGTGTGGGCTCTGACACGCGCGATACCTGGCGGCAACTACAAAGTCGTTCACGCGATCCACCTTGCAGGGTTTCCGATACCGGCTGGGTTCCGCCTTCCTTTCGACAGCTCGGATTGGTTGTCGCATGGAACCATCGAGTTTCGTCGAGTCCTCCTCGCGACGACCGCTGTGATGATTCTTTCTCCCGAGAACAGGAAACCTCTGAGTTCCGATAGCGGCAGCCCTAACCCGCTTGAAGAACTGGAGGTCCTGCTTCAGGCTGCCGATAGAACCGAACTCCACCGCCGGCGGCAAAGCTGGCCAAACGTCGCACGCGGCTCCGGCCGTTCTACGAATTAAGGAAAATTCCACTAATTAAAGAACACGCCTGTCGGATTCTACTAATGGCTACCCAAAACAACGTTTTTCCTGCCAATTTCTACTCATTAAGGAAAACCGTCAAATCAACCCGGTACTTGCTTGCCAAGGGACTCTCAGCGGTCGCAGTCATGACCCATTCTGAGGCTTAGTCAGGCCAATGCCTGCCAGGCCCCGGCCATGTCCTGGCATCTCTCTCAGCGATCAGATGCTAACAGCACTGGCCAATTCCTCTCTCCTCGGGCAGCGGTGTAGCATTCTTCCATGCGGTACGAGTGGGCCTGTGCATTTTTCGTCACAGTCAGCTTCGTGGTTGCACAAAAACCCTCTGGGTCGCTTGCCCCCGAAGAAGCATGGAGACATATAAGTGAGACTGGGGTCGTATGTGGTCAGATCGTCGATACGTCATACGCAACCTCCGTCACGAACTCGCCTACATACCTTTACCTGGAACGACCTCGGCCCGAACAGGTATTCACGGTCGTAATACCGTCAGCGAAGCGTGACCTGTTCGGTGATAGCCCTGAGAGGTCGTTCAGAGGTAAGGGCATCTGCGTCACCGGAAAGATAGAGGGCGATAGTTCGATAGGATCCTCGACCGCCAGACACAGAGCCAAAGTTCTCATCGAGGACGAAGAGCAGATCGTGGTTCGGTGAAGTTGCATCGCTATATTGCCCGGCTCTTAGCCCTCGACATCGAACTCAACCTGAAGCCCGGCGCATCCCATCACGAAGTCGACTCAGCCATGCAAGGACACATTTTGGAAAAGACCGCGCTGATGGGCACTTACGCCCTTGCGTAACTTTTCGACCACCTCTTGCAGGTCTTCGATGAATGGAACCTCAGCTTGCAGCGGTTCGGGGAGTCGCGGGTGACGCGGTAGGTCGAGACGCCGATCGGCTGGACGATGTTCTGCAATGTGTACTCTACAATGGGACCGCTCCCTCTTTTCGCAAAGCAGGACGCCGATACGTGGACCATCGACCCGTGTCCGCATCGTGCCATCCACGGCCGAGAGGTAACAACTCAGTTTGCCAGCGTATTCAGGCTTGAAAACCCGATGGCCTGTTGTTAAGTCGTCGAGCTGCGAACATAGGCGGAATGGGGCGCGCACTGGGCAGTCTGGCACACCGGCAGATGTTGGAATACTATGTTAGGCCGTGGCGGATGCCGGGCCGCTTGTGCACGCGTACGAAACTATTCGGCAGACTCCCAGCCCGTTCCTCAGCCACTCGAGTAACTGGAGGATTCCGATGGGCGCTGTGCTCAAACAATGCGCGGTAAGTGCGGCTGTTGCGATGCTGCTTCTTGCGGGCTGCTTGGAAAAGACCAAAACCCCTGTCACCGACGAGTCTAAAACGGCAAGGGCGCCGGCAGGCCCTCCGGAACCCGTGACGGCGAAGACGGCTTTTTGGCCGATGTACCTGGCCGGCCGGCACTGGACTACCGATATCGTGATACTTAGGCTCACGCCAAAGGAAGTACCAGGGTTTAAGAATGAAGCCGGCAAAGCGGCAATGTGGGAGGCGATGTTTGCTTCCCCCAGCCTGCATCAGTACCGGGTTTACTCTTACGCAATCGCCTACTCCCCGCCGGACATTTTCAAGGGCGTGAGTGCCGGCCTCCGGGATGCCTTGGAACGGCGTAACGCGCGACGCCATGCCGGTTGAGCTTACTAGCTTCAATGTCGATTCGGATGTCGCGTACCAAGCCGCAGCAGCGGATGGGGCGGCTTGGTTGAAGAAAAATCCAGACAAGGCACTCTCATCCTTTGCACTTGGGAACACCTACAGGTTTCAGGCGCCGGTCTGGTATCTGATGTGGGGGGATAAGAAGTCCGGTTATGTTGCCTTCATTGATGCCAACAGTGGAAAGGTGCTTAAGCAAAAATAGCGGATAAATATCCTTCTCGTTTAGCCCGTGTCGCGGGATACCGAACTTGTAGGCACAGCAGCCCGGAAAGCTGCACAGCTCAAGAAAAGGCCCTGGATGAGCGGGATGCAACCAATGAGCGGATGCACCTTCACGATCAGAGTTATCCGGTCTGTAATCATAACCGGCGCAATCCGCACCTACTTAAGTGAACTGCCAGCTCTCAAGGACGCTTCGGCCTCTCATACTGCATCTGTCTGAGATTCAGGTACACTCCACCGCGCCCGTTGATGATCGCGTGTTCAAACATCTGCCTGCTCTCAAGGTTTGCGATTGCTCCCCAAGTTTCGCCAGCTCCCGAACCTTATCGGCTGAGGCGAAGGCCAGTTTCTTGGGCAGGGAGCGTCTTCAGGTCTACTTGGGGAGACCTCGAGAACGGAATATTACGTACGCTAAGCGCTGGAGTCGGATTTCTTTGATATGCGAGCCATGTGATCGCGAGGGGTTGTTTTCCACATCTTATTCTTGGGATTAGACTTCCTGGCGTTCGCTGTATCTTTGAGCGATGCCTCGGCGCGAGTTGTTGACATCCACAGAACGCCTGGAGCTGCTTGCTTTTCCCGACGAAGAGGGCGAGCTGATTCGCCTGTACACACTCACAAAAAGGGATAGGGCTTTCATTCGCCAACATCGGGGAGAACACAACCGGCTCGGTATTGCGATACAGATGTGTTACCTCCGGTTTCCCGGGCGCGTGTTCGGAGAACGTGAAAAACCGCACGCGCCGCTGCTGCACCTGCTTGCGATGCAACTTGGTATCAGTGCCGCGGCCTGGGATTTGTACGCCCAGCGGGACGAAACTCGCCGCGAACATTTGCGTGAGCTGTTTACAGGCATGGGGCGCGATCAGTTTGGGGAAAGCCTATTATCGTGAGCTAACGAGGTGGCTGGAGGCGGTGGCGCTACAGACTACGCGCAGTGTCGTTCTTGCTCAGTCGTTGATAGAAGAGCTGCGAAACCGGCGTGTCGTTCTGCCTTCTGTGGCAGTGATCGAACGGATCTGCGCCGAAGCGGCGACCCCACCCTTCACATCGTTGATGGCAGCGGCGACTTCTGGCGGCAGCAACCCGGCCATCACGGCCGCCCGGGTCAGAGCTTTGATGGCCGCCAAGTGAACGCCGACTGTCGCGCTGTACTGAAATCGCGGACGGCCGCCTTCGTGTTTTCAAGTATTTGTCTCGATTTAAGACCAATATTATTGCCTTTTAATCGCGGACAGTTGTACTTAAAATGCGGACGAAAACAGCAGGAAGTTTGTGCCTGATTTGAATGCAAAAGTGGCGCCCCTGAGAGACCGGTTTCCCAGGCCGACTAGGGGCTCGCTTCAACACGTGAGCCCCCTGATCAGCTTGTTGGCACAGCGGGAGAGGCGTACAAGGGAATGTACCCAGCAAGGCCATGGTCAACACAGTGCAGCCGGCGGAGCCGCACATGCCGTCCGCGATTTAACGCCAATCTGAAGGGGTTCAGTTTGCGATTTCAGTGTCGACAATTGCCCTACTCGTGTTAAATAAGCGATTTGAGTACAGCGCGACACTGGTTGCGGTCAATCCACTGGAGAAGCATTAAGAGCTTGCTGCGCCGGTAGGAATCTGCCCCTTCACCTCACCTTTGAGATGTCCACTCTTATCAAGAATTGCAACCCGCTCTCCGACAACGAGGGATTCAAGGAGAATATCCAGGCAGTACCCCTTTGGATTCGCTGCGCTCGGCACTTTCAACGCGGAGACTCTTCCGCTGCGAAAACAGGCCGAACCGAGTTGCTGTGTAGGCGTCTCTTCGTTCTGTGCATTCAGAATGAAGCGCGACGGAACAGAATTGACGAGTTCTTCACCGGAAGTTCCAAGATCGGCGTAGAGGCCCGGGACCGTCAAATCGAGAACACACAGCAGAGTGCATTCGAGCGTGAGAATCAGGTCGGGATCACGCGGAGCACCACGCAACTGACCATCTGCCGTGATGAAAAGCGCCTCGGTTTCAAGCAGCGCCGTCATCTGACTGTCCGCGCTATAAAGAACCGGGAATGTCTGAGGCGCATTGTAGCGACCGCCAAGCTCAAACGCTCCAATGGCCGACAACGGTGAGTCCCGCCAGCGGTTCGCAATCACGCGATAACTGAAACCGGAGTAAACAGTGAGCGGAACACGCTTCAATACTGTGATGAGTCTTTCGAGGGAATGCAATAGCTACTCGTTAGGCTGGTTGCCGGACACTCATGGCGTCGACGAATAACTCCAACGGAGCAAGATCGCCGTTCTCGATGAATTCTATCGGAGCACGGTTTTCAAGATTCCGGTTGGGGGCATTGAGGAAGATGCGCGCGTGGGTTTTATCACCGGCGTAGAGGTCCACGAGCGCCACCCAAATGCGGTATATCCGGCGAAGCTCAGCCTGAAGGCTGCTGGCGTCAGGATGCTTGCGAACACCGGGGGCCTTGCGACCAATGGCTTCCGCAATCATGCCTACGGGAACATTCAACTCCCGCGCAATCCGTGCTGCGTCCAAGCGGCCCGTCTCCGGATTGAACAATGCTGGGTCTGTCGCTAGGAATGTATGAGTCGAAGACATGGGACACCTCTACTGAAGATCATAGAGGATCGGAAATGTTGTGTCAAAGTATCTTTTTTGTATCGTCAACGGCTCTCGGGATCGGGCGCGCAAAACATGATCGCTTTTATCCCTACGGCAAGGCCTACGGGCAGGTGTTTCGGGAGCAAAGAGTATAGAGCAGGCTGAAAGAACTCCTCTTCCCTTCCCTCCTCGAACTCACCTTCAACTATTCAGAGACCACTGGCCCCAGTGGGTGTATCTACCACTGGGCCGACGGCTCTGTTGAAGGTCGCGGACGGCTGATCGAGCTCCCTCCGCAGGAAAGAAAGCCAGATCAAAATCCTTAACGGAGGTTTTCGGTTGGATGTGGCTACTCTCCCCACAGGCTGTGGCACTTTTGCCGACTCCGACGTCGCTTCTGCGAAGTTTCGCATAAGGCAAAAGTGCACCCACCGGACTGCTCTGCCCGCCCCGAAAAGTCGTTCCGCGGATCCCAGCAGTAATTCATTGCGATTTCTCTATTCTCCTTCATGGCCTACTTTTCCAGTCCCAGGTTGTCATTCACGGCAAACCAATCCTCGAATCCCGCGACATCAACGCTCTCTAGCCCCGCATCAACGCGAGACCTCCTTCAGAAGCGCTACGCGCAAACTCGCCGATGCGGCATCGAGTGGGTTCAGGAACTTCTCCGCATAGTTGCTGCCCTGCACCGGGCTCCCCTCTTTAACCACCGCAACAGGCCGCAGAAAATCCTCAAGTTTCGGCAGCGCCCTCAACCTCTCCCACGGCTCATTCTTCGGCAGATCGTCAAGCGAGTAATCAAGCGGTGGAGACTCCATAGCCTTCTTCATACGGGCCTCAAACATGTTCTGCGTCAGCGATGCTTTTTTGTACTCCCGTTCAAACTCCTCCAGCAGCGTCCGCAGATATTCCTCCATCAGCTCCACCTGCGGCCGCACCGTCCGTATCAGTCCACTGCGGTCATCCGTTTGCAGTGCCCGACCCACAGCCTTGAGCACCACACTCGAGCCAATGAATCCCGCCATCTCCTCCCCATAGGCCTTCGCCGACTGCTTGGCCTTCATCAGCGTCCGGCCCTGATCCAGCCGGTCGTAAACGCCCTTCAAATCCGCTAGCACCTTCACGATGAAGTCCACCTGTGCAGCCCGCTGCGCGCGACGGCGATCGAAGTTATCGATCAACAACTTGACCACTCCGCCGAAGATCGCGCCAAAGAATAGCGTGATCCCTCCCGCCGCAAAGAGTTTCGCGACCTCAAAGAAGCGGTCATACGCCAGCACCGTGCCAACAGCGCTTACCAACAATCCGAAGACCAGCAGTCCCACCATCAGGCAAATCTCGGCAACCGTGAAGCCCGTACGCCCGACCCTTAAGTCACTTTCACTCATCGCAGCACCTCCTCAAGAAAGAGGTCCCTCCGCCCCGGCGAACTCAAAAGCCCAACATCCGGGCGCTCTGAGATTTCTCCTGAGGCAGGCCTTCATCATAGGCCGATCCCCATATTCTCGAAGTTGCTCGCCTTGGCTGCGTCTTTACAGGCGTTACACAGGACTGCGGCCGAAAACAACGTGCTAACAGACAAGCGCGAAGCAAGGCTGGCTAACGAGGTTCGAGGGGGCGAGCGGCACGACGGCCTCCGCTCTCGTCCGCGCGACTGGTTACAACGGCGGCAAGCAGCGGCGGCTCGAGCGACTCGTCAGCTGCTAGGACGATCGCCAGTCTGACGAAGCACGGGGGAATTTCTATATCGACCTACTGTTTTACAACCGCAAGCTCAAGCGCCTGGTGGTGGTGGAAAGCATCGAGTCAATGCGTTGGTGTAGAGTCCGCACACTCCAGCCTTCAATCCGGCACATTTCCGCATAAAATTCGCGTTGTAAAGGCTTATCCAGCGGCAACAGCTCGCGAAAGTGAGACCAACTCAATTGTCGCCACAGTGTGGCGACAATTGGTTCCCCATAGGCAGCCCGCTCGCTGCCCAGAACTTCCAAGTGGATCCGCCTGCCGATCCGCCAATACAGGAGGGTAAGCGCCATATTGACGGCAACGGCTGTCTGGCGGCGCGCCTCTTCAATCAAGGCACGGATCTCTATCAACAACTCCCGGGGGTCTCGGCCCTTCAACTTCAGGTCTTGTTCCGTCATCCTTACCCGTTTACTAGGTTATCCCGGTTCTCATTACACAACGGACCTTGGGTCAATGCTGTAGTTTGGCCATAATTCAACCAGCCACCGAACTCGGCGGCTTCGGCTGCGAGACCAACCAAGTGATGCCAAATGCGGCCGGCTTTAAAGGAGCTGAACACCCAAATCAAGCTGCGGAGACGACAGGTCTATGCGAGCGGGAGTGCTTGGCTGATGCCGAGAGTGGAGATTCTGGGAATCCTACTTGCCATGCCTACCTTTCCAATCCCAGATTGTCATTCACGGCAGAGACGAAATCCTGCTCGGCTCCCAAGTACCGCTCGGTCGTCTGAATCGACGCGTGGCCGAGCAGGAATTTTATTTGCTCGAGATCGCCGCCACGTTTGCGGCAGAGCTTGGCGCAGGTGCGGCGCATGTCATGCGGCGCCAGCTTTTCGAGACCCATCGCCCGCGCGTACTGCTGAACAATCTGCAGCACCGCGCCTGGCGTGAGATCTTCACCCCAGACTTTGCCGCCCTTGCGCACCGCGCGAAAGATCTTCCCCTCGGTCATGCCGGCCGCGGCGGTCCAGGCGTCGATCGCGGCTTTGACCCAGGCGGGGACGGCAACCGAGCGAACCCGATTTCCCTTTCCGGTGATGTCGACCAGCACCCAGCGGTTCTCGCGTTGGGCGATGGCGCCGATCTTCACCTCGGAAACCAGCTCCGTCCGACGCAGCCCACAACCGAGGAGCAGAGCCAGGATGGCATAGTCGCGTTTGCCCTTGAGGCTCTCCCGGTCCGGGAGCGAAAGCAGTTCCTGCGCCTGTTCCCGGGTGAGCCAATTGCCGATGCGATTCCCACGCCGGGGCGCGCCTTTCACATCGTTGATGCCTGCGGCGGTTTCTGCGGGCATCAACCCGGCCATGACCGCTGCCCGGGTCAGAGCTTTAATGGCCGCCAGGTGGACGCCCACCGTGGAGGACGACTTCCCTTCCCCGACCAGCGAGACCCGGTAGCTCGCAACCAGCTCGGCCGAGAGCGTCGGATTCCCTTCCCGGCCGCAAAACGCCAGGAACATTTCGAGCGCGTGGCCGTAGGCGCGACGTGTTTCGTCCGAGGGGACACCGTCCAAGACTCGTTTAACCAACTGCCCGACGCGGTCCTGCCGCAAATCGCCAGGCTGGGTCACCGGGATCAGGGCCGCCGGATTCACCAGGAGACCTCGTTCGGCCCTTGGGCCGGGAGGTTCCCGGTCTCGCCCAGTCCAAGCTGGAGGTGCTTAAGAGAGTCGATGTCGCGCCGAGCTCGGCGGAGGGTCTCGGATCCCTCCTTATATAGGAGAGTGGTTTGATATAGGAGAGTGGTTTGCTCAACCGAAACATGGAGGTTGGCGGAAGCGCGCCGGCTGGAAGGGCGCATCAGTTATCCTCGGGCAGATCGAGCTCGTTGGGAGCGACTACCGGAATAGGGGACGGAGAGAAGGCAGCCTGCTCGAACTGCCGGTAAAGGTCGGCCCGGCGGATCTCCCGGTGGCGGAGAGCACCTTCGAGGTGCAGCGTGCCTTCGCCTGACTCCGTAGCCTGGGCAAACTCGCGCAGATCGGCGACCTGGGCCAGGGAGAGGTCGACCAGGTCGTCGATCAGGTCTGCGATGTGGACGCTGCGGGAGGCGTGGGACATGGCAAAGGCTCCAAATGCGGGAAAAACGCGATTTCGTGTCAGGAGCCACTTTACTACTGATAAGAGGCATTATCGATAGCAATGGGAAAGGGGTAGTGTGCCGCCTCATTCATGAACTACATCGGGCCGGATATAAGGTGAGGTATAGAGGTCCAGCGGTACCTCACTTTAAGCCACCAGTAACTGCTCCACCTTCGCGGCCGCCTCATTCTGGATGGACGGCAGTACATGCGAATAAAGCTCCAGCGCGAACGAAATGCTCGTTCAGACTCAGCACAGTCGCGCGAGACAAGCGGCTGTTATCACTCTGCTGGATCCTGAGATTGAGAAAGCGCTGCGCTTCGCGAAACGGACCGTGACTGGTCTGGTTATGGTATTTTGCGCGTACCCGTTTGGGGATCGTCCCAAGGTAAACGCGGACCAGCCAGGTGCTCTGTCCGCGCGTAATAATCTGCCCTGCTTTCCGGGCCATAGGACACCTCCAGCCCGGAATCGGGCACACAATTCGCACACACGGTGGGGTGAAGATCAGGATTTATCGGGGTTCGAGAAGGGTGCTACTGATGAGGAATTCAGTTGCCTAGAACAGGGACACACACCACTTCAACTAGGAACGTGAGGCCGGCAAGCACTTACTAACCTATCCTCGGCGCGCCTCCAAGCTGGCCATCGATTGCACCTGACAGCGAAATGCACGGTCTTATGGGATGCCACTTCGGGCGCAAAACATTCGTATCAAAACGCGAAAATCA
>CAWGDP010000028.1:0-23568 GCA_963821315.1 uncultured Acidobacteriaceae bacterium | reverse complement strand
GATCAGGAGTTGCTGCTACGCAGCTACCGGCTTAGCCGCTTTGCCAATCTGCCCCAGGTTTTGCTGGGATACCGGAGGGAACGGGTGACACTCAAGAAGCTTCTGCGCTATAAAGTGCTGCACATACGGTATGTCTGCGAGCAGCCCGGGGTCAGTCCTGGTCTGTGGCGTAAGTTGCAGCTGGTGAGTGTGTCGGCGGCGAGGTTTGCCGCTAACTGCGTCGCAGTCTTCGCCGGCTTCGAGCACCGCATTGGTCACCAGGCCGCACGAGCGCCTACCGCAGCCGAGCTGGCGGAGTGGCGCACTCTGTGGAACCTGCTCGCCGCGTGGTATGGACGGCCATCGAGTGAGACCTTTCTCCCTGCGTCGCTACGAACGCACGAGAAGGACCGGCGAGGGCGAGCATGAAGATCGTTCATGTGCTCACTCGCGGCGACGTTCTTGGCGGAGCCCAGAGCCACGTGCGCGAGCTTTCGCTCCAGCTGCGCAATCTTGGCCATGAAGTCACGGTGATCACCGGAGCACCCGGCATTTTCACCCACCAGCTCCGCCAGGCAGGGATCCCCTGGTTGGCGGTGAGGAGCCTGGTCCGGCCGGTAAGGCCACACCGCGATCTGGCGGCGCTGGTCGCGCTTTGGTGCACCTTGCGCGTGTTGAAACCAGACTTGGTATGTGCTCACACCGCGAAGGCCGGCTCGCTGGCTCGTGCAGCGGCGCGGCTGCACCACATCCCCAGTGTATTTACTCCGCACGGATGGTCCATCTTTGATCGCAGCTCACTAGGCACCAATCGGCTCTTCTGCTGGGCAGAACGTGTGGCGCCCGTACGCGGGTCATCAACGTATGCGAATACGAGCGGCTGCTGGCCCAGCGATTCAGCGTCTGTCCGGCAGAGGCGCTGGAGGTGGTGCATAACGGCATAGCGGAGAGCCCGTTTGCCCGCGTGCGGGCGATCGATGCCCAGCCGCCGGTGCTGGTGATGGTAGCGCGCTTCACATCGCAAAAGGATCACGACACCCTACTGGAGGCACTATCCGGCTTGTTATGCATGGAATGGCGCTTGCTGCTGGTAGGGTCGGGCGAACGAAACCGCGAGTGAGCGCGTTAGTCGACAAGCTTGGGCTTAGTGGGCGGGTCAGCATCTTGCCGCCGGAGAGCGATGTGAGCCGTTTGCTCATGGAAGCGCAGATCTTCGTGCTCTCTACGAATTTCGAAGCCTTGCCCATCAGCATCCTGGAGGCCATGCGGGCTGCTCTGCCAGTGGTAGCGACCGACGTGGGAGGCATCGCTGAGTCGGTGCGTCACGAGGAGACCGGCCTGTTGGTACGCCGGGGAGACATTGCCGGCCTGCGTGATGCGCTCGCTCGCGTGATCAGCGATCCTGCATTGCGTGTTGCCCTGGGCAGCGCGGGCCGGCGTTTGTGGAGTGCTCAGTTCACAGCAAGCACCATGACCGCGCGTACCATCGAGGTTTACCAGCGCGCGCTGGCAGAGGTTGAAAAATGAATGGACTTCAGCAAGAAGAAGCTGTGCCAACCCCGGACTTAACAGGCTGCGGAAAAACTCGCCGTAGGGTAGACCCGGACTCTAATCGAACTGTGCCAGCCCCGGACTTCAGTCCGGGGGAGCGGGTTTTCAAACCCGCGAAAATGCTTTATCTCGCAAGGACCGGGCTTTAGCCCTGGTGAGAATGCTCCAAGCCGCCCAATCAACCCGTACGTTTTTCGTGTCCTCGGCGACAGCCGGACGCCGCGCGCTTCTCCAATCAGATCGCATGGCTCAGCTTCTGGTTGATGTTCTTGCGGAGAATCGTCGAAAGCGGCGGTTTCTGCTTCATGAATTTGTGATTATGCCCAATCACTTCCATCTGCTGCTGACGCCTGCGGCGGAAATCCCGCTGGAAAAGGCACTGCAATATATCAAGGGCGGTTTCTCCTATCGTGCCAAACGGGAAGTTCATTTTCCTTTCGAGATCTGGCAAGCAAATTTCGTGAATCACCGCATTCGCGACGCTCAGGATTACAAACACCACCACACTTACATTTGGGAAAATCCGGTCAGAGCGGGCTTGAGCGCCAGACCAGCGCTGTTTGCCTGGTCGTCGGCGGTCCCTGGGGATGGATTTGGACGCCCCGCCACCAGGGCTAAACGGCCTCCGGAAAAAGTCACTGAACGAAGGGCGCGGCTTTACAGCCTGCGGAAAATGTCACTGAACGAAGGGCACGGCTTTAGCCGTGCCGTAAGAAGCCACAGCAATGAGGGCTTTAGCCCCTGAGGTACGCTTTTCCACGCTTGTACCGGCACGGAAATTACCGTGAAAAACCGTACCTCAGCGGCTAAAGCCGCCCCCGCGCAGTACATTTACGGCACGGCTGAAGCCGTGCCCTTCGTATAAAGCATTTTTCCGCAGCCTGTAAAGCCCTGAATTTACGTGCCGGAGCGTTCTCGCGGTTTTGGAAACCCGCTCCCCCGGACTAAAAGTCCGGGGCAGGTGCGTTGATCCAGCACGGCAAAATCTCTCCCGCCGGCCAATTCGAGTTTTCCGCACGCTATAAGTGCTGAGATCCGCTACTCCACTTCCTGCACCTTCACGATGAAGTATTGGAAGCTGTCTCCCTTGCTCAGCAACAACTGGTGAGGAATATCGGCTGGTATGTGAACAATGTCGCCCTTCTTCAGCTTGGTTTCCTTGCCGTCCTGTATCGAGTCACCCCGCACTTCGCCCGGCGCCGTGGTCTTGCCATTGACCATTTTGCCTCCGCTAACCAAGGTTGCTTTGCCCTCGACCACCACGTAAAAGTCGGCGAACTTCTCGTGCAGCTCGGCCTTTCCGCTCTGCGTGCGAAACGCCAGCATCGAGTAGTCAGTGGAATATTTCTTGATCGTCTCCGTGGCCAGGCCGGAAGCGTCGATCTTCTCCTTCAGCTTCTTCTCCATGCCTGCCAGGTCTTCCTGCGAATACACGTCCGGCGAGGCTGCGGCGCCGGCCAGCGTCCTGCGCCAGCGAAACTCTCGCTCCACCAGTCACCATGCTCATCGCCAACAAGATTACGGGGACTGCCCAGTTCCTCTGTTTGCGGTCATTCGATCTATACCTTGTTCTTTCCTGCCGCAATGCGGCATTGGGTGAGAAAAGCAGTTTACGCTTTGGCTGTCGCGCGGGTTTTAGCGATGACGTCGAGATAGGCGCGGGCGGCAATGGTGATGACCTCAGGCTTGCCCTTGGCTATCGCTGCGACGTTGACCAGGTCAGCGCCCACGCCCAGGGCCGAGGCGCCGGCTTCCAGAAAGCTGGCGGCCGTCTCCAGCGTTACTCCGCCAGTAGGCACCAATCGCAAGTAAGGAAACGGAGCTTTGAGCGATTTCAAATAACTTGCCCCGCCCATCGCTGAGCAGGGAAACACCTTGACGAAATCCGCGCCGGCCCGCCACGCGGTGATCACTTCAGTTGGCGTCAGCGCGCCGGGCAACGAGACTTTGCCCCGCGCCTTGGTCTCCTGAATCACGTCCATGTGGAGGCTTGGGCTCACCACAAACTCGGCGCCCGCTTCGATGGTGGCGGCACACTCCGCGCCATCCGTCACGGTTCCCGACCCCAGCAGCAGCTTGCTGCCATAAACACGTTTCAGCTCCTTCAATACGTCGATCGCACCGGGCACAGTCATGGTTACTTCTATGACCGTGATTCCCCCGGCAACCATCGCCTCGACTACGCCCATGGCTTCGCTCGCCGAGCGGGCCCGCAAAACAGGAATGATTCCTGCTTCCTCCAGTTGCTGCTGCACTTCCTTCGACATTCTCTTTTCCTTTTCCCAGGTCAATGTTAACGGGCAATGCGCGCGGAGCCGCCCAGCATCACGCGCTCTACTTCTGCGCGCGAAGCCATGCTGGTGTCCCCAGGGGTGGTCATGGCGAGCGCTCCATGGGCCACTCCGCAAGCGACGGCCCAGGCCGCGGGTTTTCCCATGAGCATTCCATAAGACCAGGCCGGAGGCGAATGAGTCTCCACCGCCCACCCGGTCCAGGATATCGATATCCCTTTGCGGCACGTACAGGATCTCATTTTTGTAGATCGCCATGGCGCCCCAGGCATTGCGCGAAGCCGTTTGCGCGGTGCGCAGAGTCGTGGCCACCAGCTTCAGGTTGGGATACGAAGCAGCGACCTCGCGCAGCATGGTTTCGTAACTGGCAACCGGCAGCTCGTCGAAATCTTCTTTCACGCCTTCGAGCTTGATCCCCAGCATGGCGGAGAAGTCTTCTTCATTGCCAAAGAGCACGTCCAGCTTGCTCACCAGCGCTCGATTCACCTCTTGCGCTTTGGCCTTGCCGCCAATCGATTTCCAAAGAGAATCGCGATAGTTCAGATCAAAGGAAGTAATCGTCCCATACTTGCGGGCGGTATCGAGCGCCTCGACGGCAACCTCCGGGGTGGACGGCGAGAGCGCCGCGAAGATGCCTCCGGTATGCAGCCAGCGCGAGCCATTGCTCGGCCCCAGGATGGCCTCCCAATCGAAGTCGCCGCGCTTGACCTGCGAGATGGCGGTATTGCCCCGGTCGGAGCAGCCGACGGCGGCGCGCACTCCATAACCGCGCTCGGTAAAGTTGAGGCCATTGCGCACCGTGCGCCCGATGCCGTCGTAGGGAACCCAGCGAATCAGCGAGGTATCCACCCCGCCCTGCAGGATGAAGTCCTCCACCAGCCTGCCGATCGGGTTATCGGCAAACGCGGTCGCGATCGCGCTGCGCAGGCCGAAGCAGCGGCGCAACCCGCGCGCCACGTTGTATTCTCCCCCGCCCTCCCAGGCTTGAAATTGCCGCGCGGTATGGATTCTGCCTTCGCCCGGATCGAGACGCAGCATGACCTCCCCTAAACTCACGCAGTCCCAGCGGCTGGTCTCTGCGCCCTTGATCGATAACTCTTCCATTGGCCTCTTTCCTTATTTACGTCGATTCCGTTGCGCCTAGCGGGCGAACGGTATGAATCCCAGGTCGTGTTGAATTCCCTTCACACAAGTCATCAGCTTACCGGCGATCCCGGGAATCTTTTGCATGGTCACGCGAAATGAGGGGCCGGAGATGCTTACCGCGGCAATGGCCTCTCCGCGCCCGTCGAGGATAGCCATTCCGGCGCAGCGCACGCCCTCTTCCCGCTCTTCGTCGTCGACTGCGTATCCGCGGCGGCTGGTCCGATCCAGTTCTTTCAGCAATGCTTCCCGGCTGGTCATGGTTCGCCGGGTGAACCTTTCCAGTTGCACCGCCTGCAGCATCTCCTCCACCCGGGGGCGCGACATGGTGGCCAGAATCGCCTTGCCCACGGCCGTGCAGTGGATGGGGCTGCTGGCTCCCACGCGCGAGATCATGCGGATGGTTCGCTCCGGCTCCTGCTTGTCGATGTACACCATGTGCGTCTTTTCCAGGATGCACAGGTGAGCGGTCTCCTCGACCTCGGCGACCAGCGTCTTCAGATGGAGTTGGGCGCGGTCCCGCAGATCGTACTGCTCGATGGCGCGGCTGCCAAAGTCGCACAACCGCAAGCCAAGACGAAACTTGCCTGCGGGTGTGCGCTCCACGATGCGGTGGCGCTCCAGCACCATGAGGAAGCGATGCGCGGTGCTCTTGTGCAGATCGAGGGCGGCGGCAATTTCGGCGAGGCCCATCGGCGCCGGGCTGCAGGAGAGCAGATCCAGCACCGCGAAGGCCCGATCGAGCGCCTGCAATTTGTAAACGCCGTTGCTTCCCTGTACCGCATTGTGAGATGGCATGCCGTTTATTGAAAAAGCAAATCAGCCGGTATTCTGGCGTTCCGGCGACTCTTTTGTCAAGGTGTCTACGGTGTCTCGCGCCGCCAGCTCATCTGGCGGCGGCTTCCGTACTCCTCATCATTTTTTTATCTCTGATTGCAAAACGAATGATTCTTGTGCAGCACGGTCAGCAGATTTTGATTAGCCCCTCATCCACCAATTGCGTCAGCAGTTGGAGCACAT
The DNA here is from genome assembly GCA_963821315.1 of uncultured Acidobacteriaceae bacterium. Taxonomy (GTDB): domain Bacteria; phylum Acidobacteriota; class Terriglobia; order Terriglobales; family Acidobacteriaceae; genus PALSA-350. The sequence continues at coordinate 17,584 of CAWGDP010000028.1, read as the reverse complement.
CCCGCTCGATCACTCCGGGAGGAGCTTCGTAGCGACCGCTGAATTCCTCCACCAGGTCCGATACCCGGATCGGGGATCGCAGCTTGCTCCAGATTTCACTGCCGATTCCACCCAGTCCGTAACAGCGACTGCGCTCCAGGCTCATGAGCACCGTCTCACCAGCCACGTCTGCAGCCACCGGATTGGGCGTGTGACATACGATCGATGCCAGATTCAGCTCCGTCATGCTTAGCAATATACCGCTTACCCGTGGCCTTGCTGGAAGCCCCCGCATTTATGCGGGGGAGGAGCGCTTTAGCGCTCCGTGAAAAGTCTCGACTCTCATCACGCGCTTTAGCGCTGGCAATGCCCAAGCCTCATGCGTCCCTGCGAGAGAGAACCGCAGAAGGGAACGCACCCGCTCGTCTAGGCCCGGAGGGCCGCCCAGCCAAACGTAAGCCCAGCCCGGAATATCAATCCCGAAGATGATCTGCCTGCCACGGCCTGCCGTGGGAGCGCCGTAGGCGCGGCACCCCATGACTCCTCAAACCCACACCCGTTCCCATGTTGACAATCTGCACGGCAGACCGCCTCTGCTATCGTTTGAGGCATGCCGGCCCCCCGCAGCGATTCTCCTGCCACTCCCCATGGGCAGAGGAGCCTCGCCGCGCTTTCCGCGGATCAGTTGGCCGCCTCCACGCGGCCTATTCTGGAGTATGTTTCCAGCCTGATCCGCATTGCGCGCTGGCAGCTGTTGGCCGCCGTGCTCATCATGACCTTTACCTCCCTCACGGAAGGCCTGGGCGTAGCCTTGCTCTTCCCCATCCTGCAGGTTGCGGGTTTCAACCTGGCCAACCAAGGGCATGTCGGGCACTACACCGGCGAGGTACGCGCCCTGCTGGTCTATAGCGGATTATCTCCGTCCCTGTGGCTAGCCACCTTGCTGCTGATCTTCATGCTGGTCATGGCCCTGCGGTCGCTGTTCAGCCGGGTGCAGTCGGTGCTCACCTTTCGCATCGTGCTGAGCTATGAACTGGCCCTCAGCAGACGCCTCTACCAGGCCATCATTAACGCCGATTGGCCCTTCCTGGTGCGCCGCCGCTCCTCCGACTTTACCCACGCCCTTACCGCCGAGTTGACCCGGGTGGCGACCTGCACCTATCTGCTCATCGGCACTGTGTCCAACGCTGTGCTGGCCCTGGTTTATATCGCCCTCGCGCTGAAGCTCTCCGCCGGAATGACCGGCCTTGTGCTGGCCACCGGGGCGGTTCTGTTGCTGGTCTCGCGCCGCTGGATGCGCGCCGTGCATGCCAGCGGGACTGCTGTCTCGGAGAGCGTGAGCGAAGTCTACGCATCCGCAACCGACCACCTGCAGAATCTCAAAGCAATGAAGTTCTACGACGCGCAGAGCAGCGACCTGGCGATGTTTTCCTCGCTCCAGTCCTCGGCCCTGCAGCAAAGCCTGGAGAGCACCAGGAGCCAGGCAGCAGCCGCCTTCTGGTTTGAAGCCGGATCCCTCATGGTGCTGGGCGGCATCGTCTTCGCCTCGCTGCAGATTCTCAATGTGGCGCCGGCGTCCATCCTTCTGTTGCTGGCGGTCTTTACCCGCCTCCTTCCCCGGCTGACGGCGGGCCAAAGTCAACTGCAGGCTTTCCTCAGCGAGCTTCCCGCCTTCGAAAACCTGATGACGATTTACCGCGAATGCGTGGCCAACGCGGAAGTTCCTGGCGCTGCCGGCCCGGGACCTTCCCTGGCCCACGAGATCCGCCTGGACCGGGTTGGGTTCCGCTACGACGCGCAACGGCCCATGGTGCTCGAGGATCTGTCGCTCACCATCGCTGCGGGAAAGGTCACCGCTATCGTCGGCTCTTCCGGTGCGGGAAAAAGCACCGTCGCCGACCTGGTCAATGGCCTGCTTTCCCCGCTCAGCGGGCGGGTTCTGGTGGATGGCGCCGAGCTCACAGCGCAAAGCGCGCGCGCCTGGCGCCGCCACGTTGGCTACGTCGCCCAGGACACCGTGCTCTTTCATGACACGGTGCGGGCCAACCTGCAATGGGCCAAGCCGGAGGCCTCAGAAGAGGAGATGAGGGAGAGCCTCAGCCTGGCCGCCGCCGAGTTCGTCTTCGCATTACCGCAGGGGCTGGATACGACCGTGGGCGACCGGGGAATGCTTTTGTCGCACGGGCAACGGCAGCGGATCGCGCTAGCTCGCGCCCTGCTGCGCAAACCCGGGCTGCTCATTCTCGACGAGGCCACCAGCAGCCTCGATCTCGACAACGAGAAACGCATCCTGGATGCGATCGAACACCTGCAAGGGCGGACGACGGTTCTCTTGATCGCCCACCGGGTTTCCGCTATCCAACGCGCGCAAATGATCTACGTCATTGACAACGGAAGCGTAGCCGAGTGGGGCGACTGGCAGAGCCTCAGCAGCGGGCCTTCCCATCGCGTCGGCTCGCTCTTCCGGCTGCACGATGTGCTGGCCTGAACACTATATAGGCTCAGTCCAGCCGCCAACCGACGCAACCAGCTTGTCGGCTTCCCCAGGCCCCCAGCTGCCGGACTGGTACGGAGTCACCTTGGAGTCGCCCAGGATCGGGTCCACGATGCGCCACGCCTCCTCTACGTAATCCTCGCGTGCAAACCAGGTCTGGTTTCCAGCCATGGCGTCGCCCAACAGCTCCTCATAGGGCAGCAAATTGTCTTCCCCGCATTCCTGGTCGGCGATCAGCTCGATGGGGCATCCCCGCATTTGGTCCCCGGCGGCTTTGATCGAGGCTCCGATCGCGATCACCGGATCGCCACTGATACGGAAGCGCACGTAGTTGGCCGGCGGAATCTCGGTGTCAAATATGGGACACGGCGGGCGCAATTTAGCCACCACCTCGGTCTCCGACTTGGGCAGAGATTTGCCCGCCCGGATGAAGAAGGGCACCCCTCTCCAGCGCCAGGAATTGATCGCCAGCTGCAGGGCCACATAGGTCTCGGTCTTTGAGTCCTTCTTGACCCCCGGCGTGTCGAGGTAGCCGACATATTGCCCGCGAACTACATTCTCCGCGGTCAATGGCGGGATGCTTTTGAGCACCTTCACCCGCTCGTCGCGCAAATTCTCGATACTCACCCCCGGTGGAGGCTCCATGGCAAGGTTCGAGAGCACCTGCAGCAAGTGGTTTTGCACCACATCGCGCACCGTTCCCACCGCGTCATAGAAGCTGCCCCTATCCAGCACGTCGAACTGCTCCGCCATCGTGATCTGCACGCTTTCCACGTAGAGGTTGTTCCAGATCGGCTCCAGAAAGGAGTTGGCGAAGCGAAAGAAGATCACGTTCTGTACCGTGTTCTTGCCCAGGTAGTGATCGATACGAAAGACGTCTTCTTCAGCAAATACATCGTGAACTGTTTTGTTAAGCGCTACAGCAGAAGGCAAGTCATTGCCAAAAGGCTTTTCGATCACCACCCGCGCGCCCTGGGACGAGCCAGACGCCTTCAACTGGTCGAGCACCTTCCCGAAGAGAATGGGCGGAATAGCCAGATAGTGGATGGGATGTTTTGCGCTGCCCAGCTCTTTGCGGACATTGGCAAAGGTCTGGGCGTCCTGGTAGTCGCCGTCGACGTAACGCAGCTTGTCCAGCAAGATGGGAAAGCCGACAGGGTCGAGTCCGCCGTGCTTTTCGACGCTATCCTGGGCTCGCTGCTTGAACTGTTCAAGGTTCCAGCCCGCCTTGGCCACGCCAATGACCGGGCCGCTGAGCTTCCCGCGCTTTGCCAACTTTTGCAGGGACGGAAAAATCTGTTTGTAGGCAAGGTCGCCGGTAGCACCAAAAAAAACCACAGCGTCAGAGTAGGGCTGCTCCATGCGACTACTGTAACCCGTCCTCCGGATCCAACGCACCCCTCTATGGAGGCGGAACAGTTCACTCCTTGGACTAGGAGCACCGCAGCAAGTGCAGTCACGCTTTTGCGGGTGAAACCGGTTACGAAGTTGTTACCACTGCGTACGCCGATCCACACAAAAAAACCTGTATGGTTTGGCCAAACGGTGATTTTCTGCAGATGGCTGTTCTGGTTCCTCGGGGGAGGTTCCAGACGGACTTCTGAGAAGATCACCGTTTTCTCGTGCTGGGCGAATCGTCAAATGACTCTTAAGAGCAAGAGGATGATCACGATTAGAATGATCAGGCTGATGCCGCCGCCACCGTAATAGCCAAGCCCTGGTCCCAGGCGATAACCGCCAAATCCGAAAACTAACAACAAAATGATCAGAACAATCAGCATAATTTCTCCTTCGCGGCGAGGGATCCGCGTTCCACCTCGTCATAACCGCGTTGCGTGAAAGGCTTACTGCACGCGAGACTCCCAATCACCGTTTGCAATAAAGCCCGATTTTGCACCACCAAAACACTTATGGAGATTCCATCTTCGCCTTTTTGGATGTCTGGAGGCCCTCAGCTTGTGACTTAGACACGAGGCGATACTAAAATACCTGCTGACATGCACCGGGCTGCAGACGCAGTCGGCGGTAAGGAAGGCGGACGACTGCGTTGAAGGCACTCCTAAGTGCGGGATTTCTTGCGGCTTTATGCGTTCTATCTGCCCAGGCCCAGACCGGCTCGTCTGGCTGCTCCTCCCAAGAGCAGGCAAACTACCCCAAAGCAACCATTTCCAACGGGCAGGTGCAAGCCGTCCTTTACCTGCCGGACGCGAAGAACGGCTACTACCGCGCTTCGCGATTTGATTGGTCGGGAGTCATTCCGTGCCTGGCCTACAAAGGCCACACTTACTTCGGTATCTGGTTTCCCCACTACGATCCGCTGCTGGCTGACGCCATTGCCGGTCCAGTCGAAGAATTCAGGTCGAGCGACGGCGCTCTGGACTACGCCCAGGCGAAGCCTGGCGAGCTATTCGTGAAGCTGGGTGTCGGCGTGCTGAGAAAGAAGGATGACTCCGCTTACCAATTCATGTACACCTATCCGCTGGTCGACGGCGGCAAGTGGACGATTCATGCCCAGCCCAGCGAGGTGTCTTTCCGGCAACAGCTGCAATCGCCCATTGGCATCGCCTATGACTATGAGAAGACGGTAAAGCTCGATCCGCACGAGCCCGTTCTCATCCTTGAGCACCGCCTGAAAAACACCGGAACGAAGACCATCGACACCGAAGTCTACGATCACGACTTCTTCATGCTGGATGGCGCTCCGAGCGGACCGGCATTGAGTGTCCGATTCCCTTTTGCGCCCAAGGCGGAGAAATCGCTGGAGCCGCTGGCCGGGATCGACGGTAAGAAAATCGTCTATCACCAGGAGTTGCAGGGGGAGCAATACGTGGAAAGCTTTCTCACTGGCTATTCCAGCAGCCCCGCGGATTACGACATCACGGTCGAGAATCAGAAGACGGGCGTAGGGGTCGAGCAAACCGGCGATGTACCCATGTCGCGTTTCAACTTCTGGTCCATTCGGACCACCCTTTGCCCCGAGGCCTATATTCACCTGGTGATCGCTCCGGGACAAACGGCGCATTGGAACATCCGCTATCGTTTTTACGCCAGGTGATTGGAGGGAATGCAGTGAGCACGGACGTCGCAGGAAAAAGTGGTGGGCAGGGCAAGGTAGCGATCATTACCGGGGCGGGCAGCGGTATTGGCCGGGCGGTTGCACTGGAGATGGCTTCTGCCGGGTTTTCGCTAGCGTTGGCTGGCCGGCGCCTGGCGGAACTGGAAAAAACAGCAGCCATGGCCGGGGGCGGCAATATGCACGTCGTATCCACCGACGTGCGCCAACCCGATTCCGTCCGCGCCTTGTTCGCCAGTACGCGGGAGAAATTCGGCCGGCTGGATGTTCTTTTCAACAATGCCGGTGTGAACACGGTAACTCCGTTCGAAGAGTTGACCTACGAGCAATGGTGCGAGGTAGTGAACGTGAATCTTAGCGGCTCCTTCCTTTGCGCCCAGGAAGCATTCCGCATGATGAAGGCACAGCAACCGCAAGGAGGGCGCATTATCAACAACGGCTCGCTTTCGGCGTATGTGCCGCGGCCGCACTCAGCGCCCTACACGGCCACCAAACATGCCATTACCGGGCTCACCCGGTCCATTTCGCTCGATGGCCGCGCCTACAACATTGCCTGCGGTCAAATCGATATCGGCAATGCGGGCAAGGAAATGACCGGGAAACCGGGATCTCCTTCTCTGCAGCCGGACGGAGAGATGGTGGTGGAAGCGAGAATGGATGCAAAACACATCGGGGAAGCTGTGGTATACATGGCCAGCCTGCCCTTGGACGCGAATGTTCAGTTCATGACCGTAATGGCGACGAACATGCCATATATTGGGCGCGGCTAACGGATGTTGCTTGAGCACTGGAGGAGAACCGCAGATCCCTCCGCTGCGCTACGCTCCGGTCGGGATGACAATTCAGTTGCAGGGGATGGCTCCAAAAGCGGTCAGACGAATAGCTGTTAATGGTCCCACAGAATTGTCATCCCGACCGGAGCGCAGCGCAGCGGAGGGATCTGCGGTTCTCCTCAGTGCTCAAGCAAACTCAGGTACGGGCTGAATCCCTTACCCCCCGTGATGTGGAGAGGAAACAATGTCCCATTGGCGTTTGAAGCTTGCTGTGTTCCCTGCTCTTCTCTTGAGCCTTGCCCAGGCCGCCCACACCCAAAACACTGCAAGGATAGCCGGACCGCTGGTGGTCTCCAGCAACCCTCACTACTTTAAAGACGCCAATGGCAGGGCTCTCATCCTGGCCGGCTCGCAGACCTGGAACACGCTTCAGGATTGGGGGAGCGGAGGGACCGCCCAGGCCCTGGACTTCCCTGCCTTCGTCAAGTTCCTGACCGCGCACGGACAAAACTTCACCCTGCTGTGGCGGGTGGAAATGCCGAAATTCTGCTCTCTGCCCTCCACCACCACTGCGCCCCCGGATTTTACGGTGAGTCCGCAACCCTGGCAGAGGACGGGTCCCGGCAATGCCACCGACGGCGGCCTGAAATTCGACCTTACCAAGTTCGACCAGGGCTACTTCGATCGCCTGCGGGCCAGGACGCAGGCCCTGAACGACGCCGGCATCTATGCGGGTATCTATCTCTTTACCGGAGAGTTCATCAACATATTCCGCTGCGCCAGCGATGGCTACCCTTTTACCGGCGCGAACAACATCAATGGCATCGACGACGGCTACACCAGTGGGCCCAAAGGTATGGCGTCCATGACCATGACGGCGCCCAACGACATCACCCGCTTTCAAGACGCCTACGTGGAGAAAGTAATCGATACCCTGAACGATTTGCCCAATGTGCTGTGGATCGTTTCCGAGGAAGCACCGGGCAATACGGAGTGGTTTAACTACTACCAGATCGCGCACATTCGAAAATACGAGGCTGGAAAGCCGCACCAACATCCGATCGGGCTGGCCGGGCTTTTGCCCGCGAATGCGGCCACCGATGCGACCCTCTACAACTCCAACGCAGACTGGGTAGCGCCGAACAGCACCATTTCCTCAATCACTACCTGCGGAAGCGGCACACCGGCCTGCAAGGTGAACATCAACGATAGCGACCATTCCTACTTCGGGGCAGCGTGGAAGGACACACCGCAGCAGAATCGCAACTATGTATGGAAGAACTTCGCCAACGGCAGCCAGGTGCTGTTCATGGATCCTTACCTGCTCTACTACCCGCGCGAGAACAGGAACCTGTGTATCTCGCCCACCAGGGGAATTTGCGCCGATGTGGACAAGCGCTATGACAACTTCAGAGATAATCTCGGGTACACGGTGAAATACTCGCGCAAGTTAAACCTGGTGAACGTGACCCCCCATCCAGCTCTCAGCTCGACCGGCTATTGCTTGGCGCAGACCCCGCCGGCAGGCGCGGAGTACCTGGTGTACTCTCCTTCCGGCGGATCCTTTACCGTCGATCTATCAGCCATGCCGCAGTCGAGAAACTTGAAGGTGGAGTGGTTCAACCCCGCGACCGGCGCGACCATCGTCAAGCCTCCGATTCACTCCGGCTCCTCCGCCCAACCGTTCACCGCGCCGTTCAGCGGCGACGCGGTGCTCTACCTGGTGGATACAACCGGACATGCAAGATAAGATAAGCGTTCTATCCTCATCAGAAAGCGGGGCAATTCCTTTGTTGAAAGCGCAGATAAAAACACCGGCCCTGGTGGTCGATATGGACGCCATGGAAGCCAACATCAAGACGATGGCGGACTTCTTCGCCGACGGTCCATGCAAGTTGCGTCCGCACTATAAGAACAACAAGTGCGTGGCCCTTGCCCGGCGGCAATTGGCCGCCGGCGCCATCGGCATCACCTGCGCCACGCTGGGCGAGGCGGAGGCCCTGGCCAGGAACGGAATCGAGGGCATCCTGCTGGCCAACGAGATCGCAGGCGCCACCGCAATCGAACGCCTGCTGCAGATCGCGCGCGTAACCGACATCATGGTGGGTGTGGACAACGAGCGGACCATCGCAGCGCTCTCCGCGGCCTCGTCGCGCGCCAAGGTGCCCCTCAATGTAGTGATCGACGTGGACACGGGGATGGGCCGTTGTGGAGTGCTCCCAGGAGAGCCGGTTCTGGCCCTTGCAAAGCTTGCCGTGGCGCAGGGTCTGCGCGTCCGCGGCCTGATCGGCTATGAAGGGCATTGCGTACGCCTGAAGCCCGGGCCAGACAAGGTCAAGGCTGTCCACGAGGCCATGGGCAAGCTGGTCGACTCGGCCAACCTCGTCCGCGCGAACGGCATTGCGCTGGAAATTGTCAGCGCCGGAGGAACCGGAACCCACGCCATTTCCGGCAGGTTTCCCGGGGTCACCGAGATCCAGGGAGGATCGTACATGCTGTGGGATACCGACTACCAAACCGTATGCCCAGACTTCGAGCTGGCGCTCAGCGTACTGGGAACCGTGATCAGCAGGAGCGGCAATGAGCGCCTGGTCCTCGACATCGGCTTGAAGGAGATCAGCGGCGAGCGGGGACTTCCCGTGCTGAAGAATGCGGAAGGAGCGCATCTACGCAGACTGAACGCCGAGCATGCCATCGTCGATATCGTCGATCCAAATTTTCCCGCGCAGGTAGGCGACCAGTTGGAAATCTGGGCCCACTACAGCGATGCCACGGTGAATCTCCACCGCCATATGTACGGCCTGCGCGCGGGGCGAGTGGAAGAGACATTCCTCTTCGAGAGTTGAGCCCCTAATGAATGTTTTGCCCGATTTCCTGGAAGACGCGATCGATCTGCACGTGCACAGCGCACCGGACGTGGACGTGCGGCGCTTCAACGATCTGGATCTCGCCCGCGAAGCGGAGCGCGCCGGCATGGGCGCCATCCTTATCAAGTCTCATCAGAACTCCACGGTGGAGCGCGCCTGGCTGGTATCGAAGGTAGTCACCGGCATCAAGGTCTTCGGGGGCCTGGTTCTGAACGAGACAGTGGGCGGGCTGAATGTTGCCGCGGTGAAGCTCGCGCTCGCCATGGGCGCGAAGGAGATCTGGATGCCCACGCGGTCGGCGCTGAATCACCGTTTGTTTCACGGTGAGTCTGGCGGCATTACCGTTCTCGATGCCGGCGGCGGCCTGGTTCCAGCGGCACAAGCCATTCTGGAAGCGGTGGCACAGACCGATTGCATCCTGAGTACAGGGCATCTGAGTCCGCGTGAGGCGGTGGTGCTGATCCACCAGGCGCGTCAATGCGGAGTGCGCAAAGTGCTGGTGACCCATCCCGAATGGGCGCCAACCTTCTATCCTTTCGAACAGCAAAAAGAACTGGCGGCGATGGGTCACGTGTGGTTCGAACGGTGCTTTGTTTCTACCACCCATCTTTGCGGATGCGTGCCCTTCCCGGTGATTGAACAAGCGATTATCGAAGCCGGCGTGGACACCACCATCCTCTCCACCGACCTCGGCCAACCCCAGACACCTCCGCCGGCGGAAGGCCTGCGGCTTTACGCAGAGCGGTTGCGCAGTACTGGCTTTTCCGTCGATCACATCCGCCAGATGATGTGTGACAATCCGGCTCACCTGCTATCCACGACGGAGCCACTTTGAAGGTATTCAAGGGTGCCTTGATCGGGTGCGGGTTCTTCTCCCAGCATCACCAGGCGGCCTGGCCCCGCATACCCAATGCCGAAATCGTAGCCGCCTGCGATCTATCGATCGACAGAGCCCAGGCTGCGGCCCCGCGCGCTTATACCTCAGTGGAAGAGATGCTGAAGGTGGAGGAGCTGGACTTTGTCGATATTGCCACTCGTTCGACCACGCACCTGGAGCTGGTCTCGATGGCGGCGGAGCGAGGGCTGGCGATGATTTGTCAAAAGCCGATGGCGTCGGACTGGGAGACTGCTCGCCGCATGGTTGAGATCGCTGAGAGCCATGGCGTCCGGGTCATGATTCACGACAACTGGAGATGGCAGTCCTGGTACCGCGCTGCCGGAGCATTCATTACCCTGGGCGATATCGGAACCCCCCTGGCTTACGGATTCCGCACCCGCGTCAGCCATGGCGCGGGCGATGAGCCGTATCCCAAGCAGGCCTATTTTCGTCAGCTCCAGCGTTTCCTGATCGATGAGGTCCTGGTGCACCACATCGACACCGCGCGCTTCCTCTTCGGAGACATTGTTTCCGTCTATGCCGAGGGTGCGCGAAGAAACCCTAACATCGTCGGCGAAGACCACGTGATCCTGACGCTGCGGCACGCCGATAGGGCGATGGGGTGGGTGGAGGGTCACAGCTTTATGAAACACGACGGCACCCGGTCGACCCTTGACGAGGCTACGTTCGAGGGAGACGCAGGATCGATCCGTATCAACAGCCTGGGCGAGATCTGGTCCGGAGACGAGAGAATCTGGCGCGATTCCGGGGCCGGATACCGTGGAGACAGCGTGTATGCCACGCAGCTCCACTTCATCGATTGCCTGCAGAGCGGGCGCCCGTTTGAGACCGGGGCTCGTGACTACCTGGAAAAGACCTTCGCGGTAGTCGAGGCAGCCTACTCGAGTATGGCTTCGCATCGCGCGGTGGAAATCGCCGAAATCCTCCAGCGTTAAATCCTGCCTATGACCCGGATTCCGCACCTTCGCTGGTGGATCGCCGGCCTTCTGGCCTGCGCCGCCGCGCTCAGCTATCTCGATCGCCAGAGTTTTCCCGTCGCCAGTATTGAAATTCAAAAGCATATTGCGGTTTCTGATCAGCAGTACTCCGTGCTGCAGATGCTGTTTCTTCTTGCCTACTCGGTGATGTATGCCGGTGGGGGCAAGATCGCTGATTGGCTGGGCACCCGTAACGGCTACTCGATCCTGATCTTGTTTTGGTCCCTGGCCACGGGTTTGCACGGGCTGGTAAGTAGTGTCTTCGGGCTGGGGATCGCGCGGTTTCTGCTCGGCCTGGGAGAAGGCGGCGGATTTCCCTGCTCGGCAAAGGCTATCTCCGAATGGTTTCCGGCTGAGGAAAGGGCGTTCGCTTTCGGCATCGTCAATACCGGGTCCAGTGTAGGAGCCGTGATTGCGCCTCCTCTCATCGCGCTCATCATCATCACGCTCAACTGGCAGTGGATCTTCTTTTTGACCAGCGCAGCGGGCCTGGTCTGGGCTCTCGTTTGGTGGCTCGTCTACAATCCTCCGGCGGAAGAAAGATACATCACCCCGGAGGAGCTCGAGTATATTCAGCAGTCGCTGGCTCGTGCACGTCTCGCCGATGAGGCCGCGGCGAAAGATCGCATCCGTTGGATTGATCTCTTCAAATACCGGCAATTGTGGGTCCTGCTGGCGGCGAAGTTTCTCACCGATGCGGTATGGTTCTTCTTCATCTTCTGGCTGCCCAAGTATCTCGGTGATGTGCGGCATCTGAACATAAAGCAAATCGGTTACTACGCCTGGATCCCTTATGCCTTGGCTGGCGCTGGGAGTTTTACTGGTGGCTGGCTAAGCAGCGTACTGGTCCGGCGTCACCTGACAGTCAATCTGTCGCGCAAGATATGCCTGGGGCTGAGCGCCGCGATGATGCCGATTTCGCTGCTGATCGCGAAATCTCCCCTGGGCCTGGCTCTGGCTATCTTCAGCATGGCTCTCTTTGCCCACCAGTTTTGGTCCACTATCCTGCAGACTCTCTCCGCCGATATCTTTCCTTCCGCGGTCGTCGGTTCGGTCGCCGGGCTGATGGGCGCAGTGGGGTCGTTTGGAGCCATGCTCTTCGACCTGATGGTGGGCTCGGCTCTCACCCATACCCACAGCTATTCGTTGGTGTTGCTCTCCGCAGGCTTATTACATCCCATCGCATTCCTGCTCATTTTGTTCTTGATTCCCAGGATCGAGCCTGCAGCGACCGCGTGAAATTCTGTCCCGCCCACCCATTCCTTGAAACTTTGTCCCCAAGACGAACCAAGCGGCAGGACATCACCTATGCTCGGTACCCCATCCGAATTCAGTCCCGTAGGGACGACTGAGAATGACCCAGGATGTCAGTCCTGGGTGAACCTGGACCGCGTGTGAATGCTATTGGCGACCATCCAAGGCCAACCCGATTCTCTCTGAGACCACCGATTGCGTACAATCCACGGACTACCTGTACACCAAACGAGACTTGCTCGTTAATTTGGACAGCTCTGACTCTCAGTCGTCCCTTCGGGCCTGAGTTCGGAGAGGGAAGTTCTCACACAGGAGTTTCGTGGACTGTCCACGGAACTTTGTCCACGGAACTTAGGGCTTACTCGATAGGGCACCTTGGGCGGCTCAGCCTGAACAGGTAGTGACTTGGAGCGTAAATATCTGCTGACAGCGTCCACTGAATTTGGGTGGCCGCCGGGTCCCAATAAGATCTCCGTCACACGGCTGAGTCATTCACAGTGTTGAGGACGAGGCTTCGGCTACAACCATCACCTCGGTAGCTTAAGAGAATCTGGCGCTGAGCGAGGGCCGCTATCGCATCTGCCGGCGGCACCGGGAAGCTCGAAGGGACCGAGACAGGGAGGATTTCAGCGTGGCAGCGTTGAGGCCAACAGAAATCAATTGCTGAGTAGCGTTAAGCGGGAAACCTCAGTGGCCATCAGCGGCGATTTTTGCAGTCTATAGTCGATTTGCCACGTTGATCCGTCATCAACATCAAGCAATGTCACTCGGGCTAACGGCTCAGTAATCCCGGTGAGAGGGAACAACCCGCAAAACAGGTCGGCTGCACCCGGCTCTGCCTGAGGATCCTGTAACGCCATAAGTCTTCCACCAACCTGAAGGGCAAGAATGAGTTCGCGTGATTGCTTGTTCTGTGCTGGTCGCCAGCAGGCCTGATTCACGTGGCAGACTGTGGTTTCGAGTGTGCCGGAATCTGCGTCGATGCATGTGCAATCGATGTAGTCGATGGATGCTTTCAGTGGATGGTCCTTCTCGTCCAGGCCACTGGATAGTAATTTGAATCGGGCCAGACAAGTTGGAATCGAATCGCTGCCGAGTCGCGGTAACGCCATTGCTACTGACCGTATGGGCAGTTCTCCCGCCCACGCAGGAAGAACGAGTATCTTGGACCCATGCTGGCCCCTCGCGGAACGTTGAGAGGATCTAGCCATGGCAAGTCTACGGCGACGGATCCAATCAGCCAGAGCAATGAACAACGCCAAGCCACCACCGAGTAAAATCCCCTCTTTGTGATTCCAGAGCCAAATAAGCATCTATATCCTCTCTCCGAGCTCCAAATTGCCGTCGTCCGTTCTTCCACATGGGAAGAAAGCCAGGAATAGAGTACAAACTTCAGTTCATCCTTTTCCGTGACGGGGATCACATGCAGATGCTCGCTCTTGAAGTAGGAACCTGGAAAAGAAACCACTTCCTGATCTGCAAACCTGCCATGTATTCTCCATCACAGCGTCGAATAGACGAACTCCTTACGATATATTTGGTGGAGTTCGTGCGGCTGGAAACTCTCTCGGGGGACCCGAGGGTACGGCCGTAGGACGCGCGTCACCTGCGATTGTTACTATTTACCACGCACTAAACTCGATGAATCCGATATCTGCAACAGGCTACATTAGCCTCTAAAGGGGAGAGTAAGGTGTCATGCACAAGATATATGTCATGTATAAGCTAAAGAATGGCGTGAGTATGGATCAATACAAGCAGTGGTCTAAAGAGATAGACCAGCGAATCACACCAGGGCAACCGGGCATGATCCGTTTTGAGGTCTATGAGATAAAAGGTGCAGAAAAGGGCGCGCCTTTTGTCCAGGTGGTCGAGGACATTGAGGTCGAGGATTTCGATGCCTGGATGGAAACCTGTCGTCAATCGGGAATGGCCTATGTTCAGGAGACAGTCGGCAAGTTCATCGACGAATCGACGGTCCAGATCATCTACGGCGAGCGCATTGTTGCCGATTTGCCTCACGGTGCGCGACCGCCGCTTCCGCCACTAGGCTGACTGGACGGAACAAACAGGAAGGAAAAAGCAGGCCACACTGGAAATTCTGTCGCCGAAACTCTTCTTATCCGGCTTGTTCGCGGCCCGCAGCCCATGGCAAGCTCGTGCTCAATAACCGATAGACATTTGGCCCCGTTCATGCGCCGGCTTCCCTATCTCATCCACCAAGGGCGATGGCATAGTCCGCGAAGGAGATGCGGAGACCAGGGGACGTGAACCTATCCCCCCCAAATTCGGCTTAAATTCCGCGCTGTAACTCTTCGCTTTTTCTCGCATCGGCCTGCTCCATTATGGTCCGAAAAGTGTCCCCAATTTCTGCAGCCGTCGTGCCTCACTTTTGGGGTTCACTACAGTCCAGTCTGTCGCCGAGTTTTTGTCACCGAATCTTTGAGAGTATTTTTTGGGTGGGTCGCCGGTTCTTGCGTCCATTGCGTCTGTGACCAGGCCTCAAGGTCGGGCGCTGACTCGATATGTCCCTGCAACATCGATACGATGATTCGATGGAGGGCGACTTGTGCGAAAGGCTGGCTAACGTCGACCTCGTGAGTCTCTTGCGGAAAGTGGATCATCAGCATTGGGCGCGGATCGAACCTTCCCTGAGATGCACTCTGTTCCTCTGCTGGCAAGTCGGCAATAGACCTCCACATGGGCGTCCGCCATGAGTGGTCCGAGGTCACGATCAACGTCGTATTCCCTGCCGACGCTGTCGCATTCAAGCTGCTTATCAGCTCATCCAATGAGCGGTCCGCAAGCGCCAGATTGTCGATATAAGTGCCTCCATCGCGCAGTTTCCCGGTCGAGCGGTCATAGATGCCCGGCGGGTGCGGTACAGGCAGATGAATGAAAACGAACCGGATCTTCTCATCTGCAATCAGCGCTTGTCCCTGTTGCATAATCGCCTGAAGGCTGGCTCGATGCTTTTGCTCCACGGTCATGGCAGCGGTCCTTCCCATTTTGCTCAGAAACGGTGCTGTGGCATTCTCCAGCACAGAGTTCTCCGTGCTAAAAATCCCATTCGACTCTTCCGTCGACCAGTAGCAGGAATCGAGCGTATCCGGCAAGATACGGCAATAAGGGATCCACCAGCCGGCGAGTCCGCTTGTCCAGCCGTTCCGCTTTGCATCTCCAAACAACGTTGCCTGTGGATCCAATACGCTCCAGCCCTTTTGCCCGGAGAGCTTGAGTACCGCTCGGCCATCCAGGTCGCTCCTCATGTCATCCACAACCCGACCCAGGAGGAGAGAGGGCACCGCGCGTTCGGTGTAATAGGCGGCAGGTTGCACGTCTTGAAATACGAAGCTCTTGCCCCTCGGCTGGTCGAACGCAGGCATGGCGAGACCGGGGAAGCGATGTTCAAAGGTTTGATCGTAGGAAAGCTCATCAAAAACCAGCCAAACGATTCGCGGGCCATGCTCCGAGCTCGCTGACTTCGCTGCCCGATCCTCCGTGGGCAGGGAATAGGCCAACACAGGCTCAACGGCCTTATGTCGCAATCCAAGGTACAGAAGCTCTGGCACAACCCACAGTGCGCTTAACCCCGCTAACGCGAGCACAATCGCAAATCCTTTGGCCAACGCCTCGTAAGTGTGGGGGAGCAGCCTCCAAAGAGCTAACGCGGCCAACAAGATTAGACCCAGGGGAACCGCTGACTTCCAAAGCCGCAAGGCCGGCCATGAAGTTGACGAATGAGCTTGCAGAATTTGAGCGAAAAGCCGCGCCGCGACCAGCACCCAGATCAGGCTGCGATAAATGTTACCGCGTTTTTCAAAGTAGAAGAAAAACACAGTGGCCAATACGCTGACGACAACGAAATCAATCAATGCACCCCAGATTATGCTGCTGAGGGAATGGAAACTGTGGTAAAACGCTAAACGATACGGAGAGAGGAGTGGCCACATATACGGCATCGTGGCGACCACACCCACGCCGCATCCAGTCAATATCGTTCTTGCCTTCATAAACCTTTCGACAAGACAGCGCCAAGGAAGCCCATAAGCCTGCCCGTATTAGTTGGTCGGGACAATCCGACGCCAGTTGGATCTACTATGACCTTCGGGTTCCTTGATCGTATCGATCTCGGAAACCAGTCGTTTACCGCTTAACTATATTCGAGCATGGGGCAGCTTCACGGAGACAGCAAACATTGAAGTTGGCCGCCCAACGGCGTCATGAACAAGGAGCGTTAACATCGCCGTATGGCCGCCGCCCTCCCCTTTGGATTTAATGGTCAGACGGGACTGGTCCTTTGGGAAAACATAGCTTGACGGCTTCCCGCTTTCGTAAAGTACCACTTCCGTCTGATCACTAAATTCGCGAACAATGGGGCACCCGTCCAGGGGGCAAGACTGTGAGGAAGAGAGAGATTTGTCGCACGACCGACGCATGACGAAGCGTACGTCCCGTCTGTGACTTTCGGTCTGTCGCTTTCTTCGGGTGACGCGCAGAAAATGTGCGAACAAAGCGAATTAAGCTAACTAAGTGCCGGTGCGAGACCGGCGGGATCGTAAAGAGCCGGAGCGGCGCCAAAAAAAAGTGCGTGATAAGCGTGATAAGCGTGATAAGTCCCCCGAATCAAGTCAATCGGATGCAGAGGCAGACGGCTGAAGTCGCCGTAGTGGTTTCAGTTGCGTGCATTATGGTCTTGGGGCATGTCTTTACGTCTCATCTGTTGCTAAACAGCCAGCGTCTTCCTTGAATAGTGATCTCCTTAATTCAAGGATGCTACAGGGCCACGATCTTTCGAGGCACGCCATTCCTCGCCCGCAAATACATCCATTTATGCCGTTCACGGGCCGGTATCCGGGTTGCTGCTGATATAGTTACCATTTGGGGTGGTTTCGACTAAAGCTTAGGGAAATTATTTTCTGATTCGGTCAGCAAGGGCCTGCTCTTCATGTCCCATCTCAATTCTGGTCCAGGTGCATCTTGCTTTGTCGAGCCGGGGGATCTGCTGTGGGGGAAGCGATAGTCATTAATCCCCCGGAAGTGTGTATCGACGGATCATGACCTCTGCCTATGGCGTCTCCAGATCCACTTCGACGACTTCGTTCACAAGCTGATCGACGTTTCCGATCTCATCCAGAGCGGCCGAGAACAGTTTGCATTGCAGTTCCAAGTTCATTGCAGCCGGACATTGATACAGACCGGTCCCGCATGGATGGCCACATCTGCGTACTGTCCCCAGGTGCCGGGGTGTTCGGCTGGTCCGCGAAAG
>CAWGDP010000027.1:0-87197 GCA_963821315.1 uncultured Acidobacteriaceae bacterium | reverse complement strand
GTCATCTCGCCATCCACCATGCGCCAGATATGAAGAGGATTTTCGTTTCTCAACTCCGCGGGTAGCGCAGCGTCGGGAAAATTCTGGTAACAGATGAGCCGCGTGAAACGGAAGATCGCCTGGCTGCCCACCGAGGTGGAACGTCCATCGGAGGTCGATGGGTAGGGTCCGCCATGCACCATGGCATGGGAAACCTCGACTCCGGTTGGAAAACCATTGATCAAAAGTCTGCCCGCTTTGTTCTCGAGGATCGCAATCAAATCGCCAAAACTGCGCAGGTCCTCCTCGGTACCGTGAATGGTTGCGGTGAGGTGGCCTTCAAAATTACGTGCCGCCTCCAGCATTTGCTCGCGGTTGGCGTGGCGGACTAACAAGGTTGCCGGGCCAAAAATCTCCTCCTCGAGTTCCGCGTCCTTCAGGAAATTCTGGCTATCTGTTTCGAACAGGGCTGCGCCGACGCCGAGTTCCCGTCCATTACTGGCAATCGACTTCTCGGCCACGACGCTCACACCGTGCCGACTCTTGCGATCGGCAACGCTGCTTTGATAAGCCGAACGTATGCCACCGGTGAGCAAGTAGAATGGCGCCGACTCATCCACCGACTGTCGCAGTTGGTCGACGAACTTCGAAGCATTGCCCCCTTCGGGCAAAAACACCATTCCGGGTTTGGTGCAAAACTGACCCGCTCCGAGGGTGAACGAAGCATGCAGTCCGTTGGCGATGCCGGCAGCACGTTCCTGCAGCGCGCCCGGAAGGATGAACACCGGGTTGGTGCTGCTCATCTCGGCATAAAACGGGATGGGTTCCGGCCGCGCTGCCGCCGTATCCATTAACTGTCTGCCGGCCCCCCGTGATCCGGTAAACCCGCCGGCTTTCACCAGGGGATGTTTCATCAAGGCGACACCAATCTGAGCCCCGCGGCCAAACAGAAGGGAAAAAACACCTTCGGGCAAATTGCATTGCCGGACCGCTTGCTGCACAGCTTGACCTACCAGTTCGCTGGTGCCGGGATGGGCCGAATGGGCTTTGACGATGACCGGACATCCCGCCGCCAAGGCGGACGCGGTATCCCCGCCGGCCACGGAAAACGCCAGGGGAAAGTTACTCGCGCCGAAGACCACGACCGGGCCCAGGGGACGCAGCATAGAGCGCAGGTCCGGCTTGGGAGCAGGTTTACGCTCTGCATCGGGGCGGTCGACGCGAGCGTTGACCCAGGAGCCTTCCTCCGCGACCTGGGCAAACAAGCGAAGCTGCCCGCAGGTACGCGCAGTTTCACCCTGTAAGCGGGCTTTAGGGAGGGCCGTTTCCTGTTCCGCGCGTTCGATTAATTCGGGAGCGATCGATTCGATATTGGCGGCGATGGCGCGTAACAGCGCCGCTTTCTCGCGGCCGGTCGTTCGACTGTAAACAGCAAAAGCCTGGTCCGCCAGAACCGCGGCCGCGTCTACTTCTTCTGCTGTCGCAGAGAAAAAGTCCGTTTCCAGCCGCTCCCCGGTGCGGGCGTTCGTAGCATGGAAGACTTCTTTGGTCACCGAGCCTGCACGGAAACCAAGTATAGATAGTCCTGTCAATTTCATGGTTACGCTCCGAAGACAAGTCGATGCCTGCGCTCTCCGCTGGTAGCCGCGCCGGCACTGTCCGCAAGTATAGTCCCCCCAGCGGGCAGCCGGTGGCCTGGCTCGACTTTAAGCGATCCGTCCTGGACGACTCTCCGTAAAGGAAGAACGAGCGTATCTTGGGGCCACAAGAGAAACGCCATCCCAGGGAGCGGCTGACAAATGCGGATACTCGCAACGTACCAATCGAGCGTACGAAAATCCTCCATTCTTAGCCTTCTAGCGTTCGCCTGCGTCCTAAGAGGCCAGACTGTCCAACTCCAGGCTCCCCGACTCGAAAACTGCAAAGCACCATCCACCACCGACCCCTGGCGTGACCGCCAACAGACACCGGCTTGCAGAACCCTCGAGCTCATCCACGCGATGAACCTCGACGAGAAAATCAGCCACATCATCGAAAGACCAAAGCCCGATCGCTTCGCAATTCCTTCCCTGAACCCTGCGGACGGGCCTAACGGCTTCGCGAGGGGCCCGATGCCAGGTCCACCGAAACCCTCCGCACTGGGAGTGACAGCCTTCCCCAACGAGATAGCCTTGGCCGCAACCTGGGACCGAAACCGCGCCTCTGCATTCGGCCAGGCACTCGGAGAGGAGTGGCGGGGAAAGGGTAGTTCAGAACTCGTCGGACCCACCCTGAACATCATGCGCACCTGGCACTGGGGCCGCTCGGCAGAGACCTTCGGAGAAGATCCATTCCTGAATAGCCAAATGGCGGCTGCCGAGGTATCGGCGATTCAGAAAGAGCATGTCATCGCGATGATCAAGCACTTCGCCGGGAACAACCAGGATGCGGATCGCGTCGGGCACTTTCCCGATTTCACCGGCATCAACGAGATCATTTCTGAGCGCGCGCTCCACGAAATTTATTATCCCGGCTTTCGAGCAGCGATCCAGGCTGCAGGCGCTTCAGCAGCCATGTGCGCCTACAACCAGATCAACGGCGCCTTTGCCTGCAACAACGAGAACGTCCTGGGCCAACTCCAGCAGTGGGGCTTCATCGGCGCGATCACTCCGGATGCGGTCTTCGCGCTGCACGACCCGCTGCTCGCGCTCAAGGCAGGCGTAACCTTTGTCGGTCCGGAAAAGCTGCTGCAAGAGATGGTCGCGCACGGACAATTGACCGAACCGGTCATCGATCGAATGTTGTATGACATTCTTTTCCCAATCTTCAAGCTGGGCATCTACGACCAGCCGGCTCCCGGGAATCCCACTGCGCATGTCTCCACCAGCCAGCATGTGTCCTTGTCGAGGAGCATCATTGAAGAGAGTGCGGTGCTGCTTAAAAACAAGGACCACCTATTACCCATCTCCGCCGAAAAAATTAAAAGCATCGCCATCATCGGCCTTGCCGCCGGGCCCCAGGCGATCATCGGGGAAGAAGGTCCAGCCGTCTACGTGGCGAAGCTCAGCGTGCCCGCAGAAGCCCTGGAGGGGCGCGCCGGCTCTGCCATCAAAGTTTCCTACCATGGAGTGGGCGTGGGCATCCGGCCGCTGCCCATTCTTGAGGGGGATGTCCTCACCCCATCCTCTGGCTCCGGTCACGGCCTCACCGCCACCTATTACCGCAGCGGAAATTTGACTGGCGAGCCGGCTTTAACCCGCATCGACCCGAGCATTGACATTCACGATCTCCCGGCGCCTGAGTTAGGTCAAGCAACTTTTTCCTTTGGGCCGCCTAAGTTGTCGTGGTCCGCGCGCTGGACCGGAACGCTCACGCCGCCCTCCACTGGGCAGTACATGTTCTCGCTCGACGGAGCGGGAACAGCAACCCTGGTAATCGATGGAAAAACGGTAGTCCAGTTGCAAAAGGTAAATTTCAAGTCAACCGCCTTCGGCGCCGCGCACCTAACGGCAGGCAGGCCCGTGAACCTGGTCATCGAGCACTCGAATGACTATGCGTTGCTTGGCAGTGCGCTCCATTTGGGCTGGTATCCTCCCCATCTTGATGAGATGGTCGCGGCCGCGCAGGCCGCGAAGTCGGCGGACATCGCCATCGTCTTCGCCGGAGAGCAACTCGGAGAGGGGATGGACAAGACATCGTTGCCTCTGCCCGGAAATCAAGACGCATGGATTGAGACCGTGGCTGCGCAAAACCGTCATACCGTCGTGGTGCTCAATACCTCCACCCCCGTAGCGATGCCATGGCTGGATAAAGTGGATGCCGTTCTGGAAGCCTGGTACCCAGGCCAGGAGAGTGGCGCCGGCATCGCAGCCGTGCTCTTTGGCGAGGCAGATCCAGGCGGCCGTTTGCCCATGACTTTCCCCGCATCCCCCGATCAAGGGCCGGGCGCGAATGCAGAGTCGTACCCCGGCGTAAATGGGAAGGCAGAATTTCAAGAGGGAATTCTCGTTGGCTACCGTTGGTACGATCAACACCAACAGACACCCTTATTCCCCTTCGGCTTTGGTCTTTCCTATACGAACTTCCAGTACAGCAGCCTAAGTCTGAAACGCGTCGCCCATGCAGTATCCGTCCGCGTTACGGTCAAGAACACTGGAGACCGCACAGGATCGGACGTCGTACAAGTCTATGTGGCCGAGCCCAGCTGCGCCCAAGAGCCGCCCTCTCAGCTGAAGGGATTTGAGAAGCTGCAGTTAAATCCTGGAGAGACCAAAACGGTCAATCTCCAAATTCCCCTCGATAGCCTTGCTACCTGGAACGAGAAGGCGCATGGCTGGAGCCTCTGCAAGGGGACTTACGAATTCAAAGTTGGTCAGTCTTCCAGGTCAGTTCTTCTAAGATCCAGCATCGCACTTGGGGAATAGCGGGGAGTTCTTGGGGTGCACAGACAGAACGTGAACTCACCCCGTTATTCCGTTATATTCGCTCTGTCTGCCAATGAAAAAATACAGAAACGCCGTGGAGAGGCTTCTCGCCAGAGGATCTACGCACTCTTCCCGCAAAGACCTTTGGCGCAAATTCCTTTACCTTGCTCTCACCTTATCCGCAATGATTTCTGCCACTGCCTTTTCCGATGAGTGGCGTCCGCGTCATGCGCTCGTCCCGCCGACCGGTGTGCTGAATCTAACCCAGCCGGCCGGCCCCGCGGACGTATTGCTTCCCGGGCCCGAAAATCCCGCCGCGGCGGACGCCTGGCGGACGGAAATGAAAGCCTGGCGGCAGGAACGGCTCCAGCGATTGCGTTACCAAAGCACGGAATACGATCGGCCCGAACTTGCCTGGACGCAGCACGTGTATGCGCAAGTCCAGCTGCTGATCTGGGACCGCACCTTCTTCGATCCGGAAAAGAATCAATACACGGTGGACCGCTTTCTCGCCGACGTAGAGGGACGCCTCGGCCCCATCGACGCCGTCCTCATCTGGCCGCTCTATCCCAATCTTGGCGTAGACGACCGCAACCAGTTCGACCTTATTCGCGACCTGCCCGGCGGAGTTTCCGGCGTTCGCCACATGATCGACGAGTTCCACGCCCGCGGCGTGCGCGTCTTCTTTCCCACCCTCGCCTGGGACACCGGCACCCACGAATCGGCCGCACCCACCGCCACGGCTCTGGCCGAGTTGATGGCGCAAATCGGCGCCGACGGCGTCAACTTCGATACCCTCGAAGACGTTCCTGCCGCTTTTCACGCGGCCGCCGATGCCGCCCACCATCCGCTTGCGCTCGAACCACAATTTGCCATACGCGACGAGTCGCTGGCATGGAGCACCATCAGTTGGAACGACTGGGTAACGTGGGAAGACACGCCCTATCCATTCGTGCCCATGGTCAACCAGGCGAAATGGCTCGAGCCGCGGCACACCATCAATGTTACAGATCGCTTCACTCGCGATAAGACCAACAGTCTGCAGCACGCCTTCTTCAACGGCATCGGTTATGTGTCAGCCGAAAATCTGTGGGGCTTTTGGTATGGCACTACGCCGCACGATGCCGAAGCCGTGCTGCGATTCACACGAATCGAGCGAGCCTTCGGGCCAACGCTGCAAAGCCCGGATTGGGAGCCGTACACGGCGACCCTGCAGTCCGGCATTTTCGCGAGCAAGTTCACCAGCGAAAACGCAACCCTATGGACGATGGTCAATCGCAACGAATACGACGTCTCGGGCGAGGAGCTAAGCATAGCGCACAGCAACGGGATGCATTACTACGACCTGTGGCATGGTGTCGAGCTGACTCCCGAGCGTCGCCGGGGGAAACGATAGGCTGCGATTTTCGCATCGAAGGCCTGGGCTTTGGCGCGGTGCTCATGACTCCGGCACTGACCGGCGAATGGAAGGACCTGCTTGCGTTTATGGCCGAGCGCGCCAAACGCCCTCTCAGTGGGTACTCGCGCGAATGGAAGTATCTGCCCCAGACCATGGTGGAGATGGCGGCGACCAAACCAGCCGTCTCCGCGCCACCCGGCATGATTCGTATTTCAGGCGGCGATTTTGATTTTGCCGTACGTGGGATCGAAATCGAAGGCGGCAACGATCCTGGCGTCGACGTGCAATATCCATGGGAAGACGCGCCGCGCCGCTTTCATCGCCAACGGCTGCAGATCAAGACCTTCTATATGGATCGAACGCCGGTAACCAATGCCGAGTTCAAGAAATTCGTTGACGCCGCGCATTACCATCCCGCGGACGACCACAATTTTCTGCGCCTCTGGTCCAACGGAACGTTTCCCGCGGGTGCGGCGAACCAGCCGGTGACCTGGGTCTCCATCGAAGATGCACGCGCGTATGCGGCGTGGGCCGGAAAGCGGCTGCCGCACGATTGGGAATGGCAATATGCCGCGCAGGGCTCCGATGGCCGCCTCTATCCCTGGGGAAATGATTGGAATGATGGAGTGCTTCCGCCCCCCGACCACGGGCGAGTGATGCGCGCACCAACCAATGTGGATGCGTTTCCGGCAGGGGCCAGTGCCTTCGGCGTGCTCGACATGACCGGAAATGTTTCCCAGTGGACCGACGAGTTTCGCGACCAGCATACGCGCGCGGCAATCCTGCGTGGCGGTGCGTACTATCAACCGCGAGGATCGATCTGGTATTTTCCCCAGACCTACCGGCTCGACGAACACCAGAAGTTCCTGCTGATGTCCCCGGGGCGGGATCGTGCCGGGACGATCGGATTTCGCTGTGTGGTGGATGCTCCGTGACCCGTCCGCACAATTGGCCGGCGCGAACTCGGTAATTTCTGCCGAGCACTTATAAATTTTCTACATTAATCAAATCATTCTTGAGGGCCCAAATGACGATGCGCACTCGATTGGGTGCTCCCGTCTTCATCATGATGTGGGCCACCGAGTTTTTTACACTTTGCTCGGTAATCCCTCCCATCATCGCTGCTATTTCTTTGTTGGTCATTCCATGAGCGACAAGTGTTGCCACTTGCCTTTCGCGTGGAGAAAGGGGGCGATTCAACATCGGCTTTCTTAGATGATGAGTAAATCGTGGCTTCTCGTGCCCGTTTTTGCTCACGCGCCCCGGCGATGAGCTGTGCTGCTTCTGATCAAGAATACTGCCATTCACTGCCTACTACTCCTTGGTTTGCCGATGATTGGGTATTGCGTGCTGTCGAAGCCGCGTCGGACTGAGCCGATGCTGCAGCTAAGGTGGGTGCAGCGTGAACGCCGCGTTCCGGAAACTGTATTTGAGGAAAATAAATGATACACGATTCCAAAGTGTGGGCTGGCATCAACGGGTGCGATCGAGCACTGCCAGCCTTCTCCCGATTATAGTATGCGCACTCAGCTCAGCAGCCCTTGAAGCGCCGCGCGATGTAGCCCGCCAGACGATTTCCTGCTTTTGGCAACGACACCTTTACGTGGTTCAGGTGGATTTACCCTTTGGAAACTATTGAAACAAAGTACTCCCAGTCCGAGTAGCCGTCGTTGCTGGACGGCAATCTCCGGGGTGATGGCGCCCTCGCAGAGGGCTTCCCCTGAGGCACGTTTTGCGTATGCTATAGTCTGAGCCAAATGTCGCGAGAGGGACAAGCCCGGATGGGCGAGACTCACCTGGACGTGTCGGACTACGCCGCGCTCGTTGGCAAGGACCTGCCCCAGCCTGAACAATTCAATTACGACGTCACCCGGGATGGCATTCGTCACTTTGCCTACTGCATTCCCGACCCCAATGCTCTTTACCTTGACCCCGAGTACGCCGCGGGCACTCGCTGGGGAGGCATCATCGCGCCCCCCGGTTACCTCTATGCCCACGGGTCGCCCGCCTGGCTAGGCAGGATGCCGGGCATAAGGGATTCCACCGGTAGGGAACTGGAAGGCAACGACAACGCCACCGAGGCTTGGGAGTTCTTTCGCCCCGTGCGTCCCGGCGATACCGTCTTTTCTTATGGCAGGATTGCCGGCATCGAGCCCAAGAAGTCGCGCAAACTCGGTGCTGCCGTCCTGGTCAATGAAGAAATGCGCTTCACCAATCAAAGGGGAGAGCTGGTTGCGCGTTTGAACTCGTACACCTTCCGCTTTGATGCCAAGCGTGTGGAAGATGCGGGCACCATCGCGCAGACCTATCCGCCGCTCGAGCCGGGCCAATTCACGCGCAATGTCGCCACCCCGCCGCTCCTGCCTGGAACCTTTCCCACGCCCGTTCGCCGCTACGACGCACCGCGATATTTCGAAGACATCGCCGAGCATGAAGAGCTTCCGCCGTGGGAACTTGGGCCGTTGATGGCTTTTGATATAGGGCGCTTCAATGCGGTCACCATCGGCACCGGCTTCGACCGCATCGGCCGCACCGGGCATGTCCCCGATGCATTTGCCCCCGGCGTCCTCCGCATCCAGTGGTTCGGAGCCATGCTCACGCGCTGGGCCGGCCCCAACGCATTCGTCACCAGGATCGTTCAGCGCAATGAAGAATGGGTGCTGATTGGCTTCAAGATCATCTGCAGTGGGCGAGTCACGCGCAAATCCATCGTGGACGGTCGCTGTCTCGTCGATCTCGAAATCGCTTGCCACAGCGAATTAGGCTTTCGCACCAACAGCGGAACCGCTCAGGTGGAATTCGAAAGCCGGGAAAGTCGGCGCCCGTGACCACTAGCCCGGCCGAGCCTGGTGTCAGCAGCAACTGGACCCCGCGTCTCACCCGCGCAGGTTGGGAAGCAATCGCTAACCCACGCCGCATCGCCCTGGTGGGCGCGAGCGGACGCGAGAGTAGCGTCAGCTTTACCAGCCGTTTTTTGCAAACCAACCAGGAGCTCGGCTTTACCGGGGATATTTTTCTCATCAACCCCACTCGATCCGAAATCATGGGTCGTAAATGTTGGCCGAATCTTGCCGCACTACCCGAGCCCGCTGACATGGTGGCCATCAATCTTCCCGGCGAAAAAGTTCTGCCCGCGGTTGAGGAGGCGATCGCGCATGGCGCCCGCGCGCTCATGATTCATTCCGGCGGCTTCCTCGAGCGGGGCTCGGCAGGCGCGGAACGTCAGCAGCGGCTGCAGCGCCTGTGTGCCGAGGCGGGCATTCCAGCGCTCGGGCCTAACTGTCTCGGCTTCCTCAGTTTCACCAATCGCGTCTCGATTTCGAGCTTCAAAATCTCCGCCGTCAACACCGCGGGTTCGGTCGCAGCCATCAGCCAAAGCGGATCGGTCGCCTCGCTACTGCAGGCCATCGCGGGGCGTCACGGCCTTTCCTTCCTCGCTTCGACCGGCAACGAAGCCGTTACCAGCATCGAAGATTTGATCGCCTATGCGATTGAAGATCCCGCCACCCGCCTGATCGTGGCCTTTGTCGAACAGTTCCGCAATCCGCCCGCGTTGTTTGATTTGGCGGAACGCGCGCACACCGCCGGCAAGCCAATCATCTTACTCAAAGCCGGACTCACTCAGGAGGGTGGCGCGGTCTCGCGCGGGCACACCGGGGCAATGGTCGGGTCGGGAGCCGTCTACCGGCAGGCTCTAAGCCAGGCCAATTTCATACTCGTCGACGATTTCGACGAGTTGGCGCAGACCGTGGAACTGGCGGCATCGTGGGCCGTGCGGCCGGCATCGTTCCGCGTGGGCATGTTGGGTACTTCGGGCGGGGAACTCAGCAACGTAACCGATCAGTGTGTCGAGCATGGCGTGAATTTGCCGGCACTCTCCACGGAAACGCTGACCGCTTTGCAAGGCGTGCTGTATCTCCCTGCGGACGTGTGGCCGCGCAATCCCGTCGATGTCGGAACTGGCTTCAATGTTCCCGGCAGCTATCACGACCGCATGCGCCGCGCCATCCGGACCGTTGCCGCCGACCCTTCCGTCGACGTTGTCGCGGTGCACCAGGGCTTTCATCGCGATAGCCCGGACATCGCTTATTCGCATAACCACGAGATTTTAGCCGCCGCCGCAAAGGAATCCGCGCTCATCGGAAAACCCATTCTGGTGATGGCAAGCCGGGCTGGCTCCGTCGATGACGAGGTGATGGCAGAAGTCAGGGACGCCAACATCCCGGCGCTAGAGGGAAGCCGCGAGGCCTTGCGCGCCATCCGTCACCTCGCAAACTATGCGCAGCGGGGGGCGCGCAGCAAAGTGAGCGCGCGTTCGGTTCTACCCAAGCAGGACCAGGTCATTTCGGCCATCCTCGCCAGCACAGAGACCGCGATAGGCCAAGCCGATCTCTTTCCATATCTGGCCGAAGTGGGATTGCCGGCCCCAACAATGCGCCGCGTTGCCGACAAGGCGGAAGCCGAGCAGGCGGCCCGTGATCTCGGACCACGGGTGGTCATGAAAATCGACACCGCACGCGTCGTCCACAAGAGCGACGTGGGCGGCGTTTTACTGGGCGTAACAACGGAGACGGCGGCGCAGACCTACGAGCGGCTCTGCACCTCTCTCGACCCACCGCTAGGAACCTATGCCGGTGAAGCCGTGGTCGTCGCCTCGCAAATTGACAGCGGCATCGAAGTCTTCATCGGTGCGAAGCAAGATGAAAGCTTCGGCTTCGTGCTCGTCTTCGGCCTTGGTGGGCGGCTGCTCGAGATTCTCGATCGCAGTGCGATGCTTGTGCCGCCCTTCGACCACATAGACGCGCTAGAGTTGATCGAGCGCAGCGGAGTTCATCCGCTGCTGGACGGCTTTCGCGGCGGTCCCAAAGCCGACTTCGATCAACTCGCCAACTTGATTCTGCGCGTCGGCCAGCTTGCGGCCGCCATCGGCAACCGGCTCGAGGTGTTCGAGTCTGAACCCGGTCATCGTCAACGCCCGGCACCCCGGCGGCATCATCGCCGACGCCCGTCTTCTGCTCTACCCGGGAGTGAAATGACCCAGCTCACCTTCCCAGCAACCAAAGGCTTTGGGTGCCCCATTCAAGCCTTTTGGGGCTTGAGTGGGCTACCATGTCTCCCCCAAACTCTTGGTCACTTAGGAGGGTCTGAACCATGAGCTCTTCACCCCTCATTCACTGCCACACGGCGGAGGCCGTTGCCACGCTAACCATCGCGCGTCCAAATAAGCTGAATGCGCTGACCGATGCAGTGATGAAGGAACTGGTCGCGACGCTTAATCGCAATCGCAACGGACGATTCCATCCGCGTAGTCGTCCTGACCGGAGAAGGCCGCGCCTTCTCCGCCGGCTTCGACGTGAGCATTGACAAGGACATGCCCGAGCGGACCCCCGCCGGCTGGGCCGACCATTTCCGCCTCGCCTATTCCGGTCTCGAACGTCTTTGGTCGCTGCCCCAGCCGGTGGTAGCCAAAATTCGTGGCGCCTGTCTGGGCGGCGGACTGGCCTTGAGTCTTTCCTGCGATCTGGCCTATGCCAGCGAAGATGCCTTTTTCGGCGAGCCGGAAGTGAAGTTCGGCGGCAGCACCATGTCTCCCATTCTGGCCTGGGCTTTGTCCCCGCGCCACTTCAAGGAGTTGCTGCTGACCGGCCGCCGTCTCGATGCGAAACAAGCCGAAGCCTGGGGCCTGATCAACGAGGCGGTGAGCGCCGACGCGCTCGATGCGCGCGTCGATCAGGTCGTGCGCCACATGTGTCTTCTGCCGCCCGGCACACTCACGAGAAACAAGAGCCTTCTCAATCGCTTTTATGAAGTCATGGGCTACGCCACCCTTCTCGATATTGCCGAGGACCGCTCGGTCATGGGTCTCAGTGCAGCGTCTGCCAACGAGTTCACGCGCATCGCGAAAGAGCAGGGAGTTTCCGCAGCGCTCGCTTGGCAAAAGAAGCGCTTTGCCGAAGTAGGAGCGTTCTGACCTCGTGCGCAGTCAAGTCCGCGGCTACAGAAAGGCGGCGCGCTTCGGAGCCTGGCTCCTGAGCGCAATCGTGCTGGTCGTGTTTTTGGCAGTGGTACACCAAAAAATTCGAAGTGTCGCCCGCCATCTTTCCCAGTCCTCTCGACGTCTGGCAATCCCTAAGGGCGAACCTCGCCGATGGCACCTTCACAAAAGATCTCGTGGTGACCCTGCGTGAGGTCATGATCGGCTTCTTTGGCGGCAGCTTGGTGGGCTTTTTTCTGGCCCTGGTCATCTCTGAATTTCGTCCCGTGCGCACCATTGTGTATCCGTATGTGATCGGCCTTCAATCGGTGCCCAAGACGGCGCTGGCGCCAATGTTTCTGATCTGGTTTGGTTTCGGCATACGAGTCGAAAGTAGCGCTGGTCGTATCCACGGTGTTCTTTCCTGTTCT
This sequence comes from uncultured Acidobacteriaceae bacterium, assembly GCA_963821315.1. GTDB lineage: Bacteria > Acidobacteriota > Terriglobia > Terriglobales > Acidobacteriaceae > PALSA-350. The sequence goes on along the minus strand of CAWGDP010000027.1, from coordinate 75,011 downwards.
CATCAACACCTTGTCCGGGCTCGAGCGCACGGATCCGGATCAACTCGACATGCTGCGCGCTTACTGTGGGCGGCGCTGGCGTATTTTTATGCGCGTGAAGCTGCCCAGCGCCTTGCCCGCCTTATTCGCCGGCCTCGAGCTGGCCATCGTGCTGGCGATCATCGCGGCGGTGGTGTCTGAGTTCCTCGGTGCGGTTGGCGGCCTTGGCTACCGCATCCTCACCTACAACACCAATCTGGACATGGCGGGCGAATTCGCCGCGCTGGCAGTGTTATCACTCACAGGATTCGTATTGCACGCCATGGTTCGTCTCCTCGGTCAGCGCCTCGTCTTCTGGGGGCATCAACCCGACGGAGCGCGCGGCGCCTGAGGCAAGTCATCTCAGGGGAAAGTGAGGTCGCTCTGTATCCAAATCGCTCATCCCGCCGCGGCTTCTTGTGCCGTCTCGGCATTCTCGCTGCATCGAGTGCCTTTGCCCAGGCCGCGCCGCTGTGGGCCTTCGATGGCCCGCTAAGAAAAATCACCTATGCTGTCGCCACCGCCGACCTGAATGTCGGTTATCCCTACGCGACTCTCCCCAAGGCGCTCGGCTATTACCAGCAGGAAGGGCTCGACGTTGCGGTTGTACCCGGCCAATCCTCCGCGTCCGTCGCGCAACTGCTTCTTTCCGGGCGAGCCGATGTGGGGCTTGCGCAGCCCGACCCGATCGTGATTCAGCGTATCAAGCTCAAAATTCCGCTCGTCTCTTTTTACGCGGTCGGCCGCCGCGCCACCAACCGCATCGTCGTCAACCCGGATTCGCCCATCCAATCGGTGCGCGATCTCAAGGGCAAGAAGGTCGGCGTGAATGATCTCGGCAGCGGTGGCGTGACCTATCTGCGGGCCAGCCTCAAAGAAGCCGGCATGAGTCTCGAACGACGTGCAACTGCTCAGTGTCGGTTACGGAACGCCATCCTTCGAAGCATTAAAGAACAAAAGCGTGGACGCTGAAGTCAGCTTCACCGGAGGCATCGCGCGCCAGCGGATCGCCGGATACTCAGTGCGCATGCTGCCAGTGACTCCCGCCGAAATGGACCAGTACAGTTACAATTTGTTCGCCACCCAATCCTTCCTCGCCAAAAACTCCGATGTCCTCGCGAAGCATAGGGCGGCGCCACGGCAAAGGCCACCGTCTTCCTCATGACCAACCCCGAGGCCGCCGTCCGTGCTTTCTGGAAGCAATATCCCGATCGCGCGCCAAAAGACAGGAATGATCCAAAGGCTCTCGCCACCGATCTGGCCATCATCAAGGCACAGATGGTGGACATGGGGGCAGATCAACTCCCGGTAGATTTTCAGTGGGGAAGCCAGCAGGCTGCGATCTTTGAAAAGATCGAGACCTACCTGGTCGATGCCGGACAAATTTCAGCGCCCATCGCCCCCACCGACTTGTTCACCAACGCTTTCGCCGCCCAGTACAATCAGTTTGACCATTCCATCATCGTCAACCAGGCGCGAAACTGGAAATGACGTGACCACGAGCCCTACCCGGTCTTCGTCCTCCGAAGGCATCACGTTCGTGGATGTCGGCCACCAGTTTGAAACGCGCGAAGGCCGGCAGCTCAATGCGTTGGCGGGCGTATCAGAACCCGATCATTGGCATCAGGCGCTTTTAACTGTGCTCGCTGGCGCAACGGTTGAGGTTGCGCGGTGCGCTCCCCGCTGAAATACGAGCGCCGCGGCACCGCGGAGGCGAGCGATTTCGCCTTCATGGCTCGGCCGGATCAGAGGCGGACCGCCGGCCAGGGTAAGGTCAGTCGCCTCCTTCTCGATCACCGGCCCAAAACGATGCCACGCGGCGGTGAGGTCCCCTGCAATCAGAATCGTACTGGGAGAAACACTGGCTATAATCATCCGCAATCCGCGGCCAATCCACTTGGCCTGCATGGCGAGAGCCTGCGCGGCAGCCGCATCGCCTTCCTCAGCCCGATTGAGCAGTTCTGGAAAGGTGACGACAGGGCCCTTTGGCCTCAGCTCCCGGTAATAGCGCAGCGCGGCCCGGACTGGAACTGAAGACTTCCCAGCATCCGTTCTTCCCGCACCCGCAACGCGGGCCATTGGGATCGACAGGAGATATGGCCGAACTCGCCCGCCATTCCGTTGTGCCCGGAGAATAGCTGCCCATTGGCAAGAATGCAGGTTCCCACCCCTTCAGCGACCGCGACCAGCACCGCATCCCGAACTCCCTCCATGCGTGCGAAAGTCCGCTCAGCCATCAGACACGCGGTGGCATCGTTTTCCAACATGACAGGCAGGCCCATCCTGGTCTCGACCATTTTCTTGATATCGAACTCGGGCCATTTTAGATTGGGAGCAAAGATCAACCGCTGCGTTGTGGGATTCACTCTTCCGGGCAAACTGATGCCAATGCCCTCCGTCGATTTGAGCGGCCCGCTGGGGCGGATTCGCTGCATGCATTCGATGATCAACCGCATGGAGGCCGCCGGATCGGAGGTAATCGGCACTGGCCATCGCGAGAGCAACTTCCCATTCAGGTCCACTAATGCGACGCTGGCCTGCCTGGGATGAATATCGACCGCGATCGCCACCAGATCTCCGTTTAGTCCCACCATCGTTGGTCTGCGTCCTCGCGGCAGCGAACCCATTGCGCCTTCGCGCACCCAATTCTCGCCGATAAGCTGCTCCACGATTTGTGAAATGGTGCTTCTTCCCAGGCCTGAACGCCGCGCCAGCTCGGCGCGCGAAATGGGCTGGCTGGTCCGGATTAACTCGAGCACGATATCACGGTTGATGATTCGTGCTGTCTCACTCGACGCCAGCTGTAGTTCAGCCAGATCGACGTGCCTTATCCCATGCCTGTGTTGCCGCAACTTCCTTGAACTTTTCGCCATTCCGAATCATGATGACGATCGAGATACCTGCCGGAATAACGAGCATACCATTCAGCCCTCACCCATTTTGTTTCTATAGGGAACAAAGTCCTGGAACGATGATCTTTGCCGAGGGGACATCTGGAAAATAAACCATAAATGGAGAACTTACTCGCGATTTCTTCATAGTTTTCCGGCATTCCCTTAGTAGGAAAGCAGGAGTATAGCCAAGTCAAAACTCGTTCATGGCCACTTAATATGTGCTCTTTCAGCTTTTGATCTGGGTACATACAGAAAGCCAGTGTCCCATCAAAAGTTGGAGTTTCTCCTTGACAGCGCTGAAATTTTGCTCCTATAGTTTCGGTCGCTAACAAAATCGTGACCGAAGACTAGATTGAAACGGCACGGGATTCTCACGCGGGGTTCGTTGTTGGCGGAATTTTCAGGAGGCAATGGCAATGAATTACGCATCTGGCGTTCTTACTGGGCAAGGATTAAAGCGAGACCTGCCACAACTCCGTGGCATAGGGCGTTGGATCCTTTCTCTGATCGGGGTGGCATTGTTACTTCTGTCCGTGCCCCTGACCCACGCTCAAACCACGGCCCAGTTGACTGGAACTGTGCAAGATGCCACTGGCGGCGTAATTCCCGATGCCCAGGTAACGCTGGCCGATGAAGCGACCGGCGCCACCCGCATCGTGGCCACGAATGGCCACGGACTCTTTGCCTTTCCCGCAACCGAGCCTGGCACCTACACCGTAAAGGTCAGCGCCAAAGGCTTCCAGCTAGAGCAACTTACCGGAATCGAGGTGCACGCCGGAGACCAGCTTGCCATCCCCGCTTTTACCCTGACAGTGGGGGCTGAGACGGCGACCGTCACAGTCAATGCCGCCAGCGAAATGATTGTCATGGACAGCGGACAGCGCACCAGCGTCCTGGACACCAAACAGATTCAAAACCTGGCTCTTCAGGGTCGCGACGTCACCGAGCTGCTGAAGGTGCTGCCGGGCGCGACCACTGTCTCCTCCGGCCTGACCCAGAACAGTCCGATGTATTCGGATCTGAACGTTACTGTGCAACAGAGTGCGATCGGCAACGGCATCAACATCAACGGTGCGGTGAATCGCGGCGGCACGGCGCTACTGGCCGACGGGGCCAACATCATTGACCCGGGCAACATGGCGTCGTCGGTTTCGATCGTCAACCCGGAGATGGTCGCGGAAGTGAGCGTGCAGGCTTCGAACTTCGGCGCTGATACCGCCTTCGGCCCGGTCGTGGTCAGCACCATCAGCAAATCGGGAGGGGAACAGTATCACGGCGAAGGGTACTTCGACGCCCGCAACAGCGTCTTGAACGCGAACGACTGGAGGGATAACCATCAGGGAGTTCCGCAGGGGCCCCAGGCCTATTACTACCCTGGGGGCAACTTCGGGGGTCCAGTGCCGGGCACTCACAAGAAGCTGTTGTTCTGGGGAGGCTATGAACGTTGGCTGCAAAATCAGGGCAATGCGAATGTGCTGACTTCGTACATTCCCAGCCCGGAAATGATGGCCGGTGATTTCACCACTGATAACGCGGACAACAATACTCTTTGCCCCAACGGATTTTACGCGACTCCATCCTCGAACTACCCGCAGGGCCCCTGGTGCAGCGATCTTTCAGGAACGGTTTTCCCCGACGGCACCAGCATTCCTGCCAATAATTCCAGCGCTCCAAACGCCGGCAACCGCATACCCTCCCAATTCGTCGATCCGGGCGCGGCAGCGCTAGCCAAAATCTGGCCCAAGCCCAACGCCAACCCGGCAACCTCCAGCGGCCACGTTAACTACTATCAGCCCATCCCCAACATAAACAACGGATGGATCTATCGCTTCCGGGTCGACTATCAATTGGGGGAAAATACCAGGATCTACGGCTCTTACCAGCAGGCATGGGACTCGCAGTTGGCCCAGGGCAACGGCGCGCACCTCTACTGGACGCCCGGCAACGCCATCCCCTACCCTGGCGGCGGCGAGTCCGAGGCCTTCCGGGGCAAATCGCTGGCGGGGCACTTCGTGCACAACTTCAACTCCACAACGACCAACGATTTTATGGCGGCGTGGGCCTTCGGCAGTTTCCCCTTTGTCCAGCCGAACCCATCGGCGGTCTACCGCAGCACCCTCGACTATCCCTACGGCAAGGTCTTTCAGACCAGTTCGAAGAACATCCCGGCATACAGCAGCGCCGGGAACTTTACCTTCCCGGATTTCTCCCAGGCCTCTATCTTTGACAACCCTCCCGGGCAGTACGCAGTCCGCAAGGAAGCGCCCCAGTTCAATGATGTGCTGACCAAGGTTTGGGGCCGCCACACGGTGAAAATGGGCGCCTTCACCCAGAACACGGATAACTACCAGAGCACCTTCTCTACCTACCAGGATGGAAACCTCACCATTAACGCGGGTACGAATCCGGATCTGATTACCGGCAACCCGCTCGGTTCGCCGCACAACCCCACAGCCAACTTCGTGATGGGTGTGCTGACCGGCTACAGCGAAAACAATTCGTCTCCCATCGCCGATACAGCCTATCAGGCAACCGCATTTTTCATCTCCGATACCTGGAAAACAACCCGGCGCCTGACCCTGGAACTCGGGGCGCGCGTGGAGCACATAGGCCACTGGTATGACCGTGATCACATCGGCATGGCAGTCTTCTATCCTGACCGCGTATTGTCTGACTTTAATAGCGGCAAGTACGCTCCGGGATATTACTGGCATGCCATCGATTCCAGCGTTCCGCTGAGCGGCCAGCCGGACCGCTTTGCGTATTTCGATCCACGACTCGGCCTTGCCTATGATCTGTACGGTAATGGCAATACCGTTGTGCGCGGCGGATGGGGCGCCTACCGTTTCGTCACCCAGGTGAACGACGTTTCAGCGCCGCTGGTAACTGCGCAGCACGTCCTGACCTATAACCTGCCAGGTCAGAAGAACATTATGCTCTCGCAGCTCAGCCAGCTGGCATATCAACCCTGTAGCGCTCAGTGCATGAGCGGGTCGCAGACAGGCTTCCAGCCCGGCGATTACAGCCAACCACTCACTTACGCCTACAACATCACCATCGACCAGCGCTTGAAGTGGAATTCCATACTCGATATTGCCTACGTCGGCAGCCGCACCAGCCAACTTTCCGACAATAGCGAGGGTATTGAAGGCAGCAACTTTGCCGCCCTCGCGGATCAGAACAAGACACCGATAGGCAGCTTCTTTCGACCCGATCCAGTCACCGGTGTGCTATCCACGAACCCGGAAAATCTGGGAACGAACCCTAACGGCTTGGGCGGAACGCCCACTGGAAACAAAGCCCAGGATTATCACCCCTTCGGATACGCGTTCGGCACCGCCTCCGCCTACATGAATCAAGGTATTTCCTATACCAACTACAACGCTCTGCAGGTGGCCTATATCAGGACTGCGGGCAGGTTCACCTATAACTTTAACGGCACCTGGTCGAGAACGCTGGGCACCAGCCTGCAGGAAAATCCGTTTAATATCCGCCAGAACTATGGCCCGACCTCGGTGGACAGGCCATTTGTTTTCAACGCCTCTTACACCTATCAGACCGGGGCCATCAGTAACTTCAATCGGCTAGTCAATGGGGTGCTGTCAGACTGGACGTTCTCCGGCATTTCCACGTGGCAGGCAGGCGGGTACATTCCAGCTGCGCTTGCCAATGGTGTGCCGAACTTCGGCCTCGGGTTGACCTATACCGGTCTGCCCGCAGATGCGAAAGCCCAGGGAATCACCAGCAGCATCGGCGATCCCACGTATTTCGGCACCGATGCCAGTGTTCCGATTATGCCTGTGCTGACCTGCAACCCTACCGTGAACCTGGGCCACTATCAGCGCGCCAATGGGAACTGCTTTACGGCGCCGCCGGTAGGGCAGCAGGGCGGTCAGAGTTATCCCTATATCAGCAACGGTGCCTATTTTAATAACGATCTGGCGATTTACAGAGCCTTCCGTATTCATGAGAGGCAACAAATCCAGTTCCGTCTCAGCGCCTTTGACTGGCTGAACCATCCGCTGCCGAGTTTCAGTTCGCTGACACCGCTCACCTTGAGTTACAACGTGGACTATGCCAGTAAAGCCATCGCGAACAACTACAACACACAGACCTTCGGTGTGATGGATACCAAGACGGGCGCCCCATACCAGCGCATTATCGAATTGAACGTTAAGTATTTCTTCTAAAATGCTTCCCTCAGAAGCCGGGAGTGAACGAATCGTTCACTCCCGGTGTTTCCTTGAACCGCCTGTGATCTGTCGGGCGTGCATGGCGGGATGGTACGATGGGAAATCGATGGCGCGTGCCACATCGATTCCCGGCTTCACCATGTCCTTCCGGTCCGTACTCTCTCTCTTTTTTATTTCTGTATCGATTGGCGCAGCAGTCCTCCGCGGACAGACTGCGGGCCCAGAACCCGTAGGAGACGGGCCGTTGCGGCAGCACTACAACGACGCCCAGAAGTTGCAACAGATGGGCAAGCTTAGCGAAGCGGCCGAACAATATCGCGCGTTTCTCGCCAGTGCCCTTGGCGAGTTGGCGATCGGGTACGTTCTAGTACCGGACTACACGCACGCGGCCCCGTTATTCGAAGAAGCTCTGACTTTGCAACCTGATTCCCCCTCTCTGCTTCTTGATTACGCGCGAACGGCGTTGGTGATGGGCGATCTTGACCATGCAAAGACGCTGGCGACGGAGTTCATACGGAAATACCCGGGCGATCGTGAGAAGCTCGCCCAGGCTCATCAGGTGCTTGGACGCACGCTTCTGAAATTGAATCAGGATCAGGAAGCAAGAAAAGAGCTGGAAGCGGCCGTGGCATTGGATCCGACTTTCCCCAACGGCTATGACCTGGCCGTGGCCTGTCTCGATCTGGACGATGAAAAGTGCGCCGTGCAGATTTTCGACGAGATGGAGAGGTCGTTTGGGGACACTGCAGAAATCCATATGGCGTTTGGCCGCGCCTACGGCAACTCGGATTTCCAGCCCAGAGCAGTAACGGAATTCAGGCGGGCCATCGAGGAAAACCCACGCTTGCCGGGTGCGCACTATCTGCTCGCCGCGGTTTTGCTGGCCACGGGCAACGAAGCAAGTCCTTTGGAAGCCGCGGAACAGGAGTTAAAAAAGGAATTGGCCATTTCCCCCCGCGATTCCATGACGTATGCAGCGCTGGGCAAGATTGAGTTAACCCGCAATCACTACCCTGAGGCGGAAACCTATCTCAAGAAGGCGATCTTACTCGGGCCGCAAAATCCCGACGCCTATCTGTATCTGGGACAGCTTTATTTCGACACCAACCGTTACCCGGAGGCGGAAACTGCTCTTCGTCAATGCATCCGTCTCACGAAAGACGTTTCGCAGAATAGATATCAGGTCCAGAAAGCGCATTATCTTCTGGGCAGGATCCTGATGAAGAAGGGGCAGCAGGATGCGGCGCACGCCGAGATGGCTATCGAACGCGAGCTGGCCAACAAAACCCTGGCGCAGGATAAAAGCAAGCTGGCGGGACTGATGGATACACCCGGAGCCCAGGATATTCAAGCATCTGCGACAGCGGCCAATGCATCTTCTTCCCCCGTCGCTACCACCGCGGATCCGTTGGCGCTGCGCAAGGTCGAAGCAATAAGAGAGCGAGTAAGACTCCCCGTGGCTGACAGCTATAACAATCTGGGTGCGATCGCGGCGACAAATGACGACTATTCGCGCGCAGTGACCTACTTCGAACGTGCGGCCCTGTGGAACCCGTCGCTCGAGGGGCTCGACTATAACTGGGGCCGAGCCGCATTCGCAGGTCGGCAATTTGCGGATGCCATCATGCCGTTGTCGCGCTATCTGAAATCGCACCCGGATGATACTGGCGGGCGCAGCGTCCTGGCCATTAGTCAGTTTATGACTGAAAACTACCACGGTTGCATTGAGACGCTGCAGTCCGTGATCGGAAAGGCTGACCTCGTTCCCCAGGTAGAGTATGCCTATGCTGAATCAATGATTAAGACCGGGCAAACTGGCTCTGGCATGGAACGGCTAGGGGCGCTGGAGAAGCTGCATCCGGAGATTCCCGATGTGCATCGCGCGCTGGGAGAAGCGTTGGGCCGTCAAGGAGAGCAACAACGGGCATTTGAGGAGCTCCGCATGGCAATTCAGCTCAGTCCACGGGATGCCGGCTCACATTACGATCTGGGCAAGATGGAACTCGAAGGCGGCGACACAGCGGCGGCGATCTCGGAACTTGCGGTTGCGGTGCGGCTGTCACCGGACAGCGAGGAATTCCATCAGGAACTGGCTAATGCCTACACAGCCGCTCTGCGGCCGGCGGACGCACAGAAGGAGATTGAAACCTACAACATGCTCAGGCAACGAGCACGAAGTGGCGCCACATCGCCTCAGGCTGCCACTCCCGAGCAATGATAGACGTCCAGGTAAACAAGCATTCGTCGGTGTCCGCAGTCACAAAAAACGAGAAAGCGCAGGACTCACGTCCTGGGTAATCTTCAGCAGTCTCTTCGGGACTAGACGTTGTTCTCATGCCCTACCCAGGGCTACGTCCTGGGCTACTCTCAGCCGTCCCTCCGGGACTCAATTTGGAGACGGTAGTTCTCACACAGACTCGTGAGTTCTGGGTAGAGTTCGACAAGCTCAGGGCAGGCTCTACGGGACTGGATTTGGCGAGGGTAGTTCTCACACAGGCTCTTCAGCCCCTGAGGTGTTGCTTTCCTGCTCGGTGCAGACTCTTTCCGCAGCCTGCTTAGTCGGGCCGTAGACCGCGCGCCCGATGAGGGCGTTAGTGCCTACATGAGAACCCAAAAAAGAAAGAACAGCAGTCCCCACGCCCTTAGGGCCGGCCGGCCAAACTCAGCCCAGCCGGGCAGGGTTGGGACACGGTTACGCAACATCCCGGAGCGCCAGAGGCGCGCTACAATACGATCAAGGCGTTTTAGCTGGACGGATTCTTTCGCCAGGTACAACCCCTTGACCCTCGAGCAAGAAATAGAATTTGTCTGCTGCCAGATTGCTTAGCTTCTCGACCTTCCCCGACGGCCAAATGACCTCCAGGCTGTCGATCTTATTGGCAGTGCCCAATCCAAAGTGAACGCGAGTGTCGTTCTGAGACAAATAGCTACCGCCGCTGTGGATCTCCTCTGTCTGGGCCACGCCGCCGGCCACGATATGAACACGGGCATTGAGTGCCATACGATTACTGGCCACGCCAGCCAGCTCGAATCCGATCCAGTGGCGCCCTGGAATTCCCGCATTCTTGAGGATCACGGGACTCCCGTCCAGGGTCTCAATGACCACGTCCAAATTGCCGTTATTGAACAAGTCACCAACCGCGAGCCCGCGGGAGACGCGCGCTTCAGATAGTGCTGTTCCAGTCATACCACTTGCGTCGCAAAAAGTACCATCCCGCTCGTTCAGATGAAAGAGTCCCGGCTCTCTATACCGTGCCCCTGCGGCGAGCGCGTCGACCTGTGGGTAGACGTGTCCCGACACGGCGATCAGATCGAGCCATCCGTCGTTATCGAAGTCGGCGAAGGCGGTGCCCCACTTGACGAATGGAAGCGACGCCACGCCTACGCCCGATGCATAAGAAACTTCGGTGAAGTTCCAGTCACCATCATTGCGATACAGGTCGTCATTCTCGTCAGAGAAGTTGGTCACATACAGGGAAGGCCGCCCGGTGTGCAGATAATCGCCGACAGCAATGCCCATCGATGCCTGTTCCGCACCCTCCTGACTGAGAGCCGTGCCCGACTCAAGGCCGATCTCTTCAAAATGTCCATGACCCATGTTCCGGTAGAGGAATTTCGGAGTGGAGTCGTTCGCGACGTAGATGTCGGGGTGGCCGGTGTTATTGAAGTCGGCCCATAAAACGCCAAGCCCATAGTAGCCATGCGGATCGCTGACCCCGGCGGCGTCTGAAACATTGGTGAACGTACCATCGCCATTGTTGTGAAAGAGTGAATCGCCTGCGCCTTTCAGACCGCGGGGGCCGCATTGCACGTCGAGCCCGCGATACTTGCAAAAGGACGAGCTTCCAAACTTCGGAAGATCGTCGAGGTGAAGGTCTACATAGTTTGTCACCATCAGATCGACGAATCCGTCGTCATCGTAATCGCCAAACGCCGCGCCCGTTGACCATCTGCCGTCACGGACACCGGCTTTAGCCGTGACATCCGTGAACGTCCCATCCCCGTTGTTCTTGTACAGGATGTTTCCGCCAAGACAGGTCATATAAATATCCGGCCAGCCATCGTTGTTGTAGTCGCCGACGGCTCCTCCCATCGCGAAGCACGAGTTTGAAAGTCCGGAGGTGCGAGTTACATCGGTGAACGTCCCGTCGTGATTGTTGTGGTAGAGGGCTCCAGGACTCCCCTTTTTCTCGACTGCCATGGAAGCGGTCGGCGCATTGGTGAAGTAGACATCCGGCCAGCCATCGCGATCATAATCAAGCAACAACACACCTCCGCTCATCGATTCAATGATGTACTTTTTCTCGGGATCGGAGGTGTGCTTGAAATGGATGCCGGCCTGAGCGGTGATGTCAATAAACTGCGGTATCGGGCGGCCGCTGCACTTTTTCGTCTTCGCTCCCTGGGGTGGGGGTGGGGGCTCCGGATGCCCGCTTTGCGCCAACCCTACAGGTCTTCCAGCTATCGTCAACAGAATCGTCAGCAACAGCCCATATGGGCACGACATGATCAATCGCTTCGGTTTACCGGAACGGAGAATCACGGATGACCTTTCACGTTGGAGTCGATTTCTGCCCCAGAGCAAGTCAATTTTTTCACATCTTCCTGACCGAAAAGCTTCCGCCTTTTCCATTGTGAGTGATTTACTTTAGAGTCGGTACAGTCAGTTTGACCATTCCACCATCGTCAACCAGGCGCGAAACTGGAAATAACGTGACCACGAGCCCTACCCGGTCTTCGTCCTCCGACGGCATCACGTTCGTGGATGTCGGCCACCAGTTTGAAACCCGCGAAGGCCGCCAGCTCAACGCGTTGGCGGGGGTTCACCTCGACATAAAGCCGGGTGAATTCGTCTCCCTGCTGGGCCCCAGCGGCTGCGGCAAGACCACGTTGTTGCGTATGGTAGCCGGGCTGCTGGCCCCGAGCTCGGGCAAGGTCCTGGTGGGCGGTATGGATGTGCGCGCGCCGCGTCCGGATGTGGGCCTGGTATTCCAGCAGGCTTTGCTGCTGCCCTGGCTCTCGGTCCTGCGCAACGTGCTGCTGCCTGTGGACGTGCAAGGGCGGCCGCTTGCCGACTATCACGCTCGTGCCCGCGAGCTTATCCGTATGGTGGGACTCGGCGATTTCGAGAAGCGGCTGCCCAACGAGCTTTCGGGAGGAATGCAGCAGCGGGTCGCGCTAGCGCGAGCCCTGGTGCACGATCCGAAAATCCTGCTGATGGACGAACCCTTTGCGGCTTTGGACGCCATGACGCGGGAGACGATGAACATCGAGCTTCAGCGCATCTGGTCCGCGCAGCACAAGACGGTGTTGTTTGTAACCCACGGTATTACTGAATCGGTCTTTTTGAGTGACCGCGTTGTGGTCCTGACGCCGCGTCCCGGCCGCGTCGCGGCGGTCATCGATATTCCCTTCGCCCGTCCCCGATCCGCTCAACTCCTCGGCACCGCAGACTTCGCAGCCCTCGCAGCAAAAATTCGCAGCGTATTTGATAGTTCGGGCTCAGCGCTGCCATAGGAAGTTAAGGGGGCGGGCGTTGTACTATGTCAGAGGCTTCTGGAGGATGAACTTCCATGTCTGATGAATATAGCTATCGGGATGCAAAGTTATCGATCTGGCAGTCGGCGGCGCATCAAACCCATCTCAAATATCCTTCCCCAAAGCAAGCCGGGACCGACGGGTCCGGTGGCAAACAGCAGAATCCATTCATGGCGCCTGTTCACGTTGTGGCAGCGACGGCAAAGGAACTCGAAAAGCCACTGACCTGGCTCGGTCATGCGATAACAACGGGGATTTTCGATATCGAATCCAAGCTCCACCTGCTGAGCGATTGCGGCAAAGCTGCGGCCAAATTTCTCCTGGCGGAACTCGATCAGAACCAGGCGAACTCCGATCTTTATGCCGGTGAACTTCGAAAGGCGGAATGCGATGCTCTCGGATGGGCGCAGTGTCTTACGACATACCTTGGCTTTAAGACCCTCGGAGAAAAGCCCCAATACCGCCCGAATCAGAATGTCGTTGTTGACCTAGGGACGAAATCCAGGATTGCGATCATTGGAGATTGGGGTACGGGGGACGACGTCTCGAAGAATGTTCTTGAGCAGGCTGCCCAATTTAAACCGGAAATTCTCCTTCACTTGGGCGATGTCTACTATGCCGGAACCGAGAGCGAGGCAAAGAGCAATTTTCTGGATATCTGCCAGTCTGTGCTTCCCAATATCCCGCTCTATACCCTGTGCGGAAATCACGACATGTATTCAGGCGGTGGAGGGTACTACTGGCTGCTTGACCAGATCGGCCAGAAAGCGAGCTACTTCTGTCTCAAAAACGACAACTGGATGTTCCTCGCAATGGATACCGGCTTCCACGACAACAACCCTTTCAACGTCGCGACGAATATGACCCAGCTGGTTTCACAGGACGGATGGTCAGAGGCAGCATGGCACTTGGAACAAATCAAGGATGTCGGCAACCGGAAACTCGTCCTGCTATCCCACCACCAGCTCTTCTCACCCTTCGGGTCCGTCGGATCTGTCGATGATAAGCCTTACGCTTACAATCCGAATCTCTACGGTGTGTTCAAGGACACAATTCCTAAGGTGGAATGGTGGTTCTGGGGTCACGAGCACACGCTGGGCATTTACCCTGAATACATGGCCCTGAAACGGGGCCGGTGCGTCGGCGCCTCCGCCGTTCCCGTATTTGGGGATCAGCAGTCTTACGCTACCTGCCCTACCCAGCTTCAAACTCTCGATGGGACCATGCCCACGTGGGATCCGAAGGCTGTCCTTGCCACATCGAACAGTATGTACAACAACTGTTTTGCCATGATGACGCTCACCGGCCGCTCCGCAACGGTCGAATATTACGAAGTCCCCCTCCTGAAGCCGGCGGTTCCGTTTCCCGTGACAGACGTCTGTACGGAACCCTAGAGGGGCAGTTTAACGACTGCAACTATCAACCGCGTCTCCCTTCATCTCCCCTAGTGCTCTTGAAATCGAGACGGATTCGCCAACACATCATCCATTGTTGCAAACTAAAATCTCAACTACTGAACGACATCGGAGAGCCTCGGAGCCATCCCGGCATTTGTGGGGTGCTCGCGGTCTTCTGGTTTTAATACAGGATGGAGAATGCATAAGGGAAGTTTCTGTGCGGCTTTGATGGTTGGTGTGATCTTAATATCCCAGACCGGTATGTCTCAACAAATGGTTCCTCTTGAGGACGCGGTCAAGGAAGCGGCCGGCCGCTCTACCCTGGCTGCTCCGGGCGGCGCGCCGTTTCACTTACGAGCGACCATCTCCGACGAGAAAGCGCACGATCCCCAGTACGATGCAGAGATCGAGGAATGGTGGCAGTCGCCGACGGTATGGCGGCGTGAATTTCACGCCCAAGCTTTCTCACAGACGCTGGTGGTGAATGGCAATAAGGTGCAGGAGAAGGATTCAGGGCCAGTCTTTCCGGAACTGCTGCGCAATCTCACGGTGGAACTGGTCGACACGGTGCCCCGATTCGATCAATTGGCGGCATTGCACCAAACAGTGATCAAGCCAGATGGCGCTCCAGGCCAGATCAAGGCGAATTGGACAATTCCCGGAACAGATGGAACAACCACCAAAGCCATCAAGGCTTCCATCGCGATCTCTCGGGACACTGGTCTCATGACGTATGGCGGAGATATCGATTGGGACGTCGCACTTCACGACTTCTCGGACTTCCATGGCAAGCAAATAGCCCGGCGATTGACGGCGCAGAGCAACGGGGGCCCACGATTGACGGCGCAGATCACGCTGCTGGAGGACCTGGGCTCTTCTGATGCAGAACGCTTTGTCATTCACAGGCCGACGTCGCCGAAGAAACAGCTCCGTATTGTGGTCGTTCCCGAGATGGAACTTCGTAAGCTAGCCATTTCAACGCCCGCTCCTCATTGGCCTGATGTGCCTTCGGGACCCCAGACTGGCGCCATGGTCATGCGGGTTGTCGTGGACCGCGCAGGCCAAGTGCGTTCGATCGACGATTTCTTCTCCGACAATCCCGGCCTGCAGCACGCCGCAGAGGAGCAACTCAAGATGTGGCGTTTCCGTCCTTACTTGGATCATGGGTCTCCCGTACAGGTAATTTCGACGCTTACATTTTCATTCAGCTTGAATCGGCCTAATGCGGAGGCGGCGCCTGGGTATTCGACCAAGCCACCTCAGCGAATAAGTTTAATATCTTCACGATAACCATCGATGGCAAGACAAGGGGGCGTGACGACAGGGGGCGTGACAGACGGGACGTTCACCTAACAATTTCCGTTGGCTCAGCCGGCATGCATGAGCAGAAGCGTAGCGCATACCATCAGCAGGGCACAGCACACCGGAATCAGCATTCCCCTGCCTACTCCGCGGCGAGTTGCAACAAAGCCGACCGCCGGAGGTATGACAATCGCCCCAAACCAGCCTCCAGTCGTGACAAAGCTGATAGCCGTGCCAACCATGGTTGGAAAGTAAGCGCCGGCGAGTCCCAACGCGGTGGGAAAGATGGCGGCCATGGACCATCCAGCACCCAGCGAAGCAACGATGACCAGAGGCCGACGGCGAAGTGTATACATTCCCGCCAGGCAGAGCACTGCTCCGGCTGCGCTCAGCAACAGCACACGCAGCGAGCCGAAGGCGGAAAGCGTCCATTGGCTGGCCCAACGTCCCGCCATCATCGCTAACGCAAAAGTGGAAATCAGTTTTGAAGCGGATGCCTGAGAGAATCCCCGTTCGGTGGTGAAGAGTGTAACCGTCCAGGTCCAGATGGAAAACTCTGTTCCCACATAGAGGAAGACCAGAAGCATCAGCAGCAGCAGGCGGGGCTGTGTCAGCAAAATACCCAGGCGAGCGAAGGGCGTCTCCGGGCCTGCGGCCGGTGTTGGGAAGGAAAGGGCCAGGTGGAGCATCAAGATGGCGACGGCCAAAAGCGCTGAGACCTTGAGCACGCCGGAGAATCCCCATCGCCGGAGCACCGGCATCACTACAAACGGAGCCACGAAAGCACCGACGCCGAAAAACAGATTGAGCAGGTTTGCCGCTATCTCCCGATGCGAGGAATTGGCCAACGACATCGCCGTGTTTTCGCCCGCGATCACCATGGCGCCGCCCAGACCCAGAACGAAGGCTAAGGCGTAAAGAGGTTTGGACGATTGGATCGACCCCAGCGACCAGAAAGCGACCGTCACCAGGAACAGGCCCAGGCAGACGACGACCTTGGTTCCAAGGACATCCATTACCAGACCCGAAGGAACCGAGGCAACAATCAGGCCAATGGAGTTCACCATGAAAAACAGGGCTGCCCTGGATTTGTCCAGTTGCAGCTTCTCCATCAGATTAGGTAGCACAATGCCTAACATGGCATTGAGATAGCCATAGATGAACACGCCCATCCATGTCGCGAATATCAGCGATTTGTCCCCGGTCATTGCGCTTCTCCTGAACCCTGCTGCCTGAAGCGCTTATGCCCGCTTCCCCTCACGCCATGCCGAGCCGTGCCATTGCCGCTGGATATACTCCGCAGAACGAAATGCGATCGCCTGAATGGTCAAGGATGGATTGAAACCGGCATCGGTCACCAGGACGCTTCCGTCCACGACAAACAGATTGTCCAGGTCGTGGCTCTGACCGTAGGAATTGACGACCGATGTTTTGGGGTCATTCCCCATTCTGCAGGAACCGTTCTGGTGGTCGTCGACCCCGCCGCGCGGGGTTCCGCCGCGCCAGGTTTTGATGGCCCCGGCTTCCTTCAGCAGCAACTCTTCCTTATCCATGACGAAATTGGCGACGTCATGGTCGGTTTGCATATAGGAATGCGTGATCCGGGCTACAGGCATACCCCAGGCATCCCGCAGCTTTGGATCGAGATCGACGCGGTTCGCTTCCTGCGGCATGGCCTGGCAGTTGCTGCCGAGATGAATGTAACGGTAGAAGTACTTCCGTTGAAAGTCCTTATGGGCTTTTCCCCATCGTGCTTCCCCGGGCGGCCGGCCGCCGGCGAATTCCGCGGGCAGAGTGCAGTAGTAGTTATAGATGTAGCCTCCACCAGGAATCTCGCGGCTCCGGGGATGGTTCCAGTCGTTGAACGCGATCGACGGACCGGGCCCCTTATCGTGCGGGATCTCCTGTTCAAAAATGCCGAAGACATCCCCGCTCATATGGTCGTTGATATTGCGCCCCACCTGCCCGGAAGAGTTGCCCAGTCCGTCCGGGTGAAACTTGTTGGCGGAGTTGAGCAGCAGACGGGCCGATTCGGTTGCGGAACCGGAGACAACCACCAGGTCCGCATATTGCTCATGGCCGCGCTTGTGAGCATCGAAATACTCCACGCCGCAGGGCCGCCCCTTCGCATCTGTCAGGATGCGGGTCACGAAAGAACTGCTTCGCAGCTCGCAGCGTCCGGTCTGCATCGCCAACGGCAGCATGCTGATCTGTGTTCCCGATTTGGCCCCGGCCTCGCAGGCGTGAGCAAGACACCAACGGCATTGAAAACAGGCCATGCGCTTGCGGTAGGGCTGCGTCAGGATGGCAAAGGGCGGGGGAAACGGATGCCAACCAAGACGCAGGCCCGCATCGCGAATGATTTCTCCCTGGGGATTGATAGGCAGAGGAGGCAGAGGATAAGGCTTCTTCCGCGGTTCCGCAAATGGGTCAGCGCCGGCTAGTCCGGAAACGCCGATTTCATATTCCGCCCGTTCGTAGTAGGGTTCGAGATCGTCATAGGTAATGGGCCAGTCTTCGAGCGAAGATCCCGGAATCGTACCGTAGGTGGACTTCATGCGAAAGTCTTCCCGGTTGTAACGCCAGGCCGCTGCCCCGTAAGCAAGCGTGGCTCCTCCTACCGCGGCGGCCGTTTTTCCATATACGCCATCCACTCCGGCATACACAACCCTGGCCTCTTCCCGGTCGGTGTAACGGAAGGTACGGGGGTTGGGAAACACCGCGGGCCCATAAGCGGGGGGCGTCGAATACTGGCTCTCCGTCTCGGAGTGATTAAAGTCCGCCGTGGTATAGGCCTTGCCCCGCTCGAACACGACCACGGAAAGCCCTGCTTCCGCGAGCTCCTTGGCGACGACGCCGCCACCAGCCCCGGACCCCACCACGACAACATCAACTTTTCCGGATATCATGAACCTAGCCCCCAAAGCCGATCATTTTCCAACTCGCGCCATCCCGATTTCCACCGTGTCCAGGGTCACCATAGTAGCCTTCAAACGTATCGCCCAGCAGCAGGTTAAAAAAGTCGCGGTCCTCAGTTTTTTCCGCAATGCTGTGGAGTACAAGCGACTGCTGATCCGCGGGCAGGGAAGCGAATGTTTTGCCCGCCTGCTCTACGCTCACCGCATCGATGCGCCTCAATCCCTTTTCATAGCGGTCTATGTAAAACCTGCCGTAAGGTCCCGCGAGCTTTTGATCGATGTAGTGAACCGTGCCCGCTTCCTTGCCGCCCGGAAAGTCGTCTGGCGGTATCAACTGGTCGACCACTGCTTCCATAAGAGTTGCCTGCGAAGGGGTGAATACACGGTAGGTTTTAGGCGGCGAGCTATCGGCCAATGTGGCGGAAGCGACCGCCGGCCAGGTGGCCACGGTTCCACTGGCCGCGATCGATTTAAGAAACTGTCTGCGGTCGATACTCTTGCCGGGCATTCCCATCTCCCTGTAGAAGAAAATCAATGCTGATTGAACCATGCGGCAAAGCGGTTAGTGAAAGAGCCACGCGTCATGGGCTGTCATACTCTCTAAAGAGTATAGCGGGAGGAAGGGCTACAGCGACATCTGCCGGTAAACGGGAACAACAGAGGTGCGGAGGAATGAATTTTATCGAAAGATAAAGGGGAATGGCTTTGGTGCGCAGCAAGTCGTGCGCGCTGCTGCCCCAGCGAACCACCGGAAAAAACTTGACAGTTCCTTCGCCAAGATTTAACACTACACCGTATAAGCGGTTATTCCATACCATGCAGGACAGAGCGACCTCCTTTTAGTTCTACGGCCCAGCACCATCGTGGCTCGTGTATCGTCCCTACCGGGATTCCACCAGCAAGTGACAACCATTCGCCTCCCGTTGCGTAGCCACACGTTGGCTTTCGCCTGGTCTCTCCTGTACTTCCTGAAGCAAGATTTGCTCGGCCGCAAAAGGATCTGTCTCCGTATGGTCAGGACACTCAGAAGTTTCTTCGTCTTCATGCTGGTGCCGGTGCTCACATCGATGGCGCTCGCTCAAACCACAAGTGCACGGCTCACCGGCACAGTAACGGACCAAAACGGCGCTCTCATTCCCAAGGTACGAGTGACCGTTCACAACACTGGGACGAACCTGATCCAAAGCACGGAAAGCGATGAATCCGGCACGTATTTATTTACCATCCTTCCCCCCGGTCAATACTCTTTGACGGCCGAGGCCGCGGGCTTCGAAAAGTCTTTACAGACTGGAATCACGTTGACCGTAGGGCAGCCGGCTACCCTGAATATTTCGCTGCAGGCGGGAGGCGCCGAGGAAACAGTAACGGTAACGAGTGGAACCGAGCTCCTCAATACCACCACAGCGGAGATTGGCCAGGTGGTTGGAGAGCAGGAGGTGAAAGATCTGCCTCTCAATGGGCGCGATCCATCGAGCCTGGTCGACCTCTCCCCGGGGGTTACCAACGAGTTGATCTCCCAGGCTTCGACTCTGCCCAGCTCGAACTCGTTTCCTACGGAATCCGGAGCATCTGCCGGTGGCCAGCGCCAGGGGAGCACCTGGTACCTGCTGGATGGCGTTTCCAATATGGACACCTTCGCCCTGCTTGCCGCGCCCTTCCCGAATGCAGATGCGACCCAGGAATTCCGCGTCATCTCGAACAACTTCGATGCGCGATATGGCTTTGCTCCCAGTGCAGTCGTGAGCATCCAGACCAAGTCGGGAACCAACCAATTCCATGGTGGAGTGTTTGAATTTCTCCGCAACAGTGACTTCAATGCTTCGAATTACTTCACCCACGCGGTCGATCTCCTGAAGCGTAACCAATTTGGCGGCTATGTCGGTGGTCCCATCCTTAAAGACAAGCTATTCTTCTTCACCAACTACCAGGGCACGAGGAACAGCTACAACGCATCCTCCAATCCGACGTACACGCCCACCCAGGCCATGTTGAATGGAGACTTCAGTGCTGTCTCGCCTCAGGATCTCAACGGTCCTCTGAACACCGTCTTTCAGACCGTCAATGGCAAGGCTCAGCAGGTCAATACCAGCCTGTTTAGTCCCGGCGCATTGGCGATTGCCAAGTCGCTACCGCTGGGCGGCACGGCCGCAACCGGTCTGACAAACTTTGTGAATCCGGCTGTCAGGGCTACGTATGACGAAAATACCTCGCGGCTTGACTACAACATCAATCCTTCGCAACGCGTCTTCCTGCGCAGCTTCCTCTACAACTACAAGCAACCGGGCGCGACCACGCCAGGCAACATTCTCGCCGGCGTCACGGGTCAGAATGGAACCTATCTGAATCTGGTTGCCGGTCATACCTGGGCCATCAATCCCACCTTGCTGAACAGCGCGACTCTCTCCTGGGCGCAACTCGATTACAGCACCGGCACCATTGAAAAAGACCTCAGCGGGAATCCTGTATGCCTCTCGGGATACATCAACGTAGTGGATCCCGCCGGCCAATGCTATATCGGCGGACTCTCTGCCTTTGACGGCAACACAATCTATGGCGGTGGCCTTGGTTTCAGTGCCTTTACCGGAAACCCCAATGACACCCGGCGCCGCTACTGGTGGTTCACCGATACCGTGAACAAAACCATCGGCAGACACACGATTACGGTCGGCGCCGACATCATGCATCGTTATGGTTTCGAGTTCAACGGCGGCAGCGTGAATCCCAGCGTAAATTTCAACGGCCAATTTACCGGTTTTCCGTTGGCTGACTTTCTGCTCGGATACCTGAATACCTTTAGCCAGGGCGCGGGCGAAAGCGGCAGCGAATCCGGCTACATGATCGGAATCTACGGACAAGATCAATTCAAGCTCCGTCCTGACGTGGTGGTGACTCTCGGCGTTCGCTGGGATCCAAACTTTCCCCTCCAGGTCAGTGGAGGCCGCGGGGCTGCTTTTGTCCCCGGTCAACAGAGCACTCGCTATCCAAATGCCCCCGTCGGGCTGGTGTTTCCCGGCGACACCGGGATTAACAACGGTCTCATGCCCACAACCTACGGCTATGTTGAGCCCCGCGTCGGTGTGGTCTGGCAGGCGCATCCCGACACCGTCATTCGAGCAGGCTTCGGGCTGTTCACCACTCCGCTGGAAGATGCTTTCTACAACCACGTGTGGGATGCCGCCCCCTTCGCTCCATCCTTCAGCCTGAGCGCAACCGGTACGGTTCCGCTGAACTTTGATTCGCCATGGTCGACGTTTGCGTCGACCGGAGGAAAGAGTCCATTTCCTCCCTTTGCGTCCCCTTCGCAGATCCCGGCTTCGAGCGTCTCGTTTATCACCCCGGTTTCTTTGCCCGCAGTCTTCGCCAGCAACTACCGGCTCGGCATCACGCAAAGCTGGAACCTGTCGCTGGAGCAAAGCTTCGGTAAGCAATTCGTGTTGCACCTGGCGTACGTGGGTGCCCAGTCGTATCACCAGGCAACGACGGTCGATCAGAATCCGGGACACTATTCCACCAATTCTGCCCTCAGCGGTCAACGCCTCACTTACCCAAACTTCAACCAGATCATCCAGGTGCAGGATGGAGCGACCTCGAGTTACAACGCTTTCCAGGCCGGAGTGGAGAAACGCCTGCTCCACGGCCTCCAGTTTCAGGCCAACATCACCTGGTCGCGCGACTTCGACGTAGGCGGTTCGGGGGATCCATCGTTTGAATCGAGCATCAGCGATCCTTATAGTATCCGCCACGATTACGGACCATCGAGCTTGAATTACCCGGTAGTGTTCCACGGCAATTTCATCTACTCCTTTCCACAACTACGCGGTCATGGGGCGCTGCTACACGACACGCTGGGCGGCTGGGAATTCTCCGGGTTGTATACCGGCCAATCCGGGCCTCCTTTCACTGTGAACGGTGGAAACGGCAATAACAACTCCGCCTTCAATGAGTATCAGGATCGCGCCGATCAGGTGCCGGGACAGCCCCTCGGCGTGCGCGTGGGTGGCAAGAATCAATGGCTCAATCAATATTTCAATACCGCGGCCTTTGTGAACAACGCGCCGGGCACAGCAGGGAACTCGAAAAAGTTCCTGATCCAGGAAGCACCGATCAACACCGCTGACCTCGCTCTGATCAAGAATTGGGCATTCCAGGAACGCTACCGGGTTCAATTCCGCTGGGAAGCCTTCAACGCCTTGAACCACCCGAGTTTCGGTCAGCCTGATTCGAATCCCGGAGATTCGAACTTCGGGCAGATTACGAGTATCGGTGCGGTTCCTCCACGCGTCATGCAGGGCGCACTCAAATTTTCCTTCTGATGCGTGGCCTGCGGAATCTGATACTGTGGCGGCAGGCAGGAGCAGGCTGTTTGCTCCTGTGGCCGCCGGTTTTTCCCCTATGACTGGACTGATCAAGCGGCGCGATATTCTCAAGGCTGGCGTCACCGGAGCACTGGCGCTCGCCTTAAAGCAAAAAACCTTCGCCGAAGAGCCACCGCAACGTTTTAAAATTGGCATCGCCGCCACCGAGTGGCTCGCGCGGGACCGCTCCGTTGCCGGCTATTGGAAAGCAGCCGAGGCCATCTCTGCCCTCGGCGTAGGTGCCACCGAAGCGGACAATGGCGACGCTCAACTCGATTCTGCTTATGGCGCAAAGCCGCTCGCTTTTCGCCAACTCTCGCAACGGGCGGGTGTGCGGCTCCTGGGCGTTTACCAGGCGATGCTCCTGCACGATCGCGCCAGATTGCCGGAAATGCTCGCAAAAATACGTTCGGATGGGCACTTTCTAAAAGCCATCGGCGCGGAGTACATTGCACTCGGCTGGGACCCGCCTTCGGCCGTCGACGGGAAAGCCTATGAACGAACGCCCCAGGATCTCCAGCAGGCCATTCGTGCTGCCAATGAGATTGGCAGGATCTCTCTGGAAGAAAACGGCATCGTGATCGCCTTCCATGGAGAACGAGATATCCCTAAAGAGATGATCCTTGAGCTGCTGGAGGGAACGGATCCCAAATACGTTCGGTTTTGTGCCGATGTGGGGCATCTGACTGCGGCGGGATTGGATGCCGTGGAGGTTGTGAAGAAGTATTCTTCCAGGCTGGCCGTGAGTCATTGGAAAGATTTTGATCCGCGGCTACCGGGTCCGAGCTATTTGGGCAACGGAGCCAAGGGAGATTTCGTCGAAGTGGGTCAAGGCATCGTCGACTTTCCCGGACTAGCGAAACTGTACCGGCAGATCGGTTTCGCCGGGTGGGTTATGTTGGAGCTCGATCAAACACGCATGCCCAGCATATTGGTAAGTACACAGGAGATGAAGGCGTACGTTACGGATAAACTCGGACTACGGTTTTACCCGCCCCAGCATGCTTAGGAAGGGCTAAGGGAACCGCACATTTTTTCAGTGTGATTGGAGTCCTCCGGATGCCTGATTCACGGGAGAGCTACAAGTATTTCCAGCCGGTCCCTACCCGCTGGAACGACAATGATGTGTACGGTCATGTCAACAACGTTCAGTACTATAGCTACTTCGACACCGTCATCAGCACTTATCTGGTCAAAGAGGGAGGGCTGGATTTTCTCGCTGGCCCGGTCATCGGCGTATGCGCCGAATCCCACTGCCGCTTTCTGCGCGAGTTCACATTTCCTGAGACGGTCGAGGCCGGCTTGCGTGTGGAGCATATCGGCAGGTCGAGCGTGCGTTACGGAATAGGTCTGTTTCGCAGCGAGGGCACCTTGGCTGCGGAAGGTTGGTTTGTACACGTGTTTGTGGATCGTGCTACACGGCGGCCAACTTCGCTGCCGGCCCCACTGCGCGCAGCCCTCGAGCTGCTCCTCACCGAAGTTAAACCGTGAAGGCCAAAGCGATGGTTCTACGCCAGATGGATTTTGTAATCACAAACAATAACTGTAAGGTCATCACTTTGGCTTGAGGACCAACCGCTCACAGTATTCACGATCAGGTCGGCGGCCTCTTCGGCAGCCATCTTTGCACTTGCCTGCAGCAGATTACCAATGCGTTCATACCCAAACTCTTCTCCGCCGGCATTCGCTGCCTCGATGATTCCGTCGGTATAGAGCAGGAGGCGATCCCCGCGAAGAAGTGGCTGTTTCGTCGATGCGTAGACCGCGGAGGATAAAAGCGCAAGCACAAGCCCGTTCTCCTCTATTGGAAATACCTGCTCATCTCGCAGCAGAAGCATGGGAGGATGTCCAGCAGCCGCGTAGCAGAACTCGCCGCAACCTGCATCCAGGTGAACATAAGCTGCCGTGACAAACTGATTCTGGGTGTTTCCACAAAGGGCTTCATTCACACCCGTGAGCAGCCGCTCCGGGTTCGTCGCATGGTGCCGCTGTGAAGTGATCGCGACCTTCATCATCGATGCTATCAGTGCCGCCGGTACCCCGTGCCCCGATACATCGGCGATCAGTAATCCCACCGTCCCGTTCTCGGGGTAAATGAACTCATAGAAGTCGCCTGCGACCGAGGTCATGGGCACAAACCTTGCCGCCACTGTGAAGTGCTCCGACGCCGCGAAGGCCGCGGGAAGAATAGAGAGCTGAATCCGTCGCGCGACCTCGAGTTCCTGTTGAATGGAGTTTAGCTGCTGGTCGCGGTCGAGCGCCCGTCTCGCTGCCACATATCCGAGACTGCATAGCAACACCGCGAAACCATAAGTCTCAATCGTTGTTTCATGATGGAGAAGTGCTTCTATATTTCTCCAGAGGACAAAGCCAACAAAGGTGGCCAGGCCGGCCCGAAACACCAAATCTTCTTTTTCGATCATCGGCCGGCGGAGTGTCAGGATGAGGAGCGAAACCGAACCCACGATAACGGCAACGCTGTTCCACTGATTGAGCGGGCCCATCGACAATCCCAGAAAGATTGCTGCTATCAGACCCATCTCGAAGATGCATACGGCATAAGCGATCACCCTGCCTGTGCGGCCAGCCAACCCGGTTGCCGCAAAAAACTGAAACGCCGGGACGGGTACGAAGAAATTGAGCGCCATCCGGACCTTCTCCAGGAATGGAGAGGAGTGCTGCATCAAGCGGAGGATGTCCGATTGCATCCATAACCGGGCGCCATACACAACAGCGAACCAGGCGAAGAAGGAAAGCAGCCGGTCAAATCGTCTGCGGATTAAGGAGAACCCTACCGCTACCAGGCCGACGGTGATCGATGCCGCGGCGATAAACAGCTGCGGTTCATCTATACGAAAGGCTCGTAGTACTTCCTCGGCGGTAGGCTGCATCTTGGGCTATGGTAACCAATGGAAGGGGAATTACCCGAGAGGCGACACGGCGCTCTCTGTCCTGCTTTCGTCGTGTGATTGACTTATTTAAGTCGTATGCGCATAATCTGGGGGTATGAAGCCCAATTCTGTCCGTACCTCAATCGATCTGCCTTGCGACCTTCACCGCCGGGTCCATGAGGCCGCTGCCCGAAAAGGCTGCTCCGCACGAAAGCTCATCCTTGCCGGGATCGAGCGTGCCGTAGAAGAGGCCAAATCGACTCGGCCCAGCCGACGGCTCAGTCTCGATCCGCCATTGATCCGCCCTGCGGGGCGACGTATCCGTATCACGAACGAACAGGCTTATGAACTCATTGAGCTTCCCTGACATCAACGTTTGGCTTGCCATAGCGGCACCCGAACACGTGCATGCCGCAATTGCAAGGCGATGGTGGGAACAGGAAGCCGGGATCATCGCGTTCTCTCGTCTCACGCAGCTGGGCTTCCTGCGCCTTATGACGACGGCCGCGGTAATGGACGGCAAGCCGCTGACCATCACCGCAGCATGGCGAGTCTACGACCGATTGTACGAAGACGACCGTGTCACGTTGGTCTCGGAACCGCCAGAGGTCGAGAAGCGGTTTCGCGAGAAGGCATCGGGGCGAACGGCATCTCCCAAAGTTTGGGCCGATGCATGGCTGCTCGCGCTTGCCCAGGCGGCTGAGGGGGTTTTGGTCACGTTTGACAAAGCGCTCGCTTCGCAGGGCGCCTACTGCCTGCTGTCGAAAAGGGAGAGATAAAGGGACACGCTACACCTATAGCAGTAATTCGAACTGCTTGGCGTCAAAGCTGGTTGCGGCTTCGGGTCTAGTCGCACGCCACGCCTTCCCCCATCTCAAATCTCAGGCATGACACTGTCGAGGATCGTTATATGTTCCCCGGTGGTCAGAGCCCCTACGCTGGATTGCGTGACCAATATGGTTGCGCCGGGTAGCAGTGCGCCGTGGACGGCCTCAAAGAAGTCGCGTGGCATGTGGACACGGTTGAGGGTGGCCTCGTCGAGTTCGCGACCTTTGTCGTCGTCGTGCCCGGGCAGACCCACATAGATCCAGTGATTCTTGCCGTCAGCGCCGCGGGTCACGCTGATGACGTGAGATCCGGGATCGTTGTCGTTGATCTGGGCAACACTGCGCCCTATCTCGACCCCGTTGCGTAGGACCACGATCCGCTGGTCATGCTTGGAAACAATGATGGTCAGAGGCCCGGTCGGCGACTTGTCAGGCTCCCAGCGAAATTCCGCGGAACCGAGGTGTTGCTGGGTTACCTGCTGTCCCTTGACGTCCATGGGAGCCAGCAGGCTGGCGTCGGTGGTGGTGATGTGGTTGGCGGCATTGCCTTCGACCACAACGGTGGCGCCGAGAGTGGTGATGCCGAAAAGCTCTTGCGAAAAGGTGTAGGGAAGGTGAACACATCCGTGGCTCTCGGGGTAGCCGGGCAGGCCACCGGCGTGCAGAGCCACCCCATCCCAGGTGAGGCGCTCCTGGAAGGGCATGGGCGCGTTGTTGTACTTCTTCGAATGGTGGCTGGCGTCCTTTTGCAGGATAGTAAAGACCCCGGTTGGGGTTTCATGTCCGGGCTTACCCGATGAGATGGTGCTGACTGCGATGCGCACTCCGTTGCGATAGACAGTGGCGCGCTGCCGCGAGAGATCGACGTAGATAAGGATTGGACCGGTGGGCGCGACGGTCGGCGCCCAGACCCATTCGCCGGGCTTCAGACCGTCGGCGATGCGGGCGAGTTCGGCCGGTGAGCTGACCTTGGCGCCCTGAGCATACAACGGCAAAGTGCTCACAAAGGCGCCGGCCAGGATCGCCATCGTCCATGCACGGAACCATCTCCTCGCTGGGCTCGGATATTCAGTCCTCATGTCTGTGCGTGCCACCCCAATCTCACGCATTCTTACACGAAAATCTCCCGCCTACCAGACGTTTGCGACGTCATAGGTCTGCGCAACTATGATCGGGCGGCTATGAAAATCTACGAACGAAAGGACGGAAAATCGCCGAGACTGCCAAGTTTCAGCGGAACCTCGTTAATAAAGGCTTCCCCATGATGGACGCTAATCAGCGAACCGAAAAACCGGTCGCGAGATTCAAGCCCGAAGAGGTAGTCGTTCATTCCCAGCGGCAATATCCCGAAGCCCTCAGCAGTTTTTGCAAACTGTGAAGCGTGCATCCGAAGCAGTTCGAGTTTGCTCTGGTAGACGTCGGAAATGTCGACGACCATGCTGGGATGCTTGAAGTGGTGCAGCAGGTAATAGAGGTAGGCCAAAGGTTTGTGTGGTGGATTCGGGTCGTTCGACTTTCTCAATGTGCAGTGGACGGCAGCGTTTCGAATGAGCTGCCCAGTCGCTGCGTGGTCGGGGTGGCGGTCTTCCCAATAGGGGGCCAGTACCAGCTTCGGACGGTATCGTCGGATAACGCTCGCAATCTTCTGCCGGTTCTCTACCGAATCAATGACTCCGCAATCAGGCAGGCGGAGGTTTTCGCGAAACCGGGCGCCCATCAAGGATGCGGCGTCTTGCGCCTCTTTGTCGCGCTCCTCGCTTGTGCCTCTAGATCCCATTTCACCTCGGGTGAGATCTACAACACCGAATGAAGTGCCCTTTGCCCTTAACTTCAGTACGGTTCCGCCGGCCCCCCATTCGACATCATCAGGATGCGCCCCGAAGAGAAGAACATCTACCAGCATCCCGTCACCGCGGTGTGGGTTCTGTTTGTCGCCTGTCATCTCGTTTCGATATTACCTCCAGCCTCGCGGCTGCGGCTCTGCAGGATCTTGGATTCTACCGCGCGACCGATATGATTGGTGGATTTCATGCATGGCGCGCAGCAGGTCTGCCGATTGTGCCGCCAGGCAAGGCAGGGAAGTAAGAACCCTGCCAGTGTTACCTGGCAGGGCGACGGTAATGCATCGTTAGAGTGATTCAGCGTCGAACAAGATCGGAAAGCCTAAACAAGAAAAACCATGGCAGATGCAATTTATTCATGTGCTGCGAACGGCAAGTAGGGCTACTTCTTCTATTACAGCGATTCTCCTTGTTCCCCCACCGAGCCTATCCCCCGAAAGGATCGTTGAGGGAACAAGGAGAATCGCCGCTTGAAAAGAGCATACCGTTTCTATAGAAATCCACCATGCGCCTTGGGTAGCAAAGGCAAAGATCGTAGTTGTAGCCGTACACCTCGCTCGTGTACGTCACGTTACCCAAAACCTCATTTTGGCGTTGGGAGCCCCCGCATTTATGCGGGGGAAGGGGCCCCTTCCGGAATCGTCTCCTCCAGGCAAAGCCGCAGATAGCGCACCAGGGCCTGATTGTCCAAACCATCCGGATCAAATAAATGACCCAACGCAAGTCCGTCCATCACCCCGCAAATGGCAAGGCAGTCAGTAAGCTTTGCGCTGGTCGTTCGCCCATCTAATTGAGGAAGCAAGCGGCTGATCTCCGGGATCGACGTGCGCAGACGCATGTCCCGCAGCAGGTCGGCCAGGCGCTTGCGCTTATGAGGATGCCGTACCGCGTAAAGTTTGAATTCCACGTTTAGCAGCATGCGCTCAATATCTTTGCTCAAACGCGCTAGATACTGGGCCAGAGCATCCATCCGTTCCCTGGTCGTCGGCAAAGCAAGCAACAGCGGACTGAGCTCGGTCAAATCACGAGCCATGTCCTCTTCGAAGATCGCGAGAAACACATCCTCTTTGTCTTTGAAGTTATCGTAAAAAGCGCCACGCGTCTTTCGTGCGCGCAAAGCAATGTCTTCGATGCGAGCATGTTCGAAGCCGTCGCGCGCAAAAATATGTCTCGCAGCGCGAATAAGGTGGCTGCGGGTGACGATGCCGCGGCGCTGCCTTTGGATTCGACCTTTTTCAGGCTTGATCTCTCTTTTTGCATCCCTCATACGCTTCCCTGAGTCTGATCATAGAACATACATGCACGAATGTTTTCGAACCATGCATCCTGAGTCCTCTAAGGGGAAACCGGTAATGATCCAGTGGCTAAGATCTGCGGCTGAAGCAACTGGCCGCAACAGAATGAATTGTATTCCCGCGGCAAGCATGCTGGTGCTCGCGGGCGCGCTCGTCGCGGGCTGTGGAAAAGGATCCGCTACCGCAGGGCCGCCGCCGGCCCTGCCCGTCTCGGTCGTTCAGGTCGAGCCCTCCGACGTGCCCGTTTCCAACGAGTGGGTCGGCACGCTCGATGGCTATGTCAACGCGCAAATCCAGCCCCAGGCTAACGGCTATTTGATCAAACAGAATTATCGAGAAGGCGCCCAGGTGGCCAAAGGCCAGATCCTGTTCGAGATCGATCCTCGTCCGTTCCAGGCGGCCCTCGATCAGGCCAAAGGCCAGCTGGCCCAGGCCCAGGGGCAAGTGCTGCAGGCTCAAGCGCAACTCGGCCTGGCCGAGATCAACGTCAAGCGCGATACCCCGCTCGCCCAGGCCCGCGCCATCGCCCAGAGCCAACTCGACAACGATGTTCAGCAGAAGGCGCAGACTGAGGCCTCCGTGCAATCCGCAAAGGCTTCTGTAGCCGCCGCTGAAGCTGCGGTCGAAAACGCTCAGTTGAACCTTGGCTTCACCCATGTGCGGTCGCTGATTACCGGCGTCGCCGGCCAGGCCACCACGCAGGTCGGCAATCTCGTGAACACCCAGTCGGTGCTGACCGCCGTCTCCCAGCTCAACCCCATCAAAGTCTACTTTTCCATCAGCGACGCAGAATATCTGGCCCTGATCCAACGGGCTCGCGGCGCGGGCGGCGACCTGCTCAAAAGTGAGACCGCCATTCCTCTCACGCTGACGCTCGCCAACGGCGAGGTCTACCCCCTGAAAGGCCACATCGAGTTTGTCGATCGCCAGATGAACGCACAGACGGGCGCCATCCGCATCGCCGCCGTGTTCCCCAATCCCAACAACATTCTCCGCCCCGGCCAGTACGGCCGTGTGCGCGGCGAGACGCAACTGCGCCACAATGCCTTGCTCATCCCCCAGGTTGCGGTGCAGGAACTGCAGGGTTTGCAACAGGTCTATGTCGCGGGCACTGACAATAAAGCCCACCTCACCACCGTCCAACTCGGACCCGCAAATCGGCGCCGACTGGCTGGTAGAAGGAGGGATTGCTCCCGGAGCGCAAGTCATCGTCGACAACCTGCAAAAACTTCGCGAGGGCGCTCCCGTAACTCCGCATCCGGCTCCGGCCACCGTCGCCTCGGCGCCCAACGCGGCAGGGAGATAACTGATGTCGAAGTTTTTTATTCGCCGCCCCATCGTCGCCATCGTGATCGCCATCGTGACCGTGATCCTGGGCACGGTCTCGCTGGTAAGCCTCCCTACTTCGCAATATCCTGATATCGTTCCGCCGGAAATTCTGGTCACTGCCACCTACCCGGGCGCGGACTCGAAGACGGTCTCCCAAGCGGTCTCTACGCCGATCGAGCAGCAGATGAACGGCGTCGACAACATGATCTACATGGACTCGGTCAGCGCCAACAACGGCGTGGTCCAGCTCTTCGTAGACTTCGATGTCAAGACCGATCCCAACATCGACCAGGTACTCGCCCAGTTGCGTGTCGATCAGGCACAGTCACAGTTGCCGGCACAGGTCACCACCGCCGGCCTCACGGTGCAGAAGGCGCTCACCTCGCCGCTGATGCTCGTCGCCGTCAACTCGCCCGGCGGCAAACTGAGCCAGGAGTTCCTCACCAACTACGCCATCATCAACCTGCAGGACCAGCTCGCCCGCGTCAAGGGCGTGTCGCGCGTGCAGGTGTTCGGCGGGCAGTACGCCATGCGCGTTTGGGTGCAACCCGACCAGATGGCCAAGCTGGGCATCACCGCGCCGGAACTCATCCAGGCTATCCAGACCCAGAACAACGTGAACCCGGCCGGCCAGATCGGTGCTGAGCCGATCCCGCAGGGCCAGCAATTTACCTACACCGTGCAGACGCAGGGCCGCCTCGTCAAGCCCGAGGAGTTTGGCGCCATCGTCATCCGCTCCAACCCCGATGGCTCCATCGTGCGCCTCCGTGACATTGCCCGTGTCGAGCTGGGCCAGCAAGCGTACGCCATCTCTGCCCGCTACAACCAGGCGCCCTCCGGCGTGATGGCCATCTATCAGCTACCCGGCTCCAACGCCGTCGCGACCGCCGCCGCCGTCAATGCCCGTATGAAAGAACTCTCGGCCACCTTTCCTGCCGGCATCACCTACGATGTACCTCTGGACACGACCAAGGCCGTCACCGCCGGTATCCACGAGATCGTGCTCACGCTGCTGGAAGCTCTCGGCCTGGTCGTCATTGTCGTCTTCATCTTCCTCCAGGGCTGGCGCGCCACACTGATTCCTTTGCTGGCCGTTCCCGTCTCGCTGATCGGAACCTTCATCATCTTTCCCGCGCTCGGCTTCTCCATCAATACCCTTTCGCTCTTCGGGCTGGTGCTTGCCATCGGCCTGGTGGTCGATGACGCCATCATCGTGGTCGAGGCGGTGGAGCATCACATCGAGGAAGGCATGGATCCAACCGCTGCGACCATCAAGGCCATGGAAGAGGTGGGCGGTCCGGTGGTCGCCATCGCCCTCATCCTCGCCGCCGTGTTCATCCCAACGGCATTCATTCCCGGCATCACCGGGCGCATGTATCAACAGTTTGCCGTCACCATCGCGATCTCGGTGCTGATTTCTGCTTTCAACGCGCTGACCCTTTCACCCGCGCTCGCCTCCCTGCTGCTCAAGCCCAAGGACGAAGAACGCAAGACCGGCCTGCTCGGCAAGGGGTTCGGGCTGTTCAACAAATTCTTCGGCCGCACCACCGACAGCTTTGTCCACACTTCGGATGTGCTCATCCATAAGTCCGCCATCGCCATGGTCGCTCTGGTCCTGGTGGCGGTGCTTGGCGCCTACCTGGGCACGAGTCTTCCCGGCGGCTTCATCCCCACGGAAGACCAGGGCTACATGTTCCTCGCCCTGCAGTTGCCGGACGCCGCATCGGCCCAACGCACCGACCTTGCCGAGCAAAAGATCACCGATGCGTTGCTCAAAACCGATGGCGTACAGGGCGTGATCGCCGTTAACGATTTCTCCCTCCTCACCCAGGTGCAAAGCACCAACGCCGGCTTCTTCTTCGTGGCCCTTAAACCGTGGGATCAGCGCAAAACTAAACAGCAGCAAATCGACTACATTCAGAGCCATCTGCAAAGGCAGCTGATGGCCGATCCTGCAGGCATCGCGTTTGCCTTTCCGCCGCCATCGATCCCCGGTATTGGAACTTCGGGCGGCGTGACCATGATCCTCGAAGATCGTTCCGGTGGCGACGACCCCATGGTCCTTGCCAAAAATGTTTTTGCTTTCCTCGGCGCGGCCAGCAAGCGGCCTGAGGTCGCGGCCGTCATCCCCTCCTATCAGCCCGCTGTACCCCAGCTCTACGCCGATGTCGATAAGGCAAAGGCGCTGCAACAACAGGTACAGCTCTCCGATATCTACACCACCATGTCGACCTTCATGGGCGGTTACCTGGTTAACTACTTCAATCGCTTCGGCCGTCAGTGGCAAACCTATGTCGAAGCCGAAGGCACCTCGCGCCAGAACATCGCGAACATCAGTCAGTTCTATGTACGCAGTGCGAACGGTGGCCAGGTTCCGCTTTCCTCGCTGGTAAAGGTAACGCCAATCACCGGCCCCGAATTCATCTACCGCTTTAACGAGTACAACGCAGCGCAATTGAATATCACAGGCAGTCCCGGTTACAGTTCAGGCCAGGTCAGACACGCTCTCGAAGAGGTCTTTGCACAGACCATGCCGCCGGGTGCCGGCTTCGATTACTCGGGTATGTCTTATCAGGAACAGCAGGCCGAGAAGGGTGTGCCATCGTGGGCCGTTTTTGGCCTGTCGCTACTCTTTGTCTTCCTCATCCTGGCTGCCTTGTATGAAAGCTGGACGCTCCCATTCAGCGTGCTGCTCAGCACTCCGGTAGCGATCCTCGGCGGCTACCTGGCCCTGCACGTTCGCTCGTTTGAGAATGACATTTTTGCCACTATTGGTCTGGTCATGCTGATCGGTCTGTCGGCCAAGAATGCCATCCTCATCGTCGAATTCGCGAAGACCAACTACGAGTCGGGTCAGAGCATTGCGGAGGCCGCGCTCGGCGCTGCCCGGTTGCGTTTCCGCCCCATCGTAATGACGGCGCTCGCCTTCGTCTTCGGCTGCCTTCCGCTGTGGTTCGCCTCCGGCGCCGGCGGCGCTTCACGCCGCATCCTCGGCACCGTGGTCGTCGGCGGTATGTTCCTTTCCACCGCCATCGGCCTCATCTTCATTCCCGTGACCTTCTCCGTCGTCGAGTACCTATCGCATCGCTACGCACGCGGAGGGAAAGGCACAACCATGGACTCGAAGGGAGATCTGGATCCCGTGGCACTGGGCGCGGCCGCCGGCGGCCGTCCGACCCGCGGAGGTCAGGCATGAGCAACTCTCCAGTCTGGTTCAAGCGCGCATACACGATCATCTTCACTGCCTTGTTGTTAGCCGCGGCTATCGGGTGCACTGTGGGGCCCAAGTACAAGCAGCCCACGTATCCCACTCCACCCGCATTCCGCGGGGCGGACGATGCCGCGGTCATCAGCGACGCGCAGGGCTCTCTCGGCGATGAGCAATGGGCCCAGGTGTTCCACGAGCCTGAGCTGCAGGATCTGATTCGTAAGGCGCTCACCAACAATTACGATCTCCGCATCGCCGCACAACGCATCCTCGAGCAACAGGCACAGGTACAGATTACCCGGTCGCAGCAATTTCCTACGCTCAGCGTTGGGGGCACCGGCGCGGGTGTGGACATTCCCGGTATTAGCAGCTACACGGGAGGTGGGGCCAATTCGATCAGCAGCCCGATCGTCGTCGGCGCCTTTAGTCTCTCCGCTGCGTGGAACCCCGACTTCTGGGGCCTCTATCGCAAGCAGACGGAAGCTGCCCGCGCCACGCTCCTGGCCCAAACCTGGGCCCAGCGCGCGGTGCGCCTGACGCTGGTGCAGGAAGTGGCCACAGCCTACATCCAACTACGTGCACTCGATCGTGAAGTGGAGGTTACCCAGCAAACATTGAAGGCCAGGCAGGATTCGGTCGACCTGACCAGGCGGTTGGAGAGCGGCGGCTCCGTTCCGCTCTCGGATCTACGACAGGCCGAGCAACTGCTCTACACTGCAACCTCGCAACTGCCGCAGTTGGAGCAGCAGGTGCAGCAGCAGGAGAACGCGCTCCGCCTCTTGATAGGAGAGAATCCGGGTCCGGTAGCCCACACGGATCCAACCGCGCTCACGCCCCCGCCGCAGGATTTGCCAACTGGCATCCCATCGCAATTGTTGGAACGCCGGCCGGATATCCAGCAATCCGAGGCGCAGCTCAAAGCGGCTAACGCGAACATTGGCGTGGCGCGTGCGCAATTCTTTCCCCAGCTATCGATCAGTGCTTCCGCCGGCGTAGGGGGAGACAATTTCTCCAACATCTTCACCAGCAGCTCTCGGACGATTTACGGGCTCGGCTCGTTGACGCAGCCGCTCTTTGAAGGCGGCAAGCTGCGAGGCCAACTGAATCAGGCCAAAGCCACTGATCAGGAGACTCGTGATCACTTACCAGAAAACCATCGCAGGTGCATTTCGCGACGTATCGAACGCATTGATCGCGCTGAACAAGCAGCGCGTGTACCGCGAGCAGCAGGAGAAGCTCGTGGCGGCTGCCCAGGACTCCGTTCGTCTAGCCCGCCTCCGCTACGAGGGTGGATCGACGGCATACCTCGAAGTCCTCACCAACGACACCAACCTTTTCTCGGCACAGCTGAACCTGGTAACCGCGCAGCAGGGCGAAGCCCTCACCCTGGTCCAGCTCTACAGCGCACTGGGAGGGGGCTGGCAACAATAGTTTCGATTCGGGTAGGGGTCTCAACGTTTGAGAAACTGCTCGATGTAGGCAAGGGCACGTGGATCGTTGGTTTGACCTAGCCAGAAGATCGCTTCCTTGCGAACGGCGAAGTTGGAATTGGTGTCGGCAACGTGGACCAGCTGGGGCACACTTTCTTCGCGGGGCAATTGGCTCAGGGCAAAGACGGCCTTCTTCTTGACTTCAAAGTTGGGGTCGTT
This sequence comes from uncultured Acidobacteriaceae bacterium, assembly GCA_963821315.1. Lineage (GTDB taxonomy): Bacteria > Acidobacteriota > Terriglobia > Terriglobales > Acidobacteriaceae > PALSA-350. The sequence continues at coordinate 39,356 of CAWGDP010000027.1, read as the reverse complement.
CTCTATGGACGCGTTCAATGTGCCGATGGCTTTCTTGCCCGCCTTCTGCGCCAACCAGAAAAGAGCCTGACCACGAACCCGGCTGTCGGCGTCTGACTTCGCCAGCTGAATCAAATCGTCGATTGCACCCGGATCTGAATTGATCGAGAGATCAAAAATGAGCTTCTCGCGGAGCTTGCTGTCTTGCTCGCTGCGCACCAGCTGACGTAAGGCCAGCAATCCTTCGTGCCCGCGCTGCGCGCCCAACCAGAATGCCGCCTTCTCCCGCAGGTAGGCGCTGCTTTCGGGCGAAGCCAGCGAGACGAGCACTTCGATTGCCTTGGGCGTCGCATGGCTGCTCAAGGCAGCCAGATTCTCATCGACTGCCCCGCCGCGCCCGGCTCCGCTGGCGCGTAGTGCGGCGGCATTTTGGGCGAGCTTGCCGAGAAGGACAGCACTCTCTTCCGGCTGCACATCGGTCAGCCACTCAAACGGCACTCCGCCGGCATCAAGGGTGCATCCCACGGGAACCACGCGCGTCTTTGTCAACTCGCCGTGGTCAAGCCGGAAGAGCACGTCGACGATGGGCGCGGGCGATCCGGGCTCGGCGGTATTCAGATTGTCTGCTGTGTCCTCGAGTTGAAGTTCATTGCAGCATCCAGCTTCCACGCCTGATGATCCCGTGCCAAGCGAACACGGAAAATGATGTGTTCGTGGTAGAGCCGGCACCGCATATCCCAGCCAAAGCGGACCATTGGAGTGGCGAAATCGGTCCACCGTCGCGGACAGTCCCAGACTCACCGGTCCGGAGTGAAATTGCGTGTGCGTGACCCGGGGCTCCTGAGCGCTGGTCATCAGCGCGGAAGCGGCGAGTGCCAAGACCATAAGCGCGTTGTTGTTCATGGAGCGATCTCCTTCCAGTTACTTGTTGAGAATTTCGAGCATGTAGTCGGTGGCTTCTTTGTTGTGCATCAGGCTGAGTTGCTGCACCAGCGACTGCTTGACGGCCGGGTCCTTCTCAGCCCGGGCAAGTTCGACCAGATCGTGGCTATCCCCTGCGAGAAAGAGCGCCTGGGCGACGGCTTTCCTCGTCTCCAGATCTGTATTCTTCTTAAAAGTCGCGACCAGCGCGGGCGCCGCGGACATACCACCAGCTACACCCAGGTTGCGAATCGCTTTGCGGCGCAGTTCGGGATCCTGCTCTGAGCCGGCGATGCTGCCCAGCGCATCGGCCCCCTTTTGGCCCGCGGGGATGAGCCCGCTGATCACCTCCGCCTTGACCTTGGGGTCGCTGGTGTCGTGATAAAGAGTGAGCAACTGCGAGGTAGCTCCCATGGCTCCGAGGGTGTGGACCGCAGTGCGCACGAGTTCGGGATCGGATTCATTACGCGCCGCTTCCACCAGCGGATCGGGGGTGCCGATGATCAGATAAGTATGGAGAATGGCGTTCTTGACCTCTTCGTTCTTGGTTTGGCGGTAGATGTTCGCCAGGGTGTCGGCGGCTTGCTTGCCGCGGGCAACGGCGAGCATTTGAATGGCCTTCCGCTGCAAGGCCGGGTTGCGCTCGCCGCTTGCCACTTGGCCGAGCAGCGCCTGCGCCTGCGGGGATTGATCCTGCGCCAGAACGAAGAGCGCGCGATCCTTAAGCTTTTCTGATTTGTCGCTGTTCAAAATCTGTTGAATGATCGGCAACGCGCGCGCTTCATCTTGCTGCATGAGTGAGTTGAGGGCGAGCAGCTTCAGCTCTTCATCCTGCTCAGCTTGGGGCGGCATAGGGTCGTCGCTCTTGCCATGAATCTCTATTTCCAGCGCACTGCATTCCTTGACCCAATTTCCTTGCGGATACGCATGCCTGAGCTCGGCGCAGATCTCGAGTGCACGGCCGGCATTGCCCTGTTTATTCTCGGCATATGCTTCCCAATAGAGGGCTGCTTCCGCGCGCGCCCCATGCTGCGAGGCAAGGTTGGAAAAGATTTGCTCTGCCTGGGCCCAGTGGGCATCGTTGATGGCGCGCGTGCCTTCCGAGTAAAGCGTCTCTTCCTTCGCTTGGGCGGCTGCATCGTCAAGGAGGAGCGGAAGAGGAGACTCCGCGCACAGCGCCGGCGGCGCCGATAAGGCAACAAGCAGCGTCGCGAACAGTAGTGATTTCGTATTCATTTAGAGGGGAACCCCTTTCGTTGCTGTAGGAGCGCTTTGCTGTTCAGGGCCCGGGGAGTGAACCCGGGAGCGCAAGACGCGAATGTCAAAGAGAAGACCGTCGGTATTCATCTCTTGCCTCAGGCGGTTGAGATCAGCCTCCGTGAGCTTGTCGGGCTCGTTGGCAAGCTCCATCAACAGGCGCTCCAAGTGGTCGAGCGAGGCTTCCACATTCAGGTCGCCGGCCCGCATCGCGCTCTGCCTGACCAGGCGGTTGGTGGCCAACAACTCTCTGGCTTCGTTGCGCAGCGGCAAAGCCGAGAGATCGTTGCCCTCCGCGTGATTGAGCTGGACCAACAGGCGCTCAGAACGATCGAGATGGTCCCCAAGAACAACGATTACCACCCGTTGGCGAGCTTGCGGATCAACCGCCACAGCTACCGATGAGGCCTGCTTGCGCTCCCAACGGCGCCCGGCAACAAAGGTCACGACAAGCAGCAATACGCAGGCGGCCGCCCAACCAAGGGACCGGTAATATCGCAGCCAACTGCTTTTTGGCTTTTCGTATACCGGGAGAGAGGCGCCAATGGATTGCCAGACCTGTTCGACGTAATCCTCCCTTCGTGACGGTGGCGTGGGTGTGGCTACTCCGTCGAGGTCTCGGCACAACTCCGCGTACCGCTTGGCGCACACCGGGCAAGCTTTCAGGTGGCGCTCGACTTTCGGCCATGTTGGCGGACTCTTCGTAGTAGTGCTCGACCAGTTCTGCTTCTTCCAAATGCTTCATGTGTTTACCCATAGGGGCGCAAGTTGGCGCCTCAGTTTCTGCACCGCGCGAAACACCGCCTGCTTGGCAGCATTGGGAGCGATGTTGAGTGCAGCTGCAATCTCTTCGGTCGTTCGATCTTCCATATGGCGCAGCACGAAGGCGGTGCGCTCCGTGGGGGTCAGCTCGCTCATCGCCGCCTGCTGCCTGGCCTCGATCTCGCGGCTCAACAACAGCCGGTCGGGGCCTGCTTTAATGTCGGCCAGCTGGACCTCACTCCGTTCCGGATCGTTCTCTTCCGCGATACGGCTCTGGGCTTCCGGCCTTCTTTTGCCCACAACCTCAAGGGCGCAATTGGCCGCGATGCGATAGAACCAGGTCGCCATACTGGACCGCCCTTGAAAGGTAGAGAGCGACTGGTACCCACGCAGGAATACCTCCTGCACGGCCTCTTCGGCATCGGCATCATTCCCCGTAATCCGATAGGCGACCCGGAAGACAATTTGGGTATAGCGCGCCATGAGCACCTTGTAAGCATCCTTGTCGCCGGAGAGGATTGCCCGGCGTATGGAGTCGTCGCTCTCTTCCATCCAGCGCATTAGATAGGAAAATGGTATTCCGGTTAGGTTGTGATCTCGATTTTCTTGATTTAGTTGAGAGCGGGTGAGAATTCCTGACCAGAACGGGCCAGCCTGCCCAGCGGAACATTGTTAGTCTGCCGCCTCGAATTGAATCGCGATGACTCCGCATTGGGAGACGGGCATTGTGTCGTCCTGGGTCGGGAGCAAACCTCAGGCGTGTGGCCGGCATCGTATTTATTGCGATTTACGAGGACACCGAATGAGAATGATTTACAGGATTCTAGCTGTGACCACTCTGAGCGCGAGCCTCTTAGGTCCCGTGTCGTTTGCCCAGGATCATCCCGACGATCATCACGACGCCTACGTTCATCATGATGAATGGAAGAAGGGCTACCACATGAAATCAGAAGACTGGAATAGGGCGCGACCGGTTGACTACCGGCAATATCATCTTAACCCTCCACCGCATGGCTATGAGTGGCGGTCGGTCGATGGCAACTATGTTCTCGCTGCTGTTGCCAGCGGCGTCATTGCGTCTGTCGTCGTTGCCTCGACGGTTCACTAGTCGTCGCATCGATACAACCGAGGTGGACCAGGAGTTGGAGCGAATCCTGGTCCACTTCTCACGTCTGATCAGAGGCGAATGAGGCCGCGCAACACAACGATGCCTGCGCCGGACAATTCTGGATCGGGGGTTATGCGAACTCGCAATATGCTTCGGCGGCCCATTTTGGTGCCTTGCTCGATGGCCAGTTCGTTGTTCTTGAGCCTGCCCTCGCTTGCCAGATAGGCGGCTAGTGGCCCGGCTGCGGTTCCTGTCGCCGCATCCTCCCAGAGGCCAACAGTGGGATTGAAAAATCGGGCGAACGCCGTTTCTGGTCATGGTCATCGAAGGCATAGATGTAGCAGCCTTCCGCCTGCGTGCGTTTGAGAACGGCAAGCAATCTGTCAGCCTGGGGGCGTGCCTTATCCACGGTTCCCGCATTCAGAACCCGCACCATCAAATGAGCGGCTCCCGTGTGAGCAGGACGCGACCTAGGTTCGGAGAGGATGTCACTGTCGTCGAGTCCAAGGGATTGTGCCAGTAGACCCACTTCTTCCAGCGGATCGAATAAAAGCAATGGCGCCTGGCGCATCCGGCCATATACGCGGCCGTCGACTCTTTCCATCTCGATAGGCAAAACATCCCCGCCGATTTCTTGAGAAAAGCTCCGCGGAACTTCGAGAGGACCAAGATCCCCATGTTCCCCTAGCCAGAGCCATGCGCCGAGAGCATTGTGTCCGGCACCGAAGACTTCTGCGCCGCTCGCGGTGAACGAACGTAATTTTCGATCTGCGCGCGTGCTTTGCAGGATGAACGTCGTCTCAGCCTGATTGAATTCTCCGGCGATCCGACGCATCTGCTCGCAGCTCAGTCCGTCTGCGTCGTGCACCACTGCAAGCGGGTTGCCCGTTAATGGCGCATCGGCAAAAACATCGATGAGACCAGCAATCAGTTCGGCCATTTCCCACCCGCTTCTCTTTCCATGAAAATGTGACGTTGCTTGCGCTAAGCCCGCGGCACAGGGGCACTCGACCAGGTCTTGACGAATTCTCCCAGCCGATCCAGGGCGTCAGGGAATTTGTCGGCCATGGCGGCGAAGCCAAGGCGGAAATGCGGGGGTGCATCGAAGCAGTCCCCAGGCGCGAGCAGGATACCCCGCTCCGCCGCCCCCTGGGAGAAGGCGCGGCTGTCTTCTCCGCTCACCAACCAGGGAAACGCAGTCATTCCGCCGCGAGGAGGAATCCAGCCGATCGTCTCCTGATGCTCGGACATGAAACGGCCCAGCTGGCGAAGATTTTCACTGGCTACTTTCTGTGTTCTGCCCAGCACAACATCGCGGTGGCGCATGGCGAGCTCAGCCAGAAATTCGCCGGCACTATTGTTTGTGATGGAAAAATAAGAGCGCGCCGTCCAGTACTCCTTGCGGCGCTTTGCATCGTGTTCGATCATCCACCCGGTCCGGACTCCCGACAGAGGAAATGCCTTCGAGAAATCATGGATTACCGTGGCATGGGGCAGACGGGAGGCTGACTTTGTCGGTTGTCCATGAAAGATAGGATGGTAGACTTCGTCGCTGACCAGTTGAATACCACGGGAGGACGTGAACTCGTGCAGGCTGTCCAGTTCCGCATCACTGATGGTGGCGCCGGTGGGATTGTGCGGACTGTTGACCAGGATCAGTTTGGTATTCCGGTCCGCGAGTTTCTTCACTTCTTCCACATCGATGCGGAACCCGTTCTCCTTGCGAAGTGCGTAGTAGCGAGTCTCAAGCCGTAGCGACTCAGGCAAGGCCGAGAATGTGGTGAAGCCGGGCTGGGGCAGGATGACGTTTGCCCCTGGCTCCGCAGCCCGCCACATAAGGATCAGCAGGGCTTCTGAGGCGCCCGTAACGACTTGAACGGCCTCTGGATCCACGCCGTGCATCTCGGCGATTGCCGAACGTAGACCCTCGGCGCCTGCGGGCCGGCTGTAAACAACCTTGTGATTCACGAAGCGCTCGCGCTCCTCATCGTTGGCGAGGTTTAGAATCTCATTCATGGTCCAGGACGGACCGGTACTGGCAGCCAGATTGAATTCGATGCCATGTTCGTAGGTGTCCAGCCACATATCCAGCAGAAACGGTTTGAGCTGCATGCCTCACCCCGGCAAATTGGATGGATTGGCATTCAGGAGGGCTTCAAAAGAATTTCGTGCGCTTAGCCCCACCACGGCTTTTCTGAATCCATAGACATGTGAGATCACTCATTAAACTGCTGTCACCGCTGACAAAAAGGGAAGGAACAATCCAAATGAACGTCGTTCTTTATGGAGCCACCGGCAACTCCGGCAGGAGTATTTTGCAGGAACTCATAAGCCGCGGGCATCGGGTCACCGCAGTCGCCCGTGATACGTCCAAGCTGCCCGCAACCGTGACTGCTGTCCAGGATGACCTGAGCAGCGTTGAAAAGATTGCTGCCATCATCGCCGGGGCGGACGTTGTGATCAGTGCCTATGCACCTCCGGCAGCAGATCCCGATGCACTGCTCAGCGTCACCGAGCGGGAGATTCAAGCGGTGAAAGCAGCCGGCAACGCTCGCCTGATCGTCGTTGGAGGCGCTGGGCTGCTTGAAGTGGCCCCTGGGGTCAGCCTGATTGCGTCCGGCCATTTGCCCGAACAATACCTTCCCATCGCCAAGGCGCATGAGCAAGCCCTTGGGATCCTGAAGAAGTCAGATGTGAACTGGACTTATTTCAGCCCTGGCGCTTATTTTGTCTCGGGCGAGAGGACGGGCAAATTTCGCTTAGGCACCACCAACCTGATCGTCGACGCCAAGGGGGAGAGCCGCATCTCCTTCGACGACTACGCCATCGCCGTGGTGGATGAGATAGAGAAGCCGGCGCATGAACGGGGCCAAATGTCCATTGGTTACTAAGCGCAAGCTTGCAACGGGATCTCGATGTTAAATTGGGAGCGTTGATCCAAAGCTCCCAACATCCTCTAACGGAAGGCCGGCTGCGCAAAGCGGACAATCTGCTGGAACCCAGATGTTGTTGGTTGCATGGCCAAGTGCTTTGAGGGGAATATTTTTCTCAGCCGCAAATTGTGAGGCTGCAGTACCTAAGACAAGCAGAGCTCCGATAGCGACCACTTCCGCGCCACATAATTTCACGTCCTCAAAAGTGCCGCGCACTGCTGAGCCGGCATTCACGACATCGTCAACGATTGCTATACGCTTGCCACGTAAGTGATCTCGTAGGGAACCGGGAACACGATATCCAGCAGGAAAGAGGCCCCCACCGGTTGATCGGACAAAGCGCTCGGAATACGCGAATGGGACTTGAAGCCTCAAGGCTACCATCAAACCTACAAAGGCCCCTTCGACGAGTGGCGCGCAGACCATTTCGATATTCGTCTCCGAAAGCGCAGTGCTCAAGCTATTGGCAAGAGCATCGATCCGTTCCGGTTTAAGACACAATGTTTCAAGGTCGAGCCAAAGGCTGCCATGGTGGCCTGATTCGAGGAGAAAGTGCCCATTTCTGGCCGACAACGAATCCAAGATGTTATCGTGCATTCGCCCCTCCTGGCGCATGCGGTAGTGACTGTGTCCAGCCTGGCGCCGGAGTCGATGGGACTCGGCGAAGTGTCTCTGTCCCTGCCCACAGTCATTGCTCGCGATGGCGTTGCGCGCGTGCTCTCCGTTCCACTGAGTATGTCCGAAAGAAAAGTGCTTGCGCAGGTGTAACATAAGGCAAAGCAGGGGGTATCCTCATGAATCTCCTCGGCAAGGCAGTCGACAGAGTTTTGCGGCTCTTCGCAAGAAAACGCCCCCCGGAAGACGACCCCTACTCATACGTCATGGCGCCTAAGAAACCACGGCCGCCTTACCGGAGCGCTGCTGCCGTCGCCGAACCACCCGAATAGTGCCGCTATCGTTCCCTTCCCTCTGTTCCTTATCCGTCTTTCACGGATGGGCTGATTGCGCGTTGCCTTTTCCACAAGTAACCTGGTAGCTCCGTCTTGCCAAAATATCACATTAGACATAGTCTAAATTGCAGTGAACGCCGAGGCGATCAAACGGTCCCTGGAAAGCAGTGGGTTGCGCTGCACTCCGCAACGCTACGCAGTGATGGCCTTCCTGACGGAACAGAACCGGCATCCCACCGCTGTCGAAATCTTCGAAGCCGTCAATCGCATGGATCCGCGCTCTTCCAGGGCCACAACCTATAACAATCTGCGCGACTTGGTGCAGGCCGGCCTGGTGCGTGAAGTCGCGGTCGAGGGCCGCGCCGCGCGCTTCGATGCCAAAGGCCTGCTGCATCATCACTTCATTTGCGACCACTGCGGGAATGTTGAAGACATTGAGTGGTACGACGTGCCCAAGCCTGCCACGCGCTCTCTGGGCAAGCGCGTGGTTCGCGAATGCGAGCTCATTTTTCGCGGGCTTTGCACCGGCTGCGCTGCGAAGCACAGAACGGTCAAGCCTCGTAGGCGTGTGAATACAGGATGAACGTCGCACGCAAGCCTCGATTGCAACGCAACCACAATTCGTAGTTCGTCACCGTTTTAACACATTCGAAGGAGAAGGAATATATGGCCAAGGAAGAGCAGTTCGCCACCGCAGTCGGAGAGCCTGTCCACGAGGAGCAACATGGGTCCAATGGAGCCAAGCTGCCCCTTCGCACACGGCGCTCGCAAACACGCAACCAATGCGACCCAAAACAATGCAGCCTGGTGGCCCAATCAGCTGAACGTTAACATCCTGCACCAACACTCCTCGTTGTCCAACCCGTTGGGCGAGGCATTCAACTATGCCGAGGAGTTCAAGACCCTTGACCTGAATGCCGTGATCAAGGACCTGCATGCCTTGATGACCACGTCGCAGAGCTGGTGGCCCGCGGATTACGGCCACTATGGGCCGTTGTTCATCCGTATGGCGTGGCATAGCGCCGGCACCTACCGTATCGCTGATGGCCGCGGGGGCGGGGGTTCGGGATCACAGCGCTTTGCGCCCCTCAATAGCTGGCCCGACAATGTGAGCCTCGACAAGGCGCGCCGGCTGCTCTGGCCCATCAAGCAAAAGTACGGCAAGAAACTTTCCTGGGCCGACCTCATGATTCTTACCGGCAACGTAGCCCTGGAATCGATGGGATTCAAGACCTTCGGTTTTGCCGGTGGCCGCCCGGATATCTGGGAGCCGGAACAAGACATCGACTGGGGACCTGAAACCACATGGCTGGGAGACGAGCGCTACCGCGGTGACCGCCAGCTCGACAATCCTCTCGGCGCTGTGCAGATGGGCCTCATCTACGTCAACCCGGAAGGGCCCAACAGCAATCCGGATCCCGTCGCTGCGGCCCGGGACATCCGCGAGACATTCGGGCGTATGGCGATGAATGACGAGGAAACCGTCGCCCTCATTGCCGGCGGACACACCTTCGGCAAAGCCCACGGCGCTGCCGAACCGAGCACCTATATGGGTCCCGAACCCGAAGGCGCCGCGATTGAACATCAAGGCCTGGGCTGGATCAATACCTTTGGCACCGGCACAGGTCCCAACACCATCACCAGCGGCTTGGAAGGCGCATGGACCAGCAACCCAACCAGGTGGGACAATAACTTCTTCGACAACCTCTTCGGTTACGAATGGGAGCTCACCAAGAGCCCAGCCGGTGCTCACCAGTGGACGCCCAAGGACAAAGCGGCAGCGGGCACTGTGCCCGACGCGCATGATCCTTCCAAGAGGCACGCGCCCATGATGTTTACCACCGACCTTGCTCTGAAGGTGGATCCGGTCTATTCCAAGATCGCCAAGCGCTTTCACGAGAATCCCGAGGTGTTCGCCGATGAGTTCGCGAGGGCATGGTTCAAGCTCACGCACCGCGACATGGGGCCGCTTTCGCGCTATCTTGGCCCACTCGTTCCCAAGGAAACGTTGCTATGGCAGGACCCCGTTCCGGCGGTGGATCATGAGCTCATCGGGGAGCAGGACATCGCTGCTCTGAAAGCCAAGATCCTCGCGTCTGGACTTTCTATTCCCCAGCTGGTCTCCACGGCCTGGGCATCGGCCTCCACCTTCCGCGGCAGCGACAAGCGTGGCGGGGCAAACGGGGCGCGCATTCGTCTCACGCCGCAGAAGTATTGGGAGGTCAACGAGCCCGAGGAACTGGCCAAGGTCCTTTCCAAGCTGGAGGCGATCCAGAAGGAGTTCAGCGGATCGCAGTCCGGCGGCAAGAAGGTCTCCTTGGCTGACCTGATCGTTTTGGGCGGCAATGCAGCCGTGGAAGCGGCGGCGAAGAAGGCCGGCCACGATGTGAAGGTCCCCTTCTCCCCCGGGCGCACGGACGCGTCGCAGGAGCAGACGGATGTGAACTCGTTCGCCGTGTTGGAGCCGGCTGCTGACGGCTTCCGCAACTACGTTCGCAAGGGACACCATGGGCCGGCGGCGGAACTGCTGTTGGATCGGGCGAACCTGTTGACACTAACCGCTCCCGAGCTGACGGTCCTGATCGGTGGCCTGCGTGCGCTGAATGCCAACTTCGGAAAGTCCGAATATGGCGTTTTCACCAAGCAGCCCGAAGCTCTGACCAACGATTTCTTCGTCAATCTTCTCGACATGAATACCAAGTGGCATAAGTCCGCTACCGTGCCAGGCGTGTTGGAGGGGACTGATCGGGCAACCGGCGAGCTCAAGTGGAAAGGAACCGTCGTTGATCTCGTCTTCGGTTCCAACTCCCAGCTCCGGGCGGTCGCGGAGGTCTATGCAACTAACGACTCGAAGGAGAAGTTTGTGAAGGACTTCGTGGCTGCGTGGAGCAAGGTGACGAACCTTGATCGCTACGACCTCGCTCGAGGCTAACTACTCTTCCTTTTCATTGGCGCGCGATCTCCGTATCGTGCGCCAATGCTTTTTGTAGGAAGGGCAAAGGCTTCACAGGCTGCGTGAGAACTCAATCCGGCAGAAGTCAGCCACCTAACAGAACCCAATAGGAACTGGACGGGTGCCCCAGGTTCGCCAAAGCGTACCTGGGCCGAAAATGATATGTTTCGATTGCTTTTAGCTGGACGGCTCAGGAGGCCCGAACGGATTCAGCTTGGCGGACAGCTTAAAGCGATCGTGGGGCTTCGCCCCGTCTTATTCGGCCCAGGTACGCTTTGGCGAACCTGGGGCACCCGTCCAGTTCCTATTGGGTTCTGTTAGGAGGCTGACTCCTGCCAAGTCGCGCAGACTCTTTAGCAGCTGACGGCCACTACTGTACTGCAGCGAGAACACTTGTCCGCGTAATCTGCCTGATAACTCGTGCCCGTCCCGCAGCATCTGAGCCAGGCTCCTTCGCAGCAACTTGCATGGAATCCGAAGTGATCCCGGAGAGATACACCAGCAGATCGTTGCTCTCGCGGAAAATATTAGCTCCCTCGTGTCTGCCTTCGGTGGCTGCGACAAATATGCCAATGTGCTGGCTGGGATTAAGCGCGATATAGGTGGTGAAGCCCGCGCCGCCGCCGGTTTTCTCAATGATCATCGTTGCATCATCCGGTTGGTTGATGTGCACCCACCCCAGGCCGATGCCGGTGGGAACACCGGCGTGTGCCAGGCCCTGAGTCCAGCGGAGTTGCGAAGCTTGGATATACGTCGCAGTTGCTGCGGGATCCTGGTGCACGGGGACACCGGGCAGATCGAGCAGGTATTGCAGCCAACGCGTCATGTCGTTCGCGGTCGAGTACATGCCTCCCGACCCGGCAGCGGCCGTCGTATCGCTGCACGGACCCTCATTCCTGGCCCCGATGAGAAGGCGAGCGCACTCTCCCGGAGTCGGGCTCAGCGTCGTGTCCCGCAGCCCAAGGGGCTTCGCGGTTCGGTCAGCGAACAGTTGCGTATACGGTTTGCCGGCAGCGGCTGACAATGCATCCGCGAGCAGGTCGAAGCCGATGTTGGAATAGTGTGCGGCAGTTCCGGGAGCAAAGCGCAGGCGATAGCCAGGGAGCCATTGCCAGCGAAAGTTATAGTCGGGGAACGTGAAATGGCCGGCATCGCCCGCTGGATAGGCGATTTCGCGCGGGAGCCCAGACGTGTGCGTCGCCAGATCGCGCAGGGTGATAGGGGGTCCGCTCAGGCCACGAACTGTGCGCACGGGAACGGTGACATTGCGCGGCGCGAACTTCTGCAGCGGGTCGGAGAGTGACACGTGTCCATCGGCGACCAGCTTCACCAACAGGTCCGTCGTCATGATCTTTGACAGTGAGCAAAGACGGACCAGGGAATCAGCGTTCGGCTTCTGGTGGGAGCCGGGATAAGTCTGGCCATAGCTTTGCATCCACGTCTCATTCCCGCGCACAACCACGACCACCATCCCTGTGGAGCCGCTCCGCCGGAACAGGTCCGCAACGACGGGGTCGGCGGATTGGAGCTGAGGGAGAGCTGCGCTCTGGGCCTGCACCCGATGCACGCCGAGGGGCAGAAAGAGGATGAGGGCTACGAGCAAGCGAACGAAGAGCATCCGTCGATCCTGGTGTGCGGGTCTTGGAGGGCGCATCGATGAAACCATGATTGCCAAAAATTACCCCTGCGTATATGAGAAACATGACGTCGGCCGTGAGTCCAGAAGATTCCATCAAGATGCCCCCAAAAGGGCCAAACGGTTCAAGGACGCGAGACCAACGTTACTCAATGATAAACAGGAGAAGGATACCAAAACGATGGGGGTTAACTCTTCCAACATCGCCCACGCGAGTAGCGCCTTTATGCTTTGTATCGGGACCGGCTTTCCTATAGCGCATCCCGTACGGAGATTAGGAGAGACGCTACTCCAGGACCTCGGAGAGCATGCCGTGATAAAACTCATTGAGCTGTCGATGTCTCTCGCTCGCCAACTCCTGGCCTTTGCGTGTCTTGAAGCTCCCCCCTAAAGTCAGCAGCTTCCTGGGAAAGTGATCTAACGCATTTCGGCCGTCATCCAGCGGGCGTGTCTCTGCTCCTGGGTCAGCCAGGTCATACAATCGCGAGCCCAGGCGGCCTGCGGTATAGAAACATCGCGCGATGCCGCAAAAACCAATGGCGTCCAAACGATCGGCGTCTTGCAGGATGCAGCCCTCGATACTCGTCGGGGCGACTCCGGCAGAGAAGCTGTGGCTCTCGATGGCGCACGCAACCGTGTCGATACGGCGTGGCTCCCACCCAAGCGCCTCCAGGCGAACACGCGCCTCGTTCGCCGCCAGCACGGATGCCTTGCTGCGCAAAGGAGAATCCTTCGCAACCTGAACACAATCATGCAGCAGGACAGCCGCCGCCAGCAGTTCGAGGTCACCGCCCTCCTGCCCATGGATCAACTTCACGTTGCGCCACACGCGCACCATGTGGGATAGATCATGCGCTCCGTCTTCATCGTCCGAAGAGACATCCAGGAGCTTTACTGCAAGCTGATCGAAAGGATGGAACATCTGTAAGGTCATGCTCTTAGTATGCAGCCTCTGCATTCGGGGATAGACGACTCCAGCGATGGTTGTGAATTCCTGCAAGTTCACGGGCGGAACGGCAGATCGGCGTCGCTCCCAACGGATCGCCTGTACTCACATGCGATATCAACCCACAGCGGATCTCGCACTGTCAATAAGGTCGTAGTGAGTTGAGTGATAGGCCTTGCGGCGGATAGCGCGGCTTGAGTTAACGAATCAGATGTGGTGCCGCCAGGCTGACAAATTCCCGCGGCGTGATGATCGTTGTGTTCTTCCAGAACGCCGGAAAGTGCCTGCGGTTGCCGGTGTCAAAAAATCGGCGCGAGCCGCATCAACGCACTCAACAAAGATGTTGTCGTCAGGGTCGCTCGTTACCTCGATCCGGTGGGAGGGGGTAACCAGGTGGCTGTGATTCTTGATCAGCTGAAGCAATTGAAGCCGCAACCCTTTCCGAATGGACAATTCAGGACGGGCCAGCACAGCCGCGTATTCCTTGAGAATGGGCGGCGAAACGTACAGCCGCGCTAGGCTTGGTGATTGCCAGAAGGAATATAGTTCGCTGAAGACCGTCTGGTTTCAACGCCGCGGAGACCAACACGTTCGTATCGATCACCAGGCGTAATGCAAGCATCAGCGCTTCTTCTTTGCCGATCTTGCTGCCTTAATGACCTGGTCGATCTGGCGCGAGGACAGAGCGTCAGTTTTGTTACGCTTGGCCTCAACCCCGATGATCTTCAGGACTTCGGGTTCCGGCGCCGCAAGTTTGACGTAATCGTGGATATTCAGCAGGACGGCAGTAGGTGTGCCCCGCTTCTCGATCACCAGCGAACGCCGCTCCGCATCCATGCGGCGGAGGATCTTCCCGAGATTAGTACGCAGGCTCAGGGCTGAGACTACGATTGCGCCCTCTCTCTTGGTCGTTGCAGTGGGCATAAACTCTCCATTTCACCTGCTTGAACTGTACAGTTCGACCGAAAGTCGGTCAAACATTGCCATGGGTATGGCTCTGGAATATTCCACCGCGCCGGGGGCGAGCTGGGCCCCGCTGCGGGCATCGCGGCTATGGCTCGGGTGCCTCCTTCGGCGATCCGACCGGCTGCTCCGGAAGCGCGTTCTGCCGGGCGCTGACGGAAAAGCGTTTGATTTGCCGCCCCCTGCACGCCCAACGTGCCCTGGGCTGGAGTGGGGCGTTCGTACACCAGATTGCAGCCCCAAGCATGAATCCCACATAATACGGCGATGCGAATACTGGTAATCGGCGCTGGCGCCGTCGGTGGCTACTTTGGTGGCCGCCTGGCTGAGGCCGGGCGAGATGTAACCTTCCTCGTACGCGCCCGCCTGGCAGAGGTCATACGCGAACATGGGTTGTGCATTGTAAGTCCCCACGGCAATGGGACGCTCCATCCTAAGCTCATCCGGGCCGATGAGATCGCCGGCTCTTACGACCTGATCATCCTTTGTGTCAAAGCGTACTCCCTGGAGGCGGCGATCAACGACTTCGCCCCCGCAGTGGGGCCGGGCACCATAATCCTTCCCTTATTAAACGGAATGCGTCACCTCGAGCTACTGGCGCACCAATTTGGAGAAGCTAGCGTGATCGGCGGAGTTTGCCTCATTGCCGCGGAGGTCGATAAGGATGGCCGCATCGTCCAACTGACGGATGTTCACCGGCTCGTCTATGGAGAGCGCACAGGCGGCAACTCTGCGCGCATGAGTGCTCTCAACCAGGTCATGCAGGGGGCGGCGTTTGAAGCCAGAACCTCAGACAATATCCTTCAGGAAATGTGGGAGAAGTGGGTACTGCTCGCTAGTCTGGGCGCCGCCACTTGCCTCATGCGCGGCAACATCGGAGAGATCGAAGCCGTACCCGGCGGTGCAGAAATCGCGCGCGCGATCCTTGACGAATGCAGCGCAATCTCTACCGCGTGCGGCTACGCGCCAGGCGTTGCCTTCCTGGCCCGGACAAAGAAGCTACTCACTGCTCACGGGTCGACCCTGACGTCATCCATGTATCGCGATTTGAGCAAGAACGCCCCCGTGGAGGTGGATCAAATCCTCGGTGACCTGGTTGAGCGAGGAAGCAAACTTGGCCTTGCCACGCCCTTGCTTGGGTGCGCCTGCGCGAACCTGCACATCTATGAGGCTCGGCGGCTGCGCCAGGGGTAGAACGCAACCCGTAGGATGGTCGACTCAGTGCGATCCTGACCGGCCGGCGGCGGTTACAAAAGAAAAGGCCGGATGGCTCCCTCTGCCATCCGGCTCTCTAAGTCGTGTCTGAATTTGTTCTAGAACGTGAGTGCCAACGACATCTGTATCTGCCGCGGAGCCCCGATGGTATGGGTTACAAAGCCGAGGCCCGCGGGGCAGTTGTAGAAGCTGCTATTGGTCTGTTCGCCGCTGGAATTGCATCCCGTGGCTAAGGCGGTCTGCCCTGCTGCGGGGAATTGATTAAAGTTCTGGTTCTGAAATACCTCATTACCCGGGATGTCAAAGCTGGCGGTGTTGGTCAGGTTGTACACATCAAACGTGTACTTCAGGTTGAACCGCTCGGTGATGCTGGTCATTTTCACCAGTGAAATATCTCCCCGCTTTTGCGATGACTGGCGGAAGATGTTGCGCTGGCCGGTGGTGAAGCTGGTCTCAACCGTATCGCCGGCCGGGATTGCCGCAGCCAGAGGGCTGGACGGCGTCACCAGGGGAACGGTAAAGCATTGCGGGTTGAGTGCGGGAGGGTAATTCACTCCGAACGCTCCGGAGTGGCCCGTTTCCGCCTTCTTCGGCGAGCAAGCAGAATAGTTCAAAGGCACGATAGGGTTGGTAATGCCGTCGGAGGTGCTGTAGTAAAGACTGCCGACGGCGCCGCTAAAGTCGACCACGCTGAATGGCTGACCACTCTGCAAAACGGTGAGGCCGACCAGCGACCACCCATCAGTAAGGCGCCCCGTCCACGTGGACTTGCCGTAGAAGTCCCGCAGTTGGTAAACATAGGTGAAGTTGAAGACATGGGTGCGGTCGAAGTCAGACGAAGCGTAACCGTCACGGAGATTGAGCGGGTTATTGCCATTGTAGAACAGCCCCAGGGCGCTCTGCTCGTCGAGGGCGTGGGAGTAGGTATAGGACGCCCCTACCTGCAGTCCGTGACTCATGCGCTTCTCCACATGCACCTGCAGGGCGTTGTAGGCCGAAACACCGGCTGCCTTATAGCTGATGGATTCAGCCGCGTACCCGATATACGGAACTCGCAGATCAAGGTTGCCGCCTTCAAAGTTATAGAGCGCTGTGGTGCCGTCTCCCAGGGTGATGAAGCTGCCGT
Organism: uncultured Acidobacteriaceae bacterium; assembly: GCA_963821315.1. Taxonomy (GTDB): domain Bacteria; phylum Acidobacteriota; class Terriglobia; order Terriglobales; family Acidobacteriaceae; genus PALSA-350. The sequence continues at coordinate 22,607 of CAWGDP010000027.1, read as the reverse complement.
CGGGGTTGGTGGGCGTGTAGCCGTAGGAATAGTTCTGTCCATGAATCGGAGCCGAGGGCGACGCGATGTTGGGCTGGTTGAACGGAACCGGGATCACCTGGTGCCGGCCCAGGTTGCCAACGTAGCCGAAGTCGAAGGCCAGATCGTTGCGCGGCTGCCATTGCACGTCCAGTGTGTAGTTAATGGAGTAAGGCAGCTTGTTCTTGCGATCGTAAACGCCAAGCGAGATCGGTTGGGCTCCGTCGGTGATCGAGGTCGCATTCGGCAGATAGGCGGCGAAATCCGACGCGTTGGGGTTAGTCGGCCCGGGGCTTTGCACGTTGGTATACGGGTACTCCAGCGAACCGGAAGTACCACCGCCGCAGGTGGGGATATAGCCGTCCTGATAGGTTGCGGCCGGGCAGCTCTGGGTGGTCACGAAGGGAACCTGTTGCACCACGCCGAACGGTCCACCGGTGGTCAGGCCGATAGCAAAGCCGGGTGAGAAGTAGCTAAACAATTCGCCTCGGTCGTAGTACAGACCCATGCCGGTGCGGACCACAACTTTGTTGTTAAACCTGGTTGGCTCCCATGCCGCGCCGACACGAGGAGCGAAGCCCCACTGGCGACCCGTGAGGGTGGTTTTGCTAACCCCTGCCGTTCCATTCTTGTTGTTGCCGGCGATGATGAAGCCGCTCTGGGTCTGGCCCCAGGCTTCCGGCGGTCTCGCCGGTTGGCAGCGGGCCGGTGGGCGAGACGTAGGAGTAAAGGGAGGGATCGAAGTTGAAGATGTTTCCGTTCTTTTCCGACATCCCGGCGTCCCAGTCGTAGCGCAGGCCTGCAGTCAGAGTCAAATTGGGCTTGATCTGGAATTTATCCTGCAGGAACAGGCCGAGCTGGTTGGCTCGGTAGTAGCGGTTCGCGTTGCCCTGCAGAAACGTGGTCACGTTGTAGCTGTCATAGGGCGTCACCAATCCGTTCATGAATTGGCCAAGATCGTCGCTGGCGACCGTGCCCGTGCCCGGGCGGCGATCGCGAATGTTCAATTGGGTAAAGCTATAGCTGCCGCCGAACCCGATACTGTGTTTCCCTTTTACCCAGATCGCATTCCCGGAGGGCTGCAGGCGATTCTGGAAGACGCCCGTCAATGAGCCCTGGGAACCCGCGCTCGCGCCAATATTCAAGCTGTCGCCGATGCCTGGTATTTTGTCGTTGCCCAGGGTGTGGATGATCGTCATCCCAGGGAAATAATTGGAGCCGAAGGTGTCGATCGATGCCGACGGGTAGCTCCCACCCGGAATGTTGGCAGGCCCGAAGGGTTGTTCGTTGGTGTTGTAAAGCTTCTCCCGCAGATAACCCAGGGTCTGCTGCGTGCTCAGGTTCGATCCGATCAGGTAGGTGTTGTTGATGGAGAAGACTTGTGAGCCAGCATCCAGCTTCTGGGTAAAGCCAGGCACGTTGGAGTAAGCGTAAGGAGCGGCCGTAGGGTCGTGCTGATAATAGTACTTCAACGCCACGGTATCTTTGCTGGTCGCGTTGTAGTCGAGGTTGGCCACCGCCTGGTCGCCTATGAAGGTTGCTGTTCCAGGCACAAAGGCGTTGAAGACTTCGCCCGGCTGCAATACCGCGGTCGGGATGGCGTTTGGGATAAGGTACTTGCCAGGTTCACCCTTCAACGAGGGCGAATTGAACAAGGCGAGCGCGACCGGATCAACTGCCCCCGTGACGGGAGGGAAGCCGTCCGCAGCAGTGAGGGCGGCTAGGGCCTGCGGGCTGCGGTCGTCGGTTAATCCCACCGGCACATCCAGGAAGGAGTCGCCAATTTCCGCATCGCTCACGTGCAGGTGCTGATAAGCCAAGAATCCGAAAAGCTTATCCTTGATGATAGGGCCGCCCACTGTTCCGCCGAGTGTGTAGCGGTGCAGTTGCGGATTCTTGTCATTTTGCGGCACTGCAAGGTCCTGGTTAAAGAAGAACGGAGCAGCATTGAGCCAGTTGGTGGCGCGATGCAGATAGAGCGATCCGTGGTAGTCGTTGGTGCCGGAAGTGGTGCTCAGGTCGATATGCGCGCCGCTAGTCGCGCCTTGCTGCGCGTCATACATCGACGCGTTCACGCGCACTTCCTGGATAGTCTCTGGCGCGGGCGAGGGAAGGGAGTTGCCGATCGACAGGTACACCGAAGCGCTCGACTGGATCACACCACCGCCGCCGGTATTACCCACACCCGTACTCGGGCCCACACGCGAAGAGGCCACCTGGCTGGTGCTCTTGCCATTGAACAGGTTGCTGCCGTCGACGCCGTTGAGCAGGAAGCTGTTGCTGGTGTCACGCTCGCCGTTTGCCCAAATGGGAGCATTGCCCAGGCCAGAGTTGACGCCGGTGCCTCCCGGCAACTCAGCGTTCACACCGGGGGAGAGAATAGCGAGACCGGTAAAGCTGCCGGTGGGCAGCGGGACGGATTCGATCTGCGCTCTATCCATGACATAGCCGTTGGTGGTGTCGACGGCATTCAGCAGGGGATTCACATCGACCTCAACCGAGTCGGCTACTGTGCCCACTTTCAGCTGCGCCTGCAGCTGCACCGTACGGTCAGCCTGCACCAGGATGCCCGGGTAGCGCTCCGTCGAGAAGCCGTCCTTGGTAAACGTCACGGTGTATTTGCCGATGGGGAGATCGTTGAATACGTAGCTACCTTGCGCATTGCTCTGCGCCGTGCGCTCCAGCTTTGTATCTTCCGATATGGCTTTGACCTCGGCGCCGGGAACGGCGCTCCCGGAAGGGTCAATCTACCGTTCCTGTGATTCCACCCAGGGTTTGCTGTGCCTGCATTGCGTAGGGCTGCAAGAGGACGACTGAGACCAACAGGACTGCTGTCGAAAAGAACTTTCTGGACTTCAAATACATGTGGCTATGCCTCGCATGAGAGAGAAGCTGGGACTAGACTCTGATTTTTTCTTTATGCGACTACGAGGTCGGTGTAACCAGAAAGGTCACGACAGGGTGACGGCCCAAACTCAACCGATGGATTTCGAGGGACTGCGTTGAGAATAGCCCAAAGTGGTTAGCGGAGCCAAGCAAAATTGCGTCGCTCGCGATGACCTGAAACCGGACACTGGTTGCACCGTGCAAGATGCAGCGCCAAAACGCGGTTTCACCAGGCATTCTTTAGGGAAGTAACTCAGGGAAGTAACGATACGTGGGCAAAGACAATGCGCCATCCCTCCGGAAGCCGAACCCACGTCTGGCTCTGGCGCCCGCGTGTGACCCGGCCTTCGATCTCCCGCTCGAAGGCCAGTGTGATGCTGGCAAAGTCTTTGCCAAAAGCGACAATATCGAGCCGTTGGATGGTTCGCTCAAGGTTGGCTGGGGAGCGTCCTTTGCGAAAGGCCTCAATCTCGCTGATGCCGTAAAGGCTCTCCGCGGGACCGAAGCGCGCCACGTAGGGCGAGGCCCAGAACATGCTCATCAGGGTCTCCACGTCGTTCGAGACCAGGGCCTTGCTCGTAGCGGGGATACAGTTCGCGCAGCTCGGCGATGGTCGATGGGTCGTTGATCAGCATAGAGCTTAGAACATCTTCCTCGAGGGCAGCACGCATTTGGGCATCGCTGCGCTCACCGTGATCATGGGCTCGTTGACCACCTGGCTAAGCCGCAGTTTCATGGCCACGCTGCACAGCAGGTATGCGTGGATGGGGGTAAACGACCACCGGGCGACCAGCAACTCCACCATGCGCAAGGTGGCGGCGCGTGCGGCCTGCAAGGCGTCTATATCGGACTCGACCACGATCCACGCATCGGGGGGCGCGTCCGGAGAACGCGACTCGGCGGACTCGACCAACGGTGCGGAGAGTGTTTGGTGCCGATGTACGCGGAAGCGCAGAATCACGTCCGCCGGGCACTCGATGCCATTGATGCAGACTTCACCATCGCCCTGGGCAGCGTGCGCGTCTCCGGCGGAAAAGAGGGCGCCCGCGTTCAGCACCGGCAGATACAGAGTGGCTCCGGTACAAAGCTCGCGCACATCCATATTGCCGCCGAAGCGGCCCGGGGGACGAGTCCGGAACTCGCCATCTTCGGCCGGGGCAACGCCCATCACTCCGCAGAAGGGACGCAGCGGGACAATAGCCGGCCCCAGCGAAAGACTTATCTGGGGGTCGAGCGCCCAGTGAAAGAGAAAGGGCTCACGAAACTGCTCTTTTAAAAAACCGAGGCCGGAAATCACGCTCGTCCAACCCCAGCCGCGGTGCTCCACCTGCAGCACGTCGATCTGGAGCACATCCCCGGGCTCCGCGCCATCGATGCGGATGGGTCCGGTCAAGGCATGAATTCTGCCCCGGTCGATGGCCAGAAAATCTTCCACGCTCGAGTCTGGCGTTACCTGCCCGCCGCTCGCGTCGAGGCAGCTCATGTGCACCGTATCTCCGGATGCGATGGTGAGCCGCGGCTCCAGCGCGCGATTCCAGCGCGAATGAGTGGGCTCAGCGGTTAACCGGTGTTCGGCCATAGGCTCCTTATACCGCCACGATCATCTGCAACTCAACCAGCGCGTTGCGGGGAAGAGCGCTCACGCCAATGGCGGCGCGCACGTGGCGGCCCTGGTCTCCGAACACGGCCACCAATAGATCGGAAGCGCCGTTGATGACCGCGGGCGAATCTGGAAAACCGGCAACGGCGTTTACATAGCCGTTCAAGCTGACTATTTCGCGCACCTTGTCCAGCGAACCCAATGTGTGCTTCAGCACGGCAAGTTGGGTCAAGGCACAGGCGCGGGCCGCGGCGTAGCCCTCGGCGATGGTTCGATCGGCGCCGGCGGTGCCGGTGATCACACCGTCTATGCCCGTGGAGATCACACCCGCGAGATAGACCAGATTTCCAACAACCTTTGCGGAAAGATAATTGCCTCCCGGCGCAGGTCCCTCGGGCAAAACAATACCTAGCTCCAGCAATCGCTTCTCAGCACTCATGTATCCGTAATCTATATCATTTCGTCCCTTTCCTTTTTCCCGTTTTCCTTAGAGAATGAAGCTCCTTATTTGAGGAGCCTATGAAAGCATTTATTACCAGCGATACGCCTGTTACCCAGGAGGTTCTGAACACCATTGCTCATCTCCCCACCAGGAGCCTGACGACGATCGTCGAAGACGGATTCTTCAGCAAACTTACAGACCGGGACTTCATGCGGATCGCGGTCCTGCTGGCGCGCAAGGGGTATGAAGAAGGCGGCTGTCCAATTGGAGGCGTGATCATTGATGATGAAACGCGCAAGATCGTGGGCAAGGGACATAACACATTAGTTCAGGAAAACCATCCTTATAACCACGGCGAGACGTCCGCAGCGCGGGATGCCGGGCGTCTGGACTTCGGCAAAACCACGATATTTACCACCCTTACCCCCTGTGAAATCTGTGCCACGCTGATTTACATGCGACAGTTTAAGAGAGTGGTCGTCGGCGACGTCACCAATGCTTCCGGGACCGAGCAGATGATGCGTGACAAGGGCGTTCAGGTAGACATTCTTGAGGATCCTGAAGGCATTGCACTGTATGCCACATACAGGAAAGAAAAACCCAATCAGGATCTGGAGGATTGGAAAGGCGTTGCCGCCGTGCGCAAAGGTGAGACGCCCAACACTACGCCAGCGGTTTCCAAATAGACCAGGTCTCTATAGCGTGGTTTTTCCGTGTGTTTGAAAAAAATGCATTAGCATAGGCCAATGAAGAGAGTGGTTGCTTCCCTGATCGTTGGCGCCACGCTGTTGCTTTCCGCCCAAACCGCACCACACAGTTCACTTCTGCACGCAACCCGGCAAGCCCCTACAGACCTCGAGGTTGGCGGAGCAATCTCGGGTGCGGGTCAATTTATCTCGTACCAGGACCTGCTTCATTTACCCCAGGTCAGCTTCATGACCTCCACGGATGCGAACTTTCCCGTACCGACTCAAGTGAGCGGAGTCGCTCTCGATCAGGTGCGGCATTTGTTGGGCGCGGATGTGGATATGGTGTTGGCGATATGCAAAGACGGCTATCGCAGCCCCTACCCGGCCTCTTATCTTGCCGCCCACCATCCAGTGCTGGTGCTGACGGTGAATGGCAAATCGCAGGAGGGCTGGCCGAAGGCGGAGAACGGCGCCGAGCTGGGACCTTATGTGATCGAGAACCCCAGCTTTACTCCGTCGTTCAAAGTGCTTTCCCACAGCGACGAAGCGCAGATTCCTTTTCAGGTCGTGCGCCTCGATTTCCGCCGCGCGAGCGAGGTTCTCGGCGCCATCGCGCCTCACGGCAATTTCGCGCCCGGCTCGCCGGTCATGGACGGCTACCGGATTGCGCAACAGAACTGCTATCGCTGTCACAACATGGGCGCCGAGGGTGGCCGAATGGCATCTATCCCTTGGCCGGTGGTGGCGGCAACGGCCAAGGAAAGCCCGGAATTTTTTGCCAAGTACGTACGCAATCCGCAGGCACTGAACCCGCACAGCAGAATGGCCGGCAGCCCTCAGTACGATGACCAGACCATCGCCGCACTGCGCGCCTACTTCATTACCTTCGCACCAGGAGAAACACCAGGAGAACAAAAATGACGATTCGTGCCTCCAAGGCGCTGCTTCTCTTTGCCCTCGGTTTCTACTACACCGTGGTGGTGTTTAACAATACAAACGACTACAACTCCAATTTGACCTACGTGCGCCACGTGCTGCTGATGGATACCACCTACCCGGGAAACCACGGTATGTGGCGCTCCATTCACTCGCCTACTGCTCCCTGGCTCTTTTTCGTATCCATCGTCTGCTGGGAGATTGTGACGGGCCTGCTCTTGTATTTGGCAGGATTCCTTCTGGTCCGCAATCTGCGATCGAGCGCGGCCGCCTTCAATGCCGCCAAGAGGCTGGGAGTTGTGGCGCTCACGCTCAGCTTGCTGATGTGGCTGACGGCTTTTTTGAGTGTAGGCAACGAGTGGTTTCTGATGTGGCAGTCGAAGGAATGGAGCGGCGAAGCCGCTGCCGGCCGCATGTTCGCGGTTGCAGGGATTGTTTTGCTCTATCTCGTCCTGCCCGACGTAGAGGGCCAAGCCTAGAAAGAAACCGCAGATCCCTCCACTCCGCTACGCTCGGGTCGGGATGACAATTCTGTTTGGGAGCTAACTATCTCCTTCACTACAGAACTGTCATCCCGACCGGAGCGTAGCGGAGTGGAGGGATCTGCGGTTTCTTTCAGCTCTCCACTTGTGACAATTTGGCCAGGGTGCCTGCCAGTACCTTGGCGCCATTCTCGATCTCCTGCGGCGCGGAGTACTCGTCGGGGCGATGACTTACTCCCCCGCGGCAAGGGATGAACACCATCCCCACCGGCGCGATGCGGGCCATGAACAGTGAGTCGTGGTAGGCGCGGCTGACCATCTTTTTGTAGGCCAGCCCGTTCTCTGCCGCAGCCTGCGACATGGCATCGATGATCTGCGGCGCGCAGGTGGCCGGAGCATCGGCATTGATGGGCGTAATCTGCACCTGAACATTGCGCTTGGCGGCTACCCGGGCGCAGGCTTGCTCGATCTCGCGTAGCACCTGGTTTCTACGCTGTTCGTTGGTGTCCCGGATGTCAGCTTCCATCTCTACCCGGCTGGGAATGCTGTTCACCGCTCCCGGATATACATGGCACTTGCCAACGGTAGCGCAGGTGTCCACAGAGCCGGTCGCCAGCGCACGTTCTTCGATGGCGAGCACGATCTCCGCGGCGGCGCAAAAGGCGTCCTTGCGGTCATGCATGAGCACGCCTCCGGCATGGCCACCCTCGCCCTCCACGCGGATGCGCAGAGCCGCAGGCGCAGCGATGCTGGTGACAACCCCCACCGCCAAACCTTCCTTCTCCAGCAGCGGACCCTGCTCGATGTGCAATTCGACGAAGGCTGCATAGTAGCCATCGTGCAGGCGTACCTCGTCGAGTGACCCATGGAAGCCCGCAGCCGCGCGCAGCTGGGCCAGCGTGTTGCCTTCGGAGTCTTTCAGGCTCGTGTCGGCGGCGCTGTCCAGGCCGCCGCCCAACATCCGGCTGCCCAGGCATCCGAGACCGAAGCGCGTGGGCTCCTCAGCGGTAAAGAGCAACAGCTCGATGGAGCGTTGCGGTTGGAATCCGCTCTGCCGCAAAGCACGGATCGCCTCCAGGCCGCCCAGCACGCCCACCGTGCCGTCAAATTTTCCCGAGTGAGGAATGGCGTCAATATGAGACCCGGTGCCGATCGCCCCAAGCTCAGGCCGGGCGCCGGTCCAGCGGGCAAACATATTGCCGACCGCATCTTCGCGCACGGACAAGCCGGCGTCGCGGCACTGAGCCTTGAGCCAGATGCGTGCCTCCTGGTCCGCCTCGGCAAAAACCAGCCGGGAGATACCAGGCGGCGTGCCGTCGGAAAACGAGGCCAGCATCTCGATGTCGGAGAGCAATCGATCTCGATCTATTCGCACTTGCATAGGTGTTTAGAGCAGAACCCGCATAAGTCTACCCGGTCCAACATCGCTAGGTTGGATTTTTCTTGAGGAAAAATCCAGTCTGACGATCCTTTCGCTGGGGACAGCATTGCGGGTTCCGCTCTACCGTCCAGGGATCGGGTGGCGATTCCAGTCTTTGTAAATAAGGTATTTTGCCGGAGTCTTGCCCAGCGCGCCGAACCACTGCGGGCAATAGGGCGCCATCCAGATAAAATCTCCCGTCTGCACCGGGTACCAGGAGTTCCCAAGGCGGTAGACACCACCGCCCTGGAGCATCAGCAGCCCGTGCTCCATCACGTGGATTTCCACCTGGGGCAGCGCAGCGCCGGGCTGGTAAGTCATGGTGTTCACCGCGTAGTCGAGGCCCGGGGTGGTCGGCAGCAGCTGCTTTACCTGGAGCGCCTCGTCCCCACCCAGGGGCTGCGAGGCGACGGCGTCCTCGCTCCCAAAAATAGCGGGCTGGGGGGCCTCATCGAGCAGCGATATGGCCGGCTTCTCGATCACCGCGAGGCGGCTCCGTGTTGACGCCTTCACGGTGTGGGGCTGGTTGGCCGGCAGATGGGCAAATCCCCCCGGCGTAAGCTGCTGCGTCTTACCGCCCACAACCACCGATACCGCGCCTTCCAGCAAATAGAGAAAGCGCTGACCATGGGCCGGTCCTAGCGAACCTCCGGGCTCAAACTCCGCCGTGTACTGGGTGAAGGCGGCTCCGATGGCAGGCGCTGTGTGCACAATAACGGTTACAGAATCGAAACCAGGCAGAGGGATGCCCACAAAGGTATCCGGCGTTTGCAGCAGGTGCGTGGGTTGGCGGTCGCTGCGGGTATGTCCCAGGTTATACATGCGGAGTGATTCGCTCCTTGATGATGGGTAGTGCACAGCAACTGTCGAAGTTGCGCAAGAATGCCAAGCCTGCGGCGAGAGCATTTTCCACATCCTCGGGACGAACAGACTCGTCGGGATGATGGCTGATGCCGCCCGGACTGCGTAGAAAGATCATCGTGCTGGGAACCCGCTCCGCCAAAATCATTGCATCGTGGCCGGCCCCGCTCACCATGGAGACCGGTTCGATTCCAATACCGCGGATCGCGTCCTGCGCCAGCGCGCACAAGCCAGAGTCCATGGTCACCGCGGGCTGGTCCATGAGCATTTTACTCACCGTCGTGAGGCCGCGCCGTTTGGCGATCGACACCGCCTCGGCGAGCAGGTGGTCTACCGCCTGGTGGCGAACGGCATCCTCTCCATGGCGTACATCGAGGCTGGCGCGCAACTGCCCGGCAACGACGTTCCCCGCTCCCGGGTGGGTGCGCAGATCGCCGACGGTGGCCACCATGCCGGGCGTAGCCAGCGCCACCCGCTCCACCTCGCTGATCCACTCTGCCGCCCCCGCGACGGCGTCGTTGCGCAGCCGCATCGGCGTTGTGCCTGCATGACGGGCGCGGCCGGTAAAAGTGATTTCGGCGCGGCTCTGTCCGGCGATCGCTTGCACTACCCCGAGCGACCTATCTTCGCTTTCCAGCAGCACGCCCTGCTCGATGTGGAACTCGAGGTACCCGGCCACATCGTCGCTTAAGACGCACTGGTCAAGCCCCGAAGGATCTAGTCCGAAGGACGTGAGCGCGTGCGCCAGCGAAATTCCGTCGCCGTCCTTGGTGTCCAGCAGTTCGGCGCCTAAGCGCCCAACCAGAGCCCGGCTGCCGATGAAAGGAAGGCTGTAACGTACGCCCTCCTCTTCCGAGAATCCGACGAGTTCGATGGCAAAGGGCAGTTTCTCCCGCTCCAGGGCCTCGATCAAGGTCAACCCCATCATCACGCCCAGGACGCCATCGAAGGCGCCGCTATTGGGCACTGTGTCGAGATGCGAACCGATGATCAAAGACGTGCTCGCCGTGCCAGGATATCGCCCGCGGAGATTGCCGGCTGCATCGGTGACGACCTGCATGCCCGCAGCTTCCATCCAGCCCTGCACAGCCTGCATACACTCGCGCATCGCGGGGGAGAGGAAGGTACGCTTGATCTGGCCCGGCTCTTCGGTGAATTGGGCGAGGTAGCGGCAGCGGGCAATGACTTTCTCCGCCTGCTCTCGCATTTCAACTTGCATTCATACCCCTTGGAAATGTACCCGCATTATTAGACTAACCCGTCGATGCCAAACCACGGTCGAAGGGAAGGGACGGGTGCCCCAGGTTCGCCAAAGCGTACCTGGGCCGAAAACGACGGGGGCGATAGCCCCCCACGATCGCTTTATTCCGTATCAAGCTCCGCTGAGCGAATCTGCAAAAGCATTCGAAAAAACCATTTTCGGCCCAGGTACGCTGGTGCGAACCTGGGGTACCCGTCTCTCTCCTTAAACGGTGGTTAAAGTCACTCCCTGCAGATACGGGCCACGATGTTGCCATACGGCTCATCGGTGGGCACAAAGATCTGATTAGGATTTGTCTGCCCGAAGCGCGAAAGATCGACCAACAGACAATGCTTATTAGGCATGGCCAGCTCTATGTCCAGGATTTCCGGTACGGCACCAAGCGCAGCCTGGGCCATGGCATAGAGGGTATGTTGCACCGACTTGCTGTCGTGCTCGGCAAAGGCCTGGATTAGCGTTTCGCGCAGCTTGCTGCGCAACTGCTCAAAAGGCAACCGCGCGGACTGGTATTTCCATTGCGCACGCATCGAGGTCCCGAAGAGGCGATCCGCCGTCTCCGGCAAAGTGGTCAACGAGTCTTTCAGATATCCCTCGAAGCCGGAGTTGGCGGTCTTGAGCAACACCAGACCGTCAAGGCCCGAGGTGACAGAGACCCCTCCCCCCTGCACATACGTAACCGCGGTGGTCTGGGTCTCGCCGCCTCCGCGAACAAAGGTGGAGGGATGCGGTTTCCCCTGCACCAACGCGTGATCCCACGCCGTACTGATAATGCTGATGGCGACGCGTTCCACCTGCGGGTTGCGAGCCAGAAAAAACTCAGCCAACTCCCGGGCAAAGTCTTCCATACACTCGGCCGTGCTTTCGCGAGCCCGCGAATACACGGTGTTCTTCATCGTGTCCGTGGGCAGGATCTCGCTGTTGTCGCCCACCGTGAAGCAGCTTTCGAAGTCGCCGGAAAGCAATACTTCGACTTTCCACTCCTTCACTGTATGCAACGGACCATCGCGCTGCACCTTCATCACGCGCACGCTGGATTTTCCGTAGGTATTCTCTGCCAGAGCAATCACCGGCTAGCTCCCTCTGTAGGTGGTATAGCCATTCGGACTCAAAAGTAACGGAACGTGCAAATGGGTATCGCCCGGGCGTACCGTGACGGTGATCTCAACCATGGGGTACAGACCCTTGACTGATTGCGCCGTGTGATATTCCCCGGTTTCAAAGCGAAGCCGGTATTGCCCTGGCCGCAGAGCTGGCTCTGCATCCTGCGGCAGAAGGTTGGCGCAGCGGCCATCGACATCCGTCTGCAACGCGGTAAGCGTTTGCCATTGACCCGACAGCCCAGCGTATTCCAAAAGCACCATCATGCCGGCAGCCGGCCGGCCGAGCGCTGTATCGATCACATGGGTGGAGATGCGGCTCACGCAGCCCCCGGTCCAGCCAGCCACTTGCGCAGCCTTAGCTGCATGATCTGCTGTTGTTGCGCGGCCGATTCAAGCAACTCCTCTGCGGGATCATTGCTTAGGCGTTGCTCCAGTATCTGCAGCATTTCCGCCGGCTGTTTCCCACTGGCGCACACGATAAAGATCCGCCCAAAACGCTCCTCGTACTCGCGATGACCCTGTTGCATCCGCAGTAGGATAGCAGCATCCGCTTCGATCATCCGGCTCTGCTCAGCGCTCGACCACGCGGCGGAGGCAGCCGTGGTCTTATTCTGCGCGTGCTTTTCTCCAATCCGCGGATGGCTGCGGAACGCCTCCAGCCAATCCGCTTCGGGCAGATGCTGCCAGCAGTGGTCCGCGGCAGCGAAGAGACTCGGTTCGTCGACAAATGGGCGCATCGCCGCCAACCGCGCAGCCCAGGTACGGGAACCGCAACAGGAGAGGATTTCTTGCGCCGCTTCATCCCGCGGCAGCGCATGCCAGCGCACCAACACCAGGTTCATTGGAAGAGGCCCTCGAGAAACTCCTGCAACAGATTGCCCGCCACATGTAGCCGGTAATCTGCGCTGGAGCGAATGTCATCGATGGGAGCGACTTCCGTTTCCAACGCCTGCCGCGCTTCGCCAACCAGGGCTGGACTCCACCCCCGGCCAAGCAGCACCTTTTCCGTCCGCCGCAGCCGCAACGGCGTGATCGCCATGCTGCCGATGGCCAGCCGCACGTCCTCGATTTTGTTGTCGGAGACTCTGCCCAGCCCGGCCACGCAAAGCTTGGCGATAGCTTGCGCATTGCGCGTGCCAACTTTGCGGGAATAACCATAGTAGGCGGCAAATCGAGGTTGCAGCGCAATGCCGGAAACGATCTCATCGGGCGCCAGCCTGGTCTGCTTGTAGCCGGTATGGAAATCGCCGTAGGGGATGCGCCGCGGGCCGCGAGCAGAAATCAAAAGCAGTTCAGCGTCGTAGACCAGCAAAGCGGGAAGGGAATCGGCGGCGGGAGAGGCGTTCACGATGTTGCCCCCGAGCGTGCCGCGGTTCTGGTTGGCAATGCTGCCCGTCCAGGAGGCCGCGCGGGCCAGCAAAGGGAACTCCTGCGCAACCACGGGATGATTTCTCAAATCGCTGTAGGTGCATCCCGCGCCGATGATCAGCTCCTGCTCCGTCCGTTCAATGCGGCGCAACTCCGGCAATCCCCACAAGCTGACCAGCTTGCGCGCACCGAGCCTGCCCGCGCCATACTGCACCATCACTTCGGTGCCGCCGGCAATCGGCAGCCACACTCCGGGCTCGCGCGCCAGCAATTCGAGCACCCCGGATAGTTTGCCGGGCGCTACCAGCTCGTAGTCCGAAGGCTGGGCCCTCATGTCTCTGGGCCCGTCTGTGCCGCTTCCAATACCGCTTCAAAGATGCGCGTATAGCCGGTGCACCGGCACAGGTTTCCCCCCAGCCCTTCACGAACCTGGTCCAGGGTTGGCGAAGGATTGCGGCGCAGAAGATGAACCGTCGCCATAACCATGCCCGGCGTACAGATGCCGCACTGCGCTCCTCCGCATTTAAGAAACGCCTTCTGCACTGGGTGCAGAACGCCGTCTTGGGCAAGTCCCTCGATGGTGCACAGAGTAGCTCCCTGGGCCTGGAGCACCGGAACCAGGCAGCTGTTCACCAGTTCACCATTCATGAGCACGGAGCAGGAACCGCACTCACCTTCGCCGCAGCCCTCTTTGGCTCCGGTAAGGCGCAGCTCGGTGCGCAAGACGTCGAGCAGGCGCTCCATGGGATAAACCGATACCGTGTGAGCGACGCCGTTCACGATGAACGAAACCTCGCATTGGCTCGCACTCATTGGCTGCCCTCCGCCGCCAGAGCCGTAGCCAACGATTCCGCCGGACGCTCGGGCTCCGCCGTCAGGCCGCGATAGATATCCTCCGGCAACAATGGGATCGAGTTGAAGTTGACGCCGGTCGCGTGGACGATGGCATTCACGATCGCGGGTGCAGGCCCGTCCATGGGTAACTCGCCAATGCCTTTGGCGCCATAGGCTCCGTACTGGTAAGGCACTTCCTCGAAGAACACGCGTATGGGCGGAATATCCTCCGCGGTGGGCATGATGTAGTTGGTCATCTGGTTGTTGATCATCCGCCCGTCTTTCCACAACACCTTTTCATAAAGCGCGTAGCCGATGCCCTGGGCGACCCCGCCTTCAATTTGCCCGGCGGCGAGAACCGGATGCAGCACCTTGCCGATCTCCTGCAGGGCAACGAAATCATTGATGGTGACGCCGTAGGTCAAGGTATCGACCGTGACTTCAGCCACGTAGACTGCCCAGCCATAGGCCCCGTAGGCCTCGCCGCTATACAGCTCATCATTCCAGAAAATATTCGGCGCCGCCTCATAGCGGCTGAAAGACTGCAGCTCGCCAAATTGCTTGTGGTAAGCGGCGCAAGCGGCAAGGAACTGGTGCCTCTCGGACTGGCCGGCGTCAGCCTCAAGTAACCCGCTATCGATCAACGTCTGCCGCATCTTCAACGCGGCGGTCTGCACAATCTTGCCAATGATCATCGCCGTGCGCGACGCCACCGTCGGCCCGCTATTGGGGCTGATGCTGGTATCGACGGGAGCCATGCTGACGTCGTCATAGTCCAACCCCAGCGTCTCCGCGGCAATCTGGCAAAGAATGGTGTTGGTTCCCTGGCCGAACTCGGTACTCGACACCAGCACGCGCACGCCGCCTGCTGCCGTTGCTTCCACGCCCGCCAGCGCATTGAGGTAGCGCTCCCCGGACCCGGTAAAGCCGGCGCCGTGCAAAAACGCCGCGATGCCGATGCCTTTCTTCTTCGTGCTGCCGGGGTTGTGCGCGGCAAACTGCTCTACCTTGGCGTGGTAATCGGTGAGTTTGAGGGCGCGCTCGAGCATCTGATCGAGCACGATCGGGTCATGGATGACTTGATTGGTAGAGGTCGTCATCCCCTGGTGCAGCAGGTTGCGCCGGCGGAATTCGTCGGGAGCCATGCCGATGGTTTTCGCCACATGGTCCATGTGCCGCTCCAGGGCAAACAGGCTTTGTGGAGCGCCGAAGCCGCGGAAGGCTCCGTGCGGCGGTGTGTTCGTGGCATAAGCCTTGGCGTGGACGCGGATGTTGGGCCAGAAGTAGGGGCCGCCTGCATGGATGGTGCCGCGCGACAACACCGTCGAGGATAAGGTTGCGTAGGCGCCCCCATCGGTAACGAATTCGATCTCGGCGGCCAGCAGTTTACCGTCGGCGCTGACCGCGGTGCGATGCCGGGTGCGCGAGGGATGCCGCTTGGTGGTGGCCGCCATGTCTTCCATGCGGTCATAGATAATCTTCACCGGGCGTTTTGATTTCATGGCCAGCAGTGAGGCGTGGCAGGCGAGCATCGAGGGATATTCCTCTTTGCCGCCAAACGCTCCGCCGGTTTCGGCCTGTATCACGCGCACGTTTTCCGCCGGTAAGCCGGTGAGCGCCACCAGGGCTTTGTGTACGTAAAACGGGCATTGCATCGAACCCCAGACGGTCAGTCCTCCCGTGTCGCCTGCCTGTGCGATCACCCCGTTGGGTTCGATGTAGAGTTGCTCCTGCGCCCCGGTGCTGTATTCTCCTTCGACAATCCAGGCCGCGTCCTTCCAGGCCTGGTCCACATCTCCCTTTTGCATCAGGTAGCTTTTGAAGATGTTGTCCTTGCCCCAGATGATCTGCTCGCGGCGCTCGCTTTCTTCAATGGTATGAATCGACGGCGAAGGCTTGTAGCAGATCTTCACTGCCCCCACGGCGGCTGCGAGAGCGTGGCGGTCGGGGTGCGCAAGCAAAAGGATCGCCTCTTCGGGATGATTGACCATTCCATCCGCCAGGCAGGGCTGGTCATCCATGATGAGCGAAACCACATTGCGGCCGGGAATGTCTTTGGCGGTGACGATGGTGAACTCGTGCCAGGCGATGCCCTCGCCGAACTTGATCGTTTCAATCGCGCCGCGGGCAATGGTACTGCGCACCGTGGCGCCAAAAATCATGCCTGGCAAAGAGAGATCGTCAATATAGCGAGCCTGGCCGGTTAACTTGGGGACGCCCTCTTTGCGAGGAACAGAAACGCCCACGACGCGGGTTTGCAAATAGGACCTCCTCTCCCTCTTTCAGCCTAAACCTTTAATTCTTAACCTGCGATCACGCCTGCGCAAGTTCTTCCTGGGGCCGCTGCTCCCTGCCGATGGGGGGACCGGGGAATGAACCGTCCTTAAATACGGCGACGCCCCGGACAAACGTCGCTTGCACCCTGCCGTGCAACCGCTCCCCAAGGTACGGAGAGACAGGGTGCCGGTAGTGCAGGTCTGCTGTGCTCAAGGTGAACTCAGCATCAGGGTCGAAGACCACCAGGTCCGCGTCGTATCCCGCGGCGATCGCTCCTTTGCGTCCCTCCAACCCGGCAAGCTTCGCCGGCTGTGCGGACATCCACCGCGCCAGGTCTTCGATGGGGAGACCCCGCTTGCGCATCTCCGTCCAAATGACGGAGATAGCCACGCTGAGGCTGGCGATCCCTCCCCACGAGCGGCGGAAATCTCCTTCCTTCATATGCGGCGGGCAAGGGGAGTGATCGGTGGCGATCAGATCGATGATGCCATCGCGCAGTCCCTGCCATAGCGCTTCGCGATTGGCGCGCGAGCGGATGGGCGGCGCGCATTTGTAAAGCGTGCCATCTGTGGGAATCTCTTCGGCGACAAAGTGCAGATAATGAGGGCAGGTCTCCGCCGTAACCGGCAGGCCCTCAGCGCGAGCCCGACGCAGATCTTCGAGCGCCATCGCCGTGGCTACATGCACAATGTGCAGGCGAAACCGGTACTTGCGGCACAGCCCGATGAGTATACGGATCGCGGCCAACTCCGACTCATCCGGACGCGAGCGCAGCCAGGTTGCGTACTGCCGCCAGTCATCCTGATCTCCATCTTGATAGAGATATTCGGCCAACTCCGCGTGCACCAGCAGAGGCAAGCCGCTGCGGGCGAGGGCAGGCGATGCGGCCTCGAGTTCCTGGGGCTCGATCAAGGCCAGGCCTGCAATGCCGGGATCGACCAGGAAGCATTTGAACCCGGCCACGCCGGCTGCCGCCAACGGAGCGATGTGTTCCTGGTTTTGCCCTGTCAATCCACCCCAGGCCACCCAATCCACCCGGCATTGCCCCGCGGCCGCATTTCGCTTGGCTTCGAGCGCGGCAACAGTGGTGGTCTCGGGCAGGCAATTGAGCGGCATATCCACCAGCGTGGTGTAGCCCCCAGCCGCGGCTGCGCGGGTGGCGGTGGCAAAGCCTTCCCATTCCGTCCGCCCCGGTTCGTTTACGTGCACATGCGAATCCACCAGGCCGGGCAGCAGCACCAGGTCGCCAAATGAATGTAGCATCGCCGCGCGGGGCACATCGCCGCGCTCGCGCACTGCCTGAACGCGTCCCTCTTCTACGATCACCGCAGCCGGCCGAACGCCCTCGGGCGTCACCACGCGGCTGGAGACAAAGGCCTGTGTCATACTTCGGATATTCGGGCAGCCCTGTGGAGAGTGCAAGCGAAATCGCCGTCGAGGGATGAACATGCAGAGTGAGAATGACTTCATGCAATTGGCCATCCGGCTGGCCACGGAAAATGTGCGCAGCGGAGAGGGCGGCCCTTTTGGAGCGGTCGTAGTTCGGCACGGAGAGGTCCTCGCCACCGGAGTCAACCGGGTGACCTCGGCGAATGATCCAACCGCTCACGCCGAGGTGAACGCCATCCGCGCGGCGTGCCAGGCGCTGGGGACCTTTCAGTTACCGGGCTGCGTGCTTTACACCAGTTGTGAACCCTGCCCTATGTGCCTGGGCGCGATCTACTGGGTCCGGCTGGACTCAGTGGTCTACGGCAATACGTGTCATGACGCGGCTGCCATCGGATTCGACGACCACTTCATCTATGAGGAACTTAGCGTGCCGCCCGGGAAACGTAAGTTACCCATGCTGCGTTTGTTGCCGGAGCTCGCGATCGAGAGTTTTCGTGCCTGGCAGGAACACCAGTCAAAAATCGCGTATTAGGCTGCGGAAGTTTTTCTATTGGTCCGTGGCCCGACTTCCGTCTATGCTCCCGTATGAGCACTCGATTACTGGCCCTGCTGGTTTGCATTTTGGCTGCCGCCAGCGCATTTGCGGCGGTTCCAGCGCCGATTCCCGTCAAGGTAGTGGTCATTTCGCTCTTTGAGCCTGGAGCCGATCAGGGCGACACTCCAGGCGAGTACCAGTACTGGGTCGAACGCGAACACCTAGACCACGTCTTTCCTTTTCCCCAGGGCTTTCACGACCTGCGTATGAACGACCAGGGTGTCTTGGGAGTGCTGGCCGGGGTGGGCACGGCGAGAGCAGCCGCCTCCATCATGGCCCTCGGGCTTGATCCTCGTTTCGATCTCAGCAAGGCATACTGGCTGGTCGCCGGCATTTCCGGAGCCGACCCGGAGGATGCATCTCTCGGCTCCGCTGTCTGGGCAGAGTGGGTGGTGGATGGCGATCTGGCCTACGAGATCGATGCCCGGGAGATTCCGCCGCAATGGACTACCGGCTATGTTCCGCTGAACAAGACGAAACCATACGAGCAGCCGCGTAACGACGATCTCTTCGCCATGTTTCATCTCAACCCCGGCCTGAGGGAGTGGGCTTACCAGCAAACGAAAGCGGTCAAGCTCGACGATTCGCCCCAGCTGCAAGCAGCGCGCGCGCACTTTGCCGGAGCCAATGCCCGCCGTCCGCCGTTCGTGCTTAAAGGCGATACTCTTTCCTCCTCCACTTTCTGGCACGGTAAGCTGCTCGATCAATGGGCGAATCAATGGGTCAGCTACCATACCGATGGCAAGGGCAATTTTGTTACTTCGGCTATGGAAGATACCGGCGTTTTGCAATCGCTGAGCTTTCTTCATCACGCCGGGCGGGTTGATCTGGATCGGGTGATGGTGCTGCGCACCGTAAGCAACTTCGATCAGCCGCCAACGGGGATGACGGCTGCCGAAAGCCTGGCCGCCAGCGCGGCGCACCGCTACAGCGCTTACCTGCCAGCGCTCGAGGCCGCATATCGCGTGGGGAATATCGTCGTCTCAGAGATTGTTACGAATTGGAACCGCTACCAGGATCGCCTACCGGGCTCGCAGCTAAAGGAGAAACCATGAGCACGACGGTGCCGGGACACAACACGCGAACGCTGAGTTATTTTGAGCGAACCTTCCATATCCAGGAACGCGGATCGAGCTGGCGCACCGAGATTCTCGCCGGGGCGACTACGTTTCTCACCATGGCGTACATCGTATTTGTGAACCCAGGCATCCTGAGCGAGGCGGGAATGCCCGTGCCCGCGGTGGCCGCCGCCACCTGCCTGTCGGCGGCCATAGGCTGCATCCTGATGGGCATTATCGCCAACTATCCCATTGCCCTTGCGCCCGGCATGGGCCTGAACGCGTACTTCGCCTTTACCGTGGTCAAGGGAATGGGTGTTCCCTGGCGGACTGCGCTGGGTTGCGTCTTCATATCCGGCTGCGTTTTCTTACTGTTGACGGCGGCTGGGATTCGCCAGTTGATTGTGAATGCCATACCCCGGGAGCTGTTTGCATCGGTGGCTGCGGGGGTGGGACTGTTCGTTGCCTTTGTTGGCCTGCGCGATGCCGGCATCATTGTGCCCAACGCCGCGACCGTTGTGGGCATGGGCAATCTGCGCGCACCGCAGACCGCCCTGGCATGCGTCTGCCTGCTCACGATTGCCGTTCTGCAGGCATGGCGGGTGCGCACCGCCATGCTGCTGGGCATTCTGGGTACCACGGCTGCGGGCTTCGCGTTGGGTATCGTCAAGTGGCACCCCGTCCATTACCGCATGCAGGACCTGACGGCGACCGCATTCCAGCTTGACATCCGCGGGGCTTTGCACTTGGGAGGAAGCTTCGGCGCCGGGCTACTGGAAGTTGTCTTCGTATTTCTGTTCGTCGACCTGTTTGATAACGTGGGCACGCTGGTGGCGGTGACCAAGAAGGCGGGGCTGGTAAACCCGGACGGCGAGATTCCGCGCCTGAACCGTATTCTCTTTGCCGATGCCACGGCGACGCTGGCCGGTTCGATGGCCGGTACCAGTACTGTGGTTAGCTACATCGAGAGCGCGGCGGGAGTCGCTGTCGGCGGCAGGACCGGCATTGCCTCGATCGTCACCGGCCTCTTCTTCCTGATGGCTCTGTTTGTGGCGCCGCTGGTTGCCAGCATTCCCATCGCGGCGACTGCGCCGGCGTTGATCCTTGTGGGCGCCTTGATGATCTCTGCCGTCACCGAGATCGAATGGGCTGACCCCATGGTGGCGGTGCCCGCATTCCTAACCCTGATCACCATTCCGCTGACCTTTTCGATCGCCAATGGTTTGGCCTTCGGCATCACGTCCTTTGCCGTGCTGCGGCTATTGCGGGGAAGAGCGACGCGGCAGGACTGGATGCTCTTCGTGCTGGCGGCTCTGTTTATCCTGCGCTTCATCTACATGGCGAAAAACTGAGCGGGGCGCTGCGGAAAATTCGTTGAAAGGTAGTCCGGGCTTTAGAGTCGGCGAGAGAACCTGCCGGTTCGGAGTTGAGTCCCGAAGGGACGGCTGAAAATCAGTCTAGCCCAAATTAGCTCGGCAGATCGCGATCAGTCCCGAAGGGACGGTTGAGAATCAGAGCTGTCCAAATTAACGAGCAAGTCTCGTTTGGTGTACAGGTAGTCCGTGGATTGTGTGCAATCGGTGGTCTCAGAGAGAATCGGGTTGGCCTTGGATGATTGCCATAGCATTCACGTGTGGTCCAGTTCACCCAGGACTGACGTCCTGGGTCATTCTCAGTCGTCCCTTCGGGACTTTTCCCGTTTTGCCTTGGGTTCCCAGGACTGGCGTCCTGGGCTACTCTCAGCCGTCCCTTCGGGACTCAACTCCGAACCGACGTTGATTGAGAATCCAGGCTAGTGGATGGTTTTCATCTTGCGTGACATGTAATCCATCAGCAGGTATTCGCCCAGCGTGTCCGGCGTGGTGAAGTATGCCTTGCCACGGCACATCTTGGTCATCTTCTGCACGAACTGCACCAGGCCAAGGTCCGAGGCCAGCATAAACGTATTGATCATGATGTTAGAGCGCTTGCAACGGGCTACTTCCTCCAGCGTCTCACTCACCACCAGGGGATCCAGCCCGAACGCATTCTTGTAAATCCGCCCATCCGGCAACGTAAGCGCGGAAGGCTTGCCGTCGGTGATCATCACAATCTGCTTCATGTCTTTGCGCTGCCGCTCCAGAATCCGCTGCGCCACGCGCAGCCCCTCGCGGGTATTGGTGTAGTGCGGTCCCACCTTGACCCGAGCGATCTGGGAGATCGGCACTTCCTCCGCCGAGTCATGAAACAGCACCAGCGAAAGCGAGTCGCCCGGATACTGCGTGCGAATCAAATGCGACAGCGCCATCGCCACCTTCTTGGCCGGCGTGAAGCGGTCCTCCCCATACAGAATCATGGAGTGAGAACAGTCCAGCATCACCACCGTGGCGCAGGAGCTCTGATACTCGCACTGGTGCACGTGCAGATCGGAGTACTCGAGGTTGAGCGGCATGGAGATGCCTTCCCGGGCAATCGCCGCGCTCAGAGTAGTCGTCGTATCCAGGTTGAGCACGTCGCCGAACTCATACATCTTGGAGGCGCCGCTGGCCTCAATGCCGGTGGCAAAATGCCTGGTATCGTGGCGTCCAAAGCTTGACTTGCCCAGCGAGCCGAGCAGGTCGCGCAAGGTCTTGAAGCCCAGAAAGTCCAGGCTCTTGTCGGTCACTTCGAAGCGCACTCGACCATCGGCCATGCCGGCCTGGCCGCCCGCCGATTGGGGATTTGGATCCTGCCGCCCCTGGGTGGAGATGTAGTTCTCCTGCTCCATACGCTGCATGATTTTGTCGATGAGCTCGTCCAACTCGCCGTTCTCGACCATCTGGTCGATGCGCTGCTGCATCTCGCCATCGAAAAGGTCACCTGCTTCCAGGGCCTGCCGCAAGGCCTCACGCAGGTTGTCCATCGTGTGCTCGCCGTCGAGCTCGGCGAAGCGCGACCACGGATCCTGAAAACCGGAATCGAGCAGATATTCCGAGAGCGCTTTGAGCATGTCTTCCATGCTCATCTCCGAGGCCGGGTCGCCGGTGTACTTGGTGTAGCGAATTCGTTTCATCCACAGATCCTCGAAGAACGGCCGAGGGAGAAGGGCGTCTAATTAAAACCGCGACGGCTTCGCCGCTGCTCCTGGAAGTCGTCGTAGTCGCGATCCTGCTCCACCCGCTCCTGCTTGCGCGTCGCCTTCTCCTGCGCGCTGAAGCCGCGTTCTTCACTCCGGCTGAGGCGCTTATGAGCGTACATGCCTTCGAGCAGGAACTCCGCCCCAGCTCACCGCAATTTCCGGCCCATCGGAGACCTTAACCGAGATCGGCGATAGTTGGGGAAACAGACCCTGGATCTGCTTCAGCTCTTCCAGGATGGCCTGCGAAGGCTGATCGTCGTCGATGCGGACCGCGCCCCCCAGGTTGAACCACTG
>CAWGDP010000026.1:0-586203 GCA_963821315.1 uncultured Acidobacteriaceae bacterium | reverse complement strand
ATACTCCCAGAAAGCGAATTGCGACCAGCAATACGCCTCAATGAGCGATTTGGCCTGTACTCGCCAGTTAAGATAAAGACTGGCCGAAGCGCTCGCGGCTCATCCGAGCTATGCCTCACTTTCCAATCTCCGCAAGTACCGATGCGTCTTCTTCGGGATTGGGCTCGCCGTCGGCGGTGGCTATCAATTGCTTTGGAAGAAGCGGGATGAGGGGCAAAATGAGCGCATAAGTGATGGTGATGGCCACCACGCAATACAGGAAACCACGCGTGGGGCTGAGGCCGAAGAGCCACGCGCCGAAGACGTCCCCGACACGGGAGGAGAACGGATAGAGGGACATCACGATCATCATAAGGGTTCCCTGCAAGCCGGGAGGACATGCGCGAATCGCAATATCAACTACGACGGCGTTGCCCATGCCTCCCATAAGGCCGATGAACACCGCAGCAACCAAAGCCTGGTTGCCGGTATGAATGAACGCCATGGGGATGAATTGAGGCAAACCGATGAGCATTGACAACCACAGCAACTTACGCGCCGGAAACCTGGTGCAGAGAAACCCATACAGAAGCGTGGTGGGAAGAAAGGCGGCGTAGAGGATTGCCGAAAAGTCAGCATACACAGCATCGGAAGCGTGAAGCTGATTGGTGAGGAAGTATTGCATCGGGGTGTTGGCGCCAGGAGTGAAGAACCAAAGCATGGTGATGAGAATCACCGGATAAATTGCACGATGTCTGACCAGCCTCTTCACGTCGCCGAAGAAGTTGCTACCTTGTGCATGCGGATTCTCATACGCCTGTCGGAAGACGGAGCGCGGTCTCCAGAACCCGAAGACACCGAGAAGGGCTGTCAGAGCCATCACGAGGAGAAAAACCTGGCGGGGAGAGAGGGTGCTGGCCATCCACCCGGAGGCGAGGTATCCCACAACAGCTGCTGCGACGATGAAGAGGTTGGACAGGGTGCTGAGCCTTCCCGGCATCAGAGCTTCCTGACCCACCAGGGCGAGCAATCCTTGAAATGCCGCGGCAACAAAGCTGTAGCAGATGGTAGCGAAAAGCATCCCCAGCACGAGGCCCGTATACGTGACCCGGGAAAAGGCTCCCCCAGCGAGAGCGATCACGGTGAGAGGGACAAAGATGCGGAAATAGCCGGGGTCGCGCCACCCAAAAGGGTTCCATGTATCGCGAACCAGGCCAAAGATGAACCCGGCAAAGAGGGGGATGCCCGTGATCAGCCGAAAGAGCGAGACCTGCGACGCGGAAGAGTGCAGCAGATCCTTCAGCATGTAGGAGGTGGGGATGTCGAGCAGCCATTGCGGGCTAGTGATATTCACCAGCAGCGCAAGCAGGCTGAAATAGACATAGAGCTCCCGCGTATTTGACCGTGTTCTCGCCTCAGACATACGGGACGCACCGAGTCTATCATCTCCGACTCAATTGCGAGCTTGAAGGCCGCAAAAAGTCCTGATACCACCCGTACTGAAGCTGTCCTTATCCTTACGAGTGAATTAGGATTTGACGCCAAATCGCCTACGCGCTTTTCGAGGCCAGACTCGCTGTGACGCTTCTATTGTCCATGACAGCGGCATGGAGGCCGCTCATATGCGCAAAGGTAAACAGACGGCCGCCCTGCCGCAAGATCGTTCTTAAGCTCCCAGACCTGGACCATGCTAAATCTGCGGTACTCAACAGCCTCAGCTCTCCTCATTCGAGGAGGAACTACAAGTTTGCGATGGAGCAGTTCATCAGCTGTATCGACTGGTAAGGTGGCGGTGCACCCCAATGCAGCCGCCCTGAGGAGTCCACGTTGGTCCGTTTCCTCCTTCCCAGCCTTCTACTATCTGCCTTCGCTTCGTGCCTCTCTCATGCGCACGCGGAGAGATGCGTACCAATCGCTCCTGATGCTCACGATGGTGCAATCGTCTCCACCAATTTTCACAAAGTGATCTACGAAGATCAGGACGTCCGCGTGCTCGACGTAGTCAATCCTCCGCACACGATGGAGGAAATGCATACGCATGTCCGACCCGCGATCTTCATCGTGCTCGAGGATCATCCCTACACCATCCACTACATCGACGATAAGCCGATCCAGCCGCCGGTCGGCCACACACCGTACGCTGTTTATTTCAAGCCTACGCCGATGCATGCTATCGAGAATTCGGGCGACTACACGATACACGCTGTGCGCCTCGAACTTAAGCACCCGCCTGCGGCCCAAAACCTGTTCGTTTGACTCCACGGGACGCGCTCACGGCAGATCCGGTGCATACCAGGCTCGCTCTCGAAACAGACGATGTTCGCGTCCTCGAAATCACTCTGCCGCCGCACTCCCGCGAAGAGATGCACACAGATGCGTGGCCTGCCCTAGCGTACGTGGACCAACCGGCGCAGGTAAGTTACTTCATTCCCGGCGATCCTCCTACAGCTCCACACGTTTCGCCCAGCGGAGTGGTCCGACTCCATCCGGAGGGTCCGCATGCGACTGAGAACCTTTCCGATACCCCATTCCACCTGTTCCGACTGAACTCAAACACGCGCGCGCAAGATAGCCGGAACCGTTCCGCCCGTCATCGATGAGAGATAAATCGCCGACGCGCTCATTGACAAATTGACCAACCCAAACAGAAAAATCCCAACTGTCCGTGCTCGGGACGAGTCACCGCCAATCCGGACATTACCCCAAAATCGGGTTCTGTCCGGGTGGGCGACAACACACCCGGAACTCAAAATGTGCCCCGTTACCGCTCAATGAGTCCTATCAGAGGGGATGTCAAGAAAAATTCTTCCCCCTTCCCCCTCCAAAGGGAGATAGATGTTGTCGCTTGCATCCAGCCCAAGCCAGCTTGGATGGTTCTACTCGACGGTTTCATGAAGCGATGTTGTTCGACGCCTTCGGTTCCGGAAGCTGCGCAAGCAAACACGTTGGCTTTGGTGGGCCAACCATGGTCCTATCTGAGACTCGAGGCCTACAGCTTTTTGGGGTTATGCAAGGGGGCATATGGTGCATTTGAGACGTGGTGCTGAACGACAGCAGACAGGACGTCTAGCTCATTGATTGATACTCTCCCTCGACCCCGAGCGTCGCAAGAACCGATTGGCTAACCGTCGGTAGGAAAAACCCGCGGGATGGCCTGGTTCCTATGAACGCTCAAGCTGCTTGCGATTTCAGAAGTTCTGCGTCGAAACGTCCTCCTTTTTTCCAGAGTGTCAACGTGATGGCCGCGATCTTGCGTGCGAGCGTGAGGCGAGCCATCTCCGGCTTCATCCCCTTGGCGAGTAATCCTGCGTAGAAGTCTTGCAGTGGTCCCGCACGATGACTGGAGCTCAGAGCGGTACTTTTGAAGATGTTCTTCATATCATGGTTGTGATTTTGATTCAGACCACGGATCTGTTGTGGCTTTTTGGAACGTTGCAGTTGTCCGTCCACGTAACGATGCTGCGCACTATCGTGCGTCTCCACCGCCAGGCCACTGTAGGTCCACAGTTGCCGCTTGCTGCGGAACCTGTATGGCGTCTGCATCAGGGCCAGCAACATGGCAGCCCGCAGCTGGCCGATCGAGGGAACCTGGCGCAATATTTTCACAGCCTGATGTTTCCGGCTCTCTGCTAAAAGTTCTCCTCGCGCTGTGTGCCGCAAAGCCAGCAGTCCATCCAGCTGCTGATACAACAGCTCGGCTCGGCGGCGCACGCCGGCGTGCGCAATCTTGCTTAGCCATTGTTCCCGGTGGCGTGGGGTATAGACCTGGGTACCCGTGCAGGGAATGCCCCAGCTTCGATACAGCGCCTTGAGCCGGCTCATCACTCGACTGAGGTCTTTGCTGACGGTCAGATAACCACGCGCCAGCTCCCGCAATGTCCGCAGTCCATTTTCCCCGTGGTAGACCGCGCGCAGCATTCCGGAGCGCAGCAGCTCGGCCAGCTTCCGCGCATCGACTTTGTCACTCTTGCTACCCTCTTTCAAATAGCTATTGCGGCGCGGATTACAGACCACGATTTCCTGTACGTGGGGCTTGAGCACATCGTATAGCCAGGCTGCCCAAGTCCCTTCTTCCAAGGTCACATGCAGCTCTCCCCGCAGGCCGTGCAGGAAATCCAAAAGAGTGGCTGCTTTGGTTTCGATAATGGACTCCATCACCAACTTCCCCGCGTCATTTAAAACCGCGATCGCGATGGCTTCCTTGTGCACGTCGAGCCCGATATACTTCTTCACATTGCTACTCATGTTGGGTAGCCTCCTTAGGGGGAAAAGGTGATGCGTGCCAACGTGATCTTTTCCCCCAAGGTAAAATGCCATATTTCAACATCTCCTCGGAAGAATGCATCTCCCTGCACGCCGCAGCTATAATCACCGCAAGCTGAGCGGAGGATAGGGCTATGCTGGGAAGCAACCCGAGCGCCGACTCAGTGGCCTCGACCGATCGAAGGGGGATGCTACGGCGTCCCCTTTTCACTTACTGGTAGAAACCCTGATCGGGAGAGGCAGCAAAGCGATAAATCCTGGGGGTGCGGGGGCAAAGCCCCCGCGTTGCAACCCACCGCCGCTCTGAATGCGGGGCGTCCTCTGATAATGCGGGGCGTCCTCTGATAATGCGTGGCGTCCTCTGATAATGCGTGCATTGGCCTGTTATGTGCGCCGGGATAAACCGGCATGAAGCGGGGAATGAAAGATTCCTACGAGAAAGGAGTAGCGAACCGCTCGGCCCCGAGTTTTGCGCAGTGTATCGCGAGGTGCACGGCGAAGCGTAAACAGGGGTACAGGTGGGCTGGGTATTGAGCTCCGAAAACAAGCAATCAGGGCGTCGACGCTTTATAACAGGCGGAAGACAACACGGGCAGGGGCGATATCGCGAGTTCCTGTTCGGTCCTGCGTAGTCGTAGACCCCAGACACGCCTGGAAGCTTCATGCACGAGAACCGGGAGACCTCGGAGATGCCTGCTGTCAAACCAGACACCAGGACGGCGGGTGAAGGCTTAGGCCGTACGGCCTGCATGCACATCTCCGAGGAGTCGGACAGCGGTACAGTACCTATGAATCAGTCGAACAAAGACGAGAAATTGTTGGCGGAGATTGAGGAGGGAAGGCCGCTGATCGAGGAGAACACTCTTCAACCTAACACGCGCTCGACACAGAGCGAGGCAAGCGTGTCACAGGGGTTGGCGGGTGTGCGGAAAACAGCAAGGGAAAACAAAGAGATGAGATTCACCTCTTTGCTCCATCACGTGTCGGTTGACCTACTCCGGGCAAGCTTTCGCTCCTTGAAGCGCAAAGCTGCACCCGGCGTAGATGGCGTAACGTGGCAGGAGTATGAGTCCGGGCTGGAAGGTCGGATCACTGATCTGCACAGTAGGGTTCATCGTGGAGCATACCGGGCACAGCCATCGCGAAGAGTGTACATAGAGAAAGAAGACGGGCGGAAACGTCCGTTGGGGGTTGCAGCTCTGGAGGACAAAATCGTCCAGCAGGCTGTGGGCACCGTCCTCAATCAGATTTATGAGGAAGACTTTCTCGGCTTCTCGTATGGTTTTCGTCCGGGGCGCAGCCCGCACCAAGCGCTGGACGCGCTATCATATGCGCTCATGAAGAAGAAGGTGAACTACGTTCTTGATGCCGATATTCATGGCTTTTTCGATAACCTCGATAAGAGCTGGCTCATCAAGTTCGTTGAGCATCGCGTAGCCGACCCCAGAATCCTGCGGTTGATCCGGAAATGGCTCAACGCTGGAGTAATGGAGGAAGGGAAATGGTCGGAAACGAAGACAGGTACTCCGCAAGGCTCGGTGGCATCACCGATCCTCGCCAATATCTATCTCCATTACGTTTTCGATCTTTGGGTGGACGTCTGGCGCAAGAAGTATGCGCGAGGCGAGGTGGTAGTGATTCGCTATGCGGACGATACCATCCTAGGTTTCCAACATCAGGCTGACGCGGATCGTTTTCTGGAAAATCTCCAGGCACGGCTGCGGAAATTTGGGTTGGAACTTCATCCAGATAAGACGCGCCTGGTCGAGTTCGGGCGGTATGCCGAACAGAACCGGGAACGAACAGGGGAGGGCAAACCAGAGACCTTCGACTCTTGGCTTCACGCATATCAGTGGGAAGAACGGGAAAGGACACTACACGGTGCGACGCACGACGGTCCGCAAACGCATGAGGAAGAAGCTGCAGGAAATCAAGCAGCAACTCTGCAGGCGCATGCATGATCCCGTGCCGCAAACCGGAGGATGGCTCAGGTCGGTTCTGCAGGGCTACTTCAATTACTACGCGGTACCGGGGAACCTGAACACTCTAGGTCTGTTCAGGGACCGGGTGCTTCGCCTCTGGGGAAAACCCTCCGGCGGCGTAGTCAAAAGAGCCGGTTCACTTGGGCTCGCCGCGTTGCACTTGCCGAACAATGGCTTCCTCGTCCCAAGAAGCTCCATCCATATCCCGAAGTTCGTTTCGCCGCTAGTCATCCAAGATAAGAGCCGTATGCGCTAATGAGCGCTCGTACGGATCCGCGCGGGGGGTACCAGGCGACTGGTATCCCTACCGCGACCGCCAATTGAGGCAGGTGCGGTGAACACAAGCCGACTTAACACGAACGATCTAACGGCGCGGCAGAGTGCGTGCCCGGATTAGTTTCGTGCCTGAGATGGGAACTTCATTTCTTCGACAAGCTTTTGAAACCGGGGATCGGAACGGAGTGGGTCCATGGCTGGATCCACTTTGATCCAAACCACCCAGCCGGGGTCCTCGGTGGCGGCCTTCTCCAGCCATTCGAGTGCTTGCTTTCTATCGCCCATCGCCAGGTAAGTCGCGGCGATTCGGTACAGGGGCACGTACATCAGAGTGGTTTTTTGTTTTGCTTCCTCCAGCATGGGGAGAACGTCAGTGCGTCTCCCCTCGGAGGCATACGCGTACGCCAGGCTCATCAGGTCCCCGGCGTCTCGATCTGTAATCGGTAAGATTGTCGCGAAGGCGTTGATCGCATCCTGCCAGTTCGATTGTCCGGCGCAGGCCCAGCCGAGGAGGAAATTGCCCATCGGGTTAGAGCCAACTGCCGGCCGTATTAACTCTACGGCTTTGTCATAGCGTCGCGTCCAGTAGTAAATCTCGCCCGCAGCAAGATCGACCGGTGGCGATCCATGCGCGAGCGAGCGCGCCTTTTCTGCTTCATCAACGGCCTGTGCCGGGCGCCCCATCGCGGCTAGAAATCGAGCGTAGCGGAGGTGATTCGAGGGATCGTTGGGAGCCAGTTCAATGGCTCGTTTGTACTCCTTCTCGGCCGGCTGCCATTGCCAGGTATTGAACTCTGCGTCGCCAAGCAATGCGTGAGCTTCAGCAAGCCCATCCTGGAGTTCAATTGCCCTCATCGCTGCTTCCTTCACCATCTGGAAGCGCTCCGGCAATCCCGGCCAACTCGGAAATCCGATCTCTGCTTTTGCCAAGGCTACCTGCGCCTGAGCGCATGAAGGATCCTTCTCGGCAGCCAGTTCAAAGTAGGTGAGCGCGCGACCCGCACTTGCGACGACCGGTGGCAACCCATACCCGCTTTTCGGGAACATGTCGTGCCCCCGCTGCAGAAGCTGACTCGCTTCCTGATTGCCACATTGGACTGAGTTGGCACTTCCCTGCGCCTTAGTGTTCTGTGCTGCTAGTGAGACAAAGACAAGGGCCAATATTGCACCCGCAAAACATCTGCGTTGCACGCATCTCACCATGACATCACTCCTCTTTCTCCGATCTTTAATTGACAGTCTGCTGCTGAGAGCCATCAAACTTAGCCTTGCTTGAGGCTACTGAGGGCCACGCGCTCTGCTTTCCCCGGATCGTTCTCCACATGGCACTCGACGTTGAGAAGCATAGTGGCGCGGGCACCCGGGTCGTAGACCGGCCAGTGAGGCAGGCTGGCATGATTGGGATTGCCCGTGCGCGCGAAAGCAGCCCATGCTCCGCTCACTTTGTCGGCTAACCGTTGGAGGATCTCGTTTCTCGTTAGCCCCCAGTTGGGAGCTTTGTCGAGATTGTCGAACACAAACGGAATCTCGGCACCGTGCGCTGCTTTGAATCGTCCACCCTCGATCGGCAAAGGCCAGTCAAAACGATACATATATACGGGCGCAGAGCGTTGCGAAACCTTGCGCTCCGCTTGAGCGATAGCATCTATGCGGAAATCGACGTCCGTCGTCACAGCGAAGTAGATATCGCTTGGTGTCGAGCGTGGCCGTGTGGTCTGATATGTGGCGATCAGCGCATCCAGACTGGATTCGTCGTTGAGATGAAGAGAACTCTTCAGTCTGTTTCTTAATGCCGCGTCGTCTAGCGAGAAGCTGCTGGGATCGAAATCGCCGTTGAGGCTGGTGGTCTCATTGAGATTGGTGCCAATCAGCATCGGCACATTTGCAGTGGCGACCGGCGCGTCGGGAGTGAATGGTTGACGGGGCAGTGATCTGCCATCGACCACTGGCGCGAAGCTGAAGAAGGGATCGGGCTTCATTTTCTGCAACGTCGTGATGACATGATCTGCAGGAAGGTCGATGAGATCATCGATACGATCCGGCGAGACGCTGAGTTGCGAAAGGCATTTGCTTGCCAGGGCGTCAGCCTCTTGCGCGGAGTCCACGCGCAGTGCGGAGCCGCTCTGAATGATCGCCTTATGGAACAATTGCTGGGCGGATGGCATGGCCATCAGCGTGCTGATTTTGTATCCTCCGCCCGATTGACCGAAGAGGGTCACGTTGGCAGGATCGCCGCCGAACTGCGCGATATTGTCGCGGACCCATTGGAGAGCGAGCACGATATCGAGCATGCCGGCATTGCCTGAATCTGCGAATCTGTCCCCGCACAGTTTTTGCAGATAGAGATAGCCGAAGATGTTGAGGCGATGATTGATGGTCAGAACGACGACATCGTGCTTGGCAGCCAGATTCGCCCCATCATAGAGGGCCGCTCCGCCAGAACCTACTCCGTAGTCTCCTCCGTGGAGCCAGACCAACACCGGCTTTTTCTCCTGGGCACGCAAACCTGGTGTCCAGACATTGAGCACAAGACAGTCTTCGCTCATCCTCCCGGGCCCGGAAAGGCCGGCCCAGAATCCGCCATAGCCGAGAACCTGCGGCGCCGGCGGTCCAACCTCGTACGCATCCCGTATCCCCACCCAGGGCTTCGCAGGCACAGGCGGCCGGAAACGGAGTCGACCTTCAGTGGAGGCGCCGTAATGAACGCCTTTAAATGAGTAGACGCCGTTTGCATACCGGCCACGCAACTTACCCAGAGCCGTTGTCACGGTCGGATTGATTGCCGCAGAGTCCTTCCCTGGGGCTCGCAAAGGACTGAAAGAATTGCCGCCAATTGCAACTCCGCCGAGCCAAGTGGAAGCTTGGATGAATTCCCGCCGGGTGACCATCGACACTCCAACAAAAATCGAAGACTGAAGAACTGGATTTTGACCGAAGGATACACGTTGCAAGTTGCGTCGTAAGAGGAAAATTCTGGTTCCGTGCAATTAGAACCTGGAGCGGGCCTGGATCGATTCGTCTGGGGAGTGCTGGACCGGTTCGTGACAAATCACCAATGCACTCATCGAGCATTACGGGTAGATAAGGGGACACGTATATACCTATCCCTCAGAATCGCAGCAAAGGTTATGCTTTCCCTTCACCTGCTCCAGGTGCAGCATGGGGGAGCAGCCCGATACCGGTGGGCAATCCGGGGATCTGGGCGCAACAATGCCGCGGCTTGGACCGACCTAGTGGATTGGAGGAAATGCCCCGTCCGTTCACCTTTCGGAACAGCATTTCCGATGGACGAAAACAGGTGACGGACGAAAACAGGCGACAGACAGGGCGATCACCTTCGAACCATGAATATGTAAGTATCGTCCTGTCTGTCACCTGTTTTCTATGCTTTCCCTTCACCTGCCCCAGGTGCAGCATGGGGGAGCAGCCCGATACCGGTGGGCAATCCCGGGGATCTGGGCGCAACAATGCCGCGGCTTGGACCGACCTAGTGGATTGGAGGAAATGCCCCGTCCGTTCACCTTTCGGAACAGCATTTCCGATGGACGAAAACAGGTGACGGACAGGACGATCACCTTCGAACCATGAATATGTAAGTATCGTCCTGTCTGTCACCTGTTTTCCACCTGTTTTCCTGTGGACGGGCAGACGGAAATGACCCTAATGCAATCGCGTTGGAGTAATGCCCAAGAGATCCTCACTTAGGGTCATTTCCGTCTGTCCTGCTTTTCTGTTTTGCTTTTCTGTTTCCTGCTTTTCCGTCCTGCTTTTCCCGCATCTTCAATCCCACGTACCGGCGCCCCAGTCAATCAGCTTTGCACGGAGTTGATCTCGACCCATTTTTTGATCTTACTATGTTGTATGCTACATAGGGGAGTGCATAGAGACCAGAAGAGAGCATCGGTCGCGTTGTGCTTTTTTGTCCATGCTGCCGGCGATTGGAGCACGTCTTCATAGAGGCTTTCAGAATGCGTCAAAGCAGAAGGAAATGGATTTGTTATCGTGCAGTCGTGCTTATGATCGTCCTCGCGCTTGCGACATTTGCGAGGGCACAGAGGGTGATTACGTCCCAATACGACAATGCGCGCACCGGCGCGAATCTCAACGAGACCAAACTGACGCCGCGCAATGTAAATGTTCAGCACTTTGGAAAGATCTTCACCTTGCACGTGGACGGAGATGTCTATGCCCAACCGCTCTTCCTCGGAGGCGTGGAGATTCCGGGAAAGGCCGCCACGATGTACTCTTTATCGCCACTGAGCACGACAGCGTCTATGCCTTCGACGCTTACGGCAATCCGAGTACTCCTCTGTGGCAGGCTGAGCTTTCTGAAAGACGGTTTCACCACCGTGCCGGCGCGGGATGCGAATTGTCCATTCATCTCACCGGAAATTGGCATCACGTCGACCCCCGTCATCGACCCAGACACCGGGACACTCTATGTCCTGGCCCGCACCAGAGACCGATCAGGCTTTTTAGAGAACGTGTACGCCCAGCGCCTGCATGCGCTCGCGGTGACCACTGGGGTGGAGAAATTCGGCGGCCCGGTGGAGATTCGAGCCAGCATGAGCGGCGCCGGGACCGGGAGCAGCAGCGGAAAGCTTGAGCTTCAATCCATTGCGGGATAACCCGCGAGCAGCGCTGTTGTTGAACCGCGGCGCCATCTATCTCACATGGGCCTCTGCCTGCGACGTCGGCCCTTACCACGGCTGGGTCATGGCTTATGGCGCGCGGAGCTTGAAGCAGAAGGCGGTCTTCAATGCATCTCCCGATGCCGATGACAGCGGAATCTGGGAAGGGGACACGGGGCCGGCCGCCGACAAAGCCGGCAACATCTTTCTCGCCACCGGCAATGGGCGTTTCGATGCCGCCAAGGGTGGCCGCGACTATGGCGATTCGCTGCTCAAGCTGAACGGCGAGAGTCTGAAGCTCAGCGACTATTTCGCCCCATATAACGCAGCCAACCTGGACGCGAACGACAGCGACCTGGGTTCCGGTGGGCCGATGCTCTTGCCCGACCAGTCCGGTGCCTATCCGCACCTGGCGGTGGTGGAGGGGAAAGGGGGCATCCTCTACCTGGTGGACCGCGACCACATGGGACATTGGCAGCCCGGGAACAATAGTCATGCGCTGCAGACGATGGCTGTTCCCGAGGTGTCTTCGGATCGATGGCCTATTGGAACCACTATGTCTACGTGCTAAGCGACGGGGACGCGCTGCGTCAATTCGCTGTGATCGACGGTAAGCTCTCACCCAAAGCGGCGAGTGGCTTCCCTGGCGTATCGGCAACCCCAACGTTATCCGCCAACGGAGTCAACGATGGCATAGTGTGGCTTCTCCGCTCCAAAGTCTGGAACGCACCCGACCAACCCGCGGCTCTCTACGCCTATGATGCTGCGAATGTGGCGCATGAACTCTACAACAGCGAACAAAATGCCGGCCGGGACCGCCCCGG
Source organism: uncultured Acidobacteriaceae bacterium (assembly GCA_963821315.1). Lineage (GTDB taxonomy): Bacteria > Acidobacteriota > Terriglobia > Terriglobales > Acidobacteriaceae > PALSA-350. Next base: position 574,248 of record CAWGDP010000026.1, on the reverse strand, counting down.
CCTTGCCCTACGGTTCAACATCCCGATGGTCGTGAACGGGCATGTATATGTAGGCTCAAAGCACGAGGTAGATGTCTATGGCCTGCTCCCCACTCGATGAGGGCGCACGGAGAGATCGCAACAAAGTGGCTGTGGTTCAGGGTGTTCGGAATCTAGGGTTGGAGGGACCGCGGTAGCCAGAATTTCACTGTCCGAGTAGCCGGCTATACAGACATATGAAATGGACTAATTGCTATTATCCTCTTGACGCGTCGCTCACCGCTGGCCGAGGCCGGGCCCGAATTGGCTGCTGGAACACGGCCGCCTGCTGAAATCAAATGCGATTCGCAACTGTCGGGCCGCGCTTAAACTGCTGAACCCTTCTCTTGGAACTCTCTGCATCGAGGACGATCACCCGCCCGAAAAGATATGTGGCTTGGCTCCAGTGGTGGAATGCCTGCTTGCGTGTCGCTGAACAGGCGAGACGAGAGAAGTAGAGTACTATGGTGGCATTCTCGAGGGCCAGAAAGGAAATTCCATGTAAAAGGAGACGCGCATGCAACTCCGTCGACTGCCCAAACTAGCCACAGCAACATTTTCGGCTTTCGCATTCACTCTCGCCTTCCCGTTGTTCTTCGCTGTGCGCGTTCAGGCGCAAGGTTTGTGTTCCCAGAGTTATATGGATGGTCTTCCCATGGCGATGCCAATATCTCCTGCAGTCAAGGTGCTGCAATTGGTCAATTGTTCTCCGCAGACGATGCTGGGTGCGTCCAACGCGGCCCGTTGCAGGGCACCCGCCTTTCCCGGTGTTCCCACGAGAGGGAACCTGGGTCATGCAACCCTTCGGCTCACCGAATAACGCGAACGTCCTCACCATTGACGTGCCGCCGCAATGGGCGAGTACCGTGCCGACGGAAAAGAGTACAGGTCCGAATCTCTGGGCGCGCACCGGCTGCCGTTACGATCCCACGACCAACCGAGCCCAGTGCGAAACCGGCGGCTGCGCCGGCCAGTACGACTGCAGCTCTGGAGGCTTTGGACCACCCGGGTTCACCACGTTTACAGAGTGGACTTTCTACACGCCCGTTCAGCAACACCTTTCGATTTCCCGATATCAGCGCTGTCAATGGCGCGAACCTCAATGTGGACGTCGAGCCGGTCGGTGGCGATCTACTCGACCCGATTGCTCCCAACAACGATCTCTGGTTGAAATACAACTATCCTCTGGTTGTGCATGGAGAGGATTTGCGGGCAGCCTCCAGTTGTTCCAGTTCAAACGGCGACTTCCTCCTCAAACGCTCCGACATTGATAAGTCAAAAGACCCGCTTGGGCAGACCAAGTTCGGTTATGTCATTGTCGATGACAATGGCGATCCGGCGATGCCAACAGGAGACAATGCGCTGGCTTGCTTCACGAATTGCGGAAAGTTCGAGTACCCGGACACACCAGCGAAGAACTGCGATCCCAAGACGGACGTCAACTGCTATGCCTGGAAGACATTTTGCGCCGCGATCCGGACCTGTACGGTAAGAAATGTAAGACCGACGCCGACTGCAACAACGAACGGTTTGAACGTGCACGCTTCGTGCTGGAAAAACACCGACCCGGATCAGGAGTCTGGAACCTGCTCGCTCCGGTCTTTCTACAAACAGGATCCCAAACTTTGTCCGGATGAACCGGCCGCCCCCACTTCGAAGGTGGCGTGCAGCTTCTACTACGGCGCGACAAATCCGTTAAGCGGAATGCCCGGATTACAGCACGCAACCTCCAACTTTTCTATGCGGGGGTGTCATCGGGCCGGATGGTAAGCCGGTACCTTGCATTGGCGACGATACCATTCACCAGGTATTGCACGGTGCCTATACCTGGCCGAACGATCCTGAGGTGTTCACTGGCGACGCGCAGCTCTACCGCATCGTCTTCTCTCCGGGAGGTACGAAAGTTCCGATTACGGCGGCCGAGGACCGCATTCCCTTGTGCGAGTCGCTCCCGAGTAATTACGACTATTCCGAAAATCGCAGCAATTGCAGCGTACCCGTGGACCATGAGGGTGCGGTCTTTGCCGTTGCCGCGGTTACTGAGCAACCGAATGGGAAGTGGGAGTCCAATGGTCATGACTGGGGCTGTAATCTCGACCAGAGGGGCTCCGGCGACAACGGTGTTATCTGTCGCTGGCATCCCGCGCCCTCGACGAATTGCACCCCTCCCGTTACCGACCAGTACGTGACGCACAGCGCGTGCGGTTTGATCCCATCGGGTACCTCGCTGGTATCAAGCTCCATGACGCCCGGCAGCGACGATCCATTGTTTGCCGAGGTAACCATCCCGGCGGTATTGAACAACGTGCAGCCTTCCCGCCTCGTCAGCGGATGCGCCTCATCATGGTCACTAGTCCAGGGTCGCAGTTCATCAACACAAATCAGGGAGTCGCTGTCTGGTACTCAGGGGGGCGAATGGCAGTTCGGAATGCCAGGTCACCGTGACGCTGGCAGCTCGAATCCGGCCGCACTGAAGGTTTATGACGTACCGAAACTCGAACGGCACGGTTGAGTCTACCAGCGCAATTCCGGAATTTCGCCTTTCCGGCCCGTTCGTTCCCTTTGGTGAGCGCAGGTGTTGCCACCACTACCCACCATCCGGACTTGATGCTTGGCGATTTGCTGCAAGTGAACCAGCAGTCGACACCGATCACCTATTGGGTCAATTGGCTGACCAATAACCCGAGACCCGGGCCTTAAATTGCCTCCGGCAAACGACTATTTTTGCCCGACCGACGACGGTACGGACTACCTGCCCGGTCATGGACCTAATTCCAGCAACGCGGATGCCGGCCACCAGTATCTCGACACAACCGGAATGCATTCCTTGCAGCGGGATGCGCAGAACCTGGGCAATTTTGCGTGGGGAGGCGTAGCGATTTACGTTGAACTCAATCCATAGCGGTAACGTGTCCAGACTAGCCATCCGAGAAGCCGGTTTTACTGCAAGGTGGATTACTTTCGTATGGCCCGTCAACCACCCAGAACTCGACCTTCGGTTAAGCAGACGTCTTTCATCGGAAAGTGATGTTCCGCCCACTGCCGAAATCCCCGCAGACGGCACCCAGCCATTGGTCATGAAGGGGACGATCGTGACCGGAGCAGGTAGGTGAATAGCACACGAGAGCTCCCAGCATGTCTCATTGTGACATGGGGCACCCACATCGTTGCTTCGGGACTGTTACTCTCGTTAATCTTTGAACAAGTGCGTCGCGTGGGTGATCGACGCGCCCGCGCGCATCGCAGCCGCGACTATCGCTGCTTCCGTCAGCATCGCGTCATTTGCGCCGGCTTGACGGGCCGCTCTTACATGCAACTCAATGCAGTATGGGCACTGCGTAGTCAGCGCAACGGCCACAGCCATCAACTGCTTGTGCAAGACATCAATGGCACCTTCTTTGAACGCCTCTTTGTCAAAAGCCCAAAAGGCTTTCATCATTTCAGGTGCATTCTCGTCGAGCTTCTTCAGCCGAGTAAGATTTTTCATATCAAACATGTAGGTGACTCCATTTCGGTTTGGGTAAGGCGCTTCCGACGATGAGAGGTATGGGAGCGCGTTTGGTTACACGTCTCAGGGCCTCAAGTGACTCCCCAAAACGCACGGGAATGGCAAAGTTCGGTCTCTCATAGCACCCTTTTGATGCCACAGCAACGTGGCCGACGCCCGGGTTGATCCCGACCGGCTTAATAGCAATCAGATCGACGCGGCCTTTTGGTTTGTCGTATCCAATGCGCACGCCATCGAAGGCACTGCGTACATTCACTCCTTCGTTGTCGTCGAGAAAACGCCCTGTCCCGAGCACAACCTCCTGGCGCCCGATAATGACATCCCAGGCGGGGTGCGGATGATGCAGTTGGCCGCCGAACTCCACGAAACCTTCGTGCCCGTCAGCAATAGAACCTCACACCGGCACTGCGAGCAGCACTCACAACCGGAAAAGCAGCTTTATCTCGCACTCCTCTCCTTTGGCGCTGCGTTCGATGCGGTCCGCATGCACTCCGGAGAGATACCCGGTAAGCCCACTGATAAAGCTCTGCTCCTCGACCATTTCCCTCCGCGGACGCGGGTCCGGCAGCATGGGCAGATTGCCCTTGTAGCGTAGCGTCACCACAATGTCAAAAGTGTCGCTCCCCATTTGCAGTTCGACCGGCCCATTGGCATTCGCGGTGATATCCTCAATCGCCGTGTCGACCACCGAGCGCACCCGCGCGGCGTCCTCGCCCGGAATCTTCCATTCGTTGGCCTGCTTCTCAAAGAAAACGTCGAAGGACGCCGTCGTCGCGGGTGTGGAAGCTGTCCCCAGGAACAACTGGCTGTAATGCCATGTGCCGAGCAGGAAGAGGGCATTGAGCGGTACGGCAACCAGCACCGACATGGAAATGATCGAACTGGTGAACTGCTGCGTCCATCCCGGAAGCGAACGGTAGAACTCCGGATAAACCGCCACGGTCATCGCCGCTAAAATCGAAAATCCGATAACGACCGTCGCCCTGAGTGTGATCGGGCGGCTGGCGATAATCTGTATGCCCGCTACCAGCATGAGAGCGCCATTAAAGAACAGCGCCGCCGCCATCACCGGGCGGGGCATGTTCACGATGAGCCCGGCAAATTTCGGCAGGCAAGACAAGAGAATGAGCCACAATGCAATCGACCACGCGATCACCCGGCTGGTAGCGCCCGTGCTCTTTTCAATGCTTACCAGGCTCGGGCTTGCGCTCATGCCCGAGACTCCCAATAACCCGCCAATAAGGCAGCCAAGACCATCGGCCCGGACACCAGCTTCGATGTTTTGCATGTCGGGCCGGCGCCAGGCCGCGTTGTTCATCTGCTGACAGGTCGTCAGCACTCCAATCACGCGCAGCCCCGAGGCAAGCCCCGCGATGGCAAATGGCGCAACGAAGGAAGGCGCAAACGAATAGGATAAAAAGCTGATGCGAGGCACTCGGAAAAAATGCGCTGCCGCAAAATCGGTGAGGAAGCTCGAGGGAAACACGTGGAACGCAGCCGCCGCGAAGTATCCCACCAGAATCCCGATCAGCGAGCAGAATAGCTTGGGCCATCCCCTGGCCCAGATGGCGAGGCCCGTCGTCGACGCGAGCGCGCAGGCAGCCGTCGCGAAAGAGTTCGTGATCAGATCGGGGTGCGCAGCATTATGTGTCAACAGCACACCAGCGCCGATCTTTCCCAGTTCCAGCCCCACGGCAATGATGACCACACCAGAAACGACAGCTGGAAATAGCTTTCGCGTCCGGTTGATGAGAAACGAAACCCCGACCTCACACGCGCCGGCGAATGTCACCATCCCACAGACGGCCGGGAACCCAAACGATGCGGCCGCAGCAATGCTCGAAGGAAGATAAATAGCGGAGACGACCGGCGGACAAAGATACCCGGAACCGATCTGTGCGAGCCGTAAACTTTGCAGAATTGTCATGACTGCGACCGCGATCATGGCGAGGCCAAGGGCGTTTTGGGCTGCGTCATGCGGCAATTTCGCAGCTTCTACCACCAGCACCACCATCACCAGGTAAGGGCAAATGACGGCAACGTGCTGCAACCCAAGCACCAGCAACTGCGGCCAGGGCGGTCTCTCGTCCAGTGCGTAAATCAGCTCGGCCGGCCGTTCTGTTTTCGCGATTTCCTTCCGCCGCGTTGTTGCTTTCATGACAAGCACCTTGAGCCTACGGGGCACTTATGCGTCCGATATGTCTTTGGCATTCTCACTGCTTGGCGCCCTATCGGCCCACGAAATTATCCACCACGTGGTCGAGCAAAGCAATCTGAAAGGCCGAAAGGCTGGTGGTCGATGCAGACGCCGTCCCTGATGGGCCACGATTTAGTTTCATCGGTTTGCCTCCTCGCCTTTACTGCCGATGAGAAGCCGGCGAGAGAAAACGCCGATGTCGATGCGCTTCGGTTCGCTGACCTGATGGAGTTGGGGAACATTCGCAGTACATGCCAGCCGCGCTGCATTAATGATTTACTTCGCGATTCCGGCGCCGCAAACGATCCGTTCCGGCCTATCACCGCCTATCCGGAAGTAGTCCCCAAAAATGCGGTTCTTTCCGGATAGGCGACGATCCGCCCGGAGTTCAGAAGGGTGCCCCCGCTTGATGCGTGCATTCGCCTGAAGGCGATAGTTGAGAAACTCGACGACTCTCGGATGGTCAGCGGGGATTCTCTTTAGCGCTCTTGCCGTCATTCTCAATGAACGTCTGCACAAGATCAGCAACGAGCAACCCACCGCGGCTATTCAGGTGGACCCCGTCTGTATGAAACTCCCAGCCATTTAACCTGGAGACGTCATCAGGGCTCTTTCTGAGCACCAGCGTACGGAATGCATCGCGATAAAACGCGAGAAAACGGAACTCCGAGAAAGGACGGCGCCGTGAATTCTTCATCTGCGCGCTGAATGCTTCATAGACACTGATGTAGTCGATATTTTCTTCTGTTGCGACTTCTCGAATGATTGTGCTGAATCTCCGGACTTGCAGATTGATTTCGCGCTGGAACGGGTTCGTCGAATCCAATTCTTCACCGATCGGGGCCAGGGAACAGAGCGCGAGATCCGCAGAGGTGTCTTCTTTCAGTCGCCGAACGATAGTCTGGAGATTGCTTCGGAACCATTTAGGAGATGGATCTTGAGGAAGTTTCTTTGCAAATCGGTAGAACTTTCTCACCTTAGCCGACACAATGCCCAGAACATCGTTAGCGCCGATGAGAACCACAACCTTTTGAGGGTTCGATTCGATCACCTGAGAAAGCCGTTGAAGGGCGTTGTAGGCAAGGTCGCCTCCAACCCCAAAATTGCGCAATACAAATCGTTCCTGTCCCAGCCTGTTCTGTAACGCTCCGATCCAGTTGAAGGCCTGGCCTTTCCCTGCCGTGCTGCTTGAACCGAGGCACGCCACAACGTACGGATGTCCCTGCGCTGGCATATAGGACATCTTATCCACCCTTTTCGCCCGTTTCACGTGGGTGAGCGATGGCCAATTTACGACAAATCGCCAAGTGACCAGCGAGCCGAATCTGGTGTTCTGGGTGGTTGCGAAAATACGGGTCCTGCTCGATTGACGCCGCTGCTGATGGAGCTAAACTCATATTGTGACGTCGCACCCATCATGGAATGAGAGCTACGCTTCCGGACAGCTGCCATGGGACACCGGGCAACCAGAGCCTCTGCTCGTCGAGTTCATCACTTCGGGTGCGGTCACGCCACGTGCGACGCTTGAGATCGGGGCGGGTACTGGCACGAATGCTATTTGGATGGCGGAACGCGGCTTCGACGTACTCGGAGTCGATGTCTCGCCGCTAGCTGTCGAAAGAGCGCAGGCCAAGATGCAGGGACGCGCTTTGCGCTGCCGCTTTGCCGCATGGGACTTTCTCGCCGCGCCTCCGCCCGATGGTCCGTTCCAGTTCGTGTTCGACCGCGGTTGCTTTCACGTATTCGATGAACCAGTCGAAAGGCAGCGATTCGCGGCACAAGTCGCTGCTGCACTGGCGCCGGGCGGCTTGTGGCTGAGCTTGATCGGCAGCACTGAAGGTCCGTCACGCGATTTCGGTCCGCCGCGCCGCTCGGCACGCGAAGTCACGCTCGCAATCGAGCCTGCGTTAGAGATCGTCGAGTTGCGATCAGCCGAGTTCCGCGGTAACGACGCTAAGGCGTGGTTCTGTCTGTCGCGCCGGCGCACGATGCCGGCGCAGCCCTCCACGCGGCACGATTGAGGCTCGGGAGCGAATGCGCTTCCCATTCTCGATGAGTGCCAAATCGCCGATGCAAACGTATCGGGGTGTGAGGGGAAAAGCGTCGCATGGAATCCCAAAGTACGACCAAGGTCAATTGGCCGCGCGTAGTTGGGTGCGGAATGCTGGCGGAATTGTCTGGGGGACGCGGGGGGGCGCGGGACCCTGAACGTCCTGAACGTCCAAGCAGACGGCGAATCGCTTCATGCAGAATGCTTGATCTCTTTGGCGTGATTGTAGCGTTCGCTGACAGCCTTAGCACCAGATCGGCAACGAGAGGCTCTTGTTGCGTTGGGCAGTATATTCCATCTCCGAACCAGCCCGGATAAAAATAGCGCGGTGAGCTTACCCTTCAAATCCAAAAATACCAGATGTTCACCGTGGATTTGTACAGTTGAGGCAATCACATGCTGAACAGTGCCGGTCGTAAGGTGTACACGATAGGTTTGGTCTGCCATTGGAGACTCCTGCACGCCGTAGGCTGTGCAGCGAGGCGCGGTCAGAACGTGCAATTAGGGAAAGACATCAGCAATCCTATAGGACGGTTGCGAAGCTGTGTGTGACGTCCGTCACAAGCAACATCGCAGTCAATGTGATAGCCATACCAGGGGCGACTTACAGAATTGTGATCGGCAACCCTAGGTACGCCCCTGAAAAGGCGCCGCCTGTATTGAGTAATCAAATGAGCGCCCCAGCGCGAGTGGGCTACCTGTCCGTTGTGACAGGTGCTTTTCTGGCTATTGAGTCCTAGCTTCTTGACCTGGTGGAGGCGATGGGCAAAATAGCGCAATCCGTTCCTCATCTGCCCTCCGGAAGTAACGATCCAGGGTCCGAGCAAGAAAGGTACGATGCCTACACAAACGTTCACTTCATTCGATGCTTTCTTCGAAGCGAACCGCCATGCCAGCTTGCGTGCGATGCTTCTAGGAGCCGATCGAGGAAATTGGCTTCTCACCAACCTTATTGTCAATAAGTTGGGCGTTCAATTCGGCCAGGCAGGAGGTAGAGCCGTTGTAGAGGGAGCCTCGAAGCTCGGCGGGCTCACAATTTTTCTCCAGACACAGGGGGCGGCGTCGTTTTTGGGAAATGGGCGGCGGTTGGACGAACTTACCCTGATGGTCGTCGGGTCAGGCGACGAATTCTGCCTGGCTGCAGACGCCTCTCCGAGACGGTGGTGTTCCCTCTATATTCCGAATGAGAAGCTTGCCGGCACAAATTTGCAGACAGCAGCCGCTCTCGGTTCCATGCGCGGTGTTTTCCAATTACCTCGCCAAAGGATAGAGAGATTTCGATCGGCCATTGCACAGCTCGATGGGGCCGTGCAACGTGCGCCTGGCAGTTTCGATTCGGCCGCCGCGCAAGAAGCCACCGAGGAGAAGTTATGCGACGAGATCCGCAACGTGCTTGCCCTGCCGCGTGAAGTCGAACACAGGCTTGGCCGGCATGCGGTTCCGCGACGTCAGATTATTCGCACGTCTATGGACTTTGTCGACCAGCACGGTGGCGAGTACCTTTCCGTGGAACAGCTGGCCACTGCGGCTGGTGTTTCTCAGCGAACGCTTCGTGATGCGTTTCAAGGGTACTTCGGCGCAGCACCGGTGGAATATTTAAACCGGAGGACATTGCATCTGGTTCGGAAAGCGCTCAAAGCGTCGGATCCCTCAATGGCGACTGTCACGGATATTGCTACACAATTCGGTGTTTGGGAGCTAGGCCGTTTCGCTCGGGATTACCGCTGCCTCTTCGGTGAATTGCCGTCCAAGACCCTTCACCATTTGTAATGAGTACCGGCTGAAGTAGCGCCGATATCGCTGCACCTTGCTGTGTGCTTGACGGTGCGGTTTGAAGAAAGTAGCTCGTGGCTACGATGGACGCAACTATGAGGCAAATTCAGTGACCAAACAGAAGCCTGCACGCGATGGCCTGGATCTATGGACAAATCTCTTTCAATTTTGCCGAAATTGCATAGACACCTTAAATCCCGGTCGCCTACCTTCAGGCTAATTCACATCTGATTCGCAGCTGTATCACCGGTGAACCAGCCGATAGAGGCTAGAGCTTGTAAGGAGAAAGCGCCATTATGAACGCCGATGTCAACCAATCTACTGAACAGAGTGCTGGGCATGGAATTATCCACGATAGTGAGTACTACATCCTTGAAATGCTGCGCCGCGAGCAGTGGATCGCCGAAAATCAGGACATCGACAACAAGCTGGCCGAGCTTAGGAAGAAATACGGTGCGCCACCCAACATAATCCACATCATGTGGGACGACACAGCGGTCGGTGAGATAGGTATTCCTGCTATCCAGAAGGTGCGCGGTTTTGAAACGCCGAACATGAACCGCCTGGCCTCCGAGGGCATCAACTTCATGCGGATGTATACCGAGCCGTCCTGCACGCCGAGCCGGGCGGCAGTATTGACTGGCCGCCATCCCGTACGCAATGGGATGTTCAACGTCGGCTTCCCCTATGAGTACGGCGGGTTAGCCGCCTCCGAAATCACGACTGCGGATGTGCTTTCCAAGGCCGGATACGCGACGGCCTTTTACGGCAAGGCGCATGTCGGCGACATTGAAGCCAGCTACATGACCAACCACGGCTTCGATGAGGCGCTGTGGACGCCTTACAACCAGGTGCCGAGCCTATACACGCCGCAGGGCCAGATGGCGGCGCTGACGCCAGCTGTGATGTTTCCCGAAATGTTCGGCAAGGATCCCTATGACATGGATCCGGGTTGGCGCCCGAAGGGCTACGTATTCGCTTTGGAAGGCACGAAGGGCGGCCCGGTACGGGAATTTGGGCGAGCGCCAAACCATGATGACTACATGAAGCTCGATCCTGAGATGCAGAGCCGCACCATTGCATTCATACGCAAGAATGCAGCGGAAAAGAAGCCGTTCTTTGTCGACTACTGGCCTCTCGGGACTTCCTTCCTCGGCTTTCCGAACCGGCTGACTGCCAGTGGCGGGTTTCCGCAGGAGGGTCTGGTGCGGCTGGACACTTGGATCGGCACCTTGATGACTGAGTTGAAAACCCTCGGCATCGCGGAGAACACTCTCGTCATCCTGATGGCGGACAACGGTCCGATGACGCACAACGGGCCGCCCGGCATGACCGAGACGCTCTACCGTGGCGGCAAAGGGGACTACCTCGAGGGTGGCGTCCGCGTTCCGGCGATGGCTTGGTGGCCGGGCGTGATCGAGCCTGGGCAGACCGTCGGCGACATCATCCACGAGACCGATCTGTTTACCACCTTCGCGCGCTTAGCAGGGGCAATGGAATATGTCCCGACCGATCGCATCATCGACGGTCTGGATCAAACCGCGCTGTTTCTGAAGGGCGACACCTTCAGCCGGCGTGATTATGTTTTCATTTATACAGGCAACATCCTGGCTGCGACTGTCAAGGGGCGATACAAGCGTGTCTGGGTGGGTGAACACCCCGGTCTTTCTGGAGCAGCCTTCTTCGATCTCTACACTGATCCGCGCGAACAAAACGCTAAGATGCTGCCGATGTTTCCTGCCAAGGGCATGTTTAGCATCATGAGGACCCGCCACCAGCTTTGGATGCTGAAATACCCGAACGCCGGGGAGGCTCGTGCCTTCCCGCTGACCGGCATCGAGAATGCGCGTCCGGAAACTATTGCCGCAGGACGACCACGCATGGATGTTTCAAAACTCCCGTTTGATCCGTTCGAGTTCATCCAAAAGCTGCCGGAGTTTGACCACGTCGAGTTTGACAGGATGGAGTGAAGCACCGTCAGATGTGCGAGATCAAGGAACTGGGCGCTGGTGTACTTTCAGTCCATCCGGCCGTCTCCATCGTTGACGAAAAGCAAGAGCTTCGTGGATCCCGGAAATGTAGCGTTTTTGGGCGGAGAGGTTGTGAACGAAAGTCTACTTTACAGAACCAATGAGGTCTTCATTAATGGGGTCTTGCTCGCGTTGATGCTGGCGGCCACCGAGGTAGGCTTCCGGCTGGGACGTAAGCTTGAGGCTCGCGCGCCCGAAAGCATTCAGCCGCAGATCGTTACTGTTGAGGCCGCCCTACTTGGGATTCTCGCACTGTTGTTGGGGTTCACGATGTCGATGGCGGTGTCACGGTTCGAGACCCGCAAGCAACTCGTGTTGGAAGAAGCCGACGCCATCGGTACATCCTCTCTTCGGGCCCAACTTCTCCCCGATCCGGTGGGCCCCGAGATCTCGAGTCTACTTCGCCAGTATGTCAATGTTCGGGTTCAATACGGGAATGCAGGAAGTGATCTCGCACGGCTCCAGGATTTCAACAGACAAACCGAGCGTTTGCAAACCGAAATCTGGACCAAGGCAGTTACGTATGCGCGACAAGATCCAGATCCGGTAAGGTCCGGTTTGCTGTTGCAGTCATTCAATCAGGCCATCGATTTGGGGGAAGCTCGCTGGATGGCATTCCAAAATCATGTGCCGGAGAGTGTGATCTATATAAACGCAGCCGTAAGTCTGCTCTCAGTTATACTTGTCGGCTATTCGTTCGGTGTGAACGGACGACGGAATATCTTCTCAATGTTGATGTTGGCGGTTTCTATTACTCTGGTTCTTGTCGTAATCATCGATCTTGATCGGCCAAGCTCCGGCCATATTCGTGTCAGCCAGCAGCCCATGGTTGACCTGCTGCAGCGGCGTTGATTCCATGTTGCACTGAAGTTAGCACCAGGTTGATCTGCAGCTCATGGAAAATCTGAACCGCGAACCGGGGTCCTGTCGATTCCCTATTCGGCTCGTTATCTTCGCCACCGAAAGGGTCCGGATTAGAGCGCAGCTGCAGTTGATCAGTCGCTTGCGTGTATTTGATGGGAGCTGTTGAAGAAGGCGCCTCGGAGGTACGCTGCACGCAGTTGCGAGGCGAATTCAACGAGGGAAACAATAGGTGGACGCGGCGACTTAGATCAACTTACGAATTCTCCAATTTTGCCGAAATTGCATAGACACATGAGAACCTGGTCGTCTATTTTCAGGCTAATTAACATGTGATTCGCAGCTGAATCATGGTGAGCCAGTCGATGGAGGGCAGATCCTTGATCAGACTCGAGGATATTAGGTCACTTACTGATTTTGCTCGAAATGCGAAGGCTCACCTCGATCGACTCCGGCGGACCGGCCGTCCTGAGTTGTTGACGGTTAATGGGAAGGCTGAGGTGGTTGTGCAGAGCGCTGTAGCCTACCAGAACTTGATTGAATTGGTGGAAAAGCTCAAACGCGAACGCCGCGAAAAGTCTAGGTGAGAGGAGCTACGGGCTACAACAAACTTCAATGAAGCGCGCGAGCCGATACGGTAACGGTATGAGCCAAATCAACAATACGCGTCTCAAGAGGCGCAAGTCCCTTGCGAGTGAGCTGCACTTCATTCCAGCGAGCAATCGCCTGATTGTGCTTTGCAGTGAGGCGCTGGACCCAGGTCATTCATGGGGCTTGTTCAAGGGTCACTCTTCGCGAGGCCTCTCATGAGGGAACCATCGCCCGCGGCGCGCATTTTAATAGCCGATGATCACGAACTTTTGGCGGACGGATGCAAACGTCTGTTGGAGCCGGAATTTCAAGTCGTTGGAATTGTTACGGACGGCCGTTCTTTAATGGCGGCCGCAGCTGCCCTGAATCCCGACATAATCCTTCTTGACATCTACATGCCTCACTTAAACGGACTGGATGCGGGTGAACAGATTCATTGCAAAATGCCGTGGATCAAGCTCGTCTTCATGACCATGAGCATCGAACCCGACTTGGCGGCTGAAGCATTCCGCCGCGGCGCTTCTGGCTACGTCGATAAACTCTCAGCTGCCGGCGAACTCTTGTTTGCTATCCGCAGGGTCAACCAACGGGCATCCTACCTCTCGCCGCTCATTGCCAGGGAGACCGTGGAGTTCCTTATCAATCAGGGGGGATCTCTTAAGGCAGAGGAGCGCATTACAGCAAGGCAAAGTGAGATTCTGCAGCTACTCGCGGAAGGAATGACGATGAAAGAAGTGGCAAAGACTATCGACATTAAACCGGGCACAGTCGCATTTCATAAGTACCGGATCATGGAGACGTTGAGGCTTAGTACGAACGCGGAACTCCTGGAATACGCAATCAAGCGGCACGTTACGCCGGCGAGGTTCGCCGGCGTTCGCGATCATTGACAAATTCCCCTCAGTGACCGCATAGTCGTTAGCCTCGGGCGTCCCGGCAAGGGGCAGGCGATTTCCTCATCACCCCACCGGGCAAGTCCTCTCTTAATGATCTAGGAGGTGTTCTCTAATGCCCGAAACTGGGAGCGCCAACATTGAAATCGCCCATCACCTCAGCGAGCATGAAGAATCGCAGTCTTTAGGACACGCAATGCTGGAGATTGCAGAGGCTTTAGTGCTGGCGATAGTGGCTATTGCCACAGCCTGGAGCGGCTATCAGGCAGCTCTCTGGACTGGGAACCAGTCAGAACTATACGGCCAAGCGAGCAAACTGCGGATTCAGGCCGAGGGACTCGCCACCTCCGCCAATCAGGAGCGTATGTACAACGCTTCCACCGTGGTTGAGTGGCTGAAGGCCGAAGCACAGGGCAACGCCAAGCTCACCAGCCTTTTTGAAAGGCGCTTCCTTCCAGAGTTTCGTCCCGCCTTTGAAGCTTGGAAGAAGACCGACCCACTCAACAACCCCAATGCTCCGGCGGGTCCCCAGTACATGGCGGAATACCGAAGCTCAAAGACGGAGCAGGCCGCCAAATTGAATGATCAAGCCACAGAGGTCTTCGAGGAGGGCACTCGAGGGCGGCAACACGCCGACGCATATGTGAAAGCGACGGTGACATTGGCAACTGTGCTGTTGCTGATCGCGATCAGCCAGCGTTTCAAGATTCGTGGTGTGCGGCTTGGATTGCTGGTGGTTGCCATGGTCTTGCTCTGCTTTCCCGTTTACCACATTCTTATGCTGCCAAGAGCATAAAGCGGCCTGCGATCGGGCGACGCGAGTTTGATGGCAATGACATTCGCTTCCTGTATGTTCGGCTGCGAATGGCAGACGTGACAGTGGTCTTCCGCGCTGCCTGTCACAAGTGACAGTTACGACGTAACACGTGTTGAACTGTGCCGGGGAAGGCTGGGAGCACGGCCTGATCTGCACGTGCATTTGGGGTGCCGTGGCTCCCCCAAGATGCTCTCGATGCGGCAGGAAGAAGGAGATAGACAATGTCCTTCCTCTATCCCGGCTCCATCCCCGTCTGCCGCATGACAAAGTGTCGTTCCTCCGCCGCGTGATGGACATCACTGCTTTCCACTCGCCTGAGAGGTTAGGTTGCCATCGGGGTGATGACTGTACGTGTTGATTGCAGCGAGTGCTTGAATGTAGCGATTAATTTCTTCAATTTTGCCGAAACTGCATAGACACTTCAGAATCGACGCGCCTACCTTCAGGCTAATTCACATGTGATTCGCAGCTGATTCGTCAGTAAAGCAGTCGATGGGGGGCAGAGTCTTGATCAGACCTGAGGACATTGGTTCCCTTACAGATTTTGCCCGCAATGCAAAGACTCACCTTGATCGGCTCAGGCGGACGGGTCGACCCGAGTTGTTAACCGTCAACGGGAAGGCGGAAGTGGTCGTACAGAACGCCGCGGCGTACCAGCGCTTGATCGATTCGCTGGAAAAGGCTAAACGCGCTCGCCGCGAAAAAGGCTGATGGAGAGGAACGATGGACCACTAGGAAACGGACGGTCCGCCGGCGGATCTTTGGTTCCCCGGACCTGGATCTTGTTGATGGGGCCTTGAACTACGGTGAATGCAATTTGATTTCCGGCTTACAGCGGGCGGCGATGCCATCCCAATGGAGCTCGATCGATCCCACGAACTTTTAACCAGGAGATCAGCCATGGCAACTGACGACAGCAAGAAGATTCCAACAGGAGCCGATCCTAGTACAACCAACATGCCTGTGAATCCCTACGGCGGGGGCCCGGGCACCGGCCTGCAATTCCCACCCTACTACCAGCCAACGCAGTCCGTGCGCAGCCGGATGAATTATTTTCCCGGCAGTGAGACCATCGGAGCTGACGAGATGCGGATCTCGTTTGTCGGCAGTTGCCCCGTCCCAATCCGCCGCGACCAGGCTGGCACGGCCATCATGGTCGAACTCGGCAACGGCGACCGCTTCTTCTTCGACTTTGGTCCCAGCTGCATCAAGAACATCCTCGCGATGGGTGTCCCGTTGCCGGATATCAACGACATCTTCCTTACGCACCTGCACGTGGACCACTACCACGACCTGTCGTATCTGCTGCCATTCTCAGCATGGGGAGGACGGTGGAGCATGCCGCTGCGGGTCACCGGGCCTTCTGGCCGCACCCCAGAGCTAGGAACCAAGGCCATGATCGCCGGCATGAAGCAGATGCTCAAGTGGCATCTGGAAGCCTTCGACCTCTTTCCGATTGGGGAAGGATACGAGGTCGAGGTCAACGAGTTCGACTGGAAGGACGAGTACGGAATCTGCTATGAGAAGAATGGAGTCACGATCCGCCATTGGCGGCGCTCACACGCCAAGGACGGCGCCTCGGCCTACCGTCTCGACTGGAACGGGCTTTCGTTCGTGTGGACCGGGGACGGGCGGCCGGACGACCTGACGGCCAAGTATGCCAAGGGCGTGGATGTCTTCGTCACCGAGTTGATGCCCGATCTGGCACGCCTTAATCAGCTCAAGTATGGGCTGCCGGAGTTCCTCTACAACTACACCGTGGACACCCACCACACGCTGGGTTACGCGACAGGCTACCTCATCAACCAGGTCAATCCGCGCTGCGGCATTGCGACGCACCTCGCTTATGACAACGACACTCTCAACGAGCAAAGCGCGGACCTTCGCGTCCACTGGAAAGGGCTTTTCCTGTATGGCGCACCGGACGTAGCCGTCGTTAATGTGACCAAGGACGCGATCTGGCATCGGATGGCCGCCCTGCCGGGATTCGCTGGGATGTCCCTGCCGAAGCCCACCCTGCTGTTCGGCGATCCATTGCCGATTGCGACAGGCATGGGCGTGGTCCCGCAGCCGAGGCTGCCGCGCGAGGAACAGCAGGAGCAACAGACGCGCGATAACGAGATTGATCCGCACAAGTACTATCCGCCAGAACTTTACCGCGAGCCGCTGACCAAGCTCCCGAATCCGGCGGAGGTGGATCTCCTCGCGCTAGCGAAGGTGATGAACATCGATCTAAGTAAATTCATCAAGAAATAGCAGTGTGATCCCGTCGCCATGCTGTACACGCCGCGGCAAGGCGCCGGTCACTTCATGGAGGTCCCGGTTTTTCCCAGCCGGGCGCTTTTTGAGCAGGAGCCCGAATCATGGAACTCATCGAAGACAACGGCACGACCGTTCCGATCACGATCCTGACCGGCTTTCTCGGTGCGGGAAAGACGACGTTGCTGAATCGCATCCTGACTGGGAATCACGGCCTGCGCGTGGCGGTGCTCGTGAACGACTTCGGCTCGATCAATATTGACGCCGAACTCGTCGTCGGCGTGGACGGTAACATGATCAGCCTGTCTAACGGCTGTGTCTGCTGCCAGATTCGCGATGATTTGGTGGAGTCGGTCACCGCCCTGCTCGCTCGCCGGGAGGCCATCGAATACATCCTGCTTGAAGCCAGTGGTGTCGCTGATCCCGCCGGGATCTCCATGACGTTCATCGATGCCAATCTGCGGGACCGGCTCCGGCTCGACAGCGTCATCTGCGTGGTGGATGCCGAGGAGGTCTTCGCTCACCCCGAGTATCCCCCACTGATGGAGCTCAAACTTCGCCAGGTCGCCTTCTCGGACCTGCTGATCCTTAATAAGGTGGACCTTGCCGGACCCGAGCAGGTCGCCAAGGTCAAGGTGTGGCTCGACCAACATTTCAGGCGTCTTCGCATCGTTGAGACCAACTACTGCCAGGTACCCTACGAGATCCTGTTGGGTGTCGGGCGCTTCGATCCTGTTCGCGCAAGTCTCAGCTCGGACACAGTGGAACACGGCTGCAGCGAATCTTCGTGTCATGACGGGAGCCATGCGCACGACCACTCGAAGGTGTTCAGCACCTGGAGCTACGAGACTGATCAGCCACTGGCGCTGGAAGCATTGCGGGAAACATTGCGTAAGTTGCCAGGGACTATTTACCGGGCCAAAGGGGTAATCTACAGCACCGACTCGCCGCAGCGGCGTGCGGTGCTGCAGGTGGTCGGAAGGCGTGTGGACGTCTCGCTGCAGGAAGAGTGGGGCGAGCGAACACCGCGCACGCAGATCGTAGCCATTGGTGCGGCCGGCAGCATCGACGCAAGCCTGATGGAAAGAACATTTGCTTCCTGCATTTCGGTTGCAAATGCCGGACCTGAAAGTAGCCTTCCGCGCTGCCTGTCACAAATGACAGTTACGACTTAACCCGCTACGTGTTGAACTGCCGGGGGAACGTCGAGGCAAACGGCCTGATTTGCATGTGCAGTGTGCACCGTAGCTCCCCTAAGATCGCTAGCGACACCAAAGGAAGAAAGAGAAAGACAATGGCAACAACGCGAGGAAACGACGGCTCGACCTAATATCGTGTTCATCCTGTGCGACAACGTTGGCTGGGGCGATTTTTCTTGCTACGGCGAGAGTATCCCGACGCCGCGAATCGACAAACTTGCCAGTGAAGGTATCCGCTTCAACAACTACACCATCGAGGCACAATGCACGCCCACGCGCAGCGCGATCCTAACCGGCCGGCAGTCGGTCCGTTGTGGCACCTACACGGTGGTTCCCAGTCAGGGAAAACTCGGGATAACGCCATGGGAGTACACCATAGCCGAGCTTCTCTCAGACGCCGGTTACGCGACATCGATGTGGGGCAAGTGGCATCTCGGAGATACCGATGGGCGCTTGCCAGCCGACCAGGGCTTCGACGAGTGGTGGGGCTACCGCAATAGCGTCGACGAGGCCGGCTATTCTTCCTATGCAGCCTTCAGGCAGATCGTCAAGGCGAAGGGGATCGAGACACCTAAGATATGGGAGGGTAAGAAAGGCCAGAAGCCCACTGCGGTGCGCGAGCTGGATTTGGAAGTGCGTCCCTTGTTGGACGAGCTGATCGTTGAAAAGGCCAACGACTACATTCAGCGAGCCGCTAAAAGTGACAAGCCCTTCTTCACCTACGTGGCACTCTCTCATATCCACCCGCCGGAGAAGGCACACCCGGACTTCGACCAGACCGATCCTACGCGCTTGGGAATATACGCCGACCTGATCGCGGAGATGGACCATCGGGTGGGACAGATTGTCGATTGCGTAGAGCAGGCCGGGATCGCGGACAACACGATCCTCATCTTCTCCAGCGATAACGCGGCTCTCTGTGTTCCGTCGGCTGGATTCGGCGGTTCGAACGGACCCAGGCGTGGCGACTTCTTCACCCCGCCCACGGAGGGCTCGATGCGAGTTCCGGCGATGGTCCGCTGGCCGGGTAAAGTGCCGGCCGGTGTCATCTCCGAGGAGATGCTCTCGGCGCACGACTGGTTCAAGACGTTAGCGGCTTTCGCCTCCGCTTCGGATAAGGTGCGCACCGACCGCCCCATGGACGGTGTCGATGCCTCCAGGTTCCTGCTCGGCGAAAGCGAGCACTCTGGCCGCGATGCGCTCCTGTTCTTCGGTCTGGACGGCTCCTTGATGTCGGTCAAGTGGCACAACATCAAAATATGGCTTCGCTATAGCGAGAGCATCGAAAAGCCGATCGTCGCCCCGCAGTTTCCGATGATCTTCGACCTCGGCAGCGACCCCAACGAAAAGAACGCGCTGTTCGCCGACAAGATGGATAACGGGTGGATGTTTGAACTTATCTTGCCCTTCGTCGCCGGGTACGAGAAGAGCATTGCTCAGTACCCAAACATCAAGCCGGGCGAGGAGTTTGCGGGGTATCCCAAGCCTAAATGAGGCTCAGTCGAACGTGTCGTCCTCGCCCGGCGAGTCGTGGCAAATCCAAGCCCGTGGAGCGGTTTTGAGGACCCGCTTTTCTGGCAGTACGTGTGATGACAAACCAAACACCGCCAAGGCGAGGAGGGGCGAAGACGGATCGATCGTCGACACGCTCATCTTCGAATACCAGCGTACAGTTGGGAGCGCTACTTACCGTTCATCCAGCACTACTTAAGCGCTGATCGAAAGATACCCGTTGAAGCTTTAGGAAGTGAGCAAAACGACACAGCGCGGGGTTTCACTTTCGCTTAAATCTTTCCCTATGGCCGAACCGATACAAATACTGACCGCGGAACGCGACGGCGAGGATGGTTTGCTTGTGACATTTTCAGACGGAACAACTACCGGGTATGTGGCTGAGGAACTTCTCGAGTTGAGGCCGTTTCGTGAGCCTACCGGAGCGCGCCGCTCAAGCATTGACGACTAGCGCCGCTCAGGGGCACCTCGGTCTCGCGTACTGTTCAGGCGTTAGCTTCCGCTTCACTCCGGCACTGGAACAAACCCCAAATCCGGAAACCCAGAGCTGAAGCAGATTGCCGCTATCACAATCTTTACGTCAACATTTAGCAGTATCAGCGTCCTCATGGTCACCGTCCGGTCGTCTGAGCTTCGCATACTGTCCAGGCGCTAGTTGTGTGTACCACTGGGCTCTATGACCGGGCAACTTATCTGTGGATAGGACCGCCTGAGGCTTCGAAGCTCCGGTGAGCAATAGTGAGCAGACTGCGGGTCAGCCGGGAGAGATAATCACTACAGATAACCCCTTCCTCGGCAACTTAACGCACCGGAACAATTCAGGAATAGGTCTATGTGTCTCCTCGATGCATTTTCATCGTGGATGACGAACCTGTCATCGCGTCCACTCTCGCCGCAATATTGCAGATCAATGGCTTTTCTGCGAGGTTTTTCACCTCTCCGTTGGAGGCGCTAGCTGCCGCTCGCCTGGAGTCGCCGGACCTGGTCATATCGGATGTTGCGATGCCCGGCATTTCTGGGGTTGATTTGGCAATCCAAATGAGAGCACAGTATCCCAACTGCAAAATCTTACTCTTTTCGGGGCAGGCTACTACGCTGGATCTACTGGAAAGTGCTCGCGCTCAGGGTTACGATTTCCGCTTACTCCAGAAGCCTGTTCATCCATCTGAGTTTCTCTCTGAGATAGGGGAACTCTCCGCATGAACGAGGCCCAAGAGATTGAATATGCCTACAGGCGGACAGGGAAGCATTGGAAAAAGGTCGTATTCAACCCATGTACGCGAAAGTCCGCGAACAGGGGCACCCGTCCAGGGAGCAAGGCTGTGAGCAAGCGGGAGATTTGTCGCACCACCAACGCATGACGCTTACCTCCGCTTGGGTCCCCAAGACGGTTGTTCATTAGGAGCCAACTCCGGATTTCCTACTACGCAGCACTCATCAACGGTCACGTATGCGGCTTTCAGTAAGGAAAGCCGCATGAGGTCTATCGACACCACTAAGCTTGACAGGAAATCCGGAGGAAGCCGAGGGATCCGCAGTGCGCCTCGGCTCCCGCACAAAGGTCTCCGTTCCGTTAGTTCTCCCACACACAAGCTGTTACCTTTGAATAAAGGCGGAGCGATTTCTCCATCGAAAGATGGAGGACAATCCATAGAACAAGACCTATCCTTCGCCTACAGCGCGAGACGATGCGCATTTGCGGGGGAGCAAGCGGAAGTTAATGCGGTGACATAGCGCCCATTTGTGTCCTTCAGCGTCAACGCCAGGCTGAGGGCCTTGTGTGGGATCAAGACCAGATGGACGTGATGAGACATCAGACAATAACTGACCAGTATGCTAACGAGCATATCGGGATTCTCTAGGTAACGGACGGGTGCCCCAGGTTCGCACCAGCGTACCTGGGATGAAAATGAAACGTTCGAATGCTTTTACTCGATTTGCAAAAAGCTCTGGAAGGGGCTTCGCCCCATCGTTTTCATCCCAGGTACGCTGGTGCGAACCTGGGGCACCCGTCCATTGCCTTCAAATCGTCTTGAGTATAAACGGGGTCACAAGTTTCGGGGGCTTTCCGGGAATGTAGCTCCGAGGAGGTGTACACGTGGAATTGGTTCAGGTATATCAAACGACCATTTCAGCCCGCACGCAGGGGTACGCTTTCAGGCTCTTAACGGTTCCGAGCCGAGACGCAGCCACAAACGACTCGGATGACCGGCCTCCGAAGGCCCGCCGTCGTGGCCACAACAATGACGAAGATTTCGGACTCCCCAGCTTCCAGCGCGAAGAGAAGGATGCCGATAGAACCGTCAGGGCTCTTCCCAGTCGAGGGCGTAGACATCCTGAGTCCCGGTGTTTTCGAGTACGAGCGGGGAATCGTCCGGACCGAGGCCTAACCACTGGCCGAGGTTACCTGTAGTCGGAAGGTTGGTTAGATCCGAAACCTGCTCCACCTCACGGTCGCTGATACGAATTCTCAGCACCGCCGGATTGACTAGCCAGCGCACGAAGTAGACATACTGTCCGTCTCTTGACCAATTCAGGAAGCCAGCTCTTACCTTCGCGATTTGCGACCACTGCTGCGTCTGGAAATCGAAGAGGACCAAGCTCAACTGATCCGACGGCATGGCCACGATGTACCTCCCATCCGGCGACCAGCGGGGGGCGTAGAGGCCTCGGGAACCGGGCAGCGTAGAAAGCTTGTGGGTCATCAAATCGAGCACTCGGATGGCTGAATCGTTGTCAGCCCGGGCGCCACCGAAGACAATCTTGTCCCCGCCTGGCGACCAGTTCGGATCCCGCTGAGGCTCGGGATGTTCGGGCAGCAGTTGCTGGGGGCTGCCCCCTTCGGCTGAAACCAGGTAGATCCTCGCGGGTTTGCCGACGGAGTAGTCAGCGAATGCAATCTGTTTGCCGTCGGGCGACCAGCGGGGCATCCCCGCAAATAACGGAGGGTAGGTGAGCTGTATTTTCTCTCGACCGTCCAGCTTGCTTCGCCAGAGAATGCCTTCGGGGTAGGAGACATAGGCTATCCATTGGCCGTCTTTGGAAAACGCGACTTCGGCAGAAATGCCCGAGAGAAAGGGAATGAACCGGCCGGACTTAGGGTCCCTGCGCTCCAATTCGCCGCGATAGGTCCTGCCCACCACGAAAAGCTTCTTGCCATCTTTGCTGGGAAGAGGAGTGAACAAACCGAGCGGGCTGGAAGTCAACTGGATGGGCTTGCGCGTGAATGGGTGAAGATACCTTCCCTTCTCGGAGAGGGCAAAGATCTGCCCCTGAGATTGGAAAACGAAGTATTTCCCGTCGGCCGTCCATTTTCCGCAGCATTCGTCCGGAGGATTGTGCCATTCCGGAAGCAACGGGTGCAGATTCGTCCCTTGCGCCGTTACTTCCCAGAGTGAACTCCCTCCGGTCTTAGGGTCTATCGCGGTAAACCGCAGTTTACTTCCCGCGGGCGACCACGCAGGATAAAAGACTTGACCCGGCACCGAAACTAACTTTCGGGATTCTGTCCCATCATTCCTGGCCAATAGCAGTTCGCTTCGATTGGCGTAAACGAGTGTGCCACCATCGGGGGACCAGGCTGCATCCTGCCCGACAAGAGCGCCCAATCGCTGGGGGGAGCCTCCGAGAATGGGGAGTCTCCAAAGCTGGCCCATAAAATCGGTACCGCGATTGTCTTTGACCAGGAGTTCGGCTCCATTTTGAGAGATATTCAGAGGAAGAATCGCATTGGAAGCCGCCGGAATCCGGACCGGATCGCCCCCGGAAATGGACATTTGCGTGATGCTACTGCTGGCATTAAAGGTGAGGGTTCGGGCAAAACCGAGATAGAGGCGCGAACCATCGGTACCGACCAGGGCCTTCGGCTGACCGTCGTGGGTGAGTTGGACGTAATCTGATACCTTCGGCACGGGTAGGGGGCGCACCCAATCGTAGGCAAGCAGCACGGCGGCAACTATCAGCAACGCGGAGAAGCTTAGGAGCCATCGCCGCTGCACCGGTTTTGACTGCGTGGTTGTGGACGCAGATGTCGCGTCACCGTGAGCGGCATCCGCAAATACGCGAAGCCCTGAGGATGCGCGCGTCGAGGAATCTATTCCAGATACAGGAAGGTGAGTCGCCATCTTCGCTGACGGGTTCGGTTGCACTGCCTTCAAGTCCGCGCGAATCTCGGATGCATGCTGGTAGCGAAGACTCGTGTCCTTTTGCAGGCAGCGATCGATGATGCGCGCTAATCCCTCCGGAACATCGGGATTCAGTTGGACTGGAGTGGCCTGGACTTGTTGAACGATAGAGATCAGGAGCTCTCCGGTGGTATCTCCCGCAAACGGCGACCGGCCGGTGCACATCTCGTAAAGAGTGATGCCGAAAGAGAAGAGATCGGTGCGGGTGTCGACCTGCCTGCCCAGCGCCTGCTCGGGAGACATATATGCGGCCGTTCCCAGTGCGGCACCAAGGCCGTCAGTGAGTTGCTGTTGCTCCAGGAAAGGCTCCTCCCCGGCGGCCGCGAGTTCCTTAATGGGCGCCATCTTTGCCAGGCCAAAGTCCAGGACTTTGGCGCCACCGCGTTTGGTAACAAAGATGTTTGCCGGCTTAATGTCGCGATGGATGATGCCCTTCTCATGCGCCGCTTCGAGGGCGTCGGTGACATCGATGGCGATTTCGATCACGCGATCGATGGGAAGCGGGCCTTCTTGCATCAACTGTTTCAGCGTTTCGCCATCCAGGAGTTCCATGGCGATGAAGGTACGGCCACCTTCTTCGGCGATCTCGTAGATGGTGCAGATGTTGGGATGGTTCAGCGCGGAAGCGGCCCGCGCTTCGCGCCGGAAACGCTCCAGAACCGCAGCGTCGTTGGCGAAGTGATCGGGCAGGAATTTGAGCGCGACAAAGCGTTCAAGAAGCGTGTCTTGTGCCTTATAGACGACGCCCATGCCACCGCCGCCAATCTTTTCCAATCCGCGGTAGTGGGAGATGCTTGCTTCACTCATTTGGATATTTTCGCAGGGAAGTCTCGTTCAAGCGATTGGGGATCCCCGCGCCCCCTGTCACAAGTGACAGTATCCCAAGATTCTTGAAGGGAACAGTCTCTCATCATCGTGAGTGACGGCCCTCCGCCGCGGCCCAACACTTCGGGCCCCGTCACCCCGCTTCGCACTCGTTGCAGAGGAAGCAAATGCTTTTAGGAAGACATCATTTGCGCGTACCGCCTAACCGCCTCACAAGCGATCAAAATCACATACCGCGCATCCACTGCAAACCGATACTCAGGAATGAATGCGAGTCGAACTGCCCACGAAAGACTGGGGCAGCCTGATTTGCATGAGCATTTCGGGTGCGTAGCTCCTGCCTGAGATAGCAATCGATACCAAAGGAAGAAAGAGAAAGACAATGGCAACAACGCAAGGAACAACGACTCGACCTGATATTGTGTTCGTCCTGTGTGATAACGTCGGCTGGGGCGACTTTTCCTGCTACGGAGGAAGCATCCCGACACCGCGGATCGACAAACTCGCCGGCGAAGGAATCCGCTTCAACAACTACACCGTCGAGGCGCAGTGCACGCCCACGCGCAGCGCGATCCTAACGGGCCGGCAGTCGGTGCGTTGTGGCACGTACACGGTGGTTCCCGGTCAGGGAAAACTTGGGTTGACGCCGTGGGAGTACACCATTGCCGAGCTTCTCTCAGACGCCGGTTACGCGACCTCGATGTGGGGCAAGTGGCATCTTGGAGATACCGACGGGCGCTTGCCAGGCGACCAGGGCTTCGACGAGTGGTGGGGCTACCGCAATAGCGTCGACGAGGCCGGCTATTCCTCATATGCGGCCTTCAGGCAGATCGTCAAGGCGAAGGGAATCGAGACACCCAAGATATGGGAGGGTAAGAAAGGCCAGAAGCCCACCGCGGTGCGCGAGCTGGATTTGGAAGTGCGTCCCTTGTTGGACGAGCTCATCGTTGAAAAGGCCAACGACTTCATCCAGCGAGCGGCTAAAAGCGACAAGCCCTTCTTCACCTACGTGGCACTCTCTCATATCCACCCGCCGGAGAAGGCACACCCCGACTTCGACCAGACCAATCCTACGCGCCTGGGAATATACGCTGACCTGATCGCGGAGATGGACCATCGGGTGGGACAGATCGTCGATTGCGTGGAGCAGGCCGGGATCGCGGACAACACGATCCTCATCTTCTCCAGCGATAACGCGGCTCTCTGTGTTCCGTCGGCTGGATTCGGCGGTTCGAACGGACCCTGGCGTGGCGACTTCTTCACCCCGCCAACGGAGGGCTCGATGCGTGTTCCGGCGATGGTCCGCTGGCCGCGCAAAGTGCCGGCCGGTGTGATCTCGGAGGAGATGCTCTCGGCGCACGACTGGTACAAGACGCTGGCGGCTCTCGCGTCCGTTTCGGATAAGGTGCCCACCGACCGCCCTATGGATGGTGTGGATGCCTCCAGGTTCCTGGTCGGCGAGAGCGAGCACTCTGGCCGCGATGCGCTGCTGTTCTTCGGTCCGGATGGCTCTTTGATGTCGGTCAAGTGGAACAACATCAAAATATGGCTTCGCTATAGCGAGAGCATCGAAAAGCCGATCGTCACCCCGCAGTTTCCGATGATCTTCGACCTCGGTAGCGATCCCGGCGAAAAGAACGCACTGTTCGCCGACAAGATGGACAACGGGTGGATGTTCGAACTTATCTTGCCCTTCGTCGCCGAGTACGAGAAGAGCATCGCTCAGTACCCAAACATCAAGCCTGGCGAGGAGTTCAACGGCTATAAGAAACCTGAATGAGTTACAGATATCTTACGTCGATTAGATAGCGAGTATCTCTTCTAAAGAAATGGAAACACAATGATGAACGACGCAAAGCCGAACCCTCCTGCAGCCCAAAGCAAGAAACCAAACGTAGTCTATTTCCTGGTCGACAATCTTGGCATGGGCGAACTCAGCTCGTATAACGGCTGTTCTCTGCGTGGCGCGACCACTGCTCGTATCGATGCCTTCTCCGAACAAGGCATGAAGCTCTTCAACTTCGCGCCAGAGACCCAATGCACGCCGTCGCGCTCGGCGCTGATGACCGGCCGTTATTCCATCCGTTCGGGCAATCAGACGGTCGCTCTCGCCGGATCGGAAGGCGGCCTGGTGAAATGGGAACGGACTCTCGGGGATATTTTTTCCGACGCAGGTTACGCCACGTCCATCGTTGGTAAGTGGCACATTGGAGATTCCGAGGGCCGCTGGCCGACCGATCACGGGTTCGACGAGTGGTACGGAATCCCTCGTTCCTATGACGAATGTCTGTGGGCGGAAGACCCCTGGTATGACCCGACCCGCGACCTGGTCACGCGGGTGCTCGAAGGCCGCAAGGGTCAGCCTGTAAATGAGCTTGAACAACTGACGGTTGAAGTTCGACGCGATATCGATCTCGAGTACATGAAGCGGGCCAAAGACTTTCTCAAGCGCAGCACGGACCAGGGTAAACCCTTCTTCTTATATTTCAACTACTCGATGATGCATCTGCCGACAACACCTCGCACCGAGTTCAAGGGCAAGTCAGGCCACGGGGAATGGGCTGACGCGCTGCTGCAAATGGACACTGATTTTGGGACGCTGCTCGATTACCTCACTTCACTCGGCGTCGACGACAACACCATCGTCGTCTTTTCAGGTGACAACGGGCCGGAGGAACTGACTCCATGGCGTGGCACAGCAGGGTACTTCGACGGATCCTACTTTACTGGCATGGAAGGTTCACTGCGAACTCCCTCGCTGGTGCGATACCCAGGGCACGTACCCGCAGGTCAGAAAAGCGACGAGATTGTTCATATCACTGATCTCTTCACGACGCTCGTTCTTTGGGCAGGGCTGGAAGTTCCGAAAGATCGCGAGATTGACGGTATGGACCAGCGCGCATTTTTTGAGGGAAAACAAACGACCTCAAACCGAGAAGGCTTCCTGTATTGGATGGGCGACACACTCTTCGGAGTCAAGTGGCGTAACTTCAAGATGGTCCTCGTACTGCAGCGGACATTGAGTGACCCCGCCCTGCATCTCACCACCCCGCACTTGATCAACCTGGATGTCGATCCTAAGGAACGCGAGCCATACACCTTTCCCTACATTCACACATGGGTTATCGCTCATACTTCAAAGCTAATTGTTGAGTTTCACAGGAGTCTGAGTAGGGAACCCCTTATCCCTGTAGGCGCGCCATTAGATTATTTGCCCAAGCAGAAGTAGAACCGGGCCACAGGCAACATCGCCAAGTTCACAGGTTTAAGTTGTCCCGCGCAAATGGGGACAACCCACAGAGGAGGAGCAGTCATGAATCCAAGTATTCCTGCGGTCGTCGGCCCGGTCGTAGCACCAGGCCAGTCCACGTCAGAAAGGCTTATGGCGAGAGACGCCATTCCAAAGTCGAACACGGAGGCGGGGCAACGCATTCTGAAGAATGCGCCTGGCGGGGGTCCGGTCTTCAAAACCTTTGCCGACTTTCTAGGAGGGGTGGCCTCGCGCAAGGTTGCGCCAATCGACGTGCGCCTCGCCGTGCCAGAGGGCGTCAGCGTCAATCCGGATTTGGTCTTCCAGAAGGGAGACGATGGTGAACTCAAACTGAATCTCTACAGGCCGAAGAACTCAGCTAACCTGCTCCCGCTAGTCGTTATGATTCACGGCGGCTGCTGGATCAGCGGAGGCCGCACCGACTACCATTACTACGGTGTCAAACTCGCCGAGCTTGGCTACGCAGCGGCTACAGTGGATTATCGCGTAGCGGACCAGGCGCCTTACCCGGCTGCGGTGGATGATTCGCGAAACGCCATTCAGTGGCTCAAAGACCAAGCCAAAACCTACAGCATCGACCCCGATCGCATCGCATTGCTTGGCGGTTCGGCCGGCGGTCACTTGGTAGAGTTCATCGGCTACGCGGCCAATACTTCGAGTAAGCAGCATCCCAACGGGCCAGGACCAAAGGTGAAGGCCATTATCGCTTTCTACGGCTGGAGCGACTTGACCGACCCGGCCGTCCGCGATCCTTACTGGAATGAGGCCTTTCTTGGTAAGAAGTACGCCGACGCCCCGGAGCTTTACAAGGAAGCGTCGCCCATAACCCACGTCAGCAAACAATCCCCCCCGACCATACTCTTGCAGGGCACCATCGACGCGATTGTTCCCATGAGCCAGTCGGTGAAGTTGGCCGAAAAACTCGAGGCCAATAACGTACCCTACATCTATGTACCGTTCGAAGGACAGTTTCACGCCTTTGACTTTTTCCAAGACACGACCGCGCGTGCGTTGTATTTCATAGAGAAGTTCCTGGCCGAGTATTTGTGACGAATGACACACGATCTCCGGAGCAGCCCTCTTCAGGGCTCTCCCAATCCGGGGCGTAGATATCCTGGGTGCCGATTTCTCTGAGTGGACGCGGGGATCTTCCGGACCGAGACCCGGCCACGCGCCGATGTTGCCCGTAGTCGAAGGTGCGCCAAGTCCAAAACCTGCTCCACCTCGCGGTCGCTGATCCTGATTGGCACTTTATGAGACTGTTTTCCGCTTTAGAGAGTAGAGGCACTCGAAGGGCACACACCTTCAAGAACGGAGACAGGGAGCATGAAAAATAATCGATTCAATTCTCTTCTCGGCTCAGCTTGGCGACGTTTTTACACTCCATCAGGTGAGAGAGGGGGTTCCATGACAGTCTTGGAGATCCTTCTTGCGCTTTTGGTCGCAGTTCTTTTCTGCGGGTGTGGAGGAGCACCAGGACAAACACCAGGAAGTTCAGCGTCGGCACCTTCTAGTGCGCCCCAGGCCCCGACCGCACTCGGAAATTGGCAATTCACCGCGACGTCCACTGTCCCCGGAAAGGCTCCCCTTATAGGAGATGACTACGCCGCGATGTAGAAAAGATCAGTGGCGGCGTCAAACTCGTCTTTCGCCTGGTTCGCTGGCATCGTCTGCCAGGTATGCTGCCTACCATCACCGGCATGGCAAACCACGGCTCATCGGCCTCCCAGCGGTAGCGGACGCCTTCCGTGTTCCGCTGTAAATCCAGAACCGGCAGCGCCGCGTGCTCCAGGTACTCATCGAGGGAGCCCCGAAAGGCGGCCGACTGATTCGATTCCCGGGCGCTGGGTGACGTTCGGAGGATATACTTCTGACCACATGCGAACGATGAGGACGCTTAAGTGACAGCGCAAGGTTCGCCAGCCGCCGTTGACTCCCTCTCAGGGAGTGAGCCGGGGGCTTGCTGAAGCCGCTGTCACTCGTTCTGCTGCACTAAGGGCCCCCGGATATTCATTTTGTGGGAGGTTTCAATGAAACGCTTGCTGCCTGCAATGCTGGTTCTGCTCACTGGATGCGGCGGAACAATGTTCACACCCTCTACCACCCAGCAGCCGAAATACGAACGCATGCCGCCTGCAGTCGCAAACCCCTCTGTCCTGATCGTAGGAGACAGCATTGTGAATGCCTGGTGCTCTGCCACCCTGCTTGCGCAAAACCCTAAATGGGCTTGCCAAGGCTCTCCTGCAGGCGTAAGAGAGGAAACCACTACCCAAGTGCTAGCGCGCTTCCCGTCCGCTATCTCTGTGCATCCGAAGACGATCGTAATTGAGGCCGGCATCTGGGATATGCTCGCGTCCTCCACGCAGATCGGTGTCAGTCCGTGCGATACCACTGAGAACTCTTGCACAAATATCCAGCAGATGATCACGGAGGCAACGAATGCGGGGATCTATGTAATCGTCTGCACCATTCCGCCGTGGGGGTCAGGGGCGGCTGCTAGCGCGCTCGACTCGCCCGATGCCGAGTCCGACATAAACCATGTCTTTGTCGATGTTCCAGCCTTCAACGCGGCGGTTATGGCGACTATTGGTGCTACACACGTCGATATGAACTCCGCGCTGGTATGGGGCAACCAAGGTTCGGGCGACGATTACTACGAATTTTTCTACGTCTACAATCCGATGTACACAGACGACGGCGTGGACCCAAACACTGCCGGCGGCCAGGTGATGACTCAGGCGCTTCAGAAAGCACTTGCAAGTCCGAGCGTTAAACCAAGCCGAGAGTAGGCGACTGCATTTGACAGACTAATCGAGTTTAATTGAGGCGATACCCTGAATCGTGTTTTCGAGAAAGGGTCACGGGCAGGCAGACTCCGCGTGGTCGTTTTCCGGGGGTACGATTTTCCCGATGAGGGCGACCCGACTTGCGAACACCATCGTAATCTAGCCGGCGAAGTTGTACTGGTGCTAGGAAGGAACCTCCGGGCGGGCGGGCATCAGCTTCGAAATAGCTCGTATACATAAGTTCGAATACAATGAACCGGTTCTAGACGCAAGTAGATTCTTGGTGGTGAAAAGGAGAGTAATGTCTAAAAAAATTGGGCGGCGTAAGTTTCTGGGCATGGGGGCGGCAGCCGCGGGGCTTGGCCTCTGGGCCGATCTGGAAGCATATCCACAGAATGTCAACCGGAATTCGATCGCGTCGGACTTGAAGATCACCGACATGCGCATCGCCGTTCTGAGAGGGCCAGGAGGCAAGCCAATCCAGGAGGGCAATGGCGGCCCGAGCAGCGCGGGCGGCCCCGGCCTGGGCGTCGGCGGGCCCGGCATGGGCGGCCCACCTAGACGAGAGATACCTCCTGCGACTCCCGGAGCGGGAGCGGCCTCTGGCGGCACGATCATCGTTCGAATCGACACCAATCAGGGAATTTCGGGTTACGGCCAGACGATCGGGGACGGCCCCCAGCCGAACTACGTGCTGATGCATAAGGCCCGGCTACTCGGCGAGAATCCCTGCAACGTCGACAGAATCTTCCGCAAGATCAAGATGCATGGCGGATATAACCGTCAGGGGAGCGGCGTGAACGCGATTGAGAACGCGTTGTGGGATCTGGCCGGCCAGGCTTATGGCGTGCCGATCTACCAGATGCTTGGCGGGAAATTCCGCGACAAGATCCGCATGTACAGCGAGGGTGACCCGAAATCGAACTCCATCGCAGACATCGCCGCCGATTATAAGGAGAGAGTCGCCTCGGGGTTTACGATGCTCAAATACGACCTGCCCGTAGTTCCCATCCTCCGAGGCAAGCCGGGCATGATCTATGCTCCGAATGGCTATTACGGGGAGCCGGGGGGTGTCCCCCCGAGAACTACTATGAGGGATTAGAGATCAGCGACAAGGGATGTGAACTCGTAGCCGACCACGTCGCTGCGATTAAGGAAGCCATGGGCGAGGCTGGTGACGTTCCCATGGGTCACGACCATTTCGGGCACCTCACCGTGAAAAGTTGCATCAAGCTGGCGAATGCGCTGGAGAGGGTCAATCCCTCGACTTTGGAAGACATGGTCCCGTGGTTCCGGGTACAGGAGTGGAAACTCATCACCGATTCGGTCAAGGTGTCCACCTTAACCGGCGAAGACGCTTACCTGGTGGAATCGCTCGAGGCGCTTTGCCAGGCGCGTGCAGTCGACTACATCCACCCGGATCACCTGGTGATCGGCGGCTGTCTGGAATTGAAGAAGACCTCCGACATGGCGGCCCAGTATTCGGTGGGGATGATGGTCCACAGCAACGCTACGCCGATCGGCTACGCGGCCGCCGCGCAGGCGATCGCCGCCTGCGAAAACTTCCTGGCCATGGAATGGCACCAGCCGCAGCCAGCCTGGCACAAAGACCTATGCGACAAAGGGGACCTCGTGGTTAAGGGTTACATCCCCGTTTTCACGGGGCCGGGCCTGGGCATCAAGGTCAATGAAGACGCGATGCGCAACCTCTGCAGGCCGGGTGAGTTCTTCACCGATCCTACGACGTATTGGGATTCGCAGGTCGGCGGAGAGAAGGCGTACACGTAAAGGGAGGACGTCAAGGCGAGCCTTGCAACCCCTTCCGATTATGAGTGAAGGTATATAGCTTAGTTAACCCTGTTGGGCCCGGCAGACCGGAATACCGCACAATCCCGATCGCCGGGCACCTTCGCGGGGCCATGCAGTGCAACTGAACACGCACCAAAAACCTGAAACGCCACTTTACGTTTTGGCCCACTCCATGTGAATGCTTACGTCTCAAACGCGAAAATCCGCTTCCAGTCTCTCTTCATACTGATCACCGGCCATCCCTTCGCTTTCGCTTCGTCGTACAGTGCCTGCGTAAATGTTCCTACCTTGCTATCTGGTAACCCCATGGCAGGACCGTAAGCATACTCGCGATCCTGGTCGTCATGCAGCACCAGCATCGCCAGCCGTTCCCCGTCTCCGGACTTGGTGTACTCAAGCATCTCCCGGTCCCCTATCGAATTGCCAA
Source organism: uncultured Acidobacteriaceae bacterium (assembly GCA_963821315.1). GTDB lineage: Bacteria > Acidobacteriota > Terriglobia > Terriglobales > Acidobacteriaceae > PALSA-350. The sequence continues at coordinate 541,238 of CAWGDP010000026.1, read as the reverse complement.
ACGCGGCGTGGGGAATCCTCCCGACCATCAAGTGAATCCCTTCCGGCTTGCCCGCATTGTCGTTGTTCAGAAGCAGCTTGGGATCCTTGGTCAGAATTGGATTCCCCTTCGCGTCGTAGCCGAACGTAGTGCCGCCCATACTTCCCACTACCTGTTCCAGTGGCACACCGTAGACCTTATCGCAATACACACGCACAAAATCCTGGCCACCACCGGTGACGAAGTAGGTTCTAAATCCGTTGGCGCGCAAATACGCCATTACTTCGAGCATTGGCTGGTAGGCCAATTCCGTGTAGAGCCTCTTCCAGCGCGGGTCTCGGGCTGTTGTGATCCACTGCTGCACCTGGTCGTGAAAGGTATCAACGGTCATGCCCGTGAGCGTCGCCTCGAGGATTTTATAGAGGTCCGGAGTTGGCAGCTTAGCTATCGCCGCCCGGTCGCCCGACATCACTGTCTTGAAGGGCTCCTCGTTGGCCAATTCCGGCTTTGCCTTGACCAAGTCGGGCACGCGATTCAGGCAGTAGACCACCTGGCTATAGATGGGCTGCTCTACCCATGTCGTACCGTCCTGATCGAAGCAGGCAACCCTCTCCGCCGGGGGGACGAATTGCCCGCTCGAAGAACTCGTCGTGACGCGAACGAAGTTCAGAATGGCCTGCTTGGCCGCGCCGTCGTTCCACGAGGGCAGCGGATCCTGACCCTGTGCGAGTGATTCGGGTGGGAATAAACTCTCGACACCTGTCGGAACCAACGTCGCTGCCGTTGTCACCAGTCCCATCTGCAGCAGTTGACGTCTCGATACTTCCAGCTGAGAGCGTATCTTCATCCGAACCTCCCTACCTCGGATCGCTGCCCATCGTCCCCTGATGGGGGTTTGTAGATCGTTTTGTCAGTGCTTCAACGGGATGGAATGCAATTTTGTCATCGCGGTGCCGTAGTTCCCGAGGTGATAGACAGATGCTCCGACAGGCGAGAAGGTAAAGTCCTCAAACGGTGCGGCGACCATGCTGTTCAAAAAGTCGATGGTGCCGATGCCAATGGTGACGTGCGGAGCATAATGATTCCCACTGTGCTTGGGAACGAACTCTGCGACGTACGGCAAGAGTTGCGGGACGATATCAGGATCCTGGGGAGTGGTGACGAACGCGGCGGCAGTTCCTGTGGGCGCCGTAAAGGGTGTGACCGCATCAATCAACGCCTGCTGCAGCCTGAGCAGGTCTGCTGTCGGCTTGATTACGATCCCGCCAAGGCCAATGGCTTTGTCAGGTAGGTAGTAATACCGGAACGCCGTAAGCTTCCAGCTGGTTGGATGCTCGTTGCCAAACACTTTGTCGACGGCTGCGTACACCTGGTCGAGGTTCGCTGTTTTGACGTACTGCTGCAGCACTGAGATGTGTGGTGCGTGTGCTCCGCCCAACGTGTAGCCCTTGGGGAAATTCTGGAGAAGCCGGGCATTGGCGGCTGTGGCGTGTTGGATCATCGTTGCATCCGGGTCAAGCAGGATGTCGATGGCCGTAACGTCATTTTGTATGGCGACACTGGATTGCTGTGCCCCCGTGTTTCCAGACTGCACTTGATCGACGAGCGTCATTATTTTCTCCTTTCTTATCCCTACTGCTTCTGAGCGACGATCAGAAAACGATCGCGAAGTTGCTGCTGGCCGGCTTTATCTATTCCCAGCCCTTCTTCAAAATACCCCTCGATACTTCCATATTGGGTCCTTACCTCAACGAACGAGGACTGCAGATACTCAGTTTTCACGCCCAGCAGATCCTGTGGTATGGATGGGTCGCCACCCGCTGCGACAAAACCATCGATGGCCTGCTTGTAGGCGGGAAGAATATATTCGTTGCTTCGCAAATAGTCTTCGTACACTTTTTCTTCAGGAACTCCCAATAGCGTCAGCAACGCAGCTGCGGCCCAGCCGCTACGGTCTTTTCCGGTGGTGCAATGGAATAGAGACGGCAGCTGACTGTTCTCGCCCAGTTGAATGAACAATTGGCGAAACGCAGCCTTCGCGCTCGGCAAGGTAATGAACTGGCGATAAGCATCCACAAACTTCGCGGCCCCCTTTCCGTTGCCAAGGGCTGCATTGGCTGCTTTGGGAGCGTGCAGCATCTCTTCCACTTCCGCCGGATTGGTGCCTTTCGCATCCGCGAGCACATTGAGCCATACATTTTTCACTCCGGCGGGCAATTGGTCAGGTTTCGCTTCGCGCTCCCCCGCCGCTCTCAAATCAAAGTCGTTCTTCAATCCAAGTGCCGCCAGTTTCTTCATGTCCTCGGGCGCAACGGGATTCAGTTGGTTGGAGCGATACGCGACGCCGCGTTGTACGACGGAGCCATCTTGAGTCGTGTATCCGCCAACATCCCGCAGATTCGGGATGGAGGGGATACCTAAACTCGTACCGGGAGCGGGCTGATTCTGAGCCACAGCAGCCGGGGTCGAGCCGAGCGATCCGAGCGCAACGGTAGGGCGCGCAGGGTAGTGAGAAACGAATGCCTGTTCTTTCACGGTTCATCCTCCCGAAAGTCCCCGCGAGGTTTCTGCTATTGCTTCAGCGGGACGGAATGCAGTTTTTTCATTGCGGTGCCGTATTCTCCCAGGTGATAGACGGATGCTCCGGCAGGAGAGAACGTAAAGTCGTCGAACGGTGCGGAGCTAAAGGTGGTCAAAAAGTCGATGGTACCGACCCCAATGCTGACGTGCGGGACGTAATGATCTCCGCTGTGATCGGGAACGAAGACTGAGACGTAGTGAATGAGGTCCTCGGAGATATGGGGTGCCTGGGGAGTGGTGACGAATGCGGCGGAAGTTCCTGTGGGCGCCTCGAACGGCTTGATCGCATCGGCCAATTCCTGCTGAAGCTTGAGCAACTCGGGTGTCGGCTTAACCAGGATGTTGCCAACGCCAACGACCTCGTTCCCCATTTTCGCCTCACCTATGTGGTCGTACTTGTACGCCGTAAGCTTCCAGCTGGTTGGATTCGCGTTGGCTATCGCTTTGTCGGCGGCTGCGTACACTTTGGGAAGGTCCGCCGTTTTGACGAACCGCTGCAGCATGGTGATGTGCGGTGCATGCACGCCGCCTAACGTGAAACCCTTGGGGAAATGCTGTAGGAGCTGGGCATTGGCGGCCTTGGCGTGTTGCATCATCGTTGCGTCCGGGTCAAGCAGAATGTCGATGGCGGTAACATCATTTTGTCCGGCGGCACTTGCTTGCTGTGCCCGCACGCTTGCAGAATGCATTGTTATCGCAACCATCATGGCTCCGAACAGGAGCAGAAACAGGAGGGACTTCTCGATTAGCTTCACTATGTCTCCTTTCTTCGAGCCCGATCCTCTGTTTCGCGAGGATAGAATATGCACGGCTCGGCGCATCGGCGACCAGTTCCTCGCCAGACACACCGCGTGGCCGGCATTTAGGCTATAGCATGAGGCGGTAGCGATCACCTGTCACAAGCGACAGTCGTAACGGCAAATCGTCTCATTCCGCGTACGACCGTTAAACGGCAATCCGGTTCAGCCGTATCAGCCCGCGAGCCAAGCTATTGAACGGACATGTAAGTTTCTGGGTGATGCGGGAGTTTCTTGTGCCGAGTGCAAGGACCTAGGAGGGGCAGACGAACATTTACTAGCTTTATATGATCATTGAAGCAAGGGTAATATTTCGTGTTTCCCTCCGGCGTGGAACGCCAAACACGGTTTGGTTGTCACGGGAGGGCGTTTCTATTGAGACATTGGAAGATTGGCATCATGCGCCGCCCTGTCAAACTTCTCGCCCGCGGGGATCGCCACGGCCAGCCGGTTCTCCTGCGGCGCCAGGGGACACGTGGCATACGGGGTTACCGCGCACGGCGGGTTGTAGGCACGGTTGAAGTCCAGAATCACCGTTCCGTTCGCCACCGGATCGGTATCGAGAAAGCGTCCGCCCGGATAGGTATTGCTCTTCGCCGTCAGATCGTTGAACACAAACGACAGTCCCTTCGATGGGTCTTCCCCCAGGGCAGCTAACCTCTGCACCTGGCCATTGATCTTGAAAACCACCGTCCCAGCCACCGGCACCGGAGTCACGTCGCCCACCGCATCGAGTACGTCGATCGTCTTCTTGCCATCGGACGGCTCCCAGGTAGCCGTCACGCGATAATTGAGGTCAAGCGGATAGAATATGAGTCCCTTGAAGTTGGCAACTGCTGCGCTCTCCAGGTCTTTCACCCGAATCCCCACGCGTTCGCCGCGCACGATCACGAGAAAGCGTAAGCTACCCATCTCGATCACCGTGGGGTGTTCGGAAACATCCGCATCTAACTTGACCGTAGCCAATACTTTGCCCGCGATCCTGGCGCGCGCTTCGGGGCGCAGCTTAACGGTGACGTCTTTCCCCTCGAGATCGAATTCTCCGGCGTGCGCCGGGCCCTTGGGAAAGACGACCGCATTCTCGGCCGCCGTGCCGAAACTGTTCACTCCCGGCTTGAGCCAGTACAGCCCAGCCAGCGGCAGCCAGTTCTGCTTCAGGTCGTCAATCTGATCGGCCTTCCACTTCTCAAACGATTGCACGTACGCCGCATCGGGAGCGACTGGTGCGGAGCCAGGCGCGCCGGCAAATAGAACCGCCGATCCCGGCAGGATGACCGCTAACGCCAGCGCGGCGCCTGCGACTCGCCCGCGTATTCCAGGAATCCAGTTCGGATGTTGCGGTCGTCTGTTCATATGCCTTCTCCCTAGTCTTCTTGAATCCTCCGGTTATGTCTTTCTCGCAGAGTTGGCTCATGCGTCAGCGATGGGGACCCAAGGCTCGATGCGAAATGTTCAAAAGCCGGTAAAAGCCGGGACTAAAAGCCGGTCATTGTCACCGGCCTTAGACCTGGGGTTGGATCACCATCATGGTCCTTCAGGTCATAGCGCTCTGTGTGATCGGCACCTACTGGAGACATGTCTCTCGTCCCACACTACATTTCTGACGGGGATCCCTCAACGAACGGCCGAGAGTGCCTTTGTCGCGGCAGTGCGCACACTCGGAGCCCTGCTGGTATCTGCTGCGATTCGCGAGAGAGATTGTTGGCTGTCCAAGATGATACTCCTCCCCATCAGTTGAAGAGTTTCAATCGCATGGACGCTCGTTTCTTCACTTGGATCATCCGCGTAGGCAGCCACCTCCTTTCCAATCTCGCGGTTATGAGAGTGTGCTGGATAGCGAATAGCGTCCAGCAGGACATACCGGCTCACGGAGGTTTGGTCCTTGCGTTTCATGAATTGGACGACAGCGTTGGTGCTGCCGACGTTGTTGGGGGCAGTTTTCATGAGCACTGTAGCCACTGCTGCGCCGATGGTTGAGACGGCGTCTTCTCTGAGGAGGTAGGTCTCGAGAACGGGCAGAAGTGGTGAGCTGGCGTCCAGTCGCAAATTATCGACCGCCAAAATCGTAACTCTTCTGATTGGAATGTCCTGGTCAACGAGAAGCGCGCCAAACGTTGCGGTTTGTGTCAGAAGTAATGCCTGACCTTCCGGCCGATTTGTTATCTCGTACAGCGCCATGGCAGCTACGCGACGGACGGAGACATGAGGATCGTTGGCTGAGTTGAGGATCACCGGCAAGGCCCCTGCTACGCTTTCCTTACTGGCTAGCGCGAATCGTTCGAGTGCGGGTTCGGCTTCCTGCTGGGTGCCCGGTGTTCCGGCTGCGGCCCTCGCTTCAAAATCGTGCAAAAGATTCTCAATCTCGTTAGTCTGGGCAGACGCTCGAGTGATCGCGGTCGTCAACATGATGAGTGATATGCCTACTATTTGCTTCTTCGACATCATCTTGATCACCTGGTCCATTGTTAAGGGTAAGTCTTATGTTCACTGGATCGTGAATCCTCTGCCAGTGCTCCTTGCGGCCCACCATCACCGGCATGGCACACTCAGCGGTCATATGGAGATGACCGATGGGCAGACGGAGCAAATACAGCGCGGAGTAATCCCAAAGAGTGCGCGGCCATCTGTTGACTTACGGCTCAACGATTGGGCGAGGCGCCACTTCACGGAAGGTTGTAACGCACCTGGCCGAAGAGCATGTTGGCATGCGCCGTGTTTGGACCTGTTCCTGCCACCCAGGGATCTAGCCACGCGTAGGCGTATTGCACGCCCCACTGCATGGAGCCGATGTTCTCGTATTTCCAGAATACGCGCGAGTAGCCGGTAGTGACCTCCTCGATCAACCGGTCGGCATTTGTATTCGCTCCCGGGTAGCCGAACCCGACGCAGCACGTGCCATTGCTGTTCAAGGTGGCATTCTTCTGTGCGTACAGGCCGCTCAAGTAAACGTAAAGTCCGGTGATCTTGCTGGGAGCAATTTCGAAACCGCTGACCCAGGAGTAGGAGTGGATTGGTGAGATGCTGCCGTTAGCCCGCACGATTACGTCGGGAGCCAGGCCCCCAATGTAGCGTCCTGCTCCGTCGCTGGCAAATCCATCCAACACCAGCCGGGCGCCTCTAAGCACGTCCACGTTGAAGTTGGCGCCCACGCCCGAGCCGAAGGCGTAATCCTTGCCAGAGAGCTGCGTCCCGTTCCAACTGCGGAAGGTGCGCATCACCGCACCCACGTCGAAGTGAACCGAACGTTCGCCACCCAGCCTCCCGTCGAACGAGCCTTTGACCACAAAATCGGGTGTCATGTTTGGGACGCTCAACTCGTTGCCGCCGGTGTTGTACTGGGTGGTCAGGATTGTGCTAAGAGCGCTTGGGAAGACAACATTATTGCCCACCTGCTGCTCCGGGTTTTCCGCCGAGAAACCGAAAGCCGCCCTCTGGGACGCGTGATAGACAACTCTAAATTGAGGGTAACGGCCCCATACCAGGCCCGCGACGAAATTGTTATCCAACACCTGGGTGGTGGCTACGTCACCCGGCCAGGGCAGGAGGCCCTTCTTATTCGGAGTCATGAGGGAGACTGCCTGGCCGCCGGTCAGCTCCCATTTGCCCATGCCCCAGTCAAACCACGCCTGGCGAATTCGGAAAGTGTAGCTCGATGCGGTGACGGCGATGTTACCCGCGTTCGGCGCGCCGCCGAAGTCCATTTCAAAATACCCGGCCGCATTGCTGGATGCAAGATCGGCATCCACGCGCAAAGCAAGCCGCGTGCTCTGCGGCGACACGCGAAATTCGCTGGTGGTACCGGGGACCGTGTCATCGAAAGGGAGGTTGGCGAAGTTAGTACCCACATTCCCACCGGAGTTGGTGGAACGCCACAACGTAGTCATGGCAGGATATCCGAGGAGCCGGACCTTCGCAGGACCCAGCTTCAGCGCGGGTGTATTAGGCGTTATATCGGCGATTTCAGGCCCGCGCTGTAACTCCTCTCCTACCTCCTCCTGCTCCGCGAGAGACGGTTCCTGGTCGACGGGAGCTGCATGGCTTTCCGAAGTTTGCTTCTGTATGGCGGCAACGTGGTAATCCGGTTTAACCACTGTCGTCGCTGGAAGCAGCTTGGCGGCCTGCATGTGCTCTTGCGCTAGTCCTTCCAATATCTGCTTCTGTTCGGCTAGCGCCAGTTGCAATGCCTCGATCTGCGCCTGTTGCTGATCGAGCACATTCTGCTGGGATCTCACTACTGACTTCAGTTGCTCAAGCTCGCCACCGTCCGTCGGCTTCTGAGCTAACAACAACGGGCATCCGACAACCGCATAAATAAAAAACCAAGTTGGGACTGGAGTTCTCATAAGCGTCACCTGCATAGTTCAAAGTGAAAGCTTACTTTACCAGCGCGCAACATCATGTGGAGTGGTGAGATGTCCTCTGAGACGAAGGGCAACTTTTATCGCTGTTAAAACGCTTAGGGCGAGATACTGCCGGGCAGGCGAACAAGGCTGTTAGAGCGGTGCGACCGTTACCGCCCCGGTACCGAGATCGTAATAACCGGCTACTACTTTCACACTGCCTGATTTCACCAGGCCGGAAATTACCGTGGAAGACTCCCGTAGGAGTGTGGCTTGGATCCTGGCGTTTGCGTTGTGGCCGATGCGAGATCCGATCCAGCTTTGTCGACGGCTGGTCGGATATGCGGGAACGGCGCGCTGATCTGTCCGATCGGACGGACCCAAGACTAATGGTCCAAAGGACTACGAGGCGGTATACCCACGCCGACCATGGTAACCGTGGCAGGTTTTAAATAGTAGTTGCCGTAGACGCGCATCGTGTCGGTATTCATCGACCAACCGTTAACGACACGGGCCACAGTCGGTATCTTCTCGTACATTCCACTCGACAATCGCGCGCACAAAATAGCTTAATCCCGCTTGAGGAATTTGCGCCGGGGCTATCACTCGCCAATACGAAACCGATATGGGTACGATTTATTGCTTGTTTACCGTGATGTAGAAAAGATCGGTGGCGACATCGAAGTCGTCTTTCGCCAAAGTTGCGGGCATCGTCTGCCAGGTAGTCGTGGGGTGAATTCTCTGCCAGTGCTCCTTGCGGCCCACCATCACCGGCATGGCAAAATCCGGCTCATCGGCCTCCCAGCGGTAGCGCACGCTGCCCGCGTTCCACTGCAAATCCAGAACCGGCAGCGCCGCGTGACGCAGGTATTGATCGAAGACCGGTGTCAGATTTATGCCCGTTTGCTGATTGAAGTACGCGACCACATCCTCCGTCATGATGTTCTGATACTTGAAGTGCTGATAGAAGCCATGCAGCAGCGCCCACCAGCGCGCGTCATCATTCACCACGCTGCGCAGGGTATTGATAAACAGCGCGCTCTTGAAGTACTGGTCTTCCGGAGGCGTGCTGTTCACCCCCCGTGCAGAGATGATCGGTTGCAGGTTCTTCACCTTGGTCTTTAATAAATTCAAGTACTGCAGCGCATCCGCTCGTCCCCACCGCGATTCCACGTACAGGCTCTCGAGGTAAGTTGCCCAGCCCTCGTGAATCCACATATCCGATCGATCCGCGGCGCTGATGCTGTTGCCGAACCACTCGTGCGCGCTCTCGTGGATGATGATGAAGTCGAATCGCAAGCTGAGGCCGCCGCCGACCCAGTCACGCCCCAGGTATCCATTGGTGAAGTGGTTGCCGTAGGTCACAGCACTCTGGTGCTCCATCCCGGAGTAGGGCGCTTCAATCAGCTTGTAGCCGTCTTGCGGAAAGGGATAGTCACCGAAGTAGTGTTCAAATATCTCCAGCATCCCTTTGGCCTGGCTAAACTGCTTTTCCGCCTGGGGCAGATCTTCCGGCAGCACATAGAAATCGAGTGGCAACTCGCCCAGGTGTTCCCCGAAGTGCACATAATTGCCGATATTCAGCGAGACGTCATAGTTGTTAATGGGGTAGTGCACCCGCCAATCCCAACGCGTGTACCCGTCGCCCAGATCCGTCTTGCCCATGAACTTTCCATTCGAGACGTCGACCAGGCCATTAGGAATGGACACGCTGATCTCCATGCTCTCCACCTCGTCGCGCCACTGGTCCTTGTTCGGCCACCACACGCTGGCGCCCGTCTCTTCGCAGGCGGTGTTGATCCAGGGATGGCCGGCCGGGTCTTTGCGAAACGTGATGGAGCCGAATCGGCCCGTCTCCACCGGATGCCCTGAGTAGTAGAAGTCGATGGAGTAGACGCGGCCCGCGTGCAGGGTTTGGGGAAAGTCTACGAAGACGGCTCCTTCCTCGCGCGTGTACTTGAGCCGAACTCCACCCAAAACAATCTTGTCGACATGCAGTGCGCGGTGCAGATCGAGCTGGATTCGTCTGCCGTTCTTGAGCATCCTGAAGCGGATGGTGTTCTTGCCCCGCAGGAACTTCGTCTCCGGGTCGACCCGCACATCGAGGTGATAAAACAGCAGGTCGTTATTGGCGCGATAAGGTCCATACCCCCCGCGCAGAAGGTCAGCTCGCGTTTGTCCCTGCACGCCAGTTAAGACGGCCGCAAATGCCAGCAGCACCAGCGCGATTCTGGGCCCGTGCCGCAATCCAATCAACCGCGGACCCGCAGCCCGACCACCGTCATGTCGTCATACTGTTCTGCGCCCGCGGACCACGCGTCGACGTGCGCGCAGAGCGCAGCGGGCAAGCTCTTTACCGGCGAATTCCGGTGCTGGCGGACGATGAACGGCACCTCCTGATCATTCCAGAAGACGCCCTCCGGATTGCGTGCCTCCATCACTCCGTCGGACACCACTACGAGCAGATCCCCCGGCCGCAACTCCACCGTGAACTGTTGGTATTCCCAGTCGGGAATCATGGCCACGGGCATGCCTCCGCCCTCCAGCGTGGTGAGTCCGCCGTCCGCGCGTAGCAACAGCGGCGGTACGTGCCCGGCATTGACGTAGGTAATCGATCTGCGGTCGGGCGCGATCAAACCGCAGAACAGGGTAGAGTAGCGATCCGGCACCGAACAGCCGAAGAGCGTGCGGTTCAAATCGCTGACCACGGCAGCCACCTCTACCGGCTCGCGTTGCAGCAGATTATGCAACAGTGTCTGAATGCTGGCCATCATCACCGCGGCCGGTACTCCTTTGCCCGAGACATCGCCCAGGGTGAAGGCAAAGCCGCCGCTGGGCAAGGGAAGCATGTCGTAGTAGTCGCCGCCCACCGACCTCGCCGGACGACAAAAGCCTACACATTCCAGGCCTTGCACGCATTCCTGCTCCTGGGGCAGCAGATGCTGCTGCACATCCATCGCCAGGCTCAACTCATGGTCCATCATCCGCGCTTTGATGGCCTCCTGCCGCAGCCGCTTGCTCTCCACCGCGTTGGCCGCGAAGTGCGCCAGTAATCCCAGCAGCTCAGCGTCCCCTTCGGTAAAACCGCTGGGCTTATTCAGCACTTCCAGTGCCCCGATGACCCGGCCATCCACGCGCAGCGGCACGCACAGCATCTGCTGGGTTGCGAACCCGGTGATCCAATGGGGGCTGCTGACATCCCCATCCAGCGCATCATTCACCAGCAGCACTTTGTCTTCGCCAACGCACCTTCCCACGGCTCCTGCGCCCAACGGGATCCGGATGGGCGCAATTCCGCGGGCCACCTCGGTCCACAGCTGTGCTTTGCCCTCGTCGACCAGCCACAGGCTGCAATGCTGTGCCTGGGCCAGATCGCGCGCGAATTCGGCGTTCAGCCGCACCAGCTCTTCCAGTTGCTGTTCGCGGCTGATCAGCGACGCATGTTCGAAAATGGCCCGCGTAATCCGGTCGGTCTCCCCGGGTAGGTGCTTTGTCGACGCGTTCATCGGGTTGTCCCTGGTGCCTGTGAAAAAAGTCCGAAGCCGCCAAAATGTAATCTAACGTCCGGGCCACTATACGGCAAGACCACAGGGTCCCAAGTTCGATAAACTGAAAGGGTCGCGCGTAATCGACCAGCTTCTGTCCCCCAAAGGATCACGCCCCCCATAACCCTGTTGTTGACCCAGATGGCCATCGTGTTGCTGATCACGGTGGCTTGCGGCTGGCTGGCGCTCAAAGTCGGCCAGGCGCGTGTGATCGGTGAGATCATCGGCGGTATTCTCGTGGGACCGTCGGTCTTTGGGCGCTTTGCTCCCCACCTCTCCGCCAAAATCTTTCCCGTCAGTTCGCTCGGTGACCCTTTGAAACCCTCTCCACTGTCGGTCTGGTGCTGTTCCTGTTTCTAATCGGAATGGAACTTGATTATGAACAGCTCGTCCGCCACCGCGTCACGGCGACCATGGCGAGCGGAATGAGTATCCTGCTGCCCTTCGGGATGGGAGCACTGCTGGCGCATTCTCTGCGTATCCGTTTCGCGCCATGAGCATCACCGCCTTCCCGGTGCTGGCGCGTATCCTCGAGGAGCGCAACAATCTGCAGGGAACCGCTCTGGGCACCACCGCCATCCTGTGTGCCGCGGTGGATGATGTGGTTGCCTGGAGCCTGCTGGCTTTTGCCCTGGCCTTTATCGGCGGTGAAGATGCTCCCACCTCATTGATCTACCGCCTCACTGGGCTGGTGATCTACCTGGTGCTCATGCTCGCCGTCATTCGTCCCGTGGCGGCGTATCTTGTCCGGCGCCAGCGAACACCGCAGCTCACCCTGGAACTGTTAGGGGTGATCGTCGCCGGTGCGCTCCTCTCCGCCGCGGCTACTGACAAGATCGGAGTCCATCCCCTTTTCGGCGCTTTTCTTGCCGGGGTCTGTTTTCCCCGGGTGCCCCACTGGCAACTCGCCCTGCGCGAGCGTCTCGACATGCTGGTTTCGGTGCTGTTGCTACCGCTCTTCTTTGCCCTTACCGGCATGCGTACCCGGTTGGACCTGCTGAATGACGGAGCCATGTGGCTTTGGGCGGGGGTGGTCCTGTTGGCCGCGGTCTTTGGCAAAATGGGCGGCGCCGCGCTCGCTGCCCGTTGGACGGGTCAGTCCTGGAGAGACGCCATCGCACTGGGAGCGCTGCTCAACACCCGCGGCCTGGTGGAGCTGGTCGTGCTCAATATTGCTTACACTGTGGACGCTTTTATCCCGACGCTCTTCACCATGTTAGTGGTGATGGCGCTGGTCACCACCATGCTCACCGCGCCGATACTCACCCTCCTCGGCATTCGCGGCACGGCCAGGAAGCAACCCGGCTCCGTGCCCGTCTCGGTGGCTTGATTCCGGTGTCCTTAGCGAAGAATTCCTTTTCCAATTCTTCATAGATGTTCAAATTGGCGGTCGAGTGCTGTGGTATCCCACTCAAGCCAAAACCGGGCTTGAATGGGATACCACAGCACTCGATCGCGCGGGCGGGGGATGGAGTTGTCGAAAAAGGATTTACCGCTCATTCGCCTCTACCCGGTCGAAGGTGAAACCGGAGGGTAGACGACGTCGAAGTTGCCGTAGTCGCTCGAGTGCCGCATCCCGGCTGCGGTCACGGGTGATCTCGAACTCGCGAGGACCGGCGATCCTCACTTCAATCTGGTCGCCTTCCTTCAACTCCAGCGCCTCGACCACTGCAGCGGGCAGGCGGACGGCCAAGCTATTTCCCCACTTGGATACTTGCACCGGACCCCCGTCCAGTTCCTAATGGGTTCTGCTGGGACACCGAGTGTGCCGGACCCACGGAACCGGCCCGGCTACGGCCGGGCCGATTCCGACAGGAAAACCGCTACAGCCGCTGCCCGGTGACCGGTGCGATGCCGGCCTGGTTCGCCGCCAGCGCGCCAATCACCGGTATTTGGAAGGTCTTGCCCTGGTAGGCCGTATACATCAGGTAGGCCCACAGGCAAAATCCACCGACCGTGATCAGCAAATTGATGGGCAGTTGGATAATGAAAAACAACCCATGCGACACCGCGCCCAGCATCAGCCCAACGATCGTCCAGAGGATCCAGAATCCGATCCAGGCCAGGTTAAAGAAGATCGACTGAAACGCGTGAAAGCGCACAAAGCGGTCGGTCTTGAAGGGATCGATCACCAGGAACAGAATTCCCGTGATGGCCCCGACCAGGTAGGCCAGCGCTCCGGCGACATTCGGGGTAAGGCCTGCTCCGACAGCGGGCATGGGAGCGGCGGCAGCGGGTATCGTTCCTGGAATAGGACCAGGGATCGGCCCCGGCGCAGCGGCAGCGGCCGCGCCTTGGGTAGCCCCGCACGCAGTGCAGGCCGGACTCCCGTCGGGTAAGCTGGTTCCACAGGTTTGGCAAAAGCTCATAGTCTTCTCTCCTTGACAGTTCTATTAGCAGGCCGATGGGTCGCGCAGCTCACCGGCAACCTTCGCAGCTGCCGCTTGCGGCAGGGGGTTGCCGGCACGTCCTTGTTGCCTTGGGGATGCAGTGTACACGATGGCAGAGACACTGTCTCTAACGTCGATGCACTAGCCTCTTCTTCTAAGTGCCCTGCGCCCGGATATAGGACAGCGGAGGATCGCTTTCGGGCCGAAGCACGATAGCATTCGTCTGGGCTTGTCCTTTTTTTGACCGCTCGATTGTCTCGCAACCGGTACAGTCTTCCAAGTACTTTCGAAAATAAGTGAGCTAACCCCTGTTGACCGTTGGCAATAAGTTAGTCCTCGTACTCATTGTCTGGATAACTCTTGGGCTCCCGCTATGCGCTCAGCAAGCCGCTCCCCGGAGCCGCCGGTTGGAAAGGAGTACTACGCAACGCCGCCGGCAAACCGCTAAGCGGGGCAACGATAGAACTTATCGGGCCCTCAGGGCACAAAGACCTATCCCTCACGCAGCCCGATGGCGCCTTCCTCTTCAGCCAGCTCCCGCCCGGTCTTTTTACTCTCTCGGTCACCGTGGACGGCCATCACATCGCCTATCCGCAGCCCGTCACTTTGGAAGCAAGCGACGTCATCCTTACCCTCACAGACCAGGGAGCGCTGTCGCTGCAAGCAGTGGTGGAGGAACCGGAAACCAGCGGGGGCGTTGCGCTTTCCAGCCACGCGGTAAGTGGGCTTCCCTTGAACAAGCGGGACTTCAGCCAGTTATTACTCCTGGCGGCCGGTACCATGACCGACGCTAATGGAGCCACCAACTTCACCCAGCAGTTCGCTATCGACGGCCAGCGCGGCGTCGAAGCCACCTTCACCATGGATGGAGCCGATATCAGCGACCCTGAAATGGGTGGCTCTACCTTCAGCAACTTCAACGTGGACGCGGTCGAGGCGATTCAATCCCAATCCGGCTGGATGCCGGCCGAGATCGGCCGCGGAGCCTCCGGTCTTACTAACATCGTCACCCGATCCGGAAGCAGCGGCTTCCACGGCTCCTTCTTTGAGTTCCTGCGCAACTCCGCCCTGGACGCCAGAAACTACTTTGACTACTCCTCGATCGCCAATCCCGGCCGTCTCCCGCCTTTCCGGCGCAACGAGTTCGGCTTTACCAACGGCGGACCCGTCGTGCTTCCGCATATCTACAACGGCGCCGGCAAGACCTTCTACTTTGGCCAGTACCAGGGCTTTCGCCAGGACCTGGGCACCACCCAGGTATTTCCCGTTCCCACCGCCCAGGAACGAGCCGGCCAGGACACCACGGCCTTCCCCGGCGACACGCTGCTGGTCCCGGTCGATCCGGGCATAGCCCGTGTGCTGGCGCGTTATCCATTGCCCAACGATCCGCTGGGTCCCTATGGAGACCACACCTACGCCAGTTCCTCCCCGGTGGTCACCAATGCGAACCAGTTTTCTGTGCGCCTCGACCACCAGATCTCCAATCGATCCCAGTTCTTTGCCCGCTTCAATTTCAACAACTTATACGGGCCCACCACCAACCCCGATCAGACCACGATCGATCCCGCCTTCGGCATTCGCTACATCGACCACCAGCGCAACCTGGTCTTCACCTTTACCCGCACCGTGTCCCCGCGCCTGGTTCTGGAATCCTCGGCCAGCGTTACCCGGGCCACGCCCTCTTTCCCCACCACCGACCTCACCGACCCCGCGGTCAAGTTCAACGACGGCTCCTACGAGCCCTTCAACCAGCCTGCGGGAACAGTGATCAGCGTCTATGGCAATCTCTTCCAGCTGCGCCAGAATGTTTCCTTCACCACCGCCAGCCACGCCTTCAAGGCGGGCGGCGAGATGCGCCTGAACCGCGACACCACCTACTTTGGTATCAGCCCCGATGGCGAATATGACTTTGGCGGAGGCACCGCCTATTCCCCCATCAACATTCCCTCGCAAAGCGGCCTGCATAACATCAGCGTTGGAGACCCGCTGCCTGACACGCTGAGCGGCCTGCTGAGCGGAAGCCCCTTCGTCTACACCGTCGTCGTTGCGCCCCCTTACTTCTCCGGTGGCCAGCACATCGGAGCGGCGGCCATCAACCGCAACGCCTTTGCGTTTTTTGCCCAGGACACGTGGAAGATTTCGCCCCGCCTGGTGCTCGACTACGGCCTGCGCTACGAGCTCTACTCGCCCGTCTCCGAGCGCGCCAACAGAACCTCCGGCATCGCGTTTACCAACACCCCCGCGGGCGTTGAGCAGACGTTTGTCATCGCTCCTCACCCTGTTTATCGCTTCAATCTCGATGGCCTGGGACCGAGGGTCCAGCTGGACTGGCTGGCAGGCGCGCAGATTCACCTCCGCGCCGCCGGCGGAATTACCACCATCCCCCCCAATCTCTTCCAGGACAATTCGGCCACCGGCTCGAATCCCTTTGCTGTTTATCCCCGTCTCAGCTCCACTTCCGCAGCGCCGATCCCGTATGGGTTCCAGATCACGTCGAACGAGTTGCCGCTCGCCTACACTCCCGAGGGGCAGAACATCTTCGCCAACGGCACGAAAGCCGTCCATGCCAACACAGTCATGGATCTAAATCGCTATCAGCGGGATCTGGCCGCGCTCTCGCCCGCCCACCAGATCACTCCGCTGACCATCCTGTGCATCGATCCCAGGTTCGGCAATGCCTACCTGCAAACCTGGACCCTCGGTCTGGAGCGTCATTTCGGCAACCTGGTTGCCGACGCGACCTACATAGGAACGGCCGCCGCCAAGCTGGCGCGGGTAAGCTTCTACAATGGTTACAATGGCGCGGGTCCGAGCTTCGCTCCCTACGCCGAGTTTGACCAGGCGGGGAACATCATCGGCGGCTTTGGCACCGAGAACGTCATCACCAACAACGCCCACTCCTCGTACAACGCCTTACAGACCTCGCTGCAGGGAACTGTCCCCCATGGCGGCCCCGGCATTCAGGCCAGCTACACCTGGTCAAAATCGCTCGACGAAACCAGTTCCGTCATTGGGGGATTCATCACTGGAGGTTCGGGGGCAATCTCCCAAACCGCTCCTCAGGATCCCTTTAATACCCATCCGGAAAAAGGGCCGTCGACCTTCGACGTGGCTCATGTGTTTACCCTGAGCCTGGCGCAAGATCTGCACGGAGAAGACATTGCGTTTCTGCAGCCGCTAGGGAGAGCCGTGACTGCAGGCTGGGAACTGCTCAGCATCTCCAGCATCAACAGCGGATCGCCGTTCACTGTCTATTCCGGCGTGCAGCAGACGGATGCCGGAACCAACGGGGTAGATCGTCCGGACCAGGTGGGCATTCCGCACCTATCGACCGCCCGCAAAGTCCGCCAGGACTATTTCGGGTTGGGTGCGAACAACGCCTCGTATTTTTCCATTCCCATCAATGTGCCTGGGGGCACTGGCCCAAACCACGGGCGCTTTGGCACTCTGGGGCGCAACACTTTCCGCGGGCCGGCTTATTACGATTACGATTTTGCCCTCATCAAGAGCACGCCGATCGGTCACCGCTCGAGCGGCATCGAGCGCATGGATCTGCAATTTCGCGCCGAATTTTTCAACCTCTTCAACATCGTCAACATGGGCCTGCCGGCCAACACGCTGTTGGGTTCGGGCTTCGGCGAAATCAGCCGCACTGCCGGCACCTCCCGCCAAATCCAATTTTCCTTAAAGCTCATCTACTAACGGTGGGAGCCGCCGCACTTTTTGGGGGAAAGAGCCTCGACTGTCATCACGCGCGAAAGAGTCTGTGTGAGAACTAACAAAACCCATACCTTTGTGCGGGAGCCGGGGCGCACCGCAGGTCCCTCGGCTGCGCTCGGGATGACAAAGGGGAGGGCGGCGCTTTCATAGACGGTGGCTGCTAAACGGACGCTGGGGAGAGAGGAGGGCTCGTTTTGACCAGCGGCTATTTAGCAACCACCATCTATGAAAGTGTCACCCTCCCCTTTGTCATCCCGAGCGCAGCCGAGGGATCTGCGGTGCGCCCCGGCTCCCGCACAAAGGTATGGGTTTTGTTTGCCGAAGCTACCCTGTGGGCTTCTTGACGTCCACCGCCGCATTCACGGTTCCCGTCCGGCCGGTCGTCATGTCCCACACGCCCAGATACAAATAGTTGCTCCCCGGTGGCAGGTTCACGCTCTGGGCGAAAGTCAGCTTGGCGTCTGGCAGACTTTTCGCTTTTTGTTGATCTACGCCCAGCGCAAACTTCAACGCCTTGCGCGACACCAGCTCACCGTTGCGATCGTAGACAAACACCGCCGCACCCAGCTCCTCGGTCCCTGTGTTGCCCTGGACGTAGGCCGCATACACGTCCTTTGCCGGCACGGAGTACTCCACGACATAACGCGTCTCACCTTTTTTCAGCGGAGAATCCTCCGCTAGAGGAGCTGCTGCGGGAGACGCCGGCGTGATCCGAACACTGAAGACAAGCGGCTCGCTTTGATTGTCCGGCACCTGCACCTCGACTTTGCTCCCTCCTGCCCGCAGCGCCGTCCTGGTCTTTATTTCCCTTGGTTCCATCCTCGGTGGTGGCCGATTCGAGCCATCGTCGAAATACCCGTGCCGATAGCTCAGCTCGTAGTGCGGGTCCACCAGTTTCACGTCGACCCGATGCCACTTGCTGTTACTCTTCAGGTTATTGGGCGTGTAGCTCAGGGTGTAGTAGTTCCCATCCGTTGCCAGGATGCGCTGCGCCGCCTGCGCCAGTCCGTTTGTATTCACATACGCCGTACCGCCGGTTGCTGCTGCATCCTGCCGCATCTGCATCTGCTGCCTGTTAATCGTCCTGGCCGCGAGGCCGAAAACAGTCATCAGCCCGCGTGCATCGATGGGGTAGATCGCGATCCGCTCCGACTCCAGCAGGTCGTAAATCTCACGCCGCGCACCGGGATCGATGATGACCGACATCGGGTCAGGACCCAGGAGCATATTTGATCCGCTGGTAAACCACAGCAGGTTCTTCCTCCCAGGAATCTGGTACATATACACCGCGATCTGCTGCAGCGTGTCCAGGTCGCTCGCCATCCACGCTCCTGGCCGCTGCAACCGCGGAATGGCTTTCTGGATGGCAGCCAGCAGGGTTGCATGATCGTCGGTGAAACTTGCCAGCTCGACGGTTACGGGGCCAGCGCGGGTGAATACGGCCACCGGTTCCCCCGCCGGCAGGTTATTCACAAACTGCTTCATCTGCTGGAACAGCTGCATCTGGTCTACGATCCCGATCGTGGTCGTGTCGAAGAGCAGAATATTTACCTGTGCCGGGGGATGCCGCAGGTAGTCGTTGCTGAAGTGGCCCGGCGTAGCCGAGGCTTCCATTAGCCGCGGTGCCTGCTGGCGGTGTTCCTCGAACGAAGCGAGCTTCTGCGATTTCCCGTTGTCGAGGAGCCGGAAATCGTTCTGGGTCAAGCCTGTTATGGGATTGCCCTGCTTGTCTGTCACGGTTACATCGGTGAGCACGACCCGCGAGTTGACCTGCAGCGTATACGGCGCTGTCTGTCCCCAAGCCAATACCGGCGTGGTTCCGATCAGCAGCCAAACTCGCATCGCCACCAGAACCCTCATCGGAGCCCCCGGGGAGCACGCACGTCACTCATCATGACGTACTATTTCCGGCCAAAGTCTCAGGCAGACCCTCGAGCTTTGAACCCGGATTCAGCGAGATTCGGGGAATCCAGCGAGAACGTCGGTATCTCAATATCAAACCGCTCGTTTCTATCGCTTTCCATCTGGTAACTTCCGCCCATCATCCCTGACGGCGTGTTGAGAAGCGCACCACTCGTGTATGAATAGCTCTCGCCGGGCTTGAGGAATGGTTGCTCTCCAATAACACCCTGCCCCTTGATCTCGGTGAATTCGCCGCGGGCATTCGTGATCATCCAGTGCCGGCTTTGCAGTTGAATTGTTTCCTCTCCCTGATTCTCGATGGTCACTTGATAGGCCCAGAAATACTGAGAATTAGCAGGGGATGAATTCGCCTCAACGTAAGTGGGCTCAACGCTTACTGCGATTCCTCGTGTGATTGCCACGTACGGTGTCCGATTTGCCATAAGCAAGGTTAGTGCAAAGTCCAGGGATGAGCCAGGATTTGACATTACGCATCGCTGGTTATGTTTCGATCCTATCGCTGCCGGATACCAGCGAAGGCCACCTCAGACGAGCGATCTACCGTCTGGTACATTCCATCGCAGACGCCAAGGTACAAACCATTCTCCTGAACCGAGTGGACTGTGGCTAGCAAAGTCCGGGACAGGCGGCAAATAACTGCTCTGAACGGCTGACGTCTCTTGAATCCAAGCCGAATCGTACTGCATGCGCTGCCCCACTTCAGTCCAGCGACATGAGAGACTTCCTGTGTCGGTTTGCCAGGATGATTTCATCGCAGCTAGCCCCCGATGTTTTGACAAAACTGAAGTGCCATTCTACGCCTTCAGCCTTGGGGAACTCCAGCCTTATGAAAGACAGCAAGTGCGCTATCCAGGCCGGCTTTCGCGGCTGCTTCCGGGGTCATGTCTTTCGTTCGCCCGAAGACTTCTACGCTGAGCGCATCGTTGTAGTGGATGGTGTGCAGCGCCTGCAAGAAGCCGGTCAAGTTGATGACACCTTCGCCGGGTAGCAGACGCTGATTATCGTGGATCTGCTCTGGAGGCAAGTTCGGCGAGTCATTGAAATGGACGTGCACGATGCGATCGCGTCCGGCGGCGATGATGTCCTCCGGGGTGGCTCCCGCGTGGTGCCAGTGCCAGGAATCGAGCAGCAGTCCGACGTTGGGACCACATTCCTTGGCGAACGCGAGCATATCGTTCATGCGCCAAATAAATTCGTACTGGTGCGCTTTGCGCAGTTCGAGCGGACCCAGAAACTCGAGGCCGAGGCGGACGTTGGAGCGCGCCAAAATGCGGGCACTTTCTGTAAACCGCTGCTTGTAGGTCTGGCGCAATTCGTCTTTTGGCGTATCGCTCGACGGCATGATGTACGTCATCATGCGCGGGCAGTGGATCGCGGCAGCGAACTGGGCGACTGCGTCGAGTTGGGCGAGCGAGGCCTTGAAGGTTGCGTCGTCTTTCCGGAATTCAACTGGGAACTCGATGACTGCCGGCCTGATTTTAAGGCCGGCAAGCAGGTCGTTGGTCGCGCTGACCCCGGCTTCCATGGCCGGGCGCAGCATGATGTCCGTGCCGGGAAAGCCAATTTGCGCGGCCAGGCGGGCGAAGTCAGGCCAGTGAACACGGCCTTGCAACAGGACGCTGTTCAGGGAGAGGAACATGTTGCGGTCTTCGGAGGACGCCCGGGCGAACGGGGCAAAAGCTCTGGCCAGCGGGGCCGCGGCAAGCAGCTTACCAAATGATCTTCTGGATCTCAAATAAGGCATGCGCAATCGATGATACCCGAGTAGCATGGTGTCGAGGAGATGGACGACATGAACAGACGAGAGATGTTGACCACCACGGGTGCTGCGACGCTTGGGGCACTTGTCATGCCGAAGCTGATGCACGCCGAGGCTCCAGCGAGCCAGGTAGCGATCGTGCGTTGCCGCGATTACGCGCAGTATGGGCAGCAACTCTCGAGCGCGTTCAATCAGATTGGCGGCATCGATAAGTTGGTGCGCGGCAAGACCGTTGCCCTCAAGCTCAATCTCACCGGGAATCCGAAAAACTGGCCCCTGACGCCTGAGCTTCCTTATCGGACGGATGCGCAGACGGTGGCGGCGACCGTGGCTCTGTTTGCCAAGGCGGGTGCGCGGCGCGTGGTCATGATCGAAAGCTTTTTCCCCGCCGACCAGGATCTCTCCCTGTGGGCACGCTACGGCCTGGACGTAAAAGCGATTAACAACATAGGCCCGCCGGTGGTTTGGGAAAACGTACAGAACCTGGGCAACTACAAGCAATATGTGCGCATGAAGGTGCCCTGGGGCGGCTACGCCTATCCGGCATACCACCTGAACCCGGCGTTCTATCAATGCGACGTATACGCCTCGATGGCGAAGCTGAAAAACCATTGGATTGCCGGCGTGACCATGACCATGAAGAACAACTTCGGCAACACGCCCTGCTCGCTCTATGGCGGGGACTGCGGCCCGAGCGGGAACGAGCGGCCGACGAAAGAGCGCGGAGATGTGCTGCACAACGGAACCACGCCTGCGCCCTCTGGAGTCGATGCCGAGTTGCATCCTGATTCGCCGCGCGATCCCGGCTATCGGGTTCCGCGCATTCTGGTGGATCAGAACGGTATCCGGCCCATTGATATCGCGATCATTGATGGCGTCGAGACGGTGCGGGGAGGGGAAGGTCCGTGGCTTCCTGGCCTGGAAAAGATGACCCCGGGCGTGATCATTGCCGGCCGCAACGCCGTCAACGTGGACGCTGTCGGGATGGCCGTGATGGGCTACGATCCGTATGCGGAGCGTGGCACTTCTCCGTTCATCCGCGGCGACAACTCGCTGCGTCTCGCGGAAGAAGCCGGCATTGGAACACGGAACCTGAAGCGTATCGAAGTAGTCGGACTTTCCATTAAAGACGCTCATATCAATTTCGGACCCGGCGCGGTGGGTAAGAAGATGAGCGAAATCAACGCGTAGATCGCACCGCAAAGTCCGATTCGACTCCCACACGTGGGTTAAGAACCGAAGATCGGATCTTAACCCACGTTCCATCAGCCCCTGCTATCGTTAACCCACACGCCGTTCACCAGAGCGACGGTAAAGAGTCATGTATCCGGTTATTCATAACCAACCAAACCACACAACTCAACAGGAGAATGACTCATGAGCAGCATCACAGTGAAGGACGGCACAGAGATCTACTACAAGGATTGGGGAACAGGTCAGCCGATCGTGTTCCATCACGGCTGGCCGCTCAGCGCAGACGATTGGGACAGCCAGATGCTGTTCTTCCGGCTGCAGGGATACCGCGTCATCGCGCATGATCGCCGCAGCCATGGCCGGTCGACCCAGACCGATCTCGGCAACGACATGGACACCTACGCGGCTGATAGCGCCGCCCTGGTGGAGCATCTCGACCTCAAAGGCGCCATCCACGTCGGCCACTCAACCGGCGGCGGCGAAGTGGCCCGTTATGTTGCCCAGTACGGAGGCGGCGGGCGCGTCGCGAAGGCGGCGTTGATCAGCGCCATCACTCCGGTCATGATCAAGTCTGCGTCGAATCCGGGCGGCCTGCCGATCGAGGCCTTCGACGCCTTTCGTGCCGGCATGGCCAATCGCGCCCAGTTCTACCGCGATGTCCCCGAAGGTCCCTTCTACGGCTACAACCGTCCCGGTGCGAAGGTCTCGCAAGGAGTGATCGATAACTGGTGGCGGCAAGGGATGATGGGTGGGACCAAGGGACAGTATGACTGCATCAAGGCCTTGTCGGAAACCGACCTCACCGAAGACCTCAAGAAGATCACCGTGCCGGTGTTGGTGATGCATAGCGAGGACGATCAGATTGTGCCCTTCGCCGACTCCGGCCCGCTGGCTGCCAAGCTCTTGAAGAACGGCGTGTTGAAGGTTTACAAGGGCCTGCCGCACGGGATGCCGACCACGCATGCAGACCAGATCAATGCCGATCTTCTCGAATTCATAAAGTCGTAAACGCTCATTGCTCGGCGAGGCAGAGGTATCTCGCCCTTTGCTTCGCCGAGTGCCTACCCGACCTCCGCAGGCTCACCCAGGACCTCATTTCTTACCCAAAGTGCTGAAGCCGGGATGGACTCCGCGTAGAAGCCCCTGCTGATCCGCGATGCGCTGCAGCAACCCCACCAGCACCGCGCGTTCCTCCTCGTTGAGTGCCGCGCACAGCGCCTCGTTATGCTGTTGCGAGATGGCTGCGATCTGCTCCATCGTCTCTCTGCCCTTGGCGGTTACCTGAAGCGAATACGTGCGTCGATCTTCAGCCTTTGCTTCCCGGATCAGCAGGCCCAGCGTTTCCATCTCGTCGAGGACGGCAACCAGGCGGCTGGCGTGCATCCCTAATGCAGTAGCCAGTTCGCGCTGACTGATTCCTGGCGACTGCACCAGCCGGCGCAATATTCCCGCATGCGGCGGCGTAAGCTTCAGCACCGATAGCCGGTCGGCAAATTGTTTGGCGCCATGCGCCCCCACCTGCGCAAGTAATAGAGCCGCAAAGGCTCTTCGGCCGCGTTCCGATCCCATAATTTTAAGTATTGCATCCGGTTAATAGTTAATGATAGTAATGATTACATTATGAAACGATATGCCACTCCCGCCCAGCCCTCAGAGCGCCACCCGGGCCCCAATCTGTTGCTGCTTACGTTGATCTATCTGGCCTTTCTGGTGTCGGGAGCTTCTCGGGTGAGCGCGTCCTTTCACATCCCGCTGGACTCCGCAAGCAAGGCTGTCGCCTTCGTTGCGGCGAGCGGCGGATCCATTCAGTGGGGTTCCTTCTTCGAACTCGCCTCTGCGATGCCGCTCTGCGTCTTTGTTGCAACCACGACAAGCCGTCTGCGCTTCCTCGGGGTCCGGGCTGCCGGGGAGTCGATCGCCTTCCTGGGAGGCATCATCGCCACCACGATGCTCATGCTCTCTGCCCTCAGCACCTGGTCCCTGACGCGGCCTGGGGTCGCTGACACTGCCGGCGCAGTGCATGCTCTGCAGGCGCTGGGTTTCCTCGGTGGGGGCCCTGGATTCGTCGTCCCTCTCGGTCTCTTTCTGGCTGGTGTATCTCTTACCGCCGGCCTATCAAGATTCGTGCCCCGATGGGTCATGTGGCTGGGAATTGTCACGGCCGTTGCTTGCGAACTTGCATCGTTCACGCTGGTCAATTTCGCCGCCGGCTACCTCATTCCTGTCGGCCGCTTTATCAGCATCCTCTGGATGATCGCTGTGTCTCTCACGCTTCCCACCGGCAAGTCCGTGCCTCAGTGATGAATCGCGCTATGTCTCGCTCTGCGTCTTCAATCCTGCTGTGGCCTGTCTTCCTCTTGCTGTGCGTGATCGGGATCGGCGCTGCTATTCGGCGAATTGTGGTGTTGATCGCGCCCCAGGTTGTAGCCGGTGGGTCGCAGAGGAACATCCTGGATGTCGCCTTTGCGTCGCGCCGAGTGTTGACCCTGTGCCACATCGTTCCTGCGCTCTTGTTTGTGTTACTGCTTCCCGCGTGGTTTCTGGCCAGTGTGAGATGTCGCCCCAAGCTGCACCATCGCCTTACCTACGCGCTGTTTCTTCTGGGCGCTGTCGTGGGAGTGACGGCGCTGCTGCTGTCTCTGCATCCATTCGGCGGATGGAACGAGTCGACGGCGGCAATTTTGTACGATTGCCTGTTTTTGTTTTCATTTGGGCGCGCATGGGTGACATGGAGAAGAGACGACCTCGAACTGCATCGAAGATGGATGATCCGTGCTGTCGCCGTGCTGCTCGGTATCGCGACCACCCGGCCGGTGATGGCCATTTTCTTCGCTACGGCATCGATTACACATCTGCAACCACAGCAGTTCTTTGGGACTGCATTCTGGATTGGATTCACGGCAACGTATATCGCGGGGGAAGCCTATCTTCGTTCCTTTCCCTCGAACCCGCAAGAGTCTGCGTGAGAACTACTCCCTCCAAATTGTTGTCGAACGGGGACGGCTGAGAATCACACTTGTCCAAATCAGCTTTTGCGGTGGTTCTACCCATCCATCAGCGACAAACATTGCGTGGAGGCGCAAACCCCACCTTGTCATCCCCCGGCTTCGCTCGAAGGGTGTGACTTTATTGATTTTTCGCGCGAAGTCCTCGACTTCTAAATGACTCGTCATCCTGAGAGTCTGTAACTTTATTGGTTTCACAAAAAAAATCAATGCTGAAAATAAAGAGCTTAGGTGGGTCAAAAATCGCCAAAAGTCAATAAAGTCACAAGCTCTGAGCGGAGCGCCTCACAGATTGATTGTGTGACACACCGCTTTGTGGCGCGGAGTCGAAGGACCTCGGCGGTGCTTAATTCACCCATGCTGCTCGGAGCTTTTCAACCGCCGAGTCCGCGCGGCCGGGCCCGCCACGGTCTTTCCCCGGGGCCAAGAACCAAGCAGTGTCTGAAAAGATGTACCCGTAACCATAAAGTGCGTGTCGCAGCAGATTCTGTTGTCGCGCGTCGGTGGTGGAAAAGCTCCGAGCAGCATGGGTAAATTAAGCACCGCCGAGGTCCTTCGACTCCGCGCCACAAAGCGGTGTGTCACACAATCAATCTGTGAGGCGCTCCGCTACAGGATGACGATTCTGCGGGAGAACTAACGATGCGGAGACCTTTGTGCGGGAGCCGGGGCGCACTGCAGGTCCCTCGGCTGCGCTCGGGATGACAAGTGGAGGCCGGTGGCTTTTATTCGGGGCCCTTAGATCGGATGGGCAGAACCCCGGTCGGGATGACAATTTCGTTCAGAACTCGAAGACTCGTGCAAAAAATCAATAAAGTCACAGCCGCTCGGGATGACAAAGTGAGGGTTTGCGCTTCCACGCAATGTTGTCGCTGATGGATGGGTAGAACCACTGTCTGGCTGAGAATAGCCCAGGATGCAACCGATCGGTTACATATGCTTTTGTAACCGATCGGTTACTTCGACTGAAGACTCTGCAACTATTGCTCGTCGTCCTCCTGCAGTTCGCTGGTAACCGGCGTGAGGGTTCCAAACAAGCCGTTGGTCTCATTGTCAGGGCCCGCGGTAAAGAACAAAGTACTGCCCGGACCGGAAGCGCCGCCATTGCCGAATGCGAGTGCCCACAGCCCGTCAATGTTCACCGTCGAGCCGCCGGCATTCAGGACGTTTCCCATAAACCGGCCGGTCCGTGGATTGAATGCCGCAACCGTGCCGCCACGGAAATTGCCCACCAATAAGGCATGGCTGAACTCGCCGAAGTCTGCCGGAGCCAGCACCACTCCCCATGGCGCATTCAACCAGTCTCCATGCTCAAGATGTGCAATGTTTTTGCCACGGCCATCGAAGACCACAACATAACCTAAGCCCGCGCCCCCAACCGGATCGTGTTTTGCCGAGTCTTGCTGGGCAAAGGTTACGTAAATGTTGGGACCGATGCCCTGCACGTTGAAGGGCGCAAAGCCGGGCGGGATCCCATCATAGTGAAAGGCCTCCGCGGGAACACTGACTGGTTTGAAGTTGGAATCGAAAACGTCAATCCGGCCGCTGCGGAAGTTGGCCGCTAAAATGTACTCGCTGCCGCCAATCTCGGCTATGGTCGCGCCCTTGTACACGGCTCCATAGTTTTTGTTGGGGACTTGTGAATTGTCCACCTCAATGACCGCAGTGGTTGCATTCACCCCCGAGTTCCAGCCTTGGATCGTGCCGTCCTCAGTGACAAATAAGAAAACTGCCGGCTTGCCCGGGGCCAGAAGGAAATCAGTTGTACTGCCGTTGTACATTACGGCGGTGGGAGATCCGGGAGCCGGCTGGCCTGGGGCGTTGGGAATCTTGACCCCATTTCCCGGCATGCCTCCAGGGGCGTTGAGCGCGACGATCGTCACTGGCACCAGCACCGGTGGCGGTGTCTGTACTGACGGATTGGCGGGATTTAAACCAGAGTTGTTGTAGAGCGTAGAAGTGCCGCCGGCATTGTTTGAAATCCACCAAGGGGTGGCCGGTCCATGGACCAGTCCCCACGCGTTCTGAAGGTTGGGATCAGTGGCTGAGGCTGCGGGAGTCACAGGCACATTGGATACTAGATTTGTCTGTTGATAGTGTTGCGCCAACGCAAGTGCAGGAAACAGCGATAGGGCGAAGGTGCGAACCAGTAATGGCCTCAATAATGGGCCGGCGAATTTCATATAGCTTCTCCTTTCGGGAGCCGCAAATTATCGTTTTGAGCCTTCCTCCCCGCCAAAGCTGCGCTTCTGTTCTGGTCGAAGCAGCCGCCAGCGGCGGTGCCCTCTCGAGTGTGGCTTGTTTTCTAGATTGGCACGGCGGCCTTCATTGGGGTTCCTATCCACACCCAATGACTGGGGAGAACCTAGCCAGTGCGGAATCCTATTCCGCTTGGCCGTCCGAGTTGTCACAGTCTTGTCAAAGTTTCTGGGGATCAGGATGTCAGCCTCACGGGACAATCACGGCCGATCCATCTTCCGTCTCATTCTTGACCGCGAGCAGTGCTTTGTTCGCATCCTGCAAGGGAAACACCACCGCCCGCGGACGAATATTCAGCTCTTTTGACAGCGCCAGAAAATCGCGCGCATCCTGACGCGTCATGTTCGCCACACTGCGAATCTGCCGCTCGCCCCACAGCAGCTTGTCGTAATCAAACGCAGGCATCTGGTCGAGGTGGATGGCATTGATCGCGACCACTCCACCTTTGCGCAGCGACGCCAGGGCACTGACCACCACCTTGCCACTGGGAGCGAAGGTGACCGCCCGGTCTAACTCCACCGGCGGTTTCTCGTCCTCGTTGCCCACCCACGTCGCGCCCAGGGCCGCCGCTCTCTGGCGATGGTTTTCTCCCCTCGTCACCACGTAAACCTGGCACTTCCAGGACTGCAGAATGGTGATCGCCAGACTAGCCGAGCTGCCAAAGCCAAAAAGTCCCACCCGCTCCCCCGGCGCCACGCCGGCCACTCGCAGGCTGCGAAAGCCAATAATCCCGGCGCACAACAACGGAGCCACATGCACGTCATCCAAGCCGGCCGGCAGCGGAAAGCAGAAATCCGCCCGTGCCAGGGCATACTCGGCGTAACCACCGTTGACCGTGTATCCGGTAAACGTAGGCTGATCGCAGAGATTCTCCATCCCGTGACGGCAGTACCAGCACTCCCCATCGACGCCGCCGATCCAGGAGACTCCGGCCCGGCTGCCCAGCGGCAGTTCGGCCGTCGCGCCGCCCGCCACCTCGCCGACAATCTGGTGGCCCGGGATCAGCTTGGGATGAAGCGGCGGAAGGTCCCCTTCCGCGATATGCAGGTCAGTGCGGCAAACCCCGCACGCCAGCACGCGCAGCAGCACGTAACCCGCCTGCGCTTCCGGACGGGGAACCTCCTCGATCTGCAGCAAAGACCCAGGCGCTGTATGGCCGGCAATGAGAACAGCGGCTTTCATGGGTCCTCCTAAGCCTTACCCGCCTTCAGGGCGAGTTCTTCGCTAAGCTTGCGGGCGTTGCTGGAATGCTCGTGCGCCTGCTTGGACAGCTCGTTCGCAGTGAGATGATCTCCTTTACCGTGGGCGGTTGCCGCGGCTACGTGGGCATGGGCTGCAAGGTTATGGAGCTCGGCGACTCGATCGTGCGTGCTTTGTGGCATGGTCTTCTCCTGATTGTCTGGGTAAGTCTTCCACCATGGCTGGGTTGAGCGATGTGCAATCCGATACAGCATCTACCCATGGACCATGTAATCCTGCATGAAGAATGAGAGCACTGAAGGATGCGCCCGGTCGCACCCAGAGGTGGGAAAAAAAAAGGTCCAGCAAGCAATAGAAAGTGTGAGCCCCATGCCACGCATGCACGCTGATTCTGACCCCTCGGTCTTCCTGGTCGGAGGCGGCATCGCCTCGCTCGCCGCTGCCGCCTTCTTTATTCGCGACGGAGACATCCTCGGCCACAACATCACAATCATCGAGGAATCAGCAAAGATCGGCGGCAGCCTCGACGCCGCCGGAAGCCCCGAGGATGGCTATGTCATGCGCGGCGGCCGCATGCTGGAAAGCAAGTACCTCTGTACCTACGACCTCTTTTCCTCCATACCCACACTGGATGAACGCATGACGGTGACCCAGGAGATCTTCGCCTGGAATCAGACCATGAAAACCTCCTCCAAGTGCCGTCTCTTCCGCGCCGGACACTGCATAAACTCTCCCGACTTCGGTCTCAGCGAGAACCATATCCTGACCATCGAGCGCCTGGCGCTTGAACCGGAGGGCATGCTCGGACGAAGCAGCATCTCGGATCAGTTTGATTCGTCATTCTTCACCACGGACTTCTGGCTCATGTGGTGTACCACCTTTGCCTTTCAACCCTGGCACAGCGCGGTGGAGTTCAAGCGCTATCTCGTTCGCTTTACCCACATGGTCTCCGGCTTCAACACCCTCACCGGCATCATGCGCACCATCTACAACCAATATGACTCCCTGGTAAGGCCGCTAGAGAAATGGCTGAAGCAACACGGCGTCCAATTCAGATTCAACACCCGCGTCACCGCTCTCGATCTCCACCACGACGCGGATGGCTACATCGTCCGCGGCATCCATTGCGAACAGGACGAACTGGGCGAAGACATCCAGGTAAATGCCGCGGATAAAGTACTCGTTACCCTGGGTTCCATGACAGAAGCCTCCAGCCTGGGATCGATGGACGAGCCCGCACCTCTGAGGGGACAGCCGGATGGCGGTGCCTGGGCCCTTTGGGAGGCGATCGCCGCTTTCCAGCCGCAGTTTGGCCGTCCCTCCAACTTCACCGGCCGTATTGCGGAATCGAAATGGATGTCATTCACCACCACTCTCCACGACCCAACCTTTTTCGATCGCATCCGCGACCTCACCGGCAACGCCCCCGGAGAGGGTGGCCTCATTACCTTCCCCGAGTCGCGCTGGTTAGCCTCGATCGTATTGCCCCACCAGCCTCATTTCATCGGGCAGCCGGCGGACGTGAATGTTTTTTGGGGTTACGGTCTGTTCGTCGATAAGTCCGGCGACTTCGTGAACAAACCGATGTCAGCCTGTACCGGCCGGGAGATCATGACCGAGATCCTGGGCCATCTGCGGTTAGAGGCCGATGCCAAAAAGATCCTCGAGACCTGCACCTGCATCCCCTGCATGATGCCCTTTATCACCAGCCAGTTTCTATGCCGGGGCAAGGGCGATCGCCCTCAGGTGGTCCCCAAAGGTTCAAAAAACCTCGCCTTCATCGGGCAATTCTGCGAACTCCCGGATGACGTCGTCTTTACCGTGGAATATTCGATCCGCTCCGCGCAAACCGCCGTTTACTCCCTGCTCTCGCTCCGCCGCACGCCACTGCCGGTCTACAAAGGCGATCATGATTCACGGATTTTGCTCCGCAGCTTTCTGACGCTTCATGACCGGGATGTTCAGGAAGCGTTTGCCTTCTAACCTGTATAGAAAGGGGACAGTATCGGCTCTCCTGATGGCATCTTTTCCCCCGAGTCACGAACAGCTGTCTTGGGCCTGCCGCTCGGGTGGCATCCGTAGGGTTGGGATGGCCTGCTTATGGCTGCGTCCCCTGCGGAGCGGTGGATCCGTAGGCTGGACGACCGCGTAATCGAACGCGCTGTTGCAGTAAATGCAGTTCGTTTCGTGCACCGGGAGCGGGGTCTCCAGCGACAACTGTGGAAAGGCCCTGAGGCACTCCGGGCAAGTGAGCATAATATTTGCTCCGCCGGGAAAGCTGTGTCCAGTCCGCTCCACCCAAATAGGCGCCGCTGTGCTGGCCGGTTTGAGCGACTGCGGCGCCTCCGGCGTCGTCATGCCTTCCACCATCTCCAGCAAATGCCCGAGATTGCTTCCTTTTTGATAGAACGCGTGTGCGGCCACCCCGAGTGGTATGTCATCGATAGCAAACGCACTGCTCATCGCGATTACCTTGATCGAGGGAAACCGGCGGCGAACCACGGAAAGTAATTCAAAGCCAGACATGCCGGGCATATTGAGATCGGAAAGAATAATGTCGGGAACTTCCAATCGAATTTCAGACAAGGCCGAGAAACCATCCGCCGCACAGCGCACACGATGTCCAAAGGCTGCAAAAATATGCGACAGAGACATGCGGAGGGACGCGTCATCGTCAACCACTAAAAGATTTACTTTGGTACCGGCCATCTTGGAACCTCTCTCAGTGCATCTCATGTGGAAGCTTCTATAGTGTCCCATTGCTGCTAACCCTAGGTCTGTGCAGTTCTGCTCAATTTTTGGTCCCCTGGCCGGCTAATTCCGAATTGGCGCCACTCTTCCCGGATTGAAACCCCGCCGGCCAACCCTCGCACCACCAGTCTTTGTTGAATATTTTGCAGAAGAGGCTGACCGGATGCGAGACAATGGCCTATCCGAATATTGGACATTGTGAGCTTTGAGGTGCGCAGCTTTGAATACCATTGATCCCAGAGCCGGAAAACTCGCCCAGGCCAGTGACCTAGTCGACGTGCCAAAGCTAATCACTGCCTATTACGAGGAGCGGCCCGACCCTCGTGTTCCCGAGCAGCGGGTTAGCTTTGGCACCTCGGGCCACCGCGGTTCCTCCTTCGAGCGCTCCTTTAACGAATGGCACATCCTGGCCATCACCCAGGCCATTTGTCTCTATCGTGCTCAGCAAAAAACCGACGGGCCGCTCTTCCTGGGCATCGACACTCATCCGCTCTCCGAGCCGGCCCTGGCCAGCGCGCTCCAGGTGCTCGCCGCCAACCGGGTCGATGTCATGCTGGCGAAAGACGATGAGTACACGCCAACCCCGGCCATTTCTCATGCCATCCTCACCTACAATCGCGGCCGCAAGACCGGCCTGGCCGATGGCATTGTGGTCACGCCCTCGCACAATCCTCCTGAATCCGGCGGCTTCAAGTACAACCCTACCCATGGCGGCCCGGCCTCGTCCGAGGCCACCTCCTGGATTCAATCCAAGGCCAATGAGTTTCTCACCGCCAAGCTTGACGGCGTGCAACGCGTATCTCTTGACACGGCCCTCAAGGCCTCGACCACGCATCGCCACGACTATGTGTCCGCTTACGTCGAGGATCTCGGCAACATCATCGACATGGAGGCGATCCGCAGCTCGGGGATCAACTTCGGTGTGAATCCTCTGGGCGGGGCCGGCGTGCATTACTGGGAGCCGATCGCCGAACGGTATGGGTTGAATATGACCCTGGTCAATAACATGGTCGATCCCACCTTCCGTTTCATGACCCTCGACTGGGATGGCAAGATCCGTATGGATCCCTCCTCGAAGTATGCGATGCAGTCACTGATCGCAATGAAAGACAAGTTCGATGTGGCTGTCGCTTGCGACACCGACCACGACCGCCACGGCGTCGTGACCCGGAGCAGGGGATTGCTGCCTCCCAATCACTATCTCGCGGTGTGCATTCAATATCTCTTCGGGCACCGCCCCCAGTGGGGCAAGCATATCGCGGTGGGCAAGACGGCGGTAAGCAGCAGCATGATTGACCGGGTAACCGCCGGGCTGGGCAGAGAGCTTTTCGAGGTTCCGGTTGGCTTCAAGTATTTCGTCGATGGACTGCTCGAAGGAAAGCTCGGGTTTGTGGGCGAAGAGAGCGCCGGCGCCTCTTTTCTGCGCCGTGACGGTAGCGTGTGGACGACGGATAAGGACGGCATCATCGCCGCCTTGCTGGCAGTCGAGATCACCGCCACCATGCATAAGGACCCAGGCGATATTTACCACGAACTCACGAAGCAATTTGGTGACCCGCTATACGACCGGACGGATGCCCCTGCAACCACCCAGCAGAAGGCCATGTTGGCGAAGATGAGCAAAGAAAGCATCCAGAGTTCCACCCTGGCTGGGGAGAAGATCCAGTCGATTCTCACCCACGCGCCCGGGGACGGCCAGGCAATTGGCGGGGTCAAGGTAATTGCTGAGAGTGGTTGGTTCGCGGCGCGTCCATCCGGCACCGAAGAGATCTACAAGATCTACGCCGAAAGCTTTCGCGATCAAAAGCACCTGGAGCAGATCCAGTCCGAGGCCCAGTCCATCGTGAGCGAGGCATTCAGCGCAGCGATGGCGCGTTGACCCACTTTGTCATCCCGAAGAGTAACTGACTGGCCGATGGCGAGTTAAGAGAGAAATGACACTGCAAAAAACGCCATGGATGCGAGGGCCCGGAGGGCCGGTCGTCAAAACGCGAGCCCAGCCCGGTTAGTCCTGCTGCCCCGAATCACGAATGGTCGATTTCAGAATCAGAGGTACCCCAGGACTTTGCATGCCTGGGGGATTTTCAGCCGTCCCTGCGGGACTACTCGTTCGCATATGCTTACCCAGGACTAACGTCCTGGGCTACTCTCAGCCGTCCCTGCGGGACTTAATTTGGACAGGGTAGTTCTCACGCGGACTCGTTGCAGGTCCTCCCGCCCGATCTGCGCAATCGTCTCACGAAAACTTGAATAGCTTTTGCGCCGTAAGCCCGCGTATCTTTGCGCGTTCGGCTTCCGGCGCGAAGTCGAACATCAGGTCGAACAACTTCACTTCCCGGGCAAACTCCGTCATATTCGTGCCTAGTCCTCCCCAGATCATCCGGTCAGCGCCAAATGCTTCGTACACCCGCTTAACCAGTGGCTTCGCGTCCGCGTGAGGATAGGGCTCCTTCGATATAGTCTCTACTCCGGTCGACGAGTACTTCATATAGACCTGCGATAGCTTGGCCAGTTGGAGTACCTGATCGTACTCCTCCGGCGTGCCCTGTCCCGGGCGAGCCAGGTGATCCAGAATAACCGGCGTATCGCGAAACTTCGCCGCTAGCTCGCCGATCTGCGCCGCGTAGTGGGGAATGCAATGGATCTGAATATCCAGTCCCAGATCGTGCGCCGCCTGCCAGGTCACAGCCATTTGGGGACTCAGCAAATCCCGGTCCCGGATCAAACTAGTAGTCGTCGAAGGAGTTCCCGCCGCGTGAATCTCGTGGATTCTCAGCGCCACAATCCTTCCCGGATTTCTTTTGACCAGCGCCTGCATCCGCTTCGGTGTTTCGGGGTCGATGGGATCGAATAGGCAGGTGGCCTTAAAGAAGCCTGGGGAAGGCTCCTGCGCCAGGCAATACTCCAGGTAGCGATGGTCATCCTGGTAAGGCTCCGGATGAACGATGACCGCATGATTAATCCGTGCCTCGCGGACGAACCGGACATAATCCTCCACCGGCTCCCGCTGCGGCTTATAGGACCCGCTGTTGTACGGAAACCGCAGCGGGTCGTCCGCGAACAAGTGGATATGCGATTCGATCAATACACCCGCGGGTCGCACCGCAAGAGAGTCAGCTCCCAGCGTCCTCATGCTCAATCCCTGTGGTCGAGCGGCCCATGCATGAGCCACTGCCATTGTCCCTATTAGCCAATCTCGCCGGGATATCATCGTTCCCCTCGTAGAGTCAATTAATCTAAACTCTTGTTCGACTATATTTGCACGCGGGCAGTGATGGGGAGCAAACGATGGGGCAATGTCGAAGCGTAGGGCAATCTTCCCGGCGATGGGTGCCTTATTTGATCCTGGCTCTCCACGCCTCGGTATGTGCTGCAGCAGCCCAGTTCACGATCCAGGTGAAGGACTACGCGGCGATGCCGATAACGGCTGTACCTGCCGACAAAGGCGTGAATGCTCCTTATCTCTCAAGGGTGAATTTTCTCCGTGAAGAACCAGGCGTAAACAGGCACAGACTTTTCGTCAACGACTTGAACGGGCCTTTATACATCCTCGACAAAAGGACTAAGACCTTCACCACCTATTTGAATTTCAACGGGTATAACGGCCAGCCCGGCTTGTTTCACAAATTAACTACCGAGCGAGGCTACGCCAACGGATTTATCAATTTCATTTTCGACCCGGACTACGCACACAACGGCAAGTTTTATACCATCCATATCGAGGATCCTTCTTTGCCAGGCTCTCCTCTCCCCGACAATGCGAATTTCCCTGGGTTTCATACCGAAGGCTACACGATCACGCCGGCGATTGAGACACCTGGACCGACGCAACGCGAGGCTGTGCTGGTTGAGTGGACCGATACCAACCCGTCGGATACGACGTTCGAGGGCACCGCTCGTGAAGTGCTGCGCCTGCAACTCAACACCGAATCGCACCCCATGGGCGAATTCATTTTCGACCCTGCCGCGAAACCAGGGACACCCGATTGGCGAGTTCTGTACATTGCCTGCGGAGATGGCAGGTCGGGCGAATTGTCGAATCCCGCCGTAAGACAAAATCCCCAGCGTCTGGATACGTTGGTAGGTAAGATTTTGCGCATAATCCCCGATCTCAACGAACACAAAGACTCCAGCTCTCTCAGCGAGAATGGCCGCTACCGCATACCAAACGACAATCCCTTCGTGTCCCTGCCGGGAGCGCGCAAGGAAATATGGGCTTACGGTTTTCGAAATCCGAATCGCCTGAGTTGGTATTACGATCCGGCGGATCCCAGCAAGAATACTTTGTTCGCGACCGTAGTCGGTTTGCACACCTGGGAGATGATTGACATCGTTCATAAGGGCGCCAATTACGGTTACTCCTGGCGCGAAGGGAACGAGCAACTGAATGCAGACAACCACACCAGTAAACTTCCCGATGTAGATGAGATTCCAATCAGGGTGAACGCAACTACCACCGTGGGAACGGTCGCACCGACTTATCCGGTGGTGCAATACGGACATGTCAAAAGTGGCGGCGACGCCATCACCAGCGGTTATGTGTATCAAGGCAGGATAGCCGCACTCCGCGGAAAGTACATCTTCGGCGATATAACCACCGGCCGGATCTGGTATGTCAACTACAGCGATATGCTCGCAGCGGACGACGGAAACCCCCGCACGATGGCTGAGATCCACGAGGTGCAAGTCGCGTGGGACAAGCCTGGAGGCGGAAAAGAACTGTACAGTACCATGGCGCCGATCACCGAGACCGCGTACCATGCCCGAGGTGGGACGGTGCCCACCCTGCCAGGCCTCGCAGTTATTTCGGGAGGCCGGTCGGATATCCGCTTCTGCATGGATCGAGAAGGTGAACTCTACATCTTGAGCAAGAGCGACGGTATGATTCGAGCTGTGGTCGGAGCACGGAGGGAATACCCATGAATCGAAGGAAATTTATCACGGCTACCGGCGCTGCAGGCCTACTGGCCGCCAACGGCTTCCACACTGCTACCGCGGCGGCGAAGACCCCCGTCAAACCTGCGCTGATGAAGGTTGGGGACCAGACCGCTCCCACCAACGAGACCCACCTGAAGTACCTGGCCCGCTATAGCGTACGCAATATCTGCGGCTATCCCGAGATCGAAGGCGACCGCATCTACGCCACCGTAGAAGAGCTGAACCGCATGGTCGACCTCGCCTCCAAGTGCGGCATCAGCGTCGACTGCACCGCGCCCCCATTTCTGGCGTCCAGTTACATCGATAAAGAAAAGCATCCGGCCATCATGTTGGCGCAAAGTCCGGAGCGCGACCGCGACATCGAATCCCTCCAGACCATGATCAAGAACTGCGCCCAGGCGGGCATCCCCTCGATTAAATACAACATGAGCATCCTGGGTGTGGTCCGCTCCGGACGCACGCCGGGACGCGGCGATGCGATGTACAGCACCTGGAAGCTTTCTGAAGCACATCCCGAAACGCCGCTCACCAAGGCCGGGCCCGTGAATGCCGATCAGTTCTGGGAGCGGATCACCTACTTCCTCGACCGCGTCATTCCGGTGGCCAATGAGTACAAGATCCGCATGGCCTGCCATCCCCACGACCCCGGCATGCCGCCCGAAGGCTATCAGGGAGTGAACCGGGTGCTGGGCACGGTCGATGGCCTGAAAAAATTCATCACCATTCAGGAGAGCCCCTACCACGGGCTGAATTTCTGCCAGGGAACGGTCTCTGAAATGCTTGGCCGATCCAGGCAAGGAAATCTACGACGTCATCCGCTACTTCGGCACCCGCAACAAGATTTTCAACGTACACTTCCGTAACATTCGCGGCCATCGCAACGATTTTCTGGAGGTTTATCCCGATGAGGGGGACGTTAACTTCGTAAAAGCGATTCAGGTATACAAAGAAGTCGGCTATCCCTATATGCTGATGCCGGACCATGTTCCACAAGCGCCCAATGACCCCAACGGACTGCAGTCGTTTGCTTTCTGCTATGGCTACATTCGCGCGCTCATTCAGTCCGTGGACTCCATGTGCTCGACCACCGGAACTAGGGGGAGACACTTTGCGCAAGACCGGTTATGCCCTGCTTCTACTGTCCATCCTGCTCCTTCAACCGGTGCTTCACGCGGCCGCTACGGTGAAGAGCGAATTCTTCACCACCAGCGATGGCGTCAAGCTGCACTACCTGGAGAGCGGCGCCGGACCCACTATCCTCTTCGTTCCCGGATGGACGATGCCGGCAGAATATCTGGCAGCCGCAGATCGATTATTTCAGCCGGAACTACCACGTGGTGGCCATCGATCCACGCTCCCAGGGCGACTCCGAAAAAACCCCCGACGGAAACTATCCCGGCAGGCGCGCGCAGGATTACAAAGAGCTGATCGATCACCTGGGCGGTTCGCCGGTAGTCATGGTGGGCTGGTCGCTCGCCGTCCAGGAGTCGTTGACCTATGTCCAGATGTTTGGAACTTATAAGTTGAGCGGGCTGGTTTTAGTGGATCTGGGCATCTACACCATACCGACCCCAGAGGAACTCAACGGCCGTTACGAACAGTTTCACACCTTTCAGTCCAGCCGGCGGAAATACACGGACACCTTCGTGCGCGGCATGTATCACAAGCCGCAATCGGAGGAGTACCTCAAGAGCGTAATCGAAGCATCGCTCAAGACCCCCACCAACACCGGGATCGCCTTGATCGGCGAGCTCGCCACCAAGTATGACGAACGTCCCGTGCTGCCTAAGCTCAACATCCCTGTGCTGGCCGTCATGACCAAAAATAATCGCGCCGCGGCGGAGCTGATTGCCTCTACCGTGCCGGGCGGGCAGGGAGAAGTATTCGAAGATGCCGGCCATTGTCTGTTCGTCGATGATGCCGACCGATTTAACACTCTGCTCCAAGCTTTTATGAAGAAGGCGTCTCCAAAATGATGACACCCGGGGAAATGGCAAAACAGGTGGGAGCGGGCCTGCTCTCGTTTCCGGTCACGCATTTCAGCGATCAGCTCGATTTCCAGCCCAAGCCCTACCAGGAGCACATTGCCTGGTTGCTATCGCACAAGCCTGCCGGCTTGTTCGTCGCCGGCGGCACGGGCGAGTTCTTCTCCCTCACGCCCACTGAGTTTTCTACGGTGGTGCGCGCCGGAGTAGCGCAAACTGCGCACCAGGCGCCGGTCATTGCCGGTTGTGGCTACGGCACCGCGATGGCCAAGGAATTGGCGCAGGCCGCGGAACAGGCGGGTGCGGACGGAATCCTGCTCTTACCGCCCTACCTGGTGGCCGCGGAGCAGTCAGGTCTGGCTGCCCATGTGGAGGCGGTCTGCGCGTCGACCAAACTCGGCGTGATCATGTACAACCGCGACAACGCTGTTCTCGACGACGTTACCCTCGAGCGCCTGTGTCAGCGCTGCCCAAACCTCGTCGGCTTCAAGGATGGTGTAGGCGACATCGAACGCATGACCAGGATCTACGCCAGAATGGGCGACCGCCTCACCTACATCGGCGGCCTGCCGACAGCCGAGACCTTCGCCCTTCCGTATTTGGAGATGGGCGTCACTACGTACTCATCTGCCATCTTCAACTTCCTGCCCAAGTTCGCGCTCGAGTTTTACGCGGCGGTACGCAAACGCGACCACGTAACCGTATTCAACGGCTTGCGCGAGTTTGTGCTGCCCTATATCCAGATCCGAAATCGCCGCAAAGGCTATGCCGTCTCCATTGTGAAAGCAGGTATGAAGGCCGTAGGCCGTCCGGCTGGCCCGGTGCGCCCGCCGCTCACCGACCTGACGGAAGCCGAACTACAGGACTTGACCAGGCTCATCGCAGGACGGTCTTGACCCGGCCAACCCGCGTCCGCTATCTGATCGTTGCCATTCTCTTCGCTGTTAGCTGCTTCAGCTATGGAGACCGGGTGGCGCTTTCCATCGCCGGAACCGCGATGGCCAAGGACATTTCCCTCGACCCGGTGAAGATGGGCTATCTCTTCTCCGGATTCAGTTGGGCCTACGTGCTCGGGCAGCTGCCCTCAGGAGCGTTGCTCGACCGTTTTGGCTCCAAGCTGGTCTACGGCATCGGCATCGTGGTCTGGTCCATCTGCGCTCTGCTCACGGGCTTTGCTACCGCTCTTCACCGCGATCTTTCTTTTGCGGCTGGTAGCTGGATTCGCCCAGGCCCCCGTCTTTCCTGGAAATGGCCGCATCGTGGCCTCCTGGTTCCCCGCCAATGAGCGTGGCCGGGCTTCCGCGATTTTCAACGCTTCGCAATATTTCGCATTGATGATCTTCGCTCCCATTCTAGGTTGGATTATCCACTCCGCCGGCTGGAGAAGCGGCTTCTGGTTCATGGGAGTACTGGGCTTCGTCTTTGCTCTGATCTGGGTCAAGAACATCTACGATGTCAGAGACCATCCCCGGATTTCTGCTGCAGAGATTGAAGTCATCCAGCGGGGCGGCGGTTTGGTGAGTGCCGGCACGGGGAAGGGAAGTCTGCTCACCTGGGCTGCGATCAAGCAGTTGCTGAGCCACCGCATGTTGGTAGGTATCTACCTCGGCCAATACTGCATCACCACGTTGACCTGGTTTTTCCTGACCTGGTTCCCCGTATATCTGTCTCAGGCACGGCACCTGTCGATCATGAAGGTTGGCTTTGCGGCCGCCTTGCCTGCGCTGTGCGGAGGAACCGGTGGGATTCTCGGTGGGGTCGTTTCCGACCGGTTGTTGCGCGCAGGGTATTCGCTCAGCTTTTCGCGTAAGACGCCGATTATCGCCGGCATGTTGTTATCGGTGGCCATGATCGGCTGCAACTATGCCGCGGCCCAGGCGGTGATGTTGCTCTTGATGTCCTTATCTTTTTTTGGCAAGGGCTTCGGCTCTTTAGGTTGGACGGTGATCTCCGACACCTCACCCAAGGGGATGGTCGGCCTGAACGGAGCGCTCTTCAACCTCATCGGCAACCTGGCCGGCATCACGACGCCGATCATCATCGGCTATCTGGTCAAGAAGACCGGCTCCTTCGACGACGTGCTCATCTTTGTAGGCATGACTGCCCTTTGCGCCGTGGTGAGCTACGGCCCGCTCGTTGGCGAAATCAAGCGTCTCGACCTGCAACCGGCGTTTCGTCAAACTCCCACAGAAGCGTCATCCTGAGCTCCGCCCAGGATGACGCTTCTGTGGGAGAACTAACGGACCGGAGACCTTTGTGCGGGAGCCGGGGCGCACCGCAGATCCCTCGGCTGCGCTCGGGATGACAAGTTGGAGGGTGGTGACTTTCATTAGGGGCCGTCAGATCGGACGGAAAAGAAACCGCAGATCCCTCCACTACGCTACGCTCCGGTCGGGATGACAAGTCTGTTTGGGTACCAGCATCCTAGCACTCAAACCAATTTGTCATCCCGACCGGAGCGTAGCGTAGTGGAGGGATCTGCGGTTCTCTGCATGAGCAACGAAGGCTGGGTGCCCCATTCAAGCCGTACTTTGGCTTGAGTGGGATACCACCCCCCTAAAACTTATTCCAAAGGTACTGGTTATAAACATCGTGGTGGTACTGCACTTCCTGCGCCTTCACCAACGTCCCCAGCAACCGGGGGCACCGGTCCGCGGAAGCTCTCTTAAGGTCAATGTACCGCTCTTTAACATCGGCCCCCAGCAGAGTATCGTTCCACTCCGCCGCTTGGAAATTCTCCAGTGCGGTATAGATATTGTCCGGCAGAAACCGCTTAGCCTTGCGCAGATTCTCGATCTTCGCTGTCTGCCCCTCGATACCTGTTCTGAACACCGAATAGAGCACCAGGTAAGGATTAGCATCCGGGCTCACCGAACG
The DNA here is from genome assembly GCA_963821315.1 of uncultured Acidobacteriaceae bacterium. Taxonomy (GTDB): domain Bacteria; phylum Acidobacteriota; class Terriglobia; order Terriglobales; family Acidobacteriaceae; genus PALSA-350. Next base: position 499,996 of record CAWGDP010000026.1, on the reverse strand, counting down.
CACTTCCACCCGCATGCTCCTGGCGTTGCCGATCGGTATCCGCACCATCGCCCCGCGATCGATGGCGGAAGCAATCAGCTGGTTAGGCGCTTCAAAGTGGGGATCGAGCCGGCGATAGGCATTGACGCTCGCATTCAACAGCGCGCAAATATCATTCCCATGGGTGAGAATGCGGTCGACAAACTCCCAGCCCATCTTGCTCAGCTTCTCTTCACCCTGCTCATCCCAAAAGAGATTCTTACCTTGCTCGCTGATGGAAACATTGGTGTGCATGCCGCTGCCATTTACGCCCACCACTGGCTTGGGCAGAAACGAGGCCGTGAAGCCCAATTTCGTGGCCACCTGCCGGCAGATGAGCTTATAGAGCTGGATCTGGTCGGCGGCCGTCACTACATCGCTGTAGCTGTAGTTAATCTCAAACTGCGAAGGCGCCACCTCCGGGTGGTCCTTCTCATTCTCGAATCCCATGGCTCGCTGTACCTCAGCGCTGGTATCGATGAAGGTGCGCAGCGGATCGCCGGGCAGCGAGTGGTAGTAGCCGCCGGTGTTGACGTACTCGAAGCTTTGCGTCTCGGGATAGTGCCGCTCGGCGTCGGTGCCCTTGAAGAGAAATCCTTCAATTTCGTTGGCTGCGTTCAGGGTATAGCCCTTTTGCTCGTACAATCCGTCGGCGTAGTTCTTGAGCACGCCGCGAATGTCGGCAGTAAATGCCGTTCCGTCCTTCGCGATCACGTTGCCAAAGACCAACGTCTTGCCCGCGCCGAATACGTCGGATGGCACCCAATAGAAAGATCCCCAGTCGATGCCCAGGCGAAGATCGCTCTCTCTCTGTGCGGTGAAACCGCGAATCGAGCTGCCATCAAACGTCAGGTTATCGTCGCTCTTGACGATGAACTTCTTGTCGTAGTCCAGCATGTGCAGCCGGCCTTCCAGGTCGCTAAACACCACCGTGACCGCCTTGATGTGTTTTTCGTCGGTGAGGTACTTCAGCCGCTCTTCGCGGATTTGCTCCGCCGGCACGTGGCGTTTGCGTTGATCCTTCGCCGCCAGGTTGCGCTCTTCCAGTTCGGCGTAGGGCATCTCAATGAAGTTGCGAAGTGCGTCTGACATGCGTCTCCTCAGGGAATCGTCTTCCCGGCAAATAGTTTGTACCGCAAAAGCGTAAAACGGGTTAGCTCGCCAGAATGCAATGATCATACCGCCCACCGTGATCAGAGCCCCGCCTACGTAGATAGGTGCGGTGGGAGCCTGGTTGAACCGGACCTTGGCCAGTACCTGCGCCACCAGGAAAAACAACACCACATAAATCCCCAGCAATTTCCCAAAATCCCAATGGGGAATATTCACCGTGAACCCGTAAACCGCCAGGACAACCGCGCCGGAGAGCAGGAAAATTCCGCGCACCGTGCCCACAGAGCGATGCATGCCGCTCTGAATTAAAGAATCCCCGAAAGCCTCGAAGAAAGCTGCCAAAGCCAACAACGAAACCGCCCCCAGACGATGGGACGCTAAAGTATCGAGAAGATTTTTCAGGAGATGTACTCCTTCACCACCGAAGCCAGGCTCCGCTTAGAGCACGATGTCCCCGCGCTCATCGTTGCGTATCCTGACCGCTTCGTCAACCCGGGTCACAAAAATCTTGCCGTCGCCAATTTTGCCCGTCTGTGCCGCCTTGACGATCGTTCGCACTGCCTTGTCGAGCATTTCGTCCAGCACCACCAACTCCAACTTGATCTTGGGCAGCAAATCCACCGAATACTCGCGTCCCCGGTAGAGCTCCGTATGGCCTTTTTGGCGGCCATGCCCGCGGACGTCGGAAATCGTCATTCCCGTGATCCCAATCTCCACCAGTGCATCCTTCACAGCGTCCAGCTTGGATGGCTGTATCACTGCTTCTATCTTCTGCATTCGTCCTCAGTCCTTCCTCGTCCCTCAAACACGCGATCTAGAGCCATCACAGAGTTCCCGCGACGCAGAAATACGCCGCGGGAATTCTGTGCATAAAGACGCTCTAGTTCGCGAAGTCGTACCCTTCTTCGCCGTGTTGTGACAGATCCAGTCCCGTACGCTCGTCCTCTTCGTTCACCCTGAGTCCCACTACCTTATCCACAACGAATAAGATCACCAGTGTTCCCACGATAGACAAACTCCATGCAATCGCTACCCCGATCGCCTGGTTCAGGATCTGGCCCTTGTTACCTTCCAGGAAGCCTGTGGCCTTTCCCGGCCCCAGAAGCGGGTTGATCGCGCTGTTGGCAAAAATCCCGGTTAACAATGCCCCAATCGTCCCCCCGGCCCCGTGAACACCGAAGGCATCCAGGGAGTCGTCGTACCCAAACACCGACTTCACCTTCACCACCATCAGGTAGCAAAATACGCCCGCGATCAGGCCAATCCACAAAGCGGAGATGGGGGTTACGAAGCCGGAAGCCGGCGTAATAGCCACCAGGCCTGCCACCGCTCCCGAGATCGCGCCCAGCGCTGTAGGCCGGCCGCTGCGGATCCATTCCGCTACGCTCCAGCCAATGGCTGCTGCCGCCGCGCCAAAGTGCGTGGCCACGAACGCAGACGTCGCTAAAGTGCCCGCACCCAGAGCTGAGCCGGCGTTGAATCCAAACCACCCTACCCACAACAAACAGGCCCCAATAAAGCTTAGTACCACGGAATGCGGAGGCATCGGCTCCCGCGGGTACCCCAGCCGTTTGCCCAGGTATAACGCGGTGATCAGCGCAGACACGCCCGAGGTGATGTGCACCACCGTACCGCCGGCGAAATCCAGGCAGGGAAACCGGCCGCCCAGGGAAGCGTTCAGCAAGCCTCCCTTGCCCCAGACCATATGCGCCATCGGGCTATACACAAAAATCGCCCATAGCACCATGAACGTCAGCATCGCCGAGAACTTCATCCGCTCCGCGAACGCGCCGGTGATCAGTGCCGGCGTAATGATGGCAAACATCAGCTGGAAGACCATAAAGGTCTGCAGCGGTATCGTGGCCGCATATTTGGGGTCTGGCGCCAGCCCCACACCATGGAGAAAGACGTTGTGCAGGCCGCCGATAAACGCATTCCCCTCACCGAACGCCAGCGAGTAGGTCAAGAGCGCCCAGAGCACGGTGATGACTGCCATCATGGCGAAGGTCTGCATCATGGTGCCCAGAACGTTTTTCCTGCGCACCAGGCCGCCGTAAAACAACGCCAGCCCCGGCCCGCTCATCAGCAGAACCAGCGCCGAGCTTACCAGCATCCAGCTGTTATCCCCTGCCGTCTGCGCCGCGGCAATCGCCGCTGTCTGCTCCGCGGAACTCTTTTCCAGCGCCGCCAGCCGGTCCGTCTCCGACCCCGTCGCCGGAGCTGCCGCTCCCGGTGTCTGCGCCGTGGCAAGGCTACCGCCGACCCATACCATGAGCACCAGCGCAACCGTGCGAACCAGCACAGAAATCCAAGCAAATCTCCTGATCAATCTCCCATCCTCCAGTTCAGCGCTGCAAGAGAACCGATTCCACCCAGTAACAACAAATTCATGTCCCTGTTTTGCTTACTTTACACAAGACATCCCCGCAGCCCAACAGCAAACATCGTCAGGGCCCCCTATCTTTCAGTTCGGGCCCCGGCCGAATCCAGGAGGGTGGGTCTAAAAATGGTAGATCACATCGCCGGCCAGGGTGAGCTGGGTCGTCTTGGTGGGAGCGCCGCTGACGCCATTGACCGAGGGAGAGTCATACGCCGGCACACCGTAGGAGTGTTCAAAGCGCAGCTCGGGCCGGAAAGTAACCGTACTGCCCAGCCAGAAATCAAACCCCACCAGGTGCTCGCTATAGCTGGTTCTGTTGCCGGTGCGTTGGCCCCTGAGGTCGTCGAAGAACTCGTTGCGGATGTTCAGTGAGGCGTGGTGGTTATCGAATTCGTGTTCGAGGTAGTTGACGATAGCGTAGTCCGGTGCGAAACAGTGAGTATCCAGGGGGTTGCACTGCGCCCCGTTGGCGCCGGTGATGAGCGAAGGGCCAGTAATCTCACCGGCGTTGGCGCCGATATTCGCATTCGAACCATAGCTGATACACGGATTGAGCCCATAACATAAGTTGGGAACATCTCTTTCGTACTGGTACCAGGCCTCCGTATCCGTGTGCCACGTGGCATTGATCTTGTGATACCAGGTCAGATAGTAGGCAGCCAGGTTGTTATACGCATATTTTGCTGAATTGATGGAGTTAGCGCAGGCATAGAGAGTATCGCCGCCGTCTTTCCAGCTGTAGGATGCGCAGAAATTTCCGGTGAGTTTCGCGTTGGAAATCCATGGAGCCGACTCGCAACCGCCGGAGACGCCGGCCTGGACCGTCCAATGATCGGACAGCTTTGTCGTGGTGTTGATTCCCTGCTGGGTATAGCAGTCATAGGTGTAGAGGATGGAGTGGCTATAAGTATAGTTATTCGGCGCTAACTGCGCTTCAATATCGGGCAGAGAGATATAGCGTCCGATCCGGAGATCCATACCTTTCGCGACCTCAGGGAAATAGAGGTCCAGATAATACATCACCGGGTCGTAACCGTAGGTGTCGTTGTTCTTCAGCAGTTGCTGGCTGAAGATGCCTTTGGCCGTCGTGTAGCGATAATCCAGTCCGTATAGATTGGTGAAGCGGAATCCCCAATCGACGTGCTCTTTCTGAACCGTATTCGGCAGACGCTCGAAATAAAGAGCGACCTGGTCCAGTTGGATGGAGTTTGGAATCACGTCGTAGGCGGTTTCGTTGTTGGCATACCTGCCCTTATTCGACGTGCTGGCATTTCCCCCAATATCGAACCAGCCGTAAATCTTGATACGGCCCTTGTTTCCGTTGATCGCCTGCATCAGGGGGTAGGTGCCATAGTCGGGTGCTCCAATCACAACCGTTCCACCGATCGGCCAGTCCGCCGACGGAAAAGGTGGCGAGTTCAGGGGCGGCGGCGTTCCCCGCCGCGCGGGCGCAGGAGGGTCAGGAGCGTTGGGGGTCCCAATCCAATCGTCCACGTACGCATGCCCTAAGCGGGTAAAAAAGCCCCGTTGCGCAGGCACCGGCGCAGCAGCAGGTACGGCTGCTGTTGTCTGGGGAGAATCGGGAGCACTGGGAAGCGCATCGGCCGCGCCGTCAACGCTGCTAGCCGGCGGGGCGCCGGGAGCATCTTCCGCATGGCTCGTGATGGTGAACGTAGCCAACGCAAAAAGCAAAAAAAGAAAATATATTCCAAGGAACTGCCGGGGATGTTGTTGCAACAAGGGCCTCTTCGTCTACCAACTTTGATTCTTAGTAGATTGCAGGCGGCGTAAAGATTGCATAAAGATCGGCCCTGCGGGGCGAACAGCTACCATGATGGATGTAAATCTTTATGACTTCTTTACGAATCGCGTTGTGTCGGACTTCCGCGACACCGCAAGCAGAGTCGCGGCATCAAAGGAATTGCACTCATCCATGAAATCTCTCGTAGCGTTGCTCGGCTTGGCCTTCGTTTTATTTCTCTCGACTAACGTGGATGATCTTGTCGTGCTCATCGCCTTCTTCGCGAATTCCAGGTTTCGAGCGCGAGACGTTGTGGCCGGCCAGTATGCGGGAGTGGCTGTCTTGTTTATCGTGAGTGTGGCCGGGGCCCTCCTCACACTGGCGATCCCCGAAGCCTATTTAGGCCTGCTCGGGATTTTCCCCATCCTGGTTGGCGTCAAGAAACTTCTGGAGTTGCGCCATGGTGACGAAGCGCCCACCAACAGAGACCTTGTTTCCGCCACCACCAATCACGGAAATATCGCCAGCGTTGCGCTCGTGACCGTGGCCAACGGAGGCGACAACATCGGTGTTTACATCCCTGCCTTTGCCGTCCACTCCGGCAGCCAGGTCGCCATCATCGCCGTGGTATTCGTCGCTATGACCGCCCTGTTGTGCATGCTGGCGCATCGAATGGTAAGTCACCCAAGACTCGGCGCGCCTCTACGCCGCTACGGCCATATCTTTGCTCCACTGGTGCTGATTGCGCTCGGTATCCTGATTATCCGCAACGCAGGGAGCATCTCGTCCTTGCTCGGAGCTATTTATCGACGGCACTCCCCGGTCTAGAACTTCACCATAAGATCGAGGTCGATAAAGGACTCGTCTCTTCTCAAATCAGGGAACCAGGTTCCACCGTCATTACCGCAGCCGTTGATCGTTGCCGACGGAGTACCGTCGAAGCAAGCGTATTGCGTCGGGAAGCCGTTGTTGGTACCCACAGCACTACCCAAAAATGCTGGTGGGGTTATGCCCCCATGGCCGGACCAGTAGGGCACGTTCGCATGGCGGTAGTCATACTCCCACCGGAACGTGATCCATTGCTTGGGCATGTAGTCAAAGGTGATGGAGCTATCCCATGCTTTGAATGGATTTCCCGGATTCTCCGTGAAGTAAGGTGAATTGATCGCCGCGCTGGCAGCCGTCTCCCCATTGATGGGCGGCAGCAGCACCAGGTAACGGCCTGGATTGTTGATTTTGCCGCCTCCAAGCGTCAGCCCATACAAGTCCCGTTTGAACCAGGTCCGATCATAGAGCATGAAGCCGAGAAAACTCTGTTTCGGACCGCCCGCTTTGTCCCCGTAACAGCTAACTCCGTTGCCGAATTCGCATCCCACATCACCCGTGAAGGAGAAGGCCATCTTGTCGAGCATTCTCTCTGGGTGGTCATAGTATTTGACTTCGACGCTATCGTCGGTATGCAGGCGGCCGCGGTTTGGCAGGTACAGATCATCGTGGCCCAGACCGTAGTTATTCGAGATGATGTTGATCCAGGGTTTCGGAGTGTACTTGACCTGGCCACCCAGGCCTTTTCGCGAGTTCGCGGAAGCGTACGATTGCCAGCCATTGATGACCCACGGCTCAATCTTCAGATGGGCTGTCGGAAATATCTGAACCCGGAGGCCCTCGAAGAACCACGGTGTATTCGATGAGACATACGACGGCTGATAGGCCCAGTTATCGAAGTTGTAGTAGCTGAAGAGGCCGATGTAAGACAAGAATATGCCGGCATCGATGTTGATTCCGTGCAATGCATCGATATGGTACCCGCCGTACGCTTCCGACAGCTGGCGATCCGCTTCATTCAGAGTCCACTGCCCCTTGGCATAGCTGGGATCGTTGCGTACCGTGGCGGTTGAGTAGGTGCCGAACTGAGTCATAAACCTGGCGCGAACATTCTCAAAGTGAAAGTCGCCACCGATCCCCAGTTGCTCCAGCTGAATTTCGTTGGCCCGAAAGAGTTCGCTCGACCCGCCCATGGAGTTGTCGATTGGCTTATTGAAGTCATAGTTATACGTGATATCCGCTCGGATCTCGGGGGTAAAGAACCTGGAGTCGTAGGCCGTGTCCTTGTTGCGCGGATTGCCGTTCAGCCAGGTCCAGTCCGCATCCGAAAAGGGCGCTGTCTTCTCGGGAACGGTCGGCGGTGGGGTCACAGGTTGTAGGGAATCTGCCTGGGAGACTGCCGCTGGGGGCACCGCACTTCGTAGCAAAGCTGGAGGCGCCGCACTTGCCTGTAGCTTTTCCTTTTCCCCTTGCAAAGCTTTAGCCGCGTCCGATGTGTTAGCTACGCTGCCGGCGGCCAGCTCCGCTTCCAATTCCGCGATACGCTGCTTCATAGCCTCCAGCTCCTTTACGATCGCTGACCTGAGCTCCACGCCCGGCACAGCTGTGGGAGCTACCTCCGTTGTTACCGCAGCCGCTGCTGGAGCTGCTGGCTCAGCGCTGTTCTCGCTGCCATCGGCAGCCCCGGTCGAGGCATACTCCACATCATTTGTTTCTGCGCTCTTCCAGGACGCCTGTGCGACGCATGCCGGACACATCGAAGCACATCCGAACGCAACCAATAGCGTGCCCACTTTGCGGACCCTGCTGTTCATAAGCGCCTCTCATCTGCGACATAAGATTTTGTTCCTAGGGTTGACGTACCCTTGGATTCATCTGCCGTACCCCTGGATTTGAGTGCCGAGAAGAAAATCACCGAGGCTCGGTCGCGTCTTCTATTAGGTGCGCAAGTTTCTAAGGAACTCGTAAAGGGAAAATAAATGGTCTGTAAACGCAGGTGGGACTGCATGTACAATTTTTGCGGAGGTGACCTATGCTAAAGCCGAAGGACGTCGTGTGTTTACTTTTCGCAGTGTCGATCGCCCCCGGGGTTGTACCAAGGACTGCGGTCGCACAAACGAAAGCATCCGTGCCAAAGCCTCAGAACAAACTGATCATCGCAGAGAATGAGGTCAAGCAGTTGCTGCTTCTTATGGATGCCAACAAAAACGGCAAGATCTCCAAACAGGAGTACATGAAGTTTATGGAAGCGGAGTTTGACTGGTTCGATAAAAACCACAATGGGGAACTGGACGTCAAAGAAGTAACGAAATCCGATGTAACCCTGACCCACTTCGCCTCAGTGGGGAAGTGAACCCCCAGTTTCCTAACAGAACCCCCAGGAACCGGACGGGTGCCCCAGGTTCGCCAAAGCGTACCTGGGCCAAATGACGGGCGAAGCCCGACAATCGCCTTAAACTGTCTGTCAAGCTGAAATGCATTCGGTGCTGCTGAGCCGTCCAGCTAAAAGCAATCGAAACATATCATTTTCGTCCCGTACGCTGGTGCGAACCTGGGGCACCCGTCCAGTTCCTAGGGGTTCTGTTAGGAAACTGACTCTGCGCCTCTCAAAAGGCCCGCCTGCCCGCCTATACCATCCACCCGATTGCGGCCGATATACATGATGTACCCGCGCACGGCAAAGATGATCGCCTGGCTGTAGATTCCTATTACCACGGGGTAGAGTTCTACTATCGTCACGGGACCCTGCTCAGTGGCGGCAAGTAAGATCGGGAACGGATGGTGGCAAGTTGAAACTAACCTTGGGAAAATGGTTCTCCGTGGCAGCGCTGACCGTTGCGCTCTCCGCGCCCGCCCTAGCACAACATCCCCCCCAACATCCATGGATGAACTCCAGCCTCTCCCCCGACGACCGCGCCGACCTGGTGCTCAAGCAAATGACGCTGGACGAGAAAATCCTCCTCATGCACGGCCAGGGTATGCCGGGCTGGAGCCGCCCGATGCCCAGGACCTATCTCGGCAATCAGGGCGCCGGTTTCGTGCTCGGCATCCCGCGCCTGGGCATTCCCCAGATCGAGATGAGCGACGCCGCTTATGGGGTCCGGATGAGCGCCCAGAACGGGCGTTACTCCACCGCGCTCCCGTCCAACATAGCCGCGGCGGCCAGTTGGGATCCTGAAGCGGCCTGCGACTATGGTGCGCTGATTGGCCGCGAGCTGCGCGCCCAGGGCTACAACATGACGCTCGGCGGCGGCGTCAACCTGACCCGCGAACCGCGCAATGGCAGAACCTTTGAGTACCAGGGCGAAGACCCACTGCTGGCCGGTACGCTGGTGGGCAACAGGATCAAATGTGAGCAGGCCCAGCATGTCATCGGTGATATCAAGCACTACGTCATGAACGACCAGGAGAGTGGCCGCGACGAAGTGGACGTGATCATCAGCAAGCGGGCCATGCAAGAGACCGATTTGCTGGCCTTCCATATTGGTATCGATATCGGACAGCCGGCGCGGTGATGTGCTCCTACAACGCCATCAACGGCGACTATGCCTGCCAGAACAAGTACACCCTCACGGACGTGCTCAAGAAAGACTGGGGCTTCAAGGGCTTCGTGGTCTCTGACTGGGGCGGAACCCACAGCACGGTCAAAGCCTCGGCAGCCGGCCTCGACAATGAGCAGCCGATGGACGACTTCTACGGTGAAAAGCTCAAGCAGGCGGTCAAGGCAGGCACTGTCCCCATGGCGCAACTGGATGACCACGTGCACCGCATTCTGCGTTCCATGTTTCAGGCCGGCCTCTTCGACTTTCCAACCCAGAAGAGCGTGGTGGATGTAGAGGGCGGCTTTGCCACCACGCGGCGCATCGCGGAGCAGAGCATGGTTTTGCTCAAGAACAAGGGTACAGTGCTGCCCATCGATCGTGCTGCTGTGCACTCCATTGCCGTGATTGGGCCGCACGCCGACACCGGCATGATCTCCGGTGGCGGATCGGCGCAGGTGGATCCGCCGGGACAGCCGGCCGCCCCCTGGCAGTCGCAGGTGTGGTTTCCCACCTCGCCTTTGAAGGCCGTGAGCGCCGCAGATCCGGCGGCCCAGGTAACGTTTGATTCCGGCGCCGATCCTGCTGCGGCTGCGGCCGTAGCCCGGAAAGCGGATGTGGCCATCGTCTTTGTCTATCGCTGGATGAGCGAAGGAAACGATCTACCCAACCTCTCGCTGCCCGGCAACCAGGATGCGCTCATCGAGCAAGTGGCTGACGCGAATCCCAGAACCATCGTCGTGCTCGAGACCGGCACCGCCGTGGTGATGCCATGGATCGACAAAGTTGCCGGAGTGATCGAGGCCTGGTACGCCGGGAGCAAGGGAGCCGATGCGGTGGCCAACGTTCTCTATGGCAACGTGAATCCCAGCGCCAAGCTACCCATCACCTTTCCTCTCAGCGTGGCCGATCTGCCCCATCCGGACCTGGTGAAACCGCCTCCGGGACATGACGCGGGCGCGGGCGCGGTATTGAAGTCCGAAGACGCTAAGCCGACCTTCAGCGTGCATTACGACGAAGGCTTGAAGGTGGGCTACAAGTGGTACGACGCGGAGAAGAAGCCGGTACTGTTCCCCTTCGGATACGGCCTTTCCTACACCACCTATCAGTACTCCGATCTGAAGATCGCGAAGGGTAAGGAGCCGACGGTTCGGTTCACGGTAAGGAATGCCGGTCCTCGCGCCGGAGCCGAGGTGGCCGAAGTCTATGTAGCCTTGCCGGCCAGCGCCGACGAACCTCCCAAGCGGCTGGCGGGCTGGAGCAAGGTGCTCCTGAATCCCGGAGAGAGCAAGGAAGTCAGCCTATCGATCAACCCCCGGGAGCTGTCGATTTACGACGAGAGCGCCAACGCCTGGAAGCAGCTGCCGGGTCGTTACACCATCATGGTGGGGGGCTCATCCAAAGACCTGCCCCTCCATCAGGAAATCAACCTTCCCTAGCAGGCTGCGGAAAAACTCTCTGAACGAAGGGCACGGCTTGAGCCGTGCCGTACAAAGCCACAGCTATGAGGGCTTTAGCCCCTGAGGTACGTCTTCGCGGCCTGTACAGGCACTGAGGTGCTGGGGCGCACAAAGAAATTCGCCAGAAACTATTGGAAAACCGTACCTCAGGGGCTGAAGCCCTCTTCGATTCGCATACTCTACGGCACGGCTGAAGCCGTGCCCTTCGTCTAGTCAGTTTTTCCGCAGCCTGCTAGAGAGGGAAACCGCGGATCCCTCCACTACGCTGCGCTCCGGTCGGGATGACAAATTTGTTTGAGCGCTGGAATGTTGGTATCCAAACAGAATTGTCATCCCGACCGGAGCGCAGCGTAGTGGAGGGACCTGCGGTTCGCTCAACCAGCAACTAAAGCTGGGTGCCCTATTCAAGCCGTTTTTTGGCTTGAGTGGGATACCACAGCACTCGACGCGCCTTTTTTGTCATTAGGAGCGCAGCGGGGTGGAGAGCCTGCCCTGAGCGAAGCCGAACGGGACCCGCGGCTTGCAACCGTCAGCCGCTTCTCGTTATGGTGGTCGCGTCAGTAAAATGGGTCCATTCACATGCCATCACGCCGTCAATTCCTAACCTCGCTCGCCGCTATGGGCGCAATAGCGCCATGGCGCCGAGCAGCGCACGCCTTCTCCGCAGCCTGCCCCTTTCACCTCTCCGTAATCAACGACGAGCTAACACCGGACTTTGGCCGGGCCTGCGAGATTGCCACCCAGGACTTCGGTCTCCACTGGATTGAACTCCGCTCCATGTGGAACAAAAACGTCACCGACCTCGACGCCAAAGAAATCGCCGAATCCAAGCGCATTCTGGAAAAATACCAACTCCGGGTGACCGACATAGCCAGCCCGCTCTTCAAGGTGGACTGGCCCGGAGCGCCCCTCTCCAAGAGCAGTCCCAAGCGCGACCAGTTCCACGCCGGCTTTGACTTCAAGCAACAGGATCCCTTGCTGGAGCACTGTATCGAGCTGGCGAAGCAATTCCAAACCGACCGTATCCGCTGCTTCGATTTTTGGCGCCTGGACGACCAGGCGCCCTACCGCGCCGCCATCAACGACAAGCTGCGCACCGCCGCGGAGACCTGTGCCAAGAGCAACCTGATCCTGCTGCTCGAAAACGAGATGTCCTGCAATACCGCCACCGGAGAAGAATCAGCCGCGGTTCTGAAAGCCATCCCCAACCGGAACTTCATGCTCAACTGGGACCCAGGAAATGCAGCCGCCCTGGGCAGCACGCCCTACCCCGATGGATACCGCCTATTGCCCCATGACCGCATCGGCCATTGCCATGCGAAAGATGTGGTCCGCCAGCCCGGCAAAAAATACGAGTGGGCGCCGGTGGGCGGGGGAGTGGTGGATTGGGTGGGTCAGTTCCGCGCCCTGGCGAAGGACGGCTATCACTACGCCGTAAGCCTGGAAACGCATTGGCGCGGCGCGGGCACTGCCGAAGCCTCCACCCGCGTTAGCATGAAAGGGTTAAAGGAAACACTGAGCAAGGCCGGCCTAAACTGCTGATTGGCCTTTAGTTAGACTGGGCTCCGTGACCTCTTTGGCATAGAACATATGCGAAATCCGGGGCGGCTCATTGCCCCGGTGAAAGCTCCAAACCCGATCCCGGGTCGCCAGATCCGAGGCCGTGAAGCGCTCCCGTTGCCGCAGGTACTCGAGCCATGATTCGGTGACAAACGTTTCGTTGAGATGTCCCGGGTCCGACGCGTCCTGAAAGACGCCCCAGCGAATAGCGCCATCGCGCAGGCGCACATCCCGCAGTTGATGAATGGCGTGGGTAAAGGCGGCATAGTCCCTGGGGTCGATACGGTATTCGATCGACACCCGGACCGGCCCCTCGCTGTCATCCCGTTCCGTCGCCAGCTTCGGTTCCGGCAGCGAGTAGTTGTGGGGGCTGAAATCGGGCTGCACTCCGCGCAGCACATGGAAGCGCAGCGACCAGGGAAGAGTGACCGCCAGGCCTGCAGCCGCGCACATCAGCGACTTGGGAGTGGAAACGTGCTCCGCGATGTAGCCCCAAATCACTCCGCCCAGGGCCATGCCCCCGGCGAAGATCATCTGGTAGGCGCCCAGCGCCCGCGCCTGCACCCAGGCCGGAACCGACATCTGCACCGCCAGGTTCAGCGTAGACATGGCGCTGGTCCAGGCAAACCCACCGGCAATCAGCATGGGAATAATGATCAGAGGCACCTTCACCAGTGCCAGAACCGCCAGCGTAGCCACGAAGACGCCGGTCGACCAGGCAATAATGGCGTCTGCCGATAGCACCTTGCGGACCCGCGGTAGATTCGTGGCCCCGATCACCGCTCCGAAGCCCATGCTGCCATTCAGAATGCCGTATCCCATCGCTCCCTGGTGCAGATCGTTACGCGCCACGACGGCCAGCAACGCCCAGACGGCGCTTACGAAGAGGGTAAAGATGAGTGTCCGCATGAACGCGGCCTGCAGCATCGGAGCGTAGCGGATATAACGGATGCCCGCCCGTACGGAACCGTGGATGCGTTCTGACGGCAGTGCGCTCTTGAACAGCGGATTGCGCTGCCAGCGATACAAAACCACGATCACGCCCACAAAGGAAAGGGAATTGAGCAGAAACACCGAGGCCGCGCCGGTCGTGGCATGGACGAACAGCGCGATTGCCATGCCGCCCAGGGCAGGTCCCAGGGCGCGGGCGAGGTTAAACCCGGCGCTGTTGAGGGAGATGGCATCCGGCAGCTGTGCCCGGGGAATCACCTCCGGCACAATAGCCTGCCATGCGGGGCTGTTCATCGCCGTGCCGATATTCAGCAGGAAGGTAAGAATCAGCAGGATCCAGGGCGAGATGATGTCGAAGAACGTGAGCACGCTCAGGATGGCGACTGCGGTCAGCATCCACGCCTGCCAGAAAATGAGCAACCGGCGGCGATCAAAAATATCCGCCGTCGCCCCCGCCAACAAGCCCAGGATGACCACCGGCAAGCTGGCCGCGGTCTGCATCAGGGCAATGAGCAAGGGAGACGGTGTGAGCACCGTCATCAGCCAGGTGCCGGCGGTATCCTGCATCCATCCGCCCAGGTTGGACACAATGGAGGCCAGCCACAGATCACGAAACAGCGGCACAGAAAGCGGTTCAAAGCCGTTAAGCTTGCCTTCCGTCTGCAATTGATCTGTCTTTAGAGTCGCCATGGGGGATAAGAGGCTGGTGCTTCCATTATCCCAGAGGGGCCAGCCTTCCTAGCCAGGATGTGCCCCATGTGCAACATCATCCGCCCGAAAAAGACGCGGAAGACTTTCGTTGTCTCATTCCGTCTGTATTTGCAGGCGGGAGGGACAGAAAATGACCACAGATCTCGTAGTCGCCCGCGGGCAACAGCTAGTAGGTCTCCTGCTGTCGACCATGCCAATGGCTGAGCGGATGTGGCTCTACAACCTGGCCCTGGCAGCCTGGATCCTGCTTCCCCGCCGTGGCCGGGGATGGCTCGCCGCATCCAGAATCGCCAATCCAGCCCAAAGTTAAGCAAGCGACGGTGACCGGCGTAATGGGAGGGTGCCCCAGGTTCGCCAACCTGCCCCGGCTTGCCGTGGGAACGTACCTCGGCCGAAACAGATTGGCCGAAGCCCATAAGCGCTAACTTGTCTAGGCTGTTTTTCGTTGATACTCCAACAGAATCGTCATCCTGAGCGAAGCGCCTAGCAGATTGATCGCTGGCACAGCTCTTGTGGCGCGGAGTCGAAGGACCTCGGCGGTGCTTAATCTGCCCATGCTGCGCAGGGCTTTTCAACCGCCCGACCCGACTTGGTTTTTCCCTGGAACCGAGCATCTTGCGCTGTCCGGCACGCTTTCATGCAGTGCGTGAAAAGATGTACCCGTAACCATCAATTGGGTATCGCAGCAGATCCTGTTGTCGGGCCTCGTTGGTTGAAAAGCCCCGCGCAGCATGGGTAGATTAAGCACCGCCGAGGTCCTTCGACTCCGCGCCACAAGAGCTGTGTCATGCGATCAATCTGCTAGGCGCTTCGCTCAGAGGCTGTGACTTTATTGACTTTTAGCGATTTTTGACCCACCTAAGCTCTTTGTTTTCAGTATCGATTTTTTTGTGAAACCAATAAAGTCACAGACTCTCAGGATGACGATTCTGTTGGAGTATTAACGAAAAACAGCCTAAACAAGTTAGCGCTTATGGGGCAAAGCCCTCTCGGCTGCTTCTCCCGAAGTCCGGGTGAACAGGTTACCGTTAACCGCTTAGTATCGGTTGGCCGCTGGCTGTTCTGCCGTTGCTATTTCCATCGCCCAGTCCTCAATCTGACGGATATCGACGGAAATGTGCGGGTGGGGAATGGATACTAAAGTGAATGGACGGGTGCCCCAGGTTCGCCAAAGCGTACCTGGGCCGAAAAAGATGGGCGGAGCCCTTCAACCGCTTTCACCCATTCGGTGACCTACCCTGCTGGCGACTCTCGCCCAGACCGGCGTATGCTAAACCTGTCGTGAACCTCTCTTCAGCATCGCGCACGCGAAGCAAAATCGTTCTGCCGTTGCTGCTGCTAGTGCTGCTCATGACCCAGGCTGCGTCCACCGTATGTGGGGCGCAGTGTGTGCAACACCAACTCCCGAATCCCTCTGCTCACGGGATGGCACATTGCCATTCCATGCAGCCTGAGTCCAACGGTCCCGAACTGCAATCCTGCCAAACCGGCACCCATGCCATCTGCGTGGTCGATTTGCAGGCAAACACCCAGGGAAAGACCGCGAGCCTGCTGGCCTTCCACGCAGATGTCCGCTCGACCGCTCTTATCCCGGGCCAAAGCATCTCTCGGTTCATCTCCACATCCCACCTGCTGCGAAGTAGCACTGACTCCTCGCCCCTGATCACCGCTCTGCGCGTTTAGACGCTCGGCCTTTCCAGGTACAGGGAGAGTTGCGTTCGTACTCATCCCTTCGTCTTCCCGCAGTTATCCATCTCGGAGTCAATATGAGTAACCGACGCACCTTTCTCCATCGCGCCTTCGCGTCCGGCGCGGCTCTCTTCGCGGTCCGCGGCCTATCCGCGCAAACCATGAAAATGCCGATGCCCATGCCCATGCCGGCAACACCGGATACCTCCACCACCGAACCGAAAACCCAATCCACTCGACCCGCCAGGCAAAACACATCCGCCATCCCGGTCGTGACCCCGGACGTCGGCGATCTACCCTACACCACAGACGGCGCCACCAAGGTCTTCCATCTCGTCGCCGAAGTACTCAAGCAAAAGATCCATCCGGATAAAACCATCGACGCCTGGGGATTCAACGGCAGCGCGCCCGGCCCCACCATCCAGGTCAATCAGGGCGATCACGTCCGGGTCATCTTTGACAACCATTTGCCCGAGCCAAGCTCCATCCACTGGCACGGCTTTGAAGACGCGGTGGGTTACGACGGCATGCCGGGCATCAGCCAGGAACCGGTGAAGCCGGGCGCCCGCTTCGTCTATGAATTCGACATCCACCAGGCCGGGACGTACTTCTACCACTCCCACATGGCCATGCAGGAGATGACAGGCATGCTGGGCGGCTTCATCATGCATCCCCGCGCACCCTACCATCCCCACTGCGATAAGGACTTTCTGCTCCACCTGCAGGAGTACCAGGTGTTACCCAACAACACCGTGCCCTAACACCATGAACATGGAATACAACTGGCTCCTGCTCAATGGCAAGGCGGGCCCGGCAGCCACGCCGTTGATTATTCGCCAGGGGGATCGTGTACGCATCCGCTTTGTCAATCTGGGCATGGATCATCACCCCATGCATCTTCACGGATACACCTTTCAGGTCACCGGAACCGAAGGCGGCCGCATTCCTGAAACCGCCTGGTGGCCGGGGAACACCGTACTGGTAGGCGTAGCCCAGGCGCGCGACGTGGAGTTCACCGCGGATCGCCCGGGCGACTGGATGCTGCACTGCCACTTGCCCCACCACATGATGAACCAGATGTCGTCGAGTGTAGGCAGCATGAACCGCATGGGAAACACTTCCGACACTGAGACCATCAACGGACCGCTCTCGCAGAAGGCGATGCCAGGCATGGCCGCACCGGGCGATATCGCGGAGAACGCAGACTCCGTCCCGGGCTTTCCTCAGGATGCCTACATGGAAGGCCCTGCCATGGCCATGGACTCCATGGTGGAGAAGCCTGAGAACTACCTGCTCCGCCCCGGATGGAGCGGCTTCATGATGGGCATGATGAACTTCGTCAGGGTGCTGCCACCGGAGAAATACGACCAGGTGATTGCCCGTATGAAGCAGGCGCAAAGGCCCAACGATCCCTATGGCTCACTACTCGAGCGCTCCTAACCTTTCCCGGAGAACATCATGAAGAGACTTGCGCCCCTGTTGTGGTTAGCCACCGCGCCGCTTTTCGCGCAGCAGCCCTCGATGCCAGGCATGCAAATGGATCATTCGTCGCCGCCACAGTCCCCGGCGCCGGCCCCGCAGCTGCTGCAAGGAGTAGCCACGCGCCCTCCGCTCAAGCTGGAAGCCTTTCTGAGCCATGGCCGATCAAAACAATCCGACCTTGCGACAAGCTGCGGCCCTGATCCGCCGCTCGGAAGCGCAAGCCAGGCAGGCTGCTCTCTACCCCAATCCCACCGTCGGCTACGAGGGCGACCAGATTCGCGGCGGCTCCTACGGTGGTGGAGAACAAGGCGGCTTTGTGGCGCAAACCATCGTGTTGGGCGGCAAGCTCGGCCTGCGCCGCAACATCTACGAGCAGCAAAAGCAATCCGATACCATAGCCGCCCAAGCCCAGCTCCTGCGCGTGCACAACGATGTCACCCAGATGTTCTATAGCGCGCTGAGCGCTCAGCGCACGGTGGAGGTGCGTGGCCGCCTCACAGCCTTAGCCCAGGAAGCCGTCCAAACCGCGCACCGCTTGGCCAACGTGGGCCAGGCGGATGCACCCGACGTGCTGCAAGCCGAAGTCGAGGCGGAACAGGCCGAAATCGACTACCTCCTCGCGCAGCGGATGTTTATTCAAAAATTCAAGAGTCTCTCCGCGCTGGCCGGCAATCCAACCGCAGAGATCGCTCCCCTCGACGCGGCGTTCGACGCCCCGCCGGAGATCGATCCATCTCACCTCGTGGACACCACCGTGCAGCAGAGCCCGTCGGTCAAGCAGGCGCAACAGCAGGTGGTGATTGCCGAGGCACGGCTGAAGGATGCCAAGCGTGAAGTCGTGCCCGACCTGCAGTTGCGGGCAGGCGAGCAAGCCAATCTGGAGCAGCTGCCGGAAGCTCCGGGTAAAAAGACAGGAGCGCAAAGCTTCGCCAGCGCGGGCATCGAGCTGCCGCTCTGGAACCGCAACCAGGGCAACACACGCGCGGCGGAAGCAGAGCTGGAACAGGCCCGGCAGGAGGTGACGCGGACCCAGTTATCCCTGCGGCAACAAGCCGAGGTGCTGGCGCAGAACTATCTATCCGCCAAAGTGGAAGCGGAGCGCTACCGTACCGATCTCCTGCCCCGCGCCCGTCGCGCGTATGAGCTTTATCTGGAGAAGTATCAAAGCATGGCCCAGGCGTATCCTCAGGTCATCGTGTCCCAGCGCACTCTCTTCGAGCTTGAGGTGCATTACATCGACTCCCTTGATCGCAGCTGGCAGAACGCCATTGCGCTCGAAAACTTTACTCTGCAAGGCGGCCTGGAAAACCCTGCCCAGGCGCGATGAAAGGAAGACAGCGTTGAATCTGCAACTGTGGTTGATTCGTCATGGAGAGACGGAGTGGAGTCTCTCCGGCGCCCATACCAGCAGAACCGATATCCCGCTCACCGCGCGCGGAGAGGAACGCGCCGCCAAGATTCGGGACTATCTCAACCATCGCAAGTTCAGCCTGGTGCTGACCAGCCCGCTGCAGCGCGCCCGGGAAACCTGTCGCGTCGCCGGCTATGCGGATGTCGCGCAGATCGACGACAACCTGCGTGAATGGGATTACGGCATCTTCGAAGGACGCACCACGGCAGAGATTCGTAAGGAGCGTCCCGACTGGTCCATTTGGGACTCTCCTATACCTGAAGGCGAGCCCATCGAGCACGTCGCTGCCCGGACCCAGCAAGTCATCGATCGAGCGGTGAAGGCCGGCGGCGAGGTCGCCTTGTTCGCCCATGCCCATGTCCTCAGGATTCTCGCCGCCACCTGGCTTGCTCTCCCGCCGCGCGAGGCAGCCTGCTGGCGTTGGGCACAGGCTCGGTGAGCACGTTAGGCTTCGAGCGGGAGACCAGGGTGATCGACACCTGGAACCGGTCCTTTGAAATCGACAATTGAGATCAGATCCGCGCCAGCAATACCCCGAGCCACAGCGCCAGCAGTCCCAGCAGAACGCTGAGCGTTACATAGAGGGCAGCCATCAGGAATGCGCCCGTTTGCAGCGCGGTAAACGTCTCCCATTCGAAGGTGGAGAAGGTACTGTACGCCCCGACGAAGCCGATCGGGATCAGGAATCTCCACGCCGGACTGATCTCTGTGTGCCGGCCGAGCCACGTCAGAGAGAAACCAATGATCAGGCACGCCGTCATGTTGACCACAAACGTGCCATAAAAAAAACGCGTGCCCGTCCGGCTGGCGACGGCCGAGCCCAAGGAATAGCGTGCCAGGGAGCCCAGTGCGCCCCCGAATGCGATAAGAAGGTATTTCTGCAAATGCAGCCTCCACAAAATGCATCCACCAGCAGAGCAGACGGCTCCCCACGGGTGGAAAACTCAGTTTGCACGGGAATGGCAACATCGAGGACATGACTCCGCGACGGTTGTCCCGTCAGGAGTCATCATCTGTCGAGCCAAAGGGCAGAACAGCGGTTAAAGGTGAACTCCTTCACCTCAGCATACTTATCTACATAAGCCGCCCAGCCGTCGCTTGTCAATCCCCTCACGAATGCTGGACCATTGCACTATCCGCTCCCGGCAAACTGCTATACACTTGTCGGGCATCAGGACGCTTATGCCAAGCACCGCCATCGCCGGCAAGGAACAGCAGAATCCCCGCGTAACTGCCAGGTTGATCGCGCGTATCAAGCGGCTCATCGCGGATGGCTCCGTCTCGCCCGGTTCCAAATTTCCCCCGGAGCGCGAGATGGCGAAGGAATTCGGAGCCAATCGTGCATCCGTGCGCCAGGCGCTCAAAGTCCTGGAGATGATGGGTGTTCTTTCCCAGAAGGTTGGTGATGGCACCTATCTCTCAGAGAGCGCAGAGACCATCCTCAACGAACCCATCGACTTTCTCGTGCTGTTGGACGACCTTTCCCACCACGAGCTTTTTGAAACCCGGCTCATCGTCGAGCCGGAACTTGCCGCCCGGGCCGCGGAGCGGGCCACTGTCGAAGACATCTCTACCCTGCGCAACGCCGTTCTCGCTCTGGAGCGCAGCAAAGTGATGCGCGATCGCCTCGAGGCGGACATGGCGTTCCACAACGCGATTTTCCGCGCCAGTGGAAACCGCATCTGCCAGTTGCTCTTCAAGGGAATTCACCGCACCGTGCTCACCAGCATGAACCAGCTGTCGGAACGTGTTTCGGTCGAGCACCCGCTCAAATTCCACCGCAAAATCTACGCCGCGATCCGTGCTCGCGATGCGGAAGCTGCGCGCTGTGCGATGCGCGATCACATCCTCGATGCGCGCTCCCTGCTCACCAAAAAACCCTGAGCTACGGGTTGTGATAAACCTCCTGCATCTTAGTCCAACCGGTTGCGCCGGGCAGAGGAATCTGCATACTGTCCGTCGCACTGAGCCACTTGATATTACGAGGTTCCTTCGCCATTGCTTCCGCATCCCCCTTGGGGTTGCTGCCGGTGTATTCGTAGTAGGCAAACAGGTAGTAGTGGCTATCATCCATTTTCTGGATGTAAATCGAAAAGTTGTGCATATGGTATTTGTCCAATAGATCGCGGACGCCCGGGTTGGACGCCGCGTGCAGTGCCTCGTAGGCCGCAATCCGATCGGGTTTGATGCCGATCAGCATCCCGGTCCGGACCGGCTGACTCGGTTGACCGTGGCTATAAAATCCGATCGCAGCCCCGGCAAGCAATGCAGCAAAAACAATCCTCTTCATCGTTATCTCCCTTTTATAGCGCACCCATGATTGCATGGAGAAAGGGAAGCGGAATGGATCAACCAAAGCCGGGTTTGGGTACCGGGGAAGAATTGGAAACGCGGCTTGGAAAGAGCGTAATGGTGGGAGCCCCCGCATTCATGCGGGGGAGCGGCTTCTAGGCCCAGCGGCTCGCATGGGACTAATCCCCTCCGGCTTCAGCCGCGGGGTTTCGGAATCTTCTCTCCCACGTTGCAAAACGAGGTGAAGAAAGTGCGAGTTTCTTCTGGTGCAGGCAACATTTCACGAGCGGTGTTATCACACGGCCAAGCAAAACCGGGGCTAAAGCCCGATTGATGTGATTGACCCTTTCCGCGACGCTAAAAGCGTCGCTCCCCCTGCTAAAGCAGGGGGCTCCCACCAGGCTTCCACGGGAGAGCGATCGGGATAACCGCAAAGAGGAACCGGAGCCTATAGACCTTGCCAACAACCCGCGCAGTGGTTCATCATTCCACAACCCATGCGCCTCGATTCCCACCAACACTTCTGGCATTACAGCCCCACCGAGCACACCTGGATGACCGACCAGATGGGAATCCTGAAGCGTGCCTTTCTTCCCCAGGATCTGCAGCCGCTGTTAGCCGGCATTCACTTCGACGGCTGCGTCTCCGTGCAGGCACGACAGAATCTGGAGGAAACGCGATGGTTGCTCGAGCTGGCTGACCAGTATGACTTCATCCAGGGCGTAGTCGGCTGGGTGGACCTCTGTTCAGAAGAACTACGGCCTCAATTGGAGCGCTTTGCCCCGCATCCCAAGCTCGTCGGCGTGCGCCACATTGTGCACGACGAACCCGACGACAATTTCATGCTGCGGCCGGACTTCCGCCGTGGCATCGCGCAGCTGAAGGAATTCGACCTGACCTATGACCTGTTGCTCTTTCCCCGGCACCTCAAGGTCGCGGTAAAGCTGGTAGAGGAATTCCCCGACCAGCCCTTCGTCCTCGATCACCTCGCCAAGCCAAAAATCGCCGAGCAGCTATTCACACCCTGGCAAGAGGATCTGCACCAGCTGGCCAAATTGCCGAACGTTACCTGCAAGCTCTCTGCCATGGTGACGGAGGCGAAATGGAATCAGTGGCGCCCCGAGAGACTTCCACCGCTACCTGGATATCGCCTACGCGGCATTTGGCTGGAGCCGTCTCATGATCGGTTCCGATTGGCCGGTGTGCACCCTCGCGGGCGAGTACGAGCCGGTGATGAACATCGTGATTGATTACGTGCAGCAATTCCCGCCAGAAACCCAAGCCGCGATTCTGGGCGAGAATTGCGCACGCTTCTACCGCATCGGCGCCCATAAGCGAGGCCTCCGGCCATAGTTTCTCCAATTGATATCATCGTCATCGCCGTTTACCTGGTAGGTATCACCGCCTTCGGCATCAAGATGGGCTACCGGCGGAACGCCTCTTCCCAGCAATATTTTCTAGCCAACAAATCGCTCGGCTGGTTCACCGTCGGTGCGGCCGTCTTCACTTCCAATATTTCAACCATCCATCTGGTTGGCTATGCGGCGGGTGGCGCGAGAGACGGCCTGGTCCTCGGCAATTTCGAGTGGATGGCTTGTTTCATCCTTATCCTGCTGGCGCTGATGTTCGCCCCGTTCTACATCAACTCCGGCGTGGCCACGCTGCCGGAGTTCATGGAACGCCGCTACTGCCCTGAGGCGCGCACCTTCCTGGCGGTGATCGGAATCCTCGGCGCATTGCTGATACACATTGGCATCAGCCTCTTCGCCGCAGCCAAGGTGTTCGAAACTCTGCTCGGCGTGCCCATGTTTGCCACCATCGTTGTACTCTCGCTGTTCACCGTCACCTACGCGGCTCTTGGCGGACTCAAGGCGGTGGTGATGACGGAGAATATCCAGGTCGTGCTGCTGTTGGGCGGCGCGACCCTGATCACCATCCTCGGGGTGCGCGCCCTGCCGGCCGTGGGTGTGCACGATATAGCGAGCTTCCAACACGCTGTCGCGCCCGGACAACTACACATGCTGCAGCCGGTCATCGACCTCCACGGGCATCTCAATGAGTATTCCTGGCTAGGGGTGGTGCTTGGCTATCCCATCCTGGGTATCTGGTATTGGTGTGCGGATCAAACCCACGTGCAGCGCGTGCTGGGCGCGCATAGTTTGAAGGAGGGACAGAACGGCGCGCTCTTTGCCGGCTTCCTGAAAATCACGCCCGTCTTTCTCATGGTGTTTCCCGGCGTGATCGGTTATGTGCTCTGGCAGAGAGGGGCGATCCATCTAGCCAATGTGCCGGGAACCGCTCATCCGGACTACAACACCATGCTGTCGCAACTGATCCTGTACCTCATCCCCGTCGGCGTGCGTGGATTGATCGTCGCCAGCCTTGCCGCCGCGCTTATGAGCTGCATGGCGGCAGCGCTCAACAGCTGTGCGACCCTCATTTCGATCGACGTGGTCAAGCGGCTCCGCCCGCAAGCCACGGACGCTCGCGTAGTACGGGTAGGGCGAATCACCACCGGCGTGATCATGGTGCTGGCCATGTTGTGGTCCACGCAGGGCGACCAGTTCGGCACCATCTTCGAAGCGGTCAACAAGATTCCCATGACCTTCGCACCCGCGGTGACCACGGTCTTTGTACTCGGCGTGTTGTGGAAGCGCGGGACGAGGCAAGCAGCGATGGCCACCCTTTATTTCGGCTCCCTCATCGGCGTCATTTATTTTCTAGTTGATTTGCCCAGCACCGGCCGATGGTTTCTGCCCCCCAGCCGTCTTACGGACTTCGGTGGTTTCGTCACCGATCCAGTGCAGGGTTTAGGCATTCCCTTCATGCTCGCCGGCCCGATCATAGCCGTGGGCTGCGTGGCCATTTACGTCGTAACCAGCCTGCTGACGCCCGCAATGGATGAGGCTGAGGTCGCAAAAGTCTGTTGGGACCACCCGCTGGCATTTCTCCAGGGGCCGGTTACAGCGCTGAGTGATCCGCGCATCATATCGCTCTTGTTATTGGCAACCGTCGGTGTGTCTTATTACCTGCTCAGGTAAAACCACAACCCAGCAGAACTCAGTCTCCTAACTGAACCCACTAGGAACTGGACGGGTGCCCCAGGTTCGCCACAGCGTACCTGGGCCGAATAAGACGGGCGAAGCCCTCGATCGCTTTAAACTGTCCGTCAAGCTGAATCCAATCGGTGTTGCTGAGCCGTCCAGCTGAAAGCAATCGAAAAATATCATTTTCGGCCCAGGTACGCTGTGGCGAACCTGGGGCACCCGTCCAGTTCCTAATGGGTTCTGTTAGGGCCCGGACACACCAACCCGAGTTCAGTGCCGAAGGTTAATGCGTTTCCTACTTCTTACCCGGCATCCAGAAGTCAGGATCCGCTTTCACCCAGGCTTCCGGCGGATAGCTCATCTTGGGGTCGATGACGAATAGATTCGTCTGTCTCGATTCCACGCAGGCGGCCTCGAGTTCCTGCATCTTCTTCATGCCGTCTGTTCCCATGGCCTCTTCAAACTGCTTATCTTGCGCTTCTTCCGCGTCAAGTTCGGTGGCAGCCTTGATCGTGGTGATGACCAGGAAGACTCCGCCGGTTGTACCGTAAGCCTCGTCGTAGGTTCCCCAGTGGGCGCCCGGAACACCCTTCTTGTAGCCGTCGATCACCATCTTGACCAATTCTTCCCACTCTGTGTAGTGTCCAGGACGAACGACGAACTGGGTGATCTCCTCATAGCGGGAGCCGACACGAAAACCCGGGTTGAGACTTAAATCGTCCCGCTTGACCCACACGCTGTAATCCTTGGACGAGAGCAGATCGGCATCCGCCGAGGTAGTGCGGTCGAGTGTGGCAGAAAGGGTCGAGTCGCTCGTGGCGGCCTTCTGCGCCGCCGCCATGTCGGCAAAGGAGGCGTAGCCATGAAAGAACAGGACTCGCGACGGTCCTGACAACGATACCGCGGCATAGTAGTGATTCGGAACCTTGCCTGCAGCCAGGGCGCGGGGATAAGCCCCTTCCACCGCCTGATGAGGAGCGCCGTCCTTACCCAGTTTGGTGTACTCACGAGAGATGACCAGTACCTTCGAGGAGGGAAGAATATCCTGGGCAAAGACCGCGAAAGGCGCGCCGAACGAAAGCGAAATGAGCAGGGGCAACGTGCAACTACAGTGGAATCGAAACTTCATAGTCTTTCTCCTGAAGCTTGAATGGGTAAATGAAGCAGGAACGGTTGAACAGGCCCGGGGTGCAGGCAAAGATACAGGGCCTGAAGAACTCAAGGGGCCGGGAGACACAGTGTTCCCAGGGAAGTTCCGTAGAAAGGGGAATGGGCGGAGTATAAGTGTAAGGACAGGGCGAGGCAACACAATTCGCCGTCACGGCTCGCAAACGATCAGCCGTTCCTCGACCTAGCCCAGAGCGGGAAAGCCGATCTGCTGGTCAGCGGCGATCGAGACCTGCTGGCTCTGGCTGGGGAGACGCGGTTTCTCATTGAAACTCCCGCTGCTTATCGAGAAAGGGTTCCAGGCGTGCACGGCGGCACATCTTCTTGAACATTGCGCGGTACCCAAGTGGGATCAATGGGAGGCCGCCCGCCGATCAACTCAAAGCAATCGTCACCGTCTGCGGGGTGTTTGGCACAGCGTGATGGGCCACGTCGTGGAAGCCGGCATCCGTGCACATGGACTCGATCTCGCGCTGCGAATAGGCGTCGCCCGTCGCGGTGGAGGTGAGCATGGTCATAGCGAACATGCCGGCGCCTGCCGGGGTGATGCGATCGTCGTTGACGGCCATTTCCACAATCGCCATTTTCCCTCCCGGCTTCATCGCGGCGCGAATTTTCTTGAACAGTCCAGTGTTCGTCGGGACGTCGAAATGGTGAATGAAGTTGGTGACCAGCACCGCATCATAGCCGGAGCCGTAATCGGTAGTGAATGCGCTCCCCTCGATTGCATGCCAGCGGTCCGCGGTCCCGAACTTGACGGCGTTCTCATGCGCCACCGCGAGCACATTCTTCCAATCCAGGGCGTGGATCTTCGCTGCCGGATTGCGCCGCGCGATGGTATGGCCGTACATTCCATGTCCGGCGGCGATATCCAGCACCTTTAGCGGGCCAGAGCCGGCCGTGTGCTGCGCCACCACCTCGGAGGACGGCACGGTCATGGGCGCCATCCCGCGGGCAAACTCGACCCATACCGGGTTGTCGTCGCTTACCGAGCCTTCGGCCGGCAGGATCGTTCCACCCTTGCGCACCGCGTCGGTTATGCTGCCCAAACCCTTCTCCATAAACGGATGAAAGAGGAATGACGCCATACCACCCATATAAGCAGGTGAGCCTTCGACCAGGAAGAGCTCCGAATCCGGGGTCAACCCGTAGCCGGCCTCGTCCTTGGTGAGGAACCCAATGATGGTGAGAAAGTCACACAGGACGCGAAGCCCCTTGGCGGAGGCGGCGCACACGGGTGCAAGTGCCTCCGGAGTACGCGCGCCGGCGGCGATGGCGGTAAATAGCTTCAGTTCAATGCCGGCTCGCAGTGCACTGGTTCGCTGGTGTGCCTGCAGCGTTTCGAACACAAGCATCGGAGAAGGAGGCTGAGAAGTCATCGGGGGATTGTACACGGCCTCGATGACCCTTAGATATCTCGCTGTCGGTGATAGGTTACCTATCTAAACCACGACTGGACGACGCTGGCCGATATGAGTGGCCTGTTCGAATGCGTACCCAAGTTGCAGTACGCCCCAGTCGTCGTGATGCCGGCCAACGATCTGAATCCCGATCGGAAGGCCACTCGAAGAAAACGCGCAGGGAACTGACATCGCGGGATTTCCCGCCGCCGAAATGTAATAAGCGGACTTCATCCACGCCAGGTAGTTTTCCATCTTCACTCCGGCAATTTCCGTTGGATAGTGTGTGTTCACATCAAAGGGAAGCACCTGGTTCACGGGCAAAACAAAAAATTCGTACTCTCCTTTGAACGCGCACAACCGCTCGTATAACGCAGTACGTTTCGCTTCGATACGAGATAGCTGAGGGCCGGTGAGCTTCCGTCCCTCCTCCACGTGCCAGTGGATGTATTGGTTGAGTTGATCACCCTGCGTAGCCAGCAAATCCCCAAAGCCGAGTTCGATCGACCAATGCCGCCACGCCAGAAAGGCCTCATTGGCATCGGAAAAATCGGGTTCAGCCTCTTCGACAATGCATCCCAACGATTCGAAGACCTTGCGCTGTGCCTGCACTGCGCTTTTCACTTCCGGCTCCCAGGGCAAACCCATGTCCTTAAACATGGCCACGCGTACGCCTTTGAAGCTGCGGTTTCCCAGCGGTTGGGCGAACTGCGCGCCTGGTTGTTCAATCGAGATCGGGGAGTGTTGATCGTACCCGGCCAGCACGCTCAGGAAATAGGCGCAGTCGGTGACATTGCGAGCGACGGGTCCGGAAACCGACAGGGTAGACCAACCCAAGTTGGTTGGCACATTCGACACCCGTCCGGGTGAGGTGCGGATGCCCACCACGTTGCAGAAGTTGGGAGGATTGCGCAGCGACCCTCCCATGTCGCTGCCGTCGGCCAGAGGGGCCATTCCGCATGCAACCGCGACCGCGCCTCCGCCGGTGCTTCCGCCGCACGTCTTGGTGATGTCGTAAGGATTGTGAGTAGGCCCGAAGACTGGATTGAATGTCTGCGAGCCGAGGCCGAACTCGGGCACGTTCGTCTTGCCCAGCACGATCGCTCCCGCTTCTTTCTCCCGCTGCACCACGCGGCAATCGAAATCCGGCACATCGTTCTTGTGCAGTGGAGACCCATAGGTAGTGCGGATGCCGGCGGTTTCGTGCAGGTCTTTGACAGCAACCGGCAGGCCATGCAAAGGACCGAGCCATTTGCCGTGGGCCAGGGCTTCATCTGCCGCCGCGGCTTGCGCCATGAGCTGTTCTTCCGGAACCATCGTCACCATGGCATTGACGTGTGCATTCACCCGCTGGATCTGTTGCAGGTGCGCCTGCATGACTTCGCGCGCAGAGATCTTCCTGGTGCGGATCGCATCCACCATATCGACCGCGCGCATGAAACAGATTTCGTCCCCGGGATTGGGAGTTGTAGTAGTCCGCCCTGTGGTGGTGGCGGAATGTCCGATAGCAGCCGAAAGCGCGGTGCCTGTTCCCAGCTTGATAGCGTCACGACGGGTCATCTTGCTCTTCATTTTCCTCTCTCAATACTCTTACACTTTGTCACACCGGCCGCCTGCAATTTTTCATTTAACTGTGCCAGCCCTGGACTATTAATTGAGGGCTAAAGAGTGTGTGTGAGAACTCCTCTCCAAACTGAGTCCCGGAGGGACGGCTGAAGACTACCCAGGAATGCATCCTATAAGCGCTAACTTGTTTAGGTGTTTTTCGTCAAAACTCCCACAAAATTGTCATCCTGAGAGTCTGTGCACTTTATTCGGTTTCACAAAAAAATCGATACTGAAAACAAAGAGCTTAGGTGGGTCAAAAATCGCTAAAAGTCAATAAAGTCACAGCCTCTGAGCGGAGCGCCTCACCGATTTATCGCGTGACACAGGCTTGTGGCGCGGAGTCGAAGGACCTCGGCGGTGCTTAAATTACCCACGCTGCTCTGAGCTTTTCGACCACCGAAGCCCGACAACACGATCTGCTGCGATACGCACCTGATGGTCACGGGTAAATCTTTTTATGCACTGTAGTCATCTTTCATCCCCAAGTATGTGCGAGGTCTTTGAAATCGAGCCCGTGGTTGAAAAGCTCCGAGCAGCACGGGTAAATTAAGCACCGCCGAGGTCCTTCGACTCCGCGCCACAAGCGCTGTGTCACGCGATAAATCGGTGAGGCGCTCCGCTCAGAGGCTGTGACTTTATTGACTTTTAGCGATTTTTGACCCACCTAAGCTCTTTGTTTTCAGTATCGATTTTTTTGTGAAACCAATAAAGTCACAGACTCTCAGGATGACGATTCTGCGTGAGAACTAACGGAACGGAGACCTTTGTGCGGGAGCCGGGGCGCACCGCAGATCCCTCGGCTGCGCTCGGGATGACAAAGGGGAGGGCGGTGACTCTTATTAGAAGCCGTCAGCTCGGATGGACAGAAAGAAACCGCAGGTCCCTCCACTTCGCTTCGCTTCGGTCCCACGGCACGCCGGGGCAGGCGGGATGACAATTTTGTTTAAAACTCGAAGACTTCGCACGAGAAATCAATAAAGTCACAGCCGCTCAGGATGACAATTTTGTGGGAGTTTCGACGAAAAACACCCTAAACAAGGTAGCGCTTATAGGATGCATTCCTGGGTAGTCTTCAGCCGTCCCTCCGGGACTCAGTTTGGAGAGGAGTTCTCACGCACACTCTTTAGTCCTGGTGGCCGCGGACCCAGGAACAGCCTGCGAATGATATCCTCACCAGCGAAGGTGGGACGATGACGGTGCGCGGCAAACCAGCAAGTGGAAAGGCACTTCTTCTCCTTGCGCTGGCCCAGTGCTGTGGAGCCGCAGCGCATGCAACCGGCATCTGCGATGCCAGGTCCTATGGTGCAAAGGGAGACGGAACGACGAAAGATACCCTTCCACTGCAGAGAGCCATCGATGACTGCGCCCACAAGGGCGGCGGCGTTGTACATCTGACCCGGGGCACCTACCTCAGCGGACCGATCCTGTTGAAGAGTCACATCGTCCTCCAAATCGATGCAGGAGCAACCCTGCTGGGAAGCCAGGACAAGGGCGATTATCCCCCCATGCGGGAGATGCGCGAGGACGCGATACAGCCATTGATCAGCGCTACCAATGCCCAGGATGTCGCTATCCGCGGCGCAGGCACCATCGACGGCGCAGGACAGCCCTGGTGGGCAGAGGTATACGCCCATAAAGACTCCCCCGACTATGTAGCGGCCAAGCGTCCGCGGCTCATCTTCTTCGACCACTGCAAGCATATTGTGATCGAGGGAGTCACCATCCAGAACTCCGCCTCCTGGCAGGTGACCCTGTACTACTCCGACGGCGTGACCTTGAGGAATGCGAAAATCCTTGCCCCGGAGCATTCCCCAAATACCGATGGCGTGGATCCTTTCTCCTCTCACCACGTCACCATCTCGCACTTGACCATTGACGTCGGTGACGACAACGTAGCCATCAAGTCGGGCCAGCCTGGTTCCGCGGGGCCCGACGATCCCAGCACCGACATTACAATCACAGACTGCACCTTTCTCCACGGGCATGGCATGTCGATTGGCAGCGAAATCTCCGGTGGCGTCGAGAACGTTCATGTAGCCGGGGTGCACTTCAAAGGCACCGCCAATGGAGTGCGCGTAAAATCCAATCGCGACCGCGGCGCCGCCATCGGCCCTCTGGATTTTCGTGATGTGACTATGGAAGATGTGGCCACGCCCGTCCTCATCACCGAATACTACCCGCGCATTCCCGAGCGGGATTCCGCCCAGCCAGTGACCCGGCTCACCCCTCATTTTCACGACATCAGCATCACCAACCTGAGCGCGACTGGCGCGAAAACTGCCGGATTCATCGTAGGTCTGCCGGAAAGTCCAATCACATCGATCACGCTGAGCAATGTGCATATCGGCGCGGAGAAGGGAATGACGATCAGCAATGCAACCGTCGCCGCCCACGACTTTACCGTCCACGCAGCCACGGGTGCGCCCTTCATCATGCTGGAACGCGCGCAGGTCAAGGAGAAGTAGTGAAAAACGG
The DNA here is from genome assembly GCA_963821315.1 of uncultured Acidobacteriaceae bacterium. Classification (GTDB taxonomy): domain Bacteria; phylum Acidobacteriota; class Terriglobia; order Terriglobales; family Acidobacteriaceae; genus PALSA-350. The sequence continues at coordinate 469,127 of CAWGDP010000026.1, read as the reverse complement.
TCATCCCCTCTGTATCCAGGTCCATGCGCAAGACAATGTGGCGATTGTCGTCAATGAAGGTGGTCTGCCGTCCGGCGCGCAATTCGATTTCGGCCTGACGCTCTTAGAGGCAATCCCTGAGGCCCACAAGGTCGCATTGACTGACATTCCGCAAGGCGCTCCTATCATGCGCTATGGAGTCGTCATCGGATATGCAGAAGCGCCTATCAAGAAAGGCAGCTGGGTGCATGAAGAGCTCATGAGCCTGCCCGCACCCCCGCCGCTCGATCGACTCCCTCTCTCGACCGCGGTGCCCCATCCGCAGCCGCCGTTGGAGGGTTACACCTTCGACGGCTTCCTCAACGACGATGGCTCGGTCGGAACCAAAAATATCCTCGGCATCGCCACCACCGTACAGTGCGTCTCGGCCACGGTAGAATTTGCGGTCAGACGTATCCGCTCAGAAATCCTGCCCCGCTACCCCAACGTCGACGATGTAATTGCCATCACTCATCCCTACGGATGCGGAATTGCGATCGACGCTCCCGGCTCCGAGATCCCCATTCGCACGCTGCGCAATCTAAGCCTGAACCCAAATCTTGGCCGGGCTCCGATGGTGGTTAGCCTGGGTTGCGAAAAAATGCAGCCCGTGCAAATGCTGCCCCCGAGCAGCCTCCCGATGCTATCCCGTACGCCCTACGTCATTCGCCTGCAGGACGAGCAGCACCGCAGCTTTGGCGACATGGTCACAGCCATTATGGAGATGGCAGAACAGCGCCTGGCCCAACTGAATGCACGCTCACGTGTTACCCGGCCGGCGGCCGATCTTGTGGTCGGGCTGCAATGTGGGGGAAGCGATGCCTTCTCCGGTGTGACCGCAAATCCTGCTGTTGGCTACGCCGCTGACCTTCTGGTGCGCGCGGGCGCTACCGTGATGTTCTCCGAAGTGACCGAGGTTCGCGACGTGATCCATCTACTCACAGCTCGCGCAGCCAACCAGGAAGTGGCGCGCGGATTGATTCGCGAAATGGCCTGGTACGATGCGTACCTCGCGCGCGGTGGGGCCGATCGCAGCGCCAACCCGACTCCGGGAAACAAGACCGGGGGACTGACAAATATTGTTGAGAAGGCGCTGGGCTCGGCTGCAAAAGCAGGCAGCAGCGCGCTGGCCGGCGTCTTCGGTCCTGGAGAACGCGTCACGAGAAAGGGGCTCATCTTTGCGGCCACACCCGCGAGCGACTTTGTCTGCGGAACCCTGCAGCTAGCCGCGGGGATGAACATGCATGTCTTCACCACCGGGCGGGGAACTCCCTACGGCCTGGCCATGGCTCCGGTCATCAAGGTTGCGTCCCGCCGCGCACTCGCAGACAGGTGGTCCGACCTGATCGATATAGATGCCGGGCGCATCGCCACCGGTGAGGCAACGATTCAGCAGGTGGGCGAGCAGATCTTCCAACTCATTCTTGACGTGGCCAGCGGCCGCAAACAAACCTGGGCCGACCACTGGGGTCTGCACAACGAGTTTGCTTTGTTCAATCCCGCTCCCATTACCTAAGAGAACAAGCACGGAGATAAGTCATGAAGCTGGATGAACTTCAGAAAGCAGAGCGTCTCGAGGCGCGGAGCAACGCTTTTGCCTGGTCCGCTCTGGCATTTGCATTTCTGCAAAGCGTCTGTACGGCTGTGATCGCAGCCAGCGGCATGCGTTTTGCCATCGGGCTGGCAGCGTTCATCACCTCCATCGCTACATCCGCACCTGCGCAAGGTCTTCATCGCGATCTAATACGGTTACCAATGCTTATCTTCGCCCTGGCCGGTGCGGGCATCAACCTCGGCGTTCTCTGGCAGGTGCGACGGTTGCGTCGCCGTCCTTCGGCGCAGTGGCGTCTCCGCCCACTCTCCCCGCACAAAATGCGCATGGAAAAGTGGCAATTGATCATCAGCGTGTTGACGGTGCTTCTCGTAGTCGCAGAATTAATTGCCCACAAAGCAATTCATGGGTTTTTCTTCTAACTCCTCTCCACGCGCAAGCAAGCTCCGATCGCAGCCAGTGCCGCTGCGATCGGAGCGCCGGTTGCTTACGTCAGTACAGATCGACCACGGCTACCCCCTGTGGCCGGACGCCGCTGGGCAGGTTAAACACGATCGGTGTTCCGGTTTCCGCCACCGTGCCATCGCTCTTAATGGTAAGCGTGTGCAGAACGTTTCCCTGGCCGGCAGGAAACGACGCCGAAGTCCGCTGAGAAAGCACGAACATCGATCCGCCGTCCCCCGACAAGGAAACCTGGAAAGCGTTGCCAACTCCTTCCAGGGTGAAGGTTTGTATCTCCACCGGTAGTTCGGCATCGGTGGCGTCATAAACGCTTACCTGGTTGGTGGCGGTATCGGTGGTGTAGATCCGGGTACCGCTCTTATTCACGCGAATCCAGCAGATACCCTGGCCGGCATTGGGAACAGTGCGCAGAAAAGTCAATTCCCCTTCCTCACTGAAGCGATAAACACCCATTTTGTTCGCCGTGACGTAGCCGACATAGAGGATGGGCTGTTTGGGGTTGCTCCACAAACCGAGTGGGAGGCGCGGCGTGGTTGCACCGAACTCCGAGGCCGGCAACGCAATCGGCGGCAGCGCGTGTAGTTGGCCAGACCCATCGAGCCGAAAATGCTGCAGTAGTCCACCCAGAAAGTCGGCGCCGAATAAGAGATTGGTGCCGGAAGGGAAGTATGCCTGTGAAGGTGAGGTGCCCCCTGCGACGCTAACCGTTGCCTGGAAGGGGCGCGAGGTGTCATTGGTCTCATCACTGATGGGAGTGAGGGCCCCGTTCCCCCCAACCCGCATCATGGTGTAGTTGGGAAGAATGGTCGAAGGCCGGGCGAAGTCACCACTCTGGTTAGCGATGAAGAGGATGTTGCCATCAAGCGCCAGGCTAACCGGATCGTTGCCCCCAGAAGGGAATGGGGATCCGTTCACTGGTTTAAGCGTGCCATCGTCGCAGATGTCGAAGACGGCTATGCTGTCGCTTCCGGCATTCACTGCGAAGAGAAGAGTCTGTTGCGGATTGGTGATGACCTCCTGGTCTGAGTCAAACGGGCCAAGGTTGGGTCCGCTGTACTGTATGCCCGCGCCTCCGGTAAGAAAAGGCGAGCCTGGGACTGGGGTCAGGTTGCCGTCGCTTCCGCGACGGAAGGCATAGACGGAATTGGCGTTGGCTGCGGGAAGGTTGCTTTCGACGTAGACAAATTGGCTTGTGTTACTTGCACGAAGCATGCAGCACGAGCCGGCTGCAAAGGTTGCTGCGACGCTGAAAACGAGCAGTTTTTTTCGCATGTTTGGTCTCCGAAAGAGTTGCAGATACGTCCCAGTCGTGCCAGGGGCGTCCGCCCGTTAGAGCGGATTTCGTTTCGGAGGTTACAGCTGTGGAATAATTTTCTGATTGAGTCGGAGTGCCGGAAAAGGCTCCGTCTTCTTGTGGGCTCTTATTTTGACTTGAGACTTGCAAACGGATTAACTATGCGAATGCCTGCGATCCTCTGGCCTGCGTTCAGGTCTTCGGAAAGAATCTGCTCTGCACCCGCCTTCAGTGCCGCAGCGCAAATGAGTGCATCCCAGAACCCGATCCGGGCCTCGTCCTCGATACGAAAGGCAAACGCGATCTCCGCTACTGTTGTGTCCACGCACCAGATAGCGTACTTGTCCACTACGGCTCGGGCTGACTTCTTCATCAGTGGTTTAGAAAGCTTACGCGTGACATTGACATAAAATTCCTGCAGCACCTGCGTGCTGAGAAAACCGGTCCTGTTGGCCCACAATTCATACAGGGCTTCCTTCGCGACCGCATGCTTCGCGTCGGCATCGACATCGTGAGCGTAGATCAGAACATTCGTGTCGACGAACGTCTTACCGTTCATGCAAATCCTCTCGAGGAGTCGTATGAACCCCGCCCATGTGAAATCCCCGCTCCATCAGATCCAGGGCTCCTCGGTGCGCCCTCTCGTACGCTTCATCCGCGTCCACCAGGGCCTCAATTTGGGCAGCCAGAAGACCACTGATGGATGTGGAGCGCTTAGCGGCCAGGATCTTGGCCTTTTGCACCGTCTGTGGGGTTAGGCTTACGGTCAGGTTTTGCCTTCGGATTTGGGTCATACTGCATTTTCCCACACAATTGACGTGTAGCACGTAATTTACGTGCAGTGCGGGAACCCTGATACAACCCTAAGCAATGCCAAGCTTACGCTGCAGTTGCTCGAGCGAAATCCCCTTCGTCTCCGGATAGACGAACAACACAACAAAGAACTGCAGCGTCGTCATCGCGGCAAAGAACGCGAAAGGCAGCCCACCCGAATATTTCGCGAGCACTGGAAACAGCAGCGAGATAATCGCGTTCATAATCCAGTGCGCGGATGAGCCCAGGCTCTGCCCTTTGGAGCGGACGCGGTTGGGAAACACCTCCGCGATATACACCCAGATCACCGCGCCTTGGGAGACGGAGAAGAACCCGATATAACCAACCAGCAGCCACACCAGAATTTCGGCGTGGGTGTGGGTGAAGAAGACGGCCGCGACGCCGGCCAGGCAAGCGGTCATGCCGACGCTGCCGATAAGGAGCAGCGTCTTTCGTCCCAGCTTATCGATGAGCGACATGCCCAACAAGGTCGCGAGACAGATTCATCACCCCGACCAGCACCGTCTGCAGCGAACTCGACAACTGGCTAAAGCCGGCCGAGGCAAAGATGTAGTTGGAGTAGTAGAGGATCGCATTGATCCCCGCCAGCTGATTAAACAGTCCGATGCTAACGGCGAGAAAAATCGGCAGCCGGTACTCGCGCTTGAACAGCGGCTCGGCCGCCATCCCGCGCTCCATGTGGATGGAATCCATAATGTCCCGCAGCTCTGCCTCAGAGTCCGGAGACCCCATCATTTTGAGGATGGCAAGTGCCTCGTCGGTTCTGTTCCTGGTCACCAGCCAGCGTGAGCTGCGCGGGATGCGGAACAACATAATGAGAAAAATGATGGAAGGAATGCCCGCCACCCCGAGCTGCCAGCGCCATTGCAGTAGCCCCAGGTTGAGAAGCGAGATCAGGTAGTTGGAGAGGTAGGCAAGCAGGATACCCGCAACCACGTTGATTTGAAACAGGCCTACCATTCTGCCCCGCCACTTGGCCGGCGCCAGTTCTGCGATGTAGACCGGCCCCAGAACCGACGAGCCGCCGATGCCCAGGCCGCCAATCAAGCGAAAGACCATCAGCGACGGCCAGTTCCAGGCGAGGGCGCATCCCAGGGCCGAGATGGTGTACAGGACGGCCATGACGCGCAGCGCCTCACGGCCGCCGATCCGCTGACCAAGGACCCCGGCCGTCATGGCGCCGATCACCGTGCCCACCAGCCCGATAAAAACGGTCAGGCCGAGAGTGAAGGGCGTCAGGTGATAGACCACCGTCAATTGCTGCGTCGTGCCTGCGATCACAGCCGTGTCAAAACCGAATAGAAGGCCGCCGAGAGCCCCGACGATGGTACTTTCCAGCAAATATTTCGTCATTGCCATAGGAGGGTCTCTCTTAATGCAAAGCAGGTCCTGGTCAAAAGGCAGATTGTACCGAATTCCGAATCGTCTGGATATCCGCCTCCCATGTCCCAATGCCCCGGTTATGGAATGCTCAACCCCCGGCCGTCAAAGGTTTAGCTCAAGATTTCATTCGTTCCGGCTAGGCCTGGTTCTCACCGCGTTACTGGTCATGCTCTGCGCCGCGCCGCTCCCGCTTGAAGGGGAGGTGGACGGCGGCACGCAGGCCTGCGGGGGCAGCAGCACGGTCGATGCCCTGGGGGCAAAAACAGCAGCCGGCGCCAGAGCTTTTCTGGCCCAGCTGCAGGCCGCCGTGCAGTCGAACAATAAGGAACAGATTGCGGGGATGATCGGCTACCCGCTGTTGGTCCTGAGTTCAGTGAAGAGGACCCATATAGCGAAGAAGCAGGCATTCCTGGCCAACTACAGCCTCATCTTTACGGATCCGGTGCGTGATGCCATCCTGCATCAGACCGCCCAATGTCTCTTTGGCAATTCTTCGGGGGCGATGGTAGGCAACGGCGAGGTGTGGTTCGTCGAGCAGGCCCCGGGCCGATGGAAGGTCGTTACCATCAATGAATCGGCCACGGCCCCGTAGCGGTGTTGGCGGAGAGAGAGGGATTTGAACCCCCGATACCCGTGAAGGTATGCCTGATTTCGAGTCAGGTGCATTCAACCGCTCTGCCATCTCTCCGCGTCGGGTTGCAACTGCAAGTTAATCATAAATCAGTGGAATGCCTGCCCCAAGTCCTGCGGAGTTACTCCATGCTGCAACCCTCGGCTGGTTACTCTCTACCAAGGTAGTATGGTGGACTCCGTCTGGGCGTGGCATTCTCTTCCTACGATGCGAGTCAACCTCAAAGCCCGTATCCCCATGCATCTGTATCAGGAGTTTCACAGTCTGCCCCTTGTGCTGACGATTGAAACGGCACACGGCCTGGCTGCTCGTTGTGAACATCGCACCACTGCCGCCGAACTGATGTGGACCCTGGACCAGAAGACCGATATCAACTCCGGTCTTCTGGACCGGTTCCGTCAAAAATTAAGGCTCATTGAAGAAGCCAATCTAAGCGACGTTGAAGTCAGCGACGAAGTCCTCGATATGTTCGGCTTCTTTCTGTAGACTTCACGATTTCGCACCACCCAGTTCCTCATTCAACAGCCGTGCCAGGCGCAACCCCGCCAGGGCAAGCTGGCGGTCGACCACAGGCCGTTCCCGCAGGTAATAGGCCTGGTCGATATTTGTCTGTGGCTGCACCCAGGCCTGCTTGGCTAATGCGAGCGAGTCGTTCGCCCACGACACCGGATCCTCAGAACCGGCCTGCAGATGATCGGCGGCAATCATCTCCTCCAGCTCGCGTGCATAGCGGTGTTCGCGCAATCCGGTATGCAGGATCAATTCTGTATCCCAAACGCTATGCAAATTGCAGGGATATTCGCCGCACCTGGTTGCGCCAAACACCGTAACAGGAATGTCGTTTCCCCCCCGCGCGTCTGCTATTGCGTGGAACGGCTGGCTCAGGTCGCCGACAAAGTGCACCAGAAACTTGAGAGCCTCGCTGCGCGCCGCGAACGGCTGCTTCGGGTCGCCCAGGATCCGGGCAAACTGATTGATCCGGGCGACGACGCAGTTCTCGTCGGGGCAGTCTTTGGCCTCATATCCGCCCGAGTCCGGAGGAATATCCACATAGTGCCAGGGGCCAGTTTCGGGCCGGCCGCTGCGAATGTCGTCCGCCCAGGTGGATATGGACGCCAGGTCGTTATCCCCCAGGAATTGCCGCAGCTTTTCCATCGTGGCATCGTTCAAGTGGTCCCAGGCGATGTCAGCGATGATCCTGTGGCCCTCGCTTCCCCAAGCCCATGCCTGGGGATGGTGCAATAACAACAAAAAAGCGGCAACCGCCGCTAGCCATAACCGAAAACGCATGCTTGATGATAGCCCGCCGGCGTGGGATACTTCGCGCTTTGTTCGCCTAAGCGGCGACCCGATCTGGCGTCCCCGCCAAACATCCGTCACGCTGTGAATCAGGGTGACTCCTGACAAATCGCATTAACCGCAGGTCCCTCCACTCCGCTCCCCCGGATTTCCTGTTGAGGTCGGTGGCGTTGGCGAACTGCATGCGGCTTTCCTTACTGAAAGCCGCACACGCGGTTGCGGTCAGTGCCGCGTAGCAGGAAATCCGGGTACGCTCCGGTCGGGATGACAATTCTGTTTTGAACACGGGAATAATACGCGAGAAGCCATCGATTTTCAAAACAGAATTGTCATCCCGACCGGAGCGCAGCGTAGTGGAGGGACCTGCGGTTTGCGTGATGGATAAACGGAACCCCTACGCCTACAGAAACAACGGAGCCAACACCAGCGTAACCGTCGCCAGCAGCTTGATCAGCACGTGCAGTGATGGCCCCGCCGTGTCTTTGAATGGATCCCCCACGGTATCACCGACCACTGCCGCCTTGTGAGCCTCCGAACGTTTGCCCCCATGGGCGCCCGTCTCAATATATTTCTTGGCGTTATCCCAAGCGCCGCCGCTGTTGTTCATCAGCATGGCCATCAGGATGCCGACGATCGTCCCCACCATAAGCAGCGCCGCGACCGCCTCCGCGCCGGCAAGATCGATGGAGTGACCGTTGAGGATGGGCGAGTACTCTCCCGGAATGTGAATGTGAAAGCTACCACTCAAATTCCTGAACACCAGCCCCACAGCCAAGGGCGTGAGCACGGCAAGCGCACCGGGCAGAACCATCTGTTTCAGCGCGGCGCCGGTAACGATGCGGACGCAGCGGCCATAATCCGGTTTGGATGTGCCCGCCATGATGCCGGGGTTCTCGCGGAACTGTGCGCGCACATCCTCAATGATGTACTGCGCTGTGCGTCCCACCGCTTTGATCGCGAAGGACGAGAAGAGGAAGATCAGCATCGCGCCCAGCAGCGCACCAACAAAAACGGGAACGCTCGCCAGGTTGATGTTGGTAAAACTCCAGTTGGGATCCAGCACCTGGCCGGCATCGGCGAAGCGTTGCGCCACGATGCCGTGGACTGTCTCCAGGTAAGCGGAAAACAGCAGAAAGGCAGCCAGCGCTGCAGAGCCAATAGCATAGCCCTTGGTCAGTGCCTTGGTGGTGTTGCCGGCCGCGTCCAGCTTGTCGGTCTTTTCCCGCACCGACTCCGGCTGATCCGACATTTCGATGATTCCGCCGGCATTGTCGGTGATCGGCCCGAAGGTATCCATGGCCAGAATGTAGGCCGCAGACGAGAGCATGCCCATGGTAGCAATGGCGGTGCCGTAAATCCCTTTGGCGTAATCGGAGATCGTCGCATCGGCCAGTCCACGCACGCCGAAGTAGTAACTGAGCAGCAGGGCAGCGCTGATCACCACCACCGGCATGGCCGGGGTCTCCATGCCCACCGCGAGGCCGCTGATGATGTTGGTTGCGGGGCCGGTCAGCGAGGCGTTGGCGATCGATTGCACCGGCCGGTAGCGGGTCTCGGTGTAGTACTCCGTGATGCGGACAAAGAGAAACGAGGTCACCATGCCCACAACGCCGCAGCCCAGCAGCCACCAACGGCCCTGCAGCATGTAGTAAACCGCCGCGGCAAAGCCCACCAGCGCCAGCAGCGTGGTCACGTAATAACCGCGATTCAGCGCATCCATCGGATCCTGATCTTCGCGGCTATGCACCACCAGCACGCCCACAAAGCTGGCCACCAGGTTGATGGCGTGCACCATCAGAGGAAAGAGGATCCCCTTGATCCCGAAGACGGGATAGAGAGCCGTACCCAGAATCATGGCGCCGACGTTTTCCGCCGCCGTGGACTCAAAGATATCCGCGCCACGGCCGGCGCAATCGCCCACATTGTCGCCCACCAGGTCCGCAATCACCGCGGGATTGCGCGGATCGTCTTCCGGGATGCCGGCCTCCACCTTGCCCACCAGGTCCGCGCCTACGTCGGCAGCCTTGGTGTAGATGCCGCCGCCCAGTTGGGCGAAGAGCGCCACCAGCGAAGCGCCAAAGCCAAAGCCGACCAACTGATAAGGAACGTGTTGCGGATCCGTCAATCCGCCAAAAAAGAAGAAGAGGCTGCCCACTCCGAGCAGCGAGAGGCTGATGACCACCATGCCCGTCACCGCACCCCCGTGCAGCGCGATCTTCAAGGCCTTGCCCAGGCTGGAACGGGCAGCACTGGCGGCGCGAATATTCGTACGAATGGAGACGAACATGCCGGTGTAGCCGGCAAAACCGGAGCAGATGGCGCCGATCAGGAAGCTGATCACCACCTTGCCCGCCAACGGAGCCGTAAAGTCGGAAAACTTGTAGCCCACAAAGAGGGCAATGGCCAGCACCACGGCCAGCGCGGCGATGGTCGTGTATTGGCGCGACATGAACGCTTCCGCACCTTCGCGGATGGCGTTCGAAATCAGTCCGCATCTCCGGCGTCCCGGTATCAAACGCCAGTACAGACCGGGCCAGAAAAAGGGCAAACACCAGGCCGAGCAGGCCGGCAAGCATTGCGATCCACAGAAAGGTGCTGCCACTGGTGTCGGTGGCCGCGGTCAAGCCCTGTACTAGGACAATGGCCGATAGAGAGAAGAAAACCATTCAAACGCCTCCAGAGGTACTTGCTACTGGGGTTACCGGTTGCTCCGCCCGCCGCGGGCGCGAACACCTGCAAACCGGCTGATTAGAGCACGATGGGAAAAAGTTGGTCAACGCCGCAACCGTCATCATACGGCAGGGTGGTAAACACGCCCAAAGTTGGATGCCGCTTCACCGAAAATCCAGGGGAGAATCGTTAGCCGGTCTTCTGGCAAGAGCAACAACGAAGGACTACAATCTGCCTTGGTAATCGGCTATTTATCCTTTATGTGGTCATTATGAGGTGTGCATGGCGAAGGCGGTTACGGCCAGCACTGAGCAGTCCAACGCCGCGTATGCTGGGTTGGAACCGGAACAATTAATTCGGATCTACCGGTTGATGTATCTCTCGCGCCGTACCGACGATCGCGAGATCCTGCTCAAACGTCAGCAAAAAATCTTTTTCCAGATCTCCGGGGCCGGCCATGAGGCGCTGCTGGTGGCAGCAGGCATGGCTCTCAAGCCCGGCTACGACTGGTTTTATCCATATTATCGCGATCGCGCATTGTGCCTCACCCTGGGTAGTACGGTGGAGGAGATGCTGCTGCAGTCCGTGGGCGCGGCGGCCGACCCGGCAAGTGGCGGACGGCAAATGCCCTCTCATTGGAGCAACCCCCGGCTCAACATCGTCAGCCTGTCTTCTTCGGTCACCACCCAGTGCCTGCAGGCTGTCGGTTGCGCGGAGGCGGGCCGATACCTCGCCACCCACCCAGCCGCCGCCGAGCAGCGGCAGGGGGACTATAGCGCATTCAAGCCCACCCACTTTCACGGGGACGAGGTGGTCTACGTCTCCCTGGGGGAAGGCGCGACCAGCGAAGGCGAGTTCTGGGAGGCGATCAGTTCGGCGTCGGCTCTCTGCCTGCCGGTGCTATTCGTGGTCGAAGACAACGGCTACGCCATCTCGGTTCCAGTGGACGTGAACGTCCCAGGCGGGAATATCTCGCGCCTGGTAGCCAATTTCCCCAATTTCTTTTTTGCCGAGGTCGATGGCACCGACCCGGTCGCAAGCTATGCCGCGTTCACCCAGGCGGTGAAGCACTGCCGTTCCGGCAAGGGGCCGGCCTTTGTTCACGGGCATGTGATCCGGCAATACGCCCATTCCTTTTCTGACGACGAACCGCTCTACCGCTCGGAAGCGGAGCGCAAGCGGGACGCTGCTCTCGATCCTTTGCCCAAGCTGCAGATGCGCTTGCTGCGCGACGGCATTCTCGATCCCGCAGCCATCAACCGGCTGGAGCAGGAAGTCGATGAGGAAGTGCGCAGCGCGGCCGAGAAGGTACTGCGGTCCCCCCTCCCCGAGGTCTCCTCCATCAAGCGCCATGTCTATTCCGAAGACCTCGACCCCACGCGCCCGGACTTGGCCCGGCCGGCGGTGAAGACGTCGGACGTGCAGGAGCGCACCATGGCCGACCTGATCAACTGCTGCCTGAAGGACGAGATGCAGCGTGATCCGCGCATCGTGCTCTTTGGCCAGGACGTGGCCGATACCAGCCACGACCAGGAACTTCGCCAGGGCTTGGTGAAGGGCAAGGGCGGCGTCTTCAAGCTCACGGCCGGGTTGCAGCGGGAGTTCGGGCCGGACCGCGTCTACAACGCTCGCCTGGCCGAAGCCGATATTGTCGGCCGCGCTATCGGCATGGCCACCCGGGGACTCAAGCCCGTGGTCGAAATCCAGTTTTTCGACTACATCTGGCCCGCCATGCATCAATTGCGCAACGAGCTCAGCCTGTTGCGCTGGCGCTCCAACGGGACCTATTCATCACCGGCAGTGGTGCGGGTGGCCATCGGGGGATACCTCACCGGCGGTTCGGTCTACCACTCCCAGTGCAGCGAAAGCATCTTCACCCATACCCCCGGTATCCGCGTGGTCTTTCCTTCCAACGCCCTGGACGCCAACGGCCTGTTGCGCACCGCGATCCGCTGTGATGATCCGGTGCTCTTCTTCGAGCACAAGCGCCTCTATCGCGAGACCTTCGGCCGGGCCGCGTATCCCGGACCGGAGTTCGCCATCCCCTTCGGCAAAGCCAACCTGTTGCGCCAGGGCAAGGACCTCACTGTCATCACCTACGGAGCCGTCGTGCCCCGGGCGCTGCGCGCCGCCCAGCAGGCGAGCAGCGAACTGGGATTGGAGGTGGACCTGCTCGATTTGCGCACCCTCAATCCTTACGACTGGGAGGCGATTGCCACCTCGGTCCAGAAGACGGGCCGGGTGATTGTAGCCCACGAAGATATGTTGAGCTGGGGATACGGAGCCGAGATCGTAGCCCGCATCGCCGACGAGCTCTTCGACTACCTGGACGCCCCGGTGAAACGGGTAGCCGCCATGGACACCTTTGTCGCCTATCAGCCCAAACTGGAAGACGCCATTCTGCCCCAGCCCGAAGACCTGTTCCGAGCCATGGCAGAGCTAGGCAAGTACTAACCGGCCGTACAACCAGAGCCCCTGAGGTACGGTTTCCCATGCGATTGCACCCCGGAAGATAGCTCAAAAACCAGCCCTTACAGCACAACTTTGTCATCCGGCCCGCGTTCGAACGATTGTGCCCGCAACCGCGGGCCCGGTTTGGAGCCGCAAATGGCAACACGTCGCGCATTCATGAAGGGCGGGGCGATGGCCCTGGTAGGCACCTCGGTGGTGCCGGCATTCCTGCAGCGGTCGGTGTTGGCTCAAACCACCAGCGCCCAAACCCAGGGCAAGAAGCTGGTAGTCATCTTCCAGCGGGGCGCCGCCGACGGGCTCAATATCGTGGTGCCCCATGCGGAAAGCAACTACTATCAACTCCGGCCGACCATCGCCATCCCGCAAAACCAGCTCATCGACCTGGATGGATTTTTCGGATTGCACCCCGCCATGCAATCGTTCAAGCCCCTATTCGACCAGGGTCATCTGGCCATGGTCCAGGCCGCCGGTTCGCCCGACACCACCCGCTCCCACTTCGACGCCCAGGATTACATGGAGAGTGGAACCCCCGGCGTAAAGGCAACCCCTGATGGCTGGCTGAACCGCGCTTTGCAGGCGGAAGATCTCCATCGCCAACAGAGCCACACCGCCTTCCGCGCCGTCGCCCTGGGTTCCCAGGTTCCCCGCACTCTGGATGGGAAAATCCCCGCCCTTGCCGTAAACCGGGTGCAGGATTTTGGTGTGGCCGGAAAGAGTGCAAATGCGGCCCCAATTAGCTCCGCTTTTGAGGCAATGTATGCTAGTTCTGTAGATACCGTGCTCCATGGGACTGGCCAGGAAACCTTCGAAGCGGTGAAGATGTTGAAGGCCACCGACCCGGCGCATTACCAGCCGGGGCCAGGCGCGAACTATCCCAACGGCGCTTTCGGCGACAACATGAAGCAGATCGCCCAATTGCTGAAGGCGAATTTGGGTGTGGAAGCGGCCTTCACGGACATCGGAGGCTGGGATACGCACCAGAATCAGGGCAGCGTCAACGGCCAGTTGGCCAACTGCCTGCGCGACTTCAGCCAGGGTATTTCCGCTTTCTGGACTGACATGGGAAACGACGCAGAAAATGTAGTACTGGTCACTATGTCCGAATTCGGCCGTACGGTGCAGCAGAACGGCACCGGTGGAACCGATCACGGGCACGCCAACGTAATGTTTGTACTCGGCGGCACGGTCAAGGGTGGCAAAGTTTATGGCAAGTGGCCAGGGATGGCGGCCGAGCAGCTTTATCAGAATCGCGACCTGGCGATCACCACAGACTTCCGCCAGGTGTTGGGTGAAGCAGCCTTCAAGACCTTGGGAGCACGCAACCTGGAGTTGGTGTTCCCTGGATCGGAATTAAAGACAACGCAGTTTCTGAACGTGGTATCGAGTTAAGCGGGCCCAAAAATCATTGCAGATTCCCCGATTCGGCACGTTCGCTGTGTCAGGTGGGGAAAACACGATTCTCGGGCTCCTGGACCTTAAAGGCCGAATCGAAGTCGGGGGGCTTGGACTTTGGCCGAAGGTTTATGGGTTTGGCAATTGTGGGTTCCCATATCTGGCACAGCGAAGGTGCCGAATAGGGATTAGAGGCGCTTTGCGCCCCCGCCCCTTCCCGCGAAATCATCCAGCCCCAACCAGCCGCAGCCGGTAAACACCAGCATCAAGGCGATGGAAAAAAGCGCCAGTGGAAATGCGAAGGAGTTCGGACCTTCCAGGCCGCCATGGAGATGAATTTTGAGGATGGCCATCGCCATATCGATGGCAGTCATCAACGCGGCCACTCGGGTCAACAAGCCAAGGATGAGCAGCATGCCGCCAAAAAATTCAGTAAAGGCGGCAACGTAGCCAAGCCACACCGGCAGGTGCAGGCGGGTGACCATGTGCGTGAAATTGTAGAGTGCGCCTGAGGGAATGACCTTGTCGTATCCGTGGCGGACCATGATTACGCCCAGAACCAGCCGCATTACCAGGGCGCCAAGAGACTGAAAGCGATTAAGCCAGCTAAGCAATGGAACTCCTATTGGTGTCAGTGTGCTCTAGGCAGCTTAACTGCCGTGCAGGTATTTGCCCAAAAAACTTCGCAGGCGTGGCAGATAACTTTCATCCCTGAAGAGACCGGGGAGAGTGGCTCTTTGCTTCGGCTCCGCAGCCTGGTCGTAGTAGAGTCCGTTCGCGTTGGGGGCCGGGTAAAGCATCAGCTTCGGCGTACTCAGACTAGCCAGTGCCCGCGTGGGGTCGAAGCGGTCATGGAAGAGCAGGCTGATCGGCAACAGCCGCGTGCGCGCGTCGAATTGCAGCGAGTCGAGAGTCGGCGGCTTGGGGATCTTCGAGGATCAGCGCCGCAGCCTGGGGATGGCGTCGGGCAGTCTCGACTGCGACTGCCGCGCCCAATCGAACCCCATCGAGGACGATCGCAGATGGGGAAAGATGACGTGTGTCGGTGAGGTAACGCCAGGCGGCATCAGCATCCTCGTAGGTGCTCGCTTGCGATGGATGGATGTTTACGCTCTTCCCAAAGCCACGATAATCGAAGGCAAAAATATTCAAGCCGAGCTGGTGCAGGGCCTGCAATTGCGGCAGCGTATCTGAGAGCGAACCAGAGCCGTCATGCAGAAGGAGCAGGGTGCTGGTGGATGCCGAGCGATCGGCCGGGATCCACCAACCGTCGAGTTGGAGAACGCCGGTCTCGGTCGAGTCAAACCGGATCTCGTCATACTTCAGGCCAACCGAGTCGGGAGTAGCCGTGATGCTGCGGGATGGTTTGAAGACCAGCTGCCATTGCCCCTGCCAGAAAAGCAGGCAGAGGGTGGCGTACACGCAGAGTGCCGCCAGAAGCAGCGTCGCTGCCAGGCCGCCGAGAATCCAGCGCGCGCTGGCCAGCGGCTGTTGTGGGGCGAGCGGGTTTTTCCACCCGGGTGGAGGCGTGTGCTCTGTGTTTAGCCAAAGGCGAGTTCGTCAGCCGATTCCAGCGGAGTTCCACAGACGCGGCACAGAACCGCAGAGCAGTCGCCGCACACCAACGGATCATGAACGGCCCGCGCGCAGGAAGGGCACCAGAGGTCTACCGCTGGGGGCACTTGAGATACTGTTGGAGGTGGAATGCCGGCCATCAATTCTCAGGCTAGCATAGCCAGGTGATCAGCGAACGATGAGTGAATTAGTGAAGATTTGCGTGAGGGGCCAGCTGCCGCGGCGGGGAGAGGCCAAGGAATTCAGTGCCGGCGCCAGGACGCTCTGCATTGCCAACGTGGATGGGGTAATCCGGGCCCTGGACAACGAATGCCCTCACCGGGGCGGTCCGCTAGCCGAAGGCATGATCGAAGACGGCAAGCTGATTTGTCCCTGGCATGCCTGGTCCTTCGATCCCGCGACCGGAGCGACCGCGAACTCTCAGGAAAGAGTTGCAGTTTACCCCGTAACTATTGAAGGTGAAGACGTTTTCGTTAGGCGTATAAGCCATGGTGAAGAAAATGGGGCTGAGAGGACGAGCTTCACTTGCCGCATTCAGTCCCGCCAGGGACGGCTGAGCTGTCCAAATTAGCGAGCAAGTCTCGTTTGGTATACAGGTAGTCCGTGGATTGTGTGCAATCGGCGGTCTCAGAGAGAATCGGGTTGGCCTTGGGTGATCGCCCAGCATTCATGTGCGGTCCAGTTCACCCAGGACTGACATCCTGGGTCATTCTCAGTCGTCCCTTCGGGACTGATCGCGGTGGATAGCCCTACCCAGGACTACGTCCTGGGCTTTCCATGTTTTTCGCAAAATGAGGGCACCCAGGACTGCGTCCGGGGATTTTCAGCCGTCCGCTGGCGGGACTGGCCGTCCTTCTTGATCCAACCCTGGACGGACGTCCTGGGCTACTCACAGCCGTCCCTTCGGGACTCCTATCAGGCGCCTTCCCCGGCCTTAACAATGGCAGCAAACGAATGCGGATCCAGGCTGGCGCCTCCAACCAGCGCACCGTCGATCTCCGGCTGGCTGAGCAGTGCGTTGGCATTCTCCGGCTTCACACTACCGCCATACAGGATGCGCAGAGCATCAGCCAGTGGCCTACCAACCAACCGCGCCACCTCGCCGCGGATCATCAGATGAGCTTCGGCGGCGATCGCTGGGGTCGCCGTCTTTCCCGTACCGATGGCCCAGATGGGTTCATAGGCGATGACCATCGAACGCAGTTTCGTCGCCTCGATCTGGTGGATAGCGCGGCTGATCTGCCGGCATATGACCTCTTGGGTCATGCCGCTCTCCCGTTGTTCCTCGTGCTCACCGACGCAAACGATCGGCACCAGGTGGTGTTTAAGGGCAGTGGCCAGCTTCCGGTTGACGTCATCGTCGGTCTCGCCAAAGTATTGCCGGCGCTCGGAGTGGCCCAGGATCACGTGGCTCACACCCATGGCGACAAGCATGGAAGCCGAAATCTCCCCGGTAAACGCGCCCTCCTCCGCAAAGTGCATATTCTGCGCCCCCACCAGGACGTCCGAGCCCTTCACGGAATGCACCGCTGTAGTCAGATCGATAGCCGGGGGGCAGATCACGATCTCCCTCTTGCTCTCATCTTTGACCAGCGGGAGGAAGGTATGAAGGAAGCTCTGCGCCTCCGTAGGTGTCTTGTACATCTTCCAGTTGGCGGCGATCAGGAGCTTGCGCATTCTATTGGGTATCTCGCTTCTTGTGTTCCTTCACCAAATTGTAGAGCACCGAAAGGGTATGTTTCCGATCGACCCGCCCAGCCGCCCGCACCACGGTCCAGCAGCCGAGAAAGCCGAAAAAGAAGTATCCAAAACAGCCGATAGCCAGCACGAAAGACATCGGCTTGGCCGCCAGCCAATCTCCCAGGAAACTAACCGCGTTGAGTGTGGAGACGAAGCCCATCAGACCGCCCAGCGGGAAGGCGATCAGGCCCAGCGTGACGCGATAGCGGTAGCCGCGGAAAACCTGGGTGAACGTTGCCAGCAGCCAAGCAATCAAGGCACAGGCAATGCCCGCGACCAGGATCAGCAACGGCAGTTCGAGATTGACCACAGCCATGGTCTAAGAGCCGGGTGCTTCCGAGAGAGCCTCAACGCCCGGAAGCCGTTTGCCTTCGAGAAACTCGAGCGAAGCGCCCCCACCAGTAGATATGTGCTTGATCTTGTCCGCCACCCCGGCCTGTTTCACAGCCGACACGGAATCGCCGCCGCCAACGATGGTGATAGCAGCCGCATTCTCCGCCAGCGCTTCCGCAATGGCGGTAGTGCCGGGGGCAAAGGCCGGCATCTCAAAGACGCCCATGGGCCCGTTCCAGACGATGGTGCGGGCGCGCGCGATTTCTGTCGTAAACAGCTCGACCGTCGCCGGGCCTATATCGAGCGCCATCCAATCGGCAGGGAACGGACCATCCCCCTCGAAGATCTGAGTCCGAGCGTCGGCCGCGAATCTATCGGCCAGAACATGATCCACAGGCAGCAGAAAACGTACTCCTTTTTCCTCGGCTTCTTTGAGTGCCTCACGAGCCACTTCCAGCTTGTCGGCTTCCACCAGGGACTTACCTACATCCTGTCCCTTGGCCTTGAGGAAGGTGTAAGCCATTCCACCCCCGATGAGCAGCGCGTCGACCTTGCTCAGCAGGTTGTGGATCACCTCGATCTTGTCCGAGACCTTGGCCCCGCCCAGGATCGCCACAAAAGGCTTCTCCGGAGCCTCCAAAGCTTTGCCCAGGTAGTTCAGCTCTTTTTCCAACAGCAACCCGGCCGCGGACTGAGAGACGAAATGCGTGATGCCCTCGGTCGAAGCGTGCGCCCGGTGAGCACTACCGAAGGCGTCGTTTACATAGACGTTGCAAAGATGGGCGAGTTGTCGCGCGAAGTGGAGGTCGTTGGCTTCCTCTCCCGCGTGGAAACGCAAATTCTCCAGCAGCAGCACCTGCCTCGACTCGAGTTGTCGCGCCAGCTCCGTAGCCACGTCCCCTACGCAATCGGGGGAAAAGGCAACATTGACCGACTCACCCAGCGCGTGATCGAGCAGCGTGCGCAGCCGGTCCACCACCGGCCGCAGGCTGTATTTGGGATTTGGTTTTCCTTTAGGACGCCCCAGGTGCGAGGCCACGATCACTTTGGCGTGATGGCGCAGCGCGTACTCGAGCGTGGGCAAGGTTTCTTTGATCCGGGTATCGTCGAGAATCTGCAGACCGCTCTCGGAGAGCGGCACATTGAAATCAACGCGGACAAAGAGATATTTGTTGCTCAGCTCCAGGTCGCGAATGGAGAGTTTCGCCATGGGAGTTTCCCTCAAGAAGTCTTACAGAGCCGCCTCGGATCGTTGGCAGGTCTCGCGCATGGCTGCGCGAGACCCGCTGCCTTAGAGCCCTGCTTTCTCAAGGAACAGCACCAGGTCCTTCACCCGGTTCGAGTAGCCCCACTCATTGTCGTACCAGCTGATGACCTTGGCCAGATTGCTGCCAACGGTCTTGGTCAGCGGGCTGTCGACGATCGAGGAAAGTGGGTTTCCCTTGAAGTCACTGGAGACCAGCTCATTGTTCTCCAGGCCCAGGATGCCCTTCATCGGCCCGTCCGCCGCGGCCTTGAGAGCGTCGTTGATCGCTTCCTTGGTCACCGGCTTTTCAGAAGTGAAGGTCAGATCCACAACTGAGACATTGGGCGTAGGAACGCGGATGGCGAAGCCGTCCAGCTTGCCTTTGAGCTCAGGCACCACCAGGTGCAGAGCCTTGGCGGCGCCGGTCGATGTGGGAATCATGGAAAGAGCGGCCGCGCGCCCGCGGCGCAGATCCTTGTGCGGAAAGTCCAGAATCACCTGGTCGTTGGTGTAGCTGTGGATGGTGGTCATGATGCCGGCGGCGATGCCGAAGGTGTCATTGAGCACTTTGGCCAACGGCGCCAGGCAATTGGTGGTGCAGGACGCGTTGGAGATGACGTTGTGTTTCTTGGGGTCGTACTTATCCTGGTTCACGCCCAGCACGATGGTCAGGTCCTCGTTGGTAGCAGGCGCGGAGATGATGACCTTCTTGACCGTTCCCTGCAGGTGGGCCTTGGCCTTGGTGGCGTCGGTGAAATGGCCGGTGGATTCGATGACCACTTCAGCGCCGGTCGAGGACCAGTCGAGCTTGGCGGGATCGCGCTCGGCAAATACCTTGAGCTTCTTGCCGTCGACGGTGATGAAATCATCGCCTGCGGTGATGGTGTTGGGCAGGTTGCCCAGGATGGAATCGTACTTGAGCAGGTGGGCCAGCGTTGCCGGGCTGGTCAGGTCATTCACTGCCACAAATTCGATTGCAGGATTTCCGAGTGCCGCGCGAAAAACGTTGCGGCCAATACGGCCAAAGCCGTTGATGCCAACCTTTACAGCCATAAAGTTTGAGATCTCCTTGAAGGTGGGTCAGGGTTTTATGTCGTGGGTGCGGGAGCAATTTTCGTATCCTCGCGCGATGAGCGCGAAACTTGAGTGTACCAAAGAGCGGCGGCGCGAAAGGGAGCCGGCCATTTGCTGCCATGGCAGAATTTGTGTTAAATCCTCATCATGCGCGAATGGATGCGCGCCCTAATGAGACGACGTGGCAAGCGCGGAGCGAATGACTCGGAATCGACCGGGAAAATCGGCCAGGAGATTCCAGCCAACCAGCCGACGCCTTTACAGCCTATGTACCCAGAAGACAAACGAAATCGGACGCCCGGGCCTTCTGAGGTCAACCCCGTGGCTGACAGTTCTGCCGTGACCGACCCGGTCGAAATCGAGCCAGGCGAGGCTACGCCGGAGGCGGTCCAATCACCGCTGCGGCCGCGGCGCCGGCGGTGCCGGATCAGGGAAAACTGGTGGTGGAAACGCAGCCGGAATCACCCTCGGTACCTCCTCCCGAGGCGCCGTCGGCCAGCCAGAAAGATCTCAAAGGCTACGTGGTGTTGGCCATCGGCTTGCCCGGCTCCGGCAAAACCACCTGGTTCAAGCGCCGCGGAGTCACGCCGCTTTCGAGCGACATGCTGCGCAGCATCCTCTTCGACGACATCACCGAACAGCGCTACCAGGGACTGGTCTTTTCTACCCTGCGTTCGCTGTTGCGCGCGCGCCTGATCGCCAAGATGCCGTGGAACTACGTGGACGCCACCAATCTCTCCGCCCACGAGCGGCGGCAATGGATCAAGATGGCCAAGAGCTTCGGCTATGAGGCCCAGGCTGTCTTCTTCGACGTTCCCTTGGAAGTATGCATGGAACGCAACAGCCGCCGGGAGCGCACGGTGAGCGATGACGTCATGCGCAAGATGGCAGAGCGCTTGCGACCGCCCAGCTTCAAAGAAGGCTTCACCAAGATCACCATGGTGCGGGTCAAAGGGGCACCGCCGCTCAAGATGGACGGGGTCGACGTGGAGCCGCCCAGCTCTTGACGATCGAGGCGCCCGAGCCGGCTATCGCTTTCGAGCAGGTCGGTCTCACCACGCCCGACGGACGCGTCATCCTCGACCAAGTCAGCTTGCAGATTGCCCAGGGTTCCACCACCGCCCTACTCGGGCGCAGCGGCTCGGGAAAGACCACGCTGCTGCGCATGGTAAACCGCCTGATCGAGCCCACCGCGGGCCGGGTGATGGTGGAAGCCAAGGCCACCACGGATTGGGATCCTATCGCCTTGAGGCGGTCCATTGGGTACGTCATCCAGGAGACGGGCCTCTTTCCCCACTTCCACGCCGAGCGCAATATAGGCGCCGTGCTCGAAATCGGGGGTCGCCCCAAGCAGGAGATCGCCGCCCGGGCGCGCCAACTCTTTACCCAGGTTGGCTTGGACTACGCGACCTTCGCCCGCCGCCTGCCCTATCAGCTCTCCGGCGGGCAACGCCAGCGCGTCGGCCTGGCGCGGGCGCTCGCAGCGGAACCCAAACTGCTGTTGATGGACGAGCCCTTCGGCGCCCTGGACCCGCTGACCCGTGCGGAAATGCAGGACATGTTGCGCGAGCTGCTCCTTCGCCTCCATAAGACCGTGCTGCTGATCACCCACGATCTGGACGAGGCGCTCTACCTGGCCTCGCACATTGTGTTGCTGGAAGGCGGCAAGGTCGCGGCGAATCTTCCCGCAGGGGAATTCCTCCACTCGCAGATCCCGGCGGTGCAGGCCTACGTACGCGCCGTGCATCGCGGCCAGGAAGCGGTGAACTGATGCCTGGTTTTCTGGCGCAAAACGGCGCGCAGATCGTCGAGCTGACCCTGGAGCATCTGTGGCTGACCGGGAACGCGATGCTGCTGGCCGCGGCCATCGGTGTGCCCACGGGTATTTGGTTAACGCGCCATCCACGCTGGGCAAAACCTGTGTTGGGTGTAGTCAATATCATCCAGACCATTCCCAGCCTGGCGCTCTTCGGCTTCCTGTTGCCCTTGCCGTGGATTGGCGAGCGCGCGGCGCGCATCGCCATCGCCGCGTTGACCGCCTATGCGCTGTTGCCCATCGTGCGCAATACCTATGCGGGGATTGAGGGAGTCGATCCGACGGTACTGGAGGTGGCCAAAGCTCTGGGCATGACGGACCGGCAGAGACTGCTGAAGGTGGAGCTTCCTTTGGCCGCCGGTTTCATCCTCGCCGGATTGCGCACCGCAACCGTGCTGGCGGTGGGCATTGCCACCATCGCGGCCGCGGTGGGAGCCGGGGGGCTGGGTGAGTTTATCTTCCGCGGTGTGGCTTCTGTCGACAATCGGCTGGTACTGGCTGGAGCGATCCCGGCGGCCCTGCTGGCGATTGCGGCCGATACCGGGCTGGGATGGGTGGAGAGCCGCTTGCGGGTTCCGTCTCCGGGGCGCACGTGAAGTACGGTCTGGCCGTTTGTGCCGGTCTCATGCTGCTGGCCATTGCCGCCTGTTCTCCACCGCGTCCGGATTACCCGGTGATCGGAGCCAAGAACTTTACCGAGCAGGTGGTTCTGGGGGAGTTGCTGGCCCAGCAAATCGAGGCGGTGACCGGGATGAAGGTCGAGCGCCGCTTTTATCTCGCCGGCAGCTATATCTGCAACCAGGCTTTGATTGCGGGCCGTATCGACTCCTATGTCGAGTACACCGGGACCGCGCTGACCGCCATTCTGAAGCAGCCAGTGGATAAGGATCCGCAGCGGGTACTGGAGACAGTACGGCGGCTTTACCAGCAGCGCTACCAGGTGGTGGTCACGGAACCGTTGGGATTCGAGAACACGTTCGCCATGGTCATCCGGGGCCAGCAGGCGCAGGAACTTCACCTCACTACGCTGAGCCAGGCGGTGCGTTACAGCCCGCAATGGAAGCTCGGGGTGGGTTATGAATTCGAACAGCGGCCGGACGGCTTACCAGGCCTGAAACAAGCCTACGGTCTGAAGTTTGACGGCTCTCCCCAGCTCATGGACCTGGGATTGCTGTACCGGGCCCTGAATGGGCGCCAGGTGGACATCATCGCCGGCAACTCGACCGACGGCCCCATCAAAGCTTTTCACCTGGCAGTCCTTCAGGACGATAAACATTACTTTCCTCCCTACCAGGCAGTGCCTCTGGTGAGGCAGGAGGCGCTCGACCGGTGGCCGAAGCTGAAGGAAGCCTTTGCCAGCTTGGCAGGCAAGATCACAGCGGAGGAAATGCAGACCATGAACGAGGCCGTCGACGGGCAGCATCGTGATCCGGCCCAAGTAGTAAGAGAATTTCGCCAGGCCCACGGCCTTTAGCCTCAAGCAGAAGTCTGGTGACCTAGGACGGGTGCCCAGGTTCGTCCAAAGCGTACCTGGGACGAAAAGACGGGCGAAGCCCTTCCATGCTCTCTGTTTGAGGAACCAAGCGGCGAGATTAGAATCCTTCTTATGGCAGACCACTACCAGAACCGTGGCTGCGAGGCACCCTCTCCGATGTGCCGGTAGTGCAGCGAGCCTTGCTCCATTCGCTGCAGATGGCCCAGGAAGACACAGCCAGGTGGTGCCGTGACCTGGACGAAAGCGAACTCCACGCCCGCCCCTTCCAGCTGCCCTCGGTCGCATTTCAGTTGCGCCACATCGCCCGCAGCCTGGATCGCTTTTGCACCTATGCGGAGGGCACTCCGCTGACCCCGGAACAATTCGCCGCCCTAGCCAGCGAAAAGGACGGCGACGGAACCCACGAGTCCATCTTTAGCGAATTGGAAGAAAGCCTTGAGCGGACACGTCAACGTCTGGACGCCATCGTCCGCCAGCCGCTTGATCGACCGGTGAGCATCGGGCGCAAGGCCCTGCCCACCAACCTCACAGGACTATTGATCCACGCCGCGGAGCACACCCAACGGCATGTAGGGCAGGCCATCACCACCGCTAAGCTGATCGTGGCCCAACGCGGTTAGTTCAGCTCAGGGATGCGGTCCACAATGTGGCCCATCTTCTCCTGCTTGACCTGGACGTAGCGCTCGAAGCTATCCAGCGGCTCGACCTCGGCGGAGATGCGTTCCACCACCCGAATACCCACCGACTCCAGAGCCTCGACCTTCTCCGGGTTATTCGTGATGAGCCGTACCGAGGTCACCTTCAGCAGTTTCAGAATCTCCGCGGGCAGCTCGAACTCGCGGCAGTCGGGCTTGTAGCCGAGTCTTAGATTGGCTTCGACCGTATCCAGCCCCTGGTCCTGCAGTTCGTAGGCGCGCAACTTGGCCATCAGTCCGATGCCTCGGCCCTCCTGCTGTTCGTAGAGCAGGATGCCGGCGCCCGGCCTCGGCGATCATACGCATCGCCAGTTCCAACTGCGGCCGGCAATCGCAGCGCAAAGAACCGAAGACATCGCCGGTAAGGCACTGGGAGTGAACCCGCACCACCGGCGGCGCACTATGGATATCGCCCAGCACCAGCGCGATCGCGCCTTCGATCTTCCTGCTGACGGTAGTCATCCCCGGCCCGCATGGTTCCGGATCGACCCGCATACCTTCGAAGCCCAGAATGCGGAAATGACCCCAACGGGTAGGGAAGTCCGCATCCGCCACTTTCTTGACACTTTCCAACGGCATAGTTAATTAGAGCCTCTTTCCCGGCCTCATGTCCAGCGGGGGAAACTGGCGTAAAGTAAGAGCGTGTATGAGCCTAAGCTCGTCCTCATATCACTGCTGATCAAGCTGGGTGTGGCCGCGGCGGTCTCGGCGGTGACTGCCCGGGCGCTTACTTTTCAGCGTCTTTTGTTTGCCGAGCGCCGCACCACCGGTCAGACCCTCGGATTGCTGGCCTTCCTCTGCATCCCGCTCACCCTGGGGGTGTGGATTCGTTTCGCGGTGCAAAACTTCTACGCCGCCGATATCAGCTTCGAAACCGTCATCATCCTGGGCATCCTGCTGGGCCCGTTCTCCGCGCATGTTCGGAGGAGCAGTGCTCTCCATCCCCGCCATGTTGCACCACGAATACCTGACCCTGCCCTTTTTGCTGGCCGTGGCCATCGTTTCCGGCCTGTACGGACGGGCCGTGGAACCGGAAGAGGTATGGTCGTTTTCCCCTTTTGTCGATCTCAGCATTTACCGCTGGGTACGGCGGAACATCCTCGAGCCACGCTTCGATCGCCAGATCCTGCTGCTCATGCTGATTGTCGGGATGCAGATGGTCCGCATGTGGATAGCGGACCTTTATCCCGGGCTTCTCTTCACTTTGAATGCGCGCGGCTGGGCGGTTAAGCTCGCGATTTGCGTCTGCCCCGCAGTCGTGGTGGCCATCCCGATCAAGATCTGGAACTCGAGCCGCATCGAGATCAAGCTCAAGGAGCAGAAGCGGCTGGTGCTGGAGGCGCGCTTCGACGCACTGCAGCGGCAAATCAATCCGCACTTCCTCTTCAACACCCTCAATTCCATCGCTTCGCTGGTCCGCTTCCGGCCCGAGATGGCGCGGGAGATGATCGTGCAGTTAGGCAACATCCTGCGCGCGCTGCTCAAGGATCACGACGCCTACGTGCCCTTCCGCGAAGAGCTGACCTTTACCGACGACTACCTGGGCATTGAAGTGGTGCGTTTTGGGGCGGAGAAGCTGCGCGTAGTGAAGGAGATTGATCCCACAACCCTGGAACTGCTTGTCCCCTGCATGCTGCTGCAGCCCTTGATCGAAAACAGCATCAAGCATGGCCTGGAGCCACGCCTGCAGGGAGGAACCATCACCCTGCGCAGCCGCATCCAGGGCGCCAAGATGATCGTCGAGGTAGAAGACGACGGCGTGGGTATGGCCGAGGGCCGGGTGAGGGAAGTAGGCTTTCCCAGCCGGGGGGCGGGCATCGGCATGCGCAATGTGCGCGAGCGGCTGGAAGTGCTCTACGGCAACAGCGCCCGCTTCGAAGTCTTCAGCCGTCCCGGACGGGGAACCCGCGTAACCCTGGAGATACCGATGGCGCCCAATGTACTGGTGCTGGCGGATCAGACCTCGGCGCGCGCCAGCACCCTCTCGTAGTACTTCTCGTATACAGGAATGATGCGCGACGCACAGTAGCGATCCTGGGCTGCTTTGCGGCCGGCGTCGGCCATGGCGGCGAGACGGGCATCATCTCCCAGCAATTCAATTGCCGCGGCGGCCATGGCGTCGACATCGCCGACGGCGAACAGCCGGCCGGTCACACCGTCGTCAATCAATTCCGACACGCCGCCCACCCGGGTGGCGATGGTGGGAACCTTGCAGGCCATGGCTTCCAGTGCCGCCAGGCCGAAGGACTCCAGTTCGCTGGGCATGATCATCAGGTCGGCTACCGGCAATAGTTCGTGGACCCGCTCCCGTTTGCCCAGGAAGTCGACCCGGTTTTGAAGGCCCTTACTGTTGACCAACCACTCCGCCGAGGAGCGGTCCGGACCGTCGCCCACCATCAATAGCCGTGCCGGCATCTCTTGCGCGACGCGGGAAAATACCTCCACCACATCGAGGATGCGCTTGACCGGGCGGAAGTTCGAGAGATGGATCAGGATCTTTTCTTCCGGGGCGGCATAACGCGCGCGGGCGTCCGCGCGGCTTTCGCCCAGGGGCTTGTATTCGTCGCAGTTGACGAAGTTGGGTATGACCTCGATCGGCCGCAGGATGCCGAAATCGTGTACCGTTTTTTCTCGCAGGTAATTCGATATCGAGGTGACGCCGTCGCTCTCTTCGATACCGAAGCGTGTAATGGGCAAGTACGACCGGTCGAGTCCCACCAGGGTAATGTCGGTACCGTGCAAGGTGGTCACGAAGGGCAGGTGTCTGCGTTTTGCCAGCATCTGGCGGGCCAGAAGTGCGCACACCGAGTGGGGAATGGCGTAATGGACGTGAAGCAGGTCGAGCTCATAATATTCGGCCACCTCGGACATGCGCGTTGCGAGCGCCAGATCGTAGGGTGGGTACTCGAAGAGCGGGTAATTCGAGACCGGCACCTCGTGATAGAAGATGCCTTCTTCGCGCCCGGTAAGCCGGAAGGGTTGCGAATAGGTGATGAAGTGCACCTGGTGGCCGCGCGCTGCGAGCTCGATGCCGAGTTCGGTCGCGACCACGCCGCTTCCGCCATACGTCGGATAACACGTAATGCCGATTTTCATTTTGAACCCCGTTGAGGTTTACATCGTAGCCCACAAGCCTCCGCAGGAAATCGGGGCAATGGGGCAACCAAAGCTTTTTGTTGCCGGTGTGATGACAGTATCGCGCCTACGGCGCTAGGGTCCTCTTCTGGACCAATTTCCCAGCCCTTCCGGGCTGGGCTGACGTTTGGCGGTCGGCCCTCCGGGCCTTGCGTCCATAGCGATCTTTGCCGTGTCATTTCTCCCTAACCTACCGCAGGAGGGCAGCGCAGTCCCATCACTCCACTCCGGTTGGGAACTGCGGTTTCACGTCACGGTCCGATAAGAGTCACGACCCCCCCTTCGTCGTCCCGGGGAGAACTCGACGCGTTTTTTCATTAGAAGCAGCCAATTTGCGTATGCAAGTTGAGAGAAGTGACACGCAAAATCTGGCTGCGAGGCCCGGAGGGCCGACCACCAAACGTCAGCCCAGCCCGGAAAGTCTGGGGATCAATTTTTGCGTATGGCAAGTTGAGAAAGAAGTGACACCGCAAAATCACCATGGATGCGAGGCCCGGAGGGCCGACTGCCCAAACGTCAGCCCAGCCCGGAAGGGCTGGGGATCAATTCCGAAAATGATCTGAGCGCCGTAGGCGCGGCACTAAACTACTCCCTGCCCGATCTGGTGAAAATCGGTGAGCAGCAACTCCGGGTCCTTCCTGAGGGCCTCGGGAATGACCTGGAGCAGGGCGCTGCGTTCCGTGTCTCGCGAGGTCAGCAGGCGAGTATGCGCCTGCTCCAGCGCGCGGTCGCGATATCCCGGATGACAGACCAGCTCCCACGTGCCGCTCGGCATGGCCTGTAGCATCGAGCGAAGTGCATCCTCATCGAGACTCCCGGTGGCCAGAACGCCGATTGATCCGTCGGCAGTCAACATACCGTATTCCTGGATCAGCCTGGAGAAGGCCCGCCGCTGGCTCCGCATGGCGTGCAACTGCGCTCGGCGCCACGCACTGGCGACCCGCGTAGCGCGCAGACTCCACCACGGCTCGAAGGGATTGCGCACGCAGTCCACGCCGCAGTACTTTGCCGCCCGCAGCAGGGGAGCCAGCGCACGGGGAAATGCATGGATATGTTTGTGCGAGTCGATGTGGCTGACGGTGACCCCGCTTAATTGAATGCGCCGTATCTGGGCGATGGCCTCGGCCTGGATTTCCTGCTCGCGAATGCGGCCGCGCACCAGGTCACGAAGAAAACTTCCCACCGTGGGCCGCAGAGATACCGATGCCGGACGCCGCGGATCGAGCAGGGAAGGCACCTCGTCCGGACGCAGCAGCGGTGAGCCGTCTACTAATACAATGTGGCAGCCGACGGATAACGCGGGTTGTGCAAAGGCCAGATAAACAGCGGGAGAAAAGTAGGGAGCCGTGGCCATCAAGGTGGTGGAGCTGAGGGCTCCCGCCTCCTGTAGTTCCACGATCGCCCGGTTGACGCCTGGCGCGAGACCAAAGTCGTCCGCGTTGATAATCAGGCGTTTCATTTTCGCAGTGTACCAAGGGTCCGATTTGCTTTCGGGTGCATCAAAGGTTCAATTGCGCGGGACGGTTACGAAACGGACCTGCCGCTGCGGCCAACTATTCATACGGCCAATCGGCAGAGAGCGCTACAATAAATTCTCTTTAGCGGGGGAGGACCGCAACCATGTCCGGAGGATGGCTGCAGCGTAAGGGGCCCGGCTCAGCCGTTTATGCGTTGCTGCTGCTGTTAAGCAACGCCGGACATGCAGCCTGGGCTGTGCCCACGGACACTATCGTCCACCAGACTCCGAGCATCTTCGATCCTCACTCCGGTCCGGCGCTGTCGATCCACCATTTGTCGCTTTTTGTGATGCAAATCACGGGAGCGATTTTTATCGTGGTCGCCTCCCTTTGGCTGTACGTCGTGGTCCGCTTCCGGCAGCGTGATCCCAACGATGACAGCGAGCCACCCCAAATCTATGGCAGCACGCAGATCGAGTTGGCTTGGACCGTGATCCCTGTCCTGATTGTTGTGGTCCTCTTTTTCACCACAGCGCGCTTTCTCTTTGCCATACAGGATCAGAAGATGCCGCCGACGGCCCTCGATATCGATGCCGTAGGCCATCAATTCTGGTGGGAGTTTCACTACGATAAATTGGGTTTCACAACGGCCGATGAGCTGCACATACCGCTCAGCACCGGGCAGGTTCCCGCGATCACTTCGCTCCACTTGCTCTCCGCCGATGTGGTTCACAGCTTCTGGGTCCCTGCGTTGTTCGGTAAGATCGACATGTTTCCAAACCAGGTCAACCACATGTGGTTCAATCCGGATAAACCCGGCATGTACGTGGGCCAATGTGCGCAGTTCTGCGGCGTGGAACATGCCAAGATGCTGTTGCGCGTCTACGTGCAGACTCCGGAAGATTTCGCGGCCTGGGTGAAAAATCAGCAGCAGCCGGCGGTTCAGGATCCGGCAGTTGCCGAAGGCAGGCAGCTGTTCGAGTCGCAGTCCTGCATCAGTTGCCACGTGGTGCGCGGCACCCCCGCGCAGGGCCAGTTTGGGCCAGACCTCACCCACTTTATGAGCCGCGATACGCTTGCTTCCGGAGTGGCCGACAATACCCCGGCGAATCTCAAGCTCTGGATCAAGGATCCAGACTACGTCAAGCCAGGAAGCCTAATGCCGGCGATGCAATTGAGCGATGACCAGATCGACAAGATAGTCGCTTACCTCGACACCTTGAAGTAATAGGGACACGGGCCAGTACAGACAGGAGTTTTCCGAATGGCTGATTCGACTCTACCTATTGGGAGCGCCATCGACCTCACCCCGCCGAGCGAGGCGCATGGGACGTGGCTCGATCAGGTGACCGATTGGGTGACCACGGTCGACCACAAAAAGATCGGCTTGATGTACATCGCCTACGCCGTGGTCTTTTTGCTGGTCGGCGGTTTCGAGGCGCTCCTGCTGCGCATTCAGCTGATGGTGCCGCACAACAACTTTCTCGCCCCTGAGGTGTTCAACCGTCTCTTTACCATGCATGGCACGACCATGGTTTTCCTTATGGGGATGCCGTTGATCATCGGGTTTGCCAATTACCTGGTCCCTCTCATGGTCGGCGCCAGGGATATGGCCTTTCCCCGGATGAATGCCTTCAGCTTCTGGATGACCGCGCTGGGCGGCCTGATGCTGTACTACAGCTTCATTGGCGGAGTGGGACTGCAAGGCGCCGGCAGCGCGCCCGATGTGACCTGGTGGGCCTATGCACCGCTGACCGAACGCGCATTCTCGCGCGGACATAGCACGGACTACTGGGCGTTGTCGCTGATCATCTCCGGGTTCGGTACCGTCGGCGCCGCGGTCAACATCATTGCCACCACCATCTCTATGCGCTGCAAAGGCATGACCTTGTTTCGCATGCCGCTGCTGGTGTGGCTCTACTTGGTGGTTTCGGGAATGATCCTGATCGTCATCACCCCGTTGACCGCGGCGCAGATCATGCTGACCATCGACCGCTATCTCGGCGGGCACTTCTTCGACTCTCAGGCTGGGGGCGTGCCGGTTGTCTGGGCGCACTTTTTCTGGATCTTTGGCCACCCCGAGGTCTACGTGTTGGTGTTGCCGGCGTTCGCCATTGCTAACGAAGTGATTCCTGTTTTTTCCCGCAAGGCGATTTTTGGCTACCCGGCGATGGTGGCCGCATCAGCGGGTATTGGTTTGATCAGCCTGAGCGTGTGGGCGCACCACATGTTCACAGTGGGCATGACTTCGGCGCAGAACGCCTTCTTCGTGCTCTCGACCTCACTGGTCGGTGTCCCCACCGGAATCAAGATTTTTAACTGGATCGCTACCATGTGGGGAGGCAAGATACGTTTTGCCACGGCTATGCTTTTCTGCACTGCCTTCCTGATTCAGTTCCTGTTCGCGGGGTTGACTGGAATCATGCTTTCCATTGCCCCCTGGAATTGGCAACTGCATAACTCTTATTTTGTTATCGCCCATTTCCACTATGTCCTGGTGGGAGCGATCGTCTTCTGCTTCTTCGGAGGGTTCTACTACTGGTTCCCGAAAATGACGGGCAAGATGCTCAACGAGCGGCTGGGCAAGTGGCATTTCTGGCTGTTTCTGATCGGCTTCCACCTGTGTTTCGACCTCATGCACATTCCCGGGCTGCTGGGCATGCCGAGGAGTATCTACACCTATGAACCTGGCCGCGGCTGGGACAGCTGGAACATGATCGTATCCATCGGAGGCATGATTCAGGGGGTGGCCACGCTGATCTTTGCCTACAACATGGTGTATTCGTACTTCAAAGGCCCGGACGCCGGCCCGGACCCCTGGGATGCCTGGACGCTGGAGTGGGCAACCTCGTCGCCGCCGCCCGAGTACAACTTTGCCAGCGAGCCGGTGGTGGCCAGCCGGCGGCCGTTGTGGGACCTGAAGCACCCGGAAGATCCGGACTCGCGGTACGACTGATTCTGATCGTCGAGGATATATAGAGGATGAGCGCCAGCACGATTCCCCTGGCTCACGGAGCAGCCAACGAAGACTGGGTGTTGCCCTATCACGGCACTGTCGCCATGGCGGCATTCATCGTTGCCGAGTCTGCGATCTTCACGATTTTTGTGATTGCCTATCTCTATTACATAGGCAAGAGCATCTCCGGGCCACAGCCGCGCGAGGTTCTGGAGCTTCCCATTTTTAACACGGTATGTCTGCTCTCCAGCAGCTTCACCATCTGGATAGCGGAACGGGCCCTGAAGAAAGGCTCGATGGGAGCCTTCAGCCTGTGGTGGGCGCTCACCGTTGTTTTGGGCGCGATCTTTCTCGTCGGCACCGGGCTGGAGTGGAATAAGTTGATTTATCACGATGGGCTGACCATCAGCACCAACCTCTTTGGCACCACCTTCTACTCGCTGGTCGGCCTGCATGCCAGCCACGTGATCGTCGGCCTGACCATGCTTTCGATCGTGCTGATCTTTGCACTCACCGGGAAGCTCAGGAGTGAGCACTCCAAACAGCTCGAGGTGCTCTCGCTCTATTGGCACTTTGTCGATGGCGTCTGGGTGGTGGTGTTTACTGTCGTCTACATCATTGGCCGCTGAGGAGAAAGAGAAAGCAATGGCAGAGCCACAGGCACACGACGGCATATCCGATGAAGTAGTACAACTGCCTACCCCGACAGCGTGGCCGCTGGTATTGGCCCTTGGCTTGACCTTTGGCCTGGCCGGGCTGGTGACGAACGTGGGGATAAGCATCCTCGGGGCGGTGCTCATTGTTTCCGGCTGCGTGGGATGGTTCCTTCAAGTTTGGCCGCATGCGCAGCATATTGCCGTTCCGGTCAAAGTCCAGAAGTTCGAATTCACCAGCATACGCACCAAGGTTGCTCGTATTGAAGTCGACGAAAGCCATCGCGCACGCCTGCCGGTCCACACCCCCTCAGTGATAGCGGGGGTGAAGGGGGGCATCGCAGGCGGCGCCGCGATGATCGTGCCCGCGCTACTCTACGGCCTTATCCGTTACCACAGCATCTGGTACGCGGTAAATCTGTTGGGAGGAGCTGGAGTAGCGGGCTGGTCCAATCCCACCACGGCGGAGATCACGCACTTCCGTCTCAGTGCGCTGGTCTTCGCCACTGTCATACATGTCGTCGGTTCGCTGCTGGTCGGCCTGCTCTACGGCGCCATGCTCCCCATGTTGCCGCGCCACCCGGTGTTGCTGGGGGGCATCATCGCCCCGTTGCTATGGACAGGTGTGTTGCATGCCACGTTAGGTCTGATCAACCCGTACCTTGATGCACGCATCGATTGGTGGTGGTTTGTCGCCTCCCAAGTGGCCTTCGGGCTAGTGGCGGGCTGGGTTGTGGGGAAGCAAATCCACATCCGCACCGAGCAATATCTGCCCTTTGTCGTACGCGTGGGATTGGAAACACCGGGAATTATGGACGAAGACCAACGGGGGGACGGACCGAAGTGATCGCGCGCCTCTTGATACTGGTTTCCTGCTTGACTGTGGTTGGCTGCGGCCAGCTCCCCGGCCATCCCAAGCCCGGACCGCTGGTGCCTACTCCCGATTCAGTGCTGGATTTTGCAACGCTCTACGCCCAGAGCTGCTCCGGTTGCCATGGTGCCCAGGGAATGAACGGTCCGTCGTACCCTCTGGCTAATCCCGCGTATCAGGCGCTGGTCGATGAGCAGATCATCCGTCAGACGATTGCCAACGGCGAACCGGGCACGCACATGCCCCCCTTCGCTGTCAGTGCCGGGGGCATGTTGACCGACCAGCAGGTAGACGCGCTGGTGAATGGCATGCGCGCTGCCTGGTTTAAGGCGGGAACTCTCGATGGCGCGAACGCGCCACCCTACAAGGCTGCCAAGCCGGCGGATGCGGCGCACGGCCAGCAGGTTTACACCACCTACTGCGCATCGTGCCACGGCGCTGCCGGGGCCCCAGGCAAGAGCAAAGCGGGCTCAATTACCGACCCGGCGTTCCTGGCCCTGGTGAGTGACCAGGTCTTGCGCACGGTGGTCATTGCCGGGCGGCCGGACATCGGCCAGCCTGATTGGAGAAACGATTTGCCTGGGCACCCGATGAGCGATCAGGAAGTGACCGATGTGGTGGGCTGGCTCTCCAGCCAGCGCCCCGGCGCAGCGCAAAACAAGACCGCAGGAGGCGGGCAATGAGCGACGACAAGGCAGCAGTAACCAGGCGGTGGGTATTGGTGTCGATCGGCGCTCTGCTCAATGGCGCGGTCGCCCTCTTAGTCGCCATCCCGGTTGTGGGCTACCTGCTGGGACCCATTCGCAAGAATGGTGGTTACAATTCCTGGATCGATTTGGGTGATGTTGGTCAATTTGCCCTGGGACAGACGCGGCTGGCCAGCTTTGTCAATCCCAAGAGCATGCCGTGGGATGGCGCCACCGCCAAGGCTGCCTGCTGGGTGCGCCGGACGGACGAGCAAAAGTTTCAAGTATTCGCCATCAACTGCGCCCACCTGGGCTGCCCGGTGCGCTGGTTTCCTCAGTCGGAGTTGTTTATGTGCCCATGCCATGGCGGGGTCTACTACGCCGACGGCTCGCGTGCTGCAGGCCCGCCGCCGCGGGGTCTTTTTGAATACGACTACAAAGTGCAAAACGGCAAATTGCTGATCGATGGCGGCCAGATGCCCACGTTGGCAAACAGCGCGTCGGTACGGAAAGAGAGCTCCGCATGCACTGGTTGAAACGTACCTACGACTGGTTAGAATTCCGGTTGAAGTTGGAAGGGCCGATCAAGGACACGGTTCTTCACCCGGTGCCGACGAACACGGCCAGCTGGTGGTACGTCTTCGGCAGCGCCAGTTTCGTTCTGTTAATGTTACAGATCGTTACCGGCATCCTGTTGGCCATCGTCTATGTGCCCTCGGCGGGCGAGGCCTGGAACAGCCTGCAGGTGTTGAACCAACAGCTGCCGCTGGGCTGGTTCCTGCGCGCGATGCATGGCTGGGGCTCGAACTTCATGGTCGCCGTGGTGCTGATCCACATGTGCCAGGTCTTCCTCTTCGGCGCTTATAAGTTTCCTCGCGAACTCACCTGGATCCTGGGCGTCTTTCTGTTGTTGATGACCCTGGGCATGGCATTCACCGGACAGGTGATGCGCTTCGACCAGGATGCGTATTGGGGCCTGGGCATTGGCGCCTCGATCGTATCCCGTATCCCTTTCATAGGCGGTCCGGGGGTCGACCTGCTGTTAGGGGGCCCGATCATCGCGGGTCCTACGTTGACCCGCTTCTTTGCCCTGCACGTCTTTGTCATTCCCGGATTGATGCTGGGTTTCGCCGCGCTGCACATCTGGATGGTGGTGGGACTGGGTATCAACGATTGGCCCATGCCGGGGCGGGTCGTCCGTCGCAGCACTTACATTCAGGAGTACCACGAGCTGACGCATAAGGACGGCATGCCTTTCGTCCCCGGGGCGGTGTGGAAAGACATGATATTTTCCGCAGCGATCCTGGGTGCAGTGGCGCTGTGCGCAGTGTTTTTGGGGCCCTTTGGGCCGACCGGCTTTCCCGACCCAACCATCATCCAGACCGTGCCCAAGCCGGACTTCTTCTTCTTGTGGCTTTATACGATTCTCTCTTTCCTGCCGGAGAACCTGGAGACGCCGTTCATATTGATTGCTCCGGCCGTAGGCATCCTGTTCCTGTTGGCATTGCCGTTCTTTGCCGGAGAAGGGGAGAAGAGCTGGCGCCGGCGGCCTATCGCGGTGCTCTCGATCATGGTGCTTGCGGTTGGGTTCGCGGTGTGCGAACACCTGGGAACCTACACCCCCTGGAGTCCGGAGATGGAGGCCTGGAGCGGAGATATTGTTCCGGTGAAATATGTGCATGGGGCCACGCCGTTGGGGAGGCAGGGCCAGATTGTCTTTCAGGAAAAGCAGTGCCGCAATTGTCACATGATCGGTGGCCTGGGCGGCGAGCGCGGGCCAGCGCTCGATGGCGTGGCTACCCGGTTGACTTACGACCAACTGGTGCGCCAGGTGCTGCAGGGAGGCGGAAACATGCCGGCCTACGGAAAGAACCTTTCTCCGCCGGAGGTAACGGCGCTGGTCAGTTTCCTGGAAACGCTGCATCCTGAGGGCCAGCGTCCGGCGCGGGATGCGTCGCGGCAATATGTGAGCACTGGGGAACTCGATCCTCCGAAATAATAGAGTGTCGAGTGCTGTGGAAGAAACCGCAGATCCCTCCACTACGCTACGCTTCGGTCGGGATGACAATTCTGTTTGGGTGCTGGGATTGCGGGTGCCCAAACAAAATTGTCATCCCGACCGAAGCGTAGCGTAGTGGAGGGATCTGCGGTTTCTTCTCAATCCCATATAACAAACGATCAAGTGATGAACTAATCTACACTTTGTCATTCGCCAACGTTGCCACCAATGTCAGAACCCGCAGCACAAGCCGCATGGAATTCCTGGTCCTTTCCTTTTTGGGCCACATCGGGCTTGCTCGCGTCCGGCCTGCTCTATCTCCGTGGCTTTCGCAGAATTCGCCGCACCCGCCCACACCTGTTTCCCGCCTGGCGCGCGTTGTGCTTTCTTGGTGGCCTTCTTTCTCTGTACATAGCTATCGGTTCACCGATCGATGCGCTGGACGACGTGCTGTTGACCGCCCATATGACACAGCACCTGATCTTTATGTCGGTGGCGCCCCCGCTGCTCTTGTTGGGCGCTCCGGTGGTTCCATTCTTGCGTTCGCTGCCGCGTTGGCTGCTCCGCGGCGTCCTTGGCCCCCTTTTTCGCATGCCGTGGTTGCACCGGCTATTCCGCTTTCTCACGAATCCCGTCTTCGCGTGGCTGGCAATGAATATCGCCTACCTCGGCTGGCATATTCCCGTGGCCTACGAACTGGCGGTGCGCTCGGATGCCTGGCATACGGTGGAACACATCTGCTTTCTCGTCACCGGATTACTTTTCTGGTTTCCTCTGATTCAGCCATGGCCAAGCGTCAGCCGAGGGTCTCGCTGGGCATTGTTGCCCTACCTGGTCGGCGCCGATCTGGTGAATACTGCATATTCCGCCTCACTCAGCTTTTCCCGAAAGGTGATCTATCCCAGTTATGCCGCGGCGCCCAGAGTCTTTGACATCTCGCCCCTGGCCGATCAAGCCGCGGCGGGCGCTCTGATGTGGGTGATCGGCTCCATCTTCTACCTTGTGCCGCTGGCTGTGATCGCGGTCCAGCTACTCTCGCCTCGGGGCGCTTCTTCAAGGCTGACCCAGCAAACTCTGGTGTAACCTACAGCCCTGAGACCAAATGATCCACGCGCCGAATCCGCTGATTGCCATAGGAGTGGTCGCGTCCACCGCGGCCACGGACGCGGTCTACGTACTCTTTACCGCCGCGGTCGCCGCACGCCGCAGGAGCATCGCGGCCAGCTGGAGCAGCGTCTGGTATCTGCTCTCTGCCTTTGCCGTGATCAGTTACACAGGCAATCCCATCTACGTGGTCTTTGCCGCGATAGGCTCCTGGCTCGGGGCCTTCGGTGCGGTCACATGGTTAGGGACGGCTGATGTGAAGAGTGCCTCCGCAAAGCCGCACCCCTGAATGACTCCCCGCGATTTGTGATAACTTTTGCGGACATGGCAGAAACCGTTGCTCAAGCAAAGTACACCAAGTGGAATGACATCGAAGTAGAACCCATGAGCCCGCTCATAGGCCGGCAAATGATCGTGGGCAGCAACGTGATGGTGGCGCGGGTCCTGATTAAGAAGGGCGCGAAAGTGCCTCTGCATAGTCATCACAATGAGCAGGTCACCTACGTTCTTGAAGGCGCATTGCATTTCTTCATCGATGATCGGGAAATTACTGTCTCGGCCGGGGAAGTGCTCTGCATCCCGCCCCATATGCCGCATGAGGCCATTGCGCTCGAGGATACGGTCGACCTGGACATCTTTAATCCCCCACGCCAGGATTGGATCGACAAAGACGACGCCTATCTTCGTCAGGGTTTAACCGGGAGGTAGCCAGGTGGACCTGGGACTCAAGAACCGTAATGTAATTGTCGCTGCTTCGAGCGATGGCATCGCCCGCGCGGCGGCGGAAAAGTTTGCCGCCGAAGGCGCGAAAGTCGCCATGTGTTCGCGCGACGCCAACAAACTGAACGCGGCAGCAGGGGTCATCGCTAAACGCTACGCTGTTCCGGTAATCGCCGAGGCGCTGGATGTGACCAATGCTGCCGCCGTCGAAGAGTTTGTGAAGCACGTCGCGCAGGAGTTCGGCGGCGTCGATGTTTGCGTGACCAACGCCGGTGGACCGCCGGCCAAGATGTTCTTTGCTACCACTACCGAGGAGTGGCAGCGCGCGCTGGAACTGAACTTCATGAGCATCATTCACTTTGCCCGCGCGGTTCTGCCCTGGATGCAGAAGAATCAGTGGGGCCGCCTGGTGACGATTACCTCCGTCACGGTGCGCCAGCCGGTCCCCG
This sequence comes from uncultured Acidobacteriaceae bacterium, assembly GCA_963821315.1. Taxonomy (GTDB): domain Bacteria; phylum Acidobacteriota; class Terriglobia; order Terriglobales; family Acidobacteriaceae; genus PALSA-350. The sequence goes on along the minus strand of CAWGDP010000026.1, from coordinate 431,116 downwards.
ACCTCATTTACTCGAATGCTGTGCGCGCTGGAGTGCTGGGTTTGATCAAGAGCCTTTCTAACGAGTTTGGCAAAGATGGCATTACGGTCAACAATGTGGGGCCTGGCTACACCGCGACCGAGCGCTTGAAGCAACTCATTAGCAAGCGCTCGCAGGATTTAGGTATTAGCCCAGCGGAGTTCGAATCACGCCTGGTGGGAGAAGTGCCTCTGAAGCGCGTTGGCCAACCAGAAGAGCTAGCCGACGCTATTGTCTGGCTTGCCTCCGATCGTGCGTCGTATATCACCGGCCAAACGGTGCTGGTTGACGGCGGCGCTTTCAAGGGGCTCTAGAGTGTGTGTGAGAACTAGCGAAACCCAGACCTTTGAGCGGGAGCCGGGGCGCACCAGCGTACCTGGGCCGAAGATGATATGTTTCGATTGCTTTTCCTGGAGGGTGCAACCAGAAGTAAAGTAAAAACGGTTGTAGGGCTTCGCCCGTCTTTTTCGGCCCAGGTACGCTGGTGCGAACCTGGGGCACCCGTCCCCATCCCGCCTGCCCCGGCTTGCCGTGGGACCGAAACGTATCAGTTGGATTCCGATGACTCGTCTCACCGTTGCTCTCTTGCTCGCTTCCTCTTGTAGTCTCTGGGGGCAGGCCAGCCCGAACATGGCTCCCGGATACCAGCAGACCTACGACCGCTTGCTGCTGCAGATTCGCCAGATCGCCATCTTCGATGACCACGGCCACCCAGGCTTCGCAGAAGATAGTGACGTAGACGCGATGGCCTCTCCGCCCGGGCATGCGCCCCTGCGCCTGAGCCTGGACAACCCGGAATTGATTGCCGCCTCGAAAGATCTCTTCGACTATCCCTTCCCCGACAACACCCCGGAACATATCAAGTGGTTGGTGGCCAAAAAGGCGGAGCTGCGCCGCACCTATCCCGGCTATCAGTACTTCGATCGCATCCTGGACAAGCTCAACGTCGAGACCATGATGGCCAACCGGGTCGCCATGGGAAACTACCTCGACCCCAAGCGTTTCCACTGGGTCTTCTTCGTCGACTCGTTTCTCTTTCCTCTGGATAACACCGACTTGACCGCGCGCAACATCGATGAGGGTGTTTATGTCCCTATGCAGGAGAAGAAGCTGAAGGGCGAACTCACGCAGGCGGGATTGAACGCATTACCCGGAACTTTTCCCGCATACCTGGCCTTCGTCAGCAAAATCCTGGAACAGAATCGCAGCCGCGGTGGTGTCTCCATCAAATTCGAGATCGCCTATTTCCGCACACTGCATTTTGACGACCCGCCCCAGGCGGAAGCGGCGAGAATCTATGACCGCTATCACGCGGGAGGGAAACCTTCCGCCGCAGAGCACACAGTCTTTGAAGACTATATGTTTCGCTACCTGCTGCGAGAGGCTGGGCGCCTCCACCTTGCGGTACAAATTCATACCGCAGTGGGGACGGGCGACTTTTTCAACGTGAGCGGCGGCAATGTGCTTAATCTGGAGAACGTCTTGCGCGACCCGCGCTACAGCAACGTGAACTTCGTGCTGCTCCACGGCGGCTATCCGTTTCAGGACCAGGCCATCTGGCTCACAGCGCGGGAGAATGTCTATCTGGATTCATCGTTGATGGGTATATACCTGTACCCGAAGGATCTGGCCGAGGTGCTGCGTCATTGGCTGTTGCTCTATCCAGACAAAGTTGTCTTCGGCTCCGATGCTTTCCCTTTCAATGAAGCCATCGGTGCGGAAGAGAGCGACTGGCTGGCGGTCGAATCCGCGCGCACGGCGCTGGCCGCCGCCCTCTCCGGGATGATTCTCGACGGGGAAATTACCGAGCAGCAGGCCCTGAAATTTGCTCACGGCTACCTGCATGACAACGCCGCGCGTATCTATCGGAGAAATTGATCGACGAATCCCTCACCCAGCCCGACGGCCGTATAGTGGCGGCGGCACAGATCAATCTTGGTGAACACATCTTCGTAACCCAGAACTCCGCCGTCGGGGTCAACATAGATCATCGCCCCGTTGACCTGGAAGAGCGTGATCATCTCCGGAACGTCCGGTTCCACCACCAGCGTATGCGTCTCGCCGGGAGTCTCGTAGACATACGAACCTTCTGTGGCCGTCCAATCGTGTTCCAGATAGTGCCAACTGCCTTTCAATACAAATCCGTGAACCGGCTGCGGATGCCGATGGCGCGATAACACGCCCGACTTGCGCACTCGTAGAAGGTTCATCCAATATCCCCGGCTGGCGGACAAGCAGAGCGGACGGAACCAAACGTTTTCCATCTGCGGAACCCACAAGCGCTCATCCTGTGGGATGGCGTTGGGGACGACCAGCTCTGGGAAGGATTCCTTCGGCTGCGGATGCCGGTAGGGAATCCGCGCTTCCGCTGCGGTTTGCTCGATGAGATTGCTCATGGTGAACCCTCGCTTTCAGACTGCCGCGTAGCCTCCATCGACGGGCAAAATCGCTCCCGTGATGAAGCGTGCTGCTTCGGAACAAAGAAATACAGCCACTCCCGCAACGTCTCCCGGCTCTCCCCAACGCTGCATGGGAGTGCGATGGAGGATAGCGGCAGACCGGCCCTCATCCTCAACCAGCCCGCGCGTAAGCTCGGTGGCGATCCAGCCCGGAGCAATGGCGTTGACCCGGATGCCTTCCGGCGCCCAGGCAACCGCGAGGGCCTTGGTTAATTGTGCCACTCCGCCCTTGGAGGCCGTATAGGCGGGAATCAACGGGCCGCCAAAATAGGACAGCATCGAAGCGGTGTTAATGATAGATCCACGCGCCGCAGCAAGCTTGGCATGCGCCCCGACGCACATGCGCATGGTCCCGGTCAGATTGACGTCGATCACCTTTTGAAAGTTCGCCATGTCGTATTCTGCGCCACCGCGAAAAATTACCCCGGCGCAGTTGATGAGAGCAGCCAGTTCATGAAAAGGCGCCAGCACCGCGGCAACCGATTCCGCAGACGTAACGTCCAGCTTGACTGCCGTAAGATGCTGCCGCTGCGGGACGGCAGCGACTTGTGCGTCGGTGAGGCCGGTGGCCGTTACCTCGTAACCAGCATCGACCATTGCGGTCGCGATGCCAAGCCCAATCCCCGTGGTGCCGCCGGTGACCAGTGCTCGCGGCCGCGAAGGCGCTTCTGACATTAAGGTTTGGCCCCTGCTCTCCGGGTCGAATGGTATTACAAAGCCTGGCTCGCTTACAAACGGACGCAGTATTGTTTGCCAACATAACCGGATGCAGGCCCCTGGCGCAAATAGACAAGTTCGCCGTTAAAATCTTTCGCCGCCGTGTTGGTGTATTGAACATCCACGATCCTGGCGGAGCCCAGTGCTTTGCGGACGACGTGCTCCGGCAGACAATGCATTTGCATATCCCCAACCCCAGCGGCGGCTCTGATTCTGGACCGGATGCGAAGAATGTGGCGGACGCGAACCAGCAGGGAAGAGACATCCGGGGCGGCAAAGGAATCTTGCACGCCAAAGACGAGTATGCCTCCCGGGGCCAGCACTCTCACAAATTCCTGCAGGTAAGCGGTCGAAAAACGCCGGGGCACATGTTGCAGAACGATGTTGCTGTAGATGAAGGAGAAGCTGTCGTCCGCGAAGGGCAGTTGCTCCCCTGAATTGGCCAGGTAGCGGCAATGTGCATACCGGTTCAGAGACCTGGCCTTGTCAATCATCTGCCGCGAAATATCCACGCCTACACAAGAGGTAAAGCGCGGCGCCAGGGCCTGCGTTACCCGGCCAACGCCGCAGCCAAAGTCCAACGCCTTGCCGGCGTAATTGGGGATGCAGCCAATACCGGCGAGATGATGCATAACGGTCTCCATCTCGGCTTCCCCAGTGGCCATGAACTCGGGTACGTTCCATTTGCCACCGGCGCGGCGGTGGTCGGTGAGAATGGCGTACAGGGCATCGCGCTCAGCCAGCGATTCCCAATTGTTTTTAAGCGTCTCGAGACTCATCATGCGTTCCTCCGAAGGCCCGTCACTGAACCACGCGCCGGCGCGCCACCGCGGTGAACCACAAGCTGCGGCCGCAGTCGGTGCCGTAGAGCAAGGTCTTTGAGCCGTCCTCCCATGACGGCTGAATTTGATTGCAGGGCACATCCGCCAGGCGACGGGTCGAACCGGTCCTCTGGTCGCGCAGCCACAAATTCCACACGCCATCCTGCAGATGGCTATAGGCCATCCAACGGCCATCCGGCGACAGTGCCGGATAGCGGGACTCCCCCAGCGACAGTGCGTGCGTTGGCGTGCGTGGCATCGGTCAAATAAATCTGCGGAGGCCGGCCCTGCTCCACGGCAGAAAATGCGTACTCTTTTTCAGAAAGAAACGAAGCTTCGTAGACATTCAACGACAGCCCGGTGAGCGGGACTTCGATCCGGCGTCGGAGCGAACGCCTCGCCGCACCATCAACTGTCCTCGGCCACGGTGGTCGCGCACAAAGGCGAGGCTCTGCCCATCGGCGGAGAGCATCGGCTCACGCGCGTTGTCAACCACCGCTCGCGCCGGATCACGCAAGTTCACAATCGCAGAGCGCGGACTCAACCCTCGCTCCACCCAGATATCAAGCGAGTTGCCGGCGAAGGAAAGCTCATCGTCCGCAGCGGGATCAAGCCAGGGCCCAACCTCATCCTGCCACGCCAGTTGGTAGCCGCTCTGGGTAAAGGCAACGTAACGAACCTCTGTCCCTTGCGACCCTGGGTTCGCAGCGAGTAGGGCTTGCGTCTGCAGCGGCAGCCGGTAGGCATACTCCTGGCGCATGGCTCGCTCGCGATGAAGACTGGAATGCACACTGAAGATGAGGGCGCCGGCCATGGCGGCCGCCCATGCAGAGTGCGTCCATTCCCATGAAAAATCCTCAAACCGCTGGTCACGCCACAGCAGGAGATAGATTCCCAAAAGAAGGGCGAGCGTCAAAGGAAGCCGCGGAACATACAGCAGGATCTTCGGGCCGATCATTGCCGTGGGGCTGCCCAGGGGAAAACCGATGCCGAGATAAACGATGGGCAGAAGACCCAGCCATCCATACCACTGGCGCTGCAGCAATCGTGCGGCCAGCACGCACACCGGCAACGCCAGGAGCACAAAGTTATACGAGGCCGGGCTGGTGGAGATGGCCAGCGACGCGACCAGAAGCGCTGACCACTCCAGCAGAATTCTTCCTGGGGTGCGGTCCTGCCTGCGGATGAGCAGGATAGCCGGCGCCAGCGCCAGCAGTTGCAGCGTAGGCTGCAGCAGGGCGTAGCACAGCGGAGAGTTGTGCCACGGTTGCGGATTCCATTGCGGCTCGGCCAGAAATAGATAATGCAGAACGCTGGAGAGGGAAGCACTCGCCGTCGCATACGGCGGCAGACCCTCGCCGCGCAGCGTCCAGGGCAGAATCTCGTGCAGATAGGTGCGGTGCAGGTTCCAACCGAATACCGCTACCGAGACTGCGAGGGCAGCCATCCCTGTGACCGCCCCCGCGAGCACAGCACGCCAGGCCCGCCGCTGCAGGAAGAAGATGAAGAACAGTACGGGAAAGATCTTTGCCGCCGCGGCTATGGCTACCAGAACACCGGCCAAAACATGATACCCGCGCAGATAGGCCCAGCAACCGGCGACGATGAACAGCAGCAGGAGCAAATAGAACTGGCCATAAAGCAGATTGCGATGAAGCGGAAAACTCAATGCGAAGACCAGCGCAATCCGCTGATAAGACAACCCAGTCAGGGAGCGCAGCAGCCAGCAAAGCGGAACCAGCAGGGCAAGATTCAGCAGCAACCACACGTGTTTGGCCGCCAGCGGCGCCAGTCCCGTGAGTGGCCATACGAACAGCGTGGAGAACGGTGTGATCGGTACGAGTCCAATGAGCCGGTCATCCAGCGCACGATGGTCCTTCTCGCGTTGCAGCCAGATCCACTCATATAGGCGGGCGGTGTCCGAGCCCTCATGCGCAATTCGGGCGGACAGATAGTAATTAGGAAAATCGGTATTCAGCTTGCTCCAGGCCCGCGGCATGGTGTGCAGGCACAAATAAAGCAGGGACAATAGCAGCGCGGCGCGCTCCAGCCAGCAGATGACGGGATGATCCAGAATGCGTTGATTAGGGACGCGATGATTCTGGACGGGATGATCAAGAAGTACGGGCACCCCTCATGGTCGCAGGATCTTCGATCGGCAATTGTCACTGGCTTGTCACTTCGCGGTCAACGATTGTGGGGAATTTCGAACGCGGCCTTTGGGTTACGCCCCATAAGCGCTAACTTGTCTAGGATGTTTTTCGTTAATACTCCCACAGACTCGTCATCCTGAGAGTCTGTGACTTTATTGGTTTCACGAAAAAATCGACACTGAAAACAAAGAGCTTAGGTGGGTCAAAAATCGCTAAAAGTCAATAAAGTCACAGCCTCTGAGCGAAGCGCCTCACAGATTCATCGCGTTATGCAGCGCTTGTGGCGCGGAGTCGAAGGACCCCGGCGGTGCCGATCTTGCCTATGCTGTTCGGAGCTTTTTAACCACCGAAGCCCACAACAGGATCTGCTGCGATACGCACTGGATGGTCACAGGTACAGCTTTTCATGCAACGTGTAAAGCGTGCCTGTACGGCCGAGAATTTAGATGTAGGCGCCGGACATGGCAAAGACCGTTGGGGGCCTGCCGGGTGCGGGCTCGGTGGTTGAAAAGCTCCGAACAGCATGGGCAAGATAAGCACCGCCGGGGTCCTTCGACTCCGCGCCACCGAACGCTGCACAACGCAATAAATCTGTGAGGCGCTTCGCTCAGGATGACGAGTCTGTGGGGGAACTAACGGAACGGAGACCTTTGTGGGGGAGCCGGGGCCTGAAAGTCACAGCATCTCAGGATGATGAATCTGTGGGAGTTTGAGGAAAACACCCTAACAGGTTAGAGCTCTATTTGGGTTCTTTACATGCCGGGAGCACTCCTGTGCCGTCGACAGGCCGGAAATAACTGTCGCATCGTTAGGTCTTAGGCGTAGAGTGTTCAGCGAATTCCATTTCATTCCGAGGGGGCTCCCATGTTGAAGCCTTTCCTGATCCTTTCCTCCGTGCTCCTAACCGGCGCTATCGCGTCACCCCTCCAGCAGGCCGCAAGCTACGCCCGCACCTCCTGCGCCCCCGGCCGCGTTCAACGTTCCGTTGGAAGCCGTAAACCAAGTGAACCCAATGAAACCAACCGCCGAATCCCTGGCCCGGGCCAAGAAGATCTATGGCTACGAATGCGCCTTGTGCCATGGAGAGGATGGGGGCGGCGGCGGCGACGTGGCCAAGAGCATGAAAGAGAAGATGCCCGATTTCCGCGACCCCACAGCTCTTAAGGGAGAGACCGACGGCACACTTTACTACATCATTAATAAGGGCAAGGGCGTGATGGAGGGTGAAGGCGCGCGCGTCAAGCCCGACGATACCTGGAACCTGGTGAACTACGTCCGCTCCTTCTCCAAGCTGCAAGCAGCGACGGCTGATCACGGACCATCGTAGATTCTTCTTATTCCCAGCCGCCGCCCAGAGCCTGGTAGAGCAAGGCGTAGCTTTGCAGCTCGCCATACCAAGCCTGGGCCAGAGTCAATTCAGAGCTGAAGTACTGCTGCTGGGTAGTGAGAACCTGGAGGAAGCTGACATATCCGCCGCGAAACTGGACTTCGGCGAGACGAGAGGTTTCGGCGTAGGTAGCTGTCTGCTCTTCAATCTTTTGCCGGTATGCACGCGATTGGCGATAGCCGACGAGATCATTGGCAACGTCTGCAAAGGCATCCTGCACCGTTTGCTTGTAGGTGAGCTCCGCCGCATTGCGCTCGGCCCAGGCGAGACGGTAGTTGGCGCGGATCCTGCCCCCTTCAAAGAGGGGCTGAGCCACAGTTCCGCCCGCGCGTCCAGAAGGTCGCGGGGCCCTGAAGGAAGCTGCTGAGGGCAGTGCTCGACGCGCCGAAGGTGCCAGTGAGCGAAATCTGCGGAAAGAAGGCCGCCTTGGCTACGCCTACGTTGGCGTTGGCCGCAACCAGAGCTTCTTCCGACTTGTTTGACGTCGGGCCGCCGCTCCAGAAGCGACGAAGGAAGGCCCGGAGGCACCTCGGGCAGATGAGGCTGATCGGGGAGTTTCAGGCCGCGAGCGATCGGTCCAGGATTTCTGCCCAGGAGAATGCTGAGGTTGTTCTCAGTCTGTTCCATCAATTCCTGGGTGGTGATCACGGACGACTCAGCCTGCTGAACCAGCAATTGCGCCTGGTAGACGTCGGTAATCGCGTATTGTCCGCCTTTGAAGCCGATAGTGTTGAGCCGGACGCTCTCTTTCTGGGCGGCGACAGTCTGCTGGGAAATCGCGAGCTCGTCATCCAATTCGCGGAGCATGAAATAGTCACTCGCCACATTAGAGATCAGGGTGATGATGACCACGCTTCTGGCGTATTCGGTGCCCAGAAGGTTGGCGCGGGCCTGCTCCGTGGCGCGGCGATATTGCCCCCAGAAATCGACGATGTAGCTCAGGCTTAGGCCCAGAGTATCGATAGTCGGCGCTCCCGGAGTCGCCCACTGCGCTCGTCGGTCGTGCTGTAGCTTCCGCTCAGAGTGGGAAATTGATTCGCCCGGGTGATGCCGAGGTTGGCCCTGGCCTCCTCGATGTTGGCGGCGGCGATGCGCACGTTGTAGTTGTTGGTGAGCGCTTCCTTGATCAGTCCCTGGAGCACCGGGTCCTGATAGACCGAGGGCCACTTCATTTCCGCAAAAGACGGACCGGTAAGCTGCTGCTGGTCAAGATTGGGAGCGCCACGATACTGTCCGGGGACATCGAGGGCCGGACGCTTGTAGTTAGGCCCGAGCTTACAGCCGCTGAGCGTGAGCAACAACAGGGCGGCGGCGGACGTTCGCAGACCGATCATGCGGGAGCTCCTTTCTCCGGCGATTCGGGCGGCAAATGCGGTTCGACCGGCTTGGGCTTCTTCTTCTCGAAAAGGCCGCCAAAACGCTCGACTACGTCGAAGGAAACAGGGATGAAAAAGATGGCGATGAGGGAGGCGGCGAGCATGCCTCCAATGACAATGGTGCCCAGCACCTGCCGGGAGACGGCGCCGGCGCCGCTGGCCCTCCACAGCGGAACGCAGCCGAGGATAAAGGCGAAGGCGGTCATGAGGATGGGGCGGAGCCGCAAGCGCGCCCCGGCGAGCGAGGCGTCCAGCAGCGATTTGCCCGATTCGTATTCGGCCTTGGCGAACTCGACGATGAGGATGGCGTTTTTGGCCGAAAGGCCAATCAGCATAACGAGCCCGATCTGGGCGTAGACATTGTTGTCCAAGCGGCGCAGATAAATCGCGAGGAAGGCGCCAAAGACAGCGATGGGGACGCCGAGCAGCACGCTGAAGGGGAGCGTCCAGCTCTCGTATTGCGCGGCCATGATGAGAAAGACGACCAGGAAGGACAATCCGAAGATCACCATGGGGCTCACGCCCTGCGCGGCCTTGACCTCCTGATAGGACATGCCCATGTAATCGAAGCCCATCTGTGGGGGCATGGTCTTGTGGAACGTATCTTCGAGAGCTGCGAGAGCCTGGGTGGAGCTGTATCCGGGAGCGGCGGACCCGTTGATCTGGATGGCCTGGAAGAGGTTGTACTTCATGATGAATTCAGCGCCACTGGTGGAGCGGGTGTCGGTGAGGGTGCTGAGCGGCACCATCTGACCGCTGCTGTTGTCGACGTAGAACTTTCCCAGGTTTTGCGGCGTGGTTCGATAGGAGCCCTCGGATTGAACGTAGACCTGCCACTGCCGGCCGAAACGGTTGAAGTAGTTGACCAGCGCGCCGCCCATGAAGGTCTGGAGTGTCTGGTAGACGCTCGTCAGGCTGACCTGCTGGGTGAGCACCTTGGCCTTGTCCACATCGACAGTTACCTGGGGAACTCCGAAGAGCGCAGTGCTCATGACACCGGCGAGCTCGGGGCGCTTGTGAAGCTCCGCCAGGAAAGTTTGCGCATTGCTAGCCAGGAACGGGGTACCGGATCCGGAGCGATCCTCGAGGACGAAAGTGAATCCGCCGGAGGCTCCCACGCCGGGGATGGCCGGCGGGGGAAAAATGAAGGCAATGCCGGAGGTTAACCGGGAAAGGGCATAGGACAGGTGGCGCTTGATCGCGTCATAGCTTTCGGCCGGGTCGCTTGCGCGCTCGTCCCAGCTCTTGAACGACACAAAGAAGAAGGCGCTGTAGGTGGTGCTGACGCCGCTGAGCATGCTGTATCCGATGACTGAGCTGACGTATTTCACGCCCGGAGTCTTGAGGATGACCTGCTCGGCTTCGCGCGCGGCGTCGGAGGTGCGCTGCAGCGAAGAGGCATCCGGAAGCTGGAGGCCCCCGAAGACGTATCCCTGGTCTTCATCAGGAAGAAAGCCGCTGGGGACTTTCTTGCCGAAGAAGGCTGCTCCGGCGGTAAGCAGAAGGAGCATGAGGAAGGCGAAGCCGGCCTTGTGGATGAGGTGCCGGCAGGCACTGACGTATCCGTCGGTGGCACGGCCGAAGGTGCGGTTGAACCAGCGGAAGAAGGCTCCCAACGGCCCGCGTGCGGGCTTTCTCTTACGCAGCAGCATCGCCGACAGAGCCGGGCTGAGCGTGAGCGCGTTGAAGGCGGAAAAGATGACCGATACGGCGATGGTGACGGCAAACTGCTGGTACAGCAGGCCGGTGATGCCGGGAATGAAGGCCGTAGGGACAAAGACGGCGGCCAGGATGAGAGCGATGGCGATGACCGGTCCGGTGACTTCCTCCATGGCTTTCACGGTCGCGTCGTGCGGCGTCATTCCCTGTTCAATGTGGTGCTCGACGGCCTCGACGACGACGATGGCGTCATCGACGACCAGGCCGATAGCGAGGACGAGCCCGAAAAGCGAGAGAGTGTTGATGGAAAAGCCGAGCAGGGGGAAGACGATAAAGGTTCCGACCAGCGAAACCGGGACAGCGAGCAGAGGGATGAGGGTGGCGCGAGTGCCCTGAAGAAAGATGTAGACGACGATGATGACCAGGACCAGCGCTTCGATGAGCGTGTGCTCGATTTCCTTGATTCCGGCATTGACGGCGAGCGTGGTGTCCAGGGCGACGACGTAGTCGAGATCCTGGGGAAAGCGCTCCTTGCTCTCGGCCATCAATTTGCGGACGGCGAGAGCGGTCTGGACGGCATTGCCTCCGGGACTCTGATAGACGGCGATCAGAGCGGCGGGCTTGCTGTTGAGGCGGCCGATGACGCTGTAGTTCTGCGCGCCGAGCTCGACGCGGGCGACATCTTTCAAACGCAGAATGCTGCCGTCGGGCCGGGCGCGGACGATGATCTCGCCGAACTCCTCGGCCGAGGGAAGGCGGCCCGGCGCGCGGACGGTGTAGGTGAACTGCTGGCCGGGCGGCACAGGCTCGCCGCCGATCTGTCCGGCGGGGTTGACGTTGTTCTGCGCCTGGATGGCGCTGATGATTTCCGGAACCGTGATGCCAAGATTGGCCAGCTTGTCGGGATTGACCCAGCAGCGCATGGCGTACTGTCCTGCGCCGAATACGGAGACTGAGGCAACGCCGGGCACGCGGGTGATGGCGTCGTTGAGATTGATGGTGGCGTAATTTGCCAGAAAAATGTTGTCGTAGGTGCCCTTGGGCGAGGAGAGGTCGATCAGCATCAGCGGCGCGGATGTGGACTGCTGCACGGTGACGCCCTGGTTGAGCACCGACGCCGGCAGCTGCGAGTTCGCCTGCAGGACACGCATCTGGGACAGGATCTGATCGGTGTTGACGTTGGTATCGACGTCAAAATCCACCGTGAGATTCATCGCGCCGTTGCTGGAGTTCAGCGAGTACATATAGTTCATGCCGTCGACGCCAGACATTTGCTGCTCAATGGGAGTGGCCACCGATTGCGCCACAGTATCTGCGTCGGCGCCCGTGTAGCTGGCTGCAACCTGTATCTGCGGATCGGCGATGTTAGGAAATTGTGCGGTCGGCAGGCTGAGCATGGAGACCACGCCGCCAAGCACCATCAGGATGGAAATGACGATTGCGACGATGGGCCGATTGATGAAGAACTTCGACATGGGTCAGTTTCCCCCCGCCACAACTGCTGCTTTGTAGGGCCGGGGGGTTACCGGGGTGCCTTCGCGCACCTTCATGAAGCCCTCGACAATAACGTTCTCCCCGGGCTTCAATCCTTCTTGAACGATCCAGTTCGTGCCCACACGATCGCCGACCTTGATCGGACGGTAGCTGGCCTTGTTATCGGGACCGACCACGACCACCTGATACAGTGACTGCACTTCGATGACAGCCGCCTGAGGGATCAGCATGGCATTCTTGAGGGTACCGACCTCGAGCCGGATGCGCCCGAAGCCGCCGGGACGAAGGCTCGCGCCCTTGTTGGGGAAGGCGGCGGCAAGCTGGATGGTGCCGGTCTGCGAAGTGATCTCGCGGCTAACGAGGATGATCGAGCCCTTCTCGGGAAAGGTTTCGCCGTTTGCCTGGATGAACTGGACGATATGGGGGAGATTCTTGGGCTGTTTCCCGCGGATGACCTGGTCAATCTCCGCGGCGTTGAGGAGATAATCGCTCTCGCTGATGTTGAAGTAGGCCCAAATGGGATTGACCTGGGAGACGGTCATCATCGTGGTTGTCGTTCCGACCAGGTTGCCGACCTGCGAGCTGGCAACGCCGGCGATGCCGTCGATGGGCGAATAAACTTTCGTCCAATCGAGGTTCAACTGTGCCTGCACCATCTGCGCCTGCGCGGAGGTCAACGCCGCCTTATTGGCGGCCAGAGTGGAACGGTCGGTATCCAGCGTCATTTGCGGGATGGCATTCTGAGCGGCGAGCGGTATGTCGCGGTCGACGTTTTTTTGCGCCAGGGAGAGGTTTGCCTCCGCCTGGGCGACCCCGGCTTTTTCCTGGTCAAGGGCGGCGACGAACGGCCGGGGGTCGATAGTAAACAGAAGCTGACCCTTCTTGACGAAGAAGCCATTGTTGTAATTCTGTGTGAGCAGGTAGCCCTGCACCTTGGGGGTGATGGCAGCGTTGATGGGGCCATTCAACTGCGCCACCCACTCGCGGAAGATGGGAACGTTCTGCTGGATGACCTCGGTCACTTCGACATCGGGAGGGCCAGGCGCAGGCGGCGCAGGCGGCTTTTCGCAGGCAGTTAGGAAAAGGGAGGCAATGAGGCCGAGAACCACATGTATGGGGGTGCCTTGAAGCTCAGCACGGCTTTGCATCGACGGATTGCCTCCGAAGCGAGGTCGATATACATGGCCGAAAACCCGAGACTGTGAGTGTAGACGATCTTTTCTAATTGGCAAGTTGGAGATTTGAAAAAATCTCTGCCGTTACAGACATCATCGCCTCAGGCGGATCTGCCGGTGCGAGTTTGATATTTCCGGCAAACCGTGGCGCGACAGGGAGATCGTGCTTATCAGTTTCACGGGGGAAGAACATGCCAGCACAGACGTTTATCTGCCTCAGTCGCTGGTACAAACCGCGTGAGAACCGGAAGAGAAACCGCAGATCCCTCCACTACGCTACGCTCCGGTCGGGATGACAAGTCTGTTGCATGGGAATGGCCCAAAGCGGTCAGACGAATGGCTGCTAATGGTCCCACAGAATTGTCATCCCGACCGGAGCGTAGCGTAGTGGAGGGATCTGCGGTTTCTCTTCCGGTTCTCACGCAGACTCTTACTGAGCCGCCCGAGGGCCGCTCTACTTACTCCCCGTGATCCGGCTGACAAACAGCCGCACGAACCGATCCCCGTCTGAGGCCACGCAAACCTGAGCGTTCGGGTTTAGCTTAATGACCCCTTCGATCTCATAGTGGTCCCCGTGCAGAACGTTGTTTTCATCGGATCCCCTGCGATTGGCGACGGTTTCCCCGCGGGTGAACTCACCTCTGGTTTCCACGTCCACATGCATGCTCTGGAGCGTGACCAGCGTTGGGTCAATCACCGTGCCCACTGCCAGCGGGTCATACATCGCGGCGCCTGCGTATCCGCTTTTCTCCGAACGGGTCACGTAGAAATCGGCCAGCTTAGCGACGAAGTCGCTTTCTGCCCCATGGTTCGCCTGCAATTGGGCCACATCCTTGCGGGTAATCAGCGTGCGTTCCCCGACATCGGAGCCGATCATGGTAACCACCCAGCCGGCATTGAAAACGATTTGTGCAGCCTCCGGATCGTTGTAGATATTCGCTTCGGCCGCGCCGTCCACGTTCCCACCCGTGATGGACCCTCCCATGATGACAATGTCTTTGACCAGAGATACGATCCCTGGATCTTTGGAAACAGCCAGCGCTATATTGGTCAGCGGCCCGACGGGAATGAGCGTGATTTGATGCGGATACTTGTGGACCATCTCGATGATCAAGTCGGGCCCAAACCGCGCATCAGGCTTGCACGTGGGGGCCGGCAACTCGACCCCGGCAAGACCATTCTTGCCGTGCCAGAACTGAGCCGTGATCAGCTTTTGATTTAACGGGTGCTGTGCGCCGGCAGCCACAGGCACATCACATCGCCCTGCAAGCGACACAAGTTTGAGGGCGTTTTCCAGGCCTTGTGCCGCCTCCACGTTACCCGGCACCACGGTCAGCGCTTCGACCTTGAGTTCCGGCGAGTGCAAGGCCAGCAGGATGGCCATGGCGTCGTCAACGCCCGGATCCGTATCGATAATTACGCGTCGCGGAGCAGTCTGCGCCCAGCCGCTGGTCACAACGACGAAAGCGATAGACAGAATCAGAAAAGAGGTGATGCGCAGTCGCTTCAATGAACGGGTTCCTTCTTTGCAAGAGTGTTCCAAGTTATCCATGCTAGATCGCAGTGTAACCTAGTTCCTTCTTTCGATCCGATCTTGCAGGTATGCCGGCTACCATCCAGGCATTACAATAGGACCGGTGAAAGCCGTGCGAAACGCGCAGATGAGCGGTCTAACCGCCGCTTCCGATCGTACGTACGCACGGCTCAGGATCTTGCTCAGCGTTTATTTTCTGATCTGCGTTCTCTGGTTCGTCGTCAGCACCGCACATTGGAAGTTGGTGAACGATGCGGCGCAGATTCATTACGTCTGCTTCCTGATGGATCATGGAATGTCGCCTTATCGCGACATTCTCGAAGTCAATTGGCCAGGCTCCTATTTGGTGAACTGGACCGTCATGCATACACTCGGCGCAGGCGCGACGGCTTGGCGAATCTTCGACCTGACCCTCATGGTCATGTCCTGCTGGGCGATGGTTGTTATTGCACGTCCTTACGATTGGTTCGCAGGGGTCTTGGGCGCGGCCCTATTTATTCTTTTCCACGGCAGAGATGGCGCCGCGCAAGAGGGCCAGCGGGATCTGATCATCGCGGTACTGCTTTTGTGCGCCTACGCCTTTCTCTTCGCTTCGTTCCGGAGCCGGCGGCTGTGGCCCCTGCTGGCTTTCGGAGTTTGTGCCGGGGTGACGGCAACCATCAAGCCGACACCTCTACCATTCGTCTTATTTCTTCTGGTGGTGGCTGTGATCCGCTTGAAACAGGGCGGTGAGCCGATTCTGAAACCTACGCTCTACATGCTCCTGGGCTTGCTGATTCCATTTGCAGTCGTGGGCGCTTTCCTGATCTCTGAAGGTTCGCTCGCTTCGTTCTGGTACCTGTTGCATGCGGGGATGCCCTTTTACCACTCGCTCGGAGGTGCTTCTCTCCCAACGCTCATGCGTCTGATGGTAACCTCATCGGTGCTGACGCTGGCGCTCATCGCATTGGCGATTGCCGTGATCAAGCGCGACTGGTGGAATTGGGAAGGTAAATTACTCATCGCCGGAATCCTCTTCGGCATAGCGTCGTACTTAGGGCAAGGAAAGAGCTTCCCTTATCACCGTTATCCGATGCTTGCATTTCTGTTTCTGTGGGCGGGGCTGCAGATGGTCACTGCTCTGCGAGCCCGGCGCATCGTTGGCGCCTTGGGAATGATTGGAATTGCCTTCGCGGTCATCCTTGCACCCATCTACGTGAAACAGTCCATTCACAGGGTGTGGAATGCGGAATTCACTGACTCGCTGATTGCCGACCTGAACCTTTTGGGCGGTCATGAACTCTCAGGACACGTGCAGTGCATCTATGTTCCGTCAGATTGCGATACCGCACTTTACGAAAGCCGCCTGGTGCAGTCTACCGGCTTGCTCTATGACTACCTGATCTTTGGATCGGATCAGCAACCAGTCATTCAAGACTCGCGTGAACGATTCTGGCAGCAATTCCAACGCAATACTCCACAGGTGGTGATCGTCGGCGGTGGGTTGTTTCCCAACGGTCGTGGGTATGAGAAGCTCGCTTCATGGCCGCTCTTTCAGCAAGAGCTCGTGCGCAACTATGTCTTATTTAAAGACCGTACTTTCCGTTCCAACGAATACGGGCCGCGAGCCTACCGGATTTATATCGAAAAGACCAAGCTACCCCTGCAGCCCTCTGGCCAACATTAGCGGCGCTGGCGCGGAACAGGCGCTCACGTAGGCACACGCGAGGATGATCAGTTCGCGGCGCAAGGGTTCGAATTGCTTCTCGGGTGCAGCGGATTCCAGCATCCTCCGGCTGACTCCGGCCATCGTCCCCTGGAGTACGGAAGCAACCAGTTGCGGATCGGTCGTCAGGGGTTCGCGGGCGGTCGCCAACACCTGCACTATCGACTTATGGGTCCGTACACCCATTTGCTGCACGATCCTCGCTCCGTCCACATCGGAGCTTACCGAATAGAGAGCGACACTGGTCTTCGCGTCCCTCATCTTAGCTTCAAGAAATGCGTTGATAAGAGCGGTGACCATTTGCTGGAGTGGGGCGCCCTTCTGCTGCTTGCAAACAAGTTCGACGGCTTCGGTGACCGTAGCGAGATGACGTTTCAAGACCGCCTGCAACAGCGCACTCTTGTTGGGAAAGTACTGATATAAGGTCCCCACCGAGACACCCGCTCGGGAGGCCACCTTGGTCGTGGTCAGACGCTCTTTTCCCAAATTGAGCAAAACCTGAATAGTGGCTTCGAGAATCGCGTCTACGCTGGCGGTCGAACGAGCTTGCACGGGCGATTTGCGAGGCTCTAAGAGGACTTGGGAACGCTGAGACAAATGCGAACTCCTAACCTGAAGCTTTCTTCATCTAATCATACGGGAACACAGAAGAGGAGACACTGATTGATGGACCGTATGAATCTTGGGGGAGACTTCACGCTCCCCGGCACTTCGATGACGATGAACCGCATGGGCTACGGCGCGATGCAACTTGCCGGTCCTCAGGTATGGGGGCCACCGCGGGACGTGGACGCTGCGATGGCTGTTCTGCGGGAGGCGGTTGCAGCCGGCGTGAACCATATCGATACCAGCGACTTTTATGGTCCGCATGTGACCAATCAGATCATTAAGCAGGCGCTTCATCCTTATCCGGATGGCCTGGTGATCGTCACCAAGGTGGGTGCGCGCCGGGGTGAAGACAAGTCCTGGAATCATGCTCTTTCGCGTCAGGAACTGATCGATGCCGTTCATGACAATTTGCGCAATCTTGGGGTCGAGGCGTTGGATGTCGTCAATCTTCGGGTTGGCGGAATCATGGGCCCATCGGAGGGATCCATTGAAGAACCGTTGACTGTGCTTGCCGAGCTCAAGAGCCAAGGACTGATTCGTCATCTCGGCCTGAGCAATGTCAGCCCCAGGCAGTTGGCGGAAGCTCAGACAATTACGGAGATCGTCTGTGTACAAAACTTCTACAACGTGGCGCAGCACAACGATGATGCGTTCGTGATTGATCTTGCGGAACAGGGCATAGCTTATGTGCCATTCTTCCCTCTGGGCGGGTTCACCCCGATACAGTCGTCGGCGCTGGACGCAGCGGCAGCATCGCTCGAGGCAACGCCCATGCAGGTCGCGCTGGCGTGGCTTCTTCAGCGCTCGCCCAACATCCTGTTGATCCCAGGGACATCTTCCACCGCACATCTTGGTGAGAATCTCAATGCCGCGACGCTAAAACTTCCTGGCGAAGTGGTGGCCAGCTTAGACGCCATCGGGGCGGCCTCAACCATGGTGCATTGATTTGACAAACCCGGTAGCCAAGTCTTACAAAGATAGGGTGTTGCGGTGAAGGAGTTCACCCTTAACCGCTGTCCCCGCATACGGCGGACAGATGATGACTCCTAACAGGTAAGCCTGTTGCGGAGTCATGTCCATGACGCGAATACCGGGACAACTGAACGAGCATCAACAGACGAGGCTGAGAGTCACTTGTCAATATATCGACAAACTGCTCGGTGATGCTGAGGACATACTGCATGCCGCCACGTCGCAATCTCCCTTTCCGCGTTACATCGCCGATATAACGCCCGCACAAATCCGGGTCATCGAGGACCACATCCGGCGCTTACGGTCGCAACTGGTGCGTACGCTCGCATGGCAACAGATGAGACCTGCACCGCCGGATATTCCCGCCACGCGAGCGATACTGAGCAACCTCAACTTCGTGGATATCGCTATCGAAGAATTGAAGCCACACTACATGCGTGGTTTCGGGGCCGTTCCTGACGATGCGGTCAGCGAGTTGAATGGTGTTATCCACGAGCTTCGGGCATTGATCAGCGGAATGGAGCGTTACCTGCAGGAGATGAATCAAGACCTGGAGGAGAGGCTGCTGCAGTTGGAGCGGACAGGGTTTGATGTCGTTCTACTGCGGCTCATGGAGCAGATTGCGACGCGAAACGGTCTGGTGGAATTTCGGCTGAGCATCGATAACCTGGTTTCCCGCCTGGAAGAGGATACGTTTGAAGTAGCCCTCTTCGGGCGCGTGAGTTCAGGAAAGTCTTCGCTCTTGAATGCTCTCCTCGGTACAGCCATCTTGCCCGTCGGGGTTAACCCCATAACCGCCATACCGACGAAGCTACGTTACGGAAATGCTCTCAAGGTTGCCGTTACTTATGGAGACGGCCGCAAGGCGCAGGTCTCAATCGAGGAGCTGTCTCGCCTGGTGACGGAGCAGGGAAACCCCGGCAACTATAAGAACGTTGTCCGTGCCATCGTAGAGGTTCCTTCCCCTCGGCTACAAGAGGGGATCATGCTCGTGGACACCCCCGGGCTTGGCTCTCTGGCCAAACGGGGTGGGGCCGAGACACTGGCCTACCTTCCTTCCTGCGACCTGGCACTTCTTCTCATTGACGCCGGCGCCACTCTCAATGAGGAGGACATCGGGACCTTGTGGCTTCTCTACCAAGCCGGTATTCCCGCGTTGGTTCTTTTGAGCAAGTGTGATCTGCTGGGTAATGGAGACGCGGAGTCTGCGATCGCCTATACCGGGGAGCAGATCAAGCACGAGCTTGGTATCAGCGCCACAATTCACCCGGTGAGCGCGTTGAGCAATTACTCAGGCGTGCTTGATCGATTCTTTGCAGGTGAGCTGCTCCCCCGTTTTGAGAAGGCGCGTACGCTTCGCGAGGCCTCGATAGCCAGGAAGATCGGAGCGTTGCGGGAAGCGATGGTGGCGGCGGTGGAGGGGAATTTACGTCGCGACCGGCGAGAGATCGCCCGCCTGGACACGTCGGGTCTCGAATCCGTTCTCGGGGTGGTGGCGGGAGAAGTTGGGGAACAACATACGGTGCTCGATCAGGAGTTCCGCAGGTTAGGGCGAATGCCCGATATCGTTCTCGATACGGTTGCGACTCGGGCTATTGGGGTGATCGGCAGCAGCTCTGAGAGCCAGGTCTCATCGCTGCAACTTTCCGAGTGGATTCATGAAATTGTCGGCAGGCTGGTTCAACCCTCGTTGGAAGGTTTGCGCAAAGTAGGTCAGCAGGCGCTTGGTCAATTGCAGGACGTCGCCAGGAGATTGGGCCGCAGCGATGCTCCATCCCAGGAGGACTTCGAGATCATTCTGCGGGAGATGCCGCGTTTTGAATTAGCGCCGCTACCCGATTCCATTAGCGCAGGCTATTGGAAGTTCGGCGGGAAGAGTATCCTTCGTGCACGGATGGTAGGCCGCCTGCGGGAAAGGATCGGCGCGCAACTTGAACAGGCGCTGTATCTTTACGGCATCGCATTGTCCCAGTGGAGCGAGCAGACCGTCCGCAAGCTGGAAGTATTGGTCAATTCCTATGCCGACGCGTACCGGTTGCAGATTCAGGGGATCGCTGGAACTGCGGATTTGCCGGCTAACCGGGCTCAGCTTGAGGCTGATGTAGAAGTCCTGAGAAACTGGACGCCGTTGCATGCATAGATAAGGAGAGCATATGTTGACAGCCGGCAAGGCGATTAAGGTTTCCATTTACCTGACTGAGGGTTCGACACACCATGGCGCTTCTACCTACACGAGCATTCTCGACTACCTGTTCTTTCGCGGTGTGTCGGGCGCCACTGTGTTGAAGGGAGTCGCTGGGTTCGATGCGGATCACCGTATGCACTCTTCGAGCATCGTCGAGATTTCAGACCATCTTCCTCTGAAGATCGAGTTCATCGAGGCGCGAGAGAAAGTGAATGAGCTGCTGGGAAAGCTGGAGGAATTGGCCGGCTCAGGCATGATTGAGGTGCAGGAGACAACGATTGCGAAGCCGGCACAAGTGTCCAAGCCTAAGAAGGCTCCTGTCGCCGGGCACGTGAAGATCGAGGGCAAAGCAAAAATGATGCGAATCTACATTGGGGAGAGCGACCAATGGCAGGGCAAGCCGCTCTATGAAGCCCTGGTTCGAGCTATGCGCGCCAACGATCTTGCGGGGGTCACGGTGTACCGCGGTATTCTCGGTTACGGTGCGCACCGCAGGGTGCACAAAGAGAAGCCGCTCCATCTTTCACGCGACTCTTCGATCATGCTTTCTGTAGTGGACACGGAAGAGAAGCTGCGCGGCTTCTTGCCGCTCGTAGACGAGATGGTCGCTGAGGGGCTGGTCGTTTTGTCAGACGTTGACATCATCAAGTATGCCCATCGTGCGGCGGAGATCGACGCCGACAAGGGATAAGCCATGAAAGAACAATTTCGGGCCAGGATGTTGCGCATCCATTTTACCGAGGCCGACCAATGGCAGGGCGAGCCGTTGTATAAGGCGATTGTTGCCAAGTGTAAGGATCTGGAGATTGCGGGCGCGATTGTCTATCGCGGTTTGGAAGGCTTCGGGGCCAGCGCCAGGATCTATCACGCGCGGAGCCTCTCTATCTCGAAGAATGCTCCCATCATGGTGAGTGTGATTGACACGGAAGAGCAGATTCAAAAGCTGATTCCGCATCTTGACCAGATGATCGCCGGCGGCCTGATTGCCAGCTCCACGGTCGAAGTCATTCGTTATTCGCGATCGATTCCTGAGTGAGCCGGTGTATGACCGCTATCGGCCAAAGTACGGAGCGCCGGATCGAGCAGCAGTATTCGATCGAGTCGGCTTTGCGTACCTTGCTGACGAACGTGGACCTGGTGACGAGCAACAGCAGCTTGCGCGAGAAGCTCTTATCGTTGGAGCGGAAGCTCGCCTCCGATCAGCTCAATCTGGCTGTGCTTGGCCAAATGAAGCGAGGCAAGAGTTCCTTCATCAATGCGCTTCTGGGCGCTGACATCCTACCCACAGGTGTTCTCCCCGCGACCGCAGTCATCACACAGATCAAGTACGGGCCGGTCACGAGTGCAGTCATCCTCTATACGACCGGAGCCCGGGAGATAATTGATCTAAACGCCCTGGCAGATTACATCACGGAATCCGGCAATCCAGGAAACAGGAAGCAGGTTGCGTCGGCGGAGATCGCTTATCCTTCACCTTTCTTGAAGTATGGAATCGTCCTTATTGATACTCCAGGCATCGGTTCCACCTATTTGCAAAACACACGAACTACGGAAGGTTATCTGCAGAACGTGGATGCGGGAATCGTCGTGCTTTCGGTGGACCCGCCCATTACCGAGATCGAGTCACACTTTATCAGAAACGCCAAAGAAGATATTCCCAAGCTGTTCTTTATCCTGAACAAGATCGACTTAGCTTCGGCAGAGGAGGTCTCTCATATTTCCCGTTTCCTTGGAGACCAGTTAGGCGGGCTGCAGTTGGAGTCAGCAGAGATCTTTTGCCTCTCGGCGCGCCGGGCACTGCAAGAGAAGCTTCGGGCTGCGGGCGCCCTTGCTCCGAGTGGAATGGAGATCTTTGAGCAGCGATTACAAGGGTTTCTGGCTGAAGAGAAAGGCGGGGTCCTGGTTCGATCCATAGCCCTGGACGCTCTGCACATTGCTCGTACCCTCAAGTTTGCGGCAGCTATCGGTGTCCGCGCACAAAGCATGAGCCCTGAGGAGTTGGATAGCAAGCGAACCGCCGTGGGGCAATTGCTCGTACAAACGGCGACGGAGCTGCGAGAGCTGCAAGTCCTCCTGGGCCAACACGCAGCCGACTGTATTGCGGGCGTGGAGCGGGACCTGGCCGCTCAGGTGGAGAAAGCCGTTCCCATCGTGCGGCAAAATCTAGAGAGATTTCAGGCTCTTCATCTCAGGGAGACTGGTCGTGCCTTTGGAAGTCTTCTCGAGGACTTCCTGAGGCAAGAAGTCGAGGCGGTCTTTCGCCACTGGAGGATGCGGGAAGATGAAGAGATGCAAGCCAGGCTCGATATTCTTTCCGCTCGTTTTGTAGCCCAGGCGAACATAATCCTGGAACGCCTTCACCAGGCCGCCGGCATACTCTTTGAGATACCCGCGGAGCCGCTATCGATTACGTGTCCGCTGCGTATGGATAGCCGCCTGTCCTACAAAGTGGAACGGATATTTGGTTCGCTCGATTCCTTTCTTCTCTTGTTGCCTGGCTTTCTCCAGCGGCCAATGGTGCTGAAAAGGATGAATAACAGAATCTGGCAGTTGCTGGATATGAATGCAGGCCGCATCCGCTACGATTATGTGGAACGTCTCCAGTCCAGCATGGCTCACTTTGAGAAGGATCTCAGTGCCGCCATCACCATAGCCGGTGAAAGCCTGGCATCGGTGTTGCACAAACCACACGACGGAGCACAGCGAGAGGCATCCATTGTGGACGTCCTGGACGCTGTTATAAAAGATTGCGAATCCTGTGTCGCCTAACGGGAAGGATGCCGGCATCCGCTAGACCTTCTCGTGCGGCTCCCGATATGCTGATGCGATGCGCGCATTCGCCCTCCTGCTCACGCTCACAACACCGCTGGCCGCCCAGGCGCCGCTCCACCAGCAGATCGCCGAGATTGCGAAGGACGCGAAGGGGACCGTTTACGTCGCCTGCTCACTCCCCGGCACCAAGCTCGATTGCGGCCTTAATGAGCACGGCCATCCGCCCATGCAGTCCACTTTCAAATTTCCCCTCGCCATGGCCATGCTGCATCAAGTAGAGCTCGGCAAGTTGCAACTCGACCAGCCCATCCGCTTCCTCAAGTCCGACCGCTCCGCCACCTACAGCCCCTTGCAGGAGGAGTTTCCCGAAGCCGACGTCGATGTTCCTCTTCGCAAGCTCATCAAGCTTTCGGTCGAAACCTCCGACAACTCCGCAACAGATATCGAGCTTCGATTGATTGGCGGCCCAGCTGTTCTGCAGCAGTACCTCGACTCCCTCGGCTTCGCAGCCATTCATCAACAGGACAGCGAACACACTCTCCACGCGGACCAGAAGTTGCAATACCGCAACTACGCCGAACCCACCGCCATGGTGGCTCTGCTCCGGCTGCTCGCCGACCACTCGCCACTCAACCCCGAACACACCGCGCTGCTCAACACCTGGATGCTCGAAGCCACCAGCGGTCCTAAGCGCATTAAGGGGCTGCTCCCCGCCGGCACGCCCGTCGCCCACAAGACCGGTTCTTCCGGCGAAGAGTTCGGCATGATTCCGGCCACCAACGACGTCGGCCTCATCACCCTTCCCGATGGATGGCGCCTCGCCGTTGCCATCTTCGTCACCGACGCGCACGCAGATCAGGCCACCTGTGAGGCAGTGATTGCTCGCATTGCCCAGGCCATCTATGCCGCCGCGGCGCGGCCGGCCGCGACAGAAACGGGAACCCTCCAGCGATGAGCAAAGACGAAACGCCGAATTTCAAGCAGGAGCAGGCAATTTCTCCAGCTTGGCTAAAGGTAGAGCAAGCCAGGCACCCTAAGCGGCCATCCCCCATGGATTTCATTAGCGGGATCTTCGCGGACTTCAGCGAGATTCACGGAGATCGCGCCTTTGGGGACGACGAGGCGGTGGTCTGCGGCATGGCCCAACTAGACAGCGATCAGGTGATGGTCATCGGCATACGCAAGGGCACTACGCTCAAGGAGCGCATCAAGACTTACTTCGGAATGCCGCATCCCGAGGGCTACCGAAAGGCGCTGCGATGCATGAGGATTGCGGAGAAGTTCGGCCGCCCTGTTATCTCCATCGTTGACGTGACTGCAGCTTATCCCGGTCCAGGCGCCGAGGAGCGCGGCCAAGCCGAGGCTATCGCTCGCAATCTTCGCGAATTGTCACGTCTTCGCGTGCCTACCATCTCGGTCATCAGCGGCGAGGGGGGATCGGGCGGCGCGCTGGCGTTAGCTGTCGCGGATCGTGTCCTTATGCTTGAAAACTCTGTGTACTTTGTGGCTCCCCCGGAGTTTGCGGCAAGCCTCACCTGGAGAAATCCGGAGCAGAAGCATTTGGCCGCCAAGGCTATGCGCGTCTCGGCATCCGAAATTTTGGAGTTGGGATGCGTGGACGAGATCGTCCCTGAGCCACCGGGCGGTGCGCACACTGATCCTGCGGCTGCCATTGAGCTGTTGAAGGGGGCGCTCAGAAAGAACCTGTCTGAACTGAAGGTTGTATCGCCAGAAACGCTCGTTGCTGTTCGGCAGCGAAAGCTCCGTGATATTGCACGGTTCTATACGCAAGCCTGACAATCTATCAATTAGTTCAAGATCTCACGGATGAGTGATTCAAGTGGACGGGCTGGCACTGCCCACCAGTCTGATTCAGGGAGAATACAAGGCGAAGATTTCACAGGCAGGAGACCCGTGAATCTGTTCCACACGGTTGTCCATACGGGTCTGGATAACTGATGACGGTTGAATTGATTCCAACCGACAAGCACGGTAGGGTGTAGCGGGTGGTGCCTATTCCATTCTCGCGTCTCTTTGGCGCTTTTGGCCGCCGCGCGGTCGAAGCGATCGCGCCGCGCCGAACCTTCGATGATGTCATTCTGTCTCCCATGACCCGCCGCGCTCTTGAAATTGCGCTGGCCCAGGTTACGCAGCATGATCTGATCTTTGAGGGCTGGGGCCTTGGGGAACGGCATTCGACCGGCCTTGGTCTGGCCTTCAATTTCGCTGGGCCGCCAGGCACCGGCAAGACCATTTGTGCCGAGGCCATAGCGCAATCGCTCGGGCGCCAGCTTCTGGTCGTTCGATATGCCGAGCTCGAATCCATGTGGATGGGCGAAACGTCCAAGAATGTTGCCGCGATCTTCCGTATGGCGCGCGAGGAACAAGCGGTCCTGTTCTTCGACGAAGCCGACGCGATCGCAACGCGCCGATCGACCTCGGTCGATAGTGGCGCCCAGCGCGAATCAAACAGCGTGGTCAACGTGCTCCTGCAAGAGTTGGAGAGGTACACAGGTGTCGTGATCTTCGCCACCAATCTTGCCGCGAATTTCGATCCGGCATTTGAGCGACGTATCCGAATGCACGTCCTCTTCGAGCTGCCAGGGGAGGCGGAACGCGTCCAAATTTGGAAGGTGCAGTTGCATCCATCCCGGACGCCGCTCGCCGCCGACGTCGATTTCGACGCCCTTGCGCGCCGCTACGAGGTAAGCGGCGGAGACATCCAGAATGCTGTGCTCAAGGCAGCCTTGGCTGCGGCGGCTGAGCCGATCCCCGATCCCGCAAAGAAAATCCATCAACGTCATTTCCAGGCGGGGATAGAACAAGTCCTGGCGAGCAAGCGGGTGATGCAACAGTCGATTTTTGCCGAATCAACAATCGTCACGCCAGAGCCGGATGCCATCACTCCAGCAACCGCGTCGCAAGCCTCGCTACTGTTGGCGTACGGCCTCTCCGGAGCGGCGCTGCTGGCCGCGCTGATCGCGCTGGGAGTAGCGCTGCTCAGATAGCTTCGGTACACACCCGACATAACATCCACTATAGGGTGCTGAATTAAGTGCGCGCATTTTCGATGGCCTCGACAGACTCGCAAAACAGGATCATTTCTGCACACATAGGTCGATTTCTTGCAATTGATCGCGCAGCTTCAGCAACTATTCTCGTCAAAAGGAAGGTAGGCTATGCAACAGTTCGCACGTGTTCAGCAGGGCAACAGCGTGATTCCGGCAATGGTCAATGGCGACGGACTTCCTTACTGAAAGGCGCACACGCGGGACCTCTCTAACAGAGCGTGGCAGGAAATCGGGGTCAAGCCTTCTGTTGGCTTGAGTGGGATACCACAGCTCTCGGGTTCCGTTCCTCGACGGTCGAGATGACAAAGGGGAGAACTGTCAAGGTCGCATTGTTCGCGCTCTTTGCAAAAGTTTTTGCAGGCTTGAGTCTGTTTTGCCTTCGCTCTCATCATAGGGATGGTCGTTGCGGTGATGACTGTCGAAATTTGTGCTGCTATGCTCAACTAGAGGTCGCTCAGGAGGTGCTATGTTCCGCTTCCCACTCACCAAGAAACCAAAAATCTCTGAGGAACCGTTCAGCGTAGAGACGCTGGCGAAGTCTTCGCGGCTGCGCGGCGCCCATGTCACCCGGGGCCTTTGCCCTTACTGCGCCGTCGGCTGCGGGCAGCTCATCTTCAGCAAGGGCGGCGAACTCATCGACATTGAGGGCGATCCTGAAAGTCCCATCAGCACGGGCCACCTATGCCCCAAAGGGGCCAACGCCTACCAGCTCTCCGTCAATTCGCATCGCGTCCGCGAGGTCATCTACCGCGCTCCCTACTCCGATAAATGGGAGACGAAGACGATGGAGTGGGCGCTGGAGCAGATTGCCCAGCGGGTCAAGGCGACCCGCGACGCCGATTTCACCACTCGCGACGAGCAAGGCCGTTTGCTCAACTCGGTGCGCAGCATCGGCTCGTTGGGCGGGGCAACGATTGATAACGAGGAGAACTACCTCATCAAGAAGCTGCTCGGCGGCGGGTTGGGAGTGGTGTCGATCGAGAACCAGGCGCGAATATGACACAGCGCCTCGGTGCCCGGTCTGGGCGCCTCGTTCGGCCGCGGCGCGGCCACAAATTATCAGCAGGACATGGCCAATAGCGATTGCATCCTGTTCATGGGATCGAACATGGCGGAGTCTCAACCTGTCGGCTTCCGCTGGCCCATGGAGGCCAAGCTGAAAGGCGGGACCCTGATCCATGTCGATCCGCGCTTCACCCGCATGTCGGCCGTGTGCGATCTTTACGTGGGTATCCGCTCCGGGAGCGACATTGCCTTCCTCGGCGGCCTGGTGAATTACGTCTTAACGCACGACCGTTGGTTTCATGAATACGTCCTGGCCTACACCAATGCTTCGACCATCATCGACGAAGGTTTCCGGGACTACCGAAGATCTGGCAGGGCTGTTTAGCGGCTTCGACCAGCAGCACGACTCCTATGATTCCAAGCAGGGCCATTGGGGTTACGAGGAGTCCACGGAACGGCCAGGCGGAGCAGGACGGTTCGAAGAAGCATACGCCTCAGCCGCACGCCCGTCATGGCCACTGCCTGGATGGCAGCGGCGAACCATATACCTCGCCGTACAAAGATATAACAAACGCACCGCGCGACCCGACCTTGCAGCATCCGCGCTGCGTTATGCAGATTCTGCGCCGGCACTTCGCCCGCTACACGCCGGAGGTCGTTTCCCAGGTGTGCGGCTGCAAGCCGGAAGAGTTTTTGCGCGTCGCGGAATTGCTCTGCGCCAACTCCGGACGCGAGCGGACCACTTGCATTGCCTACGCGCTGGGCTGGACGCAGCACACCACCGGCGTGCAGATCATACGCACCGCCGGCATCCTGCAATTGTTGCTCGGCAACATGGGCCGGCCTGGCGGCGGCATTATGGCCCTGCGCGGCCACTCCACCATCCAGGGCGCGACTGACATCTCGACTTTGTATGACACACTGCCGGGCTACCTGCCGCAACCCCCCGCACACGACCCCACGCAGGAAGATTTGAGTTGTTATATCGCGCATGCAGAGATGCCCACCGGCTACTGGGCGAACTTTAGCAAATTCATCGTCAGCCTGCTCAAGGCGTGGTACGGCGACGCAGCAACGCCGGAGAACGATTTCGGGTTCTCCTGGGTGCCGCGCGTGGACGGCGACTACTCGCAACTGGCCTACTTCGATCGCATGTCGAAGGGTGGGGTGAAGGGCTACTTCCTGGCCGGTCAGAACCCCGCCGGCGGCGGACCCAACGCCGGTCTGCACCGTGCTGGCCTGCGCAACCTCGAGTGGCTGGTGGTTCTCGACTGGTTCGAGACGGAAAGCGCCACCTTCTGGAAGCAACGACCCGAATGCGCCGCCGCCCTCCGAGATCGGGACCGAGGTCTTCTTCATCCCCGCGGCGGCCGCTCAGGAGAAGGAGGGCAGCTTAACCCAGACGCAGAGGCTCATCCAATGGCACAAGAAAGCCATCGATCCCTCCGGCGATTGTCGTTTCCGACGCCTGGTTTTTCTACAACCTGGGTAAGCGCCTCAAGCAGCTCTACGCCGGCTCGACCGATCCCAGGGATCAGGGGCTGCTGAACCTCACCTGGGACTACGACTTCGACGAGCAGCCGCGTCTGCCCGATGGAACGCTCAGCCGCATTGTAGGGGAACCGGACCTGGAGAAGGTCCTCATGGAGATAAACGGTCACCGGCTGGATGAAACCGACCCGCGCACCGGCGGGCCTCGTCTGGTCAGCGGCTACTCGGAGTTGAAGGACGACGGCACGACGGCATGCGGCTGCTGGGTCTATAGCGGCGTCTTCCCCGAACCGGGCCGCAACCGTGCCGACGAACGCATGATCACGGATAACCCAATCCAACCGGAATGGGGCTTCGCCTGGCCGAACAATGTGCGCGTGCTGTACAACCGCGCCTCGGCCGACCCCGAAGGGCGGCCCTGGTCGGAGCGCAAGAAATTGGTCTGGTGGGACGCCGAGAAGCGGAGCTGGGTCGGGACACGACAAACCGGACTTCGAGCTGAACAAGCCGCCCGATTACCAACCGCCTCCAGGCGCGACCGGCATGGCCGCCATCGCCGGCACACACCCCTTCATCACCAAGGCGGACGGATTGGGCTGGCTGTACTCCCCCGGCATCAAGGACGGGCCTCTTCCCACGCATTACGAGCCGGTCGAGTCGCCGCTTCGGCAACCTGCTCTATCCCAAACACAGTACCAACCCGACGGTACGCTTTTTCGCAGGACCGCTGAACCACATCGCCCACATGCCGACAGCCGAGTATCCCGTGGTGGCCACGACGTTCCGTCTCACCGAACATTACCTCAGTGGGCCGATGAGCCGCTTCAATAGCTGGCTTAACGAATTGCAACCGGAGATGTTCGCCGAGCTGAGCTACGAGCTGGCCGCCGAGCGCGGTATTGTTCACGGCGGCTGGATGACGATCCAAACGCCGCGCAGTCGAATCGAGGCTCGTGCGATGGTGACCCGGCGGCTGCGGCCCTTTGTCGTCGAGGGGCGCGTGGTCCACCAGATCGGCCTCCCGTTCCACTGGGCTTTCGCCGGGGAGGTCGTCGGCGGCAACGCCAACGACCTGACCGCGATCGTGGCCGACCCGAACGTGAGCATGCACGAAAGCAAGGCGTTCACTTGCCAAGTCCAAGCCGGGCGGCTCGAAGGCCAGGCTTTGGAACCGACGGTGCCCACAGCGCACTGGCCGACCCTCGATCCGATCCCGGACACGCCGGCCAGCGCCCAACCAGAAGGAAGGATCGGACATGGCAAGTAGAGAACAGGAACTGTCCGCGTTGCCCCAGACCAGCGATCCGCCGCGCGGACCGGTGTCAGCGCTGCTGGGAGGCCTGATCAAGCCGTTCCTGCATGGTGAACCGCGCGGCCTGGTGCCGGAGGTGCTGGGACGCCTGATCTACCCGTTCGTGCATGGTGAAGCGCCCAAGCCCCAAACGGCTACTGGCTTTTACACCGACACCACCGTATGTATCGGCTGCAAGGCTTGCGAGGTGGCGTGCAAGCAGTGGAACCAACTACCCTCCGACGGCAATAACTGGTCCGGCAATAGCTATGACAATACGAGTGAGTTGTCGGCGACCACCTGGCGCCATGTGAAATTCATTGAGCAATTCTCCGACGGAACGTCAGGCGCCCTTATTACTCCAAACACGGTGTTGGACGAGTCGAACTCTTAACCGCTGGCTCATGATGAGCGACCATTGCAAGCATTGCCTGGCGGCCCCTTGCCACCAGGCTTGCCCGACCGGCGCCATTATTCAAAATGAGTTCGAGAACGTTTATATTCAGGCGGACATCTGCAACGGTTGCTCGTGCTGCATAGCGGCCTGTCCGTTCGGCGTCATCACGCGCAGCGACATGGGCGGTCATTCACACAAATGCACGCTCTGCTACGACCGCCAGCGCGATGGTCTGGAGCCGGCCTGCGCCAAGGCATGTCCAACCCAGTCCATCCACTTTGGCCCGGTCGAAGAGCTTCGCGAGCAGGCCCGCAAACGTGTGGAGCAACTTCACGAGCGTGGCGTGCCGCAGGCGTACCTTTATGGCGACGTCCCGAGTGAGACCTATTCCGAAATGCATTCCTTCTATCTGCTGGTCGATCGCCCTTCCGTTTATGGCCTGCCGGATGCTCCATTCAATCCGTGGCTGCACATGATGGGAGATTACGTTCGATCCGTCACGGGCGGCTTGGCCGCTATCGCGGTACTGCTCGTGGTGGTGTTTCTTTTGAAGCCCTAAAATGCACACAAACTCCAGACCGCAGCCAGCTTTCATCGAACCTCCCTTGCCGGAACAAGGGGGCCACGGCGGCTATGCGAATATGACGGTGACCAAGGTGCCGGGGTGGCACGGCATCATCGCCTGGGACGCTTTGCTCAACGGGCTGGCGACCGGACTGTTCCTGGCCGCCGCGGTCAGCGAGTTGGCGGCGCCCGAGGTCTTCGTGCCGGTGGCGAAAGTGGCTTATCCGGTCGCGCTCGTGCTTTTGCTGGTTGACCTCGGATTGCTGGTGTTGGATCTGGGCGATCCGTTGCGTTTTCATCACATGCTCAGGGTTTTCAAGCCCAGCTCGCCCATGTCGTTAGGGACGTGGTGTCTGACCGTCTTTTCGCTCCCGCTGACCGCGGCGGCGGGCCTCAGCCTGTTGGCCTTAGTGGGGTGGGATTTCGAGTGGGCTCGCATCACCGCGGTGGTCGTGGGACTGCTGCCTGGCTTCGGATCTGCGGCTTACAAGGGGGTCTTGCTCAGCACCAACGCGCAACCAGGTTGGAAAGACGCGCGCTGGCTGGGAGGTTATCTCACTAATTCGGCCCTTTTGATGGGCTGCGCCGAGCTGCTAGTCCTATCCGCCCTGATGGGGCAAACGCAGGCGATCGCCATCCTCCACACTGCCTTTATCGTGTTGCTGGCGCTTAACGTGATTCCCTTGGGATTGTTGTTTGCGAACCTTCGGCCGGCCCATGCGCTGCTCTATACCCGCGGGCAACAATGGCGCGTTGGCGTGCTCATCGCGGCCGGGGGGCTGATCCCTTTGGGGCTGATGCTTTTCAGCAGTGATCTGCCGTTCCTATTGGTCGCCGTGATTATTCTTTTATTCCAGAGTTGGCTCATCCGTTTTGTCTACGTCAAGATACCTCACACTTCGCCATTGGAAGTCCGAAGCGGCGAATAGTCCGGGGCGGGTTCACAGTCTCGCACACATCCATCGAGGAGAATCAACATGAGTGCTCTCGACAGCATGTTAGAGCGCAACAAAGACTTTGCCGCTCGGCAGTCTGCCGCAGGCACGCTTATGCCCTGGCTTCCGGACGCGACGCCGCATCTCAAGGCAATGATCATCGGTTGCGCAGATATGCGCGTGGACCCTGCTCATCTGCTTGGACTCAAACCCGGTGAG
The DNA here is from genome assembly GCA_963821315.1 of uncultured Acidobacteriaceae bacterium. Lineage (GTDB taxonomy): Bacteria > Acidobacteriota > Terriglobia > Terriglobales > Acidobacteriaceae > PALSA-350. The sequence goes on along the minus strand of CAWGDP010000026.1, from coordinate 399,107 downwards.
GCCCTCGTGTTGCGTAACATCGGCGGCCGAATTACTCCGGTGCTGCTGCAAGAGTTGGGAATGCTCGGGCGCATCGGCCAGGTTATGGGTAAGGTTGCAGGAGGCGGCGGTGAGTTCCACCTCATCGTCCTTCATCACACCGACTGCGGCATCACTCGCCTTGCGGGCGACACTCCCATGTTGGCGCACTATTTTCAAATCGAGGAAGGAAACGTCGAGACAAAAACGGTCACCGATCCCCGCGCGGCGGTTGCCGGCGATGTTGCCTTGCTCAAGACGATTCCCGCGTTGCCGGGCCAGTGGCTTGTTTCCGGCCTCGTCTACGACGTGGCGACCGGACTGGTTGAGAACGTCGTGCCGCCCGCGCCGATTCGTGCTGCGTAGTCGCCCAGGTTTCAGAAGCGCGACTTGTGGCACCCGCATGAGCGAAATCGCCATCGAAGATTACTCGCTGTTGCGCCGCATCCTATAAATCCCGCCTGTTTTAACCTCGCCTTTTAGCACTCGGGTCGCAAACGGGGCATAGAGACTGCCGCCCCGAATATCAATTCAGCAACACGCGGATGCGGATGCCGCCTCTCCCGGCGCGCTCGGGGGATGATACGATGACATTTCGTCTAGAGTTTGCGATTCAAATCGTATTGAAGCGTTACAATCCTCAAGCGGCCCAATCGAACTGCCATATCGCCGCCCATCAAAGGGCGGAAAACTTCGGAGGCTATTGTGATCCCTGTGTTCTGGCGCTATCTCCGCATGCCATCCAGGATTCCTCTTTCCGTTCTCCTCGCTGTCCTGATCTTCGCGCCGTCGCCCGGCGTCCGGGCTCAGGCGTCCCCTGGCCTGTCCGAAGTGGTCACCGGTCCACCGGGTGGCGCGGCCGCAAATGTTTCGGTCACGGCTACAAATAAGGGCACTCATCCTGTGAACTTCACTGTTGCCAGCTTCAAGACTCCCGGCGTGGAGTGGGCCAGCATAAACGTCTTCGGGACGGCAGGTGTCAATCGGGTCCAGACCCGCGATTCGGCGCCGGCCGCTCCACCAGCCGCCTCCGACGCGCTGACTTGGCACGGCATCACGCTGTACGGTGCGTATGACATCGGCGTGGGCTGGGTCAGCCACGGCTTGCCGGAAAACGGCTATAACTATGAAGGCGCATCTCTGGTGAATCGAAACGGCTATCAAAATCGATTCCTCGTCGCACCGAACAACCTGCAGCAGACGGGACTGGGCGTCAGGGGCAGGGAAGAGTTTCAGCCTGGCTGGGCGGTGGTGTTCAACGCTTCCAGTGGCATCAATCCGCAGTCCGGCCTGCTCGCCAACGCGTCGGCTACCCAGACCATCAACAACGGTCTTCCCAGGAAAAGCTATTCGTACGCCATCGACGGCGCGCGCGCGGGCCAACCCTTCAATGACGAAATCTATGGCGGTGTATCGTCCGAGCATTTCGGCACGCTGACCTTCGGTCGTCAGCGGTCTCTCGGTACCGATGCGATGCTGCTTTACGATCCGGCCAACGGCGGCTATGCCTTTTCGTACATCGGGTATAACGGCACGATGGCTGGCGGCGGCGACACCGAAAACAGCCGTTGGGACTCCGCCGTGAAGTATCGCTTCACCTATGGCCCGGTCCATTTCGGGGCGATGTATAAATTTGCCGATGGGAATGGCGGCTGCTACTCGGCCTCAGCAACCTGGACTGCCGCTAACTGCACGCCCGAATCCGCGCATAACAACGCCTTTGGATTCGACGGCGGCGGAAGCCACGGTAAGCTTTCCGCCGACATGGTCTTTCAGCTATACAACCAGGCGATCAGCGTATTGAACCCCTTGCTGGGGCCTCAAAGTGTGACGCAGTCGTATCAGTCGACCACCAACAGCATCAATACAAACCCCATCACCGGGGCCAATCTGATCCCAACGACCAATACCGTATATGGCATCGTGACCGACAACAAGGCTATTATGGGCGCGGTGAAGTATACGTGGGATCCGTTCAAGTTCTATGGCGGCTACGAATTCATCTGGCAGAATAACCCGACGGACCCGTTGGGCGTGGGCGCCTCGGTCCAGGGCGGTTACATCATGAGCGGAGTCGAAGACAACAATCTTGATTCTGAAAAGTTGGTGCAGATCTGGTGGACGGGCGTGAAATACTCTTACGACACCAAAACCGACATCACTTTCGCCTGGTATGGGCAGGCGCAGAACACCTTCCGTGTTCCGTCGACCTGTTCGGTCGCAGCCGGCTTCCGCAGTTCCTGCGCGGGCGACCTGGAATACGGGTCGCTCTATCTCGATCATCACTTCACCAAGCGTTTCGACGCTTTTTCCGGACTTGCGTATTCCTTCGTGACCGGCGGTCTGGCCATAGCCATTCCTCATGGCCCGGGCGTCCCCTATCTCCACAACAGCAACTTTGCTCCGGTACTCGGTGGCCGTTTCAGCTTCTAACCGCATCCGCGGCGGGAGTAGTTTGGCAATGAGCCCGGATGAAGGGGCTGCGTGACAACCACTCTCAGCCGTCCCTTCGGGACTGGTCACATTTCTCTCAGCCGTCCCTACGGGACTCCATTTGGAGAAGTGGCTTTTCGATCCGCGACAGGATGTGGTAAGAAAGCGAGCAGGATGAATAGAAGAGAATTTACCGGCGGCCTGGCCGCTGCAGCGCTGTATGCCTCGAAGGGAAAGGCTTCGGCTGGATACCTTTCCGGAAATAACTCGGAGCTGTCGATGACGGAGCTGCAGCAGCAGTTCGTCGATCTGCGCTTCGGCATGTACATCCATCTGAACATGGCCACCTATGAGCAACGGGAGTGGGGAGATCCGAAGGCCTCGCCTGCGCTCTTTAATCCGAAGGCCCTCGACACCGATCAGTGGGCGCATTCTGCCCGCTCCGCCGGAATGGCGTATGGCTGCCTGACGACGAAACACCATGACGGGTTTTGCTTGTGGCCTACCGCAACCGGCAGCGCGAACGTCCAGGATGCCACTTATAAGCGGGATATTGTGCGCGCGTATGTGGACTCGTTCCGGGCACAAGGGCTCAAGACCTGTCTTTACTTTTCGATTCTCGACCTACGCGAGAACATCCGGCCCTATTGTGTGACGCGGGAGAAGATCGACAAGGTGAAGGCGCAGCTGACCGAGCTTCTGTCAAACTATGGAGAAATTACGGCGCTGGTGATCGACGGGTGGAACGCGGCGTGGAGCCGAATAAGCTATGAAGAGATGCCGTTTCCTGAGATCTACAGGCATGTGAAGCGGCTGCAGCCGAATTGCCTGATGAGCGATTACAACCAGGGCAGCTTTCCGGCGCCCGCGCTCTATTACACCGATGTGAAGCAGTATGAGCAGCACGCAGGGCAGACGATTCCGGCCGGGAGCGAAGTACCGTCGCAGTCGGCAACGACATTGCAGAGCGACTGGTTCTGGAAGCTGGATTATCCGGCGCAGGAACTCCGCTCGGCCAATCAAGTCGTGGAGGAGTGGTTGATCCCGTTTAATGCTCACCACTGCAATTTGATTTTAAACGTGGCGCCGAACCGGGATGGACGGTTCGACCAGAATGCGGTGGACCGGCTTACAGAAATTGGGCAGCTCTGGCGCGATCGGGCGCCTGCGCCACGGCTTGAAACTGCACAGCAGATCATTACACCGAACCTTGCGTCTGCGCGGCCTTCGTATGCAAGCAGCATTGCGGATACGTCGGGGCCGGACCTGGCGAACGATGACCGGCCGGGAACCTACTGGCAGAGCGATATCGGGCAAACCTCAGGGTGGCTTGAGATTGATCTGCAGAAGGCGACCCTATTCGACACCGTGGCGGTTGTTGAGCCGACATACCTCGCCGATTACGGAGCGGACAGCCGCATTGTTTCGTATCGTGTCGAAGCGCGCAGCGGAGGACAGTGGCGAGAGGTGATTGCCGGCGAGTCACCCAGGGAGATGGTGTACCGCGTGAAGCCGGCCTCTGCGGAGCGTGTTCGCCTGAGCCTGCGTGGGGCGGGCAAGCCGCCGGGGATTGCAGAGTTCGGGCTCTATATTTCCCGAGGGTAAAAGGGGTCAGGAGTGAATCGTAACCGATTAAGACTGCCGGAGGCTGGATGGACCCTCTCTCAGATGTGTTGTCGTTGCTAAAACCACGCAGTTATATATCGGGCGGCTTCCAGGTGGCGGGCGACATGGCCATCCAATTTCCAAAACATCAAGGCATCAAGTGTTATGCAATGGTTTCTGGCCAATGCTGGTTATCCATGGAGAGCGTTCCCGATGCTGTGCTCCTCACGGCGGGGGACTGTTTCCTTTTACCGCGTGGGCTGCCCTTCTGCCTGACAACCGATCTGTCCCTGACGCCTGTCGACTTTCACACGCTTCTCTCCACGAGGAGCAATGGTGATACGGGCTCGCAGCTCGAGGGCGGGGGGCGCTATATTGTCGGCGGGCACTTCCTTCTTACCGGCAGCCATGCCGACATGCTGTTGGGGTCTCTGCCTCCGATCGTGCATATCCGGAAAGAATCGGACAAGGCGGCGATGCGCTGGTCTCTGGAACGTATGAGGGAGGAGCTGCGGGATCCGCAGCCGGGCGGCTCTCTGATCGCACAGCAACTCGCCTACATGATGCTTATTCAGGCTCTTCGACTGCATTTGGCAGAGAGGGAGGGAAGTGGTGTCGGCTGGCTCTTCGCCCTGGCCGATAAACAGATGAGCGCAGCGATCACCTGCATGCACGACGATCCAGGGCATCCATGGACACTACAGAAACTGGCGGAGCGCGCCGGTATGTCGCGCTCCATCTTTGCTCTAAGGTTCAAAGAGAAGGTTGGGACGACCCCCATGGAGTACCTGACCCGTTGGCGCATGCTGCTGGCCGGCGACCGGCTGAAGCATTCAGACGATTCTATTTCGGTCATCGCCTCATCGCTCGGCTACGAATCTGAAAGCGCCTTCGGTAAAGCCTTCAAAAGGGTCATGAGCTGTTCGCCGAAACAATACAGCAGGAACCTGGGGCACCCGTCCAGTTCCCAATGGGTTCTGTTAGGCGATTGACTCCCGCTGGGTTGCAGCAGGGCGGCTGCGCTTCATACTTGGACAACTCCCGCGGGAGCTAAGCGCAGGGTCATTACCGTAATGTCGTCATCCTGGCCAAAGTCTTGCGCAGCTTGCACGATTGAATCCAGGTCGAAGCTCTGCGCGGCGAGCGAGCCGCAGAGGGCAAGGGTGGTCACGACGACGGCAATCAGGCGGAATGCCAGGCGGGGACGCATTAGTTGCCATCTTGTCACCCAAGGCATTGGGCGTACAGTGGAAAAAGGCGGGCTTGGTGCGGCTCCGGTGATAGGTAGTCCAAGTGCATAATTGGGGTTCCCGTATTTCGAACAGGTTCGGTGCAGATGAATCCCATGCGCGCAGATCGACTGCTTTCTCTTGCTGCTGTCGCCGTTTTCTCCATTACGAGCACTTTCCGAACCATCGCGCAGTCTGCGAAGAGCCCGCAGACGATCCTCTTCGGCGCCGCCTATTACGAGGAGTACGCCCCAACCGACCGTCTGGATGAAGACGTGCGCATGATGAAGGCAACTGGGATCACGGTCGTGCGCATCGCCGAGTCTACCTGGGGCACGTTGGAACCGAAGCCAGGCGTCTTTGACTTTAGCCATGTAGACCGGGTGCTCGCCGCCATGGACAAGGCCGGGATCAAGGTCATTGTGGGAACCCCGACGTATGCGATCCCCACGTGGCTCGCACGGGAGCATCCGGAGGTTCTGGTCGTCACTCCCAAGGGACCCGCCGAATACGGCCGCCGGCAGAACATGGACATTACCAACCCAGCGTTTCGAGAGGCTGCGCAGCGGGTCATCGTCGCCCTGGTCGACCATGTCAAGGATCATCCCTCGGTCATCGGCTACCAGGTGGACAATGAGACCAAGGCGTACGACACGAGCGGTCCCAACGTGCAGGCCGCCTTTGTGCAGTGGATGCGCCAGCGCTACCCCGATCTCGCCGTCATGAACAAGGAGTTCGGGCTCGATTACTGGAGCAACCGGGTCAATGACTGGGCAGACTTCCCATCCGTGAATGGCTCTATCAATGCCAGTGTCTCCGCAGCCTTCGCCGAGTTTCAGAGAGGCCTGGTGACTGAGTATCTCGCGTGGCAGGCGGCTTTGGTTCGCGATCATGCACGGAAGGGCCAGTTCGTAACCCAGAACTTCGATCTCGAATGGCGGGGATACTCTTACGGCATCCAGCCTGCGGTCGATCAGTTCGCGGCTGCACGTGCGCTCGATATAGCAGGCATCGATATCTACCATCCGACGCAGGACCACCTCACGGGTACGGAGATCGCGTTCGGGGGAGACCTGGCGCGATCGATGCGCGGAGGCCAGAATTATTTAGTCATGGAAACAGAGGCGCAGGGCTTTCCCGAGTGGACGCCCTACCCGGGCCAGCTTCGGCTTCAGGCGTTCAGTCATCTTGCGTCCGGCGCCAACATGGTTGAGTACTGGCATTGGGGAAGCACTGCGAATGCGGTAGAAACCTATTGGCGTGGTCTGCTCAGCCAGGACTTTCAACCCAACCCCACCTATGATGAGGCGGGTTCCATCGGAAGAGATCTCGCCCGGCTGGGTCCGCAGCTGGTGAACATGCGCAAGCACAATCGCATCGCCATCTACTTCAGCAACCAGGCGCTCACGGGGTTCAATTCTTTCAAGTTCGGGTGGACCTCAACCATCAACTATAACGACGTCCTTCGCCCCTTTTACGACGCTCTCTACCGGATGAACGCCGAGGTGGATTTCGTCGATCCTTCGACGACGGATTTGTCGGCATACAAGCTCATCCTGGTGCCCGCGCTGTACGCTGCTTCCGACGCCGAGATTGAACGTCTGAACGCTTTCGCCAAGGCGGGGGGCCATTTGCTCTACACCTTCAAGAGCGGTTTCTCCGATGAGCAGGTGAGGGTTCGTTCCAGCACCCAGCCCGGCCTCATCGCGGAGGCCGCCGGCGTCCACTACAACCAATTCACCATCCCCGACGGCGTCTCGCTCGAAGATGATCCGTATCATGTGGGCGCTGCTGACAACACTGCACGCTGGTGGATGGAGCTGCTGACACCGACGACAGCCATCACCGTCGCGCGCTACCACCATCCCGTCTGGGGCAAATACGCGGCTGTTGTCCGCAACAGCTATGGCAAAGGCGAAGTGACTTATGTCGGCTTCATGCCCAGCGATGCACTCACGGAGAAGATTGTGGAGGAATGTGTCAAACGCGCTGGTCTATGGGGACCGCAGCAGGCACTCCACTTTCCGGCGATCATGCGCAGTGGGACGCTGAGCGATGGGCATGCGGTTCACTACCTGCTCAACTATTCGGCTGCTCCCGCTCAGGTAACTTATGCTCTGCCCCAGGGAAAGGACCTGCTTTCCGGGGAGGTTGTAGCGCAAAATGGCTCCGTGGCTCTGCCCGCTTGGGGCGTTGCTGTGATCGAAGAGGGCGTACAGTAGCGGGAACGGGTCAGACCGTGGAGCAGAAGGCATGAGGAACTGGACGGGTGCCCCAGGTTCGCCAACCTGCCCCGGCTTGCCGTGGGAGCGTACCTGGGCCGAATAAGAGGGCGAAGCCCACCATAGCTTTTGCGAAATCGAACAGCAAAAGCAATCGAAAAATATCATCTTCGGCCCAGGCACGCTCCCACGGCAAGCCGGGGCAGGTTGGCGAACCTGGGGCACCCGTCCAGTTCCTATTGGGTTCGTTAACGCAACCGAAAGTCTCCCGTGGAGACTCTCAGAAAGTTAGCTTAAGAGCCAGTTGCACCAGGCGACCATTGTTCACGGTGGACTGAACATAGCCGAATCCAGCCGAGTTCACATCGTTCACCGGCGAACCAAACTGCGGGTGATTCCAGAGGTTGAAGAACTCCGCACGGAACATTAAACCCATCTCTCTGGGTAGCCCGATCTGCTTGATGAGGGAGAAGTCGGTGTTGACGAAGTCAGGTCCGGTGGCTGGCACCCGCGACGCATTTCCCAACTCGCCGGAGGGGGGCGCAACAAAGCAGGTTGGGTTGATCCACTGCAGCTTGCCGTGGGCCCCGTTGTGGGTGTCGCAACCGGCGACTTGATTAGGCCGGTTCCAATTGTTGTCATTGCCCCCGGTGTTGAACGTGGAGCCGGAGTTGTTAATGCTGTCGATCAAGGGGACGGGGAAACCCGAAAGGATTCTTTGAATAAGAGTCACCTGGAAGTTGCCGAGAATGGCGTTGGTCACGGGATTCCAATTGCCTCCGAACTGCTTTCCGCGGCCGAAGGGCAAATCGTAGATGACACTTGCGGTGAAGTTGTTATTGAGATTGATCTCCGATAGGGCCCAATCCAGGTTTGGCCAGTTAGGCAGCGGAAAATAGGGGGCGCTCACCTCGGAACCCAACCCGTCGGTTAAACCATTGTCATAGGTACGAGAGTAGGTATAAGCGAACAGGGCGTAGAGGCCGTACTTGGAGGTCTTGGTCTCTGCTTTGATCTGCAGCGAGTTATAGCCGGTCTTTCCTACATCCCCGTAGAGATAAATGCTGTTGAAGTTGGGCGCGATATACGGCGACTCGTAAGGCGAGCCATTGAAGTTGCAACCGAGGGTGTAGTTTTGCACCGTGCCGCACGCACTCGGACTCCCAGTAGTGAGATTGTTGCCGGTCACCAGGATGTGCGAGCCATGCGAACCGGCATAGCCGGCGGTCAGTACCAGGTTGCCGGGCAGCTGGTGCTCGACGTTCACGTTCCATTGCTGCACCATGCCATGCTTGATATTGGTAGGCATGTAAACGAAGCTTCCCGGAAAGGTCGCGGCGTTTTGCGGCGTGGGAAGGGCCTGAAACCCGTTGGAGATATTAGCGTTTGGTAAGGCGGGCGTTTGTCCCAGGACGGTAGCGCAGTACGAGGTGACAAAGGCGCAGCCAGCGGGGTTGAAGCTGTCCGACTCACCCAGGAAGGGCGGGTTCTGCCACAGACCCTGGGCCCCCTGGCTCCACGAGGAGTCGTGGAAGATAGCATAACCGGCGCGCAGCACGGTCTTGTCGCTGCCCAACACCTTCCAGGTGCCACCGACGCGGGGTTCGAGGCCTGTCCAATCCATCTTGATGCCCCCCGAGTTACCGACACCATTTTGGTTGGAAATCAGAAGCTGCCCAGTTAAGGGAAGGTAGTCAGCCTGGCGTCCATGTGCTTCGGAGATGGGCGTCGTCATGTCATACGCCAAGCCGATATTGAGGGTTAACGTCGGTGTGACCCTCCAATTATCTTCGCCGTAAGGACGATAGACCTTCCAGCGGCGCCCGGTGACCGCGCCGAAATACGTCTGATCGTGAACGGCCAGACCCGTGATCCCTTGCAAGAAGTCGGCCTCTGAGTTGCCCGCCAGGTTGAGGGCGCTGTTGCCGGTAAAGTTACCAGCGATGCCGACGATCCAGAAGCCATCCTGGAAAGCCTCAGTGCCCACGTTCATTTGATTCGCGCGATAGTCGATCCCGAACCTGAAGTCGTGCTTATTGTGGATGTAATCGAGCGAGTCGCGGAATGAGAAGATGTTGGTTCCACCCTGGAACGGAGAGTAGCCGCGATCGCCCAGGGCCCAATAGCCGCCCTGGAACTCCGTCGAAACCAGACCGCAGCTATAAAAATTTGTACAGGTAGAGCTGCCGAGAGCACATCCCAGGTTGGCGTTGGGAATGCCGCCCCCAATCGTTGAGGAGATGCAGCTCCCCGTGCCTTGCGAACTGATGTAGTCGAAGATGCGGTTATAACCAAAGGAGGCCTGGTTGACCATGTTGGCGTTGAACACATGGGTCTCGCCCAGCGCTAGGTTGCGCGCGTGATTTCTGATGCGCTGGTTGCTGCCGAAGGCGTTGGCCTCGGCAAATCCTGGTGAGCCGCCGGGCACAAAAGAGAATGCCTGGTCGTAGCTGAAACGGCCAAAAGCGTTATCCCTTTCGGAAAACGTTTGGTCCAGCCGGATATCGAACCTGGTATCGTCCAGCTGCCGTACAGGCTGACTGGTGTAGTTGATACCCGCTGCAGCATTGTTGGCGTTGGGAGTTGGGTACAGGTCGATCATGGCCTGTCCAATGGGGTTGATCAGGTTGGCTGGAATCTTGTTACAGGGAGTGCCCGGGGCTTGGCTTCCATCGGGGTTGGCAGGGAGAGGAACTCCTGCGGCAGTGCACTGAAAGTAGATAGCGTTCGGGTTCGCGGGCGTGGCCGCTCCAACCATGTTGGGGTTCACGATGACGGGACTGGAAAAGGGATTACCAAAAGGGTCGCTGGAAAAATCGCCCGTGCGCATGGCCAGCGAAGGCACCAAGCCGGTAAAGGGAATATCTTGGAGCTGAAATTTTTGTTCGCCATCGATGAAGAAAAAGGTCTTGTTCTTTCGGATGGGACCGCCAACGGAGCCGCCAAAGTCGTTCAGGTTGAACTTTTGCTTCGAGGTGGCGAAGTAGCTGTCGGCATCGAGAGAGGTGTTGCGCAGAAATTCGTAGAGGGTCCCGTGAAAGTCGTTGGACCCGGATTTTGTGGTGACCAGCACGGAGGGTCCGGCCCGGGTACCGTACTCGGCCGAATAGGTGTAGGTCAGGACCTTGAATTCCTGAATGCTATCGATGGAGGAGAAAATGGCGATACCGCCCGCAGTGAGTTCGTTATTGTCGACGCCATCCAGCAGCCAGTCTGTGGCGTTGGGGCGGGAGCCACCGACCGATAGCGAAAAGGAACCGCGCGCGGCCACCTCACTGCTGGCGGCGGAGGTGAAAAAGCTGTTGGGGTTGGTCTCTGCGGTAGCGCCGGAGGTGAGCGTGGCCAACTGAACGAAATCACGGCCATTCAGGGGCAGCTGGGAGACCTCCTGAGAGTTGATGACCTGGCCAAGGGAGGGATTGGCGGACTCGACAGCCACGGCATCACCACCGGAAACCGCGACCGTGGTGACTACGGTCGCGGGCAGGAGAGGAAAGTCGAGTTCGCGGGCCTCATCAGTCCGGAGAGTCAGATCCTTGGATTCAACGCTTTGAAAGCCCGTCGCATCGACATGCACGGTGTAGGTCCCTACCGGGAGCAAAGGGAGCAGATAGTGTCCGGCGCCATCTGTCTTGGTGTCTCGCGTCAGTCCGGTTCCCTGAGCAGTAGCAATGACGCTCGCTCCCGCTATACCTGATCCGGATTTATCGAGGACATTGCCGGAGAAACTTCCCGTGGCCTGGCCATGCATGGCCGGAGGGATTATCAGTGCGAGGACGCAGAAAACTACTATAGCTAGTATTTTATGGGTTTTTGTATCGGTGGAAGCTTCTGCTGATCTGGGACGTTTGGTGCGAACCATGCTGCGTTTCATAGTCAACCCCTTTTTAACTAATTTGGTTTACGGTGGTTTTTGCATGACTGGCCTGCTAGGTGGTGATTAGACTTTAAGAATTGGCCGCTCGAAAGTCAACGCAAGTTTTTGCCGGGCTCATCGGCGCTCAGGTCGATATAGCTGGTCGTCGGACAACCAAGGTAACAAATGAGACGCATATCACAACGACGTCTCGTCCTTCCCGGCAAGGGCAAAGAAGGCGCGAGAGCAGTGTGCAGTTATTCTGTACGAAGCACGCGCATGGGCTCGATCGACGCCACTCTGCGCGCGGGAAGAAAACACGCCAGCAGAGCCGCGGCCAGCAGGATCAGCCCCACGGAGCCGAAGGCCGAGAGATCCAGCGCATGCACGCCAAACAGCATGCTTTGCATCGCCCGCCCTACGAAATAGGCTCCCACCAGTCCCAGGCACATCCCGATGGCGGCGAGCACCGCCGCTTCCCCCACCATGAGCGCTACGACCCGGTTGCGTGTGGCGCCCAGCGCCATGCGGATCGCGATCTCATGGGAGCGCTGGGCTACCGAAAACGCCACCACGCCATAGATACCCAGCGTGGCTAGAAACAACGCCACCACGGCGAAGCTGGCGAATAGGATCAGTGTGAACCGCTCGCTGGCCAGTGATTCCTCTCGTACCTGATCCAGAGTCTTCGGTTCGGCCAGCGCAATCTGCGCATCGACCGCATGCACCGCCGCCGCAATGCTGGCCTGCATGGAAGCCGGATCTTGCGCCGTGCGGACGGCAAAGGTCGCCTGCGGCCACGGGATCTGCCAGAAGGGAACCAGCATCTCCTCCAACCGGTTGTGCCGGTCGGCGGCATGGACGTCGTGATACACCCCGACAATCTGCCACTCCACCGGAGGCCCGAGCTTTTGCACGCCGGGAATGAGCTCCTCCACCACCACGCGCTGGCGCAGCGGATCTTTGCCCTGCAGATATTTTTTGGCGAACGACTCGTTCACCATAGCGACCTTTATGGTGGTGGCGGTGTCCTGATCGCTAAACGGCCGTCCTTTCACGATATGAATGCCTAAGGTGGAGAAGTAATCCGGGGTCACCATGCCAAAGCCGGATCCCGGCCGCTGCGATGGATCGGAGTAGGCCCGTCCGCCGGCGATCGTGAACGGCATGCCGAAACCGCCGCCATAGAGGGGATACCCGGTCATCACCGCGGCGTGGGAAACCCCGGGAACCGCATCGATGTGGGCGAGGATATCCCGGTAGTACGCAGTGATCTGGACCGGATCTTTCGATCGTGAGTCGGGCACCGGCAGAGAGAAAGCCAGCACGTGGTCGGTGCGGATGCCGAGATCCACTTGGGTGAGGTTCCAGAAGCTATGAATCGCCAAGCCGGCGCCCGCAAGCAAGGCCAGGGCCAGTCCAAATTCCGCGGTGACGAGAATCCGGCGCAACCGATGCTTGCCCACACTCGTCCCGGTGCGGCCGCCCTCCTTGAGGGTTTCGCCGGGATCGACACGGGAGGCATACCATGCCGGGGCACAGCCTGCCAGCAGCCCGGCCAGGGTGGTCGCCGCCAGTGCGAAGAGGAGAATGGGAATGTTAAGTTGCAGATTCGCCTCATTGGGCAGGGTGCCGGTGGGCATCACGGCGATCAGTCCCTGCAGCATGGCATACCCCAGGGCCACTCCCAGGACTCCCCCGGCAAGTGCCAGCAGCAGGCATTCGGTCAGCAATTGGGCAAAGATAGTGGTTCGCGCCGCACCCAGTGCACTGCGTACGGCCAGCTCCTTTTGCCGCACCATGCCGCGCGCCAGCAGCAGATTGGCCACATTGACGCAGGCAATGAGCAGCACAAAGCCGACGGCGCCGAGCAGGAGCCACAGCATCTGGATGCGCTCCGGGGGTAGAAAATCGTTCTTGAGCGGTTCGATCTTGGCGCCCCAGCCCTTGTCACTTTTGGGATACACCTGCGCGATGTGAGCCGTGACCCCAGTCATATTCTCCTGGGCCTGTTGGAGGGTCACACCCGGCTTCATCCGGCCCATCACCAGCAGCCAGTGAAAGTCGTGGTTGAGCTGTTCCGGCTTGAAGACCAGCGGGACGGTGAGCTGGTTCTGCCCGCGATCCTGATCGCCCGCGGCCTGTACGCCGACTACGGTGTAGGGTTCGCCGTCCAGGCGCAGGGTGGTGCCCACGATCTTTCGATCTGCCCCCAGTTTCAGCCACAGCTTGTGGGTCAGGATCACCACGTGTTCATGGCCTGCCACACCTTCTTCGGGCAGGAAGTAGCGCCCCAGGAACAGCGGCTCACCTTGCATCTGCAGCATGCCTGGCGTGGTGAGACTCGCCTGGAGATATTGCGGCTGATCTTTGGTCGCGATATTGAAGCTAGTCCCGCTCCAGGCGTTGAGGTCTGAGAAGACGGTGTTCTGCTGCTTCCAGTCGGTAAAGTCGCCGGCGGCCACGCCGTTGCGGTTTCCCTGAATGCTGGACCAGACCATCACCAGCTGATTGGGCTGGGGAAAGGGCAGGGGAGCCAGCAGGGTCGCGTAATCCACTGTGAAGATGGCGGTGTTGGCGCCGATTCCCAGCGCCACGGTCAGCAATATCGTGATGGTCAGGCCGGGATTTCTTCCCAGCAAGCGCAAACTGAAGCGGAGGTTCTGAAGCAAAGTCTGCATCTTGCGATCCCTCGGATTGGCCTGCGACGCCAACCATATATACGAATGGGCCTGCAGTCTGGTTCCGTAGGTTGAGCAGCGCGGAATTTCTGTCGCTGTAGTATCCCCATTCACGCCCGGTTTTGGCTTGAGTGGGATACCACAGCACTCGACGCTGTTTTTTCGTCAGGATCGACTTGATTTTATAGTCGAAATCCGATATAGTCGGAACGCGACTATGAGAGCGGATAAATCAAGAAGAACGCCTTTGTCCAAGGGCGGACGGATGGGGATAGCCAATCTTGGGGATTCACCTGCGCGTGGCACGATTCCACTCGTGGGACCGATATACCTGGGCCACTTCCTCCTGATCGTTCTGGCTTCTTTAGTGGCGTGGGCGCTGTTTGCGTTTGATTGATGTGCGTTTGACACGTCTAAATCAGGATGGCCAGTCGGGGAAGAGCGCTTGGACCGCGCCTCCGAACCAATACTTATAGAAACCCTCGTCGCATGGATTCATATGATCGCCGTATTTGCCCACAAAGTGCCGGCCCCAGTGCGGCCTGCGGCCGTCGGCGTCGCAAAATGCATACTCATCGGATAGCCCCCAGGTGCTGAAGACGCGGCCTGACTTCTTCATTAGACCAGGGTCGTTAACCAGGGCTACGGTTGCCCGTCCGGCGTAGAGCGGTGTTTCAGAAGAGATGTAATCCGGCTCACTCTTCACCGCGTCTTGCCAGGTCGCCTCGCTCACGCCGAAACGCTCCAACATCACTTCTGAGCGCAGAAAACCGGGCGTGAGGGCGACGGCGGCGACATTCTTCTTGCGCAGCTCGTACGCCATGGCAAAGGCCAGCCGGATCACCGTGGTCTTGATCAGATCGAAGAACAAATGCCCCCGGTAGGTATAGGTGTCGCCATCGCCGATCTCCACGATCAATCCGGTTCGGCCCGAGTTGGCCGTTTCGATCAACAGCGGAGCAGCGCATTGACTGGTGATGATGTGGGTATGAATTGCATTGCGGAACATGGCGAAGCCGCGCTCCAGGCCGGCTTCCCAGAAGGTCTTGCCAAATTCGTGCTCCGCGCTTTCTGCAATGTCGTTTACCAGCACGTGCAGCTTTCCTTGCCCGGCCCGGATGTCTGCCACCAGTTTCTCGACCTGGCTGACGTCCAGGTGGTCGACGACGACGGCAATGCCCTTGCCGCCGCGCGCAGTCACCAGCTCGGCAGTCTCCTCAATCGTTTCCGGGCGACCGGTGTAATATTCGGCCGGCAAGGCCTTGCTCCGCTGCTCACTGGACAGCGGCTTGGCGCCGGAAACCAGCGCCGTGCGCGAGCTGCGCCCGGTGCAGTACACCGTCGCGCCGGCTTCGCCAAACGCCAGAGCGATGCCGCGTCCCACTCCTCGAGTAGCGCCGGCCACGAGCACCACACAATCATGCAAGTCCGGGGGTTGATAAGTGGAAGTCCCCGCCATGGCAGCACCTCGCAAAGAGACTGGGCGAATTATTGAATCGCCGTTTATTAAAGTCAAGCCCAAGGCCCGAACTGGACGAAGGCAAAAGATCGTCCCGGGCCCTCGCGGCTATCGTCACCCGAAGTAATGTTAAAAATATTTGACATGTTTCGGTCGGTTGCGCTATCTTCGGTATGTTAAATATTTTTAACAAAGGGGTGCCTCGCGATGACGACAAACCTTTCATACCGGGAGAAGTCTCTTTACGCCTCTCTGGTGGCGGAGCTCCTGGTGTACGGCCCCTACTTCTTCCTGCACCAGCAAAACTCCGTCAACAAGGTCGTAGGCATGATTATCTCGATTATCGTGTTACAGGTAATTCTGCAGTCGATCATTGCCGCCTTGACGCGCAACCGTATCACAGACGAGCGAGATCGTTTGATTGAGTTACGAGGTTATCGCGCAGGTTATCTAACCATAGCATCACTCATGGTCGTCGGGCTGGGCATGTTGTGGTTTCACGCTACGGTCGGCCATCTTCAATTGGATAACAGGATGGTAGGGCTTCATTTCCTGAACGTCTTCTTTGGCATGTTGGTGATTGCAGATATCACCAAGACGGCTGCGCAAATTGTGGCTTACCGGAGACCACTCTGATGGCCGCTATACGCAATCAGATTCGAGAACTCCGGGCCATGAAGGAGATGACGCAACAGGAACTGGCCGATCGAATCGGGGTCACACGCCAGACCATCATCGCGATCGAGCAGGACAAGTATTCACCTTCGCTTGAGACTGCGTTCAAAGTGGCGAACGTGCTTGGTGTGTCGATCGAGCAGTGCTTCCAGTATGACCCTCACGGTAAGCGCTAACCACAGACAGGTTCACGGCTGACTGTGCAGCTGCAATAGCTGTACGCCCCAATCAGTCGGCGCTTCCTCCGAATTGCCTCGCGTACCAGCGTTGGTTTGTTGGAGCAGACTTTGCAATGGACTTTGGTTGCCACCCCTGGTAGCTGCGTCGAAGCTTAGAACCTCGGGTTCCGGCAGGGGTGTAGCCGTGGTCAGCAAAATATAAGTATCCGTTCCATAGGGTGGGGTGATCTTTACCGTCGCACCGGGAAGTGGAATCGAGGCGAGCCTACCGTTGGTGGTCGGAAAGCGGCCACCGGGCCCGCGCGGCCACAGAAGTTTTCCGTTTCCCTGGCAGTCGATGCCGAGGACATACACCCAACGTGGCTCGACGCCGATGGTGTCAGCGGATCCGTTCAGCGTGAAGGAATAGCGCTCGTCCCGGTAGGTCTTGCCGCCATCCGCTGCAAACTGGCCATCTGCGATCCGTCTTAACCCCAGCGTGTAGGGAAAACTCTGCGCGCCGGTGACGGTCGACTCAAGGTGAAGCCATCCATTCAACCTTGCCAGCAGTAAAGCGGAGGTCGTGAGCCCCGCCGATAGCGCAGATGGCGTGGTGGTATCGGACTCAACCTTCACCCACTCGGTACGGAGCGGCATAGGTGAGGCCGGGGAGCACCCCGCACCCAACCCGGACGGCGTCTGTACGCCCGTATCGTAATCTCCGCGCTTGTACCAGGCGTAAGCCAGCCCGGTGGGGATCGCGGTTCCCGTTGCTATATACATTGCCTGTGTGCGGTCGGAGACGAGCTTAGCGGAGATCGTTTTATCGTGCAGCAGTCCCGAAGCGATGTCACTTGGAAGAGGTGGGTTGAACCAGATTATGCTTTCTTTTGCCAGGCGCCGGGAAAGGTTCGCCGCACTTAGAGCCGGTCCTAAGCGAACGGCAGGAGCGGCATGACTTTGAGTAAGTGCTGTATCCGTCCGCTTTTTCCGCTCTGCCGGTTGGTTAGCCGTGCGAGCCTGTAGAGTCCAGTTTGTGCCATCCCAGGCGATCATGTGGGTCCAGCCCTCAGAGGACGGGTCAGCTACGAGCTGGCTCTTGGTACTCCGCAAAGCAGCCAGAGCACTCTGAATCTGCTCGGTGGTGAGGTTGGCCGGCCCAGCGTAGAAGAGTAGTTCCGGTCGGGGGGCTGGAACCCATTTCGTCAGCTCGACGATGTCTTTAGGATGAACGAGAGCATTATCCGGGGAGACTAGCACGGCGTTCGAGCGCGCGATACCTACCGCCTCAGTAACTCTGAGAACGGCTTTAACCCCGTTCTCAGCGGTCATCTCGGTGAATTCGCTGTCAATTCCTATGTCGGCAACTGGGCCAATGTCGAGCACAGCGGTCTTGCCATCAACGCTGACCACGGAAGCACGTATCGGACCCTTTGACGCGTCACCACCGAAAAGTGGTTGCCGTTTGCGCTCAGGAGTGGTGTCGAGTGCGGGCTGCTGGTTTTCTCCTGAGGTCTCCATGTCGACGAGCACTCGCTTGAAGACATCGCCAGCCGGAGCATTGGCCGGCAAAGCTTCCAGTGCTTCTACCAGTGCATTCGTAAACACGCCATGCGGTGGAGAAGCATTCTGCAGCTCAATTGCCGACTGGTCTTTTTGCGCCGCGGAGAAGACTAACACTGGGTTGTCTTTGCGGTCCTCTGGTGCGGTTACTGGAGAGCCGTCAGGATTTTTATCGGGAGCCAAGCGGAGGTCTCGCGGATCGTAGCCCAGGCTTCGCGCGACACGATTTGGATCACTCGTGCCGCGCGCCTGGCCGCCCGAATGGCAGGCATCGATAATCGCAGTGAGGTGGACTCCCTTGTCGGCTGCCTCTACAAAGATGCGCCGAAGGTCTCGATTCAGCACGTCTTCGGCGCCGAGGTATGCGTCCGCGGGAACGATTGTATTATCCAGCGGTGTCGGCTTACCTTGAAGATCATAGGCCTGCCCATCGGATAACGTATTTACGCGCAGGGAACCGTGGGACGATATGTACAGGACGACTGTGTCGCCGCGCTCCGGTTCCTGGACCAGATACTTGTGCATCGCGGCAAGGATGGCGTCATGGGTCGCGGCCGAGTCAAGCAAGATGTGAATATGTTGATCATCATTCGGAAAACCAAACTTGACGCTAGTGAGCAGCTCGCGCATGGCATCGACGTCATGGGTCGGGCCTTGCAGATTCACGAAGGTTATGCCGGTCGCAAAGCGGCCTTCCGCGGGTGTTCCCACGGGAACCTTCACTCGAGCGCCTGGTGGCTCATATGTGTCAATGCCGATAAGGAGCGCCCGCTTGGTCTGCGCGATAGCTACGGAACAGGCGGCGAGGCAGAGAAACATAACAACAGAGCTGGGCTTCATAAGAAATGTCCAAAGGGTGAGTGCAGAGCAGTGTAGCGCGGAGAAGGGGTTTATTGGTTAAAAAAACTCAGCAGAGATTCTGCCGGTTATCGATTCCGCTTTGTCATCCCGAGCGCAGCGGAGGGATGACAAAGTAGAGGGATGGTGCTGCACCGGCTCCAAGTTTGCACAGCGCGGAAGTGAGCGGGCGTTAAGCAGGTAGAGTGAACTGAAAGGTCGCGCCCTGTCCGTTGTTGGCGTTCGCCCACAAGCGACCGCCGTGTGATTCGATTATGGAGCGGCAGATCGCCAAGCCCATGCCCGAGCCCTGAGGTTTGGTGGTGAAGAAAGCGTTGAAAATCTGGTCAGTCTTATCGGCCGGCAATCCCACACCGGTGTCGCTGACGGAGATGAGCAGTTGACCATTTTGAACCAGCTCCGTCTCTATCGTGAGTTCCCCGCCAGTGTCTTTCATCGCCTCGATGCCATTGAGCATGAGGTTCATTAATACCTGCTGCAGTTGCACGCGATCTGCCGTAACTGTGGGAAGGCCGGAGGCAAGGTCGGTGCGCATGTTAATTGAGTAGCGGTGGGCCTCGCTGCGCAGCAGGAAGAGCATTTCACCGACTAACTCGTTCACATCGAGCAATTCGTGCTCGGGGGGAGCGCCTTTTTTATACAGAGATCGCAAACGGTCGATGATCTCGGCCGCACGGGTGGTGCCTTTCATGGCTCTCATGGTTGCTTCGCGCGCCTCTTCCACATCCGGCTGGTCGCGTGTAAGCCACCGCAAGCAGGTCTTGTTGTCTGTGATTGCCGCAGTGATGGGCTGCTTTAGCTCGTGAGACAACGAGGCGGTCAGCTGTCCCATCATGCTTAGCCGGTTCTCGTGCGCGAGATCCGCCTGTAGCTGACGTATTCTTTCGCGTTCTTGTTCTGAGCGTTTGCGATCTTCAATGTCCGTCAGGGTTCCATACCACTTGAGAATATTTCCGTGCCCACCGCGCAACGGCACAGCTCGAACGAGAAACCAGCGATATTCGCCATTCGCATCGCGATGACGTGCCTCATTCTCGAACGGCGCGCCGGTTGCCAGCGACGCTCGCCACTTGTTGAGGTGCTCATCCAAATCGTCTGGATGAATGGTGGTCTGCCAGCCAGAGCTTGAGTTGTCCTTCTCCGAAAAGCCTGTGTAGTCCAGCCAAGGCCGATTTACGAATTCAGTGGACCCGTCGGGCCGGGCGGAGAACGCCATTGCCGGAATTGTTGCCACAACGTCCCGCAGGTGTTTTTCTTCCCTTCGAAGTTGCCGTATGCGCCATTGATAAAGTCCCCCCAGCAGCGTTACAGCAACGACCGCGCAGATGGTACGGAACCACCAGGTACTCCACCACGGAGGCAGAATCTTGACCGCTAACTCCAAGCCTGGCTCGCTCCAGGCACCCCGGCTGGTTGCCCCCTGCACACGGAAGGTATAGGTCCTCGCCGGTAGGGTAGTGTAAGTCACCAATCGTTGGTTGCTGCCCACCTCGTGCCATTGGCGGTCTAATCCGTCCAGCTTGTATCGGTAGCGGTTGCTCGCCGGATTGAAATAGCTGAGTGCGGAGAACTCCAACGAGAAGACGTTCTGGTCATGAGAAAGACTAAGGGCACTGGTGTAACCGATGGACTTACTGAGCGGGGAATCACCTCCAACCGCCACGGGGCGGTCGAAAAGCCGGAAATCAGTCAGAACGACAGACGGAACGTATGGACTGTCCACGACCTTGTCCGGATGAAAAGCTACGCCCCCGCTGAATCCCCCAAAAAACATCTCGCCACTCGAGCTCTTGGAGCAACTGCCCCAGCCGGTTAAATCAGAGCCGGGAAGGCCGTCGGCGGCGGAGTAGTTTTTGAATGTTTGCTTTGAGGGATCGAATACCGACAGCCCGTTGTTTGTGCTCATCCATAGATTGCCGCGCTCGTCCTCAAGGATGCAGCTCACGAGATTTCCAGAAAGGCCATCTTGTTCGTAGTAGGTCTTAAAGCTGCCTGTCTTGGAGTCGAATTTGCCGAGCCCGTTTTGCGTGCCAACCCACATGGTCCCTGAGTGATCGAAGTGCACGGAGTTAACCCGGTTGTTGCTTAGACTCGTTGGATCGTTTTCGTTGTGTTTGTAGATAGCGGTAAACTGCCCGGTGGTTGGATCGAAGCGTTGCAGACCTGAGGAATCCGTGCCAATCCATAACGCTCCCTTACCATCCTCCTTGATATCGATATCCAGCTGGGCAGTGTTTCGTTTGTCGGCCTTGTACACGGTGAAGTGAGAAGTCGCCGGATCGAAACGGTCGAGGCCATCGGTCGTGGTGAGCCACAGCGTACCGGCGTGATCGATGAATGGCCGAATCACAACGTCGCTGCTCACACTGAATCGATCCGTTGGGCTATGCCGGAACGTCTTGAAAAGGCCAGTCCGCGGGTCGAAACGGATCAGTCCAAGCCCGTCGCTACCCGCCCAGAGAAATCCTGACGGGTCTTCGATGATCGAAATCGGGGGGAAATAGGCGCCCGGTACCGCGGTCGGATAGACGGTGTATTGTCCTGTCTTACGATCGACTCGGTTGAAAGCGCTAATCGCGCTAATCCACAGCATTCCTTCCCGATCCTCATAGATACCATTCACCATCGTCCCGCTCAGGCTGTTGGAGTTGCCGGGCTCGTGCTTGAATGACTCAAAGAGCGGCGGCCTGGTGGAAAACCGGGCGGGCGCCATCATATGCAGGCCCGCCCAAATGTTTCCTTCGCGATCCTGAAACAAGGCAGCCAAACTGTCTTCGCCGAGACTTTCAGGGTTGGTGGGATCGTTACGGTAGCGGATGAATTTCCTATCCTTGCGGTCATATTTGAGAAGGCCATCGCCCAGCGTCCCAAACCACAGAGTCCCGTCCCGGTCTTCGAGAATCGCTCTCACTCCGCGTTGACCCTTGCCGAACGAATAGTGGGTGAGTGTGTTGGTCGTTCGTTCGAAGACAGCCAACCCACCTCGCGTGTCATGGATGATCCAGAGCACGCCGAAGCGGTCCTCATAGAACGACATAACAATACGTTCACGTAGTGGAACGTGCAGGGTTACCTTCTCGGTATCACGATCGAACGCATCAAGCCCCTCGCTCGTGCCGACCCAGAACCTCCCCGTCCGGTCTTCGCCGGTTGCTTTAATCTCGTCGCTGCTCAGGCTAAAAGGGTTGTTCGGATCGTGACGATAGCGGATGGTCCGCCCCGTCGAGGGATCGAATTTGTAGAGGCCTCTGCTGGTTGACAGCCACATCATACCCATGTGGTCCTGGCTGATGTGGGTGACGGGAACGGTTTCGCCTTGCGCACCCTCGCTATCGATGCGGTAGTGAGTAAATGTCTCTGTGACCGGGTCGAATCGATCGAGGAACTCATCGCATCCGACCCAAAGTGTCCCCGAGCGGTCTTTGAACAGCGAGTAAATGTAGACTCCGCTCAGACTGTTAGCAACACCATGCTCGTGCTTAAAGACTTTGAATTTGTAGCCATCGTACCGATTCAGCCCATACTGGGAACCAAACCACATAAAGCCCTGATCGTCCTGCACAATCTGGGATACCTTCGTTTGCGATAACCCCTCGTCGGTGGAGAGTCGCGTGAAACGGATACCCTGGGCGTCCTCTACAGGCACGGTGATTGTGCGAGGCTCCACATACGCCTGCCGCACCACTCCAAGATTGACGGGGGGATTGTCGAGCTGATTGTCAAGGCGACCCGCTCCGTCTTGGGCCATCCCCAATGTGGTAGCACACAAGAATGCGACAAAGGAGCAGCGGACCGCCAAGCGCATCAGAACCGTCGGCTTGGCCGGTCCTCGATAGACAACGGAAATCTGTTCGGGAGTCCAGACCTGCCCCATTTGCTGTCATGATACCCCCCAAAGATGGGGGTTTTCAGCACTCGGTTGCGGTTGGGATATCGGCCGGCTGCCTAAGGTGTGAACCTCATGCGGCCCCTGCTCGCCCCACGGCTTACCGGGGCAGGCGGGACCGCACCTGTGGCTATGTTTAGCGCAGGCCTCTTAGATCAACCGGCCCGCTAGCCATTCCTTCAGGTTTGCCGCGGGCAAGCGCACTCCAACAAAAAATTGCCCAAACTGAGCGTAGACCGCACTGACCTTGTCAAAGCGCATCTCATAGATCAGCTTCTTGAAGACCAGGGGATCTTGCGCAAAGAGATCGACACCCCATTCCCAATCGTCGAAGCCAATGGAACCGGTTATGATCTGGCGTACTGAATCGGCGTAACGACGGCCAATGAGCCCGTGTTCGTGCATCATGCTCTGGCGATCGGCCATGGGCTCGGTGTACCAGTTCACGTTCTCTCCCCGCTTGCGATCCATAGGATAAAAGCCGAGATACTGCGCGGCTGGAATCGCAGGATACAACCGCTGTGACATAGCCTTCGACTGCCGCTCCACCACCTCCCGGATGCCCGCATCCCACTCTGGCGTACCAATCTGCAATCCCTTTTCAGCAAGTGCGCTATACGTCTTGGCCGACGACTCGTACAGACCAAGCTCAACGATGGATAGATAGGAGTGCGAGGGCCGCAGATAGGCATGCAAGCCGGTCTGCGCCAGTTCCAACTCGACGCGATTGAGGTCTGCAAACGAATCGCGAAAATGAATCAGCATCAGATCGCCCTTGTGTCCAAGCAGGGAAAAGACAGCGGACTGATTCGGATGCTCCTGTTTTGGTCCCTCCTCCCATCGGGCAAATAGCTCGGCCGCCTCGGTCTCGATGCGGTGACGTTGCTCGGAACGGACGTCCTTCCATGCGTTCCAATCGAAGTGAAACATCTGGTGCAGGACACACGAACCTTCAAGCGTTAGCGGTACAGCGGGTAGTTCGGACAATTGTCATTCCTCCATGGAGCGCGGATGGCGATTGCGCTCGATCTCTCAGTTAGTAATTTCGAGCACACGACGCGCAGGACTCGGTTTATTTCGCTGCGAGTGATGCGTGCCCGGGCCTGCGCGGAGATGTGGTTTCACGGCCTTGCGAATCACTTTCTCCAACGCATGCAGGGCCTGCGGACGGGGAAAGGTTGGCCTGCTGGCGAGGCGGATCGTACGCACCGTCTTGCCCTGCAGCGGCCGCAATATAATGTCACGAATGCTCAGGGAAGCCGCGGCCAGCGCGGGGATCAAAGTCGTTCCATATCCGGCCGCAACCAGGTTGACCAGAGTCTCCAGGCTAGCTGCCTGCAAGCCCCCCTGATCATGCTGGCTGCGTCCGCAGGCCTCCAGGGTCTGGTTCGACAGGCAATGCCCATCCGCCAGCACCAGCAAATCCCCGGCGAGCTCCGATTCCGCAACCGTCTTGTGCAGGGCCAGCGGATGATGGGGAGGCAGGGCTGCCATCAGCGGCTCATCGAAGAGCGAGAGCTGGGTCAACTCAGGCTCTTCCACTACCGTCGCCAACAGCGCGGCATCCAAGCGATGATTGCGCACCATTTCGATCAGCCGGCGGGTTCCATCCTCCCACAGTTCGACGGTGAGCCCGGGATATTCCGTCTGCAGAGAGTGCAGTATGAGAGGCATCAGGTAGGGCGCTAGCGTAGGGATCACGCCCAGACGCAGGGGACCGCGCATGGGATCGCGCACCGCTTTTGCAATCGCCTCGATCTGACCTGCCTCTTCCAGAATGCGATTGGCATGCTCCAGAATGCGCTCGCCGGCCGGTGTAAGCTCAACCCGCTTGTTGGTGCGTTCGAACAGCGCGACACCGAGTTCCTCTTCCAGCTTACGAATCTGAGAGCTCAGCGTTGGCTGGCTGACATGGCAGGCTTCGGCCGCACGGCCAAAATGGCGCAACGAGGAAACTGCCGCGATATATCGAAATTCCTGTAGGTTCATCGCCTAGGCCCCTGACAATAGCCGTGGTCTATCGTCACCTTCATAACAATCAATTTTACCGATCATCGCCGCCCCGGTAAAGTTTGACTTGTAAGGCAAAGAGGATTCTGAATATGAGCGAACATCTGACCACGACTGCCGGCGCGCCGGTCCCCGATAACCAGAATAGCGTGACTGCCGGTCCTCGCGGGCCGGTGCTGCTGCAGGACTATCAGCTGATCGAAAAGCTTGGCGCACCAGAACCGCGAGCGCATTCCCGAGCGCGTCGTCCATGCCAAGGGCACCGGCGCATTCGGCACCCTCACGATCACCGGGGACCTGACCCCCTACTCGCGCGCGAAGGTTTTCGCGCCAGGCAAGAAAACCGACCTGCTTATCCGTTTCTCCACCGTCGCCGGCGAACTGGGCGCCGCCGATGCCGAGCGCGATGTGCGCGGCTTCGCCGTCAAGTTCTACACCGAGGAAGGGAACTGGGACCTGGTGGGCAACAACACCCCGGTATTTTTCATCCGTGACGGTTACAAGTTTCCCGACTTTATCCATACCCAGAAGCGTCATCCGGTAACCAATCTCCGTTCCAACACGGCCATGTGGGACTTCTGGTCCCTCAGCCCGGAGAGCCTGCACCAGATCACCATCCTGTTCAGTGACCGGGGTATTCCGCAGAGCCCGCGCTTCATGAACGGCTACGGCTCGCACACCTACAGTCTGTGGAACGACCAGGGCGAGCGCTTCTGGGTCAAGTTCCACTTCAAAACCCGGCAGGGACATCGCCACTTCACCAATGCGGAAGCGGCGCAGGTCATCGGAAAAACCCGCGAAAGCGCCCAGGAAGATCTGTACAACTCCATCGCCGAAGGAGACTTCCCCAAATGGAAATTCTTTGTGCAGATCATGCCCGAGCTTGATGCCGAGACGACCAGCTACAACCCCTTCGACCTCACCAAGGTCTGGCCGCACTCCGAATATCCGCTGATCGAGGTTGGAGAAGTGGAGCTGAACCGCAACCCATCGAACTACTTTGCGGAGATCGAGCAGGCTGCATTCAGCCCCTCCAATATCGTCCCCGGCATCGGCTTCAGCCCGGACAAGATGCTGCAGGCCCGCATCTTCTCCTACGCCGACGCGCACCGTTACCGCCTGGGCACGCACTATGAGGCGCTCCCGGTCAACGCGCCTAAATGCCCGGTGCACCACTACCACAAGGATGGAGCCATGCGCTTCTTCGGCAACGACTCCGGCAACCCCGATGCCTATTACGAGCCCAACAGCTTCGGCGGACCGGTTCAGGATAAGAGCGTTGCCGAGCCGCCGCTGCGCATCTCCGGCGATGCGGGCCGCTACGACCATCGCGCCGGCAACGACGACTTCTCGCAACCCCGTGCGCTCTTTCGCCTCTTCTCCCCCAGGCAGAAGCAGCGGCTCTTTTCGAACTACGCCGCAGCCATGCAGGGAGTGCCTGATGCCATCGTCGAGCGGCAGCTTGCACTCTTCGCCCAGGTGGATCGTGAATACGCCGCGGGGGTCCGCGCTGCGATCGAAGCGCTTCAGCCCCAGGCGGTGGCGGGTGACTGAGCGGATGCCTGCTCCCGAGGACGGACTCGGGAGCAGGCAACGCTCCTCTCAGGGCACGGTCACACAGTTGCTGCTGTGGATCGCGGACGCCGTGCCGGTGCGGCTCTTCACTTTGTAACCCATCCCGGTGCGTGGAGAAAGAAGGTGACATGACAACAGCAGATAGGGAAGCAGTACTCCTCCTGGCGCACGGAACGCCCGATGTTCTGGGCGAGATGGAGGCTTACCTCAAACTCGTTACCGGCGGCCGCGGCGTGCCTGCGCACGTGGTGAAGGAATTGCAGGAACGGTATGCCGCCATTGGCCTGGGTGATGAGCCCACCTCTCAAGGCTCCCACCTCACTCGCTGGACCATGCGCCAGGCAGCGCTCTTACAGGAGCGCCTTCGCCGGCGTGTCTATGTCGCCATGCGCAACTGGAAGCCGTTCATCCCCGACGTGGTTGCCCGGATGAAGGCCGATTGTATAAAGAAGGTGAAAGCCATCTGTCTCGCTCCGCAAAATTCACGGACAAGCATCGGCCTCTACAGACGCGCTCTCGAAGATGCGGTGGGTAACTCAATGGAGGTGGAGTTTGTCGCCGCCTGGGCGGAGCACCCGCTGCTGGTAAGAGCGTTTGCGGAGAGAATGTGGT
The DNA here is from genome assembly GCA_963821315.1 of uncultured Acidobacteriaceae bacterium. Lineage (GTDB taxonomy): Bacteria > Acidobacteriota > Terriglobia > Terriglobales > Acidobacteriaceae > PALSA-350. The sequence goes on along the minus strand of CAWGDP010000026.1, from coordinate 372,267 downwards.
CCGCTCTGGCGTTTGCACACACATCTGTCAACGGACGTGTGGCGGCTCTGTTTACGGCTCATTCAGTGCCCAGCAGTACAGTGCTGCCTTCGACTACTCCTATGGAATACCACGGCATGATACTGGCAAACGAGCCCGATCCCTATGACAAACAGTGCAGGCAGACTGCCAGGCTCATCGGCACAGCGCTGCGCGACCTGCTCGATCCGCGGGATTGCTACTTCAGCTTTCAGAGCCAGGGTCTGAGCGGGGGCTCCTGGCTGGGGCCGACTGTGGAGGAGACGCTTGCCAGGCTGAAGCATGAGGGCTATGAAGCTGTGGTCATACAGCCGGTGGGTTTCCTTTGCGATCACGTGGAGATTCTTTATGACATCGACGTGGCATTTCAGCAGACCGCCCGAGAGCTGGGATTGAAGCTAGTCCGGGCAGAGAGCCTTAACGATTCGCCGGGACTGATCTCCGCGCTCGAAAACCTGGCTTTCTCCGGGGCTCATCCCCACAGGGAATTCGCTGATCGAACAGCATCTCGATTGGCAGCAGCGTGGCGAGACTAGCCATGGGCGGCCTTGATGAGCGTTAGGGTGAGGACGGTGATGTCGTCCTCCTGGCCGAATTGTTTGACTGCTTCCACAATGGTCTGCACGGGCTGGTTGCTGATGGCCTGGGTGCGGTCGAAGCCATAGAGTTCGCCTGTAGAGCTGGTGGCTTCGATCACGCCATCGGATACAAACGTAATCCGGTCGCCAGGGGCAATCTGGTAACGCGTCTCGTCATAGGTGGCCGCTTCCAGCAAGCCCAGCGGCAGGCCAGGTTGGACGGCCATTTCCTCTCCATTGCGATACGGAGCCGGATTTCCGGCGTTGGCCAGCGCCATCGTGCCATCGGCCGCGATGAGCGTAGCGCAGCAGGTAACAAATCCGCCCACTCGTCCATGAAGCACGCGGTTGAGGTGTGCAAGAACACTGGCCGGCCTGGTTGAGGAGTAGTCGTGCAGCGCACCCATGATTGCGCTCACCGTCATTGCGGCCTTCAGACCTTTGCCGCTCACGTCGCCCACCACAACAAGCACTCCGCCGTTTTCCCCGGGCAGGATGCGAAAAAAATCCCCACCTACCTGCTTCGCCGGAGCATAGGCGCTTTCGATCCTGAACCCCGGAACATCCACGGCCGGAACAACCAGTTGCTGCTGGACTTCACGCGCCGCTTCGAATTCCAAGCGCAGGGAGCTGCTCTCTTTCCATGCCTTCCACGCCCGTCGGAAGAGCATGGCGGCGATTGCCATATCCAGGAGCGTGAGAGTCAGCTGGAAGAGATCCAGCGGGAAGGGCCCGGGCGAGAGGTGAACGGAGTAGCCCAGGGCACCCAGCAAGATGATAACTTCCATGAGACTCTGCGCGGCGGCGATGGCGCGATTGCCGCCGGGGCGAAACATCTCGCGAATGCAGACAGGGAAGAGGATGCAGTCAAAAGCTGCAAGGCCGGCGACGATGACGATTTGGCAGAGATGCTGGAAGGCCGGGGACTCAAGGAAGTATGCCTCGGCAATCACGGCCAGAATGAATGCAATCCATATGGCGTGCCAGAGAAGGTGGATCCAGCGGGAACGCAATTGAAAGAGCGTCCACATGAACTCGATCTCAGCCAACAGCCCCGCGCTGTAGACTGCGGCTATGGCCAGGGTCTGGGCGTGGAACGAGAGACGTGCGGTGACCAGACCTGAAGACAGTATGGCAGTGGCCAGGGGGCTCAGGAGCATGATCGCGGCCCACAGGTATTCGCGGGCGCGGGAGGAGTGCCAGTAGACGAGCAGCGCGATGCCGGCGAGCGCCAGCAGAGCGCTTAGGGCATACTCTGGTCCGTTGGCAACCAGGGCTTCTGCAGCGCCGGCACGCACCGTCAGGTTCAGCACAGCGGCTTCGTTGATGACGGCGGTTGGGTGGCTGGGAACGCGGGATTCGAGGAAGGCGGGGGCGTGCCACTCGCGCAGGGCGACCACAGCCACGGATCCCGGCGAGGCGAGCGAAGAAGGCAGATTCATCACCGGAGAAACGGGATGATCAGCGGGATCGGCGTGGGGCGGGAAAGCCCCCTGGCCCGCCAAAGGTTGGCCGTTGACAAAGACCTGCCACGTCATTGGCTGCACACCAAGATCGGCGAGATGAAGGGCTAGCGGACCGTTCAGGTTGGCGGGCACAGGGACGCGGATCCGCACCCAGAGGAAACGGTTTGTATCGCGGGAGCGGGAGGGAACAAGGCCATTCTGCGCGATGGGCCATGAGCTGTCGTCGAAGGCTGGATCTGCCCACCGCGAATTGTCACCGAATTGGTATCGAATGGCAGGCTGCGATGGTGCGGCGGGCTGGCCATACGCGGCAAGGGTCAGGCAACAAAGGGCCAGCAGAGCGAGCTTACACATGAGCACTTCCGACTCCGGATGGCATCAGTCCCGCAAATGAAGATTGGCATCGCCAGTATAGTCCCCGGTTTGGGAGATGCTAACGCTTGTTCGCCGCAAGCCAGGGCATGCCGCGGTACGAGTCCGCCACCACCCAGGCGCCAGCCGTCAGCGCCGCAGAGACGACGGTCTCGCTCCATTGGTAGGCGTCCTTGGAGCCAGCCGCCATGATGGGTACCCACACCAGAAGCGTGAACATGCCGATCTCGAACGCCGAGAGCGCGGCTGCCAGCCGTGCATAGACACCGATGAGCACTGCCGCGCCCGCCGCAAGGAAGGCAGCACCAGTGAAATACGCCCAGAACCCATGCCATGGCAACCAGCCAGGCACCAGCACAAGGGTGTTTTTGAGATAACGGAAATGGGCCAGGCCGAAGGGGATCAAGGCGAGGCCGTAGAGAACCCTGGCAATGCGCAGACCCTTGTCGCCGGTGGCGAAAGCGAGCCGCTGCTTGTCCCAGTCAGCGGCGAACCAGGTGTACAGTATCCAGGCGGCCGCAACCATCACCGCGGTCTCAGCTCCGGACCAGAAAGTTTCCACATTGGGCGAGAGGAAGATGTACGGCACCCGGAACAGCAGCAACCAAAGCAGGAGACAAGCAAGCAGCACGCGGGCAGCGGGGGCGGCTGTGCGCTGCCAGAGCAGGCCTATTCCAGATGCCAGGGAGATGAAGGCGCAGAAATAGACCAGTACCTCGCGCGCGGGCACACCCTTGGGAACAGGCGCCCATATCGGGGAGAAATCGCCTTTGAGCAGGCTCAGGATTCCGAGGGCGATCATGGTTGCCGCAAAAACCGCATGACCCGCGCTCGCGATGGGCATGGACCTGTCCTCCGGGTTCATTGGGCACATGGAATCGCGAATCTGGGGCATTTTCATCAGCACTGAAGAGCCTGTGTAAGAACTACTCTCTCCAAATTGAGTCCCGTAGGGACGGCTGAAAATTATCCAGGACTACGTCCCATAAACGCTAACTTGTTTAGGATGTTTTTCGTCAACCCCCCACAGAATCGTCATCCTGAGCGGCTGTGACTTTATTGATTTTTCGTGCGAAGTCTTCGAGTTCTAAACGAATTGTCATCCCCTCCGGAGCGCAGCGTCGTGGAGGGACCTGCTGTTTCTTTTCTGTCCATACGATCTAACGGTCTCTAATAAAAGCCACCACCCTCCACTTGTCATCCCGAGCGCAGCCGAGGGATCTGCGCTGCGCCCCGGCTCCCGAACAAAGGTCTCCGGTACGTTAGCTCTCCCACAGAATCGTCATCCTGAGAGTCTGTGACTTTATTGGTTTCACAAAAAAATCGATACTGAAAACAAAGAGCTTAGGTGGGTCAAAAATCGCTAAAAGTCAATAAAGTCACAGCCTCTGAGCGGAGCGCCACATAGATGGATCGCGTCGCACAGCGCTTGTGGCGCGGAGTCGAAGGACCTCGGCGGTGCTTAATTTACCCATGCTGCTCGGAGCTTTTCAACCACTGAAGCCGACAACAGAATTTGCTGCGATACGCACTTGATGGTTACGGATACATCTTTTCATGCACTGTAATCATCTTCCATCCCCAAGTCTGTGCAAGGTCTTTGAACTCGGGATTGATCGTGCCAATGAGGTTGAGCTTCTTTGCGCCGCCAGCCTTTGAGTTGTTTTTCCCTGGCGATGGCTGTGCGAATATCGTCGTAGCCTTCAAAGTAGAGCAGGCGCTTGCAGCCATAGGTCGAAGTGAAGCCCTCCCACGTGCCCTCCTTATGTTGCATGACCCGGAGATACAGGTTGCTGGTAACGCCAATGTAAAGCGTGCCCGTATGGCTGCCGAGAATGTAGATGTAGGCGCCGGACATAGCAAGATGCTAGCAAGTCCTTGGTTCTCGGCCCAGGGAAAAACTGGTGCGGGCCCGGTGGTTGAAAAGCTCCGAGCAGCATGGGTAAATTAAGCACCGCCGAGGTCCTTCGACTCCGCGGCACAAGCGCTGTGTAACCCGATCCATCTATGGGGCGCTCCGCTCAGAGGCTGTGACTTTATTGACTTTTAGCGATTTTTGACCCACCTAAGCTCTTTGTTTTCAGTATCGATTTTTTTGTGAAACCAATAAAGTCACAGACTCTCAGGATGACGATTCTGTCGGTAGGTTGACGAAAAACATCCTAAACAAGTTAGCGTTTATGGGACGTAGGTTCTCACGCAGACTCTTCACCCAGTCATCGCAAGATAGAGCGTTCTCGCGGGTTTAAAAACCCGCTAATTTGCGTGGAAATCACCGTTTCTGAACTTAACCGATGCGGTCTAGTAGCTGAGCAGCCGCGCGCTGTCCTTCCTCGATAGCAGTCGTATGCCCGGGGTCTCCAGACAGATCAGTATTAGCGAACGCAATCCGGCCAAAGGGGGCGCGGCGCAGGATGTCACGGTTTGCCGGTTGCCCATTCTGGCCGAAGAAGAAACCCGGCTGCGGGCTGCAGTAGGCGTGTCCCCAGCGATTCAGCACGATGCCTGCAATGTCCCGCTTGGCGTCGAAACCGGATGCGGCGAACATCTCTGTGAGTTGCTCGCGCACCCGCCGCTCGTAATCCCGGTAAGAAGTGGAGAGCAGTTCGGCGCGTCCCGCATTCTGCTGCTCCACCATCGTTAGACCCGGGCGGCAGAATAGGACCTTGATAGTCATCACCACCGGCGAGTCCGGAGCGATGGTCTTGTCCGCGGTAGAGAAGGTTGGAGACTTGCGGACCGATCCATAAATGCCCAACCCGCCGTACCAGAACGCTCCCGAGATGCCCTGCTTGTATAGGAAGCGCCAGTTGCGCAAAGCGACGTTGACTAACATGCAAGGGGAACGGAAGAACTGGGCATAAGCAGCACGTTGCTCCGAGGGTAAGTCGGTAACTACGTGCTTGGTGGTCCAACTGCCGCCGGCCATGACCACCGCCCGGGCCTTCAGCCGGTAGACCTTACCTTTGCGCGTGTAGGTAATTTGAACGAATTCGCTTTGCTGGGCAGGACCTTGATGTTCGACCCGCACTACCGTCGAGCCGAGACGGATGCGTGTACCGTTGCCGGGCTGGTCGAGGGCGTCGAAATTCACGCGGCCGCGACAGACCGCCTCCAGTGTGCGTGGGCCGGGTATCGCCGCTGGAAGCAGGGTCTTCACCATGTGGCGCGCGAAACCGGCATTGCCTCCGGGAAACGACTGCAGCGCTGTTTCTTCGCCGTAATTCATCGGGTCGCCACCGAAACCGAAGGCGTAGGCGGAGAGCACGTCCGCGCCAATTCCGAAACCGTCCCCGGGGCCGGGAACAAGAAATTTCCGGATCGTCTCCTGGCTCAATCCAAACTTCTGAATCATGTACTCTTCCATGGTGATGGCATCGAGTGAGCGCGGATTCTCGCCGGCCAAACGGCCTAACTCCCGGTATTTGAGGATCTCGCTGCGCGCCTTTGCCGTTATGGGGGCCCCTTCCAGCTTTTTGCCCCACGGATCGATCGCCCACATCCCGGGGTGGTGCCCAAGATTGGCGCCGAAATAGAGCCCATAAGGGGACTGAATGTGTTCGAAGCTCCTGCCCAAGGGAATCTCCGGCGAGGAGCTTTGCCATTTCTGATATTCGAACTTGTTTGCGTCCACGCCGACAGAGGCATAGAAGCCGGCCATATTGCTACCTGGCTTTGGCGTGGCAAAATGGTCAGAACCCTGTGGAGCGATCAGTCGATGACCGTCGACGACGAATTCGTTTCGCTTGGCTTCGCCGCCAAAAATAGGATGGTTTTCCAGCACCAGGGATTTCGCTTGTGGTGCTCTCTGTTGAAAATACAACGCGGTGGCCAAGCCGCTCAGGCCTCCTCCAACGATGGCAACATCAAAGATCTCCCCCGTATCCTCCGCCGACTGCGGAGGGTTGGCGAAGACATGGTCCCGAATCTCGTGGCCGGCCCCCATCACTTCAAACGTGTTTCCATTCGATTCGGCGTAATCGCCGGTGCCGCCGTAACCGGTCCAGCCCTCCTTGCCCAGTTGGGCCAGCAACTGGTGCGGGGTCAATCCGCTCAACAACGCGTTGCCCGAGGCGAGCAGGGTGGAATTCATGAAATCGCGGCGAGATATCTCACGATTCATGCCAAGGGAAGAATCGTGAGTTTGCTTCTTAATGTCTTCAGTCATCGTGTAGCGGGTTTTCTCTCCTGCCAGTTGGCGAAACTTGATTCCTGTTAACAGATATTACAGATTAAACTTCCTCTGATTTTCCGGCGGAGAAGCCGCCATCGACGGCCAAGCTGATTCCGGTGATCCATCGAGATTCATCCGATGCGAGGAACAGAACAGCCATGGCGACATCCTCGGGCTCGCCGAGCCTCCCCAACGGGTGCATGCTGACCAGCCGGTCGCGCCGCACGACATCCTCCAGCAGCGCCTGAGCCATTGGGGTGCGGACGAAGCCCGGACACACGCAGTTGACCCGAATGTTGCGCCCGGCCAGATCAACGGCCATATTGCGCGTGAGTGCCACCAGAGCACCCTTGGACGCGCTATAGGCTGCGCGGCTGCGCACGCCCATGATCCCGGTTACCGAAGAGACGTGGATAATGCTTCCGCCCTCCTGTCGAAAGTGTTCGAGGCAGAACTTGGAGCAGAGGAACGAACCGCGAAGATTGATCTCCATAATCCGATCCCAGTCGTCGGTTTCCGTATCCGAGACCGCGCGCCGGATGGCAATGCCTGCACTGTTGAAGAGGATATCGATGGCGCCGAAGTGTTCCGCGGCACGGCCTACACTCTCGCGAACCTGAATCTCTTCTGCCACGTCACAAGCCCAGGCAGCAGCGTCTCCGCCCGACTCAAAGATTTGGGTGGCGACTCGTTCAGCGCGCGGCAGATCGCGATCGAGAATCGCCACGTGGGCGCCTTCCGCGGCGAACAACCTGGCCGTGGCCGCGCCGATGCCCGATCCGCCTCCCGTTACCACTGCATGTTTCCCGATCAAACGTCCCTGATGCATCCACCGATTCTAGCGGAGCCAGGCCGGCTCTCGCAGGGGACAGCACTGCTGCCCCCTGAATTTGCCTGCGCTCGCGGTCGATCTACAGAGTAGTGCCTTGAAGGTTGCAGCTCACCTTGTTATTCCAGTCAACGAATGCGCCATTTGGATTGTCCTGCCATGCCCACACGTGCAGTTCGTAAAAGGTGTCAAGGCCATATCTGTTGGGGCTGGGAATCAACTGCAACAGCTGCTGATAGAGCTGCGGCGGAGCCGCATTCTTTTTTGCCCAGGTGGCTGCGTCCACAATGAACTCGACGCCAACCAGGCGCATGCTTCCTCCCCCCAGAGGCTCATAAATCAGGGCTTGGGGCTGCGTGGCATCGACCTCTCCGTTCAATAGATTTGGGTTCAAGTAGTGCACCCCCATGGCGCCATGATCGGACCCCGAGACACAGCCAAGGACGGGTTGATACCCGGCACTGATCGCAGCGTTGACATTGGTGTACTTTTGCGTGGCCTGCCGTACAACCTGGACCAGCTCTGGCGGTGCTTGTGTGGACTTTGAGTGATCCATGGAGTCGCCGCTTTGGGAAAAGAGAGGCGTGGCGGTGGCGAAGCTGCCCAGCAACACCAGGCGCAGCGTAAGGCTCGCCGCATGACGGGCAGCCCTGATTCGTTTGCAATTTTCTTCCTGCATCGTTTTGCTCCTGTCGCGCAATTTGGAGAGCCGCGGTTATCAGCAACTGGCGGCCCGCGACCGGTCTCCGTCTGATTAATCGCAATCCGATCCGGAAAGACGACAATCGGCAGAACTTATTCTTTTGTTTTGCTCACTCATCCGTGAATGGATCAATGGTCGAGAAGGCGCGCGGGATCCGGTTAACAGGAAAGCCTCCCAACCAGCGTGTTCGCGAATCGCGTAGAAAGTTTTTCATCAAACTCCCACAGAATCGTCATCCTGAGCGGCTGTGACTTTATTGATTTTCACGTGATTGTCATCCCGAAGCGAAGTGGAGGGACCTGCTGTTCTTTTCTGTCCATCCAATCTGACGGCCCCTAATAAAAGTCACCACCCTCCACTTGTCATCCCGAGCGTACCCAGATTTCCTACTTCGCGGCACCACCAGCGGCCACGTATGCGGCTCTCCGTAAAGAGAGCCGCATGAAATCGACCGAAGCTACGGTTTTTGACAGGAAATCTGGGGCAGCCGAGGGATCTGCAGTGTGCCCCGGCTCCCGCACAAAGGTCTCCGCTTCAGGATGACGATTCTGTGGGAGTTTTGACGAAAAACACCCTAAACAAGTTAGCGCTTATGGGTCAGTGGCTGGGCAAGCGAGAGTTTGTCAGTTGACGCGCGCTCCGCGTGTCAGGTTGATCAGAGCCCAGCGTACTCTGCAGATTTGCATAGGCCGTGCGAGCTGCGAGCTGAGCGTCGTCCGGCTTACCTTCGGCTTCGAGAGCCAGGGCCAGCGCCAGATAAGCGCGGCCAACATTGCTGGACAGGATGCTTGGATCCTCCCGGTCTTCCAGGAGTTTGATGGCGCGCCTCGCGTCGGATGCGGCCTCCTCCCGCTGTCCACTCTTGAGGTCGATGGCGGATTTGCTCACCAGAAGAGTCGAAAGAAGGGCCGCGCATTGCCCGATTCTTCGAATCGAGGCTTCGTCGGTCTCCACCGCCTCCCTCGCGAAACGGGCGGCGGATGGAAGATCGCCCCGCCCTAGCGCAATGCTGGCTCTCACCAAAGACAGCTCGGCAAAGACGTAATGCTCTGCTGCATATCGTTTGCGCAGCCTCTGCTCCAACTCATCCACCTGCCGGGTTGCCTGGGCGTACGCATGCGCGTTCGTAAACATCCAGGCTTGCAACAGCTCGGTATCATCCACCAGGACGTTGTCATTTAACTCATGGGCTTTTTGGGATGCGAGGGCAAAATATCGTGCCGCTTCGGTGGTTTGTCCTAGTTGCTGCAGTAAGTCCGCGTAGTTGAGCAAAAGGTCAGGAGCGACGGCACTGTTGGTTTCGTCATTGCGACTGATATCGAGCGCGCGCCGATAGATTCGTTGCGCATCGAGCTGGCGTCCGTCGTAACTCAGGGTGAGCGCCCAGTCGTCGAAAAGTTTCACTGCCTTCTGGGAATCGTCGTATCCGAGAGTGGTCATCAGGTCGGATGCTTGTTGAAAGATGGTTTCGGCCTCGCGAAAGTTGCCGGCGTCTCCCAGAACCGTAGCCAGATTGACCAGGATATTAAGTCCCTCGAGATTCCATTGCACCGGCGAGCGCTGGATGGCCTGCTCTGCTGCGCGCGCGCGGGCGATGGCTTCTTGCGAATTTCCATTGCGATACGCGACTTCACTGCCATGGAGCAGGCAGGCGGCGCGCTCAGAGGCGTATTGGGGCGCGTTCCCCAACTCGCGCAGGCCTTCCTGGTAAAGCCCCTCCGCTCGCGACAAATCGCCTACCGGGACCATGGCTCCGGCCAGAACACAAGAAGCCTTGGCACGAATGGATGGATCCTTCAAATCGCGGGAAACGCGATAGGCCGCATTGAGCACGCGCAATGCGTTGTCGTTTTCGTCTTCGCTCGAGTACTGGTTGCCGAGCGAAAGCTGCAGCTCCACGTGATTGGCGGCGTCAGGATTGCGTTCATGCTCAATCACACGTTCTTCGCGCTCCAGTAACCGGTCGACAGCGAGCGGCTTGCCCATGGGTGCGGAATTGCTGAGCAAAAGCTCATTGAGGTCGGTCATGCGCTCGGCTCGCGCCAGTTGGCGCAGCGCCAGGTCGCGTTGAACGCGTGCTGTTCGCGCTTGCAGAAGAATTCCGGTGATGCCGGTGGCCACACCCACAAGCGCCAGCAGAGCAATGAATATGCCCATGCGGTGCCGGCGAGTGAATTTTCCTGCGCGGTACATGAGCGTGTCGGGCCGTGCTTTGATCGGCTCGGACTTCAGGTAACGGCGTAGGTCGTCTGCAAACGCTCCGACGGATGCATACCGTTCCTGGGGATCTTTCTTGAGTGCCTTGGCCAGGATGGTGTCCAGGTCCCCGCGCAGGACGCGGCGAAGCTTCTCCACCGAAGCGCTGCGCAGCAGGGCACAAGCTGAGGCGTCGCCAGTGACAGCCACGGCGTCGGAGGCGTGCAACGGCTCGACCTCAACAATCGTTCTTACCAGCTCCGCCGGCGAGCTCTGGCCCTCACCGGCAGGATGCCGTCCAGTGAGCAACAGGTAGAGCAGCACGCCCAACGCATAAACATCCGTGGATACGGTGATGGCCTCGCCCTTCAGTTGCTCGGGAGCAGCGTATTCGGGCGTTAGCGCGGTTCCACCGATGGTAAAGGCTGTCTGCTGTTCCGCGTTGTTCTCGGCCTCGATCAGCTTGGCTATTCCGAAGTCCAGCAACTTTACGTCGCCGTCCTTACGCACCAGCACATTCGACGGTTTGAGGTCGCGATGCACAATCAGGTTGGCGTGGGCCGCTGCCACCGCATCGAGTACCTGAAGAAAAAGGTGGATGCGCGCGTGGAGGTCAAGCTGGCGCTGATCGCAGTAGCGGTCGATCTGGTCGCCGTCGACATATTCGAGCACAAGATAGGGTTGCCCTGTGGGGGTGACGCCCGCGTCGATCAACTCGGCAATATGAGGGTGGGCAAGCACCGCGAGTATCTTGCCTTCGCGTTTGAAGCGGTCCTCACCCTCTTTTCCCAGCAGCGCGATATTGAGAAACTTCAGGGCCACCTGGCGTTCGAAACGTCCATCGTTGCGCCGTGCCAGCCAGACGCTCCCCATGCCTCCCTGGCCGATCTGTGAAATGACCTCGAAGGCTCCAATCGTTTGCCCTGCCAGCGTCGCGGTCGTTGATGGTAATTCGACGACACCCGTTTCGAGGAATCCATCAGAAGCGAGGACGCTGTGTTCCAGAAGCAGTATTTCCAGCCGGTAGGCGATCTCGGGCTCCTGGGCTCTGATCCATGCCTGGCGATCCTCTCCGTCCAAGGCGAGCGCCTGGTCAAGCAAGGGGCTCAGTACGCGCCATTCGTCCTTCCACTGAGGCGAGGCCGGTTTGGTCATGGCGCGCATCTCCCTCGGATGCTTTGGTGCAGATAGATGCGGGCCTTTTCCCATTTCCGCTGCACGGTACGTTCTGAGATCATCTGCATCTCGCCGATTTCAGCGAAGGAGAACCCGCAGAAGAACTTTAGATCGACCAGCGTGGCGAGCTCTGGCTCAACCGTTGTCAGTTCCTCCAGTGCGTCGTCGATCAGAGCGAGCTCCCTGGCGTCGACCGGACTCTCCAGGTTATCCAGGGTCACCGCAGTGATGTGATAGCGGCCGCCTTTTTTCGCGCTGTTGCGAGCACGCGCGTGATCGATGATGAGCCCGCGCATCACTCGCGCAGCATAGGCCATGAAGCGAGCACGGTCAGGGAACGAGTGGTCCGCACCCTTGGCCATGTTCAGGTAGGCCTCGTGTAGCAGAGTGGTGGCGCCCAGGCGCGCCGGGATAAATTGGCCGGCTAATTGCCGCCTCGCCAATCGGTGCAGTTCGGAATACAACGTGCTGAAGAGCACGTCGTTTTGGGGATCTTTCGCCGGGGAATAGGTGGCTGCCAAGATTGACCTCCAGGAGCGAGGAGCCTTCGGGCGCGCCTACAGTATAGGCGCGTCTCGCTTCGAAATCCTCTTAAAGGAGAAATCGAGAACTGAGGGCAAAACACGACACTTGCATTTGGGATTTATGTACCTCGAACATCACGCCGCACGGTTCGGGCGGAGTGGAAGTCGCGCACAAAGGCAAGTACATTCAATTATGTTCCAGGGAGGAAATCATGAGTCAATTCACGCGAAGAGGACTTGTCGGATCACTTTTAGGGGTAGCTGCCGCGAAGGCGTTCGGTGCTCAGCAGGGCACGGGGGGCGCTCAAAGCCGGCCGGGCAACGCACCGATCAAAATCACCGACCTCAAGTGCGCCATCATCGGGCGCAACCCGGTGGTGCGCATTGTTACCGATCAGGGTATTTCCGGGTACGGTGAGGCCGAATCTGCCAAGCCGTTTCTCAAGCCGATGGTGCTGTTCTATAAACAGTATCTCGTGGGTGAAGACCCGACCAACGTGGCCGCGATCATGCTCAAGATTCGCCGCATGGGCGCCTCCAAGCCCTGGGGCGCCGCGGTCAGTGCCATCGAAATCGCGCTCTGGGATGTCGCCGGCCAAGCCGCCGGATTGCCCGTCCACAAGCTGCTTGGCGGTAAGATTCGCGACCGCGTTCGTCCCTACGGCAACTCCGAAAACAACATTGGCGCCACGATGACGATGCCCAAAACGCCGCAGGACTACGCCGAGTTTGCCAGCAAGATGAAGGAAGCCAAAGAGGGCTATACCCTGGTCAAGATGCCCATCGGCTTCCACAATACGGCCATGATGACGGCCATTCCCAACACCTGGTACGGGGCCCAATGGCATGCGCGGGCGGCGCCTTACATGGATCGTGGGCTCATGACGGAACGTGGCATCGACAATTGCATCGCCTGCGCCGAAGCCGCGAGAAAGGCCCTCGGGAATGACATCGGGCTGGCCTTCGACTGCGGGCCAGGGTGGGTGGTCAAGGACGCGATCCGCTTTGCGCGCGCGGTAGAACCGCTGAAGCTGGCATGGCTCGAAGACATTATCACCGGCGATTACGAGCCTAACCCAAAAGCGCAAGTCTTCAAGCAAGTGACCGACAGCACGTCCACGCCCATTCATACCGGTGAGGAGCTCTATCTGCGGGAAAACTGCATGGAGCTGATCGAGACCCAGGCCGTCAACGTGCTCGGGCCCGACCCGGAAGATGTGGGCGGAATCGCCGAATTGAAGTGGATCGCCGAATACGCCGATCTCCACGGCATCCTGGTAGCTCCGCACGGAATTTTCGATGGATTATTCGGCGTCGCTGCGCAGGTGCATATGGGCGCGGTGCTGCCGCAGAACTATATTGCGTTCGAGTATGCGAAGGGCGAGCCCGAATGGTGGTATGACATTGTGGAAGGCCTGCCGGATCCAGTAGTCAAAAACGGCTTCATCGACGTTTGGGACAAACCGGGTCTCGGCATCACCTTCAACGTAAAGGCAGCCAAAGCGCACCTGTCCGACGAGGATCGTACTTTCTTCGACTAAGGTAGGCTCCGCGGGCTGCGGAAAAACTCATTTCCCTGAAGGGTACGGCCTTCAGGCCGTACTGTAATTGCTTTGCAATGAATTCGGCTTTGGTCGCTGAGGGATGCTTTTCGGCCAAGATTTGCGGAAAGCAATTCCCTCAGTTGCCGAAGAGTGTGTGTGAGAACTAGCGAAAGTAAAACTGCAGGCAGGGCTGGGGTATCCCACTCAAGCCAAAACCGGGCTTGAATGGGGCACCCAGCCTTCGTTGCCGGTCAGCAAGCTGGTCAACCCTCTCCCAACTCGCCACCGTGTGAATGGTCCTCACTCGCCGGTGTGAGTGGCATCCGCGAATTTCAGCGTCGCGTCCTTGAGCTGGAGTCCGGTCAAGAACGTTTTGTTGTTCTTGGAGTCTGTCAACTCAGCTTCTATCGCGTTTCGTCCTTCAACGATTTGTGCCGGAACGGTTTTGGTCAGGTTGCGGTTGGTGAACGTTACCTGCACATTTGGATCCGTTCCAGTCCATACAACCTTGTAGCTCCCCTTGGGCAGGTCGGTGGTTCCTACCGTTACATTGCTGTCAAGTACGATGTTGGCGGTGTTCTTGGAGGCGGCGTTGGCAGCGAATGGAAGAATGGCGAAGATGAAGGTAAATGCCAGGACTCGTTTCGTCATGTGTATCTCCTTTATCTGCTTCCGCTCTTTGACAGTGTTGAGAAGCATTATGTAGATTGGAAACGCACTGCTGCGTCCTGAATCTTAATAATTGTTAAGCTCGCGACACCTTCGCTGATGCATCGACTGGCAGGACGATCCGTACCTTGAGCCCCGGTTTTGCGTTTTCGGCGGTGATCGCGCCTTGATGTACCTGAACCGCCCGCATCGCGATCGACAGCCCAAGCCCAATGCCACCGCTGTTGGTGTCTCGCGCTTCTTCTACGCGGAAGAACGGCTTGAATATCTGAGTGAGCAGCTCTTCGGAAACGCCGGGCCCACGATCGCGAATTTCGACCATCGAAGTATCGGCAGTTTCCACTAACGTCACTTCTACAGCTGCGTGAGATGGCGAGTAGCGAATCGCGTTTTGCAGCACATTGGCGACAGCGCGGCGCAGAAGCTCCGAGTCTCCCCAAAGCGGCCGCTCCATGTGGCCGCTCACCTCAAGCCTGCATTCCCGCAACTCGGCGTCAGGCCGTTCTTCGCTGACGGTCTCGTTTACCACTTGCTCCAGATCTACGATCTCAAATTTTCTGGCTTCCGGATCGCCCTCGGCGCGGGTGATTTCCACCAGCTCAGAGACCATGGACGTAATTCGGTCCACGTCCCGCTCAATACGATCCAGGGCGTGGCCCTGATCGGGAGAGCTCCTTGCCAGCCTCACGGCAAACTTGAGCCGCGCGAGCGGCGATCGAAGCTCATGCGAGATGTCAGCCAGCAGCCGGCGCTCGCCGGTGAGCAATCGCTGCAAACGTTCCCCTGTTTCGTTGAAGGCGTTAGCCAGGTAACCGATTTCATCGCGGCGGCTGGTGTGCCAGCGGGCCGAGAGGTCTCCGCGGCCAAATCGCTCTACCGTTGCCGTCAGATGGCGGATCGGCGATACCACCCAGACCGCCGCAGCCCAGCAGAGAACTCCTGTAGCTCCGATGACCAGCAGGTAGTACGGAAAGAATACCCAGGGATGAGGCCGGGGGGGCGGGAGGGCGATAAACCAGTACGCGCCATCCGCCGCTCTGCGGCTAATGACCAGCTTGCCGGCGCGGCGTTGGCGCCCTTCCGTCGCTCCAGCCCCAGGGATCAAGTTCGATCGATTCTGGCCGGAAACGACATCGACACCCGCGGAATTGAGGAGATAATGCGAGCCACCAAAGACCCGGTTTGCAAGCTGCATAAAGGCCGAGACAGCGGCTGGGCCGCCACGGCCCAATGCCTTTCGTGCCTCTTCTAGCTGTAGTTCGTCGGTTTGTTCGAAAGTCCGGTAGAAGGTGGTGCGCTCAATATGCCTCGAAATGGCAAGAAAGACCACGAGAGACAACGACAACGTTCCTGCCATCGCAAGCAGGATTCCCAGGTAGAGAGATCTCATATTTATGGCCTGGCTCGCCCCTCCATAACGCTTAACGTTCGGTGCTGGTAAAGACATAACCGACACCGCGAATGGTACGAATCAAGGTATGACCGGATTCAAGTTTCTTGCGCAAGCGGCTGATGTGTACGTCGAGCGATCGGTCCGAAGGAGTTGCTTCGCGTTCGAACAATGCCTCGGTGATCTCGTCGCGAGATACGACCCGGCCGGCCGAGCGAGCCAGCAAATCGAAGATGTCGAACTCCATTGCGGTTAAATCTACCAGGCGCTTGCCCTTCCACACCTCGCGCCGGTTCACATCGATACGGATCTTTCCAAACGTGGTGGCTGCATGATTCAGCCGACGGGAGCCGGCGATTCGCCGCAGGACCGCGCGGATGCGCGAGAGCAGCTCATCGGGATCGAAAGGCTTCACCAGATAATCATCCGCACCTTTGTCCAGACCTTCGATGCGGTCGCTGCGATGGGTCCGGGCGGTCAACATGATGACCGGCACAGCGCTTTGCCGGCGGATCTGGTGCAACACAGTGAAACCATTGATTTGAGGCAACATGACATCAAGGATCACCAGATCGTATTGGCCCTCCAGAGCGCGGGCAAGGCCATCACGGCCGTTGTGAACGGCGGTCACCTGGTGGCCGTTCTCCGCGAAAAACTCCTGCATCATGCTGCATAACTCTGCGTCGTCATCGATGAGCAGCAGCGATAATTTCCCGGATCCGGGCGGGGTCCCTGGTGTCGCCATGGCCTAAACCTGTCGGTGAACTTCCGACGTTCACACAAGTTTACGCGAGAGCGCCGAAAGGCCTCCGTATCTTGTTGACAGGGCTGAGTCGAAACCGCCGTAACGTCGTATCTCTTCGGGACTTTCTTTTCCACAGAGGAGTCGACGACAATCCGAAAAGAGCTATCATGCATACGGCGGGAAATGCGTCGACGATATCCATTTCCCCAACAGTGCAAATCAGGCCCTCTCAGATGCGAGGATCTGCTTTAGGGCCAACTTCCTGTCCCGCCAAATGCCACAGGAACAGTTCGCCGACCCTTACGTTGCCGCCGAGCGCGGCTATGTCGATGCAATGATTCAACTGAGGGATACGCGCCGGCGAATGATTGCCGCGCATGGCAATCGGTATAAAAATTCGCCCAAGCAACATGAAAAACTTCCTCTTTGCACAAGAGGTTGAGTGCTCTATAACTTCTGCACTTTTCGCAAGGGACTTTGCGCAAGCCGGAATGGAATCATGAATTCCGTGCTTAATGAAACGCCGTGACCGCCTGACTCACTATCCGGTCAATGATGGTACAACCACCAATCCCCCAAAGCACTCGAGGTGTCTATGTCAAAGCAGAATCCGCAGCACAGCCTATCCCGGGTTTCCTTTCCCAAGAGCGAACGCAAAACACACCCGGGCGCAACGGTCGCTGGCAGGACCGACGCTCAACGCAACATCAGCGTTTCGGTGATTGTGAAACGCAAGAACCCTCTGGACCTGGAAAAAATGATCGGCCGGCACATTAGCCAGGAGGAGTTTGCGGAGAAGTACGCCGCCGATCCAGCGAATTTTGACCACCTCCGCGAGTTCGCCCACAAGCACGGCCTCACCGTGGACGAAGGCGCATCCAGCCTGGCGCGGCGCACCATGGTGCTGCGCGGCCCAGCCAATAAAATGGAATCCGCCTTTGGTGTCACCCTCAACGACTTCGAAAAAGAAGGAAATAAATTCCATAGCTACACCGGGACGATCTCCATGCTCCAGGAGTATGCCGAACCGGTTGAGGCGGTGCTTGGCCTTGACAACCACCCCATTGCCAAGCCCCACATACGGCTGCTGGACGCCCAAAAAAAGGTAAGCCGAAGAAGCATCCGGCCCAAACGGCGTCCTTTAATCCGCCCCAGGTGGCGCAACTCTATAACTTCCCGGCCGGAGTCAATGGCGCGGGTCAGACGATCGGCATTCTCGAACTCGGCGGCGGCTACAACGCCAGCGATTTGTCCAGCTACTTTGCCGGGCTCGGCATCGCCGAGCCGAAAGTCACCGCGGTCTCAGTCGATGGCGCCACCAACTCACCCAACCAGCCCAGCAGCCCCACCGACCCGAACGCCGACGGTGAGGTCGGACTGGACATCGAAGTCGCCGGCTCCATCGCTCCCGGAGCGAATATAGCCGTCTACTTCACCACCAATACCTCGCAGGGTTTCGTCGATGCGCTGACCACGGCCATTCACGACACCGCCAATGGTCCGCCGTCGGTCATTTCCATCAGCTGGGGCAGCGCCGAAGCGAACTGGACGCCGCAATCGATGACCGCCTTCGATGACGCCTGCCAGTCGGCGGTCGCGCTGGGCATCACCATCACCGTTGCCTCTGGAGACAACGGCTCCAGTGACGGCGGCAGTGGTAACAATGTCGACTTCCCCGCCTCCAGCCCGCATGTGCTGGGCTGCGGCGGTACCGAGCTGATCGCGGCAAACGGCGCAATCCAGGAGGAAGTGGTCTGGAACGATCAACCGCAGGGTGGTGGAGCGAGCGGCGGCGGCGTGAGCAGCTACTTCCCCATTCCGCCCTGGCAGATGAAGGCCAACGTCCCCAAGCCCCCAACCAGCGGCGGCGGACGCGGCGTGCCGGACGTGGCCGGCGATGCCTCACCCGAGACCGGTTACAACGTTTTGTTTGATGGGCAGGCTGCGGTTGTCGGCGGGACCAGCGCTGTCGCCCCGCTGTGGGCCGCGCTGATCGCCCTGCTCAACCAGCAGCGCGGCAGCAATATCGGCTTCGCCAATCTCGCGCTCTACCAGAACGCCGAGAACGGCTTCCACGATATCACCCAGGGCAACAACGGCGCCTATTCGGCGGGACCAGGTTGGGACCCCTGCACCGGCCTTGGCTCGCCCAACGGAGGCCAGTTGTCGCAGATTTTCGCGACCACGACAAGCGCCGCTGCACAACCGGTAGCTGCTGCCCGCGGGGGAAAGGGCACCCACAACAGGGCTTAGCCAGCTCCATTCCAGAGGCCCCAGGTTTCGATTTTGAGACCTGGGGTACCCCTGGGGTGAGCGGCAAAACAAAGTGAGCCAAAAGCGGTATAAGGTTCACATGAAACGGCTCGCCACTTTATTCCTGCTTGGCTGCTCATCGGTCCTTGCCCACGGTACATCGATCACCCCTAACCTGTCCGCGGTCAAAAACGGGCCCATCTCGGTGGTGTCATCGGCTCAGTCGCTCAAAATCACCTGGGATGACGCCGCAAATCAACACTGGCAAACCATCTTCTCGCTGGACTCGACAACACCTTTGATCACGGCGATCTCCGTAGATGGACGCAATATCGTTGAGCTGGCGAAACCCTACTATCGTTGTACTACCGGGAAGCGCCGTGGTGGATGGGACGCCTTCTTTGATTTTCCTCCGGCTGATCCGCAGGGAACCCGGCAATTCCTGCTCGAGTTTCATCCCACCGCAGTCACTGCCCAGACGGTGGGGAATCGAGTGGAAGTAACCTTTGATGGGTTGACGCTCGGAATCTTCACGGGTTCACTCCGTTATACGTTCTACCCAGGCACTCCACTCATTCAGCAGGCCGCGCTGGTCAGCACTCATGAACCCGACACATCCTTCTACTATGACGCTGGATTGGAGATGACAGCTGAGCAGGATCGCAGCGTGGGTGGCAATATGGAGTCGCACATCTCCTACTACGATGTTGGGGGAAAGCTGCAGGAGATTACGCCCCCTTACAGTTCAGATCGTCACCCGCTGACAGCCCACTATCGCACAGTGGCGGCGAAGATGGGCGCGGGGAGCATTGCCGTCTTTCCACCTCCGCATCGCTATTTCTTTGCGCGCGACTACACGACCAATCAGGGATACCTCTGGTACAGCTCCTGGCGGGGCAGGGTTGGACTGGGAGTGCAGCAGTACCCCGACGACGATACGACCATCGATCCATGGATGAACGCGCCGCCGGATTCCGTTCAGGAAATGGGCTTGTTTCTGCTGCCCAGCGCGAAGGACTCGAGCGTCGCGCTCAAGGACGTTCTGGCTTACACGCACAACGATCACTTTGTACATTTGGATGGCTTTGTAACCTTTGCACCGCATTGGCACCTTGCCTACACGGTGCAGGCCATGGAAAAGGGACTCGACTGGGAGCCTCCTTTCAAGCCGGTGATGAAGGCCACAGGGATTGACTCCGCCATGATCATGGATTTCCACGGTGACGGGCACCCCGCCGATTTGACGGACCTCAGGCTCCACGAACTGGACGAGTACTACAAGGCCTGCCGGGCGCAGTCTGACCGGGACTTCCTGCTGATTCCTTCAGAAGAAGCGGATATCTATCTGGGTGGCCACTGGGGGCTGGTGTTTCCTCACCCGGTGTATTGGCAGCAGAATCGCAAGCCTGGTCAGAGTTTTGAAACCGCAGATGACAAGTACGGCAAGATCTATCGCATACACGATGCCGAAGACATGTGGAAGATGATCAAGGCGGAAGGCGGGTTCGCTTATCAGACTCATCCGCGCACTAAGGGATCGACGGGCTACCCCGATAAGATTTTGACCACTGCTTATTTTCGAGACAGCAGTTACCTGGGCACGGGTTGGAAGGCAATGCCGTCGGATCTGTCTTCGCCAAGGTTGGGGGAGAGAGCGTTTAAGACGCTTGATGACCTGAACAACCTGGGTTTGCACAAGCGCATGATTGGAGAGGTGGATGTATTTCAGATCAGTTCGGCTGATGAACTCTACGGGCATATGAACATCAACTATCTTCGATTGCCCGAACTGCCTTCGTTCGATCACTATGACCGCATCCTGAACTCGATCGAGAAGGGGGACGGTTTTATAACCACGGGCGAGATCCTTCTCCCGTCTACCTCTATGTCCGCGGAGGGTGATCGGAGCATAAGCGTGAAAGCAAGAATATCCTCGACATTTCCGTTGAGAATGGCTGAAGTGGTGTGGGGCGACGGTGTGAACACCCACCGGCAAGTCATCGACCTGCAATCGACGCCGGCATTTGACGAGCACGAGTACACCTGGCTGGCCGACACCCCAGGGTGGACCTGGGCGCGGTTTGCGGTCTGGGACGTGGCAGGAGACGGTGCGTTCACCAATCCGATCTGGCGTAAATAGATATGTTGTCCCAGGCTGTTACGAGTCTGCGTGAGAACTAGCCTCGGCAGCCGAGCAATGCCGCTCCAACGCAGGCCCCTCCCGAGGCAAGGAACGAACGCCGTGAATGTGCGCGGACCAAGGCTCTACCCTCTTTCCCCTCGTGAATTGGCGAGTACAGATTACCTTGAAGGGCGATTCGGACATTCTAAGATATTCGTAATTTTTGTTTACTGCACAACCCAGACACTGCCGCGGCGATGGCAGGCGTCGCAAACGCACGGAGCCTTCGCGTGTACTATTCCTTGGAGGCTCAAAGACCAGATGACTTGGAAGATGCGATTTATAGGATTGGGGATTCTGACTGGATCGATTGCGCTGGCTTGGGCTGGACAGA
The DNA here is from genome assembly GCA_963821315.1 of uncultured Acidobacteriaceae bacterium. Taxonomy (GTDB): domain Bacteria; phylum Acidobacteriota; class Terriglobia; order Terriglobales; family Acidobacteriaceae; genus PALSA-350. The sequence continues at coordinate 351,114 of CAWGDP010000026.1, read as the reverse complement.
CCGCAGCCGTGCCGCAAGCCCAGCAGACGGCTCGGCCCACGCCGCCAACGCGTGATCCGCATTCCCCAGGGTATGTGCAAGCCAAGGAGCTGCCCGACGGAACCGTGCCGCCGCCGGATCAGGATGGAAACTTCATCATCGGTCCAACGCACTCCCCGGCAGCGGAGATGACGGCCCCGGAATTAACCCATGGCAGCGTGGTTGAATTCACCATGAGTTCGGCCGATAGCAAGTACTACCCGGGGATAGCACGCGACAAGGGCACGTTCGGTACGCCTGCCCCGGATAACCCGGCAAAGCTGGTGGTTACCACAAGCCATCCCGCTCCGTATACGCGCAAGGTTGCGGTGTATGTGCCGAAAGATTACGTGCCGGGCACCGTGGTTCCGTTCATTGTGGGCGCGGACGGGCCGGATCGATTGCTTTTCACCGCGCTGGATGGGCTGATTTCCGAACACAAGCTGCCAGTCATGATCGCCATCTCCATAGGGAACGGGAGCGGCGATGCGCAGGGGAGCGAGCGCGGACTCGAGTACGACACCATGTCGGGCCGCTATGCGGAATTTGTCGAACACGAAGTGCTACCGCTGGTGGAGGAGAAGGCTCAGGTAAAGTTGACGCACGATCCCGATGGGCGTGCGACCATGGGCGGCAGTTCAGGCGGGTCGTGCGCGTTGATTATGGCGTGGTTTCATCCCGAGCTGTATCATCGCGTGCTGACCTATTCGGGGACGTACATAAACCAGCAGTGGCCGTACGATCCTGAGAGTCCGCAGGGAGCTTGGGGGTTCCACGCGCACTTAATTCCACAGAGCCCGCGGAAGCCGATCCGAATCTGGATGGAGGTTGGCGATAAAGATCTCTACAACCCCAACCTGATGCGTGACAACATGCACGACTGGGTTGAGGCCAACGAGCGGATGGCGAAGGTGCTGGCAGCGAAGGGGTATCACTACCAGTTTGTGTTTGCAGAGAATGCGGGACACGTGGATCGCGCAACCAGGATGCAGACGTTGCCGGAGGCGCTCGAATATCTGTGGCAGGGGTATCACGCGCAAGGCGCGAAGTGAGCTGAACCCACCGCGCGCCTGCGAAGTAATCGCGCGGTTTTACGTCGCCTGTGCGTTCTCAATCACCTGAACCCACCTTGGGTCGGGGGATGCGGCGGCCGCGTATTCGTCGTGCCAGTTCCACCACTTGTAGGGAGGGGTCTGAGGATAGCCCTGCGGTGAATCCTCCCACTCCTCCTGACGGCCGAGGGGCGTAAGGTCGAGGTAGTTCCAGGTGCTCCCCATCGCTTCGTCGCCGCGGTTGTTGATGAAGTAAGTGCGAAAGATGCTGTCGCCGTCGCGGAAGAATACGTTGTGGCCGTGCCATTCGTTCACGCCGAAGTCGGCGTCGAAGCTGTCTGTGATGGTGTACCACGGCATCTTCCAGTCCATTCTGGCCTTCAGGCGCTCGATGTCGCTTTGAGGCGCGCGCGAGGCGAATGCGAGTGTGGTGTCGCGGGCGTTCAGATGGGCGAGGTGGGCGACCTGGTCGGCCCCCAGGGAGCAGCCGCGGCAGGCATGTTCGGGCCAACCGAAGACGCCGGGCTCGAAGAAGGCGCGGTAGAGGATCAGCTGACGGCGCCCGTCGAATAAGTCAAGCAGGCTCGCCTTGCCTTTAGGACCGTCGAACGCGTACTGCTTCTCGACGGCCATCCACGGCATACGCCGGCGCTGGGCGGCCAGCGCGTCCCGGGCGCGGGTTAATTCTTTTTCCTTTACCAGCAGGTGCTGGCGCGCATCCTCCCACTCCTGCGGCGACACAATCGATGGCGTGCTCATGTTGGTTTGGGTGTTATTGTTTGTGGCCATTGCTCTCTCCTGGTTGGTTCTTGAGATGCTTGCTAGTTTCTGGTTGTTGCTAAAGAACCTGCACACGACCAGCGCGGAGACGCCGTCTCTCGCCATTCAGTTGATATATTCCTATATAGGCATACTTGTCAATAGGATTTGCATCCCTCAGCGGCGAAAGCCGAATTCAATAACTACTTTTCTAAATTGAGAGAGGCTGTGACTTTATTGATTTTTCGCGCGAAGCTTCGAGTTCTAGACGAAATGGTCATCTCTTTTCTTCTGCCCATCCGATCTGACGGCTCCTGACAAAAGTCACCACCCTCCCCTTTGTCATCCCGAGCGTAGCCGAGGGACCCGCGGTTTCACTTTCGGGGGCAGCGAATGTGCGCTGGGTGAATCGCCTCCGGGCTCGGTTTCTCCATGAACGAACTGCAGATCCCTCGGCTTCCTCCGAATTTCCTGTCAGCCTCGGTGGTTTCGATGGATGCCCTGCGGCTTTCCTCAAAGAAAGCCGCATACGTGGTCGTTGTTGAGAGCAGCGTAGTAGGAAATCCGGAGTACGCTCGGGATGACAAATTGGAGGGCGGCAGCCCACCTTGGCATGGGCGAAGGGGGATGGACAGACTCAACCAAGTAATGACTCTCATCCGTCCCTCCGGGACTCGATTTGGAGAGGTAGTTCCCATTCAGACTCGGGAAGCCCAGATGGAACCTCAACCGGTCTACCGTTGGAGATTTTGCCACAAGCGCATCAAGGGATAAGGCGGTCTTCGCGCAGCCTGGAGAAGAGATCGAAGAAGCTATCATCCGTCGCCTGGTATTCGAGAAAACCCAGCTTGCGGCTCTTGCTCATATCGGTCAACACTTCGATCGGCCGCCCGAGGTCGGCGTCGGTGTGCCATGCGGATGCAAGCACGTTCAGATCGCTGTGCACGAGTTTGTATTTGCGCGCGATCCCCTCCCAGATAGGCGCGGCGCCGGCGAGTTGCAATTCGAGCGGTATGCCTTGGCCCGGAAACTCCGCCGGCTCCAGGCCAAACCATCGTGCAATCCTCTCCCACATCCAGTTCCAGCGAAAGACATCACCATTGACCACGTTGAAGGCCTGGTTTTCGGCTGCAGGTGTTGTCGATGCCCATTGCAGATGCCGGGCAAGCAAACGCGCATCGGTCATATCGGTAAGGCTGTTCCACTGAACTGCTGAACCGGGAAAGAGGAAGGGCCGCCCAGTCTCACGGCAAATAGTTGCATACGTCGCCAAGGTTACGCCCATGTTCATGGCGTTGCCTACCGCGTAGCCGATAACCGTGTGCGGACGGTGCACACTCCAGGTAAACCCGTCTCGCCCGGCCGCAGCGAAGACCTCATCCTCCTGCGCGTAGTAGAAGTTATCGATGTCAAGCCTGGCCTGCTCTTCGCGGAACGGGGTAGTGGGCAGCTTGCCCTTGCCGTAATTCTCGAAGGGCCCGAGGTAATGCTTCAGGCCGGTGACCAGTGCAACATGCTGGACCGAACCAGTTCTGGAAAGGGCTTGCAGCAAATTGCGTACCATCGCGCCGTTGATCGCGATGTTTTCAACCTCCGTCGGCTGCCGAAGCCAGGTTGTGAGAAAGACATGCGTCGGCTCAATTTCATTCAAGGCACTCCTAAGTGTGTCAGGCCTGAGCAGGTCCGCTGCAACCGCCTTAACTCCTCCACCAGCGGACGGATTACGGGCAAGGCCGTACACTTGCCAATCCGGTTGATCAGCGAGGTGCTGTGCCAGGTTGAGACCCACAATGCCTGTTGCTCCGACCACTAAAGCCGTTCGACTTGCCATCAAGCTCCTTCAGGTGATGCACATCACCTCTCAAGAGATAAGATGCGCGTGGTTCATTGCGGAAGCAATTCGCGATCGTCGGGTAACTCTTAGTTCTGGATCGTCCGCAACAGCTCCACGAGCTTGGGCGCAGCGATGTGCTGGTAGTCGGGCGACAGTAAACCATAGCCTTCAATCGCATCATACTTGCGGCCGGCCCCGCTCGACTGGGTGCCGTTGAGAGCCCAATAACTCCAGGCAAGATCATTCTCTTTCATGTACCGGATATACATCACGAACCAATCCGAGTTCGCCCCGCAGTCTAATGTTTGGCAGGTGCCGAACTCACCTACCCATAAAGGAACACCAGGCTCGGTATGCAGCAGAAATCCGGCGCGTGCGTCATAGAGCTGCTTCAACTCGTCATAGCTCCCGAACGGATGTTTGGCAATGTTGTATGCGTGAGGCGAATAGACCAGGCGGTCAGCGATTTTAAGGCGGACGGGAAGTTTGTCGAAGCCAACGAAGTTGGTCGAGTAGTCCGGGCCCTCCACCATGATCAGCAGGCGGGGATTGGCCGTGAGCACCGCGTTGCCTCCGCGTTCCGCCGCGGCATGCCAATCAAGCCTGGGATCGGTTCCTCCCCAAGCTGCGTGGCTACGGAGTTCGTTGCGCAGGTCTGCGCCGACAACCCAGGGCTGGGTCTTGTAGCGGCGAACAATCGTCTGCCAATCCGTAAGCCATTTGGACTCTGGATATTCAGCGTTGTACCAAAGGCCGTTGTCATCGGTCTCACTGCAACACCAGTCCGCTCTGCTTACATGGTTATCCAGCACCACCATGATATGGGCATCAGCCAACGCCCGGACGACCGCGTCCATTATTTCCATAGCATGTCTACCTTTAAATTGCGGGTTTGCTTTCACCGCATAATCGGGCACCAGAGGATCGCGTTCCAGCGTCTCATTGGCCCAAGGCAAACGAACAGAGTTCACACCCAGCTCCACAATCTCCTTCACGATGGTGGCCAACGGGGCATGGTCGAGGCCTCCAGCAACAAAGTCCCGCTGATCGAAGCCGTACCAATTGACTGAAGTGAGCCGCACCCGATGACCCGCGGCATCGAAAATGTCATGGCCGCTGGTGTGAAGAGGTGGTTCCACGTGGCGCACTTGCGCAGCGGCCAGAATCGACGTGAAACCAAAACAGACAACCGCCAGTGACCGGAGAAGCCCCGTTTCATTCATGGCTCGAAGCATAACCTACAAAGGTGACACTGGTAGCCGGATGCCGGTGACTGCTGAGTAGTGGACCTGGGAAGGGGACCCAACGCAGCTCACTGCTGTTCTGATTTTACCTACGCTGACTTCACCGGCATGCAGAAGCACAGACCGTTTCCATCCGGGTCAGTCACCGCGAATTCCCGCAGCCCCCACGTCTGATTGACTGGCGCGGTATGAATCGGAGATTCCGGACGAGATGTCGTGTCCAGCCCCCGTGTACGAAAGGTCACAAAGCGCTCATCAACGTCTTCCACATACACACGGTTGACGGAACCAAAGACACCGTCTCCTGAATGACGTGAAAGCTGAAGCTCGGCTCCGTCTCGAACCAGGTCAATCACTCCGTTGGCCATCTCACGATCTTCGTATCCGGGCCACTTGCGCTCGAAGTCGAGAACTTGCGTGTAGAAATCTAAGGATCTTTCCAAATCACCAGACTTGATCACCGGAACAATCTTCATGACGTTCTCTTCGCACGGCGCATTTTTGGTTTCCGAGGGCGGACGATTTTCTACGTTTGGCGAAAGTTCCAATGGGCGCTGCGCTTCCCCGCGATTCTCCTTCGCTGCTCACCCCACCATATAGCCAGAAAGGCAGACCACCGCGGACCCACTCGTGGGCAGCGTTGTCGCACTCAGGAATTGCTGACGCCGGGATGATACACCCCGCGCATTCTGTACTTCAACGCTCCGCGACGGGCTATTTCTTTCCCGCCATGACGCCCCAGGAGAATCCTCGCAAATGCCTGAAGTGTCGCATTTTCAGTTACTTGAATCCCGGCTGGCTGTTCGGCAGAAAAGTGTGCAAAAGTACCAGTCAAAAAGCGCGTAAACTTTAGGAAGTCGCAAAGGATCCATCCTCGCCTCCAGCCTTAACGATGCTCCAGCGGAGGCCCGGTTCTGGTACGCAACCGCACGATATTTGGTATCTATGAGTATCCAAACGGAATTTGACTTCCGCAATTCCCCGTCCGACCGGCTCAACAAGGTAGAGGGCAAGTACAACTCGGCCATGCAGTGCGCAAATCCAAAATGTTCCAAAGAGCTGCTCTATCTGCGGGAGGGATCCCTCCAACTGCTCGCATTGGAATCGGATTCCGACGATCAGTCCAGACAAGACGATGGCGCATTTGCGATGAAGCCTCGGCGCAGCAGATTTTTTTGGCTTTGTGGTGAGTGCTCCAAGACACACATCGTTAAGCAATGGACGAGCTCCGGAGTTGTCCTGATGGTTCGCAACCAGAAGAAGGGTAGCAATAGCCTCAATCTTATTAAGCCTGCAGCCGCCGCAACGCAGCCACTTCCAGTGTCACTGACTGTCCTGCCCATACCGCCGATGGGGCAGCCGCTCCATCGGTCCGCTTCGCTAGTTCTGCAAAGAAATTTTCTTGGCCCAAAGACAGGCTGACCTGGAAAGAATGAATTTCCGGCGGGACACGAGTCGAAAGAGATAATTCGCATGCTTGGAGGTATGGCACCCATCTCCGAACGATTTCCTCGAGCAGCGAAGTACAATCCCGACTGGATTCTTGCCAGTGTCAGCAGCGCGGCTCATCCGCTGTGGCTGAGCGAGTGGCTCGCCACGGCGATGGATTTGCGGCCTGGAATGCGTGTACTCGACCTCGGCTGCGGACGGGCTGCGTCATCGATCTTCTTGCGGCGGGAATTCGGCGCGCAAGTTTGGGCAACGGATCTTTGGTTCAGTGCTTCGGAGAACCTGCAGCGCATCCGTGATGCAGGCGTCGAAGACGGTGTGTTCCCGATCCATGCGGATGCCCGTTCGATGCCGTTCGCAGCTGAGTTTTTCGATGCCATCATGTGCATCGATGCCTTCTCTTACTTCGGGACGGATGATCTCTACCTGAACTATCTCGCGCGGTTTGTGAAACCAGGCGGCCGGGTGGGAATCGCGGGTGCTGGGCTGATGCGAGAAGTCGAGGCATCCCTTCCTGAGCATCTTCGCGAGTGGTGGACACAGGACCTCTGGTGCCTGCACTCAGCGAACTGGTGGCGCCAGCACTGGGATCGTACAGGCATCATGGACGTCGAGGTAAGCGACGCGATGCCCGATGGTTGGCGGCTTTGGCTGGAATGGCACCAGGTCATAGCTCCCGGCAACCAATCTGAAATCAAGGCGCTTGAGGCGGATCAAGGCAAATACCTGGGCTACGTTCGCCTCGTGGGCCGGCGGCAAGGCAGCATTCCGCTGACGGATCCTATTGAAACTGTCGCAACACAGTACACGAAAATGCCCTTGCTCCGTAGCCGGCAGTGACTTACCTAGAAGAGCAATACAGCAAGATGGTATGTGGTAAATCCCGGCCCCTGGTTCCCGATATTGCATGAGCCGACGGTGGCGGTGCGGTAGCGCCCGGTACTGATCCTCTGCTCCAACACGTCGGGCAGCCGGTTTAAATCGGAGGCTTCCCAGCGCATAATAAATTTCGGCCGCAGGCCTCCTGCTGCGCCATGGTCCATGGCACAGGTCTGCCGGGCCGCCGCAACGCCGCTTGCCGGTTCGATGCCCCGCTGGCTGAGCAGCTGACTGATGGCGCCCTCAATCTGCGAGGAACCCAGCACGGCGACACTGGCGGAGAAATCCTCCACTGCCCACAAATACCCTCCCTGACGCACGAGCCCGACGCCAATCTCATTCAGCCGCGGATCGAGAATGTTTGCGCGGTGGCCCGGCGACTGCATCCATTCCGCCTCCAACGAAGCGGGTGTTGACGCCGCGGCCAGATTTTCCGCGACCACGTGAAAATGTGCACCCTGCTGCCCCACACGCGTTTCCAGCTCGGCTTCTCCTGCGTACTGGTGGGACAGCGCGCGCTGCCCCACCATCAGCTCAGCGTGCCTCTGTGCGGCTCGCGCCAAGGCTGGATCCCAGTGGAGCGGGCGAAGGCCGTGTTGAGCACGGTCCTGGTTGGTAGCCTCCATCAACTGCGTGGCTTCCACGGATTGGGCGCAGGCGTTACCCAGCGCACCGACGGTCCAAATAGCGCCGAGCAGATAAGCAGCGATCAGCTTCCTCATGGGCGGGCCCTCTCTGCATTCTTTTAACCCGATCGGCGCAACTCTCCCTCTCACACGAAAGATGTAGGAAAGCGGATTGCTACGAATGTTTTCTTCTGCTACGGGCGACGAATGACTGGCGTCCTCCACTGGATGCGCCGATAAGTCCTGCATAAGGTCACAGACGTCTCTGACCCGAGTACATCCATGACCACCAGAAAGTGCGAAACGGCATGCCTATAGCGCAAGCCGCAATCGTCCGTGCCGTTTCGGTCCTGGGTGACACTCTCGGGGTGTTCGCTCTGGCGGCAGGCGGCCAAACGCCCCCACGATTGGCTCACGTGCGATCAGAAAAACCCAGCTCCGTCCAGGGCTCCTGCTCTACCCAAGCGGTTCCCCCGGGGGAATTAAGGCAGTTTCGCGTAGCGGCCCTTGTTACAAACCTCGTTCCACCCTGCTTCAGGGCACGATTCAGAATGTATCGTTTTGCAACAACTCTGCGCCATGCAAACGTGGCCGAGGGCTACTGATGACCGGGTCTTTGCGGGGTATCCAGTGATGAGGGCAGGCCCTGGTGCGGCGCGCAGGCTCTTGGTGGCGGGCACGGCCCTGGTGGCCGCTCACGTGGCCCTGCTCGTCTTTGATCCGCATGCGTTGTTCCTGTCTAACCTGTTCCTTCTTATATATCCTCTTCTGGGCGTTACGGCGTGCCTGCTTGGCGCGTACAGCGAATCTCCAGACGCCAGGCCATTGTGGCTCTTATTCGGGTGCGGTTTGCTGATCGCAGCGGCTGGTGAGCTTGGTTTGACTTACTACGACTTCGGAACGCATATACACACTCAGACCCAGGCCCTCAACTCCGACTTCTTCTTTTTTGCGTACGGAATTCCTGTCATGCTGGCGATCTGCGCCAGGAACACGGATGCCGACCTGAGAATCTTCGCATGGCTTGATGGGGCTCAAGCGATCATTGCCGCGATGCTCGCATATTTGCAGCTTTTCTCGACGCTGCCGTCGCATGCCCATCCCGAGGCCATCACCGCCATAAATCTCATGTATTTGAGCGATGCGGAGAATTTGATTCTGGTCGGAGCTGTGACCTTGCGCTTCTTTTCCAACCCGAGCCCGGCGAGAAGACGCTTTTACCAGACCCTCTCCTGCTATCTCTGGGTCAACGGGATAATAGCTCTTATCATAAGCGACGTCGGAGTGAAGCACAGCTGGCGTAACGGAGTGCAAGACGCCGGGTGGGGGATGCCTTACCTCGCTCTCATGGGCTCTATGGCCTTGCGCCACAAGACCCCTATGGACCAAAGGAAACGGAGCAGCGGCCAGCGCACCGTTGGGCTGCTGATTGATAACCTCAGCCCGGTTTTATTCACGCTGGCTATCACACTCATGGGAGTTGAGATTGCGCCGGAGCATCCATGGTTGGGATTTGTCTGCATTTCAGCGGCGGTCGCGATCTATGGAGTACGAGCAGCGGTATTGCAAGTGAGATATGCCAAGTCGCAAGAGAAGTTGACCAAGGCGATGACTGCGGCCGAGCAGGCGAGCCGCGCCAAGAGCCAATTCCTGGCCAACATGAGCCATGAAATACGGACGCCGATGAATGGCATTCTCGGTATGACGGAGCTTGCCCTGAGCACAACTTTGAGCGATGAGCAGCGCGAGTTTCTGCTGACCGTAAAGTCCTCAGCAGATCGCCTATTGACCATCATTAATGAAATCCTCGACTACTCCAAGATGGAAGCAGGTAAAACCGTTCTGGATTCGGTCCCCTTCCATTTACCCGGCGTCCTCAGGGATGTGCTAAGGAGCCTCACCGTCCTCGCCCACACCAAGGGCCTGGAACTGGCCGTGCACATCGCCCCGGATGTGCCCGCTGATTTGACTGGCGATCCGGTTCGTCTTAGTCAGGTTCTGATGAATCTGGTGGGGAATGCGATTAAATTCACGGAGCACGGAGAGATCGGCATAGATGTAAATGTGGAATCGGCAACGAACGACCGCGCTTGTCTGCAGTTCATTATCCGCGACACCGGTATCGGAATCGCACTGGACCAGCAGGAAGGGCTCTTCCAGGAGTTTCAACAAGCGCACACTTCCGGCCGGCGGCTATACGGTGGTACCGGACTGGGACTGGCCGTCTCCAAGAGCATCGTGACTTTGATGGGTGGCGCGATTGGCCTCCAGAGCAGGCCCGGAGGGGGCACAACCATAACCTTCACTGCCCACTTTGACCTGGCGCCTCGATCGCAACCGGCGCTTGCGATGACCGCACATGCAGCGGCAAGTGAGGTCACTTCACCAGCCGCCGGGCTTCTGGCTTTGTCAACATCGCTTAGGATCTTGCTGGCCGAAGACAACCTGGTGAATCAAAGAGTCGCCATGACCATGCTGAGCAAGATGGGACACCGGATCACGCTGGCAACGAACGGCCTGGAAGCTCTCGAACAATGGAGACAAAGTGATTTCGATTTGATTCTCATGGACGTTCAGATGCCCGAGATGACCGGCCTGGAGGCCACCACCCAAATCCGCCGGGAAGAGGCTAAAGGTAATCACGTAACCATTATTGCCATGACCGCATCTGCGATGACCGAGGATCGAGACCGCTGCCTGGCGGCCGGCATGGATGATTTTATTTCCAAACCAGTGAGTTACAAGGGCATCGAACAAATGATCATGGCCACATTTTCAGGTAGGAAGTAGCGCCGCGCTTGTTCCGGTGGTGGCGTCGAGCGATTCCAGCAGCAGGTCAGCGGCAGTATGGGCAAAGCCCTCATCGTTTATGTGCGCGTCAAGCTCAACCAGTCTGATTTGGGAACTAAGAGTCATCTTCAGGGCGCGGCGGTAGGAGTTGAGCGCCTCAGGCGAATAGAATGGTCCCCCGGGCTTGTCGATGGCGGAAACACCTTGCAGCGGAATCAGCACCGTCACCGGCCCGCTCGCGCGGTTAAGCCTGGTAGCCGTGATGCGTCCAATCTCCGCACATTCTTCGGGCGTTGTCCGCATCAGCGTGACGGTTGGGTTGTGAACGTAGAGCTTGCGGCTGCGAAATTGGGCCGGCACGGTGTCGACGGGACCGAAATTCACCATGTCGATGGCCCCCGGGCATACGAGCTGGGGGATGCCCTTGCGTCCCGCTGCTTCCAGGCGGTGCGGCCCCGCGCTCATCACACCGCCTGCTAACTCGTCTGCGAGTTCTGTGGTGGTCAGGTCGAGGACAGCGTGAATGGCTCCATCTTCAATCAACTGCTCCATTGCCTGGCCACCGGTGCCGGTAGCGTGGAAGACAAGGACCTCGTAGCCTCTCTCCTCGAGAACCCGCCGCGCTGCCGTGACGCAGGGTGTGGTGACGCCAAACATGGTGGCCGCAATTAAGGGCTTGTCATCGGATGCACGGGCTGGTTCCGCGGCAACCATACCGCAAATTGCTCCAGCAGCGTTGCTAAGTATGCGACGGGAGACGTGATTTAAGCCGGAGATATCGAGTACGGACGGCATCATGCAAATATCTTTGGTTCCCACGTAGGGTTTGGTATCGCCGGCAGCCAGGGTTGAAACCATCAATTTTGGGAAGCCATAAGGAAGCGCGCGCATGGCTGCCGTCGCAATAGCCGTGCCGGCGGATCCGCCCAGTGCGGCCACACCGTGGATGGCCCCTTGCGCATGGAGCCGAGCCAGGATCACAGTTGCCCCACGCGCCATGGCGGTTACACTTCGACCCCGGTCTTTTTCGTTTCGCAGCGCGGCCAGATCCTCGTTTGCCGCCGCGGCCACTTCAGCTTGCGAGATATCGGCCGCAAAGGGCGGACTGCCAAGCACACCGACATCCATCATCATTGTTCGCAGCCCCGCGTTCTCTATGCGCTCACGCAGAAAAGAGAACTCCTCACCCTTGGTGTCGAAGGTGCCGATCAGCGCAATGGTCTTAGGGATTATCGGAGTCATCGCGCTAGATTTCGGGCAGTTCGCCTGGTGCGAGCACCCGGCACTCCGGCATGGCGCGCAGAATAGCCTCGGGGCCCGGCGGCGAATAGACGGCGATCATTTTCAAAGGCTCCCAACCGCTATTGATAGTGGCGTGAAAGATGTCGGCTGGAATGTGGATCATATCTCCAGCGCTTACCGGCTCCCATTGCTCGCCGTCGATATCGATCATCTGCTTGCCTTGCCCGGAGACCACGTACAGGATCTCCTCTGTTCCCGGGTGATTGTGGCGCACGTGGCCTTTCCCGGGCTGCAGGAGCACTACGCCCATGGTGAAGCGTTCCGTGGCTGTGACGCGGGGTTCGCTGAGCCACTTGATTGTTCCCCAGTCAAAGAGCTGGGTTTCGACATCGGCGGGCCTTATGAACCGGCGGCCGGCGAGCTTAGACATGCTTGTTCCTTTCGCTGCGTTCCGTCTGGATGTGGAGGTTCTTGAAACTCTTCACCTGCTCCGTGATGGCACGCTCCGTGGGCAGGCGCTCGATGCTCGAGGCGCCAAAGAATCCGCAGATACCTCGGGTTCGGCTGAGGACGTACTGAACGTCCTCCGGCTCGGCGATCGGGCCGCCATGGCAGAGGACCAGAATTTCCGGATGGATGGAGATGGCTGCTTGCTGGATGGCCTGAATACGCGCAACTGCTTGATCGAGAGTGATCGCGGTCCTGGCGCCGATGGTCCCTTTGGTGGTTAATCCCATGTGCGCGATCAAAAGATCTGCGCCCGCTTTCGCCATGGCCTTCGCCTCCTCTTCATTAAATACGTACGGGCACGTGAGCAGGTCCAACTCATGCGCGCGCGCGATCATCTCAACTTCCTGGATGTACCCCATGCCGGTTTCTTCCAGGTTCTCGCGGAAGAGACCGTCGATCAGGCCCACGGTAGGGAAGTTCTGCACCCCGGAGAAGCCGAGTTGTTTAAGGTCGCGAAGAAACAGGTCCATGACGCGAAAGGGATCGGTTCCACAAACCCCGGCCAGCACCGGCGTTTTGCGAACGACGGGCAGCACTTCGCGCGCCATTTCCATGACGATGGCGTTGGCGTCTCCATAGGGCATGAGGCCCGCCAACGATCCTCGCCCAGCCATGCGGTAGCGGCCGGAATTGTAGATGATGATCAGATCGGCTCCGGCAGCTTCGGCACACTTGGCAGAAATTCCAGTCCCGGCGCCTGCGCCGAGGATGGGGATTCCCCGCGCGCTATTGGCTCTCCATCGCTCCAGGCACGCTGCTCGATCCATGAAGTCTTCTCCATGTGCCGCCTTGGCTCCCGAGGGCACGACCCGAAATATACAGGACTTCTCCTGTCGCTGTTTGCTTGTGGCGCCCCCGTGTGACGGGGTCAGCTTCGCAGACGCTCGACAGCGAGCGGAGTGTCGTAAGTCTGCCGGCCTCTGTCGAGATCCCGACCGACACTCGGGATGTGGTTCTCATACATCCTGGCGCGTCCCACAGCAGAAGTCCCCTTAATTGAGCTACATCGCAAAAATATTTCATTAGCGCCATCTTTGGCATTGCAAGTGCCCTAAGACTTTCGAGGAGCTAAGTCGACCTGCCAATGGGACCCGGAACGGAATCGGCACGAAACAGGATAAAAAAGATAAGGGCTCATGGGGCTATATTGGCGGCGTCGCTCATCGTATTTGGGACATTGGCCTCTGCCCAGAACACCCGGGAGCTCCCCACCGCCGGCAACGCGGCTCTCGGCCCCACAGCAACGGATAAGCCACCGGTACCCAAACAAAGCATCACGCCCTCATCGTCTTCCTCCCCGATGCGGGTTAATTGGTCAACTTCCGATAAACCCTGCGCGCACTACAACGATTTGAAAAAGTACGACCTTGGGGATATTGGCGTGAAAATCGATGTGTCAGACCCAGCCTGGGCCGCCGCATTTCGCCGCGCGCTGGTTTTCTGGAACAAGGTACTCGACGTAAACTTCCACGAAGAAAAGAATATCAATGCTTGTGCGCTGCGCATCACCGATGGCCCGCTGGTGATGTTCGGAGGCGGTTTTACCGCTTTCGCACAATTCGCTGACCTGGACGGTTTTGAAGCCAAGATCGTGGTTCTTCCACAGGTACCATTGTCGCCTGCAGGGAAGTTCGTGAACGCCGTGCATGAGGTCGGTCACATAGTCGATCTCAGACATAATCCCGACCCGAAGTCAGTCATGTACCCTTTTATCGAGAATAGTTCTAAGCCGCGCGAGTTCGCGAACGCTGTGCAGTATAGGTTCAGTCAGCTACTCAATCTCAGACACATTCTCAAACCCAAGCCGGTCCTGTGCCGCTATATACGGAGTGTGTCTAAGGCACGGCTGGACAAAGACGATCTTGTGACGCTCAGCAGAAACCACCTGATGCGCGATGGCATTCTGCCCCCAGTGAAGAGCGAGCGCGCGCAGACCAAAGTTCTTGGCCTGACAAATCAAGCTGCAAGCGTCCGGTGAGTCGCCACAATTCCCGGTTCAATACTTGATCGGGGATGAGCCGAGTGCACGCGCAAAGGCCTGGCATCTTCGCTGCGGATCGTGATCGAGGCATTCGGTTATCAGCTTGGCGCAAAACGAAGGTATGCGTGAGGTGTTCAATCGCGGGCTTACGGCGACAGAAGATTTGTCTGCAGCGAGAAGTGGTTTCTGCCCGGTAAAGACCTGGTGCAGAACAACGCCGAAGGCGAACAGATCGCTAGCTTGTGAGGGCTCAAGGCCCTGGTGTAATTCGGGAGCCATATAGTCCGGTGTTCCAGCCGCCAACTCGCTACCTGAAAGTGACGCGTCTGGCGTATATGCGCGAGCCAGGCCAAAGTCAGTAATGCAGAGGCGCACTTCCGAACCGTGACCATCGAGCATGATGTTGTTCGGTTTGATGTCCCGGTGAACGATGCCGGCGCCGTGGATGGCAGCCAACCCGGCGGCCATCTGCTTGAGGATGGCCAATGCTTCGATGGTTGTTATCGACCCAGCTCTCCGCAGCCGCGCTGCGAGGGTTTCGCCCGGCAGCAGTTTCATGGTCAAGAACAGGAAGCTGGGTGGCGGCTGATGGCAATGAAAGATGTCATATATAGGGCAGAGATTTGAGTGGTTGACTTGCCTGGCAAGCAACACTTCCGATTCGAAACGTTGCTGTAGCTCCGGATCACTGGCTATTTGAGGAAGGATTGTCTTAATCGCGACTTGGGCGCCCTGCAAGAGGCAGTCCGCCGCCTCGTAGACTTCGCCCATCCCTCCTTTGGCGATGAAGCGCACGATGACGAAGCGATCAATCAGGATTTGATTGGGGGCCAGGCGGCCTCCAGCCAGCGCTGAAGCAATCTCATTCACGTCGAGAGGACCGGTGTTATCGGTTGGGCGCGGGTGTATTTCCGATTGGTCAAGAAACTCAAGTGGCGAGTGCTCAAGAAAGCTGCCCGCGTTTGCATCCTCGGCCAGCAGTTCTTCTACCGTGCGCCTCAGTTCCGGGTCGTGGCGGCAGGCCTGGTCGAGGAAAGCCCCTCGCTCGCCTGGCTCGAGCGCCAATGCAGCCTCGAACAGTTGCTCCACTAACTCCGGCTGAGTCGTCATAGTCTCAGTCCCGCATTGTTTGTAAGGGCCTACTCTATCATTCCCCAGCGAAGACCAGCCAACCAGAAGATCCGGGGATGGTTGGCTCCGGATCTTCTTATTGAAGTTAACCGTTACCGGGCAGCAATGAAAGTGTCGCTGCTCGGGGCAATCCTTGCTTCCTGCAGCTTAACCCTCTTCTCCGTCTTCGAGACAGGAACTCGGACGTTCATGTTCGCCGACTCACTGAGAATTTCGCTCAGGAAGTACTGGCTGCCGTACTTGTGGAATACCAGCTTTCCACCGCCTGCTGCCTTGTTGCCGTCCGGGTCGACAAGGCTCATCGTCCCAATGGCTTTATCGTGATTCCTGATCACGATGAGCCCTGCTGATTCCTCTTTAACCGTGTATGTTCCCGAGGGAAGCAACTTGTTGCCCACGGTAAAGTCGAAGGGGACCTTCGCCTGAACCGTTCTAGACTGTGCAAATGATGTACCGGCCACGGCAAAATTTGCAATGGCGAGGAGTGCGATTGCTGTGATTCGTTTCATGACAGTGTCTCCTTTCGAGGAGGCGTCGAACTCTGATTGCCTTCAATCTGTTAAGCGGAATCCACCGCCCGAAAGGGCCAATATTCCGAACTTTTTTGTACGGCTTGGGGTCGACCCGTGAGTGCTAACTTGTTTTGGGGTGTTTTTCGTAAAACTCCCACAGAACCGTCATCCTGGAGAGTCTGTGGCTTTATTGATGCGCGTGAAGTCCTCGACCTCTAAATGAATCGTCATCCTGAGAGGCTGTGACTTTATTGATTTTCACGTGAAGTCATCAAGTTTTAAGCGAAACTGTTTTCCCGACCGAAGCGAAGTGGAGGGACCTGCGGTTTCTTTCTGTCCATCCGATCTGACGGCTTCTAATAAAAGTCACCGCCCTCCCCTTTGTCATCCCGAGCGCAGCCGAGGGATCTGCGGTGCGCCCCGGCTCCCACACAAAGGTCTCCGTTCCGTTAGTTCTCCCACAGAATCGTCATCCTGAGCGCAGCGCCTCACAGATTGATCGCGTGAAACAGAGCTTGTGGCGCGGAGTCGAAGGACCGCGGCGGTACCTAATTTACTCATGCTGCTCTGAGCTTTTCGACCACCGAAGCCCGACAACAGGATCTGCTGCGATAGGCACTTGATGGGAGTCTGTGGAAGGTCTTGAACTTGAGCCCGCGGTTGAAAAGCTCAGAGCAGCATGGGTATATTAAGCACCGCCGCGGTCCTTCGACTCCGCGCCCCAAGCGCTGTGTCACGCGACCAATCTGTGAGGCGCTGCGCTCAGGATGACGATTCTGCGTGAGAACTAACGGACCGGAGACCTTTGTGCGGGAGCCGGGGCGCACCGCAGATCCCTCGGCTGCGCTCGGGATGACAAAGGGGAGGGCGGTGACTTTTATTAGAAGCCGTCAGATCGGATGGATATAAAGAAACCGCAGGTCCCTCCACTTCGCTTCGCTTCGGTCCCACGGCACGCCGGGGCAGGCGGGATGACAATTTTGTTTAAAACTCGAAGACAGCCTCTCAGGATGACGATTTTGTGGGAGTTTGATGAAAAACACCCTACACCAGGTAGCGCTTACGGATCGTCAACTTAGGCGGCGCGCGCCGAAATGACACGCCATGCCGCCATCGATTGTTTCAGATACACTCCGGGATCACCTTTCAATCCAAAGCACTGGATGCCGAACGGCCCTCGGTACCCGGCTTTTGTAATGGTGCGGACCAACTCGGTGACATCGTAGTCGCCGCGGCCGAGAGGCTGAATCAGCGTGTTCCAATCCCGCCCGTGGCCGTCCGCTCCGTTGACCGTGACCCCGTACAGGCGTGGAATCGCGTTATCCAGTAGCTGATGGAACTCCGGATCAAACCCGGAGCGCAATTCATGGCAGAGATTGAACGTGACGCCCACATTGCTTCGCCCGGCTCGCTCCGCCATCCGCACAACGTCTCTGAACCGGGCCAGATAAAAGCCATAGTGCGGATAGAGCGCGACGCGAAGGTTGGATCGAGCGGCGAGATCTGAGATTCGATCGACCGCCTGGATTGCCCGCTCTTCTGCTCCGGCGCCGCCTCCAGCGTTATCGCCCTGAATGGCGACCCATACGACGGTTCCACGCCCTTTCAACGCCTCGATTGCGGACTCCATCCCAGGCTCATATTTGGTCTGGCCGTTGCTGATGTCCACAGTCAACCAAAGAAAGAACAACTGGAGATGCGCCTCGTCCAGGGCGCGCAGTCGCTCGGGGATTTGCAGCGCATGATCGAAGACGGTTCCGTCAAATCCATACTGGCGCGCAAAACCGGCCTGCTGCTCGGGACTGATATCGCCAAACTCGTAGGCAAAGACGGAGTTGGGCAGGCCGTCGGCGACCCCGCTGTCGAACCCTCTCGCCCCCATGTTCGCAAACGCGATACAAGAGGCCGCAGCACCTTTGACAAACCCCCGCCGACTCGTGAGCACCATGCTGCGCATCTCCGAAGGATAACGCCAAAGTATACGCCGCTCAGGCGAATCTCCCAGGGACCAGCGCTCATTTTCGCGGGATGGATTGACAATCGCCTACTCCTCTTTTAGCCTTCGGGTTCAAATACAACATCCCTGGTTGTCGGTCCGAAATGAGGCTCGATGCGATTCTCTGGTCCTGGGTGGTCGGTTCGTCTTTCAACGTTTTTTCTTAGTTTCGGGCTCTGCTTGTGCGCAGCCGCTGCACAAGCCGAATCTGCTTACGTGCGCGTAAGTCAAGTGGGCTACGAAAGCGGCGCGTCTGCGCGCGCTTATCTGATGTCTACCGCTGCCGAGACAGGCGCCACGTTCAAAGTAGTGAGCGCCGGCGGAAGCACGACATACACGGGAAAGATCGGCGCGCTCCTGGGCACCTGGGCAAATAGCAAGAAGCTCACTTACCAGGTCTACGCGCTTGACTTTACTGTTCCCGCCGGCCGCAGTTATTCCATCTCAGTCTCTGGACCGGTAAGCGCCCAGTCGCCCGCGTTTGCTGTCGACCTTCCCGAGGTTCTTTATCCCGGATTGCTGGTGAACACCCTTTTCTTCTACCAGACACAACGGGACGGCCCGGATTTTATCCCCAATGCACTACGCACAGCGCCCGGGCATCTGAAAGATAAGAACGCCGTGCTGACCGCAACTCCACCGCTCGATGACAATGACTTCATCAACAATGTGCCTCCGGCGAAGCCCCTCAGCCCCGCGAATCTCCCCAACATCGCTGCCGACGGCGGTTGGTGGGACGCCGGCGACTATGAGAAGTATGTCGAGACGGTGAGTTATACCACCGCGCTCATGGAGATCGGGGTGCGTGACTTTCCCAACCAGATGGGGCCGAGCGCGCCGCGTAATCCGCCTGCGCCTCCCAATTCGATTTCCTACGCAGGCGAAAGCGGTTCCGGAGCACCGCAATCCTCGGACTTCAGCGCCGAGGCAACGTTCGGCCTCCAATGGCTCTTGAAGATGTGGGATGGCGGGTCGCAGACCCTTGCCTACCAGGTGGACAATTCGCAGGACTGGAACTATTACGGAGAAGGCGACCCCGCATCGGCGGCCGGCAATTGCGGGGGCACGTACAACACGCCCTATTGCCTGATTACCGAATACGACATCTGGACGCTTCCCCAGGCGGCGGACAACTTCCAACAAGCTGGGGATCCCAAACCGTGCGACCCGCTGACGACTTTTTATATCTGCAACCGGCCGGTGTTTGTTACTCTGCCGCCGGCCGCTTCCATCAGTCCGAATCTTGCCGGCCGGCTGGCCGCTGACTTCGCCGTTTGTTATCAGCTCAACCGCACCCAGAATCCCTCGCTTGCCAATCGCTGTCTCAACGATGCCGAACAAGTCTTCGCGCTTGCGAACACGCACTATGCCGACCCGGCGCCCTCCGTCGACTCGGGATCGTGTTCTACCTGTTTGCTCACCATCGCTCCCTTCGATGGCTACCCTGAAACTGTTTGGGAAGACGACATGGAGTTAGGCGCCACCGAACTATACTTCGCCCTTAGCTCCGCTCAAGGCGCCATGCCCTCCGGATTGGCGAACACCGATCCCAACGTCTATTTGAAGCAAGCCGCGCAGTATGCCGCCAATTACATTACGAACATCTATACGCCAGGCTATACCGACACGCTCAATCTCTACGATGTGAGCGGGCTCGCGCATTACGAGCTCTATCGGGCGCTGGGGATGGCGGGAAACCCGGAGGGGTTGGCGGTTTCGCAGCAGGGGATTGGAAAACAACTGCTGGCGCAGGTGAATGCGGCCATCACCCAGGCTGGTTCGGATCCATGGGGCTTTGGAGTTCCGTGGGCCAACGGCGATACCACTTCCCACGGCGCGGGCCTATCCGTCATGGCCAGTGAGGCCTTCTCCCTGAGTGGCGATGCGCGCTATAGCACGTATGCGCAGCGTTGGCTGGCCAACATCCTGGGCGCCAACTCCTGGGGCTCCTCGTTCATCGTGGGCGATGGAAGCACCTTTCCCAATTGCATTCAGCATCAGGTGGCTAACCTCGCCGGGGCGCTGGACGGGACTGCGGGGGGAACGCCCATCCTATGGGGCGCGGCGACCGAAGGGCCTGACAGTTATACGACTTCAGGCGTGGTCGGGGGTATGATTCTTTGTCCCGCCAATGGAGTCGATACGTTCGCAAAATTTAATGGAAACAGCGGAGCCTATAACCCATCCCAGGCTGCGCTCTTCCAGGACAATGTGCAGTCTTACAGCACCACAGAGCCGGGCATTGACCTTACTGCAACCTCCTTTTTGATGTGGTCCTGGAGAATAGCTCTGCAAACGAACCCATGAAAAGGTTCGTCTGTCCTGCATTCGTACCCGTACGTGAACATAGCCTCACTTAGCAATGTACCGGCAGTAGTTACAAATTCCCGGTAACCTGAAGGGGTAGCTTTTTGGTTGGTGGAGACCGTCGTTGGTTGAATCTGTCCATCCACCTCCACTCATGCCAAGGTGGGCCACCGCACTCCAATTTGTCATCCCGACCGGAGCGGAGGGACCTGCAGTTTCGTTTTCGGGCACAGCGAAAGTATCGTGGGCGAATCGCCTCCCTCGTGCGGCTTTCCGCAAGGTTTCATGTGGCCGCAGCTTCTCCAGGCTTGTTGGCGTGAGAGCCGTCGGCAGATTCAACACCATCTACCGGCACAACTGAGTCGCGTTTCTCGCCCTTGCCCGGTAATGTGAAACAAAATCTTGCGCCGCCCGGAGGGTTGTCAGCAGCCCACAAGCGGCCCCCGTGCGATTCAACAATGGAGCGGCTGATCCTCAGTCCCATGCCCATGCCCGTACCGTGAGTTTTGGTGGTAAAGAATGCATTGAAGATCTTGTCCGCCTGCTGCGGTGGTAGCCCTACGCCGGTATCGCTGACCGAGATCAGCACCTGACCATCCTTGCCGTTTTCCGACTGGATGGTGAGCTCGCGCCTCCCATCCACTTCCTTCATCGCATCAATGCTGTTCATCATGAGGTTCATCAGAACCTGTTGCAGTTGCACGCGATCTCCCATGATCTGAGGGAGGCCTGCGGTGAGTTCCGTCCGAATGAATACGGCGAATTGAGCTGCCTCGCTGTGCAGCAGAAGTCTCATCTCTCGAATAATCTCGTTTAGATCGACCGGCTCGCGTTGCAAAGTTTCCTCCTTGAAGAGGAGGCGGACCCGCTTGACGATCTCGCCCGCACGCATTCCGTCTTGTACAACTCTTGACGCGGCCGCGCGCGCCTCCTCCAAGTCCGGTTGATCGCGGGATAGCCAGCGCAAGCAAGTATTGGCGTCGGTGATCGCTGCGGCAATCGGTTGATTGACCTCGTGTGCCAGGGAGGCAGTCAGCTCTCCCATGCTACTCAACCGGCTGGCGCGTGCGAGATCCACTTGCGCCAGCCGCAGCGCCTCCTCCGCCTGTTCCCGCTCCGCGCGTGCTTGTACTTGGAGTTCAATGATCCGTAGCGCTGTGGCCCAGCCAAAGAAGGCGGCGGTGAACAGGGTAACGAATCCTGTGACGATCGCTGTGAAAACAATGCGACGTTCGATGAGCGCAATATGGAATGCAGCTTGCGAGCGCTGTTCTTCGACGTCTCGGGCTACGTCTTTGACTAACTGAGAGCTGAGGAATTCAAGCCGCTGGACTTGTTTGTCGGTTCGATCCCGTACAGCCACCCACTCTCCCGAAGCCGCTAACGTTCTGATGGCGTCCAAATGAGACGGTAGGGTGTCCTCGATGGCTTCGATCGTTGGCAACACTGTTTGGTCTACCTTGACCTGGGAAGGCAAATGACTGAAGACTGCCTCAGTACGTTTGGTCTCGTCCAGCACGTCGGTCGTTAGAGCTTGCGATACCTTGATTAGCTGATCCTGGTCCTCTGAGCGCGCCGCAGCGCCTAGCCCTTCGTAAAACGAGAAAAGTTCTCCGTGTACGCGCAAGACCTCGATCAGTTCTCCGTCGACACCCTTCAGGAGTTCCACTTGAGAACGAACCACGTGCAACTGCCAAAGCAGAACGCCATTGCAAACAACCATCATCAGAATAAGGAAGGCAAAGCAGAGCGCCAGGTGGCGGCCAATCTTGATGCGATGAAGAACAAGTCGAGTGGTCGCCTGCTTCAGCCAGCCAACCAATCCCGTAGTGTTTAGGGAACCGGCCATACACTATCTACTGGAAATCCTCGTGCGGTGACGCGCCACTCGAAGCAGCAACAGGCCGCGACCCGGAAACGGTTCCTACGCTCTTCTCCTTTGGAACACGATTCCGGCTCGGCGGTCCCGGTTTGAAACCGGTGATCCGCACCAACTTCTGTTCCAACGATGCCGCGGCCTCTGGCGCCCCGCTTTGGCCCAGCAAAACAGAGCGCACTGCCTCAATATAAGCACGCGAAACTTCTTCGTATTTCTCTCCTGCAACCGTAGAGGGCCGAGCCACTATGCCGCTCACCTGCTGCTTTCCATGGTCGGCGGGATTCCGTTTTGTTTTTAAGATGGCGGTGGGGTCATACGACTCCGGCCCGTTCTGTAAATTGTGGCCGGAGCCAGCTTCTTCGAGCTTGATCTCCCTCTGGACTAGAAACCGGGTCAATTGGAGTGCCTCAGTAGTGTGCCGGGACTGTCGCGAAATCCCGAGTCCAAAACCGCCCAATGTCGCCGCTTGCGCATTCTTTCCCGCCGGAATGTTCGTCATTGCGATCTGGTCTCGAACCGACGGAGTATCCCGGACGCTGAGCAGATAAGTCCGCGCCCACCCACGAAGAAAAGCTGACGTGCCCGTGTGGTAAAAGTCGTTGATGGCATCCCATTCCTGGAGAGAGGTCACGCTGCGGGGCGAGATCCAGCCTATCCAATGGGCTGCTCGCTGCCAACTGCGGATAGCATCAGGATTATTCACGCTAATTGTGCCGTCCGCTTCGATGATTCGGCCCCCACCTTCAGAGAACTGCCATTCCAGGGCGTTGCAGGTCAAGCCTTCGCCGGCCGCACCCGGCCATATAAATCCCCAAAAATTCTTTTGGCCTCGTGCGCGCTCGCCCTCCTGGATCCTGGCGGCCATTCGCTCGAGTTCGTCCCACGTACGGGGCGGCGCCGGGTACCCATACCGCCGGAGCAAGTCCTTTCGGTAAAGTAGAACTCCTATATCGGAATGATAAGGCACTGCGACTAGTTTTCCCTTGACCGTGTAACTGGCGACGATGTCGGCGTTGATAGACGAAAGTTCTGTCGCCAAATCCGGCTTCAGGTCCATCAATTCTTCGCTCAAAGCTCCGGGCCAGATCACATCGACACCGTTTACATCCGGACTGGTGCTTCCTTGCCGGAGTAGCTTCCGGACCAGGTCCAATTGGTCTAACGCGCTTTCCGGGGTTGGCAGATGCTTGACGCCAATTCCCGTCTGTTGCGTGAAATCCTTCAATCGATCGTCTGTGAGCAGAGTTTTGTCGTTTAGATCGTGCGACCACTCTGGGTCTACGAACGTGATCGTCACGGCTTCCTTAGGAATTGGACGCTGTCCATGAAGCATGAGAGCGAAGAGGAAAGTGCACACGGTCACACCCGTCTTGGTCGAACACAGCCATGGAACTTTGCAAAGGTTTCTGATTCGCATCACAGACGCCTCCACGATGTACCGGTGCTCTCGGATAGCCGATCAAATTGCTGCAGATTTTAGAATATTGCCGCTTGAACCGAAAGCAACGCGACAGCCAGCCAAACACTTTGCTCTCGTGGCTACAGAGTTTGCCCTCATCAAGTGCGCGCGGATCTCTCAGCGCTGCAGCGGTTCGAGCAGCGGCGCAACCGGTGCTACTGCCTCGATCGAGGGCAGAAAGCGCGGAGGGATCTTTGCCTTGGCGGCTTGCTCGTAGGCATAACCGTAGCCCAGCAGCCGCGCTTCGCTCCAGGCTGGACCGATGAGCGAAAGGCCGACCGGGAGCCCCATGACCGCGCCCATGGGCACGGTGAGGTGCGGATAGCCTGCGACCGCCGCCAGGCTGCCCGCGCCTGCCCCGTTGATCTGATCGCCATTCGCTGCGTCGATCTTCCAGGCCGGCGGCATGGTCGGCGATACCAGGGCGTCGAGCTGATTGGCTGCCAACATGGCATCGATGCCGTCGCGGCCGGCGATGCGCAGCGAGGTGGCGCGCGCCGCTTGGTAGGCAGGATCGTCGAGTCCCTTGGTCGCCTCGGCCTTCACGAAGGTTTCCTGCCCGAAGAGCGCGAGCTCGCGATCGGCATGCGCCGTGTTGAACGCGATGACGTCGGCGAGCGTGCGCGTCTTTACCGCCGGGGGCGTGGTGGCGAGATAGGCATTCAGATCTACCTTGAGCTCCGTATTGAGCACCAGTGTCTCCGCGTCGCCAATCTTCTCCCGGTCTTTGAGCTGGGTGATGTCCACCAGCGTCGCTCCCTGCGCCTTGAGCACAGCCAGGGCCTGCTCGAACACCTTGTCAGTCGCCGCCGACCATCCGGTTGCGAAGCGTAACACGCCGATCCGCGCGCCCTTGAGCGCATCGGGCTTCAGCGCCGCCAAATAATCGGCAATGTGCGCGTCGACGTCCCTGGTCGCCGGGTCGGCGGGGTCGGCGCCGGCGATCGCCGCGAGCACCCGCGCCGCTGTCGACACATCGGCTGCAATCGGCCCCGCGGTGTCCTGACTGTGACTAATGGGCACAATGCGCGAGCGGCTGACCAGCCCGACCGTGGGTTTCAGCCCCACCACGCCGTTCACTGCGGCCGGGCAGGTGATGGAGCCGTCAGTCTCGGTCCCAATCGCGGCTTCCACCTCGCCCGCGGCGACCGCGGCAGCGCTGCCCGAGGAGGAGCCGCACGGATCGCGGTCCAGCGCGTAAGGATTGCGGGTCTGCCCGCCCACCCCGCTCCAGCCCGAGATGGAGGCATTGGAGCGAATATTCGCCCACTCGGACAAATTGGTCTTGCCCAGGATGACTGCATCCGCTGCGCGCAGCCGCGCCACCAGCGTAGCGTCACGATGGGTTACGTTGTCCAGCAGCGCCATGCTGCCTGCGGTGGTAGGGAGCGGCCCGTCGGCCTCGATGTTGTCCTTGAGCAAAATCGCATAGCCGTAGAGCAGCCCGCGCGCCTTACGGCCGCGGTCGATGGCGCGAGCCTGATCGAGCGCGGTGGGATCGAGGGCGATGACCGCGTGGATCTGAGGATCCAACGCCTGCACCCGCGCGATCGCCGCTTCGGCCGCAACCTCAGCACTGGTAGCCGGAGTGGAAGCAGCCGCCAGCACGGCAAGCAATAGTGAGATCAACACTCGATAGGTCTCCTTCCCCGTGATGGTATAGGAAGAGGAGGAGCATCATGGGATCAGGAGTTGCGCGGCAGCCTAGCGAAAGTTCTTCATGACCATGATGTAGTGTTCGTCGAGTTCGTTAAGGCCGAAGATAAGCGATTTGCCGTCCGGAGAAACTACCAGACCACCAAACACTGAAGGTGGCTTATCCAGGGTTAGAATCGGTGTGATCTGGCCATGAGCAAAATCGAAGAACTCAATTCTGCCGTTCGGCTGAACATCAAGATTCAGGAAGTAGATTCCGTCGCGAGTCACGTCCCAGGTATCCCAACAACAACTGCTAACAGGCAAGCGTGATTCTTCGCCAGTCCCCAGGGATCGTTTCCAGATCCCGTTCTCCCCGAACTTGGAATAAAAAAGGAACTGCCCGTCCATCGACTCAATCCCATGGACACCCCCTTGGGTCGTCACCCAGACGGGAGAGCCCCCGTGCAACGGAATCTTCCACAGTTGATACCCCGTGTCGTGGCCGGAATAGAAATATATCGATTTGCCGTCCCGGGACCAGCTCGGAGCGCCATTATTCGTCTCAGGAAAGGTGGTCAGCGTGTGGGGCGTGCCATCAGGTAATTCGAGCAGGCCAAGCTGGTAATAGTCCTGGGTTACTGACTCAAAGGCAAGGTAGCGGCCGTCCGGAGACCAGCGCGCAGTTGCCGTTGTCCCGTGCCGGTTTGTAAGCTGAGAGCAATTGGATCCATCACTGTCGCACATCCAGATATCCAAATAGCCCATCCGGTCGGATTCGAAGGCGATCTTCTTGCCATCGGGAGAATAACTGGGCTTCCAGATAACTCCCCTGCCGGACAGAAGCCGTACGGGAGGAGCCATGGCATGCCGCTCGTCTTTAAGGTCGAGCCGCCAAACGGTGCCCCATTGCTTCTCTACCAGGTAGGCGAGTTGATTCCCTGTGCGTGAGATCGAGGGCTCATGGCCTCCCCCCGGGCCCACAACCGGCTGCGGCGTTCCGCCGGAAGCGGAAACTCGCCATAAACTGCGAAACCCCCTCGCCGGCGAATCGAATACGATTTCCTTGCCGTCTTGCGTCCAGGCCGCATCCCCTCCCGAATTTCCACTGGTAAGACGTAAGAGTTGGCCGTCAGCAACCTTGAGCACAAACAGGTCGCTGAGAAAGGCGCCCATGGGGCCGCGCGCGAACGCGACCCTCGAACCGTCGGGGGAGAAGACGGGATCGCAATCGAACTGCTGATTATGCGGGGAGGTGAGCGGGCGAGCGGTCAAGTCAGAGAGCGAGAGTAGGCTCAGCCGAGCTTTGCCGCTGTTATCCTGGGCCTCCGGAAAGATCAACGATTTTCCGTCAGGCGACCAGCTCATTTGGTTGCATTGAGACCATTTCGGAAACGACGCAGTATACAAATGACGTTCCGATCCGCCAAGAGCCGGAACCACATACAGCTTCTTTTGGCTACTGGACTCACTGAAGCGCGCAAACGCGATTTGTCGCCCATCGGGCGACCACGCAGGGTTGGCATCGTCATCACTTTGGGTCAGTTGCAAAGGTTTTTCGCCGCCGATCAGGGCGACATAAATGCCGGGGTGCGGGCCGCCAGAATAGGAAAAAGCAACGTGGCTGCCGTCGGGGGAAACGACTGGGGTATCCTGCTGACCTGGCATAGAGACTAAGGGCAGAATCTCGCCCCCAGTGGAGGGCTGCTCCCGGGATGGCGAGAACATCCGTAATAGAGCCACAGCAGCCACCACGACGAGTGCCAAGGCGCCAACCATCAGCCACAGATTTTTTCCTGCAGCCTTAGCGGGATGCTCCTTTACGGGAGAGGGAACAGTTGGTTCCTGCGATGGAGCGATGACGCGCTCGGGAGGCGGATCACTCTGCTCCTTTAGCGGTGCGATGAAGCGGTAGCCACGGCGGGGGAGAGTTTCGATCAGATGCGGCACATCGGCGGAGTCGCCCAATGTAGCCCGTAGCTTGGCCATGGCGAGATTGATGGCATGGTCGAAATCCCCGAAGTTGTTCTCCGGCCAGATTAGCTGACGCAGTTCTTCCCGGGTAACGATCTGTCCGGGCTGTTCCAGCAACGCTGCCAGGACCCTGAAGGGCTGGTCCTGCACTTTGAGGGGTCTGCCCGCCTTCCAAACTTCACCCGTTTCCAGGTGGACTACGAAATCTTCAAAGCGAGCGACCGGCCGTCGTATCGAGTTGCCCATGGATGACACCGACCAGGTGTGAAGTAGGGTTTGAGGCCCGGGAGATGCGCAGAAGAGAGTGTATCTAAGTCTAGCGTCATCACCGCATTAGGCGAAGACAAATTCAATAGGACGATGAGATTCATGGCGCATTGAGGCTCCCCTCCGGCGGCCGGATGCTCCTCCTCACCGCTACCGCGGGCGAGGCGAATCCCATGAATCGTTGGTTGCTTTCTCTCGCCTGTCTGAGCCTTTTCTTTCCCTCTTCTTCGCAAGCAGCCGGCCAACCGAGGCCCTCTGAAAACGGGGCCGGCAGCGAACTGCCTTTCCGGCTCTCTTCCGGGTATCTGATCCAGGTCGAAGGCCGCATCGGAGACCAAACCAATCTGAAGTTCATCCTGGACACTGGCGCGAGCATCAGCATGGTCGACCAAAGAATTGCCGAAAAGCTGAAGCTGGGTGCGCACACGGCTCAGAGTTTCAACTTTGACCGAAACCTCAAGTGGGAAACGGCAACCGTACCTGAAGTTCAGTTTGGTCCCATTCGTGTGGCCAACGTGGCCGTGCTGGTGGGCGACCTGGCCCACTATTCCGAGTTTGCCAGAAAGGTCGACGCCGTCATCGGCATGGACCTTCTCCAACTGAGCAACATCACCATCGATTTCGCCGCCGGGAAATTGATCTTCGATCCCACTACGCCAACAGCTTATGCGGCGGGCGGCGATCCCATGACGAAATGCCTGGTGGTTGAGCTCCAGGTGCAGGATCGTCCAGTTCGCCTGATTGTCGATACCGGCCTGCAAGGCATTCTTCTGTACGAAGACCGCCTGCGCCAGAGCGTGCCGGGATTACGCACGGCAGGCAGCATCAAAAACGCGACCATGGGCGGCCGCGTGCCAGTAAAACAAGCCACTCTGCCCGATGTCGTAATCGGCGCCAGGAATCGCCAGGTACCCGTCCTATTGATGCCGTCGCCCGGCGCAGACATGCTCCCGGGAATCGACGGAATCGTGGGCATTGCCGCGCTGCAAGCTCGGCGCGTGCACTTCGATTTTTCCGGCAAGACGTTATCGTGGGAGTAAGGACCTGCGGCGGTATAACGTCCAGTACTGGCTGCTGCCCACAAATGCAAACTCTTTGGTGAGCAGGTCGGGATAGAGCGAAAGGATCGCTTTGGTCGTGTTTTCCTCCACATAATTTGGCTGTTCCACCATGAGTAGATCGGGATGCCCGATGACCGTGTATTCGGGCAGGGGATGACGAGTGCTGAAGTTGTTGCCCAGGTAAAGCCACAGTGCGCCGCCCTCCGCCGGGCGCCGTCCCAAGGCAAAGGAGAAGGGGTTGTCGTAAGCGATACAAAAGACCGTTTCGTCCTGGCGGCTCAGACTCCGTAAGAGCTGGATCCCGTCATTGGTGGCCAGAATGAGCGGCTGGCCGTTCCTGGTCACATAGTTGGGATTCTCGCCCGTCCAGTCCTGGGGGACCCAGTTTCGCAGACTCGCGGACTCGAAGCGCAAGGACGTGTGATTTCGGATGGCCGCAGTCTTGTACGCTGCGTATACAGAACTCGCAGCATCTTTGAGGAAGATCGGTATGGCCATGGGGCACAACACCAGTAAGGCAATCATGCCCTGTCGCCTCGCCGTTGCTGCGTCGGCGGTGGCAGAAAACCAAAGCAAGAGGATTGCGCCGCTCAGGCACCAGAAAGCTGCCAGGGGCAGCTCTGCACGCATCGAATTGGTGGCGCGGCAGAAGATATCGCAGCCGGCTATCACCACCGTTGCCAGCACGTACTTACGGGCAATGCGCCGGTTTACGAATCTGACACTGGCGATGGCCAACCCTGCTGCCAGTGTGAATACTACCCCTCCCATATCCTCCACGAATGTGTTCACGGCCCCGCCGGTTATGCTTCCACGTTGATGACTCAGGGTGAGCACCTCGTGCAGGAAAGCCACCGGCCGAAAATGCAGGCAGGTGATGGCAAACACAAAAGCGGCCGCGGTACCAGCCAACATTCCGGCAAGGTGCCTGCGATTGACACCGAAGAGCAAGAGCCCTGTCGCGAACAGCACTGCGCCCGGCAACAAAAACCAGATGTTCACCAGGGTCGCGCACGTCAGCGCTGCTCCTGTCGAAACTCCACGCCAGAATTGCCCCTTATCGTGCGGTTGTTCTGTATGCGCATCGTCGACTGCATCGAAGCGGGAAACACCCAACTGTTCAAAAATAATCAGGAATAGGAGCGCATAGCCCACACGGTTATAGAACATGGCATGGGAAATCCAGGTTGGGTATTCGCCCAGCGGCCGCGCAGCAGATACGAACATCAGGATGAAGAGCCCGATCGTCAACGACTGCGCGCGCCGGGGGGCAAGACAGGTAAGCAAGAGAAACCACACTCCGATGAAGGCGGTATAGAACGCTCGTGCCAGGCCTATTCCGTCAGCGTTGTAGCCGTGCAGTGCCAGCCCCCACTGAAGCGGGTTCCAGACCAACACCCCGTAACCGGCATAGAAGTCTACAAAGGGGATCTGGCCATTTGCTAATCTCCAGGCTCCGTCGAGAAATATGAAAAGGTCATGCGCATACACACGAGTTGGCAGCGCACCCAGAAGGACTTGAAGCCAGCAAAGGCTGACAACCGCGGCCGGGTACACCCAGAGGGCCCAAAGCTGAAGGGAGGTGCGGGTTCCGGGCAGGGATTCTGCTTTGAGTAGACTCACTAGTCTCCAACGATGAAGATGAAAAGGATCGGTGTGTAGTCTACTACGATCCTTTGCGAAAGGATAAGATCAGTCTTCATGCGCGGGCCGGTCGCTGTCCTTCACCGTTGAGCGACGATCTCGGGAGGTATGTGATGAAGCGACGAATTGTCTTTCAGTCGGCCCTCATCTTCGATGGCGCATCGGAAATACTGCGAGCCAGGGAACAGGTTTTTGTGGAAGGCGGTGTGATCAGCGAAATCTCCGCGCGCCCGCCGGGCAGCGAGGACGAGGTCATTGATTGCGGCGGCCGTGTCCTGATGCCGGGGTTGATCGATGCCCACGTGCATGTATATGGAGCGGGGTTGAACATCGTCAGGGTGGTGCAATCGCCCATGTCTTACCTGGCGCACTTTGCAGCACGGTTTCTTGCGGCCAGCATCGATCGGGGCTTCACCACACTGCGCGACGTTGGGGGTGCCGACATCGGCCTGGCTCTGGCCATCAAGGAAGGTCTGCTGGGGACGGTCCCAAGGTTGATTTATGGCGGCCGCTTTATCTCGCAGACCGGCGGTCATGGGGACTTTCGTCCTGGAGACCACGCGTTCGAGACGGGAAGTGTTTGCGGCTGTTCGTATCACGGCGACCAACTGGCGGTGATTGCCGATGGCGTGGACGCGGTACGCCAAGCGGTGCGTGAAGAACTGCGGCGGGGCGCTTCGCACATCAAGATCATGGCTTCAGGAGGGGTGGCCTCCCCTACGGACCCCATCGACCGCTGCCAGTACTCCGACGAGGAGATTCGCGCCGCGGTGGAGGAGGCGGATCGCGCCGGTCACTATGTGGCTGCTCACTGTCACCCGAAAGAAGCCGTGCGCCGGGCTGCGGACCTGGGCGTGCGATCGATCGAGCATGCCACCATGATCGATGAGGCGACTGCCGGCTTCGTCGCCGAGAAAGGTGCATTCACGGTCCCCACCATGGCGATCATGGTCGGCCTGCTGGAAGAGGGCCAGGCCCTCGGACTGCCTGCGGCCAGCCTGGAGAAGTTGAAACGGTTCGGCGATGGGGCGTTTCTAACTCTCGAGATCATGAAGCGGGCAGGCGTGCGCATGGGCCTGGGCACAGACCTGCTGGGTAGCCTGCACGTACGGCAAAGTACCGAGTTCACGCTGCGCGCGCGGGTGCTGCCGGCGATCGATGTGCTACGTTCGGCTTGTGCCGTCAATGCGGAGTTATTAGGAGAAACGGGAAAGCTTGGCTGCATACGCGAAGGAGCCGTGGCAGACATCCTGGTGGTCGACGGCAACCCGCTCGAGGATATCTCCGTGTTGGGGAGTGGCGGCGATCGCCTCGCAGTCATTATGAAAGACGGCAAATTTCATAAGCGAACGATCTAAGTGAGTGCGGGACCCGGTCCTCAAACTCGCACAGAATCGTCATCCTGAGTGGCTGTGACGGTGAAGTCATCGAAGTTTAAGGAAATTGTCACACCGGCTTGCCGTGGGACCGAAGCGAATTGGAGGGACCTGCTGTTTCTTTCCGTCCATCCGATCCGACGGTTCCTAATAAAAGTCACCGCCCTCCCCTTTGTCATCCCGAGCGAAGCCGAGGGATCTGCAGTGCGCCCCGACTCCCACACAAATGTCTACCTTCCGTTAGTTCTCCCCAAGAATCGTCATCCTGAGCGGCTGTGACTTTAATGATTTTCACGTGAAGTCATCAAGTTTTAAACCCGACCGAAGCGAAGCGAAGTGGAGAGCCTGCCCTGAGCGAAGTCGAAGGGGACCTGCTGTTTCTTTATCTGTCCGATCTGACGGCCCTAATAAAGGTCACCACCCTCCACTTGTCATCCCGAGGGCAGCCGAAGGATCTGCAGTGCGCCCCGGCTCCCGCACAAAGGTCTCCGTTCCGTTAGTTCTCCCCCAGAATCGTCATCCTGAGCGAAGCGCCTCACAGACTTATCGCCTTACACAGCGATTGTGGCGCGGAGTCGAAGGACCCCGGCGATGCTTAATTTACCTATGCTGTTCGGAGCTTTTT
Organism: uncultured Acidobacteriaceae bacterium; assembly: GCA_963821315.1. Taxonomy (GTDB): domain Bacteria; phylum Acidobacteriota; class Terriglobia; order Terriglobales; family Acidobacteriaceae; genus PALSA-350. The sequence continues at coordinate 318,864 of CAWGDP010000026.1, read as the reverse complement.
GGCCACCGAACCCCGTAACAGGATCTCAAGATGCTAGCAAGTTCTTGATTCTCAGCCCCAGGAAAAGACAGTGGCGGGGCCGCCCGGTGCGGCTCGGTGGTTGAAAAGCTCCGAACAGCATAGCTAAATTAAGCATCGCCGGGGTCCTTCGACTCCGCGCCACAATCGCTGTGTAAGGCGATAAGTCTGTGAGGCGCTTCGCTCAGGATGACGATTCTGTGGGAGTTTTGACGAAAAACACGTAAAACAAGTTAGTGCTTATGAGACCTGGTCGATAGTTCTCATTTTCGAAGACGGTGTTGATGAGCAAGCGTGAGCCCGCACGACATGCACCTAATCACAGCGCAGGGCCACCATTGGGTCAACCTTAGTTGCGCGCCGCGCCGGCAGCCATGCGGCCAAAAGCGTCATCGCGCTGACTACGATCAGGGCAACGGTGAAGGTGATAGGATCCAGGGCGCTCAAACCGAAGAGCTGATCTTTGATGTATTTGGTGGCCAACAGGGTGAGCGGCAATCCCAGGCCCACGCCAACAGCGAGCAGCAGCAACGATTCGCTTAGAATCATCCACTGCACGGCGCGAGTCCGGGCGCCCAGCGCAATGCGAATGCCGATTTCGTTGGTGCGGCGCACCACGTTGTAGCTCATCACGCCATAGAGGCCAATCGCCGCCAGAAGCAGCGCAAGCAGCGAGAACAGGCCGGTCAGTGAGGAGATAAGTTCGTCGTGCGTCATGAAGTTCGACATTTGATCGTGGATGGTTGTGATTCTGATGAGCGGGAGGTTGGGATCGACGGATGCCACGGCTGCACGAAGATCGCTGATGGTGTGAGCCGGGTCGCCGCTGGTGCGAACCAGGATCGTGCTGGCGAAGCGATCCTGGTTTTCCACGGGGACGGTGGGCTTGGCGACCTCACCAGTTGGCGCGGGTGAATCGGCGGGAACAAACGGATCGATCTGAGCCAGCGGGATATAGGTCATGCGGACCGGATCGGTATCGCGGGGATTCCCGGATTTGGTGTCGCGGGCGATACCAACAATCTGCCACGGGCCTTTGACCCCGTCGCTGTCGATCATGAGCGACCGGCCCACGGCGTCGCCTTTGGGGAAGAAGTGGCTAGCGAGCGTCTGGTTGATGACGGCGACCTTCTGGCTATGGGCGCTGTCGTTATCGTTGAAGGGACGTCCAGCCACCATCGATATTCCAGCGGTCTCAAAATATTGCCCGGAGACGCGATTCAGTACAGAATGAGTGTTTTCCTTAGGCGCGGGCATGTAACCGGGAATGGTGATGCTGGAGGACCAGTTACCAAAGCTGATAGGCGGAGTCGCAGAAAGGGCGACGGAGCGAACACCGGGAAGCGCGGAAAGGCGTTCCACAAGACGCTGGTGCAGGCCGGGGGTCTGGCTCGGTTTGTATCCTGCGAGTCGCGCGTCGAACTCGGCAAGCAGCAAGTGAGAGCGCTCAAAACCGTAGTCCTGGTTCTGAAGGTTGCGCAACGTGCGAAGAAAGAGTCCTGCGCCTACCAGCAAGAGCAGCGACAGCATGACCTGTACGGTAACCAGCGTGTTAGGCCAGAAGCGGGCCGATTTGCCGCTGCTGCTTTGTGCGGTGCGGCCGCCGGCATTCAGATTGCCTGCTGCTCCAGAACGTGCCGCGGCCAGGGCCGGGGCGAGTCCGAATAGGATTCCGGTGAGCAGAGAGAGGCCCAGCGCGAAGAGCATGACGGTCGTATCCGGCGTGGGGTCCATCGCGATATAGTCGTTGCCCTGGCTGACGAAGGCGATGAGTGCTCGCGTGGCTCCGAAGGCAACCCCCAGCCCCAACGCTCCGCCGGTAAGTGAGAGCAGGAGGGTCTCTATCAGGCTTTGGCGGATGAGGCGTGCGCGGCTCGAGCCAAGGGCAATGCGCGTGGCGATTTCGCGCTTTCGCGTGGCGGCGCGGGCCAAAAGAAAATTCGCCAGGTTGGCGCAAGCGATGAGCAGCACCAATACGACCACACCCATAAGAATTTTTAGCGAGTCGCCATACTGATCGCGCAGCGACGAGGCGCCGCGGGCCGCGTAGGTCAGGGGAGCGGTGATATGACTGATTTCCTGCAGGCGGGCGGGTGTTACTTTCGCGCCTTCCCGAGCGCGAGTGGCGGTTTGAATTTGCTGATCAAGCCAGTTCTGGCTTTGCGCGCGCGCGGCCTGACTGCTGAGCCGGCCAAAGACATCGAGGAAATAGACCCCGTCGCCGGGCGTGAGCATGGAAGGCTGCTTGAGAATGACGGTCTGCATGGTCATCGGCGCCCACAGGTCGGGTGGCTCCAGCTCCTGCTTGATGCCGTGAAAACCATCGGGCATGACGCCGATCACATTGAAAGGACTGCCGTTGATACGAATGGTCTTTCCCAGGATGGCAGGATCGGCGGAAAGCGACTCCTGCCAGAAATGATGACTGATGACGACGACAGCTCCGCTGCCGGGAGTGGCATCGTCGAAAGAGGTGATGGCGCGGCCCATGAAGGGCTGAGCACCGAGCACGCCAAAGTAGTTGCCGGAGACGAGATTGGCCGGGGCCAGAATGGCGGGGGCATTAATGTCGCCGTCGGCGCCGGGCAGGCGAATGCTTACTTTATTTGAGAAGCTGCAGAAGGAGGCTATCCCCTGGAAGGGTCCGGGATCGGTCTGGAGCTGGCGGGCAAAATACCACGGGAACAAACCGTACGCGCCCAGGTCGATGCCACCAGCTTCTCCGGCGCCACCATCATTTCCGAACGTGACCAGTTGCTCAGGACTGCGCACCGGCAGATTGCGCAGCATTACCTGGTTGATGAGGGTGAAGATGGCTGTATTGCCGCCGATGCCGAGGGCCAGCGACAGGAGCGCGATGGCAGTAAATGCGGGGCTTCTGGCGAGCATGCGCAGGCTGACGCGTGTGTCGTGCAGGAGGCCTTCCAGGGTTGACTCCCAGCGCGACGACCACACCTGATGCTTAACTGCGTTACGGCTTCCCATCTCGACCATCGCGGCGCGATGCGCTGCCTCGGCACTCATGCCCGCGATCTGCTTGTGCGCAGCGGAAGCTTCCATGAACCCCTGCAGTTCTTCGTCAAGCTCCCGTTCGACGCGCTGCTTTTGAAAGAGGGACTTCAGGCCAATCGTCAGGTTGGTTATCCAATGCACGATGTTCCTCCTGAGAGGGAGCTTTCCACTACGCTTCAAGGATGCGGGAGATAGCGAGAGTTTGCCGCTGCCATTCCTCGGTTTCCGTGATGAGCGCCTTTCGGCCGTTGGCGGTGAGCAGATAGTACTTGGCGCGGCGATTGTTTTCTGTAGCCCGCCACTCAGACTTCACGCGGCCTGCACGCTCCAGCCGGCTGAGCGCCGGAAGCAAAGAACCGGGATTGACGCGAAATATGCCCTTGCTGGCCTGCTCAATGCGAAGTGCTACACCATAGCCGTGCATGGGCTCAAGAGCCAGAGTCTTCAGGATGAGCATCTCCAGGGTTCCCTGCACCAGGTCGCTTGGCTTTGAAAGGGGCTGCATAGCTTTCGTCTGCATGAAGGTTACGAACGTTCCTCTAGATTGTCAAGAGGAGAGAAGGGAACTTGTGGGTATTTGCGGGGTATAAGCGCTAATAGTGGAGGGACCTGCTGTTTCTTTTCTGTCCATCCGATCTAGCGGCCCCTAATAAAAGCCACCACCCTCCACTTGTCATCCCGAGCGTACCCGGAATCATTGCCAAGCACGAGGAAGAATTTCTGGCTCGCAGGACGAGGTCTGAGCGGGTAGGAGATCTGCTCGGCAGCTTTGTAGGAAGCCTTGGTTTTATCGCTTTCCACGTCATCGCGTTCGCCGCCTGGATCTTAGTGAACACGCTTCCTATCAGCAACCGTTCGCATTTTGATCCTGCCCCGTTTCCTTTACTGGACACTGCGGTTGCGATTGAAGCCATCTTTCTAGCCAGCTTTATCGTAATGCGGCAGAGCCGGTTGAGCCGCCGCTCCGATGAACGAGAGCACTTGATGTTGCAGGTCCTGATTCTTACGGAAAAGGAGGTGACGGCCGTGCTTAATCTTCAGAGGCAAGTCGCAGTGAAGGTCGGTCTGCCGGCGATCACAAGCGACGCTGAGGTGACGCAGTTGAGTAAAGATACGTCCATTGACGAAGTGGCACAGACGATCAGAGAGTCGCTTGCCAACGACTAGAAAAGCTTTGGGTGGTTGAGTGAAAAGGTATCCAGGATGCGATTCTTACAGTGGACCTTCATTCGGGCGTGTCCAACCGTGACGATACCCGAGCGAGTAACTGCGGGAATAGCCCTCGTTCAGCAGGACAATCCAAGCGTGTTCATTTCTGGTTTTACGGAATCTGTCAATCCGCCCGTTCTTCTGACCGTCTAACCATGCCTGATCTTTCATCGCAGCACCATCCCTGTTGGGCCTTCCTGCTCATAGTCTGCCAGCTTCAAGTCAACTGCAATCACCATAAGGCGCACATGCGTGTGCCTTGGTGGTGAGGACCTGGTGGTTGTCGCAGGGGATGCCATGGACAACGTAACCCATTAGGGGGGTGCTCCTCTCCCCGATTGGCCATGCACTCGCCACCCCCGGGTCGAGCCTAGCCCCCTTTTGGGTTAAGGGCGCAACGAGGGCTAGTATCCGCGTAAGAACCGTCGCTCTAACAGAACCCGTAAGAACTGGACGGGTGCCCCAGGTTCGCCAAGGCGTACCTGGGCCGAAAACGATATGTTTCGACTGCTTTCAGCTGATCGATTTCGCAAAAGCTTTGGTGGACTTCGCCCACCCGACCAGTTCCCATGGGGTTCCGCTTAAAGCACAGACACCGCCGGGACGCAGTTCCTTTAGAGTGTGCCGCGCCTAACGTATAATCCGGGCGCGGGTTCCCCGCAATGCTTAGTAAACGGTGAAGGAATGGGCGAATACACATTGCCCCACGAATTAGTCGGTGAGCAGCAACGCCTGACGTTAATGTCCTCGTTGCTGGATCCAGTCGAGCGAACTCGCCTTGCGTATCTTGGCGTGCGCCCAGGATGGCGCTGCCTGGAACTCGGCTGTGGCAATGGGTCGATCGCTCAGGCTCTGGCCGCGTGCGTGGCGCCCACTGGTCATGTGGTCGCGAGCGACATCGATCTGGCTTACATCGTGGACCTGAAAATGCCGTGTCTTGAAGTCCGCCGCATCGATATCCTTCGGGATTCGATCGAAGAGGGTTCTTACGACTTGGTTGTTGCTCGCGCTCTGCTTCATCATCTCACGCCTGCCCGCAGGGCCTTGGAGCGCATGATCGCCGCACTGAAGCCCGGAGGCGTGCTTCTTTCCATCGAGCCGGATATGTTGCCCTGTACCGTTGCCGAGCCGGATGCGATGCGCGCGTTTTGGCAAGGATGGCTTAAGTGGTCGAGGGAAGCAGGCATCGATTACTTCATAGGGCGCAAGATTCCCGCGTGGCTGGATTCGCTCGGACTGGAAGCGGTTGCCGGGGAAGGACACACCGCGCAGTTCAACGGCGGGTCACTCTGGGCGACCTACTGGACTGCGACCATCCGGGAGTTGGCGCCCGCACTTCTTAAGTCGGGTTACATTACGGGGAAGATGCTGGAGGAGCTTCACTCCAGCTATCAGGACCCGCATTATTGGACCAGCATCATGACGTTCATAGAGAATTGGGGACGCAAGCCAGCGTGATATTACAACACTCCTGCATGGCCCATGGGCAAGAAGCCAGTCCGGCCTTTTGGGCCGGATTGCCATGCTGCTGCAACCAGGTACCATGCGGGGCAAAGCAATGCCCAGTTAACAACCCACAAGGCTTCGTTGCTCCACGCGGAGATCATCAGCACCGTCATGGTGAGCGACTTCATTATCGATAGTCTGGACGCGCTCGCGCAGATTAAGAGGGGCCGGAGAGTGCCGCCGCGAGCGAAAGACATAACGGACAATGGCCATAGCGCCCACGAAGCGCCAGGCAGCGCGGTTTTCCTCTCCGTTAGCAGAGAGGCAGAAGGCACGGTTGGTCAGGGTATCGCGGAAACGAAAGCCCTCGGCGGAAGCGTTGGCGAGAAATTGAACACTCATGTGGACTTCGCAATCCGGGGTCAAGAAACGATACTTCGACTCGGACTGCTGCTTTTCGGATTTGAATAAGTTTGGGGTCAGCCCAAAACTGGTCAGGGACCAGAGGAAGCATCTGCGGTCCGGGTTTTGCAGAAACGCCAAGGTTTTTTCGAGGTGCCGCCATCGCTTCTCCAAATCGTCACTCGATGCGTGGGCAATAACAACTACATTGTAGTAATAATAGCGGCGTAACGTCAACACCCCTAGAAAGGATCGCTCAAGACCTGGCGCTAGACGCCATTTCGAAATGAAGCGTGCCGCCCTTCATGATGGCAGCGTGATTGATGAGGTTGCCGGCGACGGTCTTTCCATCAAGAGAAGCGCTACGGACAAACACCGCATCGGGCGCGTTCCCCTGGGCTTCGATGGTAAATGTAACTCCTCCGGGTACGTGTACGACGGAACGGGTAAATAGGGGACTGCCCAGGGTGTACTCCGGCTTGCCGGGGCAAACGGGATAAAACCCCAGCGCGCTCAAGACGAACCATGCCGACATCGACCCCGTGTCCTCATCCCCGGCAAAGGTATCCGGCGTGTAGAGACTCTGCATTACCTTGCGCGCCCATAGCTGCGTGAGATCGGGGCGCCCGGCGTGGGCAAAGATGTAGAGCAGATGGTGCACCGGCTGATTGGAGTGCGCATATTGGCCAAAGGGTACCGCCGCCATCTCTGACATCTCGTGTATCTCGACTCCATAAACACCCACGTGGAAGATAGGAGGGGTCGATAACATCTCCTGCAAAGCCTTCGCCGCTTCTGTGTCGCCACCGATGGATTCGATCAAACCGGGGAGGTTCTGGGGCGCGTCCCAGCGGTGCTGCCAGGCTGCTCCTTCGACATAAGGGCTGCCCCAGGTAAATGGATTGAAGCCCGCGAGCCAGGAGCCATCTTCATTCTTGCCGCGAAAGAACTTCACCTGCGTATCGTAGACATGGCGCCAGTTCTCGGAGCGCTTCATAAAGGCAGCGTGATCGTCTTGTTTGCCCAGCGCCTGGGCTACCTGCGCGATGCAGAAATCTCCGTAGGCCGCGTCGACGGTCTCCGCAACGGATTGGGGGACGTGATCCGCGGGGACGTATTGCAGCTTGAGATATTGCTCCAGTCCAACCCTGCCGTAACCTTTGGCCGGGTCGCCCGGCATGGTGGCATGTTTCTTCAATCCCTCGTAGGCGCCTTCCAGGTCAAACCCAGTGATGTGCTTGGCCGCAGCGTCGCCAAAAACGGAGTCGATCAGGCTCCCGGTCATGCACGCCCGGTATCCTGGACAGGGAAACTGGGGCAGCCAGCCACCCTCCTTATACGCATTCACCCAGGCTTGCAGGATCTCGCCCAGCCGCTCGGGAAAGACAATCGACATCAGTGGATACCAGGCACGATACACGTCCCAATAGCCGTGGTCGGCATACATCACACCCGGCATCACCTTGCCATTGAAGGCGCTGAAGTGATGCATTTTGCCATCGGCATCCGGCTCGTGCCAGATGCGCGGAAAGAGCAGCACGCGGTACATGCAGGAATAAAAGGTGCGCCGCTGTTCGTCGGTCGCGCCTTCGATTTCAATCCGGTTCAGATGATCGTTCCACCTGGCTGCAGCCGAGCTGCGCACTTCATCCACGGAGCGCTGCCCAATCTCGTTGCGTAGATTGAGCGCTGCCTGCTCGAACGAGATGAAGGAGGTGGCGATGTGCGCTTCAATATAAAGGCTCTGGCGAAAGCGAAGGATACCGATCCGGTGCGTGCCCGCCTCTTTTACTTCAAAACTATCCCACGGAGTTTTGAGCTGCAGCAGGTAGTAGGTGGCGAAGTTGTCAGGCACACCGCCAGAGTTCGCAGTCGACGTAAAACGGATGGAGTGGGTCGCGGGGTCGGGTTCAATCGTGCCGTGAGGTCCGGGAATATCAAAAAGGAGTCCGGTCACTTCTTCGGCGTCATCTTTTTCAAACGTTGCCGTAAGTACGGCGCTTCGCTCGGTGGGGACCAACTCGACGTGAGCGCGGTAGCGCAGCAGAAACAGATGCAGGGAATGAGGTGCGAGATGTGCCTGCTCGACCGCATAGGACGAGGCGCGCGCGCCCGCCCCGGGCTGGATCTCTCCGCGGAAGGGAAGAAAGGCTGCCTGGCCATAGTCGCTCAGCCATGGGCTCAGTTGATGCGTGCAGCGAAAGCCCTGGATGCGGCGAACGCCAGGCTGAAACATCCAAGGCGTGTCTTCGTGCGATTGCAGGGTCCAGTGCGCCATGCCGAACGGGAGCGCGGCAATGGGCAGGGTATTGCCGCGTGAGAATTCCTGCGTCGACGCTGTGCCTTGCAGGATGTTGACCCAGTCGACTGGATCCCGCTGTACCTGGGAACTCGCGCCCCTTTCTTCGCGGGCCCCCTGCTCGGCGCGAACGGCGCCTTCTTCCATGAATACTGTGCTGACCGCCGCGAGCCCGGATGTTTTCAGGAATGCGCGCCTGCTTGGACCATTCGACCTATCATTCACCATGCGAACCAGAGATACCTTCCCTTGAGTGATGCTCTATCAGAATAGCCTTATAGACTAGAGCAACGCCTGAGAGAACGAAGTACGGGAGGGTCGAATGCGTCATCTTCTTCTGTTGCTTCTGCTTACAGCCTCCTGCGCCGGTGCGCAAACGCCCCTGCAGCTCCTCCAGCTGGCGCAAGACACCTACAAGAGTCCAGAGGGATACCAGATCGACGGTAGGGGCTCCGTTCAGCCATTAGGATCCTCCTGGCAGATCAGCTTCGATGTGAAGATTGCGGCCGCTCCTTCTCTCCCGGGCACTCCTAAAGCATCTGCCGGTCCCGGCGTCGGTGTTGGCGGCCATCAACAGTTTGTGAATCTGCTTGGCGGCGCGGATGAGAAGCCAACATCGCTGGAAATTCCCCTTGCGGTGGCGGGATTTTGGAGCAGGATCGCGGAGAATGTCGACTCGGTGACGGAAACCGGATCGGAAACGTTGCCCTTGAACGGAGCGCCGACTGCCTGCCGGGTGCTTCAGGTCGAATACAAGGCTCCTGCAGATGGCTCGAAACGCCCACCCGTGACCTATTCGATCTGCTCGGATAGGCACCTGGTGCTCAAGAAAGTCATGCTTTTCCCAACGGGACGCCATGCAACAGAGACGCCGGTGCCATGGACGATCCTCTTCGACACCGCCAGATTCGATCTTCCCGCCTCGCAGTGACTTCTTGATCGGAAGGACTTGCCAAGCGTGACAACGGAATCCCTGGGCCCCGTACTTCGCATGTCTATCTTGCGTCGCATCTCGAATCTTTTTGCCCGTCCCAAACTACAGCAGGAAATCGATGCCGAATTTCGTTCGCACATCGAGATGCGCATCGAGGACAACATCGCCGCCGGCATGTCGCCCGGCGAGCAACTGTTTGTTGGTCGTAGCCGTTTCGGCTACACTGATTGAGGGGTCTCACAATGCGTCAAATTTCGCTTCGAGAGTTTCGGACTCGTGGCTCAAAGGCCCTCGAGGCTGTTCCGCAGGGAGAGACCATCTTGCTGTCCGGTCAGCAAGGGCCGGCGTACTTTCTAGTGCCGGTGCTCGGAGATGTCGCTATGGAAGACCGGGAATTGCGGAGGGCGATCGCGAAGGCAAGCCTGCGCGAGAGTTGGGTCCATGCCAGGTCAGCTGGCTTGGACCGGGCGGACGACGAAGAGATTGAGCATGAAATCAGGCAGGCCCGCAAGGTTCACAAACGCCGGAAGACGAAGTGAGACTCGCTGTCCTGGACACAAACATAATCGTCTCCGCCGGGATAAGGCCCGAAGGCGCCCCAGCGAAGCTGGTCATGGATTGGGTCCTGGACGGGCAGGTGCAGTTGGTCACCAGCCCTTGGATCGTCGAAGAATACCGCGCAGTCGTGGAACGCCCCAAGTTTCGCCGGTTCGGATTTCCTCCGCTTTGGTTGGAATTCCTGATCGAAGAAAGCATGAACCTTCCCGATCCGGCGCGCTGGCCTCATGCGGGGCCAGACCCGAAAGACATGCCGTTCCTTGCACTGGCGCACTCTGCCGGCGCATGGCTCGTGACCGGCAATCTTAGACACTTCCCAGAGGAAACGAGAGGAGGGGTAACGGTGCTCTCGCCAACCGACTATCTGGCGCATCTGGTGAAAGGTGAGACTCCAGGGTTTTAGGTTAGTTCGAGGGAGACCAAAAGAGCGCAACATCCTCTGCGATGGTGTGACCCTGGTTACGTCCCGCTCTGGCCGCGGGTGTGCGCGTCTCTGGAGCCAGCGGATTGAGACCAATAGCATTCTTCGAGGCCTGGTTTGGTTCGACTAAGTAGGTCTTTCCCCCGGCGTTGTTTAATGTCTCCACTTGTTGTTCAAGGCTCTCTCCGGTAACTTCAGGGCGCGCGGTACCCATGGGGGACACGATCATGGTGCGGGCGCAGCCGAGTGCCAGATCGGCATTATCTGACGAACGCGCCCCGCCATCCATGTAGCGGCGTCCATCGATGGTGACAGGAGGCCATATGCCGGGTACTGCACAACTGGCAGCGACCGCGTCGACCAGACTTGTCCCTGAGAGGCGATCGAATATTTTGGTCTCTCCCGTTTCCGTATCTACAGCCACGATCAGAAGCATGCCGCCAGGCCACGCGTGACTCGGCAGGCGCTCGGCGATGACGGCCCGCCGTTCTGCTTCTGTAACCGTCGGTGCGTCCAGTGCCCATCGTCCGATGTGCCGTATCTGTTCCGATCGATCACGGGAATTGTTGGCCGTTAAGAGAGCACGCTCAAACAACTCAAACAGGCGGGCGCTCGGCGCGAGCTCCCGGGTCTGCTGCGCAGGCTCAACCTGGCGATCGAACAGATCTTTCAGCGACAAGCCGCTGCCGAGTTGGGCAGCGACGGCCGAGCCAGCGGAAGTCCCCACGATCATTTCGGCCGTGCGCAGATCAACGCCGTGTTCGCTTAGGCCGAAGAGCAAGCCGGTCGTCCAGGCGATCCCTGCTACTCCGCCTCCACCCAGCACCAGAGCCCGAGTTTTCATAGTAGTTGCTTACTCCTCATGGGACGCGTGCATGCTGGTTGACCAGCTTTAATGTTTTGCGCCCTTCTGCTGCATGCCCGGATACCAGGAGCGCACGGCGAGAATCCGTGATTTGACGTTGGGCGCACTGTAGTAGCCGACGGTGCAGTTGAGGCGGAAGAAATACGCATCCCCGGCTTTGGCAGGATGTTTTCCTTCGAGTCCATCCATGCCGCCGCCCGCCACCATGTCTCCATGACCACTCAACACCAGGTAGATCTCCTCTTCCCGCTCGTGATGGTGGGGAAAGTTCGTGCCGCCGGGCGCAATCTCCATAAGAAAAAGGCTGGTCAGCACATGGCCGGCTGCCAGCCGGTCCCGCTTGCTCTCAACATCCCCCATCAGCAGCCGGTAGAGCGTCGAAGACGGATGGCCACTTACGAGACCCGTGGGCACGTCCTCAATATTGGCTTTTAATGGGTGCGGCGGGGGTGGAGTTTTTTCAAATCCTCGGGTGTTGAAACCCATCACCACCACTGTGAGAGCCGAGCCGGAACCGTTACTGAGCGTATGCGGAACCGTCGATGGCAGATAGAGATAGTCTTCTTTGTTCAAGGATACGATTTCATTTCCGTACTTGACGGCTGCCTTTCCGTCGAGCACAACGTAGACCTGGTCTTCCTCTGGATATTGAACCGGGGCGCAGGCGCCATGAGGGTCGATCACCGCCTCACCATAACGAGCGATGCCGACAACTACGGAGGTATCCGCGTCTCCCTGTCCGAACAGAGGCTTGTAGTGGCACGCCGCCGTTGTTAGATCAGAGGGCTTCGCCTTGACCGCAGTGGTATCGCGATAGAGGAAGGTTGGGTCGATCTTGCGCTCGTCCGAATGGAGCCTGGGGGCACCCAGGCTACCTGCCAGCAGAACGGCGAGCAGAGCGGCGTGCCGTTTGCTGTTCATGCGGGTTTACTTCCTTTGCGGGCGGTAGCAAGAATCTGGCGTAGGCGATTGCCAACCGTTAGATCTTCACCGTCGCGCAGGGTCATGGAGATGATTTGCAACTGATTCGGGGGGGCTTCCTGCTTCTCCTTTGGATCATCGCCTTCGCGGACCACCGGTACCAGGCTGGGATTGGTATTGGTCAGCACTTCAATGCGGGGTTCACCTGCGCGTAGTTGTTGGTCGCACTGAGCCACGGTCAAGCCAAAGCGGGTTTCATCCCACAAGACGGTCAAGGTGGGATAGCTATTACCCTCTTCAGGGATCGTGATGTTTGTGGTTACGCCGGGCACGGTTTCCACTAACTTCGCGATGCGTTCGACCCGCCCTCGCCACTCCTTGTTCAGGGCGCTCAGATCGGCGTGCGACCAATACTCCACCGCTGCGAGTATGCCGATAATTTCTTCTTTGCCTACTTTCATGGCCCGGCATACTGAGCCTTCCCAGGGATTGTTGTTGGCCAGAGCGGCATCGATCAGATGCTTTCGGCCTAGCAGGATGCCGGAACATTGCGGCCCGCGCAGACCTTTGCCGCCGCTGAAGCAGTAGAGATCCACCCCGAGTTTGGCGTAGCGCGTGAGATTCTCATAGGGCGGAATTCCCGCCGCATCGTCCAACAGTAAGGGAACGCCCGCACTGCGGGTAATTGCCAACGCGCGCGATAACCGGTCATCCCGCCACGTGGTGTAGACCATTGCGGTTTGCGAAGTCATGGCAGACTTCAGGTCCTCTCCGTGGGCGAGTACCAATTTGCCCCCGGCTAAGCGTATGGCGTTATCGAACGCACTGCGGCCGCCCAGCATAACGACTTCACTCTTCAAGCCGGTGGTGTCGGGTAATTGCCAAACATTTTTTGGATCGGAGCCGGCGATGCAGGCTGCAGTGGCAACCGCCATCGCACCCGCCGAACCAGAGGTCACCATTCCCGATTCAGCTCCGGAAAGCTCGGCGAGACGCTTACCTACTCCACGCTGCAGTTCAAACATATCGACAAAATGCTGCGATGCATCCTGCACCGCTCGCTGCACCTCCGGGAGCTCCAATGATCCACTCAGGTAGGTCCACGTGCCTCGCGCATTAATGAAGGGCCGCACCCCCAGACGGGTATACACATCGGCGGAAGATGATCTTCCCGTGGTGGCAGCCACCGTCTTAGCAAGACTACGAGAGCCAATGGTGGCAAAGAGGGGAGCCGCCGCCAGCAATTTTATAAACGAACGGCGGTCGCTATTTTGGGGTCCAAGTTCAGGCAAGAGTGTGCTCCTTTTTGAATAAACAAAACTACTGTTTGGAACTGGTGTTGGTGGGGGAATTGACGACGGCACTCAGCGGTATTCCCAACGTTCCTGCAAGGTTGGCGTTCAGGTCGTAGATCCCGCCGCGTAGGGATACTCCGCTGCCAGGGGCATCGATCTCCAGAAAAAGATTGACGCCGCTGCTCTGCGCCAACGTGTAATGCGCGGCGTCGGGATTCAAGTTGATCTGCCTGAGCATCCAGTTGACCGCTTTGCCCTCGCGGTCGTAGACCACCAGCGCGGCTTCGAGGCTAACACGGCGGTGGCCGTCGGGAGCCGGATCCCATTGCAAGCTTCGAGCAGGCATCATGAAGTCCACCGAATAGCGGGTAAGCGCGCCGGTTAGGTTGGGATTGTCTCCACCCTGATTTGGATTGCCGGCCGGCGCATGACCGCTGGCCGCAGCAGGAGCCGCTCTGGGTGGGGCAGCCCCGCGCGTTACTCGCAGTGTGAGAGGAATTTGGGTCGATTGCGGCACCCCTGGGCGCAGGAATCGCGAGAGCGGCTCGACGGGAGGTTTCGGCTGCCCTTGGGCTGCCGCTGCCTGGGCGGTCTTTGCGTCGTCCGCATAGTACCCGCGGCGATATGCGACATGGTAGCCGGGTTTGGCCAGCGCTACTTGAATCTTTCTGAATCTTCCGTCGGTGGCCGGGTTGGTGGAGGTGTAGGTCAGGGTATAGAAGTGCGATCCATGATCGGTTACGCTGTCGAGCGCATCGGTCAAGCTATTGGTGCCGTAGAAGGCCACCCCGCCCGTGTCTTTCGCGATCAGATCCATGGTCGCACGGTTGGCGTTGCGCAGCTGGGTATCCTGGTTGCGAGGGTTGGAGATTTGCTGTGGCGTCGCCTGGGGGACCAGTTGCGGTTGCGTCATCCGGGAGTCGGTGGCGGCACTGGAGGATGAATCCACCCCGACGCCTTCAGCGGCAATGGGATAGATGGCCACCTGGGCCGAGGCGAGCAGGGCATCTGTCTTATGAACTTCCTCCTGATTATCGCGTTGCACGCCGAACTCCTGAGGTAGAGTGGGGTCGGGAACAATTGCGACGGGAAACGCGCCGGAAAACCAGGCGATGTTTTTGCGTCCTGGGATTGCGGCGAGATAATGGGCAAGCTCCTGCAGGGCTTCCAAAGTTAGTTTTAGGCGCACCTCGCCGCGTTCCGAGTCCTGTTCGGCGGCAAACTGCCTTATGCTCTCGGCTGCCTCAGGGGCATATAGCATCAGTGCCTGGCTCGTCTCCTGGGTGGCGGCCGCTTCCGCATTTGACTGCAGCAGCGTTGAGGTCTCGGGCCCCGCTCCATTCTTTCGGTTGTTGATGGCCGCCGTCAGCAGGGTTGGATCGTCAGTGAAGCTCTGTAACAGACGCAGTTGCGTTCCCAGAGTGAAGATAGCCATTCTGTGGCCGGGGTTAGCCTTCTTGAGGTATTTGAGCATTTGCTCACGGACAAAACTCTGATCGTCTAGCGGGGTATTGAGTGAGTCGAGCAGCAGTACCGTTACCGAGTCGCTGGGCTTGACTCGGGGGAAGTTGGTGAAGATGTTTGGCGTTGGATCAGGCGGAGTCACCTGGAGCTGCTGCGCTCCGGTGTGCTCCTCAAAATAAGTGATCGTTTGTGGATGCCCATCTTCCGAGAGCACAAAGTCCTGCTTCTGCAGGCCCGTGAGTGGGCGGCGGTTCTTACCGGTGACCACTACGTCGAGAACCACAATCCGCGCATTCGTGTGGAAGACCTGGCGGGCGTTGTCGTCCTGGTGTGCGGTTGGGCTTTGCGCGGACGCAGAAAGGAGGCTGGCCAAGCCGCCTAATAGAAGCACCAGCCCGAAGGCCGAGCAGGAGCGCAGAAGCACTGGATTACCCCTTCGATTTCACCCTCCGAAGGGTACCGAACTCTGGTTAGCCTGACAAGTTTATGGCCGGGGTTAGTTCATCTTCATCCCCGGCATGACAGAGTGGTCCATATTGTCGTGGCCCTGGTCGTCATCGTCGGTGGACCAGATTTTCTTCGGGTCACTCTCATAGGGGTACACGTGGACCATCCATCCAAATATATGAGGATGAAATTCTCCGCCTGCTGCCTCACAGGATTCTTTGGTGGTAATCGAACCGAGCAGACCGAACTTTGCATCCGGGCCGAAGTATGCGGCCTTTTGTCCGGGCGGTGCTTTGCAAAAATTGACGTGCTGATGCCAACGCGCAATGCTAAGCGGGATGCGATCGTTCAGGTCCTCTTCGCTGGCATCGACACGATCGGTGTACATGGCTCCCACGAGCTTGTATCCACCCTCGGCCGTTTTCTTGTACAGAAGCGAGGTCGGTTTGAGCGGATCGAAGCGCAGCCACGCATCGCGCCCATACTCATACTTCGTAAAGTGATACTGGGTCTGGGGAACGTTAGGAAGAAAAATTTGATATCCGTCGGCCAGGGCCTTGTGGTAGTCCTCGTAGGGCGCCATGGCTGTTTTTGCCGCCACTACGACCGCGTCCGCCTTCTGTTGGTCACCGGGCTGGAGTGGCTTGAGCGTGGTCATATACATGTGTCCGGGCATGTTGCTGTTAGCCATATTGGCGGCCGGTGCAGTATCCCCGGCCGATGCAGGGGTTACTCCCGCGAGCGCCCAGCATAGGAACGCAGTTAAGCAAGCACTGACGTTAAAGCGGAAGGAAATGGAACGTTGCAGCATGGGCGGCACCCTTTAGGGGATATTGTTACGCATGATGGGCTATCCTTCCAGGGGTCGTAAGGAGTGTTGCCTGTTACGTGGCGCGTTGGGGAGTACCTGTCGCTTTCCCAGTGGAGCCGTGGCATTCTCCTATTGGTAAACCAAATGGCTTCAACCTCACGTCCAAGCCCACTGCTATTTTTAGATGAGCAATCGCGGAGGCGGCATGCTGACTGGTCGCAAACTCGTTGGATTCCTTACCACGACGGACTATGAGAAGGCGCGCGCCTTCTATGAAGGCAAGCTCGGCTTCGAGTTTGTCAGCCTTGATCAGTTCGCCCTGGCGCTGCGGGCGGGCAAGAACATGATCCGCATCACAAAGGCGGAGACATTCAAGCCGGCCCAAGGCACTGTTCTCGGTTGGGAAGTGGACGACGTCAAGGCCGTTGTGTTGTGGCTGAGCAGTCGCGGTGTGGTGACCGAGAAGTATGGATTCGTCCCGGATCAGGAGCTAGGCATTTGGACCGCACCTTCCGGAGACCAGGTAGCATGGTTCAAGGATCCCGATGGGAACGTTCTTTCCATTAGCCACCACGTCTAAAGGTGTTTAGCTATTCGTCCGTCCAGGGATTGAATAAGGACACACCGGTCGCGGCGACATCCTTGGCGTTGCGGGTTACCAAGGTGAGATTGTGTTGAATGGCGGACGCAGCCAACAATCCATCAATCACCGCCACGTTGCCTCCTCGGGCGCTTGTCGAACCGGAAAGATGTCCCCAACGATCGGCGACCTTCTGGTCGATGTTCAAGATCCGGCCGGAAAAACGCAACGGCAGATCGTTACTGAGCCACGCTTCCAGGGTAGTACGGCGAGCACTGCGGGGCAGGAGCACGACGCCTTTACGAATCTCTCCCAAAGTCAGGACACTCAAGAACAAAAGCTCCTCATCGGTTGCATCGATCCACGTCGTGACTTTTGGGTTCGCCTTCGGTTTGATGAGTTCGGAAATGACATTCGTATCCAGCAGGAATCCGCTCACAGTTCGACCGCTCGGCCATAATCAGGTTTTCGCTCGAGATCGATCGAGACCTTCGCCAGAGGGGACTCTGCAAAGAATTTGGATAAGCTCTTCGGCTGCGCGGCTCGTTTGGTTAACCGCTCGAACTCTTCAATGGCAAGAATGACGACCGCTTCCTTGCCTTGTTTGGTCACAACCTGAGGAGCGCGCTCCCGAGCTCTCCGGAATACTTCGCTGAACTGCGCCTTCGCTGCCTGTAACTGCCAACGCTGTGAGGATGACGGCTCCTGCTTGCGATTGGGTTCGCGCTTCTTCGAGATCCGGGATGCCATGCATGCCCCTGACTAGTCAGACTAGATTCAGTATAGGCGGACGGTTTTGACCGCGTCAATTGCCGATTAGCTGGTTCAAATCAAGGGTCTTTCCCATCACCTGCCTGGCACGCTGCCCAATGAAGCCGCCGATGCAAGTGACACCCACCACCAGCCACGGATACCAGGATAGCCGGGTGACGAATTGGAGTGGCGCTGGTTCATAGCGGCTCACTGGGCTGTGCTCAGACAGACTTTCCATGTTCGCATAAGCTACCACGGCATGGCGGAAATCAGGAACGGACACAGACCCTAAATCGGGGGATCTTAGCGGCTCTCACGAGGCTTGCGTGCATCCGCCCCATGTATTCCCATTCGGAATAGATTTCATTCCCCAAAGAGCCGAGTCTGCTGGTCAAGCAGCGCTAACAACTACCTGGCTGCTGGGTTCGATGCCGAGCACTTGGAATTCCGGATTTTCTTCCGCGGCGGCGGCGATTGCACGGTCGGCTGAAGTGGCGCTGAGATAGAAGCGCATCGTGCGGCGATTCTTGGGGAGGTTAACCACGGGCCCACGACAAACAACACAGTAAGCGCTCATACACCCTCCTGGCGGCTTAGACGTTCAAAGTTCCCTTACGGATGCTCAGGAGGGCAACGTTATTCATTTATCGGCGAGGCACTGGTCCTACGGAATGGGTGGAGCGTAGCTACTGAAGCCCGCAAGCGCCATACCGCGTTGTGCCTCCTGGTTCTTCATGAAGGTCTCCCATACGAAGGCGGTGCGGGCATTTTCCGCCATCAGCATGGTGATGCCGGTGTCGATGCCGATCACGTCGTGGTCATACCAGTTCTTCAAGGGATTGAAGGCATCGACGAAGCCGTATTTGCACCAGGCCTGCGGGTAGCGAGTTCTGATGTTCCTGAGCACCCGCATGCAGGTCTCGGGGAGAAACGGAAGCGACCCTCCAGAGGCTGCGGGGACCACGGTGCCATCGATCGGGCCCATGGCCGGCGGCCCGCCCCAGATCACGTAGCCTTTGTCGGAGTCGGAGGCTGTGATGCCCCAGAGGTCGTCGCTGTAATCGGGAAAGGTCGTGGCCAGCTCAATACAGAAGCGGCGGTGCACATCGGTGGCGATGGCCGAGTTGTGGAAGTAATCCGCGTACTTGTCGCGCTTGTGCCGGAAATCGAACCAGGCCTGGGAGTATTGATGCACAAAGAGCGGCGCAAACGAGCCGATGTAGCGCAGCCCGTCATACTCGAAGGTCGTCCGCTTCCATGCTGTCCACGCGTCCGGATGCAGGGGATGGGTGGAAGAACCCATACCCAGCAGGTAAATCATCATCAGTTCGCTGTAGTAATCCCACTTGTAAGGCAGAAAGCCGTACTCAGGCGTCCATCCCTGGGTCAGCAGTGCGGTGTCTTCCGAGAGCCAGCTCCAGTCGACGCGATCGAAAATCGCATGGGCCAGTTGGATAATGTCGTGATCGTCAAAGTGCTGGCGGCAGGTAAGTATCCCGCAGAGCAGGATCGCCGTATCGACGGAAGAGACCTCAGAGTCCCACAGTCTCTCGCCGGTATCGATGTTGGCAAAGTGATAGAAGAATCCGCGATGCGTGGGCAAAGTTCGCCAAAGAAAGGTGAGCGTCGCCAGCACGCGCACGCGAGCGTCCTGGCGGGGGACAAAGCCGCGCTTTTCTGCAATACAGATGGCGGTCAGGCCAAAACCGGTGGAGGCGATGCTGCCCACCACGCCGGTGTCGTTGGTGCGCGCGTTGCAGCGGTCCTTGATCAAGCCGGTCTGAGGGTTGGCTTGCTCCCAGAAGTAGAGAAAACTGGTGTGTTCCAGATCGTCCAGGAACTGCTCATCCTCAGGCGAGAAGGTGGCAGGCGGAGGGAGAGGAGCAGCTCCTTTATGCCGATTCCGCCGCCGCCTGGGCCAGCAGCGCGTTCCATGGGGTGAGCGGCAGGCCCAGCGAGACGCCGGCCATCTGGCGCAGCAGTTGGCGCCGGGAACTGCGATGCGCGCGCTGCTGTTGAATTTGCCTGCAAGTTCGTCCACACTCATTCAGCCCATCTTACCCTCAGAGGCTATGGCCGCTATCATTTGAAATTCTCGTCGCCTCGCATTTGTTGGTCGGGTTAGGAATGCGAAAACACCCCTTCCATCAAGCCGTAAAAGCGGTCCCCTTTCGCGTTTGCATCGAATAATTCAATAATAGATGCAATGACCGGAAAGAAAATTGCCTGGGCGATCCTTGCGGCGGCGGCAGGCGTGGTCATTCTCGTGTTGCTCTTGATGCGCGCCCACCGGTTGCGAGCCATCACCGAGGCGGAAACGATACCGATTGAAGGCGCAGTGATCCGGCGCGATGCCGACCCCAATAAGGAGCTACCGATCTCCGAGGTCGCGATCACGGCATCGGATGGCGTAAGAACTGCCACGGCGGACTCCGATGCTGCGGGATATTTCCACCTGGTCCTGCGAAAGGGAGTGTTGTCCGATCGGCCGGTCACAGTCGCCTTCCGGCATTCG
Organism: uncultured Acidobacteriaceae bacterium; assembly: GCA_963821315.1. Lineage (GTDB taxonomy): Bacteria > Acidobacteriota > Terriglobia > Terriglobales > Acidobacteriaceae > PALSA-350. The sequence goes on along the minus strand of CAWGDP010000026.1, from coordinate 298,914 downwards.
AGCTACGAGCCACTTGACCTGACCGTGCAAACCGGAAGACTGGCGATCCCCAAACAGCTCTATGTTGCGGCCATGGTGCCTATCCCCGCGAAGAACGTGGATCGATCCAGCCAGCCGCCCATCGTGGTCTCGAATATCCGGGTGAGATATACCCTCAACACTCGTACGGAGACGAATGTGGGAAGCGAGGCCAAGACCTTCCAGGTGGTGAATAAGGGAAACGTTCCCTGTAATCATCAGTCCCCCTGTTCCCCGGATGGAAAGTGGAAGGCCTCCTCCGCGTCCACGTCGCTCGACGCGGGAACCGATAATTCGTTCGACAATGTACGTGCCTCCTGCATAGCAGGGCCGTGCCCGTTTACGCGGATCGATTCCAATGGCTTCATTCATGGCGGGCGCTACATCAAGGTTTCAGCCCTGAACTGGTCGGATACCGCCACCTTTCTCGTGGAGGCTGAGGTCTATCACACTGCCATCAGTTCCGAGGTCCGCGAATTGTACCCTGTCAAATTTGGGCAGACACTCAACTTTACCGTGCCCCCAACCCAGGAAGGAGTGAGCCTCGAGGCCGACCTCGATGGCGCCCCCATGGTGTTTCCACTGGGTCCCGACCCCGAGCTGAGCTGGGCCACCTGCACGGCCCGGACAGGTATGGAAGAAGAGAAGACCACGATCTACCGGTGCGAGCTTAGGCCGGGATACCGCTTCTGATCTGCAACCCTCATTTCACTGAGCCCAGGCCGGGCTGTACCCATGAAAACAGGAACTCAGTGAACTCTGGAAACACGCTGGCTATCAAGCCCAGCACCGGTCCCACTCCGAAACCGATGAGCTTAATCCAGAAATCACTGCCAAGCTCGCCGGGCGTCGTGGACGTTAGATTGCTAAGCGTCGTGTCCCGGTGCATCTGCGAATACACTGCGATGATGGTTATGCCGAGGATGACAAAGAGTATGACGACAATGCCACTCAGCAGTGGACGGGGATCGAAGGGATAACTGGCGATCGCCGCTGCGATCGCAATAAACATACATATGATGCCCATGACCAGCGAGCGCAGACGACCCAGGACGTTTTGAATGAACGCCATATAGACCAGACAGACCAGTTCCTCCGCGTTGCGGATGTGGCGTGGAAGGCCGCTCACAGACGCAGCATAAGGACCTGTTTTATCTTTGCCATCGCTGTCGCCGGGCTTCCCGTCGTCTGGGGCAAGGATCAACGATTTGCTTTCTCCCCGCCAGGCGGGAATGAGCAGTTGCGTGATCATGACCGCCGCCGTCTCCGCTAGCGACCGTTGCAGCGAACTCAGCCCAAGCACACGACGCTCCTTCGCGACGTCCCAACCCCGCGAATACCATTCTGCGAATTTCGCCCTCTCCTGTCTCGTCTCGTCGATGAGCTTGACCCAGTCGCAGGCGCTGGGCAGCTCGATATCGCGGATATCGCCGCAAATAGGCGGTTTCACATCTTCCGGCTGCCGCTTCTCTTGCCATCTGAGCAGCGATCTGCGTAGGTGGGTCAAGCTCTCCATCTGCCGGAAGACAAGCTTATAGCGCATATCGAGCACGCTGCCGCCCATTTTCCACACCGAACCCCAGGAGAAGCCCCGGAAGGCGGTAAGGGTACGGCGCAGGGGAAGCTTGTCGAGAAACTGAAGCATATGCCGCAAGGTGAGCCAGACTTGCGAAAGCTGCCAGGCATTGGCGAGGAGCATGCTGATACATAGAACAAGCCAGAAGCCGAAAACGGCAGAATAGTCATTTGATCCCAAATTGCGAATGGGCGGATAGCCGAATACCACCAACGCCATAAGGAAGATGGCGACGAAGCAAGCACCTGCAACCCGCCAAACCACGAGCGCAAAGGGGGAGCTTAGTCTCTCGATGGCCTGGGCGGCGCCCTCCCGGCTCAGCATGCGCAAAACATCGTCAAGGCGCTCCTCCGGGCTGCCCTCCTGCTTTGGCCGGCGGATCCGTAGGGACTCAGCCTCCGGTAACTGGGGGCGGTCATCGCCGAAGAGTGCGAGTCCCTGCAGGGAAAACCAGAACCAGCCATAAAATCCTGCGATCAACGCCACCAAAGGAACCAATGGAGAAACGCCGGTGGTCAGGTTAATGGCTCGCCAATAAGTGGGGATACGGTTGAACTCGTTCAAGGCAAAGTCCAGGCTGAACTCAAGGCACCAATAGAGCATCAGGGATATGCCGGTGAACCAGAGGAGCGACCGCCAGACTGGCGCTGGAGGAACTTTCCTTTCCCTCAGGCCAGGCCGCCAAAAAAGGTGGTCTTCGATCCAGGCGTTGGCGCAAACGGCGCCGCCCGCTGTCAACCAGATAAGAGGAAGAAACAAGCGATACCGCCAAGGGTCGGGCAGGGGCTCGCCACCCTCCCACATTTCGCCGTATCCCCAAGCCAGCGTGATGGGCAAAAGCGCCACGAGAATGCTGCCGAGAAGCACCAGCGCCCGGTGGCTATTTTGCTGATGTTCGAGGAAATCCGCATCGCGGGCTGTCTGGGCCTCGAGCGAGTTCGGCCGGACGAAGTGGGCCCGGTGTGCGGGCTTAACCGTGATGGAGGCGCGGCAGCAACAGAGCGTGTGGAAAGCGGCCCAAAAGACTCCTGCCAGCATTAGGAGCCTCATGCTCAGCGGCATAGGCAGCCACGCTTGGGGCATCGGCCCGGCGGCCTGGCGATCGCGATGGCATCCAAACAGGAACGCAATACTCGTGCCTATGGAGGTGACGCTATGCCACAACCGGGCACTCAGCGGGTCTGGCTTAGGAGGTATCCGTGGTTGTTTCAGGTCGACGGGGAAATCCAAAACGGCCACTGGCCAGAATCCCCCATTGCCCAGCACTGAGAGCCAGGTAGGCGGATGGCGGCAACCCGCGGTCTGGGACTTCATCCAGAAGGGCAGCGCGTAGTCGGTCAGGTTGAAGTCAGGGATACAGTTGGAAGGGATGAACCCGGCGTCAGCGCTGGCGCCGCCGTCGGCTGCCGCTGTGGCATCTCCGGCGAGCTTGCTTGTCATTGCAGCCGAAGCTTGGGGCGACAATAGAAAGCGCGCAGCAAAATAAGTTCCTTCCACTGCGTCGTTGGTAAATGCACGATGGGAGTGAAATATGCCGGGTGCTGGCGTTTTGGTCCAATCCTGCTCCCATGGCAGCAGAGGGTACGTGCTCAGGGTCATTACCCCATTCAGCCCGCTGGCGCCGGTCTCCCGGCGGAGCAGCAAGTCTGCACCGGCAAGGACGATGCGCCCCTCAGGGTAAGTCATGCGAAAGAACTGGCTTAAAAAGAGCTGGTCCAGGGGATTACTGCTGCGCAGCAGAATGTATTGTGTTCTATGTGCGCGCATGAGGCTGACCAGCTGCTGCAGTTCGGCTTCCTGCGAAAGCGAGTTCTGGTTGTCGCTGTAAGCGCGAATGGTGTCGTGGTCCTTTCGCTTAGGATCCGCAAGATCATCCTGGAGAGTCCGGTGCAATGAATCTCCATTCGCCTGGGCCGCGGTCCTGCTGAAGATGGACTGGCTTTGGTACGCCGCGCGCAGAGCCGAAATGTCTCGCGGATAGTAGAGATGGACTGGCCCCGGCTTATCGGGCTCCTCGGGACGGCAGGGGGAAGTATCGGTAGTCCCTTTTGCGTACTCGCCTCCGAAGGCGGTCTCGTCCTCCGAGACAATGGCAAGCCGCGCCAGGTCCGATCCTGTGTCGTACAGATAGGTGCAGTAGCGGTCAATGTTCACGTCGCCGCTGTGCGAGAAGCTGCGGAAGTGAACATGTAAGGAGCTTAGATAATTCGTGGCCACCGTGTTCAGCCAATTCACCAGCACATTGCTGGTGACGCCGCCGCTAAAAATGCGCAACGGAGCATCCTGTTCTGCTTGAAGTCCAGCGGTGTAGCGCAGCAATTCGACAAGAGAGGGAATGGAACCGGAGAACGTGGGGCCGAGGATTTGCAGTGGCGATCTGAGCTTGCCCGTATTGCTCGGTTGCAGGGAGTGGATCCATTGCACGGCGTTCTCGAATTGACGCCGATGGATGCCCCCGGTCGGCTCCTCTCCAACGATAAGCACCACCAACCCGCTTTCGAAAGGCAGATCCTTCGATTCCGTGCGGACGATTGATCTGCGAAAGAGAAGGACTCCCGGCTGATCTTCATGCTGCTCCGTCCGCTTTTCCGATTGGTCCTGATCGTTGAGCCGAGCATACGAGGTTTCTTCTGTTTCCCAGGGCAGCCAGGATGAGTCGTAGATATAGTGGTCGTCTTGCGCAGCCTGTTGAATGGCTTCCGCCGAGCGGTCGAAACTGAGAGGAAAGTGAGTGTGCAGGGGATCGGGCAGGGTGGCGATGATAAAGCGCAGTTGGGTGGCTCGGATCAGGAGCTTTTGCGAGGGAGCCGGTTGCTTCACAGCCGGATAGCAGGAGGCCGGGGCAACGACCTCGTTTTCGTCGACCAGAAGGAAGCTCTGCAGCAGCTTCTCCAGATCCTCGCACGGTCCCTTGTCGATGGCTTGCATCGCCAGGAGATTCACGGAGGAGGATTCGGTAGATTTTACGATACCCTGCGTTTGGGAGAGCTTGGGCGGTGGCGTGGAGGTCCCGACGGTTGCGACAATACCGAGAACAGCCGCGGTAGCCCATAGGCCGCCCTCGCGTTTCATGCTGCACCCCCGGAATAACCGCCTCCATTTAAACAAATAGTGACCGCTGCGTGGATTTCGTTTCACGTGGAGGGCAAACAATTAGGTCAGGGGCAAGCCGGCCAAAGCTGCTTGACGGGGAAGGACAGGTACATTACAAAGGGACGCCGCCTTATGGAATGACTGGCTGCGCCTGATTCTGGATTGATTAGCCGCAAGGAGCAATATGCCAGCGCGAGCACGTCATTGCTGTGAAGCTGCCGCTTTCTTCATCCTCCCGCTTTTGGCGACCAGCGCATTCTCCCAGCAAATAACACCAGCACAGAGCGGATTGACCGCGGTGGCGGACGGGGTGACGTTGCAGGTAAATGCGCTGCGCGACGATGTCTTGCGCGTGCGTATGTGGAAGGGCGACGCCGTGCCGGAGGATGCGTCCTGGGCGGTGCTGCCAGAGGCGCGCACCAGCAGTGTCCCGGTAAACGCCGAGGCGCGCGGCTTTTCGACCAAGGCGCTACGGGTAAGCGTGGATGATCATCTACTGCTGACGGTGACTGACCTCCAAGGCAACCTTCTGCAAAAGGACGCCGCGCCCGTGCTTTGGGATGGAACCCGCTTCGAAGTCAGCAAGCAGCGCAGCTTCAGCGATCATTTCTTCGGGTTGGGAGACAAGCCGGGACCGCTCGATCGCGGCGGCCAGGCGTTCACCATGTGGAACACCGATGCCTTCGGATGGCAGGAATCCACCGATCCTATCTACAAAAGCGTCCCGTTTTTTCTGGACATCAAGCAGGGGCGCACCCTGGGTGTCTTCCTGGACAATACGTGGCGGACCAACTTCGATTTCGGCCGCGCGGATGAGACTCGCTATACCTTCGGGTCGCTGAACGGGCCCATCGACTATTACCTGCTGTACGGCCCCGACCCCAAGCAGGTAGTGACAGGCTGGGCGTGGTTGACGGGGCCGACACCCCTGCCGCCCCTGTGGGCGCTGGGCTTCCAGCAGTCGCGTTACACCTATTTTCCAGAGACGCAGTTGCGCGAGATAGCCACCCGCTTGCGCAAAGACCGCATTCCGTCCGATGTGCTGTGGCTGGATATCGACTTCCAACATGAGAACTGGCCGTTCACGGTGAACGAGAAGGCTTTCCCCAACTTCAAAGGCATGGTGAAGGATCTCGCCGATGAGCATTTCAAGCTGGTGGTAATCACAGACCTGCATGTGGCGAAGCAGCCGAATGTGGGCTACGCGCCGTATGACTCGGGGATTGCGGGGGACCACTTCGTGAAGAACCCGGACGGCTCCATCTACGTGGGCAAGGTTTGGCCTGGACCCGCGGTTTTTCCCGACTTTACCCAGGCGCAGACACGGCAGTGGTGGGGCGGACTCTTCAAGGATTTCGTTAAGGATGGCGTCGCCGGCTTCTGGAACGACATGAATGAGCCGGCGGTTTTCGATGGTCCGGGCAAGACGATGCCCAACGACGTACAGCATCGGATCGACGAACCCGGCTTCCGCAAGCGTACCGCGACCCACCTTGAGATCCACGACATCTTCGGTATGCAGAACGCTCGCGCCACCGAGGAGGGTGAGCTGGCGCTGCGGCCGAACGAACGGCCGTTCGTGATGACGCGAGCCAGCTACGCCGGAGGGCAACGCTACGCCATCACCTGGACGGGCGATAACAGCTCCACCTGGAATCATCTGCGGATGACGATGCCCGCAGCTGGTGAACCTGGGCCTGAGTGGCTTTTCGCTGGCCGGCGCCGACGTGGGAGGCTTTGCCGGTTCTCCACCGCCGGATCTGCTGACCAAATGGATTGAGCTTTCGGCGTTTCAACCCATCGACCGGGACCACTCGGCGAAGGGAACTCGCATGCATGAGGTCTGGGTGGATGGACCGCAGCAGGAGAACATCCGGCGGCGCTTTATTGAAGAGCGCTACCGGCTAATGCCTTATTTATATACGGTTGCGGAAGAGACCTCACACGATGGTTTACCTATCGACAGGCCGCTTTTCCTGGAGTTTCCCCACGCCACCGACGATGGCACCCCCTATGACCTGACCACGGGCGGAAGCGAGTTTCTTTTTGGCAGCCGCATCCTGGTTGCGCCTAATCCTTCCCCGGAAGAGATCGCGCCATACGCTATTCATCTGCCCCCGGGCAGCTGGTACGACTACTGGACCGGAGGCCAAGTCGCGGGGGGCACGCTTGCCGGGACGCTGGATCTGGAACAGCGCGACAAAGTGATTGCGCAGAAGCCGCTGATGGTGACTCCCACCCTCGACCAGCTACCGGTCTATGTGCGCGGGGGCAGCATCCTGCCGATTGCGCCGCTGACCCAGAGCACCAGCGAAGTACCCAATGGTCCGTTGACCCTGCGCGTTTTTCTTCCGGCCAGAGGCGAGGCCTGTGCTGGCGAGGTCTACACCGACGACGGCCACACCTTTGATTTCCGCAACGGCGAGTTCGCGCGGATTCGCTTTACCTGTTCGACCGCAGCGGATGGATCACTCCATGTGGAGATCGCGAAGCAGGAAGGGAATTGGCGGCCCTGGTGGCATAACTATCGGGTCGAAGTGGTGAGTTGGAAGCCAAAGGCAACGCGCGCTTCCGTCAACGGAAAGAACCTGGCGATCACCCAAATAGGTGGACGCTGGGGAGCCACCGTTCCAGCGAACGCTGACGGCGTGCAAATCACGCTTGAATAGAGGGTCCCATGTCCGCTTGGCCTAGATATCCCACACTCTACGAGATCAATACCTGGGTTTGGCTCTCTGAGCTCAGGGTGAAAACCGGAAGACCGGTTGACCTGGGTTCCGTCCCTGAAGCCGAGTGGGATGCCATCGCCAGGTTTGGCTTCGATGCTGTTTGGTTTATGGGGGTTTGGGAGAGAAGTCCCGCGGGCATAGCGATTGCCAACCAGAACGGCAACCTGGTGGCCGATTTCCGGCGAGCGTTACCGGATTTCAAGCCGGAAGACAATGTCGGATCTGCGTACTGTATACGACGCTACGTCGTGGACACGCACCTGGGAGGTAAGGAGGGGCTCGCCATTGCCAGGAGAGAGCTAGCCCAGCGGGGAATGAAGCTGCTGCTGGATTTCGTGCCCAACCATGTAGCGCCCGATCACCCGTGGTCCACCGAACACCCGGACTACTTTCTTCGCGGGACCGCCGAGGATGCAAAAAAGGACCCTGCGTCCTACATTCAGGTAGAAGGAAACTTCTATGCCTGCGGGCGGGACCCTAACTTCCCGCCATGGCCAGATGTTTTGCAACTGAACGCGTTTGGGTCCGGACTTCGCCAGGCAGTGACGGAAACTCTCTCCGATATTGCGGCCCAATGCGACGGAGTTCGTTGCGACATGGCCATGCTTATGTTGAACCAGATCTTCCGGCGTACCTGGGGCGACCGTGCCGGGCAACAGCCGTCGACCGAGTACTGGGGTGACGTGATCCCCGCGGTCAAGAGCGCGCATCCTGACTTCCACTTTATCGCCGAGGCTTACTGGGACCTGGAGTATGAGCTGCAACGCCAGGGGTTCGACTTCTGCTACGACAAGCGGCTCTATGATCGGCTGGAACATGGCAACGCGGAGAGTATTCGGCTCCATCTCTCTGCCGGCCTTGCGTACCAGCAGAAACTCCTGCGCTTTCTTGAGAACCATGATGAGCCCCGTGCGGCAACAGCGTTTCCGCACGACAAGGAGCAGGCCGCGGCCGTCGTAGCGTCTTCTCTTCCCGGAGCAAGACTCTTCTATGAAGGACAATTGGAAGGTCGAAAGGTACGGATACCGGTCTTTCTGGGCAGACGCCCATCAGAGCCAGTCGACCAGGAATTACAGGCCTTCTACAGCAAGCTGCTGGCAGCGATCAACGCCCCGATATTTCGCGACGGCGAATGGCAGCTGTGTGAGTGTAGCGGCTGGCCCGACAATCCAAGCAGTCAAAATCTGGTCTCCTGGAACTGGGCAAAGGACAACGATCGTCGCCTGATTGTGGTCAACCTCAGCGACCGCGCTGTTCAGGCCCGTGTGCGGTTGCCGTGGAAAGAACTACCAGGGGCCAGGTGGCATCTGACCGACGCATTTTCGGATTGGAGCTGCGACCGCGATGGGGATGAGATGGCGGGGCCCGGACTTTATATCGAATTGAAAGCCTGGAGCTACTACTTTTTTCAGTGTGCCCGTGCAGGACTGCCCGCCCCAGCGTGAGGCCTACTTGCTGTCCTTCTTGGCCTGGATCCTCTCCAGCGCAAGTTTCTCTGCAGTTTCCAGGGCATCGGCTGCCGGCACTTTCACATCCGGCACCACACCGGTTCCTTCCCAATTGGTCTTGGTCTTCGGGTCAAGTGACTTCGCGAACGGCACACCGACGGTGAAGTAGTCGGCCACAGTGTGCGGGGCAACCGGATGCGCTCCGCCGCCGGTGGTCTCGCCGACGATGGTGGCACGCTTCTGATTCTTCAGGTCAAAGGCGAACTCCTCTGCGCCGGAAAACGTCCGCTCCGAGGTCAGCACAAAGACGGGCTGTTTGGTAAGCCGCGGTCCTGGCAGGTACGAAAGGGTCCAGTTCTGTTGGGTCGAGTCCTCCTTGCGGTTGTAGATATCGATCAAGTGGGTCGGCTCATCAAACAGGTAGCTGGCAATCAAGGTGACCATCGCCGGTTGGCCGCCGCCATTCTGCCGTATATCGAAGATGAGGGCATCGGTGTGGGCCACGAAGCCCATCGCTGCTGTCACCGTTGGTCCGCAGAACGAGGCATCCATGAAGCCATCGAACTTGATGTAGCCGATGTTATTGGGCAGGATCTCAACTTTGCGGAAGGCGCAGTTGTCGTGCTCCATCTGTTGGTGGAACCGCGCCTCGTCTTCCGGGGTGGGCTTACCCCGCGGCGGCGACTTAAAGGGATTGAAGTTCACCCGGAGGTGCTTGTCGTGGCTCACCGCCTGCAGATCCGTGGTCAGCCGCTCGGCGAAGACATCGCCATCGGTGATGGTGTCGTAAGCGCCGGCCTTCTCATGCGCTTGCAGGGCCTCTTTCATCTGTGCGGCCAGCGGCGCATCGATGTAGAACTCGGTGAGGTCGGCGCCTATGCCATCGATAACCTGTTTGCGCAGTGCCGCATCGAGAGTCACATTGGCCAGAGCCGCTCCCGGAGGCAAGGCGCGCAGGGCAAAGGTCGCCACTGTCGGTGGCTGACCATCTTTCACCAAAAGGTTTCCCAGCGCGGTGGTGGGACCGCCTTTCTCCTTTACCCGGAAACGGATATGCAGCGGCTCGCTGCTTTCGATGGACAGCAGGTCGAATCCACCCGTCTGGGTGCGGAAGGCGAGCATGCCATCGACCGCCTGGGAATGGTCTACGGTCTTGACGTAGGTTTCGATTTTCGCGCGGTCCCCGCTATTGAAGGCATCCAGCCATGCCTGGAGGGTATGCCCAGCGGGGGTATCGGGAACCGTTGTTTGTGCCCATCCACAACCAACGCCCAGGAGCAGTAGCGCCAACCATCTCAAAAGCACTTTGGGAATCATGGTGAACTTGCCGTAATGCGGCGTGGGATAAAGATATCTGAGAAGAGAGAAAACCAACCTAACAATTCTGCCCCGCAGGGGGTCTGCCGCATGAGCGCTAACTTGCTTAGGATGTCTTCGAGTTCTAAACGAAATTGTAGTGCGCCCCGGCTCCCGCGCAAAGGAAGAGCCTGCGGGTTGAGATCTACGGATGGACGCCGCAACAGAACTCAGCTTCATTGAATGGAAAGGCAATGCCAACCGGCGCAACTCCCATTCCACACGGCTTGGCCATCACCGTTGCAGATGATGGCCGTGGAGCCGAGTTGCATATGCAGTAGCCCGGAAGTCATTTCTTAGGCAGCGGAACCGCGTACAGCTTGAACGGATCGGGGTTTTTATCCTTGAGCTTCGGATCGTCACGGTAATTCAGTTTGCCCTCGGCAATCCAGGCCATACCGCGAGTCGCAGTCACAGCTGGAGTGGATTCCAGCCCCGATTTGATGACCTTGATATCTACGTTCTGGAAGTTCAAACCGCTGAACGTGATGATGTCCATATTGCCGGAGTTCTCCGCCATCAGCAGCCGGTTCTTGCCGATGGTGCGCATACCGTCGGGACGGTCGATCGGTTGGGAAAGCTTAAGTTCGATGACGTCCTTCGCTTTGCCGTCCGCTCCGATGTCCACGCGTAGCAGCTTGTTCTCAGTCACGCTGTTGACATACAAAACTGTTTTTTCGCCGAAGGCTAAGCCATCAATACCTTTCAGCAAGGGATCTTTGGACGCGACCTCAAGTTCTTTGGCGCCGGGTTTGAGCATCACCAGGCTGCCCTGGTCCGTGTCAGAAATGTATGCTGTGCCATTGTCAGCCACGGCAATGTCGTTACAGAAAGTATGGCCCCCGGGAAGGGTGTAGCTGCCTTTGGCCGCACCCGTGGTGAGGTCGAATGTCTTCACCGCCGGCGGGTCGCCTTTTCCCTCATCCCAGCGGTCGGAACACACCCATAGGGTCTTGTGTTTTTCGTCAGCATAGATGCCGAAGACAGAACCGAGACCATTTGTGCCCGGCTTGATAAACTCCGTGACCGTTGTTGTTCCATAAGGGATGCGGACTACATTGCCCTTTCCCACACTGCCTGCATATAGGGTTCCGTCTTTAGTAGACGTAATGCTTTCCGTGAACAGCCGTGACCCGGGGAGAGTGATCTCAGTGATCGGTTCGGCGGCATAGACGCTTGCCACCGCGACCAACGAAAGAGCGCATAACAATCCATATTTCTTGCCTAACTGTGCCATGGTTTCTCCATTGTGCAGCATAAGTATAAGTGCAATCGCACGCACTGAATACTACACTTCACGAACGGATCTGTTTGCGTCAGAGCCGTTGGCAAACGGGCCTTTCGCTATCTCAGACTGCAGCAGGGAACGCAGGGCTTGATTCTTCGCCAGGAGCTCGCCAACCAGGGCTTCCAGAGAGGACACGCGATCGCGCCAGTACGTTATCTGGGTCTCGGAGTCCACTTCGTTCGGATGTAACGGCACTTGCCCCCTCCTTCGAGAGAGAAAAGCGGAAAGGCGTATCAGATGTCTATTGGGACGCCTACGCTGTTAGAAAATGAATGGGGCCAGCGCTTTCACTCTGTGGCGATATTGCAGGTATTGCTCGCCGAAGCTCTGCACCATAAAACGCTCTTCCGCCCTGGTCTTCAGCCAAAAGGAAAGCGCGCAAATCAACACGCCGATAAAACAACGCATCTCCCCACGCTGGAGCGCCGAGCCGAACATCCCCAGCAGGATGCCGCTGTAGATGGGATGGCGGACGATGCGATAGGGGCCCGTCCGTACCAGCGAGTGATTTTCCTTCACGGTGACACGGTTGCTCCAATTGCCGCCGAGCATGAGCCGGGCCCAGATGCTGAAGGCAACACCCATCAGCACGGCAAGAAGTCCCGCGAGCGCAATGGGCACAGTCACCGGGAATAGTTGACGATCAAGCCAAGGAATCCCACTCTGTTTAGCAAAGATCAGATACACGCCGGCCGCAAGGATGGCCGTGTAGAGGAGCTGCGAGCCGCTCGATTGGCTCCGGACGGTGCGCTTGGTATGCAGCGCGCCCACTACCCACACCACGACAAGAGCCATCCAGATGAACACCGTCGCTAGAAGGAGCTGGTCGACGTTCCTTGTCACGAAAACTTCCATGCTCAGGATCGTACCGTTTGCTTGTCCAGTGAGAAAGTACCACTTTGTCGATTTCGCCCTAGGCCACTTACGGCTTAGTTAGCTCTCGGGGTCAATTTTGTAACCTTCGGGCGGGTAAAACAGCTTTTCGTCGGGTTCTCCGCGGCGGATCTGCGTCAGTTTGAAATCCGGGAGAGGGCCGTCGCCGGGCTGCGTTTCCGGTTCCAGAGTTTGACGCAACTCCAGTAGCTCTTGTAATTGCTGGGAATACCAAATTTCAGTTGTGAGCACGACGGTGCCGCTTGGGGCCGCGTTCCCAGTTCTCGTGCGCCGCACGCCTGTGGCATCAAAACCCTCGATACGACGGGTCCCCAGCGGTTCGGAACGATCGCTGGAATCCTGAGCTGAAACAAGCTGCTCTGGTTGGCTGGCAATTGCGTCCGCGTAGATATTTTGCTCCGTGTAATGGAGGGTTCGCGGCATGCAGCTCACCATCGCTCTGGGCGGACCAGGCGCGACCCAGGGCTCCATCCATCGGAAGTTACAGTGTGACACCGGGTCGTTCACCGACACCTCATGGGTCGTGATCACTCCGCCTTGTTCATCCGGTCGAGACATCGCCATCTCTTCACGCTTTCGCCCGGCTCCATCCCGCGCCTGGAGGCCGCTCTGCACCAGGGTCCTGGTCATTCCGTCAGGTTCACGGAGCCGCCAGGTCATTACCAGGGTCGCTGTGTAGGGCGCGCCGCGTTGCGCCGCAGAGGTGTAGGTCACGTCGTTGTCTGCAGGGTACCAGCTGGCGGGGAAGCGGTTCGAGGGCGGCGGCGCAACATCCTTTAATACCGGCGCTGGGACCTGTGCTCGACCAGAAGCGGCAACCAGGCAAAAGACGAAAAGCCACGACTTGCACATGTTCGTTGGACCTCGGGAGCATTCTTTCCTCTTTGCGAGCAAACAATCGTCATTAGATTGTCACTTTTAAGGGCCGGCTGTGGAACCGTAACCGTTCCGAGTGACTCAAATGGCGGGCAAGAGGGACGCAATGATGGGCAATCTGATAGTCGCCATCACTCTCAGCGGTCCCTAGCAGAGTCCGAGTCATAGCAAGGTCAGAGGGATAGGACGGGTGCCCCAGGTTCGCCACAGCGTACCTGGGCCGAAAACGATGGGGCGTAGCCCCCACGAACGCATTTGCTCAATCCCCGCAAACTGGGCTTTGGCTAGCAAAAGCATCCAACCGGATCGATCCGCTGCTGCTACGAGACTCACTCCTGCGGGACTCTCTTCAGTTGCAGCGGAGGGCGACGATGGGATCGATGCGGGAGGCGCGCCGGGCGGGGAGATATCCGGCGATAAATGCCACCGCGACCAGCAGCAGGATCATGCCCGCAAATGTCGCCGGATCGGTGGGAGCCGTGCCAAATAATAGCGACGCAATCAGTCCAGACACGGCGAACGATGCCACAATCCCGGCAGCAATGCCAATGAGCGCGAGTTTCAGTGTCCGCGCGATCACGTTCAATTGAACGCGCGCCTGGCTGGAACCGAGCGCCATGCGAATGCCAATCTCCTGCGTCTGTCGGGTCACCGAATAAGAGATGACGCCGTAGATGCCGAGTGAGGCCAGCAACAACCCCAGCGCGGCGAATATGCCCACCAGCAATACAAAGAAGCGGCGCGGCGAGACCGCATGATCCACCAGTTGCTGGATGGGGCGGAGTTCGACGGCGGGCTGTCCAGGGTTCATCGATCGCAGAGTACTCATCATGCTCCCGGCAATCGCGCCGGGCGCAAGCTTCGAGCGCACCACCAGCTCCGCGCCGTCCGGGCCGCCCTGTGTGATGGGTACAAAGACTTCCGGGTTGGCTGCCTCTTCCACGCTGCTCTCATGCACGTCTGAAACCACGCCGACAACCCGTGTTACACCAGTTCCAATTCCCTAAAGCCTCGCGTCCGATGGGGTCCTGGCCCGGCCACTCACGGCGGGCAGCGGCCTCGTTGATAAGAATAACTGGCGGGCTGGTAGCTGTGTCGCTCCAGCTGAAGTCGCGTCCCTTGCGCAAATGCATACCGATAGCGTCCAGGTAACCAGGAGTCACGATGTAGACAAAGGCGTCGTAATTTTCCGTCTTCGAATACGGCTTTCCCTTCGCCATCAGATCCCAGCTTCGATTGCGGTCCAGGGGAAGCATGTCGGAAATGCCCGCGGCTTCGATGCCGGGAAGCGCGCGCACACCGCGCAGCATTTCCTCCAGGATGGCGCCCCGCCGGGCGGCTTTGCCACCATCGTCAAAGTCAACTTTCAAAGCGTAGGCATGGCTGGGCTCGAATCCCAGATCGACGTCGAGCACGCGCAGAAAGCTGCGCAGCAGCAGTCCGGCGCCGACCAGGAGCACACAGGCCAACGCCACCTCGGAGACCACCAATGCTGCGCGCATCCGATCATGCTTCCTGCCGGAGCCCGCGCCGTGGCCGCTATCTTTCAGAGATTCCTGCAAGTGGATACCGGACATTCTGACGCTGGGAACCACACCGAAGAAGACCGTGGCGGCGCAAGCGATGAGCAGCGTCCAGGCGAGCGCACCGGCGTCGATGCGCGCGCTGCTCAGCAAGGGAAGCGCGATCGATCCCTGGTGGGAGAGGTAAAGGATGATGGCATAGGCAATCGCCAGGCCAAGGGCCGCTCCCATGGAAGCGAGCACCAGGCTCTCCGTGAGCAATTGACGGATAAGTCTGGAGCGCCCTGCTCCCAAAGCACTGCGCATGGCGAACTCCTTGCTGCGCGCGGCGGCGCGAGCCAGCAACAAGTTGGAGAGATTAGCGCAGGCGATCAGCAGAATGAGACCGACAGCACACCACAGCACGATGAGGGAGCGGCGCAGTTGGCCGCTGACGTGTTCCTTGAGGCCGGTAATCTTCATCGTAAGGTCCGTTACCCAATCGGGATGCGCGGCCCTGATTTGTGGGTACACGACGTCGGCTTCGGCCTGCGCCTGCGCTACTGTGACGCCGGGCTTCAGCAGGCCAATCAGCGACAGCGTGTGTCCCCAGGTGCGAATGTCATCCAGGACAACGGGAGTAAAAATGTCGGCCTTGACCCCGGGATGAAAGACCCCGCCGAAGTCGAAGCTGGCGGGCAACACGCCGACCACGGTTACGGCGCGATTGTTGAGTGTAATCGCCTGCCCGACAATCGCGGGATTGCCGGCAAACTGCCGTTGCCAGAAGGGGTAGCTCAACAAAACGGCAGGGCGGCCGCCTCTGACGGTCTCCTCGGGAGTGAAGAGACGCCCCAGCTGAGGTTGAATGCCGAGCATGGAAAAGAAATTGCCGGCGACCCAGACACCGGCAAGCACGCGCGGCTCGCCGCTGCCCGTCATTTTGGCGTCCGAGGAGGCGAAGAACGGCACGTAGGCCGTCAAGTCCTGGAAGGACTGGTTGTGCCGTTGAATCTCTTCGTAGGCGTCTACTCGGAAAGTGGTGTCGGAGAGAGCGCCGGTTCCATTGTTGCCGGCGAGCCACGCCAGGCGGCTCGCATCGTGGAAGGGTAGCGGGCGCAGCAGTATGGTATCGACCACGCTGAAGACAGCAATGTTGGCGCCGATGCCGAGGGCTAGGATCAACACCGCCACCATGGTGAAAGCGCGATCGCGGCGCAAGGTGCGCAAAGTAAAGCGGAGATCCTGAGCGACGGAGGCGACCCACAGCGTGCCCCGGCTTTCACGGCAATCTTCTTTGACTTGATTCAGGCCGCCGAAGGCCAGGCGAGTGGCGCGGCGGGCCTGTTCTTCCGTCATGCCGGTGCGCATATTGTCGGCGACCTGTTGCTCGAAGTGAAAACGCAGTTCTTTGTCCAGGTCCAGTTCCAGCTGCTCGCTGTGGAGAAGGCGCTGCCACCAGTTCATGACAGTTCTCCTTGCGGATCTTCCAGGAAAAGCGCGACCACGCCGGTGAGGCGGCCCCAACTTTCCGTCTCGCTCTTCAGTTGTGCCCGGCCGCGGGCCGTGAGCTCGTAAAACTTCGCATCGCGTCCAGTCTCCGACTCCGCCCACTTGGCGGTGAGGAGCTTCTTATACTGCAGGCGATGCAACGCGGGGTAGAGCGAACCCTGTTGCACCTGCAGAGCATTGCGCGATATCTGCTGGATGCGCTGCGCGATGGCATAGCCGTGGATGGGGCCAAGCGCGACCACTCTCAGGATCAGCAGGTCGAGGGTTCCCTGGGGAAGATCGAACTTGGAGGATGGTTCCATGCCTATCGCTTCTACATATACACCTTGATATGTAGAAGTGCAAGGTATTACGGGATGAGAGAATTCGGTATTCCGCAATACAGGAGAAGTGAACGATGAAGAGGGAGTATTTGGCAGTGGCGAAGCGCGGCCTTCTATTGGCCGGGATGATGGCTGTCTTTGCATCGGGCAGCGCGTTTGCTCAGAACCAGGCGGTTGGCTTTAAGCAGGGCATGCCGTTCAGTGAGGGCTACGTCGCCGGCAATACGCTCTACGTCGCCGGCCAACAGGGACCGGATGCAAATGGCAAAGTCACCGGCACAGACATTGCCGTGCAAACAACCAACACCATCGCTGCGGTAAAAAAGATTGTGGAAGGAGCCGGCTTCAAGATGACGGACATCGTCTCGGTGACGCTCTATATCACCAGCCTGGATGATGTGCCCAAAATGAATGAGGTTTACAAGAGCCTGATGCCCGATCCTAAACCGGCACGAGCCACGGTGCAGGTAGCCGGGCTGATCGGCGGGGCCAAGATTGAAATGTCGGCCATTGCTGTAAAACACTGAGACTCAACACTTTCCCCGCGCATTATCGGACGCGTCCTCCAACGCGTCCGCGGGGGCAGGTATTACTAAAGTGGGACACCCGTACAGGCAACAACCATAGGGCAAACCCGCGACTCACCACAGGGCGAAATGTTTCTATAATCAAGACATGCGAGTGAGCTGGTTACGTTGGTGCTTCCTGCTTTTCTTAACGGTTCCATTGGCCCATGCGGACGGGGGCCCGGCGTTCGATCTGGATGGCCCGCGTATCCAGGCGAAGGTTACCCGTAATGGCAAGACGCTGCCCATCGGTGCAGTGGCATCGCTCGCTGCGGGCGACCGCGTGTGGGTGCACCCAGACCTCCCGGAAAAAGAAGGCGCGCGGTATGTGCTGGTGGTGGCGTTTCTGCGTGGTTCGGTCAACCCGCCTCCAGACAATTGGTTTACCAAAGCGGAGACCTGGAATAAAAAGGTCCGCGAAGAGGGAATTTACGTAACCGTCCCTGAGGGCGCGCAGCAGGTTTTGCTGTTTCTTGCTCCGGAGACAGGCGGCGACTTCAGCACCTTGCGCAACGCAGTGCGCGGCCGGCCGGGAGCTTTCGTCCGTGCATCGCAGGACTTGCATCAGGCGAGTCTCGATCGAGCCCGCCTGGATACTTACCTGGCCGCCGTGAAATCCGAAGATACCGGCGACCCAAAAGCTGTGGAGGATCAGTCGAAGCTTCTGGCGCGGAGCCTCAATATCAAGGTCGATCAACAGTGCTTCGACAAGCCTACCGAACAGCAGGCTCCCTGCCTGGTGCAGAATCCTGACAGCCTGGTGCTCGACAACGGCCGCAGTGCGTCCATCGTGGAGACGGCCACGTCGGGTCCGGCTGCTGACATGCTGGCGCAAATGTCTTACACCCAACAGGCGGGCAGTGGCTATTACAGCGTCTACGTCGGCACAGTAATGGACATGGCGAAGATCCTCGACAGCTTCCATACCGCGGAGTACCAGTACCTCCCCGCGCTCGCCATGCCCAAGGGCGATACGCTGATGCTTAAGCTGAACAATCCGCCGTCGTTTCATAAGCCACAGTCGGTGCTGGTGGTTGGGCTACCCGCGGTGCAAACTGCAGACGCGTCCCCCGATCTGCCCCTGATGCATGCGGTCGATCCCAAGAATATTCTGTGTGCCCAAAAGAAGCCCCTGGTGCTGCAGATGGTGGGAGCGCCCTATGTCTTTGCCACCGGCTACGCGCATGATTTTGTGTTCCGGGTGCAAAACAAGTCGGGACAGGTGGTCGACATTCCCGTCACCCTGGATCCGATGAAGGGTGGATTTCTAGTCGATGAAAAAGCATTGGCAGCGCAAAACCTGCTTGGCAGCGCGACGGGAACCGTGCACGGTTTTTGGGGTTTTGAGCCCGTGGAAGGGCCGAAGTATCAGCTGGCGAGCGCCCACCCGGAACAATGGACGCTGGCTTCCGCCGATCAGCATGCGCTGATCGTGGGCCGCAAGGACACGGTGCATCTGGAAGCTCCCGAAGTGGCCTGTGTGGAGAGCGTGACCGCGAAGGATGCCGGTGGCAAGACGATCGACGCAACCTGGAAGGCGGTCAAGCCGAACCAGATCCAGATCGATATGCCGCTCGATAGCGAGCAGGCGGGCGCAGTCAGCCTGCAGGTGAAGCAAGTGGGATTGGAAAAGCCGGATCAGGTTCCGCTGCACACCTATTCCGAGGCGGGGCGGCTGGATAGCTTCAAACTCTATGCCGGCGATCACCAGGGGGTGTTGAAGGGCACACGGCTGGATGAGGTTGCAACCATGACGGTCAACAACGTGGTCTTCTCGCCGTCGGCTGCGCTGACCCACAACGGCAGTGAGGACTCGCTGGTGTTGGCTGCTCCGGACTCCGCCGCATCGAGTTTTCACGCGGACGACAAGGTTGTGGCCAAAGTGACGCTGAAGGATGGACGGGCCCTCGATTTGGAAGCGACGGTGCAAGCACCGCGGCCCAGCGTGAAACTGATGAACAAGAGTGTTCATTTCGATGGGCCGGCGCCGATCGTGCAGTTGAGCAGCCAGGATGAACTTCCTGAGCATGCGAAGCTGACCTTCTTTGTGCAGGCGGTGACGCCGGCGTCCTTTCCTCGAGACCAGAGAATCGAAGTAGCCAGCAATGACAGTTCCTTTTCCACCGTGCTGAACGTGGGGGAAGGCGGCATCGTGCTACAGGATAGCAAGAGCGCACTGGTGACGCTCGATCCCAGCAAGGCCTTCGGAGGATCGGCATTTGGACCTCTGCGTTTCCGTCCCATCACTAGGGATGGCGTTCAGGGAGACTGGCAGCCTCTGGCTACGCTGGTCCGGGTGCCGCAATTGAAGGAGTTGAAGTGTGCAGAGGGCGCGCCGGTGTGCACGCTGGTGGGAACGAATCTATTCCTGTTGGACCAGGTTGGTATTGATGCCCAGTTGGCCAACGCGGTGACTGTGCCGGAAGGTTTTGGGGAGTCAACGCTGAGTGTGCCGCGTCCCAATGGAACTCTTTATCTGAAACTGCGCGATGATCCGGCGGTGGTGAACACGGCGGTGTTGCCTGTAACTGCGGAGCCGTCGCAATCCGCGGCGGTGGCACCATTGCCGATTCCAGCGGCGCCACCAACGTCGCATCCGGCCACACCCAAGGTAGATACACAAACCGCGCCCGCGCAGACGGCGCCCCAGCCCGAACAAAAACCCGCTCAGCAAGCTGCGCCTGCTGCGAGCCAACCCGCGCCACCACCCCAGAATTAACCCAGAACTCTGACAAGAGAGAGTCCCGGCAGGGACGGCTGAGAGTAGCCCAGGACGCAGTCCTGGGTTACGAGGAACAGAGGTATACAGTCCCGTAAGGGACGGCTGAGAATTTCCCAGGACGCGAGTCCTGGGCCTCAGTTTGTTGTTCCGGGATTTATACCTGTGCGAAGCCTCCATCTACAAATAGCTCAATGCCGGTTACGAAACTGCTGTCGTCTGAGGCGAGAAACAGCGCAGCCTTGGCAATTTCATCCGGGAGCCCCAACCGCCCCAAGGGCACCGTTGTGCCAATGCTCTTCAGGCGTTCCTGCCCAGCAGGAGAGGAGCTGAATAACTCACGCAGACCTTCGGTATCGATGGGGCCTGGACTGATCGCATTCACTCGTATGTGACGCGCCTTGAGGTCCGTGGTCCAGGTGCGAGCGAAGGAACGTATGGCAGCCTTGGTTGCGGCATAGACGCTGTTGGAGAACATGCCTTTGCTGCCCACTACGGACGCATTGAGAATGATCGACGCGCCGTCCGGCAGCAATGGCAAGGCCTTCTGGACAGTGAACAGCATGCCCTTTACATTGCCATCGAAGATGCTGTCGTAGTGCTCTTCGTCGATAGTTCCAAGTTGGGCATACTTGGCGATGCCTGCGTTGGCAAAGACAATATCGAGCTTGCCCTTCTCTTTCTTGATCTGTGCGAATAGCCGATCCAGGTCGGCGAGCTTAGCCACATCCCCCTGGACTCCCGTTACATTGGAGCCAACCTGCTTCACCGCCTGGTCAAGCTTCGCCTGCGTCCGCCCAGTGATAAAAACGTAGGCGCCTTCCTGTACGAAGCGCTTCGCTGTAGCCAACCCGATGCCGCTGTTACCGCCGGTGATGAGCGCAATCTTTCCGTCAAGCTTTCCCATAGAACCTTCCTCATAAATTCAAGCCATAGCTCATAGATGCAGTGAGGTTCGATGGGACTCTCTTTCAGCTACTCAGGAAAAACTGCATAGAGCAATCGAGGCTCGCCCATCCAGAATCGATTGCTTCTCCGTGTGAGCGCACTGGGAGAGCGACCGCGCAACCTGGCCTCTGCTTCATGAAAAGGCCCCACAAAACGTAGAATTTCCGGGAGCTTCGGATAGAGTCGCGGTAACCAGCGGGCAGCGCGGTCCGCGGATTGTTGCTCCCGTGCGCCGAATGGCAGGGCAAAGCCGGCGCGGAGCCGCGGTGGCATCCAGAACGCAGTGAGCGAGAGATACCAGTGTGGCGGACGAATCCACGTGCCCACTCCAGACAAGACGCTGCGGGCAAGCGCGAGGGCATTGGCATCAACGCCGAGTTGCGGCGAATCGAACATCTCCGCGGTGTAGCGCGTGAATGCAGCCCAATCGTGCGGCAGGTCTCCTGGCTGGATGCCGAAGAGCGTAGCCATTCGTTTGCTCTCCACGTAGTACTGCTCCCGTTCGTCGGGCGAGAGCGACGGCAAAACAAACTCGTAGGCCAGGATTGCGCTCTCCACCAGCGTGGCATATACCCATCGCAGGGCGGCGACCTCGTTAGCTTCATAGTGTTCACCCTGCAGATGACTTCCAATCGCTTGGGGTAGTTCGCCGCGGATGCGGGTGTGGAGCTGATAAAGTCGCTTCGACGCCTCGAGCGCTTGAGCGCGGGTGCCGAAGAGCATGGTGTAGATGACGCGAAAGGTGGAGTGGAAACGGCCGATCGCATCGTTCAGCAAGGTGGAGTGATGGGCCAACGCGACCGCGACCCAAGGGTGAGCCAATTGCAGCAAGGCAGCGCGCCCGGCACCGAGAAAGACGGCGGACTCGCGATTGACTCGCCAGGTGACGGATCCGGGGCCAAAGAAACCACTGGCTGCCTCGCCAGGCAAGCCTTCCAGTGAGGAAAGCAGTCCTCGGCTATCTTCGCTGGAGACATACCGCGGGGAAGCTGGTTCCATCATAAGTTTGGGCGCTTCATCCTACCGTTTCAGTTTAGATGTAGAGTCATTGGTGGCGTTGATGAACAAGGAGGAATGAACAGTGAAGCATTTTCTGGTATTGGCAGGCTTGCTGGTGGCCCTGGGTTCTGCCTCGGCGCAAGTAAGCCCTCCCGAGACGGCGAGCGGCAAGATCGGCAACGCAATGCTGGCGATCAAGTATTGTGCACCGTCGGTTTTAGGGCGTCAGATCTTTGGCGAGGGCGGACGGGTGATGCAGGATCCAACGGCTCCCATCTGGCGCGCCGGGGCAAACGACGCCACGGCATTCCACACCAGTGCGGATTTGATGATCGGCGGTTTGGCAGTGCCGAAGGGCGACTACACGCTCTATGTCAATGTCAAAGATCCCGATGCGTGGGAACTGGTCATCAACAAGCAGACGGGGCAGTGGGGGACTTCCTACGATGCATCTCAGGACCTGGGCCGCGTGAAGATGCAGATGAGCAAACCTCCGGCGCTCATTGAACAGCTGAAGTATACGATCAGCAGCACCGGCGGCAACAAGGGCACGATCCAACTGGCGTGGGAGAAGCACATCGCATCGGTGCCCGTCACGGCTAAGTAGGCCGGTGAGGCGCCATCAACGCAGGCAGAACGATCTTCGCCATGATGGTGTTGGGTGGAGTGGACTCCGCGTTGTAGCCGCCGGCGGTAAAGACTGCAACCAGGTCGTACTGCGGCACAAGATAGATCTTTTGCCCACCATTGCCTTGGGCCGCGATTACATCCACGTGTTGCGAGCCGCCGGCCGTTTCTACATTCAACCACGGACGCCACCAGAAATAACCATAGCTCACATTGTCGACATGACTGTGTTCCGCCAGCGACGCGCGTACCCAAGAGGCAGAAACCACTTGACGGCCGTGCCATCGGCCGCCATCGGCCAACAGAATTCCGAGCTTGAGCATATCGCGGGGGCGAAGGTGGATCTGGGAGTACTCCTTGTCGGCATTGGTCAGGTCGTAATTCCACTGCCACTGCGCGCGCGAAATTCCGAGGGGAGCAAACAGGTTAGCCTGGGCGAATTCCGGAAGGCGCATGTGGACCTCATTCTCGATGAGGCGGCCCACCACCGCCACGCCGCCTGAGCAGTAGTAGCCCTTGGCGCCGGGGTCGTTGATCATGGGCAGATCGAGTGTCGCCTTCACCCAGTCCGGAGTGTCATCGATCACCATTTCACGCCCCGGGGAGGTTGAGCTATGGTCATTGCAGTCCAGCCCCGAGCTCATGGAGAGAAAGTTGCCCAGGGTGATCGCTGCCTTGCGTGGGTCGGGATGGGCATAGCTGGAATAGCTCATGTGCGGTAGCACAACCTCATCCGATCCGCTGAGCGCACCGCGGTCGACAGCGATGCCCGCAAGCGTGCCCACGACCGACTTGGTTGCCGAGCGGAGCTGGTGCGGGCGCTGCACGCTGTAGCCGTAGAAGTACTCCTCCATCACCAGCTTTCCATGCTGGTAGAGCAGAACGCCGTGCACATCTTTGTACGTGCCGTCGAGGATGCCGCGCACGATCGCATCTGCCGTGGCTTTTCCCAGGCCGGAACGCGCGATATCTCCCACGGCAATGCCGTCGTGCAGATCGACGGGCGGATGATAGCGATAGTCCTGGTCCTGACCTTTGGGCCGCGGGTAGGCCAGAGCGGCGCTCTCGGGCGCGACGCTGGAGGAGATGCGAGGGTGGAACTTTCCATCCTGTTGGTATCCGGTCACGTTACCGTGCGCGTCCCGGAGGAAGGGAATCGTTTGACCAGTGATGGTGGTGAACTGGTCGACCGCGGAGGCCCGGAGCGGGTACTTGGCTTCATCCAGCACGGCGAAAAGCTGGTCGCCGGCTACGATTTCAAGCGTATGACCGGGGGCGTCGGTGTAGGTGCCAACATAGTCTGACAGGTGGGCAGCGGACGATGCTTGCGCGCTTGCGCTACCCCGCACCACAAAGAGCATGAGCACAAGACACAGAGAAAGCATTCCATTGGCAGTGTAGACCACAATGGTCTTGCGAATCGCCTTCGATGACCACCTAAACCTCAGTATCGCTTGAGGGGTCACCTGTGGGGAGGATGTCTTTGTTCTCGACCATGAGCATGACGGTGCGATGGGGGGCGCGCGTGCGATGGACCACTCGCTTGGGAACAACGAAGCCTTGCCCAGGATTGAGGGCCACTGTACGATCTTCGAGATCGATGAGCAGTTGGCCGTCCACCACGTAAAAGAACTCATCGTCTGCATCATGCTTGTGCCAGTGGTACGCACCTTCGACGACGCCCAGGCGCACGACGGATTCGTTCACCTGGCAGAGTGTCTGGTTATACCACTCGAAGTTGCAGGCGTCCGCGAGCGCTTTGACGTCGACAATTTCCAGTGGCTTGTACAAGACGTTCAGGCGAGTTTCGTAGGAATACTTCGTAGCGTCGCTCATGAGAAAGCACCTCGAGGCTATGCTAATCGTTGTGGTTGTCGCTTGCGAAGTTTCCATTGGGCCCAGGCTTCAATACGCTGCTCTCATTTGCTGGCGCCAGATGCGGGCAAGAGGCCATAGACGTCTACCTCCTGCCTGGCGCCCACATATACATGCCCATTCACCACCGTCGGGATGTTGAAGCGGAGGGCCACGCCGGCGTGGTCACGGGCGACATTTTGATTGCTATCGTAGAGTTCGTGAGAGACATCGTTCGCGTCGTAGGCATACAGAACCGCAGACCTGTCGGGTGAGTTCCACCCCTTGGACTGGAGCAACCAGACGACGCCATCTTTAGCCCCATTGGCAGAGACGATGGGCGTCGCGGAGACGCCAGGAAAGGTATTGGTGCTTTTCGCTTTGAGGGAAAGCTTTCCGTCCTTGACTTCGAACTCCCTAAGCGAATCGCTGTCGCTCAGCACGTAGAGATAGTGGTTCCAATAGGTCATGGCGCCGAAGACGCCATTGGGGAGGGGCATCGTCTGCACCGCATGGCTGTTGTCGGCCGGCTGCCAATGGCCCATATGGTCGCGGTCCACCAGGTAGAGCACTCCCTCTTTGCCCTCCACTGTCGCCAGGTGCGGATGTGCTCCCGGCTGGTCCGGCAGGAGCGTGGGACCGCCGGAGCCGAGATCGCTATCGCTGGCGTCCAGCGCGTCGACGTTGGAGGGCGCAAAATAATCACTCACCTTCAGGCTCTGCCCATCCAGCTTCAGCAGTGTATCGCCGTAGTCGCGGCCGCCTTTGGACACATCGAAACGGCCGTTGCCGGTGGAGACAAATATGTTCCCGCTGCCATCCGCCGCCGGCCCGGTGTCACCACCCCAGATGCCGCTGTCATCCCCATCGGGAGAGGCATTGAAGACCGCTTTCTGCTTTAGGCTGTGAGCGTCATACGCCATGACCCAGCCGTGGTAGGGGCCAACATCACAGGACGAGGCCCAGGTGAGATAAACCACTCCGTTGTTCAGCAGCATCGCCGCCCGGGGGTTGTCGCGCAATGGATTGAAGACCAGTTTGCCGTTGCTGCTGCCGCGGCCACTGCCGCTCATGCTGGCTTGAATCTCTACCGGACCAGAGAATTTCTCCTCGCCCGTGGTGATGGCGAGGGCATGCAGGCGTTGGTAATAAGTGGGCGCGAGCAGGACTCGCGGGCCCCTGGTGCGGGCCAGCACATAGAGGGTCCCGCTGTCTGGATCGATGACCGGAGTCGATGTGATGCCGACGTCGGGGGCGATGAAGGGGCACTGCACATCATCCGCCGGGACCGCGGTCTCCCCGTCTTTGACAAAGCTCACCTGCCACAGGGGAGGGCCGTCGCGGTAGGCATCGAAGGCATATACGCTGTCATGCTCGGTCACGACGAAGAGCACATCGTGCCGGCCCTTGCCTGGAATCTCCACCCCGCTGACGAAGAGCGGTTGTGCATAGACCTCACCATCTACGTGCAAGGTGAAGAGCTTGCCCAGTTGCTGAGCATTCACATTGCGCGGCGTCAAGCGGGTCTCGTGGAGGTTTGCTCCGGTGCGTGCGTTGTCGTATTGCGAGGTGATAACTTTCTGCGCCTCTGACCGGAGGCCGAGGGTGAAGGCGAAGATCACGATTGCGCAGAGGGGCGAGCTGGCCCGATTTCGCCCGGTTTCGGAGCGCTCCCGCATGACGCGATCCATATTAGCAAAGGTAGTTGTACACTGCTGTTTTCGAAGCACAGGAGCTGCTTGTGATGACGACTCAGACCCTGAACCCCAAAGTGGACGCATACCTGGATAAGGTGCAACCGTTTGCGCGGCCGATCATGGAGCACTTGCGGGAGCTTGTGCACCAGGCCTGCCCCGGCGCCGAAGAAACGATCAAGTGGAGCCGGCCCTTTTTTGAGTATCGCGGTGTGATTCTCTGCAACATGTCGGCGTTCAAGGAGCACTGCAGCTTTGGTTTCTGGGGCGAGGAGATCGCGGCTGTGCTGCGCGAGGCCAAGGTGCTGGGTGCGGATGGCATGGGTTCGCTCGGCCGCATCACGAGTCTAAAGGATCTGCCCTCCGACAAGCGGCTGCTGGGCTGGATCCGCCAGGCCGCGGCCTTTGTGGACAGTGGCCAATATACGAGTCCAATTGCTGCCAGGCGCAAAGTGGTGAAACCGCAAATGCCGTCTGTGGTTACGCCGGCGGAGTTCGCGGCAGCTTTGAAAAAAAATAAGCAGGCTGCCTCGGTCTTTGCGGCATTTAGCCCGAGCTGCAAACGTGAGTACGTGGAGTGGATCGCCGAGGCAAAACGCCCGGAGACGCGGGACAAACGGATCGCGTCCGCAATTGAGTGGATCGCCGAGGGTAAGCAGCGGAACTGGAAATATCAGAACTGTTGATTGCGTTTCAAAAGGTAAGCGCTGGCATGAGAACCAGAAGAGAAGCGGCAGGTCTCTTCACTACGCTCCCCCCGGATTTCCTGTCGAGTTTGGTGGCGTTGGCGAACTTCATGCGGCTTTCTTTGCGGAAAGCCGCACACATGCGCTGCGTGGGAGGAAGTCCGGGTACGCTCCGGTCTGGATGACAATTCTATCGCGCGGAATCATTGGAAAACCGTACCTCAGGGGCTGAAGCCCTCATTGCTGTGGCTTTTCACGGCACGGCTAAAGCCGTGCCCTTCGTGCAATGAGTTGCCCGCTAAACTCCAGCCCTTAGGTCGGAATGGATTTTTCCAAGGGTACATCCTGCTGACCGGAAGTCACATCTCGTGGTTGCAGATTCAAGAGGAGCAGGCCGGCAATGGTGATGGCAACACCAAAGCAAGTGAGCAAGCCGACGGCCTCATGCGCGAATAGGCCCCAGAAGAGGCCCCAGATAGGAAGCAGATAGGTAACTGCGGCTACGTGGGTAGCCGAGACCTGGGAGAGCAGGCGGTAGTAGAGCAGATAAGCAAAGCCGCTGCCGGCAAGGCCCAGAACGGAAATGGCGCCGGCTGAAGCCAGGCTCACCGCGGAGGGGCGGGCCCCGGCAAGAGCGACCGGCAGGATCATGATCCCGGCAAGACTAAGCTGGGTGGTGGCCAGCCCGATGGGGTCGAGACCCTGTAACTTGGCCTTGGCCAGGACCGTCGCGATCGCGTAACCAAGGGACGCGAGTGCAATCAAGAGGGTGCCGCGAAGCAGGCCGCCGGAGACGTGGCTGGCAGCCGGATCGTTGGCACGGCTCACCACTACGACCAGTACGCCCCCGAATCCGAGAAGAACGCCGCCAATGGTGAGCAGAGCGGCCCGGGTGCGATGGAGAGCCATGGAAAGCAGCAGCGTCCAGATCGGCGTGGTGGCGTTGATCACGGCGGCGATGTTGCTGGGCACGGTGCGCTCCCCCCAGGCAAAGAAGGTGAAGGGGATAGCGTTATTGAACAGGGCAACGGTTAACAGCCAGGGCAGCAGGCGGCGAGGCGGCAGTTGATTGCCGCCGAGACTAAGGACAGCCCACAGCAGGGCGGCTCCCAACGAAGAGCGCAGGAGTGCCACCCAGAGCGGCGGAAAGCTCTCGCCGGCAATGCGGATCATGAGGAACGAAACTCCCCATACGGCCGATAGCAGAACTATCTGAAGAACGGATTTCGTCTTCATGGCTTAAACATGACAGCACTGAGGGACCGCGTCCAATGAATTGCTGGGATACGATCCATCGAAATTCCCGATGCATCTGCTATAGTCTCGCGAAGTTCTCAATCCAGCACCGCAAAGGAACGGCTATGAAAAGATTACCGGGCTATCTCGGTTTCTCCTGCATCTTCTTCATTCTCGGGTGCAACTCCGGGCCGCCGGCCTCTTCGCCGGCGGCTGACGAGGCGGCGGTTCGGCAAACCGATGAAGACTGGAGCAAGGCCGCCCAGTCGAAAAAAGTCGACGACTGGGTTGCGTTCTATGCCAAGGATGCGGTGCTTCTGCCTCCAAACGATAAGAAGGTTGCTGGCCAGGAAGGCGTCCGCAAATACATTGGGGAGTTGTTAGGGGCGCCAGGTCTCGCTATCAATTGGCAACCCACGACGGTCGAAGTGGCCCGGTCGGGGGATCTTGCCTATACCCAGGGCACTTATACGCTCACTGTCATCGACGCCCACGGTAAGCCAACCACTGACCAGGGTAAGACGCTGGAGATATGGAAGAGGGGAGAGGACGGCAACTGGAAGTGCATCGAAGATATGTGGAGCTCGGATCGTCCGCCTACGGTGTAAGAACCTTGCCGGTGGACTTATCCAGGATGTAAGGCCGCGCATCAGGATGAGCAAAGTCGAACATGGCGTTGATGGTGCCGGCGATGGCGTCGAAGGAACCGCCGCCCACGCGCTCGCCCTGGAGCCAATTGTCTTCGATGAACCGCAGGATGGAGGTCTGATCCGTCAAACTGTGGTCAACATAATTGCGCCGGGCGAAGGGAGAGATCACCAGCAGCGGCAGGCGAGGACCATATCCGCACCGGCCTTGCGCATGATCGACAGCCGGGCCGGGAAGCCCAGTGGCTCCATCGCCGCATTGGCCTGGCCCGGTTAAGCCATCCGCTTTGCTGGTCGACTGGTTCACGATCGGCCCCATCTGGTGGTCGTACCAGCCATCCGAGTCGTCGTAGGCCACAATCACAGCGGTGTTTTTCCACTCCGGCCGGTGCTCCAGGAAGTTGATCACCGTAACCACCCACGCCTGCTCATCCAGTGGATCGGAATAGCCGGCATGCGCATCCTGGTAAGCCGGGGCCTTGACGAAACTAACTGCGGGGAAGTTGCCCGCGCGCACGGCGGCGAAGAAATCGTCTGTGTCGTACTGATGATTTGCTCCGTCTCCTTCTTTGCCGATCATCTGCACCGAGGTGGGCCGGGTGTGGAGCAGATTTGCTGTGGTGGTGTAGTACTGGAAGGGCTCGTGATGCGGAATGTAATCTGAGGTCAATACCTGGGTGACCGTTGAGAGTGTGCTGCGCTGGCAGCCGGTGCTTCCGTTGGAATTTGTCTTGGTCAAATCAAAGCCGGCTTCGAACCAGCCCCAGGTTATGTGGCCCTTGCTCAGCATCTGGCCGATATTGTTTCCGGTGTAGCGCAATTGCCCCCATGAAGTGCTGGAGCACTTGTCCCCGATGGGATCCCCATCATCGACCTCGGTATAGGTGCCGTTTCCCCCATCGACCAAAAAACTTGCCGCGTTGATCTGGTCCGTCACGCCGTTGGTTTGACCGGAGATCAGCTCGATGGCACCCTGGGTCGATTGTCCAAAGGTCGAGGCGTACGAGTTGTCGTTCAAGGCATAGCGTTGCGCGTAGTTCCATAACGCGGTCACGGTATTTCCGTCGAAGTAGCCCATCACCAAACCCTTGGTCTGGTGGACATATTCCGGCGGCGCGCCCACCAGGCTTCCCGGGTGCAGTTTCTGGGTTGCGAGCGCGGGGAGGCCGGTATATTGCGGGAACGAATCCATCAGGCCGCTGTGGAAGGCAAGCTGCTCCTCGGTGTATCCGTGATTCTGGTCGGCGGTTGCCGCCTGCGCCGGGCCCAGGCGAAAGGGATTCACCGCATAACTCTGGTTTACTTTCACGTTCAAGAAGTTTGGATTACGCTCCAGCAGCAGTTGCGTTAAGCCATTCACCCGGGGAGTTTCGGCAAGCGACTGGAACGGAGTTTCGTGGGGCGGATTGAGCGCATGGGGATAGGTCCCGAAGTAGTGATCGAAGGAAACATTCTCGTCAAAGATCACCACCAGATGCTTGATTGGGGTCAAAGTCGGGCGGCCAGTCTTCTGCTGTGCCAGGCCCGGCATCAAACCGGCAGCCAATGTCGCAGCCAGGCAAGCTGCGGCAAGCTTTCTCATGCGCTCTCTCCTGAATTAGGGGCGACCGCCCTACTTCGTTCGATTCTCACACGGCACATTAAGCGCCCACGAATTGCCGATATCTGAAGAAAAAGCACTTTATTGCCGGCCATAGGCCTACCCTGGACATAGCGGGGAAAAGACTACGTGATCACTGCTGCAGAACTGGCGCACATCCCTCTCTTCGCCGTCCTGGACGAACCCGAGCGCCAAAGACTTGCACAAAAGGCTGCAGATATCCACGTTGAGGTGGGTGATTGGGTCATACGCGAAGGCGAGGATCCGCGCTTTTTTGTCATTCTGGATGGCCTACTCCAGGTAGTGAAAGATATTGTGGGACAACGCCGGGAGCTTGAGCAACTCAAGACGGGCGAGTTTTTTGGCGAGATTCCAATTCTCCTGGGCACGGCAAATATCGTCTCCGTGCTGGCGGTATCTCGCTCTCGCCTGGCGCGTTTCGACCGGCAGCAACTACAGGAGTTGATTCGAGATTCCTCCTCCTGCGGCGCCGCCATTTTTCAGACCATGACGGATCGACTCTCCATGGCTCCGCAGTACGTAAAGGAGACCCCTTCCTCACGAGTTCTTTTGGTGGGGTCCCCCTACGACGCGCAATGCCGGGCTATCCGCAGCTTCCTTTCCGCGAATCAGGTGCAGTATGACTGGGTGAATAGCGAACTTGAGCCGGAACGCGCTTCCGCCTGTATTCCGCGAGCGAACGATGGAGTCGCAGTCGTCGTCGACGGTGCGACTCCACTGGTAGCTCCGACTGTCCGCAACGTCGCACAGGTGCTGGGTTTCCAGACCGCGCCGAAGGACAAGCGTTATGACGTTGTTGTCGCCGGTGCGGGGCCGGCAGGCATGGCGGCTGGAGTTTATGGAGCCTCGGAAGGGTTGAAGGTGCTGATTGTGGAACGCTCGGCCGCCGGGGGACAGGCAGGGACGTCCTCCAGGATTGAAAACTACCTGGGTTTTCCTTCCGGCATCTCCGGTGTTGAACTTACCGAGCGCGCACTCAAGCAGGCACGACACTTCGGCTCGGAGATCGCCGTAACACGCAGCGTCGAAGCGGTACAAAGGACAGATACGGGTTATCGCCTTGACCTGGATGGTGGCGAGCACATTTTTGCCCTCGCTGTATTGCTATCGACTGGGGTCGAGTGGCATCGGATCGAAGTTCCGGGACTGGACCGCCTGCTTGGTCGGGGGATACTGTACGGCGCCTCTCGTCAGGAGGCCCATAGTGTAGTCGGTAAGAGGGTATTCGTGGTCGGAGGAGGTAACTCTGCCGGCCAGGCGGCGGTGTTCTTCTCTCACTATGCTGCTGAAGTCATCATGCTGGTGCGTGGTGCTGGTCTCGCCCTGAGCATGTCGCAATACCTGATTACGCAGATCGCGGGCAAGGGCAACATTCGTATCGAGCCATGGACAGAAGTCACAGAAGTGCTTGGAGCAGAGCGGCTGGAGCGGATCGTAACCACCACTCGTGAAGGAATTTCCACTACGCGCAGTGCCGATGCGTTGTTGCTGATGATCGGCGCCACCGCGAACACATCCTGGCTCCCACCGGCCGTGGAGCGTGACCCCAAAGGCTATATCTATACCGGAAGAGACCTGACCGCGTGGCCTCTTGATCGAGAGGCGTTTCCTCTGGAGACGAGCCTTCCGGGCATATTTTGCGCCGGCGACGTTCGTCACGGTTCGATCAAACGGGTAGCCAGCGGTGTGGGCGAAGGCAGCATGTCGATTGCGTTCATCCATCAATATCTGGCGCTCACCGGGGCGCCTGATCTTACCCGCCTTTGAAATTCCACGGCCCTGCGAATCATTGGTGAGAGAATCCATCCGAGGGTGAGGTGATGGCCAGGACGAAGAAAGTCGTCATTACGGCGTTCGGCGACGAAAGCAAGCTTGCGATTGTCGAAAGCGATCTAAACGATCCTGCAGCCGGTGAAGTTCAACTATCGGTCGAGTACACCATCGTCTCGGGTTCCGACGTCAGTATGCGTCGCGGCACCTATCCGTTTCAGAAGAAGCCGCCGCTGACTCCCGGCTATAGTGTCATTGGCAAGGTGCGGCTGAATGGGCCAAGCTCGGCAAAGTTTGCTATGGGTGACTGCGTTGCGTGTCTTTCAAAGTATGAGGGACAATCGGAACTGATCAACCTTCCGGAGAAATTTCTGGTACGCGTGCCCGATGCTGTGAATAAAAAGGCTGCTGTCGTCCTCATCCTGGATTGGGTCACCGCCTATCAAATGCTGCACCGCGCAGCGCATGTCACCGCTGGCCAGAAGATTTTCGTTCATGCGTTGAGCGGCGCCGTCGGTGGCGCGCTCCTACGGCTCGCAAAACTTGGGGGAGCCCAGGTCTTCGGTACAGCTTCAGTGAAAAGGCACGACGAACTGCGACAACTCGGGGCAACCCCTTTCGATTACTCGAATAAGAACTGGATCCCCTCCATGCAGCAACTCGGTGGGATGGACGCCGTGTTCGATCCCCTCGGATTTGAGAGCTTCGACGAGTCCTACTCGATCTTGAAAAGAGGAGGGGTGCTAGTGGGGTATGGCATGAACTTGCCGGCATGGACCAACACCCCACAACGTTCGGTGATTACTTCGGCTCTCAAACTGTTCTCAAAGAATTTATTCTTTTGGTCGGGGAAGCGCACCACCTTCTACGGTGTAAGTCGCGGGTCAAAGCATTTCGCTTCGGATCTGGAACAACTGTTTGCATGGCTCAAAGATGGAAGGATCTCCGTGCCAATCAAAAATACCTTCAGCCTTGATGAGATCCAAAAGGCACATCGGGAGTATGCCAGCAGCGAACGTATGGGCTCTATTGTGATTGAGGTTAGCCGATAGCCTTATCGGTCTCGCCAAGCGCTTTGGGTGCGTGACACGACGGTGCTGATCGGTTGGACCCCAGGCTCCCACTCGAGAGGGAACTTATTCGTAACCCGCTTCATGCCTGCATCGACCGGAACATTAAAGGGAGCGGTCCCTTCAACTCCTTCAAAAGAGCCCGGGGACACTCATGATGGGCAGTGATACTATGCCAGCCGGAGGAAATTAATCATGGCGAAGGTTATGAAATGCCGTACAGTTGGCCTGGACTGCGACTTCGTTGCGCGTGGCGAAAATGATGACCAGGTGATGGCCAAGGTTGCTGAGCACGCAAGAAAAGACCACGGGATGCAGACGGTTCCCCAAGATGTTGCAGCAAAGGTGAAGGCAGCAATTCAGGAAGAATGATCCAGTCGGAATGACATTTTGAAGAAAGTCCGCAATCATGAAGGGGCCGTTTCTTGGAGGAGAGATGAGTGCTTTCAGAGAGCCGTTCTGGATATGGAAACCCCACAGCCCAAAGAAGAAGAAGGATCTGTACGAAAAGTATGGCCCCTGGGCGAAATCCATCAAGATCTGTTCGCAATTCATCATCGGTTCTGGCCTTGCTATCCTTCTCGCTATAAAGCTCTTTTTCTCACTGTCTCGCTTGAGCTGCCACCTAATTCAACCGCTAGTCGCTTTAAATACCCTCCAGTTAGTGGCAAACGCTTTGGAGTACTCAGCTGGTATTGAGCTGGCTTATACGCTTTTCACCAAAGGGCCCGATGAGGCGGTAGAGCCTGTGATCATGGGCTTAGCCGCTGCGATGCTCTTAGTGATCTCCAAATTGGAGAGGATCGACGTTTTCGCCGCGTGTGCGGCTCTTATTTTCGTGATCGCTTTGGCTGGGCTCTTCCTCATACGCCACTATTTTGTAGAACCGGAAGAGGACAATGACGAGCAGTCGGCTGCCATAGAGCAGAAGGGACAGAACTAACCACCACTCGTCGTGCCACCCTGAACCATGTACGCGATCTACCGGTAACCCAAGTGTCGCAAGGCCATATCCCCAATTCGCTTCATCTCCGCTTTTGAGACGCCGTTGGCTGCTTGAATGGCGAGACCTCCAAGGAGTGTTGAAAGGTAGCGGGAGTAGTCGTCCACATTGAGATCGGCAGGCAACTCGCCACCCTTGCGGGCCTGCTGTAGGCGGACCTTCAGAGCGGCCTCATTTTGTTTTCGGATCTCGGTCATCAAATCTTTGGCTGAGTTGGCTTCCACGCTACACGCCATCGCCCCTGTGAGTGTCATACAACCTGACGGGTGCCCCGGTTGCGTCAAGAAATCGATCGTGTTTCGAAAAAGCGCACGAACAACCTGCTGGAGAGTTGGTTCGCGCAACGCTCTCGCTTGATACTGGCCGGGGCCCTCAGCGTAGCGTTTGGCGGCCAATCCAAACAGAGATCTCTTATCGCCAAATGCAGCATAAATGCTGGGAGCACTAAGGTTCATCGCCTTGGCCAGGTCCGCCATCGAAGTGCCTTCGTAGCCCCTCTCCCAAAAGAGCTTCATCGCCGCGTCGAGCGCCTCCGCCTCGTCGAAGCCCCTTGGCCTTCCCATTTTCTTCGGAGGTCTATCGGTTTGCGTCATATCCCATCCTGCCCCTCTCCCAATTAGAGACTGTTTTCTTGAATCCGATGCACTTCCGTCACATCTATAACGAGTGTTACATATGTCTAAGTAGCGCTTGTTACAGAAATTGAGGAAGGAAAGAAAAAGGAGACTCACATGTCGAATTCAGTTGTTTTGATCACCGGCGCGCTTACAGGAATTGGGCGTGCAACCGCATTTGCTTACGCGAAAGAAGGTGCGCGCGTCGTAGTTTCAGGGCGCAACGAGGAAGCCGGTGCCGAGCTCGTACGCGAACTGCGCGCCACCGGAGCGAAAGCGGAATTTGTCCGTGCCGATGTGCGTCACGAAGAGGACGTCCGGAATCTCGTCGAAAAGACCGTCGCTCGTTTCGGCCGCCTCGATATCGCTGTGAACAACGCTGGAACAGAAGGTGTTGTCGGCTCGGCTGCCGATGTAACCGTTGAGAACTATAAGTCGATCTTCGACACCAATGTGCTTGGCGTGCTGCTGAGCATGAAGTACGAGATCCGGGCTATGCTTCCGCAGGGCAAGGGCAGCATCGTCAATATCTCGTCTGCGTATGGCAAGGTTGGCGGCCCCAGCGCGGCGATCTATGTGGGCAGCAAGCATGCGGTCGAAGGCATCACGAAGTCGGCAGCCATCGAACTTGCCGGCACTGGTGTTCGCGTCAACATCGTGGGCCCCGGGCCGATTGAAACGGGAATGTTCAATCGTTTCGCGGTAACGAAGGAAAACAAAGCAGCCTTCATAGATGCAAAGGTTCCGAACAAGCGGATCGGCACACCTGACGAGATTGCAGACGCCGTAGTCTTCATCGGTTCTGACAAGGCTTCTTACATCATCGGCGCGTCCCTGGCAGTGGACGGAGGCATGATCGCAGGCTAACCCCCCCTTTGGTGATGGCGGCCCACAGAAGCACAGCACCATCATCCATTTTGCTTTGACCGACAAACTGGTTTCCCAGTAGGACAGCTGCCAGCCTCTACCAGGAGCACAAGTAAATGGGGCGCCTGACCTCTGTTTTCCTTGACGGACTTGATCGCTTTTGACGATTCTTTGCAAGCCATTCGCATTACGGGTCTAAGATTACTCTGAGAGACACGTGCAAGGGCCGCGCGTCATCAACGCGGGCCAAGCAATTCTGCTGCTGAAATCAGAGATTTACAGCCGATTTCCGCCGTTAATCACTATCTGCAACCGTAGTGCTAAGAAGGGCTGAAAATGGCTGATCAAGTTGTTCTCATTACCGGCGCCCTCACCGGTATCGGTCGCGCGACCGCTGTGGCATTCGCTAAGAAAGGCGCCAAGGTCATCGTGTCCGGCCGCAACGACGACAAGGGACAAGCACTAGTAAGTGAATTGCGAGCACTCAACACCGAATCGGAGTTCGTTCACGCCGACGTTCGCAAGGAAGAAGACATCATTGCTCTTGTCGATAAGACCATTGCGCGGTTCGGCCGCCTCGACGTCGCCGTCAACAACGCTGGCTTCGAGGGCGAACTCGGCCTCATCCAGGACGCAACGCTCGAGAATTTCAAGGCCGTGCACGATACGAACGTCCTCGGCGTATTCCTCAGCATGAAGCACGAACTGCGTGGGATGGCAGGCCAAGACAGCGGCAGCATCGTCAACATCACCTCGACCTACGGTCACAAGGCGGCGGCTGGTGCGACAGCCTACGTCAGCAGCAAGTACGCAGTGGAGGGCATGACCAAGTCGGTTGCGCTAGAGCAGGGGAATTCAGGTATTCGAGTGAACGCGGTTGCGCCAGGCCCGACGGACACGGCTATGCTCGATCGCTTCACGGGTACCGCGGAAGTCAATGATGCCTTGGTAGGGACGGTGCCGCTGCGTCGAAGGGGCACCCCCGAGGAACTCGCTAACGCCATTGTGTTCATTTCGTCCCCCGAAGCCTCATACATCTCCGGCACGGTATTCGAAGTCGACGGTGGCATGTCGGCAACCTAACGGACCTGTCGAACGGTGGTTAATGCCGCTCTTCGACGGATGTCCAGTGAGTGAGCCCGTCGATCCGCCCTGAAATGTTTCGGCTTTCCGGAAGCCGGTTGCCGGTCGGCCGTGCGCGCTGACATTCTATCGGGGCATGTTGCTTCGCTTATCCTGCCAGGAAACCGCCCAAGGCCGCGATATGCAGCACGAGCGCTGTGCCGATCAGTTGCCATACCGTTCGCGACGGAATCCACTGCTCCTTCGCCGCCCTCCGTAGCACGTAAACGCCGAACGGCAGATTGATCATAACCGCTGTAATCACTCCAGGAGCGTAGCCGCCTCTGACCCAAGCAGCGAAGATGTGCCAGCCTGCATTGACCAGCAGGATGCACTCGAGAAAGAGCACCGATACCAGCAGGGCCTTGCGTGGACTTAAGATTGCCCACGCGACTACACCGAGAGGCAGCACTGTCGCAATAACCAGCGCGATCCTCAGGGTCTGCGGGTTCGGCAAGAACTCGGGCGGTGGCAGCAACCGTAGCAATCGGTTCGCAGACGACAGGTAAGCCGGGAAGGTCAAATATTCCTCGGTGGTATGCAGTACAAGCGTCGCCCCAATCAGGGCCAGCACTGTATTGCGTGAAAGAGCGGGCATGAGGGATGAATCATGGTATTCCCCTTTCTGTATTCTCGTCACATCTTCATGACCCCAACCGTGACGAGGTGATTTTCCGGTCGATTTCTACTGACGAGGCGCATTTAGATCAGTGTCGGAAACATCCCAAAACGCGACCGACCCGGACGAGGACGCTCCGCGTTGGATCACGAATGACACCGCGATTTCACGACGACAATTGAGGTCTTTTGTTTGGAGAAGTGACGTTCGATGACTCAATTTGTTGTGGTGCTTTCGAACGGTGGGCCAGGCCCACCACGGGGGATAGCCTGGAATCCCACGCGATCACGCGCCAACTCAGAGGGAAAGGGACTTCAGCGCCTCGTGCTCCGGTCCCCCGGAGGGATTTGGGACACCGCATGTGGCGTCATGCCTTATCCTTTCGCATTCAGGATGATCCCCAAAACGTACTCAGGAACGACGCCGCTGACGACTAATCTTATCTGGGAGGCGCTGCCAGCGCTGGGATAGGCAGTGAGGTCGCCCGAAGCAAAACGGATGGTTGACCGATCGTGCCAGCCTTGGTTGAGGTAACCGGATGCAAGTCCAACAGAAGAATTCTGCTGTCGGAGTGATAGGTCTGGCCGGAAGCTGTTTGTGCCTGAAAGACCGGATCGGCGGAATGCAGATATTCCTGTCGGCTGATCGACGATGCATTCGTCAGATCAATTCCAACAAAATCACGTTCTGCATCGACGGCCGGATCGATCCTGTGGTTGATCAGACGCCCTCGCTTCGCGACTTCAATGGCAATGTCGTGGGTGGCCGAACCCACCCAGATAGGGGTCCCATCGATCGTGTGATCGGTTTTCCAGATTCGAAGATGATGACGCCGCGAAACCACTGCACCCGGCTCTGGCAAGGCATACGAGTAGTCCTGCACTCTTCCGAACAGATAAAACCTGGCCATCGGTATCCTTGCATCGTGGGTTCCATGCAACAACAAGTGCCAGACGAAGATCGGGTTCCATTTGTCAGTCTTGACCCAACCGGCACGCGCAAAGGCATTTTGCAAGTCTTCCTTTTGGCCAACAAGAACCAGGTTCAGCATGTCGCCCTCGCGCCCCTCAGCATTGAACACACGGGGCGGCAGATAATCCATCATCGTATCCAGTTCGGAAGAGCGTTCTTGCGAAGGTTTTAACCTTGCCGACAGAACCGATGTGGCAGCGTCGATATGGGCGGTGATCTCCGTACTCTTCAACACAGTGCTGTCGTGGCCACGGGTGAGTAGGAGAACCGGCGTAGCGGGGAGGAAGACAAGGCCGGTAGCGATCATCCCCGCGGCCATTAGTTTGGTACGGGAGCGTCCTTTTACGTTCAGTCGTGCGTGCAACCCGACCCGATCGCCGTTGGCCAGCTCTACCGAATCGAGTTTTAGGGCTACGTCGCCTCCGATTCCCAGGAGCCGCTTGCCCTTGACTCCGGTGACCGAGCCGCTGGCCACGGTTCCAGCCGGAATCACGGTGAACCCTTCAATGTTCACATCTCGCGCAACGATGAAGTCCAGGCGGTCTCCCGGGCGTGCGTGAGCAGAGGAAACGGTTTCGCTAAGTTGAAGCTTGACGGGAGTCTGGTCTGGAATGATCAGCCGAGCGGGAATCGCACTCGTCTCCTGAGCAGCCGCACAGGGTGCGAGCATGATCGTGACCAATATTTTGCGGAGATATGTGCTGAACAAGGAAAGCCGCCTTTGGCTCGCGCCTCTCATACGCGAGGCCAAGCCAGGAGCGTGGAGGATACGAAAACTCTAGCTCAGCTGGACTGTCGTGTATGTTCACAATTGCACACTACGGAGATCGCATTTAAAAAGGAGCGGGTGGGTTGAACCGAAGGCCGCGACAGCTAACGGCATCCCGCCCGAGCAGGTCGTGGCCAGTAAGGTTTCCCGAGAAACAGGATTCTCGGGAACTTGCAGCGCCGGTTCCCTTTGGGTGGGAACTTACCGATAACGAGACTTTACGGGCACTACGGAGGGATCGTTACGCGAGAAATGTTCGGCGGCGCAGGACTCGACCATCAGACTATGGCGAATGCGAATCCGCAAAGAACAAAAATGACCAGGCAAAGGATTAGCGTCCAAATCGAGGCCCTTCGATTCGATCCGGCTGCGAGACCAGCGATCGAAAACCCTATGGAGCCAAGTCCACAGGCAAGCCAGAGCCATGCATTGAAATGCTTCAGTAAATGGTCCTGGCCAACGAAGCCTCCGAAGACTGCGGCGCAGATAATGCCAATTGCCTCGATGGCGCAGAGTACGAACGCAATGTGATCGCTCCGGCCCAAAGCCTTACGGTGAACAAGCGTTGGCAACAAAATAAAATCATCCTCTTCGCGATATTCAGGCGCGGTCGCCGCCGGCTGCTGTGCTGAATCACATTATCGTACGGCCCGCAAAACGGGGTTCTCGGTGTGTGTCCAGCTTAAGGCTGGCGTATTCAGTAGGAGGTAGACCTACCAGGGCAAGAGTCAGGACCCTGTAGCTAGGATCGCATTCGTGGAGGAAACGAAGCGAATGAAGCCGATCGACAAAGCCATCTTTGGGATGGTGAGGGAGTCATCGGGCCGCAACGAAAGTGAACGCATAGGTGGCCTCGAAAACCCGAAACTCCAGGGGCCGAGCCCGCACCGAAAGGGCGAAGGCAACATGTCTCGCCGCAACTGACTGAAGCGGCGAGACACTCTGGCGGGGTGTTAGCGGTAGCACGATGACAAGGATGCGCTAAGCAACTGGAGAAACCCTCCTCGTCCTGGCGAGAAATCGGCGGAGCAGGAAGTCGTATAACTGGCGAACCCAGGAAATCGATGGAAGACGAGAGGGTGACGGAGGGGCCAGTAGTAGCGGTGAAGCGGAGTAATTTCCGTGGAGCGAAGTGGCCCTGCTGATGTGCAAAGACTCCAACAAGACGGAAGGCAAGGGTGAATGATAAAAACACCCATCAGTTTGCAAGACCTGAGAAGGAGCCTATACGTCAAGGCGAAGGCTGAATCGACTTGGCGTTTCTGGGGACTGTACGTCCACGTCTGCAAAATGGAAACGCTTCGCGAAGCTTACCAAATGGCCAAGAAAAATAAGGGGGCTCCAGGCATGGATGGAGTCACGTTCGAAGCCATCGAAGAAAGTGGAGTGGAAATGTTTCTGCAGCAGATACGGGACGAACTTGTCACCAACACGTATCGGCCCACACCGGTTCGGAGAAAGGAGATCCCGAAGGACGGGGGCAATAAAATCCGTGTCCTCTCGATTCCATCGATCCGTGACCGCGTGGTTCAAGGTGCGCTTAAGCTCATCTTGGAGCCGATCTTCGAAGCTGATTTTCAACCGGGGTCCTACGGCTACCGGCCAAAACGGACAGCCCATCAAGCGGTCATCCGGGTGGCGGAAGCGATTGTGAGCAGAAAAACCCGCGTCGTCGATCTTGATTTGCGGGCCTACTTCGACAACGTGCGGCATGACCAGCTGTTGGCGAAAGTGGCGCGAAGAATCCAAGATGCAACGACGATGCGACTGCTGAAGCAAATGCTGAAGTCGACTGGAAAGAAGGGGGTTCCACAAGGTGGGGTGATTTCACCGCTGCTCAGCAACCTCTACCTCAACGAGGTAGATCGGATGCTGGAGAAGGCGATTGCCATCACCCGCTTCGGACAATATACCCGTGTTCAATATGCGCGTTTTGCAGACGACATGGTGCTATTGATCGACTCCCATCCGCGACAGGACTGGCTGGTTAGGGCGGTTGCCAGACGAGTCCGGGAGGAATTAGCCAAGCTCAAAGTGGAGATCAACGAAGAGAAGAGCCGGATGGTAGACCTATCGAAGGAAGAGAGCTTCTGCTTCCTGGGGTTCGAGTTTCGCCTTATCCGAAGTCAATTCGGAAAGTGGTGGCCCCAGTATGTGCCGCGGCTGAAAAAGCGGACGGCACTGTTAGCAAAGCTCAAGACCGTCTTCCAACGATACCTCAGCCAACCTGTGGAACGGGTGATTGAACAGATCAATCCAATTCTACGAGGGTGGGTGAACTACTTCGCGGCAGGCCACTCGAGCCAATGCTTTTCGTTTATCAGCCAATGGGTGGAGCGGAAGATTCGGCGGCACCTGATGCGCTCCCAGGGACGCCAGGGGTTCGGGTGGAAGCAGTGGAGTAAGGACTGGCTCTACAACACGCTCGGGTTGTTTCATGACTACCGGGTACGTTGGCAACGAGCCTGAAGGACAGCTGCCCCCCGCACAAGTCTCATAACTCTTGACATGAAACACACAGGAAAGCCCAGTGCGGGAAATCTGCACGCTGGGTTTGACGAGGCGGGGACTGGAAACCAGCTTACGGTTTGGCTAGTGAGGCACTCTCAGAGGAAACGGAGAGAAACGGCTAGGCCCAACCTGCGGAGCATGGCGCCAGTCCTCGACCCTACAACTTCACCTGTTTACCAGCCGATTACTCCGGGAACATACCGAGAATGCGACTTTGCAGGCAGTACGGGAGAATCACTTCCGGATTCGCCGTGATCCA
This sequence comes from uncultured Acidobacteriaceae bacterium, assembly GCA_963821315.1. Lineage (GTDB taxonomy): Bacteria > Acidobacteriota > Terriglobia > Terriglobales > Acidobacteriaceae > PALSA-350. The sequence goes on along the minus strand of CAWGDP010000026.1, from coordinate 257,126 downwards.
GGCACAATCAGAAGAAGTTGAACGCGGACTGTATCTACATCTACTGTTGGTTGAGGGCGGATCAAGATGGCCATTGAAAAGTTCACCATCAATGTGTCAGAGGCTCTCCTTGCAGATCTGAGGCGCAGGCTCGATGCCACGCGCTGGCCGGACGAGCTCGAGAACGTTGGCTGGGAGTTGGGCTCAAGTCTCAGCTACATGAAATCGCTGGCCGATTATTGGCGGAACGTCTATATGTAAAATGCGGCTCCCGAGCTCTGGGTGGTCTTAGTCTACGTGGTCTTAGGGACCTCGGGAGACGAAAGCTTCGCCAGTAAGGCCTTCATCAGCTTCTGTCTGGCCTGCAGCTCTGCCTTGAAGTTGTGGTCGTCAGTCTTGTAAATCTCCTCGCGCAAGTTCCCAAAGTCACCGTGCAACAGCTCCGTCAACAAAGTAATTTCCTCAAGGGTCAGATCGATCTGCATAAGGGTGCCTCCATGTAATTCCGCCGTGTTGGTGCTTTTCTGAGTTGGTCTGCGTCCACAGCTTGCGGCCCTGGCTGTCGAGCCGCTCAGGCGCAACCAGGGCACCTCGGCCCCAATGCTTCCATCCCCGCCGAGCACTTTGGAGGGCAGGTCTGCCATCGCGGTGCCTGTGCTCGGGGTTGCACGGTTGGATAAGCTGGTCATCTTCCGTCTCTCCAATGCGCCATTTTATCTCCCCAGTTGGCCAGTGAAAAATGGGTTCCTGAAAGGACGCCCGAGTTGCATCCAATTCGGGCAAGTTACCGAAAACCCGACTTTTCAGGCAGCTCAATGCCGCGCATTGCTTCGGGGTACTTCGAGCGTAGCATTTCCAGATGCTCTCGCGTTCCCTTACCAGCGCTCCCCGAACCGAACTTTTCTATCAACGTGGAGACGGTTTGCTTTAGAGCGGTGACTTGGTTCGTTGCCGCCAAGATTACCGCGTGGGTCTTCAGCTGAGGGTACTCGAACCCGCCGGAGTGCTTGAGGAGCTCGGCTTCCTTGGTCATTGTTGTGACCGCCGGAAGGACAAAGTCCCGAAAGAGATTTTGCAAGTACGCGAGTGTAACTTGCAGGCTATCCTCGTCGCTAAGGGTCCATTGCTGGGCGCCATTTTCGGGACCGAAGTGCTCAACGCGCCATCGCCAATCGCAACTGTAAAAGGGAGGCACCTTGTCTGCTGGCTTGCATTCAATCCCCAGCCAGCGCTTCGAGCAAGCCGCGACGTTTACATAGAAGGTGGTCTCGTCTCGTTCTCCCCAGCGGCTCTTCTGGAAGTTGACGATCACCCAGCATTCGGCGGATTCCAGAATGAAATTCTGACTGGAAGCGCGGAACCCGCTCTCCTTGAAGAGTGGCCGCAAATCCTTGAGCAAGCTTCTAAATAACTTCTCTGTTTCCGTTGACAATGAGACCCCCGGCCATTTTTCCATACAACCCCGGTCTAGGATTACACCGGATGGCTATCGCGAAAATTGCCTTTCTGGCGGTGATCCTCAGCACTTCCAATCGTTCTTCCGAAAAACGGGGTTTCAGGTAACTTGCTCCAGCCTGACCCCGTTCGGCGGGGGCAACTTACCGATAATCCGACATTTCCGGCACGCGATGACGTAGCCTCAAAATTTACGCGAAACGGGGCTATAGGCACAATTCCGTTCCGGCCCGAGGCAGCGCGGGCAAGTTAACGAAGTGTTAGCTTTTCGCACTTGGAACAGATCTGGGCAGCCGGGCGCTGCCTTCGCGAGGTAGCGCCCTTCTTGAGATGAATTGCTTACCGGTGGTTGTGGTTAGCGTCAGTCGCCGCCATACGAAGCTGCTCATTCACCTGATCGAGTAGTTCCTTGGCTTTGGCGGCGTGCCCGTCCATATCAAATTCGTTTGCTTGCTGTGCAGCGGTAACGCGCTCATAGGCCTGCTGCGACAGTCGCTGTGCAGCTGCAAGATTTGGATGTTTGTGAGCGGAGACGTTATCGACGGGAAGCTGGGCGATAGCAAAACCACCAGCGAACGTAACCGCTCCGAGCACGCCGCTAAGGATGAAATTGTTTCTGGTCATGAGAGACTCCCGAGAGTAAATGTAGGCTACGGCTGTTCTCCATCGATCGGCCCGCAGCCAAAGGATCGCACTGAAAACCATAGCGACAGCGGTTAATAGTCAGAATCACCAGAAAGTGGCAGGGACTATGCCTGCGCATTACCTCAAAGCTGGCGAGCCGGTGTCTCTCCGGCGTCGGGAATTTACCGAAAACGAGTGCGAAGGAACTACGATGAGTCTCTTCCGTGCGAATTGCGCAACCTGTCCCGTTAACCCACGGTAGACGCTGCGAAGTGACCTATCAGTGTAGGCGATACATCTCCATCACATTCCTATGTACGGCTGTACCTATCTCGGCTCAAGGACGGCAAAGTGATCGGCGTGGTCGATAAAGACGCGTCGGAAGAGCCCCATACTCAGGACACCGTCGAACCCCTTTACAAGGGAATCCTTATCGAGGCTAAAGAACGACACGCCGGGCAATTTGAGTGGGCCGATCTTCACGTCTTGTGGTGGCAAAGTCGATAAGCCCAGCTGCGTTCCATCCACCCCACTCCAGCTAACAGGCAGGTCGTGAGAGGGCCGAAGCAACATGTATTCAGAAGTGTTGAAGAGGAGAGGCTCGTTCGCGCCGGAGTCGACCACCAGGAGAATAGGCCGCAGTCCGCCGGATAGTTCTACGGTAATGAGCAGCAAACCGGGCGGCGCGCCGACCTCGTCTGCCTTAGCCCCATCCACCAGTGGGATATGCGGCCCTCCCACCTCTGCGCGCATCGCAGCCGAGTCGTCAAGACAGAGCAGGCGATGTGCATTGTCGATCAGCAGGTCGAATTGCTCGAGGAAATCCTCCCCAAGAATGCCCTGCACCCGGGCATCGGCGGAATGGAGATTCTGGAGGTCATACACGAGGACCTTTTGCTTAGCAACATGGTGAGAGCCGACTTCCACCATGTCGAGTTGCGCGTAGGAAGCAGAGTGACCGGATCTGACTCCCGCGACCACGGCAGCGCCGTGATCATCCAGATGAAGTGCAGTGGCTAGAAGGGGATCGATCATTGTGATCTGGGCGCCGCTATCCAATAGGAAGTTGTAGGGACCGGTGCGATTGATGAATACCGGCAAGATGATCCAGTGGCGGTTAACCAAGCGGAGGGGTACACTGGCGACGTTTCCCGGACAACGCGGAGCTGCGTAAATCGCGGGGATGATCAGAATGGCAAGACTCACAGATGTTGTGAACCTCATGTGCGACATCGGCAATCACCTCAGCCGGATTGGCTGGGTGCAAATGTCGCCGCTTGCCTCCACACTGTCGTGACGGCTCTCTGACCATTCTCTGAAAAGCGAGTGACGGGGTTGTGATGGATCACAAGTACTTTGTTTTCAGATTTGGGGACATAGAGGTCAAGGAACGGGAGTTCCTGCTGATCAAGTCAGGTGAAGCCGCGCAGGTCGAGCCCACGGCATTTCGTGTGCTTTTATTGCTGCTACGAAACCCTGGCAGGTTGGTCACCAAAGACGAGATTCTGAGCACGGTCTGGACTGACGCTTCTGTCTCAGATAACTCGCTCACGCGCAGCATCGCCACTTTGCGGCGTCTGCTGGGTGATGACAAGCGGGAGCCACGATATATCGCGACCGTGCACACCGTTGGTTATCGCTTCCTCTGCGACGTGCAAGTGATAACTGACGTGGCGGGCTTTGCGACCGAGAACGGCCTGGAGGGCGCAGTCGATTCGGACCACACCCCAGCCGCGGTGCAAAAAGTAGACGCTCGCACGATCACAGCCGAATCTTCTCAATCGCCCTCTGACCAATCCATCTCTTCAGGTCTTCCGCATCAATTAAGAACCCCTCGGGTGCCCGCGCCGGGGTTGCCGGTCCCGTCCTCGCTCCCACCTTCCTCTCCGCCTTTTTTCCCTTCCAGCAGATTGCTCCGGCATTCTGTGCCGATAGCCGCGGGTGCAGTCCTCGCCGTGGTACTACTGGCGTTTGCGCTGAAGGCAATAAGATCCCCGATCTCCGCCCCGCTCGATTCGACACAGCTGACCTTTTCCAGGGAGCCCAAAGAGGGCCCGCTCTTTACCGATGGAGCGAGAATCTATCTGAACATCCGCGGAATTCCTTCGGAGATGGCGGCTAGCGGCGGACCGGTTGTCCCTCTGCACATCCTAGGTCCCGGCACCCTCCTGTTGGATATTCTGCCCGACGGTTCGCAAGCATTGGGATTGAAGCCCGAGTTGGACGACGAACTTGACCGGGGAACGTTATGGACAGCGTCGATGTTGGGCGGCACACCGCGAAAGTTGACGGACCACTTGGCTCGGTGGGCGCGGTGGTCACCCGACGGGCGCGCCGTCTTATTCTCCGATAAGAGCACGCTGTACAAAATCGATGAGGATGGACGAAATTTGCGCAAGCTCTGGGATGCGCCGGGTTACCTGGATGCCTTGAGCTTTTCGCCGGACGGCCGGCAACTGAGCGCGACCGTAGGAATCGACCCCGATATCCCCCGGCTCTGGAGTGTGAATGCTGATGGCCAGAATGCACACGCATTGCGGTTCGACTGGCCGGCGAATGCCAGCCAGTATGCCGGCCAGTGGACACCCGACGGGCGGCATTTCGTGTTTTTGTCCGACCGGGAAGACCGGCTCAACTTGTATGAACTGGTACCGGCGCCGTGGTTTGCCTTCTGGAGGAAGCCCACGGCAGTACGGATTACCGGCAACCAGTTGCCCATCCTGGCGGCCGCGCCTATGCGCGACAGCAAAGGACTGTTTGTGCTGGCAAGGGCGGATGACGGCGCCATGCGGGCCTATGATCCTCAAAGTAAAAAGCTGCTCCCGTACCTCGATGACGTGTCGATGCTAGCGTTCGTGATTTCGCCGGATCGGCAATGGATGGCCTACTCCGAATACCCCAGCCGGCATTTGTGGAAGAGCCGGCTCGATGGAAGCGAGAAAGTCCAGCTGACCAGTTCCTACGCAATCATGCAGCAATGGTCGCCGGACGGGAAGTGGCTGGCGTACACGGATTGGACCAACGTATACCTGGTTTCCGCGGCGGGGGGCGCCCCGCAAAAACTGACGCCCGATGAGGCGGAGGGCGTGGCACCGAGCTGGTTTGCCGACGGTAAATCAATTGCGTTTAGTAATTTTCCTGATCCGGATAAGCCTTTCAAGATCCATGTGATTGATCTAGCGACGCGCCGGATATCGGACATGCCCGGGACCGAGCAACAGTTTGCTCCGTCATGGTCTCCCGACGGGAAGTACATGGTGGCGATTTCGCAGAACCCGTCGCGCATGGTGTTGTACACGGCCCAAACGAAAACCTGGAAAGACCTGCACACCTTCGATGTGCCCTGGGGGTATTGGACGTGGGCCGCCGATAGCAAGTCGATCTATATGGGATTGATACAAGGGAGCAACGGAATCTATCAGCTCACAGTGCCCCAGGGTGACTGGAAGCAATTATGCGGATTGGAGGGCGTGAACGATCCGCAGTCTACCGATTCCATCATGAGCTTGACGCCGGATGGGCAGCCGGCCATCATGAGCCGCACTGGTGTTGGTCAGATATATTCGCTCCGCTGGCCGGATTGAGTGGCATAGCGCGAAGCGAGGTTCCCGTGAAACGGGGCTTTAAGATAACTTGCTCCAGCCTGACCCGTCCGGCTGGGGGACCTTACCGATAACCCGTGCTTTACAGGCAGTTTCAGCAGCGCAGGAAAAAGCGCCACTCGAATCGAGGCAGTTTATGCCTAATCTGGCCGAGCCGGGAAGCGGTTGCTGCGCGAACTACCATCTAGTACCGGTAGCCAAAACTGCTGCTCTATCACAGCTTGCTAAACGCGTTGGAACTCGAAGCGTGAAGGAGGAGGCCCATGGTAAGGAGCAAAATGGCCATTAGCGCGCTGTTGCCGCCAGTCGTTATGGCATATATGGCTTCCAAGGCAAAGATGATCCAGATAACCGCCTCTCCGAAGCGCGGGAAAACAAGGGTCACCAATAACGCAGGCAATGCCAAACCTGCTACTTCGAGACCCAGGCTGGATTTGTGAAAACCTGCAAAAGCATACTCCAGAAGGGCGAAGAAAGTCAGGAATGCGCCAAATCACCCCACATAAGACGAACGCTATTATCCTGCTGCGTTTAGATGTGGGCCTCATTGCCAGAAACTTCCTCGGCGGACCCGGATACGAAGGCGCGTCCCAACATCGCTTCGTGAATCGCTGGGATGAGATCGGTGGAGAGGCGAGCCTTGGTAACGTAGGCGGAGGCTCCGGCAGAAAACGCCGCGTCAAGAAATTCCGGGCCCTCATGAACGGTTAGAAATATGATCTTGGCTCGGCTATTAGCCGTCTGGAGCTGTTTGGCAGCTTGGAGTCCATTTAGGATAGGCATCGAAATATCGATGATGAGTGCATCGGGATTCAGCATAAGAACGGCAGTGACGGCTTGCGCGCCATCCTCCACTGCGCCGACAACCTCAAAATCCTCATCGAGCGTCCCGCAAATTGCTTCGGCCATTCCGTGATGATCATCAGCAAGTACCAATCGAATCTTGGCCATGGCGACTCCTTCGGAGAGGTGTCGACCACGAGACGAAGGACACTCATGCTGAGATTGTTCTCTTGAAGAGGATTATTGGATACTGTCACTTGCGACAGTGGCGAGGCAACGAATTGGTCTCTGCCTTCCCTTCGGCGTTCTCTCCCGGGAGATGAAGTTCCTGCAAACGGGGTTCTTTGTAACTTGCCCGATTCTCCCTCGAAGGTGGAGCAATTTACCGAAAAAGCATTTGCTGTCCTTGACGGTTCATACCGGCTGCCTGCTGTACACCGAGTGCGATAAACCGGGCGACTCGCCTCCGGATACTGGCTCGGATCGTTCTGCCCGTGAAACGGGATTTTAGGTAACTTGCTCCAGCCTGACCCGTCCGGGTGGCGGAACTTACCGATAATCAGACTTTTCAGGAGAGTGGTGTCTGAAGTCAGCCGCTTTCATCTCGTGGCCATCGGTTGTGGCCGTCGGACCAGCCGCTAGGGCATCGTGACCTGAATATGGACAGGCCCAATTTGCGCCCGTCGTGCGATTTCATCTTTGCCGTCGCAATCACGGCAATCGAGTACGAGGCGGTCGTTGCTAGCCTAAAACAACCTCGGAGCTTGGCCATTCTTCATCACCAAGGCGTTGTGATCGGCCTGGAAGCCCTTGGTCCCTGTTTGGGGTTTAGTGGTCAGACGTCTGTCCTGGTTTTCACTTTCCGGCAGAGAGTTTCTGGCAGTCTGTTCGGTCATTTGTAAAATTCGATATTTTTGGGTCCTTTTTAGGATTGGGAGCTCATCGGGGGCGGACGAAGGGGTTAACTGGGTTCTTTGTTATCGAGAAGGGAACTCTCAGGTCTGGAACGGAAGTGAACAGGGGGACGCAAGTTGGCGGTGCTTCCGAGGGGGGAAGTCGGTTCACGAAGGTGGACTGGCTGGGACCAGGGTCCGGAGGCGCCTCTCCCGCCGAGCTGGGAGCGAACTGGGGCTTCCACGGCACGCTCCGCGGCACGCCGGGACTGGCGGGACTGGCGGCGACGCCAAGCGAATCTTCTTCCTGGTCTTCTTGCTGGTGAGAGGCGGTGCTTGGCTGCGGGTCGACGGCTGCGGCCTGCTGACGGCGCCAGGCGGCGGCATAGATTTCCGCGTGAACGGGCGCAGGCGCGGATGTTTTCTCCGAGGCGACGGATCGACGGTCGGGGATGAAGTTTTGCATGGCCACGATCATGGAGAGGGCCTTGACCTGGCCGGTAATGCTGCCTCGGGTCATTTCAGGGCTGAGGTTGGCAATTTCCCAGAGGCGGTCCAGTACTCGTTCGCGGTCCAAATTCAGCCGGCGCAGGCCCTCGGCCTCTTGCTGGACTAGCTGTTGCTGGACGGCAGCGCGGTGCTCGAGCATGTAGGCGCGGACACGGGGTTTGGATTTGGTGTAGGCGGCGGAGTCGGGATTGAGGCCGACAGCTTCGGCGGCGTGACGGTCGGTCATGGCGCCAGAGAGGACCAGGCGGGCAAAGGCTATTTCCTGATCGGTGATGGGGTCGCTGACTTTATTTTTGGGCATAGGTGGCTCCTGAAATTTGAGAGAGATGGAATTTGAGAGAAGCTATGGGGCAGAGGTTTCTACTGTGTGGGGAAGCAGGGTGGCATGCATAAAAAAGCCCGCTCCACGGCATGCCGGGACAGGCGTAGCGGGAGGCTTGGATTGCCTTATTTGTGACAGGGATCGAGTGGGACACCGGACAGCGGTAAAACTGTCCTTCGCTCGCCTTAGGCCCAAACTACCGGCAACTGCCGACCAGCGGGAGGTCGCGAGAGCCGCCCGCTGTGCCGAAATCGTCTGCTAACAGTATATAGCGCTGCGGAGTCGGATTTGGCCGTCGAGACTCTTTCCTCGAATCGTCGGTTATCGTTTTGGGGGTTACTTTTCTTTGACTGAAGACGTGAAGCAGTATCGCAATTACAGCGAAACACCCATAGTCACTGTTGCCTATACGCAACACGTGAGCGTTTATTGAAGTAATCGGCTTCGCTGCAATTGATTTTAGACGAGCGTCTTTTCCCGGAGAGCTGTCTTTTGTGTTTCGGCTACGCAACAGTACATGTGCTCCGCCACAGCATTTGCATTCAGATCATCTGGTTTGTTTGACATTTGAATTTTGGATTGGCGGAGGGGAATGCTTGATCGGTTGAATTTTCGGGAATAGGTATGCTTTCAGAGAGGATGGGGTTGACCTTGGATGATTTGCCATAGCATTCACGTGTGGTCCAGTTCACCCAGGACTGACGTCCTGGGTCATTCTCAGCCGTCCCTACGGGACTGATCGCGGTGGATAACCTTACCCAGGACTGCGTCCTGGGCTATTCTCAGCCGTCCCTACGGGACTGATCGCGATCTGCCCGATAGCTGACGCGATCTGCCGATAGCTGATCTGTTTTAACTACTGCTATGAAAAGCTAATGTGGACAAGACTGGCTGAGAATAGGCCAGGACGTTAGAGTCTGTGTTAGAACTGTCTTCTCCAAATTTGAGTCCCGAAGGAGTCTGTGTCGTAGCTAAGAAATCGACGAAAAGCTATACGAATTAACCAGCAGAATTCATCGTCATTGATACGGAAATGGTCAACTCTAGCTCAGCTCCGATGTGCTACGACACAGACTCCGAAGGGACGGCTGAGAGTAGCCCACGACGTTAGTCCTGGGTTGAGAAGAGAAGCGCGAGAAGTCCCGAAAGGGACGACTGAAAATGTCCCAGGACGCAAGTCCTGGGTGGCTGCCGCGAATCGCGAATAGTCCGTGCTGAGGTGAAAGTAGCCCAGGATTGCATCCTGGGACATTTTCAGCCGTCCCCGTTCGACAAGCTCAGGGCAGGCTCTACGGGACAGCTCGTTGGAACATGGCTAACCCAGGACTGACGTCCTGGGCTATTCTCAGCCGTCCCTACGGGACTTAATTTGGTGAAAGTAGTTCTCACCCAGACTCGTTAGTCCTGGGTAGGGTTATCCACCGCCATCAGGGCGCCTGATCCCGCCGTCAGGGTGGTTGGACTAATGGACGAAATGGCCGGCGTAGGCGTGGTGGTGGAGCCACCGCCCGCCGGTTCTCCTGAACCGGAACTTGCGCTCGAACCGCCTCCGCCACACCGGTTCAGCAAAGCGGCGACGCCCAGAGCTAAAACCAAGGCCAGAAAACGAACAGAAGAAAGCCAAAATCTGCATCGCACGCAGACTCTCAGCAAGGGACCCTACTTTCCCAGATGCGCCCAAACCAATTGGCAGTATGGAATACAGTTCACCGATATAACGCTTCGGTAGAACTTTGGCAGATGCTCTTTGGTAACTCGGTGAGAGGGATGACTGTTACATAAAGTTAACAATGATGGTGACAAATCTTCGAGGAAGAGGAACAGCCCTCGAATTCCCCTGGCCCAATGCGCTTCTATCGTTGCCCCGGAAGGGCGGCGAAATAAATCCGCAGGTACTCATGAATGAATGTCACACCTCTGCCATCCCGTTTCAACAAGCCCCGCGCTATTGCGTATTTCAGGAACCGTCCATAGCGCCATGGCATGTTTCCGCGGACGGCGAGAATCAGCCGCAAAACGACGAATCGGACTACGGGCGCCAAACCAGCCACAAAGCCCAGAGCGGCACCCATCAACGCCAGAACGAGAACGGTGGATGCCCAACTGAACTGCGGATCGTCGCCTTTCGACGCACCCATGTGAAGCGCTAAGGAGACGACCCGCAACCCTTGTACTACAGCCCAGACGATTCCTAAACACGCGATGAGTGATGATGCGCCGAGCAGCGCGCATACCCCGATGTTTGCCATTTGTTTACCCACGGCAACTTCAGGACGCACGGGCTCCCTTGGCTCAATCGGGCCGGAAAGGGCCCACACTAACCAGAGCGGGCTGATGATGCTGACAACCATCATTCCGGTCGTCAGAAAAAACAGAGGAAACATGATGGCAAGAAGCGGTGGGACCAAAAAAGCGATCATTGCGCCAATCTCCAGAGCATAGCCGAAAGCTTCCGCGAGTCCATGGGCCAGACCGTCTTGGCGGCCATAGTGCCACGCCATACCAAGGAACGAGATGATGGCGAAGATGGCGCCAAGCATCAGGAACGGGAGCATGGTATCAATGGCCGCCTTTTTGAGGAGCGGCTTGTTCCGCCATAACTCGCGGGCTCCTTTAAGGGCGGCTAAGGTGGGTGCAAAAAGCGCCAGGAATCGATCTTTCAACCTTTGCCAATGCAGCCCCTCCAGAGGCTGAATATCTCTCCACCCCAGGCCCAGCCCAATCAGGGCCCCCGCCACCCACGCGCCGGGCGTGCGTTCCAGCCCGCCTAATAAACCCCCCATGAGAATGCAAAACCCAACGGTATAAATCCATCTATCGGCGCGGCGCGCGAGCATTCTCGGCTGTATGGTGGGGAAAAAGAACGGCTGGTCCACTCCAGTGTTACCGGCAACCCAAGAGAGCCATCGCCGTGTTTTGATGAGAGGGTACGAGTTGCCCGCTTGGGCTTCCTTGAGCCGCAGGGTTGCATAACGTTCCATCAGCCGCATTTGGAGGCTGCTTTCCAGCGGCCCGGGACCCGTGCTCTCCGGCGCCGGTTCCCTGTACACTTCGTTCATCATCCAAAGCCATAGCGGCGAGTGGGCCAGGTCATACAGCTTGGGGTCACCTGCCAGCTCCACCCTTAGCGCCAGCAGTTTCGCTCCTCCGGATGCGACTAGCCTCTCTATCTCAGCGTCGTTCAACGGGCACAGTTCCACCGCCGCGTGGAACGCCAGCTTCTTATTGAGCGAAGTGTAGGTGGTCTTTCGGCAGGAGACTACCATCCGCGTCAACGGATGCTTAGTGGCAAAATCGTTCAACTGCGCCACTGCATCTTTCGCGTCATGTTCGTCCAGCGAATCGAGACCGTCCAGCAGGAGCGTAAGATCCTCAAGCCAGGCCTTGCTATGGTCGGCCGGCAAATCAAATTCCTCCTTCAACCGATTCAGCAGCCAATCGCAAAACGGAATCTTCGCTATCGGCCAGGCCGCCAGGTTCAGCGGAACGGGCACTGGCTCCTCGACCGTGCTTCGTGCCCTCTCCAATAGACCTCTCCCAAGCCTGCCGAGGGCGCCCGTTTTGCCGGAGCCCGGCCCACCCACTACCAGTAACCTTCCACCAGTTCCCAAGTTGTCGAACCGTTCGTCAAGGCCGACGTCGCGAGCTTCGGAAAGACGCCGCTGATCCTGATCGCCCCGCGAGCGAACTAGATCCGGGCGCTCGTCCACCAGCAGCTTGAACGGGAGCGGATGCCGCTCGTGTAGAAGCCCATTGCTCAGCACGGATTTAACATTGGTAAGCAGTAAGTCGCGATACCGGCGAGACAGTCGATCGACGACTGGACGTGAGCGCGCTGCTCTTCTTTCTTCTGGTTTCCGCAGATTCCCGTTGGTTGATAAAAACGTTCCCACCAGCGGAAATATTACTGACAATGAAAGATCCCGGGCTGCCCTCACTCGGCGCGGTCAGTTTTTTTTTGACGGTACTGTCGTCAGCCCGCTGACCCTGGCATCGCCGGTCTCGGCGACAACGGGACCGACCCGGATTCGTCCGCTGGCAATCAGCCCCTCAACGGTCGCGTTTACATGACCGCGAATTCCCTGGATCTCAATGTCGCCAGCCCCGGGAAGGCCCACAGCTTTCGCTTCGGTGATTGCTTTCTCAAGCCGCTCGGCAAGATCTTTCAGTTCAGTGTCTCCATGAAGACCGCTCTCCGCCAGCGCCTCTGCCAGAGTTGCCTGGGCAGCAGTCGACTCAGGAGCGTCCTCAATGCTTTGTACAGCGCCGCTCTTACCGAGCTTCCTGATTAAAAGGGCCCGTAAGCTGCTGTAGGAACCAGTGACGGCGTCGGAAACAATTCCCTTCAGACTGGCCGTCGCACCAGCCGCCAACGCAGCAACAATTGTCGTGATGAATTGGTCCATAGCTTCCGATCCTCGCGGCCCAGCGCTTCCTAGACAACTCTTGCGGTCCATTCTACCCTCCGACATCCAAGGGACAGGAAGATGTAAAGAAATGATTCGGAGGTTTCGTAGGAGGGAAAACTGGTTTTTGCGGTGCGTACTACACGAAATGACTACCGCGCAGGAGTCCGAAAGCAGTTCCCACTTTGAGCGCGATGTTCGTAGCATTGTCGTTGGAGTGGAGTATGCAACGGCTTCTGGGGACGTTTCCCAATCGAAGCGCCGGACTGGCGCTGTTGATTCTTCGACTGGCGGTGGCCGCCGCCCTGATTTCAAGCGCGCGGCTCTGTCCCGGGCCGGAGACAGACATGCTTTTGGCGCTCTCGCGAGTCGCCGCAGTCCTGATCATCGTGGGTTGGTACACGCCCATGGCAGCCGTATCGGCGGTGGTGGTTTCTTTGTGCACTTTCTGGGTTTGCCGCGAACCTGGGGTACATGCATTTGGGATCAATGCACTCATGATCGCTATACTGGTCGCTATTGGTCTGTTAGGGGCCGGCGCCTATTCTGTCGATGCAAGGCTATATGGAAGGCGCAGGTTGGTGGTCGGAGGCCCGCGAGGTAAGTGGGAAGGGAGGCAGACGCCATGAGTACAACACCGGTGAGCGCCAATCGAATTCGAATCCTGACCGTCGACGACCATCCCTTGATCCTCGAAGGGATTGCCAATGTGCTGCATCGGCAGCCCGACATGGAGCTAGTCGGCGAAGCTTCCGATGGTTACGAGGCCATCGAGGCGTTTGCGAAGCTTAGGCCTGATGTGGCTTTGATCGACCTGCAGATGCCAGGGATGAATGGGATCGAAACCATTAGCGCGATCCTTGAAAAGTGGCCGGGCGCACGCTGTGTCGTGCTCACTACCTATGCCGGCGATGTGCAGGCAACACGCGCGTTGAAGGCCGGCGCCAAGGGGTATCTGCTTAAGAGCATGCTGCGCAAAGAACTGGTAGACACCATACGCACCGTTCACTCCGGCAAGAGCCGCATACCCGCCGAGATCGCTTCAGAACTGGCCAGTCACCTGAGTTCAGATGCTCTGTCGGCGCGCGAAATTGAAGTGCTGCGCATGGTCAGAGAAGGTTGCTCCAACAAGATAGTCGCCGACCGGCTGGTAATTTCTGAGGATACGGTCAAAGGGCACATGCGCAGCATCCTTTCCAAGCTGAACGCGAATGACCGCACACATGCGGTGATGATCGCCGTAAGACGAGGCTTCATCGATGGCTGACTTAGGCCACGATGTCTAAGCCCCCGATCTCTAAGCAATGATCGCTTCCGCTTCCATCTCCTGCGTCTTCTGCGCCTCAATATAACGATGGACGTACGACACCACGACAGATCCGTCTCCCACAGCGTTGGCGACGCGTTTCACTGAACCGGAGCGCACGTCACCCACGGCGTAAATGCCGGGAAGACTGGTCTGAAAGACACAGCCGTCGCGATCGCCGGGCGCTGTCATCACAAAGCCGTTCGCATCCAGCTCGAGCCTGCCGTGAAGCCATTCGGTGTTGGGTAGGGCTCCGATCATGACAAACATGTTGCCGGTCTGGCAGCTCCGCGATTTATAGGATAGGCGGTTGCACCAGGTTACACTGCGCAGATGAGTGTCTCCATCGAGCGAAACGACTTCGCTGTGGGGATGAAGCGTGATGCGATTGGAAGAAGCAATCCGTTGGATGAGATAGGCGGACATGGTGGCCTTGAGACCATCGCCACGGATAAGTAGATGAACATGGCTGGCCGATAGGGCAAGAAACAGAGCAGCCTGGCCGGCGGAGTTACCGCCCCCGACCACAACAACTTCTTTACCAACGCATCTGGCCGCTTCCATGGCGGTGGCCGCATAGTGCACGCCCTGGTATTCGAACTTCCTGTAGTTAGGAACATCCAGGCGCTTGTATCGAGCGCCGGTGGCGACAACGATAGCGCGGGCAAAGATCGTCTTACCCCCTTCGAGCGAAAGAGAGTACCCGTTGGCGGCCGGTTGAATATCGGTCACATCGCGCGAGATGGCGAAGCGTGCACCGAACTTCTGCGCCTGTACGGTGGCGTTTTGGGCCAGGTCGTGACCGGATACACCGGTCGGGAACCCAAGATAGTTCTCGATTTTCGAACTGGTGCCCGCCTGCCCTCCGGGGGCTGTTCCCTCGATCACCAGGGTCGTGAGCCCCTCCGAAGCACCATACACGGCTGCGGCAAGTCCAGCCGGGCCGCCGCCGACGACTGCAAGGTCATAATCCGTATGCTCACCCAGATCCTGATCGAATCCCAGCTTGTTGGCCAGCACGGTATTTGCGGGTTTCCGCAGGGTCGTGCCGTCAGAGAAAAACACCACCGGCAACTGGTCTGACTCCACGTCCAAGGCCCGCAGCAGAACTTCAGCTTCCAAATTTAGATTGGAGTCGATCAACTGATGCGGGTGGCCATTGCCAATTAAGAACCGCTCGATACGCATGGTCTCAGCCGCAAGGCTATCGCCAACAACGATGATCCCTCCCTGCCGATGATTCACCAGGCGAGCGCGCCGAATGATCCACTCGGTAAGAATCAACTCCGCGATGTCCAGTTCGGTGCGCATCAATGTTCGAACGGATTCCCGTGAGATGCGCAGAACGCGGCTACTTCTGACGGCGCGACAGTTGAGCAGGGAGGGGCGGTCGTTCAGCAAATCGAGCTCGCCGGTGAAGTGGAACTTGGCCAGGGTGGAGTCCACCTCGCACGAGGCTCGTCCTTTTCGTTCGTAGAGTTCCAGTTGGCCCTGCTCCACAACAAAAAGATCCACCAGCCTCTCTCCCTGCTGGAAGAGGTGGCCCCCCGGCTCCACAGACTCAGGGGAACCGTAGCTTCGCAGACGCCTCATCATGGCTGCGGTCACACATTGAGATTTGCGTGCGGACTTTAATTTCCATGCCTGGGAATGAAGGAGTGCCATCGGGGAGCCTCCGGATGGTCTGATATTGAGGCATGGCGACGGAGTCGGCTACCCCATCTGGAGTCAACTTTGTCTAGTCCTTTAGGGGTGGCTCAAGATGCTAAAGCCTGCTCAGAGTGAAATGCCACAGACGCCGCCAGGGCGACTCGACCAGAATTCCACGGTAGGCATTCGCTGCCGGGACTCTCAATTCAATTTCCGTGCCTGCGCCCGGCCCGCTGACGATATCCAGCTGGCCGCCGACTCTCTCCGCGCGCTCGCGCATGGAGGCCAGGCCAATGTGTCCGGGCCGGCCAGCTTCCAGAATCTTCGGGTCAATGCCGCGGCCGTCGTCGCGAACCCGCAGGCGCAATTCCCAGGGTGCATAGTCCACTTCCACTTCAATGCTCTGTCCCTGCGCATGGCGAAACGCATTGACCATGGCTTCCCGCCCAAGACAGTAGATTTCGTCCAAAGCCATTGGATCCAATGTTTGCACCTGGCCTTCCGTGGTCACAGAGATCTTGACTTCGCTGCCGTCCCCAATCTCAATCGCGGCGCGGGCCAGAGCTTGCGCCAGGTCACCGAATTTGTCGAAGGATGGATGCAAGCTCACCACCCGGTCCCGCCCTTCCGCCATGACCTCATCGGCGCGGTCGAGCGCAGTTTCCATCATTTGCCGCGCGGGCTCACGCTCCGGGATCTCCAGCATCGCGTTATGAAAGCGCAGAATGAGCCCCTGGAAGCCCTGCAACAGCGTGTCGTGCAGATCGCGGGCGATGCGTTCCCGTTCCGACAACCGTTCTTCCAGGCGCGCACTCAGCCGCGCCGCAGCCTGGCGTAGACGAAGCTGGTACAAACCAACCAGCAGCAAAACTCCCGCCATGAAGGCGGCCAGCTGAAATGTGACCGTTTGGTAGAAGAACGGTTTCTGGGTGACGTTGTAGATGATGCCCTCGTGATCCCAGACCCCGTCGCCATTACTGGCACGGATATGAAAGGAATGAACCCCGACGGGAATGGCAGTGTAGGTTGCGGTGCGGGTGGCATCGGCATCAAACCATGCCGCATCGACACCGTCGAGCCGGTACTGCAGGTGGACGTTTTCCGGTGACGCGAGATCGACGGCGGTAAAGTGCAGCTCTACGTGGGCCTTGCCAGGTTCCAGCACCAGTTCGCGGCCGGGATTCCTCTTGGTTTTTCCCAGGTCCACCTCGTCCATAAGGATTGCGGGTTTCCGATCCCTCTTGCGCTGCCGGCGCAGGTCCAGCATGGCCAGCCCTTTCAGCGTTCCGACCCACAGCTTATCGTCTGGGGTGATCGCGATGTTGGGCTGCCCCGTGGTGCACTCCCTGGTCTCAAGCCCGTCCGTACGGCCGTAGGAGGTGTAATCGACCGGTGAATCAGGATCCAGTTCGGCGCGTCTGAGGTCACCGGCGGCAACCCGATAAATGCCGTCTCTTCCGCTCAACCAAAAGTCATGATCGCGGGACTCCACCATGCCCGCGGGTTGCAGCGTTCGATTCACACTCACTAGCCGATTGTCCTGGATGCGGCTGATGCCGTTCACGGACGAAAATGCGTAGAGATTACCGAAGGTGTCTTCTTTGAGTGGGCCGTAAGGAACCTCTCCCGCCGCGGACGCTCCGTCCAGCGGGACAAAGTGGTCGCCCAACAGGTGATCGACACCCACATCGGTCGCCGCCCAAATGCCACCGTCATGGTCTTGGAACACGGTGATGACGCGATCGCTGGAGAGCCCGTCCGCCGTGGTGTAGTTGTGGAAATGCTCATTCTGCAAGTGGCTCAAGCCTGCAGTAGTCGCAATCCAGAGCGATCCGTCTTGCGCGGGCGCCAGGCTCAGTACGACAACGCTGGGCAGCCCCCGCGGAGTCGAATACTGGGTGAACCGGCCGTTGCGGAAACGGAAGAGGCCGCCACCCCAGGTGCCAATCCAAAGATCGTGATGCGCGTCTTCCGCCAGGCTCCATACACAGGAATTCAGCAATCCATCCTTCTCGCTATAGGTCTTGAAGCGCTTGCCGTCAAAACGCGAAAGGCCGCCGCAGTTGCTGCCCGCCCAAAGCGTTCCGTCGTGCGCTGCCAACACGGCCATCGGGATATTGGAGGCGGGGAGACCGTCGGCCGGGGTGTACATCGTAAAGATGCGGTCTTTGAAGCGAATGAGTCCCTCGGCGCCGGTAGCCACCCATAGATCGCCATTCATATCGGTGTACACGTACCTCGCGTGCACGCCCAACGCCAGAGCTTCCGCCCCCTTGTCGCTCATTCGAAAGAGTCCTGACGCTTTATTGGTCCAGAAGGTCCCTTGCGGGTCCTCGTAAATGCGATAGGCCGCCTCTTCCGGGAGATGGCCAAACGGTGCGAGCTTCTGGAACGAACCGTTCACCAGGCGTGCAACACCCGAGCTAGTGCAGAACCACCGAACCCGGTTGCGATCTTCGTGCACTTGAAAGATTCCATCGCTCTCCACACCAAGCTGCTTGGGATATTCCGGATACCGTAGGATGCGCGCACCGTCCCATTCCACGAATCCGTGTTCGGCGACGATCAGCAGGTGGCCATCTGCGGTTTGGTCCATGGTGCTGATCGGCTCGTCTGGGATTACGGTCACGAACTGGCCGCGATCAAACCGATAAAGCCCGTGGCCGGTTCCCACCCACAGAATGCCTTTGCGCATGAGCAGGCACGAGATCCGGTCGCTCGGGCCGGCGCCTGGGTGATACATAGTCACGAGCGAGCGATCGAAGTGATCCACGGCTGTGCCGGGTATGTAGACGAGCCCGGAATCGGTCCCCACCCAAAGGGCCCCATCCGCCGCAGTCAATAAAAAATTTACCGGGATCTCTTTGGAAATCCCGGGGCGCAGGCGAATCTGGGTGAAGTGCTCTCCATCGAACCTGGCCAGTCCACCATCCGTTCCCACCCAAAGGAATCCATTCGGGGTTTGCGCGATGGCGTTCACCTCGTCGTCGGGCAAGCCCTGTTCGACGGTGAAATCGGTGCGCAGATAGCTGCTTGCCTGCGGATCAAGCGCCAGAGCCTGGCACACGAACCACATCTGCAGGATGAGTACACCCATCACCGTTCTTCGAAACATGGGCTTTTCGCGCACAACCTACCCGCTCCGATGGGTTAGGGGCCACTATAACGCGAGCGGATAGCGTGTGGATTGTCACATATTGCGCAGTCTCTTCAAAGTTTCAACCATGTTCGCTATTCCCGTTTGAAAACAAGGATGACTGGCTTGCCCTGATCGGCAGGATGCTGTGTCTCAGTCATCGTCTGAAGGTCGGGAGAAAGCTGGAAGTCGTCGGTGCTCTGGAGCTGGCCCTTTGCCTTGTCCGTCAGTTCAAGGCGGCGATCACTGATCCGGCGTCCGGAGGACAGCATGCCGGGGCTCGCATTCGCTCCTGAATTCGGGTAATCCGTCCCGTCGAACTTCAGGCTTTTATTGATACCCGCCACCGGATCTATGAGAGAAAAGCCGTCACCCTGATACGGCTGGATCTGAATTTCGTAGGGCGAGACAAATACTTCGCTTGTACTTTGCCATGTGCCCGCGAAGCCTGAATCTCCGGCTTTGCGCAGATAGAGGTAGTCGACAGTGAAAGCCGACCCGTCGGGCTGGTATCCCGTATATGAGTCGTGAAGCGTCCCGCCGTCCTCTGACAGCGTCCAGATCGCGGTGAGGAGGGTGCGCCCCTTGCTCTTGCGGACCACCTTCCATACGCGAGGCTCCTGCTCGGTTACGGACAAGGTGGTGGCGAAGATACCGGGTTGGTCGGTCCCGTCGATGGCCACGGTCTCGGTATTGGGCTCGGAAAAGATGAATGTGTACTTGTTCGCGCCCTCGGACTCCACCTTCATCGTATCGGTGGGGAATTTGGATTGGGAAGAATCGAGTTTCCATTTACCTGCAAACGGGTCGTCCGCGGCCCGTGAAGTTCCCGTGACGATGCAAACGGCAATCAGTAGCTGCAATGTGCGCTTCGACATTCCGTCCTCCTGGCAAGGTGAAGATTCCGATCCGCAGGGCTCATCGTTACCGGCCAGCCCGGGCGGCTCGCATTGCTCGGAAGCACGCGAATGGCCATGTGGTATGGCCACAGAGCGCCTTATGGAAACCTCGATTTAACGGAAGTTGCCGTTAAGCGGAATCAATTCCTCCGGCTCAGAATGTTCGCTCGAAAGTTGACCTGTTCACAGGCGGACAGTGGCGTCCCCATGCGGACACAATCCCAGCTACTTGCGTGGAAGCCTCAGGCCGGCAACCGTGAAGGCGATTGATGAGACGCCATCCCAAGGAGAAACCACCATGCGCACCTTGACAAAAGTTTCCGCACGCTTGATCGCCGCACTCCTCGCCATAGCGCTGCCGCTCAGGTAACAGCGGCAGATCCTGACACATGCTAGTGTCTGGAGAATGCTGTAGATGGGGTTAGGTCCGAGCTTGTTTCGTTTTCCTTAAGGTCCATGCGTTCAATGAGACCGTCCGCGATGGTATAAACGTGCCACACCTCGCTATCGGAAAGGACTTCGCCACCAAGGCTCTTCACGAGTTGATGAACTTTGACTTCGGTAATGCCGCCTTTCTGATCGATTACCTGAAGTGGTTCCACGTGAGGATCAAACTCCTTCCACTGACGGGTCCAGTAGGACCGAATCTCTTCTTTCCCGACGACACGCCCGCCTTCCGATGCCTTGGGCCAGCTAACGTTCTCACTCATGAGCGCCAGGGCGCCGTCGATATCCCGATGATTGAAGGCAGAGTAGGCCTGAGCTATCAATGTCTGTGTGTTCGGCATGAATCCTCCGGAGTACCTAGATGTACTTTACACATCTGGGCACGAAAAATGCCCGTCAATGACGTTCGCCGGTTGCTGAAAAAGGACACTCCAGCCTGGAAAAAACACAAAATCGTTGTGCGCCATCCTGTCGAATTGCAAATATCAGTGTGGGAATCCCAGAGCGCGTGTTGAGCAAAGGGGATCCATTGCGGAGTCATGGAGGGGTAAGGAATGGATTCTTTCACTCGGCGCTCATTCGTCAAGTCGCTCGGCGCTACGGTGGGCTTGGGCTCAATCGCGTCTGCCGCGGAAGGACAAACAGAGGTCTCCGCGCCGGATGTTCCCGCGCCAGGTACAGCTCCCGATCCCAAAGGCCTGCGGTTCCGGCAAGTTCATCTGGATTTTCATACCTCGCCCCTCATCACCGATGTAGCAGTGGACTTCGATGCGCCGGCATTCGTCCAAACGCTCAAGGACGCCCATGTCAACTCCATCAACATATTTGCCAAATGCCATCATGGCATGGCCTATTACCCAAGCAAGGTAGGTCCGGTCCATCCCGGCTTGAAGATCGACCTATTGGGAGAGATGATCGCCGCTTGCCATAAGGCGGATATCCTGACGCCGGTGTACATCACGGTCATGTGGGATCAGTACGCCGCCGAGCAACACGCGGATTGGCGGGTTCTGGATAAGAATGGAGCCGTGGATGGCGCAGCCCCCCTGGAGGCCGGTTGGAAACGGGTGTGCACGAACACGCCCTATCTGGATTACATAAACGCGCAGGCAGAAGAAGTCGCCAAAAATTATGAAGTAGATGGTTTCTGGTTTGATATTGTCCATTATCCGGCCGATGGTTGCTACTGCCACTACTGCATACAGGAGCGGGAGAAGCTGGGGTTGGATTCGAGCAAGCTCGACGATCGAACCCAACATGCGGCCATGGTGATCCAACGCACCATGGACCGCCTGGATGACAACGGTGCGACAATACCGGCCCCATGCCACCATGTTCTTTAACGGCCAGGTGCGCGTGGGCATGCGGCCCTATCTGAAGCACTACACGCAAATCGAAGTGGAATCGCTGCCGGGCGGTGGTTGGGGATACACGCATTTCGCCGTGATGTCGCGGTATGTCCGCAACTTGCGCCCCGAATATCTGGGCATGGATGGCCGGTTTCACCGTACCTGGGGAGATTTTGGCTCATTGCGCAATCAGGCCGCATTGGATTACGAGTGTTTCCGCATGTTGGCGCAGGCCGGCAAGTGTTCGATCGGCGACCAGATGCATCCTCGCGGACGGCTGGAACCGGCCGTCTATCAGCGCATCGGCAACACGTACAAGAGTGTGGAGGAAAAAGAACCGTGGTGCATCGGCGCGCGGGCGGTCACGGAGATCGGCGTTCTCTCCACCTCAAAGACCACGCTGGCCGGGCCGGTGGCTACATCGGACGCCGGCGCTATCAATATTCTGACGGAGCTGCACTATCAGTTCGATGTGCTTGACCGTGAATCCGACTTCTCGCGGTATAAGGTTTTGATTCTTCCCGACTCGCATCGATTTGACCAGGGTTTGCTGCAGAAGGTGCGAAGCTATTTGGCCGGCGGCGGCAAGCTGATCCTCAGCCACGAATCGGGCCTGGATGTGGAAGGAAAGCAATTTGTGATGGAGGAGATGGGGGTTGAATACCTTGGACCGTCCCCCTATCAGGGGGACTACGGTGACTACTTCGAGGTCCAGGACGGCGCCAATGAAGACATTGATCGGATGGTGCAATTCACCTACGTTCCGGGCTCGATGGTGAAAGCGGGTCCGCAATCCATAGAGTTGGCGCGCATCTGGAAGGCGTACTTCGACCGCACCTACGAGCATTTCAGCTCCCATCATCAAACACCCTTTGACCAGCCCACCGATCAAGCGGCGGTTGTGGAGCGGGGCAATATTCTCTATATTTCCTTTCCGGTTTTTGAATCCTACGCAAACAACGCCTATCGCATCCACAAACTGCTGGTGAGAAATTGCTTGCGTCGCCTTCTGCCCCAACCGCTGCTCAAGGCGGAGATTCCCTCAACCGCTGAGGCAACAGTGACCGATCAAAACGGCAAGCGAATCGTCCATCTGTTGAATTATCCAGCCGTTCGCCGTTCGAAAGATCTTGACATTATTGAGGAAGCAGCGCCGATCGCCAATGCAAAGATCGCATTGCGGACCGCTAAGGCGCCTTCCCGGGTGTACCTGGCGCCGCAACGACAAAGTTTGAAATTTGAAGTCAGTGATGGTTACACCCAGGTCATCGTGCCATTGGTCCAGGGACATCAGATGGTCGTGTTTGAGATCTGACCAACCTCCAGCAACTTCGCGGAACCCTTGATACGTACCTCAGGGGCGAAAGAGCCTGTGTGAGAACTGCCCTCGCCGAGTCGAGTCCCGTAGGGACGAACTGGACGCACGTGAATGCTATTGGCGATCATCCAACGCCAACCCGATTCTCTCTGACCACCGATTGCACACAATCCACGGACTACGTGTACACCAAACGAGATTTGCTCAGGACATGGCCCTGGGTTGTTGCCCCGAATCGCGAATGGTCCACTTCAGACTTGGAGGTACCCCAGGATTGCATCCTGGGGTATTTTCAGCCGTCCCTGCGGGACTGGGTCGTTTCTCGAACTCTACCCAGGACTCACGTCCTGGGCTACTCTCAGCCGTCCCTACGGGACTCAATTGGAGAGAGTAGTTCTCCCGCAGCCTGTAAAGCCGTGCCCTGATACAAAACATCAGAGTCGTGGCTACCAGAAAAGCGGCAGGTTTTCACGCAGACTCTTTAGCCTTTGAGGGAAATAATGCCTAGCGGACCTTGCCCGCGGAGTTCTCCAAAACGACATTGGAGAGCACTGCCGTATCGGACTTATCCGGCAGGTGCGAGCAGAAGCCGATGCCGACATAGAAGGGACCGTCGATGTGCAGGTTGATAGGTGGCCCGAACTGGTGCATCGGTTCGCCTTCCAGGCTTACGAAGAGGGCGAAGGAGTCGCCTCGCTTTTCGATGCCGATGCGCTGGGCGAAGACGGGGACGAGGCTGTCAGGGCTGGCGCCGCCGGGACGGCCGCGGCCTCCGACGCGAAACTCCATATCCTTGACGCGGACACCCTTTTCCGCGCGCTGCGCCAGCTGGATCATGCCCGCACCGTGCAGGGCGGCGATGGCCTCTTTGGAATCATCCTCGAGATCCTGGCGAATGATGAGCACTGCCTTGCGATCGCCGAAGCCCTGGGCATCGGGGAAGGTAATGCCGGCGGCGAGCGAAACGTCACCAGACATTTTCTTCCACAGATAACGGAACTCGTCGCGCGTGTACCACACGTTGTAGCCGGCGGAGTTGATGGTGTACTGCCCGGTGGCCGCGTCGTAACTGGCGCTGCCCGGGACCAACGCGCTGCCAATGTCCGATTGGCCCTCGAAGATGCCGATCGGCGTATCGAAGTTCTTGCTGGGCCGGTGGAAGTCCGCGGGCGGCGCCACCTGCACATGGTTTGCTGAACCCGGCTGGGCCCAGGGAGGCGGGGCGGGCGCCTGCGCGCGGAGCAGATGCGGCGCGATGCACAGCGCCATAAACAGCAGCGGTTGCAGATTCTTCATTCGCTATCTTTGCTGCAGGCAAAGTTGGCGGCATCGTTGGTATCGCCGGTGCCCTTGTACTTCGCGATCGACGGATAAGGGCATAAGGGGCGCGTCATCATTACCTTGTTATCCGAGGTGTATTTGGTGGCGATCACATCTTCCGCCGGAACACCTTTCTCTACCCAATCAACCAGGGCATCAAACACTCCATACTTGGGACCTTTGCTGGTGGAGATTCCAAGCTGGCCAAAGGCGGATGGGCCTGGCCCACCGGCGCAATGCTCCATGCCGGGCGCCATGTAGAGGCGCATGAACGACTTTGTTTTCTCCGCGCCTACCGTCTTCTGAACACTCTGGTAGTAGGCGATGCTGTTCCACGGCGAGATGGCAGGATCGTTCCAACCGTGATACATGATCAGTTTGCCGCCACGCGCGGAAAACGGGCTCAGATCCGGATTGGTCGAGTCCAGAGCGGCCGCAGTTTCTTTGCCGGCAGCGACGAGCGAGGCATCCACATCGGCCGTCAATATGTTCCATTTTGGGTTGCCGGTCACCATGTAACGAAAGTAGTTCTGCGCATACTGGACTCCAGAGCCCGCACCGGGACCCTGGCCAAGGATCCAGTTGCGCCAGGCGCCTGACTCATCCCCCATCGAATAGCCCGGGAAGATGGATCGTCCATGTCCATCCACACCGCCCGCATAGAGCTTCTTGAGCGAGTTCACTTGCGGTTGAGTGAGGCAGTCCAGAGAGTCTCCTGCTTTGCATAACAGCACCGCCGGATCAAAGTGGCATTTCGCCGGATTGCTGATGATGCCGTCTTTCACTCCGTCCAATGCATCGCACGCCGCCAGGGCAGCGCGCTCGATGGCAGGCAACTTCATGCTGGAGATGTAGGCCCGTGGGTTACCCGTTGTTGCCTGGGTAACATCGACCCCCGAAGACAACAACCGAGTCCAGTTATTGGCCGGCGCTCCGGCCAGGATTCCGTCGTAGTCTTCCGGAAAACGCTGCGCTTCCATCAGCGCCTCGCGCCCCCCATCGGAACAGGAATCGAAATAGGCCTTGGTGGCGGTCTTGCCGTAGTACGCCTTGACCACATCTTTCGCCCGCTCTGCCGTTAGGTGGACGGCGCGCCAGCCGAAGTCGTTGATCTTCTCCGGATGGCCAAAGGCCCAGCTCGCATCCTCGCCCTCCGCTTGATGGCCGGCATCGGAGCCCGCCGTGGCGAAGCCGCGGCTTAGATTGCCGGCCAGCTGTCGATATCCAATGGAGCCGGCGAACCCGCCGTTGCCTACTCCGAGAAAGCGGTTGTTCCAATCCTTTTCCGGCAGCCAGACTTCGAAGTGGATTTCGGAATCCGCCGTGGGCCGAAGCACCCCAGTGACGCGGCAGAAGGCCGGCAGGTTATGCAGGGGAGGGTCGATTCCGGGTTCCTCCAGATCGCCCGAAGTAACTCGTTCCGCCGTGTCAATGGTTGTATCCGGAAGCTTCACATCCTTGATTGCCGTGCAACTATCGGCATGGAGCACCGGGGCCGAAGAGGCAAATGCTAGAAGACAGGCGAGAACGATTCGGGTTGGTCTCATTTCGAGTGAATCCAATGCTCCCTACGAAGATGAGAGCATTGTAGCCGGATCTCGCCTCGAAACTTTAGCCTTTAAGGAGCTTGGTCACATAGGCTGGGGTTAGGGGGATTCTGCGCGCGTGAACGCCGGTGGCATCGAAGAAGGCAGCGGCGACGGCCGGCGTGCAGATCGCATTGGCGGCTTCGGAGCCGCCTCCGAATCCTTTGTCGTCGCGCGTAATCTGCACCACCTTGATCTCGGGCATCTCTGCCATGGTCAGGATCTTGTAGCGGCTCCAGCTGGTGCTGGTTATTTTTCCCTTGTCGAAGGTGACTTCTTCTTTGAGCGCTTCGCTGACACCCATGACCACGCCGCTCTTCATGCAGCGTTCCAGTTGCCGGGGGTTGATGATTTTTCCGCAGTCAAGGCCGATGGTGAACTTTGTCACCTGGATTGCGCCGGTATCCGGCGTCACTGCCACCTCGGCGATCCCCATCCAGTAGGAGTTCTGGCGGACCATGATGTCTACTCCGCGGCCGGTGACGGGTTCGGTTCCGGTGCGGCGGGCGCCCGGGTGCGGCGAAGGGCGTGGCTCCCATGCGGCTGCCTTGGCCGTGGCATGGATGATGTCGATGAGCCGCTGGTCGGTGGTGTGCAGAAGCCGGAACTCGATGGGATCGATGCCTGCGGACGAGGCTGCCTCGTTGATCAACGATTCGAGCGCGAAGTTCTGCTGCCGCTGTCCGGGGGTGCGCATGATGAGCCCGCGCAATCCGGCGCTGTGCGCATCCGCTCCCAGGTTCGGCATGCCGTACACTTCTTCCCGCCGGTTTTTAATCTTGTCGTAGGGCCACTCTGTGGCGATCCAATAGCCCGGCTTGGGCTGGCTGCAAGGCATACCGGCAAGAAGAGCGCCGGCAATCCGCGCGTCATTCGATTGCAGAGAGTAGAAGGCGCTGTGCAGGGCAGTCACGCAGCCATGGTCGTCGAGGCTGCAGCTTATATCCTCCACCCAACCGGGCGAGGATGCCGACCATGCCAGGTCCTCCTGCAAGGTCCACTGCACACGCACAGGTCTTCCGCTCAACTGCGAGAGGATAGCGGCATCGCCCTCAGCGCCGTCGCCTCCGAAGGTGGTGCGCCCGAACTGTCCGGCGTGGTCCAGCCAGCGGACGACTACTTTTTCGATGGGTATGCTCAAGGTATTTGCAATCTGCGCTCGCAGGCCTTGCGAGTTCGCAGAATGGGCCCACACCGTGGCTGTGCCATCACTGCGCACGTCGGCCACGGCGACAAAGGGACCGATGGGAGCATGTTTGATGTAAGGCTGTTCATAGGTCGCCGAGACAGTTTTGGCCCCATGCGCCAGAGCCGCGTGGACATCGGCTGCATTGCCTTTGCCTTCCGATGGCGCGCCCCATTTGTAGTCGCGCAGCGTTTGGGTCAGATTCTCGCTGCCCGGCAGACCAGACCATTCGCTCCACCTGGTTCCGGTGGCGACCGATCGGGCAGCGCTCACTGCTTCCCATTCATTGGGAGAGAGCACGGCAACCAGGTTCTGTTTGGTGATCACCTGTGCGTTGGGAAAGCGCGTCTTGTCCAGCGCACCCACGGAGATCAACGTTGAGCCCAGCGTTGCCGGGCGCACCATGCGCGCGTGAAGCATCCCGGGCAAAGTGACATCGCAACTCCACTGCGTCTTGCCCGTGACTTTGGCGGGAATGCCCGGCATGGGGTGAGACTTGCCGACGACTTTGTATTGGCTCACTGGCTTAGTCGGCGGATCTCCCAGCACCGTCAGACCGTCCAATCCGGCCAAGCCATTCCACTCCTTGGGGTCGACCTTTGCCGGCGCCCCAGAGACTGGAATCTTCAGATCCAGCTGCTGGTCTTGAACGAGTTCTCCGTAGCGGATGCTCTTTCCGCCGCCGGAGACGATGCCATCTGTAACCGTGAGAGTAGCGACAGGAACGCGGAGCTTTTCTGCGGCTAGCCCTAGTAGCGCCTGGTAGGTATAGGCGCCGACTTTGCGCAGGTTCGCCGCTCCGTAAAGAAAGCCGGCGGAGTAGCCACCATCCGGCGTTTTATCGGTGTCGCCCATAAGGAGCGTGATCGATTCTGGTTGGACGCTCAATTCTTCGGCGATGACTTGCGCGTAAAACGCGCTCATGCCGGTGCCGATCTCGGTACGGCCGGTGCGCACCAGGATGGTATTGTCGTGCCTGATCTCAAGCCACGACGCCAGGTGGCTGGTTTCGGGCTGTACTTCCGCGCCGATGGCGGAGAGCCCGGGAAAGGTGAACGACACCATAAGGGCGCCGCCCATCTTGAAGAATCCGCGTCGTGTGAGCGTCGGTGTGATGCTGCGGTCGAATGAGTGATCGGTCTTTATCAGCATGGTGCTCAACCTCTCAGGCACTCATGGTCTTAGCAGCCAGCTGCACGGCTTCGATGATGGCCGCATACGTTCCGCAGCGGCAGAGATGAGGGGAAGGGGGCTTGTTGGTAAAGGCGTCCTTGATCTGCACCACGGTAGGATTGGGATTCTTGTCCAGCAGTTCCACGGCGGCGATCATCATTCCACTCTGGCAGTAGCCGCACTGCGGCACTTGCTCGTCAATCCATGCCTGTTGCACCGGATGTAAACCTGCATCGGCTTCGCTCAGGCCCTTCTTCCTGGCCCACACCTGGGGCAGCCCCTCGATCGTCGTTACCTGCTTACCGACAGCGGAGGAGAGCGGTGCGATACAAGAGCGGACCTCTTGTCCATCCACCAGGACCGCGCACGCGCCACACTGCGCTATTCCGCAGCCCAGGCGCGGACCCGACAATTTCAGTTCATTGCGCAGCACGTAGAGCAGGGGAGTGTCTGGCAGGGCGGACACGGAATGCTGAGCTCCGTTCACGGATAAGGTTAGTTCGTCCGCCATTTCGCCCATTCCTTCCTGGTCTCGCTCCTCCACGCCATCGCCACCAGGTACCATGCCGGCCAACTCAAAGCCCAATTGGGAATCCACGAGCCGCTGTGAGTCCAGGTGGGAAACGTGAGCAGGGTGATGGCGGCCGCCAGGATAAGTGCCGATCTCAGTTTGATCTGGGCAATTTGCAGGCCGCGGCACAGTCCCCAGATCGCAGGGAGCAAAAAGAGAAGCAGGCAAAACCGCGACATCGACTCCACACGGAACCTGGCCAGGCAAAAGACGCAGGGCAGAAAAGATAGGATGGCGCTTACCCGCACGGTTCGCCGCGAGATCGATCCCATGACAAATCCACCGGTCCAGGACCAGCCGATCAACAGGAGAACATTGCACAAGAACAAAGTGAAACCTGGGCCCACGGTCAGCCCGGTCGCCTTGAAGACGGTGGGGTGGATGAGCCGTTGATAGGTCTGGCTGACAGAGAGAGAGAATCCCATCAGGAGCAGGCTGCCTGGCAATGCCATACCGAACGATGCGAGCCACGGCCGCCAGTCCTTCCAAAGCGCGAGCTGCCGCCGGACCGCCAGGCCAAAGACATCCAGTGCCCCCGGCAGGCCGCTCTCGCCGGCTTCCAGCAAATCACCCAGCACGGCCTCGCGTTCGCCAGGTTCCAACAGCCGGGCAGCAACCTCCACGAAGGACCAGCCGATAGCTGTCATGATGTGCTCCCAGTCCGGTTCGCTACCCACGACGCGCCGCGGCTTACCCGAACCACTACATCGTAAAAGTCCTTCGCCGCCTTCACGCCTTTAGGGGTTACGCGAACCATGCGTTTGGCGCGGCCGCCTCGTTCCGGCGTGGCCTCGCCCATCCAGGTGGTGAGCAGGCCTTTTTTTTCCAGCCGCTCAATCGTCGTGTAGAGCGCACCGATGGAGCACTTGCGCCCGGTAGTATGCTCAATCTCTTCCCGAATGGCAGCTCCATAGGCCTTGTCTCCAAGTCCGGCCGCCGCGGTGATCATCAGGTACTCGAATTCGCCAAGCATGATTAGAATTACATTGTGATATTAATCCGCGCCTCGCGTCAAGGTACTCTTTCTTAATATTTCCATGCGGCACATTTTTGGGAGGCGGCGGTGATTCCCAGGCTTCTGTCAGCACTACTCATTCTTTATCTGGCCAGCCCCTCGTGGGCACAGAGCCTCGATCTCGTGATTCGCAACGGCTCAGTTCTCGATGGCTCCGGCTCCCCGGCCCAACAGGTAGATATTGGTATTCGCGGGGATAGAGTCGTTCTCATTGGAAAAAACCTGAGGCAAAAGGCCAGACGCGTCA
Organism: uncultured Acidobacteriaceae bacterium; assembly: GCA_963821315.1. Classification (GTDB taxonomy): domain Bacteria; phylum Acidobacteriota; class Terriglobia; order Terriglobales; family Acidobacteriaceae; genus PALSA-350. The sequence goes on along the minus strand of CAWGDP010000026.1, from coordinate 227,349 downwards.
TTGATGCCCACGGTCTGATGGTCGCGCCGGGATTTATCGATCCCCATACGCACACCTTTGAAGACCTCTCCAACCCGGCGACCAGCCGCAACGATGCGTATCTGATGCAGGGCGTGACGACGGTAGCGACCGGCAATGACGGAAGCAGTCCGCTGCAAATTGCCGATGCGCTGCACAAGTGGGCCCAGCAAGGCATAGGCACCAACGCCGCCTTGTTTATCGGCCAGGGCTCCGTGCGCAGCGCCGTCATGGGCATGTCGGATGCAAAGCCCACGTCTGCGCAAATGGATTCCATGAAGGCGCTGGTGGACCGGGGCATGAAGGATGGGGCAATCGGCATGTCCACCGGCCTGTATTATGCGCCGGGCAGCTATTCCAGCACCGAGGAAGTGATTGCTCTGGCCAAGGTGGCGGCCGCGGACGGAGGCATTTACGACACCCATATGCGGGACGAAAGCACGTACAACATCGGGCTGCTGGCTTCGGTGCGCGAAACCATCAGGATCGGCAGGGAAGCCCACATTCCCGTCATGATTTCTCACATCAAGGCGCTGGGCCGTGATGTGTGGGGGCAGAGCCCGCAAGTGATCGCATTGGTCGATGAGGCCAGGGCTGCCGGCGTAAGGGTGACGGCAAGTCAATACCCCTACGACGCGTCGGGAACCAGCGTCGAAGCTGCGTTGATACCACGCTGGGCGGAGGTTGGGGGCTCGGCTGCATTGTTGCAGCGGATTGGCGATCCAGCGGTGAGGCCACGCCTGATGGCGGAGATGCAGAAGAATCTCGACCGTCGCGGCGGCCCTGAGTCTTTGCTTATGACTGCCTCGCCGGACAAAGAGTTTGCCGGCAAGACCCTGGCCAGGATCGCGCAGGAACGCGGTGTCTCGCCGATTGAAGCAGCGTTGACCATCATTCAAAAAGGCGGCGCGGACGTTGCCTCCTTCAATATGCAGCAGACCGACATCAAAAATTTCATGCGTCAGGATTGGGTGATGACCTGCTCGGATGGCAGTCCTGGCCACCCGCGGAAATATGGAACATTCCCGGAAAAGCTGCGCAAATATGTGTTCGACGAACATGTCATCACGCTGCCCTTCGCCATCCGCTCCAGCACTTCGCTGCCGGCAGAAACGCTAGGCCTGAAAGACCGCGGCCTTCTCAAGACCGGCTATTTTGCCGATGTGGTGGTATTCGATCCCAAGACCATCCGCGCGCGGTCGACCTATGAACAACCCAAGCTTCTGGCAACCGGGGTGGTTTACCTGCTCGTGAATGGGCAACTCGCGATTGATGGGGGCGAGCTGACGAATGCCCACGCAGGGCGGCCGCTCCCGCATGTCCCTCGGCTGGACGCCCACGGCGCGCCGGGGCAGGCAGATCATCTTCGGAATTGATCCCCACCCCGGAGGTGTCTGTGTGAGAACTGCCCCCGCCAAATCGAGCCCCGTAGGACGGCTGAGAATAGCCCAGGACGTGGTCCTGGGTTGGTTGTTCCGAATCGCGAATGGTCCATTTCAGAGTTGGGGTATCCCCCCAGGATTGCATCCTGGGGTATTTTCAGCCGTCGCTACGGGGACTCGATTTGGCGAGGGCAGTTCTCACGCAGACTCGACAGGGCTGGGATATCAAATCGTGCGTCTCCGAGCGCCGTAGGCGGGGCACCCGTCACATCCACCACATATCTAGGATCGTAGGGCATCCATAGTGCCGCGCCTACGGCGCTCTCCTCATTGGAAACCAATCCCCCAGCCCTGCCGGGCTGGGCTGACGTTTAGTGGTCGGCCCTCCGGGCCTCGCATCCATGACGATTTTGGCGCGTCATTTCTCGCTCAACTTGCTATAGGCAAGTTGACTATTCCCACGGCGTGCTGCACGGCCAGGCCGGGACAGGCGGGATGACAAAGTGTAGCGAAACTTTGAGTCGCTCCATTGGGTGAGTGTGCGTTTGGTGTCGCGCAGGGGGGAGGATATATTGGTCATGGTTTAACCACGGAAAGCTCCGATCGCTGCCGGTTCGGACGAGGACACCATGAAATCACTCTCCATAGTATTGACCTTGGCTGCACTCCTTACCTGCCACGGATTGGCCCAGATGAACCATACGATGGTTGGTCAAGACACGGTCAAGATTTCCGATCACGTCTGGGCGATCATGGGCTTCCCCAACATCGCCATCGTGGTCGGTAGCCGCGCTACCCTGGTGGTGGATACCGGGCATGGGTCCGAAAATGGAGCCACCGTCGCCGGCATCGCGGCGAAGCTCGCGCCCAATAACACCAAGCTCTTTCTCACCACCACGCATTTCCATCCCGAGCACGCGGCGGGCGAGCCTGGTTTCCCCCCGGCACCATCCTCATCCGGAACGCGGTGCAGCAGCAGGAAATGGAGAAGCACGGGCAGGAGATGATCGACATGTTCAGCAGCCGGTCGGCGCAGAATAAGGAGCTGCTCGCCGGGGTGGTGTTGCGTCCGCCCGATGTGACGTTCGAGCAGGAAGCGACTGTCGACCTGGGCGGCGGCGTCACTGCGCGGCTGCTCTGGTTTGGCGGAGCCCACACCAAAGGCGATGAACTTACCTTTGTCGAGCCGGACCGCACCCTGGTTTCGGGCGACGTGGTGCAGAACAAGACCATGCCGAATATCTTTGGCGATGGCGGCACACCCGCGACCTGGCTGGCTGTACTGGATAAAGTAGAAACCCTGAACGCCGCCCATGTGTTGCCCGACCACAGCGATCCCGGCGATGGTTCGCTGGTGGCGGCGGAACGAAGCCTGATCTCGGAGATCCGTACCCGCGCCCTGGCGCTCAAGGGGCAGGGCATCTCCGCCGATGATGCCGGGAAGCAGATCAGCGCCGAGCTCAAGACACAACATCCCGACTGGCCCAACACCAACGCTGCGGGATTCGTCAAAAGCGTTTACGCCGAGCCTCAGTGATTCTCCTCACTCTGTCCGCAGGGCCCGCATCGGGTCTACCCGAGCCGCCCTGCGGGCCGGGAAGTATGCGGCCCCCAGCCCGCTACTCAAGAGCAGCAGAGTCACCGTCCCCATCGTCCACGGATCGTGAGGCCTGACTCCGTAGAGGAATGTGCGCAGCACCAGGCTGGATAGATAAGCCAGCATCAGGCCCGCGGCCCCACCAGTCAGTAGCATCCAGACCGCCTGCCGCATGACCAACCAAATCACCTGGCTGCGTTGCGCCCCTAAGGCAATCCGCACCCCAGCTCGCGTGTACGCTGGGTCACCAGGTAAGCCAGCAAACCATAGATGCCGGAGACACACAACAGCAGGGCCGCTCCACCAAAAATCTCCAGCAGCCGCGCGGCCAGCTGCTGGCTGCCATAGGAGTCTGCGACCACCTGATCCATGGTGGTAAAGTTGGCGCTCATCAGCTCCGGGCTCGCTTCACGCATGATGGCGCGCAGTTCGGGCACAATCGAAGCAGGATCGCGCTCCGTGCGCACCGCCAGATCCATCGCCATATTTTCCGCGAACTTGTAGAACTGGCTATCCGGAGTGATCTGGGGTAAGCAGACCTCGATCTCCGGCTGCGACTGCTCAGCCACAGATACCTGGTGCTCGTCGTCAAGCACACCAATCACCGCCGCTCGTCGATTCTTGTCATAGCTCAACAAGGTCTGCCCCAGCATCTTTGCCGGATCCGCATCCTCGCCTTCATACTCCTTCGCAAAAGCCCGATTCACCACCACCACCGGTTGTGTGGTCGCTGTATCGCCCTGGTTGAAAAACCGTCCTTTCAGCATGCGGAAGCCGAAGACCTTTTGCATATCCGGGCTCACCGCTCGAAACTGGGAACGCATGTCGCGCCTGCGCACGTCAACCGCGCTCTTACCATCGATGCCGAAGGTAAACATCATATTGAAGGTTTTACCCAGCGGCACCTCGGTCATAAGCGCAGCACTCTGCACACCCGGCAGATGCTGCGCCCGGTCCAGCAGCGGCTGGTAGAGAGCTCGCTGAATATCTGTTCCCGTGTACTTGTAGGCCGGGATGCTCATATTGGCCACCATCACGTGGTCTGTACGGAATCCGAGGGGAACGTGGCGCAAAGCATAGATGGTGCGCAGCAGCAGGCCGCAGCCAACCAGCAGCGTCAGTGACATCGCGATCTGAAGCACTACCAGCAGGGAACGCGTTCGGTACTGTCCTCGAGCGCCGCCACTCTGCGCTCCGCCCTGCCGCAATGCCGGTTCGATGGCGGCATGTGCAGCCACCAGCGCAGGCCACAGGCAGGAGATCAACGCACTGGCGAAGGTTAAGCCGACGAGAGTACTGACCACAAGCAGGCTCGGCGTCATCCTGGTGTAAATGTGAAACTGTGCTTTCAGTGCGTACTCAAAGCCCTTCAGCGTGAGCACGGCCAAGGCCGTGCCTGACAACGAGGCGCAGCCGCTCACCACCAAACCTTCCATCAACAACTGCTGGACGATGCGCCACCGGCCTGCTCCCAACGCGCCCCGCACCGCAATCTCGCGCCGCCGGGCGCCCGCCCGAGCCAGCATCAAACTGGTGACGTTTACACAGGAGATCAGCCACAGCACGCCCGATGCTCCGAATAAGGCCAACAGCGACTTGCGCAAATCAGCGTCCACCAGTGAGTCGCCATACCTTTGCACCTGGATGGACTTTACCTGCTCACGGTCATACGGATCGGTGTAACCTTTGGCCACCTCCGCCTGGATGACCTTCAGCTCAGCCTCAGCAGTCTTCGGACTGATCCCCGCTCGCAACCTTCCTACGGCCAGGTAACTTGGATTTCCACGCCTGGTCCGAATTTTGTCCGTGTCTCCCAGGACGACTGGCCGCCAGACCAGTGGATGCCCGGCGTCAAAGGGAAACGAGAACCCGCGCGGCATGACACCGATCACGGTGTACAGTTGTCCGCTGAGCTTCACCACCTTGCCCAGGATGGCAGGATCCGCACCGTAGGCGGCGCGCCAAAGGGAATCGCTCAAGAGGATGGTGTGCTCATCCTCGGCGCGTACCGTTCCGCTCTCACCGGCCTCGCTGAAGTCCCGCCCGAGTGCAGGACGCACGCCGAGCATCGGAAACAGGTTGGCGCTGATACGCGGAGCGTTCACCTGGGTCGCGCCGCTATTACCCTCCAGGAAGTAAAGGTGACCCAGGTCGCCCGTGAGCTCGTGAAAGGCTATTTGTCTCAGCGTCCGATTTTGCCGCTGCCATTGCTCGATATCGAGAAACGGCGATCCCCAACCCACAACGCCCTTGCTGCCGGCCTCTTTGATTTCCACCAATTCTTGGGCGCGCTGGTAGGGTAGTGGGCGCAGCAACACGCGATCGACGACTGTGAACATGGTAATGGTCGCACCCAGGCCGAGGGCCAGCGTCCCAATCGCCGCAATCGCGTAGCCCGGCGCCTTCCGTAATTGCCGCATTGCGTAGCGCAAGTCTTGGGCCAGCCGTTCCAGCCAAAGCCAGCCCCACGTCTCGCGGGTGACGTCACTTACCAAGGCGAGATTTCCCAGCTCCCGCAGGGCTCCGCTGCGAGCCTCTTCGGCAGATTCCCCGCGATCTGTTCGGTCTGCAATCGCCATCTGCAGGTGAGCCTGAATCTCCTCCTCCAGTTCGTTCTTACGGCGATCGAAGGGATTCCACCGGCGCTTCATGCGTCATTTCCTTCCCGCTCACCATACCCGATTGCCATAGATGTAGGCACTCTACTCCCAAGGCATGTAGAGTGTCTACTAGACGGCTCTGCGATGATTTTGAGACGGTACAAAATGTCGGCAGCTCTTCTTCCGTTGCTGCTGTTGTGTTTCTCTGGCTGTCTGCATCGGAAACTCTCCATTCAAGTCAATTACACCATCGAAGGAAATGCGGGTTATCCCATGCTGGTGCCGGCTTTCGCCTCGACTCGTGTGGAGAGACAAAAGCATTGGCGACGATCCGCGTGATGCGGGCGGTGAATCGCGGTGACTATACTGAAATCCTCTTCCCAAAGACGATGGAGGGCGCAAGGCAATTGGTGCTTCTGCCGGAAGACAGGGTCCATTGGAGCCAGTAATAAGGCCGCTTTGTTACTCCGCGCGCAGGGCGGTTAGAGGATCGACATTTGCCGCGCGAGCCGCAGGCACCGCGCTCGCCGCCAAGGCAACCGCGGCTACACCGGCCACTGCCAGCAGATAGCTCACTGCATCCAACGGCTTCACGCCGTATAAGGATGACGTCAAGGCTCGCCCCACCAGCATCGCCAGGGGAATACCCATCAGGACTCCGATGGCGGTCAGCACGACGCTGCCCTTGAGGATCATCCAAACCACCTGGCCACGCCGTGCACCGACCGCCATGCGCACGCCAATCTCTGCCGTGCGCATGTTTACGCGATAGGCTAGCGTTCCGTACAATCCGGTGGCCACCAGCACAATCGCCAGCAAGCCAAAGAACTCTCCCAGCCGAGCGAACATCAGCTGCTGCGAGATGGTCCGTTCAAACTGCTTGCGCTGCAATATGGGCTGAATCAGGGGCGCATCGGGGTCCATCTGCGCGACAACCTTGCGCACCTCCGGCAGAATCGCCAGTGCATCGCCACGCACCCGCATCTCCACGTTTAGTTGGCCTTCTTCCGGCGCCTGCGCGTAGTCCCACCAGGCCATCGGGATTGGTTCCTCGTCCATGCTGCGGTATTTGTGGTTCTTGACCACGCCTACAATCACCAACCCGTTGACTTGGTGTCCCAGGGGATTCTGGTTGGGTAAAAAACGTTGCGCGAACAGCTCATTCACTACCGCGACTTTTTGCGAGGTGGCGTTGTCGGCGTCCGTGAACTCGCGGCCCAGCAAAACCGGCACGCCCAGAGTGCGGAAGAAGTCGGGGCCAATATCATTGCTTCGCACTAGCGTCGGCTTTCCCGTGGCCGCGTCCGGGTCTTTGCCGTCAACCATCACATTGTTATTGTTCGACCACCATGATCCAAGGCGGGACTGCATCACGGTCACAGACTCCACTCCCGGCAGGACACGCAGACGGCGCTCCAGCTCCTGGTAGAACGAGACCAGCTTGGCTTCGGGATGGAGCCCCTGGGGATTCAAGCCGAAGACCACCAACCCGTCCGTCTGCATGCCGAGCGGGATATTCTCCAGGTTGCGCAGGGTGCGAAGCAGTAAGCTGCCGCCTACCAGCAGCACCAGGCACAGCGCCATCTGCAGCGTGACGATGATCCTGCCGGTTTGCGCCTTGCCTGGGTCTGCGCTCGAGGTGGCTGCGGAAGTCTTCAGCACCAGCTCCGCGCCGCCGGCAATTGCCACCCGAAAGGGCGCCAGGCCAAAGAGCACGGCTGCAAACGCCAGCACCGCCAGCGTGAATAACAGCACAGTCTTATCTGGAGCAAGGCTCGTTTCAATGAGCGCCCACTGCGCCAGCATGCGCGTCGCCAGCAGGGCAAAACCCCACGCCAGCACGCCGGCCACTATTACCAACAGCAAACTCTCGGTGAGCAGTTGACGCAGCAACTCGCTGCGCCGCACGCCCAACGCCAGCCGCAAAGAGAACTCTCGCTGCCGGGCGGCATTGCGGGCCATCAGCAGCATCACTACATTGGTGAGCGCAATCAGCAGCACCAGGCCAACCATGGCCATCAACATGCGCAGTGGCTTGCCGTACATCCCGTCATACCCGGGAAAGTTTTTTGCATCTGCGAAGCTCAGCACCGGCGGCTTCTCCCCCGGCATCGGCGAACCCAAGCCAAGATAGGCCGCGGTCTGAAATACCTTCTGCAAACGCAAGACTGCCTGCTCGCGGCTTACTCCGGGAGCCAGCCGCCCCATGAGCTGCAGGCACCACCATGTCGGATCCTGCTGATAGAGTTTGCCTTTTTCCGGGGGATTGCCCAGCACATTGAGCTCGACGCGATTCTGCAGCGGGATCCAGAAGTCCAGGGAGTGGCTCGGTTCTGTGCCTTCAAAACCTTCCGCGGTTACGCCTACAACGGTGAAGGGAATGCCCTTCACATACAGTGTCTTCCCCAACACATCCGGATCGCGAGAGAAGCGGCGGGTCCAGTAGCTGTAGCTGATTACCATGGTCTGTGCGTGGTCAGTCTCTTCGTGGGGAGTGAATCCGCGTCCGCGAGCCAGCTTCACGCCCAGCGCGCTGAAAAAATTCCCACTCACCATGTCGGCTTCCGCCGTCTCCGGCTGCGCGCCGATGCGCACATTCACTTTGTCCGTCGATAATCCCGCGATCGCAATCACATCGCTCAGAACGTCGCCCTGGTGGCGCAGTGCGTCATAGACCGGATAGGAGAACGCGTCCTGGCTATCGATCGTCCCTGTTCCCCGCGGCGAGTTTGAGGTGCGCAGATTCACCACCTGCTGCGGATTGGCGATGGGCAGCGACCGCAACAGCACCGCGTTCATCACGCTGAATACCGCCGTGTTTGCCCCCACTCCCAGCGCCAGCGTCAGTATCGCCGTCACCGCAAACCCTGGACTCTGGCGCAGGGAACGCATACCAAAGCGAAGGTCGCGCAATAGCTTGTCCCACCACACCCATCGGTCTTTGATATAAAAGTGTTCCTGCGCAACACTGACATTGCCGAAGGCACGTCGTGCCTTCCAGCGCGCTTCGTCGTCGCTCAAACCCTCCTGCTTCAAGTCGTCGGCTTCGAGTTCAAGATGCGCCTTGATTTCTTCTGCGAAATCCTCCGCACTGCGCTTGCGCCAGAACATGGTTATGCTTCCTCTCGCTGAGGTCCTTTGCTGGACTCCAGGATCAAATCCATGGCTCGTGTCAGCCGCCGCCACTCGCTGGTCTTCTCCAGCAGCTGCTCGCGCCCCTTGGCCGTCAATGAATAGAAGCGCGCCTTGCGGTTGTTGTCGCTCACACCCCATTTCGCGCGAATCCACTTTTTGTCTTCCAGCCGCTGCAGCGCCAGGTAAAGCGACCCGTGGTCGACGAAAAACACTTCTTCCGACTGGCGCTGGATTAATCGCGCTACGCCTTGCCCGTGGCAAGGCCCCAGCACCAGGGTTTTGAGGATCAGCAGGTCCAGCGTGCCCTGCAATAAGGCGATACGGTCGTCGTTGCTCTCTTGGGTAGCCATTCGACCCAAGTGTCCTCTTCTTTGGGTCGGATGTCAACCCAAATGGAAGAGGGCCGGGCGGAACAGCGTTTGCGCACAGCGGGGAGAACCGGGCAACGCTCCGATTAAGATGACAAGCCTTATACGATTAAAAGAAGTTTATTTCTGGTCTTGAAATAGGAATCAATGCACAGATACTTGCGGTTCTGTGCATTTTTTGCGGAGGATTCGGGACTAGACTGCAAGAACTATGAGAGCTTCTCGTCTTCTACTCCTGCACTTTTCCCTGGCCTGCGGCGCCGTGTGGTTTTCGCAGGCTACACTCGCTGATAATACGACCGCGCATTCAAAGTTTGCCGGCGTCTATCTTTCCCACTTCGCCCTTCCCTCCATGAACCTGAGCCTGGGTAGGGATGGTACAGCGACAGTTACAGAAGATCCAGGGAATGGGTCCACAACATTGTTTGGCCATTGGGTTGACAGCGGCAGCCAGGTTACGGTCACGTTCGATGCCGTAGAGGGTCAGCCGCTCGAGTCGCCCATGGTGTTTGCGCCTGCCCACGAAGGGTTGCAAGCGGTTACCTGGAACCATGCTGCGTGGGGCAAGGTAGATCCGCCGCCGATGAAAAAGGGGTTCAAGGTGAAACAACTCTATTGGGGGACCACCAGGCCGTAGATTTCCCGAGGCAGGGGAGACTCGGGTAGAGCGCCGCTCACCGGCCTACGTGCATTCTCGAAAGCGGAGCGAACAGGCCGAACAGGTTGGCTAGCCAGATTACGACTATGATGACAACCACCCCGTTCAGGATGGACTTGATGCTCGATTGCATGGGTATGAAGCGATTCACGAGCCACAACAGTACTCCAACAGCGACGAGCGAAATGACGAGCTGCATAAGCGGCATCTGATGTCCCTCTTTTGGGCTTGGAAAGCGGATCCCGAAGCCTCGCCTGTAGTGTTTCAGGACCGTGAAAGAAGTTCTGAGCTAAATAGCTCACTTTACTGCGCTCATTGCCAGCGCTTGAGTTGCAGCCAGTCGGTTTGCAGATTCAACTTGAGCCCGTGGCAGTGATAGATGGGAAGCCATTCGTCTCTCCGGGAGAGCGGGTCTTTGATATCGCCGACGATCGAATAGCTGGCACAATACGTCTTCATGTTGCGCTCCTCTCCTTCGCCTAAGACGATCAGACTCTCACCGGTGTAATCGCGCGGCCCCCAGATCCAGTAGTTCTGGTGGCCCCCGATGGCCTTGGGAAGACCGTACTTTGGCCCAAAGAAGTCGATGGCTCCTCCCTCGCCATAGTTATTGGCATAGATGGCGGTCTTCCGTTGCTCCTCCGGAGAAAGCGAGTGATAGTAGGCCGCCACCCGCTGCACCATCTCCTCCCAGCCGAACATGTCCGCGTAAAGTTGGGGAAGCACTCCCGGCTGCATATGTTCGAACTGCTGCTGCTCGATGCCCAGCGCGTGTTCGTAGGCGAGAAAGTGGGGCACGCTGAGGATGGGCAGAATCGTCGGCGCATAGATACCGGAGATGGCAATGATTGCCAGGGCAAGCGCCGGCTTGGCCCAGATCCAGCGCTTTCGTTCGGTAGCGCCTTCCATCCACACCGCGCCGGCGGCGAACAGCATGGGGTAGACAGGCGCGACGTAATACATCTTGCCGCGAAGGGCCATCATCTCTGCCAGAAAGATGAGGTAAGCCCATCCAAGAGCACGGTAGGGCCGTCCTGGCCGGGAAAAAAAGAACAGCAGGGCAAAGAGCACGAGCAGGGCGGCGACAAAACCGAGCATCTGGGCCTGGGCCTGAAGATAGGGCAGCGGGGGAAGCAAAATGTCGCGGCCCTCAGCGCGGACATTGTGCATCAGCTCCAGGAAAGGGAAGTGGTGCTGCCACTGCCAGAGAAAATTAGGCGCCGCGATGGCCGTGGCGAGGGCACAGCCCAGCCAGAACCAGCGATGGCGCAGGCTGGAACGAAGCCCGGTCAGGCAAATGCCAATGACCACTCCCCCGAGCCAGAAGAGAACGGCATATTTGTTCAGGATGGTGATTCCCGCGAGCGCGCCTACAACCAGCCAAAGAGGCTGGCTTCCGTCCCTGGCAATGTGTACGACCAGGTAGGCGATCGCCGTCCAAAGCAACGGGTCGAAGGCGTTCATGGTGAATAAGTGCGACATGGCGAGCAGGACAGGCGCCATGAGCGCCGCCAGCGCGGCAAGAAACATGGCCCATCGGCGGCCTCCCAGTTCGCGTGCCAGCAGACCGGAAAGAACGACGGTCGAAGTGCCGGCCAGGGCGGGGAGCAGCCGCAGTGCCCACAGCGAGGTACCGATTGTGTGCTGCAGGAACCACGCGGTCCACGCGATCAGCGGCGGCTGATCGACATATCCCCAGGCGGGATGTTCTCCGCACGCCAGGTAGTAGAGCTCATCGCGAAAGTATCCGTAGTGGGGTCCGGCAAAGAAGTAGAGAACGATGCGCACCAGGGCGACGTACATCACGATGGCCGTTCCCGAGGTGAAGGGGGAGGGCTTCCGGACTGCGCTTACGGCGCTAGCTGCGGGACTGGTTACGTTCATCCTGATAGATACGGATCATAGAACGAAATGTTCCCGGGGGCCGACAGATATCAACGTTGCCAAAGGACCTGGTTTGCCTCGAGGGGCACAGAAACACTCGGATGATAAGGGACGATGCGTGGTGTGTAGTCACGGGCGGCGCGGCTGGCCGCTACTTGCGCCGAGTAGGTTACGATTCCTTTTGCATCGGGCCCATTCTCGCTTGCAGTCATTGCGTGGACGGCGGATTCGCCGTCCTGCAGGGGCTCGGCGTAGAGCTCTACCTTTAAGTCATCCAGTGGGAGATCACCCGGCACGACCTGTACCCGGAAGATATGCAGGTGGTCATGGGTTTCGACGCTCACAGTGCCGAAGCGCACGGTCTTCCATTGTTGAACAATGGTTTGCTGCCACGCGAGCAACTCAGCACCCAGAGCGCTTTCTTTTTGCGGCCCGTTGGGCATAACCAGAGGCCGCGGGCAGGTAGTGATCCTGGGTGTAGTCGCGAAGTGTGCGGCCGACGGAAAATTCCGGTGTGAGCTGACACATGCTCTCCCGGATACGGCCCACCCACTTGGACGGCATGCCCTGTTCGTCTCGTTGATAGAACTCAGGGGCGACCTCCTGCTCCAGGAGGGTGTACATCGCTTCGGCCTCCAGGGCATCCCGCGCGGGATCGTCCCCATGTTCCAGGCCGTCGCCGATGGCCCATCCCACCTGGGGAGAGTAAGCCTCGGCCCACCAGCCGTCGAGTTCAGAAAAATTCAAGCCTCCATTGACCAGCACTTTCATGCCGCTCGTCCCGCAGGCTTCCCAGGGACGCCGCGGCGTGTTGATCCAGAGATCGATGCCCTGCACTAATTCCTGCGCCATCTGCATGTCATAGTCGCTGAGAAAGACAATATGGCCTTTGACTTCAGGACGCTGGATGAAGTCATTCCATCTCTTGATCAGCGCCTGCCCGGGGATGTCCTGAGGATGCGCTTTTCCGGCCAGGATTAACTGGATTGGGCGCCGGGGATCGCAAAGCAAGCGAATCAGCCGCTCAGGATCGTGCAATAAAAGGTTCGGCCGCTTATACGTAGCAAAGCGGCGCGCGAATCCCACGGTGAGCACCTCTTCATGCAGTAGATTGCTCAAATCCTGTGAGGCTAAGTCTTCTGATCCGAGTTGATGCGCGTAGCGCCGGCGCACACGGTCGATCAGATGCTTACGTTCGAGGTTGCGCATCTGCCATAACTGGGCATCGCTTGCCTGATGAATCTCGTTTGCTTGCGGCCCATCTCCGCGCCAACGCTTCTTGCCGCAAAAATTGGTCCAGATTGCATCTGCTTGCGCTGAGTCCCAGGTAGGCACGTGGATGCCATTGGTCACCGAGCCGATGGGGACCTCATGCTCGGGCCATCTGGGAAACAGCACCTGGAAGATGTGCCGGCTCACCTGCCCGTGCAGTTTGCTTACGCCGTTGATCTGGCTGCTGCCACGTACAGCAAGATAGGCCATGTTAAAGGGTTCCAGACGATCGCCGGCATTCTGCCGTCCCATGGCGAGCAAATCCTCCAGAGGAATGCCAAGTTCATCCTCCGCGTAATGGCGCAGATACTTACGCATGAGCTCTGGATCGAAGCGGTCAAAGCCGGCGGCGACCGCCGTATGGGTAGTAAACAAATTGCCCGAGCGGGTGACGGTCAGGGCAACGTCAAAGGATGTCTTGTGATCCTCCATGTAGCTGCGCGCCCGTTCGAGAACCGCAAACGCCGCATGGCCCTCGTTCAGGTGGCAGACCTCAGGCTGTAGACCCAGGGCGCGCAGTAAGCGCCAGCCGCCGATGCCCAGCACGATCTCCTGCTTCAATCGCATCTCGGAGTCACCGCCGTAGAGCTCGCTGCTGATGCCGCGGTGGGCGGCGGAGTTGGCGAAGTCGTTGGTGTCGAGGAGGTAGAGCTTGTTCCTTCCAATAGACACCACCCAGCAGCGCAGCCAGATTTTCGATTCAGGCAGCTGAATCTGTAACCTTAGCCATTCACCATTAGCCTGACGCAGTGGGCGAATGGGCAGTTGGCCGGGATCGTTGACCGGGTAAAGCGCCTGCTGGTTGCCGGCCAAATCAAATGCCTGGCGGAAATATCCCTGCCCGTAGAGCAAGCCGATTCCGACTACGGGCACACCTAAGTCGCTCGCCGCTTTCATCTGATCGCCGGCTACATTGCCGAGTCCGCCCGAATAGATAGGCAGCGCCTCGGTCAACATGAATTCCATGCTGAAGTACGCGACTGAGGAAAGAGCGGCGCCGGGATGTTTCTGCTGGAACCAGGTGTCCGCGGATTCGTGGTTCTGGAGCAGTAGCTCCTGGATGCGCTGACGAAAGTCCGGCGCCGCTAACAGAGATTTGATCTTCTCTTTAGAAACAGTGCGCAGAATCAGCCAGGGATTTTGCGTTGCCTCCCAGAGTTCGGAGTCGAGACTCTTCCAGATCTCGTCAGACGCATGGTTCCACGACCAGTGAAGGTTGAGCGCAAGCTCAGCGAGTGCGTCCATGCCTTCTACGTTGGGCCAGGTACTGACTGTGTGTGCGTCGCTCACTTCATCTCCCTAAAAAATCGAGTTGTGGGCACTGCGAAAGACAGGCAGCCGGCGATTTGTGCCGCCTGTCCATAGATGTTCCTCAAAGCCTTATGGACTTGGTCAGTTTTTCTTTAGCTGCTTGGCGATCGCCTGCAATTCACGGCGCCGCTTCGCCGTGGTCTTGGGATAGGCCATCTTGAGGCTCTCCAGCGTATCAAGAACAATGCGGCCAATAATCAGGCGGGCATTCTCTTTATCATCCGCGGGAACAACATACCAGGGCGCCTGATGGGTGCTGGTGGCATTCAGACACTCCTCATACGCCTCCATATATTTCTTCCAATATTTCCGTTCGTGAATATCCGCCAGGCTGAATTTCCAGTTCTTTTCCGGCTCGTCGATGCGCGCGAGAAATCGCTTTTTCTGCTCCGCCTTGGAAATGTTGAGAAAAAACTTGATCGTCCGAGTTGCATTTCGATAGAGGTGGCCCTCCAGTTCGACGATGGAGCGATACCGCTCTTCCCAGATGTTCTTCTCATCGACCAGCTCTTCCGGAAGGCCCTGGCTGCGGAGAATCTCGGGGTGGACGCGAACCACCAGCACTTCTTCATAGTAGGAACGATTGAAGATGCCGATTCGCCCCCGTTCGGGAAGGCGGCAGGTTGTGCGCCAGAGAAAGTCATGCTCCAACTCTTGCGCACTCGGCTGTTTGAAACTGGAAACATCGCATCCCGCCGGATCGATCCCGGACATGACGTGGCGAATAGCGCCGTCCTTTCCGGCGGAGTCCATCCCTTGAAAAATCAGCAGTAGCGCGTAGCGATTGGAGGCAAAGTGCAGCTGTTGCAGTGTGCTCAACTCTGCCACGTGTTCCTGCAAGATCTCCTTGTATTGTTTTTTCGAGTGATAGAAAGGTTTGATAATGGTCGGCCGGTCAGCGAGTTTGAACTCCTTTCCGGGAGGCACACGAAATTCTTCAGAGTTGATCTTCATCTGGCTCCGTCTTGCTGGGGAAGAATCGGGAATGATGTGGGTTGTTTACTTTCCTGCCTTCCGGATGGCGACTACGCCGGGACGGCGCTTTTGTAGTCTGAATTTTTCCCTCGACGCATCCGCAGGTGTGTTGCCGGTCGCATTGTGCTGCAACAGATGATCGTGCAGGACTACGTTGAGCAGTGACTTATGTACCTTAATGCGGCCGTTGTATTCGATGAAGCCGAGTTTGCGAAAGCGATTCATGAAGAAGCTAACCCGGGAGCGGGTGGTCCCGATCATCTCTGCCAGGGTCTCCTGGGTGATCTTCGGGATCAGGCTTTCGGGTTCGCCTGGCATGCCGAACTCCGCCATCAGCAGGAGAATCCTGGCCAGACGCTTTTCGCTGGAGTTGAAAAGCTGGTCCACCAGGTCGGCCTGCGTGCGCATGCTCCGGGCCAGGAGAAACTTGAGGAAAAGATCGGAGAAAGCGTGCTCTTCGTGCATTACGCGGATCATCTCCGTCCGCTCTATTTTGAGGGCGGTACAGGCGCTGCTAGCTGTCGCCGTCGCCAAGCGGCGTCCCAGGGCTCCGGCAATCGACTCTTCTCCCACAAAGTCGCCTACGGTGAGTAGTGTGATGGTGGCTTCCTTACCAGCTGCCGAAACGACTGTCAGCTTGGCACGGCCCTTGAGTAGATAAAAAATGGAGTCGGCGGCGCTTCCCTGGGAAAAGAAGGCCTCGTGTGCCTTAAATTGGACGATCCTTCGTCCCAGCCCGGCACTGGTTAAAAAGGCCTCCGGATCGAAGGCTGGTTGCTTCGCATCGTTCACGGTTGCGACCTCTTCGGTGTAGTGATAATTCAGGGAGTTATCCATAATGATACGCCCCTACAGCAGCAGGCTGCTTCAGCATCGCACTAAGTAAAAGAGGGAATCTGTTCTGTTTTGCTCACTTTTCGGGCGGGCGAAAGGGTGGGCGAGAACGCTACCAAAGGGGGCGTGCGGCACAGCACCATTTGGGCTTTCGTCTTTTTGGGGGGCGGGCTACTTTGTTGATAGTCGTAAGGAAGTGTTAGAAAGGCCGTCCATGATAGCGAACGCACAGATCCACGAAACCCCCTACGAGCCCATGTTCGCGGACCTAATCGAGAGCCTCGACCCGCAATCGGATGGGGAACTACTAGCCCAGGAAAATCGCTGTTTGCGGGCGATTATCGCCGAACTCCTGATAAAGAACCAGCACCTCCGTTGGGAGCTGCAGGCTCGTCCGCAAATGGCAGGCTCTTAAGGATGTCCAAGGGCACGCCATTGCGCAAAAAGTCTCGCACCACCGCCATACCGTAGCGTGTGCAGAGCAGGGCGGCCATCCGGGCCGCAACCTGGTGTGCTTGCCGCGAAGCGGCAGCATCGGCGGGGTGGGCCAACGCGGCATCCAATTCCTTCGCCGGCATATCTCCCCTGAACTGACCCGAGTTAGCCAACGTCTCAACCAGTCCTTCCCGCAGCCACAGCGGGGCTTTTTCTCCCGCCTGCTGTTCCACCAAAACATGCAAAAACTCATGTAAAAGCAGGGCTTCAGTCCCTCCGTTGTTTTGCCGCACGCCGGCAGGCTGCAAGAATACGTTGCTGCCCCGGGTCGAGGCCAGCATCCAGCCCGGCTCTCCGGTGGTCTGGCGGAAGAGCTCCGTGCTGGGCAGCTCCTGCACCGTGGGGGCGACCGCTGGAGAGCCAAATAGCGACCGCGCCCTGGCCCAGGCGGCATTTCCTTCGGCTACCAGCCCGCTGGCGGGATCGGTGGTCAGCAGCGTCCATCCCAAACCCGCGACGCTTCGCCATCCGTCGCCGGCCGGCGTGATGCCGGCGATGGCGCCAGGGAAGTAGAAGCTGAGAATCTGGGTATCGCTCTGGCCTTCCGCCGCCATCTCATAGGCGCCTGCCTGGCACAGGCCTACGCCGTGTCCATAGCCGCGGCCCTTTATCTCCAGCGCAGAGCCCGCGATGCTGACCGTATACCAGTCGCTGCGCATCTGGTTCCAACCCAAGGCACGGTCCACGGCGAAGCGAAAACTGCTAGCCGAGAGCTTGGCCGGCGCTCCCTGGCCGGTCACTTCCAGCAGCTCGGCGCGGCCGGTCTGGCTGACCCTGGTCACGCGGATGGCGCTTATCGGCGAGGGCGTCTGCCAACCCTGGGCGCGAAAAATCCCGCTGAGCTGGGAGAGATCCATCCGCGCGTGCCACTCGGCCGGAGACCGGCGCAGGCAGTACGGATCGGCATGATTTCCCGCCAGGTAGCTGGCGTGCTCTGCTGGCCAGACGTCGCCTGCAGCTTCACTCGTGCCGCCGCAGTGCTGGGTGTAATAGATGTGCGCTCGCTGGCCGCCGAACCACAGGGTCTCGCCGGCGGTCTCGCGTACGGCGCGCTCCACCTCAGGGCGTGCTTTACCCAGGCGTAGGGCCTGGCAATGGGTGCTGTCGCATAGCCCAAAATCTTCCCCGCTATGGCGGTTCGCGTTCGCCAGGGCGAAGGTGCGTATGCTGATGGCCATCGCCTTGAGCGAGGCCATCGGCTCGTCCGGAGCCGCTTCGCCGTTGAGCGCAGCAATTACGTAGTTTTCGCTGGGCAGCGTCAGCAGCACACGCAGGCCATCTCGCCGCCAGGTGATGGTCCATTTTCCCGCGGCAGAAATCTCCTGCGCATCGCCGGCGCCGGCTCGCATGCGCATGCTTCCACTCAAGGAAAGTTGCTTTACCGTGGTTCCCGAAGAGAGCCGGAGGCCCTCCGGCGCCCAGTTTATCTGGGTCGGTGCCGGCTGCCCCAATGGGGTTGCCGTGAGGGCCTTCACGGCCCGGGTCGAGAAGAGCTCGACGGTCAGCAAGCGTGCGCTCTCCGGCGCGGGTGGGCTTGAGGCGAGGAAGAAGTTGTGCGCCAGCCGGGCGGCATCAGCTCCGTTGCCCAGCGGGAGGTAGATCACGACCACCACTTCCTTGTGGCCCAGGTGACCGGTGCCGGCGAACCATCCATGGCTCCGGCCTTGGGCTCCATCGCCCGCGGTCCCGGTCTTGCCTGCGATCTCCATGCCCGGCACGTCGGCATTGTGCGCCATGCCGTAGGTGACTGAGTCCCTCAGCCCTTCCCGCACCGCTGGGGCGTTGGCCTGGTCGAGTTCCAGCGCCAGCCTTCGATAGGCAACCGCCATCTGTGCAGGGGAGACGGCGATTCCAGCGACGCCCAACACCAGGAGCTCCTTCTGCTCCCGGCTCTGTGGAACGGAGCCTGACGCCAGACCGTAGTGTTCGAGGATGGCTGATGCCTGCGCGGGCGGAATGCGGTCGGCAAGTTCCGCGAAGTAGCGGTTGCAGGAGTAGGCGAGTGCTTCTTTCGCGGTGAAGGCGACGTCCCCCTGGGGATGTGTACAAGCCAGGTTCCAGTCCCGGGTTCCGTCGGTGATGTGCAGGTTGCGGCGGCAGAAGACGGTGGTCTCGGGCAGCACTTCGTGCTGCTCGAGGGCGGCAGCCAGGAAGAGTGGTTTAAGGATGGATCCTGGTGCATGGCGCTCGTTGATCGCCCTCACCGCCGCTAATTGGCGTCCTGTTTTTACGTCGACCACCAGGCCGACCGCCGGAGTGCCCTGCAATGCAGAGGTGAGAGCTGCCTGCGCGGTTGTTTGTGCTGCCGATGTTAGGGAAGACAAAAGGAGCAGGATCGAGAGCAGCGCGTTCCCGCTACAGCCCCGGATTAAGAGATGACGGGTGCCCCAGGTTCGCCAACCTGCCCCGGCGTGCCGTGGGAGCGTACATGGGCCGAAAACGACGGGCGAAGCCCTACGATTGCTTTTGTGATGGTTGTGGAGCAAACCATCCTCACCGATGAAGGTCTTGCGATGTGGAATGCTAAAAGCAGTGGTGGGGGCTTTGCCCCCGTCTTTTTCGTCCCAGGTACGCTCCCACGGCAAGCCGGGGCAGGTTGGCGAAACTGGGGCACCCGTCCTGTCCCTCGTCTTCCGTGGGGATTCAGAACTCCCGTCCTGTTCCTCTTGGTCTACTGGCTGCCGCCTTCCATCCGCAGCTAGAACTTGAGCTCCCGCCGGCCCTCCATGGCGCGCGTCATGGTTACCTCGTCGGCATACTCGATGTCACTCCCGGCCGGCACTCCGGTGGCGATTCTGGTCACGCGCACCGCCGCTGAGCGCAGCAGATCGGCCAGATAGACCGCTGTCGCCTCGCCTTCCACCGTCGGATTGGTGGCCAGGATCACTTCTTCCACTTCGCCCTGGGCAACCCGGGCCAGCAGGCTGTCGGTCCTCAGATGCTCCGGGCCTACCCCGTGCAGGGGTGACAAGGTACCGTGCAATACGTGATAGACGCCGTTATAGCTGCGCGTCTTTTCAATTACTGCGATGTTGCCCGGCTCCTCCACCACACACACCACCCGCTGGCTGCGCGTCGCGCTGGCACAGTAGATGCATGGATCCACATCGGTGATGTTGTTACAGGTTGAGCACAGCAGCAGCCGGGCCTTCAACTCACGCACCGCGTCGGCCAGCGCTCCCGCATCTTCGGTGCTCGCGCGCAGGATGTGGAAGGCGAGCCGCTGCGCGCTCTTGGCCCCGATTCCGGGCAATTTGCGCAGCTCTTCAATCAGCCGCGCCATCGGTTCTGCAAATTGAGACAAGGCTAGAGAAGCCCCGGAGGCAGGTTCAAGCCGCCCAGCATCCCGGTCAGATTGGACTTCATCGCCTCATCGGCGCGACGGCCCGCCTCATTGAACGCCGCTGTTATCAGATCTTCCAGCATCTCGACATCAGCCGGGCTGGAACTCAGGCTCATCACTGCGGCCGCGTCGATCTTCAGCTGCAACACCTGCTTCTGCCCATTCATCTTTACCGTTACGGCGCCACCGCCCGAGGACGCTTCCACCACCGTCTGGTTCAGCTTTTCCTGCATCTGGTCCTGCATGTGGCGCGCCTGTTCCAGCATTTCCTGCATCTTTAAAGGGTTCACAGCCTATTCCACCTTCCCAAATTCAACCTTTATTCCGGGAATCATTGCCCTGGTTTCTCAGATCGAGTACGCTGCGCACTTCGGCATGGAACATCTCCTGCGCTTGGCGCACCAATGGATTGCCCAAGGCTACCGCTTCAATGCTATCGCGCGACCATACTCGCGGGCTCGCGTTCGCCTGCTCGGTGGATTCGCCCGGCACCACGGTCATCTTTTGCGTGGCGCCCGCCGTACGTAGCGCCTCGCGGACAATCTTCCAGGCCTCGCCGTTCATGGTCAGGCCGAGCATGGTTTTCTTGACCCCAACCTCCACCTGAATCGCGCCATCCTCGTCCATTTTCCAGCGCCCGGCTCCCAGCAGCGATGCCGCGGTGTTGTGCCCCTGCTCGTTGAGCGCCGCGGTGACCACGTCGCGCAGGCTATCCAGGTCCGCCGTCGCGGTTTGGACCGGCGATGGCTTCGGCTCAGCCTTCACTTCCAGAACAGCTATCGCCTCCGGAGCAGCCTTCACCTCGGGCGCAACCTTCACTTCGGGAACAGCCTTCACTTCGGGAACAGCCTTCACTTCGGGAGCAACCTTCACTTCGGGAACAGCCTTCACTTCGGGAGCAGCCTTCACTTCGGGCGCAACCTTCACTTCGGGAACAGCCTTCGCTTCGGGAGCAGCCTTCACTTCGGGAGCAACCTTCACTTCGGGAGCAACCACCGGTGGAGCAGCCCGCACCACCACCTCCGCCTCGCAACTGCTCAGCTTGCGCTGGCGATCAAGCTCGAACGGGGAAGGCGCTGGCGGTTTCGCCGGCTCGGCTGGAAGCGGCCTTGGCGCTGGAGCGGGGGCTGGGGCTGTGGCGGCCGTCGGCCGGGGATTGCTTCTGGTCACGCTGGGCGCAGCCGGGGGACGCCCCGCACCCGGCAGGCCGCTCAGGATCTGCTCCAACGGGATCAGGCGCTGCAGGTGAACCAGCTTCATCAGTCCCAGCTCCAGATGCAGGCGCGGCTCCTGGCGATAGTTCAGTTCATCGAAGGTGCGCAGCATTACCTGCAGGAAACGGGTCAGATCCTCTTCGCTGAAGAGGGTGGCGGTGCGCACCGCGCGGGCGCGTTCATCGCCTGAGATCTGCAGCAGCTGCGTCTTCTCTCCGCCCAGCTTGGCCATCAGGCAGTTGCGCAGGTAGCGCACCATCTGGCGCGCCATCTGCGACGGGCTATTGCCCGCGTTCAGCAGCCGGTTGAGCTCCTCCATCACGGCCGCGCTCTGACCCTCGCCGATGGCTTCGAGCATGCGTTCGAAGACGGCATCCGGCACCGTCCCCATCAACTCCCGGATTTCGTTGCCGTCGAGCTTGGCCTGGCCGTCCACCATGGGTGCACTGGCGATGGCCTGGTCCATGATGGAAAGCGCATCGCGCATCGAGCCATCGCCCGCTTCGGCCAATAGGGCGATCGCCTGCGGATCGGCGAGAATGCCTTCCTGGGTGGCGACCTGGGTCAGTTGGGTGACGATGTCATCGAAGGTAACGGCGTGGAAGCTGAAATGTTGGCAGCGCGATCGGATGGTCTGCGGAATATCCTCCGGCTGCGTGGTCGCCATCATGAAGACTACGTGTTCCGGTGGTTCCTCCAGGATCTTCAGCAGCGCATTGAAGGCGGCATCGGTGATCTGGTGGGCTTCGTCGAGCAGGTAGATCTTGTAGCGGTCGCGGGCGGGGGCGTAGCGCGCCGCCTCCCGCAACTCGCGAATCTCGTCGATCCCGCGGTTGGTGGCGGCATCGATTTCGATTACGTCCAGGGAGTTGCCGGCGCGAATCTCCGTGCAGGAGTCGCACACCCCGCAGGGTTCGGGGCTAGGGCGCTGCGCACTGCCAATCTTGTTGCGGCAATTGAGGGCCATGGCCAGGATCCTGGCGATGGTCGTCTTGCCTATGCCACGGTGCCCACTGAAGATATAGCCGTGGGCCACCCGCTCTTGCTCCAGAGCGTGGCCCAATGTACGGGTCACATGATCCTGTCCAGCGACATCGGAGAAGCGTTGGGGACGATATTTGCGGGCGAGAACCTGGTAAGCCATAGGGAGGAATTCAGACTGCCGGCAGCTGAGGCCGGGAGGCCGGCCAAGCGCCTGCAGCTTTGATTGTAGCCCGAGATCCGATCGCAGCAGGAATAGCAAACTCTCAGCAACGGGGGCCAATCGGGGTGGGGGAAGTGTTTGTTACTGTTAGATACTTTATAATCTGTCCATCATCGAGCTTGTGTGTGCGATCTTTGTCATCGGTATGTTGTCCGGTCTCCGGGCGCTTTCGCCGATTGCCGTTCTCTGCTGGTTGGCGTTGCTGCATCGTCTGCCGCTGACCGGCTGGGCCTCTTTCGCCGGCAGTAAGGTTGCGGTCGGCCTGTTCTCGCTCGGCGCTGTGGGCGAATTGATCGGGGACAAACTCCCCAAGACGCCAAGCAGGCTGAAACAACCGGGGTTCACCGTCAGGATTGTGTTGGGAGGGCTGTGTGGCTTGCTGTTGGCCGGCGCGGGGTCGTTCTCTTTGATCGGAGGGGTGCTGCTGGGGGCGATCGGTGCAGTCGCGGGATCTTATTTGGGCTATTTTGCGCGCAGCCGGATCACCGGGAACTTCGGTCTGCCCGACCTGCCGGTAGCGCTGGTGGAAGACGTTATTTGCATCGCCGGGTCCATCTTTGTGGTGTCGCTCTTTTCGCCGCGCTAATGAAAATCAAGGCCCGGAGGGCCGACCCCTAAACGTCAGCCCAGCCCGGACAGTGTCTGCGTGAGAACCAGAAGACACTGTAGGTCTCTCTGATGGCTGAGGCCCGGAGGGCCGACTGCTAAACGTCAGCCCAGCCCGGCAGGGCTGGGATATCAAATCGTGCGTCTCCGAGCGCCGTAGGCGCGGCACCCGTCACATCCCACCACATATTTAGGATCGTAGGGCATCCATCGTGCCGCGCCTACGGCGCTCATCCTCATCCGGAAACCGATACCCAGCCCTGCCGGGCTGGGCTGACGTTTAGCGGTCGGCCCTCCCGGGCCTTAGCGATTAGAGGAACCTGCTGTGTCTTCTAGTTCTCACGCAGGCTCCTTGGCCCGTACCCTCCGACCATCGAGTTGCTCCGGGTCTATTTCCCAGCGCCGCTCGCCTTGCGGCTCTTCCTGGGGCCCCTCTTAACCCGCTTCCGCTCTGCCGCCCTGATGGCTTTCCGTCGCGCTGCTTTCTTCCTTCGCGCAATCTCCTCCGGCGAATACATTGTCTTGCGGCAGTTGCGGGCTCCGCAGTAGCAGCGCGCATCATCCTCGTCGCCGTCGAACAGGTTGTAGTCATAGGTGAGCTCTTCGCCGGGCGCGATGGGGCGCAACGACAGAATCCACACTCGCCCCTCGATCTCTTCGGTCTCGCAGTTGGGATCGCAGGAGTGGTTGATGTACATGGCCACGCCCATGCCGTTGATCACCGTGGAACCGTCCCCAATGGCGAAGAGGTAGGTGATCTTCGAGTCCTCGAAGCGCTTGTCAGCTTCTCGTTTGCTGATTCGTGGACCGGTGTATTCCACCACCTTGACACCCTTGGTGATGGGTGAAGTGGTGTAGCAGCCGGCGGCATGTATGGAGGAGGAACGAATAATCAAACCCATGATCGGTAGTTATTTTTTTAACACGACCGCGCGCTGGAATGGTTGAACTCGAAGGTCTAGACTTAAAGCAGCAACGATGCGTAGCAGACTTACAATCTCACTTGCCGCTCTGCTAACGTTTGCAGCCAGTGCCTCAGCGCAGGCGCAGGGATCCGCCCAGAACGATGCCGGGCAGTCCATTCCCGACGCGCCCGCGCCCCAGCCGCAAAAAAAACCGGCCCCTAAGCCGCCTGCCGACTCCAAGGACTCTTCATCTCCATCCACGCCGCCTGGGGATGCACCTGCCCCCAAGCAGCCGCCGGCAAAAGATGAGAACGCCTTTCCGGAAGCTGTCTCCCGGGATGCCGCCAAGGCGGCATCCGATGGCTCCGGAACTACCAAGACTCCTGCAGCCAACGACAATCCCTTCCCGGAAGCGGTTTCCCGCGATGCAGCGAAGGCGGCATCCGATAGTACCGGAAGCACCAAGACTCCTGCGGCCAACGACAATCCCTTCCCCGAGGCCGTTTCGCGCGATGCCGCCAAAGCCGCCGGGAATGACCAGAATCCCGCCCCCAAGACCACTCTGCCTCCCGGCGTCAGTTCCAGCCAGTCCGCAGGTGATCTTGGTGACACCGACAACCCGGCTCAGGCAAGGCGCGCTCTGCCTAGTCCAGGTCGGGCCAAGAAGGACATCGAAGTGGGCGGCTTTTATTTAACTACGGGCAATTATCAGGGAGCTTTGGAGCGTTACCAGGATGCTATGGCCAACGATCCCACCGATGTCGATGCCATCTTTGGTTTGGCCGAAGCCCAGCAAATGCTCAAGAACAATGCGGACGCTGCGCGGAATTACCAGCTTTATCTCGACATTGTGCCTAACGGTCCCAAGTCCAAACAGGCAATGAAGGCACTCAAGACACTCCAGGCCGCAAAGTAGGCCGCCCTGCGGCTTTTCCTTCCGTTTTTGCTCCTAAGTTGTAGTTCCTCCGTAGGTTCTGATCGTTTTTTCGGTTTTCTCTCCTAATCTGAGTGTTCTACACTTTCGCAGACTGGGGCCCCCCAATGCACGCTGTCCTGGAACGGGTTGCAAGCCAATTCGCTAGCGAAGTGCTCAGCCTGGACGCGGAGACAACCCAGCTACACCCCAACGGCCTGAACTACAAGTGGAACGCGCAGCAGGTGGTAGAGCACCTGGTACTTGGCTATCGCCTGACCTCCAAAGCCCTGGAGACCCGGCTGAACAAAGGGCGCCTCTCCCGCAACCAGAAGCGCACCTATCTGCAGTGGTCGCTCCAGTTGATGATCCTCACCTTCGGCAGGCTTCCCCGAGGAGTGCCGGCGCTGGATGAGACGGTCCCCGTCGCCGGTCGTTTTCCCGCTATGGACGGGCAGCAACTGGGCGATTTCCTGCGCCGGGAAATCGACGCCATGGATAAGCTGTTCGACGCCTGCCGGCGCAAGTTCGGCATGGAAAGGGTAGCGATTCATCCCTTTCTCGGGCCGCTGCGCGTGGATCAGTGGCGCCGCTTCCACGTAGTGCATGGATTGCACCACCTGACCCAATTGCGGTCTGTGATCGCCAAGGTGGCTCCGTCGCCGGTTCCCGTCGCCATAGCCAGTCCCAAACTAGTGGAAAAACTGCAGGTACCAGCCCAGCGTCCGCTCGCCTAGAAAAATGCTGTACAGCCCGGCGAGGCTCAGCATGGTCCCGAACGGAACCGGCAATTGCCCCGGTGAGGTGCCCGGCCTGCGATTCACCAGGATCATTCCCAGCCCATAAAGTGCTCCGGCTACCACCGCGAGAAACAACACCAGGCCGGTTTGCCGCAGACCCAGCCACGCGGCCAGCATGGCCAGTAGCTTCACATCGCCCATCCCCATCCCCATGTGCCGCCGCACCAGCCAATAAACTCCTGCTGATCAGCAGCAGAGCCGAGGCCGCTGCAGCAGCAGCCAGCAGAGACCATCCCGCCGCTCGTACTGCAGTCCCCCACGCCCAGCCAGAGCTCTCCAATCCGGGACGCAGAGCAGCAAACAGCACCCCTGCCAACAGTCCCGGCAGGGTGAACAGGTCAGGCAACAGCAGGGTCTCGGCGTCCATTACCGCCAAGCCGAGCAAAAAGAAGCACAGCAGGGCCCAACACCCCGCAAGCCAGCCCGGGGAAAATCTCAGGCAGCACATGACAAAGAGGACGCAAGTAGCTAGTTCAATGGCCGGATAGCGCCAGGGGATGCGGCTTCCGCAGGCCCGGCACGCCGCTCCCAGCAGCAGGTAGCTCAGCAGCGGAATATTGTCCCGGTTGGCGATCGGCTGCTTGCACTGGCGGCAATGCGACCGGGGCGACACCACCGATTCGCCGGCGGGCAAGCGCACGATGCAGACGTTGAGGAAACTGCCCAGCAGCAAGCCGCATAATCCGAAAAAGATACAAAAAATCATGGCCAGTTTCAGGGGGAGGATGTGCCAGCCTGACCACAGTAACAGGAGCGAAGCAATCCTCAAGCGCATCGTTTACATTGTTGCAATGAGCCCTGAGCGCGACCCGGCCGCCGCTTCAGCTGCACTTTTCGCCGAAGCCGTGAGCATCATGGCCCGCCTGCGCGGTCCCGATGGATGTCCCTGGGATCGCGAGCAGAGCTTCGACACCATCCGAAAATACACCCTCGAGGAAACCTACGAGGTCTTCGACGCCATCGAGCGCCGTCATTGGAACGACCTGTGCGAGGAATTGGGTGACCTTTTGCTGCAGGTGCTCTTTTATGCCCAGATGGCAAGCGAGGCCGGCGACTTTACCATCGCGGATGTGATTTCCGGCCTGAACCGCAAGCTGATCCGGCGCCACCCGCATGTTTTTGGAGACCAGGCCTCGGTGGCCGCCGGCAACGCGGTCAAGTCCGCGCTGGAGACTACGGGAATCGACGCCCCCCAGGTCCTCCGCAATTGGGACGCTATCAAACAGGCAGAGAAGGCGGAGTCGCAATCCTCTGCGCTGGATAGCATTCCGCGCTCCCTGCCCGCACTTCTGGAAGCTGCCAAGCTGGGCAGCCGGGCGCACAAAAGCGGCTTCGACTGGCCGGATGTCGAGGGCATTTTCGCCAAGCTGGAGGAAGAAACAGAGGAGTTGCGCCAGGCTATCCACGACCATCCGCCCGCCTCGCCTCCAGGCAGCCAGGAGGCCATCGTTTCTGAAGTGGGGGACATGCTGTTTACCCTGGTCAACCTCGCCCGGCGGCTCCAGGTTGAACCGGAGTTTGCCCTGCGCCACACCAACGCGAAATTCCGCCGCCGCTTTGCGGCCATGGAAGCTGCCTCTTCCCAGCCCCTAGAAGCATTGTCTGCGGCTCAACTGGAGTCGCTCTGGAGCCAGGCCAAAGCTGAAGAAAGCCCTGCGGCTTACCTGTGAATCTGGCCTCCAGTCCTATCCTGATCCGGCAGTGCGATGGATTTGAGGAACTCGCCGCCTGTGTCCAGTTACAGGTCGACGTGTGGGGATATGGAGACCGGGACGTGATGCCGCGCCGCGTCTTCATTGTTGCGCAAAAAATCGGGGGCCAGGTGATGGGCGCCTTTGATACTTCGCTGCCGGGTACGAGCCCGCAGGGCGATCCCGACAGCCTGGTGGGGTTCGCCATGGCTTTGCCTGGCCTCTCCGGGGCAGGTCCCTATCTGCATTCCCACATGCTGGCCGTCAATCCCGATTACCGCAACCAGGGAATTGGAAGGCGGCTTAAATTGTTTCAGCGGGAGGAAGCTTTGAGTCGCGGGATCGGCCGCATGGAATGGACCTTCGACCCGCTGGAAATCAAGAACAGTTTTCTCAACATCGCCAAGCTTGGAGCGATTGTGCGTCGCTACGCATCAAACTTCTATGGTGTAACATCGTCTCGACTGCACGGCCAGATTCCTACCGATCGACTCTACGCGGAATGGTGGTTGGAAAGCGATTGGGTTTGTTCCGCCCTGGGCGGCAAGCCAGCCGTTTCTCCCGCGATAGAGCAGGAAATCTCAGTACCGCACCAGATTGCTCATTGGAGGCACTCCCCGTTGGATCAGGATCGCGTTCTTGACATTCAGACCAGGAATCGCGAGCATTTTGAGAAAGCTTTTGCGAGCCAACTAGCGGTGATTGGTTTCAGAATCGATCCGGAGGGCAACGGGGTCTTCCAACTCGGGCGCTGGCAGGAACCGAAGGGTTCCTCACCTTTACTCCAACCGGTATCAGACAGGTTTTCATGAAGATTGAATCGATTGTCTTGCGTGAGCTCAGCATGACCTTAGTTCACCCGTTCGCCACCAGCTTCGGCGAAACCAGAGAGCGCCGCGTACTGCTGGCGGAAGTTCGCGCAGATGGACTCTCCGGCTGGGGAGAATGTACCACCGGAGAGCATCCCTACTTTAGCGAAGAGTCTACGGATACAGCCTGGGTTACGATTCTGCAGGAGCTCGGGCCTCTGCTTGCTGCCGCCGAAGACCAGAGCGGTGGCAAATGTCCTGAGATTTTTCGCCGCGTTCGCGGCCACCGCATGGCCAAGGCGGCGCTGGAAAATGCGCTCTGGGATCTGGAAGCCCAGATGCGCCGCATTCCCTTGTACGAGCTCTTGGGGGGCACCCGGGAGACCATTGCCTGCGGAGTCTCCATCGGCATTCAGCCTTCGCTCGAGAAGCTGATGGATAAGGTAGGCACGGCCACTTTCCCAGGGCTATCAACGCATCAAACTGAAGTGCAAGCCGGGCTGGGATTTGCAGATGTTCGAAGCGGTGCGCAACCGCTGGCCGGATATTCTTTTGAGCTGCGATGCCAACTCCGCCTACCGGCTGCGGGACGCCGACCACCTGGTCGGCTTCGATGAATTCAAGCTGCTCATGATCGAGCAGCCGTTGTGGGCCGACGATTTCTACTTCCACGCCATGCTGCAGCAGCGTCTGGACACGGCCATCTGCCTGGACGAATCCATTCGCAACCGGCGCGACGCCCTGGCTGCGATCGAGATGGAGTCCTGCCGCATCATCAATATAAAGCTGGGACGGGTGGGGGGCTTCAGCGAGGCCATCGCCATCCATAATGCAACCCTGGAACGCGGGATACCTGTCTGGTGTGGCGGCATGCTGGAAAGTGGGGTGGGCCGCTCCCACAACATTGCTGTGTCTACGCTGGAGAATTATTCGCTGCCCGGAGATGTCTCCGCCTCCAGCCGCTACTGGGCCGAGGACATCATCGAGCCTGAGGTGAAGGTCTCTCCCGCGGGCGAGATTCGCGTGCCCAACACTCCGGGTCGCGGCTTTGAGGTACGCACTGACCTGGTCGAACGGCTGACCGTGCGCAAAGAAGAGATCAAGGCTCTGGCGCTGGTTTCCTGACCGGCATCCAACGGAATAAGCATTGGAGATGAAATGACTCCCCAGGAAGAATCGATGTTGAACGACCTTGTCGGTCGTGTCGAACAAACCCAACTGACAGAGAAAGATCCCGAGGCGGAGCAGCTGCTGGTGCAGAGGCTCGGCCGCAATCCCAACGCTCTCTATATCCTGGCGCAGACTGTGCTGGTGCAGAAATATGCCCTGGAGCAGGCCACGGCGCAGATCAACCAGCTGCGGCAGCAGGCGCAGGCTCCGCCGCAGCCCGCCCACACCACCAGCTTCCTGGGCAGCCTGCTGGGGCACCGTGATCCCGCTCCACCGCCGCCCCCACCGCCGGCTCCGCCTCCGCCGGGTTACGGCGCGGCTCCTGCGCAGCCCTATGCCCAGCCCTGGTCGCCGGTGCCCGCCTACGGGGCGCCTCCGCCGCCTCCCGGAGGAGGCTCAAGCTTCCTGCGCACGGCCGCCACGACCGCCGCGGGCGTGGCTGCGGGAGCATTGGCGTTTCAGGGGGTAGAGTCGTTGATGCACGGCTTTGGTGGCGGTAGTCCGTCGGGTTTGGCCGGCGGGGGGTTCTTCGGCGGAGAAGGTCGACCGGAAGAAACGGTCATCAACAATTACTACGACGATCCCGGGCGCGGGCGAAGGGTCCCAGCACCGTCGACAACAGCAGCTTGGGCGACAGCAGCAACGATGCCGCCAACCTGCAGCAGGCAAGCGACGATCTGAGGGACGACGGAGACGATCAGGACGACTTGAGCCTGGATGACACGTCGTATGACGACTCATCCTACGACGACGATTCGTCGAACGACGACCTGGCTTAGGGTGGCACGCAAAGGGAGAACCGCAGATCCCTCCACTCCGCTACGCTCCGGTCGGGATGACAATTCTGTTTGAGCGTAGGGATCCAAGTGTCCAAACAGAATTGTCATCCCGACCGGAGCGTAGCGGAGTGGAGGGATCTGCGGTTCTCCCTCTTCCTTGTTCCATTGCAATTAACTATTTGGCCGCCACCACGGACGTAGTAGGGGTCTTCTGCAGCAGGCGGATCGCCTCCTGGTAGCCCAACTCCTGGGGCTGCACCTTGAAATCGCTGAAATCTTCTGTCGTCGAGTAATCCACACTCTTCATCATCAGCAGTTTGCCTTGCAGCCGCAGCTTCATGTGGATGGTCTCCCAATGATTGAGCCCGACATCGGAATTCTCCACCAGGATGCTCCCGCCCTTGTACAGCCTGCCCAGCACCCCCCAGCCAAAGTTCACGTCGGAGATCAGGTGGGCGTCGATCTTGGCCAGCCGCAGTTGCGCCTGGTCCACCCATAACTCGCCCACCATGCCGTGGTAAACCTCACCTTCCCGGTCCGGTGGCGTAAACGCAGGATTGGGCTTGAAACTCAACCGGTAGCAGGGACCATTCGGGCCTGCGATCATGCCCTCATAGGTAAAGAGGAAGGCGTCCGGCAGCATGCGTACCATTTCGTCGCCCCGGGCGCTGTCTTCCTGCTCCTTCTTATGGCGGTGCTCCTGCACCTCGGGATGTTCCAGCAGGTGGTTCAGGCGGTCGAGCTCGGCCTGCTCCTCCTCTGGCGGCAGGGGCTTGCCGTCTTTTGATAGCAGCCGGGCCACGTCCCCGTCTTTGGTTTCGACGATCTGCTTCACCGTGGTGCCCTTGGGATCCACTTTGTGCTGTACGTAGCTGAAGGAACGGCCTGGGCTCTTGGCATGAAGCTCGTTCCAGCTGGCGTCGCGCACGATTTTTTGCGGGTCGATCGCCGGGTTCTCGCTTGGGGATACGGCTTGGGCGCTCGCTGCCCCAGCAGCCAGCAGCATGGCCGCAGCCAGTAAATACAACCTGACGGGGGGAGTTATTTGAAGGTGAATCAGAAATCCTGTCTTTGCCATAACGAACTCCCCATGGGCGGCCGATGTTACTTTAGTGAGATGCAAGGCAATACCTTCCAGTTTACATCCGAGGGCCTTGGGTGTGATCTAACCTGTTTTGCCGGTTGCAGTTGGCTTTGCTCCTTGCGTATAGTTCGGGCAGAGAAGCTTCTGCGGCCGCAGGGAGGCACCAGATGAATGCAGGGGATAGTGCTGTCGCCATTATTGGCAAGTCGGTCCAGATCCGCGGTGAGGTAAACGGAAGCGAAGACCTGGTAGTCGATGGCCATGTGGAGGGCACCATCACCCTGGTCGAGAGTCGCCTTACGATCGGCCCCAACGCGCATGTGGCCGCGAACGTCTCGGCGAAAGATGTGATTCTGCTGGGACAGCTGAGCGGCAATGTCACAGCGACCGGCAAGGTGGAATTACGCGATGGCTGCGATTTAGTCGGGGATATCTCCGCCGCACGTCTATCGATAGAGGAGAGCGCTGTTTTTCGCGGCAAGGTGGAACCGATACAGGGCGAAAAGGCAGCGGGCGTTGCACCGGCGAAGGGCGCCGTAGTTCCGGTGGCAACCTCTCCAGCCAAACATTAACGAACGCTGGAGGGCTCCGCTATGATGAATATATTCCCCGCAGGCAGCACTGGTCTGCGTTCTAAAACTGACATGCGCAACATATTCGGCCGGACACAACACGACTCACAGGCGTCCTCGAGTCCCACGGTCCTGACCGGCCCAAGGGTGCCGAGACACTCCAGTGCCTGGAAGGACCTGCTCAAGTTTCTCAAGGCGGAGCAGGGACTGCGGATTTTGGATATCGGGCCTACCTCGCCCACCAACATCAATTTCCTCACCACGTTGGGCCACGGTGTCTACATGGCGGATGTGGTGAACGAAGCATTGCGCGGCAACTGGACCGGCGCGCCGGATGAGAACGGTGTCACGCATTTCGATGTCGAGGGCTTTCTCGACAACAACCTCGATTTTGCCGGCAGGGAATTCGACGTTGTTCTGCTCTGGACCACGCTGGACTACGTGCCGCAAGATCTGGTCGGCCCCATGATCAAGCGCCTTCGCTCCTGCTTGCGTCCCGGTGGCCGCGTGCTCACCTTCTTCCACACCAAGAACACCGGACCGGATACCAGCTTCTGCCGCTATCACGTGACCGACACCGACAGCATCGAGGCCCAGGAAACCACCGGCTACGCGGTGCAACGCGTCTACACCAATCGAACCATCGAAAAGCTCTTCGAGACTTACGCCAACACCAAGTTCTTCCTGGCCAAAGACAATCTCTACGAAGTAATCATCACTCGCTAGACCGGTAGCAAATGATGGGGCACCCATCATTTGCTACCGGTACAGAGATCCAGGCTAGTCGTGCTCCAGCTTCCAAAGTAATTGGCGCAAGACGCCAATCCATCTGCGGGCATCGGACTGATTCAAGTTCAGGCGGCGCACCATGCGCCGCACCTCGGTGGGTTCCGCGCCGGCCGGCCGGCGCTTCGCGTATCCGATCGACGCCAGCACCTCCGCCAGCAGCTCAGTCACGCGTTCCAGATCCTCCGCGGTCGCCATGGGCTGCGGTTCGTTCAGCGGCGGCGCGTCTGTCTGGCGGATCAGTTCGTAGAGACACACCGCTGCTGCCTGCCCCAGGTTCATCGAAGCATGGCGTAGGCCTGGAGTCCGATGCATGGGGATGGTCATCAGCCAATGACAGTGGCTTAGGGCGTCGTTGCTCAGGCCGGTCTTTTCTGATCCGAAGAGCAAGGCCACCCGCGCTGATGCCGATGCAGAGCGCACCAGGACCCCGCCCTCCGCCAGCGTATATAGCGGATGCAGATGTTTTCGTTCCCCGACCGCAGTCGTGCCCACCACCAGGCTGCAGTCCGACACGGCTTCGGGGACGCTGGCGAACTGCTTTGCCTGGGCAAGAATGTCGGACGCATCCACCGCCGACCGCGCTGTTTCGAGGCCCACGGAGTAGTCATTCACCAGCCGCAAATCGGCAAAGCCAAAACCATGCATGGCGCGCGCGACGGCGCCGATATTGTTCGGGTTGCGCGCCCGCACCAGCACTACACAAACCCGCCCGCGCTGCTCTTCACTCAGCATCTACGTAGCGTGGAAATCACGGCCCATTCGTTCCGGACCGAATCCGAAGATCAGAAACAAACAGAAGATGACGCACATCTCGAAGATGGTCAGCGCCCATTGATAGCCGAAATGCCGGCGCAGGGTGAACTCCACCACCACCGAGGGCGCGGCAATCAACACCCCAAGCTGATAGACGACGCCGGGGAATAGGCTGCGCACACTGCTGGGCGAAAGCTCATTCAAGTGCGCAGGAATGACCCCAAAGGCTCCCTGAACACCAAACTGCATGGCGAACGAACCAAGGGCCAGCAAAGCGATGGTGGATCCGAAGGCCCATAGTGGAATGGAGAGCGCACAGATGACCAACGCCAGAAGGATGGCGAAACGGCGGCCCAGGCGGTCGGAGTAATGCCCGATCACCAGCGCACCGGCGATGGCGCCGATGTTGTACAGGATCGCCAGATTGGAGATGACGGCGTTGGAAAAACCATGCACCGTCTTCAGAAAATCCGGGTAAAGGTCCTGCGTGCCATGAGACAAACAAGTGATTGCCGTCATCATCAACACCAGGTAGACGAAATCTTTCTTGTGCTGCCAGAGGACCCGGATCACCTCACCAAAGCTGGCCAGGCGATGCTTCTGCCAGGAAGCGGACTCGGGCGCGAGCAAAGTAAGCACTGCAATCACGGCGGCCAGAACCAAACCGCAAAGAAACATCCAGCGCCATCCGAAGCGTGGTTCGATGGTGCGCAGAGCCACGGCGGCCAGCAAGTATCCCAGGGAATAGCCTGCTTGCATGATCCCGGAAAAGAGTCCCCGCCAGCGCGTGGGAGAACTCTCCATGACCAGCGAAGCGCCGATGCCCCAGTATCCGCCCATGCCGATTCCATAGAGAGCGCGCAGCGCAACAAATACTAAATAGCTCGGGGCGAAGGGCGTGAGCGCCGTAATGATGGAGAAGTACAGCACGCAGGCGATGAGCGGACGGCGCCGCCCATAGCGGTCGGCCAATGAGCCCAGCACCAGCGCGCCCACCGGCCGCATCGCCAGGGTGATGGTGATGGTCCAGACGATGTCGCCTTTGCGTACGTGGAAGTTGTTGGCGAGAACATCCACCAGGAAGACCAGGACGAAGAAGTCGAAGGCGTCGAGGATCCAACCTAATATTCCGGAAGAGACGGCGAAAACCCATCGTGGCGAGACGGCTTCTGCGGTGCTGGTGCTGCTGGGTTCAACCGAGGAAGACCGGGACTGCTTCATCCATTCCATCAATCGTGTTTGCTCCTCAGAGTCTCGCCATCGTAAGACCGCCATCCAGGACCAGAACCGCGCCGGTCGCATAGGGAAGTTCTCCCCGCGCCAGCATGCTGACGGCTGTCCCGATGTCCTTCGGGGTTCCCCATCGCTTCTCCAGCAGAATACCGTCTTCGATCAGGGCGTCATATTTGCCCTTGACCCCCTCCGTCATGTCGGTTTCGATAATGCCCGGACGCACCTCATATACTCCGATGCCGAACTCCGCCAGCCGCACCGCCCAAAGCTTGGTCGCCATGGCGATGCCTGCCTTGGAGATGCAATAGTCGCCCCGGTTGACGCTGGCAACCGTGGCGGAGACAGAACTGATATTGATGATCGAACGCTGCGCCGAGGGATCCTTCGCGCGTTGCCGGATCATCCACGCGGCCACGCTCTGGGTGAGAAAATAAGGACCGCGCAGATTGGTGGAGATGATTTCGTCGAAGCTCTCTTCTCCGGCATCGAGCAGATCGGCGCGGACGCGCGGTGCGATGCCCGCGTTGTTGACCAGAACATCCAGCCTGCCCAGTTGGTCGCCGACATCGGCAAGCAGCCACAGCCGGTCAGCCGCCGACGAAACATCCGCCTGCACGTAGATGGAGCGCTTGCTGTGTTTCCGGATCTCGTCCAGCGCCGGTTGCACTTCCTGGGGTGAGCGCCTGCCGGAGATGGCCAGGGTGAAACCGGCTTCCGCTAGCTGGAGCGCTATACCCAGGCCTATTCCGCGAGTCCCGCCGGTCACCAGCGCTACTTTTTCTTGCTGCATCCATCCGCTCCGAAGAAGGTGTAATAACGGTCATTGGCAATTCTTGTGATCAGCAGGCAAAGCTCCAGCAGATGGTAGTCGCCCCACATGCTGGATTCGCCATAGGGGACCTTCGCTCCGGGAGGGATGTAATCCCACCCGTTGGGGTGATGGTAGATGCTTTGCAACAGCAGACCTTCGTGGTCTGCCTGCGTCGAGAGATAGGGTTCCTGCAACAATCGCGCCGCCACGGTCAGCCCGGCTTGCGTATAGATTTTGTTGCCCAGCAGGTGCCCCAGGCGAAGCAGTCCCTGCGCGGCGATGGCGCTGGCCGAGGCATCGACTGGTTCGTAGTCGTTGTAAGGATCGGCGGCTTTGGCCTGCCAATCGCCCAGCCGGTGCAACTGCGGCGCTCCCGTATCCCAGTAGCAGATGCCGTCGAGAGCGGTCGCCTGATGCATATAGAAGTCGCAGCTAGCGCGTGCTGCTCGCTCCATCCAGTCCAGGGTCTCCTGCTTGGCGGGTAGCTCGGCATAGGGGACGAACTGAATAAACTCCATCAGCTCCGCAAAACCGAGCATGCCCCAGGCGAGACCTCGCGTCCAGGTAGTGAACGGTGAAAAACCCTGCTGCGTCGCAGGGCAGCGGAAGACGCCGCTTGCCGGATTGAAGACGGCTTCGTGCACGGTGCGGCCGCGCAGCTCCGGCCGGTCGTACTGATCGCGTCCCTCGCCATAGTAGAGGTTGAACCGGGCCGTGGTTTTGGCATGGGTCAACGCCCGGTCGAGCAGGCTGATGCGGGTGTCCTGTTCCCCTTGCAGCGTGTGCCCCAGCAGGTGCGCGATACAGCAGATGCGCAGGGTGCGAATGGTGTCGATAAAGAGCGAATGGCTGCCGTTAAAGGAGTAGATGTAGCCCAGGCCATCCTTGAGGCTGGTCCAGCGCGCGGCCTGCACGGCTCCACTCACCTTCAACGCCAGCTCACAGAAATTCAGCTCCCATTCGTCGGTGGGAATGCGTCCCTCGAGCATCAGACGGCGCAGGTTGCCGTAGGTGGAGATGTTGTTGAAGCCGTGATCGTGCACCCCGGTATGGGTCAGGTGTTCCGCCATGTCGGCAACCACGTGCCGCCGGGCCGCAGTGAGCTGATCCTCATCGCCGGTCATGTCGAAGCAGAGCAGGGCATTGCCGTATTGAAAGCCCTGCGTCCATTGGGTCCAGTTGCGGCGCTACATAGCGGCCGGCGAAGGTGATGACGGGAGCGCCATCGCTGGCCTTCCAGCGCCGGTCAAGGCGCAGTGTTTTTTCTGTAGCAAGTCCCAGTGCACGTTCGACAGCCGGCACCAGATCCCTTGGGTTCAGGGTTTGATTGAGTTCCACTTGATGTCCTTTAGTTTGATAATCAGTCCCGGTTACTTTAATCCTTCCACCAGGTAGAGTTCGGAAAGCGTGCGGTGGTAGCCGTAGATATAGGAGGAGCCGTCGGGGGTCATCACGATCGGGCCAATCTGGCTGACCCCGGCGGGGTCGGCGGGCGCCAGGCTTCGCCACAGGGTACGCTTGCCTGTGGTCACGTCGAGTTCATAGACCTTGGCGGGGAATTCGCCCGGGCGATAGACGTAAAGCGACTTACCATCTGCTGACCACTCGATGGGTTGCTCCCCGGGCAGAAAGCCAGGAACAGTTTTCGTCGGGCCGCCGGCGAGGGAGTAAAGATACGCCAAGCCGTCGGACCCCACCCCGGCCACCTGGCTTCCATCGGGAGCAAGCGCGATGCACCAGCGGATCGATGCCCTCGGGCGAAACCGGCGTCGCGGGGCCGGTAATCGACTTCTGCAAGTAGATGCGCGCTCCGTGGCCCTCTTGCTTCGCAGTGAAGACGATGCCTTGGCTGTCAGGGAGCCAGCGCGCCCAATTATGGTAAAGGCTATCGTGCGTGATCTGCTGCGCGTCGCCTGCGCCGCTGGGCAGCAGGATAAGCTGAGCCGGCGAAGACATCGTGAGGGCCAGGACCGATTTGCCGTCGGGGGATAAGGTGACCGCCTCACCGTCTCCCAACCGGACTGCGGAATCTTCCGCGGTCTTACGCAGGTACACGGAGTAATTGACACCCCCGCCCACGCCCTCCTCGTCGAACAGCAGGCGCTTGCCGTCTCCGGATAACTCGGCCGGAAACGAGTAGTCGAGCCAGGAGAAGTCCTGCTCTTTTCCATGCCGGCGATCATCCCGCTCAACTCCCGCCGCCAGCCTTGGCGGGCGAGAAGCACCTTGCCATCCTGCCAGATGTCTTCGAGCTGCAGCGTGGCCGGCACCCGGTCGACAATCCGCGTGTGCCCGCTGAGGGTCACGGCATCGAGCGAGTGGCCGTTGCCCTGATTGACGCTCCCAGTGAACCATACCTCCTTGCCACCCGGCGCCCAGGCTAGTCCCTGCACG
The DNA here is from genome assembly GCA_963821315.1 of uncultured Acidobacteriaceae bacterium. Classification (GTDB taxonomy): domain Bacteria; phylum Acidobacteriota; class Terriglobia; order Terriglobales; family Acidobacteriaceae; genus PALSA-350. Next base: position 189,750 of record CAWGDP010000026.1, on the reverse strand, counting down.
CTCAAGAATGGCTCGGCCAGAGTTTTGTCATTGCCTTGCCGGTCAACCACGTGGACTGAGCCGGCATCGTCGCCCATCTGGGGATGTTCGAGGAACGCGACGCGCTCTCCGTCGGGAGAAATTCGCGGATGACTAATCCAGCCCGGTGTCTCGTGGATCACCTTGCCGATGGGGTATTCCAGGCGATTCCTGCCACCCATGTCGCGCACGATGGCCAGTTGCTTGCCGTCGGGGGACCAGTCCGCCCACTGCACTCCGTCGACAATGTCGCGTGGGTCGCCCCCGTTGATGGGCATGCGGGCCAGCGTGCCCGCCTGGGTCCAGGTCCCGGTGACGTTCACCCGAGTCAGAAGCGCTATGTCGCCGGTCGAGGAGATACTCATCAGCTCATCGCCAGGCCGTTGCAGGGAGCGAGACTGCGGGCTTTCGGGACTGGTGATAAACAGTTCTGTGGGTTTGCCCTCCCAGGCCGCGCCGTAAACCACCGACTGTCCGTTGGGCGTGAACCGTGCAGAGCGAACCATGCCCCGGCGGAAAGTCAACTGCCGGTAGATAGGCGTCTCGGTGTGGCTCTGCGCGGCGTGCAGAAACCACCCAATGGCCAGTCCAGCAAGCAGCGCCGTAGTGGCGGCCGCGATGGCGTAGGGGCGAAGACCTCTGGGTTGCGCGGCGCTCGGCGGAAGCGCTGGCGGTGCAGCCACCGAGGCTCCACTGCTGCTGGAAACCGGTGAAGCGTGCGTCGCTGCGGTCCGCTGGGAATCCAGGGTGCGCTTGAGGATCTTCATCTCCGCGCGCATCTCGGCGGCTGATTGGTAGCGCAGATCGCGGTCCTTCTCCAGCGAGCGATCGAGGATGCGCTCGAACTGTGGCGGCAGGTTGGGATTCAACTGATTCGCCGGGGGCGGGTTGCGGTTGAGAATGCTTTCGAAGATGACGGCCGAAGTATTCCCATCGAACGCTTGCTTGCCGGTGGTCGTCTCGTAGAGCGTTGCGCCGAGCGAAAACAGGTCGGTGCGCCCATCGAGTTCTTCTCCCCGGGCCTGCTCGGGCGACATGTAGGCGACCGTTCCCAGGGCGCTTCCGGGACTGGTCAGGTCTTTCAAGGTTTCTTCTGCGGCGGTAGCGTTCAGGTCGCGCCGATGGTCGATCTTGGCCAGCCCGAAATCGAGCAGCTTCACCTGCCGTGTCTTGGTGATGAAGATGTTGGCCGGCTTGATATCGCGGTGCACGATGCCTTTGCCGTGCGCGGCGTCGAGCGCGTCGGCGATCTGGATGCCGAGATCGAGCACGAAATCGATGGGCAGGGGTTTGCCGTCGATGCGGTGTTTGAGCGTCTGGCCTTCGAGATATTCCATCGCCAGGTAGGCTCGGCCGTCTTCTTCGCCGACGTCATAGATGGTGCAGATGTTGGGGTGGTTCAGCGCCGAAGCTGCGCGGGCCTCGCGGCGGAAGCGGTCCAGGACGGGAAGCTGGCGGCCAACCTCATCGGGGAGAAACTTGAGCGCAACGAAGCGCCCCAGGCGGGTATCCTCGGCCTTGTAGACCACGCCCATTCCCCCGCCGCCAAGCTTTTCGATCACTCGATAATGGGATATGGTTTCGCCGATCATGGTCCAGCGTTAGCCTAGGGTAGGCCGGAAGGCAAGTCAACGAAACACTTTGAAATTGTTCTTTGGGCAGGGACGGGAAGTGTAGTACCGCGCCGACGGCGCTCTTGATCGCATGATTGATATCCCAGCCCTTCCGGGCTGGGCTGACGTTTAGCGGCCGGCCCTACGGGCCTTGAGGGAGCGAGCGATCGCGGATGCCTCGGCTCTGTCTTGAAGGGGCGGCCTTTCGTGTGTGCGTAGGAATCAACCAGCTACCAATTGAGTCCCGTAGGAGTTGTGAAGTAGCACTAGTTGAAAGACAAATCAAGCTATAGAGTGACAAATCGGGATCCATGTCCCGAAGGGACAGCTGGAATAGCCCAGGACGTCAGTCCTGGGTCGGTATTGGAGCTACGACCAGTCTCCGTCAGGGACGGCTGAGAATAGCCCAGGACGCCAGTCCTGGGGTACAGATCATAGCTACATACTCAGTCCCTTGCCGGGACTGCTGCAGCCAGTCCCAGGACTATGTCCTGGGCGCCTTAAACGACTCAGCCGAGCTAACCTGCAGGACTCCGTCCTCGGGCTACTCTCAGCTGTCCCTACGGACTGAATCCGAGAACTGGTCGGCAGTCCCCGACGGGTCTCGATCGCAAGATTAAGCTTGATGCAGCCGATTCCTTACACCGGCCACTTCCACTCGCGGATCTCTTTCTGATCGATCCCGTTCTCGTGCGCGTAGTTGACCGCTTGAATAATCTGCCCCTTCAGCCACTCCACGGTATGGGCGCCCTTCTCCGCCACCTTGGGCACGCGCTCAATCACATCGATCGCCAAATTGAAGCGATCCACCTGGTTCAAAATCGCCAGCTCCAGCGGAGTATTGATGTTGCCCTTCTCCTTGTACCCACGCACGTGGAAGTTCGCGTGGTTGGTCCGCCGGTAGGTCAGCTTATGGATCAGCGAGGCGTAGGCGTGGAAGTTGAAGATGACCGGCTTGCTCTTGGTAAACAGCCCGTCGAACTCGCGATCGGTCATGCCGTGAGGGTGCTCCCGGTCAGGCATCAGCCGGAAGAGATCGACCACGTTGATGAAGCGGATCTTCAACCCGGTGCAGTGCTCGCGTAGAATCGCCACCGCTGCCAGCGCCTCGGAGGTCGGTATATCTCCGGCGCAGGCTATGACCGCGTCCGGTTCCTCGCCGGCGTCGGTGCTCGCCCAATCCCAGATGCCGATGCCCTTGGTGCAGTGCTCCACCGCTGCTTCCATGGTCAGGTACTGCAAGTGCGGCGCCTTGTCGGCGACAATCACGTTGACGTAGTTGACGCTGCGCAAGCAATGGTCCGTCACGCTCAGCAGGCAATTGGCGTCCGGCGGAAGATAAATCCGCGTCACCTCCGGGCTCTTGTTGGTCACCACATCCAGAAATCCCGGATCCTGATGGGTAAAGCCGTTATGATCCTGCCGCCACACCAGCGACGTGATCAGCAGATTGATAGAGGAGACAGGCGCCCGCCACCGGGTCTCCAGCTTGCTCTTCTCCAGCCACTTGGAATGCTGGTTGAACATGGAGTCGATGATGTGCACGAAGGCCTCATAAGAAGAAAAGAAGCCGTGCCGCCCGGTCAGCACGTAGCCCTCGAACCAGCCTTCCAGGGTGTGCTCGCTCAACATCTCCATCACCCTGCCATCATTAGCCAGGAAACCGCCGTCCTTATCTTCGGGCAGCATCTCTTCCATCCAGGTCTTGCCGCTGGCCTCGTAGATCGCCTGCAGCTTGTTGGAGGCGGTTTCGTCCGGCCCAAAGACGCGGAAGCTGGTCATATTGCGCCGCATCACGTCGCGCAAAAAGTGCGCCGTGACGTCGGTGGACGAGACTTCGATCTGTCCCGGTTTTTCCACCTTGACCGCATAGTCGCGAAAGTCCGGCATTTCCAGCGGGCGGCGCAGCAATCCACCATTGGCGTGCGGGTTGGCGGTCATGCGCCGTGTCCCCACCGGCGCCATCTCCCGCAGTTCTTCAATCAACCGGCCCGACTCGTCAAACAACTCTTCGGGACGATAGCTGCGTAACCAGGCTTCCACTTGCGCCAGGCTCTTGGGGTTGGTCTGCGGATCGAGGATAGGAATCTGGTGCGCCCGCCAAAAGCCTTCGACCTTGTGACCGTCGACTTCTTTGGGGCCCGTCCAGCCCTTGGGCGTACGCAGAATGATCATCGGCCATTTCGGCCGCTCCACCGTTTGCCCAGCCGGCGCCGAGCGTGCCTTCTCCTGAATCGCGCGGATATCGAGCACGCAGCCTTCCAGCACTTCGGCCATCCTGGCGTGCATCTTTTCCGGGTCATCGCCTTCCACCACGTGCGGCGTCCAGCCCAGGCCCTTGAAGAGCATATCCAGCTCCTCGGGTGGGATACGCGCCAGAATGGTGGGGTTCGCAATCTTGTACCCATTCAAATGCAGGATGGGAAGCACCGCTCCATCGCGCACCGGGTCGAGAAACTTGTTGGAGTGCCAGCTGGTGGCCAGCGGGCCGGTCTCCGACTCTCCATCGCCCACCACCACGGTCACGATCAGGTCGGGATTGTCGAAGGCCGCGCCAAATCCATGGGAAATGCTGTAACCCAACTCGCCGCCCTCGTGGATCGAGCCTGGAGTCTCAGGAGTGCAATGGCTGCCGATTCCCCCCGGGAAGGAGAATTGCTTGAGAAATTTCTGCAGGCCAACCACATCCTGGCTCTTGTCCGGATAAACCTCGGAGTACACCCCTTCCAGGTAGCAGTTGGAGAGTGTGGCCGGGGCTCCATGCCCGGGGCCAGAGACATAGATCATGTTCAGGTCGTACTTCTTGATCAGCCGATTCAAGTGGACCCAGGTAAAGCTCTGGCCCGGATCCGATCCCCAATGGCCAAGCAGCCGGTTCTTGATGTGCTCGGGCTTGAGCGGCTCCCGCAGGAGAGGGTTGTGGCACAGATACAACATGCCCGCGGAAAGGTAGTTGCAGGCGCGCCAGTAGGCATTCATCTTCCTGGATCTCATCGGCGGTCAGCGGCTCGAATTGGGCCGCCGGGGAAAGGGTCTCGACGTTGCTCATGATTCCTCCTGTGATTCCATCTGGCCCACATGCACTGCGATGGTTCGATCTTCCTGGGCGGTAACCACCCAGACCACGACCTGGGAATCCGCGCTGCTCACCCGCCGCAGCTCATCGCCGCCGGCCTCATTGGCCTTGGCATCGAGCACAATGCCACTGCTTTCCAGGCCACCCAGGATCTCCGCCCGGGACTGCCCATCGTGCTCCCCAATGCCGCCGGTGAAGACCACCGCATCCAGGCCACCCATGAGCCAGGCAAAGGCGCCGATGGCCTTGCGCACACTGCGGGTAAACACCTCCAGCGCCAGGCCGGCGTCTGCACTCCCTGCCACCGCCGCCTTGCGGGTTGCGCGCATATCGTTGGGTTGGCCGGAGAGCGCCACCATCCCTGACTGGTGATTGACGACCGTTTCTACTGCATTCAAGGCCGCTACGCGGTCCCCTTCGGCCTGCCGCAACAGATAGAGGAGTAGTCCTGGATCGAGATCTCCCGGCCGGGTGCCCATCACCACCCCGCCCGTGGGCGTGAGCCCCATGGTGTTATCGACCGACCGCCCATCGAGCAACGCGGTTACGCTGCACCCGCTACCCAGATGCGCGATCACCATGCGCAGTGGAAAACTTGCCTGTCCTTTGTCTGATGCAGCCCGCAGGTCTGCGACCACTCCTTCACAAGAAAGCCCGTGGAAACCATACCGGCGCACTCCCTGCTCACGATATTTGGCCGGTATGGCGTAAGTGGAAGCCTGCGCCGGCATGGTCTGGTGAAAAACCGTGTCGAAGCAGGCGTAGTGCCGCGCACTAGGAAATCGTTTGATCATTTCCCGGATCAGGGCGATGGCCGCGGGATCGTGCAGCGGGGCAAAGACTACGGCCTGCTCAAGATCCTGGAGTACTTTATCGGTGATTCGCTGGTGCCGGTCCAGGAGCGCCCCGGGGTGCACCACGCGATAGCCCACCGCGTCGATTGCCGGTATACCCGCCCCACAGACGGCATCCTCTAATAGATCCACCGGGTCAGTTGCCGCCTTAGGCTTGGCGGGACCGCTCAACTCCTTCCCGTTGGCATCGCGAAAGGTAAACTCCAGCCGCGCTCCGCCCATTCCGCTGATCTCGCCGGTGAAGAGGGTGCTGGGCCATGGCGGGCGGCCGGCTGACCCGGCGCTGGGGCCACCTTCGAAAACTGAAAACTTGATCGACGAAGAACCGCTATTGATGACCAGTATGTGCACGCCACCGTCCCACCGGCCGTTCCGGTATATCCACGCTACACCTGTCGTATCTCTCGCAGATGAATTCCACCTGGGTGCTCATTTCATAGAGTCGTGCAGGTGCAGGAAGGTGTCATCGGTATGGGGCGGGGTGGGGCGATGCCATCCCGGGCCGACGACTCGCCGATGGCGAGTTAAAAGAGAAATAAGCCAAGCCGACTAAGTGCACCGCCCGAAAGATATACCCAAAAGATTGATGGACAGTGCTCGAGCGGAGTGTTAGTTTTCACTGCCGAAAAACGAGCAACTGTAAATCCGGCCCCTGCGCTCCATAGAAGGGCCAGCCAATCTCTGGTCATCCGCCATCTGCCTCGTCGACCAGCGAGGCACAATTGCGAGCATTACCACAATCGATGCGGTGCTCGGCGCCCCCCACAACATTTTCTTGACTAAGTTTTTTTCAGCGTGATAGTTTGGCCGCCGTTATTTGAAATGACCATTGCATGATGCGAAGCGAGCAGGGGAGAGATGACCGCTTAACCGCTTCGGCAGCGCGCAACGGGCTAGATAGTTAAAAAGGCTCGAGCAGTGGTAGCAGAAAGACACTTTTGGGAGGCGTTTCTGATGTTAAGGCGTATTTGGCTGTTCCTATCTCTCTCGTTGTTGTCGGCTTCCGCCGTCTTGGCGCAGACCTCAGGTCAAATCTCCGGACACGTCACCGATTCAACCGGCGCCGTGGTTCCGAAGGCGGCCGTCACCCTTACCAGTGCAGCTACCGGAGTGGCACGCTCCACATTCACCACCAGTGACGGCGACTACACATTTCCCGACGTTCAGCCGGGAAGCTATAGCCTTCAGGCTACCCACCCGGACTTTAAGACCGACACCGCGCAACTGGAACTGCAAGTGCAGCAATCGTTGCGTCAGGATTTCACGCTGCAGGTCGGTCAGGTAACACAATCTGTGACCGTTGAGGCGACCGCTGCTCTGCTGCAGGCTGACAACCCCACCCTCGGCACCGTGGTTCCTACCCAGACCGTCAGCCAGATGCCGCTGAACAGTAGAAACTACCTGAGCTTGGTGGCGGTTTCGGCCAATACGAACACGCTCTCAACCTTCACCGGCCAGGCAAATTCGCGGCAGGGCGGCCAGCGCGCCCAGGAGTCGATCTCCGTAGGCGGCCAGCGCATCATGTACGACCACTACACGCTCGATGGCATCAACAATACCGACGTGGACTTCAACAGCTTTGTGGTACAGCCCACCGTCGACGCCATTCAGGAAATGAAGGTGCAAACCGGCGTCTATCCGGCCCAATACGGTTACAACGCGACCCAGGTCAACGTGGTCACCAAGAGCGGCGGCAATGCGTATCACGGAACTGCGTTCTACTTCCTGCGAAACAACTACGCCGACGCACGAGGGTACAACTACAGCACCATCGCTTTCCCTCCTAAGCTGCCCTTCCGATATAACGATTACGGATTCGTGCTCAGCGGTCCGCTCTCGATTCCCAAGCTCTTCAACGCCAAAAACCGCCTTTTCTTCATGGTCAATAAGGAGTGGTTTTCCCAAAGCCAGGACGCTCAGAACAACGCGACCTTGCCCACCGCGTCCGTCCTCGGCGGCAATTTCAACGGGTACCAACTCAAGCAGGGCGGACCCGTCATTCCGATCTATGATCCCGCGACAGGAAACGCCAACGGCACGGGCAGGACGCAGTTCCCGGGCAATGTGATTCCCGCGAGCCGTATCAATCCGACATCGGCCTTAATCCTCCAGCAGTTCTACCACCCGGCTTCGACATCACAATTCACCAATAACTACGCATACTCCGATTCCAATACCGACGACCACGACCAATTTACCGTCCGCGGCGATTACAACCAGTCGCCGAAGTTGCAGTGGGCCTTCCGCTTCAGCGATGGCCTGGAGACGGTCAGCGACCCCGGCTTCGTGGCAGCGGCCGCGACCATTGGCAGCAGCATCGTCACCAACTTCTACCAATACATGGGCTCCAACACCTGGACCATCTCGCCCACCATCGTCAACGTGTTTACGCTTGGCTACACCGACTTCTACAACAGCACCGGCACCTTCTCGCAAAACAAGGTGAATGGGGTGGGCGTGCTCAATGGCGGCATCCCCAACCTCCAACCCGGGGCTCCTGCAACCTGGGGCGTACCCAATTTTTCCTTTACTCCAGACCCCTTTACGGCGATTGGTGACAGCACCGATGGTCCGTATGTTACCAGCGACCTCGATAAGTCGCTCAATGACAACATCACCTGGGTAAAGGGCAAGCATTCGATGGATTTCGGTTTTCAATACGACCGGATGACCTTTAACGAAGTGGGCAATCAGGAATCGCGGGGCGCCTTCGTATTCCAGAGAAACGCCACTGCGGAGGTAAGCTCACCGGGGACCCTGGCTGCCAATACCGGCTCCGGCTTCGCCGATTTTCTGCTCGGTGACGTTTACACCTCGACGTACGCGGTGGCAATCGCTAATGCCAATTACGAGCTCAACGCTAAAGCCTTCTACTTCGACGACAACTACAAGCTCCTGTCCAACGTCACGATTTCCGCCGGCCTGCGCTATGAGCGTGTGCCCCCGTGGTTCAACACCCTGGGCCAGGAGTTCATCGTGGATCTGCAAACGAACAACACGCCTATAACCCCCTTAATCGCTGGGCACGAGCCTGAAAACGTATGGCCTTTCTTCAGGCGGCAGGGCAACTGCACGAATGCGTATGAGGGAGTCCCTGTCCTATGGGTAGAGGGGAGCACAAATAACCCTACCGCTCCCAATACCCCTGTCACTCCCGGGCCGGAGTGTGCCAACGGCCAATTCCCCAATACGCTCATGCAGACCGACAAGAGCAACTGGGCGCCTCGCTTGGGTGTTTCCTACTTGCCGAGCCCCACTGTGGTCGTCCGCGCGGGCTACGGGATCTATTACAGCCATGACGTTGCCAATTCCCGCTTCGATGTGGCGCGCAACCTGGCCGGCCGCATTACGAATACTTCGGGCGGTGGAACCCCAGGCGTGGCCACCATCAACTACAGCAACGCGGTGGGCCCCACCAGTGGCCCTGGCGTCATCGCCCCCATTACGCCGCCCTACGCCTACTCGAACCAGTACGCTCACAGGACCCCATACAGCCAGGTCTTTCTGCTCGACATTCAGAAGCAGGTAGGCAAGGACTGGATGTTCGAGGCCGGATATATGGGCAACGTCAGCAGGCACCTCTATGGGTTCCGCAATGCCAACTATTCGGTTCCAGTTGGCTTGCTTGGCCCCGGAGCGCCGGCTTCCATCACTGCTCGTACGCCCTACCCGAACTACGGCGTAATTCAGTTGGTGCATGACATAGGCGTGGGCAATTACAACTCCTTCGCCTTCCAGGTGAACAAGCGTTTCAGCAACGGCTTCAACCTGATCAGCTCTTACACCTACTCGAAATCAATGGATGACACCAGCGGGATCCGCACCCAGTCATCGGAGCTCTTCCCGCAGAACGACCTCTGCATCAGCTGCGATTACGGGCCTTCGGACTTCGATGTGAAACATCGCGTGGTTGCCTCGGTCATTTACTACCTGCCCGTCGGGCAGGGCAGGCACTGGGCGCCTTCCTCGAAGATCGTGGATGCGGTGATCGGCGGTTGGGAATACGCCGCCCTCATACAACTTCAGACCGGCGTACCCTGGAACCCCGGAATCAACGCGAACACTGCCAACACCAATACCATTTCTGGCGGCACACCGGCGACCCGGCCGAATCTCGTCTCCAAGCAATTTAAGGAGCCCCATCCGACAGTCGGATCAAGCGGCCAATACTACAATCCCGCGGCCTTCGCAGAACCGGCCCCAGGTTTCCTCGGGAACGTGAGCCGCAACATGCTATACGGTCCAGGCGTCCAAAACTACGATATGTCCCTGGACAAGAATTTCGCCATGCCCTACAACGAAAAACACCATTTACAAATCCGTTTTGACGCGTTCAACGCCTTCAACCACACCGATTTCGCCAATCCGGGGATCGCTGGGACCAAATATATAGATCAGGGGGGCTTCGGCCAAATCACCGGTACGAACGCGGCGCTCCCCCCGCGGCAACTGCAGCTGGCTGCCCGGTACACGTTCTAACATAGGATCCCGGTGCAGCTCTTCCTGAAGAGGAAGAGCTGCATCTGTCTTTTGCAACAAATATAGATACAGAAGATGCATTGGCACGGAAAGCCCCCGTAACCGCACCAGAAGAAAACTGACCAGGAGAGGAACTCGGGAATGAATCGATATACACGAAGGTCAATGCTGAAGGGCGCGGCCGCGGCCTTACCCGCAGCCGGAATCTTTGCACTGCCCTCCTTAGCGCGGGGGATTCAAGAGAACAGCACACCGCAGCAGAGACCCAAAGTGAAGATCACCGATATCCGCACCGCGCAGGTGCTGGTGCACGGACCCCAAACCCACGTGCGCGTTTACACCGATTCCGGTCTCTATGGCCAGGGTGAATCGACCGATGCAGCGGTGGGAACAGCGTCCCTGGTGCATGGCTTTCGCCGCATGCTGATCGGCCAGGATCCGCTCAACGTAGATGCTCTGTGGGAGAGGATGCGCGTCTCGGGTATCTTCGCCGGCGCCCAGGGCGGACAATACGTAACTGCCATGACTGGAGTCGAGATCGCGCTGTGGGATCTCGCGGGAAAGATCCTGGGACTTCCCGTTTATCAATTATTAGGAGGGAAATTCCGCGACAAAGTTCGTATGTACTGTGACTCCGATATGGATAATCCGGTGGGCGAAGAGTCGGACCGCAAGCTCCCCTGGATCAAGGAGCAGGGTTTTACGGCGATGAAGATCGACCTCGACGATTCTGCTGATCCGGCCCGCTTCGACAAGGTGAACTGGACTGCGAGCAATGGCGAAATCGATCGCATGGTCAGTTGGGTAAGCCACGTGCGCCAATCGATACCCAAGGAAATGGACCTGGCCTGCGACATGCACGGCCGCTATGACGCCACCACCGGCAAACGCGTAGCCGTGGCGCTGGAACCTTACCGGCTGCTGTGGCTGGAAGAGCCGGTACCGCCGGAAGACATCGACGCCATGGCCGATATCCGGCACTCCACCACCACCCCGATATGCTGCGGCGAGAATCTGTACATGCGTTGGGGCTACACCGAACTGCTGCAGAAGCGCGCAGCAGACATTATCATGCCGGACATTCAGAAGGTAGGCGGGCTCTCGGAGGCACGCAAGATCGCCAACATGGCCCAGGCCTACTACGTTCCCTTTGCTCCCCACTGCGTCGTCTCTCCCATCGGCACCATGGCCTCGGCCCACGTGTGCGCGACCATTCCCAATTACCTGGTTTGCGAGTGGCACTGGATCAACCATCTCAAGGTCTGGCAGACCTTTATCAAAGAGGGCGAGATTATTCAAAAGGGTTACGTCACCCCTCTGGATAAGCCTGGCCTGGGCGTGGAGATGAACGAAGAGGTTGCCAAGACGGTGCAGATTCCAGGAACAACGTGGTTCGAGCCGAATAAATAGATAAAAGGACAGGGGCAAATGGAAGCATTCGTTCGGCAACTCAGGCGTGCGGCGGTGGGGGCAGTTTGTTTATCGATGATGTTGGGTGCGGCTCTCACTGCCCGCGCGCAGCAGGGATTTTTCACCCGCGAAGATGTGATTAAGTACACTCCTGACTGGACGGGAGAAAGATTCCCTGACGGACGGCCGAAGGTCCCTGATTCCATCCTCGACCGGATGAAGAACGTCACCCTCGAGGAAGCCTGGGCGACGCTGCGCACTCACAATTTCAATCACGAGTACGAGGATGGATGGCTATCGATCCATCCGGATAAGGTACTCGTGGGCAGGGCATTAACGGCGACCTGGGTGCCGGGGCGGCCGGATATCCAGAAAGTGATCGAGGCCCAGGGCGCGCAGGATCACCGCCAGGGTGCGGAGAACGCGTGGCCGGTGGATATGCTGCAGCCGCGCGACGTTTATGTGGCTGACCACTTTGGGCTCAAAACGGATGGCCCCTCGATCGGCGACAACGTAGGCAACGCGATCTATGCCCGCTCCGGCAACGGGATCGTCTACGACGGCGCGGTCCGCGACATCAACGGCCTCGAGGAACTGCCGAACTTCGTCTCCTTTGTTCGCTACTACGATCCGTCGCATCACTTCGGGTCGCTGGCCTCCGGACCTCGTCTCAACTCGACCATGGTCAGCATCAACGGTCCCACGCGGATCGGGCATGCGACCGTGATGCCGGGCGACGTGGTGCTGGGCCGGAATGGTGGAGTCCTCTTCATCCCGGCGCAACTGGCCGAAGAAGTGGTGAAGAACTCCGAATCCACCCACTTGCGCGATACTTTCGGCCACTTGAGGTTGGAACAAAAGAAGTACACTGCGGGGCAAATTGACGCCCGCTGGACTCCCGCCATCGAGGAAGACTATCGCTCCTGGTTAAAGGAAAATGAGGATCACCTTTCCGTTCCCAAGGAGCGGGTGGAGGAGATACTGAAAGACAAAGAATAAGGCCGGGGCGATTTTGCCCTGCGGTTCTCTCACGCAGGGAGTCATAAGGCTTTGGCATTGCCAGCGCTAAAGCCCTTCTTCCCCCACCATAAGCGCTAACCTGTTTAGGATGTTTTTCATCACACTCCCACGAAATCGTCATCCTGAGAGTCTGTAACTTTATTGGTTTCACGAAAAAATCAATGCTGAAAATAAAGAGCTTAGGTGGGTCAAAAATCGCCAAAAGTCAATAAAGTCACAAGCTCTGAGCGGAGCGCCTCACAGATTGATCGCGTGACACAGCGCTTGTGGCGCGGAGTCGAAGGACCTCGGCGGTGCTTAATTTACCCATGCTGCTCGGAGCTTTTCAACCACCGGGCCCGCACCGGCGGCCGCGCCACGGTTTGCACCTGGGGCCGAAAACCAAGGACTTGTTAGCATCTAGCTATGTCCGGCGCCTGCATCTACATTCTCGGCAGCCCATCAAGAGCGTATCGCGGCAGATCATGTTATAGGGGTTCGGTGGTTGAAAAGCTCCGAGCAGCATGGGTAAATTAAGCACCGCCGGGGTCCTTCGACTCCGCGCCACAAGCGCTGTGTCACGCAGTCAATCGGTGAGGCGCTTCGCTCAGAGCCTGTGACTTTATTGACTTTTGGCGATTTTCACTCACCTAAGCCCTTTGTTTTCAGATCGATTTTTTGTGAAACCAATAAAGTTACAGACTCTAGGATGACGATTCTGTGGGAGTATTGACGAAAAACATCCTAGACAACTTAGCGCGCTTATGGGGGCTCCCACTGTCCTGAAATTTACTTCGTCACCAGCTCCCCGCTCTCATTTCTCAGCTCGATCGGGCCCAGGTTCAGCTTCTCCAACTGCGGTTGGATCTTAGCCTGATCTCCAACCGCAACCAGGATCAGGTTGGCGGGATGCACGTGATCTTCCGCTGCCTTCTCCACCTGCGCCGCGGTCACTTCCGCATACTGCCGGGGCAGCGTTTGGTAGTAGTTCACCGGTAGCCCATAGGTGAAGATCTCCGACATCAGCTGCGCCGTGTCGGCCACCGTTTCAAAGTTACCGGGTAGGGAACGCAGCGCATTTTCCTTGGCCAACCTTAGCTCGTCCACCGTCGCCGGATCGGTCCGTATGCGGTTCAGCTCGGCAAACAGCTCTCGCCCTGCCGGCCCCGTCACATCCGTCCGCACCCGCGCGCCCGCCAGGAAGGGCCCGTCTCCGCGATCGAATAAGAACTCTGAGAAAGCCCCATAGGTAAAGCCGTTCTTCTCCCGCAGATTCATGTTGATCCTGCTGGAGAAGAGTCCCCCAGGATGCTGTTCATCACATTCAGCGCAGGGTAATCCGGCGTCGAACGCGGTACTCCCACGCCAAACGCTATCAACGCCGTCTGCGGAGCACCGGGCTTATCCACGATGACCACCCGTTGCGCAGGGGCAGCCGGAGCCTGCGGGATCGGCGCCGTCGTTGCCCCGCCACTCGCTGTCCAGCCTCCGAAGTCCTTTTCAGCCAGCCGCCGCGCCTCTGGCTCCGTCACGTCCCCGGCCAAAAACAACGCCGCATTCCCCGGCGCGTAATGCTCGCTCCAGAACCGCTGCAACTCGTCGCGCGTGATCCCCTTCACCGAAGCAGTGGTACCGCTATTCGGATAGCCATACGGCTGGTCTCCGTAGAGTGCTTTCCGTCCCACGCGCACCGCGGTAGCTACCGGCTGATCACCCTCCTGCTGAATCGCCACCAACCTTTGCTTGCGAATGCGCTCCACTTCCTCCGGCTTGAACGCCGGGTGCAGGCTTACATCCGACAGCAAGGCAAATGCCGCATCGGTGTTGTTGCTCAGAACACCTATGCTGGCCGCCGCGTTGTCCACGGTGGCAGCCGAGACCAACCGCGCGCCAATGGAGTGCACGTCATCCGCCAGTTCAACCGAACTGCGGTCGCGCGTGCCCTCGGTCAGCATTTGCGCAGTAAAAGCAGCCAGTCCAGGCTTGCCGGCAGGATTCTCCCCGCCTCCCGCCAAGTCCACCAACGCTGCACTGATCACCGGTAGGGTATGTTCCTCTACCAGGTAGATCTTTAGCCCGTTCTTCAACGCGAACGTCTTCGGAACCGGCAGATGTAACTCCGGAGGCGGACCCGCCTTCGGCGCATCTTTCCGCCAGCCCTGTGCGCTCTCAAACTCCTGTGAATAGGGCGGCGTCACCACCACTTTCGCGTCCGTATCTTCGGGACTACGCGGCACGTCATCGGTGACCTTCTTTCCCGGCACCGCATAGACCACTACGCGCTGGTTGCTGCCGAACACCTTTTGCCCGATCTCGCGTACCGAAGCCGTAGTCACCGCCTGGTAGCGGGCGATGTCCTTGGGCAGATATCCCGGGTCGCCGACGTACTGGTTATAGCGGTCCATCATGTCCGCCACGCCCCCAAATCCACCCAGACGCTGTAGCCCTCTGATTTTGTTCGTCAAAAGTTCCGTGCGGGCCCCATCCAGCTCCGCCTGCGTCGGTCCCTTTTCGCGAAGCAGGGCAATCTCCTTGTCAGTTGCCGCCTCCAGGTCCTCCGGCTTCACTCCCGGGCGCGCCGTCACGTCGCACGCCGCCATGGAAGTCAAGATGAGGGACTGGTTCTCGCAGTTCACGCTCTGCGCAATCTGCTGTTCATACACCAGCTTGCGGTACAACCGGCTGGTTTTCCCGCCGCCCAGCACCCGGATGAAGAAATCTGCGTCCGCATCCCCTGGTTTGAATGCCTCCGGCGTCAGCCAGGCGATCGAAACCCGCGGCAGTTGCACTGTATCCGTCACTGTCGCCCGCCGCTCGCTCTCGATCGGTGGAGTCACCACCGCCGGCTTTTCTACGTCCGGTCCCCGCGGTATGGGCGCGAAGTACTTTTCCACCAGCGCCTTCACCTTGGCCCGGTCGAAGTCGCCCGCGATCGCGATGCTTGCATTATTTGGTGTGTAGTAGTGTTGGAAAAAATCGCGTACATCGTTCAGCCGCGCCGCTTCTATATCCGCGTGAGAACCGATCACATTCCCGTAATAAGGGTGCGTATTGGGGAACAATAGGTGTCCCACCGCTTCGTCTGCCAACTCATAAGGGGTGCCCTCGCCCTGCCGCCGCTCGTTACGCACCACATCCCGCTGGTTGGTCAGCTTCGCCCGGTCCAGTGTCTCCAACAGGAACCCCATCCGGTCGCTCTCCAGCCACAATGCCAGCTCCAGCTGATTGCTTGGCAGCGTTTCGAAATAGTTCGTTCGGTCATAGTTGGTTGTCCCGTTGATGTCCGAAGCGCCGGCGCCCTCCAGGTATTTGAAATGCGCTTTCTCCCCCACATGCTCTGAGCCTTCGAACATCATGTGTTCAAACAAGTGGGCGAAGCCCGTCCGTCCTGCCACCTCATTCACCGGCCCGACGTGATACCAGAGGTCCACGGCAACCAGGGGTAGCTTATGGTTTTCATATAGGATGACTTCCAGGCCATTGGGCAGGGTGTACTTCTGGTAGGGCAGGACCGGCACCACCAGCGGCTTCGCCGGAGGCAGCTCTGCCGCCCGGACCGCCGCGCATCCCGCACCAACTACCAGCAACAGCGTAGCAATCACCGTGCCACAGTTCACAAGAACCCGCTTCTGTCCTCTCACGGCGTCCTCCAGATGGTGTACCGAATTGTAAATGTCTCCTATTGGGCCGGCCCGGCAACAATCCCTTGACGATGGCTTTTCCAGCATGATAGCTTGGCCGCCGTACGTAAATTACGGTTTACCACCCGCACGCAGGGCGACGCTGATCCCTGCTTGACCGTTGGGGTACTGTGCAAGGCCCTAAGAAAAAATAAGAAGTTGGGGCAGTTCTAACTTTTTGGAGGGATTCGTCATGTTCAGCAGACTATCCGGGATAGTCGTAACTCTTATTGTGTTTTTGGCTTCCACTTGCATTGCCTTGGGGCAGGTAACCACGGGAACCATTCTTGGAACGGCCCGCGATTCCACCGGCGCCGTTGTTCCAGGCGCCACCGTGACCATTACCGATACGGGAAAAGGTACGGTCTCGACCTATACCACAGACGCAAACGGCGATTACAACGCGCCCTTCCTGAACCCCGGAACCTACAATGTCTCGGTGCAGAAGACCGGCTTCAAACAGGACGTTTCCAATAACGTTGTCCTGGATGTCGATCAACATGCGCGCGTGGACTTCGCCATGCAGGTGGGCCAGGCAACCGAGACTGTTGAGGTAATCTCGGCCGCCCCGTTGGTCCGTTTGGATAGCGCGGAATTAGGCGAAGTGGTGGGCAAAACACAGGTGCAGGATCTGCCCCTCAATGGGCGAAATTTCGCCCAGTTGGTGTATCTGGTTCCCGGTGTGACTCCCGGGCAAGCCAGCGAAAACCTCTCCGGATCGAGCTCATTCAATCCCCGCGCCGCCTCTGATTTCAATGCCCTCGGCAGCCAGGCCAATGCCAACGCCTGGGTGATCGACGGCATCGACGACAATGAGTGGACATTTAACACCGTGATGATTCAGCCTTCGGTGGAATCGATTGCCGAGTTCAAGGTCTTGACCGGAACTTATTCGGCAGAGTTCGGTCGTGGCGCAGGCGTAGTCTCCGTCTCAACCCGCTCGGGTTCCAACACGCTTCACGGCGAAGCATTCGATTACTTGCGCAACAGTTACATGGATGCGCGCAATTACTTCAATCCGCTCACCCAGGCGCAACCCGCTTATCGCCGCAATCAGTTCGGCGGCGCTGTGGGTGGAAAAATCATTAAAGACAAGATGTTTTTCTTCGCTGACTATTACGGGCAGAGGTCACTCAAGGGTATTGTGAACCTCAACAGTGTGCCCACGGCCGCTGAGCGGACGGGTGACTTCAGCCACTATACGACTTCGGCAGGCAAGCTGATCCCGGTTTATGATCCCTACACCACCACGATTGTGAACGGCGTGACCACCCGCCAGCAAGCTATCTACAACGGCGTGCTCAACGTGATACCGCCCAGCGAAATCAACCAGGTGGGATTGAATCTCGCCAGTATTTATCCACTACCCCAGAATCCAAACCTCAGCTTCAACAATTACCAATCCTCGGCTGACCAGATCATTGACGACAACGGCGGCAATGTCCGCATCGACTATCGTATCGGGGAAAAAGATTCAGTATTCGGGCGCTTCAGCTACGAGAAGTTCATTCAAGCTGCGCCCAACCCGCTGGTCGGTGGACAGGGCACCTGCTGCCTGCCCACCCCACCCTCTGCCGCCGCCAACTTTGACCTTGGACCGTACGTAGCCGGGATCCAGGACACGACATTGATCGCCCAAGGGCTGGCCCTCAACGAAACCCATGTATTCAGCCCGACTATCGTCAATGAATTTCGTACCGGATATTCGCGCACCAATCCGTTTACGTTCCAATCGGACTATGGCCACCAATCTTCCACCTCGCTGGGAATTGAAGGATTGAATGTAACCAAGTACGCGACCGGTCTGCCCAACATCACGGTCGGAAGTTCCTGCGGGGCGGAGTTCACTTGCCTGCAGGGTGGCACTGCCTTTTTGCCTGCCCACCCGGTGCAGACCAACATTCAGATTGAGGACGCCCTGTCCTGGACAAAGGGGCTTCATCAATTGAAAATTGGCGGCCGTTACATCAAGCAAATGATGTCACCCTTCACCAATACCACTACCCGTGGCGGGCTCACCTTCAACGACAATTTCACCAATAACCCGCAAAATGTTTCCGGCACCGGTTCAGGACTGGCTGGAATATTGTTTGGTTTTCCCAATAGCGGCAGCAGGAACTACCTGCAGCAGACATATTTCGTTTACGACGGCGAGTGGGCCGGCTATATGCAGGACAACTGGAAGGCCACTCCCCGGTTAAATATCAACGCCGGCGTGCGCTACGAGGTTTACACGCCTGAGACGGAGCGCCACAACCGGTTGGCTAATTTTGATTGGACAACTCTGAGCTTCATCTATGCAGGGCTAAACGGCGTGAGCCGGCAAGCTGGAATGCAAACCCGCTATGTCGATGTAGGACCGCGCTTGGGGTTTGCCTATGACCTGACCGGCAATGGCACCACGGTAATCCGCGGCGGCTTCGGCATCAGCTTTTTCCCGCTTCCGTACTCTGCTTCCGATGAGCTCGGCCAGAATCCTCCCTTTACCGTTTCCCAGACTTTCTCTCCCAACACGTATCTACCAGGTTCCGCCTATGCGACTCCATGCACGGCGGCCAACCTTGGGTCGGCTTGCGTGACCACGATCAACAATCCATTTCCCCAGGGCGTTACTACGGTTGGGCCCAGCATTACCACCAACACCGCGCTGCTCAACAAGAACGCGCCGGCAATCATTAGTCACCAAACAGCCAATCCAACGCCCTATTCGCAGATGTGGAGTATAGGCGTGGAACGCCGGCTTACTGCCACTGGATTATTGGAGCTGGCCTATGCGGGCAGCCACAGTGTTCACCTGACGTTGGCTTTCAACCCCAACGAAGTGGAACCAGGAACGCCGGGGGTCGATGCCGCCCCCTCGCAAGCCAGCCGCCGTTTGATTCAGCCGCTCAACAACGTCTCCACCTGGGTACAGGAAAGCGAGATCAATGCTTCCAATTACAATGCTCTCCAGGCGAAATTCACCAAGCGCTACTCCCACGGATTGACGGAGCTGATCAGCTACACCTATAGCAAATCGCTGGATATGGGCGGGTCTGCAGCCAGCGGCGGTGGCAGTTCTGGAAATCCTCAGACGATTACCTGCCTGCAATGCGGATATGGTGCTTCGGGATTCGACCAAAGACATCGGTTCGTCAGCAGCACAACCTACGAGTTGCCCTTCGGACCAGGCAAGCCATTCCTGCAACACGGGCCGGCCGCCTGGATAGCGGGTGGCTTTGAGGTAGATGGAATTGTGACTGTGGCGACCGGTAACCCCTTCACCGTGACTCTCAATAGCGGCGTGAATTTTGGTGCGCCGAGCTGGCCGAACCGGATAGGTCCAGGCACGCTCCCCAACAAAAAGCCTACCGCCTGGTTTAATGTGCACGACTTTGTTGCCCCGCCCTATAACACCTATGGCAACTCTGCGCGAAGCGTTCTCTACGGACCGGGGGAGGGCAACGCCGACTTATCGTTACAACGGACGTTTCACATCCACGAGTCCATCAGCCTTGCGATTCGCGGAGATGCGTTTAACGCGTTTAATCATCCCAACTTCTTGAATCCGAACGCTGCCATTGGCTCGGCGACGGCGGGTGTAATCAGTGGCACAAACCTGGACAACCGTGACATGCAGGTCTCCGCGAAGCTGGTCTTCTAGGAGCTTACGTGTCCGCTGCAAAAGGGGCTCTCCTACGGGAGAGCCCCTTTTGCCTGTACTGGGCAGGCTCTCCGGGGCCACTCGTTGGCACATGCTAACCCAGGACTGCGTCCTGGGCTACTTTCATCCAGACTTGTCCAAATTACCTCTTCTCGAATCGGCGCGATTTGGACTGCCCCTGCTGAAAAACAAATAAGCTATCAGGGCATATCGCGATCAGTCCCGAGGGACGGTTGAGAATCAGAGCTGTCCAAATTAACGAGCAAATCTGGTTGGGTGTGCAGGTAGTCCGTGGATTGTATGCAATCGGTGGTCTCAGAGAGAATCGGGTTGGCCTTGGATGATTGCCATAGCATTCCCGTGTGGTCCAGTTCACCCAGGACTGACATCCTGGGTCATTCTCAGTCGTCCCTTCGGGACTGATCGTGGTCGATAACCCTACCCAGGACTACGTCCTGGGCTATTTTCAGCCGTCCCTACGGGACTGATCACGATCTGCCCCATAGCTGATTTGTCTTTAACTACTGCCACCCGAATCAGCCGATCAGAAAAGCTAATTTGGCCAAGACTGGTTGAGAATAGCCCAGGACGTAGTCCTGGGTAGGGTTATCCACCGCGATCAGTCCCAGGAGTCTGTGTCGTAGCTAAGAAATCGACGAAAAGCTATACGAATTAACCAGCAGAATTCATCGTCATTGATACGGAAATGGTCAACTCTAGCTCAGCTCCGATGTGCTACGACACAGACTCCGAAGGGACGACTGAGAATGACCCAGGATGTCAGTCCTGGGTGAACTGGACCGCACATGAATGCGATTGGCGATCATCCAAGGCCAACCCGATTCTCTCTGAGACCACCGATTGCACACAATCCATGGACTACCTGTACACCAAACGAGATTGGCTCGTTAGTTTGGACAGCTTACGTCCCTTATTCTTCCTTCGAAGTTAGTCTTCGCTCCGCGATACCTTCGGCCACCTGCGGCTGGAAGAAAAGAAGTATGCCGCGGGACAGATTGATGCTCGTTGGACGGATGCCATTGAGCAGGTCGATCGCTCATAGTAAGCAGACTACTCGGTTGAATTGGTAGCAGTGAGGTAATCTGCCCCCCGTAACTCATGCGTTAGCACCAGCTAGTTTTTGCGCTGGGTCATCTATTGGGGGGTTATTTCGTCCGTCTCACACTTAAATCATTTCCTCACATCTTCCGTCCGTCCCGCATCTTCCGTCCGTCCCGCATCTTCCCGTCCCGCATCTTCCACCCGAGTATCTGAAAAGCTGTCCTGATAACTGATCACAAGCGCGTTCTTACGGTACCAATCCGGAAGGCGAGTGGATCACCTCCAGGTTGCCCGTCACTCGCCCGGAACGGTGATCGCTCATACAGGCTGGATAAGTGACTCGGGCCGAAGACTCCGCGAATGGAGTTGGCAAAGGCTCCGCACTAGCCTTGCACAAAGCCACTCATACAAGTATGATGCGACCGCGTTCGAGGAACTCTCGGTATGAATTGGATGCGACTCATAGCAATCATTCTCGGTGCCGGTGTCGTCTCGTCGTTTACCGATTGGTTTTTCGCTGGGGATTGGATTCACAGGCGCTTCACCTATCCCGAGATTTGGCGTCAGGGTGCCGAAGCCAAGGCGATTGCGTTAACGAGTCCGCTCCCATTTCTGACCTGCGGAGTCTTTGCGTATGCCGCCGCAAGGCTGGGGATTCGCTCTGTTCCGGCTGCACTGGAATTTGCTGGTGCGGTGTGGATGATAGGCCCACTACCGCTCATCCTCACCAATGCCGCATTTATGAAGCTGCACCGCGTGTTTGTGGCATCTTACGCAACAGGCTGGCTCATCAAGCTCTCCATTATTGGCGTCGCGGTGGGATGGCTATTTCATTGACCGCGAT
This sequence comes from uncultured Acidobacteriaceae bacterium, assembly GCA_963821315.1. Classification (GTDB taxonomy): domain Bacteria; phylum Acidobacteriota; class Terriglobia; order Terriglobales; family Acidobacteriaceae; genus PALSA-350. Next base: position 168,072 of record CAWGDP010000026.1, on the reverse strand, counting down.
CTCGGTGCCACGTCCAATCAGCCGGTTCCGGTCGTGTTGTCGGCGATACTGAAGTAACCGAATCACTTCGGCTGTCCGCTCAGTCGTTGCCCGGTTCACCGGCAGCTTGGCCTGCACTCCTCAATAAGTGGAATTTCGCCTTGTTGCGAGCTACCAGCATCAGTATCAATGGAGGCCGTCTACCAGCAATGAGGTGGCGCGAATATCACGAAGCTACAAAGCATAGCGTTGAATCTCTGAGACGAGCGCGGCGGGTTCTCGACTGGGCGAACATGCCCGATCCGTTTCGACATTACGAGGGCGTGCCCGTGCTCGATCTGCCGGCAGATCCGCCCGCCCCTGAAATGCCGGCTATCGATGTGCTTCAAGGTGCTTTTGGCACCATGCCTGCGGATGACGGACCACATTTTCTCTCGCAATTACTCTTCTATTCCGCTGCGATTAGTGCGTCCAAGCTTGTCCCGTCCACCGGAGATAGGTATGCGCTAAGAGTGAATCCGTCCTCCGGGAACCTGCACCCGACGGAATTCCACTTCCTGACACGGGGCCTGAAGGGGTGGCCAGATGGAATGTATCACTACGATCCGTCCAGACACATGGCGGAGCAGCGCGGGCACGGTGGTTTCGGAACGAGGGCGGTTGACGGCTCCGCGCCAGTTGTATTTGTTTTGACCAGTATCGTGTGGCGCGAGTCGTGGAAGTACGGTGAACGGGCCTATCGGTACTGCTTGCACGACATAGGACACGCCTGGCAGGCACTCGCGCTCTGCGCCCGGGCTATCGGATGCGATAGTTTCGCGGCGGGGCATTTCCCCGACGATGAAGTGGTCCAGTTGTGCCGCCCGAGCATGGATGAATGGCCGATGCTGATTGTCAGTCTGCACGGCAAGTCCATTCCAGTGCGTGAAGCGGACACTAGCAAAACTGTCTGGCTCGGCGGGCGTCCGAACGAGCTTTCGAAGGAGGCGATTGCTCACCCACTGATTGACAGTCTTCACGTTGCCACGAAACGAAGTAGCCGCGGGAGCAGTGGCACCTCCACCGATGAGGCGGCTCCAACCGGCTCCGGTGAGATCAAGCTGCCTTCTCCGGCGTCATCGACTCGCGGCTTTGGCGAGGTAGCCCGGATGCGACGCTCGGCGCTCGACTTCCTGGGTGGAAAGCTATCGATGTCATTGGCGCAGCTCTCGGCCATCCTCGCCGCCACAACCAAGCCATTGTCGGCTGACTTTGCCGCCACGCGTTTCATTCAGCTGTATTTGTATGCTCACCGCGTTGAAGGATTACAACCCGGTGTCTACAGGTTCTGGCCGGAATGTGCCGAGTTGGAGCAGGTGCAGGCTGGCGACCAGCGCGTAGCGGCCGCTGGTCTGAGCCTGGGGCAGGACCTGGCCGGTAACTCCTGCGTGACCTTTTCGATGATCGGCGGTCTCGATCGTGCCGCTCGTAGCCATGGAGACCGTGGTTATCGCTATGTGCATTTTGAGGCGGGTGCTATCGGCCATCGCCTTTATCTCGCCGCTGAAGCATTAGGACTGGGCGCGACCGGCATCGGCGCCTTCTACGATGATGAGGTGCACCGTCACCTCAACCTTGTACTCAGCCGAGGACAGGTCGTATACCATTTTGCGATCGGTTATCCGGTTCCCGATCCGCGAGTCTCGGCATTTAATGAGCCGCAGGAGATCACATGGTAGGCACACTCGTGCACGGCGACAGTCATTTCATCGTGCGCGGCCGATTGCCCGATCGAGACGTTGCACAAGCACTGATTCGACACTGGTCCATCATTCAGATTGGAGCTACAACACCTCCTTCGCTTGAGAAATGGCGCATTAGCACAAAAGAGTTCCGAGAAGACCTGGAATGGGCAGTGATCGTACCGGGAACCGGTGAAATATCTCCTGCCATCCGATGGCATCCATGACCGGCTGTATCATCGCATTGTTGCCCTCGACGACGGTAAATGACACCGGCTGCCCGGTGAATGATCTGAGTAGCATCAGGCTGATGGCTTCAGCTCAATGGTAAGGAGACACCTGCATGGCAGCGCGGAAAAAGTATTATTACCAGGACTATACCTGGTCAGAGATGCGAGAAGTGATTAAACAACAGCCGGTGGTTGTATTGCCCATCGGCTCTGTCGAAGACCATGGAATGCACTTGCCGCTGGATGTGGATAACTTCTTGATCGGATCCATTTGCGAAGAAGCGGCCCGCCGATTGGACGGGGAGATGCTGCTCTTACCTCCTGTTTCTTACGGCTATGAAGAACACCACATGGACTTCCCCGGCACCATTGACATCGCAATGGAGCACATGTTGGATTTTGTTCTCGACATCACTCGCAGCGTGGGGCGTCACGGATTCACACGCATTCTTCTCGCTGACGGCCATGGCTCCAATATGCCTATTTTGGATCTGGTGGCGCGACGTACAGTCTTGGAGACAGAGGCGCTGTGTGGCACGTTCATCTGGCCCAGCCTGGCGAAGGAAGCGATAGAAAAGGTTCGGGAATCGGAACAACCTGGAGGAATGGCTCATGCCTGCGAGCTGGAGACCTCGTTGTACTTATACCTCGATCCTACGCGTGTGCAAATGGACAAGGCGACAAAAGAAATTGGGATGCCGCCGTCTCGTTTTATCTGGATGGATTTGATGAATGCCTCCCCAGTCCTCCTCATGGATCGCTGGTCTCGCTTTAGCAAAAGTGGTGTAGTGGGAGATCCCACTCTGGCGACCCGGGAAAAAGGTGAGAAGGTTTTTGATGCAGTGGTCGCAGCTCTGGTCGATTTAGTCCGAGAATTTAAGACCTACAATCGCGCTTCGCCCCAGGACCTGCACTGACATGTTGTAGAGGAAGTCAGGGCTATCTACGCAAGGCCAACGATTGCGTTGCGTCCACCTTCAACCATAGGAAGCTGGCAAGAAAATAAACCGCGCCGGCGCTCATCAACATGGCCTGAAACGACCCGAACCTCACAAACATCCAGGCCGCAGTCAATGGAGAAATGAAGGCGGAGATGGTCGAGGCCGTGTTCATGAATGCCGTAGTGGTCCCGCCGAAACTTCCTCCTACCTCTAAACATTGCGGCCCAAGCAACCGGCACCGTGAGATCCAAACCTAACTCGGCGATCATCAGCCAGAGAATGGCCGCGAATGGCCTTTGCATTACGCTGGGATTTTGTGGTCAGACGGGACTGGAACTTTGAATTGCAGCGAGATCGGAAAAGTACCAGTTCCGTCTAACCACAAAACTTAAATTCAGGAGAATGCCGGATTCGCCACGCCAGACTCCGCATACTTCTTCAGGTGGTGCATCAAGGCACCCCAGATCGTATTGCATTTGTTGAAGTTACCCCCGTCGTGAGGCCAGCCCTCATGCGCCAGGAGAACGGTCGCTCGACCATTGTCAGCGGGCAGTAATGTGAAATGGGCGCTCGTGCCAATTGCGTTGCCGGGTCCTTGGGTGCAGGTCCAGACAATGTCTCGCGGGTCATTGCTATCGATACGCCAGTGAAATTCTGGCCGGCCGGTATACCGTAAAATCCATTCGGTCCCGAGTTCGCCGGTCCCTTTCACCAGCGGAGTGTTCCATCCTTGCAAGCCCTGGGATGTCGCAAGAGCGGCTCGAATTGTTTCGAGTTCCGCCGAGATATTTACCTCGTGCTTGAGTGCGTGCGTGTCAGCCATGGGTGGGCTCCAATTTTGCCATTGAGAGATTGATATCAATGAGACGTTCCGGACAACGCCTGTAATCGCATCATTGTCGTGTGCTACACAGCAGCGAGAGCCCGTTGTAGCGTGCGTTCCTTCCGGAAAACTCTAAGAGTTCCTCGCAGGCCGCAGCTGGTGGGCCGACCCTTGGGCCGAAGACCGTTATCTTACTTGCGCCCCGCGCCGCCGCAGCGCAAATCCTACAATGGCGTACTTAGGTTGGCAAGCCACTTGGGAAACAAAGATCATCCGGTGCCGGTGCGGTGTGTGGGGGCCTCCTTGGCAAGAACAATGCGCCCGACGATGATTGTAGCGCAGGCCACAACCGACCCGACGATTGCCTCGGTCATGCGTTCCATTATCAAGGGAGTCCAGGGAAGGCCGCGCCCAAGATTGCTCATTCCGATCGCCAATGGCGTGATGAAGAACAGGGCGACCGCATAGCTGCTTGCTATGAAGAGCTCTGCGAGCGCTTGACATGCAACGATCATAGCGATGAGCATCAGGGGGCGCGGTTCGGCCGCAAACAACAGGGCGGCAAAGCCAAGACCAGCCAGCGTTCCTAAGAGGAGCCGCGTCGTACGCTGGACCACATCTGCGGATAGGAGTGCGGGCATCACCGCGGCGACAGTTACCGGCGCCCAGAAGGGATGACCGATATGGAGGGAATCTGCGCACACCCAGGCAGCGATCACAGCGATGGCAGCAGCACCAACCACGATTGCGTGCTGCTTTCTATCAAGTGTGGCCGAGCCCATAGACGCCCTTGCTCGTACCCGGCGCGCGACGATTCGCGGATTAGGGATGCTCCTTGCATCGAGCAGGGTCATTAGAACCGAAATACCAGCTCCTCCAGCACTTGCGGCCACAGCCGGCCAGAATCCATCGCGTTGCAATGGGATTCCGGCAATGACCAGAAAAACCAGAATGAAGAAGATTTCACCGCGTGGGACCCATTTCATTGCCGTCCCGAGTGTTCCCGCCGCACAAACGATAGCGAAAAGCAGGAATATCAAGTAGCCGACGGGCGCGTGCAGTACAGAATATGCGGCAGCGATGGCAACAGTGGCCACAAGCGATACTCCCACCACCAATTGCGTTTCGATGCGGCGATCCGCTGTTTCGCTATGTCCATAAAGTGAAGTTAGTGCGCCAAACGCTCCGTTAACAGCAAGGTGCGGATGGTTCAACGCGTACAGAACCGCGATCGGCAATCCGACCGAGACACCGACGCGGATAGCGGCTCGCGCATCCTCTATCTGTACGCTGAAAGGATGGCGTACATTATTCCCCATGGTGAACGATCAAAAAGGAGCGGGAACATAATGCCATTTCAAGATCTACGCGCCTTTCTCTCCACTTTAAAGGAAGCAGGAGAACTCGTCGATGTAAACCGCCCGGTAGCTTTGAAATATGACGTTGCCAAGGCGCTGGCGAAGAGCAGCGCCTTGGACGGCCCTGCTCTTATGTTTCAGCAGACGGGAACCGACTTTCCACTCGTTGCCGGTCTTTATGGAAATCGCCGTCGGGCTCTCATTGCCTTTGAATCGACCGAAAGTACCATCCACGACCGCGTAACCCGGGCGATCGATAATCCTATCGGCCCGGTAGATTTTAGTGGCAAGCCTCCGTGCCAGGAGATCGTTCTGCAGGGCGACGATTGCGACCTGAACAAACTACCGATACCTGTCTACAGCCCGAAAGATGGCGGGCCCTATATCACGGCCGGCATTGTGGTGTCGCACGACCCCGTTACGGGGATACCCGACATTGGCAATTATCGTTTCCAACTCCACGACTCCCGCGTGCTGGGTGTTTTCTCCGCGAGCAACCATCGTTTTGGCAAGAATATTGCGAAGGCCCTGGAAACGAAGGTCCCGCTCCACGGCGCAATTGTTATTGGCGTCGATCCAATGACCGCATTTTCCTGTCAGGTTCAGTCCGGTGATGCCTCCAACGATTGGTATGTCGCGGGGGGATTGCGTGGTGCTCCGGTGGAACTGGCGCCGGCGGTCACTAGTCCGCTCAAAGTGCCAGCCTATGCTGAATTTGTAATCGAGTTTGTGGTGGATCACGACGATCAGCGCCGGGAAGGTCCGCTCGGCGAATACACGGGTTACTACACTGCCGCCTCTCTAAAGCCCACGGCGAAGGTCACCGCCGTCACCCATCGTCGCAACGCCATCTTTCAAGGCCTCCTGACGGGTAAGCCGATTACCGAGAATCATGTATTGAAGCAGATCCCATTCGAAGCGTCAGTCCTGCGCCAGCTTCAATCCCAGTTCCCGACCATCACCGATATCGCCATAACCAGTTCGGGCGGCGTTCAGACCTACGTCGTGATCGCCATGGAGCCACGCTACGAGGGCGAGGCGAGACTTGCGATCCTGGCAGTTATGGCCTGCAACCTCCATCCCAAGTGGGTCATTGTCGTCGATCCAGACATCGATATCCGCAAGTCCACCGAGGTAGAATGGGCACAATCGTTCCGGGTAAAACCGCGGCAGGACGTTTTCGTCGTCGATGGGACGGCCACGGCACCCCTGGACCCCTACACCGACGGCGGCTACTCTTCTACGGTGGGCATTGACGCCACTCGGCCGTTTGGAGTCGAATTTCCCGAGGTCTCAGAAGTACCAGACTGGCAGAAGTTCGATTTGCCAGAAGTCAAGAAAGGCTGACTTACCTGCTGTGCCTGGCTGCTCGCCGCATCTGCCGCGGCTGTCTCCGACCTGTAACGTGAGCATTTCGTCCCAAAACTCCTAAACTCCTAATTTAAGGTCGAAAAATGCGCCTTCTCCGGCAGTTGGGCGAAGGTGATTCTTTAACGACTAGACACGGTAAATCAATGGGAGCATTGCACGACGGAATTAGCTCACGCCGGTCCGGATTGCGATCCGGTATTCTTGGGTCATCAACCCGCTCGGTGCTCGTCAGATCGGCTTCGCTACAAGACTTCTGCCAGGCGGGGATATCGCCCTGAGTGGCTCGTTGCATAGAGTGACAGGAGCCGTTGACGCATCAAATAGTAGGCCGCCGCAGCCTCTTGAACTTGAATTGGAATGCGTAGCCAAAAACGCCGCAACACAAAGTACGGCAATGATCCAAGCTCTATCCGCAACAGCGCCCTGCGCAATCGCGACGAGTCGAGACGCATCCGCTCAGCAACAATCGTTGCCTCGTCAAAATTCCAATGTTGGGCATGTGCGGCAAGAGCCAGCATAAGGTCTGCATTTGACCGCATCCTACGCAGGCCCTCATATCCGCCAACCAACTTCCACAGTTCCCGCGGCTCAAGCTTTATTTGGCTATCCCTGGGGTCTAAATAATCCTGTGCGACCACCTTCAAACTAGCGATTTCCACACGTTCAATCCGCGCCACAAGATCATCCCATCCGCGCGCAGTGAGCCTGATAGCCTTTCGCTGCGAATATATCGCCGCAGCCACAAAGCCGATGAAGGTCAAACTAAGCCCGTAATAAGGGAGCAGATGAAGCATGTATAGAACTCAGCTCTCTAGATCAACGTTGTCGAGATCGTATGTGACCTTACGGTGAAGGGCAAGGATGTAGTTGCGCATCTCGGGAGAAATTGGACGCCGGACAGGTTCGGGAAGCCACAATTGGACAATCCAGTAGAGCAAAGATGCACAGTAAACAAAAATTCGTACATGATCGAGTGTCGCGAATTGCTGAGCCGCGCCGAAGTAACTTTGAATTCCGTCTACCCCAACGGCAACTATCGACCACACTGCGAGACCCTGTCCCAACGCCATAACGTGACTCCGCCAACCCAGACCCAATCGGGTCGAGGTCAAGGCCATCACAAGGACAAGCTCACAAGTGACTAGGCTGGTGAAAAGGCTTCCCCGGACCTCCCACGCCTCTTTCGCCTTCAGGCCCGGAGGTGACACACCCCATGCCAAAACCACTGCAAGTGCCACTCCCATGAGAGCCCAAATCACGAATTGTTTCCGCGCATCCCGAGCCCAAGCCCCCGTAGGCCGGAGAACAATCCGGGCCAACTCAAGAACGACACCGATCTGCAATGCGAAGTCCACCACGGCAGCGGCCCAATAAATCCTCGCGTACCAGTTCCTGGATCCATGGGCGTAGATTTCATACAAACTAACGGTGAGAAATGTGTCGAAGCCAATAAGCGCCGTGAAGATTGGAAAAGTTCTCCAACGCCCCCGAAGGATCAGGACACAAAGAAGGGCGACGTGACCCATGAAGCTCGCCGCCCATAGAATGTCGTCCAATCTCGACAGGTTCATTTTTCCTCGTGCATCAATTCTCGCCGATTACTCACATTCCTAGAAGTGTTTGTGCGGCGGCGACCAATTCAGACCATAAGGATACTTGCGGCCGAGGATTCCCGCCTGTGACAGCGGCGAATACGGGGACAGTTGACATGCTGAAAATGCTCAACAAGAGTGTAATACGTAGTGTTTTCTTCACGATAGGCTCCTTGAAGCGCAAAAGTGCGCATTTTGAGCCTAGACCGCTTCCTTTAATGCGAACAGTGGAATTTGCTACAGAGGGCGAGGAACATCCTTTCTCAGCAAAACCTGCGTTGCAGAGTTTGTCCTCAATATCTACAGAGGCAAAGTAATCCTCAGCTATCGAGCTGACTTGGCTGACAAATGACTCGGCGCCCCAGACTACTGGAAACTCCAGAGACAGGATATTAGCGTGGTCACCTATAGGGTCCACAGCTAGCAAATCTGGATCGAACGCGTGCCTGCACTCCACTTGCACGTTGGTCTCTTGATCGCCTTGGGATAAGAGAATAGCAATATCTCGTAGATTTCATTTGTGATCCGTCGCATGTCAATCCGTGGCTTCTGCATTCCTCGCTCCTGCATATGACCAGAGGGATAGGGGTTCGCTAGGCTCCAAGATGCACCTCCTATAGTGCAAGTTGCAAGCCGATGGCGTTTTTCCTCCATACAGCGTAGAGGGCAAACTTCATGAGTAGATACTCTGCAGTCGTAGTTGGTTGGCTAGGTTGAGGATGTAAGTATCTTCCCGAGGCTCCTGGTAACCCCGCTGCTACTCGCCGGCTCGCAGTCTCGTCGCTGAGGGGGCGGCGCGTGGACACCGCGGCTGCATGAGGAAGCACAGCACGGAATCACGAAGATATACCGAGGCCCGTTAACCTCACCGGCTATGCGATTGTGGTTGCCCAATCTGTATCAAACCGCTACAGTTACACAAGGGAAAAGATTCCGGTGACCTGAAAAGGCTCGCGGGACTGAATTGCAGGAACCCCAACAGCTTTGAAGGCTCCAAACAGCATCCTAGGGATAGAGTTCCTCTCTCACTCCACCCGGGAGATATCTTCAATGAAAAAGGGTCTTCTGCTCGGATTGTTGGCCTTAGCCCTGTTCGCCTTGATTGTCTTCGTCGAAAGTCACGGCTTGCCGAACTGGTTGTCCCGATGAGCACTCCTAATCCCTGCAGACGTGAACCTTGTCTAGTTAAACACCAGCTCGGTTACAAATCGAGGTAGTGGCAACTTTGGGCCGGAGCCGTCGCAAACTCTTGGTCACGCTTCTGGCGGGCGTTGGAGCGGAATTGCTTCGTTCGCCAGACGAACAGAGACATCGAGCGAGCCCGGATCGCACCAGTAGATGCGATCGTGGGCGCGGATGATTCCTCCAACGACGATTCTACAGTTGAGCCCCGAACGGTTCAGCAGCGCCTTGAACACCTTTTTGGCGATTAGATTTTCGAGATAAAGGCAAGGCACGTTGAGCCGCCCGCCATACAACACGCAGTCGCCGATACGAAAGTACTGCCCCACGAGATGGCTGAGCGGCACATTGCGCGTCGTCAAGTTTCGCCTATGCTCGTGGGGTGCAAGCTCGATGCCGCGGTCGCGAGCAAGCGCTTCCAGCACCTCGGCTTCAATCAGCGTCGCCTGACGATCGATGTGGTGGTTCTTCGAGTAGGTCCCGAGCCTCATTGCGTAACGGTCGCCCTCTAGCCCGATGCCGGCGACCAAGCGCACCTCGGAGAGGGCGACCATCGGTGCCGACGCTTCCGGTGCGACGTGGATGTTCAGCAACTCACCTTGCCAATGCATGCGGTAATCATCGCACTGGTGAATAGCCCGCACAATTCCTAATGCTGCAATGCCGGCGCTTCCCAAGCCCCACGTAGCGGGATACTCTCATAGATTTCGCCCATGCGTACACTACAAGCCTCAGCCCACAATCCAATCAGCGCCGGTAAACATGCCAAGAGTGTACCTGCGTCGAGCTGCTGGTAGCAGGACGGGAGATAAAAGAAATTCGGACGGAGTTTCGGGGACCCAAAACTCCCCAGGCAGGCAGGCTTTCACTGCTGCCGGTAACGGAGTAACTTGGAATACGATCATTGGAGCCAACCATCCCCGGGTCTTCTGGTTGGCTAGTCCTTTCGTTTTAGGGGTCGCTCAGGCAAGCTTTACTAAAAACCTGATACCTTTTGCGCTCCCCGCGCACTAAGGAGTCATCGCTGGGGAATGATGGGTGGCTTTCTTACCAGAGGTCATTCGGAACCATCTCCGGCGAAATAGGTCTTTAGAAACAAGCGCTTTTTGGAACTGGGTATTATGACGATTCAGCCGGAGTTCGTGGAACAACTGTTCGAGGCTGCATTGGCGCTCGAGCCGGACGAACGAAGGGCCTTCCTCGACCGGGCCTGCAACCACGACCCGGAGCTGAGGCGCACGGTCGAAGAGCTGCTGGCCGAGGATGTAAACGCCGGCAGCTTTCTTGAGCACCCGCCATTTGAGTTTCAGGACCAAAGTGAGATACTCCCGCGGCCAGCCGATAACGCCGATCCTCTCGACGAGAATGACACCGCTTCAGCGCAGCCTGGGGGCCGGCTGGCCGCTCATCAAATCCTGATTGATCGCTTCGTTATCGTGCGTTTCATCGCCAAAGGGGGTATGGGCGAAGTCTATGAGGCGACGGACATTCGCTTGGGCCGCTCCGTGGCTCTGAAATTTCTTCCTGAAAATCTCGCCCGGCATCCGCAAGCCCTGAGGCGTTTCCAACGCGAGGCGCAGGCCGCTTCGGCCCTGAGTCATCCGAATATCTGCACCATCTACGACATTGGTGAAGACGGAGGCGAGGCCTTCATCGTCATGGAATTGCTGGAAGGCCAGACCCTGAAAGAGCGCATTGCTTGCGGGCAACCAAAGCTTGACGATCTACTTGGGCTCGCGATTCAGGTCACGGACGCTCTCGAAGCAGCGCACCAAAGAGGGATTATTCATCGCGACATCAAGCCGGCGAATATCTTTATCACTGAGCGCGGCGAAGCAAAGATTCTGGATTTCGGCTTGGCAAAACTGCAAGAGCTAGGCTCCGGGGACCGCGAATCAGATCGCCCCTTGGACGCCAAGGCCTCTGATGACACGCTGACCGTTGGGATTGACCCTGGACACCTGACCAACTCTGGGATGGTGATTGGCACGGTGACCTATATGTCTCCCGAGCAAGCGAGAGGTGAACAACTGGACGCCCGCACGGACATATTTAGCTGGGGCGCCGTGCTCTACGAATTGGCAACCGGCCGACAGGCTTTTCCGAGAGACACAGTCGCCATCGCGCTTGACGTGCCTGTCAAGCGAAGCCCCGATCCGCCTTCGCTGGTGAATCCGCAGGTAACTTCGGAATTCGACGCCATCATCACTCGCTGCCTGGAAAAGGAGCGAAGCCGACGCTATCCCGACGCCGCGACCTTGCTCGCAGACCTGAGGAGGCTCAGGAGGAGAGATGATTCAATAGAGATGCGGTCTGAGGTACGGGCGTCGATACTGTCTCGATCTCCCGAGTTCGCGGATTCCATTGCCGTGTTCCCCTTCGAAAATGCGGGAAGCGAGCCGGATAAGGAATATCTGAGCGACGGTATTACCGAGACGATCATCAACAGCCTCGCGCGATTGACGCACTTGCGTGTGGTCCCTCGCACGACGATGTTTCGTTATCGCGATAGAGCTACGGACCCCATTCAGGCCGGTCGAGAGTTGAAGGCCCGCGCCGTCCTGACCGGCCGGGTGACGGAGCGCGGAGACCAGCTGATCATTCATGCGGAGCTGGTCGATACTGCTCAGGAATCGCAACTTTGGGGCGAGAAGTACACGCGGAGCCTTTCGGATATTCTGGCGGTTCAGGCGGAAATAGCCGGCGAGGTTTCAAAGAGGTTGCGGTTGCAACTGAGTGACGATGAGAACAAACGCCTCATCCGTCGTCCGACCCAAAACCGCGAGGCTTATCACCTCTCCGCCAAAGGCTGGTATTACGCCAATAAGTGGACCCCCGAGGGGCTTGGTAAGGCACTTGTCTACTCGCGGCAGGCCATTGAAGCGGACCCGGCCTTTGCGGAGCCTTATGCACTACTAGCCTATGTCTATAGCATGCTGGGTTTTTTTGGCGCCCTGGATCCAGCCGAGGCCTTTCCCAAGGCTAAGGCGGCGGCACTCCGGGCGCTGGAAATTGACGAGACGGTTGCGGGCGTCCACTTCTCTCTCGGAGTGGTCCATCTTCTGTACGATTGGGACTTTTCCGGCGCCGAGACGGAAATCCAGAGAGGGCTACAGTTGGCTCCAAACGATGCCGCCGGTCACTTCGTGTACGGCGAATGGTTGACCGCTATGGGGCGCTTCGAGGAGGCGGTCGTCGAATTGGAGCGCGCCCTGGACTTCGACCCGCTTTCGAGTCCGATCAGCGCCAATCTGGCCGCGGCTTACTGCTTCCTCCGCCAATACGACCGAGCGCTCGAGCAGATCCGTAAGACGGTTGAGCTTGATCCCTCGTTTATCGCCGCCCAGGCACTCCACGCGGTGCTGCTCGCACGCGCGGGGTACTTCGACCACGCCGTCGCGGAGGCGCAGAAGTGCTTCTCCCTTCCCGGGTATGAGTTGCGGGCCAAGACCACCCTGGGAGTGGTCTACGCAATTGCCGGCCGAGCAGAGGAAGCCATGAAGATCGCCGGGGAGCTCGAAAATCTGCCGCAGCTTCTCAAGTTCACCTCGGGGCTTCCCCATATTTATGGAGCCCTGGGAGATCGCGATCGGGCGCTGAACTGGTTGCAAGAGGCTTATGACGCGCGTGTCAGCAACCTTGTCTTTATTTGTCGGGTACCCGAAATCGAAAGCCTGCACGACGATCCTCGCTTTGAGGAGTTGGTTCGCCGTATCGGTCTCCCCGCATAGCTGACCTATCGGAAGCCGATTTAGACGAGTTTTCGGCCGAAGAGGGGGCTTCTAGCGCTTATAGCGCTCATTTATTTAGAAGAGTGCCCTAGAGTGTATCGGGAGCAGTCCCGAAGAGCCTGCCCTGAGCCTGTCGAACGGGGACGCTGAGGATGACCTAGAACGTCAGAGTGTGTGTGAGAACTAGCGAAACCCAGACCTTTGAGCGGGAGCCGGGGCGCACCGCAGATCCCTCGGCTTCGCTCGGGATGACAAAGGGGAGGACAGCGCTTCCATGTACGGCTGCTAAAGAGACACTGGGCAGAGAGGAGGGCGGCGTTTTCGTCAGCGCCTATTTAGCAACTACCCTCCATTGAAGTGTCACACTCCCCCTTGTCATCCCGACCCGGATTTCCTGCCACGCAGCACTGGACAGGGCCGCGTGTGCGCCTTTCCGTAAAGAAAGGCGCATGGAGTGCATCAACGCCACAAATCTCAACAGGAAATCCGGGGGAGCGCAGCCGAGGGATCTGCGGTGCGCCCCGGCTCCCGCTCAAAAGGTCTGGGTTTTGTTAGTTCTCACACAGACTCGTCAATCCTGGGCGAACCTGGACCGGACGCAGATGCCCCGAGGCGCCCGCCAAAAACCATACGACTCTCTTTTGGCACCAGCGCTGTTGCTATCCATCTATTCTCCCTTCGCAGTTAGCCCCCGCTCCTTCAGCATCGGTTCAACACTCGGGTCGGTCCCCAACCAGGCCTTGTACATCGCAGCCAGATCCTCCGTGTTGCCGCGCGAAAGGACCATGCGGCGCAAACGGTCGCCGTTCGCTCGCGTCAACCCGCCGTGATCCAGAAACCACTGGTAGGCATCATCGTCGAGCATCTCGCTCCACAGATACGCGTAATATCCCGCGGCATAGCCGGTTGACCAGATATGGGAGAAGTAGCTGGAGCGATACCGCGGCGGCACATAGCTGATCGCGAGATGCGTCCTCTTCAACGCCTCTTTCTCGAACGCGTCGCTGTTCTCAATTTTCGTGCCCGGCGTCAACGTGTGCCACTGCATATCGAGCTCCGCCGCGGCCAGGATCTCTGTCAGCGCATACCCCTGGTTGAAAGTCTTGGCTTTTTTGAGCTTAGCCGCCAACTCCGCCGGCATGGGCGCGCCGGTCTCATAATGCCTGGCGTAGTGATCGAAGACCGCAGGATACGTCGCCCAGTGCTCATTGAACTGGGAAGGGAACTCGACAAAGTCTCGCGCCACCGATGTGCCGGAGAGGCTCGGATACTCAGAGTCCGCGAACATGCCGTGCAGCGCATGCCCGAATTCGTGGAACATGGTGGTTGCATCCGTAAAGCTGATGAGCGCCGGCTTTCCCTCCGCGGGCTTGGCGAAATTTGCCACGTTGTAGACGACAGGCAGCGTGCCCAGCAGCTTGGATTGATCCACCAGGTTGCTCATCCAGGCCCCGCCGTTCTTGTTGTCCCGCTTGAAGTAGTCGCAGTAGAACAGCGCCAATGGCTTACCATCCGCATCCTTCACTTCGAAGACGCGCACGTCGGGCTGATAGACGGGTATGTCTTTGCGCTCGCTAAACGTGATCCCATAAAGCTGGTTCGCGGCATAGAACACGCCATCCTGCAGTACCCGGTTGAGTTCGAAATAAGGCCGCACCTGGGCATCGTCGATGTCGTACTTCGCCTTGCGCACCTGCGCGGAGTAGTAGTCCCAATCCCAAGGCTGCACCTCGGCGCCGCCCTTTTCCGCATCCATAAGGCGCCGAATGTCTTCAGCTTCGCTCGCCGCGTTTGCCGTGGCCGGTGGGACCAGGGCATCCATAAAGCGTATCGCCGCTTCGGGGTTCTTGGCCATCTGGTCATCCAGCTTCCAGGCGGCAAAATTAGGAAAACCTAGCAGCTTCGCCTTATCCGCGCGCAGCTGGGCCAAACGGATTATGGTGGCGCGCGTGTCATCCGGCCCGCCGCGCTCGGCGCGGTTCCAGGAGTCCTCAAACAGCTGCTGACGCGCCGCGCGGTCACTCAAGTTCGCCAGGTAGGGTTGCTGGGTTGTGTTCTGCAGGGTCAGCACCCAGCCTTCCTGCTTTCTCTGCGTGGCGGCCTCCGCGGTCGCGGCGAGCTGCGCGTCATTCAACCCCGCCAGCTTGCTCTTATCTGTCGTTGCGTAAGCAGCCTCCCGGGTTGCGGCCAGAAGCTTGGTCCGGAAGGCGTTCTCCAGGGTTGATATCTCCTCATTCATCTTCTTCAGTTCGGTCTTATCCGCATCCGACAGGTTGGCTCCGGCGTGCACAAACTCGCGGTGATAGTACTCGACCAGGCGTAGCGACTCGGGGTCCAGCTTGAGCTTTTCGCGCTCTCGATAGATCGTTTCCACGCGGCGGTACAGCTGGCTATCCAGGTAGATAGCATCCTCGTGCGCGGCCAGCTTGGGGGCTTCCGTCTCCTGCACTTTTTGTAGAGCGGGATCGGTATTGGCGCCGGTCACCGCGTCAAAAACAGCCATCACGCGATCCAGCAGGCGGCCGCTTTTCTCCATCGCGACAATGGTGTTCTCAAACGTCGGCGCATCCGGGCTATGGGCAATCGCCCGCATCTCCTCCAACTGGCGCGCCATACCGGCTTCAATCGCTGGTTGGTAATCGCCGTCGTGAATCTTGTCGAAAGGGGGTGCTTGAAACGGCAGCGTGCTCGGTGCATAAAACGGATTGCCGGCATCGAAGCTGGCCGCAGTGGCGGGCGTAGCGCTCGCGCTGAGCGCGATGGCTCCGGCGGCAGCAATGGCGGTGTGAATTCCTGACTTCATGTTCTCCCTGTTTAGGACAGTTGCCTCTTTCTCCATGACCCCGTGCCCTCATTCTTTGATTGTAGAGGACGGATCACTGGCGCCAGGGTGGCGCCTTTTAGGATGTGGCCGCTTTAGGTTGACGCGAACCAAACTTCAACCCCATCCACACGGACGTGTAGTGGTCAGCTTAGATCTCGCGGCGCAGTGTCAGAGGATTCGGTTCTCGATGATCTGATTTTCCGGCGAAGCCACCATCAGGAATAGACATCCGGTGTCACTGAAGGTTTCCCCGTGGATCGAGCCAGACTCACCCCGGCAATAGTCACCGGCTCGGATGACTTGGTTCTCTATGTGAAGATCGCCGGAAAGCATGAAGAGTTCCTCGATAGCCGTATGACGGTGGCCGGGATAATGAGCACCAGCCTCCATGCGGACCAAAGAGGTGTTATACCACCGGCCGGCGTCCTGGTAAAGCAGCTTATGAGAAATCCCGGGAGCCATGGCCTGCCATACGAGTTCGTCCGTGCGCGCAATCAGCAATCCGCCATGGTTGAAAAGAATTCCCGGAACCCGGGGACTGTGGCTAACGCTGAGCAGCAATTGCTCACGCAGCCGCTGCGGCGGCTCCGCCGGCACAGACTCTCCGATAAGAGTGGCAACGTCCGTAAAGGAACGCACATCCGAGGCACAAATATCACATCCCTGCCGCAGATGTTCTTCAAATGCGATTCTCTCGTCATCATCGAGCGCACCCAAGGCGTAGAGCGATGAGAGCTCATGCAAGCCGGCGATAGAAACCTGGTTTCCGTCGTTCACAGTACCTCCGCATAAGGTCCGAGTAGCTTACGCAAATGCAACATCCCGTTCCGTATTCGTGTCTTGACGGTACCCAGGGGCAGCCCCATGTGGATCGCCGCCTCGACGTGAGTGAGTCCTGAAAAATAAGCCAACTCAATGGCCTGCCGTTGATCGGGAGAAAGCTGAGCCATGGCTTTCTGGACTATACGTGACCGCCCGCTTTCTACGCTAGCCAACTCTGGATCGGGCCGGGAATCGCGCAGGTTGGCCACATCGTCGACGTTTTCTTCCAGTTCGGCTCGACGCGCCTTACGGCTGCGGAAGCTGTCGATGGCCCGGCTGCGGACCAAAGTGGCCAGCCATGACAACACCGTGCCTCGCTCCCGGTTATAACTACCTGCAGTGCGCCAGACCTGCAGGTAGACTTCCATGGTTACGTCCTCGGCGGATGACGGCTCGCCCAGAATCCGGAGAGCCAAGCCGTAAACGATCCGGTTCGTGCTGTCATAAAGGCACGCTAACGCGTGCTCCTCTCCTCCAGCCATCCGCGCGACCAAACTTTCCATTTCGCGCTGGTTATCCTGCTGTTCCGGAGAGCGTACTGTGCGCACAGATCGAGGCTGAAAATCCCGTTCACGGTTTTCGCTTACATCGGCCACGTGCCACCGCTACTTTCCGAACAGTACAAACCCGTTCCTTCTATCCTCGGGTCGGGGAGCGCCTTAAGATTGGCTTCCTTTTTACCACACCAAGGTGAATTATCGGGGACTTACTGGCGGGAAGGTCTACTTTGGATTTGCCCGCAGAACCAAGCGCATTTTTTTTTTAATTCGCCACTCATGCAATCCAGGGCCGCGGTTGCAGCGTACTCATGGAAACGAATGGTGAGTCCCTGAGCACTCTCCAACCTGCTCCCGTCTGGTTCAGGTTCTCCCGTTCCCCAAACGCAGTGAAGTTAACGAGGAGAGCCGTATGTCACGACTGAAGTCTGTGATCGGACTCGCATTGAGTCTGCTTATCGCTGTGCCCCCCGGTGCACTTGCATCCAGCCACCGGGAAGCGCCTATCACCGCACTGGATCACACCGCTGATATTACCGATTTTTATGCTTTTGTCAGCTACGACCATCCAGACCGCGTCACCTTTATCCTGAACGTCGATCCGTTTCTGCAGCCGAGCAATGGACCGAACTACTTCCCATTTGACCCCTCGATCGTGTATCAGATCAAGGTCGACAACGATTTCGATGCGCATGCAGATGTAACCTTTCAGTTCCGCTTTCAAACCCACATTCTCGATGCTGGGCTCCCTGTTGGCTACGCGGGAGCGGGCAGCGGGGTGAACGCACCGTCAAACTCGCCCGCACCCGTCAAACCTGGTACACCAATCGTGCCCCCCGCGATCACGTCTTTGAGTGGCGCTGGGGCCGCAGGACTAAGTCTGCAGCAAACCTTCACCGTAGACATGATCCAGGGCGGTCGCAACATCGCTCTGACGAACACCAGCGGCAGCCCGTTGATCGCAGTTCCCAGCAACGTGGGCCCCCGAACCATGCCGGACTACGACGCTCTGGCCGCGCAGGGAATCTATAGCCTGCAAGGCAACGGCGGCGCTTCCGATATCCGGGTCTTCGCCGGAACGGTCGCAGATCCCTTCTTCATCGACCTGGGCGCAACCTTTGACAGCCTCAACTACCGCGCCGGAACTGGTGTGGAAGCTCTTACCCCCGCGCAAGACGCAAATGATCAGCTGAATTCGGCGCCGAATTCGGTTGCCGGATTCAACGTCAACACCATCGCGATCGAGGTTCCGATTCGGCTTTTGACCAGCGACGGAGCCATTCACGCCGCCACGGATCCGAAGGGGACTATCGGCGCCTGGGCAACCACTTCCCGGACAGAGGTCACCATTCGCAAATCCCCAAGCCCTGCCAAAAACTTCGGCCAGTTGGCCCAGATACAGCGTTTTGGCAATCCATTGATTAACGAACTGATCATCGGTACGGGCAGCAAGGATTTCTGGAGCATGTCAGAGCCGATCAACGACAGTCAGTTCGCTGCCTTCGACCTTGATCCCCTTATTGGACGAGTGTTCAATGCCGTATATGGGTTCAAGATACCCACTCCACCGCGAACCGATCTTCTGCCGCTGGTGACTTATGCCGCACCGATTGCGCCCAAAGGCACTCCAGCCGGGCCTATCGCCGACCTTATGCGACTCAACACCGGTGTACCTCCTACCCCGAAGGGACAGCGCAAGCGTTTGGGCCTGATCGCCGGCGACGCCGCGGGCTTCCCTAATGGCCGCCGTCTCACCGATGACGTCGTCGATATCGTTGAGCGAGTGGGCGTTGGTGGCATTCTGAGCACCGGCTTTAATGTGGCGCCGAACAACCTGCTCGGCGACGGCGTCAACGCTCCCGACGTCCCTCCGCAGGAGACGTTCCCGTATGTTCACTTTGCATACAGTGGACGAGACAGCCGCCATATCAGCCCGGGCGACCCGACGGGCTGCGGCGATCAGCCGACGTCCTCCAGTTCTCAGAACTCGGATGCCCCGCCGGCAAACCAGGGCGGCTCTTCACCGTGCCCCGTTAACTAACACCCAGTAGGGCTGTCCAGACGGATTCGGATCTCTGCGTGGATTGCGTTTTCCGCGCAGAGATCCATCTCCTAAAGCTCTGGGGAATAGGTTCCTTATGAAATCCCAAAAGGCATCACTGTTCATTCTTAGCGTCCTCATCTCCGGGCCTGGACTGGCCCAACGAGCGGCCTCTCCAGGCGCCGATCAGCCTGTTTTATCGAACTCCGCGGTTCTGCAGGAAGAGACTCCCGCGCAGCAAAGCATCTCGGCAGCACGGCTGCAGATCAAGGCGGATCCGAAGAAGGTACAGGCATACAACGAGTTGGCGATCGCCTTTCTACGGCGATCCCGCGAGACTGCCAATCCCCGGTACTTGAAGGATGCAGATGCCGCTCTCGCTCAAGGTCTGAAACTGGATGCCGAAGACTTCCAACTACAGAGAACTCAGGTAGCCCTCATGTTGAGCCGGCATCAGTTTGCCCAGGCAAGGGAGCGGGCCACGGTTCTCAACCACCGCACACCAGACGATGTGATGACCTATGGATATCTTGCCCAGGCAGACATCGCCCTGGGCAACTATCCAGAAGCAGAGAAAAATGCACAGTGGATGTTGAATATGCGGCCCAACAACATTCCGGGCCTCTTGATCGGGGCCGAACTGCGGAGGTTGTACGGTGATCCGCATGGCGCGATCGACTTCTTGAACCTGGCGTATTCGGAGACTTCCCCAACCGAGGTGGAAGAGCTGGCTTGGATTGCCAACCAGATCGCGTCGCTGCAAATCGAAATGGGCCAGAATGACGCGGCAGCGCAGACTCTTGAGCGAGCCGAGGAGCTCTTTCCCCGCTATCCCTACACGATGGAGAATTTGGCCCGCGTTCGCATGGCCCAGAATCGAGCGAGCGATGCGGTTCAACTGTGGATGCAGTCTACATCGATCGATAACGATCCGCACGCCCTCTATGAGTTAGCAGGAGCGCAGAAGGCGGCAGGCCAGACCCAGGACGCTCGTGCCACGTATGCGGAGTTCGAGAAGCTGGCAAGCGAACCCGGAGGAGCCACCGACGAGTCAAGACTAGACCTCATTTTGATGTATGCCGGGAGCCCTGCCACTGCGCCGAATGCGCTGAAACTCGCACAGCAGGAGATTGCTGCGCGGCAGGATGTGTGGACGCTGGATGCATACGCCTGGGCTCTCTATGCCAATGCGAAGTTTCAGGACGCGGACGTGGCGGTGCAGAAGGCCATCGCGGTTGGCATTCAAAGCGCTCAGATCTTCGATCACGCCGGCCAGATCGCGCGGCAACTCAACCGCAGTGCAGATGCCACCAGGTATTTCCAGCTTTCTATTCAATCCAATCCTTCCTCTGAATACGCTGCCGATGCTCTCAAGTCTGCAAGTCTCGCGGCGGCACCGGATGACCGCCAGCGGAACGTTTCTCAGATCGTACCTGCTACGGCGCTGTTGCAGGACGCCATACCGCACGAATCTTTGACTGCTTCGGACCAGTCGAACCACGGTGCGGCGCCCGCCGGCGTTGCAATGACGACCGCTGGCCCGGTCTTTGCACCCGTTCCGGAGGCTTTGCTCACGCCTCACCCGACTGGCACCGATCACGTCATTCGCAGCGCCCAGGCCACTGTGGCTCGCAGTCCTGCTGACGCCACAGCGTATGCTCGATTGGGCGCTGCCTATTTCCAGCGCGCCAGGGAGACGGGCGACGTAAGCGATTTCCAGCTCGCTGAACAATCACTTACAAAGTCTCTCGATCTTGTTTCAGCGGACTTTTCAGCAGACGCAGCCTTGGGAACGATGGCTGAGGTCTGTATGGGCGAGCACCGGTTTGCTGACGCGCTCACCTATGCGCAGAAAGCACTGTCACTCGGAACGGGCGACGTCTCGCCCTTCGCCATCGTCGGCGACGCATACGCGGACATGGGTGAGTACGACAAGGCCGGCGTAGCATATGGCCGATTGACGCCTCGTGACATGACACTTTCTCCGCGCGCCGCGTATGCGCGAGACAGTCGCATCTCCTATCTCAAATTCATCGCCGGTGACAGCGCCGGGGCGATCCGCCTGATGAAGGCAGCGGTCACGGAGGGAGTCGAAGCGCAACTTCCAAGTGAAAACCTCGCATGGTTGTACTACGAATTGGGAGAGTACTATACGCAGGCTGGTGACTCCGCTTCCGCAGATACCGCTTATGTAGCCGCCCTCAACATTCATCCCGGCGACTATCGTGCTCTGGCCGGGCTGGGAAAACTTCGCGGCAACCAAGGCCGTTACGCTGAGGCCATCAAGCTCTACCAGAGCGCCATCGCAGTCGTGCCCATGCCCACGTATGTCGCTGAACTGGGAGACCTGTACGCCAAGGCGGGTAACCCGGCCGAAGCCTCGAAGCAGTACCAGCTGGTGCAGTACATCGGCTTGCTCGGCCACATCAACCAGGTGTTGCACAATCGCGATCTGGCGCTCTTTTATGCAGACCACGATATGAAGCTGGACGAAGCCCTCGCCCTGGCCCACAAGGAGTTTGAAGTTCGCCACGATATCTACACCTGGGATGCACTCGCCTGGGCCTTATACAAGAACGGGAAGTATCAGGAAGCAAGCGATGCTATCAACCATGCATTGCGTCCCGGTGTACGGGATGCTCTCTTGTTCTTTCACGCCGGCATGATTGCCAAGCGGCTGGGGCAAAATGCGCTGGCCAAGGATGAGTTGCAGGCTGCACTCAACATCAATCCCCAGTTTCACGTGATCTACGCCGGCGTCGCTGCGCAACAGCTCAAGCTGTTGCAAGACCAACCTGGATTGACCGCGAGCCAAGGACAAACCCATGTTCCATAAGAGATTTTGCTCTTTCTTCCTTCTGACCCTTTGCCTGTGTCTTGCACCCAGAAGCTTTGCTCATCCCATGGGCAACTTCAGCGTCAATCACTATTCCAGGATTTCCCTGGATCGTGAGGGCATCAGGATTTCCTACATCATCGATTTGGCCGAGATCCCCACTTACCAGGAGTTACAGCAGGGTAACGTCACCGCGAATGTGGCAGATCCTGCCGTTACACGTTTTGTCGCCTTGCGCGGCGAGGAACTCGGGCGCGGCCTAAGCCTGGTGGTCGATGGCAAGCGCTTGCCCTTGCGTCTGCTCTCCAGCCAGGTGATCTTTCCTCCTGGGGCGGGTGGCCTACCCACCATGAAGATG
Organism: uncultured Acidobacteriaceae bacterium; assembly: GCA_963821315.1. Classification (GTDB taxonomy): domain Bacteria; phylum Acidobacteriota; class Terriglobia; order Terriglobales; family Acidobacteriaceae; genus PALSA-350. The sequence goes on along the minus strand of CAWGDP010000026.1, from coordinate 145,766 downwards.
GGCTTCGTCTACCAGGCGCCCTATCCGGCGGCAGCGGATCGCTCCTCCGCCGGCCTCGAGTATGCTGACAACAATTTCCCCGGTCACGCCGGATGGAAAGAGATTGTCGCAGTTGGGCCCGCTGCAAACCTGGTCAGCAGTTCAGTGCCACAGACGGACCGCAGCGCTGAGCTGAGCAACTACCCGACCGACCTGCTCAACAGCCCGCCGCAGGATTTGTCGGCGGTTGTCCAATTCCGCTATCCGGTGAACCCAACTAGAGAAACCGCAGATCCCTCCACTCCGCTGCGCTCCGGTCGGGATGACAAATCATTGGGATCTCGGAAGTTGGTTCCTGCAACAGAATTGGGATCGCGGGAGTCAGTTCCATCAACAGAATTGTCATCCCGACCGGAGCGCAGCGAAGTGGAGGGATCTGCGGTTGCTCCGCATTATCATAAACCGCCTCCCTCGGAAGCCAAGCACGTCGTCCCGGCCACCCCTGCTGAGCCTTTGCACTTGCAGGCCAACCGGCAAGCGACCCCGCGCAGCGCCTTCACCGAGCTGATCACCACCCGTAGCATGAGTCTCTGGTTCCTCATCACTGCCGCCTTTATCGCGTTAGGACTGGGAGCGTTGCACGCGCTCGAGCCCGGTCACGGCAAGACGATTGTTGCTGCCTACCTGGTCGGCTCGCGGGGAACAGCGTGGCATGCTGTACTGCTCGGGCTGATCGTAACCGCCTCGCATACCGCGGGAGTATTTGCGCTGGGCGCCATCACTCTCTATGCCTCGCGCTACATCGTGCCCGAGCATCTCTACCCGTGGCTGGGCGTACTCTCCGGCTTGACCATAGCCGGGCTTGGCGGATACATGTTTCTCCGCCGCTGGAATGGTCACGACCACGGCCACAGCCACACCCATCCTCACGGCCATTCCCACTCGCATGATCACCCATGGCCACACCCACTTGCACTCCTCCGCGCAGTCAGTCTCGTTCTATCAACTCTTTGCCCTGGGAATCACCGGCGGAATCATCCCGTGTCCCGCGGCTCTGGTGGTCTTGCTCAGCGCCTTCGCCCTGCACCGCATCGGCCTGGGCTTCTTTTTGATTACCGCCTTTAGCCTCGGCCTGGCCGCGGTGCTGATCGCCTTCGGCATGCTCATGGTGTATGCACGCCAGTTTATGGCGCGCCTGCGCATGGATGGTCCACTGACCACACGCTGGTTGCCGGTAGCTTCCGCCGCCTTCATGACCATCCTTGGCGCCGCCATCGCACTGCGCGCCTTCGCTACCACTGGCATTGACCTGCATAACCTGAGTCAAGCAAGGCTCGGCCCGTTCCTCTTCGTCGGAGGTCTGGGGCTGTTGCTGGGTATGCGCCACTCCACCGATCCCGACCATGTGGTCGCAGTCTCGACCATCGTCAGTAAGCAACGCAGCATCCGCCACGCAGGCTTGATCGGCACCATCTGGGGACTCGGCCACACCCTCACCATCTTCGCCGTGGGCAGCATGATCATCCTCTTCGGTGTGGTCATTCCTCCCCGTCTCGGCCTCTCCATGGAGTTCAGCGTCGCCCTGATGCTGATCCTGCTGGGCGTGCTTAACCTTACCGGGGTGATGCAGCGCATGACCTCCTATCTGACCCGCAAACCCCTGTCAGTCCCAACCATTAGCAACAAAGCGGAGACACTCCTTGACCGATCCATCGGCCGCTTTGGCGTATATCAATGCGTGCGGCCACTGGTTATTGGCATCGTGCACGGCCTGGCTGGATCGGCGGCGGTCGCGCTGCTGGTCCTATCGACCATCCATAGTCCGGTGTGGGCGACCGTGTATCTGTTGATCTTTGGCGCCGGCACCATGGTGGGCATGATGTGCATGACTGCGGCGATGGCGGTGCCCCTGGCGTTTGCGGGCAGCCGCTTCACCAGCATCAGCCGCGGCTTCAGCGTAGCCTCGGGGGTGGTGAGTGTCTGCTTCGGTTTCTTTCTCGTCTACCAGCTTGGTTTCCTGGGAGGGCTCTTCACCAGCCATCCGCAATGGACGCCGCGTTGAAGCCATCGCAGACTATGCTATAAAACGGCGTGATGGCACAGAAAATCTGTAAGCTCGGTCTAGCCGCCGTTCTCTTGCTACCGTTCCTCCCTTTGACAGGCGTTGCGCAAAACGGCGTGCAACAATTCGCCGACCTTGGGCAGTGCAAGCTGCAAAGCGGCAAAGTGATCGAACACTGTCGCGTCGGATACCGCACCTTCGGTTCATTGAACGCCGCGCGCGATAATGCAGTCGTCATGGCGACATGGCTGTACGGGGTGTCGGGTGACCTGGTGCAGTTCTTTAGCACGCAACCGTCGAACCAGCGCCTGGTCGACACCTCCAAATTCTTCGGTGTAGCGCTGGACGCCTTTGGCAACGGCGTGTCCTCCTCCCCATCAAACAGCAAGGCGCAGCCGGGTGCGGATTTTCCCCAGTTCACCACCGGTGACATGGTCGAAGCAGAGTATCGCGTGGTGACCGAGGTGCTTCACCTCAAGCACCTGCACGCCGTCGTGGGACTCTCCATGGGTGGGGAGCAGACCTACATGTGGGCTTCGCTCCATCCCCAGTTCTTCGATCTCGCGGTACCGATCATCGCCACGCCCCGCCTCACCACGTACGATCTGCTCACCAAGCAAGTGATGCTGGAGAGCATCGTGCGCGACCCGGCATACAAGAACGGAAGATACACCGTAGAACCGGAACTCAAGCTGGCCAATCTTTTAGGCGGTCTGGTCGTGACCAGTCCTGCTTACCGCAACCAGGCAACGCCGCGCGCCGACTTCGAATCATTCGTAAAGAAATCCGAATCTCCGATCGCGTTCGACGCCAACGATCGCGTATGGCAGATGCGCGCCGTCATGGCCCACGACATCATCGGTAACCGGACGCTGGAGCAGGTGGCCAAGGCATCGCCGCTACGCTACCTGATCATCGTCAGCGCGCTCGACCGCATGGTGAATCCTCAACCAAGTCTCGCCTGGGCCGCCGCAAAAGGTGCGCCAACGTATATTTCGCAAGGCGCCTGCGCGCATCTCATCATGACGTGTGACGCAGCCGCTGTGTCTACCCGGGTGCAGGAGTTTCTCACCAAAGGCAGGTTGCCCTAGCTAATACCGTATTTCTCGGCCAAGAATGTTCTCACCTTGTGCGGCATTGCCGAGGCCAGTTCCTGCCACGTGACCACGCTCATCCGGCATCTGAGTTCAGCGCTCACCACGGCCGACATAACCTCGAAGCAATCCTCAATCAGATCCTGACGGCGCTGGTCGCAGAAGACAGCAAAGGATGCGGCGTGCGCGTGCGCTGCCAGTGCACCGCGGATCAGTTGGCACGAGCGAAACCGTTCCTTGTTCCTGGGCAGTCGATCCACGTCGAAGACTGACTCCAGATCGCGATAGCGATCCACCAGGTCTTGCCTTGCGCTTTGGAAATCTCCTTCTGTCAACTTTGCTTCGACCAACAACGCTCCCAGCTTGAGGTCCATTTCACTTCGATCTTGTGCGCCATTCTTCAAGGGGATTCCCGGCCTGAAGCCGAACATCGGAGGAATGCCGGGTTCGATCCCGAGCAGGGAACAGAGCGACGCCCGGCGCAAAATTCCCGGATAACAAAAGAGGTTCATCAACAGCGCGTCCGAGCTGTTGGCGCACTCGAGCTCGCGCCGCGTGCGATCTGCCTTTCTGGGCAGAAATCGTGAGCCGGTATAGACCTTGGCCAGCCGCGCCTTCCATCCCGCTTGCCGCAGAATTCGCTTGTAGGAGGCAGGCAGAAAATTGCCGTGTTGCCCAGCTTCATTTTCCCCGTAGACGATGCTCGGCACCGCGCCGTAGCTCATCTCCGCGGTCCACCCGGCGGCTCTCCCCGCGTTGCGTTGGCTGAGCTCCCAGCGCAAGCCGCTTGGGCTGACGGTCTCGAGAGGGCGTGTCACTGCCCTAAGAATAGGCGAAACATAGGCGAAAGTCACACTCCCTTATTCCTCATCACTATTTCTGCTTGGACGTTCGTCCGCAGGAACGCCGAAAGTGGTGTTAGGGAGTTACCGGCTATGCATCACAGCAAAACAATCTTTTTCATCGGTCTTCTTCTTGCGGCCAGTGGGGTTTTCTCGCCGGCGATTGCGCTGGCGGGCGGAATTGCCTTCGCTCTCACCGTCGAGCATCCCTTCCGCATGGAGAGCAGTTCGCTGGCCAAGCATTTGTTGCAGGCGTCCGTCGTCGCCCTGGGATTTGGCATGAATTTAACGCAGGTGGTGCACGCCGGGCGCTCGGGTTTCTTTTACACCGCTATCAGCATCAGCTGCGCCATGCTGCTTGGTCTGCTCTTCGGCAGTCTACTTAAGGTGGCCGGCAAGGAGTCCTTCCTGATCACTGCGGGCACCGCGATCTGCGGGGGAAGCGCGATCGCCGCCATCGCCCCGATCACCGGTGCGAACGAGGAAGAGATAAGTGTTTCCATGGGAACGGTCTTCGTGCTCAACTCCGTCGCTCTGCTTATCTTCCCCGCGATTGGCCATGCTTTGCACCTGAGCCAGAATCAATTCGGCCTCTGGTCGGCACTCGCCATCCACGACACCAGCTCCGTGGTTGGCGCTGCCGCCAAGTATGGTAACCAGGCGCTCGCCATCGGTACCACGGTGAAACTGGCACGGGCCCTGTGGATCGTTCCTGTCTCGTTGCTTGCGGCAGCCTATATGGCAAGGTTAGCTAAGGGTGCGGGGCGATCGTATGGTCAAGCCAAGATCAAGGTACCGTGGTTCATCTTTCTCTTTTGTCTGGCCGCTGCCGCCAGCACCTATCTGCCCCGCTTTGCTGCGCAGTACGGGACATTGAGTCATCTTGGCAAGGCTGGCCTGACCGCCACTCTATTTCTCATCGGGACGAGTCTTTCCAAAAGTACCCTGCGTCAGGTTGGCGTCCGGCCCTTCATCCTGGGTGTCACCCTCTGGATTATTGTTGCTAGCGTGTCGCTGGCCGCGATCTATTGCCACTGCATATCCATCTAGTGCAGCGGAAGGCTTCGGACATCTATCCTGAGGTACGATTTTCTCTTTATGGCTCTGCGGGTTGTGTCGCAGTCGAAATCATGATCAACCTTCAGGAGACCCACGATCTGTCATCCTCCGGCCGGTCGCGCGAGGAGCCAACTCCTCCGCCTTCTGCAGCACAAAACGCTGGAAGGTGCGGGCAATCCCGGCGATCTCAGGGCCGGCAACAGTAGCCAGGGAGAACATGCGCGCCAGGTTCAACCCGCGAATCCTTGCCAGCTTCAGGGTTCCCAATGCAAGCTGATTGCGCACCGCCCAGCGCGACACAAATGCAATTCCCAATCCTGCTTCCACCGCGCTGAGAAGGCCCTCGGTTGAATCAAAAGTCATCGCCAGCCGCAGCTTCTTCACTTCTACCCCGGCTTGTTCCAATGCCTGCTCGACGATCCTCCGCGAGCCTGAACCCAGCTCCCGGGTCACCAGCGTCGCCTGCGGCAATTCCTTCACGTCGATCTCCTCGTCTGCCCATTCGTGGCCGGCAGGGACCACGCACACCATGTGGTCCTCCATGAACGGTTCCACGCGTACATCTCTGCGCATCGCCGGGCCCTCTATCAGGCAGAGCTGCACTCGATGCTCTACCAGGGCCTCCAGGATGGTTTGCGTGTTACCCCCCATGACGCTGATCTCAACCCTTGGATTCTCCTGCAGAAAGCCGGCGATCAGCTTAGGCAACAGATATTGGCCAATCGTCTGGGAGGCGCCCAGGGCCAGCCGTCCAACCTCGATGCCGGTGGTCGCCGCCACTGCTTCACGCGCTTCCTCAGCAAGCGCTGCGAGTTGGGTGGCAAACGGCAGCAGGGCAGCACCGGCCGGAGTGAGCGAGACTCGGCCGCCGGCCCGATCGAATAAGGGAACATCCAATTCCGACTCCAGTGCCTTGATCTGTTGCGTCACCGCAGACTGCGTCAACAGCAACTCCTCCGCTGCAATGCGGAAGTTGAGATGGCGAGCAACGGCACGAAAGACCCGCAGGCGAAAGTTCTCCATGGCGTAAGAGTATCCCCTGGGCTTTTGGCCGTACACTGGCCAGAGCAGAATCAAAGGAGCAAGCGATGGCGGTTCTTCTACTCGTCGGCGCAACCGGCTTGGTGGGCCAGTCGGTCTTGCAGCAGGCGCTTGCCGATAGCAGGGTCAGCAAAATAGTCGCAATCACCCGCAAGCCGTTGCCGCCGCAAGATGGTCTTGAAAATCCGCTGGTGGACTTCGATGCATTGCCCGCTGACGCGCCCTGGTGGAACGTGGATGCAGGCATCTGCACCCTGGGCACCACCATGCGCCAGGCCGGTTCGCACCAGGCCTTCCGCAAAGTGGATGTCGACTATCCGCTGACCGTGGCGCGACTCCTGCACCAGCACGGCGCGCAGAGCTTTGCCTTTAACTCCTCGATCGGAGCCAATCCAAAGTCCAGGGCCTTCTATATGCGGGTCAAAGGTGAGGTCGAGCAAAGGCTGATCGCGGGCGGCTTCCCTTCGCTCACGTTGGTGCGCCCTTCCGGCATCCTGGGTCCGCGCCAGCCGCATCGTGCCTGGGAGGCGCGCACCATCCGGGTCTTTCATTCGCTGCGGCCAATCCTACCGCGTCATTACCGGGTGGTGCCCGCCGACAAAATCGCCAAGGCTCTGCTTGAGGCCGCCATCACCGCCCCTCGCGGGGTCCATATCATCGAATCCGAGCAGTTGTGATTTAGACTTCCGAAAGAAACGGCAGCCGCGGCGCCAGGGCAAAGTTCAGCTGGACCACCACAATGAAAATAATGCTGACATAGGTGTTAATCAGGCAGAGGCAGGCTCCCAAAGCATACAGCCCCTGGGCCACCACGATTCTGCGTTCCACCGCGCATTGTTTCTCGTAGGTAACATTCTCCCGCAGCAAGCCCGCATGCTCTGCATATCGCCAGCTAATGTACAGCACCACGCCGAGCAGCAAAATATTGGCCCAGTATGCGATGAGGACGCTGCGATAGGCGATAAATTCCGCCAACAGCCGGGTAGAGAAGGGCATGATCGACACCGCGAAGAGAAACGCAATATGGATCCAGGAAAGATGGCGGTCGCTGCGCTTAAATGAGTTGAGCTGTGCCTGCTGGCCGTTCCAGAAGATGCCGAGGGTCATGAAGCTCAACAGATAGCTGATCAGCTGGGGAGCGGCGCCGGCGAGCGAGCGCCACAGTTCCCCCTGGCTGTGAATGACTTCGCTGGCCGGCACGTGCAGGTCGAGAACCAGCAGCGTCATGGCCACGGCGAAGATGCCGTCACTCAGAGCGGCCAGCCGCTCCAGACTCTGACCGGAAATTTCGTTGTAAGACGTAGGCATGACGGGGTGTCTGCAATAGTGTACCCGTACAATAATCAGGGCACTGCCCACAGAATAACAAGGAGACTGAGCATTCGGATGAGCAAAAAACTATGGACAGCGGTCGACCAGTACACCACGGATCTGCTCCTGCCTGCGGACGCCGCCCTCGACGCGGCGTTGGCAGCCAGTGAGGCGGCCGGGCTGCCCTCGATCAGCGTCAGTCCAAGCCAGGGTAAGCTGCTCATGCTGCTGGCCCAGTTGGCCGGCGCCAAGCAGATTTTAGAGATAGGCACGCTGGGTGGCTACAGCAGCATCTGGCTGGCGACGAGCGCTTGCTCCCGGCGGCCGCTTGATCACGCTCGAAGCTAATCCCAAGCATGCCGAGGTAGCTCGCGGCAATATCGCTCGCGCCGGTTTAGCCGAAGTGGTGGAAGTGCGTCTGGGCGATGCGCGTGCAGGCATACAGCAACTCGCGGCAGAAGACCGCGGCAACTTCGACTTGATTTTTATCGATGCCGACAAGCAAAGTATTCCGCACTACCTGGAATGGTCGCTCAAGCTGTCACATCGCGGCACCCTGATCATCGTGGACAACGTGGTCCGCGACGGAGCTTTGATTGATGCCAAGAGCGAGGATCCCAATGTGCTTGGAGCGCGGCGCATGCATGAAGTGCTGGCCGCTGAACCCCGCGTGAGCGCAACCACCATCCAGACTGTGGGCAGCAAGGGATACGACGGCTTTACCCTGGCACTGGTCATCGCCGGCTAACGCGCTTTATTGGAGGAAGCAATGGAAAGACGCGACTTTGTCACATCGGCGATTGCCATGGCGGGGGCCGCGTTGAGCGGCGGAGAGGGACGGGCAATGGCGCAACCTACGCGAGAGTATTACCAGTTGCGGAAGTACTCGCTGCAAACGGGAACGCAGCTGTCGCTGACGCAAAGTTATTTTGAGCATGCGCTGATTCCAGCGCTCAACCGGATGGCGATCACCCCGATCGGCGCCTTCAAACTGGATGTGGGGCCGGAGACACCGACTTACTATCTGCTCATTCCGGCAACGTCGGTGGAAGCGCTGGTCACGCTGGACATGCGGCTGGCAGAGGACACGGAATTCCTCAAGGCATCCACATCGTTCTGGGCAGCGCCGGCCTCTGCGCCCGCGTTCGCGCGCGTGGAAAGCTCGCTCATGTCCGCCTTTGCGGGCTGGCCAAAACTGGTTGCGCCGAAGAGCGGAAAGAGGATCTTTCAGCTGCGCACCTACGAGAGCGCAGGCTATGCGGCGCATGTGCGGAAAGTACAGATGTTCAACGAAGCGGAGATTGGGATCTTCACCCGGACAGGATTGACTCCCGTCTTCTTCGGAGACACGTTGATTGGGCACCGGATGCCGAGTCTGACCTACATGCTGACATTTGCGGATGTGGCGGATCTGAATGCGAAGTGGTCGGTGTTTGGGTCTGATCCGGCCTGGAAGGAACTCTCGCACCGGCCGCAGAATGCGGATGCGGAGATCGTAAGCAATATCTCAAATCTGTATCTGAGCCCGTTGAGCTGTTCACAAATTTAAGCGACGAGTGCAGTGGTATCCCACTCAAGCCCAAAGGGCTTGACCGATCCGGCGGCACCCCAGCGCCTTTCATTGAACGCAGGAGTTCAATGCCACAAGCCTCGGGGCCGGGGCACTAGCCTTTCTTGCCGGGAGGAGTGACATATCATGCCGCCCCGGACCTTCTGTCGAAGTTCAGAGGCGTCATTGAACTTCATGGCCGGTTCTCAGGGGCCACAGGAAATCCAGAGCGACATGATTCTCATCCAGCAACGAAGGCTGGGTGCCCCATTCAAGCCGTACTTTGGCTTGAGTGGGATACCGCAGCCTTCGACGGGTGTTTCCTTTGTATTAGTGGAGAACCCCTCTTACTCGCCGTTAGAGCCAGAAGCTGCTTCCGGATGAACGACGCGGTAGCTGCTGCCACCGTTCGACCACACCAGGAGCAGCATGTCCTTATCTGCCGGCGCCTGCTTGACATCATTCCGGAATTGATCCGCCGATGTTACAGGCTTGCGATCGATCTGTTGGATGACATCGCCACTCGACAACCCTGCATCCTCCGCAGGGCTCCCCGGCTGTACCTGCGCAACCGCCACGCCCTGTACTTGCGCAGGGAGTTGCAACTGCTGACGCACATCCGGTGTGAGATCGGAGATCGCGATGCCTAGCCTGGGATGACCAGACTCGCTGCCGGCAGCTGTCGCGACTTCCTGGTTCTTGTGGTATTCACCAACCGTCAGGTCGACCGTCTCCGGGTGCCCGTTCCGCATCACGTCCAGCTGGATCTTCGAGCCGGGCGCAACTTCGCTGACGATCACCTGCAGATCACTCCCTGTTTCCACCGGCTTCCCGTTTACACCGGTCACTACATCCCCTTGCTTTAAGCCGGCGCGGCTCGCGGGAGAGTCGGGGGTTACAGAAGCAATCAGCGCTCCGGTGTTTCCAGTGAGGTTGAAGAACTTCGCGTTGTCAGGAGTGACATCGTTCAGTCCCACTCCCAGGTATCCATGATGGACCACGCCATTCTTGATGAGGGCGTCGACCACCGGGTGCACCGTCTGGGTAGGGATAGCAAAGCCCGCGCCAGAGAAGTTTCCCGTATCCGAGATAAGAAAGGTGTTGATGCCGATCAACTGACCATGCGCATTCACCAGCGGGCCACCGGAGTTGCCGGGGTTGATGGCGGCGTCGGTCTGGATGAAGTCTCCAGGCTTGCGAGGATCGTCCGTATACGGGTTCGGCCGGTCAACTGCGCTGACGATGCCACGGGTGACGGAGAAGCGGAAATAGCCAAAGGGGTTGCCGATGGCCAACACCGATTGTCCAGGCACCAGTTTGGTTGAGTCGCCCCAGGCGATGGTGGGCAGATCTTTGGCGTCGATCTTGATCACAGCCAGATCTGTAAGCTTGTCGGTGCCAATTACCTTGGCCGGGAAGGTGCGGCGATCATGCAGAGTTACCCGCACTTCCATCGCGCCATCGACCACGTGATTGTTGGTCACGATGTATCCATCAGGGGAGATGATCACACCGCTGCCAATGCCGTGCTCAATCTGGCGTTGGCCTTGCCCCTGGCCCGGCATGCCGTGGCCGCCGAATTGTTGGGCGAATCCAGGGCCGAAGAACTGGGAGAAGGGGTTGTCGCTCTGCCCCTGATCTTCAGCACCCTCAGCCCCAGCCTGCTGCTCGGTCCGATGGGAGGTGACAGCAATGTTGACCACCGCCGGGGTAACCCGGGAAGCCACAGCTTCAGTGGCCTGGTCCAGCGCCAACAGGGGATCGATGCTCGCGTTGTTAATGGGGGCAATGGTGTTTTCAGGAGCGGTCGCCGCATCGACATGCCTGTGGCCAACGATGATTGCTCCGGTGGAGAGAACGAGGGCAAAAGCCAACAGCGGTGCAGCGTAGGCCTTGGCTCTTGCTCTTAATAAATTAGTTTCTTTGGTCATGAGTTTTCCTCTTTCAGGGTGAAGTTTTTTAAATCTGGAACGCTATCCAGTGATCGGGTGAAGGTAGGGTTGGAAGGGGCTCGCCGTGAGAGACCCTCGAACTTTGCGGGACTTCCACGGTAAAGAGAACCAAGGTGATGCCTCCGCCGTCCTGGTCCTCTGTCACTTGGACGAACTGGAGACGGCGGGTAGTCTTAACCTGCCGTGGGGAATGCGGCTTGGGCAGAACGCTTGCGCGCTCCGCCGGCCGGCTCATAGCGGGATGAAAGACGGCTTCCTGATACCGGGCCTGATGTTGTTCTGCATAGACCGGTTCAGCAGCAGGCGCCGCCGCGACCGAGTCATTGCCGGCAAAGGTAATGATGCCCGGGCAGCGCTGCAGTACGAGCACGCCGGAGAGAGAAGCCACCAGCCCAGCCGCTACCAGGCCACGAGAAAGCATGGGGCCGAGGTTGCGCCGCCGGTGGAGAATGTTCTCCACCCTGCCCGCCAGTTCTGAATGCCGCTTCCACAGGCCCGGGGCCAGCAAAGCGGCGCGCTTGACCAGCCTGTTCTCGGCAAGTTTCGTCAGGCAGATGGCGTAGGCGCGGGCATTGCCGGCAGCATCCAGCACGGCATCGTCACAGGCCTGTTCACGCTCCAGGCAAAGGTGACGCTCGGCCCAAAACAGCGCCGGATTCAACGGGCTGAGAGCTCGTAACAGTTTCTGCAGCAAATTGGTCCAATCATCTCCACGATCGAGATGAGCCATTTCGTGCAGGATGACCTGCTTCATGTCGCTCGGCGCCAGCTCACTCCACAGCGAGCGAGGCACAATCACTGCCGGGCGGAAGAAGCCGAGAACGCTGGGCGCGTCGACGGCGTCGGAAAGCCGCACTTCGACCGGACGTGCGCCGCGCCGAACCACAATCGATTGCAGCTCCGCATCCAGATCGTGGAAGGGAACCGGCGTTGCATTCCGCCACAGTGTTCTCATCTGCCGTGCGCCGGCGGAAAGCCGGATCAGGGAGAACAGGGAAGCGAGCACCCACAGAGCTTCGATCACAAAAGCCCACGCGCTATTCAAATGCAGGGAAAAGTCTGCCTGGTGTTCAACCGGGACGGAGTAAGGGCCGAACATCGCGCGGCCAAGCGCAAAGCAGGGCAGCAATGCCACCAGGGTGAAGACAATCAACCATAGGGTAAAGCGGGTAGAAGCACGCAACCCGGGAGCGAGCTTGAGCGCGGCCCAAGCCAAAGCAGTCAACAGCAGGCCCTGCCAGATGCTGGCGATCAGCAATTCTGCCGGGCTGGTCGAAATGAACTGCCGCAATAGATTCGCTTCCATCGGATTATTCCAATCACTCGCTTCTCAGCGTCCGGGCTCATCCGCCTGCTGGATCGCATCCCTTAGACGCTGCAACTCTTCTGCTGTTATCTCTTTGTCGCCCAGCAGAGATAGCATCAGCTTCTCCCGGGAATCACCGAAGAAACGGCTCAGTACCAGCCGCACCTCGGAGAAGCCGGCTTCCTCCTCCGCGACCAGGGGCACATAAAAAAATGCGCGCCCTTCCTTCCGATGTTGCACGTAACCCTTTTGCTCCAAAATCCTGATGGTCGTGAGCACGGAGTTATATGCCAGCGCATTCTTCTTGGGCAGAGCGGCGGCGATTTCATTGACTGTCGACTCCCCACGAGCCCAGAGAATCTTCATCAGCCGCAATTCCGCTTCGGTCAGGGTGGGAGATTTTTTAGGGGGCATACTGTACGTCTCTCAAAAAAAGCATACCGCCCGCGATGTCCAGTGTCAACTAATTCATTAATACTTGGCCCGCGACTGCGGAACGGAACCAGAGCCAGCGGTGATTGCAATCTGGGAATCTGCGCCCCGCCCAACATTAAGCCAACATTAAATAGACCGATTACTGTCCAATTGCGCTCATACTACGGTGACAAGGGTTTCGGAAGGGTATGACACCGTCGTAATATGGCCCCGCAGTACTCCGGCGGGCTCTTGGCCCTTCTTAAGGTAACCTGGTTTCCCGGAGGATGGGTACTACTGAACTGTCCCCCAGGCGTGCTTCAGGTTATTGCGGTTGAGGGCAGACTTATATGGCCTCACAGAATCGGGTTCCGCTGTTCATCAATCGGTACTCGCTTTCGCAGCGTACGGCGATTGGTGTGCAAACCCTTCGCTTGCTTGGTCCGCACCAGGACTGGCTGCACTTCCACTGGTGGACCAGCAGTTTTCAGCGGCTCGATCCCCGCTCAGTTCTATTCGAGAACACCGTTCTCAGCCGGTTTCCCTTCCTCCATAGACCCAAGACCCTCCGCTTCTTTGAAATGCTGGGCATCAGTTCATGGAGTGGCAGCGATCTGCGTCCCTCGCTCGCCAAACGACTCATTGCCCCCTATCGGGGCCGGGTCTCGAGCGCTTATGTGGCTCCGCTAGGCGAAGACGACGCCACCCGATGTCTTGAGTTGACCAACCTGATGGGCGTTCCCTTCGTGCTTCATCTCTGGGACGTATTGGATGGCGACGTGGCCAACGGAGCGCTCAGGGAATTGGTCGATCGGGCGGAGCGTGTCTTTTGCGTGAGCCAGCCGCTGTTGGACGATGTGCTGAAGATACGCGCTGATGCCGACTTGCTGTCCTTCTCCAGAGATGCGTCGCAAGTCACGGCCAAGCCGCGCGAGCAAGGCCCGATCAAGGTGGTTATTCACGGCAACGTCTGCTCCTATGCGCAGGGCCTCAATGACCTGGATCAAGCCATCGATCTGCTCGAGCGGAAAGGTTTGCCGGTTGAGGTTTCGTTTCTGGGGTCTCCCAAAATCCTGCGCCTGGCCAAGACCACGATTAAAAAGCGAGTCAAGGTGCGTGGATTCCTGCCTACGCAGCGCGCTCTGGATAAAGAACTCAGCAGTGCGCACGTAGGCTTCCTGCCCGGTCCCAAGCTTGATCCGGGATCTGATCTAAGGAGCCGTTACTCCATCCCTTCGCGCATCCTCGACTTCATGGCCGTGGATCTTCCCATTGTCGGTGTTGTTCATGAGGCCTCCGCAACCGGCGGCTTTGTGCGTAAATTGGGCCTCCATCCCGCGGCAACCTGCCCCGGGCCGGAAGAGGTGGCCGATTGGCTGCTCCGGCTCTCAAGTCCCGGCGTCTGGGCGGAACAAAGCGCCAGGTCTCGCGCCGCCTTCGACCTCTTGCAGAGTCAGGAATCGCCGGCGCAAAAGCTCAAGCGAACCTTGGACAAAATGGCCTGAAGGGTTCCCCCTCGTGATCTGTTCCGCCCAGGGGAACAACCCGGCGGCGTTTTCTCCCTATCCCTATTCAGAAGAGCGGTTCACAGGCGAGAATGGATGCTGTGACGATTCTTCACGACGACCGTCTTTTTCCTTCTGAACCCACAACGCGAGCCATTGCACGCAGACTTTACGGGACCGTTCGCGATCTACCCATCGTCAGTCCGCACGGGCACACCGATGCGCGCTGGTTCGCAGAAAACGAGGCCTTCCCGAATCCCACCAGCCTCTTCATCGTTCCCGATCACTACGTCTTCCGCATGCTCTACAGTCAAGGCATCGCCCTGGAAGACCTGGGCATCGGGCAGAAGACGTTGGATGAGGAGCAGGCACGCCGCATTTGGATTCGCTTCGCCGAGTCCTATTACCTCTTCCGCGGCACGCCCACGCGCATGTGGCTTGACCACGCTTTCCAGGAGCAGTTTGGGCTCAAAGATCGGCTCTGCGGCGCGAATGCCGGCGCCTACTACGACACCATCAGCGCCAAGCTGGCTTCTCCAGCCTTCCGGCCGCGAGCGCTTTACGCTCAGTTCAACCTCGAAGTGCTGGCCACGACGAACACCCCGCTTGACCCGCTGACCGACCATCAGGCCATCCGCGATTCAGGATGGAAAGCGCGCATCCTGCCAACCTTTCGCCCCGATTCCGTCATCGATCCGGAATTCGATGGTTTCCGCCAGAATGTCCAAAAGCTGGGAGAGATGCACGGCGAGGATAGCTCGCGCTGGCCAGGATACTTGCTCGCACTGCGCCATGCCCGGGAGCGCTTTCGCAAGCTGGGTTGTACCGCGACTGATCACGGCCATCCCACGGCCAGGACGGCTGACCTGGATGGCGGTGCCGCCGCCGCGCTTTTTGATCGCGTCCTCGCAGGCAAGGCCGACGCGGCAGAGCAGGAGCTATTTCGGGCTCAGATGCTGACCGAGATGGCGCGCATGAGCGTGGAGGATGGGCTGGTGATGCAGATCCATCCCGGCAGCCATCGCAATCACAATCGACAGATACATGCCCGCTTCGGGCGCGATGTGGGAGCCGATATTCCGACTGCGACCGACTATGTGCATGCGTTGCAGCCGCTGTTGGATCGCTTTGGCAACGACGCCTCGTTCACCCTCATACTTTTCACTTTGGACGAATCGACGTATAGCCGCGAGCTGGCGCCGTTAGCGGGGCATTATCCCTGCCTTCGTCTGGGTCCGCCGTGGTGGTTTTACGACAGCCCTGAGGGCATGATGCGCTTTCGCGAGCTCACCACGGAGACGGCGGGTTTCTACAACACGGTAGGTTTCAACGACGATACGCGGGCCTTCCTCTCCATCCCGGCGCGGCACGACGTGGCTCGCCGTGTGGACTGTGCCTACCTGGCAAGATTGGTGGCGGAGCACCAGCTGGACGAAGACGAGGCCGTCGAAGTGGCTCATTCGCTCGCCTACGATCTGGCCCGCAAGGCCTACCGGTTGTAACTAGGGCGCGAAGGTTGTCGTGGTCTGGCAGGTCCGGGCTCAAGGTCTGTGCGATTCTACCCTCTCCAAATTGAGTCCCGGAGGGACGGCTGAGAGTAGCCCAGGACGTGAGTCCTGGGTAGAGATATGAGACGAGGCAGTCCCGGAGGGACGGCTGAAAATGCCCCAGGATGCAATCCTGGGGTACTTCTACCTCCGAAATGAACTATTGGCGATTCGGAGCAGCCAACCCAGGACGATGTCCTGGGTCATTCTCAGCCGTCCCTGCGGGACTGCTCGTTGGCGCGCGCTAACCCAGGACTCACGTCCTGGGCTATTCTCAGCCGTCCCTCCGGGACTCAATTTGGAGAGGGTAGTTTTCACACAGCCTGTGAAGCCTGTACCCGTACCCTTCAGAAAGATTAGTTTTGAAGGGTACGGCCTACCTCGCCGCAGCGAGCATCAGGCCGTACGTAATGCGTTGTTTTCCCCAGCTCCTGTAACACAGGAAGGAATCCTAAATGAGTCTCTACTGCCAACACGGCGGCCCTGATGCCGAGATCTCCCCGGAACGTTTGCGCCAATTGCTTTACCAGGCTCTGGACCGGCTGGGAGACCGGCGCCGGGTCCTGGCTGTACCCCCTGACTTCAGCCGGTTCCACTCCCAGGCTGGCCCGCTGACCCAATATGCCTATGCCTACTACGGCGACCGGCTGGGCTGCGTGCTCCCCGCCCTGGGCACGCATACACCGATGCCCCCCGCCACACTCACGCGGATGTTCGGCGACATACCGCACTCCCTCTTCGCCGTGCACAACTGGCGCACCGACGTGGTCACCTTGGGGGAATTGCCGGCAAGCTTCATCCAGGAGCAATCGGGCGGTCTGCTCGACTACACCTGGCCGGCCCAGGTGAACCGCATGATCCCGGAAGGGAATTTTGACCTCGTGTTGTCTATCGGCCAGGTGGTGCCCCACGAGGTCATCGGCTTGGCAAATTACAACAAGAACATTCTGGTGGGCACCGCCGGCCCGCTCAGCATCCATCGCAGCCACTACCTGGGAGCCGTGGTGGGCATGGAGCGCATCATGGGGCGCATGGATAATCCCGTCCGAAGGGTCCTGAATCGCGCGTCCGATGAGTTTCTTCGCAATATCCCCATCGTTTATGTGCTGACGGTGATCGGCACCAATCCAGCCGGCGAGCTGGTGGTCCGCGGCCTCTTTGTGGGCGATGACCTGGAATGTTTCCGCCTGGCCTCGGAGCTCAGCGTCCAAGTCAACGTCCAATTGCTGGATCGGCCGATACACAAGGCCGTGGTCTACCTCGATCCGGAAGAATTCCACAGCACCTGGCTGGGGAATAAGGCGATCTACCGCACGCGCATGGCGCTAGCCGATGGAGCGGAGCTGATCGTGCTGGCTCCCGGGGTGAAGCAATTTGGAGAAGATCCCACCATCGACCGCATGATCCGTAGATTCGGCTACTACGGAACCCCGGCTACGCTCGAGAAGGTGAAGCAAAACCCCGATCTGGCGGCCGAGCTCAGCACCGCCGCTCATCTCATCCACAGTTCTTCAGAAGGCCGCTTCCACATCACTTATTGCCCGGGTAGCCTCACCCGGGAGGAGACAGAAGGCGTAGGATTCGGCTATGCCGATCTGGCCAGCACGATCGCCCGGTACGACCCGGCAAAACTGCACGATGGCTACAACACCATCGATGGGGAAGAAGTGTTTTTCATTTCCCATCCCGCTCTGGGTTTGTGGGCGTCGTCCGGATTTTCTCCGGAATTCAGTGAGACGCATGCGGTCACAGCTGGCCGGAATCGCAGATAATCGCCCTCGCTGGCGCCCGCGGGCAGATAATCCGCATCAAAAGACCGGTTTGCGCCGGTCCAGGTACGCTTCCCCGCTTCATACGGTTGCCGGGGCGAATTTCCGCATCGAACCAAGAGTCTGGCTAAACATTCGTTTGGAAGGGTAATCATGGAATTCCACGTCTCCAAAGAAGCGCGCGACCGTTATGAATTCAGCCAGAAACTGTTTTCTTTCAGTGGCAATGTAGTCTTCGCCAATCTCAGCGCCAGCCGGGAGTTCGCCTTCCGGATAAACGAGCGCCGGGGAGCCGAAAAAGACCCCTCACAAACCGTCAACCCCGGCGCGCTCTACGCCATGGGCCTCATCGACGAGATGAGCCATGCCCTAGTCGAGTATTACCGCAAGCGCCTGGATCCCAAGGTTATGGCCGGAGCGCTGGAGTGGTTCGATAGCCGTCTCGGCAAAGCGGAACTGGACAAGACCATCCTGGCTTTTGTGGAGCAGTTTCCCACCGTTGATGTCTATCGCAAGGAACAGAGCCCCGCGGAGTGGCTGGCAGGTTCAACGGATGGCACCCCGCATCGCGCAGTGGCTTTTGAAGAAATGACCTTGTTGTGGCTGGCCAACGCCAACCCCGCCTTCAAACCATTTTCCGAGCTCTTCACCGATCAGTCTCTGGCCGCGGTCACGCGTTACCAGCAGATCACCAGCGGGCTGCGCGAATTCTTCAGCACCCGGCCTCCGCTAAAGCAGAAAAACCTGATTGACATGCTGCGTGCCCCGGCTTTGGCATCGCCGGACTCACTCAGCGGCCAGCTCGCCTACATCATCGAACACTGGGCTGATCTGATCGGCGACGCACTTTCCAAGCTTCTGCTGGCCATCGATGTGCTCAAGGAAGAGGACATCGCCATCTGGATGCGCTTCAATCCTCCCGGCGCCAACGCTGCCCGCAGGGGCAACTTCCCTTGGAGTATCGACAAGAAGGGGGAAGTGCCGTCCTACGTGGAAACGGCCCAGGAAACGGAGCGTTTCAGCCCCGACCAGGAATGGATGCCCACCACCGTGCTCATCGCCAAGAGCACCTACGTCTGGTTGGAGCAGCTCTCCCGTCACTACGGCCGCCACATCCATCGCCTGGACCAGATTCCTGATGAAGAGCTGCGCCGCCTGGCCGGGCACGGCATCAACTCGCTATGGCTCATCGGCGTGTGGGAAAGAAGCTCTGCCTCGCAGACCATCAAGCAACTCTGCGGCAACCACGACGCTGTCGCCTCGGCCTACTCCCTCTACGGTTATGACATTGCCGCATGATCTGGGCGGGGAAGAGGCCTACCGCAACCTGCGCGACCGCGCCTTCGCCCATGGCGTCCGGCTGGCCAGCGACATGGTTCCCAACCACATGGGCATCGATTCCAGTTGGGTCATCGAGCACCCGGAGTGGTTCATGTCCCGCCCCGACAGCCCCTATCCGGCCTATCGCTTTGAGGGGCCCGATCTCTCCCGCGACGGCCGGGTGGAGATCAAGATTGAAGATCATTATTATCGAGCAGTCCGATGCCGCGGTGGTCTTTCGCCGCCGCGACAAGTGGACGGGCGACACCCGCTACGTCTATCACGGCAACGACGGCACCAGCTTTCCCTGGAACGACACCGCCCAGCTCGACTACCTGAACCCAGCCACGCGCGAGCAGGTGATCCAGACCATCCTGCATGTCGCACGCCTCTTTCCCATCATCCGTTTCGACGCCGCGATGACCCTGGCCAAGCGCCATTTTCAGCGCCTGTGGTTTCCCATTCCCGGTACCGGCGGAGCCATTCCTTCGCGCGCCGAATACAGCATGAGCAAGGCCGACTTCGACCGGGCCATGCCGGAAGAGTTCTGGCGCGAGGTGGTGGATCGCGTGGCCCGCGAGGTTCCCGGTACGCTGCTCCTGGCCGAAGCCTTCTGGCTCATGGAAGGGTATTTCGTCCGCACCCTGGGCATGCACCGGGTGTACAACAGCGCCTTCATGAACATGATGCGCGACGAGGAGAATGCCAAGTACCGCACGGTGATCAAGAACACCATCGAATTCGACCCGGATATCCTCAAGCGCTACGTGAACTTCATGAGCAATCCCGATGAGCGGACGGCGATTGACCAGTTTGGCAATGGCGACAAGTGCTTCGGGGTAGCGACCATGATGTCCACGCTTCCCGGGCTGCCCATGTTCGGCCACGGGCAGATCGAAGGCTTCACGGAAAAGTACGGCATGGAATTTCGCCGTGCCCGCTACCAGGAGGATCCCGATCGGTGGCTGGTGGAGCGCCACGACCGGGAGATCGCGCCACTGCTGCACCGGCGCTGGTTGTTCGCTGAGAGCGAGAATTTTCTGCTCTACGACTTTTTCCGGCCCGACGGGTCGGTGGATGAGAATGTCTTCGCCTACTCCAACCGGCGCGGCGAGCACCGGGCGTTGATCATCTACCACAACCGCTTTGCCACCACCTACGGCACGGTCAACCACTCCGCGGCCTATGCCGACAAGGGGGCAGGCCACCTGCGCCAGCAGTCGCTGGGAGGCGCTTTCGGGCTGCCCAACGACGGCAATCTCTTCCTTGCGTTCCGCGATAACACCACCGGCCTGGAACATCTGGAGCGGGCGTCCAAGATCGTCTCCCACGGCTACTCCCTGGAATTGCAGGCCTACAAGTGCCACGTCTTCCTCGACTGGCGGGAGCTGAGACCAGCCGAAAACTACCGCTGGGACGTGCTCTGCGACTCATTGAATGGCCGCGGAGTACCGAACCTGGACGAGGCGCTGCTGGTGCTGGAACTGGCTCCGCTGCACCAGTCGCTGGTTTCGCTGCTTGAAACCGATGTGGTGGAGAGTTTTGCCCTCGTCGCCAGTAGCGGGGAGGCTCTGCCTGACTGTAGGCAGGAGACAGACAAGTTAACACCGGCTGCCCAGCTGATGGAACAGCTGGAGGATTTAACCGTGCGCTTCGCCGGCGAGGGCTTGGCCATCTACGCGCGAAAGACCGGCCAGCCGCAGGTGGCTGCCAACGATGCATGGCTGGCGATTCGCAACCAACTGCAGGCCGCGGCTGGGCTGCCCGGGACGGAGGCCGAATTCTCCGAGCCCTGGTCGAGTGAAGCTAAGGCCGTACTGCCCAGCAGCACCCCGGAACTCCACGCCAAGGCGACTTGGGGTCCGGTGCTTGCATTCTGCGTCCTCGAAGGCATGGCGCGAAGCATTGGAGGTAAGGACACGGCTGCCACGGCGCTTGCGCTCTTCGAGCAGCTCCGTCTGCGCGAGCCTCTTGCCCGGGCCTTCTCGCTCGGCGAGGAGATCACTCAGGACGGCTGGCGCGCAGCCGCCCGCGTCCGTCTGGCTTTCCTGGGGATGACCTTGACCCCGGCCAAATCGGTAAAGGCAGTGGTAGACGATGTGTTTGCAGGCCTTCCCCGTGCGATTTGGGACGATGACAACGCCCGCTGGCTGCTCAACGTGAACGAGGCTGGCGGGGAGTTGTACTTCAACAAAGAGCTGCATGAGCAGATGCTGTGGTGGATGCAGTTGCCAGACCTTCTGGCAACCAAGGCGCCGGCGCCACCCAAGAGCGCAAAAACGGCCCCAAAATCGGCCCTGAAATCGATTGGGGCGATCGAACAGGCTGTCGAGGAAGCCTGCGCGCAGGCGGAAGAATCCGGCTACCGCATAGGAAAGAGAAAAGAGCCGACGGCCAAACCGGCGAAAGCTAAAAAGGAAGCGCTGGCAAAGTAACGTGCCGTAAAGAGGCGAGGGCTAGTGCGTGAGAACCGGAAGAGAAACCGCAGATCCCTCCACTGCGCTACGCTCCGGTCGGGATGACAATCCTGTGGACCGTTGACAACCGCTTGTTGGGGGCTGTTTCCGTGCAACAGAATTGTCATCCCGACCGGAGCGTAGCGCAGTGGAGGGATCTGCGGTTTCTCTTCCGGTTCTCACGCAACTAGCCCCATTCGATGGCCCTGAGTTTCGTAGCGTGTTAAGCAGGGCGGTACCTTAATACATCCTCGCCATTCGGCAAACGGCTGCCGGCGGCTAAAATAACAATGGTTTCGGCTCCCGGGGGTCTATGGCTAAAGCGGCTTCGAAAGTAGCAGGGCGTCGGACGGGCGATAGCGCCGGTCCGATTACTTTGGCTATCGATATTGGGGGCACAGGCCTGAAGATGCAGGCGCTGGGCCCGGAGGGCAAGCCGATCAGTGACCGGCTCCGCGTGCCTACTCCAAATCCGGCGACCACCGCCGGAATTCTGAGCGCGCTCGACGAACTCAAGGTAAGCGTTCCACTCTTTGACCGGGTTTCTGTCGGGTTTCCTGGAGTGATCAAGCAAGGCAAGACGCTCACCGCCGCTAACCTCGACCCGGGGTGGATAGGTTTCCCGCTGCAGAAAACCCTGGAAAAGCGATGGGGCAAGCCGATGCGGATGGCGAACGATTCCGCCGTGGGCGGTTATGCCGTGATCCAGGGACACGGGGTCGAACTGGTCATTACTCTGGGCACCGGCATGGGGTCGGCGTTGTTCACCGACGGTGTCCTTTGTCCAGGTCTCGAGTTAGCGCATCATCCCTGGCGCAAAAAAACCTATGAGGGATATCTGGGCAGGCGCGGGCTGCTGAAGTATGGCGTGAAGCGCTGGAACAAGTTGCTCAAACTAGCGGTTGAGCAAACCGCCGCTACCTTCAACTGGGACACCCTGTATATCGGGGGTGGCAATGCCAAGAAAGTAACGCTCAAGCACGGTGACGAAATCAAAATCATCTCCAACGAAGAGGGTTTGCTCGGCGCCATGGCGTTGTGGAGAGATCGGCAATAACCAGGTTGCGCCGTCTTCACCTTTTTGAAGTCCTCGACCAGGCCTGGTGTCCGCGAGCTGTGCGTCACGGAGCTACGGATTTTCTGGAAGCGATTACCAGCCGGGGAAACATCTATCGTCCCATTCAAGCGGAGATTTTTCGCGCCATTCAGGATTGCGGTGCTGAGCGCGTGGTCGATCTCTGCTCCGGTGGTGGCGGCCCTTGGCTAAGTCCTGCATGGCGTTCCGCGTTAGCCGAACACGCGCCGCTTACTGTGGTTTTGACGGATAAGTTCCCCAGCAGCGCTCTGCCCGATCGGCTGGTGGAGGGCGTGAGCTGTGCGAATTTTTCTGTAGATGCCGCTCGCGTCCCGAAGGAGTTACGCGGTTTTCGCACTATCTTTTCTTCCTTCCACCATTTTCCCGATACCGTTGCGCGGGATGTCCTGGGCGACGCGGTACGCAATGGGGAGGGGTTCGCGATGGCGGAAGTGACTTCGCCCACGCTGCGAGCGTTCGCGACCATATTGTTGATGCCGGTCTTCGACTGGATCCTCACCCCGCGGATGCGGCCCTTCCGTTGGTCGAGGCTGTTGTTAACCTACCTGCTCCCCCTGATTCCGCTGGTGGTTTTGTGGGACGGCCTCGTCTCCTGCTTTCGCACCCGAACGCCGGAAGAGCTGCTGGCACTGACCAGTCACTTCCCGCAATATGATTGGCGGGCGGGCTATGCGCGCGGCCAGGGAAGCTGGCTGGCTCCTGTCTACTTGATCGGCCGGCCCAAAACGTAAAGAAGGCATCGCAATGCATCGGGTATACTCCCACCCAATGGTTCGCATTCTGGCCGCCACTCTCCTCGCCTGTGCTATCACTGCACACGCTCAGCAGTACGATCTCGTTCTTCACAACGGCCAAGTCCTCGATCCGAAAAACAACGTTGCCGCGAAACTTGACGTAGCCGTGCGCGACGGCAAGATTGCCGCCATCGAACCGACGATTCCCTCGAGCGCCGCGAAACAATCCGTCGACATCTCCGGTCTCTATCTCACGCCCGGACTGGTCGACATCCACGTGCACGTCTTCACCGGGCTTCGCCATAATGCGTGGGGCAACGGCGACCTCTCTGTCCCCGCCGACGTCATGGCCATCCCCAACGGCGTTACCACGGTCGCCGACGCCGGCTCCTCTGGCTGGCGCGACTTTCCCGAGTTCCGTCGCCGCATCATTGACTATTCCAGGACCCGCATCTTCGCCTTCCTCAACATTGTCGGATCGGGCATGGTCAATACCGACGATGTCGCCGAGCAGAACGAACACGACATGGACCTCGATGCGCTATCGAAGACCATCGAACAGAACCGCGACATCATCGTCGGCATCAAGACGGCGCACTGGCAACAGCCAAACTTCATCTCCGTGCAGAAAGCCGTCGAGGCAGGCGAGCGCAATCATCTACCTGTGATGGTCGATTTCGGTTGGTTCGACAACAAGTCCTACGAGCAGATGATCTCCAGCATCCTGCGCCCGGGAGACATCAGCACCCACGTCTTTCGCATGCCCGCGCCGCTGCTGACTCCGGAAGGCAAGCCCGCCCCCTTCATGCTGGAAGCGCGCAAGCGCGGAATCAAGTTCGACGTTGGCCATGGTGGCGGGTCCTTCACCTTTGCGCTCGCGGAGCCGATGGTAAAGAACGGCTTCTTTCCTGACTCCATTTCAACCGACCTCCATGTTGACTCCGCTACCGGCGTCATGCTCAACCTGCCCAACGTGATGAGTAAGATGCTCGCGCTGGGCATCCCGCTGCCGGAGGTTATTCGGGAATCCACCACCAACCCGGCCAGCGAAATCGGCCACCCTGAACTGGGGCAGATCGCTGTCGGCTCGGTCGCCGACATTGCTGTCCTCCGCGTGGAGCACGGCAACTTTGGCTACGCTGATCTTGCCGGCGGGAAGGTCGACGGCAGCGAACGCATTGTGCCCGAGATGACCATCCGCGCGGGCCGCATTGTCTTCGATCTCAATGCGCGCAGCGCGGTCCCCTGGCGCGAAGGTCACCTCAAATACGCAACCCGCTGAACCAGTACCGTGTATTCACTCGATGCAACTTTGGTGGGAGCAGGAATGCAGTTTCGCCCTTCCGCTTTGTGCTAACTTGCAAGCGATGGCAAGCCTTTCCCACAACTTTTGCTCCAGGCAAGGGTCCACATAAGCAGAAGTCAGTGCGCCTTTTGGTTGCAAGGTGTACGTATCTTTTGTCGTCACATATGAGGTAAATCGCAATGCCTGTTTCTCCCTCGGGTGGTCAAAAAAGTCCACTGAGCGCTGTCGTGAAGACCCAATCCGGCAAGGTGGCAGCGCTGTTTCTACTGGGCTCGTTTTTTGCTTTGCAGGCCTATGGTCAGTACACGCCCCCTCCTCCGCCTCCACCGCCAACTCCGGATCAGTCCGCGCCGGCCGGGATGCCTCCAGGGCCGCCGCAGGGAGCGCCGCAAGGAGCGCCACCCATGCTGGCCCCGCAACAGCTCGATCCTTTGGTCAGCAGGATCGCTCTCTATCCCGATCCCTTGCTGGCGCAGATTCTCACCGCGTCGACCTTTTCGCCTGAAATTCCAGATGCCACAAACTGGTCCAACCAGCATGCCGGTCTAACCGGCGATGCGTTGGCCCATGCGATCCAGCAGGATAATCTGCCTTGGGATCCCAGTGTGTTGGCATTGCTGCCATTTCCCCAAGTGCTGCAAATGATGGCGCAGGACCCAGGTTGGACGCAAGCGTTGGGTGATGCGGTCCTGGCGCAGCGGCCCGATGTTATGGACGCTGTCCAGAGAATGCGTCAACAGGCGTACAGCTACGGTTATTTGCGACCGAACCCCTACGATAACGTGGTCAACACGGGGGGATATATCGAGATCCAACCTGTAAATCCGGCCTTCCTCTACGTTCCCGTCTATAGTCCGGCGGTGGTTTACGCGCCGCCTCGACCCGGGATTGTGGTAGGTCTTTCCATTCACTTCGCCCCCAGCATATATATCGGGCCTGCGTTCGTGCCCTTTGGCTGGTCGAGGCCGGGCTTTGCCTGGGGTACGCACGCTATTATCATCGGCGGAGCTCCCTGGGGCCGCACCTGGGCTAATCGTGCCGTCTATGCTCATCCCTATGCGGCAGCCTATCGGCCAGGGCCCGGCCCGCGTGTCGAGGATCATCATGCGGTCGCGTACCACCACCCGGACGAACATCCCCGGTAGGAAGTGGTAGAAACCACTTCCTACCGCTGCCTTCGCGAGTCGGCTATTTCCTGTGAATCTGACGAAGATGCAGATGCGCTTCACGCGGACCTGCATCTTCCTTCTCCCCATCCGATCTAACGACCCCTAATAAGAGTCACCGCTTCCTACGTTGGTTGGGCGACAAATCTCTAGCTTGCTCCCAAGCCTTGCCCCCTGGACGGGTGCCAATGTTCGCGGACTTTCGCGTACATGGGTTGAAGACGACCTTTTTCCAATGCTTCACCAGCGGTCTACATTAATTTTGCGGTTCATGGCACTTTTCTTCTCAGGGTTGCGCCTTAGTAAGTGAAGGCGGTTGGTGAGACGCCCTCCAAAAGGAGAACTACCATGCGCAGCTCAATGATGTTGAAGGTTCCCGCAACCTTGATCGCCGCCGTACTCGCTGTCGCCTCATCGGCGCCGGCTGCCCAGGCACAGAGTCCAGGATTTGCAGCCAAAATGGACGTGCCCTTTGCCTTCCAGACCGCCTCCGGCCAACACTTCGCTCCTGGTGTCTACACCGTCAGCATGAATAGTGAACAGACCATGTTGATCCGGGGCAACACGAAAGCAGGAATGGCCATGACCCAGCTGGCCAGCGACGGACTGCCGGCCACCCAGGGTAAGGCCGTGTTTACGCATTACGGTGACCAGTACTTTCTGCGCTCCGTTTGGGTGGCGGGTAGTACAAGTCACCTTCTCTGTGACAGTTCGAAGGCCGAAAGAAAGTCGCAAATTGCCGCCGGCAAAACGAGCACAGCAGTCGAAGTGGCTCTGCTGCAGGCAGGACGCTAACGCTATGCTAATTAGAATGCATCGCTACTGTTTCCGCGATGAGCAGTAGCGATGCTGAGCTTAAGTGGAAGAAGAGTCCATCTCACTGCGGCCAATGCAGTAAATAAATCTGGGCCGCACCGGTCCGGCTCATCACCGCCGGTTGTCCTTCAGGCTGTGATGCTCACAAACGATTCGGTACCGTAGGCAGGGTTGATGCCTTCCACGCCGCTTAACTTCTCCCATCCGCCCTGGGGAATCGTCATGCGGTAAATGCCGTCGCTGGCTTTCCCCAGAAATACAGCCATATATAAGGAGTTGCTATCTGTTGCCCAACTCCAGAAGCCCCACTGTTCCGGGAACGCATGCAAATCTTTCCACGTCTTCGTCGCCGTGGAGTACAAAGCCATGCGCGCAGGATTTTCCGCCATCGCGACCAGGTATTTTCCATCAGGCGACCGGGAAGGATAGTAGTATCCCTCGCTCCTTGGCATCGCAGAAATCTGCCGGGTGGCCAGGTCGACTAGCTCAATCCGGGGTAACTTTATCCGGAACTGGAAAATTGCTGAACGCAATCGTCTTCCCGTCAGAGGACCACGTTGGAGCTATACTGGGGTGTCGCCATCCGGGGTTAATTTTTGGGGAGCGCCACCGTCGGACGAGACGAGAAACAGATTCTTCCAATCGGAGTAGACCAGCCATTTTCCATCGGGCGACCACTGTTCCATTATGGCGTAGGAATGGGTGAGCTGGAACTTCTCGCTGCCGTCCAGCCTGCTCTTCCACAGATTTCTGCTGGGATACTCTGTGTATGCCATCCACTGATGGTCAGGCGAGATCACGAATCCCAGCATCGACACATCTTCCAGATAAGGCGCCAGCTTCTTCAACTGTGGGTCATAGGCCCGCATAGCCCCTTCGTCCATCTTGCTCAGAACAAACAGGCCGCGGCTATCGCGGCTCGGGGTGGAGGCCAGGATGGGGATCTGGTTGCCCGTTATTCTTACTGGCGCCGGCTTCTTCCAGAATTCAAACCAACGCGGCGCAACCAGCTCGTATACATTGGTGCGTCCTTCGCGATTGGACGAAAACAGGAAGTGGCGCCCGTCGGGTGTCCACTGGCCGCCATACTGTTCGTCATCAGCCGGCCAATCGAACCGTAATGGATGTGCATTCTGACCGTCGGTGCTCAAACGCCATAGCCGCGCATCGTTGAAAGGACCACCTACGGTCACGCTCAGTTGCCGGCCATCGGGCGAGAAGGCGAGATCGTTCACCTCTGTCGGCGCCTCCCAAACCCTGGTCAGATTTTCGCCGTCCGCACCGATTCGGTAGAGCGTCCGCAGGTCGTAAAACACAACCGAGCGTCCATCCGGGGACCACCGCGCCCCGTTCACCAGGTGATCACTCAGTTTTCGCGGAGTCCCGCCCAGCATCGCTGTTGTCCACAGCGTGCCGCGGCCCATCGTATCCTCCCCGTCTTGTTTAAAGCCGAGTGCCTTTGAGGCATCGGCTGAGATATCGAGCAACGACATGCCGCGTTCGAGGATGCTCATAGGCACAATGGGCCCGCCGCCTACCGCCATCTCGGAGGGGGTTCCGCGGCTATCAAAATAGAGCCGCGATCCATCGGTAAACAGCGGCCCTCCTTTTGGCTCTGCCGTTGAGGTGATCTGGGTGGACTCGAGTGGGCCGGAAACCGGGGACGGCGTCTTGAGCACCACCAGTGCAATCGCAAGCAATACTGCGATTGCGACGGCGGCGTACCAAATACCCCTTTCCTTCCATAAGCGGCGGCGCGCGAGGGCCGCGGCGCCACTCTGCGCCGGCCACACCCGCTCGAAGGTGCGGGTTCTGCTCTCTGGGTCTGGCGAAAGAAAACCCTCCACCGCTTGCACCAACTCCGCCGGGGCCCGGCTCGAACGGAGAGACGGCGATGGAGCAAGGGAGAGTCCGCCTTCCATTTCAAGCGGGCGGTCACCGGTCAGCACCTGGTGCAGCACAACGCCCAGAGCGAAGAGGTCGGTGGCCTTCGTCGGGCGCCCGCCACGCAATAGTTCGGGCGCCATGTAACCAGGTGTTCCGGCGATGATGCCGGATCCAAACAAGGTGTTTGCGGCCTCGTGCGGACGGGCAAGGCCGAAATCCATGATGCTGACATGCAAGCCGGATCCGCCGGTTTCCAACATCACGTTGTTCGGCTTGAGGTCGCGATGAATCACGCCTCCGGCGTGCAGAGCAGCCACGCCGGCCAACAGTTGTTTACAGATGTCCATCGCCTCGCCGGTTTCCAACTTTTTGGATTGCTCGAAACGGGCATAGAGAGTTTCACCCTGCAACAACCTCATGGTGAGGAACAGAAAAGGAGGCGCGGGCTGGTCGCAGCGAAAAATCTCATAGATGGGGCAGAGATTAGCGTGGACCACCTTGCGGGCAAGAAGCACCTCCTGCTCAAAACGGGTCGAGGTGGTTGCATCGGCGGCGATCTCGGGGCGGATGATTTTCAGAGCGACGCCGGAGTCCTGAAGAAACTGATCTTTCGCCTCATAGACCTCGCCCATCCCACCACGAGCAATGAAACGAACAATAGAAAAGCGCCCGGCGATGAGCTGCCCGGAGTGGAAGCGGCCAGGGGTGGGAGGAGGGCCCATCGCAGACACGGTCCCAGTGCCATCCGGGGTAAAGGCGGGATGTGCAAGAAAGCTACCGGCGCGCGCATCCTCCAGGAGAAGCTGTTCCAGCAGGCGGCGAAGTTCCGGATCATGGCCGCACGCCCGGTCGAGGAAAGCAGACCTGCTTTCCGGAGGCAATTCCAGCGCTTCCCCAAACAACTCCTCAGCAGATTGCCTTGGGTCGGTCATAACTTCAATCCAGTAGGGTATTCGGCGTACGTGAACTATATCAGGAGGTTTGGGCAAGTATGCCCTGCAAGCAGCACATGGACTGCTGCTTGCAAGCGCTAACTTGTTTAGGGTGTTTTTCGTCAAAACTCCCACAGAATCGTCATCCTGAGCGAAGCGCCGCACAGATTGATCGCGTGACACAGCACTTTTGGCGCGGAGTCGAAGGACCTCGGCGGTGCCTATTTTACCTATGCTGCTCGGAGCTTTTCGAACACCGAGCCCGCATCGGCGGGTCCGCTACAAAGGCTGGCGGCGCGCAAAGAAGCTCAACCGCATTCCCACGATCAATCTCGAGTTCAAGGACCTTGCACAGACCAGGGGATGGAAGATGATTACAGTGCATGAAAAGATGTACCCGTAACCACCAAGTGCGTATCGTAGCAGATCCTGTTGTCAGGCTTCGGTGGGTGAAAAGCTCCGAGCAACATAGGTAAAATAAGCACCGCCGAGGTCCTTCGACTCCGCGCCACAAGCGCTGTGTCACGCGATCAATCCGAGCGGCGCTTCGCTCAGGATGACGATTCTGTGGGAGTTTGACGAAAAACATCCTAAACCATCCATAGAGGGGTGCTGCCCTGGTTAAACTTAAGGTCCGAAAGTTCGGCAACTCGCTCGGAGTCGTATTGCCTAAGGAAGTGATCAGACGTCTGCGCACCGCGGATGGCGAAGCTTTAATCCTGGTCGAGGCGCCGGATGGTGGCTACCGGCTCACGCCCTACGATCCCAACTTCGGGAAAAGGATGGCGAAAGCGGAGAACATCATGAACCGCTACCGGAACACGCTTCATTTTCTTGCCAAATGAAGAAGCCCGTATGGATCGACGAGCGCGACACGCTCGCACTGCACGATCGTCTTGTGGCGCTGGCCGGGGGGGCTGGAGGTTTATGCGATGGCAGTCTGCTGCAATCGGCCCCTGCCCGCCCCCAAACGGCGAGCTCAGCGAAACTCGAGGAACATTTCTGATGGAAGGTAAGGCCAGTTGCGGGGTGGTCTTGCTGCTAGCGATCGCGCTGATTGGTTGCCGCCAGCCTCCCCGGGAGCCGGTGGCATTGCAATATGCCTATTCCTGGAACGAGGATCGACCGCAGGAGAGGGCTCTGTTACAGCGCTTCACCCAGGAAACAGGGATTCGCGTCACCAACATTCCAATTCCCGAGGCCAGCCGCGAGTACGTTGACCTCGCACGCAAGCTCCTGAAGGACGGCTCCGGCCCCGATCTCCTGAACGTCGATTTGATCTGGACCCCGATTCTCGAACCGGACCTGATCGATCTGCGGCCCTACCTGGCCCCCGAAATCGCGCTGCTTGACCCGCAATTGCTGCGCAGTTATTCAGTGAACGGAAAGCTTGTGGCGGTCCCTTTCAACGTTCCCCTTGGAGGCCTGGAGTATCGAACGGATCTCCTGCGCGAATACGGCTATGTTCATCCCCCCCGCACGTGGGACGAGCTGGAGAGCATGGCCGCGCGGATCCAGACCGGTGAGCGCGCCAAAGGCAAAAAGGACTTCTGGGGTTACGTGTGGCAGGGAAATGCCGCTGAATCGTTGACCTGCAACGCCCTGGAGTGGCAAGCAGCCGCGGGAGGAGGGCGGATCATCGAGCGGGATCGAACCATCAGCGTGAATAATCCGGCGGCGATTGCGGCATGGCAACGGGCCAGGCATTGGATTGGCTGGATATCGCCGCCCGGCGTGGTGTCGTACCGGGAGGCCGATTCCATGCTCGTGTTTGACTCCGGCAGGGCCGCCTTTAGCCGCATCTGGATCCTGACCCCGATGAGCAGGAGGGGGCAAGCTCGCCAGATCGGCTGGCGAAGCACGCTCCCGCCTCTGGAGACCGGCCTTTCGAGATTGCCTGGTGGAAGCGAAGAATCGGCTGGAACCTTGGGAGGGACCGGCACAGGCATCTCCTTACATTCGACTCATCGTCAGGAAGCGATTGAACTACTCCGCTTCCAGCTGCGCAGCCTGATCGCGGAGGGCGAAAATTACAGCGGTCCCGGCGGTCCGATCCAGGTTGAACTCTCCAATCCTCCGTCGATTTTGGACTCGCGCGTTCCTCCGGAATCATCGAAGCAGCTTGCCAGCGTCATCGTCGCCCGGCCTTCCATCGAAACCGGGAACACCTATAAGGCAGTTTCGACGGCTTACTCTGACGCCGTGCATTCAGTCCTGGTCGGACAGATGAGCGCGCCTGAGGCCGCGGGTAAACTGGAAATGCAGCTGATCCAAATCACCGGTTTCCGTCCCGGTCCCCCCAAGACGACGGACAACCATGTGCAGTAGGTGAACGGCATCGTCTGTTCGGGTTTGTGTTTCCATAGAAAAGCGCGCGGCGGAGATGGTCTAAACGAGCTCGAATGACGTCACCAAACGGCAACTACTTCAACATAGGCCGGAGTTTGGCGCTCATCCTGGCCCTGTTGGTGGCCTTGATCCTGGGTGGGAACGGGCTCGTAATTTATCAGTTTAAGAGAGCTCAACTGCAAACCGATCGTCTCACCGGCGTAAGCCAGCAGTTGATCGCCGTCCTGCGGCTTCAGGAAACCCTTCGCTCATTTCATCAACGGCTGAATGAACTTGCGCAGTCCAAAGATGCGCATCGCCTGGTAACCGAAGCCCAGCCTTTACGTGAGGATCTCCGGAAGCAAACCCAACAAACCAGGAGCACTCTCACTTACCTGCCGCCGGAATTCCGCGTAGACCCAGCATTTCTAACCGCTCTGGACACCATTGAGGTCACGCTGCCGTTTCAGCTCGATGACATCGCCGCCATGGCTGAGGCAGGCGACTGGGAAGTGGTTCGCATTCGCCTGGACGACGAACTCAGACGAATTGAGAATACGACTTCTGCCCACGTCCAGAGCATTAACCGCGAACTCGATGAAGAGCTGCCGCGCGCCGTCGCGAACATGAAAAATGTTCAGCGCGAGATTTTTCTTATTGTGCCGATAACGGCCATCTCCACGGTTTTGGTCGCTGCTTTCTTCGGATGGGCCATAGCCCGCCGCATTCTGGAACTGCGCCTGGAAGAGCGAGTGAACGAGCGCACCCGCATCGCCCGCGTGTTGCATGACACGCTGTTGCAGAGCTTTCAAGGATTGATGCTGCACCTGCAGGTAGTGGAAAACATGCTTCCGCCCGGGAAAGCAAAAGACAAACTCGAACAAACCCTCGAACGCGGGGATCAGGCGATCGCCGAGGGCCGCGACGCCGTGTTGGACTTACGATCGTCCGCCACGACTACGAATGACCTGGCGCAGGCGCTGAGGACCGTGTGCAATGAACTGGCAACACCAGACGCCGCGGCCTTCGAGTTGACGGTGGAAGGTCTGCCGCGGGACTTGCATCCAATCATTCGGGACGAGCTTTACCGCATCACTCGCGAGGCCCTGCGAAATGCTTTCACCCACGCTTGCGCGCAGCATATTGAAGCGGAACTCATCTACGCAGAACGTCTGTTCAGCTTGCGAGTTCGGGATGACGGAAAGGGCATTGACCCAGCGACGCTGGAAGAGGGTCGCGCCGGCCATTATGGCCTGCCAGGCATGCGCGAACGCGCTAGACAAATCGGCGCGGAGCTCGCGATCTGGAGCGGCGCCGGCACCGGCACTGAGATCGAGTTGAGCATTCCCGGCTCGATTGTTTACAGTACCTTGCCGCGCCCCCGTCTTCGCTGGTTCCGCAAGAACGTGGCACGAATTCAAGCACCCTCGCCAACGCCGCGAGCAGGAGGTAAGCCATGAATGCGAACGTCTTCATCGTAGGAGCGGGGCCGGTTGGAATGACCGCAGCCTCGGAACTGGCGCGGTACGGTATTCCCGTGCGGATCGTCGACAAAGCGCCGCAGCGTACTGACAAGTCCAAGGCGCTGGTGGTGTGGAGCAGAACCCTCGAACTGTTAGATCGGGGCCCAGGGGGATCAGGATCCTTTATTGCTGCGGGATTCAAGGCGCTGGCTGTGAACATTGTCGCGAAGGATGGCAAACTCATGGGCCGCGTCACCATGGATTCGGTGAACAGCCCTTATCCCTTCGGTTTGATGCTTCCTCAATCGGAGACCGAGCGTTTGCTGGAGGAGAGACTTGCAGGACTGGGCGTGACCGTCGAACGCCGGGTTGAGGTTCTGGGCTACAAGAGTATGGACGCCGGCGTCGAAGTTACACT
The DNA here is from genome assembly GCA_963821315.1 of uncultured Acidobacteriaceae bacterium. GTDB lineage: Bacteria > Acidobacteriota > Terriglobia > Terriglobales > Acidobacteriaceae > PALSA-350. Next base: position 112,414 of record CAWGDP010000026.1, on the reverse strand, counting down.
CCGTCATCCGGATGGGCAGGAGGAGGTGGTTGCGACGGAATACCTCCTCGGGTGTGACGGCGCGCACAGCGTTGTGCGGCACAGCTTGGGAGTGCCGTTTGTGGGTGAGACGATGGACAGCGATTGGATGCTGGCGGATATTCACATGAGTGGGTATCCATTTCCCGATAGCGAACCCTCTGTGTACTGGCATCACGATGGCGCCTTTGTAATTTTCCCCATCTCGCCGGGACGTTATCGCGTGATAGCAGATTTGCCCGCTACGGCGGGAGGAGTCGCTCCGGAACCGACGCTGGAACAGGTGCAGGCAATCATCGACCGCCGAGGCCCTGGAGGGTTGAAAGCTTTTGGTCCCATATGGCTCGCGGGCTTCAGGATCAATGGCCGCAAAGTTGCCAACTATCGTTCGGGCCGCGTCTTCCTGCTCGGCGATGCGGCGCACGTGCACAGTCCTGCCGGAGGGCAGGGCATGAACACCGGCATGCAGGATGCATTTAATCTGACCTGGAAGCTGGCGTTGGTGGCCCGCGGAAGCTGTCACGAACATCTCCTCGATAGCTACAGCGCTGAGCGCAGCGCAGTCGGCGATGAGGTTTTGAAGGCAGCGGACCGATTGACTCTCATCGGCACAATGAAGAATCCTGCCCTGCAGAGTATTCGTAACTTTGTCGGGCATTTGGCATTCGGTTTGCCGCCCGTGGAACACGCATTCGCAGATACGATGACGGAAGTCGCCATTGGGTATCCCCATAGCCCTCTGAACGGTCCGGGCCTGCATGGAGGGCTCGGACCGAAGCCCGGCGAACGGGTTGTCCCGACGGGTGACACCATACCTCCGGGATCGGGAGGAAAACCGTTATTCGCTCTTTTTGCGGAGCAGGATGCAGCGTTAACCAATTTACTTGAACGATTCCAGGGGGTGCTTGACCCGGCGGTGAGAAAGCCCTTTAGCCGTGACGGCATTTGGCTGGTGCGTCCCGATGGATACGTGGCTTGTTCCGCGCAGGATGCGAGCGTGATTGCCGAGTACCTTGACCGCCTTGTTGGGTAAAGTCACAAAACGTAGAGCCGCAGCATCCACCACACCAGAAACAGGGCGACGACGGCGAGGACCACGTGTGCCATCCACTGGCCGCCGGTTTTTGGTTTTCCGAAGTTAAACACAGGGCAATCGTAACATTTCCTTCTGCAGGGGCTCTTCGGGGGGAATCGCGGGTCTGGCCTTCTTTTCTGTGTGCAGTGCGTAATATTAGAATCTTCTTTGGGACGAAGAGGAGGTCTGTATGCGCATCGCACGAGTAAGCATGGGTTTGATTCTGACGCTGTGTTGCGTCTGCTTACATGCTGACGAGAGCGATCCACAAAAGATAACCCTGGTAGGAACGGTCCATCGCGCGATGGCGGTCGGGGCGGAAACCACTGGCTGGATGGTGCAGGTCGATTCCGTAACCATGGTCGACGGGAAACCCATCAGTTCGATTGAAGTAAGTGATACCCGGAAGCCCAAGCAGCTTGAGGATTTTGACAATAAGCGAGTGAAGATCGCCGGTAAGGTTGTCTACCGTCACGGCGTGGAAACCGGAGTCCAGCCCTATGTGGAGATCACGACCATAAAAGCGGACCCAGGCCCAGACAAGCCCTAGACGCGTTCATTACCAGCCCATTTGTCGCATTCGCTCCAGGATGAGAGCGCTGTATTGATTCATACGCGCGGGCCGCCGCTTCAGGGGAGCGGGCAAAATCGCGGCGAGCCGCGCCGCCTGTTGCCGGTCGGTATTCCGGGCGGCGGTTCCGTCGTAGGCATGGCAGGCCGCGTCCGCACCATAAATCCCGGGTCCCCACTCGACCACGTTGAGGTAGATCTCCAGAATGCGCTGCTTGCCGAGAAAGAGTTCGGCCAGCGGCACCAGTGTGAACTCCGCGCCTTTGCGGAGGATCGAGCGTCCGGTTCCGAAGAAGAGGTTTTTTACGAGTTGCTGCGTAATCGTGGAGGCTCCGCGGAAACGGCCGCCCTCCAAATCATTGTCGGCAGCGATTTGGATCTCGTGCCAATCGAAGCCATGGTGCTGGTAGAAGCGCGCATCTTCCGCGGCGACGACAGCGTGTTGCAGATTGGGCGAGATTTGGCTGAGAGGAATAAATTTGTAGCGTTTGTGATACGGCGTTTGGTCAGCCCATGCCTGCAAGCGACGCTGGACTTGCACTGCAGTGGTTGGTGGATCGATCCACCGGGCAGACAGAAGCAGTAGCACGGCGAGCAACCACAAACACGCCACACTGATGACAAGCCATCGAACAAATGATCGCAGGACATCCTTCTGAAGCAGGGTGCGGGGGTGGGTTGGGGGCCTGTTGGTCACTTGTAAGAATCATAACCGGGGCCGGATACCGGAGCCCGTCGCTGGCCGAATCCCGTCCTGTTCCTATTGGGTTCTGCTGGGGCACAGACTGCGCCAAGCCCTCCCCGTGGTATCTTTTACCTGCAGGCTGAGAGCCCGTACCCGTCGAAGCCCCCAGTTTTCCCCAGCCTGTAAAGCACATCCATCCATTTGAAAAGGAGAAGCGTCATGGGATTTTTGGAAGAAGCCGAGAAGATCGCCGGGGCTGTGGTTGCCGTAGAGGGTGTTAAAAAGGTGGATCCAAATGCATCGATTTTGACCGAAGGCGCGGCCGCGATCGCAGGTTTCGAAGGCGCGGGCGCCATTGCTGAGCACCTGGAAAATAAGGAAGAGACAAACAACAGCTAAGTAGATGGCTCTTGCAACCCCACATCTCGCGGTTGCTCGCCAGATGTGGGGACTAGTCCAAACCCAACGCAATTGAAAACCATCTCGCGGAAAAGCTCTCGCTACCCCGCAGTTACTTCATCTCTTACACCGCCTATAGCGTTTACCGCCATGGATGCACAGCCACGTCGCCGTGAATACGGGCCTGCAGCACATCCTCGAAGAACATATAGGGGTGTGCTGCTTCAAGCGCGCTTGCCTCATCGAGCAGGCTGCGCAACTCTGCTGGAATCACAAAGTCCAGTGCAGCCAGATTATCTTCCAGCTGTTGCTTGCTGGTGGCGCCGATCAATGTGGAAGTAACCCCAGGCTGGGTTGCGGCCCAGTTAAGCGCCACTTGTGCCACGGAACGGCCAAGTTTCTTCGCCACCGTCTCCAACACATCGAGCGTATGCCAATTGCGCTCGGTGAATTTATGGAAGACCGGATTGTTCCCGTTCTTCAAAACCTCCAGCCGCGCCTTGCCGCTCTCCGTGCTTTGGTCCCGCTTGTACTTGCCGGCGAGAAATCCACTGGCCAGCGGACTCCACGGGCAAATGCCCAGTCCCAATTCCTGGGCGGCGCCCACATGCTCGCGTTCAATGGTGCGCTCCACCAGGGAGTACTCCAGTTGCAAGGCGACCGGCTTCTCCATAGCGTGGCATTCAGCCAGGGTTACGGCTCGCGCGGCATACCAGGCCGGCACATCCGAGAAGGCGTAATAACGAATCTTGCCTGCGCGCACCAAGTCATTCAGCGTCCCGATCACTTCCTCTACCGGAGTCACTTTGTCCCATGCGTGCAGCCAGTAGAGGTCAACGTAGTCCATGCCAAGCCGCTTCAGGGAGCTATCCAGTGCGCGATAGACATTTTTGCGGCCATTGCCGCCAGCATTGGGATTTCCTGATTGCGCATTGAAGGTGAACTTGGTCGCGATCACGAGCTTGTCGCGCAGCTTGCCCTCGGCCACAAAACGGCCTAATAATTCTTCACTCTTTCCCATCGCATAGCCGTCGGCGGTATCTATAAAATTCCCACCGGTTTCCACGTAGCGGTCAAAGATCGCGCGCGATTCGTTGTCGTGGGAACCCCAGCTATCATTGCCGAAGGTCATCGTTCCCAAACCCAACGGGCTCACCAGTAAACCGGATCGTCCCAGCGTGATGTACTCATTCATGTGCATGGCCATCTTTCTATCACGTCTCACGGTCCGGCGGAAGCAGCAGGGAACAGGGGAATGCCGTTCTGCTCGCGTTTTCTGAAGAGGTAAGAGGAATCGTGCAAAACCGCCGCATCACATCAAATCTCGGGCTTTACGTCTATGGCCTGGCCGCTATCTTTCTCGGCCTGCTGGGCCTGGTTTCCGGCGACTTCGCCACCACATGGCAGAATGTCGGACCCAACATCCCTTTCCGTGCGCCGCTCGCGTATCTCACCGCGGTCGTCGAACTCCTAGCGGGAATCGCGGTGCTATGGCCCCGCACTGCGCGCGCCGGCGCCTTGACTTTGACCATCCTTTACTCCATTTTCACGCTCCTCTGGGTGCCCAAGTCATTAGTGAATCTCGGCAATTACGACCCGATCGGCAATGTCTTTGAGGAGTTCGCCCTGGTTGCCGCTGGTCTGGTCCTCTTCGCAACCTTCTCCCCCGCCGGTTCGTCCATCGCGCGCCGAAGGCCCTTCTTTGTGCTCCTCTTCGGTGTTTGCCCCATTTCCTTCGGCATCGTCCACATCATCGACATGCCCGGCCTGTTGAACCCGATCCCGGGTTGGCTGCCGCCGAACAAGATGTTCTGGGCCTACGTCACCACCATGGGGTTTTTCGCGGCCGCCGTAGCCATCCTCACCGGCATCATGGCTCCGCTTGCCGCGCGCCTCCTCACTGCGGAGATCGTGATCTTCGAGTTGCTGGTCTGGATTCCGACGCTCTCCGCAGGACCGCGCAATCACTTCAATTGGGCCGCTAACGCGATCTGCATCGCTTTGGCCGGCGCCAGTTGGGTCGTTTCCGACTCTATCAGTGCGGCGGCAAAATAAGCGTTCTTTGGGTTCACCTTTTGGGATAGGCGGTGAAAATGTAATCCTTTGATGCTGCTAGCTCGTGGCATGCGGCGCCGCATTTGGCGTCGTGCCCCTGCGGCGACTTGCTGGCCGAGGTGGCAGGCGTGAAGCTACCGGATGAGATGTCATAGTCGAACACCGCATATCCCCATCCGTGCGTGTCCGAGAATCGCTTGCTGTCCTTTTCGATGAGCTCGACCTCAGTCAGGTCACCAGGCACCGTGTCTGGTGTGCTAGCGGAAAAAGGGGGATCGGTTAACTTTTTCGGTGTCCACACAATCTTCGCAATCTTGGAGCCGTCGGGGAAGGGCTTGCCATTGCCGGGAACACCTTCCTTGTATGCGTCGATCATCACCGGATTGGCAACGATCAGTCTGATCACGTTTGAGGCGCCGGTCAGACTGGGGCCGACAGGCTGCCAGTCTTCGTATCCCTTGAAGTCAGAGAACGCGAGACCTCCCGGCACCTTCAGACTGTACTTGTCCTGCTTGTCCTGCGCGGAGCTGACCCTGTAACCCAAGACTGCGGCCGCTAGCGCGACGATCACCACCAACAAGGGGAGAAGCCTCTTCATGGCTCGATCCTCCGCTCCCTAAACCTTCAATTGGGGATTCACCGTTTGGGGTATGCCGTGAAAATGTAATCCTTTGATGCCGCCAGTTCGTGGCAGGCGGCGCCGCATTTGGCGTCGTGCCCTACCGGCGGCTTGCTGGCCAAGGTGGCAGGCGCGAAGGTGCCGGATGCGACGTCATAGTCGAACATGCCATATCCCCATCCGTGCGTGTCCGAGAATCTCTTGCTGTCCTTTTCGATGAGCTCGACCACAACCAGGTCACCAGGTACCGTGTCTGGGGTGGTCGCGGAAAAAGGGGGATCGGTTAATTTTTTCGGTCTCCACTCAATCTTGGCAATCTTGGAACCGTCGGGGAAGGGCTTGCCATTGCCGGGAACACCTTGCTTGTAGGCGTCGATCATCACCGGATTGGCAACGATAAGTCTGATCACGTTTGCGGCGTCGGTAAGACTGGGGGCGACAGGCTGCCAGTTTTCGTATCCCTTGAAGTCAGAGAAGGCGAGACCGCCCGGCACCTTCAGAGTGTACTTGTCCTGCTTATCCTGCGCGGAGCTGACCCTGTGGCCCAGGACGGCGACCGCTAGCGCGACGATCACCACCAACAAGGGGAGAATCCTCTTCATGGCTATTCCTTCCACTGGTGATTGTAGGTTGGGATTTGGGGCCGACCGGGATGTACCGAGTTGAACGCGCCCATGATAGGCCACGCAAAATGCTGTGGTCAAGGTCCCGGATTTGGCCACGATGCCGCGACACGCGATTCGGGCCTGCCGGGAATAAATCGGCCTTCACCACGTCTTATCTGGAGCGCACCCTGATCCGAAAGGCTAATGCACAGTCAGGAGCGGACAGTAAAGTGACGACTTCGCAACATACCAGCTCCAGGCTGCTCTGCTGGACTACCGGCGGCGCACTTGAACCTATGTTCGATCTCCAACCAATCGGAGTTCCGTCTCCCTCACACACTTTCATCATTGAGCACCTTTTGGCGTATCCGCTGCGCTGGACTCAATCAAGGGTGGCCGTTGTGAATGGGAGATGCCGCCCATCACGCCATAGAATCCAATACCTTTCGTAATCTTCTTCCTCTCCTTCACAGTGACGACAGGGCACTCGGTCCATGATCTGTCAAGATGTAACTCTGGAGGTTGCGAATGGAAATAACCCCAAGGCATAAAATAACTCTGGAGGTTGCAAATCGAACCAACCCAAGGCATAAAATAGCACGATGAATAAAATTCTCCTGGCTGACAATCAGGAACTTTTTCGTATTGGCGTGGCCAAGATCCTGGCGAGCGAAGAGGACTTTCGCCTGGCCGCACAGTGCGCGGACCTGGAACGCCTACTGCTCTCCGTGGATGCGTACCGCTCCTCGATCGTTCTGTTTGCTTCCGCGTTGAGGCCCGAGTATCAGACTCTGATGGCGCGCGTAAAGGCAGCAGGAAGCCGCGCGGTGGTGATCGCTGAGAACGGCGAGCCGGCCGATAGCTTCTTCGCCCACGATATTCGCGGAGTGGTTTACCGCAACACCGTCGGCGAGGAGCTGGTGGAGTGCCTGCACCGGGTGATCAAGGGCTACAGGTCGATTCAGCGGGTGGGCGAAGCGATCCGATTGGACGACGAAGCTTCCATAGGGACGCGTGTTCGCGATCGGCTGACGCCAAAAGAGATGCAGGTCGTCGCCCTGCTCATGCAAGGTTGCAAAAACAAAGAGATTGGGCTTCGCCTGGGTACCACTGAACAGGTGGTCAAGAATTATCTGCGCAATATTTATGACAAGACGGGAGTTTCCGATCGCCTCGAACTTGCACTCTTTGCCACGCACAATCGTGTATTGGCCGCCGCTGCGGCCGAAGCGGCCACCCTCGTCCGGGAAACGGGTTGAGGGCGATGGGGACGCGCCGTCCGCCTTAGTTTCCTCGGCAGGCGTTCATCAGCAGGTCTACCGCTCTGCTCAAAAAGGTAGCAACTGGCGTGTAGCTCGTATGCACCATGTGTAGCGAACCATTCACGGTTGCAATCCCAACTGCCTGCTCGCCTTCGAATCCCTTCAGGGCCCCCCGATGTAAAAGACACCTTGGGTACCGCTTTTATTCCCGCTACAGGGCGCAGAGGGCTGCCACTTGCTTCTTCCAGCAGTTTCCGTCAGCCACCAGCCTCAGGAGACTGCCCATCCTACCTGTTGACATTCTACGTATACAAAAGCTAGATTATGTGGAATGTCTACAGGTGGACGATGGAATGGATATGGGTTCTTCTGAGCCGTTGCGCGGCGCTGCTCCACCATCGCGAGCTCGACGCGGACCTTGACGAAGAACTCTTGACCCATATCGAACTTGCGACCGAAGAGAACAGAAAGCGTGGCATGCCGGAAGAGGAAGCACGCACGGCGGCGCTGCGATCCTTCGGTGGTGTGACGCAGACGCGGGAGCGTTATCGGGTAACGCGGGGCCTGTCCTTTCTGGAATCGCTGGTTGGCGACGTTCGCTACGCGGCACGGCAACTCCGTAAGCATCCCGGATTCACTGTCACCGCCTTGCTGACGCTTGGCTTGGGAATCGGCGCCAACGCTGCGATCTTTACTCTCATTCATGCCACGCTGCTGCAAGACCTGCCGGTACCGCATCCGGAACAATTGGTGCGCGTGGGCGACGGTCATCGTGATGGAATCTCATATTTCTCGACCCAGATGTATGACCAGCTAAGAAAAAATGCGCCTGAATTTGAAGAGTTGGCCGCGATGCAGGCCTATTCCCCCGACAACTCATGGCTTACGCTGCACCGGCAGGGAGCGGCCGAGTTACCTCACGGCGAGGTGAGCGAATGGGTATCTGGAAACTACTTCGCCATGATGGGGATTACGCCTGCGGCGGGACGCCTACTGCAACCTGCGGACGACCTCGCAGGGGCGCCCATGGTGGCAGTCATGAGCGACTCGATGTGGCAGCGCGAATATGCCGGTGATCCTTCGATAGTAGGCAGCGTATTCACCATAAACACCCATCCGGTGACCATTGTAGGCATTGCGCCGAAGCCGTTTTACGGGGATCGCATCACCGCATATCCCCCAGACTTGTTTGTGCCACTGTCGACGGAGCCCCTGCTGGGAGAGAGTGATTTTACCCACAACCCCGCAGAGCAATGGCTCTACATTCTGGGCCGCATAAAGCCGGGTGTGGCGCTGGCGCCGCTGCAGGCGAAAATGCGCGCCGAATTAGTTCCTCTGCTATATCAGCTACCGTATTACTCCAATGGACGAGAGGAGCGCATCAAGCACAGCCATCTTTCCTTGACGCCGGGACATAGCGGCATAGCCGTGATGGCGAAAGATATGGTCGCTGGCCTGCATCTCTTGATGTGGATCTCCGGATTGGTGTTGTTAATTGCGTGCGCAAACATCGCCAACCTGGTGCTGGCGCGCGGGCTTGCACGGAACGGTGAAATATCCGTACGCGTTGCCTTAGGCGCCGCGCGGAACCGCATCGTCAGGCAAATGCTCACGGAAAGCGTTCTGCTCTCGTGCATGGGAGGCGTCGTGGGGGTGGCGATCGCTTACCTGGTTTCGGCAATGATGCTCAGGCTGGCATTCCCGCATGCAGAGTTTTCCCCCATCCATGCCACCCCATCGCCGCAGGTGCTGTGGTTCGCATTTGGCGTGTCGTTGCTCACGGGACTACTCTTCGGCATGGCGCCCGCCTGGGCGACTTCTCATGCACAGCCGGCCCATGCGCTGCGTCGATCGAATCGGACGAGCAGTGGCCACGCTTCGCTGCTGCAGCGTTCCTTAGTCGTTTTGCAAGCCGGGCTATCAGTGATTTTGCTGATAGGCGCGGGCCTGTTGGCCAGGAGCCTGATCAATCTGCAGCATCAGAATTTTGGCATCGAGGTAGAACATCGCGTGGTGGTCCGCCTGAACGCTCAAAATGCCGGATATACGACAGAACAACTGCAGCCACTCTACGATCGAATGCGTGCCGCGATGTTGTCTCTGCCAGGCGTGACGAAGGCGGGGATGGCCCTGTATGCCCCACTCGACGGCGATGACTGGGAGTCTGATGTGGTGGTGCAAGGACAGCCGCAACCGGCACCTAATGATGACGTCCGCTCGTCATGGGACAGAGTTAGCCCGGAACTCTTCGATGCCATTGGCCAGCACCTGGTGCGGGGACGCAATATTCTCACCACCGACACGCCTCACTCGCCCGGGGTGGCTGTGGTGAACCGCGCGTTCGTGAAACGGTTCTTTCCGCGCGGAGAAGATCCCATCGGACAACACTTTGGCATGGGAGACAGAAAGAACGCTGCTGACTGGCAAATCGTTGGCGTGGTGGAGAATGCCAAATATCAGTATCCGCATGAAGAGCAGCGGCCGATGTTCTTTTTGCCTCTGTTGCAGCGCGCGAAGAGCGACACCAATTCCAGTGACGTGTCGTCGTTGTACATCGGTTCGATCATCCTCGTAACCACAGGACCGATCCCGGGGCTGGAGCACCACGTGCGTCAAGCCCTGGAGGAAATCAACCCGAACCTGAACGTCAACAACTACGAAACGCTGCAAGCACAGATTGGCGACCGGCTAAGCCAGGAGAAATTGGTGGCGCGGTTGACCCTGCTGTTCGGACTGCTGGCGCTCACGTTAGCGGCTGTGGGACTATACGGCGTAACGGCCTACACGGTTGCGCAACGCGGATCGGAAATTGGGATACGGATGGCGCTGGGAGCCGAACGTGGCGACATCGTGCGGATGGTGTTGCAAGGAGCGATCCTGCAGGCGGGGCTTGGGTTGCTCATCGGTGTTCCGGTGGCTCTGCTCTGTGCACGCTATGTGCAGTCGCAGCTATTTGAGGTAACCGGAAGAGACCCGGGCGTCTTAACCGCGGCAATCGCGGCCCTGGCGCTGGCTGCTTGCGCGGCCGCCATCCTTCCGGCAAAGCGAGCGGCGACGATCGACCCTGCTAAGGCCCTGAGGAGCGAATAGGGCTCATCTCTGTTCACCCGCTGCACGGTCGTCCAACCAACCTATGACGCGTACTTCGCTTGGGTCGCCAAGCGGGTTGTTCATTAGGTGAGGCTGTGACTTTATGGATTTTCCGCGCAAAGTCAGTGCAAGTTCTGGACGAACTTGTCATCCAGACAGGGCGAAGCGGAGTGGAGCTGCTGTTTCTTTCTGTCCATCCGATCTGAAGGCCCCTCATACAAAGTCACCGCCCTCTAATTTGTCATCCCGCCTGCCCCGGCGTGCCGTGGGACCGAAGCGCAGCGTAGAGGAGGGATCTGCAGTTTACGTTAATGGAAAAACTGAGCCCGGAGGCGATTCACCCACCGCACATTCGCTGTCCCCGAAGGTGAAGCTGCAGATCCCTCCGCTACGCTGCGCGCTCCGGTCGGGTTGTTGGCCCAACTCGGCATGCGTGGAGGGGGATGGACAGAGTCAACCAACCGCGGGCTTCGTTCTGCTCTACTTCGAACTGGCCTTGGATGCCGCCTCGCAAATCGCAGCCTCATTGCGAGGCTGCTGTCAGAATTGCGTCGATCTTTGCGTCTGGATTGAATTCCCAGGGGGAGTTTTGCGGGCTTCAGACACACCTACGGTAGCGCTTCGTAGAGGACGTATGCGAAGCGCATAGAGTCCGGCGCCCAGGAATTGACATTAAACGTCCCTTGCCCGCCGGAGCCTTCGACCAGGACCTTTTGCGTCGCCGCAATCTTGTCTTGCTGGACGGCGACCAGCTTGATCTTAATCTGGGCTGAGCGCGGATCGTGGGTCGGTGTTCCGGTGGGATAGGCGATATACACGAGCTTTTCGCCGTCGGGCGACGGATGGGGAAACCAGTCCTCAAGGCTATCGCTGACCACCATCTGCGCCTTCTCATCCTTGGGGCCTGCACCGGTGGAGGGAAAGCGCCAGATGGCTTCCTTGCCGGATCGGTTGGAATTGATGTAGATCCACTTGCCGTCGGGGGAGTAGTCGGGACCGTCGTCCTGGTGAATATCTTCGGTGAGCCGTTGTTCGGGGCCGCCGCCGGCGGGCATGCTGTAAATGTCAAATTGGCCGCTGCCGTTGCGCTGGGCGACGAAGGCCATCGTCTTGTTATCAGGCGACCAGCCGTGGAAGTAGCTGGGCGAGTCGGAGGCCATCAGCTTGACCCCGCTGCCGTCGGCGTTGGCGAGGAAGACCTGCGAGCCCCTTTGCGGAGATACATTGGCCGAGAAGGCGAGCATTTTGCCGTCGGGTGAGATTGCCTTGTCGTTATTGCAGCGATGGTCGTCGGGGATCGCGAGCTTCTGCGGCGTCTCCGATGTGCCGTCCGGCTTGAGCACGATCTTGTAGATTGCCCCGCCGGAGTTGGAGATGAGATAGGTGCCATCGGGCGACCAGTTGGGAGCCTCCCAGATGGCATCGGCGGCGAAGACCTCATGGGAAGCGCCGCTGCGCAGATCGTAGATAAACAGATGGCTCCGCAAATGCTGCCTGGGTTGCGCAGCCTGGGCCAAGAGAGCAGGCGCTGCCCAACAGAGAATCGCCAGGGTGAGAGTGCGGCAGTATCGCGATGGCATCGATCGGACGTTCATCATGGTAAGGCTCCTTTTGACAGAGACCACAGGGCTGCTCATTCATGCGCAATCGTAATCGTATCCAATGTACATCCGGAAATGACGACAACTGAGCAACCCAGGGAAAGACGAAACGCTAAACTGGGAGAGAGAGAAGGAATTGTCAAATCATATGCGAACCATAACCCTCGAAGAACATTTTGCCACTCCGGGATTTCTCGACGGCCCGGGGAAGGATCTCAAAGAGAAAGCTCTGCGATTCGGAGCCCGCGCTGCCTATCTCCTTGAACAACTCACTGATGTCGGAGACAAGAGAATCGCTGAAATGGACGCGGCAGGCATTGATATGCAGGTGCTGTCGCTCACCTCTCCCGGTGCAGAGCAGCTCGAAGCTGCCCAGGCAATTGCCCTGGCGCGCGAAGCGAACGACTTCCTCGCCGATGCCGTGGCGAAAAAACCAACCCGCTTTGCCGGATTTGCCGTCTTACCTACCGCAGCACCGGATCGTGCCGCCGAAGAGCTGGCCCACATGGTCCGGGACCATGGCTTCAAAGGCGCGGTCATCAATGGGCACAACCGCGGACGTTACCTCGACGACAAGTTTTTCTGGCCTATTCTTGAACAAGCTGAGCTGCTGAAGGTCCCCATATATCTCCATCCAACTCCGCCTCCCCAGGCTGTGATCGACGCATCCTATGGAGGTTTTGCGACAATCGTAACCGAGATGCTTGCCGGCCCGGGCTGGGGTTGGCATATCGAAACTGCCGTTCACGTCATCCGCATGATTCTCGGCGGAGTATTCGACCAGTATCCAAAACTGCAGGTCGTGATCGGTCACATGGGCGAAACCCTTCCCTTCATGTTGCAGCGGTTGGACGTGATGCCCATGGCTATGACCAAGACCAAGCGCGCCATCAGCGAATATCTTCGAGAAAATATCCACTACACGTTTAGCGGCTTCAACTTCACGCCGACCTTTCTCGATTTGCTTCTTCAAGTGGGCGTCGATCGGATCATGTTCTCGGCTGACCACCCCTATGCATCCATGGCGCAAGCGCGTGCATTTCTCGATCAATTGCCGGTATCGAGCGCAGACAAAGAGCGGATCGCGCACGGTAATGCTGAGCGTCTTTTGCGGTTATAAGAAGGGAACTCCCCTGCCTGATGTTTTGTCTGATTTTTCATGCGGCTGTTTTTTGGGGGAGTTCAGCTAAATGCCCCGTAGTTTGATTTGCTGCAGCTCCTCCGGCGTAGTGGAAGTCCCCGCCACGCGAGGAAGAGGGGAAACCAGGGTACTAAAGATAAGGCACGTACCCGCCTTTCGTGCGCATTAGGAGAAATAGGTTACCAACTGAGTACCTTTTTCGCCTAGGATTGCTAAACCCGTAGCCTGAATTCTTTAAGCAGCACTGTACAATCCTTAAAAATGCTTCATCTTAGCTTTCGTCGCCGGAGGAATTGGGCGGGATGGAGTGTACGGGCCACGTAATTGTGTGTTTCGGCTTTTTTTGAGAAGCCGCTTTTTCCCGGTTATTCGGGAGTTTTCTGCCAAGGGGAAGATAATGAGTTTTGCAAGTTTCGAAAAAGTCCACGCGATAGAACCGCGCAGCGCGACAAGCAAGCTATGGCAACCTGGTTGGGGTACGATCGTCATCCTTCTGGCGATCCTACAGTTACTCCTATCCGTAATGCTGGACCGGTAAAAGGCAGCCGGAAGCGCCAGTCTGCTGCAGGGTGGCTGGCTTCGCATTGGGACCCGAATCTGGATGACAGCGAGCTGTGCGGAACCGCGGTTGCTTGTGGGTCCTTCTTGCGCTCCGCTACAGTTCTGGTTACATGATCCAAATGCCCGAGGCTCCCACCCAGCGGCGATTCCTCATTGCCATGATGCTGTTTGTCATCGTGGTGATCAATTACCTCGATCGCAGCAACCTCTCCATCGTGGGACCGCAGCTCTCAGGCACACTGAACCTGACGCCGGTCAAGCTGGGCGTAGTTCTGTCTGGCTTCGGCTGGACCTACGTCGCGCTACAGATCCCCTGCGGATGGCTGGTCGACCGCGTGCATCCGCGCTATCTTTTTGCCAGCATCCTTGGCCTGTGGTCGCTGGCGACCCTATCGCTGGGTCTGGTCACTGGCTTTGTGGGCCTGTTGTTCCTCCGCTTGGCGGTGGGCGCATTTGAAGCGCCCGCCTATCCGATCAACAATCGCGTGGTCACCACCTGGTTCGGCGAAGACGAGCGCGCCGGCGCCATCGCGGTCTACACCTCCGGCCAGTATGTGGGCCTGGGATTTCTGACCCCGTTGTTGTCGTGGATTGACCTCTCCTATGGGTGGAGAGCGGTCTTCGCCGTCACCGGCGCGCTGGGGCTCATCTGGGCCATGGTCTGGTACGTCTTGTATCGCGATCCGGCAGATTTCCGCGGAGTCAACCAGGCTGAGATCGATCACATCGCGGCCTGCGGAGGCATTCCCGACCTGAGCCAACGCATCCGTCGGCAAAAGAAAATCCTCGCCTGGGCGGACTGGAAGATTGTCCTGGGAAGGCGAAAACTGTGGGGCGTTTACCTCGGGCAGTTCGGCATCAACGCGACGCAATGGTTCTTCCTGACCTGGTTCCCAACCTACATGGTCACCTACCGTCACGTGAGCTTTGCGAAGTCGGGACTGCTGGAGGCGCTGCCGTTCCTGGGCGCCTTTGCCGGCGTGCTGCTGGGAGGCTTTGTTTCTGACGGCCTGCTGCGGACGGGAAGCTCGCTGACCATGGCGCGCAAGCTGCCGATTATCGTGGGCATGCTGCTTTCCAGCTCCATCGTGGTGGCAAATTATGTGAGCGACCCGCTTTCCATCAGCGCCTGCCTCACCTTTGCCTTCTTCGGCTGCGGCTTCGGGTCCATCACCTGGTCGCTGGTTTCGGCCATCGCCCCGGAGCGCCTGATCGGCCTGACCGGCGGCGTGTTCAACTTCATCGGCAATCTGGCCGCCATCGTAGTCCCACTGGCCATTGGTTTCCTGATCAAGGGAAACGATTTCACGCGGCCGCTGATCGCCGTTTCAGCCATGACGCTGATGGGAGCCGGGTCCTACATTTTTCTGGTGGGGAAGATCGAGCGCATCACTGAATAGTGGTTCGCGTTCTGAACGGTATTCCACTATGGAGAGGGCCTGGCCATCGCCGCCTGGAGAGCCTGCTCGGCTGGTGGGGTCATCAAAGCATAACCGGCCGGACTGGGATGGATGCCGTCAAACGTCAGCCCCTGAGCATAGTTTTCTCCATTCGCGGCGGCCAGCACCGAGTGATAATCGACCACCGTAATGCCTTGCTCCGAGGCGAATTGGATGATCCACTGATTGAGTTGAGCGATGCGCTGAAACCTTTGCGGGCTGGGATCTGCTGCCTCCGCGATGGCTTCTGGTCCCCATGGCGGGATAGTCCCAAGCACCACAGCGATGTGATCCTGTTTCGCCATGTTCACCATGGCCTGGATGTTATTTGAAGTATCGGATAGCTGCCACCCCGGATATACGTCGTTGGTGCCGGCAATGATATGCACTGCCCGGGGGTGCAGCTTGGGGACATACGCTTCGAATTGCCCTAGGATTTCCTTCGACGTCAGCCCAAGGACACCGAAGTTAATCCAATTGTTTTCGACGAAAGTAGCCTGCTGCCCGTTATAGCTCTGCGACCATTCATGGGTAATGGAATCACCGATGAAGGCGACGTTGGGGTAAATACGAAAGCTTGCTCCGCACCCGGAGACGCACAGCACAATCAACAGGGTCAATAATTGCTTCGCGCCCGGCCTAAGCCTCTTCAAGCGAGCATGCTCCCTTGAAGGGGGTCTGTCCCGTCTCCCATGTTTTTGGTTGTTGTCATCCCGCGTGCCCGACGCGAGGGTCCGAACGCAGGCTGGCCAAACGGGAATTCGTGTTCAGGTGAACCGGCAGCAGGTAAGATCGATCGTTATACGCGCGGTTGAGGCAGTCAAAGGCCGCACCCTTTTCTCCAAGCCAGGCATAGATCACTGCGACATTGTATCGAGCGATCTAGCGCTGCGTACAGGAAATCCGGCGGTACCGGGTAAGGGCACCGGGTCCGGGTGGATGGGCCCTACTGGAAGAGCTTGAGTGCGTTCAGCAGGGTGTAGTAAATGCCCCACGCGGCGGGTATCGAAACCAGGAACCACGCAGCCAGGATTAGGATCGGCGATGTCTTGTTCTCATCTGTGGCCATAAATCGATGTTCCTCCGGTTCCGGTTCTGCTTAATGCGCTACTTGAACCTGGCTGCTCGCGCTCGTGCTCGTGCTTCCGCTATCCAGCCAGTACTTCTGTGCCACTGGACGCACCAGGAGATTGGCGATAAAGCCAACCACCATAAGGCCAGCCATGATGTGCAGGATCACCGGGTAAGCCTGCTCTTTCGGCAAGTGGTTGGCGACGTAATGGTCGAGGATGCCGTTGACGATGAGCGGCCCCACGATGCCTGCGGTAGACCACGCCGTCAGCAGGCGTCCATGGATGGCGCTCACATGATAGCCGCCGAAAAGATCCTTGAGATAAGTCGGAATGGTCGCGAATCCTCCGCCGTACATGCTAATCAGCACGCCCGCAGTCAGCACAAAAAGCGGGACGGAATCCAGGTGCGTACTACCCGTAAAGGGAAGCGCCAGGTAAAGCAGCACGCCCAAAACAAAAAAGACGAAGTAGGTGGTCTTGCGCCCGATGAAATCCGACATCGACGCCCAGATAAAACGTCCTCCCATGTTGAAGAGGCTTAGGACGCCAACAAAACCAGCCGCCGTGACCGCCGAGACATGTCCACGGAAGAGATCCTGGATCATGGGGGACGCCTGCTCCAGGATGCCGATGCCGGCGGTCACGTTCATGCACAGGATGACCCACAGCAGCCAGAACTGCGGGGTACGGAAGGCAGTATTAACATCCACCTTGTGGGTGGAGATCAGGGCCGACTGAGTTGCCTTGGGAACCCATCCCTCCGGCTTCCATCCCTCCCGCGGCACACGAATAGTAAAGACGCCAAACATCATGAAGACAAAGTAGAGAAGCCCCATCGTCACCCAGGTGGCTGCGATGGGATGCGCGGACGCCCGGTAAAACACCATCAGTTTGGTCCCCAGCGGCGAACCGATCATTGCACCTCCGCCGAAGCCCATGATGGCGAGGCCGGTAGCCAGTCCCGGCCGATCGGGAAACCACTTGATCAGCGTCGAAACCGGCGAGATATAGCCCAGCCCCAACCCAACGCCCCCGATGACTCCGTAGCCGAGAAAGATGAGCGCCAAGGAGTGTGTCGCCGCGCCTGCAGCCGCCACCAGAAACCCGGAGCCGAAGCAAGTAGCCGCGACAAACATCGCCTTGCGAGGTCCCGCACTCTCCAGCCATCGGCCAAATAAAGCCGCGGAAAGCCCCAGCACCGCGATGGCGATGGAAAAGATATAGCCAACCTCTTTCCGGTTCCACCCTGTGCCGTCCGCGGCCTTCTGCGCCAGCAGCGGATTTACGAAGATACTGAAGGAGTAGACTTGGCCGATGGCCAGATGAATTGCGAGTGCGGCGGGAGGGACAAGCCACCGGCTGAAACCGGGGTGGGCAACAGAGACTTCACGATCAAGAAACGACAGCATGCAGCGCGTGCCTCCAACAGCGGAGTTCATCGCCTGATTGATTAACAGGCGGCTGACCAGATAGTTTCACGCCTCAGCCTGTCATCAACGGGATGACACAATCTTCTATCACATAAGATGTGCGATCGGTCGAGATAGTCTCAAATCTCTGCAAATCGGGCGAATCAGCCACTCGCACATCCTTAGATGAGGATCGGGGCGCCGGGAGTCGGCTCGGTATCTCTGCACGCCATGGCACAAATTGGTTCCTGCCTTCAGGTTCCATGTGCGAGAATTCCTAGGTCAATACCTAGACCCCACCTTCGTTATGTACCCAGGAGCAACCCATATGCCTCACGAGCCCGAAAAAGTTCTGAGCTTTGAAATCGAACGTGAAGGGGACACCGCCGTCGTGACATGTTACGGCCGATTGGTAGCAGGCGCGACCGAAGTACTCTATCAGGAGGTAAAACAACTATTACCTCAGGTAAAAGTGGTAATAGTCGACTTAGCCGAACTTACCTACGTGGATAGCACGGGGCTGGGTACCCTGGTGCGACTGCATGCATCTGCCCGCAAAGCAGGATGCGAGCTAAAGTTGCTTCACCTTGGTAAGCAACTGCGCAATCTGCTGAAGCTGGCAAACCTTCTTTCGGTGTTCGGCCAGGTGGAGGACCACGGCATTACTATCGCATGATTCTCCGCCATCTCGAATTTATGACGGCCCTGGCCCGCGAAAAACACTTCGCGCGGGCGGCAGCTTCCTGTCACGTGACCCAGTCCACGCTCTCCGCTGGAATCAAACAGCTGGAGGAAAGCCTCGGTGTTCTACTGGTCGAGCGCGGGCAACGCTTTATGGGGCTCACTCCCGAAGGAGAGAAAGTTCTGGAATGGGCCAAGCATGTGATCGCCGACTATGAAGGCCTGCAACAGAGTTTGGCGGAGATGCGGCGCGGCCTGACCGGATATCTGAAGATTGGTGCAATTCCGGTTACGCTGCCCATTATTTCGCTGCTCACGACACCATTCGCCAAGCGTCATCCACATACCCACACAGTCATCCGCAGCCTGACCTCGATTGAAATCCAAAGAGGCATTGATGATCTCACGCTCGATGTCGGAGTGACGTATCTGGACAACGAGCCGTTGGCCAGGGTTCGCCGAATTCAGCTCTACTCCGAGCATTACGTCTTCCTGACTCGTATGAACCCCCGCATGGAAGGACGAAAGACGATTCCGTGGTTCGAAGCGGCGAACTACCCACTCTGCCTGCTCACCTCGGATATGCAGAACCGAAGAATCATCGACACCCATTTCCGCGAGGCGGGTACAGAGATCCATGCGGCTATCGAAACCAATTCACTCATCACGTTATGGTCGCATTTGAAGTTCGGTCAGTGGTCCAGCGTTGTGCCCAACTCTTTCCTGTCCTTGATTGGAGAGGTCGACGGCCTCATTTCCCTCGCACTCGTGGAGCCGGACGCTTCTCATTCGGTTGGCCTGGTTGCCTCTGATCGGGACCCCTTAACGCCCGTTGTTCGGGCTTTTCTGGATGCAGCGAAACAAATCGACTTTGGCAAGGAGGCCGACAGCCAAGTGGACCATCCAGCGAAGTGATTTATCCAACCATGATCGACATCTTCGATTGGCCCATTCAAGCCCTTTGTTTGACCATCGTCATCTCGGTTTGAGACGGTTGTTGCCGTGGTTGGAGGAAACAATGGCAAAGATACTTTGTGTACTGTACGACGATCCTATTACCGGCTATCCCAAGAGCTACGCTCGCAACGACATCCCCAAGATTGACCACTATCCGGGCGGTCAGACGGCTCCGACACCCGAGAAAATCGACTTCAGGCCGGGCGAATTGCTGGGCAGCGTCTCGGGCGAGCTTGGCTTACGCAAATACCTCGAAGGCCTGGGCCACACCTTCGTTGTCACTTCGGATAAAGAAGGCGCCGACTCGGTATTTGACCGCGAACTGCCCGACGCGGATATCGTCATCTCGCAGCCATTCTGGCCTGCCTACCTGACGCCAGAGCGCATCGAGAAGGCGAAGAAGCTGAAGCTTGCCATTACTGCAGGCATAGGTTCTGACCACGTCAACCTGGAAGCTGCCATCAAGCACGGCGTCACGGTCACTGAAGTGACCTACTCCAACAGCATCAGCGTCTCCGAGCATGTGCTGATGATGATCCTCTCGCTGGTGCGCAATTATCTCCCGTCGTACGCGTGGGTTCTCAAGGGTGGGTGGAATATCGCGGACTGTGTTGAGCGTTCCTACGACCTCGAAGGCATGCATGTAGGCACGGTTGCTGCGGGCCGTATTGGACTTGCAGTGCTGAAGCGTCTGAAGCCGTTCGATGTAAAGCTGCATTACTTCGATCAGCATCGTCTTCCGGAGAATGTTGAGAAGGAGCTTGGTCTTACCTATCATGCGTCCATAGAGGACATGGTCAAGGTCTGCGACGTGGTGACGATCAATGCGCCGCTGCATCCGGGGACGCTCGATCTGTTCAACGATACGTTGATCGGCAAAATGAAGCACGGCGCCTATCTGGTGAACACGGCACGTGGCCTGATCTGCAATCGCGAAGCGGTTGTCCGCGCTCTGGAAAGCGGGCAGCTTGCTGGATATGCGGGCGATGTCTGGTATCCGCAGCCCGCTCCCAAGGACCACCCGTGGAGGACGATGCCGCATCATGGCATGACTCCGCACATCTCGGGCACATCGCTTTCCGCTCAAACCCGCTATGCGGCGGGCACACGCGAGATCCTGGAGTGCTTCTTTGAGGGGCGTCCTATCCGCGATGAATACCTGATCGTGGATGGTGGCAAGCTTGCTGGCGCCGGGGCGCATTCCTATACCGTGAAGAAGTAATGTATCGTTTGACACGATCGTTTTGGGAGAGATGGATGACACGAGAAGAACTCACGGCGAAGATATTGGATGCCAAGCGACAGAAGGGGCTTTCTTGGAAGCAAATTGCCGAAGCCATTGGACCGGGATCGCCAATCTTATACACAGCCGCGCTGCTCGGCCAAATGACGCTGACAAAGGAAGAGACAGGCAAGCTTACGAAGCTGCTGGACCTTGATGAGGCGGAAGCAATCCAGCTTATTGAACCGCCCTACAGAGGCTCGCTACCGGCTATTCCGCCGACCGACCCTTTGATTTATCGCTTCTATGAGCTTGTACAGACCTACGGTACAACCTGGAAAGCGCTCATCGAGGAAGAATTCGGCGACGGCATCATGAGCGCGATTGACTTTGATATGGAGATCGGGCGCGAGGAGAACCCGAAGGGTGACCGCGTGCGCATGACCATGTCAGGCAAATTTCTGCCGTACAAGCGGTACTGAACCATTGCTGGATTGTGTTCTGATAGGGAAGTGAAGCTGCCAAAACCGGATGTCCAAGGACTGGAGACAGATGGGGAGACCCGCTGCGTCCATTATCACTCTGCGCTCGACATCATTGCCATCCGGATGGCTTGTTGCGGCGTCTACTATGCCTGCAAGGATTGCCATGAACTCCTTGCAGGCCATGCTAGCCAGGTGTGGCCGTGTTCGGAGTGGAACGTTCGGGCAATTCTCTGCGGAGCCTGCGGGTACGAACTGACGATCCGGGAATACATGGACAGCGGCTACTTGTGCCCACTCTGCAGGGCCGCCTTCAACCCAGGTTGCCGAAACCACTACCACTTTTATTTTGCCCCTGAAGACACGGCCTGAGTCCGTTCCATAAAGCCGCCACGATGGCCGCGCACTTTTCGAGGAACTCCTTGTCTTGGGCCGAAAAGGCAGCGAGGTCGTGACTGTCGATGTAAGCGAAATTGTCATCCCGCCTGTCCCGGCCTGCCGTGGAACCGGAGCGCAGCGTAGTGGAGGGACCTGCTGTTTCTTTTCTGTCCATCCGATCTAACGGCCTCTAATAAAAGCCACCACCCTCCACTTGTCATCCCGAGCGCAGCCGAGGGACCTGCGGTGCGCCCCGGCTCGCGCACAAAGGTCTCCGGTCCGTTAGTTCTCCCACAAAATCGTCATCCTGAGCGGCTGTGACTTTATTGATTTTTCGCGCGAAGTCTTCGAGTTTTAAACGAAATTATCATCCCCTCCGGAGCGCAGCGTGGTGGAGGGACCTGCTGTTTCTTTTCTGTCCATTCGATCTGACGGCTTCTAATAAAAGTCACCGCCCTCCCCTTTGTCATCCCGAGCGCAGCCGAGGGATCTGCGGTGCGCCCCGGCTCCCGCACAAAGGTCTCCGGTCCGTTAGTTCTCCCACAGAATCGTCATCCTGAGCGGAGCGCCTCACAGATGGACCGCGTGACACGGCGCTTGTGGCGCGTAGTCGAAGGACCCCGGCGGCGCTTATCTTGTCCATGCTGTTCGGAGCTTTTCAACCACCGAGCCCGCACCGGGCGGCCCCGCCACGGTCTTTCCGATGGGCCCGAGAACCAAGAACTTCTAGGTGCATTAAAAGATGTACCGGTGACCACCAAGTGCATACCGCAGCACATCCTGTTGTCGGGCTTCGGTGGTCGAAAAGCTCCGAGCAGCATGGGTAAAATAAGCACCGCCGGGGTCCTTCGACTACGCGCCACAAGCGCCGTGTCACGCGGTCCATCTGTGAGGCGCTCCGCTCAGAGGCTGTGACTTTATTGACTTTTAGACGATTTTTGAAACACCTAAGCTCTTTGTTTTCAGTATCGATTTTCTTGTGAAACCAATAAAGTCACAGACTCTCAGGATGACGATTCTGTGGGAGAACTAACGGACCGGAGACCTTTGTGCGGGAGCCGGGGCGCACTGCAGATCCCTCGGCTACGCTCGGGATGACAAAGGGGAGGGCGGTGACTTTTATTAGAAGCCGTCAGATCGGATGGACGGAAAGAAACACCAGGTCGCTCCAGTCCGGTGCGCTCCGGTTCCACGGCAGGCCGGGACAGGCGGGATGATAATTTCGTTTAAAACTCGAAGACTTCGCGCGAAAAATCAATAAAGTCACAGCCGCTGAGGATGACGATTCTGTGGGAGGATTGACGAACAAGTTAGCGCTTATGGGAAAAGGGTCTCCGAATCCTCAGGAGCAAGCATATAAAAGCCCATCCAGAACCATATATCCTTCAAACAGCAGTACACATGACGAGACCGTTGTTGAGGATATTGCGTGAAGAAGACTCTTTTGCCGATTGAGGCGATTGCCGCCAAGTTGGGTTTACACGACGATTTATATGAGAAGCGCAGCCCGGTCAGCGGGAAGTTAAACCTCCAGCTACTAAACGATGCGCGATTTAACCGCGGCGGCAAGATGATCCTGGTGACCGCAACCACACCGACGGTTGCGGGTGAGGGCAAGACCGTCACATCGATCGGACTGGTGCAGGGGCTGGAAGCGATTGGTAAACGGGCCATTCTTTCTTCCCGTGAGCCGTCGCTAGGACCGGTGTTTGGTATGAAAGGGGGAGCGGCCGGGGGCGGCCGCTCGCAGGTGGAGCCCGCGGCTAAGATCAATCTGCACCTCCACGGCGACTTCCATGCCATTACCAGTGCGCACAACCTCCTGGCAGCCCTGATTGATTCGCACATGTTTCATGGCAATGAGCTGGATCTCGATCCGGATGCGATCACCTGGCCACGCACGCTGGACATGAACGATCGCGCGCTCAGGGCCATCACGGTGAGCGTGACCGGCGCGGACAAGAAGCAGCGCGACGGCAGCAATCGTTCCAGTGGGTTTTTGATTACAGCAGCGTCGGAAATTATGGCGATCCTTGCGCTCACTTCAAGCCGCGAGGATCTGCGTGCGCGGCTGGCACGTATCGTAATTGGATCGAACCGCAAAGGCCTGCCGGTTCGCGCATCCGACCTGCAGGCAACCGGGCCGATGATGGCGCTGCTGAGCGACGCGTTGCTGCCGAACCTTGTGCAGACGACGGAGGGGACACCTGCAACGGTACATTGCGGGCCATTTGCGAACATCGCGCACGGCACCAGTTCAGTGGTTTCGCAGCAGATGGGTTTGCGGCTGGCGGACTACGTGGTGAACGAGACGGGCTTCGCGTCGGACCTGGGCTTCGAAAAATACATGGATCTGGTAAGTCCTTCCTCCGGTATTAAGCCGTCCATCGCGGTCTTGGTGACGACCGTGCGGAGCATGAAGCAACAGGGCGAGGGCGATCTCGAACGCGGATTTTCGAATCTCGATACCCATATCCGCATTGTGAGAGGCTTTGGACTGCCGGCGGTCGTTGCCATCAACCGCTTCCCCGAGGATACGGATGCGGAACTCGAATCGCTGCGGGCCTATTGCGAGGCGCGGGGAGCGGCGTTTGCGCTTTCCGAAGCGTTTGCCAAGGGTGGTGAAGGTGCGGCCGCGCTTGCGCGGAAGGTCGTTGAGGTGATCGAGGCCCATCCAAATGTCGCGCTAACGACAACGTATGAGGCCCACGATCCCGCTGTTGAGAAGATCACAAAGGTGGCTCAGAAAATTTATGGCGCAGATGGCATTGAGCTGAGCGAGCGCGCGAAGAAAAACCTGGCGCGGTTTACGCGCTGGGGCTATGGCGAACTGCCCGTCTGCATCGCGAAAACCCAATACTCGCTGAGTGACGATCCGAAGCGGTTGGGCGCGCCACGGGGATGGAAGTTGCATGTGACGGACGTTGCACTCTCAGCAGGCGCCGGATTCCTGGTTGTTATCTCGGGTGCAATGATGCTGATGCCAGGACTGCCAAAAGCGTCGCGCGCAATGGCGATCGATGTGGACGAGAACGGCGAGATTACCGGTATGTAAGAATGAGCACGGTTCGCACGCAGTAAAAGGATCACGGCCCGTCCGCCGCTCCCCGCGGCCCGAGTGCGGGCCAGCACACTACGAAGAGTGGCGTGTTACTACTCCTCCAAACTTGTTTGATCACATCATGCAGCCTTTCTAGTTCTTCTGAATCTGGACCATTACCCAGGAGTCATACCTATTGCTGGAAGAAGCCAGCGTGGCGAGGTTCATAGGACAGGCACAGAGGGGCTTTCGAGGAGGGAATTTCCAGGAGTCAGCTCTATAGCTCTTGCAGCAGCGGCGTTGGAAGTAGCCGAGCAATGAGGTTTTCGATAGTGCTTCCAGCCATCAAGGTGACGTATGCTGCACAAGAACAAGGCTTCACGGAACGGAACAGCTCTTACCGATCGAATCGTCTGCTGTGCAGAGATTTCGACGCTAACGTGGCTGCTGATGCTGGTCCTCTTCGCTGGTGGAAGCCCTGCTCGAGGACAGGTCAGTGCTCAAGGGGCTTCTGAGCCAAGCATGGCGCCACAGCCCTCTCCGTTTGACCCGTCGGAAGAAACTGCGGACTCAACTATTGACACCCTGTCCAGTTATGCATCTAACCTGGGTGCGGCCCCCAAGTCGCCAAGCTGGTGGTTTCCAATTACAGAACTCAACGAGCGTCTGCCGAGTTGGATCCACATCGGCGGCCAATACCGGAATCGGCTCGAGGGTCCGATCGGTATTGGTTATACAGGAACCAATGATTTTTACCTGCTGAGCCGCTTGCGCGTGCGTGTGCTCATTCAGCCCAAGCCTTGGCTTTCCTTCCACGGTGAAGTACAGGATTCAGCAGTCTTTTTCAATCACCACATCCCCAACGGCAACCCCTATGGAGATAGTTGGACACTCTGGGAAGCTTACCCTCAGCTCGGCAACTCCACAGAAGGTTGGGTGAACGTTCTAGCGGGTCGCCAAGCCCTGTCATTTGGAGACGAGCGCGTCATCGGGCCCTCCAACTGGCTCAACGTCGGCCGTACGTTCAACGTCGCGCGAGTCGACTTTCATCAGACTGGGTACAAAGTGAGCGTATTCGCCTCGTCGGTGGTGCCCGGAGAGAATTCTGACTTACACAACGCACTCCCGGGCAACAACATGTACGGAATCTACGGAAGCTTTCAGAAGATCGTTCCCAAGGCCCAGGTTGAGCCCTATGTCCTCTGGCGCGTTGCACCCGCGAACCCTGAACTTTCAGAAGAGGTCGATCATGGGCACCTCAGTGAAGTCACCCTCGGCCTCCACTGGAAGGGTACGCTTCCCTCCCACTTCGACTACGACAGCGAATTTGACGGCCAGCAAGGTTCACTCGGCAACTATTCCATAGGCGCCTGGGCAGGCTATGCCGGCATCGGGAGAGCCTTTTCCAAGGCGCCCGCATCGCTAAGAACTTTCCTGGAGCTGAATTACGCCTCTGGAACCAGGAATCCGGCGGGACGCGAGTGGAATACGTTTGACCAGGTCTATCCTTCGAGTCATGACAAATACGGCTTCGACGATCTGATCGGCCGCCGGAATCTTGCTCAGTTCCGAACCGGCCTTGAAGAAGTGCCCGCTAAGAAATGGAGACTCAAACAGCAATTTGAAGGATTCTGGCTGGCCACAGCAAATGACAATCTCTATAACTCGAGTGGCGCGATTGCGGTCGATGCGCATCCCGGCGCGAGCCGGCACGTCGGCAACGAACTCGACATCGTGGCTGAATACACATTGGATAAAGGACTTAACTTTGGCTTTGGTTACGGTTGCATGTTTGCCGGATCGTTTCTCAAAACCACGACGCCAGGCCACGATTACCAATACCCCTACGCGTACTTCCAATATAACTTTACAAAGTCCGCCTTCCATTTCCCGATCTTCACCAACCAACCGAACTATTGGTAAGATCCGTCTGCGGCGGTTTATTGCTTCAGGTAGACGCTTACCGAGGGTTCCTTGGTGGCGTCCGGCCCCGACGCCATGTAGCTTGTGGTGAGCGTCTTCCCATCGGCGGAAAGGGTCCAGGTGACCATGCCTGTCGGAGTTCCTAATCGCGCAGTGGTAATCTCGATCACGGCATCGCTAACGATCTTGCCGGTACTCGTTGATCCTGAAATTACGGCTGGTCCTGTAGCGGCGGCAGGCTTTCCGTCGAACGTCAAGGCATACGTAAGCCCGGATCCCGTGGTCACCTTCAGGGTGCTCCCTACGCACTGAATCGACATTTTGAAGGGCGTGTCCGAACGCACAGTCTGCGGTTTCCAGACGCCGTCCAGCTTCTGACCGGAACCGGACGTGCGTGCGTACACGATCGTCGTGGTTGACGTTTTACCGTCGGCCAAGGTCCTTTGCGAAATTTCGGTCAACGTCTTACCGTCTGGTGAAACGGTGATCTGGCGAATTTCGACAGTCTTGCCGTTATCCGTCATCGTGCGCTCAAAGCGTCCGTCTCCGAGTTGTTTCCATTCCATGGTTGCGTTGGATTGACCAAAGGTATACGGAGCGGTGCCGAAGTGCACAGATTCCACGAGCGGACGGCTGTACGATCCGCGCACCTCTTCGAGCCCGTTTGGGCCGTTGCGGAACGTGAGGCTGCGTTCTGCGCCTGTTTTTCGTTGAGACGGGTCTTCCACCCAGTTTCCGGCAAAGCGGCCGGCCACTTGCGCAGGCGGGGGCGTTTGCCCCAAGGCGGCCAGGGGCGCTAATAGGCTAAACGCCAGAGCCGTGGCATAGACAGTAGAACGGCGACAGGGATTGATTCGCATCGCTTTTCCTTTCAAGACCGAGTAGGAGCCGGGAAGCAGACCGAGGAAGGACGACCTGGCGGAGCGAGGAGGGAACCTGCCGGTTCCCAACAGTTATTCAACGACGATACTGTACGCCCACCAGGTGTTGGCTGTACACCTATTTCCCATGTCTAACTGAGATAGAACAGGCGGCGATTCCAATTAAGGGCTGCCGTCCGTCTGTCTTCCTTTTCTTGTTCAGCAGGTCTTTGGTGGCCGGCTCAAGAGTGATTCCATGATTCTGTCCCCATGATTTGAGCAAGAGATGACAGTGCGCAGCAAGATTGTGCTATCGCTCCATAAGGACTTGCAATGAGATAGGAAACTAAACGAGTGCTATGACCCGGAGGGACATCAGGTCCGGGTCGTGAGGAGTATCAGAATGGCCTCAGCTACATCCAGCATTTCTCGCCCTCCCGGCAAGCTCTTCACCGAAGATCTTGATCTAGTGCCCACGATGATCCATGCGGCTGCAACCACAGCCATCAGCGTTCACCCGCTGCGGCGAAATATTTCCGTCCTCGAAGGCTCAGGAGGTAACATCGCGGTTCTGAGCGGCGAAGACGGAAAGCTCCTCGTCGACGCCGGTTTCTCGGTATCTCAGCCGAGGATAGCCGCTGCGCTTGATTCCATCAGCCAGGACCCTATCCGGCACCTGATCAACAGCCACTGGCACACCGACCACACCGATGGCAACCAGTGGTTGCACTCCACCGGCGCCACCATCACCGCGCAGCAGAACACCAGGAAGCACCTTTCGGTGACAACGCGCGTAGCGGGCTGGGACTGGGACTTTCCCGCTCGGCCAGCCGAAGCTCTGCCCACAAGCACATTCGATACCCGGCACGAGATGTATCTCAACCATACAAATATCACCCTCGAAAAGTATGATCCGGCTCACACCGACGGCGACATCTCTGTGAGGTTTGTAGAAGCCGACATCCTTCTCGTGGCCGATACCTGGTGGAATGGCGTCTACCCGTTCATTGACTACTCCACCGGCGGCAGCATTGACGGACAGATCCGCGCCGCCCAACAAAATGTTGACGCTGTTACTGCAGATACCATCGTCGTTCCAGGGCACGGCCCGATAGGAAACAGAGCAGCCCTGATCGAATTCCGCGATATGCTCGTGGCCATTCGGGAAAAGGTCGCCGGTCTGAAGAAACAAGGGATGACCGTCTTCGAAGTGATTGCCGCCAAGCCAACCGCCGCCTTTGACGCCAAGTGGGGACAGTTCCTAATCACCCCGTCGGCTTTCACCGGTTTGGTTTACCAGGGCGTTTGAAGATCCGTGGCTTTGCGGTAACCTGCAAAGATGACCCCAGGAAATGATTGGCAAACACCATGGCATCGTTGAGTGTGAAGTTACTCGATGAGGCGGCAAGAGTGCCCACAGTGGCTCACCCCGGTGAGGACATCGGATATGACCTCTACGCCAACCAGGACCACACGCTCGTTCCCGGTCAAGTTCATCGGGTGCATACCGGCGTGGCAGTTGCCGGCATGGCCGGCGAATTGCCTGTCGGGTTTCTGGTGAGGGATCGCTCATCCATGGCGTCCAAAGGTGTGTTCACCCACGGCGGCGTGATCGACTCGTCTTACCGGGGAGAGATCGTGGTGCTCATGACCACCCTGACCGACATTTACGAGATACGCTCGGGAGACAGAATCGCGCAGTTGGTTCCAACTCCCGTGCTGACCGGGTCCGTAACAGAATCGACCGAGCTGATAAGCGGCGCCAGGGGGAGCCGGGGCTTCGGCAGCTCTGGGCGTTGATGACGCCTTTCGGGAGGCAGTCTCCTTGACGGAAAAGGAGAGAGCATGTACTCTCCTTTTCCAGATAGGAGAGAGCCTTTGGCGAAACCGGTGGAACTCCCGCAGGGCACACTCGAGATGCTTATCCTCAAGGCGGTCTCGCTCGGTCAGCTGCATGGCTACGGCATCCTGCTGCGCATCCAGCAGATCTCCGGCGAACGCCTCGAAATCCTGCAGGGTTCCTTCTACACCGCCATCTATCGTCTTGAGCGCCAGGGCTGGATCAAAGGCGTGTGGGGTGAGTCGGAGAACAATCGCCGCGCCCGCTTTTACTCGCTCACCGCTGCCGGTACGCGTCAGCTCAAGGCCGAGACCGCCAAATGGACCGACATGACCGCTGTTGTCGCCGGCATTCTTGATAAGAAGGAGATATGAGTCTCCTCGCCGCAATCCGCAAGCTCTGGCACTCCATCGCTCCACGCACCCACAGCGACGTCGAAGAAGAATTTCGTTCTACCCTCGACGCCTACCAGGAAGATTTAATTCGCCAGGGCCTCCCCGAAGAAGACGCCCACCGGAAAGCCCGCATCGACCTCGGTCAGCCCGCCGTCCAAAACGAAACCTACCGCAACGCCATCGGCCTCCGCCTCTTCGATGAGTTAGGCGGCGACATTCGCTACGGCCTCCGCGCCCTGCGCCGCAACCCTGACTCACCCGCCGAAGCTCTCCGCTATGAATAGAGCGGGTATATGACAAATCAGTGACATCCGCGTGACAACCGCCCCTGGCAATCGTTCTATCTTCCTTTTAGGTCGAGGAGATGGACGGGTGCCCCAGGTTCGTCACAGCGTACCTGGGCCGAAAAAGAGGGGCGAAGCCCCACCATAGCTTTCTTCGAAAGCGGGAATGAGCTCAGTGCACTTTGAAGCTCTCCTACGCTATTTGCCATAAGACTCCTGGGGAGGCCACCAGGTTCGAGGTCAACTGTGCTGAAGCCAAAGCTCAAACACCTGCGTCATCCTCTTCGAACGCTTGATGTGGCGAAGAGCATGGCCGTAGCGCACTTCGAGATGCGCGCCTTTGCCGCTCGCGGTGACCAGCAATTCGCGCATGATCCACGCTATAACCTCCAGAATGTGACCGCTGGCTTTGTCTGCAGACGAGATATCGACACAGACGACACCGCATTACTGAATAGAATCTGCGCGGCCTACGAGGCGGCCGTTGAGCACCCGGAATGCGCTCGTTCGGCATATCGCGCCACCGGCTGGTGGCAGCAGATACGTTACCGTAACCTGGCGCCGGTGCGACAAGCGCTTTTGAAGAACGACATCGCAGCCCTGAGTGGCATGTACCTCAACTTCTTTCGCGATCCCTGCTCCACCGGGCTCACCACCGTCCCCTATGGAATGACCCGCGCCTACTTCGGCGGGAAGATGACGGATCTTCATCGCCGCATTTATCTTGCCGACACTCTGTATCGCCTCGACTATTGGAAACGCGAGACTGGCGGTCGTTTCCCTTTGCAGGACTTGGCCGTACCCCCAATCGGCAACCCGTTCGGAGTATGCCTTGAAGGCACGCTCGTGAGCGCCCGCTCCGAGTTCCAGCATCACTGCGCCGACAGGGTTGCCAGCCTGCTTCCGTCACAGTTCTCTACGGTTGCTGAAATAGGTGGCGGCTTCGGTGGAATGGCCTACTATCTGCTCCGTGACCGACCGAAAACAAAGTATTGTGACTTCGACCTACCCGAAAGCATAGCGATCGCTACCTACTACCTGATCAAGGCATTCCCCCAGAAGAAGTTCCTCCTCTTCGGGGAAGCGCCCCTTGACGACGAAGCAATCGCCCAGGCCGACGTCGTGTTGATGCCGCTGTTTTGCCTGGAGCGCCTGCAAACCGCAAGTGTCGATGTCACCTTCAGCTCCCACGCCATGACCGATATCGAAGCAGGAGAGCTGGCACTCTACCTCGAAACCATCCACCGGGTAACGCGCAACCGCTTCCTCTTTGTCGGAACCGCCTCGCTTCCCAATCTGCCCGGTCTGTTTCACCTGGAAGAGCGGCGGCAATTGCGTTGGAGCAGTCATCGGCTGCCCCAATCCTGGGAACTCGAGGAACTATACAGTTTCAATCGCGCCGAAGAAAAGGGAAGTAGCGCGGAAGGGAACCTGGCACATGTCCATCCCTAAGCAAGCCAAAGAAGTCTTGAAGGATCTGCTCCTGGGGAGCGTTCGGCCCGCTCAGAAGTTCTTTCTTGGACAGCAAGGGCCACAGAAAGAGATCACCGTGTGGTTGCACGGAATGGATGCCCCCATCGATGTGACGAACCATCATTCCCTGGCGTGTGCTAGCCCGCTCACCATTTGTGTGGCCTTCGAGAAAGGGGCTGTACTAGGCGAGCCAAAGCTGAGAGGTCTTTCGCTTCGCTTCTGCGAGAGGGACGGCAATCGCCGGCTGCTCGGCAAGATCGGACTTAAATACAACGGCATCTCCATTCCGACCAGCGGCCCGGCACTCTACTTCTTTCAAGTATCGAGTGCACGGAGCTACTGCCTACCCTTCCTGCATCTCAGTATGTTCTATCTCCAGCGCAGTTACAGGAATTGGCGAAATCCTCCTCCCAAAAACACGATTAACCCGTCATTTCTAGAGATGCGGGCGATGGAGGTGTTGTTCATCTGTCCCCGCCCGATCTGCCTCGCCAGCACGATCGAGAGCTCCGGGGGAAATATGTTTCCCATGAATGTGATGGGGCAGCTCGACGACGGCTACTTTGGTTTTGGCCTCAAGGAGGCCAGATCGCCTTCGAATCTGGTCAACCGCACAAGGCGCATTGCGTTGAGTACCATTCCTATGCAGCAGGGAGACCTCGCCTATAAGCTGGGGCCCAATCATGCCAAGAAAAACGGTATCGATTGGAATGACCTTCCATTTGCAATCAAACGGTCACCGAATTTCGGCATTCCTATCCCTGCGTTCGCTTTCCGCGTTCGCGAGATGGTAGGTGGAAAACGCACGCAAGCTCGGCTCTCATATTTTTTTCGTAGGTAGAGTCGTCAGGGATGAGCGATTCTCCGACGGCGTGGAGTGGTGCGTTGTCCACGGAAATTATCAGGCTTGGCGTCTCAAGAGCCGGCCCAGTCAAATCGAGTCTTCGATCGCGGAAGACGCTCGTGTGAAACGCGGTATGGCCACCGGGAATGGACTCATCTGATGTCTGTCCTTCATCAAATGCGAACGGCGATCAAGGATGGAATTTTCGGCGCAACGATTCTTCCCGAGGAGTTCGCGACCGGCATTCCCGATCCTCAGCAGGAGATCTCCGTCATGCTTGAGGGCATGGGCGCGCCCATCGATGTCACCTTCCGCCACTCCACCGCCTGCTCCGACCCATTCCTTCTCGCCATCGCGTTTGACGAGGGCCAATTGCCCAGCGAGCAAGACCTTCGCCGCCTCAGCTTGAAGTTTTACGCACGACGTCGGGAGCGGCCGTTACTCGGTGACATTCGCCTGCACTGGAGAGAGACGCTCACCGTAAGCGGGGGCAGCCTGATGCTGTTTGCGCCGAGCGGCGCCCGCAACCGCTGCCTGCCGAGACTGTCTTGCTATGCTCACCACTCACTGCATCTTCTCCGTCAGTGGAAGAGCGGGCCGGCTTCCGGGATGACGATGTCCTTTCTTGAGCGGCGTGGGGCGATGGTGTCGTTCATCCGTCCGCACCCAACCGTGCTGGTAAGCGCGGTCGACGAACTCGGCGGCAATATCTTCCCTATGAACATCATGGGGGCACTCGGCCCCACACGTTTCGGGTTTGCACTACGCAACGACAGACTCGCAGGCCGGTTGGTCGAACGCGCCGGGCGCCTCGTCATCAGCAATGTGCCCGTGCGGCATGCTTCGTCGGCCTACGCGCTCGCGAGAAACCATACCAAAGCATCCGCCGAGTGGGACAATCTTCCGTTTTCTACCAAGCCCTCACCGATGTTCCATTTCCCCATCCCTGAGTTCGCCCTCCGGGTGCGTGAGCTGGAGCTGGAAAAAGTTCACAAGATCGGGAGCCACAGCTTCTTTGTAGCTCGCATCCTTAGCGACACAGTATTTTCCACTGAGCCCTCCTTATGCGTCATTCATGGTTACTATGAGACCTGGCGTGTGGGTGGCCGCGCCGCCGAGATGAAAGCGGCACTGCGCGAAGATCTGCTGAACAAGCGCGGAATTAACCTGCAATAAAACTAGGGCACATATGTCACTGAAGAAGAGTCTGCGGCAATTGATGAAGAAAGCGGTGTTCGGTGGGGAGCGCCTGCCGAACCGCTTCTTTCTTGCGCAAACGGAACCACAGCAGGAAGTCGTGGTGTGGCTCCTCGTGGCCGGCAAGACCATCGACGTCACCAGGCGTCACTGCCAGGCCTCCGGTTTGCCGTTCACCCTCTGCATTGAATTCACGCGCGGCCAGGCACCCAGCGAAAGCGAGCGCTCGCGGGTTAAATTGCGTTTATGCGAAAAAGGTGGCGCGAATCGTGTCCTCAGTGAGATCGACCTCGACTATCAGGAGACGCTCGAATGCGGTCAGTCGGAGTTTTTGCTCTTCCATTCCAGGCGCTCCGTCAATTACTGCCTGCCCAGGCTGAGGCTTTGGACGCATAACCTATGGAATACCTATGTCACCTCGCGGGGTAAGATCCATGTTCCTGCCGCGCAGGCGCGCGCCATGGCGGCCCTCTTTTGCTGCCCGCGTCCGGTCTCGCTTATCAGCGTCGCCGACGAGGAAGGCAATGGGAATATCTATCCGCTCAACGTGATGGGCGACCTCAACCGGGATTACTTCGGCTTCTGCCTCAAGCACAATTACCTGCCCGAGAAGTTTGTCCAGCGAACCAGACACGTCGTGCTCAGCAGCGTCCCCATGAAGCAAGGCCCGATCGCTTATTTGTTAGGGCCAAACCATAACCGGCCCACCATCGATTGGAAGCAGCTTCCTTTCGCAACCCGCCCTTCCCGGATCTTCAAGATCCCCGTGCCTCTGTTTGCATGCAGGGTTCGCGAGCTGAAGGTGGAGCGGATACACCGGCTCGACTATCACACGCTCTTCCTTGCCCGCGTCGTATCCGATGAGCGGCTGGCGCAGGTGCCGGAACTCTGCGTCGCGCACGGTTTTTACCAGGATTGGCGCGTCAGGAATCTGGGAGTCGACAAACGGCAAGCGGCCGCCGAAGACCTGTACGTGCGTTCGCCCATATCGCGGGAGTCCGCAGAACGCATCTCAATGCAGTCAGAGCAAATAGGCGAACTTTACTCGAAGTGAAGCATTACAATTTCGGGATTCGATCCGAGTCGCAGCGGCGGTCCCCAAGTACCCGCTCCGCTTGAAGTGAAAACCTGCATCTTCCCGATCCGACTTAAGCCGTAGACAAACTGGCGGTATATCCGCCGCGCCATCCAACTCCAGGGTACGAACTGCCCAAGATGCGTATGCCCGGATAGCTGCAGGGAAATGCCCGCAGCCTCCGCAATTCCCGGATGGTCGGGTGCATGCGTCAGTAGAATGCTCGCGCGGTTGCGATCCAAGCCGATGCCTTGTAGCACCGAAGTAAAATGTTCGCCTTGCGCCGCGTTCCGGTACGGCACACCGACGATCTGCAAACCGTCAACTTCCACCTTCTCATTGATGAGCACGCGCACCCCGGCTGCGGCAACGGCATGCAGATATTTGCTCTCATCCCCAAACTGCTCGTGGTTTCCCGCGACAAAATACACGCCGTGGGGCGCCACCAGCTGGCTCAACGGCTCCGCTGCTCGCCTGGCGTCGATGGCCGTACCGTCATACAAATCGCCCGCAATAAAAATCGCGTCCGGCTCTTCCTGCAAAATCTTCGCCACCATCCGCCGCAGAAAACTGCCGTTTCGCACATGCCCCAGGTGCAGGTCGCTGATAAGCGCCGCCCTCCGCCCGCGCCACGTGGGCGGCAAGTTCGCGAGTCGCACCGTCGTTCGCGTGGTTCGCGTCCAGCTTGCGTTGAAAACTCCGTAGAGGCCAGCCAATGCTGCAGCGGCGAACAGCCATTCCACCATTCGATGGAAGCTCACGTCCAGCCCAGCCAGCCGCGCAACTCCGAAAATTATCCACGAGAAAACAGCAGCCAGGAAGAGGAATGTCAAGAAACCCAACCAAACCGCAGCAATCCTGTAAAACGCGCGCACCCCAGCATGTGTATAGCGGAAGGCAAGAAGGGAAGCGGGAACAAAGCTCACCGACAAAAAGCCGAGAGCCAGCTTGATCCACAGCACCCCGGGGATATCGCCTCCTGCGGGCGAAAATGTCCACGTCTCATAGACAAGAAAATGCGACAGAAAAAGCACGGCCTGCAGAATTACGATGAGACCGATTAAGCCCTTTTGTACCCGCATGATGCGTTAGATTCCCCAATCGGCCATTCGGTGGAATAAAACTGGGGACGCAGTGTTGAGGGATCAGTGCGGGTCAAACACCAGATTTAAAACGGTCTTGCGAGGGTACGGGCGCAAGATGCACGCGCGCGGGTACGAGGTCCCCAACGATCGCAGTCCAGCCTGGGTCTGCTATCGCAGATCCACCAATGCCCGCCAATTTTTGATGCGGCATCCAGCCTGGAAGACTCATCGATTCTTCCAGGCTTTAAACGACAAAATTTTCATGGCAAGTTTGCATCGATGGCAAGCACCACGTCGTCTAATCCGGGAGCAAAAAGTATCCGGAAGCGCGAGGCGTGAGGTTAATCCAGACATCTTTTCCGGCCGTCCAAAAGCGATGCCGGTGAATGGCGGGCGAGGAAGGCACCCATGCTGAGAAGATGGAAGCTATTGTTCTTTGCAGTTTCGATTGGTCTCGCGGCGGTGTTAGCGGCGCCGGGCCAGGAGCTCGTTGTGCCCCAACCGCAGCAGGGACATATCAGCGGAATTGTAACCGACATGGGCGGCGCGCTCATACCCGGCGCGACCGTTGCTCTTGAAGGACCCAGCCAGCAGGATTCTCGCTCCGTCGTGGCGAACGAAGACGCATTCTTTGAATTCAACGTCAAAGCGGGAGTTCCTTATCATGTGACGGTGAGCGCCCAGGGCTTCGCAGACTGGAGATCCGACACCCTGGTGCTCAAGCCCGGCCAGGTCTCACCCCTCAACGATATCAAGCTCAGGCTGCAAGGCGAGAACGCTTCGGTCATTGTGACCGCTTCGCGCACGGAGATCGCCACGGCGCAGGTCAAAATGGAGGAGCAACAGCGGGTCCTTGGTTTTATCCCTAATTTTTATACCGTTTACGACCACAATGCCGCGCCGCTCACCGCTAAGTTGAAATTTGAGTTGGCATTGAAGGTTTCTATCGATCCGGTCACCTTTGCCGGCACAAGTTTCCTCGCAGCCGTCAATCAAGCCAGCGACTACCCCAAGTACGGTCAGGGGTTGAAGGGTTACGGGCAGCGATTTGGCGCTGTCTACACCAACGACCTCACGGACATCATGATTGGTGGAGCGATTCTGCCCGCCATTCTGCATCAGGATCCACGCTACTTTTATCAGGGCACGGGCACCACGAAATCTCGCCTGCTCCACGCGCTTTCGAGCCCTATCATCTGCAAGGGGGACAACGGCCTCTGGCAGCCGAACATTTCCAGCCTCGGCGGCTACCTGACCTCGGGCGCCATTGCGAATGCGTATTATCCGCAGGCGAATCGCGGCGTGGGACTGGTGTTCAGCACGTTTGCTGTGGACTTCAGCGCCAATATGGCCAACGGCATTCTCCAGGAATTCGTTCTGCGCAAATTAACACCGAGCCTTAAAAATCAGAGATGAGGCATCAGGAAGAGCCTCGCCGTTACGCCCTCGCATGTTCAACAGGAACGCCGGAAACTTACAACCTTCGCCGTCCGGCGCTAGCTACCGCTTTGAGCCAATCGCCAACTGAGCTTCCGCGCCGATCGCCATAGGCAATAGCCCCAGGAACCGTCACTTCTACTTCCGTGCCGGCACCGGATCGATTCCACAATCGGAATCGGGCACCCATCTTCTCCGCGCGCTCGCGCATTCCGGAGAGGCCCCAGTGGCCTACGGAACCACCGGCACGCAATGTGTCCTCGGGGATGCCCCGGCCGTTATCCCGAATGCGCAGGCGCACTGCTGAGCGATCAAAGTCCACCTCAACCTCGACCCTGGATCCTTGAGAGTGGCAGAAAGAATTGACGATAGCCTCTCGCCCAATGAGAAACATTTCGTCGCGAATCATGGAATTCAGTTCTCGCTGGACTCCCGTAACAACCACTCCAAAGGCGATCGGACTGTCCTTCTGGAATTCCCGCCCGGCTTCGGCAAGCGCCTCCGCCAAAGGTGTCACGGGCCCAGTCTCATGACGTAGATCCCGGATCCGGTCCCGGCTGGCGCTCAGCAGGATGTCGGCGCGATCCAGTGCATCCTCCAACACGGTGCGCGCTTTCGAGCCTTCCGGAATCATTCCTGTCGCTACTTGAAAGCGAAGCATCAGACCGTGGAATCCCTGGAGAAGCGTATCGTGCAGGTCGCGAGCAATCCTGGTGCGCTCGCCAACGCGCTCTTCGAGACGGATAGAATACTGCTGTGTCAACTGATGCACGCGATACCAATACAGGAGAGAGGCCAACAACAACAGCAACGAAACGTACATGCACCGGAACCACCAGGTGTTCCACCAGGCGGGCAGAATCTGTATGAGTAAAGTCGCCCCTGGTTCGCTCCACGCCCCGTGACCTGTTGCCGCCTGTACTGTGAATGTGAATTTGCCGGCAGGGAGGCTCGTATACGTCACCACACGTTGGTTGCTGCCGGTCTGATTCCAATCGGCATCAAGTCCGTCCAGTTTGTAGCGATACCGCGTCGACGACGGATTGAGGTAACTCAGCGCAGAAAATTCCAGCGAAAGCATGGTCTGATTGTGATTAAGGACCACCTCGTTTGACTGGGTTATCACCTTCTTGAGCGGTGACTTCTGCCCAACCCCTACGCCATGACCCAACACGCGAAGATCCGTTAAGACCACCGGGGGGGTCCACGTGGTCTCTGTTATCTGATTGGGATGGAACGCAACACCTCCGCTGAAGCCACCAAAGAACATTTCCCCATCCGGGCTCTTGAAGCATGTAGGCCATGCCGTCAGGTCAGGCCCCGGGAGGCCATCGGAGGTAAAGTAGTTCCGGAAAGACCGGCTTCGCGGATCGAAGCTGGAGATTCCCTTGTTCGTACTCATCCATAGTTTTCCCTCTCCATCCTCTCGAATGCAAGCGACCACATTGCCGCTGAGCCCATCCCGTTCATAAAACGGCTGCGCTACACCGCTTGCGGGATCAAATTTGTCCAACCCGTTTTGCGTGGCAAGCCACATCCCGCCTGCATGATCGATGAACACTGAGTTGACCCGGCTGTCACTGACAGTTGACTGGTTTGCCACATCGTGCGCATATAGACTGAACTGGTTCGTGGCAGGATCGAACCGTTGCACGCCATGGGCATCGGTCCCAATCCAAAGAACACCGTGACTGTCTTCTGTAATCCCCATGTAGAGCGGTGCCCCCTCTAACCCTGGCCGGTAGACCGTGAAGCGGTTGGTCTTACTGTCGAAACGGTCCAAGCCGTCCCAGGTGGAGGCCCAGAGGGCTCCCGAGTGGTCGATCAACAGTGACGGGACTATATTGCTGCTTAGGCTTGATGGATCCGCCGCATCGTGACGATAGGTCTTTACCTGTCCGGTTTTTTCGTCGACCCGGCTAAGGCCATCACCGAAGGTTCCTACCCAAATACCACCAGAGTGGTCTTCAGTCATAGAGATCACATGATTGATGTTGCCGAAAGCCTTGGTCACGTAGATGGATGGCTCATCGACTTCTGGCCTGAGTCGACGCAGGATCCTTTGACCCATCCACAAGTCGCCATTCTTGTCCTTCAAGACTGCGCCAACCAAGGTGTCTCTTGCGTACTCCGCTGTCCCCGGCAGGAGCGGAAGAGATTCAAAGGTCGTCTTCTTCCTGGAAAATAGATTTGGTCCCTGCGCTCCCGTACCGACCCAGATGTTCTCTCCGCTATCTTGGTAGAGAGAGATGACTGAATCCTCAGCCAGGCTATTGGGATTGCCGGATTCATTGCGATACTGGATGAACCGGTGATGGTCACGATCAAAACGGAAGAGGCCACCGCCCTGGCTGCCCAGCCAAAGCACTCCGTCCCGGTCTTCGAGGATGGCGACGAATCCCGAAAGAGCTGTAGGGGAAGAGGGACTTTTGCGCAACCGAATAGGCGTCAGCTTGTTGGTCTTGCGATCGAGAACTGCGAGGCCATTGCCGAGCGCGTGGATCAGCCAAAAGATACCGTAACGATCTTCATAGAAAAGGCTTTCCCGCGGTTCATATTGGGGTACATGGAGCAGCACGCTCCCCGTCTTGCGGTCGAATTTGTCCAGTCCCTCGCGGGTCACAACCCAGAAGTTGCCCTCACGGTCTTCGCCACTCGACTTAACATCGTTACTGCTCAAACTCAGGGGATTGTTCGCGTCATGGCGATACGTGCCAACCACGCCTGCAACCGGGTCGAAAGCGAAAAGACCGTTGGTCGTTGCTAGCCAGAACAGTCCCGTGCTGTCCTGGCTGATACGTAAGATGGTGAGTTGCTCGGCCTTCGCATGAGGAGCTTCGATCCGGTAGTGGGTAAACGTCTCAGTGGCTGGATCATACTTATCCAGAAATTGATTGCACCCGACCCAGAGGACGCCGGACCTGTCCTTGAACAAAGCAGTGATAAACACCCCACTCAAGCTCCTGGGATCTGCGGGGTCATGGAGGAAGACTTTGAATTTGTAGCCGTCGTAGCGGTTCAGCCCATACTGAGTGCCGAACCACATGAATCCCTGATCGTCTTGCAGGATCTGGGAGGCGCGAACCTGGGAGAGCCCGTCACCCGTCGCAGTGCGGTAAAAGCGGATATCTGTTCCGGCGATCACGGGTGGGTTGGTGGGTAATTCCTGGGTAATCTGCGGTTCGGGAATGGGTGGGCTAGAGGTTCGGGGATTAGCCTGCGCTCGCAGGTCGGGTGTTCCAACGAAAGCAGACATGGCCACAGCCAGCCACAAGGAAACGCGTAGAGTAGCGTTCGGGCGAAGACGCCGGGGCAACCTGGGCCGCCGCACTATGATCGATTTACCGGGCAGGCTTCGAGAAACGCATGTGGCGGCGATGAGGCTTGGAGCGTGCATCGGTTGCGGGCCATTCCCCCCTCATCGATCGTGGCCCGTGGGCACAGTCACCTGTCGCCTGCCATACAGGCGGGCATCCATGGAATAAGCACCTGGCCCTAACATCCCCAGCGCAGCGATTACGGTTAGAACAAAACACCAGTTAATTGTGTCACAGCCGTCGCATAGATACAGTCCCATCACGCCGGCGATTACGCTAAAGGTGGCCGTAAAGGGAATAAACAGGCCTAAAACCAGAAGGAGAGAGAAACCGCCAGACACTCCCGCCGCTAGGAGGGAGTTGTGCGATTGCCAATAGTGAACTCCTTGGAGAAGCAGAATCCAGGCCAGCGAGAAGCGCAGCAGGAGCAGGGCCAAACCCGGTTGGCCATCTGGAAATGTGGCGTAGAGTCGTTGCACATCATAAGGCTAGCCGATACGGGTAGAATTCCGGACCTACCTTGAGAGCCCCCTGCTTCCAACACTTTCGAGGGGCGAAGAATTTTCTACCGGGCATATACTGGGCAATCGAGAGGCATTGCGATGGAAGCATCTCACCCCGGCGTAATCAAGATTCTTACTGTCGACGATCACGACCTGATCCGCGAGGGCGTTCGATTCGCCGTCCAGGCGGAGAGGGACATGACGGTGGTAGCGGAGGCCGGCACCGGACAGGAAGCCATCGACCTCTTCCGCCTGCATCGGCCGGATGTAACGCTTATGGATCTGCAGATGCCAGGCATGAATGGCATCGACGCGATGCTGGTCATCCTGCAGAGTTTTCCGTCTGCGCGCATTGTGGTGGTGACGACCTATTCAGGAGATGTGCAGGCGGCGCGTGCGCTGAAAGCGGGAGCGTTCGGCTACCTGCTGAAGGGAACGATGCGGAAGGAACTTGTGGATACGATCCGGCGAGTCCACGCTGGTCAGCGGCGAATACCCAACGACGTGGCCGCAGGGATTGCCGAGCACGTCGCTTCCGATGCATTGACAGACAGGGAACTGGAAGTGCTCAGAAGGGTTGCCGGCGGCAGCTCGAACAAAACGATCGGATCGGCCCTGGGGATTGGTGAAGAGACGGTCAAAGGCCATATGAGAAATATCCTCGCCAAACTTCAGGCCAATGATCGTACTCATGCGGTTACAATCGCACTCAAGCGCGGTTTTCTGGATGGTTAAGGTGTCTGCTGGTGGTTGCCTTCTCGATGGGTGAGGATCCCTGAGAGGGCCGTATAATGTGGTCATGGGTAACACTACTCCTTATACCGATGAGCATGCGGCGGCCGGCCTTGATTTTCCTTTTCCCAGCATTGAAACCTGGCAGAATCAGTTTCCCGGATATGAGATTCTCGTGGACGATCCTGAGTTCACCTCGGTGTGCCCAAAGACCGGCTTGCCCGACTTCGGCGCCCTGACGGTGCGGTACATGCCGCGGCAGCGTTGCCTGGAGTTGAAGTCGTTGAAGGAATATTTGTTCGCTTACCGCAACCTCGGCATCTTTCAGGAGAATGTCGTCAATCGGGTGTTGGAGGATGTGGTCAAGGCCTGCGACCCGGTATGGGCCATTGTGAAAGGGGAGTTCCGTCCCCGCGGCGGTATTTCGACCGTCGTCGAGGCCCGCTGGCCGCGTCCCCGAAGCTAGCACGTTAGTCCATAGGCCCTCGCGGGCCGAGTGCTGTTTTTCGTCAAAACTCCCACAGAATCGTCATCCTGCCTGCCCCGGCATGCCGTGGGACCGCAGCGAAGCGAAGTGGAGGGACCTGCTGTTTCTTTTCTGTCCATCCCATCTGACGGCCTCTAATAAAAGTCACTGCTCTCCCCTTTGTCATCCCGAGCGCAGCCGAGGGATCTGCGGTGCGCCCCGGCTCCAGCACAAAGGTCTCCGTTCCGTTAGTTCTCCCACAGACGATTTTCTGGGAGTTTTGACGAAAAACATCCAAAAACTTTCTACAGGTCTAGGGAGCGGATGTGTTCTCTTCCGCGGTTGTCTGACGCGGGAACTCATCAGGCCTTAGCATTGCCAGCGCTAAAGCGTGTGATGAGAGTAGAGACTCTCACTGAGCGCTAAAGCGCTCTTCCCCCGCATAAATGCGGGGGCTTCCACCCGTTCTATTCTTCTTCATGACTCCGCGGCATTTTCGTTTCCGAGTCCTTAGATCTTTTGTAACTAAGGTAATGACAAATTTCACCTGGCAGCGCCCCAAAATGCTCTCTCGTCTGGCAAAAACTTCCCACTCAAGTCCCTTGCAATAAGCTCCTTACAAACTTGCGTAATGACGCTCTGGTGTGATTGCTGTTCCCCCGCAGACGGGTGAAGGTAGCACCAAAGTAGATAACCAAAATGTTTGCTTGTGGAACAACGTGTCTCACGACGCGAACGACCTCTTGCGCCCTTTGACCTTCTTATTCAGGCCTTGATGCTTCGAAATTTCGGATGTTGACGAGGCAATGTAAATGCGCATCCCCCGTGTTCCTCGCGCGTGCTCCGCGTTAGCAAGCGCTTTGTTCATTCTGTTGGCGGGATGCTCCAATCCCTCGTCAACCAGCTTGAACCTCCTGTCGCTCAATGTAACGCCTGCAACAGTAAGTGTGGGTGGCGCAGTAACTCTGCAGGCCATGGCACATCTGAGCGATGGCACGACACAGGATGTAACTTCAAGCACGCAATGGTCGCTGTCCGATCCCTCGCTAGCGACGCTGGGCACTGGTGTACTTACCGCCAAAGCGCCCGGTGTGCTGACCGTGCA
Organism: uncultured Acidobacteriaceae bacterium; assembly: GCA_963821315.1. Classification (GTDB taxonomy): domain Bacteria; phylum Acidobacteriota; class Terriglobia; order Terriglobales; family Acidobacteriaceae; genus PALSA-350. The sequence goes on along the minus strand of CAWGDP010000026.1, from coordinate 69,516 downwards.
GGCGGCGTATGTCCTGGTCGTTCCGGCCGGCCAATCCTCATCGGCTGCAGCCTCCGCAGCGCAGACTTTGAGTTCCTCGGCGCAGGTCACAATCACGGCGGCGGGAACGACTACGACCACGCCTGCCATCACGTGGAGTACGCCGGCGCCCATCCAATACGGCACGGCACTCAGCAGTGCTCTATTGGACGCTACGGCGAACGTGCCGGGAACCTTCGCCTACATACCAGCAGCTGGGACGGTGCTCAAAGCAGGGAACCAGACGCTCACCGCGGTCTTCACGCCGACCGACACAACAACCTATTCTGCAGCGACAGCCACGGTGCAGCTTACCGTGAATCAGGTCAGTCCGGTGATCGCCTGGGCTCCGCCATCCGCCATTGAGCAGGGAACTGCCATCAGTGCAGCGCAGCTGAATGCCACGGCGAATGTGCCCGGTACCTTCTCCTACAGCCCAGCTGCGGGCACCGTTCCTCCGGTGGGCACAGAAACGCTGACGGCTACGTTTACCCCCTCCGACGCGACCGACTATATGCCTGCCACGGCGCACAATTCACTCACCGTCCAGGCGGGGAACACGGGCAAGAGCTCTCCGCTCATCAGCTGGACTGCGCCCGCGGCCATCTCCTACGGCGCCGCCTTGAGCAGCACGCAATTGGATGCGACGGCCAGTGTGCCCGGAACCTTCGCCTACACACCAGCGGCCGGGACTGTGCTCAAAGCGGGGACACAGACGCTTTCTGCAGTCTTCACGCCGACCGACACAACAACCTATTCTGCAGCGACAGCCACGGTGCAGCTCACCGTGAATCAGGCCACGCCCACCATCACCTGGGCCGCGCCCGCAGCCATCGCGCAAGGCACTGCGCTCAGCGCTAACCAGTTGAACGCCACGGCAAACGTGCCTGGTACTTTTGCTTATAACCCTGCCGCAGGCAATGTTCCTGCAGCCGGCACTCTGCAACTGGCAGCCACGTTTACACCCACCGACACCACGGACTACGGAACAGCCACGGCCAAGAATACTCTCGTCGTGAATGCGGCCGGCAATCCGACCCCTACCAATCCACCTCCGGCCGGGTGCGGAGGTCCGACCATCAACGTGAACAGCAGCATGAGCCCGAGCACGCTGAGCAGCACCATCACGAGTGCCCCAAGCTGTGCATTGATCCTCTTTGCCCCCGGCTCCTATAGCCTCACCTCAACCGTCAATGTGCCGTGTGGCGTCTCGCTCAGCGGGCCAGTCGTTCCCCTGTCATCCTTTTCTCCTGACGGACATCCCCATCTTCTGTATGGGCCAACGGCGATCATCAGCGCGACAGCTTCTCCCGTTTTCTCTTACGGGGCATGCTCCAAGGCGACTTCGCTTGAGTATCTGGAGGTGAACACCAATCAACCTGGCAGCGGTGGGCAAGTTGTCTATGCTTCTAACTCCGGAGGCGTGAACGACCTCACGATTTCTTATAACTACTTTCACGGCAATAACTGGAACGGGAGCGGAGAGTGCTATGGGTGTGAGTTAATCCTGTTTGACGGTAACGGCACCCCTGCCGATTCCAATGACACTGTGAGCTGGAATCGCTTAGGCGCAAGCGGTGACTGCGCGGGCGTGATGAACAACTTCTCCTACAGCGGCTTCACCGGAGATGGTGGGTACTGCACGGCGGTTGGCTGGCATAACAACATGTCCAATTTCACCGTTAGCAACAACTTCATTTATTACCAGGAAGAAGGCATCAAGGGCCACGAAGGGTCGATCGATTACAACTGCGTCAATTGCCTGATTCAGGCGAATGACATCTCCAACTTTCATCGCATCGCCATTGAGACCCAGGAGCAGGGAGTAGGAGGGGGAGCGGCAACGGGCACCGTTATCACCTTCCAGTACAACTCCATCCACGACCCGTACCTGCCGGGAAACGGGACGTTCGGGATAAGCTCGAATAACGGCTATCAGAATACGCCGGGAAACAATAAACCATCACTCAATACCAGCACCTCAAACGATCTCTCGAATGTCGTCATCGATAACGTGCCCGTCGCCTCAGGTTCGCCAAGTGGTTGGGTTGGTTTGGGCATCGAGTTCTGGAGCATGGACTCGTCCTCGGTGGGGAGTAACAATCTGATTCAGGGTCAGTGGGTTAACTCCTTCATGGTCGGAACTGATGGGGCGATGACCGCAAGTAACAACCACATCCAGAGTTCTTTTGGGTGGGGAGGAAGTAATACTCCCGCTAACTGTAATCCTTACACTCCGGGCTCGTATGGTTGGTGGAACCAGGAACGCAGCCCAGCCAACACTCCAACCGGAACCGGCAACCAGTGTGATTTTGTTGATGGCTCAGTGCAAACCAGCGCCACCCCAGCTATCTCGCCGGCTAGCGGAAGCTTCAGCGGTTCCGAGGTCGTAACCTTCACCGACCCAGGCTTCACGTCCGGGGTGGGTCCCCAAGGCAACACCGGCATCTGGTATACCACCGACGGCAGCACTCCAGTCCCCGGATCAGGCACAGCGCAATACATATCGACCGGCGGGACGATTACGCTAACCACGACGACCACGGTGAAAGCGGTGGGGATGTGGGGAGCGGCGAACCAGCCGGCAAACTATCCCACAGGCCCGCTTTCAGGGGCGTTTGGGTATGGGCCCAGCGCCGTGGTCACTGCCACCTATACCGCCGCCGCCGCCTCGGTGGTCAAGCAGCCGAGCGGGAACGCCCGCTCTGCCGTGAGCGGAACGGATACTGTCGCAGCTACAGAAGCAGCCGGCAGTGGCGCCGCAGCGGGAGCAGAGTTGGCTTCCATAGCCGTTGTTCCTGCGCAAGCCACCGTCGCCATTGGCAGCACAACCCAGTTGAAGGCCATCGCCACCTTCAGCGATGGTTCGACCAGGGACGTCACCACAAACTTTGCCTGGACGTCTTCCGACACCCGAACCATCACCGCCTCTTCCTCCGGGTTGCTTTCAGGGCTGGCCACCGGCAAGGCAACCATCACTGGCAGCTACCAGGGACAACAGGCCTCAGTGCCGGCAGTCAGCACCATCGGCCAGCTGGACTGGAGCGGTCCGATCGTCATCACCGAGGCCGGCACCTACTCTGGAAACTGGCAGAGCACCGATAGCAAAACACCCGCAGTCACGGTGGCTACAACCGCTCCCGTGGTCATCGAGAATGCGCACATCAGCAGTGTTGCGGGTTTGATCAAGACCAGCGTTGCGGGCGCTGACTTGACCGTCCGCAACAGTGTCGGTTTGGCAGTGAACCCGGCGGTGAAGGGCCAGGCCAACGGCGTCTTCCTCGATGCCTCCTCCCCGGCGCGGCTCGACGTAGAAAACAACTACGTTGAGAATGCGGGCGGTGGCGTACTGGTGCACGGCTACTCCGGCAATCGCGACGGACAACAAACCATCGTGATCCGTGCCAACCGGGCGCGCAACCTGAATGGCCTGCTCAGCGATGGCAACGGCGGTTACCTGCCGGGAATTGGCTCCAACCAAAGCGTGTCGCGCTTTATCGAATTGGATAAAGTGCAAGCAGTGCCCGGCATCGACGTGGGCTGGAACGAAGTGATCAACTATCCCGGCCGCAGCCTGGTCGCCGATAACATCGCCGTCAAGAGCTCGAGTGGAACCCCCAACCAACCACTCGAAATCCACGACACCTACATTCAGGGTGCCTATCCCTATACCGCTGCACAGGCTGATTACGATGGCGGCGGAATCAAGACCGAGGGCAGCCCCGACGACAGCGCGCAGCAAGCACCCGCCTTCAACAGCATCCACGACAACCAGGTGGTCGGCACCGTGAACTATGGCATCGCGTTCACCGCCGGGCACGACAACATCGCCGCCAACAATCGTGTCATCTCCAGCGGAATGCTGGCCGATGGGACCAGGATCGCGGCGCAACATGTAGGCATGGCGAACGGCGATGGTCAACAGCGCCAACTCTAACGCTGTACAACAACACCATGCACGACAACCTCATCGGCTGGGCGTGCTGGACTTCCTCTTGCTCACAGTCGGGCTATCGCAAGGACCAATCCTTCCCTGCGTCGCCCGGAGATTATTCCACCAACTCCGTCCTGGCGCCTCAACCCATCACGCCTGAAACGGAGAACAATGAATACCAAATCTGGCTGAACAAGACGGCCTCCGCCGGTATCGCGGTGGGCCCAGCGTTCTAGTTCATTCAAACCGGTTCAGATCCGTGTCGGGTGCAGGGTGACCCAACGCACGGCACATGGCAACGATCTGGCCTTTGTGGTGAAAGGCATGCGTCAGCACATGATGAAGGACGAGTGCCGGGGTGCGGACGGCGACGTCTCCATCGGAGAAGTGAAGCTCCGTATCGGCATTGAGTTGTTGATCTGTCAAGATCGACAAATAAGCATGGGTCGATTGACTGACTGCTTTCTGCAGGCCTCTTACATCGGCGAGGGCCGGGCATTCCCCAATGGTCCGGTCGGCGTAGGGTAACCCCTGGAGGGTGTGAAGCCAAAACCCTTCGCAGTTGAAAATATGAATCGTTTGTTCGCGCAGGGTGCGGAAACCGAAGCCGGATACTTCCATCACGTAATCGTCTGCGGGCATTGTGGACAGGTGATCCAGAACCAGGCTGAGACTGGCGTGTGTCCAACCATGGAATTTGCGAACACCTTCGACGGAAAACACTAATCTCTCCTCAGGCTGATAATGAAGGTTCAGGGAAAATCATACCTATCCTCCACCCCGTAATACAAAGGCGTTAGTGAATCGATCGCAAAACGCCGCGAAGGCCCAGCCTTGGTGAGGGAACCCGGGGGCGCCCCCAGACGCTGCTCGGGGGGCTCAGCTCAGGTCGATGTGACGCGCGCCGTATCGCAATCACATCGATCTGGAAATCATCGGAGGTCACCTTGAAAAAGGCCGTCGCTGAAAACGACGGACTGGAAAGAGCGGTTGATTTGCTGGAAGAGGCATTTTCCTTCGTTCCGTCAGCGCCGGTGGCGTAGTAACCGCTGGCTACTTCTTATAAGTTTCGTGGAAGTCCACGAAACCCAGGGCTGACGCGACCCCACCGCTTCGGCAGCTCTGGGCGTCTCCCGAGATGCCGTGATTCAGTCGGGCACTGCGCAACTCGGCTGGGTGTTAAGATATTGGCCATCGAGGATGCCAAAGCAGAAATCGGTTGCGACCGAAAACTGTAATGGCTGTTGCAAACTTATGGCCGCACAGGATCATGACCATCATCACGACCACCAGGTCGTTCCGTCCGATCCGGCGCTGCGCACCAAGGCGCTGGAATCGTTGCTGGTGGAAAAGGGCTTGGTAGATCGGGCCGCCCTGGATGCGCTGGTAGACGCTTACGAAAACAAGATTGGACCGCGCAACGGCGCTCGCGTGGTGGCGCGCGCTTGGGTGGATCCGGCATATAAGGAACGGCTGCTTAACAATGCCTCAGCGGCAATTGCAGAACTCGGGTATGGAGCGGCGCAAGGGGAGCACATGGTAGTGCTGGAAAACAGCCCGAGCGTCCATAACCTGGTGGTCTGCACGCTGTGCTCCTGTTATCCCTGGCCGATCCTCGGTTTGCCTCCCGTCTGGTACAAATCGGCGCCGTATCGATCGCGCTCCGTGATTGATCCCCGCGGCGTCTTGCGCGAATTTGGCCTGGACGTTCCCGAAGACGTAGAGGTCCGCGTCTCCGACAGCACGGCAGAGATCCGCTACCTCGTCTTGCCGGAAAGGCCGGCGGGCACGGAAAAGATGACCGAGGAGGAACTTGCGGCTCTGGTCACGCGGGATTCCATGATCGGGGTGGCCAAGGTCGCACCGCCCGCGGGGGGCAAGCCATGAACGGAATCCACGACATGGGCGGCATGCAAGATATGGGTCCGATCGAGCGCGAAGATAACGAACCCGTATTTCACCAGCCTTGGGAAGGCCGCGTGTATGCCATGAACCGCGCGATGAATGCGTGGGGCAAGTGGAATATCGACGCAGGCCGTTACGGTATCGAGCTTCTTCCCCCTGCGGATTATCTGCGGATGAGCTATTACGAGAGATGGCTGACCCGCAACCTGGAGTTCCTGGTGAAGTCTGGCTTGGTGACGCGGGAGGAGATGGAGACCGGCAAGCCCGCGCCGGGATCGCAGAAGGCAACTCCGCCGCTTACCGTCGCCGGCGTATCCGCGGGGGCCGGGCTTCGCGGCAATTTTATGCGACCGCAAGCGGACGCCAAGGCTCGCTTCGAAGTGGGCCAGCAGGTCCGCGCCCGGAATATGAATCCGCTGGGCCACACGCGCCTGCCGCGATACGCGAGAGGCAAAAAGGGCGCTGTTGTCCGCTGCCACGGGATCTTCGTATTCCCGGATACAAACGCGCATTTTCTAGGCGAGCAACCGCAGCACTTGTATTCGGTTCAATTTGCGGCGCAGGAGTTGTGGGGAGAGGACGCCTCGCCGCGCGATTCTGTTTACATAGATCTGTGGGATAGTTACCTCGATCATGCCTGAATTGCCATCCGATCGCGACCAGCTCGCTTCCTTGCCCTCGCTCCCTCGCGACGAAGGCGGTCCCGTCTTTGCTGAGCCGTGGCAAGCCCAGGCTTTTGCGCTGGCCGTGCGGCTTTCCGCTCAAGGCTACTTCACCTGGAAAGAGTGGGCGGCCGTGCTGGCCGATGAACTCAAGTCCGCGGCGGATCGGGGCCGCCCGGACGACGGTTCCGCCTACTACGAACACTGGCTGGCTGCTCTCGAACGTCTCGTGACTGCGAAAGGACTCTCCAATCCAAACGAGATGCTTGCTCGCAAAGAAGCCTGGGCCGACGCCTATCGACATACGCCGCACGGAAAACCCGTCGATCTGCCGAACGAATCCAGCTAGTGGTGCAACCGCACGAGAAGGCCCGGCGGGGCAGATTGCCCGCCGGGCCCAGTGTGGAAGGCTCTTGGACGTTAGTTCTTTTCTGAGCCCCCTGCGACCTTGAGGTCGTTGGTCACTTTGAATATGCCAGGTACGGTGTTGGCGCGTATACCAGCAACATCCTTGTCCATCTCACTGTCGACCACGCCGTAGAGCGTCACGTTGCCGTTCTGTACCGAGATGCGGATCGGCTTTGCCGGGTCCATGGCATATTTGCTGAGGGTCGAAGATCCGTAGATAGTCCGGAACAACTGGATGCGTGAGCGGTCATCCATCGGCGAAACCGGATCGACTCGAATCTCGTTGACGACATTCTTCACGCCCGGCGTGTAGGCTGCCAGCGCGAGGGCGGAGGAAGCGTCGACAGGCCCGTAGGCGAAGCCCCCCAGCGTTGCCGTTCCATCCTGCACCTGGACCGAAATCGCGTTGAACGGCGTCGTGCCATATCCGACGCGGTCATAGGCTATCGCCTTGGCGAGCTTCGCCTCCAGCACGGAATCGGGAAGGTTTGAACCCGCAACCTGGATCTCGTTTGACACGGCTTGCACGCCCTTGATCTTATGCGTGCGCTTATCCGCCTCTTGTTTCAGGGCGAACAGTGGTACGGTTCCGGTCAAGGTAACGACCCCGTCATGGGTGCTAGCCTGAACGCCCTTCAGGTTCGATTTGTTCAACGCCTTGTTGACGACCTCGGCCTGCAGGTTAGTGTCGTTCTGGGCAGGCTGCGCAGCTGCAACCGCATACGGTAAAGCAGAAACGGATGCTCCCAGGACCAAGGCCAGTACGGAAATGAATCTACGATTTGTACGTTTCATTTTTGCTTGTTCTCCTACTATCTTTCACACCGAAAGAGGCCAGGGTTTAGGCACAGGGTCGCCGTGGAAGCGCTTTCTCCATTGGCTTCCATCGTGACTGGCCTCTTTCCCCGCCACTTGTGTGAACCCGCACCGGGGCAAAGAGTTTCGCTCTACGTGCGTCCCCCTCTCTCCCCCCGGGGATGTGAATCAAGCGGTGTTACTCTCTCTTCGAGTGTTTCTATGCGAAGCTGCGCGATTCTGGCCCTGGCCCTGGCTGGCCTATCAGGTCAGCCGGTGAAAACGGCCTCACAACAGGCGGAGGAGCTTGAGCAAAGAGCCCAGGCCGCAGCCACGGCGGGGGACCATAAGGTCCGCATTGCCGCCGACCTCGAACTGTTTCACCTGTTGAACGGTTCACCCATCGTCGTTGAAGCGCTAGCCCGCGCCTACGCGAGTTCCGGAGACGCTCAAGGCGGCCTGGCAGAGCTGAACAAGTTTGCAGATCTTGGCCAGACAGATGAAGGTCTACTGGGAGGAAGAGACCAACGTTATTCAGGCATCCAGACCCTGCCAGGGTACAAAAAGGTTATGGCGCGCCTCTCTGCTAACCAAACGCCGATATCTCTGTCAAGTCCGGCCGTCGTCTTGCCCGACCCCGATCTGCTTCCGGAAGACATCGATTACGACACAAGCGCCCGGTCTTTTCTGGTCACCAGCATTCTCAAGCGGAAGATTATTCGTGTCCAGACCGACGGATCGGTTACGGACTTTGCTGCTTCGCCGGACGGCTGGCCCATGGTAGCCATCAAGATCGACAATTCGCGACGCAAAGTGTGGGCAACGGAGGTGGCATTCGATGGTCTTGCCATAGCCCCCGCATCTGCCTGGGGCCACTCAGCGGTGCTCTGCTTTGATCTTTCCACAGGCAGGCTTGTTCAGCGCATTCCGGGACCCATGCATTCTTCACTCGGCGACATGGTTCTTGCGCGTGATGGCGAGCCGATCGTCAGCGATGGAGACAAAGGGGTTCTCTATCGAGTGTCGAACGGCCGGATGCTGGAGATCAATAAGACGGACTTTATCTCTCCGCAGACAGCGGCGCGCATTCCTTCCGGAGAACAACTGTTTGTTCCCGATTACGTTCGCGGAATTGCCCGGTTCGATCTGAATACCGGGCACGTTTCATGGTTGAACAGAGATGGTGCGGATAAAGTCGCCACGAATGGCATCGACGGTCTGTATTTTTATAACCATTATCTCATCGCGACGCAGAACGGTTCGTCCCCGGAGCGCATGGCGCTCTTTGAACTCGATTCGACGCTGACCCACATCCTCTCAACAAAAGTGATTGAACAGGCGGCCTCGCCTGGCCGCGATGCGACGCATGGAGTCATTGTCGGGAATAACTTTTTTTACATCGCTAATTCTGGTTGGGCAAAGTTGGATGAACGCGGCAAATTGAAGGACGGAATGCAATTCACAAAGCCAGTTGTCATGAGCTACAAGCTTCCATAATATTTCACTCCGCTCTAGCACAGCAGACTTTGTCTGACACGTTACGTCTAACACTTTACGACGCGATGGCAACCGTCGTCTTTTTGCCCTCGTAGCGGGCCGCCTTCTGCGCCAGCGCAACCGAGGGCAGCTCCACCTTGAGATGGAATATTTGCGCCAACACGATGGAGACGGGAATAACCGAGAGGCAGGGCAATAGCGGAACCTTTCCTCTGTATAGGATGACGATCACCATCACAATCGGCACATGGATGAGATAGAGGCTGTACGATTGACGTCCTAGCCATAGCCAGTAGTCCTTTGCCAGCCATTTCTTCAGGCTGTCCGTGCCGATGATGGCCACGATGAGAAGCGCAGCGCCGATACCGACGATGTCTTCATGGAAATGCGGCCACGGCGCCCAGCAGAGTCCCAACCCCAGCGTAAGACAAAGCCAACCAAACGTTGAGTGACGGCGGCCAAACCACTCACCGATCTTGACCCGGTTCATCGCGATGGCGGTGCCAAGTACGAAACAGTCGGTGTAGCGGCAGCCATCCCCCAACTCCTGGCCGAAACTGGGATGCGCGCTCAGCAAGTGCCTGGCTACCTGCCCGAGAAGCAGAAGGAGCAGATATACCCGCGCGGCTCCGGCATTGCGCCAGCGCAAGATCGGCAGCATGAGAAGGGGAAATAGGATGGCAATCCGCACCTCCCAGGTCAGCGACCATACCGCCTCATTGATGTAGTCGCTGTGGTGATTGGTAAGAACCAGCAGGATGCTGGGCAAGGTGCCCGTATCCGGGTAGCGCGCCCAGCCCAGCTGATTAAAATAGATGCTGGCTTTTGGCAGCACATGGCCGCCAATAAGAATGCTGGCGAAAGCCGCCACCGCCATCGCGGCCATATAGGGAGGATAAATGCGGCAGAGGCGGCCCAGCAGGAAGCGCCCATAGGACTGCGGCTTTCCGGCAAGCCACGGCAGGCAAAGCACGAAACCGCTCAGCACAAAGAACATGATGGCGCGCTCCTGTCCCGACCAAACCAGCCGGAGGGGCGTGCGCAGCAACAGGAATGTTCCGAAGGAACTATGCGCCGGCACCCTGCTGTACCATTCGTAGTCTGCGAACTCAGGCAGCATCAGCAGCGCATGGTGCAGCAAAACCATGATCGCCGCGACTCCGCGCAAACCGTCCAGGGCAACGATACGGCGGCCGGCTGGTGCGGCGGCTTTTACTTGATCACGAGTGTTAGCGTTAGTTTGTACCGCAACGAACCCAGGCAAAACCCCTTTTTCGGATATTTCGGTCACGGAAAATCCTGTAAATCCTGCAGGCCCACGAGGTCATAGGCCGGAGAGAGAGTTCCTTTTTTTGAAAAGAGCGGAGATTACAGTTGATAGCCGTGGCAATCGCTTCACTCGCCGCCCGGGCCACGATCGCAAGCGACCCCGCAGCCGGAAGCAAAGCAACTGTACCGATGATCGACACACCCGCACGATGTGAACGCAAGGCAATTTACTTCAAAACGCCACTGTCTGGGGGATTTGAGCAGCGGCGATGAAACTGGAGCTTAACGCAAAACGCCAGACTCTTTCAAGTTGAAGCGTATCGATCACGGCGAGCCGGTGAGTCCCGTGTTCAGAATGGATCTCATGGTCATACGGGAGTCCCGATTTAATTTGTAGACCAAGTTCGATGGAGAAAAGGTCAAGGCATTGTCACTTCTTTGTCTTGCAGGGATGAAGGGTTGATTTTTAAGCGTCTGGGTTTATCCATTTTTCTGTTTCCCTTTTTTTCCTTCTTTTCTCTATACCGGCTCAATGAGCCGAAACCCGCACTTACTAATTGCACGCGTCCCTCACCAACGTTTTCGGGCAAGAAAACAGCCGGCAAAAGATTATAATGTCGCCAATGAACGGCGACCCACCAGCCGAACCATTGCACGATTTCGGTGTTCTCTTCGTGCATGGTATTGGTCAAACCCGAGAAGCCGAAACGCTGCTGAACTTTGGCGAGCCCCTGCGCCGATGTATCGAGAAAATTGCTGAGCCTTGCAAAGGGGCTCAGAATCAAGTGCGCGTCACCGTTTCGACTGCGCGGCTTGATCCGGAAACCGGAAAAGGCCCGGCCTACGCGCAACTGAGGATTAACGGTGCGGCCGAGACCGAGCAGTCCTGGCTGCTCGCGGAAGGTTGGTGGGCCAAAAAGTTCCCCACGGCTCCTGTGAGCGAGATTGTGCGTTGGGGATTCAGGGTCTTTCCATGGACTCTACTGGCCCACTTTGACCGGCGCTTCCGCAGACTCGGCTTTCGATCCGTGAACGCGATCAATGGAGTACATCCCTTAAGACTGGGGCTCCCCTACGTGGGCAGGTGCTTGCTCGAAGGCGCGATGACAGTAGTCGCTCTGGCACTCTTACCGTTGTTATTGCTGACTCTGTCTGCGCTCACACTGCTGGGCATCATTCCCTATGAACCAATTCGCAAGCTGGCACAGTCTCTGCAACGAGTACTCGCCTCCACGATTGGTGATAGCTATGTGCTAAAAGATCAGCCGATGGTGGCTGCGGCGATAACGGAAAGTGTCAGAGGGAATCTGGAATGGCTAGCTCAACGATGCAAGAGAGTGGCCGTTGTCGCACATTCCCAGGGCGGAGCGATTGCACACCGCGTGCTGCGAGGACCAATTACCTCCCGGTGCGATCTTCTCGTAACTTTTGGCTCCGGCTTAGGAAAGCTTTCCGACATCGAGCGTGTAGATGAGTTTCAGGGACGGCGATTATTGAATTGGGCAATCGCCGGAACTACCATCGCCGCGGCGCCGTTGCTTGTCAGCTCCTTCTTGGCGTGGTGGCATCACTCTTTGTTATCGCTGCTTAGTTCATTAGCCCAGGCGTTCTTAACCGTCGAACTTGGAATTGCTTTCGTTGTTTTTGATCTGATCAGAGCCAACCTGCGCGACGACAGCGAAACTCCGGCAAACGCTCTTCCGTCCTCGGCCTTAGCCGCTATTTACCTGGTTATGGTTGGAGTTATCTACGGCTGCTTTGAGTGGAGTTTGCGTGCCTGGCCGATTATTGTGGGCAACGTCTTGATAGGCACAGGACTTACGCTCACCTACGGATCGATTCGCCGCTGGCATGTTCTTTCCGGCCGTTCGCTGAACACCCGAACACAATGGCTGCAGGATCGAAAGCTATTCCGTGACTACTTTCAGTTGGACAATCGTCATTGGATGCGCTGGGTTGATATCTACGCATCGGCCGATCCGGTTCCTAACGGTCCTTTGTTGGACGATTTTGAGCCAAAAGATGTCTTAACTACGGAGATCACCAATGTAGGCTCAGCACTAAAAGACCACACTGCTTACTGGAAGAACACAGATGAGTTTTTGCCGCGTGTGGCAATTGAGTTGATTGAAAAAGCAGGACTGAGGAAACGGTTCTATAACAGCCTGGGAGTTTCGAGCCGGCGCCGTTGGCGCGTGGGTTGGCTTTCGGGCAGCACTTCGCGTTTTGGGCCTCATCGCGATTGGGCTCGCTTACTCCTGGGTCGCCAATCCGCCGCCGGTCCTCGCCCGTCTCCAGGCCATGCACTACGGCGGAGTTCCTATGTCGCTGTTTCACGATCACCCAAAGCGATTAGCCCTGGTTTTAGTCGTTACGCTTTGGATACTCGCGAGAGGTGCGGTACTTTTGGCGTGGCGCTGGTGGGACGACAACGAAGTGAAAGCTGGCTTGGCGGGAAAAGAGTATTCTTTGCTCGACAAGCGCTTTCTGTGCTTCGTCTCGCTCTTGGCCTTGTGCGTTGTTTCGGTGGCCTACGCGGTGTTCGGCTGGCCTGGTCTCGCTGTCGGAGCCTTGGTTTCGCTCTGCGCCTCAGCGAGTTTCGCATGGAAAGCTTGCCGCAACTGGCTCACTCTTCGTTCCGAGAGTGGCCCTAGGAAGACGCTCGGCGAGTTGCGTCGCGCCGAATTGCGCGGCGACGCTGAACTCGCGATCGCAGCGAATAACAAACGTGAACTAACGCGATTGGGAGACGCACTGTTGTACCAGGACGAGAATCTTGCCATCCGCGCTCTCTCGAAGGCTGCTGCGTTAGGTTCAGCCAACGCGGCGTGGCAACTCGGTTATTACTACTCTCAGGCCGCGGAGCGTGCAACGGATGAAGAGGAAAAGAAGAAGGCACGACGCAACGCGAAGGATGCCTTCCGTATGGGGGCATTTCGCCCACGCGACGAGGACGCTGATGCCTACAGCGCACGGTATCTGGCCAGAATGGAGGAGCAGGATGGTCAAATGGATGAAGCCATCAAAGCGTACCGGCAGGCAATCAAACTCGGTGATTTCATTTCCGCCACCTCCCTTGGTCTGATCCTTGATAACCGAGGCGAGACACCCGAGGCGAAAGTAACATTCCAAAAGGGTGCGGATCTCGGCAATGGACTGTGCGCAACCTTCTTGGGTGACCGCTTGAAACGTGAGGCGCTTGAACTTGACAAAACGAATCCGGGCGAAGCAGGGCTCCTGCGTGCGCGAGCACTCGATGTATATCGCCGCGGCTTTGAACTCGGTGAGGTAAGAGGTGTTAGCAGCGCGGGAAACCTTTTGCGCGAGATGGGCGAGCTGGCGCTCGCCAGACGAGAATTTACCCTGGGCGCGCAACTGGGAGATGCGGAGTGCGCATACGAACTCGGCCGCCTGGAGGAAGGTTTGGAGGACACATCAGCGGCGCGGGCAGCATACGAACTGGCAGTTAGACGTAACGAAAATAGCAGTTTTCCCGCAAAGGCCCGTTGCCGGCTCGGCAAAATATTCGAAGCCGAGGGCAAGCTGGGTGCGGCCGCTTATGAGTTTCGTACAGGCATAAAGGGTCAGCAGGGATCAGCGGAAGCGGCCGTCGCTTTGGGATTGCTCCTGGAAAAAGGATGCCCGCCAAAGAACTGGCCCGACAAGGATCAGGCTAGGAGCGCCTTTCGCCGTGCGCTCGAATTGAATAGAAGCGTAGGAGCGCTCCCGTACGTTACATTCCTGCAGCGCGAGGGCGACTACAAAGGGCTTGCCATCGAGTTGTACAAGAGTGGCGTCCACGATCTCCCGGCCGATGCGCTCTTCTGTTTGGGATGTTTGCTGCGGGTCAAGAAACACTCAACCGAGGCGAAAGAAACGTTGAAGTGTGCGTTGGAGAAAAAATCAGTCCTAGCTGCGGTTGAGCTTTACCAAATCTTCAGGTTGGAGGGGAATGCGACAGAGGCTGCGAGTGTGATTGACACAGCAGCAGCTATGGCAGACTGGTTTGGAAAGCAAGTTCTGCAGGCGTTTGAAAAGAAAAACGAGATCGAAGGTGCTCGCGCCATGAAAAAACGGCTGGAACAGAACGAAAACCCGATGACGAAACCCGGTGACCTGTCACCAGGTTTGTCAGTGGGGAAGCCGAGCACAGTTGCCTGACAGAACCAATAGGAACTGGACGGGTGCCCCAGGTTCGCCAACCTGCCCCGGCTCGCCGTGGGGGCGTACCTGGGACGAAAACGATATGTTTCGATTGCTTTTAGCTCATTGATTAGCAAAAGTTCGCGGGAAGGATGGGGGCTGTCCCGCCTTCCCGCTTTCCTCCCCACGAAACTCCCCGGCTGAGGCAATCCTTCTGAATCAACGTTCTCTTTAGTGCCAAGAGTCGTCGAAGGTCAACTCGTAGAGCGTGCCACCACTATTGTTGTAACCGGCGGGACTGCCGTTGCCGCCGTAGATGGCTATTGAGATGAGCTTGTTCCCGTCCGCAAGCAGTCCTTCATCAGGGAACGCACCGTCGTCATTGGCCCCTGTGGTCGCATTCGTTGCACTAAAGGTGTGCAAGACCTTGAAGCTGCAGTCTTCCCTGAGGCTGTAGATCACGCCGTTGCCATTCGCGCCTCCGGACTCCGTGTTCGAGCTGAGAGTCCCATGTGGCCCCAGAGCTAACCGGCCACCTGGGCCCGCCCCGTCCCAATTCTGGCCGGCAGAGTTCAGGGCGCTGAAGTCGTGGACAACCTCGACAGTCCCTGGGTGCCAGAGGGAATACCGGAACACGACACCGTTGGCATTTGTTCCGCCGTGAAAGGCCACCCCGTAAAAAACGCCGGGTCTGGGTTCGACAAGGGGCTCGTAGCAGTCGGCGCCATCCATGTTCTCGCCGCTCGAGTTGGTCTGGCTGAACGCGTAGAGTACGTCAAAGCCTTGCCCCGACGGCGTCATCCGGTACACGATCCCGGAGGGCAAAGGCCCGGCGGGCAGCGAGGTAGCCGGCCATACCGCGCAGCCATATAGGTATCCGTCCTTCCCCAGCAGCATCGACGCTGCGTGGCCTTCGTCGGCGGTGAACGGATGGATCACCTTAAAGTTGCCCTTGGTGTCTATCATCCACGCGACCCCACAACCATGGGTGAAGAGGCAGGTGTTTGGCCCGCCCAGCCTGGTGGTTCCGTAAAGGCTGCCGTCCTTGCCGACGACCAGTGCACGCAGTGGATAGGCTCCGTCCGGATTGTTTCCGCTCGCATTCAGTGCGCTGAAGGTGTACAGCACGGTGAACGCACCCGACGTGGTGATCTTGAAGATCGTGCCATCGCCATTCTGGCCGCCGTAAGAGGCCATGCCGTAAATAACATCGCCCGGGCCGCGCGTCAGTGCCATGCCCGGCGTGGCTCCGTCGGCATTCTCTCCGTTCGCATTCAGCGCGCTGAAGGTATGCAGGACTGTGTACTGATGCGTCTTCCGGTCGAAGCGGTAGACCACGCCGTTGCCATACTGGCCGCCGACACTGGTCATCCCGTAAATGGCGCCGTCCGGACCCACCACCGGCAGGGTATCTGGTTGAGACCCCAGAGCGCTGGTGAAGGTCGTAGCGGCCGGCGCTTCGAACTTATAGAGCGTTGAGAACGTTGGATCCTCTGCAACCGCGTAGGGCACGGTCGCTGCCGTGATCACGAGCGCCACCAAGACGAAGACGCCGCCAAACGTAAGCCATCGAGCTGACATAGATTCCCTCCCTTGATGTTGTTGGTAAATCGGTACTTGCTTTCATGGAAACGCCTGATCTGTTCAGGCTGGGTGAACACACTTTTCCTGTGGGCGCGCCGCGTCCTTATCCCGCTTCATTCACGTCGCTTTGCCTGCTATACTTTTGCCGCCTAAAGCGGCCCCTACTAATGAATGCGCTAATTGCGCGCAAAAGCGGACATTTGGGGTTGGCGGGACAAATCCGAGTCTCACGAGTCGCTGTGCTCGCCGGTTCATCTTCCGGCAGAAGGGACCAAATGGAGATGGACCGCCCGCAGTGCGCGCAGAAGAGCCAGGTTACGGAGCTGCTGATCAGGTTTCGCGAGGGGGATCGGGAGGCGGAAGCTCAGCTCGTACCCCTGGTTTACGCGGAGCTTCGCCGCGTCGCCTCGCTCTGCCTCAATCGCGAGCGAGGGGATCACACCTTGCAGCCGACGGCGCTAGTCCATGAGGTTTTTCTGCGGCTGACCAATAACGATCAGCCGCAGTGGGAAAACCGCGCCCACTTCTTCGGAGTTGCGGCGCGGCTGATGCGTCAGATTCTGGTGGATTATGCTCGCCGCCACCGCACCCGCAAACGGGGCGGGGAGTTGGAGAGACTTCCCCTGGATGAGGTGTTGGCGTTCACACCGGAAAAATCAACTGAGCTCCTCATGTTGGATCAAGCCCTGGAACGGTTGTCGGCATTCGATGAACGCCAGGCGCGCATTGTGGAAATGAAGTTTTTTGGCGGCCTCAGCATGGAAGAAATTGCCGGGGTCCTGGATATTTCCACCAAGACCGCCAACCGTGACTGGACAATGGCCCGGGCCTGGTTACACCAGGAAATCACACGATAACCAGGATGCGCAGGTTTCCGGAGCAGAAGGAGAGTCGTCCTGCCAGAGATCGTAAACCCGCAGCACTGGGAGCGAATCAAGTCGCTGTTTAACGCGGCGCTGGAGCTTCCGGCCGAGCATAGAGCGGCGTTTCTCGCGGCTTGTTGCGACGACGAAAAGCTGCGTGCGGAAGTTGAGGCCATCCTTGAACACAGTCAGCGGGCGGGAAGCTTTCTTGAGGAAAGCCCCGCCCAAAGGTTAGCCGCGGACTTACCGGTAAACTCGGCGACCGCCAGCTTCTCCTCCGGCGAAATCATCTCGGGGCGGTTTCGCATTGCCGGTTTCCTGGGGCGCGGCGGGATGGGGGAGGTTTACAAAGCCGAGGACACGCGGTTGCACCGTCTTGTAGCGCTAAAGTTTTTGCCCGAGCAGGTCGCGGGATATCCGCAGTCTCTGAGCCGTTTTCAACGCGAGGCGGAGGCAGCTTCTGCTTTGAATCATCGCAACATCTGCGTCATCTACGACCTGGGCGAGGAGAATGGGCGAGCCTATATCGCCATGGAGTTGCTGGAGGGACAGACCCTGAGAGACGTGATCATGGGCCGCCCCCTTGCACTGGAACGTCTGCTGGATATCGGAACCCAGCTGGCCGATGGCCTCGACGCGGCTCACGCCAAGGGCATCATGCACCGCGACATCAAGCCAGAGAACATATTTGTTACCAACCGCGGTGACGCGAAGATTCTGGATTTTGGCCTGGCGAAGCTGCAGGGGGAAGCATGGCGACGTCAGACGATGACATGGCTAGTGAGGCGGTCGAGCTCACGCAGCGTGGGGCAGCCATGGGCACGGCCGCCTATATGTCGCCGGAACAGGCCCGCGGAGAGAAACTGGATACCCGCACCGATCTTTTCTCGTTCGGATTAGTGTTGTACGAGATGAGCACGGGGCGCAGGGCGTTCACCGGCGCGACTGCGGCCATCATCTTTGCCTCGCTCCTGAAGGAGACGCCCGTGCCGCCTTCGGAGATCAATCGGGCCATTCCGCTTGAGCTGGACAAAATCATCAGCAAGGCCCTGGAGAAAGATCGTGCGCTGCGCTATCAGCATGCGGCGGATATTCGCCAGGACCTGAAGCGCCTGAAGACGGACTCAGAAAGGAATCAGACGGCGGCGCTTGCTCCCGATGCTCCCAACCGGGTTGGGTCTCAGCAATCCCATCCAGTTACAAGACCACGCCTGCGCGTGCGCCCTTGGGCGGTGATCATCAGGTCGTTGATCATCGGGGCGGTGATTTGCCTGTTGAGTGCTGGTTTACTCCTGTGGATGCGCAATCGCCGCCCTGCTACTCCGACCCATACGGAATACACGCAGCTTACATTCTTAGCGGATTCGGCGACCTCTCCGGCACTTTCTCCGGACGGCCGCATGCTGGCATTCATTCGTGGAGGGAACCCATTTATTGGACCGGGAGACGTCTACCTGCAGATGCTTCCCGATGGCGAACCAGTACGACTCACTCATGACTACCATCCCAAGATGGGCCTTGCATTCTCGCCTGATGGTTCGAAAGTATCCTTCACCCGTGGGGAGGGATGGGAATCCCAAGGGTGGACAGTGCCGGTGTTAGGAGGCGAGCCATCGGAATTACTTTCGAATGCCTCCGCTTTAACCTGGGCCGGCCCTCACCAAGTCTTGTTTTCGGAAGACGGAAAGGCCACGAAGATCGTGACCGCCGATGAGAGCCGGACCAACGAACGGGATGTGTATGTCCCGAAGGCCGGCAATATGGCTCATCGATCCTATCTTTCTCCGGACTCAAAATGGGTGCTTGTCGTGGAAATGGACAAATCGGTTGCCTGGACGCCGTGTCGATTGGTTCCGTTTTCGGGTGGGTCGGAAGGGAAGCAGGTGGGCCCGATTCCGTCAGCGTGCACCGAGGCGGCATGGTCGCCCGACGGGCGCTGGATGTACTTCGCCGCCAATGCGGGGAACGGTTATCACCTTTGGCGGCAGCGGTTTCCGGAGGGGGTTGCCGAGCAACTTACCTTTGGAGCAACGGAAGAACATGGAATAGCAGTGGCGCCGGACGGAAAGTCGCTGGTCACCTCCATTGGTTCTCAACAAGGCACAGTTTCGGTCCACACTCCCGAGGGCGACCAGCAGGTTTCCATGGAGAAATTCGCCTACTTGCCTTCCCTGTCTGCGGACGGCCGCACACTCTACTATCTTGCCCGCAAAAAACTCGATGCGTTCCTGAGCGGCGAGCTGTGGTCATTCGATTTGAACTCCGGTCACAAGGAGCAGTTGGTCCCTGGGATTTCCATCGGTCGTTATAGTGTCTCTCCCGATGGGAAGAAAGTAGCGTTTACCCGGGCTGACAGAGGTAGCCATTCGGGTATCTGGATCTGGTTTCTGGATCGGCACTCTTCGCCACGGCAACTGTTGACTGCGGAGGCTGATAATCCCATTTTTGCTCGCAATGGTGAAATCCTCTTCTCCATGAAGGAAGGCGCCTTCGATTACATCTTCCGCGTGAAGGAAGACGGAACAGATTTACGTAAGGCGATTCCAGACCCTGTCGCGCATCTCATCAGTCTGTCTCCGGATGACCGATGGATCGTGGCTACGGCTGACACCGGTAATTCAGGCTCTTCGGGAATCGTGTCTGGCTATCCGGTGGGGGGAGGCCCCCCGCGAGTCTTGTGCCGAGTGTGCGCTATCGGATCATTTGATATTGGTCCGCCAATCGTCAGCTGGTCGTTCGATCAGAAGTCGATGTATATCCCTTTGACGCATACAGGAGCCAACGATAGACCAAAAACAATGGTGATTTCCTTGAATGCTGGCGATGCCTTTCCCACGCTGTGGAGCGAGTTGGTCACCAATACGAAATTATCGCGAATGCCGGGCGTACGTATGCTCGACGTTCCTAGTGTGTTTCCTGGACCGGATGCCTCGAACTACGCGTTCTGGCGATTCAATACGCAACGGAACCTGTATCGTATTAGTTTGCCTTGATTTCTCTGGGTGGCTAGGGTTGCACAAGTAGCCGGCGTACAGCTCAAATTCCTGCATAGGTATCATGTCGACGCATTTCCCAGAATGCGAACGCCTGAAGATGCGTATCTGGGAGTTTCGCGGCAAACAGACTGACACTTTTGGACAAACAAAATTCAAGGGGTCACCCACGAAAAAGATCGATTCTTTCACAGCTTCTTGTCCAAGAAACCTCCCCCATTCAGCTGATTCGCGAGCTTAACAATTATTAAGATTAGGTGCGCAGCGGCGTGGGTCTAATCGGGAGAATGCTTCCTTAAGTCGTCGAAGAGCAGAAGCTAATCCGTATCTCGAGGGTAACGGCCCTATCTAGTCATCGGCAGATACCACCCCCGGCATTGACCGCTTGCTCGCCCTGGTCGAAGAAGATCATGGGCACGAAACAGCTCTCAAAAGCGCGCGCTTCCGCGTCATGTTCCTCATGCGCCCGGCCGGACAAGCGCAACACAGCCACAGGTTCTCGCATCAGGCCGTCATCTGACAGCCAAAAAGGAGAAGCGGAGCCATCGTTGCAGATCGCGTGCAATCCGAGTTCGCACAAAAGCGGATCCTCTGCGTCGACGATAACGTAGTGGAACTGGCACTTCGCGGGAGGATTCTGGAGTCGCAGGGCTACTCAGTTGTATTGCTTAGTTGCCCTGTACAGGCATTGCGCTGCGATCTTTCAGCCTTCGATCTTGCCGTCCTCGATTTCGATATGCCCGGACTGAACGGCAGAGATCTGTTCCTGCGCATGAGAGCGCTCCATGCCCGGTTCCCAATCCTGCTGCTCAGCGCTTGTGTTTCCACTCTCCGTCCCGAGGACTGTGTTTTGTTTTCAAGATGTCTCAACAAGGGCGAGCCGGTAGGCTATCTCCTGGATATCATTGCGGCGTTTTTGGATCCGAATGAGATTCCTGACTTTGGCAGCTGATGGATGCCGCGGAAGATCGGATGAGCAACGGACGCGCGACTCTGCCCTGGGGCACCCGCCCTTTGTTTGGGAACAAGAGGCAGACCCCTGCGTGACTGAGTTCATAAGTGGAGTTCTCACGCAGACCCGTCAGCCCCCCACATCGTCCCGTCAGCGGGGTTTTTCCACTGGATCTGCCGCGGGTCCAGGACTGCCTGGCGCTTCCGGCTGATCGCTCGTGCCCTCAACGATCATCCGTGACTCTGCGCGGAAAAGGTGGTACTGCGTGAAAGCCACGTCATCGACCTGGGTCTGGGTGTGTAATTGGCTGCTGATGGTCGGCGGAATTACCGGGGTGCGAAGGCTCTGGACAGGTGGGGTGGGGACTGTGTTATCGACCAGGATGGCGACGCTTCTTACCGGGCAGATATAGGACCTGCCTCCGATTTCAACCGGCCCGTACTCGACGACAATGTCTGCCCTCGATATCGGGTCTGCCGGCTTCAGGTCTGCCTGCACCACAATACGGAAGACCGTCCCGTTGGCCGGGTCGACCGCAATCTGCCCGCGATAGCCGGAAAACTGTTGCGAGGCGTGGGAAGGGCCATTCGGCAGACAGCAAGCTCCCATTTGGTAATGAGACTGCTCACGCGGCACACTGAATGCAAAGACCGCGAGCGTTTTATCCAGAGACTGTTCCCAGTGGTCCCATTTGATTGTGTTGTGCGCGATATCCAGCAGAACGGTGAAAAGGATCGGCCCGAACTCGCCCTTGGTGGTGAGCCCGTTCATGGCAGGCTCGTTCTTTTTGCTCTTGGCTGCCACACCCGTGACCTCTTGCCCATCGCGAAAAACTACGGGGGAGTTGAAGGTGCCGGCAAGATGGAACGGCTGATAGCTGTAGCTCATGTGGGTGATCACGCCTTGCATAGCCGCCTGCGGCATGTCTTCAAAGCGCGTGGTCACGCGCGAGGCCGAAAAGTTCGGTAGTTGACGGACCGTCCGAGCCACGTAATGGATCGTTTGTGTCAGAATGCGCTGCTGGGTGGGGAAATCCGGCGCAGGCGTCTGCGGAACTTCAGCGGAGGGAAGATTGAGGAATGCTGACGTGTCCGCAAGTATGAGAAGCGCCTGGCGCGCGTCCGTTCCGGGGATTTGCGTCTGCAACTGAGCGAATTTTGTGGCGCTCAGCCGTTCGGTCAATTGCAGATCCGCGAGCTGCCCCGCTACTTTCGCATCCGGCTTTCCCTGCAAGGCGTTTACTTCCTGCTCCAGCCGGGCGACGGTCACCCGCTTCAGCTCAAAGGCTAAAGCCGTGGTTGCAGCGAGCAATAAATAGAGCGCCAAGCTACGCATTGCGGGCGGCTCCTAACTACGGAGTTCACTGGAGCAGGGTGACCCACCTGACGGGGACAGGAACGCTACCCTTGCTTCCATGATCATATTAAGCCAGTAAACGTCCCGTCCGGTCCCTCCTCAGGTGCAGGGTGAATGCGCGGAGGCCTCGAGATCCCGCTCTCAAAAAGCGTTAAGATCTATTCCTAATGGAGAAAGCGCGCAGCCAAAGCAGAGCCCTCCTCGCGCTAGCTATCCTTCTGGCGTTTTGCTCTTGTGCTTTCGCTTTAGACCCGTCTCTCGACATCAATCAATACGCGCACACCGCGTGGAAGATCCGCGAAGGATTCTCCAAAGGCAGGGTCACCTCATTTGCTCAGACGCCCGACGGTTATCTCTGGCTGGGCACCGAATTCGGCTTGGTTCGCTTCGACGGCGTTCACAACGTCCCATGGGACCGGCCTGGGGGCGGCCATCTTCCCAGCAGCTACATTCGAAGCCTGCTCGCCGCACGCGATGGACGACTCTGGATTGGCACCTATAAAGGACTGGCAAGCTGGAAGGACGGCAAGTTGACGGAGTACCCGGAGCTTGCTGGACAGACGGTTGACGTGGTGCTGCAGGATCATGAAGGCACGGTATGGGCCGGTGGGTATGCGGGTTCGATTGGGAGACTATGCGCGATTCAGAGTGGCGGCGCCCAGTGCTACGGAGAGGACGGCCGTCTCGGGCTGTGGGTCGCATCTTTGTACGAGGATAGCCGTGGCAACCTCTGGGCGGGAGCGCAGACCGGGCTGTGGCGATGGAAGCCGGGTCCTCCGAAGCTTTATCCCATGCCAGACCCTCTGATCGGCACCTCCTCCCAAACTCTGAATGAGAGCGACGACGGCGCGCTCTTGATCGCCTCCCAGAGCGGAATCAAGAAGCTCGTTGACGGCAAGGCCGAGGCGTATGCGCTTCCCGGTGGCGGCCCGCCGCGGTACAAGCCCCTGCGCATGTTCCGGGATCGCAATGGCAGTCTGTGGATTGGAACCACGGACGGAGGCCTCTTGCATGTACACCAGGGTAGGACCGACGTTTTTACCCAGTCTGACGGTCTCTCCGGCGATTACATTAATAAGTTCTTCGAAGATCGTGAAGGCAATGTTTGGGTAGCCACCGTGAATGGCCTCGATCGCTTTCGCGACTTCGCCGTCCCCACCATTTCCGTGAGGCAAGGCTTGTCTACCGCCGTCGTTTGGTCCGTTCTAGGGGCCAGGGACGGCAGTGTTTGGCTTGGCACTCCTGACGGTTTGAACCGATGGAATAACGGCCAGATCACGACTTACCGTAAGCGGGCCGCGCCCGCCGGGAGCGGCAACGAACAAGAACGAGAACCGAATGTGCGCGAGGTGGCCGATGGTGGACTGCCGGATGACGGTGTGGAGTCGCTCTTTGAGGACGATCGCGGGCGAATTTGGGCATTCACGGAGCGGGGGGCTGCCTACTTCGAAAATGGCCGGTTTGTCTCCGTAACCACGAACCCCGCCCACGCCGAGCATGGACATCCAAGCCAACGAGAGGCCACCGCCGCGGTGGCCTTGGTCGCGCCGAGCGGACAGTTGCATTCCATAGCAGGAGACAGTTCCGGAAATCTCTGGATAAGCGACCAGCATCAGGGCCTTCTTCATTTGCTTGGGGGGAGTGTGGTGGAACGGATCCCTTGGGCCACGCTGGGACGAAAGGACTGGGCTATGGCGCTACTGGCTGGTCCCGTGCCCGGCGGTCTATGGCTTGGATTCTCCCGGGGTGGCGTGGCGTATTTCAAAGACGGCAAGGTCAGCGAATCGTATTCCGGCGTGGATGGATTGGGTGAGGGAATTGTCACCAGCTTGAGCCTGGATGCGGATGGTACCCTTTGGGCCGCAACCGAGGGTGGCCTGAGCCGGGTTAAGAATGGCCGGGTCGCCACCCTCACCAGCCAAAACGGATTGCCATGCGATACGGTTTTCTGGGTGATGCAAGACGACGCTCATGCCTTCTGGCTGTACACCGCCTGCGGCCTGGTGCGTATTGCAGGGACGGAGATGGCCGCGTGGGTCACTGATCCAAAGCGGACCATTCAGAACACGGTCTTCGACAGTTCCGATGGAGTGAGGAACCGTGCCCTCACCACGGGCTATACCCCGCTCGTTGCCAAAACTGTGGATGGAAAATTGTGGTTCTTGCCTCTCGACGGCGTCAGCGTCATCGATCCCCGTCACCTGCCCTTCAACAAGCTTCCCCCGCCGGTGCACATCGAACAAGTGACCGCGGACCGCAAAACTTACTGGCAGAACTGGTCCGGCGATGCTTCCTCCTCGCACCTGAGGCTGCCGCCGCTGGTGCGCGATCTCACGATTGATTACACAGCGCTGAGCCTGGTTGTTCCGGAAAAAGTTCACTTCCGCTTCAAGCTGGAGGGACAAGATCAGGACTGGAGGGAGGTGGTGAATGACCGCGAGGTGCAATATTCGAACCTGGCGCCAGGCAACTACCGCTTCCGCTTGACCGCCTCCAATAACAGCGGCGTGTGGAACGAGGTTGGCACGTTCCTGGATTTCTCCATCGCCCCGGCTTTCTACCAGACCAACTGGTTTCGGGTGTTGTGCGCTGCCGCTTTTGTGGCACTGCTATGGTTGCTATATCAAGTCCGTATGCAGCAAGTGCGCCGTCAGGAAAAGAAGCTTCGGGAGGTAATCGAAACCATTCCGACCTTTGCCTGGACCAGTTTGCCGGATGGCTCCGTGGACTTCGTCAATCGCCACTGGCAGCAATACACGGGGTTGTCCCCCGAGACGACGCCCGGCTCAGGTTGGCGCGATGCCACTGTTCACCCCGAAGACCTGGAGCGGCATGCGGAGAAGTGGCGCACGTCTCTGGCAACCGGCGAGCCGTTCGACAATGAAGTGCGCTACCGGCGAGCGGATGGGCAATATCGTTGGTTTTTGACGCGCGCCGTGCCGTTGCGGGATGAACGAGGTAAGGTCGTCAGCTGGTACGGTATCTCAACCGACATCGAAGATCGCAAGCGTGCGGAGCAAGAGCGCGAGAGACTAAGGACGGACCTCGCGCATGTGAACCGGGTGAGCATGTTGGGAGAGCTGGCCGCCTCCGTGTCCCACGAGCTGAAACAGCCCCTCGCCGCGGCCATGACAAACGCGAGGACCTGCATGCGATGGCTGCAGCGGGAGCAGCCCGATATGGACGAGGCGCTCCAAGCCGCGAGCAGAATTTTGAAAGACGGGCGGCGTGCGACCGAGATCATCGACCGCATGCGGTCGTTGTACAAGAAGGCTCCCACAGAACGTGAGTTGGTCGATTTAAACGAAATCGTCCGCGACATGCTCCTGCTGCTGCGCGCCGAGGCCTACCGCTATTCGATCTCTATGCGTGCGGAACTAGCGCCTGATGTTCCGGCAATTACAGCCGACCGGGTGCAGCTCCAGCAGGTTTTGATGAACCTCATGCTCAACGCCATCGAGTCCATGAAGGACACTGGCGGTGACCTTACGATCAAAACGGAACTGGGTCAGGGGGGCCAATTGCTCATCTCGGTCAGCGACACGGGCGTGGGTCTGCCCAAGGAAAATACGGAGCAGATCTTTCATGCGTTCTTTACCACCAAGCCTCAAGGCAGCGGCATGGGATTATCCATCAGCCGTTCCATTGTTGAATCGCATGGAGGGCGCTTGTGGGCTGACGACAACCCTCCGCGGGGCGCAAGATTTTGTTTCACCTTGCTTATCAATGGCGAAACCCGCGACCAGGTTGGGCCCGAAGATCGCGTTGGAACCGCTGGCGACCCTCACGCCAGCAACCCGGCCGTTTGAGTCTATGGTGGAAACATCCGATCCGACTTCAGCGAAGTTTGATCAGTGGAAAGCGCTCAGCAGAGGCCGCAGCCAGGAAAAAGCCATCCGCCCGACCCACGGAAACTGCCAGGCAAGCAATGCCAGTGCTGGAAAGCCGCCCACGCTGAGCAGATGGAAAAATGCTTCAAGAGCACTGGCGGCGTTCGACTCAGGATCCTCAAGCCGCTTGAGCATAGGGTTGCGCAAAATCCCCATCACTAGCATGCCCATGAGTACAAGCACAACAACGAAGGTGACTGCCAGCATTTCGCTAAGATTTTTTCCTCCCTGGAAGGGGTAGAAAGTGACAGCGACGACGGCGAGGAAATATCCATAGATGACAAACCACATCAGGTTGCGCATCTGGAGCAAAACGTAACGGATGAGAGTAATGAAGCGGAGCGCGAGATATCGGTCGAGTTCGAACGAGCCGCCATTGATATTCGCTCTCAGCTGGTCGAGCTGAACGATGCTATCGGCCAATCTTAAGTTCAAGGCCTGATTCAATGCCTCCCGGTCCTGTTGTATGGGTAGATACCGGTCGAGTTCGAACGAGCCGCCATTGATATTCGCTCTCGGCTGGTCGAGCTGAACGATGCTATGGGCCAATCTTACGTTCAAGGCCTGATTCAATGCGTCCCGGTCCTCTTGTCTGGGCTGTCTCCCCTCAAGGTCGGCATGCTGATAGGTCTCGACGACCCTTTGGGCTGCACAAGCCTCGGAAAAGTACCCCATTCTCATCAGGCTCTCGATAGTGAGCGACATTTCGTCAAAACGCAGCGCTGCTTTCCCGAGATCCCATATTTTGATATGGATCCGGTCGTCCTTGCCGATCTTTTCGAAAGCGTATTTCATGGGCGTCGACTCCAGCCGGTACAGGAGTCGCCTGAGCTTCAGCCATATTTCACCAAGCTGATAGGCTGTCTGCATAACGGTCATCAAAAGCATGACGAATCCCCAGATCGCAAACCACCACTCGAACGATGGGGGCAATAAGATATGCCCGATCAGAGAGCGGCCGGTCCAGGCGCTGTACGGTTCGATGCCCCTCAGACTGCCCCACTGCCACCAGGAAACAAGACCGACGAAACACAACACGAAGAGCACGCGCCTTACACCCATGACTGGCGCGTCGATCTCACGGTGGATGGCGTTCATATCTTCACAGACACGCTGTCCCAGCGGGTACCGCTCGACTGAACTTCCGGCGGAACAAAGATTCACTTTGCGATAAGTGATCCATTTCACACGCCGAAGTTGAAGCGCCGCCCAGAGAACCCAGGCCAGCAGTATGGTAGCGATGGGCACTACAGGAGAGAGTCCATCGTCGAGAGTTAGAATTCGCTTCCACTCGGCTACGGCCGAGCCACGCCATGACACGAGAAAATGGATGGATGAGACCAGATACCAAGCCATGAGGAACGAGAAGAACAGGAGGATCAGCTTCTCTGTGAGGAGCATCAAGTCGTCCTTTAGGGCCGCCCACACATGAGCCGCGAACCGGCGCAGTGATGACAAGACAGCTCTGCCCGTTAAGATTGACATCACCCACCCGCCGATTGCGATCCAATGTAGTCCCGGCGGAAGATCCGTTGTAGACGGAATGATGACGGGGTTGATCATGAGAATCATAAAGTTCAGGAGAAACAGCTGGTTATTTAAGGCCAGAAGGTTGAAGGTTCGACTGAAGTCCTCTTTTTGATCACATTCAACATATGCAAACTTCAGTAAACTCTCATTCTTGAACCCCAGTGACGCCAGCACTCTCTTCCAGGTGTCTGGGCGTTCTGAGTTCAGCAGCATAACTAAGTGGATCATCGTGAGCGCGAAGATCGCTATTGAAAAGGAAATAAACGACGGGGGCGTTTTATCTGATTCAGCGATCTGCAGCGCGACCCCATCACCGGATTTGCTTCCAGCTCCATCTGTCTCTTTGGCGAAAACCACTGTTTTGTCATCAAGAACTTCACTCTCTTTTCCGTCCGTGGGAACTAACTCGAAGTCCTCTTCGCCGGCGATGGAGATCATCCAACCGTTAGCGAAGTTATTCGCCTTCCAATCGTTAGCGACGTCACTCGTCGTCGCTTCATGCAGCAAGATCGCCACGGATAGAAACTGTGCCTCGGCGACGTCGCTGGTAAACGGTACATGCGTTCGCACACCATCGATGACCGCCTCCAGCCCAGGAACTCTAGGAAAGCTACTGACAACGATAGTCCCGGTAAGATCGATGTAATGTGCGTGACTGATCTCAAGCTCATCCGCTCCTTCAGCTACCAGCCGAACATTTGGCAGGCGGTCGTGTAGATAATCAAGGAGGAAGATGAGATCAAGGGGATTCGTAGCTGTGACAACGACGCACTCAATATTCTTTTCTCGGATTAGACGGACGCGATCTTCCAGCGCAAAGGATATCTCTGTAGCCTCATCTTCTGAAGCATAGGTCGACGGGCGGTCTCGCTCGATCGAGCCTTGGCCCGAGAGTTTAACTTGAGCCGAACCCTTGGCAAGCGAAAGGATTTTCGCTCCCGATTCTGCAAGTTGCTCGCTCTGTTGATCGCTGAGGGCGCGCACAGTCGAGAGCTCGCGCGGAAATGTAAGAGTTAGATCGAAGGGAGGTTTGGCTCCTGCAGGAGGGATGTCTGCGCCCGGATTTTTGTAAATCTGCGCATCCCCGGCCCCGCTTTCATCCTCCACGAGCTTGGCGATTTGCTCGCTCTTGTAGCCCAGGCGGCCAAGATAGTCGGCGACCGTTCTATCTGTCACTGACCCTGGTGCAGAAAGAGATTTAAAGTAGCACAAGCTAGCTGGGTTACACTGGGTGATGAATTTCTGAGTTAAGACCTCCGACGAGGTGTTCGGCGATATGATTCCGACCCAGCGGCTCTTGTCGCCACCCCGGGCCAGGAAGGCGCTTTGCAGCAGCACTTCATGCAGGCTCGCAAATGAACCTGAGAAGAGCGGTCCGGCGATCAGCAGTGGACCGTCCAGCCCAGCGTTTACCCCTAACGGTTTCTTTGGTGGGCATGTTTCAGAAGCCTGGGCGTCGTCACCCGAAGCCGCAGGTCGCCTATCGTCTGGCTGAGCATTCGACGCCGTGGACGTTGGGCACTGGTCCGTTCCCATTTGCTTTCCGGCGCGTTGTTTGCCCGGTGTTATAGTTTCCCGGTAGCACTCGAGCAGATTCTGCCGATACTTCAGGGCCTGTGCCATCTGGATGCGATTGATGCCCGAAGTCGGCGTCTCCCCGACGACGAAAATGAATAGTCGATCTCCGTCGTTGTTATGAAACAGCAGGATCCCGGGCTGTTCGTTACGCAGCAGGGCTGCCTCGACCTCGTCCTCTTTGCGTGGCGTCTCTCCTGTTTGCTGAGAACGCCAGGGAAACCAGTAGCCGGTATAGTGAAAGCCTCGTACCTCGGCTCCCTTCTCGAGCGCATCCACGTTCCGGTCGAACTCGAGCCGCATCTCGGTCTTATCCGGATCCGGGAGCGTCGCGACGATCATATGGATTTTGCCCAACTCACCAGCGGGGATGCACGAAGTCAGATCGCCGACAAGTTGCTTATGCACCGCTATCTTGTAGATCTGACCTTGGTGGTCTGGTTTCGTGTCAACCTCAGTCGTCCCGCTCGAAGCGTTCGGCCGTAAGAAAACTTTGTAGCCCCGCGGAGTTTGCGACGGATCTTTGCCGTCTTCCCCGCCAAGTCGGTAGGGAGCGTACTCTTCGCAGACTGCTCTCCATGGCCCATCCTGGTTAGGCGACGCGCTCTTGTCTGCCTCGTCGATCTTGGAGGAGATGTTCGTATCTGGCGTCAAGGGCGCCGGCGTGGTTTTCTTCTCTCCCCCGCCAAACGAAAACAGCGCCGCCAGAATGGCGGCTCCGCCCATCCCTGCTACCATCGGTGTCTGAAGTTTTTCCATGGCTATGCCTCACTGAAAGCTTGCGGTGACGCATTGCTGTATTGCATGCTTGCAGCCAAGCACGAACGCTCCTTTCATTCCAACCATCATCCTTATCTTGCAATAACATACGGCCCGCCTGCGTTGCCCGCGATCCTGGACGGACAGCGAAACGGTAGTCGAACGGATACCTATGGGGAGTCACTTAGTTCCGTTCAATGGTCTGCGGCCTTCCATGATCAAGTTCACACACTGGCCGGGCTCTTGTGAAAGTCCACACGGTTTGTCTGTCCCTGAAACTTCTTAATTTGGACAAATGCCGGCCTATCAGTACTAACCCTCAACTGCATCCGGCGCCTGGCAAACGCGAAGGGGTCTCCTCTTCTATAAAATCAGGGGAACGAGCAGCGGCGGCGGCCGGGGAGCGGGCGATATGATCTATCGGCGATTCGGAAGCACGGGGGTACAAATTTCCGCGATTGGGGTGGGTGGTCATCATCTGGGCGATGTACCGGCGGTGGACGAGGCGATCCAACTCATCCATGAGGCGATAGACGCCGGCGTTACTTTCTTCGACAACGCCTGGGAGTATTACAACGGCAAGACGGAGACCATCCTGGGCAGGGCGCTGCGCGACGGACGCCGCGAAAAGGTGTTCCTGATGACAAAAGTCTGCACCCATGGGCGAAGCGGCAAATTAGCCATGCAGATGCTCGAAGAGTCGTTGCGGCGGTATCAAACTGACCATCTGGACCTCTGGCAGATCCATGGCATCGTCTACGACAATGACCCGGAGTTGGCTTACGCCAAAGGTGGCGTCCTGGAGGCATTCGATCAAGCCAAAAAAGAAGGGAAAGTCAGATTCGTCGGCTTCACCGGTCACAAGGATCCTGCATTTCACCTGAAGATGCTTGAGCTCGGTTATCCCTTCGACTCTGTGCAGATGCCGCTTAATCCCTTCGATGCCAACTTCCACAGCTTTGAGAAGCAGGTCTTGCCCGAGGTCAATCGGCGAGGCATGGGAGCGCTAGGCATGAAGAGCATGGGCGGTACCGCCTGGGGGATAAAAGCCGGCGTCGTCCAGGCTGAGGAAATGTTGCGTTACGCGATGAGCCTGCCCGTAGCGACCACCATTTGCGGCATGGACTCGCTGAACGTGCTGCGCCAGAACTTGCGCCTTGTGCGTGACTTTCAGCCGATGACTGAGAGCGAGATGGAGGCCTTACGCGTCCGTTGCGCGCCGACAGCGGCTGACGGCCGCTTCGAGCCATACAAAGTATCCTTGCGGTATGACAACCCGATGACCCGTATGCCCCATGGATTTCCCTTTGACCACACGCAGAGAGAGGTCGCAGAGATGTTCGGCCAGGTGGGTGGGCCCTGGTTAGTGCCGGAGACAACCCCGGAAACGTCGAGGAGGTAAAAATGACGAACAACGGCGCTGACCAGATTCCTCGCAGGCCGCTCGGACAAACGGGCGATCAAGTCTCGATCATCGGTCTTGGCGGATATCATCTCGGGACAGTGCAATCGCGCGAGTTGGCCGTTCGCCTGGTTCAAGAAGCGGTGGACGAGGGAGTGACGTTTCTCGACAATGCATGGGAGTACAACGACCACCGCAGCGAAGAATGGATGGGGCTTGCTATACAGGGCAGGCGCGATAAGGTGTTCTTGATGAGCAAGGTTTGCACCCACGGCCGGGACAAGAAGGTCGCCCTGCAACAGTTGGAGGAATCCCTGAAGCGGTTGGGCACCGATCATTTGGACTTATGGCAGATTCACGAGGTCATTTATGAGAATGACCCGGAACTGCATTTCGCAAAGGGTGGCGTCGTCGAGGCCTTGGATGAAGCGAAAAAGCAGGGCAAGGTTCGTTTTGTGGGCTTCACCGGACATAAGAGCCCGGCGATCCATCTCAAGATGCTGGCGCACGATTACCCGTTCGACACTGTCCAAATGCCGCTCAACTGTTTTGACGCGACCTACCGTAGCTTCGAGCAGCAGGTGCTTCCTGAACTTCAGCGGCGGGGGATTGCGGCGCTCGGCATGAAGAGTCTCGGGGGCGACGGCCAGCCGATCCAATATGGCGTCGTGAGGGCGCAAGAAGCAATGCAGTACGCCATGAGTCTGCCGGTCGCAACCACAATTTGCGGTATCGACTCGCTGGACATCCTGCGCCAGAATGTGGGAATCGCACGCGGGTTCAATCCAATGTCGCCTGAAGAGATGCAGGCGCTCCGTGAGCGATGCAGACCTTCTTCGGGTGATGGCCATCTCGAACTGTTCAAAACAACGAAAAAATACGACGGCGGGATTGGGCGAGAGCAGCATGGTTATCCGCCGCCGGAACAACTCCCGCTATGAGCCGCTGCAAGTTATAACTCAAAGCTGTAAGGGATGGATGGCCAGGAATCCAGCCAAAAGCGCGTCTGTGACGATAGCAGGATTGGTCCTCAGAAACGCAGCAGCATCAGGTGCCGGGACCCTGTCGCAAGTGCCAGTAGCTAAAGATCGTGGCCAAGGCGAAATCTCATCTTGGGTGTCCTTGATTCCGAGCCTGACACCTCCCGAGGGCAGGCTTGTGGCCAATATTCGCGTGGTGCTCGCTGACGCTCAAGAACAAATGGCCGCAATGGTTCGGCAGACACTTGGCGAGGAGTCTGATGACCTAGAGGTTGTCGGCACAGCGGAGAACGGCGAGCAAGCCATCAAAGCCGTCCTATCACTCAAACCAGATGTGCTTGTCATCGATATGTGGTTGCCTATCCTGGACGGACTCCAGGCGGCCAAACAGCTTCAGGCAGCTAATTGCCCAACCAAGGTTATATTTCTAAGCATTTATGAGGGACAGGATTTTCTTGACGCAGCGGTATCCGCTGGGGCCTCCGGCTACGTCATCAAGGCTCGCCTGTCCACCGACCTAATCCCGGCAATCCGTCGAGCGATGTTGGGATAAGTCTTTGTAACCGGGTTGGAACCGATTTGACCCGTTTGTCTTTTTTCGCTGCCCGTCGGCAATCGATTCATTGGTTGCTCGAGCACGCGTGAGCAGAGCCATCGGCTGCGATTTCTGCCGAACTGTCGTCCCAGCCTTGTGTCCAGTATTCGGCACTATGGCCGGGAACTTTGCGCGCGCGCAACGACCGGAGCCAGCGGCGCGTGAAACTCTTACGGCATTATCGACGAAATCATAGACCGGCCACGTACGTGATTGGCCGCCAGGCCGAAGGAGTTCCAGTATGAAAACGCCCAGGGGAACAGACGATACGCTCCGTTGTTCGTTCTGTCATAAATCGCAGGATGCCCTTGCTAAATTGATCTCCTCACCGAGCGATTTTCCGCCCGCCCACATCTGTGAGGAATGCGTTGCGGTTTGCAATTCCATTCTCGAAGATGAACGGGTGGAGACCCAGCCAGGGGCAGCGCCGGCTCACTTGCCCAAACCGCAAGAGGTGAAGGGATTTCTCGATGAGTACGTCATTGGCCAGGAGCAGACCAAAAAGAAGCTGGCTGTAGCGGTCTACAACCACTACAAGCGTATCCAGATGAACCGGACACGCGGCAATGACGTCGAGCTGTCCAAGTCCAACATTCTGCTGGTCGGTCCGACCGGCAGTGGCAAGACCCTGCTGGCGCATACCCTGGCCAAGATGCTGGATGTACCGTTCGCGATCGTAGACGCCACCACGCTGACGGAGGCCGGCTATGTGGGCGAAGACGTCGAAAATATGCTCCTCAAGCTGCTTCAGGCTGCCGAGGGCGACGTAGCCAGGGCGCAAACCGGCATTATCTATATTGATGAAATCGATAAAATCGGCCGCAAGGGCGAAAACCCGTCCATTACTCGCGATGTCTCCGGCGAGGGCGTGCAGCAGGCCTTGCTGAAGATCCTGGAGGGGACGGTAGCCAATGTACCGCCCCAGGGGGGACGCAAGCATCCGCACCAGGAGTTCACCCCAGTCGACACCACCAACATTCTGTTTATCTGCGGCGGCGCCTTCGTCGGGCTCGAACGCCTGATCGGGCGGCGCGTGGGCAAAAAGGCCTTGGGTTTCAAGGCACTTTCGGAGAAGGACGCCCAAGAAGCAGGTGTTTTGCCGGCGCAGCGCGACACGGAGCTACTGCGCCAAGCTCAGCCCCAGGACCTGATCAAGTTCGGTCTTATCCCGGAATTTGTCGGACGCCTGCCGGTGATTGGAATTCTCGACGAGCTCGATGAGGCTGCTCTGGTGGAGATTCTCACCAAGCCCAGAAATGCCATCCTCAAGCAGTACCAACGGCTCTTCGAGTATGAGGGTGTACGCGTGTTGTTTTCTGACGACGCCGCCCGCGCCGTTGCGCGCGAGGCCCTCAATCGCAAAGTCGGGGCACGAGGCCTGCGCATGATCCTGGAAGAGTTGATGTTGGACCTGATGTACCACCTCCCGAGTAATAAGAAAATCAAGAAGTTGAACATTACCGCCGAGATGGTACAGAAACGTGACCTTTCCGTAACTCTGCTGGAAAAGGCCGGGTAAGCCCGCATACTTTATCGGGGAGCCTCTCATTCTGATCACTAAATCGCGGTTGCACTCATGGAATCGCTCCCCGAAACGATAGGAACGCGAGCGTGGATGGTCGTGCCGCGCTTGAGTTGCGATTCGATTGACAACGCTCCCTTCACCAGTTTCAATCGCTCCTCCATGCTGATGAGGCCAAGACCGCGCCTCTCCTTCGCCGCTTCGCGGTCAAAGCCCATGCCGGAATCTCTAACGGTGAGCTGAACCTCATCCGATGTTGCCCACAAGCGCACTTCGAAGTGCTTTACCCCACTGTGTTTCACCGAATTGTGGAGGGCTTCTTGCAGAACTCTGAAGAGGCACAGAGAAATATCCTGGGGCAAGGGGCTCGGCAAATCGTGGGCCTTGAAGTCAATCTCCACTTTCTGTTGCTCGCCAAGTTCTCGGCAGAAGTTTCTGATGGCGGCGGCAACACCCAAATATTTCAGGTTTGACGAATGCAACTCGTGTGACAAGGATTGAATGTCGGTGGCAATCTCGGAAGTCTGCTTCAGGCATTCGCCCATACGGCCGCGGACTTCAGGCAAAATGAGAGTGTCATTGTGGAGTTGCGTCAACTGGAAAGCTAACAGGCTGAGACGTTGACCGATGTCGTCGTGAAGCTCTCTCCCGATGCGGTCGCGTTCTTGCTCCTGCGATTCAATCAACTTACGACTCATGCCTGACAGCGCCTCTTCCGCTCGCTTGAGACTGGTTACGTCCGCGACCATGCCGACGACCCGAAGCATTCTCCCTTCGCTGTCGAAAAAGGCACGTGCGCTGCTCCTTAGCCAAATGAAAGCGCCATTTGAAACGATTACCCGGTAGATGATCTCTGCACTCGGTTTCTCCGTGGTGAGTGCGGCGATTGTGGCTAGAAACCTTGGGCGGTCGTCTTGATGGATTGTGTCCACGAACTGCCGATGGGTAACACGTAGCGGCTCCGTGATGCCAAGGACTTTGGCACGTTCGGGGGATCGCACCACCGTGTCTGCCGAGACGTCCCAATCGAAGGAATACATGTTCCCAGCCTGCGCTGCAAGACGAAACCGTTGGTCGCTTTCGAAAAGGGCTTCTTCGGCTTGCTTGCTCTCGGTTACATCAACGGCAATCCCGATGTAACCCGCAAAAGAGGTTTCCTGGTCAAATCTCGGCACTCCGATGTCGAGAACCCATCGATATTCTGCGTCGTGCCGCCGAAGGCGGTACTCCATTCTGAATTCCTCACGGCGATCAAACGCCTGTGTGTAGGTATCCAGGCATGTCCGCAAATCGTCGGCGTGAACTCCCTCTACCCAGCCGTTTCCAAGCTCGGAGTCCATGGATCGCCCGGTGAAGTCCAGCCAAGGCTTATTAAAGTAGGTGCAGCGCTTGTCGGTACCTGACATCCAGATCAGTGCAGGCGCGGTATCCGCCATCAACCGAAAGCGTTCCTCGCTTTCGCGCAAGGCGTGCCCAGTCCGCTCGCGCTCTTCTACGAGAACTGCAAGAACCATGAATGGCGCTACAGCGAAAAACAGGAATAGCTGTAGCGACATCACATTGTTGAGTGGCTCTGCTCCGTTGAAGGGGCCGCGTGCGTGGACTGCACCCCAAATCGACAGAAAGGCAACTACTATCATCGACGTGCTGATTCCCGTCATTCCAAAACGCAAAGCGGACCATAGCAGAAATGGCAGAAGTGAATAAAGCAGTACCGGCGCGCTGCTGCGCACAGGAGCCACGAAGGCGACATAACTCAGAAGAGTCAGTCCGGCGACCAGAGTGGCTGCCTCAAAATAGAAAGCGCGTGGCTTCCGCACCCATGCCTGTCTCGTCCTCGCCCAGGCCAAAATGGCTGGAGTTAGGGTGAGAAGGGCTAGTGCCTCGGTAAGGAAACCAATCCTCCAACGAATCCAGTAGCTTCCGCCGAAAGCGGACGTGGAGATAAATGCTGCCGCCATCGGAGCGAGGATGACTGCAACAAATGAATACCTGGCCAGTGACGCTACGCTATTCAGACGAGGCAGACCGGCGCAGAGGTAGCTAGCTCCAAGAGAAGCGATGAGAATTTCGACCGTATCGGCCAGTATGAGTAACCCGGTAGAACGAAACGTCAAGCCCGCGTGCAGGTCATAGAGAACAAATCCTGCCAAGCCTGCTGCGATCAGTATTGGCCAGATCCCCCGCGGTAGCAAGAGCAACACCGCAACCAGGAACGCGCAACCCGGCCAAAGCGGCCAGACCATTTGAGGCCGGAGAACCAGAGCCCCTCCTAGCTCGGCAGCGAGGTAGGAAAGGAAAGCCACCAGGCAAGCCAGGACCACTATGTGGACCGGGGACTTCGGACTTGCCATGCTCCACGGCAGGCGACTCTGTATAGAACTCATACCCACATTCACCCATGGAAGAGAGTTCCAAGCAACTTATCACGGTCGGCCTCTTGAGGGTTCACCCCGTGCGCAGACGCCGGGTGCTTGAGGCATTCCACGTGTTCACGAAGAAAACTTCGCCCAAGAGCGGCCCGGAGGTAGCGCATGGTGTACACCAGCCGCTTCTTTTCCTCGCGAACGACCAGCCAAGGTATAAGCAGCGCGAGCGCCTATAATCCAGACGGACTAATCCTATAACTGATGTTAGGGTTACTCCGTCTGGTCCCTGCAAAGGCCCCGAGCCCGAACCGCCGGTGACGGGGGTGCAGGAGATCGTGGAAGACCGGAACGGGCCGACTCTAAAGTCGGCAGCATCAGCGTGAGTTCGGTGAGAGCTGCCAGATCGGAGGACGCGCATGTGTGGGAGAGTCGATCTCGTATCGGCAGATACGCGTGTTGGGCGTGTCCGGGCGAGTTGGGCGAGCGCCGGGAAGGTCCTCGGGATTCTCCTGGTGGCGATGGCCTGTGGTGCTTGCCGCCAGTCTTCCCGGGAGCCGGTGGCACTCACATTCTTCCGCCCTGGCTGGTCGCAACATGACCAGAAAGCGGAGCGCCTGCTGCGGCAGTTCACGCAGGAAACTGGAATTCAGGTCAAGGATCTTCCGGTTCCAGAAAACACTCTTGATGCTTTGAATCTCTCCCGCAGGCTCCTGCGACAGGGTAGTTCGGGACCCGATGTCCTGGGTGTGGATGTGTTCTGGCCGGGGATTCTGGAGGGGGATCTGGTCGACCTGGGGCCTTCTTCGGCGGCGGAAATCGGCCAACTGAGACCGGAGTTGTTACCGAGCTACACGGTGAGCGGGAAACTGACGGCCATTCCTTATCGCGCTCAGATCGGGGCTCTGGAGTACCGGACCGACCTTCTTCGGGAATATGGCTACGACCATCCGCCAACAACATGGGACGAACTCGAGAGGATGGCCGTTCGGATCCAGAAGGGCGAGCGCGCCAAGGGAAAAAAAGACTTCTGGGGCTATGTATGGCAGGGTGCGCCAACAGAAGGATTGACCTGCAATGCGCTCGAATGGCAGTTTGCTGAGGGAGGGGGGCGGATCGTTGAGAACGACCGCACCATTAGTGTGAATAATCCGGCGGCCATTCGGGCATGGCAACGGGCCAAGCGCTGGATTGGCTGGATTTCACCACCCAGCGTCCTCGAGTATCGGGAAACGGATTCGATGAACGTGTTCGACTCAGGAGGGGCCGCTTTTAACCGCGCCTGGGCAGAAACCACGATTACGCCCACCGGGCGGCCTCGGCTGCTCCGATGGCGGGACTCGCTGGCAGTTGACCGGACCGGATACACAAGCATTCCTGGCGGCCCCGGCGGGCGAGCGGGAACGCTGGGAGGTTCAGGCCTGGCGGTTTCGCGGTATTCGGCCCATCCTCAGGAGGGAATCAAACTTGCGCACTTTATGACACGAGCGCAAATCCAATCCATGAAACAAACGAATAACAGCCCCGGCACGGGGCCCGGGCAGCCCGAAGTCTACGATCTGCCCTCGATCTCCGATCCGGAGAAAGCAGGGCTGCAGCGGGGCGGCGTCATCAGCCGGCCCTCCAACGTGACCGGGCGCGCCTACGAGCAAGTCACCGCAGTCTATATCGCCGCCGTGTATTCGGTCCTGACGGGGAAAGAGGGCGCGCCGGAAGCGGCGGCAGCGCTGGAAAAGCAATTGGTCCATATCACGGGTTTTCCTGCCGGCTCAGCCAAGCCGGCGAACTGATTGGTGCGGGCGGCAAGAAATCGATTACCCGTTTCCACTCGGGTTTATCTTGGAAGGACTGGAGCGCGGTCGGACCGAAGCGAATGAACTCTGTAGCTCTCAACGAACTCGAGATCGGTGCGGGACTGAAGCTCACTTTCGCTCTCTTGATCGCGCTCATTCTGGGTGGTAATGGTCTCCTCCTCTGGCAATTTCATCTCGCCCGCCTGCAAACGGAACGTCTTAAAGATGTCGGTCAGGAACTGATCGGGGTGTTGCGGCTTCAGGTAAGTCTTCTGTCAGTTCATCAGCGGCTGGATGAGCTGTCGCATTCCAGAGACGCCGGCGGCCTCGCGAGGGAATCCGAGCCACTGCGCAGAACTCTCCTGGAAGAAACACAAGGCGAGATGAGCACGCTCAGCCGCTTGCCTTATGAGACCCATGTAGAACCCGAGTTTCAGCCAACCTTGCAAGCGATTGCGATTACATTGCCGACGCAGTTGGAGGCGATCAATGGTTTGGCTGCGTCCGGCGACTGGAAGGCTCTTCAGCTTCGACTGGACAATGAGCTGAAACCGGTGGAGTCTCTTTGCGCTTCCCTCGTCGCCGGGACCGACCAGGAAGTCAGAGGAGAACTTGCGCTCGCCGCCGCGGACATGAGAAGCACGCAGCTCAGGATTTTTGTTGTCGTGCAGGCAACAGCGATCTCCACGTTCTTACTAGCGGCCGTTCTTGGCGTGGCCATTACAAGACGGATCATCACACTTCGCGTACAGGAGCGGGTGGCGGAGCGCACGCGGATCGCGCGCGAACTACACGATACTCTCCTTCAGAGTTTTCAAGGAGCGCTTTTCCAAATTGAGGCGGCTCGCACCCTGCTGCTGCGAAGAGCGGACAATGCGATGGCCGTCCTGGAGGAAGCGATACTCGCAGCGGAAGGGGGCATCACCGAGGGGCGTGCAGCGATTCAGGACTTGCGCCCGGACCCGGTGGGGCAGCGCAGCCTTCCGCAATTGCTCGAAGCGACGGGGCATGAGCTGGCAAAGGACCAGGAACTTAATGGTCATTCTCCGCGCTTCCGGGTAATCGTCGAAGGCAAGGAACAGAACTTGTCACTGATGCTTCAGGAGGAGGTCTACAAGATTTCCCGCGAGGCAATCCGAAATGCATTTCAGCACGCCGCTGCCAGCCACATCGAGGTGGAGATCCGATACGATGAAGATCAGCTTCGCCTGCGTATCCGGGATGATGGTAAGGGGATCGACCCCAAGATACTGAAGGCCGGCGGGCAGTCCGGACACTGGGGCATACCGGGAATACGGGAGCGCGCTGAGCGGATCGGTTTACGCCTGGAGTTTTGGAGCGAGGTGGGTGTGGGCACGGAGCTGGAGTTGACAGTCGCCGCGGCGCTGGCGTACGAGAAACGTCTGAACGGCCGTCGATTCCGGTTGTTCCATTTGGGCAGGTGAGATGAGCAGCGTTCCTGGCATGATTCGAATTCTCGCGGCGGACGATCACCCTCTTCTCCGCAAGGGCATTGCGGCTGTGGTCAACGCGGAGCCTGACCTGAAATTGGTCGCGGAAGCCTCCAACGGCGAAGAGGCCATCGAGAAGTTTCGCATGCATCGTCCAGATGTGACCCTGATGGATCTTCAAATGCCTGGCCTCAACGGAATCGAGGCCATGAACCGTATTCTGACCGAATTCCCTGACGCGCGCATCATTGTTCTTACCACTTATAGCGGCGATGCCCAGGTGCTGCGCGCTCTCCGCGCGGGAGCCCGGGCTTATCTATTGAAAGGGCACGATCGAGAACTGCTCGAAACGATTCATTTGGTAATGGAAGGGCGAAAGAGGATACCTCCAGAGGTCGCCGCCGAACTCGCTGAGCACGCCACAGATGACGAGCTGACCATTCGCGAAATCGAGGTTCTGAGACTGATTGCAGCAGGGAATTCCAACAAACAGATCGCCGACATACTCTTCATCGCTGAGGCGACGGTCAAGAGCCGTGTCACGAACATCCTTTCCAAGCTCTATGCCAGCGATCGAGCGCACGCTGTCACGATTGGCCTCAAGCGCGGAATTATCGACCTTTAATCACCCAAAAGTAGGGTTTCCGTTCCGGCCTTCGGCTGTTCCCAGGGCGTTGCAAAGAGCCGTATCCTCCCCCAGGGGATAAGGTGCAACGACTATTCACGACGTTCGCGAACGGGTGGCCAGGTTTCGGCCTCTTCATGCAGCGACTGGTCACAGGTATCGTCTTACTATTCCATGGAATTGTGGCCCTTAACCAATTTCCTGCGGCTGGGCCAATTGTCCCGCAAATCATCGCAGCTGTGCTCGGATTGTTTATCCTGGCCGGTTTTTCGACGCCCCTGGCAGGAGCACTGCTAGTCATCATCGAGGTGTGGATCGCCCTGGCTGGCGCCGGCAATGAATTGTCATTCGTATTAGCGGTCCTTGGCGGCACATTGGCAATGATCGGACCAGGCGCTTGGTCGATCGATGCCCGGCTATTTGGAAGAAAGCATATTGCAATTTCAGAAATGCCCTCCTCCTCCCCCGTCCTTCCACAAAAAGTCGGACCATCGGAAAGACCAAAGAACGAATAAGATTCCGTCGAATTCGGGTTGTCTGCGAATGTGATGTGACTCCATAGTGTTCCTGTAACCGGCGCTATCGCCTTCTGAGTAATCTCGATCAGAAAGTGCTGAATTACAAATCCCCGGACAGCATCTTCAGAACAAATTGCGGGAACATTAAGGAGGCCGATATGGGTGTCATTCTGATGGGATCTCGTTTGGAAAATCGGACAAGCTTGTCCGTCCATCATCGATTCGGGTCTACAGAAACATCAAGGTTCACACCGGTCGTCCTGGTCGTCGATCCGAACAGGACTGTGCGGGAATCACTGGAGCGGTTCATACGATGCGAAGGCTGGCATCCGGAGTGCTTTGCGTCGGGCGAAGAATTCCTCGCCCATCCGCTCGAACTTGTTCCCAGTTGCTTGTTGCTGGACGTGTCTCTTCCGGGCCTAAGCGGTCTCGAACTGCAGAAGCGTGCAGCCGTAGAATGCCCTCACATCCCAACCATTTTTCTCAGCGCCAAAAGCGACATACCGACTGCTGTAGAAGCTATGAAGGCAGGAGCTGTTGAATTCCTCACCAAGCCCTTCCGGGACAACGAACTCTTGAGCGCTGTCCGAGAAGCTCTCAAACGGAGCCGTCTTGTTCTTGCTAAAGAGGCGGAGAAGCAAGCCCTTCGGAGAAGTTATGCCTCTCTCTCCCCCCGCGAACGGCAGGTCATGGCGTTGGTGTCTTCCGGGTTGTTGAACAAGCAGGTCGGTGGGGAACTCGGCATTAGCGAAATCACAGTCAAAGCGCACCGAGGCCAAGTGATGCAGAAGATGCACGCGAACTCTTTCGCAGATCTAATAAAGATGGCCGCCAAACTTGGACTCTCCAGAAGGAAGGAATTTCCTCGGCTCCGCCGTGATGATTCTGCCACTGACCTTAGGGGCGTACTTCTCGACTCTTATCGCGCTGGCATATTAGAAGCCGTTTGTCCGCGCTGAGGGAAAAGTAGGTAGACACGGAGGACGCTGTTCCGAGCTCTGAAAGAGCCGCGACGGAAAATCAAAAAGATCTGAGACCAACTCGCATTGAGGCGAATCGAAGAAGTGGCTGGATTTGGACGGCAATGTACTGGTGGCGGGCCGGGCGGCGGAATACAAGCCGCGATAACTATCGTTAGAAGAGTCCTTTAGAGAATGAGAAGGCAGGAGCGTAACGGATGAAAAGCAATTTGATCGCAGTTCTCCTCTGTTTGGTGGCGGCGGTTCCAGCGGTTGCCCAGAAGGCGGATAAACGGCTAGCTGAATCGGCCGCTGTGCTGAAAACGATAGCAGACAAAAAAGAAATATCGAATACCGCGTGGAGCAGGGCGAAATGTGTCCTGGTGTACCCCAGCGTTAAGAAGGTAGGGGTTGGAATCGGAGTCAGCTATGGCCGGGGCGTGCTGGTCTGCCGCACAGGAGCAAACATGGACGGAAAGTGGGGAGCGCCCATCATGTATACCCTCGATACCAGTAGCCTGGGCGCACAACTGGGCTCCACTTCCACTGACTACGTTCTGCTGGTAATCACTCAGCGAGGAGCGGACAAGG
Organism: uncultured Acidobacteriaceae bacterium; assembly: GCA_963821315.1. Lineage (GTDB taxonomy): Bacteria > Acidobacteriota > Terriglobia > Terriglobales > Acidobacteriaceae > PALSA-350. Next base: position 26,581 of record CAWGDP010000026.1, on the reverse strand, counting down.
TCTTGTCGGGCAAGCTGAAGCTCGGCGCTGGCGCCTCCGCTGTGGCAGGCCCGGCGGGAGCGAACGCCGCAGCATTTAACGATCCGAATGTGGACATCTTGTCGTATTCGAAATCGAAGGGGCTGTTCGCAGGCGCTTCGTTAGGTACCGCCTCCATGGCATCCGACGACGACGCCAACAAGAGTCTCTATGGCAAGGACATCGATGCCGCTCAGATGGTACGAGATGGCCAGACGCCCATACCTCCTGCCGCGCAGCCGTTGATCAGTGTGCTGCAGAAGGTGTCGGCGAAAGGCATGTGAGATCCCAATAACCTACGATTAACGGGATGCGTCCTTAGCAGCGTCTCTCTTCCGATCCCCCTGGCAATCGATTCCCCGGGGAGACCGTCCTTGGGGATGGTTTGCCAAATAAATGTGCGCTAAAAGCGCTATAAGCGCTAAAAGCCCTCTGGGTGCTCGCCAGTCCTTTGCCGATCGAGCCTTCTGTTTGTTCGTGTTCCCCGATGGCTTGTTTGGCTTTGCGCAAAGATGTGCGAACTAAGCGAACTATGCGAACTAAGTCACCGCGACACCCCTTTTTCTCACCAAGACGACACCCTGCTTAGGTTGTGATTTCTGCTCTCCGCAGGCGCCCTCGCGGGACGTAGGAATGCTGCGGACAGGCGTGACCTGTCGCTTTAGTGTCACATTTACTGTTGGGATCACCGGCCCCTCACGCCGACATGCGCGGATGCTTTCCCGGTGGTTGGCGGCAGTGCACGGGTAAAGCGCTCCGGTGCAGGACCAAACAGGCCCGTCGTGAAGACGGCGCTGACGTGTGGATTCTTACTTCTATAGTAGTACGGTTTTTGGGGCGGTTTCGAAAACGGCGAGAATTCTTTGGTAACCATGGTGGCGCTTTGTTACTTGATCTCGCGCATTTTTACCGTTTGCCAACCGCAGAGGCAGGCGTCGCCGGAAGGTTAGTTGAATTTAACTCACTGCAACTGATCGTTATCGCTGTAAGTGTCGTAGTCAGTGGTAAGCTCTTCGCCGACCCCGATATCCCGAATGGCCCGAAATCTGAAATCTTCGTCGGCGGCCACATTCGGGGATTTCGACGTATTCAGATACCAGGACAGTGTCATGTCGTTGAAGGTCCGGGGGCACTGGTATGTGTCCCCGGACCGCGGACAAAAATCTTTATATAGCTCCTGGAATTCCGCAGGCTGAACTTTCACTTCATCCTGTGTCACCGTGAATAGATCGCACTCATCCTCACCAAAAATTGGTGACCCCTTTGGGATATCCCTGATTGCGAAAACACCAACGCCGTGCAAACTCGAAGGCTTCAGTCTTGTAAACACACCGTCGTGTGGCATCACCAGCCGCACAGGCGGTGTTTCTTCATTCGGGTCGTGTTTCAACATTGCGGCCCAGCAATCCGCATGCGGATGATCGCTGAAGCTGTAGCGGGTGCGAATAAACCATTCTTCAGCGGCTATCGTTGCGGCGATTAAAGGGCAGGCGCAAAACAGGACTGATTTGACCAGCCAGAGATGGCCATCCAGCCAATGCCACTGTTGCGGAAGCAAGAAAAAAACGAGGGCCAGAACGTATTCGACAAACCCGGCAATGAGAAAAATGAAGCCCCAGCCGTAAGGCCACCAAGTGGCCCAGGAGTCAGCTTCAAGAAGCCATTCTCGAAGTTTTACGGAATCCTTTGTTCCGATAGTCTCCTCAAGGCTTATCTGACCGAAATACCATGCAAGGTAGGACCTTTGCTTGTAAAAGAACAATGCGCCGAAAATGCAGAACACCGACCCGGCAAGGATAAAGAATGGATCGGACTTCCATAACAACCCCATTTGGCCTTTATCGCTGGTCAACGCGGCGTTCAGTATGCCACCAGGGGCGACAACGGCAACGGCCGTCAGGACGCCCATAATAGTCATCTCCCTGTCGAGATATTCGAGGTATTGCTTCGTCTCCATGCGACAGTTCCGCAAATCGTTTCAAATCACTGCGGTGCAAGACTAAACGATGGCGGGCTTTATGGCTATCTAAAGAGTGGCAAGAAAGGCGTGGAGCAGACCGGCACAGCTTCCTGTCCCTGAAACTGAAACTAGAGGCCAAGTCGTGGTGCAAGCGCACGCCCGAGGCACGGCGGGGCAGACCGATTGCCCGCCGGGCCCAGGGCGGAAATACACCTCTTCCTTAAACCTGCAAGCTCTTCAGGTAAGGAACGCTTTGCGCCATCAGCGCAGGATCCTGCTCCAGTTCGACAAAGTAGTTTTCGATGTGAGCCTTCCCGGCCGCGGTGAAGACTTTCTTCCAGTCCACGACGCCCTTGCCCAGCGGCACCTGTTTCGCCTTGCCGTCGGGGGTCATCACCCAGTCCTGGCAATGCATGGAAATATAGCGGTGCGGATAGCGGGTGAAGTAATCCACCGGATCGAAGCCGTTCTGCATGGTGGAGACCTGAAACTGCAGTTTCACCGTCTTGGGATTCAGCCGCTCGATCTCCATGTCGTAGACGCGCTTGCCGTCGATGCTGGTTGTCTCGAAGCCTTCGTTGTGCAGCACGGCAACTATGCCGGCATCATGTGCCTTGGCGGCAAAGGTGTTGAAGAGACCGGTGACGCGGTTCACGTCATCCACGGTGGGTGGAACGCCCTTACGCAGTGTGCCGAAGCCGAGGCTGGCCGTGGCCATCTGGGTCAGGCCGAGCTCCTTGGCCCATGCGATTCGTTCGTCCGCATGTTGGAACAACTCCCCTGTGTCAAAGTGCGCGCTAATACAGGTTAGGCCGTAATCATGCAGCATCCGGCGCAGCTGCTGCGGTTTGTACTGCGCCAGGCTGGAGAACTCCTCATAGCCGAAGGGCGAACAAAGCTCGATGGTCTGAAAGCCCGCTGCGGAAAGGCCCTTCATCGTCCCGGCAAAATCCGGATTGATGGAGGCGCGGACAGGATAGGTCTGGCAGCCGATGGGCAGTCCCAGCGGATCGGCGAATAGGGATGGGACGGTGGTTAGAGCGACAGCAGCGGTTGCCCCTTGCTGCAAGAAATCACGTCGGGTCATCGGCATTACGGGGTTCTCCTCATGCGCTTTGTAGGAAAATTACGACAGTTCAAGAACGCGGTTGGATAAGGCGGATTCACGGGGCCCACCTAGAAGACCTCGACCGTGGCCGCATGAACGGGGGCTGCGGCGATCCTCTGGTCACGCGTGATCAGAGGAGCCTTCAATTCCTCGGCAAGCGCCACGTAGGCTGCATCGTAAGCACTCAGATTCTGTCTCAGCTGCCAGATACGATGGAGGAGCAAGACAGGGGCATACCGTGTGACACGAACGACGATCAGATCTTCCATTGCCTCCTCGGCCCGCTTGCGTGCCAGCGTCCCCTCGCGCACCAGACGCCGCAGGACCTGAGCAACCTCCACATCGAGCAGGTGAACGGTGTGCAGGGTATCCTTGCGTGCGTAGATACGTTCCTCTATGCGTTGTCCGGCTGGGGTTTGCAGTAGCCAGTCGACGGTCGCGGAGGCATCGAGCACGATCATCGGGCAGTACGTTCTTCGCGCAAGAGTCCGCTGGTGTCGAGAGCGACGGGAAGCGGTTTGCGCTTGTGCAGACGCTCACGAAATTCGGCCAGCGTCGGACGCTCCGCGATCTCTCGGAGCTCACCGAGCAAATAATCGGAGAGCGACATGCCCGCCATCGCGGCCCTCGCTTTCAAGCTGCGATGAAGCGTATCCGGGACATTTCGAACCTGGATCATTTTTGCCATGCTATGAACATAGTTGCATGTGTTGCACATGTCAATGCAACGGCCCGGGAAAGATAAGGGGGATAGATAGGGGGACTTCTCTCACTGAATTCTTTTTAATGCTTAAGATCCGTGCCGAAGTACAAAATAAGAAGGGCGGTGGAAATAGCGATCCACACTTTAGATGACAGATCCTGGCCATATTTAAACTCCTCGAAGGCCCGAGGAGCAGAGCGAAATTCCTCAGCATTTACGGCGATAAAGTCCGAAATATTCTGCCCAACGACCTAGTTTTCGCTGGGGGTCTCGTCGATGTGATCGATGACCAGGACGGGGTAAGAACGTTTGGTCTTTTCCAGTTTGAGGCCGAGCTGTTTGTTGACGGCGTCGAAGACGGAAAGGGCGCCATTGGGGTCGGAGTTGTTGGCGGCATCTCCGGGGGTGGGAAGGATCTTATCGGCGGAGCTGAAGCTGAGGGTGAAATCGTAGGAGCCCTTCAGACCCGTGCCGTCCATTACCGTGTTGTAGATATAACCGTTGGCTACGTGCTGGAGCTCGTCGCCGATCTGGGCCATGGTCATGTTCTGGCAGGTGAGAAGGCGGTTGAGGATGGGGTTGGCGGTGCGGGGATCTTTGCCGTCCGGACCCGGGCCTTCCTTGCATTTGGTGCGTTCGGCCGGGTCGGTCGTGGGCTTAAGTTTGGGGTTGGCCGCTACTAGAGTGTAAGCGGTGACGGGGCGGTCCTCCATATGCCACTTCATCTGAAAACGCTCGGTGATCATGGCCCGCATCATGCTGCGGAGGTCTTCGTAGTTGATGAGGCTGGCGGAGGAAAACTTATCCACGCGAACATTGGCTCCAGCCTTGGCGGTGATGTCGAACTTGCTGTCATCGAGCCATTTGGGCGCGTTGGCGATCCCTTCCTTATTGCTGGGGTTGATGTCCCAGGCAAAGTTAATCAGGAACCTAAGGGGAATGGCGCGGGTCTCGATCTGGTTACCGGTGATGCGGCCGTAGCTCTTCTCATCAGGGGCGCTGGGCTTGATGACGGCGACATCGAACGCGGCCGGAGGCGGCTCGGGAAGGGCTTGGTCGATGTTGGCGACGTTGGGGGTGGGAGTTGCATCCACGCTCGCCACCTGGAAGACGGGGCGGGGAGCGGTTTTGAGTTCCAGCTTGAGTCCTAGTTGCTTTTCTACGGCGGCGAAGATGGAGATGCCATCGGCACCCTGCTTTTCAAGCAGGTTGCGAGGGGTCCATTTGATGGTGAAGTCCCAGGCGCCTGCAAGGTTGGTTTCGTCGACAACCGGTTGATCGAGATACCCTCCAGCGAAGTTGTGGAGAGTGTCGGCGAGTGCGGGCATGGTGAGATGCTTGCAGTTGGCGCTGATGTAGATCGGTGCGCCGGGAGGATTGTTTGGTGGCGGAGGAAGAGGGACGCAGGAGCCATCGCCCGAACCTTCCGACTCCGTCATCTTCGGCTTTCCGGAGCCGGCGGAGAGGACGTAGGTTGGCACGGGAGCAGTAGCAGTTTTCACAACGAGGTGAAAGCGGTCGGCGAGGAGAGCGCGCAGCATGAGCTTGACGTCCTGCTGTGTGGTATTGGGCGGCACTTTCGCGCGGATGTCGTAGCGATTGCGCTCGAGCCAGGTGGGACCTCCCTGCACATTGGCTACATCGACGCCGTAAGCGGTGGCAATGAGGTCGGCCATGGTGGCCTGGGTAAGGAAATACCGGTCGCCCTGGATGGAGTTGCCGTGCATAAAGGGATTGGACGTGAATGGGCTGGCGTGGACGTCGGCGATGACAAAGGACTTGGGGGCGCCCGTGGTCTGAGCGTGCGACGAGACGGAGAGAATCGCGAAAAAGAGGAGAACTGTTCGCATCCGGTAAGCCTCGGGGTGGCGCAGATCGAGTGCCGATGCTACTTAGGTTAACGCGGAAAAAGGAGTGCTATGAAGATTTCTCGGGTTATACGCCTTTCGATATTGTTGATGAACAGTTCCGTATTTGCGCTGGCCGGCGGGGCTCCTGCGCCGTTTCCTCCGTACCTGAGCGACGGGTTCGACTACGCTACGTTCACCCGCTTCGATGCGGCCACGCCGCCCAAGACTCTCATTTACCAATCCAACGGCTTTATGGCGCTACAGGAGAGAGGATTTGGCGGGCAAAAGATGATTATTCCCGTGGCCGGATCAACGATTCCCTCCAATAGCAGCGATCGCCTGGCGGCGCTGGAGATCGACCCGCCTGTCTTCGTCGACTCGTCGCGACGAACCTACAGCATGGCCGACAGCCCGGCAAAACGCAGCATGACCTATTTTGCGGACCGGACGGTGTATAGGGTAGCGTTCGATGGCGGACCCGAGGTATCGCTTACTGTCTATCCCGTTTACGGCAAACCCGACGCAGTTCTTCGCATCAAGATCGTCCAGTCGCGAGACCCAATTGTTGTGCTTCTGCACAGTGGGGAAGATGGTTTTCAGGTTCTTCCAAACAGCAATCCTAGCGTGGTCAGTTACGGCACCCATCATTGGCCGTATCGGTTATTGATGGCTGGCCGCCCCCAGTCAACTATCGCACGAAGGAAGCTTCGAGTGGAGCCTGCGCAGCGGAGCCGAGGCCGCGCTCATGATCTCCCTCGACGGAACGGAGAAGGAAGCCGAAGCCGCTCTCGCAGAGCTGAGCGCCTCACCCGATCTCTACGACCAGGCGACCCATCGAGACTGGAACCAGTATCTGGCGTCAGCACCCTTGGTTGCGCCCGCCGACCCGGTCAAGTTCACCATCGGGACAACTGGAAAGCAAGAGAGCATAGCGCCGGAGGAACTGGTTCGCAGCGAGCTTTGGTTCTGGCGAGGGCTTCTCAATACGACGTGCCAAGCCCGCTATTTGCCGGCTAGTCCTCTCATGATTGCGGACTGGAATGTGTTCATGGGTATGTGGAGCAACGATGGGATTGCGGAGGCGCAGGCCATGGCCGCAACCGGTCGAAAAGATCTTGCGCGAGGGTCGATTCTGAACTGGTTCCGCTACGCCGTGAACGCTCAGGGCGACGGAACGTCCCCGTGGACGATCTTTCCCTCGGGGGGGAACACCTTTGCGGCGAAGGGCCCTGAAGTGGCGACGCAGGGGGTTCCGGTGCAAGGCTCCCTGGTCGGCGAATATATCCGCCTCACCGGCGATACCACCATCCTGAATGAAAAGCCTGGGGGCGTTGCTGGAGAGCGCACCGTGTGGCAGGCATTGTTGGCCTATCAGCGTAATCTGGGCCAGGTGCGCGACCCGAACCACGATCATCTCATCGACTGGCTGCACACCTATGAGACCGGGTGGGACGACAAGAACTCGCCGTTCATCGATCTCAAGAAGGAGCCGACCAGCGCGATCAACGAGCAGGTCTATAACCTCTGGAGCCTGCAGGAGATGATGTACCTGTCGAAAATTCAGGGCGAAGACCCGGCCCCGTGGGAGCAGGAGTATGCTGCGGCACTGAAAGCTGTGCGCGAGAAGCTATGGGATCCAGCTACCGAGCGGTATTGGGACCTGGATACGAAGACGGGGAAACTCTGGACTCAGGGAGAAAACCTGGATGCCTACTATTTCCTCTACTTCGAGACCGATCCGGCTCGTATTGCGGCCATGATGCGGCGGCTGGACGACCCTGCGAAATTCAACGGCGCTCTCTTGCCCACGTTAGCGTTCGACACGCCCAAGTGGGGAGGTTATTGGCGCGGTCCCGCATGGCCGAGAGAGTTCGGATATGTAGGAATGGCTTTAACCCGATCGGGAAATGCTGGGGAAGGATTTGACTGGCTCGCGCGCGCCATTAACTCCAACCTTGGTCCGCTGCTTCCGGAAAATGTCGATCCCCGGGCCTATCCTCCGGGAGAACATGCGATCGGCTCGGTACGCATCATGGGTCATGACGCGATGGACACGCTGGTTCTTCCGGATGTCGCTGGTTTGCGGACGTGGGGCGGTGAGGATCTGACGGTGGCTCCGAACGCCGCGCTGGGGAAGGTATATATCCGCGGACAGCCATGGTTGGGGGATCGTTATGACGCGTTGTTCGAGCCCGGTCACGCAAGTCAGATCTGGCGCAATGGAGTTCAGCTTCCTGCCCTGGATGCACACCGCGTCTGGCGTGCACACAAAAAAGGAGAGACTGTCGTCTTTCAAGCACAGCCGGAATGACTCCTATGACATGCCAGGAGGTTCAGGTAAGGCAGGCTCTGTGTCTACTTTGGAAACGAGGGATGGTTTTTCATGAAGTTTAGGGACAGTTGTCGCGCTGCTCTAAAACAACGGCCAGGTAGATGAACTCACTTTGTAGCCGAATGTAGGTAATATCAGCCACCCACAGCTGGTTGATTGTCCCCGTATCTCCTCCCGTATCTCCTCCAAAGTATCAGTCCCGTCTGTTTGACCACTCAATCCTACCCGTCGTTCACGGTGCAGCCTTCACCTTTTCCAAGCGCCGCATCGCTACGTCTGCATTAATCTCCTCATGCTTCCCGAGCAGAATTGCGGCGTCCAGAAGCTCGAAAGCGGTGCGGAAGATTTTGCCTTCACTGTCAAAAGAGGCAGCCATGCATGCCGCAGTCGCTGCTGGAGATTCTGACTTCTCTCCCCGACATTTCGCATAAAAGTCTACCGCGACGTGAGCGTAAACGGCGGCGCCATGAGCGCATGCATCGGGAAGGGCCACGGCTCTCACCCGCTTTAGGACAGCAGAGCACTCCTCCAGCGTTGACGCGTTCCTGCACTTCTCGGCCAGCGTTTCGTTCTTTAGCCGCTCAATGCAGATCACAGAGATGATGCGGCGCACTGTTTCTATCGCCAGGAAGTCCTCGCGGATACGTTCGACTTCCGGGGTATCCGCCGTCCCTGAGAGACGGGTGACGAATGGAAGCAGCTCGGAGCGTTCAACATACTGGAGATTGTTGTTCAGTATCATCGCGTACGCCGCGATGGGGCGGGAAAAGGAAAGGGGATGGTCATTCACGCTTCTAATCCTCCTGAATCCGAAACCCGCAGCAACCACCGCTGCCTCGTTCAGGGAGATGTTGCCGTTTTCCCCTGGATGCTCGTGCATATGAGGAGCAAGCGTAAAGTTGAAGGATTTTGAAAGCACCAGATACCTCCCGGTCCCATCGGAGAAACAATCGCATAATTGCGGAGTTTCGTGGACAGGCCGAGCTGGCACTTTGACCGTCGCTGGAACGCAAAAGTGCCCGCTCCGGTCTGTCCACAAAACTTCAATAGAAGATTAACGCTTTTTCATCTTTGTGGAAGGTGCGGTGAACACCATGTGACGCAGCTTGGGAACGAGTGGAATGTCCTAGGAGCGACCGCTGGGATGTCATGGGTTGAACCGAGGCCGCGGGGAAGGTGGGCAGGAGGCACGAAATCACCGCGGCAAGCAAGAGTTGCAAGAGCAACGCAGGCGGGGATAGGTATCCCCGTATCTCCTCTCGAGCAATAATCCTAGGGGAGCATCTACCAAAGCGAAGAAGGCAGCGGTCTGAGGGAAACTGTTCGAGATCTCAAGCGCGCGCAGAGGAGCCACTCAGTCTGATTATTGCGTAGATCGTAAAAATGATCGCCCCGCCATAGAAGGCCCCGAGCATGACCGCATAAATATATCCGGGCTCTAACCACGCCCATAGGTTGTACGAATTCTTGTCGAGCATGCGTTCCAAGAATTTAACAGCCAGATATTGATAAAAGGCTCCCGCTAGAATGGTGGTCAGAAAGCACACCCACATGGCAATCATCCAGCCGTCGGCTATATTCGTGTCCTTTGGGACGTGGAGGATTTCACGAGCAAATGTAAGCGTTAGGGCCAGTGCGAGACCGCTGAGCTGCATGTAGCTCTTCGCATTGTCGCTGTACATCTGCATGATCTTCTCTTGCCGGTCGAACGCTGCGTGGCGATCCTCGGATTCGCGGGGCTGAGTCTCCATCGGCATGACCCTTAGCTAACTAGCATACCGCGTCTTCTAGTAAACTCGCGGGCATATATCTTATGGGAAAAATAGAGGACAACCCGCCTGAGAAAAGGCGGACTTACCGATAACCGTCAGCCTATATAGAAAAAAGAAGAGGCGAGTGCCGAAGGAGGTCTTGAACGATTGCTCGGCAGACCCATCGCACGCCGCGCCCCGGAAATGCGGGACATACGAAATAACCATCGAGCCAAACAACGGATCTACAAACCAATCATGAGATGAACGCTATTCATAGGGAAATGTTAAAAAATTCAGGAAAGCTTGGCTCTGGCAGATTGACGCGGATTTGTGGGGAGTTATTTCGTCCCGCATCTCCCACTCCTCTTTTTTATTGAAGTTAAGGCGGGGGCGGCGGAGGAAACTTATTTTCGATAATGCGAGCGGTGAGGTAAAGCGCCGCTGAAGCGCCAAGCGTGCCCCCCCACGTGTCCCTGTATCTTCCTTGATCAGCCTCTTCTGGCGCGAATGTTGTCGCGAATGTACGTGAAATACGGATCGCTATCGCTTTCGACCGATCCGCGCTGGAACCATTGATCAACGATGGTCGCCTGGGCCTCGATTCCGAAATCGCTCCAGGGTGGACCGGGGGGCCCGACATGGTAGACGTCTGTGTTCACTATGGTGTTGTTGGCCTGCGTCACCACGCCAAGGCAAACCAATCCAGGCAGGAAGTTGGTGTTCACTATCTGCCAGGCGTGAGTCAGTTCGTGGATTAACAACTGGCCGTTGGCCGGGTAAGGGCCAGACACAGTTGAAAGTTCAGAGTATCCCACGGGCGTATTGATGTAGATCAACCCGTCCGCACCCGGCGCGGTAAAGGCCCGCCCGGTGACATTCAGGTTGGTGATGCGGACACGATCAAAGGGAACAGTATTGTGAAACACGGGGGTGGCCAGTTGGATTTCCGCGTTACTCATTTGCCTGTGCGCAATCAACGCATCGCTCACGGCGGTAACGGCTACGCCGCTAATCCCGGCGATGATCAGGCCGTAGCCAAAGTTAAACACGACCACGCCGGCGATCACGCCCAGCGTCTGCCCCGGGCCGAAGCTTGGCAGCAGAGAGCCGATGACCGACGTCGCGGCAATGACCACGCCAACCCAGCCTGCGCCCGCTCCCACTCCTATATCGAGGATGGCCTTACTGATTTCAAGAAAGGCGCCCGCGACCCCGGAGGCGCCATAATCCTTCGAGATGATGAGCTTGCCCTGCTGGAATGAAGACCAATTGGCCGCGACCAAGGGATCGCCCGGTATGGACTTGTCGCTCCCCGCGGGTTTGACGTAGGGGTTGGTCTGGCTTGTGTCGCGGCTCCCGGATCCAACCGTGCCGGCGACGCTGCCGCCAAAGGTATCGAGCAGCGTCATGCCGTTGGCTGCGGCGAAGGCGGCATGGATGCTGAAGTCGTATCCGGTCAGCCCGCTGTCGTGCAAATGATAGGTGAAGCTGTAAGTGCCGTCGCTGCGCACGAGGAAGGCAACCGAACCACCCAACGCGGTGCCTGCGGGTGTGCTGATAACAGCTGCAGGGGGCTGGAAGACCAAGGGCAGATCGATGGGCCCGTTGTCCCAGCCGATCGCTCCACGTTCGAACGTGCTAATCCGCCCCGGCTTACCTGCGAGGCTGGTCCAGGGGCCCTCATCCGTGACTGGATAGCCAAGATACCCGCTCTCGGCTCGATAAGAGTTCCAACGGTCGAGAATGCCTCCATGCACTTCAAAGCAAAGCTTGGCGGGAGTGAAGTAGATTACGCCGCCCTCGAAACGGTTGTAGCGGCCGATGCCGTCGGCGCATGGGAGTTCGGGGGTCAGGGGTGCACCGAGAAAGCCCGCGGGTCCCCCGAGCGAATTCCATTTGACCCGGATGGCGCCGCCCACAATGGCATCGGGGAAGAGATCGGCGGCGGCGATATCACGGAACTGGACGCCCGGGCCCCGCAGCAGCACGGTTCCATTGACCGTGCCACCGGGTAGTGACGCCTCATAGAAGTTGGGGAAGCCGCCCACTGCGCCGTTTGCCACCGCATAGGTCTGGGTGGCGCGGAACCTGGCGGGGGCGTCGGTGGGGTTAGGCGTCAGGAGCGCCCCCACCGGCACGTCGCGCCACTCGGCGATGCTTTGATTCAGCAGGACCACACCGTATACGGTGGCGCCATTACGGTTGGCGCGGTTGAAGGTAGGGAACGCTGCGGGCAGGTTCTGGGTTTTCGCGTAGTCCTGGACGGCACGGAAGAGGGCGCCGTCGTCGCCGTCCGGTGGGTTATTCAGGTCGGCGGCGGACACGTCGCGGAACTGGGCTCCTGGAGCGCTGACCAAAACCGCACCGTACACCAAACCCGGGCCGTAGTCGGCCTGAAAGAAGTTCGCGAATGCGCCTACAAACCCATTGCGGGTGGCGTACTGCTGCAACAAACGCATACGGGTTGCCGGGTCGTCGATCGGCCCGGCGCCGAGTTCCTCAGCATGAACGTCGCGCCATTCGGCTGTGCCATGGGGAAAGAGCAGGGTCCCATAAAAGGTCGCTTTGACTTGTCTTATTGGGTCGGTGACGCGATCGGCCTGATAAAAGGTAGGAAGGCCGCCCACCATGCCCTGCGCCGTGGCATAGGTCTGGGTCGCGCGGAAGCGTGCTGCGACGTCGGCCACCGGAGGATTGCCTAGATCAAAGGCAGTTACGTCGCGCCATTGAACGCCGCCCTGCTTGAGAAGAAGCAAGCCGTGCACCACAACGCCATTCGTGTTGCCGTCGAAAAAGGTTGGAATAGCCCCCGCGAAGCTGTTATGGGCGGCGTAGTCCTGGGCGGCGCGCATGCGGGTGCCGAAATCTGCGCCCGACGGGAGGGGCATCTGAGAGTCAGGGACATCGCGCCACTCGGCCACAGAGGCCGGCAACATCAGCGCGCCATACACGCGGCCCTGGTAGGTTGCGTTGAAGTAGGTGGGGACGCCACCGACGAAGCCGTTGTGCGCGGCGTAATCCTGAACAACCCTGAACCTGAGGCCAATGTCCATTGCATCTCCAATCCCGGGACGCTTTTTTGGCAGCGTGCCGGAAAGGGTTTCACTGGATCCCGGATTCAATGCGCAAAGTGTACAGCAAGTGGAGTTTTAAGGTGACGGCATTGACCGCATACCTATTCACCAAGTCTTCACGCAGAGCGTATAGGTTCCTCCGCTGAACTGCAGATCCCGCCGCTCCCCGGATTTCCTGTTGTCGCGCTGTACTCAAATCGCGGATGTAACACGAGTAGGGGAAATTTCCGACACTTAAATCGCAAACTAACCCCCCTTGGCTGTGACAGCCTGTTGAGCTATCTGGAGTTTGCCGGTCTGCGAAGCAGACAGCTTTCGTGCGGCAACGTTCTGCTGGCGCGCCAGCACCCGTGCCTTTTGAACGACCGGCGTGAGGTCTTTGTAGTATTGCGCGAGATCATCAACGGTCTTCAGTCCGAATCCGCGTGCCTTGATGTTTGCAGCATCCGCCGGCACCGCCTCCATATGCGCTTTGATGGCGACTGCCAGCGCCGACGACAGCCACGGATCGTTGAGATCCAACACCGACGTTGACACAGCTTGCGCCGCCGGCGGCGAAGCCGCAAGGCCCGGTCCGACTGCAGTCGCCGACAGCACTTTGCCGGAGATCGACTCGACCGACGAAATCACCGTCGAACCGGCGGACGCGCGTTCCCGGCACCGGCCCGCTGGGCTGACTGACGGTAATGGCGTCCGGTATTGGCGTGGTCACGTTGCGCGGCGCACTGAGGGATGCAAGCGTTTGCACGCCGATGGCTTCGGTGTCCCGTATAGTGAGCGGGCTGAGACCGAACAGCTGCTCTATTGTTGCCGGGATAGACGAGTGTTCGAACTGTCGATGGTCGATCATGTTCTGAGGGCACCACGGCGAAATCACAACCGCTGAAACGCGCGGCCCATATTGATCGAACATGAAGCCGAAACTCCTGCCCTCGATGTCCTTTGGCGGTGAGCCGGTAGGAATGCGCTTGGCGGGCGGTGGCGTTACGTGGTCGAAGAAACCGCCATGCTCATCCCAGGTGAGGATCAGCATGCTCTGGTTCCAGTGCGGCGAATTTCGGATCGTTTCGTAGACTGTTTTGATCAGTGCTTCGCCGAGCTCTACACTATTGGCAGGATGCTGTGCGTTGTTCACGAACGGAAGTCCCAGGTTCTGGGAAATCGTATCGTATCTGGGTTCTATGAATGTATAGGCAGCGTCGTAGGTGGGGTCGTTGACATCGGTGGCGAAGTTGTCGAAGTCATCGACATCGGATAGGAGGCTGATCCCAGAGAGCAGTCCGACCTGCGGGAATTGGTCACCGGCGTAGATACGGAACGGCACCTTCGCCCGGCGCAGCGCATCGAAGATGGTGCCATTCGCAAACGAAATGCCGGCGCTGGCATCGCCTACAGTTTTCTCGCCGAATATTTCCACATAGTCGCTGGTCGAAGGCGAATCGTCCCATCCGCCAGACGATGCGGCGTGGACGAACATCCGGTTTGGCTCGGTCGGCCCGGCCATTGAACTGAACCAGTGATCGCAAAGCACGAACTCTTTCGCCAGCGCCGTCAAGACCGGGAGCGTGCCGGACGCAAAGCATCGCATCGGCTCCCCTGGGTTGTTAGGGTCCGAATTGATCGCGTAGTCAGCGGCGAAACCACGGTCTGCCACTTCGGCGATTGGCGGATAGGCGGCACCTTTCAAGCCTTTATTCTTGATGACGGCCTGTCCTTCCGCCTGGCCGCAAAGTTGCATCAAGACGTCGGGGAACTGATGCTTCACATCGTGTGTGTTGAAGGTCCGGTCGCCGGCGGTTGGCGAGACCGTGTATCTCAAATTGGCGAATTCATTAGAGGGCTGCTGGAGCGTCACAACTCCGGGCTCGGCAAGGTCTTCCGCCTTTGTTGCGGCTCCCGTCTGGGTGTCTTTTCCCGTGATCCCCTGGAATCCCAGAAGGTGATCGAACGAACGGTTCTCCATCATCAATACGAAGAGATGTTTGATGACCGACGTTTCGAACTTCGTCCACGTCGCGTTGTTGGACCAACGGATCGTACCTGGTTTCTGCAGCACGCCCGAGTAGGCCTTGTCATCGGGAAAATTTACCGAAATGTCCGAGCTGTTGAGGACAGTTCCAGCCGCCGCCGGGCGCTTCAGCGCCGACATGTCGATCGAGATGGAGTTGCCGTGAACCGTGATGACGGGGCCGAGGACGCCGCCACTCATCCACTGGCCATTCAAGTCGATCACCGTCGCGATGGCCGGGACTTTCGTCCAGGTCGAGTTGTTCGACCACTTGATAACATCGGGCGCCTGCAGGGTGCCCGTGTAGGTCGTCTTGACGTCGGGGAAGTTGACCGAGATTTGGGTACTGGAGAGAACCGAGCCGCTGGCCGCGGGGCGATGCGACGCGGACATGTCGATGGAGATCGAATTTCCTGTCACGGAGATAAATGGCCCCGCGACTCCGCCGCTGGCCCATGCGCCTTTCAAATCCAGGACAGTCTGGATCGAAGGCGCCGTCGTAATCGTACAGGCAGTGGAATACTGCGAGTTGGAGCCGCAGCCGTCTGGTGAATCTGTACCGGCATGGTTTGCGTTCTGCGCAATCTTTTGACCCGAGGCCGTTCTCTTGATGAGGTCGCTGCAGGTGAAAGGCATGAAGCCTGCGGCAACTCGGCCATCGCAATCCGCAAACAGCAGGAGGCCTGCTTCGGTAATTCCAGCGATCGCCCCGAGGGCAGAGACGAACAACGGCACCAGGACGGTTCCAACGGTGACAGCGGCCACCGTGATGGCCTTGTGCTTGACGATCTCTTCGGCAACGGTGTTCAACGCCCCCTGAGCGGCTTTCGCCTTGGCATCGTTGCCACCGAGACCGTTAATGATCTGGTAGTAGAACACCACGGGCGTATCGTCGTCGGGAATGTCGATTTCGAGACTCAGCCCAACGGAATGGGTCCCGTTGTTCACGTCTCCCATCGGTTTTGAGACGGACACTATGGGGTTCGCTCCGACCATCGCGCTGAGGTAGACGAAATCGGTGTCGTTGTGACGCGATCTCGTGTTCGAGATCCCGAAACTATCCATGGTGAAGGTCGCGAACCTGGGGGGCGCCGGCGGGTTCAACGGGGCTATCGGAAACCCAACGGTAACCGGCACATGCGCGCCTGCAAGCGGACCGTTGCCCACGTTTTTGGGTTCGGTAGCCATTTCGACCTCCCTGGGTCACTGACCCGACACGTCTTTTGGCTTGGCCCCATTATCTTTTGGCTTGGCGGTATTATCTTTTGGACATCTGGGGGATCAATCTAGTACTTGTATCCCGATCCGTCAACTGCCATTTTTAGTTCATCCATAAGTTGCACAGCGCCAGCGAGAATTGCACATGGCACTGTGCGCTATAGCGGCTATCTTCCAAAGTGTCAGGTCTGTCGACGAAACTTCTGTCCACGAAACTTCGGAAGCTTTGTGATCCTAACTCCAAAAGCCCCTTCTCATGTGCCGGCTCGCCAGCCCTTTGCTGATAGGGCCTTCTCTTTCTTGGTGTTCCGCGGCGGCTTGTTTGGCTCTGCGCAAACATGTGCGAACTAAGCGAACAAAGCGAACTAAGTCACCGCGACGCCTTTGTTTTTCCAAGATGATCAAGATGATCAAGCAATTAATTTGAGCATCTTGCCCGGTGCGGGGAGGTTTGCCAAATAAATGTGCGCTAAAAGCGCTATAAGCGCTAAAAGCTCCCTTCTCATGTGCCGGCTTGCCGATCCTTTGCCGATCGGGGAGTCTTCTGCTCTGGAATTTTGACGGTGGTGTCTTCCAAGTTGTCAAAAGTGCTCAATCAAGAGGACGCACTGGGCGCACCCTGTTCAGGTTGTGATTTCTGCTCCTCGCAGGCGCCCTCGCGGGGCGCAGGAATGCTGCGGACAGGCGTGATCCGTCGCTTTGGCCTCACATTTACTGTTGCTACACCCGAGTCATTAGGCCGGCATGCACTGATGCTTTCCCGGTGGTTGGCGGCAGTGCACGGGTGAAGCGCTCCGGTGCAGGGCCAAACAGGGCCGTCGTGAAGACGGCGCTGACGTGTGGGGTCTTACTTCCATAGTAGTACGGTTTTTGGGCAGTTTCGAAAACGGAGGGAATTCTTTGGTAACCATGGTGGCGCTTTGTTAGTTCATCATCGCGCGAGTTCCGTCTGTCAACTGCAGAGATGAGGGTTAGTTCGCCTGTCCCAAATTCCCAGGTTTGCGAAACTCTGTAACGGATGGGGAGATACAAAGGCCAGTCTGGACCGAAACTTCTTGCAGTACCCAGCGCAGCTGCTGCGAGCACGATCATCGCGCAGTACGTTCTTCGCGCAAGAGTCCGCTGGTGTCGAGAGCGAGGGGAAGCGGTTTGCGCTTGTGCAGACGCTCACGAAATTCGGCCAGCGTCGGACGCTCCGCGATCTCTCGGAGCTCAGCGAGCAAGTAATCGGAGAGCGACATGCCCGCCATCGCGGCCCTGGCTTTCAAGCTGCGATGAAGAGCATCGGGGACATTTCGAACCTGGATCATTCTTGC
The DNA here is from genome assembly GCA_963821315.1 of uncultured Acidobacteriaceae bacterium. Lineage (GTDB taxonomy): Bacteria > Acidobacteriota > Terriglobia > Terriglobales > Acidobacteriaceae > PALSA-350. The sequence continues at coordinate 9,240 of CAWGDP010000026.1, read as the reverse complement.
CATAGTTGCATGTGCTGCACATGTCGATGCGGCCCCGGCAATATAGATGCAACCGGACGTACCTGTTTGAAACCCCAAAATCACTGCAGCGAAGCCAATGCCAGGCGACGGACGGAGTAACCATCCTATTTATGGCTAGGGGTACTTCCGTCTGTCCCGGAAATGCCTGGTAAGCGGCGCGGGCATCATGAACGTCGTGGCTGTGCATTCTTGCCAGGATCTGTCCCTTGTGCACGTAATCCCCAAGGTTGGCATACACCTTTTCCAAACGCCCATCGGTCAACACGCCACTCGCCAGGTCGCATTGTCGGGCAGAGCGATGTGTCCGGGCAGAGAGAGCACAGCGGGCAAGTCGCGCATTTGAACAGCCTGTACTTCTATCTTTTGAGCTGACTGCTCGGCAGGAGAGATCACAACCTCTCCCGGATCGGCGGGCTTCGAGTCGTTCGCAGTGGCCTGGTTCGGCGGCTGCCCGCTGAGCCGATCTGCAATGCGATGCATAGGACAGTGGATACGGAACAAATTCGATTGACTTTCACGGATGTACCCCCTTGCGTATTCGAGCGACACGACGCTTTGGTGATAGTTCTCGAGCGCTTGCACCCAGGAAACCTCGGCTTCAACCCGCACCCGTTCTGCATCCAGCAGGCGCACCAGATCGAGACCACCTTCGTTATAGGCAGCGCGGCTGATGTCGGAGATTTCGACTGCCTGATCCCGCAGTGGCTTGAAGGTTTGGAGGTATTGCTCCCGATCAAGATCGTACTCACGCTGGGCAATCGAGAGCTGTGCGAACAACTGTTGGCGGACCGCCAGATAATTCTCTTCGGCTGCCCGGGATCTTCGGCTGCGGCGGCAACCGCATCCTGGTTGCGGTCGAAGATGGGCAAATTCCCCTGCAGGCCTACCAGCGCTGTGTTATCCCCCAAGTTGCGCTTATAGCCGCCCAAGGCCTCCAGGTCCGGACGTCCGCTGGCTTTCTGAAGTTGCAAATTCGCGCGTGCGGTGTCAATCGCCTGGTGCGCGGCTTGTCCTTCGACCCGCAATAGCGGGGGATCTACTCCCGGTTGTGCAGGGGGCGGAGGAACCAGCTCCTCGAAGGATTCGGTAAGGCTCCAGTCGGCGCGATGGGGCGACGCCATCTCCCGCTCCAAGTTGAGCAGGGCGCGTTCGGATTCCAATTGCGGACGAGCTTCCGCAGCCTGCACGCGCTCTCCCTCGAGCCGCACGCGCAGCAAATCCACTTCGGCAAGTTTTCCCCGATGGAATCGAGCCTCGTGATAGGAGATGATCTGGCGGGAGTAATCGCTGTCTTCTCGATAGAGCCGGGCAAGACGCTGAGCTGAGAGGGCTGTCCAGTAACCTGGCGCACTCGAGTGCGATCTGAAGGCGCACTGTTCGGTTTGGAGCCAGTTCCTAAGTTGCTGGGTCAGGGTGGCAGTTCGACGAGCGCGTCGTCCCGATGTTTCCAGAGTCTCGGCCGCATAGGCGAATGCTTCCGAGTCCTGCCAGAAATTGAAGTGCGAAGAGCGCAAATCTTCTGATTGCAGGAAAATGCGGGGATTCGGAATGAGGCCGGCCTGTTCTGCAGGTACTTCGCCGCGTCTGTGCGATCAAGTGCGGCCCGAATCTCCTGGCGATGCGAAAGAGCAAAGCTGACTGCTTCCGACAGGCTCAATGGTGTCTGAGCGAAACCTCTAGCAGGCCCGAGCACCATGATACCCAGCAGGACGCAGAGCAATGCGGGAGAGCAATGTCTCAATGAAGTCATCCCCGGTGTGGCTATTTGAGATACGTGCGAATCACATCCATCAACTCGTCCGCGGCTTCTCGCGGGTCTTCCCCATCGTGAGGTTCGAGCACGTGATGTCGCAAATGCCCTTCGATCAGTTCGGCCATCAATCCATTCATGCCGCCACGAGCGGCGGCGATTAATTGCAGGACTTCGGCGCAGTCCGTCTCGTTGTCCAAGGCGCGTTCCACAGCGTCCATCTGTCCGCGAATTCTCTTCATGCGGACGACTAATTTGTGCTTGTATTTTGAGGTATGGCCCATACCCATATACTATACCCCAGTAGGTATATGACAAGCTAAAGCTATCAGTGCCAGTAGGCCGCTCAAAATCTTTACGGCATGTGCCCGGGTCTCGATGAGTGAATTGGAGATTTAGTGTGGATCCGGGAGCGCTCCGGGCGACATCGGCGCCGGAACCGGTTCGTCTGGTACTAAGCTAATTGTCTCCAGGACCATGCAGGCAGGCTCGGGAATTGTTAGACCGCGGACTCGGAATTCCACGCGTTCGCCAGTCTCCTCATTCGTGAATGATACGTCTGTTGGTTTCCACCGTACGCCATCAACCGGACGTACCTGTTTGAAACCCCAAAATCACTGCAGCGAAGCCAATGCCAGGCGACGGACGGAGTAACCATCCTATTTATGGCTAGGGGTACTTCCGTCTATAGTGCATCTCTGTCCCCGTCCCTTTAACTTCGCTTTACTTCCAAAAACCCCCGTACGTAGGGAGGATTAATGCTGGCGGTTTGAGCCGGAAGCGGGTCTCATGGGGCGGGCTTTGGCCACTCAGATTCCACCCGATCATGCAGCGGAAAACGATGGGGTTAGTTCGTCCCGGAACTCCTAAGCTGATCCGCGCCCGTCAGCAGGCGAGGCCACTTCTGTAGAATGTTTTGCTTCTCTCTCCTCAATGATTTCGCGAGCACCCGACTCGCTCGCCGCTCGGTCAGCAATACGAAACGCACGCTGAAAAAACATTCTTGTGGTTAAGTAGCCACCGATGAACCCTACGATGGTGAAGTAGATCATGACAGCGACAATCAACGGCGCGAATTCCTGCCCTGCTCTCCGGCGATTACGAGGGCAAGACGGTGGATAGCGCCTGGGACTTTCTCAATTTCCACCAGACCGACCCCCACAACGATTTTCGTGAGCCAGTCGGAGATGTCATCGAGGTTTGTATTAATTATGAGTTCATAGGCAGAGTGCGACCGAGGCGCTTTAGGGGCGGCGTCAAGTCGGGAGGATCCCAATTCGGGCAGTTTTTGAAGCACACGCGGGATACCAAACAAGAAGCCGAGCAACCCACCTGAAGCCCAACAGGCAAGTGCCCAAACAGTATGATCAGAATGTTCAAGGTTTCTTGAGTTGATTGGTACTTTTCCACTTCAGACAGATCAGACCGATGCCGAGGAGAAATGCAATAATCGAAAACCGTCGAGTGGCACTTAGATCATGTTGAAGCTCGATAAACCCGGGGCCTGGTCCGGATCCTCTGGAGCCGTCGGAGCTAGACCTCGATTCAAAAATCTTCACGGCTGTTCCTCCTCACCTTCTAGCCTTTATTCCTGGTGATGCTGGTCGACCAGTGAACCAAAATAAACGGCTGTGACGGAGCCTGGACCAACGTACAGTAAATGATGCCCCTTCAGGCGGTGGCATTAAGGTGATAAGCAAAAACGGCAGCCGCAGGGTAGGCTCGGTCTCCTCCCCGATTTTCTAGAAACGCAATCTTCATCTGTTGTTTCGAGAAGGTCAAGGGAAATATCGGGAGAGTACCTGACACAAAAACTGGTGACAGAAGGGATGTTATCTGTGCTTATGGGTAAGGGCGGGTGAACTTTCCGTCTGGAGGATGTGAAAAAATTGATTCGGCGGATTTTTGCGATTTCAAAGACCAGTCGTTACTAACTTAGTATGATCCTTGAAGCAACGGTAATGTTCCGCCTGTTCCTCGCTAGTCGGTTTGTGAGAGGTTATTTCGTCTGTCCCGCATCGTCCAGTTCGTCTGTCCCGAAACTTCTAACGAGAATCGCCGTTTCCCCTCGACCATTGCCTATCATGGATGCCCACGAAGCCCGACGAAACCCTCATCCACGAAACCCTCCGCGCTGGAGAAGGAAAGCTTACCTCCGTCCAGCCCTGTACCGATCGTTCTGAAATGTGAGACAGAGATGGTTGACTTGAAGAGAGAGCTGTAAGCCAACCCGTTGGAAATGGTCACATCGATCAGTCCACCATTTTCCTGTGGAATCAGAGTACTCAATTCGCCGCAAAAAATAGACTGTCGCCCCGCCCCCGATTGAGGGTTTTGAGTTCCTCATCGGAAAAAACGCGGTTCTCAGTCCAAAAACCCGGCATATTAGGCGCGGCAATCATAGTTCCGACATTGTCGGGCAGAGCATTCCATTGTTTTTGGAACCTCTACGCTAGTTCTTTCTGTGCCGCCAAATCATCGGGTTTCGCGACATATATCTCGCCGACTCTCTTTCTCATTACGCCCGTTTCATTGCCGTAGTTTTCAAAAAACATACTGAAGATATATTCAATGCCGGGCTGAAATAGCTTTGGTGCCGTAGGTGCATTTTCGTTCCGAACCTCACCAATTCGCAAAGCCGCATGCGGTTGGGTTTGCTTCAAAGTCCAATCCGTAGCTTGAAGTGTAGAACTGATCCCCTGGATCGCAGCCTGGAGACCAGTCGCAGTTGCCCTGAAATCGGTGTCCTGGGCGTCTCTGATCTTCTTAAACGACTCATCCTGAATCTTGCGGTCTTTGAAGAGCTTGGCGTTGCGAATTGTCACGATCAGTAGAAATCGCGCGCAACTCGACAACCAATAGCACCCCGATGATCGCCATCCAAAGGACCTTTTGCCAATGATTCATCGCCTGGTGAATACTCATGGCGGCGGCAACGAAGGCGATCAACGCCACTGACCAGCCGGGAACTGGAAGGTGCCTCCAGAAAAGATATATGCCACGATGCACAGACAAATTTGGATAAACAGAAAAAACCCGGTGTTGAGTAGACAGACCATTGATAGGAAAGAAAAAACATTTCCTGCTGATGTTTTGAAGTCGCCGCATGTTCGGAATGCTCTCACCGGACACCACCTCTCGTCGACCCGTTACTACTTGAGTAGGCGAAAAGACGTAGAAGGTACTGTGCGCGCGGCGCCAGCGAACGCTCTGAGAGCATCCTGGCTTTTAGGGACAGGGCAAAGTGACCCACCATCGGGAATTCCGCAGGATGGCAAATTCCGGCCGATCCTGAGCGCGAAACGATGGGGGTTAGTTCGTTCTGTCCCGAGACTTCTGTCCCGAGGACTTCCCGAGAACTTCCGTCTGTCCCGAGACTTCCCGCAGGGTCTGAACGATGGGTTTCTCTGTCGGCTGCGTTAGTAAGTGCCACTTAATAACAGTTAAGGAGCTCGCACTTAGCTTTCAGAGGATGGTCACCATCACGATTAATTAATCGAGTTCGGGTGGGATGACGATGGGCGAAACTCTCCGTGTTGAGCCGAGCGGATAGCATAGACTGTTGAGTCTATCCGAAACACATTAGACAGCCCCCTGAGGAGGCAGAGGTGCGTCTAAAGTCGCCTGCAGCGAAGCCATTGGTTTTATCTACCGGTCAAGCGTTGCGTATAGACAACAGAGGCCATTGGGCATCTACCAAGGTGCGGGCATAGGGGGATGGAGCTTCGTGACCAAAAGAATACGGAAAACATGAGCACAGAGAAAGGATGGAGTATCCGATGAGCAGCGCGCGCGGCATTGCAGTGCGAGCATGTCCTGGGGCCTACATTGTGACTGTCCCGCGGTTTCCATCTGGTGGATCAGGCCACAATTCTGGGTTCCTGTGAAGTGCCCATATTGTGCGATTGCATCTAGGTATGCTGGTCAGGCAATCTCGGGCCCAAGTCAGAACACCTAGGAAGTAAGTCTCATACATGGGATACACGGCACAGAGCTTGATCAGTGGCGAAAAAAGAATGCTCTACAGAACAGGTTCGCCACACTGGATTGTTCTGCTTGGTCCAGGGCTATTTGGAGGATTTTTCGTCCTGTTTAGGGAATTTTCATATTGATTGGTGGGGACAGATGGGTCTTAGACGGGTGTTGGGCTTCTCATCGGAGGGTTCGGTGCCCTAGGTCATCGCTTCAGCTGTCATGATTCGGAATGCCACAGAAATGGGCCGTTACCCTAGCAAGCGTGTGATCGTAAAGGTTCGCTTGTTCCGGAGGAAGGACGGGATCGACTCTTTCTAACCGAGGGTAGAGAGTGTCGTCGTCGGAACAGGGGTTGTTAGGGGCCGAATGCTCTGGCTTATGGAGAGCATTGTTGTTTAGGGGCACGGGCGGGAACCTCCGAACCGTTTCAAAAATAGTTCGTTCGCCTCTGGAATTCCGGCGTCAGGTACAACAACATAGCGAAGACCTCACAACGACTTCCAGGGGGGCGTCAAATCGGTGACAGAGGCAAATCGGTCCAGACGGAGCTGGCAGTTTTAGAGTGAATGCAAAGTGCCAATTCCTATCACCGAATTTCCTGTCCCCGAATTTCTGAGTCTGCTGCTCACTTGAACCACGCTGTATACTTGAGAGAATTTTCGTTCCTATGCATACATTTGCGAGAATCCTCGTTTTAGCTGCCATTGCTGCGGGATCGTCTACTGCATACACTCGCTGCGCATAGCAAACCTCACTCCGCGGGAGAGCGGTCTTTTAAGTATTGTTTTAACCGGATTGTCGATCCTCGCAAGTTGGGCTGTATCCGATATGTACTCAGCCAGCCAGCACAAAGCCGCGATCGAGGAAGTCCAGGAAGTTCATCGGACTAACTTGCGCACTTATGCTCTCAAAGCGGCAGAAAAGGTTACCAACCTCTCCAATGAGTTGAGCCGACTTTCTACATATTTGCAGCAGGAACTTGATTACACCGATTACAGGAATACTGAAGAAAAGTTGCAAGCGAAGGAAGAAAGGCTAGAAAGCGCTATTCACCTGCTCAGCACCCTTAAATCGGTGAACGATACGTCTCTCAGTGACTGGCAGGGTGTCATAGGCGATGAGCTTGCGGTGCAGCGTGAGGAAACAAAAGAGAGAGAACAGGAACTTCGGGCGATGCTTTTGGAAGTTGAGGCGCAACTTGCAGGCCAGAACGCTTTGGCCCGCGCCAAATAGGAGCCCACGCAGGACAACCGACCCCGAAATGGAGGACTCTCGTCGGGAGATCAGATTGGCTGCTTCTGCTATCAGTGGAGTTTCTCTGCCATATCATCGATCATTGAGAAATCGAACCAACTGTTGAACTGGCCTGTCCTCAATGCGGAAAGCTTCTGAAGGTTAAGCAGAGCACAAGCACCAAAAGCGTTAAGGGCGTTAGGTGCACAGAGTGCGAGGCGCGTCTGGTTGCGAGGTATGACGAGCAAAAGGGGGCTTACCTTACCCCTCGGAGACCTGTGCCAGAGATGTACAATTGTCCGTCCTGCGGTTCGGAGGGGATGCTGGCTCTCGACCCGGTACCGAGCGGGATCGCCTCGGGCAATTGCGAGCAGTGCGGCCGGGGACTTACGCTCATAAGGGCAAGCGACTCCGTACGAGTCCGTTTATCCGATCATCCGCGCCCGTCAGGTCGGCTGATTGGAAGTGAACTGATGGAAAGGGTCCGTATGGCGTTACCCGGGCAACCATGGCCCACTGGCATACATCGTGAGATTGCTTTGGAGCTCGGGATTTCGCCCTCTGAAGCAAGCCATGCCATCAGCGAGTTGATTAAAAAGGGCGATTTTCATCCGCAAGAGGACGGTGTGGTTCTTGTCTCTGAACCGCGACCAAAAAGCGACAGCAAGCTCGAAACAATATGATCAGGTGTTTCCTGCTGCGGAACAAAGGCAACAAGAGCGGAACGGGATATCAACCTACGTGCCACGATTACTATTGCAGAGATAACGTTCCGTCTGTCCGCCAATGCCCATGTCCCCGCCAATGCCCATATCCTGGCACGTTCTTATTTCGTCCTAAACCTTCTTATCGTGTTTGCCAAACTGCCGCTTCCATCTGTTGCCGCGACTTAGGGGTACTTCCGTCCGGATGTGTCCCGGAAATGCCTTTGTCCCGGAAATGCCCAGGGGTACTTCCGTCTGTCCCGGAAATGCCCTTGTCCACTCTTGCCACCACCAAGGCCTACAATGATCGCGGCGACCGCGGCGATGCCGAATGCGCCGAGTGCGAAAGGTGACGTGACTTTTTCCGCGGCTTCAAACACGCCAGTTGGAACTGCAAGAAAAGGTGCAAAATACGTGAGATACATGTCGGCCTCCGGTGGAACAGTGTAACCAACATTCCGCCTCGTACTACCGAAAAATCTACAGACAACACTCATTTCCCCGAATAAATACGAGTACACCTAGCGCCCTGTCGTGGCATCGTCAGAGGAGTAAAGGTGCATAATCGAACGTCCCGGATTGGGATTACTTTGTCTATCCGCGAAATCCGTTGTTGCGCGGAGGGGGTAGACATGCGGTGTTGCGTATCCGAAACAAATGAGAACGCTCTCATGAAGCGGCTGGATTCGCCTAGGGTCGCCCGCAGCTAAGCAACTGGTGTTCTGCCATTCACGCGTTGCGTATAGGCAACAGAAGCTATGAGCGTCTTAGTTAACATGGGTATAGGGGATAGAGTTGTGGCGACAAAGAGAGCACGGAAAGATCGGCGCAGACGAAAGGTACCTGACGAACGGCGCGCGCGGTGGCCATGTCCAGGGGTACGTTTCGTCCCAACACGCCTAACGCTAGCCGTTCCCATAACGTTTGGGTATTATTCCGCCCCATGAAACCTTTTGAGGGATGCTGGCAAAGAATCAAGAGAGCAGATGCACACAGGATATCTTTTACCCAAGGCTGGGAGGCCTTTACAGCGCGCACGTCTCACTCCGTCGTCATGACGCAATCTCGCAATAGAACCGGTGGGGAGGTCCGCATAGTCCGGCAAGAGCCCTATGACACCACTGGATTCGCGCTCTATATTGGCGAAATGCTATACCAGCTCAGAGCGGCTTTGGACGGGGCGGTCTATGATGCTGCCATTGTGGTTTCCGGAGCTAATCCACCCCCCGAAGCTGACAAACTGCAACTTCCGATAGGGAAGGACTCAACGGACTTTGGCAGGTTGGCGAGTCGTCACCTCCGGCCACTCACAACAGAACTGCGCAACTATATCGCATCGATACAGCCGTACAACGCTAGATCCGACGAGGACACGCTTAACATTCATCTAGGGATTCTTAACGATTGGGCCAGGAAGGACAGGCATCGCAGGCTTCACGTAGTTGGTACGGTTGTTAATGCATGGACCGACGTCACCATCGACCCGCCGGGGATCATCACAAGTCAGGTCGCTCATCGACCAAACATTATGGAAGGTGAAGAAACACTTATCACCTT
>CAWGDP010000025.1:0-1032287 GCA_963821315.1 uncultured Acidobacteriaceae bacterium | reverse complement strand
GTTATAGCCGAAAGCAATTCGCCTACCTGGGACTCCAATTCCCGGTCGTTCACTAGATCCTGACGCCGGACTGCTGCTTTGAGACGTCGCAACCAATCCTCGAGAAGCGGCTCGCGATTCTGCTGAATCGCACCCAATAGCTTACTCATTCGATCTCCTGTTGGATCAAAGTCCAACCCACGTCAGGCTAAAGCCCTCCGATCTTAGCAAAAGCCCGGCACTGTTTGGAAGGGAACGCCGATCACGAGCGCAATGGCGTGAAATGGCAAATTGACCCGACCACCGTTCGATTTTGTAGCACCGTATTTGATCCGGTGATAAGTAGCCTTCGGAATTGTTAGCAAACTGAGTTCTTAAACAACCTATTCACCGATCGCCGCCATCAAGATCGCTTGATCGTTAGTACCACCTCAATTCCATCGCAATTGGCGCACAAGGCAAACTTACCAGCTTATCCGGTGAAATCCGCTGGTAGCGTTGTCTCGTCGGCCAGAAGGGTCCCTAAATTGGTTGACGATCGCCCCTGTGATGAAGATCGCTCGGTTCTGGAGCGGGTCCAAAGAGGCGATGAGCAGGCGATTGAGTTGCTTTATGACCGCCATTCGAGTGTCGTATATTCCATTGCGCTTCGCGTACTAGGTGACCCGGCTCTTGCAGAACAAATTCTGTTAGACCTCTTTCTGCAGATCTGGCGCCGCCCAAAGCTCTTTCTAAGATCCGCGAATAGCTTTTCCTTTTCACTGCTGATGACTGCCCGCAATCTGGCAATAGCAATGCTCCTCCAGAAACCAGCGGACCCTGATTTTGGGCCCCCCGATCGGGTCGCGGATCACGGCGTACAAACTGTGACGCGTGAAGAAGCATGCGTGGCGATTGAAAAACTGCCGATAGAACGGCGGATCATGCTTGAGAGGGCCTTCTTCGATGGCGTGATCGAATTAGTGCCTGCCAGCCTCAAGGGGAGAAGACTGGAGACGGATGAAGTTCTGCTAACGGCCATGGCCGGGTTACCTGATTCGCTCCTAACTTTGTTACCGGCGAAAACGAACGAGCCCTCGGAAGGCACAGCGTAGATTCGCTGCGGCTCCATGCCCCTGATTCTGGCCGAGCGCCGCACCAGGACCGCGCAAGGTGTGCGTCATTTTCCTGCCATCCGATCGGCAGGGCAACCTGGCCCGTAGGATCATGCATCTTCAACGATCGGCCGTACTCTTTCAGGGACAAACTCCTCCAGAAGCGATGGTTCCATGCAAAAGAGACAGTCTGTCTTAATCATTGATGATGACCCTCTGCACCTGAGAATCTATGGTTGGATTATTGAAGCCGCAGGCTTTCGCGCCCTGCCCGTCGAAGTCCGATTCGCGGGTTTCGAGCTGCCCGAAGAGCCTGCCGATCTGGTTCTGCTTGACTACAACTTGCTCGGCCGAACCAATGCCGTCGAGGTCGCAAAGCTCATCCATTCGCGCCAGCCTGGCGTTCCCGTAATCGTCCTTTCAGATTCGATAGATCTGCCCCACGATATCGCCCCGCTCGTTCAGGGATTTGTGCGCAAAGGAGATCCCGCAAAACTGGTAGACAGACTGCAGGAGGTCCTCAGGCCGTCGCCAGTGAAATCCCCTCACCAGCTTGCGATCGAGGAAGATGCGCGGTGAATTCCCGCTTGACCTGCTCACTATGGTCGACTTGCTAACCACAATCCGCAGACTTCTGGCAGGACTCGCGCTCATCGGAACGGTGGCTCTACGTTTGTTCGCAAGCCCGCAGCAGCCTTCGGCAGGTGGCCTTTCGCCAGCGCAACTAAAATCGCTCTCGCTGCAGCAACTCGGCGAAGTGGAGGTCACAACTGTCTCCAAACAGCCGGAAGAGGTGTGGCGGACCCCAGCAGCAGTCGCGGTCGTCACCGCGGACGATATTCGCCGCTCCGGCGCCACCAGCATTCCTGAGATCCTGCGCCTGGTCCCGGGTGTCATTGTTGCCCGCAGCCAGAGCGGGGCCTGGGCGGTCGGAGTTCGCGGTTTCAATAGCGGCTTCTCCAAAGATCTGCTGGTACTGATCGACGGTCGCAGCGTCTATACGCCGCTCTTTGAAGGAGTCTATTGGGACGTACAGGACCTCGTTCTGGGTGACATCGAACGTATCGAAGTCATCCGCGGGCCGGGTGGCACCATCTGGGGCCCCAATGCAGTCAACGGTGTCATCAACATCATCACTAAGAAAGCTGCAGACACCCAAGGGGCCTTCGTTAATCTGATGGGCGGAGGACCAGTCAATCGCTTTGTCGGCGAGCTTGGTCTCGGTTTGCATCCGCTGCCCAAACTCGAGATTAGCCTCTTCGCCAAGGGCTTCAACCGTGGTCCGGAACAGAACCCTGGTGGAATTCCATACGATGAGTGGCACCAGGCGCGTGGGGGATTCCGCCTGGATTGGGAGCCGACTGCGCGCGACACATTCACCTCATCTTCCATGGTCTACGGCGGCAAAACGGGTGACCAGAACACGATTGGGGAGTTCTTTCCGCCGTCGCAGCTTGTGGTCAACGGCCAGCAGATTGTCTCAGGCGGGGATGTGATCGTTCGCTGGGACCACCAACTCGCCAGGTCCTCAGGCTTTTATCTCCAGGGATATTTCGATCGGACCGATCGTGCGACCTCGCAGTTTACGGAAACACGCAACACCATCGACCTCGACTTCATCGACCACCTCGCAAATTTGCCCCGGCAAGACCTGATCCTTGGCGCTGGCCTGCGTGAGAGCCCCAGCCACCTGGTGCAGACGCAGGCCACCGTGAACTTCGTTCCCAACAAGATCAATAATTACGTCTACAGTCTTTTCGCGCAGGACGAATTTCGCCTCATCCCCGAGCGGTTGATGCTGACCATGGGTTCTAAGTTCATCTACGACATGTACAGCGGCTGGGGCGTACAACCGACGGCGCAACTTCTGTGGCGCCCGCGTAACACCACCGCCTTTTGGGGCTCGGTCGCTCGCGCCCTGCGCACACCCGGGCGCCTCGACCGCGACCTCAGCCTCATCGGCAACGTCAGTCCTACCGGGCCCAGAGGGCCAATCTTCCTCCAGGTGGAAGGCAATCCAAATTTCGTTCCTGAAGTCCTCATCGGTTGGAGCGCCGGCCTCCGGCAACTGCTCTGGGGCAAGCTCTACGTCGATATCGCAAGTTTCCACAACCAGTACGACAATATCGAGAGCTACGGCGGCCCGGCGCCGCTCTTTACATACCCCACCAACCCGTACCCCTACCAACAGATCAACGTCCAGTTCGCCAACGGTTTGCGGGGCGTCTCCAGCGGGTTTGAAATTGCTCCCGAATGGAAACCGGCACCTTGGCTCGAAGTGCGCGGCAGCTACTCCTACGCCCACGTCGATCTACACTCCAAGGCAGGCTTTAGCCAGGACACGTATGCCTACGGCATCGAGGGCTCCAGTCCTCACCGGCAGTCTTCGCTACAAGCGATCCTGGCTCTCCCCCATGGATTCGAGATTGTTCCTGCATACCGTTTCGTGAGTGCTCTGCCAGCCAACAACGTTCGCAGCTATCAAACGGCAGACGCTTATATCGCCTACCACCTGGAACGGCGCCTGGAACTCTCGGTGAACGGTCGGAACCTGCTTCAGCCACAGCACCAGGAGACGGAGGGAGACAACGACAATATTGTCGGCATCAAGCGCGACGTCTTCGCCGGCCTCACCTGGTATTGGTGAGCCACTGATGGGTAATCCGCACAGAGAGTCCATCTCGATGATTCACGGTCATGGCAGGGCGTACAACCAGGCCGCTTCTCCGCCGGCCCTGTTGCTGCTCGGGGCGCTTCTGCTCGCCGTGACGCTTACTCCCGAAGCCCTCGGACAGCCGGCTCCTACACAATACGACGTTCAGGCTGTCTATCTCTTCGACTTCGCCAAGTTCGTTCGTTGGCCGGCAGGATCGGAGCACGAGACGATCTCGATTTGCGTAGCCGGCCAACAAGTATTTGTCGATACGCTGACTAGGATCGTCGCGGGCGAGCACATCGACTCACATGCCCTCGCCGTCCGGTTGGTCCAACAACCGCAGGATGAAGCAGCCTGCGACATCCTCTTCATCGGGTCGCCGGCGGAAGGGCACCTCGATAGTCTGCTAGCTGCAACGAATGGAAAATCGGTATTAACGGTAAGCGACGTTCCGGGCTTTCTCGATCGCGGTGGAATGATCCAGTTCCTTATTGTTGATAACCGGGTACGTTTCTCCGTAGACCTCCGGCCAGTCGCGCGCAGCGGCATCTCACTTAGCTCGGAGTTACTCAAAGTGGCTGTCGCGGTCAAGGGCTCCGCCGTTGGGGGAGGCGTGCAATGAGCCGCCAGAACCCATCTCTTTCCGCGCGCCTCACACGTATGAACCTGCTGGTGAGTGGGGTGGTGCTGCTTATAGCGGCGGTTGCCTTTTTCTCCTTCGACCTGTTGTCCTTCCGCAATACGCTGATCCGCAATCTCGATGCCGAAGCGCAAATTGTTGGTGACAACACGGTATCTGCGCTGATGTTTAACGACCAGCAGAGCGCCGCAACCACCCTCAAAGGTTTGCAGCGATCGCCCGCCATCCTCGGCGCGGAGCTTACTACCAGAGACGGAACCGTGTTTGCACGTTATGCGCGTTCAAATCTTAAGCCGCCAGAATTGCATTCATTGGACGCTCGCGAGACCGAGCGTGTCTGGTCCTTTGGAACGCACGTCCTGGTCGCGCATCGCATTGTTTTCCAGGGACAAGACCTTGGTGTTGTGTACATTTCAGCCCAGCTCACCGAGATCGGCCGGCGAGCGCGGCAATACGTTCTCATTGCTTTTCTGATCCTGCTCTTCTGTATGGCTGCAGCCTTGGTGATCAGCAACATCGCCCGCCGCCTTATTGCGCAACCCATCATTTCGCTCGCGGACACTGCTTTGCTGGTCTCGCGAGATCGGGACTATTCCTTGCGGGCCAAAGTCGACGCCGATGCCAGCGAGATTGCCGTCCTGGTTGAGGCATTCAACACCATGCTCGCTCAGATCGAGCAACGCGACGCAGCGCTCAATGAGGCGCGCACGGATCTAGAAGTCCGGGTGAAAGAACGCACCGCCGAGCTCGAGGCCGCCAATCGTGAGCTCGAAGCGTTCTCCTACACCGTTGCCCACGATCTGCGGGGTCCGCTCGACGTGATCAGGGGCATCGCGTTCCTTCTTGCGCAACGGGCCGGTAATGCCGGCGATCGGAATATCGGGCCCATGGTCGAGCAAATCCAGATCTCGACCGCCAACATGGCATCGCTGATCGACGACCTGCTGAACTTCGCCCGCGCCGCGACCGTGCCGGTCAAATCTATGCCAGTCGACCTGAGCGCGATTGCCCGTGAAATCTCCGCAGAGCTGACCCTATCCAACCCAGGACGGCGGGTTGACTTTGTGATTAACAAGAGCCCGGAGGTGCTGGCCGACGCCGGGCTCATGCGCATCGTTCTCGATAATCTGCTTCGGAACTCATGGAAATACACCTCGCACCATCCTCGCGCCTGTATCGAATTCGGAGCCATGCAAACGTTCGATGCAGGGCGGCCAGCGGCTGGGCTTGTCTTTTTCGTTCGCGACGACGGCGCCGGCTTTGATCCAAGCCACATGGATCGACTCTTCCAGCCGTTTCAGCGCCTGCACGGCAAGAGCGATTTTCCCGGAACTGGGATCGGCTTGGCTACGGTGCGGCGCATTCTTTCACGCACGGGAGGTTCTATCTGGGCTGAAGGTGCAGTCGAAAAAGGCGCAACTTTCTATTTTGAGCTTGGCTAAGGAGCCACTTTGACGGAGATAACACGGGTTCAAATCCCGTCGGGGACGCCAAGCAAACAAGCAAACACCTTAGTGAAATTCCAGATCATCGGGCAGGTGCGCTCGTTTTCGTAATGCCCAGAGCCTCGTATATGCAGTATTGTATATACAGATGCGACTGAGCTGGGACGAGCCGAAAAGCCGCAGCAATCAACGAAAGCATGGCATCAGTTTTGATACGGCCGCGCAGGTCTTTTTTGACCCTTTGCACCTTAGCCGTCAGGATCGGATCGTTGAAGGCGAGGAACGTTGGCAGACCATCGGCTTGGTGAACGGCGTCCTGCTCATTTTGGTGGCCTACACCGTGGTTGACGAGAAGGAAGAAGTCTTCGTATCATCTCAGCACGCAGAGTCACTCGGCAGGAGCGAATCGAATATGAAGAAGCGAGCCAAATCTAAAACGGTGGTCTACGAGTTGAAGCCTGACCAGCCACTGACTGCCCGTCAGAAGCGGGAGATTCAGGCCTTGGCCGCAATGCCCGAAGAAAGGATCGACACTTCGGACATTCCCGAGCTTCCACCGGAAGCATGGAAGAGAGCGGTTCGAGGCAAGTGGTATCGCCCTGTGAAGCAAGCTGTATCCATTCGTTTGGACGCAGATGTGTTGGCATGGCTCAGAGCTAAGGGTGACGGTTACCAAACCAGAGTGAACGGCCTCCTCCGGAAACAGATGCTGGAGGAAATGAGCAAGTAGGAAGGGAGGCAGCCAGGTCGAGGCCGGTGGCCACGATTCGGGGCAAAGGCGTCCAATTGGCGTCCAATAAGCGTTTCCGAACTGTCCTCAGAGATCCTTTGGGAGCCATCCGTGTCCTCTGTTTTCAACAAGTTACCCAAAGCCAATTAGCTTTCACGGCGATAACACGGGTTCAAATCCCGTCGGGGACGCCAACAAAACAAAATGACTTAGCTGAAATCCCCTGTTTTGCCCGTGGAGCAGCTAAGCCGTCATTTTGGCCTCCAGCGCGGATTTCTCCGACCGCATCATCTCCACCACTTTCTGCTGTGCTGCTCGTTTCGCGGGCATCTGAGCTTGGGCGTAGATGTCCATCGTGGATGCGTGACGAGCTGTGTCGCAACAACTCCTGCACCACCTTCACGTCTTCCCCGTTGGCATGAAGAAGGGTCGTATAGGTGCGCCGGAAAGTGTGCCACGTCACCCGGCGCGTCAGCTATTCGAAAAGGCCGTTGAGTATTTCATGGGCATCTTTCCAATTGAGTTTCGGGGCTGACTACGCTGAGACACCTCAAGGAAGGTCTCGCTTCCGGGGAAACGCAATTGAAGCACTAGGTAGAGTGAAATTTGTTTATCCGCAGTTGAAAATCGAGATTCAGAGAGATGGAGTTTTGCTGTATCCGTCGTTGACTCACGTTCCTAAAGCGCCCCTCGCGTAGTCAACGCCGGTTTACCTTTCCCCATCAGGGGCGGAGGTTCTCGAAATCCTATGGATTCGCAAAGCCCCTTGACGGCAGAGCGGGAATTCCACCGTTCGCCTACTACTAGAGGCTACTAACTATAGGAGTTAATAGAGGGATACAGGAGACGACCCAAGACCTTGATTATTAAGTGATTACAGAAACTTTCTACCCAGATTATGCGTGAATGATACCCCCGTTATGCATGTTTGATCGGCTTCGATACCCCGCTTATGTGTGTATCCATACCCTCTATATGCGTGGAAATCTACGAAATTCCACGGCTATGGGCTGTGGATGACGTTCGCCTTATATTCGCCTATGCTGGTTTCCATGTTCCCCGGAGCAGAAAGCTCGAAGCGCGTCGTGGTCCGTGCAAGCGCTGTCGAGAGAACATTCCGGCGCCGGTGCAGTCTGTGCCAGCCCAACCCATCGCTGCCAAGTGTCCGCTCTGTGGTGCGCATAGACGATACCTGCCATCAGAGGTTTTCCTGGGCCGTCTCTCACACCTGATGATCCGTAAGCCGGTACGCACAGCAGATGGGCGGGTAGGGGTGATGACACCTCGGTTCAAAGGAAAACCCAATTTCGACCTTTCTCAGCCCTTGTCCACTGATCAACGCCACGCCGCCAAGACCAAGATCCAGAAACGTGAACGACCGCTGGCGCGTCATGTCGTCACCGGCTGTCGAACCGCGAAGGGTGTCCGATCGTGTCGGCACACGGCCTGCATTGCGGAGCGTGCCGTCAGCAGGCCTGACGGCAGCCCACCTCCAGGCATAATCCATTGGCCCACCATAAGGAACTGCCGCAAACCGGGCAGAGTGTTTCGTAATTGCTGGTACCCGGTGGTGGGTGTCAGGAGCCAGCCTTCCATGCTCCCCTTCCAATTGCCTGTGTAGTGGATGACGGTCGCAGGAGTTGAGACGTCGATCACCTCGATCGCTCTGCGGACCTCAGGCACGCTTCTCTCGAGAATGGCGATTACAGTCTCGGCGATGCGATGTTTCTCTACCAGATAGCCGGCGGAATCCTGTTGCTGCAGGTGCACCCAGTACTCGAAATTCCGCGTTGGTAAAAAGCAAGTGACCGCTGTCTTACCCCGCGGCGCGAAAGTCGGGTCGAAGTGAAAAAAGCGGAAAGAGATTTGTCGAAGTTGGGTACTTGGGTCCAGCTGGAGCGGTGCGGCAAGCAGTCGAGTTACAAATCCAGGCTCCTGGGATAGATCCAACGCTACTCCAAAAGAGACCTGCAGATAGGACGGAAACGTTTCGAACTCGTCATAAATTTCCTCGGTGGTCTTGTCCATGTACTTGCCACCCAGGAGATCGTAGATAGTGGCATGGCCATCAGCAGCGGAGATCACCCAGTCCGCCGTGATGGTTTCCCCGTCCGTCAACTGCACCCCTACAGCAGCGTCGTGCTCTACCAGAATACGCTCGACTTTAGCTCCGAAACGCAGCCGTCCGCCCAAGCTAACGAGCTTATGTGCGATGCCTTGAATAACCGTCTGCGAGCCACCAATCGGATAGCCAGCATCGCGCCCGCTCATCCAAGCCAGAGAAAAGAAGAGAGCGAGAGCGGACAGCTCCCCCATATCGCCTTCCCCAAAGAAACCCCGTATCAATGGGTCGGTGAACTTGTAGCCGTACTCCTTACTGCTCATATCCGACAACTCGTGTAGCAACGGCAGGTAGGGTATGTCACGGAGGTAGGTTAGCCAGTTGTCGCCCCAGCCCTCGGTTGGGTCGGGCATCTTGAATTTGGAAAGGCTTCGAATAGCCGAAGCGAAATTGCGGATCTCCGCTGCGTCCTGTGGCGCCCGCCTCAACAGTTCCTTCTCCAGGCGGTCGATGTTCGAGTAGATGCTTAGACGTTCGCCGTGTTCGGTTTCCAGCCGCACGAACTCCTCCGGATACAGGAATGTCAACTTGTTGATATCGAACACCTCCAGCCATCGCGAATACATATCCCCATCTGGGTTGGAGCCGAACAACCAATGCAAACAGGTTTCAAATGTGTAGTCGCCACGGTGCCAGCTCGTCGCCAATCCTCCCGCGGAGTCATGCATCTCCAGGACTTCGGCCTGATAGCCGCACCTTTGTGCATAGACTGCGGTGCAAAGTCCTGCGACTCCCCCGCCAATGACGATGATCTTCCCAGCATCATGCTTCATACCTGTGAACTCCATCCGTTGTTTGGTATGCCTTCGTAAACACATCGTATGGTGTTCGTCTTTTACGAGGCTGTGACGGAAAACACATTGCTAGAAATCGGCCGATCGAGTGCTCTTCAAATTTGCTCAAATTTGCCGCCTCGCGTTGGTGCAGCTCTGCGCTATCCGTGAGCACTCTACCCAGATGAGGGCTGACGGGGTCATCTCCCGGTAACTGGTCGCGCAGCACGTCGTTGAGCAAGGACTTGTGAAACCGAATTCGACCTTTGCATTCAACAAGGATCTGCTGTTTCATCAACAACGCTAGTAAAGTCTTGAAGCCGAAGGTTGTGACAAAAAATCACAGCAGAAGCTAGCCGACCTTTTGCAGAGGTAAACAGGGTTCTATGGTCGGTCACTTGTGCCCGAGCTCTTACATGTGTTGATAGATAGCATCCCGTTGGGTTTGTAATTGAAGTAGGTTTCATTTGCCTCGGAGGATTTGCTGATGAGGAAGAGGATCTTAGCCCGCGACTGCATTGTGAATACATGAGCCAGCCAGATGCTTGGATTGATCGGACGCTCTTGCAGTTCAAACCGAGTTCCTGGTTCCACCCGAGCCAGGAAGCCGGCAATCGACACAGGCTTAACCACCTCGGCTTGTACTTTGACCCAGCGAAACGATGTGTGGTCGATCCACAATTTCCCCTTCATTCCCGGCAGCACCTGCATCTGCATGCTCTTAGGGACGTAGCCGGCGCGGGGTACGGCCTCGAACACATCTACAAGATGTGAGTCGACCACCTCTTGGCCCGCAAACGTAAAGTTCATCGCCTCGGTGAGTTGCTCCAGCAGTTCCCGATCGCCATGACGCTCCTTCTGGTACTGAGCCGTCCGCTTGGCCCTTTCATCCGAAGTTTCGTGCTGCCGTCGTTGGATCGTAGAGGCCAGCCGCGTCTGTTCGGCCGCCTCTTGAGCTGGCGGAAGATCAATGCCATTCGCCTGAACAACGCGGTAGTATGGCGACCCCTCAATCATCAAGACCGCCGAGGTTCGGGAGCCGGTTTTCGTCTTATCTACCTCACAGAAGTCAAAGCCCGGCGCGCGATCCCAGTCCGCCTGGGTGGCTTGGGCCGAGCGGCGAATAATCTCGCGAGTTTGCTCAGCTGGCATCTGGCACAAACTGCAGGCAGAAAATAAGGCCAGGATGAGTAAGGCAATGGGCCGGCTGAACATGAATCTCTTTGCTCCTCTTCTCGCCTACGACCCCTAAGAACCCCGCTCACCTTCTCGGAGGGGTTTCGGAGCACGGTCAATACCTGCACCGTGCCCGCACTGAGGCGATTCTCGACGTTGTCTACAACGCCATGGCCGGGGAGACCTCCAGACCTCCCCCTCGGATTGGTCTTTTACCCTACCTTGCTGACCGAAACAATGTATGTGATCTAACTCACAAGCTTTGGCCGAGCCCTGTGTCAAGCTATTGGTCAGACAAGGCCCCGCGGCGGACATTTTGACTAAAGGCGCCTTGCGCATAGTGCGGGTCTATTAAGGCGCGAACCCGCTGTGGCCCATCGGTCACAGCGGGAGTCGACGTAGCCAAGGATGCTGCCAGGATCAATGCATCGACCTGAAAGGAAGAGGCCACTCATGCTGACGAACTCTGAAAGTGCTGCACCTCTTCCTCCCAAGGGAAAGGTGAGACGTTATTTGTTTGCCGGCGCAGCTCCGGGCCCTTTTGAAGGATGCGGCCCTTACCGAGCTGCCGAGCTTGACGCGCGCAGCGTCAAAGTCGCTCAAATTGCCGCCTCGAGTTGGCACAGGTCTGCGCTAACTTTTTCCAGACGAGCACTTATGGGATTCTGCCCCAGGCAGCTGCTCGCTCAGCAAGGCACTGAGCAATGACCTGTGAACCTTAATGCGACCGTTGTATTCGATAAGGCCTAGCTCGCGAAAGCGATTCATGAAGAAGCTGACTCGGGACCTCGTGGTTCCGATCATTTCCGCCAGGGTTTCCTGCGTGATCGGCGGAATGAGCGTTTTGGGTTCACCAGGCTTACCATACTGCGCCATCAACAGGAGAATTCGTGCCAAGCGCTTCTCGCTCGAGTTGAAAAGTTGATCGACGAGATCGGCCTGGGTTCGCATCGCCCGGGCCAGCAAAAACTCTAAGAACCGGTCGGAGAAGGCATGCTCCTCGTGCATCACGCGGATCATCTCCTCCCGATCAATCTTGAGCACTGTACAATCCGAAATGGCAGCGGCAGTCGCCAACCGCAGTGCAAGCGGCCCCGCCAGCGCTTCCTCTCCAATGAAGTCGCCGGTGCTGAAGAGTCCGATCGTGGCTTCCTTGCCGCTGCTCGATACGACGGTGACCTTCGCACGGCCCTCTTGAAGATAGAAGACAGAATTGGCTTGATCTCCCTGCGAAAAGAAGACCTCCCTTGCATTCAAGTGGATGATTCTTCGTCCGGGGCCAGCGTTTGCCAGAAATGCTGCAAGGTCAAATGTTGCGGTTCTTATCGTTGTCATAGCCAATTCACTACGGAAGTTCGATATGCTCAGGGCACGATTTGCCATTTCTATCAATAAAGCTATTCAGTCTCTAAGCTGAAGGCTGTGACAAGAATCACATCGGAGCAGGAAGATGGCCGAACTTCCCGCGGTCGTCAAGCGGGTCTTATTTGTGGTCGGACATATTCGCGCTTCAAATTCCGCGCAGGGGCCCTGCGGTTTTGAAGCATTGGAGCCGGAATGCACCGGGATTGTCACGTTTCTAAAACTCCGTACAGAGAGCGAGGATTCATGTGCCATAGACCTTGCCCAACCTCGGCCTGTTTTGGCTTACTGTCTGCGGCTTCGGCCAGACCCGTTCACGAATGCAGGTTGCTGTGATCCAGAACACCCTGCACTGCGTAGTGATTCCGATCACATCTCGGGAGTTTTCCAAACCCTATCTTGGAAGTGTCACAAATTGGGAATGTGATGCGCGGAGTAAGCGCGTCGCAGATTCCATTCGTTTCGCCCGCAGCGAATCTACGCAGCGGTTGAGGACAGATATGATGCCGATATCGCATAAAGGTCGACGAAAGTTGTTCTTTCGCCTGACATATTCGGTACTGCTTATGTGGGCGGCTCGATGGCTTACTGCGCAGCAGGTCCCCGAGCCTGTCGAGATCGCTGCATCGCCGGAGGCACCCCAATCTCAGGTTGTGCCCAGCACAAAGGATGCCCAGCAGATTACGCCGAGGAAGAACTGTCCACCCACACCGCGACCGGCGGGCGAGCCCCAGAATAATGCAAGCGCAGGTTGCGCTCTCAGGTTTGACTTCTCTCATCCCTTGGGGAGACCACCCGGAACTGGAACGCTGACCTCGAGAGATAAGCTGCGCCTGGCGGTGAGCGACGTAGCAGATCCCTTTAACCTGATCACGATCGGCGCAACGGCGGCGATTACCATCGGCAGTAATCCGAATACAGATTACGGACCAGGTATGAAGGGGTGGGCGAAGAATTCCGGCACCCTGCTGACAGAGGATTTGACGGGCGCGTTCTTCATTACCTTTCTCGTTCCCTCGCTCACGCGGCAGGATCCGCGCTATCATCGGATGCCAAATGCCTCAATACCCCGACGCATCACAAACGCAATTGTGCAGCCGGTCTGGACCCAAAGCGACAAGGGAAACCATATGCTCAATTGTGGACATCTGATCGGTGTTCCGGCTACCATCGCGCTTGCGAACCTTTACGTGCCCGGTCGCAAGCGGGGCGTCGGGCCAACAGCGGGGAGTTCTGCAATCGCAATTGCTTTATCGCCGATTGACAACTTCGTGAGCGAGTTTCTCCCCGATGTGGCTAACCATATCAGCATACGCATCGTGTTCATTCAGCGAGTTGTGAATCATATTGCTCTCACAGGTGGACCGAATTAGAAGTCAGGGTGTTGCAGTTCTGAAATTTCTTATCTTCGCGCCGTCTGCCTGTAGACTCGCCCGCAAACGTAAAGTTCATCGCTTCCTTCACTTCAGCCAATGAATCGCGGCTGGGTTACGACCAGGACCGTCAGGCCACTCCGTTGGATATCCCAATATGACGGGAGCAACCACGCTGGCCGTTTCCGGAATTACCAATTCCGTTTTTGTTGAAGCCAGGTTGAACCAAGGGCGTACGGAGCCGATCCAGCAGCTGCCCATCTCCATATTCCGAGCAACCAGCAGCAATGAGAGCGCTGCCAGGCAACAGTCCTCATCGGCTTGCTTTCCTAACGTCCTGGTCCCGATGAGGATGAGCGCCGGGGCGTGATACAGCAGAGAAAGGTCTGGCGCAGCAAGATGTTGCCGTTGATGGACTGCTGACGCTGTCGGGTCGTGCGCGACCTTCTCGATAAGCCAGGCCTTAGCTCGCTGCGAAAGATCCTCTATTCGTTCTTGCCCGAGGATCACCCAAAACTCCCATGGTTGACTGTTAATCGCGCTCGGCGAGAGAACTGCGGCGTCGATGACTGCCTGGACTTTCCCTGCGTCGATCGGCTTGTTCTGGTAGCTGCGGATCGAACGTCTTCCCTTAAGCACCTCTGTGAATTCCATGCGCCATCTCCTCGTCCAGAGCCTGTTTGCCCGGTGACACTGATCATCCTATAGATGGCCAAAGCATGATCGTGGTGACGTACATCACTCCAGAATCTCTACCAAAGCAGCGGAAGGCACGATAGCCATGCAACAACATGTGATGAAAGTCACAGCAATGCTATTAAACAAAGATCATTCTGCTACTGACACTAACGAATTCCATCGAGGTGCGGAGTAGATAATGACAGATATTCTGAAGACTATCCGGGAAAGACACTCAACGCGTGAACCATTCGATCCGAATCGCCCCGTCAAGAAGCAAGATCTAAAACTGATATTAGAGGCGGCGAGATGGGCTCCGACGCCCCACAACATGCAAAACTTCGAAATTCTTCTTGTAGACGCGAAGGACCGTCTCGATGCAATTGCGAAGATCCCTGCGGAAATGTCAGAGGCCTTTCTCCGTGAGAATTATGAGCAGCTCTCATTTTCCAAAGAAGAATTACAGATTAAGAAGACTGGGCTGCTAGCGGAAATGTTTCCGGCCGCCTGGACAAATCCCGAGGCGTGGAATCCCGGTTCCGATTACACTTCTCAGTTAACGTTCCTTGGAAGGTCGGTAGGGGAGACGCAGCTTCTGCTCATTGTTCTCTATGATTCCAGGAAGCGGGCGCCCGGCTCTGATGGCGATTTTCTGGGCCACATGAGCCTTGGCTGCGTGATGGAGAATATGTGGCTAATGAGCCAGTCTCTCGGGATTGGATTCCATGTGTTGACCATCTTTAGCGACGGCCACGTGGAGAAGAAGGTACGGAATATCGTCCACATTCCTCAACATATGAAAATCGCTTTCGCCTGCGCCCTCGGGCATCCCGTGGTTGCTTCAGATACCTCTATTCGCGTCCGCCGCGATATTGAAGACTTTGTACACCATAACCAATTCGACCACAAGGACCTGTTGTGGCGTGGTTGATCATTTGATGAGAACTGAGACACCGCGAATCCAGCAAGGCCCAGCCAAGGGGACCAGCTGGAACCAAAGGCTCTTCTCTGAAGTTGATCGCTACTGGGTCACCGAGCGCTCACAGAAATTGCGGGATGGGAAACTCCTTGAAATGCCCGACAAAAACCCCACGCTCCTTCCCGGTAGGGGAGGCACCCGGATCCATGCCCCGCCGACCGGTCGCGGGCTCATTGTGACCGCATCTTCGGCAATCGCTTCGACGATCCTACAGGCTTACTACCGCGTTCCTATGCTATGGGTCGTGAAGCTTATCTCGATGCTGGTGGATGCGGGGTGTCAGCATCGCACACTGGCACCGATTCGCAACATGCTTGTCGGGCATATGCTCTGACCACCGCGTCAGTAGTTACATCGGTGCAGGAGGTAGAGGCCTGAACCCCTCCTTGAGACTGGCTTCATATTGTGCATTTACACAAGCCTCAGCGTCCGGCAGAGTTGCGAAGTGTTTCCATGAAAACTCTGGACTTATAGAGGGAATTGCGCCACATCCTGCTTCTCCATCGAAGCCTGTATTCACTGTTTCCACCAAATAATGATTTCCCTCGCTTTCTCTTGTTAACCTGATCGTTCGTGTGAATGTATTGTCTTTGCAGAGCCTGCAACAAGTCTGATCTTGCGCCATATCGTCCCCCGTCTGAAGTAGAAAAGTTAATGTCAAGAAGAGGCTATCGAACTTGCTTGATTAGCTCTGTGACGCCCGTCACTACCCGATTCTCGCATCGTGCGTAGAGGGTATCGAGAGCACCCACGCCTCATAGGGTCAGGCCCAAAGCCGGACTTGTTGAATGTTATGCGGCCGCTACCAGGAGGATCAGGCGCTAAGGAAGCACCTGCAGGGCAGCTCTAGCTCGTACTTCATGATTGTTCAAGTCTCAAAAGAATGTAGCGCTTGGTTTCTTTATCGCATTGTTGTTGTGACGTTTGCCCTTCGACTTCAACCAGTAACGCGCCACCAGCACGCTGAGAACTACGTATATAAGCATTCCTACCGTCAGATCAGTTAGCATGAACTTTCCCTCACAATTACAGTGCAGATTGACCCCGTTTCCGCTGGTCGCCGGCTGGATTCACGGTCCGGAGTCGGCTGGCGAGACTACATTCCCATATATTGAACGTGAACGTAGGCGCCAGTGTGCATGTTATAGAGCAAATACCAGCCGATATGGTCTGGATCTTCGACCTCGAATCGTTAGGCGCATCGTGTCCGTACCATTGATCGTGGTTGACATGAGGAGTGGTGTTTATACGCCCACTCCCTAAGCGCTCTCCACCAACGCTCGGAACGTGCTCAGCAGGCGCCGGTGGAAGGTGACCCTGATTGGCACGCGGAGCCATTTGCTGCGGGGGGCTACTGTGTTGAGGTGCTCCCCCATGCTGCGCCATTGCGGACAGCGCAATGATCAGGATCACTGTGGAAATGAACGTCGTCATGCGAATCTCCGTTGCCCATGGCTCTGGGACCAATGTTAGACCCAGCAACCTATTGACTAGCCTCGCACGGGCCCATCGCGCAGGAATGTGACCCAGATCACAGTTTGAGTGGAGCAATGGAGCCGAGCGCCAGGGGCCAACAAGATGTGATGAAAGTCACCGCAATGCTATTGAATAAAGATCATTCTGTTAGGAACGTGAACGATTGTGGTGTAGTTCCGTGAAGGAAGCACTGGAGAATAGCTC
This sequence comes from uncultured Acidobacteriaceae bacterium, assembly GCA_963821315.1. GTDB lineage: Bacteria > Acidobacteriota > Terriglobia > Terriglobales > Acidobacteriaceae > PALSA-350. Next base: position 1,015,600 of record CAWGDP010000025.1, on the reverse strand, counting down.
CAGCCCAGGACTCGCCGCGGATTGCGCCCGTATGAAAGAGTCGCGCGAAGAGGTGATTCGTTCAGCTGACGGACTGCTGCGTGGGGTCAGCGCCTAGCAGAGGGAGTACCGAGATGCCCCAAGTCGTTCTGCTTCGCCATGGAGAGAGTGTCTGGAACAAGGAGAATCTCTTCACAGGCTGGACGGATGTTGACCTATCGGAGAAGGGCAGACAAGAGGCGAGCAAGGCGGCCCTGATACTGAAGAAGCAGGGATATCACTTCGACATCGCCTTTACATCGCTGCTGAAACGGGCGATACGCACACTGTGGATCGTGTTGGACGAGATGGACCTCATGTGGATTCCTGTTCAACGCGACTGGCGTCTCAACGAACGGCACTATGGGGCGTTACAAAGCCTCAACAAAGCTGAAACGGCAGCGAAGTACGGGGAACAGCAGGTGAAACTCTGGCGCCGGAGTTACGACATTCGGCCGCCGGAGCTGGACCAGGCGGACCCCCGCTATCCAGGGAACGAGCCACGCTATAAGGACATCCCGAAACAACAACTTCCTCTTACGGAATCTCTTAAAGATACGGTGGCGCGCTTTCTGCCTTGCTGGCATCAACTGATTGCCCCCAGCATCCAGTCGGGGAAGCAGGTGTTGATTGTCGGCCATGGAAACAGCCTGCGGGCCCTCGTGAAGTACCTGGATAACGTCTCAGATCAGCAGATTATCGATCTGAACATTCCCACTGGTGTGCCGCTCGTTTACGAACTTGATGGCAATCTCGCGTCTCTTCGTCATTACTATTTGGAAGATGCCGAATGAGGCCAGCATGGGGATTAACCGTGCGCCGTGCAAAGCCAACAATCCAACTCGGGTTAAGCTTTGATCCCTTGCAGGTGAACCGTTACTGTGGCGCCTAGAATTAAGCCCGCTTTTGCCGTTTGGGTCACGGGCCTGCCGGCGTCGGGCAAGTCGACGCTCGTGGCAGAGCTGACTGCCCAACTGGCCGCTCGTGGTGTTGACGTCGCAGTGCTTGAATCCGATGCTCTCCGAAAAGTGTTCGTACGCCATCCGGTGTACAGCGAGGAGGAGCGCGAGATCTTCTATGAGCAAATGGTCTATGTGGGAGTCTTGCTCACACGGCATGGAGTTCCAGTCATTTTCGATGCCACGGCCAATCGCCTTCAATACCGCGAAAAAGCACGACAGCAGATCAGTAAATTCTTAGAGATCTACGTTGATTCTCCGCTCGGCGTCTGCATCCAGCGAGATCCCAAAGGGATCTACCGCCTGGGGCTCGAAGGAAAAGCAGATGCTGTGCCGGGCTTGCAAGTGGAGTATGAATCTCCAGAAAAGCCAGATCTCATCGTGCATGGAGACAACGAAAGCCCTGAACGCGCAGCTACGCGCATAATCGAGAGACTGGTTGAAAAGGGATACTTGAATAGTTAAGAAACAAGCCGAAGACTTCGACATTGCGTTTACTTCGTTGCTGACACAAGGTGCGCGAACACCTCGTCTACGAAAGGTAGATCTACGGCCGCGAGAGACGACAACGCGTTGAGTCAGGTGTGCAACGTTGTGGTTTGGCCATTTATCTGGCTTAACGGGATTTTCCGGTACTGAGCATAATTATTTCGAGCTCTTCCGTAATTGATTCTTGCCGGAGCGCATTTGCGAGCAGCCCGAGACGTTGTTCCTCTTCACTGATTCTGTTCAAAGCTCCATCCATATGCCGAAGTCTTTCATGATTCTCGGCTATGAAGGATGTATAGAAGACTCCATAGAATAGAGCAAACAAGTATTGCTCGAACAGTTGAGGACGCAGCTGTGACGGTGGCAGGTTAATGAGCGGTGGGAAGCTGGAGGGAATCGTCACCTGCTGCCGAGCAAACTCGAACGGGGATGTTGTCTCTACGCAGGTCTCCCCATGTTTGTATGAGTTGTGAATGATCGTCCAACGTGAATCGGGAGATCGAGCGAGCTCCCTGGCGAGCTGAGAGATTACAAGTGGTATCTCCTCGGCCGCACCGGGCCCATCCAAAGATGCGATCACGCGGTTATCTTCCAGGAACTTCAGCGCGAGTTTTCGACCCACAACAATCAGCCGGGGAGAAGTACCTTTACTGGCCGCAGCTTCCAGCTCTCTTTGGACCATTTCATTGAAGCCGCCGCAAAAGCCTCTTTCGGACCCGATGAGAACGTAGAGCGATCTGGAGTCTGCTGTGGGAGCGGGCGGAACTCCGTAGAACTGCTGAAAATCGGCAAGGGCGGATTCGATCGTCTGAAATAACTCCTGCTGCACCACATAGAAGCGTGAGATCTTCGTAATCTCCACCAGGGAAAGATTCTTCATTGCATTAAGGATGGCTGCAATATCACGGAGTGAGCGCATCCGCGACTGAAGATCGGAGAGCTTGCTCACGAAACACCCCCTGACTTTTTCCAGGCTTCTACCGCTGAGCGCCACTGACCGCGCGTTGCCGCCAAAGTCAGACCCGACGTTGAGGTCCATGCGAACAAGTTCTGAAGCACGGCATGGATTCTCGCAGGGGCCAAGTCATCGAGCAGTCCATCATTGAACGCCACAAGCCACGCCATTTGGCGGTCGATGGAAACGGGACTAAGACGGTCTTGCTTGAGAATCTCGCGAAGGATTCGGCCGCGCTCGATCTTCTTTTGTATTGAGCTCTCCAGCTTGGCTCCAAAGCGGGTGAAGACTTCCAGTTCCATGGATTGGAGGTAATCCAGTTTCATTCTTCCTGCTTCATCTTTGACTTCGGGAGGCTGGGCCTTCCCTCCAACCCGTGAGACGGACCTCGTCACGTCGATTGCGGGCAGAAATCCAGAAGCGAAAAGAGCGGAGTCGAAGTAGACCTGGCCGTCCGTGATCGAGATAAGGTTTGTCGGAATGTACGATGCGATCTCGCCCTGCTCGGTCTCAATAATGGGAAGAGCCGTCATGCTGCCTCCCCCGTATTGCGGTGCAAGACACGTGGATCGCTCCAGTAGCCGCGAGTGGAGAAAAAAGATATCCGCCGGATATGCTTCGCGGCCAGGGGGACGGCGCAGGAGAAGTGAAAGCTCACGGTAGGTCTTCGCATGGGCGGTCAGGTCGTCGTATACGACGAGTGTGTCGCGTCCTTTTCGCATCCAGTACTCGGCGACTGCGCATCCTGCAAAGGGGGCCAGATACTGGAGCCCCGGAAGGGCCGTCGCCTCCGCAACCACCAGCACAGTGTGCTCCAGCGAGTGGCTATCCTTCAGCATTTGAATCGTGTTAAGGACACTAGAACGCTTTTGCCCGACAAGGACGTAGATGCAAAGTACGTCTTTATCACGCTGGTTGACGACGATATCAAGCGCCAGCGAGCTCTTTCCGAGGCCATTGTCCCCGATCAACAGCTGCCGCTGGCCTTTCCCAATAGGTATCAATGTGTCGATGATTTTATTCCCGGTCAGAAGCGGACGATTCACAAAGTCACGCGCTACGATTGGCGGAGATGCAACATCCAAGTCTCCCCAGACCTCGCATTGCGGGTGGGCTCCGCCATCCAAAGGATTGCCGAGCGGATCCAGAACCCTGCCGAGCAGCGCTTCCCCGCAGGGGATGCCCAGTCGCATTCCTGAGTGGTGAGCCACTGTTCCAGCGCTCAATCCTTCTGTCTGCTCAACCAGAATTGCACCAATGAGGTCCTGGGTAAGGTGAAAGACCATGGCGCGGCTGCCGTCTTCCAGTTGCAGAACCTCGTCGATGGATGCCGAGGGCAACCCCTCGATCCAGACAATTCCATCTCCTACCGAAAGGACTTTCCCGCGCTCGACGATGCGAGGTGTGAACTGGTATTGCAACAGCCAGTTCTTCTGCGTAGCAAGCAGCGAACCCGCGGGCGCATTGACATCAGTGTTCATGCGTGCCCATCGTGGAAAAATATTCGAGCTCATCGCGAAGATTGGCGCGCAGTACAAATGCCCCTATGGCGACCTCAATCCCGGCGATGAGTCTTTGATCCACCTCAAAGGTGATTGGTGGTTCAGTCCCAAACCTGTTCCGCAGAGCTGCTGCCAGCGTCTGGCGGTGCGGTTCACCCAGGGAATAGGCGGATCGCACCAGGATAGTCGTCCAGTGATTCCCTGACGGTGCTCTCAAAACCGCCAGATCTTCTACCCGCTCCGAGGCGAGTTTCTTCGTCACCAGGTCTACGATCCTTTCTTCGATTTCAGGAGAGGCGAGATCGATGAGGAGGCGAGCGGTGAACTCCAACCCATGCTTGATTGCTTCTTTCTCATCGTTCGCGCGCTCCTCGGCAGCCTCCCTTTCCCGCTGTGCCTGCGCCTTTTGGCGTTCCATTGCCAAAGATGTTTCCAGCACTTTGAGTTGCTGGGTCCTCTCCGCGGTGATCTCCTTGCGGAGCTCTTCTTGTTGGCGCGCCTTTTCCTCTTCCCATGTTTGCAGACGTCCCTGGTACTGGGACTTCAACTCCTCGGCCTCTTGTTTTACCGATTTCGCGTCCTGCAGCGTCTTTTCGACGGCAGACCGCCGCTGCGCAATGGCCTTCTTTACAGGGGCATAGAAAAGCCGCTTGAGCAGCCATACCAGGACCAAAAAGTTGATGACCTCAAGAACAAAGGTCGTCCAGCTTAGTTCCACTTGAGACCTCTCCCATCAAGGCTTCGTCAGGTACTGGATTAACGGATTGCGGAAGAGAATGATCAGGACGATCACCAGGCAATAGATCGAAAGCGACTCGATCATAGCCAGCCCTACAAACAATGCCCGCGTGATCGAACTCTCTGCCTCGGGTTGATGAGCCAGCGCCTCCAGAGCCTTGCTGATGGCCTTCCCCATCGCGATGGCCGGCAGCATGGTGCCGAAGACAATTCCAAGTCCCGCAACCACCGTAGAAAAGGTTACGAATGAATACATGTCCTTCAAATTGCACCTCTTTCCCTTTGTAGCCGGATTTGCTGGGCCTGAATGCCACCGCCGATATAAATTAGCGCAAGCATGCCAAACAAATATGCCTGAATCACGGCCTCGACCAGATGAAGCATCAGCAGTGGAATCGGAACCAAAAAGCCCGCGACTAAAAGGATCAGGGCGTACCCAATCTCCAGGCTCATCACGTTACCGAAGAGCCGGACTGCCAGGGCCAGCGTTCTGGAAATCTCGCTAATCAGGTGGAAGGGAAGCAGGATAGGGCTGGGGCTGATGTAATGCTTCAGATAAGCCATGATACCTTCCGCCTTAATACCGAACCAGTGAACCGATAGAAAGACGAGAACTGCCAGTGATGAAGTAACCGCCAGGTCGGCCGTCGGTGAGTGCAGGCCGGGGATAATACCAGCCAGATTGGCAACCAGGACAAAGATCCACAAAGTCGCGACGAACGAAAACACGAGTTCGGTCCTTCCGGGCAAGACTGATTCAATGGCTTCTTGCATAGCCAGAACTATCCCCTCCAGAACAACCTGATAGCTCCCAGGCCTTTCACGAAGCCTGCGCGTCGAAAGCCACGATGCGCCGCCAAGAAATACCATGATGCCCCAGGAAGTAATCACGCTCCCGGAGGGCTTCCAGGCAACATTGAGCAGTACGACGGGAAGATTCGTTAGAGACATCTCAATGCTCCCGAACGAAGAGATATACATCGATGGCGCCCACAAAAACACCCAATAGGATCATGGTTAATGTCCAGCTGAAGGAATAACCCTTCATTCGGTTATCAAGCCAGGTGCCGAGGTAGGCGCCGCCGATAACGGGAAGTACAAAAACTACTCCGAGGGTTCCCAGGTAAATCGTATTAGCAAGCAAGGTGCTCCTTGCCTTCTCCGCTTTTCGGATTCTGCCTGCCTGAACATGAACGCTTGTTCTGAGTCTTGCGGAATTAGGGTCATCATTCATATCGACCTCTTCCTTTCAGCTCGAACATTCTGCGTAGGATTTCCTCGTCGAGGCGATGGAGGCTTTGTTTTATGGTATGAAGCTCCTCCTCCTCTTGCCGTAATTCACGATCCAGTGCTGCGGATATTTCGTCGAGACTGGAACTGCGTATGAAGTGTGTGGTTGTGATACGAAGCTCGTTCCCCACGAAGTAAAGGAGGCCGCCCGGCAACGCCAGATATTCCAGGTTGCCTGCGGCGTCCTGAAAATGCGCCAGTCCGAAGACCAATACCGTCACTCTTCGGAAGGCATTTGCGAGAAGGCCGAAGCTACCAGCTGCGTCGTGGCCAGTAAACCGAACAACATCGGGAATTAGCTCCGAGCGCGTCATGCTCATAAGATGAAGCCGAAATGTCTTCATGGCGCAATCCCGGCACCCGAACCTATCATGTAAAACTTATCTTCCGGTACACTGTCCAGCTTGCCCGTGATGATGGTTTCGCAATCTTCGACTGTGTTTTCGAGGGGTACAGATACTCCTTTAATCCCAGTGTGTTCCTCGGTGACATGGAACGGTTGGGTGAGATAACGCTGTAGTTTTCGTGCCCGCTGGACGATCAGGCGATCCTGCGGTGCTAGTTCCTCAGTTCCAAGCATGGTGATTATGTCTTGAAGGTCCCGGTACCTCGCAAGGTGTTCCCGAACCGCCTGCGCGACGGCGTAGTGCTGGTCGCCCAGGAAATAGCGGTCCATGAACTTGCTTTTTGACTGTAAGGCATCGACCGCTGGATAAATTCCTTTGCCAGCCTGGGAGCGGGAGAGAATCACTGTTGTGTCAAGATGGCTCAAAATGCCGCTTACCGCCGGATCGGTCATGTCGTCAGCAGGTACGTAGACGGCTTGGACAGACGTCACAGCAGCCTCTTCCGTGGAGAGAATACGCTCCTCAACCTCCGCGATTTCGGTCATAAGCGTTGGTTGGTAGCCAACCGCTGCCGGCATCCGGCCCAGGAGACCCGAGATCTCGCTCCCCGCCTGAACGAAACGGTAAACATTATCCATAACAAACAGAACTTCCCTATGAAGCGTGTCGCGCAAGTATTCTGCATACGTGAGAGCAGAGAGACCGACGCGAAATCGTACTCCAGGCGATTCATCCATCTGCCCGAAGACAAGAAGAGTTTGTGCCATCACCCCGCTGGATTGCATCTCATGCCATAGCTCGTGAGCTTCGCGTATGCGCTCGCCAACTCCGGCAAATACGGATACGCCACGATGCCACTTCGCTATGGAGTGCATGAACTCTGTAATCAGGACTGTTTTGCCGACGCCGGCGCCCCCAAAGAGGCCGGCCTTACCACCCCTGATAAACGGACACATCAGGTCGATCACCTTGATCCCGGTTTCCAAGACTTCTCGTGTCGCGGATGACTTATGCAGGGGAACGGGGCGGCCCAGAATATTTCGAAATCCTTCAGGAATAAGTGCTGTACCACCGTCCAATGGATGACCAAATACATCGAGCATGCGACCTAAACAGGCGGGTGTTACTGGTACGTGAATCGGCGCACCTAAATCGTAGACAGTCAGTCCACGTTTGAGACCAGAGGCACGATGAAGGGCGATTGCGCGAAGACTGGTTTCGTCGATATGTTGAAAGACTTCCAACAAATAGTGTGCCTCATGGGTGTGCGTCTCGATGGCTCGATGAAGAGGAGGCAGGACGGGGCAGGACACGGTTACCACCGGTCCCTGAACCTCCTGGATAGTTCCAATTGCTTCTTTGACCATATTACCCACGCAGACAGATGACACACTCTTCTTCCCAAGGTATTGCCGGCTCCATGAGGAAGGAGGGTAGCCTCCACGCGGAACGCAGGAACAAGCAATTTGCTTGAACACCACGGCGACCCGGTTCGGAAGCACGCATGACATGGGACTCCGCGACAGGGAAAGCCAAGCCTTGCCAGGCGAAAAGCTGGTTCAACGTGAGGCCACGCTTTGCAGCGTAGCCCCCGCAGCTCCTTTTTCGGTTAGTGGACAAATAGTGAGCACTGGGCATTTTGCCAGCCGAATCACGTCGTAAGCTACGTGAGGCCGCGCTCCTTCCCCTGTGCTGCATCCATGTACGCCAAGAACAATGAAATCTGCTTGTTTTTCGGTTGCAGCTGCAACAATGGCATTTGCGGGCGACCCTCCGTAATAGATGTATTCGGCCACCATTGCCGGATCAGCCATGGTTTTCACCATAGCTTCGAACTTGGCGCGCTCCTCCAACGATCCCGCGGATCTTGTGGCCACAGAACCGGGCACGCCGTCGTCGACATGCAAGAACAGCAACCTCCCGCAAATATAGCGGGTGAGAGATTCAGCGTAGCTCAGTGATCCGTACGAAACTTCAGAGAAATCAGTGGGAAATAGAATCCGGCGTAAATGCGTGCCTTCAAATGCATCCTGCCTCACACACCTTCCAACCGTCAGAACAGGACACGGCATGGCTCGCAAGAGCATCTCGGCGACCGAGCCCATCCTGTCTCCATTCTTACAATCCTTACCGCTGGTGCCAACTACGAGCAGATCAACGTCTCGCTCGTCAATCAGCTGGAGAAGCGTTTCTCGAATAGGACCCAGCCGGACAATGGTCGCATGGCGTATCAGATCTTCCGAGAGAGCCATGGCCATCCTCTGTAGTTCATCCTCAGCGGAGTCTATCAACCCAGATAAAGTGGATTGTCTTTGAGGTGCATGCTGCGGAACGGAATTCGGGTCAACTACGTGGACGATCAGGATCTTTGCGGATAGAAGCTTGGCCAAGCGGGTGGCATAACTTAATGCACCACACGATGCATCCGAAAGATCGGTGGCGAGCATAAGTGTCTTGAAGCTTTCCATACGTTTGGCCATGTTAGTCCTCGCTTTACCTCGGGATCGTTCAGCAGTCTTTCGTTTCCGGGACGACCCTCAGCATTCCCCTAAAATCCTAATAACCATAACTGTTAGCTCCAATGGTGGCAGTGATGTCCGTCACAGGAGCAAGGCACAGTGCGACGAACCCTGTGTCGGCGCGGGCGGGTAGCGAATCTCGGGACCTTACGGCCAAGTTACATCCCTCGGCCTCCCGAGACCTTGTACACGGCGGATCGCCTTCGCCCAGGGCAGGCCTCACTTAGGCCGCACGTTTGTGCCCGGTGACGCGCATCACAGCCATGCCGTGCAACCTTCTGTCATAGTTCATACCCTACAGTTCCTGGCGGCTTCTGTCGCCGCCCTGTCCAGGGAAATGTAAGCATTGCTAGCGCGCAACGTCCTAGGAGCCATACACCCGCAAAAGCTACTGGGTTCAAGGCTTCCCCAGTTATTTCCTGGCCTCTTAGAGAGGCCTCCTTAAAACACGAGTGGACAAAGAGTAATAGGAGACTTGATATGAATATCCTTTTCACCAGCCTGCGTCGTTCGGTGTTATTGACGTTGATGCTACTAACCTTGCCGTTCATGGCTAACCGGGCTATGGCACTTCAGAATGCTGAAAATCAGGATGTCCGGAATCTCCTCTCGCTGGCCGTCCAACAATCCGCAGCCCTGTCTTATGACGCCGACCAGATGCAGGGCTTGTTGCACAGTGATGTTTCCTGGCAAACGCATGAGACTCTGCTCTCAACGGTCAAAGAGCATGTGAATCAATTGGGCCGCACTATTGCCAAGCTCCAGGCGGAACGGGGCGAGGCGTCTACCTGGCAGCAGCGGGGGATCGATCGACTTTTGCCCTTGCTTCGCGAGCTCGCTGAGAACACAACTGCTGCGATCAACCACCTGAATAAGAATCAGATCCGCCCCGTTTCCGGGAACTATGCTGAGTACCTCGACGACAACGCGGACATGGCCCATGAGTTGAATCAGGTCATTTCAGCTACCGTCCAGTATGGGCACACGAGAACCAAACTGGAAAAGCTCGAAGAGCAAATCCAGCCCAGCACCTAGGCATGGCAAGCTGAATCAAGGCCGGCGGCCCATTGATAGACTGCCGGCTTGCTTGCCAGGGCTCGCCGGAGATAGGAGGACAATATGAATACCCTCTTAACAGCAGTGCGCCGCCATATGATGGCGTTCATGCTTTTACCTGTTTCTTTGATCATTGTTAACCGGGCGATGGCGCTTCAGAATGCTGAAAATCAGGATGTCCGCAACCTGCTCTTGCTGGCCGCACGGCAATCCGCATCCCTGGACTACGACGCGGACCAGATGCAAAGCCTGCTGCACAGCGACGCCGTGTGGCAAACACATGCCACTCTGTTGGACCAGGTTAAAGGACATGTCAATCAATTGAGCGTTACAATTGCCAAGCTCCAGGCGGAACGAAGCCAGGCTTCTCCCTGGCAGCAAAAGGGGATCGACCGGGTGGTGCCCTTTCTGCGCGAGCTCGCCGAAAACACAACTGCCGCGATCGTCCACATCAATGCGAATCAGGGGCGCCCCGTTTCCGGGTACTATTCCGAGTACCTCGACGAGAACGCTGAAACAGCCCATGACTTGAATCGGATCATCTCGGCCACGATTGAGTACGGGCACATAAGAGACAAGCTGGAAAAGCTCGAGGAGCAAATCCATCCCAGCACGTGAGCACGGTAAGCTTAATCCGGCCGGCAGTCTAGCTTGCGAACTGCCGCTTTGCCGGTACGAGATCAGGCCGTGACCTTTCCTTTGCAACGGCATCGATTGTCTTCGACTGCTGATGGCAGATCATGCTTTCGAAGTGATAAGCATCACATCCAAACAGTTGACCGGCTCCTTACAGTAATGTCGAGTATCCGTGAAAGTGTTTCAGTTGCCACCGTCTCCTAAGGAGTTATCGCCATGCTTGTGAGAGAGATGAGTCGCCCAGAATGTGAGGAGTTGCTGGCACGACTGAGTTTCGGGCGCCTTGCCTGCGCTCGCGACAATCAGCCATACATTGCACCGATGTACTTCGCTTTCGATCAAGGCCATCTCTATGGTTTTGCCACAATGGGGCAGAAGATCGCATGGATGCGCTTGAATCCTCTGGTATGTGTGGAGGCCGACGAAGTTGTGAGCCATAACAGATGGGCGAGTGTTGTCGTTCGAGGAAGCTACGAGGAATATCCGGACATCGAAGAATACGCTGACCGGAGGCAACAGGCCCAATCGATGCTGGAGAAGGCCAGGTCTTCTTGGTGGCAAACTGGAGTTGCAGCCGCCCAGACCCGCCCAGGCTTCGACCGCGCTGTCACGACATTTTATTGCATCCATGTCCAAGAGATCAGTGGTCGTTGTGCTTCACCCGACCCTGTCGAAGGCAGCTGGTCGCTTACCGAGTCGTGACTTTTGGACGCGCGATGGTCCAATTCAAATCTGCAATAAACGGAGCCGCGGCAATGATTGGCAAGCCGAGCGATATGACGCCGGTCGTCGACCTGACCCAAGGTAAGGGCACCGGCCCAGTGCGCTACCAGCGTCCGATCTACCTTGATCTCTTGCCTCCCTGCAACCATGCGTGCCCAGCCGGCGAGAACATCCAAGCGTGGCTCGACCTGGCCCAAGCGGGCAAGTACCGTAAAGCATGGGAAACACTTGTACGCGACAACCCGATGCCGGCTGTGCATGGGAGAGTTTGCTATCACCCTTGCGAAGGTAGCTGCAACCGCAGCGAACTCGATGCGCCGGTGAGCATCCATGCTGTCGAACGCTTTCTCGGCGACCTCGCGGCCAGTGAAAAGTGGCCGTTGAAGGTTGAGGGTGCACCAACGGGAAAGCGAGTCCTCGTGATCGGGGCCGGCCCGAGCGGCTTATCGGCCGCGTACCACCTTGCGCGCATGGGGCATACAGCTGAGATACACGAGGCTGGCCCGCTACCGGGGGGCTTGATGCATTTCGGCATCCCGGCCTTCCGATTGCCACGCCAGAGCCTGATGGAGGAAATTCAACGCATCGAGGCCATGGGCGTCAACATCGTGACCAACCATAAGGTTGAGGACGTGCTTGGGGAAAAGTCGTCAGGCAACTTCGATGCCGTGTTCATTGCAATCGGGGCAGGTGTGGGAAAGCATGTTGATATTCCGGCTCGGGATGCAGGACGGGTACTGGACGCCATTTCGCTATTGCGCAACGTAAGCACCGGAGAGCCTCCGCGTCTTGGGCGCAGAGTCGTAATCTACGGCGGAGGAAATACGGCGATGGATGCCGCGCGTACCGCCAAACGCCTGGGGGCGGAGGAAGCACTCATCGTCTATCGTCGCGATCGTGCACACATGGCCGCGCGCGACTTCGAAGCGGATGAGGCCGTTGAAGAGGGCGTCAAGATTAGATGGTTAACTACCATCAAAGAGATCATCGGTCCAAACCTCACCGTCGAGATGATGGAGCTTGATGCTAGCGGGCACCCCCAGCCTACGGGTCGATTCGAAACGCTCAAAGCCGATGCGATTGTATTGGCGCTTGGCCAGGAGACGGACAGTGGCTTTCTTCGACAGGTGCCCGGAATCGAGTTTGCGGAAGATGGAGTGGTAAAGGTCGGTCCGGACATGATGACCGGGCATCCGGGAATTTTCGCAGGTGGTGATATGGTCCCTGGCGACCGGACGGTTACCATTTCGGTTGGTCATGGTAAGCATGCCGCGCGACACATGGATGCGTGGCTGCGTGGAGAGCGCTATCAGCCGCCGATGAAGCACCCACTTGTAACCTTTAAGATGCTTCATCTGCCGGTCTACAGCGATGCCGAACCGAATCCTCAGGAGACGCTTGGCACGGCAGAGCGAATCGGAGGATTCGACGAAGTGATCGCAGGTCTTACGCAGAAGCAGGCGCGCTATGAGGCGCAGCGGTGTCTTTCCTGCGGCAATTGCTTCGAGTGCGACAACTGTTATGCTGCTTGTCCCGAAGACGCAATCATCAAACTCGGACCAGGCCGGCGCTATGAGTTCAATTACGCCAACTGCACGGGTTGTGCCGTCTGTTTCGAGCAGTGCCCGTGCCACGCCATCGCGATGGTCGCGGAAGTGCAGGGAAGTGAGCGAAATGGCTGACGACACCGCCACCATGGACGGCAACACCGCCGCGGCTTATGTCGCCTACCGGGTGAGCGAAGTGTGCGCAATCTTTCCTATCACACCCTCGTCGACCATGGCGGAAATGGCCGACGAATGGGCCTCCGCCGGGATCAGGAACATCTGGGGCAACGTACCGGTCGTCCAGGAAATGCAAAGCGAAGGGGGCGCTGCGGGAGCAGTGCACGGCGCACTGCAGGCCGGCGCGCTGACCACCACCTTCACTTCGTCACAGGGCCTGTTGCTGATGATCCCCAATATGTTCAAAATCGCCGGTGAGCTGACATCAACGGTCTTTCATATTGCCGCCCGGGCGGTAGCGACGCAGGCGCTTTCGATCTTTGGCGACCATTCCGACGTAATGGCGACGCGGACAACGGGCTTTGCCATGTTGTCCTCGGGCTCGGTTCAGGAGGCTCATGATTCGGCGCTCATCGCCCACGCTGCGACCCTTCGCTCGAGAGTCCCGTTCCTCCATTTTTTCGATGGCTTCCGCACCTCTCACGAGATCAATACAGTAATCAGGCTCAGCGACTCCGAAATTCGAGCGATGATCGACGACGAACGAGTGCGTGCCCATCGAGCTCGGGCCCTCAACCCTGAGCATCCCTTTATTCGGGGCACGGCGCAAAATCCGGATACCTTCTTTCAATCGCGCGAGGCAGCGAGCCCCTTTTACGCCGCGCTACCTGCCATTGTGCAGACAACTATGGATGAGTTCGCTGCACTGACAGGCAGGCGGTATCAGCTCTTCGAGTACGAAGGTTCGCAAGACGCCGAACGTGTGGTCATCCTCATGGGCACCGGCGCCGACACTGCGCGCGAGACCGCGACGGCTTTACAACAGGGGGGCGAGAAAGTTGGGGTACTTCAGGTGCGTCTCTTCCGGCCGTTCTCAGCGTCGCATTTCCTATCCGCCCTGCCTGCGACCTGCCGCGCGATTGCCGTGCTAGAGCAAACCAAGGAGCCTGGAGCTACCGGCGAACCGCTCTATCTTGATGTCGTCGAATCGCTTGCCCAGGCCGTGTCGCGTAACCAGCGCTTGACCATGCCCAGGGTCATCGGCGGGCGCTACGGGCTATCGTCGAAAGATTTCAATCCAGCCATGGCCAAGGCAGTATTCGACGAGCTGAAGAAACCAGACCCCAGGAACAGCTTCACTGTCGGCATCAACGACGATGTTTCACACAGCAGCCTGGAGGTCGATTCAAGCTACTCCATCAACTCCAACGACGTTGTACAGGCGGTCTTCTACGGCTTGGGTTCGGATGGCACTGTGGGCGCCAATAAGAACAGCGTGAAAATCATCGCCGAAGACGCTGGGCTCTATGCCCAGGGGTACTTCGTTTATGATTCGCACAAATCCGGTGCCCAGACCATTTCACATCTGCGCTTCGGACCGCGTCCAATTCGTTCTCCCTATCTCATCAACTCAGCCAATTTCCTCGGCTGCCATCAGTTCCATTTCCTCGAGCGCCAGGATGTGTTGAGGCTCGCCGGCGCGGGCGCCACATTCCTTCTCAATAGCCCTTACGGCCCCGATACGGTTTGGGATCACCTGCCGCGTTCAGTCCAACAACAGATTATCGACAAGAAACTCAAATTCTTTGTGATCGATGCGACTAGGGTCGCGCAAGAGGTCGGGCTCAAGAGCCATACCAATACTGTGCTTCAGACCTGCTTCTTCGCTCTGTCTGGCGTGTTGCCGCGCGAACAGGCGATTAACCAGATCAAGGCATCGATTCGCAAAACCTACGGTACGAAGGGAGATGCAGTGGTGCAGCAGAACTTCAAGGCCGTTGACGATACCTTGTCCCGTCTGCACCAGGTTATGGTGCCCGCCGAGGCGGCCAGCCAGTTCGACCGGGCTCCTGCTGTGCCCGCGAACGCGCCTGAGTTTGTGATTCTGGTGACCGCCAAAATGTTCGAGGGCCGAGGGGATGAGATACCGGTGAGCCTGATGCCGGTAGATGGCACCTTTCCTTCCGGGACGGCCGCGTGGGAAAAACGGAACATCGCCGACGAAGTGCCGGTGTGGCGAACAGATCTCTGTGTGCAATGCGGTCAATGCAGCTTTGTCTGTCCCCACAGTGTTATCCGCGCCAAATATTACGATGAGTCCCGGCTGGAGGGCGCGCCGCAAACCTTCAAATCAGCGCCGGTCAACGCTCGCGGATATCCGGACGTCCGTTTCACTTTGCAGTTCTACGTAGAGGATTGCACGGGATGCGGTCTTTGCG
The DNA here is from genome assembly GCA_963821315.1 of uncultured Acidobacteriaceae bacterium. GTDB lineage: Bacteria > Acidobacteriota > Terriglobia > Terriglobales > Acidobacteriaceae > PALSA-350. The sequence continues at coordinate 1,000,425 of CAWGDP010000025.1, read as the reverse complement.
TGGAAAGCTGTCCGGCACTCAGCGCCGTAGATCCTGGGATCAAGGCCATCAATCTTGAGCCTAAGGCACCTCTCGTTAAGTCGGAGCGCGCGAATATCTCCTTCTTCGAGCGTCTTCCGGTCAATGATCGCGCGCGGGTGGATTTCGCTAATGTACGTGGCGTCCAATTTCTCGAGCCGCTCTTTGAATTTCCCGGAGCCTGCGCCGGTTGCGGCGAGACACCCTATCTCAAGCTTCTTTCCCAACTATTCGGCGACCGGATGATGGTTGCGAATGCGACCGGCTGCTCGTCCATCTACGGAGGCAATTTGCCTGTCACCCCGTGGAGCAAAAACCAGGAGGGCCACGGGCCGGCCTGGTCGAACTCTCTTTTCGAGGACGATGCTGAGTTCGGGCTCGGCTTCCGGCTGGCTGCTGATAAGCACTATAATCTCGCTATCACCCGGCTTAAATCCCTTGCGCCTGAGTTCGGTGAAGCGTTCGTCGACGACATCATCACTGCACCGCAAGTTCAGGAATCCGAGATCCGGGCGCAACGCATTCGCGTTGCAGAACTCAAGACCAGGCTGTTCAAGCTTGCCGATCGTAACGACACGGCCCGAGACCTTCTCTCCGTCGTCGATCACCTGGTTCGGCGGAGCATATGGATTGTAGGTGGCGATGGATGGGCATACGATATTGGCTATGGCGGCCTCGACCATGTATTGGCGACCGGCCGCAACGTGAACGTCCTGGTGCTCGACACGGAAGTTTATTCGAACACGGGCGGCCAAGCCTCCAAGGCGACCCCACTGGGCGCAGTCGCCAAATTCGCCGCCGCCGGCAAGCGAGTGGCACGTAAAGACCTGGCTCTGCAGGCCATCGCCTATGGCAATGTTTACGTAGCCCAGGTGGCCATGGGCGCTAACCCGCAGCAGACTTTGCAGGCCTTCCGCGAGGCGGAGGCATATGAAGGTCCGTCTTTGATTCTTGCTTATAGCCATTGCATCGCGCATGGCATCGATATGAGATACGGCATGAAGCAGCAGGATTTGGCCGTGGCCAGTGGCTACTGGCCACTCTTCCGCTACGATCCAGAGATGCGCAAAGTGGGAGAAAGCCCGTTCCGGCTAGACTCTTCACGGCCAACGATTCCGTTCAAGGAGTACGCTTATAACGAACTGCGCTACCAGTCTCTTGCCTTGTCGCGGCCGGTTGAGGCTGGGGAACTCTTGCGTCAGGCGCAAGCCGACGTTGTGGAAAAGTACCGCACCTATGAGGAGTTCGCAAAGCTTGGTAGCGGCCCGACGCCGGCCCAGATAACGGCGGCAGTTGCGAAATCTCTCGAGATCACCAAGAGTGGCCACTGAAGGAGCGACGTCGACATGGATCTGACAACGCGCTATCTCGGCCTCAGTTTAAAAAGCCCGCTCCTGGCCGGAGCCAGCCCACTTACCGGGGATGTAGACAACATCCGGCATCTGGAAGATCTCGGTGCAGGTGCGGTTGTGTTGCCTTCGATCTTCGAAGAACAGATTGAACACGAAAATCAGCTGATTGATCGCTTGGCAACAACCGGTATCGACAGCTATTCCGAAGCGTTGACATATTTTCCTGCGGCTGCTTCTTATGGCACCGATCCGAAGCGCTATCTCGAGATTCTTCATAAAGCGGTCGAGGCAGTCGATATCCCGATTGTGGCCAGCCTCAACGGCATCACCGATCACGGGTGGATTGACTATGCGCGGGAGATCGAGCAGGCGGGTGCTGATGCGCTTGAACTCAACATATACTTCATTCCCGCCGACCTCGAAATGCCTGGCCACCAGGTCGAGCAACGCTACGTCTCTATCTTGCAAGTCGTGAAGCAGGCTGTGACGATTCCGGTTGCAGTCAAGCTGAGTCCCTATTTCACTGCCGTAGGCCACATGGCCTGCCAGCTGGTCGAGGCCGGCGCCGATGGACTAGTGCTATTCAACCGGTTTTACCAGCCGGATATCGACCTCACTCGGCTCGCGTTGTCGCCCAATCTTGAGCTCAGCACGGCGGCTGAGGTCCGTTTGCCACTGCTTTGGATTGCTCTCCTGTCAGGGCGGATCCGCGGGTCGCTTGCCGCTAGCACCGGGGTCGAAAGCGCCGACGAAGTCATAAAGTATTTGCTGGCCGGCGCCGACGTCGTGATGACCAGCTCTGCGCTGCTGCGGCATGGAGCCGCCCACATGAAAGTTTTGCTTGATGGCCTCAAGGGCTGGCTTGCCGCGCGCGAGCTTGAGAACCTCGATCTTCTTCGTGGACGCTTGAGTCAACGCAATATCGCGGATCCGACAGCCTTCGAGCGAGCCAATTACATCCAGGTGCTGCAGGGCTATCGGGGCAAGCCAATAGGGGTTTCCTAGCAAGGCAAGCAACCACCCGAGTTCGCGATGAAATTCAACTTCCTTGTAATGTCAGCCATGGTCTTGGCCTGCGCGGAATTTGTGGCTCAGTTCAAGCAGTTGCTGAGCGACCCATCCCACAGCATGCTCGACCTCGGGGGACAGTGGCGAACCAACAGAAAACTGCTTGCCTTCGATACCATAAATAGAAAGGTTTTCCGGCAAACGGTTCATAGCGCGCGCCAGCTCCACAGCTTCGCGCACACCGAAAGCATGCGTGGAACAGGCTAAGACATCTTTAGGTAGCTTGCCGGCGTGGGCATTCCATACTGAAGTGTGACCGGGTCTTCCACCTGGGGCAGTGGCGTCGACCAAAACAACGTGCTCAAAACCGCTCCAGCAGTCCATTAGAGAGGCGCTCTCGCCACTTTGCTCTACGGCTTCGACACCCAGCGTCTGCAGGCGGCGCGCGACAAGCAGGCCGGCCGCGTCGTCCCCACGATCAAAGGTGCCGCAGCCAATGATACGAAGGCCCATGTCTAATCGCGCTCCAGTCGCAGGCGGAGGAAATGTGTGGCGCAGGAAATGCAAGGATCATAGTTGCGTACTGCCTGCTCACACCTCCAGGTAATCTCTTCCACGGGCCGGGTCGCAATCGAGCCCACAAAATGCCGGAGATCGTCCTCTATCCTTTTTTGATTCTGTGATGTGGGCGGAACGATCTTGGCGCTGGCAATGAGCCCGTCCGGACCGAGCACATAGCGATGGTAAAGCAGGCCCCTGGGCGCCTCTGTGGCGGCTTGCCCCACCGAGGGCCGCGCCACAGCCTGGATGCGAGATGCAGAAGGAGGCTGGTATTCACGGATCACGCGCAGCGCTTCGTGGCAGGCAAAAGCCAACTCGACCGCTCTTACCACGATACTGCGGAACGGATTGCGGCAGGGCGCCAGCAGTCCGCAGTCGCGTGCCACCTGTTTGGCCACTTCCGGCAGCTTTTCGAAGTTGAGATTAAAGCGCGCCATGGGGCCGACCATGTAGGAACCACGGCCACGCAGGACGGAATGCAGCGCATTTGAGTGCTGCACTTGCTGCTCAGTGAAATTCTCCTCATACTCAGACGCTTCAATATCCAGCCCACGGTTGGAAACGATCCGGCCCTCATTGAACGGATATTCTTCTGGATGCGACAGGGAAACGAATTCGTAATCCTGCTCGAAATCGGGAAACTCGAAGCTTGAGACCCAGCGGGCAGTGTCCAACGAAGCGTTCAGAGCCCATGTGAGGTCGTCCACCAGTTCGGCGAGTGCGCTTTTGGAGGGAGCTTTGTAAAAGCCACCGACAGCGGCTGAAACAGGATGAATTTCCCGGCCACCCATTACGGTCATGATTCGGTTGCCGGCCTTTTTGAGGCGTAGCCCGCGTTCAACAATCGCCCGGTGGTTAGCCGCCATCGCTATCCCGTCGGGATAGCCGAGGAAGTCTGGCGCGTGCAGCATATACACATGCAACGCGTGGCTTTCAATCCATTCCCCACAGTAAAATAGCCGTCGTAGCAGCCGCACGGAGGGATCGATCTCGACGCCGAGAGCACCCTCGATCGCGTGCAACGCGCTCATCTGATAGGCGACAGGACAAATCCCGCAGATGCGCGCCACGATGTCAGGAAGTTCGGAGAAATGCCGGCCGCGGAGAAAGGCCTCGAAGAACCGGGGAGGTTCGTAGATCTTCAGTTGTACGTCTTGAACCTGATCCCCTTTGAGTTTGACGTAAAGGGCTCCTTCACCCTCGACACGGGCCAACGTTTCAACCTTGATCGTTCGAGTCTTGTCTCGGCTCACTTGCGCTCGCTCTCTTCGCCGGCCCTCCTGAATGGCCAGGCCCAGGCATTGAAGCTACGAAAGGCGCGTGTAATCTCCGCGTTGCTCTGGCCCAGGATGCGAAATTGATTGCTGAGCGATTCCGTGTTGGGGCTCTCCATGGGACCATAGCAGCCATAACAACCGCGGTTAAAACTCGGGCACAGAGCGCCGCAACCGGCGTGAGTGACAGGTCCCAGGCATGCGACGCCCTGGGCCACTGTAATACAGACGTTGCCCTTGCGCTTGCATTCCATGCAGATGCTGTATGCCGGAATGCCCGGTTTGCGGCCGGCCAGCAGGGCTGTGATCAACTCGATGAGTTGATGCTTATTGATGGGGCAGCCGCGGAGTTCGAAATCCACGGGTACATGTTCGCTGATGGGCGTGGAAAGCTTCAGCGTGCTGATGTATTGCGGGGTTGCGTACACGACGCGAATAAATTCGTCCACATCTTTCCAGTTGCGCAGGGCCTGGATACCGCCTGCCGTGGCACAGGCCCCTATCGTGATCAGTTTCTTGCATTGCCGCCTGACTGCCTGGATGCGCTGGGCATCGTGGTGAGTGGTAATGGATCCTTCCACCAATCCAATGTCATAAGGTCCCTTGAGCATGGCACGCGAGACCTCGGGAAAATAGACGATGTCAACCGCTCTCGCTACACCCAGCAGCTCATCTTCAGCTTCCAGCAATGTCAGCTGACAGCCGTCGCAGGAGGCAAACTTGAACACGCCGATCCGTGGCTTGCGCTTAATGTTAGAGCTCATGTTTTCCCAGCAGCGGACCCAACTGACCATAGGGAAAGACGGGGCCGTTCTTGCAAATAAAGTAGGGACCGTATTGACAAAGCCCGCAGAAGCCGAGTGCGCACTTCATGTTTCGTTCCATGGAGAGATAAATGTTTTCTCGAGCGAGGCCCAGCGTTTCCAGATCGCGAGCCACAAATCGCATCATGATCTCGGGCCCGCACGTGAAGGCTACCGAGCGTTCGGGTTGCAGCTTCGTGTACTTGAACAACGTGGTAACCGCGCCCACATGGCCGCTCCAGCTTGGGCCGCCAAAGTCCGCTGTGATTAACACCTGCGTATCGCGTTGCCGAGCCCAAGCGGTCAGTTGCGTACGATAGAGCCGGTCGTGAGGGCTGCGCGTGCCATAAAGAACAACCAGCCGTCCATATTTTTCGCGGTTATGCAGAACCTCGTAGATCACTGGTCGAAGGGGGGCAAGGCCGATTCCGCCTGCGACAATCACAACATCCCGGCCTTCGGCTTCCTTCACCGGCCAGCCATTTCCGAACGGACCCCGTACGCCAACCGCTTCTCCCACTCCCCGGCTTACCAGCATATGGGTTGCCTCACCGACGGAGCGCACGGTGTACACCAGATGGTCAGGGTCGGCGGGGTCGCCACTGATGGAGATTGGGACCTCGCCGACACCGAATACCCACAGCATGCTGAATTGCCCCGGCTGGAACCCATTGGCATCCACTCCATTCGGCTGCTCCAGCGTCAGGGTAAAAGTATCGGCGGTCTCTTTGAGCACCTGCTGCACCGTATAAGGCTGCGGGAGCATCGATTGGCTGGAGGCTGCCGGGAAATTAGTCATCGTCCCACCGCGTAGACATCGAGTAACTGGAAAAGAGTCGATTCCAGGCGTTGTTCCATATTTCCGGCAAAACGTTTTAGCATCTCATAGCCGAGGTCATGGTTCTGCTCGCACTTAGTGCGAAGACACTTGCCGTTCAGAGCAATCGCACGCACGGGTACCACGGCACGCCCGTGAAACCTCTCCTGATAGGGCGGGACCAACCACGACCAGCCTAGAATCTCTCCTTCGCCCACGGTTGCCAGCGTGATCGGTTTGCGTTGCGGCGCAAATACTTCCAAGGCTACTTTTCCACCCCGGATCAGATAGAACTCGTTGGCCTCCTCGCCTTCCTTGAAGATGTAGGTACCCGCGTCAAATCGAACATTGGAGCCACATCCCGTTAGCAGGTCGATGTAATGCGCCTCAAGACCCGCGAAGAAGGGGTGTTCCGTGATGATGCGCTCAAGGGTTTCCATGGTTGTCTTCCTGAGGTGTGGCCTGCGAATCCCGGATGGCGCGCACCTCCTCTGTGATATCAATGCCCACAGGACACCAGGTGATGCAACGGCCGCAGCCTACACAGCCGGAGCTGCCAAACTGGTCAATCCACGAGGCTAGTTTGTGCGTCATCCACTGCCGATACCGCGACTTAGCGGAGCTGCGGACACTGCCGCCATGAATGTGTGAGAAATCCTGGGTGAAGCAGGAATCCCATTTGCGCCAGCGCTCGGCGTGCGTGCCGGTCACATCGCTAACATCCTCCACCGTGGTGCAGAAGCAGGTTGGACAGACCATGGTGCAATTGGCACAGGTGAGACAACGCCCCGCGACGTTGTCCCAGCGAGGATGATCGAAGTTGGAGTAAAGCAACTCCCGAATGCCGGTCGTGTCCATCCGGCGCTGCATCTCTGTAGCGGTACGTTCTACTGCTGCTTCCGCATCCTTATAAACCGCGTCAGGCGCCGGGGATGGTGCTAATACCGCCAATATCTGCCTGCCCGCATCACTGCCTGCCTCGACCACAAACTCATGCCTGCCAGGTCCCACCAGTTCCGTGACTGCCAAATCGTACCCTCCGTGTGCCCGAGGTCCTGTGTTCATCGAAGTGCAAAAGCAAGTGGACGCCGCTTGCGTGCAGTGAACAGCCACGATGAAGGTTCCTTCCCGCCGTGCTGCATAGATGGGGTCTACATACTGATCACCCTTCAAAACGCGATCCTGCACCGCAATGGCGGCTAGTTCGCAAGCTCGAACACCCAGAAATGCTCGTCTGGGAGCAGGCGCCTCATTGTTCAGGATGCGGAAGGACTGCCCGCTGCGCTCAGCCGTCATCAATCGCACTTCAGCGGGGTGCAAGTATTTCTTCCAGCTTTGCGGACCAACCGCATACCCGAACAGCGCCTCATCGTTGCGCCGCTGCAATTGGTAGTGGCCTGCCTCTTGCTCGTCCGTCCAGCCTACTGGGAGATCAGAGATCTTCTCCACTACGTCATAGATGATCGCTCCATCGCGTACGGCCGGTCCAATGACCTGGTACCCGCGGCTCTGCAGTGCCGCGATGAGCTGTTCAAGCTGAGGAGGCGTGAGCATCGACGCTGCGTGCGTAGCCACTCCCTATTCCTCCCCGGCAAAGATTTTCAAGATACCGAAACTCATCCCTCAACAGTTGGAACCTGAGCGATCGCGTGAAAGCAAGGCTATCAGCGAAGTGGCTAACTTTCATGTGATTTGGGTCACAACGATTTGCCCGGCCAGTTTACCCCGCCCCATACACAGGATACTCGCGTGACTGGCAACTATTTGCAGCGCGATCGCAGCAGTTGCGTGATGTTCATCACAGAAGAAATGTGCGACTGGGGGCTAGGGTTAGTCGGAGGAGGGGGTCTTGTCTCAACCACACGGTAGTAAAGTCATCAGCGAATTGGCTGACTTTCATGTAATTTTGGTCACAAAAATCTGACTTGGCAGCTCACAGCGCCCCGTGCACGGGCGAGGTCTTCTTGTCGCCCCTCTCGTACTCGGCAAAGAGGGCTGCAATTGCACACGAAGCGAGACGTGCGCAAGCGGGATCAGCGCGGCTGGTAAGAATGATGGGGACTCTGGCGCCGACCACAATGCCCGCCAGGTGGGCGCCGGCAAGATATTCAAGCTGCTTGGCCAACATGTTTCCTGATTCCAGATCTGGAACGATGAGGATGTCTGCTGCGCCGGCCACGGGAGAGCTAAGCCTCTTGATGGCCGCAGCCTGCACGCTCACCGCCGTGTCGAAGGCCAGCGGTCCGTCAAGGATTCCGCCGGCAATCTGGCCCCGCTCGGCCATTTTGCACAAAGACGCCGCATCTACCGTTGAAATGATCTTTGGATTGACCGTCTCGACTGCCGAGAGAATGGCAATGCGCGGCTGTGGGTTTCCCAGCGCATGCGCGAGCCAGATCGCGTTCTGTACAATGTCTACCTTGTCTTCGAGTGTCGGGTAAATATTGATCGCCGCGTCCGAAATCAGCAGAGTCCGGGAGTAGAGCGGCGCATCGACAATAAAAATATGGCTCATCCGCCGCAAGCCACGTAATCCTGTCTCTTTATCAATCACCGCGTTCATCAACAGATCGGTGTGAAGGTCGCCCTTCATCAACGCGCTTGCTTCCCCAGCACGGCATAGCTTCACGCTGCGCACTACCGCTTCCTGCGCATCCTTGACGTCTACGATACGAAATGGGCGAAGATCGATCGCGTGCTGTTCGGCAAGCAGGCGAAGTTGCATTTCCGCTCCAACCAGAATGGGCAGGATTAATCCTGCTTGGAATGCTTCCATGGCCCCTGCCAGAGCAACATCGCTGTTAGGCCAGCTCACCGCAACCTTCATAGGTTGAAGATTACCGCAACGTCGAATGAACTCATTGAATATGGCGGATTGGCCGTTTGAGCACATGCCCGCCTGCAGAGAATCAGGGAAGAGCTCAGAAGTTGCCATAACGCTTTGGACCTCGCTCGAAAGCATCAGGGTAAAAGTCTAGCTGAGGCTGCGCGATACCAGTGTGATCAACATCACAGCGAGAGGGGGCAGAGATTGAATGTTGGCAGGGAAGTATGAAGTGATTTCCGTCACATCTATTCATAAAGTCTGAAGGTAAAGTCCATTATGGGTAGGCGCAAGCCGGCATCTCGTGAGCTCACGAGGAAAGTTTTCCCAACTCTCGGAACCATTTGCAGCGGAGGTTCAGATGCCATCGAAATATACGCTCGATTTCTCCCAGATCAGGATGACCGATGTGGCCCTTGTTGGCGGGAAGAATGCATCCCTGGGTGAGCTTTATTGTGCTTTGAGCAAACAGGGAGTCGGCGTGCTGGACGGATTTGCGGTCACGACCGAGGCCTATTGGCGCGTGCTTGAAGCGAACGGTTTGCGGCAAAAACTCGAGGCGGTATTCGGCGGCTTGAATGCTGAAGATCTGGATAAGCTTACCCTCGCTGGCCATACGGCCCGTTCCTTGATTTTGCAAACGCCGTTGCCCGGCGAACTGCTCACCAGTATCCTCGAGGGCTATCACGCCCTGATCCAGCGACTGGGATACGAACCTGCACTTGCGGTTCGTTCATCGGCTAGCGCGGAAGATCTGCCAGAGGCTTCGTTTGCGGGAGCAGCAGAGACCTTCCTGAACGTTCGTGGTGAAGAGGCGATGATGCGGGCCGTCCATCAATGCATTGCCTCTTTGTTCACCGACCGCGCAATCAGCTATCGTGCTCGCCAAGGCTATTCTCAATTAAAGGTAGCTTTGTCTGTGGGCATTATGCCGATGGTGCGCTCCGACAAGGCCTGTTCCGGTGTGATGTTCACTCTGGACACAGAGTCCGGTTTTCGCGACGTCGTCACCATCAGCGGAGCCTATGGACTTGGGGAATTCGTCGTGCAGGGAGTGGTTACTCCAGATGAGTGGACGGTCTTTAAGCCGACGCTCAAGCAAGGCTTCCGCGCTATTGTCGGCCGCCAGTTGGGGTCAAAACAGATCCGCTTGGTTTATGGTGACGGCACCCGGACAACACGGAGCGAAGCTGTTCCTGTGGAGCAGCGTGGTCGCTTTTGCCTGACGGATGACGAAGTCGTTCAGCTGGCGAGCTGGGCTTGTCTGGTGGAAGAACACTATTCTGAGCTTGCTGGACATCCACGGCCGATGGACCTTGAATGGGCCAAAGATGGAGTGACAGGAAAGCTATATATCGTTCAGGCAAGACCGGAAACGGTCCATTCCGCCGAAGCCCATTCCCACGCTGCCCAGGTTTATCACCTTACCGGCGCCCCGGGTGCGGTTCTGGTTAAAGGGCAGGCGGTTGGGGAGAAGATTGGTAGCGGCAAGATCCACGTCGTGACCGAGATTAGTCGACTGCAGGAAGTGCAAGCCGGCGAAATTCTGGTTGCAAGCAGTACCGACCCCGATTGGGAACCGGTGATGCGCCGTGTTGCCGCTATCGTTACTGACGAGGGTGGACGGACCGCGCACGCAGCAATTGTCTCACGGGAGTTTGGTATTCCCTGCATCGTGGGCACAGGCAATGCGACGCAAATCCTGCAGACGGGACAGGAGGCGACGGTCTGTTGCGCGGAAGGCAGTGAGGGGCACGTCTACCAGGGGCTGGTGCCGTACCGCGTCGAGACCCTATCGGAGGTCTCTACTCCGAAGATGCGGACGAAGATTATGTTGATCGTCGGCGATCCTGAAAGGGCCTTCGATTTCGCTGGCATTCCCAATGAAGGCGTAGGCCTGGCCCGCATCGAATTCATCATCACTAACCACATCGGTATACACCCTATGGCGCTGGCCAACCTGGCTGCCATCCGCGATGGCAAGGTCTTGGGTCAGATTCGCGAACGGATTGGATCCGAAGATGGAAAGGAGTTCTTTATTCGCAACCTCAGTGAAGGTGTTGGCAAAATTGCCGCAGCCTTCTATCCGCGGCCAGTGATCGTTCGTTTGAGCGATTTCAAGACAAATGAATACGCAAACTTACTTGGGGGCGCCGAATTCGAGCAGCACGAGGAGAATCCGATGATTGGCTTCCGCGGGGCGTCGAGGTACTATGATGACCGGTATGCACCGGGTTTCGCCCTGGAATGTGCGGCACTTGCGCGCGTACGATCCAGCTTCGGCCTCTCGAACGTTAAGGTAATGATTCCCTTTTGCCGCACCGTCGAGGAGGCGAAGAAGGTAATCAGTAAGATGGCTCAAAATGGGCTAAAGCAGGGCGATCAGGGCCTGGAGGTGTACGCGATGTGCGAGATTCCAGCCAATGTTGTCCTGGCCGAACAGTTTCTTAAAGTATTCGACGGATATTCCATTGGATCGAACGATTTGACTCAACTCACCCTGGGCCTCGATCGCGACTCAGCGGTAGTCGCGCATCTTTTCGATGAAAACAATGCGGCGGTCCGCTGGATGATCGAGCGGGCCATCACAGCGGCCCATGCGGCCGGTAAACCGATCGGTATTTGCGGCCAGGCGCCCTCTGATTTTCCGGAGTTTGCGGAATGGCTGGTGGGCCTGGAAATTGATTCCATCTCTCTGAATCCAGACACAGCTGTACGCACGGCCGCGCGCGTCGCACAGGTGGAGGAATTGAAGCTTGCCTTGCCTAAACGGTAAGGACCGGATCGTAAGCGCTCAGCCAGGATCCGATTATTTGACTAGTATCGCTGGCTGAACCGATTCCAGCCGCTCCTCAATTCCCGCTCTGTCTGCTACGTTCTCGAGCTCCCTAAAAAGCGATTGATATTGCCCGGCAACATCACGATATTTCTTGGTTTGCCGAGCCTCTCTTAAGAGGCTCCGCCAATCAGCGGGAACTTGGCTGGTCTCCTCTGCGACGTCGAGAATCTCGGCCAGAGACGCAACTTCCGCCCGCAACAGCATGTTTTCCTGCAATAGATCTACAAGTGACGTGGCTTTCTCTGCATGCATCTTATTCTCCCAGTGCTTACCATACCGATTTTTACTGGATTATCACGGCATTTGCTGTGACAGAAAGCACTGCTCTGCTAGAGGCCGACTGCTTTACCTTCCTCCGATCCACTGTGCGCCTTGTCACAGACTGATCATGATTGAACTTTATGATGAATACATTACGGAAGGAGCCGGATCATGCCAGGCCAGATTCGAGAAGTGTACGAGGAACTAGGGCAAGTACTGAACCACCCGGAAGCTTTTGGTTTGGGTTCACAAGTTCCACACAAGTTGGCGGCCAAGTTGGAGTCAACCCGCAGGATGTTGCGACAGGCTATCAGAGAGCAGCAAATGCCGCCTGATGAAGATCTTGAGATCGAATTGGCACAGGATGCAGACCGGGATTGTCGTGAGCAAAGGTAGCAGCTTGCGCTCGCGGGGAGACCGATGGAGATACGATTTTGGGGAGCAGCGCGTGAAGTTACCGGATCGATGCACCAGGTCAATGTCGGGAGTCAACGTATCCTACTTGATTGCGGACTGGTGCAAGGGAGCAGGAGGGAAGTCTTCGACCGCAACAGTCAATTCCCCTTTTTCGCCGCTCAGATGAATGCAGTAGTTCTCTCCCACGCTCATGTCGATCATAGCGGCAACCTTCCTTCTCTTAGCCGTCAGGGTTTTACCGGGGCGATTCATACTACTGCATCAAGTCTGGATTTATGCCGTTATATGTTGGCAGACAGTGCCCAACTCCAGGGCCAGGATGCAATGGATATGCCGGAGAGGGGCAGAGAACGACCGCAGATCGAGACGGATCGTGCTATGCCGGCTGTTCCCGTTCTGTATACGGCTGAGGACGTGGAGAAGGTTCTTGGTAAGTTCGTGCCCATGCGTTATGACAAGGAGCGCGAGATCGCACCTGGAATATCCATCACCCTGGGGAATGCGGGCCACATCCTCGGCTCTGCATTTGTCAGCATGAAGCTTCGAGAAAACAACTCCTCTGTAAATCTACTCTTTTCAGGGGATCTGGGAAGACGCGGCCTGCCTATTATCAAAGATCCCGCAGCAGCTACCAAAGCAGATTACCTGATCCTGGAAAGCACTTATGGTGATCGCCGGCACTCACATCTAACCACTGTTATACGCCGGAAGGAAATGTCTCAGCAGGCTCCCCGAAATTATGTTCTGAAATTGGCTCCAGCGGCTCGACTGCTCTAGTCTGGTCGAAGTGGATAACGGCATCGAATTGGTCCGAGAGCTGCGCGCCAAAGTAGTGACTCGCAAGTTCGGACTCCGGAAGATAGACAACGCCAATCGCTCGCTCAAGCATCTTCGCGCGTAGTCCGGCCGCAACGGGCGTGTTTGGCTCAAGAACGAGGGCAAATGCGGGTACGCCAATCCCATGGAAGAGTCCCTCATAACTATCAGGCCTTGCTGGCCGCACCACCTTTCGCTCCGCCGGGCTGTCCCAGCTGGACGCCGCTGTCACCGTCCCCGTATATGTGCTGAAGCCGATGAGCCGGCAATCCTTGCCAAATTTCTGACGGACAAGCTGCCCAACGTTCCATTCTCCCGCTCGGCCCATTTGCGTGGCGCGAGCATCGCCGAGATGCGAATTGTGGGCCCACACCACCAGTTTTGCGGGTTGATGCCGGCGATCCAGGTGTCCGACTAAGGAGTCGAGCGTCTCTGCCATATGCTGGTCGCGCAGGTTCCAGGAGGAGACCCGCCCACGGAACATAGTCCGGTAATAATGCTCGGCGTCCCTTATCAACTGGGCGTTCTGTTGAGCATTGAAGAGTCGCTCTGTAGCCACCCGCCCGTCCATTCGGGCATATTCGAAGGCATGCCGCTGCAAATCCACCAACTGAGCTATGACTTCGGATTCGCAGGTATGAGTGAGGCCGAAACCAGCACAGTAGCCATAGGTTTGAGGATCCTCACCGAAGTGTTCGAAGCAACCATAACGGTACCGGGCGCAGCGTGCAGCCTCAGGGTCAACCTTATCCAGGTAACTGATTACTGCTTCAATGGAAGCGTGGAGGCTGTAGAGGTCCAGGCCATAAAAGCCTATCCGTTGTCCGGGATTCAGAGAATCATTGTGACTACGCAGCCAACCAACAAAGTCGAGAACATCCGCATTGCGCCACATCCATGCGGGGAAGCGTCGAAATCCACTCAGGGCCTCGACTGCATCCGCATCCTTGTTCTCGCCCTGCACGTAGCAATTAACCCGATAGGCATCCGGCCAGTCGGCCTCGACCGCAATCCCGGTAAATCCTTTTTCGAGAATCAGGCGCTTAGTAATCCGTGCTCGCTCTCTATAGAACTCATGCGTTCCATGGGATGCCTCGCCGAGTAGAACGAGGCGGGCATCGCCGATGAACTCAAGCAGCTGATTGTAGTCTGTCTGTGATCCAGTCAGTGGATGAGCAGCCTCTCGGACCAGGTCACTAACAATGGGCAGAGTAGCATCAAGCATGGTCAGCCTCCCAGCTGGCCCCGTTCTGGGGGTTACTCCAATCTCGAATCTTGTCTGGCTCTCAGTATCATCAGCGTACGCCGGACATTCCGACAGGGCTTTCCTTGCTCCAATGATTCGGCGCTAAGTGTTCGGCAAACCACGCCGCAGCTGCTTGTGCCACCTGTTCCAACGTTCCCGGTTCTTCAAAAAGGTGGGTTGCTCCTGGGATGAGAACCAGCTGTTTGTTCTGACACTGCAATCGCCTCAGTGCTTGGCGGTTCAGACTAACGACCTTTTCGTCGAGCGCGCCCACGAGGAGCAAAACGGAGGCGTGAACCTTTCCCAAGACTTCGGCCGCCAGATCAGGCCTACCTCCGCGAGAGACAACAGCCGCAACCAGATTAGGAAGCTGTGCTGCGGCTGCCAGGGCAGCCGCGGCGCCTGTGCTGGCCCCAAAGTAGCCAATGGGGAGATCTTTGGTTGATGGCTGTTGGGTGACCCACTTGGTTACACCGACCAATCGTGCGGCCAGCAGCCCAATGTTGAAGCGCAGTTCTGCTGTCTGCTGGTCTAGAAGTTCCTCTTCTCTAGAAAGCAAGTCAAAGAGCAACGTGCCAAGTCCTCGCGCTTGCAAAACCTTGGCTACCTGTCGATTTCGAGGGCTATGACGGCTACTGCCGCTGCCGTGAGCAAATAACACGATCCCCTTCGCATTCTTGGGAAGACTTAGTGTTCCAGGGAGCAACGCATCACCGGCTTCGATCGAGACCTCACGCTTACTGTCCTCTCTGGCGGAGTCTACGGGAGAGCTCGTACGCACGGGAAACCGCCAGGCCCGCTGAAGCAGGTCAATAACCTCTTCATCAGGCACCTGTGAGAACTGCTTATAAAACTGACCAACTGCGTAGAACTGTTCGGGCTCGGTGATGCAAATCACTTCATCCACCACGGTTCTCAGCCAGTTGCATGTTGCCGGTGGGGCCACCGGAACGGCAACCACGAGCTTGGCCGGCTTCATCTGCTGGAGCGCATTGATCGCAGCGTAGATGCTGGCTCCTGTGGCGATCCCATCGTCGACAAGGATGACGGTTCGGTCCTTAACCTGGAGCGAACGCCGGTTACCTCGATAGAGCTCGGCACGCTGGCTCAGTGTTTCTTTCACCTTCTCCGTGACGCGTTCTATCTGCTGTTCTGAAATGCCCAGAGCCTGAATTATTTCTCTGTCCAGGAACCGTCCATCCTCGGCCGCGATCGCCCCGAACGCTACTTCTTCTCTTCCCGGAACTCCAAGCTTGCGGGAAAGAAAGATATCCATCGGGAGATTGAGCGCCTGCGCTATTTCGAAGGCAACAGGTACACCGCCGCGCGGAATTCCAAGCACGATTACATCATTGCGATTTGCATAAGTGCCAAGGCGATTTGCTAATTGGCGCCCGGCATCTTCTCGATCCTTAAAGATCATCGTTTTACTCCAAATTGAGCTTCCAAGGCCTTTCTATCGCCGATAGCACAATTGCCGCAGTGATATAGATCACGTCACGGGAGGCGTACCGAGGAAGACTAACCAGCCTTGCCGCAGCCGCGAACTCTACTTCGGCGTTCTGCTAAATCCCAGTTCCCGGGTCTTCGACGAAATCATTGCTGCGCCGCACCCAGTGGCCCTCCAGCGTGTTGAGATCTCGACAGGCACCTTGCAGGCTAATTCGACTGTTTCAAAACATAAGTTTCGGCTAAATCGACTAAAAAAAAAGCTGAGTTCCAGAGATCTCTGCACTACTGGCTCTCGACTGGGTTTGGTCTGTGTTCCGGATTGTGAACGTGGGACATGGGGCATGCGCTATCACCGTGGAGGCAACTCCGGACCAGAAGTTTGCAGACATGGAGGATGCGGGTGCTGCACCAATCACCAGCAACTCGGGTTGTAGCACCGAACATTCGGAGATGATTTCTTCAGCCGGGTCACCGTAGCGAAGGTGAATATGCGGAATGAGATCCTTTTGCGGCCCATTCTTCAACAAGCCATCGATCTTGGACATAATATGCACATCGGTTCCGTCGTCCGGATGACCCTGCCCTATGACGTGAAGTATGGTGAGCTCCGCCGGCAATACGGTAGCCAAGTCAGATGCGAATTGAAAGCTTCCCGCAAACTCGTGCTGCAGCGATGTAGCAAAGAGCACTCGGCCAGGGTTGCTGGGTGGAACTGGCCCGCAATGGGGTCCTACCGTACAAACCGGAATATCTAAATTGTGTATTAAGGCCTCGGCTACTGATTCGGCTAAAAGCTTGCTCGCTTTTCCTCTGCTGGCGGTACCAAGAATCAGACGCGAGATTTCGTGTTCGAGAATGAATTCGATAATCCGGTCGACCGGGGACCCGCAACGAACGTCATAACTACAGGGCACATTCTCCGTCGACAATTCAAACGACACTCTTGCGAGAACCGCTCCAGCTTCGCGGAGTCCCCTTTGCTGCAGCAGAGAGTAGGTTCCGCCTTGGGCGGACGGATAAACATCGGGCGGAACCACATGAAGCAGCCAAAGCATCGCTCCAGTCGCTTTGGCTTGCGATCTGGCAACTGGAAGCAACGAATGCAGGTCCTTCAGGTTCGTAGCAAGCAAAATAGACCTTGGATAGGTGATGGAGGGTAGATGCTTCGAATCCATATCGTTCTCCTTTGACACTAGTTTGCGGTCGAGTTGACTTGCCGTCTGTGTCGAAGCGCACACTCCCTATAAGTTCCCGCGCCGGTTATTCAAGCTGGTTCAAAAACGTGGTGGCAGTGAGGGGCATCCGGGTAGTGTCTACCGTGGGATGACGGCCGCAGGAATGGAGACGTCGATCACCTCGACCGTCTGGCGGAGTTCGCGCACGCTTTTTTCCAGGATGGCGATCGCGGCTTTGGCGTTCTTTCTCTGACTTCGCCGACGGCATCCTGTTGTTCTCTTGAGGATTGCGGGCAGAGTGCCAAACCAGAGAGGGAAGAAGGCCACCACCAGTGGTTAAAAGCCGTGACGCATTAGGAAGCCGTGGACTAGCTTGATGTTTGGACGTGGCCCCCGTGGCCCAGAGCGGCTGGTTGCTTCACTTCGATCCAATGGATGGTGGCTGGTTTACGACCAGGGCCGGCAGGCCACTCGGTTGGATATCCCAAGATGACGGGAGCGACCACGGTGGCCGCTTCTGGGATTCCCTAGGCGGGATCGTAGTGACGTACGTCACCACCCAAGAAGAACCTGATCAACCAGAGGCGGTTGGATTGTGGATGCTCTCGATAAAACGCGGTCATATCCGGCCATCTAGCTGCACAATTCGATTCTTGGGATATCTGGGTTTGCCACGACGCGTGGTCCAAAACTTTCGCGTGACTGAGGCATGGGTTGCGTGATGCTCGTCACAGAGGCCTGTGATCCTAAAGGTTACGCTTTACGTTGTATGGGAGAAAAGATGAACACCACTATCAATCAAGTTACAACCAATGAGGAACTGCGGACCCTAGTACTGCGCGAGATTGAATGGCGCCCCGATATTCGTTCCCAGGATATCAACGTTAAAGTCCTGGGCGATACCGTTATGCTAACGGGATTTGTTCATACGTTTGCAGAGAAGGGAAGTGCGGAGAGGGCAGCGAAGTCAGTTCGCGGAGTCGTCTCTATTGCCAATGACATCGAGGTGTGCCCCAGCACCCGCACCGATCCGGAAATCGCTCGCGATGTTCAGCACGTTCTAAAGTCGCACGCCATTCTTGGAGATATGAAGATCAGCGCAACCGTACAAGACGAATTTGTGACCTTGGAAGGCGTGGTCGAGTGGAACTACCAGAAGACCTCTGCACTAGATGCCACCGAGAGTGTCCGCGGAGTACGGGGAGTGATCAACCTGATCAGTGTCAGGCCAGCGCTAACGGCTGCAGCCGTCAAAAATGACATTGAAGCCGCGTTGCGCCGGAATGCTGAGCTTGATGCGCGCAACATCGAGGTCTCTGTGCTTGGCAGCACGGTGGAGTTGACGGGCAAAGTACGTTCTTTTGCGGAGCGTGAGGACGCAGAGCTCGCGGCGTGGGCTGCTCCAGGAATCGAATCTGTCGTCAACGGCATTCAGATCACACATTGAGAAGCGCACTTTCATCGATTTCCTGATGCGGAGGCCGGGGGAATTTCGCGTCAGGAGAGGCCACGCCGGCAAAGGTCAAGCTGCGGAACGCCCAAGTCGGCGTGACGAAAAACATTTGTGGAAGGGACGCCATGATTGGACATTGCTTCAAAGTGGACTGCAACGAGGAGCTTCGACACCTCCGGCGGGCTCCGTCTACCAGTTGGAGACTGGCTTGAGTGCAAAAACTTTGCCTTGGGAATGACGTGGCTTCTTTAACCTCCAGGTTGTCGCTCCCTTCCTGGCTTTTCGCGGGCTCGTGATGGCAAGCCCGCTATGGTATCCCACACTATCGGAACCGATACGCCAGCGGCTGTTCACTTTCATAACTTCAGTACTGGCCACCGATAGCTTTGACCCCGCACAGGTGAACCGCTAAGCTTCAAAGCCGTTCGTCGAATCCTGTCACTGTCGTACTTTTCCTCATACACCCAAGCGCTCTTGTCGAATGGCTCGGTGGTGAAGCTCGCAATCATGGCCGAACACGAAGTGAGACTCTCTAAAGCTGCAAAGGATAACTCTACGGCGAGCTATCAGCGAAGATGCCTGGGTCCCCGTATCGCAATTTTTAGAAGTTCGCGTTTCCCACCTTATGCTGCCGTAACAGTCCTGCCGACGGGTGAGACCTTTATAAGGTTCTCAACCCAATCCACATCGGGCGCCTGCCATGCAGCCCGTTCAGCGGCGATCTTCTTCAAGACAGAGTCCGTCTCTCCGGAGAGAATCACCTTATGACCTAGTACTGACACTGAGATGTGCTGCACTTCAATCGCTGCATTCCGCTTCAAGGCTGCTTCGATCCCGGATCGCACTTCCGCGTGGATATGCTTCGGTTGCACGCTCACAGTGTTGTTAACCCCTTTCACACCCAGAAGAGTTTCGACTGCTGACTCCGCAGCTTCACGTTGATATTGCCAATCAACCGTTCCTTCCAGGGTGATCCAGCCGTCCGACACTTGGACTTTTATGCGATCTTTAGGAACTAAAGAATGCCAAAGCAAAGCGGAAGCTGCCGTCAGGGCGATGTCTTCATCTGTATGCTCGGTGCCCGCTAGAAATCTTACTTCCAGTTCATTCACCAACGCTCTGACACCGTGAATGCGCAGGACGGCATGTTCCGCAGCGCGTTTCTCCGCGAAACTGGTCACATGCCCGGAAAGGGTCACAATCGCATCTTTAACGCCGACGCCAATCGCAGCTGCGTTGACGCTCGGCTCCCAACTCAGTTCATCTTCCACGTGTTTCTTCAATTGCATGTCGCTGCTCATAGAATTCACCTCATTCGTCCTCAGAAGGAATCTCTCTTTCTCTATGGTCATCCTATTACCTGCTTAAGCTGATCGTAGTGACGTACATCACGTCAAAAGCTGGAAGGCAACACAGTTCGCGTTGAATCTGACCCAAAACTGCTAGCGCCAGAGGGCAAAAGTTGCGTGACGTTCATCACAGAGCGCTGTAATCGAAGGGGCTAGGCTTCGTATTGAAGGGAGACGATATGAATACCACAATGAATCACGTCACAACCAATGAGGAACTGAGGGCCGAAGTTCTACGGGAGATTGAATGGCGTCCCGATATTCGTTCCCAGGATATCAACGTTAAAGTCCTGGGCGATACCGTTACGCTTACGGGGTTTGTCCACACGTTTGCCGAGAAGGGGAGTGCGGAAAGGGCGGCGAAGTCGGTTCGCGGAGTTATCTCTATCGCTAATGACATCGAGGTTCGACCCAGCACGCGGACCGACCCGGAAATTGCCCGTGATGTCCAGCATGTTCTTAAATCTCATGTGATGGTTCCAGAAACGAAAATCACCGCAACCGTACACGAGGGGTTCGTTACTTTGGAAGGTACGGTCGAGTGGAACTATCAGAAGACCTCCGCTGTAGACGCAACCGTAAGTGTTCGTGGCGTCCGGGGTGTGATTACGCTCATCACGGTTAAGCCGCGAGTGTCGCCGGCCTCCATCAAAGACGCAATCGAAGCTGCGTTTCGTCGAAGTGCAGAGCTTGATGCGCAAAGCATTCTGGTCTCCACGCATGACAGCACAGTCGAGTTAACAGGAATGGTAGGCTCCTTTTCGGAGCGCGAAGAAGCCGAACGCGCAGCCTGGGCCGCACCGGGAATTCAGTCCGTGGTGAATCACATTCGGGTCACTTACTGAACAGTACGATCCGATGAATTGCAGGCCTGGCAGGCAATGAGCTTGCCACGCAGGGAACCCGCAGGCCGCGAGCATTTACGAGAGGTTTCATGATAGGGCATTGCTTCAATTCCGAATGCAACCAGGAGCTGCGTTATCTCCGAGAAGGCTCAGTCTATCAATGGGAGATTAGCGTTGGGCGAGAATTTCGCTCGGAGTTCTTCTGGCTATGCCCAACCTGCTCTTCCACCTTCAAGGTAGCGTCCGATGATAACGGAAACCCGTTGCTTGTTCCATGCAGCTTAAAGAGAGTGTGCGACCGGCGGCAGTCTCGCATCAGGAGGGTATTCGGAGGAGTATTGCCAGAATCATCAGTCTCCGAACCACCAGATGTGATTGGCGTCAGACCTTCTGGACCATCCACCGTAGCGAGGTGATGCGGCGCGGGCCTAGCAGCGTGATGTCGATCACAGCTTCCTGGAAGACAATATTCGATATTCGAGCTGGACTTGGGGGATATATGAAGCAAAACAGTGCACTTCCTGCGTACGCTGAAGCAGTACAGTATGATTTGAAGGAACTACTCGTCGCGTACGATTTCTCTGCGGCGGCAGATTCTTCGCTGAAGTATGCGGTGATGTTGTCCAAACGGTTTGGATCCTTCATCCATCTCATGGGAGTTCAGAGCCCAGCCGAATATGCCAGCGCCCTCGAGGCCGGACCGCTCGCGATGAAAATGTCTCAGCGTGATCTTCAATTTGGCCTGCAAGAAGTCGAAGAGCGCCTCCGGGCGGAAGGAATATCGAGCGATTCTGTCCGTCGGATCGGTAACATCTCAGACACGATTGAAGGAGCCATACTCGAGCACACGCCGGACCTTCTTCTCCTTGGCGCCTATGGTTATGGCCCTATTGATCGGCCACGACTTGGCTCAACCGCCGAGCATCTGTTGCGGACAGTCCGTTGTCCAGTATTCATAGTGGGACCGAATGCTCTCCTTCGCGACAGGGAAGCTCCTCCTGTCGAGCGGATTCTCTGTCCTACGAGCTCACTCGACGTGGCTGACAATATTCTCTGTTTTGCCGGCCATTTGGCTGGCTGGATGGGAGCGCCCTTGGAACTCGTCTATGTGGTTGATCCTGCGCAAAGGAATGAGCGACATAGAAATTGCGAGCAGCGCTGCGAAGAGTGGAGCACGGAATTGCGCGGCAGAGGTGTCAGGGTGACTTGGAGTCTGCTCTATGGCCGAGCGGAGAAGATAATTGCTGAGCGTGCAACTGAGTCGAAAGCCTCTCTTGTTCTGTTTGGTCTACACCGTAGCGGCAACCAGATGATCGATTGCCCCGACGGGGTTGTGAGCGCCACGATTCGCCAGGCCCCCTGTCCGGTGATGACCGTTCCGCCCATTGATATGCGGTAGGCCCGGTATTCTGTCCCACGAGGTGGTGTGCGTACGTCACAGATGCTCGCCAGGGTCTTCAGATAGCGTCAGAATCACCTGAGGTGGAGTATGACCGTTCTTGGAGATCCCGTTGAGGTGAGCTTGGAGAATATTCTGTTTGCTACAGATTTCTCTCAGAGCGCGGAAACTGCCAAGCTTTACGTGCAAGTGCTCGCAGAGCGATATCGATCAGGGGTTCGGGTGATGCATGTGATCGATCTTTCCGCGGCCCTTAACGCGCTCGACGCGGGTCTTAGCATTGATGTCTTCCGAAGGAGTGGAGGGGAATCCCTTTCCCGCGTGAAGAGCGAACTGATTTCGGACAGAATACGCGTAGAGACCGTTCTATGCGAGGCAATGGATCCGGCCGCAGAGATTCTACAAGCAGCACACGACGGCTCCGCCCTATTAGTTATCGGTACCCGGGGATTTAAAGGGCTGGCCAGACTCGTGCTTGGATCGACAGCCGAGCAGCTGATTCATCAAGCAGGCTGTCCAATTCTCACCATCGGGCCCGCAGTGCATCGGCCAAAGCTTCCGCTGAGTTTGCAGAGCATCGTTTATGCTACGGATTTTTCTCCTGAGGCCGCAAAGGCCTGTGTGTTTGCCTTATCGTTTGCCCAGGATTTCGGCGCCCATCTCTATCTTTGTCATGTGCTTCCAGAACCAGGAAGCATTCATCAAATGGATGATTACGAACTGAATGCCAGTTTTACCGGCGCGCTGCAGAGCCTGGTTCCCGACGTGGCGCGGGAGTTTTGCGAACCGGAATGTGTCCTCGAACACTGGGTTGCAGCCGATGGCATTCTGTTGCTTGCTCAACGCCTCAAGGCTGACCTCGTTGTGCTAGGGACCCGCAAAGCCTCGCACTGGTTCGATAACTTCAAAACCGGTGTGGCGTTCCAGGTGATCAGCAGCAGTCCTTGTCCCGTGCTTACCATCCGAGCGTAGCCCGCGACACAGCAAGCGCTAAGCGTAGTCGCTTCGCAACAAAGGAGCTAGATTCGTTGCTTTGGGGATGTGACGGTGCCGCGGCATTTCGTCCGTAGTTCATTGGCGACCACTATCGCCCTCTTCAACTTCTCCCTTGAGATCAGCTGAACCTGCTTTTGGAGTCTACAAGCAGGATTGCGCCCGACTACCCGTTGGCTAATGGTTGCCAGTACACTCCAATCATGCCACGCCCCGATCTCATCTTTTGCTTCGCCCAGGGCAGCAATGAATTTCGTGTCGCTGCCCCCGAGCAATTGAAGAATACCGCGAAGTTCTTTTACCTTGAGCCGGAACGAATGCAGACTCTCCTTATTCAACCGAGGGCAATTGCTCAGCTCTCGGGCTTGAGCTTGCGCGACGGCCACTATATTCACGGATAAGCTCGTTGCCACGTTCTTCTTTGAACGAATAACATTCTTGTCGATGAGTCTCGAGCATTCTTTTAACGAGTAAAAAGCTTCTTTTCTCTTTGCGGAAATGATGGCATGAAGTTTAGCAGCAGCTTTGAAGCGTCTCTCACCCAGATACTCGAGCAATTGCACCAGGCATTCGTCCTTACGGCTCACTGGGAGCGAGCAAGCGAGTCCCACGAGCACATCCATATCGCGCACTTTTCCGGCTGCCTTGCTGATTAGGATCAGAGCTTTGAGGAGACGACGAGCCTTCCGGTCACGGCCGATGCTGAGAGCATCTCCGATTGCTTCCAGTGTCCGTATCTGCCCCCGCAAGCGATGGACATCTTTCGGCAGCGGATGCTTGGGGAATCGCTTCAACAGTTTATGCAACTGAGTGATCTGTTTGCCCAAATTTTCAATTTTCAAGCGCATGATCATGCAATGTCGCGAATGCACGGAATAACGTATGTGGATTGTACCGACCCTTGTAGACGGGAGGGGGCTGCCGCTTTAAGCGGAGCAGTCCGTACACCGCGGCCATCGCAGACCGGATGGAATATTCAACGGTGAAAACCACGTCGTCCGCCAGCTCACAAAATTGTCCAATGAAGGCCAGGTTCGTCCATCCCTTCGGTACCGGCTGAGGTCGATCACCTATCTCCCGACGGAGAAACTGACTGGTGATGAACGGCATCATGCAGGGTATGCACGTCGCAGTCTCAAGGATCCGCGACACCTCTGCTTCGATACGGAGGTGACCCATGATTTCTGTCATGATCTCCCGTCCCGTGCATGCGTGCATGGGCTTCTTCACGAAGTCGCCCAGTTTGTCGACGAACAGGCCGTAACCCCAGAACACATCCACGTCTTTGGGTTGCCCGATAAAGTGCGGTTGGTGCGGCAGCACAATCGAAGCGAGCCAGCTGGAGTTTGCAAGAGTGATGAGCCCGCCCTCGCCAGGAACATTGCCAGTGAAGTCACGGATGAGTCGGAAGAAAGTTGGATCGTGCAAGGTAGTGGTAAACGAAACCCATTTAGACTCTTCAATGTGATCAGCAAAAATCGAGGGTCGGCCAAACTCCGGCCTGCCGGCTGCGATCTTTTCCCACAGTGCCCAGGCACCGCCACCGGCCTTTGACTTGAGAGCAGGCGCTGAGTCCATCGAACCCAGGCTCGAGGCCTCGGTCATAGAGCCCAGCGTGACGATCACGAGATCGTCTGCACCTATCGTGATTTCCCGGCTATCTCCTTGGCGCTCGCAAACGATGCGCTCCACCCGTTTGCCGTCTGCGTTCTCGCGCAGGACAAGGTCTGTCACGCGGGTATTCAATGCGAAGTGTACTCCGTGCTCGTCGAGCCACTTTTGCAGCGGTCTTACCATCGAGTCGTACTGGTTGTACACGGTACGCATGATCCCGTGGAGCCGGTTAAATCCCTCGACCATGTGCGTGAAACGCAGCAGATAGCGTTTGAACTCCACCGCACTATGCCAGGGTTGGAAGGCGAAGGTGGTACACCACATTAACCAAAAGTTCGTCACGAAGAATCCAGGATCAAACTGGTCGGCGATGCTGCTCTTGCCGAGCATCCCTTCTGGTTCGACCATCAGGCGTTCAAGCGTGAGGATATGTTTTTCGCTCAACCCGAATTCGGGAGCATCTTCCCTTTGTCCAGCACGTATGAGGCGGGAATGGGACGAGGTCTTCATGGTCTCGTTCCAGTCAAAGATTTCTTTCGTGACCGTCTTGCTCTCATCGAGCGTGGGAATCGAGGAAAACAGCTCGTACGTACACAGATACTTACTTTCAAGCATGCGTCCGCCGCGCAGCACGTATCCCTGTTGGGGCGACCAAGCCCCATCGAGACTGCCCCCAAGCCGGTCAAGCTCTTCGAGGATCGTGATGTTATGGCCCGGAAAATCTGCGTCCCGGATGAGGAATGCGGCAGCGGCGAGCGATGCGATGCCACCCCCCACGAGGTATACCTTCGTTTCGGCAGGATCACTTTTTTCCTTTGAATGACCAAGGTCGAGCTTCACAGGAGAGGCCCCTTTCTATCGGACCGTCGTCTTCAGCATGAAAATCAATTGTCCCCCCGCCTCTAGTGCAGATCCCAGGGGAACGTTTCGAGATCATTCGTTGCGTTAGTCTCCACTAATCGCCATTAGCGCTGCGCGGTTGGGTATCATTACGGTTGTTCCGTGGAGCATAACCAGATGTCTGCTCTTGAACTCGCTTAATGTGCGGGTAACCGTTTCTCGGGTGGAACCGACACACTCGGCGATTTGCTCGTGTGTCAATGGCATTTTGATTTTGGCTGGTTGCGAGGTCTGCTTTTCATCAGACGGCCAGTGCAAGAATAACCGTGCGATCTTCTCATGCGCATTGGTGGATAAGGCGACTGTGCGCAATTGTTCGCAGGCACTGGCATATTGGGTATTCAGCTGCCGGATCACTGCCTGGTAAGCCTCCGGAAAGCGGCCGATGAACGAAATAAAGTCCTCACGGCGGATAAATGAGACCTGTGACGGATAAAGTGTTTCGGCGCTCACCTCGTAAGGAATGCCAGACATTGTCGCGCTCAAGCCGAGTATTTCGCCTGGGCGGGCGAGTTGTAGGATCAAGGTCTTTCCGCCCTTGGAACTGACCGAAAGCTTAACCTTTCCCGAGCAAAGCAGGTAAATTCCCTTGGCCGGTTCGTTTTCCAGGAACAGCCTGGCTCCCGCCGGATAGGACGTGGAAATCTTGATGGATTGAAATTCCTTCGACGCAGCAGCCGTGAGATGGCACAGAAAGCCGCGCTCTTTCAGCTTGCAAGTTTCACAGATCGAGGTTTGTCCGTTTGGGGCCTGCATGTTAGCTCTCCTCTTGCTCGAGCGCCGCACCACTCATAGCTTGGTTGGCAAAGTATTGAGTTAAGGGAGAATCGGAAAGAATCTCCGCGCCCGTTTCCCTGACAATTTCTTGAAGAATGTGGGTGCCGTTCTGGTCCGCGAAGGTTACTCCACGAATGTCCAGCCGCAACGGCATCTGACTCGCAGAAGCCCACAAATCGTGCCATGTTCTTCCCAACTCCCTGGCCCACGGACCGACCAGTTTGCCCTCTATCTTGAGAGTTGCTGCCGGCGAATCCTCTTTAATTGAGATTTTCAGCAATGTATTCACTTCCTTGCGCTGCTATAGAGCAAATGGGTTACCAAAGGGGGAGAATTCGGCATCGTCTTAACGTTTATTGAAAACAGGGGGTTAGCGACGGTTCTGCTCGCCTGCGACGGCGGGGTCGAAATCGGAGACGAGAGATTAAGGCGAAATGTCGTCTCGGAGACGATAGCGTCGCCTCCTTTAGATGAGATTGGAGCGGCCGTTCATCTCTGGGTTATCGGAGCGTGGCCTGCCCGCGGAGACGTCCGGTTTAGCAGCGCAGGACGAGGAGTCCTCAAAGCGCTGGGTGACACTCGTCACATCGGGTACAGAACAACCTCAAATAGACTGCATACGTTGGGTATCCAACCTTCCGGAGATGTCTCATGGCCAGCAGATGTATCAATCCGAAGTGTGAAAATCAATCGAGCTTTTTTGGCGCGGGCGCTTTGTATTCCTTTGAAGAATGTGAGACGGGTCATTCACGACGGCACATGCGGTATCTATGGCTGTGCGCATCATGTGCGCCTCATTACGCTGTACGAACAGATGGCGCGGGCAAGGTAATCGTCGTACCGCGTTCCCATGCCGAACCCTTCAGAACGCGGAATACGGGCGCCAACCTGCGACTGATCTTTCGCTCGAAAAGAGTTCCGCTGCCCCTCGGGGGCTGCCAGGCGGGGAGCCCATCACATTTTCAGCAGTATCAGAGAGAAGCATGACAATTGAGTCGACAACTCTTATTGGTTACCAATCGCCCCCCTGACACCGGGAAGCAAAGTGTTGATCCCGCCGTTCGGCGAGGTAGTGTGGTGGCCGAAGAGATTGATCGAAGTCTCAGGATGCCACTGGCGCGCTATCTTCGGCAGTCGCGGATTATGGTTGTGCTCTCGTCGCCATTCATTTACCTCTGTTTTCTGGCTTTTTTGCTGCTTGATATCTCGGTTTCGATGTATCAAGGCGTATGCTTTAAAATCTATGAAATACCTAAGGTCCACCGCGCCGACTACCTCATCTTCGATCGCAGTAAACTACTCTACCTGAATCACCTGGAACGCCTTAACTGTCGCTATTGTTCGTACGTGAACGGCTTGATTGGATACGTGGCAGAAATCGCGGCGAGAACAGAGCAGCACTGGTGCCCCATCAAGCATTCTCACGAAATTCCCTCGCCACACTCCCGTTACGACCAATTCATTCGCTTCGGAGATGCGGCAGCCTATCGTGAGGGGGTGGAGACAGTGCGTCGTAATTTCGTCGATCTCAACTGATGAAAGCCTGGTTGCTGAGCCGATCCCGTTTCCAAGTAGCTCTACGAGCAAGGCATTTGGGATATCATAGGTAAGCCCTTTCTCGGCCTCGAGGGGGACTTCGAAACAGTCCTGCTGTTCGAGCTGGGTCGACCGCTTCTCGGGTAACGGTGGAGTATATGAGCTATGCATAGATGCTTCCGATTGGTTAGCCAATGAGGGGCCGAGAGCGAACATCGAGGTATACGACTCTCCTGGTCGCTCTTTCGATGTTCATCCCCCAAACTGCGCCAGCCAGGGGCGCGGACATCCCAACGGCTCAAATGGAGATCCCCGCTGTGGGAATTCCATCCCGGCCGGCTTGGGCTCGCACCGGTTCACAGTTCGCCCAATTTATTTTGCACATGGATTCATTGCAGCGAGAACTGGTGATCCGCGACGAAATCCTCAACGGCAACATTCCAGACTTCCTTCGGAAGCTGGTTCCGGTAAAGCTGGGCTATACCGCATCCGGTGGTCGGCCGATCAGCGCAACCATTTTTGTCACACCGGATTATATTTCTATCGGATCAGATGCTGACTTCTTGCGCATTCCGATGAACCTTTACACCGCGGAGTCGGTTGCGAGCCATTTCGGCTTCATCTTGCCTACGAAGAAAATGGTGGATGCGATCTATGCACAATCTACCTTTCATCTGACTCCTCAACCGATGCCGGCCGGTCCGCAGATGCGATCGACGGAGTACTATCGAACCCACAACCAGATGATCCAGGAGCAAGTTCAGGCTCTCGGTATCCCTTCAGGCAAGCTGATTGCCGGGCATAAGAAAGATGTCGTGGTCACAAATCTGTTGTCGAGAAACGAAGGGCGGATCGCAATTTATGGGTGGCATCGTGGTTTAGGGGAACCAATCCAACCCCTCAGCACCGTGCATGGCGCTTTTTACGCTGACTATAGCCACGGGATACGTCTGATAAGCGATATCGTCCTTATTGATGGTAAACGCCAATCAATTTACGACTTGTTGCGGGACCCGAATCTAGCCAACGTTCTCAGCTCTGAGGGCGCCATTCCCAATCCCTGGGGTTTCACATCCACTTCGCAGGATGCTCAGACCACTGCGCTCAGCCTTCTGGTGGATAAATGAGCGGGACAGGTTCTTAGGGATCCGCGAAATGCGGTCAGTTCAGAGTCTTGCAGCAGCGAAAACCCAGATGATAGTTCGCGTGGCTGTGCTCATCCATGACTCTGGTCCCATGCCAAAACGGCGCACGCCATCGGCACCAATCCTCATGTGCTCTGTAAGTATCGAAGATGAACCAGCTACCTTTCATCTCCGTGTAGCCCAATTGCAGACTCCCACGGCTAGACATCTGGCTCTCGTTGAGAGGCAGATTCATGTGTTCTGCGGCATTTCCATTTAAGTCGTAAACCTGCAAAGAGCTGTGGCAACCCGGAAAATCTCCTGCCGGGAAAGTGTTGGAACCGCAGCCGGTCCAACTTCCTCCATTGCATCCAGCAGTTTTTGTGCTTGAGGTGGCGCAAACTCCCTTTTTATATTCAGGGCCATAGCTCCACGATTTGGAAGCACTGTAAGCCTGGTTGTGGGCAATACGCATGCGCCGGATTCCTTCTTCCGGCGTTACTCCCTGGGCAAGATCGAAGCGATAGTCGGGCGGCTCAAGACTTCCCGCGCAAGCCCCTTCCCATTCATGCGCATCACAAAGGCGCTTACCCTCGGCACTGCAAATCTCTGCGGCCTCTCGAGCTTTCACCCATACCACCGGATACTCACAGGGGATATCGGGAAATTCAAACTGATCGATACAGGCCTTTGCGTCTTCGGGTTGTTCCTTGGAAGGGTCATAAAGCGGCGCCATGTATTTGGCTTTACAAATTTTCTCGAATGTTGCGTTCTCGTAATGCACGCCCATCTGCTTGAGCTTTGCTTCGCACTCTGCCGGGGTCACCGGATGATGAGTGATCGCCGGATTTCCCTGGCCGATAATTCTAGATTCCGCGAATATCTTTCGAAGCGCCTTGAGTTCCTCGTCCTGCAATCCGTCAACGCTCTTAAGTTTCTCGAAAAGAACGTCATTTTGCTCCTGCAGGGTCTGGGCCTTGGCTCGACTCTGGCTGATGTGAAGCACCCCTAAAATGATCAGTGCTCCTAGAACCAGTGGATGTGACAGTTTCATGATTCATCCCGCCTCAGGGCTTCCGCCGCGTTACATAGAAGAAGTCCCGGTTATCTGGATAGGCTAGAAAGCGCGGAACACTCTTACCAGACACCGACTTGTCTACGACACTCATTCCTCGTATCAGGTGATCGATGGAGAGCTGCCCGCCAGACCGCCGGTAGACAGCCAGGTAAGTGTGCTCGAGAGCATTCATGTCGAGGAGGAAGGCGTATTGACACTGATAGGCCTGGAATATGCGAGCCATTGCAGAGGGGGTCGCATCTGAAAATACCGCGTAGATCAAGAAGGTCTTAGCTCCGCTCTTCTGTAGCGCCAGGCCCGCCCGGATTGTGCGCAATTTCATCTCTTCGGAGCCGGACCAATTTCCGGGGCCCCACTTGTTTACCAGGGAACCAGGAACAGTCGAGTGCGAAGCTTCGTCGAACTCGACCAGCGGAACGCCATTTTGCCGAGCATACTTGACCCTCGGTAGCAGCTCGTTGTCTTTCTCCTGCCAGGTCTTCATCGTTGTTTGTCCATCATCCAGCACAAGGACTGTTGCCAGGCCAGGTTGAAGCTTGCTAAACACGACGCCATCTTCGACAAAGCCGTAGTGGCTGCCGTGATTCGTCTGTGCTAGTTCTCCTGATCGGAAAGCTCCATGTTCACGCTTAAAGCCCCCAGTGAACGCTGCCACCGTGGCAGGCGCATCTTCGGGGTTGATAAGACCTGTAGAAACGAGCGGCGAGATGTTTCCGATGCCATCCGGTCCTGGGAGGTGTGTGTCTCGCATCGCCGGCAGAGTGCGCGGTGACCAGCCCACGCCCGGGAATTCTGTTCCAAGGGCGTAGGAAAGATTCAATTGGCCGAGGTCGAAGGCAATCAGATAGCAAAGTGATGATGCCTCTATGCCGTCCAGACTATTCACCCTGGTCTTGTAGCTCTGTAGCAACAGAGGATCGATCAGATTCGGCTGAAGCAGACTTACATAGATTCCAGGATTTTCACTCGCTGCATACCATGCACCTGGGCGTAATCCATCGCTTTCAGTGTTTTCCAAAGTGATTCCCAGTTCACCTGGGGCGATCACGCGATCGGCATATATGGAATCCAACAACGCCGGCAGTGGTGATGGAGTCGCACCTCCGCGATTCTGGTCAAATCCCGATGCCTGGGACTCGGTATGGATCTTTCCAGTCTCGCGATGAGTATCCGCCAGCAGATGGTGAAAGACATCGATGATCTTCTCGCCACCCCATACCTGACTACGAAGAAACTCGGTTGCCGCCTCTAGTGTTGTTCGCTGGCCCTTGGCGGAGTTACGTAGATAGAGACGGCCCTCGCATAAAGGAGCGAAGATGCTCTGAGAGCTTCGAGCCTGATCGAGGAGGGCGGCAGAGCCGCCGGCAAAGAGGTTGCAGGAGTACCGATCGGTTCCCTTCAGGATTACGATCCCCGCAGGGAAGCTTCCGTCCAATGCCAGCCTTTGGGATGCGGGCTCAGGGTTCTCCAGGTGATAGGCAGTTTCCGCCGTTCCACTCCATGTAATCGTCAGCACATACCAGATGTTGACGGTAGGATTGAGATTAGCAAGGCTTGCGACGCCTGCTTTTCCTTCAGCACTTCGGATAGCAATAGAAGTTGTCTGCCGAAATTGTTGCAGTTGCAATATCGTTTTCGGAGCGTCCGATTCATATTCTGCGGCTTGACTGGTATCCGAGATGGGTTCCGCCAGCACCCCAGCCATGGCGGGCGTCGCGGTCACGACGTTAGGTGCGGTTTTGACATGTATTGATAGATGGCCCCATGTAAGGACTAAGAGAAAGAGGAGCGAAGATCCTAAACCGATCCACAGCTTGGTGTTGACATTCGAGATTGCAGGGCTGGGTCTCATATTTAGAGTGCCAGCACCGCCGTTAGGGACATCAGCAGGATCAGGATGAGACTTGTGCGATCACTGGTTGCGAAGAGCACCGGATCATCCCCCATCTGTCCGCGATGAGCGATCAACCACATTCGCCCAATCCAGTAAAGCAGCAAGGGACAGAGAATCCACATGAGCTGGTGCCGGCTGTACAGAGTGTGGGCTGGGCCACTAGTGATGTAGAAAGCGAGCACCAGGACCGCAAGGTAGCCACTCGCCGTGCCTTTGGCGGCGAGCAGTTCCGCATCTCCTGCTTCGTAACCGCGCGCCCTGGCAGCCAGGCCATCGATATTCCTGATGGTTACGAGTTCGCTATAGCGCTTGATGAGTGCCAGACTCACGAATAGGAACATCGAAAAAGCCACTAGCCAAGGCGATGGCCAGATGCCGACCGCTGCCGATCCGACCATGATGCGCAAGGTATAGAGGCCGGCAAGGACGAGCACATCCAATAGAGCCACCTTTTTGAAGTAGAGCGAATAGCTGACTGTGAGGACAAAATATGCAACGATCATGGCGCAACAGAGCGGCGATACGATCGCACCCATCATGCCGCCGAGGACCGCGAGGAGCGGGATCAGTGAGAGCGCGTACGAAAGCGGCAAATCACCCGCTGCAAAAGGACGGGAACGCTTGCGTGGGTGGCGCCGGTCGGCCTGCAAGTCGAGGAGGTCATTCAAAAGGTATCCGCTTGATGCGCAGCAACATAGCGCTAGAAAGGCAATCAGAGCATGGCCGAGCAGAACCGTGTCATCATACCGATGCGCGGCGAATAGCGCTGCAAAGACAAGAACGTTTTTCAGCCAGTGCCGCGGGCGCAGAGGCGTCAAGTAATTCGTCTTGCGCTGATCCCGCGGCTCGAAGATTCTGTCGACTTGCGCGACCCTGGCGGCCGACATTTCGGCTTTTCGGCTGGGATGAACTAGCACTACTTTTCGTGCACAACGCAAGGCCGCAGTCCCAGAGCGACCACTCGTAGCATAATCAAAACCTTTATGGCCAAATCTTCGAACCAAACATTCTCGTTGGGAGTCATCGGGCGCATTGCCAGGCGAAAGGGTCTCGCCGAAAAGCATCAGATAATCCGCTAATTGCCAAGTCAGTTGCGCATCGTTCCGGGTTGCCAAAACAATGGAACGCCCTTGAGCCCGCTGCTGCTTGAGGTAATCCAGGAATTCAAACCGGTAAGGGAGGAGGCCGACGTCCAAAGAGGCTCGACGGACGATTTCCAGCATAAACTGCGACCATCCCTTTGCGAGCCACAAGGGCAAGAGGAAAAGATAGCGTGGCCCTTTCCTCAGCAAAGCGAGCAGGTACTCAAGGAGAAGGTCCGTCTTGACACACGTTCGATCAAGGTCAACCACCAGAGGAGGCTCGACACCGCAAGACTCCTTTGCTGGTGTCAGACCCTCGCGGATGTCTTGTTCGACGATAGTTGACGCCATGTGACACGCCTCGTACGGTTTTCCAACTCGCGCTTAGGAGAACCATACGGGTTGCAGGGGATCCCGATCTGTGAGCTTCATCACAGGAGGTATGTGGGTGGTGGCCACCGCGGGAAAACCGCATTGAGCCTGGAGCACCAAACTGTTGATCGGGGGAAGAATCTCGTTAGTACTCCAGAAAGAGTTTGCCCCAGTTCGTGCGCAAGGCGTTCTTGACCCTGCCCCGGCCGATCAGGTTATACCAATAGACGTCGTGATAGAGACGGGAAGCAGCGTATGACCAAGGCACGATAATGCTCCGCAGCAGTAGATGTTCGAACGGCTTCAATGGCCCCCAATAGATCATCTTTTGACCACGGCTGGCAAATGTATCGCCACAGTGAAAATGGAAGTTGACGTTGGCAATATCGTCGCCGGCGATTTCGATTTCGCGCACATCTCCGCAGCCCAACCCTCGGTCATGGGCAAGACGGATGAACTTGATCGAGAGAGGATCGAAGCCCATCATTTGGGCGGCGACCGCATCGATCGCGACCATGTCTCCGCTTGCCAGGATGTAGTTCTTCACCTGGGGGACCATACACCGTGGTCCAGGTCCGTCGCCTGCAAACGTGCCATCCATCACCGCAAATATGCCGGGGTGGATTTCCTTTTGAATTGCGAGCAGGTCGACAAGGGTTTCATGAATCACGCTGTGCGTCCAGTGGCGCTTTTCGAACAGCAGCCCGCCAAAGGCATTCTTCATTGCTCCGGTGACTTTGGTGAAGACGTGCGTTTTCATCGTGGGCAGGTGGATGATGTTGGAACCGATCAGCCGCTTCGGAATTTGGATTCCTTCCGCGTAGATCTTGTCCAGGGCAAGCATCTTTGCTTTGGGCTCGTAATGGGTCCACTCCTCGCCCTCTTCGTACAAATGAATGTTGCGGAGGCCGAATTTATCCACGATCACTTGTTTGTGTTTGTTCGCCACCTCACCACGTTTCGAATCCACAACCACGGTTCGATTGACGGCGCCGTAGAGCTTGTTCTTGCAATAACCATCGTTGAGGAGCGTCGAGATCACACCATCCAGCTGCCAGGGAGTGGTGGAACAGGCGGGATAGAAATGCTCCCAACTGATATTGGTCTTGAGCGCCGTCTCCTTGTCTTTAGGTAGAAACTGCTGATAGTTCACCAGGTGCATCAGGCGGCTGTAGTCTTCCAGAACTGTGTCCGGACTCGTTTTTAGTACCGCTACTCTAGCCTTTGCCATCTGGATCCGCCCTGTATTCTGGGATTTCGTAGTGTTTTGAATAGAAGAATTCGGATCACCGAGCGCACGATGGTACACCGGTCTCGAACTTGGCAAGTGCGTCTCGAAGAAGTGGCGCCATCGAAAGAATGGAAATATTGTTGTCCGTCAACGTCGCAGTTGACGGCGGGATCGTGTCGGTGCAGCTTATGTGTTTGACGTTGAGGGACCACAGCTGGCGCCAGCCTTCTCCGTTGAAAAGACCGTGGGTGACGAGAATGTATATTTCCTTGACGCCGATGCGCCCCAATTTTTCGCAAGCAGAGATGAGTGTGCCACCAGTGTCCAGCATGTCGTCAATGAGAATGACCCTCGAGCAAGTCTTTCCGATCAAGCCGCTATGCACGACGCCATGATCCATTCTTTTTTTCTCGAAATATGGCGTGTCGGCCGGCGGTAAGCCGGCAGCGGCCCTCACGGCCTGGCAACGGCGGACTGCTCCGTGGTCTGGCGCTACGATGGTCGCGTCAATTAAGCCGCGGCTATGGATCTCCTTGGCAAACAGACCGGCTGGGGAAAGCGAGATGAGAGGTATCTGAATTAGCTGTTCATCGCGCTCGCTATGGATATCGACCGTCAAGATACGATCGACCCCCGAGGCTTTCAGAAGTGACCCGGCCCAGGCTGCCGCCAGGCTCTCGCCTTCCTTGACCTTGTCCTGCCGGGCATAAGCAAGATAAGGAAGAATAGCGGTGATCTGGCTGGCGCCATGTTCCCGGAGCGTATGGGAGAGTAAGGTGAACGAAATCAACCGCTCGTCCGGGGGAGCAATTGAACCAAGGACAAAACACGACTCACCTGCGAGATGACTAGGAATGGTCGCGTGCATTTCCTGGTTGTCATAGCGCGCGATCGAAAACGCCTGCAACCCAAGTGCAGCAATACCTCGAAACGCGGAGGCGAGCTGCTGATATTCAGGAAAAGTAAAGAGCATCTCGGGCCTCTCGTTCCATGGCATCGGAAGACCAGCGCTTATCTCACGCCGTTAACATGTTTGAAGTATTCGACCTGAC
This sequence comes from uncultured Acidobacteriaceae bacterium, assembly GCA_963821315.1. Lineage (GTDB taxonomy): Bacteria > Acidobacteriota > Terriglobia > Terriglobales > Acidobacteriaceae > PALSA-350. Next base: position 964,863 of record CAWGDP010000025.1, on the reverse strand, counting down.
GTAGACGCTTCTTTGCTTCTTCGAGCGTCTTGTAGGGCCCCCGAGGTTCTTTCCGCTTTTCGACAGAACTTATACCCACCGTCAACCTCAACTATCATCGCCGGCACCTCTTCCCAAGCAAGATCAGTATCCTGCTCCTGCCAACGTAATGCTGTGATGGATGTCACCTCAGGCCTAAATCCATTTCCTGCGTAGGAGCCAAACTTTGATGCCTTGCGTCAGCACCAGGTAGGCGAGCATGGTCACCAGCAGGATTGGCCAGTACAGGGTCGGAAGATGCGTGAAGCCGAGTGGCGAGGCTAATGGGGAATATCGCAGCCAGACCCCGAACGCCATGATGGATAGAGTTGTGAACGTGAGTGCACGACTGGCCTGGCTCTGGATAAAAGGGATCTTATTGGTGCGAATGACATGAATGATAAGCGTTTGCGTCATCAACGACTCTACAAACCAGCCGGTTTGAAACAGGGATGCGCGGCCGGGATCCCAGCAGGGGAAGACACGGAGCATGACAAAGAAAGTCGTGTAGTCGAAAATCGAGCTGATGGGCCCAATGAAAAGGATGAAACGTTTGATCTCCGCGATGTTCCACGGCCTGGGGCGCGCCACTTGTTCGTGTCGACGGCGTCGTTGGGGATGTGCACCTGGGAGAAGTCATAGAGCAAATTGTTGGTCAACACTTGAATCGGCGCCATCGGCAGAAAAGGCAGAAAGGCGCTGGCCCCCAAAACGCTGGTTGCAGTTCGAGGCACGGAGCCCTTGCTGCACGTGCTCTGGATTGTTTTTGGAAAAGCAGAGATCAAGCTCTGCCTCTTCACAAGCAACACGACGGTTAGAGTTCACCTCAGGGGACGCGGAAATCTACACACGCGATTGGGAGCGGGGCAGGCTCCTCAGAGGTCCTATCCCGCTTGGGAATGACGTAGGGTAAGGACTGGACATTTAGCTTCGGCGATCACGTTGTACACGGTGTTGTCGCCATGAATCGGCCAAAAGGCTGTGTCGGGGTTCGAGCCCATAACGATCAAATCAGCTCGAAGCTTCTCTGCGGTGCTGAGGATCTGCTCAACAATTTCACCGGCTTCCACGGCTATCGTAGCGGTTGTCCATAGTGTGGCCTCTTCGGGTATAAGGCGCCCAAGCTCGAACGCTGTCCATCGCACAAGCCGTTCGCCTGTATATTCAGCGTGCACATCGCGAGGCAGGACGTGTAACAGCGTGATTTCGGCTTTATAAAACTCGCCCAGTTTCACGGCGAGCTGAGCAGTCTCTTCGTATCCGGATGAAAGGGAGACTGGATGCAGGATTCTGGAGGGCTGACCATGAGCGAATGGGCGGGCATGGGGACCTACGGTCCACACCGGCACCTCGACGCTTTTCAGAATTTCGTTGGCGGTCGATCCCAGGAAAAACTTCTTCATGTTACGTCGACCATGCGTACCCAGAACGACTCGCCCCGCATGTACATGGGCGACGAGTTCCTGCACTACATCACGAGGATGACCATGTCGAATCACAACCTGACAATCGATTCCATCGACACGCATCATGGCCGCGACTTCACCAAGAGTCTTGCGAGATTCTTCGAGGAGTCGTTGGGTAGCTGCCCTGGCAGCATCCGCAATAAATACGACGGCAGCATCCAGAGAGCTGGAGTCGACAGGTTGAATCACGTGGCAGAGAACGAGCGAGGCCTCGCTTGCTTCACATTGTGCTTTGGCATGCGGGATAAGATAGTCGAGGTCAGTCAAATCTGTTGCCACTAGAATTTTGCCCGGCGCCACGAATGCCCGGCTGCCCGTCTGCGGTTTCGTTTCAACGTGTGCCATAACCTCTCCTGGGGAGCAATCGATTGGGATGTTTCTGAGCGGGAGACAGGCTCTTCGGCCTCGCCTCCCGCTATCCGGTGTCCCGATTTTCACAGTAGATGTTCCAGGCGCGGGCGCTCATCCGCGAGTGCCCGCGCCTGGGAATCTAGGCCTGTAGGATCGTCATCACCGGGCAGGGAGCCTCTGCCAGTACTTTCGCCGCCGTTCCGCGTGCAAGATGCGTTGCCACCGAGGACGTCGGATGGGCGCCCATGACGATGAGGTCGGAGCCGCGCTGCTTCGCGAGATCAACAATGCTGGCCGCGGGAGAGGCACTGGCAAGACGAGTGCGCAACCACGAACGTTTTCCAAGATCCTCTGGGACATAGTGATGAAAGGCCTCTTCAAACGACACCCAATCCACGTCGTCTTCGGGCTCGCTCGAACTTTTCACGTGAAAGAGAACCAGCTCTGCTTCATACAGGGCGGCGAGCTTATGCGCATAAGCCACAACCTCGGCTGCCCGCGGTTCGAGCGTCGTTGCACAAATGACCTCCCGTATGCGCCACGTCTTGTCACCAAGATTCGGTACCGCGGGCCCCACCGAAAGGACGGGGCAACCCGCGTGCCTCAAGACCGCTTCGGCATCGGAGCCAAGCAGCAGGCGTTCCAGGCCCTTTTTGCCATGAGTTCCCAGGACGATCAAGTCCACTTTGTATTGCTTAACAGTGGAAAGAAGCTCATCGTAAAGGGGCCCGGTAACCGAGATCGCTTGGGCTCGGAAACCCTCGGAACGCAAAGCAGCGCCACTTTGTTCCATCTGTTCTTCCTGTATCGATTGGACCTCAGATAGGTCGACCCACGCTGCTTCGGGCGGAGTAATCAAGTTAGGTGGAGGATCCACATGAACCAACAGCAATTCCGAATTCCCCAACTTAGCTATGGCTTTGGCGTATTCCAAAGCACGTTGGGAGATTTCGGAAAAATCTGTGGGAACGAGTATGTGCTCAAATGTAACGGCGATGGGATTCGTGGTAGCCATAAGTGCCTCTCTTGTTGATCTGTCGAATGGCCGCCCCCGGTTTGTTTTGAGCGGCTGTACTACTAGACAAGGTAGTGGTCCGGACCTCGGCTGGCTGTGACAGTAATCACACTGGATCGCAGGCTCCGCGGTCTCGACCTTCTGGGATGCGCAGAATGGAACAAGGCGGCCGTGGGCCCCTCTGCGGAGTGCGACCCCTGCGCCCCTGCCAGCCTCAGCAGCGGATAAACATGCCAAAAAACGACAGTCCTCTGTATGGAAGTTCTCACACAGCCGAGGGCCGGTTCAACGGACTGTAGCTCTTGCCGCCGCAGGAGGTACATGGTGACGCGCATCTGAACCCAGCATTCATCGGGGTGAGGTGGTCACTGTCATCTAAGAAGATATTGTGACCGTCACTCTTGCACAGATCAAAGTGGCCTTATACGCTTGCCCGGTTGAGTGCTGAAGGCGGCTCGATGGGGTTCCGCTCCCGCAGTTGCAGAAGAAAATACATGGTGAGCAGCATCTGAAGGCCCATGAATAACGAATAGACCGCAACTACAACCAGAGCATCTCGGCTTTCCTGATTTGCAAATACGATCAGCGCTACGCTGAAAGCGACCGCAATCCCCGCTAGGATGTACATGACGATCTGTTGCCGCTTAGTACCGGTCCAGGCTCTAGCAAGACCAAATTTTCCCAGACCGAGAGAAAGGGCATAGACCGCGAGGACGTAACACAGCATCCGTATATTTGCCCCGGGATCAAGAACCAAGAAAACACCGCAGGCGGCTACGGCTGTACTCAAGAACAAAAGCCCCCGGAGTCTGCTCACCTGGCGGCGACCGAGGCCGGCAGCGCAGAGCCAATCAACGGCTGCGATGAACAGCAGAGATGCCGCGACGAGCAATATCGCGAATGCGCCTCCGAAGACATCCCACGAGAGACTTGTTATCATTCCCGCGAATGTAAAAGAGAGCCAGCCCCAGAGCCAACATTGCGAAACCATGAATTGTCATCAGTTTCGCGCGTGTGTTTTCGCTCAATCGAAACATATTCGTCACCTGCCAGTCTGAAGTGTGGCCCAGTCTGCCTGGGAAGGCGGTGACGGCCGTCACAGCTGAGGTCCTCCGCTATATTCGCTCAGTTCCCACTTTACGATCTAAGGGAGATGAGCAGATGTTTTGGCGCTAACCTCTTTGGGTCCTGGCAGTTGGCCGGTGTCCCATCCGCCGCCCAGGGCTTCAATCAGCTGTACGCTGGCGATCAACTGTTGGGTCTGGAAGGTAACGTACGTCTGCTGGTATGTCAGTAGATTTACCTGCGCCGTAAGAACATTCAGGTAGGGGTCTAGTCCACTAAGATTTCGCGCAGTCGCCTGTTTGACGTACCGCTGCGCGGACTGCACTGCCGTAGATTGGTGTTGGAGATCTTGCACTAGAATGCGCTCCGCGGCTAGATTGTCTTCGACTTGGCCAAATGCGGCAAGAACCGTCTGCCGATAGTTCGCTACGGTCGCGTCGTATTGCGCCTGATACTGCCGGACCGTTGCTCGTCGTAAACCTGCGTCAAACAGTGTCTCGACAGCAGAAGGTCCAACCGACCAGAAGCGGCTTGGCCAGGTAAACCAGTCGATGAAGGATTGACTCTCGAATCCGCCAGTCCCTCCCAGCAGAACATTGGGAAAGTAGGCTGTCTTCGCGATGCCGATCTGTTCATTTGCGCCAGCCATGGCGCGCTCTGCCGCGGCAATATCGGGTCGTCGTTCCAAGAGTTCTGCGGGGACCCCTGCCGGAACCGACGGAAGATGACGGTCTAGCGACGCGGAGCTCAGTGAAAACGAGGAAGGCGATTCACCGAGGAGAATGGCAATAGCATGCTCATATTGGGCGCGAGCAATGCCCAAGTTTGTCTCCTGAGCCTGCGCTGCCTGGAGTTGCGATTCAGCAGCAGCTACAGCTTCGTCGCCGTCGAGACCGCTTTTCAGCAGTCCGCGGGTGAGGTCGAGATATTTGCTCCAAGCAATAACGGTTGCATTAAGAACCCGTTCTTGCTGCTCGACGCCGCGCAGGCTGAAATAGTCTGCGGCCAGACTAGCATGCATGAGCAATCGGGCATTCTCGAGATCCGCTGCACCCACCTGTGCCGCGTTCACGTTTGCCTGAACGGTCTTCCGAATCCGTCCCCAAAGATCCGGCTCCCACGATGCGGTAAAGGGAAGATTATATTCGGAGTATGTATACCCCTTGCTTGTGATTCCCGGAATGGTGACGGTGGAGACTCTTGCGTTCGTGATTGCTGGACTTGTCGTGACTGATGGGAAATATTGCGACCGAGCCTGGCGTACGATCGCGCGCGCAGCCTCATAGTTCGCCGCTGCCGCGGCGATCGTCTGATTTCCGCGGTCTATGCGACTCTCGAGATCGTTTAGTTGTGGGTCTTGATACAGTTCCCACCAGTGGCCACGAACAATCGTATCGCTTGGCTCGGCCTGCTTCCAGTTGCCTGATTCCTTGTATGACGGGGCGACCGGCACAGCCGGGCGTTGATACTTGGGGCCAATGCTACATCCTATGATTCCGCAGCATGTCCATGAGCAGATGACACGTAAGACGGGCCAAACGATAGTCCGATAGATAGTGGCGATCTTCATCTGCTCCTCCTTTCATCCTGCAGTTCAGTGGCCAATGTAAACATCCACGAGCTCGCCCGGGTAGAGGTTCACATTCTTTGGCCGGTCAAAGCGAAAGATGACGGGTAGGACCCGGACATCGACTCGTTCCTGGCGTTGATCCGATAACTCGATCTTGGGAGAGACAAAGGGCTGGATCCGATCAAAAGTGAGCGGGATATGCGTATCGGTTCCGCGAATCGTCATCTGTGCCTTCATCCGCTCAGGCGGAGGAAGCTGGGAGACTAGAATCTCGTCGACGTAGCAACGAACATTGAAGTGGGCGCCGCTCTCCCCGGTGATCAGGATGGGGTCAAAGCCTTGGGTGTAAGCGTTGTATGCACCTTGTGGAGAGACATAGGCGCCGACGATCGTATTGATGGAAAGAACGACGCCATCCCGAGGCGCGCGCAGTGTGTATTTGGCGAGCAGTGCGCTCGATGCAGCATAAGCCTTCTCCAATGCCAGGTACTGTTTCTCCTGGTTATTGATGTCATAGACCCAGGCGCCTGCCTTGGTGAGGCTATATTGCCGCTCCGCGACATCAAGATTTCTTTCCGCGACTGCGGCAGTGTTTACCGCAGTATCGAGGGCGTCCTTGCTGACCGTACCCGGGTCGATGGCAAAGGCAGCTTGCGTCTTCTCGAGCGTCTCCTTGGCCATCTTCAAACTTGCCTCCGCGGCCTTGACCTGTGCGATGTTCACATCCAGCGTCTCCTTACGCGGTTCCGCCCTGAGCTCTTCCAGCATGGCGCGAGCAGCCTGCGACTGCCTTAGCTGCTGTTCGGCCGTGGCCCGCTGGATCGATGTATCGATGAGCAACAGAGGCTGCCCCTGTTTCACCGATTGACCCTCGCTCACAAAAATCTGCTTCACCGTACCACCGACCTCGGGATACATGTTGATGTTCGAGCCGCTGGACTGCACGCTCTCGACCATACCCTCGGAATAAATGCCTTCCGGATAGGGGTTCGACGCGGGATTGAATACGGGTGGCTCTGCAGCCTTTGTGATGGTTGCAAAATATGCTGCATAGGCCGCGCCTAATATACCAATGAAGGAGAGCACGAAAAGCCACTTATTATTCATTCTGATTCCTTTCTTCGCTGGTTAACCTGCCATCCTCCATATGCAGGATCCGGCTGGCAAACTCATTGATTCTCGCGTCATGGGTGACGATGAGGATGCAACGATTCGCATTGAGAAACTTTTCCTTGACAAAGGCAACAATCGACCGGCCCGTATCGCCATCGAGTGAAGCGGTAGGTTCGTCCATGATAAGAATGTCCGGCTGGCTAATCATCGCCCGCGCAATGGCCACTCGTTGCTGTTCCCCGCCGCTGAGTTTGACGGGCGGCAGATTTGCCCTCCCTTTCAATCCCACAATTTCCAAATACTTGGCCGCCTCGATGAGCGCTTGGTCCCAATCGGTTCTTCGCAGGATGAGTGGAATGGCGACGTTCTCTGCTGTGGTCAGGCGGGGGAACAGATGGTAGTCCTGAAAGACAAAGCCGATCTTGCTCAACCGAAAGGTTGCCAGCTCATCATTCGAGAGATTCCAAAGATCGGCTCCTTCGCACAGCACCGTCCCTGAATCCGGTCGAAGTATGCCGGAGAGTACGCTGAGCAACGTTGTCTTGCCGCTTCCCGATGGTCCAACAATATAGACCATCTCGCCGAAGGACGCATCCAGGTGGACGTCCTTCAGGGCATTAGTCCTGGCTTCGCCTTCACCGAACCACTTATTTAAGCCATCCGCGTGAATTGCAACAGTGCCCATCTTTCAGCCTCGGAAAATGTCGAATGGTTCGATACGAAGTACCTTGCGAACGCCGATATAACTCGACATTGCCGCGATAATTACTACCATCAGTAATGCGATTCCCAGGTTGCCGTAGGTAATCCGCGACGCGTAGTCAGGCAGGCGCATTTTCGCGAGTGCTGTGGCTAACGTACATAGGCCGATACCCAGCCCATAGCCAGTTAGGGAGGTAAACGTCGCCTGAAACAGAATCATCAGGACCAGCTCACGATTCTTCGTGCCAATGGCTTTCAATGCGCCGAATTTCTCAAGGTTTTCAAGAATGAAGGTGTAGAAGGTCTGTCCGGAGATGGAAAGGCCAACTACGAAACTGATGATCGTCATGATCAGGATGTTCATGCCCAGACTGGTCTGGAACATGTAAAAGTTAGAGATCTTGGTCTCAAATTGCTCGCGGGTCAATGCCAGATAGCCAAGGGCTTGTACTTGCTTCTGGATGGACGGAATATCGCTCTCGTTCTTGGGCTCTACCAGAAGATAGGAGATCGTGTAGCGGGGATTCGGGATGTATTGGATCGCACGGTAGTACGTGGTGTAGAGCGACGGCACGCCAAAGAGCGCGCTGGTGGCCACTCGCGCAATTCCGCTGACGACGCCTCGATGGTCATTCAGCTCAAATACGGTACCCATTGTGGGGTTGCCGAGCTTGGGGAACTCTGAATCGTCCACCACAAGAAATGCACCCTGCGCATAAATGTTTTCGATCTGCCCTTGCTCCATTTGTGGCCTGCCGAAAAGGCTGGTGTCATCCAGACCGATCACGTTTACAGCCTGATATGTTCCGTCTTGAAGCTTGACCAGCGCTCCTCCGGAGAAGAGTGGGACGGCAAACTTCACGCCATTCATACTCCGTACGGCGTCGAGCGTGTAGTCCGGCATGCCGATTGTGTTGGCGACCGTCTGTACAGATGGGTCCATAACCCAGACTTTTGCGCCTATGTTGATGACTGTTGCCGAGGCGCGATTCAGGACGCCGGCAAACATGGCGGTGATCTCCGTCATCAGAAAGACGGCGAACGTGATGCCGATCAGCAGGGCTGTGAACTTAGCCTTATCGTTCACGAGCAGCTTGTAGGCTAATCTGAGTATTCCGAACATCAATCGGCTCCTTGCTCTTGAGTGTGCGGGCACAGCCGGCCGTCAGGCTGTGTCATTGCGCACATCGATTACGTGACCGCCGCACCTGTTTTCAACGATGTTGTTCTCTTTCGTGACAACGATCAGCCACCAGCAGGTTTACGTCTGTGACCAATATCACGAGGATTTACGTTGCCGGGGACAGCGACCCTCGTCCGACACACGTGTGATCGCTGTCACGGTCGACCCGTCACCCGTCCTTGTACAATGCTCCTAACAGGGGAGACGCGTTATGCCTGTTAAGGGTCTAGGAGCGGTAGCACGTGCGTTCCATAGTCCGCTCTGTCTTGAGGAGATTGTGTTCCGTGATCCAGAGCCGGGTCGCATTGTCTTGACTCTGCCACAAGGAGCCTGAGTGATGTGACCCTCGTCAATGCGGCCTCGCAATGTCTTCGAGGACTTCGAAGCCCTTACCAATGCAATCGCCAACGCGCGTTTGGATTTTTTCAACAGCGTGGCGGCCGCCGATGGCCGCGATCTGGACGACTGGTTCCGCGCTGATTCGGAACTGCTAAAGCCGGTACCGATTGAAATCAGCGAATCCAACGATACATATCAGTTCGATCCTCTGCGCTTCGAGATAAGAGTCGAATGCTCGTTCGGAAACGCATTCTACAAGGATGGGATTGGCGGTGACGTTGCGCACACCAGTGGCCGCGGCAGAAGCAATGCGAGGGTTAATTTAGTCCCGGCACGACGGGACCGCCGCCACATCCAAATGACATTACTGACTGGTGACGGCGTTGCGGTCGAAGATCAGCGCCCCGAAGGCGAGGACCGCTATCGCCACAGTCAGGATCAGCGAGACAACGCAATACACACACCACACGTGCAGGATGTGGGCTTCGATATTTGTGAGGTAGAGTCCGTAGGCAAGTCCTATCCCGGCAAAGTAGACGGTGAGGACTATGCGGCGTAGCAACGCGAGGACAACTAGCAACAAGTATCCAGCTACCCCCAGCAGTGCTACGGGTATCCCATAAACCGTGGCAAAAGAGCTTTGATTAACGTATGCGGAGTTCCACGCTGAGTGTGTGAGATCGATCAGCTGTGCTGGTGGGCCATAGTGTACAGCTAGGGCAAGGCACGACACAATGATTCCGGCGACTGCGAGGACGGCGATGACGTAGCGCATTTTATCCTCCACCGTGCTTGATTCAAAGTGCTGCTCCCACCAGCTGATTTGACTATTCCGAACATCGGCCGTATCTCTCGCTATCATCTACAAGCTTGATCATCGAGAAGCCATCAGAATCCATTCGAAGAATCAACCTGGATGAGAAGATCCAATCTGTGCTCCAGAAAACTCGCGATAGGTTCCGTCAGGCCGTGTCTTCGACCCGCTCCGCAGGGTGAAGGTGGGACATGGGGCTTGGGCTATCACCCTGTAAGCAACGCCCGTGCGGAACCGCGTGCTTACGGCAGACGCAGGAGATGCGCTCAGAACGAGCAACTCGGCCCCTAGAGCTGTACACTCGGCGACTATTTCTTCCGCCGGCTCACCGCTTCGAATGCGAATGTGCGGCTCGACTTGCTTGGGCTGTATCTGCCGCAGCAACTCGCCGATTTTAGATAGGGCCCCGGCTACAAGACCTTCGTCCCCAAGATCCTGCTCCGTGACGTGCAGCACGATGAACTCAGCTGGCAGCCCGGCCGCAAGATCAACTGCGAACCGAAGCGAATGTTCAGGGTGATGGCGCAGCGAGAGGGCAAAGATAATCCGGTGAGGTTGATTCTGAGCAAGTGGTTTGAAATGCGGACCCACTGTGCAAACCGGAATCTCCAGACTGCGTATCAACTCCTCGGCAACTGATCCGATCACAAGCTTCCCCAATTTCCCCCTGCTCGAAGTACCAACAATCAGGCGTTTCACGCTGTGTTCGTGAATGAAACCCTTGATCTCATCCACGGGGTAGAATCGACGGACCTCGTAGGCACAAGCCAGATTCTTTTCCCGCAAGTCCAACGCCACCTTTTCGAGAGCGACTTTCGCAGTACGGTATTCCTTCTCTTTTGCAACAAAAGGATAGGCTCCGGATTCGATAGAAACATATGCCTCCGGAGGAATTACGTGGAGTAGCCAGATCATCGCTCCTGTCATCCTCGCTTGGTCGATCGCCACGGGAAGCAGGAAATACAGATCATTCAGATCTGTGGCCACCAGGATGGACTTTGGCCGTGTGATCGAGGATAAATGCATGGCATTCATGTTGTTCTCCTTTACCCGGGTCTGCGGCCAACCGGCTCCAAACGCTGTGTCGCCGCGCAAAGTCGCTGGGTGACCTGCCTCCCCCCGGTTGTCCCTGTCGATTCAGTTGAGGCGGATCAAAATCATTGAGTTGGCACAACGAGCACCGGGCAGTGCGACCCGCGAATGATCGCCAAAAGTTTGGTCCGCGGCACATGATCTGCCAAAGGTGCGCTGTGCCTTGCTCCCAGGACGATCAAACTGGCCTTGTTTACCTGTGCTGAGTGCAGGATAGCCGGCGCGATGTCCCCGCTTTTCACCTCGAAATTCAGAGTGAATCGTTTCTCTTGACAGAATCACTTGATAGCAAGATTCCGTCTGTGACGATGATCACCGGCATTCGGCTTGCCGCGGCTTGCAATCCCCCTGCGTTCTATTGCTCGTCTTGAGCGGGGGCTGGTCGTCGATGCACCGGACTTTTTCCAGCCATGCGTAAACCGCTTTGTCGATCGTTCCGTCGCTGCGGCCCGTCCCGGGTGGGACCAGGAGCACCGGACAGTGGGACTCAGCGATCGCGCGATACACGGTGCTGTTATCCAGGTGGCCGCTGTCGATCGCAACGGGAGGTGCACCCAGTACCAGCAAGTCAGGGCGCACTCGCCGCGCCACGGAAGCGATAGCCGTGGTCACTACACCCGAGGCCACGAGATGCTCGACAGGCAAAGTATGCGACTCGTTGAAGGGCGCAAGCACTCGAAGTCGCGTCATGCAGTGGCTGCAATGCTGCTCTTTACCGCATTGCGTGCTGTGTAGCACCACCAGCCCTCGCCCCGCGATGCGTTGCGCAACGTCCAGGGCAGCGATGCCGGCGTCAGAAAAATCGGTGGCTGCGATCACGTTCTGCCACATCCAGCGGCTCGGCGCGGTTGGCTCTGCCGGGGTCGGGATGGTCAAAATAGAACATGGAGTATCCGCCAGCAAAAGCCGCGCCATGGTGGCCAGCGCCATGCTGCCGGCGGCGGTTCGTCCCGCCGTGCTGAGAACCAGCAGGGATGCAAAGTGGCGATGAGCCTCGCCCAGGATCTCCGCGCAAATTTGCTCACGCTGTACCAAGGAATCGTGGTTGGCGCCGTGGCGCTGAGGGTCGTGCTCCATGGCAGTCAACTCTGCCTCGGCGGCGCCATCGCGGAGTTCCGCGCCAGGCAACGCATAAACGATCGGATCGAGCGAGTGCACCAGCACAAGATCCGCATGGCGTTCATGGGCCAGCTGTTGTGTGTAGCGCAGCCCGTAGGAGGGTTCTCCCGAAAGATCGCCGACGTAAACAATTTTCTTGAAGGGGAAGCCAGTCTGCGACTGCTTCTGGTCTTCGAATGTGCTTGCTTGCCCGTGTTCTGAGGCTTTCTGGAGTCCTGTCATGGCTGCCCTCGGTCATGATCGATTTCTCAAACGCAACGTACTTGCCACTTGTTGCGGCCCAGCGAAATGTAGCAGGATGCTCACTGGGCTCCTCGACGCTAACCCCCGCGCTGTCCGCTCCACACAACTCCATGGCTACGTTTACCAGTTCCTTGAGGATGCGCTCGGGTCGCTCGGCGAAGACCCGAGCCAGGCGCCGCATTCCTTCATCCCGCTGGGAACTGTCGCGGTTGTGGCACGGCCGGCTCTCAAACGTCGCATTCTCTTTCAGAGGTACAATTTCGACGCCCGGAGCAGCTTTTGTGTTCTGCAACTCAACCTCTCCCTGGCCGGAACTTCCATATGCCAGAAGCGCTTTGTATCAGCCAGCGTTTCGCGCCCGTCACTCTGAGCGTATAGTGCAACGGATATCGGCCGTTTGAAGTGATGCTCATCACATACGCGGAGCGCCGACATTACGTAAGGCTTCTGTGTCAGTCTCCAATGAGACGGGCATTTCGTTGCGGTTCCAGATTCAAAACCCTAAAGCCTATCTCTTAACGGCCTCACCAGATACACGCAGAAGTTCCCGCCGCTAATTTTTTTGATTCCGGAGTGAATCGAAGTTTTTTAACATCGTGTCGACAACGACGTACTATAACCGCCATCTGATCCGGCCCCTGATTGGTGCGCTCCCCGGGCGGGTGGTTGCCGGGCTGAGGCCCAGCGGAGGGAGGACTTCCGGGCCAGGGACGCCAGCAAAGTCAACAACTTAGATGGGAAAACGGCAAGGAGGAATCCCGGTTCTCACAATGTTCCCACAATGTGGTTTGCTGGGTGCATACACTTGTCAGCTGTTGCACTAGAACTGTGGGCAAAAAGGAAGGCGCTGGAGGACTGCTGCACAATGCAAAGCGAATCTCAGCGCAAGTATCGTATCGAAGTATCCTGAGGATAAACTCCGCACCGAGTCGGAGGTGGAGGTTCGCCGCTCAGTGAACCGTCCGGGATTCGGTATCGTTCGCTACTGCACGACCGTGTTCAATCAGCGTAACGTGACGGTCAGAAGTCAATCGTGAATTGGTTAGCTCCTCTCAAGAACGCCTGACTTCTATCTTCAGCTGAACGGTACAACTGGCTTCGTTGTTCGAAACTGTGCGTTCCCACTTTCCATCAACATTCCAGAATTGGAAGCTGTAGCTTTGCGGCGAGAAGCGCAGTACCTTCCATCCTGATCTGCACGCGGTGATAATGCGAGTGCGGTCAATGGATTTTCGGCTGTTCAAAGCGGATGAACGACCTGCTCAAAAGATATCGCGTGCTGTCCCAGCTCGCAGCGTGATGCGATACTCCTGGCCGCGGCGAGGGTGGAAGACCAGAGCTGGCCGGAAGCAGGCGATGCAAGTGCCGGAGGGGTGGCGGACGCTCGGATAGACAATCCCATTTGAGCCTGCGTACAAAAGCGCGTTAGCCAGTGCCTGCGATGCGCCGTAGCATTGTGGGATGGGACCAGGCTGCAGGCAGGCTTCCGACTCGTTGGAGTCAAGATAATGAAATTGACCGGAGAAATCGGCGAGGAAGTCCTGATAGTCAAAAGCGTACTGGCCAGTCAATCGCGCATCTTCGAGGAAGCGTCTCTTGTGAAAGACCACCTCTGCGACTGAGGTTTCAAGTTCCACGCCTGCGTACCAGGCACCGCGCTGCGGACTGTGAAATCGGCCGCCGTGCGGACCGTGGTGGGAAAACGCAGCGTTGACGATGTGGGCTTCAGGAACACCATACAGTAATTCGCCCGGGCCAATGGCGCTGTTGCCACCGCCCTCTGCGATTGTACGTTCGTTTGTTGCGGCATCCAGCTCGCTTAAATCGGTGAGAACTTCTGGTGGAAGTGACAGCGTCTCGAGAACGCTCTCGCCGCTGTACTTCGTAGGAATCAATCTATGAGTGCCGGCATGGTCAAACAGATCAAGGTGAGCCAATCAATAGCCGCCTCGGGCTGCATCGACCAGACTGCGGACCTGCTGCAATCCTGGGATTCCCGCTCGCACCATGTAGTCGAGGGGGGTCTGACCACCGAACAGGAAATTATCGTTTGGCTGAGCCACCCAGTCATCGGCCAACTTCGTCGGGCAAAAGAATATGCAGGGCCTTATAGATGCCGACAACATAAGAGATCCGGGTCAGTTCGTCTTGGCGAAGAGTTCCTGCGGCCGTTTTCAGTTTGTAGACGGTCGACCGAGGCATTCCCCCGAGCAAGTCCCCAGCCCTCTCGATCGGCACGTGCCACTTGTCCATGATCGCGAAGAATCCATCGATGGCCGATTGACTCAGTCGTTCCCTGGTCTCAAGACGGCTGAGATCCGGCGTGGCGTCGAATTTGTAACCTGGTGCGGCGTAGTTCGGTTGAGTAGCCATTCTGAGCACCTCCATACAAGATCATTGTCTCATATTAGACGTATTTTGTCTATTTGTGGAATTATTATTCTATATATATCCTTCCTTGCACGCCCTTACTCTACGTCGAGGCGAGGCCCACATGGAATCCCGTCACCAGTTGGACGGCTTCAAACCACGAGCCGACCAACTGGTGACGATCCGCGGACATTTGCGGAGCACTTAAGCTGTTCGTTAAAGTTGCTGGGATTCGTTCCGATGCATTCTGATTCTCAGCAGTGCCTTAATGTTGCGAGTTGATAGTGTTCTTTCACGGCGATAACACGGGTTCAAATCCCGTCGGGGACGCCAACAAAATAAAAGACTGAAAGGCTAGCCCTCCTCGTCTTTCTCTTCCTGGAAGGATGTCTCGTAATCCTGACCGCCATAAAAGACGCCGAGAATGGCTACCCGGTCAGCATCCACCTCGAACGCTATCACAACGCGTTTTCGGTAGCTGGTTATTCGTAGACCAGGGCGGATATCGTCCCTCTGGATGCCTCGATGCGGAAGGGACTGCAGGCTCTCGCAATACGTCACAATGGAATCGGTATAGCGGGCCGCCACTTCGGGAGATGAGGCGGCAGCGATGTAGCGGTACAGTTCGGTCAGTTGCGCCTCGGACTCGGGCGTGAAAATAACCGTGTAGGACATCAGCGTTTTTTGGCGGCCTTCTTGTGTTCGGCCGAGAGCGTGGCTCGTACATCGTCCGCGGAGACTGCACGCGACGGATCGGCTTTCAGGGCATCATAGGCCGGAGCCACCTGTTCCCGTAGCCAGCCTTCCACAGCGCGGTCTCGTGCAAGCAAGGTTCGCAATCCTTCCCGTATGACTTCGCTTTCGGTTGCGTACTCGCCAGTAGCAACCTTCGCGCGCACGAGATCGGCCATTTCGTTTGGTAGCGTAATGCTAAGTTGTTGGGTCGTCCGCATGAGAACCTCTCGGCAACAGAGTAGGATTAAATCCTACTCTATCCCCTTTCCGGTTTCCAAGAGTGTTCGCTGACTTTCGAGTGAAAGAGGGCATCGATCTGATCATGACTGTGCCCTGAAGAGGCCAAACTGCTGTTCCCAACCGGCGCTTTCAAAATCAATTGAAGAGCCGACGGCGCGTCCGCCCCGGCTGTCCCGAAAGAGCGTCCAATTGGCGTCCAATAAGCATTTCCGAAATGTCCTCAGAGGTCCTTTGGGAGCCATCCGTGTCCTCTGTTTTCAATAAGTTACGTGCTATCGACGCCCTTTCACGGCGATAACACGGGTTCAAATCCCGTCGGGGACGCACCAACACAAAATGAGACTTAATTGAAACCGTTTCCCGCGATACATCACGAAAGTTTCTCTTCCCCTCTTATCCTTCGCCCCTCAGCGGGCCACTGGCCCTCGGCCCTTTAGAACTTTCCGGGCAGGCCATATAGCAGCCAGCCGAATAAACCATTCTGCCAAGCCGAAAACTACAAAAATGTAGTAACATTTTTGCATGTGAAGACGCGCTTTGAATGGGACCAAACGAAAGCTGCCAGCAATTTGCGAAAACACGGCGTGAGCTTTCAGACGGCGGCCCGTGTTTTACGGATCCCATGCCCGAGTAGAGCTCGACCGTATTGAAAACGGCGAAGAACGATGGCAGACGATTGGGATTGTGGATGGTGTACTGATGCTCATGGTGGCTCATACCGTGCGAGAACAGGACGACACCGAAGTCGTCCGTATCATCTCAGCAAGACGTGCCAACCGCAGGGAAAGGAGACGTTATGAGGAAGAAAATAGTTAAATATGAGATCGATTTGTCCAATCCACCTGCATTGACAGAAGCGCAGAAAGCGGAGTTGAAGGCGCTCCGGGCCAAGCCGGAAAGCGAGATCGACTACAGCGACATTCCGCAATTGCAAGAGGATTTCTGGAAGAAGGCAGTGCGAAACCCGTTCTACCGGCCCACCAAGACCTCAACCACTGTGCGCATTGATTCCGACGTGCTGCATTGGCTGCGCGCTCATGGCAAAGGCTACCAGTCACGATTGAATGCAATTTTGCGACGTGAGATGCTGGCGTCACTCAAAACGACTGTCGCAAAACATGATGAGTCTAGATGAAGCATAGGGTACCCTATGCCGGCATACCCCGAACAGTCGGCGCGCCGCCCCAAAGCCACGGAAACAACGAAGTGGTCGACAGGAATTCGGCGACAGGATTCATATTCCCCATGACAAGCTTCAGTGCGGCGACTCGAGCGGCCTGGAAAACCGAAACGCGAGATTCGGCGAAAGCTTATATGGTCCATCTTGAGCCTTGAGTCAAAATAAGACTGTTAACTACAAGTTAAATACCCCTTTACCCTCATCTTTATTCGCAAACGCTATCGACGCCACAAGTACGCGGTAATACCTTCCTAATTAAGAGTCCCCACTGGTAGATCCTCCGACACCCCACTGGCCGGAGACATGGAGACGCGCGGACAAAGATGAGAAAGCACCCTTCAACGATCGAATCGATACACCGCTCCACGGTTTATAGAACACCGCCCTTGAACCCGGCAGTCTTGTCTATGTCTGCGTATCCGGCCTTCGACAAAAACGTCAACTGGCCAACGACTTCCAACACCAATGCGAAATCGTGCAAGCGGGGAAATCATGATATCTAACTCTTTCGACGGGATAACCCGTCCGTCCGTTCCGACTCTGTCCGACATACAACGTCGCATCGCAGAACTCGAAAGCGTTCAACAGCAGCTCGATACACAGACGCAGTTACATATCTGCTCTGCGCCTCGCACACCGCCGCCGCCCAGTGTGCCCGCGAATCCAATCCTCAGCGAAGCAGCACTCTATGGCGTCGCGGGGATGGCCGTACGCGCCCTGGCCCCGCACACCGAGGCCCATCCCGCCGCCATCCTTCTCCAGTTGCTGGCTGCGTTCGGCAATGCCGTTGGTCCCGCGCCCCACTGCATGGTCGATGCTACCCGCCATGGTCTCAACCTTTTCGTGGTGCTGGTCGGCGAATCCAGCAAGGCCCGCAAGGGGACAAGTTGGAACCAAATCCGCCGCCTCTTCGCTGAAGTCGATCATCCCTGGGTCGCCGAACGCGTCACCACCGCTCGCTTGACGCCCGCCGCCCTTATCTATGCTCTGCGCGATCAGCAGCCGGCCACGGACCGCCGCCTGCTCGCGTTCTCGGAGGAGTTCGCCGCCGTTCTCCATTCCTTGCGGCGCAACAAGGGTCACCTCTCACCCCTGCTCCGTTGCGCCTGGGATAGCGGTGATCTCCGCTCGCTCGATGGTCGCCAACCCATCCAGGCAACCCGCACGCATATCAGCCTCATCGCCCACATCACGCAGCGCGAACTCACAGAGAATCTCCACCCCACAGAAGCCCACAACGGCTTCGCCAACCGTTGTCTCTGGACTGCAGTGCAGCGCAGCCAATGCCTCCCGGAAGGCGGCAACCTGGACGCTCATGAACTATCGGCGGTCGCCACCGAACTGCGCCGCGCTCTGGACTGGGTCGGCGATGCGCACACCATCCGCCTCAGCCGTGACGAGCAGGCACGAACTCGCTGGCACGAGTGCTATCCAGTCTTGAGCCAGGCCCGTCCCGATCTCTACGGTGCCGCTACCAGTCGGGCCGAAGCCCAGGTTCTGCGCCTCAGCGCCATATACGCTGTTCTCGACTGTAGCTCTAGTATCGGGCTGCCTCACCTTCAGGCTGCCCTCGCGGTGTGGGACTACTGCTCCGCAAGTGCCTCTCTCTTTTTCGGCACATCGACTGGCGACCACACCGCCGACCGTATCCTCGATGCCATCAACGCATCCACCAACGGATTGTCGAGAACCCAAATGAGTGCCCTCTTCCATGGCCATCTCAGCAGTGACCGCATCGAGGCTGCACTCGAACAACTTGTGTCGTTGGGCGCAATCCAACAAACCAGCCAGCCCAGTGCGGGTCGGCCCTCCACCCTCTGGTCCGCCACAGCAGAAGCGCAATTCATAGGCGGAGAAGAGACAGAAGATGAATCGACGTCCGAGGACGCGACAAATGAAGAATCAATGCAGGAGCAGACTTAGTTCGCATAGTTCGCTTAGTTCGCACATGTTTGCACGGCCTTTTTCGGCGCAGGGAGGGTAACTGCCGCCAAATCCTACAGGGCCGAAAAGCCCATCTCCTTACCGGGCATTTGCCGTGTCTGAAATTCCGGGGATCCTCGAGGACTTCAAGAAGGCTGCCGTCAATGCCAAAGCGCGCGGGATTCGACTGCATTGAAGTCCATGGAGCAAATCGTTACCTGTCGGATCAGTTCCTGGAGGATGGCAGCAACAAGAGAACGGATGAGTACGGCGGATCCTTCGAAAACCGCTGTCAGCCTTGCTTAGAATAATCTGGGCGCAGCAGCGGAGGAAAGCGACACCTATTCCAAGAGATGCTCCATGTGCCCGATGTAGGCGGAGATACCTATAACGGCGGGCCAAATTCCGGCGAGAGAGATGGAATGCGAACAAAAGTGTGCTAAAAGCGCAATAGAAGTACCGGCATCGGCACTTCTATTGCGTAAGGCAATGCTAAAGTGTTGCCCCACGTAGCACGACTAGACGCTGTAGTTCCAGCCGGCCAAAAAATCCTCCTGCAGACGAACGGGACGGCCACGCAGCTGTGGGGTTTGCCCGCTTCCCGCGTAGCCGGCCACCTTGGGAACTAACTGCGCTAACAGATCGGGATGAGTGATCTGAAAGTCACAGGCATTGACTACGTCAAGGATTGCTTGGGTAAAGTAACCGTGCTTGAGCGCGGCGCTCTCCGAGGAAAGCTGGCCATAATCGCAGGCACTGAGCAACGTCGCCTTGGCGTCGTCAAGGCTGTTTTTGGCGGCATCGACTGCCATGGTGCAGAGTCCGGAGTCCTGCACAGTCAGGTTGGATACGTTACCGTCACAAGCGGATGGGTCGAGCAGACAGATCAAGGGCACGATCGCTTCGCAGGCAGTCTGAAAGACGAGCGCATCCTCCTTGCTCCAGGTAAATCCGCGGGCTTCCGGCGAGAGAAACATTCCGCCGGAGTGACAACTGTCAAGAACCAGGGTGAAGTTGATCTCAGAGGGAGGCAGGTTTTGGGCAATGGTGGCTACCTGCATGCTCGTGATCATGGCCGCGTCGTACGGAATAATCGTTTCATAGTACCGGGTCGAAGAAGCGCCGGCCGCTTCGGGAATCCTGCCGCCATGACCCGAGAAGTAAAAGCAAACAGTGTCGCCCGCCGTGCTGCTGCTGAGCAGGTTCGTAATACCACTCAAGATAGCTTGCGACGTGGCTTGCGCATCCTGCAGCGTAGTCACTTGATCAAAGCTGAACCCGCTTTTCAGTAGATCCGCAAACGAATTCGAATCGCCAACGCACCATTGCAAGTTGGGAGCGGAAAAAGTAAGGCCACCCACCGTGACCCCACCGTTCCAGTTGGAATAGTCGTTGATGCCAACGACGAGGGCTTTCTTAGACATGACAGTTCCTCCTCTCGCTTTGTGTCTTCAGGTGCTGGCAGTCCACACGAGAACGCGATCCCGGTCGTAAGTTACAGCGGTCCCCTTGCGCACACGAGCGCAGGTAGAGCGGATGACCGGAGGGGGGATGTTTATCGGGTAGACGGTGTGTGTTGTGGTTCTGCCCGACTACCTGGAATAGTAGCGCAAGTTAGTAAAACGCTACTCGAATGAGAAGTAGGAAGTCTGTGGAAAAAGTATTTGCGCAGGCGGTCGGAGCGAGGGTGCGCAGTGATACGAAGTGGTGCTAAGGTTCACTATCGATATCATCGCTCGAGTTCCGGTTTTGAAAGGAGATACAAAAATGGCTACATCGACGATTTCAAATTCACCACTCGATTCAACCACCACCCCACCTGCGGCCGCTGCTCCAACGCCTGCTGCTCCAACGGCTGCTCCTCCAGCGCCTGCTGCTCCAACGCCCGCTCCGGCAGCCATACCGACCGCCGGAATCGTGCCGGCCGCATTGCCGATCGCCCTTAGGGTGGCTTTCACCTTGAACACAACAGACGGGCTGCGGCAGATCTCGTTTGGGCTGGAGAAAGATACCGACGGTGTAACTACCGATTGGACGATCACCTTCGTGCTCTTTGAGCGCACCGATCCAAGCGCGGACTTCGGGTCAGCGGTTGTATCGCTCAACGTATTCGTCGCGTCGCCCCTGCACGGCAACGCGGAGACGGCGGCACACCAGGGCCTGACACCTGCACAGGCGGCGCACGCCACTGGACCGGGCGCAGATGCTGCCAAAGCAGTGAGTACCGGGGAACTGCCTTTGCCGATGGGGAACAGGATCATCCAGGGAACCCTGGCAGCGGCATAGAGCGAGAGGGTCTGCAGATGAGTGCCCGGCTAAAACTTTCGCTTGCATTCCTGTGGTGGCTGACCGCGCTTGCAGGCGGCCACGCACAGGACAGCAACGATCCCAGGGTGCTGGTCACCGAACACCCTACGGACAAAAGGGTGCTGCCCTGCCCGGCAGGGACGAAGTTCGACGGAATTTACGAGATAAAGAACGTAACGGTCGACGATCCATTTAAGTTTCTCTACTCGATCGGCAATAAACGCTCGAACGTGGAGGCGCAGCTTAAGGAGAAACTCTCCGGTCAGATTCTTTCCAAGCAGCTGAAACAAGAAGCATTCAAGCTCATTGAGGACGCACGGTTTACGCCTGATACTCCAGGAAGCTTTGTCATCCAGCTGGAGGCGCTGTCGGTTACAAACTGTGATGCTACGGCTAAGACGCTGGACCTGATTTACCGGATTTACTCGACCGCTCCGCCCAAATATCTTGCCGGGGCGGTGGAAACCCAGGCTATCGCGGAAACGGCTCCGCAGACGGCCGCAGGCCTCGATCAAACGGGAAAACCGTTTCACCTTACGCCGGAGGCGGGTTACAACCGTTCCTATGACATCTCTGGTGGGGGCCGGTTCCGCTACGTGGTGCCCCGGTCAACAGGAGCTCATTTAGTAGATGCGGTTACGATTGACGGCCAGGGTTCGGCTACGATGCGCGAGGTTTCAGGGGCCGTGCATGGTTCGAGAAGCTTTCATGAATGGGTGAATCATGCTGACTGGCTGGTGAATTACACCAACCAGTCCGTGCCGGCGGGTGTGACTCGCCTGGGGCAGTCCACCTTGTCGGGCCAGGTGGACGCTCAGAGCAGGACCTTCCTGAACGAAACAGTATTTGCCCGCTTCGGTACGCAGCTCCAGGGCGGCAACATGCAGAGCGCGCCGTTGCCTGCCGGTAGCCTTCCTCCCAGGACGGTCGCCAACGCCGGCTATGGTGCACTGAAAAGCTACTTAGGACTGTCATCGCGCTCCAGCCACAATGTTATGTCCGTTTCCTATGGGTTGGAATTGGGATCGATCGGACCTTATTCGCAGCTGGGATGGGTAAAGCAAATAGGCGACGTAGCGGATGAGTGGTGGGCTCCGATCGGAGACCACAAACCCCTTGAGGTGGAGACCCGGGTGACGTTTGGCGCGCTCCAGGTACACCACGCGGTTCCGTTAGCCGCCCGATTCTTTGCTGGGAATGCGGATCATTATTTTATTCCCGGGGATGCCTGGCAAATCCGCGATGTGCCGGTGATCCGCGCCATCCCGGCAAATCGGTTTTACCTGACCAGTCAGGGGGTTGGAGCCGATCGATTTGCCGACATCAATCTGACCTTCTCTTATCCAGTCAAGTCGTATCCCCTCATCCCGAAGGAGTTAAGCACGGACAAAGAGTTCAATCAGCTCCTGAAGGCACAGATCCACTCGGCAGCATCTCTGGAGCAGACTTACTATGCCTGGAAGGATGAACACTTTGCCGCGGCGAGGAGTAAGATCCCGGAGCTGCAGCATCAATTAGTGACACTGCAGACGGCGGTGGCGGGTGCACAGAGGGGCAAGCCCGAGGGGATGGACGACGACTTCGAGAGCTGCAGCGAGAATGTGATGATGTCGATCTTCTATGCCCGGAAGGCGATGGAAGACAAGGATTCGGGGCAATATGGGGAGCTGCAGGAACTGGTAATCGGGGTTGCGGATGGGGATACCCTGGGACAGATTCAGCAGACGTGTGTGGCGGTGCTGAACCAGCAACTGAACGATGCGGGCATTCGTAGCGCCGCGGCGGCGGTGGACGCGTCGCGCACCGCCATATTGGATGAATACAACGCCATCGATCAAGCGGCAGCGACCAGGAAAGCCAACGGTGATATTGCCTTCGTGAACCGCACGATCAATACGCTGTTCAAAGACTTCAATATTTTTTCTATCGCGCCGCTTGGGGTCTTCGACGCGGCTTGGATCGGTCCGTCAGGGAATGGGTTGGGAGGAAATAGAATTGGGCCCGGTGGGGGTTTGCGGGTGGAAATTGCCAGTTCAGCAACCTTCACGCTGGGGTATGCGTGGAATGTGAATCATATGCCGGGGGAAGGGAAGGGGGCGTTCTTCTTCTCTCTCGGGGTGCGCGACCTTTTCCATTGATGTGTTTGTAAGTTGAACAGACATCTATTTAGAAGGCTGGAGACGATTTGCCATGTTGAATTCCACGACCCTGGAAGTGGCCATTGGTATGGCCTTTGTTTACCTGATTTTGAGTTTGTTTTGCACCGCGATCAATGAGGCGATCGCGGGGATTCTTGGCTCGCGTGCGAAGAATCTGGAGAAGGGAATCAAGAGCTTGTTCACCGACGGATTCAAGGCTCCCGGGGTGACGCTGGCTCAGTCGATTTACGATCACGGCCTGGTGCAGAGTCTCTATCGGAGTACGGAGACGGAGCAGCCCTGGTACAGCAAAGTGGGGTCGAATCTGCCGTCGTACATACCCGCCCGCGTTTTCTCGAGCGCCCTCTGCGACGTGCTGTTTGGAGGAAACGGGGACACGACTGCACCGGCAGCAGTATCAAGCATGCTATCGAAAGTGCAGGAGCTACCCGACAGCAAGGGAAAGCAAGCCATTCTAACGCTGGTAAGCCAGGCCGGGGGAGATATCACCAGGACGCGACAGGCTTTCGAGACCTGGTACAACGACGGCATGGAGCGGGTAGCAGGCTGGTATAAGCGCAAGACACAGATCGTCCTTTTCGTTATCGGCCTGGGCATCGCGATTAGCCTCAACGTGGACTCGATCATGATTGGCCGGAATTTGTGGGCGAACCCAGCTCTCCGCTCCTATGCTGTGGCTGCGGCGGAGAAATATGCGGCGGCTAGTGCCGACAAGGATGCAAAGCCAAGCGCCGAAGCGCAGCAAGCCTTGGATGTACTCCAGTCGCTCGCGCTGCCCATTGGCTGGAGCCATGTGAAAGGCGCGTCTTCCTTCTGGGACGTGTTGTTTTTGATCACGGGCTGGCTTCTTACGGCGATCGCGATGACGCTGGGAGCGCCGTTCTGGTTTGATACGTTGAACCGATTCATGGTGATCCGCTCGACGATCAAGCCCGGGGAAGATAAATGAGGTTCCAACGTTACACAAATAAAGGAGGAAGCAAATGTTTGCATATAGCGATGCGGGTCTGACGTTGACCAAGAACTTTGAGGGGTGCCGCCTTTCGGCATATGCCGATCAGGGAGGGGTATGGACTGTCGGCTACGGACATACCGGCCCAGGGGTCCACGCTGGATTGACGATCACGCAAGACCAGGCGGATACCTTTTTGATAAGCGATGTCGCGGGCGCGGTGGCATGCGTGAACAGATTGGTCACCAGCTCCATTGCGCAGTGGCAGTTTGATGCCCTGGTGGATTTCACATTTAACCTGGGCTGCGCGTGCCTGGCCAACTCTACGCTGCTGCGCGCGGTAAACGCGGGCGATTTTGCTGGAGCGGCGAATGAGTTTCTACGTTGGGACCACGTTCATGGCATGGTGGTGCCTGGATTGTTGCGCCGGCGCCAGGCGGAAGCCCAGATGTTCAGCGCCGCCCAGCAAGCAGCCATGGCGGGAGATTAAACCAACGGAATCACTTCGGCCGGGGCATTCTTCTGTTCTTCAACGTTTACGGGGTTGCGCAAGGGACTGCCCCAGGCAGTTTTACAAGGCTTACCAGGAAGAAAAAAAGTGTCGCTGCCTCACCTTTTACATTGCAGCGTTCCGCGAGTATAGGATTGGCTTTACATTTTCGGAGCGAATTACCGGGTTCAGTTTCCCGGCAGCAAAGCCCACCTGGAGGTTACTACCATGGCGAAATTTGCGATACTCGACGTATTCTCGGGTGTGCCCAATCCCGCGTGGCCGATAGATGATGATCTCGCGCAGCGGATGGCGGCGCTCACCGCGAGCGAGTCCACTCCGCCGGGCCTCGGTTATCGCGGCATCCTACTGGTCGAAACCGACTCAACCCCGAGTGCGCCGGCGCTAACGGTGGATGCGCTCGGGACCTTCACCCAAACCACGGTTGTTTTCGGCAATGCCGATGCGGAGAAAGAGCTGCTTGGCGGCGGTGTAACTGCAGGCGCCATCAGCCAGAATCTTTTTCAATATGTGTCTGACAGTCTCGGCGGGCCGGCGCTCGTCGCCTCGCGCGAAGTGGCCGTGGGCGGCGGGTGTCCGCCTTGCGGAGGCATCAATGCTCCCAGTTATAACCCCGGGTATTGGAACGATCCAACTCGCCAGCCAGTTAATAATTGCTACGCGTACGCTAACAACAATGCCACGGGTACATTTCCCCAGCCAGGACGCGGATCCGGTCAGATATTTACGTCGCTGGATTGCAACGGTGTTCGCACCGCTTCTGAGCGCGATGCTCTCGTGACAACCACCACCTACCAGGCCTCGCGGAGCGGCTGGTACGTCGCGCTGGTGATTTGGCCCGGTCAGGACTATCACTGGTACCGGCAGGACGATGTGGGTTGCTGGTCGCACAAGCCAGGACGGACGCCGGCGCGTAACGTCGACAACTCTCTCCAGTCGATCACGGATCCGCAGCAGTGCGACCGCGGGCCCTACACGGTGTTTTGCACCTACATGGTTACAGATGCGAGCGTGACGATTTCGTGATCGGGGCGGCGATCATGATCGCGACTGCGCTGCTTTACTCAGGCATCGAAAACCCGCGTTGGACGCTGCCGGCCGATCGCGCCGCCGCGGTGGGCGCCGCTATAGACGCGATGCCCGAGATCGCCTGCCCAACGCCGCCATTAGCCGGATTGGGTTATACAGGCATCAGTCTCCGTGTCGAAAAGCCAGACGGCGGAGAGCAAGTCTGGACTTTCGCCAACAGCATTGCCGTCTCTGAACAACGCTGCTTTGCCGATGCCGGGCGGAAGATTGAGCTGATGGTGCTGCAGACAGGCCGCGGGCATATCGATGCGGCCCTGTTGAAAACTATTCTCCGCTAGCACCAGGCTTGTTCTGTAACGAGTGAGCACGGATAGTCACTATTCCGTTGTATCCGGGCCAGTTTCCCAAATCACAATCTAACTCGATGGAGCAGTGCCATGCCTACGATGCAGACCTCACTCGACGCTCAAGGCGCCATCACGAAAACGATGTTGAACGCTCTCAATCAGATCGAGCAGTATGTCGCTCAATCCCAAATCGGTCCCGACGGCAAGCCAAATGGATCGGCAGTCTATATGCACATGCCCATCGGTTACCCTGTGGATCCCAAGATGTTTGCCAATCCCTGGACGCCCGGTGGCGGGGATTCCTCTTCGAGCTTCAGTAACGACGGTACGTTTGTTCAGCCTACTGCCGCGCCCGCAGCGGCGGGGGCGACCGCGAGCAACGGTACCGGCCCGGCGGGCTCCGTCTACCCGCCGCCGAAGGTCGCACCCGACCCGCAGATGGAAGCGTCGATCCAAAACGCCATGTTCACCGCGGCGCTGGTGGATAACATGCTGGAAGTTACCCAGAATGGCGTGGCGTCTAACTGGCCGGATATGCAAGTCAGCACCCAGTACTACACGGTGATTGAGGGATTGCAGCCCCAGGTCACAGAACCGCCCGCTCAGGCTGTGCTCGATGCTGTCCATGCAGCGCAAAAGTTGTTGTACATACAAGATGACCAGGGAAATTTTGTAGGCTACACCCAGCTCTATAACCAATACCAGAAGAACCGCACCGCCTGGACCGATGCAATTGGCGCTCAGGCCGCCGCGTATGCTCAGGCCATGAGCGATCCGGTCGCCGGAGCAGCCTGGCCGGTAGAGGGAGAGACCTACGCAAATAAAGTCACCCTGGCACTGAACAACTTCAACAGCATGGGGAGGGAGCAGGTGGAGGCCGCAATCAATGTCATTGCTACCCAGGGACAAAGTGCAGTAACCGCGCTTGCGGCACTGGCAAAAGATCTTTATGGGGCCTATAGCATTCAGCTCGCGGGATCCATATCGGCGAATATACCGTGGTCCTACATCAGTCCTATCTCGTGGTGGGATCACACCGACAAATCTTTCGGGATCCAGACGATTACCGCTTCGAGTTCCGCCTATGACGCCGCTGGGGGCTCAGGCAGTTCCAGTTTCGCTAACAATTGGTGGAAGCAGCAGTCTTCCTCAACCAGCGGTAGCGCTGGTATCAGCTTCGGCGTTGCCAGCGCTAGCGCCAACGCTAGCCATGCCAGTGCCTCGAATGCTTTTGCCGATAACAGCGGCCGATCCTCTTGGAATAGCTATGCTGACAAGTCCAGTAGCGCTCACATGAGCTGTGAGTTCTTTCTTGCTACGGTCGAGCGGCCGTGGTATCTCGGCGCGTTGTTCAACATAGAGGGCTGGTATCTGGTAGGCCAAAAGAAGAATAGTATCAGCGACGGAACCTTCGCCACCCAGGGGCCCGAGGAGAAAAAGATATTGCCCATGGTGCCCAAAGCCTTCCTGATCATGCGCAATGTCTCCATCACGGCCAATGATTGGGGTGATGCGGGTAACGCCTTCGACAGTGCTCAGCAAAGTGCCGCCGGGTCCGGTCAATCCAGCTCTACTTCCTTTGGCGCTTCTGTGAGTTACTTCTGTTTCAATGCCAAAGCGCAACATTCCGATCAGCAGGCCAGCGACGTGTTTGGGTCAACGGCGAACACCGACGCCAGTTGGAGTTTCACCCACACCCAAGATGGAGCCACTTTAAGTTTGCTCGGTTCGCAGATCATCGGTTGGGTGGGCGAAATCCAACCCGCGAGTCCAAGCATTGACGATCCCAACCTGGCCACCGCTGCCGGAACAACCAAGGCGGCCGCATCCGCCACCACTACGCCAACAGCAACCGTAGGGGCAGCTTAAGGAGGCGCGTATGTCTGTCACTGATCAGTTGCAGGCGTTGGGGCAACAATTAACCTCGTCTCTTATCAGCGCTTATGGGAGCAAGTTCCCGGAGGGAAACCTGGTTTTCCTTCCGGGAGGGCTCTCCGTGTCCGACGACATCGTACAACAGGGCGTAGTGAATCCTACTCAATTACAAACCTGGTTGGCGGCGAACTTCGACTACCCATTCGTCATCTCCAGTGCCGACGCCGCGATACACGAGTGTGATGAATCGCACGGTACGGCAAGTATGATTTACAGCCTGGCGGTATCGCAGGCGCAACCCGTCGGCGACCCGGCCGGCGATGCCTGGAAGCGGGTCGATGCAGAGATCGTGGCGGCGCAAGGCATGTTAGGGCCGGCGAATGGTCCGAAGGCGATGAGCTGCGAACCTGACGATTGGCCGCTTCCCTCCGCGACTGGATATTGGACGAAGTTCTCGAATACGCAGACTCAGTCGTCGACGACTACCACCCCGACGCCGGTTCGAGTCCCGATCGTTAACCGGAACTTCTGGATGCTGAGGTCGCTTGCCGCTGCTCCTCCGGCGCACCCAACGCCGGCGGCGCCGGTGAGAGTAGTGCCCAGCAGCACTCTCTCGCCTCGTATAAACATGGTGCCAGTCAGCGAGCGCGTTGCGGTTGCTCCTGCGGTAGCGGCTCGGCCGGTAGTGATGGAGAGCAGGCTTGGCGGGACCGCTGTACTCTCTGCTGCGCCTGCGGTATCCGAGGGCGCTTCCGTTGCGGGGACATCCGAGACTCTGGAGGCCGCACGGTGGCGTTCTACAGTCGAGCTGGGCCGGCTTCCGGTGGGACTTAACTCGGAAAGGTTTTTCTCCAGCACCCAAGCGGTTGGCCAGGTGACGACTACCGTCTCCTCAACCATCGACGTTTATCTCGAGCACCAATGTATTGCCATCACGCGTTTCACAGCCGGGCAGCCCTGGTGGGATGGCGTGTTCCTGGCGGATCAGGGCTGGAGTATTCCCGGGATGCAGCGCGGTGGACTCTTACCCGCCCCAAGTGGAGGCTTAACAGGAGCCATCAACGGTCTTCCCATCGCTATGATTGTGGTGCAGAAGCTAAAGGTTACGGGGAATTGGTCGCAGGAGGCGCTTGCAGCCCTTAAAGCACCGGGCGGCGCGGTTGGACCGCTCTCGCTTTTCGGCGCGACCCCGACAACCAATGCAGATAACACCACTACGTTCGGCCGAGATGGTATGCAAGTCGTGGCGTTGCTATGTAGCTCCCTACCTGTCCTACCGCCGCTGCCATAATTACCCATAAATGGCCCTAACCACCCTGGATTACGGCGTAGGGAGATCCAGAACCACCACATCGGAACGCTCCTGCATTCCTTCGAGAACTACTTCACGGCCGTCTGGAGAGATATCGAAGTCGCGAGTGTCGAAGTCCGCTGGCAGGTCGGTCAATTGCCGTTCTGCACCCGTCTGCAGGTCGATGAGCCAGAGATATTCAGCAGACGCGCGTCGCCGGTGCACCTTAACTCGCACCTAACCGGCTTGTATAACACGACTTGAACGACTGCTTGGCACGGTGTAACAACACTCTTAAATATTCGCGGGTGATGCCGAACTCGGCACAAACCTCATCTTTGTTGCGTTCTTCCAGCAACACCGACTGAAGCAGACGCCGGTCGCGTTCAGGTAACTGGTTGAGAATCTGGCGAACTACTCGCTGGGTGTCCTGGGCTTCCAGCAGACTCAACGCACTTGGTCCGCGGCCAGCAATGGTGGCCTTCACTTCGTCGTCGATCGTCGCCTCCGTTCTTTTTTGCGAACGATAGTGCTCGAACAAGACATGGTTGCAAACCGAATTGACGAAGGGTCCCAATCGATCCGGCTGCCGCAGGCCACCTTTGCCGCGCAACAGTGTCAGTACGCGCGTGAAGGTTTCCTGCCTTACATCTTCAATTGCTTCCCTGGAATTCAAGCGCGAGCGTAGCTTGAGACGGATCAGCTCGCTGAAGTAGTTCACGAAGTGTCCCTCTATATGCGCATCTCCCGCTCGGAGTTTCTCGACGTACGACGCATCGAACGCGAAGAACTCCAAGCCCTGTTCCCCTCTGGCGACAGCGAGTGCGTTCATGTGTACATTTCTCCTTGTGGAAAGCGTCTCACCAACCGCCCTCACTTACTAAAGCGCAATCTCCTGGCAGAAAGGGCCAAATTGCCAATCATGCGGCCTTCACGACTCAACCGGGCCATTGCTGGCGGCCTGCCTTCATGGTTCCTTCGCCAGCTCCCGGACGACCGGCTTGGCTCGCCACCGCAAACCCTACGTTTGGACTAACCCGCGTGCGGAGGGGGGAGCGGGAATTGCCCACAGCCCCGAAACGGCGGCAACGAACCCCCTCGGGCAGCTCACTTCCCGGGCCCGGGAACCATAGTCCAGCCCAAAGAATCATCCAAGAGGTCGAGGCCGGGATTCAGCGGCTACAGGCGGCCAGGGCGCTGCTGGCCGGATACGCGAACGCGCGCAAAGTGGGCAAGTCGGATCGTGAGGACTTCGCTGGAAAACGGCATCGACACATCTTCGTTATTCGTCAGTTGAAGAACTCGGATGGCGATTTGAGGAAAGGGGGAATCCGCAGATGAGCCCAGGTGGATACTGGCTCCCTCATCACTCTGTCCACCGATCTGCACGGTCTGGGTAAGACCCAGTGTTGATTAAGCATCATGGTGTTGCATGACGCTCGTTGTTGATTGCGTTCCTCAATAGAAGAAACTGCGCTTCCAAATCTTCTATTTGATTGGCCACGGTATCCATATCCCCGGCATCCGCCGCCTTTTCCATCTCGGCTGCGGCCTTCCGAAGACGTTCTCCGCCAACCGTCGCCGAGGCACCTTTGATCGAGTGGGCCTGCCGGGCCGATCCAGCAATATCTCCGCTTTGCACAAGGTGTTTCAAGACTTCAATCTGGTGAGGAATATCCTCGAGAAATCCTTCCATCACGATCGTGGCCAGGTCTTTGTCCCCCTGCATGCGATAGAGCACGCCTGCCCGGTCGAATACAAGCGGGTTACTTTCAGAGCTGCGAGATGGGACGGGTTGGGCGGTCATCGCGGGAGTAGCGGAAGCTCCGTTGGGCAACCATTTCGTCAGCGCTTTCCGCAATATACCCATCGAAACCGGTTTGGGCACAAAATCGTTCATGCCTGCCGCGCGGCAGCTTTCCCAATCACTTTTCATGGCATTTGCGGTCATCGCGACGATGGAAACGTCGTGATTCAGGACGGCGGACAATGGATCGCGGATCAGCCTTGTGGCCTCGACGCCGTCCATCACCGGCATGCGCATATCCATCAGAACCAGATCGTAAGGGATGGACGCCAGCGCGGTGAGCGCTTCGGCTCCATTGGCCACCGCGTCGGCGCGCAGTCCCAGCTTTCTGAGCAAGCCCAAGGCCACGTCCTGGTTAGTCACATTGTCCTCGACGACCAGGATCCGCGCATGCATGACGGCGAAGGTTTGCGGCGGTTCCTCCTCGCCTCTCGGAGGCTCATTACTTAGCCCCAAGCCCAGGCCGAGGCGCACGGTGAACCAGAACTCCGAGCCCTTGCCCTCCTGGCTGGTAACCCCAATAGCTCCGCCCATCAGCTCTGCCAGTTGCTTGGCGATGGCCAGACCCAACCCCGTTCCGCCGTACTTCCGTGTAGTCGACACTTCCACCTGGCCAAACTTGTCGAAGATGAGGCCGGTCATGTCTTCCGCGATCCCGATGCCCGTGTCACGTACGGAGAAGCGTAGCATGCAATCGAATTCACCTTTTGTCTCCAATGTGACGCGAACCACCACTTCGCCCTTTTGCGTAAACTTGATGGCGTTGTTCGTCAGATTGGTGGCAATCTGACGCAACCGCCCTGAGTCGCCACAAAGCAGCGCTGGAACCGATGGATCGGCGGTGCAGATCAGCTTGAGACCCTTCACCTCCGCCGCCAACCCTAGCGTGCTGGCAAGATTATCCAGCACGCTATCAAGATAAAATTCCTCCTCCTCCAGATCGAGTTTCTTCGCCTCGATTTTGGAAAAGTCCAGGATGTCGTTGATCACCTGCAGCAACGATTCGCCGCAGGTGTGTACAGTGTCGGCGTAGCGTTGTTGCTCTGCCGTCATCTTTGTATCCAGCAACAGCCCAGTCATTCCGATGATGCCATTCAGGGGAGTCCGGATTTCATGGCTCATGTTGGCGAGGAACTCACTCTTTGCGGCGTTCGCCGTATCTGCCTCCACTGCCTTCTCGTTGGCCCGTTGGTTGGCGCCCAACAGTTGGGCATTCATCTCTTGCAGTTTCCTGGCGGCTTCAGTTTCAGCGTCCAACGCCCGCAATGTTTGGTCATGACTCGATTCCAGCTGTTTTACAAGATCATTTAGTTCCTTTGTTCTCTGGTTCACCGCTTCTTCCAACAGATCATTCTGCAGCCGCAATGTTCGCTGGAGTTGGTGAATCCCCAGATGCGTTCGGACACGGGCCTGCACTTCTTCCACCTCGAACGGCTTGGTGATGTAATCCGCACCGCCGGTTTGAAAGGCCTTGACCTTATCTTCCGTCGCATTGAGCGCACTCATGAAAATAACCGGCGCAGCCGAAAGCAGGGGATCGGACTTCAGCCGCTCACACACCTCGTAGCCATCCATTTCCGGCATATTGATGTCCAGCAGAAACAGATCCGGAGGATGTTGCGCCGCTGCCGCCAGTGCCAGCCGCCCTCTCGGAAAAGAACGGATCCTATAACCGCTCACCTTGAGCATCTCCTCCAACAGCTTGAGATTGGCAGGTTGATCATCCACCACAATGATGTTGGCTTCGCTCCCTGGTGGTATTTTCATCGCTCGTTTTCCAGCTTGGCCTTCGCCAACAAAGAAGTAAGAGCATCGTAGTCATAGTTTTCGGCGAACTCCTGTAGCGCTCCCGCCGCTTGGCAGTTGTATTGCGCCACTTCTTGAATGAGCCGGTCCAGAAGCGCCTTATCCCCTTCCTGAACCGCGTCGTGCAGTTGATGGATCAACTGCGACGGCAATGGAGCCAGCTGTTCCGGGCTCACCAGCGAAGGGACTTTGGCCAGGGGCTCCGTGGGCCCTGCGGGAAACATGATTTCGCCGGGCAAACCAATAAACTGGCTAAAGCCTGCTTCGCTGCCTGCAAGCGGTATTTCGAAACGGAATACGGAACCCTCGTCCGGACGGCTGATAACGGTAAGATCCCCTCCCATCAGGCGGGCATAACTTCGGCCGATAGAAAGCCCCAGACCCGTGCCATCCTGTGCCTTAGGACCGCGCTTGAATTGGTTGAACGGCTGGAACAACTGGCCCTGTTCCTCATCTTTTATGCCTGCACCAGTGTCCTCAACTTTGGCCGACATCCACAGCTGATGATGACTCCTTCGTTCCAGGGTTACGTGCAGCTTCACCTTGCCCCGCGCAGTAAATTTGATCGCATTGCCCAGAAGGTTGATCAGCACCTGCCTTATCTTTCCTTCGTCCGCTCCCACAAAAGCCGCAGGCTCTCCATCGACGACTACTTCGAACTCCAGTGATTTCGCCTGTGCCCCCAAGCGGAACATTGCGGCCAGACCCTCGATGGTTTGGAAGAGATTGAATTCTGTGAGCTTAAGTTCGGCGCGGCCAGCTTCGATCTTCGACATATCAAGAATGTCTGTGATCAGGCCCAACAGATGCTCGCCGCTTTGGCAGATCACCTTCAGGTGAGCCTTCGTATCGCTGCTCGATGCCGCATCGAGCCTCATCAACTGCGCATGTCCCAGAATCGCGTTCATGGGGGTGCGTATCTCGTGAGACATCGTCGACAGAAACATACTTTTCGCGCGGCTGGCCGCCTCAGCCTTCTCGGCTGCTTGTTCAAGCCGTCGATCATACTGCTTCTGTTGCGTAATATCGCGCACTGCGGAAACAACGAGATTTCCATCTTCGGTCGCCAACGGGCTCAAGCTGATGGCAATGGGAAACTCAGTACCATCCTTGCGCTGCCCATACAGCTCTGCCCCAGAGCCCATGGGCCGTATCTGCGGATCGGCGAAAAAGCCCTCCCGATGCCCGGGATGCTCGTCCCGAAATCGGCTTGGCATCAACAGCTCCACGGACTGCCCGACCAGTTCGTGTCTCGCATGCCCGAAAAGGGTCTCCGTCTGCGCATTGACTAAGATAATCTTTCCTTTTCGATCCACCACCAGCATCGCGTCCGGAGCTGCCTCCAACAATCTCCGGAACTTGCCTTCCGTGGCCAGGCTCCTGGCGCGAGCCACGACTTGTCCCAGCTGCGCTCCGACCAGCGCCATAACCTCTAAGAGCGCATCGTCTGTCTCTGCATCGTGAGGCGCAAAAAACTCGAGGACCGCGATCACCTCATTCCCGCTCCAAACCGGAAAGGCAAAAGCCGATTTGAGACCGGCTCGCTGGGCTTCCGGTTGGCGCATGAAGTTCGGATTGTTGCCCAGGTCTTTCATCCAAATCGGATGACCCTTTGCAATCACTGCTGCCACCAAAAACACTCTCGTCGAAAAGGTGTACCCGTCCGATACAGTGCGAAATGCATCGAAGCGAGGCTCCCGCATGGAATCCCAGATAGAGGAAGCGACACCATCGGCGATCCAGGCATGCCCCAGCGGCCAGCCGGTAAACCGGCAAACCCGGTCGACGGCGAATTGCATCGCCTCGGCAATCGTTGCCGCCTGGTTGGCGGTTATCGCCACATCTTTCAGCAGCTCCAGTTGTCGATTCTTCTCATGGAGGGCCTGTTCGCCTTCTTTCAGGCTGGTGATATCAAAACCTACCCCGTGCAGGGCATAAGGCTCGCCATCCTCATGGCGCAATACCTTTACTTCGCATTGGAACCACACCACCTTGCCATCGCGTGCGATTACCCGGTAGACAGTTTTTAAGCTTGTCCCGTAAACGAACAGTTCCGCCGCTTCGGTGCTCCATCTCTCCCTATCGTCAGGGTGGATATGCGCATACCAACGGATCGGGTCTTCGAGCCACTCCCCTTGCGAGAATCCCAGAGCTGCTTCAATTTGCGGGCTGACGTAGGCATCGCCAATGCCACCCTCCAGAGAAGCCATAAAAACAACCGCCGGAAGTTGGTCAACCAGTGCGCGATAGTTGGCTTCAGCACTAATCGCATGAGCGCGTTGGTGAGCGATGGCTTGTGGAGGCGGCCGATCGGGCTGGCGGAACACACCGGCCATCTCCGCGAGCGCAGCCTCAGCACCGGCCGCATCGAGAGTATCTTCGACCAAGCCGCCTGGACCGGCCTCCCGCGGAAGCAGAGTTGCCTGCACCGGCCCGTGGCGGGAGAGAGTTCCGGTTTCTTGCTCCGGCCCCATGCAGCCCTCCTAGCCCGGCTCGTTCATCTCTTCATGAGGGAACGGAAGTTCGAGTTGTAGTAAATCGGGGCTATCCGGACGTTCACGCATTGCAGTTTCCCACGTAGAGCGTCGGATACTAACTCGTGCTTACCTTGACGCTCCGCTGTCTCCAGCCCGGCTCTTTATTGAGCGATGCCCGGGTAAACCGGCGGAGAGCATTTATCGTTTTTCCGTAGGTGGCCACCGCACTGGCGGAAAGTAGTGAACCAGGCGGTTGGCTCATGAAGGGCATAAACTTATCCGGAAAACCGGGCATGGTGCAGCCAATACAGATGCCGCCGATGTTCGGGCACCCGCCGATCCCTGCCATCCAACCGCGTTTGCCGACGTTGCACTGCACCACGGGTCCCCAGCAACCCAGCTTCACTATGCATTGAATGTCACCGTAACGAGCCGCAAATTCGGCCTGCTCATAGTAGCCGCCCCGGTCGCATCCTTCATGAACCGTCTGACCAAAGAGCCAACGAGGACGCAGACACTCGTCCAGGGGGATCATGTGAGCCCGCCCGGTGGCCATATGAAGCAAATAGAGTAACGTCTCCATGAAATTATCGGGTTGAACCGGACACCCGGGAACGCAAACGATAGGAATCTCCGCCCTCGATCTCCATTCCCAGCCGAGATAATCGGGGAGCCCCATGCATCCCGTCGGATTCCCTTCCATCGCATGAATACCGCCGTACGCTGCGCAGGTTCCAGCAGCCACGACGGCCCACGCCTTGGAGGCCAGGCGATCGATCCAATCGCACGTGAGGATAGGCTGGCCGGTTTTCTGATCAGTCCCAAAGGACGCCCAGTAGCCCTCAGCTTTATTGAGTTCATTGGGAATTGAACCTTCGATAACCAGAATGAACGGCGACAGGGCCCCTGCGGCGGCACGATGAAACGGTTCCAAGAAGTGTTCACCGTTGGTATAGGCCAGGCATGGATTGTGGAGTTTTACTTTGGGAATCCAGGGTATACCACCGAGGAGTATATCTTCGAGACTTGGCTGCGTAGCCGCAGTCATCGAAATCGTGTCGCCATCACAGCCAAGGCCTGCCGTAATCCAAAGGACATCGATTTCGGGGAAAGGCGGAGTGTCGCGCTCGGTCGGTTGGGTAATCATTCAGTCGGTCCATTCTTGACCAGTGCCGGCGTCCGAATCTGGGTCACACAGACAGATCATCGGTCGAAACGGCGGGGGCTTTAGATCCCAATGCTATTTGGCGTAGGAGGAAAGCCGCTGGTGGACCCTAAGTAAAGTAATGCATACCACGGTTGTGTAGGGTCCACCGCCTGGTTCTGGAGAAGTGAATGGATCATATTCTCGGTCCACCCTAACTCTGACTGGAAATCGTCCCGTGGCTGCGATAAGCCCTGCAAGTAGTGCCGATCTTCGCGCGCAACGAGCCAAACCGGAGCCTGGATCATGCATCAAGACACAGGGGCCTCAGGGGGAGGCCACGCCTTGGTTTCTCGTTGAGGGAGGGGCACCTTCTCTTTCCTCAAGAGCGTATCAAGATAGTCATAAATGAGAGGCATCCTAGTGCGCCCCTCATGAATCCTAAGACAATAAGAGTGGGCTGGCGTTTGGCCGATCGCAATATCACTGAGTTGACGGTCGTAAAATCTGGTCGAAAAATCTGTGGTCTTTATGAAGTGCCGCGAGTGTTCTTCTTCTAAGATACGCCGGTCCAGGTTCCGCTTAATGGACATCGAAAGGCTGCTCCTTTTCCAATATCCGATTCGATGTCGGCGCTGCAATCGTCGCGACTACGTAAGCTTGCATCGCGCTTTGCTGCGCTCCGGCAAGGATCGCGGGGATTACATGCAGTCAGCTGGTTAGTCCGCCAATTCGAATTAGTCCATCACAAAGTTCGTGTGTCACATCCCCGTAGACATAGCCGAAAGAGATTGCTAATCGAGATGGTTGACACAACATTCATAATTCAATTCAAGGCTCCCGATATAGGCGCTCAACCCGTGATTGCGGCCCGAGCGGAAGTGAGGGGCGAGCATCTTCTCCTTTTGCACTCGAACGGCCAATTGGCTGCCGCGTTTATGCTGGAGAACGTCAAGAGCTGGTCCGAGGTCTCTCCAGAAGGGGTTTAGGCTTTTCCCCCGAGCAGGGCCCCCGGGCCGATCCAGTCTCCCGATTTGCTCACGGCGCCAGGCGTTTCTCTCTGGGCTGGCCACTCGCAGGTGCGGCGCGCGCGAAAGGAAGTAGTGTTAGTGGCGGCCAGCCTCGGACGTCTGCTTATATATCGCCGCTGCCGTTGCTAAGGATTGTTGAAGGGTCTGTTTGATCGTCTGGCCTGCGGTCTTGCTGTCGGCGCCACTCGGATCGATCAGCTCTATCGTCTCTTGTTTGGGCGGACCAGATGAAGCACCCGCTGAGCGATGGAGAAGCTGGGGACCTGCAGAGCTCAACGCTTGGGAAGAATGCAGAGTCTCCTCGTCCGCCAAAGCACTGTTGCCGGGTGGCAGTCCCTCGCCGTTGCCGATAGGAACGGCGGCCAGATCGCTGTTTGCAGGAGCTGATATCGCATGCAGCCGGCCCTTGGTCCTGGTTCCTGGCCGGCCTTTAATGACGGTCTGTGGCGCCAGAACATCTGCCGACGCAGGCTGAGATATCTGCGGATGCCCGTACGACAACAGAACCGCCAGCGACGGGATGATTCCGATAAACCCGGCAAGCAAAGTCACTCCGGCGGCTGCACGCAAACAGATCAGCCACTTTGGAGCTATTTTCGCTCCAGCTAATATGGAGTGGACACGGGCCTTCAAATGCTGAGAAGACGCCGCAAAGTCGATTCCCCAGGTGTGCGAGCGCTGCTCTAAATTCAGCCGTGCGAAGCGCACCAGACACTCCGCGTAGGTTGCTCTTCTTGTTGGTGAGTGCGAGACGACCGCCAGATCGCACGCGAGTTCACGGTCGAAGTGTAATTTCCTGGTTGCGTACCACGCCGCGGGATGGAAGAAGATAAGCGATCTGCTTAGCAGGGCCAGCGCGTTCCACACAAAATCCTTACGGTGGATGTGGTGCAGTTCGTGGCGCAGAATATCTTCGAGCTCAGCGCGGTCATGGCTGAGACAGAGATCGGGTAGGAGTATGGTTGGCCGAATCCAGCCAAAAGTTGCCGGAGATGTTACCCCGGAGAGCATCAGTAGTCTAGCGCGCCCAAGATGCAGGCTCTGTGCCAGTAAGCGAAAGGCTTCCGCGATTTCCATCGGCGGTTCGGTAGTGAAGCCGAGGATCCATCGGAGTTTCCGCTGTTTCCTGACATGTGCGAAAAGCATATAGCTCAGGACCAACAGGTAGCTGATGCCAATGACCCGAAGCGCGATGCCCATCGGGTAGGACCATGAGTCTGGAATTTGCCAGGCGCCGAAACTGGAAACCGCCGGTCGGGCCGGGCCGTAGAATGAATCCGGTGAGAACTGTCCGGCGGTCAGGACGTCCTTTGCCAACCAAATCCAATACGCAGATGCACCACAGAGGAAACTCAGCCAAATCACGAATCGCCGGTTTGGCGAATCTACCAGCCAATCAAAAACGGCGCATAGCCCGAAAGCGAATGTTGTCTTTAAAACGAAGGCCGCGAATGCAGCCACAACGACAAGCAAAAGCTCTGGATTCATGGCATCCCTGTTTATTCCCGATCACTCAACCCACGCTTTTTACGATACTCTCGAATGTGTGCTTCGAGGGCATCCAGCTCTTTGTTTTTGATAGGACTGGTTTCCAACAGATTGAGTACCAGCTCGGCGGCTGATCCGTGGAAGTTTCGAGATACCAGGGACTGCACCGATAAGTGGTCAATGGCCTTGCGGGACACCAAGGGTTTGAAGACGAAGACCCGCCCCCGGCTCTCATGCGTAATAAATCCCTTTTGTTCCATGATACGGAGCAGGGTCTGTGTCGTCTTATAATTGGGCCGCTCCTTCTCCGGGTGAGCGTTCACCACCTCTTCGACGGTGGCCTCTTCCTGATCCCATAAAATCTGCAGAAGACGCAATTCACCAGGGCTCGGCAGAGCAAGCCGCGGATTTGCTCGCGCCAGTTTTAGAAGTTTTTTCCGCATAGCGTCGCCTCACAACAAGATGATCTTAACTGCTTAAGAGTTAAAGTTGCCAGCACTAAAAACCTTGATTCTACATGCTGGTTTGGGGAATGCAAGAAGTTTGGAAGCGGGCCGTCAGGTTCGCATTGCTTTAGACTGAGTAAGCGGCGCCTCGATCCTAGACCGGCTGTGGGGCGGACGTTCACTGCCGGGGGCAGATTCTAGAGCAGAATGGATACGAAGCGCTTTTTTCAGGACGGCCGTTCTGTATGGAGGCATCCGGGAGTCTTGTTTTTGGCGTGCTCGCCGTTGTTCGCACTCCTGTCGGCTTTATCGCATGGTCAAGCGACCTCGATCCAAATTCCCACGACTGTCCCCCTGTCGATTGAATTATTGCAACACGTTCCCATGAAGGTGGGGGAAGCTTTGCAGGGCCGCCTGCTTTATGGGATCTACGTGGACAACCAGCTTGCGCTCCCGGCCGGCACCATTGTTAGTGGCACAGTGGTTCAACTGGATTCAGACCGGAGCCGGAGGATCCACTCCCGGCTGCGAGGGGATTTCACGCCATTTCACCTGCCGGTCGTTCGATTCGATCAGATGGTTTTCCCTGACGGAAGCCGTCTGGCGATAGCAAGCGATGGCGCCAAGGATGGCGCGCCGCTTTTGAGCCTGTCGCCTCCGCCGGGTAAGAAGCGACGATCTTTCATCAGCCAGCAGATCGAGGAAGCGAAACAGCGGGTGAAATCCACCGTCGCATTGTTTACAGCCCCGGGCAAAGGCGATCGGTTGGTGCAATTTGTTTATGGTCAGCTGCCCTATCACCCAGAGAGAATCGAGACCGGGACGGCCTGGACTGTTGCATTGTCTAAGCCCCTCGACCTTACATTCCGCCCGCCGGAGCACGGAGGAGAACAGGCTTCCAAAGGGCAGACAGCCACTGGAGCGAGCGCTCCTGCAGAACCGGACGGTGAGGAGTGGCGGCTACGCGCGTATCTGCAGCGGACGATCAGTTCCACGAATGACAAGCCAGGCGACACTTTCCAGGCAGTGGTGGCGGAGCCGGTTTTCAATCCACAACACGACCTGGTGGTTCCCGAGGGCTCCGTGTTGGTTGGAGAGATCACGCAGGCAAAGCCAGCGCGTTCCTTTGGCCGTCAGGGGAAGCTTAGGTTTCGCTTCAAGGAATTAAAGCTCCCGAGCGGTTTTTCCCAGCCGGTGACGGGAACTCTTGCGGGTATCAATTCCACCAAGTCGGCTAATTTGGAAATGGACCCGGAGGGAAGCATCCGGCCGCAATCGCAGAACCGTGTGATCGCACCGCTGGTGCTGATCCTGCTTGCCGGGAGGGGCTTCGACGATGACGGGAACCAGGTGCTCAATAGCGCCCTGGCCTCCAACGGCTTTGGCATTGTGGGCCGGATTGTCGGTATGGCAGCAAGCTCACGCGACGTAGCGGGCTATATCGGCGTTTACGGTGCGGCCCTCTCCGTCTACGACCTCTGGCTGGCGCGCGGCCACAACATTGTCTTTGAGAAGAACACCCGGATTGAAGTCACGACAAGACCCAACCATAACCCGTTCGGCTCCTCGGCCAGCGGGCAGACTGCGCCGTCCCCCTAGCCGGGCTTGGGATCATGATGCAGCACGCCGGCGGCCGATTGCGCAACTAGCGTACAAGGATGAAGAAGCTGATGACTGCAACAGCCGCAAGCACAATGATGACCAGGGCTGCATAGAGCAAATACCTGACCGGAAGATCCTCATCTTCACCTACCATGGGCGGCAATTCTTAGACCCTAGACTTGGCGGGATCAGAATCTATTCACAGATCCGATCCCTTACTTTAGTCTTAATCTGCTAAGAGTACGGGCGTCAAGCAAAATCTTAAGTAATTAAGACGAGTCTGATGTGCCTGCGCTAGCCGTCTACGCGAAGTTGACCCTGCTGCCTTCGGGACTTGACACAAGTTCTTAGTCGGTTAAGACTAAAAGTGAAGGAAGCTTTCTACGCGACTCTATCGGCACGTCAAGGGTCAGTCGGGGAAAAATGGCGACATTTCAACGACTGTCCCTCGTTTTGGTAACGACACTGGTTTTGGATATCGTCCCTTGTCCTGCGGGACTGGCGTTCGGACAAACAGGCCGAGAGTCGAACGAACAGGGAATGAAGATGGGGGCAGTTGCTGGTCCCGGAGTGGCCTCTGCGGAAGATAATTCCAGTGCCTTACCTGACGCACCAGGCACTCCTGGGCAAAACGACCAACACAGCTCCGCTTCCTCTGACACCAGGGACAGTGCAACTGCCGCAAACAAAGCAAAGCAGACAAAACGAATTCTTTACATCGTTCCGAACTTCCGGGCGGTCAGCGCAGACCAGCAGCTTCCGCCCCAAACCGTCAAAGACAAGTTCACAACAGCGGCACTCGATAGCGTCGACTATTCCTCATTCATCTTTGTCGCGATACAGGCAGGAATAGCGGAGGCACGCAATTCCACTCCTGAATTTCAGCAGGGCTGGCCTGGCTATGGAAGGTATTACTGGCACACCTATGCCGACTACGTGAACGAAAACCTATGGGTTGAGTTCCTTCTCCCCGCAGTTCTGCACCAGGATTCCCGTTATTACACGCTTGGTCATGGTGGCTTTGCGAAGCGATTTGCATATTCTGTCTCACGCGTCGCTATCACACGAACGGATAGCGGCCACGAGACCTTCAACACTTCCGAGATCGTCGGCGCAGGCGCAGCCGCAGGCGTTTCCAGTCTTTATTATCCGAGCCAGGAGCGGACATTTACCAAGACTTCCCAACTTTGGTTCACGAGTATCGCGATCGACGCTGGGTCGAGTCTTTTCAAGGAGTTCTGGCCTGACATCAACAACAAGATCTTCCATCAGAAAAACTGAAATCAGACGCTGAATTGGGACCTGCTGTGTGCCTTTCTACTCTTCCAGCATCTGCAGATCGAACGGGGCGACGCCTGGATAGGAACACAGTGGCAATCGTCAATGAGTGAATCGATGAGTTCCCAAAAGATGAACACCGCGCCGGGATAGATGAATCTGATTTCGCTGTACGAGCCGGAACGTTGCAGACACTATTTCCCCATGCCTGCGGCGGAATTCTGCACATGCACTGAATCGCCGGCGCGAATAGCGTCTGAAGCGGTTTTTACTACCTGGTCTCCCGGTTTTAAGTCCCCGAAGACTTCGATTTGACCGTTGACGGTCTGTCCCGTTTGGACAGTGACCCATTCCGCTTTGTCGTTGTGGATTCTAATTACGAAGGTGTGTTGTTGATCGGTAGTCACCGCCGAAGTCGGAACGAAAAGCGTGGGATAAGTTCGTTCGAGGGGCCAGGAAACGGTCGTGAAGCTACCCGGTGAAACCTTCGCATCGCGATTCAGAACGTCGAGTTCCACAGGCATCGTCCGCGTAGTTTGGTCCAATGCGCGTGAGATACGCCGAATTGGAGCCTTGAAAGTTTGGCCGGGATATGCCGGGACAGTGAATGAGACCTGTTGACCGACCTTCATCTCGCCGACCTCTGCCTCAGGGACGGGCACCACCAGGCGTAGCCGGAGATCGTCGACAATCTGGAGAATCGGTGGTGACCCTCCCTGGCCGGACGCCGGGCCGATCAGCGCTCCGGGGTGCAGGTTGCGGGTAGTCACTATGCCGTCAAATGGCGCGGTGATGTTCAGGTACGACTCCATCTGACGAACACTGCTCAAAGCATCACGAGCGGCGGATACGTTCTGTTCTGCCGCACCGACCGTGCTTTTGTCCGCCAATACCGTCTGGTCCGCGACGGCAACATCATTCTCCGCCAAGACGCCCGGGGTTTTCGCTGCGGCCACCATGTGGAGATATGTTCCATTGTCGGAAGCGAGCTTAGCTTGAGCGGTGGCGAGCTGTGACTCGGCGGCTCGGACTGCTGCCTCAGCCTGAGAGCGCTGGCTCACGACTTCAGGGGCTGTAAGCCGAACCAGCAACTGTCCTCGGTGGACATGTGACCCGCGGTCCACGGTGACGGTCTGAACGAAGCCGGTGATCTTTGGGTAGATGTCTACCTGCTCATAAGGGATGAGCTGTGCCGGCAGCATGACCATTGTCTGTAACTTCCTGGATTCGATGGAAGCTGTGCTTACGGTCGTGGGGGCGCCGACGGTAGGCGCAGGGGCTGGGTTGGAGCCGCTGCTGGGTGAGGACGGCGATGAATTACATCCCAAAACAGCCACCGCGAAGAAGGATGAGGCAAGCCACGAGCGATTCATCGCACGACCTCTGAAGAGGGTTCAAACTTCGAGCTCGCCGGGTCTTCCGGATCGAGAGATCTCGATCGAATGGAGGCATTGCGTTGGGCAATACCAAAGACCATCGGCAGCAGAAAAAGTGTGGCCACCGTCGCGATCGAAAGGCCACCGATGACAGCACGTCCGAGGGGAGCCGTTTCTTCAGAGCCTTGTCCAAAGGCAAGGGCCATCGGAATCATTCCCGCGATCATCGCCAGGCTGGTCATGAGGACCGGACGGAGGCGCTCGACAGCCGCGGCGCGCGCGGCCTCATGTGCCGAGACGCCTGTAAGCCGATTCTGCTCGGCAAAACTAACCAGCAGGATGGCATTAGCAACCGCGACACCAATGGCCATGATTGTCCCCATGAAGCTTTCAAGATTGAGGCTGGTGCCTGTGAGCAGGAGCATCAGCACCGAGCCTGCAAGCACGGCCGGCACTGTGGAGAGCACGACCAGTGAAAGTTTGAAAGACTGAAAATTGGCTGTCAGCAGCAATAGGATGACACCAATCGCCGCCAAGAGACCGATTGCGAGTTCGCCAAATATCTGTCGCAGCGCGCTCACCTGGCCGCGAATCTCCGTGGTGACGCCACGCGGAGGGGTACCGGCAGCAGCCATGGCCCTCTCGATGACCGTGTTCGCCTGGCGCAGGTCCCGCCCTGCCAGGTTCGCGGAGAGGGCCAGCATCCATAGCCCATTCTGCCGATCAAGCTCGCCGGGTACAGTGGTGCCGCGAAGGTCCGCAACCTGGCTGACGAGCGGACTTGCCCCGGTGGTGCTGGCCACCGGGATATTTCCGATGTCCCCTAACGAGGTCATCTTCGCTTGCGGTACCTGTACCTGCACTTGATAGCTGACCCCAGACTTCGGATCGCGCCAGTAGCTTGGCGCAACAAACCGGCTGGACGCAGTGGCAGAAACGACAGCAGAACCCACGGTGTCGGCGGTCGTTCCCAGTTGACCCGCCAGCTGGCGGTCCACGCGAACATCGATGGCCGGGTAATGTTGCGGCTCTTCATACTCAAGATCTCGCAGCGCGGAAACCCCGGCCAGTTTTTGACGAACTCGTTCTGCATAGCCGGCGACATCGGCATATTGCGGCCCGGTAATCGTGACCTCGGCGAGGGAGGACGAGCCAAAGCTCAGAATCTGGCTGATCAGGTCACCGGGGTCGAAAGAGAAGCGCAGTTGGGGAAACTGTTGCCCGAGCCGCTTGCGAAGCTTTTCCTTGAGGTCTGCAAGTTTCAGCGACGTATCTTCCTTGAGCGCGACGTTGATGATTGCCTGCTGAGGTCCACTCGTCCAGAGGAAGACGGCATTGATGGGGTAGGACGAGCCTTGTGTTCCGACATATCCCAGGCTTAGATCGAGATTTTTCTCCCCGGCGGTCT
Source organism: uncultured Acidobacteriaceae bacterium (assembly GCA_963821315.1). Classification (GTDB taxonomy): domain Bacteria; phylum Acidobacteriota; class Terriglobia; order Terriglobales; family Acidobacteriaceae; genus PALSA-350. Next base: position 919,991 of record CAWGDP010000025.1, on the reverse strand, counting down.
CCGCGATTTCGGCGAGAACGCGCTTAACCAACGCCTCTGTTACGGCGACGCGCGTACCGTCAGGAGCATCGATTCTGAGCCGAAACTGGGTCGATGCCGCGGAGGGAAAGATTTCTTCCGCAATGTTGGGGGTCACCAGCACGAGCACCAGCAACGCGACGATGCCGTATGCGCTGAGAACCAGAGCCGGAACACGCATGAGCCCGTTCCAAAGCGCGCCGCGAAACGCTTTCGAAAACGGTCGAAGCTTCCTTCACCATGACCGTCCTGCCGCTCTGCAACCGGCGTTGCCTTCAACAACCAGTTCGCCAGAACCGGGACCAAGGTGCTGGACAAAAGGTAGGAAGCACCCATGGCAAATCCTACGGCGAGTGAAAGAGGCAGGAAGAGCGATTGTGCGACACCGGTCATAAAGAAGGAAGGGATGAAGACTGACATCACGCACAGCATCGCAAGCAGGCGCGGTGTGGCGACCTCTCGACTGGCGAGATGTACGGCGCGAGCCACGGGTTCTCCATGATCCAGATGGACATGGATATTTTCGAGCAGCACCGTGCCTTCGTCGACAAGCACGCCCACTGCCAGGGCGAGTCCTCCCAGGGTCATAATGTTGATCGTCTGCCCGGAGAGCCTCAGCAAAACTACCGCTGTGAGTAGCGCAAAGGGGATCGTGATCACGACGATCAGAGAGGAGCGCCAATCGCGGAGGAAGAGAAAGAGCGTCAGTCCAGTGAGGAGGGCTCCAATGATGCCCTCGCGTAACACCGACATGAGCGCATTGCGAACATAGGCCGATTGGTCAAACTCGTACGTTATATGGATGTCTTCTGGAACCAACGACTGGAAACGCGCGAGATTGTCACGTACCTCTTGCACCACCGTGAGGGTAGAGGCGTCCGGACGCTTGGTGACCGGAATGTAAATAGTTCTCTTACCATTCCGCAGAGCGTAACCCGCGAGTAGATCGGAGGAGTCGGCTACGTTGCCGATGTCCCGAATATATACAGCGGCTCCGGAGCCGAGTTTCAAAGGAATGTTCAGCAGATCGCTGATCTGGGTCACGGTTGAGTCGGTGGTTACAAGACTGTGCGTGGTTCCGATGTCAGCATTGCCCGCAGGCTGAATGCTATTGCCGCTGGTCAACGCCTGGACCACCTGCTCAGGAGACAGACCATAGGCTTGAAGCTTTTGCGGATCGACATTGATGACAATGGTTCGCTGGTTTCCACCAAAGGGCGGAGGCGACGAGACCCCAGGCAGGGTTGCAAAGACGGGGCGAACGCGATTGAGCGCCAAATCCTGAATTTCCGCCAGTGTCCGGGAAGGGCTGGAGAACACCATATAACCAACCGGCAACGTTCCAGCGTCATAGCGGATTACGAACGGAGATACCGTTCCGGGTGGCATAAAGGCGCGGGCACGATTGACGTACGAGATCGTTTGCGCCAGCGCGTCGCTCATGTTTGTCCCCGGATGGAAGGTCAGACGAAGCAAAGCCGTACCCTGGATCGACTTTGCTTCAACGCTCTCGATTCCGTTGATATAGAGGAAGTGGTACTCGTAGTAGTACGAGATGAATCCTTCCATCTGCTGTGGACTCATGCCCCCATACGGCTGTGCCACATAAATCACCGGCAGGTCCAGATTGGGAAAGATATCGACTCGTGTCCGCATGAGCGCAAGTATGGACGCAAGCCCCACGGCCACCACAAAGACCATGACAGTTACGGGTTGGCGGAGAGCGGCGCGAATCAACCACATGGGCGGTTATTGTCCTTTCCCCTGGCTCTTCAGCATTTGCAGAAACGGCTCCAGATCGCCTTGCGCCGCCGCTACCCCGAGTTCGGCCCGCCACATCCCAAGGCGCGCGATTGCGTCATCGCCCTCGGCTTGCGCCAAAACCCCTTCGGCTGCAGAAACATCGACCACAGTGGCCAGTCCAGACCGATAGCGAACCTGCTGTTGTTGTTCACTGATCTGCGCGGCTGCTAATTCGATCGGTGTATTGGCCGCTAATTTCCGTGCGCCGTCAAGCTCAGCCTGCGCCTGCTGGAGAGCAGCGGTCACGTCGCTTATGGATTGGTGATAGCGCGCATATTCACCCTCGACGTTCGCCTCCTGAGCTTTGCTTTGGTCACGCAGAGTAAAGAAGTCGAACGCCGCAAACGACACCTGGATACCTGCACCCCAGTTGAAAACATTCGGTGCCAGTCCGGCAGTGCCCCCGGGAAACGATCCACTCGCATTGGTTCCGGCGCCACGGCCAAAGACCATTCCCGACGTGCTGAACACAGGAACGTAACTGCGTTCGAGAATGCGCTTCTGAGCTTCTTGCTGCAAGGTGAGGGCGTGCTCTTCGAGAACGGCAGGGTGGCTTGCCGCTGTGGTTGGTTGCAGGTTCGTTGGCGGAGGCGACCTGAGAAGCTTAGACGCATCGATCTCCGGCTGTGCCTGTGTGGTCTGGAGATACTCGGCAAGTGCGCTGCGCCGCACGGCCACCTGCGTTTGCACCTGGATGAGCTGATTGCGGGCGAGGGCCAGTTGCGCGTCCGCCTGTGAAGCGTCTGCGCCCGGCCGGAGCGAATTGTCAACAAGAACGCGGACCACCTTGTCGAAGGCCTCGTAGCGCTGGACATTTGCCTGGGCGACCATGGCAAGTTGCTGAGCCGCGGCCAAGTCAAAAAATGTGCTCCCAGCATTGGCGCAAACCTGGAGCTCGGTCAGCGCTGCAGCCTGCTTTGCCGCTTCGTTCCCCTGTCGCGCTACTTCCACCTTGGCTCCGCGGACTCCGAAGTCGAAGGGCTGCCAGCTTAACAGGGCGCCACCGGCGCTATTCCAGGCGCTGCGCCCTGGATCGGCTGGTAGAACTTGACCCGTGACGCTGGGGATCACCGCTTGCGGAAGCAAAAGGCCGAGAATGTTGTTAGCGGTCGCCCTGTTCGTTTGCCAGAGCACGTCGGTGCGAGGAAGATACGCCGTTTTCGCGACCCGGATGGCGCCTTCCGCTGCTCTCTGTTGCGCCTGGGCAGCTTGTATCGCAGGATAGTGTTTCCGGGCTGATTCGACCACCTGCTCCAGGGTCAACGCAGCCGGACTATCCTGGGTTGTTGGCACCTGGGCAAACGCGCTCTGCTCATTTCCATAACGTAGGAGGAGAGAGCCTATGGCAAACGTGAAGGCAAACAAGGAGGTACGCACAGAAGTGGGCCACAGGTCCATACCAGGACGAATCCCTCGAATGAGACGAATCATATCATCGAAGTTCGATACTATGATCAAGCCGGGCAGGGAGCAGGTGTCCTTTGGCTAGATCGATTCGGCGTGAACTCTTTAACGGCTTGATACGCATCCATGTGCTGATTCATGCCTCTCATGAGCCGATCTTCGGGCTTGGGATGATGGAGGAGCTCGGGCACCATGGCTATCACATCGGACCTGGAACTTTCTATCCGCTTCTTCATGGAATGGAGCGGGCTAAGCTGCTGAAGTCGGAGCTCAAAAACATTGGAGGGCGAAGGCGAAGGGTCTACAAAATCACCGCGTCAGGGAAAACCGCCCTGAATCAGGCAAGGGAAAAAGTCGATGAACTGCACCATGAACTCCACGAAGAACATCCGACACAACGCACCAAGCAATTGGGGCTCGGTTTGAGCAGGTAAAGGGAGGCGGGAGGCAAAAGCCCTCCACAGCCGACCTTCGATTTAAGTCTTAGCGTATTAAGATTTAGCTTGTCAAGAGATCTTAATGGTTTAAGATTTACATCAGGGAGCAGCTTGGTGAGCCGCCTGAGTTCCACTATCGTCAAGTCGTTGTTGCCAGAGCAAAACGTTCGCTCTGAGGGGTCACCATGCTGAGGTTTCGAGGGCCAGCACGGTACTCTCGTGAAGTTTCTTGCAATCGGATTTCCCCTTCCAAATTGGCATTCACCCTGCTGGTTTTCGCCTTATCCCGTTTGGGATATACACAACAGATCTCGGTTTCTGTCTCTGTCAAAGGCCTGCCGGCTGCACCTGAGCGTTCAACTTTGGACCCGAACGCTGACGCGGTCTCTAGACCGGCAGCCTCCTCCAGTATTTCCGGAATAATTATGGATGCCAATGGAGGCATTATTTCAGGAGCAAGCGTGACCCTTACGTCGTCTCGCGATCTGGAGGAACGTAAATTACTTTCGGACAGTAATGGGGGATTTTCTTTTAGCGGGCTTCCTGCAGGAAACTTCAAGCTCACGATCACATCGCCAGGCATGGAGCCGTTTGTGTCCCCCAATATTGTGCTGAATGCAGACGAAAGGCGCGAACTCCCGCAAGTCTCCATGGCGATCGCAGGCGCGACGACGGAAGTGAAAGTTGTCGTCACGCAAGCTGAGGTAGCTCAGGAACAGGTTAAGGCCGCGGAGCACCAGCGCGTGTTCGGTATCCTGCCAAATTTCTACAGCAGCTACATTTGGGATGCTGAACCTCTCGATGCTAGACAGAAATTTGACCTCGCGTTTCACTCAATCACTGATCCGATCGAATTTGTGGGGACTGGAATCATCGCCGGCGCAGAGCAGGCAACCGACACATTCCCCGGCTATGGGCAGGGAGCGAAAGGCTACGCAAAACGCTACGGGGCTGCCTATGCGGATGACGTGCTGGGAAGGGTAATCGGAAGCGCCATTCTGCCTTCTCTGATCCATCAGGATCCAAGGTACTTCTATAAGGGATCGGGCAGCGTTCGTTCGCGCGCGTTCTATGCCATGTCGAGGGCGCTGGTTACAAGAGGAGACGGCGGGCAGACGGAACCAAATTACTCCCGTGTACTGGGGAGCTTTGCAGCGGGTGGCTTGGCAAATCTTTACTATCCTCGGGCAGACCGCGGCGTGGGCCTTACGCTAGCCGATGGCCTGGTCAGTATCGCGGGCCATGCCGTGGATAACCTGATCAGGGAATTCTTCTTGCGCAGTCTCACGCCGAATGTACCTGCCTATGAGATGGGCAAGCGGTAACTGCATGACACTCGATAATCTACTCCCAGCACTCGAGGTCGGGCAGCCGCTTGCCACAGCGTACACAGCTGTCGTTTTTTTCATTGGCCACGTGCCCTCGGTAGCGGCACCAACAATACAGTACCCATTGGCGGACGGAAGTGTTGAATGCCGGCAGGTACCGAGCATAAGATCGTAGAGTTGAGGGTGGTAGATCAAAAATTAGCGCTGCTGGCGTTGAGCCTCCGGAAGGTGGGGTCATGAGCGAGCCGGTTTTCTGGTCCACAAAAACTCAAAAGCAAATTGCCCCAGAGCCTCCTATGCGACGGCTCTGGGGCAACCCGGTACAGCCGAAGGCCGAGAGTGCTTCTGCGTTGGCGCGACAGGCGGCCGATATCGGCAGCATCCAGATACATCCGCGTGGGCAGACTGTGCCGCAGAGTGTGCACGACGAATTGCGCTCGCCGGGTACACCACTCGATCGGGCGATGCTGTGGCGGATGGAGCCGCACTTCGGTGATTTGAGAGATGTTCGGGTGCACACCGGCGCGCTCGCCGCAGCCTCGGCGGACGCGATTGGAGCGGCGGCGTATACCTATGGGAATGATGTGGTCTTTGCTGCCGGGCAATATGGGCTCGACACCCAGGCCAGGCATGACCTGTTGGCGCATGAGCTCGTGCACGTCGTGCAGCAGCGCGGCGTCAGCGCGAGTGGTGTAGCGGAGATTACGCCGAGCGATCATTCGCTGGAGAGGAATGCGCGCTCGGTTCTGACCGGCGGCGCTGCACCGGCGGCTGCGCCGCGCGCTATGTTGCAACGGCAGGGCGCGAATGACCCGCTGCCACCAGTCTCGTTATCAAAGCCTAATCCGCGGCTCGGCACGCCGAAGACGAGGCCATCGGTCATGTCCGGACAGCTTGGTTTTCATCTGCTCGCTTCCGATCGGCTGACACTCTCCGACTTTCTTACCTCGGGGAACCTGGAAGTAGGCCCGGATTTGACGCCTATCTTCCAAGGCACACCGATGTCGCTGGATGCGGTGACAGACTTGGCGCGCAAGCTGGTCTTGCCCATCGTGCCACGGGAAGAGGTGAGCGAGTTCGTTAGGGGCAAGTTTCTCAGCATCCTGGTGAGGGTCAAGGAACTGCCACCACTGCCCACGATGCACTTTACGCTCCCGCCAGAGGGTGGGCAGAAACCTGCGCCTGGCGCCGGTGGGCAGAGTGCGGATGCCAGTGAATGGCAAGCTGCGGTGGGCGGGCAGTGGACCTACCACCTGAACAACCACGGCGGTCCGCAGACGTCAAACTCGGTCCAGGTACAGTTTCAGCACGGCTCGGGTGCTCTGGTAGAGGTATTTCAATACCAGGTGGATTTGAATACGCGGGTCGCGCAGCCGATGGGCGGCCTGCAGCTGCAATACAGCAAGGCGGGTAAGGTTCTTGGGGTCGCGCTGCAGGGAACTGCCTTTTTGCAACTCATGGCCGGCTTGACCCAGGCCCCTGGTAGTTTGTCGGGCGATATCACCTTTCAGATTCAGGGCGGACTGCAGGGTACAGCGACTTTCGGTAAGATCAGCGTCGCACTGCAGGTGGGGTTGAGCGTGACGTTTCAGGGGACGCAGAAACCTGCTTGGGATACGAACGTTGCACCCCAGGCGGGTAACCCCGATACATTCGGCATGATCGATACGCCCGGTGGCGGCCAAGTGGCAGGATTGACTCTGCGGTTCTGAAGGCGGGAGCCCTCGCATTTATGCAGGGGGAGGAGCGCTTAGCGCCGGCAATGATAAAGCCTCATGAGTCCTGCGGGAGAGCACCGCAGAAGAGAACGTCTCCGCTCCCTGGGCCCGGAGGGCCGCCTCGCCAGACGTACCTGCCCCGGCGTGCCGTGGGAGCGTAGCCGAGGGATCTGCGGTGCGCCCCAGCTCCCGCACAAAGGTCTGGGTTTGTTAGTTCTCACACCTCTAGCCGGTGGCTCCGGCAAAGACCTCGTGCTGGCGGCTTAGCTGCAGGCAATGCCGATAAAAGTCGCCGTCTTCCTGCTCTGTGCGCTCCTCCAGACGGCGAGCGATGTAGGGGTCTCGCTTGGCGTCGCCGAGCAGGTGTGTATAGCCGGCGCGGGCCGCTGCCTGCTGGTTGAAGGCTTCGCTATGCGAAGGGAAGAGGTAACGCATGTAGATGCCGCGGAAGGGCGATTGCGGATGGGAGCGGTGGAATTCAAAGCAGGCGTCGAGCATGAACTGCTCGACCACCATGTTATAGCCGGCGCGCTGAGGAAACATTCGCCAGGCTGGGGCATGGTCCGGGTTGAGCGCGAGATCGATCGCCAGGTCGGCGTAATAACGGATGAAGTCGACCCTGTTGGCTCCGACTATGCCGCAGTTGGCCTCGCGATAAGAATGCAACGAGCGGGAGCGGGACCACTCCCACTCCGCGGGCAAAGTAAGTCCTGTCTGTTGAAATGCGCTCTCCACGTCCTCTGGTCCGCACCACGTCGCCAATGGCGGATGCTCCTCCGGACATTGCGCGAAGACTGGAGCAGCGAGCATGCTTGCGGGTAGAGGTTTCCAGAGAAAGACATCCGTGTCGAGATGGATGAACGGCTGCTGTTGCATGCGATAGGCCGCCAGTTTGCCCACTGCCCACCAGTCGGCATCCACATGGCGAAGCTGGTCGAGCTCAGTCGAGACGTGGGTGAAGGAAAGACCGAGACAGTCGACCAGCAGCGCTTTGCCCGCGCTGTCGGTGACCAGCATAGTCTCGGGGAAATACCTGCGGGCAAGACGCAACGAGAGGCCCCATGCCAGCAAGTGATGCAGAGGACTGCTCCACATGCGTCCCTTCTCTCCGCGAAATGGCTTGCTCCAGAATGACCAGACGGCGCGCACGGATAGTCTTGCTCCTCCTTATGGGATGATCACTTGCGAGATTCCGCCGGTGACGGTAAAGGTGACGCTAGCGGCGGCAACAGGGCCGACGGCGGTGGCTATGCTGGCCTCGACCGTGAGCGTAACCGTGGTGGGCACCGTATTAATGATTGGATTGCCGGTGACCGTGATGACCGCATTCGTTGACTGCTCGCCCGCATGGATCGTAATCGGCGACTCGATCGCCGCGACGGTAGAAACAGCGCCGGTCGAGTCCAGGAGCGTTAGCGTGATCTGGGTATCAGCCAGTGCGCGATAGTTGGTGGTGATGGCGACGAAGGGATTAACCGCGGGGCCGGGTACCCCATTTGGATTGGGTGGAGTAGCGGAGACGCCGGTCACGACGTTGTTGGTCACGATCGCGTAGAGTGCGGGATAGGCAACGGTGAGGCTGGCGATGAGCAACGTGGGGGCGACATAGAACCAGGATTCGAAATCGCTCGATTCTTCGCCGATGCCCGAGGGGAATTGCAAATCAACTTGGCTGCTACCGGCGGCGTTGGTGGTGGGCTGCCCGTAGCTTCGGCCATCAAGAAAGAGCTGCGTGCTCCCGCTCCCGGAGGAGATGGTGTTGCCCAGGAGCCGCACCCGCACCCGCCCATACTGGCCCATCGTGGCCCCAAACAGCAGTCCCGTGTTAATGGCTTGCACGGTGTAGAGCTGCAGCGCCGGTGCCTGCGCGTAAGGCATCGTCCACGCTACGGTCGAGCCATTCACCGTGATCGTCGAGTCGATAACGAAGTACGTGCGCAGGAAAGTAGAGGGGAGCTGAAAATTGACTTCCTTGATCCCGTAGATCGGCAAGCGCGCGCCCGCCGGGAAGGGGTCGAAGATGGATTCCAGCGTGACGATGAACTCCGCGTTGGTGATGGGGCTGGTGGGCGCGCTGTCGAGCGTCACCGACAATCCGTTGGCCACCCATACGTCGGCGGTTACCAGCGCGTCGTTGGTCCAGTTTATGCCGGTCACATGCAGCGCTTTGGACGCGGCTGGAGTGGTGAGCTCGGTGAGCGGAGAGAAAAAGCGGCGGCAGTCCTCAACCACAGCCTGCTGGGTCGTGGCATTCCAGTGGATACACGCCAGCGGCGCGTTGTAGACGGTGATCGACCAGGGCGGCTGGAACAGCTGATCACCGCCTCCGCAGGGCGGCCACTCGATCGTGCCGGAGGCGGCCCGCGCGGGAATCATCCAATGGTCGCCCGATTGATAAGTGCCGGCGCTAAAGCTTACTTGGATTCCGTTTTCCAGTGCTATCGACGTGCCGGCAGCCAACGGCACCCCGGAGCTGCTCGCTGAACCACCGGCCTGATCCCAGCGGCGCAGGCGTGCATTGCGGTTAGGGTCCACCTGGACGACGGGCGCGGTGAGCGTGATCGAGGGAACCGTGGGATCGACCTTTTGAATTTGATACAGCAGCCCCGGCTGGTTCGGCACTTCGCCAAACAGGTAAGTATCGTCACAGATCTCGACCCATTGATTTGCCTGGAAGCCAAGGTTGTCGTCTGGACCGATCGAGTCCACAGTAACCGTCTGGCCGGATACGTGCGTAATCGCCACAACGACAGATGCATTCTCCCGCGACCACTTCAGCGTGGCTGTGGTTTGGTCGCCCGGCTGGTGGATCTCCACCCGGTAGAGCTGGTTTTCCAGGCCTTGATATCCGGCGGCCGGGGTGGGCTGGCAAGAGCACTCCGGCCCCCCGGGGGAGGTGCTGGCCATCATCGTGCCGGTGCTGACGGTGGGCGTGGCGGCGTACATCGCAACGCAACAGTCCGGCGGCGGAGGGGGTGCCGGCGCCGGTGTGGGTGCGGGCGCCGGTGCCGGGGTGGGCGTCCCGATGATGATGGGCAGCTTTGCAATCGGATCGCCGGTGATGTTGATCTGCTGCCTAGCCAGATCAAGCTTCGCGACATTCACTGCGTTTGAGGCGGCACTTTGCTTCAGCGAGTCGGCCAGCCGCAGCTTGGCAGCGAGCAGGTTTCCTCCGAAGATCCCCAGGGTGGGGCTGTTGCTGACCGTCGCAGGCGGGGGAACCAGGCTGGCCACCACGCGCCACACCGTCTGTAGCCGCGCCGTAGTGTCAGCCTGGCCCAGCGCCGGCTCCTGCAGGCAAGGGTCATCCAGTGCGGTGACTAGCCGTTGCCAGACCTGGAGAAAAACCTGGATCACGCTGTTTCCGGCCTGCTGCCCAAGCTCGCTGAGCAGGGTGGAGTCGAGCGGAGAAGCGTTCAGCAAGTAGGCCTGGCTGAGGTAGGGAAGCTGATCCTGCAGGTTTTCGCAGACCAGGCCCTCCACGTAGTAACGGCCGGCTCCGATAACCAGCTCATTCCCGGATATGGAGATCCCGAAGCCGGCATCGTGTTCCGGGGCGCCATAGGCGCCGATCACATCGACAGTTTCGTTCCTGCCCAGATATTCGTCGATCAGGAGCTGCTCGTTCGAGTCGGCATCGAGTGATACGCGTCCCTGCTGCTCGAGCACCGCGGTGTACTGCCTGGCGGGGTTGAATCGGATTCGGCTGAAATCACCTTTCATAGCAAGCACCTGACCATTTCTGTTTTGCAAAGATAGAACTTCTCTGTTCGCAACTGTTGTTGTCACATAAGGCTGCTGCCTATGCCGGAATATGCCGGGACATCCATATCCTGCTCATCGCAGCAATGCCGTGGCGGGCCGCCGGAGCCGTAGAAGATCTGCTCCAACCGCACTGCAGGCAGCGGGCGCGATGGATGGAGAAAGATGCCGCTCTCCAGGCAAACAGGCAGATACTCCGGGGCGCGCAGTTGCACGTTGCGTACCGCCTCGGTCTCCTGAATCTGGTAGTACACGCCTATCTGCGAGCCGTTATCCGCGCCGCCCCAGATGGCCATGGGAACGTCCCCACTGAGCAGCGCATACGCCGGTTTGCCGTAACGCAGGGTGATGAATTTGGGTTCGAGTGCCGGCTCACTGGCCGAATCCGGGGGAAGACACAGATACCGCCGCGGGGTGATCGAGTCAAAAGGCAGAGAGCAGAAGCGGACGCAGCCAGTCTGGCGGCGGCTGGCCCAGACCGCGGCCGGCCACGGATCGCGGCGCGGGCGGCGCGCCCAAAAAATCGTGTTCGACGCCAGCGAAATCGTCCTGGTATGGACCTTGCCGATCATGGTGCTGTCTTCGACATGCAAATCGCCGCCGGCCGAGGCGAGATCGGAAGCGGCGTAGCCAACACAGCAGGGCGATGTCGCGTCCACAATGCTCGAGCAGATGCGCGTGGTGCCGCTGGGGTCGGCGGCGATCGGCCCGGTGATGGAGCGGGTCACGGTAAGTGTGGCTTCCTCGGCGGTGACCTGAATGCTGGGGTCGCCGGGAGAAACAGGCTCTCCACCTCGGGTCAGGCTGACGCCGGGTACCAGGGTCGAGTCGGCGATCTGCACGCTAACCGTCTCACCGGTAACTGAGAGCTGGCCGGCGATCCAAAGACCGCTCATCAGCAATTGGCCGGCGGGCTCGACCTCGCCATCGGGCAACGCAGTTCCAGCAGTGCCAATGACTTCTATGTTGCCGGTTAGGGTCACGCAGGATTCGCTCCAGATCACATTGAGAGCGCCTTCACTTGTGATCGGCTGGCCCGATGCCAGCGAAAGGTTCGACCCGGCGGGCAGTTGGATGGCAGCTTCACCGGTGAGATCGATTGAGAAGCATTCAAAGTCGGGCAGCACAATCACACCGGAGGAAGTAGGCGTGAGCGCGATCAGTTGGTTCCACTGCGCAATGGCGTTCTCAAGCGTAGGAGCCGCTGGTGAACCGACGATCGCCAGGAAGCTGGCCTCAGCCGGGTTAACCAGGGCTAGCGATGCTGAACGATCGTAGGGACCTCCGGCAATCTCGGCCGCGCATCCGAAGGAGTAGTTGACACGCAGCGATTGCGGGAACGTGAGATCCGCCGCGAACTGGATGCGGCCAAGTTCGGGATCGATCGCAATGCGGCCCGCCGGCACCGAGCACCATGCACCCCCATCCCGGTCGGCGAGATTGGCGCACGAAATTTGGCAACTGGGAATCTCGACCCCATCGGCGATGAGCAGGATGCTGGCCGAGGGTCCGTAGAAGGGGGCCGCGTTGCGGTTCCGTAAGCTTTTCGCGAATTCGTAGCGGTCGATGGGCTCGGGTACATCGATGCGCGTGGTTAAGCCGCTAAATGAGGCCCGGCTGGGCGGCTGCGAAAAGAGCGGCATGTCTTGCCCCAGCGGGCTAAACATATAGCGCCCATCGCCCACGGCAAATGCGGGCGCGTTGACGACCGGCCGGCTCTTCAAGCGCCACAAATGGATTGCAATGTCGGGAATGTTGGAGCGGCCTGGGCCGTGCAAGGCGATCTCCAACGGCGCGGGGTCCGGATCCAGCGCCGGGCGCAGCCGGGGCGCAATGCGACGCACATCGATGGTGCGCGCCTCCCGATCAAAAGGGGTGCCCAGCCGGTCGAGCGCACCCATGCGGCGCAGGTTGACTGTGCTCGCGTGGTGCGGCCGCACGTGCCGCATACTTTCCGTGGTGATGAGGTTGCGGAACTCCTCCACCGCAACGAGCAGCCCTCCCGGAAACATCGCTGGATAGCTGTTCCAGGGCTAGTAAGGTCCCCTTGCGCCGGCGGTAGCCGATGGTGTTGGCCACCTCGGCGCGGCTGTCGAAGCTGGCGCTCGCCACCTCGTAGATCGAATTGTAACCAATAAGGTCACCAATATAAGGAATGACCCAGGTCTCGCAGGTTTCGATAAACTGGTCGTCGTAGAGCTGCTCAATGTTGTCTTCCACAATGCCCAGCTGCTGGGCCAGCACGCCATAGAGCGCCTGCAGTGGGCCGCCCAGCGCAGCGTCGCGATTGCGATAGACGGCGGGCAGAAGTGCAAACAGTTGATCCGCGTTAAGGCTCATGACCAGGCTCCGATCGTGCCTTGAGAAACAGGATCGAGCAGCAGCATCTGTGCCCCTAGCGGCGGCATGGGCCCAGAGGCACAAAGCATGGCGGGCGCCGGGCCACCGGGTGCGTCGCCGCTGGGATAGAGTGCCTGTAGTTGCGCGGCGATAACGCCGGGCGTCTGCTGCATAATGCCGACAATCTGGCTGGAAACCACATTTTGTGCCAGTTGGCGCTGGTCAAAGGCAAAGGCGGCCTGCAAGTTCTGCCATACCTGGCCTAGAACCTGCCCCGGGTCGTAGTCCTGCTGATCCACCTTGACCGCCGCGGTGATGCGGAAGAGCACTGGCACGAAGGGTGCGACCACCAGCGGGATGAAGCGGTTTCCCGCCGACTGAATCGCCGCGACCAGCTTCAGCACGACAGGGTCGTCGCTCTCCAGGATCGCTCCGTTTTCTCCGGCGACGGAAATCAAGACACCGCGGCGGTTGCCGAACCAGGTCCACGTAGCGATCGCTTTGGCGACGCCGCCGAAGTTCAGGGCGAAATTCTGATAGTCCTCAAGCGAAACGATGCGGCCAATGGTAAGAGTAGGGAGAGGCGCGCTCTGCCGGGCATCGTCGGGCGAGGCGGGGTCGGCGGCTCCTGAGGCCGCGCTGGGGTTGATGACCGACTTGACGCCTTGCGGCCGGTCAAGTGGCTGCGAGAGCTGTCCCGCATTCACCATGCCGGCGCTGCCGATGCCCTTGCGGTAAACTGCCCGGATATTTGACTGGCCGGTTGGGGTGCACGCGCCTTGAATTCCATTCCCGAATTGCACGCTACGCGTGCCCTGTGGGTTAACCAGGGTGACAAAGACGCGATCTGCCGGCCCGGCGGCCAGCAGGTTCGAGACCTCGTGCCACTGCAGATTATTGACCCAGACTGCGAGGGTAGACTGCGTTCCATTGCTGGTAGGCGCGGTCACGTAGGTCAGAGGTGATTGCTTGAGCGCCAATTGCAGCGCCTTGTTCGTACTATCCCCGCTGCCCAGGATCTCCTGTACGGTCTCGCCGTTGGTAGAGCTCACCGCGTTGGCGTTGACCTTGACCGTGGTTGCGTCATAAATGCCGGAGAGCGCGGGGTTGAGCGCCAGGGTCGTCACGTCGCCGCTCACTGAGGGAACGCTGACCAGCGCAGCCTCGGTCAACACCGGATCGTTTTTGTCCGCGGGAAGCAGTTGCATATTATCTGCCGCGACGATGAGGGTGCCGGCGATGCCCGAGAGTGTGGTCACCGACCACGACGGGAGACCGGTGATGCTGTCGGTTGCCGGCGGAAAAGCGTCCGCATAAACAATCTGGTTATCGTTCACCGGCAAAACGCCGGAGGAACTGGCCGGCGAAAACAGAGCGTCGCTGCCAGAGAAAACCTGGAGGCGCGCGCGCTTGCCAGAGATGCCGACGGGTTGTTGCGCCGCGATCTGCTGGCCACCCACGATGGCGACCGAGTTGCCCGCCACTGGGACCACCATGCCGGCAGCAAGGTTAAAGGTTGTGGTCGCGTCCCATTGGGTGATTGGGAGGGCAGCGGGCGTGAGCAACTCACTCTGCACATACGCTGTGGTTTCACGCGTCTCTTGAACGAACGTGGTAAGCACCGTGTCGAGCGTACTGCCGGGGTTCCCCGCAAGAACTGCGACCAGGGAGAGCTGCACCTGGTGAAGTTTTGGCGCTGAGCGAATAGCGGTTGGGGTTCGACTCTGACGCGCTCACGATCTGAAACACCGCGGTGTTGGCTGGACCGGTGAGCACTAGCCATTGCACCTGGTCGGCAGAGCTGCCGGCCGGCGCGAGCCCGGTGTACGCGGCATCGAGATTGATCACCCCGCCGCCCGCATAGGTAAAGATCCAGTCGGTCGGGCTGGCCAATAAAAAGTCTGCGACGATCAATTTGGCCCCGGCAAGAGTGCTCAGGCTACTTGTAGTGGCCGTGGTCGTGGAGCTGAGCGGGTTGCCGGGAATTTGCTGCAGGGTCTTCTTCGGCAGCAGGAATGGATTGGGAGCCTGCACCCCGAACAGCGCTGCCTTCTTGCGCAGGATATAAATTGCCACGTCGCTGGTTGCAGTGGCAGCAGTATTGGTAAGCGCCGCGTTCCACCAAATCTGCGTGTTGCCCAGAGTTGCATCCACCGTGACCGACGAAACGTAGCGCAGGTCGGCGGGCCCGCTGGAGGAAGGTACGCCGGAGGATGTGGCAACAAAGAGTAGCGCGTCTCCAACGTTGATGTTGTTGGCTGTACCCGCGATCCAGGTGCTGGTGTCGCCCCCATTCAGCTGCCACGGTATCTGCGTCTGCGCAGGTATGGCATTCAATGCGATCACTGCAGTCAAATCGGCAGACGTCTCGAAGATCTGTGGCTTTTGCCCCGGTCCAGGTACGCTCTGGACTCGTGTGCCGGCGGGGATGAGGACGTTGTCCGGCGAACCGGCAGCGCTCGACAACGTGAACGCGAGCACGGCGGAAGCAGAAACACCAGGCGAGGGCACGTAGCCCACCAGGCGCGCGAGCTCGAAAACGGAGCGCTGGTCCACCGCAGTGCGCAGGAACGCCTCGTTAGCGAAGCGCTCCTGGTAAAAGGTGACGATATCGAGCGCGAGCGCCCAGGCATCCAGAAGCGCGATCGTAAAGTCGGAGCTATCGTGGGTGCGCAGCGCGACGAGCGCGGGGAAGTCAGGGTCAGAGAGCGCGGCCAGCATGCTGGCGTAAAACGTCGAGTAGGTGCCGGTGCGATAGGCGATGGCTGAAAGTGCAGCCCGGTTGGTGATGGCCTGCGGCGTCTCCTGCATCACACCGGTGCAGCAGCCGCACAGCTGTTCAGTGGGCAGGATGCAGGCTCCGCTCATTTGCCACCGTCCATATGCAGCACAAAGATTCCATGATCGAGTTGATTGGGGTCGTTATCGCAGTGCGGGATCTCCAGCCGCCCCATGGTGAGATAGCCTTGCGCCACCCCGTCGATGCCGCCGGGGGAAGCATCCATGCGAGCGAAAACAGTTATGGTGGCTGATAGCACGCCTTCCACCGCCTGGGCGGCGGCGATCAGCGGGCTGGTATAGACGGTCTCGCCAAAGCTGAAGTTTGCCGCGTTGAGCAGTCCGCTCTGCCCGCTGCAGCGGTTGCCGGTTACGAAAACGTCGAGCAACGCGTCGTACACCGCGCCCTGGAAGTGCTCCGGATCGACACAGATCTCCATCTCGATACGCAGCCCTACGATCTTCGCGCCTTCCACCTCGAGATCCGTTCCGGCCATGCGCAGCAGGTTGAGCCGGCTGGTAATGTCTTTGGTCAGACTGGTGCTGATGTTGCCGAACGGGTCTATCGAGACAAAAGCGGTGTACCAGCTGCCTGTCCAGCGAAGGGTGCCACGTGCTTCGCGGACCGTATTCAATTGCGCCGCCGCGTCGCCATAGTCGGCCTCGGTAACGCAGCGAAGCTGATTCTGGTAGCTGAAGGGCGCGTACTGAACAATGTGATTCATGTTTTCCGGGTCGACACCGCCAGCGGCGGCGAGCGGGTTGCGCACCGCGCTGATGGTCCCGCGGCGCGGAAACAAAGCTGGGCCCAAGAACAACATGCCCCAGCGAGTCGCGCCCGATGTTGCCCGCGCTGCCGTTGCCCACGCGATACGTGGCAGAGAAGGAGAGCCCTGCTTGCGGCGCCCGGCCATACTGGTTGTCGCCGAAGCGGAGAAAGGCGGAGCCATTGCGTTCCACCTCGACCACGAAGACGTTATCGGTATCATCGCTTGAGAGCAGATCGGGCAGCGGCAACCAAAGGGCGTCGTCACCGCTCACCAGTGATATCTGCGGGGTGGCCTGGGAGGCATCGGGCGCCAGAAAGGCGCTGGCCGCGGCGAGACCGTCGGGAATGGGACTGAACCCGTAAAATTTAGGGCTAAAGGTGAGCGTCGACTGGGCCAGCTCCGGATAATAGCGAGGTAAAGGAGCAGTCACAGTAGCGTTCGCGCCGCAGTTGCACCCGCCGCCCGCGACCGGTGCTGGAGGCGCTGGCGGAACCTCAACCAGCAACTCGGAGTTGATCCACGTACCGTGATCCGCAGGCAGGATGTTGCCCCGGGCGACCGTAACACCGTAGACCGGTTTCGACTGGTGGGCTGTGTCGGTAGTCGACGAGATACAGAGTGGGAAGGGAAGCGCATCCCCTGCCGACCACGTGATGCGCGTGATCGGCTCCCCATTGAGAGGATCAACCAGCGGCGCGCCCCTTATAGTCGGTGATCGTTACGCTGGTCAGCAGCACAACCCAGCGATTGGCGGGGTTGGCATCCGCGGCATCGCCCGTGTCCGGGCCCAGTACCTCCTCGAAGAGAAGTACATCGCCCGCGTTCAGCGTCGTCAGATGGCAGACGAGTGTTGCCTCGGTGGCTCCCGGTGGCAGGCAGCAGTCGGCATCGCCCCAGGCGTAGAAGTTCATCTCGTTCTGTTCCAGAAACAGGGTCGTATCCTGTTTGCTGGCGAAGATCGGCTGCGTACTCTGGGCTAGCTGCTGCGCGGCGAAATCGTTCCAGCGCACGGCGACCGGGACTCCAGGCTGGAGCACGTAGAAGGTGGTGCCGGCGGGCACGAAGATGTCGTCCTCAGTGGTTGTCAGCGCAACCCAGGTGCAGGCATTGCAGCCTTCCCCGATCTGGTAATCCACCAGCTTTGCATGGCGCCGCAGAGAGATGCGGCTGCGCGCCGTGCCCAGGTAGGCCTCGGTGCTGACCGCGTCCTGCTGATAGCTGAGGTGATCGGCGGCGTAGGCCAGTGTCTCCACCAGGGCGACCCCAAGATCGGCAGCGTGGGTCTCGGTCCAGCTCGGCAGCAGCACCGAAAGGCGATCCAGCATCACCTGGCGAAAGCCGCCGTAATCCTTGGCCAGGTAATTGATATCCGGTGCTGCCAGCGGGGTCGAAGGGCAGCAGTTGTCGGGCAGGCAATCGGCTGGTGTGGGGCATCCGGCCTTGAATGAGAAGCTGACCGTCGAGAGCTGTGGGTCGAATCCATCGGGCGGGTCCGTGATGCCGGCGGCAGCTACGAACTGTAACTGATACGTAGAAAAGTCCCCGCTCTGATTGAGGTTGACGGTGAGCACGAAGGGCGCGTCGCTGGTGCCGGGCAAAACTGAAACCACCGAGACCGGCGCGCCGCCCGTAAGCATAATGTTTGCCGGGGTCAGGACGACGGAGCGCGCGTCTTTCAGCAGGGTGACCGCCAGTTGCTGTCCGCAGCCGCTGACGCCGGCAACCTCGAGATAATCGATGCCGTTGAGCGTCGGGTTCTGCAGCACCAGCGCGCGGCGATTCTTTTGCGCAGCAGAAATAGATCACGCCTGCACTCCTCCATAAACGAATTGCTGCGTCTGCTGCTTGCTGCGCCAGGAGCACGGTGTAAACAACGGTGACCTGAGCGTGGCATCGTCGGCGACCACGTTCACCGATTGCACCCGGATCAGGTCGGAGAGCCACTGCTGCAGACCCGCCTGAATGGCCTGCTGCTGTGCCGCGGCCAGCACGTCGCTGTTGGGCGCGAACACCAGTTGCGCCGTGCCGCTGCCAAAAGTGGGCCGGTTCACCCGTTCGCCAGGCGAGGTGAACAGGATCTGCTCGATCATGTCGCGGATGTGCGTCAGCGGGTCGGTTTGCGCCGTGTGTCCGGTGGAGTCGAAGGTGTATGGGATAGGCCAGATTCATAAGCGCCTCAGATCGCAGTGACTCGGGTTTGCGTGACCAGTGGAAGCAGCGGCGTGCCCGGAGGCGCGCAAACCGCCTGGCTCGCTCTGCACCAGCAGCGGTTGCCCGTTGGATGTGACGCGCGTGGTGCCGACGACCCATTGCGCGGTCACGCACGGCGGAATAGCGGGCGGAATGCCCGGGCATCCCGCCACCAGCCACGGATCGGGCAGCAGAAAGGAAGGCATGCCGTCCAGTGTGACTGGCGGGGTTGGGAACCGATGGGCATGCCTTGTCCGCCGTGCACACACATCACCGTCGCGCCCTGTTGAATCAGAAAACCAGGCATCAGATCACCTCCATCGCACCTTCGTTCACGGTGACGGCGGGCCCCGTCATGGCGATCGTTGCCCCCTGGCCGTTGTCCGATGCGTGATCCCGGTATCCGAGATCGAAATGAACGCGCCGCTGGCGGTCTTCAGCAGAATGCCTCCCGTCGGCCCGGGTACATCGCTCATCAGCACCATGTTCTGGCCGGTCGTTTGCACCACCACCTGCGCCACCCCGGGCGGCGCGGCCAGGGCGAGCGCGGGAACATCGGCCGCGGTGGCCCAGTAAGCAGCCGACCCAGATGGGGTAGTCCGGATCGCCCTGTTCGAACTCGATCCAGACGCCCGCTGCCGATGTCCGGCACGGCATAGAAGCCGGACTGTATGCCGGCGAAAGGCAGGCAGGGCATCGCCCAGGTGGAAGGCAGGACGTTCGAGACGTCCGGTACCTGCACCATCAGCCGTCCTATTTGCATGGGATCGACGTTGTCGATGACCGTGCCGCGATATTTGCCGTAATACTTGGCCATTTCTTCCTCCTCTGCTTCGCACTCGGTTCAGTCCCTTTCAGCTAATACGGCATTGCCGGCACCAGCGGCATATTCGAGATCAGCGCGTTGCGCTTCAGAACAAAACTCTGCTTGTATTCGCCGGGCTTGAGCTTGTGGGTGGTGCTGTCCACGTAGTGCATGCCGTCGAAGGCCAGGCCCGGCGCCGCGCACGCCCACCAGGCTGCGCGCGCGCAGGATCTGGCCGTAGCGCAGCACATCAAGCGTGCCGTCGCCGCTCACCACGTCGGCGGTCTCGACCGCCCGCGCCATGCCCTGCATCAGCGCCTGCGCCGGGGTCAGCTTGGCCGTGTCCGTAGCGGCTCGATCTCTGCGGCGTGGGCACCACGATGCCCAGCGGCGGATTGAACGGCGTCACCGGGGGAATCGCAATCGGCATAGGCACATTGGTGGTTGGATCCTGAATGTAGACCATCGGCGTCACGGAGCTTTGCGGCTTGATAGCGAAAGCTCAGGCTCTCCACATTGGTCCATGAATCCATGTTCACGTTGAGCGACGGTTGCGGAATGCCAATCGCGCACCTGCGGCCCCCAGTAAGCCTGGTTCATGCCCGGCAGCGGGCCGGGGCTGATGTAGAAAACGTAGCCAACCTCTTTCGCCAGCTGCTGGATGTACGCCAGGTCAGTCTGCTTCTGCGACGGGGTCTGCTCAACTGGCACAGGAATGTCGGGCACCAGTACGGGAATCACCTCGGGCACGATGCCGAACGCGGCATATTTCGCGAGGATGGTCAGCACGCGAATGTCCGAGCTCATGCCCGGATAGGGCAACCCGGAGAAGTCGATCAGGTCCATCAGCGACGGAAAGATCCTCGCCCGGTAACCACCAGCTTCGACGAGCCCGTCATGGCGTCGGGCACGACCTCGTGATGCAGGATGATGCCGTCCATGATCACCTGCGGCAGGCCGCCGAAGGTAGCGACCAGGATCACGCGCAGCACAGGGATCGACGCGCCCGAGCTGAGCAGAAAGAGAGTCTGCAGAATCGAGTTATCTGCCAGCGTGAACGTGAGCTGAAAGCCGCTGCGCCCCGTCGCCGACTCGGTCACCTCGACCGAAGTGAGCGCGTCGATCAGGGGCTTGGGCACGGGGAGCGCTTCCACCGGGCCGGCCAGCAGCGTGAGATAGAGCGGACTAGCCATTGCGCGCTCCTGCCGGCACGGCCGAGGCAAGCGGGATCACAATGCTGGAGCCCTTTTGTGCCGTGAGCTCGTCAGGATCGGTCACCCCGTTTGCATCGCAGATCATCCAGAACAGCAGCGGGTCGCCCAGGAAGCGCGCGGCCAGGTTGTCGATACGGTCGTTCTCCACCACGATGTAGTTCTGCACCGAGAGGTAGATCGAAGGCTGAGGCAGAATGCGCCGCGCCAGGTAAACCACCGGCGTGCCGTCAGGCTGGGTGTACTGGTTGATAGCCCCGCCATAGTAGCGGCTGCTGGTATTGGTGGGCGCCCCGGTGCCGGCCGCCGATTGAATGAGCGATGCGAGTGCCGTGTCCATACGTCAACCTCCGCTCACGCCTGTTGTGCGAGCGCTTCCTTGGTGGTCTGGTAGATCATGTAGAGCGAACCGGCCGGCGTCAGGAAGCCCACGTCGTTCACGCTGAGCACGCGCATGCCGAGCGAGACCTTGGCGCGAATGGGGTTGAGCTCCAGGTCAAAGGCGTCCTCTGTGATTTGCAGGTCGGTGATGCGCACCGGCGTCACCCGGCTCTTGCTCCAGGCAAAAACGGTGAGCGCCGACTCCATGGGAAGAATTTCAATCGTGCCCAGGAGCGAGAGGGTCTCGTTGGTAATGAGCACGCTGCTCGAGGGATAGAGCAGCAGCTCCAGCAGCGCCAGCTGGGGCTGAATCCCCACACTGATTGCCGTCGGGTCGGAGTTGGCCAGCTGATCCGTCGCGTCGATCTCCAGATCGCACTTGATGGTTTCAATTGGTGGCCCCTTGAGGCGAAGGATCTCGGTGCGGTCAGGCTCATCGCCGACGGTTTGCGGCTTGAACGAGCGCGTGAGCGTCTCCGGGTTGTACTGCAGGTTGATAGTGCCAAGCTTGACGCCCGTATTGGGATCGAAGGTGAGGATCGCTCCCTTCTGCAACTTGGGAGAGAGGTTAGACATGGCGATTCCTCGTGTGCGGAGCAGCGTTCATTTTCCCCCCTCACGTTTTTGCGGAGCGGCTTGGGTATTAGAAACGGGTGGGGCATCCACCAACGCGCCGCTTCGTACAAGTCCTGGGGCCACGGTCTTGGCAAAATCATCTTTGTTCGGGGCGCTGGAAGCTGCAGGCACCTTCTGGATACTTCCGGTCGTGATGTTCAGCGGCATCCCACCCGTGGGTGTAAACGAGCCTGCCCGGAAATTCCGGATGATGTAAAAGCTGCCCAGGTCGTGGTACTGGCGGTCAGGCTCGGTTCGATACTTGTACGCCTGGTGGCAGACCACGCTGCACTGGCTCTTCCCACCGGGACCGAGCAGGCTGGTATCGTAACGAGCGATGTGACGATCCACAAAAGTATCGGGTCCCTCGTTAAATAGCATGCCCGTCTGTGGATCGCCAGTGTTGCCGCGCGTGCCCACTTCAAGACAGCGGTCGCCGCCACAAAAAGGCTTCGCAGGTGTGGGACAGGTATTGGCAACCTCGGTTAAAAACTCTTTGGTGCAATCGCCTCGCTTTTGTCCGGCCGTATAGTCTCCCCCGGGGGTCAGTTGCATCAGCGTCACCGCGCCGATGTTGGTGAGAAACTTCTTCTTGTCTTCTTCACTCTTCAAGTCGGCATGGCCGAAAGATTTGATGCCCTTCAGCGAAATACCCGTTGGCACCTGCCGTTGAACGACCCTGGCCCCGGCAGGGTTCGATAGCGGAAGAATCCGGTCTCGTCTCGCTGCGCGCGGTTGCACTGGATCCCGCCTGGGCGAAGAATGGGGTGCAGGCATAGAGGCTGCGATTTGGTCCGCCTGCTGCTCGTAATGGTCTCCGGGTGGTCCCACGCGCAGGTTGCGATCCGCATCCTCGCCGTTCCCTTGTTGCAGCACGTGCGTCAACTCATGTGCGATCAGCTGGCGTCCCGCAGGCGTACCGGGCGCATACTGCCCACTGTCAAAAACCACGTGGTGTCCCACCGTATACGCCAGTGCATTGACTGACTTGGCCGATCTTGCCGCGTCCTCGCTGGTGTGTACCCGCACGCGCGCGAAATCGTGGCCAAACAAAGGCTGGAAAAATGAACGCGTTGGCTCGTCCAGCGGCTGCCCAGGCGTGCGCAGCACTTTGTGAACGATGGCCGGCGCTGTGTCCGGTCCAACCCCCGTGGCGCGACGCTGCAGCTTCTTCTTGCAACTCTCGCATTCGCCTTCGGACGCTCCCCCACAGGCGCACTTGCGTCGCAGGCATAGACCGGACGGTTGGTCCGCCGCCGTAAACAGCTTCGGAATGGCCGCGTATAGACTCATCGCTTCGCCTTCTGCTGCTTCCGAGAGAGGTTGGACATGGCTATTTGCCTCCGATCAACTTCACGTCCCCGTAAAAGTACGCGGCATAAAGGTTGCGTGTTCCGACTACGGAAACCAGTTTCACCGCGTTGGGGAAGGTGTCGTAGCGTATGTCTTCGATCTTTGGCAGCAGAGAGGCATCGAAGGGTTCGCCGGCATTGAATGCTTCCGGCTCGACTCTCTTGCGCACCTCAGGGAGCGACGCTCTGGGCTTGGCGCGCGTCCACACCGTTTCTGTCAGCAGCGAGTCGACGCCTTCGATAAGCGTGTTGCCTTCGGTGGTGTTTTCGCCTCCTTTTGCATCGGCGAAGTCGTTGTACTTGCGGTTGGCAAGGGAATGTAAATACTCGTGAATGACGGTTGCGAACTGCTCCCACAAAAAGGCACGGTCCTTTTTTGCATCCGGATCTTTGAAAAGCTGCAGGGAAATGTTGCCGTGACCGGTATTAAATGCGGGCCAGCCACGGCCGATTTCGAACAGTCGCTTGGCATCGATGGCGATGAAATGGTTTGCCACCTTCGCGATGCTTTTGGCTTCCAGGTTCAACGGCGTCGAATCCACGAACTCGGGGGTGGCCAGGTGTTTGTAGTTGATGGCTTTGATGCCCTCGGCCGCAGTATCGTTCTGCATGAGATAAAACATCCAGAACGTGGCCGACTCGTGCTGGTAGTCAGGATCTTTCTTCAGCTTTGACTGTTCGCTCTGCCACGCGTCGTGAATCTTGCCTTCCGTCTTGAGTCTGCCCGTTGCGTCGAACTTGTCGGCAGGCAGTGGCTTGCCCTGACCACCGGGGATGAATGACTTGAAAACCGCATCGGTCTCTACCTGGCCGGCTTTGGCGATCAGCTCCATCTCCGCCAGCTGGTGCGTAAGCTTTGGGTCGCTGTGTTCCTTCTCTCCGCGCCCGACGACGACACTTTGGTATTGCTCCTCGATCAGCTTGGGTGTTCGCTCCTGAACCAGCTGCAGATAATTCTCTTTCTCTCCGGGCAGTGCTCCGGGTATGAATTTCCCCTTCGGTTTTACTGTCCCACTGGCGGCGTCGGCGACACTTTGCTGGGTGACCGGTTGAATGGCTTCTTGCGCCGCCTTCTTCTTGGCTGCGTCGAGCGGTGTGGTTAGCTTTTCGAATTCCTTCCTCTGGTCAGGAGCGGCGATGGCAATGTCCTTATTGGCCAACTCGACCACCTGATCAAGCATGCGCACGGCTGCAGCGGCAGTGAAGGTGCGCGTTTGCCATGCCTCCTTCTTTGCCGGGTCTGTGGGCTCGCCCTGGTTGTCGTTCAGATCACGATAGAGAATGTCGTTGCGGGCCCGTTTGGCAGAAATTTCCTCAACCGCCTGGTTGCGGTCGTCGATGTTGAGTTTCGCGACTTCGACCGAAAGGTCGTCTGCGTTGGTGCTTGCGGCCGCATTGGCGGCATCCGCGCGCGGTTGCATGAGTGCGTCCTCCAGGTCCTCGCCAGGTTTTTGGGGGCCGTGGGGAACGTGGGGCACGGCAGCGATGGCTGCCTGGATACGGCGCACGCGCTGATCGATAACGGCATCGAGGTTCGCCTTGCTGTAGGGTGCCTGGATGTGCTCGATGAGCTCTTTCCCTCCACCCTGAACCGCCTTCAGGCCGCCCTCGAAGTGCTGCTCATAGAAGGCATGCAGGGTCTTGGCTGCATCCCCGCTCAAATCCGCATCGAGCTTCTTCGGATCGATGCCGCCTGCGCCGAAGATCTGTTTGAGGTCCTGATCGTCACTCCCGCGAAGTATGGAAAGGATTCCTTGTTCGTCTGCACCGCTGACGTGACCGGACTCCATCTCGCGAATGAGCAGAATCTTTATAGGGGCAGTGAGGGAAAAGCCTGGCTTCTGCTGCGTCCACTGCTTAACCACGGCGCGCGCCTTATTGTCGCTGTCGTAGTGGTCTTCAATTCTCTTCGCGGTGGCCAGAAACTTCAGATACTTCTGCAGCTCGTCATTGCTGTAGCTCTCGCTACCAAAAGCGCGGCCGATTGCTTTGAACGGTCCCGGGGAAAGGCTGAAGAGATCGGAGAAGAAACTGCCCAGGATCGAGCGTTGCAGCCGGGGCCGGTACAAGCCGGTGGTCGGTGCAGGGG
The DNA here is from genome assembly GCA_963821315.1 of uncultured Acidobacteriaceae bacterium. Lineage (GTDB taxonomy): Bacteria > Acidobacteriota > Terriglobia > Terriglobales > Acidobacteriaceae > PALSA-350. The sequence goes on along the minus strand of CAWGDP010000025.1, from coordinate 894,990 downwards.
CCACGCTGGGAGCGTCAACCTGGGCGGCATGCTGGCGCGCTTCCCGTTCGAAGCCGTCCTCCACCTCACCGGCTTCGATTTCGCCCCCCGGCCGAATCTCGCCGGCTTGGCGCTGTTGCACCACGTGCGTGAGTTCATGAGCGAGCAGACGTTGTCCGTCTGCGCTGCCGGGTGCGAATTGGGATCTCCCGAAGACAACGTGGCGTCCCACCGTGTATGCGGCGGCATTGAGCCGGCGCGCCGACTCGCCGGCGGCAGTGTCCGTATGTACGCGGACCCGGCTGAAATCGAAAGCGAAACGCGCCTGCATGTAGCGCAGGGTCTGCCCATCCAGAGACTCTCCGGGAGCGCCCAGGACCTCGTACACCGACGAGAGCCCGGCCGGCTTCGCAGCGTGACTGCTCCGTTTCGTCTGTTCGGCCTTGCCGGGTCGTCGCGAAGGTTCCCGGGCAACAGTTGCTTTGGCGTGGGTGCGTTCGCTCATGGCCTCGCTCCCCGGGGCTTTCCGTTGCCTTGCGCGGGTGTGGCCGCGGCTGGAGCAATTACCTGGTGAATGCGTTGGGCGAGCCTCGCTCCCAGCGCCTCCGTACTCGGTCTCTCCGCCGCTTTAAGCCGGCCGCCGTCGAGTGTCTGGAGCGAAAGATTCCCCATTCCTGAACTGTTCACACCGTGCTTCTGCACCAGCCGCGTGAGCTCTGCTTGCAGAGCCTCACCCAGACGGTGCGTGTCTCCCGGTGCGTAGCCGTGGAGAACGATCTGCTCGATGTGCACCTCGATCGCCCCGGCCGAGGACGATTGCGGATGGCCGCGTTTCAAACCCATCCCGCCACCTCCGCATCTGCCAGTGGTGTTTCCAGCTTGGCGAACTCGCTCCGGGTGGACGAAAGCAAGTGCTGCATACGCACCGGTTGCTGCGCGTCGGCGGCCAGAAAGGCCGCGCCGATGGCGATGTTTTGGATGTTGCCGCCGGAAACGCGCAACCGCGCCAGGCGATCGATCTGCAGGCCTTCGGTGGGTGTATGCAGAGGAAAAACCCGCCGCCACATCTCTGCCCGTTGCGCAACTTCTGGAAAAGGAAAATCGATCACGAAGCGAATGCGGCGAAGGAATGCCTGGTCCAGAGCATTCTTGCGATTGCTGGTAAGGATGGCCAGACCGCGATAGGCCTCCATGCGTTGCAGCAGGTAACTGACCTCCACGTTGGCATAGCGATCGTGGCTGTCCTTCACTTCGCTGCGTTTACCGAACAATGCATCGGCTTCATCGAACAGCAGGATCGAGGCGCCCTCCTCGGCCGCATCGAACACCCGGCTGAGATTTTTTTCCGTCTCCCCGATGTACTTGCTGACCACCTGGCTCAGATCAATGCGGAACAGATCCAGGCGGAGCTCGTTGGCGAGCACCTCGGCAGCCATCGTTTTCCCGGTACCGCTGGCGCCGGCAAACAGCGCGCTGATGCCCAGGCCGCGCGAGCCTCTGGCCGCGAAGCCCCAGCTTTCATACACCTTCACCCGCTGCCGCACATGGAGAGCGATGCGCCGCAGCAGCTCCTGTTCTTTTTCAGGCAATACCAGGTCGTTCCAGGTGACGGTCGATTCGATGCGCTGGGCCAGCTCCGCGAGCCGCGGCCGCGCTAGCAGCCGGCAGGTGTTCCACAATTCATCCGTGAAGCTTGCTTCCAAAGCGCCGGTGGGGCGCGCGCTGGCCTCAGCCCGCATCGCGGCCGAACGTATAGCCACAGGGGAAAGGCTGAACTGCGATACCAGGGTCTCCACCGTGCCGTTTACGTTTTCCCCGTGCAGCCAGGTGTGCCAGATCTCTGCCTGCTCGCGGCGCGTGGGCTTGCCGGTGTGGAAGGCTGCGCGCGGGCGGCCAAGGCCGGCATGCGGATGATTCGTCGATAGAATAATCGGAGTATCAACCGCCTCGAGTAGTTGCGTCTGTACGCCGCTTATCCTATCGTCCCTTTCGTCCGCTTCCACCAGCAGCGCGCTTTCAGTCAGCACCGCTTCGCGCTCCCACAGGCGAAGCAGCAGGTCGGTCTCTGCTGTGTAGCTCTGGGGCAGGTTCTGTGCGTTGAGCACATAAAGCCTGAGGTTGAGCAGCGCGGCTGCCGTGCTGGCGACCATTCGCTTGGCGTCCGGCTCGTTGCCCCACAGCTCGATAATAGGCAGCTTCGGACCCGCAATCGATCCGGCTTTATCAGCCGACGCCTCCGCCCACAAGGTAGCGATCCGCTGCGCTGTCTCGCTGTAGGAGGAGGGAAGCGGCCCGGGCAGAGGCACCGGACGAACCAGTCCCTGGAGACGTTCGTCCACTGCGGATATCCCAGCCAGGTAGTGCAGGATTCGCTCGTTGATCCGCAACGGGCTTGAGACCAGGGTGTCGGCCGGCAGCACCTCGATAAGCTGCCAGTAGCGCAGCGCGCGAGCGGGAGACAAGGCACTCCAGTGCGCCTCAGGCAGCGCCCTCAGCGCCAGGCTGAATGTCGGCATGGGACGGTTGCCGTGATGCGCCGTGACATAAAACTCGGCCAGTCGCGCGTCCATCTCCACGCCTGCGCATAGCAGCAGTAGGTCGCGTTCGAAGCCGGAGAGCTCGAAGGAGGAGCACAGTTGTTCGAGCGCCGGCGGTTGTGAGAATCCCCATGCTGCTGAAGAGTAGGGAACAGTATCTGTTGCCTGTGTTCGATCGGCCTCGCGGTCCTCAAAAGAGGATTCGAGGCGCATGCGCACCTCCGATAGAGCCGCTGCAAGGTAGCTCTGATTGGCCTCGTACCACGTATTGCCGGCCACGCTGGTGGTGGAAGCAATGCCGGCCATGGTTCCATCATTCATGGCATGGCCACCGTGGGGCCTTCGAGCAGGTGGGTGACACTGTTGAAACTGAGCTGGCTTTCGGCGCCGTCAATCTGTACCCGTACCAGGTACGTGCCGGTCGGTACGTTCAGGATGTTGATGACGATACTGCTCGCGTCGGCGATGGAAACCGTTGCCTGGGACGCGTAGGAAATGGGAGGAGTCGCGGTGACATTATCCAGCAGCAGAACCGCGCGCTGACCAATGCCGATATTGGGCGCCAGGCTTACCGTGACGTCGGTGCCCCCAGACACGGCCGTCACGGCCGTCGCGCTCGTCACCGTGGGATGGAGAACAAAGGCTGCGACGTTCGATTCGAAGCCGCGATGTGTGGTTGCCGGCGTCCCCATGTCGAGCTTCTGCAGCACCTGCAGAGCCTTGACGCCGGCGTGCAGGGTCGTCGGGATAGCCAGCGTGAGCTGCGTATCCGAGGAAGCACTTGCTGTCAGTTCCTGGTCCTCGATGAGGATGAAGGTGTTGGGGCTCATGAGATGTGTGCCCTGGATCAGGATGGTCGAGGCGGAAGTGATGGGCTTCCCGTCCTGCGCTACTATCTGGCTCACATAGGGCGAGTTGAACGGCACCACGTACAGGTTCGGCTGCAGGACGGGTTTCGCAGGCACAGGCGTGTCACTGCTCTCCATCAGCACGACCGACGCCTGGTAGGCCGCGGACAGGCTGTACTCGACTTGAAAGAACACCGACCACAACTTGGAAAATTCTTCCAGCGATAGCGCGGTAGGGGTAAACCGGATGCGTTCGATTTGGCTGTCTAGCCCCGAACCGGCGAGAAAACCAAAGGTGGTGACCGCGCTGTTGATGTTGTCCGCGGACAGAAGCGGTTGGGAGTGCAGCGTAGTTGCTACCGCACCCAATAACCGCTGCGGCTCCAACTGTGCATCATTGCCATGAAACGTAAACAGATAGTGCAGATCGAAGGCTGCCTGCGGCCGTTGCACCAGCGATCCGTCGCCGCGCCGCGTAGGCAAATCGGCGTTGCGATAGGCAGCGTTGGGAGTGATCTGATAGAGAAAGATATTTACCAGTGGCGTTGTCGAACTAGCCGCATCTGGGCGGTTGAATCCAACCACCGCGCTCCCCACCGCGTTGCTGACCGGGGTAAGCAATACCTGCTGCAGCGCAGCCGTGGTGGTCGCAATGGCAAGATAGTTGCTCATCGTGCGCCTTCGCTTCGCTGCTTGAGATATTGCTCAAGCGATAAGCTGGAGGGCCGCGTGCGTCGTGTGCCGGTAGGGGCGGGCGTTGAGGCTGCGTCGGCGCGCACATCGATACGGCCGATCGTGACCCGGATCGTGGGCGCGACTGAGGGCGCGCCCAAGTCGGGTGGGGCGCGGTGGTATGCATCTTGAACCATAGTGGGAGTCGCAGCAGGCACTTCACTGCGCGGCCGGTCGGCAAAGATCCCGTCCTGATCGCGCGCCTCCCGCAGGAGCGGATCCGCTAGGCTTTCGCTCGCACTCTCCGTTCGCGGCATTGCCGGTCGAGGGACCGTGGGGTAAACGGTCACCTGCCTCAACGCTACAGTGGGCGGAGCAGAGGCCGAACTCTCCGCGCCTTGCTGCTCATGCCATGCCGCGCTCTTTGCAGCCCGCGCCATCCGATCCGGAACATCGGGCCCGACTTCGTCCGGCTCGTCCTCTGCGTCGCGCAGCGCCGGTCCTCGTCGCATGCGAGTGGCGGGAGTCCGCGGCTCGATTTCCGGTGGCCGGAACGCCGCTTCGTTGGAGTCATCGCTCTCGACCATCGCATCGTAGTCCGCAGTCCTCCCGAGCCACACGGTGCTGGGGCTGAAGCGCGCGGGAATCACGGGTTCGACCAGCGGCATAGTCCCGAGTGCGCGGCCGGCCAGACGATTCAGGAAGTTTGCCATGCAATCTCCAGGTAGCTCTGGCGTCGCGCCGGGCTCAGGGCAAGGATCTCCCGCTCGGTCCAACCGTAGGCCGATGCCAGCGCGTGCACCTCTTGCAACAGGCGCCGGGCTAGCACGGAAATCTTCGTCCACAGAAAGCGCTCGATATCGAGCAAGACCTGCCACTGGTGCCTGCACGCCAGGCAGGTAAGATCGATCAGCACCTCGGCCAATGGGTCCGCCGCGGCCAGCCTCGACGCGATCGCCTCCATCAGGTCCGCCGACAATCCCGCGGCCGGAACAGGCTCCTCCTCGACTTTGGCTGCGACGACGCACCGCTCCATCAGTAGCCGTCCCGCCTGCGTAAGATCGCTGCATCCGCTCACAGCGCAAAGGTCAAAGCTGTTGGGCAGGCGAAGCTCAACCGAAACCTCTCCGGCCTCGAGCTGAAGCGGCGGAACTTGATCTTTGCGTGCCGTGAGGTCGCGGATGCTGAGGTTGTACTCGAGCGCTTGGCGGCAAACGGGGCACTGGGCGAAGGCGGCCAGTGTCGGTCCAAAACAATATTCGTAGATTTCGAATAGTCGTGCATCGCGAGCGCCAATGCTCAGCCGGGCTACTTCCTGCAGCGGCACACCCCAACATACGGAGAGCAGCGTGAGCGCGCGGTCGATGGGCGGTTGGTTCGCGCCCATCTCCCATATCGCGATCCATTCCGAATCTGACGGTTTGCGCATGCCCTGGCTCATCCTGCGGCGGGAATCGTGAAGCTCGGCTCTATCGGCTCGGTCACACTGGTGTCGCGCTCCCATCCTTCGTTCTCAAGCTTGATGTGTTGAATGGCGACCGCGTTGGCGTTGGCGTCCAGGTCCGGCTGCGCCAGAAACTCCGAAACCCAGCAGCGATAGACCTTGTAGGCGATCGCCAGCTGTCCGGCCTCGTTGTAAAACTCGATCAGGATGTCCTTGCGAAAGCTGGCCAGCGACACTTCCGAACCGAGCGCCGGCGCCGAAGTTCCAGACGCTGTTTGCCCACTGCTCGAAGGCGACATCGTGAGTGACGCCGCGCTCCAGAGTGATGGCGTCATATTCGGTGCGCCCGGGAGATTTGCGGCTGGTGCTGGGGTCGCCCCCTTCGCGGTGTTTCACCACTTCCGTCGTCGTCTTCAGCCCGCTCACCTTGCTGATGCCGGCCACGTACTTTCCATCCCACTTGACGCGGAACTTGAAGTTCTTATAAGGGTCGAAACGTGTTGGGTTTGCGCTGAATTGTGCCATGAAGAAGTCTCCTTAGCGATGCAGTCTGTCCAGCCATCTGCTGGATCTGAATGACAACGAACTCGGCGGGCTTCAACGGCGCGAAGCCCACGAGGATGTTGACGATGCCGTTGTCCTGGTCGGTGGAGGTCGTGGTCTCGCTGTCGCACTTCACGAAGTAGGCCTGCTGCGGCGTCGAGCCCTGGAAGGCGCCCTGGCGGAATAAGGTCTGCATAAAGGCACCGATATTGAGACGGATCTGTGCCCACAGCGGCGCGTCGTTGGGCTCGAAGACGACCCACTGCGTCGCCTGATAAAGGCTGGTTTCGAGGAACAGAGCCAGGCGGCGAATGGGAATGTATTTCCATTGCGAGCCGGCCTCGTCGTTTCCCTGGGTGGTGCGCGCACCCCACACCACGGTGCCGAACGCGCTGAAACTGCGGATGCAGTTGACCGCGACCGGGTTCAACACTCCGTTCTGGCTGTCGTTGAGTGGCACGGCGACTCCGGAAACGCCCACCAGGGCGGTGTCGGTTCCCGCCGGCGCCTTCCACACCCCGCGGCTGGCGTCGGTCGAGGCATAGACACCGGCGACAAAACCACACGGAGGGTAGTTGCGCGTTACATTCTGCGCCAGAGGATCCGGTGCCTGCAGCCAGGGAAAGTAAAATGCAGAATTCATTCCGTTCAGACCTGAGCCGGCAGCAAGCTTGGTGTAGTCGGTGATGCCGGGGTCCGAATCGGCGATCAGAAAGGCACGCTGCGTTTCGCAGTATTGCTCCAGAGTGCTAAGGGTGGAGGTGGTTATCTCTCCAGGAACGCAGAGCAGGTTGAACAGATCGACACTGCTCAGCAGGTAGACTCCTCCCACCCCGCTGGTGGGCAGAAGCGCCGTTTCAAAGGCGCCGGGCGTGGTGGTGGAAGTGCTCGGCGCAATGGCCGCGGCGGCGCCATCGGTGCCCTTGATGAGCTGTGTGGTCTGCGGATACGCCGGCAGCGGAGACGGTGGTGGTACCGGCTGGGTGGTATCAGGGGGGGCGGCGGTTGCGCCCGCTCCCACGGTAGCAGTGACGTAGTTGGAACTATTCGCCAGCACGTCGATGACGTAACGACCCTGTGGGTCCGGCGTCACTATGCTGAGATTTTCAAAAGACTCAACCACTGTCCAGGTGGTTGCGCCCGAGGGCCCGTAGACCACTTGCAGGCGGAATCTGCCCGTACCTCCGCTCTGGTTTTTGATGGCGATCCAGTAGTTGTTACCCCATGCGCCTGGGTTTTGTGCTGTAACCGTGATGGTATTTGGAGCAGTGCCGATAGTGACTGAGGCGGCCACGGCATCGGAGTTAGTCAGGCGAACAATGTAGGCCTGCTGTCCACCGTTGGCGAAGAACTGAGAGACGGAGTATCCGAGGAGGCTGCGTGAATCCAGGCCGCCAAACTGGTTGTTGTAATCCGACCAACTCAAGACCAGTTGTGCGTTGCTGACTGGTCCCTGGGGCGCCCATCCGGCGAAAGCTGCGATGGACGTAGCCACTCCTGTGATGGTGTGGACCCCACTGGGAAGTTCCTCAATATAAACACCAGGATACGTTGGTGTGATTGGCATCAGTTCTCTCCCTTTCCGGCAGCGACTACACGTGAGATCGTTGCTGTTTGCATTGAATTGTCTGTCGTAGGCGCATCGTCGGACGCGCTTGTGCGCATTTGCGAACTCAGGAAAGCTTCTGGACCTCAAGTTTCTCGACTGGAACGACGACGCTCTGCCGCGCGATCACATCGATGATGGCGAACACGCGAGGCTGAAGTCCGGAGTCAGAAAAATTCACGACCGTTCCTTCTACCGTTTCAACGGTCGTTAGCGCCTTGGGCAGCTCGTCGCGGCTGGGCAGAAATATGTCCTCGACATGGAAGTGGACGATATCCCCTTGCTTGATCAAGGTTCCCCCTTGTGGGCGATCGAGCCTGCGCTGGTTGGCTCCTCTGGAATGCACGGGAGTGCCCAGTATGGTGTGGGTGTGTGGAAATGAACCTGAGCAGGCCGATCGGCCAGGACGCAACTTGTCGCGATTGAGGCGGCTACGGTTCACCGTTTTATTTTGGATTCGGGGTCGAGAGGAGGCGCCGGCCGCATCTCCATTTCGCAGGAAATGTAACTTATTGCAGCACGGAAAGGGGCCGGTCCGCGAGGCGGCAACGAGGTTCTGCGGGGCTGGCCGCGCCAACCGGCTGTGATTTGACTAAGTTAGCCCAAGGCGCGGAGTGACCTGAAGATATCTGCAGCCTCTCTGCATGTTTCGGCAGATAGTTTCTCGCCCCGGGAAAATGACACCTGGGCTGTGTGGTACATCGAAGGTTGAAGAGAAACTGAAGAATGGGCGAGAGCTAACGAAAGCGCGGGGTAAGGCCGCAGGCACGCATCTTGTAGTACAAGGCGCGCTCGCTGATATGCAAACGTTCGGCGATCTTGCGCCGGGTCGCTCCAGGGACAGAAATGGCTGTCTCAAGGACTCTCTTTTCAATCTCTTGTAGTGCCTGCTCGTAGCGCACACCGCCATTGGAGATGGTTTGCCAGATTGCGCTGGCAGATTCTGCCAGCGGATTCACTTCCTGCTGGCTGACGTCCGACCGCAACTGTCCCATCCAGTCGTCCAGTCCGAGTGACGTGCCCTCGCTCTTTAGGAAAAGCATGCGCTGCACTGTATTTTCAAGTTCGCGCACGTTTCCATAAAGAGGTTGGGACTCGAGAAAGTGGAGCAAGCTGGGGTCGACGCTGAAGATGGGGGCGTAAAGACTGCGATGGCGCTGGGCAAAAGCGAGAATCAGGCAGGCGAGATCGCAGCGCCGCGCGCGCAACGGCGGCAGGGTCAACCTGACCACGTTGAGCCGATGGTAAAGATCAGCCCGGAAACGCCCATCCCGAACCAGGGGCTCCAGTGGCCGATTCGCCGCTGCAACGATGCGGACATCGACCGGGATCTCGGTGTCTGATCCAATCGGGCGCAGGATACCGCGCTGCAGCACATCGAGCAGTTTAGGTTGCAGGGCCAAGGGAAGATCGTTCACGTCGTCGAGAAAGAGGGTTCCCTGCTGCGCCGACTGGAAGAGTCCCTTGCGGTTGCAGACGGCGCCGGAGAAGGCTCCGCGCTGGTGCCCGAATAACTCGCTTTCAGCCAAACCCTCGCTGATGGTGCTGCAGTGGACGGTGACGAAGGCGAAAGTCCTTCGTTTGCGATCGAGCTGATGGATTGCCTGGGCGAGGACCTGCTTCCCGGTGCCCGTTTCTCCTTCGATCAACACGGTAACGTCACTGATTTCAGCGGCTTTGCAAGCACGATGCAGAAGAGGCAGGAGCAGGTCCGAACCGCTCACGAATCCCAGTTGACCGAAAATGCTCCGCAATTCGATATCGGAAGGTTCGGCTTTCATTAGGCGCCCCTTTCCCTGATATGCCACAGCGTGATTACGGGAGCCCGCGCGGACGTGGATCGTCCGAAGGATCAAGAACACGTCTGAATAGCGATGCAGCCTCGCACAAGCAGGCTAACAGCGAACACGACAATATGCAGGGTACTGGACAATTGCCATCCCCCCAAGTCACTAGAAATGCAATTAAAAGGGACTATGCAATTCTGGCCGACGAGTCTGGAGGAAATGTAACAGACATCCCTCTGAGGCTTACGATCCACTTGACATCCCCGGTTTTCCTTGTTTGGACTACTACGGACAGATGGTGAAGATCGCTTCGAAAGCGTTTCGGGAAACCCCGGGGAGACTTCAAGAGCTCGGCGGTCGCAGGCACTGTGCTTGCTTTTTCCCGTGCTAACGTTTGCGCTTGGCGGGACGGATGGGATCGTTCACGTAACGATTTCTGCTCGCCTCTTCGAAGCCTATTGCGTAAAGACTGGTGAGCCTGCGTCCAGACGGTAAGTTCACCCTCTCTTGATAATGTCCCGTCCCTGCAATGTCCTACAATGTCCAACGGAAAGGCTTGCCATGAACACTCGTTACGACCGCGTGAAAGCTTCTTTTTTCCCAAGGCTTTCACTGCTCATCCTGATGCCTTTACTCTGCTTGGGAACCATTTCGGCGAGCGCTGCTGCTCCAGCGACGGACGCGGGACAGCTTTCCGCGACGCTGCCCAATGGCCGGCGGATCACTCCCGCGGGCGGTTGGATTAAGGTCGCGCCGTTTCCTTATACGCTGGCTATCCGCCCCGACGGCAATCAGGTCGTTGTGCCTTCGATTGGCTGGCCGTTCTCGCTAAACATCATCGACCATCCCGGCTCCGCGGCCGCCAAGACCTCGGTGGAACGGATCCCGGCGGGCCGCAAAAACGATCCCCAACTCCAGGTGGCGACGGGCATCGCGTATTCTCCCGACGGCCGGCTGCTCTACGACGCGACTGGCGATACGGGTGCGATCCACATCTTCTCGACAGCGACCTGGAAGCGTGTTGCCGAAGTGCCTCTCGACGGCGCGACGGCGGGCAAGAGCTTCGCGCAGAGCTATTCCGCCGCAGTAGCGCTCACCCCTGATGGCCGCCTGCTCTACGTGCTCGACCAGGGGAACTGGCGCGTAGTGGTGATCGACACCGCCAGCCGCCGGCGCATCGCTTCGCTGCCCACCGGCGCCAATCCTTATTCAGTGGCCCTTTCGCCCGACGCGAGCCGTTTGTATATCACCAACTCGGGTCTGTTTGAGTACAAGACTTTGCCCGGCGCCGACAAGAATGACATCCTGCACAGCGGCGTCGGCTTTCCTCCATTTGGATATCCGTCCCAGGCCGCGCGCAAGGGCGCGCATGTCGAGGGGATTGATGTGCCCGGACTAGGCGAGGAGAACGACCCGCGCGGCAGTTCGCTCTGGACCTACAACGTTGCCGACCTTGCTTCGCCGAAGCTGCTGGGGCAGCTGAGGCTGGGCGAATCCATTGGCAGGGACAGCGAGAGCGCCGCGAAGACCGCGACCGGCGGAGCTTCGCCAACCGGAGTGGTCGCCGGCGGCGATCGCGTCTATGTCTCGCTCGCCCATGAGGATTCGATCGCCGTCATCGCCGCCGATGGAAACAAGCTGCTCGACGAAATCCCCCTGACGCCCTTCAGCGGAGCGGATTTCCTCGACCGCCGCGGCCGTCCGTTGCGAGGAATCATGCCCGCCGGTCTTGCCCTGCGCGGCCAGAGGCTGTATGTCGCCGAAGCCGGCATTGACGCGGTTGCGGTCGTCGACACCGGCTCGCGCCGCATCCTGGGCCACATGCCCGTGGGCTGGTATCCGACGGCGACGGCCATCTCTCCCGACGGGACTTTGCTGTATGTCGCCAATACCAAGGGGAAGGGCAGCGGTCCTAACGGCGGATCGGTCTTCCACCCGGTAAATACCGGCAGCTACATCGGCGAGCTTGAATTCGGAAGCGTCTCGGTGATCAGACTCGGTGACGAATCCCACCTGCGCGAGTCCACCGCGGCGGTGGTCGCCAACAACCTTGCTGCCGCTGCTCCAAATAGCTCGTTGCCGCGGCTCAAGCATGTATTCCTGGTGATCCGCGAAAATCGAACCTACGACGAGATCCTCGGGGACCTGCCCGGCGGCGACGGCGATCCGAAACTAGCCCGCTGGGGAATGAATGGCTGGCTTTCCAGCGCCCCTCAGGACAAGACTATCCCGGTTACGCCCAACGCCCACGCGTTGGCCCAGCGTTTCGGCACCAGCGACCGATTTTTTCTGGACAGCGACGTCTCCGCCGACGGCCATCGATGGGTGATGGGGGCCGCGCCCACGCCGTGGTTCCATGTGGCCTGGACCTCGAACTACGGCGGCCGCAGGACCGGCGACGCATTCAGCGCCGCGCCCGGCCGCCGCGCCCCAACCGGCGGCAATGACGCGCCGATGCCCGAGGACGAGCCCGAGTTCGGTACCTTATGGGAGCACATCGCTAACAACGGACTGGCCATCCGCAACTACGGCGAAGGACTGGAGGTCGAGGGCAGCCAGGAGATCGACGGCACCGCCCCCACCGGCCAGCGGCTGTTGCTGAACTCGCCCGTCCCGCAGCCTGTCTTCACCTCCACCGATCGCAACTTCCCCACCTTTAATCTGGGCATTCCCGATCAAGATCGCTACGCTGAGTTCGCCAGGGATTTCGCGCAGGTGCTCGCCAAAGGCGACGCTCCTTCGCTGATTGTGATTCGGCTGCCTTGCGATCACACCGCCGGGCCGCGCGTCCTCGACGGCTACCCCGACCGCGGCTCCTACGTCGCCGACAACGACCTTGCCCTGGGCAAGATCGTGGACTTCCTCTCCCGCAGCGCAATCTGGAAAGACAGCGCGATGTTCGTCACCGAAGACGACGCCCAGGGCGGAGTCGACCACGTGGATGCTCACCGCAGCGTCCTGCTGGCCATAAGCCCGTACATTCGCAAGGGAGTCGTCTCCCATCGGCACAGCAGCATGGGTAGCATCCAGAAGACCGCCTATGAGCTACTTGGCCTCGGCCCGCTGAATCTGGAGGACCGTCTCGCCGCCGACCTGAGCGACATGTTCACAGCGACGCCCGATCTAGCGCCGTACGCCGCCGTGAACTCCGACCTGCGGGTCTTCGATCCCGCGAAGGCCCGCATCGCGCGGCCCAAGAACGCTGAGCAGGCGCGGGAACTCCTCGACTGCGACGATCCCAAGGAGATCGAAGCGGAGTTTCAGCGCGAGGCGAAGAAGGCCAGGAAGATGGGAGACTCTGGGCAGTAGCCACAAGCCAGGATGTGCAGCGATCTGCAGTTCCTCCGCCACTTGGGAGCCACGGAGAAGCCATCGAAAACCAGAGCTGTCCAAATTATCCGGTGAACCGCTTTTCGGACGGCGCAACTTGCTGAATGCGCTAAAGAGAACGCGGGCAAACGAAACCGGGATGGTTGCTGTTGTGTGCCGGTTCTGTCCATCCTCCTCAGCCCATGTCAAGGTGGGCCACAGCCCTCCAATCCTAATGAACAACCGGCCTGGCGACCCAAGCGAGGTAAGCGTCATGCGTTGGTTGGGCGACAAATCTCTGGCTTGCTCTCAAGCCTCGCCCCCTGGACGGGTGCCCCAGGTTCGCACCAGCGTACCTGGGACAAAAAGACGGGGACGAAGCCCCCACCAAAGCTTTTATATCCATATCAAGGTTCAGTTGCCCCTCGAGTGAAAGCATTCGAAAAAACCATTTTCAACCCAGGTACGCTGGTGCGAACCTGGGGCACCCGTCCAGGGGGAAAGGCTTGGTGGGAAGCCGGGAAAGCGGAGGACGAAAGGACAGCCAACCGCCGAACAGAGCTAAGGTCATTTCTCTTTTGACTCGCTCGGGTGGTCAGACTCAACCAACCAGGGTCTCTACACCTACCCAGACTGCCCACTTACGCTCACGATCCATCACCAAGCAAAATTCATAGAAACGAGAACAAAAAAAGCGCGGACCCTAAGGTCCGCGCTTTTCCTGGGTTGAAGGAACGTTGGGTTTAGAAGTCGATGCGGGCCGCGACCTGGCCGCTGCGCGCGCCTCCGCATGCCGATCCGATGGTCGGCGAGTTGCCGTTGGAGTTGCAGTTGATCGTGCTGGTGATCTGCCCAAAGGCCGGAGAGCTGATGTCCATGTTCGGATCGCCGAGGTTGCTATGGTTCAGTATGTCGTTGAAAGTAGCTTCCAGGCGTATATGCACACCCTCGGTGACCGGGAAGACCTTGCTCAGCCCGGAGGAAAGATTGACGAAGCCGGGGCCGACGATCGATCCCGCGTGCGCGTCGCCGAAGCGGCCAATGGGGTTGGGATAAGGGCCGGCGCCGCTGCCGGTGGTGCATGGCGTGCCCGGCGTGTATCCCGGATAACCGGGGCAGGTCAAGGCGGCCGGGTTGAGGTAGGTCAACCGTGTGCGTCCGCTCGGCTTGATGCTTACTCCGGAACGGTGTCGGGATACTGACTGCGATGGCCCGGGTCGAAGCCGGTGTTGCTGCTGTTCAGCCCTGAACCCGTTCCCGAAGGATCGCCCTGGCCGGAATCGAAGTAAGGCGACTCGAATGGACCGGTCTGCCACACGAAAATGTTCGATAGCCGCCAGCCGCCCACCACCAGATCAGCGATGCGAGGCATGGACCCGGCAAACTTCTTTCCGCGCCCGATGGGCAGGTCGTACACCATGGTCGAGTTCCACTGATTGCGGCGAGTGCCGTAGACGTTGCCAAAGTCCGCATAGCGGTCGAGGATCGACGTGGCGCGCGAACCGCCCGTGTCTCCCGCGAAGCCCACGTTGGCAGGTCCCTGGTTGTCGGCCAGCGCCTTGGCGAAGGTGTAGGTGGAGTTGAGCTGCAATCCTTTCTCGAAGCGGTGGTTGAACTCGACCTGCGCCGAGTGGTAGCTCTCATTGGCGCCGGTGGCGCGCGTGTTGATACGGCCCCAATTGGGAAACAGGCGCGCGCTCAACGGCTGGTTGGCCGCCGAGACGGTGCTGGAGAAGGGCAGCGTGTTTTCGTCGGGCGCCCAGACCAGCTGATGCATTTCCGCACCGACGTACGAGGCGCGGAGGGTATATCCCGGGGCGAGTTCGCGGTCGATGCTCAGCGACCACTGCTCGGTGTAGGGGTCTTTCCAATTCGTGCTGTTCGCGGTGCCGAAATAGTCCTGTCCGTAGTCCGTCGTTCCGCCGCCATTCCCGGCGCCCGCGTAGATCTGCGGCCACTGGTAAGCAGGAACGCCATTCGTCAGGCTGTTGGTGTACTGCGTCGTCGCCGCCTGTAGCGTGCCGGTGAGGGAGTAGAAAGCGTTGCCCAGCATGTTGATGTTGTACATGGCAAAGCCGCCGCGAACCGCCGTCTTGTCATCGTTGAACGGCTTGTAGGCGAAGCCGAAGCGGGGCATGAACCTTTTCTTCGGATAGTGCTTGAGGCCGTTGGGGTAGCCGGACTGGCTGTTGGAGAGCACCGGCATGCAGGGTGCCCCGTTGATCACCGCGCCCCCGGTCCTCGTGCCGTAAGGCACGCAGGCGTTCGCGCTCGCCAGGAAGTCGGTCGCCAGCAGGTTAGCGAATCCGGTGGGGTAGATGGAGGCTCCCGACAGCGGATAGCTGGGATCGAAGTTCCCAGTGTCGCCGTGCACGTCGTAGTACCCGGGATGAAGCTCGTAGCGCAGCCCGTAGGTCAGGCTGAGATTATCGCTCACCTTCCATTGGTCCTGGCCGTAGAAGTCGTAGTGGGCCGACTTGCCATCGTTGTCCTGGCTCACCACGTCGTAGAAGGTCTCGTAGGGCAGTCCGGAGAGGAAGTCGGCGAAGTCCACGCCGGTGAAAAGCCCGCTGCTGCCCGTGGTGTTGTACTGGAAGGTGCCGTAGTTGTTGGCGCCGACGAAACCCAGCGGCGTGACTGCCTGCAGGGTCTGGATCTCGGTGCCGAACTTCATCTGATGGTGACCCTTCGACCAGCTCAGAGAGTCCGCGTAGACGTAAGTGTTCGCCTTATTCAGCGAACTGAGCCGGTCAGCGTTCAGGCTGCTGAGGTGGAAGAAGTCCAGCTCCGGGATGCCGTTGAAGTAAAGGTTTTGCAGTCCCTGCAGCCCCAGGCTCTGGGTGAAGGCCAATCCGTTGAAGCTGCTCGACTGGCCGGTGGTGTTCTGCACATAGCCGAAGCTGAACTCGTTGATGATGCGCGGCGAGAAGGTGTAGTTCGCGCTGATTTTCAACACCCGGTTTTGGTTGGTGTTCTGCGTGGAGGGCACCGCCAGCGGCTCGGGTTGGTTGATGGGGTAGTTCTTCCAGGTGAACCGGCCCCACAGCAAAAACTTTTGGTTGGAGCCGAAGTACTGATCGCCGCGGATATCGAACTGATTCGAGGTCCCGCTGGAATCTTTGTTGACTTGATAATTGGCCACTCCGTTGTCGGTATAGCTTGTGGGGTCGCCGATGTTGGGGTCGGGATAAAAGGACAATAACTTCTGCGCCGAGCCGTTGACCGCCGGCAGCTGCGTGCCGTAGCTGCCCCCGGTGAAGGGGTCGGTCAGACCGCTGATCTGGCCATACTGCCCGCTGACCGGATTCAGCACGTTGTACTTGGAGAAGTTCCCCTGCTTCATCAGCGTGCTGGGAACAATGTATTGATAGGTAGTGGACGCCGGATGCCGCCATCCCTCGTAAGCGCCGAAGATGAAGGTCTTGTTATGGCCGTCGTAAAGATGCGGGATGACGACTGGGCCGCCGAAGCTGCCGCCGAAAGTATTCGCGACCAGCTTCGGCTTCGACGTGGTGATTGGGTACGTGTATGGGATGGCATCGAAACCGGCGGTCTGGTAGTACCAGAAAGCCGAGCCGTGGATGGAGTTGGTGCCCGCCTTGGTGGTCACCGTGACTTCGCCCGGCTGGCTGAACTCGGCGGCGTTCATTGCGCCGTCGGTGCGAACCTCAGAGATCGACTCGGAGGAGGGGAAGGCGTCGGCGATCGGGTTATTGCCGGCCGCGCTCTGCACCGTGATGCCATCGACGGTGACTTCGGTCTGGAAGGGCAGCGCACCCTGAAGCGCAAAACTGCCATGGTCCTCCTGCACGCCCGGCAAGGTGCCGATGATGTTCAGCGGGCTGGTGCCGTTGGCGCTCGCGCGGGTGTTCACTGGTAGGTTCTGCACCTCGGTCGAGGAGTACGTGCTGCTGATCGAAGCCGTGTCGGTGTTGATAGTGCTGATGGTGTCGGCCGAAACGACGACCTGCTGCTGGACATCGCCCACCGCCACCACAGCGTCCACGCGCAGCTGCTGGCGGGCCGCGAGGATGAGGCCGGAGGTCGACCACCGCTCAAAGCCGGTCGCGGAAATGACAACAGAATAGCGCCCAGCTGGGGTGTCGAGGAACTGGTAGTCTCCGGTTCCGTTCGACACAGCCTCGCGGGCGGTGCCGTCGTCAAGGTTCTGGAGGGTCACCTGCGCGCCGGGAACGACCGCGCCGGACTTGTCCTTCACTGCGCCGAGGACGCTGCCTTGGATCGACTGCGCTTGGGCGCCGGCCGCAAATCCTGTCAGGATAATTGAAACTGTTATAGCTACAATACGTGCGAACGAGACCCGGGCTAAATACTTGAGAGAGAGCTGTATCACCATGCCTCCGAAAAAATGATCAAGATGACGCTGCCGATGGCCGCGCAAACGCAGCCTTCCCTGCGATTGCGGGAAGGGCCGCTGCTATGCGGGGACATTTTCGGTTGATGCAGCAATATCATGGAGGAGGGAGAATAAAGGAAGATGAATTGAGGGCGGCGCTGGAACGACTGACAAAATCCGTCTGCCGAGCCCTGCTGGGAAACGGGACGTTCACTTGACAATTTCTCTTGTTGAACGATTTGTCCAGTCCTACTACTTTTTGAATTTCCGCATACAATCGGCGAGGAAATGCGAAGGGCTGACCATCCACCCATGGAGTTGGTACAGGAGATAAGTCATGAAACGATGGAATCTGGTTCCACTTCTATTGGCACTTGTTCTACCGGCGTCGGCGGCCGATAACCCGGTTCAAAAGAACAATGGAATTGTCGACGTTCCCAGCAAGCATTCCGTCGACCAGACCGTCGACAAACTCAAGAGTATTCTCCAATCGAAAGGGATCACCCTCTTCATTGTGGTCGACCATAGCGGGGAAGCGGCAAAGGTGGGGTTGACAATGCCTCCGACCAAACTCCTCATCTTCGGCAACCCCAAAGGAGGGACGCCTCTTATGCTCGCCACGCCGAGCATAGCTCTTGACCTTCCGCTGAAGATCCTTGTTTGGGAAGACCGCCAGGGAAGGGTGTGGCTCTCCTACAACAGCCCGGAATATTTGAAGGAGAGGCATGGTCTGCCTGTGGGCCTCGTACAAAATATCGCGGTTGTCAAATCATTGGCTACCGACGCTGCAGAGTAAGAATTCGTTCGTAGGGGTGCGACACTTGGCGTCGGTGTAGTCTAGCGGAATGGTTTGGCCATGGGCGCGAATGTATTTGCCATTTTTGCTGACTGAAATGGCAGGGAGTTGCCGTGAAAAGGAGACAGTTTCTCAAGAGCTCGGCGGTTGCAGGCACTATGCTTGTTTTTTCCCGTGCGAATGTTTGGGCGAAGGACGCCGACGCTCGCATTGAGGTCCTTCTGGACGAGCCGCTGGGCGAGATTTCGCCCAATATCTATGGTCAGTTCACAGAACATATCGGCGGCGTGATTTACGACGGCGTGTGGGTTGGAGAGAAATCGAAAATCACCAACCAGTACGGCATCCGTTCTCAACTGGTGGACATGATGAAGCAGATTCATGTTCCTATTATTCGTTGGCCAGGAGGCTGCTTCGCGGATAGCTACGACTGGAAAGATGGGATCGGTGAAGCTTCGAAGCGGCCGCGCCGTACCAACTTCTGGGAGGTTGATCACGATGCGGTCAGACTGCACGACAAGGGGCCGCAGCTCTTCGAAACCAACCAATTCGGCACCAATGAGTTCATGCGGTTTTGCAAGCTGACTGGAGCACAACCGTATCTCGCAGCGAACCTGCGGAGTCTTCCCGCGCTTGATTTTGATCATTGGGTAGAGTACTGCAACTCTCCTGCGGGAAGCACAACCTTGGCTGAGGTGCGCGCGGCCGCCGGTTTTCCAGAGCCGTTCCATGTCCGCTACTGGGGCATAGGCAACGAGAGTTGGGGCTGCGGCGGAGACTTTACCCCGGAAGAATATGCCTCCGAGTTCCGCCGCTATTCGGATTGGATACCGCGATACGGCTTGGACCTGCAACTGATCGGGTCCGGTCCGAACGATAACGATATCGATTGGACCCATCGCTTTTTCCAACAGATCTACTCCGACCGAGTCTACAACAACCCTGGCTTTACGGGCTGGTCGGTACATCACTATGCGTGGAACTTGAGCCGCGGCAAGACGAAGGACTGGCTGGCCGGCAAAGGCGACGCGCTGCAGTTTGATTCCGTAGACTGGTATGAGCTGTTGCGCGAGTGCGATCGCATGGAGCAGATCATTCACGATCAGTGGGCGGTCATGGGGCAGTACGATACGCAGCATCGCGTCAAGCTGGTGGTGGATGAGTATGGACCGTGGTATCGCGAGGGAACCGAACTCGACCCCACCCATATCTTCGGCCAGCAGATAACCGTTGCGCGATGCGCTGGCCACGGCGCTGACTCTGGATACCTTTAACCGCAACCCGGAGAAAGTGAGCATGGCCGCCTGCGCACAGCTCATCAACAACATTAATGCGCTATTTATGGCGCATGAGGACCGCTTCTTCGCCACACCCAACTTTCATGTATTCGCGATGTATGCCGCGCACCAGGGCGGGCAGGCTCTGCGGGCCGAGTTCTCGGCGCCGGATGTACAGTACATGCGCGAAGACCGGCCGGCACGTTTCTGGGGTCTCAACGGCTCAGCATCGCGAAAAAATCAGGTCGTGACGCTCACCATAGTCAATCCCGATTTGTCGAAGACGATCGACACCCAGATCGCCCTTCGAGGCGCCGCGGTAGCCAGTGCATCTGGTACCGTTCTGGCGGCCAGTGACATGCACGCGCACAACACCTTCGACCACCCGAATGCCGTGATGCCCACAACGCTCGCGACGGCGGTGAGCGGTGGCCTGCTGAACGTCAGCATTCCGGCCGCCTCCGTCACTAAGCTGGAGATTGTTCTCCGATGAGGACGGGCTTTGGCGCTTCGTATGTTTTGGCTAGCTGCCTGGTCGAATGTGACGGCCTCAGTCACGTGGGTGACAGTAACAAAACTGTAACGCAGCCACTGCCGGAGACCGGGGACGTTAGACGCCAACTTGGTAAGGCAACCGTATCATAACAGCGACTGTGTTGTTTTTGCATCTTCCGTGACACGGATTGGTTACTTTTTGCTCGCATGCCAAGCTTGCGGTTCTGAGATGGTTTTTTCTCTTGAACGAAACCGAAGTTTCAACCCTTTGGGGTTGCGCTGTACGAGCGACCTCGTTATAGTCCTCCAAGACACGAAATGATTCTTCCCCGCAGATTGAGCGTTTAGCCACGCGCATCTGCGCCTCGTCCGTTCTCAGGACCGAGTTTTTTCTTTCCTGCCTCTCAACAGTCCGGCTGTCTTCCTCACGGGGGCGCTCGTTCCATGAACGCAGGTACATCTGCGGGCTGGACTCGCCACTCGCGGGTGCAGTGTGTCTACGATTTTAATTTTTAGATGAGGTCGATCTCCATGGAACGTCTCTCCAGCAAAAGTGGGGTTTTTCTATCCCCCGTATCGCTCCTTTGCCGTGTTGCCAGCGGCGGAACCCTCGCATGCTTTGTCCGCTTGTCAGCTCTTGTGCTGCTCATTCTATTAGTGGCAGCACCAGGCCAGGGCCAAACATTGAGCTCAATTTCGATAACGCCCAGTGAGCCCACGGTGGTGATTGGCGGCACGACGCAGCTTACGGCGACGGCAAACTACTCCAACGGCTCCACCACGAATGTAAGCGGCAACGTTACCTGGAGTTCCTCGGATCCCCGGATGGTCAACGTCTCGAGTAGTGGAGTGGCCTCTGGGTTCGCTACCGGCAACGTTGCCGTTACGGCCACCTACCAGGGACACTCAGCGACCACGACTGTGGCCAGCTCGATTGGCAACATTCAATGGAGCGGCCCGATCACCATCACCCAGGGAGGCACCTACTCCGGGAACTGGAAGAGCACGAATCCAAATACGGCGGCGGTTACTATTTCCACCACGGAACCCGTCATCATCCAGAATTCCTACGTCACCGGCCCAGCCGATCTGATCAACGATCCCGATTACGGCAACAATCTGACGGTGAAGAATGTGATTGGCATTGGCGTCAACCCGAACGTGAGCGGCCAGGGATACGGTCTCTTTGTCGACGCTCAGAATTCCGTCCTGCTCGACGTGGAGAACTGTTATTTCGAGAATGTACAGTTCGGCGTGTATCTGCGCGGCTATACCGGAAATCGCAATGGGACGCAGACGATCACAATCCTGAATAATCGGGGACGAAACATTCTCGGGGTTGAGAGCAATGGGAATAACGGCACGCTGGCGGGTGAGACCAATTGGAAGTGGGCCCATGCCTTCCAACTCAGCGGCGCGTACGGTGTACCGGGCATCAAGATTGCGTGGAATGAAATTGTGAACTATCCGTCGCAAAGCCTGGTGAATGAGAACATCAACATGTTCGACTCCGGCGGCACCTCGAGTAGCCCGGCGCAGATTCACGACAACTACGTGCAGGGAGCGTACGCCTACAATCCCGCAGTGGATAGCTACAATGGGGGCGGCTTTACCACCGATGGCACCGCGAGTGATACGGCGCAGACGGCTACCGCCTTCAACAACATCTACAACAACCAGGTTATCGACACGGTCAATATGGGGATCGAGATTGGAACCGGCCACGACAACGCGGCTTATAACAATCGGGTAATCTCTGCGGGCTTGCTGCCGAACGGCACTAAGATTCCGGCCCAGAATGTGGGGCTTACGCTGTACGACGTCTATGGGAACATCGCCAACGGTTCCATGTACAACAACAACATGTACAACAACACGGTGGGTTGGATGTGCTGGGCAGCGCGCTGCGCCTGGGACGGTTACCGGAACGACGAGTGGTTTCCGCTCAATGGCAGTTACTACGGCACGAACCAGTCAATCTCGACCAACCCGATTACGCTGGCGATGGAGAGCACGGAGTATCAGACGTGGCTAACGAAAATCAGCTCGAATAGCATAGTCGTTGGCCCGGAGGCTTCGTCGAGCGGCTCCAGCGGAAGCGAATCTGGGGGTGGATCAGGCGGTAGCTCCGGGAGTGGATCCGGATCAGGTTCTGCACCGACTTCCGCTATCTCGACTACGGCGTGGTACACCATCGTGAACACCGACAGCACCTTATGCCTGGGATCCGCTTCCACGACCGCTCGGGCTGCGCTGCAGCAAAACACTTGTGGCACATCGCAGTTACAGCAATGGCAGTTCCAACCGGCTGCTGACAGCGGCTACTACCAGGTGGTGAACCGCAGCGCATCGAGTGCCAGCAATAAGCTCGTCTGGGATGTAACCGGAGGGGCGTGGGAGACTGCGGACCAAGTGCCGATCCAACTTTATACCTCGAAAGTTGAGACAAACAGAAGAGTGGATGCCGGTGTCGGTGGGAAACGGCGCCTATAAATTTGTAGTTAAGAACAGCAGCAAGTGCCTGGATGTTCCCGGGGCTTCTTCAGCGGTTCTGCTCCAGTTGCAACAGTACACTTGCAACGGAACGGGAGCGCAGTCCTACACCCTGAAACAGCAGTAGATGTGTTAACTGTGGTGGCGAGCTACACCGCTCCGTGAAGGGAGCGGTTGTAGCTCGCGTGCTAGTGTACGCGAGTTCCGCAAATACGAACGGGCCGGCGGTCCCGCGGTCCCTCGCAGGTTTTGTCTATGGTTGCTAGTTTGTCCAGCCGTTGCCCGCAGGCTGCATAGGGTTTCTCACATCCGCGCCTCGGACCCAGAAAATCACGTCTTCGGCAATGCTTTTGGCATGGCCGCCAACACGCCAGAGACTACCGGCGATCATTATCGTGTTGAGCGCCTGGGGAATCACTTCCGATTGCCTCTCAATCAGGCTGGAGAGCGAATGATAGGTTGTCTTGTGGAGCCGGTCCATGCCGCCATCCACGGACAGTACGGACTGCGCCCGATCGCCATCGGCTTCGATAAAAGCGCGCAGAGCGTTGCGCATCGTTCCCTGCGCAAGCGAAGCCATCCGCGGGATATCGACCGGTAGATCCACCAGCGGAAAGGTCTGCAGACTGCGTACATGGTCGCTGATGCTGGCCGCGGCATTGCCCATCCGTTCGAGATTGCCGTTGATCTTGATCACTGCGAGGGTGAAACGCAGATCATGGGCCAGCGGGTGTTGCGTGGCCAACAGATCGGTCGCCATTTCGTCGATCTCGCGCTCCATACGGTCGATTGCTCGCTCACCGTGGTCCACCAGGTCGCAAATCGAGAGGTCCCTCGTTTGGTAAGCCTCGACGGCGCGCTGGATGGCATGCTCCGCCATGCCCGCCATGACCAGCAGCCGGCTCTTGAGATTATCGAGTTTTTGCTCAAATTGGAGTGGCACCGGAGAGCCCTTTCTGGAATTGCTGGTTTATAGAGCATTCGCAATGCCAAAACGGCCGTAAATGATAGATGTCGAGATATAGCCTGATTAGGAGGATTTATCCCTGTGATCATGGCAGAAGTTTGAAAACATCCGGAGTCGAAATCTCGACAGTGGCCGGACAGCTTTCCGACACTCATTCCGTCAGAACGGATGCAGCCGGCAGGAGAACCTCGGCATCAGGGTCGCACTTTTGCATCGATCGTTCGATAGACCTTGCGTTCGGAAGCAAGCTTTTTCCGGAACCCTAAATAGTGGTAGATACGGCTCGGCAATTGCCGCTCTGGCCAAGGATCGCGCAACAATTCACGCACCAGGGCAGGCTCGTCCCAGGGAACATCGTGGTATCCCTCATGCAGGTAGGCACTTCCGGGATTTGACTTAAAGGCAAATGGGAAGATCGCGATAGTATTGCTCTGAATCTGATTTTCGGAAGCGATCCCGTCCGGTACTTCATCTTTAAGTTTTCCAGCCATCACTCCAGCCAGATCGCCGTGTGTGGATAGGTTCAGGTGACCCAACTGCGTGGCGCGAGGATTTAACTCAATCAGGTACGCTGCGTCAGTATCCTCTTCGAGGACGAAGTCCAGCCCGTGAAACCCACTTAGTTGCAACTTCCTGGCCAGCAGCCGGACTGCATCTTCAATCTCGTTGTTTTTTAGCACCTGGACCACACTGGCGGCACCTGTAGGCGCTTGTGAGACCAGCACCTTAACTGTACTGGAAGCGAGAACCTCTCCGCGCCAGCAGGCAAACATAGTGGTTGCCGGCTGACCAGGGATAAATTCCTGGATCGTCATTTTCGAAATCTTTCGTCTCTGCCATGCCCACAAAGCAAAAGAATGGCGATTGATCAGAAAGCGTTTCCATGCCATCCAGGCCTTCATTGTTTTGGGTGCGGAGTGAAATGTTTGGGTCGCTTCCTCAAGAGAACGTACGATTGTTACGCCCTCGCCGCCCCAGGTACCATCCAGCTTCAGAACTGCCGGCTTATCAAATTTCCAGTCGTTCAAATCCTCCGCGGAATTAAGTGTATGAGTCAACGGCACACGGATACCCAGACTCTGCGCGACCCGCAAAACCTCACCTCTTTGCTGAATTGCCGGGTATGCCTCTGCGGCGCCTAAAGAAAGTTCAATCAGGGGCCGCAGGTCGGCTTCGCTTGCGTGTAGCGCGTGCAGCTGCCAGACCGCAGTGTCATCACAGGGCACAATGAGTGTAGGCTTTGCCGCGCGTATGGCAGCCCGGAGCAAGCCAATCGATGCAAGACCTTGATAGGAGTAAATCGAACTGATTCCGGTGACAAAACGAAGCGGGTGCCCGGGCGGGCATAGGGCGGAAACATTACAGCCATGGCGCACGAATGCCATCGCGAGGCGGGCGGAGGAGGGCCACCATAGAGTTGCACAAATCAAAATTTTTGGCTGCGAACCCCCGTCCAACAAGCCCACCTTCTACGTATTCGAACGACTCTCGTTTGAGAAAACGATAGAGCTGTTCGCGACCCCGCTATACTCAGAAGATACACTTCCACGCAGGGACTGAAAAGGGTTATGAATGTAGATACTGTCATCGTCGGAGCGGGCCCATATGGCCTCTCTATAGCCGCGCACCTGGCGAAGAGCAACTTGAGCTTTCGGATATTCGGCTCGCCGATGCAAAGCTGGCGGAGCCACATGCCCAAAGGCATGCTGCTCAAGTCCGAAGGGTTCGCCTCCGGCCTCTATGATCCGGATTCTTCTTTCACTCTGCGCCATTATTGCGAGGAGATGAATTTACCATATGATGATATTGGTAATCCAGTTCCTCTTGAAGTCTTCTCGGCTTACGGGGTCGAATTTCAAAAGCGTCTGGTGCCAACGCTGGAACAAACGGATATTACTTCAGTCAGCCGTACTTCTGAAGGCTTCGAACTCGAGACCGCGGACGGGCAGATTGTCCATGCGCACACCGTAATCGTAGCCACGGGCATTACAAATTTCAGCTATCTGCCGCCATTTCTCGCCGATCTGCCTGGCAGCCATGTCTCGCATAGCTCAGAACACCATGATTTGACTAGCTTCCGCGGAAAGACAGTCGTGGTTTTGGGAGCTGGTGCGTCGGCCGTCGATATTGCCGCAATCCTTCATGAAGAGGGTTCACAGGTACAGTTGGTTGCAAGACGGCAAGAGATCGCTTTCCATACAAAGGCAAAGGAGCCCCGGCCCCTCAAGCAAAGAGTGAGATATCCCCGCTCTGCCATTGGCATTGGATGGCCTTCGCGTTTGTGCACCGACGCTCCTCTGCTATTTCATGCCATGCCGCAGAAGTTTCGCTTCCGTTTTGTCCGGGATCATCTGGGCCCGGCTCCGGGATGGTTCGTCCGTGACAAGGTCGTTGGCAAATTCCCTCTGCACCTCGGTTGCAAAATCCAGTCTGCCTCAATAGAAGATGGCAAGGTGCATCTCAAGATCGTGGAGAAGGATGGAAGCAATTCCGAGTTGGTTGCCGATCACGTCATCAGCGCAACGGGCTATCAAGTCTCAATTTCACGTATGAGATTTCTCGACGAGAAATTGCGCCGCCTGGTTCATCAAGTAGAAGATACGCCGGTTCTCTCCAGACAATTCGAAACATCGGTGCCCGGCCTGTATATGGTAGGGCTTGCGTCCGCTCATTCGTTTGGTCCGTTGACGCGTTTTGCGTGTGGAGCTGAATTTACGTCGAAACACATCTCGAAGCACGTTGTAGCGAAAAT
Organism: uncultured Acidobacteriaceae bacterium; assembly: GCA_963821315.1. GTDB lineage: Bacteria > Acidobacteriota > Terriglobia > Terriglobales > Acidobacteriaceae > PALSA-350. The sequence goes on along the minus strand of CAWGDP010000025.1, from coordinate 869,128 downwards.
CGGTGCTTCGGCTTCTTCGCGGCCACGGGGTAGAGGTGTGGGCTACGCTACAGAATGAGGCCTGGAGTGGCTGTCCCGCTATGCGCGTGGTGTTGCGCATTTTATCGGTGAGGTTCCCAGGCTGAACAGGAGCGACATCTGAGACGATTCCGGGGCTCACCACAGAAATGGAGCGGTGAGCCCTCGGAGTCTTTCTTCTGCGCCGTGAAGATTGCTCTGGTTGACTTAGGGTTCCTTCGGCGTCACGTGGAACAGACCGCCTGTCGTAGAATCCTCGAGCATCCATAGCGAGCCATCGGGAGCGACTTCTACGTCGCGGATCCGGTGACCAACATCCCAGCGTTCGGCGGGCTTGGCGCCGCCCTGACCATCGAAGGTAATGCGGTTGAGCGACATGCTCCCCAGACCGCTTATGAGAGCGGAGCCCTTCCACTGCGGGAACATCGCACCGTTATAGAAGATGAGATTGCCGGGCGCGATGACCGGCGTCCAGTAGATGACAGGCTTGGTCAAATCAGGCCGCGTGTCCGGACTCGGGATCGGTACTCCGTTGTAGTTGGTCGCGTAGGAGGCCAGCGGCCAGCCATAGTTCTTGCCGGGCTCGATCAGGTTCAACTCATCGCCGCCCTTCGGACCATGCTCGATCTCCCACAACCGGCCGTCAGGCGCGAAGGCCAGACCATAGGGCGTACGGTGTCCGCTGCTCCAGGTCTCTGCCGGCGTCAGGTTAGGTCCGGGGAAGGTATACGTTCTCACGACTGGAGCAGTCTTCGCGGCTTCAGTATCCTTCGGTGGATCAATTACGGGCACGCTGGCCGCACCCTTCTTCCCGGCCATCGGATTACCTTTCGCAGGCTTGCCATCCAGCGTCAGGCGCAGAATCTTGCCCAGTGGCTGGTTGGGATCCTGAGCCGGCGTCATGCGCTGCCGATCGCCAACGGTAAGGAATAGATAATGGCCATCCGGGGAAAAGGCTATTTGCGCACCGAACTGTCCACCATTGCCCCTCTCGCCGTCACGCCAGATCACCTTGAGGTCCTCGAGGCTTGCCGAATCCGGGCCCAGCGCCAGCTTGGCTCGTGCAAGAGCCAGGCTCGAACCGCCCGGCTCGCCCGGTTCCGAATAGGTGAGGTAAACGAAGTGATCCTTGGCGTAGTGCGGGGAGAGGAAGACACCCAGCTGGCCGCCTTGTCCCTTGTAAAGAACGGGCGGCACATTCGCGACGGGCGTCTTGGCTCCCTGCTGAGTGACCAACTCCATACCGCCGACCTTCTCGGTGATCAGCATGCGCCCGTCGGGCAAGAAGGCGATCCGCCAGGGCAGCTTGAGGGTCGTTACCTGGACCATGTTGAAAGGCAGACCAGGCTCGGGCTTCTGCTCGCCTGCATTGATCTGCGCATCTACCCGGGTCGCCGCCAGGGCCAGAAAGAGCCCCGCGATCAGTAATTGTTTCATCTTGTATTCCCTCTATCTGTTTTGATGGGTCCAGCCGATTAAACCTGCGAACAGGCTAGGGGACGCAGCACGAGGCTGGTTATGTTTGATACCGTTGGTGGGTCCAGGTTGAACCTGGAATCGGCAGAGAGCTTCTTCCAATCGGGATCGGCTGAAAACTTTTCCCAATCTGCCTCCAGCGATGCCATGTCAGGAAAGCTGAGCAGATAGGTAAGATTCGGCAGATTCGGTCCGACCAGTGTATCGGCGTAAAAAACTCCTGCAGCGCCGGCCTTGGCGAAAAAGCCGAACTCGCCGTTATGAAACATCTCCACCTTGCGAACGTGATCCATGTTTGTCGGCGATAGATACTGGCGAAGTTGATAGATGCGTTTTTCCTTGGTTGCAGCGGAAGCCGGCGGAGTGACCTTTGGGTATCCCGGGAACGCTCGCAATAGGGAACTCTCTATACGGATATAGGGCGGCGTGGCGGCGGGAGCATCCCAGAACGGCGCAGCCGCCTTCATAAAGACATCGTCCTTCGCCAACTCCAGGTCAGCCGTAACTAATGTCTCCAGCTTCGAACTCGGCATCAGCAGGTAATAGGACGGGCTATCCGGTCCGAAGTAAACAGAGAACGCACCGACTGGCCCAATGCCGAGCCGGTTCAATGCCGGAATTAAGGCATCGGCAAAAAAAACATTGGTGAGCTTTACGCCCGGTCCACTCGCCAGATGGTACCGGCGCAGATCCATGTACTCCGGCGCAGATTTGTCTGCGGAAGAGCCTACCTGGGCAGCTAAATCACCAGCAGTAGCAAGCGAGAGGGCAGAAGCGGCGAGAGAGCCAGAAAGAAAATTCCGACGATCCATGAAGTCTCCTGGGATGAGATAACTTCATTCTATTGTACTGTACGGTACAGTACAATAGAGAGGCGTCTGATGACAACTCTAGGGAGCCCGCAATGCAGAGTGGTGCGAAAACAGGTCGCATAAACGTTGCCGGTAAAGGGGATTCAAGCGGCCGGATTGCATAAAGCATTTTTGCACGCATGCAGGGGCGGAGAGATGGAGAGAGATCAATGCCTAACAAGCGGTCGCGGGGAGAGGTGCGAAACACCAGGCTGCAAAAAGTCGCAGCCGACTTGTTTTTGCAGCGCGGCTATGACGGTGTCACCATTGACAAGATCGTCGAGCTGGCTGGCGGTTCGAAGAGTACGGTTTATAGCGAATTCGGTGGGAAGTGTGGGCTGTTCATCAAAAGTATCGAAAACCTGTGCCGCGAGGCGAATAAACCGCTCACCAAGATTGACTACACAGGCTTGAACCTTGAAGCGAGCCTGAAGAAACTCTCTTTTCAGATCCTTAAGCTCATTACCGCAAAACGGTCTGTTGAGCTTCATCGTCTCGCTGTCGGCGAGGCCCTGAACTGTCCTGAAGTAGGTGAGGTATGGTACACGCACGGTCCCGCCAAAACAACTTCGTTCATTCGATCTCTGCTGGAGAGTCGTCGCGGAGAGCTGCGAAAGACAACGATTCCTATTGACCGGATCGCGGTGATCCTTCACGACTCACTGACGGGAGACGTCCTCTACCGTCGCCTGGCTGGAGTCGGCAAGCATGAAAGCGATGCCGAGCTCGAACGAGCGGCTAGCGCCGCAGTCGATCTTATTTTCGGGACGGTCTTATAGCGATGTGCCCAAAGGGCTCTCAGTCACGCTTCGGAGCCGTCGAGCGCCATTCGCATTGAGCGCAAGGGCGGATTTGAATTAAGCTGGAGAACACGCTGAAGGCGCAAGGGCGAAAAGCCGAGGAGTAAGAGAAAAACTTCAGCCCACGCGAGGGTCCTTGCACGAAGCGGACAGCAATTTAGATCGTCCTCCCGCGCAGAAGACGACGGTGGGCGAGGCCCTCTTACTCACCTGCGCTTCGCTGTGCCTGCTTTTGTCTTGCATCCTCTGGTCTCCACACAAACAAGTCTGGTTCGATGAGATATTCACCTGGAGAGAGGTCAGCGATCCTTCGCTGTGGCACTTGTACTACGCCATTCAGCATGGGGCCGATGGCGGCCAGCCTCTCTTTTATACGACCGCCTGGCTTTGGGCAAAGGCCTTTGGCACCAGTGTTCTTGCACTTCGACTGTATTCGAGCGTCGCGATGTGTGGAGCGCTGATGGTGACCTGGAGGAGTCTACGCCGCTTTTATGGAATATGGACCACTGCGTTTGCAGTTCTGGCATTCTGGGGCACCTCGGGTTTGCTGCTCGACCAGAATGTGGAAGCCCGTTTCTACGGACTCTACATGCTTGCTGTGGCGGTTACAGTTAACCTTTACGCCCGCCTGGTCACACGAACGGAGGCGCCATCCCGCTGGCTTCTGGCATTTGCGTTCTTCTCTCAAGCGGCCCTGGTGTTTAGCCACGTCTTGGGCATCATTTACGGCGGCCTGATCCTGCTGGCGCTGATGCTGGTCGATGCCGCCAGGGGACGGCTTCGATTCAAGCTCTATCTGGTGTATGCTGCCGGCTGGCTGCCGCTTCTTCTTTGGGTGCCGGCGATCCTGTCGTCCATGGCGGCGGGTAGGCCCCATAGCTGGATCGCAATGCCGGGCCTGATGGACCTGCGCTCGGGGTACTGGTTCGCAGATGCCAGTTGGTGGCGGGCGTTCTTTGACACGCATTCGCACAAAGTAGTTTTCCAGATCGTTACCCGCGCATCGGAAGTCCTCATCAACGTTCCGCAGGCGGCGGTTCTTGTGTTCGGGATAGTAAAGATTCGTAAGACGGGCTGGCGCGCGATCGCCGATCCGAAAGGCGCCCTGCTGCTGTTGGCTTATGTTCTGCTTTCCATGCCGCTGGTGTTGTTTGTGTTGTCGCACGTCGTTACTCCCGTCTTTACTCCGAGGTACTTCCTGCCCAGCGGCATTGGCATGGCGATTCTGCTGGCAGCTTGCGCCGACGCGCTCGGCGCCGACAGCCAGGCAGGTTCGCGCCTGGCAGCGCGTCCAGCGTGGATTGTCGTGGTGTTGTTTCTGATGATCTTACCCGTCCTTACGGTGCTGGCCTTGGAACCCATCGAACAGAGCTGGGCTTACCTGGATGTGCACCGGCTGGAAGAGACGATTCCCCCGGGGCTTCCCGTGGTCGCGCCTTCGGAAGCGGACTTTGTGAAGCTCATGCGGTTAGCGCACGATCCTGGTGCCCACTTCTTTCACCTGCTGGATTGGCCATCCTCCCTGGTGGGTCAGCGGGGATGTGTACTCGCTTACCACCTGATGCAGGCATACCGCGCCAACGGCTATTTTTCTAAAAACATCCAGGATAATCGCGATTTTCTTTGTGCACATCCAAACTTTGTTGTGCTGGACTCTCCTAACGCCAATACGCTGGATGGCACTCTTAGCCCCGAGCCCGAAATGAATAAACCCAACTGGTTCGACATAAACATCAAAACCCGGCCCGAATTCGAATGGACGCGCATCGCGTCCTTCGATGGGCCCGCAGTGGTGAGAGAACTGATCGCGGTACATCGAAGAGCACCATTGGACTTTTGCGGCCTTCCTTGATTCACGATCGCCCCATGATCGTGCGGAGCCGGATCCCATGGCTCCCGTTCCGATGCGGGGGCACGGCATAAGAGGATGGCGAAGGGCTACCATACGCGCGTATGCAGAAGCTCACGATCTATCCGGCTACCCCCAAACGCTGGCCCGCTCTGGAGGACCTTTTAGGCGACAAGGGCGGGTGTGGCGGCTGCTGGTGTATGTACTGGCGTATAGGAAATGAATATCGGCGCAGGCCCCACGATGCCAACAGGGTGGACCTTCACGATGTGGTTCGTCACGGTCCGCCTCCCGGGCTGATTGCTTTTGACCGCGACCTTGCTGTTGGCTGGTGTCAACTTACACCGCGCGCTATGTTGTCCTGGCTGGATCGTTCCTGGCAACGAATCGATGACCTGCCAGTTTGGTCGATCTCCTGCTTGTACATACGCAAGGGATATCGGAGGCGAGGAGTTACCTCGATGCTGATCCACGAAGCCATCGAAACCGCAAGGAGAGCGGGCGTACCGGCTCTCGAAGCTTACCCACTCGATGCCAATCTTTCTCCCAGTTCTACGGGGACGGGGTATGTTTCAACGTTTCTGCGAATCGGTTTCCGCGTCGTGGGCCGCCGCTCGCGCGCGCGCCCCATCATGCGTTTCGACCTTTAAGTCACATGCGGAGGACTGGGCCCGTTCCACGTTTTGCATTCATGGCTGAACGCTCCATCCCCATTTTTGGAATATCTGTGCGCCCTGTGGAGACTGAAGGAAACGAATGAATTCGCCTGGTTCAGCGCGAGCCTTTCCTTTGGTTGTCAGGCCGATTCCGCAATCACGATAAATTTGATGGGCTCGGTCGATTGCAACAATCTCTGCCAGCGACGGATTCGACACCTGCCAGATGTTCCATATAAGCCATGCGTCGAGTGACTCATCGTTGATCCAGTCGGTCCGGGCGTCACCACTATTGGAGGATACGATCGCGATGTTGGCACGGAACTTCGCTACCGATGCAATGTCTCCCTGACGTCCGGCAACGTCTTCCCATAGACCCCTTTGACCCGCGCCGTTAACCACCAATATGCGGTGCCCTGGTTTCATCAAATCCTGCAGTCCCTTGATGTGCGATGGATTCCCGGGACGGACAAGGATCGCGGCCCCTCTCAGATACAGAGGCGTGATGGTGGTTGGGTCCAGGGTGCCTTGCATCGCAACCTGGAAGTCACTCATCATGTCTTCTGAGCCGCTAAAAATGAGGTCCGCATTCTGTTGCGCGTCATGGAGCCACTTAGGAGCAGGGCCGCCCGTTACAACGATTTGGATGTGCTTCTCCTTGCCGAATACCTCTGCCGCTTCCTTGATGGCTGGTAAAGGGCCACCGGGTCCATAGACGTGCAGAACCGGGGTATCCTGTCCTGCGCCCGCCTGCATGCCTCTGTTTGCCGCAGAAACAACTGCGGGTAAAGCCATTACGGCGCAGGCAATTCCGAAACGAAGAATATTCATGACAATCGGTTTGGAAGCAAGCGTGACAACGACCACAACGAGCTCAGCGTGTTGGCGAATTCCTTTCATTCCCCTGTCCATCTTTCAAGCTGATCCCTGTCCGGTCCAGCATTTGCCCGGTCACTCGATCCAACTGCACCGCGGCCTTTAACCACGCAGCTTTGGCTACGACTTCACTGCTTTGCGCCTGCGCCAGATAGGTTTCCTGCTCGATCACCGCGAGATTGGTCCCATACCCCGCCTGGAAGCTCTCTTGCGCTGCAGAAAGCAGTTTTTCCTGCAGCTCGCGCGCCTTGACCGCCGCAGTCGCCGCATTCTCGGCCGCGCGGAGGGCTGTGATCGCATTGCGCACCTCCGCGGCTATCGAGGACTCCAACTGCGTTTCCCGCAGCTGTTGCTGGCGCAAAATTGCCTTATCGGCACTTAGGTTCGCCTTAGCTACCCGGTTCTGCACCGGCAGATAGAACTGAATGCCCGCCTCGTATAAGGTCGACGACCGGTTACCGCCCGTCGGCACCTGCTCCAGCAGGGTGTTCCCCGTCAGCGTGCTTCCCCCCGTGTCCAGCAGCCCCGGTATCACCACACCCCGGGTCTCGTAATTCCCGTATATATCGATCTCCGGCTTGGCCGCGTTGGCCGAGCCCGCTACCTGCCGCTCGCCGTTCACGATCTGTAACCGCGCCTGTCGCACATCCGGCCGCGTATCCCAGGCCAGCTTCACCAATTCCGGCAATGGCGTTTCAACCGCTGCCGGGGGCGGCGAGAGAAGGTCAGTTGCCACGATGTCGGGAAGCTGTGCGTCTTTTGCAGTCAAAGACCGCGGATCGATAAGGGTCCGCAGGATAACCTCTTGCTGGTCACGCAGAGCTTTGGACTGCTCCAGCAGTACCCGTGTGGTGGTCACGAGCGACTCCGCCCGCGCTACCTCAATGGGGGGCAAGCGCCCGACATCGAGTTGCTGCCGGTCGTTTGTCAACAACTGCTCGGCAGCAGTCAGCGCCTGCTGCTGCACCTTCACTTCATCCTGCAGGCTGATCAAGTCGATGTACAAGTTGTCCACTCCCGCAACCGTGCTGATCATCTGCTGCTCCAGCACCGCGGATGAGATGGCCTTGTTGGTCTTCGCGATGGCGATAAAGCGGGTGTTGTTTCCCCGGCCTGCGTTGCGGAATAGGGGTTGTGCGATCAGCGCATATGCATTGGGGTGGGAGAAGGGAACGGCCGATGAGCGCCCGGAGTAGAAGCTCTGCACAAAGTCGTTCACCCCCAGTTCGACCGTCGTCCCCGGGCTAAACCCCTTGGTCAGGATAGTATCGCCAAGCGTGTTGTCCGTGATCGCCTTGTCCGCAGGTGTCTCTGAGGAAGGGTTTGCCGTCAACAGCGATACTTGCGGGTTTCGGCGCAGCCAACCATATCGGCCCAGCAGTTGCGCGTCAAAGCCCGGCACCAGCGAACCGCCGGAATACGGGCTCGTCCCCAGTGACAGCGAGTGCGACGTCTCCAGCACCCGGCTGGTGTTGTACGAAGAAGAGATTGTGGAAGGAATGGGGTCCACGCTCGCCGGCGCCAGCCCCGGCGATGAAAAACTCAGCAGCGGCACGGCTGCTCCTCCCATCCCGGCTGGCGCATCCATGATGGTGTAGTTGATTGGCCGCGGCAAGCCGCCGCCTTGCGCCAGCGGCACGCTCCCTTCTGCGATGGACTGATCGATCTGCTCCACTTCGAGGTCGAGATTGTTTTCGAGCGCCATCTTGAAGGCTTGTCGCAGCGACAGGTACAACTTGCCATCCTGCGGATTTGCTGGTGCTGTTATCTGCGCGGCGGTTTGCGCGAGAGACAACAGCGGTGTGGGAGCATCGGGCACTGCGTTGGCTAAGGGAGCCGAAGTGCTAAGCGCCGCCGAGACTTGCTGCGCTTGAGCGCACGGCGCCGCCCACAAAACGATGGAAAAACAGATTGCCGCCAGACTGAACTGCAAAGCGCGGCGCTTCCCCGGGTCCGCCACGGAATAATGACCAATACCCATCATCAGAAATAGTCCTTTCGCGCGCCCAGAATCTTAGGGACAGAGGCGCTATTGGTCCTGCTGCGCCTGGCTGCCCTTCGGGCCGTCCTTTCCACCTCCGGCCGCCGGCTTTGCCTCGCTGCCCTCCTGCCCAGCCGGAGCAGGTTTGGCAGTCACATGCGCCCCCTCCTTCACTGAGTCGTTGGGGTTCACCACGACCATGTCCCCGTTCTGCAATCCTGCGGTGATGAACACCTGCGATCCCAGGTCGCGGCCTACGTGGACTGGCCGCATCTGCACCACACCGTTTTGCACCACGGGCACAAACTCGCCGCGCGCCATGGTGATCAAGCTGTCCCCGGGAATCAGAATCCCTGGATTGGGCGCCTTGTAGCGCATCTGCACGGAGGCAAACATCCCCGGCCGCAGACGGTGCTCCGGGTCAGTCGCCCGTATCTCCGCCAGCAGCGTCCGCGTCTGCTGGCTGAGCGAGTCGCTGGTGCGGATCACCTTGCCCTGGAATGTTTGCCCGGGCATCTCCAAAAAAGTTAGTTGCACCGGCTGCCCGTCCTGCACAAACTGCGCATCTTCTTCAGGCACTGTGACAAATACCTCAAGACGGTCGAGATTCACCACATAGAACAGCTCGCCACCCTGGGCCCCCCCTGTCGGCGGCCCCCCTGTCGGGCCTGTGCCGGGGACGGGAGCTACTCCCAGCGCCGTCCCCGTGGCTGATACCAGGTTGCCCACTTCCACGTTGCGCGCCACGACTGTCCCGGCGATGGGCGAGCGTACCTGCTCAAAGTCTGCCAACACCTGCGCATGCGCCTGTGCAGCTTTCGCGGCCTGCACCCCCTGCAGCGCAGCCTGCGAGCCGGCTTCCGCCGTCTGCAGCGCAGCCAACGCAGCGTCATCGTCCTGCCGGGAAAGTATTCCGTGCTGCACCAACGTATGTACCCGGTTGTAAGTCGCCTGCTGTAGCTGGACCGCGGCCTGTGCACTCAGCACGCCGGCGTTTGACTGCTGCACAAGCGAAGTCTGTTGCGAAACCACGGCGTCCAGGTCGGGCGCCGAAATCAGCCCCAACAACTGCCCTTTGCGCACGTTATCGCCCAGGTCGACATAGCGGCGCTCAAAAAAGCCCGACGCACGCGCATAGATATGGGCGGCCTCGAGCGGCGTTACCGTGCCCGGCAGCGTCAGCTCCTGCTCGGAAGTTGCGGCACCTACGGTTTGCACTTCCACAACCGGCAGCGAGGTCCGCTCAGTGTTTGCCTTCGCCGTTATTTCCCGGTCGCGCTTATGCCGCGGCAGCCAGCCTACGAGCAGTGCAACTCCAACCACGAGCACCACGATGACCAGAATCAGGATGCGACGTCCTTTGCTTGCATCCTGGTGCTGGTTGTTGACGGGCTCGGTTCCCATGCGCGGCGGTGCGGTCCCAGTAGGATTGTTCATCGAAATGCTCCTAGCGTCTCGTCGTCTAAACGCTTTTCCCAGTTCACCGGCACGCTCTTGCTGAACAGCGAATAGAACACCGGCACGATAAGCAAGGTCCCCACGGTAGCGAACAGCAGCCCGCCGATCACGGCTCGGCCGATGGGGGCGTTCTGCTCGCCGCCACTCCCCAGCGAAAGCGCCATCGGCAGCATGCCAATGATCATCGCCAGCGCTGTCATACAGACCGGCCGCAGCCGGGTCGACCCGGCAACCATCGCTGCTGCTTTCGCCTCCGGGTGTTCCGCGCGCGAGTCATTGGCGAAGGTCACCAGGAGTATGCTGTTTGCCGTCGCCACCCCGATCGTCATGAGCGCACCCATCAAGGACGGCACATTGAATGTCGTCTGGGTCAGGAACAGCATCCACACGATGCCTGCAAAGGCGCCTGGGAGCGCGGTCAAGATAATGAACGGGTCAGTCCACGATTGGAAGTTCATCGCCATCAGCAGGTATACAAAGATGACGGCCGCGGCAATGCCGATCTCCAGGTTCTGAAACGAGGTGTTCATCGTGAGCACCTGCCCGCTCAGCTCGATGGTTACGCCGGGCGGCAGGTGCTGCGAGTTCTGCTTGATGACCTTTTCGACATCGGCCGCCACCCCGCCCAGGTCCCGCTGCTGCACGTTAGCGAAAACATCCATGACCGGCAGCGCGTTGTAGTGGGAAACCGTCACCGGAGAGACACCCCGGTTGGTTTCAGAAACATTACGTAGGAACTGATCGTTCTGTGCAATCGGAGAGGTTACCGGGGTCTGATCGAGGGTTTCAAAGTTGCTCAGCCGGTACTGCGGCACCTGCACGATGATGGGATAGTTAACGCCAGTCTGCGGGTCCAGCCAATAGTTCGGCGCCACCTGCCCGCTGCCGGACAGCGACAATAGCACATTGCTTGAAATATCGCGGGTCGTCAGCGCCAGCTCCTGTGCCTTGAGCCGGTCGACGTTGATGTTCAAAGCGGGCCCGTTCACTTCCTGCTGTACGAACACATCGGCCGCGCCCGGAATGTTCTTGATCTGCTGCTGCAATGCGGTGGCTATTTTCGCCGTCGAAGCGGCGTCTTTGCCTCGTACCTGCACGTCGATGGGCGCCGGAAGCCCAAAGTTCAGCGTCTGGTTGGTAATGTCTGCCGGCTCGAAGAAGAACGTTTCCTGGGGAAACTTCTCGGCCAGGTCCTGCCGCAGAACCTGCATCCACTGCTGTGTGGGACGGTGTTTGGGTGCCAGCAGCACCAGCACGTCACCATCACCGTTGCTGGTGGTGTCGCTCGCCGAATAGGCAAGGTTCACGCCACCCGGCGGCAGGCCGATGTTGTTCACTACCATGGCCAACTGTTCCGGCGGAATGACCCGCCGTATCTCCTCGTTGACCCGCTGGAACACCTGGTTCGTTGTTTCAATCCGCGTGCCTGCCGGCGGGCGCACGTGGAACTGCATCTGTCCCGGAATCGACATAGGGGAAAAAGTCCCGGCCGACCGCTGGTATCAACACCAGCGAACCAAGTGCGACTACCGCGAATGTGGCCAGGGTCAACGCGCGATGCCCCAGCGCCCAATTCAGCACGCCCTTATACTTTTCCTGAAAGCAATCAAAGCCGTGCTCGAACCGCTGATGGATCCGCCAGATCAAGCTCCGGCTCAGCGGCGTTCTTTGTCCGCCTCCTGATAGAGCGGCACCTCTGCCGGCAGCAGGAAGTGCATCATCGTCGGGACCAGCGTCCGCGACAGCCCATAGGATGCAATCATCGCCAGCACCACGTTCAGCGCCAGCGGGGTAAAGATGAACTTCGCGGAACCCGATAACAATGTCACCGGTACAAACACGATGCAGATGCACATCGTTGAGACCAAGGCGGGCACGGCCACTTGGTCCGCGCTGTCCAATATGGCGGTCGCCAGAGGCTTCTTCTTGCCGACCCCAAGGTTACGGTGTGTGTTTTCGATTTCCACCGTGGCATCGTCCACGAGCATGCCCACCGCCAGCGCCAGGCCGCCCAGTGACATCACGTTGATCGTTTCCCCCAGCGCAGAAGACACCGCAATCGCGAACAATGCCGCCAATGGAATCGAGACACAGACAATCAGCGTGCTCCGCCAGCTGCCGAGGAATATCAGGATCATCAGCGCCGTCAGGATCGCCGCCGTGATCGCCTCCTGCGCTACGTCGTGGATCGATGCTCGCACGATCACCGACTGGTCGAAGATCGGGGTCATTGTCAACGCAGGCGGCAGCCCTGCCTTGATCTTCGGGATCGCCGCTCTTACCTGGTCTACGATGGTGAGAGTGGAAGCCGCACCATTTTTAATCACCGTCAGAAGCGCCGAAGCTTGGCCATTCTCGCTGACGTAGCTGGTCTGCGGCTGGTATCCATTGTGAACCCAGGCCACGTCCTTCATCTGCACGACCGCACCATCCCGCGTGCGGATGGGCAGGTTGTTGAGCTCCGCGATGGTGCCGGCGCTGCTGTTGGTTCCCACCAGGTACTCGCGGTCGCCAATCTTTTCCGTACCGGATGGCGTCACCAGATTCTGGTTATTCAGCGCGGTAGAAATATCCTCGGATGTGAGGTGATTTGCCGTCAGTTGCCCAGGTTCCAGGTCCACCATGATCGACCGCTGCTGGCCCCCGTATGGCAGCGGCACCGAGGTTCCATTGATGGTGGCTAGCTGACCGCGGATAAAGTTCTGCCCCAGGTCATAGAGCTGGGTCTGAGACAGCCCTTTGCCTCCCAGGCTCACCTGCACGATGGGCACGCTGGAGGCGTCATACTTCAGCACGAACGGCGGCAGCGTTCCTGGCGGCATCAGGTGTACCACCGACTGCGCCAGGGCCGTTACCTGCGCAATCGCCAGATCCACTTGCACACTCGGTTGAAAATGAACCTTAATCACGCCCACGCCGCTATACGATTGCGACTCCGTGTACTGGACGTCATTCACCGTGGTTGAAATCGCCCGCTCACATACGCCCACGATCCGCTTCGACATGTCGTCGGCGTCAAGCCCGCTATACGTCCAGATCACGCTGACAATCGGGATGTTGATGTCGGGCAGAATATCGGTCGGCGTAGTTGCAATCGCTGCCCCGCCAAAGATCGCAATCAGCAGCGCAACAATCACGAATGTGTAAGGCCGTTGGAGTGCAAAACGAACGATCCACATAGAGTCCTTCTTATCCTGTGTACTGGGCCCGTGGAGACTATTCGCGGCTTACTCGACGGTCATGTTGCACCGGTGGAACTGGCGGACAACCAAAGCCTTGCCGGCCGGATGGTCTGTCGCAGCCATGGGAGCCTATCCCACGGCGGGTCCCATTAGGCGCGGAGGCCCGTTGCCGGAAGGCTCACCTCAGACAGCTCGTCATATGCGGCCCGGGGGAGTTTCAGGCTTGCTGCCGCGATGTTCTCTTCCAGGTGCTTGATCGACGAGGTTCCGGGAATTGGTAGAATCGCCCTGGACCGCTTAAGCAACCACGCCAAAGCCACCTGCAGGGGGCTTGCTTCGAGATCTTCTGCGACCTTCTTTATTGCCGTCATGTGCCTCTTGCGCCTGGCCGAGCGGGGCCCATGGAAGAAACGCGATGCCGTGCTGCTCGCAGTAGTCGACAATGAAGTCGGACTCGCGGTCGGCAAAGCTGTACCGATTTTGCACCGAAACGATAGGCACTAGCTTGCGGGCGCGCTCAATGTGCTCGCGCGTCACATTCGAGAGTCCGACGTGGCGAATCTTACCCTCCTCGCGAAGCGTGGCCAGAGTTTCGACTGAGGCCTCGAACGAGACAGCGTTGTCTGGGGCATGGAGTTGATAGATGTCGATGCGATCCAGACGCAGGCGTTTCAGGCTGCCTTCCAGGGCTTCTGTGAGGTGTTTGGGGCCGGCATTATGAGTCCACTGTCCGGGACCGGGACGCTCCCATCCTCCTTTGGTGGCGATGACCAGGTCGGATGGGTATGGATACAGCGCTTCGGCAATCAGTTCCTCCGAGACGGCTGGACCATAGGAATCGGCCGTGTCGATGAGGTTCACGTCGAGGTCAACCGCGCGCCGCAAGGTTGCGAGTGCGGAAGTCTTATCAACGGGAGGTCCCCAAATGCCTGGACCCGTAATGCGCATGGCTCCGAATCCCAGGCGATTGACTGTCAGGCCACCTATGGTGAACTCACCAGCGGCAGCTGCGGAATGAACTCCCTCGTTGATCATTGAAACGCTCTCCTTGACCATGCAGAGAGCACGCGTAATGCCAGAGTTGGTGCGAGAAGAACGTTGCATGTAACTGAATTCAAAGCAGATTATTCTGCGGATATCCCTGCCTTTGCGAAGAGCGCGTCGATATCCCGACAGGGATCGCAGAGTTTCGACACGTTCCTTTGGTGCGCCGTTTTGGACAGCTCTGATACAGAATCCACTCCGCAGTTCAGCAGGTCGCTCCGGCAACAGGATTGGCAAAGGTGTCGCTATTATCCTCGTTGCTCCTATCAAGGCAGGCGAAGTCCTTCTCGACCACGACCTCAAGTGAACCTGCTGGCCCCATGTCGAGCGTCGTATAGATGCCGACTTCGTTCTGTGCCTCCCAAATGCGTGCCCGATCCTGCGAAAGAATGACGGTTACTTCGCGAGATCCATAACGCACGCTCACCGGAGAGGACCTTAAGGCAGATTCCAATGCATAGGTCAGAGTAGCCTCAGGAGCCGCGGTGAAGTGGATCGTTTCTTCGATCCGCCCTCCAGCCTGGAAACGCGCGAATTCAGAACGCGAGACTCGGAGTCGTAGTGAATTTCCTTTGATTCTTAACTTCATAGAACTCCTTGCTGATTGACGTGCCTGCAGCCTGATACGCGTTCGGCTCCGTGATAAACGTTGAAATGGTAGTCACGCAGAAAACCAACGAGTGTGATATCGAACTCCATGGCCACTCGTAATGCCAGACTGGATGGGGCGCCCACCGAGGCTACCATGGCGACGCCTCCCATCACAGCCTTCTGTAATAGCTCAAAGCTTGCGCGGCCGGAAAGCAGCAGTAAGCATTCACGCAAAGGGGTTCGATCCGCAAGGAATTCTGCCCCGAGCAACTTATCAACTGCGTTGTGCCGGCCCACGTCCTCACGCGACGCTAATAGCTCTCCACCGGCACTGAAGAGTCCCGCGCCATGCAGGCCACCCGTCCGGTCAAACACGCTTTGCGCGGCGCGGAGACGAGCGGGCAGCGTGTAGAGGGTCTCAGCGCTGATCGAAAACGTATTGCTCCTGCGCGGCGGGCACACGGACTGCAATGCCAGCAACGATGCCTTTCCGCAAATGCCGCAACTCGATGTGGTATAGAAGTTGCGCTCCAGGTTCGCCAGGCTGACGGTCACATCCGCGGCTAGTTCCACGCGTACGATGTTCTTCCACGGCTGGTACGGAAGAATGCTCTGGCCGGCGCTACGTTCAGCGGACTCATCAATATTATGTACGCCTGCATACGCGATGCTCTCGATATCATTCACGTCCCGTACTACGCCCTCGGTCATCAGGAAGCCGGCGGCTAACTCGAAATCGTGTCCGGGGGTGCGCATAGTTACTGAAATCGACTTTACGGCTCGACTCTCTCCCGTGCCATAGCCAAGCTGGATTTCCAGCGGCTCCTCCACGGCCAGCGTCTCTTCTGCCGTTTGCGACGTGAGCCCGGTCACTCGCTCCGCCATAACTCCAAAAAGAGCGCGAGCGTTTTCTGATTCAATCAGGCTCAAAGTTCCTCCTTGAGACACAAATAGTGGGACAGTAATAAATCCTGCCTTTTATCACATGGGCCAGTCCGCTGATGGGTCGGAACCTGAACGGCCAAGATTCATCGGGACTGCCTTCGCTCATCCATCTTCGCCACGGCCATGGGCGCGCGAGAGTTCGATGTCTTCGTACTCTCTCAATGCCAGGATGGCTTTTTTCTGCAAATTTCGCGGACTCACGACAAGTAGCGAGACCGCGGAAGCAATCACCATCAGGAGGAGAATTATATCGACCATTTGTTCCTTTCGGGCATTCTGGCTCTTGCCTTCGGAGTGAGCCATCCTCCGACTGTCCTTGCCTACTGCAACGCCCGTCTGCAGAGCAATTCGTCCGCCACAGCTTTCGCCCCATCATGGTGGGAGTCAGCTGCATGGATTTAAAGGATTTGCAAGGAAATCGGCGGAGCTTCGGGTCCCTGCGGCCAGGGTAAAATCTGACCCCTGTGTCGAAATATCGACACCTGTGGCCTTCTGCGTCACGCAGTGAGGGTTCGTGTTGCGCAGATCAAACAAAGGATTGGCCCGCATAGAGAAGACCATGCAGGCCAATCAATGTGTTGCATCGGATCACTACAGTGATTCGTTTGGTTTCGGTACGATGGTTTGCGTTGCTTTCTCCGGACTACCGATGTCATCCGATAGCCCTTTTATTCCATCTTTGAGTCCGCGGAGACCTTCGCCCAGCCCCTTCCCGAGTTCGGGCAGTTTTTTCCCGCCAAAGAGTACGAAAGCAATGACGGCGATTACCATCAGATGCGTCGGCGTGAGTAGTTCACCCATTATATTTCTCCCTCGCCGTAGCGCTTGGCGTCCGGCTCTTGCATGGTTCGTACCCGTGAGTTAAATGACGATCAGCTTCTCCGCCGGGATCTTCTTAGCCGCCGCGCTATCGATGTTCAGGTGTGCCTTCAGCATTTCGCTGGGGACGCGCCTGAGCCACTGGTTGACCGATACGTCGATGAAATGCGCTGCTGCCAGGCATTCCAGGAAGACCAGGTCGGTATCTCCAGTGTTTTCGATGTAATGTGGGGCGTTTGACGGAACGTATCCCACGTCGTTGGCATTGAAGTCCATCGTGCGCGCATTGTCGACAGGAAACATCACCGTCATGCGGCCCTTGCCGGCGATGTAGAACTGCCATTCGGACGAGTGCGGGTGCCAATGGAGTTCGCGTATGGCGCCGGGTTTGAGCGTGACCAATCCCGCAGCAATATGCGTCGAAGGCGGGAAGTTGGTGGAGTCGACGATGCGAACCTCACCGCCCTCGCTTGATCTCGTGGGCTCCATCGATTTTAGGTGGAAGGTGTACTGAATTTTGGAGGCAACTTGCTCGCCACCAATCTCTGCCTTGTCCTGCTCGAGGGAGTTAGGTAGGCTACCGGGGAAGATGTAGAGTGGCGCCCCCGGGGTTTGGCTCCAGACGGTCTTATCCAGGCCTGTATTCTTCACCAGGACCTCAGGGGGCATGTGGGCAATGGTCTCGGAGAGAAGCATGGTTCCATCTTCGGAGAAGTTGCCCTGGTTAAAGACCAGAAGAAACTCTGTTCCATCCGGGCCAAGCCCTTGGATGGAATGCGGAAAGCCCGCGGGAAAGAGCCAAAGATCGCCTACGCCCACGTCACCGATGAACATGGTGCCATCGGGATTCATGACCGTGACACGGGCGTTGCCATAGAGTACGTAAGCCCATTCGTCGGCGGTGTGCCAGTGCATCTCGCGATAGCTGCCGGCCGTGAGTCGCATGTTAACGCCAGCAATATCCTTGGAAGAAGGCAGGACGCTTGTAGTGACCTCGTGGGTCCATCCACCCTGTTCGACGCGCTTCTTGACCAGATCGAAGGAATACCAGAGCGGCACCACATCGCCATGATCCGTCGGTGGAGGTGTATTGGAGTTTGGGTTTTCGTTCAGAAGAGGCTTGTTCTCCTGCCCAGGGTCGCTCGAGGAATGATCGTGTTCTGCTTTTTGCGTGCTTTCCTTGTCTTGAGCATTCGCTGTTAGTCCCGCAAATGCCGCCGTTGCCAGAGCCACCGAACTCATGCCCAGAAAGCTTCTCCGCGATGGGTGCTCCATCATGGATCTTTCCTCTGTGTGATCGCTCATCATCGTAACCTTTCGTAGTTGAAAATGTATCGTCCGGCCGATGACCGAAACGATTTGATTACCCTGGGGTCGTCTTCATCTTTCCTAAGGCAATTTCCGTGCCAACATGCGAAAAGAGAAAATAGACAACTGTTGCCTAGGGTATGCGCAGCAATCTCCAGCTTTCTCTTGGGGTTCCGGCGATTGGCCTTAGGAGAAGAAAGATACTTCAATCGGTTAAGCTATCTTTTAAAGTCGATATTTCGACATAGCCTGTCGCCGGAACAACTCCAGGGTTGTTTTGGATTCGTCGCCGCCGTATCGGCCTCTGCTCCTCTCGCCGATGTGAATTCCAGGCATGTGTCCAGGCTTGATGATGAGCAGGGTCGTTGATGCGACAAAATCATGTCGAGCGAGCGACACCCACTGCAGATCCCATGGCCGTCGTGATTCCTTTCTTGATCAACACAATAATCACGATATGCCCAGCACAATTCAGCATTTGCGAACCATCTCGCATGCCGTATTTGCTGCTCCTTTACGCTTCCATACTTTTGGCTCTGGGATTGCTTTAGGGAAGACGGAACAACCCGGGGTGTCTTATTACATGAGGTGGCAATCAGATCTAACCGAAGCTCTATCGCCGCATAGTTACTCGAGATCAACAACCAGTCCCGGCGCACTCGAGGCAATGAGCCGGCACGGAAGTTTACGGCCGGCACACGAGCCCAAACGGGCAATTACATCGGCAAGCCTTATGCTGCTGGCGTCCTTGATGTTTGCGCCGGCGTTTCTGCCCCTTCAATCCCTTGCACAGAGCAATGAGGCGTCGTCGGATAGTGAGGCTTCGCAGAGTACAGAGGTCGATATACCAGCGAGGCATGTCCAGCCGCCCCAGGATGAAGCGGAAAAAAAGAAGCTGGAACAAAAGGCGGCGGAAGGCGAGCTTCACCAGGAGGAGCATCAGCATCTCCTCGGTTTCCTTCCGTACTTTAACACCGTCAACGGCGACACGGCGCCGCCACTTAGTCCGAGCCAAAAGTTTCAGCTCGCCTTCAAGAGATCAATAACCCCGCTCACCTTTGTCGGAACCGGTCTTCTCGCAGGCATCGGGCAGGCTGATAACAACTTTCCGAAGTACGGGCAGGGAGCCGAGGGATATGGGAAACGGTTTGGCGCTCAGTATGCCGACACATTCGACGGCAACATGATTGGCGGCGCTATCCTCCCAGTTATCCTGCACCAGGATCCTCGATACTATCGCATGGGAACCGGTGGCCTCCGCAAGCGGTTCTGGTATTCCCTGAGTACAGCTGTACGCAGCAAGGGAGACGACGGAAAGTGGCAGCCAGGATTCTCTCCAATTCTCGGAAGCTTTGCGGCAGGAGGCATCGCTAATCTGTATTATCCGCCCCCAAACCGCGGTGCCGGCCTCACTTTTGAACGCGGATCCCTCGTCCTCGCAGAACGAGCACTCAGCCAAATGTTCGACGAATTCCTGCCTGACATCCAACAGCGTTTCTTTCGTGGAAAGAATCCCTCAACAGCGAGCAACTTACAACCCTAGTGCTCTCACGGTACGACCTGGATCTTGTCCGATCGTGTGATCCACTAACCGCCGGCAGTCTCTGTGAGCTTCGATACAAGGAACACAGCAAGATCATCCCACCCAGGAAGTAATACTAAGTATGAACAGGGAAGATATTCACCTAAGACGCAGGATAGGGTCTTTGAATAGCAATCGGGTTATAGCAGCAGCGGGCCTTGTTCTCATCCTGGCAACCGCCCAGGCGCAGCAGGCTGGAACACCGGCGGCCAGCGGAGGCGAGTCCGCTGCGACCAACGCGGCGAACAATCCGACGACTCCCAAGCTCACATTCGAAGCACAGGATTATTGGATGCCGCGTGTTTCCGGGCTCGGCGGACGCGGCGGAAGCAATGGGTTGCAGCGCAACATCGTGCCGATAAGAATATTCGGCATTGAGAACCTCTTTCACGTCATCCTTCCCGTCGATACCAATCCGAACTCTCCGGGCGGTACGCAGACTGGACTCGGCGGCCTGCAGCTGTACAACCTGTCGACGGTCAAGCGGCATGAGACGACCTACGGAGCCGGACCGCTTGTGGTGCTGCCAACCGAAAGCGGCTCTCACTTCGGCACTGAGAAATGGCAGGTCGGTATCTCAGGGATTGTGATCGATGCCACGAAGTGGGGACTTCTGGGCGGACTCTTAACCTATGAGCACGCCTTCGGGAGAGGCACAGGCGCGATCACGCAGGAGACGACATTCCAGCCTTTGATTCACTACAACTTCCACCATGGACTATATCTTCGCAGCACGGGTCTGCTGATTTTCAATTCCGGCTCCGGGGTTAAAGACATTCCTATTGGCCTGGGCGCCGGTAAGGTATGGAACTTTGCCTCCGGCAAGACCATCAACTTCTACATGGAACCTCAGTATTCGGTGTGGCGAAGCGGACTTGGGGCTCCGACGTGGCAACTCTTCACTGGAATCAACTTCCAGTTTCCCGTCCACTTGCAACTCTGGAGCGGCCCGACGAGGCACTGACCATCGATCTTTGAAGGGTATGGCTTTAGAGTCTGCGTGAGAACTTAAATGCATAAGTAACGGGCTAACAGAGACGAATTGCCTGCGACCAGCGCACTCCATCCCCGAAAGCCCGCGATCAACACCAACCTATACCTAGTTCCCCGCGTGACTCGCCGGCACATCCTTTTCCCCATCAGACGCCCCACCAGATGCGTATTGCTTTAAATAACCGGACTCCACAACACGACTACCCACCTTTTCTCCGTCGTCAAATAACTTCGAAAGGAAATAGCGGTTACCGTAGTGGTTGAAGACTAGTTCGCTCTTCGCGGGGGCAGTCGAGTCCTGTGCTTCTTGTACCTGAAACAAAGCGGCAGTGTGACCATCTGCACTCTGGATTTCCATGAGACCGAGATCCGTGTTGTCCAGAACGTGGATGGTGTATTTCCCGGGTGGGAGCTTGGCCCCTCCCGCGTGGAATGTGAATGGAATGTTCGCCTCCAGCTGGCCGATGATCTGGCCTTGAGCACTGATGGTGCTCATACCGAGGACGACGCCGATAAACCCTAATAAGCAAAGTACTCTCTGTTTCATATACTCCTCCTTGTGTGGCTCCGCGACGAACGGGACCTTGCGGCGATACCGATCGGCAGGCACCCTTGGCATAAGCAATGCTTGTGCCAAACCACCACGAAGATAAGTCACGCTATTTCAGTACGAGGGCGCGCGCCGTATGTTCGAGTAGTGTCGTCTGGCGGCCACGCCGTCTGAGTTTCGACACACGAGGCTGCGATGGTGGCTTCTTTGGAGCAACGCGGAATCGATCTGAATTAGTTGAATTGTGATGGATCTAGCCTTTTATGGCCTTCGGCCCATCCGTTGACGGATGGGAACCTGAACAGCCACAACTCATCGGGATTGCCCTGGCTTGCCCATTTTCGCGACCACCGTTGGACGCGCGAGAGTTCCCTGTCTTCTGTCTCAATGCCAAGATGGCCTTGTTGTGTAAGTCGCGTGGAACCACGATGAGTAACGAGATCCCCGATACAATCACCATCAGGACGAGAATTATATCCAGTATGAGAAAAACGTCTGCCATTTGTTCCTTCCGCGAGTTTGGTTTTGCTTCCGCAGATCAAAGGTGATTGGCCCGCATAGAGAAGCCTATGCAGGCCGATTATTGTGTTGCGTTGCATCACTGCAGTGATTCATTTGGTTTAGGTTACGATGGTCCGTTTGGTGATATATCTTTACAGAGTGCAGCGATGTTCTGAAAGCCTGAGACGTATCCGTGGGTTAAATAACTATCAGCTTCTCCGCCGGGATCTTCTTGGCCGCCGCGCTATCGATGTTCAGGTGAGCCTTCAGCATTTCGCTGGGGACGCGCCTGAGCCACTGGTTCACGGATACGTCTATGAAATGCGGTGCTGCCAGGCATTCCAGGAAGACCAGGTCGGTATCTCCAGTATTTTCGATGTAATGTGGGGCGTTTGACGGAACGTATCCCACGTCGTTGGCATTGAAGTCCATCGTGCGCGCATTGTCGACAGGAAACATCACCGTCATGCGGCCCTTGCCGGCGATGTAGAACTGCCACTCGGACGAGTGCGGGTGCCAATGGAGCTCGCGCAGGCCGCCGGGTTTGAGGGTGACCAAACCTGCAGCAATATGCGTCGAAACCGGGAAGTTGGTGGAGTCAACAACGCGAACCTCACCGGCCTCGCTTGATCTCGTGGGCTCCATCCCTTTCAGGTGGAAGGTGTACTGATACTTCGATGCTACTTCAGCGCCACCAATCTCCATCTTGTCCTGCTCGAGGGAGTTAGGTAGGCTGCCGGGGAAGATGTAGAGTGGCGCCCCGGGCGTGTTGGCCCAGACACTCTTATCCAGGCCTGTGTTTTTCACCAGGACCTCAGGGGGCATGTGGGCAATGGTCTCGGAGAGAAGCATGGTTCCATCTTCGGAGAAGTTGCCCTGGTTAAAGACCAGAAGAAACTCTGTTCCATCCGGGCCAAGCCCTTGAATGGAATGCGGAAAGCCTGCGGGAAAAAGCCAAAGATCGCCTTCGGCAACGTCACCGATGAACATGCTGCCATCGGGATTCATGACCGTGACGCGGGCGTTGCCATAGAGTACGTAAGCCCATTCGTCGGCGGTGTGCCAGTGCATCTCACGATAGCTGCCGGCCGTGAGTCGCATGTTAACGCCGGCAATATCCTTGGAGGGGGGAAGAACGGCCACCGTCACCTCGTGGGTCCATCCGCC
This sequence comes from uncultured Acidobacteriaceae bacterium, assembly GCA_963821315.1. GTDB lineage: Bacteria > Acidobacteriota > Terriglobia > Terriglobales > Acidobacteriaceae > PALSA-350. Next base: position 846,481 of record CAWGDP010000025.1, on the reverse strand, counting down.
CTGTTCGACGCGCTTCTTGACCAGATCGAAGGAATACCAGAGCGGTACCACATCGCCATGATCGGTCGGTGGAGGAGTATTGGAGTTTGGGTTTTCGTTCAGAAGAGGCTTGTTCTCCTGTGCCGGGTCGCTGGAGGAATGATCGTGTTCTGCCTTTTGCGTGCTTTCCTTGTCTTGAGCATTCGCTGTCAGTCCCGCTAATGCCGCCGTTGCCAAAGCCACCGAGCTCATGCCGAGGAAGCTTCTCCGCGATGGGTGCTCCATCATGGATCTTTCCTCTGTGTGATCGCTCATCATCGTAACCTTTCGTAGTTGAAAATGTATCGTCCGGCCGATGGCCGAAACGATCAGACACCGCGAAGGTGTCTTGCTCTTTCCTAGGGCAATTGCCGTGCCAACGTGAGTAAGCAGAAGAGAAAATGCCCTGGCAAAAGCTATGTGTAGCAAATCGTTTGGTTTCTCTTCGAGTTCCGGGGTATTTGTCCCGGGAGGAGGAAGGTACTGTAATCAAATAAGCCATCTTCTAAGGTCGACCCCTCGACATAGCCTGTCACCGGAGCAACTCCAGGATCGTTTTGGAACTGCTAACCAAGGGGCCCCGACCAAGTCTGAGGTGTCGAAAATCCGCGAACCCTACATCTGGAGTCTGGGGTCCACGCCTCTCACTTGTTTGTATGCGTCGAAATACCGCCGCAGACCGCCGCATTGCCGACACCCTGAAGTTACCAACTCTCCTACATAGGTGAACGACTGTCCTATTCAGTCCGCGAAGTGTATAGGGAGAAAGAAACTTAGACGAACCTACGCAGCTGGCTTAGAACCCAACAGGAATGGCATCACACATGCTTTCGAAAAGTATGAGGCATTCCGCATGACTGCGAACCAAATTGAGGAGAGCTTATGAATGGCTTTAGCAGACTAATTGTAAACATGGGACTGATATCGCTGCTATCCGTGATGCCGCTTGCGGCGCAGATTGAACACGGTGTGGACTTCACCACCTCATTTCCATTTTACGCAGGCAGCACCAGGATGCCGGCTGGCTCCTACAAAATTACGCCGTCCGGTTTCGATACATCTGTGCTGCTGATCGAGAGTAAGGATAGGGCCTATTCCACGTTCGTCGATTTTATACCGACGCAAGCCGAGCAGCCTCACTCCCGATCCGATGTCACCTTCCATAAATACCGAAATACTGATTTTTTGAATCGGGTTTGGGTCGAAGGACAGCGGTATGGGATGAAAGTTGATCCTACTAAGGTCGAACTGAAGGCGGCCGCCGGCACTAAGGCTATCGAGCATTCATTAGTTGCTAACAAACGCTAGAATCCTCGACCGGCGTCGAGAATGGAGAACTTATCATGATATTGCTAAAGCAGATTGTAGCCGTCTTATTGTCCGGTTCATTGCTATTGGCGACCGGGCCCGCGGGATTTGCTTATCAAGAAGCGCAAATCCCGCCGCCGTCTCAGACCGCGCCCCCGCCGCCGGCTCAGGCCGCGAAGCAGACCCCTGAACAGTTGCAGCAACTCGTAGCTCCGATTGCATTGTACCCAGACGCGTTGGTTGCACAAATTCTCGCAGCCTCGACCTATCCTGACGAAATTGGGGAGGCCGAGCGTTGGATGCAACAACATTCCAAGCTCAAGGGAAAGAAGTTGGCTGACGAGGTAGATAAGCAATATTGGGATCCGAGCGTAAAGGCGGTCGCGCAGTTTCCGTCGGTGCTTGCCAACATGGATAAGAACCTGGCCTGGACCTCAGCGCTTGGAGAGGCCTATGTCAACCAGCAACAAGATGTGATGGCTGCAGTGCAAGTGATGCGTGGCCGTGCGCAGGCGGCGGGGAACTTGAAGAGCACTTCGCAGGAGAAAGTATCCCAACAGGGGCAAAACATTACCATCGAACCGGCTGCCCCGGATGTGGTCTACGTACCAGAATACGATCCGTGGCTTGTGTATGGCGCGCCCATCGGAGTGTGGCCTGGCTGGTATCCGTACCCGGGGCTCTACCTCGCGGGAGCAGGAATTGCCTTTGGGGTGGGATTCGGGCTGGGTTTCTTCGGGGGGTTCGGCTGGGGATGGGGTCATTGGGGAATGGGCTGGGGGAACCGGACAGTTATCTTCAACCACAACACCTACATCTCCAATAGCAGAACATTTATAAATCGCAACAATTTCGGCCATGGACCCGGCGGTTTTAATCACGGCGCTGGACCTGGCGGCTTTAATCATGGCGCTGCCCCTGGCTTTGATCACGGCGCCACCCCTAGCGGTTTTGGTCATGGCTCGGCCCCGGGCGGTTTTGATCATGGCTCTGCCCCTGACAGTTTTAATCACGACCAGACTGGAATGCGCTCCGGGGCGTTCAGCGGCTTCAACCATGGAGGTGCGACAGCGGCTGACTCGTTCCGTGGCCGGTCGAGCTTCGGCGGGGGCTTCCACGGGGGCGGAGGCTTCCATGGCGGCGGGGGCCATGGGCGGTAGTTCGTAGCCCGCGTTATGAAGGCTTGGACAAACTTACAGGGAGAAAACAATCATGCACAGTGAGAAGAGAAGGTTCGCAGTAGTGCAAGGATTCCGATGCATCGCAACAGCGACCATCGGATTGGCAATCTTGATTGCGAGTTGCACCGGGTCGTCCTTTGCGCAGAAGCCGCAACAGCAGACGTTTCCGTCTCCCGAAGCGGCGACCAATGCGCTGTTCCTCGCGGTCCAAAGCGCGAATGAGCAGGCCGTGGTGCGGATCCTGGGTGGAAACAAGGAACTCGTCTCTTCGGGTAATGAAGCCGACGATAAGCTCGACCGCAAGCAATTCGTGCAGAAATACGAACAGATGCATCGCCTGGTGCGGGCATCGGATGGAACCACGCTGCTGTACATTGGCGCCGAGAACTGGCCCTTCCCGCTCCCGCTCGTGTCCAGAGCAAACGCTTGGTACTTCGATGCCCAGGCGGGCGCGCAGGAGATCCGATTCCGCCGCGTGGGAGAAAACGAATACACCGCAATTGAGGCGTGCCACGAGATGGTATTGGCAAGCAAGCAGCCGGGGAGCACAACGGCAGTAGACCCAGTCGCTAAGTACGCCGGAACGCTCATCAATGCCGAGTCGCTGAAGGCAGGTCGTACCCCCGCGAGCGGAAAAGTAGTTCTGGGCCCGTTCCACGGATACTACTTTACAACCCTGACCGCAGAACGGAAGAAGGAAGGTGGCGCCTCAGCCAGTGGATTCGCCATCCTGGCATATCCCGCTCGCTATCGGTCGTCGGGCGTCATGACGTTCCTTGTTACTCAGGATGACGTTGTGTACGAAACGGATCTTGGGCCAAACACCGTAGACGTCGCAAAAGGGCTCACCTCATGGAAGCGAACTTCGCACTGGCACGTTGCCGAGTAATAATACGAGGTCTGGTTGCGACTTTCGGCACTGCTTCTCTGGAGAGACAGCTAAGACAATAAGCAGCCAAGGATGGCTCCGCAGCTTTACCTGGAAGGTTCGAGCGAACCTGTCGCGACCAGCAACGACAATCATGAGGCCAATCGAGCTAGCGAATCGTCCGTAAATTCGGAGCGTGGAGCGTACATACCAAAGTATGATTGCGCGCGGGTGGCTTCAGGGTTAACTTTCTATTATGGCTATTCAGACAAATGCCAAAATCGTTGCGATTGTCGATGACGATGATTTGATGCGCACCGCATTGCAGGGCTTGCTAAAATCGGCTGCTATGGTGGCGCAGGCGTTTGTATCGGCAGAGGAATTCCTGAGGTCTGGGCATCAGTACGACACTGCTTGCCTGATTACGGATATCCGGATGCCGGGAATGTCCGGTCTGGAATTGCAGGCGCAGTTGAATGCCGACCATTGCCGGATTCCAACCATCTTTATAACCGCACACGGCGACGCGAAAATGCGCATGCAGGCGATGAGAGCAGGCGCAGTGCAGTTCTTGGCAAAGCCGTTCGACGATGAAGCTCTGCTCGAGAGTGTTAGAGCGGCGATGGAGAGCTAAACCCGACAAGGAACTGTGATCGCGACAGACAGGAGATTTCTGTGGAAGCCTTCGGAAGGTCCGGGTCCGGTGACCAGCTACATAATCGACGCAGGTTCGAACAGATCATAGGCAGGAGCGCTGCTCTGGAAGGAGTCCTTGAACAAGTCGAACGGGTGGCGCCTACCGATGCCACCGTTCTTGTTGAGGGGGAGACAGGCACTGGCAAAGAACTGATCGCGCATGCCATTCACAACCTCAGCTCGCGATGCGGGCGCCCGTTCATAAAGTTGAATTGCGCTGCCATTCCGCTGGATCTGTTGGAGAGCGAGCTTTTTGGGCACGAGAGAGGCGCGTTCACCGGAGCCATCGCGCAAAAGATTGGCCGTTTTGAGCTTGCTGACAAAGGCACGCTTTTCCTGGACGAGGTGGGCGACATTCCGCAGGCATTGCAGCCCAAACTTTTGCGCGTACTGCAGGAACAGGAGTTCGAGCGCCTAGGCAGCACGCGGACTCACCAGGTGGATGTTCGGCTGGTCGCGGCAACGAACCGCGACCTGGCGGAGATGGTGAAGCGGGGCGAATTCCGTAGTGATCTCTACTACCGCCTCAATGTTTTTCCCCTCGAGCTGCCACCGTTGCGGGCGCGCCGCGAAGACATCCCAGAGCTGGTGAGGCATTTTGTGGAGGTTCTGGGCCGCCGGTTGGGCAGGCAAATCGAACACATTCCTGCGGAAACCATGTCTGCACTCAGCGCCTACCACTGGCCGGGCAATATCCGCGAGCTGCAGAACCTGATCGAACGCGCCGTGATCCTTTCCAACAGTGGCGTGCTTCCCAACCCTTTGCCGCCAACGGGAACTCACCCTGTGGCCGTTTCTCCGGCAGCAGCTTCTCTTAAAGACTCCGAACGCGCCATGATTCTGCACACACTGGAAGCGACCGCTTGGGTGATCGGAGGCCCGAATGGTGCAGCGGCCAAACTTGGCCTGAAGCGCACTACGCTGATCTGCAAGATGCAGAAGCTGGGGATTTCCAGGCCTGTTCTCCAAAGCAGTCCGGATCTGAGGGAACCCGCACGCCGGGAGCCGCTTCCGCCGCCGCAACTGTAGCAGCGCCGATCGACATCCTTTACTTGAACAGGATCTTAGCCATCATGCCCTTGTCCTCATGACTCAGCAAGTGACAATGGAACAGCGATTCCCCCCGAATGATGGGATCCGTGAAGTCCATCATCAGATCGACATTTCCTTGGACGGGCACCTCCACCGTATCCAACCACTCCGGGCGTGAGACGCGCGTCCCGTTCTGGGCATAGGCGAGAAAGTGAACCTGATGAATGTGGAAAGGGTGGACTTCGTGCGTGTTATTCACCACGCGCCAGTGGTGAAATGCTCCGATAGATACGCTCGTCATGGGGGGATCTGAGGCGCCGTATTTCTTACCATTGATATAGAAGCCCTTCTTGTCTTCAGTGAACGTAACCACAAAGTCGGTAGGGCTACTCTCTATCCTCGCAATCAGCTCGGGCGACACTGGCTTCGAAACAGGGGCCGGCAGGCCAGCCGAGGCGGCTTGGTTTCTATGAGGGGTTTGCGGGGTGGCCACCATGTCCGCCAGCACCATTGCCGGGTTTGGGTCTCCGTCAGGGCCCGTATCATAGCAACGTGTACGTAGCGATGCATGGGCTCCAGAGGTTGGCCCGGTGACGATTGCTTCGACGCGACCCGCCGGAGGAACGAGAAGGTGGTCTCTTAGCTCGGCACGGCGCTTTGGATCGTGGAATGAAAGTGGCATTCCATCCAGCGCGATGATCTCGAGCTTCTCCGTATCCACTTGTAAATCCGCGTATAGATCCGGCGAAGCATTGACAATGCGCCAGAATTGACGTTCTCCCGGAGCAATGGCGATCTGCGGCCGCAGCGCACCGTTTACGGTAAAAATCCGCTCGGGCAGGTCCGTCGAGGCCGAGCAGCCTTTCGCAGGAATTTCAACACTGCGCCTGAGTGCCGGGCCGGCAGGATCATTATCTTCAACGACTCGGTCGCGCAGAACCAGGATCCGTTCCCGTAAATGCTGGACCTCCGGAACATAGCGTTCCATGCCGTCGATCACAATCGCTCCGGACATGCCATCGAGATCCTGTTGATAGCTCTCTCCATGAGGGTGGGTGTGGTACCAATACAGTCCCGGCGCCTGGTCTAGCGGAATATTCACTATGTAGTGAAGCAATTGCCCCGGCATCGCCATCATGGTGATCACATCATCCTGAGGAGCGTTTGGCGAAACATGCAAGCCGTGGAAGTGAAGGTTTGTCATGTTCATGCACGGGCCGTCAATGCAGTGCTCCTGGGAGTGCGTCGACATTGCATTTGTGTATGTCACGCGTATATCTTCCCCCGGAGCGGCTCGAATCACCGGGGGATCTTCCCGCCCACGGAACGAGAACGCGGCCTTGCCGGTGGCGGGATCGTTGATTGCCTTTAAGGACACAGGAGAGCGGGTTTCTGGCGGATCGGACACCAGGGCCGGCTGAGTGATTGCGCTCGGTGGCCCCCCGGCCTGCAGTTGCACACTGCAGAACAAGCCCAGACACGTTACGCACGCTAGGAAGCTGCGACCTGCTTTTACCGAAGGATAGGTCATCATGCTGTGTTTTCTCCTCCAGACCTCTTTCATGGATCGCATGATCCGGATTTCCGCATTGCACTCCTGCGAAGCCCTAATTCTGCCCGATGCAAATCCGGCCCAATGACTGGGGCCGAGGCCGGTGGCCGAGTGACACGCATCCGGAGAGGTTAGTGCACGCGTCATGCCATTCGTAAACCCCTTTAGGATCATCCGGTGACCGGCGCAGCTGTCGAAATTGCTGTCTGGTTCGACACGCCGTGACGAAGGACAGGCACCAGACGGGACCCGCGTGTAACACTTCTCAAACTCCCACAGAATCGTCATCCTGAGAGGCTGTGACTTTATGATTTTTCGCGCGAAGTCACCGGGTTTTAAAAGAGTTTGTAATCCCGTACGGAACGAAGCGCAGTGGATCGACCTGCTGTTTCCTTCTGCCATCCCATCTGACGGCTCCTAATAAAAGTCACCGCCCTCCCCTTTGTCATCCCGAGCGAACTCCGGATTTCCTACTACGCTGATCTCAAAAACGACGCCCCCTCTTTCTCAAACAGAATGGAAGCCGACTTGCATGGATCAACCGTGTGAGGCGAATGGGCGTGGTCTGGTTGACAGTTCCGATGCGCGGCAGAGCGCTACTGATTCCTGCGAAGAAGAGGGCGATCTTCAACTCGCAGACGCTCAAAGTCCTGTTCATCCTATTTGTACTAGCTACCGGTGTAAGTCGGGCTCTGGCAGATGCGGCTTTGCTGATGGAAGAGCCGTACGGTGAGTTTGGCTTCTTTAATCCCACGGGACATTCGGCGGTTTACCTTAACCACGTGTGCGCAGAGTCTCCGGTCAAGTTGCGGACCTGTCGCGACGGCGAGTACGGCGCAGTGATTAGCCGATATCACCGCATCGGCGGTTTCGACTGGATTGCGATTCCCCTCGTGGCCTATCTCTACGCAGTCGATGAGGTTGGAGATATCCCGGTAACCGCGGATGCCAAGCTGGAGTCCCACTTACGGGATGAATATCGTCGCAAGCATTTGCTGCTGATTGTGCCCGATGCATCAGATAAGCAGGGTGAAATACCGAAGGGCGACTGGATCCAACTCATTGGAGCTGCCTACGATCGTAAGATCTACGGCTTTCAAATTGAAACTACTCTTCTGGAAGATCAGCATCTTGTTGCACTTCTTAACCAGCGAGGGAATGTAAGCCGTTTCAATCTCTTTTTCCATAATTGTGCTGATTTTTCGCGCACTCTGTTGAATGAGTACTATCCCCATGCTGTACGCCGCAATTTTTTTGTGGACTTCGGACTAACCACACCCAAGCAGGATGCCCGGTCTTTGACAAAGTATGCTAAACGGCATCGGGAGCTAACCTTTTCCACATTTGTAATTCCGCAAGTGCCAGGGACTATTGGCCGGAGCAAGCCTACGGATGGCGTTCTTGAATCTTTAATCAAATCGAAGAAGTATGTGGTGCCTCTCGCTCTGTTGAGTCCGGAAGTCGTAGGAGGCATGGTAACGATATATATAATTGCCGGTCGTTTTCACCTTCCCGCGTCAGATCCAGAATTCACATTGCCCATAGCGGCTGGAGCTAATGCCATCCGGGCTGCTTCGGCAGACGAGCACGGCCGGGAGGCGAGCGGCGCGGACTAGTTTTGGTCTGCGGCCGTGGCCGGGAGGGTGAACTGAAAGGTCGCACCCTGCCCGGAGGCCCCGGTCGCCCACAAGCGGCCGCCATGTGACTCAATGATCGAACGGCTGATGGGGAGCCCCATACCCGTCCCTTTGACCTTGGTTGTGAAAAATGACCTGAAGATCTGGTCCGCCTGCTCCGGGGGAAATCCTACACCGGTGTCGCTCACCGAGATCAGCAGTTGATCATCGGCGGCTTCCGACTTGATGGTAAGTTCACCTTTGCCGGTCGCTCCCTTCATGGCGTCGATGCCGTTGAGCATGAGGTTCATGAAAACCTGCTGCAGTTGGACACGGTCTGCCATGACCCTGGGAAGATCGTCAGCGAGTTCAGTACGGATTGAGATTGAGTAGCGGTTCGCCTCGCTGCGCAGCAGGACAAACATTTCTCCTATGAGTTCATTCACGTCAACAATCTCCGGCTGCGGAGCGCCCTTTTGGAAGAGCAAGCTAATTCGGCTAATGATGTTGGCCGCGCGCATGACGTCATTGACCATTCTTGATGCGGCGTCGCGTGCCTCTGCCAGGTCGGGGTTATCGCGACCAAGCCATCGCATGCATGTTTTCGCGTCTGTTAGAGCCGCGGAAATCGGCTGTTTGATTTCGTGCGCCAGCGATGCCGTCAACTCTCCCATGGTCGTAACGCGATTCAAGTGCGCAAGGTCCGCTTGTACCTGGCGCAGTCTCTCGCGTTCTTCCTCGGCCAGCTTACGCTCAGTGACGTCCATTACGGTACCGACGAACTCAACCAGGTCGCCGGATGGACTGAGAACCGGATGGCCTACCAGGTGTATATCCCTGATCTCGCCGCCAGGATGAATGATTCGGTATTTCAGTTCGAACTCCGTCTTCTCCGCCCCTACCAGGTTGCTTATTTCGCCCACCTTGGCTTGATCCTCGGGATGGATGCGTTCAAAAAAAGTTTCGAATCGCGGCTGTCCATTGTGCGGGTCGAATCCCAACACGCGGTTGCATTCCTGGGACCAGTACCTGATCTTGCCGGTGGCGGGGATTAATGCCCAACTGCCAGTGCGGCTCAGACGCTGTGCCTCGGCCAGATAAGTCTCGCTTTGGCGAAGAGACTCCTCGGCCCGCTTACGTTCCGCCCTTTCCTCGGCTTCGCGTAGCGCACGCAGTACCGACGGCACAAGCCTCGACAACCGCGTCTTTAGAACGTAATCTGTTGCGCCAATTTTCAGCGCCTCAATCGCCACCTCTTCACCCAGCGTTCCGGAAACAAAGATGAAGGGCACGTCCGGGCAAACTTTTGCTGCGACCTTTAATGCGGAAATCCCATCGAACATCGGGAGGCTGTAATCCGCCAGAATGAGATCGATGCCGCCTTGCTCGAGGCGAGCCGTCAGCCCGGCCTGGGTGTCGACCCGTGTTACTTCGCAGGCGATGTTCTCTGCCTGAAGCAGCTCCTGAATCAGCTCCGCGTCCTTTGGATCGTCTTCGATCGATAAAATCCGCAACTTACGCGCCATACTCATTCCTGACGATCCTCGCTTCCTTGACTTGGCGGCAGGGGCTTGCTAATCACCGCCCTGAAAAGACGCCCGGTTCCTTGTGCTTCTTGCATGGAATTATAGTTGGACCCAAAATTCCTTCCCCGGGGAACGGCTCGCCAACCTTCACGTAGACTCCTTCTTCGGCCTATGGGGCCGATGCACTGCTGCGGTCAGGTATCCGTGGTGGAGCACTCGCCGTCTGGCGGACCACGGCGAAGAAGCGGAGGGTCGAAAGATGGAACAGAAATGTCGAGACAGATGTCGAATGTTCGACGGTCCGACTCGTCCTTTTCCTTCGGAAGATCGGAGTCGTACCTCTGCGTTCGGAGCAGTTTCCAACTCTCCAAATGTTTCGCGGCAAATGCCAGCTAATGGGCTTCTCTCATTGTTGACAGCAGAATCGCCTTTAGTCTCGCGGGTGACCGAACACGGAGACTAAAGCAGAAATCCTCATGATCTCGCAATTTCAGATTGGCCCTATAAGTGCTATCTACCCATGTAAGAACCGATAGTAGATCGGGCGGTAAGGCTGATGAAAGATGAGGAACTCTGGCAGTAGAACGAGGCAACAGAGTCTCCCATCCAGTTACCAACCAGGGCCGCAGGAGTCATCGATGCCGGTACAAGACCACCTCCCGTCGAGTCACAGCAACAGATACAGCGCGGATTCGGCCTGCGGGCACTGTGACGGAGTGATTCGTCACGAACTCTGGTGCATAACGCAAAACACCAGCGTTCAGTATGCCTATCAGGCCGTCTCAGATCCTGATCACTTGAGCACTGGAGATGAGCTCATCTTGCACGCTTTAGGCGCCACGTGGACCGCAAAAAGAGTTCCGTCCAAGGCGCGCCACTAACCAGATGGTGGCGGAAACAATATCCAGGAGTAGTGACCTATGACACAGCAGACACCGTTTACCCGCTTGCTACCGTATGGTTCCTGGGAGAATCCCGGGCAGAGCGGGATCGTTGCGTACTTCTCGATGGAGATCGCAATTAGCCCCGCGATGCCCACCTATAGTGGCGGCCTTGGCGTCCTGGCAGGCGACACGCTCAGAGCCGCGGCAGATTTGGGTTTGCGGCTGGTTGCGGTCACGCTGGCTCACCGCAAAGGTTACTTCAAACAGCGTCTGGACGAGAACGGTGTGCAAAGCGAGGAAGACCAGCCGTGGGACTTGGAAGACAGACTAACCTGTGAAGAGCCGGTCGTCACCGTGCTGATTGACGGGCGCACAGTCGCCATTCGAGCCTGGCGTCACGACATGGTAGGCATAACCGGCCACACGATTCCCATCTACTTGCTCGATACCGATCTCGAACAGAACGATCCGCGCGACCGGGAACTCACCGATCACCTTTACGGTGGGGATGGAGACTATCGCTTACGGCAGGAGGCGGTGCTGGGCATTGGCGGCGCACGCATCCTGGAGGCGCTCTGCTACCGGCCGCAGATTTACCACCTGAACGAGGGGCACGCTTCGCTGCTAACGATCGCATTGTTGGAGCGCCAACTGCGGGGGAGAAGGCTGGATCAGGCAACGGAGGAGGACGTGAAAGCCGTGCGCGAGCACTGCGTATTCACCACGCATACGCCGGTTCCCGCCGGGCACGATCGCTTCTCGATGGAGCAGGCCTATCGCATCTTAGGCTGTGAGCGGACAAAGCTGATCGAAAGGGTCGGCGGTTGTCATGAAGGTCTGGTGAACATGACCTATATCGCGCTGCGCTTTGCGCGCTACGTGAACGGGGTTGCCATGCGGCATGGCGAAGTGTCGCGCGAAATGTTTCCTGATTACAAGATCGATGCCATCACCAACGGAGTCCACGCGGCCACCTGGACAGCGCCGGCCTTCCGGGCACTCTTCGACCGTCATATCCCCCGCTGGAGAGAAGACAACTTAAAACTGCGCTACGCCATGGACATACCCGAGAGCGAAATTGCAGAGGCACATCTCGAAGGCAAGAAGGCTCTGATTGCCGCGGTCAAGCAGAGAACCGGCGTGGAACTACGTCCTGAGATCTTCACCATCGGTTTTGCGCGCCGCGCGGCGACTTACAAGCGTTGTGAACTGCTTTTCACCGATCCGGACCGCCTGGTGCGAGCCGCTAGAGAACTCGGCGGCCTGCAGATTCTCTTGAGTGGCAAGGCTCATCCCGCCGATCACCCGGCAAAGGCGAAGATCCAGCAGGTGATTAACCTCACCAGGCACCTAAGCTCCGATGTCCTCAAGATTGTGTATCTCGAGGACTATGACTGGCCGTTGGGAGCGCTGCTCACGGGCGGGGTAGATCTTTGGTTGAACACGCCAAAGCGTCCCTATGAAGCTTCGGGCACCAGTGGCATGAAGGCGGCGCTCAATGGCGTGCCGAGTTTCAGCGTCCTGGACGGCTGGTGGATTGAGGGATGGAACGAAGGCGTCACCGGATGGGCGATCAGCGACCACGATGATGAGAGTGAGGAGGCCAACGAGCTCTATGAGCGTCTGGAGCAGGTGATCCTACCGCTCTTCTATGGGCAGCATGATGCCTGGCGGCGAATCATGCGGTCGACGATTGCGATCAACGGACCGTATTTCAATACGGAGCGCATGCTTAAGCAATATGTGTTGAAGGCTTACTTTCCCGACCGGCGGCGGGTGGCGGCCCGGTCATCGGAGAGGGTTTTGGCCTGTTAGCGTCGTAATTCCGTCAAGTTGTGTCGTAACCCTGTCAAGTGGTGTCGAAATTCGGACTCCGTGCGTCAGATGCTTTTCGACGGGCCCTCAGAAAGGCCGTCAATTCAATAAGATCGCGGGATGTTTCGTTGGCCCGCTATTGGCATCGTGAATGCACTAGAGAGTTGCAGGCTACTGAAGAGTTAATTGAATCGTAGGTTCTTAGGGAGGAGACCATGCGTTCTGAGCTAATCTTTGGCGCACTGACACACGTTCCAAACCGCTTTCTGCTTACCAGCCTTGCCGCAAAGGCGACCCGCCGGTTCCACAGGCCAAATACTCGCATAGAAGACACTGCAAATGAAGTGTTTGAACGCTTCACTCATAGCAACCCATTAGCAGGGGTGCCTTGTATCGCCAGTCTGCAGTCGTTCCCCAGCGCTGCGCAAGGTGAAACCCGTTCATTCGATGAAGATCTCGAGCAATCCGTGGCTTGAAACTAAAGAGGTGCAATATGCTGCAGCGAATCCGCGTAGTGGACGAAAGCGCGACGCCAGACCCCACTGTGACTCATTTCTTTAGGACCTTCGATGAAGAGATGCACAGTCTGTACCTGCTCTCGTTCCTGCTAACAGCAGACCACGATAAAGCCGAGCAATGTCTTGTTTCCGCGATGGGAGAATGCGTGGAGGGGACCGGCGGTTTCCTGGACTGGGCGCGTTCATCTACTCGGCGCGCGGTTCTCAAATGCGCGATCCAGATGATCATGCCCGAACCGGAGCACACGGACTACTTATCGCTCATCAGTCTCGAGAGAGCGGCTGCGGCGGTTGAAAACGATCCCTTTTCGTCAATCCTTTTACTGGATGCCTTCGAGCGCTTTGTTTTCGTCATGTCCTGTCTGGAAGGGCAGTCGGATGAAGAATGCGCGACTCTTTTGGTGTGTTCGCGCCACGATGTGATGATAGCCCGCGTGCTGGCGCTTAAGCGTCAGTTGAGCACGGATGCTCTAGCTGGGGAAATCCTGCAGTCCTGACGGCTCCTTGCTCCTTCTGGTGGGAGCCATTTATGCGGGGAGAGGAGCGCTTTAGCGCTCTGTGAAGGAGTCGCTTTAGCGCTGGCAAGAGCCGGCGACTGCAATTGCCGGGGGCGATCGCGCCAATAAGCACAACAACGAACCAACACCGAGGAGATAACGTGATGGCCACGCCGGTAAATGTACTCGATAAAAGCACAGTCCAACTTGGATTCATCGGCCTCGGACTGATGGGAAGCCGGCTTACGCGACGTTTGCATTCGGCAGGCTGGAATGTTCACGCATGGAACCGTAGTCTCGGGCCGGCAGATGTGCTGAGGCGAGATGGTGTAGGGATTGCCGCATCAGTGGCGGAGCTCGTTACTCATTCGGATGTGGTTCTATCTTCCCTGGCCAACGATGAGGCTGTTTACTCGGTGTATTTCGCTGCGGATGGCGTCTTTTCTGCGGCGAAACGAGGAACCATCATTCTTGAGATGAGCACCATCTCGCCGGAGCTATCGCGCCTTCTCCATCAGCAGGCGTCCACCCGGGGCATTAGCTTCCTCGATCTGGCGGTCTCCGGGTCAACGCCGGCGGTCGAGGCGGGGACGATCACACTGCTCGGTGGTGGCGATCCAAAGACCTTTGAGCAATGCACTCCCATCTACGAGTCCATCGCGAAGCAGTGGTTCTTAATCGGACCTGGTTCATCAGGCGTCCTAATGAAGCTGGTCGTCAACCTTCTCCTGGGTCTGGATATGCAGGCGATCGCGGAAGCAGTTTCGTTGGGAGAGCACCTTAAAATCGATCGCAACGTTTTGCTCGACGTCCTTTCCAGGACGGCGGTGATACCGCCCGCGTTTGTGGGGAAATTCAAAAAAATAAAAAATGGCGATTACTCCCCGGAATTCCCGCTGCGGCTGATGAGCAAAGACATGGATCTGGCGATGGATGCCGCGAGGAGCTCGGGTGCTGTTTTGCCTGCGGCAACTGCCGCCCAATCCGTACTTACTTCCAATCTCGCCGCACACGGGGATCTGGATTTGGCCGCGATAACGCCATTTGTCGTCGGTCAAAGCAGTAACGGCTAGGTTGCCTGTCAGGCGACTGACAAGTGTCGAAGGCAGGGGTGTCGGAAGCGCGACACGCTGCTGTCCGCACTTCCCCGCCGACCTTCGTCATCGGCACCAGGACATTATGGGCAAACGCGTGAAAAGAATGGCAATAGAGCACCGAGACCTGCCCTTAAAGAGCCTGAAATTTCGTTTGGCACCGGAAGTGCACTGTATGGACCGGAACAACGCCCTGGTTACACCACGCAGATGCTGCGGCTCAAAGGTAGTTTAAAGATCTTGCCGCGTCTGCCACCGCCCACAGAACTTGCTAGGACGACTCTTCAGCCATGTGGATTGTCAAGCTCGCGCTCGATCGCCCTTACACCTTCGTCGTCTTGGCTCTGCTGATCCTACTTATCAGCCCGCTTGTCATTCTGAGCACGTCCACGGATATCTTTCCCACCGTTAATCTCCCCGTGATCGCCGTTGCCTGGAATTACAACGGCATGAACGCGGAAGAGCTGGAAGGCCGGCTCACGACCGTGTATGAAAAAGTTCTGACGACACTGGTCGACAACATCGAGCACATTGAGTCCACAACCGTCGGCATTGACGGCATAGTCAGAGTAAAAATCTTCCTGCAACCGAACGCCAGCGTGGACCGGGCAAATGCGGAGGTTACGGCTGCTTCACAAAGCATCCTGCGCCAGTTGCCGCCCGGTACTCTGCCTCCCCTGATTGTCAACTACACGGCTTCGAATGTGCCTGTGTTACAGCTCGCGCTGTCCGGCACGGGATTGAGTGAAGCCGACCTGAATGATCAGGCCTTGAACTTTCTTCGGCCTCAGCTGGTTACGGTTCCCGGGGCCGCTGTTCCGTACCCCTACGGCGGCAAGCAGCGCGAGATCATGGTGAACCTCCAGGACACTCTTCTCCAGTCGAAAGGAATTTCACCGCAGCAGGTGGTGAATGCGCTGAACACACAGAATGTGATTGCGCCGTCGGGCACCGCCAAAATCGGCCAATTCGAATATGATTTCCCAACCAACTCGGCGCCCAGAACGGTAGACGAGCTCAACAATGTCCCGGTGAAGGTGGTGGGTAACTCAACCATCTATCTGAAAGATGTCTCGAACGTTGCCGACGGTTACATCCCTCAAACCAACATCGTTCGTCACAATGGCCGCCGTGGTGTTCTGGTCTCTGTCATCAAGGCCGGAGACGCCTCTACGCTCACCGTGGTCAATGGAATTCGCCAGTTGCTCCCGCGCGTCGAGCAGACCCTTTCGTCGCAGCTGCGTATTCAACCACTCGCCGATCAATCCTTGTTCGTTCGCGCAGCCATTGACGGCGTCGTTCGTGAAGCCACCATTGCTGCCGGCCTGACGGCTCTTATGATCCTGCTGTTTCTCGGTAGCTGGCGGAGCACGGTTATCATCGCCGTTTCTATTCCGCTGGCGATTCTTACCTCAGTCATTGTCCTAAGCGCCGTCGGGGAAACCATCAACACCATGACGCTTGGAGGATTGGCCCTGGCGGTAGGCATCCTGGTAGACGACGCTACGGTCACCATCGAGAACATCACCCGTCATCTTGAAGAAGGCCAACCTCTCTATGAGGGCATTTTGCAGGGGGCCGCGCAGATCGCGACCCCGGCGTTCGTCTCCACAACCTGCATCTGCATCGCTTTCATGCCCCTCTTTGCCTTACAGGGCGTATCGCATTATTTGTTCCCGCCTCTTGCAGAGGCGATCATCTTTGCCATGCTGGCCTCCTACGTCCTGTCGCGAACGCTGGTGCCTACCATGGCTATGTATCTCCTGAAGGAGGCCAATCATAATGCTGCGCCATCGCGCAACCCGTTGGTCCGGATGCAGAAGGCATTCGACCGTGGATTCGAACGGGTCCGGGACACTTACCTCGCGCTGCTGAAGACATTCATACGCACACGAATCATTTTCATCCCGGCTTTTCTTCTCTTGTGCGTCTGCACTGCGGCTATCCTTCCGTGGCTCGGCCGCGACTTCTTCCCCAGCGTCGACAGCGGCCAGTTCATCCTCCATTTCCGGGCGAAAACCGGAACCCGCATCGAAGATACCGCCATGCTTGCCGACCAGATCGAAAGCACGATCCGTGGGCAGATACCGAAGCAAGAAGTGGAAGACATCGTAGACAACATCGGCCTGCCCTACAGCCAGCTGAACTTCATGTACAACACTTCAGGCGTGATCGGCGCCTCCGACTGCGACATACTCGTGACGTTGAGCGCCAAACACCACCCGACCCCCGATTACGTCCGGACGCTGCGTACCATCTTGCCCCGCCAATTCCCCAGCGCAGGGTTCTATTTCCTGCCGGCGGACATGGTCACCCAGATCCTGAACTTTGGATTGCCTGCGCCGGTGGATGTCCAGATAGAAGGTCAGGACCAGGCGAGCAATCATGAATTGGCTACTCGGGTGTTGGGCGAACTCCGTCACGTTCCCGGCCTCACTGACTTACGGATTCAACAGCCGCTTGACTACCCGACGTTCAAGATCAATGTCGATCGAACCAAGGCAGCAATCGGCGGCTACAGCGATCAAGACATAAATAACAGCCTGCTTGTTGCTCTCAGCGGCAGCTTCCAGACCGCCCCAACCTTCTTCCTGAATTGGAAAACTGGTGTGCAATACGAGCTGATCTCACAAACTCCGCAATATCGCCTTCAGTCCTTGCAGGGGGTTGGAAACATACCGCTCGCTTCGGCAACTATGGCGCGTCCTGAAATCCTGTCGGAGGTTGCCTCGTTGCACCGCGGCAACGAAATGGAAGCGATTGATCACTATAATATCCGCCGCGTGATTGATATCTTTGGCTCTGTTCAGGATCGCGATCTCGCGTCTGTCGGACAGGACGTCACTCGCATCGTCAACAACGATCAGAAACTGCTCCCGCGCGGCAGTTTCTTTCGCATACGCGGCCAGCTGGTAACCATGCGAACCTCATATGAAGGATTGCTGGCAGGCCTGGCTGCTGCCATCGTTCTCGTTTATCTGCTGATCGTCGTCAATTTTCAATCCTGGCTCGACCCATTCATCATCATCACCGCTCTGCCTGCGGCTCTGGCCGGCATTATCGTGTTCCTGTTCCTCACCCACACGCCCCTGAGCGTGCCCGCTTTGATGGGCGCCATCATGTGCATGGGGGTGGCGACGGCGAACAGTATTCTTGTGATCGCCTTCGCCAAAGAGCGGCTGCTTGAAAATGGCGACGCCCTGGAGGCGGCGGCAGAGGCCGGCTACACCCGGTTTCGACCTGTTCTGATGACGGCCCTGGCCATGATCATTGGCATGGTCCCAATGGCAATAGGCGCGGGCGACGGCGGCGAACAAAACGCGCCTCTCGGTCGCGCTGTGATCGGAGGTTTGCTCTGCGCAACAGTGGCCACTCTGGTTTTCGTGCCCACTGTATTCGCGCTATTGCACAACCATCGCATGAATCGGTCTCGAAACAATGGCCAGAACGGAGCTCAGAATGGC
This sequence comes from uncultured Acidobacteriaceae bacterium, assembly GCA_963821315.1. Taxonomy (GTDB): domain Bacteria; phylum Acidobacteriota; class Terriglobia; order Terriglobales; family Acidobacteriaceae; genus PALSA-350. The sequence goes on along the minus strand of CAWGDP010000025.1, from coordinate 828,412 downwards.
TGATAAAGAGATAACAAACACTGAGATTCCCGGCTGTCCCCCGGGCGAGGTTCGCGGGCGGCGGCGCACCATGGGGGTGCTGGCCGTGACCGGCGTGACCATGTTCATCCTGCTCGTGATCGTGATCCTTTTGGGTATCCGTGCCCGCGAGCGAGCCGAGTCGAAATTGCGGCAAAACACCAACGAGGCTGCTGTTCAAACGGTGGTGATCATCCACCCCAAGGATAATTCGCCCATCGATGAGGTCGTGCTGCCCGGAGAGACTCAGCCTTACATCAACTCTCCCGTCTATGCTCGAGCCAGCGGCTACCTGGTCAAGTGGTACCACGACATCGGATCCCGCGTGAAGAAGGGCGATCTGCTGGCCGTGGTCGACGCGCCTGAGCTCGACAAACAGCTGGATCAAGCACAGGCCGATCTGGAAACGTCGAAAGCCAATTCGAACATCGCCAAGATTACCTCCGATCGCTGGCAGGCATTGGTCAAAACGCGCTCTGTATCCAAACAATCCACTGACCAGGCCGTTGATAATCAGAGAGCCACTGAGTCGACCGTCAATTCGTATGCAGCAAACCAGGGTCATTATGCAAAGCTGGTCGGATTCGAAAAGATCTATGCGCCCTTCGATGGAATCATCACCATGCGTAACACGGACAATGGCTGGCTGATTGCCGCCGGCCTGAACACGCCCGGCCAGGAGCTGTTTCAGATCGGGCAAATCAGCACGCTTCGTGTTTTCGTCGCGGTTCCTGAGGTGTATTCGCGCGCTGCTCGCGTCGGATCAAAGGCCACCCTTACTCTCGACGAATACCCTGATCAGACCTTTCAGGGCACAGTCACCCGTACATCCAGCTCTATAGATATAGCTTCACGCACCCTCAACACGGAGGTGGATATAGATAATTCCAAAGGCCTGCTTCTTCCCGGAGCTTACGTCCGGGTGCACCTTGCTTTGCCCGCGCAGATTCATTCCGTCACTATTCCTTCCAGTACGTTGCTGTTCCGCACCCAAGGGCTACAGGTGGGAGTGGTTCACAATAATGTTGCGCAACTTGTTCCAGTCTCCATCGGTACTGATTACGGAGAAACTGTACAGATAACCTCCGGGCTCAGTACAAGTGACGACGTCATCGAAAACCCGTATGACTCGCTAGTCAGCGGCACGGCCGTCCGCATCACGCGGGGGGCGGCAGGGGCCGATCAATGAGCTTGCGGTCCCTATTGCCGGCGGCCGGCGTGATTTTCCTTGCTGGTTGTATGGTTGGCCCGAAATACAAACAGCCGACCGCTGCGGTGCCTCCTGCTTACAAGGAGCTGCCGGAAACGGACCAGTGGAAGGTCGCTCATCCCAATGCAGAAGCTCTGCGAAGCAACTGGTGGGAGATCTTCGGTGATCCTCAGCTCAACGCTCTGGAAGAACAAGTCACGGTCTCCAACCAGAACCTCAAGGTGGCGGAGGCGCGCTTTCGTCAGGCTCGCGCCACGGTTCGTTACTATCGCGCCGGGGAGTTCCCCACTATCTCGGTATCACCAGGCGTGGAAGCTTTGCGCTACTCACCCAATCAACCTTACTTTCCGTCCAGCAGCTCCACCGGGATCAATTCCACGGCTAACTTCCTCCTTCCTTTTGATCTCTCCTACGAAGTGGACCTATGGGGCCGCATACGTCGCACCGTCGCCGCTGCCCGAGAGGAGGCTCAGGCCAGCGCCGGCGATCTGGCATCAACGACTCTCAGCATGCAGGCGGATCTCGCATACGATTACTTCGAACTGCGTAGCGCCGACTCACAAAAGAGGCTGCTGGACGACACCGTGAAGGCCTATGCCGAGATGGTTGAACTGACCAGCGCGCTGTTTAACGGCGGCGCGGCGGCTGAGCCGGACGTAGTGCAAGCACAAACGCAGCTCGATACCACGCGCGTGCAGGATACCGATATCGGGGTGATGCGCGCTCAATATGAACACGCAATCGCCATCCTGATCGGCAAGCCGCCGGCAGACTTCGGCATTGCTCCTCGATCACGACCGTTCGAGCCTCCGGCCATTCCCGTTGGCTTGCCCTCGCAACTGTTGGAACGCCGTCCCGACATAGCATCCGCGGAGCGCCGGGTAGCGGAGGCGAACGACGGCATTGGTATTGCGCGGGCTGCATATTTCCCAAGCCTGACCATCGGCGGCGACGTCGGGCTGCAATCCCGTTACATTTCCAACTTATTCACCTGGCCCAGCCGTGTCTGGGCGATCGGCCCGCAGGCATCCGAGATCATCTACGATGGCGGCCGCCGTCGCGCCGGTGTGGAGCAGGCTAGGGCTAACTACGACGCAACCGTTGGGACTTATCGCGAGACAACGCTCGAAGCATTTCAACAGGTGGAAGACAATTTGGCTGCGCTGCGAATCCTCGCCCAGGAAGCAACTCAGCAGGATCAAGCGGTGCAGGAAGCGCAACGCGACGTAAGTCTATTCACCGCTTCCTACGAAGGAGGCGCCGACCCCTACCTGCAAGTTGTGACCGCACAAACCACTCTTCTCTTCAACCAGCGAAACGAAATCGACATCCTCCGACGCCAGATGGATGCCAGTGTGCTCTTGATCAAGGCCCTGGGTGGCGGCTGGAATGCATCTCAACTTCCGCCAGCCAGAAGCCTGCCCTGATGTCACTGAATTAAGCGCCGCATGAAGGTAAGCGTAGTCCTCATCAAAGCGTTGGTGGGGGATGGAACCCCACCCAACTACCCTGATTCCATGCTGCCAGATCGGTGTTAGCTGATGCGCTTAAACCGAAAACCCTCAAAGGGTGAATGCATGACACCTGGCGATTGTTTCTACTCGTGGGCGGTGAAGTGATAAACAGAGCTCTTCACCCCATCGAGCTCGCCGGTGGCTTCCATCGAGTCTACGCTGTAGTAGTACGTTGTCCCAGGCTTTATGTCTTCCAATCGCACCCGGAAAACCGTATAGGGGTGGTTTCGATTTAGTCTGATGTGACTCTTCGCCGTCAGATCTAAGTGGTGAGGATCAGTCCCGTACTTCACGAACGCGAAGTGCTCGTCCGTGCCGCCAGGGTTGTTGCTCGTCCACCGGATGATGGCCTCGTTGTCTCTGAATAATTCGAGGGCTGGCGCTTTAGTAATGTGCACTTGTGCTGCTTTCCTTGCAGGGGGTTCGATACTACCTGTAGCTACGTGGGACATTTGAGCAGCAGCCGGCCACGCCAAGAGCAGGCTGGCTGACAGCACGACAAGCACTCTGTTTCTCAAAAGATGTTTCATATGTTGAACGAATTGCTCCGTGGATTCTTTGTCAAAGCATATTGCGAGGGCGCATGCAAACCCCGGGGGTTGCACATGCGCCCTCTTCTCACCGTTTGGGCTGCATCACTTCTTGCTCATTCCCCGCAAAAATTGCGCAGAAATTAGCGTCGAGTTACCTTGAGTCGCGGCAGTACCACCGGTCATGCAGGCACCCGTATAAGTCCCAATGTAGGGATAAGGTGTTGTGTAGCCATCGCTAAGCGTTTGGAGGAAGGCGACGATCTCATTTTCCTCCGTATCTGTCAAACCTAAATTACCGACGGTCATATCCTGGTTTACCGAAACCTCGGCCGCAGGCCAGCAGTTCACCCTTTCGGTTGTTCCTGCCGGGCAATCGCCGCTTTCAACTGCCGAATTCCTATACACGTCGCGCGTATTGTAGAAATGGACCAGTTGCTTCAGGCTCTTGATGTAGCCGTTGTGGAAAAACTCCTTTTGGAAGTAAGGCCCTGGGGCTTCGGTGGTCGGGCACTGGGACGGCGACAGGCCCACGTCGCGCGCTGTCATCGTTTGCATCTGGCCATCCGAAGTTTGTGCGTATGGAAGCCACGCGGAGTTCGGGTTAGGAAAGGAGCCGAAACCGCTTCTCAAGAAAGTTCCCAATCCGAAATCCGTGTAAATGTAGCCTTCAGGATTAGGGGTAAATCCATAACTATCCGGTGTCGTCTCGTATAAGAGAGCAACTCTCGGATTCTTGGGAAGGCCGAGATTGGAACTGCCAAAGCATGTGAACACGGGTGTGGTATCGGCGGCCGTGCCGGTGTCTTCAGCCGCCGGAGCCGTAGGACTAGGAGCGGTTGACCTGCCGTCCAGGTGACATGAGTTGCAATTCCCTTTGCCCCGGAACAGGTTGTAACCAGCCAATTCTGTTGCAGTCAAGGTGTATTTGCCTGCAAGATAGGCATCGAATTTCGAGGTGAAGGGACTGACATCCGAGGAACTTTCGAGGAAGGAGAGGGATTGCCCCCAGTGATCGTAGATATTGGTGGCCTTGGTGCGGTCGTCTGCAGATAAAAGGATTGGCGTGGCGCTCCCGTTGAACACCGCCGCCCCATTAGGGGTCGCGCAGATCGATGCAGTGTTGGACGGCCAGTTGATGTTAAAAGAGTCCCCCCATACCGTCATGAACAGCGGTAGGTAGGGGGCCGAGGATAGCCGGTACGCTATGCAAGCTATATCCGGGAAGCCCATTTCCACCGGGTCAACCGGAGGACCCTGTGCCTGCTCGGCGTCGGGAGCCTGCAGCTTGTATCCAGTGGCGCGTGAATCCCAAAAGTTTCCGCCAAAGAACGCGCCTTGGGTTGCGTTGTAGTTGAGAACAGGGAAGGTATGTGAATACGTGTATCGTTGCGCCGTGCGCTTGGCGGCCCGGTAGGGAAGGGTTCCGGGATACGCGATCATCGTCAGATTGACGGACGGGATCGGTCCGCTAAAGGCGGCATACGGCATGTGGCACGAAGCGCACGCCCTATTCTGGAATGGAGATATAGTTCAAGTCGTATTGCAGTAAGCCGCCGAGTATTCGTTGTGCCGCATAGCCGGTGTTCATGAAGTATTGGCGGGTTGCCTGCCACTACCGGAGGTGTTAATGCTTGCCACTGTGTGAGATAGCTCTTTTCGATGCCTGCAATTTCCATTTGAACCCGCGCTTCCTCGGAGGCGATATCGGTCGGCAGAATACCAGGCGGATACGGGTTATAAATCGGTGGGGACGATTGTCCGTGGACTATGTGAGTGGTGACGACCGTGGCGGTCGCGATCGTCGCGCAGGCCACGGCTATTGCCATCAATCTTGTTTGTTTCATGAGTGACCTCCCTGGAAAGGCTGAGGTTCGGGCAAGGCTATGGCGCGGCCAACCGGGAGCGAAGGCGGACAGGCAATGAGCGCGTTTACAGCCCTTAGAGTTTGTCCGGTAGGGCGTATGGCCCACACGGACGAGACGCGGTCGTGTTTGAAGGGTCTCTTTTTACCCGAACAGAATCAGGAAGCTGCGTTGCTATCTCCCTAAAAAAATACCGGGTCAAAAACGGCTCATCGTTCAACGAGAGGGACCGCAGAAAAGACCCCGGGGGAGAGCCCCGCCAGAAAACGTTCTCAGAATGACGCCGTTGGTTAGAACAAGTCAAGATGGGCTGGATACTTTTTGTTTTTGATCTTCACTACACAAACAAAGCTGTTCTCTTAAACAAACAAGACTAGTTTTGTCGATTGTTGTTCCGTCTTGGCGACTCGGGGAGCTCGGAGCGACATCTTATATTGCCGCGAATGTCACGGCTACGGTCACGAAAGAGGGGGCTGGGGTCGTGAGCATCACCTCCTGATGCCGGATGGTTCCGATGAAAATTCCCCGACTGAAATAGCATCCAATCCTGTATGGAAAGAACTTCACAACCCCCTGAATGGAAATCAGTTCGGCTTCTCTGGATATCCCCCTTAGGAGTGTGGCCGGACTGAATCTCCGCCCCGATACTTTCCTCAATTGCCGCGACAGCCGTCCCCTACAGTCCGCAAAAACCACGGTGGCTGTTTCGGAAGATCAGGCGCGAACTTGGAGTGAGGCTAGCGAGGTGAGATGCTCACACACCTCTCGAGGAGAAATTATGGAACGCAGAGTTTTTCTTAAGTCCGCTGTCGCTTCCGCCGTAACCGCTGGTGCGACGCTCAATGCTTCGGGGCAGGCGCCAAGCCCGGCCCACACTGGCAACCCAGCCTCTCGGCCGATGTCACCCGACATGCAATACCGTGATCTGGGACGCACCGGAGAGAAGGTTTCGGCGATAGGGTTAGGTGGCTATCACCTTGGCAGACAGGCGGATCCTGCTGAAACTGTGCGCCTGGTGCGAACCGCGATCGATCGCGGCATTACCTTCATGGACAACTGTTGGGACTACAACGACGGAATTAGTGAAGTCCGCATGGGCCAGGCCTTGCGCGACGGCTATCGCAGTAAGGTTTTCCTGATGACCAAGATGGATGGCCGAACCAAAGAGGCTTACAGCCTTCAATTGGAGCAGTCTTTCGGACGGTTGCAGACCGATGTCATCGACTTGGTCCAATTCCACGAGGTCATTCGGATGGAAGATCCGGACCGGATCTTTGCACCCGGTGGAGCACTTGAGGCCGCGATTGCCGCCCGTGAAGCGGGCAAGATTCGCTACATCGGATTTACCGGACACAAGGATCCGGCAGTGCATCTCAGGATGCTTGCGACGGCTCAGAAACACGGCTTCCATTTCGACACGGTACAGATGCCGATCAATGTTATGGATGCGCATTTCCGGTCGTTTACCCGCGAGGTCATGCCAGTCGCCCTGCAGCAAGGGACCGCGGTGCTGGCCATGAAGACCTTTGGCGACCATTTCATTCTTGACAGCAAGACGATTGAACCTGTCGAAGCCCTGCACTACTCGTTGACGCAGCCGGTCTCGGTGGTCATTACCGGGATTGATTCCATGCCGGTGTTGGAACAAGCGTTGACGGCGGTGAAGTCATTTAAGCCCCTGACACCGCAGCAGGTGACGGCGTTACTTGACCGCACGCGCGATGCGGCAGTCGATGGCCGCTTCGAACTGTACAAAACAACGGCCCACTTCGATGGTACGGCCGCAAACCCGAGGTGGTTGGGTTAGGGAATGATTAGTGGAAGCTAGTTAATCAGTAAAGCTCCTTTTCGAGTGTTCTTTCAATAGATGGGTTCTGTCTTATGCACAGGCGGGTTGCATCTCGCGTGATGAATCGACCAAGGCGCAGCGAAACCTCACTAGCTCTGGTGTGCGAACGGCGCACTCGAACCACCTTGTGGTCGAAGTGCGCCATCTCGTCGATCGCACTAAATTGTAAAGATTTCGTGCTCCCGGTCAAAACGCTGTTGCCTCTTTACGGCGTGACTCGCAGCCTCGTTAGCGATGCGATCCAGTTTTGTCTCCTTGGCTGTTGTGGCGGCGTCAGAGCTATCTTGTCCCGGCGTGTCTTCGGTATCAGTGTGGTTAGGCATTGTCCTTCTCCTTGATGAGTGGGAAAGCATTTGCGATGCCAGAGATGGCCAAAGGAGAATAGTCTGCGATGTAATTGAACCAAAAGGGCCTTATGATTTGGGTATCCCGCTTTGTGTGAACAGCACTCGGGATGTAAGTCGAAATGCGGACAGAGTCCGCAGGTTTATCGACACATCCCTCCTGTCGCTCAATCAATGCATTTATTCAGCCTTGCGCTCCTTAGTTGACTTACAGAATCAACACATGTGCCACAGAATCGACGGAGATAATATGTTTGTTGAATGGGCCCACACGCGGCCACACCAAGACCCCGCGGCAGATTATGCAGAGCCGAGCCGCTGGAGCCTATCGTTGGCGAAGCGCTGCGTTGATTTGCTCTTTGCCATTACGGCGCTTCTGCTTTTCTGGCCCTTGCTCCTGGTTACCGCCCTCTTAGTCCGCTACGACTCCCCAGGACCGGTGATCTTTCGCCAGAAACGGCTCGGACGCCATGGAGTCCTCTTTACTGTCTTCAAGTTCAGGACTATGGAGATAGCCGGCCCGGTAGAAGGGCCCTGCCTGAGCAAGCATGGGGATCGGCGGGTGACAAGAATTGGCAGATTTCTGCGCAAGTATAAACTGGATGAACTTCCGCAACTCTTCAACGTACTGCGTGGACAAATGAGCCTTATCGGGCCTCGGCCTAAAGTGCCTCATTTGGAAGCAATGCGTATGCCATTTCGGCCCGGGCTGACAGGAGCTGCAACGCTCGCTTTTCGACGTGAGGAAGAGATGCTTAAAGACGTTCCCGATGACGATCTGGAAGCTTACTACTGCCGCATGATCAAGCCCTTGAAGGCCAAGATTGATTGGGATTACATGCGTAAAGCAACCCTCGCGAGTGATTTCGCTCTCCTCTGTGAGACCGCCCGTTCCTGCGTCTCCACGCGCGCCAACTCCCGTGAAGTTGATTTTTCTGAATCCGCCTAGGAACAACGTGGGCGCCGTTTCTCTTCCAGTTCTCACGCAGACGCTGTCAGCCCGGCGGTGAGAACTGGTTCGTGCCGATGAGTGTCAGAAACCTTTCAGTTCTGTCGGAATTTCGACTCGCGCTGCCGGCGGGGTTCAAACGTTCTCAAGCGCCCCCGAAGAAGGTTCGTGAATTCAGCTACATGCAGGACATTTGTACGTGCCCGCTTTTGGCATGGTGAATGCACTAAGGGTGTTTGTATCCGGCCCTCCCCCTAAGACTATTGCAAAGGTGTTACATGCCCATCCCACTTCGAGAGTTTGGCAAAACAGGCGTCAAGATCTCTGCACTCGGTCTCGGCGGTCATCATATTGGTGGCGCGAAAGATGAGAAAACCGCCATCGAAATTGTCCACCGCGCCCTCGACGGGGGCATCACCTTTTACGACAATGCCTGGGAGTACTATCGGGGCAAAACCGAGTCCTGGGTAGGGCTGGGCCTCAAGGGGCAGCGCGACAAGGCCTTCATCATGACCAAGGTCTGCACGCACGGCCGCGACGCTTCGCTCGCCATGCAGATGCTGGAACAATCGCTGCGTCGTTTTCAGACTGATCACCTCGACCTTTGGCAGGTTCACGGCGTCGTCTTTCAGAATGACCCCGAATTGTTCATTCGTCCCGGTGGCGCCGCAGAGGCGTTGCTCAAAGCGAAGCAACAGGGCAAAGTACGCTTCGTCGGGTTCACTGGCCACAAAGACCCTGATGTGCATCTCGCCATGCTCAACACTGGTTTTCCCTTCGACTCGGTCCAAATGCCGTTGAACGCCTTTGATGCCACTTACTGCATGAGCTTCGAGCAGAAGGTTCTGCCCGTTCTCAATCAGCGTGGAATCGCGCCACTGGGCATGAAGCCTATTAGCGGGCATGGGGATCCGGTGCAGGCGGGTGTTCTTACTGCCCGGGAAGCGCTGCGTTACGCTATGAGCCTTCCTGTGGCCTGCACCATCTCGGGGGCCGAAGAGCTGCACATTCTCGAGCAGAATCTTGAAATCGCGCAAAATTTTGAACCGATGACCCCGGCTGAAATGCAGGCGCTGCGCGACCGCTGTCGTCAATATGCCGCGGACGGCCGTTTCGAGCTCTACAAAGTTTCCCTTAAATTCGATAATCCCGAAGCCCGGTGGGTCCACGAATACCCTCTCGACACTGCACAGGCCGAGGTCAAGGACATCATCAAGGAAGCAGATAACACGGGCCACGCATGGCCCCAGGTTTAGCGCTTATGAATAGGTACAAGCCGGAAAGGGAACACATGCGGCAACTCGCAGCTGTCATCGCTCATGTTACATCGATGGCAATCTTACATCTGACCAGGTGTGGACTGTTATGAATGACAACAAACTCAAAATCGGACCTGAAATAAGCCGCAGAGGGTTTCTGAAAGGCGCCGCGGTAGCAGGAGTTTCCGCCGTGATTCCAGCGGAGAAGGCTCCCGCGGCAATCGAAACCGGCAACGAATCCGCCCTCGGCGGCTTCCAGGCGCAAAAGCGCCCTCTGGGTCATACTGGCCTCGAATGTTCCATCCTGGGTATGGGCGGCTTCCATCTCGGCACCGTCTCGGATCAGGCTGAGGTGAACAATATGGTTGCCAAAGCCATCGACCACGGCATCAATATCTTCGACAATGCCTGGGTATTTCACGGTGGTCTCAGTGAAGAGAAGCTTGGCTTCGCCCTCAAAGGCAAACGAGAAAAAGTCATCGTCATGAGCGCCGTCTGCACGCACGGCCCCGGTCAGGACGCTGCCATGCGTATGCTGGATGCGTCGCTGAACCGTCTGCAGACCGATCATCTCGATGTCTGGCAGATTCACGAGGTTATTTACCACAATGACCCCGAACTGATCTACGCGCACGACAGCGTGCTTGAGGCCCTTGCCAAAGCAAAGCAGCAGGGGAAGGTCCGCTTCGTAGGATTCAACGGGCACAAGTTCCCCGACATCAATCTGGAGATGCTCAACCGCGGCTATGCTTTCGATGTCGTCCAGCTGCCGCTCAATCCACTGGATCCGGCTTTCCGCAGCTTTGAAACCAATGTGTTGCCGGTCGCCAATCAGCGCGGCATCGCGGTGCTGGGAATGAAGAGCATGGGTGGTTCAGGCGAGCTCATCACCAATGGCGCATTCACACCTTCCGATGCGCTTTCCTATGCCATGAGCCTGCCTGTCGCCACGACCATCAGCGGCATTGATTCCATGGAAGTCCTGGACCAGAATCTGGCCATCGTGCGCGATTTTAAGCCACTCTCCGCCGACCAGATGCAGGCACTCCGCGACCATGGCAAACAATTCAAGGATGGTCGATACGAACTCTACAAAAGCACGCTGAAATACGACAGCGATCTTGGCCGTAGCCAGCACGGTTATCCCTCCGCGGCTGTACTTCCCTTGTGAATCTGCAAGAGTCAACGCCAGACAGAAGGGAAAACTAATACCCATTTGAGTGCGGCGAGTGAACTGTATTCGACCCGATGTCTTCAAAACGAAGAGGAGCATATTCATGCATAAAGCAAGGACCCTTTCAGCCGCAATAGCTGCCATGCTCGCCCTGGCATCGATGACGGTCATACTCGCCCAAAGCGGACCGATGAAGGTCGCGAGCGGCCACCGTGAGATTTTGCTCGAGACAACTCAATCGTGGAACGGCAAGCCGTACACCCACTATCCCACGGGCCAGCCGCAACTCACCACGATCAGATTGACCATTGATGCACATACAGCCCTGCCTTGGCACACCCATCCGTTTCCAAATGTGGTCTATGTGCTCTCAGGTTCTCTCACCTTGCACGATAAAGCCAGCGGCAAGACTCACGTCGTTCACCAGGGAGAGGCCGTGGGAGAATCAGTCGACGACGTTCATCGGGGCGAGACGGGTGACCAACCCACCGTGTTGCTCATTACCTATGCCGGCACACCGGGAGTTCCGACCTCGATCCCCGCAAAGGGCGAGAAGGCAGAGTACTAACCTGGCAAAATAGGTATAAAGAGGGGATGGGAATGAACAAAAAAAAGCTTGGTAACTCAGACATGGAACTGACGCCGATCGGGTTCGGTTCTTGGGCAATCGGGGGTGGTGACTGGCAATTTTCCTGGGGGCCACAGGACGACAACGATTCCATCGCCGCGATTCATAAGGCGCTTGACCTGGGTATCAACTGGATTGACACAGCGGCGGTCTATGGCTTGGGACATTCTGAGGAGATTGTCGCACGCGCGCTCAAGACCACCTCTCACCGGCCTTATATCTTCACAAAATGCGGCCTGGTGTGGGATGAGAAGCGCGAGGTCAACAATAGTCTGAAGCATATTCGTCGCGAAGCGGAGGACAGCCTTCGCCGCCTCGCGGTGGATGCCATCGATCTCTACCAGGTGCACTGGCCTAAACCGGACGAGGAGATCGAGGACGCATGGGGTGTGATGGCCGACCTGCAAAAGGAGGGCAAGGTCCGTTGGATTGGTGTCTCTAACTTCAGCGTGGACCAGATGGAGCGAGTGGGGAAGATCGCTCCGATTACGTCGAACCAGCCGCCCTACTCCATGTTGAACCGCGCGATTGAGCCGACGATTTTGCCATTCTGCGAGAAGAACAACATTGGCGTTATTAATTATGCCCCCATGCATTCGGGTCTATTGACGGGGGCCATGACTAAAGAGCGTGTCGCTAACTTCTCCAGTGATGATTTTCGCCGTAACGCCAAGAACTACCAGGAGCCCCTGCTGTCGCGGAACCTGGCTGTGGCCGCCTTTATCGGGAAAATAGGCGCGAGGCACGGAGTGAGTGCCGGCGTTGTGGCCATTGCGTGGACCTTGCATCATCCTGCAATCACCGCAGCCATCGTCGGCGGGCGCAACGCAAAGCAGGTAGAGGGCGTAATTCCTGCGGCGACATTCCGGTTATCGGAAGAGGAGTTTTCAGAAATCCAGACCTATCTCACCCAGAACGCGATCTGACCGCGGCGAACGGACCTGAACCGGCCGAGCATGACCCAAACTACCTATATGCGGAAAGTAGTCATCGCCGGACCACCTCCGGTTCAGGTCCTCGACGTAGCCGGGCCATTAGAGGTCTTTTCCAATGCGCCTGATTACGAGATTCAACTTGCCAACCCAGGCCTTGAACGCAGTCTTCAGACCAATCGCAGTGTTGTGCTCGCCGACGCAATACCCATCGCCGACGTCCGTGGTCCGATCGACACTCTTATAATCGCCGGTGGTCCCGGCGCAGAAAGCGGCAACTACGATCCCAACTTCATCGCCTGGATCGCGAAGGTCGCAAGACAGTCGCGTCGCGTCGCATCCATCTGTACCGGCGCATTCCTGCTCGCCGAAGCAGGCCTGCTCAACGGAAAGCAAGCCGTTACGCACTGGACATTCTGCGACCGTCTGGCCAGGGAATACCCGAAAGTCGTTGTGCGGCCGGAACCAATCTATCTGCGAGACGGCTCAATCTACACATCGGCAGGTATCACAGCCGGCATTGACCTCGCGCTCACCTTGGTCGAAGAGGATCACGGGCACGAAGCAGCGCTCAAGATCGCCCGCTTCCTGGTAATGTTCCTCGTACGTCCGGGCGGACAAGCGCAATACAGCCACATGCTCTCGCATCAAGCCATCACCTCGCAGCCATTGCGCGAGCTCCAGGTATGGATGCTTCAGCACCTTCGCGAAGATCTCACCGTCGAATCACTGGCCGCGCGCATGGGGATGAGCGCCCGCCATTTCACGCGCGTCTGCCTGCGCGAGACGGGAATGAACCCCGGCTACTTCGTTGACCGCATGCGTGTCGAAGCGGCGCGGCAGATTATCGACAGCTCCTCTCGTGGGCTCAAAGATATAGCTGATTCCTGCGGCTTCCAATCCGCGGATGGGATGCGCCGCACCTTTCTCCGGGTCCTCGGCGTGAGTGCGGCCGAATACGCCAGCCGCTTCAAGAGCACGCTGGTACATCCTTCCGTCTCGCAGACTGCCATGTCCTAAATTGCTGTATTTCTGTCGTGGCGCTCCCACCGCGCTAGTTCTAGTCTAACCATGTAAGCACATCACCTCGCGAGGGCGTATATGACCGTAGCAACCAAGGCTTCTCAAGCAGCACTCATCTCAGGCATCAGAGTTCCTGACACTAAACTTGCCGGCGAAATCACTGAGTTCATCCGCGACACCGAACCGGCTCTGTTGTTCAATCACTCCAGCCGCGTTTACTATTTCGGCGCACTCGCTGGTCAGCGCCGTGGTTTCAAGTTCGATGCCGAACTTCTCTATGCAGGCGCAATGTTCCACGACATGGGTCTCGTACCTGCGTACAGTAGCGACACAGACCGTTTCGAGGTCGATGGAGCAAATGCCGCGCGCGACTTCCTGCGCCGTCATAACATCTCTGAGCAGGACATCGACCACGTGTGGACGGCGATTGCACTTCACACCACTCCCGGGATCCCTCAATACATGCATCCAGTAATTGCCCTGGTGACGGCAGGCGTCGAAATGGACGTGCTCGGAATCGACTACTCCGGCTTCACAGACTCAGACCGCGACGCTGTGGTGAAGGCGTTCCCGCGTACCGCCCATTTCAAAGAAGATATCCTGCAGGCCTTCTACGACGGCATAAAACACAAGCCTGAGACCACCTTTGGAAACGTAAAGGCGGACGTGCTGGCCGACAAAGATCCCGGCTTCCACCGTGGTAACTTCTGCAGCGTGATCCGTAACTCTCCCTGGCGCGGCTGATCAAGCTAAAGGTCAATCCATACTCTCCGACTGCGACACCCGGTGACGCAAGAAAGCTAAAATCGTGGCTCTTCCTGGATCCATCAGGGCGCAGTCATCGGGTGAGCCGGGAGAAACGTATTCACAGTGCCAACCGGAATGACATAAAGTCCATCCGTGATTTTTGTGTTTTTCCTCAAAATGCCACAGAATCGTCATCCTGAGAGGCTGTGACTTTATTGATTTTCACGTGAAGTTCTCAAGTTTTAAACGAAATTGTCATCCCGCCTGCCCCGGCGTGCCGTGGGAGCGCTAACCGAGGGATCTGCAGTGCGCCCCGGCTCCCGCACGAAGGTCTCCGTTTCGTTAGTTCTCCCGCAAAATCGTCATCCTGTCTGCCCCGGCTTGCCGTGGGAGCGAACTCCAGATTTCCTACTACACAGCGCTCATCAACGGCAACGTATGCGGCAGGGTAGAGAATGTCATGGCGAGAGGATGTGTCGAAAATCTGCGCCCTCTGTCGGCATTTCGACTGACACTTCTGCTGCTTTTTCACACCTGCCAGGATATCCGCAAAATAAAGTCGTTTTGCTTCAATCACATAGCAAACTGTTCTCCATGCACCATCGCTGGCATTGCGATTGCTTGCGCACTAGTTAGGAGAAGAGGAATGCCCAGCCGACCTGAAAGCCCATACACTCCGGGGCAACAAGACAACACCTGCGCCTCCAAGCCTGCCAAAGAAAACCTTTAGACTCCATCGCCAAACAAGCTGCGAGAGGAGCCGTAAAGAGCCAACAGCATTCCCTTCCGGAGCACGACACCTTCACGAACCAGTGAGGATAGCGGATACACCCAAAACCGAAGAGCGGGCTGGCAGTGTTCAGGGCTAGCTCACCAACCAAAGCACCAGAGAGGACAATATGGATAAGAAGCTCACCACATCATTCGGCGCCCCGGTCGATGACAACCAGAACATTGCGACCGCCGGCAAGCGAGGTCCGGCGTTGCTGCAAAACATCTGGTTTATTGAGAAGTTGGCGCACTTCGATCGCGAGGTTATTCCAGAGCGACGTATGCATGCCAAGGGCGCCGGTGCGTTCGGCACCTTCACAGTCACCCATGACATCACCAAGTACAGCAAGGCGAAGATCTTCTCTGAGATCGGTAAGAAGACGCCGATGTTTGCGCGCTTTTCGACTGTCGCCGGCGAGCGTGGGGCCGCAGACGCTGAGCGAGACATCCGCGGATTTGCGTTGAAGTTCTATACGGACCAGGGGAACTGGGACATCGTGGGCAACAACACCCCGGTCTTCTTCTTTCGTGATCCGCTCAAGTTCCCGGACCTCAACCACGCGATCAAACGTGATCCAAGGACCGGCATGCGGAGTCAGGAAAACAACTGGGATTACTGGTCGAACCTTCCCGAGGCGCTGCACCAGGTCACCGTTGTCATGAGCGACCGTGGCATTCCCAAGGACTTCCGGCACATGCATGGGTTTGGGAGCCACACATATAGCTTCATCAACTCTGAGAACAAGCGTTTCTGGGTGAAGTTTACCTTCAAAACGCAGCAGGGTATTCAAAACCTGACCGACGCTGAAGCGGCAGAGATCATCGCGAGCGATCGCGAGAGCAGTCAGCGGGACCTTTTCGAATCGATCGAACGGGGCGAATTTCCCCGCTGGAAGCTCTACGTCCAGATCATGAATGAAGAGGATGCGAACACCTATCACATCCATCCGTTCGACTTGACCAAGGTGTGGCCGCACTCGGACTACCCGTTGATTGAGGTGGGCGAGATGGAACTGAACCGGAACCCGGAGAACTTCTTTGCCGAAGTTGAGCAGGCTGCCTTCTCGCCGGCGAACGTCGTTCCCGGTATCAGCTTCTCGCCGGACAAGATGCTGCAGGGACGTCTGTTCTCCTATGGAGACACGCAGCGTTATCGGCTCGGGGTGAACTATCCACTGATCCCGGTCAACGCGCCGAAGTGCCCATTCCACAGCTACCATCGCGACGGGGCCATGCGCGTCGATGGCAACAGTGGGCGAGCCCTTAGCTATGAACCGAACGGCCACGGTGAATGGCAGGAGCAACCTGACTTTGCTGAGCCGCCATTGGCCATCGATGGGGATGCAGCGAAGTTCAACTTCCGCGAGGATGACGATGACTACTACTCTCAGCCCGGCAATCTCTTCCGCATGCTGAAGCCGGATGAGCAACAGCGTCTGTTTGAGAACACCGCGCGAGCGATCCGGGAAGCGTCGAAGGAGGTCCAGGATCGTCATATTGGCAACTGCTCCAAGGCTGACCCGGCGTACGGACAAGGCGTAGCCAATGCCATTGCCGCCCTCCAGCAACAGAGCCACAAACCACCCACGGCCGCAAACGGCTCGATTGCGAGTCGAGAAGCGGTAGTCGTAAACAAATAGCTCGCGGACCCATCGAAACCTTTTCACGGTCATCGATCACAATGCCGGGAGGAGTTAGGGCGAAATGATACCTATCTCCCCCGGATTTGTAGGCGTGACAGATGCTGAGTCAATCCCTGCGGTTCTTCTGCGCGCGGCCCGCGGGTTTGATACCGAGTGCGGCCTGTGATAGCCGAATCAATTCGGTCATTCTGAACGAAACCATCGCACATTGTAGTCTCGCGGTATCTGCCATCCTGGCAGAAGCTTCTGCATGGAATCCAATCTTGTGTATGAGTGTCGTAAGTGTCGCCCTCTGTCGAGATTTCAACTGACACTCCCACTGATTTTTTGACAAGCATGAGACGTTTGCAGAAGTAGTCCCCCCTTAATTCAGCTAAATCGCGGAATATTCTGTTCGCGCCCTTTTGGCATTGCGAATGCAATAAGGCTTGTAAGGCTATGCGGGGGCTCGATCAACCTTCAATGCCTCCGGGAGTGCCGTCTTAAGTCATCCTTTCATTCCTTCTGAACCTGTTTATCAAGCTTAAAGAACGAAAGAGGTAGGTATGCTGCTGCCAATTCACTTAGCTGATGAAAGACCGATACTCTACGCAACGGCGAGCGACTTCTGTAGAGCCTTTACTGAAGAGCTGCACAGTCTATATCTGCTTTCGTTCCTGCTCACCGCGGACAATGACAAAGCCGAGCAATGTTTTGTCAATGCGATCGGCGAATGCGGGGACGGGATCGGGGTCTTCATGGAATGGGCTTCTTCATGGGCCCGGCGCGCGATTCTCAAGCACGCTATCCAGCTGATCCGGCCTGTGGCAGAGCACCCGGACAGTTTGCCGTTCATCAGGCCTAAGGGACCGGCAACGTCAGCGGAGAACAAACCCTTCGCCGCAATTCTCGCACTCGGTGCGTTCGAGCGCTTTGTGTACGTCATATCCGTACTCGAAGGGCAGTCCGAGCAAGATTGCGCAGTTCTTCTCAGATGCTCGCGGCGCGATGTCGTCATCGCTCGCGTGCTGGCGCTTACGCGTCTGTCAAACAGCGATGTCGCCTACGCGCAAGCCGGCGAGGTCATGTAGGTCGGACGAACAATCCCCAGTTTGATTATTGGTTATCCCGGAGTTTCATATGAGGCGATTCCTTGGAATGAGAACTCTTGCCATGCTCTTCTTCCCGCTCATTGCGGTCGAGATGGTATCGGCAGCCCCCCCAGATGCGAAACTTCTTTCGCTCGTTCCTCCTGGTACCCAGCTTGTGGCAGGAGCATGTAACCAGGCGCACCCAGGCGCTCCAGAAAGTTTTCTCCTGACGGGCCGCTACAACCTGATTGATCGTCGCGACTTTCTCTCGCTTGCTGGAGTGGACGACTCCATGAGGATGGGCCAGATGATCTTCGCATCCGGAGGTGGTGACCCAAGCAGATGGGGAGAGCACAGTATTTTGATAAGCGGGCATTTCGACCAGGAGCGCATCTTCAAAGCCGCGGTCCAGAACGGAGCGAAGGTCACCGAATTCAAAGGTGTTCGCGTATTGGTGCAGCCACCGTTTGCGCGTGAGCTCGACACGATTAAGGATGTGCGCTGGTTGGCGGTGATGGATTCGAACGTGGCACTTTTTGGAACCAGGACGAGTGTCGAAGATGAACTGGATAGGTATTTAGCCCAGAGCGCGACGGATCCGTTGCTGATGCTAAAAGTCTCCCGTCTGCGCAACGACAATGCAACCTGGTCGGTCTTGGGAACGTTTGACGTTGACAACCAGCTGGAGCAAGTGTTCGTTTCACTCGATCCTGTCTTGGCCAACCTGATTCACGATCGAAAGTCATTTCAATTTGGCGTTCACTACGGCAAGAAGGTCGAACTCGAGTATGACGTGATCGCACCTTCCGCTGCGCCTGCACAATCGATCTCAAACTTTCCCGGGCAGTCCCTGGTTGCAGGCAACGGCGATGGGTCTTCGCTATTACCTCGCCAGAACCCCTCTGGGCTGCATGGCGTAGTGAAGATCACGATCGCTCAGTATAAAGCATGGCTGGCTGAGTGTGCTCAAGCCGCCGTCCTCAAAAGTGGAAATTAGCCAGTACCAAAGTCGAGGGCAGGTCCCAAGGGCTCCTGGAGAATCGGCTACGACTGTCGTACTTTCGACCTTTGTCAAAATTCCCGGCGGCAAATCCTTGCCCTTGCCGCCGTATCCGAAGAGCGCTGCTGTCATAGACGCTCGACAATTTTCGACCAACTGTGTCGAAATCCCGACGTTCCTTCAAGAGATCGCCGCCCATAGGGCAAAGGTCTTCTGTCTTCAAGCAGTTGCGAAGGTCTCCACTGGAACGGGCTTTGGCACGCCACGTGCACTACGGATTGCCAAAGAATCATGGTCCTTGGGTTTCAAGCAGAATCAAACGCTTTTAAAGAGGAGTGGCCTAATGAGCACATTTATCGCACCCGCCAATAATTCGGTCATCAATAGTTCGGTTATCCTGGGCAGCCTGAAGGAAATGAGCGACGCAGGCCTGGTCTCGGCTGCGAAGTCTGGGGACACTTTCGCCTTTGTTGAACTCAGCAGACGCCATTCCGACAAGATTCTGCGCAGGACATATCGCATCGTAAAGAATTGGCAAGATGCGGAGGATGTCCTGCAGGATTCCTTCATGAAAGCCTTCATTCACCTGAAGGACTTCGAGGAGAGATCCAGTTTCTCCTCATGGCTCACACGGATCGCGATCAATACCGCGCTCATGCTTTTGCGCAAGAAGCGCTTTCACATCGAGATCTCCACCGGGAGTACCGACGATGATTTCGGTATTCGGGATTGTTGGGAACCCAGGGATCTTGCTGAGAGTCCCGAAAACCGTTGCGCACGACGAGAGCAGGAAGAGCTGCTTAAGGGGGCGATTCAAGGGTTGCCCCCGATACTCCGGGACGTTGTTCAGATGAGCCATGGAGAAGGCCGCTCTATCGAAGAGATTGCGCAATCTCTGCGCATTTCAGTGCCGGCGGCCAAGTCGAGGCTTGCGCGTGCGCGAACGGCATTGCGCAGCTCACTGATGAGCACAGAGATGAAGCAGACTGCATAGGAGTAGGAGACAAGGGATGAAGGTCGGAATTATCGGAGCGGGCGCGGTTGGCTCTGCGTGTCTTTTGTCCGTGGTTATGCGTGGAATTGCGCGGGAGGTCGTGCTGGTTAACCGAAACCGGAGGCGGGCCCAGGGCGTCGTGACCGACGTCCAATACGGCGCGGTCCTGTCGCCCCCGAATGCGCTGCGCGACGGCGATTACTCCGATCTAGCCGGATCGTCGGTAGTTATGATTACTGCTGGAGTCAACGAGAAAGGTGGAGGCGCAACCGATCGCAGCGATCCTGTCGGAAGGCTCCGCTTGCTCGAGGCGAATGCTGCAATCTTTCAGGATATCGTCCCGCAGATCCACTACTACGCTCCCGACGCGCTGATTCTGGTGGTAACCGATCCGCCGGACGCGCTGGCTGACGTGGTGCGTATCTTAGGACACGAGCGCGTGCTGAGCACCGGCACATCTCTTGACACGTTACGGTTCCGCTTACACCTGGGGAAGCGTCTTAATGTCAGCGCATCGGATGTAGAGGCACTGGTTTTAGGTGAACATGGTGTCTCGTCAGTTTTCCTGTGGTCATCAGCGCGAGTGGGCGGCCGGAAGGTATTGGACCTCCTTGGGGAGGGGCCAACGCCGCAAACCGTGCGTGAGGAACTCGAACGTGAGGTACGTTACGCTAACATCACGATCATTGAAGGTATTGGGGCCAGCCAGTATGGCATAGGGATGGTCTCAGCGCGACTGACTCAGATGATATTGCGCGATGAAAGGGCAGTGATTCCTATCGGCCGTTACAACGCAACATTCGGAGTTACGATGTCGTTGCCAAGTGTCATTGGCCGGGAAGGTGTGCATCGCGTGATCGAGCCCGAGATGTCCGCCGAGGAACAACAAGGCTTGCAGCGTAGCGCGGAGGCGATCAAGACGGCTCTATCTCGCCTCAGTCTTAAGGAATCCCGTCGGAGAACAGCTTAACGACGTGTCTCTGGAAGGCCACTGTTCCGTGCAGTGTGTCTTAACGGCGGAAAGAAGTTTGCTTACGATCGAGCTGAAATTCCCATAGAGTCTCTGCTGTTTCTCTTTCGGCTCTCACGCAGACATTAAAGTCGCCACGGCGGATGAAGGAAGTCTCTCCCGCGCCGCCAAAGGGAGCGGCTCCGTTTGCAGCGTAGTCGAGCTTGCCGAAGACAAATCTCGCCTGCGTTACCGCTAACTCCGGCACCCGCGACCCTACCGGTCTGCTGGTTTTGGCAGACCACGGCCGCACCATTGCACCCTATTCCCGCTCAAACTAGACTTACGGTTCCGTCAAAGGGACTCAAAAACCCATTTTTCGGCGGTATTATGACAGCGAATGACCATGTCTTGACTTCCGGACAGAAGCGACAAACATTTTGATTTCAATTGTCCATCCAGGAACGATCAAGCCGCCGCGCTTTTTCGTGCGCTTGACGGTCCCCGGCGTCCTCGTCGCGTTCTTGTGTGCTACGACATCGGGGATGGCCCAGGACGCAGCGGGGCGCCCCGGTTACGGACCGGCTACTCCCGGAGTGGTGGCTCAGGAACATGTGGATCCTCGCACAATCACCCTGCCTGTGGTCGACGCGAAGGGTATCCGCTTCACGCGACTCTCAACGGACGAAGGGTTATCGCAAACGAAGGTGACCCATGTCGTGCAGGACGATCAGGGATTCATGTGGTTTGCCACGCAATATGGGTTGAACCGGTACGATGGCTACAACTTCAAATTGTTCGTTCACGATCCAAGAAATCCCAACAGTCTCAGCGGGGTATACATTAGGACCCTCTTCAAGGATCGCGATGGCGCGCTCTGGGTCGGATGCGATCAATTTCTCAATAGATTCAATCGAGCGACCGAGACGTTTACACGGTACCCGGTTCCGTTCGTCAACGACATTAGTCAGGACCGCGCCGGAACTTTGTGGTTGGCGACTGTCAGGGGCCTGTACAGTTTAGATCCGGAGACCGGAACTATCCGGCAGTATTCTCACAATCCAAATGATCCTTCGAGCTTGGGTAACGATGTCAAATCGAGCGGCGAAGATAAAGAAGGTAGGTTTTGGGTTGTGAATGTCGGGCACCTGGACGAATTCGACCGCAGAACGGGCAAGGTGACGCGGCACATTCCGATACCTGGAGCTCCGCTGGGGTTTGGATTCTACGAGGATCGCTTCGGCGTATTCTGGATCTTCCACGACGCCCCCAACGCGTTATCCGTGTTTGACCCGAAGACGAACACGCTAACCAACTATTCGTTTCACGAGCTGGAGCCGTCCGCCAACAGCCTTGACGGTCATCATGGCAATGACCGAAGACCGGAACGGCACTCTGTGGATTGCAACACACGGCGCTGGTTTGCTCAAGTTTGACCGCGAGCACCGAAGATTCATTCGTTACCGCAATAACCCCAGTGATCCTAACAGCCTGCCACAGAACGATGTCGAGAACCTATTTGCGGATCGGGAAGGGAGCGTCTGGGCTTAGCCTGGGTAGGATGGGGGTAACCCATTTTGCGACCAACCCGCTGCCGTTTAAGAGAATTCCTCATCTCGACCAGTTCGGAGGGTACGGCTGAACCCTTTGTTGGCGCAATATACGAGGATCGTCAGGGAATCCTGTGGATCGGTACGCCCGAAGCACTCAACGCGCTTCGACCGCAAGACCGGGCGCTACACTTCCTACCGCCGGACGGCCGGACCAGCAGCCAGTACCGATGTGATCACGATTCAACGAAGACCGTTCCGGCAATATCTGGGCTGGAACTTATAACCACGGGCTGCTCCGTCTTGACCGGCGGACGGGAAAATTCCAGACCTACCGTCACAATCCGGCTGATCCATACAGCCTGAGCAACGACGTCGTGACACGTCTTCTCGTCGATCATAACGGAACGCTCTGGGTCGCCACCAACGATGGTCTCAATCGTTTCGATGCGGCGACCGGACGTTTCACAGTTTACAAGCCGGACCCGCCGAGGAGAATCGTCGACTATCTTGAACTGGTCGAGGACCAGAAGGGGGCACTGTGGCTGGGCACCGACTCCTCAGGTCTCCATCGTTTCGATCCAGCGACCGGTCAGTTCACCAGCTACGAACACGACATGGATCGTCCCTCGACCTTAAGCGACAACCGGGTGAACTCGGTGCACTTTGATCGCTCCGGCACTATGTGGGTAGCTACCCAGAACGGGCTGGACAAGTTTGACTCGAAGACGGGCACGTTCACTGTCTACACCCAGCGCGATGGCCTGCCCGGCAATGCAGTGGGCTGCATCCTCGAAGATGACCACAGCAACCTTTGGATGAGTACCAATAAGGGGATAGCGAAATTCGATCCGCAGAGCGCGGCGGTCAATAGTTACTCTACTGCGGAGGGACTGCCGGGCCCGGACTTGACCGGCTGGGGCGCGTGCTTCAAGAATCGAGATGGAGAGATGTTCTTCGGGGGCTTTAACGGAGCCACTTTCTTCCACCCGGACAGCGTTGCGGACCCTTCGTACGCACCCCCCGGTGGTTCTCACGGAATTTCGGCTTGTCAGGCAGTCCGGTTGACATCGGAGGCGGTTCGCCACTGAGCAAATCCATTACCTATACGAGCCGCGTTGACGCTCTCTCATGAGCAACGCAATTTCTCGTTAGCATTCTCCGCTCTCAGCTATTTGAGCCCGGGCACCAACCGGTATCGCTACAAGCTGGAAGGATTGGACGACACCTGGCACGAAGTCGGAAGCAACGAGCGTCTGGCTACCTACACCACCTTGCCGGCGGGGGTATATACGTTTCGCGCACAAGGCGCGACCAGCCGCGGCGTCTGGAGCGACCCAGGCGCCGCCGTGCTCATCAGGATCCTTCCTCCGTGGTGGAGCACATGGTGGTTTCGTCTGCTCTGCGCTGCCGTTGCTGTGACGCTGCTCGGGGGATTTTATCGATGGCGCATTCAGCAACTACGGCGCGCAGGAAAAGCATCTGCGAGACGTTGTGGAAACAATTCCGGCGATGGCATTTTCCTCCGGGCCCGACGGGTCCACTGAATTTGTAAATCGGCCTTGGCTCGACTACACAGGGTTGTCGGAGAAAGCCAACCTGGGCTCTGGCTGGCAACTCACACTTCACCCCGACGACTCTGGATGAGCACCTGAGCAAGTGGCGCAGCGTCGCTTGAAACCGGCGCGCCCTTCGAGAATGAGTCACGCCAGCGCGATGCTCAACGGCGAATTTCGCTGGTTTCTTGTTCGTGCTGTGCCCTTGCGCGATGAGCACGGAAAAGTTCTCAAGTGGTATGGAACGCTCACAGACATTGAAGATCGCAAACGCTCAGAACAAGAACGCGAGAAATTACGCCAGCTACAGGCAGATCTCGCGCATGAGAACCGGGTCAGCATTATGGGAGAGTTAGCCGCCTCTCTATCTCACGAGCTGAGGCAGCCCATCACTGCGGCCATCACAGACGCCGAGACCTGCTTGCGCTGGCTTACGCGCGACCAGCCCGATGTGGAAGAGGCGCGCGAAGCGACTATGAGAACCATGAAAGACGGGACCCGTGCAGCCGAAATAATCGACGGTTTGCGATCTTTTTATAAGAAAGGCGTTCCGCCGGAACGCGAATTGGTCGATGTGAACGAATTGGTCCGTGAGATGCTCGTCCTGCTGGGCACCGAGGCCGACCGCTACTCAATTTGCATGCGCACGGACCTTGCCGCCGAACTTCCAAAGTTACCGCCGATCGCGTACAACTGCAGCAGGTATTGATGAACCTGATGCTCAATGCCATCGATGCGATGAAGGACGTGGATGGGCCGCGCGAACTAACCATCAAGTCACAGAGAGTGGAAGACGATCAACTTCAGGTGTGCGTCAGCGATACCGGAGTGGGGCTTCCACCGCAGCAGGAGGACCAAATCTTTGATGCGTTCTTTACCACTAAGCCTCACGGCAGCGGCATGGGGCTTCGCATCAGCCGCTCCATCGTTGAATCGCATGGTGGCCGCTTGTGGGCTGCCGCTAACTAGCCGCGCGGCGCTAACTTTTATTTCACGCTATCCTATCCACGACGACTAAAGGGGATTCGTACGGCATCATCTTCTTAAGCGTGTCGCGGCCGGGTGCGAGGTGGGGATTCTGAAATCCGGGAAAGTCCAAAAACTGTCAAAATGACTATTTTGGCGATTCATACAGCCGTGGCGACGAGGATACCCTCCATGATCGAGCCTTTCGGGTACGTGCTGGAGCCCATCCGCGAAGGTGCGGACTTCACGCTCTATCGTGGTCGAAGGCATGGGAACCCCTCGCCAGTCCTGGCGATCGCACTCTCCGCGGAACAGCCGGCACCTCAGAGTCTCCGCCGGCTCGAGCACGAATATTCGCTTGCGGCCGAACTCGATCCCGCGTGGGCAGCCACGCCTCTGGCGCTCACTCGTCACGAAGGCCGGACGATCCTCGTACTCCAGGACCCAGGCGGTGAGCTCCTGGATCAACTTCTTGACCGGGACCCGGGGCAACCGCTCAATCTGACGCGAGCCCTGCGCATTGCCATTGGCCTGACGACAGCAGTCGGCCAGGTCCATCGGCACGGCCTCATACATAAGGACATCAAGCCTGCGAATGTGCTGGTCGACGACGCCGGCAACGGACGGCTCACCGGCTTCGGGATTGCGTCCCGCCTGCCGCGTGAGCGCCAGTCGCCCGTACCGCCCGAGATTATCGCCGGAACGCTCGCGTATATGGCGCCCGAGCAGACTGGTCGCATGAACCGCTCCATTGACACCCGCAGCGATCTCTACTCTTTGGGCGTCACCTTATACCAGGTGCTTACCGGTGCGCTGCCGTTTGCAGCCGCTGATCCCCTGGAGTGGGTCCACTGCCATATTGCACGGCAGGCTGTACCGCCTGGCGATTGTGCCGCAGTCCCCGATGCGCTGTCTGCCATTATCATGAAGCTCCTTGCCAAGAACGCGGAGGAGCGCTACCAGACCGCCTCCGGCTTGGAAACCGATCTTCGGCGGTGCCTGGCCGGATGGCAGTCGCAGGGTTGCATCGATCCATTTGTTCTGGGCGCGCATGACGCGTCGGACCGATTGCTGATTCCAGAGAAGCTATACGGGCGGGAGCATCAGATCGACGTTCTGCTTGCGGCGTTCGATCGGGTGGTGGCTAGCGGCACCCCCGAGCTGGTGCTCGTATCCGGTTATTCCGGCGTCGGCAAATCGTCGGTGGTAAACGAGCTGCACAAGGCGCTTGTCCCGCCGCGCGGTCTCTTCGCCTCCGGCAAGTTCGACCAGTACAAACGCGACATCCCGTACACGACTCTGGCACAGGCTTTCCAGACCCTGATCCGTCAGACCCTCGTCAAGAGTGAAGCCGAGGTGGGCCATTGGCGGAACGTTCTTCAGCAAGCCCTGGGTCCAAATGGCCAGCTCATCATCAATCTCGTTCCGGAGGTGGAGTTCATTATTGGGAAACAGCCGCCCGTTCCAGAGCTGCCGCCCCAAGAATCGCGGAATCGCTTCCAGCTGGTGCTTCGGCGGTTCCTCGGCGCGTTCGCCCGGCCGGAACACCCGCTTGCGTTGTTTCTCGACGACCTGCAATGGCTCGACGCGGCAACCCTTGAACTCCTGGAGCACCTGATTACCGATCCGGATGTACAGTACCTCATGCTGGTCGGGGCCTACCGCGACAACGAAGTCAGTTCGTCTCACCCGCTCACGCGGACGCTGGCGGCAATTCGCAACGCCGGAGCGCGAATGCAGGAGATCGTGCTGGCGCCACTCGGGCTCGAGGATGTCGGCCGACTCGTCGCGGATACCCTGCGCTGCGAGAGCCACGCTACTGATCCCCTGGCGAAGCTGGTGTACGAGAAGACCGGCGGCAATCCGTTCTTCGCGATCCAGTTCCTCACGGCGCTGGCCGAGGAAGGGCTGCTCAGACTCGACCCGGATGCAGCAGCCTGGATCTGGGACTTGGCTCGGATTGACGCGAAGGGCTACACCGACAACGTGGTTGATCTCATGGTGGGGAAGCTAAAGCGCTTGTCCGGTCCGGCGCAGGCCGCTCTACAGCGACTCGCCTGTCTGGGGAACGTGGCCGAATTCGCCACTCTCACTCTAGTTCACGGAGAATTAGAAGAGGAGACCCACACGGCGCTCTCGGAGGCCGTCCGCACCGGGCTGATCCTCCGTCTGGAGGACTCCTATGCATTTCTCCACGGCCGTATTCAGGAGGCCGCCTATGCGCTCATCCCCCAAGGCGAGCGCGCCGGGGCACACCTTCGGATTGGTCGAGTGCTGCTGGCGAGCATGACGGCGGACGGCCTCGCCGAGCATCTGTTTGATGTCGCGAACCAGTTCAATCGGGGCGCCGCACTGCTGATGGATCGGGACGAGAAAATCCATGTGGCGGCCATCGATCTGAGTGCAGGGCGAAAGGCCAAGGCGTCCACGGCCTATGCGTCGGCGTGTGTGTATTTAGCGGCTGGCATGGCGCTGTTGGACGACAGAGACTGGGATAGCCAGTACGAGTTGACGTTCAGCCTATGGGTCGAACGCGCGGAGTGTGAGCTTCTGAGCGGTAACTTCGAGAATGCGGAGCGACTGATTACGCAGCTGCTTCAGCGCGCGGCTTCGAGGATCGATCAGGCGGCCGTTTACCGCCTGATGGTCCAGTTCCACGTCATAAAGTCAGAAAACCCGCAGGCTGTAGCTACCGCGCTCACCTGCCTGCGCCTGTTCGGCATTGACATCCCGGCGTACCCTACTTGGGAGCAGGTCCAGGCTGAATACGAGACGGTTTGGCAAACCCTCAATGGGCGCCCGATCGAGAGCCTGATCGATCAGCCCCTGATGACTGATCCGGAACTGCAGGCGGCTATGCAGGTGCTATCGGCCCTTACCGCTCCCGCCTATTTTACCGACTTCCATTTGTGGTGCCTGCAGGTATGTCGGATGGTGAAGCTCAGCATGCAGCACGGGGTGAGCGGCGCTTCCGCGCACGCCTATAGCCGGTTCGGGTTTATGCTCGGACCGGCCTTTCACCGTTACCGTGATGCTTACCGTTTCGCCAAACTCGCCTGCGACCTGGTCGAGAAGCACGGCTTTATTGCCTACCGCGCGAAGGTTCACTACGCGATGGGGACGGTCGTCTTCTGGACACAGCCGGTCGCGAGCGCGATCGATTTCAATCGCGCGACCTTTCGCGCCGCCGCGGAGACGGGCGATCTGACCTACGCTTGCTACAGCTTGTTCCAATTCCTCACCGGGCTTCTCCTGCGCAACGATCCGCTCGACGTGGTAGGGCGCGAGTTGGAGATGGCGCTGGACTTCGCCCGGAAAGCCAAGTACAACGATGGCGCAGACATGATCGGGAGCCAGCAACGCTTCATCGCCAGCATGCAGGGCCGGACCGCGGCCATCTCCACCTTCAGCGAAGCGCCGTTTGACGAGGCGGCGTTCGAGGCACAGTTGACAGGGGAGCGGATCCCCTTGATGGTCTGCTGGTACTGGATCCTCAAACTGAAGGCGCGGTATCTGTCAGGGGACTACGTTGAGGCCCTGGCGGCAGCCGGCAAGGCGAAGCCGCTCCTTTCGGCCGCTGGCCGCCCAGATACAGCTGCTCGACTACTTTCATTATGCCGCGCTGACGGTGGCGGCATGCTATGAGAACGCATCCGCCAAACAGCAAGGGCAGCGCGAACTCCTGATGGCGCACCAGGAGCAACTCCGCGAGTGGGCCGAAAACTTTCCACCGACGTTCGCCGGCAAGTACGCACTGGTATCGGCGGAGATAGCCCGTCTCGAAGGACGCGACTTCGAAGCGATGAGATTGTACGAGCAGGCGATTCAGTCGGCTCACGAGAACAGCTTCGTCCAGGAAGAGGCGCTGGCACTTGAGGTGGCCGCGCGGTTTTACTTGGCGCGCGGCTTCGAGACGTTTGGCCACACGTATCTACGCAGCGCGCGGAACTGCTACGACCGCTGGGGCGCGCTGGGCAAGGTGAAGCAACTCGACCAATGCTACCCACGCTTGCACGAAGAACGGCTTCCTGCTTCTACCACCGCCACAATCGGCACGCCGGTCCGGCAGTTGGATGTCGAGACCGTACTTAAGGCCTCACAGGCACTATCAAGCGAGATTGTCCTTCCTAAGCTGATCGAGAAGCTGATGCGAATCGCGGTCGAGCATGCAGGGGCCGAACGGGGTCTGCTCATCCTTCTCAAGGGCGACGAGCCGCGGCTCGAGGCGGACGCCGCCACCGGCCACGGCATTGTCGAGGTTGTTGTTCGACAGACAGTCATTACACCACTTGATCTTCCCCAATCCGCGCTCCAGTACGTCATCCGGACACGGGAGCAAGTGGTCCTGGATGACGCTTCGGTCAGGAACTTGTATTCCGAGGACGAGTATGTGCGGCAGAAGCACCCCAGATCAATCCTATGCCTGCCCATCGTCAAGCAAACCAAGCTTGTCGGGGCATTCTATCTGGAGAATAATTTGACTCCGCGCGCCTTCACCTCGGACCGGGTCGCACTGCTGGAGATGCTGGCTTCGCAAGCTGCGATCTCTCTGGAGAACGCCAAACTCTATTCTGATTTGCAACGTAGCGAAGCTTTCCTGGCGGATGGGCAGAGCACAAGCCACACTGGAAGTTTCGGCTGGAGCGTTCTCAGCGGAGAAATCTACTGGTCGGATGAAACCTACAAGATCTTTGAGTATGATCGAGCGGTTAAGCCAACGTTGGAGTTGATATTTCGGCGAATTCATTCCGACGACAGAGTTCTCGTGCAACAGACTATCGACCGCGCGTCCGAGGCCAGGGCAAATCTTGATTTTGACCACCGTTTGTTGATGCCGGACGGTTCGGTCAAGTACCTCCACGTGTTAGCTCGCGCCTTGGAGACGTCCTCGGGCAAGCTCGAATATATGGGTGCCGTCCGCGACGTCACCGAACGCACGCGGGCCGAAGAGGCGTTGCGCCAGGCGAAGGCCGATCTCGCGCACATCAATCGGGTCACCACCATGGGAGAGCTGACTGCTTCTATGGCCCACGAGGTGAATCAACCGATTGGCGCCGCCGTCACCGACGCCAATACCTGCATGCGATGGCTTGCCCGTGATCACCCCGATCTGGAAGAGGTGCGCGCGGCCGCCATGAGAGTCGTGAAAGACGCAACGCGCGCCGCGGAAATCATTAGCCGGATCCGCCTGCTCTTCAACAAAGGTAGTCACGAACGGGAATTGGTTGATGTAAATGAAATCATCGGAGAGATGATCGTTCTCTTGCGCAGCGAGGCCATTCAATACAAAGTATCCGTGCGGACGGAACTGACCGCAGACCTTCCGCAGGTCATGGGGGATCGTGTGCAGTTGCAGCAGGTGCTCATGAACCTCATGATGAATAGTATCGACGCCATGAAAGACGTGGATGCTGCGCGCGAGCTGGCCATCCGGTCGCAGCGGGCGGAGGACGAGAAACTTCTAGTGTCGGTTAGCGACACGGGCGTGGGTCTGCCCACGCAGCAAGCGGACCGGATCTTCGATGCGTTTTTTACCACTAAGCGGCACGGCACCGGTATGGGACTTCGCATCAGCCGCTCTATCGTTGAGTCGCATGGCGGCCGCTTGTGGGCTGCTCCTAACTCTCCGCGCGGCGCTCACTTTTATTTCACTCTATCCGCTAAAGTCCAGGTGCCTCAATGATGACTACAAGTGATTCCACGGTATTCGTTATTGATGACGACGATTTGGTTCGTACCGCCATTCGAGGCCTGCTGAGGTCGGCGGGCTTGCGGGTCGAAACCTTCGGGACGACGCAACAGTTCTTGTCCTCCATGCGCCCGGATGGGCCAAGTTGTCTTGTTCTCGACGTAAGACTCCCTGGAGTCAACGGTCTGGATTTTCAGCGCCAGTTGGCTGATTCCGGCGTCCGCATTCCCATCGTCTTCATCACTGGTCATGGCGATATTCCGATGTCGGTAAAGGCCATGAAATCCGGGGCGGTGGAGTTCCTGACTAAACCCTTCCGGGACGAAGACCTGCTGAATGCGATTCAACAGGCTTTGGACCGCGATCGGGTAACGCGTGAACAGCAGAATGAGCTTACCGAATTGCGAACGCGTTACCAGTCGCTGACAGCGCGTGAGCGCCAGGTGATGGGCCTTGTCGTTTCAGGCATGCTCAATAAACAAATAGCTTATGAGCTCGGGACCAGCGAAATCACGGTGAAGATGCAGCGCGGGCATGTGATGCGGAAGATGCGCGCTGAATCGCTGGCAGAATTAGTTCGAATGGCTGCTAAGCTTTAGCTTTCGCCGGGCGATTGGCAATCCTCCACGCTTACATGCCAAAGTGATTTGGCTGCAAACGGATGGGCGACCGCACTGGCTAGAACGTGAGACGCAAACCAAACCGCGTCACGAATGGGTTGATGGTGTTGAACGGATACAGATAGCTGGAGCCAAAGGTGGTCACTTCACCAACTACCGTTTGTGCGTTGGTGGTATTGAAGAAGTCGACGATTGTCATCAGGTGCCAGCGATCGAGGACGAAGTCGCGCGAGAGACGCAGATTCAGCATATTCACGCTGGGCAAACGCAGGACTCCGGCCGGCTGGAGAATGACAGACTCGTCAACCGGCTTAGGAGGCGATTCGCCATCCAGGATCGCATAGGTCTCTGTGGGCTGCAGGGGATAGCCGGTGTAGTGCTGGAAGTTGACGCTGGAACTGAATCTCCATGGCAGCTGGTAAGTGCTGTCCACTTTGAGGACGTAAGTGGCATCAAGGTTCAGGTAGTTGTTTCTGCGGTTGATGTCGAGGTTGGGGTCGGTAAAATTATCCGAGTAACCTTGATCCGCATAGCCGCGGCTGTACACGCCTTTTTGCCGCTGGATGGTGAAGCCGCTGAGCAGTTGCCATCTGTGTGACAGTCGCTTCACTGCCGTGAATTCGACACCGTTATAGGCATTGTCATCGAGCTCCGGGATGTTTGTTAGCACAAAATTGAAAGCGCCGTACTTTGCCGGATCACTCGGCTGGAAGCTATAGAGGATCAAGGGCTGGTTGGTAACAGGGTTCGTAAAGCCTGAGACCGGGACGTAGTCAGATGGCTGAACCGCGGTATTTTCTAGGCCAAACAGATTCTTCTTCGTGCGGTAATAATAGGTTGCTCCAACCCGCAGATCGCGCCAAATCTGTTTTTCGTAGCCGGCGCTAAGCTGGTCCGAATACGGGCGGCTCATGTTGGAATTAATGTGGGTGCTGGAGCCGCCAAAAGCGTTTACCGGAGCGGTATTTGCCCCTTGCGGCAGCCATTGATTCTGTTGCGGAATCTGGTCTCCAATGGGAGCGTTCCAGGCATAGTATTTGCCGAACAAGCCTACGGGGTTCACGGTTTCCGCCAGTCCAGTGCCCTGCATGATGTAGTAGCGGCCATAGCTGAAGCGCACGACCGAGTCGCCTTTACCAGTCAGGTCGAACACCAATCCGATGCGCGGCGAAACCGTATTCCAATCGACCAGGTCTCCCGATGCCGGATAGCTGGTAATGGGGAACAATTGTGGGAACGTTTCACTTGGGTCGCTCTTTTGCGCAGGGTAGTAGGTGTAGAAATTGTCGTAGCGAAGGCCAAGGTTCAGGGTCAGCCGGGGCTTGATCCTCCAGGCGTCCTGTACATAGAAGCTCGTATCGCGGAAGTAGTTCTTTTGCGTAGTGGGCGTGTTATAGGCCAGCACTTGAGAGGGCACCGTGAAGGGCTGATAGCCAGGACCACTATTGAAGATGGCGTTGATTCCTTGATTGACCTTGTAGATATACGAGTTGTAGCTTTTGCCCCACTCGAATCCAAATTGGAAATTGTGGCTGCCGTACAGGTCTCCCTTAGACCACGTGCCGCCGGCGGTCCATTTAAGCACCCATGCTGGATTTTCAGATTCGTAGGGCGCCGCACCTGTTTCGGTGTTTGCAGCAACATCCTGGAGATTGAGGGCAGAGCTTGAGAGACCGGGCTGATACAGAAGCGGGAAGAGGAGCTTGTTCCAGCCGACGCGGAAATCGAGCAGGAAATTATTGGTGATCTGGCTGGTCCAAAGTCCCTGAAGAATGTAGGCAGGCTCGATTTGCCGCCAACTGGCTTCCTGGCTAACAAACGCATACTTGGTGTCGCGGCGGAAGAAGCGATTCTGTTCGTTGTACAGCCAGATGAAGCTGAACTTGTTTTTGGAATTGATCTGCCAGTCGCTGCGCAGGTCGGTATTCGACTGGTGGTTGACGTCCACTACGGGATTGCCGGCTTGATCTGTCACCGAAAGGATTCGCTGCCGCAGATCGTACCGGCGATAGGAGCCGAACAGCCACCAACGATCTCTCAGGAGGGGTCCGCCAAGACTGGCCGTGGTGTCGAGGGTCATATCAAAAGGCGAGCCAGACTTGACCGGCTGGCCCTGGTAGATTGGGAATTTGTCTCCGGCCTGAACACCCGCTGTCAGATAGTAAAACGCGGCTTGCCCGTGTAACTGGTTCGATCCCGACTTGGTCACCATATTCATGTAGATTCCGCCGATGGCCACGGAAGCGGGGGCATTGTCCGCCACCACCTGAAACTCATCGAAGGAATCATGATTGGTGTAGAACTGCGTGTAACCTCCATTGAGCCCCGGCCAATTCAAGTCCAAGCCATTGAAACTGTAGATCTGCTCTCCCGGCGTGCTGCCATGCACCTGCATCAGGGACTGCTGGTAGCTATTGTTCCCGGCGACATCAAACGTGGTGGACGTGGTCCCCGGCATCTGCTCAACGGTGGACCAGGGATCGCGGCCGCTGGGTATGTTTTGCAGCAACGTTTGGTCAAACGTCGTTGACGTTTGCACATTCTGCAGGTCCACGACCGGCTGCCCTTGTACTACTACGGTTTGCGCTATTTCACCAAGCTGCAGCTTGGCGTTCACGGTGGCAGTAAAACCGGCGGTGATCACGACTCCGATTTCATCCAACTCCCGAAATCCCTTTGCCGTGATGGTGACTTCATACGTGCCGGGCGGCAGCAGATCAAACAAATAGCTGCCATCCCCTTGTGTCAGGTCGGAGCGCTTAGACATCAGCGCCGGGCTCCTCACATCGACTGTGGCGTTCGGAATATTGGCTCCGGAGGGGTCGGTGACCGCACCGGCGATCGTCCCGGTTGTCGATACCTGAGGCCAGGATGAAGGAAGGAGGCAAAGAAAGAGGACCAAACTCAACAGATAGACACGAAATCGTGGAGCCAAGGAGACAAGTGAGGAGACCAAAGAGACCTCCACCAGCTGAAATCAGATTGTGTGTGTGTACGGTGTCGGACCTCGACGTCTGAACTTCGCGAAAGGTGCCCACGCACATTCTACTCCCGGGTATCGGCCAGTCAAATTGTAGAGAAGGCACCACCTCCGCGCGTTCTTGTAGTTGTTGGTCAGCAATAGCGTCAGGAGTTTTCTCGCACGTTCGGAAATCGACAGGCAATCGGTGTTGGTAGGAGCGGTTGTGCCAGCGCGTCAAAAGGCCGACGCTGAAGACGCTGTCATTTCGTTGCCCAGGGTGAACTGAAACGTCGCGCCCCGTCCCGGGTTGGCGGTCGCCCACAAGCGGCCTCCATGCGACTCGACGATCGTCCGGCTGATGGAGAGTCCCATGCCGGTGCCTTGCGGCTTCGTTGTGAAGAACGTCTCGAAGATGCGGTCGGCTTGCTCCTGCGGGAGCCCGATCCCCGAATCACTCACTGAAACAGCTAATTGACCATTCTCGGTCATCTTCGAAGTGACCGTCAGTTCACCGCTCGTATCTTTCATCGCCTCGATGCCGTTTAACATGAGGTTCATCAGTACCTGCTGAATTTGCACGCGATCCGCCATCACTTCGGGCAAACCCGGAGTCAGTTCGGTTCGGATCGGGATAGAGTATCGATTCGCTTCATCGTGCAGAAGAACGATCATCTCGCGCACGACTTCGTTTAAGTCGACCAGTTCCCGTTGTGGCGCACCTCGCCTGTAGAGTGAGCGAACGCGGTCGATGATTTCGGCAGCGCGCGTTGTGTCCTTGACGATTCTCGATGCGGCCTCGCACGCCTCCACAATATCGGGCGTATCACGCTGTAGCCACCGCGCGCAGGTCCTGGCATCCATCACGGCGGCGGCGATCGGCTGCTTGATCTCGTGGGCGAGCGATGCCGCCAATTCCCCGACGGTGATTACCCGGCTCATATAAGCTAAGTCGGCCTGGGCCTGACGCAGTCGCTTACGCTCCGTGAGGTCGAGCACGAATGCCAGGGTCTCGCCCCGGGCGTTCCCAATCACCGTCGCAGTGACCAGTACCGGAACGCGGCTGCCGTCGCTCCGAAAGTACTCCTTTTCATAGATTTCGCACGTGCCGCTCGCTCTGAGCTGGGCCACTGCTCGTTCGGTGGCGGCCTGCCATTCGGGCGGCGTCAGCTCTCTCCACCGAAGCCGTCCCGAGGTGACGTCCTCACGCGTGTACCAGACCATCTGGAGAAAGGCGTCATTGGCCTCCAGGATCTGGCCTTCAAGATTCGCGATCAACACCCCCACAATATTGGCGTCCACAAGGCGCCTGATCTTCGCTTCGCGTTCCTGGAGCTCATGATACAAACGGCTGTTTTCGAGCGAAATCGCAGCTGCCGAGGCAAGCACGTTTAGCACCGCAATTCTCGCCGGTGTAAACACATTGGCCGCCAGGTTGTTCTCGAGGTAGAGCAGCGCAACCAGCCGCCCTTGTTTTACCAGCGGGAGACACAGGATGGACCGCGCGTGTTCGCGGCGAATGTACTCGTCGTTTGAGAACGAGCCTCGAGCCGAAGCATCATCCAGGATGACGCTCTCCTGTGTACGCGCGGCATATTGAATGACGGGCTCCGGCAGTTTAGCGCTAGAGATTGGCGTGTCGCAGAGCTCGATTGTGACCGAGTTGCCGCCCGTAATCCCTTCCGCCTGGATCTGCAACTCGGCGCCCCGCGGCAGAATGAGCAGTCCACGTTCCGCGCCGGCGTGCTCGATGGCGGTGCGGAGCAGCGCGTTGATGAGCTTCTCCAGCACGATTTCGCTGGACAACGTCTGCGAGATCTTGAGCACCGTTGCCAGCTCCAGGCGCTCGATCGGTGTACCGATCGTGCTCCTCGGTCCAGCCACGGCGTGCTCTTCCCGCAGGTGCGGGTATCTCTCGTCGAGTTGCCGCACCTTGCCATCGGCGCCCCAGCGGAGATAGCAGCGGCGGGCGTTTCCTACGTAGAGATGCGCGATCTCCTCCAGCCCATGCGCGCTGTAGAATCGCCCGGCCACCTCGTTGGCCAGCGCCTCATGGTGGACAAAGCCGTCTGCACGTGTCGAGCGAACCGCCTGCTGGTACAGGTGCATGGCGTCAACATCGCGACCTTCGATGCGGGCTCGCTCCGCCGAAACCAGGGCAGAACGGTTCTCGAAGTTCTCCGGGCAGGTCTGCGCCCAGAGTTCGAGCTGCTGGTGATGGGCTTTGAGCGCCGTCAGAAGGTCTGATCGCTCATCCGCCGATGCTTCGTCGTAGTATGCCGCCACCGCCAGCGCACCGTAGAAATGATATTCCGCCTCCTGAACCATGCCGGCATTCGCCCAAAGCAGTGGCGTCGCCCTTGCTCTGGCCGTGACGGCGGCGTGGTAGTCGCCGGAGATCACCCGCGCCTGCAGCTTCATGATGTAATAGCCGCACACAATACTCGTCCATTCATAGCGCTCCATGAAGCGCTCATATTCATCCTCGTCGAAATCCGCGCTGCTCCAGGTCGAGACGTCGGCCGTGAAGCCCCGCATTGCCTGGATGAATCGCTGGGTCCGAGTGATGATCTGGCAGGAGGGATCGAATTTGGCCTTGCGTGTAAAGTCCAGAAACGCCTCCGACTCGACATATAGCTTGTCGAGTGGTTCTCCGGCTGCGAGCTTGTGTGATACCAGATGATCACAAACGTAGCTGGCGATATTCAGGTCGCCGGCAGCGACCGTGGCCTTGAAGGCGGAATAGAGATGCTCGATGGCCAGAGTTCGAGGCTCGTTCCAGAAGCTGAGGAATGTCCCGATGATGTATTCGATTTGGGCCTTGTAGGCCACTAGCTGCCGCTTAGCCACCAGATCAGAGCCTAGCCGTCCGAACTGAAAGCCTCGCCGGTAGTCTCCGGAGTATGGGCCCAGGTTCATGCCCAGACAGCCATACGCCATGACGGAGGCGTCGCAGTTACCATGGCGAATCGTCATGTTGACCATGTGGCAGGAGCACAGAAGGACCAAGTTGCGATCGACGGCCAAGGCGGGGACAAAGAGGATGACCAAAATGCCGAGTGCGGCTTCGACCTCTGGGTCGGTCATCAAAGGGAGATCAATCAAATCCTCTATCACCCGCCCATTGATGTTCTTCCAGATCGCATCGTACTCGCGAGCCACTTCCTCACGGCTCGGATGGCGAGGGATATCGATGCCGAACAAGCGAAGAGCCCCGAGTCCACTGGCGATAGCCTCCTCGATCTCGATCTTGGCCGTGTGGATATCGACCACTACGCGATGGATCTCAGCTTGTTCGAGTGTCGTTCGCGCATGCGCCAGCAGCGCATGGAACAGACGCAGAGCCTCATCGAAGTTGCGGCTCAGAAACTCGCAGTCCGCTTGCTCAAAACTTAGCCCATAGGCCAGGTCATGCCGGCTCTCCCATAGGCCGTCCCCGAGAAGTCCTATCCCGGTGGAGAAATAATTCAGCGCCGATCGGTAGGCCGCCGAGTTTTTCGCTCTCCGGCCTGCAATCAAGTTCAGTTCGGCAAGTTGGATCTTCTCTGGTCGCGAGGTCATTAACATGGCACCGCGATTGAGCTGATTGACGATCTCGAAGATCGTCTCCTCCCGCTTCTCCGCGGGTGTGTGTGCCGCCAGCAGCCTTCCTATCCGCAGATGCGCCGCGGCACGTAGTCCCTCCGGGATCAGGGAATAGGCGGCTTCCTGCACCCGGTCATGGACAAACGTGTAAGAGCCTGCAAGGCGGACGATCAGCTCCTGTCGCACAGCCTCCCACAGATCCGCGTGGACTGCTTCCGCCCCCGTCTCGCGAACCATGCAAAGCATCGCGACTTCGGCGACGTTGCCCAGGCAGGCTAGTTGCTGCAAGACCTGCTGGGTTTCGACCGGCAGGCGGGTCAACCTCCCGGCCATGAGATCCACCACGTTGTCGGTGTAACCCTTGGCGTGAATGCGATCGAGATCCCAGGACCATCGCGCAGCATCATGATCGAAGGTGAGCAAGCCCTCTTCGCCCAGCGCCGACAGGAACTGAAGGGCAAAAAACGGGTTGCCACTCGTCTTCCCGTGCACCAGCTGCGCTAGCGGCGCAGCGCGCTCCGGTTCGCAGCGAAGCGCATCCGCAATCAACTGCGCGAGGTGTTCGCTGGCCAGAGGCGCAAGCGTGATCTCCTCTATTTTCGCGCCGCTGTTCTTGACCGCCTCAAGCTTGCGCGCCAGCGGATGCGTGGCATCGACCTCGTTGTCTCGATAGGCGCCGATCAGCATCAGATGCTGCAGATCCGATCGGGTCAACAGATCCTCCAGCAAGTCGAGTGTCGCCGCGTCGAGCCATTGCAGGTCGTCGAGGAACAGCGCCAGCGGATGTTTCGGCCGCGCAAATACGCTGACAAACCGCCGGAACACGAGCTGAAAACGACTTTGTGCCTGCTGCGGTGGAAGCTCCGGGACCGGTGGCTGTTCTCCAATGATGAGTTTCAATTCAGGAACCAGGTCCACAATGAGCAGCCCGTTCGGACCCAACGCCTCACGGAGCGCCTCGCGCCAGCTGTTCAACTCGGCCTCGCTCTTGCTCAAAAGCGGACGGATGAGGCTCTGAAAGGCTTGGGCCAAAGTGGCGTAGGGGATGTCGCGCTTGTACTGGTCGAATTTGCCCGACGCAAAAAGGCCGCGTGGCGGAACCAGGACTTTGTGAAGCTCATTTACAACGGAGGACTTACCGATACCAGAATATCCGGAGACCAGCACTAACTCCGGCGTGCCAGTATTGACGACGCGGTCGAACGAGGCCAGCAGGGTCTCGACCTCGTATTCCCGTCCGTAGAGTTTCTCGGGAATCAGGAGCCGGTCCGGCCTGTCATCTTCGCCCAACAGGAACTCGCCGATGCCGTGCTCGCAGTCCCATTCAGCAAGGCAGCGACGAAGATCGCTCTCCAGGCCGGCCGCGGTCTGATAGCGTTCCTCCGCAGTCTTGGCCAGCAACTTCGAAATAATTCCCGATACGGAGTGCGGAACATCTTTTCGCCGCTCGGCAGGCGCCGGCGGTTGTTTGGCTATGTGGCAATGTACCCACTCCATCGGATCGGATGCCGTGAAGGGCAGAGTGCCGGTCAGCATTTCGTACAGTGTTACTCCGAGGGCGTAGAGATCGCTGCGGGAATCGATCGAACGATTCATCCTTCCAGTCTGCTCGGGAGCCATGTAGGCGAGCGTTCCCGCGATGAATTCGGGAGGTTCCGCCGACTGGCGCTCGCGCGGCACTCGGGAAGCGATCCCAAAGCCCATGAGCCAGACTTGTCCGGTGTTGGCCTCGATCATGACATTCGCCGGTTTGAGGTCCTTGTGGATGAGGCCCCGGCCGTGCAGCTGTCTGACCGCGGCAGAAAGACTGATGGCAGCGCGCAGGAACTGTTCCATCCCCATCGGCGTTCCGGCCAGCCGATCGAGCGGCTCGCCCCCGGGATCCTTGAGGACAAGCACGGTTCGCCCCTCGTGTTGCGTAAGCGCAACGGGCGGAACTGCCCATGCCCGATCCAACTCGGCCCGTAAGGAGTGCTCGTGTTCCAGCATCCGGACGCTCTCTGGCCGGGGATGCTCAGATCTCAACATCAGCAGCAGAACAGAGGGCGGATGCGCGCTCGTGGCCGTTCGAAGGCGGCCCCTGCAAAGCACGAACTCGCCGTTCCTGTGCAGGGTGTCAAGAGCGTACTCCGAGAGATCGGGGTCCGGGTAGCGATTAGACGGAGAACCGGGGTAAGCCATGTGTTCACTATTTCTTTCATGTAGTTGCCGTGTCTGCCCGGCTTCAATGACTTTCAGCCCGTCCTTCCGTAGCGTGCCGCCCGGCACAGTACCTTATTAATTGAGAAATCTTCTGCTTCGCCGTTTAAGGCCCTGAAAGGTTGAAGCGTGCGATGCGAAAACGGTACTCCTTGAGTTTCTTCAACGCAAGCGGTGAGGAATAACCCACAGCCAGCGAAATTATGGTGAAAATGCAGGGCGTGGTAAGGTGCGGTGGCGTGCGCCGAATCATTGGCGGAACGAGTACCAATGGCTGCCCAGGCTTTAGTTTTGGCCAGGTAATTGGCAGCCCGCCAGCGGAGTTTACATACCAAAGTATGATTGCGCGGAGGTTGGTTTCAAGCCTAGCTTTCTACCATGGCGATTCAAAGAAAGGCCAATATGGTTGCGATTGTCGATGACGATGACTTGATGCGCACCGCCTTGCAGGGCCTGCTAAAGTCGGCCGGCTTGGTCACGCAGGCCTTTGTGTCGGCAGAGGAATTCCTCAGGTCTGGCCGCCAGCACGACACTGCTTGTCTGATTACGGATATCCGCATGCCGGGAATGTCCGGTCTGGAATTACAGGCGCAGTTGAATGCAGACCATTGCCGGATTCCGACCATCTTTATAACCGCACACGGCGACGCGAAAATGCGCATGCAGGCGATGAGAGCCGGCGCAGTGGAGTTCCTGGCAAAACCGTTCGACGATGAAGCTCTGCTCGAGAGTGTTCGAGCGGCCATGGACTGCTAAACCCGACAAGGAGCTGTGACGCGACAGACAGGAGATTTCTGTGGAAGCCTTCGGAAGATCCGGGTCCGGTGACCAGGGACATAATCGGCGCAGATTCGAGCAGATCATAGGCAGAAGCCCTGCTCTGGAAACGGTCCTTGAAGAAGTCGGACGCGTAGCGCCTACCGATGCCACCGTTCTTGTCGAGGGGGAAACAGGCACCGGCAAGGAGCTGATCGCGCACGCCATTCACAATCTCAGCTCGCGGTGCGGGCGCGCTTTCATAAGATTGAATTGCGCGGCCATTCCTTTGGATCTGCTGGAAAGTGAGCTTTTTGGTCACGAGAAAGGCGCGTTCACCGGAGCCATCGCGCAAAAGATTGGCCGTTTTGAGCTGGCCGACAAGGGCACGCTTTTCCTGGACGAGGTGGGCGACATTCCGCCGGCATTGCAGCCTAAACTTCTGCGCGTACTACAGGAACAGGAGTTCGAGCGGCTGGGTGGCACGCGGACTCACCGGGTAGATGTTCGGCTGGTGGCGGCGACCAACCGTGACCTGGCGGAGATGGTGAAGCGGGGCGAATTTCGTAGTGACCTCTACTACCGGCTCAACGTTTTTCCCATCAAGCTGCCGCCTTTGCGGGCGCGTCGCGAAGACATCCCAGAGCTGGTGAGGCATTTTGCCGAGGTTCTGGGCCGCCGGTTGGGCAGGCAAATCGAACACATTCCTGCGGAAACCATGTCTGCACTCAGCGCCTACCACTGGCCGGGCAATATCCGCGAACTGCAGAACCTGATCGAACGCGCCGTGATCCTTTCCAACAGTGGCGTGCTTCCCAACCCTTTGCCGACTCCTGGAATTCAGCCTGTGACCGTTTCTCCGGCGGCAGCTACTCTGAAAGACTCCGAACGCGCCATGATTCTGCACACACTGGAAGCGACCGCTTGGGTGATCGGAGGCCCGAATGGCGCAGCGGCCAAACTTGGCCTGAAGCGCACTACGCTGATCTGCAAGATGCAGAAGCTGGGGATTTCCAGGCCTGTTCTCCAAAGCAGTCCGGATTTGATGGAACCCGCACTCCGGGATCCGCCCCCGGCGCCGCAATTGCAGCAGTAGTAGCAATCGACGGAAAACCAACACAGATACTTATAAGTAGCGCCCCAGATATCCCCGATGGGGATCCATCTTGTCGCCAGCCGGGTTAGGCGGCGGAAGACGAGGACGCCAATGTGAACTGAAAGGTCGCGCCCCGTTCGGAGTTGGCGCTTGCCCACAAGCGGCCGCCATGCGACTCGATAATCCTCCGGCTGATCGACAATCCCATGCCGGTGCCCTTAGGTTTGGTGGTGAAGAACGCCTCGAAAATGCGATCGGCTCGATCTGGGGCGATTCCGATGCCCGAATCACTCACGGAAATCAGCAATTGACCATCCGCGGTGTTCTTCGAAGTGACTGTCAACTCCCCCCCGTATCCGTCATCGC
Organism: uncultured Acidobacteriaceae bacterium; assembly: GCA_963821315.1. Taxonomy (GTDB): domain Bacteria; phylum Acidobacteriota; class Terriglobia; order Terriglobales; family Acidobacteriaceae; genus PALSA-350. The sequence goes on along the minus strand of CAWGDP010000025.1, from coordinate 786,601 downwards.
CTCGATACCGTTGAGCATGAGGTTCATCAACACCTGCTGCAACTGCACGCGATCCCCTGGGATCGTCGCCAGCCCAGGGTCGCACTCGGTGCGGATTACAATGGAGCTCCGATTCGCCTGATCCTGCAGCATAACGATCATTTCTCGAATGATTTCGTTTACGTCCACCAGCTCCCGTTGCGGGCTATCTCGCCGGTAGAGTGAGCGAACTCGGTCGAGGATATCCGCAGCGCGCGTGGCGTCGTTGACCATTCTCGAAGCAGCCTCGCACGCCTCTGCAATATCAGGCACATCACGCCGTAGCCACCGAACGCAAGTCTTGGCATTGATCACAGAGGAGGTGATCGGCTGCTTCACCTCGTGAGCCAGGGATGCCGTCAGTTCTCCCATCATGGTTACGCGATTGATGTGCGCCAGATCTGCCTCCAGCTGGCGCAGCCTCTCTCGTTCCTCCGCTGCCCGCTTGTGGTCCGTAATGTCAATATTCGAGCCGATGTAGCCCGCGAATTCTCCCGCACCGGTGTATCTTGGAATGCCACTTTCAATCATCCATCTGTATTCGCCATCCGCTCGCCTTAGCCGATACTCCATCCGGAAAGGCTCTCGGGCATGGAAGGCAGGCAGGAAACCGTCGAAGCAACCCTGCACATCGTCTGGGTGCACGCCTTCGATCCATCCCGTGCCCACTTCCTGCTCCATGCTTCGGCCAGTGAACTCGAGCCACGGCCGATTGAAAAAATTGCAAAGGCCATCCGTTCCGGTCATCCAAATCAGCGCCGGCGCCGTATCGGCCATTTCCTTGAACCGCGCCTCGCTTTCCCGCAGCCGTTCTTCAGCGCGCTTTTGCTCTGTGATATCTCGGTATATAACGTAATTCGCAATCTGCTCGCCAGAAGCTGTAATCACCGGAACGGCGACAATGGAGACACGAACATCACTGCCATCCTTTCGCCTGCGAACAGTTTCCACCTCGACTCGACCGCGGTGTCTGATTTCCTTTCTGGCTTCGCGGGAGATCTCAACCAGCGCTTCAGGAACGATAAGATCATCAATGGAGCGTTCCAGAACCTCCTCCTCGCTGTAACCGAACATGCGGGTGAACTCTTTGTTGACGCTAGCCACGCAGTCGTCCATTCTTAGGACAGCGGCCGCTTCCGGAGACTGCTCAAAGAAGCTATCCAAGCGAAAAATATGCTTCTGCAGTTCCTCTTGTGTCCGCTCTTCCATCTCCGTGTTGATCCCGTACCAGCGAATAATTTGTCCGCCTGCGTCGCGCCGAGGCTCGGCTCGAATCACAAACCAGAGATAGGATCCGCCGTGTCGACGCATGCGCAGCTCGGTTTCAAAGGATATCCCTTGTGTCAAGGCTGCTCGCCATTTCTTCTGAAAATCTGATTTGTCTTCGGGATGGATGGCTTCGGTCAACCCTCCGGCTCTGACCTGATCTAAGGTCAGCCCTGTGTAGTCAAGCCATCTTTGGTTGCAAAATTCCAAGCTGCCATCTGGTAGAGCGCTCCAGACGAATCCCGGTATTGCCTCCAACACTGTAGCGAAGGGGATTTCAGTTATCTCGAGTCGCTCGTCAGGCTGGGCAGGAGTCTCATGATCTCCGGATCGCGCGGGTCTCATAGGTCTCCTTCCTAAGTGATTGCGGCTCCGAAAAAAGCTGAGGAAATAAACGTCGTTCAATCGTGCAGACCACCGCGTTGACGTGATAGCCGCGACGAGCGTATGCTACCGCAACGGCGGTCTGTTTTACAATTCGCACCTGCAATCCACTCTAAAAGCCGCACCCACGGGCCCGACCTTGTCGCGAGGAAGGAGCACCTATGCTTAGCAGGGAAGAATGGTTGCCTCTCGCGCGTAAACTGGATTGGGACTACTCGTATGTGCGAGAAGACGAAGTCTTCCCACAGGTGATCAGCGGCCATCCTTGGCTGCCTCATTCCGAATGGAAAGACTGGGAAGAGTCTTTTAAGACGTCCTATCGCGAATACGTCGAGAACCAATACGAAAAAGATATGGCTGTCTGCCGCCGTGCGCGACGCCGTCGGCCGCATAGAAAATGTTCAGAAGCTGGCTGCGCCGTGGCTAAACGGCCTGAAGGTACACGCAGCCGCACTACCGCTCGGGGAGTTCACCGGCGTGATCGGCAATCTGCGAGGGGCAAGGTTTGGCCGCGATAGTGCGTGGCGAACCATGGCAACCTTTGGAGCGCTTGATGAATATCGCCACACGCAGATCCCGCTGCTCCTCTTCCATGAGTTGGTAAAGTTCGATTCCCAGTTCGACTGGGCTCACAAGTTTTATCACACCAACAATTGGTTCGCCGTCGCAGCGCGTCACTTCTTTGATGAGTTGACCGTGGGGCAAAACGCGATTGAGTTCCACATCGCCACTAATTTCGTGTTCGAAACTGGCTTCACCAATTTGCAGTTCGTCGGATTGGCATCGCTTGCTCGCGAATCGAGCGACCACATGTTCGAGAGGATGGTCACCAGCATTCAAACCGACGAGGCCAGGCATGCACAGATTGGGCATCCCGTTGTCGCTACCGTCATGAAACACGATCCCAGGTACGTGCAATATCTGGTCGACAAGTGGTTCTGGCGGAACTGGCGCCTGTTCTCGATTTTAACCGGACTCTCCACCGATTATTTGACCGCCTTGGATCAACGCCCTTATTCCTTCAAAGAGTTCATGGAGGAGTGGATCATCGACCAATTCCTACGCACGTTGGACGAATTCGGACTCCAGAAGCCGTGGTACTGGGATCTTTTCCTGGACGAACTCGACATCTACCATCACATGATTTACGCCAGTGCCTATAGTTATCGTGCGACCCTATGGTTCAACTTCGTGATACCGGGCCCTGCAGAGAGGAAGTGGCTACGCCAGAAATATCCCAAGTATTGGGACGACATGGATGCCGTCTGGGAGCAGGTCATTGAACGTTGGAGAACCGTGGGTCCCGGACCTGAAAACGAATTCGCGGTCCATGGGACTGCCATGCCGACTTTTTGCGATCTGTGTCAGTTGCCGTTAAGCGCGGCACACCGCGTAAGAATACTGCCAGGGTCCTCGTCCACCAAGGTCGGCAAGTACATCTTCTGCTCCGCCCCATGTCAGTGGATTTTCCTTGAGGAGCCTGAAAGATATGCCAATCACCAGGATGTGGTGAAACGCGTCCTCTCAGGAGAAGCCCCGGCTGAGCTTCCCAATCTTGTTGACCGAGTATTTCAGACTCACCCCGGAAACCTGGGGTAAAGACGTTCATCATGGCAGCTACGAGTGGCTCGCAGCACTAAAAACCACCGCCATTTAGTGCCTCTTACTGAAAGTCTGCCATGCCCATTCCTCTCTATGGCTTCCTGCAAGGTGATACAGTTGGTCTTCTGATTCTGGCGGACGAGGGGGAGACAGTCCAAACCCTGGCGCGAAAACTTCAGGATGCGGCTAGCCTTCGGGTAGCGCGCAGAGACCACGTTCACCTGGTTTACAACGACAAAGCAATGGATCCGGCGCTTACCATCGCCCAGGCGGGCTTTGAGGCGTTTGATCGGTTTGATGTAATTTCGGGGTAGCAGCGATGGGCTATCAAAAGATTGCCGAATTAGAAGACCTCTGGAGTGGTGAAATGAGAGGTCTGGAAGTGAATGGGGAACCTATTCTGCTGGTCAACGTGGATGATCACATTTATGCCTACGCTGATGCTTGTCCTCACCAGAAGAGTCGCTTAAGTGAAGGCACGCTAACGGGTAAGGTCATCCGTTGTGCAAGGCACCACTGGGAATTCGACGTTTGCACTGGCAACGGCGTCAACCCTCAGAATAGTTGTCTGAGGGTTTTCCGATCAGGCTTGATGGACAATACATCCTTGTTGACATCGATGCCGGTACGGCTTTGAGAGGCGCTGTGGAAGGAGGAAACAGACGATGACGGAAGGGGAGAGAGTCTACGACCGAGTCGGCCCCGTTCTCCAGTCGGGAAGTGTGGCCAACGCCATCGTTGCAGCCATCAAGGATCTGAACCAGGACGTTTTGGTCGTCGACCGCGGTGCTTATGTGCGGGTGCTGGTTCCCCAATGTTGCGTCGTGACGCGGTCCGCAATCGAAAAGCACTTGGGGCGCCCATTTCGTTTCCCGGGCGAACTGGAGATCGTGATGTCGGCGTTCAAAGGTTCGCTTCAGTTAAATCAGGACGATGCTGCATGGCGACTTGCGCGGCCGCGCAATTGAACCAGGGCGATGCTGTTTTCCGGGGAGAGTCTATGCCTCAACAGAAGACCTACTGGCATCTTTTGTCACAAAGGCGAATGCCGACTGAATACGAAATCGTTACCTCGAAGCTCCTCTGCTACACCGGCGAAGGCTTCACAGGAAAACGATTCGAGCTCGATGTTCCGCTAAAGGACTGGTATCGCCGATATCAGGAAGAGTCGCCTCTGGTGTGTAGCTCCTGGGAGAAGTTTCGCGACCCACGAGAAACAACCTACACGAAATACACGGGATTGCAGAGAGACAAGGAGATCTTCGTCGACGGGATTCTCGATGAAATCGAGCTTACTGGATACGATGCTCCCCTCCGCCCTGCATGGCTGCACATCCTCGCCAGAGTGGTCGCTCCATTTCGCTACCCGGGTCACGGTTTTCAAATGATCGCATCGTACTTCGGTCAAATGGCTCCCAGCGGGCGCATCACGATCGCAGCTGCGCTTCAATCGGCCGACGAGATGCGTCGCATTCAGCGAATCGCTTATCGCATCCGGCAACTTCAGCAAACCTACCCTGGCTTTGCTGCCGACAGCAGAACTCTCTGGCAGACGGACCCGATGTGGCAACCGCTGCGTGAAGTCGTCGAGAAATTGCTTATTGCCTATGATTGGGCAGAATCGTTCGTCGGGCTAAACCTGGTGCTCAAACCCCTGGTCGATGAGCTATTCATGAAGTATTTTAGCGAGCTGGCGCTGAGTGAGGATGACTATTTGCTCGGCCAGATATTCTATTCCCTGAATGAGGACTGTCAGTGGCATCGGCAGTGGAGTGAGTCCTTGGTTCGAATGGCAACCGAAGACAATGTTCGCAACCAGGATACGATTCAGGGCTGGATCAATCGATGGCATCCACTTGCGGCCCGTGCGGTGCACACATTTGCACCGCTCTTCGAAGATACCCAACCTATGGGCGAGGCGTTGGATCGCTATTACCGCAACTACCTCCGATCAATGAACCTGGAAGTTCCTTCCTGATACCCGCCACGAATAGATCACGATTCGGTGAAACGCATGCCTGTGTGTACACATCTCATGTGGGTGGTCGCGAAAGATATTCCGAAAATGCCACGGCCGCTTCGAAAGGCCGAAAGCGCGATTGTGCTTCAGCTGAAGTACCTTCCTCCTTTCGATGGCGAGACTCTTTTCTCAATCTTTCGCGCGCACCAGCTTCCTGAGCTGGAGACAGTAACCTCGCAGCACTACCAACGGGTCTTCCACCGTGATGGCAGAATCGGATACTTTCTCGTATCGCACAATCCCGGCAAGAGGGCGCTTACGCTCAAGGTAGTTGGAGCGGCTCGAAGCTCCGTACCCGCGATCGAGCAACGTGTGCGGCGCATGTTCGATCTCGACGTGAATCCGGCCGTGATTGCGGAACACATGGCTGGTCAGCCCCATCTCGGCGATCTATGGAGACGATATCCCGGTCTTCGCGTCGCTCGCACCTGGGATCGCTTCGAGACCATCATCACCACCATTCTTGGCCAGTTGGTCTCCGTCAGCTTCGGCCGCACGTTGATCCGGGAGCTCATGCAAAGCAGCGGGGAGAGAGTGAAGCATCCGGCCACAGGGCAGGAGATACGTCTCTTCCCAACTCCGGAGCTGCTCCGCACCGGTGACCTGTCTAGCGTGCGCACCTCTGAAATGAGACGAACCGCCATTCGGACGATCGCCGCGCTGGCTGCGGATGGGGGCTTACCGCTCGTGGGCCAGCCTGGACCCAAGGAGCTACGCCGAACCTTGCTTTCTCTTCCTGGTGTGGGCGCCTGGTCATCTGAGTACATCGCGATGCGAGCCTTCGATGATAATGATGCGTTTCCTGCGACTGACTACGGGCTGAAGCAGGAGATCAAGCGCCACCCTGAGATGAACGTAAACAACGTGCGCCCGTGGCGTGCCTATGCTGCCGCTGCTTTGTGGAAGCACTTTGCAGAAACGAAAGGAACACCCTATGAGTCTGTCGTATAAGTTTGCCGATTCCCCGATTGGCCGGTTGAAGCTCGTAGCAAGCGACAAGGGGCTCGTGGCCATTCTTTGGGAGAAGGAGAACCTTCGCCGGGTTCGGCTAGGGGAGCTGGTAGAGAACGCCAGTCACTCCGTGCTTCGGGAAACAGAGCGTCAGCTGAAAGAGTATTTCGCGGGCAAACGGCAATCGTTTTCGCTTCCGCTGGACATGAGAGGCACACGCTTTCAAAACCAGGTGTGGGAAGCGCTTCTGGCCATTCCATTTGGAGAAACGCGGAGCTACGGACAATTGGCGAATCAGCTGGGCAATCCAAGAGCCACGCGTGCGGTGGGCGCGGCGAACGGAAGAAATCCCATCGCGATCGTTGTGCCGTGCCACCGCGTGATTGGATTTTCCGGCAAACTTACCGGCTTCGCGGGGGGTCTGGAAGCGAAGGCGCATTTACTCGCCCTGGAAGGCAAAGACCGAAGGCTTTTCCAATGAACACACGCAGTCGCACTTACCCGCCGGCACACCTGCAAAGCGTGGCTCATTCGCAGGCGAAGCGCAAGATCCTGCGCGACGGGGCGAGGGCAAACGAACTGCGCGACCACGCGTTTCGTCGCATCATACTTTCCATTCCGGCGGGAAAGGTCAGCACCTATGGACGGGTTGCGGCAGCGGCCGGCTATCCGCTGTACCATCGCGCAGTGGCAAGGCTATTGCGCACCGATCCGCCAGACCATCTCCCCTGGCACCGGGTACTCGGCGCCGGTGGTGAGATCAAACTTCGTCACGAGGCCGCGAAAGAGCAGAGAGCGCGCTTGAAGATGGAGGGGGTTAAGTTCCTCGGCAAGCGTGTAGACATGGAGCGGTTTGAGCATGCAATTCGCTCCTGGGAGACCTTTGGATTTGATGGTTAAAAGTACGGTGGGAGCCCCCGCATTTATGCGGGGGGAGGAGCGCTTTAGCGCTCCGTGAAAGAGTCTCAACACTCATCACGCGCTTTAGCGCTGGCGTCAGCCGGCCCAAATTTGCTCCCAGGGAGCATAGTGACCAACGGCCGCCAAAAATGCGTGGACTCCGATTGCGATCACTAAAGCAACCGCGGCGAGCAGGCAGATGGATACCAGTAGAACGCTGAAGGCTCTCACTTGGCCACCGGCGATTATCAACATGGTGGCGTGAGCGTATCCGACCGCGCGACGCCGCGAAACATCACCGGCACGGGTTACGGCGGGGCGGCCGGTGCACACTAAAGTGCGGAGATCGCCGGACAGAGCTCTTGTTCTCCAACCCCTTCTTTTGGTAACGTAGGCGGCCTTCGTATTGGGTGAAGTTGTTTAGGATGTTTTCTCAAACTCCCACAGAATCGTCATCTTGAGAGGCTTTGACTTTATTGATTTTCACGTCAAGTCGTCAAACCTTAAACGAAATTGTCATCCCGAGCGAAGCGAAGTGGAGGGACCTGCTGTTTCTTTTCTGTCCGGTCTGACGGCCTCTGATAAAAGTCACCACCCTCCACTTGTCATCCCGAGCGCAGCCGAGGGATCTGCGGTGTGCCCCGGCTTCCGCACAAAGGTCTCCGTTCCGTTAGTTCTCCCATGGAATCGTCATCCTGAGAGGAGCGCCTCACAGATTGACTGCGCGCCACAAGCGCTGTGTCACGCGATCAATCTGTGTGGCGCTCCGCTCAGGATGACGATTCTGTGGGAGTTTAAAGAAAAACAGCCTAAATAAGTCAACGCTTTATGAGACACACCCCTCGGTACCAAGGATGCGGGATTCCTCGATAAGCTCATCGGGAAATCTCTTCCAACGCGAGATTCCGCGTGCGCGGCCCCATCCATCCAATCACCGCCATCACGATCAGCATCGCTGCTGCAATGAACGCAAACACGCCGGTGGTGCCGAAGCTCTTTAGTACTCCGGCGATGACAAACGAGGTGAAGATTGCTGAAAAGCGGCTCCAGGAATAAACGAAGCCGACTGCGGTCGACCGGATAGTGGTGGGGAAAAGCTCTGTCTGGTAGGCATGAAAGCTGTAAGACATAATGTTGCTTGCCAGCGTCAGCCCCACGCCCATGGCGATGAGGAGCATCCCACGCGAAACCTGGCTAAACGCGAGCCCGCAAACCACGATCGCTGCTGCGGTCGCGACAATCACGCTCTTGCGTTCAAACTTATCGGCAATCAATAGTCCAATCAGCGGCCCGATCGGCGCCGAAATAGCAATGATCGATGAATACAGCAAGCTGGTGGTAAGCGTGATGCCCTGCTTTACGAACAGCGTCGGCACCCAGTTGGCGAAGCCGTAGAAACCGACCGTTTGGCAGACGTTGAAAATGATCATCATCGTTGCCCGCTTACCATACGGCGCCCTCCACATGTCGAAGAAGGTCTGGCCTGTGCGTACAGGTCCGGGGTCCGTCGCAGCAGGAAGAGGAAGCGGGAATTCTCTAGCGACGGCCTCCTCCAGCTTCGACATCACACGGTCGGCTTCCGCCAGCCGCCCCTTCTGGGCCAGCCACCTCGGGCTCTCCGGCAACGCGCGGCGAATGAACCAGACGAACAGTGCTCCATGCGCTCCGATGATCACCACCCAGCGCCAGCCATCGAGGCCGAAGAACCTGTGGGGCACAAGCAGGTACGACAGAAACGCCACCACCGGGACGGCCATAAACCCCACTGCCTGCTCGCAGGCAAAAGCGCGTCCGCGAATATGTTTCGGCACCAGCTCGGAGATATACGTGCCGATGGTTACCAGTTCCACGCCAATACCGAGCCCGGCCATAAAACGCCAGAAGTTTAGTCCGGTCGCCGTGACCTGAAATGCCATCGTAAGGTTCGCTGCCGAGTAGAACAGTAGCGAGTACGTAAAGATCGCCCGGCGTCCAAAACGGTCTGCGAGAAACCCGCAACAAATCGTGCCTAGGAAAAGCCCTGCGAACAGAAACGCGATGAAAGCTGCCACTCCGTTCATGCCAAAGAGACCGGCGGTGGTGGTGGTCAGGATGCCGCTCTTCACCAGTCCCGGCGCGACATATCCGGAATAAAGCAGATCGTAGAGTTCAAAAAAGAAGCCGAGACTCAGCAGCACGACCAACTTCCACATCGTCCGCGTGGCTGGGAGCCGGTCAAGCCGAGCGGAAATGGTGGCCGCCGAAAGGGGCAGGGGATCGATCACCGCTTGCTGCTCCAGGTGTGTGCCGCTTCCGGATTCATAAGCGCTTTCACAAAGATTCCCCCCACAACCGACCGGGCTTGAAAAGCTACCTGCCGTCCCGTCTCTGTGTCGTAGTAGTCCGTAGTTGGAACCCGCGAGGCTGATGTATCAATCCATTGCACCAGCCGGCCCATCAAATCGCGCCATTGTGCCGGATCAGCAGCGAGCGAGGCCGTCCAGATCTGCCAATCCAGCTTGGTGATGGTCTTGCGGTTGTCCAACGGCAGGCCATAGGCCTTCATCTGCTTCATGTAATAAGACCATTCTGTCTGCATCACCTTCGCCGGAAAAAGATGCAGGCCCAGCAGCTCGTCCCACACCAGGTTGTACTTCTGGCTCCATGTACCGGGCTGATCGAAGGCCAGTTTGTAATGGTCACCGTCCAGCGCCATCGATTCCCACTGGGCGGGCAGCTTGCGCACGATAAGTTCATAACGATCCGCAAGATCCTTCTCCCCCACGCCGCGAGAGATCTCGACAAACGCTCCCAGCGCCTCGATCGCCTTGATCGACAGATTGGTATTGTGCGCAAGATGGCCGGCGAAGTCGTCGGTGCTCAGCTGATTCTCAGGATCGATGCCTTTCGTCTCCAGATACACCGCCCATTGCTTTAACTGCGGCATGTACTGTCGAGCGAATTCCCAGTTATGCTCGGCATGTTCTAATCCGGCGATCATCAGGATCAGGTTGGCGCTCTCCTCGACCGGCATCTGATTGTCTTCGTTCAGTTCACCGCCACCGTAGACCTGGCCGTCTGCCAGGGGGTAGGTTCCCAGGTCATGGGGCGCAAAGGGGAAGCGCCAGCGTGGCAACGCCGTGTAACGCATCACTGGGTCCAGTTGAGCCTGCAATAGCGCCGGGTTGAAAAGCAGAAAGAAGGGCGACGACGGGTACGTCACATCTACCGTGTCAATACAGCCGTTACTGCCATTCTCTTTGGAAAAGAACATGGGCGTGCCGTCAATATCCGCCGCCAGCTTGTGCGCCGCAATGGTCTGGCGAAAGACCAGGCTGGTGAGATATGCGTAGTCGTCGCCGCCCACTGCGCGCATGCTGGCCACCAACTCAGCGTCGAACTTCTCCGCCCGCGCCACCAGCGAGGGATAATCCTGCTCTGATTGGTTGAGCATCGCAGCCGTCGTCATCCCGTTGCGCTGCCAATAATCGCGTAACCTGCGGCCCAGATACTCAATCGCGGCGCCGTCGGTGTAAGCCAGCAGCACATGCCGGCTCACCGGCGTTCCGGTAACACTCCCCAGCGCCAGTTTGACGCCAAGATCCGGGGCGCGGCCGCGCGGACTGGCGACCTCGTTGGGCATCTCCATGTCGTCCATCCGGGCGAGCGATCCTTGCTCAATGAACTCCTCCACGGCCTTGCTTGATATCTCAGTCTCTACGCCGGCCGTGTCTGGTACGGCAAGGTGGAAGTAGCCCCAATCGATGCGAACGCGGTCTCCCGACTGGTGCATGGTGGCCTGATCCCGTGTGCCCACATTCAGCGAAGTCAACGATCCCACTTGCGAGCGGCCCCACACCACGGGCTGCGCCGGCTGGTCCACCGCGATCAGTGGGTCTACATCGAGCAGCAGGTCGATCTGGTGCGCAGCTCCGTCAGTGGAAACAGCCTCCCAGGTGAGATAGGTGACAGGCCGCGAAAGAATATCCAGATCTTGGGGAAACAGCGGTGTGAAGAACGTGACCCTCAACTCAACCCCGGCCCCGCTAAAACGATACTTCGACTGTAGCGGAGTAACCTCCACCGATGTCTGTGGCATAGCGTCAATAGCAGGTTTCCCTGGTGCGCGACGAGGCGACAGGCCCATCCATCGAAGGACATGGCCGTCGATCCGAACCAGGCCGGTCATGGGCTGCGGCGATCCCGACCAGTGCTGTGTCGGCACATCGGTGAGCCTGTCCGCCATGGACCAGACGCTGAAGTAAGGATCGTTGGCGATCAGCGGGACTGCTGCCGGCCGATGGAGAGAGGGTTCGGCCCACCCGGACGAGACGATGAGAACAACGGGTGCAAGAGCTTTGAGGGACCGCACAAAAGAAGAAAACAAATTCATCTCACGACCAGGCATCTGTATTTAAAACAACAAGTACCACAATAAACCGGCCTATATTTTTGTCTCGGGAAACGCCGTGATGCGCAGCTTGGCCGCAGCATACGGAATCAGCGTGATCGTCTCTTCGGGTTGGTCGCTGGTCACGGGGCTTTGCTGGAACAGGATAGGCGACCCCGTCTACAGCCCGCCAGGGCGGCAGCTTGCGCCCTTTCACTTGGAGTTTCACCGGCGTGCACCTTTCCGCTGAAAGGAGATCGCTTCATCTCAGTTTCAACCGCCGCGATGTCATGCGCCGGTGACGCAGGATCCAGAGCAAGCGCATAGTTCCACTGTGTCGTGGGATATACCTGCCAATCGGCCGTCATGCCGCGATCACGCAGCTTCAACCAGTCTTCGCCGATGCCGTAGGAGAAGACCAGCGGCCCGCGCTCCACGGCAACCGAGTCATGGAACCAGCGCGACACGCGCGGTTCAAGCGGGAACTCAACTTCCACGCGTCGCCGGCCTTCCAGGTTCTCTCGATGCGCGCAAACGTGCCGGCAGCGGGCTGCGGCTGCCACTTGACCGTTGACGCGGATTCTTGTCCCTGCTGCCCAAGCCGGGATGCGCAGCAGAAGCGGAAATGCCAGGGCGAGCGGTTGGATTGACCGTCATGCGGACCGTGCCGCGGAAGGGATAATTGGTCTCTTCCACGACGTGCACCGGCGTGTCGCGAACCATCGTGCGCACCTCGCAGGGCGCGTACGCCGCCGCCACCAGGCCATCGTCCTGCGACAACATGAACAGACTCGCCGCAAACTTCGGCCATCCCTGGTGAAAATTCGCCGTGCAGCAGCCGAAGTTCGGCTCCAGTCCAAATAGGTTCGACTCCGGACCATCCGTAGTCCACGGCCTCGCGTGCAGGCTGCACTCCACTTGATTCGGCTCCTGATTGTACTGGTGCGCCCACATGTCGTCCGTCAACGTGCCGGGCAGTGCATTGAATGCGAGCCGCTCCAGCCGGTCGCCGAGCGCCGGGTCGCCCAGGATCGCCAGCGACTGCTCCAGCGAGAACATGTACTCCACCACCGTGCATAGCTCCGAGCCCTGCGACGGATTGGGCCCTGCCAGGTGCTCGTCGCAGGAGAACATCCCGTTCGGCAGCCCGTGATATCTTGTCCAACTCCGCGATCATCTGCAGCACCGCCTTGCGGTCTGTTTCCGAGCCGGAGACCAGCGACCAAACGGGCCCGGTCTTAATCGCCTGACCGTTGTTCACCCCGTGCGTCGCCAGCGCAAGGTCTTTCAGCCCGCCGCCCTCTTCCAGCTTGATGTACTCGCGGTAATGCGCTCTTTGTATTGGAAATTCGCGTACTGCGCGATCCAGTCGTATCCCTGCGTATGCAGCATGCTTACCAGGTCCAGCAGCTTCGGATCGCCGGTGCGGTTATAAAGCCAGATGACGCTAACCGCCTCATCCTGCCAACGAAACTTACCCCAGTCGCGCAGTGGCCGCTTGGGCAGCTCCGCAAGCTGATACTGGAAGTAACGCTGCATCAGAGGAATGACGCGCGGATCGCCCGTCGCTTCCTGATACTGTGTAAGCACCTTCAGCATCACGATGCGCGGCCACCAGTCATCGTTTGACCGCGGGCCGAACATGCCGTTGGCTGCCTGGTTGTTCAAGGTCCAATCGATATACTTCTGCACCTTCGCCTTCAGCCGCGCATCGTCCAGCAGATAGGCAAGTGGCGTCAGGCCATCGAGAAAATAAGGTCCGCGTTCCCACGACTCGCCGGTACCTCCCAGCCATCCGCTGTTCGGGCCCACATCCGGCCAAGTCTCATCCAAATGCCCGCTGAGACCATCCGCCTGGATCTGCAATTGCGCCCGCAGCCACCCGGCCGGCCTGATCGCACTCAACGGCAGCGAATAGAATGCGTTCTGCGCAAGTGGCGCGCGATTCTTAACCGCTGCCGGCCAGCCAGAACTCCATCCCACCATGCGCGCTGGAAGGGCACTCATTAGACCAGCAAGTCCCAGCTGCTTAAGGAAGAGGCGCCTGCTGGAACTACCGTGTATTCCGATGGACACGAATCCTACTCCTTGTTGCGAAACAAAGGCTGGGTGCCCCATTGCCCCGATTTCCTGCGGAGGCTAGTGGCGTTGATAAACTCCATGCGCCTTTCCTTAATGAAAGGCGCACGCGCGGACCTTTCTAGCACAGCGTGGCAGGAAATCGGGGTCAAGCCGCTTTTCGGCTTGAGTGGGATACCACAACGCTCGACGCGACCTCAAAAAATAGCAATAGGATTGAACAACGAGCCCGTACCACCCGGTAGGCGCAGCGGAGCAGCTACCACTAGAAACTCCCAACGTTGTTCTTCCTCGCAGACTTTAACTAACTCCTCGAATTGCAGGCTGTCGGCGCAAGCCATCCCCATGGAGGCAATTTGCAGAGCATGGATCGGGCCGGCCATTCCCTCCACATTGCTGGGAACCGTTTCGCCGTCGCCATCCGGGAAGAATGCGGCTACCTTTCGCTCGTGCAGCATGCGGATGGTTTCCACGTGCAAACCCGGTTTTCCTTCTCCGTCGTAACCGTTGTTCCAGGGGCCCAACTCCAGCCGTCGACGATGATGGCCGGTGCGGAAAACGAAGATGTCTCCTTGCTCGAGACGAACGCCTTCCGCCTTTTCCGCCGCCTCCAGTTCCGCTGTGGTCACCGCTTCTCCCGGCTCCAGCCACTTGACCCCACGCAGGCGAGGGATATCGATCAGCACCCCGCGGCCGACGATGCCGTGCGCGTAAGCGGTAATGTCCTGAATGGTAGTGCCCCGGGAAGTCACGGCGCTCATCGGCTTGCCGTTATAAAGCTTCCCATGCATGGCGATATGACAGAGCGCATCGATGTGGGTGTAACAATCGCCATGAATCTCGCTCCCCAGGAAATCCGCGCAGTATGCAGGCTCTCCCCAGGCTGATTTGATGTCAAATCCCCGAACCATATGGTGAGCCGCAGGGTGGGGATTGTCGGGCCCAGCCACCTTGTTGATAGGGATTGCCATCGAGACCGACCGCCCGGAACGCACCAAGGCGGCAGCTCGCCGAATATGCTCCGGCTGAATGTAATTCAGCGTCCCCTTTTCGTCATCGTCACCCCATCGGCCCCAATTGCAGACTGCCTGAAATAATTCCTCGAACTGTGCTCTGGAAACATGGGAGGGTGCTGTTTTCGCCATCGTGGACTATATCTCCGTAGACGCCAAGATAACACTCTGCGCTATCCGCCTCTGAACGCGAATATCATGGCCACTGAAAGCTTTGGCCCTGACAAAATGACAAAATCAAATCCTCTCCAGCTTTACCTATACGTAGTTCTCGCCTGCGGCCTCCTTCCCTTGATCGCTGGAGCGGACGCAACCAAAGCTCCGGCTGATGTGAAGCCGGGCAGTATCACCTACGAGGACGTCCCCTATCCATACCCCGTGACGTACCTGCCGCTTACGCTGTACGGCCAGGACGTGCGCATGGCATATATGGATATCCCACCCGCTGGGCAGCCAAACGGCCGCACCGTCGTGCTGCTCCACGGAATGAATTTCGGGGGCTTCTACTTCGGTGGTCCGATCGATGCTCTACGCAAGGCGGGCTTTCGCGTGGTCGTGCCCGATCAGGTCGGATTCGGGCGTTCCTCGAAGCCGGTCATCCCTTACAACTTTCACGATATGGCGATGAACACGCGCACGCTGCTGCAATCGCTCGGCATAGCCAAGGCGGCGATCGTAGGCCACTCGATGGGCGGTATGCTGGCCGCCCGCTTCGCCGCTTCTTATCCGGATATGACCGAGCGCGTCGTACTCTACGATCCCATCGGCCTGACCGATGTACGTTGGAGCCAGCCATGGCACAGCGCGGAAGAGGCCTACAAAGCAACCATGGCGCGCACCCAGGATCAGGTGTGGCAAGCCGCCTATGCCACTATTCAACGCTACTTTCCCGATGCCTGGAAACCGGAGTATGAGCAGTATGTGCGCATTATCTACGCCCCAACGCTCAGCGGCGATTGGCCCCGTCTCGCCATGGTTCGCTCCATCTATCAGCAGATCACTTATCTGGATCCAGTGGTCGATGACTGGTCGCACATTAAGGTCAAGGCGCTGGTTCTGGGCGGAGAGAGGGACGGCCAGAATTTTCCCGCGCTGGCCAAACACATCGCCGACACGATTCCTGGCGCCGAGCTCGTGATCATTCCCAACGTAGGCCACGTACCTCACCTTCAAGTGCCCGAAATCTTCAATCGCGAGCTGCTGAAGTTTCTCCAGCCCACGGAACAGAACTAATTCAGAGCCTGGTTTGTAGACTTTCTCTATGACCTCGCCCGTGGAAATAACGGCCCAGCTTCGCCGGCTGGATTGGGCGCGTGGTTTACGCGCGGGCCTGGCGGTTGCCGCAGCCATGGTGGTCTGCCGGATGCTCGGCGTGCCCATGGGCTGGAGCGCTCTGGGCGCCTTCGAAGGCAACATCGTCGATAACGGGGGTCCTTACCGCGTTCGCTTTATCTCCATTGCCATGTTGATGGTCGGTGGCAGCCTGGGCGCGGTGCTGGCCAGCCTGGCCAGTCCTCATCTGGCCTGGGCGCTGGCGCTCACCGCTGTCTTCTCCTTCGTGATCACCTACCTTCGTGCCGCGGGTACCGCATTAACGACATCCAGCGCGATCATTCTGGTGGTCTACTTTGTGGGCATCGATCACCCCACGGCCTCGCTTGCCGGCGCTCTAAGCCAGGCCGGCCTCTTTTTGGGCGGATGTGCCTTCGCCGCCATCCTTTCGTTGCTTCTGTGGCCGGTGTACCCCTTTGGCCATGCCCGGCGGGTCATTGCTCTTTGCTTCGGTGTGCTAGCGCAATCGTTGGCGGAGATGGATGCGCTACTGGCGGAGGCCGATGCCGCAAAAGATCAAGGATCCTCCTGGACGGCGCGCTGGTTCAGCGTAGCCCAGGGTTTCCCCAACCGCATGCGCAGTGCGCTGGAGGCAGCCCGCAGCAGTCTGGGCAGCGTGCGTGCCCGCACCCCGGCGCGCTCCGCTCGGGGACGCAACCTGGCCGTGCTGCTTGAAACCGCCGATATACTGTTCAGCCGCGGGCTAGCCATGGTCGACCTGGCCGAGCGTTCGGCTATCCAAGGCAACGCGGAGGATATTGCCTTTGCTCGTCAGAGACTGGCCTGGCTCGCGCAGGCGGCGCTCCTCGTGGAACGGGGGCTAGGGGATCGGGCTCGATTGGCCGAGTCTCTCCGCCAGGGCAATACGCTGATCGCCGCCGCCCGGGTAGCCAATGGGGCTGCGGATTCAGGAGCGATGTTTGCGGCCGCTTTTCATGCCCTGCAAGCGGAGTGCGTCCAGAACCTTGAGAGCGCGCTCGAAGCACTCACCGGCATATGGACCGGGATCGATCCGGTCTTTTCTCGACGGCAAGTCCCGGCCACACCACACCAGGTCAGGGCCGAGCAGCGCCTGCGCCTCAAGTCGTCGGGCGCGCTCGAGTCATTGCGGGAGAATTGGACCTTCACCTCCTCGGCGTTGCGCCACGCCCTGCGCACTTCCGCGGTCTGCGTATCCAGCGTGTTGCTGGTACGGGCGCTGCATCTGCCCTATGGCGAGTGGATGGCGTTTACCGCAGTCATCGTTCTCCAGCCCTACGTTGCGCACACGTGGCAAAGATCGCTGCAACGGGTGGGTGGAACCATTGCCGGCGCTCTGCTGGCCGCGCTTCTGATGGTCTTCATCCGCACCCCCGAAGCGCTGCTGGCCACCGTATGCATAACCGCGTTCTTCACCCTGGCCTGGTTCGCCGTCGACTATGGGTGGTACAGCTTCTTCCTGACTCCAACCTTTGTGTTGCTGACGGTGCACGGCCGGCACGACTGGCGCATAGCCGGCATTCGTGCCCTGGACACCATCCTGGGCGCGGCCCTAGCCCTGGTCGCAGTGAAACTTCTCTGGACCGAATCAGAGCATCTACGCTTGCGCGAAATTCTCGCCCGATCAGGCCAGGCGAACGCGGCTTACCTGGCCGCGATGCGCCGCTACTGGAGCACTTCGACGGAAGAGAAGGCGGCCGCTAACGTGGACATCCTGGCGCCGGCGCGACGGCATGCCGGGCTGGCCAACAATGAATCTGAGGAGGCGCTGGAGCGCCTGATGATGGAGGGCACGCAGAACCCAGCCGCCTCGGTGCGCACCGAGCACGCGCTGGCCTTCGCCACCTTTTCTCGCCGTCTGACCCAGGGCATGGTCTCTGTGGCGCTGGTTCATCCCGTGCCTCCTGGCCCGCAGTGGGTGCCCTTCGTCGTCGACCTCGAAGACAGGCTGCATCGCATTGCCGGGTTGCTGCGTGGAGAGCATGTGGAGTCAGACAAACCTCAGCCTCAGGCGTTGCTGCCGGCGGGCGAAGAACAGGGCCACGCAACGCGCCTCCGGCAACAGGTGGAGGTGCTGGAGAAATCGGCCCGGGGCATCGGGCCGCCAGAGCTCTCCAAATAGAGAACAAACCGAGCTCGATGTGCAGGAGTCAATTTCTAATAGAACCAATAGGAACTGGACGGGTACCCCAGGTTCGCCAAAGCGTACCTGGGCCGAAAACGATGGGGCTTTAGAGCCTGTGTGAGAACCGGAAGACCGCAGGTCCTTCTGACGGCTAAGGCTCGGAGGGCCGACCGCTAAACGTCAGCCCAGCCCGGCAGGGCTGGGGTATCGGTTTCCGATGAGGATGAGCGCCGTTGGCGCGGCACTATGGATGCCCTACGATCCTAGATATGTGGTGGGATGTGACGGGTGCCGCGCCTACGGCGACGCACGATTTGATATCCCAGCCTTATCGGGCTGGGCTGACGTTTAGCGGTCGGCCCTCCGGGCCTTGGCCATCAGAGAGACCTACGGTGTCTTCTAGTTCTCACACAGGCTCCCAAGCCCCCACGATCGCATTTGCTGAATCCGCAAATCGGGCTTCGGACATCAAAAGCATTCAACTGGACCTATCCGCTTCAGCTACGACACAGACTCGGCCTTTTGCGACGAGCGTGATATTTTCGGATAAGGCATTTGATCCCACCGGCCCCAGCATTAACAAAAATGCATTAGAGATCTCCGCACAGCCCACGAAAACCACACCCGATGGAACCCGATCCTAACAACGCGCCCCAGCCCGTAGCCAGTTTGCCTGCCGTCGCGCAGCCGGTAGCAGCCTCGTTGACCCGCGCCGCGATCTTCCTCGTCGTGACCCTGAACCCGGGCATCGACAACCGAGCCGCCGTGCGCTCCTTTTGCGCAGATCTCTCCGGGCTCCTACGCGCAGTGGAATTTCGTGATTTGGAAGGGCAGCTTTCCTGCGTGATGGGCTTTGGCTCCGAGGCCTGGGACCGTCTCTTTGGATCACCTCGGCCGGCAGAACTGCATCCCTTCCGGGAGTTTCGCGCCGGAGCGCGCCATGCGGTCGCCACGCCCGGCGACTTGTTGTTCCACATCCGTGCCAAGCGCATGGATCTATGCTTCGAGCTGGCCACCCAATTGATGGCGCGGATCGGAAAAGCCGTTTCGCCGGTGGACGAAGTGCACGGCTTCCGTTACTTCGACGACCGCGACCTCATCGGTTTCGTTGACGGGACAGAAAATCCAAGAGGCGCGGCCGCGGTCGATGCCGTGCTCATCGGAGACGAGGACCCCGCCTTCGCCGGAGGCAGCTACGTCATCGTGCAGAAATATCTCCACGACCTCGATGCCTGGAACGCCCTATCCACCGAGGCGCAGGAACGCATCATCGGCCGCACCAAGCTAGCCGACATCGAATTGGACGACTCCGTCAAGCCAACCTCGGCGCATAACGCGCTCACCACGATCGAGGAGAACGGCAAAGAAATCAAGATCCTGCGCGACAACATGCCCTTCGGCAAGCCCGCGCACGGTGAATTTGGCACCTATTTCATCGGCTACAGCCGTTCCCCCCGCACCATCGAGCAGATGCTCGAGAACATGTTCGTCGGCCGGCCGCCAGGCAACTACGACCGCCTGCTCGACTTCAGCCGCGCCGTCACCGGAAACCTCTTCTTCGTGCCCTCCGCGACCTTTCTGGACGACGTAACTGAAGATCAACCAGCGGCTGCGGAGACCCCCGCACCGGCACCGGCCAAATCCTCTCCATCTATTTCATCCGTCCAAGACGGTTCTCTCGGCATCGGTTCCCTTAAAGGAGACATCCGGCATGAATAATCTCCATCGCGAGCTCGCTCCCATTTCCGATTCGGCGTGGGCTGAGATCGAAGAAGAAACATCGCGCACGCTCAAGCGCTACCTCGCCGGGCGGCGGGTCGTCGACGTACAGGGGCCCGGTGGCACTTTCCTCTCCGCCGTCGGCACCGGCCACCTGGTGTCGATTCCCGCCCCGGGGGACGGCATCGTCGCCAGGCAACGCGAGGTAAAGCCGCTGGTCGAGTTGCGAGTTCCCTTCGAACTCGATCGCCAGCAGATCGACGACGTCGACCGCGGCGCCAACGACTCGGATTGGCAACCGGCAAAGGACGCCGCGCGGCAGATCGCCTTTGCCGAGGATGGCGCCATATTCGATGGATACGCTGCCGCCGGTATTCAAGGCGTCCGCCAGGCGACCAGCAACCCTATCATGACCCTCCCTGCCGACGTGCGCGAGTACCCGGAAGCCATTGCGCAGGCCTTGAGCCAGTTGCGTCTGGTCGGCGTCAACGGTCCTTACTCGGTGTTGCTCGGCGCCGATGCCTACACCGAACTCGCTGAGACCAGTGACCACGGCTACCCGGTGCTGGAGCACGTTAAGCGGCTGGTCAACGATGAAATCATCTGGGCGCCCGCGATTGCCGGCGCGTTCGTCTTGACCACCCGTGGCGGCGATTTCGCCCTGCATCTCGGCCAGGACGTCTCCATCGGCTATCTCAGCCACACCGACACCGCTGTCCGCCTCTATCTGCAGGAGAGCTTCACTTTCCTTCCGCTCACCAGCGAGGCCAGCGTCGCGCTGGCTCCTCCAGCAAAGGCAACGAGTTAGGCATAACCAGGCAGGGACACATGAAGAAAAAGATTGCAGGCATTAACCCCGACGTTCCGCCAAGTGGCACCGGATGCGTGGAGTGCTTGGCCTCCGGCGATTGGTGGCTTCATCTTCGCCGCTGTGCGGAATGCGGACACATCGGCTGCTGCGACAGCTCTCCAAACCAACACGCGCGCAAGCATTTCCAATCCGCCGGGCATCCCATCATGCAGAGCTTTGAACCGGGTGAGTGGTGGTTTTGGAGCTTCCAAACCGAGAGCGAGGTGGAAGGCCAGAGACTCGCGCCACCAGGAGCCCACCCCTTGAGCCAGCCCACTCCAGGACCCCGGGGCCGGGTTCCGGTGGATTGGGAACAGAAGCTTAACGGCTGACTGGCCCGGCTTGCCTAATTCGGGTTTGAGGCCCAAAATGAACCCGTCCATTCTTCTAAACGGCGCTGCGTTCTGCAGGGAAGGGAACTCATTCTCGTCATGGGACCTGCTCGCCGCTCCTCCCCCATCACGGAAATCGACGTCCTATGGCTCACCGCAGGTTTGAGTTGCGACGGCGACACCATCGCCATGACCGCCGCCACCCAGCCCAGTATTGAGGACATCGTCCTGGGGGCTTTTCCCTGGATTCCCAAGGTCCATTTCTATAATCCCTTCCTCGCCTTCGACAATGGAGAGGACTTCATGGCCCATTTCCATCGCGCGGCAAAGGGGAAATCGAATCCTTTCATCCTGGTGATGGAGGGCTCAATTCCAGATGAAACCAATAAGAAGGAAGGCTATTGGGCATCCTTCGGCACCGACCAGGTAACCGGACAGCCCATCACCACCTGTCAATGGATCGACTGGCTGGCGCCGAAAGCATGGGCCGTCCTGGCCGCAGGAACCTGTGCCACCTACGGCGGCATTCACGCCATGGAAGGCAATCCCACCGGCTGCATGGGGCTACCCGATTATCTTGGTTGGCAGTTTCGCTCCATAGGCGATATCCCCATCGTCTGCGTTCCCGGATGCCCCGTGCAGCCGGACAATTTCATGGAGACGCTGCTGTACCTGCTCCACATGGCTGCCGGGCGTGCCCCCATGATCCCGCTCGATGAAGCCCTGCGTCCGACCTGGCTCTTCGCAGCCACCGTGCATGAAGGTTGTGATCGTGGCGGTTACTACGAGCAGGCGCAGTTTGCCGAAGAGTATGGGTCGCCGCTATGCATCGTAAAACTGGGATGCTGGGGTCCTGTGGTGCAGTGCAATGTGGGCAAACGGGGTTGGATGGCGGGCCTCGGCGGTTGTCCCAACGTCGGAGGTATCTGTATCGGGTGCACCATGCCGGGGTTTCCCGACAAGTTTATGCCCTTCATGAATCAGCCCCCGGGCTCCTTGTTGTCGTCCGCCGCCGTGCAAACCTATGGGCGGGCCATTCACGCCTTGCGCCGCTTTACTCAGGCATCGCTCAATAAGGAACCCGTCTGGCGGCAAAGGCACCGCGTGCCGCTGATGCAGGAAAAGTGAAGCATGTCTTCGGATTTAGGCCTGCCCGATATCGCTGAAGCGGAAGCCGTCCTGCTTGATCTGGCAAAAGTATCTGCTGACCCAGAGTTGATTGCCCTCCTCCCTGTTCTCAATCAGCTCACTGAGAACCGCCCCCCTCTGGCCTCGGATGTGCGAGCCCCCAACCCTGAGGCCAAATACCGCGCTTTGTTGGAGCAGATACCCGCGGTTGTCTTCATGGCCTATCTCGACCGGGGCATCAGCGAGGCGTATGTGAGCCCGCAGATAGAAGCCGCTCTCGGATATTCGCGCGAAGAATGGCTGGAAGATCCAGTCCGCTGGTATCAACACATTCACCCCGATGACAAACAACGCTGGAGCCTCGAAGCCGCGGAGATGTTCCTCTCCGGCAAGCCGCTGCGCTCCGCATATCGCGTGATTGCACGCGATGGCCGCGTCATCTGGTTCCATTGCGACGCCCGCATGATGCGCCTGGAAGACGGACGCCCCTGGTGTATTCACGGTGTCGCCTTCGACATCTCCGATCTCAAACGCATCGAAGAGGAACTCCAGGAAGAACGTAACTTTGTCTCCGCCATCCTGGACACCGTAGGAGCCCTGGTCGTAGTCCTCGACAACGAAGGACGTATCTTGCGCTTCAACCCTGCTTGCGAACTGACCACGGGATATTCCATGGAGGAGGTTCAGGGCAAATACATTTGGGACCTCTTTCTGCTTCCTGAGGAGGTAGATCGCTTCCGTGCCAATTTCGAGATGCTGCGTACCGATCTTCTCCCCCAGGACTACCAAACCAGTTGGGTCACACGCCATGGAGAGCAGCGGCTCATCGCCTGGTCGAGTACTTTGCTTCCCGGCAATGGAGAAACGGCCCGCTATATCATCGCCACCGGCATCGACATTACGGAACGAAAGCATTTAGAAAAGGCAATCCTCGACATAAGCGCCAGGGAGCAACGGAGAATTGGCCAGGACCTGCATGACGGTCTGGGCCAGCATCTGACTGGAATCGCATTCATGGCCAAGGTGCATGAAGCGAAGTTGGCAGAGCAGAAGAGACCCGAAACAGAGGATGCAGCCAAGATCGTGAAGCTGGTGAACGAAGCAATTCACAAGACGCGCGAATTGGCCCGCGGCTTGCTTCCGGTAGTTTCTGATGCGCAAGGTCTGATGTCCGCCTTGCAGCTGTGCGCGGCGGAAGTAGAAGACCTTTTTGGAGTATCATGCCGCTTTCAGTGTGAGACGCCGGTCCTGATTCACGATGACACCATGGCCACGCATCTTTACCACATCGCTCAGGAAGCAGTGAATAACGCCATCAAGCATGGCGACCCGCGGAAGGTCCTCATTCAGTTGACGGCCGAAGAGGGCCGCGGAAAGTTGCTGATAAAGGATGACGGTAAGGGCATTGCTGAAAATCCTGCGCGTACCGAGGGTATGGGATTGCACATCATGAATTACCGGGCGGGTGTGATCGGCGGGGTCCTTGAAGCACGGCGGGACACTCCGCGAGGAACCATCGTTACCTGTACTTTTCCGGTGAGGGACAGTGGATAAAAAGAAGACCGTCTTTATCGTGGATGACCATCCCCTATTGCGCCAGGGGCTGGCGTTATTAGTGAATCGGGAAGACGATCTCACCGTTTGCGGTGAAGCGGAAGAGGCGCAGACCGCGATGAAGGAAATCGCGGCCCGGAAGCCGGACATCCTGATCGTGGATATCTCGCTGAACGGTCCGGATGGACTGGAACTCTTGAAGAGCCTGCGCGCCTTATACCCCAGCCTTCCCGTGTTGATCCTCTCCATGCACGACGAGTCAATTTATGCCGAGCGCGCGCTGCGAGCCCGCGCGAACGGCTACATTATGAAGCAGGAGGCCACGGAGAAAGTCCTGGTCGCCGTGCGCCGTATTCTCGGCGGAGACATCTACCTCAGCGATCGCATGGCCAACAAGCTGCTTCACCAATACATCGGCGGGGCTACGCCGGACATGAACTCCCGTCTCTCCGCTCTTTCCGACCGTGAGCTTGAAGTATTCCGCCTGATCGGTGAAGGTCGCAGCACGCGCCAGATCGCCGAAAAACTCCACCTCAGCATCAAGACCGTCGAAACCTATCAGGCTCACATCAAAGACAAGCTGTCTCTGCACAGCGGGCGCGAACTGGTGCAACACGCCATCCAATCGAACATCTCCGAAAAAACCTCTTAAGGAACAGGACGGGCATAGAAATGGGACGGGTTGTAGGAGGAGCACGGTCAGAGTCTGCGTAAGAACTACGGCACTCGCTGAAAACAAATCAACGATCAGTGCGTATCGGGATCAGTCCCGAAGGGACGGCTGAGAGTAGCCCAGCACGCAGTGCTGGGTGTACATTTCCAGCCCGACCAGTCCCGCAGGGACGGCTGAGACTGACCCAGGACGTCAGTCCTGGGTAATTCTGGACTGCACTCCAATGTTCACTGGTGATCATCACAAGCCAACGGCTGAAAAATTACCCAGGACAAGGTCCTGGGTTGGCTCGACCCAAATAGCGAAGTGCAACCTTCACAGCGATCCGTATTCCTTCCTGGCTGCCATCAGCATAGACTGGTCCGCGTCTGCATCCTTCCAGGTGGTAAAGAAGGCTTCGTAGGATTTTTTCGCGTTCGCCTTGTCGCCCCCCATGGCATAAGCCCGCGCCAAACCCAGCTCCGCTTGCGCATAGAAGGGCGGCGATCCGGCTCCGATGTTTCCCTGCGACTGCATCGCGGAAACAAAGGCGCTCTTCGCGTGCATTGCGTCATGCAGCTGAAGATACGCGAGTCCTTGCACATAAGACCCGGGGTAGAGCATGTCATATGGCTTAGCCGGGCGGGCATCATCGACCGCTTCACCGAACCGGCCCGCGGACAAAGCGGCATAGGCCTTGGCTAAGGGCAGAAACACGTCCTGGATAAGTGTGTCTTCGGGGTATTTTGCGCTCAGCTCCTGGGCCAAAGGCAGCGCCTGTTTACCGCCGCAGACCGCACTCGCCCATACCGCAAACTCCTGCGTCTGCTTACTCCTGTCCAGGGCCTGCGCCTGCTGCACAACGGCATCGCTGCCCGCGCACGAATCCGCCATGCCCCGGGCCGCGGCATCCGTCAAAAGTATGATCGCCTGCACATCAGGCGCCTTGGCATGCCCGGCCTGCTCTAAAGCCTGTTGCACCGTTTTTTCGAGAAGGCGGTAGGGCCCAAACAGTGTTCCCTCGGCGATGGTCATCGTTCCCGGCGGCAGAAAAGAATTTGAAGGCTCAACTCAGTGCCAGCAGTCTATCAGCGTCCTAGCCTAACCGCCTTGCCAATTCTGAGGTGTCATGGAGAGCTCGAAAAAATCTGGGTTATCGCAGCTCGACTAATTCATATTCTTCCAGCTCCGGCAGCGTGAAGTTTACGTAACCGTTACTGTTGTTCACTGCGATGGTTCGCGCAGACCGGATGGCGCGAGCCGACTGGAAGGAACCTTTTACGCTTACTTTGATACTCGTCATTGGGATGGGGTTGAAGTATGCGGTATCTGCATGGCCTGAGAGATTAATGAATTGCAGCAGGTGACGACCGCCCTGGCTCATGAAGGTGATCTCTACCAGGGGATGGGCATCGCTCTTAAGCTGACGTCCGCCGGGCAGCATCGCGTCAATCAGGTCGCTCATCAGGCCCAAGTGCGCTTCTGAGCTGTGCCGATAGTAAATGCCTCCCAGATCCCACGGCAGCCACGCCACCTTGCCTTGGCCAATGTCCTTCATCACCAGGCCTGGATCGGCTGTGTCTTTCCAGTCCACGTGTACGAACTCCGGCGGCCCGTACATCGAGGGAGGAATGAACGTGATCGGGCTGTCGCCTTGCGGCTCTACCTGCAAATAGTCGCCCATCATGAACACCACGTCGGTCTGTTTGAGGGAAGGAAAGAGGGTCTTGTTCCGAATGCGGAAATAGGCACCGTCGGGATCCTTCCAGAGCTTGACCGCCGGAGCGACTTCAAGCTCCGGAGCGGCGGAGGCAGCGATGATCAGGTGTCCACCGCCGCGCACGAAGGCTTCCAGGGCCTTTGGCGCCGCGCCGGGGGAAATCACCAGGTCGGCTTCCCGCTTTCCCAGCCAATCGAGATTCTCGACTGCGGCGAATGGAATGTGTTGCTCGGTGAGGATCCGGAAAAGTCCGCGATAAGAATCCTGCGCGATGGAGAAGCCGACGCCTCCCCGCGGCGCCAGAAGAAAAACGCGCGCCTCGCTTTTTTGCCCCACATAGTAGTCCTGGTGATCTTTGAGCCAGGCGTAGGCTGGGGCGGCAACATCGATGGCCATTCTGTCCGGCTGCTCGGCGAGTGTGCCGTGCACGTTGAATGCGGCGGCTCCTCCATTCGCAACGTCCTGCCAGATGCGTGTGCGCACCTCGGGCTGAGGTACGGTGGCAAATCTCCACGGGAAGTCTACGAACGACATGCCCTGGCACACGACGCCCTTATCCGGATAACTGTTTCTCCATTGATTGGAGTTGTCGCTGGCGGTGTAGGGCCAGAGTGGCAGGGGACGGCGCACAGCCGTGTTGGCTTCCCCGTACGCAATATCTCCGATTTCAGGAGCCGTGCCTACCAGGGCGGCTTGCGGGCGCTTGCTCTTGAGCAGGGTGCGAATGGTGATGGACATGGAGACACTGGCATCGTGCAGAAAGGCGTGATAGTCAGCATCGGGGATTGTAGGCACGTCGCGTTGGAACCGCTCGCGATAAAGCCGCTGACAATTGTCGCAGTGGCAAAGCCCCAGGGGACGCTCGCTATAGTCGGTTGTGGGATTCGTGAAATTATTGAAGAAGCAACCGTCCACGTCATAGCGATCGAGCGCTTCGCTAAGAATCTCCACCGCCTTCTGTCGGTACCAGCCGCCGTTGATACATGCCTGGTAGAGGCCGTTGTAGATCGCCGGCTGGCCATCGGCCATTTTGAAGAACCACTCGGGATGAGCATCGTATGCATCCTTGCGTGCTTTGCTGAAATCCCAGCGGCTGACGATGCGAATATTGCGCGCATGGGCCTCGCTTAGAACCTCACCGAAGGTGTCGTGCCCTGGCGGAATGAACGGGCTTACATACTCGTATTGGACCTTGCTGGGATAGAGAGCCGTGATGCCGCCGGCCGACATCATGAGCACGTTGGCGTTGAAGCGGGCCACGTCGGCGATGAACTGCTTGGGGTTGAGCGCGGCATCCGTTTCGCGCAGATTCGTTTGCAGCCAACGGATGGGTTCGGTCATCCACCAGCCCGGTTGTTCGGCTGGCGAGCCTTGATCGGCCAACGCGCCGGCTTCCGGATGCGCGGTGGGAACAGCAACGGCCGCAGCCGTCAAGGCAGCGTGCTGAAGAAATCTTCTTCGGTTCATATTTGCAGGTCTCTCCACTAGCCTACAAGGGTCGTGGTGGGGAAGAGAACTGCAGATCCCTTTACCGGCAACGAAGGCTGGGTGCCCCATTCAAGCCCGGTTTTGGCTTGAGTGGGATAGCACGGCACTCTTGCGCCCTTTTTCTCATCAAAGAGACGACCTTCGTGTGGCAAGTTGAGAAAGAGTTGACACTGCAAAATCGCCATGGAAGGGAGGGCCGGTCGCCAAACCTTTGTTCGGGTGCCGGGGCGCACGGCAGTCGCTCGGCTTCGCTCGGCATGACAAAAAAGGTGAGTCGAGTGCTGTGGTATCCCACTCAAGCCAAAACCGGGCTTGAATGGGGCACCCAGCGAAAGTTACAGCCTCTCGGGCTGACAAAGGGGAGGGTTGCGCTTCCAGGTAGGGCGGCTAATCACATGCTGGGCAGAGAAAAGGCGGCGTTCTCGTCATCGTCGGTTTGGCGACCATCATCTATGGAAGTGTCACCCTCCCCTTTGTCATCCCGAGTGTTGGATGGACCTGGGGTCCACCTAAGAAGATGAAAATCGGTCAGAGTGGGGCTAGGATGAAGCCGGTGTGGAACGGTGAAGGTCGTCTTCGCTCTGGATTAAGCAGTCCGTTACCGAGTGTGGCTTTGATCGCACGTTTTGAACCAATCAGTGTGGCGTCATCCTTCCTGGCGGGAAGGGTGATAGCGCGTCACGGTGCGCAGCGAATCTTCCGCGCGTTCTACCGCTTCCACACCAGGAGGGTGGCTATGCCCTACACAGTAGCAGGAATCGACATTCACAAGAAAGTGCCGATGGTGGTGGTATTGAAACAGATTGCTGGCCGGGCAGAGGACTTCCAGCATCAACGCATCAGCACAGCACAGCGAACTGCAACGATAACATCATCGTTACGGGAGCAAGGCGTATAAGAAGCGGTCATGGAATCGACTGCGCAGTACTGGAAGCCGGTGTGGTATGAGTTAGAGCCGCACATGCGTTTACAGTTCGCGCAAGCCTTTTCCAATCGAGCTCGGCGAGGACGCAAGCAGACTTCGGGACGCGGAGCGACTGGTGCGTCGGCTGCTAGCCGAGGAACTGATCCTGAGTTTCGTGCCTCAGCCGGAGCAGCGGGCTTGGCGCATGATGACACGGCCAAGGTCCAGTTGGCCCGAGACCGGGTACGTCTGCACAACCAACTGGAGGGTCTGCTGGAGGAGATGCGATCAAGCTATCCAGCGTGCTGAGCGACCTGCTCGGAGTGAGCGACTGCGCATATTGCGCGCCTTAGCCGAGGTGAGATAACCCTAAAAAGTTGGCGGCCTTAGGCAGTGATCGTCTGCATGCAGCCAGAGCAACTGGTGGATGCTTTGCGTGGAACCATCCAGCCCATACACCAAACTGCTCACGCTTTATCTGATCACTGCAATTGCTGACCAACAATCGCTGAGCTGATGGCGCGATTGCCGAGGCTATGCGCGAGCATGGGGAGGCGTGTGCGGCTAGCCGAAGTACCTGGCTTTGGC
This sequence comes from uncultured Acidobacteriaceae bacterium, assembly GCA_963821315.1. GTDB lineage: Bacteria > Acidobacteriota > Terriglobia > Terriglobales > Acidobacteriaceae > PALSA-350. The sequence continues at coordinate 757,628 of CAWGDP010000025.1, read as the reverse complement.
GCCGATTCGGCACAGCAAGTGATAGCCGAGGTAGGGTACAGGCCAGCACCTTCCCATCGGCGGCGCAGTTGGCTTCCTGGTGGCACCAGCCCGGTCGGCAGGAGAGCGCGGAGCACAACCAGAGCAGCCGCTCGGCGAAAGGCAACAAATATGTTCGCCGCATACTGACCGAGGCGGCGCAGGCTGCGGTAAAGACCAAGGGCAGCCATTTTCAAGTAGTGTTTCGTCGTCTGCTACCACGGCTCGGTTACCAGCAGGCGCTTTGGGCCATCGCCCACCGCCTGTGCCGGCTGGTCTGGAAAATCCTGCATGAAAGGGTTCGCTACATCGAGCAAGCTGCACAACGGGACCCCAAGGCCCTCAAACAACGCCTCTATAACCTGGCTCGCTCTCTCCGAGAGCTAGGCTACAACGTCAATCTCAACATCGCACGCCCCGACTCGGCTCCTGCCACGAGCTGATTTTCGACGGAGCGAAGCCGAGGGATCCGCGGTGCGCCCCGGCTCCCCAACAAAGGTCTGGGGATCGACCCCCAAGATGACCTAAGCACTGTAGGCGCGGCCCACCTGTCGCTAGCGCGAAGCCAATCGTTCTTTCAACTGGTCAGACAAAAGCTTCACCTGCTCCTGGGTGATGCGAGCCTCACCGTCGAGAATAGCCAACAGCCTCCCGCCACCACCGTCTTTGAATTCGGCGCTCTGAATCGTGACATACCCCTGTACCGCGGGAGGAAGCGTCGCACCCACGTTTGTGCCCTTGTTCAGAGCGGAAAGGATTGAGCTTCGTATCTTTTCCCGGATGGTATCGCCAAGCGCGCCGGAGCGCAGCAGCTCCCCTAGAGAGCCGTCTGCCTGTATATCCCCCACTTCCGGCACCAGTCGCAGCTCCGTACTATCTTTGTCGATAGCAGGAGTGAGCTTGATCTGGATCTGGGCGTCGCCCCCCAGGAGTTTCTTGGCCGCTTGCTTCCCCAGCACTTTGACACATGCCCAACGTTCGACGTGCAGCTGAACCACAGCCACACTGGCCGGTTCGACAGGCCGGAGCGTTGCGTTCTGTATCGCCACTCGCTCTCCGCAGCGATCATCCTTGTCCAGCTGTGAGCTCAGAAGATTGGTCAGATTGTGCTGCAGGTCAGATAGGTCGGCGGTGAGTTGCAGATTCAATATCCGCAAATTGCGGTCCTTCGACGAAAGGGTCAGGATCGCCGAAGCAGAAATGCTGATGGGCTGGTCTTTGACCTCGAGCGGTATTTTTACCGGAGGAATTTTGAAGACCGTGTTCTGAGCAGTCGCAACCAGCGGAGAGGCTCCTAGAACAAGAACCAGAGCAACTGCCAGGGGAGAGCGGCGCGAGATCGCGGAAAGCAATGGAGAGCCCAGATTCATAAAGAGCAACAAAATTTTTGAGCCGGACCCGCGGGACCGTTCTCCGTGCTTTGGCGTTTTCTTCTTGGACGCATGTGGATGGGGCAAGGTTTCACTCAGGGTAAGTTATGAAGATGCGCCCCCGTCCGTGGTACATGCTCCTGTTGCTCACCCTGCTGGCATATGGCTTCATGGATGCGCAATCCACACCTTCATCCGCCGGTACTGACTCTGCCCAGGATGCGATGAGTCGCGATCTGCTCGAAGTGACTATCCCCGAGCTGGAGCAGATGTACCGCAGCCATAAGTACACCGTCACCCAGGTCGTGCAGTGGTACTTAGCACGCATCACGAAATACAACGGAATCTATCGTGCCCTGCAAACGGTGGATAGCGAGGGAGCTCTGGCCACGGCTGCTCGTGAGGATGCGGAAGCCGCGGCGGGCGGCGACCACTACCAGCGCGGCCCGATGTGGGGCGTTCCCATCGTCACCAAAGCCAATACATCGATCAAGGGCCTGGTCACCACCGATGGGTGGAAGGGGTACATGATCCCCGGGCATGAGTTAATCGCGCCCAAGGATGCGACCATCGTGGCTAAGTTGCGGGCTGCAGGAGCGGTCATCCTCGGGCAAACCAACATGCCGGACTTTGCCGCCAGCGATACCAATCGCAGTACCGCCTACGGGCGTACGGGGAACGCCTATGATGTGCGCTTCAGTCCCGGAGGCTCTTCCGGAGGCACCGTTACTGTCGTCACCGCAAACCTCGCCGTCCTTGGCAATGGAACCGACACCGGCAATTCCATCCGCATGCCGGCTGCCACCAGTTCTGTGGTGGGTGTCTTTCCCACGCGCGGCCTGGTGAGTATCGCCGGCATCGCTCCGCTGGACTGGCTGCTCGATAACACCGGGCCTATTGCCCGCGACGTGACCGATGCGGCGATCGCGCTGGACGTGATCGCAGGGCCGGATCCTCTCGATCCCCGCACTACCGACGCCGTTGCCATGGCTGAGCGTGGCCCCTACACTGCGTACCTGAAAACAGACGCGCTCAAAGGGAAACGCTTCGGCGTGCCCTCATTCATTCTCCAGGGAGCAGGTGTTCCATTCCAGGGGATACCGGCGGTGGAGTCTGCAAGTGTGGTCGCAGCCTATAGGGCAGCCTCTCGCACCCCGCTACAGCCCGAGACGCGGGAGGCTTTCATGAAGGCCCTGGAAGGACTGCGCGCCGCGGGTGCGACGGTCGTCTTCGATGATTCCATTCTTCCCGATCGTTTTGCGGAGACCGTGTCCCAGGTATGCACATTACCCTACGTCCGGGAAGGGACTGAGAAGTTTCTCGCCGGGTATGGCCCCCCGCAGTACCACTCGCCCGAGGAGTATCAACGGGCCACAGGATCTCCTTTGCCGGCTACAATCATCGGCGGTACGGACGCCGATGCGCCCAAACAGCGGCCTCTGGTGATGCAGGCAATGATCGAGACCGATCCGAAAGCGGAGGCCAACTACCTGGCTCCGCGGCGGAGGGCGCTCGCAGCCTACAACGATGCTCTCGATCGGCTGCACCTCGATGGCTTTGTCTATCCCGCAATTCAGATGCCGCCGCCAGACGAGACCATGCCGCAGGACGGGCAGCTCAGCACCGGCCCGCACAGCGATACCAGTTGGGTAAACATGATTGGCGTTCCGGCGGTAGTGGTTCCGGGCGGCTTCTACCCGGATGGATTGCCCTTCGGCCTGGAAATCTCAGCCCGGCCGTGGAAGGACGGCGACCTGCTTGGTTGGGCGTACGCCTACGAGCAGGCCACCAAACACCGCAGGCCTCCCGTGCTGGTGGAGAAGGGGCTGCTGCCGGGTGGGAGCCCCCTCATTTATGCGGGGGGAGGAGCGCTTTAGCGCTGGCAACGCTAAGCCGCGCTCTACGACGAGCTCTTAGGCGGCCATGTAATCTGCCCGGTGTGCTTATAGGCGAGATTGGCGATGTGGCCGGCGCGTGCGGCGGCGATTCCAGTCTCAACCGGCGCGTTCGGTTCCTTGCGGCTCTTGATGCAGGCAAAGAAATTCGCCACGTGGTCGATCGTTCCATCGCGGAAGCTATCCTCAGTGAGGACAGGGTTCTGCCCACTCTGCACGCCCTCGCGGTAAATACCGAAGCTGTTGCGATCGATCTTCAGCGTGGCCTCAGTGCCGCGGAACTCAAGTCCACCGTCGTCGATGGAGGAGCTCATCATGCCCTCGTACACCACATCCCACCCTGGGTAGCGGAGCGCGGCCTGAAGCGTATCGGGGCAGTCCCACTCCTCAAAAATGTATTTGTCCCCCAGCATTTGTGCCAGTTTCGGCGTATCGCTCTTCATCGCCCAGTGCGCCACATCGATCCAGTGCGTGAACAAATCGGTCATGCCCCCGCCGCCAAAGTTCCAGTACCAGCGCCAGCGGTAAAACTTCTCTTCGCTGAATGGTTGGTCGGGAGCCCCACCGAGCCAGAGCTTCCAATCAAGCGCCTGGGTGTCGATCGGCTTCGGCCGCCATCCCGCCTGGTTATAGTTCTGCCACCAGTACGTTCGTACCTGGGTCACTCGGCCCAAACTGCCTCCCTGAATCAGATCGACGGCGTTACGAAAGTGAGTCCAGCTGCGCTGCTGCATGCCGCACTGCAGAATCTGCTTGCCGGAACGAACCGCATGGGACAGGGTGGCGCCTTCTTCGATGGTGTGGGTGACCGGTTTTTCCAGGTAGACGTCTTTGCCCGCCGCCAGGGCGTCGCATGCTACCCGCACGTGCCAGTGATCGGGGGTCGCGATGAGCACCGCGTCTATATCCTTGGTCAGCACTTCGTGATAATCGAGATGGGTGGTCGTGGCAGCGGTGGAGGCAGTCCGTGCCTTCACCTCATCGCGGCGCGGTCCGTACACATCGCTCACGGCCACGATCTCGTAGGGAATGCCGGTTTTGTCGGCGCAATCGAGAACGGTTCTCATGCGCCCGCCGGCGCCGATCACTCCGACGCGAAGGGTGTCATTCGCACCCAGGACTTTGGTCGAGGCAAGGGCAGTAAGACCGCTTGCGATGAGGAAGCTGCGGCGATTCGGCTTAAAGGACATGGTGCTCCCGTCAATTGTTCCCGATGATCTTACCAGCGAAATGCAGAATACGGCACGGCAGGAGAGGCTCGGGTATACAGGCGGCGGGCGGCTCTCTTGATTTGATGTCTCTGGAAGGCCTATAACAACGCTGGCAGGGTCCAGGAGACTCTATGAATGCAACCCGCCGTTCTCTTCTACAGGCGATCCCCATGCTGGCGGCCTCTTCGGCGTTGGCATCGGACAGCCCGACCCTCACTTCCTTCATCAAGCCCTTGAGTGAGCTGCCGGTAAAGCAAAATGGGCAGAATGAATCCAGGGCAATTCTGAACGGTGTGACTCATTCTGGCGGCCACCTTGAAGTTCACGAGACGACACTTGCTCCAGGAGGTTCGCCCCATCCACCCCATCGGCACGAGCACGAAGAGCTTCTTCTCATGGTGAGCGGCACCCTCGCCGTTACCATTGAGGGAAAGACAGCGGTAATCGGGCCGGGAGGCGCAGCGTTTTTCCACTCCAACGAGTTACATGGCGCACGCAATCCTGGAACTGAAAAGGCGCAGTATTTTGTAGTCGCTACAGGAGTTCAATAACCAGGTATACCTCGGCCTCTAACGAGGATGTCCTAACGGGAGATTTCCATGAATGCCACCCGGCGCTCTGTTCTGCAGGCTATTCCCATGTTGGCCGCCTCTTCGGCGTTCGCTGCGGATAGCCCGGCACTCAGCTCCTTCATCAAGCCTTTTGACCAACTACCCGTAAAGCAAAATGGGCAGAACGAATCCCGGCCCATCCTGGACGGCCTGACACATTCCGGTGACCACCTGGAAGTGCACGAGACGACGCTGGCTCCGGGAAGTGAGCCGCATCCCCCGCACAGGCATGAGCACGAGGAACTTTTCCTGATGATGAAGGGCTCGCTCGCGGTGACCATTGCCGGAAAGACTGCAGTGATCGGGCCCGGAGGCGCGGCATTCGTCCATTCCGGCGAATTGCACGGCGTACACAACCCGGGAACAGAAAACGCGCAATACTTCGTGGTGGCCACCGGAGTTTGACAGGCTGCAAAGAAACTCGGTGGGAGCCCCCGCATTTATGCGGGGGAAAGAGCGCTTTAGCGCTCTGTGAAGGAGTCTCGACTCTGATCACGCGCTTTAGCGCTGGCAAGGCAAAGCCTCATCAGTCCCTGCGTTGGAGAACCGCAGAAGAGAAATATGAAGACCTTGAAGAACCTCAGTGAACGGCAGAACATGGCGCGTCGACTGGCGGAGCTTTCGCCGGAGGATAAGGCGATCTGGGGCTCCATGTCTGTCCACCAGATGGTGTGCCATTTGGATGACTCCTACAAGGTTCCTTTAGGGGAGAAGACCGCAAGTCCGGCGACCAGCTTCCTACAAAGAACGGTAGTGAAGTGGGCCGCCCTTAAGGTGCCGACGCAGTGGCCCCATGGTTTTCCTACCCGGCCGGAGATCGAACAAGGGAAAGGGGGCTCTGTTCCCGTTGATTTCCGTCAGGATCTGGCTTCGCTGCTCTCGACCCTAAACCGGTTCTGCGATCGCTTGCCAAACCCATGCTTGCCTCATCCCATCTTCGGAAAAATGACGGCGGAGGACTGGATGCGCTGGGGATATTTGCACGCGGATCACCACCTGCGCCAATTTGGCCGCTGAGTGCCGCAAGAAAAAGCGCCACTCCGTGTGGAGTGGCGCTTTCTGCGTGAACGATGGCGCTTTGCGTTACGGCCCACGTCGTGTGCTCTGGCTGCTTCATCGGCACATTTTTGCGTAAGCCCATCTACACAGAGCATTTTTTTGCTGCCACTCTGGGCAGGGAAGTGTAGGAAAGTGCGGCTTTCCCAGGAGAAGAGCCGCGAACGGGATGGTGTTCCCCGGCAAACTCGTGCGCACACATTTTGCGTCAGATCGCCCCTCACGATATGCATCTTCCAAGCCGATAGAGCTACAGAGGATTGTGCGCAATGGGAAAAAAGATTCTCATCGTCGAGGACGACCCGAACGTGTTGCAAGCCATGCACGTGCGTCTCCGCGCCCACCACTACGAAACTTCTTCTGCGTCGGATGCGATCTCTTGCATGGCTGAGGCACGTAAGAACGAGCCAGATCTCATCATCCTCGATCTGGGTCTGCCTGGGGGAGACGGCTTTCTCCTGATGGACAGGTTCAAAAATGTACCCGCCCTGGCTGCAGTGCCGGTCATCGTGGTTACCGGCCGCGACGTTCGCGGCAACCTGAAACGTGTGATTGATGCGGGCGCCAAGGCCTTTCTGCAAAAGCCGGTGAACAATGCCAAACTCCTGGAGGTCATCCGGCAAGCCCTGGGGGAACTTCCGAAAATGGAGCAAGACCCGGTCGTCTATAACCTGGGAAATCCATAGCCCCCGGCGCCATCGCGGGCCCCCCACGCGTTAAGCTCGAAGCTGATGCCGCGCGCGCTCTTCCATCCAACGGTCGCCCTGGCCGCCCTGCTTACGCTTGTCCCTTTCTTCTGGGCAGCATTCTGTCCCCGCAGTCTCCAGCTGGCGCAACGATGGCCCCTTAGCCTGCGCCTGCTGGCGCCCGCTTTGCTCGGTCTTCCCTACGCCCTGGTTTCCCTTTCTGACGGCCTTTTCCGATGGACATGGCTTGCCCTCTACACGCTGCTGCCCGTCCTCATCAGCCTGCTGCTCTACGGCGCAAGCCTGGCCGACCCGGAGCAGCGAGGAGAATGGCGCGACTTCCTCATCCTTGGCGTCCTCGGTCTGGCCGTGGACTTGCGCTGGTTTGAGCCGGCATGGGGACCGGGTCTCGCCATCTTCAACAAAGTCCTGCTGCTCGATGCAGGCATCTATGGCTTTCTCGCCATCCGGCAGCTGCGCCAGGTTGGTTTCGACCTCCGCCTTCGCCTGCGTGACTTCCGCGTTGGCTTGCTCTGGCTGGCCGTGTACGCTCCCATTGGCGCCGCCCTCGGACTGTTTCTCGGGTTCCTCCATTTCCACCCCCACATGCCTTCGCTTTGGCATGTTCTCCTGGGGTGGATCTTCACCTTCCTCTTTGTCGCCGTCCCGGAAGAGCTTTTCTTCCGTGGCTGGATGCAAAATCTTCTCGAGCGGCGGGTTGGGCGAGTACGCGCCCTGCTCATCACCGCCACCTTGTTTGGGCTTTCGCACTTCAACAAACGCGCCGTCCACTTCAATTGGCGCTATGTACTGTTGGCATTGCTCGCGGGCATTTTCTATGGGCGTGCGTGGCTTCAGGATCGCCGGGTAGGGGCCTCGGCCATCACCCACGCGTCGGTCGATACCATCTGGTCCGCCTGGTTGCGATGATCGGCCGCTGGGTGACGGTGTTCTCGCACATGATATCGGTAGTAGCCGATGCCCACCCGCATATGGTGTTGTAGCGGTTCTGGCACGATCACTGCGACACAAAGCCCCAGGATTCCGTGGGCGATTCCCAGGGCATAAATATTCCGGTAGCGCAAAAATAGCACGCAGGCGGCAATGCCCCACACCAGCGTGATCGGCGTCAATACAGGATTGGGTAGATGAGCAAGCGAGAACAGGCCGGCTGCAGCCACTACCGGCGCCACCTTACCGGGCAGCATGCGCTGCAATCGAAGCAGGAAATAGATCTGCAGCAGGAACTGCTGCATGACCGCCCAGATCATGTATCCCCAAACATGCGACAACAGGGGCGTCGGGCCGTGGAGCCGGTGTAGCGTGTGCTCCCGGTCGGCCAGGTAGAGTGCCAGTCCCGCTAGTATCGCTGCCGCCCCTACGATCCAGAGCGAACGCACCATGCCCGTCAGACCGAGCCCTAACGCCTTCCAGGTAGTACGCCGCTGCCAGGTGGTGACAACCACCCACGCGATGGCGGCCCAATAGAAAAACCTCTGCCACGGGTTCAGGGTCCAAATTGCCGCCAGGATCAGGCCGTAGGCCACCCCAAACTCGATCAGGTCACGCGCCGCAAATTGAGTCTGATTTTCCCAAGGCTGTGCGGTCGTTAATGCCCCTGCGGTGCTCATGATCAAATCCTGGTCCACTCACTCCGACTTCAGTCTATTCGCTTGGACGCTGGAGATGGTCAGAGGGGCACACTTCTATTTTCGCGGCACCGGCGCCTCCGGCGGCAACAGTTCCAAGCGTCGCAGCTCCTCCCAGAAGTCGTTGGGGATAGGCAGGCTCATCAACCGGACATTCTCCTCCACCTCAGCTACGGACCGAGCGCCGGGAATAATTGCGGCTACTGCCGGATGCGCCATGGGAAACTGCAGCGCCGCCGCCTGCAGAGGGACATGGTGGCGTTCACACACTGCTTCGATCGCCGTTACCTTCTCCATGACCGCCGGCGAAGCATCGACGTAATTGTAAGTCGCTCCGGGCCGCGCGCCAGTGGCCAGAATTCCGCTGTTGTAGGGGCCGCCGATGATTACGCTTATGCCTTTGCGTTCGCAGATGGGCAGCAACTCGCGCAAGCCTGTGTGGTCGATAAGCGTGTACCGGCCCGCCAACAGCAGGCAGTCGAAATCGCCTTCGCGGGCAAACCTTGCCAGCATCTCCGCCTGGTTCATGCCCACCCCGATGGCACGGACGACGCCCTCACTGCGGAGCTGGTGCAGGGCGGGGTAGACGATGTTGATCGCCTCCTCCCAGTGGTCATCCGGATCGTGGATGTTCAGGATGTCTACGTGCGCCAGGTTCAGGCGATGCAGGCTGCCCTCGAAGGTCCTCATGATACCGTCGTAGCTAAAGTCGAAAACAGGACGCATGGCGGGCACGTTGTCGAAGCGATGAAATACCTTCTCGTCGCGTCCACCGTCGTCGGGAACGAGAGTGTATCCAACCTTGGTGGCGACGACGATCGAGTCGCGGTCGCAGTGGGCCAATTCTCTTCCCAGCCGAATCTCGCTTTTTCCGAATCCATAGATCGGAGCGGTGTCGAAATAATTGATGCCGAGATCGAGTGCCTTGCGGACGGTGGCGCCAGCCGCATCCTCCGATACGTCCTTGTACAACCCTCCCAGGGGAACGCCGCCGAATCCCAGGCGGGAAACCTTGAGATCGGTGCGGCCAATCCCCACTTTCGCGATTGCATCCATGGAATACGTCTTCCTCAAAAGTTTTCAGGCAATCTTGCGATTGCCTGCGGCGATCACAACGATCGAGCCGATGAGCAGCAGAATGCCCAAGAGCTCATAGATATAAGCGCTACGAGGCGATCCACGCCACTCCCCGGTCAAAAATCCGGCCGCGTTGGCAGACAGAACCATAGCCGAGGTATAGACCGGGAATCCCAGCACCGGACCCATGGTTCCCAAACGCAGGCTTCCGATGCCGTAGAGCGAGAGGCCGGTCACGAACAGCAGCCCCATCAACATTCCGATGAACCAGTTGGGAGCGGTCGCAGGCTGCGCGAAAGTGCGCCACGAGCCATTGCGCACAAAAAGATAAATGCAGTAAACCAGCGTGGGCACGAAGCCAAACAGGAAGATCGGCAGCCATAGGGTATTGACCGCGGCGATGCCCGACATGCCCATCCGCAGACCAGTCGTTCGAATATCGTCGCCGAAGATGAAGGCCAGGTTCAACATGCTGGACAGAATTCCCGACGCGATACAAATGAGGACGCCGGTGCGCAGATCTCCTTTACCGAAGGACTGGAGATCTGCGCCGCCGGAGGTCTCATGCTGCGACCGCTGCCCCTGGCGCAGATTGCCGGCGTGATAGCAGAGGATAAGGCCGGCCACCATGACCACAACGCCGAAGTAGAGCGCCACCGCGGCCGGGCTCGCCAACCGTTCGGGGTAGAGCACCAGCAACGGGATCAGGGACCCCAAGGAAGCCGTCAGCCCCAGGATGATGGTCAACCCCAGTCCCACACCGAGCATGGTGTAGCCAATGCCCGACAGCACATTGCCGATACCCCAACCCAACCCGAAGAGCGCGGCGGCAGCCAGGGCCGATGGCTTGGCCGACGCGAACACTGCCCAGGCATGTGGCGCTGTGAGGCAAATGAGCAGCAGGGGAAACACCACCTGGCCGAACCCGATATACAGCAGCCAGATGTTCTCCCACTTCCACGCCCGAGCGAACTTCATGGGCACGATGGCGCAAGTCATCATGGTTCCGGACAGAAGGGTCAGGGCCAGCCCGATGAACACGGACAACTCCATAGCGTTCGTCCCTCTGCTGATCTGCGCTAGCCCTTAAACAACGGCTGACACCTTCGAACGTAGAAAGCGCACACTTCTCGAGAGCCACTCTTCCTCGATCCGCATGGATTCCTCGATGGTGCCGGCAAACGGCGGCCAGTGCTCCACGATAACGCTGATTCCGCTGCGTCCCTGCCTGCGTAGTTCGGCCAGCACCCAATTGAAATCGACGCGGCCGTCCCCCGCTGCCGTGCCCACTACGGAAAATCCCATGCGCGTATCGATGCGCCGAATGTCGTAATCCTTGGCGTGCAGCACAACCGCGTGCTCGGCCAGGTGTTCGACCACCGTCTGCAATGTTTCCGGCCGGCCGAGCGAGTTGGCGGTGTCCAGGCAAATCCCTACATGAGGGCTGGCGATTCTTGTGATGATCCCGGCGAACTCCAGCGCGCTGAAGGCTTCGTTATTCTCCAGGGCAAGCGTTACGCCCTCGCGCTCCAGCGCCGGCAGAACCTTCAGGATTGCGGCTTCGGCCGCGGCCAGCTGTTTCGGCCCGAACAAGCTCCCGGACAAGACCGTGCGCAGGATCCGCGCTCCAATCCTGTGGCTGATCGCGATGTACCGCGTGAGGTGCTCGGGATCCAGGCTTCGTGTCCCCGCTTCCAGCACCAGTCCCCGGCCAGTGGCTGCCTCGCGCAATTGATCCAACTCTTTATCCGGTAACTCGTGCAGGGGGAGATTATCGGCGATCTGTACTACGGAGACTTTGGCTTCGGCCGCCTTCTCCAGCAGTCCTATGCAGCCGAGTGGCTGCTGTGGCGAAGGGTAGCCCTGGACTCCGATCGCCCACGGTAGACTCCAGGACGCGATTCCGAGTTTCGGACGTTCGATCTTGGTCAGCACGGAGCAAATTGGTTAAACATACGAGACGCATAGTAGTGAATTCAGGCTGGACGGGCAAGCGAAAGTTGACCGTCGTTCAGGACTTATAGAGACGGCGAAAACTCTCGTGCAATTTAAGCGCCAGCGGTGAAGCTGCATAAGCATCCGTGACTACCTCGATATAAGCAGCGGAACCGCCGCGCGCCGCCGTTTCCAGTGCTCGGTCGAGCTCGCCGCAAGTCGTGGCGCGTGCCGTGAACCAGCCCTCGCAACCGAGTGCCCGGGGGAGTTCGGTGTAACGCCAGGGCGCGATATCGTTGTAGGCAATGGCGGGATCTTTGCACAGCAGCCGCTCGATCAGATAACCGGAATTGTTGAGCACGAAGATCACGGGTTGCAGTCCGAGGCGCCCGAATTGGCTCACCTCCTGTGCCGTGAGTTGATGCGATCCGTCGCCCGTGACCAGCACCACCCTGCGATCGGGAGCTGCCATGGCCGCCCCAAATGCTGCCGGTGTCGCCCAGCCGATCGAACCCCAGAGTGTTTGATTATGGAAGGATGCGCCTGCCGGCATCTGCGCGAAGCCCAGCCCCATGGAGGCGGTGCCAGTCTCAGCCACAAGAATGTCGCGGGGACGAAGGAAGTTCGCCCACCGCGGATAGAGGGCCGCCACGGTAATTGGATCACTTCCTTGCCCGACAGGCTCGCCAAGCGAGGAGACCTGCGGCTTTCGCCACGCCCGATCTTTCGGCAAGTGCTGCGCCAGCGTCGCGAGGATGTCGGCCATCTCCACGTTGGGATAGACTTTTCCGTCGACGCGGACCCGATGATGCGAGATGACGACTGTTTTGGCCGGATCCAGCTTCGCCGTAAAGGCTCCACTGTTGAAGTCCGTCAATAACGTTCCCACCTCAAGAACCACATCGCACCCTTCGACGAAATCGCGAACCGCTTCATTCATCAGTGCGCCATCGTACATGCCGATGTAGTTGGGATGCTGCTCATCGAGCACAGACTTCCCCATGAACATGGTGGCGAAGGGCAGCCCCGACGCATCAATCACCGCTTGCATGGCAGCTTGCAGCCCGGTACGCGCCAACAGGATATCGGGCAGGAAGCAAGCCGTGCCTGCCTTTTCCACTAACGAGACGATGGCGTCGGTCGCGGCTGCGAGAAAGTTGGGGTCGCTCGACGGCGCCGGCACTGGCTGTGCCGTACTCACTACCGGTTGATTTGCATGGTCCGCAGGAAATGCCATGTATACAGGACGGCGATGATAGAGCGCTTCGGCAATGAGCCGCTCCGTTTCAAAGGCAACATTCTGTGGATGCATGACCGCCTGGGCGCAAACCACAGGCTCCGTCATGCGCTGAAATAAATCGTATTCCCCGTTGCCCAGGGTGTGATGCATCAGTGCCCGCGTCGCTTGCGTTGCCATATTCGGGCTGCCCACCAGATGGAACAAGGGAAGGTGCTCCGCGTAGGCGCCGGCTATGCCATTGAGTGCACTCAATTCGCCCACTCCATACGTAGTGCAGATGGCGCCAAAACCCTTGATCCGGGCGTAGCCATCCGCGGCGTACGCTGCATTCAGTTCGTTACAGCAGCCAATCCAGCGCATCTGCGGATGCTCGCAAATGGCATCGTTGACGGGAAACGCAAAGTCTCCAGGGACTCCGAAGACGTCGGTGAGGCCGATAGAACGCAAGCGAGAGAGCACATGTTGAATAACGGTCATTGCCATAAAAAGCTCCGGAGTGAAGGGATTGTGGCTTACCAGGTTGCGGAAAAACTATTCTCTCCGGATTAAGTCCCGGAGGGGCTGGATTTCTTGCGGCTCTCTACGGAGAGCCGCATACGTTGCCGCTGATAGAGCCGCGAAGTAGGAAATCCGGGTACTCTCAGGATTACAAGTGGAGGGTGGTGCATCCATGGGGAATTGACTAGTGGCTGAAAGAATCTGTTAGGTGAGTACCGTGGTATCCCACTCAAGCCAAAACCGGGCTTGAATGGGGCACCCAGCGGTTGTTGACGACCAAGCAATCAAAAAAGTCACAGCCTCTCGGGATGACAAAGGGGAGGGTGGCGCTTCCATGTAGGGTTGCTAACAGGCGCTGGGCAGAGACGAGGGCGGTGTTTTGGTCAGCGCCTATTGAGCAACCACCATCTATGGAGTGTCACCCTCCCCCTTTGTCATCCCGAGCGTACCCGGATTTCCTACTTCGCGGCTCTACCGGCGGCAACGTATGTGGCTCTCCGTAAAGAGAGCCGCAAGAAATCCACCGAAGCAACGGTTTTTGACAGTCAATCTTGTCCAAATTAGCTCTTTTCGGTGCGCCCGATTCGTAGCGCATTCGCTGAAAGCAAATCAGCTCTCAGAGCTTATCGCAATCAGTCCCGAAGGGACGGCTGAGAATAGCCCAGGACGGACCCGGATTTCCTGTTAAGAACCGTAGCTTCGGTGGATTTTGTGCGGCTCTCTTTACGGAGAGCCGCATACGTTGCCGCTGGTTGAGCCGTGAAGTAGGAAATCCGGGTACGCTCGGGATGACGTGGATGGTGATCCAGAGCAGTGTAAAGAATCAGGTGAATGCCGTGGTATCCCACTCAAGCCCCACGGCACCCGGGCAGGCAAAACCGGGCTTGAATGGGGCACCCAGCGGTTATTGACCATCAAGCAATCAAAAAAGTCCCAGGGTCTCCTAATGACAAACAGGTCGGGGATGTCAGTCCTAGGCCACTCAAGCCAAAGTACGGCTTGAATGGGGCACCCAATGCTTTTGCTGCTGGTGTCATTTCTCGCTTAACTTGCCATAGGCAAGTCGGCTCCTCGGGATGACAAATGGAAGCGCCACCCTCTCCTTTGTCATCCCGAGGAGGAGCTGACTTGCCTGCGGCAAGTTAAGAGTGAAATGAACGCTGGAAATCGCATGTTGATTCTATTGGCTTTATTTTTGTTCATTAAGAGCGTACCCGGATTTCCTCTTCACGGCTCTTCCAGCGGCAACGTTGCGGCTCTCCATAAAGAGAGCCGCACAAAATCCACCGAAGCTACGGTTCTTAACAGGAAATCCGGGGCAGCCGAGGGATCTGCGGTGCTCCCCGGCTCCCGCTCAAAGGTCCGGGTTTTGTTTTGTTTGCCATCAGGAGAACGAAGGGCACGGCTCACTCCACGAATGCCACCGTCGCTGTGCCTAAAAGGCACGATGTGTACTTTTCCCGCAAGAAAAATCAGTGGGGCGGCCGGAAGACTTTCTACGGCCGCCGCCTCCCAGTTAGAAGATCACCTTGCCCGACAGCTCAAGAATACGAGCTCCGCTGAAGGTGCCCGGCACTTGCTGGACGCCCGTGATGGTACCGAAACCGTTGGGATAGACGAGGCATGAGACTGCAGCACAGGCTCCGGTTGTGCTGATGTTCAGGCCGCTTGAGGCGGAAGTCGCTCCGGACTGCGGATTCATGCCACTCGGGTGATTGAAGACGTTGTAGGCCTCGGCGCGGAACTGGAACTTCAGCCGCTCCCAGATCCCAAAGTCCTTGAACACCGCCACGTTCTCATACTGCAAACCGGGACCAAAAAGGCTGTTTCTATGCACATCGCCGTAGCCGACAGCCCCCGTCGAGTAGTTGACCGCAGTCTTGTAGGCGGTTTCATCAATGCACGACGTAGTCGAATGGCTGAGGCCGACATAGGCGTTCCCCAGATTGCAGTTGGCTCTTTCGACATGCACCCACGACGGACGCTGGAGGCCTTGATCAACGCCTGCCGCGGTGGTGTTGCTGCTCATGGCCACGGTGAAGGGCATGCCGGATTGGATATTGACGATGGCGCTGGCATGCCATCCGCCCAGCGTCTCGCGCTTGATCGCATTCATGCCTGCCAGTGCCGGCATGGCATAGGTGAATTCAGCCACGACACGGTTGCGAACATCCCAGTTCGCATTGCCATAGTCGGCGCCGATGTTGTACTGCTGCGATGTGGTGCCCCCGGCGTTGGAGTTGGTGCCGATGTCCATATCATGCGACCAGGTGTAGCTGACCTGGCCGGCAAACCCATGGATATCCCGCTGCCGCAAGATGGCCGTGAGCGCGTTATAGTGCGAGTACTCATCTTCCTGGAAGACGCGGATGCTGCCGAAGAGTTGGTTGGGACGTTGCGAATTGAGCGACTTGACCGTCGTGTTGACCGGATTGATCGGCTCGTTGTCATAGTAGCTGCGATCCAGGTGCAGCGAGTGCGAGCCTAAATACTGCAGCTCGAACGCGGCTCCATTCCAAAGCGCCTGCCCGACGTCCGCGTTCCACTGATAGGAGCGCTGTGTCTTCAGGTTGGGCTCTGGTGTGTAGGCAGCGACGTAGGTGTGGGGCGTGCCCGCCACAGGAGCTGCGCTGCCGGCCCCCGGAGTCGTATTGGTGAAGGTGATCGGATTGGCGCCGGTGGTGCTGTAGCTGACCGCTGCGGCGAATGGGTAGTTTGAGGTGAGCAAGGTATAGGTATTGAGCTGGTTGGCGTTGTAGTAGAAGCCGAGACCTCCGCGGATCACTGTCTTATCCGTTACACGATAATCGAGACCAAGCCGTGGTCCCGCGTTGTCCAGTTGCGCGCTGCCAAACTTATACCCTCGCGTGGGAGTGTAGGTTGCGCCTGAGGTCGCCGTGGTCGCCGGCGATCAGGGCGGTTTGAGCATTGTTCAATAACCGGCCATAGCCGTTAAGGCTGTACGGCGCCGTCGGAAGGTCATAGCGGAAGCCGTAGTTAAGGGTGAACTTGGGAGCTACCTGCCAGTTATCCAGGGCAAAGAAACCATCGCGCCACTCACCCACTGAACCCTTGATTGTATCGATCGGGGTGGTGTCGCTGTTGGCATAGCCCAGCACGAAGTCCGCGGCGGAATATCCGGTACTGACAAGTGGTGTAGGGCAATCGCCTGCAAGGTTAGGCTTGCACGAGGTGGGAGTGAAATTGATGACGCCAAGTGGGTTGTTTGTGGCTTCGCGGCCCAGGGTCAGACGGCGGAACTCTCCGCCGACGATAATGCTGTGCTTGCCCCTGGAGTAGCTCAATTGGTCGTATAAGTCGTAGGTGCGATCGTCCTGGAACCAGTTGCTGCCCGCATTGCCGACGCCGGTAAAATTAGTGATGGTAATCACTGGAACGCCGGGGTTGTTGTAGAGCGTGTCCCCGGTAAAACCGGGAATCCCGAGTCTCGGTTCCGGCATTCTTGAGCCCGGCGGTGTACCAGTAGTTCAGATTCTCCGCGATCAGCTTGTTTACGCCGAAGTGCAGATCGTTGATCAGTCTCGGCGTGATGACCTGGGTGTAGCCAAACGCATAATTCCGGCTGTTGGTCGGTCCGTTGGAAGCATTGGCTGCAAAGTTCGAGCCGTTGACGAAGGTCAGGTCCTGGTAGTAGTAGCGACCGAAGAGCTTGACCTTATCGCCGATATTTTCGTCGATGCGATCGATGGATTGCGTGATCGTCAGATCGCTCGGATAGTCGTTGTTCAGGTTGTTGGCAATGCCGGGCTGATTCGGAGCTACCATGTAGGCTTCATATTTCTTGGAGATTGCTGCGGCTGGCGTCGCTAACTCAGCCGCTGGAATCTGGTTGTTGGGATAAGGCAGACCGGTAGAAGGATCATAGAGCTGCGGAATTCCAGCGGCGCTGAAGTCGCCGTTTTCCATCGCCGGCGTGAGGACGGAGACAATGCTGGATGCCTGGCCAACCTGCTTGAGTTTCTCGTAGGAGCCGAAGAAGAAGGTCTTGTTGCGGCCGTTGTACAGCTTTGGGATGTATACCGGGCCTCCTACCTGGAAGCCGTACTGGTTGTAGTGCAGAACCTGCTTCTTGCTGCCTGGAGCGGCAGTAAACACATTTGCATTCAGGGCGGTGTTCTCCACATACTCGTAGACCGCGCCGTGAAGATCGTTTGTGCCGTTCTTGCTGACCAGATTGATGTGGATTCCGAGGTACGAGCCGTACTGCGCTGTGTAATTGCCGCTCTGCATCTGGGTTTCCGAGATCATATCCGCAGCCGGGTGATCCGGGGTGGTCGTGATCAGGTTGTTCACGATGGAGACGCCATCGAGGGAGAGGGCGTTCTGAATCTCGCGCTGGCCGGCGCCTATGAAGTCTTCACCGGGAGGGTTGCCCTGGTAGTTAGTCGCTGAGCCGATATAGACGTTTGAGGCCAGGGCCGCGACCTCGAGCGCATTGTGGCCGCTAATCGGAAGGTCTTCTACTGCGCGGGTATTGAACGTTTCGCCCAGGGTTGCGTCGTCGGTAGACAGTGGTGGCGTATTCGCGGTGACCGTGACCACGCTTTCCACTGAGCCGACGGACAGCGCGAAGTCGGTCCGGATGGCCTGGTCTACAGGGACGACGACGCCCGTCTTGGTGACCGTCTTGAAGCCCGACTGCTCGACCGTGATGTCGTATGTTCCGGGCTGGATGAAAGTAATCGAGTAGTATCCCGCAGCCGTTGGTAACGGCTATCGATTGAACCTTGGTGTTCTCTTCCACGGCCGTTACTTTACTGCCGCTTATGACGCCACCGCTTGCGTCACTTACGGTGCCAACGAGTGAAGTGTTGTTCGCGATCTGGGCCCGGAGGAACAATGGGCTCAACGGTAGGACGAGACAAGCAAGTAGTGCTTTCTTCATGGTGGGCTCCTATTATCAACTCCTGGCTGGCCAGGAAAATTATGCTGGGTACGGCTCTGCATTCGATCTTTGATAGACCAGTATTTAGGCTTGCGGGGCCGGGTATGTCCCTTGGGGTGGGTACATTGGACTACATTTCCAGAGAAAATTTCCAGAGAAATGTCACAGGTCGATTTTGAGGTGCTGTCTAAGTAATTTGTTTCGCACCCGGATCTTGGCGCCGCGAAGTATTCCGCCCAGGCCAACGCGGCGCCTTCAAACGGAACATCGATGGCGGCAGTTTCCGCTTTCAAAGGATCGATCGTATCGTTTTATCAGTAATTTCCAATTTCAAAGGTCATGGGGACAATCAATGCATTCCATTCTTGCCAGAGTCACAAAGTACGCTCTGGGATTATTTTTCTGTGCTGTGGTACTCGGATCGCTTACGGGCTCGACATTGTTGGGGCAGGAGGGCGCAAAAGCCAGTTGCACCGTGCAAGCCGCGGACTACCTGGGCTGGAAGGCCGAAGAGTTGGCCAACCAGTGGGTGAAACTGGAAATTGTTCCGCAACTCGGCGGACGCCTGATGCAGGTCACCTTCGGTGGCCACGATTATCTTTTTGTCAATCAGCAGCTTAAAGGACAAGTGATCCCGCCTGAAACTGCCGGCCAGCATTGGAACAACTACGGCGGAGACAAGATCTGGCCGATGCCCGAGGGGGAACAGGACGAGCAGCATTGGGCGGGCGCAGGCGGAGAGCCCTTGGACAATTCGCCCTTTTCGCTTCAGGTGTTGTCCCAGGGCGAACAATGCACCGTGCGCTTGACCGGCCCAGTGGATCCAGCCATCGGGCAGCAGTATATCCGCGACATCAGCATCACCGCCGGCTCGCCAGTCATCTCCTTCCACGCCGTGATGAAGAATGTGACCGGATACCCGCAGACCTGGTCGGAGCAATCGGTGTCAGAGTACAACGCTGCGGCGCCAGACGACCCCAACCAGTTCAATCCAAAGTTCTGGGGCTTGACTCCGGCGAACCCGGCCAGCGTTTTTCTGAAAAGCTATCAAGTGGTCAGCGGGATGGCGCAGAATCCGGCCTATTCAGTGAGCGGTGGCCTGTTCCGGCTGCATTGGGGTGATCTCGGCGGAGAAGTCTGGGTAGACTCGCCCGCCGGCTGGTTGGCTGTCGTCGACGGTTCCACGGGATACACCATGGTCGAGCGCGCCCGCTATCAGCCCACGGCGCAATACCCAGGCAAGGCAAGCATGCTTTTCTACACCACCGGTACGCGCCCGCACAACGCGCCTGCGCCTGCTAACGCCGGGCCGCCGATCTACTACATGGAGGCGGAAGTGAACAGTCCGATGGTAGAACTCGCTCCCGGCGAGAGCTACGCAATGGATACGCAGTGGTATCCCACGCGCATGGGTGAGGATTTCCAGACAGCCACCTACAGCGGGGTAGTGGGCCAGCCGCTGGCTGTTGCCGGCACACCGAAGGGGCTGGTGCTGACTGGAGAATTCGGCGTGTTCTACGCCGGCAAGCTGGTTGCGCGTTATTACAGCCGTGGTGGTTCCGCGCTCGGCGGGGCGACACTGGACTCGGTGACGCCGTTCCAGCCGATCAAGCTGCAAACCACCGTGCACGCTCCGGCTGGTACAGCTCGTGTCTCGCTGCATCTGCTGGACCCCCAAGGATTGGACCGCGGGCCGCTGGGCGAAACGCTGGTGAATCCTCCACCGCCGCCAGATGACAGTTCTCAATGGTGAGCAGAGGCGCAGTGGCTGTTCTATCTGGTTGGAAAGGGAAGAACCGGCTGGGTAGTACTGGCGGAGAGAGGGGGATTCGAACCCCCGGTAGAGGTGTTAGCCCCTACAACGGTTTAGCAAACCGCCGCCTTCAGCCACTCGGCCATCTCTCCGGGGTTTCCCTGCAGGGATTATATCCGAAGCGAAACCCCGGATTTTTTGGTCAGCGATTTCCGTCGGCTTTGGAGGCGGCCTTGTTCCCTTTGAAGCGATCCACCGCTTCGACCACCTTGGTGCGCGCGTAGGCCGCGTCGTGCCACCCTTTTACTTCCACGCGCTTGCCCTCCAGATCCTTGTAAATGGCGAAGAAATGCGTCATTTCCTTGAGCATGTGGGGATAAATCTCCGAGTAGTTCCACACATCGGCGTAGCGTGGATTGTTCTTGCCCACGGCCAGAACCTTCTCGTCCGGCACCCCCTGATCGAGCATTTCCAGCAGGCCGATCGGCCTCACCTGCATCACGCAGCCGGGAAAGCTGGGCGCGTCCACCAGCACCAGCACATCCAGCGGATCGCCATCCTCGCTCAGCGTGGAGGGGATGAAGCCGTAGTCGCCGGGATAGTGCACCGGCGAATAGAGGTTGCGGTCGAGGCGGAAGACGTGCAGCGTCTTGTCGTACTCGTACTTGTTGATGCCCTCGGCCGGAATTTCAATGACCGCGTTAATGACCTCGGGGCTCTTCTCCCCTACCGGCAGTTCAAGATAATTGACCATGGATTTCTGTCCTCATGAGATCGGCGCTCCCGGGCGATGACGACAGGCGATGACGACAGCTCCGCAGCCGCTTTATCATAACTCAGGAAGACAGGGTATATTCCCGCTCGGGCGGTCAGAAGGAAAGCTTGGCCAGGTGCAAGCTGAGCTGGACGGGCCTGGTCCACAGCAGGGACACAATCGGCTCGTGGTAACCGGCGGACGCCAGCCGGCGTCGCGCGGTCGAACCTAGCTCGGTAATGGCGTTAGAGTATTTCAAGCAGTTTCTCGATCAGTTGACGATATCCGGTGGAGGCAATCACGGCGTCCACGCCGTTGCGGAATTGCACCAGTCCGACGCCCCGCTGGTAGTCCATCGAGAGGCTAACGATGCGCTCCAGGGCCGTGGCCCGGGCGTCGTCAAGCGTGACCTCGACGTTTGTGGAAATATATTCGCGGTGGTTCGTAGCCGGCTGCTTCAATTGAATCCCTCCCCCGAAGAATCAACAAGCAGTCGTCCATAACCACCGCTTGTTTCGTAGCATAGCGGCTCACGCGCTGCTGGCTACAACTATTGGGTAACAATGGCCGGATTAAAGGTACTCGTGACTGGTAATACCCGAGCTCCCTCATTTCCCTGATTGATATGCGTTAAATCAATGCTTTAGAGCACTTCCGCCGTTGCTCTCAGCGAACCGTCCCGGTGGCGGATACAGCCAACGGCGAAATGCTTTAGTATCCATTACGGTTTGCAGACGCGGCTCGTGGTCGAGCTGTGCGCGAAAGAGATGCAAGGAGTCTCGAGGATGGCCAGACCGTTGAAGCAATTCAAGATACTGAACTGTGTTTGTTTGTGGTTGACACTCATGCCGTTGGCATCGCATCTGGAGGCGAAGGTGACCAAGTCTGAATTCGGCAATATGCCGGATGGAACCAAGGTGGAGATCTACACCCTGGAAGAGGGTGCAATCAAGGCGCGCGTCATGACCTACGGCGCGCGGCTGGTATCCCTCGAGGTGCCTGACCGCAGCGGCAAGGTAGCCGACATCGTCCTTGGTTACGAATCCCTGGCCGGCTACACGGCCGACCCCAAGAGCTACTTCGGAGCCATTGTCGGGCGCTACGGCAACCGCATCGCCCACGCCACCTTTACCCTGGACGGCAAGCGTTATCAGCTTCCGGCCAACGACGGTGTCAACACCCTGCACGGTGGGATAAAAGGCTTCGACAAGCTGTTATGGCAAGGGCAAGAAATTCCCCACGGGGTCGAGCTCACCCTGGTCAGCAAGGATGGCGATCAGGGCTTTCCGGGCACCTTGACCGCGCGGGTGCGCTACACGCTGGAGGCGCATGCGCTCAAGATCGAGTACTTTGCCACCACTGATAAAGACACGGTTCTGAACCTGACCAATCACAGCTACTTCAACCTTGCCGGCGAGGGGCAGGGAGACATTCTCAACCATCTGGTGATGCTGCCCGCAGACCGCTACACCCCCGTCGACTCCGGGCTCATCCCCACGGGAGAGCTGGCCCCGGTCGCCGGAACGCCTCTGGACTTCCATCACCCGACCGCCATCGGAGCCCGCATCAACGACAACAATGAGCAACTGAAGTTAGGCGGGGGATACGACCACAACTACGTCCTGAACGGCAAGATCGGCGTTTTGCAGCAAGCTGCGCGCGTGGTCGAGCCCACCACTGGGCGGGTCTTAACCGTGGAAACCACCCAACCCGGAGTGCAATTCTATTCCGGCAATTTTCTCGACGGAACCCTCCACGGCAAGCACGGTCACGTTTACGCGAAGCACTCCGGCTTTTGCCTGGAAACCCAGCATTTTCCCGACTCCCCCAACCACCCCAAATTCCCCACGAGCGAGCTAAAGCCGGGCGAAACCTACCATGAGGTGACAATCTTCGGCTTCTCCACCGCCCCCTGATTGTCCTTGCTTGGCAGTCCGGCGTCCCGTGCGGGTGATTCTGAAAACCGCAGGTCCCTCCACTACGCTACGCTCCGGTCGGGATGACAAATTGGTGTGAGTGCCGGGCATGCTGGTACCCAACACCAATTTGTCATCCCGACCGGAGCGTAGCGTAGTGGAGGGACCTGCGGTTCCTCTCAGGCCACCTAAGTGTCCGATGGGAGGCCGAGTTTTCATCCCAGAAAACCCAACCCCCGCCCACCGGCACCCAAAATGCTAACCTCAAGTATTGAAGGCCAGCATGCCG
This sequence comes from uncultured Acidobacteriaceae bacterium, assembly GCA_963821315.1. Classification (GTDB taxonomy): domain Bacteria; phylum Acidobacteriota; class Terriglobia; order Terriglobales; family Acidobacteriaceae; genus PALSA-350. The sequence goes on along the minus strand of CAWGDP010000025.1, from coordinate 734,764 downwards.
GAAAAAACCCTACTGCAGCGACACCCCACCCAACCCAGCGCCGGTCTTTCCAGCGGCACCCGCTTTGTGCGAGCCTGCCTGCGCCAGCCCGTGGACCGGACGCCGGTATGGTTCCTGCGCCAGGCCGGCCGCTATATGCCGGAATACCAGGCCGTACGCCGGCACCATTCGCTCTTGCAAATCTGCAAGAACCCAGACCTCGCCGCCGAAGTGACCATCACCGCTGCGGAGAAGCTAGACGTCGATGCCGCTATCATCTTTGCCGACCTGTTATTACCCCTGGAGGGCATGGGGCTCGACTTCGAATTCCTGGCTGGGGAAGGTCCAGTCATTCACCACCCTGTGCGCACCCCAGGCGATGTGGAGAACCTGCGCATTGATCGCGCGCACGAGCTTGGCTACGTGGCAGAGGCCATACGCAAGGTCGTAGCCCACTTCCAGGATCGCATCGGCATCATCGGATTCTGCGGAGCGCCCTTCACCCTTGCCAGCTACATGATTGAGGGCGGTGGCTCGCGCAATTACATCTTCACCAAAACGCTCATGTACCGGGACCCATCCGTCTGGCAGCTCTTGCTCGAGAAGCTTGCTTCCGTGCTGGCCGAGTACGCGGCGCAGCAGGTGGAAGCGGGAGCCGACGTCATCCAGATTTTCGACAGCTGGGCCGGCGCTCTCAGCCCCGCGGATTACCGTGATTTCGTCCTACCGGTGACCACCCGGTTAGTGCGCAAAGTGCAGGCGTTGGGAGTGCCGGTGATCTACTTCGGCGTGGACACCGCAACCCTTCTGCCCGCCATGCGCGAGACCGGAGCCGACGTGATCGGTCTCGATTGGCGCGTGCCCCTGGACCAGGGCTGGGCCGCCCTTGGCCACGCGGTCGCCGTGCAAGGCAACCTCGACCCCATCACGCTCTTTGCCGGTGAAGATCTGCTCCGCGAACGCGTGCATCAGATACTCGCCCAGGCTGGCGGCCGGCCCGGGCACATCTTCAATCTGGGGCACGGCATCGTTCCCGGCACCCCGGTCGAAAATGTGCAGCGCGTGGTGGAGTACGTGCGTGAGTTCAGTGCCAGCCCAACGACGGGAGCCCCTGCCCATGTCTGATGCAGCACCGCACCGCCATGCAATTCTGTTGCTCGCCCATGGAACGCCCCAGTCGCTCGACCAGATTCCTGAATACCTGCGCAATATCACCAGTGGGCGGCCCATGCCCGAATCCGTGGTTGAAGAGATTCGTCACCGTTACAGTCTCATTGGTTCTAGCCCCCTGACCGAACTCACCCTGGAGCAAGGGCGCTTGCTATCAGACGCGCTCAACCTCCCCGTCTACGTGGGCATGCGCAACTGGAAGCCCTACATCGCGGACGTGGTGCGCCAGATGCGTGACGATGGCATAACCTCGGCGGTTGCCATCTGTCTCGCCCCCCAGAACTCCCGCACCAGCGTAGGACTCTATCGCCGCGCCGCCTTTGCCGAAGCTGGAGGCGCCATCGAGATGGACTTCATCGACGGCTGGGCCGACCACCCCCAACTCGCGCAGGCCTTTGCCGAACGTCTGCAGCCGGTCTGGCAAAGTCTTTCTGCCCGCATCGGCGCCATGGCGCCGGTACTCTTTACCGCGCACAGCGTTCCCTGCAGAACCATCCAGGCACAGCCTGCAGCCGCCCCAGGCCAGCCGGAGCCCGACCCGTATCCGGTGGAAGCCAAGCGTACCGCGGCCAATGTGGCCGCCCTGCTCGCTCCCTTAGGCCTCACCGATGCCGACTGGTTCTTCGCCTTCCAGAGCCAGGGCATGTCGGGCGCCACCTGGATCGGTCCCACGGTAGAGGACACGCTCACCGCGCTTCGTCAGGAAGGCCATTCCGCGGTTGTGATCCAACCCATCGGCTTCCTCTGCGACCACGTCGAGATCCTTTACGACATCGACATCGGCTTCCGCGACTACGCGAGCGGCATTGGCCTGGAAGTAGTGCGCCCGCAATCGCTCAACGACTCTCCTCTCCTGACGGCGGCGCTCGAGGATCTGGCCCGGCAAGGCTTCGCTCGCCTTTCTTCGCATTCTGTCTCCTCACCCGTCGCCGCCTCATGAAGAGTGGTGCAGCTCCGTCTAAACGCATTGCCATTGCGGGGGGTGGAATCAGCGGACTGGCGACTGCTTATCAACTGGCCTGCGACGGAGTGGAGTACACCCTTTTTGAAGCGTCAGACCGCCTGGGCGGCATTGTAGAAACGGTTCGCAGCCAGGGTTTCGTCATCGAGTGCGGTCCCGACTCCTGGGTAACAGAAAAGCCGTGGGCTCGCGAACTGGCAATCGAGCTGGGCCTCGAAGACCAGATCATCGCCTCCAATGATCAGTCACGGCGCACGTATGTGCAGCAGGGCAGTGAAGCGCAGCTGATCCCCGTCCCTGACGGCATGCGCATGATGGTCCCGGCCAAGTGGGGCCCGCTGCTGGAATCGCCGCTATTTAGTTCGCAGGCCCGGCTTGCCTATCAGCTGGAGCCAAAACGCGCTGCTGAGCTCAAAGCATCTGCTCCCGATCATGACGAATCCGTGGCTGACTTCGTGCGCCGCCACTTTGGAGAAGAAGTAGCCCGCACCATAGCCGGTCCGCTGCTGGCTGCCGTCTTCGGAGGCGATATCACGCAGCTCAGTGTGCGCGCCGTCATGCCCGCCTTCGTCCGCATGGAAGCGGAGGAGGGAAGCCTGATCCAGGCTGTGCAGCGGCGAGCGCAACAATCCCCTCCAGCCATCTTCACCACCCTCGCCACTGGGCTGGAGACGCTGATCGAGCGCATGGTTTCGAAGCTGCCATCCGCATCCTTGCGTTTACAAACGCCAGTGTTGCAGATCGAGGCCGATCGCGGGAGATGGCGGCTCACAACCGCCCAGGGTGAAGATCGTTTTGATGCGGTCGTCCTGGCCACGCCCCTACACGTTACCCAAGCGTTGCTGCGGCCTCTCGGCGAAGGCGCCCGCCTGATCGGCCTGCTGCCCCAACAGGCCACCTCGGCCATTGTGGTGGCGCTCGCCTTCGCGGGCGCCCAAGCAGCGCACCTGCGCATCCCGGGCGGTTTTGGTTTTGTGGTTCCCCAGACTTTCGACGGCGAAAGCGGGCCCACGCACCAGTTGTTGGCCTGCACCTTCGTGCATCAGAAGTTTCCCGGCCGCGCCCCGCAAGGAGCAGTCCTGCTGCGGGCCTTCTTCGGCGGAGATAGCGGCGAAGCGCTGCTGGGCGAAGCGGACGATAAGCTCGTTGAACGAGCGAGGTTGCAACTGAGCCGCGTCCTTGGCCCGTTACCGAAAGCCTCGGAAACGATCGTGCGCCGCTGGCCACACTCCCTGCCGCAATACGCCGTCGGCCACCTGGAACGCATGGCGGAGCTCGAATCGCTGCTAGGCACAATGCCCGGTCTTCACCTGGTGGGCAGTGCGTATCACGGGGTGGGATTGCCCGATCTCATTCGTCAGGGCCGGGCCACGGCCCGTCTGCTCGCGTTGGCTCCATCTAAGACGCATGAAAGAAGCCCCTTGCCCTGCTGAGCGGACGCGTGTATCAAGGAAGCCACGGGAGCATCCGCCGTTTATGAGTGACACCTGGCTCACCGGACTCGCCTTCTGCTGCGCGGCTGTGCCCGCCGTGCTCTGGGTGTGGAACATGCTGCTTTTTCGCGAGCCTGGAGCCGGCAGCTGTGCGGAAATGGGACACTGCGTTCTGCCGGATGCCGTCTCGGTGCTCATCCCTGCCCGCAATGAAGAACGCGTCATCGCCGCATCGCTGACCAGTCTGCTCGCCTCGCGCGGAGTCCAGATCGAGGTCATTGTGCTCGATGACGCCTCCACCGACCGCACGGCAGAAATCGTACTCAGCTTCGCCGCTCGAGATCCGCGCGTGCGCCTCGAGTCTTCGCCGCCGCTGCCGGGCGGCTGGAATGGCAAGCAACACGCCTGCCACGCGCTGGCGGGCATGGCCCGCTCCAACGTCCTGTGTTTTCTTGACGCAGATGTGTGTCTAGCTCCCGAGGCCCTGGTCCGTATGGCCGCGTTCCTGGCGGGCTCCGGCTCCGATCTGGTCAGCGGCTTTCCCCGTCAGGAGACGGAGACCCCGCTGGAGTGGCTATTGCTGCCGCTGATCCACTTCGTGCTGTTGTCCTATCTGCCTCTGGCCGGCATGCGTACTTTCTGTGCGCCGGGCTTCGCGGCTGGTTGCGGCCAGTTTCTCATGGTGCGTCGCGATGCCTATCGCAAGGCCGGCGGTCACGCGCAGATCCGCACCACGATGCATGACGGGCTGATGCTGCCGCAGCTCTTTCGCCGTCACGGTCTGCGCACCGATATTGCCGACCTGACCCATCTAGCCACCTGCCGCATGTATCACAACGCGGCAGAGGTTTGGCAGGGATTGGCCAAAAACGCCACCGAAGGGATGGCTTCGCCGGCGCGTATCCTACCTTTTACTTTCCTGCTTTTCTGCGGCCAGATCCTTCCCTTTCTCCTGGCCCTTTCGCTGCTCCTTGCTCCGGGGCTATACAACGGCCTAGGACGATGGCTCATCCTGGCCTCCCTGGCAGCGTCTTTTGTGCCCCGCCTGCTTTCCGTCTGGAAGTACCGCCAACCCCTGCTCGGCGCCTGCCTGCATCCACTGGGCGTCGCAGTATTGCTCACCATTCAGTGGTACGCCCTGCTGCGCAAGATCGCCGGCCAACAAATCACCTGGAAACAGCGCGCCTATCGCGTGGGCTAGATAGCCGGCCAAGGACCCGTTTGTTCCACCCGTAACAAAACGTTGGGTGCCCCATTCAAGCCGTACTTTGGCTTGAGTGGGATACCACAGCACTCAACGAGAAGTGCTCTTTCTCACTCCCCGCTCTTAAGCGGCTTACGCGCAAAGTAATAAAGAGAACCCGCCAGCAGCACAAACATCAACACTGACACCCAATCGTGATGCAGGGGATTAGTCGCCGGCAGCAACAGCACATCCTCCTTGCCCGCGGCAGTTTCGTACAGCTTCAGCGCGACCCCCATCAGCCCCACGATCCCCCCGGCCGCGATTAGCCCGCTGGCATAGAGCGAGCCCGGACTGATCTCACTCTCGCTTTCGATCGTATCCGCGCGCGCCTTGTCCACCGCCCGATCGATCATCCACCGCACGATGCCACCGGCAAAAATGGCGAGCGTAGTCGCGATGGAGAGATACGCACCCACCGCGAACGACAAGGAACGAATCCCCAGCAGCTCCACCGCAATCACCAGGAAGACTCCCAGCAGCACCAGGCCCCAAGGCAGCTTGCGGCCCAGGATTCCGTTGACCACCGTCGCCATCAGCCGCGCTTGCGGCGCAGCGGCCTTCTCGCTTCCAATTCCCTGGATCCACTGCACCTCGATCTGCTGCGTCTGCGGATTGTAGAGATACTTACCGTCCGCCAACTCGGGAGAATTGAGCGCGTTCAGCAACACATAACCACTGCCTGGTCGAGTTTCTACGCTCTTATCGCCCTGGATGACCCTGATCTGCGCCTGGTGAAAGTGCTGCTCCTCAACCTGCACTCCACTGTGAGCAACCGCCATATCCCACGGCCTCGCGGTCTGGCGGAACTCCGCCAGCCCCTGGTTCATCAACTGCAATGTTGCTCCGATGGCCAGTGTCGAAACGCAAGCGCCGACCACCAACGCGATCTGCTGCTTGCGCGGAGTCGCGCCGATCAGGTAGCCGGTCTTGAGATCCTGCGAAGTATCGCCTGCATTTGCGGCCGCGATGCACACCACGCCCCCGATGGTTATGGCCAGGGCGCCGAAAGCAGGGGCCGTCCATCCATTCACCAGAAAAATTGCGGAGGTCGCCATCAGGGTGGCGATCGTCATCCCCGAGACCGGATTCGAAGAGCTGCCAATCAACCCCACAATGCGGGAGGAGACCGTGACGAAGAGAAACCCGAAGATAGCCACCAGCACCGCGGCCGCAAGGTTAGCGAACCAGCTCACCTGCGCGCCCGGCACCGGCTTGAAGGTGAGGAAGAAAAACATCATCAACACCAGAACCACAGATCCGCCGACCACCACGCTGAAGGGCAGATCATCTTCGGTGCGCAGCGGAGCGCTCTTCACATCCCCGCTCTGGCGAAGGTTTCCGGCAGCAGCGCGCAAGGCGCCAAAGATCGTCGGCATGGTCTTGATCAGCGTGATCAGCCCTGATGCTGCGACCGCGCCGGCGCCCATGGGACGGATATAGGAAGCCCATAGATCGCTGGGAGACATCTGCGCAATCGGCTTGGTACCGGGATAGATGGCTTCAGGGAAGTGGGAGCCAAAGAAATAAATGGCAGGCATAAGAACCAGCCAGGAAAAGATGCCCCCGGAAAAAAGCAACCCCGCAATTCTGGGCCCGATGATGTACCCCACGCCGAGGTATTCGGGAGTGACATCTGCGCGGATCGCGGAACCTTTCAGCCACTGTGGCTGATAGTCAGGCGTGCCCGGCCACACGCCGAAGAGATTTTCATTCTGAAATAAGGTGTAGATTCCGCCTAAACCGAGGCCCAGAAAAACGCGCCCGGCAAAAGAGCCCCCGCGCTCACCTGCCAGCAGGACATCGGCGCAGGCCGTGCCTTCGGGGTAGGTGAGCCGGCCATGCTCCTCGACAATCAATTGTCGCCGTAACGGGATCATAAAGAGCACGCCCAGCAGGCCACCCAGCAGCGCCAGGAGAAATATGCGCGAGTACTCCAGGTTGAAGCCGAGAAAGATCAATGCCGGCAAGGTGAAGATCACGCCGGAGGCAATCGACTGCCCCGAATTGCCGGTGGTCTGAACGATGTTGTTTTCCAGGATCGAGGCCCGGCCGAACGCCCGCAGCACGCTGATCGAAAGCACGGAGATGGGGATCGAAGCTCCCACTGTCAAACCCGCGCGCAGGCCAACATAGACGGTCACCGCGCCAAAGAGCAGTCCAAAGATGCACCCCAGCACCAGCGCGCGGGTGGTTAGTTCAGGGCGCGTCTCCGTAGCGGGGACGAAGGGTTGAAAAGCGGGTGGGGTTGCCGGCACTCGATGGTCCTCCCAAGGATTGCAAACAACTGTATCTCGACTTGGCGGAATCCGCTTTAATCTAACGTATGGCCATCCGCAAGCTGCTCGCCTACGCCGCTATCTACATCCTATGGGGTGCGTCGTTCCTGGCCATTCGGCAGGTGGTTGCGGTAACTCCGCCCTTCTTTGCGGCTTGCTTTCGATTCCTGTGCGCCGGCGCAATTCTTTATGGCTACAGCCGCTGGCGTGGGATGCCGCAGCCCAACCAGCGGCAGTGGATGGGTACCGCGATCCTCGGCCTGGTCATGTTTGCCGGCGACTACGGTTGCCTTTTTTGGGCGGAGAAGGAAGTGCCTTCGGGTCTGGCAGCCGTGATCGCCGCCACCATTCCCGTCTGGGTCCTACTTGCGGAGTGGTGGTTTTCCGGCGGGCATCGGCCCAACGCAAAGGCGCTCGCCGGCATCGTGCTGGGCATTTCGGGGGTCATTGTGCTCATGATTCCGACGGGCTTTCACCACAGCGGTTTCAGTACCTCGGCACTGGTCTTGCTGTTGGGGTGTTTCTTCTGGGCCGGGGGCACCATCGCCAGCCGCCACCTCGACCTACCCCGGCAACTCAGCATGAGCTCGGGACTGCAGATGCTCTGGGGAGGCGCGTTTCTCTTTCTGCTTTCCGCCGGAAGCGGGGAACTGGCCATGCTGCCGCGTCTTTCCCGGCAATGGACCTGGCATCTTGCGTTCTCCATGGGCTACCTCGTCCTCTTTGCGTCCATCATTGCCTTCAGCGCCTATGTCTGGCTGATCAAGCAGGACCCTGTGACCCGGGTTGCCAGCTATGCCTACGTCAACCCCCTGGTTGCTTTGCTGCTCGGGTCATGGCTGGCGCAGGAGCGGCCGTCGCCGTTGCAGTACGCAGGAGCCGCGCTGGTAGTGGCCGGCGTCGCTTCCACCATTGCCGGCAAGCGGGTTGCGGTGCGTGAACCTGCCCAGAAGGCCGCTTAAACATAGGCTGGCGTTCGCCCTTGACTTGCCCGTATACTCTAGCCATCGGCGGCAGGGCAGCTGCTAGCCTCGCCGGCCGGCTGTGAGGTGCGTCTTTCCTGGTCAGAGTATTTCCCTGACTCTCGACGTCCCGCTGGCGCAAACTTCGGTTTGGCGGGCTGTTGTGCGTGTGCTGCGAAGTCCCGCGGACAGCCTTTCTTGTGCATTGTTTCCCTCCTCCTGTACCCTTTGTGGCCGTTCGCTCCTGCGTCTCACCCGCGTCCCCATCTGCGATTTCTGCTGTACGCAACTTCCTCCGCAAACTGGCACCCTCTGCGCTTGCTGCGGGGAAGACCTGGGGATTCCGAACCTTTCCACTGCGCCGTGCAGTGATCATCCTGATTCCCAGCCTCTCTGCCAACCCTGCCGCTTGGCCCCTCCTGCTTTTGTAAAAGCGGTGGCCTATGGGGGCTACCATGGCGAGCTTCGCTCCCTGGTTCACCTGCTCAAGTACGAGGGTATGCAACCCGTCGGCCGCCGGTTGGGCAGGCTTCTGGCGGACAGCCTGGAAGCGTTTGCATCGTCCGCGGACGCGCCCCCGCAGATGCTGGTTATCCCCGTGCCCATGCACCTGGTCAAGCAGCGCAAGCGCGGCTTCAATCATGCTGAACTGTTGGCCCACGCGGCCATGGCGGAGATGCGCCGCCGGCATCCTCAATGGGAGCTGCATTTGGAAACCAGTTTGCTGAAACGCGTGCGCGTTACGGTGAGTCAGGCGGGCCTGACCACCCACCAGCGCCGGCAGAATCTGCGTGGCGCTTTTTTTGCGCCTCGTCCCGGCCGTCTGGCTGGACAGCACGTTTTGTTGGTCGATGACATTTACACCACCGGGGCCACGGCCCGGGCCTGCAGCCGGGTGCTGATGAATGCCGGCGCCGCCTCGGTTCGCGTGGCGACAGTTGCCCGTGCGCAGCGCGAGGGAGTCGCTTCCTGGGATCCCAGTTTTTTGCGAACTGGATTCCTGCAGCCGGCCGGGTAGGGTTTGGAAGATACGTAACGGAGGATCAACATGTCTTTGGGGAAAGCCATGATCCACGCACGCAAGCCGAAAGCAAACGCGCAGGGCCGTGGTGCGCTGCCTAAGGAACCGGTTGAGCCGCATGAAGGGTGGCCGGGTCAACGGGTTTCTTCTGCCTACACCATGCAAAAGCCGGTGTTGGTGCTGAATGCTTCGTACGAACCAATCAATATTTGCGGTGCTCGCCGGGCGCTGATCCTGGTGCTCAAGGGCGTAGCCAAGACGGAAGAGGAGCAGGGCGCGATTCTGCATGCCGCATTGCTGCGCATTCCCATGCCTTCGGTCATCCGCCTGCTGGAATACCGCCGGATTCCCCATCAGACGCGCGCGCTCTCGCGCAAGAACATCCTGCTGCGTGACCGCAACAGCTGCCAATACTGCGGAGTCATTCTGCCCGCGGGAGAACTTACGCTGGATCACGTCATCCCCCGTTCCCGCGGCGGTCTCTCCACCTGGGAGAACCTGGTCGCCTGTTGCCACTCCTGCAATCGCAGGAAAGGCAATCATCTGCTGAGTGAGCTCAGCGAAATCAAACTGATGCGTGAGCCTCGTCCGTTCTCGCTGCACACCAGCCGTCACATCATGCGCATGATCGGCCACTCCGACCATAAGTGGCGTAAGTACCTGTATTACTAAAGGAAAAACTACGTTCCCCAATTGAGTCCCGTAGGGACGACTGAGAGTAGCCCAGGACTACGTCCTGGGTCATTTTCAGCCGTCCCTGCGGGACTGACTTCTGAACCTTTCGATTCTCGCGCAGACTATGAAGCCCACATCGCTTAGATCCAGTACGGCCCGGCTAACAGGCTCGGAAAAATGCTTTATACGAAGGGCACGGCTTCAGCCGTGCCGTAAATGTACTGCGCGGGGCGGCTTTAGCCGCTGAGGTACGGTTTTTCACGGTAATTTCCATGCAGGTACAAGCGTGGAAAAGCGTACCTCAGGGGCTAAAGCCCTCATTGCTGTGGCTTCTTACGGCACGGCTAAAGCCGTGCCCTTTGTTCAGTGACTTTTTCCGCAAAGCTGTAAAGCCGGGTACTGATACAAAGCAGGAACATTTTTGCAGCCTGCAAAGCCCGGACTTTCTACAACAGCGAGCTTTCCCGTAGTCATTAAAGCTCGTACCTCCGTTGCCGATTTGGAGTTGCAAAAGTTTGCGAATTAAGCGAACTATGCGAACTATGCTAACTAAGCCCCTCCCTCCCGGGTTTTTTTTGAGACGGTGGTCCGGTCAAACCACTGTTGGCAAATAAAAGAGCGCGGTAAGAGTGATAAGTCCCACTTTTTCTCAACTGGGTTACACGCGCAGTTTGGGTTCTGTGGGTATAGATACCGTTTGGAGAGCAAAAGATTAGGCCTGGAGGAAAAACTTGTTTCTTCTACCACCACACCAGCCTGGTCAACAAAGGGAAGTAAAGGGCCATGCGCAGGGGCAAAGCGTTTGATTGTAGCTTGCGCATCACCTCGGCATACGACTCCAGTTGGCGTGCGTACTTCTCCTTCTCCTCGGCCAGAAAGGCGTCGATCCCGGAGGCGCCGTGGCGGGCGGTCTTGTAGTCCACGATCCATAGGTGCGTCTCTTCTACCGAGCCGGGTGTTGCGCCGGCGTGAAAGATGCGATCGCCGCGCAACGTTTGGACAACTTCACCGGCCCAGGTTGACCACGAGATTTCGTTCTTTGCGCCGGCACGCGCTCCCAGAATCCAGCGTCCTGTGGGATCCCTAAGCACGGCTTGCAGGGCCCGCACGACGTCCGCTGACAGCGGCTCAGCCTCCGCTCGCGGCAGCCCGCTGGAGCGCAGGATGGCCAATGCACGTGGGCGCCAGCCGGCTACCTCATCGAATATCGCCTGCGATACTCCACCGGCGTCGATGCCGGGAAGCTTGGCTAGATCCTCCAGCAGCGCATGCACAACGGTGCCGAACGCGCGCGCGGATAGCGCGCCGCGCGGGCGTTCGATGATCTCCTGATTGTCTTTCCTGGACTTCTGAAACGGCGGCACGCGCAGAAGGTTTCCAGTCTGCGGGCAGGCGGCGCAATTGAATCGTCGGGAATGCCGGCGGGAAAGCGAACTCCTCTTGCCGCGGCGCAGCGTCCAGCGCCGGCTCTTGTGCCGCATGGGCTCTGCTCAAACTCGCCCTTGAGAGCCGGCCACGCAATCCCCAGCAAACTGTCGCCGGTCTCCTGGGCTTAGGTCGTTATTGACTTTTGTGACGGCGGTTCCCAGCAGATGAAGCTCCTTACGGGCACGCGTGGCCGCAACGTAGAACAAGCGCTTGGCTTCATCGTCTTCCCGCTGGCCTTGCAGTTCGCCAATCCAGGCGTAGATGCCACCCTGTTTCCCGTTGCGGCCGATAGGAGCAACCACGAATTCGCGCTCCTCCTCTTCCTCCGGGCCAACCAACCGGGTTTGTTCCAGCCAGCGAAGCAGGGGTTGCGATTCGGTCCGGGTCGCGCGTCCCAGGCCAGGGACAATCACGACGTCAAACCCCAGCCCCTTTGCTTTGTGGATGGTCATCAGCTGCACACCGCAGCGTTCGCTCGCCGCCGGATCGGGCTGGGCGCAAAGCTCGGCAATCTGTTCCTCGAGGCCGGCGGCTTCCGGGCCTAGATCCTCGAGCATGGCAAAGAAGGCATGCACATTGGCATAACCCGCGCGGTCCACGCAGGCTCGTCCGCCGAGGGTGATCCAGGTACGCTCTATCCATCGGGCCAGAGAGACCTGGCGATGCTTGCCACGCAACGCGTCTTCCAGCACCGCAAGCACACGGGCCGCTCTTTGCTGTCCATCTTCACTGAGCAACAGGATCCGCTCGCGCAGCAGCACGAGCATCGAGGGCTGGGAATAATCTTTGATGTCGCTGCCGCCGAGGGTGTGCAGATCCCTGAGGGTAAGGCCGCACCAGGGCGCACGAAGGACAGTTAACCAGGCGATGCGATCCATGGGATGCAGGAGCGCACGCGTGAGCGCGGTAAGATCCTTTACCTCCTGGCGTTCGCTTAGCTGTTCAATCTCCAGCGCGCGGAAGGGAATCTCGGCTTGGCGAAGTCTCCGCGCAATCAAATCCAGATGGCTGCGTGCGCGAACGAGGACGGCGATGCGGAACTCTTCCCCCTTACGCTGGGCCGCTTCCACCGCGGGCCAGTGCTCCTGGATGATGCTGACCACTTGCCGGGCTTCCGCTTCGTCGACTGCCCGCTTCTCCTCCGCGTTGGGCCTGGAAGTGCGGAAGAAGGGCCACACTCTTACCCCCAGGCTGCCGCGCGGCGCTGGACAGTGGGCCGTCGATGGTGCGAAGGTCACCTGGTATTCCTGGCCGGTCGCCGGCCCGAAGACCTGTTGGAAGATTTCGTTCAGGCGGTCCACCAGTCCGGCATGGGAACGAAAGTTTGTCTGCAACTGCAGAGGTGTCAATTGCACCGCGGCCGTTCCTTCGCCCAGGCCGTAGCGGCGGGTGCGTTCGAAGAGCTCTACCTCGGCTTGGCGAAACATGTAGATCGATTGCATGGGGTCGCCGACCAGGAAGCAGCTGCCTCGACCCGCGGACTCCCACCCGCTCGCAATCAAGGTGAAGAGTTCGTACTGGCTGCGCGACGTATCCTGAAACTCGTCCACCAGCAGATGAGGCCATCGCGCGGCGACGATCGGCTGCCAATTCGCTCAACTCGCCCTCGTCGTCACGCAAGACCTGCCGCGCGGCGAGACCTAGTTCGACAAAGTCCACCACGCCACGCTCGGCGAATACGAGGCGCAGCTCGGCGATCGCATAGCGCAGGATGACGAGCATGTGCTGCAGCATTTGCGACTCTTCCTCGGTGTATGCCTGGGGCGGAAGAGCGCGCAGCTCGGAGAGCATGGCGAGGAACTCGGGATTCGCGTCGAGAGAGGCGAGCAAGTCCTTGTATCGCTGCCTGGGCGCGGTCCCTGCTCTTCCAGTGGGAAATCCCATTCCCGCGGGGACGTTGGCGCGCCACTCATCTTTTTGGGTAAGCAGGAAGTCGCATAGCGATTTCCAATGCGCGTGATCGGTGAGGTGGCGAATATCGGTGACATGCTGCAACGCGATCAAATCAGAATCCGGATCTACGTTATTGCAGGCATGGCTCAGGACTTCCACCAACTCCTGCGCGTGCTCAGGATGGCGGGCAAACAGTGACTGTGCTTTTTGGATAGCCTCGGTGTGGGTGCGGCGCAGTGGCGCCTCAAGCTTTTCGCGGACAAGCGACCAATCGAGGGTCGCCTGGCCGAGAGGGAGCACGCGCCCCCACTGATCTCGCTTGTCCAGCATCTCGGCGATCAATTTCTGGCAATCGGGCAGGCTGGTGGCGCGCAACTGTAAGAGGGCGTCCAGTGCGCTTGATAGCGGCTCCTCACTCCCTAGATGGGAGAGGGTCCGCCGCGCCGCCAGGGTATACAGCGGCTGCGGTTTGTCGGTCGGGGAGAGCGATCCACCCAGCCGCGAAAGCAGGGGCGTTTCATGCGCGATGGCCAGGCAAACCGCATCGATGGTCTGAATATTAAGCCGCTCTGGCTGTTGCAGAAGATTCCATCCGCGGCGGCCGTCGTTCTCCAGGGCGCGGCGCGCCAGCTTGATTTCCTGAGGCTCATCGCTGGTCTCTGCCGTATCCTGTGCGATGTGCAGCGACTTGAGCACCCGCTCCCGCATCTCGGCAGTTGCGGCGAGCGTGAAGGTGATGGCCAGAATCTGTTCCGGCTCGTCCACTTCGGCAAGCAGCTTCAGCAAGCGTCGAGTCAACAGCTCCGTCTTGCCCGAACCAGCGGGAGCCTGCACCAGAAAGGATTGGCGGGTCTCGAGTGTCTGCGCGCGGGCGTTCTCGTCGACCGGCTGCAACAGCAGTTCAGTCATCGTTTTCATCCGCCTCGTCGCTGGTATTGTCGGGATCGTTTTCGGCAATCCGGCAGAGACCGGAGAGGTCGCAAAACTCGCAGGTCTTGGGATACTGTTTAGGGTCGACTTGCGCTTCGCCGTTCAGGAATTGCTGCCCCAGGCCGCGTAACGCGTCCTGCCAATTGCGCAACATATCTTCGCTGTAGGGCGGCTTGGTCAACTTGGCATCGCCCGGCATCACGATTCCGGCGTCTTCCACGCGGCCGATGAATTTCACTTTGTCCTCGCGGACCCTGGCCAACAGCACGCCCTTGAGATGGTCGATCTGGCCGAAGCCGGCATAGAGCGGCAGTTGCGGCTCGTCCGGCCGCGGACCGTCCCAGGAAACTCCGCTCAGCAGGCCTGTCTTGTAGTCGATGATGACGCGGCCGCCGGCGACTCCGTCGATACGGTCCACGCGCACTTGTAGTTTCAGATCGCCCACCGCTGCCGCCAGCTTCTCTTCGCCGGCTTCGACGGTAAAATCCGCGCGCTTGGCTTCGTAGTCCAACCACTCCTCGATAAGGGAGACGATCCGCTGCTGTTCCGCATCGAGATAAGCCTGAGTCCAGCTGTGCTTCGGTGCACGGCCGCGGTATCTCTGCAAGGTGGCCGCAACGTGCTGCTCCACCAGGTCGTGCAGCCGAGCTTCTGCGCGGGCGTTGAGCAGGGCATCGCGGGTTCTCAACTCTGTCCACAGTTCCTCCAGGATTTTGTGCACCACTGAGCCACGCTCGCGAGCTTCTAATCCCCAGTCGGTCGCGTCCATCGGCCTGGCGTCGAGCCGCCGGGTGGCGAAGGATTGGAATGGGCAGGCTGCCTGCCGGCGGAGTATTTCAGCGCCCCCGGCATTCTGCTCGATCGGCCAGGGAAGGATCGCCGCAGGCTCCTCGTCCATCAGCAGGTTAGAAAGTTCGTCTTCTGCCGCCAGGTATTCATCGGCCGCGATCGAGATCCGCAACGCTTTTGCGTGAATCTTCCGTACGCCGGAGCTGACCAGCGTCGATGGGCGGCAGACGCCGTCACCACTCTGCGACGGATAGCTGAAGACGCACGTGGCTGCGCTCTTTTCCAGACGGGCAGTCACCTGTTGCGCCAGCTTCCAGTCGGCCGTGCTATCCGCGTGCGGCATGTTGTGTGTGCGCTGCAAAGAGCGGGTAAGAAACGGATGGGGCCGTGCGACCGCCGGCCAAGATGCGTCGTCGGCGCCCAAAAACCACAGGGCATCGAAGGTGAGACCCGCTGCTTCGAACGGGCCCAGGATCTGTACCGCTGCATCCCGGGACTCGGGTGCGAAGATCGTCTGCCGCGCCTGCCGCTCGAGCACTTCGAGAAACTCAGAGTAGCCGGTCTTGCGCCCATCGAAGGCCAGTGCGGCTACGCTGTCGAGCAACTGCGACCACCGGGCCTGCACCTGAAAATCTTCGCTCTGCAGCGAATGCGCTCCGGGCCAATGGACCGCATCCAGAATCCGCTCCGCTACATCGACCCACTGGGCAAAATTCAACGTTGCCTTCTGTAGCAGCAAGCGCCGCCCAGCTTGCAGGCTGCGCCGCAGCTTGTCGGGTGGGTTAGCAGACTGCAGAAAGGTTTCCAGATCCTGTTCCGGCTGTCTCATTGCCTGGCGACGGAACCTGACGTCGAATTCTGCGACGGTGAGGAGTTCGTCCGGCTGCTCGTGGAGAAAGCCGGAGAGCAGCAGCCAGCTTACCTGGTCCTGCTGGAGCGCTGCATTCATCCAACGCAAGAGCAAGAGTGCACTCCGCGCCATCGGTACATCGGCCAGGGGAACGCCAAGAGAGAATTCGAAGGGGAGCGGCGCGTCGTGTTCCCCGATGGCAACTGCCTGGGGCGCGAGTATCTGGCGAAAGAGCCTCTCGATCTCGGGTCGCACGCTGGAGACGCTGGGCACTACGACGGCGATGCGCGCTGTGTTTTTTGTGGCCAGCTCGTGCTTGACCCACAGGGCACAGGTAACGATCTCGTCCCGTTTATCGACAGCTTCGACGAGCAGGGTGGTCTCGGCTGCAGGGACCTCGGGGACTTCAACTACTTCGACTTCGTGGCCGCGCTCGCGGAAAGCTTCGATCAGTTGCTGTTGCGCCGGGGTAACGCGATCGAAGCCGGTCAGCACCAGCCGTGCGGTTGCCTCCACGTGGCCCGCGATGACAGCTTCGCGCAAGACCAGCGGCAACATGCCCCGGCTTAGCCACTCCTCTTGCCGGCAGGTGCGCTCAAAGCTGCGCGCCCAGTCGCGAAAACTCTCGACATCCGGACCACCCATGCGTTCCCCGTGGAGGAAGTTGAGCGCGCCGTAGGCACACAGCAGAGCGTAGGCCTGTTGTGCGAGCTCGGCGACGCCGGCCACCGAGATCAGGCGGCGCCCCTCGATGCTGGGCTTGACCAACTGCACCCAGAGCTGTTCTTCCTGCAGGGTTGTGAGTAAGAGACGGGTCTCGCGGCCGGAACGCAGTTGTTTCTGCCACAGGCGGTGCAACCAGCTGTCCCAGTCCAGGATGTCGGCGGATGGCCAGGCTTGCAGGCCTTTTCTGCGTTGTTCCTCGCCGTGTAAACGCCGCAGGGAGCGTGCGGCTCGGGCGCTGGATGCAATGACGGTGTCGCCGGCGTCGATGGCTGAGGCGATTACCGGGGGGAGTTGCATCCTTGTTTTATACCGCAAAGGGAAAATGCGGGCTTGGGTCAGGTTGAAATGGAAGGTTTTGTGCGATATTGACAGCAAAGCGTTCGAAGGGGCTCCCCCCGATTTCCTGTGCAGCTTGTGGCTTCGGCGCACTTCATGCGGTTTTCCTTAAAGAAAACCGCACACGCGTTAGTGTCCAGTGCAGAGTACAGGAAATCGGGGTCCGCCCGTCTTTTTCGGCCCAGGTACGCTTTGGCGAACCTGGGGCACCCGTCCAGTTTGATTAGCCCCGCTTGCCGTCCAGAACCATTGAGGGTACCGCTGCTGTACACTCACTGCATGCGGCGGATTGCAGCGCTCGTGTTGTTGTGCGTTTTCGGGACATTGTTGCCTTCGGCGACAGTGATCGCGCTTGCCGCACCGCAGCAGTTACTGCCCATCTGCTGCCGCGCTCATGGCGCTCACTCCTGCATCATGGGTTCCATGGCGGATGCACCCTCTAACGCAGCGCCTACACTGCGCCAGCCGGCGTGCCCGTATAGTCAGAGCCTTCGTGCCATCACCAGGGTTACCATCTCTGCGGATTTCACCTCCAGCACCAGGTTCGCCCTTGCCGTAACCAACATCGACCGGCAGTTGATTGCGGATGCTGTCGCAACGCGCATACTTCGCCGCTCCGCTCCCCGCGGACCTCCTTCCTCTTTCTCCGTCTAGATCTGTCCCAGCGATAACTGCCGGGTGCCCCATATCTGAGCGCGTACTTTGCGCCAGGTGTGGGATTCCACAAATCTCGACCCCTTGATGTTTAGGGCACACGAGAGCTTTGAATCCGGCGGCTGTGGAATCCCACATCTGGCGCAAAATGCGCGCTCAGATATGGGCGCCCTGATCCGTATGCGAGCGAAACTCGCAGTGAGGAAGCATTTTATGAGGCAGTTGACTATCTTAATAGCGTTCTTTTCTCTTCTGGATACGATGGCATTCGCCACCATCTTCGGTTCCGTCCATGGCATTGTTCACGATCCGCAGCATCGGCCCGTTCGGAGCGTTCAGCTGACGCTCAAAGCGCAAAACTCGGACTGGACCCAGTCTCAGCAAACCAACGACAACGGTGAATTTGTATTCACTTCAGTACCCATCGGCGATTACACGGTCACGGCAACTTCAAGTGGTTTTCAGGAAATGAAGCAGGACGTAATCGTTCAGTCTGATACGAGTCCGGTCCTCCATTTCCAATTGGCTCTTGCAGGCGTAAAGGAAAGCGTCGTGGTGCCGGAAACCGTGGGGACGGTAACGACAGATAGTGTCACCCCGACGACCATGGTGAGCCGCACCGATATTCAGCTGACTCCGGGAGCCGATCGCGACAATGGCATGGAGATGATCACTGATTATGTTCCCGCCTCGTATGTGACGCATGACATGCTGCACATGATGGGGGGGCATCAAGTCAACTGGCTCATCGATGGCGTGCCGATTCCTAACACCAACATCGCCACCAATCTGGGCCCGCAGATTCTGCCGCGAGACATCGACTATCTCGAGGTGTATAGCGGCAGCTACGACGCTGACTATGGTGATCGTACTTACGGAGTTTTCAACGTGGTGCCGCGCACCGGGTTTGAACGCGACAAGGAATGCGATCTCGTTCTCACCGCTGGAAATTTCTACCAAACCGATGACCAGATTAATTGCGGAGGGCACACGCAGCGGTTCGCCTACTATGGCAGCTTGAACGGGAACCGCAGCCAATACGGACTGCAGACCCCCGTTCCCCAGGTGGTAAACGATGCGGTGAACGGCTTTGGCGGGTTTGCCACGTTCATCTTCAATCCCGACCCGAAAAATCAGTATCGCCTGGTGACTTCACTTCGACGGGACTATTACCAGATTCCCATCGATCCCGACCCCAACTCCATCGGAAACCAGGTATATCCTTCGAGCGGCCTGCACGATGCCGAGATCGAGCCCGATGGCTATGCCACCTTCTCCTGGGTGCACACGTTCGACCCCAATAAGCTCCTGACGGTCTCTCCGTTCTACCACTACAACGGAGCCGACTATAAAGGCGGACCCAACGATTTTCCTGTCATCTCGTCAGTCAATCAGGACGCCAACTACGTGGGTATGCAGACGGCCTTTAACTATACCTTCTGGAAGAATGATCTTCAGGCCGGAATCTACGGATTTTTCCAACACCAATACAACTACTTCAACAATGTATATACCGACGGTACGCCCAATGTTCCCGCTTCATCGATAGGGGTCAATGGCGGTCTAGTGGACGAGTTCATCAATGACAAATTCAAGATCACTCCCTGGTTTACCTTAATCGGCGGCCTTCGCCTGTCGCAGTTCAATGCTTCCATTTCAGAAAACGCTACCGATCCGCGCGTCGGCGGGGCGTTGAAGATTCCTCGCCTGAACTGGGTCTTCAGCGGTTTCTATGGCTATTACTATCAGGCTCCGCCACTGGTCACTGCCACCGGTCCTTTGCTTGACCTGGCAAACGGCCAGAACCTTACCTTTTCTCCTCTCCATGGTGAGCGGGACATCCAATGGCAGTACGGAGTCACGATTCCGTTCCGCAACTGGACACTCAACATGAATAACTATGAAACCCGGGCGGAGAATTGGCTGGATCACAATAATATTGGAGAGTCGAATATTTTCTGGCCGATCACCTGGTCTTATGCCCTGATTCAAGGGTGGTCAGTCAACTTGCGCTCTCCTAACGTCTTTCATCATGGCCAGTTTCACCTGGCGTATGCCAACCAGATCGCGCAAGCGACCTCGCCCATCACCGGAGGCCTGATCTGCCCGGCCCCGGTCAACGAGGCATGCCCGCTTGATATCCCACCGGGGCTCTCGCCGGTCGATCATGATCAAAGAAACACCTTGAACGTGGGCTTCAACAGCAGTCTGCCCTGGCAGGCCTTCGCCTCAACCAATGTGTACTATGGCTCGGGCTTTACCAATGGGTTGTACGGAACTCCGCAGGCGCAGTATCCCGGCATGTATCTCCCCGGCCACACAACCGTCGATCTTGCCATCGGGAAGACATTCGCTGAAAAATTTACCGTCTCCGCGAACGCCATCAATGTGGCAAATCGCCGGGTGCAGCTGGATAACAGTTTGACTTTCGGCGGTTTTCACTGGAATGATCCACGGCAAATCTATGGGGAGGTTCGCTACCGGTTTAACTATTGATGCGTGATCGGGAAACCTGTGTATTGGAGTTGCTTGAGGGAACCCCATATGGTGCGCTGTTCCGGCAAGCTTCACCGCTTGCCGGAACAGAAGCCTGCCTTCCACCGAATTAAAAAAGACTGAACAAAATGGCCTCAGCCGGAATATTCAAGTATGGGGAGCGCGGGCGTGTGTGTAAGACACGACCGAAGGCAGACCCCAAAAGCTTAATAGCCGGGCTGAGGCCAAACAATTGAAGAAGAGAAAGGCGCTGATACTCGCCCTACTTTTGGGGGCTCTCCCCATGTTTGGGCAAAGCACCACGGGGGAATTGCGTTTAACCGTCACTGATCCCGCTGGATTGGCCGTGAAGAGCACGGTTGAACTGGTCAGCCAGGGAAACGAGTACAGTCAGACATTCACTACGAGTAGTCAGGGCAAACTGGACGCCAAGCGGCTGCCCTACGGAATCTACCAGGTTCAGATCGTCGCGCAGGGCTTTGCCGAGGTTTCCGAGGCTGTTGAAATACGCTCCGCGCTCCCCTTGGATCGCACCATTCACTTGAAAGTGGCTTCCGTTTCCGAATCGGTGAAGGTCACCGGCACGGACACATTGATGGATCCGTATCGTCCGGGTTCAGTCAATGAATTGGGTGGGAAGCAGATTCAGGACCGATTGACCGCGCTGCCCGGCCGCGGCATACAAGACCTGGTAAATTCACAACCCGGCTGGCTCTATGAAGGCAATGCCGTTCTGCACCCGCGGGGATCGGAATATCAGACCCAGTTTGTGGTGGACGGGATTCCGCTCACCGACAACCGTTCGCCTAGCTTCGGCCCGGAGGCTGCCGAAGCCGATGATATCCAATCCCTGAAGATTTATACCGCCGGTATTCCCGCGGAATATGGCAGGAAGATGGGAGGCGTGGTTGAGGTCAATACGCTCAGAAGCCAGTTGCCGGGGCTTCATGGACAACTTACGCTCTTCGGCGGAACCTATGATACGGGTTCGATCAGCACCCAGGATCAATACACACGGGGGAAGAACACGTTTGGCGTGAGCGCCTCGGGCAACATGACGAACCACTATCTCAACCCCGTCGTTCCCGAAAATTACACCAACGACGGCACGGTTGCCAGCTTCGCGGGAAGTTTCGAGCGGGATCTAACGGAGAAAGACCGTCTCACCGTTCTTTTCCGCCATGAACTCGCGCGCTATGCGATTCCCAACGAACTGGTGCAGCAGAACGGGGCCTGGTTGCCAGATTCGGACAACGACACCGGCTGTCCACCCGTTCCCGTGGACCAGGAACCAAGCGATTGCGTATACATTCCCGGGGGGCAGCTGCAGAATGGCGACAATTATGAAAGCATGGGGAGCGTCTCCTACCAGCACATCTTCTCGTCGGACGTGGTCGCGTCGGTGCGAGGAATGGCCCGTGGCAACTCCACCGACTTTACTTCGAATGCGGCGTCCTGGCCTCTCATTGCATTCCAGCAGAACTACTTCAACGAGTTTTACTTCAACGGTAGCGTCGCCGTTCATCATGGACGACACGAATTCAAAGCGGGCGTCGAATCCGACAACACCTTCCTGCACGAAAACACCAGCTACGTGATGCCTTACTGCGACAACCTTGATAACCCTCAATGCCCGATAACTTTAGGTATCTTCGACTCTGGCGCGACCACCTTTGCCTTTACCGGCACCCGCCCGGATCTCGAACAAGCGGCCTATGTTCAGGACTTAATCCGCCTCGGCAACTGGACGATCAACGCAGGTGTGCGATGGGACCACTACCAATTGCTGGTGAACCAAAACGCGGTGAGCCCGCGTCTCGCCATCTCGCGTTACTTTCCCACGCTTGGCCTGAATATTCACGGTGCTTTTGACCGCATCTTCCAGACACCCTCCTTCGAAAACATTCTTTTGGGCAGCTCTCCAGAAGCGGAGACGATCGACACCAGCACTCCCGCAGTGCTATTGCCGGTTAAGCCTTCTCACGGGGACTACTATGAAGCGGGATTGACGAAGGTATTCTTCAATAAAGTGCGAGTGGACGCGAATATGTTCCGCCGCGACGTGAATAACTACGCCGACGACTCTCAACTCCTGAGCACCGGGATAAGCTTTCCCATCGCATTTAGGTATGCCATTATCTACGGCGCGGAGGGAAAGATTGAAACTCCGAATTGGGGGCGGTTCTCGGGCTTCGCCAGCTACTCCTACATAGTGGGCAATGCCTGGAATCCGGTAACCGGCGGTTTGTTTCTTGGGGATGATGCCACCGACGCGGTGACCCAGACTACGGGGTATTTTCCGGATTCGCAGGACCAGCGCAACACGGTTCGTGCAAGAGTGCATTATCAGATCGCTCCACGCGTGTGGATGGCCGTTAGCGCTGACTACAACACCGGACTGCCGTTTGAACCGGATCTAACTCCCCAGCAATATGCGACAGAATATGGCCAGGTGGTGATCAATCACCTCAATTTCAATCGCAACCGAGTCAGCCCTTATTTCACACAAAACCTTACGGTGGGAGCCGATCTTCTCAAGCGTGAAAAATTCACCACGCGTTTCCAGGGCGATATCGCAAACGTGAGCAACACGCTCGAACTCATCGACTTCGGAGGATTGTTCTCGGGCAACGCGATTGGCCCGGGGCGTCAATATACCTTTCGCATCCTAACGACGTTCTAAGAGCCGGACGGGGTCATCGAGCACACCCTGGGGTGTGGTTATCTATTCCCCCCCTCCGTTGTCGAAGGTGCAGCGCCAGCCTTCACTGAGCTACTAATGACACAGGTGCGAGCAGACCCAGGTTTGGTGCCGCGCTTCCGGCGCTCGGATCATCCTGCGGGATTGATTCCTCAGCCCTACCGTGTCTGCGTGAGAACTAGAAGATACAGTAGGTCTCTCTGATGGCTAAGGCCCGGAGGGCCGACCGGCTAAACGTCAGCCCAGCCCGACAGGGCTGGGATATCAAATCGTGCGTCTCCGAGCGCCGTAGGCGCGGCACCCGTCACATCCCACCACAGTGCCGCGCCTACGGCGCTCATCCTCATCGGAAACCGATACCCCAGCCCTGCCGGGCTGGGCTGACGTTTAGCGGTCGGCCCTCCGGGCCTCGCATCCATGACAATTTAGTAGTGTCATTCCCCCCATCGTCGGTGGCATCAAGACGACCAGTCAGGAGTAAACTGACCGAATACTGGAATATTCACGCAGGCCCGTTTTGTTCATAATCAAGAAAGCGTATGCCCAGGTAATGATGGAAACCACTCGAAAGCCGATCGTGGTGCCTTTGGAAGATGGGGGCCTTCTGCCGGCTTCGACAGCCGAGCAGCCGCGGGCCCACTCGGAATTGGAGTCATTGGTCGTTCGTCTCTTTGATCAGTTTCAGGGGCGAGTTCTAAGTTATGTAGTCGCCTGCGGTCTGCCTTTTCACGATGCTGAAGATATCGTCCAGGAGACGTTTCTCTCACTGTTCCGTCATTTAGAACTCGGGCGCCCTCGCTCAAATCTCAATGGCTGGCTCTTTCGCGTGGCTCATAACCTGGCTTTGAAACGGCGGATCGCGAATAAGGCATTTGAGCGTAGCCTGGTCGACGAGGACGCCCTGGCCCAGCATCCCTGCGAAGGGCCCAATGCTGAGGAGGAATTCTCGTTCAGCCAGACAAAGCAGCGTTTGCGCGCCGTCTACGAGGCACTTCCTGCGCAAGATCAACGCTGCCTTTATCTGCGCGCTGAGGGATTGAAGTACCGTCAGATTGCCAAGGTGCTCGGCGTCTCAGTCGGTGGGGTCTCATTGTCGTTGTCTCGATCGCTCGCGCGTATAATCCGGGCGAATGGGAGTGAGTGATGCAAGGCAACCAAGCACACCTATCGGACGAAGAGCTTCTTCTCTTCTCTGACCAGGAACTGCCAACGCGCCGGGCAACCAGGGCGCGCGAGCACGTTGCCCAATGCGAGCAATGCCGCACGCGCCTGACCGTGCTCGAAAATGCTTCGGCCCTTTTTGCCGATCTCCATGAACAAGAGTTGCAGGCGCAGAGCTATGATTCGTTGCCTGCGCGCAATTTGCTCAAGGCGCGCTTGTCCGACACCAGCTCGCGACGTGCAACATTCTGGAGCGTCATGACCCAACAACTGGCGGGCGCCTGTCTGGCACTCCTGCTTGTGGTTGGGGGCACCTGGACTGTTCGCCATATCGTGCGAGCGCGATCCAGTTTTGAAGCCATGAATGCCGAAGCCATTGCACTGCCGCGTAGAACGCTGACGCCAGGTTTCGCCCGCACCGTCCAGATCGCGGATGTGTGCAGTCGTCAGGATCTCGACAATGATCCGCCGGTAAGTCCTTCGCTGGAGCAGGCTGTTTTCAAGGAATACGGAGTCCCAGCCTCCTCGAGAAAGGACTATGAGCTGGACTATCTGATTACGCCTGCGCTGGGCGGAGTCGACAGTATTCAGAATCTCTGGCCGCAGCCGTACTCGTCTACCTGGAATGCCCGCGTAAAGGACCAGCTCGAAGATCATCTCCATGAGCTGGTTTGCCAGGGAAAAGTCCAACTGGCAACAGCGCAAAGTGATATCGCGTTCAACTGGATCGCAGCCTACAAAAGATATTTCAACACCGACCAGCCGCAGTCATCCCCGTCAACCGCCGCCAACTCGGGGCACGAAAGGGATCATCGCTGCCAGTCCGAATCCCGGGTCTCTGGCATCTATTATCTGACGGTGGACATGCCGTCCTGGCAGCCTTCCACCTCTGCGGCCGTACTTCGGCGAACCGGCTGGCTCAGATAAGGTCAATAAACATCAGCAAAGAGGGAAAAATGCAGGCAATAGTGAGAGGGCTCGTCTGGCCCTCTGTGGTCTTATTTGGCTTCGGCCTTTTGCAGGGCTGCCGGAGCGCAAGTACAGCTGGAGATGAGCAGCCCACCGCCATCCCCAGTGATGCCAAGAACTACCAGCTGAAGGGGATTGTGGTTTCGTCGGATGCAACCAAAGGCGTGGTCGAGGTCGACTCCGAGGCCATTCCGGGTTTGATGGGCGCGATGACCATGCCCTACAAGCTGGCCCAGCCCGGGGTGGCCAGCGAGCTGCACCCTGGGGATCACATCACCGCCAGGCTGCGGGTCGCAGACTCCGGAAGCGTGATTGATCAGATCGATGTGACCGCGCAAGCCAAGCCGGATTACAAGCCCAGCAAGACCTATAACGTGCCCACGAACGGGGAAGCCGTACCTGATTTCAAATTCCTGAATCAAAGCGGCAAGACCATCGCCGTCAACCAGTTTCGCGGCAAAGCGTTGCTGGTCACTTTTATCTATACACGCTGCCCGTTGCCGGATTACTGCATACGGATGAGCCGCAACTTTGCCACCATCCAAAAGCAGCTCGCCGCCGATCCTCAGCTCTACGGCAAAACTCATCTGTTGAGTATCAGCTTCGACCCCGCCTATGACACGCCGCAGGTACTGCACAGCTATGGGACCGCATACGCCGGCAATGCGGGGTTTTCGCACTGGGACTTCGCCGCGCCGCCCCCCGCGGAACTGGATGCGGTGGAGCAGTTTTTTGATGTGGGCGTGAGTTCGGGTAGCAACAACACCCTGACTCACTCTCTTTCCACCGCCGTCATCACCCCCGAGGGCAAGATTTATCGCTGGTACCCAAACAATGACTGGACCCCCTCGGCTGTGGTTGACGATGTCAAGCAGGCCATCGCCCAATAGTCTAGCCATTGCGCTCATTCCACCCGTGGTATTAAAAGGAAGCTATGATTCTCGTGCTCATGGGGGTAACCGGGTCGGGCAAGACCACGATTGGCAAACTGCTGGCTGCGGAAACGGGCTGGCGGTTCGCCGACGCCGACGACTTTCACTCCGAAGCTAACCGCGCCAAGATGCATGCCGGCATCCCGCTTACGGACGAGGATCGCAAGCCCTGGCTGGCGGCACTGCATCAATTGCTGCTGGGTTGGTATGAAGGGGGTACCAGCGGCATCCTGGGTTGCTCCGCCTTGAAACAAAGCTACCGGGATGCGCTCACCCCACAGATTCCAACGCTCAACGTCCGCTTCATCCTGCTCGAGGTCTCGCGCGAGGTGCTCCAGGAACGCCTCAAGGAGCGCAAGAACCACTACATGAATCCCGAACTCCTGCAGAGCCAACTGGACACCCTTGAAGTCACGCCCGATCTGATGCGCGTCTGCGCCGAAGGTTCCCCACGAAAGATCGTGGAAGAGATCCTGGACAAGATCCTGACCGTCGAGGGCAAGACTACTGTTTAGAGTAAAATCGAGGGCTGTGGACACTCTTCTTCCCGTCGACGCAGAGACGCCGCGCAGCCTGGTCCTGGATCCTCCCCTGACCGATGCGCAGTTCCAGGAGCTCTGCTTCGCCAACGACTGGTTCCGCTTCGAGCGCACCAGAGAAGGGGAGATCCTGATGCACCCACCCACTGGAGGATTTACCAGCGCGGGAAATGCCGCGATTAGCGCGGCAGCTCCATACCTGGTGGAAGACCCACCGACGGGGTAGGACTACGATTCGAACGGAGGATTCTTCCTTCCTGACGGCTCGATGCTGAATCCGGATGCCGCTTATGTCCTGCCACAGAAGCTTAAGGGATTGACCAAGGATGATCTGACCGGCCTCCCCTATCTTTGCCCGGATTTCATCATTGAGTTGCTTTCCATCTCAGATAGCCTTCCCAAGGCGCAGCAGAAGATGGAGCGCTGGATAGAGAACGGCGTGGCGCTGGGCTGGCTTATCGATCCGTATAGGAAGAGGGTTTACGTCTATGAGCCCGGCCGCGAGGCAGCTGCGGTATCCGGCAAGACGGTCCAGGGAAGTGGCCCCGTCGAAGGCTTTACCCTTGACCTGGACGAGCTTTGGCGCTGCTTCGAGATCTAAGCTTCGCGGAGAATAACAGCTCTTAATGGCGAAAATCACTGTTCTTTTTGGTATCGTCCTGATCATTCTTGGCGTGGCGAGCTTTGTGCTCACCGGCAACAAGTTTCCTACCTCGCTCATTCCCGCAGCTTTTGGGATCCTGCTGATCACTTTCGGCCGCATGGCCGAAACCCCGGTGGCGAAGCGCCGCATGTTGTTCATGCACATAGCGGTTACGGTCGGCCTGCTGGGCTTTCTGGCCACCGCGCAATCCCTTTTCCAGGTAGTGCAGCTCTTTAAGGGCAAGCTCTTCCCTTATCCGGCAGCTATTGAAGAAAAAGCAGCGATGTCGGCCCTCATGCTCATCTATGTAGTGCTGTGTGTGCGCTCATTTATCACCGCGCGCCGCGCTAGAGTGTAGTCCAGGGGTTTTTACAGCGTGAGCTTGCGATCCAGCGCGGGAGCGGGCATGTCGCTCCGGGCAGAACGAAGTACACGTACGCGTTCGGATAGCGGCGGCGGCACGACCGAACCTAAGAAAAAAAGACCACCGCTGCGTAAGGTGCTGCCTGAGATCTGGACCCTGATCAAGCCGCGGCGATGGCTGCTGGGGTTTGGGTTCGTGCTCATGGTCATCAACCGGGTCTCCGGCCTGGTTCTGCCCGCGTCGACCAAGTTCCTGGTCGACAATGTCCTGGTCAAAAAGCAAGCCGATAAACTGCCCTGGATCGTCGGCGCGGTTCTGCTGGCGACCACCATCCAGGCGATTACTTCGTTCTCCCTGACCCAACTACTTTCGAAGGCCGCCCAGCGGATGATCGCCGACCTGCGCATGCAGGTGCAGCAGCATATCGGGCGGCTCTCGGTCAGCTTCTATGACGCCACCCGCACGGGCGTGCTGGTGTCGCGCATCATGACCGACGTGGAAGGGGTGCGCAACCTGATCGGCACCGGCCTGGTCGATTTTGTAGGGGGCCTGCTTACCGCGGTGCTCGCCTTCTTTATCCTGATGCGCATCAGTGCCGCAGATCACCCTCATCTCCTTTGCCTTCGTGCTTACGTTTGTCTTCGTGCTGCAGAAGGCATTCGGCGTCATTCGTCCTATCTTCCGGGAGCGCGGCCGTATCAATGCCGAGGTTACGGGGCGGTTGACCGAGTCCCTGGGCGGAGTGCGCGTGGTCAAGGGCTATCACGCGGAAGATCGCGAAGCCGGAGTGTTCGCCAGCGGCGTGGAACGGCTTTATCAGAACGTGGTCCGCTCGCTCACCGCGACTTCGCTGCTTTCGCTGGCGGCGACTGCCATCCTGGGCATTGTCGGCGCCACCGTGATGTGGCTGGGCGCCCGCCAGGAAATGGCCCACAAGATCACCCTGGGCGACTACTTCACCTACACCATGTTCCTGGCCTTTATGGTCGCCCCGGTCTTCCAGGTAGTGAATGTGGGTACTCAGCTGACGGAGGCTATCGCCGGCCTCGACCGCACCAGCGAGATCCTGGCGGAAAAAGAGGAAGATGACGAGCCCGGGCGCGCCGTCGTCATGGGACCGATTGAAGGCGATGTGCGGTTTGAGGATGTGCGCTTCGCTTATGAGGCCGACAAGCCCGTGCTCCACGGCATTTCATTCCATGCCCGTCCGGGTACCGTGACTGCGCTGGTTGGATCTTCAGGGTCGGGCAAGTCGACCATCATCAGCCTGATCTGCGCCTTTCATAAGCCTGACTCCGGGCAGGTGCTGGTCGACGGGATCGACCTTTCCACGGTGCGCCTGGACAGCTATCGCAGCCAGCTTGGGGTGGTGCTGCAGGAATCGTTCCTGTTCGATGGCACTATCCGGGAGAACGTGGTCTTCTCTCGCCCTCATGCGACGGAGGAACAGTTTCTTTCCGCTTGCTCCATTGCCCGCGTGGACGAATTCGCGCTGCGCTTTCCTGATGGTTACGACACGATTGTGGGCGAGCGGGGAGTCAAGCTTTCCGGCGGCCAGCGCCAGCGACTTTCTATTGCGCGCGCGATTCTGGCCGACCCGCGCATTCTCATCCTCGATGAAGCGACGTCTTCACTTGATTCTGAGTCAGAGGCCATGATTCAGAATGGCCTCAGCTACCTGATGCAGGGACGCACTACATTTGTGATCGCCCACCGGTTGTCGACCATCCGCCGGGCCGATCAGATCCTGGTGGTCGAGGGTGGCCTGATCCTGGAGCGGGGCACACACTCCACTCTTTATGCGCTGGAAGGGCGTTACCACGACTTGTATACCCGCCAGCATGGGGTCGAGGCCAACCGCTTCCTCGCTCCGGGCGAGGGCGAAAAGCTGTTTGAAGAGCTGAAGTAGCCTTCAGCGAAAGGCACTTCATGGCGAACAAAAAAGGGCCGGGGCAAAAGAGTCTTCGTGAGAGCCTGCCAGCCCAGAATTGAGTCCCGTAGGAGTCTGTGTCGTAGCACATCGGCGCTGAGCTAGAGTTGACCATTTCCGTATCAATGACGATGAATTCTGCTGGTTAATTCGTATAGCTTTTCGTCGATTTCTTAGCTACGACACAGACTCCTACGGGACTGATTGCGATAAGCTCTGAGAGCTGATTTGTTTTGAGCGAGTGCGCTACAAATCGGGCGCACCGAAAAGGGCTAATTTGGACAAGATTGATTGTCAGCCGTCCTGCGGGACTCAATTCGGAGAGGGTAGTTGTGCCCTGATGCAAAATCTCAGGGCTTCAGTAGCGCGACAAGCCGCTTCGGCGCCATCTGCAGATAGCTCCCTCGAATCAATTCTTTGACCTCGCTCCAATTCAGTGTCGCCAAGTCCATGCGCAGAGCAATCCATCCTCTTGATCCGATGTACGCGGGCAGATAGAACCGGCCGGGATCCGATTGGACCAGGAACTGGTTCTCCCCGGGCAAGACCTTACAAGAAACGCTGATTATGTTGTCGCCGTGATGATCGTTGAGGTAGTAGGCGAAGGTCTTCTTGCCCACCAGAAAGGCGGCGTGCGATGCCTTGTCTTCACGCCTGGCTTCGGGCAGGGCAAGACAAATGTCAGTCAATGTACGGAGGCGGTCCTGTTGGGTTGGCTTGCGGGCCATAACGCATCTCCCGAGGCAAAATAGCCAATGACCAGGCTGAGGCCGAAGGTTGAGACCAGCATCATAATTAAAGTCTGAGCTGGGCGCATCGCTTCATCGCAGATTCAATCTGCACGTGATGCGATCGACGAAAAAGCTGTGTTAGAGTCACAGCGGATCAATGTAAAGAGGAGAAGCAATGGGAAAAGCACTCGGAATCACCCTGGAGGAAGCGCGCAAAATTATCGCGGCGGCCACCAAAAAGGCAAACGAGATCAACGTGATGATGAACATCGCGGTGGTGGATGCAGGCGGCAACCTGGTGGCCTTTGAGCGTATGGACGGCGGCTGGATTGGCAGCATCGACATCGCGCAAAAGAAGGCTTTTACGGCGCGAGCCTTTGACCTGGACACCAAGTCGCTGGGCGAGAACTCGCAGTCCGGCCAGCAGTTCTTCGGGATCCACGCTTCGAACAATGGGAAGATCATGATCTTCGCTGGTGGCATTCCGATTAAGCGCGGAGGAGAAGTCGTGGGCGCTATTGGGGTCAGCGGAGGCTCGGGCAAGGACGACCATAGCGTGGCGGAGGCAGGTGTCGCGGCAGCTTAGCTGCGGAAAGTGAGGTTCTAAGGCCTCAGCTCGCCGCTCTGGAGAGGTGGCCGCTGTCTCACAAGCCACGAAAGGCGTTCCCCCGCCGTTATCCGCCGAAGGTGTAGCGCAGCCCAAAGCGCGCTACCCGGGGAGTGCCGAGGGTGGGCAAAGGCGTTTTGCCAACGATGATTGCCCGATTAAAGAGGTTTTGCCCGCTGGCGAAGAGAGAGATGTTGTGGCGGAACTCGTGGGCTGCATATACGTCCAGCCGGAAGTACCCGGGGATGTAATAGTCGTTCGCCGTGTCATCAAACTGGTGTCCGCTGACCCGTCCCTGAAAGCTGATAAACCCCAAACGCCGCTGCGTAAACCCAACTTGAGCCGTTGCCATATTGCGGGCAACTTCAGGAATCCAATTGCCTACGAGGCTTGGCTGCTGCTGGAACTTGGTCACCGTGGCATCCGCATATTGATAGCCTCCATCCACTGAGATCCAACGGGCCGGCTGGGCGGAGTAGTCGAGCGAGACGCCACGGCTTTCAATCTGGCCCAGGTTTGCGCGCATCAGTAACTGCGATGTGGGGGTTGTCGCGATGGTCAGTGTAGTAATAGGACGATTGACCTGGGTTAAGAAATAGCTGACGCGCACGCTGGAACCAATCCTATGCAGGTCGGCTTGCAGTCCGGTCTCCCAGCCGGTGGCCCGCTCGGAACGCAGATACGGGTTGGGAAGAGTGACTTGTTGCCCCACCTGGGTTTTGGCGTAGAGCTCGTCTTCGTTGGGCGAGCGAAAGGCGCGGAAGCCGGAGGCGCTCAATGCCAGGGATTGCGTAAGGCGACGGACCACACCCAAACGCGGGTCGAAAGGATTCTCGCTGAACGAGGGCGGGTGGGTGGTGCCGGTTGCGGTGATGAACTGGTTGACGTCGTAGTTGGAGAAGTGATCGATCCGCGCCGAGCCGCTGAAGGTCCAATTCTTGGGGGTAAATAGCACCTCGCCATAGACTCCGGTTTGCCGCTGCTTGGCGGCCGTGTTGGACACACTTCCTTTGCCGGCGTAAATCGTCTGGTAGCTTGCCGCGCGGATGTAGTGGGTGTCCGCCCCGGCGAGCAGCAGCAAGTCCTTACCAACGGGGTGATGCCAGAGGCCGGCAAATCCCAGCTCATTGGAAGGTTCTTCGGCACTGGTGGTCAGCGTCTCAGCGGTCTGTGCGCTGTTGACGGAGGAAAATACTCTGCCGATAGTGTTCGGCGGTGCCGTAGACGCGGAAGATGAAGTCGGTCAGATCTGACCCGGCATCATAACGCCAAAGGTGGGTGCCATTGTTTTGTATGGGCGTTCCGTTGTGGCGGGATTCATCGAGCGTATTTCCGCGCAGGAAGATGCGTTGGCTATTCCCCAGGTCACGGTCGAACTGCATCAGGAGGTTTTGGGCATGAACGTTCGATGGCTGGTCGATGGGGCCGCGGTATGCGGGAGCGGTCAGGATGTAGCCATCGGTGGCAACCACTCCACCGGTCACCAGGCCGGACCACTTGCCCAGCGTCAAGCTGCCGAGCAAGGCTCCGTCGACCGTGCTCTCCGATCCTCCGCTGGTGCTGAGCTGCAGGGTTGAGTTCTTAGGCCGAACCGGCTCGATGCTGATCACGCCACCGATGGCGCTGGAACCATAGAGGTCCGAAGCACCCCCACGCACCACTTCGACCGATTGGATGTCCAGTGGCGGAAGCTCCTCCCAGTGGATCCAACCCCCGTAGGGATCGTTCAGCGGGACGTTGTCGAAGACTACCAGCGAGCGGCTGGCTGAGGTCGAACCAAGACCGCGCAAGGAAACACCCTGGCTGGTGGGATTGGCGACCAGCGAACTCGATCTACGAAAGAGCTCAAATCCGGGGATGGTGCGCAGCTTATCGTCCAACGGCAAGCCGGCGGCATGGCGCAGCGCTTGGGCAGTCATTATGCGGGTGCTGGCTGGGCTGTCCAGGGAGCTTAGGGGCGAGCGATAGGCGGTGACGGTAACGTTTTCGAAGGGATGGTCCAACTGGATGCGTTGAGTTGCCTGCCCCGCGATGATTACCGAGGCAGGAGCAAAATGAGATGCCTGGATGGTCACCGTTCCGGCGCCCGCGGAAAGCGTGAATTTGCCGTCAGCATCGGTGGTGGCCAGAAGATCTCCCGCACCGCTGGTGATTTGCGCACCTGCGATTGGATTTCCGGCCGCATCGACGACCACGCCGGTGACCGCGCCGGCAGTGGCTGGCTGCTGCGGAGCCGCTGACCGCCCGAAACTTGCCGGTGAGCACAGAACCAAGACCAGGAAGAAACTTCGGCAGAACCGACTGTTCATAGGTAGGCAGTTCCTGATTGAATCGACTGATTGCTGCTAGATGTATATGGTAACGTGGCGGCCATCTGCCGTTTGTCTACCTGCTGTACCACTTGAGCAGGGGAAGCAGGCTGCTGTAATTGTCCGTCCATAGGCGTACGTCGGCGCGCAAATGGGTCGGGAAAGCGTTATTGAAGACCTCCGGTTGACTCAAGAACGCCTGGTTCGCGGTCACCAGAATCCAATCCGAAAAGTACAGGCCATTCTGCTCGTCGCCGTGGGAGTGCACCGACATGGCGCGGAGCCCGGCATCCTTGGCGATGGCGGCGACTACCGGCTCCAGGTCGACGTACTGGTTGGATACGTGGAAGACAAGAATTCCATCGGACTCCAGATGGCGGCGATAGAGTGCCAGCGCCTCCCGGGTTAACAGATGGACCGGGATGGCGTCGCCGGAAAAGGCATCGATCACAATCACGTTGAAGCGCTGCGGAGGCTCAACGGCCAGGGATAAGCGCGCGTCGCCCAGGACCACGTCGGTGTGCGCGCCGCTGTCATGAAGAAACGTAAACCATGACCTCGCCAGCCGTTCCACCAGCGGATTGATCTCGTAGAAGCGGATCACGTCTCCAGGATTGCCATAGGCCGCGACGGTTCCCGTTCCCAAGCCGATCACGCCGACGCGCTTGGTACCGGATCCACAACACAACCGCATGGCTAAGCCCAGGCCGGAGTTGGTGGCGTAATAGGTCAAGGGCTGGTTAAGAAACTGAGGCGCGAACCACTCCGCGCCGTGTTCGATGGTTCCGTTGAGAAGCTGGCGGTCGGTATCGGATTGGGGGGGCAGGTGGGTTTCCCTCACCCGCAAAGTCCCGTAAAAGTTGCGCACCAGGGCGACTGCATCATCGTCGTATTGCCGTATCTGCGTGCTCAGCACCACAATGGCTGCGGTCGCGCCCGCCACCCAAAGCATGCGCAATCCCCAACCGTCATGCCAGGTTGCGGCCAGGGCGATCAAGGACACCACCACCAGGGTGCAGGCGAGGTCATAGTTTGCGGGCAGGAGCAGGGGAGCGATCACCCCGACCAACAGGGTTCCGGCCGCGCTTCCCGCCGCGACGACGAGATAAAACCTGGTCATGGCCGAAGTATCGGGACGCCGCGCATAGAGCTCGCCATGGAGAAAGAAGCAGATCACAAAGAGTGCGATCAGAAAGAGCGGAACACTCACCATGATGGGCCACTGGGAGCGAATATCCCGCAGCACGTAAGCCATCGATGCCACCGCGACCAGCACCAGGCGCAACATGGACTGGCGTACAGGCTGCCAGGCTCCCTGAAAGGCCAGGATGAAGGTCAGCAGGTACAAACCCAAGGGCGGCAGCCACAAGAGGGGGATGGCGGCGATGTTCTCGCTCATGTGGTGGGTGACCGCGGTCAGCATCATGCCGCCACCCATGGCGAGGACAAACCAGAAGACTTCCGGGGCAGCAGGCACGACCCTGGCAACCGGCTCGGGTGAGACAGGGGAAATCGGCCGTCTGCGGCCCTGCCAGGCGATCGCGCCGCAGACTATGGCGAAGAGCAGAAAACCGGTACTCCACCACGCGGTTTGCCGGCTCATGGTCAGGCGTGGCTCGATGAGCAGCGGATAGCTGGCCAGCGCCAGCAGGGAAGCGAAATTGGAGAGAGCAAAGAGGCGGTAGGGCGATTGGCCTTCAAAGGTGCGGGCGTACCAGGAATTCAGTAACGGCGTGGTTGCGGAAAGCGCAAGGTAGGGCAGACCAATCACCGTGGCCAGCACGCGGAAGACGGTCAGTGCGGGATGATAGCTAACCGCCGAAGTCGTGGGGCGGACGCGAACGCCTAGCATCATCAGTGCCGCAGTCAACAGCAGGATGTGAATGATTGCCTGCTGAGGGGGAGTGAAGCGCGATGAAATCCAATGCGCATAAAGGTAACCCAGCAGGAGCACGATGGAGAAGAACACCAGGCAGGTGGTCCAGACCGCGGACGATCCCCCCAGCGTGGGGAGCAGTTGCTTGGCTACCATCGGCTCCACAACAAAGAGCAGAAAGGCACTTAGAAAGATGGTGAGCGCGTAGAGGCTGCGAAGAAGCTTCATGAGGGTTGCGTATTTTGAGAGCCGCCCCCGGGGTCCCCGCGGGCACCACAAGGATGTATCACACAAATACACATGCTGCCTGCGGGGGAAGTAACCTACCCTGCGGTCACTGGTTTTTGTAACCAGCGTGATGTAGCCAACCCAAAGAGCGAACGATATTGTTCTGTTCGAGGACCAGTTCTGGGGGAGGGCTGCTCTTCAGCGCGCCCGTGAGCCTAAGCTCACGGGCGCTTGCTATTTGCGCCTCAGTGAACCTCGTCAGCGGACACAATATAGAATTGAACTCCTTCGGCGCACTGCCGACATCAGGAGATCCTCGACTATGCCCGAACCGATGCTGATCGCTCAGAGCAAAGATCCTCTGTACCTGCTGCCGGCCATGTCGAATCGTCACGGTTTGATTGCCGGGGCAACCGGGACGGGCAAGACGGTCACGCTGCAGGTAATGGCCGAGGCCTTCAGCCGCATCGGCGTGCCGGTATTTGCTGCGGACGTGAAGGGCGATCTTTCGGGGATCAGCCAGCCGGGAGTCGAGAACGCCAAGATCGACGATCGCGTGAAAAAGCTTAAATTGACTGACTTCTCCTTTGCCGGCTGCCCGGTTACTTTCTGGGACGTCTTCGGTGAGGAGGGGCACCCGGTGCGGGCGACGGTGTCGGAGATGGGGCCCTTGCTTTTCAGCCGCTTGCTGAACCTTAACGAAACCCAGGCCGGCGTGCTGACGGCGGTATTCAAGATCGCCGATGACCAGGGACTGCTGCTGCTGGATCTCAAGGACCTGCAGG
The DNA here is from genome assembly GCA_963821315.1 of uncultured Acidobacteriaceae bacterium. Classification (GTDB taxonomy): domain Bacteria; phylum Acidobacteriota; class Terriglobia; order Terriglobales; family Acidobacteriaceae; genus PALSA-350. The sequence continues at coordinate 699,164 of CAWGDP010000025.1, read as the reverse complement.
CCATGCTGCAGTACGCGGCCACGCATGCCAAGGAGTTGCAGACGCAGTATGGCAATATTTCGGCAGCTAGCGTGGGAGCGATGCAGCGTGGGCTGCTTGCTTTGGAGCAGCAGGGCGGAGACAAGTTTTTAGGTGAACCGGCGCTCAATCTGGATGACCTCATCCAGACGGATGCCCAGGGTCATGGCGTAGTCAATATCCTGGCGGCAGACAAGCTCATCAACTCGCCCAAGCTGTATGCCACTTTCCTGTTGTGGCTGCTGAGCGAGCTGTTTGAGCGGCTGCCGGAGGTCGGGGATGCGGAAAAGCCCAAGCTGGTCTTCTTCTTCGATGAGGCGCACCTGCTTTTTTCCGACCTGCCTAAAGTGATCGAAGACAAAGTCCACCAGGTGGTTCGCCTGGTGCGGTCGAAGGGAGTAGGGGTATTCTTCGTCACGCAAAATCCCATCGACGTTCCCGATGGCATCCTGGGCCAACTGGGCAACCGGGTCCAACATGCGGTGCGCGCGTTTACTCCCAAGGACCAGAAAGCGGTCAAGGCGGCGGCCCAGACTTTTCGCGCTAACCCCGAGATCAACGTCGAACAGGTGATCCTGGAGTTGGGGGTGGGCGAAGCGCTGGTCTCGTTTTTAGATGAAAAGGGAACCCCGGGGGTGGTGGAACGCGCCCTGGTTTGCCCGCCCCGCAGCCAGATCGGCCCCATTACGCCGCAGCAACGGCAGCAGATCATCCGCGATTCCGTGGTGGCCGGGGTTTATGAGAACGCGGTCAATCGCGAATCGGCTTATGAGCTGTTGCAGGCCCGCGCCGCGCAAACCATTTCTGCTCAGCAACCTGCGCCGAAACCGACTACCTGGCTGGGGGAACTTGCCTCGCTGGGCACTGGTTCTTCCGGTGGACGGCGGGGGGAGAGCCTGATCGAGACCGTAGCCAAGAGCGCCGCCCGCACCATGGGCAGCACGGTCGGGCGGCAAATCGTCCGCGGCCTGCTCGGTTCACTGCTGGGCGGCTCGAAGGGCCGCTGACCGGCCTCGCCAACCGTACTTCCCCAATATCCTAACCAGGGCGCTTGGTGCGAACGTGGTATGGCCACCTGCATATATCGCCGATACCCTTAGCACGGCTGGGTTTAGCGCGACCCGGAGGTAACCTTCCTGGCACCCTGCCAGCAACAAAATTCCGGGGTCGGCGTTAGTACAGATCGGGCCGGTACTCAGCCGGCAAGGTTCAGCCAGCAAGGAGCAAGCCAATGCGTTCCATCCGTGCAATTCGTACCCTATTTCTCGCACTTCTTGTGTCGATCGTGCCCGCTTCTTCATTCGCAGGCGTCTTCGTTTCTATCAATATCGCTCCGCCTGTACTGCCGGTATACGCACAGCCGATTTGCCCCGGGGATGGCTATTTGTGGACGCCCGGGTATTGGGCCTACGGTGAAGCCGGCTACTACTGGGTTCCGGGCACCTGGGTGCTTGCTCCCCAGCCCGGATTTCTCTGGACTCCTGGATACTGGGGCTTTGCCGGCGGCCTTTATGCCTGGCATGCAGGCTACTGGGGTCCCCATGTCGGCTTCTACGGTGGGGTCAACTACGGCTTCGGATATGGCGGTGTGGGCTTCTACGGCGGGCGTTGGGAGGGCGGACACTTTGCCTATAACACCGCGGTGCTGCACGTAAACACGACCATCGTCCACAATACGTACATCGACAACACGGTGATTCATAATACGACCGTGATCAACCGCACCAGCTTCAATGGGCCTGGCGGTATCAATGCCCGACCCAACGGCCAGGAGATGGCCGCGGCGCGCGAATCCCACGTTCAGGCGACGTCGGAACAGATGTCCCATGAGCATTTCGCCAGCACCAACCGGGCCAACTTCGCGTCGGTCAATGGCGGAAGACCTGCCATGGCGGCGGTAAGCCATCCGATGACCAACGCCAGCATGGCCACGCACACGGCGTATAACAACAACGCAGCCCGGCCGGCTTACAACAACACAAACAACGCGTATAAAGCCCCGGTCAACAACAACGCGTACAAGGCCCCGGCCAACAATCAACCGAAATACAACGAAGCGCCTCATCAGAATGCTAGCCAACCACACAATGAATCCCACCCCAACAACGGGGGCGGGGAACACGAACGGCGCTAACTGATTCGGTGGAAACGAAGCGGCCCGCAGCTTTTGCTGCGGGTCGTTTTGTTTGGGCGAATTCCTTTGCAGAGCCCGCTACGCCGCGCTCCGGATTTCCTGTCGAGCTTCCTCTGGATCGAAGGATGACAGGCTTTAGCCCGTACATAAACCCACCAGAATTATCTGGGCTTTAGCCCCTGAGGGATGACTTTTCAGCATATTGGGCACAAAGCTGCCCTCAGGGGCTAAAGCCCACTGTTGTCTGCTTTTCTTTACGTACGGGCTAAAGCCCGTACCCTTCAGCCAGAGGAAATTCGACAGGAAATCCGAAGCGCAGTGGAGGGACCTGCTGTTTCCCTTTCGGTTTCAGCAACTATCCTTGTCCTAGTTCCTGCAGCAGGAAGGCGTAGTCGAGGGCGATCTCCTTCAGATAATCGTAGCGGCCGGAGGCGCCGCCGTGTCCTGCGCTCATGTTGGTCTCGAGCAGCAGAACATGATCGTCGGACTTCAGGGTGCGCAGCTTGGCTACATACTTGGCCGGTTCCCAATACATCACCTGGCTGTCATGCAAGGAGGTCTTGACCAGCATCGCCGGGTAAGCCTTGCGCTGCAGGTTGTCGTAGGGCGAGTACTGCAGCATGTAGGCGAAAGCCTCTGCCTGGTTGGGGTCTCCCCATTCTTCGTACTCGGCGATGGTCAGAGGAAGCGTGGGATCAAGCATGGTGTTCATCACGTCTACGAAAGGCACGTGGGAGAGAACAGCACGGTAGAGATCGGGGCGCAGGTTGGCGACCGCGCCCATCAGCAGGCCGCCGGCACTGCCACCTTCCATGGCGACTCGGCGTGGGTCGCCATAGCCATGGGCGGTGAGATATTCCGTCACCGCGATGAAATCGGTGAAGGTATTCATCTTCTGCATCAGCCGCCCGGCATCGTGCCAGGGCTTTCCCATGTCACCGCCGCCGCGGATATGCGCGTAGGCCAGGACGAACCCACGATCGAGCAAGCTGAGGCGGTTAGAGTTGAAACCTACGGGTAGGGCATATCCGTACGAGCCATAGCCATAGATGTAAAGAGGGTTTGTGCCCTCGCCCTTCTGATCTTTGCGGTAGACGATCGAAATCGGAATGGCTGTTCCGTCTGGAGCTGTGGCGAAGAGCCGCTCTGAGCGGTATAGGGAGCGATCGAAGCCGCCCGGCACCTCCAGCTCTTTGAGCAACGCGGACTGACTGGTTTGCAGATCGTACTCATAGACCGAAGTGGGCGAAACCAGTGACTGATACCCATAACGAAATTTGTCGGTTACAAATTCACGGTTGACGTGCGGATGTGCGCTGTAGGTAGGCTCAGGAAATGCAATCTGACGCGAAGAGGCGGCAAACACGCCCTCGTCGGCAAAGGACAGAACGCGCATTTGCGGCAGGCCGTTGGCGCGCTCGACCAGCACGGCAAACGATTGGAAGAGCTCCAGATCCTCGAGCATCACATCTTCACGGTGGGCGACGATCTCGCGCCAGTGGGCGCGGTCCGGGGTGGCGACCGGGGCAGTGACGATGCGGAAGGTTCGGGCGGTGTCGTTTACGCGAATGTACCAAAGCCCATCGCGGTGGTCGGTGTAGTACTCGATGTTCTCGCGCCGCGGTTCGATCAGCGTCCAGTCTCCTTGCGGATCATCGGCGGGCAGGAAGCGCTCTTCGCTGGCCGTGTGGCTGGCGCTCTCGAGAACGATGTACTTGCCGTCGCGGGTGCGGCCGGCGCCGACATTGAAGCGCTCGTCGGCTTCTTCGTAGACCAGGACATCCTCGGCTTGCGGCCTTCCCAGCACATGGCGGAAGAGCTGGTGCTGGCGTTTGGTCTCCTCATCCTCAACGGAGTAGAAGAGGGTGCGGTTATCTGTTGCCCAGACGACGGAGCCAACGCGCTCGGCCTGGTCGGCGAGTACTTCGCCTGTTTTCAAATCTTTAAGGTGGAGCGTGTATTGGCGGAATCCTGTGGTGTCGGTGGAGTAGGCCAGCAGGTTGCCGTCGTCGGAGACGCTGACGGCGCCTAAGGCCAGGAAACTTTCGCCGACCGCCATCTGGTTCATATCGAGCATGACCTCTTCGGGTGCATCGAGGGAACCGTGTTTGCGGCAGTAGATGGGATACTGGGCGCCCTGCTCGGTGCGCGAGTAGTAGAAATAACCCCGGTAGCGGAAGGGCACCGAGACATCGGTCTCTTTGATGTGACTGAGCATTTCGGCGTAGAGCTTGGCCTGCAGTTCTTCCGTGGGCTTCATGACGGCGTGGGTATAGGCATTCTCCTGCTCCAGAAATGCGATGACTTCAGGGCTATCTTTTTCGCGTAGCCACGCGTAGTCGTCGGCCAGCCGGTGTCCGTGGACGGTGGTGACGGTTTCCTGGCGGCGGGCGGTGGGTGGCTGAACTGCAACTGGCTGCGTCGAGGTCATAGATACTTAAAGGATAACTGGTTGGCAGGGTCGCCGGTTTTGCCTGCGGTCAAAACGGCGGCTCCGGGGCACCGCGGTAGGCGACAGGGCATCCAATCACTGAGGAGTAAACCATGAATCTTTCGACTACCTATGGCAAAAGAGTCGTTGCTCTGGCGGGCGCCATGTTGCTGTGTGGAAGTTTCGGCTTAGCTCAGATGCCCCGTGATACCGGGGTCCCGGGCCAAGCCCCGGGGCAGAACCCGAACATGGACCCGCAAATGACTGGTATGCAGACGGCAGGACAGCCCTCTCCGGTGGATAGGATGTTCGTAAGCAAGGCGATGCAGGGAAGTTTGGCTGAGGTGCAGCTAGGGCAGCTGACCCTGCAGAAAAGCAATAACCCGCAGGTGAAGGAGTTTGCCCAGCGGATGATCGATGACCATACCAAGCTGAACGATCAGATGAAGCCGGTTGCCCAGCAGCTTGGAGTGAAGCCGCCGGACCAAATTTCGAAGGGCGATCGGAAGACCATAGCCAAGCTTCAGGCGCTCTCCGGATCGGCCTATGACCAGGCTTACATCAAAGACATGGTCAAGGATCACAAGCAGGACCTGACCGAGTTCCAGATGGAAGCCTCCTCAGGACAGGACCAGACCGCCAAGGACGCGGCCAACCAGGGGAGCAAGATCATCGCTCAACATCTACAAATGGCCCAGCAGATGGCCAAGGATCAGAATGTGCCCACGGCCGGGCAGTAAGTAGACTCCAGCCTGCAGTCCTGTGCCCGCATGCCGGCCCGGCAGCGGGTACAACTCCGTCTGAGTACAATGAGGCGATGCGTCTACGTCTGTTCGCGGTCCTTGTGCTGCTTCTCGCCGGTTCCAGCGTTTTGCGGGCAGAGCGGGTGCAGGACCTGCCCCAGCCCACAAATTATGTCAATGACTTTGCCGGCGTATTATCTCCGCAAACCCTGGCTTCTCTGAACGCGCTGTGCGCGCAGGTCGATCGCCAGGCCCATGCCCAGATCGCCGTGGTCACGATCAAGTCGCTCGACGGCGAACCCATTGAAAACTTTGCCACCGCGCTCGAAGACAAGTGGAAGGTGGGGAAGAAGGGCACGGACCGCGGCCTGCTCCTGATCTTCGCCACCAACGATCGCAAGTACCGCATCGAGGTGGGATATGGCCTCGAAGGGATTCTGCCCGACGGCCGGGTGGGTGACATCGGCCGGCAGATGGTGCCGTATCTGCGACAGAATGACTTTGACGGGGCGGTTACGATGGCGGTGCAGCAGATCGCCGGAGTGATCGCGGCCGACGCCGGCGTGACACTCACAGCCCAGCCACGCCGTGGGCCGCCTCCTGTCCCCCAGGCGCAGCCACTTACCTTGGGCCAGGTGGTAGTTCTGGGCCTGGTCCTGTTGGGGGTGATTTTCCTCCTGGCGCGGCTTGGTGGTTCGGGCCTGCTCGGCTTCCTGATTGGCATGTTCCTGGGCGGCGGTGGTGGCGGTGGTTGGGGCGGCCGGGGCGGGGGCGGCGGCTTTGGCGGTGGCGGTGGCGATGGCGGTGGATTTGGCGGGTTTGGCGGGGGAAGTTCCGGCGGTGGTGGGGCTTCAGGCAGTTGGTAGGCTGATAATGAGAATGCTGAGCAAGAGAAGGAGAACGATCGAATGAGACGCGGGCTTTGGGTAGGGATCGCGGCGCTTGTGGTTATATTCCTGGCGGTGCTGCTGGTTTTTGGCAGCTATGTAAGCGCAAAGAATCAGATGGTGACCAAGCGGGAGGCGGTCACTGCCTCCTGGGGTGAAGTCAACAATCAGCTGCAGCGGCGCGCCGATCTGATTCCGAACCTGGTGGAGACGGTGAAAGGCTATGCCAAGCAGGAGACGACCGTGTTCGGCGATATCGCGAATGCACGGGCTGGTCTACTGAACGCGCATGGCGATCCGAAAGCCAGCATCCAGGCTAACGGCCAGCTCGATGGCGCGTTGGGACGGCTGCTGGCGTTGTCGGAGAATTATCCCGACCTGAAGTCGAATCAGAACTTTCAGCGCCTCTCCGACGAATTGGCGGGCACGGAAAATCGGATCAGCGTGGCCAGAATGCGCTACAACCAGCAAATTCAGGACTACAACACATTTATAGGGCAGTTTCCCAACAGCATCTGGGCGAGTATGGGCGGGTTCCAACGGAACAACGATTATTTCCAGGCGAGTCCCGGCGCTCAGAATGTGCCTAAGGTCAGCTTCTAGTAAATCCTGAGTGGGGTTTGAAAGTGTGGGGTGTAGAGCTGTGGTCTCCCACTCAAGCCAAAGAACGGCTTGAATGGGGCACCCCAACTCTGCTGTAGGTCAACCGGACAAAACAAGGGTGCCCACTTCGCTGTGATTGCGAGGCAGGCACCCTGGTTGGTTTAAAAGGAAGCCGTTCTAGAAAGGTCTAGAGCATTTTCACTTCTACGCTGCACCGGGAAGGACAACGAGGTGCGGCTTTTCTTGAGGAAAAGCCGCCTCGGAAGCGGCTGCCCAGTAAACACCAGAAGTGAAAATGCGTTAGGCGCGAGCAAAGGATGCGACTGCACTTGCTTCGTCGTCCTTGACGTCGAAAACGGTGTAGAGCTTGGTGATCTGCAGCAGGTCGTGGACCTTTTTGGTGAGATTGAGAAGTTTAAGGTCTCCGCCCTGGTTGCGGACAGTAGTGAACGCACTGACCAGTTCGCCGATGCCCGAGCTGTCGATGTAGGTTACGTCACCCAGATTGAGCAGGATCTGCTTGGAGCCTTTGGCGAGCAGATCACGTACGGCGTCACGCAGCTGCACACTGCCTTCTCCCAGCGTAATACGTCCGCTGCAATCCATTATGCTGATCCCGTCCACCTGACGGGTCTTGATTTTCATGCTCACGAAAACTCCTCCTTAAATTGCGGAACGGGCGGTTCCTAGATGTTTGATGAGGGTAAGTTCAGTGCCGGGCTGCAATTGACGAAAGTGTACCTCATCCATGAAGGAGCGGATGAGAAAGATACCCCGTCCAGAACCGCGCAGCAGATTCTCGGGCGCCAGTGGATCGGGTAAGGTATCCGGGTTCAGCCCTTTTCCCTGGTCCGCGATACGAATCACCAGGGAATCTGCGGTCTGTTCGAACGAGGCAGTAATACTCTTTTCCGGGTCGTAGGAATTGCCATGAAGCACGGCATTGACCGCTGCTTCACGGACTGCCATAGCGACGCGATAGATCTCCTCTTCTTCCAGACCGGCCTTCCTGGCCAACTCTTCTGCGGTCTGTTCCACGCGATTGACGCTGTCAAGCGAGGACTCAAGTGTGTAGGTAACCTTGCTAGCCGGTGATCCACCCAATGCCGACCTCGTATGACACGCTGGGCTTTAGCAACTTAAGCCCCATCTGCGCAAGTTTGCTTGGCCAGCGGCCTCATGTCAAGGCACTTCCGCGGTAGGCAGACTGACACGTGGCCAGGGAATGGGCCTAAATCAACTCGTAGCCGGCGAAGAAATAGCCTATCTCGAAGGCTGCCGTGTCCTCGGCGTCGGAGCCGTGGATCGCATTTTCTTCGATGGAGGACGCGAATTGCTTGCGGATGGTGCCCTCGGCCGCGTCGGCCGGATTGGTGGCGCCCATCAGCTTGCGCAGGTCGGCAATGGCATTTTCCTTCTCCAGCACCATGGCGATGATGGAGCCGGAGGACATGAACGTGGTGAGCGAATCGAAGAAGGGCCGATGGGAGTGCACGGCGTAAAAGCCCTGGGCCTGCGACTTGGAGAGAAACATCTTCTTGATGGCGACGATTTTGAAGCCCGCCTTTTCAATTTCGGCAAGAATCGCGGCTGAGTAGCTCTTGCGGACCGCGTCGGGCTTGATGATGCTGAAGGTGCGTTGCACGAATACTCCTATTTTCCGATGACCTTGGCTAATGTTTCGCCGATTGCGGCGGGGGATTGCACTACGTGAATACCAGCTTCTGTGAGCGCCTTCATCTTGTCGGCCGCTGTGCCCTGGCCGCCGGAGATGATGGCCCCGGCGTGGCCCATGCGCCGCCCGGGAGGCGCGGTCTGGCCGGCGATGAAGCCCACGACCGGCTTCTTGACGTGCGCCTTTACATAGGCGGCGGCGGCCTCCTCGGCCGTGCCTCCAATTTCGCCGATCAGGATGATGGACTCCGTCCCGGGGTCCTCATTGAGCAGCTTGAGCGCGTCGACGTGGGTGGTGCCGATGATGGGATCGCCGCCGATGCCGATGGCCGTGGACTGGCCGATCCCGCGCTGGGAGAGTTGATAGACAGCTTCGTAGGTGAGGGTGCCGGAGCGGGAGACAATGCCCACGCTGCCCTGCTTGTGGATACGGCCGGGCATGATGCCGATCTTGGCCTTCCCGGGAGAAATAACGCCGGGGCAGTTGGGCCCGATCAGGCGCGATTTGGATTTGCTGACCACGCTCCACACCTTGACCATGTCGTTGGTGGGGATTCCCTCGGTGATGCAGATGATCAGCGGCAACCCCGCGTCTTCGGCTTCGAGAATGGCATCGGCGGCAAACGGCGGGGGCACGAAGATGACGGTGGCATTGGCTCCGGTCTTCTCGACGGCCTGGGCAACGGTGTCGAAGACCGGCCAGCCCTCGTGCACGGTGCCTCCCTTGCCTGGTGTTACTCCGCCCACTACCTTGGTCCCATACTCGGCGCAGCCCTTGGCGTGGAATGTGCCTTCCTTGCCGGTGATGCCTTGCACGATGAGCCGCGTATTTTCGTCCACTAACACAGACATAGATTGCTCCAGGATTCCTGTTCTTATTTTTTGGCGGCGTAGTCTTTGGCGGCCTGCACTGCCTTGGCGGCTGCATCCTGCATGGTCTCGCCAATGATGAAGTTGAGGCCTGACTGCTTGAGGATTTCTCGCCCCTGCTCCACGTTGGTTCCTTCCAGGCGAAGAATGACGGGAACCTTCACGTTGGTCTTCTTGGCCGCTTCTACGACGCCCTGCGCCAGGGTGTCGACGCGCAGGATGCCACCGAAGATGTTGATGAAGACGGCCTGCACGTTCTTATCGGAGAGCAGGATTTCGAAGGCGTGCTCGATCTGCTGCTGGTTGGCGCCCCCGCCTACGTCGAGGAAGTTGGCCGGCGAGCCGCCGGCGTACTGGATGATGTCCATGGTTGCCATGGCCAGACCGGCGCCGTTGACCATGCAGGCGATGTTGCCGTCGAGCTTGATGTAGTTGAGGGCGTACTTGGAGGCTTCCACTTCCAAGGGATCTTCTTCGGCGGTGTCGCGCAGTTCCTTCAGTTCCTTGTGGCGGAAGATGGCGTTGTCGTCGAAGTTGATCTTGCAGTCGAGCGCCAGCAGGCGGTCGTCGGTGGTGGTGATGAAGGGATTGATCTCGAGCAGGGAAGCGTCGGTGTCGAGAAATACTTTGTAGAGGCCGGTCATGAACTTGACCGCGTCATTAATCTGGGCCGGCTTGAGGCCCAGCGCGAAGGCGAGTTTACGTGCCTGGTAGGGCTGGAAGCCTACCGCAGGGTCGATGTAGGCCTTGAAGATCGCGTCGGGGTCCTTGGCGGCGACTTCCTCGATTTCCATGCCGCCGGCCTGAGAGGCCATGAAGACCAGCTTGGCGGCGGCGCGGTCGAGAACGATGCCCAGGTAGAGCTCGCGCGCGATGGGCGACATCTCCTCGATGAGCACCCGCTGCACCTTCTGGCCCTCGGGACCCGTCTGGTGGGTCACCAGCTGCATGCCGAGGATCTTCTTGGTGTACTCTTCCGCATCGCCCAGAGTTTTGGCGAGTTTAACGCCGCCACCCTTGCCGCGGCCGCCGGCGTGGATCTGCGCCTTGACTACGACACCCTTGGCACCACTTGAAAAGAGCCGTTTGGCCACATCCATCGCTTCTTCAAGCGTGTTGGCCACCTCACCCTTGGGTACGGCTACGCCGTAGCGCTCCAGGATGTCTTTTGCCTGATACTCGTGAATTTTCATTCGTTTGGTCTTTGGACAGAACTTCCATACTAAAGGGATTGGGCTTCGAGGGCAAAGCGGGTCACTTCCTGTTAGTCCCGTCGGGACGGCTGAGAGTAGCCCAGGACGTCAGTCCTGGGTACAAGTCAAAGATGAGACCAGTCCCGCAGGGACGGCTGAGAATGCCCCAGGATGCAATCCTGGGTACTTCTACCTTCAAAATAGACCATTGGCGGTTCTGCGCAGCCAGCCCAGGACCATGTCCTGGGACATTCTCAGCCGTCCCTGCGGGACTGGTCTCGGTGGGAATGTGTACCCAGGACTGACGTCCTGGGCTACTCTCAGCCGTCCCTGCGGGACTGATCGCGATCTGCCTGGAGAGTTGATTTGTTTTCAGCGAGTACGCTAGACATCGGGCGCATCAAAAAGGCTAATTTGGACAAGATGGACTCTCAGCCGTCCCTTCGGGACTGAATTTGCAGCACCTATGAGAAGTCTTCCCGAGTCTCAGGTGCGGTTAGGATGTTTTAGGAAGGAATGGCAATGTCCCAGCTGGTAGCGCTGCTCAAACATGTGGTGGAAGAGCATGGCACCCTGACCCAGGAGCAGGGGTGCTCGGCGCTGCGGGAGATGCTCGAAGGGGACGCGAACGATGTGGAGATTGCGTCGCTTTTGACCGCAATCGCGACCCGCGGCGCCACGGCGGAGGAACTATCCGGCTTCGTGCAGGCGATGCGGACCATGAGCCGGCCGGTGGGCCTCAGTGAGCCGGAACGGGAGCTGTTGGTCGACACCTGCGGGACCGGCAGCGATGGCCAGGGAACCTTCAATATCTCGACCGCTGCAGCCCTGGTGGCGGCCGCGGCCGGGGTCAAGATCGCCAAGCATGGCAACCGGGGGCTCACATCGAAGTGCGGTTCGGCCGATGTGCTGGAGGCACTGGGCATCCCGGTCGAGTTGGAGCCGGAGATGGCGGTCGAGTGCCTGCGCCAGACCGGCTTCATGTTTCTCTACGCTCCGGCACTCCACCCGGCCATGAAGAGAGTGCAGCCGATCCGCCGGGCCCTGGGCTTTCGTACCCTCTTCAATCTTGCCGGGCCGCTGACCAATCCTGCGGGAGCAAGGGCGCAGGTGATCGGCGTCTTTGCTCCCGGCGCGGTTCCCCTGGTGGCCGAAACTCTGGCTCGGCTGGGAGTGAGACATGCATTCGTGGTCCACGGCCGAGATGGCCTGGATGAACTTACGCTGAATGGTGTAAGCGATGTGGCCGAAGTGCGGGAGCATACGGTCCGCAACTTTACCGTGGAAGCAGGCGAGGCGGGCCTGGCGCAGGCGCCGCTGAGCGCTTTGGCGGGGTGCGATGCCCGCGGGAACGCATTGCTGATTGAACGGATCCTGGAAGGCGAGCCGGGGCCGCCGAGAGATGTGGTGTTGCTGAACGCGGCGGCGGCTCTGGTGGTCGCTGGCCGCGCCGACGATTTTGCCGGCGGCGTCCGCTGCGCTGCCGACGCGATAGACTCAGGTGCCGGACGGCGGCTGCTGGCGCAATTGCGCAAAGCAGCAAGCTTGGCCCGGCGGTAAGGGAGCTACTATGCCAGTTCAAATGCAACGCATCGTGGCCGGCTGCGCCGCGCTGATTCTCTGCGCGGTTGCCATACCCAGCCGCGCCCAGCAGATCGTAGTCAGCAAAGACAATCGAACCATCGCCGTCACCACCAGCGCCGACGCCAACGCGGATGCCGATACGGTAACGGTTCAGATCGGCTTCCTGGCCTACGGCGCAGATCAGGATTCGGCCTACGCCACTGGCTCCAAGATTTCGAATGCCATCGCGGCGGCGCTCAAGGCGGCCGGAATTCCGCAGGATGCCATTCAGAGTGAGTTGCAAGGCATTTCCCCGGTGCAGCAATTCACCAGTCAGGAGTGGACTCCGCAGGAGAGGGCGGAGCGCAAGTTCCAGGTGGTGCAGAGCTGGAATGTGAAGACCGCAGCTGCAAATGGCGCCAAGGTGCTCGATGTGGCGGTAAAGGCAGGGGCTAACCAGAGTGGGCAGATGACCTGGAGCGTGGCGGACCAGGATGCGCTGCAGGCGAGGGCCGCAAAGCTGGCGCTGGACCGCGCCCGCCAGATTGCACAGCAGATGGCTTCGGGTTTGAACGCTACGCTGGGTCCCCTGGTGTACGCCAGCAATGAGGCTCCAGCACGCACACCCCAACCGCTCATGCGGGCCCAGTCCATGATGGCCGGCCTCTAAAGCGCCGAACCAGGTCGAGCCGCTGAATGTCAGCGCGCAGAAGGTTACCGCTTCCGCCACGGTTTACGCGGTTTTCAGTATCCAGTAGTGGGTGTCGTATGCTGAGAAGGAAGGGCACCCATGGCGAGATATGAGTATCGTGAGCTGCGGCCGACGGCCGAAGGCGAAGAGGTTTACCGGCGTTGGCTAGCGCATTTGGATGAGGAATTTACCCGCCACAAAGAACCTCGGCTGCGGGGCGAACTGGTGCGCGACGCGCTGCACCAGATCTACCTGGGACGGCCGCATGGGGGCAAGCTCAACACCACCCTGATCTCCGAGCTGCCCGGCAATGTGCTGGCACTTAGCCTCGACCCGGCCAACGTGACGCTCGAGCCGGAGTATTACGGCGATGTGGACGTGGAGAAATACGCTGAGCGCAAGCCGTTGATCTGGTTCTGGCAGATGTTTGACCGGTCGGCGCTGGGGTTAAACCACTGGCTCGGCTTTCGCTTCCGCAAGATGCTGGCCAAGCACATCTTCAAGCACATCGGAAAGAACGTAAAGATCTTCCACGGGGTGGAGTTCAGTTTCGGTTACAACCTTACGGTGGAAGACGACTGCATCATTCACAAGTACGTGATGCTCGATGACCGCGGCGAGCTCATCATCCGCAAGGGGACCTCCATCTCCGACTACGCGGCGGTGTACACGCATTGGCACAAGGCAACCGATTATCTCGATATAGAGAATCGCACCACCGAAGTCGGGCCCGGCACACGGCTTACCTATCACTCCGCGGTGATGGCGGGGGTGAAGATAGGCGAAGACGCCATGCTGGGCGCCATGGGCGTGGCTACCCACGATGTGCCTCCGCATGCCATCTGGGGAGGCGTCCCGGCCCGCGAGATCAAGCGGAAGGAATAGCGAAAACCAGCCCCACGGCGAAGATTACAAACCTACTTAGCCGTGGTGCGGCGTGCTACCATCAGGCTTCCGATGCGAACTCCTGAACTCGTCCTGGGGATCTTTCAATTTGTCGTGTTGTTGTTCGCGCTGAGCCTGCACGAGTCGGCGCACGGATGGATGGCTTCGCGGCTGGGTGACCAGACGGCCCGCATGATGGGCCGCATTACGCTGAACCCTCTTAAGCATATCGATCCGGTGGGCACGGTCATGCTGCCCCTGGTGGCGTTGGTGACCCACATCCCGGTAATTGGCTGGGCCAAGCCGACCCCGGTGAACACGCGCAACTTCAAGAACTTTGTGCGCGACGATATTCTTACGACCGTGGCAGGCCCGGTAAGCAATGTAATCGGATCTGTGGTGTCGCTGCTGGTATTGATCGTTATCGCTAAAACGTCGCTGGTCGGGTTGGCCTGTGTGCGTTCCGTGGCTCTCGGGGGTTTTGGCCGGCTCGATCCGCAGCTCATGGCCTTGAGCCCGGTGGCCTACCCGCTGGCCCTCATTTTCTACTTCGGCATGCTGCTGAATCTGTTTCTCGCCGCCTTCAACCTTCTTCCCTTGCCGCCGCTCGACGGAAGCCACATCTTCCGCCACATGCTGCCCTATCGCTGGCTGCCGAGTCTATGACCGGCTGGGGATCCTGAGCCTCTTCCTCATGCTGTTTTTTGGCGGCGAGGTCACCATGGCGATGATTAATCCGGTGCTCGGTTTCTTCCGCGTTTTGCTGCTCTCGATCTGGAGTTTTCCGTACAATCGAGCCAGTGAATCAAGACTCGTCTCAATTCAAACGCGTGCTGAGCGGCATGCGGCCTACCGGCAAGTTGCATCTCGGCAATTACATGGGCGCCCTCTACAACTGGGTGCGCCTGCAGCACGAATACGACTGCTATTTTTTTGTCGCCGACTGGCATGCCCTGACCACTGACTACGCCGACCCCTCCAACATTCGCGAAAACACGATGGACGTGGCGCTCGATTGGCTGGCAGCGGGGTTGGATCCGGAGCGCTGTGTCCTCTTTGTGCAGTCCCTGGTGCCGCAACACGCGGAGTTGCACCTGCTGCTGTCGATGATCATGCCCCTCGGCTGGCTGGAGCGCGTGCCCACCTACAAAGAGCAACAGTTGCAGATTGGCGATGTCGCCGCGGGAGGTAAGGATCTAACTACCTACGGCTTTCTCGGGTATCCACTGCTGATGGCAACGGATATCCTGATCTACCAGGCGGACTTTGTGCCCGTAGGGCAAGACCAGGTGGCGCACGTGGAAGTGACCCGGGAAGTCGCGCGGCGATTCAATCATTTTTATCCCGGGCCGGGCGCGCCGATTCTGCCCGAGCCGCAGGTGCTGTTGACTCCCTCTCCCAAGCTGCCGGGGACGGATGGGCGCAAGATGTCGAAAAGCTATGGCAACACCATCCTGCTCACCGACCCGGAGCCGGTGGTGCGGCAAAAGCTGAAGACCATGGTGACCGATCCGGCGCGGGTCCGGCGGAGCGACCCGGGCGATCCGGATGTTTGTCCGGTGGGCGATCTGCACAAGGTCTTTTCGACCTCTTCGACATTGGCCAGAGTCTATGAGGGGTGCCGGTCGGCGGGCATCGGATGCATCGAGTGCAAGGGCTGGGCCGCGGACGCCATCGTGGCCGAGCTGCAGCCTATGCAGGAGCGGCGCAGGCAATATGAGGAGCAGCCTCGCCTGGTGCATGACATTCTGCACAGCGGCTCGGAGCTGGCGCGGGTCCGGGCAGAACAGACCATGGAGCAGGTGAGGGACGCCATGCAACTGGTGCTCCCCGAGCCTGGAGAGCGCGCGCTATGAGCGAAGAAAAGCGCGAGGAAACGGAGAAGCAGGCGCAGAAGCGGGAAGCTGCCGAGAGCGCATCTCCTTACAGCATTTCTGTGGGCCAGGTGTACGACGGTCCGCTGGACCTGCTGCTGGACCTGATCCGCAAGCAGGACATCGATATCTATGACATCCCCATCGGGCGCATCACGGCCCAGTTTCTGGCCTACGTGGAGGGTTTGAAGCAGACCGAGGTGGATGCGGCGGCGGACTTCATTTATGTGGCTTCGCTGCTGATCCATATCAAGAGCCGCATGCTTCTTCCCCGCGCCTCGGCGGAAGGGGCTGACGGGGAGCAGGAAGATCCGCGGCGGGAGCTGGTGGAGCGCCTGCTGGAGCACGAACGCTTCAAGAACGCAGCCCAGATGCTGCTGCAAAAGCAACAGATCGAGGCCGCCACCTGGTCCAATCCGGCGATGCGGCAGTTTCGTGCGGAAGAGGGTGAGCAGGAGATTGCTGCTGATACCGTCGACCTGGTTCGGGTCTTCCGGGAGATTCTTGACCGGGCGCGGCAAAGACCAGTGCTGGATGTGAACGAGGAGGCCGTGACGGTGTCGCAGATGCTCGATTACGTGCGCCGGCGCCTGATCATGGAAGAACGTCCGGTTTCGTTGAGCAGCCTGCTTAGAAATACGCGGTCCGAGCGGGCGCTCATCTGCATGTTTCTGGCGCTGCTCGAGCTGGTTCGCTTGCAGGCGATTCTGTTGCGGCAGGACAGCAACTTCGGAGAGGTTTACATCAAGAAGCATCCATCGTTCGAGTCGGTGATGAACCAAGGCTTGATGGAGGCCAAGGACGATTGGCGGTAGGGGCGGCCCGTCCCACCGAGTGCCGGTTGAGAGACTACTTGGTCCCTCGGCTTCGCTTCTAGTGACAAAAAGGCGCGTCGAGTGCTGTGGTATCCCACTCAAGCCCCACGGCACGCCGGGGCAGGCAAAACCGGGCTTGACCCCGATTTCCTGCCACGCTGTGCTAGATATGTCCGCGTGTGCGCCTTTCTTTAAGGAAAGGCGCATGGAGTGTATCAACGCAACAAGCCTCCACAGGAAATCGGGGCAATGGGGCACCCAGCCTTCGTAGCCGGCGAAGCAAGCTGGTCCCAACTCGCCGCCGTAAAATCGTGCCCTGATACCCGAAAATTTTGCGCGTCCGCAAGCCCGTACACATCGCCCCGCGCCCGTTGGCTCCGGGCTGATTCATGGAACTTTAACATTTGGGGGAGCCAGAATTCACAATATCGATTGAGTCACTTTGGTACCGTTGCTCACCTGTAGTCCGGAGTGTGCGCACGTGAAAGAAGCAACATCTGCGGTGTTAGCTACCCCCCCTGGGAAGCCGTTGGCTGTCCATGACAAAATGAACCGGAAACCGGGCATGATCCCCATGATTATCTTTGGGGTTGTGCTGGTCGGCGGTATCGCGTGGGCTGCCTCGCAGTTGCTGGGTGACCTGTTTGCGGTCCAGCATTCGGCTTCGGTGACAGCCTACGCCCTGTTGGCGATCGCCCTGCTGATTGCGCTCGGATTTGAATTTGTGAACGGGTTCCATGACACCGCCAATGCCGTCGCTACGGTGATCTATACCCACTCCCTGGAGCCACACATCGCTGTGATGTGGTCGGGTATGTGGAACCTGATTGGGGTGCTGCTTTCTTCCGGCGCGGTGGCGTTTGCGGTGGTTTCGCTGCTGCCCGTGGAGCTCATCCTGAAGGTGGGTTCGGGCGCGGGTTTCGCCATGGTCTTCGCCTTGCTGATTTCGGCCATCCTTTGGAACCTGGGTACCTGGTGGCTCGGGCTGCCGGCTTCCAGCTCGCATACCCTGATTGGTTCGATCATCGGTGTCGGCCTCGCGAACCAGTTGATGTCCGCGACTACGGGCACCACTGGCGTCGACTGGTCACAGGTAGGAAACGTGTTCCGCTCCCTGCTGGTTTCGCCGATCGTCGGTTTCGTGTGCGCCGGGCTACTACTGCTACTGATGAAGTTTGTGATCAAAGATCCCCGGCTTTTTGAGGCGCCAAAAGGGGATGCGCCGCCGCCGTTCTGGATTCGCGGTCTGCTGATTCTGACCTGCACCGGTGTGAGCTTCTTTCACGGCTCGAATGACGGACAGAAGGGCATGGGACTCATCATGCTGATTCTGATCGGCACCGTGCCCACCGCGTATGCGTTGAACCATGCTGTCGGCTACAGCCAGGTGCAGGACTTCGTTGCCGTGTCCGAGCAGGCGGCCAAAGTGATGAGTGCGCACGTCGATTCCAACGCAGTGATCGACGATCCGCGGGCCGACCTGACCGAATATCTACAAACCAAGAAGCAAACGCCGACCACCATCCTGGCCGAGCGGCAGATGATTCTCGAGATTGAACACGAGGTTGCGCAGTACAAAACGCTGAAAGGCGTGCCCTCCAATCAGCAGGGCAACGTGCGCAACGATATGTATGTCTCGAGCGAAGCGTTGCGCCTGATGGCCAAGTCAAAAAAACCGGAGTTCACCGCGGAAGAAGCTGCGGTGATGGCCAACTACAAGAAGAAGCTCGATCTCGCCACCAAGTTCATTCCCACCTGGGTCAAAGTTGCCGTCGCCATCGCCCTGGGCATGGGCACCATGATCGGCTGGAAGCGGATCGTGGTGACGGTAGGAGAAAAGATCGGGAAAACCCACCTGACCTATGGCCAGGGCGCAGCTGCTGAAATCACCGCCATGTTCACCATTTGGGCGGCCGACAATTACGGCTTGCCGGTCAGTACCACCCACGTGCTTTCTTCGGGCGTGGCCGGAACCATGTTGGCCAATAAGAGCGGACTGCAGTGGTCTACCATACGCAGCATCGCTGCTGCTTGGGTGTTCACTCTGCCCGCATCGGCCCTGATTGCTGCCACGCTGTTCTGGGTCTTTGTGCAGTTTGCCCCCAAGGGCTAGCAGGGAAGATCAGCAAAGACGAGCGAAAAGAGGGGTGCTTCGATACTATGAATCGAGGCGCCTTTTCTTTTTCCGGGCGCATTGACCCTTCATGAGTCTGAAAGCCAAATTAGAAGCCGTCATCTACGCAGCCGAGGAGCCAGTTACGCTGGCTCAGCTTGCCGCTCTTTTTGCCGAAGAGGTTTTGCCGGGATTGGATGAGGCGGCCTCGCAGGAGGCGGAGCAGATTGGGCTGACGGGGTTCTCCCCAGACGAGGAGGCTGCGCCAACCCTCGCAGCGGCCTCTGCAGAAGAGGCGCCGGTTGCTGCCGAGCCGGTTGCCGCTGAGCCGGTTGCCGCCGAGCCGGTTGCCGCTGAGCCGGTTGCCGCTGAAAGCGATGAAAAGAAGTCTGCACGGCAGCGCGACCGCCGGGTTCGGCAGGCGTTGCAGGTCGTGCTCGATGAGCTGATCGCGGACTACGCCAATAGCGAGCGTGGAATGGAGATCAGGGAAATCGCCGGTGGCTATCGCATGGCGACCAAACCGGAATATCACGATGCGGTGCGGGGCTTTGTGAAAAGCCTGAAGCCGCCCATGAAGCTCTCTCTTCAGGCCCTGGAGACGCTGGCGGTGATTGCCTACAAGCAGCCGGTGACCGCGCCCGAGGTGAGCGAGATACGCGGGGTCGACTCGGGCGGCGTGCTGGGTGGATTGGTCAGCCGCAAACTGATCACTACGGCGGGAAGAAAGCCGGTGATCGGTCGGCCCATTCTTTACAAGACCACCAAGGAGTTCCTGCTGCGCTTCGGGCTAAAGGATGTGAACGATCTGCCCAGCATGGAAGAGTTTGAAAAGATGGCGGGCGAGTTGGCTGAGTCCGAGGCTGAGGGCGAGGTTCAGGATGCGAGCATGCACTCCTCTGAAGAGCCGCCCACTGAAAAGCCGACAGCTGAAGAGCCGGCATCGCCGCCGGTAGCAGAATCCTCCCTCGAGGCGGAATCCCCCCTAGAAGCGGAACCCTCCGTGGAAGCAGAACCCTCCGCGGAAGCGGGCGCAGAGGAGCAGGAATTGACGCACTCAGGCGGCGCGGGCGAGCCGAGTCCGGTAGCCGAGTCATGATCGGCAACGAAGAGCGTAGCGGCGAGGGAAACCCGCAGCGGCTGCAGAAGATTATGGCTGCCGCCGGCATTGCATCGCGGCGCAAAGCGGAAGAGTTGATTGCCTCCGGACGAGTACAGGTGAACGGCCAGACGGTGACCGAGTTGGGCTCCAAGGCCGATCCGGATCGGGACCATATCCGGGTGGACGGCAAGCTGCTCAAGAAACCGCAACAGTTTCGCTACTTCATGCTGAACAAGCCGAAGGGCGTGGTGACCACGGTTTCCGACCCCGAGGGCCGGCCCACGGTGATGAAATTTTTCGGCCGATCGGGGGCGCGCCTTTTCCCCGTTGGCCGGCTGGATTACCAGAGCGAAGGCTTGCTGCTGATGACCAACGATGGGGAACTGGCCAACATCCTGACCAGTGCGGCTTCTCACGTGGAAAAGACCTACCTGGTGAAGGTGAGCGGTAAACCCCGGGAGGAAGCGCTGGAACAACTCCGTCATGGAGTGATGATCGAACGCGGCCGGCGCGGAGAGCGGGAGGGCCGAGTGATGACCCAGCCGGCCCAGATCAGCCTGATCCGCGACACGGATAATCCCTGGTTCGAGGTAGTGCTGACCGAGGGCAAGAACCGCGAGATTCGCAAGATGTTCGAAGAGATAGGCCATTTCGTCGAGAAAGTCAGGCGGGTTGGCTTCGGACCGCTGGTGCTCGATGTGCCCCCGGGGGAGACGCGCGAGCTCAATGAAGACGAGGTGACCCAGCTGAAACGGGCCGCGCGCAAGAAGGCTGCCCCTGCAGAACAGCCCAGGGCGCGGCGCCCGAGATCGGGACCGGCCACACTGCCACGGCCTGCGCGCAAGCGCGTCTTGAGCCGAAGGCCCCACGGCGGGCCCGGGCCGGCGGGCCGGCGTCCGTAGATGGCCTCGGATCGGACGTTGGTTTTCCCCATTGAATGAAGGCTGCCGGATCGCACTACGATGTGGTGGTTGTGGGCGCCGGCGCAGCAGGCCTTTTCTGCGCCATCCACGCGGGCCGCGGCGGCTGCCGGGTTGTTGTGCTTGACCATGCCAGCCGGATGGGCAAAAAGATCCTGATCTCCGGTGGGGGCCGCTGCAACTTCACTAATCTGCATACGACGGCAGCGAATTTTCTCTCCGCGAATCCCCACTTCGCCAAATCCGCACTGGCTCGTTACACTCCGGCTGATTTTGTGGAACTGGTAGAGCAGCACCAGATTCCCTGGCATGAGAAGACGCTGGGGCAACTGTTTTGCGACCGGGCGGCGAGCGATATTGTCTCCATGCTGGAGCAGGAGTGCGCCGCGGCTGGGGTAACGGTGTTGCTGAACACGCGGGTGCGTGAGGTCGCCCAGGACGACGGTTTCTGCTTGGAGACGGACCGGGGCATCTTCTCCGCGCGCTCTTTGGTCATCGCCACCGGAGGTTTGTCGATCCCCAAGTTAGGCGCCACACCGTTTGGCTACCAGATCGCACGGCAGTTTGGTTTGCGGCTGCAGCCGTGCCGGCCGGCGCTGGTTCCGCTCACTTTTGCGCGGGAAGACCTTACGCGCTATGCCGATCTGGCGGGAGTGTCCACGGAGGTCGTCGCGAGTGCCGGGGCGGGAAGCTTTCGGGAAAAGCTGCTCTTTACCCACCGCGGCCTCAGCGGGCCGGCGGTGCTGCAGGTTTCCTCCTACTGGCAGCCGGGACAGGCTGTAGTGGTCGATCTTGCGCCGGACCGGTTGTGGACCGGTCCACTTCGCACCCAACCAGCACAGCGGGATCTTACCAGCGCCCGCAGCGCTATCCGCGGTGTCCTTCCCCATCGTCTGGCGGATCGATGGTTGGCGCTGCATCCGCCTTCGTCGTGGACGAACCAGGGTCTCGAAGAGGCGGAAAATGCGCTCCATCGCTGGAGTGTTTTTCCTTCCGGGACGGAAGGTTATGAGAAGGCTGAAGTGACGGCAGGTGGGGTGGACACGGCCGAGCTGAACGCGCGGACGATGGAGAGTGGTAAGGTTCCGGGGCTTTACTTCATTGGCGAAGTGGTCGATGTGACCGGGCATCTTGGGGGCTTCAATTTCCAGTGGGCGTGGGCCTCGGGTGCAGCGGCGGGTCGTGCCTTGGGTGGAGGGGCTTAAGACCGACATTTGTGTGCGGGGAGAGGCGCACAGCAGGTCCCTCGGCTCCCCCAGATTTTCTGTCAAAAACCGTAGCTTCGGTGGATTTCATGCGGCTCTCTTTACGGAGAGCCGCATACGTGGCCGCTGGTGGAGCCGTGAAGCAGGAAATCCGGGTACGCTCCTAATGACACAGCTGGGAGCGGGCCCAGGTTTAGTGCCGCGCCTACGGCGCTCAGATCTTCTTCGGATTGATCCCCCAGCCCTTCCGGGCTGGGCTGACGTTTAGCGGTCGGCCCTCCGGGCCTTAGCCATCAGAAAGACCTACTGTGTCTTCTAGTTCTCACGCAGACACTTCCGGGCCTGGGCTGACGTTTAGCGTCGGCCCTCCGGGTGGCATCAGTCCTAAGCTGCGGCCGGCTTTGGCTCCTGGAACCAGAGGGCGAGAGCCCAGCACAACAGGACTAGCAGATAAACAGAGATGCGGAAGAAGGAGAAGAAAACGTAGGCGCTCATTTCCCGCCCGATGGTGAAATAGCCACCGCCCGCCAGCAGGGCGGCGGAATAGACGCCGAAACCGAAGCTGATGGCAGCGACATGGCTGCGCCAGGAAAGCCCCAGAGGGCGCAAGAGAAAGGCGAGCACGATGGTCCACTCCACCATGAGCACGGACAGAAGGAAGTGAAGCAGAACCAGGTCCATGCGCAGTGAGGTGTAGCCCGCCGGCGCCAGGCGCATGACGATGAGAACGGCACTCCCAACCAGGAGGAGCGGCAGGGTGAAACGGCGGAAGCCGCCGAGCGGCCGGAGAGCGATCCAGGCAAGTTCCGCGAGCACCGCGCACTGCAGCAGCACGTCGGTGAGGTCGAGGATCAAGATGGCAAAGCGGTGGGCAGGATGACCGGAAAAATGCAACGTCGCGGCAAGCCCCACGGAGCGCAGGAAGTAGAAAAAGATGAGCAGCGTGAACCAGGGAAAACGCGCCACACGCTTACGCGTGAAAAGCACGACGAGAAGAAGCACATGTCCGAGGAGCCCAGCGGCCCAGATGAGGTCGTTGGTCATGGATGGTATTTAGAGCTGCACTTCCGATGGTGGGGCCGGAGGAGACGGGCGAAGTCGATCACCCATACAGTCTAAACTTGCTTTCAAGGGGCCCCGAAACACGAAAGGATAGCTTTCGCATGCAAACCGGGGCCAAGCCCGCATCCACGCCCACGTTTTGGCAATCCGTTCGGGAAGCCCTGCGGGGCAGCCACCAGGATTACACCCAGGGCAGCCTGAATCGGTCGATCCTGCTGCTCGCCATCCCCATGGTGCTGGAGATGGTGCTGGAATCGCTGTTCGCCGTGGTGGATGTTTTTTGGGTGAGCCGCCTGGGTGCGGACGCGATCGCCACGGTTGGCCTGACTGAGTCGGTGCTCACCCTGGTGTTCGCGGTGGGCATCGGGCTGGGCATGTCGACTACGGCGATGGTCGCGCGCCGGGTGGGCGAGAAGGACCCGGAGGGCGCAGCCATCTCCGCAGTCCAGGCAATATTCCTCGGGCTCATCGCCTCGGTCGTGCTGGGCCTGCCATTTTTCTTCCTGGCGCCGCGGCTGCTGGGCCTGATGGGCGCAACGCCCGCGATCATTGCCGGCGGCGCGAACTATACCCGGATTGCTCTTGGCGGCTCGGGCGTGGTTCTGCTGCTCTTTCTGAACAATGCCATCTTCCGCGGCGCCGGCGACGCGGCGATCGCCATGCGCCTGCTATGGGTTTCGAATATCCTCAACCTGATTTTCGATCCCTGCCTGATCTTTGGACTGGGGCCGTTTCCGAAACTCGGCGTCACCGGCGCGGCGCTCGCCACCTTTTCCGGGCGCGGCATTGGGGTCCTCTACCAGTTCTACCGGCTGGGCAAGGGGACCGAACGCATCCGCATTCTGGCGCGCCACGTGCGTCTTCAGGGCGCGGTGCTATGGCGCCTGGTACGTGTGTCGATCACTGGAATTCTGCAGTTCCTGATCAGCCAGGCGAGCTGGATCGGACTGGTGCGTATCGTCAGCCTCTTCGGTGCGCCCGCCCTGGCGGCTTACACCATCGCTATTCGCATCGTCATCTTCGCGATCTTGCCCTCATGGGGATTGAGCAATGCCGCCGCCACCCTGGTGGGCCAGAATCTTGGTGCGGGGCATCCTGACCGCGCCCGCAAAGCGGTGTATCGAACCGGCCTGTGGAACATGCTCTTCCTGGGCTCAGTGGGAATTGTCTTTATCGCCTTTGCCCCCTGGATCATCGGCCTGTTCACGCAGGATCCCGCGGTGGTGGGCACGGCCATCCATTGTCTGCGTATCTTCAGCTGCGGCAATATTGCCTTCGCCTACGGCATGGTCATGCTACAGGCGTTCAATGGAGCCGGCGACACGCTCACTCCTACCTATGTAAACCTCTTCGGATTCTGGATACTGGAGATTCCGCTTGCCTGGTGGCTGGCGATGCACACGGCGCTCGCGGTCAATGGCGTGTTCGTCTCAGTCATTGTTGCACAATCGGTGATTGTGCTGGTCAGCCTGGTTCTCTTCCGCCAGGGGCGCTGGGCCCGGCAGCGGATATGAGCGTATAAATGGTTGCCCGGGCGAGGGGAAATATCTGCACCGCCCGCTAAAAGAATTTCCGGCTTTTCCAGACCCTCCGCAGGTTCGAGTTTGTCATCTCAGTAAACGAGGTCGCATTCGAATGCAAGGAGGATCCATGTTTGGGAATCGCGGTGGTGAATCGAAGCGCTTCGACGATGAGTGGGTTGTCATTGGCCTTTTCCCTTACGCGAGCGGTGCGCGCCGGGCTGTGCACGCACTCCACGCGCACAACTTCACCAGCGACCAGATAGTTGCCGCATTTCGCGCACAGGCCGGTCTAAAGGCCGAGGACGGAGAAGCGCCCATGCCGATGCGCGGTAGCGGCAGGTGGTTCGGCCAGTTAAGAGAAATCTACCGCAGAGACGATGGAGAGGTAAATCGCGGAGGGTTTGCGGAGACCGGGCCGGAGGCCACTACGGCCGGCTTCGAAGTGATGCTGGCGGAGATTGATCTCTCCCCGGAGGATGCGCTCATCCTGGACCGCGATCTGGAGCGCGGGGCAGCCATCGTGACTGTGAGGGCTGGGGCCCGCAACCAGGAGGCGCGAGCGCTCCTCGAGCAGCGGGGCGCGCGTATCGTGCAAGGCCGCAGGGACAGCGAGCCGCCAACAGCCATCGAGTCTATCGAGACTATCGAGTCTATGGAGCCGAAGGCTACAACGATCGTGCATTCCACGCCGTTCCACTCGCCCGCGGAAGCGGCGCCGGACCATATACAACTCTTCGGAGAAGTCCTGCGGGTGCGCAAGGAGAAGGTGAGCAATGGCGATGTGCAGGTGCGCAAGGAATCCGTCACCCACATGGAAACGGTGCAAGTGCCGGTCACTCGCGAGCACCTGGTCGTGGAACACACGGATGGCCGGGGCCGCGCAGATACGGAGCATGCCATACGCGTGCCTCTGAGTGAGGAGCGCGTCCACATCGATAAAGATACCGTCCTGCGTGAAGAGTACAAGGTAGGAAAGCGCGAGGTCATGCAGAACGAATCAGTCACGGACACGGTCCGCAGAGAACGTCTGTTGATCGATGAGGCCAGCGCGAAAACGAACGATTAGTTATTCGGTTGCGAAAACACGATCGAGGATACCTCGCTGCGGCGTCTGTGCGCAGCCCTGCCTTCACTTCCACAATTGCGCTCTCTGAATTTTCCAACTCTTTCCTTTTATTTTTTTTCGCGCGAAATCCGATTGCATCCAATTACTCGTTAGCGCACGACGCTGAGATCGGGCCCGGTCACAACAACATATCCCTCAAGCACAAAGGATCTTCTCATGGCATATGAAGCAACCAGCAATGCAGGCGGCGTGGGTACGGCCACGCAAGTAGTCGTAGGACTGTTTAAGAATGCAAGCGACGCTCATCAAGCGGTGACCGAGCTAAGAGAACAAGGCTTTGGTCCCGGTCAGATCGGCGCAGCCTTTCGTGGTCGAGAATCCGATATCTACCTCGATCCCAACGATGCCGGCGCTGTCTCCGGCGAGACGGTTAACCGGGAGCATGAGAATTGGTGGGAGAAGGTGAAGGATGCTTTCCGTTCCGATGATAGCGTCGAACGGCGAAGAGACTCCCGAGAAGCGGCCGCTGATACCAGCTTCCAGCCTGAAACCTATTCGCGTGGTGACTATGAGTACGATCTCGCGAACGAGGATTTTGAGGGCTCCCTTGCCGGGACCGGCATTCCTTCGGATCGCGCAGCCTACTTGACGCGTAGCCTCGAACCAGGCGGAGCAATCGTCACCGTGCATGATGCGAATCGTGCCGCAGAGGCGGAGGAGATTCTTTCTGCCAACCATGCCCAAGTTCGCTATGAGGATATCGGACAAAACGAGGTCGTGGAAGATCAGGTGTTGGAGGACGAAGTGGTAGGGACGGAGGCGGAACGGATCGACGCCGCGGATTCGACCGGCCAGGAGATTACCGACACGGGATACGTGGATCGCCGTCCGGTAGATGCTGGAAACCGTCCTGTGGATCGGGTACAGCTCTTTGGAGAAGTGCTGCGCGTTCACAAGGAACGGATCAACCAGCGCGAGGTACGAGTGCGCAAGGACGTGGTTTCGGAAAATCAAACGATCGAGGTTCCGGTCATGCGCGAGGAATTGGTATTGGAGCGCGTCTCCGTTTCTGGAAACACGCCGGCGCCTTCCGCCAACATTGGCCGCAGCCAGGAGATTCGCGTCCCTCTCAGCGAGGAGAAGGTGCGACTGGAGAAGCAGCCCGTGGTGACAGAAGAAGTAAACGTTGGCAAGCGCGAGGTTGCAGGCGTGGAAAAGGTAAGCGCCGATGTACGGCATGAAGAACTCCGCGTCGATCCTGACCCGGAAGTCCGCAAGAGATCTGCGACAGCCGAAGAGCTTGCCGAGGACGTTCGCCGTCATGGATAGGGGCAAGGTATTGCGGGTCGTGACGATGGGAGTGGTGGCGGCGTCTTTGTCTGCCGCCGCTCCCAGGCCGGTCATGGCCGCTACGCAGTCACAGAACGCGTCTGCCGGAGCGGCTCAACAATCCAACCAATCGAGTGATATCGCAATCACGCGCGACATACGCCGCGCGCTGATTAAGGACAAGTCGCTTTCTATGGCAGCACACAACGTCACCATCATCACTAAGGGGGGCAAGGTGACCCTGAAGGGCCGGGTAGAGTCCGCCGCCGAAAAGCAGACGGTAGAGTCTGCCGCCAGCAATGTCGCCGGAGCCGGAAATGTAGATGATCAGTTGACCACCAGCGTTGGTCAGTAACGCACAGCACACAGACAAGGAGATTAACTATGGCAGGTCATTCGATTTTTGGAATCTACACCAGCCGTCAGGGTGTGGAAGCAGCGGTTCAAGAGCTTAGGGATGCGAATTTCCGGGGGTCGGATATTTCGATCCTGGCCCCGGAGAACCTGGGCGATATTCGTGACATTGGCACGGTCAAGAGCACCAAGGCGCCGGAAGGGGCGACGGCGGGGGGCACCTCCGGAGCAGTAATCGGAGGAGTGCTCGGCTGGCTGGTGGGTATCGGCGCGCTTGCCATCCCTGGCGTGGGGCCTTTCCTCGCAGCCGGCCCGATCATGGCGGCTCTGGCGGGAGTGGGCGTAGGTGCTGCCGTGGGTGGGATCACCGGGGCTTTGGTCGGATTTGGTGTGCCGGAATTTGAAGCCAAGCGCTATGAGACCCGGCTGAGAAAAGGCGGCATCCTCATCTCGGTGCATGCTGACAATCATGACTGGATTGCTCGCGCCAAAGCGATTCTCGAGAAAACGGGCGCCGAGGAAATCTCCAGCGCCAGCGAGAGCCGCGTCGCCTAGCGGTTCCGGCTCCCTGAGATGCTGAAGCCAAATTCATTGTAAAGCAAGAAACCGCAGATCCCTCCACTGCGCTACCCCGGATTTCCTGTGGATGTTGGCGGCGTTGGCGAACTTCATGCGGCTTTCTTTACGGAAAGCCGCATACGCGGTTGCGGTGAGTGCCGCGTGGCAGGAAATCCGGGTACGCTCCGGTCCCACGGCACGCCGGGGCAGGCGGGATGACAATTCTGTTGCAGAGAAACGGCCCCAAAAAGTGGTCAGACGAATAGCTGCTAATCGTCCCACAGAATTGTCATCCCGACCGGAGCGTAGCGCAGTGGAGGGATCTGCGGTTTCTCTTCCGGTCCTCACGCAGACTCTTCGGCCCGTATCCCTTCAAGGACCGGAGTTTTCTGCAGCTTGGGTAGCCGGCCGGCCATCACACCCTTGCTTCAACTGCGCCCAACTCTGGCGTCTCGACTCCCGATAATCCCCCTCTCCAGGAAAATCCCGCATACGGTGCACCGCCACCTGCTATCCTTGCGCCTACCGTTCTTGGCCGAATCCCCGAACAATCACACAGTAGGTGTATTGTTCTGAGACGGTTTGATCTGCCTAATTGGAGTAGTACCTTGCACGACCCTGAAACAAAGGCGAAGTATCGTACGCGGGAGTTGGCGACTGCCACGAGCGTGCGGAAGGAGACGATGGCCTCTTCTCTAACATCGTTAGATATCCCAGGGCCCGAGCCGTGTCCGGTTGAGCTGACACAGCTGGAAGGCCTGGACCTAAGCGCCCGCTACCACTCAGATCGGTGCGGGGGCGACTTTTTCGATGGACTAGCGGTAGGGTCCCGCCTGGTGTTCCTGTTGACAGACATTGCCGGCCCGCGATCGGAGGCCCACGCGATTGCAGCCGAAGCGCAAGTCACCTTCCGGCAAACTGCCCGCGACCTGTTTAGCGCAGACGACGCAAATGAATCGGAAGCCCTCGCTGCCTTAGCGCATGACGTCAATCGCTCGCTGATCGAGGCGGCAAAGGGCGTGCGCTTTGCTCCCACCTTTCTGGGTTGTTTCAACCTGACCCTTGGCATCCTGACCTATTGCAACGCAGGGCGCGTGCTGGCCGTGTTTCGCGATGCGGAGAGCGCGCACGTTCTGGAGCGTGGCGGAGTGCCGCTAGGACTCTTCACTCACGTGACTTATGAACCGGCCGTTCTGGCTTTTGAACGGGGAGACAAGCTGCTTATGGTGACCAAGGGAGTTATCGAGAGCCGGCAGGGAGCTGTCGAGTTTGGGGCCAAGCGGGTTGCGCGCCTGCTCGAAGACTCCAATGGAGGTTCTGCAGCTGAAATCTGCGATACCGTGCTGCGGGAGGCCTATGACTTCGGAAATCATCCCTGGGCGCGTGTCTACAATTTGTTGCACGCGCGCAAGCGCAGCCAAGAGGACCTGACCGCGGTGGCCCTCGTACGCGCCTAGATAGCTTCGCACTAGTGGGCGAAGCGGCGGAAGAAACTGGTTGCTTTCCACTCCGGGCGCTGATCGGCGTTGGCCACACGTAACGCCAGCTTTTCCAGGATGCTGTCGAATTGTGCCGCAGCCGCGAGGTCAACTGGCTGACTGAGATCATCTGAGGGCGCGTGGTAGCGCTCGGCATACCAGGCTTTAAAGGTTTTGTCTTCCGGCGTACCGGGAATCCAGCCAAACTTGAATGCCAGCGCCGGAACTCCCTTCTTGATGAAACTGTACTGGTCGCTGCGGATGAAGCGGTTGTGTTCCGGCTCCTTATCCGCTTGCACCTGCACGCCGGCGAGCGCGGCAACGGCGCGAACGTCGTCGCCCAGGGTGGATTCATCGAGACCCTGAACTTCAAGGTATTTCAACGGGAAAAGCGGCAGATACATATCCATGTTGAGGTCGGCTACGAGGGGACCGGAGACAGTGGGATGCGCAGCAAAGTATTGTGAGCCGAGTTCTCCCTTCTCTTCGCCGGTGACGGAGAGGAACAGGATTGAGCGCTTCGGCTTTGCCGCCGAATCTTTCATTGCCTTGGCGATCTCGATGAGCGATGCGTCGCCTGAAGCATCGTCCATCGCGCCATTGTAGATACGGTCGCCGTTGACGGGCTGGCCGATGCCGAGATGGTCAAGGTGGGCACTGACGACGACATATTCCTTCTTAAGCCTGGGGTCACTGCCGGGAAGAAGGCCAGCGACGTTCTCTGACTTTGCCTCGGAGCGCGTCATAGCCACACGGGCGCGGATGGTCACCGCAAGGGGAAAGTGAGGCAAAGGATTATCTGCATTGAGGTCGGCCAGGATCCCTTGAAAACTGTGGCCGCTCCCCGTGAAGAGGATTTCCGCATGTGCGGGGTTGAATGCGATGCCAAGCGGGAGTGGATGCGGGATGTCGCGGCCGGGATCGCTCAATTCCATGCGTGGCTGAAACCGGGCCGCGGCAATCCGCGACCAGGGCACCTCAGCGCTCCTGGGATTCGGTATGGAGATAGTGCCGATGACTCCGGCTTTTTCGAGCGCCCTTTGCCGCTCTTCTGTCGACTGGTAATGCGCTTTGACCGGGCCGGACATGTCTGCCGGGCCGCCGGTGATAAACACGACAATCTTTCCCTTGACGTCCTGGCCGG
This sequence comes from uncultured Acidobacteriaceae bacterium, assembly GCA_963821315.1. Taxonomy (GTDB): domain Bacteria; phylum Acidobacteriota; class Terriglobia; order Terriglobales; family Acidobacteriaceae; genus PALSA-350. The sequence goes on along the minus strand of CAWGDP010000025.1, from coordinate 668,929 downwards.
CTAAATCGTTGTAGTGCAATTCTGGGACAGTGAGACCGTAGCCGACAAAGACGGCGCCGGCTTCTACATTCTCCGCCGCGTGGGAATTGATGGCGAACACCGCATCGTCGCCGAGTTGGAGCGGCTGCACTTTGCCCCCGCGGAGCAAATCGAGCGCGCAGTGAGCTTCGTCAATCTGCACCACATGGAAATCCATAGGCTGGCGATAACCATCGACGCCGGCAGGCTCTAAACCTGCGGCCCGAAACTGCTCGACCATATAGGCGGCCGCTTTTTCGAAGCCGGGGCTGCCGGTGGCCCGGCCTTCAAGACTGTCGCCGGCAAGAAATTGAATGTGGGACCACCACAGCTTACCCAGCGGCTCCCAGGCGTTGCCCTGCGCGAGGGCGGCGGAGCCGACCAGAGTGAGGGCAATGAGCAGCCACGTACCTGGCTTCACGTGCAAATACCTCCGTGATCTTCTTCCTCAAGCCCTGTAGAGCGTACCAAAGGCGGAGAAGCGACAAAAGTGAGCAAAATTGATCAGACCATCCGGGACACAGCTAAGCAAACTTAGTCAAGTCCCAAAAATTACCGGCCTAAGAAGCTCAAACGGAGAGGCTTAGATGAGCGAAAGCTGCCTGCTGTGCAAAGCAAGGAAGCCCGGTTGGTTCTGCGATCTGTCGCCTCGGGTACTGGCTGACCTGGAAGCGATGAGTACGCATGCGGTGCGGCCGATGGGCAGCATCTTGTTCTCCGAAGGGCAGGCATCACGCAACGTATGGGTGGTCTGCGCCGGCCAGGTCAAGCTCACATACAGGCCATTTTGAAGAGAATAAGATCCCGCGGAAGTCTTTTTAGCGTCCGGATTGACTTGGAGTGTGACCAGCATGATTGAGGGGTCTGTTCTCGAAATATGTCAAAGGCGCGGGATATCGCGCCGCCGCTTCATGGAGTTCTGTGCGGCGATGGCCACGACGCTCGCCCTGCCTTCCAGCTACGCGCAGGTGATCGCGAACGCGCTCACTCAAAAAAGGAAGCCGGTGCTGGTCTGGCTGGAGTTTCAGGATTGCGCCGGGAATACGGAGTCGATGCTTCGCTCGAGCCATCCCACGGTCGAAGACCTGGTGCTGGAAAGCTTCTCCTGGGAATACCACGAGACCATCATGGCCGGCTACGGCAAGGCCGCGGAGGCTGCGTTGAGCCGGGTGGTGCGGGAGGAAAAGGGCAAGTACCTGGTGGTGGTGGAAGGCGCGATTCCGACCGCAGACGATGGTGTCTATTGCACAATTGGAGGGCGGACGGCGCTGGATATCGCGCGCGAAGTGTGCAGCGGTGCAGCGGTCAACATTGCGGTGGGCGCCTGCGCCTGGGACGGTGGACTGGTTCGCTCCAATCCCAATCCTACCGGCGCATTGGGCCTGCAGGATGCAGTGCCGGGGGTCAAGATCGTGAATCTTCCCGGCTGCCCGCACAACCCGGCAAATACGGCGGCGGTGTTGGTGCACTATCTCACGTTCGGAGAGATGCCCGCTCTCGATCCCTTGAACCGCCCTCTCTTTGCCTACGGGCAGATCATTCATGACCAGTGCGAGCGCCGCGCCCACTATGATGCCGGGCGCTATGTACAGGAGTGGGGCGATGAGGGTCATCGCAAGGGATGGTGCCTCTATAAGATGGGCTGCAAAGGCCCGGAAGCCAACTTCAACTGTCCCAGCGTCCGCTGGAACAACGCTACCAGCTGGCCGGTGAAATCAGGCCACGGTTGCATCGCGTGCGCATCCCCGCGCTTTTGGGACACCAAATCGCCTTTCTATGAACGCCTGCCGCATCCTGCCGGCTTCGGCGTGGATGTCACGGCAAGTGAGATTGGCTGGACGTTTGTGGGAGCAGTCGCCGCCGCCACCACACTTCATGGCATCGCCCACGCCGTGCGGGGCAGACTCCATCCCGAGACTGGGACCACAGAGACGAGCGAGAAGACTGTGGTCCTGGAGGAAAAATAAATGCCAAAGATTGTCATCGACCCGGTTACGCGCATTGAGGGTCACCTCCGCATCGAGGCCCAGGTGGATGGGCACCAGGTAACCGATGCCTGGAGTTCGGGCACCATGTTTCGCGGCATCGAGTTGATTCTGCGCGGGCGCGACCCGCGGGAAGCGTGGATCTGGGCGCAGCGCATCTGCGGGGTTTGTACGACGGTCCATGCGCTGGCCTCGGTGCGGGCGGTCGAGGATGCCGTCGGGGTTGAGATTCCAGACAATGCGCGGCTGGTGCGCAATATTATCGCGGGCACGCAAAACGTTCAGGACCACATTATCCACTTCTACCACCTGCATGCGCTCGACTGGGTCGATGTAACCCTGGCATTGAAAGCCGACCCGGCGAAGACTTCGCAATTGGCCCAGTCGATCTCCGATTGGCCTAAGTCAAGCACCGTTTATTTCAAGGCGGTGCAGGACCGGGTGAAGGCGCTGGTTGGCAGCCACCAGTTGAGCCTCTTCAGCAGCGGCGATTGGGGACATCCGGCGTATCAGTTGCCGCCGGAAGCGAACCTGATGGCGGTGGCGCACTATATTGAAGCGCTGGAGTTGCAGCGGGAGTTCATTCGCATCCAGGCGGTGCTGGGGGGCAAGAATCCCCACCCGCAGACCTTTCTTGTGGGCGGCATGGCGACGGCGATGGACGGCAATGAGCCGGACGCAACCATCAATCCCGAGCGCATTACCTTGCTCAATCAACTGGTGGCCAACGCCCAAACCTTCGTAAGCCAGGTGTATGTGCCCGATGTGCTGGCCATCGCGGGGTTTTACCCGGAGTGGTTTCACTACGGAGCAGGCCCGGGAAACTTTATGTCTTATGGCGACTATACGACGGGCAGCATCAAGGATCCGGCGCAGTTCTTGATCCCGCGCGGAATATTGCTTGGGGGCGACCTCTCAACCGTGCATCCCGTCGACACCAAAAATATAACGGAATATGTCACCCGTTCCTGGTACGAATACACCGGCGGCGACCAGGTAGGGAAACATCCGTTCCAGGGCGAGACCAAGCCAAAGTATTCCGGGCCCAAGCCTCCGTACGAATATCTGAATACTGATGCCAAGTACTCCTGGCTGAAATCGCCGCGGTACGACGGCAAGCCGATGGAAACCGGCCCGCTGGCGCGCACGTTGGTTACCTATGCCTCGGGTAACCAGCAGGTGAAAGCAGTGGTGGACTCCACCTTGGCCAAACTCAAAGTGCCCCCGACGGCTCTTTATTCCACCATGGGCCGCATCGCCGCGCGAGCGCTTGAAGCGGATATCATGGTCGACCGTCTTTCCAATTGGGTGGCGCAGTTGGACGACAACATGAGCCACGGCGATGTGCGCATCCACAACGGGGAGAAATGGAATCCCGATAGCTGGCCAAAATCCTGCCAGGGCTTTGGATTCCACGAAGCACCACGCGGTTCGCTGGGACATTGGATTGAAATCGAGAACAAGAAGATTGCGAACTACCAGGCGGTGGTTCCCTCTACCTGGAATGCAGGTCCCAGAGATGCCCAGGGGCAACGGGGGCCCTACGAGGCCGCAATGCAGGGAACTCCGATTGCCGATCCGGAGCGGCCACTGGAGATCCTGCGTACCGTGCATTCATTCGATCCCTGCCTGGCCTGTGCCGTTCACGTGGTGCAGGCGGATGGCCGTCTCTACAGCAGAAAACTGCCAGTGATCTAAAGGGCTTGTCTATGGCAACAGTCATCGATCCAGCATCGCCGTCCAACCGCCTGACGGAAGACTCAGAGCGCCTGGTGCCCGTGTATGTTTGGCAGCTGCCGGTGCGGCTGGTTCACTGGGCACTGGTCATCACCCTGGTGGTGCTTACCATCACCGGTTCTTACATGCACGATCCTTATCTGGTGGTGCATGGCGAGCGCGCCTGGGTAATGGGCTGGATGCGCTTTATTCATGAGCTGTCCGGCTTCTTCCTCATCGCTATTTTTGTGCCCCGCGTCTACTGGTTTTTTGCCGGCAACCGCTGGGCCTCATGGCGTGCGTGGTTGCCGCACACCGCACGTCAGTGGGCAAGTTTCAAAAGCATGGTGAGCTACTACGCATTCCGGCGCCGGAAACCCTTCGAGGAGATCGGCCACAACTCGCTCGCGGCCATGGCCTACATGGGTGTTTTCGCGCTCGTCGCCATCGAGTTCATCACCGGCCTGGTGCTGTTCAGCGTGGTCGAGGGCGGCCCGGTGCTGCATTTTTTGGTGGGATGGATTCCGCGGTTGATCGATATCCAGTGGATACGTTTTGTTCATTTCCTGGTCATGTTTGTGTTCGTTGGCTTTCTCATCCACCACGTCTACAGTGCGGTGCTGGTGGGAAGCGCCGAAAAGAACGGTGAAATGGAGAGCATCTTCACTGGCTGGAAGTTTGTTCGCCAGCGCCTTATCGATGAAGACAATGCGGAAGGACCGGGTGCTGCTGCGCGGGGGCGGCAGGGGAGAGGCAAGCGATGAGTGAAGCTGCGAGCTTACGGATCGGAGTGTTGGGTCTTGGCAACCTGATGCGCAGCGACGATGCAGTGGGGATGCTCGTCCTGCGCAGCCTGACGGAGGACGGCCGCTTGCCGCCTGAAGTCCGTGCCATCGAAGGCGGCTCGCTCGGTCTTGATCTCCTCGACAGCCTGCGCGGCATCTCCCACCTTCTCGCCCTGGATGCCGTGGATACCGGAGTTGCGCCGGGAACCCTGGTGCGGTTCGAAGGAGACGAGCTGGCCGGTCTGCCGGTCTCTAAGAGCGTTCATTTGCTCGGATTTTCAGACCTGATGGGCGTTCTGTACCTGATGGAAGCCGCCCCGGCGGAGGTGGTTCTTCTCGGAGTGCAACCAGAGTCTACGGATTGGGGAACGGCGCTGACGCCAGCTGTGGAAGCTGCTCAGAAGGAGCTGGTGCAAGCAGCGCTGCGGCAAATAGAAGGTTGGGTTCAAGAAAAACTGTGCAGTGATGCCTTCAGCGGTTCTATGCCAACCCCGGTTTCAGCGCAAACACCTCCATGGTCTAGCCCTCAGCAAGCCGTCTGTCCTTGCAGAGCGTACCAAAACCAGACGAGCGATCAAAGGTGAGCAAAATTGAACAGACGAGATGCGACAGGTCTTAGGAAACTTGAAAGGCTTCAAAAACTACTGACCTCAACGGGGACAGTTAGATGCTCCAACGCTGCCTGCTGTGCAAAGCAAGAAAGGCCGGCCGGTTCTGCAATCTGTCGCCGCGGGCACTGGCTGACCTGGATGGACTGATTACCCACGTCACGTGGCCGATGAACAAAATGATGAAGATGCTCTACGAGGTCACCCCGCAGGCCATAAAGCAGAGTCAGTCAGCAACCTTTAACCAGTGTGCGTGTGATGCCGGTCACATACAAATTTCAGTGATAGTTCGATCCTCACGTGAGATTGAGCAAAATGCTCAATGGCACAAACAAGTCTTCAGGACAAGAAGCCTGTGAAACCCTCGCATTGGGGCGATTGGATGAGACGCGCGCTGCTGTGTGTCACGTTGATTGCGGCGCTCGCCGGCTTCTGGAAAGCCGGGCGAGTGAATGCTGCCGCCGCAAACCAACAAGCAGTCAACGCACCTCAGAGCGCGGCTGCCACCCCGTCGAACTACGTTGGCGCCGAGACCTGCGCCACCTGCCATCAGGATCAGGTGAAGGGCTTTGAAGGAAACCCTCATTCCAAGCTGGCCCTTGAGCACGGAGGCAAGGGGGTGACATGCGAGGGCTGCCACGGACCCGGCAAGGCCCATGTCGATAGCGGCGGGGATGCGGCCAAGATCTTTCGATTCACGACAGCGACGCCGAAGCAAGTCGCTGAGAGATGCCTGACCTGCCATGTTGGCGATCATCCGAATTTTGAGCGGACCGCCCATGGCGATGCTCTTGTCGGCTGCACCAGCTGCCACAGTGTCCACAAGCCCGAAGCGCAGACCGCGTTGCTCAAAGCGAGCCAGCCCACCCTCTGCTACCAATGCCATACCGATATTAAGGCTGCGTTTGCCGAGCCTTTCCATCATCGGGTCCCCGAAGGGTTAATCAAGTGCAGCGATTGCCACGACCCCCATGGCACTTTCCAGCCCCAGATGCTGCAGCTGAGCGCGACGCAGGATGCGATCTGCACCAAGTGTCACATCGATACGGTTGGGCCATGGGTTTACGAGCATCCCCCCATCAAGACTGAGGGTTGTACCATGTGCCATTTTCCGCACGGATCGACGAATCCCCGCTTGCTGACGCGCAACAACGTGAACAGCCTCTGCTTGCAGTGCCATTCGCCTTCCATGAATTTCACGGCGCCGGGCACGCCGTCATTTCATAACCAGGCGAATCAATACCAGGCCTGCACCGTCTGCCACGTACAGATACATGGCTCGAACGCCAGCAGTATTTTCTTCAAGTAAGGCATGGCCAAGAATGATAAACGCATTTTCGTTGATCTCGGTCCTGCTGAATCCCCGGCGTGGCGCTCTGCTTATCTCGGCCATCGCCATCACCGCGGGCCTCGCTGCTTGTCCTCCAGCCATTGCTCAGAGCGATGCTCCGAAGAACACTCAGGATCCTCCGCCGCCACCGTCGCCCGGGGACAACATTCGTTACGGATACGCGATCCATCAATCCATCGATCTTGGCGGCCACATTGCGAGCTATTCCGGCAACGACGCCATGTATGACACGCTGGTCAACTTCCAGTCCGGGCCTCGCATTCTCGACCAGTCCCTGGAGATGATTGCCGTAGATCCAGCGCACGCGCCCCTATTCGATACCCTCTCGACGACCAGCTTCGGTTACGGTGGAGATCCCTATAACGTCACGTTTCTGAACTTTTCCAAGGGCCGCATTTATGAATTTCGTTCCAGCTTCCGGCGCAATCGGCAGTACTTCGACGACAATCTGTTGGCCAATCCGCTGATTCCACCTACATCTACACCCTTCGTTCCCATCCTCAACACGCCCCACCTTTACAACACCGTGCGCCGCATGACCGACACGAGCCTGACGGTGGCCCCGCTTTCCGTGGTCAGCGCACATGTTGGCTATTTCCAGAATGTCAACCAGGGGCCGTCCAATAGTACGATTCACGTCGGCGCCGAGGCGCTACTTACCCAATACTGGCGCAACTCCACGGATGTCTGGAATGGCGGTATTACCTGGAAACCGCTGCGCGGCACCAGCGTCAGCTTCGACGAATTCATCACCCACTTCAAGGGCAACACCCATTGGGAGCTCACCGGGCTCAATTATCAGCTCTCTAATGGCACTCCCGTCAGTCTTGGAATCGACCTCTCTTCGGTCTGGGCTTCTCCGTGCGCTTCGCCCTTCAGTCCGAATGGAACCGTAAACCCGACGTGCAACGGCTTCCTGTCGTACACCCGGTACGCCCCCACGCGTACGCTCTTTCCCAGCGAGCAGTTTCACTTCCAGAGTACGTCCATCCCCCACTTCACTATGAATGGACGCGTCCTCTACATGGGTACAACCAGCCATCTTACAAACTTCAATGAACAGTTCAACGGCCTCGACTCCCGGGTCAAGAATCGCGTAGAGGATGTTGTCGGTTCGGCCGACGCGCGGCGCATTAACGTGAACGCCGACTACGGCGCCACCTGGCAGGTGACGCCCAAGGTCGCGCTCAATGACATCTTCGATTTTTGGTATTTCCGCCAGCCCGCGACCAACGTCTTTACCGAGACGGACTACGCCGGAACCTCGATGCTTCAGCCACCCGGCGCCGCCACGACGACCACGACGCCCGACTACCAAGCCCTCAACCAGAAGACAAAGCGGAATACTTTCTTCGTCAATTGGGATGTCAATCCTTTTGCCCGCCTCACGCTGGGTTACCGCTATAGCAGCCGCATCATCACCGATGCGGGCGGCGACTTCATCCCGATCCATGAGAACTGGTCCCTCTTTGGCATCGTCTTCAGGCCCACGCCCCAGTTGCGCGCCAACTTTAATTTCGATTGGATGTATGCCGACAATTCATTTACGCGCATCAGCCCGCGCCAGTTGCAGCACTATGTTTTGCGAACCAACTACAAGGCGAAGACATGGCTCAATTTTTCCGGGACCATCAACATCCTGGAGGATCGTGACAATGTCCAGACGGTAAATCACCTCGCCCACAATCGCGACTTTTCCTTTGCAACGGTCATCGTTCCCAGCGAAAAGTGGAGCATCGAGCTGAGCTATTCGTACGACGACGTTTTCTCAACTACGCTCGAGTGTTATACCGCTACACCGGTCGTCGAGGGCACTCCGCAGGGGCCGCCAGTATGCCAGCAAGCGGGCCTGCCGTTGCAAAGCAATGGATATTACAATCAGCCGACGCAATACGGCTCCATCGGATTTGTATTCACACCGGTGAAGAAGTTTCATGCGGTCGCCGGCTATCGCATGTCCGACACCGACGGCCAAGCGCCGCCTATCAATATTCGCCAGGTACCAGGATCCCTACAGTCACAGTATCAAACCCCATACGGCACGTTGGCCTACGATCTCACTCCGAATTGGACCTGGAAGGCGAACTATGATTACTACAGCTACGGCGAAGGTACGCCGATCGGCCCTACCCTTCCGCGCAGCTTCCGCGGAAATGTCTACACTCTGGGAGTTCGCTATGCTTTCTAATTTCCATGCGGAAATCATCTGTCCCCCCAATTTTCAATAAGGAGTATTACCTATGCTGAAACAAATTACTCATACGGTTGCCATTGGCCTGGTCGTCTTAGGCGCGGGCGCCACGAGCTTGGCTCAATCCACCGGAGCGGATACCTACAAAGCGAAATGCCAGATGTGTCATGGCGCTGACGGGCTCGGCAACACACCTGCCGGTAAGGCCATGAACGCTCATCCATTCAACTCGCCGGATGTTCTGAAGGAATCGGATGCCGATCTTGCCGCGATCATCAAGGGCGGTAAGAACAAGATGCCCGCATTTTCCGGAAAGCTTACGGATGCGCAAATCACCGATGTCCTCGGGTATATCCATACGCTGCAGAAGAAGTGACGGACCTGGCAAGCATGAAGCCTGTTAGGCGCACATGCACCCACTGACGAAATCGCCTGGAAGTAAGGAGCGGAGTGATGGAACTGACAGCTCGGAAGAATGAGGAACCCGAAGTCAAGAGTTCGGGGAGACGCTCGTTCGTACTCGCTTTGTTTGGACTGAGCGGAGCAGCGGTGGGTGCGCTGTTGGCTATTCCGCTGGTGCGCTTCGTGACCTATCCGATGCGCAGGAGCGGTACAGAAACTACCTGGTCAAACCTGGGTACGGTGGAGGAATTTACCTCTCTGACCGCGCCAACCTCAAAGACCATTACGCTGGAACGGCGCGACGCCTGGCAGAGCGCCTCATCCCAGACAGCGGTCTATGTGTTGCCGCCAAAGAACGGGCAAATTACAGTGCTGTCACCCATCTGCCCGCATCTGGGTTGCTCGGTGCGCTGGGTGGGTACTGACAACCAATTCGTATGTCCGTGCCATGGCGGGACGTTCACGGCAACCGGAGAGCGCATTGCCGGACCACCGCCTCGCTCCATGGACTCGCTTGAATCCAAAGTCGAGGACGGCATGTTGAAGGTGCGCTACCAGTACTTTCGTCAATTGGTCCCTAACAAAGAAGTAATGGCCTGAAGGCAGGAAACTCATGACGGATGAAACCAAACCCGAACCGCACGCCCAACTCGACCTTGGACCCCGGCTGGCCAAATGGCTGGACCAGCGGACGGGCATCAATTCCGTGTTGCATGAAACGCTGGATGAACCGATTCCGGGTGGCGCCAGTTGGGCTTATATCTTCGGCTCTGGCTTGCTATTCCTCTTCGTTTCGCAGGTGATCACCGGCGTTTTCCTTGCCTTGTACTATGTTCCATCGGCGGACCATGCACACACCACTGTCGCTTACATCGTGAAAGTGGTCACCTCGGGATCATTCGTCCGCAGTATCCATGCCTACGGATCGAGTGGCATCATCATCCTCCTGCTGCTGCACATCGGCCAAACCGTCCTCTATGGGTCCTACAAGGGGCGTCGGGAACTCCTCTGGCTCTCCGGCTGCATTCTGCTAGCCCTGATGCTCGGCATGGCCTTTACCGGGTATCTTTTGCCTTGGGACGAGAAGTCATATTTCGCCAGTGCGGTGGGAACCAACCTTATTTCCGAAGTCCCGTTGATCGGGACGCCACTCCAGCAGCTTGTGCGTGGCGGGGAGCAGATGGGAACATTGACGGTCTCCCGCTTTTTTGTGCTACACGTGTTTGTGGTGCCGGCGCTGCTGATTGGCTTTATTGCGGCACATGTCTTTTTCTTCCGCAAAGCAGGCGCGGCGGGCCCAATCAAGGAAGATCCGGTGCACCCCAAGCTGCCACCTGCGCCTTTCTACCCCGGCCAGGTAATCATCGATGCTGTATTTGCTATCTCTCTCATCGGCGTCCTGGCCATCATTGCAAGCAGAATACCGATGGATTTGGGGCCGGCGGCTAACCCGGCAAATACGGCATTTGTACCACGTCCTGATTGGTATTATCGGCCAGTGTTTCAGTGGCTGAAGTACTTTAGCGGCCGCTGGTCTCTGATTGGTGGAATCATCCTTCCCGCGGGGCTTGCGCTGATCTTTGCTGCGGTTCCTTTTCTGGATCGACGCCTGGAGCGGCGTCCCTGGCGACGGCCAATCTCAGTGGGCGCGTTCCTGGTTTTCCTGTTAGCTTACATCTTCCTCGGTGTAGCCAGCTATCGGGATGACTCCAGAGATCCTGGAGTGGCGGCGCAGATACGCAAGCAGGATGAGGATACGAAGGTCTTCATGCAAAAACCCTTTGTGCCCGAAGCAGCCGCAGGAAGCGCATCCGCTGCTCTGGCTTCTGCTGATCCAAAGGTGCTAAAGGGGCAGGCTCTTTTTCAGGCCAACTCATGTAGCTCCTGCCATGGGGAAGGAGGAGTAGGCACGGCCGCTGCAGGACCTCTCACCGGCGTTGGCCAGAAATTTACGGACGCGCAGCTCATCGCACTTCTTCATGCACCCGACAGCAAGATGACAAACGGCGGGATGCAAGCAGTCGATCTGAAGGATGAGGACCTTGAGTCATTAGCTGCGTATCTTCGCCAGCTGCACTGAGTCCCCACTTTCCGGCCACTCCGTGTCTCACTTTAGGGGGTGCACTACAACACTCTTTTTTGGCACAGTGCCCCCTGGCGTTCATTCAACCGCAGGCCCGCCGGAGATATTGGTATGACTTGCGTTGTTTTGGGGCAATTGATCGAGCAGAACCACGTTGAGCAGCGACTTGTGAACGATGATGCGGCCGTTGTATTCGATGAAACCCATTTTGCGAAAGCCGTTCATGAAGAAGCTGACGCGCGATCGGGTGGTGCCGATCATCTCGGCAAGGGTTTCCTGGGTGATCTCCGGAAGCAAGGGTTCAGGTTCTCCGGGCATGCCAAACTTCGCCATGAGAAGGAGGATCCTGGCCAACCGCTTTTCGCTTGAATTGAAGAGTTGATCGATTAGATCGGCCTGGGCCCGCATGCTCCGGGCTAGCAGGAATTTCAGGAAGAGATCGGAAAGCGCATGCTCCTCGTGCATCACGCGGCCCATCTCTTGCCGCTCTATCTTGAGCGCTGTACAGCTGGTGATGGCCGTGGCCGTGGCCGTACGCACTCCACCGATAGCGGCGAGAGATTCCTCTCCGGCAAAGTCGCCGGCGGCGAGAATAGAGATGGTGGCTTCTTTGCCGCTGATGGAGACAACGGTAAGTTTTGCGCGGCCTTTTTGGATATAGAAGATGGAGTCAGCGCGATTGCCTTGCGCGAAGAAGGCTTCCTTAGGCTTCAATTGAACAATTCGCCGTCCTGGGCCGGCCTTGTTGAGAAAGGCGGTGGCGTCAAAATCAACTTGCTTTTGTTCAGCCATCTGATTCATCTTTCCGGATAACTGGCCCGACGGGACACCTCTGCCGAGATCGAAACAACGGGCGTGGACGCGAGCTGTTTCTCAAATTCAAACCAGAGTCATGAGGAACCTCACACTCGTACGCCCCTCGCGCTGATAGTAGTTTGCGTTTGAGCTATTGTCTGTTCTCTTTTGCTCACATTCCGAAAAAATTCGCAGCCCGCTCGGGTCTGGGATAAACGGGTAGTGACGCAGCTGTTTTGCAGGCAACAGAGGCCCCGCGAGGGGGCGTCCGTACTTGCCGGTCAAATCGTGCGGAACGGGCTTACCAGGAGAGTTTGACCTTGAGAAGAACGGGAGCCCCGCAACGCAAACGGCATACAGTTTCCTGGGATCCAGGTTGAAATTTTCCTTAGTATCAGCTGGTGGTACTTCCTGATGGAACTGTTGCAGTTAAAGTAGCTGACCATCTACGCAGCGCACTTTTTCCATCCATGCGTAGGTCGATTTGTCGATGGTTTGGCCGCAGCCGTCGGCCCCGGTCGGAACCAGGAGCACCGGGCAGCGGGACTCAGCGATCGCGTGGTAGACAGTGCTGTCGTTCAGGTTTCCGCTTTCAATCCCGATGGCGGGCGCCCCCAGGACCAGCAGGTCAGGATGCATTTTCTCCGCCAGAGAAGCGATGGCCGCTGTGACCTCGCCCGAGGCGACGAGATGCTCGACCGGCAAGGTATGCGACTCGTTGAAGGGAGCTAGAAGGCGAAGTCGTGTCATGCAATGCTGACATTGCTGCTCTTTACCGCAATTCGTGCTATGCAGCGCCACGAGGGCGCGCCGCGCGACGCGTTGTGCAAGATCCAGAGCGGCGATGCCGGCCGGAGAAAAGTCGGTCGCCGCGACCACCTTCTCCCACAGGTAACGGGGCAAGGCGGTTGGCTCTGCCGGGGTGGGGACGGTCAAGATAGCACAGGGTGCATCGGCCATCAGCAAACGGGCCACAGTAGCCAGGGCCACGCTGGCGGCAGTGGTTCGTCCCAGGCTGCCAAGAATGATTAGCGATGCAGAGTAGCGTCTGGCCTCCGCCAGAATCTCCGCGCAGACCTGCTCGCGCTGCACAAAGGAGTCATGGTTGGCGCCATGACGATGAGGGTCTCGATCCATGGCGGTTAGCTCGGCCTCGGCGACAGGATTACCCAGCGCGGTCCCAGGCAATGCGTAGACCACAGGATCGAGCGAGTGGACCACTACTAGTTCCGCCTGGTATTCATGGGCCAGCTTTTGGGCGTAGCGCAATCCGAAGGAATCGGTCCCTGAGACGTCTCCGACATAGACAATTTTGTGGAAGGGAAAGCCAGTGTGCCACTGCGGGGCGTCGGTGAGTGGGCTTGCCTGCGTGCGTTCGGCGGAAGTCTGGAGTCCTGTCATGGTCACCCTCTATAGCTGCTAATAGTGAAATCGTAGTAGCAGATGCTATGGGTTGATGTGATGGCCGTCACGCTCGTCAACCCTCCTACCAGGATAAAAAACAAAGGACGCCCCGAGGGGGCGTCCTTTGTGATCTGGCCAAACCGTGCGGGCCGGCTTACCAGGAGAGCTTGACGCTGGGAAGAACGGGAGTCCCCTCAACCCGAACGGCATACAACTGCCTGGGGTCCAGGTCGAGCGCTTGCAGGATAGTTGGCGCCACCTGGGCGGTGCCGACGACGGTGCTGACAGTCTTGGGTTGGAAGGATGGGTTGGACAGCAGCATAACGACGTTGGTGTCGTCATGAGCAAAGCCGCCGTGCTCGGCCAGTTTCGCTTTGCTGCCGGAGTAGGTGACGCCGACATTCGGGGTGACGATGATGTCGGGTGTGCGCGGGTCCACGGTTGGGTCGTTGAAGTTCAGGGCAAGCGATGGGCCGTAGTAGAGCTGCCCCAGTGCGATCCCCGTGGCGGAGGCGTTGTTCTCGAGGATTTTGACGCTGGCCTCGGTATTGGAGGAACTGTTCAGCCAGACCAGCGAGACGTCATCTTCCGTAGGCCCAATGCCGGTGGGGTTGTTGGTGGATTCGGAGTATGGAATGTAGCCCGCATTGGAGAGCAAGGTGACGGGTGAAGTGCCGTTGATGAGTTGCGAAACGTAGCGGGAGGGATCGATGGGCGACTGGCCGTGCTTGGCGGTAATCACGATCAGGGTCGAATCGTAAATGCCCTGGGACTTGAGTCCATCGACGAATGCCCCGATGGAGGCGTCGACGAACTTGAACTCTCCCAGGAGTGCTTCGGTGGGCGTGCCGGCGGCATCGAGATATCCGCCCGTAACTCCGTTGCTCTTTTCAATCAGCTTCTGGCCAACACTCACAGCCTGAAAGTTCATGCCGAGGATGTTGGGAACCTTGGTCGTTTTGGTGCCGAGGTGGTTCTTACCCTGGATCTCGTTAAGGATCGCGTCGACCTTCAAGGTGTCGTAGCACTGGATGTTCTGGAAGCTGTTGGTCCAGGCAGTTAGGTCCGCGCCGTTATCCTGGATGGTCGCGCAGGATACGCCGGTGGGTGTGGTAACGCCGGGGAGGGCGATCACGTTGGAGTTGATTTCCGGCCCATAGAAGTCGTCGAGTGCGACGGGACCAAGACCAGCGGCGACTGCCGAATAAGCGGGGTGCTTGTCAGACCATGCCGCGTATCCACCAGCGCCGTGAATGACGCTGAAGATGGTGTTGGCGCGGACGAAATTCCACGGATAGACAGGACTGCAGCCCCTGTTCGGATCACGGATAAGCTTCTGGGGGTCGATGGAGGCGATGCCGCCGTCGGTGAGCGCCGCGCCGGGTGCGCCGCCGTTCACCTTGGTCTGGTCGATGTCGATGCCTTCTTCATACTCGCTGGTGGTGCCGGTTGGAGCCGCGCCGGGAGTGCAGGGGCCGGCCGCGAGACCGTTGCCGGTGGTCTTTGCTGGGGCGTCAAGATTCCGGGCGTAGGCTACGTCGTAGTAGATGCCGGTGAGAGCGGGGCTTCCGCCGGTGACGATTGAAATCAGGCCAGGGAACGAATCAGAGGGCTTTGAAGTGCTGGCGGCGACGTAGTTGACGCCGTTTCTGTTCAAAGCAGCGAGCGCGGGGCAGTAGGGATCACCACCATTGACGGTGCTGATGCCGTTGACGCAGTTGAGTAGATCGACCGCGTGCATACCGTCGACGCTGATGAGAAGAACGTGCTTGATGGGACCTTTGGCGAAATCATTGTCTTGCGCGATCGCAGAAGCTGTCGCACAGGCAGCCACGAGGGAAAATACAGCGATTGCTCGTTTCATTACTACCTCCGGGAACAATGGTTACTAGACCCTGCATGCCGTTTGCATTGCCGGGAAGTGAAAATTAGGTGAAGAATCTTAAATGTCTAAGACTCAGGATTTGATCGAGCGTCTATTACCGGGCATTCTCGCCGCGACCCGGCGATCCTCTGTTCCCCAGAGACAAGAGGGGCCGCTGGTGCGGCCCCTCTTGTGCTGCGAACGGCTGGGTAAACGACTACCTGGAGAGTTGCGACCAAACCTCCGGCAGCACCGGCGTGCCTTCGGCTTTTACCGCGGTGAGAGCTGACGGATTCAACCCCAGGGCCCTGACGATGGTGGGCGCCACTTGCGTGGTTGCGGTTTCGGCGAAAACGGTCTGCGGTTGAAAGCATGGATGAGACACCAGCAACATGACGTTGGTATCGTCATGCGCGAAGCCGCCATGATCTGCAATCATCGTTGTGCTGCCGGAGTAGGTTACGCCGACGTTCGGGGTGACGATAATATCCGGCGTCCGCGGATCCTGCCCCGGCGCCCAACCACCCACTCCGTAATTCAACGCCAGTGTTGGCCCGTAGTAGATCTGCCCCAGACCGATGGCTGTTGCATTTTGTTCCAGCAGTTCCACCGCCGAGGGCACGCTCTCGCCTTTATTCAGCCAGAGCACAGAGACGTCATCCTCGGTGGCGCCAATGCCAGTTGGGTTCAGCGGTGACTCCGAGAAAGGAATGCGCGTGCCCATCAGCGTTGCCGGCGTATTGGCGCCGTCCGCTACGTAGCGGGCGGGATCGATCGGCGACCCGCCATGCTTGGCGGTGATGATGATCAGCGTGTCGTCATAAATGCCCCTGTCTTTGAGAGCATTGACAATGTCGCCGATGGAGGTGTCCACGGACTGGATTTCCTGCAGCAGTTCCGCGCTGGGCAAAGCAGCTGCGTTTTGATAGCCGCCAACACCTACACCGGGCTCGCTGACCGATTCGCCGGTATAAACAGACTGGAAGTTCATGCCCATAATTGCCGGCGTGGTCGCGGGGGAGCCGTTGTGGCTCTTGCCCGCAATCTCATTCAGCAACGCATTCACGCGGAGTGCGTCATAGCACTGGATGTCTTCAAAGCTCGCATTCCACGAGGGCGCGGTCGCGTCGCGGACAGTGGCACAGGAGACGCCTAGCGAGGTCTTGACGCCGGGCAGGGCCACGACATTGGAATCGACCTCGGGTGCGTAATAGTCGTCCAGCCCCTTGCCGCCGGGACCAGCCACCATCGCGTACGAGGGATGCTTGTCGATCCACGCCGTGTAACCGCCCGCTGCGTGGATTACGCCGAAGATGGTGTTGGTGCGGAGGAAGTCCCAGGGGTAGACCGGCGCGCAACCCGCCGCGGGGTTGCGGGAAAGCTTTTTAGGGTCGATCGAGCCCGCGCCGCTGTCCCCGCCGCCGTTCAGCATGGTATCGTCCAGGTCGATGCCCTGGTCGTTGTCGGTCGTTGTCCCGATCGGTGCCGCGCCGGGGGTGCAGGGCGCCGCTGCCAGGCCGGTGCCGGTGGTGATTTGCGGACCATCGAGGGTCCGGTCAAATGCCACATCGTAGTAAATGCCGGTAGTTCTTGGTGTACCGCCGGTTACAAGCGCCATAAGCCCGGGAGCAGAGTCCGATGGCTTTGAAGACGAGGTGGCCACGTAGTTGATCCCTGTCCTGGCTAACGCGGCCAGGTTGGGGCAATACGGATCTCCGCTGTTGGCGCCTGCAATTCCATGCGAGCAGTTATAGAAATCTACAGCGTGCATGCCGTCGATGCTCAACAGCAACACATGCTTAACATTTTTCGAACCCACCGTATTCGCGTCGGCCGCCATTCCATAGTTCGGCGGCAGCGTGAGAGCCACTGCAACTCCAGCCAGTACTAATCTGCTCGCGTTCATGTAAAGCCTCCACGCGAGTAGTAGTCGCCGAGTCGTACGAATGGGTTACCTGTCTGTGAAATCTCGATGAATGCGGAGTGAAGACTGTCTAAGATTCAGCCAAGCCGTCGCTCCGGGTAGCACTACTTGACAAATGCCGAATCGATCGCCTTGGTCAGGATGAGTATTCGGATCAGCAGGAGTTACAGGGTGCTGGCGGAAGTAGTCCTCCGGCCCGTGCAGATCATCGGGGGTCGTAGTCTTTTGTTGGCTCTCCCCGCAACTACGCGGTGTAATCGAACAAAGTCATGAAGCCGAAATCCATGTGTAGCTGCTGATGGCAGTGAAACAGGGTGAGGCCGGGATTATTGGCGACGAAGTCGATTTCGACTTCCTGGTATCCGCCTACCATAACCACGTCTTTCATCACTCCTGACGTTGGTTGGCCGGCGATCCGCGTCAATTCGAAGCTGTGGCGATGCAGATGGATGGGATGAATATCGTCGCTCGCATTCCGCATCCGGATCCTGTATCGCTTGTCTTGGTGCAGATGAAAGCCTGGGGCCGCCATCGTCTGGCCCGGCGGATAGGAAACTCCGTTGATCGTCCACTGGTTAAATCCGTCGAGGGCGGCGTTCTGCTTCTCGAAGAGCATGTCGAAGGTCTCGTCTGGAGGAGTGGCCTGTCCTGGATTACCGAAATGCGCATAGTTCCACTTGAATGGTTTCGGGTGCGAGCCATTGCGCTTTGCCTTTAAAACCGGCGTATTCAACCACGATGCCCATACCGTGATGACGGTCGTCGTCGGCCAGGTCGCCCATGACCCAAACACCAGGATGATTCATCTCAACGATGGCGGAAATGCGCTCTGCGGTTCCCAGCCACAGACCCGGCACGCGCACCGGTTTGGGGAGCGGGTTGCCATCCATCGCGACCACGCGGAAGCTGTGTCCCGGCAGAGCCAGACTGCGAATCTCAGTCGCACTGCCATTCAGAACGTGAAAGAGCACGCGCTCACCTTGTTTCACCCGGATCGGCTCTCCGTGACCCAACATGTGCCCGTTGATGGTGAACGAATCGTAACCGACCTCGTAGCCGTGCGGCGTCCCCCTGGCGAGGGAAGCGTTCATCTTGCTTTCGCCCTGGTCCTTGAGACTGGCGACCGTCGCGGCTGGTGAGAGGAAGTCCATTGCCATATCCCCTCCGCGGCTCAGCGTCGGTTGAAACTCCTTTAGGGTGAGAAAGACCTCGCGGTCGTAATCGCCGGGGTGGTTCTTCGGCTCGATGTAGACGGGCCCCACGAGCCCGCTGTATTGGCCCGCCGAGAGGTCTGACCCGGCGCGGACGTGGGTGTGGTAGAAGCGGAAACCCGATGGCTTCGGAACAAAGGAAATCCTGCGACTGCCGTGCGGAGGGATGAATGGGGTACCCTCCTCGGCCGCTCCATCGACCTCGGCCGAAACCGATTGCCCGTGCCAGTGGAGTTGTTCAGGTGTGTCGGTCTGGTTATGAACGTCGATTGTGACCGGCACCCCTTCCTTGAAGCGAAGCGGCGGTCCAGGAAATTGGCCGTTGTACGTGGTGACGGAGAGAATGCGATTGGGAGCAATTTCCAGCGGCTTGGTGGCTATGGTCAGTGTGTAATCGGCTGCGGACTCTCCCAGAAGGCCGCCCGGCGCCAGCAGGGCGACGCCTGTAGCGGCTCCAGCAGCCTTCAAGAAATCTCGACGCGAAGGTGACCAAGAGGACATAGTTTACCGGGTAGCCATGGTTTCGGCTCCCGGTAACTATATCGAAGTTTTGCCCCATTGAGCGCGATCGTCGGCTTAGAGCCTGCTTACGTTCCAGATATTCCGGCAATACTCCTGAATCGCCCGGTCGGAGGAGAACCTCCCCATCCGTGCGGCGTTATAAATAGACATTTTTGACCACTTTTCCTGGTCCAGAAATGTAGCCGACACGTGATCCTGGCAATCGACATACGATTGATAGTCGGCAAATAGCAGGTAGGCGTCGTTATTGAGCAATTCGTCAAGCAAAGGCTGGAACAGACTGTGATCGCCGCGCGAAAATTGACCGGAGGCAATGCTGTCCACTACCTCGCGCAGGATGGGGTTGGAGTCGTAGATTGTCCGAGGATCGTAGCCGGCAGCCTTGGTGGCGATCACCTGCTGGGCCGTCAGGCCGAACAAGAAGAAATTTTCGTGCCCTACGGCATCCCGGATTTCGATATTCGCGCCGTCCAGAGTCCCGATGGTAAGCGCGCCGTTCATGGCGAACTTCATGTTTCCGGTTCCCGACGCCTCTTTGCCGGCGGTGGATATCTGTTCGCTCAGGTCCGCGGCGGGATAAACCTTTTGCCCGAACGTGACGTTGTAATCGGGAAGAAAGAACACTTTGATGCGCTGCTTCACGTCGGGATCGTGATTGATTACTTCGGCTACGGAGTTGATGAGCTTGATGATCAGCTTGGCCATGGCATACCCGGCAGCGGCTTTGCCGCCGAACAGGAATGTACGCGGTGTGATAGCCAGCTTGGGATTCCTCTTCAAACGAAGGTAGAGGGTGAGGATGTAAAGCACGTTCAGGTGTTGGCGCTTGTATTCATGAATGCGCTTTACCTGGCTATCGAACATGGAACTGGGATCCACGGAGAAGCCGGTTTCCTGCTGGATATACTGAGCGAGTCTTACTTTAACGTCACGCTGCACCTTGCGCCATTGGGCACGGAAGGCGGAATCCTCAGCATAGCTTTCCAACTGCTTGAGTTGCTCGAGGTTGCCGATCCAGGTATCTCCAATCTTGCTGGTCATCAGTTGCGATTGCTCGGGGTTACTCACCGCCAACCAACGCCGCGGTGTAACTCCATTGGTCACATTGATGAATTTATTGGGCCACAGGTCGTGGAAATCACGCAGCACCTCGTTCTTCAACAGTTGCGTGTGTAACTCGGCGACACCGTTGATGTGTTTACTGCCGACGCATGCCAGGTAGGCCATGCGGACATGCTTCTCGCCCGCCTCTTCGATGATGGACATGCGCTCCACTTTTGCTTCATCGCCGGGGAAGTGTTCACGTACCGTGTTCAGGAATCGGCTATTGATCTCGTAGATGATCTCGATGTGGCGGGGAAGCAGGGAGGCGAAGAGCGGCAGCGGCCAGCGCTCCAGCGCTTCCGGCAACAGCGTGTGATTCGTGTAGTTGAAGGTGTTTGAAGTAATTTCCCACGCCTGGTCCCATCCCAGTTCGTGTTCGTCCAAAAGCAGACGCATGAGTTCAGCCACGCCGATGGAAGGATGCGTGTCGTTGAGCTGAATCGTCCACTTCTGGTGAAAGGCTTCTATCTTCCGGCCGGCACGCAGGTGCAGCCGGATCATATCCTGCAGCGCGCAGGACACAAAGAAATATTGCTGTTCCAAACGCAGTTGCTTGCCCTGCGTTCCTTCGTCGTTCGGATAGAGGACCTTGGTGATATTCTCGGCGAAAATTTTCGAGGCTACCGCGCCTTCGTAGTCGCCGCTGTTGAAGCGGTCGAAATAGAAGGACTCGGCGGCTTCCGACCTCCACAATCTCAAGTCGTTGGCGACCCCCGAGCCATAGCCCAGGATCGGCGTATCGTAGGGGATTCCCTTGACTAGCGAAGCATGGATCCAGCGCGTTTTGTAGTGCCCCTGCGAGTCTTTCCAGGATTCGGTGTGGCCGCCGAAGGCCACGTCGACTGACTCCTCGGGCCGCCTGATCTCCCAGGGGTTTCCATAGCGAAGCCAGTAGTCGGTAAGCTCCACCTGCCAGCCGTCATGAATCTCCTGGTTAAACATTCCGAATTCGTAGCGGATCCCGTATCCGATCGCGGGAATTCCCAGCGTGGCCAGGGAGTCGACGTAGCATGCTGCAAGGCGCCCCAGGCCACCGTTTCCCAACCCGGGCTCGCTTTCCTCCGCGATAATACGGTCGAGATCGAGGCCGAGCTCTTTGGTGGCTTGCCGCAGGGGCTCTTCCACCTTGAGGTTGAGCAGGTTATTTGCCAGGTGTGGCCCCATCAGAAATTCAGCGGATAGATAACAAACGACGCGTACGTCATGTTCCGAATAGCTCTTGCTGGTCGCGAGCCAGCGGGCGAGGATGCGGTCGCGCACCGTATAGGCGACCGCCATGAAATAGTCCATCTCGGTTGCGGACTCAGCGTCCTTGCCCACTACGTATTGCAGGTTCTCCAGGATGGCCTTCTTCAGGGTTTCGACGGTGACGCCGGTACGGTCGTCATCGGTTGTCGCCAGGTGACCACGCAAGGGCTGTTCTTCAATGGCAGGGCTCATTGTTTCCAACTTTCTGCGGGACGCGCTTTTGAGACGAATGCTAGAAGCTGTCCCATGCAAAAACAAGGACTGCGGGCGGACTTTACTCACATTAAGTGGAATTTAACCGGGCGCTCACATAAACGCGGATGCGACCACTAAGTGCCCCTGCCGCGCTGCAGTCGTTGATCTTCACGATCTATTAACAAGGACGGACGCATTCTGAAGTATGGCGAAGCTCGACTTCAACCGGCTTACGCAACTTACCCTGGCCGCGCTCACCCTGGGTTTGGCCAGTGGGCTGGCAGTTATTTTCCTGCAACGCTCCAAGACCGAGTATCTAACTCTGGCAGCCGGAACATCGAGCGGGGAAAGCTACATTCTGGGTAATGCTCTGAAAACGGTTGTGGAGCGGCACTACCCCAGGATCAAGATCACTCTTCTGGAGACGGGTGGCACGGTCGAAAACCTGCAGATGCTGGAGGACGGGCGAGCGCAACTGGCGACAGCGCAGGCCGATATTACCCCTGGTCCGAGGGCGCGAGCCCTGGCTGTGCTATACGACGACACCTTTCAATTGTTGGTAGCTAAGGATTCGCAGGCGCAGAGTCTGGTGGATTTACGCGGCCAGCGGATCGCGCTGGCACAGAGTGGAGGGCAATATCAGTCCTTTCTCCGCGTGGTGGAGCATTTTGGTCTGCAGGCGGCGGATTTCTATTTTGTCGGCACAAACGACGCGAACGCGGGTGAGGCATTCCTCAAGGGTCAGGCAGACGCTATCTTTCGTGTACGGGCAATCGGCGATCCATCCATCGAGCAGCTGGTGCAATCCGGCAGGGTTCGGTTTCTTCCCATTGAGCACGCCGCTGCGATGAAGATCAAATATCCGTCGTTTCAGGCGGCCCTGATTCCCGTCGGGGCATATTTGGGAAACCCCCCGATTCCCGCGCAGGACTTTCCCACGGTCGCGGTACATCGAAGCTTGCTGGCTCGTGAGAACACGAGTGTAGCTGCTATTCGAGCCGTCACAGAGGTTCTCATGGAGCGGCGGCAGGAGATGATGGAAGAGATTCCTGCCGGAATGACAGAGGTACGCTTGCTGCTGGTGCAAGTACGCAGACCGGAGCCGCAAGCGGGGCTAGGGCCGGCCCTGCATCCTGGAGCGCTGAGCTTCTATGACAAAGACAAGCCGTCGTTTCTGCTGGCTCACGCGGACTATGTGGGCCTGTTCCTGACCGTGGGACTTATGGCGGGGTCCTGGCTATGGGAGTTGAAGCGATGGATGCAAAGGAAGCAGAAGAGTAAGGCGGATCAGTACAGCAACCGCGTGGTGGCGTTGATTAGTTCGGTGCAAGACGTGGATTCACTGGCGCCGCTGGACGAGGCCTGGCGTGAGCTACTGAGGATTCTTACCGAAGCCGTTCACGACCTGGACGCCGATAAGCTGTCGGAGGAATCCTTCAATTCCTTTCGTACGATTCTGCAGATTGGGATGGAAGTAACCAAAGAGCGCCGCAGTATCTTGATGTCTACGAGTGCCGCAACATGGACGGCCAGCGCTGCGCCGTAAAAGCAACTACCTCCGCGGAATGGATTACGATCTATTGAGTAGTGTGCCGCGCGCCGACAGGAGCTCCGATCATGCACGAAATCGGCACCCCCTTGCGGAGGTACGCTCCGCTGCTTTTCGTCCCCCTATCCCTTGTCCTTAACCATCTTTCCCTGGTTGCGCCGCCGTGGGTGTTTCTATCCGGCCTGATCGCCATCGGGGTGCTCGCCGACTGGGTTCGGCAGGGGACCGAGCAGGTCGCGGCGCATGCGGGCAGCACCATCGGCAGCTTGCTCAATGTCAGCTTCGGCAATGCCGCTGAACTGGTCCTGGCGCTGTTTGTGCTGTCGAATGCGCAGACCCAGGTAGTGCAGGCGCAGATCACCGGCTCAATCATTGGCACGACCCTGCTCTTCCTCGGTATCGCGGCCCTGGTGGCCGGCCTGCGGCCTGAGCGGCAGGTGTTCAGCCAACAGCAGGTCGGACTTCTGTCCACGTTGCTGTTGTTGCTGGCGGTGGCCATCATGCTGCCGGCGGTCTTCCATGCGACCGAGCGGCGCATGTCGCCCGGGGCGAACTTCTCCCGGCTGGACGAGAATCTCAGCCTGGGCGTCTCGGTGGTGCTGCTGCTGCTCTACGGGGCCAATCTGGTCTACGTGCTGGTGAGTCACCGGAGCATGTTCGCGTGTGGGCGCGAGGATGAGTGCGGTGTGCCCAAGTGGCGCCTGCCGGTGGGGCTGGCGGTGATGGTCGGGGCCACGATCGGGGTTGCGTTTGAAGCGGAGGTGGTCTCGGCGCGGCTGGCCGAGACTGCCTCACAGATCGGCCTATCGTCCGTCTTTATGGGCGTAGTTGTGCTGGCGCTGATCGGCACGGTGTCCGATCTGTTCGTAGCGGTGTCGTTCGCCCGTGCCGGCAAAATGGAGATCGTCCTTAGCCTATGCCTTGGCTCAGCCATCCAGATCGCACTGGTCGTTGCGCCCGTGCTTGTGCTGGTGTCCTGGGCGATCGGACACCCGATGAACCTTGTCTTCGGCAGCCCGCTTGACCTGTTCGCGATTGCCAGCGCTGCCTTTATTGTGCGGACGATCGTCGCCGACGGCGAGACGACCTGGTACGAAGGATTCCTGCTGATTGGAGTGTATGTCTTGTTTGCGCTGGCCTTTTTCTTTCTGGGACGCGCATGAACATCGACGGCGCAGCGCGGCCGAACGGGCCCCATGCGCCGCGCCGGTGCAGGTCTGCGAGATATCGCCTGGCCCTTACCAGCGCATTCCCGCGCCTCTCGCCTCGTCGAACATGGCGATGAGCCACGCGCAGTTCAGCAGAATACCCTGGTAGAAATCGAAGAAGGGCGAGAGCAATGAGAGATAGATATGATCTCGATGGGCGACGGCGTACAAGCTTCCCGTCATCACATTGATCAGAACTGCAGCCGCAGCCCACGGAGCTAGATTGGAAAGACTGCCGCCGTGGATGAAGTACAAAAGCATATTCGCGAGGACGATAAAGTAAAGTGCAGGAAAAAAGAAAAAATCCGGTATGAATGCGGCTGCAATCCATGTTTTGACCTTCAGCGGCGACTTACCTCCGCGCAGAGTTCTGCGCAGGTACCACAAGACGACCTGCATGGTTCCGCGGTTCCAGCGATATCGTTGGCTGAGTAGCGCCGTCAGCGTGGAGGGGGCCTTGGTATGTGCGATTGCGTGGGGCTCGTACTCCACTCGATACCCCAGGGAGAGCATGGAAAGTGAAAGATGGAAATCCTCGGCAAAAGTGAGAGGGGAGAATGGCCCTCGTACGTCACCATCCTCCCCACTGTGCGTCCGTTCGTTTTCCGCTTGCACGCGTTCAAGAGCCTCGCGCCGGAAGAGCCCGATCGGTCCCGGAACAATCATCACGGAACCCGTGGCGCCTTGTGCGAGACGGAGAGAGCCGTTTGCAAGGACATACTCGAAGGCTTGAAACAGCCCGGCCAACGACTTTCTGTTGCGCACTCGGATTTGGCCCGAGACAGCGCCTACGCGCTGATCGCGCATGTGGCGCACCATCAACCTGAGTGCGCCGGTTTCCACTCGCGAATCGGCGTCGATACAAAGAATCAAGTCTCCGCTGGCGTGCCTCAGGCCGTAGTTGTGAGCGCTCCACTTGCCCTGGTTGGGCTTGGTGAACACCCGCACATCACACACACCGTGCTCCGAGTAATGTGTTCCGGCAAAGGAACTCGCAAGCTGGTACGTGTCGTCTTTCGAGCCGTCGTCAACGAAGATCACTTCGTAGGCCGGATAATCCAAACGCACCAGGGCGCTCATCGCGTCCTTGACGCAAGCGGACTCGCAATAAGCGGGCGCCAGGATGGATACGTAGGGCAGGGAAGCCTCGCGCGGCAGTACTAGCTCCCGATCGTGCCGGGACATTTTCGCATAGGACAAGATGAACATGACGCACCAGCGCAGCCCCATCAGGCCTGATAGGGCGGCCATGAAGTAAAGGCCTACCGAGGTCAGAGTCAGACCATCCCTGTCGATTAGTTGAAGGGCTCCAGAGCAAAACCTATATGGGGCGAAGATGGCCAGGAAGGACCCAAAACAGAGTGTCATCCAGAAAAGCCACGAAGTGTCCGGACTTGTTGGTATCAGCTGCAGGCGCTCCGCGTCGGTTGTCATCGCGCCACGAACTCCCGAGCAGATAGGCCAAGTTGCGTGAGAACCCGGTCAACCTCTTCCGCTTCGCCGGCTTTTGGTCCGCTGGCCCGGCGTATCCAAGCCCGTACCAGCGTAAAGAACCACGCAACCACTGACAGGATCAGGAACAACAGTCCCGCTTGAGCGAACCGGTCGGTGTAGAGCGGCGGCCGCCATTGCAAAGTAACAGGTATGGTTCCTTTAGAGAGGGCTGCAAACTGCTCCGGTGGAAGATCGCAGGCGATCAGTAAGTCACGGCGGTCCGGGTACCCGGAAACCGGCTGCACTGACTGCAGCCGGCCGATAATCTCTTCGCTCACCAGCGAGTGGTTGAGCTTCATCCTCAGCTCCTGGCCGGGCGTCAGCATGGCCGCTTCCCGCGCCGGAAGCTGCACGGTTGCGAGGAAGCCGGACCCTTTTGCCAAAGCGAGTATGACCTGGTCATCTTCAGCCAGTGCAGGGGATGGGTGACGGTAAACAACCGTGCCGCCGAAGGGCGCCATGACGGTGCGTTCAAGATGGAGTTGGAGCAAACTCGTCCGAAGCTCAGAAAGCTTCGCATCAAGTTCCGCTAACTCCGCCGTTCGTTCGGCCCTGGCGCGCTTCTCGTCGTGAGCGATCGCCACCTTTGCCTGCGCTATGGCGTCGGACCCCGCTCTTGTCTCTTGAATGAGATTCTCGCGTTCGCGTAACTTCTGTGCTGCGGTCTGTGCTGCGGCGGCCGCTGCGTCCAACTTACTCCGGGCGACAATGCCATCTTTCACCAGAGAGGCGGTTCGTTCGTACTGCAGCTCGGCTGCTGTGCTCTGGGCTTGTTGAGCCTTGACGAGTTCATCGCCCTTGATAGCCGGCGTTAAAAGGGAACCGGCTTGAACGCCGTGTATTACTCCATAACCGAGCTGCGAAAGGCGGCCACGTTGCGAGTCGTTCTCATCCTGCCACAAGCGCAGAACTTCTGGATCAAGCACCAATGGCTTTAGCCGAGCGTCAGCGATCTGTTCCTCCAGCATCGCGATATCGCCTCTAAGATGCTGTTCTTCCCGGTCGACTTCAAGATCATCAAAGGTAGCGAGCCTGGTGCCCTGATCGATGGAGTCACCTTGGACGAGATGTGGTGTAGTCCTCGCGTGAGCACGCACCACGAAGAAGTCGGTACCGAGGATGACGCCGGCCCGTCTCGTCAACTCGCGGTTCAACCAACCCCCCGAGAGCGCTACGGCACATAAAAACAGTCCGACGTACAGGAGACCGCGAGAACTTTTGGGACTTCCGTTGGCATTCCGTTTTTTCCAAACTGCCAAGGAGTGAGAAATACAAAATACCAACCAACCGACCAACGCGGCAACTAATGCGATATGCAAGGCTCCGACTGAATCATTTACCATGACGTTCCTTCCCAGAAGATGCTGCTGTCACAAACGCTCAGCGGAAGCTACTCCAGGCATTTCGATTGAGCAGGATGGATGCTGGTCGTCAGGAGATGTGTGGTTTACTGCCAAAGCTGCACATTCTATCGGGAGCTAGCATCACGGACTTTGTAATTAAACATTACAATCGGGAGGCAGGGAAAACAATGGGGGGTACTACACGACGGACCGTGTGGTAGTACACAGTTTCCCTTGTGGTTCTACAGGCCGTCGCGCTTGCCCGACTGTTAGGGTCGTGCATCCGTTAGCGTGCTATTGCATTGGACGGCTGGCAAAGTACACCAGGACACCCTGGAACATCTTGCGCTTACGATGGTGGACGATCGGCTTCGGATACTGATGGCGATGGAATAAAGCGATAACCGAAGGAACGCTCGGTAATGAGATACCGCGGGGTCTTACCAGCTTCGATTTTGGAACGTAGCGCGCCCACCAGCACGCGGAGCGAGCTTACCCTGGCCGTCGGATTCCGCCAGAACATCTCACGCAGGGTACTGCTCTTTACCAGCTTCCCCGCGTGCGTGGCAAGAATCCAAAGCAGTTGGAATTCACTCGGAGTCAGATGGGTTTCCACTCCGCGAACCCAGGCTTGATGCATAGCCGCGTCAATGATGAAGTCCCCGACATGGATGGACTGCTGATCTTTCACGGCCGGCACCAGGGCGAATCCCACACCCGCTTTCCTTGTTTCTTTGGCCCGCCCCGCCGGACTTCCCTGTCTTTTGACCAGCCCCTTCTCGATGGCCACGCGGACGATCTGCGCCCTCTTCCGGACTTCAAGCTTGCGGAAGAGCTCCTGTATGACAGCCTTGATTGCTGCTTCGGTACATTTCATGTGCTGGGCGATCTGCTGGTTGGTCCAACCCTCAGACACACGCGCCAGAACAGTTCGCTGCCGGTCTGTAAATGAAATTGCGCCGTGTGCTGCGAGCGTGCTGGGTAAGCTATCGTTAACAGGAGCGTGCTCGTCCAGCGATGCAACGCGCAGGATGAGCCCTTGAAAGCCCCCTCTCCGCGCATCTGCGGTAAATAAGGCTAATTCCACGTCGCGGAATTTATGGCTTAGCAAGACAACATCGATGGCTTCAGCATGCAGCCGTGCAAGTGCTCCGAGAAGGGTCGCTGATTTTCCGGCACTGACACCGCCCTTGAAGTCGTCTTCGCCGCCTACAAGCAGGAGCTTAGCCTCGCGGATCCTCGGGGCGCCGTGAACGCTCCGTAAATCAGTCTGCGCTCTCATCCAGTTCTCCCTGTACAGCGGTTCCAAGTTACGGAACAACCTCGGAAGCAGTGGCGTAGCTAATTGCGAACCATAACAAGGGAGCGGAAACGCAAGTATGGTCTCAATTTTCAAACTCCGTTTCCGGAGTGGGAAGCACATCGTTCTTGCCGGCGAGCCAGACATAGAGAGTCGGCAGCAGGAAGATGCTCATGACCAGGTCAGAAATGAGGCCGCCGACGATAACGATGGCGAATGGCCGCTGCGAATCTGAGCCGATACCGTGGGACATCGCAGCCGGAAGCAGTCCTAGAGTCGCGACCAGCATGGTCATCATGATGGGTCGCAGCCTGAGCACCGCCCCTTCCACGGCCGATTCTTCAATGGAGTGGCCGCGCACGCGAAGCTGATTGATGTATTCGAGCATGATGACGCCGGTCTGCACGGACACGCCGAACAAGGCCAGGAAGCCTACGCTGGACGAAACGCTGATGTTAGTATGCGTGACTAACAGCGCCAGCAATCCGCCCACACGCGCCAGCGCCACGTTGATCATGATCAAGGTCGCCCACTTGACCGACTTGAACATCATGTACAGAATGATGTAGATCAACAGAATCGTTATCGGCACAATAATTGCAAGCCGCTTATCTGCACGCTGCTTGCTCTGGTATTCCCCGGCCCACACATAGTGATATCCGATGGGTAGAGGAACCTCCTTGTTTACCTTGGCAATCGCTTCTTCGACTGTGCTTCCCAGATCGCGATCACGCACACTGTACTTCACCGCAATATACCGCTGCTCGCCCTCGCGATAGATCTCTTCTGCGCCATCGGTCGTGCCAATCCTGGTCAGCTGCGCCAACGAAACGCGTTCGCCCGATGGCGACAGCAAACGCACATTCGCGATTGCTTCTTTGGTATCGCGATAGGGTTTCTGATAACGCAGCACAAGGTCAAATTGTGCTTCTCCGATCAGGACCTCACTGAGAATTCCGCCACCAACCGCGGTCTGAATGGCATCTTGAACATCGGCAACGTTGATGCCGAAGCGCGCTGCAGCCCGGCGATCTACGGTGAAGGTAAGATTTGGCTGGCCAATGATGCGGAACAGTCCAAGATCCTTCACCCCATTGATCTTGCTCATGACGCTGACCGCGTCATTGCCCTTTTGCTCCAACGTCTTGAAGTCATCGCCATAGATCTTGAGCGACAACTCACCCTTCACGCCGCTGACTGCCTCTTCCATGTTGTCTTCGATCGGCTGTGAGAAGCCCCAGATCACCCCCGGAATCTTTTCCAGCTGTTGATTCATGGAGGCGATCAGAGCATCTTTATCCTTATGAAAGACGGGACGCCACTGTTCCTTTGGCTTCAGATTCACAAAATATTCCGTATTAAAAAATCCTGTCCAGTCTGTACCGTCATCAGGGCGGCCAATCTGATCCACCACCTCGGTAACTTCAGGAAAGCTGGACAAGGCAAGACGAGCCTTGTTGGAGATTGCCAAACTCTCCTCGGGGCCGGTGGATGGAGCGAGAGTACCGCGCACCCACAGCGCGCCTTCATCCAGATGGGGCAGGAATTCAGATCCAATGACGCCGCTGTATAAGAGGTAGATCGCCAGTGCAAGCCCCGCAACGCCAACGCCGACGGTGAATCCACGATGATGAATGGCCCACGTCACGCCTCTCCGGTAGCGCGCGATAAGGAACTGCATCACCGGGTTCTGCCATTCGTGCGCACCTTTGCGGAACAGGAAGCTGGCCAGGACGGGAGCAATGACCATGGAGAAGATCAGGGCTCCTAGCAGAGCAAAAGCAACTGTCCACGCCATTGGTCTGAACAGACGGCCTTCCACGGCTTGCAGGGTAAAGATGGGAAGGTAGGCGGTGATAATGATGCCGATGGCATAGAACACTGGTCGCTGGACCTCGTGTGCTGCATCGCGAATCTTGTCTTGCGGGCTCTCGGTGCCATCACCCCGGCGATTCAAATGGCGGACGATGTTTTCGATCATCACCACCGAGCCGTCAACGACCATGCCAAAGTCGAGAGCGCCAAGCGAGAGCAGGTTCGCTGGAATTTGCTTGAGGTCAAGACAAATCGAGGCGAACAGGAGTGAGAAGGGAATCGTCAGTGCAACGATGATTGCCCCACGCACATTGCCAAGGAACAGCATCAAAATGACGACAACCAGGATGATGCCCTCGGTCAGGTTGTGCAGCACCGTATGCGTCGTCAGATGAATCAAGTCGCCGCGATCAAGGAAGGGCACAACTTTCACGCCCTTGGGCAAAATGTGGTCATTCAACTCCTTAACCTTGGCCTCGATTCCTTTCAGCGCCGGGTCAGCGTCGCTGCCCTTTTGCAGCAGCACCGCGCCTTCCACCACATCCGGATTGTCAATCAGCTTGCCATTCTCGGCCCGATAGGTCTTTGAAATCTGTCCCAAGCGGATTTTGGGACCCTGTTCCACAACGGCGATGTCTTTGATGCGCAGGGCCGTACCAGCCTGCGTCTTGATGACTGTTTCTTCAATCTGCTGTACGTTTTCAAACAGGCCTACCGCCTGGACGTTGATCTGCTGAGCCCCGGCAACAATGAAACTACCGCCCGCGTTGGTGTTGTTGGTGACTAACTGTTGCTCAATCTGGCCAATGCTCAAGCCGTAAGAGACGAGCTTGTCCGGATCGAGACGAATCTGGTATTCCTTGGTCAGCCCGCCAAAACTGGCGACGTCGACGATTCCGGGAACATTTTTGAACTGCTTCTGGAGGGTCCAGTCTTCGATCGACTTTTGTTCCATGACATCGATACTGGGATTTTTGCTTTCGATGGTGTACCAGTAGATTTGCCCGGCGGGACTCCAGTCCGTCTGCAGCTGGGGCACGAGTCCTGCAGGCAAAGTGACCATGCCGAGCCGTTCCAGTACGCGTTCACGATTCCAATTATTGTTTGATGAATCGTTGAAGTTCATCATCAGGCTGGAGATACCGGCCAGACTGAAAGAGCGTACGTTCATCAGGTCGGGGATTCCGGCCATCTGAATCTCAGTTGGAACAGTAACCTGCTTTTCGATGTCCTCAGCCGAATGCCCTGGCCACTGCGTAATTACATTGACGTAATTGTCGGCAACGTCAGGATAGGCTTCGACGGGCAGATTATGAAACGAGATCGCTCCCCAGATAAAAAGCAGAATCGCAATTGCCAGAATCAGGAAGCGGCTGCGAAGTGCAAAGTCTACGAGAGCTCTGATCATTGGGCCTCCAACGTTGCCTCGAGCTGGAGAACGTTGGAAACAACCTGCTGCCCGGGATGAATGCCCGACAGAATCTCTTGCCGGTTGCCGTCCAGCATGCGGCCGCCGTGAACTTCAACGCGCCGGAATTGGTTTCCACCGGCAGGGACAAAGACCCAGTCGCGGTCATGCAGGTGCAGTATCGCGGAGGCGGGGACGACGGCATAGGCTTCTTTCGTCTTGCTCTCGAAGGTGGCAGTAACGAACATCCCCAATTTCAGAATGCCGGGATTCGGCACCTCGATGCGCACCTTGGCTGTGCGAATGCTGGGATCGAGCACCGGACCAATGTCGCTGATGCGGCCGCTCAACGCTCTGCCTGGATAGGCGTTGAGCCGGATATCGGCATGCTGCCCTAGCTGCAGCTTGGGAATGTCGTTTTCGTAGACATCGCAAATGATCCAAACTACAGAAAGATCCGCGATGGTGAAGGCCGTCGATGACCCCGAGAAGTTCACACCCGCAGCAGCAGCGATGGTGACGTTCTGGGCAACAATGACGCCGGAGATGGGCGCGTACACCGGAACGATGCTGTGGGGATCATGCTTGTTGATACCAAGAGTCTGCAACTGCTCCTCTGCAGCGGTCAGGTCTGCCTGGTTATCTCTCTCGGAGTCCTCTGCCTGCTCCAACATGCCGAGGGAAATGGCTCCATGGTCGTAAAGGTCCTTGGCGCGCACATAGGCTTTATTGGTGAGCTGCTCGTCGTTGACGGCCTTCAGATAAACGTCAAACGCATTGGTGATGTCAGGACTCTGCACCTTGAGGAGGAGCTGGCCCTTCTTCACGTAGTCGTCAAGGCGGGCCTTGATGTCCACTACGCGGCCACTGGCAAGCGAAATAACGGGCACCTCGCGCGCGATATCGGGATAGACGGCGCCTGTGACCTGCAACTCGGCGGGCGCTTCTATCCGCTCGGCCGCAACCACTGGAAACAGGCCGGGCCTATCGACCGTGACCAGGCTCATATCGCCGGTGGGTACCATCTGGGCTGAAGGAGGAGCGCCGTCAGCCGGGTTGAATTTCTTCTCACACGCGGTCAAAGAAAGGCCAAGGGTGAGGCATCCGATAGCTTGCAAAGCTGCCTTATTGTTCATTGGATTACGTCACGTCCTACAGCAAGGTTGAGTTGGCCGGCAGCGGTGAGATACGCGCCGATCAGTTGGGCATAGGCCAGCTGCACGACGCGGTAATCGCTTTGTGCGTTGAGAAAGTCCATCAGCGACGCTCCGCCATGAAGGTAGGCGTAGGTGACCGTGTCCCGCACGCGCGTCGCCTGGTCTCTGTATTTGTCCTTGTAGGGTTGTAGCAGGGCGATGTTGCTGCGCACCTGTTCGTAGGAGGTGTCGACATCGCTGAAGACCTGCGCCCGCGCGGCATCCGTCAACTGGTTGCTGCGGTCGATGTCGATCAGCGTCCGTTTCTTCTCGCCCTGATTGCGATCGAAGATGCGCAACGGAATGTTAAAGCTGCCGCCGATGGTATCTTGGCCAGGAGTTATGTTGTTAAACGAGGGATTGTGCGTCCACCATAGGCTGTACGTGGGGTCTGTGGAACCGTTAGACACCGCCAGCTTGTAATTCGTCTTCGATTGCTCAATGGTCTGCAGCGCCGCGCGGAGGTCGGGACGCGTATCGAGCGCGATCTGCCGGAAGTCCTCGACGGGTTTAAGCGTGCTGGAAAAGTCAAAGGGACCACTCACGTCGAACTGGTCGATAGGCGTGCGGTCGTTGAGTAGTTGCAGCAATTGGATCTTTGCCGTCCGCAGGTTGACAATCGCTGTCTGCAGCTCCGATTCGTATTGCACGCGTAATAGCTCGATGCGATCGAAGTCGATCTGGGCCAGGTCACCGGCACGCAACCGGTTCCTGCTGATGTCGATAATCTTGTCGTAGTACTCCAGATCGGCTTTTGCCAGATCCAGCACCTGCTTTGCCTGGAGGGTTTGCACAAAGGCGCTGCGCAACACGAAGACCATGTT
This sequence comes from uncultured Acidobacteriaceae bacterium, assembly GCA_963821315.1. GTDB lineage: Bacteria > Acidobacteriota > Terriglobia > Terriglobales > Acidobacteriaceae > PALSA-350. The sequence goes on along the minus strand of CAWGDP010000025.1, from coordinate 635,386 downwards.
CCGGGTGAGGTCTTCATGCAGCGACTGGCCGATACGCGTGCCTTCTACCGCGCTCTCCCGACGCAGTTCCCGCTTGTGCTCGCGTTCGTGGAGATAGCTGAAAGAGGTTTGCTCCTGTTCGCTAACGAAAGGCCGGTAAGGTGCCTTTCGAGGAAACTGAGTTCCATCCAGAGAAAAATTAAACTGCGGATTGGGACGAAGATAGGCCGTGATCTCTTCGGCCCGGAGTTCGTCAACGCCGAGAGCGTCCGCTTTCAAGGCTGGATTCGCTGCCTCAAATTTGCTTCTCACCTGTTCCCAGGTGAAGCTGGTTTGCGCCCTCGCGACCGAGCCGGCAAGTATTGTGCAGAGGAACACGGCGGTCGCAAGCAGAAAGGGAGGCGATTTAAATCGTTGGATACTCATGCATTCAGGAACCGATTGGTAGGTATAAGAAGAGGGGAGGCATTCCCGGCAGCAGTGAACCTCTTCCCATGCGCGCCAGGAAGGAGACATAGGGTAAACTGTCCAGCCGCCTGTAAAACAGCTTACTCGTTCTCATAGGTTGGTCTTTTCCCCACAATCTGTGGAACGGTGCAGGGGTTTGCTACAGCTATGGTCCGTTTGTCGTTTATCCGTTGTTGAGCGTGCAAGAGAGTACACCTGGCTATTCAGCCACAGGTGGCGAACAGGCGAGTTTCAAAGGTTAAGGATATGCAAGGGTAGCGTTGCGGTCTATCTATCTTCAGCGTCTAACCACCTATCTTTAGGACAGTGAAAAAACTCTCTCCTGGCGATTCACATGACTCATCACCGCCGACAGATACGTTATATGGGCAGGAAGACATATCCCGGGATATGCAGCGGACATGAAAGTTTGGAATGCGCGCTCCAAGTCGCTCTATCTTTCGATTCAGAGCATAGTGCTTTCGCGTTAGATAGATCTCTGTTTTAACGCCATGTTCATCATCTTCATTCGTTCGGATGTTTCTTGGATCGGAGTCGAAAGAGTTTCATGGAGATCAGCACCGCGACCCGCAAGGCGGGTCGTATGGCGGAAGGAAAATCCCTGCCCCAAATTCGGCCGGAACACCCACAATCGCGTCCTCGACCCAGCGCCAACGAGTTTGCTGCTCGCCCGGTGGTTACCACTTTCCTACTTCCATAGAGTGAGACTTCTAATCTCCGTGGAATTTGGAGACAACAAATTTGCGGAATCCGACCGCACAAGGCGGCAAGTATCGATCTTCGATCCACCCTATGCCTAACGGTCGAATTGGAAGTGTCTGCGATAGTTTGATTTCTACGGTTCCGGCAATGCGAGCAGGCGCGTGCGGAAGGAGCCCTATGCCGAGTCCCGCGGCGATCATTCCGCGTAGGGTTCCAATATTCATTGCCTCGAATGCGATGTTTGGCACTATGGATGAGCTTTTCGACCACTCGAAGGCCGACAACAGGATCTTTGAACTCGGGCTAGCAAGTTCTTGGTTCTCGGCCCCAGGGAAAGACCGTGGCAGCCCCGCCCGGTGCGGGCTCGGTGGTTGAAAAGCTCCGACAGCATGGGTGAAATAAGCACCGCCGAGGTTCCTTCGACTACGCTCAGGACGGTCCTCGGCTCGCGCGACCAAGTGCTGTGATCACGCGATAAATCGGTGAAGCGCTGCGCTCAGGATGACGATTCTGTGGGAGTTTTGACAAAAAACACCCTAAACGAGTTGGCGCGTCATGGGACGTAGTCTTGGGTGCTCGTACTCCCTCAACCCCCTTGACGATAACAAACATATATAGTAGAAAATCACACAAGTATAGGAGAAGCCTCGTGGCGACGCCTAAATTGTCAAAGCTCGAGTTCCAAATCATGGAGGCGCTCTGGGCCAGGGGTGACTCCTCCATTCGCGACATCCAGGAGTTTTTTCCTGAGAAGGGAAGGCCTGCTTACACGACCATCCAAACCACGCTTTACCGGATGGAGACTAAGCAAGCAGTGCGGAGAGTAAGGAAGGTGGGGAATTTCCACATCTTTTCGTCGGCCATCTCACGCGACGCCGCCCAGCGCCGGCTCATCGACGATCTGTTGGGGTTGTTTGGAGGCCGGACCCAGCCGGTGATGGCGCACCTCGTCGAGTCAGGAAAGCTCTCGCTCGAGGAGGTCAAGGAAGCAGAACGGACTCTACGCGGGCTGTCCAAGAGAAAGGAATAGTTATGATTCCGTCGCAGTGGACCGCGGGCATTCTCAACCACCTATGGCAATCGACCATCTTCGCCGCGACGGCGTGGCTGCTGGCGCTCGCGTTGCGCAAAAATCACGCTCGCGTCCGTTACCGGCTGTGGATGCTGGCTTCAGTGAAATTTCTAATCCCCTTCTCCCTTCTGATAGCTGCGGGCGGCTATCTTCGATCCACGATTGCCAGTCCGATCAGCCGGCCGGATCTTTCGGCGGCTATGGAGCAAATCGCGCAGCCGTTTCCGCAGACGCAGGTGACGGCGTTCGTTGCCCCATCCTTCGCCGTGCCCGCGGTTGCGGAACAACACATCCATGTGTGGCCATTCCTCCTCGCCGGCCTGTGGGCATGCGGCGCTTTGCTGTTGGTGGCCCGTTGGTTGCTGCGATGGCGGAACCTGCGCGAGACGGTGCGCGCGGCATCTCCGATTGCGATTGCCGCCGGTGTTCCAGTGCTGTCGTCGCAGTCGCTGCTTGAGCCGGGAGTCTTCGGGATCGTCAAGCCGGTGCTCCTTCTTCCCGCAGGCATCACCAGTCGTCTCACTGCGTCTCAACTCGAGGCCATCGTGGCTCACGAAATGTGCCATGTGCGGCGCCGCGATAATTTGACCGCCGCACTCCATATGTTGGTGGAAGCAGCCCTATGGTTTCACCCCATGGTCTGGTGGATCGGGATGAAGCTGGTGGAGGAGCGTGAGCGGGCGTGCGACGAAGCCGTGCTGCAATCAAGCCTCGATGCCGAGACGTACGCCGAGGGAATACTGAATGTCTGCAAAGCTTATGTCGAGTCGCCATTGCCCTGCATCTCCGGCGTGACCGGCGCCAACCTCAAGGAGCGCATTGTTCGCATCATGACGGAGCAGACCGGGCGGAAACTCGACCTGAGCAGAAAACTGCTTCTGAGCGTGGCTGCAGTGATCGCCATCGCATTGCCGGTCTCCTTTGGTCTTGTCCATGCTACGCAGGTCCGCGCTCAATCTGCATCCGCAAACTCAGCCGCGAACATTGCCGCCACTTGGCAGGGAACACTGCACACGGATCGGGACCTCCGCTTCGTGGTGAAAATCACCGAGGCGGGTGACGGGACGCTGCGGGCGACCTTCTACAACCTCGATGGACCGCCGGGTGACGTACCCGTCATTTCCACCAAGCTGAATGGCTCTCTGCTGAAGCTTGACCTTCCCTTTGGCACATACGAAGGCACGGTGAGCGCCGATGGCAACTCCATCGCAGGGACGTGGAGACAAGGACCGAACCCGGCGCCGCTCAATTTTGCGCGCGCCACCTCCGAGACCGAGTGGACGATTCCTCAGCCTCCGCCGCGCATGCCGGCCATGGCTGCGGACGCGAATCCGACCTTTGAAGTCGCCACCATCAAGCTAAGCAGGCCTGATGAGCATGGGCCCAGATTCTGGTTTGAGCCGCGCCGCTTTTCGGTCATTCACACTTCTGTGAGTAACCTGGTCAAGTTCGCCTATGGACTGCAACAACGCCAGCTTGCGGGCGTGCCGGATTGGGTTACTTCAGAGAACTACGATATCTCCGCTGAACCCGACGGTGAGGGTGAGCCGAGCATCAAGCAGTGGCGATCGATGGTCAAAAAGCTGATGGCGGATCGCTTTCAGCTCAAGTGCCATTACGAGAAACGAGAACTAACCGTGTACGCGCTGACCGTCGCCAAGACCGGTCCCAAAATGACCAGGAGCCAGGGCGACCCTGGCTTGGTCGCGGGGCTGGGGTTTGGACCATCTGGAAATTTCGGCGCGACGAACGCAACCATGGCGGATTTTTCCGAAGCGATGGGACAGGCCGTTCTGGACCGGCCGGTAGTGGATCAGACCGGACTTACAGGAAGGTTTGATTTCAGGTTGACGTGGACGCCCGATGAGACGCAGTTCGGCGCAGTTGGCGGATACAAGCCGGCCGCGGAAAACCCCGACGCCCCGCCGGATCTCTTCACTGCGATGCAGCAGGAGTTGGGTCTGAAACTCGAATCGACCAAGGCTCTCGTCGATGTTCTCGTCATCGATCACATCGAGAAGCCGTCGGCGAACTAGGGGAGTCGATTGGATAGGACAAAAAGGCGCGTCGAGTGCTGTGGTATCCCACTCAAGCCAAAGAACGGCTTGAATGGGGCACCCAGCCTTCGTTGCCGGTGAGGGAGACTGGTCATCGCTCTCCCATCACGATTTTCTTACTTTAGCTCCTTGGGGGGTTCAAGCGGGGATTTCACCGGCTCGGGCGTGGGGCCGAGTACCCGGTCGACTTCGGCATCTTCTACCCAAACGGACTGTATGCCATCTTTGGGGACATCGATGTGAGCGCTCCACACGATGGCGTTGAGAACCAGCTTGCGGTAGTCGTCGTTTTGCCAGTTATTGTAAAAATGGCCGAAGGTCGCTCCAATGCTGCGGCCGGGTATCTTGCTTGTGGGCGTGGGCGGACGGTCGTAGGCCCACATGGTGACCTGGTCCTTGGGACCGGCAAGCGGTCCGGGTAAAGTCGCCTTAGGGTCGGCGGGAAGCTCCGGCACGCGCAGCAGCTGAGTGATCCCGAGACATCCGCCGACGAAGGTGGGTTTGTAATAGAACTCGTCCGTGACCTTGAAAGGCTTCACACCGTGCAGCACGGGATGATCGGGGGACGGGAATACGACTTCGCTGGTAAGAGTCTTTTGCGTGAAATACATCTGCGGGTGCTTGGGCCCGTCGTATTCGACATAGCCTCCGGCCCAGGCGAGACCCTCCCGCTGAAATTGGAAGGGTATGTAGGTTGCGAAGTGGAAGATCATGAAGCCGGATCCGCGGTCTATCTGCTTCTGTATGGCGGCAATGCGCTCCGGAGTAAACGTCCAGGGAGACCACTGCATCCCGTCCGAGATAAAGACAATGGTGTCCGCGGTGTCGAGATCAGAGACATTCGTAGGCCAGCCGTCGTAGATAACCTCGGTTTCGACGTCCTTGAGGCCGGCACGGTCGAGCAGGACCTTCAGCAGGCGGGCTGACTTCAGGTACTCGTGCATGCCCGGTCCATGGGACTTGGAACCCGCAATCAGCAAAATCCTACGGTGTTTTGGGGGATTCGTGGCGTTTGCCGGCTGGATCGCGAAGGCCAGCACAGCAACTGCCAGAATCCATTTGCTTGCGCGGCGCAGGAGCGTATTTCGCATCTGGGGCCCTCGGATTCGCGTGCTGATTATATTGACGCCGATAGTTGTGCGGCGAGTATAAGCTAGGTACCGATTCCCACAATGACTTTTGCGGACCTCGATCTCTCCCGACGATTGGAACGAGCCGAAGGACGGTCGTGCCTGGAATTTGCGAAGCGCGCCGGCGGCTCCATCCCAAAGCGGCGCTATCTGGATGGAGTGCGCGGGCGCCTATGTCTTCGACGGAGTGAATTCTCCGGTCACGCAAAGCTTCGGGTTGGGACTCTTTGAGCCGTTAAGCCCAGCTTCACTGGACAGGATGGAGGCTTTTTTCCTGGATCGTGGGGCTGGTGTTGTTCATGAGGTTAGCCCCCTGGCGGGCGTCGCGACACTCGACTTACTGTGTACCCGCGGTTACCGGCCGATTGAGCTGAGCAGCGTGCTCCACCAGCCGCTGGAGCGGCCTGCCAACGCCCTTCCGGACGGCGTCACCGTGCGCGTTGCCGGGCCTGAGGAGGCATTATGGGGGCGGATCAACGCCCGGGGATGGGGGCACGAACATCCCGAGATACTGGAGTTTCTGGGGGATTTCGGTCCCGTGGCACTTCGCCCGCGAGCACACGGTGAACTTTCTCGCCGAGCTCGACGGCCAACCCGGAGCCGCAGGCGCTCTCAGTCTCCATGACGGGGTCGCCTCTGTTTGCCGGGGCAACGACTACCCCGAGATGCGCCGGCGCGGACTGCAGGCAGCCCTGCTCGAGGCACGGATGCGTTATGCCTTCGAGCACGGCTACCCACTAGCCATGATGGTGACCGAGGCGGGTAGCCAGTCGCAACGCAATGCCGAACGCAAAGGCTTTCGCATTGCTTACACCCGGACTAAGTGGCAGCTGTATCAGTCCTGATGCAGCCAGGAAACCTTGGCTGTCCGTTCGCCGCTGGGACGAGTAAACTTACCGGGCGTGACTGTCGGCCCCCATCCACTGCTGCACCCGATCTTCGAAACCATTGGCTATGGGCTCGCCTATGCCATGTTCCGGCGAAGTTGCGCCCGCGCCGGCGCATTCCTCGAGGACGACCAGCGCTGGCTCATTATCGCCACTGCGGCCATCGGTGCGTTGCTGGGTAGCCGGATCCTGGGCCTGCTGGAGCAAGTGCTTTATCTCCATATCACCTGGCGTACCTTCCTGTTGCCCGGCGGCAGGACCACCGTCGGCGGCCTATTGGGGGGCTGGATTGCCGTGGGCCTGATCAAGCGCCTTCGCGCTCTTCGCGGCCGCGCCGGCGACCTTTTCGCCGTGCCCCTATGCCTGGGGATCGCCATCGGCCGCATTGGCTGTTTTCTGGCAGGACCCGCGGATGGCACTTACGGCGCAGCGACCAGCTTGCCCTGGGGGGTCAACTTTGGCGATGGTATCCCCCGCCACCCTACGCAGCTTTACGAGATCCTCTTCCTTAGCGCTCTCGGCTTCTTCCTGCATCGCTTTAACGAGAAAGCACACCCCGAGGGAGCGGCCTTCCGTATTTTTCTAGTTGCCTATCTCGCCTGGCGGCTGGTTATTGATTTCCTCAAGCCCCAACCCCTGATCTTTGGGCTTAATTTGATCCAGTGGGCCTGTGTGGCGGGAATAGTAGCATTACTACCCGAACTTATGAGACTCTGCCTTATCCCGCCAACCGCGATCAGGAGTACCGAATGAGCACACCACCGATGCCGGTACGGCACGCACACAAACCGGCAAACCTGTCCAAGCTTGCCACGGTGTTCGCCCTGACCTTCAGTCTCGCGTTCGGGCTGTGCAGCGTGAGCGGTATCAGCATCTCCGGCGGTGGCAGCTACCAGGTCGCCCAGCTTTTGATCTCCACCTCGCTGGTGATCGAGGCTATTTGCGCCGCCGGCTTAGTGGTGCTTGGCATCGTGGCTATGTGCAGAAGATCGCAATCTAAGGAGTAGCTCGACGGGTTAAAGAGTCTTAGAACCACCCTCTCGGATTTGAGTCCCGTAGGGACAGCTGAATCTACCCAGGACATGGTCCTGGGTTGGGTGCCCCGAATCACGATGGTCATTTCGAAGTTAGGATACAGGATGATCCTAGTAATTTTCAGCCGTCCTAGGGACTGCTCGTTGGTACGTGCTAACCCAGGATAGTCCGGGCTACTCACCGTCCTACGGAGTCGGTCGTAGCTAAGAAATCGACGACCATGTAAGCTATACGAATTAACCAGCCAGTCTCCTACGGGACTCAAATTGGAGAGGGTCGTTCTCACGCAGATACTTCAGGCTCCCATCTGCTCTTAATTCGTCGGGTCGGCGACCCGGCCCATAAATAGGATGCTGTTGGAGCGGTTGTCTCGAATCAGGAAGACAAAAGGATGGTCGGCGCGGAAAACCGGTGGAGGCGCCGGGTTCGGCGCGCGAACTGCCATGGCCCTCATGGTCACGGCGGTGGCCGCTGCAGCCTCGGTTCCTTCTTCGTTGACCTCGATATAAGCCTTGTGGATCACCGCCGAAATAGCGAACTCCCTCGTTCCCGTCATTCCTGAAAAATCAGCGCTCGCGGTAAACGCCTGGGGCATGCCCATCGCGGCAAGCGTGCCCCCAAGCTCGAATTGCTGCGTTGTCTTGAACTTAGGCAAGGTTACGATGACCTTAGTAACTGGACTTAACTGGCCCAGCCATTGCAGCGTGTTGGACGCAGTCAGCGAGTTCTCCAGGGCAGGCAGACCGCCCACATCGTTGGGCAGGAAAATGACCATGGACAGTTCCTTGCTTTGGTAAGGAATTTCCAACACCTGAAAGGTCTTCCCGTCGAAGTAGTTGAAACCACCCTCACGGTGCATCAGGGGCGCTTTCTTGCTCTGTGCCGGGGATAGATGGAAGTCCTCATCTTTGGTTTGGGCCTTGTCGAATTGACTCTGCCAGTCACCCTTGAAATAGATGGCATTGGTCAGCACTAACCGCGTGGTCGATCGGATGGAGCCGGGTTGGAGCAGGTCTGTGATCTTATTCGCTGTTTTCTGCTCCACCCAGTGGTTAATGGTCAACCGTGCCGCTTCCGTTGAGCCTTTGAAATCCACCTGGTTGAAGCATGCGCCGTAGTCGTTGTTCATCAATTTTAGGAAGTCATCGAGGAAGTTGTAGCCGCGCTGCGCCCAGAGAGCATTGGCCACGCTCAGCTGGTATCCCTGGTGCGCGGCGTTGAGATCGCTCAGCAGTGCACCCATCGCGGGGTGCAGCCTGTCCGGTGGAAGCGTGAAGTGCAAGGTTTTCGCCATCTCGGAGGCGGTGTCGCTGCGGGCGCCGGCATAGGCCATGGCGAGTGCAGTGGAAATACTCTCGGGCGAGAAGAAGAGATTGCCGCTTTGATTGCGTAACCGGCCGTACAGCGTAACCGCAAAAGCGTTGTCGCCCTCGACCACCGCGGCTCGATCAGCGGCCGGAGGGACTGGCGTCTGCGCGCCGTTAGCGGGAGGCAGCACAACAAAGCAAAGCATAAGTAAGCATAGTAGGAATTTCATGCGCACCCCCGGGCCCTCCTCATCTTAATTGACGGGGATGGATGGTAAACCGCGGCGCAAAATACAGCGATTCCTATTTCGCTAAATCGTCTTTGACAGTTTCTGCCGCCTTGCTGTCCACTCTGCGGTCGAGAAAAGACCGGGTCCTACTTCGATCAGCCGCGGCAGCATCTTGAAGACCGATACCTGGTCCCATAACTTTCCCGCGCGGGTACGAAATCCTTTTTCGTTCAGATCGCTGGCGATGCTGGAGAAGGGAAAATCCTGAACCACCAGGTCCATCATCTGGGTGAGCACCCTGCGCTCTCGAGGATCGAACTCCAGCCGCTGGCAATCGTCCGAGATGCGTAAGCCATAGGGGATTTCTTCCTCGAAGGCGCCTTCGCTGGGCGCTTCATCCCCGGGCAGTTCGCGCCGCCACTCGATGGAAACCAATTGCCACCCCGCGGCCATACGCTGCTGCATGATGGATGGACTAAAGGGCCCGGAAACCACATCTCTTATCCGCTCAAAGTGCGCCATATACCCTCCTTAGATGAGACGACTATGTTTGCTGCCCGTATTTGCCATCCATGATCTGCAATCTATGCGCCAAAGGCCGGTGCAGGCAAGAACGGTATGCCGCGACTTTATATGGGCTTAGCCGGCGGAACCCCGCCTTCGTGTCCAAAATCACGAATCGCTGTTCGACACTGGACACTGAGGCTAGGGTTGAGCCCGGGAGGAGGGGGGACGGGAAGCACTTTGCGCGATCTCGCGGCAGGCCAGGCGCGCTGGTCGTCTCCTCGTCGCCGATCTCAAAGACCGGTGTTCTCTTTGGGCAACTTCATGCGGCCGTCGACCAGGTAAGCCACGGCCACCCCGCCGGTAACCTCGGGCGCCAGAACGACCAGGGGGAGGAGATACTTCTTGCTCTTGACCAGCGACTCGGCCACTCCGTCTACCGGGTGACCGGGGCAATGCTGCCCGGCACCTGGGGAATAACGAAAGCGCTCATGTTGAGCTCGGGGTGCTTTTTACCGTAATCTAACCAGCGAGCGGGCAACCTGTTTGGGAGTCATCAGGCCAACGTCGGCGATGAAGTTGCGATGGATCGCGTGGGGCAGGTAGATGTCGAGGACAACGCGGGAGAAGTCGGCGCAGTTGTGGAACAGCAGGTTGAAGTGGCCAACATTGCGGCGGTCGTTGAAGATGGTCTATGAAGCGCTGGTCCTGGGCCGGCGTGCTGTCAACCTGAAACCCGTGGATGGTCCGGTCGTAGGGAGGAGCCGACCAGTTCGGTCCACTCGCCCTTGGGGGACCGGCCGTGGCGGTTGTTCGGCGCCAGGTCGAGCAAGTGCTGTTTGCGGTAGGCGTCGCGCAGGGCTTCGACTTGTTCTTTGTCCACGGTCTGGGGAACGTCGTTGAGCGAATCGACGGCGTAGAGATAGGGGACCAGGGGGATGGCAAGCCAATCGTAGCCGTCGATCTTGTGGTAACGGCTGATGACAACGCCATATTCTCCATCGTGGCAAGGGCGGAGCGAAGTGGGCGAGTCGGCGCAGATGTGGTTGAAATAAACGGCCGCGTGGCCAGTAGGGTTCATCCGCGCCAAATTCGCCGTAAGGCTCTTCCATTAAGAGTGCGACCGAGCGGGGGCGGCGTGGCAGCTGCGGCGAAGAGACAGAAAAGTAGACCCGGGCCGCGATGCATCATTCTCCTCAAATTGTTATTCTAGAGGGGTTATGGCTTTTCCCATTAAGGTCTGTGTCATCTGTTCCGAGGAGTTTGAACTAAAGCCGGATAAACCCGGTTTCGCCAATCGCTGCCCGTCGTGCAGCAGCGATGAACAATCCGACCCCGCAGCCAAGCGCCGCATGGACGCCGACGAACGTAAAACCGTGATGGAAGCGAACGAGGCTCGGAGGCAAGCGATGCGCGACCTCCTGTACCGAAAAGATAGCTAACGGTTTCACCGGTCCTCATCTGTCACGCGTGCCGAGCCATCGCAAGGTCCACGATCTCCCCGATCATCTGGGTATAGGAGAGGCCGGATTTCTTCGCGGCCATGGCAAACTCCTGTCCGCTGGAGAGCCATGGGTTCGGATTCGCTTCGATGACATAAATCTCGCCCTTGCTCGATACGCGCATGTCGATGCGGCCATAATCGCGAAGCTTGACGGCGCGATAGGCCTTGATCGCGATCTCGCTGAGCTTGGTTACGGTTTCTTCATCGAGGTCTTCGGCGATCGCCGATTTCGTCAGCTTATAGGCTTCCGTGTCTTTCTCGAATTTCACATCCTGGCTGGCGATCCTGGGCATGCCCTTGGGAAGCTTCGAAAGATCAAGTTCCACCAGCGGAAGCGCATGTGCGTTCTCGTAACTGCCGAGGATGGCGGCATAGATCTCGCGTCCTTCGATGTACTCCTCGATCAACGCGGGAGAATCGAATTCCGTCTGTATATAGGAGACGCGCTCCATCAACTCCTTCACGCTGTTCACGACGGCGGCGGCATCGATGCCGATGGATCCATCTTCGGAGGTGGGTTTCACGATGAGCGGGAACGAGATGTCGTGGGCGTGGTCGATGGTGCCGCGATAGGCGGTCGCGAAGTAGGGCGACTGAATCCCGTAAAAAGCGAACATCTTCTTGGCGATCGATTTGTCCTGGGCAAGAATGTGCGCGTGCGGTCCCGCGCCGGTGTAGGGGATATCGAGCAAATCCAGGAATGCAGTGACCTGCATCTCCTTGGTGTCATCGCCGGCATAGGATTCGGTGAGGTTGAAGATGAGATCGGCGCCGCATTTGGCGAGTCCGAGCAGCGATTGCGGGCGGCCGTCGAGAACGTAATACGACGGCTCATGACCGAGCTTCTCCAGGGCTTCGAAGATTTCTTCGCGGTCGTGCTTTACCGGCTTCTTCTTGCGTTTCTTTTGCCCCTTGCGCTTGCGCGGTGCAGGAACTTCTTCCTGCACTTCAGCAGGTTCTTCTTCCCACAAGTCGTACAGCACGGTGACTTTCAACTTCGTTCCAGTCATGCGGCCTCCAATCGGAGTGACGGCTGCCGGCACTCCTCAGGGATGAATGAACTTTCCACGGACCAGGTAATTCATTGAGAGTGCGGTGGTGTACACCGTGAACTCCGTGAGGTACTCGGACTCGCGTCGAACGTCCACGCGCAGACCCAGGTCCTCAACACGCTTGCAGATGGCTTCCACCAGTCGCTTGACGATCGGGCGTTGCACGCCGCTCCAATACGCGACCTTGTCGACAATGGGCTTGCGATGCTGACGCAACATCTCCTGGGCGGGCCGCACGCCCTTGCGCCGCTTGGGGGAGATATTGAAGATGTCCGCCAGGTCGGTATCCAGCGCGAGTTCCTGCACCGGAATCTCCTCCGGCAGGCTGAGACGATAGAACTCGCCGACGGTCGATTCCATTTCATCGACGGTGATGTCGGTGCGGCCGCGGCGGCGGATGGGTTCGACATCTCCCGACTTTTCGCGCCATGCGATCGACGTATTGGAGCTTGGCCAGCGCGTCCCAACCCTGGTAGCGCTTGCGCCATTGCGAGCGAGGCGTGAGCCAGACGGCAAACGTTTCGGCAAAATCTTCATCGGGATGCTTCTGCGCGTACCACCCGGCCATGTGGCGAACAAACTTCCGCGAGAACGGTATGGGACGGTAATTATCGCGATAGGCGCGGCGAAACGGGCCGAAGAGATCGCGCCACTCCGCCGACTTGTACAGCTGGTACGCGTAATTGAATGCGTGTCCGGCCTCATGACGCATGTACATCATGATCTCGCGAGCGTCTTCGAGGTCGTTCATCTCGCGCTCAAGCTGGGCCAGGTCCGGGTTGGCCAGATAGAACGGAATGCCGATGACGGGCTCGCCGGAGGGGCATCCCCATTCATCGGTGAGATAGCAAAGCGGGACGGAACTTGTGGATGCCCTTGGCTTCCAGTTCGCGATAAAGCTGCTGAACGAATCGTTCCAGCGGAGAACCCTCGAGTTTGAGCCCGAGTTCGCGAATGGGCTTGGCGAGTATCTCCTGGAATTCCGTTCGGGTTTTCTCGAAATTGCGCACTGGGCTATTCAGAGTTCTATACCACGGAACCAGATTTGGCACGGCGAGGCGTATCGCTTATGCACATAGTATTGTGGGCACGCCTGGTTCCGGGGCATTTCAAGCCTGGGCGACGCTGTGGTTATTTCTCCGCTCAACGGTTTGCGTTCAGCTGCATCAGCCGATGCAGGCGTTCGAGAAATCAACTAGGCACACGTCCATCATCCGGCAGAACAATCCCGGAACCGCGTCGAGAAAACGAGATTCGCTCAGGAGGCTTCCCTGGCTGCGTCGGCGAGATACTCGCGAACATCGCCTGGAGAATCGGCAATTTCTTCGAGTATCGTGCTCCTTCCATCGATCACGGCGACAAAGTCTTCCAGGTCGTGGCTGGCCAGGAAGTCCTCCTGTCCACGTCCCCGGAATGCTTCCATTTTGGTACCCAGGAAGTAGGGAGCTGTAATCACCCTGATTGGTTGACCGCTGGGCAGAACAAATGGGATAGCGTGATTGAGTGCTCTCTCATACCAGAGGTTGGTATAGCCCAAAACTTCTTTGCTGAGCGCCAATACATCGAGTTTCAGCTTCCCATGGAACCAGCGGCAGGTGAGTGGCTCCTCACTCGTATCCTCTATGAACTGCGCTTTGCCAAGAGCGCTTCGGAAAACGCAATGTAGTCGACATAGGTAAGGATTTCGGCGATCACATCCACGTCATCGGTGCTGCGAATAGGTGCGGCAGCTTTATCTGTAATTATGCAGTCCGAGGGTCACACCACCAACGAAAACAATCTCGCGCAGAAAAGGAGCGAGCTTGGTGGCAGCCTCTTCCAGAAGACGCAGGTTTGGATCAGGCATTGAGTGCCTTGCGCAACAACTCAACCGCGAGTATCCGTTCCCGGGTTCTTCCACTGCGAATCGCATCGCATAGAGCCAGAAGTTCGTAAAGCCTGGGATCGAGTAATGCGGCTTTGGGCGCATTTTTATACAGGGGAGAGAACGATAAGCCGCGGACGGACCCTTCCGGATAGGGCCAGACCGGCGGTGGTTCCCCATCGTCCAGAAAGTGCGACTTCAAGGGCTCGGCCGCAGCCGCGGTAGGAACGCCGCGGACAAGCGCCCCCCTCTTGGGAGGGAACACGTGTCTCAGGCCATAAGCCAGGAAGTCCAGCAAAGCGGAACGATTGACTCTCTTCTCCAGGTCTGACCAGTAAAGAAGCCCGGATTCCTTGCATCGGTTCAGGGATTTGGAAACTTCTCCAGGGGGAAGGAAAAGCTCATCTGCCAGGGTTTTTGACAGGATGCGAGGCCCGTCCAGAAGGCAGAGTTTGAGCAGCACCGCTACGTCTTTTCCCTAGCATGAGTATACGTATCTAATGTCAAAAAAATTTCAAATTTGCAAATTCGAAACTTGAAAGCTGCCAAAATCGTTCATAATTGCATTCATCAAAACGGGTTGTCTCCCTTGGGGTGGAGCTGGTGCGCCCGGAGAGATTCGAACTCCCGACCTAACGCTCCGGAGGCGTTCGCTCTATCCAGCTGAGCTACGGGCGCGCAGTTAACAGGATACAACAGAACCGGCAGCTTGGCTCGTTTACCGCTGGGGCTGGCTCTCGCTCTTCTGCCGCAGCTGCTCCATGACGGACTGAATCAGCTCTTTGGCGCCCCCGATTTCGCTCAGCACTGCTTCCAGGTCGAGGGCGGGCTTGGAGGGGTTACCCGTCGAAGTGCAGTAAACGCCGTGCTGGCCGATGAGGATCAAGGCATCCGTGAGCATGTCGAGGGTGACGGCAAGACGGCCGCGCTCGGCGCCCATCATGGTCTCGAACCGCTCCAGATCTTCACGGCGTTGGGCAATGGCAGATTCAGGTGCCGGCATCGTTCCTGCTTTCAAGATTTTTCGGAGGCTGGCCGGGTGTAGCGCAGCACCGGTTTGCGTGCCGCCCCCATCTCGTCGAGCCGCGAGATACGAGTAGCATGAGGCGCATTGAGCACCAGTTCGGGATTCTCCTCCGCCTCGCGGGCAATCTGCCGCATGGCGTCGATAAACAGTCGAGCTCTTCCTTTGACTCGCTTTCTGTCGGCTCAATCATCAGAGCCCCAGGCACGATCAGCGGGAACGAGGTGGTGTAGGGATGGAAGCCATAGTCGATCAGCCGCTTGGCAATGTCGCCGGTCTTGACCCCTTTTTGCGTCTGCCGGCGATCGCTGAACACGACCTCATGTAAAGTGGGCGTCCGGTAGGGCAGCTCGTACACATCCTCAAGATGTTTGCGGATGTAGTTGGCATTCAGCACCGCGTCTTCGGTGGTCTGCCGCAGCCCGTCCGGGCCGTTGGCCATGATGTAGGCAAGGGCGCGGACGAACATGCCGAAGTTGCCGTAGAACATCCGCACCCGGCCCACCGATTGCGGCCGATCGTAGTCCAGGCGCAGCGTAGGGCGGCCTCCTGATCAGGCGGGCCTTCGACGACGATAGGCGTGGGCAAAAACGGTTCCAGTATTTTTTTTGTGGCCACCGGGCCCGAGCCGGGACCACCTCCGCCATGGGGAGTGGAGAAGGTCTTGTGCAGGTTCAGATGCATGACGTCCACGCCGAAGTCCCCCGGACGGGTCTTGCCCACCAGCGCATTCATGTTGGCGCCGTCCATGTAGAGCAACGCGCCTTTGGCGTGGAGGATGTCGGCGATCTTGTGGATCTCGCTCTCGAAGACGCCAATCGTGCTGGGGTTGGTGAGCATGAGCGCGGCCGTTTCTTCAGTGACGATCCGCTCCAGTTGAGAGACGTCGACCATGCCTAGCGAGTTGGAGCGCAGATTCTCCACCTGGTAGCCGCAGATGGCTGCGGTGGCGGGGTTGGTTCCGTGAGCCGAATCGGGAATGATCACCTTGCGCCGCGGATTTCCCTGGACTGATGGTAGGCGCGGACCAGCAGGATGCCGGTGAACTCGCCATGCGCGCCCGCGGCCGGCTGCAGGGTGATGGCATCCATGCCGGTAATATCGAGCAGGCAACGCTGCAGCAGACGATTACCTCGAGCGTTCCCTGGGCCAGCGCCTCAGGCCGGTAGGGGGTGCGCCTCGGCCAGACCCTCGATCCGGGCAACAAATTCGTTCACCCGCCGGTTGTACTTCATGGTGCAAATGACCCCAGCGGATACATGCCTAGGTCAGTTGGCGTAATTCCACGTCTGACAGCCGCGTGAAGTGGCGAATGATCTCGATCTCGCTCAACTCGGGCATCAGTCCCAGGTCAGCGCGGGCGGCTTCGCCCAGCAAGCTTACGGGGTCCACTTCGGGCACATCGAGCGGCGGCATCCTGTAGGCCTTCTTGCCCGGAGAAGACTTTTCAAATACCAGGGCCTCATTCTGAGTAAGGTGCGCACGCACCTTGCGGCGATTGCCTTCGAACGGCCGGTTGGCCGCCTTGCGTGCGTCGCCTTCCTTGCTGGTGGTGGTTGCCATACGGGGTAGCTAGCCTTTCAAGCCCGGGTGAAGGCCGCTTCGGAGTCATGCTGCAGCAGCGAGGCGGCGTGGTCGATCTGCTTGCGGGTGTTGAGTTCGGTGGTGCACCACAGGCTGGCGTTGCCCAGCTCGGGATACCAGCGGCCCAGGGGCAGGCCACCGATCACTTTCTGCTTCAGCAGCTGCGCGTTGAGTTGCTCCGGCGATTCGGAGGTTTGCAACACAAACTCATGGAAGCGTGGAGACGCGGCGAAAAGCAACCGCGCCCCGCCGGCGTTGGAAAACTGCTGCGCGGCATAATTGGCCTTGGCCAGGTTATGCAACGCAAGCTCATGGATGCCCTCTTTGCCATAGACAGTGAGGAAGATGGTGGCCATCAACGCCACCAGCGCCTGGTTAGTGCAGATGTTGGAGGTGGCCTTCTCACGGCGAATGTGCTGCTCCCGGGTAGAGAGCGTGAGCACGAAGCCGCGGCGTCCTTCCGTATCCACGGTTTCGCCGACCAGGCGGCCGGGCATTTGCCGCAGGTATTTTTCCTTGGCGGCGATCACCCCGCAATAGGGGCCTCCATAGCTCAGGGCAACACCGAAGGATTGCGCTTCCATGGAGACGATATCGGCTTCTGCGGGAGGCCGCACCACGCCCAGGGAAATGGCCTCAGCGATCGATACAATCAGCAGCGCGCCCTTCTTGTGCACGATCTCGGCGATGGCGGGAATATCTTCGATGACCCCAAAAAAGTTCGGTGACTGCACCAGAACGCACGCTGTTTCTTCGCTGACGCTCTGTTCCAGCGCCGCCAGGTCGAGCCGCCCATCTTCGCCGTAGGGGAGCGCCTGGGCGGCAAGCCCCTGGTGCTGGGCGTAGGTCTTCATCACCTCGCGATATTCGGGATGCACGGTTCTGGCGACCAGAACTCCGCTGCGGTGGGTAATGCGCACAGCCATGGTTACTGATTCGGCAGCCCCCGTCGATCCGTCGTACATGGAGGCGTTGGCGATCTCCATGCCGGTGAGCTCGCAGATCATGGTCTGGAACTCGAAGATGGCCTGCAGGGTGCCCTGGGTTATCTCCGCCTGGTACGGGGTGTATGAGGTGAGGAACTCACCCCGCTGCACCAGGGAATCGATAATGACGGGCCGGTAGTGACGATAGGCGCCCGCGCCCAGGAAGCTGGTGTAACCGGCCGCGCTCTTCTGCGCTGCGTTGCGGAAGTAGTCGACGATCTCCGATTCGCCCATCTGCCGGGGAACGTCAAGGTCCCGTTGCAGCCGGTATTCCTGGGGGATGGTGGAAAACAGATCGTCGATCGAGCTGGCATCGATTTGCTTCAGCATTTCGAGCCGTTCGCCGGGCGATTTTGGCAAGTAGCGCATGGTGAGTCCTCTATCCCTGCGAATTTTTAGAGTATCAAGAAGTACGAGGCTGGCCGCGGAGGTGTTTGCTGAACGCTGAGCGCTGACAACTGAACGCTGAGAATCAATGCCCCTGGGTTTCCTCCTTGACGAACTTCTCGTAGCCCGCTGCATCGAGCAGCTGACCTACTTCGGAGGGTCGGCGATTTCTACTTTGAGGATCCACGCCCCGTGGGCGTCGGCGTTGATCTTTTCCGGAGCCGTTGCCAGCTCCTCATCGACCGCGATCACGGTGCCAGTTACCGGGGAGTAGAGATCGGAAACGGCCTTGACTGACTCGACGCTGCCGAAGACCTTACCCTTCTCTACCTTGGCGCCGAGCTTGGGCATCTCGACGAAAACAATATCTCCCAGGGCGTTCTGGGCATAATCGGTGATGCCCACTTTGCCGGTCTTGCCGTTAAACTCAATCCACTCAGGCTCTCGCGTGTAGCGGTAGGTTGCTGGATAGGCCATCCGTCTTGCTCTCCTTCGTGATCGACGGGATCGCGGACAATCTGCAACGGGTTTCGCCCGGCTCCCCCAGGGGAGTGTTTGAGGCCACTGCGTTAATTTGCTTGTCTGGCTACAGTTTAAGCGGGCTTCCCCTCAACGGGCTTCTTAGCCCGGCGATAGAACGGGCTTGGCACGACCTTGGCCTTGACCAGGTTTCCGCGCACTTCGACCGCTACTTCCGTTCCCGGAGCGGTACGGTCCACCGGCACATAGCCGAGAGCGATGTTCTTCTTCAGATACGGGGAGGGAGAACCGTGGTGAGTACCGCGATTGCTCCGCCTTCCAGGCTACAAATTGTAGCCATCGCGGGCGATGCCGCGGTCGATCATCTCTATCCCAACCAGCTTGCGCTTGGAGGACCACTCGGCTTCAGTTTTTGCACTGCGGCTTCCGGCCGAGGAACTCACTCTTACCGAGCTTCGAGAAGCGCTCCAGGCCAGCTTCGAGGAGGTTGGTTTCCTCTGTCATTTCGTTCCGGGAGATCGCCATTGCGGCCTCCAGCCGGAGGGTATTGCGTGCGCCCAGGCCGCAAGCCAGCAGGCCGATTTCATTAGCGGCCGGGGTTATTTCCTGCCAGACGCGCGCGCTGGTGGTCGCGTCGGAAGGTATGTAAATTTCAAATCCATCCTCGCCGGTGTACCCGGTGCGCACGATGAGCACATTGTGAAGGCCGCAGACCTTGCCCCAGGCGAACCAATAGTTCTTGATTGAGCTCAGGTCGACCTGGGGCAGTTTGGCTAACCTATCTCGAGCGCGCGGTCCCTGGATGGCGAGCTGAGTGTAGTGGTCGCTGTAATCACTGGTGTGGCCGCGAGCGATGGATGCCGCCTGGGAGCGATCCACGGATAATCTTTTTGGCGGGTGCCGGCGTTGACGACCAGCAAGTAATCGTTAGGACTGAATTTGTGGACCAGGATGTCGTTGACGAACGTTCCTTGGGGAGAGAGCATGGCCGAGTATTGCGCCTGGCCTTCGGCCAGCTTCGACGCATCGTTCATAGAGACGGCCTGGATGGCGTCAGAGCGCCGGGGCCACGCAACTGGATTTCGCCCATGTGGCTGACGTCGAACATCCCGACGCGGTGCGCACCGCCATGTGTTCGGCAATCATTCCGGCGTATTCCACCGGCATATCCCAGCCGCCGAAGTCGACCATTTGGTGCCGAGTTGCCGGTGGACACCATTAGTGCAATCTTGCGCAGGGCAGGAGCGACGGGAGAGGACACGGTGTATTCCTTGGGGAAAAGTGATGGATATTTCCACGGTAGCACGGACCGGCGGAGGATTTCGCGGTTGGGTGTTGGGTTCTTGCGTTGGATCCCTACTCAAGCCGGAAGAAGGTTTGTTTGCGGAGCGGGGCGGTATAAATCTGGCTTGAAGGGGTACTCACACCACCCTCTTCAGCCCGTACCTCTTCACTTACTCGCCGGTTTGCTTCCCAATGGCTGGCCGCCGATGGGAATGAGGTCCGAGGAGCGGAGCAGGCCCAGCCCAAGCTAAACCATCTACGCCCTTGCCGGCATCGATCAACGTACTACCTTCCACTGCGACAGTATCCACCACGGCAAATCTGTTTCGCCTTGGAACAGGAGACATACGCGCTCTTCGCCGTCGGGGCTCGGCAAGCACCTTGACCGGATCGTCGGCAACATCGACGGTGCGCACGACCTTAAGGCTGGCAAGGTCCAGCACGGCTAAGTCGTTGGCCTTGGGAAGTGCGATCAGCAGAAAGCGGCCATCCGGGGTGGGAGACGTGCCATAGCCCACCGCAGGCAAGGGAACCCAGGTCTTGATCTTGTTAGTAGCCGTGTCGATCACCGCCATCTGCGGCTTGGTCTGGTCCGAGGTGAAGACCATCTTGTCGTCATTGGAAATGGCAATGCGCTGGGATTCGGCCGAGATCGGGATAATGGCGATCGTCTTGTGTCCAACCATGTCCAGGACCAGATACCGAACCCGCACCGACATTCGAGGTGTAGCCTCGCTTGCCATCGCGGGAGATGACGAGCATGTGCGATTCCTTTTGCCCGGTGGGCACGGTGCCCACGATCTTCAGCGTCTTGGGATCGATGATGGTGACCGTCTGGTCGAGTTCTGTGGTCACGTAGAGCAAGTCGTTCGCCCGGTCGTAAACCGGGCAATGGGGCCGTACACCATGGCCAAAGTCCACCTTGCCGGTGACTGTGCGGCTGGGAATGTCGATCACCACCATTTCACGGCCGTCGGTGCCCGGCTCATCAATGCCCGAGCTCCCATAGATCGGCACGTACGCGGTGAGCCCATCCGGAGAAGGTGGCTACCTCGTGGCCGGTGATGCCTCCCTCCGGCACGGTGGCCAGTTGTTTGGCAGCCACTGGGTCGATGATGCTAAGGTCACCATCACCCTGGTTGGTGGCCACAAGAAGCGGCTTTACAGGCGTAGCAGTATTGGTGGAGGCATGGGTCATAAGTAGGCTCAACGGCAGGACCAGGCAGAGCGCACAAAGCGTAAGCAACAAGGATCTGGGTTTATTCATGGCGTGAGCATTATATTCCCCAACGGCCTTGCCTGGGGCGACGAGATAAGCTAGAGGCGAACATGACCCAAGCCCCTGCCCCTGCCAAAGAGACCGAACCCGGGCCAGCCCGGTGGCCCGCTGTGGTCGCCGTCTTGGCCATGTGCGGCCTGTATCTGTCCCTGCCCGAATCGCTCACCTTCGGGCCCTCGTGGCTCTTACTGGCGGTGGTTTTCGCGTCGATGGTCCCAGCGGTCATTGCCAAAGATGCGCGGCTCCTTTGCGCTCAACCAGGTGCTTGGTTACATCGTGCTGGGCATCGTCACCGCGGCCATGCTCTGGTCGATGTACATGCTCATCCGCTCGCTCATTCTCCATCCGTGATCACCCCAGACGAGCTGCTCCGCTCTGCTGCCGCTCTCTGGGCGACCAATTTTCTGGTCTTCGCGTCCTGGAATCGGCGTTCTCACGCGGGCGGACCCCATGCACGCCATCTACGCGGCAACCACACCGAAGGAGATTTTCTCTTCCCCCGAAATGACCCTGGCACTTGCTAAAACAGAGAAGCCGTTGCAGGAAAACTGGTCTCCCGGTTTTGTGGACTATTTGTTTCTCGCGTTCAACACCAGCACGGCCTTCTCCCCTACCGATTCGCCGGTGCTCTCCCGGTTGGGTGAAGGTAGCCATGATGGTGCAATCCACCGACTCCCTTCGCCACCGTGGCCCTGCTGGCCGCGCGCGCGGTGAACATCCTTTAGGCGTTTGACGGAAGCAGATAAGGTTTCTTTCCTCAGCGCGGCTGGTATTCGCTGAAGACCTGGCGCAAGCTGCCGGCGATCTCGCCCACGGTAGCGAAGCTTTCCACCGCCTCCAGGATCACCGGCATCAGGTTGCCGGTGGAGCGGGCCTGTTCCGTGACCCGGTCGAGAGCCCCCTGCCAGCGCAGGGGATCGCGCCGGAGCTCGCAGCGCCCGCACCCGCTCTATCTGCCTCCGTTGCGCCGTCTGGTCAACCTCCTGGTCAGCCAAGCAAGCGGAATCTCCATCGGGACTAATGAAGCGGTTGACGCCGACCACCACGTTTTCTCCCCCATCGACGGCTTGCTGGTGGAGGTAAGCAGCGTCTTCCATCTCCCGCTGCACCCAGCCCCGTTCGATGGCGGCTACCATGCCCCCCTGCGCATCGATGCGCTCCAGGTAGGTGGCGCCTGCTGCTCGATGGAGGTGGTCAGCGATTCGAGGTGGTAGGAACCGGCGAGCGGATCCACCGTCTGAGCGACGCCGGATTCCAGGGCAAGAATCTGCTGAGTACCCAATGCCATGCGGGCAGACTCCTCGCTGGGGAGCCCAAGCGCCTCATCGTAGCCGTTGACGTGCAGCGACTGGGCGCCCCCGAGAATGGCGGAGAGGGCCTGCAAGGCGGTGCGGGCCAGGTTGTTCTCCGGCTGCTGCGCGGTCAGGGTCGAGCCGGCGGTCTGGGCATGAAAGCGCAGCGCTCCACAGTCCAGGCCGAATTGCTCCCGCAGCAGACGGGCCCAGAGGCCGGCGGGCGGCACGGAACTTGGCCACCTCCTCGAAGAAGTCATTGTGGGCCGCAAAAAAGAAGGAGAACCGCATCGCCGATTGCTCGATATCCAGGCCGGCCTACCGAAGGCCTCGAGGTAAGCGCGCCCGTTGGCCAGGGAGAAGGCGACCTCCTGACGGCGGTCGCCCCGGCCTCGCGCATGTGGTAGCCGGAGATGGAGATGGGATTCCACTGGGGCAGGTGTTGGCCGGTCCATGCGAACAGATCCGCCACCAGGCGCAAGCCGGGCGCGAGGGGATAGATATAGGCTCCGCGGGCGATGTACTCCTTCAGGATGTCATTCTGCACCGTGCCCGAGAGCTGGGCTAACTCCACCCCGGAGCGCCGGGCCGCCACGACATACAGGGCGAGCAGAATATTGGCTGTGGCATTGATGGTCATGGAGGTCGAAACCGCATCCAGCGGAATGCCGTAAAGAGCCTTTCCATGTCTTCAATGAAATCGTGGCCACTCCGGCCTTGCCCACCTCGCCCGCTGCCCAAGGGGAGTCGGAGTTGTAGCCAATCTGGGTGGGAAGATCGAAGGCCACAGAAAGGCTGTCGCCGCCCTGGGCCAGCAGAAATTTGTAGCGCTGGTTGGATTGGTCTGCGTCCCCCATCCCCGCATACTGGCGCATGGTCCAGAGGCGGCCGCGGTACATTGTGGGCCGGATGCCCCGGGTAAAGGGGTATTGTCTTGGGTAGCCAAATCCCCTCTCGGGGTCGAAGCCGGTCCATTCCTCTGCCCGGTAGAAGGGGCGACGCATTCCTTACGTCGCCTGGTTGCTCAACTTGGGTCCCCGCCTGCTCTTGCGGTAGGCGCGGGTGAAGGAGCTGACCGAAAACCAGCCAAAGATCACGGCCATTGCGACGTAGAGCAAGAGGTGGGTGTGTTCCGGGCCCGTCCGCCAGGCGGTGTGGACGCGATAGACGCTTGCACAAAAAAAAGTGCAAAGAGGGCGAAAAACAGACCGGTAATCTCCAGCCAAAGCACGCTGCCGGCGTGGGTAAAGGGGCCTAAGAGGGCTTGGCCAAAGGCCTTTGCACCCCGCTTGGGAGTTGCCACCCGGTCTGCCCACCGGGACGGAGCGGTTTTGAGGTCGCGGCTGGCCTGGGAGAGCCGTTTCCGGCTGTAGAAGGGGCGGAACCGACGCGGCAGCCCGTTCCACCCGTTCGCGAACAATTTTGAGGCGACCCGAAGGCCGATACGAGCGTCCGGCCTATTTTTTTTGGCTCCATAGCAAAGTTTATCAGCCGGTCGATTCGGATTGCTCCGCTTCGCCATCACAGGTAAGGTAGGTAAAACCGCGCCCTTTGGTGGCGAGTGGGGGTATTTCATTGAATCAACGACTTGTCGTCTAATCCAGCAGCTGGGGGAGGCCATCCATGAATCGGTTTCCGAGTCCGAGCAGATCTCTGAGGTCGTGCAGGACATCCGCAAGCAGGGTTTTGATGTGCTGTTAATGCTGGAAGCGACGATCCGATTGAACGAGGTAGAACAGCCCGGTCTCTGAGCTGGAAGCTCCTGTGAACGAAAGTTCGCAGGGAGATGAGACTTTTAACGCACAGGATGTAACTTTCTGCGCTCCCTGCGCATCTCGGTTGAGGAGGGCTGAACGCCGGGGACTTTCGAGCATCACACCTCAGGTATAGAATAGGCAACGGCGCTTAACCCGGCCTGAGGGCCGCGGCGCGCGCACGGGCACCGCAGGGACGCGATGAAAGACACACTCGGAGTACTGCTAGCAGGGGGAGCAGGTGAACGGCTTTCCCCCTCACGCGCGATCGGGCTAAGCCAGCGGTTCCCTTCGGCGGCAACTACCACTTATCCATATCACGCTATCAAACTGCATCAACTCCGACCTGCGCCGGGTCTACATCCTCACCCAATACAAGGCGCTCTCTCTCAACCGCCATATCCGCGAGGGCTGGACGGGCATCGTGGCCCAGGAGTTGGGCGAGTTCATCGAGATCCTGCCCCCCATGCAGCGAGTCAGCGCGAACTGGTATATGGGCACGGCCGACGCCGTCTACCAAAACATTTACTCGATCGGCGCCGAGCAGCCGAAGCATGTGCTCATCCTCTCCGGCGACCACATCTACAAGATGAACTACGGGTTGATGCTCGATCACCATATGGCGGCGAACGCGGACGTAACCCTGGCCACGCTCCCATCGAGCCCTCGGACGTGGCGAGGTTCGGGGTGGTCGAGGTGAGCCGGACGGGCGAGGTGATCGGCTTCCAGGAGAAGCCCAAGACCACCAACCTGCGCTCGCCTTTTAATCCGACCAAAGTGGATGCCATGGGCATCTATCTCTTTAATACCGACGTGCTGCTGCCGGCGCTGATGAAAGACGCCGAGGATCCCAACTCCAAGCATGACTTCGGGCACAACATCCTGCCCGGCATTTTGGCGCTACAAGATCTCCGCTTACAACTTCGTCGATGAGAACAAGCAGAACGCGCTCTACTGGCGCGATGTGGGAACGCTGGAGGCTATTTCGACGCCAACATGGACGTGGCGTCAGTTTCTCCGATTTTCAATTTATATGACAAGGCGTGGCCCATGCGCACGCGGCAGCGGCAGTATCGCCGGCCAAGTTTGTC
The DNA here is from genome assembly GCA_963821315.1 of uncultured Acidobacteriaceae bacterium. Taxonomy (GTDB): domain Bacteria; phylum Acidobacteriota; class Terriglobia; order Terriglobales; family Acidobacteriaceae; genus PALSA-350. The sequence goes on along the minus strand of CAWGDP010000025.1, from coordinate 610,434 downwards.
TTTGGCGAACCGGGACGTACCGGCATGGCCATCAACTCGGTGATCTCGGCCGGCTGCATCGTATCCGGCGCGGTGGTGCGCAACAGCGTGCTCTCCCAGGACGTGCGTGTGAATTCCTATGCCGAGGTGGAATCGAGCATCATCTTCACCCACGTCGATATCGGGCGGCACTGCCGCATCCGTCGCGCGATCATCGACCGCGACGTGCACCTGCCGGAAGGCACGGTCATCGGCTACGACCGCGAAGAGGACCGGCGCAATTACTTCGTGACCCAAAGCGGGTTGACGGTGGTCACGCGCGATTATTCTCTCTACGAATATCCGGTGTCGCCGGATTTCATGCAGGAGTCATAGCCGCAACCCCTGATAAATCGGCAGTCATGCCGGCGTAAGCTCTTTCCCGCCCCCGGGGAAGACGCGACCGCATCCTGTTCGTGCCAAAGTGGTTAGCTCGTCATCCGCCCGGAATATGCAGATCCGGATTAATTCCGAGTCAGACCATTTTGATTCTGTGACCTTCCGGGCAGCCTCGGCCCATGAAAAACCGAGGCTGTTTACCTTCTGTTCCTTCTCCTGACGCTGGCCGGCAACGCAAGCACCGTTTCCGCTCAGACGTCTGCACTACAGGTGCAGGTTTACGATTACACCGGTTTGAGCCCGGCAGCTCTCCATGAATTCGTCGCGCGTACGCAAGAAATCCTGGCCAGTTCCGGCATCTCGCTGGAGGTGGATGCATGCGCCAAAGGTGCGGCGCCGTGCGAGAGCCATACCGGAGGCTCAAGGCAGATCGTGATCAGGGTGATCGCTGATACGCCTAAGAGTATGAAGAATGTACGCCGGGAAAAATTGGGCATGTCTGTTGCCGACCGTGATGGCGGCACCTACGCAACGGTTTTTCTTCAGCCGGCAGAGGAGAAAGCTTCCGACGCAAACCTCCCTCGGATCGTGGTGCTCGCCTATGCCGCCGCCCATGAAATCGGGCACCTGCTTTTGGGTGAGCCCACTGCCCTCAGGGACTGATGAAAGCGACTTGGAACATGAACGACTTCCAGGCAATGGCGCAAAACGACCTTCATTTCAGCCGCGAGCAGGCACGGGAATTGACCAGCCGTTACGGTACTCCGCGTCAGGCTGAGGACGGTGCAGACAGGAGCTTGCGGTTCGCCGTTGAGGGCCGGGCCGCCAGCCTACTGCATCTGCGTCATCCAGGTGTCAGCTGTGTACCTGGGGCAGATTAATGAGAATCTTGTCGCGGGCGACGCTGAGGTCCGATCCACCGACCATAGGACGCCGGCGCGGCCCGCCGAGTTGTGAAAATGCTCATAGGCGAAGGGTGGGCCCAGCGGGTGTTTGGTCACCGGATCGAGCCGCTGGGCCCAGATGCAAAGATTTCCATCGCGCGTGGAGGTGAAATACAGCGTGTTCCCATCCGCAGAGAATTGAGGCTTATCGTCCCTGTGTCGTCCATCGGTGACAGCGATCCATTCCGCTTGGCGGCGGCCGCGCCATGCCGCACCGGTGCGATCAGGATCTGTGCGAGCGGCTCCGGCAAGCTGATTGCAACTTTTTGAAAACCACCCAGCGGTCATCCCAGGAGAAGTAAGGATGAAAAAGCGGTGCATCCGGAAGACTCAGGAAATCCTTCTCGGTTCTCGTGCTGTAGATCGAGAGCGACAATCCGAGCCTTGTTCCAGTCCGTCAGGTCGTATTTCTGGAGGAGAACCACAGAACCGTCGGATGAAAACCCGCGTGGCGTGCAGTGCTCACAGATCTGCTCCGGCTGCCCGCCTGCGGCCGCAACCATGAAGCCGCACGGCAAGCGGGCTATCGGCGTCCGGCCATGTGCCCTGCTTTGCATTCGCGCTCGAAGATCACTCTTGACCCGTCCGGAGAGATCGAAGTTTCTCCGTCCCGGCCAGACCGTCTCCTGCCGGCCCTTATCGTCCAGAACGTGATCTGTACCGGTGCTCATATCTCTCAGCACGATGGTGTTGGGCTTGCCGGGGCTGGAAGAGTCGTACGCCATCCACCTTCCGTCCCGGGAGACGGACGGAGAGCTGTGCCATCCACCCTCGGGGAGAGGTAACTGGAGGGTGGGAGCCAGTTTCTGTCCGCGGTCGCTGATGGATATCTGATATATCGATACGGTCGAACTCCAGATGTTATAGGCAAGCTTACCGTCCTCTGATGCAGAGCCGCCGGGGCCGAGGCCGCCATTACCGGAAGCGACCAGTTCCGGCTTCTCATCGATGACGCCCCGCGGAGAGATTCCGATGCGCCAAAGCTTCCAGCTTTCGGGGTCAGCGGTAGAGTAGATGATCCATTCGGTGGCTCCGCGTTCCGAATCCACGCGCGCGCGGCCTACCGCGGGCTCGTAGTTTTGCTCAATACCTGGAAGCTGGGCCCGCCGGGACTGTCCTGCTCCCAGCGGCGCGATCCACCACCGGGCGGCTCGCTTTGTTCACGGTTGCCGGACCCCATAGAACAGAATCTCGTTCCCATTGGGAGACCAAATCGGCGGGCTATATAAGCGGAAGTCCTGGTTGAGAGGCAGAGCGACCGATTGTCCGCCATCCACAGAAACCGTAAATGCTTTCTGGTCTTGCCAGTAAAGGATGCTATCGCCGTCAGGTGAAAACCGCGGGTCTCCGCATTGGGGGCTGCTGACGACCAGCCTCGGGTCTCCAGGCAGAGTGGAGGCGATGTAGATTCCGCCTCCGTTCCTTGCGGAATAGAAGGCGATGCGCGTGCCGTCGGGAGAAAAATCAGGCGGCCTTCTGGATCGGAATCCGTGGTCACTGGAATCGCTTCGCCCCCTGCGGTCTGTTGCACCCAGATATGCTGTTGCCACCACCAACACTCGAAATGTAGGCCAGCAGCTTCCCATCCCGCGAAAGCGCGGGGTCCCACCAAAGGACGTGATATGCCTGGGTTCCTGCAAGGTGGGCTTGGTGGGTTGGCTCAACCATGCGATGGCCGTGATGCCTATCGCGGCGAGCACAATCGCCATGGTCAGCGCGGCGAGGACGAGCCACCGGGAGGGTGATTGATGGGAGCCGGTTCGCTGGCTCTTCAGCCGGCCTACTCACATGGACGGCCGGCGGCGCTTCCGTTTGAGGGATCGCCGCCACTGGCGCGATAAATCGGTATCCGCGCCGCGGGACCGTTTCAATGTACTGCGGCGTGCCGGCATTATCGTTCAATGCCTCTCGTACTCGATTCACCGCTTTGTTGAGGGAGTGATCGAAGTCAACGAACGTGTTGCCCCAGATCCGCTCTTGCAGTTGCTCACGGGTGACGATCTCGCCCGGCCGCTCCGCCAGCATCGCCAAGACCCGGAAAGGCTGCTCCTGCAACCGGATCGGCACGCCATGCTTGCGCAACTCCATGGCGTCGCGGTCCAGTTCGTACACTCCGAAGCGGATCTTGCCAGCCATCCGGTCGCACCTTGCTGCCTAATCTACCTCAATTAGAACATACACGCTTGGCAGCCCACGGCTCTTTCGAGGGGGAGCGACCCTTTTCCGCTGCGCGGATCCCCCCGGATTTCCTGTGAAGCTTGGCGGCGTTATCGAACCTCATGCGGCTTTCTTCCCGTCTGACTTGAAACCAGCTCGCGGCCCACCGCTCTTTCGAGAGGGAGCGATCTCGTCCCGTCGCGGATCGCTACTTTCGGCTTATCTCCCGCGCCCCCTGCATGAGCTCCACCACGGTTCCGAACAGCCGGTTACTGTCTCCAGCCGGACCGCTGCCCGGGTTACGTAGCGCACTACGATGTCCACGCCCTCACCCGCCGGGCGGATATCGACCGAAGGGGTCGCACTGAACTGGGGCAGACCCTTTTCGTGGGTCACGCGTTTCCACGCCTCCTCCGCCATCTCCGCATCCGACTCGGTGGCCTTAACGACTGCTTCGCGGATCTTGTCGATCAAAGGATAAGCCTTGACTCGCGGACGGGATACTCACCTTGATCTCGTCCCACATCCATTGCCCGGCGGTGGAGAAATTGAAGTACTTCCCGCGAATCGCATACCCATTTAAAAAGGAGACCCGCCGCCCGTGGGATGGCCATCCGCGGTCCAGTTTCCCGTCTCCAGCAACCAGGTGCGGAAGAGGCCGATCTCCACCGCCTCACCTCCGACGCCGTCAATCTCCACCCAGTCGCCCACCCGAATCCCATTCTTCCCCATGAGCACAAACCAACCACAAAACGCCAGGATGAAGTCCTGGAAGACCACGGTCAACCCGGCTGTAGCCAGGCCGAGGATCGTCGGCATTTGCCGCGGAGTACCGAAGATGACCAGCAGCACCAGCAGCAAGCCGATCACTTGTGTGCTCAGGTTGAGAATGATGCGCAGCGTCTGCCTTTGCCGCCGGTCCCGCGACATGCGGTCGAACGCCACCTGCAAAGCCCAGCCAGCCAGGATGGTCAGCAGAACAATGGCCGCGATCAGGGACAGCGAGCGCAGCATCAGGTGGAGCATGATTTTGTGTTGCAGCTGTACCTGGTTGGCCCAGCGAACGTAGAGCGCAGCCAGCTGCTGCTGCGCCCCCAGCCGGTCGTCGAGGATGCTTAACATAGTCCGTTGGGTGGCCAGGCCTTGCAGCTCCTTGACCCGGGCCGCACTCGATTCCCCGGCCGTTTTGGCGGCAACTTTCGCTTCGCTGGCCTGGGCCTCCTGCTGTAGCCGGGCTTGGTCCGCCGTGAGCGCGGCGACATCCGCGCGCGCCAACTGCTCGGCCTGCTCGATCAGTTGTTTCCTGCTGCGCTGTGCCCACCACTCCAGAATCTGCCCCGCCAGCGTGGTGTGCTGGCCGGCGGAAAGTACCGCGGCCTGCCCCTGCCCCCCGGTTGGCTGCAGGTTGTACTTCTTCATCTCTGCTTCGCGTGCCGATAACTCCCGCTGAATTTCCCCCCGATGATCTCCACTGGCTCGCGCCAATTCCTCCATGAATCCGCTAGCTCGTCCTGGTCAAGACTCAACTGGGCCTTGGCAACATCCAGATCGTCTCCCGCCGGCTCAACTGCACCGGCTGAAGCAGGGGCAGCGGCTGCGGAGAGGGCGGCGGCCTTTGTCGTCAAGGCTGCGACCCGTTCCTGGTCCTCTTCGACGGTCTGCTGCAGTTCGGTGACCCGCTGCTGCAGGGTCAATGCCTCACCGGTCAGTTGCCTGGTCTCCGCACTCGCCTGGCGCAGAGATTGCGCGAAATTCTGGTCTACCTCGTGGTCGGCCAGCCGCTCCGCTTCGCGCGCAAGCTGCAATTCTTCGGCCGACACCGCCAATGCCGCCAGCGTCTTCGCAGTCTCCAAGGCCGTTGGTCCACGATCCCGTAGGGGCGCGGGATGGCGTTCCAACCTGTTTTTTGCCCATGCAGGAAGGGCAGATTCTCCATCACTCCCCGGGTCATGAAGCTCCCCAGCAAACACAAAACCAGCACCGCCAGCGACACTGCCGCACCTATCTTGTGAGCACGATTCATCCAGGCCTCGTTTTTGCAGTACGTGACCAGCGTAAACCCAGCGTTGGTGTGACCCTGCGTTTCGGCCAGGCTAAACAGGCTACGGAAAACGTTGTTTGAGACAACGGGAGGGTATCCCTCAGCGGCAAAGCCGAATTCATTGCAAAGCACTTACGTACGGCCTGATGCTCGCTGCGGCAGGTAGGCTGTACCCTTCAGTAAATTCATTCTTGCAAAGGGTGGGGCTTTAGAGTCCACGTGAGAATTGCCCTATCCAAATTGAGTCCCGTTGAGAACCAGCAAAACAGCAGGTCCCTCCACTCCGCTTCGCTCCAGTCGGGATGACAATTCTGTTGTAGGGTCAAGATTTATCTCTGAAGCTCTTGCGGGCGTAACAGAATTGTCATCCCGACTGGAGCGAAGCGGAGTGGAGGGACCTGCTGTTTTTCTGGCTCTCACACGGGACTCGTTGCGGCTCAATACGGCACGGCTAAAGGCATGCCCTTTGTTTACTGAGTTTTCGCAGCCGGTTCGCGCTGGAAACAGAAAAATGCCCTGGGCTCGAAGCCCAAAGGCATTTCTGTGCACAGCCGGCGCTCAAAAGAGTTCTAGGCGCGAACGCTGACTACATTGGTTTGGCTTACCACCATAACGGCCCCAGGACCAGAGCCGTGCCCGGAAATATATCCCTTGCGATGCCCATTACGGCAGACGAACCACTGCTCGTAAAAGCGATCGGAATGCTTGGGCACACCAGCGAGGTCTACCGTCTCATAGGCAGCCGGTTGCTCGGTCATCATCTCACCGCACTGTTTGCAACGTTCAGTAGGCATTCGTTCCTCCTTCTGCACTTACTTATATGAAGACCGACATGCCTTCGGCTGGGTTCCGGTACCCTTTTCCAACCTTTGGTAATGGGGCCCGCCTCCGGAGCAGTCCATGTGACTGGTTTGATAGACTTTCGCGATGAAACCACGACCCATTCGCGCCGCCCTCATTTTGCTTGCCTGCCTGCCAGTTTTCGCGGCGGCCCAGACCCCGACCGCCCCGGTAACCCCGCCCCCGGCTCCTGCGCCTGCGTTCCCGCCCTACCTCTCGCCCGAGATCCACTCCGACGACACCGTGACCCTCCGCCTGCGTGCACCCAACGCACAGAAAGTCGACCTGGTGCTCGAGGGCAAAACGACAGAGATGCAGAAAGATGCGGACGGTCTATGGGCGGCGACCACTCCTGTTCTCGCACCCGAAATCTATGGGTATCGCTTCGTGGTCGATGGCACACCGGTGCTGGATCCCAGGAACACCGATGTGCGCGACAACATGCTGACCCTGTGGAGCAATCTCACCATTCCCGCCACGCCGCCCCAACCGTGGGAGTTGCAGTCCATTCCCCACGGCATCGTGGAACACCATTTCTATACCTCGCAGGTGGTTCTGGGCCTGCCCAACAATCAAAGCGATTACTACGTCTACACCCCGCCCGGCTATAACGCGAAGTCCAAGGAGAGCTATCCCGTTCTCTACCTTCTGCACGGCTACAGCGATGCCGCCGACGGCTGGACGCAGGTGGGGAAGGCGAACTTTATCCTCGACAGCCTGATCGCCTCGGGCAAAGCGAAGCCGATGATCGTGGTGATGACATTGGGCTATGGCAACATGGCGGTGCTCAAGCCCAGCGTACTCCTGAGCTCAGTGAGCAAAACTACGACCTCTACCAAAAGGCGCTGGTCACCGAAGTGATCCCGCAGATTGAAGCCAACTATCACGTATCGAAGAAGCGCGAGGACCGCGCCATCGCCGGCCTTTCCATGGGTGGCCATGAGAGCCTGTTCGTCGGTCTTACGCACCCTGAACTCTTCGCCTGGATCGGCACCTTCTCCGCCGGCCTCAATGCCAAAGCCATCGCCGAGCTTCCCCAGACCAATGCGCAGAAGGCAAACCTCCGTCTGCTATGGATGGCCTGCGGCGTAGATGATGCCCTGCTCAAGCCCAACCAGACCGTAATTGCCGCGCTCAAAGCCGAAGGACTTCCGGTGACCGCTATCGAAACTCCTGGTCACCACCAATGGCCGGTCTGGCGCGACAATCTCATCCATTTCGCTCCGCTACTGTTCCAGAAGTAGGTCTACTCTGCATGAAGGACGGAGAGCAAATCGGTACGCGCTGCATCGGCCGCCGGCAGGGTGCTGGCGATAAGGGCCACGATGGTCATCAGCGCCCAGGCCGTCCAGAAGGAAATCGCATCATGGGGCGTAACGCCGACCAGCAGGCTGCTTAGCAACCGGCTCAACAGCAAGGCAGCGCCTGCTCCGAGCACGCCGCCCAGGACAATCAAGCGCGCCGCTTGCATGACGATGAGCCGCAGCAAGCCGTTTCGTGACGCGCCGAGGGCCAGGCGTATGCCCATCTCCTGCCTGCGCTGGTTGACCGAGTAAGCGAAAACTCCGTAGACACCCACCGCGGAGAGGACAACCGCCAGCAGCGCAAAGCAGCAAATGAGCAGCATAATAAGCCTGCGCTGCGCGGTAGCGCTCGAGAGCCGCTCCTCCATAGTCTCGATGTCGAAGACGGGTTGTTTCGCATCGGCGGCAGTGACAGCCCTGCGCATTGCGTTCGAGAGCAATGCAGGATTGTTCCAGGTACGCAGAGCGATGCTGATCCTCCCTTGCGGCACCTGGGCCATGGGAAGGAACGCCTCAGGCTGAATCTCCTGTTCCAACCCGCCATGCCTTACGTCATCAGCGATGCCGACGATCGTCCTGGTCTTGAATTCATACGCACTCCCTCCTCCGATATTGGTGTTGAAGCGCTTGCCAGTGCGTCTCCTTTAAAAAATCGTTTGGCGAAGGCGCGGTTGACGATCGTGACCAGAGCCGCACCGTCCCGGTCGTCGACACTGAACCGGCGGCCTTGGAGTATCGGTGTGCCGACCACGCGGAAATAATCTGGCGTGATGCTAATCAGAGACACGGTTGGCCAATTTCCGATGGGAGGCGTGGGTACGCCCGCATAAGTAATTGCGCTGTTTGCAAAAGTGGTTTCGAGAGGTAGGGCACTGGCCAGGGCCGCAGCCTGAACGCCAGGCAATGCTTGTAAACTGGGGAGAACCTGGTCCACGAAGCTCCAGATTCTCTCCTTTGTTGCATCGTATTGCTGGCCGCTGATGAGCGTGACACCGGTAAGCGTATGACTCGGGTCGAAGCCGGAATCGTAACTTAGCACATTGACAAAGCTCCGTATGAGCAGGCCGGCGGAGGTCAGGAGCACCACTGCCAGGCCTACCTCAACGATGAGGAGTGAGTGGCGAAGCACCCGCTGCTCCCTGCCGGAAGAGATGCGCATGGCGGCCGATTGCAGGGCATTTCTCAAATCAGAGCTGGCCCCGCCAATCGCGGGCGCCAATCCAAAGAGCAGGGTGGTGAATAAGGCAAGACCCACGGCGAAAGCCAGCACCCAGCCGTCGACGGCAATGGACGCACTCACTTTGCCAAACGGGAGACGCAGTAGCTCCGCGGCTGCCGAGGAGACCTGAGTGCCTCAAGCGTCCCCGCCTTGCGAATAACAGATGTGACTGCGAACGCGATGGCCAGCCCCAATGTTGCTGCCAACAATGAAAGAGCCAGGCTTTCGACTAGAAATTGCCGGATGAGTCGCAGGCGGGAAGCCCCCAGGGCGCCGCGCAGAGCAGTCTCATGCCTCCTCGACACAGCCCGCGCCAGCTGCAGGTTGGCGACATTCGCACAAGCGATCAGCAGCACTGCAGCCACGGAGACCATAAGAATAAACAGCGGCCTGCGGTCGTCACCGGTGAGATGACGCTGCAATGGCTCGACCACCATGCGGCGGTCTTTGGCGAACCCCGCCATTTCGACGGGATAGCCCTTTGCGCGCGCCTGAAAGAAGGCTTGCATCTCCGCTTGAGCCTGTTTCAGGCTGGCTCCCGAGCGCAAGCGGGCGATCACTCTCATCCCGAAGACCGGCTTAGCGACAGAAACCGTGGTGTCGCTTTCCAGCGGGGCCGGCGCGTAATATCGGGCTCCACGGAAAGATCGGGGAAAGTGAAGCGAGGCGGTAGCACCCCGACAATCGTCTGCTCTTTGCCGCTCAAGGACCGCGGCCTTGCCCAGGATGTCAGGATCGGAGTGAAACCTGTTTCGCCACAGATGGTCACTCAATACGATTACGGGAGGGCCGCCGCTCCGATCTTCGCCACGGGTGAAGGTTCGTCCAAGCTGCGGCGACAACACCGAGCGTGGCGAAGAAATTAGAGGTCACGTTGGTCGGTTTACCTGCACAGGGTCTCCACCACCGGTGACCAGGTTCGAGTTGAGGCCCCGGTTATAGTATCCGGCGAACTGCTCGAAGGATTTCGTCGCCGATTTGCGCGGCGACGAAATCCGGGGAGAGAGTATATCCGATTTCACTTTCGGCCACACAGTCGAGACGTACATCAGCTGAGCGGGCACGAATAAGGCAATGGCCGCAGCAGCAAAGAATACACGGCGGAAAATATAGCAGTGGTTGCGCCAATTCCTAAGCCCAGGGTGATGACCGCGGTCACAGTGAATCCGCGGTTGCGGCGCAGTTGCCGCAGCGCATAACGCACATCCTGCCCCAGGAGTTCGATGCCGGTCCGGCGCGGTGCTCGCGCACGGCCTGCTTTACTTGCTCCATGCCACCGAGCTCTGCCAGCGCAGTACGACGGGCCTCGGACGCAACATCCCGGCCGAGATCTTTTCGTCTGTGACCATGTCGACGTAGGCGCGCAGCTCCTGGTCGAGGCGGCTCTCGATTTGCGGCTTGTGGAAGAGATTGCGCAGGGTGCTTTTGATGCGGGACCAGAACTCCATCCTTCACCCCCTTAGGTTGCCTTCAAAGCGTTTGCCATGGCCAGGGCAACCTTCTTCCATTGCTCCGTTTCGGTTCCGAGCCGGCGTTCCCCGCCTTGGTGAGGCGGTAGAACTTGGCGCGGCGGTTGTTTTCCGATTCACCCCAGACAGAACTCAGCCAGCCGGCTCCTCCATGCGATGAAGCGCGGGAAAGAGCGATCCCGGCTTGACCTGGAAGGTTCCATGCGTGACCTGCTCGATGCGCCGCGAAATACCTAACCCGTGCATCTCGCCCAGGGCCAGCGATTTCAGGATCAAGAGATCGAGGGTGCCTTGTAAGAGATTTGTCTGCGCTGGCTCATTGATTGTTCCTATCGAATGACTATATGAATGTGAGCTTGTTTCTATAGAATGTCAATAGGAGTGTGAGCTTATGGCAGCTTGGCGTATTCCGCCTTGGCTTGCTTGAGGATAGGGATGATCCGGGTCGGCGTCTTTCCAAAGTGCGAAGAAGTCCTGGAAGGCTTTCCTGGCTTTCGCCGTGTCGCCCGCGAGCGCGAAGCCGCGCGCCAGACCCAGGTAGGAAATCGAATAGTACAGTCCCCAATTCGGATAGAGCCATGTGCTGCCCCAACTGGCGCCCTTGTGATCCACGATCTTCTGGAACTCGGCCGCTGCCTCCGCGCCCTTACGCAGACGCAGGTACGCCAAGCCACGCAGGTACACCGCCTCGGGGTAAGCGCGCTCGTAAGGCGAGGCGGATGCCAGCAGTTCCACCGCTCTGGCGGGCTGATCGCGATGGAGCTCGATAGCCGCGCGAATCTCCGGCAGTTGCACCGAATTCCAGAGGGTTCCATTTGGAAAACGCTTCGAAGTCTCCGCGGCCAGCTTCTCCGCCTGGGCCGCATCGCCGCACATCGCCAGCGCCAGTGCCGGACGCCCCAGGCGGCGCACGGTCTGGCAGTTACCCGACAGCGCGTCGGCACGCGCATCGGCTTCTTCGAAGCCCGCCGCGACGTCCCGGAGCCCCGGCGCAGCGCCGTCTCCGCGGCTCGCTTGTACAATTTGCCGGACTCCCGACGCTGGCCAAGAACATTCCGATGGGCCGCCTGCAAGCCAAAGCTGAGGTACTCCTCCGGCTTGCCTGCGTACCATTGAGTTTCCCTGGCGACGGCAGCCTGATCGTCCTCGATGTAGGCCATTTCGAGGAAGCGCTGGTGGATCCTCGCGCCGTTGATGCCCTGCATCCGCACTTTCTCAGCGAGTTTCTTGGCCTCGTCGAGCCGGTCCAGACAGATGTAGGCGTCCAATTGCCGCCGATAGGGCGGTTCCGCGTTCGGCTGCAACTGAGCCGCTGCCTGGCCCTCCTTGAGCCCCTCTTCGAATTGCCCCAGGTTCATATAGTTACGCTCAAGTTGTTATGAAATCCCCATCCGCGGGGATAGTTCCCGATACCCCGTCGATAGGCGTCAATTGCTTTGTCCAACTCGCCAGTCGACTCGTAGTAGCCGGCCGCAATGTCGACCCGCTCATACTCGGAGACACGGTCGATCAACGCAAAAGCCTTTCTCGCCGTATTCGGCTCGCGCCCTATGTCCCCAGCATTGTTGGAAGCGATCGCAGAGGTAGAGGTAAGCCATGGCGAAATTCGGATCGAGCGCGATGGCGCGCTCAAACAAAGGAACAGCAGCCAGGAATCGGCCCTGGGTCAGCTCGGCGTTGCCCGCCGTGTAGTTCTGAAGAGCTTCGAGCGAACCCGTGGTCGCCTGTTCCAGCGGACGATTCAACTTCTGGATCGAGCTGCGCGATTCTCCGAGCCTGGCGCGCATGGCCGTCGCGGCGGTTCCCACTGCCTTTAACACGTGCTCCTTGTCGTCCGCCTGGATCTGCTCCCGAGCCAGTGTTGCGCCACCCTGGCAAGTGATCGCCTGGAGGGTGACGACGTAGCTCTTACCCAGACTGGCGATGGAGCCCCCGATGGTACCCGCGGCTGCGTCGCGCACGCAGATGTCATGCGCGATCTGGTCGGTGATGCGCTCTCCGGGCGGCAGGCTCATCAGCCGCAGGTCCTGTTGCACCTGCTCGTCGTCCATGATTTTCAGGAAGGGGGTCTGCTCAAGCTGGATGGCGAGCCGCCTGGCGCAGCGTGCCGTCGAAAACCGGGTCGCCGGTGGTGTTGGCGAAATCGGCGAGCACCAGCACATCTTTGTCCGTGAGCGGTTTGGCTTGCGTGCGCTGCTGCCAAAAGAAGACCCCGCCGGCGGCCAAAATGAGTACGGCAACGGCAGCGATTCCGTACTTTGGCCAAGGGCTGCCTTTTCCGCTGGCCTGCTCCGCTCGGGCTGCGATTCCGGCCGAAGGCACTTGCGGCACTACGCAGTTGTTGAGCGCTTCCAGAACCCCTTCGGCGAGCGAATACCGCTCCGCGGGATTCTTGCACAGAAGCTTGCCCACGATGGGGGCCAGCTGCGCACCCCAGGGGGTCGCGGCGTGTATAGGCGGTGGGTCATCGTGAAGGATGGCATGCAGAGTATCCACCATCGAGGCGCGCGGCCAGGGGTGTTGTCCAGTCAACATCTCGAAGAGAATGATCCCGATGGAGAATAAGTCGCTGCGCTGGTCGACGGGATGTCCCTGGATCTGCTCCGGAGACATGTAGGCGACGGTCCCGACGATCTGGCCGGGAACACTTGCATCGGATACTGCGATGGTTTCTCTCGGCGCCGAACGTGCGCTGGGCAACTGCTTGGCCAGGCCGAAGTCCAGAACCTTCACATAGCCATCGAAACGAACCATGATGTTCTGCGGCTTGAGGTCGCGATGGACAATGCCGGCGCAATGGGCTGCGCGAAGCGCCTCCAGCACTTGCCTCATGGCCTCCAGGCGGCGCTCCAGGGCCGGTGTGTGTTGCAGCCAATCGCGTAAAGTTTCGCCTTCCACCAGCTCCGTTATCAGGTAGTTGGGGCCGACGTCGTAGAGGGTGCAGATATTGGGATGGTTCAGCGCCGATATGGCCCGCGCTTCCTGCTCGAATCGTTTGCTGAACTGCTCGGCGGAGATCTTAATAGCGACGGCGCGGCCCAGGCGCGTATCCAGGCCGCGGTAGACCTTGCCCATTCCGCCTCTCGCCCAGCAAGCCAAGAATCTGGTACGGACCGAGCCGTGTGCCCGGCGCCAGGAGGGCGCTATGCAGATCGGCTGCTGGCGTTTGCAGAAAGCTGCCGGCACTTTCGTCGGCTGCGAGTAGGTCTCTGACGGCCGACTCTAACTCCTCATCTCCCTGGGCCAGCGCGCAGACCATCTCAGCTTGTTCGGCCGGCGGCTTGCCCTGCACGGCGGCAAAGATCTCCTTGAGTTGCATCCACCTTTCCGCGGTCATCGGGCTGATTGGCGGGTCCATCTAGATCCTTCAGTTGGTTGGTTCGTCGCCTATTGCATCTTGGCGTATTCCGCCTTGGCCTGTTTGAAGATTGGGATGTCTGGGTCGGCGTCTTTCCAAAGGTGAGGAAATCCTGGTAGGCCGTCTTCGCCTTGGCCGTGTCTCCCGACAAGGCGTACGCCCTGCCCAGTTGCAAGTGCGCGAGAGCGCCGATGGGATCGCTGACCACGATCCCGCGGTGATCGAGAATTTTCTGGAACTCCGCGGCCGCTTCGGCGCCCTGGTGTGCAGCCAGGTAGGCCTCGCCACGCACGTAGATCGGATAGAGGCCCCCGAAGAAACCATGGAGAGCTGCTGCGCGGCGCGGCCAGTTCATAGGGAACGGCGATTTGTAGCAGTTCGATGGCCTTTGCAGGCTCGCCATGGTTGAGTGCGAGAAGTGCACGAAGCGTCGGCAGGTAACTGAATCTGACCGAGGTATCCTCGGGGAAGCGCCTCTCCAGATCGTTCGCGAGTACTTGAGACCGGGAAGAGTCCCCCGCGAGAGCCAGCGCAAAGGCGGCGCCGATACTCCACCTCCCGGTCCCTTGGAAACTCAAGTGCCGCCTTTGCGCTCCGCTTTGCCGCGGCGCATTCCCGAAAAAGGCTTCCCAGCAGTGCTGCTCCGGTTTCGAATAGAGCCGCACTTTCCTGCTGGGCGGCTTGCTGGGCCAAATCCGACGGCACGCTGTGACATCCTCCTTGCCTGTTGCAAATGACCGGAATACGCCAGGACAAAAGCCTCGTGGTCAGAGATCAAGTCTTCCGCCCCGTTTCCCCTGACCCGTGCCGCTTCCCGCTCCATTCCGGCCTGGTCCCCTTTTAAAAAGGCGATGTCGTAGCGGTGAGCCAAAAGTCAGGGTTTCCAGTTTGCGCTCGGGGCCTGTCTGGAGTGCGTTTTCGGCTTCATTCAGACGATCAAGGTAAGATGATAGCTGTCGGCCAGAACTGCATACACGATGGCCAGCGTCCGGATCGAGTTCGATAGCCTTCTTGTCTTCTTCTATGGCATTTTCGTATCTGCCCAGGCCCAGGTAAATAATCCCCGCCAGGAGTGCCGTGCGGAGGCATCTGACGGGGATAGGTTTGCGCCCACGCCTCCAGGTCTGTTCCGCCTTTTCCAGATTTCCCGTCACCCGGATGTCGTAGCCGGCACTGATGAAGAACTTCTCCGCATCACTGGCGCGATCCCGCAGCTGATAGGCCTTGCTGATGTTCTCCGCGGAGAGGTCAGACTCTCCAATCTGGCCGTACATGTCCCCCAGCCACGCATACGCGATCGCGAATTGGGGGTCGATCTCAATGGCACGCTTGAAAAAGGGTAGAGCGGCGGCCTCACCAGCTGAGGAGAAAACCTTCCAGGCTGTGCTGTAGGCTTTCAGCGCTTCGAGTGAAGGTGTCGTTGCTTCGGCGAGTGGAGTATTGTGCCTTTCGACCGTAGTGAGGGATTCACCGACCCGGGCTCTGAATCTGACTGGCAATTTGACCTAAGACATTCAGCACGTCTTCTTTTTTGGCCGCCTGGCCCTGCTCCACAGCCAGAACCTTCCCGGTGCCGCAGTCCCGCGCGCGCAGCCCCAACACGTACTGGCTGCCGAGGCTTGCGATCGAGCCATCCAGAACAGCAGCGCTTGAAGTGCGCTCACAGATTTCGGCGCGATCTTAGGAGTAAGTCGCGCATCGGCCGGCTGGGCCATCTGCCGAAGTGTCTGCTGGATGCGCCCCTCCGGAATGAGGCTCAGGAACGGCGACTGCTCAAGCTGCACCGCCATGCCCTGGCGTAAGGTGTCGTCAAACACCGGGTCGCCGGTCGAGTTGGTGAAGTCGGCAAGCACCAGCACATCTTTGTCCGTAAGCGGTTTGGCTTGCGTGCGCCGCTGCCACAAGAAGACTGCTGCCGCCAAAACGAGTACGGCAACGGCAGTGATGCCGTACCTTAGCCCAGGACTGCGCCTTCGGCCGGGCCGGCCTTCCGCTGCGGCTGAGATTGCGGCCGATGGCACTTGCGGGGCCACGGAGTTGTTGAGCGCTTCCAGAACTCCTTCGGCGAGCGAATACCGTTCCGCCGGATTCTTGCATAGAAGCTTGCTCACGATGGGTCCCAGTTTTGTATTTGAAGGGGTTGTGGCGTTCACCGCAGGCGGGTCGTCGTGAAGGATGGCGTGGAGGGTATCCACGACTGATGCGCGCGGCCAGGGGTGTTGCCCGGTCAACATCTCGAAGAGAATGATCCCGACGGAGAATAAGTCGCTGCGCTGATCGACTGGATGCCCCTGGATCTGTTCCGGAGACATGTAGGCGACGGTTCCGACGATCTGGCCGGGAACACTTGCATCGGAAGATGCGATGGTTTCCCTCGGCGCCGAACGTGCGGTGGGCAACTGCTTGGCCAGACCGAAGTCCAGAACCTTCACATAGCCATCGAAACGAACCATGATGTTTTGCGGTTTGAGGTCACGATGCACAATGCCGGCGCAATGGGCTGCGCGAAGCGCCTCCAGCACTTGCCTCATAATCTCCAGGCGGCGTTCCAGAGCCGGAGTGTGTTCAAGCCAATCGCGCAAGGTTTCGCCCTCCACCAACTCTGTCACCAGGTAGTTGGGGCCGACGTCGTAGAGAGTGCAGATATTGGGATGGTTCAGGGCCGATATGGCCCGCGCTTCCAGTTCGAATCGTTTGCTGAATTGCTCGGCAGAGATTTTAATGGCGACGGCGCGGCCCAGGCGGGTGTCCAGGCCGCGGTAGACCTTGCCCATGCCGCCCTCGCCCAGCAAGCCAAGAATCTGGTACGGGCCGAGCCGTGTGCCTGGCACCGGGAGCGCGCTATGCAGATCGGCGGCGGGCGTTTGCAGAAAGCTGCCGGCACTTTCGTCGGCTGCGAGTAGATCTCTGACGGCCGACTCTAACTCCTCATCGCCCTCGGCCAGCGCGCAGACCATCTCAGCTTGCTCGGCCGGCGGCTTGCCTTGCACAACTGCAAAGATCTTCTTGAGCTGCATCCACTTATCCGCGGTCATCGGGCTGGTTTGCCGGTCCATTGTCATCCCTCGACTCGCTCAGCCAGGATGCCTGGGCTCAGGCATCCTGCTGCTTGCTCAGCTGGCGGTACAACCAGGCCCGCGCCATGGCCCAATCCCGTTTTGCCGTGCGGTCGGAAATACTTAGCACTTCGGCTATCTCATCAAAACCAAGACCGCCGAAGAAATGCATCTCGACCACCCGGCTCTGACGGGGATCCCACTCCGCCAGCCTCGCGAGTGCCTCATCCAGCGCCAGCAAGTCAGTGGCTTGCCCCTCTACAAATACCAGCGCGGATTCGAGCTCGACCTTCTGCCTGGCTCCAGGCCGCTTCTGCGCGTGTGCGGCACGGGCATGATCGATCAACATGCGGCGCATGGCGCGCGATGCCAGGGCGAAGAAGTGCGCCCGGTTGCTCCAGTCGATCTGTGAGTTTCCCACCAACTGCAGAAAAGCATCGTGTACCAGGATGGTTGCCTGCAGGCTGTGGTCCGGTCGCTCGCGCGCCATTTGGTTGCGCGCAATGGCCCGTAACTGGTGGTAGATCAGGGGCATCAACTCCGATTCCGCCGCTGCATCTCCTTGTTTTATCTGCTGCAGCAGAGCGGTTATGCCGTCTGGATCGCGGTTTTTTTGTGCCTCATCCATGGCGTCATTCCCTCGCAGTTAAAGGGCCGGGTGGATGCTATGGAGTTTACGGCCTGGGCTCCCAAGTTGCGAGGCCGACTTTACTTACCAAAGGTTGTCACTCCGTGACGTTTGTTTCCGCTTAGAGAGTGAAGGCAGTTGAAGCCAGACACCTCAAGCAATGGAGACGACGGCCATGAAACGTCAAAACCTGGTATGCGCTCTTCTATGCCTGCAGTTATTTGCAGCAGTACCCGGCGGTGCGCAATCCCCTCAGAAAGTAACCGTGTCCATGCGCCCTTACAAGGGTACCCGCTCGGTTGTGGCGGTGAAGGTAAATGGTGCAGGACCTTACGACTTTATGGTGGATACGGGAGCCACCATCACCGTGCTGGACACAGCCCTGTTTCATGAGCTCGGACTGCAGGCCATGGGCTCATCGCGGATCGTCAGCTCAGCGGGAATGACGAACCAGGTCCTCTCTCAAGTGAAAGAGATCACCTTGGATTGTCTCTCGATACAAAACATCAAGGTAGTGAGCATGCAATCCCCGTTGCAAGGTTCTGACTATCGCGCGGTGCGGGGAATATTGGGGGAGAACTTTCTGCGACATTTCGACATCCTGTTCGACAATCAGGATCGTAGGATGACCCTGGACGCTGCCGCCGACCTGGCTGATTCCTTAACCGGCGAACGCCTGCCAAAAGCTACTTTGGACAACTATGACTTCAGCCGTCCCTGCGGGACTCAATTCGGAGAGGTCGTTCTTACGGAGATACTTTAGGCCGTACGCAAATGCTTTGAAACAAACTCGGCTTTGTCGCAGGCCCCTTGCCCTCAAAAACCGACAGGAGTACCGTGGTTGCATCGCACGTGTGGCCCGGGGGCCAGATATGAAATGCGCCAGCATCCTCTCGCTCGCCATCCTGCTTGCAGCTACCTGTGCCTTTAGCCAGGAACCCGTCACCGGGTCCACCGCCAACCTGGTACTAGCGAACCCTCTTTCGCACATGGACCGAACCAATTGTCCCGTCGGCCTGCAGGTACAACACGGACCTGGGCTCCCCATGAGCAGGAACGCCGGTCCCACCATCAATGGGAAGCCTCTTAACGGTGAGGCCAAGAAAACGGATCAGAGTCAGGGCATTCACCTCACCCTAATCAACCTCTCACCGCAGTCCATCGTGAGCGCGCAAGTCGTGGTTCACGGATTCAGTGACAAGTGGAGATACGTCCCCTTATCGGGAGCGGATCCTGATCTGACACGGACGGTCGAGGTCGCATTGGACGTGAAAGGAAACGGCCAGGCTGGGCGCAACCTTTCGCTAAGTCGCTTCACTGCGATCACCGCCGTGGACGTGAACGCCATTACCTACGCCGACGGCTCCACTTGGCGCACATCGTCACCGGGGGCCTGTAGCGCGTCCCCCGACCTGTTCATGCCAGTGAACGCGGAACGATAATCAGGCGGAGTGGACATCGTATTCCCCGCGCGTCTCGTCTATACAGAGGTCAAGCGTTTGTACACTGCAAACCATGGAGGAATTGTTGCGATGAAGAAGCCATTCAGTTTTCGTTTACAGAGCGCGGTCCTGGCAGTATGCCTGGTAGGTAGCGCTCACGTCTTTGCCCAGGAACCGGGCGGAGCTCCAGAAAGCCAAGGGCCACCCCCGGGCGGTGGGCATCGCGGGATGATGGATCCGGCCCAGCAATTGGAGGGGATGACCAAGCGCTACAATCTCTCCGCCGATCAGCAAACCCAACTCAAGCCCATTCTGGCATCCCAGCAGCAGCAAATGCAGGCGCTGCGCGGGGACTCCTCGCTATCGCGGGAAGACCGCATGGCCAAGATGCAAAGCATTCACGCCGACACCAAGACCAAGATTGAAGCCGTTTTGAACGATGACCAGAAGAAGCAGTTTGAAGCCGATCAACAGCAGATGCAGCAGCGCATGCAGCAGCGGATGCAAGGCGGCGGTGGTCCACCACAACAGTAGGGCTTGACCAGCCGCTCTGCGCGGAGCACTTGAAGAGGCTGGAATAGTATGCTCTCATCCTGGGGTCACGGCAGCAGATGGAAGTGACTCGTCTGCTGCCCAGGTTGAGAAGCATGATCCAAGGCAAAGTAACGGCAGTGCTGCTCCTAATGGCGATGACCACTCTGGTCATGGCCGCCGATACCGATAACAATCTCCTCAAGGACGATGGTTCTCTTGACCGGCTCTTCAAACAGGCCGGCGTCTACAACACATCGAGCACGGGCAAGACGCCGGGTTTCGTGGTCGATCCCGCCTGGCCACAGCCGCTACCCAACCATTGGATCCTGGGCCAGATAGGCGGCCTCTATGTCGACCCGCATGACCATATCTGGGTCTACAACCGGCCGCGCACCATGACCAACGAAGAGGCCGGCCTCGAAGGGCCGGTGCCCGGCGCCGTCAACGAAAAAGGGCAGCCAGTCAACGGGCTAGGCCAGGTGCGCACCTATGGCACCATCGCCGATTGCTGCAAAGCCGCTCCCTCGGTGCTGGAGTTTGATTCCGCGGGCAAGCTGCTGCGCGCCTGGGGTGGTCCGGCGGACCCGGGATTTATTGGCGGTAAGTGCAAGGCGGAGGCAGGCTGCCTTTGGCCCAGCAGTGAGCACGGAATCTATATCGATCAGAACGACAACGTCTGGCTCTCCGGAAATTCCGCCGCGGCCGATACGGGAGGCTCGCCCTGGGCCACCAACAAGCAAGGCGGCGACGGCTTCGTACAGAAGTTCGATATGGACGGCAATTTCAAATTAAGAATCGGGGGAACGCCGACCAAACCGGACAGCAACGATACCCACGGCGGGGTGAATGGTACCCCGCTGCTCTACCAGGCGGCGGACATGGTGGTCGACCCCGCAACCCACCACCTCTACATAGCGGACGGCTACGGAGATCGCCGGGTGCTGATCGTTGACGCCGATACCGGGAAATACATCGGCCACTTCGGCGCCTACGGAAACAATCCCGTGGACGATGCAGCAGCCGCTGCCGCCGGGACGTGGATCGAGGACTACACCAAAGGTAACAAGAAGCCCGCCTTCTTCCGCAACCCCGTGCATTGCGTCAAGATTGCCCAGGACGGCAAGATGTATGTGTGTGACCGGGGCAACGATCGTATTCAAGTGTTCGACATCCACGATCCCTCGCTGGGCAAGCCCTGCAGCAATCCAACCGGCGCGGCCGGCAAATGTGGATTTGTGGCCGAGCAATTTGTCAGCCGGCACACCAACATCATCGGCACCGCTGTTTCCCTGAACTTCTCCAGAGACGAGGCACAAAGCTGCCTCTATATCGGAGACAACGCCAACATGACCATCTATCTCCTGAACCGCAGCAACCTGCAGGAGCTGGGCCGGCTGGGGCACAGTGGCCGCATGCCGGGAGACTTCCACTGGCTGCACCAGGTGAGCCTGGACAGCAAGGGCAACCTCTATACCGGCGAAGTCGACACCGGAAAACGGATCCAGAAGTTTCTCCGCTACGGCAGCACCGGGTGCAGCGGAACCGGATCGTCGACCGTGGGTGGACCGATCCCGGCGCAGTAGCTGTGTCAATTCTTAGGTAATGCGAAGGCCAGGTAAGAGCGATGCACCGGCTGCGCTGACTGCTCCTCTGGCCCATCTCTCGGTATCTCCGTCTGCTTGGCCGAGGCGGCGCAGATAACTATATATTCGCGCCCGTCTACCTCGTAGACAGCCGGGACACCTTCGGATGCAGCGGGAAGATCCGTTTCCCAAAGCACCTTGCCGCTCGCCTGGTCGTAAGCGCGGAGCTTGCCCTCGTCTTTGGTAGCGATAAAAACCAGGCCGCTCGCGGTCACCACGGGCCCGTTCCTGGACATCATGATGCCGGTGTCTTTGAGATGCTCGGACTCACCCTGGGGAGCATTTCCCAGGGGCACCTGCCACTTGATCACTCCCTGGTTCAGGTCGTAGGCCGTGATTACGGACCATGGCGGGCGGATGATAGAAGGCTGCAACCCGTACCCGGACCAGTAGCGAACCGGCTCGGATGCGCTCGTGTTCGCTGGAGGTTCGTTGCGCGAGGCGATGGGGTCAGGCGCGCTCGCCGGATTGCCGAGATATAAGAGCAGATTGTTCAGCAGCCGGTCGGTGAGATCGGGGAACGCGGGCATGTCATTGAGCCCGTAATTCACCACGCTCTTGATGGTTTGGGCTCCAAAAACAGAAGGGGCATTCACCAGCGAAGGAATCGCGGGCGGCGCCCCCGCGCGCTCCGGGCCGTGACACCGCTCACAGTAGACGTGGTACACCGCCTTGCCTTGCACCGCGGGAGCGGCCTGGCTGGGAATTTGCCACAGGGATGGCGGCTCGCGGCGCTCATTCTTGAGGATGGCCGGAATATCCATGGACACGACGTACATGGTCCCGTCTGCCGGATTGGCGGCGGTCATGCCCCAATTGACACCGCCATGGTTACCGGGCATCTCAACCGTATCGGTTACCCCAGGAGGGGTGAAGAGCCCCTGGTTGACCGCATTCTCCACTACCTTCTTCCACCGCGCTCGATCCGCTGGGCTCAGGATGTAAGGATTCAGATCGGCAGCGGTGAACGCCTGGCGTGCGAAGGGCGGTGGTGCGCTGGGGAAGGGCTGGGTGGGGGAAGCCTCCTCGCCGGGCATGTTGGATCCCGGCACGGCGCGCTCCTCCATGGGCCAAAGTGGTTTGCCGGTGGCCCGGTGGAAGACGTACACGAAGCCTTGCTTCGAGGCCTGGGCCACGATGGGAATATCCTCCCCGTCGTGGCGCACGGTCAGCAGTTGCGGCGCGGCCATGGCGTCGTAGTCCCACAAATCATGGTGGATGAGCTGGTAGTACCAGACCAGCTTTCCCGTCCGGGCGTTGAGCGCCAGCAAGGAGTCCGCGAATAAGTTGTTCCCTTTGCGATCGGCGCCGTAGAAGTCATACACGGGAGCCCCTGTGGGGATGTAGACGATTCCCGTCTTTTCATCGAGGCTCATCTCGCCCCAGCAATTCACCCCGCCGCCGGATTTCCAGGCGTCCTTGGGCCAGGTCTCGTAGCCCGGCTCGCCGGGATGCGGGATGGTGTGAAAGATCCAAGCCATGCGCCCGCTGCGCACATCGTAGGCGCGGATATCGCCCGGTGGAGAGCCATAGTCCTCTCCGGTGGAGGAGCCCAAAATGATCAGGTCCGCAAAGACCACGCCGGGAGTGCCGGACTGGATCTGGCGCATCGTGTTCGGATCCCGCCCCAGCCCTTCTTTCAAATTGACCGTACCGTCCTGGCCGAAGGAGGTGATGAGTTGCCCGTTGACCGCGTTGATGGCCTCCAGGTTATTGGCGAAGCTGATCAGCAGGCGCTTATCGGAGCCGTCGCTGCTCTGCCAGTAGTTGATGCCGCGATGGCCTTCTACGCGCGGCCCCAGGTTGCGCGAGTGATAGGTCCACAATTCCTTCCCCGTGGCCGCGTCGAGGGCCACGATCGAAGTATTTTTCGCCAGCACGTACATGGTCCTGCCGACGACAATGGGATTGAATTCGTAGGGCCGTTCGGTTCCGCTGTCGTAGGACCAGGCCACCTGCAATCTATTTACGTTCGACCGGTCAATCTGCTTCAGGGCAGAGTAGTGAGACCCGTCGGCGTTGC
Organism: uncultured Acidobacteriaceae bacterium; assembly: GCA_963821315.1. Taxonomy (GTDB): domain Bacteria; phylum Acidobacteriota; class Terriglobia; order Terriglobales; family Acidobacteriaceae; genus PALSA-350. The sequence continues at coordinate 587,419 of CAWGDP010000025.1, read as the reverse complement.
CCAGGTAAGTGCTCCAGGTGGTGTGATCCTTTGCCTTGTCCTTGGGGCTCGCGGACGCGATTGCGCCGGAGAATAAAACCGTGAAGGTTGCAATCTTGCCCAGCCATCGCAAGTGAAAGAACATGAAGCCCTTTCCAGTTTCCAGATATTGAACGGCCCATGAAAGACAAAGCGCATATTACTCGGGCTTGAGTATAGTTTGCGACTCAATTTTGGCGGGATCGAGCTGCACGTTGAAACCGGGGCCGGTGGGCAGAGCGATGTGGGCGTTGACCGGAACCAGCGGATTGCTCTCAAAGTGGTAGTAGTGCCGCATCTTGTTGACCAGGTACTCGCCCAGGGGAAAGGTCATGGGCGACTGGCTGCATATGATGTGCACGGCCGCGCGCAGGCTATGGCCGTGGGGAATCACCGGCACATCGTGCAGCGAAGCGACGGTGCCGATGCGCACCAGCTCTGAGGTGCCGCCACACCACTCCGGATCAGCCTGGACTACGGAGAGCGCGCCCGCTTCCAGGTAACGCTCCACCTCCCACCGGCCGTAGAAGTGCTCTCCGGAGGCGATGGGAATGGTGGTGCTGCGGCGCATGGCGGCGAAGCTCTCGATCTTTTCCGGATGGGTCGCTTCTTCGATCCAGTGAGGGCGGTACTTTTCCACCTGGTGCGCCCATTCGAGGGTATAGTCCTGGTCCCATCCGCTGTAGGCGTCGAACATGATTTCGCTGTCGTCGCCCAGGGTCTCGCGCAGAATGCGGACCAGTTCGACGTTCTTCTGCATGCCCTCGGGCCCGGAGCCCGGGCCGTAGCCCATGAACCACTTCTGATAGCGGAAGCCTTGCTGCTTGATGGCCAGGGCACGGGTGCGCACCGCCTCCGGCTGGAGCGAGAAGCCCAGACAACTGGCGTACATCTCGACCGAGGGGCGCGTGGGGCCGCCCAGCAGCCGATACACCGGTACGCCGTAGTAACGGCCGCGCACATCCCACAGCGTGTTGTCGACCGCGCTGATGGCCATCATGAAGAAGCCATCGCGCGAGTGGCGGTTGGAGCGATACATCTGGTCCCACAGCGCTTCGCCGGCAAGCGCATCCTTGCCCAGCAGAAAGGGGCGCAGCTCCTGTTCGACCACAATGGCCGCGCTCTTCTCGATCGGCCCGTAGAGACCTTCGATACCGCCGGCGTGCAGGCGCAGATAGATGGCGCTGGTATGCACCTCTTTGCTGCCCGACGGCTTGTCGCTGTAAGGTTCGGGGCGCAGATCGTCGTAGACGTCCAGCGGATTCACTTGCGGCTGCCCGTTGACGCCTGCCTCCTCGGTATAGCTGCCATGCAGTTCGATCAATTCCACGGCTTCAATCTTCAGCGGACCGCCGGCATGATCGTTAGCCGGAGCAAAGGCCGCGGCCAGAGCACCGGCGCGGGCGGTGGCCAACGCTCGCAGCCGCGCCCAACAGGAAATGGCGACGGTTGATTGGAGAAAAAGCGGACAGAGAACCGGGGCGAATGGAGTCAGGCGAGTGTCTCATCGTTTCCTTGTGGTATCGGACCGTGGTACGACGTATCCACTCTACCGCCTATCCAATCTCGGCGAAACCTGACCCACTCGATACCTATCGAGCCATGGCGGCAACCCGGCAACTGTTAGCTGACAGTGATCTCAAAAGTTGGTCCCGGCAACCTCCTAGAATTAGGTCATTCTCTCCCGGAGGCGTCTTGATGAATTCCTGCGAGTTAGCGCAGCACGGAATCGACCTCAACTCGATTTTCACAGCATGAGCGATGAAGGGCTGATTGTGGCGGCGCAATCGGGCCAGGAGTGGGCCTTTGTCGAGCTGTGCGCACGTAGCTCGAAACGCACCTTCAGCAGCATCTACAGCGTGACCAGGAATCGTGAGGACGCGGAGGATGCGCTGCAGGATTCCATGCTGCGCGCCTTCAAGCATTTGCGGCAATTTGACGGCAGGTCGAGCTTCGCCACCTGGTTCACCCGGATCGGCATCAATTCCGCGCTCATGATCCTGCGCCGGAAGCGCGTCCGGCCGGAAACGTCGATGGATGTAACCGCGGAAGAAGAGTCCTGGAGGTACTGGCAAATCTCCGAACACTCCACCGATCCGGAGAAACATTACGCTGGGACGCGAGCGGTCCAGGCATCTGAGAGCGGGCCATCGGCCAGCTGCCAACCTCGCTCCGCGCGGTGGTCGAGCAGGGACAGATGAAGGGGCATTCGACCAACAAATCGCCGACCATATGGGCATTTCCGTTCCCGCCGTTAAATCCCGCCTGGCGCGAGCCAGAGCAGCTCTACGTGAGTCCATGACCTAGAGCTATTTGTCCTCCCTAACTCAACCAATCAACTTTCACGATCATGCTTGCGCCAGCGCAACGAACTCTCCCTTACCCCGGTGCTATATCTGTCTGGTTGCAGCTCCTTGTCCAGCGGACGGAGCTGCTCCGGGATGGCTTGCGCTAACAAGACTCCCGCCGATTTCGGAAATACGGGAGGAAGCGTTGTCCTGGTGGAGCACGATTCTCTATGGAATGATCGCGTACGCGTTGCTGTCTGCGATCGTCGTTGGCTTTTGGGGTATCCGGGCGCTGCGTTTCAAGCAGTTCGAAGTAGCTGGCGGCAATTTGCAGCCGACTCTTTGCCGATGGCTCGAAGAAGCCGGTCTGCGCACGAAAATCGCCTCTGATCCTGCGTGGGATTTCGGGTTACTCACTACCTTGTCGGACGGCGAGCCGATATACATCGTGCAGATGAAAGAGCATCCGCGCTTTGTCACCTTTCAGGCCAATCTAGTGATACCCGCTGAGCATCAGGCAATTCTCAAAGCCATGCCCGGCAGATATTTTGAGCAACTGGCGCAGGAGCTAGTCCTTAAGGTTTTTCTGGCCAAGATGGTGCTTGCTATTCGCACCCGGCTCAGCGAGATCTCGCTCTTTTCCCAGCTCGCGATCACCGACCTGACGGAAGATGCGTTTTTCAAGCACTTGGACGATATGGATAGCGCTATCCTGCTGGCGCGCAGCATGGTTTTGCAGGGCGTGGAACGCGCGCCGCGGTTAGTCAGTCCGCGAGATATGGGTGTGGACCGAGCAGCGCTGAGAAGTTATCGCGGCGGGAAAATAGTTGCCAGGGCGTTGTCAAGTTTGGCTCCTGCCACTGAAGCGCTATTGGGTTCCCGGCGATATCTCTTGTAAGGTACAAGGAATACATTGGACGCGGATAGTCAGCTCCGCGTAAGTGGCTATCCTCTTCCAATGCAGGCGCACGGGAAAGACGGTTAGACGGTTGTGCAGGTATCCGTCGACTGGCAATCATGCCCACGACCCGGCTCCACGCTGGGTTGAGGGCTTAGGCAAATCATCTGGCTGCCCGCCGGCACGATAAGAATCGGGCGCCGCAACCGCGGATGTCATGCAACGGTGGATGACTTATGAACCCCGGCGCCGATGAGCTGGATCGATCACTCAAGCAGTTAGAGGAAGTGTGGCGAGTGTCCAACAAATACAACGCTGCGGCCTGCTGCACCATATGCAATGGAGTTGTTCAACACGAGCATTGGTGCGTGATCATTAACAAAGAGATGGAGTACGCCTTCCTGCTCGCCGTAGACCCCGTGGTCATCAGTGAAGGCGACAAGATAGCGTTGCATTCTTTGGGTGTGCTCTGGAATTCCTGTTCTGGGCATAGCCATCCAGAATCGTAACCACGGCGGAACGCATACTCCGTCCTGGTTATTCCGGTCCCGGTTATTCTGTCTCTAGGATCAGCGGGCCGAACGGATTGTCGATCAGGGCCTTCCATCCTCCGCCCGGCTGCTTGCGAAAGACCGTGGTTGCAGTAAAAGTCCGCGCCGTCGCGTCTGCACCCACGCCTTTGCTGTGGAGGATCCAGCGGGATAGGAAAAGTGCCACGCCGTCGGCTTCAATGACTTGCGTCCGCAGCTGCTCTGCCCAAGAACCGGATTGCATCGCGCAGGCAAAAAAACTGCGCAGTTCCTCGGCTCCCCTGGCGGTTTTCCCCGGCTCGGTGATGACGACTGCTGCATCCTCGTAGAAGCTGAGGACGGCGTCGAGGTCCCCTAGAGCGAAAGCGCGATCCAATAATTCGACTGCATGCTCGGGACTGTTGGCGATCATTCTCATTACCCCTAAAAGATCTGTAACACCTGTTGTCGTACGCAACGGAATTTGGCTGGACGAAGGGCACGGCTTCAGCCGTGCCGCTCTCACTATGCGGTCGGAGAGGGCTTCAGCCCCTGAGGTACGGTTTTCCTAATGATTGAAGGGAAACCTCCTTGTGACCACCAATACCTTCAGCGCCTTTTCATACCGCGAAAGATGGGCGATTTCGTCCGGCATCTCCCAAAGACGTACCTCAGGGGCTAAAGCCCTCCTGGATTAGCTTTTTAAGGCACGGCTGAAGCCGTGCCCTTCGTAGATCTGCGGCCTCCCGGGATAAAGCTTGGGCAGCGGCTGACCTCCAAGCCCCCCTGTTTCAGAGTAGGATGGCTGTCAATATGAAGCGTCTGTGGGGACGGATCCTCCAGGGTTTTCTGGCCATTCTGGTCGTCCTTTACCTCGGGGACTGGATCACCCTGCGGGTCAAAACCGGCGCTCAAGGATCGAACAGCGTGCAAGTGGAGCAGTTTTTGCGCACCCCGCTGAAGGGCCAGAAAGAGGAATTCGACTATATGGGGACAGTCGCCGAACCGTGCGTGCCCGCGCTTTTTCCCCATCGCTCGGAGGCGCCCATGCTGGTGGCTGGAGCGGCATAAAATTCACTGGGTGTCGCCTTGAACCGGGGTGGTTCGGGGTGGCCGATGAGAGTTGGCCGTGTTTCTGGAACTCGCTAAATTCGCTTCTTTGCTGCTTAGCATTCTTTTGCTCGATGCGGTTTTTCATACTGCCTTTCTGGAGCCCGGGGGGCATCTCGAAGAACAGTTGCTGCCCGCCCTGCGCATGCTGTTGCTGGCCGCCGCCGTTTCCCTGGGCAGCGGATACATCTTTCGCGCCGCGGAGAGACGGGCCACGCAGGGAGCAGTGCGGCATGACGGCAGTGTGGCCGGTTCCTTGCCCATGATGATTTTCTGGTGGGGCAGCGGAATCATGGCCCTGCTTTTTTTTCTCGCCTGGCTGGTCGAGCGCTACCATCGCCTGTGGCGCTGAGCGGAAGAAATCAGGCGACGCTTTCCGATCACGCCGGGTGCGAAGCGGGGATGGAACCGAAGGCGGGAGCGGCGCGTATCAGCATGCATGAGTCTGGCCGCCACGCTTCCGCTGACACATCGCGCCAACTGGAGCGCGCAGTGAGCGCTACCAGGCCAACTCCGGGAGGCCCTATCCTACAAGCCGAGGAACCCCCGCGTTGAATCTCCCTTCGAACCCGCCGCCGGAGAGTGATTCGCGCCGGCAATGGCCGGCTGCGCGGCGGCCCGAGGCGCCGGAGATCGATTGGCCCGCGCTGGTCAGGCGCTGCCTGGACGGCGATTCGGCGCCTGGACGGAGTTGGTGGCGGCCCAGCAGCGCCGCGTCTACGCGCTCTGTTACCGCTTTACCGCCTCGTCGCATGACGCCGAAGATCTGACCCAGGATGTCTTCATCAAGCTGTACGGCAACCTGGCCAGCTTCGACCCCGCCAAGGGCAGCTTCCAGACCTGGATCACGACCCTGACCCGCAACCTGCTGGTCGATCATTTCCGCCGGTCGCGCCAGCAGCGGGTCACGGACTCGATGGACGCCGGCTGGGAGCAGGGCAACGACCCCTCCCGCGTGGAACCCATCGTCGACCAGCGCACCACGCCCTTTCAGCAGGCGGTGCGCAACCAGCTGGAACAGATGGTGCAGCACGCCCTGGCCAAGGTGTCGCCGGAGTTGCGCGAAGCAGTTATCCTGCGCGACCTGCAGGATATGGATTACAAAGAGATTGCAGAGGTATTGGCGATTCCCCAGGGAACCGTCAAGTCTCGTATCAGCCGCGGCCGGGCGGAACTAGCGCGGCTGCTGGAACGTACTAAAGGGCAGGTGATGTAAATGTCTGAGCGCGAGCAAAACAAGCCGTCCGGCCAGCCAGGCCGGGTTTTACGGTGCGACGAATGGGAAAACCTGATCGCCGATGCGCTGGACGGAACCCTGCCCGCGGCCGACGCGGCCGCCTTTGCCCGCCATCACGGCGAATGTGCGCTCTGTGCCCAGATGCTCAAAGAGACCCAGCAGGGCAAGGCCTGGATCGAGTACCTGGCTGTGGAGCCGGAGGTCCCGGCCGATCTGCTCAAGAAGATCCTGGCCCGCACCAGCGGGCGCGGTCTCGGGGGAGGAAGCGGGCGTGGTGCCGGGTGTCCCTCTGCCGGTACGCGCTGTGCCCCCACGCCCGGCGTGGCATCGCGTGCTGCCCGTGGTCCGCCAGGTGGCCCGCCAGGCTTTTGAGCCCAGGTTGATGATGACCGCGGCCATGGCCTTCTTTTCCATCGCCCTGACCCTGAACCTGACCGGGATCAAGCTGACCGAGGTGCGGGCTGCCGACCTGCGCCCTTCGCGGCTGCGCGCCACCCTTACCCGGCAGTACTACTCCACCAACGAGCAGGTCATGAAGTACTACGAGAATCTGCGCCTGGTCTATGAGATGGAGGCCCGGGTGCGGGAATTGCGGCGTTCCACGGAGGCCGAACCTGCGCCCCGTCCAGCCTCCCAACAGACCCCCAAGCAGGCACCCCGCGACGGCACCGGCAGCCCCAGCTCGACCGCTCCCAGCGGAGGACAGATGCTGCCCGTACCCCAGGGCAGGCGCACGCCCATGCAGAGCGATGCCGCGCTGCCGGCGATGATGGTCGATGCCAGGCCGCAGCACTTCGCTGCGCGGCCAGCCGGGCGCAGCAGGTGCCAGCCAGTTTTGACCGTAGTGGGAAAAAAGAAAAAGTGAAGAGAGAGGTTTTCAGGGCTTTGCGGTCAACAACTGAAGACCAAGCGGAAAGGAGCTTGGTATGAACTGCATCAATCATCCTGATGTTGCGGCTGCTGCCTATTGTCAGAATTGTGGAAAGCCACTATGCACCGGGTGCATGCGCTCGGTAGGAGGCGTGATCTACTGCGAACCCTGCCTCGCGGCTCGGCTGTCCTCTCCGCCCCCAGGGGGCGGTGCTTTCTCCGATGCCAACTTGACCGGCTTGCATGCCCATCCCGTACTGGCCGGCCTGCTGGGCTTCATTCCCGGCGTGGGCGCCATGTACAACGGCCAGTACATCAAGGCCCTGGCCCACGTGCTCATTTTCGCGGTGTTCGTCAGCCTTTCCGACAAGAGCTTTGTTTTCGGCTTGCTGCTGGCCGCGTGGATTTTTTATCAGGTCTTTGACGCCGCCCAGACGGCCAAGGCGCGACGCGACGGACTGCCCCTGCCCAATCCCTTCGGTCTCAACGACCTGGGGTCCAGGCTGGGTATGGCTCCCACGCCCGGGGCGGCGCCCTACGTGGCCGGCTTTTCCCCCGGCGCGGCGCCCGGCGGGCCAGCGGCTACCCCCGATCCGGGACGGGTTCCTATCCCCCATCAAACCCCAGTCAGGGCTTCGTCGCCACCGCCTCCCTATACCTCGTCCTACGGCGTGCCCCCACCGCCGCCCCCGGCGGTCGGCCTCCCGGCCCGGCGCTTACAGTCCGCGGATCTATGGCGCGCCCGGGCCCCATCGAACCCGCGGAACACAAACATCCGGTGGGCGCCGTGGTGCTGATCATCATCGGCCTTGTGCTGCTGCTGCAGACCCTGGGAGTGTTTGAAGAGGAGTGGATCAGCCGCGCCTGGCCGGTGGCGATTATCGGTGTCGGCGCCTGGCTGCTCTACCGCAGAACGCGGGATACTCCGCGCGGAGGCCCGCAATGAATACCTGGCTGTTCATCCGCCGCCTGCGCGGGCCCGCCTTCCTGATCCTGCTCGGCATTACCGCCCTGCTCAACCAATGGGGCGTGCTCAGCTTCAGCCGCAGCTGGCCGCTTTACCTGATCCTGGCCGGAATACTGGGGCTGGCGGAACGGGCCGCCATTGCCGCCGCCCCGCCCCCGATGCCGCCCCCTCTACCCGGGTACCTACGTCGGCTTCCGCCTTAACCCCGGTTGACCCGCTCACCGATCCCAACAGGAGGGCGTGATGGCGACCCTACCCCCGCCCTACTCCCAGCGCGACGCGGCCCGGGCCCAGCGCTACTACCGGCGCTCTCTGCGCCCACCATCCATGCTCGGCCCGGTGGTGCTGATCGTGGTGGGGGTGATCGCCCTGCTGGTCGAAACCAATCAGCTGAATGCCTTTCACCTGTGGGACTGGTATATCCGCTGGTGGCCCCTGCTGCTCATTGGCGTGGGCTTGCTTTCCCTGGGGGAATGGTGGCTGGACGGCCGCCGCGGCCAGGTAGGCCGCCGCTCCCACGGGGGGCTGGTGGCGCTTATCGTCTTGCTGGCCATCCTGGGCTACGGGTTAGCCGCAGCCACTTTCACGGCATGCACCTCTTTGGGCATGGGGTAGACGAGGACGATGTCTTCTCCCACTTGTTCGGCCAGGAACACGATGCCGACCAAAACCTGAACCGGCAGATCCCAGCGGGTGCGCTGGTGGAGATCCAGGTGCCCCACGGGGACGTGACCGTGACCCCCTCCGGGGATGATCAGATCCACGTGCAGGCCCACCAGGTGGTGTACGCGGCGAATGACCGCCAAGCCCGGCGCAACCTGGAGGCGCTGGCTCCGCAGCTGACCGTCAACGGCAAGAACGTAACCCTGCGCGCCGCCGACGGGAACGATGGCCGTGCCGACCTGACCATCGAGATCCCCAACGGCTCTGTGCCCACGGTCACCGCCGGACATGGCGATGTCACCATCGAAGGCCTTGCCGGCGACGCAACCGTGACTGCGATCCGCGGGAACGTCAAAGTCGACAACCTCGGCGGAGGGCTCCAGGTACGCATGAGCAAGGGCGAGTTTAGCGCCCACGCCATCTCCGGAGCCTTGACGCTGCAGGGCCGGCTGGACGATGTCTCCATCTCCGATGTGCAGGGCCATGTGTCGTTGGACGGGGACTTCTTCGGCGATACCGATCTGGCGCATATTGCCGCGCCGGTCCATTTTCATTCCAGCCGCACCGATGTGGAAGTGGGCAGCATTCCCGGAGATCTGGCCATCGATAGCGGCGATCTGCAGCTGAACAATGCCACCGGCCCGGCGCGCATTTCGACCAGCGCCAAGGATGTGGAGTGCACCGGGATTACCGGCGACCTGCACGTGGAGGATGGGGACGGAGATATCTCCGTGGGCGCGATCGCGCCCCTGGGCGAATTGCAGATTCACAACCGCAATGGCGCCATCCACCTGACCGTACCCCAGGGCGCAGGCTTTCAACTGCAGGCGACGGCCAGGAACGGCAACATCGATTCCAAGCTGGACCTGCCCGTCAATAGCGCCGGCGAGGGCCAGAGCATAAGCGGCAAGGTGGGCCCGGGCGGTCCCAGGATTGAGTTGGTGGCCGATCATGGGGATATCGAGATCACCGGGATGGAGCCGGTTCCCCCAGAACCCCCTGCCCCGCCCGAACCCCCCACACCGCCTGCCCCGCCTGCACCCCCAGGCACCAAGCTACGCCACCTCCGCCCCTCCAAGAGCCCTAGTGGGCAGGGGGAGACGAGCGCGCAGCCAGTCGTTCAGTGATGATGGCTTCTACCCGTTCCACCACCTGGTCGAGCGAGAGGTCGGTGGAATCGATGATCACCGCGTCGGCCGCGGGCTGAAGCGGTGATTCGGCCCGGGTGCGGTCGCGCCGGTCGCGCTCCCGCAGCTCCTGCAGCACGGATTCGGCGGCCGCCGGCGCGTCGGGGCCATTTTGCTGATAGCGGCGCTGGCCGCGTACTTCGGCCGCGGCATCGAGAAAAATCTTGACCTCGGCGTTGGGGAAGACCTTGGTGCCGATATCTCTCCCTTCCATGACCACTCCGCTGTCGGCGCCCAGCTGGCGCTGCATGGAAACCATCCATTGGCGAATACCCGGGTGGACGCTCACGCGCGAGGCGGCGGCGGTCACGTCGGCTTCGCGGATGCGCTTGGTGACCTCTACGTCGTCCAGAAAAACACGGTTGCCCAGGGGCGCCGGCAGCAGCCGGATGCGGGTCTTCAAGGCCAGCCGGCCCAGCTCCTCCCGGTCGTCGATATCGCTATCGGTCTGGATGGCCTTAAGGGCGAAGGCGCGATACATGGCCCCGGACTCCAGGTTCAGCAACCCGAAACGGGCGGCGACGCGGGCCGCGACTGTACTTTTGCCGGCGCCTGCCGGGCCGTCAATGGCGACCACCAGGGGTGGGCTGTGGCTGTCTGTCATGCTCCGGGGTTTTTCCTATCCGGCTTGCGCCCGCGAAAGCTGGGCTTTCCTGGTTTTGCCCCCGAGCCGCCAGTCCGTGGCCAGGACTTCGCCGGCCCGGACTTGGGAGGCCCAGACCTGGGAGGTTTGGACCCGGAGACAAAGGGCGGCCGCGGGCCGCGATCGCTGCGTCCTTTTGCCCCTCCGCCAGGGCCAGGCTTCGCCCCCGGCCGGGCATGGCCGGCAGGACGCGGACGGTCGTAATTCGGCCTGGGTTTCGCACTTCGGTCCGCACCCTCCGGAGAGGGTGGACGGGATGCAGAGGGCCCGGCTGCTCGTGGGAACGGCCGTCCCGGCTTGGCGAACCTCGGTTTGTCAGACCTGGGTTTGTCAGACCTCGGTTTGTCGAATCCGGGTTTGTCGAATCTGGCTGGCCTGGGACTGCTGGGCCGGCCACCTTGCGCAGGAGGCCCGCTGCGCGCTTGGCCAGGGCGCGCTTGTTTAGGCCGATAGGGAGCCGGGGCACGGCCTTGAGCACTCGCTGGCGTCGATCCTGCCCGTCTGCGATCCCCGGGGCCTCGCTCACCTTGTGGCGTGCGTGGCCGGAATGATGGGGCTGGCTGGCTAGCGGAACCGGTATCGGGCGGCTCCCGGCGACTCTGCGCGGGGCGGAACGGGGAATCGCCTCGCCCGCCAGGGCGCGGAGGCCGCGGTGCGGAGCTGGACTTCCTCCCCGGAAGGGCCCAGGGTGCGGGTCGTTCTCGTTTTGCTGCTCCACTCCACCCGCCGGGTCTACTTGGCCGGGTTCCGCCATGCGCCTGCGGTCTTTCTGCGGAGCGAGCATCCGGCGGTGCGGCGCCCGGTCGGACATAGGGCCGGTTGACGCTGCGCCCGGGTACGAAAGCTGGTCGCGAACCCGGCGCGGGACGAGGCTTGCCTCCGCCGCGCATACCCTCATGTTTTTGCTCCCAGCGCGCTCCACTCGCCGGCGGCCTGGTTGCTGGCTTCCACGCCGGCCGGCCTGGGGAGCCTGGTCTGGCTGGTGTCTTCCATCCTGCTCTGGCAGCGGGCTGGCCGGCTGCCGGCTTCGCCGCCGGTGCGGGTGCGGGTGCGGGCCGGGTCCGGCGGAAGATGGGTGCGGAAGCGGGAGCGGCTGGCGGTACGGCAGGCAAATCAGGGCGAGCTGTTGCCTGGATCTTTCTCGGCCTGGGTCGTTGCACCGGCAGGGGCGGAGTCACCGTCTCCTCAGGAGTAGAAGGGGCAGCCGGCTCGGCGAACTCAGGCAAGCCGTTTTCCAGAAAGTAGTAGGTCTGCGCGTCCATGGAGAGGGTATGGATTTGGCGCGTGGCGGATAATCCGCGCACCGCTTCCCGCACCCGCGAGCGCGAGGTGACGGGGGAGAGAAAGACCTCGATCTCCTCGCTGGTGGCGGCGTACACCGACTGCAGGTACATGGAGACCAGCAGCGAAAGAGCAGTGACCTGGGAGGTGGTGCTGCCGGTCTCGAGCGCCCGGCGGTGGCGCACGCGCAGCATCTCCCAGCGCGCCGGTTGACCGGCTTCCCCCAACACCGGGGTAATGCGCAGGGCTTGCCACAGCTCGCACAGGGCGCGCAGCACCGCGGCCTCGGTAAGCTCACGCCCCAGCGTCTCCCGGGCCTCGGCGGCGGTCAATGCGCCCTCTTGCTCCAGAATCTTCCACAGCTCGAGCACCAGGGGAGAGACCTTGTGCCCGGAGGATTTCTGCGGGGCATGCTTCCAATCCGCATCGCCGCGCAGCGCGAGTACGAAGGGCAGCGCGTCGCTGTGGGCGAGAAAATCCGGCTGCTCCCCCACGGTGCCCAGCAGGTTGAGCGGCACCACGCTGCCGGAGGCGATCAGCCGCGTCAGCAACTCCTGTGCCTGTTCGAGGGCGGCCGCACCCGGCGTGGCCTGCCGGCTTCCCAGGCAAGCTTCGACGAACGAGGGGGCGGGCGCCGGCAACTGCGCTGCCCGGGGCAGGTAAAGGCACAGGGGATGCTGGGCCAGCCAGCTCTGCGCGTCATCGAGGGTGAGAAGGGGGCTCTGCTTCTGGCGCCAGTGCGCCGCCCGTGCTGCCTGGAGTTGTTCTGCTATCAAAAAAGTCTCTTTCGCGCGTGGTTATGGCGACCGGACCGCACCCGCTTGGGGGCTATCTCGATCAATCACCCATACCGCCACATTCGTGGCAAAGGGGGTTCAAAAACTATCGGAGAATGGTTCTGGCAGTTTCGCAATGGGTGTACACCGAAGCGAAAGGCCTTTTCGTGGTTTTCTCCCAAGGAAAACCACACCTCGCGATCTTTATCAGGACACAGTAATTGCGAAACTGCCTTAAATCCGGTGGAATGCCCGCTGGATGTCTTTCCAAGCATACCGCAGGACGATGGGACGGCCATGCGGGCAGCTGGTGGGGTGCTCGGTTGCTGCCAGCTCAGCCAGCAGCCACTCCATGCGCGCGGGATCGAGCGGGGTGTTCACCTTGATGGCCGCGTGGCAGGCGATGGAGGCTGCGATCCGGGTGCGCGCGGCCTCCAGATTTTCTGCCTGCTCGAGCGAATCTGCCTGTTCCAGCACCTCCACCACCATGCGCTCCAATGCGGAACCTTCCAGGCCGGCCGGGGCCGCCTTGATGGCGATGGTGCGCGGGCCGAAGGGCTCCACCTCAAACCCATTGCTTTCCAGCTCCCCGGCGATGGCGGCGAAGGTTACCATCTGCGCCGGCAGCAGATCGATCAACAAGGGCATGAGCAGCCGCTGGCGCTCCACCTGCTGCGCCTGGCGCTGGCGCAGCACCCGCTCGAAGAGCACGCGCTCATGGGCTACGTGCTGATCGATGATCCACAGCCCCTCCTGGTTCACCGCCAGAATGAAGGATTCGCGCAACTGCCCTAAAGGCCGGAGCGATGCCAGGCCATGCAGCGAAGGGCTGGCCCCGGCGTCCACCTCCTCTGCTTCCGCCAGCGCCGAGGAACAGCTGGGGGAGCGGGGGCCATTAGCGCTGGCCATGCTGCCCGGCTGTGTGCCTGGGCTGCTGACCGGTGCGGCGAAGGGAAGCACGCCGGGAGAGGGAGACACGGCCGGCCCGGTCAGACGAAAGCCATCTTCCTCCGGCTGCTTCAGGTCGGGCGACGACCCGCCGGAGCTGGGCGTTTCCCACTGGCCAACATGGGGCCAGATGGGACTGGCCGGGCTGGCCGGGGAAACCAACGCCGGCGCGGCGCTGGGATGGGCGCTGAGCGCCTGCAAAAACCCCGCCGCCGGCCGCCCCAGGGTCAGCTTGTTGCGGATGGTGTCGCGTACAAAGTCGTGCAGCCACGCGGCCTGGCGGAAACGGACTTCGGTCTTGGCCGGATGGACGTTGACGTCCACTTCCTCCGGCGGCATCTCCACAAACAGCAGCACCACGGGAAACGACGTGGGGGCCAGAATATTGCGGTAGGCCTCGCTCACCGCATGCATGAGTACGCGATCGCGCACCAGGCGGCGATTGACGAAGCAGTAGATGGAGTTGCGGTTGAGTTTTTCCAGCTCCGGTTTGGAGGTAAACCCGGTGATGCGCAGCCATCCCGGCTCCGCCGCCTGGTAGTCCGCCGGCCGTCTCCAGGGCGGCGGCTCCGGCAGCCCGGCCCGAGCCAACTCCATCTCCGCCGCCAGGGGGAGCAGCTGGTCCAGCGTCTCCTGGCCGAAGATCTGGAAGATGCGCTCCGCCGCCTGGCGCACCGGGGGCGCCACCAGCAGGGCATGGGTGGCGGAGTGCAGCTCGAAGTGCTTATCCGGGTGGGCCAGGGCGTAATGCGTAACCAGCGCGGTTACGTGAGCCAGCTCCGTATTTTCGGACTTGAGAAACTTGCGCCGCGCCGGGGTATTGAAGAACAAGTCGCGCACCGTGATGGTGGTGCCTGGGGGCGCCCCTGCATCCTCGCACACCAGCAGCTTGCCGCCGGCAATTTCGATGCGCGTGCCGGAGCTCTCCCCGGCAGCGCAAGTCACCATCTCCACCCGCGCGATGGACGCGATCGAGGGCAGCGCTTCGCCGCGAAAGCCCAGGGTGGCGATTGAGAGCAGGTCGTCGCTCAAGCGCAGCTTGGAGGTGGCGTGGCGCTCAAAAGCCAGCAGGGCATCATCGCGCACCATACCGCTGCCGTCGTCGGCGATGCGGATGAGCTTGCGCCCGCCGCCCTCGACCGCGATGACGATGCGGCTGGCCCCGGCGTCGAGCGAATTTTCCAGCAGCTCCTTGACCACCGAAGCCGGCCGGTCGACCACTTCGCCGGCAGCGATCTGGTTGGCCACCTGGTCGGCCAATATGTGGATGCGGCCCATGGAAATACCTACAGCTAACTTAGCAGGGCTTGCGGATAAGGACGCTGTGATGGCGCGCAAGCAGCGATAGCGGACAGAAGATCGGGATGGTTGGGAAACGCATTCCCGTACTGGGCCCGGAAGCTTAGGACGAAAGCTTCCGGGCCAGGGAAGAATCAGCGGCCGGAGCGTACCCGCCGGGGCAATGCCTGGTTGGGCCGTTTGCTCTTGGCCAGCCGTTTACCACGGGGACGCGCCACCGCATCCTCGCGCGCCGAGGTAGCCTCGGAGAGACTGTCGCCCAGCACGTGCAGGCGGAGAAAATTAGTCGAGCCCGACTTGGTCCGGGTGCCGGCGACAATGCCCAGAATCTGCCGTGGTTGGACGTGGCCTCCCGCTTCGAGCAGGCGCTCGGCGGTCTCGACCATTTGTTCCGCGGTGGCCAGCTTGTTGCACAGGATGGGGTGGACACCCCAGAGCAGGGTCATGCGATGGATCACGGACTGCACGCTGCTCAGCCCGAAGATGGGCGATTTGGGGCGGTACTTGGAGAGTTGCCGGGCGGTGGTCCCGGTCTCGGTAAAGACCGCGATAGCGCTGATGTCCAGGTCCTCGGCGGCGTGGGCCATCGATTCGCAAATAGTCTCGGCGACCGACAGCCGGAGGTGCCCTGGCTGACTCCGCTCGCTGACCCGGGGAAGGTCCTGGCCTTCGGTCTCGAGCACGATCTTGGCCATCATCTTGACCGCCTCGACGGGATATTTGCCGGCCGCGGTTTCGGCGGACAACATCACGGCGTCGGTTCCGTCATAGATGGCATTGGCCACATCGCTGGCCTCGGCCCGCGTGGGGCGGGGATTTTCAATCATCGACTCCAGCATCTGGGTGGCGGTAATGACCGGCTTGCGATAATCGCCCGCCCGGCGAATCACATGCTTCTGAATGGCCGGCACCTTCTCCGGCGGCATTTCCACCCCCAGGTCTCCGCGCGCCACCATGACCCCGTCGGCCGCTTCCAGGATGCTTTCCAGGTGCTGAATGGCCTGGGGCTTTTCGAGCTTGGCAATGATCCAGGTCTCGGCGCCGAGTGAGGCCACGCGTTGCCGCACCAGGCGGATGTCTTCCGCGGTGCGCACGAAGGAGACGGCGATGGCGTCCACGCCGTTGAGGATGGCGAACTCCAGGTCCTCTTCGTCCTTGGCGGTCAGGGACGGCACGCGCACCGGGATGCCGGGCAGATTGATGCCCTTGTGCTCGCCCAGCATGCCGCCGTTGATCACCTCGCACTCCGTGTCCTGCCCGTGAATGGCCTGCACGTGCAGCTCAATCAGCCCGTCGGAGAGCAGGATGCGCGCCCCCGGCTCCAGGTTCTCGGCCAGGGTGGGGAAGGTGGTGGCGATGAGGGTGTTGGTGCCGGCGATATCGCGGGGAGTGATGGTGAGCCGCTGTCCCGCTTTGAGCTGCACCGGGATGCGGTTCTTCAGCCGGCCGGTGCGGATCTTGGGGCCCTGCAGATCGCCCAGGATACAGATCGGCTTGCCTTCTTCGGTCGAAACCTTACGCACCATTTCGATCAGCTTGAGCTTTTCCTGGTGGGTGCCGTGGGAAAAGTTAAGCCGGGCCACATCGAGCCCGGCGCGGACCAGCTCCCGAAAGACCGGTTCATGATTACAGGAGGGGCCAAGGGTGGCCACAATCTTGGCCCGGCGGCGTTGGTCGGTGGCAAGGGAATAACTCGGTTCCATCAGGGTAAAACTCATTCGTCCCCCATACTGCGCTCCTGGAGAAGTAGGACCGGTTTCACGATGGCTGACGACACCGTCCTCGTGAGACCGCTGCACATCCTCTCCAGCTTGCTCAATTCTACGCGTACTCGCCGGCTCGAAGATGAGAGCCAGTTGACAGCTGGTGTCGGAACCCCCGGAGGTACTGTATTAGCCTTGGTGCGCCTTTCCGGCGGGTACCATGGTTTCCTTGGCCGGCGCGGCCAGGGCGTCGGTTACCGGGGTATTGGGCAAGCGCTGCTGTTTGGGATAGAGGTGGGCGTTGAACTCGGCCCCGATGAGCACGCTCACGGTCGAGATGTAGAGCCAGACCAGGGTAGCCACCACCGCTCCCAGGGGGCCGTAGACCACGGAGTAGTCGGCGAAGCGGGTCAGGTAAAAACCAAAGCCCAGGGTGGCCAGGAACCAGATGATGGCGGCGCCAGTCGCGCCCGGCCATACATATTTCCAGGCACGCCGCCGGGGGGTGCCGAACTGGTAGATGACGGCCAGCACGAAGATAGTGGTGAGCAGGCCGATCGACCAGCGCACGATGCGCCAGATGAAAAGCACGTAAGGCCCCAGCACGTGATAGCTGTTGCTGATCACCCATTCTTCGATCTGGTGGCCAAAAGCAACCACAACTGTGGCAAACGCCATGGGCACCAGGCACAGGGGAACCAGGGCCAGCGAGACCAGGCGCTCCACCCAGAAGGGCCACTCCCGGCGGGGCAGCTCATAGGCCCGGCGAAAGCCCTCCATCAGCGAGTTCATCACCCCCATGGCGGCCACCAGGCTGACCACGATGGCGGAAAAAACCACCTGTTCGCCGCGCACCTTCTGGTTGGTGAAGTAGGCGTGCAGCAGGTTCATGGTGTCTGCCGGGAGCACATCGGCGAAGGCGGCGCGCATCTCGCCGCGCAGGGTATCCGATTCCGGGGTCAGGGCGAGCAGGGTGGTGAGCACCAGGATGGTGGGAAAGAGACACAGAATAGCGGAATAGGCTGCGCCCTTCGCGGTGCCGAATACGTCATGCGAGAGCGAAGTCAGCAAGGCGAGGCGGAATTTTGCGAGCCCACGACCCATGCCATCGAAGGTACATGAACGCCCTCCCGGAACCAAGGCGAGTTTAGAGCGGGGTGCTTAGCCCTTCCACTGCAGCAGGAAGGCAGTCACCGCGGTCGGATCCAGCCTGCCCATGGCCTCGAACTCGCCGTTGCGTTGGCTATAAACCACCTGGCCGCTCGCATCGAGCACGGCCAGCGCAGGCACACCCTTGGTGATGGGAATGCCGTAGCGGGCCGCGATGGCGAGATTCTCATCGTAGCGGCCGATATTGACCGGAACCAGCACATAGTTGCTGTCCAGCAGGTTGCGGTTGGCGGGAGCGTGGAAGTAGATCTCGAGTACCTGGCAGTCGCCGCACCAGTTGCCGCCGAAATCGAGCAGAACGCGCTTCTTTTCCTTGGCCGCTTTGCCCAAGGCGGCGGTAATATCCGCCTCCGCCTGGGCGCCGTCGGGATAAATGACGGCTCGTCCCGGTTCCTCAGCAACAGGCGTTGCCTCCGGAGCCTGACGGCAGCCCAACCCTGCTCCCAGCAGGAGGGCAGCGGCGAAGGTGATCGATCTTGCGGATACGCGCATCTTGACTGAGGTAGCTACTTTCTAGCATGCCACAATCCCTTCTGGCGAGCTCCACATTGAGTCCCGGAGGGACGGCTGAGAGTAGCCCAGGACGGTAGTCCTGGGCTACATACGAGAGATGAACCAGTCCCGCAGGGACGGCTGAAAATTCCCCAGGATGCAATCCTGGGGTACTTCTGCCTCTGAACATGGACCATTCGTGATTCGGGACGGCCAACCCAGGACCATGTCCTGGGTAACTTTCAGCCGTCCCTACGGAGTCTGTGTCGTAGCTAAGAAATCGACGAAAAGCTATACGAATTAACCAGCAGAATTCATCGTCATTGATACGGAAATGGTCAACTCTAGCTCAGCTCCGATGTGCTACGACACAGACTCCTACGGGACTGCTCGTTGGCGCGTGCTAACCCAGGACTCACGTCCTGGGCTACTCTCAGCAACTCTCAGCCGTCCCTGCGGGACTCATCTTGAGAGGGTAGCTGAGAATCAATTTTGAACTGGCGGTTCTCACGCAGACTCTTTAGCCCCTGCGTTTTCTTTGCGTCTGCGGAAAACGAGTGCCCTTCGTTCAACGACATTTCTCCCGCAGCTTTTTAAAGCCACTCACTACGGGGCCAGCGCGTAACTGAACGTAAAGCGGCCCAGTTGGATAAGCGGCTTGTCGCCTGGCGGCCAAATACGAAACGACTCCACCCGGGTGATGGAGAGATTGCGGGTAGCCTCCACTTGCCCCACCGGTTTCCCACTCTGCGCCAGGTAAAACGTCACCTTCAATGAGTCCTGTCCCCGCACCCAGCCCAGCAGGTACTGTCCCGGCGGGAGCAGGAAGTCGCCCACCTTGAGCGGCACCTGGGAGACGAAGTAATGGGAGTACTTGCCGTCGGCGGAGTATCCGGCGGTGATCAGCACCACCCCGGCGATGGAGTGGCCTTTGCCATCGGTGATACCCGATGCGGTGCGGAACTCGGTTTCAATGCGTTCGCTGATCACCGGCGCACGGGCCGGGATCAAAGCCTTCAGCTCCTCTTCGCTGGCGACGTGCCAGGCCGGGTTCGCGGCATACGCCGCGAAGACCGCAAGCCACAGCAGCACCCAGAATGGCCTGGCTCTAGTCAAGATGCACGATTCCCCTCTGCAGCGCGGTGGTCGCAGCCTGGGTGCGATCGGTCACGCCCAGCTTGCTGAGCAGGCTGTTGATGTGGGTCTTCACCGTGGCCTCGGAGATGTTGAGTGCGGAAGCAATCTCTTTGTTGCTGTTCCCGCCCACAATCAATTGCAGGACCTCGGTTTCGCGGCTGGTCAGCGTGGGCGCGCTCATGCGCTCCGCCAGCCGTTCGGCCACTGGAGCCGGAATACGGGATTTGCCGGCATAGACACTACGGATGGCATCCATCAATTCTTCGCCGGTCATGCCTTTGAGCAGGTAGCCCCGGGCCCCCGCCTGCAGGGCGCGGTAAATGTCCTCATCGCCATCGAAGGTGGTGAGCACGATGATGCGTGCCTGGGGGAATTCAATGCGGATGCGTCCGATGGCCTCCACCCCATTCATCTGCGGCAGGCGCAGGTCCATCAGGGTGACGTCCGGCTGGTGCTGGCGAAAGAGTTCGATCGCCTTACGCCCGTCCGAGGCTTCGGCAACGATGGCAAAATCAGGCACCGTGCGCAGCAGCGCCGCCAGCCCCTGGCGCACGATGGCGTGGTCCTCGACAATCATGATCCGGATGAGATCGCTCATACTGCCCACTTCTTCTCGACTTTCATACCAGCGGCGCTTCGACTGAGATCCGCGTACCCCCGCCGGGTGTGCTTTCCAGCACCAGCGCGGCGTCGATCTCCTCCGCCCGCTCATGCATGCCCTTGATGCCGTAGTGGCCCTCCGGCCCGCTCCGCTCCGGGGAAGGCTCGAATCCGCGGCCATCGTCGGCCACCTGCAGAGAGACCCGCGCCGCCTCGTAGATCAGCTGCACGTCAATGCGCGTAGCTTCCGCGTGGCGGACCGCGTTGGCGACCGCCTCCTGGCCAATGCGCAGCAGCTCCTCTTCCGTCTTGCGCGTCACCGGCCGGTAGGTTCCCTTCACCTGAAGGTACACCTTGGACGGAGAGCCGCTGGCGATGCGGTTGCAGCTTTGCCGCAGCCGTCCCGGCAGGTCCTCCGCGCCCGCGCTCTCGGAACGCAGATCCCAGATCGAAGTACGGGCCTCGGCCAGGCTGGCGCGGACCAGCGCGCGCGCCTGGTCCAGTTGCTGCAAGGCCGCCTCGCGGGAGGTGGCCAGCAGGCGAGCCACCAGCTCCAGCTGCACCGAGATGCCGACAAAGCCCTGGGCCAGGGTGTCGTGAATCTCTCGCGCCAGCCGTCCCCGCTCTGCCAGCACCGCGCCCCACTGCGCCTCCACTTGGAGCACGCGCCAGCGATACACCAGGTATCCCAGCAGCAGTCCGGCCAGGGCCAGCGCGGAATAGAACCACCAGGTCTGGTAGAAGTGGGGCAACAGGCGCAGGGCTAAGGACGCACCGGCGGTATTCCAAACCCCATCGTTGTTGGCCGCCATGACCGCAAAGCGGTATCGGCCTGGAGGCAGATTGGTGTAAAACGCTGCCCGTCGGCTGCCGGCCTCGATCCAGCCGTGATCGAAGCCCTTCAGCTGGTATCGGTAGCGCACTTTTTGCGGAGCAACGAAGCTGAGGCCCGCGTATTGGAACTCGAGCCGGTTGGCGCCTGGCTGGATGGTGAGTTCCTGATCGAGTCCTCGAACCTGGTCATCTACCAGGACCTTTTCGATGACCACCGGAGGCGGCACGCGATTTTCCGCAGCGTGCGCGGGATCAATGAAACTGACCCCGTCCAGGGTGGCGAACCACAGGCTTCCATCGGCCAGCTTCCAGGCTGCGGGGTGGCCGCCTCCGCTGCACTCGCGAATATTCATGCCGTCCGCCGTGCCGTAGGCGTCCACTGCGATGGGATGGGACGCGCTGTAGGCGTTGAGTGCGGCCAGCGAAACCCGGAAGATACCGCTTTGCGAGCTCAGCCAGAGATGACCGGCGGCGTCTTCCAGAATGCCGTAGATGGTGCCCGGCAGCCCCTTCGAACTCCAGGGAAACGCCTGCATGGCCGGCTGGCTTGGAGCCCCGCGCAGGCGGTTGAGGCCCCCGCCGTTGGTCCCCAGCCAAAGGGTCCCCTGGGCATCCTGGGCGATGGCCGTTACCGTGTTGTTGGAGAGCCCCTGCTGCACCGTGGAGTTGCTAAAAGTCCCGTGGTCAAAGCGGCTCAGGCCACCCGAAGTCCCGATCCAAAGGTCGCCCTGCCGAGACCGGAAGATGGCGCCGATGAAGTCGCTGCCCAGGCCGTCCATGGCAGAGTAGCTGGTGAACTTGCCTGCTGCCAGGTGCGCCAGCCCGTGCCGGGTGCCGACCCACAAACTACCGTCGCGGTCGGAGTAGAGGGAGCGGATGAAGTCGTCGGGCAGGCCGTCGGCGGAGGTGAATCTCATGATCCGGTTGGCGGAGCCTTCCCGGTGGAGCAAATTCAGCCCGTTGGGGGTGCCGATCCACAAATCCCCGCCCGCCCCGCCGGCGAGTGAAAGGATGACGTTGCTGGACAGGCCGTCCGCGGTGGTGAGGTGGGCAAAACCGCTGCTGGTGCGGCGATTCAACCCTGCCCCGTCGGTGCCGATCCACAGCTCGCCCTGGGGGCTTTCAAAGACACAGCGCACCAGGTTGCCGGAGAGCCCGTCGCTGGTGGTGTAGGTAGTGAACTTCTGATCCCGCAGCAGGTTGAGGCCGCCGGAGTCGGTGCCGATCCACAGGCTGCCTTCACGGTCCTCGTAGAGCGACAGGATGCGGTTGGCAGCTAACCCGGAACCGGGGACGAACGACTGCAGGCGGTTGCCATGTAGCCGGAAGACTCCCCGTTCGGTGGCTACCCAAAGCACGCCTTGGCGGTCGCGAAAGAGGGTATCCACCCGCTCGCTGGCCGCTGGCGAGGGTAGGGAGAGTGGCGCCGTCGCTGGCCAAGTGGACCATGCCGGTCGCCGTGCCGACCCACAGGCTGCCATCGGGGTCGGGCGCGAGGGCGGTCACCTCGGTCTTGCCCGGTCGATGGGAGATAGGGACCGGAGTGAGCGTACCGCCGGCATAGCGTTCGAGCCCCTCACTCCCGCCGATCGAGACACCATGTGCGCGATCGAACGCGACCGTCTCCACTTCCGTGCCGCTCAGCAGGTGCAAGGCCAGGCGCGGAGTGGCGGGTCGGGTATCCAGGGCAAAGACCCCGCTGCTGCCTCCCAGCCAGAGCATCCCTTGGCCATCCTCGGCGAGAGCCTGGCGATTCAGCGGGCCCGCGGCCTGGGTTTGGGCGATGGGCACAAAGCTTTTTCCATCGAAGAAGGCCGGCCCGGCCGAGGTGATCGCCCAGAGCCGGTGGCGGTGGTCCTCATAGCTGAACCAAACCGTATCGGCGGGCAGACCCTGGGCGGTGGTGTAGGCAGCAAACGCTCCGCCTGCGGTAGCTCAACAACCCGGCGCCGGTGCTGATCCATAACGTGCCCGATGCGTCTTGAAGCAGGTCGGAGACGGTGTCGCTCTTGAATTGCGGAGTGTTCTCGGCGTCGAAGGTGACAAATTCGATGCCGTCAAAACGCACCAGGCCTCCGTCGGTGCCCAGCCACAGATAGCCATCGCTGGTTTGCAGGATAGAGTGGACGGTGTTCTGCGGCAGGCCGGAATCGGTGCGCCACGCCTGGTGGCCGTAGTGGTCAAGCGAGCGTTGGGGATCGAGCGCCAGTGCGGCGTGGCTCAACACCAGCAGCAAAGCCCACAGGCCCCGCCGCTGCCACTCAATCGCTTTCACCCTTGCCATGCAACCCCGGATCGTAACTGGAGCCTCTCGCCGATTCTCGTGGCTTCAGTATGAACCCAGCGGAAATAGTGCTGGGAGCAAAAAAAAGCGCCCTGGGTGAGAGCGCTTTGGAGAATCAGTGTGAGAACGATGTACTCCCACACCATAGGTTCCCAGCCCGGCCGTGTCTTGGACCCAGGGTATGATTTGTGCTCAATCTTTGGATGGATACGGATAGCAGGCGCGGGACACGGCTTTTCCTCAACGAAAAGCGGCACTTGGCTGCTGGGCTCTACAGAATGGCGGGGCCAAGAAGCTCGGTGTTGGGCGTCGCATCCGGCGCGATGGCGGGAACGGCCAGAGGCTTGCCTGCGGGGAGGGTGGGTTTCTTGGAAGCGCCGCCGGAGAGGCGTACAGCAATGCGGCGAGACCGCAACCGGTCGGCCATATGCTTGGGTACATCTACTGCCTTGATCAAACTCATTTGGGCTCCATCGTGTGCCGTTACTGGGTAAATGTGGGCTCGTCCGGAGCAAAAATACAGGCCATAGGCGAGGTCGAAGACTAGTGCACTATTACTAGTGTACTCCCGGCGACGGAATCACGGGCGAAGCGGGGGGATGATCCGCCGGCGCAGCCGAAGTGGTGGCCGCCTGCTTCTCCCAGACGATGGTGGCCGGGGGATCCCCGGGCGCCCCGCCCACTTCGGTCATGGTCTGACCGTCGGCGGCCACGGTGTATTCGGCGGACTCGACCACGCTGCCATTCAGTTTCTGGACCAAGCGAAACTTGTACGGCCCGGTGCGGGTGAGGGCGAGCCGCAGCCCGGTGGGAATGTCCGGGCCGTCGACGGCCACTTCCTTGCCGTCAAAATTGGTGACCGCGGTGGCTTTGATGGCGGCAATCTTCAGGATCAGGCCATCAAAGCCGGATTCCTGAATCGTCAATTCATTCGGCGAGCTGAGCTTGACAGAAGTGCTCTTCCAGGCGCCCATCAGCCCATCGCTGCCCGCGGTGCGTACATAGTCTTCCGTGTTGGTGTACAGATCGCCGTTGGCCTTCACGCCGCTGGTGGTGACGGTGAGGTTCTTTCCATCGGAGGAGAGCTTCCAGTTATCGCTGCTCAGCAGCTTCCCGTCGATGTTGCGATACTCCGTGGTCCAGCTATCGGCGCTGGTCGCTCTCCAAATGGCCACGTGGCCGCTGGGCAGCGCGTAAGGCTTGCCGTCCACCCGGAAGGAGTAGGTGGTTCCCCCGCCGCTCAGTTCGATGGCATCGCCCGCCGCGGGACCGAATTTCATGGTGTCGCCGGCCATCTGGCTCTTCTCCTGGTTGAGCTTCCAGGTGCCGACAAAGGGGTTTTGAGCCACCGCAGTGCTGGCGGCAGCCAGCGAGACAAATACCCAGAGCGTGGCCAATAACCAACGTCCTGATCGCATGGGATCTCCTTTGCTCTGCCCGGGGGGTTGATTCCAGAGCCGAAGAGCACAGTCCGCCGCGCCTCGGCACACTGCCCGGAGGCGCAGCGCTGTCCATGCCATTAGAGCACTTCTTCTGTTTCATGAGTGTGGATTGGAGATCGTGCGGGGCGGGTGTACCAGATCAGGAATAGTGCCTTTGCCCGATGGCTCACGTGGCCACCTCTGGTGTATAGAGAGCAACGGACGATGCACAGTCGAAGCTAGTCGTCGTCGTCGGGGCGGGGATGACGGCGGGCGGTCAAGGCGCGTAGATGCAAATGGCGTTCCATGTCCGGGCCGAATTCGTGCACCAGGTTGTTCACCACGATTTCGCCCATCTGCTCGTGGCCGAACTGGACTCCCTGGACCAGGGGGCTGAACTGATTGTGGGGATACCAATAGGTAGAGATCATGCCCGAGCCGTAGGCGCTGGCCACTTGTGGTACATCGAGCACCAGCCGTCCATCCTGGCGATAGGTGGTGAAGCTCATCTTCAGAGCGTGGCCAGTGCGCCGCAAGGCGCCCTGACATTTGCATACCGCGTACCGCGGGTCGAGGCCGGTGATGCCGGCCAAGCCGTCGTGAATGACATTGCGTGTGGCCAGCTGGCCGTATTCGCTGGCGAAACGCCGGGTGTAGCCGCTTCCGTCTCCATCCCACTTGGCCGGGGTATGCCGCACCTGGTCTACCAGTGCGCCGCTGGCGACGCCCACAAATGCTCCCGGGGACGCATACGATTCGTTCCAGAACAGGATCAGCCGGTCCTTACCGGTCAGCGGCTTAGGCTCCGCTTCCGGGGTTACCGCCGTAGCCGGGAGGCCCTGGCTGATGGCCGGGGTCATGGGCAGCCCTTGCAGCAGTGCCTGGTGGTTGGAAGCCAGCAGCTCGGGGAAAAACTCAACTCCTCCAGGCATAGTTTCGCTGGCCACCATCACGGTGTCGGCAGGCGGCGTTGTACTGGCAGGCAACATCTGAGCCTTCAGCATCGCGTCCGTGCTCGTGCCGAGCGTCAGCAAAAGAACCACCTGGCAGATCTTCATTGACCCCCCGTGTCCGGGCAAAAGAAAGCATGACTACGCTGCGCGAGCCCTGCCAAGCAGGCGGGCTTCTTGGAGCAGCATGCAAAGGATGGCAGGAGGACATGGCCGCTGGCAAGCAAACATCGCGGCCGAGCCCTTACGAAAGCGGCCCCCAAAGGTGCCTCGGGGTGGCCGCGAGTAACACGTCCGGGTCACGGAAGCCGGTATCTTGATCAGAACTGCGCGGAAGTTACCGCAAGCGGTAATCACCGTAGGGGGTAGAGACCTGTTTGGTATCAGGGCACGGCTCTCGTCCACGAGGGCGGATCGCCATCCACCCTCGCTTAACGACATTCACACCAACGTCGCCTCTATCTAGATACAAGGGATCTGCGGTGCGCCCTGGCTCCCGCACAAAGGTCTCCGGTCCATTAG
The DNA here is from genome assembly GCA_963821315.1 of uncultured Acidobacteriaceae bacterium. GTDB lineage: Bacteria > Acidobacteriota > Terriglobia > Terriglobales > Acidobacteriaceae > PALSA-350. The sequence goes on along the minus strand of CAWGDP010000025.1, from coordinate 561,612 downwards.
TTCTCCAACAAACCTAGTCATCCCGCCTGTCCCGGCCTGCCGTGGAACCGGAGCGTAAGCGCAGTGGAGGGATCTGCTGTTTCTTTCCCGGTACGCACACGCCCTCTTTAGCCCAACCGACTTCTTGCAGGCTTACTAAGAAATAATGATGGGTTGCGTTGCCCCTGAATTTGCTCGACACTATACGGAATTTCAAAGAAACAGGCGAACCAACCATGAATCTCTTTCGCACCGCGCGCTGGTCCAGGCGAGATCTTCTGAGGCAGTCGGGCATTCTCTCCGCTGTAGCCGCGGTAGCTCCTATCTCTGCCCGCGCAGCGGCCGTGGCATCGACCGCTGCGCCCGGCTGCGGGCTGCCCATGGATTCAGGGACAGCTACAGATAACCTGTTCACCCAGATCGGTGTGAGGCCGATCGTGAACGCGCGTGGAACATTCACCATCATCTCGGGCTCTCAGTCGTTGCCCGAGGTGAAGCAGGCGATGTACGAGGCATCGAAGCATTACGTGCAGATGGACGAGATGATGGCCGCGGTGGGGGCAGAGATCGCGACCCACATGGGCGCGCCGGGCGCCATTGTGACCTGTGGCTGCGAAGCCGCGATCGCACTGGCAACGGTCGCCTGCCGGGTCGGCGCGGACCCGGAAAAGTCACAAACGATGCCCTACCTGAAAGAGCACAGCCAGGTGATTATTCCCAAGTATGCGCGCAACGTATATGACTTTGGCGTGCGTATGTCGGGAGCCGAGATCATCGACGTTGAGACAGACGATGAGCTGCGTGCCAAGCTAAGCGATCAGACCGCCATGATCTATATCATGTCGGGGCCGCGCGCCTTTGAAGAGCCGCTTTCCATCAAGACGGTTTGCGCGATCGCCAGGGAGCGGGGTGTTCCGGTATTTGTGGATGCAGCGGCCGAAGAGCCGATTGTGCCCAACATCCACCTGGCAGCGGGTGCGACCTTTGTGGGCTACTCCGGCGGCAAGTGCATGCGTGGACCGCAGGCAGCCGGTGTTCTTCTGGGACCGAAAGATCTGTGCCAGGCAGCATTCTGGAACGCAGCGCCCCACCATAACTGGGGCCGCGCTCTTAAGGTAGGCAAGGAAGAGGCAATGGGCATGCTGGCTGCCGTGCGCCAGTGGTACAAGCGCGACCACGAAGCAGAGCAGAAGACATGGCTGGAGTGGGACAACTACATCGCAAACGCCGTCAAGGACATTCCCTCGGTGACAACGCAAGTAAACATGCCCGATGCTGACCTATCGAATCGGGCGCCGACGCTGACCATTCGCTGGGATGCGGCGAAGGTGGGTATCACCGGTACAGAGCTTAGCGAGAAGCTCGACCAGGGTACGCCGCGGATCCTGACCATTGCCGGACAAGGGCGCCGTCCGGACATGATGGCCTCATCGATCGGTATCATGCCGTACATGATGCAGCCGGGCGACTACAAGCTGGTTGCCGATGCGCTCTCCAGGTACATGCGTAATCCGGGCCATTTCGAGAATCCTCCGGTCTACACCGGTCCCACGGCGCAACTGGCCGGAACCTGGAACGTGACCATCCAATACATCCGGGGCGTAGGCAAGCAGCAGTTTGTGCTGCAGCAGAAGGACACCTCTCTCACCGGCGAGCATCTGGGCGAGATCTACAAGGCGCAACTCCAAGGCAAGGTCCAGGCGGACCACGTGATGCTGACGAGCGCGATGTCCGTACCCGGCCAACAGAGAGTGCCCTACATCTTCACCGGTGTGCTCTCGGGTGGCACGCTTTCCGGAAGCGTGAAGCTCGGCGAGTATGGCGCCGCGACCTTCACTGCAGTCAAAGCTTAGCCACTGGGCGAGATCTCCGATGGGAGCCACCGCATGCATGCGGGGGAGTTCGGAGAGTCAACAATTATGGCACGTGTTTTTGTCACCGGTTCTGCCGACGGACTCGGCCAAATGGCAGCCCAGCTCCTGATCGAGCAAGGGCACGGTGTGGTCTTGCACGCGCGCAGCGAGCAACGAGGCAAAGAGGCTCTCGCCGCAGTGCCTGGAGCAGAGAGCGTCGTCATTGGCGATCTGGGCAGCATTGCGCAGACCCGCAATGTGGCCGAGCAGGTCAACCGCCTTGGCTTATTCGATGCGGTCATTCACAACGCCGGCGTCGGCTATCGCGAGCCGCGGCGCATTGCCACCGAAGACGGCCTCCCGCAGGTATTCGCGGTCAACACCCTCGCCCCTTACATCCTCACGGCGCTTATCGAGAAGCCGAAGCGCCTCGTCTATTTGAGCTCAGGCCTACACCAGAGCGGGGATGCAAGCCTGAAGGATCTGTCCTGGGAAGACCGCCCATGGCGAGGACAGCAAGCTTATTCCGATACCAAACTGCACGATGTGCTGCTGGCTTTCGCCATCGCATCCCGCTGGCCCGGTGTTCTCTCGAACGCACTGGAACCCGGCTGGGTGCCGACCAAGATGGGGGGCCCTGGGGCGCCCGATGACCTGGACGCCGCACACCGGACCCAGGTTTGGCTTGCAGTCAGCAACGACCCCGCCGCGATGGTCACGGGCAAGTACTTCTTTCACATGCGGCAGCGCACACCGAATCCCGCCGTCCACGATGTGGGGCGGCAGGATGCACTGCTCGACGCCTGCAGACGTTTTTCAGGAGTCGAAATGCCCGCGAACTAATCTTTCATAATCCTCGTGCTGCCGTGGAATGGACGACCCGCGGGAAGAGTTGGCCTTATCATGGTCCGCAGGGGGTGATCCATCGACCAAACTACCCCAGAGCGGCCGCCCAGCCCCCGAAAAGCTGCCTTGGTCGTCGGTGCAGACACCAAAGTCGCACCCGCGGTACGCAAAGTGCTGCCAGGTTGGAAAATTGCCCGCGCGACCGATAATATCTCCGCGCTGGAAATGCTCCAGGCTCGGCCGTATGATCTTGTCCTTACCGGCGAGGAAACTTCGGCCAAGCAGGATGTGGATCTCTTGCGCAGGATCCGTACCGTCCGGCCCCATGTACGACTCATCATCATCACCAGGAAAAGCACGCCCGCCGACGTAATTGCCGCCATGCGCGAGCGTGCGTTCAGCTATTTCTCCGAGCCGTATTCCATGTCTACCTTCGAACGGATGCTTCTCTTGGCTACGACCGGTCCGGTTTGGGATGAAGGGATCGAGATCCTTTCCGCCACCCCGGAACTTATGCACCTGGTTGCGCGCTGTGACCGTAAGACCGCCGATCGACTGGTTCAGTTCATTCACGAGGTCGCGGATCTACCCCTGAAAGAGAAAGACGCCGTCGCCCTGGCCTTCCGCGAGATGCTCATGAATGCCATCGAGCACGGAGCCAACTTCAATGCCACTCAGCACGTGTCGATTTCTTACCTTCGAGCCAGGCACATGGTCTTGTGCCGCGTAAAAGATCCAGGGGAGGGCTTCTCCTTGCAGGAGGCTGCGCCATGCGGCGATCATGAACCCGCCGTCCGATCCCATCCGTCACACCGCGATCCGCGAAAAAGAGGGTCGGAGACCCGGCGGCTTCGGGATTCTGTTGACCAAGCACATTATCGACGAGTTGATTTACAGTGAAACCGGCAACGAGGTCGTGCTCATCAAGTATCTGAAGCCGGAAAAACTTGAGACCAGCTAGCCTACATTGCCGGCGGTGGCGGTGTAGCACTTGGTGCTGGTCGCGGTGGACCCGGCGCTTTGTCTACCAGTTCCACATCCAATTGGATCGCGATCTGATCCCCGACCATGGGTGAATCAAACGTCATTCCAAAGTCCGCCCGGTTGATCGTGGTGGTAGCAGAGACGCCACGATGTGAGTTACCTTTCGGATCTTTCACTGGAGCAGTAGGGCCATCGACATCCAGGACGGTTTCCTTGGTGACCCCGTGGATGGTGAGATCGCCGGTAACCTTCAACTTGCCTGCGCCGGCTGACTCTACTTTTTTCGATTGGAAGGTAATCGTCGGATACTTGGAAACATCGAAGAAGTGGTCGCTGCGCAGGTCCTTGTCCCGCATTTCCACGCGCGTATCCACGGAACTCGCGTCGATCGTCACATTCACAGAAGCTTTGCCGGGGTCTGGGGAATCTACGACTACGCCATTGACTTTATTAAAGGTTCCTCTGATCGTTGAGATTCCCATATGGCGAACTGCAAACTGTGCCGAGGAATGCGGAGGGTCAAGGTACCAGGTTTGCGTTTGGGCAGAGGCGCTCGCACCAGCCAGGAGAGCCAGCAAAATAGCGGTCAGATAACCGGTGATGGCAACGTGCGGTCTTCTAGTCATGACGGAATCATATCTCTGCTTTCTCTCGATTCATCACTATGAGCTATGGAGTCGCGCCACGTACTTAGCCCGTCCGGACCACAACCGGCAACGTCCCACGCGAATACAGGTGCTGCTTTGCTCTTGAGCTGAAGTGTATGTCCGCAACATGGAGAGGTCAAATGAATAGAGGGTAGGGGGATAGCAGCCGGGAAAAGTGCACCCCCCCAATCTGCTGACACGGGAAGTTACCGAGAAATGCGACTTCGCGGGCACTACGGAGTAGCCCGTGGCTCGGACTGGATTGTCGATTCACCTCGGCGGCCTGACATAAAGAACCAGTGATTCAGTTCGTCTCCATTGTGATCACCTGGAGTATCATTCTGGCCGGAGCCTCCTCTTGCCTACAATCGCGCAAATCGTACCTGAAAGCGCCCAGCAAATTGGCTGTACGTGTGCCCACTGCATTGACCTGCGTTGTTGGGACCTACGCTACGCTCGTTGTGGTAGGTATTCTAGGATCGACGGGCATACTGGCGTTGAGAGGCACGCGCGCGAGGATAGCTGTGCCCTGCTGCGGTTTTGACTCGATGGATAGCTGGCCATTTACCAATCTCAGCCGTTCCCTCATGCTGGTAAGACCGAGACCATGTTTGTGTCTTGCGGTCTCAGGATCAAAACCTATTCCCGAATCGCGAACGGACAGTTCGATTTCATTCGCGCCACCTGTGAGGGATACTTCGAGGTCGCGTACGCCGCTATACTTGACCGCATTGTGAACGGCTTCCTGCAGGACTCGGAACAAACAGAGCGAGACTTCGTGAGGGAGGGTTTGGGGGATCCCATCAAAGTGCACGTGAATCGACAGATTCTGCCGCTCCGAAACCTCTCTACAAAAGTCACTGACCGCAGCTTCCAATCCAAGATATTCAAGCCCGGAAGAATGCAACCGGTGGGACAATGCTTGAATATCGTCCTCAAGACCCGAAACCTGTGCGCAAGCTTCTTCGATACGATGGCTCGTTTTTGTTTCTGAAAGGGAAAGATCTTGTTTCACTGTCTTTAGGTTTAGTGCCAGCATCGCAAGACGTTGATTGATATCATCATGTAACTCTCTTGCAATGCGGGTACGTTCGGCTTCCTGCGCTTCGATCAATTGTCGACTCACTCCAGCAAGAGCCTCTTCTGCCATCTTGCGATCAGTGATATCGGCGGCCACGGTTAGAGCGCATGACTCACCATTAACTTCAATCAATTCGGCTGAACCAAGGGCCGTGAAAACGTGACCGTCTTTTCTGCGAACTCTAAACTCCAAATCTCGCAGGTTGCCAGTTGCAAGAAGCTGTTCTTGCAGCGCGACTCTTTGCTCGGGATATTCCCAAAGGTGGATGTCAAACGGTGTCCTGCCAATGACCTCATCGCGTTTCCAACCGGTGTCACGCTCGAAAGCCTCGTTGATTTCAATGAACCGAGCGTCTTCTATGTTCGTAATCGTGACTGCCAGCGGACTCTGAGAAAAAGACTTCGAAAATTTCTCTTCCGATTTTCTAAGTTCTGCTTCTGTTTTCCTTCTTCGCGCATGTTGCCACAATAACCCAAAGATCAATAAGGCTTGAGCGACAATTACCCCCAGACCGGCAAAAATCTTATTTCGGTTTTGCTCCCACGGAGTCGGTTCCCGATACAAAACCGTAGCGCCCGCCGGCAAAGCGGACTGGGGGATGTGCCAACGTTGCAGTGCCCGCCAGTCCACCAGGACATCAAAACCGTAATCGCGGACAATCGGAATGTCCTCCGGCTTTGTACCTAGCAGCACTCGCGCAGCTATGTCTCCGGTTTTTAGGCCCTCTTTGACGTACTTCCTGTATGCCCCCGCCAACTCCACCGTGACCTAAAACCAGGTTCTCCCACGCCGAATAAGTTGGCACACGTTGTGCGATCATCTCCGAGGCGTCATAGACATTGATCGCCGGTTGAGTGTACTCACTCATCAGGACTTGGTACAGAACGAGCGAATGAGCAGGAAGTGCAGCGACTCTTTCGAGCATCTGGCCGTTCGGCATTCCGATGATATCAATCTCCGTTACTTTATCTCGATGATGAAGAAGTTCGGCATGAGTTGCCGCCCACCAGTACCCCTTGTTGTTGGCGATGACTGCGACGCTAGTTGCATCCGGATGGAGACGGAGCGCCAAGTCGATTGTTGGTCTGATACCCACACTAGCTGCGTAACCCGTCACCCCGGGCGAATTCTGCATGTCCGGCAATTCCAATTCGGGATCAATTGCCGTAAATACAATGGGTACATTCGGGAATATTTTGTTTCGGTTTTTTAGCACGAATTGAAGAGCCGGCTTATTAACCGAAATGACGAGATCCAGGTTCACATTTTGGTACTGGCGGCGCAAAGTTTCAGCTTCGCTCTCCAGATAATCTTGGTCGTCCAACCGCGAGTATTCCAGATATGAAACAACAAAGTTGACCTCACCTGGTACACGAGCCCGCACCCTCGACTCGATGTCATCCAGCCACACGTTATGGCCGCGATGGAACTGGCCAAACAGCACCAGTACGTTCTTGGCGTTCGGCTCTGCCTCGGCACTAGGAGTGATGAAAACCAGCGACAGGATGGCTAAAAGCGAAATCCACAGGCGAAATCCACCTTTTGGTTGGCTCACCGTTTTTGGGATGCGGGACATTCCACACGAGATATGCACTCGGTAACTCCTTTGCCAGCTGAGAGGAAGGCACCCGTGCTTGTATCCACTCTGTTGGTGGAAAGCTCAATCAAGCGTTCCGGGGCGTAGAACGGTAATCTGGAGTTTTGCGGTCGAACTAGAACTCGCGATCGAGGTAGCAGTTACGATTGGGTTCTCCTCCCTGGTCACATGCGTTGGCGCGTTGTAGGTAACGGATGTGGCTGTCTTGTTGCTGAGTTCACCGACTCCCGAAAGGCTCCAGTTCACGCCAGAATTGCTGGAATCATTCGAAACCCTGGCGGTGATATCGAGCCCCTGCCCCGCCATGAGCATGTGCGGCCAGCCCGGATTCAACGAAACACTAACGGGACCGCTAGACTCCGTACCTCCGCGGACACATCCAACGCCCCACCCAACAGTCGTCAACAAAGCTAAGACGGTCAGTCTGCGCAGACTGTTCTTCCTCCCCGTGTTACGAAGGATCATAGACTCTTTGCGCTGCAAGGGTGACCTGGGGATTCTGCTAGGTCCCTAGAGAACCATTCAGCCTCCAATGGCTGCCTCCCTGAACCTGAATGCGTAAGATGTCGCTTGACTTGGGGCCTAAACTGAGCCAGACTGTTTGGCTAGGAAAATGGCATCATTGAACACTCTAGTTGTCGAAGACCTTGAAAACTTCCGGCGTTTCCTATGCACGACCCTGGAGGAAAAGACGCCTTGCGTAGTCATCGGTGAAGCTTCGGACGGTTTGGAAGCCGTAAAAAAGGCCGAGGAACTCCAGCCTGATTTGGTTCTGCTTGACCTGGGGCTGCCCAAGCTGAACGGTATGGAAGTCGCTCGCCGAATTCGTCAGCTTGCTCCAAATTCCAAGATACTAATTGTTAGCCACGACTCTGGTGTTGAATTGGTTCTAGGGGCTATGCGGCTGGGGGTGCGGGGATACCTGTGCAAGTCTGATGTGGACGAGCTTCCCATTGGCGTTGAAGCACTGGTCAATGGAGCCCAGTTTGTCAGCAGCCGCCTCAGACACACCTTCCCCACAGAGCGACCTGCCGCGAGCAACGGCGGTTGTTCATAGAGGCTTAACAACTAACGGTCGCTTGTCTGAGGAGCCGCTAGTTTACTGGTGACGTGGACCTTTGCCGAGACCGGCGATTTATGGTCAACATGCGATTCAAGCGAAATACGGTGATGCCGCCTTTGAGCACACTTATCGCGGAGGACTACGACGATTTTCGTCGTACCCTGCGAATCCTGTTGGAAGAGAAGACTCCGTGTCTTGTCGTTGGTGAAGTCTCAGACGGAGTACAAGCGGTCAAGATGGCCGAAGAACTCCGGCCGGACTTGATTCTGCTCGATGTCGCACTGCCGAACCTGCACGGGATGGAAGCCGCTCGGCAAATTCGCAGCGTTTCTCCAAGTTCCAAACTGATATTCCTGACTCAAAACCGATCGCTTGCAATGATGCAAGCCGCCCTCCGCTTAGGAGCAATGGCCTATTTGTTAAAGTCAGATGCGCGGGAGCTTCCGTTTGCGATCGAAGCAGCTCTTAAAGGTGAGCAGTATGTGAGTAGCCGTCTGCATAGCCCCTTCGAGTTCCGGCTGGCACGAAATGTCTGAAAAACGTCGTTTATAGGTAACTTCGCCAAATCTTGACGCGCCGTCGTCAAGCCGGGCCGTCGACCTGGCAGATGGATGGAAAGCCTGGCTTTTCGGAGGAAGTCTCTCTTTATTCTGACACCCCCGTGAGTTTTGCCAGACTCCGCCAATGCCGTGGATGCGGCACTCTCCCAAGCCGAATCTCAGTTGCATATCCGCGTGAAACGGATAGCTCCCGAGCGATTGAACTAGTCGACAGAGGTGTAAGTAATGGCTGAATCTTCTCTGCATAGAACTTCGCCGTTAGCCACGACGGTTGATCTGAATTGGACCACTTTCGGATATTTTCGCGGTTGGCCAACTGCGTCCTGGATCGCTCAGCCTCAGCTGTCTCAGCATGAGATAAAAGACGGCCCTTGGCAGCAAGTTTTCTAAGCCGCTGCGGCAAAGTTTTTGCCAAGCAGGACCTACACTTTTCGCTTCTGTTCGGGATCGTATTTCCACAAGCACTGCACATTTTTGGCAGTACCACTGAACTCTTCTCTTTGGGAACGAATATTTCGCTACTGAGAGCGCGCTTGTGATTCTGCGTCAGCCGCGTTGCAATTGGTCTACCGGTCCTTGTCGTAGAGACTATTTCCTTAGCGGTCCACTCCGCGATGGGGGCCGCCAAGCGGGCCCAGGCCGAAGCAGTTTCCGCGAGTTGACTCGCCAAGTCCGCCATCAAACGGCAATTTCCATTTCGTTCTTCGAAGAACCAGCTTCTTTTTAGGGGTTGACGCAATATCCTATTGATTACGTATGCATCTACATCTGGGCGGATCGGGTTCCGTCACATCGCACGCCAAACTGTCTCGATTGATAGTGTCCATGTGCAAGACACCCATCCCCGGATCGAGCCCCAGAGCTGCAATAGCAAGACGACCCTCTGCCTCCACCAAGGCATAGAGATAATTCAGGATTGCGTTGACGGGATTCGCCGCGAGACGGGAGGAACCAGTCAGCGGGAAACGCGTGAACCAAATGTTCTCCAATGCTCAGGTACACGAGGCAAATCCCTATCGGGAAACACAACAGGTACAACTTGCCAAGCTTTCCAATACGCTTTCGCGGCGCGTGCCTCTATGCCACGGATCGCGTCGATGGATTCAACCTCGGCCAACTCAGAGCGGAATTGCCGGACAACTGTTGCCGCCCGATCATCTTGCAACGACTCTTGTACGACACGCTCCTGTCCAGCGAGTTTTCGATCGATTAGCTCACGGCTAATGCGGAAGGCTAAGCCCGTTTGATGTGCCAGCGCTTGAGCGCGGCGTAACCTGATATCCGACGATCGAAACGGGCGGGATGGCCAAGCGCTCGGGTGTCACTTTCCGAATTCCGTACGATACCGATTCAGGTGCTCGAAGGCCAGCGAGGCAGCGATGTTGTCTACCAGGCGGAGGCGCAGGTCGGCTACGTGGTCGAAGGGAAGCAATACAGGATATGGCTTCCAATCCTATCGCGATCGGACAGTAAGCAGCTTCTTCAGTTCGAACTGAGTCTTCTTAGAAACACTTCCTGCTACGTGCATTGGGATCAAGCGCAGCCGGACAATGCATTCTTAACCTGCGACAGAGGGAAATTTCTCCCCTGAAATCAACAAAGCAGCATCCAAAAGCCTGGCTCAATCAGGGAACAGGATATCGATTTCGGATCTGAAACGTGCAGGTATGCGCTCGAAACAAGAGCCGCACTTCCAGTGAAAGCGGTTATAGGTAAATTGTTCGCGACCGACCCCTTGAGTGGGGAACATATCCATTTCGCCCTTGAGGCTTACGCGCCTCTCAAGTGCGCATCTTCAAGGTGGGCGTAATAGCGCTGCTCTGCTTCCCGTATCCTGGGCAAGCCAACCAATTGATTGAACTCTTCAAATTCGATCATTTGATTATGGAAAGGCGCCGGAGTGCCAGTGCGGCGTAGCTCCGTAGCGATATCCGTGGCCAGCTTCGCGTATGCATACGTAAACACATTGGGAAAGACTACAGCGGCGAAGCCCATCGACTGCAAATCGGAGGCGGGCAGAATGGGTGTTTTCCCACCGGGGATCATGTTAGCCAGTGTAGGCACCGATATCAGGCGAGGGATCTGGGTCAACTGATCGAGAGTTTCGGGCGCCTCTAAGAAAACCCAGTCCGCGCCGGCCTCCACGCACTGGTGGGCGCGATCGACCGCTTCCGATAAACCCTTGACGCCGATCGCGTCGGTGCGCGCCAGAATGGTGAGGTCCTGATCTGTACGGGCATCGACCGCGGCCCGGATCTTGGCTACAAACTCATCCGCCGGCACCACATGCTTGCTCGACATGTGGCCGCACCGCTTGGGCGAGACCTGGTCCTCCAGCATTACCGAAGCAGCCCCCGCTTTTTCAAACTGCTTGACGGTCCTCTGGACGTTTGTGGTATTTCCGTGGCCATTGTCACCGTCGGCAAACAACGGCAGATCCACTGCATCGGCAAACCGCCACACCGCGTCTACCATCTCCGTGAGCGTCAGCAACTCTATATCGGGCGCACCGAGCAGAGCCGCAGAGTTGGCATACCCACCGCAACCCACCACCTTAAACCCCGCTCGCTGGATGATGGTGGCACAGAGCGGATCATGGGCGACGGGGATCATCAGAATCTCCTTGGCCAGCAAGTACTGTTTGAACAGGCTCGTCTTTTTCATGCTTCCTTCGGCGCTCCTTCACTGGTCTGGCGTGCATCTCTAATACGGAGAGTAAACGATTATGGCACGCGTTTTTGTTACAGGCTCTGCCGACGGTCTCGGCCTAATGGCGGCCCAACTCCTTATCGAACAAGGGCACGGCGTGGTCCTTCATGCGCGCAACGAACAACGGGGCAAAGAAGCCATGTCCGCCGCGCCTGGAGCAGAGAGCATCGTCATCGGCGATCTGACGAGCATTGCGCAAACCCGCAACGTGGCCGATCAGGTCAACCGCCTTGGCTTATTCGACGCGGTTATCCACAACGCCGCCATCGGCTATCGGGAGCAGCAGTGTATTGCGACCGAAGACGGTCTGCCTCATGTACTTGCGGTCAACACGCTTGCGCCTTACATCCTGACGGCACTTATTGAGAAGCCGAAGCGTCTCGTCTACCTGAGCTCAGGACTCCACCAGGGCGGGGATACAAGCCTGAAGGATCTGGTCTGGGAACGCCGCCCCTGGCGAGGGCAGCAGGCTTACTCCGATACAAAACTGCATGATGTGCTGCTGGCCTTCGCTATCGCATGCCGCTGGCCAGGTGTTCTCTCCAACGCGCTTGAACCCGGTTGGGTACGGACCAAGATGGGGGGACCCGAGGCGCCCGATAATCTGGATGCTGGGCACCGCACCCAGGTATGGCTTGCGGTGAGCCAGGACCCCGGCGCAACGGTCACGGGCAAGTATTTTTATCACAAGCTTCAGCGCCCACCAAACCCCGCCGCCCACGATGCCAGGCTGCAGGACGCACTATTGGACGCCTGCAGACATCTTTCAGGAGTCGAAATGCCCGCGAATTAACCCTGCACAATCCTCGTAGTGCCGTGGAATGGACGACCCGCTGGGGTGAGATGTGGGGACCCGATAACTAACCCCTCTCAAATTGTCGCAATAGTCAACAGTTTCTCGTCGAACAAACCGCCAAATCCCGCAGATCGCGGCTTACGAGCAGTATGGTCACTTCGTTGTGGTTTGCCATTCCTATCCTTATTCGTAGAGGATGATCTTTCGTGGAGGAGCGCATGCGCCTTGTCGAAAGGCATCGTTGGAGTCTGTTGCTCGCCCTTTCGTTTTGTTTTGGTACCGCTGTCGGCTACGGCCAAACCAGCAATCAAGATCTCGGCCAATTCCAGGGTCAGGGGGACTTGGGCACGATTCTCCTTCCCGGTAGCGGCCATTACGACATCTCCAAGGATAGCTACACCGTCTCCGGCAGTGGCGCCAACCTCTGGTTTGGTATTGATGACTTCCACTATGTTTGGAGAAAAATGTCTGGCGACGTGGCCTTAAGTGCCAACATCGACTTTGTCGGCGAAAAGGGCAATGCGCACCGGAAAGCCGTGCTGATGATTCGTCAGTCGCTTGATGCGCATTCGATCTACGCCGATGTCGCCCGTCACGGCGACGGCCTCACCTCATTGCAGTACCGCGACACCATCGGCGCGGACACCCACGAGATAGAAACTTATGGCAAGGGGCCGCATCGCGTACGCATCGAGAAACGCGGCGACTACGCCTATGTATCCATTCCCGACGCGAACGGCAACATGGCGCCTTCCGGTGCGGCCGTGCGTGTCAGCATCAAAGGCGACTTCTACGTCGGTCTCGGTGTCTGTTCTCACGATGAGAAAGTGATAGAAACGGCGATCTTCTCGAACGTCAGGATTGAGCCTTTGTCCCCGATGACCGGTCAAGCTGTGCTGCACAGCACCCTCGAGTCGGTCATCGTTGCCTCCACCGATCGTCGCGTCCGTTACACCGCACCCATCCATTTGGAAGATCCCAACTGGACGCCCGACGGCAAGGGTCTGATCTTCAACCAGGAAGGGACGCTGCAGCACTTAGTACTCGACGATGGCATCCATCCCATTGACAGCACGATTCCACGCGCCACCTCCTCAACCCTCATTCCGACCGCCCCTGAGACGAAGATCAATGGTGACCATGGCGTTTCGCCCGATGGCAGCCTGATTGCCATCGGCAATCAGGATCCCGACGGGCAGGCCAGGATTTACGTTGTCCCCACTGCCGGCGGAACGCCCAGACGTGTCACCCCGAATGGTCCCGCCTACTTTCACGGTTGGTCGCCCGATGGCAAGACCATCTCCTTTACCAGCCAGCATGGCGACAACTTCGACGCTTATACAATTCCTGTTGCCGGTGGCCCCGAAACTCTCCTTGCGTCAAAGAGCGACGTGGCCGAGTTCTCCCCAGATGGTCAGTGGATCTACTTCCAATCGGACCGCACCGGCCACGTGCAGATCTGGCGCATGCACCCAGATGGGAGTGGACAGGAACAACTCCTGGTCAGCGCCACGAGTGACTGGTTTCCGCACATCTCACCCGACGGCAGAATGATTGCCTTCCTCGCCTACAAGCCAGGTACGCAGGGCCATCCTGCCAATCAGGACGTTGAGATCTGCGTGTTGTCGCTCGCCGATAGGAAAGTGCGCACCCTCGCCACGCTGCTCGGCGGCCGTGGCACTATGAATGTTCCGTCCTGGTCGCCCGACAGCAAGATGCTGGCCTTCACCAGTTACGAATTTCTACCACAGTAGCAATTTGCATCGATCAATCGTCATCTAGGTCCGAAGCGAGTGAGTGATTTCCTTGTTTCTGGACTCCATTGTCCTTAATAGAAGTAAGCCTAGTTGCGATCGGTCGTGGAGCTGGAGGCGATCCCGCCTCTGGCGTCCAAGCGGGATCCCGCAGAGCCTTGCGCAATCATGCATTGGCCGATTAGGGGCACTCCACCGAAAGATTGAGTAAGCTGTCCATCGATTGGCGCACGACAATCGATCAACTTAGCCGTTACTGTTCATCTGCAGCCCGCAGAGCGCTTTCCCTGAATATGAGTGGACCCCTGCTGCTGGGGTTCCCCGCCAGAATTGTAATTACGGAGCCTTGACGATGCGGCACGTTCTCTGGCGCACATGTTACAGCGATCCATTTCAACACGGTGTGACGCCGAACCACGGTGTCACTCTGTTAGGCGCGCCAAATCTTCCGGGAGACTCGAAAACAACATGAATATCGTTCGCAATGTGCTGGCATTTGTAGTGCTTGCTTGCCTCAATTCCTCTGCGCAGCAGATCACAGGGAACATTCGCGGAACAGTTACAGACCCAAGCGGCGCTGTGATTTTGCGCGCCGAGGTGACGGCACAGCAGACGGAAACGGGCCTGTCGCGCACGACGACCACCGACAGCAACGGTAACTACGTTCTTTTGGAACTTCCGGTCGGACACTACCGCCTACAGGTCGCAGCGAAAGGCTTTGAGGCATACGTGCAGGATGGCATCACGCTCAACGTGAACGAGACGGCTTCGGTCTCGCCACATCTCGCAGTCGGATCGGAAAAGCAACAGGTGCTGGTGCAGGCCGATGCCGCGTTGATTGAGCCAACCGTCACCAGTATGGGCGAGGTTGTGCAACAGCGCGAATTGGAGGATCTGCCACTGAACGGACGCAACTTCTCGCAACTAGGCCTGTTGCAGCCTGGGGTCGTTCCCTTGACGCCTGGGATAGCCGAAGCGGGTGGATCGCTGCGCAATGGACAGGCTTATGCGGTCAATGGCCAGCGACCCGAATCCAACAACTTTCTCATAGACGGCGCGAACAACGTGAACGGCGTCGACGGCGGATTCGTCCTCAAGCCGCCAGTGGACGCGATCAGCGAGTTCCGCATCATCACGCTGAACGCGAATGCTGAGTTCGGAGACGCGCTGGGATCGACGACGAATATCATCACCCGCTCGGGCACCAACCATGTCCACGGGACGTTGTGGGAGTTCCTGCGCAACGACGTATTGGACGCCAACAATTATTTCGCGCAGACCAAGGAGCCGCTGAAGCAAAACCAGTTTGGCGCCGCGGCCGGTGGGCCGATCAAAAAGGATAAGACGTTCGTCTTCGGCTTCTATGAAGGTTTCCGCAATCGGCAGGGGGAGACAGCTCTTACCACAGTGCCGTCGGTACAGCAGCGTACCGGCGACTTCTCTGAACTCTGCCCGCAGGGCTTCACGGCCGGCTTCTGCAACAATCCGGCGAACCAGCTTTTCAACGTCTTTGCCAATGCGCCGTACCCGAATAACCAGGTGCCGCAGGCGCAGTTCAACCCGGTTTCACAAAACCTGCTGAGCTTCTTCCCGCTTCCTAACGCCGGGACGAATCTGTTCTCCACAACGCAAACCTTCAGCAATAACACCGATCAGTTCGGCATCAAGGTCGACCATTACCTCGATCCGAGCGACACTCTGACCTTCCGATACGTGTTCAACCAGCTTTCCCAGGTCGATCCGCTATCGCCGGGCGGCGCCAGTGTTCCTGGCTTCCCGGTCGGCGAAAACCAGCGCGCACAGAACTTCGTCGCGCAAGAAACCCACACCTTTTCGCCGAACGTCATCGCTGTTGCGCGATTCTCGTTTCTCCGTAACAAGTTCCTCTTCGGCGAGAGTGAGAACCATGAGCTGCCCTCAGATCTTGGATTTAAATACACCCCGAGTCTCGATATCGCTGCCGGACCGCCATTTATTGAGGTAAACGGTTATACCGAGGTGGGTGATCCGATCACCGGCCCGCGCAACACCTATGAAGATGTCTACGACTTGTCGGGATCGCTGAGTTGGGTGCGCGGCAAGCACGAGCTGAAATTCGGCGGCGGATACCAGCGCCAGCAGATCAATGTGCTGCAGGGGATCGCGACCAACGGCTTCTTCGTATTTTCGCCGTTCCCGATCACAGATGCATTCGCCAGCTTCCTCACTGGGCAGCCCGTGGTCTTCCTGCAAGGCATCGGCGATTTCTCGCGCGGCATTCGCGGTAACAATGGGTACGGGTATGTGCAGGACACGTATAGGGTCAAGCCGCATTTCACCGTCAATGCCGGACTGCGTTACGAGTTACCCGAACCCTATACCGAAATTCATAACCGGATGTCGTTGTTTGAGCCGGGAAAGCAGTCCCGGGTTTTACCGGATGCGCCGGCGGGGTTGCTCTATCCCGGCGATCCCGGTGTGCCCGCGGGCTTGATCCCCACCGATATGAAGGCGTTTGCCCCGCGCCTTGGCGTTGCATGGGACCCCAGCCGTAATGGCACGTTGCTGGTAACTGCGGCGTACGGCATCTTCTATGAGCCTTATTACACGGGCCAGGGTGGCCCCTTGCAGGCGCCGATCAGCGCGCCCCCGTTCCTGGGAACGCCGCAAGTAAGCTTGCCGGACTTCGCGGATCCGTTCAATGGCAATCCTCCGCCCGTAGGGACGTTCTCCCCTTCACTCACGAACCTGACTCTGTCGCCAACCTTGAAACTCCCTTACACCCAGGATTGGGGCTTGAATGTGCAACAATCGTTCGGGTCCGATTGGCTGTTTGAGGTCGGATACGTCGGTACCAAGGGCACGCGCCTGCCGCGCTTTATCGAAGCGAACCCAGCGGTATTCGTTCCCGGATACGTGGACGGCCAGCCGATTTCGAATTCGAGCAATGCCGATCAGCGGCGGCTTTATTCCGGCTGCACGCTCGCCGATTCGCCGGGCAGTTGCGTGTTTTCCTCGACCGGCGAGATTGCGGGCATCGCCAACTCGGCGTACAACGCGCTGGAAGCGTCGATGCGCAAACGGTTCCACCACGGTATGGCCTTCCTCGTGTCGTACACGTGGTCGAAGGTGATCGACGACGTTTCGTCGTTTAACATCACCGGATCGGCGGCGAAGCCGGTCGCAGGCGAAAATGATCTCGCCCAGGATCCCTTCAATCTGGGAGCAGAGCGTGGCCCCTCGCTGTTCGACGCGCGCAACCGATTCGTTGGAAGCTATGAGTGGGCGCTTCCGTTCTGGACGCAGGGGCAGAACTGGTATCAGTGGGCGCTGGGTGGGTGGCAGTTAAATGGCATTGCCACATTGATGAGCGGCACACCGTTCACCGTCTTCGACTCAAACGACGTTGCGGCACAAGGCAGCGCGCCGGAGATCACTGGATTTTCGGCGCAGCGGCCCAATCTCATCGGCAACCCCAACAACGGGCCGCGCTCGGTGGGCGCTTGGCTCAACGCCGGCGCTTTCCAACGGCTTGATCCCACAGCCAACGCCGGCCAATTCGGCACCGAAGGCCGCAACGTAAATCTCGGCCCTGCTTACGCCGACTGGGACTTCGGAGCGCTTAAGAATTTCAAGGTGACAGAATCGAAACAGTTGCAGTTCCGCGCGGAGTTGTTTGACATCCTGAACCGCACAAATTTCCGGCTGCCCGACTGTGATATCAGTTCGCCGACCTTCAACCATATCCTTGAGGCGGAGTCTCCGCGGCAGGTGCAGTTTGCCTTGAAGTTTCTGTTTTAGCAGGCCGCTGACCGCTCACGTCGTCCTGACCAACGATTAACTTGTTTAGCATGTTTTTCGTCAAAACTCCCACAGAATCGTCATCCTGAGCGGCTGTGACTTTATTGATTTTCCGCGCGACGTCTTCGAATTTTAAACGAAATTATCATCCCGACCGGAGCGCACCGGACTGGAGCGACCTGGTGTTTCTTTCCGTCCATCCGATCTGACGGCTTCTAATAAAAGTCACCGCCCTCCCCTTTGTCATCCCGAGCGTAGCCGAGGGATCTGCAGTGCGCCCCGGCTCCCGCACAAAGGTCTCCGTTCCGTTAGTTCTCCCACAGAATCGTCATCCTGAGCGGCTGTGACTTTATTGATTTCTCGCGCGAAGTCCTCGACTTTTAAACGAAATTGTCATCCCGCCTGCCCCGGCATGCCGTGGGACCGGAGCGCAGCGTAGGGACCTGCTGTTTCCTTCTGCCCATCCGATTTAACGGCCCCTAATAAAAGTCACCACCCTCCACTTGTCATCCCGAGCGCAGCCGAGGGACCTGCAGTGCGCCCCGGCTCCCGCACAAAGATCTCCGTTCCGTTAGTTCTCCCACAGAATCGTCATCCTGAGAGTCTGTAACTTTATTGGTTTCACGAAAAAATCAATGCTGAAAATAAAGAGCTTAGGTGGGTCAAAAATCGCCAAAAGTCAATAAAGTCACAAGCTCTGAGCGGAGCGCCTCACCGATTGATTGTGTGACACACCGCTTTGTGGCGCGGAGTCGAAGGACCTCGGCGGTGCTTAATTTACCCATGCTGCTCGGAGCTTTTCCACCACCGACGCGCGACAACAGAATCTGCTGCGACACGCACTTTATGGTTACGGGTACATCTTTTCATAACTGCTTGGTTCTTGGCCTCGGGGAAAGACCGTGGCGGGCCCGGCCGCGCGGACTCGGCGGTTGAAAAGCTCCGAGCAGCATGGGTGAATTAAGCACCGCCGAGGTCCTTCGACTCCGCGCCACAAAGCGGTGTGTCACACGATCAATCGGCGAGGCGCTTCGCTCAGGATGACGATTCTGTGGGAGAACTAACGGACCGGAGATCTTTGTGCGGGAGGCGGGCACACTGCAGGTCCCTCGGCTACGCTCCGAGCCTGTGACTGTATTGACTTTTGGCGATTTTCGACTCACCTAAGCCCTTTGTTTTCAGCATCGATTTTTTCGTGAAACCAATAAAGTTACAGACTCTCCGGATGACAAGTGGAGGGTGGTGACTTTTATTAGGGGCCGTCAGATCGTCCCTTCACTTCGCTTTGCTTCGATCGGGATGACATTTTCGCTTAACCTCGGCGGTGATTATCTTCCCCATGGTGCTCGGAGCCTTTCGATCACCGAAGCCCAACACCAGGGTGCCAGGCCATAGGTGGTCACCATGAAATCTCCTTAAGTGGCTATTGCCTCACCTGGGATTTTCTCGTCGAATGTGATGGATATTGGGCTTGATGCCGAAGCCCAGGAGCCCACTCTGATCCCAACAAACGTTCCTGGCACTGTTCTCCGACTTCTGCTTCTGACACCTGCCCAGATTTCCTGGGGAGTACTTCTGCCCTACCTCACGGGGACCATTATTTTGGCGATCGGTCTCTACACCGTCAGAAAAGAGTTTGCCTCGAAACGAGGCGTGGATAAGATTGTCGCTCTTGGCCCAGTGTTCCTCGCTGTTCCTATCGCCGTATTTGGCACGGAACATTTCACAGCTACAAAAATCCTGGCCGGGATGGTGCCCCGTTGGATTCCCGGACACCTGTTCTGGGCCCTCTTCGTCGGAGCTTGCCTCATCAGCGCGGCCTTGAGTATAGCTGTCAGGAAATACACCGGAATTGCGGCCGCACTCCTCGGGCTCACAATCCTTCTATTCGTGCTTCTCATTCACATCCCTGGAATAGCCAATGCCCCCACGTCTCGATTAGTTTGGGTGGTCGCTCTGAGAGACCTGGCCTTTAGCGGGGGAGCCCTTTCTATAGCTGCGACACAAAAGAAACCGTGGAACCCGCAGGTCAGACAAGGGCTTATCCTGCTCGCGCGGCTCTTCATTGGCGTGCCCATCACGTTTCTTGGCGTGGAGCAATTTCTTCATCCGGAACTGGCGCCCGGAGTGCCTCTCCCCAAGCTGACGCCCCTCTGGGTTCCAGGACACGCGCTTTGGGGCTACCCGATTGGAGCGGTCTTTGTTGTCGGGGGCCTGTGCTTGATTACCAATAAAAAGGCAGGTTTGGCGGCGACTTGGCTGGGGCTTCTGATCCTTCTGCTGGTGCTGGCGATCTATCTTCCCATCGTCGTGGCGATTCCATCCGACATAGCAAATGGCCTCAATTATCTTGCGGACACATTGCTGTTGGGCGGCAGCGTTTTGGCTTTTGCTGAAGCCCAACGCGGAGATCAAAACTCATCGTAAGAAATTTGGCTCGCCGGCACGCCGAGATCCGCCAGCATCTTTGTACACGCCTTGATCATCAAGGGCGGACCACAGAGATAATATTCCACAGCTTTGGGGTTGCCGTGCTGGCTGAGATGTTTCTCCAGCACCACCTGGTGGATGAAGCCCAGATGGCCAGTCCAGTTATCCTCGGGCAGGGGTGCGGAGAGTGCAAGGTGGAAAGCAAAGTTATGGTGGGCCTTCGCCAGCTCGTGAAAGTAGTCCTCGTAGTAGATTTCCTGCTTTGACCGCGCGCCATACCAAAAGCTGACCTTGCGGGTACTTTGCTCGGTTTCGAGCAGATGGGAGAGGTGTGCGCGTAGCGGAGCCATGCCGGCTCCCCCGCCAATGTAGACCATCTCCCGTTGCGTGGGCTTGATATGGAAATCGCCGAAGGGGCCAATGGCAGAAACGATGTCTCCTGGCTTGAGGCTGAATACGTAACTGGAACCGGCCCCGGGAGCACAATCCTGCCCTGGAGGCGGCGTCGCAATGCGCACGTTGAAGCGCAGCACGCGATCCCTCTGCTGGTTGCTGGCCAGCGAGTAGTTGTTGCGCCGGCCCGCCTCGGGATTGCGCGCCACCAGATCGAATACGTGCTGATGCTCCCACACGGTTGCAAATGGCTCGGGGATGTCGAAATCACGAAAGCGAATCGTATCGTAAGCGGGAATATCCAGTTGCAGGTAATCGCCCGGCGTGAAAGAAATCTTTTCTGTGCCCTCCAGGGGTTCGAGTACCAGCTCCTTAATAAATGTGGCAACGTTGCAGTTACTGACCACGCGAAACTGGTAGGCCTTTTGAGCACGAGCCCCGGCGCCGCCGGCCCGGCTCACGTTAATGAAGATTCGACCGTTGCGCTCCGCAATCGGGTACGTGACCAGACCGCGGCAAACCGGCACGCGAGCGGGTGACCCGTCGATCAGGTTGAAACGCCCATTATGCTTGGAACACTCGATCAGCTTTCCCTTTACCAGGCCGAGGGAAAGATGAACATTACCGTGGGTGCATAGTCCGTCGGTTGCGTAAAGCTCACCATCCTCCGTGCGATAGAGCGCGTAGGTCTTCTTGCCGTGATCGAAGCGGACGACGTCAGCACGGCCCAGATCGGTGGCGGCACAAGCTTCGATCCAGCCCTCCGCGTCCGCATTGCCTTGGGAGGAGTGACTGGCTTCGCGCGCACGTACTCTCGCTGCGGGGAGCTGGCGCTTGACGTGATATCCGGGATCCCTGACCTGCCTGAGTACAGTAGGAACAATCTCACGCCAGGCGGAGAAGAGGCTTGGATAGGGTGTGGGACAGTCGTCCTTTACCGCGGCATGCAGCCTGGGCAGCGCGTGATAAGGCACTAACGGGAACATATGGTGCTCAACGTGGTAGTTCATGTTCCAGTACAGATAACGGTGGATCCAGCACATGTACACCGTGCGGCAATTGAGCCGGTGATCGAGCACATTCTCAGCCAGCCCCGCGTGCTGCGTGTACCCGTATGTCACCAGCAGCCAGGTTCCGAAGAGATTCGTCAGCCCCACCAGCAGCAGGGGAAGAATGCTCCTGCTCCAGATGGACAGTCCAATGACGATGAGGTAGATGGCGACATATACGCGCGCCCTGCGATAAACCTTGGGAAACTCTACCTCGGGAATATACGTTTTCTCCTCGGCAAACATGCGCCCCAGGGAGTGCAGGGCGATCTGCGAGAAGTACTTCCGATACACCTTGAGGTTGAAGAACGACATGACCATGCCCTTCAAGTCAGGCGGGCGAGGGACCGCGATCTCCGGGTCGCGGCCGACGATAATGGTGTCGCTGTGGTGGCGGGTGTGACTCCAGCGCCAGAGTATGGACTCGCGCATGACCATGAATGACGCTATTTCATAGAGAGCGTTATTCATCCAATCCGTCTTGAACGCGGTACCGTGGCCGGTCTCGTGCCAACGGGAATCGGAGGTGGAGGCGTAGAGGACGCTGTAGACCATGTAGGGCAGGATCGCCCACCATGAGCCCCAGAGGGCATAGGTCAGGAAGCCGGTGCCGAGGATCAGGGCGAACCACAGAATCGTGTCCCGGATGGCGGGCCCATCGCGACGCTGAAGCAGGGCTCGCATGGTCTCGCGTGGGACGGGAGACTGATACCACTCCGCTTCGGCGAGTCCTTTTTCCACGGCCAGGGTGGAATTCACCCCAATGAGGCTGTAGTCGAGGGTCGCCGGAGGGGTCAGGACGCTACTGGTGGTCATCGTTGCTGCCAATCGTTCAGGAGTCGAAGAGGACGACGCTCCCGGCGGTTCCTATCTACGTTACGCCGCGCCCTTTGACGAGGCGAAAAGCTCGGACGACAGGTTGCAAACCATGATATACCGCCCTTTTTCCGGTATCTTCATGAAGGCAGCCGTGAGAAAAGGAAGGAATCGCCATTACCATCAGCTATTACTATAAAACCCCCTTGCATTACGCAAGAACCGTAGCAAATTCTGGAGGAAGGGCTATGCTCATCAACAAGCGGCGATTCACCAGGGCTCTGTGATCGATTCTTTCGGGGGAGGGACTCGATAGTGGAACAAGGGGAATCGCCGTTTTTACATCTGCCGTGGTTCAGGGCCAGCAGCAAATAATCAGAGTGAAAAAATGATCAAATCAAATAATCCACCCTGCAAGGTTCTTCCGTTCGTCGCGCCAGAGGCAGTCGTCGAAGGTAAGCTCGAAAAGTGGTTTCGTGGCGTTATCCAGAGCAACTACGATTTGATGAGTGCTTTGGAGCGGTTGCGTGACTCCTACGAACGGCAAGCAAAGAAGCCGCTTACGGAGGCCGACCGGGCAGTCCTGATGGCGGTCCAGGTTACTTTGCAGAATGCCAAAAATGCCCGGACTCTTTAGTCCTCGCATGCGTATCCCTCGGGATCGAGAGATGCCATATGAGCGATGAACTCAGTGTCTTCTGCCCTACCTGTTTTGCCATGCCAGGGGAGATGTGCCGAACCAGGTATCTGGTCCACGGCCGCGGTGAGGTCACACCGGTGATCTGCCCCACGCACACTGGCCGGGTTCTCAATAGCCAAAAAGATTCGATTCGCAACACGATCGCCAGGCAGCTGTTAGCCGCAGCGTTGACATCCCTTCGCGGCCGGTAGCCGGACCTGCGATCAGGAGCTTGGACACGTCTCCTGCTTCATTTCAGCCAGCGCTGCTTCCAGTTCTTTCATCTGATCTTTGAGCTGCGCTCATTAGGGGCCGTTCGATCGGATGGGCACAAGGAAACAGCAGGTCGCTCCACTACCGCCCCGGGAGAGCTACGAAATCGCCGCGATACCCACCTTCGCCAGGGTGATCAGAACCCACCACCCCACCACCGCGGTCGCGGTTGCGGCCAGCTTCGTTCTCGCCACGACGGCGCAACCAATGGTCAGCAGGACCAGGACCCAGATGCTCAAAACGTCAACCGAGGTGCCAAACGCGATGAGCCACTGGGGCCCATCCGCAGGCAGATAATATCCCAGGTTCGTGCCTACGGGGTTCTTGAGATTGAACGCATCGGCATCCAGACCGGCAAAGAGCACGATGATGCCGAGAATTCCCTGAATCAGCCAGGGCAGAGTCGCGTACATCCACACCGCGAATATCTGGCCGAATGTGGCGTGGCCGCCCAGCCCAAAATTCAGCGTAATCAACAGCACGCTTGCTGCGATGGCCGCAAAGAGCAGCCCCAGAACCGGCGAAGCCCAAACGACGTATTTGGTAAACGAAGCCGCGATCGCTTTCTGTCTCGCCTGCTGATCCGCCGGAAGCTGCGCCAGTCTCTCCTGCTGCGACTCTGAGCTGTGTTGCAGGATGTTAGCGTAGGTCTTGTCCCAGCCGATCTGCTGTTGGATTGCGGCGCTGAAGCCCAGCGTAACCAGCACGCCCAACAGCCAGGGCAGCCACCAGCTTCCACTGCGCAGAATGTCGTTGAAGGTTTTGGAGGGGGCAATAAAAGTATCTATCACGCGCTCCACCTGGCTTAGCGAGGTGGATGCTTCGGCGTTGGCCACCGTATCGGACATGAGAACCTCCGTGAAGCCACGGAACTGCATTTGCGGTTGCCGGGATATTACTCTCCCCGCGGCGGAACAAACATAGAAACTTACAACACGGTAGAAAATGCTTACGGCCCAGGTGTAGACTCCCGCAGTCGAGTATTTCCAGGAGGCTAAATGGCTCTGAGTTTTGCCACCGATATCCGCCCTCTTTTCCGCGACGAGGACATTACCTGTATGGATGGGGCAGGCGTTCATCTGGATGATCCCGCCTGGATGTGCGTCCCCGCGAACGCGCAAAGTGTCTACGATCAGGTATCCACGGGCGCTATGCCTCCCGGTGAGCCTTGGCCGAAGGATCATGTTTCACGGTTCAAAAAGTGGATGGACGCGGGTTACCCGGCATAAGCAGCTTCAAGGGCCCTTGAGTTTCTCGAAAGCCTTCCGCGCGTCATGAAGCCGGTTGAAGATCAGCGAAGGGTCGATCGATTCGGCGAGGTGATGACGAGTAAAGTCCGCTCGCAAGTCCCAACGTATCCGGGCAAAGCCTAGTTGAGTTCCGCAGCTCGTCAGGTTCTGCTGCAGTTCCAGGACAACGCGGGCGGCGGAGTAATCCAAATTTGTAATGGCCTCCGCGTCGACAATCAGCCAGCGGACTTGCGAGGGCGGTTGCCCTACGAGGCAAGTCACCTCTTCGGCAAACCGGTTGGCATTGGCATAGAAAAGGGCCGCTCCAAAGTGGTACAGCACAAACCCGGGTTCCGTCGTCATGCCTGGCGCCACGGGATTCAGGTCCCAGGTTCCGAGCTGGTTCAGAACCATGACGCCCGTGTGGGGATGATAACTGTGCCGGACGATGCGGAGCAGCGAGAGGATCATTGCCAGCAAGATCCCCTGCTCGACACCCGCAGCAACGACAACCCCCGCAGTGGTAAGAGCCAAGGCAAACTCGCCCGGACTCTCGCGGCGAATTGCCAGGAGGGTGGTTAACTTAATCAGGCGGATGGCGATCATGAAGACCAGCGCGCCGAGCACGCAATGCGGCAGGTATTCGAGCGGCCGGGTGAGAAAAAGCAGAACCAACCCCACCACCGCTGCAGTGCCAAGCTGCGCCACCTGGCTCTGGGCGCCGGCGCCTTCAACCATCGCCGTCTGCGTGGGACTTCCATTGACGACGAAGGCCCCGCTCAAACCGGCCATGGCGTTGGCCGCAGAGAGACCGGCCAGGTCCGCATTCGCATCCAACACCTGCCGGTGGCGCTCGGCATAAATCCGGGCCGTTGCGGCACTCTGGGTGATGATCATGATGCAGCACGATGCAGCGATGCGCGCCAGGGAAGGAAGGTCGCTCCAACTCACGGCCGGTACTTCGAGATGGGGAAGACCGCCCGCCACCGGGCCGATGATGGCAATGCCTCGTCCGCTGAAATTCCAGAAAGCGCTGGCCGCGATCGCTCCAACGACGACGATCAACGGTCCCGGCACTGTGGGCGCAAAGCGGCGAAAGAGAAGAAGAACCCCGACCACAACGGCGGAAACGGCTAGGGTCGGCAAATGCACCTGGGGAAGTCTTCTGAAGATTTGAGCCAATTGCAGGACTGTTCGGCTGGCGGAGATCTCCAGTCCCAGCATCTCCCCGAGCACTGCGATGCCGACCTGGAAGCCAACCCCGGTGAGAAAGCCGACTAGCACCGTCTGGGAGAGAAAGTCGGCGATGAAGCCGAGTTCCAGTAATCGTGCCAATAACAGGAACCCGGCGGTAATCAGCGCCACCGCACCCGCCAGCGCTACATAGCGCGCACTGGCTGCGGGCGCCATGCCGGAAACTCCACTGGCAAAGATGGCCGCTGTGGCGGAGTCAGCCGAAACCACCAGGTAGCGGGAAGAGCCAAAAGCCGCGAAGCCCACCAGGGGCAGCAACAAGGTGTAGAGACCGGTCACCACCGGCATGCCGGCAATCTTGGTGTATCCCAAGGCTTGCGGGATATTCATGGCCGCCAGCGTGAATCCGGCGAAAGCATCACGCAGAGCGGCTGCAGGCTTGAACGGCCGTATACCTTGAAAGATCTTCAGCAAAGCCGGGCTCCGGAAGCGAGTTACCGCAAGTCCGGAGTGTACATTCTTCCTGCTTGGTCTACCATCGGGCGGCTACAGCATTTGCCCCTAGCGCTCCCGGGCCGAGGCCGTCGATGTCGTTCCGCGCCGCCTGTGCTCCTTTTGTTTCTCCGGCGCGGGGCGGCTCGCCCGAATGTAGGAGGCCGCTGCCATCAGACGCACCGAAGGCTTGGGGTCTGTAAAGTCGTTCTGAAGCGCGTCGGTTACTTGCTTACCTCGAAAATCGCCCAGCGCTCGCGCCGCCGCCGCACGTACCCGGTAGTCACGATCCTGGAGCGCATCCACAAATTGCTGCATGGTTATCGTGGATGAGGTGTCTTCCGCCAGCAACGTGGCGGTCAGCACCCGGGCAGAGTTTGCGTTGCCCCCCTTCCTCGTCCACCTGTATGCGTCCAGGCCAAACCCGACGGGACCCAACAAAGCATATGCAGCCTGTTCCCCGCCAATCTCTGCCAGCTTCGATGGAGTATGCAGGTCTTGATCGGCCTCGTGTACTCCAGAGCCAACCACTCCCTGCTTGACCGTTCTGTCTCCTGCAAGGACAGCGTACAAAATGTTCTCACCTGTGTGGTCGTGCATCTTCCACAGGCTTACCGCAGCAGCAAAGCTTACCTCCGGTGCGCTGTCGTTGAGCGCGGCTCTCAGGTCGGGAAGGAAAATCTCCGCTTTGCTGGCGCCCATTGCCGCCACGGCGGCAAGCCGCAGATAACGATCCGTATCCTTTAACGAGTCGCGCAGTAACTTTTGCGCCTGCTCAAAATCGCCTAATGTGCCCAGGGCGTTGGCCGCATCGAGCCTCGCAGGGCGCGCCTTCGTACTGGAATCGGAGAGAGCGGTCTTCAGCATGTTCCAAGCTGCAGTCTCCGGATCCGCGTTGTCCTTGTTCGCCTGCGCTACCGGATCATCAGGCTCGTCGCCGCTTTGCGCGCTTGTATCCGTCGGCGGCTGGGCCGGAGCCGCCGCCTGCCGGGTCTGCGCCATTGCAGCGCCTGCCAGCAATAAGACATACACCAGAATCAACCATCTCTTCATCGCGTTTCTTCCCTGCGAGCTCGATCATTGCTCGCTGTTGATTGGATGAACCAGCGCCTGGAAGGGATTTTGATTTTCAATTTCGCAATCTGTCCTAAAGCGCGCAGCATCCAAACGGTGTTTGGCATCTGCGTGAGAACTGTCGGATTAGTGCTAGTCCCGAAGGGACGGCTGAAGTAGCCCAGCACGCAGTGTTGGGTGTGCATTCCCACTGATCAGTCCCGCAGGGACGAGTGAGAATTACCCAGGACTGTCGAGTCTGTGTGAGAACTAACAACCCAGACCTTTGTGCGGGAGCCGGGGCGCACCGCAGATCCCTCGGCTGCGCTCGGGATGACAAAGGGGAGGGCAGCACTTCCATAGATGGTGGTTGCTAAATAGGCGCTGACGAAATGCCCCCTCTTCTCTGCCCTGCGTCTGTTTATGGAAGCGCTGCCCTCCCCCTTGTCATCCCGACCGGAGCGAAGCGTAGTGGAGGGACCTGCTGTTTCTTTGTCCATCCAACCTGACAGCTCCTAACAGAAGCCACCGCCCTCTCCTTTGTCATCCCGAGCGCAGCCGAGGGATCTGCGGTGCGCTCGCCGCTCCCGCACAAAGGTCTGGGTTGTTAGTTCTCACACAGACTCGACAATCCTGGGTAATTCTCGACCGCACGCCGGGCAAAGTAGAGTCTCACATCCTTGGAATTTGTGTGGTATCCCACCCGCCGCCTAGCGCCTTAACCAACAGCACGCTTGCGTCCAGGCGCCGCTGAAGAATATCCAGGTCGTTCCGCTGATTGTTGAGCGCGGCCGTTTGCCACGTGACCACCTGCAGGTAGGTGTCCACTCCACCTTCGTACCGGGTCTGAAAGAGGTCCAGGGACTGTTCCGCCGATGCGGTGGCCTCGTGCTGCTGTCGCGCTTCATTTTCGAGTATGCGCAATGCCGCGAGATTGTCCTCTACCTGCTGGAATGCTGTGAGGGCTGTCTGACGATAGTCCGCAACGGTCGCGTCATAGTTCGCGACGGTGATGTTCTTTGTGGCGCGCCGGCGCCCGGCATCGAAGAGGGTCTCAGACATCCCCGGTCCAACCGCCCAAAAGCGGCTTGGCCAGTTAAACCAGTTGGCCGCCGACGTCCCCTGAAAACCGGCGATAGCGCTCAGCGAGAGTGTGGGATAGAACGCAGCCTGCGCAATACCAATCTGTTCGTTCGCGGAAGCCATTCTACGTTCATCCGCGGCGATGTCAGGGCGGCGCTCCAGCAAAGCGGCCGGCATCACCCCGGGAATATCCGGCATGACCTGAGAAGCCTCAATAGGGGTGGGCGGCAGGGTAAGCTCCGCAGGAGGCTTGCCGATGAGGACAGCGATCGCGTGCTCGTATTGCGTACGCTGCACCTCGATGTCGGTGCGCTGAACGCGGGCCTGATCGAGCTGCGTTCTGGCCTGTGCCAGGTCCGATTGCGGCGCCGCGCCGCCCTCGAAACGGTCGCTGGTAAGTTGCACCGCGCTCTCGTAGGCGGTTACCGTATCGTCGAGCAACTTCTCCTGCGCGTCCGCCGAGCGCAATCCAAAGTAGTCCAGGGCGAGCTCAGCATGCAGACTGAGCCGGGCGCTTTCCAGATCGGCATCGCTGGCCTGAGCCTGCTCCCGGGCCGAGGTCACACCACGCCGAATCCGGCCCCACAGATCAATCTCGTAGTTCAAATCGACTGGCAGGGCGAAGTTGCCCTCGCCATTGTTTGCCAGCGTGCTGTTAAAGTACGGCTGATGTGCCGACTCCCGCACCGCGGAAATGGACGGCTCAACGCCGATGGTCGGCGCTTCGTTGGAGCGTGCGTAGCCGATCTGGGCACGCGCCGCGCGAAAGTTGGCTTCCGCTGACTTGAGGGATTGGTTCGCGGTGTCAACCTGGGCCTCGAGCTCATTCAATCGAGGATCCTGAAACAGGGTCCACCAATCACCCTTGAGTTTGGTGTCGCTGGGTTGCCCGGGCTTCCATCCATCCTGTTCAGCAAAGGACGTTGGCGTCGCTTCCTTGAAAGACGGCGCCAGGATGGCTGCCGGCGTCTTATAGTTAGGCCCGACCATGCAGCCGGAGAGAAGCAGGAGCGCCGCCGCAAGCGTGATGGGGAGTGCTTTTTTCATTCCGCATCGCCCTTCTCGACGTTCACACGCTCTCCTTCGGCAAGCGAGTCCGGCGGGTTGAGAATCACCTGATCATGAGGAGCGAGTCCCGAAGTAATTTCCACCTTGGCTCCGTAGTCATGTCCGATTCGCACCGGCACCAGCTGCACGCGGCCGTCACGCACCACGCCGACACGTAGTCCTTCTCCGCGAAACAGCAGAGCACCTGAAGGCAGGGTCATGGATGAGCTCGAGGGCGGAATCGGCAGATGGATGAACGCATACTGGCCGGGCAACAGTTTGTGCTCTGTATTCACGACATCCACTTCTACGTTCAAGGTCCGGCTGGAGATGTCGATCGCATCCGAATTGCGAACGATGGTTCCCGTAAACCTGGCATCTGGAATGGCGTCAGAGGTGACGGTGAGGTGGCTGCCGTTACGTACCTCGTTGGCATAAACCTCAGGTACAGGCACAAATAGACGCAGTTTGTCCGTCGATGCCATATGGAATAGCTCCGCCCTTGGGGAGTTGCTGTCTCCCGCCTGAATCAGTGCCCCGATATCAACGTTGCGGGCGGTGATTACGCCATCGAAGGGCGCATATATCTTTTCGAACCCCTGCAGTTGCTGCAACCGGAGTACGTTGGCCTCAGCCGCCGACAGGGCAGACTGGCGGGCCCTGAAATCACTCATGGCCTGATCGGTTTCCTGCTTTGACACCGCATTCTTGGCCAACAGTTTCGTCCAGCGTTCCGCGGTGATCTGGGCAATCTGCTGGTTGGCCTGCGCCGTTGCCAGGTCCGACTGTGCCTGCCGTACTTGCTGGTCAAGCTCCGGCGTTTCGATCTCGGCCAGCAAGTCTCCCGTATGGACGCGGGCCCCGATGTCGGCATACCACTTGCGGAGGTAACCACTGGTGCGGGCATAAATCGGCGTATCGATGAACGCCTGTGTGTTCGCCGGCAACGTGATCTCCTGGGCGGCTGCTCCCTGGACCGGAGTGGTCACGGCGACCGGGAGCACAGCATCCTCGTGGACCGTAGAGGCCAGTGCTTCTTCGGCATGAACGCGCGTGCGAATGCCTGTGGCAATCAAGATACCGAGCACCAGAACAGCAAAAATTCCGCCAAGCATTGGGCCGCGCCCCAGTTTTCGCTGCGGATCGAGAACGAGGGGCTGGCTGCTCGCTTCAGTCGTTTCGCTTTCCATGGTCGCTATGGCTCCGTTGTGTATTTCGTCTTTACTTCGCATCACTCTGTCTCTCTTCTGCGTCCTATGCGTGCTGTGGCTGCTGTTCGTGCTCCCGCTGCGCAGCGGTGTCTTCTCCCTTGCCGCCATGCAGCATGGAGAAGACTGCGGGGACAAAAACGAGGGTGGCCACGGTGGCGCAAAGCAGGCCGCCAATCACGGCTCGTCCCAGCGGTGCATTTTGTTCGCCGCCGTCGCCCAGTCCGAGCGCCATCGGAACCATGCCGATGATCATCGCCAGCGCCGTCATGCAGACGGGGCGAAAGCGGGTTGCGCCCGCTTCGATGGCGGCGAGGATGGCGTCGCCGTGCTCTGCCAAGCGCGACTTGGCGAACGACACCACAAGAATGCTGTTGGCGGTCGCGACACCCATGCACATGATGGCGCCCATCAGGGCGGGCACGCTGAGTGTGGTGTGGGTGAGAAATAGAAAGAGGACAATGCCGGCCAGCGCCGCCGGCAGGCCGGTGATGATGATGAACGGATCCAGCCACGACTGAAAGTTCACCACGATGAGCATGTAAACCAGCACGATAGCGAAGGCCAGACCACCCAGCAGTGAAATGTAGGAACTCCGCATGGTCTGTACCTGGCCGCGCACCGAAACGAACATACCGCGGGGGAGTGCCTTCTCATGGCGATGAACGATGGCCTCTACATCCTTCGCAACCGCGCCCAGGTCGCGGTCCTGCACCGCGCCATAGATGTCGATGGTACGGCGAATGTTGTAGTGAGACACCACCGCCATCTCGTGGCCGCGCTGGATCGAGGTCAGATCACCCAGCACTTCCGGTGTGGCACGCGGCGCTGCCAGAGACGAGCTGATGGGGATGTTCTGGATATCCTGCAGCGTATCCATGTGGTATTGCGGAGTCTGCGCGGCGAGATTGTAGGCCACGCCGTTCTTGTAGTTGAGAAAAAACATCGGTGTGATCTGAAAGCTGCTGCTTAGACTGTTCAACATACTCTCCGCCACATCGCGGGCCGTATATCCACCCTGTTCCGCCTTGGTTCGATCGAGATTCACGTTGAGTGTCGGATAGTCCATGGGTTGTTGAATGCGGAGATCGGTCAGACCGGGAACTTGCCGCAACTCATCGAGCATGGCCGTCGCTTGCTGCGTGCCGGCAACAACGTCGTCGCTTTGAAACTGAATGTCGATAGGCGCCGGCAGGCCGAAGTTGAGAATCTGGGTGGTGATATCGGCGGGCAGAAAGTAGAACTCTGTACCGGGGAACTCGCGTGGGAGCTCTTTGCGCAACTGGCGAACATAATTCGCTGTGGGGTGATGGTCCTCGTTCAAGCTGACCAGGATGTCTCCATCCTCCGCCCCGACGATCCCGGAGGTGAGGTGCATGGTGTTATAGGGGCTGTAAGGCAGGCCAAGGTTGTCGAGAATATTGTTAACTTCTTTGCTCGGAATCTTCCTCCGGATCGATGTTTCGATCTGGTCGGCCAAACGCGCCGTCTCCTCGATACGGGTGCCTGTTTTGGCGCGCATGTGGAGAATGAATTCGCCGGAGTCCGTACTGGGAAAGAAGTCCTGCCCCAGAAACGGCAACAATAGGAACCCGCAAAGGCAAACTCCGAGAAATGCCGGGACAAAGAACTTGCGCGCGAACACAAGCCTTGTGAGCAGGATCTGGTACGCATCGCGCACTCGCTCGAAACCGGCTTCGAAGCCACGCTGGAAAACTACCAAGGGATTGCGGGTTGCGCCGTGCTCCTTGGGGCGAAGCAAGTACATGGCGATGGTTGGTACCAGCGTGCGCGACAGAATATAAGAGGCGATCATCGCGAACATGACTGCCTCGGCCAGGGGCGCGAAGAGATAGCGCGACACGCCCTGGAGGAAGAACATGGGCAGGAAGACGATGCAGATGCAAAGAGTAGAGACCAGGGCCGGCACGGCAATCTGCGCGGCGCCCTCGAGGATCGCTTCCCGCAGCTCATAGCCATTTTCGAGAAACCGCTCGATATTTTCGATGGTCACCGTAGCGTCATCGACCAGGATGCCGACTGCCAGGGCCAGTCCGCCCAGGGTCATGGTGTTGATCGTCTCTCCAATCAGGCTCAGGACGATCACCGAGGTCAGAATGGAGAGCGGAATGGAAATAGCGATGATGATCGTAGATCGCCAACTGCCGAGAAACAGCAGGATCATGAGGGCAGTCAGCGCCGCCGCGATCACCGCTTCGCGAATGACACCGGAAACAGCCGCACGTACAAATTCGCTCTGGTCGCTTAAGGCCGTGATCCTGAGGTTGGGCGGGACTGTCTGCAGAATGCGGGGAAGCAAAGCGCGTATGCCCTTCACGACATTCAAGGTCGATGCATTGCCGGCTTTGATCACGGTGATCAGCACACCACGATGGCCATTCTGCCGCACCACGTTGGTCTGGAATGCAGACCCACTACTGACCGTAGCCACGTCGCGAACATAAACAATCGCGCCATTGACCTGCTTGATCGGCAGCATGCCAAGCTCGTCGATGGTATGCGGTGCGGAGTTGGTGCGGACGTCGTATTCCACCGGACCGACCTTCGCTGTTCCGGAGGGCAGGACCACGTTCTGCGCGTTCAGGGCGGCCAGCAAGTCGCCGGGCGAAACCCCCTTGGACTGCATCAAGTTCTGGTCCATGTTGACGGTGATCTGGGGGAACTTGCCTCCATAGGGTTGGGGCAGCACGGCGCCCGGCACGGTGACCAACTGGGGACGAACCGCGTTTTGCGCAAGATCGGCCAATTGCTGCTCGTCCAGGCCCTTGCCGGAGACACCCAATTGAAGAATGGGTACGCTGGAGGCGCTGAAGTCGATGATCTCCGGCGGCAGTGTGCCCGGCGGGAGTTGGCGCAGCTCGTATTGCGAGACCGCGGTGACCTGGGCGTTCGCGGTATCGAGGCTCGCATCCGGCTGCAGAAAGAGCTTTACCACCGATACGCCGTTGTAGGTTGTCGACTCCATGTGCTCGATGTTGTCGACCAGCGTAGTGGCTGTCTTCTCAAAGGGAGTGGTGAGTCGCCCTTCCATCTCCTCCGGGTTCAGGCCGGTGTACTGCCAGGCGACCGCGATGACGGGGATGTTGATGTTGGGGAAGATGTCCGTGGGCGTCCGGAGGATGACCACCGGACTCATGATGAGGATCAACAACGCCAGGATGATGAAAGTGTAGGGGCGATCCAGCGCTAACTTGACGATCCACATTGATAAAGAGAGCTCCTCCCGTTCCTTCAGTGCAATGGCAACGACTATTGCTATAAAGGGCTAGATCTATAGACTCAAACAGGCGTTTTTCGGATGCGTACTTTGTTCCGAAGGGAAGCATCGGAAAAAACGATGATTCGCTTTGGTAAAATGCAATACGTGGAACTGAGACACTTGCGCTACTTCACCGCGGTCGCGGAAAACGGTGGGTTTGGTCGAGCGGCGCAGCTGCTTCACGTGGCCCAGTCAGCGATCAGCGAGCAGATTCGCGATCTTGAGTCGGAGTTGGGTGCTGCGCTGTTTGATCGAAATAACCGAAACATCCGGCTCACTCGCGAAGGCGAACTGTTCCTGGTGGACGCGCGGGCGGTTCTTGCCTTAGCCGGCAAGGCGGCTGCAAATGTACAGAAATCCCTCCACGGAGAGATTGGAACGCTAACCATCGGCTTCTTTGTCGGGGGTACGGGAAAATTCTTTCCCGCGATCATCAAGGAATTCAGGCTTCGCTTTCCCCAGGTTCAAGTTTCGGTGGTGGAAATGGCGCCCGCCATGCAGCACCAAGCATTGCAAGCCGGCTCCATCGACATCGGGTTTACCCGCGGATTGCAACCGGCACAAGCAGGGACACTCCGCTCGGAGCATTTTCTGACCGAGCGGCTCTACGTCGCGCTGCCCAGAAGCCATCCGCTGGCAAAGAGGCGGCGGATCTCTATGAGGGAACTGGCTAGGGAGCGTTTTGTCCTGAACGACCGCAACTATTCGCCGCCAGTGTTTGACAAGGTGATCACGCTCTGCACAGAAGCCGGCTTCTCTCCGCGAATCGGCGCAACCGGGACCGTCTCATCCGGCGTGCTTGCGCTGGTTGAGGCGGGAGAGGGGCTGGCCATTCTCCCTGGTGGCTCACAGAGACTGAGCACTGAGGAAGTGGTCTTCGTTCCCGTCGCTGATCGCGCCGCGTTTGTCGACATGGTAATTGCGTGGTCTCCAGAGCACGAGGGTCCGGTGCATCGCTCATTTCTTGATCTCGCGCGCAAGATAATAAGACGGTAGCAGTTACAGGTACCAGGGAATATTGATCACCATGACGCGCGGATTCCCACTTACCAGCAGAAGCAGCTTCAGCAATTGAGCTCGCTGGTTGTGAAGCGGCGTCTGCCACCAGTGTTTGACCACGAGTTCGGGAACCAGGACTGCGATCTGACGATCGGGATGGTCACACTCCACTTTCAGGATGTACTCGACCAACGGGGCGACCACGAAGCGGTAGGGTGAGGTGACAACAATAAGCTCGGGAACCACCTTCCCCGACGCACGCAAGGGCGCTACGACATTCTGTTGCCACATCTGTTGCACTTCGCCGCAGCAATCCTCAGCGTCGACATGCACAGCTTGAACCTGGTCGCTGATTTTCAAAGCGAAGCGAAGGCCCTTTTCGGTGATGCGGGACCAGCGATCGAGCGGGACGATGACCAGGGGCTCAACCAGGTTTGCCACCCGCATGGGGCAGTCGACGGCGATCTCGCGTGCCACACGATCATAGTGGCGCTTGACTGCGCTCATGATAAGGATCAGGGCGGGAACGAGAATCGCCGTAATCCACGCGCCTTGGGTAAACTTGGCCACCAGCACGACGACCAGCGTGATGCCGGTGGCGATCGCGCCCACACCGTTGATGATCATGCGCCGAAGTACGCCTTTGCCGCCCTGCCGTTTCCAGTGCATCACCATGCCGGCCTGGGAAAGCGTGAAAGCAAGAAAAGCCCCGATGGCAAAGAGCGGGATCAGGCGGTCCGTTACGCCGCCAAAGACGACCAACAGCAGCCCGGTGAAGCCCACCAGGGCAACGATCCCGTGGGAGTAGAGCAGGCGGCGTCCGCGGATCTTGAAGACGTGCGGCAGGTAATCCTGCATGGCGATGGCGCGCGTGAGACGCGGGAAATCAGCGTACGACGTGTTCGCGGAGAGCGCCAGCACCGCGAGGATGGAACCGATAGTGAGGTAGTAGAACCAGCCGCGGCCCATGACGGCGGCTGTGAGCTGGGAGAGGATGCTCTGGTAGCCGGCGGCGCCCGGATCGGTGGCGCCAATCGAGTACGCGCGGCAGAGCAACGCAATGCCGGCGAGGAAAACCATGAGCAGAATGATGATGATGGTAAGGGTCCGCTTGGCGTTCTTCTGCGTGGGTTCGCGGAAGGCGTTGACCCCGTTCGAGACAGCCTCGACGCCGGTCATGGCGGTGCATCCGCTGGCGAAAACTTTGGCCAGAACCCAGAGGGTGAGCATCGACGCGCTGACGGGCAGGTGTGGAGGCTCGACCACCGGTACGGGATGGCCCCCGGCCGCGAAGGCGCGCACCGCTCCTACGATGATCACGATCAGCAGCGTGCCCACGAAGAGGTAGGTTGGGAAAAGAAAAGCGGACCCTGTGTCCTTGACTCCACGCGCGTTGATCAGGGTGAGGATCAGCAGGATGGCGAGGCAGAGCGCGAGCGTGTGGGGCTGGAGCCGGGGGAATGCTGAGACCAGTGCGCCCACACCCGCGGAGATGCCGACCGCCGAGTTGAGGATGTAGTCGATCATCAGCGCGGCGGCGGCCAGTAGGCCTGCGTTCGCGCCCAGATTCTCCGAGGCGACCGTGTAGCTGCCGCCACCGTGGGGGTAGGCCTCGATGGTTTGCAGGTAGGAGGCGAAGACGATCGCCAGCAGGCAAATGATGGCCAGGCTGATGGGTACGATGTAGTGGATGCCGGCGAGCCCAAGGGGAATGAGAAGGGTGAGAGCGGCCTCAGGACCATAAGCAGCGGAGCTGAGGGCATCCAGGCCGAAGACGGGAATTCCGGCGATGGGACCGATATGCTCAGCACGCTCTTCCGTGGTTGCGAGCGGCTTGCCGACGACAACGTCGAAGAACGACATAGGTCCTCTTTCGGCCGGCTACAACGGTAGGGCCAACATGGAATAAAGTTAGCTCAGAACACATAAATAAACCGTAAGGGGGGCCGTAACCCCTGGTCTGTGAGCTTGGGGTTGTTAAGTCCTTGAAGAGTCTGCGTGAGAAGATTTTTTCGAGGTACCCGCCGGACGCGGGCTGCCTTGTTTCGCGGTGTAAGTGGCCGATTGGACCGCGCTGGGCACGTAACCGTAGCCGGGAGCATAGGAGGCAGGCTGATTCTGTGCTCCCCACATGCCGACTGCCTTGACAGTGGTTGTCGCTGAGACCGCAATGGACCCCCCGCTGGCGATGTACTTCGCCGTACCCGAGCCGGGTACCGGAGCACTGCCATCGGTGGTGTACCAGATGCCGGTGTTATAGTCCCGGTTACTACCAGGGTTGGTGAAGGTCACTTTCAGCGTTCCGGAAAAGCTGCTGCTCGCGGGCGATATGGCCGGCGCTACGCTCTTCTGTGCGCAGGTGTTGCCGGGAGAGAAACTACTCCCTATGGCTGAGGCAGTGTAGGGAAGGGCATTCGAAGTTTCGGCGTTGAAATAGCCTCCCTTGCCGTTTGCCGTCGTGCTTCCGCCGTATCCCATACAGAAGACGTTGTTCTTGTAAACGAACTGGCCTGTGGAGGAGGTCATGATGCCGTTGGCCCAATAACCCTGGATAAGGTTATAGCTGGCGCCGGTTCCGGCAGAGCCCCACACCTCGATCGCGCCCGGGGTGTACTTGCCTTCGCTGGTGGCGTTGATGTTATTGACGAGCACGTTGTAATTGGTTTGGGTGACGCACCCGGAATTGCATCCGTTCGCTGCGGAAATGCCCCAGGCCCCGTAGTTGGTGGCGAACTGGTCGTGCACGGAGTTGTAGAGGATGTACATCGAGGTTGGCTGGTTGCCGCCGATGTTGGCCTGGCTTTCGAAGGGAATGCGGTGAATGTTATTGAAGTCGTTGTAGGCGATAGTGCAGTTTACGCACTGACCCTGGCCCTCGAAGACCTTCATCCCTTGTTCTTCAAATTGGAAGATATTGTGCTCGGCCAGCAGATTCAACATCCCGTTATGGATACCGAGACCGACACATAACCCTCCATTTCCGCCCAGACCGGGGTAGGTGTAGTTGCTCATGACGTTGGAGCAGTCGCCGAGAGTGGGGTTGCCAAAGATATTCCACGAGACAGTGTCGTTGTTTGAGACTGGCGAGCCGGCGTTGCCATCGAAGTAGACCAGAGCGTCGTAGAAATTTGGGTTGCTCGCGCTCGCCTGGTTCCCATAAACATGGTTGTACGTGAAGGTAAGGTTGCTGGTCCCGGCGGGAAATAGAAGCACATCCCTCCATGGGGCGAAGGTTGGCCACCATTGCAGTTCAGATAATGGACAGAGGCCGGGGTAGAGCAGACGATAAACTCGACGGCTGGACCGCCGTGGACGCTTGAATTGAGCGTAGCGGTGTACCTCGGTGGTTCGACCACGTGACGTGGGACCGGCCAACGAAACCCCGCAAGGCACCTTAAGTGTGGATGACAGGGAATAGCTACCAGCCGCAAACGTCGCTGTGTTGCCACTGCCGCACGAGTCAGGTCGCCATTCGACTTCGCTCAGGCCAGGCGGGGGCTCGGCGTGTGCCGGGTCATCGCAGCCATGGCAAGGCGTGGCAAAGCCGTTCATGGCATGCATTTACCGTGTGCCATTCTCTCCCTCAGAAGGAGGGTCGTAGCAGAACCGTCTTCACCATGTTTCTCCACTTCGATGCCGTGAGCCGATAAACGCAGTTCCTGTCCATCCAACCTAACCGCGTGCCCGGCAACGAGGTTGGGTGCCCCATTCAAGCCCGCTTTAGCTTTAGGCTTGAGTGGGATACCACAGCACTCGACGCGCCCTTTTTTGTCATTACAGACCCGAGGGATCTGCAGTCTTAATCTCCACTACGCAGGCTAACCGCGCTGGCAATTTGCTCCTCACTTTTCTGCAAACTTCTCGTATGCTTGTCGGGCACAGAAGTTCAGGAGATTGCCGATGGATATACAAAAAGAATTGATCGCTGAGTACGGCCGTGAACTTGTCTCAACGCGAAAGATGCTGGATGCAATTCCGGCCGATGCCGATCTGACATGGAAGGCCAACCCTAAATCCATGACGCTGGGTCGTCTGGCCGCTCATGTCGCAGAAACAGCGGGAGCATGGGGCATCGACACGCTATCAAAAGACGGCCTGAACTTCGATATGGCCGCCTACAAGCCCTGGCAACCAGCAAGCAAAGCTGAAATCCTGGAAAAGTTCGACACAGACACGTCGCAAGTAAAGCAGATTTTTCTGCGTCTCGATCCGGCCAAATGGGACGATAACTGGAAGATGACGGCAGGCGACCAGGTCTGGATCGACGATTCGCGCTATGCCGTCTACCGCACCTGGGTGCTGAATCACCTTGTTCATCACCGCGCGCAGTTGGGCCGCGATCTCCGAACACTTGGGGCTCAGATCCCAGGTATGTACGGTCCCTCGGCCGACGAAGGCTGAGCGTCAGCTACGCGCGTATTTGTTGAACCAGTCAATCGTGCGCTGCCAAGCCAGATCGGCGGCGGCTTTGTTGTAGCGCTCCGGCGTTGCATCGCAATTGAAACCATGAACGGCGCCAGGGTAGATATAGCCTTCGTGGGGAACGTTTGCCGCCGTCAGCGCCTGGTCGTAGGCCGGCCATGTCGATGCCAACCGCGTGTCGAGTTCCCCATGGTGGACCAGAATCGCCGCCTTTATCTTTGGGATATCCGCTGGGGCAGGAACAGAGCCATAGAACGGCACCGCCGCCCCCAAATCGGCTCCCAGCCGGACGGCCAGCATATTGGCAACGCCACCCCCGTAACAGAAACCGGTGGCGCCGATTTTCCCCGTGCAGTCGGGGCGCGATTTCAGCCACAGGGCCGCGGCCACCATGTCTTCGCCCATCTTTTTACCGTCGATCTTGGCGAACATCAGGCCGCCCTTGTAGTCGTCGCCGGGAAAGCCGCCCAGAGAGGTGAGTCCGTCCGGCGCAAAGGCCATGAAGTTGGCGAGGGCGAACCGCCGCGCGATGTCCTCGATATGAGGGTTTAGACCCCGATTCTCGTGAACGACGACAATGCCGGGCAATTTCGTCACCGTCGCGG
Organism: uncultured Acidobacteriaceae bacterium; assembly: GCA_963821315.1. GTDB lineage: Bacteria > Acidobacteriota > Terriglobia > Terriglobales > Acidobacteriaceae > PALSA-350. The sequence continues at coordinate 521,711 of CAWGDP010000025.1, read as the reverse complement.
ATCGTGTGTCGGCGCTGACAGGGCGCACGAGATATCCTTTGATACTTCCGTTGCCCTGAGGCGACGGGACGGTCTCATACGTGGCCTTGATCCGGTCATCGGTCCGGGACACCTGCTGGCCCAGGGCGTAATTTGGCATCAACGCCTCGATAATCGTCGCCGCCGCCAGACCGCCCACCGCTAATCGCTGCACGCCGTCCATAAAGGCACGGCGACTCATCTCACCGTGAATAAAGAGGTTGTAGAGTTGTACGGCTTCGCTCGGCAGTTTGGGTTTTGTCGGTTCCATTGCTGGACTCCTTTCGGCGGGAGGAGAATATCACGTCTTTACTTTGCCGGAACTGCGTCTTGACAATAGTCGTTATAACGATTAATGTCGTTGTATATGCAGGAAGCGATCCAGTTTGACCAGCGGCGGCGGCCAGCCCATCCCGAGGAGAGTCTTTTCCTGGACCTGCTGCGTACGACGGACATGCTGACCCGCGGCATGATCGGGGTTCTCAAGAAAGAGGATCTTTCGATGACCCAGTACAACGTGCTCCGCATCCTGCGCGGGGCGCCAGAAGGGCTCCCCTGCGGCGAGGTTGCCAACCGCATGATTACACGGGATCCGGACATTACCCGCCTTCTCGACCGCCTGGAAAAGCGCGGCCTGATCTCACGCACCCGGGAAACCAGGGACCGGCGCATGGTGATGGCCCGGATCACGCCGCAAGGACTTAAACTCCTGGGCCGGCTCGATGAACCGGTGCAGGAAGCCCATCGCAAGCAATTAGGCCACCTGGGGCGGGAACGGCTGCGGACACTCACCGCCCTGCTGCACGCCGCCCAAGCCAACGTGAGTTAATTTTTTTTCACAAATAATATTTGTTGCAACGATTATCGTTTTGACACATCAAAGCAAAGGAAAGGAGTACCACCCATGAACACCACCGCTACCTCGCCAACCACCGGCACAACCACCACCTGGAACATCGACCCGGCCCATTCCTCCGCCGAGTTCAAAGTCAAGCACATGATGATCTCTCACGTAAAGGGGCATTTCGCCAAAGTCACGGGGACGTTGACCCTGGACGAATCGAACCTGGCCAATTCCCGGGCCGAGGCCCTGATCGAAGTAGCCTCCCTGGAAACACGCGATGCCCAGCGCGACGCGCACCTGAAGTCGGCCGAATGGTTCGACGTAGAGAAGTTTCCTACGATCTCCTTCAAGTCCTCGCGCATCAGCCTTGTCCGGGACGGAGAGCTGTCCATCGAAGGAGATCTAACCATCCGGGACGTCACGCGTAAGGTCGTCTTTTCCGCGGAAGGCCCAACTCCGCCGGCCAAGGATCCCTGGGGCAACACCCGCGTCGGGGTATCCGCGACCACAAAGATCAGCCGCAAAGACTTCGGCCTGACCTGGAACGCAGCGCTTGAGAGCGGCGGCGTTTTGGTCGGCGACGACGTCACCATCACGCTCGAAGTGCAGTTTGTCAAAGCTTGAAAGGGGAACCATGTCACTCCGCGCAGTGAGACAGATAATTGAAACCAAGCCTACGATCGAGGGCGCGGGCGTAAAGTTGCAGCGCGCCTTCGGTTTTGGCAAAACCAAAGACTTCGATCCTTTTTTGCTTTTGGACGACTTCCGCAATGAGAATCCGGAAGATTACGCGGCGGGATTCCCCTGGCATCCTCACCGCGGGATCGAGACCATCACCTACGTGCTTGCCGGTTCGGTGGAGCACGGCGACAGCCTGGGCAACCGGGGAAAGATGACCGCCGGCGACGTTCAATGGATGACCGCCGGCAGCGGCATCCTGCACCAGGAGATGCCCAAGGGCGATCAGCAAGGGCGCATGCACGGCTTCCAGTTGTGGGCCAACCTGCCCTCGTCCTTGAAGATGACCGACCCGCGCTACCAGGACATTCCCTCCAGCGCGATTCCCGAGGTTACCGATGATGACGGTACTCATGTGCGCATCATCTGCGGCGAGTTCTGGGGGAAAAGGGGACCGGTGGAAGGTGTAGCCGCCGATCCGAATTACCTGGATATTTCTGTTGCCCCGGGCCGCCGGAAGCGGCTAAAGGTCGAGACGACACGCAATGCGTTCGCCTACGTGTTCGCGGGCTCGGGCACATTCCGGGACTCTTCGCGTCCCCGGGCGGTTTTGACCGAGCAGGCCGCGAAACCGGAGGCGCCGCCGGTCTACGATGCAGGGAACCATTCGCTGGTGCTCTTTGACCGCGGAGACGAGATCGCGGTGCAAGCGGGCGACGAGGGAATACGATTCCTGCTGGTGTCGGGAAAGCCGATCGAGGAACCAGTCGCGTGGTATGGACCGATCGTGATGAACACCCAGGAGCAACTCCGCCAGGCGATGGGGGAGTTACAGAACGGGAGTTTCATCAAGCACCGTTGAGCTGGATTTGCAGTTTCGCTTTGCCCGAAGGTGAAACTGCAGGTTCCTCGGCCACAGCACTCGACCGGCTCTACTATGCTAAGTCGATCATTTAAAACAGCTTACTGGGTGGGCATCTCTCAGCCTGTCGACTTATCGCGCTTATCGCGCTTATCGCGCTTTTCGCGCTTTTCGCGCTCTTTTATTTGGGGAATTTCTCAGTACTCCGGCGGAGGGCGCCTGATTGACTCTCATTCTTGTCTTCGAGCCAGGATCTCGAAGGAAAACTTGAGCTCGTCTTTCAACTTGAGTGCACCCCCGGCAACGGAAACCAGTTTGATGTTGTAGTCAGTCTGGTCCAGGCTGAATTCGCCGGAGGCCCGTAGCATCGTCCCGAATAGCGCAACCCGCACACTAATTGGTTGATTGCGCGTTACCCCATGCAGGGTCAGCTTCCCGTTGAGCGCGGCTGAATAAAGCGCATCGGCCATTTTCGTAACCGAGATGCTGGGCGCGTCATAGACGATCTCGGGAAACTTTGCCGTCTCCAGAACCTCCTGTTTCATCAGGCGTTCTATTTCACGGAGATCCTTGTCGCTTATGTCATCCTGCACGCTCAAGGAGGCCGACTTGATGACCAGGTGGAATGAGCCGGCTTCAAGCTTGTCGGGATTGAACTTCATCTCGCCGCTGAAGTCACGAATGCCAATGGTTGGATTGTGCCCCATCCGGGCCAGCATTCCAGTGGCAAAGGCCTGCACCGTGAATCGGCTGGACCGGCCATCGACGACGTAGCGATCCGCCGCTTCCGCAGCGGCAGTCGAAGGTTCGGCCATGCAGCTATCTCCGCTTCGGCTCCGACATCGCCCGCAGTTTGAAATATCGCTGGATGTCGGGCATAGCGGCGCTGGCTAGATTGCCCACTCCGATTTGCGACATGTAGCGGCGGACGAAAGGATTGGAAAGTATCAATCCCGCCCCAAAGACGATCATGGAAATGCCCCCCAGCATGTAAAGGGTATCTTTGTCATTTCCATTCGCGGTAGTTTCTAACAGTTCAAAAGCCACGGTACATCTCCTTTCGCTTGCGAAGCTCAGTTCGTTATGTTGGCGTTTGGTTCGCCATGGACTACGTCTGCCAGCGAACGCAACTCGGAGAAGAAGCGCCCGATCTCCAACCAAACCTCAGTGCCTCCCGAGAGCCCTTTCCAGTTAGCCCGAATCAGACCGACGAGTTTGTAACACTCATCGATGGGGGCGATATAGTACTCGGCCCGCGACAATTCGTGCGCGTGACCCACCCGGTTGACGAGCAAGGCCTCTATATCGGGTTGCTAACGGCTAAGGATTGGGTTCTCCTGCACGATCTCGTTCCAGGCATCGAGCGAAAGCAGCGATTCCACTGCTCCGGCAGGGCTGGGGTACAGGGCAACCACTTTGCCTTCGACGCTCGACCGGAAGAAGAACGCCATGTTGATGGGGATGTATAAGTTCTCCCACTGGGCGTCTGTCATCTTGAAGTCGACCAGAAATTGGGCGCGCCTGGAGACGCGCCGGTATTTGCCGTTCGCCATGCCGTCAAAGAGAGTTGCGCAGGCTTCACAGGCACAAATAATTTGTCGCAATGAAATTTCCACCAGGTGCGGATGTTCATGCGCCAGGCCGGTGCTGCACAGTTCACAACGCTCTGCAGGCGGCCGCGACCGGGCGAACTGGCGAAGCGTGGCGAAGGCTTGATCAAACGACGGAGTTTCAGGAGGTCTCAATCGGCACCATCCACTCCTGCGCCGTGAACCACCAGTGAATGCTTGAGCAGACTCTGCAAGGGAACAAACCCGGAAGAAGACTCCTCTTCTGGTGCGAGGATGGTCAACGACATCAGATCCGGCGCCAGATCATAGATGGCCCCTTCCACGATGGCCCGCAGATCCTTAATCGTAGAGCCACGTGGATGACCTGAAGTATGAAGACGGAGTTCAACGGCTCCCTCATGAAGGCTGACCAGCTCCACTCTAGCTGTCGAACTTGCGCAGACGCGCTCTTGCAGCGTCGAGCGCTCGCACAACGCGGGTTTCCAGGTCATCGGGATGCAGAGAATAAAGAAGAAGCAGATTGCGGACAATCGGATCCTGCCCGAGTCTATCGATAATGACCGCACCCGGCGCTCCCGCTTCTGATTCAGAGACCAGCTCCATGATTCGTTCCAGCCCCGAGCGATGCACTTCCATCAGAAGCTGAACCAGCTCCCGGGCCGCAACCTTGGAACCACCACCCGGCATCTGGTCGAGTTCGCCGACCAGGGCGCCGAGCCGCCGCATCTTTTCCTGAAATTCTTTTTCGCTATCCACGCCACTCCTTTTCTGGTTCTCACACAACGAGCATTGCAGACACTCAAGGGAGTTGCTGACCAAACATGGGAGAATGATGCGTCTCCAGCACCTTGCCGTTTCCCAGGTACATGTGCACACCGCAGGGCAAGCAAGGATCGAAGCTTCTCACCGCCCGCATGATGTCGATGCCCTTGAAGTTTTCCGGACCGTTTTCTTCGAAGATGGGTGTGTTCTGCACCGCGTCTTCGTACGGTCCGGGGGTGCCAAAGCTGTCGCGCGGATTTGCGTTCCAGGGAGTTGGCGGATACGGGTGGTAGTTGGCGATCTTGTGATTCCTAATCACCACGTGATGCGACAGCACTCCGCGAACCGCCTCGTGGAAGCCGCATCCTATCGCTTCTTCGGGAACCTTGAAGTCATTCCAGGTCTTGGTTCTGCCGGCATGCAACTCGGCCAACGCCTGTTCCGCGAAGTAAAGCGCGGCAGCAGCGGAATAGGCCTGGAAGTAGGTGCGAGCACGATCCCGTTCAATCGCATTGCTCCACTTGGGAATCTTCCACTCGAACTCGACCTCGGGCTTTGACATCGTCTTGGGCAGGTAAATCTTTACGCTGTGGCCAGTGGCCTTGATGTAGCCAATGTCCACGATGCCGGCCAGTGCGGTCGCCCAGAAACGCGCAATCGGACCGCCGCCAGTATCGAGCGCCAGGTAGTCTCCGGTGCGCTTGTCGTACCAACGGGGAGACATCACCCAGGTGTACTTGCCCCCAAAGTCGCGCTTCTGCGGCCTGGGGAACGTGCTCTGGTTCCAGGGGTGCCGTTGATCGACGGGATTGCCCAGCGGGTCCTTCTTTACGAAGGGTTCTGAGTTCTGCCAATCGTCGTAGTACGAGCTGCCCAGCAGAATGCGGATATTCAAATTGATGTCGACCAGGTCCGTCGTAACCAGCTGGCCATCGACCACCACGCCGGGAGTGACGAACATGCCGCGGCCCCAATCGGTCATTTTCGCGTAGGTATAGTCGCAGACATCGGGATTGTTGAACGACCCCCAGCAACCGAGAAGAATGCGCCGCCTGCCCACCTCTTCATAACCAGGCAGAGCTTCATAGAAGAAATCGAAGAGGTCGTCATGCAGGGGCACAACCTTCTTCATGAATTCCACGTATTTCATCAGCCGCACGATGTAATCGGTGAAGAGTTGAACCGTGGGCACGGTGCCCACGCCGCCGGGATAGAGCGTAGAGGGATGCACGTGGCGTCCTTCCATCAGGCAGAACATCTCCCGCGTCATGCGGCTCATCTGCAACGCTTCCAGATAGAACTCTCCCTTGAATGGATTGAGCGCTTTCATGATGTCGCCGATGGTGCGAAAACCGTGTAGTTCGGCGTGTGGGGCAGCGGTCTTTTCCGCCTTCTCCCATACGCCGGGATTGGTCTCCTTCACCATCTGCTCACAGAAGTCCACGCCCACCAGGTTGTCCTGGAAGATGTTGTGGTCGAACATGTATTCGGCTGCTTCCCCGAGGTTGACGATCCATTCCGCCATCGGCGGGTGGCTTCACTCCAAAGGCCATGTTCTGCGCATAGGTGGCGCAGGTGGCATGGTTGTCGCCGCAGATGCCGCAGATACGGCTGGTGATGAAGTGGGCGTCCCGGGGATCCTTCCCCTTCATGAAAATGCTGTAACCGCGAAAGATCGAGGAGGTGCTGTGACATTCGGCAACCTTTCGTTTGCCGAAGTCGATCTTGGTAAAGATGCCGAGGCTGCCGACGATCCGTGTAATCGGATCCCAGTTCATCTCGACTAACTGGCTTTTTTGCGCGGCTTCCTTCTGATGCTCTGCGGTAATCGTGCCCATCTGAGTGGCTCCTTTATCTGTCTTCGGTTAGTAGGAACTTGGGTGATAGCCGGTTGTCAGTTCGGCACGCGGGTGCCGCCACTTAGGCTCTTGATTCACGGTTTCATTGGTCATCGACCGCAGAGCGCGGATCGCCTGACCGTAAATGCCGATGGCCGCGCTCGAGACCTTCGCGCCCGGGGGCTCGTCCATGAAGGGCATGAATTTATCCGGGAAGCCCGGCATGGTGCAGCCGATGCAGATGCCGCCCACGTTGGGGCAGCCGCCGATCCCCGCCATCCAGCCGCGCTTGGGCACGTTGCAATTCACCACCGGTCCCCAACAGCCAAGCTTCACGATGCATTTAGGAGACCCGTAAGCAGTGGCGAAATCACCCTGCTCGTAGTACCCAGCCCGGTCGCAACCATCGTGCACGGTCCTCTCGAACAGCCATTTGGGCCGCAGTTGATCATCCAGTGGGATCATCGGAGCGAGGCCGGCGACCTGGTACAGAAGGTATAGAACGGTCTCCATGAAATTGTCGGGCTGCACCGGGCAACCAGGAACATTGACGATGGGGAGTCCAGCCTTGGATTTCCAGTCCCAGCCCAGATAATCGGCCAGGCCCATGCATCCTGTGGGGTTGCCCTCCATGGCGTGAATGCCGCCGTAGGTGGCACAGGTGCCGCAGGCGATAACCGCCAGCGCCTTGGGGGTGAGACGATCAATCCATTCGTTGGTCGTAATCGGTTGGCCGGTGTTGGGATTGGTTCCCAGGCCCGCCCAGTAGCCCTCTTTCTTGATTTTCTCGTTGGGAATCGACCCCTCTACGACCAGGACGAACGGATCCAGTTTTCCTTGTTCGGCCAGGTACCAGTACTTGAGAAAATCGTCGCCATTCTCGTAGGCGAGGACAGGATTGTGCAGATGCACTGCCGGTAAGCCAGGAATGGCGCCCAACAGAACATCTTCCACGCTGGGCTGGGTCGCGGCCGTGATCGATACCGAATCTCCATCGCAGCCGAGACCGGCGGTAATCCAAACGATGTGTACTTCGGCCACGGCAGGTTTCTTCTGCGTAACTCGACCGTAAGGCGCTGTTTCCTTTGCCATATGCTGGACGCTCCTCTCGACAAGCGGACAAGCCATGGAAGCAGAAGGCATCTTCGGCTCACAAGCGGGACGGGCCCTATTTTCTTGTCATACCAAGTACTTGGGGTTGTACCGGGTGATCCCCGATGGTGCAAAGGGAGATAGTTCTTGTCAGCGCTGGTAGACTGCAGGCACAGTATTCACTCCGCGTTAATCTACCGGGTAAGCCAGGGACGATGCCGATCGCAGAAGGAACACAGTTTGGTCCGTACCGCCTGATCGAGAAGATCGGTTCGGGCGGAATGGGCGAGGTGTATCGTGCCCTGGATACGCGCCTGGAGCGTGAAGTCGCGCTCAAGCTGGTTTCCGACACCTATCTCATCACGGGAGTTGGCAGTGGCTCGCCCTCTCCGCTCACGCCCGTACACGGGACGCCCAGTTCCAACCATGTTTCCCATGAGCGCTTCCTGCGCGAGGCCCGTTCGTCCGCTACCCTGAACCATCCCAACGTGTGCTCCATCCATGACACCGGGGAACACGACGGCCGCCCATACCTGGTGATGGAGCTACTGCGGGGCGAGACGCTGAAGCATTACCTGGCGAAGACAGGCGGGAAGGGACTCCCTGCGGACGAGGTAATTCAGTTCAGCCAGCAGGCAGCGTCTGCTTTGGCTGCCGCGCATGCCAAGGGGATCATCCACCGCGACATCAAGCCGGCGAACCTGTTCGTCGTGGACGCCGGCCGGGGTAAGCGCCTGATCAAGATTCTTGACTTCGGCCTGGCCAAGAAGCAGCCCGGGGTGGCGGTGGCGGAGTCGCGTACCTACGGTCTGCCCGGCAGTGGAGACGAGACGGTTGGTGGGGGCACCGCGACCATGGAGCTGACCAGTCCCGGCTCGGCGGTGGGGACGGTGGCGTACATGTCCCCGGAACAGGCCAAGGGTGAGCCGCTGGATGCGCGCACTGACTTGTTCAGCCTGGGAACCGTTATTTACGAAATGGCGACCGGGAAGACGCCCTTCGCCGGCGGTTCCACGGCGGAAGTCTTTGCCGCGCTGCTGCGCGAAAATCCGCCCCCGGTCAGCACGGTGAACCCGGCGATGCCGAAGAAGCTGGACCCCATCGTCGCCAAATTGCTGGCCAAGGATCCCGCACAACGCTATGCCACCGCCGAGCAGCTGCAGGAAGCGCTCGATGGACTGGACCCGCAATCCGGCAAGGCGATGGTGGCCACCGATGCTGGCCCGAAGAAGCCCTGGTCGATTGCCATCCTCGTGCTGCTGGCGCTGATCGCCGGCGGCCTGGCGTGGTGGAAATTCCGCCCCGCGGCGGCGCCGCCGGCGGGGGAAAGCGCCGCCGGAACTGCGGCCAGTGCAACCAAGGACTCGATCATCCTGGCCGACTTCATCAACCACACCGGCGACCCGGTCTTTGACACCACGCTCAACCAGGCGTTGCAGATCGATCTGGAGCAGTCGCCGGTGATCAACATCGTGAGCTCGCAACACCTGGCGCAAAGTGTTAAGTATCTGGGCAAACCCGACGGCACGGCCGTGACGCCGGAGATCGCGCGGGAGATCGGCGTACGTGAGGGAGTCAAAGCCATCCTCACCGGGACCATCGCCAACCTGGGCAAGGAGTATGTGATTACGCTGACGGCCCAGAACACCGCCACCGGGGACGAGATCGTTAGCGAGCAGGCACAAGCGCCTGACAAGGAGCATGTGCTGGACGCGCTGGGCAAGGCAGCCGCGGCTATCCGCGGCAAGCTGGGCGAGGATCTGGAGAGCATCAAGAAGCTGGACACTCCCTTCGGCCAGGCGACGACGACCTCGCTGGAGGCGTTTCGCGCTTATGCGCTGGGAGATCATGCACACGTGAGTGCGCATGATATTCCTGAGGCCGAGGGCCACTATTTGCGCGCGATTGAGCTTGATCCCAACTTTGCCATGGCCTATGCGCGGCTGGGCGTGGTGTACATCAACACCAGCCAGGTGGCGAAGGCCGACAAGTACTTTGCCAAGGCTTACGCGCTTTCGAAAAATGTGAGTGAGCGCGAGCGGCTCTACATTACCGGCCACTACTACCAGAACGTGACCGGCGACATGCCCAAGGTGATTGAAGCGCTGCAGGAGGCTATCCAGACCTATCCCAGCCAAATTGACAGCTATATCAACATCACCGCGGCGTATTCCGCCCTGGGCGACTTTGCGAAAGCTCTTCCCTTCGCGGTGAAGTCGGTACAGATGCAGCCGGAGGACTCCATCGCGGCTGAAAACCTGTTGAGCGCCTACGTCGGCTTGAACCGGATGAGCGATGCCCGGGCGGAAATGGAGCGGGCCGGCAAACTGGGCCTCGACACCAGCACGCTCGATCGTACGGGTCGCATGCAGACTTATTTCTGTTGGGCGAGCCCAATGAAGTGCAGAGGATCATGACGCTGGTAGCGGGGCAGCCGGACGAATTTCTGGCAACCCAGGCTCTGGCAGGTATACAACTTTTCTCCGGTGAGTACCGCAAGGCGTCTGTGACCACGCAGCAGGCCTTCGAGCAGGCGGGCCTGGCCAAGGCTCCGGACGTGCAGGCGAACGCCCTTCTAATCAACGCGGCCAGCCGGGGTTTCGCGGGCTTGTGTGAGGGCAACGAGCAAGCGGTGCAAAAGGCTTTGGCCCTGGATAAGAGCAGGCAAACGCAGTCCGTTGCGGTGTTCACGGCGGGCACCTGCGGCAACGCGCAAGCTGGTCGGCTCGATGGCCCAGGACCTGAGCAAGAAATTCCCGACGACACGCTGATCCAGCGTGTATTTATACCTCTGGCGAAGGCCTTTGTTGCCCTTTCAGCGGGACAGGCGCGAGAAGCGATCGACGATGCGCAGCCGGCTAAGTCGTTCAACCTGATTTATCCCGTAGCCTACGTGGAGGGTCTGGCGTATCTGCAGCTGCACGATGCAAGCCAGGCAGCGAGTGCCTTTCGCGGCGCGATCCAGTCTCCAGGCGGCAATCTGCAAACCACTGCGCCGTTCTATGCGCAAGCGCAACTGGGATTGGCCCGGGCCTATGCCATGGGTGGCGACAAGGCGGAGGCGAAAAAGGCATATGAGGCGTTTTTCACCACCTGGAAAGACGCGGATACCGACCTGCCCATGCTGGTGGCGGCAAAGAAGGAATACGCCGCGCTTTAGACCCTAGCTACAGGTGTCCGCTGGTAGACTTCTCCCATCCAGGCTTACAATTTTTCCGCGCGGCCAGGCCCGATGACGATTGCAGAGGGAACACAGTTCGGTCCATACCGCCTGATCGAGAAGATCGGCGCCGGCGGCATGGGCGAAGTGTATCGCGTGTTGGACACGCGGCTGGAGCGCGAGGTCGCGCTGAAGCTGGTTTCTGCCAGCTATCTGTCGTCGGATGTGGGCAGCGGCTCACCTCTCCGCCGGGTACTCCGCGTCCGCACGACACCCCAGGCCAAGGAACACCTCACTCGGGCAACCATCTATCGCATGAACGCTTCCTGCGCGAAGCGCGGTCGGCGGCCACGCTGAACCATCCCAATGTGTGCGCGATTTATGACACCGGGGAGCAGGATGGGCGGCCCTACCTGGTGATGGAGCTGCTGCGCGGTGTCACGCTGAAGAAGTATCTCGCAGACGCTGGCGGACACGGTTTGCCCGTGGACGAGGTGATCTCGTTTAGCCAGCAGGCCGCGGCGGCGCTGGCCGCAGCCCACGCCAAGGGAATCATTCACCGGGACATCAAACCGGCGAATCTGTTTGTGGTAGAGGCTGATCGGGGCAAGCGTCAGATCAAGATTCTCGACTTTGGGCTGGCCAAGAAGCAGGATGGCGTGGCCGTAGCCGACTCGCGGGTGTACGACGGCGACTTGACCGCGGCGGGTTCGGGGACGGCAACCATCGACCTGACCAGCCCGGGCTCGGCGGTGGGCACCGTAGCGTACATGTCTCCGGAACAGGCGAAGGGTGTGCCGCTGGATGCACGCACCGATCTCTTCAGTTTGGGAACGGTCATCTACGAGATGGCGACGGGCAAGACACCCTTCGGGGGAGAATCGACGGCGGAAGTCTTTGCCGCCCTGCTTACCAAGAATCCGCCGCCGGTGAGCACGCTCAATCCAGCTATGCCCAGGAAGCTGGATGCCATCGTGGAGAAGCTGCTGCGCAAGGACCCGGCGCAGCGCTATGCGAGCGCGGGGCAGCTGCGCGAAGATCTGGACAGTCTCGATGCTCCCTCCACCCGCTCGCCGGCAAATGCAGCCGGATCGGAAGTGGCAATGGGCGGCGGCCGCAGTCGTATTGTTTCTGCTGCTTGCCGGTGGCTTGGCTTGGTGGAAGTACCGGCCCGTTGCTTCGCCGGCCGCAGGCGGCGCGGCGGAGAGCGCCAACGGGGAAGGCCCAGCCGGAGCTGCGCCCAAGGCAACCAAGGACTCGATCATCCTGGCCGATTTTGTTAACCACACCGGCGATCCGGTCTTTGACACCACGCTGAACCAGGCGCTGAAGATTGAGCTGGAGCAGTCGCCGGTGATCAATATTGTGAGCGAGCAACATCTGGAGCAGAGCGTCAAGTTTTTGGGCAAGCCCGAGGGCACCCCGGTGACGCCGGAGATTGCGCGCGAGATTGGCGAGCGCGAAGGCATGAAAGCGATCCTCACCGGGACCATCGCCAACCTGGGTAAGGAGTACGTGATTTCGCTAACCGCCCAAAACACCGCTACGGGGGACGAAATTGTCAGCGAGCAGGCCCGTGCTGCGGACAAGGAACATGTGCTCGATGCGCTGGGTACCGCGGCTAAAGCTATGAGGAGCAAGCTGGGCGAAGATCTGGAAAGCATCAAGAAACTGGACACTCCTTTTGGCCAGGCAACGACGCCCTCGCTGGAGGCGTTTCGCGCCTACGCTCTCGGTGACAAGGCGCACGATAGGGGAATGGACATTCCGGATGCGGAGGGCCACTACCTGCGCGCCATCGAACTGGATCCCAACTTTGCCATGGCCTATGCACGCCTGGGAGTGGTGTATAGCAATTCAGGCCAAGTGGCGAAGGCCCACACGTATTTTGCCCGCGCCTATGAACTCTCAAAAAATGTGAGCGAGCGGGAGCGGCTCTACATTGCCGGCCACTACTACCAAAATGTGACCGGGGACATGCCCAAGGTCATTGAAACTCTCCAGGAAGCTATTCAGACCTACCCGGGGCTGGTGGACAACTACGTCAACATCAACGTGGCTTATATGACCCTGGGGCAGTTTGCAAAGGGTCTTCCGTATGCGCAGAAAGGCGTGGAAATCCAGCCTACTGACGCGATCGCTTCTGAAAATCTGGTCAACGATTATGGCGCCTTAAACCGGCTAGCCGAGGCTAAAGCGGAGGCGGAGCGGGCGCGCAAGTTGGGGTTGGACGATAGTACGGGTAACCTGATACCGAACGTTTTGGTGTATTTCCTGTCGGGCGAGCCGCAGGAAGTGCAGAAAATCATGGCCCGAGTCTCCGGTCGTCCAGATGGATTCCAGCTGGAGGGCGTCTTAGCGGCTACCCAGCAGTACGCCGGCCAATATCACGCGGCGGCAGCGACCACCCAGCGGGCATTTGAGCAGGCCGGACTGGCTCAGGCGCCGGATGCCCAGGCTGGTTTTCTTCTGGCCAGCGCGGCGGCTCGGGGAATGGCGGGCTTATGCGAAGGGAACGAGGCGACGGTAAAGCAGGCTCTGGCGCTGGACAAGAGCAAACAGACCGAGGCAATCGCGGTTCTGGCGTGGGCAGTCTGCGGCAACGGCAAGTTGGCGTTGCCGTTGGCGCAGGAGTTGAGCAAGAAGTATCCCGATGACACACTCATCCGCGGTTTATTCCAACCACTGGGCAAAGCGTTTGTGGCCCTGGCCGCCGGGCAGGCGCAAGAAGCGGTGGATGCCGCCGAGCCGGCCAAGTCCTGGGACGCGGTCTATCCGGCATCCTATGTCCAGGGTCTGGCCTATCTCCAGCTACGCGATGCTGGTCATGCACTCAGCGCCTTTCAGGCAGCAACGGGGAACCCAGGAGGCAGTCTGGTGGAGGCGCCGTTCTATGCTCAAGCGCAATTGGGCTTAGCGCGAGCGTATGCCATGGGTGGTGACAAGGCCAATGCCAAAAAGGCATATGAAGCGTTTTTTTTGACCTGGAAAGACGCGGACGCCGACCTGCCCATGTTGGTAGCGGCGAAGAAGGAATACGCCACGCTTTAGACCCCCAGCCGCAGGTGTCCACTGTTAGACTGCTCCCACCCAGTCTTACAATTTTCCCGCGCGGCCAGGCACGATGACGATTGCAGAGGGAACCCAGTTCGGCCCGTACCGCCTGATTGAGAAGATCGGCGCCGGCGGCATGGGCGAAGTGTATCGCGTGCTGGATACCCGGCTGGAGCGCGAGGTCGCGCTGAAGCTGGTTTCTGCCAACTATCTCTCGTCGGACGTGGGCAGCGGTTCACCGCTGCCGCCGGGCACTCCGCGACCGCACGACATGCCGGGCCACGCAACACCCCATTCCGGCAACCATCTGTCGCATGAACGTTTCCTGCGTGAAGCGCGTTCAGCCGCCACGCTGAACCATCCCAACGTGTGCGCCATTTATGACACCGGGGAACAGGACGGGCGCCCGTATCTGGTGATGGAGCTGCTGCGCGGCGTCACGCTGAAGAAGTATCTGGCAGACGCCGGGGGACACGGTTTGCCAGCCGACGAGGTTATCTCGTTTAGCCAGCAGGCCGCGGCAGCTTTGGCCGCGGCCCATGCCAAGGGCATCATCCACCGGGATATCAAACCGGCGAACCTGTTTGCCATCGACGCTGTGCGCGGCAAGCGCCAAATCAAGATCCTCGACTTTGGCCTGGCGAAGAAGCAGGAGGGAATCGCGGCAGCAGACTCACGTGTGCGTGTGCCGGGGAGCGGCAGCGAGGATGAGACTGCTATAGGCCCAGGCGGGATAACGCTCGAGCTCACCAGTCCCGGCTCGGCGGTGGGGACGGTTTCCTACATGTCTCCGGAGCAGGCGCGCGGGATGCCGTTGGACGCGCGGACCGACCTTTTCAGCCTGGGAACAGTTATCTACGAGATGGCAACGGGGAAGACGCCGTTCGGCGGCGGGTCGACGGCGGATGTCTTCGTGGCCCTGCTGCGCGAAGAGCCACCGCCGATCAGCAGCCTCAATCCGGCCATGCCTAAAAAGCTGGATGCCATCGTAGAGAAGCTGCTGCGCAAGGACCCGGCGCAGCGGTATGCGAGTGCTGAGCAGCTGCAGGAAGCTCTCGACGGCCTGGCAGCTCAAACCACAACGACTGCCTTGCCGGTGACCGTTGCTGCCGGGAGCCGGAAGTGGCCGTGGGCTGCGGCCTTGGTGGTGTTGCTGCTGCTTGCCGGAGGGCTGGCATGGTGGAAGTACCGGCCGGTTGCTGCTCCGGCGGCCGGGACTGGAGCAGAAAGCGGCAATGCAGAAGGCGGCAGCGCCGCTGCGCCCAAGAGCAAAAAGGACTCGATCATCCTCGCGGACTTCGTCAACCACACCGGTGATCCGGTCTTTGACACCACGCTGAACCAGGCGCTGGAGATTGAGCTCCAGCAGTCGCCGGTCATCAATATTGTCAGCCAGCAACATCTGGCGCAGAGCGTGAAGTTTCTGGGCAAGCCGGAGGGCACCCCGGTAACGCCGGAAATTGCGCGGGAGATTGGCGAACGCGAGGGGGTGAAGGCGATTCTTACCGGGACGATCGCGAACCTGGGCAAGCAGTATGTGATTACCCTGACGGCGCAGAACACCGCAACCGGGGACGAAATTGTCAGCCAGCAGGCCCAGGCGCCAGATAAGGAGCATGTGCTCGAGGCGCTGGGCAAGGCGGCCGCAGCCATCCGCGGCAAGCTGGGCGAGGATCTGGAGAGTATCAAGAAACTGGATACTCCTTTCGGCCAGGCAACCACGCCCTCGCTGGAGGCCTTTCGCGCTTATGCCCTGGGGGATAAAGCGCATGACAGTGCCCATGACATTCCCGAAGCGGAGGGTCACTATCTGCGTGCTGTCGAGCTCGATCCTAACTTTGCCATGGCGTACGCGCGGCTAGGCGTGGTGTATATCAATTCCGGCCAGGTGGCCAAGGCGAACAAGTATTTTGCCAAGGCCTTTGCACTCTCAAAAAATGTGAGCGAGAGGGAGCGGCTCTACATCGCCGGCCACTACTACGAGACCGTGCAGGGCGACTTGCCCAAGGTGACTGAAACCCTGCAGGAAGCGATTCAGGCTTACCCGGGACAAATAGATAACTACATCAATATTAATCAGACCTACGCATACCTGGGTCAATATGATCAGGGTCTCCCCTACGGACAGAAGGGGCTTGAGCTGGATCCGCAGGATTCGATTGCTTCCGAGAACCTGTTGACCGATTACTTAGCCCTGGGCCGCATGACCGAAGCGAAGACGGAGTTGGAGCGGGCCCGAAGGCTGGGCCTGGAAAGCAGCACGGATGACCTGGTGGTGCACATGTCGGCCTATTTTCTTTTAGGGGAGCCGCAGGAAGTGCAACGGATTATGGCCAAGGTGGCGGGACGGCCGGACGAATTCATTGCGACCGAAGTCCTGGCCCAAACACAGCAATACTCCGGCCAGTACAGCATGGCGGTTGCGACCATGCGGCGGGCGTTTGAGCAGGCGGCCCACGCCAAAGCTCCAGACGCGCAGGCCGGCATCCTGGTGCAAGGGGCGTCCGCGCGCGGGGTAGCCGGGTTGTGCGAGGGTAACGAGGCGGCCGTTAAGCAGGCGCTGCTGCTGGACCAGAGTAAGCAGACCCAGGCAACGGCAGCCCTGGCGGCTGCGATCTGCGGCGACAGCAAGCTGGCGCTACCTTTAAGCTTGGAACTGAGCAGGAAGTATCCCCAGGACACGCTGATCCAGGACGCGTACAGTGCGCTCAGCAAAGCATTTGTGGCTCTGTCGGCTGGCCGCGCGCAAGAGGCAGTGGATGCTGCCGAGCCGGCCAAGCCTTATGATGCAAACTTTCCGGCTTCTTACGTGCAGGGGCTGGCATACCTGCAACTGCACGATGCCGGCCATGCGCTGAGCGCTTTTCAAACTGCGATCCGCGCCAACTCAGGCACCGCCATGCAACTGACGTTGTTTCCTTTTCGGGCGCAGGTGCAGCTGGGATTGGCGCGAGCGTATGCCATGGGCGGCGATAAGGCAAGCGCCAAGAAGGCATACGAAGCATTTTTCCTAACCTGGAAAGACGCGGATGCGGACCTGCCCATGCTGGTGGCAGCCAAAAAAGAATACGCCGCGCTCTAAGATCAAAAGGGAGAAGTCTTGCGTCGAGTTATCTTCATTCCTCTCATTGTTCTCACCCTGTTGTTGGCTGGCTGCAAATCGACTTACTACAAGACGATGCGCACCCTGGGCAAGGAGAAGCGCGACATCCTGGTGCAGCGTATCAAGGATGCCAAGAAAGACCAGGATCAAACCAGGCAGCAATTGCAAACCACGATGGAGTCCTTTCAGGCCCTAACCGGCTTTCAGGGCGGTTCCCTGGAAAAGTCATACAAACGTCTCAACTCCGATTACGAAAGCGCCGACTCACAGGCGGGCAAGCTCCATGACAAGATTCAGTCGATCGACCAGGTGAGCAACGATCTGTTCAAGGAGTGGCAGGGTGAAATCAATGCGATGGATAATGGCAAACTGAAGTCGCAGGACACCGTTATGCTGCGCAATGCCAAGACCCGCCAGACCGCTTACATGCGCGCCATGCGCCGCACCGAAGATCAGATAACGCCAGTTTTAAAGGCCTTCCACGACCAGGTCCTCTTCTTGAAGCACAATCTGAATTCGCGCGCGATCGGCTCACTCAAAGGCACCTCTGCCGGCTTGCAAAGCGATGTTGCGAACCTTATCCAAAGCGTCGACGCTTCCAGCCAGGAGGCGGACAAGCTCATCTCATCGCTGGCAGCGTCAGACAGCAAGAATTAACCTTCTCTGAAGCTGCGTATAATTCTCCCATTCAACCATCGAGGAAACTATGACGACACCTGTGACTGCACCGGTAACACCTGAACGCATCCAGCAGTTCGCCTGGGGATATGTTCCCCCACTTATTCTGGAAGCAGCGATCCGCCATCGCATCTTCGATCTGCTGGATGGCGGCCCGAAAACTGTCTTAGAGATCAAGAAAGAGACAGGCGCCTCGGAACGAGGACTGACTGCAGTCATGAATGCGCTGGTGGGCCTCGACTTCCTGGCAAAAGATAAGCAAGGCTATTTCTCACTTACACCCGAGAGCTCCGCATTTCTGGTCAGCACCAAGCCCGGCTTCATGGGCGGAATGATTCGTCACGGCAGTGAGCAATTGATTCCCAAATGGCTTCAACTGAACAAAATTGTGATGACCGGTGAACCCGCTGCGGCGGTGAACAAGGAGGAGCAGGGCGGCGACTTTTTCCAGCAGTTCGTCAACGATATCTTCCCCTTGAGCTATCCCGCGGCGCAGGTGCTTAGCCGTCATTACAACGCGAATGGGGCGGCGCCCGCTGCTCGCGTACTTGACCTCGCCGCGGGCTCAGGAGTTTGGGGCATCGCGATGGCTCAGGCATCTGAAAAGGTGAGCGTAACCGCGGTGGACTGGCCGGAAGTGATTCCAGTGACCCGTAAGACGGTGGCCCGCTTTGGCCTTGCCGATCGCTTTTCGTTTGTCGAAGGCGATCTGCTGCAAGTTGACTTCGGCAGTGGTCACAACCTGGCGACGCTGGGGCATATTCTTCACAGCGAGGGCACGGAACGCAGCCAGGCACTGCTTAAGAAAACATTCCAGGCACTTGCCTCTGGGGGCACCATTTCGATTGCTGAGTTCCTGGTGAACCCGGACCGCACCGGCCCACTGAATGCGCTCTTCTTTGCCGTCAACATGCTGGTGAACACTGAGAGTGGAGGCACATATTCTTTTGAAGAAATCAGCAACTGGTTACAAGCCGCGGGATTCACCGATGCGCGCAAACTGGATGCGCCGGGCCCATCGCCGCTGATCCTGGCAACCAAGCCATGACGTACAAATGGCCGCTCCCCAGTTGCGAGAGCGGCCATTCTCAGTTATGCATTTGAGCGTCGAAAGCTACTGCAGTTCCTCCACGCTGCGGGCAACGAACACCGGGCTTCCAGTATTCGGATTCTTCAGCACAAGACCAACTACCCGGATAGAAATGGCAGAATTGCCGCTGAGGCCACTTAGACCAGTCAGGCCACCTAGCCAGTTAGTGACTGGCGTGGTGTAGACCGTGATAGGGCCGTTAAAGAGAACTCCGGCCAGCCCATTCGAGTTGAACTGGAAGGTGCCATTACCGGTATTTGTGCTTCCCGCTACCCATTCACCCGTATGACCTTCGTGACGAAGGACGATGCGATGAACGGTTACCGCCTGCGGGTTGCTGGCGTCGCTCAACGGACCACCAATGCTGACGTGCTGTCCCGGAACCAGCAGGCTGGAGTTAAAGAAGAACTGGGTAAGAGGCGTGTGCAACTTGTAGATGAAATACATCTCGCTACCGTTCAGGTTGATGTCGGCGATCTGGCCCAGTGTCAGGCCCGTATCCGCCGGCAACTCGGCGCGGACGTACAGGTTGAACCCATTCGCCGCAGCTTGCGGCGGGGTCACATCGGTAATCAGTCCCGCTGCCCAATACCCATCTTGCGACAGAATACCTACGCAATCCGCGCTGATGGTTTGGCTGTTGGGCGCAAAGGAGCCGGAGACCTGGACGATGGAACTGGTGGTCAGGTTGGCGATCGTTTCGTTGTTCTCGAACTCTGTACTCGATGAGAGTTGCACCGTGTATTGGCGGCTATGTGGGCCTTGAATGACGAACGAATTAGCGGCAGCGTCGATGCTGACAACTCCCGCGTCAAACTCATCGATGTAGTTTTCAGGATCGCTTGCGCTGAGCGCCTTGAGATCGAGCGTAGGTGTAACCTGGCCGGTGATCTGTCCATTGGCGTCTACCTGGATGGACTTTTGTAAGTTGAAATCAAAGCGGAGTGCATCCATATCCCCGGCATTCACCACAAAAGGATTGGCCAGATTGATGGTCACGGTAGACTGGGTAAGCGTCGCCGGCATGGAGGCGACGGCAGGCGGTGTTCCGGACTGCACATTGAGGTATCCGAGAGAAGCGGAACCGAGGGTAATGGTCGCGGTAGTGTAAGTCCCGGCGGGGATGGAGTTGAAATCAAGCAGGGTTGAGAGTCCATTGAAGCGCGCAAAATCGACCAGCTGCGCGCCACTCAGTAGAGAGACCGGGGTTGCGGAACCGTTGGAAAGCGTAATGCTCTGCACGTTGACGGGGAAGGACACGACGCTGGGAAGTGGCGCATCGGTTCCGAGCACGTATACGGAACCGCTCTGTGCGGGGGTTGAGCTTGAATTGCTTGGCGCGCTGCCGCTTCCTGAACTGCAACCGGCAACACCCGCGGCAACACCAATCATCAAGAACACGCGAAGCCCGTGGATACACTTCATATAGGCCCTTCTTTCTCGATTGTTTAAGTTTGTGCTGTGCAGCACCTGTAGCAATGGCACGTTGATGTAAGCCGGGGGGCTGATTCAGAGCCAGGCTTGCCACCAAGTAACTGTGCGATTGCTGTCACTGTGATAGGGAAACACGCATCCCTAACTTAAAGTTTCGGAAATAAGTGCAACTTTAGAGGGAGCAATGTGTTTTTAAATTCGAGCACGACGCTATGGTAGCGTGTGGGAAACGTGGCCGCGGAATCTCTATCGTCCGGCTTTGCCCGTGGACTCTCCCGCGATCAGGGTGGGGACGATGGGATACTCCTGTCCCGCGTGGGTTGGAGAGGAGAAAAGAGACTGAAGTGCCTCAGCAGCTATTCGTCCTACCAGATCTCGCTTCAGGTCCACTGTAGTTAGTGAAGGAGTGGTGTACGCGGCTAACTGCGTGCAGTCAAAGCCGGTAACTGAGATATGTTTGGGAACATTCAAGCCGCTTGACTGCAACGCCTTGATAATTCCGATAGCAGTCAAATCATTATTGGCCATTACTGCCGTAGGCCGGGGAACAAGTTGACAGATCGCAGCCCCGGCCGCCAGGCCTCCATCGAAATGACTGTTCCCCTCTAGCACCGTTCCCACTTTCAGGCCTAGTTCGCGCATGTAATGCCGGTAGGCATCCCGCCGGGCCGTATTCGATTGCAAATCGTTGCGCGCGCCGACAAATGAGATTCGGCGATGACCTAACGAGACGAGATGGTCGATCACGGCTCTTATGCCGTAAGCGTAGTCTATCTTTACGTTGCTTATATATTGCTGAACAGGCCCTACATCCAGAAAGACCGCAGGAGTTTGTCTGGTTTTGATCTGGCGGATGGTCGCCAGGGCGACTTCAGAAGTAATAAAAGAGATGCCGCGCACCCGTTGCCGTAACATCCTGGTTGCTGCTTCAGCCAGAACAGCAGAGTCATAGTTGGTGTCGCTGAGGATCACGTCATAGGTTTGTTCGCGCGCCCTTTGCTCGAAGCCTTTGATCACTTCGGGGAAGAAG
Source organism: uncultured Acidobacteriaceae bacterium (assembly GCA_963821315.1). Lineage (GTDB taxonomy): Bacteria > Acidobacteriota > Terriglobia > Terriglobales > Acidobacteriaceae > PALSA-350. The sequence goes on along the minus strand of CAWGDP010000025.1, from coordinate 500,497 downwards.
GGATTCTGAATGTCAGAGACAATCATGCCCAGCGTCTGGCTTGCGTCCTTCGCCAGATTGCGGGCATTCAAATTTGCGACATAGTCCAGGTTTCGAACCGCCGAGAGAACGGCCCTGCGAGTGAGCCGGCCGACCCGGCCATTGTTATTCAGGACGTAGGAAACAGTTGCGACCGAGACGCCTGCGGCTTTAGCGACATCGCGGATGGTGACAGACTTCATCGTGGGAAGATTATAGATGCCGCTCACGGACCCTCAACGAGCGTGAATTGATGCTTGACAATCAAAAATAATGGCGTATAAAAGCGCTTATATCCGGTCGCTTATCCGTTTCAGCAGGGACCACCCCAGGGAAAGTCAGTCTTCCAAATAAATCCGCAAGACGGAGGTGCGAACGTGTCTAACAACCGAGCATCGGTCCCGCAGCAAGAGTTGACTGGAAAACTGGCGAGATGTTGGACCGCGCACCACCGGATATTGATGTGCCTCCTGATTTGTTTGCTTTCCCATCCTCTGTGGGCGCAGGACGGACAGTTCTACGGAGTGATTACAGACCAGGGTGGCTCCGCGGTTCCTCATGCCAAGGTGGTGCTGCAAAACACCGGCACCGGGCTTGATCGGCAAACCGCCGCCGATGCCAACGGAAGCTATGAATTCCTTGCCGTCCCCGTGGGCAGCAATTACAACCTCACGGTGAGTGCAACCGGTTTCGAGACATCTGTGGAAACCGCTTTCAGGCTGGAGGTAAACCAACGTTATCGTGTCGATTTCAAACTGCAGGTTGGGGCGGTTGTCCAAACTGTGGCGGTGACCGGTTCAGCGGTGGAAGTGGAGTCCAGCAGCACGACCGTGGGTGATGTGATCGAGGACCGGAAGATCATTTCTCTCCCTTTAAACGGGCGCAGTTATCTCGACCTTCTGGGATTGCAGCCCGGTGTTGCGCCGGTTAGCAACCCCAGTCCATTCCAGCCCACCATTCCTGCATCCGGCGATCTCACGACCGGCTTGCTCTCCGTCAATGGTCAACGTGAAAACGCCAACGCTTTCATGGTGAATGGATCGATCGTCGAAGACAACGGCTCCAATGGCGCGGGCGCGATACCGGTGCTCGATTCCATCCAGGAATTCCGGCTGCAAACCAGCACCTTTGACCCGGAGTACGGCAACTTTTCCGGCGCGGTCATCAATGTGATCACCAAGTCCGGCACCAATCAGTTCCATGGTTCTGCTTTCGAATTCCTGCGCAACACAGATTTAGACGCGAGAACTTACTTCGATAGCACCCGCGGAACCTTGATACGTAACCAGTTCGGAGGCTCCGCGGGCGGTCCTGTGATCAAGAACCGCATCTTCTTCTTTGGCGACTACCAGGGAACACGGCAGACCGCGGGGCTTTCCACCGGGGTCCTGAACGTGCCCTCGGCGGCGCAGAAGAGCGGTGATATGTCCGCGCCGGTCGCTGCGCTGCTCGCCAACCTGCAACAAAGCGGGAGTCCGCTTCCCGCGGTGCGTGGAGATAACGACGCCGGGCACTTTGCATCCACCCTCAGCTCGCGCCTGGGCTACGCCGTGACTGCGGGAGAGCCCTATTTCGCTCCCGGTTGTACGACAACCACAGCGTGCGTCTTTCCCAATGGGATCATTCCCCAAGCTGCCTATTCGCCGGCCGCGGCGGGGCTGCTTCAGTTCCTTCCCACCGCCAACGGCGCCGGCGGCGGGGTGTATCCAACCTATTCGAGCGCTGCGGCCGACCAACACGTTACCGACGATAAGTTTGGTGCGCGCGGCGACTTTCCTACCCACAACGGCAACGACACCTGGACGCTCTATTACCACTTTGACCGTGCAGTCGTGAACCAGCCCTTGTTCGCCCCCAATACCTATGGCACGACTACCAACGTGCCGGGCTTCGGCTACATACTACCTTCGCGCGCCCAGATAGCCACCATCAGCAACACCAAGGTTTTCAGTTCCAGCAAGGTAAACGAGGGCCATTTCACTTACTACAGGATTGTGTATCCGGGTCCCACTCCGGTGCAGGGACTGGGCAATGTTGGTTCCTTCGGCTTCACCGAGGGTGGCCTAGGCCTGATTCCCGCCAATCCAGCCGCAGAGGGTGTTCCGGATGTGATCCTCAACGGTCTGGGCGTGACCATGGGAGCCGCCATCACCGACGGCAATTTCCAGAACGTGTTTCAGCTGCAGGACGGATTCTCCTGGGTCGTCGGCAAGCACTCCGTTAAGTTCGGTGGAGAAGTGTCGCACAAACAGTGGTATCGGCGGGGCGGACCAGTGCCCAATGGCCAGTTCGTCTTCAGCGGAGGCGAAACCGGAATCGATTTCTCCGACTTTCTCATTGGTGCGCCCGATCAGTTTATTCAAAGCAGCAGGCAATACCTCGATGGACTTTCCAACGCCGGCGCTCTCTACATCCAGGACAACTTCCGCGCCAGCCCTAATCTGACCATCAACTACGGCCTGCGCTGGGAGGTCGCCCAACCGTGGTGGGACGCTCGCAACAGAATTCAGGCCTTCAATCCTGGTCAACAATCGACCGTCTTCACTGACTCTCCTACAGGCTGGCTCTTCCCCGGCGATAAGGGAATTCCCAAGACCCTTGGGCCCACGCGCTGGAATAACTTTGCCCCTCGGCTAGGTTTGGCATATTCTCCGTCGCCAGAAAGTGGGTTCTTGCAAAAGCTGCTGCCTGCCGGCCAGAGCACCATCCATGCCGCGGTGGGTGAGTTCTTTACCACGCTCGACACCACCTCGGGCGATTTCGAAACCGGGGACGCTCCCTTCGGGCTTTACTATGAAAGCCCTTCGCTCATCTACCTGGAAACACCGTTTGAGGGCCGCGCCAGTGGACTCAACCCCGGGCAGCGGTTCCCGTTTGCCCTTCCCCCTCCGAACGGCAGCTTTGCCGCGTTTCTCCCCATCGCCCTTTCCCCGGCTTATTACACCGGGAATAAGTCTCCGTACGCTATCGAATACAACCTCACTATCCAGCGCCAATTGGGCCCTACTACGATTGTGACCCTGGGCTACATCGGCGCTGTCGATCACCACTTGTTTCAGATTCAGGAGTTCAACCCGGGCAACGCGCAGAGGTGCTTGGGGATCGCCCAGGCATTCGCGGCCGCCGGGCAGTCCAGCGGCGGATGCGGTCCTAGGCGGCGCCGATACCATCTACTCCCTCAATGGACAAACCTGGAATGGAACCCGGCCCTACTCGGTCACGTCGGGCCGCCATCTCGATATCGGCGAGCTTGATTTTGGTGATAACCCGTACAGTAGGGCAAACGGCGACTCTACTTATAACAGCGTGCAGATATCGGTCGATAAGAGAGTCGGATTTGCGCGCTTCCTGGGCGCCTACACCTTCGGGAAATCGATGGATGACGCCTCCGCTTATACCATGTCGGTGAATCCGTACGCCGCGAGTCTCAGCCGTGGGCTTTCTACCTTCGATATCAAAAATAATTTTGTCGTGAGTTACAACATCGACTTGCCTTTCGGCCACTGGCTTTCCAGTCCCGGCGGCCTCTCCGGCAAGTTGCTCAATGGTTGGCAACTTGTCGGTATTACGCGCTTTACCACTGGTTTCCCCGTTCTGATGCAGGAACTCGACGACCGCTCTCTTTGTGATTGTGATGGTCAGGGCATTCATTCCATCGACCTGCCCAATTACAATGGCCAGAAAATCGTCAAATATAATCCTCGTAACTCCGCCGGGCACCAGTACTTCAACACCTCAGTCTTCTCTCAGGAAACGTTGGGGGTTCCGGGCAATTCCAACCGCTTGTTCTTTTCCGGACCCGGCACTAATAATTTTGACATGGCGTTGCATAAGGTCACTCCCATCACCGAAAGAGTTTCCCTGGAATTTCGTGCCGAGTTCTTCAACGCCTTCAACCACGCGCAATTCCAGGCTCCGGTGGGCAACTTTGCCGCCAGCAACTTTGGCCAGGTGACTGGTGCAAATGCCGGGCGCATAGGCCAGGTCGCTCTCCGTTTAGTATTCTAGCGATGGTCCTCCACAGGGAGTTTGCTTAGGAATGCCGGTAAAAACACGGACCCATCGCATCATCCAAATCGGCTGGCCCGAATTCGGCCAGGCAGCCTATCCTCCACAAGCCTCCAGCGCCGAGTTCGAGCAGCGCGTCGAGAGATTACGCGCCGGGATGAATGAGCGCAAGCTCACCCATCTGGTTGTCTATGGCGATCGCGAACATTTTGCCAACCTGGCTTATCTCACGGGCTTCGATCCGCGATTCGAGGAGGCACTGTTCATCCTTGGGCTCACTGGCACCCCTTTGCTGGTCGTGGGCAACGAATGCGAAGCCTATGTCGGCGTAAGCCCTTTATTTAACGTGGGCAAGTTGAGAAGGGAACGCTTTCAGCCCTTCTCCTTGCTGAATCAGCCGCGCGACCAGAGCCGGAAAATCAAGGATATATTTGCAGGAGAGGGAATTGACGCATCGTCGATCGTGGGATGCGCGGGATGGAAGTATTTCTCTGACCACGAGCTTCCGGATGCTCCGCACGCGATTGAGCTGCCTTCCTACCTGGTAGATACTCTGCGAGAACTTGCGGGAAGGAACAATGTGGTGAACTCCACGGACTTGCTGATGCATCCGGGGTACGGCCTACGCACTTTCTGCTCTCCTACCGACATCGCTTATTTTGAATACACCAGCATCCAGGCGTCTGAAAGTATCAAACGGATGATCTTTGGCATGCGCGAGGGCATGACTGATCATGAGGTCGTTGCGCTGGGCGGCAGTTGCGGAGAGCCCCTGGGGTGCCACACCACATTTGGGACTGGACGCACAGCAACGTTTGGTCTTTCCGGCCCTCGGGGGGAAAAGATTAAACGGGGAAATTCTCTCTCCATGAATCTCTCCTACTGGGGCAGTAACAGCTGCCGCTCAGGGTGGATTGCCTCTTCGGCTCATGACCTGCCATCGGCCGCTGCCGATTACGTTCAGGAGTTTGCCGGTCGCTATTTCGAGGTCATGAACGAGTGGTTTGGGCTGCTCAAGCCCGGTACGCCTGGGGGGCAATTGTGGCGCCTGATTCACGAACGCCTGCCCTTTGAACGCTTTGGTATTTTCCTCAACCCGGGTCATTTGATCCACCTTGATGAGTGGCTCAGCTCTCCCGTCTATCCCAACTCGGATATCCCGCTTCATTCGGGCATGGCGATCCAGGTAGATGTCATCCCCAGTTCGCCGGTATATGCCTCGACGCGCATGGAGGATGGGGTGGTTCTGGCGGACACGGATCTGAGGAATCAGCTGAAGGAGGCTTTCCCTGATTGCTACGCTCGCTGTCAGAAGAGGCGGAAGTTTATGAGCGATGTGTTGGGCATCGAAGTGCCTGAAGAGGTCTTGCCGCTGTCTAATATTCCGGCCATCGTGCCGCCGTATTTCCTGGCGCCAAACGAGATCTTCGCCCTCGAACCGTGAGGTGTGTGAGTACTGGAAAAGAAACACCATCGCTACTGCGCCGACATCATCGTAAGTACAAACGTCTGCGTATGAGTGGGTGCGGATGTACCTGACGCAGTTACAGTCACGTTGTAGGTACTCGACTGCCCCGGTTGCGGGTCTTTGAATGAGGTTCCGCAGCCTGCCAAGGCAGCAAGCAGGAAGACCAAAAGCAGGATCCATTCTGCCCTGCGTGACCTTCCCTTGGAAAGACCGAAAAGGAACAGCGGAATCGGCGAGACCAGCGCCAGGAGAAGCCCCGAGGGCAGCGGCGTCAACTGGCTGCTGTTGGTAGCGCTGATGGTCAACTTTGTGCTCTCCGGCGCGCTCCCGGAGAGCGTGGGGGGCGCAAAGCTGCAGCCCCACCCGCTCGGCAGCCCGGAGCAGGCGAAGGATAACGAAGCACTGAATCCGTTTTCCGGGGCTACCGACACCGTCAAGGATTCGGGCGTGCCTTGCGTCATGCTCAGAGTACTGCTCGAAAGCGTAAGCCCATAATCAGCAACAGGAGTCGGAGGAGGCGTCGTCGCCGGGGTGATGGTTACCGAAACCGCCTTCGAAGCAGACGGCGAATTGCTCGCATCTCCACTGTAGGCCGCGGTCAACGAGTGGGTTCCAACACTCAACGTGCTGATCGCAAGCGTTCCGGCGCCCGCAGCCAGGGGTGAGGATCCAATCGCCGTACTGCCATCCTGAAACGTAACTGTCCCGGTAGGCATAGAGGTTCCAGAGGTAGGCGCGACATTTGCGCTGAGAGTAATTGTTTGGCCCGAGACGGCTGTTGCCGGATTAGCGGTAAGGGTGACCGCGGTTGCCTGAAGTGGGGCTGTGGCTGCACTGACCTGAATAGACACAGCATTCGAGGTGGACGCGCCATCCGTAGTGCTCCCGGCGTAGGACGCAGTGATGCTATGGCTCCCGACACTCAAAGTGCTGATGGAAAGCGTTCCCGTGCCCGCAGCCAGGTTTGAGGATCCAATCGCGGTGCTGCCATCCTTAAACGTAACCGTTCCAGTAGGTACAGAGGTTCCAGAAGTTGGCGCGACATTTGCGGTGAGAGTAATTGTTTGGCCCGAGACGGCTGTTGCCGGATTAGCGGTAAGGGTAACCGTGGTTGCCTGAAGTGGGCCTGTGGCTGCACTGACCTGAATAGACACAGCATTCGAGGTGGACGCGCCATCGGTAGAGTCCCCGGCATAGGAAGCGGTGATGCTATGGGTCCCGGCGGCGAGCGACGTGATGGTAAACGTAGCCGCTCCGCTTGCCAGGGCCGACGTTCCGAGCGGCGTAGAGCCATCCAGCAGCGTCACATTTCCCCCGGCTGCAGACCCTGCTGCAGGGGTAACCGTAACACTGAAGGTGATACTCTGGCCGACTGTGATTTGTGCCGCGGATGCAGAGAGACTGGTTGTTGTGGCTGTGACCGCGGCAGCGGTGGGTTGGACCACAAACAGGACTGCCGAGTAGCTGGGAAAGCTGTAGCTGATAGAGCCGTTGGTAATCGCCGCATCCGAAGCGTGGACGATCGACGTAAGAGTCGCCTGGGAGTAGGTGTAAACCTGGGCGGTTGACGGGAGGTTCAGATTGGCGAGGGCGATTGTGCTGCTGAGTGCGCCGGTCGTCTTGTTAATGGCCAGAATGGTCACAGCGTTGTCGCTCGATCTCTGAGCGGCGTAGATGGAGAGATCGCCTGGATCCGTGCTGACGGCGCTGACAGAAGTGTCGCCGAACTGGCTGCCGTTGCCGTCATAGTTTCTGAACATGCGAAAGGCGTAGGCGATGGGATCCGTAGGGGCCGGTGCACTCCACATATTTGCGAAGTCGATTGGTTGCTGACCGAAAATACCCAGTACATCCATTTCAGCAATCGCATCGACGATGGACTTCTGTCCGCTATCGATGCTGTATTCAGAGAGCGACAACAAAGTACCGGGATAGTACGTGCTGATCCAACTGCGGAAGCGGGGGATCAACTGCATCGGGCCGTTGAAGTCCCATTGCTCGACCCAGGTGCCGCCGTTGTAAGTCGGATCCCACAGCGTGCGCGTGGAGGCAAGCTGGGCTGCCGGGGTGGAGACGTTGAAGTAATAGTGTTCATCAAAGTAATCCAGGATGCGCTGACCATGTGCCTTGTCATAGGCGGCCATTTGTTGCAGGTAGTATTGGCCGGCGAAGAGGCCGCCCTGTTGGGCCGTATCGCCGATCCAACCACCCAGCGTGAAATCGGAGGGTCCCAGAACCAGAGCCGTGCTGTCAGCCTGTTTGACTGCGGCCGCATACTGCTGGCCCAGTTGTGTGATGGTTGGATAGGTGGCGCCGTTCGGCATCACATCGCGATGGGTGTTCGACCATCCATAGGGCTCGTTGTCCAGTTGGTAGAACTTCACTCCTCCGTTGGCGGCGGTGCCAAAGGTGCTGACCAGATGCTGTACCCACTGCTCTTGTAGGCTGGTGGTGTTGTCGATGTGGTTGGCATAGATATCGTTGTCGATCAACTGCGTTCCATTGGTAGCGATGCTGTTGCCGCAATTGTCTCCGTTCGGGTGCACATAGGGATTGGTTGACTGCTGCGCCCCATAGACGGACACGGGAAAGCTGCAGTTCCATGCCGACGTTTTGTTGACGTACGGGATGATTGGGATGGTGATCAGGGCATTGGCGTGTGCCGGTTTGTAGGTGTTGACCATAAGGTCGGGCCCGGCGCCCGGCACTGGCGTAGTTTCCCCGTTACCACCCATGAAGTACCAATCGAAGCCTGAATTGCTCGAATCGACAAGCCAGTTGTAGCGGGTTGTGCCGTCGCCTCCCCAGCGGATATTTGGTACCTGGATCTCCTGGGCGAAGGTTGCGTCGAGCCCGTAGTTGGCTATTCCATAGATATTCGGGCTTATCGGATGGTGGGATGCAGCCGCATCCACGGTAAGTGTGGGGGCTCCCCCAGTCTGGGCCATTGAGGCTTGACCACATGCGGCCACCGACATCACCAGGAGCAGAGTCTTTGCGTATCCTCGATCGAGTCCCATATCCGGCCTCGCAGTCTTACTGACTTGGGCAGGGTACCGTTAATGTAGTTACTTGATCCAGTTACTGACGGGGGATAGGGGCGCGGTGCTGGCGGGGTTTGGAAGAACTCAGGATGAAGGACAGGGCTTCAGCCATACCGTAAAAAGCCACAGCTATCAGGGCTTTAGTTTCTGGTGAGAACTACCTTCTCCAAATTAAGTCCCGTAGGGACGGCTGAGAGTATCCAGGATGCAATCCTGGGTAATCTACCTCTGAAATGGACTAATCGCGATTCGGGCTAGTCAACCCAGGACCATGTCCTGGGTAACTTCAGCCGTCCCCGTTCGGCACGCCGGGGCAGGCGGGATGACAAAGTGAGGGGTTGCGCTTCCATGCAACGTTGTTGCTGATGGATCGGTAGATCGGAAATCCTCCGGCAACCTTCCGCAACCTGCTAGAGCAAGACCCAGTTGACGCAAGAAGAATGGGGACCACCACGCTCGGCAGTGGCAGTTCCCCCTTGAACCTCTGCTATTTGCCGGCAGCGGGATAAACCGGCGACTCGACTTTCTTAAATCCTGCCGGCACCAGGAAGGCAGTGGACGGCACGGGTGCCTGCGAGAAGTTTGATTTCTGCGTCGTCGTCTCCATCAAGACGGCGCTGGTTGTGGTCTGGGTTCCATTGGCTGTCGCAGTTGTTGTCGTAGCTGCAGGTGCATCCGCCGGTGGCGGCGTGGCCGCCTTCTTCCTGTGGAAAGCGCCCAGCGCGGAGCTGCCCAGCGCATTCCCGAAGATCCCCATCCTGCTCGCTTCTCCTGCGGCTGTCTGGGCCGCCGTATCGGTCGCTACCTGGCCCGCAACCGCGCCCGACGAGTTCGCAGGTGCTGCAGTCGGAGCCGCCTGGGCCGTATTCTGGGTGGAGTTTTGCGTCACTCCTGGCCCGGTTCCGCTGCCGCCCATGCGTGTGACCTCCATGACGCGTGTGCCTTTCAGCTTTGCCATCTCCTTTGCCATCTGCGCCATGGCTTCCCCAGAGCCCGGCTTGCCGCCGAAGAGTTGCGCCATGCCCGTGTTCTGGCTCATTTCCGATTTCCAGGCTGACAGATCCACCCCGGCCATCAACTTTTGCCCCATCCGCATATCGAAGTCCTGAATCTCCTTCACCTCCGGTGGGTCGGGAGCAATCCACGCGTCGGTCGTGACCACATAAGTCATGCTGTTCACCGCTTCGGTGGGTGGCGCATTGGGGTCGGTTATATGCATCTGCATCGTGACCACCTGCTCCTGCGCTGTAAGCCCGTTGACTTCTTTGGTCACGCCGGTGTTCTTTGCGGAAACGTCAAAGCTGGTTTTCAAGTCGGTCTTCGGCTGTTGCGCCTCCTGCTGAGCCTGCGCCTCTTTCACCTGCGCCTGGGCTTGCTCCATCTGCTTCGGCATATTCGCGATGGCCTGCCGCATTTGGGCAAAGGTCACCACCGTATAAGTCTTGTGGATGGTGTCGATGTGGGTGATGGTCTCGCGATCGAGGTCGGTGATCTCAGTCGAGTCTTTACTCACCACAGCTTTCTGGTTGCCGTGCACCATGGTGGTCGTGGTCATGGGCGCAAACATGTTGCTCATCGATTTACTGAGAAAGCTAACCGATTTGAGCGAGTCCACCATGCTCCCGCCGGTGACTTGCGTGGTCTCCTGATAGCTCGCATCGGCAAACACAAGCCGGCTTGCCAAGAGCATGATTCCGAGGGATGCTACCTTGCGAATATTCATCTTTGCCTCCCTAATTCGTTCATTTCCAGAAAGAGTCTGTTCAACTGTGTCGCAGAGCAATCGACCGTTACAGCTGCCAAACCTATCGCCATTGGGGTACAGCTCAAGTGGCGGACCGCTCTCATGCGGAGTTTTTGGGGGGATATTTGATTCGAGAGATCGGCGGGCAGCTAAGCGGCTCATGGTCGGGAATCTTACTGGCCCGGGGGCTGCCGAAAAGCAATGAGTTGAATTCGCAAGTAGCTTACCAAGAAAAAGCGCTTTGCGAGCTTCTTGAATGCAAGATGTTGCTTCATTTCTAACCGGGATGACCGTCGGTAACGACGCGCGAAACTGAAGTAACCCGCCGCCGGGTGGCTCCACGGCAGATCAGACGTAGTTGCTGATTTCAATCAGATTGAAGTCGGGGTCGCGCAGGTAGATGGAACGAATGGCTCCGACCGCGCCGTCGCGCTCTACCGGACCTACTTCAATGGGATAGTGGAGCGCCTTCAGGTGAGAAACCACATCCTCAATCGGGGTTTTGGTAATGAAGCATAGGTCCCCCGACCCTGGGGTAGGATGCGCAGCCTTAGGCTCGAACTCCTTACCGGCCTGGTGAAGATTGATCTTCTGCTCCCCAAATCGCAGCGCCTTTCGATTCCCGAACGTAACCACCTCCATGCCAAGTGCGGAGGTATAGAAAGCGACCGTTGCGTCGATGTCGGCTACGGTGAGCACGAGGTGATCGAGATGATCGATAACGAATTCCACGCTCTTAGGATGCACTCAGGCGCCAAGGTGAGATTGGCGAGAAATTCAAGGGGGGCACCCATTGTAACGCCAGCTTAACCTCCTTTTTACAGTGTGGCAACCGCCCTCACGTTAGCTTCAGGTCATGATGGACATCAAATTACCTTCTGCAGCTCGGCTTCTGGCGGCCATCCTGTTTTTTCTCTCCGTTACCAGTTGCCTTCATGCCCAGTACGAAAACGGAAGTGTTGTTGGAACCATTCACGATGCGAGCGGCGCGGCCGTTCCTGGCGCAGCCGTCACCATCACCAACAACGCCACAGGAGTCACCACCAAGATCACGGCAAATGGTGAAGGGGACTATGAAGCCCCGTCCCTGCACGTCGGCGCCTACACCATCTCAGCTTCTGCGCCCGGCTTTGCCGAAGCCGTCGCCAACAACATTACCGTCTCGGTCGGCGGCCGCGAACGCATCGACCTGTCTCTGAAGACAGGCGCAACCGAGACCACCGTCCAGGTCTCCGACGTCGCCCTGCAACTTGAGACCGAGACGAGTGAGCGCGGCCAGGTCATCACCAACTACCAGAGCGAGGCGCTCCCGCTGGTCAGCCGCAACTACTCCGACCTGCTGGCCCTGGTTCCCGGTTCACGCCAGGCCCCTACCGCCGCGACCACCAGCTCCGTCAGTTCGCTGGTCCGCGCCGGCTCCTATAACGTCAACGGCGAGCGCAGCATGTTCAACAACTTCCTGCTCGACGGTCTCGACAACAACGCTTACGGCGAGAGCAACCAGGGCTTCGACAACCAGATTATCGCCGTCCCGCCGGACTCCGTCGCCCAGTTCCAGGTGGTCACCGATAACGAGAGCGCCGAGTATGGCCGCTCCTCCGGCGCCACCATCAACGTGGCCTCGCAGAGCGGAACCAACCACTTCCACGCGACGCTGTACGAGTTCATCCGCAACACCGACCTCAATGCGGCAGGCTTCTTCAAGCCCCTCATCGTCAGCAACACCGGCACCACCGTGCCCTTCCGGAAGCCGACTTTCAACCGCAATCAGTTCGGCGCAAACTTCGGCGGACCCATCATCAAGGACAAGCTCTTCTTCTTTCTCGACTACGAAGGCTTCCGCCAGGTGCTCAAGCCTCTCACCGTGCTCACCCTGCCCACCCAGAACGAGCTCACCGGCATCCTCGTCGCGCCGGTGAAGAACCCCACCACCGGGACTGTTTACGCGCTCGACCCCAGACGCACCTCACTTCGATTCCGTTCTCCGCAATTCAATCCACTCTCGCAGCAGATCGTGGCGCAATTCGAGACTCTGCTCTGCCCCAAGCTCGTGCCCGGTGCACAAGCGCCAGCTGTTCGCTCCCGCTCGCGGCGTGTCGAGCACCGGCCTGGCATCCAACGACTACGCCGTTCAGGCGCCGTTCACGGATAACTCCGACAAGGGCGATCTTCGGCTCGACTGGCAGATCAATCCCGCCAACTCCGCGTTCCTGCGTATCAGCGACCGCAAAGAAGACGGCGTCAACCATCCGACCATTCCCATCCCGCTCGACGGCCAGACCAACGGCAACATCCGCATTCTCGACCAGCAGATCGCCCTTGGCTACACCCAGCTCTTCGGCGCCAACAAGGTCCTCGATGCCCGCCTGGGCCTCGATCGCACCAAGGCCGGCAAGTACAACCTCTCCATCGGAAACACTGACTTCAACAACATCCCCGGCCTGCCGACCACGAACCCTGTCGTCGCCGGCGGTCTGCCCTCCATCGGGATCACGGGATTCACCGGCTTCGGCCGCCAGAGCACCAATCCGCAGTGGCAGGATCCCGCCCTGATCGACCCCAAGGTCAACTTCACCTGGGTGAAGGGCAAGCACTCCATGAAGTTCGGCTACGAGTATGAGCACATCTGGATGGCGGTGAACGACAACAATCCGCTCTACGGCTCGTTCACCTTTGGCGGCGGCTATTCGAACGCCGGCGGATCAACCGTCACCGACACCTACTGGGCCGACTTCCTCTTCGGCACCACGAATGCCTACTCGCTGGCCAACTACTACGAGGCGCACCTCACGCAGAACATTCACAACCTCTATGCGCAGGACGACTGGCAGGTTCTGCCCACCCTGACCCTGAACCTCGGGCTGCGCTGGGAGTACGGTTCGCCTTACTCCGAGCTCTATAACCGCATCTCGAACTTCGATCCGGTATCGCAGACCGTCTTACCACCACGCCGGGAGCCGTCGCCGGCAACGGCATCACGCCGGTCTCCTACGGTGGAACCTACGGTAAGACGCTGGTCAATCCGGACTACGACGACTTTGGACCGCGCGTTGGCTTCGCCTACGCGATCGATTCCAAGACCGTGGTTCGCGGCGGATTCGGCATAAGCTACGCGCACTACACGCGCGCCGGCTCCGGCGATATTCTGGGCATCAACGCGCCGCAGGCGCAGTTCGCCACCGTCACCCAGATCACCCCGAGTCACCAACCACTGCTCCACACCGCTTCCTGCCCAGATCATCGCGTTCGGCACGACCACGCCCTCATGCTTCGCCACCGCCGACCAGGGCTTCCCGAGCGGCCTCGTCACCAGCTTCAACAAGGCGACCGACAACATCACCTACATCCCCAAGAACACCAAGGACAGCTACGTCGAGAGCTACTTCCTCAGCATCCAGCGCACTTTGCACAAGAACACCCTGCTCGACATCGCCTACGTCGGCAACCATGGGGTCAAGCTGCAGGGCTTCCTCAACGCCAACCAGAAGAATCCCGCGCTTGGCTTCGCTCGTCCCTACGCCAACTGGCCGTCAGACATCACCGACGGCCCTGAACGAGTTCTACTCGAACTTCAACTCGCTGCAGGTCAAGTACGAGCAGCAGCTTCGTCGGCGGCCTCACGCTGCTGAACACCTTTGCCTGGGAGCACTCGCTGGACAACGCCAGCGCCTCGCTCGAAGGCAACACACCCTCCCCGCAGGATGGCAACAACATCAGAGCCGACTACGGCCAGTCGGACTACAACCTGCCCCTCGCCAACATCACCAGCCTCGTCTACGAGCTGCCCTTCGGCCAGGGCCGCCGCTTCCTCTCCAACGCCAATTCCATCACTCAACACCATCGTTGGAGGCTGGCAGATCAGCGCAATCAACACCATGCAGGCCGGCACGCCCTTTAATCTCACCTACAACCCAAACTCCAGCCAGGCCGCTCTCGCCGCAGATCCCGGGGCTCAACCTACCGCGGCGCCAACGAGTATCGCCCCAATAAGGTTCCCGGCCAGGCCGGTAACCCAGGGGCGTTCACACCGCGCAGCCAACACGGGCTACGTCAACTACGTCAACCTGCCGGCCTTCGTTCTTCCTCCCATCAAGGATGCCGCAGGCAATGTGCTTAGCCCGTTCGGCAACGCCAGCCGCAATCCGGGCCGCACCCCAGCCTTGTACCAAACTGACATTGCGCTCAACAAGAATTTCAATACCCCCATCGAGAGCCTGAAGATCCAGTTCCGCACCGAGTTCTACAACGTCTTCAATCACACCAACCTTTACCTGCCCGGGAACGGCACTGGAAACGTCGGCGGAGTCATCAGTGGAACCCAGGGCACGACAGCCGGCGTGTACGGGGTTGGCGGCAGCGTTCCCCTTGACGACATCAACGGCGGAGCTCTGAACGCAAATACCGGTCAGATCACTAGTACCTTCACGCCACGCGTCATCCAGTTTGGCCTGAAGGTGATCTACTAGCGCAGCAAAAATCCCGATCTTTACTCGAAGGTGCCCGTACGTGCTCTCCACAGGGCGCCTTCGACGGGATCGACCACTTTACCTGGTGCTTGCACGGCGGGGAATTCGCGCTGCACTGCTGCAATCAAAGCTTCACGAACCAGGGCGACGTTTTCCAGTATGCTGCCGGTAAATGCTATGGGCGGGGTCCACTCGGGCTCGTTCGAGTGCAGTCTCAGCCGGCGAATCACCAGCTGTATCAAGTACGCAAGCTCTTCTCCTTGCTGCCGCAAGACCGCTAACGCTATTTCGTCCCCGAGCTCCGCGCAACGCACCACAACCCCGGTCAGCTTGGAAAAATCGGGCGCCGGCTGGCTATTCGCATATTCGATCAGGCTATCCAGCGAGGGCAACTCCCAGAACTCCATCACCGCGGATAAGAGCAGAGTCTGTCGTTCCTGATCCTTCGCCAGGAAGATAGCGCGCAAGCTTTCCAGGCCGATCCTGTGCCCGGAACCCTGGTCCGCCAGGGCCGGCCCCCATCCTCCTGCGGTGAGCAGCAATCCTCCCTTGGTGCGGCCAACCACATTTGATCCTGTGCCCGCCATGGCGAGTACCCCGGCATGGCCGGGAAAGGCCGCTTCGAGGGCGATCTCGACGTCACCCAGGATAAGCAGTCCGCCGCCGACTCTTGCGCTAAACGCCGCTTGCAACCAATCTCTCACCAGCGGAACGCTCTCCCCCGCGGTCCCTATGCAGGTGCGGGTAATCGATGCCATGGAGATGCCCGTCTGTGCGGAAAGTTGAGCCAGAGCGGACTCCAGATTCTGGCTGGCGGTCGCGGCATCCACCCGCATGCGCTTGATCGACCCGGTGCGCACTCTGCCCAGTTCGCGGGTCTCGTCGGCGAGCACGTAATCCGTCTTTGTTCCCCCGGCATCCAGTGCGAGAAAGAAACTCATTGCGTCGTGCACTCCGGATCCCAAAATCTAGGCGGCTTCAAAGTAGGCCTCAATCTCTTCCAGGGTCTTGCCCTTCGTCTCCGGCAGAAAGAACGCCGCAGTCAACAAGTAGATGACGGTGAAACCGCAGAACAAGAAGAACATCATGGAATAGCCGTACTTGCCGACCACGGGTAAGAAGATGGCGGCGAGTGTGGTCGAGACCATCTGGTTGATCACCAGGGCAATACTCATGCCATTTGAGCGGATGCGCGTGGGCATCAGCTCCGACAGCGCGAGCCATACGCAGACGCCCGGGCCCAGGGCATAGAATGCGACAAAACCGTATAACCCAAGCGCCACCAGCCAGCCGTGCACCGCGCCGGGCACGGGGCCGATATAGGCATGCTCAATGGTGAGCGGAGCCGTGCGTGCCGCATTGAGGTCGACCAGCGGGTTGCGGAAAAATGCTTCCACCTTGCTCGAAGGAAGGCTGCTTTGCCGATCGATGGCAACCGGCGCTTCGCCCGCATCGCCGGAGCGCAGGGCCCTGGTGGCCGCGGTAAATCCTCCATACGTGTAGATCACTGTCATGGACAGCCGGTCCACCTGGAAGCCGCCAGAGAGAGCGCTCGCGGGCAGAAGGCGCTGCGCGTCGGCTTGATCAAAGTGCAGCAGCAGATTCTGCTCCGGCCCCACCATCGACTGGATGGCGCCGCGGACGTCGACCCGGTTCTTTTCCGTGCGCAGAAACAGCGCGCCCACAAAGAGCAGGCACACGATGATGCCAGACGTTCCCAGAATAAATAGGAACTTCCGCCCCTTCCGGTCGACCAGCGTCATGCCGACGATGGTCATCAGGAAGTTCACGAATGTGAACAGCACATATCCCCAGTGCGCGTACAAGTCCGACAAACCGCTCTGCAGTAATATGTCGGTGTTGTACCCGATAATGGAGTTGATTCCCGTCGCTGTGTTGCAGAAAAGAATGACGCAGGCAAGCAGGAAGGGGAGGACATATTTTCGCCGCAGCAGAGAATCCTTGATCCCGCTTTTAGCGAAGGATTTGTTTTCTACGGAGAGGGAAGTCTGCTCCATTTCCTCGAGTTCGCGAGTGGCCTGCTCCGTACTGCGTGATCGAAGCAGTGCGCTCAGGGCCAGCTGCTTGCGGCCGCGCCTGAAGAGCCACCGGGGCGACTCCGCAACGAACAAACTACCCACCACAAACAGAATGCCCGGCGGCATCGACATCCAGAAGATGCGCCGCCATGCCTGGTCTTTCACGCCAAGCAACGCTGCCGGGGATATGGAGGCGGTAATCGCCGCCACGCGATAGCTGTAATAGATGCCAATGACTGCTGCAGAAAAGACACCCAGGGTTAAGAGCCATTGGAAAGCTCCTGTGCCTTTCCCGCGATCTTGCGCAGACAGGCACTCCGCCAGGTAGAGCGGAACCACGATGCCCACCAGTCCTCCGCTGACGCCTTGCAGAAGGCGGCCAAGGAAGAGCGGGGCGAAGCCGTGAGAGAGTGCGATGACCGGAATACTCAGAACAAAGATCGCTCCGCTGATCACCATGAGCGGCTTGCGCCCCAGCCAGTCGGCGAGCAGGCCGGCGAAGAGCGTAGAGATAACGCTGCCCAGCAACACCGCGGCCACAATGATCGAGAGCTGGCTGGCGTTTAGTCCCGAGGTTGCCTCAAGGTAAGGTAGTGCGCCGCCGATGATGCCGACATCCACCCCGTAAAGCAAGCCGCCCAGCCCAGCAACCAGAAGAAGTAGGCGGTTATAGGTGTTCGTGTGACTCAGATCGGCAGTGCTTGGCATCGGGACGACCGCGTGGGATGGATTGAACTCCAAACATGTAGAGTAACCCGTGACGGCGTTCGCGATCGCTAGAAAACGAATACAAGCGGGTCGAGTGCTGTGGTATTCCTCTCAAGCCGAAGTACGGCTTGAATGGGGCACCCGAGCCTTCGTGCCGTTGAAGCATTGGATAGGCGCGGTTATGATGAGAACCTGCGGTCCTGCAACAAAAGCTTTGGGCTTCCCGCATTCAAGCCGGTCTTTGGCTTGAGTGGGCCAGGATGCGGGCTTCTACGGCAGTCTGCGTTTGCTTTCCATGAGGGCTTGCTTTGCGGCCATGTCGCTGGCGATGCCGAAGACCATCAACTCCAGCGGTCCGCTGCCCGAGTTGGCAAAGGATTGCTTCTCGTTCAGGCGTACCGGGACGGCGTCTCCGGCTGTGGATCTCGGCCGTCTCGGAGCCGATGGTCACGCTGCCGTCGCCTGCCATTACGTAGTAGATCTCTGTCATGTTCGGCTTGGCTACAGGACCAATCGAGGTTCCCGCGGGCATAAGCAGGTGATCGACATAGGACCAGGTGGTGTAAAAGACCGTCGGATCGAGCGCCCGGCGGTATTGCACCGTACCGGTACCGCCATCCATGTGATCGACCGGCTTCAGCAGCGACCGATCCAGATGCATGGTGATAAAGGTGGGTATGGGGTCAAGCGGGGCGCCTACGCGCCCATCTTCGAGATTGAAGGCATCGTAGACGCCCTTCATCGTGCCCACGTTGAAATTGATCCACTCTACCGGCTTATCGGAGGCGTTGTAGATGGCGTGCGAGTGGCCCAGGCGTGTTGGCGCGCCCGCCGGCCCCTTCAGCACGGACGTGCGCTCATCGATCGTGAACTGGGCTTCGCCATCGAGGATGATGAACATCTCTTCGCACTGGTTGTGGAAGTGGGCGCCAATGCCGCTCTTGGGCTCAATTACCCCGCGATGCATGAAAAACAGATTGCTCTCGAGCGTCTCCGCATCGAAGAGCGGCCTATAGTCCAAGGCACCCGGGCCATCGTGCACCGCCTTCATGTTGCGATACTTCGATGGGTCGGCACGGGCGATTCGTTGCTCCAGCGGGAGCGGCTTGGTGGTTTGAGCAAGCGATAAACCAGACGCCAGCAGAGACAGAACAGCGAGTAGTCTTCATCATGGACGTTTTCCTGCTTTCAACTCGACCACCGGCGGCCGCAATCCCAGGCGGGCAAGAATGATATAGATCACAAAGCCGGTGGCGAATGCATACAGCGCAGCTGGATTGTCCGCTTTCACCAGGGCCGCCGGAAGTCCAGGAATATGTTCCGGCATACCGACCATGAAACCGATAATCCACGCAATGTACCCGGCCCAATTGATGCCCAGCCGCGGTCCCGACCATCGCTTGCCCGCAAGCAGGTAATCCGCCGCCATGGCGCCGCATATAGGGCCGAAGGACGCAGCGATAATGCTGAAAAATCCCACCAGGTTATCGGCCAACCCGCTGATGGCCAGGATGGCGCTGAGCGTGACCCCGGCCATGGTGGATACGGGGCGGGAGATTTTGGGCAGCATGGTGCTGAAGCTGTTGGCTGCGATGAAGGAGGAAAAGCACGTGGGCACGAGGCAGGCAGCGGCGAAGAGGAAGAACATGACCGGCGCCAAAGCTCCCACGCTGGCAATGGCAGCGGTGTAATCGTAGTTCCGCGGTCCGGCGGTGCGGCCCAGGTAGCCTGCGACCGAAAGTATCGAGATGCCGCCGGCAATCAAAGCACCGGCAGCAACGCCAGTCAGTCCTCCCAGAACAACGTCCTTCCTGCTCCCGTTATTCATTCCGAAATCTGTACCGGCTGCGCCGGCGGTCGCGAAGAAGCCGATGGTGATCAGTAGTGCATTCAGGAATCCGGTCAACGAATCATGCTGCGGAGGCTGGTACTGGGGGATGCCGCTGCGGTTGTACCAGAGGACGATCAGCATCATGGCGAACGGAACCCAGTTCATGAACTTGGCGAACTGGCTGACGTAATTGATCCCTTTGATAGCTACCCATCCAAGGCTGTAAAGCCAGACGATTACGATGACGCTGTAGAGGGTTCTTGATGTCTGGTTGAGTCCTTGCATGATGAAGTGGGCCGCCAGGGTCCCGTCCACCCCTACCCAGCCCACCTGCAACAGGCCCATCAGGATTCCCGGGATCAGGAATCCACCCGTCGTGCCAAAGGTCGAAGTGCCCACCACGTAGAGATTGCGGCCGGTCTGCATGCCCAGCATCGCGGGCACATAGTAATAGAGCCCAAAACAAAGCAGCCCCGCCACCAGCAGCCCCCACAGGGAGACGCTGACACTCGCATACCCAATCGTTGGTGCAGACAGCTTGAGGTAGTAGCCAACAAAAAGGAAAATGCCGAAGTAGCTGGGGAAGGTGCTTTTGTACCAGGGAGCCCTGGCGGAGAGCGGTACGGGAACCGACGCGCTTACATATTCGGGAAGGTTGCGCTCCATGGGGCTCCTTAAACCGCGGTGTAGTCGTTAACGGAATAATCCGCAAAATGGGTTTCCATCTGGGGCCACACTTCCTGATGAAGATCGAGCGCTACCCACTTCTTCTGAAGAGCATGTGACTCGAAGGCGATGCGTAGCCGCCAGTCGTCGCCTTCGTGGTTCGGGCCGCAGCAGTTCTACACCGCGAAATCCTTCCTGGCGAGAGATGGCAGGACGAAAGATCTCCGTATAGGTCTTCTCCAGGGCCGCCTGCGCACCTGGTTTGACGCGCATTTCAACAAACAGGACGAACATCGTCACCTCACCATTTCAGCTTGAATACATCGATAGCCGTGCCACCCAGAACTTTGTCGTAGACGTCGGGTGTGAGATCGAGCGCCTTGTATTTAGCGAACTCCACGGGAACGTTGCTCGGCAAATCTGCTCCCAACATCACCCGATCCGCTCCAATGGTATCGATCATCCAGCGGATGTCTTCGCCGATACACCAGGAGGTCTCGAGGTAAAGATTGCCGCATACAGTCGCAGCGACTTGTGCTTCGGCGGTGAAGACGGCGAATCCCGCATGGGCCAGAATGATCTTCAGATCAGGATATTTGCGGGCTGCAGGAATGCAAAGCGCGGGCAACGCGAAGGGGACTCCGGGACCGGTGTGGACCATCGCCGGAACGCCGAGAGAGTGAGCGGTGGCAAAAACACGGTCGCCATCCTCTGATAGAGGATTCACCCCGTGACCGATGGTGTGCAGCTTGATCCCGACAAACTTCAGATCCTTGATGCAGCGCTCCATTTCGCGTTCATAAGCATCGCGATTCCCGTGCGGAGTCGCGCTGGCTATACCGAAGAAGCGTCCTGGATGCTTGGCGCACAGATCTGCAATGCGGTCATGGGTCTTCGAAGCCACCGTAGCCCCTGGATAGGGCTGCACGATGGTGGCGTCCACCTTGCATTCTTCCATTCGCCGCAGCATATCCTCTTCCGTGCTCAGCAAGCCGAAAACGCAACATTCGCCCAGGTGGGCGTGGGTATCAATCCTCTTGGTCATGAATCCTCTCGTGGATGCAGGTGTTTGCCGGCAAAGCGGCCATTATAGACGTTCCAATATTCCTTTACATCAATGGGCTCGGGGCATCTCGCCCAGTTCGGTATCGAGCGCATTCTTCTGCGCGGAGATCCCCACGATCATCAGCTCCAGGTCGGCGGACCCGTTGTTTACAAAGGAGTGCGCTTCATTGAAGCGAATGGGAACGCCGTCGCCTTTATGGATGTCTGCGGTGTCGGCATTCACCTTCACCTGGCCATCGCCGTTGAGCACGTAATAAATCTCTTCCACGCCCTTGTGGTAGTGCTGCCCTTCGGATGCTCCGGGAGGAATCAGCAGATGGTCCACGTATGCCCAGTTGGTCAGGAAGACATCAGAATCCAATGCGCGCCGGTATTGCACAGTGCCCTGGCCGCCGCGGTAGTTTGCGATGGGCTTTAGCAGCTTCTTATCCAGGTGCATGGTCATGAAGGTGGGGATTTGATCCTTGGGGGCGCCGACGCGGGCGTCGTCAAGATTGAAGGCATCGTAGTGGCCTTTGATCTGAGCCACGTTGATGTTCATAAATTCCACCGGCTTATCCGAGGGGTTGTAGATGGCGTGTGAGTGGCCCATCCGGCAGGGCGCCCCCACGGTTCCCTGCAGCACGGAGGTTCGGCCGTCGATGGTGAACTCCGCCTGGCCATCGAAGACAATGAACATCTCTTCGGTCGTGTTGTGGAAGTGATGTCCCACGCCTCCACCGGGCATGATTTCGCAGCGATGCATGAAATTGAGGTTCACGTCCATGGCTGAGGGAGGAACCAGGAGCTCACAGGCCATATCGCCAGCGCTATTGTGGGAACGGCTGCGGGTGAACTTGCTGGGGTCGGTGTGGCCGATTCTCGCCGCCAACGGAGTTTGCGCCCACAACGAGAACGCGCTAAGAAGGGCAAAGGTACACAGCATCAGGAGCGGGTACACGCGTCGCATCATATTGTTTCCCTCGGGTGGATGTCCGGCAGGGCACATCCTAAGCCGCCCAAGAATATATACGGAGCATAGGAGCGTCAAGCCGAAATGCGGAATCGTGGTCCGATTTACGGACATTTGGTTTCAGAAAGCAGTTATCTGGGCGACGCGGAGCGTGCCCCGCTCCGGACTTTGGTCCGGAGGGGAGCGGGTTTTCAAACCCGCGAGAACGATCCGGAATGTAAATTTCAGGGAATTAGAGGATGTGGAGGGACCTGCTGTTTGCTCCGGCTTCAGGCTTTGCGTAGGTCCAAAGCTACTTGTTCCGCCGTCGCACGCACCGCGGCGATGATTGACTCTTCATGAGCCGTGTCGCGTAGCCTCGTCTTGGGCATGGACGAGCTGATTGCCGCGGAAACCTGGCCATTCGGCCCAAAAAT
This sequence comes from uncultured Acidobacteriaceae bacterium, assembly GCA_963821315.1. Lineage (GTDB taxonomy): Bacteria > Acidobacteriota > Terriglobia > Terriglobales > Acidobacteriaceae > PALSA-350. Next base: position 478,072 of record CAWGDP010000025.1, on the reverse strand, counting down.
AGGCACGCAGAAGCAAATGCCATCGTAAGCGCACTCCTCACGATCGATGGCGTATTTCTGCTGCCGGATTCCCTCGTACTCCTGGCTTAAGTCCTTGCGATCGGTGATGGTGTGCTTGGTGAAGCGATAGGTCCCAAAGCTCCGCAACAGCCTTTCCCGTTGCTCCTGCGGTTGAAACGCGGTGATCGCCTTGCCCAGAGAGCTGGCGTTGGGAGGTAGGATATGCCCGACAACATTGCTCATCCGGATCACGTGGGGGCTCTCGACCACGGCGATCACTTCAACCCGATTTTCGAACAGGGCGGCCAGGGTAGAGGTCTCGGAGAGTTCGCGGCTGAGCGCGTCCAGGTAAGGTACACCGACACGATGCAGCTTGCCCAACCACTGCGTAGGCGTAACGGCGTGAATTCCCGGGGCCAGCAAGTATTGGCCGCGTCCATCGACGGTTACGCAGCCCAGCGTTTCAAGTGTGCGCAGAATGCGGAATGCGGATGTCTTTGAGAGTTGAATCCGCTGGGCGATCTCGTTCATAGGCAAAGGTTTAAGCTCGGCTTGAAGAAATTCCAGAACCTCCAGCGCCTTGCCTACAGCGCGGGAGAAGTATTGATCTCCGCCGCGCACCTCTTTTGCCGTTTCGGCCTTTACCAGGTTGGAAGTCCCAGCCTTTGCTGGGCGAGCGGTCTTGGTTTTCAACATAAAAGCTCTGCTGACTTCATGATAACGGAACCTGCCGTCGCAAATTGCGCAGATAATAGCGGAATCAGTACCGGTTTGTCGATTCCGCCTCAGTTTTCCGAAACTCAATTCAAAAAATGTTGCGCATCGTTCATGCGCAGTGATATAGGTTTCAGCGCACGAATTTAGGAGGCAAGCGCTGTGGTCAAAAAACAGAGAATGCAAAATGTGGTTTGGTTGGCAAAGACGCTTTGTTTGATGGCGGCAATTTTCCTGGTGTGCTCGCGGTGCCAGGCGCAGATAGCGAGCGCAGAGTTGAGTGGGAACGTCCTCGACGCTTCAGGGGCGGCCCTTCCCAACGCCACAGTAACCGCCACCAACGTCGCGACCACAATCGCTCACAAGACCATCAGCGAGAAGGGAGGAGACTATGTGATCACCGATCTTCCCCCGGGGGACTACACACTGACCGTCGAAGCGGCGGGTTTCCGCAAGCTCGAACAAACCGGCATAAGTCTCCAGGTCAATCAGCAGGCCCGGGTCGACCTCACGCTCCAGGTGGGGCAGACGGCCGAAACGGTGAGCGTGACTGGTCATGCGCCACTGCTCGAAAACGAGTCTTCTTCTGTAGGAACGGTGATTAACCAACAACTGGTGAATGAACTGCCGCTGAATGGGCGCAACTTTGTCCAGCTCGCGACCCTCAGCCCGGGCGTGAATGGCGTGGGCCAGTCCGCCAGTGGAACCATTATGGGCGGAACGCGGCCGGACGACCGCCGCGCCGGCAACGAGATCTTTTCCAACGGTAACCGTGAAGGGGACAATAACTTTCTTTACGACGGCATTGATAACAACGAGCGGCTTACCCTCTCCGTCACGCTGCGCCCAGGTGTGGACTCGGTCCGGGAGTTCAAGATCCAGACCAACCTCTACAGCGCAGACGTCGGCCGCAACTCGGGAGCGGTGATTGACATTATCGGCAAATCGGGGACCAACCAACTGCACGGCAGCCTGTTCGAATTCCTGCGTAACTCGGATGTGGATGCACGTACCTTCTTCAATGCGGCGGGCACCCCTTTCCCCACCTTCCGTTTAAATCAATTTGGCGGCTCTTTGGGCGGACCCGTGGTCATACCCAAGGTCTACCACGGGAAAGACAAGACCTTTTTCTTCGTGGACTACGAAGGCTTCCGCAGCAGCACGCAGATATTTGAGCGGGGCAACATCCCCACCATGCGCATGCGGCAGGGAGACTTCGGCGAACTCCTGCCGGGTACCCTCATTTACGATCCGCTGACCACTGTGGTGAATCCCACTTCACCCAGCGGTTACTCTCGTACGCCGTTCCCAAACAATCTGATTCCCGCTGACCGCTTTGATCCGATTGCATACAAGATGATCAATGCTTACCCGACGCCGACGAGCTCCGGCCGCATCAACAACTACGCCCTGCCCCGGATACAACCTCAGAACTATGATCAGGGAGATGTCCGGATCGACGAACAGATCACGGCCAAGGATTCTATCTTCGGCCGCTGGTCGATCCAGGACACAACCACCATTTCACCCAGTACCTATGTGCAATCGACAATCCCCGGCATCTCTACGCCGGTGAGTCTCAGTGATGAGGCCTCCTTCGCCGGCACCTCATTCCAGCCCACCCAGCATGTGGCCACCAGTTATGTGCACGTCTTCACCCCGGCGCTCATCAACGACTTTCGTGTGGGTTTCAACCGTTACGTCCTGGACTACGTGCCGATCGATTTTGTCGCCAATGGCGGGCTGGGCAACGAATTAGGTGTTCGCAATTCGAATGTCACTCCGCGCGAGCAAAACCTTCCCATCTTTTCCCCGTCCAGTTATCTTGGCGTCGGCCAGACCCGCTCTCTGCCGTTGTATCGCCGTGAGAACACGTTTCAGGAGCTGGATAACCTGACCTGGACGAAAGGCTTGCATACATTCAAGATTGGCGCCGATTTCCGGCGCCGGCAGCTTACGATTTATCAGACCAACGAGGGCAATGGCCGCTTCAACTTTTCCCCGGCATTTACTGACTCGCGAGAGCCGGCCGGCAAGGGCGGGGATGCCGCGGCGAGCTTCATTCTTGGTTATCCGACCCTGGACGCCCACGACTACAACTATCAATTCCCGGGGATACGACTCAACGAATTCGGCATGTACTTTGCCGACGACTGGCGAGTCACCAAAAACCTGACCCTGAACTATGGCTTGCGCTGGGATTACTTCAGCCCGCCGGACGAAGTGTACAACCGCTGGTCCAATTTCGATATTAGTACCGGCGTATATAACGTCGCAGGCGTAAGCGGAGTGAATCAGAACGCCGGCGTGCTCAAGTATTGGCCAAATTTTGGTCCACGCTTCGGCTTTGCTTACCAGGCACTGCCGAATACAGTAATTCGTGGCGGGTTCGGCCTCTTTTACAACGCCTCGGGCAGCGAAGCGGGTAACATGCGCCTGGCTCGCAATCTTCCCTTCGGTTTCACTTACCAAATCTCTCCCGGAGACGTGACGGTTGGTCCAACGGTAAGCGAGGGCTTTCCTGATCTCCAACCCATCGTCATTCCCCCGCCTCGCGTTGGAGTAGCCTACGGCGTCGCTCCAAACTTCCGTCCGTCTTACGCCGAGCAGTTCAACTTGGGTGCTCAACAGGAGATTGTTCCAATCGGTATGGTGTTGAAGTTCGTCGGGGTCGGCAACCTTGGCCGTCACCTACAAGACACCTGGAACGCTAACCAGCCGATTCCCGGGCCGACCTCAACGGCTTCACGCCGTCCGCTTTTCGCCCAGGATCCGGCGCAGAGCGACGTCGACTACTACATATCGGATGGCTTTGCGTCCTATTTTGCCTTCCAGTTCACCGCCGACAAACGATTCAGCCAGGGAGTAAGCGCGCTGCTTGGTTACACCTACTCTCATGCCATCGATGATGTACCACTGGAATTCGGAGGCGGCGATGCCGGCCCGAATCCCCAGGACCCCCGGTTCCCGCATGAGGTCAGCAACTCAATCATCGATCAACGCTACCGTTTGACTTTGAGCTATCTATGGGCCCTCCCCTTCGGCAAGGGACAAAAGTGGATGAACCACGGCGGCGTCACGAATTTTGTTCTCGGCGGGTGGCAGAACAATGGGATTTTGTTCTCGCAGAGTGGTCTTTGGTTCTCGCCGGTTTTGCAGACATCCACGACCAACACTGGTACATCGAGCCGTCCAAATATGATTCCTGGCGCCAAAGTCGTCTATCCAAAAACTCTCTTGAACTGGTTCCTCCCATCCGCCTATAGCGTTCCGGCGCCGTACACCTACGGTAATGCGAGTCGCAACTCGCTCGTCGGTCCTGGACGGACAAACTTTGACTGGTCGGTTTTCAAGGATTTCCCGGTTCACGAACAGATGTTTTTCCAGTTCCGTTTCGAAGCATTTAACATCTTCAACCATCCGCAATTCGGATATCCGAATCAAACCGTCGGAAATTCGCAGGTGGGCCAGATTACGTCGATTGTCGGTAACGCGCGTAACTTGCAGGGCTCGCTGCGGTTCCAGTTCTAGGAATCCAGGCATGGACGGGAGGAACGCTTACCGCGGACTTCCCGTCGTGCTGCCGGAGCAGGGAATCACCGCGCAACTATGAGGAATCATCATGACCTTTCTCGTTTCAAGACGAAGATTCGACGTTGCCTTGCTCGCTCTTTTTGCCCTATTGCTGGCGGGCCTGCCGGCGCGGGCCGCCAAGAAAGATCTGCAGGTTTACTTCATCGATGTTGAGGGCGGCCAATCCACACTGTTCGTAACTCCAACCGGGCAGTCTCTGCTCATTGACACTGGCTGGCCCGACAACGAAGGGCGCGACGCCGACCGGATTCTCGCTGCAACCAAAAGCGCGGGCATCAGCAAGATCGACTACGTGTTGTTGACCCACTATCACGATGACCATAGCGGAGGCATCCCGCAGTTGGTCGACAAGGTCCCCGTCGGAACCTTCATCGATCACGGAGCCAACATCGACACCAAGCCCGGGAATAAAACGCTGGGAATCTACGCCGCCTACCAGCAGGTGCTGGCAACGGGAAAATACAAACACATAGTCGCGCATCCTGGAGATGTGCTGCCCATAACCGGCATGAAGGTTACGGTCATCAGCAGCGACGGCAACGTGATCGATCATCCTCTGCCGGGAGGTGGAGAGACGAATCAATACTGCAGTACGCCCGAAACCAAGCCTACGGACCGCAGCGAAAATTCCCATTCGCTTGGGCGTGCTCATCAACTTCGGCAAAATCAAAATCCTCGACCTCGGCGATCTCACCTGGGACAAGGAGATGTTGTTTATGTGCCCAGTGAATCGGCTGGGAAGCATTGACATCCTGGTGGTTTCACATCATGGACTGAATGCGAGCTCCAGTCACGCGTTGATCGATGCCATTCATCCCCGGGTGGCCATCATGAACAACGCAGCGACCAAAGGGGGAGCGCCGCAGGTAATTGATGAGGTGCTGAAAGCTCCCGGCCTGGAAACGCTATGGCAGCTACACTTCGCGGAGCAAGCAGGCGCGGAGCACAACACGGCCACGGAATACATCGCCAATCCCCAGGGTACCGACCAGGGAAACTATTTTATGCTGACGGCGAGTCCCAAAGGCAGCTTCACCGTCTACAACTCGGGGACCAAGCAGACCAAGGATTATGCGGCCAGGTAGGCTTCTTCCGGGATCGGCTCCACGCCCTGCGCGGCATCTGACCCGACGCCTTGCTACATTGGGTCAGGAGAGAACTCCCAGGAGCATAAGCTTTGATTGCAGTGGATTGGGGTACCAGCAATTTCCGTGCGTTTAGGGTCAGTGCAGAGGGAACAGTCTTTGCCAGGTGCTCTTCGCCGCAGGGGATTTTGCGTGTGGGTGAGGGAAATTTCGAAGAAGCCTTACGTGCCGAGGTGGGTGTCTGGCTGGCAGCAGGTGAGAAGCACATCCTGCTGTGTGGCATGATCGGCAGCCGGCAGGGCTGGGTGGAAGCGGAATACCTTCCTTGTCCGGTCGGGATAGCGGAGTTGGCGGACGCTGTGGTGCCAATACCGTTTTCCGGGGCAAAGGTGCGGTTGGTTCCGGGGGTCATAGGGCCAGACGCGGCGGGCGTGCCGGAGCTGATGCGCGGCGAAGAAACCGCGGCGATGGGTATGCTCGACGCTTGCGTTGGGGGAGGCTTGGTGTGTTTTCCCGGAACGCATTCCAAGTGGATTCAACTGAGCGATCGGAAGATTGTGAGTTTTACCACCTGCATGACGGGCGAGCTCTACGGTGCCCTGCGTAAATGCACCATCCTGGAACGCACCATGACCAGCAATCCCGTCGTGGACAAAGCCGCGTTTCACGAAGGGGTGACTCGCTCCACGGATCCAGGCGGACTGCTTCACCATCTTTTCGGCGTGCGCACGCTGCCGTTGATGGGTCAGCTCAGGGAAGAAGTGTCTGCCTCGTACCTCTCGGGTTTATTGATAGGGCACGAGGTGCGCGCGACCATGCCGCCGGGGAGCGATGTTCACCTGGTGGGCGCGGCGCATCTTTGTGGTCTCTATGCGCAGGCCATCGAAGCTTGCGGTGGTAAAGCAACCGTGGAAGACGAAGATGCGGCGGCACTTGGGCTGGCCGCTATCGGCAGGAGGCTGCATTGGACGTAAGGGACTGGCTCGAACGCTGCCCCCTGGTCGCTATCTTGCGAGGCGTTCAGCCGGCCGAGGCAGAATCGATCTGCTCGGCATTGGAAAGGGCGGGCATTTGCATCGTTGAGGTTCCTCTCAATTCACCCAGACCGTTCGAGAGCATCTCCATCTTGTCGCGAAGTTTCGGCAGCCGGATGCTGATTGGAGCCGGCACGGTCACCGAGCCATCGCAGGTTGGGGAAGTGGCGGCGGCTGGGGGCCGGCTGATTGTCACTCCGCATGCCGACACCGCGATTGTGCGCGCAGCCAAGCAGGCTGGTCTATTTGCCGTCCCTGGCTTTTTCAATCCGACCGAGGCCTTCGCCTTGCTGCAAGCCGGCGCCGACGCCATCAAGCTCTTTCCTGCGGAGGTTCTGGGTCCGCCCATGCTCAAGGCGCTGCGTGCTGTGCTTCCCAAATCCGCCATCGTGATACCAGTGGGCGGAGTGGATGTGCAACAGGTCGCACCATGGATGGCCGCGGGAGCCCTTGGCCTGGGCGTCGGCTCGTCGATATACAAGCCTGGAGACGATGCGCGAGTAGTTGAAGGCAAGGCGCAGGCCCTGGTGGCTGCGGTGAAAAGTCGTTGTTAGGTAGGTCCGGGCTAAGGAGTCTGCGGTTTCGCTTCCGGATGCCGGGCAGCCTCTAAAGCCCGGACGTTTTCGAAACTTGAAGGAGATGTAATGAAAAGAAGAGCTTTCCTCCGTTCCCTGGCGGCCACCGCAATTGCCGGCGGCGTGCGCGCTCTGCCCGCCTATGCCGTTCCTCTCCCCAAGATGAAGATCACGCGGGTACGAGCCTACTTACCTCCGCATCCCAATCCGCTGTTCAACCAGAGCGACGTTGTCGTCACCATTGAGACCGACGCGGGAATTACCGGCATAGGCGAAGGTGGCGTGAAGGACACGATATCCCAGTCCGCCGGAAGACTGATTGGCCGGGACCCGCAGTATATCGAGCGTCTGTGGCAGGACATGAACCGCGCCTTCTTCTATCCCGCGGGCCGGGAGAGGACTGACGCCATCGGCGCCCTCGACCTGGCTTTATGGGACATCAAGGGCAAGGTGCAGGGACAGCCCGTCCATCAGTTACTGGAAGGCATGGTTCGTAACTATGTCGAGTGCTATAACACGGCCGGCGTCATTCCGGGTGTTACCCATGAAACCAGTCTCAAGGATCGCGCCCGGCTGACCATCGAAGCCGGCTATCGCGCTTTTCGGTTCGGCGCCTCGGAGGCGCCGGCAAACGGCACCTATAACACCCGCGAGCGCATTACCATCATGCGCGAGCAATGCGCCCAGGTGCGAGAAGGTGTGGGCAAGGATGGCGACTGGTGCATCGATTTCCACCAGCGCTTCGATCTGCCCGATGCGATTCGCGGCTGCAACTCGATTGAAGATCTGGCTCCATTCTTCGTAGAAGACCCGGTTCGGACCGAGGCGTTTCAGCAAGACCTTCCTATCCTGCGCAGCAAAGTAAACGTCCCTCTGGCCGCGGGCGAAGAGTGGGGTAACCGCTGGGACTTCAATCGCTTGGTCGAAGAGCACTCCGTCGATTTTGTGCGCGCCACACTGCCCAACGTGGGGGGCATTACAGAAATGATGAAGATTGCCGCGATCTGCGAAACCCACTTCGTCGGCATCGTTCCTCATTTCACCGGCCCCATCGCCACTGCTGCTCTGGTCAACTGCCTGGGCACCTTCTCCGGGCCGCTTCTCATGGAGTACAACTTCCAGGGCCGCACGCTGCCCCACCTGCCTGTGTGCCTGGATTTCAAAGACGGCAAGCTGTATCCCAATGACCGGCCAGGCTTGGGCGTGGAGTTGGACTACAAGCAGCTCACCCAGATCGCCGAAATTACTGAGCCAGTCACTGCGCGGGCCCAGACCTATTTCCGGCCGGATGGTTCCATCACCAACTGGTAGCGGAGCGAGGAGCTATGAAAATAAGAAAAGCGATTGACCTGTGTTTGCTGCTCTTACCCTTGACCGGGTATTCGCAAATGGCTGCTCCTCGTACACCACTCGCGCAACGGATCGGGCACACCGATCTAAGCAAAGTCGAGCCCGCTCATTCCCACGGGAGCGTCGGCTTGCGCAAGTGCCAGACGCTGGTGGCCGGTGGCGTGATGGACGTGAACCTGAACTTTCTGTTTCGCTGCCAGATGCAGCCCGGCGGCGGCGTGGCGGAACACTTTCACAACACCGTCGAAGAGATGTTCACCATCCTGGATGGAGAAGCGGAATTCACCGTTGATAGTCACACCTCGCTGGTGAAGGGGCCTGCGGGAGCGCCCCAACGCAGAGGCCACTCGCACGCGGTTTACAACCCGACCAACGAGCTGGTCGATTACCTCAATATCAACGTATCCATGGTCAAGGGTCATTATGACGCGTTCAACCTTGGCGACTCGCGCGACAAGGTGACGACGAAGGATGAAATCCCGCAGTTCATGCTGATGAGGCTGGACAAGAGCTTGCTCCAGCCGATCCCGGCCTATCGCGGTGGACAAGGTACTGTGAAATACCGGCGCGCGCTCGACTCGGATACATTTGAGACCAACTGGGCCTACGTGGATCATCTCCTGATTCCGCCCGGAGCATCGGAGGGACTGCACTACCACACGGGCGTCGAAGAGGTCTACTACGTGATGGATGGCGGTGGCCAGGTTCGAGTGAATGGCGAGACCGAGCCAATCACAAAAGGGGACGCCGTGCCGATCTTCTTCCGCGAGCCGCACTCGTTCACCAACAACGGATCCTCCGATCTCGAGCTGATGATCATCGGTATCTCTGCTGTGAAGGACGCGCTGGACACGGAGCTGGGTGCGCCGCATGCACCAGGAAGATAATGGTTTTACTGGCCCAAGTTGTGAGAAGGTGGGTTAGCAATGAAACGCAGAAGCTGTTTGAAAGCGATGTTGGCCGTGGCCGGAGGGGCTGTCCTTCCCTCCGTCGCGCTCGCGGCAAATGCAAGCAGCGACCGGCCCATCCAACTGCACGCAGACCTGGCAGTGGATCCGGCGAAGGAACAGGAGATGCTGGAATTTTTTGAGCAAAAATTTCGTCCCGCGGCTGCCCAACAGCCTGGCTATATCGATCTCAGAATGCTGAAGTTGAAGTCCGCGTTGCGTGGCGCCGCTCCGCCCGGCGCCAACTACCAGTTCGTCCTGACCTTTGCCAGCGAGGCGTTACGGCAGAAATGGGTCGCGACCGAGCTTCATAAGCAGCTTTGGCCGATCATTGAGAGCAGCTTAACCGACAAGAATTACAGCCGCCTGCTCTACGAGGTCTACTAAGGGATTATGACAACTTCGAGCGTCGCAGTCGCCTCCCCTACGGGACGCAACGCCCGCTGGCTTGTAGTAGCTCTCCTCACCGTGGGCGTTGTGATTGCCTACACCGACCGTATCAATCTGTCCGCCGCACTCCCCCAGATTCGGATGAGTTTCCCCATCTCGGCGGAGGCATCAGGAATTCTGCTTTCGGCCTTTTTCTGGGCCTACACTTTGCTGCAAACGCCGGCTGGATGGCTGGTCGATCGTTTCGGTCTCAAATGGCCTTATGCCGCGGGGCTCTTCTTGTGGAGTGCCGTTTCTGCCGCAACTGCTCTGGTGAGCTCCCTCAACGGCCTTATAGTCATGAGGGTCGTGCTTGGAATTGGCGAGTCCATCGTCACCCCGGCTAGCATGCGTTATCTGCGCGAGAACTTCGCCGAGCACGAGCGGGGCCTGCCCATTGGCATTTATTTTTCCGGAACCAAGTACGGCCCGGCGATTGGGGCGCCGATCGCAACCTATCTCGTCCTGAGTTACGGATGGAGATGGATGTTCCTCCTGAACGGCGCGCTCTGCATTCTGTGGCTGGTTCCGTGGCTTCTGTTTGTCAGGGATGATCGCAAGAGTTCTCCCGTGCAGCAAAGGAGTGCTTCCGTCTCCTGGGGCGCTCTTTTTGGCTCCCCGCTCATGTGGGGCACCTGCGTCGCCACATTCTGCTATATGTACTTTGTCTATTTCTGCATGACGTGGATGCCCACCTATTTCAAAGACCGTTTCGGATTGTCATTGACGGCGTCGGGTTGGTTCACCTTCATGTCCTTTGGGGGAATGGCAACGGTCGCGATACTGGCAGGCTGGGCTGCCGATCGGCTCATTGCTCGCGGACGTAACCCTGTCACCATACGAAAAGGATTCACCATCGTGGGTTTCGTGCTGGCGTTCAGTGAGGTCTTCGGAGCCTTCTCACATTCCACGACGACCCTTCTTTTTCTGGCCGTGTTTTCGCTCAGCGGGCTCGGCCTGGCTACCGCCAATTATTGGGCGCTCACCCAGACGTTGACGCCGGCCTCCGCCTCCGCCCGCGTGGCGGGGATACAGAACACCGCAGCCAACATGGCAGGCATCGCCGCCCCTTGGATCACTGGGATCCTGGTTCAAAGGACAGGCAGTTTCAATGCGCCGCTGATCGCGGTTGGCTTCTGGCTCCTGCTGGGCATCGCTTGCTACCTATTTCTGGTCAGGGAGAGACATGCATTGCGATAGGGCGATTCTGAGCATGTGTCTGCTGGCAGCGCTTCCTTTATCTGCGCAGACCGGAGCACCGGGTGGGGAGTGGCGGACCTACGGCGGCGACCTCGGCAACACCCGCTACTCCGCTCTTGATCAGATCAACGCCTCCAATTTCAACAAACTGCAAATTGTCTGGAGCCTCAAAACCGCCAACTTCGGACCGGAGCCCGAATACAAGTTCGAAGGGACCCCGCTGATGGCAAACGGCGTCCTCTATACCACGGCTGGATCGCGGCGAGCCGTGGTTGCGCTGGATGCTGGAACCGGCGAACTTCTGTGGAGCCATGCGGAGCATGAAGGCGCTCGCGGGATGGCTGCTCCGCGGCGGCTTTCTGGCCATGGTCTGGCCTACTGGACCGACGGTACGGAAGAACGAATTCTTTATGTCACGCCCGGCTATCGGCTGATCGCGCTGGATGCGAAGACGGGTATCCCGGTACCCGCCTTCGGCAAGGGGGGTGTAGTCGATCTAAAGCTGGATGACGACCAGGAGATGGACCTGGTCACTGCCGACATCGGGCTGCATTCCACACCGATCGTGGCCGGCAATACGATCATCGTCGGCGCCGCTCACCGTTCCGGCGAGGAGCCCAGGAGCAAGACCAACGTGAAAGGCTATGTGCGCGGCTTCGATGTGAAGACCGGCAAACGCCTTTGGATATTCCACACCATACCGCGCCAAGGGGAATTCGGTTACAACACCTGGGAGAAGGGTTCTGCGGAGTACACGGGAAACAACGGGGTCTGGGCCCAGATCAGCGTGGATGAAGAGCTCGGCATGGCCTACCTTCCGGTGGAGTCGCCGACCCAGGATTCTTATGGCGGCGATCGCCCGGGAAGTGCGCTGTTTGCGGAAAGCCTGGTCGCAGTCGATCTCAAGACGGGCCAACGCAAGTGGTATTACCAGTTGGTTCACCATGGTATCTGGGATTTTGATATTCCATGCGCCCCGGTTCTGGTGAATATCACGGTTGATGGCAAACCAGTCAAAGCTCTGGCCCAGGCGACCAAACAATCCATTCTCTACGTGCTCAATCGCGTGACCGGCGAACCGGTCTGGCCCTTCGTGGAGCGGCCGGTGCCGCAGGGCGACGTGCCCGGCGAATGGTATTCACCCACGCAACCGATTCCTACTAAGCCGCCGTTTTATGACCTCAACGGCTCCAAGGTTGACGATCTCATTGACTTCACTCCTGAGTTAAGAACGCAGGCGATTCAGTTAGCGTCGAGATATAAGATGGGGCCTGTCTTTACACCGCCTGTAGTAAGCAAACCCGGGGGCCCGCTGGGTACTCTGATCGTCGGCTATCCGAATGGGGGAACGAATTGGGCGGGTGGATCGTTCGATCCGCAGACCCACATCTATTATGTTTTCTCGCAGCGGGTCGCGGGCAGTCTGGGGCTGGTTCCACCGGGTGCCGGTGAGTCCGACGTGAAGTACTTCGTCGGCACAGTCCATGAGAGTGGACATGCCTTCCATCGCCTGACCGTGCAAGGGTTGCCGCTGGTGAAACCGCCCTATGGCAGGATCAGCGCAATCAATCTCGACACGGGAGAGATTGTATGGCAAGTGGCCCACGGCGAAACGCCCGATGAGATTCGTAACAGCCCGGTGCTCAAGGGGTTGAATATTTCCCGCACCGGAAGGCCAGGCGTCATTGGTGTATTGACCACAAAGACGCTCGTGATTGCAGGCGAAGGTGGTGTCTTTACTAATGCTGCGGGCCGGCAGGGAGCACTGTTACGTGCGTACGACAAGGCCACCGGCAAGGACGCGGGCGCCGTGTACATGCCGTCCGGACAAACAGGTTCGCCCATGACGTACATGCTCAACGGCAAGCAATACATCGTGCTGGCCATCGGAGGCCAGGGATATCCCGGCGAATTATTAGCCTTCAGGCTGGGCGAGTAGTGTCTGACGCTTTGTATCAGGGCCCGACTTTGCAGGTTGAGGAAAAAGCTCTCTGAACGAAGGGCACGGCTTCAGCCGTGCCGTAGAGTATGCGATTGGAGAGGGCTTCAGCCCCTGAGGTACAGTTTTTCCAATGATTCACGGCGAATTTTCTATGTGGCCACCAATACCCCAGAGCCTTTACATGCTGACAAAGATGGGCGATTTCGTCCGGCATCTCCCAAAAACGTACCTCAGGGGCTAAAGCCCTCATAGTGTAGGTTTGTACGGCACGGCTGAAGCCGTGCGCTTCGTGCAGCGAGTTTTTCCGCAGCCTGTTTAGGCCGGACACCCATGCTCAAAACTCATGGACCTTCAGGCCCTGAGGTACGCTTTTCTCTCCATGCATCTGCGGAGACTCAAGGAAATCCTTACCTCAGAGCCCAAGGTTAATGACTCCAGGTAAGGGCTCCGCACTTCCGTCAGATGAGTCGAAGACTCTGCTCAATCAAATGCTTGGTGTCGACCGTTGGGTCGACGTCCGAGTCGGATTCCATCGAATAATAGCCTCGATATCCTGAAGCTTTCGCGATGCCGAAAAGCTCCACCAGCGATGCTGTCTTTCGCTGGCCGTGAACGGACTCGGCGTCTTTGACGTGAGCGATATTCCACGCATGCGCAAACATATCTTTCACGTTCTGCGCATTGAAGCGTTCATCACCCCCCATGAGTCCATTGCCAAAATCAGGAAGTGCCCGCAAATAGGGAGTGCCTGCCAGCTTGATTGCCGCGATGGTGCGCGCAGCAGAAGCGGAAACCGGATCGTCATTCTCAAGATTGACAACGATGTTGCGCGTGGCTGCGTAATCAAGCGTCGGCTTGAGGGCCCGCACAGCCCGGGGAAGATCAGAAGTGTCGGAACACTTGGGGATCCAGACGCGAATGCTGGGGGACCCAAGCACCACGGCGACATCGATCCAATGCCGGTAGCGCGCGTTGCCAGCATTGCGCGTGGCTTCATCGTCGCTGCACAGCTCGACTCTTTCATCGACCGGGATGTTCACCGTGTGCACGCCGGCAGCATCGAACGCCGCGCGCAGCTTGCGTACCTCGCTGTCTTCACTCGAAGGAAAGTGCCCGTCCAGTGGCTCAATCCCGTATACCCCAAACTCCGTCCGCACAAAGCGTGCGAAGGAGGCTAGATCCATGCCCGGTTTCTTGGGGTTCCGGTCCTGATTTCCGGGCGCGATGATGGATTCGCGGAAAGGATAAGTCGCGACCCCAATACGCTTGCGCGGGTCAACCGGAAAGGTTGCCCGCGGAGGCACTGTCGCGAAGGCAGCAGTTGCGGAACACAAAAGTGCTCCCTTAACCACACTACGGCGTGTAAATGATTTCATCTCTGACCTGTCTGTTTGATCGCCATTTATTTTAGAAAACCCGACTCCGAGGCCGTGACCTCAGTGACGAAACGAAAGTCGCCGGGTGTGATACCGCGCCACAGCGCCAGCCGGTATGCCGCCACTTGCAGGGGAACGATTTCAAAGAGCGGTGCGAGTACGGGTGCAATTTCCGGCCACGGAACGAGCGATGGTGCGTGATCGTGCTTGTCGCCACCGGCGGGTCCGATCCAGCGGGCCTGCGCGCCGGCTGAGAATAGATCGTCAGCCAGCGACCGGTCGAGCGACTGCGTGATCGGTGGTGTACCGAAGACCACCGCGCGGAAGTCGCCCGAAAGAATCTCGGCGGGTCCGTGACGGAACTGCCCTGAAGACATGCCCACCGCCGCCGTCTTAGCCGTTTCGTGCAGCAGCAGCGCACCTTCGTGGACGGAGGCTAGCGACGGTCCCCGGCCCAGCAGGTAAAGCGGTCCGCCCATGAGCCACTCCTGCCAACCCTCGCTTTCCCGCAGGCATTCGTCGATGTGCGCCGAGAGCACCGGCAGCGCAGCACCGCACTCGTCGCCCAACTGAGCGCTTTCCCCGGCCAGCACCTCTTCCGCCAGCAGCAGCAGCGCGAGCACGGTGCCGGTGTAGGTCTGCACCGCAATCAGCTTGTCCGCCTGGGAGCCGATGGGCAGAGTGATATCGGCGATCTGTTCGAGTTCAGAGCCGGGTACATTCGTGACCCCAATGACGGTCATGCCCACCTGGCGCATTTTTTCGGCAACCCGAACCGGCTCGATCGATCCGCCCGAGCGCGAAACCACTACGCCTACGTCTCCCGCGCGCAGAGTAGCGCTGCCGTAGTGCAGCAGCTCGGCGCTCTCCATCGCCTGCACTGGATACCCCTGCTGCGTCAGCCGGCTTACCGCGGGCAAGGTGGCAAACAACGAGCCCCCCATGCCGGTGAAGACAATCCGCCCCTGGGCCTTGCGGATTTTTTCCGCGCACGCGCGCAGAGTTGCGTTGCCCTGGTGAAGCATCAGCAGGCCGCGATGAGATGCGGGCTGGGCCAGGATGTTATCCAGCATGGGAATCCGGCTCATGCTTTTCTCCTGTTCAGCCACTCATCGACCGGACGCTCCGCCGTTGGTTGGTAGGGCAAGCTGACCTTTCGCCCCAGGCCGGCGGAAGCGTAAGCGGCGAAGATCGCCTCCAGCACCACCTTGCCGTCTTCCCCGGTCGCTTGCGGGGCCTCCAATCCGCGGATGGCGCGGGCGAAGTGGCGCATCTCCTGTGGGAAGCCGTAATTCCACAGCTCTTCGAAGACGGGATAGGTCCAACCAGTGGTCGTGGGCGCTTTTTCGACGGCGTAGGCGAAGCCATGTTCACTGTAGGTCTGCAGCGCATTGCCCATATGCAGGTTGGCAATGGTCAGGCCGCCCTCGCCGTAGATCTCGATGCGATCATCCATGCCGCCGCGGCGAGCCCAGCTGTTCTCGATGATGCTGAAGGCGCCGCCTTCAAACTCGATGATCGTCACCGCTTCGTCATCGAGTTGTGTCTTGTCACCATGGACGTAAGTTCCCAGGTGCGCGTAGGCGCTCAGAATCCTGGGGCGCCCCAGGAACCACCAGGCGAACCCGATCCCATGGGAGCCGAGGTCGAGCAGCGCCCCGCCCCCGGCTCGTTTCACATCCCAGAACCACTCTGCGTGCGGGCCGAAGTGCTTCTCGCTTTGTTTAATGAGGTGCACTTTGCCAAAAGCGCCTGAGTCTGCCATCTCTTTCGCCTTGCGGTACTTTGGGGTGAAGAAAAGCTCTTCGGCATAGAGCAGCAGCACGCCGTTGGCGCGGCAGGCCTCGATCATCGCGTCGGCCTCGGCCGGCGTGACACAGAGCGGCTTCTCGCAGATGACATGCTTGCCCGCCCGCGCCATGGCGATCGTCATTTCGCAATGCAGCGCGTTGGGAGCGGTAATGGTGACCGCTTCCACGTCAGGATCAGTCGCCAGCTTTTTGTAGTCGGCGTATACGTGTGGAATCTTGTAGCGATCGGCAAGACCCTGCGCGTGCGCAGCCGTGGGAGAAGCCACGGCCACAACAGACATATCGTCCTCGATCATGCTAATCGCGGCTGCGTGGCAATCCGCCTGGAATTGCGAGCCGATGATGCCTACGCGTACTGGGCCATCTTTCATGTTGACCTTTCTTGGAAAATCCTCAGATCTACAGGAGCATTTTGTGCACTGGCTCCCAGAGAATACACTGAGTCTTGCAAAAGAGTCTGGCTCCGGTAATGAGCCGCGCTCTTCGCTGCTCCGATCGCCCCCTCCCCGTTGCCTGCTACGCGGCGATCAGGCAAAATTGCAAGTGTGCCGCTCATGCGCGCTCTCGTTTTGGCATGACACCGCATGCGGCCGCCCCGGGGAGACCATTTGGAAGCCGCAGCCTATCGACGTTTGCTTTTCCGTCTGCTGGCACTCCCAATTGTTGCCCTGGGCCTGCTGGCATTGACCCTTGCTTATGGAATCCAGCAGATGCAACGGAGCGCTCGCCGGGTAGACCATTCGGATCGGGTCATCGCCCAAGCCAACGAACTGGTCAAGCTGATGGTCGACGAAGAGACGGGACTTCGCGGATTTTTGATCACCCGCGATCCAGTCTTTCTTCAACCCTATCGGGAAGCCAATCAACAGCTGGAACCTGAGTTCACAGCTCTCTTCGGCCTGTTAAGAAGCAACCCCGAACAAACCGCCCGGCTGCAGCGACTGAAAACGGAGTTTCAAGCCTGGCAACAGGACGCCGCCGAAGACATCGCTCCGCCCAAACCTGCGTTCGACGTGAAGTTGCACATGCTCGAACATAAACGCAAAATGGACGGCCTGCGTGCCACGGCCAACGATTTTCTGACCGTTGAGACACGCATTAGGGCCAGCCGCTCGTTCACGGCCATGAGGATCGATAAGCTCAGCCTTTATGGGCTCCTTGGTCTGGCCGTGATTCTCGCTGGGTTGCTGGCCTGGGAGATTCGCCGGCTCTTCCAGAAACTTGCCGGTACCTACACCCTCCAGATTAAGGAGGTCAAGCGCTGGGGAGACGAATCCTATGCCCGCGAGCAATGGCTGAATACCACTCTCCGCAGCATCGGTGACGCGGTGATCGCTGCAGATCCCGACGGCCAAGTGGTGTTCATGAACCCTGTCGCGGAGCAGCTCACGGGTTGGAAAGAGAAGGAGGCCTACGGCCTTCCACTTTCCAAAATCTTTGTCATTGTTAACCAGCGCACGCGCGCTGCTGTCGAAAACCCGGTGGACGCGGTCCGACGGTCAGGCAAGATCGTGGGGCTTGCCAACCACACCATTCTTATCAGTAAAGATGGCACAGAGTTTCATATCGACGATAGCGCCGCTCCCATCCTTAATGTGAACGCGCGCATGATCGGCATCGTGCTTGTCTTCCGAGACATCAGCGAACGGCATGCCTCCGAGCTTGCGCTCATGCGTGCGGAGAAGCTGGCATCCGCGGGACGATTGGCCGCGGCCATCGCTCATGAGGTCAACAATCCCCTCGAAGGCCTGGTCAACCTCGTCTACCTGGCGCGGGGTGAGGAGGATATGCAGAAGATTCGCCGGCATCTCACGGAAGCCGATCGGGAGCTGCAGAGAATCGCGCACATCACCCGCCAATCCCTGGGCTTTTATCGCGAGACCTCGGTGGCCGATAGCTTTCGCCCTGATGTTGTGACCCGTGAAGTTTTCGACTTTTACTCTTCGCGCGCCGCTACCGCCCGCGTCAGTTTGCATGTGAATATAAAAACCGAGCAATAGGCCTTCGGGAACCCGGGGGAATTCCGCCAGGTGCTCTCCAACTTGCTCGCCAACAGTTTGGACGCATGTAAAGACGGAGATGCCATTTGCGTTCGCGTTCGCGCTGCGGTCAGTTCACGCGATCCCGCTCTGCGCGGAGTGCGCATCGCCGTAGCAGACACCGGTTGTGGCATTGCTCGCGAAAACATGGAACGCATCTTTGAACCTTTCTTCACCACTAAAAAGGACACAGGTACCGGGTTGGGCCTGTGGGTCTCTCGCGAGCTGATGGAGAAATGTGGTGGCAATCTCTCCGTCCGTTCCAGCGTGAACGGGCGCCGTTCAGGAACTGTCTTCTCGTTGTTCCTCCCCGGGTCTGCGCCAAGCGAGGCCTAGCCATTTCCAGGTAGAGATACCCAGGATTGCATCCTGGGTAATTTTCAGCCGTCCCCGCGGGGCTACTTCGGACGCAATTTGGAGAGAGTAGTTCTCACGCAGATTCTTCAGGCCGGAAGTAGCCTAGAGTGTTTTCACCCACTGGTCTTAATCTCGATGCCAATCGGCAACGAGACACGAAAGGTGGTACCGCTTCTTCCCGGCTCATGAGAGCTGCGGAAGCGGATGGTTCCCTGGTGCTTCTCAAGAATTCGTTTCGAAAGCCAAAGCCCGACCCCGTTTCCCGAACTCTTGTTGGTGACATACGGCTCGAATAGGCGGGCCCGGATGGAGGGATGGATTCCATGTCCGTTGTCAGAAATCGTGATGTAAGCGCGCTCCTTATCGGCGCGCATGCGCAGGCAAAGCACCGCATCCTTGTCCGGCAACGCATCCAGAGCATTCAAAATGAAATTCGAAAAAACCTGCAAGAGCTCACCTCCCAGCGCTTTCACCATCAGCTGGCCGGGTAACTCTTTACGCAACTCGATCGATCCTGCCGCAAACCGATGAGCGTGAATACGGAAGGCAGATTCGGCGATCTCTACCAGGTCAAATTCTTTCGCCTCGTTCTGCTCCCGATAGAACGAGAGAGTCTTCCGCGTGATCTCTGCCAGTCGATTCAGTTGCGTCTCTGCCACCACCATGTTTTTCCGTACGTTCTCCGGACGGTGTGCTTCTTGCTTGGTGAGGTAGACCAGGTTGGCAAGAGCCTCCAAGCGGATTGTTCACCTCATGGACAACTGGCGCCTGCGAAGCGGCCGGCAATAGCAAGCCGTTCACTCTTGCGCAAGGACTCCTCGGCTTTCCGGAGGCGCTCGCGCAACTGCTCGGGGGTAGTGTCGTCTTCTGGCAAGAGAAACTCACAACTGCAAGGGATCTAGAGCAGACAACGACGACAAAAGTCTGCGTTTTCGACACTCGTTGCCTGTGTGCTAAGAGGGGAAGATTGGACGTGCGGTTGGCCGAACCGGGTAGATTTGCCCTTAACCTGTTTTGATGCGCCGAGTTTCCCGGGCAACCGAAAATCCTCCGGTAACCAGATTTTAATGAAGAAGCCTAACCCCGAAGACTAAGATGACCGAAGCTTCGGCCACAAGGAGAGCGCATGCCGGCGACGCCAGAGACTGTTTTCCATTATGAAGTCGAGAAGTCGGGGGATGAGACCACCGGTCCAATCACCACGATCTTGTGCCATGGCAGGGTCGTGAGCGAAACCGCGGGGCAGATCAAGGAAGTGGTCAAGCCACTCATACCGCTCGGTGGAAAAATCGTGCTCGACCTCACCGATGTGAGCTACGTGGATAGCTCCGGCCTGGGAACCCTGGTGGGGCTCAAGGTCTCAGCCCTCAAAGAGGGGTACTGCAAATTGGAACTGCTGAATTTGTCTCCTCGGGTAAAAGAACTGCTTAGCCTCAGCAACCTGACCCAGTTGTTCTCTTCCTAATCTCCATTCCTTTCACTCACCGGCGAGCAAAGACCCCGCTCATCGGTCGCCGGTTGTGCCTGCCGCGTAAGCTTCACACTCCGATCCTGCTAACCCCACCGGCACCGGTAACTCGCAACGATAACTCATAAGCTAATGAGGTATCTCCTGCTAACTGGCACATAGGGGTTACCACGCTCCGCATATCCATTCGATTCAGTGGAGATAGCTTGTTTTGCCATCGAAAATAGTGGCCAGCTCGCCGAACCCGCAACCAGCCGGACGGCTGCCTGGGCCGTATTAAAACGATACCCCTTAAGTACCTCGAAAGTACCGTTCCCCTAAGTGCCCGGCTTGGGTACTTTCAAGGCTGTCACTACGGCAAGCATCGCGCTTTCCGGCGGTCAACCTTCCCAGCTTAGTACGGTCAAGTGCGGAGCGCAGTATGTCGACAGCCAACTTATCAGCAAATTGGCAGAGCAGTGCAGCTGCGCTTTGCCTGGCGGTCATCAGCGGAATCACTGCTGGTTGCGGTTTCAGTCTTAACCAGGCAGCGATTGAAAAAATGTCAGCCATCCAGGCGGCTGGCAACAATCTGCGCGTAACCCAAACCATGCAGTTCAAAACCGAGGCGCCGGTCATCTGGTCGGTCAACGGAATTCCGGGCGGCAACGCCGACATCGGCACCATTTCCAGCACCGGCCTTTATACCGCGCCGGCCATCGTTCCACTGCCCAACAACCAAGTAACGATTGGAAGCTCGGCGGAAATCTACCCATCTAAAGGAAATTACGGTGTTGCCGTTCTGAATCCAATTCCCATCGTCACCACGATTACGCCGGGCGCCTTTTCCGAGGGCGTGGCCCAGGTCGTGGTGAACGGATCGGCTTTTGTCTATGGCGCGCAAATTCTGTGGAATGGCGTGCCGGTTCCGACCACTTATTTATCCGGCACACAACTCGTGGCCATGGTCACGGAATACACGCCGGGCACTTACCCGGTGACGGTGGTCAATCCTGATCCTGGTTCGGCGTCTTCTCAAAAGGTGAACGCACTGGTTCAGCCAGGCCAGGTAGTGATCCAAGTTACAACCCTCGGAGACCAGCGTCCGGGTCAACAACAGCATCACCATCACGCCGACGGTGACCGGTTCGCAAGACACCGCACTTACCTGGACGGTCAACGGCATCGCCGGCGGCAACGCGCAGATCGGCACCATCACCGCCCAGGGCGTTTACACGGCGCCCGCAGTTGTGCCCACCCCGAACAACCTGGTGGTGGTGCAAGCGACCAGCGTCGACAATCCCAACTCCACCATGATCGTGAACGTGCAGGTGCTGAACCCTGTACCAACACTACTCAGCGCCACGCCCTCCTCGCTGAACATCGGTTCCAGCACCGTCGTACTCTCACGGCGCAAACTTTATCAACGGCGCCACGGCGCTGGCCAATGGCATCCCGATACCGACCCAATTCAACTCCTCCGGTCAGCTCACAGCGACCGTCGATCCCACCATTGCCGGTCCATTTGATCTGCAGGTTCTCAACCCCAACCCAGGCGGCGCCGTTTCCGCCGACGTGATCGAGCAGGTGGCGGGAACGCCGCCCACGCCGCTGGTCGATCCGGCGGACGCTTCCCGCTTCCTGATGCAGGCCACGTTTGGCGGCTCCGAAGCGGACATCAACAACCTCTCGACCATTGGCTATAGCGCCTGGTTTGCTCAGCAATTCGCCATCCCAAATACGCTCCACGAGCCGTACGCTGAGCGGGAGATCATCCTCAACAACAACCCTCCTTGCGCGGCCACGGACACCACCTGCAACCAAACGCTGTTCCTGGGAACGGGCGGAGACCAATATTTCGAGCAGCCTTTCTGGGCCACCGCGCTCACCGGCAAGGACGAGCTACGGAAGCGCGTACAGTTCGCGCTGAGTGAATTATTCGTGATCTCCAGCCAGGACGCGGTCGTGGGACAGATGCCGCGCGGCGTCGCCAACTACTACGACATGCTGGGCAACGATGCCTTCGGCAACTTCCGCCAGTTACTGAATGATGTCACGCTGAGCCCCATGATGGGCATCTACCTATCGACCCTGGCCAACGACAAGGGCACCGCCACGGTGGATCCTGACGAGAACTACGCTCGCGAGGTGATGCAGCTATTTACCATCGGCCTCTGGCAGCTCAACCCGGATGGCACGCAGCAACTGGATGGCAGCGGCAATCCCATCCCTACCTACTCCAACACCGACGTCATGGGCATCGCCAAGGTCTTCACCGGGTTCAGCTGGAATATGAACGGCAACACCAGCGACCAGGCATGGTCCGGCTACGGCGCTGTCTATGCGGGTCCCGGGTTTGGGCAGGACCTTCTGCCAATGGCGGCCTATCCCAATCACCACTCCACCGACGAAAAAGACTTTATCGGAACCACCATACCGGCCGGTTCGTCGGATCCCTCCGCCGATCTGAAAATTGCGCTCGATGCGCTCTTCAATCACCCCAACCTGCCGCCGTTTGTTTCGAAGCAGCTCATCCAACGGCTAGTCACCAGCAACCCCAGCCCAGCTTATGTGCAGCGGGTCGCGGCTGTATTCCAGGATGACGGCCAGGGAGTGCGCGGCGATATGCAGGCGGTGATCACCGCCATTCTGATGGATGAAGAGGCGCGCAATCTGACTACGAACAACGGCCCCAACTACGGCCGGGTGCAGGAGCCGATGCTTCGCTTTACCCACATGGCGCGCGCCTTTACCGCGGAATCGCTCAGCGGCGCCTTCGATGTCGGCAGCACCGAAGATCCGGCTTATGGCTTTGGCGAGATGGCTTCCCGCTCGCCCACCGTTTTCAATTGGTTCGCTCCCGGTTTCGTGCCTGGTTCCACAACCATCGCTACGGCTGGGCTGGTCGCGCCCGAGATGGAGATCACCGACGTAACCACGGTGATCGGCTATTTGAACAGCATGCAGGCTGCAGTGTCTTCAGGCTTCGGCAACAACAACGACCTATATTTGCCGCTGACTACGGAGACTGCTCTTGCCGCCAATCCGGATGCGCTGATGGATCGCATGAACCTGCTGCTGCTGGGCGGCCAGATGTCATCCACACTGCGCAGCGAGGTTGAGGGTGCAGTCAACGCTATCGCCATCCCAACAGGTGGCGATCCTGTTGCGATGAACAACGCGCTTCTGACGCGCGCCCAAACCGCTATTTTTCTAACGGTTGCTTCGCCTGAATACACTGCCCAGCATTGAGGACGCAGCATCGCCAGGAGTTCATCGACCATGTGCAAGATCGACCATTCACGGCGCCAGTTCATGAAGACGGCTTCCTATGCGGCGATGGCCGGCGTCAGCGCAAGCCCGACGCTGCACAGCATGCGCGCCCTGGCCGCGATGACCTCGCATACCGCGTCCGCGCCCACCGATTACCGCGCCCTGGTCTGCGTCTATCTTCAGGGTGGCAATGACGGCCACGGCACGTTGATCGCCACGGACCCTGATTCCTTCGCCGCCTTTACCCAGGCTCGCAGTGGAGCGACAGGGCTTGCCTATCCCTTGAATTCGCTGCTGCCCATTACCCCCACCACTCCGCAGTCGGGACGCACTTTTGCCCTGAATCCTTATCTGACCGGGGTACAGAATCTCTTCAATGCCGGTCGCTGTGCGCTGGTTGCGAACACCGGGACCCTGATTGAGCCCATCACCAAGGACCAGTGGAACCAGGGAACGGCCCCTCTGCCCAGGCAGCTGTTCTCGCATTTCGATCAAAGCAACGCCTGGGAAGCGATTGCCGCCGATGGCGCCAACGTGGGCTGGGGCGGCCGCATGGCCGACCTGTTCGAGAGCATGAACAGCAACGCATCGTTTACCTGCATCAGCACCAGCGGCACCACACTCTTTCTTTCTGGGGAGACGGCCTTCCAGCTCCGCGTTACCAATGCCGGAGCAATGGCCGCCAACGGGCTCACCAACCCGCTCTTCGGCTCCGCGCAAGGCACCGCCGCGTTGCAGGCCATCATCGGCGCCGACAATACCAACCTCTTCGCCAAGGAGTATGCCGTCGTCGTTCGCCGCTCGCTGGCAGCGCAGGCAGCGTTGGCCACCGCCATGGCGCCCGCGGGTCCAACCGGCGTGCCCAACCCTACGCAATTTCTCGATCCCGCCACCGGGAAACTCACCGACAACCAACTCGCCATCTCGTTACAGACGGTTGCCCGCGTCATTGCCGGGGCCACAGCTCTGGGGGTAAGCCGCCAGGTCTTCTTTGTGGAGTTGGGCGGCTTCGATACCCACGACACGCAGGCTAAGCGCCTTTCCACCTTGTTGAGCCAGCTGAGCGCTGGGTTCGAGTACTTCGATCAGCTCATGGTCACCGCCGGGCTCAGCAGCCAGGTAACGCTCTTCACCGTCTCTGACTTTGGCCGCACGCTCACCGCCAATAGCGATGGCACGGACCATGGCTGGGGCAGCCACCACATCGTGGCCGGGGGAGCTGTAGCGGGGCAGAACATCTACGGCGAATACCCAGTGATTGGTGTCAACCAGGCCAACGACGTTGGAGCAGGGCGGTTGATTCCAACCACTGCCGTCGAGCAGTATGGCGGAACGCTAGGCCGCTGGATGGGTCTTTCTGACAGCCAGATCCGCGAGGTCTTTCCCAACTTCGCCAACTTCGGCAGCAATCCCTACCTGGGATTGATGGGCTAGCCTGCGCCGCGGGTCGTCCTAATTCGGCTTAGCATCCGGCATCACATTTTTCGTGATCCTTCGATCGGCTTCCTTCCGGATCTCCGCCGCACTGACTGCGTCCGCCGGTGGCGCCGACAATATCGAAGTGGCCATACTCGTCGCGGCCGCGCACCAGCTGAACAATCTGGCGCTCGGCCCCCTTTTGTACGACCTCAGGAGCAATGTAACGAACCGCAATGCCGATCCGCGGCTGATCTGAGCTATTCGCCTTGGAACCATGCGCGATCCCGATGTGATGCAACGACATCTCCCCGGCGTCCAGCATCATGGCGACAGCCTTCGATTCATCCACCTCGAGCGCAATCTCCTGCCCCCGAGACAAGGCATTATCCAGTGCGTATGTCTCCCGTTGCGGAAGCTGCGTCTTCTGCGTCCCCGGCATGACCTGCATGCAACCGTTCTCCAGCGTGCTGGGGGAGAGCGCAATCCAGGCGGTCGTCACTTTGGGCGGGTTCAATCCCCAATAGGCTCCGTCCTGGTGCCACGAGATAAACGCGGGGTCCCGGGCAAACTTCACGAACCAATCCGACCCCCAAACCAGGATGTTGGAGCCAATGGCGCCTTCGACCGCATCCAGCACTCTGGGATGAGCGGCGATCTGGTAGACCCAGGGCAGCATAAGATGCGTGAGAGCGTAGACCGCCCGCCGCTCACGTGGAATCATCTTGCCGAGCAGATCTTTATTCTGAGCGGTGTAATCGTCAAACTGCCGCCGGAACTCCGCCGTCTCCGTGTCGCTGAAAACCCGAATCGGATACAGATAACCATTCTCTGCATAAAATTCCTGTTTTTCCGCGCTGAGCTTGCCTGTGATCTCACTCATGGCCGTCATCCTTGTCGCCTAACCCTAACAGCTCCTAGCGGGCTGCGAAAACTCTTTGAACGAAGGGCACGGCTTCAGCCGTGCCGTAGAGTACGCGATCGGAGAGGGCTTCAGCCCCTGAGGTACGGTTCTCCAATGATTCGCGGCGAATTTCATTGTGGTCACGAGTACTTCAGCGCCTTTAGATGCTGCGAAAGATGGTCGATTTCGTCCGGCATCATCTAAAAAGACGTACCTCAGGGGCTAAAGCCCTCATAGCTGCGGCTTTACGGCACGGCTGAAGCCGTGCCCTTCGTGCGGTGAGTTTTCTGCCGACTTTCTCCGCAGCAACTAAAGGTATGGGTGGAGCAGCCGCGCCAGCTCATCCGGTTCCGCCAGAAAGGCATCGTGCCCGTGGGAGGAGACCAGCTCCCGATGTTCGCAACGGACCCCGGCCTTCTCCAGAGGTACTCCAAGGGCAGCTATTTCATCCGCTGGAAACAGCCAGTCCGAAGAGATCCCAACCAGCATCACCTCTGCCTGGATGCGCCGGAACGCAACTTCGGCGGATGGGTAACCGCGGGCAGGATCCCAGGTATCCATCGTCCGCGTGATCGCCAGGTAGGCGTTGGCATCGAAGCGTTCGACGAACCTTTCTCCCTGGTAATCGAGGTATCCGGCTACATCGAATCGCTGTCCGCTCAAACCCTGGCCCCGCTCGTGCCCGGAGACCCAGGGATCTTCACCGCTGCGATCCGGCTTGCGCGCAAACCGGTGCTCGAATAACTCGGCAGACTTGTAGGTGCAAACCGCCAGCGCGCGGGCCAGGGCCAGCCCCTCCCGCGGAGGCTCATCGGGCGAGTAGTGCCCGCCCTTCCACGCGGGGTCGAGCTCGATCATCCGCCGCTGCAGGTGGTTCAATCCCAGGCCCATCGCCCGCAAGGGCGCGGCCCCAATCGAAATCACTCGCTCCACTCGTTCTGGAAATTGGATCGCCATCTCCAACGCTTGCATGCCGCCGATCGAAGCGCCCATCACCAGCTTGAGGCGATGGATCTTCAGCTTATCCAGCAGGCGCGCCTGCAGCGTAACCACATCGCGGATGCTCACCAGCGGGAAGTTCGGTCCATAGGGGCGGCCGATCAGCGGATCGATCGAGCCCGGCCCTGTCGAGCCGTAGCAGGATCCGAGCATATTAATGCCGATTACGCAGTGGTCGCCGGCCTGCAGCAAGCCTCCGTCAGAGAACAGCCGCGGCCACCAATCCGCCACCCGGGCCGAGCCGGAGAGCGCGTGCGCAACAAAAATGACGTTATCCGCCGCCGCGTTGGGCTCGCCATAGATCGCATAGCGCAGTACCGGCGACTGCAGCACCCCGCCGGCTTCGAGGGAGAAAGCCTCGCCTGGAGAAAAGTCTCCCTCGAAACTGGGCGCTACCAGAGCCGCGCTGGGGCTGGAGCTCATCGTGCGCTGAGTGCTTCCACCGGCCGGGCCGCATGTCCGTTGGCCACCTCGATCGCATCGTTGAGGTCGGCGAGTATGTCGCGCACATCTTCGATACCGACCGACAGCCGCACCAGTTCGGGGGTGACCCCAGTGTCGTTCTGCTCCTCGACACTAAGCTGCGAATGGGTGGTGGAAGCGGGGTGGATGACCAGCGATTTCGCGTCGCC
Source organism: uncultured Acidobacteriaceae bacterium (assembly GCA_963821315.1). Classification (GTDB taxonomy): domain Bacteria; phylum Acidobacteriota; class Terriglobia; order Terriglobales; family Acidobacteriaceae; genus PALSA-350. Next base: position 450,948 of record CAWGDP010000025.1, on the reverse strand, counting down.
GATATTGGCCAACAACGAGAACAGCTTCAGCGAATTGATCAGCTTCTTGCCCGCCTCGTAGCCGCCCTTGATGCCGAACGTAACCAGGGAGCTTTGCCCCTCCGGCAGGTATTTCTTTGCCCGCGCCGCGTACTTGCTGGAAGGCAGCCCGGGATAATTGACCCACTCGATGCCCGGGTGATTGGCCAGGTGCTTGGCCACGGCGAGCGCGTTCTGCGAGTGCCTTTCCATGCGCAGGTGCAGCGTCTCCAGCCCCTGCAAAAACAGAAAAGCATTGAAGGGCGACAGAGCGCCGCCGATGTCGCGCAAACCCTGCACCCTGGCTTTGAGAATAAAAGCCAGCGGACCGAACGCTTCCACGTACGACAGGCCGTGATAAGAAGGGTCGGGCTCGACAAAGTCACGGAAGCGTCCTGAGGCCTTCCAGTCGAATTTGCCCCCGTCGACGATGACGCCGCCGATCGATGTTCCATGGCCACCGATAAATTTCGTTGCCGACTCCACCACAATGTCGGCTCCCCACTCGATGGGACGGCAAAGAATCGGGGTAGCGGCGGTGTTGTCGATCATCAGCGGCACGCCCTGCTGGTGGGCGATGCTGGCCAGCGTCTCAACGTCGGCGATGTCGAGCTTGGGATTACCCAGGGTTTCGGTGTACACAGCCCTCGTTTTCTCGTTGATGGCCGCGCGCAAGCCGTCAAAGTCGTCGGCATCGACAAAGCGCACGTTAATGCCCAGGCGCGGCAGGGTGTAGTGGAAGAGGTTGTAGGTGCCGCCATAGAGGGAAGTGGTGGAGACGATCTCGTCTCCGGCGCCGGCCAAGGTCGTAATGGCCAGCGTTTCAGCGGCTTGGCCGGAGGCGGTGGCCAGTGCGGCTGCTCCCCCTTCGAGCGCGGCGACGCGCTTCTCGAAGACGTCGGTGGTCGGGTTCATGATGCGGGTATAGATGTTGCCGAATTCCTGCAGGCCAAAGAGCCGGGCGGCGTGATCGGCGTCCTTAAAGACATAGGACGTGGTCTGGTAAATAGGGACGGCGCGGGATCCGGTCGTGGGGTCGGGTTCTTGCCCGCCATGGACGGAAAGTGTTCCGAGATGTTGCTTCTTGCTTTCTGACATCTGTCTGCTCCTCTGAACTTGAGAATGAGATCCTTGACTACGCCAATGGCAAGCGAAAGGCCTGCAGTCTGGGTGGACAGCAGGCCTATGGGAAATATGGTCTTGTTAGCCTTCAGCTGCTTGGCCAGTCTCCCAAAATGCCCGCATCGATGCGCATACAGCAACAGCGTGCTTGGGCGGGCAGTCTGGCGTGCTGAAAACCCATAGCCCCCAGTATTAGGCCAACCCTCATCCGCTGGCAAGGGCAGGACGAGTTGTTCTCTTTCCCTGTGTAAATCCCCATGGTCGTTTCCGGGCGAGCGCCATATTCCGCCGAGGTGGAAACGTCCTCGCGCAGCCGGGCGATCTCCGCCGATTACGATTTCAGCCCATCAATAAAACGGATGGTTTTGACCGGAAAGGATAGCTTGACAGGTTCTGACGCCAAAGTGTGATCTGTCATGGGAAATTTTGGGGAGTAGTATGGGTTCCGCGTCCATCTGACCCTGTCGTCAGGAAAGGAGGCATATATGAGTGACCTTCCTTGTCGCAGGTCCTCCGGCCTCGCTCTGTTGTGCGTTCTTCTCACTGTGGTGTGCGGTCACACCACCTTCGCCGCAACTCCCAACTCATCTCCTTCTACCCCGGAAGTGCCCACCCTCCCAACCGCCACACCCCTCTCGCCCCAGACTGAAGGCGATCTGCTCTTGGTTCATCGCCGCTATGCAGAAGCGCTTGAGGCCTATCAGCGCGATCCCGAGAAATCTGCTGTGCTGTGGAACAAGATCGGTGTCGCCTACCATCACATGTTCGCGCTTGAGCAGGCTCGCAAGTACTACCAGATGGCGCTGGCCATGAAACCAGACTATCCGGAAGCGCTCAATAACCTGGCCGCCGTCTACCACGGCGAACACGAATATAAGCAGGCGGAACGCACCTACAAAGTGGCGCTCAAGTACGCGCCGTCGTCCGCCATCACGTACTGCAACCTGGGGACCGCCTACTTCGCGCAGGAGAAATATAAGCCGGGGATGCAGGCGTACCACAAGGCCCTGGCGCTGAACCCCCACATCTTCGACGCGGGCCAGACCCAGATCGTGGAAGAAACCAGCACTCGCCAGCACCTCGTCGCCGTCAACTACTACCTGGCGAAAACTTATGCCACAGAAGGGAAGATGGAGGAGGCGATCGGTTACCTGCGCAAGGCGCTCGAAGCCGGCTTCCGTGACCGTAAGCAGTTGATGAAGGACAAGGAGTTTGCGTCGTTGCGCGCTACCCCGGAGTTTCATCAACTGATGATCGAACAGGCCGGTGGCGAATAACCGGCCCCTGTCCGATAAGTAAAGAACGACGCGGTGGTCCTCTTGCGTCCCGGCCTCATCGAATCCCTCCCCCGAAGAAATCGATGAAACCACCGGCAAGAAACCACCGCGTCGCTTTGTAGCATATTGTTTAAGGATGGCTGTCTGGGCGCTTCGGGGCAGGTAGCCCCAACGTGGAACCTAAATGGTTACCTCGGCCCAGCGCTTCGAGGTGTGCATGCCATTGCCGGTGACCGATTCAGACACACAAGAGACGGAAATGACGGCGGTGCTTCGGCAGTACCGGACCGAAAGCGGCCGAACCCTGCTGGAGCTTGTGGATGAGTCGCCGGTGTTGCTGATTTTCCTTCGTCATTTTGGATGCTCCTTTTGCCGCCAGACTTTGGACGACGTGTCCAGGATCCGCGAGCAGATTGAGGCACGGGGCATCCGGCCGGTCTTCGTCCATCTGGGATCGCCGGAGCGGGCGAAACCCTATTTTGACTACTACCATCTTTCGGATGTCGAGCGGGTCAGCGATCCAGAGGGTTCTCTCTATGCCTCCTCCGTGTTTCAGTTGCCGCGAAAAAATGTCTTTACCCAATTCCTCGTTCCTGCGGTCTGGAAGGCCTGGCTGCTGGGCGCGGTGCAAAAGCACGGAATTGGCATGATTAAGGAAGACGCGGATCAGATGCCCGGTATTTTTTATCTGCAAAAGCGGGCCATTGCGCGTGCCTACCGCTATCGCACCATCGCGGACCAGCCGGACTACCTCAAGCTGATTGCCTGACCCGGCATAGAGATGCGTAACTGTGTCCTATTGAGATGCCACCATCGGCAAGCACCTCTGCGCCTTCCGCCACCGTTGATAGCACGTTAGTGATCTGGCAACGTTGCGCGAAAAAACGCCATACTTTATAAGAGTTTTTTACGCGTTTCCCGTTGTTGGATACGCAAGTGCTCAAGCTTGAAGTATTGCTGCCGAGGTATAGTGTGGAGATTATTCTCGCTGAGTGTGGCGGTTTAGGGAACCAGTTGTTTCGTTATGCAGCGCTTCTATATTACGCGAAGCGATACGGCGCCAAAAAAATGCGGATATCGGTTGAGCCGGCACAGTACGCTCAGTCCTATGGTTATCCGCGACCTTTCCTCCTCTCCCACTTCTCGATTACGGTGCCTATGCGCGAACGCTCCCTTGGGGATCGTCTGCTTTTTACAGGCAAAGGGTGGTTGAAGCGGGCTCTCGCTCCAGCGGCAAAAGCACTTCGGGCACAGGTCTTCACCGAGGATTTTTCAGATTGTCACTATTTCTTGAGAGACCTTCCGTTGGAGCGGCACGTCAGAAGATTGTATCTTGCGGGGTATTGGCACAACTCCGTGGTGGTTGAGGAAGTTGCCGACGAGCTGCGCTCTGAACTAGCATTCAAAGAGCCCGCACGGGGAAAAAATCTAGAGATACTCAATCAAATTAAACAAAGCAGGAACTCCGTCTCGGTCCACGTGCGCCGGGGAGACTGCACAGTCGCTGCGACAAACCGGGTTGATCTACCGCTCGAGTATTATTTGAATGCGGTCTCGACCTTCAAGCAGCGGCTCGGCGATCCTACTTTTTTTGTGTTCTCCGACGACATCCAGTTCGTCAAAGAATACCTGCCGCGAAATGTTCCCATGGTGTTCGTCGATCACAATGATGATTACAGTGCCCATGAGGACCTGCGGCTCATGTCGTCTTGTCACCATCAGATCATTGCCAACAGCACATTTTCCTGGTGGGGAGCGTGGCTGAATCCAAGAACGGACAAGATGGTCATTGCCCCGAAGCAGTGGTACAACACGGAGGACAGCTACTTTCCCGATTTGCTGCCGAAAACCTGGGAGCTGGTGGACGTTGCTACTGCCGCTACCGAGTTTCTTTCTGAAATAGAAGAGAATTCTCCACTGTTGATCTGAAGTGTTATCTGCTTGCTAATAGAGGAGAGGGCACACGTTACCAAGGTGTACCCTACGTGGTTATTTTCGTTTTCCTCCAGATCCGCTCTGAGCTAAGCTGAGCTCAGTCGACACAGTCATTGTTTTTTGATGGCGAAGTGTTTGTTCCGTTAGCTCAGTGATGGTAGTTAGCTCAGAACTGCGGACCTGTTCGATTGGGTTTTCGCCTCCACAATCATGATTGTCGCTAGAGAAAATCCTAGCCAGCGCGCCACCACGTGGCGATGCTACGGGGCAGCGGTTGACCCTTCAGGCTATAACGAAATAGTAAGCGGAGTCTAAAAAGCTCTTCCGGACTCTATTGCTTATCAGAGCAAATCCAATGCTTTTCACCTCTCTACCTGAGCATCACCCAAGCTCGGTATGGACGGAAGGACCAACGTGGCCGTATACGATGACTTGCCCTTAGGGAGCCAACGCATGCACTCAACCACCACCGATTCCAGGAACCAGGACGCGAATTCGCAAGAAACCAGCATCAATATCGCCATCGCCGACGACTATCCCGTTCTTTTGGCCGGAATGCGGCTATTCCTCGCTCCCTGTGAGGACATCGTAGTGCTCGCCGAGTGCACGCGGGTCTCTGATCTGCTCGAGCAGGTCGCCTTGAAGAAGCCAGACATTATCCTGCTGGGCTGCGAGACCCATCTCGAAAATCTCGCTCAGCAGTTGCATAGCATCGCCGAGCTGCACCCGGACGGCAAGGTGATCGTCTTTACCGGTAATCTCAGCTCGAACTTTCACGAGGCAGCGCTGCGCAACGGGGCAAAAGGTGTCTTGTTGAAGCAGTGCGCGCCGGAATTGATCGCCAAGACAGTGAGAAAAGTTTCCCGCGGCGACCTCTGCTTTGACCGCGCTCTGGCCGATCGTGTGCTCAGTACCTTCGTGCAGCGCAAACCGGCCGAAACTCCACCCGAAAAGGCCAGGATCTCGTTGCTTACCGGACGGGAGAATCAAATCATCAGCCGCATATGCGAAGGCATGCGGAACAAGGAAATTGCCAGCAAGCTGTATATTAGCGATGCCACGGTCGCGCATCATCTTACGTCTATCTACCGCAAGTTGGGTCTCGCGGACCGCACCGAACTCCTGCTGTTTGCTCAACAGAACGGTATCTCACGCCTCAAGGCGTCTTAATAATCACGATAGCCCCGCCGCTCGCTCGGGGAGCGCGTTTCATTGTCAGGATGAATCAATGAGAGCAGAGCTAACATATGGCGGTGCATTCTTTGACAGCCAGAAAGACACATCTTTCATCTCCGCAAGCATCGTGATTCCTCGCGTGCTGTCACTTTGTAACCCTAAAAGCGTTGCCGACTTCGGATGTGGTGTCGGTACGTGGGTGCGAGCCTTGCTCGACATAGGTGTGAGTGACGTGACGGGCATCGATGGCGATTACGTGCGAGATGACTTACTGGTTATTCCAAGCGAGCGCTTCGTCCGCGCAGACATCGGGCAACCCGTAGACCTCAACCGAAAATTTGACCTGGCGATCTCGATGGAGGTTGCGGAACATCTTCCCCGCGAAAAGGCCTCTGTGTTCATTGACACACTCACCAAGCACAGCGGCATTGTACTGTTCTCGGCGGCGGTTCCAGGACAGGGCGGCACATATCATGTGAACGAGCAATGGCCTAAGTATTGGAATGAGTTATTCGCCGCTCGCGGTTATCGATGCGTAGATTGCTTACGGGATATCTTTTGGGAGGATGATCGCATCGCCTGGTGGTACCGGCAGAATATGTTTCTGTTTGTCGCCGACGACCTTATCCCCGAACATCCCAAACTCATGATCGAGTCAACCCGGCCAAGAACGCTGCCTCTGGCTGTGGTTCATCCCGGGTTTATGCGTAAGCAGGTCGGGCTGAAGCAGCTACTCAAACAAACTCGCAACCCGCTCCGAGCTGCGATTTCCAGGCGTTGGGAGCGGTTGACCATGAGAAAAGCCTAGCCAGGCCCGCATCTTTCTTTGCCCGCGTGATCGAGCCACGCCGTGAGTTGGCTACCCGCCATCGTGGGGTCTTACCGAAAACCTTAAAGCGTCCAACACCGCCTGCGCTCCCGCCAGCGTGAGGTGCTGGTTGTCCCGGTAGAAAATGTGAGTGGCGTCGCGATACCGGCAGGCGACGGCCGACGTGCAGAGCGCGTGCTCAAGGTCGATTAATCCCGCGCCGGTGGAGCGGCTGGCACTGGCAATGATTGCCCGCGCCATCCCGTCCGCCGCCTGGTTGTTCTCCACGTCCGTTCCGGGATCGATCGGCTGGCCAGGACGAAGCCGGGTGATGAGCCATCTTCTGGCTCTAAGATCGACCGTGCGGACATGCCAGAGGGGCTCTTCGGAGAATTCAGCGACATCCTGCAACACCAGCACCCGCTTCCCGGCTTTTTGCAGGGCGGAGATTGTGCGCGTCAGGCTGGCTACGAGCTTCTGCTCGGAAGCCTGAAGACTCGGCATGGGCGCGTGGGGTGCGCCTCCGTCGACCAGCCACCCGGTATGGTCTTCATACGGCTCAACCAGTGAATCCTTCCAGCGGGCAGTAAGAATCACTACCTGTATATACGGATCGGCCTGCAGGCGATGCAGGACATTGTTGTTGAAAGCGATGCACTCTTGGGCACGTCCTGGAATTTCGTTGAAGTAACGACCAGTGTTCGCCAATGGGGGGCAGGCACTCTTTGAAGTCTCAATGAAGTCGTACCCTGCCTTATGCGCTCTTTCACGAAGCGCCGGAGCAATGGATCCGGCATGACTGTCGCCCCATACGGCCATTGCCGGCCGGCCCGTATTTTCAATGCATGCCGCGCTTGTGTTGGGACCCGCCACAGAGTCACGGACGAGGCAGGGATCCTCAGGCGCCGCCTCCAGCTTCTTCTCTACACCGGCAAGCGCAGGCGCCCTGAATGCCAGGCCGTAAGTAATTCTCATCCCTAGACAGACAAGTATCAAAAAGGCGGTTGCCGAAGCATACCGCAAGAGCAGGCGGGGCGCTGGGGTGTGTGAGCTACGGAATGGCTGCTCGATCCAGTAGTAGGTGGCGGTGGCAAGAAGGAACGAAACAGAGAGCACTACCGTAGCTTGAAGCCGGGACGGATTTGCCCCGAGAACGATCCTGGTGAACGTGAGTAATGGCCAATGCCACAGATACAGCGAGTAGGAGATGCGGCCCACAAATCGCATTGCGCCGGCGGATAGGACGGTTCGGTTAGTGAAAGCGCGCGGGGAACACAGCACCAGCGCTCCCCCGACTATGGACGGCAGCGCGCCGAGTCCAGGAAACGGTACAGCTTGTGTGAGGAAGAAGATAGGCAACAGCAACAGTAGCAGACCCAGCGCCCCCAACACGTGCTCCGTGCGTTCAGAAATAGACGTCCCCGGTTTCTTCTGAGCGATCAATACTGCGACAAGAACACCGCCAAACAGTTCCCAGGCGCGTGCCGGAAGCAGATAGAAGGCCGACACCGGCGTGTGAGCCACCTGGTAGCAGGCGATGCAGAACGAGAGCCCGCTTAACACGGCGAGCACCGGTACCAGGCGAACTCTGGATCGCAGCAGCCAAACCATCAGCAGGGGCACCACAAGGTAGAACTGCTCCTCGACGCCGAGGGACCAGGTCATGAGCAGAGTGCGTTGTTCTGAGGCGACGGCGAAGTAGTCGGTGATCTTCCAGAAAAAGAAGTTTGATCCCGACAGCAGCGTAGCTACGGACTCCGTGGCGGCCCGCCGTAGTTCGCTGGGAGAGAGCAATGCTGAGCCCAGGACCAGGGTTGCGCAAATGACTACGTAGAGGGCGGGGAGAATGCGCTTGGCTCGCCTGCGATAGAAGCCGGCAAAGGTAAACCGTCCAGCTTGTTCTTCCGCATAGATATGCCCGCCAATCAGAAATCCGGAGATGGCAAAGAAGATATCGACTCCTGTGAAGCCGCCTGAAAATCCGGCAAATCCGGCATGGAAGAAGAGCACTGAAAGAACGGCGATGGCTCGCAGGCCATCGATGTCGGCACGGTAACCGCCGCTTACCTCGTTTGTGTGTAGGGGAGTATGTTGTGAAACTCGGGTCAAATCGGGATCAACACGAACCTGAGGGAACATTAACACTCGACTTTCCCCCTACCGGCAGAACGCAGTGCTGCAAATAGCACCGGCATTGAGATCAGCGGGGCAACGATGTATTGGTTTGAAGTGCGGAGATCGTGGCTAGCGCCACGTATGCAGTGGTTTGAGAGGAGGGGTCGTGCGGTCCTCAGGCCGAGCGAAAAGGACAGCAATCGTCTGGGAGACGGTCTGCTGAGGTAAACGGACCACAAGATTGGTGATGCCTTTGTTGGGGGCCTGGGGCGGCGGCATCTCGGTACTAGCGATAGCGAAGCGGCCGTTGGGAGGAGAAAGGATGCGGGCGCTGATGGTCGCCCCATTCTGGGTAAGGCTTGCTGAGCGGCCATCCGGTGCAATCTGCACATTGGCAGCCGTGTGAAAGTTCCAGACTACGTCGACCGGGGCGGCGGGCGTTAGTTCGTCCTCCACCAGTATCCGTTGGCCATCGACGAGCCTGATGCCGCGGGTCCATGATTGAAGCTTGCCCTTGTATGCCTGATCAAGGTTGACGATAGCAAAGTCAGCTCCTACGGTGGACAGTGGAGCTTTCGCGTCGAGCCCCTCATTTTGTCCGTTGATCGTAATCGTGTTGTGGCCTTCTGTGCCTAGTCGATAGTAGCTCCACCGTTGAGTACCGAAGTAGCCCGGCAGCCCGTAGTTGTCGGGGCCTAGGTCGACACCCCAACGCTGGCCGAGGGCGTCCAACAGAAAGGTACCGAGGTCGAGATGCGCGTGCGAGGCACGCGTATCTCCACCCTTGAAGCCAATATACCAGGCGAGGTGATCGTGCCATGCGCTGCGCATGTAGGCTTGATTGACGCGGGAGAAGCTCTGCACAAGTGGAGGCTCAGAAGTCTTACCGGGCTCTGTGACCAGGGCCGACCAGAACAGGCCGAGAGCAGCAAAGCGCTCACTATCCTTCAGGGTATAGGAGTCCATGTGCCCATCGAGCGCGGTTGCGAGTTCGCGTTCGATCACGGCGTAGGCGGGATGATGGAAATGCTGCGCAAACCAGAACATCTGTGGGGCAGGGGACACAGCAGCATTTGCATCGCCGAAGTTGGCATACAGGTTGGTAGGTCCGATAGCCTGGATACGATATTCCGGAGTCAACGAGAAGCCTGGACTTTCAGCGGCTCCGAAATCTGTCCCGAGGGCGGTGTCCAGGGAATTGATGTAGAGAACGTTATAGATGGTGGCGTAGGTCCAGTAGGCAGGTCCTTCTTCGAATCCCCCATCCGGTGCGAAGAGCTGCATGATCTCCGCGATCGCTGGCCGGGCGTGTGCAATCACTTGCTCTGCCCGTGCAGGCTCCTCATCTGCAATTGCCAGGGCGCCGATCGTCTCCCCGCCATTGCATACCTGCGACCAGTTATTCGCGTAATGAGCTTTACCAGCCGCAATGAGAGCTAGCCATGGGTCGATGCCTTTTGTGACCAGAGCGTCGTGGATCGTCTTGCGATCCTGCGGAGACAGCGTGTCGTAGAGCCAGTCGTAACCGATTCCGACTGCTGTAGTGGCCTCAGCCGTGTCGAGAAAATGCGACGGAAACCAGTTTGGGAAGGAGGCCGCCGAGAGCATCTCCTGGGTCGCGCGGGTAGCGAAGCGCCGGTCACCGCTGATTCGATAAAGGGCGGCGAGCGTGATGATGCGGTCCTCGAGGTCGCGGGCGACGGTAAGCAGGGTGTGCTCGGGTCCACCAATCAGGTACTTGTCGGGCGGCGCCTCCAGCAGAGCCTCACCCCTGGCCAGAAGTTCCTGGTACTGCTGCTTTGCAAATGGGTCTGACTTGATGGCCCTCCTGATCGCCGGGAGATCGTTGTCAGTGAACAGCAGACGAGGGTGCTTGGTCTTCAACGTGTCGAGTGCTCCATCCGCTTTGCAAACGCGAGCCGATGCCAGGCATATCAACATAAAAAGCAGCGCAGAACCGGCAATACGGAGCTTAAAAATCATGTGACCTCAGCCGAGAACTTAAGGAGCGGCCAAGTGAGCCGGCTCCTGATCTGGATAATAAATTAGCTACAGCGCTTGTTTCAGCGACGGCTCAGCAACAGCAATCCGCCAACAATACCGAGAGCCACCGCCCCATATGCCACAAACACCGTTACGCGGGCAATCCTCGGGGAATAGAGCTGGTTTCTACGCGCGAGCAACTGGCGGTCGAAGAACCAATACAGCAAAGCCCCCAACGCAATGCTCAGTATCAACACCAGCGTCTCATGTACGGCCACGTTCTTGAAACCGAAATGCTTAAAGAACGCGTTCACCGCGAAAACGGTGATCCAGGCATTCAGGTAAAGAGGGTATGAGGCTCCTCCAGCTAGCTCCCCGCCGGGATGTCGCTTGCCGCGGACGGCGAGCAGCAGGACCAGCGAAATCGCACAGGCCGGGGCTATCAAGTCGTAGTCCGCGTGTTTGATGAAACCGACGATCGACACAGCGACAATGAGCCCACTTGCGATCCGGCTGAGGCGGTGAGTGTAGTAGTCTCCATAGCGATTTGCGAGCACAGCGGCGAGCACGCCGAGGGCAATGCTTGCATAGCACTTACTCATCCATGCTGCTATGGCGATGCACACCCAGGTAATCACCCGCCGGCCATAGCGGGCAGGTAAGAGCACCAGGATCAGGGGGGCTAGAAGGTAGAACTGCTCCTCAGCATTGACGCTCCAGAAGTGCCCCCCTGTGCCGTCGAGAGGCATGGCCTGGTGATATTGCGGCGTCTGCGCTTGGCCAAACAGATTGAAGACGGAGGTGAAGTCGTAGAAGACGATCTCTACCCACTTCTTCGTAATATGATCACGTGCTGCACTTGCGGCGATCAAAATGGAGAGCGCCAGGAAGTAGGGGCCCCATATCCGCAAAGCGCGATTGAAATAAAATCGCGGCAGATCTTTCCGCGGCAGAACGACCAACTGGCCGCCAATGAGCCACCCGCTCAACGCAAAAAAGACCTGGACGGCAAAGTTCCCGGCGTTGCGCCACCCTATAATGCCCTCGTGTCCGAGGAGAACCACACACGCAAGTAGGAGACGTAACCAGTCGAACCACGGATAGTAGCCCGCCCTGCTGATGGGGCCCTGCGTGGTGCGTACTTTCGTCGATTCTTCTACAGCAGCTTGAACAAGCATGGACACCTTGTAGGTTGTTAGCAAATCAGTTCGTAAGGCGCGTTGGCGACTTTCCCGATCGGCCGATTTGGATAGTAGCGGCTAAAACAGATCAGCTCTCAAGGTGCATCGGGACCAAGTTCCGCCCGCCATAACCGCTAACCTGTCTAGGATGTTTTTTTGTCAAACGCTCCACAGAATCGTCATCCTGAGAGTCTGTAACTTTATTGATGTTTCGCGCGAAGTCTTCGCGTTCTAAACGAATTGTCATCCCCTCCGGAGCGCAGCGTAGTGGAGGGACCTGCTGTTTCTTTTCTGTCCATCCGATCTAACGGCCTCTAATAAAAGCCACCACCCTCCACTTGTCATCCCGAGCGCAGTCGAGGGATCTGCGGTGCGCCCCGGCTCCCGCACAAAGGTCTCCGGTCCGTTAGTTCTCCCACAGAATCGTCATCCTGCCTGCCCCGGCTTGCCGTGGGAGCGGAGCGCGTCACAGATTGATCGCGTGACACAGCGCTTGTGGCGCGGAGTCGAAGAGCCTGTCCTGAGCGTAGCCGAAGGAACCTCGGCGGTGCTTATGCACCCCGTGCTGCTCGGAGCTTTTCAACCACCGAAGCCCGACACGGTTTTTCCCTGGCATGTGGGAAGGTTCCACTCAAAGACCTTGCACAGATGTGGGATGGAAGATGACTACAGTACATGAAAAGATGTACCTGTAATCATCAAGTGCGTATCGCAGCAGACCCTGTTGTCGGCTTCGTTGGCACAAAAGCTCCGAGCAGCACGGGTAAGTTATGCACCGTCGAGGTTCCTTCGGCTACGCTCAGGACAGGCTCTTCGACTCCGCGCCACAAGCGCTGTGTCACGCGATGGATTTGTGAGGCGCTCCGCTCCCACGGCAAGCCGGGGCAGGCAGGATGACGATTCTGTGGGAGAACTAACGAAACGGAGACCTTTGTGCGGGAGCGGCGGCGCACCGCAGATCCCTCGGCTGCGCTCGTGATGACAAGTGGAGAGTGGTGGCTTTTTTAGGGGTTCGTTAGATCGGATGGGCAGAAGGAAACAGCAGGTCCCTCCACTCCACTTCGCTTCGGTCGGGATGACAATTTCGTTTAAAACCTGATGATTTCACATGAAAATTAATAAAGTCGCAGCCTCTCAGGATAACGAGTCTGTGGGAGTTTGACGAAAAACACCGTCACAACCAAACTCCACGCTGTCCATACGATCAACGCATTACCTGAACACCAACCCTACTTATTTGCTAAGGCTGACAAGACGAGCTCGGATCGGGGTATCGTAGAAGGCGCCCACGCACCAGGTAATTCCAGCGACAGCAAAACAGAAGACCGGAATGCTGAGTTGCGTCGCCACAGGATGCGCAGCAGATAACCGATGAGCGGTATGCCCACCCCATATCAATAAAAACGGCTGATGCAAAATATAGAGGGGATAAGAGAAGTCTCCAAAAAAACTGCAAAAGGGCTCTGCTGCCGCAGGTAGCTTCACCAGTGATCCCAAATAAACGACCAGCGGAGAGACCACCGCCACAAAGAACAGCTGGGTCGCATGTCGCTCGGCAATTTCCCCTCGCGTCAGGAGCATTCCGCTGACTAAGAAAACGACTGCGCATGCGACGATGGGAGCCATTCTCCTTGACCAAAAGGCCGCACGGCCATTCTCACGAAACCTGAAGACAACAACACCCACGCAGAATGAAAATCCAACACGAGCAAACCCCTGACTAAAGGTATGGGAAAACGCACCCGCCTCTGCCAGGGAACCTTTGTAAAGCGAAAGCATCACGAGACATGTTCCCGCGACTCCCAACAGCCATACCTTGCTGGCAAGCCGTGATCGGATCATGAACCAAAAGACCAGGTTTGCAAAAAGCTCAAAAAACAGCGACCATGCAGGACCATTCAGCGGGAAAACGTTGTGATTCGCCCAAACGTCTCCCAGATTCGGTAACAACAAAAATGAGAGCGCGATCGTGGTGAGTAGCTCACCGGGGGTTAGATGATTTCGACTATACGCGTGCGTCACGATGAGGGCTGAGAACAACCCAAGCGTGGACCCCAGGAAGTAAAGTGGGTACAGGCGGATGAGGCGGGCCACGCTAAAATCCGCAAGGCTCATGTCATTTAGGATGCGGCGTTCATAACTGTAGGCGATAATGAACCCGCTTAAGCAAAAGAAGAAATCAACGGCAAGGAACGAATTGGGGAAGTAAAACCATCGCTGGACATATGGCGGCATGTGGTAAAGCACGACCAGGAGGGCCGCAAATCCCCGAAGACCATCCAGCAAATGGAACCGGTGATTCCTCGATACATGTACGCGGTTTACCTGGTTCTCCTCAACCTTATGCGATGGGCTCGTCGGTATGGTGAGCTTGGTAGAGATATGCCCGTACCTCGCTAGATTAAGATTACCGTCGCAAAGGCAAAGCGGCGATTTCGAGACCCTCATCCGGAACGGGTGTCAGGCTTGCATCCTGCATGACATCATCGATGGCGGCGCGCATCTTTCTGACAAAGATGCTGGTGTCAAATCTCTTTGCATGCTGTTGAATCGCTCGCCGATCAAAATACTTCTCGATGGTAATAAAGCGGCAAATTGCGTTGCAGATGCTTTCCACCGTTTGGTCGTTATAGAGCACTCCGGTTGGGGTTGCACGGGGGTGAATGCCGGCGTCGACGACTGTCTCCAGGGCGCCTCCTCTTCCGTACGCGATCACCGGTAGACCATACGCCTGGGCTTCGACCAGGGCAATTCCGAAATCCTCCTCGGCTGCAAACAAAAACGCTCGCGCCTGCGCGTAAAGATCAGATAGCGCGGCGTCATCGACGCGCCCAACAAAACGGATCGTATCGCCCGCCATCGCTTCAAGTGCCTTACGTTCCGGCCCGGCGCCTACGATCACCAGGTTGACATGCAGCCTGTTGCAGGCTCTTATAAGCAGGTCGATGCGCTTATTAGGCACAAGGCGGGCCACGCAAATGAAGTAATCTCCACGCTCTCTTGCGATGAATCCCTGGCTGGTATCTACGGGCGGATAAATGACTCTGCTTGGCCGGCGGTAATAGGTGTGAATACGTTCCGCAACATAGCTCGAGTTGGCAATAAATTCATCCACACGTTGCGCGGAATTGAAATCCCATTCGCGGCCGTGGTGGGCGGCCAGCGTAAAGACCGGCCGCAGTGCAGGGGGCAATCTCTTCTGCCACGTAGGAAACTGATCCCACAGAAAACGTACCGGACTGTGGCAGTAATGAAGGTGGCGCGCCCCCTGGTCAACGAGCACACCTTTCGTGGCTGGTCCACCTGAGCTTATGACCAGATCGTATCCGCTGAGATCAAACGTAGTGGTCGCCATATGATAGAGCGGCATCAGGTGCTGGTAGAAACGTCCAGCCTGCGGGACGCCACTCAGGAAGGATGCATGTATCTTTCGCTCGCGCAAAGCCGGCGAGAGCGTGTTGCGATCGAGAATGAGTGTAAAGATATCGGCTGTTGGGCAGATCCCGGCAATGGCCTCAATGACGCGCTCGCCGCCCCCGTTCCCTATAAGCCAAGGGTGAACGATCGCAGTGCGGATTTTGCTACCTTCGTTGTGTGATCCCATGTTGTGGCCCGACCTAAGTTACAGAGTGAAAGTGCGTCTCCGTAGCGGCATGCGAAACATCTTCATGCGATAGGAGCCTTTGCTCCAGAACGTCAATCAGTGGCGTTGATTGCGCCGTATTTACCTTGCGAACGAACAGCTTATCGGAGTTTCGTAGTTCGTCAATATCCGCTAAGGTGTAGATCTTCTTGAGCGATGGGTGAATTATGTGAAAATTAGCCTTTTTCCACATTCCTTTTCCCGTGTACGGCAGGAGTGGGGCGGCTTCATCGACAAAAGGCGAATTTTGTACCAGGGTGTGAAAAAAGTGTTCGTCTGGAGCCATCGCGTATCGATAGAGTTGTGAAAGCTCCGGCCGCTCCCGAACCATCGCTAACAAGCACCGCGCACAGCCCTCGGTGAGCGCCCACCATTGTGATCCCTCGCAGGGGATCAGGCCATGCGGCAGCGATCGTTTTATCGGCTTGACCCCAACCGTTGCGATCTTCCGTATGACCTTGTCGACCAGCGTAAAGGGAAGCCACCCATCTCTGAAATGGAAGCGCGTTACCTGGTGGATGTAGTAGTCCTGTGACTCGAGTGCGTTGATACGGTTGATGTGTTGAGGGAACGGGCTATCGAGTAGATATCTCTTAATTGCTTTTGGATGCTTGAGAGGGTAGTCCTGGCCTGATAACAAGACCAGGTGATGGTAGCTGGGCTCCGCGTCTACAGCTGCTCTCATGAGCGCCAGCGTAGCCAACACCATGTTAAATCCCGACCAATAGACTCGCTGCCGCTCGGAAATGAATCGGATCCGGTCGTTACTTAGTCCCTGACACGCCGAGAAATCATGTTGCGACTTAAGATCAACATGTATGTAGATATCTGCCAGCTCATCAAGCAGTAGCGTGGCACATAGCCTGCGGACGTGCTCGGGATCTGTGTGGGCGAGGATCAAGTACGCCATTCGCTCACGGTCACGATGATTCATGTGTCTGTCGTGTGCCTTATGTGGGATAGGGATGTGCATGGTAATGGTACACTATAACTCGATGAAAGCAGTACTAATCTATCGTAATGAGCTACTGCCCAGGAGTGAAACCTTCATTCATGAACAAGCTCATGCGCTTACTCAGTTTTGTCCGACCTTTATTGGGTTAACACGGTGCAAGGTAGGATTACCCTTACCTGACAGCTCTATCGTTCTTTGTCAAGATAACTCCCGATACTCGAGATCAAAAGGGTTAATGTATCGAGCCACTGGATGTGCGCCTGACTTTCATGCACGGGCAAGACGCGTTGGCGCAACCCTGGTGAACGCGCATTTCGCTATGGATGGAGCGAACGCCCTGGCGCTGGCGCAAGCCGTAAACGTACCCCTGATCGTTACTCTTCATGGAAATGACGTGACGGCGTCAGAACGTCTCCATCGAATAGCGATCAGGGGTCAACTGTATCTGTTACGGCGCCAACGGATGTGGAAGACCGCTAAACTCTTTCTCTGCGCTTCACAATTTCTTCGCAGGAAGGCTCTTGAAATCGGCTTTCCGGAGGATAAGCTGAAGACACATTACATCGGCGTCAACCTCAAGTTCTTTTATCCGCCGGCAAATGACCGGCCACGCCAAAATGTGCTGTTTGTCGGCCGCTTAGTTGAAAAAAAGGGATGCACGTATTTGATTCAGGCGATGCAAAAGGTCCAGAGCCGATTTCCGCTTGCCCGCCTGGTCGTTATCGGCGATGGCGTGGAGAAGACAAACCTTGAGGTTCAAGCGCGTAACTTGGGAATCCATTGCGATTTCCGCGGGGCACAACCCAGTTCCGTGGTCCGTGACGAAATGAATTCTGCGCGTGTGTTCTGTGTGCCGAGTGTGACCGCGAGCAACGGGGACAGTGAAGGCTTCGGAATCGTCTTTGCGGAGGCCCAGGCAATGGGCGTCCCGGTGGTCAGTTCTTTGCATGGTGGTATACCCGAGGTGGTTTGCGATGGCTCGACCGGTCTGTTAGCACCGGAGCGGGACCATAGCAGGCTGGCGGAGCATATCATCCGGTTTTTTGCGGATGAGACTTTCTGGAAAGACTGCAGTAGAAAAGGCCAGGCGTGGATCTCGGATCGTTTTGATATTCGGCGGCAGACCGTGTCGCTCGAAGAAACCTACACAGAGGTTAGTCAATCAGGAGCACAGTCACCAAAATGACAAAAATAGCGATTTACAAGACCGGTATGCTACCGCCAACACAGACGTTCATCCCCGACCAGGTGAATGAGTTGCAGGGCTTTGAACCGTGCTATGTAGGACTTGAGCGCGTCGCCAACGGACATCAGTTGGAGTCGGATCCCATCATCCTCATGAAAGACAGGTCGCTGCGCTCGAGGCTTGGCAAAGTGGCATTTAAGGCGGTGGGGTTCGCGCCGGAGTTTTTGGATAGTGTTGCGCGAGAACAGCCCGAGCTCTTACACGCTCACTTTGTCCTGGATGGGGTACACGCCCTGCCAATTGCGTCACGGCTGCGGATCCCTTTCGTCGTAACCCTCCATGCACATGCGCCCACCAGCTTTGGTAGAGCTCTGCCCCGAACTTCCCTAGACAATATGGTGTATTCCCTCCGGCTCGCAACGCTGTGGGAGCGAGCAAATCTGTTTATCTGTGTCTCCGAGTTCATCCGGCAGCGTGCCCTTCAACTCGGTTACCCGGCCGCGAAGCTTCGTGTGCATTACATAGGAGTCGACCGTAGCCTCTTCAAACCGTCAGCGCAGCGCCGCGACCCCCGATTGATCGTCTTTGTTGGCCGTTTGGAGGAAAGGAAAGGCTGCGATTACTTGATTCGGGCCATGGCCGAGGTGAAAGCGCAGGTCCCCGACGCTCATCTCGTCCTCATTGGTACAGGGTCCCAGAAAACTGAACTCGAGCAGCTGTCTCGCGATCTCAACGTTGGCGCGCAGTTTCTGGGCAGAGTGAGCGATGCGGAGAAGCGGGAATGGCTGGCACGAGCAAGAATGTTTGTTGGTGCAAGCATCACGGCTGCCGACGGAGATGCTGAGGCGTTAGGCATGGTCTTCGCGGAAGCTCAGGCGACCGGGCTTCCAGTAGTGAGCTGCTATCACGGGGGCATCCCGGAGGTCGTCCTCGATGGGAAGACCGGGTTGCTGGCCCCCGAGCGTGATGCTCATGGCCTTGCAGTTCACATCCTACGATTTCTTCAGGATGAGGCCTTTTGGCAGGCATGCAGCACCCGAGCCGCACTTTGGATGGAAGAACAGTTTGACCTGGTTAAGCAAACTCAAGAACTGGAGCAGATTTATTCTTCTCTCTTGAAATAAGCCAGCGGATGACAATCCAATCTAAAGCCCCGAGACCGCCATCCGTCGCGAGGCTGGCCCAGGCAGCGCCCAGCCAGGAGTATCTCGGTATGAGAACTAAATTCAAACCAAAATTCAGCAGTGCCGCGCAGATGCGGGTTGCCAGTCTGTAGTTCTGGTAACCCGCCCCTGCCATGGCGTCTCCGGCGCTGAGATGAAAACAGCGAAATAGAGGGATGAGGCAAAGCCAGCGCAGGGCGGACACAGAGTCGGCGAAGCTCTTACCCAGCAGATGAGGGATGAGCGGAGCGGTGAGAAACATGCCCAGCGCGCCGGCGACGCCGAAGATCGTGGTTTTCCGCAACACTTTACGGGCAAATGGCTCCGTTGCTCTTGCCCCGCGAACGCCTAGTTGAAAGAAACGCGGATAGGCAGCGTTGTGTATAGAACCAATGGGTGTGGTGCAGATGTTCAGGATGCGGTAAGCCGTAGTGTAAATGCCATTGGCCGCGTTCATTCCGTAGTGACCCAACATGACCTTGTCGACATCGTTGTAGATGTAGGTTGTGGATCCCGAAAGTGAGAAGACGAAGCCTTCTCCGGCGTTCGCAAAGACGCTGCGAAAGCTGAAGGTCGGCCGCCCGAAGGCGATCGAAACCGCGATGATGGAGGCCACTGCGGCAAGGATCGAGACCAACATAGAGGCGAAGGCCCACAAATAAGCGTTCGCATGGCCGATAGCAATGAATAATCCGAGCGCCAGGGAAAAACGCAGGATGTTTACACTCACCGTCAGGGTGGCCATAACCCGGAGCTTTTCATAAGTCTGAAAGACCTGGCCGATCGTACTGGTGAGTTGTTGGCAGATGGTATCGCCAATGGCAATGAAGAGTACGAGAGAAGCGTGTGCACTATCGAGGGCGAAGTGCCCGATGACCACCACCACTCCTACCAGCAGACTGCCAAAAGTAAACGTGGTTAAGAGGATGTTTCCCCAGTACTCGGAAAAGGAATTACGATCCGCGCTAACGCGCCGCAGAAATACAAACCCCGATCCCAGTGAGCTATATTGGCTGACGATCGCGACCAGCGCAAAGGCGGCGGTGTAGATGCCATAGTTTGTGCTTCCCAAAAGACGTGCAATGATGACAAAGTAACCAGCCTGCAGAATGGTAGACAGCGTCTGGCCGAGAAAAGACCAACCTGCATTTTGTGCGAGCTTGCCACCAAACTGTACCTTTGCCTTATTGAACCATGACCTCACTGGACCTCCCGTAGTCCTTAGATCGTCCCGGATCGAACCAACCTGGCATTCACACTGAATCGGCCTCGCCCTTGTTCAGGCTGGCGCACTTCCAGATACGCCTTCTGAATACCGCCCGCCATGATCACGAAGATAAGCCATTCCATACTATTGGGCGTGGCGATGGAGCCTGCCTCGATGTTTGTGATAACCGCCAGGAACAGAATGCTCGCATACCAGAACAGCTCTGGCCTGTCGCTGGTAGAGGAAAACAAGCGCCCCAGGCGGCGACAGCTGTGCAGGTACGCCAGAACATACAGAATGACGCCCGCGGCTCCTAGTTCAAGCGCTAACTCGAGTACCCCGTTTTCAGCGTAGCTAAGCCGGGCCCATTTGATGGCATAGATAGCGTTTGCAGACTCTCCCCGTGTACCTTCCCAGAACGCAGAATAGCCATACCCTAGCCATGGCCGCTTGGCGAATGAGGTCAACAGCGCAGACCAGATGGCCGTCCGTCCGGTAAGGGTCATGTCCTTACCCAGGAGCCGGAGCAACATGGGCAAAATAGCCCAGATGCCGAATCCGCCAAGTACGAATGCCACTCCCAGAGCCCAGCCTGCGGCCACCCTTTCTCGAGGCTTCATTTGCTTTCCCACGGTAATCGCAACCGCAAAAGCGATGAGGCATGCGCACATGATCCATGCTCCACGAGAACGGCTCATTGCTATCAGGAACACCGCTGCCCCTATATAAGAGATGCGCCAAAGTTTGCCCTTCAGTTTATCCATTGGCAGGAAGAGGGCCGGAGCGAGAAAGTACACGGTCATGATACCGAGCATGTTTTTATGCGAGTAAATGCCTTGCCATCCTGATGTGGAGTCTTCCCGGCCGGTGTAAATACCATAGCGGGGAAGGGCCACTGCCAGAACGAGGCTGATAACCATCGTAAGGGAGCCGGTAATCATGAAAACCTGCATGAGCTGCCGGGGCGGAAACCGTTCGATGAGAAACAGCCCAAAACATGTAGTCACGATCAGGTACACGTCCTTTTGGATCGTATCCGTCGGTTCCTGCGACCACAATACCGATACCATGGCAAACACAACAACGGCCGCTACGTACCGGTTTCGCGCGAACAGCGAGAACGCGCTGTTTGCTAAAGGCAACATCAGCAAGATAGCAAGTAGGGTGGATCCCCAAACAATAATGCGGGTTGGTCCGCCGTCAGTGTATGTGTCGAGTGCCATGCTACCGCCCACCGCATCGGCCCCATTCAAAGAAAAAAGAGAGAAGGAGCCATGAGCGGCATAAAAGAGCAGCGGCACCTGCACCAGCCAGGTGATGAGCCGGTCCTGCAAAGGGGGGGCTTCGAAAGTGGCTGGCGCTACTCGCACTCGGACTCCTGCGGCTCCAGGGCTTTGGGGTAAATCCGTGGGTTGAGCAGATCCATTTGTTCCTTGAGCGCTGTTGCCATATTTGCTAAACGACGCCTCGTCTTATAAGGCAACACGCTATAGGCGGCGAACATCAGCAAGGACGAGAACGTTGGGGACCCTTTCAGCACGAGCTCGCGCAGCAGGCCGAACGTGACCGACGCCCCGGCCTGTTGGCTGGCGGCCCTGGGGGCGCAGACCTTTGCAATGAAGCTCGAATAGGCGCGCTTTGTCATAAGTGACCGA
The DNA here is from genome assembly GCA_963821315.1 of uncultured Acidobacteriaceae bacterium. Lineage (GTDB taxonomy): Bacteria > Acidobacteriota > Terriglobia > Terriglobales > Acidobacteriaceae > PALSA-350. Next base: position 429,524 of record CAWGDP010000025.1, on the reverse strand, counting down.
TTTGCTTGGCCCCACTCAAGGCAGGTCTGCCAGCCTAGTTTGCTGGTGATGGTGTTTTCGCTTTCGGTCCAGTACACGCAGAGCGGATCGGGGACAATTGCTAGCTGAACGTCGGGATCGCCGGTTACCCGCAAAAACCAGTCGATGTCCTGTAGCCCTTTCAATCGTTTCCAGGGCTTCTGCAGCATGAGGTCCCGAGAGCACAAGAAGCCGGAGGTCTGGAAGCCATTACGAGGCGAACCAAAGAGATATTCGCTGATTGGTTCACCAGGCCGGGGCAGGCGCCGTGGCGCTACCGCCTCCGTGGTTTCTGTCTTGAGCACGAAGCTGCATACGACGAGGGCAAACTTCGATGTCACAGCTTCCGCTGCCGTGAACTGCTTCTCGATTTTGGTTGGCTGCCACTCATCGTCGTCGTCCAGCAGCGCGATCCACTTACCGTGCGCTTGCGCGGCGCCGATATTCCTCGCCTCAGAAGCCCCTACACTCTCTTCCAGCTCGATCACGCGCACACGCGGATCGTTCATTTGCTCCAGCACCTTCACCGTGGTGGCATCGGGGCCATCGACGACGACCACCACCTCCAGGTCCGTAAAGGTCTGCGAAAGCGCGCTCTGCACAGCTCGACGTACAATCTGGGGGCGGTTCCGTGATGGTATAACTGCGCTGACTTTGGGCATAAGGCTATCTGCTTTCCCTCGTAACGCGGCGCTTGCTGATAATCAGTGATGGGGATGGGTGACGACGCCCCCCGGCTTTTGGGGGTCGAAGTCAACGCGAATGTCTGTGCTCACGTCCATTGGCTGGCCGTCGCGGAGAAACGGTTTGTAATGCCAGAGCCGTACCGCATCCATCGCTTGAGTTTCCAGCGATGTGTCTCCTGAAACGGCTCGCATAGGATAGACACTCCCGGATTTCCAGATGACAACCCGCACCACAACAGTTGACGGCCTGCGAGGAACCCCATCGCCTTGTGGGTAGGTTGGGCTCACCATGGTGATACAGTGGCCCTCCATCGTTTGCTCCGGCACATTGAGCTTCCCCAGCGGCGCCCCGGCCCCGCTCTCCTGCAGATAGTGGGCGCCGGCGGAATGGATGGCCGCCAGCCGCATCGCGCTCGCCTGCTGCGCCAGCAGGGAGGACACGATGATGGCTGTCGCCAAGCTGCGGAGTCCCGGCATTAGTGCACCACGTAGATCGCAGCTCCGGCTGTCGAAGCGGCAATGTTGGCTGTGCTCATAGCGACATTCTTCATCCAGCTGAAAGGCACATAGACGATATCGTTGGCCTGCAGCATGAGAGGTGGTTGCTTGCCCTTTTCCATTTGATCGAGACGAACGGGCATCTCCACCTGGCCCTGATCCGTGGTCCGAATCAGGCGAACATGCGATTGCTTTGAGGTCTTATTAGCCGACCCGGCCATAGCGATCACCTGCAGCACGCTTAAGTGCTGGTCGTTGGTGGTAATCGCGTAGCCGCCCGGACGGTTTACGTCGCCCATGACATAGACGAGCGGCGCTCTCGACACCAGCACCGTATCGCCAGGGTAGACCATCACCACATTCGCTAAGGCCTCATCTGCATTGTTAGAGACGTAATACTTGAGCTGTTCCCCTGATTTGTTCCGTTTCACGGTCACGTTGCGATCAGCCTCCTCGCTCAGGCCGCCCGCAAGAGATAGAACCTTCAGAATGGTCTGCGGAGTCGTGATGGAGTAAGTACCGGGCGTGTGCACCAGGCCCAGTACCGACACATCCTGAGTCGCTAACTCCATCATCCTGACCGTCACCTGCGGGCGATGCATGACGTGTTTCTCCACCAGCGCGGCCTGGATCATGCCGGCGGCCGCGGCAGGGGTCTGCCCGGCTACGTGGATGCTTCCGACGTAGGCCAGCGGCACAGAGCCATCGTCAGTTACACGCACCTGTTGCTCCATCTCGGGGGTATCCATCACATCGACCTGGAGAAGATCGCCCGGACCGATCAGTAAACTTTCCTGCTGCGCCCAGCAGGGCATTGTAAGTGCGCTAAACATCAGGAAGGCGGCAATGTGCTTATGTTTACGCATGCAGGTTACTCCCGGAAAGCTGTTGGTACCCGTAATAGCGGTACTGGTCCCCTCGCGAGGCTTTTACCCCGTTGAGCACCATGCCTATATGGCGAACCCCTTGCGAGCGCAGGATCTGGCAGGTTCGTTCCAGCGACTTGCGATTGGTCACATTGTGACGGGCCACCACCAGCGTGAAGTCCGCGTACCGGCTCAAAAGGGCGGAGTCCGTCACCGGGAGGATAGGCGCGCCGTCGATGATGACGTAGTCATACGCTCTGCGCCAGATACGTACCAGCTCCGCCATATCATCGGAGGCCAGTAGTTCGGCAGGGTAGGCCGGCACAGGGCCAGCCGGAAGAACGTAGAGACCAGGAATGCCAGGGAAGGGAATTTGCGTCGCCGACGCCGCGTCGTCCACATTGCCTTCGAACAACAGTGAACTTAGCCCTTGACCTGATTCCAGATTTAAACTCCGGTGCAGCACTGGTGTCCGCAGGTCGCCGTCGACCAACAATACCGTCTTACCGCGTTGCGCGTAGACGATGGCAAGGTTGGTGCTAAGCATGCTCTTGCCTTCTCCAGAGACCGGGCTGGTTACCAGCAATACCTGGCCGCACGGTCCTCCGTTGTTACCCTGCATGAGCGTGGTGCAGAGCACGCGCAGCGCTTCTGTATACGCGGCCCGCGGCTCAGTGGCCGCAACCGCCGCGTTAGAGGCCATCAGGGTGGATGCAGAGGAATGCACGGTGCCGGCGGACACCCACAACGGCGTTTTGGGGTCGGCTACGCGCTTTCGTTCTGCTTTCGGATCATGGTAGGGAAGCAAGCCGATGGAAGCTTCAGAAAACAGCATCTCCATTTCGCCGAGCTCCAGGATACGGTCGTCTGTAGCATCACGGAGAAGCGCCCCGCAAATCCCGAAGAGGATTCCTCCAGCGATGCAGGCGGCTGCATAGAGGAGGAGGCTTCGGCTTTGCCGGCCTCGAGGGCACGCGAGCCGAATCCACCAGGGTGATATTGCTGGAACGCAGTCCAGCAACCAGATCGGCCTCTTTGATACGGCTTACCATGTTTTCGTAAAGGTTGCGGCTCTGGATCGCCTCCTGCCGCGCGATCTGATACTGAAGCGCCTTGTCGTTCTGGCCTACGGCTTGATTCTTTTCGTCAAGAAAGACGGCCCGATCCTTGTCCTCGATCTGTTGCGCGACGGTGTAATCGTTTTGCACCCGCGAGGCGATGCGGGCGGCCTCATCGCGTATGGATTTCCGCGTGCTATCGAGGCTGGATTGCAGTTCGGCTACCTTCGGATAGCCGGGGCCGAATTTCTCCGAGAGTTCATTCAATTTAGCCTGTGTTTGCGCTTCCTCGCTGCGCAGGTTCTGCAGTAACGTAAGCGAGCCGGTTACACTCGAGGACGCTCCACTCAGCATGCCGTTACCGGCCAGACCGGAAATGAGTTCCGGGTCACCGTTCTTCACCACCTGGTACAGCGCACCCTTCATGATGCGTGCCGACTGCGCCTGCTCCAACTGGGTGGTTGCCTGCTGCAGCCGGTCCAGCGCGGGCGTGAAGACCTGGTCGTGACCCTGGGTATCGGTTTGACCAAACGAAAACACGCCGGAGTCGTGCTGCAGATCGTCCGCCTTGGCCTGCAGATCGTCGCTCTGCTTGCGCAAATCATTCAGTTGGTTTTCCAGCCATTGGCTTGCCTCGCGGGTCGCGTTGTGGCGAGTCTGGAAGTTGTAGTCAACCAGGTCTTCCACCAGGCGATTCACCACCGCGGCCGCCGTCCGCGGATCCTGACTAAGATATTCAATCTCAATCAGTCGAGTATTGGGGACGGGCTTCACCTTGAGCCGGGATGCAAAGATCTTGAGCACCCGGGTGCGTCGGCCTGGCGCCTCTTCCAGTGGCACATTGACTGGATCCGGGGTACCGGCGGGCGCAAATAATCCCATAACCCACCCGATGGGGCTAAAGTGAGGCTGGAAGTCCGGGCTCTTCTCCAGGTTCAGTTCCTTGATCACCTGCAGCGCGAGTGATTCCGACTGCAGAATCTGCGCCTGGGTCTGCAGGGTGATATTCAAGTCGGTGGCATCCGATTGCGCCCCGGGACCCATCATCGTGTCCATGCTCAACGCATCAGCAGCTTCCTTTTGTACCTGGATCTGGGCGGAGCCTTTGTAGAGCCGGGTGGAAAGCGCGAAAACGACGGCAGTGGCTCCCATGGTGAGCAGCAGCACCCAAAGAACAATACTCCGGCGGCGGGACAGGATTCCCCAAAGATCCTGGAAAGTCATTTCCTTGCGCGGGCAGCATCGGCGCAGGCGTAGGGGCGATCACCGCAGGAACCATTGCAAAATCACTTTTAGTTGGCATCAGTTCACCTCGGAGCTGCAGTTCCAAGCTAGGAACGTTTTGCGAAAACCTGTATGACGGGTCTTTTCATTCATATGTTGGGAGTCGTGAGACTCTTCACGTCACGAACAGTGCTGCTGGATCCGCCGTCCAGTGATTCCTGCGCTAGCAGAGTCAGTTCACTGAGCTCCGCAGCAAAGCGGTCTTCGTTGACGTAATGCATAAAGGTGTTGAGAAAAGCGCGGCGAAAGCGCTGGCGGAGAACGATGGCCGCGAACTCCAGGTTTCCGAAGAGATAGCGGCGCCACATTCTGCGCGGTTCACGGCATAGCCGATAGAGCCACTCGCAACCAATATTCTGGGTCCACATCGGAGCACGCGGAACCACTCCGCCCACAATCTCGAACGAGCCGCCCACGCCGATACACACCGGCACCGAGAGCTGCAGACCATGCTCGTAAATCCAATACTCCTGTTTGGGGGCGCCGAAGGCCACAAACAGGATGTCAGGCTGTGCGCTGGTGATCGCATCCGCGGTCTGTTTCAGCTCGTCGGCGCTTTGCTCGAAGCCGAGGGGAGGACAGTAGGTAGTGCACGTCAAAGTTGGGTAGTCGCCCTTCAAGGCCATGGCCGCGAGTTCCGCGGAACCCGGCCGGCCACCCAGCAGGAAGACATGCAGATCAGCCTCCGCCGCATGACCGCACAACGCTTTGAAGAGATCGACGCCGGCGATGCGCTGCTGCAACGAACGTCCATAGAGACGCGCGGCGATAAGCAGCGAGACTCCATCTGGGATTACCAGGTCGGCGTGCGCGTAAACCTCCTGCAGCCGTCGATCCTTCTCCAGTAAAACGATGTGCTGGGCATTGGGAGTAATGACGTACGCCGGCGTACCCCGGTTCTGCGCATGGGCGATGATTGAGGCGCAGACCTGCTCTGACGAGCAGTTGTCGATCAACGCTCGACCGACCCCAATTCGAGCCGCGCTTGGTTCGCGGAGTGAGTTTCGCGAGGAAACGGATGCCGCGAACCACTGTGCCTTAACGTTCATTTTCTGCTCTCTCACTCCGCGTGCGGGTTTTCAATACACATCACTTTGGCGACGCAGCAAGGCCCGGGTGGGAGATAAAAGTAGTCAGAGTCTGTGACCGGGCCGCCACGGAAGATCATCCAGTGATGATTGGCTCCAGCGTGGATGCATCCACTTCCACGGCTACCTGCTGATGGATGAGCTGCACGGTAAGAATGAAGCGCCATCCACCGCTCTTTCTAACCAGCCAACCTTCCACGCCCTGCATGGGACCGCTCTTGACGCGGGCCCGCTGACCGACGATGAGGGCCGCATACGGCTCCGCATTTTTCTCCAGAAGATTGGAGCGCAGAAACTCTATCTCACGATCTGCCACGCTAAGCGGCTCGCGGCTGTTGCCGACCAGCTTTCGAACCCCAGGAGTGCGCAACACGTGGCCACGGTCCCCTTGATCGATGCGCACAAAAAGATAGGTGGGAAACAGTGGCAGTTCCACCTTGACCTTTTGTCTGTTTTTCCACACGCGCGAAGATTCATACGTCGGCAGAAAGGTCTCAATACCGCCAAAGTCCAGGTGCCGGAAGGCGGCTTTTTCGTGCTGCGGCGTGGTCACCACGGCGAACCACCTGCGAGGGTCTTGCTCCTCGTGGGGCAACTGCGTAGAGGTTACGTTGGTCATGGTTGCCATCGTTTTATCCAATGCCGCGCAGAGCGTGAAGGAGCGTTCAGGCAGGGCTTCGCCTATCTGACTTAGCAACCTGCTGTCAGCGTATTGGGTCTTAGCTGGCGGCCGGAGGCATCAGGATCTGCTCAAATGCTCCAACTACCGACGCTTTGACCAGTTCAAGCTTATCGGCTCGAAATAGCACTTGAATATCGGAGAGATTTGCCGATCTAAATAGCAAAACCTTCGAGTGGAAATTCGAAGGTTAGTGTATTGACCATGGCTACTTATTGACGTAGGGTAGGTGACCGTGCCCCTTGTGTGGCAGGACAATGAATCGAAACGGTGATTGTACGTTTGGATTGGATGAAAGCCGTTTCAGATGGAAAACTTAACGGCGACTCTCTTTGTTCCCTTTCATCGAGTCCCTCCCCCGAAAGAATCGATGAAAGAGTTCTTAGAGAATCGCCGCTTGAAATGAGCATACTTCCTTTACCGGAAACCGCCAGAGTTCTTGAGTAATAGAATGCCGAATTGTAGTAACTGTATGTAGTAATGGCGCCTGCAGCCGCCCGCATCTCCTTTCAAATGAAAGCGCCATGGTTTCTAATGGCAACAGGAGAGGCTGCTGCATGCACGTAGTAGATCTGATTCGCAAGAAGCGCGACGGCGGAGTGTTGACCGATGCGGAGATAGCCGCACTGGTTGCCGGGGCAGCGACAAATTCCATTCCCGAGTATCAGCTTGCCGCGTGGCTCATGGCCGTCTGCTGGCGGGGACTCAACGCCGGGGAACTGCACAGCCTCACCACCCATATGCGCGATTCAGGCAAGGTCCTCAGCTTTCGCGGCCTGCCTGGGGCCAAAGTCGACAAGCACTCCACCGGTGGGGTGGGCGACAAAACCTCGTTCCTGGTGGCCCCCATCGCCGCCGCAGCCGGGCTCTGCGTGCCCATGATCTCCGGCCGCGCCCTGGGCCACACGGGCGGCACCCTCGACAAGCTGGAGAGCATCCCCGGCTACCGAACCCACCTGCAAGAGGACGAGATCCGCGCCGTACTGAGCGCTTGCGGTCTCTCGATCGTTGGCCAGACAGAGTGGCTGGTGCCGGCAGACCGCACCCTCTACTCGCTGCGCGACCGCACCGCAACGGTCGAGAGCCCGTTTCTCATTTGCGCATCCATCATGAGCAAGAAGCTCGCCGCGGGCCTTGACGCTTTGGTGCTGGATGTAAAAACCGGCTCTGGCGCGTTCCTCAAGCAGCAGGCGGAGGCCATCCACCTGGCCGAGCTGATGGTCGCCACGGGAAACAGCGCCGGAACGCGAACCGCCGCCCTCATCACCAACATGAGTCAACCGCTCGGGCGCATGGCAGGCAATGCAGTAGAGATTGTCGAAGCGGTGGAACTGCTGCGCAACCACCGCCACCCCCTTACCGAGGATCTGCGGCAGCTTTCCCTGCAACTCGCCGGATGGATGCTTTATCTGGGAGCGAAAGTGCCGACCCCGGAGGACGGCGTGCAGTTGGCGGAGGAGCTGCTGCACAGCGGCCTCCCGCTGGCCAAGTTCGGCTGCATGATTGCTGCCCAGGGGGGCGACCTGGCGTGGTTTGAGAGTCCTCAGTGGCTGCATCAACCGGCCTACCAATACCAGGTAAAGTCCCGCTCGGCAGGCTTCCTCTCGGTTGTTGATTGCGACCAGGTAGGGTGGGCCGTACAACGCTCCGGAGCAGGCCGGACCGTGGCGGGGGAAGCCGTGTCTGCGCACGCCGGCGTTGAAACGCACAAGAAGGTTGGCGATCCGGTCGCCGCCGGGGAAGCCTTATTCACCGTGTATGTCGAGCAGGAGGCGCGTTTGGAATCCGTCGCGGCAATCCTGAACCAGTGCTATACGCTGAGCGCCGAGCCGGCGGCCCCGCAGCCTCTCATCTATCAAGTGGTCGCCTGAAGCGGCCTAGTCTGGATTTCTCGCAGACGTGCCTCTCTCTACCGGTAACAAATGATGGGGCACCCGTCATTTGCTACCGGTAGAGAGAGGCATTTGTTACGGGTAGGGAGAGGCGAAATTTGTCAGAAATTCAGGCTATCGCCCGTCCTCCAACCCGTTGTCTGGCCTCGGGCCGTGTACCGCCTGGTAGGGCTCGACCGCAAGAATATTGCCCAGAATACTGCGCTCCTGGGGTGAGAATTGCGCCGCGAACTGGGGCGAGTTCATCATTGCCGTGCGCTGTTCGGGTGGGTATTCGCGCAGATCGCGAAAAGCCTTCCTCACCATCCGCTGCCGGTCCGGCGGGAGGCTACGAAACTCCTGGAAAGAGGCCCGCACCTGTTGCCGCATTTGCGGCGTAAGGCGCTCCATGGCCTCGATACGATCCAGCGTTCGCTGGCGCTGTTCCGGAGGCATTCTGTTCAGTTGCTGCAGGCGGCTTAGCAGCCTTTGCTGAGTTTCTGGGGGTAGCTGTCTAAAGCCCGGTTCGCTCTGCAGGGCCCGTTCCTGCTGTTGTGGAGACAGGCTTTGATGCCGTTGCAACCACGTGCCGAGGTGCGGCTGCTGATTATTTTCAAACCGCGGATGCGCCCCCTGCTGCTGCGGAGGGCGGGCGAAGCTGGGAGCCGCTGCCAACAACAACCCCAGCAGCAGCGCTGCGAAGACACGGCGAGCCACTTTCCCGTGGAGGGAGGTCGTCTCGAGCTCGTTGTGCCTTGCCATGATGCTGCCCTCTGAAGCGGCTACAATCCTTCTCGGGCCCCTCGCTTTCCAGGATTTTTGTGTCCACCTAACGTCTGTCTCTGCCTGACAATCTTTCCTCGACTAATTGGAGGCGCCGGTGGCGCTATCCTCGTCCCCATCCAGGGCATTCAATTGCTGAAACAGCTGGGCGTTGCCGTCAAACGACTGCAAATCGCGCACCGTGGCCGAGGTCGGGGCTGCCGGCGTTGACTGGTAGTCGAGCAGGGCAAACGTGCCGCCGCCAATCACCAGTACCGTGGCCAAGGCCCCCGCCGCCAGAGGACGCAGGTGCAGGTTGCTACTGTAAAGCAGCCACGCCTTGGCGCGTTCAAAAAAACTGGCAGGGGGGATTGTCTGTTCCACCCGCAACCGCGCATAGAGCTTGGCGTCAAAAAAGGCGCTGGGCTCCGGAGCCTGCCATTCGTCAAGCAGCTTCCAGGTAGATTCCATGCCCGCCAGTTCGTCTGCGCACCCGGCACACTCCGCTATATGCTTGCGGGCCTCGTCCGGCAGCGGCCGGGACTCAAAGACCCGGTCCGCCAAATGCTTTTTCATCTCAGGGCAAGTCATTATCTTCCTCAATTTCTGCTAAGCAAAATCCTTCAGGTTTTCGCGCAAGGTCTGGTAAGCCCGGAACAGCAGAGATTTGGTAGCCGATTCGCTCAGCTTGAGAACCTCACCAATCTCCTTGTAATCCATCTCCTGGTACTTATGCATTAACACCGCACTGCGTTGCCGTTCGGGCAGCGCCATCACGTGCTTGCGAATCGCGTTCATTCGTTCTGACCGGACCAGTTCGTGTTCCACGCTGAGAGTGGTATCCGCGACATCGGGAGTGGTGCCCGTCTCCGCATCCGGCTGGTCAAGATAAACGTTCTGGGCTGTCCGCTCGTACTTGGTATCGCGCGCGTGGTTCACTCCCAGGTTGGTTGCGATCCGATAGAGCCAGGTGCTGAACTTCGCCTCTGCCCGGTAAGTCTGCCGCGAACGATACACGCGGAGAAAGACTTCCTGGGCCAACTCTTCGGCGATTGCTTGGTTGCGAGACATCCGAAACATAAAATGGACGATCTGCTTTCGGTATTTCTCGATCAGGATGCTAAACCCCGAGTCATCTCCTTCGCGAACGCGCAGCATGATTTCGGCGTCGGAGAGCTGGGTCCAATCCACTCCAGCGCTATGCAGCGGTACACTTTGCTGCGCGCCCTGGAACCCGTTCTGCGTAATGGCTACGGTACCCATACCCTTTGTAACCCCACGGTCCTGACTAGGTTGCGCGGAACCTGGAGAGTTTTGTGGCGTCTCTTCCTCTCCGGCTGGACTAGGGGAAGGCTCGCCCCGGGTGGGGGAATCTTGCGGCTCTGGGGGAGTAAAAGCCATGGGGTGAGTGGATTGTATCCGTTGCCGGGAGGCGTGGTCTCGCCCAGTTTCGGGGGATTTGCACCTTGGGCCGGTTGTAAAGGTTCGTGTAAACTACGCTTTGCCCCGGAGGGCGCTTAACTCAGCGGTAGAGTGCCACCTTCACACGGTGGAAGTCGCAGGTTCGAATCCTGCAGCGCCCACCATAAACCATTAAAAATAAATCATTTGCTGGTTTTCCTTGCGGATAACCCGGTCTTTGCCTACCGGCAACAAATGCTGGGTGCCCCATTCAAGCCTTCTGTTGGCTTGAGTGGGATCCCGGCACTTGATGTGCCAATTCCAATTCGTGATCCTCGCCCAAGGGGCTGAAGAGCGGGTCGTGGAACGGCAACGACTACTGCATGCGGAAAAACTGCAGATCCCTCGGCTGCGCTCGGGATGACTTTAAATTGGAGGGTGGTGGCCCACCTTTGACAGAGTGGAGGTGGATGGACAGAACCGCCCAACGAGGGTCCCCAGACCTACCCAGACTGCCCACTCACCCTCCCGATCGATTACCGACCCAAAAGCCAATTTGGACAGGTATGTCAGCGGTCCCTGCGGGGATTCAACTGGGAGAAGGCGTTCTCACGCAGACCCTAAAAGCCCGTTTCCCGCAGCCTGTCTACCCCGTTCGTCCGGGTCTCCAGTGACGCCTCTCCTAAAGTTTATGCCGGCGTGAGCCGAAGAATTCCTTGTCAGTGCTCTCCCAGGATGTTTCTTGACCGTACAAAGCGCCGGCATCCAGGCGCCAATGCTTGTTGTCTTTACTCTGATTTTTGTGCGGCCTCTTTGAGGGCAAATGCCTAACCCTGCATTAGAACCCGGCGAGCCGGAGATCCCTTTGCCCGGCGTGGCGGCTTGGAACCCGGACCAGACGCTCGAGAAACTTGGGCCAGTGGCGCATGAGCCATTTGAAGCGTCTGGCCCGATTACTCAACTCGATACTGGATCTCCTGGTGTAGGCCCATGATCAACACCGCGGAATTCTCATCCCTTGGATTGGAGAAGCCTGGACCTGCATGCGATCGAGTTCTCATCGCCGAGGACGATGCCATGTTTCGCAAGATCCTGCAGAGTTGGCTGGAAAGTTGGGGCTATCAAGTCACCGTCGCGGAAGACGGCGCACAAGCATGGCAAATCTTGCAGCAGATACGTCCGCCCCATCTACTGATCCTCGACTGGATCATGCCCAACCTGAACGGCATCGACCTGTGTCGCATGGTTCGCGAACGGGACAGTTCCCCCTACCAGTACATCTTGCTGGTAACCGCCAAGGATGACAAACAGGATATGGTCCGGGGCCTGGAGGCCGGCGCGGACGACTACCTCTCCAAGCCCTTCGACAAACACGAATTGCGCGCCCGGCTGCGCACCGGTAGACGAATCCTGACCCTCCAGGACGAACAATTGAAAGCCAGGGAAGAACTCCACCTGCAGGCAACCCATGACGGCCTTACCGGTACCTGGAATCGGAATGCGATTCTGGATTTGCTGCATCGCGAGTATGAACTCGCGCTACGCTCGGGCACTGCCATCGGCGTCATCATGCTCGACATCGATCACTTCAAGCGGGTAAACGACACCTATGGGCATCTGGCCGGGGACCATGTCCTTGTCGAGGCCGCCCGGCGCATGAAAGAGGCGGTCCGGTCCTACGATCTGGTTGGACGCTACGGTGGAGAAGAATTCCTGGTTGTCTCGCCCGACTGCGACGCAGAGCAGATTCAAGTCTGCGCGGAAAGAATTCGATCAGCGATGGCAGAGCAGCCAGTGCTCGTCCCTGGCACAGCGATTGCTATCACCGCGAGTGCGGGTACGGCCGTCCTGGTCCCCCGGCTGAATACAGAGAAAGAGGCACTCGCGGCCGCAGACACCGCCTTGTACCGCGCAAAAAGCTGCGGCCGCAACCAGGTCGTCTCCCTCGTACTCTGACTCATCAGTAATTCTTGCTTTCCGCGATTGCCCTGGAGCCGAGTGCGGCCCTTCAAAAAAGCAGGTTGTCGTTTACTGGCGTGGTTCCCACCACCCGCGTCGCCTTCAGCCTGAGGGATGCAGTTACTGATACTTATTGGCCTGAGACTCTCCCCATTAGCTTCCCCGCGCAGCTTGCCGCGGCACCCATCTCGTTCATACAACTGAAGTGGACTATCACATGACAAAGGTAATCCACTACAAGCAATACAAGACGTGTCATTGCCATCCCCCATGCAACCAGCAACGCTCTCGTATCGCGCAAGATTTGGGTCGTCCGGACAATCACGCTGCCTCGCCCAGGGTGCGACCTTTCCTGGCCAGTTTCTGCTGCCGGACGATTTCGGGGGGATCGAGGCGTGATGACCGCCCTCTTTCGGTGCCGGCAATCTCTCCGGCGGGTCGCCCTGGCGCTCGTGTTTTCGGCCGCGGCATCCGCCGCCTCAGCTCAGATAGTTCCAGGACTCGTTGGGAAACCGGATCTGTCGATCTTTGGAACCCTCCCGGTCAATGTCACTCCAGATTTCAGCTACTACGCTCCGGTGCTCTTTGGATACCAATTGGGAGGCTTCTTTCAAACCCGCCACCTGATTGGCGTTGAGGTCAGAGGCACCATCCAGAGGCGGTTTAATCACCAGCACCAGGAGTCAGCCCTTGCGGGGCCTCGATTAGCGCTGCATTATGGGCCGTTCTCTCCCTACGTATCCGTTCTTGGTGGCGCCGGGAATGGGTGGCGGTACTTAAATCCACCTGTTTCGGGAGCACGCAACCCGCAACCAGTCGAAGGCCTTGGCGGCCAATGGACAATTGCAGGTGGGCTCGACTTTCACCCGACTCATCATCTTGGGATTCGCCTGGGAGAGATCTCCTACTCGAAGATTGACCTGAACAATTGGAACCTGACACCACTCAACTTCACTGCAGGAATTGTTTATCGGCTCAACTAAGTATTCCACCCAGTTGAGCCGCCGCAATGAGCCTCGCCGACCCCTAAACTATTGCGTCCTGCGATAGATACGACAACACCGAAGTTGTATCTCCATAAAGCAACAGTACTGTTACTTTGGGTCTTGCCGGTAAGAGGACCGGGTTGCTCCCACTGTACATGGAAGTACACTGCTGCTCTCCGTCGAGCTGGCGGAGGGGTTGTCTAAGAGCCATCTCTCTTGAACAGACAATGTGTTGTCCGGGCCACGAAACACGCACTTCAAAGTTGGGAGTGGTAACAAATTGAGTACATTGCCCGAAAAAGATCCGACGTTACGCGATCTCTTGAGGATCTTCCACCGGAGAAAACGCTCGGTGTTTGTAACTGCTTCGGTTGTCTTTCTGCTATCCGTGTCTGCCTGCGCGTTCATGACCAGGAGGTACACGGCGAGCAGTGTGATTCAGTTGGAGAAGTCTTCCTCCGATAGTCTCGGCCTGGATAGCCTGATGGGCGCCGCATCGGGCGGGGCATCCGATGCTCTTTCTGTGAACATCGATTTGCAGACGCAGGCAAATATCCTGCAGTCAGAAGCTCTTGCACTCAAGGTGGTGAAAGATCTCAACCTCGAACAGAACGAGGATTTCAAGCCCCACTTCAACCTTATCGGCTGGGTAATGGGGCTGGTAAGTCCGCGGGGCCCGGCTGATCCGCCGCATGCCAGCCTGCAGGATTCGCCCGCCCGGCGGGCAAGGGTTGTCAAAGCTTTCTCTAAAAATCTGAAGGTAAAGGTCACTGCCGGTACGCGTCTGCTGGAAGTGGATTTTACCAACCGCGATCCAAAAGTTGCGGCTACAGTGGTCAATCATCTGGTGCAGGCGCTTATCGACTACACCTTCCAGACCAAGTTCACGGCAACCAACCAGGTCTCTCAATGGCTTGAAGGTCAACTGGGGGACCTGCGCAAGCAGAGCGAACTGCTTCAATCTCGGGTGGTCGCTTTGCAGCAGGGTAGTGGAATTTTCGGTGTAGGCGGAACTGACCCGCAGGGCAAACCAGTCATCTATAGTCCGATTCTCGATCGCTTGCAGCAATCCACGGCCCAACTCTCCCAGGCGCAGATGAACCGCGTGCTCAAAGCATCCGTGGCAGAGGTCGTCAAGACGGGCAACGCAGAGTTGATCTCGCAGCTAAGCGGTACTTCGATCGCCAGTGGCAGCGGTCAGGGAGTCATGAATTCTCTGGCTCTCATCCAGAACCTGCGCCTCCAGGAAGCAACCCTCCAGGCCCAGATCGACCAGGATGCGTCCCAGTTCGGCGCTGCGTACCCTAAGCTGATCCAGGAGCGAGCCTCCCTGAAGGGAGTGCAGCAATCTTTGCAGGAGGAGATCAAACGCACTGCGGAGCGCTCCGAGAACGACTTCAAGGTCGCGTCGAAGGCCGAGCAAGGCGCCCGGGCGGCCTATGATAACGACCGCGTGGAAGCGGAGAAGCTGAACGACAAGAGCATCGAGTATGCCATCCTGTCCAAGGAAGCCGACCAGAGCCAGGAACTGTATCAGGACCTGCTCAAACGGTTGAAGGAAGCCGGTATCCTGGAGGGGCTCCACTCCTCAAATGTAACTGTGGTCGATCAAGCGAGTGCGCCGGCCCGGCCAAGCAAGCCGCAGGTTCCTCTGTACCTGGCCTTGGGAGCAGGGTTGGGAATATTCCTTGGCTGCTGCGTGGCTCTGCTCGTTGAGGCGGTCGACAACAAGATACAGGGGGCTGAGGAGGTCGAGGCGCTGCAGATTCCACTCCTGGGCATCTCCCCTCAGATAGAAGCCAATAAAGCCAGCTCGCACGCCCTCATGCTTGACTCACGCCATGCCGACTCGGCGTTCGGAGAATCGGTGCGCAGGCTACGCTCCGGGCTGCTTATCTCGCGCAGCGGCACCCCTCCGCAGGTTCTCCTGGTGTCCAGCGCCAGTCCCGGAGAGGGGAAATCGACGCTCTCGCTGAGCCTGGCCATCTCCCTCTCCCAGTATGAAAAAAAAGTACTCCTGGTGGAAGCGGATATGCGGCGTCCCGTGCTGTGCAGGCGCTTGGGCCTGCAGCAAACGGATGGTTTGAGTGTGTTGTTGTCTGACCGGGAAGCGGCCACCGCCATTCTTCCCGCGGCCAACAATCCGAATCTCTACCTTTTGCCTGCCGGACCAACGCCCCCCTACCCGGCCGAACTGCTGGGCTCGCCCCGGATGCATACCCTTATGGACGAATGGCGATCTGAATTCGATTTCATCGTGGTCGACTCTCCGCCGGTTCTGCCCGTGACCGATGCGCAGTTGCTGGAGGAGATGGCAGACGCGACCGTTCTGCTGGCTCGCGTCGGCTTCACCACCAGGGCGGCACTGGAGCGCGCCTACAAGCTCCTGCTGTTGCATCGCAAGGATCAGGCCAGGCCGGCGATTGGGGTCCTGCTCAACTTTGTCGCCCGCCGTTCCTCCGCATACTACGGCTATTACGGCTACTACGGCGGCAAGAAATATGAGTACCAGCAGGGATGAGGGCATGATACGAACGGTTAAATCGTTGTTGTTCCTGTTCTGTTGCGTAGCCGGTTGCAGTGCGCAGACGGAAAGCCTTACCATCGGCCCGGGTGACCTGCTCCACGTAAAGGTTCTGGAGGCGGCCGACCTTGAGCAAAGCGCCCGAGTCACGGACGCAGGCGCCTTCACCCTGATTCTTGGCGGAAATGTGTATGTTGACGGGCTCACGCCGCCCGAGGCCGCGCTCGCCATCGAGCGGGTTCTGGTAGAGGGTCACTATTTGCTGACACCGCATGTCAGCGTAACCACGGAGCAGACAGCCACACAGAACGTAACCATCATGGGCCAAGTGCGATCGCCGGGAAGCTACCCGATCGGCACGCCCCGTCCCATTCTTGATGTCCTCGCCTTGGCCGGTGGTTTAACCGAGCTCGCCGATAGAAAGGTGACCATACAACGCCACACCAGCAAGGAGCGGGTTACTTTTGTCGTCTCCAACTCTGCCGACGCCGCGCTAGATGCCAGCGTCTCCGTCTTTCCCGGGGATACAGTGGTTGTTTCAAAGGCGTCGGTCGTGTACATCCTGGGCGATGTGAACCGGCCAGGAGGCTTCGCGATGGTCACCAACGATCAAAAGCTATCTGCTGTACAGGCAATTTCTCTTGCCGGAGGAACACCGCCCAATGCCGTTCCCTCCCACGCCCGCCTGATTCGCAAGCAGGCGGATGGAACCCACGTCGAGATTCCACTGCAGCTGAGCGCGATGGAGAAGGGAAAGCAGCCGGATATTCAGCTGCAAGCAGATGACATCGTTTACGTTCCCTTCAGCTACATGCGGAACGTAGCGGTGGGTGCGGGTAGTCTCGTCGGCGCCACATCTTCGGCCGCCATTTACCACTTCTAATTGGCATTTTTTATGTTCCTGGATCGAATGACATGTTCTCCACCTTTCCAACACGCCCACTCGATAGTTCCAGCGTCGGAGAGGCGTCTTTCATTACCTTCCTGCCCAAGCTTCTGGTTATTTTCGCTGTGCTTACCCTGATCGTGAATGGCGCGCTCCCTCAAGTGGAGATGGCGGTTACGGGTGGTTCGCTCCTGTTTCTGCCCAGGCAGCTCACCCTGCTGATTCTGGCTTTGGCATTCATGCTCCTACTCAAGGGGCGCTTTCAGCACTCCCCGTTGCTTCCTCTCACCTTGGCGCTCGCATGCTATTTCCTGCTGGAATCTCTCTTCCTGCATTTCGTTAAAGACATCAGCTACCCCGCGATCCGAACTTCCCTGGAATGTTTTATCTTTCTCGCACTCGTCGGAGGGGCCTCGGCCGTACCGCTGCAGATCCGATCACGTCATATTCTCGCCTTTCTCATTGCCATTACCTTTGCCTGCCTGATTATCTCCGCGGCTCAATTCATCACCAATAGCCCGGTCGTGCGAACCGAGAGCAGCGACTCCTATTTTCATGTTCAGTCCTACCAGTTCGTCGACCAGACGCGTGGTTTTAGTCTATTTTCCAATGCACTTGAGGCAGGCCTCTTCTATTCCTTCATGGGCGGAATCGCCACCAGTTTTTGTCTGCGGCGGGGGTCGAGGAGAATCGGACTCATTCTGTTGCCGCTCTGTGCCTTTGGCTGCTACGTAACTTATACCCGCCTCGCCATAGTCGGCTTCATCGTTACTTTTATTGCGGTCTTTGTTTTGTCCAAAAGAGGCCTCTCCAGGCTGAGCCTGCTGCTGCCCCTCTTCTCCCTGCTGTGTGCGTTACTGATCATCTTTCAAGGTCTGCGCACGGAAGGCGGCGCCGCGAGAACTGACCTGGTCAGTGCGTCGTCTCTCGACACGCGAATCGTGGCCTGGGGCATCTACGCAGGCAAGTTCATGGCTGGGAGCCGGACCGACATACTGTTCGGCATAGGTCAGGGGCCCTACACCCCCTACACCGCTCCCAACCGCCTGGAGAATTCAGCACCTATTCCTGTCGATAATGCCTATCTGCTCGCCCTGCTCAGTTGCGGCGTCTGTGGCTCCCTTCTGCTTGGCATCACCTACTGGAAGTTATGGATGTTTCTTCATAAGCGGACGATCACTGGCAGAGATCATTTGGTCAAAGGCATCGCGGGCATTTTCGCCGCCCTTCCTTTCTTCTGCTGCATCAATGATCTACCCTCCCAAATAATCCTGTTGTTGCTGTTTGCGGTGTCCCTCAGAAAAGAAGATGAGGTGATACCCGCGGCAACCGACCTTGCTCTGAACGAACAATACCTGAGGCTGGCGTGAGTGATGGCCACTGCTGCGACCGAAACTCCCCATCCCGGCCAACGCACTCTTGCCAAAACGGTTGCGGGTAACACCCTCGCGAATGTGACCCGTTTAGCAGTCACTTCGCTGGTCTCGATTTTCTTACCCGCATATCTAACCCATCATTTACCCGTTAAGACCTACGGCGCATGGGTTCTTATCCTCCAACTGAGCGCCTATGTTGGCTACCTCGACTTCGGTGTTCAAACCGCAGTTTCAAAATATATTGCTGAGCACCAGGCCAAACGTGATGCCGCCGGCTGCGCAGCCTGTGCCAGCAACGGCCTGGCCATCATGCTCGTCGCCAGCGCTCTTGGCGCCCTGCTGACCTTCATCCTGGTGTGGCGCGTACCCATCATTTTTCGCACCATGCCTGCTTCCTACTACCACGATGTGCGCCTGAGTGTGCTTTTTGTCGGAGTCTCTCTTTCCGTCACCCTGGCCACGTCGGTGTTTGTCGCTATATTCCTTGGGTTGCAGCGTTATCGCGTGCCTATGGTCACGACCATCGTCAGCCGGCTCGCCTTCGGCCTGGTGGTCTGTGCGGCCGCTGCAGCTCATAGCAGCCTGGCAGTTATGGGGGCTGCGGCCGCGGGCGTCAACATCTTGAATGCGGTCCTGCAGGTAGGGGTATGGCGCAAGAGCGCCAGTCATATTCGCGTCTCGTTAGGCCTGATCGACACACCGCTGTTAAAGCAAATGCTGCAATACTGCGGTGTTCTTACCGTGTGGTCGATCTGCGCCATGTTCATTAGCGGACTCGACCTGACGATCGTCGGTCATTACTCCTTTGGTGAGACGGCCTACTATGCGATTGCGAATGCGCCGACCGCTTTCCTCATTACCATCGTCGCGGCGCTGATGGGGCCGTTGTTGCCCGCGGCATCAGCTCAAAGCGTTCGCCGCAGCCCCGCACAAATGGGAACTTTCCTGCTGCAAGCGACCCGCTACTCGAGCATTGTCCTCTTGCTCACCGGCCTGCCCTTTCTTGTCGTCGGGTTTCTGATATTGCGGGCGTGGGTGGGGCCTGCCTATGCACTCCATAGCACCCCATTTCTCCGCATCCTGATACTGGCCAACATCATCCGCAGCTCCTGCGCGCCTTACTCCACCATGGTCATCGCCACCGCAAGGCAGAGAGTGGCAACGGCCTCTCCCGTGACTGAAGGCATCGTGAACGTGGTCTGCAGTATATGGCTGGTACAACATCTGGGCGCATTGGGCGTGGCGCTCGGCACGCTGTGTGGCGCAATCGTCGGCGTGGCCATCCACTTTGCCGTCAGCATGCGCTTCACCCAATCAAGCATAGCCATCTCGCGTACAGAATTGTTTCTCACCGGGATGCTGCGTCCGGCGGTCATTGCCGTCCCCTCTCTCCTGCTTTTGTGGCGCGGCGCACCCACAGCCATGTCGGCGGCTGCCCTAGGTGCTTGTTGCGCATGCATTGCTGCCACCATGTTCCTAGCGTGGTTTGTAGCCATGAATCGGGATGAGCGCCGGCTCGTCGTTCGCGTAGCCAGCCAAAAGCTGGGCTTCTTTATGAATGCAAACCAGCAAGCTGGTCCCGGCAAGCTTATCGCAACCGTTATCGCAGGAAAGGCAGGGGAGTGAGCATGGACATCTCCATCGCCATGTGTACCTACAACGGTAGCAGGTTTCTGGACGAGCAGCTCTGCAGCATCCGCGAACAAACCAAGCTACCGCACGAGTTGATTATCTGCGACGATGCCTCCACCGATGCCACCCCGCGGATAGTGCATGCTTTTGCCCTGGATGCGCCCTTCCCGGTACGCTTCTTCCGCAACCGGGCGACCTGGGGCTCGACCCGGAACTTCGAGAAAGCGATCAAGCTCTGTACGGGCCAGGCGATCGCACTATGCGATCAGGACGACCTATGGCTACCCAATAAGCTGGAACGGCTGGCAAGTGTTCTGGACAGTGAGACCCAAGTGGGTGGCGTTTGTTCGAACGCCTTCCTGATGGACGAAACCTCGGAGTGCTTTCCGGACTCGCTATGGGAGCGTCGCAACTTCACCCCGCGCATGCAAGCCGCCTTCCAGCGGAACAGCGCGCTGCAGTTGTTGCAGTACAACGCCGCGACTGGCGCGACGTTCGTCTTTCGTTCTGAATTCGTGAAGCAGGTTACTCCGATTCCACCGGAGTGGGTCCACGATGCCTGGATAGCCTTATTAGTTGCGACGCAATCACGCGTTCAACTCCTGCCCGAGAAGCTGATTAGCTACCGCATTCATCCTGCTCAGCAGATCGGAGTCAGGCCCAGGGCCACGGTTTCGGATGCCTTGCTGGTAAGGCGTTGGACAGTGCTCGCAGACAGGCTGGCTACTTTACCTGTGGATCCAATCATCAGCCGGCTCGTGCACAAGCGTCTCAGATTTTTCGAGGCACGCGCCTCCTTGAAGCAAGAACGCCTGCTTGGCCGGTTCATCGCAGCCAGTTGCACGTTGCCAGGATATTTTCGCTTCGCCCGGGGCTTGTTTAGTTATCTGCGAGATATAGCCAATAGTAGTTATCCAGGCGCAATCAGTGCCGGCGATGCATAGAAACCAGAAAAGCACGAGGTGAAGCTATGAGCGATCGAAATCCGCTTGTTACCGCAGTGATCCCGACGCGCAATCGTTCCGGCCTGATCTGCCGGGCTGTACACAGCGTGCTGTCACAATCCCTGCGCGAAATAGAATGCATCGTGGTCATTGACGGGCCGGATCTTGCTACGGTGGAGTCATTGGGTGAAGTGAGCGACCCGCGCCTCAGGGTGATTGCCCTTTCTGAAAGCGTGGGGGCCTGCGAAGCCCGTAACGTGGGTGCCCGAGCGGCGCGCGCTGAATGGGTGGCTCTCCTGGATGACGATGATGAATGGCTGCCGCTCCGTCTGGAGAGACAGATCGCGGCACTCGCAGAAGCCGCGGAGCCCGTGACCATGGTCGTGAGCCGCTTTCTCGATAGGGGAGCAGGTAATGACCTGGTGCGACCCTATCGCTTTCCGTTGCGGGGCCAATCCATTAGTGAATTCCTGTGGTGTGAGGTGTCGCCTTTCGGCGGAATCACTGGATTTCCGCAAACATCCACCTGGCTCCTGCAACGCGACTTCCTGCTTCAGGTTCCTTTCACCAAAGGGCAGAAGCTTTTGCAGGACCTCGACTGGCTATTGCGCGCCTATCATCATCCTCAGATGAGTGTTCTCTTTCTCCAGGAACCCCTCACCATCTTCCATAATGATCAGGGCCGCCAAAGGGTTACAAAGAAAATCGATTGGCGGTACTCCTTCCGTTGGGCCATGAGGAATCGACATCTCTTTACCCCCAAAGCCCTGGGATTTTTTATCGCTATCTATTGCATCAATCCCGCTGCTCAGCAACAGGCCCCCTGGTCTGGCCTGCGGCTCATGTTCAAAGCCATCGGGCGCTACAGCAAAACTACACCCAAGCTTCTCGGGCTATGCTTCCTCTACGTGCTTGTCTATCCTGCGGTGGGCAAAGTGGTGTCTCCGCGCAAGCGAGCCACCATGCTTTACCAGATGAGGAGTCTGGTGAGGAGGCCTGTCTAACCGCCGGTCGCTTCCATGCCAAATCAATCGTACAAGCGTGTACTGATCTTTCGCAGTGAGCTATTAGCCATCAGCGAAACCTTCGTTCTCGCTCAGGCGAAGGCGTTAACCAGGTTCAAGCCTTGCTTCGTGGGGTTACGCACGATGAGCCCGAGCCTGAAAGTTCCTGATAACGCCATTGTCGCCGCCCAAGGCGATGGTCTGGCTCATAAATGCCGCCGCCGCCTTTATAAGCAGTTCGGCGTCGCTGCAGACTTTCATCGCAAAGTCCGTGAAGTGGATGCCCATCTTATTCATGCCCACTTCGCGACGGATGGCGTTCTGGCATTGCCACTCGCCAGGAAACTTGACCTTCCGCTGGTCGTGACACTACACGGACGCGACGTCACGATCTCTGATAAAGAGCTGTCACAATCCTGGGCCGGCAGGCTGTATCTCCGTCGCCGCGAGAGCATGTGGGAACAGGCCACCGCGTTCCTTTGTGTCTCCGACTTCATCAAGGCCAGCGCTATAAGAGCAGGCTTTCCCCCACACAAGCTGCGAACTCACTATATCGGGGTCGATCGCGGCGAGTTCCATCGCACAGCCGAGCCATCGCTTCCTGAAAGTATCTTATTCGCTGGTAGGCTCGTTGAGAAAAAGGGTTGCGACTTGCTCATCCACGCGATGGCAAGCGTGCAGCAGCAACTGCCGCATGTCACACTCACTGTTGTTGGCGACGGACCTATGCGCCCATCCCTGGTAGAACTGGCCCGTACCCTGGGTGTTCGCTGCAACTTCCTTGGGTCCCAGTCATCAGACCAGATCAAGGTATTGCTTCAACAGGCGACGATCGTCTGCATACCCAGTCGTACCGCGAGCAATGGCGACTGCGAGGGACTCCCCATTTTTCTTCTGGAGGCGCAATCCATGTGTGTCCCTGTAGTGGGCACTTTCCATGCCGGCATTCCAGAAGCCGTGATCCACGGGGAAACCGGATTGCTGGGTCCGGAGGGTGACGTTTGCGAACTGGCGAAGAACCTTCTACTCCTCTTGCAGAGCCAGGACTTGCGATCGGAATATAGTTTGCGGGCTTCACAACGGATAGCCACAAATTTCGAGATGGCGGCTCAGGCCCGGAAGCTGGAAGATATCTACGACGAAATTCTTGTCGGAAATTGAAAAGCCCGGCTATGCCAGGCCGAAGGTTTCGATGTACTGTCGCGACGCGCCCGTGACACTGTACTTGCGTTCGACCAGCTGCCTGGCCGCAACGCTGTAATGCTGACGTATGTCGGCGCTCCCGAGCAGCTGCCGCAGTTGCCGGGCAAGCGTCTCGCTATCCCCGCAACTGAAGAGTGCCGCGGCGTTACCACCCGCAGTGATTTCCCTATGCACCGGCAGATCGCTAAAGAGGCAGGGAAGACCGTGGGCCATCGCTTCCAACGACACCAGGGGCAGTCCTTCAGGGCCTAACGATGGATTGATAAATATGGTCGAACCCTTGTAGAAACGCGATGGGTCGGGCTGAAAGCCGGCGAAGTGAACATCCAGCTGGTCTGCCAAACCCTCCAACTGCCGCCGATAGGAGCCGTCGCCAACCACCAGCAGAGATACATCCGGGATTTGCCGCATGGCTTCGAGAATAAGCTGCACTCCCTTGTATTCCTCCAGCCGGCCAACGAAGAGAAGCTGCGGACGCTCGGAACTAGACAATGTGCAGCTCAAGACCGCGGGAGCCTCGACCCAATTCGCGATGACCTTCACTTTATCCTGTGGCAGAACACTCCGTGCTATCTCTCCGATCGTTTCCGATACGCAGACCACCTGCGATGCAAAACGCAGCGAGTGCTTGGAGAGAAGCCTGGGAAAGAAGCGAGCAGGGTTCCAAAACCAGGAGTAGAGATCCGTTTCGAACGGGATGTGCATAGTGAAGATCGTTCTGCAGCCGGCCAGCCGCAGCGGTCCCAGCAGCAGCGACTCGAAGAAGCCATTGACCTGCACAGTGCGGATCCGGAAGCGCACTAGCATATAGGGCACGACAAAACATGCCAGCAGGAGACGTAGCCCCTTCAACCACTTTGATCCCAGTAAAGGCAGGCAAATCACTGTCATTCCCTGGGCCCGGAGCTCGGCCGCAAGCTTCGGCAGGGAAATGACAGCGTAGCCCGTGACATACGGGCTCAGCATGGCGCCAAGCCCTCTTAAATAGGTCTCAACACCACCGTAGTGAGAACCGAGATCGATGAATAGAATCCGTTCTTGTTTCATGCAGGGTGGAATTTGGTGCTATTACGAGCACCTAACTCACGCTAAGAGCGCGTTCCACCGGGAGCAATCACACGAAAGTAATAGGGGTCGAATAATCAGCAATGGAAGTGTTTACTCCACCCGTGACAAAGCCGTCCAATCGAATCGATCGAAGCCGCGCTTCATGGTAAAAGTGTGAATATGATCGAGACTGTAAGCTCATGGATACTCCCGGACACTTCGGAATATCGCCGCGAGCCCGCCCGTCCCGTCGAACGCCGTCAGGCCAACTTCGATGCGCAATTTGATTGGCACACGGTCTTTTATGACTGCTTTCGCGTGCAAGGCACACAAACGATGCTGATCGGCCCGCCACTGACCCGGTTTGAAGGCATTCTTGATTCACTCAAGATCCACGCGCTGCCCACGGGAAACGAATGCGGTTACGAAGTACATCACAAGTTCACGACCGCCTTCGCCAATCGACGCACGGATAACCTGTGCCGGATACTGATCGAGGTCTCTGAGGGCGATACTTGTCTACAGTTACAAACCATCGCCGGCTCCAAGGTCCTCGATATCAGGCCATGCGCTCGAGAAGTCTTCCGTGGCCGGCGGGTGCTGTTTACCCTGAGTAAGAATAACCACCCCACATGGATCTGCGACTGGATGCGTTTTCATCGCGATCTTCATGCAGCGGACGCGGTTCTTCTCTACGATAACGGCTCAACAATCTACACCGTGGAGGCGCTTCTCAAGGAGATGAACCAGGTCTCCGGTTACTCGTCCATACGCGTTGTTAGCTGGCCCTACAAGTACGGGCCGCAGGGAGTAGGCCGGGGCACGTGGGACTCCGCGTTCAGCCAGGATGGCGCGATGGAAGACGCTCGCTGGCGCTACCTTGCCGATGCCTATGCCGTGCTTAACTGCGATATAGACGAGTTAGCTGTCTCTGCCCAAGGCAATATATTTGACCAGGCCGCTGCA
Source organism: uncultured Acidobacteriaceae bacterium (assembly GCA_963821315.1). GTDB lineage: Bacteria > Acidobacteriota > Terriglobia > Terriglobales > Acidobacteriaceae > PALSA-350. The sequence continues at coordinate 404,786 of CAWGDP010000025.1, read as the reverse complement.
TCGACTGCCGGTTACGTGAAATTTTCCGGCAGGTGGGTCACCCCAGAGAATGGCGATGAAGCAGAAATGATCCCGCGTCACCAGGAGAGCACTCAGCAGATGCTACCGCAGTGGCGCTGGCAAGGCCTTCGTCCCCGGGATATCAAGTTATGTCCGGCGAAGTGGGCCGTGGTGCCGAACCGCTGCCCGGCAAATGCCCATTGGAGCGTTCACGAAATCGTCGGCATGCGTACTCGCAACACGAAGTGTGACGAAATCTCTTACCGCCACTTCAGCCGCATCAGTACAAACTGGAAAAATAATCGTAAGTCGATCGAGCACTGCGATCCACGCCGGCGGAAAGAAGATGCAACGCTCCAACAAGCCTTTGCCAGGGTCAAATGGGGTGATTAGTCACCTGCCTGCCTATGCAGGCACTCTATTCGGCACCCCAGCAAGCTTCGGTTCGAAGGTTTGGATGGGCGCGCCTGCAGAGAAGGGCTGAGCGGTGTCCTGGTCGATAGGGGCGCCCACATGGGCTAAGAACTGCCGGAAGCGCGCCTGGAAGATATCGATGCCGAAGCCCTCGGCGTGGCTGCGTAGGACCTTAACGGACCACTCCTGGCGCTCAAAGCGCACCATCGCTTCGGCCAGGTCGCTTGCTTCCTGGCGGTCGAAGAAGATGCCGGTGATGCCATCGATGATCGTCTCTGCTGCCCCTCCGGCGCGGTAGGCGATGGTGGGCCGGCCGGCGGCAGCGAGTTCGAGCGGCGCCATCCCAAAGTCTTCCTCTCCGGGAAAGAGCAGAGCGCGGCAGCGGGCCGCGTAGTGCTCTACCTCGGCGTCGGAAAGACGGCTCAGGAACTGAACCGTTGGTCCAGCCTTGGCCTTGAGCCGGTCACGGTCCGGGCCATCTCCGATTACCAGCAGACGCCGCCCCAGCCGCGAGCAGGCTTCGATGGCAATATCGATGCGCTTGTACGAGATCAATCGAGCCAGAACCAGGTAGTAGTCCTCCTGTTCGGTGGAGGGTCTGAACCGGTTGACATCGATGGGTGGGTGGATCACTTCGGCTGTCCGCCCATAGGCACGCTGGATACGCGCCGCTACTGTCCTCGAATTGGCAACAAAGTGATCAGGGTAGTGCGAGGCACGCTCGTCCCATTTCCGCAGGGCTCGCATCATCGGCGGCAGAAGCAGGCGTCGTGCCGCACTCTGGGTCTCCTGGGCGGAGTAGTTGGCAAAGCTCCAGGCCCAGCGCATCGGAGTGTGGCAGTAACAGACGTGAATTGCGTTCCGGTTTGTGCGCACGCGCTTTGCATAGCCGGAAGAGCTCGAAATCACCAGGTCGTAGCGCGATAAGTCAAGTGAACGCACAGCCAGGGGGTACAACAGGAAGTAGAGGCGATAGTACCGCTGCATGCTGGGCAGATGCTGCATCCACGAGGTCTCGATCCGCCTGCCGGCCAGTCCGGGAGGCATGAGGTGAGGCATCGCGACCGTGCTGTAGAGGGATGCGCTGGGCAGCATGCGCGCGAGTTCCTCGGCCACCCTTTCCGCCCCGCCCATCTGCGTAAAGTAATCATGCACTACCGCAATCTGCATTTATCCCTCAAACTGTTACGAAACGGCACCGGATCGCCTGAGCATGGCTGGAACCGTTCGGGCAAGAATCTTGAAATCCAGTGCCAGCGACCATTCGTCGATGTATGAAACGTCGAGTGCTGCCTGCTGCTCGAAGCTCAGACCGGTATCTTCGGCCACCTGCCAATTCCCAGTCATCCCTGGGCGAACGCTGAAGCGTCGCATAAGCTGCGCCTCGCCGAAGCGCGATAAATCGTGTCCGCCCAGCGGGCGCGGACCCACCAGCGACATGTCACCTAACAGAACATTCCACAGCACCGGTAGCTCGTCGAGCAAAGTGCGCCGTAGAAATCGGCCCAGCGGAGTCATGCGCGTGAAGCCAGGACCCTCAACCGGCCGGTCAGAGGCCCGGTGCACGATGCTGCGAAACTTGAACATAAGGAATCGGCGGCGTCCGTAGCCGTGCCGCTCCTGCGCAACGAAGATCGAACCCGGGCTGGTGAGCTTGATCGCCAGCCCGATCAACAGGAAGACTGGCGCTAGTAGCAGAATTCCCGCGGCCGCGCCCAGAACATCGAGAACACGCTTGGCAACCTCGGCCGTCTCACGGCTGCGGCTCTTGGGCACCAGTTCAACGAACATGGTCGACCGCCGGTGGAGATCTTTGTCTTGAGCCAGGGTAAATAAATCGTTCAAACAAACGACACGCACGCCGGCAGCTTCGGCTATCGATACCGCGCTCTGGGCCAGTTCGTAGCAGGAGCGCATCGGAGTAGCAATGATGACCTCGTCGACGATATTTCGCAGCAGATAACCCGGCAGGTCGTCGACATTGCCAATCAGGCGGCTGGCAATGTCTGGCGGCATCGAATCGGGATGGCGGTCATCCACGAAGCCCAGAAGGCGCTTTGTGCGGTGATGCTGGATGCGCAACTCACGCCACGCCTTGCTTGCACGCCGGCCGCTTCCTATGATGATGACCCGCTCCGGCTCAACCACATGCCAACGCCGGTGCTGGCTGGACGCCAGCACCCGGCAGGTTTCATAGAGGAATGCAACCAGCAGAAAACTGCCCAGGATTTGCTCTACCGGTCCTCGGGCATGGCGGGCTTGCAGGTACAAGTCCAGAAGCGCGGTCATGATCGCGCAGGCGGCCGCACTCCGCAAAACCAGGCTGCGCAATCCATCGAGGTCGCGGCGGTAAAGGCCCAGAGTCGTCAGGCATTGCTTCCAGACGACGGCAAACACGATGGAGAAGGAAACATTCAGCAGGGTGATGCGAATCAACAGGAACTCTGCAAAGCCACCCTGCGGAATGTACCGCTCGTTGGCCCACACCACGGCGCCCACAGCCAGCCCCAGCGCGATTAAACTATCGAGGGCTGCAGAGAGTGCGGTCGAGTTGCGGAGTCTGGGCATGATCATCCACTTGCGCCAGGGCGCGGCGATTCGCCGATTGTGATGCAGAATGGTCCAGGTGCGAACCGTCGACCCAAGCCACGCTTTTCTCGGATTCTGGCGATATGGTCTCCCTCTTCATCGATCTGTGCCCTATCTTGATGGGCTGAAATAAGGAAAGCCTGGGGCGATCAAAGCGCAAGGTTCGACTGCAACACTCCCATTACTAAAATCACTACGGACTGATACCCAAGGTAAGAGCGGGCTGGCGATTCTTCAATCACACGAAAGTGTTTGCCCGGCAGCTAAGGGTGGAGTATGGGGCCAGGCGGGGTGGAATCTCCCTTGAAACCGCCCTCAAGCCACGCGGAAGATTAAAACCATCTTCCTCTCATCCTCCGGCCTTACTTCCCACCAGCACAGGACAAAGAGCCCTGGGCGGTATCTTTCTTGGTGTTTTAGCAGCATACGTAACTGCGCTTGCCCTTTTTGGCGGCTGTTAAGCAAGGCGGCTCCGGTACTATAGGAACACTACGGTTACAAAATAACCAGGATCGTTGGGGGAGCTCTGCGCGTCCGTCTGTTCCTTGTCGCCACACTGGTTGTGCTGTTTACATGCTCGCCTCTCAATGCACAGCAGCGGGCCAGGCAATCCGCTCCCGCTTCCATGCAGAGTTTTCAAATTCCCAGCCACGGAGCGCTCCTGAACGCCTTTGTCTACGTTGCTGCAGGCGCTGGTCCGCATCCAGTGGTGGTGCTGCTGCATGGGTTTCCCGGTAACGAGCGCAATCTCGATCTAGCCCAGGATATTCGCCGCGCCGGATGGGATGTTCTCTACTTCGACTACAGGGGTTCCTGGGGATCGACAGGGGACTTCTCCTTCTCCCATGGCATCGAAGATACCGCTGCAGCGGTCGACTATCTGCGCTCACCCATGATGGCGCAGATATTGCGGCTTGATCCGTCGCGCATTGTTCTCATCGGACACAGCATGGGCGGATTCATGGCGGTGCAAGAAGCGGCTGCTGACCAGCGCATCCTGGGAGTAGGTCTTATCTCTGCTGCCGATCTTGGGGGACGTATTCCGCTGCCCTTGCCCAGGGAGCGTCAACCTGCAGCGATCAAGGCACTGAGCGCGGCCTACGATCGTGAGGGAATGGACCCCATCAGTGGCGTTACGCCGGAAGAGCTTGCCCATGACACGCTTGCCAATGCAGCGCGATGGAGCTTCATGGCCAAGGTCGGCTCACTCAAGAGCCGGCCGGCCCTCATCGTCACCTCAGACGATGCCTATGCCCGGGGAGACGAGGCATTCGCGGTGGCGTTGCGTCGTGCGGGAAATAGCCGGGTGGCCACACTCCACTTGCATACCGATCACGTCTACTCGGATGAGCGCGGCGCTCTTGCAACCGCAGTTCTCAGGTGGCTGGCGACGGTTTCACCAGCAACCGGGCGCTAGCTGGCTTAACCCACTTACCGTTTAGCGGAGTGATGATGGTGGTGACGATGATGATGGTGATGGTGCGTTTGCGCAAATGCTGAACTCGAAACCATCAGGACCATAGCAAAAAGAAGAGCCTTTTTCATGTCCACATCATAACAACAATGGTCCGGCGAACAGGCCGCCCTGAGTAACTTTCGGGTTACACATCCCCACTAAATGATGTTAGGTCTCCGTCAGGAGAAGTCTTGAGCGCGCTCACCACGGCGTTGCCCTTGTGCCGGGTGCGGAAAAAGAAGACCAGGGTAATGAGTATGTAGACAAAGTAGAGGTAAGGCAGCCAGGAGTAGGGCGGAGCGGGAACCGGATAGAGAGTTCCCGCCAGGGCCATAACCATCGAGATGCCCCCCAGGACAGCTATAACCAGAAGTGTCATCGACAGTGCGCCTTGCCGTTTTAGCTTGAGGGGCAGGGCAATGCAGGTAAGTCCATAGATCGTGATGAAGCCGTAAACCGCGAAAGACCCAAGCCATCCGTAGATATCCGTGCCTGAGTAACCAAGAGTGACGAGAATCAGCGCTGGGATACCCACCGCGAAGGCGGCTATCAGTACGGCCACGTGTGGAGTTTCATTGCGGTGGTGGGTCCTGCACAGCCGCAACGGAACCAGCCGGTTATGGGCCATGAGCAGCAGGATACGGGCGGCGGCTGTGATGCAGGCCAGCAGGCAGGCAAACATACTGATCATCGCACCCGCGTCAATGATGAGGCCAAGTACGGGCAACGCCACCTGGTTTGCCAGTGCGTGCATCGGTGCATCGGTTTTGTCCACGGAGAGGCCCGCATTGCGAAAGCCAAGCACTTCCGCATACGCAGCCAGGACGAAGAAAACCCCCGCGCCCAGCGCGCACTGCAAAACTGCGCGCGGTATGGTGCGTAGCGGTTCTTTGGCCTCGTGACCGAGCGTGGTCGCACTCTCAAAGCCAACAAAGCTGAAAATCGCCAGGACCAGCCCCAGGCGGATTCCCGCAATCGAACTGCCCTGTAGCCGTACCTGTGGCCAATCGAGGTGTAAACCGTTCTTCCACAGAACCAACACCATCACCACTACGATACAAGCCGTCGATACGCCTTGTAGCCACAACATGGCTCGTGCGGAGAGCTTCACGTCGCGGTATGCCATGGTAGCGGCGCCGGCGACCGATATCAGCACCAGCAGATCGGGTGCGATGGTGTGGCTGATGAAGGTTTTCAGCAGGATATTCGAGTACTGAACGAAGCCCCCAACGATCGACGAACCCGTGGCTACATATCCAAGGACGAGGGCCCATGCTGCGATGGAGGCGACCATGGGCGGAAGTGAATCGGTTGCATAGCTGTACAGCGAGCCGGGTGAGGCTGACCGTCGTCCGAGTGCGCCGATGAGCAGGGCCATCAGCGTGATCTGCACGGTCCCGATGGCATAGGCGGCCCAGGTTCCATTGCCGGCCAAGGCAAAGACCAGGGGAATGGTCAGGACCGGTGAAAGGACGGGCGCGATGACACCCACTGATTGGGCCAGTGTTTCCCAGGGCGTGAGAATGTTACGGCGCAGGCCATATTCAGTCTCGGATGCAAGGACAGCTGTGGTCTCGGGCGGCAGGTAAGCTCCTCCAGAAAACTGGTTCAAAAATGACTGGGTTTACGAGCGACGTCGACGGGGACGGGGAGGCCTGAATTAAGTGTGCTGGCAAGTCGGAGGGGAAGTCAAAGGATTTTATCTACGGTGTAGAGTGGGCATATGGCACTGCATTTCGCTGAGCAGGCGCTTGGGCTCTACGATCTACCTCCGAACGCAACCGTCCGCCTGATCAGCCGTTCTGAAAATGAGATTTACAAGATAGAAGCTCCCTCCGGCAGGCGGTGGGCGTTACGCGTCCAGCGTCAGGGATATCAATCGAAGAATGCGCTCGCTTCGGAGATTGCCTGGCTGGTCGCATTGCGCAACGACGGGGTGGTCGCGACGCCGGTTCCCATCGCCGGGCGCGATGGGGAATGGGTCCAACTCGTGCATTTCGGGGACGCCCCTGAAGCGCACAACGTGGTCCTTTTTGCTTGGGAAGACGGCCACCAGCCCACTGTCAGCATGGATCTGCGCCAGTGTTTAAAGAGTCTGGGCGCTATCACCGCGAAGATGCATGCGCACAGTGAAGCATGGCAGCGGCCCGAAGGTTTTGAACGGTTTACCTGGGACTTTGAAGCCGCCCTGGGGGAGTCACCGCGATGGGGCCGTTGGCGCGATGGGCTGGGCATGAACGCCACCAGGCTCGATCTGTTTGGCCGTGCAGTGGACCTGATCCGGGATCGCCTCGCGCGCTACGGCAGGGGTCCTGATCGCTTCGGATTGGCACACTGTGATCTGCGGCTGGCCAATCTGCTCCTGCATGAAGGCGCTGTCAAAGTGATCGACTTCGATGATTGCGGCTTCAGTTGGTACATGTACGATGCCGCCACGCTCATGTCGTTTTATGAGCACCTGCCCGGCGCGTCCGGCCTGATTGAACACTGGCTGGAAGGGTATCGAACCGTGAGGCCGGTAACCAAGGCCGAAGAGGAAGAGATTCCCACCTTCGTTATGCTGCGCCGCCTGCTGCTGGTGGCCTGGGTCGGCTCCCATGTGGAAGCCGATCTTGCCCGTTCCCTGGGCATCGCCTACACGGATCAAACAGTGGGCCTTTGCTCCGCCTATCTCCGACGCTTCGGGTGAACAGGATGCGGAAACCTCTGGTCTTGAAGGGTACGGACTTCACATGCTGCGGAAAAACAAGCTCAACGAAGGGCACGGGTTTAGCCGTGCCGTAAAAAGCCATAGCGATGAGGGCTTTAGCCCCTGAGGTACGTCTTTGGGGACATACCGGAAGAAATCGGCCATTCTTCGCGGCGTCGAACGGCAATGAGGGACCGGGGGGCACAAGGAAATTAGCCAGAAATCATTGAAAAACCGTACCTCAGGGGCTGAAGCCCCTCTCCGGTCGCGTACTCTACGGCACGGCTGAACCCGTGCCCTTCGTCGAGTGAGTTTTTCCGCGGCCTGTTCAGCCCGTGCTTGACTGGTTGTAAATCGGTGCTACCCGACCAAAATCTGCTCCGATCTCGATCAGTCCAGGCGCACCATGATCTTGGAAAACCCGCTTGGATCATCGCTCCAGGCCTTAATCATCGCCGGCGCCTGTTCCAGCGGCACAATGGCGCTCACCGCCTCGTCGACTGGAAAACGATGCTCTTCCAGCATCCGTATCACTTCCCGAAAGTCCTCAGGCAGGGCATTGCGCGAGCCCAGAATATCGATCTCCTTCTGGACGAACCACTTGGTTTCGTAGGCCACCGGCTCTTTGGCGTAGCCGATGTAAACCACGCGCCCGGTAAATGCCACCTCGTCGACCGCGCTGCGAAAGGTCTGCGGCAGTCCAATCGCTTCAATAATCACATCCGGGCCCCGTCCGCCGGTAAGTTCAAGCAGCCGCTCGTGCAGGGGCTCCTTCGAGGTGTTGATGGCGTGGCTTGCACCGGCGCGCAGAGCCAGGGCCAGCTTTGCATCACTGAGATCCACTGCGATCGTCTTCGCTCCGCGGAAGCCAGACGCGGCTACGGCTCCGAGCCCCACTCCGCCACAGCCGAAGATCGCGACCGTATCCTGCGCGGTGACGCGTCCCCGGCCTACTGCGTGCAGGCCTACGGTCAAAGGCTCGACCAGGCAGAGTTCCTTGATGGTGAGGCGTGCAGGGTAGAGCTTCTCGGCAGGCACGGCGATATATTCCGTCATCGCGCCGTTGCGTTGCACGCCCAGCGTTTCGTTGAACTGGCAGGCATTCGGCCGGTTCCGGAGGCAGGAAGGGCATCGGCCGCAACCAAAGTAGGGTGAAAGAGTGACGTCCATTCCCGCGGCGAGTTCGGGATGCGCTTTGCTCGGTTCGGCAATGGTAGCTGCCACCTCGTGGCCTGGGATACGCGGAAAACTCACCATCGGATTCTTGCCCCGGTAAGAATTGAGGTCGGTTCCGCAAAGGCCAATCATGCGAACCTTGAGCAACACATCATCATTGGTCGCGACCGCATCCGCAACTGTTTCGATTCCAACCTCGCCGGGCTCTTTCATTACGAATGCTTTCATGTCTTGTACCCTACCTGTGTAGACCTATTTGCCAAATACAACCATGCCGTCATCTAGAGGCTTGGCCCACCCCAAGACGTTGAAAATCTACATTCCTCGTTAAGATCCTGCTGAGGTGAGGCTAAACGAGAGTGTGTGAGAACTGGAAGAGAAACCGCAGATCCCTCCACTGCGCTGCGCTCCGGTCGGGATGACAATTCTGTTGCAGTGGAAATGGCCCAAAAGTGGTCAGAGGAATGGCTGGGCAATGGTCCTCAGCAGAATTGTCATCCCGGCCGGAGCGTAGCGTAGTGGAGGGATCTGCGGTTTCTTTTCCGGTTCCCACGCACTCTCTTTAGCCCCTGAGTACCTCCTTCAATCTTGATTTTCAGCCCGCCCCGATGGCCACACATAATTGAAGACCGGCGCCACAATTGCCTCAACCTGGCGCAGAAGCTCTGGATCGGTGGACCTGCGCAACAACTTCAGGCTGGCATCCACCTGGCGAGTGTTCGCCATGCCGACCAGTGTGCTCGAGACGTACGGGTGGCCCAGGCTGAAGCGCAGTGCGACCTCAGATAGGTCCGCTCCATGACTGCGGCAAAATTCCGCAGCCTTCTTTCCCGCATCGCGCACTGCCTGCGGTGCCGGGTGCCAATCCGCCGGCCCTTGCTCGGTCAGTATCCCCATGTGCAAAGCAGACGCATTGATGAGCCCGATCCCACGCTCCCGCGCGAAGGCGGTCAGAACCTCATCCATATCCGTGTTCATGAGGTTGTAGTGGCAATACGTAAGGATGCTGTCGACTGGCGCAGCCTCGGCAATGCGCCGCAAGAGCTTCGGAGGATATCCCGTGATGCCGATGTAGCGCGCCTTGCCTTGTTGCTGCAATTGCCGCAAGGCGGGGAGGGTCTCATCGATAATCTGCAGCGCGTCGCCAAACTCGAGATCGTGCACCTGAAACAGATCGATATAGTCTGTCTGCAACCGTCGCAGTGACTCATCCACGCTGGCGATCACACGCTTCGCGGAAAAATCGAACTCGGCCATTCCGTAGCGGCCACACTTGGTGGCCAGTACGACGCGTTCACGTCTGCCCGCCAGGGCCGCGCCAAGTCTCGTTTCTGCCAGCGTAATCCCGTAGTAAGGTGAGGTATCAAAGAAGTTGATGCCGTTGTCCACCGCCAGGTGTACGGCCCTCACTCCTTCGCTGGGATCGATGTTCCCATAAACGTCGCCCAGCGCAGCGCCCCCAAAGCCGATCAGCGAGAGGCTAAGGTCTGTCTTCCCCAGTTTTCTATATTCCATCGCATCGGCCACAATTCCGCCCCTACTGGTTGACTCCGCTTGCTAGAAAACCGCCGTCAACCACCAGGATCTCACCGGATACGTAAGAGGCGGCCTCCGAAGCCAGGTACACGGCCGCGCCCACCAGCTCTTCTGTCTTGCCGAAGCGGCCAATCGGAGTGCGCATCTTGAACTCCCGTCCACGCTCCGTGCTGTCCAGCAAATTAGCGTTCAGATCGGTGCGGAAGACCCCGGGCGCAATGGCGTTCACCAGCACTCCGTGCCGCGACCATTCCACCGCCAGCACCTTCGTCAGCGCGCCCACCGCCGCTTTACTGGCAGCGTATGCGGCCACCTCGAACAGTCCCACGTAGGTGGAGAGCGATGCAATATTGATGATGCGGCCGTAGCCGCGGCTGAGCATGTGTTTCCCGAAGACCTGGCAACCGCGCAGGGTGCCCGTCAGATTGGTGTCCATGATCCTCTCCCAATCCTCTTCGGGAAAGTCGACCGTGGGCGCCCGCTTGGTGATGCCGGCGCAGTTGACCAGAATGTCCACCTGGCCAAACGCATTCACTACCTCGTCGCGCAGCGCTTCCAGCGTAGCGCGATCGTGCACGTCTGAGGTCCGGCGCAATGTTTTCCGGCCCTTGGCCTCGATCTGGGCGGCTGTTTGCTCTACCTGTTCCGCGCGCCGGGATGAGGCCACCACATTAGCGCCGGCATCCGCCAACCCCAGAGAAAGAGCATGGCCAATGCCCGTAGTGCCGCCCACAACCACTGCGGTCTTGCCCTGCAAATCAAAGATGGAAGCAGTCATGGAAGGGCGGTTTCTCTCAGCGGAGCTTGTTTGACCGTCGATACGGTTAACGCTACAGTTGAGTCTATATCAAAGTTTCTCCAAGCTGGAGACGCTACGGCCCGAGTGCCGGCGAGAAGAAATGGCAGCCGAAAAAATACTCAGGATTGACCCCAAAGACAACGTCCTCGTGGCCTTGACTCAACTCCCCGCCGGGGAAGCCATTACCTTTGCCGGGGAGCAATATGTTCCGCCGACTGAAATACCGGCCAAGCAAAAATTTGCCACGCGCGATCTTGCCCCCGGGGATGAGGTCATCATGTATGGCGGAGTCGTCGGGCTCGTCCGCCAGCCCATTCCCCGTGGAGGCCTGCTGAGCACGCGTAACGTGCAGCATGACGCCTCCGGCTTCGGGCCCAAGGTGGGCGACTATGTCTGGTCTCCGCCCAGCGTATCGGCTTGGTCCGGGCGCACCTTCGATGGTTACCATCGGGCCGACGGCCAGGTCGGCACGCGCAATTACTGGCTGGTCATCCCCCTGGTCTTTTGCGAAAACCGCAATGTAGAAGCCTTGCGCGATGCCTTCGAGGAAGAGCTTGGCTATGGGCGTCCGAAACTCTACCGCCAGCAGGTGCGGCAATTGATCGAGCAGCACCAGCAGGGCTCGCACACGTCGGAGCGCGACGATCTCACCTTGGGTCGACAGGAGCAGATCTTTCCCAATGTCGATGGAGTCAGGTTCCTGGTGCATGAGGGCGGCTGTGGTGGAACCCGCCAGGATTCCAAAGCGCTCTGTGGCCTGCTCGCCGGTTACATCCATCATCCCAACGTGGCTGGCGCTACGGTCCTGAGTCTGGGTTGCCAGAATGCCCAGCCGTCCATTCTGATGGACGCGCTTCGCGAGCGCGACCCGGCCTTGCGCAAGCCCGTTCTCATGTTTGAGCAGCAGAAATCCGGGCTGGAATCGGCCATGCTTTCCGAAGCCATTCGCGCCACCTTCGAAGGCCTCGTGGAAGCCAATCGCCTCACCCGAAAACCCGCTCCTCTCAGCAACCTCACCCTGGGCTTGAAGTGCGGCGGCTCCGATGGATTTTCCGGCATCTCGGCCAATCCTGCCATCGGCTATGTCTCCGACCTCTTGGCTGCTTTGGGCGCAAAATCGATCCTGTCGGAGTTTCCCGAGCTCTGTGGAATGGAACAGAGTCTGATCAATCGTTGCGTGGATGCGAGCCGCGCCGACCGCTTTATTCAATTGATGCGGGACTATGCTGCCCGGGCCAAGGCGGTTCACTCCGGCTTCGAGATGAATCCTTCTCCTGGCAACATCAAGGACGGGCTCATCACCGACGCGATGAAGTCCGCTGGCGCGGCCAGGAAGGGCGGCACTTCTCCCGTCTGCGAAGTCCTGGACTATCCGGAATATGACAACACGCCTGGGCTGGCCTTGCTTTGCACTCCAGGCAATGATGTCGAGTGTGTCACCGCGCAGGTGGGTGCGGGCGCCAATGTGGTTGTCTTCACCACCGGCCTGGGCACGCCCACCGGTAATCCCATCTCGCCGGTGATCAAGATCTCCACCAACTCCAGCCTCGCCGAACGCATGGCAGACATCATCGATATCGACACTGGAGCCGTGATCCGCGGAGAGACTACGATCGAGCGAGTCGGCGAGTCAATTCTGGATCTGATCATTAACGTGGCCAGCGGAAAGGTACGAACCAAGGCCGAGCAACTCGATCAGAATGACTTCATTCCCTGGAAGCGCGGCGTCTCTCTTTAAGCAATCCGGCACAGGATATAGTTGGGAATCTCCGCTGCAGAGAGAAGGCGCCGCATGCTAAAAACAGGCATCCTCAATCCCGCCATAAACTCGCTTCTCAGCCGTATCCGCCACACCAATACTCTGGTCATCGCCGATCGGGGATTTCCTTTTTGGCCGCAAATCGAAACCGTCGACATTTCATTAACCGACGATATCCCGCAGGTCCTCGACGTACTGCAAGCCATCAGGAAGAATTTCGTCATTGGCCAGGCCTTTATGGCTGAAGAATTCCTCGCCGCAAACCAGCCCCAGACACGGGATGCATTTGCGGCGGCTCTGCAAGGTGTGCCTACTCTTTACGAGCCGCATGTGGTCTTCAAGAAGCGTGTGCCAAGCGCCATCGGGCTCATCCGCACGGGCGACAGCGTAATCTACGCCAACCTCATCCTCGAGTCCGGCTGAGCGTGTTTTGGGCGTTGGCTGTCATTTCGTCCACCGAATTCCCGGCTTGCCACCAAGCCTTGCCCCCTGGACGGGTGCCCCTTGGCGACTGCCTTGTGCTTGATGCGGCACAGATGATCATAGTCTTTACGAAACTGCGGATCCAGCCGGACTACGCTCTGGGCCGCCTCCACCAATAGCATCCTTAGAAAACTGTTGCCCTGCTTGCTGATGCCTCCCAGTCGGCGTTTGTTGGCCGAGGTGTACTCGGCAGGAATCAGTCCCAGATAACTGGCTACCTGGTTGGAATGTTTAAATCGTCTCACATCCCCGATGGTGAGAGAAAAGGCCAGCGCCGTAATGGGCCCCACGCCTTTTTGCCGCAACAGCAAGCAGGCTTGGGATCGCAGCTGGCTGCCTGCTCTACCGCCTTGTCCAGTTGCTCAATCTGCTGGTCTAACTGCAGCAACAGCGCAAGAGAGTCTTGCCGCCGTATGGCGGTCCAGCCTTCCAGCGGTAACTGTTTCAGCATCTTCTGCCCCGCCTGGCTCCACAACTTGCCTTTTCTCTGCATACCCCGGTTTAACGCCAGGTGCTGCAGGTTGTTCTTCATCCTAGCCCGCATCTGCACTAGCTTGTGGCGATGGATCAGCAGCTGCCGTTGGTCCCGCTTCTGCCGGCTAGGCGTCCACAGAGAGGGGAAACCGTTTTCCAATAACAAGGTCAAGATATGTCCCGCATCCCGCTTGTCGGTATTCTGTTTGCGCACATAACTGGCCCGGATCTTGGCCGCGTCTCCCACCCGCATTTCATGGCCCAAACTTTGCAGCAAATCGACAAACCAATGGCTGTTTCCACAGGCCTCGATCCCGATCAAGCACGGCTCAGACTAGCAGCGGTAAAAGCGCTCTGCTTGTCCATCTCCGTTACTCAACCTGTGCTCACTGTACTCACCCGTTTCCCTGTCAAAAATAGCTATCTGTTGCACAGCAGGATGAAAATCACACCCTATAATCTTCATCAAGGCTTCTCCTTGTTCCTGACCAGTCCCAGTCCTCTACCGGCACCCTCAGGATCATCGCTGAAGCCTTCTACCTTATTCAATCAATGTTCGCGCTTTCGCGTACATGGGTTGAACACGACCTTTTTCCAATGCTTTCACCACCGGCCTACACCTAGTTACAGGAAAGAAAAAGGAGCGGCTTCGCCCATCTTATTCAACCCATGTACGCGAAAGCGCGAACGAGCACCCGTTCAGGGGGCAAGGCTGGTGAGGAAATGAGAGATTTGTCGCACTACCAACGCATCATGGCAGCGCAGGGATCTGCAGTTTCTGACTCTATTACGCAGGTTTGCGACCTAACGCCCGTCGCAGAACAAGCTCGAGTGCCTGCTTCTGCTGTTCGTACTCTGAGTCGGATAATTTGCCCTCAAGACGGTCCGTCTCGAGCGTAAAGAGCTCCTCCTTCAGCGTACCCAGAAGTCCGCCCGGCGCCTGAACCACAGAGACCGGGGCAGTACCGGTGGCCTCTGTGGCGGGGGTACCAGCAGGCCGGCGTAGCAGAAATCCCGCACCCACCGCGAATACTAATGTGATCGCTCCCAGGATCCACCACTTGTACTTGTCCAGAGGGTCAGGCGTATCGATGGGCACGCCCAAGCCACCCCCGGGACGAGTATCATTGGCCGCCGCACTACCTCCTTGGGCTTCCAGCGCCCCTCCGCCATCATTGGGCTGGCTCTCCGCCTGCGTGTCGCGTGGCATCGCGCCCGAGCCGGAAACAGTAAAGGCGAAGGGCTTCGTCGGGGAACCGCCGCGCGCCAGCATGGTGGTTGCCCCAGGGGTTTCGTTCAGCGCCTGGAAGGATGCTCCCGACCCTGCCTTAAAACTCATGCTCTTGGGCATCATCACGACGAAGCTATCGGTAGGCGCGGCGAAACGCTGATCGAAGGCGAGACTGCCGGAGTAGGGCAGGTGATAGCCCAGCTGAAACTGGGTCACACCCGGGCGCAAGGGAAACGGAAAGGCATAGTGGCCCTTATCTCCCAGAGGTACCGGGGAGGTCTGCACCGGCATTCCGCCTGGAGCCATGGCGGCCGAGCCTTCGATCTGCGCATCGGGCGGCAGATAGAAATCGTAGGAGTGGTTGCTGAACTGCGTACGCGGAGGGTTGGAGTCGTTCTTGATAAAAAAGCTCTGCGTCACGCGAAGCCCCTGGGCATCGGTCTCCACGCGCATCACGTTGGCTACCGTGCTCACCCCGGCCACGACAGGCGCCACATCAAAGACCTGCACATTCACATTGGGCGTATTGGGCGGGGCGGGCTGAAAATACGCCGCGCCCTCATGATCGACGCGGATAAGGTGCATCCCCGGATCCGGTGCATCGATGGAAAAATGGCCCTGGGCGTCGGTCTTGGTATGCGCGATCTCGTGCATGCGTTGATCGAGCGCGATCAGCACCACCGCGTCCCCGGCTGCCGGCGTTTTCGTCGTGCCGTTGGTGACGGTACCCGTAATGGTGGCCGCGGAAGCACCGGCGGCGAATAAAATCATTGCCCAGAGCGCAGGAATTCTGCGCGGCATAGCGTTCGGTCTCATACTCATCTTTCTGTAGCAGCGCAGAAATTATTTCAGGAATGTAGCGCGACCTTCAGTTCCAACTGGTCGATTTCCGCCAGCACCGCGGCGGTTTCGTTCTCCAATGCAGCGCGCTGCGCCGCGTAATCCTCAGCCGTATATTTCCCCGCGCTGTGCTCGAAATTCAGGTCGCGAAGATTGTCGTACAGCACGTCTTTCTGTTCGCGCAGAAAATCGAGCCGTGTTTTCGGAATCTGCCGCGCGGTATGCCGCTGGGGATAGAAAACAAAGGCGAAAATCGCCAGCAGGAGCACGCCACAGGCAATCGTGCTCATATCTGCGTCTCCCGGCGTATACGGTCACGGGTCGCGGCAAAGCCGGGTGTACTCGGCTCTGCAGGCGTCGGCACGGTGTGCAGCTTCCAATTGCGCACGATCAGCAAAACGGCGCCGATGCCTAGAAAGAGCACCAGCGGCGGCATGATCCAGGCGAGATGGTTGAACCGCGTGAACCGGGGCGAGGCAATGATCACCGGTCCGTATTCAGCCTGGAACTGATGCAGGATCGCGTCATCGCTATCACCCCTGGCAATAGCCGCCGAAAGTTCTGCGAGCATTGCCGGCGAAGACGGACAGCCCACATGATTGCATTCGCCCAGCAGCTGACTGCAGCCGCAGCCGCACATCAATTCATGGCTATCTCTGTAGTACCGGGCAGAGGAATCAGTCGCGCCGACCGTAACTGCAATCAGGACGCACAGCAAGGCAAGCTGCGAGGCCCGGGCGAGAACACTACGCGATTTCAATCGTGACCTCGGCCGGCGATCGCCACTTCAGGTTCATCCACCAGTCGCGGTGCAGACGGCTTCACGCCCTCGCTGACGCCGCGGGTACGGCTGGCAGCCAGTGCCGCGCTAAGGTTGGGCGCCAGTGCTACCAGCGTGCCCATCGCTACCACCACAACTCCGATCCAGATCCAGGCCATCAGCGGGTTAAGAAAAACCTTGATGATCGGCAATCCGCTGTCGGGATTCTTGCCGGCATAAATCACATATAGGTCCCAAGCCAGGGTGGAGTGGTTGGCGACCCTGGTTTCCGGTTGTTGCGAAGCGGCATAGAAACGCTTCTCCGGCGCCAGTTGGGTGATCAGCTTGTTGCCGCGATAAACATCCAGCAGTGCAAACTCGGTGTCGTAATTCAAATTGGAATCTTGCGTGAAACTCTCGCATACGATGCGATACGGCCCAATCGTCATGCTCTGGCCGTTGTTCAACTCCTGTTCGTGGCTTTGATTGAAGGCGCCTCCGGCAATGCCAATAAAGATAATGACCACGCCAAAGTGCACCAGGTACCCGCCATAGCGGCGCGTATTGCGGCGTGTGAGCTGGAGCATGGAGGCGAATATGTTTTGCCCGGTGTGCTTGTGGATAACGTTGGCGCCGCGCAGAAATTCCGAAGAAATAGCGGTCACCACGCCCGCGCCCAGAGAAAAGGCAACCAGGGAATAGAAGGTGGCCTGATCGTTCCAGGGGCGAATGCCTACGGCCATCAGCACAATCGCCGTGGTCACAATGGCCGCGCTGGGCAGAATGAAGTTGCGCCGAATGCTCTTGAACGATGCGCTGCGCCACGCCAGCAAGGGGCCAATGCCGGTCAGAAAGAGAAGAAAGAGGCCGATGGGGAGCGCCACACGATTAAAGAAGGGTGCGCCCACCGTCACCTTGTTGCCCTGCACGGCCTCCGAAATGATGGGGAACAATGTGCCCCACAGGATGGTGAAGCAGGCCGCGAGCAGAACCAGGTTATTGAAGAGGAAGCTCGACTCCCGCGACACCAGCGATTCCAGTTTGTGCTCTGACTTGAGATGATCCCTCTGCCGCAGGAAGGTCAAAAGGCAGACGGAGAACACAAGGATGAGAAAGCTGGTAAACCAGCTGCCGATGGATGATTGGGCAAAGGCGTGAACCGAGCTGACCAGCCCGGAACGCGTCAGGTCGGTGCCCAGGATGCACAGCATGAATGTGCTGAAGATCAGCCACACGTTCCAGTTCTTCATCATCCCGCGCTTTTCCTGCATCATGACCGAGTGCAGGAACGCGGTCCCGGTGAGCCAGGGCATCAGCGAGGCATTCTCCACCGGGTCCCATCCCCAGTAGCCGCCCCACCCCAGTACCGAGTAAGCCCAGTGCGCGCCCAGGAAGATGCCGCAGGTCAGGAAAAGCCACGTCACCATGGTCCAGCGGCGCGTGATGTGAATCCACTTCTCTCCCGGGTAGCGCATCATCAGTGCTCCCAGAGCAAACGCGAACGGCACGCTGAAGCCTACGTAGCCCAGGTAAAGCATGGGCGGATGGATCACCATTTCCGGATACTGCAACAGCGGATTCAGCCCGAACCCATCCGCCGGCGCCCGGCCCTGTACCAGGGCAAACGGGGGCGCAGCAAAATTCAGCAGCAGCAGGAAGAAGATCTGGATGCCGGCCAGGATGGTGGAGGCGTAAGCGGTAAGGGTAACGTCGACCTTATGCCGCAGCCGGAGCACGAAGCCGTAGGCCGTCAGCAACCAGGCCCAAAGCAGCAGCGATCCCTCTTGGCCCGACCATAACGCGGCAAACTTGTAGGGACCAGGCAGGGCGCGATTCGAATGATGAAGGATGTAGGAGACAGAGAAGTCGTTGGCAAAGGCGGTGTAGACCAGGGCGAAGGCCGCACAGGTGACGGCAAAGAAACTGCCGATGCCGGCCCGCCGGGCGGTTTCTGCCAATCTGTCTGGGGCCATCCGGCCGCGGGATCCGGTGGCCAGTTGCCGCAGCGCTACTCCGCCGGCCAACAGTGTGTAGCCGCTCAGAACAAGAGCGAGGAGGAGAGAAAAACTTCCAAATTCCGGCATGAGAAGGTCACAAGCCCTTCCAGATTGTCGCAGAGACCGACACGGAACGGCAATGCCGCCAAGGGAATCGCTTGAACTGGGCCCGTCAATCCATTAAGTCTTATCAAATGGCCGGAAGGGAGGGGTTCACAACGCTAAGGAGCTAAGCAGACCGTCGCATGCATTCGCCGAGCAACTCCTGAACCAATCGAATCAGGCTATCGGGATCGCACGGCTTGAGCCGGAAGACCACATTCAGCCCTTCGTATGCGGATTCGGCATCAGGCAGGCCGCTCAGCACGATGACCGGAAGGGTGAAGCCACGCCGCCGAACCTCGGCAACAAATTCCGGTCCGCTCATAACCGGCATCAGATGGTCGGTGACGATTAAACCAATGGGGTGAGAAGGTTCCGTCTCGTTGAGGATTTCGAGTGCCTGCCGCCCTTCCAGGGCAATGCAGACTTCTCGGCCAGACACCTCCAGGATCGCCCTGCGGGTGGCCGATTGTAAGTGGTTGTCATCCACCAGCAGTATGCGTGAAGTCATTCCCAAGGGCCCAATCAACCTCTCGTTCATGGATGAAAACTGGATGAAAACGGTTGCCTGGGTGCAAAATTCTTGAAACTTTTTTCTTTATCCTCACCGGACCGGTCTAAACCGGCCCAAAGTGAAAATGAAGCTCCTGCACGCTGGCGATGGGCGTTCCGTCCTTGGTCGCGGGGCGGAAGGTCCAGGTCTTGAGTGTTCCGATCACACTGGATTCAATACCATAACCAAGGGTATGGAGAACCGCAAGATCGGCAACCTTGCCGCTAGGGTCGATGGTTACATCGACCACCACGTCCCCCTGTACTCCATGGGGCAGGACAGAGAGATCGGGCGCTGGGCTGGGGGAGTAGGTGGTGAGAGCTATTTGGATCGAGCCCGAGCCCCACGAGTCGGAGCCGGTGGTTGAGTCCGGCACAGCGGCCGCGGGTGCGGACGCATTGGGGGAGGGTGCAGCCTCGGTGACGGTAAGGTGCGGAAGCGGCGGTGGATGGACTGTGGCGATCTGCGGTGTAGCCGCCGGAGGTGCGGGAGAGGGCCTAATTTCAGGCGCGGATCGTTCCCGTGGTTTAACCTTCTTCTGCGCATGAAGGGCGGGGGCGGGCGCCCGGCCCGGCAGGTAAGCGATCTCCACACGTGTGCCCAGGTCGGTGCCGGGAAGACTGAAAACATGCACTGGATGCAGCCGCATGGAGAAGAGAAACACCGCTCCGGCGACGCCGTGTGCGGCGATGGATAGCCATGTTGCGCCTGCCAGACTGCGCCGGTTTGGGAGCGGAGAAAACATGCTCTTAGCTCCACCATTTTAATGGGGACAGTCAGCCAGTGGGAAACCGTGAATCTTGATCACCAACTAACCTTCCCACGGTGGGCTCGGCAGGAGTCTGTCTCCTAATAGAACCCTTAGGAATTGGACGGGTGCCCCAGGTTCGCTCAGAGCGTACCTGGGGCACCCGTCCAGTTCCTAAGGGGTTCTGTTAGGGCACAGACTCCGCCGAGAATCAATTTTGAATCGGAGGTTCTCACGCAAACTACTTTAGACTGGACATCAATCGTGGGGAGGCAGCGGGTCCGGCATGGCGACGATACCGACCGTGCCTTGGGCATCGCGCTCCAGGACCGGAGCATAGACGCCCATCAGGCGGCGGGTCCACCAGTCGCCTGTCGTGCGCTTTTGCGGGATCGAAGTAAACCAGTACTGCCACAGAACGGCGCGGACCTGCCGCGGAGGACCGGCAGCGAAGGGATTGCCGGCAAAGAGCGCCAACACGTCCGGATCGTTCGTAAGCAGACGCTCTTCGGTTCGCGGAACCAGGGGGTTTTGCTGCCACGAACCAAGCGAGGCAAACCAGAGATTCCACTCAAAGCGGGGCTGATAGGGTGCATAGATTCCGGGCGCCCGGTCCAGTGCCTGCGGCTTGAAGCGGAAGGGATATGGGACCCAGGTCTGTCCGTCGTCAGAGCCCTGAAACTCGATCTCGTAGCGGCCCCGCGTCATCACCGCGAACAGACCATATTGGTTGGCGATCCGGAAAGGCTCCAGCATGGTTACAGGTTGCATCGGCAAGGGCAATCGCCCGAAGACCATGGAGATGAGCTCCACCGTCGTTACGTACCCAACCAGCGACAGCAGCACAGCGCTGACCGCAAGGCCGAAATCACCCACCAAACGTCTGGCCGCTTGCCCCCCTCTGCACTCGCTTCCAGATCATCCTTCTCCCCGCACCCACCCCTGAAAGAAGCGGTCGTCCAACAACAGGAAACCAAGGGTCAGAACGAGGTAATTAAGAAAGGTGTAATTAGCGGTGAAAATCACCCCAACCTCCCACGGGGTGACGATCAGAAAGCAGAGAATGCGCCAGCGCCGTGGAAGAAAGAGCATCCAGACGATAACCAGCTCCAGCGCCAGCGTGGAGAATGCGGTGGCCACGTGGAACCAGTGCGGCAGGTGCTGAATGTACCAACCGATCCAGGTCGGTAGCGGACCATTTTGGTAGTACTCGTCCATCGCTGTCAGATGCCGCCATTCCTGGTCACCGCTTAGCAGCTTCACCAGGCCCGATTCGAAGTAAATACGGAACCACTCCCACTGCAGCAGAAACAGGCTGGCGCGGGAAGGCGGATGTTTGTAGCCCATCCCCGGCCGCCAGCCGGGCGGGGCAAAGAAGAGCGCCACGAACCCTGCTTCCAGAAGCATGCCGTCGGACTGGTAGCCGGAAAAATCCTGGGCCGCCCCTACGAAGGAAAGAAAGCAGACGAAACAGATCAGGAGCATGGCTCGAGGCCAAACGTTGACGGTCAGCAGCAGCGAAGCGGCCAACCCGATCCAGCACATCGCCATGAGTGCGTGCGAACCGCTGGCCGCCCAGAGCAGGGTGGGTGCGAACCAGTAGCGTGTCCAGGGTCCAAACGACTCCGCAACGGCTCCCAGATATCTGCCTGCGGGAAGAATGCCGGCAGGCCCCATGAGCCCGCGGATTTGAAAGAGCAGAGAGATAAAGGCGGAGCAGTAAATCAACCCCAGAGCGCGCAATACAATCCATCGCGGTATGAGCCGGTCCGCAGCGCCCTGCCGGGAGCTGAACAGCCAGAGGAATGTATTCTTCACGGCAATGCAGGCATTCTAGAGCAGAACCCGCATGCGTATACCCGGTCCGACATTGGCGAGGTTGGATTTTTCTTGAGGAAAAATCCAGTCTGACGATCCTTGCGCCTTAGGCAGGATTGCGGGCACTGCCCGATGCCGAAAATAAGGAGGCGCATCCCAGACGGATGCGCCTACCGTTTTAGGTGCACTTTCCAGCACCTTTCCCCAAACGGGGAGAACGTCGATCTCTTTAGTTGATTTTAGCTGCCGTCGTTAGCTGCCCTGATGCACCACCACAACCTTCTTGCGTGGTTTGGCCTTGGGCTTGGCTGGTGGCGGTGTCGCCTCCGCCGCTGCAGGCGTAATGCTTGCCACTAGCCAGGTTTGCGCAGCCAGTACTACCGGGTCGCTGCCCTCCGCCGGCATGACCGTGGTGGAAGGGAAGACCTGGTCCGGCGTGAAGCCATCGGGAAACTGCTTGCCGGTACGGTCGGCGTCGATGGCGGTCGTGAGGTAGAGTTCGGCGCCGTCATCCAGCTTGAAGGGCTGAACGGCGGTGGATTTTCCAGCCGTGCGGCTCCCGAAAAAGCGGGTGTCGGAGCGCCCGTGGAAAGCGATGGTGATGGCCTCGGCTGAGCTAGCCGTGCTGCTGTCAACCAGGACAGCGACGGGAGCGGACGGAGTCATGAGCACAGGCGCATCATCCAGCGTCAACGAGACCGTCTCCAGGCCTGCTGGATTGCGTGTTCCCGTCTTACCATCCTGGTAGAACCAGGGAATGTTTCCGTCGGCGGCCACGAAGGAGCCTACGACGCCGTCGCCCAGTATCGGGCCAATACCCGTCAACATCGGCCACATGTTGCCGCCGGTGTTGCCTCGTAAGTCAACGATCCAGCCCTTGGGGTTTTGCGCCGAGAGGTCGGTCAGAATGCGGCGTACGTCGGCTGCATAAAGAAGCAGGCCGTCATTATCCTTGGCGGAGCATCGGGGAAGTACGACGTAGCCGAAATTCTTGCCTTGCGAGGTCACGATATGACCTTCAGGCAGACGCCGGCTGGTGAAGGCCGTAGGTACGGTCGTTTGCGTCCGGGCGCTGGCCGGGGCGGTGTTCGCCGCCTCTTTCTCCGCCTGTTGCAGCAGGGCGATTTGGTCCGGATACAGACCGGGAGGCAGGCGAAGATGGCTTCCAGGGTCGCCCAGCTGTACCAGGGACCAGTAGATCGCCGGATAAGTGTCGATGGGATTAAAGGCGCCGCCCGCGCGTTTGAAGGCCTCCGCACGCAGCGCATCCCAGTCAACGCCCTGACCATGCAAGGCATGTTGCCGCATGATGTCGATGGCGTTGTCAAGAAAAGCCGCAGCGTCCGGCGTGATCTTAGTGGCTGTTCTCCGGGGGAGGAGCAGGCTTCTTGCCAGCCAGGCTTAAGGCCGGGCTGAGGAGGAGCAACGAGCATGCGAGAATGCGGTTTTGGTACTTCATGGCAGGGCAAGACTAGCATGGCATTCGGCGATATTTGATCGCACAAAGGTTGCAGGCCAAGCATCTTGCGGGTCCGCGTCGCAACTTACAAAAGTTGTAGAAAGACACAGAGGCAGTTGCGCAAGGGCAACCATAAAACAGTTATAGATACAGAATGGACTCAGTGGCTCACGGGCAGAGCGAAGTCCACCCCGGCTTTGCGATTGGCTTCCACCGTGGCCGGGACATCGAGCAGGGCGAGCGGGATTTCCTGGCGTGAATCGCCGTCCAGAGCGTATAGGGTGTTGGCGGTCAGCGCGTAGTTATGCACCTGCACTGGCGGGCGTCCATCCTTGAAGATCAAAGTGGTGGCGGGCTGCCCATGCACCGGCGCGGCTTCGATTTGCCCCTGGTAAGTGGGCCGGAAGGGTGACGGAGTATTCGCGGCAACCTCCGGACCATAATCGCCCGGGGGCTGGTTACTATAGTCAGGCTGAGGTGGTGGCACTTGTGCCCCGCCGCCCTCGTCCTCGTCGTCTCCGAAAGGGAGACCGAATGGAAGACCGTAGCCGAAGGGGAGCCACCCCGGGTAGGCCCCATAAAGATAGGGTCCCCGATATCCCACGCCATTCCTGGTGTTATATGGGCGGCCCTGATTCCAGGACGGCCAGTGTCCGGGTTGTCCGGATGGATAGCCGGGATGGTGTGATGACCCTTGAAAGAGCGGTCCCGCAGGTGGAGCAAAGCTGCGGGAAGATCCAGAAAAGGATGGCGAGGAGTGGACACCGCCCCCCATGTGGCCCGACGACATCGGGGCAGCAAATCCGCCATGTTGGGCGAGCAAGCCTGACGGTAGAACCAGACTCGTTGTCAGGAGACCGAGCGCGACTTGAAGAAAACCGAAAGACCGACGCCGCATGCCTTAATTCTAGTCCCACCCAGGACCGCTAATCCAACACCGAAAACGGACCCAACTCAACCGCCGGGGATTGGGTTGGAGCCGCCGTCGCCCACACTGGCATGGCAAGCTCCGGCATAGGCTTAGAGATGAAGAACTTGCGCGTGTACCGGGAAAGCCAGCGCGCCCGGGAGTTTGCTTGCTTGCGGCGCGCGCTGTCAGTGCTGATGCCGGTGCCGGCATACATCTTGCGGTAAAGCTTGGAGAGGAAGACGAAGGCCACCCGGGCGCGCAGCGTCGGGGCGCAATCCGATCGTTTCCAGATAGAAGAAAAGCTGTAGAAGCGATCCCATACCCGCTGGGTTCGGTCACTGATCTCCTGCGAGCTCATGAGCGTGTGGGGCATAAACATCTTGGGCCGGATCGCCGCCGGAATCAGCCAAAATCGGGTGAGTGGGATGCCTTCGACGAACACCGGCGCCTTCTCCTGCTCTTTCTCCCAACGCAAAAAGTCGACCGTCCCAGGAAAGGGGGTCAGCATGACGAACTGGGCGAAGGCGAGTCCTGCCCGGGCGGCAAGATCGGCGGTGGCTTTGAAAGTGTCCGGCTTATCCGAAGGCAGGCCGAAGATGAACGAGCCCAGCATGTTCAGCCCGTGCTGACGAAACGTCTGCAGTTGCTTTACCAGGCCTTCTCCAGAGAAATTGAATTCCTTGAAAACGGACTTCAAACCTTCGGGGGTCACGGCCTCCACGCCGACCAGCGCTCCCTTGATGTTCGCGTTGCGCATGGCGTCGAGATATTCGGGGTCTTCGGCCGACTCCATGGTGATCTGGGTAAAAAACACCATGTTCTTCGGCAGCTTCGCCATCACCGCCATGAGCGCGAATTTATCGCTGCGGATCTGTTCCAACTCCGCCAGTTTGGCGTAGTTTTTTTGTTCTTTGGCCAGCCGCAAATCGGTCAAGGTGACGGGATAGAAATTGTCGTCCGCCAGGGCGATATAGCGAAAGCCCTTGCGCCGCAACTGGACAATTTCTTCAATGACGCTCTCAAAACTCCGCTGCCTCGGTTTTTGCCCATCGGTGCGCCAGACAGAGCAAAAAGAGCAGTGCTTGGGGCAACCACGCACCGTCTGTACCGAAGCCCACATATATTTATCCGGCGGCAGCAGGTCCCAGCGCGCGGCAACAAACTGGTCCGCGTCGATCCTGCCTCCCTCGTAGATCTGTTTTGGCTTGCCTTGCACGCAAGCCTCCAGCACCTTGGACCAGATGACGTCGCCATCCCCCTTGACCACGCAGTGCGCATGCCCACGATCCAGGGCTTCTTCGGGGTAAAGCGTGGCGTGAATGCCGCCATAGATTACCCAGGCGCCGCGCTCTCGTGCCTGGCGCCCGACTTCATAGCCCCGCAACGCATTCCCGGTGTGGATCCCGATGCCGACAAAATCTCCCGGTTCAATGACAGAGGGAACCAGCGCTTCCAGCGTCTCGTCCACGATGACCGGGTCGCCAAAGGACCGAGGGGTCGCGGCAGCCAGGACATAAAGCCAGCGGGGGGTAATCACTGCGGTGCCAAAAGAGTGGTCGCTGGGATTAATGAGAAAAACAGCCATAGGGACGTCCTTTCCAAGACGGGAGCACACCGGCCGTGTCCGCGCGGATCAAAGCTATCTCGCACAAAACACGGAGTCTACGATGACAAGGGGTCGCTAGAGCTTCTAGAAAGGAGCAGAAGAGATCACGTTTGGCAACGTGCCAAGACTACCGCCAATTATAGGCGTTGTATATGAATTGTGGCGCAATATGGCGCACCAGTTCCTAACTGATACGCACCTCGGCCTCAGTTTGCCCGAAGTGGATGCGGCAATCTGCCGTAAGCGGCAGCACCTCGTTGGCCTTCACTTCGGTAACCGCGCCATTCTGGTTCCGGCTGGTCCATGTCCGGGCGGTGAGATTCTTCAGCCCCAGAGGGACTACCTCCGCCAGGGGACTCGCAAAGTTATAGCTATCCCCCTCCAGGTGATGGGCGAAGAGCTTTGCGCCCTGACTCAGCACGACCAGGTGCGAGCCATAACCTCCAGCCACCCGCATACGGGGGGGATTCCTCAGAACCGAATCGGCAACCCCAGCAAGGATCGCGTTCTCTTTTTTGCCGTAGCAGCTCCAGGTCGAAGAAGTTCTCAGCCCCGCAGTGAGGGCAATGGAAGATCGCGTCGCGCAGCGCACACATCTCCTTGCGCCACTCATTTTCCATCACCCTGGCATCCGGGTCATGCAATCCCGCAGTAAAGGCGCGGATGAAGAGCTTGCGCAGAGAACCCGGGTAGATAGGCCAGAAGCTCAATGGATTATCGTGCACCCCGGGTTGCGGGCGATTGCTATCGTTGTCGGGATCGAAAATGAACACGGGGTCGAGTGCGCACAGCCGATGCGAGTGATCCGGATCCCCTGCATCGTAGGGTAATGTCAGTTCCCGCTTGCCTTTCAAGGGGTGGCCGATCACGAAGATGAAAAAGAGCAGGACGGCGAGAGAAAAGCGGTCACTGGCGGCGTTGGGCTCAACCAGATCCTTAGCCACCTCGGGCGCCATGAAACTGGGCGTGCCCTTGATGCCGCCCGGCTTCAGGTTCACGTCCACGTTGTCTGTATCCGCGATACGAATATCTCCCGTATCGGGGTTGAAGAAGACATTGCCAAAGTTGATGTCGCGATAGCAGAGCCCGGCGGCATGCAGTTTTAGAAAGCTGTTTGCCAGGCTAAAGCCCACAATGCTCAGCGCCCGGAAAGAAGGCTCGGCCTGGCGGCGCAGCAGGTCGGCCATGTTGACGAAGTCGGGTGTCTTGATGGGCATCAGGTATCCGCCGTAGGCATTGCTGCGGGGATGCGAAACCAGGTCGAAGGGCCACAGGAACTGCTCCGTGGGGGTTCCGCTGCTGATGGCGACTTTGAGACGCTCCCACAGTCTTGGGTCTGCGGCCAGATACTCCGGCCGGTACCATTTCAGGGCATAGTGCGCGTCGCCGATGCGCGCGCGATACACTTCGGCCTGGCCACCATCGCCCAGCGTATCCTCGATCACCGCCGCGGATTGCATATTGCGGGCGATCAGCACCTGGCCCCGCTTGAGCATCCTCTCCATCATGGCTGGCGCCTCATGCGGGCATGTTCACTGCTCTGCCGTTTTCGCCGGTGTATCGGCAACGGGGGCCAGAGTCCCCGTAATTTTCGGCGCGAAGGTAATGTTCACCGGCTCCGCGCCCAGCTTCAAATCGTGTCCGTAGCCAATCTTCTGGCCCGTGCTCACGACCCAGGTATCTGACTTTGAATCGTTGAACAGGAACAGCGGGCCGTTCTCTTCTTTACTCGCCACGCGAGCGTAATCCTCGTTGGGATAATTCTCGGGGTCTACTTGCTTGTGAATGAAGTGAGGAGGGATGGTCGCTCCCTTGTACAGCGAGAGCGGTTGGCCGCCAATCAACTGCAGCTTCCATTGCTGCCCGCCCGGTTTACGCGTGGATTCGCGAATCGGAGCGGACCCCGCCTTCTTGCTCGGGGTCGCGGTACCCATGGTGGGAGCGACCGGGGTGGGAACCGGCGTGTGGGGAAAAATTCTGTCGCGAAAAATCGCCACCGGGATGGCAATGGCAACGGCCAGCAGCAACAGGAGACTGCGCAACCGCCGGTTATCCTTGCGCGTTTGCTCCACCCGTATGGCCAGTTCCTGAAGCTTTTGCTGCTGGCTGCTGTGCCGCGCCTTGAGTTGTTCAATCAGCGCGGATTTTGAGGCTGCGGTCATCAGGGGCCGCGGAACTTTTGCCCCTGCTGCGGATCCTGGATCCTCTTGCAAAATTGCCAGGGTGATGTCGTCACCGCTGCCCTGCTGGGTAGCTTCCGTCAGAATGGCCGGCAGTTCTTCGGCCAGCGACGAGATACCCTGCTGGCGGATAATCTCCAGGTAATCTTGGCCGATCTTGAGAAAATCCTCATCGGAGCGGAAGGAATTGGCATAACCATCCGTCGAGAGCAAAACCAGCGACGGCAACGCGGTGCCCGTCACCCAGGAGGAGCGAAAGTCCTTCCACGCCTCAGGCTGGCATAAGGAGGTTGTCTGGTTGGCAATCAACCGGTCATCCGGCGGCAGCGGCCGGGTAGTGGTTCCCGTAGCGCTGACGCTCAGGATCTCGCCATCGCCGAGCTGTAGGTAGAGCAGCACTTTGTCCGTGGCCCCCGCGGCCAGCAGCGTGGCGCCGTAGGCCAGTTCAGGGGAGCTCTCCACTGCCGCAAGGCCTTCCGCTCCATCTTCTTTTCCCAGGGTGGCCAGTTCCGCTTCGGTAAACGGGTTGTGTTCCAGGTCAGAGTGCACAGCGGCCAGCCATCCGCTCACAATCTTGCGTTCCAACTCGTGTACCTGTTCGGGAACGAAGGGCACGTGGCCATTGCTGGCCACGGACTCGCGGAGGAAACCCTGCAGCGTGCCGGCTACGGTGCTGACGGCCAGAGAGGAACCTATCTGGCTGCGGAAGTGGCGCGGGCTTCCATGCCCATCGGAGACGACTGCCACTGCCACTGTTCCTTGTGCGCCTGGAGTGACCGTGCACTGCGCTGCATCCTGGTTGGGGAGTCCCGAACGCTGATGGGAACTGCCCCGTACGCAGGCATGCGCTACTTTCCAGCTCATGGTTTCACCTCAGCTACGACAACCCCTCTTTGTTCTCACGGCTAGCCCTCACTTGGCAAGATTCCCTACCACATTCCATCGTCGTCGGCCGGCGACGTGACCTTGGGAGCTGCCGCCGGCTCTTTGCCCGGAGGGGTGGCGGTTACCGCGGTGGAGACATAGCGAAAATAGCGCACCAGTTGTTCTGCATTGTCCACGCGCAGCACTGGTCTCTCCGGGTTGTCGACAAACTTGCGCAGTGTCTCCTGGTCGGCATCCTGCCCGATGGCAATCGCCTGCCGTACTGCGCGTTGCCCCCAGGGAACGTTGAGCAGTGCCTGCAGTGCTCCCTTCCAGTCGTCCGTGGGCTTGCCATCGGAGATGAGCACGATTTGCGGCGGCAGCATGCGGGCATCGGCCGGCATGTTGCTCATTTCCTCTGCCAGGAGGGCAAAGGCCTGACCCAGGTCGGTCTCTCCTTCGGCGTGCAGGTCGACCCACTTGAAGTCAGTCAGCAGTGTGGGTTGGACGATGTGCCAGGTTGCTCCGGTAGCAAAGCGAATCACGCGCACATAGAACTGAACCTCAGGATTACCCTCGGCCGCCTTGCGCATCGCGGGGACCACTTCGCGAATCGCGTTGTTCAGCGCCTCGATCTTGCCGCTGATCGCCATCGATCCGGAACAGTCCAGCAGCCAGATAACGTGCAGCGGTCTGCCTGCGTATTCTCCACCGGGTCGCACCGCCATGTCGTATCTTCTCCCTTGCCGGCATTCAGCCCGCTCTAAATAGAGTCTTGAGCCCGGGCGTAGAGGGTTTTAGCTCCCTGAGATGCGTCTACTTCAAACATACTTCGTGACTAATGTACCTAACCGGCTCAACGGGCTTCGGAAAACTGTATCAGTGAAGGGTACAGGTTAAACAGGGGGCGGGAAAAGTTGGTTCCCCGGTACACTCCACGGGTGGCCGGGACAGGCGGGACAGGCCCCGGCTCCCGCACAAAGATCTTGGTTTTGCTAGTTCTCACACAGACTCTAACGTCCTGGGCTACTCTCAGCCGTCCCTCCGGGACTGAATTCGGAGAGGGAAGTTCTCACACACCCTCTAAAGGTCTCATCAGCTCCGTATTTGACGGCACGGCTGAAGCTGTGCCCTTCGTCCTGACTTTCTCCGCAGCCTGTAAAGCCCGCAGCGCTATGACCCCGTTGGAATGCCCTTGGTTAAGCGGAATTGCAGCACGGTCTCCGCGCTGACCTTCACTGGCGCAGGGTGCGAGGTGAGGGCGCCGGTCGCTCCACCGGCGCCCGCTCCGGCCGCTGCCCCGGCGCCGGCATGATGAAAGAGATGACCGGCGATCGCGCCTACGGCAGCGCCGGCGGCGGCACCGATGCCTGTTCTCTCCGCGGTTCTTGCCCCTTGCGACGGTCCGTCCATTTCCTTTGAGGAGCCGGAGACGTGCAGCAGTTTGCCATGGGCCGTCACCCCCACCAAGGCGAACTGCACCCGCGACTTGCCCGACATCTTGCCACTCTTATCGATTTGCACCACCTTTACCTGCGCGCTCGCTCCCCGCTGGACAACCACATTGCCTTCGCTGGTCACCGGGGAGACTACCGTGGCCGGCAGCATTTCCCCCACCGTTGCGTTATCTGAATTGAAGTCGTTATCCAGACGCACCACCACCGGGGTGCCGGCGGCCATTACCGAAGAGGAGTTCGCCTGCGGGGAGGTGGCGCCATTCCCATGGTTAGCGCCGGTGTCATTGCCTGGGAGCCCGTTCTGCACCGCCGCCTTGTTCTGTCCGTCCTGTGCCGGCGGTGTTGGGTTCTGTCCCGTTTGCCCGTTTGGTCCAGGCGCGGGTGGCGCCGGGTTCTGCCCATTTTGCGCGGGCGGATTCACGTTCGGAGGTGTGGTCGCTTGGGGATGGTGCAGAAGCGCGAAGGCGACCGCGGCCGCCGCCAATAGCCCCACCCCTCCCACGACCGCTTTATTTTGATTGCTCAGCCCACCGATGGAACCGGTCTTGGCAACCACTGGCATCGCCGCTGCGCTTGGGATGGAGGAGCCCGCCGGGCGATCGGCGGCCGCTCTTTCCTCAGCGGATGGAACCGCGGCAAAGCCGTTCTGGTTGAGGATAGGCGCCACATCCTGTACCCGATCGGAGCTGCGTCCCAGGCCGACTCCGAGGGCATACGACCAGGTGTCCACGGCGTAATTGGCAATCTCCGGCGCCAACCCCCGGTTGTCCTCCAGCCGTTGCACCAGCCGGGCGCGCATGGCCTCCGGCGTCATCGCTGTTTGCCACGAAGACTTCAGTTCCAGAGGAACTCTCTCTTCCAACGCACCCACAATGGCAGAGATCTCCCGGCGATGTCCCCCGCAGTAATCCTTCAACAAGCCTTCGCAGCGGTCACGATCCAGGAGCAGACCGTCTCCATTCTTCTCCATGAGTTCTTTCAGCTTTTCGCGAGGCACTGCGGTTTCCATTTTGCCCACTCCCCTCTAACGATTGTTCGGTTGTCCCATCCTTGCTTGCTAAGTCAGCCCACTTCGCCATCGGTCGAGCCGAAGTCTATCTTGGTGCCGGGGGCTAGTTTAACCGTCTGGCCGGGCCCGATCTGCCGTCGTGTACCGTTGGAAACTGCTTCCCATGCGGAACTCGACAGATTGGTAAGTCCCAGGATCGACGGATCGTTGGGGTTACGAGTTACTTCGGCGACTGGGCCTCCGGGCGACTGGGCCAACAGACCCGGCACCTGGTGCTCGAGCAGGCGCAGCCCAGGCACAATCACCAGGAATTTTGCTCCTACCCGCAACCGGTTGCCGTTGTTCCCGACGGCGCCGGCGGCTGGGGGAGGTGGCGCGGCATCGGCTGAAAGGCCAACCCGGGCGGGTGCGGGAGCGCTCACTGGCGCCGGACGGTAAGCCACTGGAGGCGCCGCTGCCGCCGGAACGTAAGCCGGCGCGGGAGCACTCACGACTGCAGGAGCCAATGTTCTGCTTCCACCAAAGATCACGGACGGCTGCAGAATGCTGCGATTGGGCGAGATCTCGCGCGCTTTGAGCACAGCCGCGGCCAGCACCGCATACGACAGCAGCGCGATCGCTGCTTCCAGGGGCACCGTATCCATGCTGAGCACGGTGTCCCACAGCGCGTGCGGGATGGAGGCCGATACCAGGCCAATCATGAGGATCTTCCAGCGCTGCTCCGGCTTGATCACCGAGAGCCCGATGAAGTATCCGAAGTAGCCGGCGTAGGCCATGTGGCCAAAGGACTCATCGATGGAGCGGATGATGAGCGACTTGATCCCCGGAGCCGTTCCTAAAACATTGCTGCCGAGTTGGATGAGATCCCTCAGTTGGTTGAAATTCATCGCCGCCAGGGCGGCTTCCGTAGCTTGTCTTCCGGTGATTCCCCGGAATGCCAATGCGATCGTAGTCCACCGGTTCACCAGGTCCTGGGGCACGTACTGTAACAGCGTCTCCATGATGGCGAATCCACCGCCTGAAGCGGCGCCGATCAGGATGCCATCGAGCGGCTCCTCCACCCCGATCTTTGATTTCATCTCCGGGGTCATATAATTGCCCGCGATCACCAGGGCAAAGATGGGGAGAGCCTTGACGATTTCCTCGAAAAATCCGGTGCCCAGAAAGTGCTGGATGAATAACTGAATGAACGGCGCATTGTTGTCCGGCTCTCCGCCGGCCAGGTGAAGGTGGAAGAACTCGTACATCCAGACAAAGTAGTGATCTACATGGAACAGCCATAAGTAATAGGCGGTAAATCCGGCGGCGCCTAAGAGGATGTACCAGGACTTACTCTTGCCGATCATCCGGTAGATGAAGTACAGGCTCACCATGGTCAGGAAGACAGCCAGCATAATGAGGAAGTTGGAGGTGTAAATCCATCCCCGTGGATCCAACCAGTACTTCCCATCCGGGGATGCGATGGCATACTCGATGGTGGTCAGGGAACCGAAGGTGGCCATGCTGAAAAAGACCACGATGCAGAAGATCACGGGTCCGAGCTGAGCTGTCTTTCCCAGCTCATTCCATTTGGTTATCACCGGGATAAGCTGCGAGCGCGTGGCCTCTGTGCCTTGCACCATCGCTCCACCAGGTCGCTTTGCCATAAATCCTCCTCACCGCAAGGGTGCTGTCTTCAGCAGGTCCACTTCCCGGGGGTGGTTTGTAGGGGAGGTATTGCGCGTAGGAACCAACAGGCGCAGCGCAACCGCGGTTTCCATAGTTCACCATCGACAGAAAATAAAACAGGGGAAAGGGGCAAAGCGGGGGCCTTAACTGGCCCACTTTACCATCCGGAAACAAGGCTGTCGACGGAGATTTCCGTCACCGGGAGGGGTGGAGAACTTTATTCGGCCTAAACCTTACAAGGGGCTGCTACACGGAGCGATTTCTCGGCGGCCACTGCGATTTCAACCGCACGCAGGCCATCTTCCCCGGTGACCCGGGGAGCGCGGTCGCTCAGTATGGTGTCGACGAAGTCGATCACCTCAGCGACGTAAGCCTCCCGGAAACGCGACAGGAAATGATCCTCCAACTCGTGGCTGCCATTATTCGGCTTCAAGAAGGTCGCAGAGTTTTGCCGCAGGCCTCCGATAAGAATGGACCCCTTGGAACCGACGACTTCGGTGCGGATGTCGTAGCCGTACAGGCACTGCACATACGATTCGATATTTCCAATAGCACCACGGCCGAAGCGCAGGTTCACCGAGCCGGCAACTATGTCGCCGAATTCCGCAATCTCGGGCCGGATCGCAACGGTTGCAAAGGCGTGCACCTCGGCAACCTCGTCATGAGTTAGCCAGCGGGCCAGATCGAAGTCGTGAATGGTGCTGTTGAAAAAGAGCATGCCGTTGATCTTCGACTGGTAAGCCCTGAGCGGAGGCATGTCTTTGTCGCGTCCGAGGGATTTGAAGACCACAGGCTCGCCAATCTCCCCCGCTTCGATCCGCTTGCTGGCGGCAAGGTAGGCGGGGTCATAGCGGCGCATGAAGCCCACTTGCAACCGGACCCCGGCATCCGCTACCGCGCGCAAGGCCTCCTGGGCGCTCTCCCGGCTAAGGCCGAGCGGCTTCTCGCAAAGAATGTCCTTGCCTGCGCGGGCTGCCGCCTGCACCGCCTCGGCATGGAACTTGTCCGGGGCCGCAATGAGAACCGCCTGGATGTCTTTGCGTTCGAGCATGGCCTCCAGGCTGGCATAGGAGTGCTCAATCTCAAGCTCTTCGGCCACTTTGGCGGCGCGGGCTGCATCCACATCGGCGACCGCCACCAGTTGCGCGTGGGGAACGCGGCGGCGCAGATTCTCCGCATGGCGCTTGCCCATGTCCCCAACTCCCAGCACTCCCATACCCAACTTGCGCATGCACTGTGCCCTCAGGGTGAAAAGTCTTTCTTGGTGCGGTTCGCGGGCTTGACGAGACCAGTCGCCCCCTGCATCATACGCAATATAAGCGCTTAGCTGGGGGCGTTCAAGTGCTTGCCAGGAAGTACCCCAGGATTGCATCCTGGGTAATTTTCAGCCGTCCCTGACGGGACTGATCGTCTCTCGAATCTCTACCCAGGACTGCGTCCTGGGCTACTCTCAGCCGTCCCTTCGGGACTCAATTTGGAGAGGGTCGTTCTCAAGCAGACTCTGAACGCCGTAACCTGCGGAAAACGAGTTTTTCCGCAGGCTATGTAAGCAGAACCCTCTACTGCGAGAAATTCCGGGCAAAGGTATCCGCCGGCATACCATCACGGAGTGCTTTCGCGCGCATCTCAAACGACTGCTGACGGTCCATAGCCCCGCCGAGGACTACCAGGTAGGTGTCACTATGGCCAGGAGGGCTGAAGACCGCGGCCTTGAGGTCGGGATATTTGCCACTGATCTGGCTCGCCTTGTCGGCAGCCATTTTTTGACTCCTGTAGGTATAGACGACGACACGCCAGATGGTGCGCTCGTTTGGCGCAGCAGGGGCGGCGGCCGTATGCCGCTCCCCCGGGGCAGGCTTTGCCTTGGCGCCGGGTTTCGTAGGGACAGCAGCTGGCGCAGCAGCCGGTGGGGCAGGGGCTGGCGTCGCCGGCTGGGGGGCGGTTTGAGAAGCGGTTTCGTTCGCAGGAGCCGGTGCCGACTTGGGCCAGAAGAGCCAGCCGAGGATCGCCAGCACCACCACGGCCAATGCTCCGTACAACAAAAGAGGCTTTCGTGGGGTAACCGCCGGCTCATCCTCTTCCTCTTCAGGGGCTAACGGGCGTGGTTTCTCCGCTGCAGGAGGCGGAGTCGTGGGGCGGTAGGTAGCCGGAGCCGCATTGTCCACTACTTTGACCACGATGGGGTCGTGTACAGGCTTGATCGAAGGCGGAATCGGAGGCAGAGCCGGAGCCGGGGCGGGGGCGGGCTCACGAACCGGACGCGGAGCCGGAGCGGGGGCCGGTTCGCGAACCGGAGGAGGAACCGGCGGAATCGCCTGAGCGACGGGCTGGCCGGGCTTCAAGGCGTTAGCGATTTGGGCTAACGTCCAGCGCCGGGCAAAGGAGTTGCGGATAATCTCTGCGAACGGCGCCGGAATGCGATTGATTTGCGCGTCGGTCGCGGTGAGCGCTTTTCGCTGCGTGAAGGCGTGGAAGAGGGTTGTGCCAATGGCGGCTACGTCCTCAACCTGCCCGGCCGATGTGGTCTGCAGGCAATCACTGCGCAGCTTGACCGTCTCCTCGGTTGCCAGCACGCTGGCGGCCTCCACGTGACCATGTGACATACCCTTCTGATGAATGGCGGTGAGTGCGCCGACCAGGGCTTCGGCGACTTCGCGGCCTTCCTCTGGGGTGAGGGTCTGACTCTGCAGCACGTCGGAGAGACTTTGCTCAATGTGCTCCATGACGGCATAGACGATCAAGGTGTTGTCGACCTCGGCCTGGCCGACCTTGGTGATGGTCACCAGGTTCGGATGCTTCAGGCTTTGCGCCGCTTTGAGGCGCGCGGTCACCTCGTCGGCATCGGTCAGAGCCTCAGTCAGGCTGATGGTGGCGGGGGTGCTCAGCTCCTCACCGGTCGCGGTCTCGAACCAGGCGCTGCGCCCTTCGGATCGCACCAGACGGCGCAAGGGATAAAGCCTATCGAGTGTTTGTCCTTCCAATTCATTCCAGAACTGCATAGTGTCCTTGTTCCCCGAAAAGCTAGGGTAGTGGAGTCGCGCTCGCGCGTCGGGCCCGGAGGATCGTGGAGCACCCAGCGTCCGGACCGGCTGCCACTGATCGTTCTGCTACTCACCAACCTTAATGCAAGGGGTGTTGTAACGTCAGAGCCGAAGCCCGCGAATTGTGAATATATTGTCCTACGGCGCATGAATAATTGCAGCCCGGGACCAGCCCGGGCTGCTCGATTCGCGCGTTACCGCCGATGGCCAAAGGGCACCGCCGGTTCCCTCCGCGGCCCGAGGATCAGAAAGGCGACCGCGAGTTCATCTGACCAGCTTACGCGATTCTTTCAATATTGGTTTTTGTGGGGCTGCTGGTTCGCGCCAGCATGGCCATTCCTTCACGGGCCATTTCCCGGGCCATTTTACGCAATTCGTCCGGTCGTTCGTTGTGGATTGCAGTGAGCTGCTCGAGGGCGGCGGCGGCGCGTAGCTTGGCCACTCCCTGGAAAGCAGCCTCGCCGGAATTTCCGCAAGTGTGCACAATGCTGTCGCAGGTGATTCTGAAAACGTCTTCGCCCTGTATTACGAAGGCCACGAAATATTTTTCGGGCGGCGGGACTGGGTTGTGGGATGCCATTAGCACTTCCTTTGGTTTGATTCTTTGAATTCAAGTGCAGGACGGTCTCATTGAAGGGCCAGACAATACACTACATTTTGCATACTAGAAGCACGAGGATGGATGCAAGCGTATTTGATCACGTCGAACCGCAGAGGTAACCGATCAACATCGCTACATGGCGAGACGCTATTTCTTTCGCATGATGGCGGAGAACAGCGGCGCACCCAGGTTCCGATTGCCAGCAGGCTTCCGAAAAGCACTGCACCTTGGCATGGGTGGATGTGGATGGACAAGCCCAACGGACACCCGGTCCCCTCACCTATGGAGGCCGGCCTCGCATCTATGCAGGCTCACGAAAAGAGGAATTCTTTGGTCCTTAGGTCCTTGATGGTGTCGCGCAGCTTAGCCGCCTTTTCGAACTCGAACTTCTTGGCTGCCTCGCGCATGTCCGACTCCAGCTTGCCTATGTAGGCGTCCAGCTCCTGCTGAGTTTCGAACTCGGGCAGGGAATCATCCTGGCTGGTTAGATCGGCGTACTCGGCTTTGAGAATGTGAACCAGGGACATGTCCAGCGAGCGACTGATCGACGTGGGGGTGATGCCGTGCTCCTCGTTATGGGCCCGCTGCACCGTGCGCCGGCGCTCGGTCTCGTCCAGGGCGCGACGGATGGAATCGGTCATCACATCGGCGTACAGAATGGCGCGGCCGCTCAGGTGGCGGGCGGCGCGTCCAATGGTCTGGATGAGCGAGCCGGAGGAGCGCAGGAATCCCTCCTTGTCGGCGTCGAGGATCGCGACCAGCGAAACCTCCGGCAGATCAAGCCCCTCGCGCAACAGGTTGATGCCGATCAGTACGTCGTATTCGCCGCGGCGCAGATCGCGCAGCAAGCGCACCCGCTCCAGGGTTTCGATCTCGGAGTGCATGTAGCGGCATTTCACCCCAACTTCGGAGTAGTAGCCAGATAAGTCTTCCGCCATTCGCTTGGTCAACACGGTGACCAGAACGCGCTCGTTTTTCTCTACACGAGCGCGGATCTCCGCCAACAAATCATCGATCTGGCCCCGGATCGGCCGGATCTCTACCTCAGGATCCACCAGCCCGGTAGGCCGAATAATCTGCTCCACCACCACTCCCGCGGACTTGGTGAGCTCATAAGGGCCCGGCGTCGCGGAGACATAAATCGTTTGGTGGGTCCGCGTCTCAAACTCCTCGAATCTGAGGGGACGATTGTCCATGGCAGAAGGCAGGCGGAAGCCGTAGTCGACCAGGTTCTGCTTGCGCGAGCGGTCCCCATGCCACATGCCATGGAGCTGGGGGACGGTCACGTGCGACTCGTCAATAAAAACCAGGTAGTCGCGGGGAAAATAGTCCAGCAGCGTGGGCGGCGGTTCGCCCGGCAGACGGCCGGAAAAGTGGCGCGAGTAGTTCTCAATACCATGGCAGTAGCCCATGGACTTGATCATTTCCAGATCGAAGCGAGTGCGCTGATGGATGCGCTGCGACTCCACCAGCCGCCCCTCTGACTCCAGCTGCTTCTCCCAGACGGCGAGTTCTTCAAGAATGGAAGCGACGGCGGTCTTCTTGCGCTCCGGTTGGACTACGTAGTGCGACTTGGGATAGATGGGCAGACGCGCATATTTCTGGCGCACGGTTCCGAAGAGCGGATCGATCTGCGACAGTTCTTCGATCTCGTCGCCGAAGAGCTCGATGCGGTAGGCCATTTCGTCGTAGGTGGGATAGACCTCGATCACGTCGCCACGCACGCGGAAAGTTCCGCGGCGGAAATCGCTGTCGTTGCGCTCGTAGAGAATCTCCACCAGGCGGCGGGTAATATCTTCGCGGCGGAGCTTCTGCCCCTTTTCGAGCAGCAGCAGCATGCCGTAATACGCCTCCGGCGAACCCAGGCCGTAGATGCAGCTTACCGAGGACACAATAATGGCGTCGCGCCGCTCGAACAGGGAACGGGTGGCAGAGAGGCGGAGCTTGTCCAGTTCCTCGTTGATGGTGGCTTCCTTCTCGATATAAAGGTCGCCGGAAGGGATGTAGGCCTCGGGCTGGTAGTAGTCGTAGTAGGAGACGAAGTACTCCACCGCATTGCCGGGGAAAAACTGCTTGAACTCGTGAAAGAGCTGAGCCGCCAGTGTCTTGTTGTGGGCCAGGATCAGGGCCGGGCGGTTGGATTGCTCGATGATCTTGGCCATGGTGAAGGTTTTGCCCGAGCCGGTGACGCCAAGCAGGGTCTGATGCTGCTCGCCGGCGGCCAATCCGGAGACCAGCTCCTGGATGGCGCGGCCTTGGTCGCCACGGGGGCGGTAATCGCTGACTAGCTGGAAATCCATGAATACCTGTGTCGAGGGTGCGGCGCGGGGAATCGGCCGTGAGCGGCGCAGGATCCCATGAAGCGCGGGGTTCTGCTTATTATAAAC
This sequence comes from uncultured Acidobacteriaceae bacterium, assembly GCA_963821315.1. GTDB lineage: Bacteria > Acidobacteriota > Terriglobia > Terriglobales > Acidobacteriaceae > PALSA-350. The sequence goes on along the minus strand of CAWGDP010000025.1, from coordinate 366,180 downwards.
CGCTGCTTTAAAGGCGGGGCAGGGGAGGGAAGGCCACCGGGCCGCGTACCATGCGGCGCGTGAGCACAATCAGGGTGCCAATGATGGCACAGATGAGGAGAATCATCGGTAAGAAGATGATCGGAGGAAGCACCGTCTGCGTGTGGCTGACCGCGGCCGGATCCTGATGCAGGTGACCGCCGAAGACAACCACGCGGCCGTCGACCTTGGCGCTGCTGGTGAGGGTCAGGTTGCCGCCGAAGACCAGAACGTTGCCGCCCACTGAACCGTTGAGGAAAACATTTCCGGCGAACACGCGCACGCTGCCGGTGGCGCGGCCCTCAACGTCCGCGGAACAGAGAATACAGCCGGCATTGTGTAACTCTTGGTCCGGGGCAAGGAGGATGTTCCGGCCGACGTGGAGTAAATTCGGCTGCACAATACCCGCCAACGATGGCGCCAGGAGCAGAGTGCAAACGACAAAGCACCTTGGAAGCATGCAGGCGGGTTCCTCGGGGATCTGATTGTTATCAGATCATTAAAGGTTCGTGTATGAGAAGTGACAAGGCAGTTTCCATGGGTAAACGAAGTCGGTTTTAGCGATGGAAAGAGTCTGTGTGAGAACTAACAAAACCCGGGCCTTTGAGCGGGAGCCGGGGCGCACCGCAGATCCCTCGGCTGCGCTCGGGATGACAAAGGGGAGGGCATCGCTTCCATGTACGGCTGCTAAACAGACGCTGGGCAGAGAGGAGGCGGCGTTTTCGTCAGCGCCGATTTAGCAACCACCATCTATGGAAGTGTCACCCTCTCCTTTGTCATCCCGAGCGCAGCCGAGAGATCTGCGGTGCGCCCGGCTCCGCTCAAAGGCCTGGGTTTTGCTAGTTCTCACACAGACGCTGCAAGCCCGCACTTTTCAGGAGGACCGCAGCCTGTGAAGCCGTTCTCAGATGCGTTAACTTGAAAATACGATGTTCTCCGTCACCCTCTTCGCAAGGCGTTTCGGTGCTAGCCTTGCGCTTGCCGCATGTCTCCTCGGCGCCGATCGCGCGGACGCTGCAGCCCCGATCTTGAGCTACAAGGTAGTGGCGGAATACCCCCACTCCACCGACAGTTATACCGAGGGGTTCCTGTATCTCGACGGCCTGTTCTACGAGGGAACAGGGATTGCCGGGCGCTCAGCTCTACTTGCCATCGAGCCGGAAACGGGCAAACCGGTGCAGAAGCGAGCGCTCGCGCCGGAGTATTTTGGCGAGGGAATCGTCGATTGGGGACCGAACATCTACCAGTGGACGTGGCAGTCGCATATCTGCTTTGTATATGACCGCTTCAGCCTCCGGATGCTTAAACAGCTCACTTACACCGGTGAAGGCTGGGGCATGACGCGCACGACGAAAGAGCTTATCACCAGCGATGGGACGGCGACGCTTCGCTTTCGCGACCCCAACACCTTCAAAGAAACGCACCACATCCTGGTGAAGGATGGGAGCAGGACCATCGAAGAGCTGAACGAACTGGAGTTTATCAAGGGCGAGATCTACGCAAATGTCTGGCACTCAGACCTGATCGCACGCATTAATCCGCGCGACGGACACGTGATTGCCTGGATCGATCTCACCGGCTTGCTGCCGGCCGATCAGAAAATCAACGACGAATCGGTACTGAACGGGATTGCATACGACGCCAGGCGTGACCGCCTCTTCGTCACCGGCAAGCAGTGGCCCAAGGTCTTTGAAATTAAAGTTGTTCCCCACCGCTAGCTAGCGTTGCGCGGCGAGACAGCTCTCAATTGCTTGCTGCCAATGGGGACCGCTCTCGCGGTCCCCATTCCCCATAGCTTGCACTTCGTTGTTTGCTCCCACGTTCAAAGCTGTGCGCACATAGGTCACTTCCACACTTGTGCTTGACGAATCGAGTGGGGTCAGTCGAACGTCCACGGTGAACACGTGGATGCCGGGGACGAAAGATACATACTGCATACGGCCTCCTTCCGGATCGAAGAGCGTGTTGACCCACACACTCGTCTCTGGGCCTCGACGCACGGTGAAGACCGCTCCTTCAACGTCCGTCCCCGGTTGGGGGTACAGAAATACGGGGTTCCAGTGCTGGCCGGCCCAGCAACGCTCTCCCTCCGGGCCGAAGAGAGGGGCAGCGCGGCTTAAAGGCGCCCGGATAACAAAGTGGAAGCTGTTGCTGACATGGGCCGGGACGACCGCCGATTGCGCGATTTGTTGGTTCGTCATGGAGATGATCACTGAAAGAAACAGCCCTACGCCGCCTTTCATTTGCGCTCCTTCAACCGATGACTATCTGATGCATGTAGAGTCAGGCCGTAGATACCTCTAAACTGCTCGATCTCCTTCAGGGTCTGGGCAGAGAACGCCGATTTGCCTTCAAAGGCATGGAGCACAATCCCTTCGAGCAGATCGCCTAGACTCATGTCCTTCAACTCAGCGACCGCCTTCAATACCTTCAGCAGCCGCTTTTCTATGCGGACGCCGGTCTGAATCCGTTCCACCTCTACAGGCCCTGCCATGTGTACCAATGTACCATGGTACTAAGACCCTGAACAGAATCTCTGTGAAATACTTTGCCCGGGGGCCCGGTGACGCTAGTCAGTTCCAGGGGGCATCTAACGAACAAGGAGATCGATAACGGATGAGTTATGTAGCCAATGAGAAGCGGTATGACGGAGCGCAGTTTCGGCGGTGCGGGCGATCGGGGATCGTATTGCCGCCGGTCTCTCTTGGGCTGTGGCAGAATTTTGGCGGAACCGATGTTTTTGAGACCGGCCGTGCAGTCGTTCGGCGGGCCTTCGATCGGGGCGTGACCCACTTTGACCTGGCCAATAACTATGGCCCACCCTATGGCTCAGCCGAGGAGAATTTTGGCGAAATTTTGCGCAAGGATTTCCGCGATCACCGCAACGAGCTGCTGATCTCCTCCAAGGCCGGCTGGGATATGTGGCCCGGCCCCTACGGCCTGGGCGGCTCGCGCAAATATATGCTGGCCTCTCTCGACCAAAGCTTGCAGCGCATGGGCCTGGAGTATGTCGATATCTTCTACTCCCACCGGCCCACCATGGACGTGCCCCTGGAAGAAACGATGGGAGCGCTGGCGCAGGCAGTGCGCCAAGGCAAGGCGCTGTATGTAGGCATCTCCTCCTACAGTCCGGAGCGTACGCGCCAGGCGGCAAAGATTTTGCAGAGCGAAGGAGTACCGCTGCTGATTCATCAGCCCTCATACTCCATGCTCAACCGGTGGGTGGAGACGGAGTTGCTCGCCACGCTGGAGGAACTGGGCGTAGGTTGCATCGGCTTCTCACCCCTGGCCCAGGGACTGCTGACGAATAAGTACCTTAAGGGCGTGCCGGAAAGCTCTCGCGCCAAGGGGGAAGGTTCGTTTCTAAAAGATTTTCTTAGCGAAGAAAACCTCAAGCGGGTGCGGGCGTTGAACGAAATTGCGCGTGGGCGCGGCCAGACGCTGGCACAGATGGCGATTGCCTGGGTGATTCGTGACCCGCGGGTTACCTCGGCACTGATCGGAGCGCGTAATGTGGAGCAGCTCGACGACTCCCTCGACGCAGTCAAGAAGCTTCACTTCAGCGCTGATGAGTTGAAGGAAATTGATCGCCACGCGCAAGAAGGGGAAATTGACCTTTGGAAGGATGCCCGCGAAGGGGTGGCTTAGCGGCCACCCTTCCGCGTCCAGACTTGGCTAGTTAGTTCTTTGCTCTATATAATCCCCTGCCATCGGCGGGAACGAGCTCCAACGGATCCTCTGCCGGGGAGGGGAAGATGGCAGCTCCCGATGTCGTCTGGAAGGACGGCAGGTTCGGCCAGACGTCTCGGCGGGATCCCTGGTGGATTTCGCCTTCAGCGATTTTTCTGGGGTTGAGCGCGTTCCTGGTTTACTCCACGTGGGCGGCATGGCAGAACAGCCACTACACCTTCGGCCCCTACATTTCACCGTTCTATTCTCCGGAACTCTTCGGCTCCTCGCCCCACGCCCTCTTCGGCCCCAAGCCGTCGTGGTATCCGAGTTTTGTGCACTTCTCTCCGGCGCTTCTTATCTTGTGGATACCGGGCCTCTTTCGCCTTACCTGTTATTACTACCGCGGCGCCTACTACAAGTCGTTCTGGGCTGACCCTCCGGCGTGCGCGGTGAGCGAGCCGCGCAAGAGCTATCTCGGGGAACGAAGCTTTCCCCTGATCATGCAAAATTTTCATCGCTACTTTCTGCGCCTCTCCTACCTGGTGTGGGCGTTTCTTGTTTATGACGCAATCGTGTCCTTTCGCTTTCCTGACGGCTTCGGGATTGGCGTCGGAAGCCTCGTCCTGGTGATGAATGTTGTTCTTCTCGGCGGATATGTATTTGGCTGCCATGCCTTCCGGCACCTGATCGGAGGGACGTTCGACCGCATCTCGGAATACCCGGTGCGGCACAAGCTCTACGATTGCGTGAGCTGTCTCAACCGGGGACACCAGAAGTGGGCGTGGGCCAGTTTGTTCTGGGTGGGATTCTCCGACATCTACGTCCGCCTCTGCTCGATGGGCATCTGGCACGACTGGAGAATCCTGTAGATGCCGGAGTTCCAGCGGTTCTCCTACGATGTTCTGGTCATCGGTGCAGGCGGGGCAGGACTGCGCGCCGCCATCGAAGCCGCGGCCAGCGGGGCCAAAGTGGGCGTGGTTTGCAAATCGCTGCTGGGCAAGGCGCACACCGTCATGGCTGAGGGCGGCATTGCCGCTGCGCTGGCCAACGTCGACGATCGCGACAACTGGCGCGTTCATTTCGCCGATACCATGCGCGGCGGCCAATATCTGAACAACTGGCGTATGGCGGAGTTGCACGCCAAGGAAGCGCCGGAGTGCGTGCGCGAACTCGAGGCTTGGGGCGCGCTCTTCGATCGCACTAAAGACGGCCGGATTCTGCAGCGGAACTTCGGCGGCCATCAGTATCCACGCCTGGCCCACGTCGGCGATCGCACCGGCCTGGAGATGATCCGCACCCTGCAGGATCACGGGATTCATTGCGGCATGCAGGTCCACATGGAGTGCACTGTGCTTAGCCTGCTGATGGACTCGGGCAGCGTCGCCGGGGCCTGTGGATACGACCGCGAGAAGGGCCTCTTCCAAGTGTGGCAGGCCAAGGCGGTGGTGCTGGCCACGGGCGGAATCGGGCGCGCCTACAAGGTCACCAGCAACAGTTGGGAATATACCGGCGATGGCCTTGCCCTGGCGTATAACGTGGGCGCCGAACTGCAGGAGATGGAGTTTGTTCAGTTTCATCCCACGGGTATGGTCTGGCCCATCAGTGTGCGCGGCATCCTGGTGACCGAAGGAGTGCGCGGGGAAGGCGGCGTTCTGCGCAACAGCGAAGGCCGCAGGTTCATGTTCGACGAAATTCCTGAGCTCTATAAGGCCCAGACGGCGGACACAGAAGACGAAGGATGGCGCTACACCCAGGGCGACAGAAATGCGCGGCGGCCGCCCGAACTGCTCACCCGCGACCACGTTGCCCGGTGCATCAATCGCGAGGTCAAAGCCGGGCGGGGAACGCCGCACGGGGGCGTGTTTCTGGATATTGCCTGGATCAAGCAGCACCTTCCCAAGGCGGAGGAGCACATCAAGCGCAAGCTGCCCAGCATGTATCACCAGTTCAAGCAGCTGGCGGATTTGGATATCACCAAAGAGCCGATGGAAGTCGGCCCCACTACGCATTACATGATGGGCGGCATCCGCGTGGATGGCGATTCGCAGATGTCGAACGTGCCGGGGTTGTTTGCCGCGGGAGAAGCAGCGGCTGGATTGCACGGCGCCAATCGGTTGGGCGGCAATTCGCTTTCGGACCTGGTGGTATTCGGACGCCGTGCCGGCCATTACGCGGCGGAATTCGCCAAAAGCAATGGAGTTGGCACCGTTGATGACCAGCAGCTTCAGGCAACGGCAGTCGAAGCCCTCAAGCCCTTTGAACGCGGGGCTTCTGGTGAGAATCCCTATCAGATTCAATACGACCTGCAGGAGGCGATGCAGGACCTGGTCGGCATTGTGCGCACAGAGAATGAAATGCAACAGGCACTGGAGAAAATAGCGCAATTCCAGTTGCGGGCAGAGCGTGTGGGTATCGCGGGTCACCGCCAGTACAACAACGGATGGCACACCGCGCTTGACCTTTCGAGCCTCCTGGTTGTGTCGGAGGCGATTACCCGTGCTGCGCTGCTGCGAAAAGAGAGCCGGGGCGCGCAGTTTCGTGAAGACTTTCCCAACAAAGACGCGGAGTGGGGTAAGCACAACATCGTCGTCAAGCGCGGAGCGGATGGCGAAATGGTGGTGGAGAAGCGTCCTCTCCCGCCCATGCCCGGGGAGTTGCAAGCCGTGATTCAGGAGATGAAATAGGGAGACGAAATCAATGGCCAAGCAGGCAGTGTTTCGCATCTGGCGCGGGGATCCGGCAGGCGGCCGGTTCGAGGATTACCTCACGCCGGTGGAGGAGGGCATGGTGGTATTGGACGCCGTGCACCGGATCCAGGCTCAGCAGGCGCCCGATCTTGCCCTGCGATGGAACTGCAAGGCCGGCAAGTGCGGATCCTGTTCGGCTGAGATTAACGGGATGCCGAAGCTCATGTGCATGACCCGGCTTAGCAATCTCAACCTGGAATTGCCGGTGATTTTGGAGCCGATGCACACCTTTCCGCTGATTCGCGACCTGGTCACCGACGTCTCCTGGAACTTCCGCGCCAAGATGACGGTCAAGCCATTCCGGCCCCGTTCCCCGGACTTGCCGGATGGAACATGGCGCATGCAGCAGGCTGACGTGGAACGGGTGCAGGAATTCCGCAAGTGCATCGAGTGTTTTCTCTGTCAGGATGTTTGTCACGTGCTGCGCGAACACCATAAAGAGGAGGAGTTCATCGGTCCCCGGTTGTTCGTTTACGCCGCGGCGCTCGAAATGCATCCTCTCGATAGCGAGGATCGTGTGAGCGACCTGAAGAAAAAGCACAGTATCGGTTACTGCAACATCACTACTTGCTGCCGAAAGGTGTGTCCTGAGTCGATCACGATTACTGAGAACGCGATTATCCCGCTCAAGGAGCGGGTAGTGGATCGGTTCTTTGATCCGTTAAAGCAGTTGTTCCACATCCTCTAAGTGAAGGGGGTAACATGTTCACACTCAAACCTATTTCTCGTGACAGCGTAGGCGGTGCACTGGCCAAGGCCGAACGCTACCGCTTGCTGAACGAACCCAACGAAGCAGTGAGTATTTGCCGCGACATCCTCGAAGTTGACCCGTCGAACCGGGAGGCGCACATCAGCATGATCCTGGCCTTGACCGATGAGATGGCTCATGATCAAGGGGCGTTTGCGAGCGCGATGGAGGCGATCGCTGGTCTCGAAGCGGCAGTACGATCGCGCTTACTATTCCGGGATCGCGTGGGAGCGGCGTGCGAAGGCATATCACGATGCTGGGAAACCGGGGTCCAGTGGGTACGTTTACGATTGGCTGGTCAAGGCGCTCAGCCTATTCGAGGAAGCGGAGCGTTTGCGGCCCGCCGGAAATGATGACGCAATTCTGCGCTGGAACGCTTGCGTTCGTTATCTCGATCGTCATAAAAAGTTGGGGCCTAAGACGGATGATGTTCGGGAACCAATTCTTTCTGAGTGACCCTGCGGATCGGCGAAGCCGGTGACCGAAGTCAAGGTCATCGACGGGTGCGCCAGGGTTCGCCCCAGTGTACCTGGGACGAAAAAGACGGGGCGAAGCCGCCATTGGCGCTAACTTGCTTAGGGTGTTTTTTCTCAAACTCCAACAGACTCGTCATCCGGAGAGGCTGTGACTTTATTGATTTCTCGCGCAAAGTCATCGAGTTTTAAACGGAATTGTTATCCGCCTGCCCCGGCGTGCCGTGGGACCGGAGCGAAGCGAAGTGGAGAGCCTGCCCTGAGCGAAGTCGAAGGGGACCTGCTGTTTCCTTCTGCCCATCCGATCGAACCGCCCCTAATAAAAGTCACTGCCTCCAATTTGTCATCCCGAGCGCAGCCGAGGGATCTGCGGTGCGCCCCGGCTCCCGCACAAAGGTCTCCGTTCCGTTAGTTCTCCCACAGAATCGTCATCCGGAGAGGCTGTGACTTTATTGATTTTTGCACGAGTCTTCGAGTTCTGAACGAAATTGTCATCCCGACCGGAGTTCTGCCCATCCGATCTCAGGGCTATTAATAAAAGCCACCGGCCTCCACTTGTCATCCCGAGCGCAGCCGAGGGACCTGCGGTGCGCCCCGGCTCCCGCACAAAGGTCTCCGTTCCGTTAGTTCTCACGCAGAATCGTCATCCTGAGAGTCTGTGACTTTATTGGTTTCACAAAAAAATCGATACTGAAAACAAAGAGCTTAGGTGGGTCAAAAATCGCTAAAAGTCAATAAAGTCACAGCCTCTGAGCGCAGCGCCTCGCAGATTTATAACGTGACACAGGGCTTGTGGCGCGGAGTCGAAGGACCTCGGCGGTGCTTATTTACCCATGCTGCTCGGAGCTTTTTAACCACCGAAGCCCGACAACATGACCTGCTTCGATACGCACTTGATGCAAGCAAGTTCTTGGTTCTCGACCCGGGAAAACCTGGCGGGGCCGCCCGGTGCGGGGCCCGGTGGTTGAAAAGCTCCGAGCGACATCGGTAAATAAGCACCGCTGAGGTCCTTCGACTCCACGCCACAAGCCCTGTGTTACGTTAAAATCTGCGAGGCGCTGCCCTCAGGATGACGAGTCTGTTGGAGTTTGAGGAAAAACACCCTAAACAAGTTAGCGCCTATGAGGGCGAAGCCCCCACGATTGCTTTGCCTAGTACATCCAGCTGCAGTCTCGAGTGAAATCGGTGGTTGCGGAGCGCTGCCATGTCCCACCCGTCTTCTCCACCGCGAAGATTCCGCCGCTCCCGCAGAATTGACCGCAGCTCTTGATTACCGAGACCAATGCCCGGTCTTGTGCGTGATCAAATCCTGGTACTCCCAGCAAGCGGACATATCTGAGTTGCTTGTAGCTCTCGCAGGAGGCAACATCGCGCCCGTGTGTCGCTGCGCAGGTCTGCGCCTGGGCGAGTTCGGTGGCTGGCAATAATTGATACCCCTGCGGGATGGAAAACTTCTTTTCCCATCGATGAGTTTGCTGGTTGGCCGCGATAAAAGCGTCGGTCATCTCCTGCTCCTGCGCCGCCGTGGGCCTCAGGCAGCTGCCGTTTACTTGCGGAATATCAATAAACGAATCCTCTGAGAAGACCAGCGGCTCCTGCATCGGCGCCTGGTAGAGCGCGGAGTAGACTGCGTACGCTTCTGTTGGAACAACGCCGCCGCCCGGCTGGTTCAAGGGCATGGTTGCTCCTACATCAGTTATCGGCGTGGGCGTCTTTGGCCGCCGCAGCAAATGGATCCCCACCCACAGCAGCGTTCCTGCAACCAGCACCACCGCTAGCCATATCCACCGCGAGATGCGCATGCTTGCATACTATGATGTCAGGGCACGACCATCACCTGGGCTTGCCAGAACGAGGCCTTCTTTCCCGTTGGATCGAGCACGGATATCTGACACTCATATTCTCCGGGTGGAAGCTGACGGAGAGGAATGTTGAAGGCGAAGGGCATGGTTTGCAAGCGGTTGTTCAGCGCCTGCGTCATCTGCATGGGCCGGGTTTCAAAAGCCTTCGTTTCTCCGCTGTAGAAACTCACAAACGCGACTAACGGCTGCACCCCGGTCACCCCCTGCTCGTATGCCTGCAAATAGACATACATGTCCTGGCTTTGGCGGAATACCCGGGTTACGCTGGGAATCAGTTTTTGTCCATTCTGAACCAGCGGGTTCACCGCTTCCTCTTTCCCTCGGTCCTTGTCTTTTTCCGCGTTGTAGAGGGCATCTTTGAGGTCCACTCGCTGGCTGCTCAGCACCACGGAGCTGATAGGGACATGCGCGACCTCCTTGTTCAAATTCGGGATGACGAAGGTGGTTTGATACGTGCCGATTCTGCCCGTCTCATCGTCGCGCGCAAGAAACTTGATCTGGTACTTGCCCGGCAGGAGCGTAAAGCCGGTGTCGTATTCAATCGGCCTCCGCGCCAGCTCGGCGGCAGTAGAGTCAGTGAGCTTGATGTTGACGTTGTCACGGACATTGGTGACTGTTGTGCCACCGACCAGGTCTTTAATTTCGCCCACGAAGTCGATCAGGGTATGCTCCGCGCCGCCACGCTTGGCCAGGGCGAGCTCGCGGCCGGGAATTTTAACAATGATGGGTACGAAATATTCTGCCCGGTTGAGCTGGAAGTGATCGATCTCCATCGCGATGGAGAGCTCGGTGATGGGATCCTCGAGCATCAGCGCGTCTTCCAGCTGACGCTCTTTGTCGACGGAGTTGAAGTGGCTGAACTCCTTATCGGCGTAGTAGCCCTGGCGGTAATTGAGGTTCGCGCCAACGTCTTGCGTGAGGGAGATTTTCACCCGGCGGAAATGTCCATTCCTGGCCGTGTTGGTCGTGTAGTAGCCAACGACGTAGTAATCGGAGATGGCCTCCTGCGCTTGAACAATACCGCGGGTCAGATCGTTGGAATCGAACAGGGCTTTGCCTCCGGTGTCGCCGGCGAGGGCGAAAAGAGTGTCCTGCGATTGTTGGAAGTTGGTGGTCGTGGTTTGGGCCGCGGTGCCGGAGTACATGCCGGAATTGCCCTGCGAGCCCTGGGTAGCATCGCCCAGCGGAGCCTGTGCGACCAGGCCGCGGGCATCGATGGGCCAGAAAGAGACGCCGGCTCGAATGGCCGCGTCGACGGTGGCATGCAGCTGTGCCTGGTTATCGATGCCGTTGAGGCGCAGGCCGCTGGCGAAGTAGATGAGAGATTTTTTCTCGTTCAACTGGCTCAGCATCTTGGCCGCGGTCTGCAGGGCGGAGAGCTGGCGATCGGTGTTGAAGACGTTGAACTCGCTGTCGTCCTGGCCGAATGCGGCGCCGGTGTCGGCGCTGCTGGCATCGTCGATGGTCTCGGCGGATCCCTGGCCTTCGCCAACGACAAGAGTTTCTAGAATGCTGAGCAGCTTGTTGCGATCGGCGGTGAAGTCCTGCAGGATGTCAACCGAGCCACCCTGGTAGCGCAGGATGGATACCAGGTCGACCGAGGTCAATTGCGTGCGAATGAATTGCTCTGCTGCCGAGAGCGCACGCAGTTGGTCGGCCGGGCGCATCGCAGTCATGTCGAAATAGAGTGCAAGCAGCCGGCGATTCTTATAGCGATCGTTCTCCATGGTTTCCGGTTTAACCTGGGTTCGCGTTAGCTGCTTGTAGATCTTGATATCTTCGCTGCCGGGGGCGGCGGCGGGTACGGGCGAGGCGTTTTCAGTCAGCGCCTGGTGCTCGCAGAAGCGGATGGTCTGGGCTACGCCATCTTCGGTGAGAGCGAAGTCTTTGGCCGTGAGGTTAGGGATGAACTTTCCCTGCTTATCTTTGACCACGACGGTTTCGACTACCAGTTGCGATTTAACCGAGACGGTGTAGGGTTGCGAATCGCTGGAGGTCTTATTCTGCCCGATCTGCTGCGCCGTCGCGAGCGCTGAGATGGTTAGGAGAAATGCTAGGAGGCGTTTCATCTCAGAACCTCAGGCGCAGCTGAGTTTCCAGGCTGCGCATCGCGTTGGTGTTAATCGGGAGACCGAATTGCGTGCTGTTCACGGTCGTGTTCCAGCCGGTGAAAACCGGATGATTCAACATGTTGGTTGCTGACACTTTCAAATCCAGGTAAAACCGTCCGCTGGGACGGAACGTACGGGCGACGGAGCTATCGAGACTGAATTGGCTGGGACCGGTGATCGAGTTCCGGCCCGCGGTTCCCCATTGGCCCACCAGAGGCGCATTGTAGGCGGCAGGGTTGAGATGCTGACGTCCGCTGGAGATGGAAATGGGCATGCCTGTAGGGTCAGGTCGAATGGTGCCGGTGTAACCCGTTCCGGGGACGGCTGCCAGGTAGACCGGCGTTTGTGGCAGGCCGGTGCCGACCACGGAGGTGCCAACGATCGTCCATTCCTTGAACAGCCTGCCTCCCCAGCCGCCCATCAGGGTTCCACCACCAAGGCCTTCGCCGGTGGTGTATTGGGCTTGTAGGTTGAACAGGTGACGTTGATCGAAGCTGGACAGGGAGCGCTCAGCATGCAGGTTGAGCCAGTTCTGCGCGATTTGCGATGTGGTCGATGCGCCTTGCGAGGTGGTGGCCGAAGTTCCCGACGAGCCTTGTCCCGAGCCTTGTCCAGCCCCTTGGCCTTGCCCTGCCGCGGGCGCCGCAGTCTGGCTGCTGGCGACCACATGGCCCTGGCCACCGAGGTACGCATCATCATCAATCGACTTCGAATAGGTATAGAGCAGCGAGGCGGTGAAACCGCTGCGCAGCCTGCGGCGCAGTTGGATCTGCCCCGATTCCCGCGTGGAGTCACCACCCGAAGTTTGATAGACGAAACCCGACGGACAGTCAGTGCACGGACTGGCAGCGCCGATGGGGTAGGTGTTGGGCAGGAACTGCTGTACACCGCGTGTGCCTTTGACTCCCAGGTAGGTTGCCGTGAGCTGCAGCGCTCCCGGTAGATCGCGTTGCACGGATAACTGCCAGGTCTGGGCATAGCCCACTCTGAAGTTAGGATCGACCGCGAAGGTGTTGGTAGTAATCGATGAGCAGGGGACAAAGCCGTTTGCCAGGGTGAGCTTGCAGTCGGGGCCGTTCTGCACGCTCAGGCTGGTCGAGAGCGGCGACTGCTGCGCCATTTGCAGCGCGGAGGTCTGGTAGACGGAGGTGTCGTCATAGATGCCGTAGCCGCCGCGGACGACGATGGTGGAAGCGGGAATGGGCCGCCAGGAGAGACCGACGCGCGGCTCGAAACCGAGCCGGTCTGGCCAGATGAGCGAGCTGGGATAGTGGATGCCGGTCAGCGGTCCGACCGGATCGCTGGCGACGACCGGCTGCACCGCGCTAAATCCGGAAGCAACGTCAAGATTCACCAGGCGCCCGTATAGCTCGGTGATGGGCGCACCGTATTCCCAGCGCAGCCCGGCGTTGATGGTGAGGTTGGGCAGAATGCGCCAATCATCCGCAGCGTAGAGATCGTAGGCGGGCTGGCGCAGATATTTATCCGCGTTGCCGTAGGCCACGGAGCTGGTGTCGGGAACGCCGATGAGGAAATCGGCCAGGTCTGATCCGGTCGTAGTTACGTTATTAGCGGGGCCCTGAGTAGCGGCGCCGGTAAAGGTGAAGATGCCGCGGGGGTTTGCCTGGAAGAAATCGTTGTATTCCTGTTTGCGCAGATCGCCGCCAATCGTGATGTTGTGGCGGCCGCGATAGACCGCGACGGATCCGGAAAAGGAATCGGTACGGTTGCGATTGTACGAGCTGTTCTCGTCGGAGAGCATGGTGATGCCGCTGGAAAAGGTGAGCGCGGGCGGACCCCAGTTGGACGGATCCTGATTGTTGCCGGTGATGCCGGCTTCCCCGGAGATGTTCTGGAGGTTTTCAAAATAGGGAACGATGTTGGTTCTGAGCCGGCTGAAATGGTAGCCGGTATTGACAAAGATCCGCTGGCTGAAGCGGTGTGACCAATTGACGTTGAAGTTGATGCCGAGAATGTCAGTCTTATCAGTGAAGGCGAAGAGATTGCTGGTGCTGGACCGTGTGCTCTGAAAATTGAAGCTCCCGTAGACCTCGTCCTTGCGCCCGAGGGTCTTGTCCAGGCGCGAGTGCAGCGCGTCCTGGTGGGTGCTGTTGAGAATCGGCACTTGGTAGTTGTAGAGCGGATCTCCGTAAATGTTTTGCGAGGGATACAGAGCCAACAGCGCCTGCGCCTGGGCGCTGACCGGGACAACGTTGCCGGGGAAGGGCAGGCCGGTTGCGGGATCGAAGACGATGACCGGTTGGCCGAGTGGGTTGAGCAGACCGGAGAGGTCGCCGGTGCGCTCCGCCTCGGTGGGAACAAGACCAGCCTCAGCCTCGGCATCATGGTTACGCGTCCACTCGTAGCCGACAAAGAACGTCGGCCCGCGGGGCAACAAGTGCGGAATCTTGAGGGGTCCGCCGAGGGTGAGCACACCGGTGATGCGATTGTAAGAAGCCTTCGGTAGGTTCAGCCCGCTGAGCGAGTAGGGGCGTGCATCGGTGGCCGAGTTATCGTAAATGACGGCGAGGCCGCCATTGTAGAGGCTCCTGCTGTTGTACCTTCGGTTGCCGAAGGCCTGGTCGAGCGAGAACCGCGAGGTCGCGGCGTTGTTGACGCTGCCGTTCACCAGGAGGCCGTCCGACGACTGCTGGCTCGCATCCTCGGCCGGTTTGGGTATTTCGGCCGCGTTCTCGCCCGGGGAACCGGGCGTCGCAGGCTTCTTAACCAGTGCAGGCGCGGGCAGCGCGGGCAGCGGAGCGGGGGGAAGATTCGCCAACTTCGTAATCTCGTCCGGCGGCAGCAGCGCCAGCTCCCACTTTGCCGCTGCTGTGTTGGTGGAGACAGTGATTTCGTTGTGGACAGTCGAGAAGCACTGCATGTCGATCTCGATCTGCCATACTCCGTCGGCCAGGTCGGCGAAGGTGTAGAGGCCTCCCTGGTCGGTTACGGTGGTGAGCTTCTTTGTTCCTTGTGTCACCGTGACGGTTGCACCAGGAACCGGCAAGCCACCGAAGGTGACCTGGCCGTGGTATGCGGAAGCTGCAGCCAGGCTGGGGAAAGCCAGCGCCGCAAGAACGCAAACCAGGTATAGGTGTCTCCGCGTTCGCCGCCATGCCATCGCTATCAACATATCCCGATGTCTGTACGGCGTTAGTTCTCGGAAGGCTTCTCGACATGATCGATGACGATCACATCATCGGGGGCCTTGGCTGGTCCCATTTTCAGCCCCAGTTGCTCCTGCATTGCGGTGTAAAGGCTGGGAGGAGCATTGGGGTCATCACTCGGCGGCGGTATCTTCGCTCCGGTCCCTCTGAATTGCGCGAATTGGGAATCGTCCGGGGTCCATTTCAATTGAAAATCGTATCTGTCCTTCAGCTCGGTTTCATCCACCACAGGCTTGTCCATCACACCAGACTGCATCCAGGTGGCGAAATCAGTCATATTCAGGTTTCTCACCATCAGATCCCCAAGTCCCCTGAAGCCGAAGCCCGAAGGGTCATTCGCCGCCGCCGTGCTCTTAGTCATCTTCGGGCCGCCGCTGGCAACGGTGATCACATAAACCGAAAGCTCTCGCTGGTCGTGATGAAAGCTCAGCTTGAAGCGCTCCGCCAGCAGCTTTTGCACCATGATCCCCATCTGCTTGTTATTAGGCCGCCCTTCTGTATCCGGCTTGCCCTCGATGTCGTAGAGATCGGTGCCGAACCACGGTGGTGCATCGATGATCTGCTTGGCGTGCAGCCCGTACGCGAACGCGATGAGGTCATTCAGATTGGTATTCACGGTTATGAAATGACCTCCTCTGAAACCAAATAATTTGCCGGGCTTATTAGGAGCACTGGGCTTGACGGTGGCGACTTCGAAGCCGGGATTAGCATTCGCGTCCATCGGCGGCAGCTTGGGCTCGGGTGGGGGAATGGTCCACTCCGTCTCCGGTGTAGCGCGCGTCAGGTTCAGGGGGAGGGGATTGGGTCCCTGGCTCCAGGTACCGGTGATGGTCTTGCCGTCGGAGCTCAGCTTGCCCTCATAGGTTCCGCCGATCATCGTCAGCGTCATCTTTACCGTGGTGCCATCGAGCGTGATCTTGGTGACAGGAAGGCCGTCGCCGCCCTGGTCGATGCTGTAGAACACCGCCTTGTACCCGCCGTCATCCGCCTTGGAGATTTTGACCACGGTGCGCAGGTCGCGGCCGGCATGGAGAGTACCTTGCCATGTGTCGGCAATGTTCTGAGCCGGATTTTCGGGCTTGGCCTGGGCTCGCAAGTGGGTGGTGTGCACCGTGGCCATGATGCCTATGCACAGCAGGAGCCCAAGAATGAAATGGAGTTTGCGCACGGTGCGGTCGGTCATGGTTCGGGAACCCTTCTCTTGAGATCGGACCCGGTATTTCAGACACAAGCCAACAACGATGTTTGGGAAGCTGGATAATAGACGTTTGAGCGCGCCCAATGTGCTCGACCGAAGCAATTATTTTTGTTGCTCCGCGGGATTTTCACGGCGAGTCAGAAGACTGCAACATTTGATACGAAAGCGAACCCCGTTTAGTTCCCTGAAGGCCTCTCGACGTGATCGACAACGAGAACATCCATGGGGGCCTTCGATGGTTTCAGTTTCATCCCCAGTTGATCCTTTAATGCCTCCAGGAAGGTGGTACCCGGAAAGTCAAGCGGAGTATCGGCTCCCGATTGCGCGGGGCCGTTGGACTCCGGCGTCCATTGCAGGGTGAAATCAAATCTCCCGCTGAGTCCCGTTTGATCCACCACAGGGCGACCCAGACCGCCGAGCGAAGGAAGGGAATCGGCAATCAATTTCATGGTTGTATTTCTTGAACCCAGCAATATTTCGTGATTTGGTGCGGGAATTTTTATGAACGCATCGCAGATACGGGGAAACACGCCGTCACTGTTCGCCGGGTTGCCGGGGGGCGGCATAGGCATATGGACATCGCAAGGGGGGCCGTCGGCATGCGGACGGAGCTTGGGACCTGTGGTTCCGGGCTGTTGCAGAACGAGAGCGTACACCGGGACTTGCTGCGTCTCGAAATGAACTGCCAACTTGAAGCGATCGGCAAGAAGAGATTGCATCATCAAGCGCATCTGGTCTTTGCTTGGGTGGCCTTCTACATTCGCATGAATCTCGAAATAATCTGTAGCGACCCACTTGGGCAAATGCGCCAGCGTGGATTCGGTCTGCTCGGGCGTGAGCTTGTAGGCGAACTGGATGTAGACCGGGAGCGGAAAATCAGCGGCGAAGCGCCCGCCGGGATCCCCAAAAGGTGTGAATGAGTCACCATTATCCAGGGCGAAGTTAGGCATGGGCGCGGATGTTCCTGGCTTGCTCTGCCTGATAGAAGCAACATCGAAAGACATTTTGGCCGGTGTGCCCGGTTTGCCCGGCGTGATGGTGACAACTTCAAATTTGGGACTGGCATTCGCGGCCTTCGGCGGAGCGTTCGGAGTGGATGCGCCTGGCGTCGATGGCTGGGCTGGCGGCCCGCTCATTGGCGCGGATGCGGGCGCGGCGGCGTCCTGAAGATTGCTCGCGGTCGAATCAGGCGCCGGGCCTGAATTCAGACGCTGCATGACGGATTGGATAGGAGACATCGGTCCACTCAAATTCGCGAGTGGATGGTGTGCGATCGACTGGGTTAGCAACCATGCAAAGGCAGCGAGCCCGGTCAGCGATAGCGTGCTGCCGACCAGAATCGAACCCAGCCCCAGGGGCTCCTCCTCCAGGATTTTGAAGGAAGGAATGCCTGCCGGGTTGAGCGAGAGCGGCGCTGCTTCTGTAAGGGCGTAGGAATTCCGGTATGCGGAGGGGAGAGCAGACAAAACATCGGCCAACAGGTCCCACCACAGGCGTGCTCTTTTGAAGAGGCCTCTCTCGTCGCGGAGGCGGTCGCGGATGAGTTGCAGGGCCTCGCCCTCGTATTTCTTGCGGAAACTCGAAGGGTATAGGCGAAGCAGGCGAGTGAATATCTTTTCAGACATAATCCCCCCTCAAGATTTTGCGGGCTCGAGCGACACGCAAAACGTCGGCCATCTTCTCCGCCTCAGATCGCGCCAGTTTGCGTCCGGCAGCGGTCAACTTGTAGTAGCGGCGACGTTCCTGCCGGTCTGCGGTTTCCTCGGACCGGTAAACCTCTTCGATCAGCTTTCCTTCAAGGAGCGCCTGGATCGAACTGTACAAGGTTCCAGGCCCAAGCCGCAGTCGTCCATTGGTCTGCTCTTCCACCTGCCGCATGATGGCGTATCCGTGAAGGTCGCCCTCGGCGAGAGAAAGCATGATTTGGAACGCGGCCGCAGGTAACGGATCAAGTTTTCGTTTTGGCATGTTTGATCGATGATCGGTATATCGATAAACGACTGTAGTTCGCCTCCATTTGATTTGTCAAAACCTTTTTTGAAGGTTTTTCATTGTGGGATGACTTCCTTCGACCACTTAGTTCTCTGATGGCCTTTCGACGTGATCGATGACCAGGCCCTCGACCTGGCCTTTTTGCGATTCCAGTCTCAGCCCAAGTTGTTCCTGGATGGCGGTAAAGATCGAAGCCCCTAAAGACTCAGGTGCAGGTGCGCTCCCTTGCCGGCCGCCATCCGCTCCGTTGTACATCGGTGCCCCGTCTTCCTCCGGCGTCCACAGCAGTGTGATGTCGTATGTTCCCTTCAGGCCGGTTTTGTCCACAACCGTTCGTTCCAGTTGCTGCGTCAACGGTGGAAGCAAGGAGGCAATGGGAATCCCTTGCGCGATCAGGCGGCCTCTACTCCACATCATCATGCCCGGACGTCCGCCGGGTTTACCGTCAGGTCCTTTGAGTCCGTCAGGGTAAGTGTCGCCTGGTTTTGCCTGGTGGAGTTTGGGACCATTCTTGGCGATGACGAGTGCATACACGGGAATTTCCTTAGACGCACGGTGGACCTTTAGCTGGAATCGTTCCGCCAGGACCGGCTGAAGCATTTGCATGCGCTGCTTCTCATCAAGCTTGTCCAACGCAGCTAAATCAGCGCTACCCACCTTGGCCACGACGTCGTAAGTTTCAGAGTCGAGCCAGCCAGGTGCTGCTGAGATCTCATCATCTTCGACGTCATAGGCCTGTTTAATCAGGAATTTCACGGTGACCCTGGTCGCAGTCAGTCCATCAGCCGTGAGCAAGATCGTAGATCCCTCGCCGGCTTTATGCGGCTTCACCGAAGCGACCTCGAACCCAGGCAGATCGGCGGTGGTCGCTGCGTTTACCTGGCCAAATACGATCGGCATACCTACGGCCATCGCTCCCGCCAATAGGAACGATAGCTTTTTGCCGAGGTCCAATTCGAACGCGACACGTTTAGCCACGATGCGGGTAATCCCTTCGTAAGATCGGATCCGGCCAGTTAATTCTCCGAGGGCCTCTCGATGCCCGGAGAGATAAGCCAAAGGTGATCCCGCGCAGAATTAGCCTTTATCTGTAACTTGCAAACGCGCTCAATACAGTCGGAAGTTCACCTCGATGTTCACTTCCACTGCAACCGGTTCGCCGTGGCGCATCGCCGGCTCGAATTTATATTGCTCCACCGCCTCTACTGCCTTCTGGTCCAAACCCTTTCCCAGGTGACGTATTACCTGGACACGCTGCGGGTTACCTTGCGCGTCCACAATCAACGACACAACGCAGACACCTTGATACTTCTCCCGCTTGGCCTCCTCAGAGAACTCCGGGTCTGGGGCGAAAATCAGCTTGGGCGCAGAGACATCAGCTCCTACGTGGTAGATTTGCGGCGTGGCGGTGTTCTTGGAGGAGCTTAGGATCGGGGCGTCCGGGGGGTGCGAGGCAGAATCGATCGTCCCCGCTTGTCTCTCACCCGCCTGCGGAGATTGCGCACGGACCCGCGGGATGGTGCCTAGACCGAAGAGGACAGGTCCAACGACGACCGCAACTCCCACTGTAGCCAACAGAAGCCTTCTGCTGGTACTAAGCTTCTCCACCATGTTTGGAGTCATGATGCGCACAATGCGTTTCTTGAGTTCGGCGCCCGTGACGCCGGAGACGCAAGCTACCGGCACTCCCACGCAGAATTCGCAGGTCTTCAAAATGCTCTCCGCGTAGATCGATGGCGCATTGCCGAGGTGCAACACCTCTTCATCGCAGGCGAGTTCGCGTTCCTCCACCAGGCGCGCTCCCAGCCACCACACCATGGGGTGAAACCAGAAGATGGCCTCGACTGTCATATGCATCGCGGCGGCCAGGTTGTCACGGCGGCGCACGTGCGACAATTCGTGCGCAAGGATCGCCGTGAGGTGCGAGTCCTGGAGATGTTCGGAGATGGTCGCCGGCCACAACAAGACCGGTCGAAAGATACCGAAGATCCCGGGCTCCATTGCAGATTCCCGCGACAGCAAGAGCGTCATCGGCCTGCGCACTCCTCCTATCTTCTCCAGTTGCCGTAGCGCATCGACTTCGCGTCCTTGCTCCGCCGGTGTAGAGCGGTTTACCGCCGCGGCAACGCGACGCCAGCGCACCGACCAGAGGATGAGCACCGTGACAAAACCGCACAGCCACATTGCCGCCATCAACCTCGGTAGCAGGGTAAGCAGGTAAGCAGCAGTAGGCCGGCGTGGCTAACCGGCGCGACCACGACAAAGGTGAAGGGCTGGCTAAAGCCTTCCACTGCCGAGAACAGCCCGCTCCGCCCGCTTAGTGAAAACCGCGGACTGGCCAGACGATGGCCGAGGCTCATCAATATTGAAAAAGGGACGAGAAACTTCAGCGACGCCGTCAGCCACAGGCTATGGCGAATCCGCGCCTGGTTTTTCTTGAACGCCAAGGTCAGGATCGCGGCCAACGCTGCGAAAAGCGTCGACTGCCAGAGGTGGTTAGCCATCGCCGGCGCGAGCGCCGCCGGAGCTTCGGAGAAGTATTTCGCAATCATGGCTTATCCTTCTTTTCCATCTGGCGGAGTGTCTTTTCTGCTTCCTTTACGTCCTCCAGTGTCAGCTTGCCGGATTCAATCAGGTGAGCCATCACGGGCTGTGTGCGGCCGCCGAACAATGCCAGCAGGTCGTCGATCAACCTCCGTTGTGCGGCGCTGCGCGAAACCGCGGCGGCGAAGATGTGGAAGTTGCCAACTTTCTTCACCCGGCGCACGATATTCTTCGCTTCCATGCGGTATACAGTGGTTTGAATGGTCGTATACGCGGGTCTGCGCCTGGCGGGAAATGTTTCTTGAATCTCGCGTATGGAGGCCTCGCCTTGGGTCCAGAGCGCCTCCATGATCTGAAACTCGAGTTTGGATAATTTGGGTTCTGCCACGGTTGCTCCTACAGGTGTACTATTGTTTACTACATGTGTTTGTTATCGTCAAGAGACTGGTGAGGGTGCTGGGAACCAGGATGCGTGATCGCTCAGCCCTTGGCTATTGCTCGTGGGTGACGGCTCGGAACCGTAAGCCGGTCTTCGTGCCCTTTTTGCTGGCGCTCCTATGCGGCCCAGGCCTGGCACAGGAGGATGCAAAGCCCCTTTCTCCCTCGGAAGCTTATAAGGCGGCCCTTGCGCCATTCCAGGCGTCGAGAACGCAGCCCGGCGACCTGACAGATGCCGACCGGTTTGCCCTGCAAATTGGTATTGCTCGCGCCTCCCGTGACTGCCGGGCACTCTCACCGAACGGGTCTTCCCTCGATGCTGATGAGAAAGAGCTGATCGCTCTAGGTGAGTTGTGCCTATTCGGTCAGGAGTATGGGCCTGCCCGTACCGCCCTTACGAAATACCTTGCCCTTCCTCAACCGCCTGAGAGAAAGCGGGGAATGGTCTTGCTGGTCCGCGCTCTCCTCGGCCTGAACGACCCGGGCTCTGCTGAGTTGGTCGTGCGTTCACTGCTACATGATTTTCCTTACGATGCGGAAATTCACTTCGCCATCGATCAGGTTATCGATGCAGCAGAGGGATTAAGTGAGGGCTTCAATAGAATGGCTCTTAACCTCTGCGCGACGCAAAATGCTGCCACTCTGCCGCTGCTCGCCAGTGGAAAGGCGCTTGAGGGGAAAGAAGAAACCGCATCGGCAAGCGTTTTGTTCAACGATGCCGTGCGTTGCGTTTCCCTGGCAAAAGGACGGGATGAACCCTCTGGGCAGGCAGTGATGCATCAGTTAGCAGCGATTGCACAGACGCCAAGCTGGCAGGGCACAGCAGATTATTCACCCATGCAGGCGTCGTTGCAGAGGCAGCAAATGGTCGGGACCCAAGTCCCCCTGAGTTCATTGCACGGGCTTACGCTCACGAATGGGAAAATGACGCCGCGCCTGATCTCGCTGAGGCGAGGGACAGTGCTCTTGCTTCCCTTTGTGCTTTGGTCTCCTGACGCCTCAGAAGAGGCACGCCGTCTAGCTAGAATGGCATCGCAAGAGACCATTTACGCAATTACCAGTTGGAGTGCCAACACCGGCCGGGATGATGTCCCGTCCAATGAAATTTCGACGGCTTTACGTGAGTGGCAGCGGAATTTGCCGGCGAACGTTCATATGGTCATTGTGCCCAATGCAGAGCTGAGCGTCTTCCATGTCGATTCGTTTCCTGCCGGTATTGGGATGAGCGACGGAACCGTACGCTGGAATGGCGTTCTGTCGAGCCAGGGTGCGGAACGCATGCTTCTCAGCGCTGTGTCCAACAGGGCCTTCGTCCACCAGGGCTCCGATCGGTAGCAATGAATCTCACGTCCCTACGCGGAAAGCTGCACACACGCATAGTTTGCCGCAGGGCTACAGTCCGCCCACGCTCGTTTCTCAAGCGCCAATCGTGCTCGACTTCCAAGACGATGTGAATTTCAGTAAGTTGCCGAAGCACGATCAGGAACTGCACATCTGGGCCCTTTCTGAAAATCCCATTCAGCCGGATTACGAAATGGCTGAGGACTGCTTCGCGGATCTTGCGACGGCTACAGGCAAATCTCCGTTTCCCCTTGGCGACATGCCTCTGGCAGTAATTAGTACCGGCAACGAGACGCCCGGTTACTTGAAACTGCAAACAGACTTAATGGCGCTATCTCATAGAAGTGAACACGTGATTGCCTGGAATAGCACTCACATGGTTCTCATCGACGAGCCCGAAGTGATAACCGGATCCATTCTTAAGATGGCGGAGGCCGCGCGGCAGCAGCCTATCAAGCCCGCGCTCCCCTGAGTGCCGCCAAGCCAGGCCTACTAGTTGGCTTTCTCCCCATGACTGTGGTTTGATGATCGACAGCTTCCGCAGGCCCTTCCTCGAACCATGGAGGTTTCATGAAGTCCACCATGATGTCATCGCCGCTTCTCGTCAACAGCATGCTGGAGCGGGCGGGCACACTATTCCCCGATGTCGCAATCGTCTCCATGCAGCCTGACGGTGGGCGCCACAGCTACACCTATCGAGATCTCCGCCGGCGCTCCAGACAATTAGCGGCTGCTCTTGAAGGCGCGGGTGTGGCCAAAGGTGATCGCGTCGCCACCCTCATGTGGAACGGGCATGCCCATCTGGAAGCCTATTTCGGCGTTCCCATCACTGGAGCCGTGCTGCACACCCTTAACCTGCGGCTGCATCCGGACGAACTCGCTTACATCGTCCATCACGCCCAGGACCGCTTTCTGATTGTGGAGGATGTGCTGCTCGACCTTTTCGAGCAGATACGGCATCGAGTCCACTTCGAACGCGTCTTTGTAGTCGATCACGGCAGCGGCAGGCTCCCGGAGGGAGGAGAACCGTATGAGGATTTTCTGGCGGAAGCGAACGGAGAGCCGAATGAGAACTGATATGGCAGAAGAGGATGCAGCGGCCTTGTGCTACACCTCGGGAACTACCGGCTGTCCCAAAGGAGTCCTCTATTCGCACCGCGCGATCGCCCTGCATTCCCTGGCCATCTCTCTTCCCGACCAGCTGAACTTTAGCCGCAACGACACTATTCTCCCCATCGTGCCCATGTTCCACGTAAATTCGTGGGGCTTTCCGTATGCCGCAGCCATGAATGGAAGCAAGCAGGTTTTACCTGGATGCAACCTCAAGCCGGCGGCCCTGCTCGACCTGTTGCAGAACGAAGAGGTGACGCTCGCCGGTGGTGTTCCTACTATTTGGATGGGCGTGTTGAATACCCTCGAAAGCAATCCCGGCCGCTGGAAGTTGGCTCCTGGATTACGGCTCACTGTAGGTGGTTCTGCAGCGCCCGAATCTCTGTTCCGCCGCTTCGACAAGCTCGGCGTGCACCTCTTGCACGCATGGGGCATGACCGAAACTACTCCTGTTGGTACGGCCGCCACGCTCAAGCCTCACATGCACAGTTGGACAGAAGAGGATCGATACGCCCAGCGCGCTAAGCAGGGATTGCCTCTGCCCTTCATCGAGACCCGCACCGTGGACGATCAGGGCGAAGCTGCTAGAGACGGCATAACCACGGGCGAATTGCAGATCCGTGGGCCATGGATTGCGGCCAGTTATTACAACCTCGATCAGGCTGACAAATGGACGGACGATGGCTGGTTCCGTACCGGAGACGTGGGCACGATTGACTCCGAGGGCTACTTGAAAATCACCGATCGCCTGAAGGATTTGATCAAGTCCGGCGGCGAGTGGATCAGCTCCGTCGATCTGGAAAATGCACTGGTGGCACACGAGGCGGTGAGGGAAGCCGCAGTCATCGCCGTGCCCCACAGCAAATGGCAAGAGCGTCCGCTGGCGCTGGTCATATTGAAAGATGGTTTCGTGGTGGATGCTTCCGAACTGCGCGACGTTCCTGGAGCAACGCTTCCCACGCTGGCACGTGCCTGACGGTTTTGTGTTCGTGAACGAGCTTGCCCACACCTCGACCGGGAAGCTATTAAAAAGCAAACTGCGCCAGGACTTCGGGCACCTCGGGGAGTTCTCCTAGCTCGGCTGCTTTCTAGGGATTGGGCGAGTGCTGATATTTCCGGCTGAACTCCTCCATCTGCTGCTGCATTTGCTTTTGCAGATCGTCCATCCGCTGCTTGAACTCAGGACCGTTGAACTTCGCCGTTGCCTCCGCCATTTGTCTCGCGAGATCGTCGATGTGCTGCTTGAACTCGGGACTGTTAAACTTTGCCGTTTCCTCTGCCATGTGCTGCTGGGCGTCTTCCATCCGCTGCTTGAACTCAGGACCGTTGAACTTCGCCGTTGCCTCTGCCATTTGTCTCGCGAGATCGTCCATCCGCTGCTTGAATTCAGGGCTGTTAAACTTTGCCGTCTCCTCCGCCATTTGCCGCTGCGCGTCTTCCATGCGCTGCCTGAATTCGGGAGTGTTCAGCTTTGCCGTTTCCTCCGCCATTTGCCGCGCGAGATCGTTTAGCCGCTGCTGAACATCGTTGTCGATGAGCGGTTGCTCTGCCAGGGTAGGTTCCCGGCGGCGAACGTGGGTGCCTTTTTTCGGGGTCGCGGGCTTCGCGGGTGTAGCTGGGGCCGGAGAGGAAGGCTTAGCCTCCGGCACAGGAGCCTGGGCAACTTCCGGAGGATTCTGCGTTGCTTGCGGCAAAACGTCTACCTGCGCCATCGCCGGCGCGAGATGAAACGCCGCGGCGATCACGCCCGTGGCAAGCATCATCGCCGCGCCACTTACCACGCGGGCTGTCTTCGCCCGCAGACTCAGGGTGGTTGT
Source organism: uncultured Acidobacteriaceae bacterium (assembly GCA_963821315.1). Classification (GTDB taxonomy): domain Bacteria; phylum Acidobacteriota; class Terriglobia; order Terriglobales; family Acidobacteriaceae; genus PALSA-350. The sequence goes on along the minus strand of CAWGDP010000025.1, from coordinate 340,942 downwards.
GTCCATCAGTCGCATCACTCGTTCCTCCAGTGTGTGGTTGCCGAATAAGCCCAGAAACTGCGCCTGCGCAGCCAAATCGCGTCCGCCAATCATGCTGTGCGCCAGAGCCAGCAGGCACTTCGCGTATCCCAAGTGGGATTTCATTTCCTGCGCCGCCATGGCATCGCAAACCATCTCCCGCGTCATCTGTATCCGCTGCTGTACCCAATCCACAACTGGATGCCAGACCAGCGGCAACGCCGCCACTTGACAGACCGCATTTACCAGGTAGTCCCGCCGCTGGATGTGCGCCAGCTCGTGGCACAGAGCGGCTCGGATCTCATTCTCCGTATGCCGGGCAAATCCCTCGGGCAACAGCAAGACCGGCGCCCGATCCCCCACGACCATGGGGGTCGAAACCTCTCCGCTCTCGCGTAGTTGTGGCGGCTTGATACCGAGGCGGTGGCTGTAACTGTCTAAGATCGTCCTGACTCGATCGCTCAGGCAGATCTCTTGCGAATTTCGCACCAGGGTTCGCGCGGTGAGCCATGCTCGCGTAATGCGGAATAAACCGATGACGAACGTAGCCGCATACAGCCTCAACAGCCAATGGACAGTCCTGGTGCTCATGCGGAAGCTGCCCGTCCGCGCGGAGAAAAGGGAGGCGAACGCAAACCGTTGTCCTGGTGACGGCGGCTGGCCGTTCTGCGGCGGCGGGACAAGGGCCTCATCGCGACTGGCCTCAATCACCGTCCCCGTCGGCCGGGTGGCTCCGCCTCTGCTCATGCCATGGAGTGGCAGCAGCACCGCCAGCCCCAGAACGGCTAGCCACACGCGATGCTGTGTCACCGGCGCCGGCCTGACCATGCGCAACAGCAGCCATGCGCTTCCCGCAAGCAGCGGAACTTGCCACAGTGCGTTGATCGCGTACTCGATGAGCGCTCGCTCCATCATGGCTCCTCCTTTGTGGGCGCATCTTCGGCTGCGGCCAACCTCTGCGCCACCCGCGCCAACTCCTCCGCGGTGATCTGCCTGGTATCCACCATGGCCATGAGTAATGCCTCGCTGGAACCGCCAAACATCCGCTTAACCAGGTCGCTCAAGGCGCTTCCACTTGCGCGCTCACGGCTCACCGCCGGCCGGTACCGGTAAGCGCGCCCCTCCTGCACCCGCTTCACCTTGTTCTTGCGCAGCAGTACGTTGAGCATGGTTTGCACTGTCGTGTAGGCGAGATCCGCCTTGAGCTTGGGCTGCACTTCGGCTACCGTGCAGGGCCCCACGTCCCAAAGGACCTGCATGATTTCCAGCTCCAACGGGGTCAATGTCTGATTTATCTTGGCGGGCATGAAGAATTCACTCTCGTACTAAACTTTTAGTAGATTAATACGAGGGAACCGGGGTTTGTCAACTAAACTTTTAGTAGTGTGCGGCCGCTCAGCCCTGGCAGGCCAGTTGCTCACCCTCGCCGGCCAGGGCCAGGGGCCAGTCGGCGGGTGAGTCAACTACGCAGTCCGGAGGCTCGCTGAGCAGCGTCTGTGGCGCCAGTCCATAGGCGCAGCCCATGCTCCACACCCCGGCGTTGCGCGCGGTTCGGATGTCCACGTTGGAATCTCCGATCATCAGCGTCTCTTGCGCACTGACGCCCGCTTCCTTAAGCAGCGCAAGCAGCCCTTCCGGATCGGGTTTCTTGGTGGCGAAGCTGTTGCCGCCGTAGATGCGAAAAAAATAAGGGCTGAGCCCAAGAGCGTCGCAGATGGCTTTCGAGGGCCCGATCGGTTTGTTGGTGAGCACAGCCATGGACCTGGCCGCGCCCCCCGGCTCGAAGCGCAGGCTGTCGAGCGATGCAAACACGCCCGGGTAAACGTAGGTCTGATCCAGCTTGTGCTCGCGATAATAATCGAGGAAGTAGGCGAGAGCAGAATCAAGAAAGGCGGAATCCGCCGGCTCGCCCAGGGAACGGCTCACCAGCCGCGCCGCGCCGTCACCGATGTAGGTGGAGATCACGGTGTCCGGTAGCGGCGGGCGGTCGAAGTGATGCAGCATTGCGTTGACCGAGGCACAAAGGTCGGCTCCGGAGTCGATCAGTGTGCCATCGAGGTCAAACACCAGCAGCCGGAGGGATGCGGCCGGGATGGGGCGAAAGGTCCTGTACATCTTTCTACTTTAGTCGATGCAGCCGTACCTACTCCGGAACCCTCCAGCCGTTCATGGTCAGCACCAGCGTGGTCTGGCCCTGGGCGTTTCCTGAGGTCGCCTTGGCAAAGGCAGGAAAGGCCTTCCGTATTGCATCGGAGTCGCTCCAGCCGGGAACGTCCATCATCTTGTAGTGGTAATCCACCTTGGTCGTTTGCTGCCCGTCGACTGCCGCCGGTGGGGTAAAACCATCGATGCTGGTGACTACCCGATGCCCGTAGCAGAAGCGCGGCGGTACACGTTTGCCATAGGTGGTGAGCTCGTAGCGCTTGACATGGATATCTCTGTCTTCCAGGGACTTGAGCAAGCCTGCTTCTGCCAGCGCATCGAGGCCCGGTTTCCTGGGATCCTTGTCCCCGTTTTCGGTGCTGGCTTCGTAAGGAAAACGAATAGCACTCGGAAAAAGGCAATCGTCATTGTTGCCATAGTAGACATTCAGCGCCCGGGTAAAGTTCTTCGCATTGGCCGCCTTGAACCCGTTGCATCCCGCCAGTACCAGCCCCAGCGCAAGCGCGGTTCCGGCCCGGTAAATCCATCTTTGTCTTGCCATGTGGTGCCCTCGCAGTGATAAGGAAAAGCGCAAACCTCTTGGATGCTTAATGATAGGGTGAAGGGCGAGATGGAAAAAGAAAATCGGCGGGTTGTTCTGGTTACCGGCGCCTCTTCCGGCATAGGGCTGGCTTGCGCGGCACATTTGGCCGGACGTGGCTTTCGCGTCTACGGTACTTCGCGGCGAGCAGCTTCCGCGAGCGAACACCTGGGCGACGTAACCATGCTGACTGCCGACGTTACCGACGATCGTTCGGTGGAGCAGGCAGTCGCCAAGGTGCTTGGCCGCGAGGGGCGGCTGGATATTTTGGTAAACAATGCCGGGATGGGGATTGCCGGACCGGTCGAAAACACTTCCATCGAGCAGGCCAAGGGGCAATTCGAGGTTAATTTTTTCGGTGCTCTCCGGGTCTGCCGCGCGGTATTGCCGGCCATGCGCAGGCAGCGCAGCGGCTACATCGTCAACATCGGTTCCATCGGTGGGCTTCTTGCCATCCCGTACCAGTCGATGTACAGCGCTTCCAAGTTTGCCCTGGAAGGGCTGAGCGAAGCCCTGCGCATGGAGGTAAGGCCATTTGGCATTCGGGTGGTGATTATCGAGCCCGGCGACCACAAGACGGCGCTCACCGAAAATCGCCAGTTCACTGAGATTTCGGGTGCCGCGGAGGCCTATAGTCCGTCTTTTGAGGCAGCGCTGCTGAAGACGGCCCACGATGAGCAAAGCGGTCCGGGACCGGAGCAGATTGCTCGCCTGCTATATCGCATCGTGAACCAGCGGCATCCCCGGCTGCGGTACACCATTGGCCCCGTCCCGCAGCGCGCGGTCGTGTGGTTGAAGCGGTTGTTGCCCTACAGCGTTGTCGAGTACACCATGCGCAGCTACTACGGCTTGGGCGGGTAAATCGCGCAACTTAAGCTGTGCCGCCGCCCTGGACTTTAAGAGGATCTGCGGTTTCTCTTCCCGGATTCATACCCCGGCTTTAAAGCCCCAGTGGCGCCCTGTCGCCTCAACTACTGAATCCGAATATCGCCTGAACCGGTTTCCGCCTTGATCGTTGGGCCGCCTCCGTTGACGGTTCCGGTAACGTGATGCTTGTCCAGGGAGCCTCGCATGGTGAGCGGAAGATCCGTTTTAACGGAGCCGGAGCCGGTCTGCGCATCGAGCGTGAAATGAGCGTTGCTGCCTACCTGCAACGAGATGTCGCCCGAACCGGTCTCCAGCTTCCATGGGGAGGTGGGCTGGCCGCTGATCTCGAGGGTGCCGGAGCCAGTCTCCGCCTTGATCGCTCCCTGTACATTGGTCAGCTTGATCGAGCCGGAGCCGGTGCCTGCGACCACGTCGCCCGCTGATCCCAGCTCGGCACGCACCTCGCCCGAGCCGGTCTGCAGCGTGGTGGAACCCATCAGGTTGGTCGCTTCGATGCTGCCGGAACCGGTTTCGAGCCTGGAGCCGGCGCCCAGCTTGTCCGCGCGGATAGAACCCGAGCCGGTGTGCGCCCGCACCGTTCCATTCAGATTGGAAAGTTGCAGGTCGCCGGAACCGCTCTCGGCCGTAAGCATGGTATTCGCCGGGGTCGTGACGTCGTAATCAATGGAGACATGGCGCATGGAGTCATCGCTGCCCTCGCCCACGCGAATGATATTGCCTGCCTGATTAATGGGCGGATTGCCGGCGACCCTCGACACCGCATCATCGGAGGAGCCGCCCCACCAGCTGTTGCTGCTCTTCACGTGGCCAACGATGTGCACCTGATTGTCCGAGCCGGGCGAAACGTGGATGTAGCCGGACCCGGTAGAAACGTGGAGGGTCACCGGACCGTTTACGCTAAGCGTTCGATCAAAGGACCTTTCCGCGGCCAACCCAACCGCCGGCAAACACATGGACATGGCAACCAGAATGCCGGCTGCCGCTTTACAGGATGGGTTCCATCGGGTTTGCATTTCGCCCTCCTTGGGCTCGTTAATCGTTGATACGCAGGGGAACCGGAAATGGTTCCCCTGCCCGAACTCTATCCTGACAGGCAATCCCGGGTTTCCCAGCCGACGTACCCGGCGCCGCCACCGGTATCATGACGTAATGAGCTCCGAGTCCTTCCTCTCATCTGCGGCTGGCTCGCTGGTTCCTGCGAAGCAATGGTCGAACTAATGCTCTTTCGGACGGTTTCCGTCGCACTACTCATCCTGGCGAACGGCTTCTTCGTGGCGGCTGAGTTTGCCCTGGTGAGCGTGCGCGAGACACGCATCGAGCGGTTGATTGCCCTGGGGCGGCCCGGAGCCCGCGCCGTACGCCGCCTGCAGGAAAATATGGAAGACTTCCTGCCCGCGGTCCAGCTGGGTGTGACCCTGTGCAGCCTGGCGCTGGGCTGGATCGGCGAGCCCGCCGTCGCCACTCTCTTCGAACACTGGTTCAATGGCATGCCGCACGCCAGGGTCTACGCCCATCTGCTGGCGGTGCCCATCGCTTTTGCGTTGATTACCTACCTCCACGTGTTGCTCGGAGAGCTGGTGCCCAAATCCCTGGCCTTGCGCAAGGCGGAAATTCTGGCGGTTGCGGTGGCCGGGCCCATGGACGTCTTTATCCACGTTACGCGCCCTGCGGTGCGGCTGATGAAGTGGTCGGCGCGGGTGGTCATGCGACTTTTTGGCATGGAAATGATGCAGGGCGGGGAAGTGCACTCGCCGGAGGAGCTGAAGCTGATCGCCACCGCGGCGCGCAGAATGGGCATGCTTCCCGCGTTTCAGGAGTCGCTGATTCATCGCGCGGTCGAGCTCAACAGTGTGCCCACGCGGGAAATCATGACTCCCCGGCAGCGCATCTTTTCTTTGCCCAAGGACATGCTCATTGAGGACGCGAACGCCCGCGTGGTGGAGGAACAGCACTCCCGCGTACCGGTGTACGACCCGGCGCACGGCCCGGAGCAAATTGTCGGCGTGGTCTACTCCAAAGACCTGTCGCGTTTAATGCACTTCCGCATGAGCGCGCAAACCCGCTTTGCCCGAGCGCCCTTCTCCGAATTGCGCCTGGGGCAGGTGATGCATGATGTGCTGGTGGTGCCGGAAACCAAGCCGGTGCTCGACCTGCTGAGCGAATTTCAGCAGCGCCGGCGGCATATTGCCATCGTGGTCGATGAGTATGGGTCGACGGTGGGCCTGGTAACCGTAGAAGATGCCATCGAGCAGATCATCGGAGAGGTAGAAGACGAATTTGACATTGGTCCCCGGGCTGCTCTGCAAACCACCTCCGGCGCCGTGGTGCTTGATGGTGGCGTGAACCTGCGCGACCTGGACACGCAGATGAACTGGCATCTGCCGCGCAGCGGAGGAGTGGAAACGCTGGCCGGCTTTCTGCTTACCCGGTTGGGAAAGATCCCGACCGGGGAAGAGACTGTGGATTTTGAAGGACGACGGTTTACGGTATTGGAAATGAGCGATCATCGCATCAGCCGGGTGCGCGTCGAACCGCTGGAGAGCCAGGCGGAAGACGCAAAACGCGGCAGCACCGAAAACCCGGGCGTCATCCAGGCGGACGTGGTAGCCCGAGCCCAGAGCCAGGCCGGCAGGAAAGAAGGTTAGATTTACCTTGTACATGCCGGAAGTGAAAGTCCCAGGCAGGTTGAATTGGTAGCGCTGCTCAAGCGATTGCTCTATATCCTGCCGGTCATCTGGCTGGTGGTGTCGATGGTCTTCTTGCTCATCCATCTGGTGCCGGGCGACCCGGTGCAGCAGATGCTGGGCGAGGGTGCGACCGCGTCCGATCTTTCGGCGCTGCGCCATCAGTATGGTTTGGACGCGCCCCTGGGCCTGCAATATCTTCATTACTGGCGCGGCGTGCTCCACGGCGACCTGGGCCGGTCGCTGCGACTCAACGATTCCGTCTCCCACCTGGTGTTAACCCGCTATCCCTACACCCTGGAGCTGACTGTGGCCGCGCTGCTGCTGGCCCTGGCGCTGGCCATTCCCGCTGGTGTGCTGGCCGCGCTGCGCCGCGCCCGCTGGCAAGACAGTGCCGTTGGTGTGGTGAGCCTGCTGGGGCTTTCCTTTCCCAGCTTCGCGCTGGGCCCGATCCTGATCTTGCTGTTCTCGATCAAGCTGGGATGGCTTCCGGTCTCCGGCGCAGGTTCCTTCGCTCACTTGGTGCTGCCGGCCATCACCATGGGCGGCAGCCTGGCCGCCATTCTTACCCGCATGGTGCGCACGGCGATGCTGGAGGAGCTAAGCCAGGACTACGTTCGCACCGCGCGCGCCAAAGGCCTGCCGGAGCATGTGGTGGTCTACCGGCACGCGCTGCGCAACGCCATCATCCCCGTGATGACGTTGGTCGGCTTGCAATTTGGCGCCCTGCTGGCAGGCGCCATCGTTACCGAAACCATTTTTTCCTGGCCTGGGATTGGCCGGCTCACCGTGTCCGCGATTTCCAACCGCGATTACGCCCTGGTGCAGGGCTGCATCCTGGCCGTGGGGCTGACCTACGTCCTGGTCAACCTGCTGACCGATTTGCTGTATACCGTCGCCAACCCCAGAATCCGCAGCTAAATCTCCACTTTCTGCGCGAAAACGCCGGCGAACGCCCGTCGCACCCCGTAGAAAATGATGAACCATAAGACGGTGGCGAGCAGTCCAGGCGGCAGCCCGGCAGGCGCCAAGGTGATGTGGAAGAGGAGGATGTTGACGATGACCGGCCCGAGCAGGATCAGCGCCAGCGGGATGAACTGGCCGGAAAGCAGCAGCAACCCTCCGACAATCTGCACCAGGAAGACGAAGTGCATGTAAAAGGTGGGGCCGAGCAAGGTCATGAATTGGCCGGCAGGGCCAGGGGGCATGGGGGCGTGCAGGAAGTTGAAAAACCCGTTGAGTCCAAAGAACAGAAAAATCAGGCCCAGCAGGATACGCGCGACGAGAACGGCGATTTTCATGGCTTTCTCCTTGTAAGGGGCAACTGCAAACGGTCAGATGGCGATGCTTCTTACCTGATCCAGGTGGGGTTGGAGGAACTGGCCGCGGTCGACGGTTCCAGACATCAGCTGTGCGGTGCCGCCGGCAGTTACAAATTTTACGTCCGTAATGCCAACAAAGCCGAGGACGGTACGGAGATAAGGCTCGATAAAGTTGAACGCCGCGTAGGGAGTCCCCGCATCATAGACGCCGCCCGTCGCTACCAGAACGGTGGCCTTCTTGCCCGAAAGCAGTCCCTTAGGTCCTTCCGCCCCGTAGCTAAAAGTGCGTCCCCTGCGTACCACCTGGTCAATCCACAGCTTGAGGACCGCGGGAATGCTGAAGTTGTGCATGGCCACGCCAATCACGTACTCGTCTGCCTGCTCCAGTTCGGCGATAGCCTCATTTGAGTAGGCGATCAGGTCCTTTTGCTCAGGCTGCAGTGCCTCTTCAGGGGTGAACGTTGCGTAAATCCAGGCTTGATCCAAGGGCTTTGGGGGGTTGGCGGCCAGATCGCGATCGATGACTTGGCCTGTGGGGTGGCTGGCCTTCCAATTGCTGACGAACTCCCGCGTCAATTCGCGGCTGACAGAGCTTGCAAGTGGGCTTGTATTCAGATGTAACAATATCGCCATAACTGAGTCTCCTTAACGACATACGTTGTCTATGCGTCGTCTGTCGTTAACCATAAGACGACGATCGTCGTTTTTCCGATTCTTTTAAATGGTGAATAAGCTCTAATAGGGGTGAGTATGCCGATTTCCGACTGTCAAGTTCGCGATCCGCGGATCCGCCGCACCCGGAAGCTCCTCCAGGGAGCCCTGGGCGCTCTTATGCGGACCAAGAGCTTCGACGAGATCTCGGTGCAGGACATTACGGAAGCAGCTACGGTCAACCGGGCTACCTTTTACGATCACTACACCGATAAGTACGCGCTGCTGGATGCGATGGTGGCGGGTGGCTTTCATGAATTGCTCTATGAGCGTCAGCTGCGCTACGAGACCGGGTGTCCCGGTGCATTGAGCGCCATTATTCAAGCTACTTGCGATTTCCTCATCCAGGCTCACTCCGGGGGCGATTGCGATCGCCAGTCAGCCTTTCAACCGTTGATGGATGCCGCTATTGTGGCCGCCATCCGGCGCCTGCTGATGGAGGGCCTGGAACGAGCGCAACCGCCGCCTGCTGTAGCACCGGACATAGTTGCATCGACAGCGAGTTGGGCCATCGCCGGCGGGGTGAAACAGTGGCTATCTCAGCCCGATCGTCCCCCGGTCGAGACCTTTGTTCCCCAGCTCCTGCAGCTCGTTCTCCCCATGCTCGATGCCGCAACTAGGGAAGATTCACCAGTTGCGGCTGCAGCGAATTTGCATCAATGGTCACCAGCGCCAGCGAAATAGGCAGGGAGAAGCGGCGTGGTCCGGCGCTCCCCGGGTTCAGGTAAAGAACCCCCTTGCGCCACTCGATCAGCGGCCGGTGCGAGTGCCCGCTGATGACCGCTGCGAACCCCGCTGCAGCGGGATCGAGATCGAGCGCGTTGCGGTCGTGCAGCATATAAAAGGTGTGGCCATGCAGCGTGACCACTTCCGTTGCCGGTAGGTAGGAGCAAGGCCCGTGTACATCGATATTGCCGCTGATGGCGGTGACCGGGGCAATTTCGCGCAGGGTTTCCAGGATCCGCGGGTCGCCCACATCTCCGGCGTGGAGGATGTGCTCAACGCCGTGGAGAGCCGCGATGGCCTCCGGTCGCAGCAGGCCGTGAGTATCTGAGATAACCCCGATCATAGCCCGATCAACAGCCGTGTACGCGGGTCAAGGTAATCGCGCAGGGCGTCGCCGATGAAGTTGAAGGACAGCACGCACAGCATGACTGCGATGGCCGGAAAGACGACCATGTGCGGCGAATCAAACAGATGGGAGCGCGCGTCGTTCAGCATGCCGCCCCAGCTGGCCGCCGGCGGCGGCAGCCCCAAACCCAGAAAACTGAGCGTGGCTTCGGCCAGAACCGCTCCCGCCATGCCGATGGCCGCCTGCACGATGATGGGTTGAAGGATGTTGGGCAGGATGTGGCGGGTAAAAATGCGCAGGTCGGAGGCGCCCAGCGCGCGCGCAGCCTCGACAAACTCCCGCTCTTTCACCGCCAGGACCTGGGCTCGCACCAGGCGCGCGTAGCCCACCCATCCGCCGATGGCCAGGGCAAGGACCAGGTTAAGCAGGCCGGGGCCCAGAAAAGCCACGAAGGCGATGGCCAGCAGAATGCCGGGGAAGGAAAGAAAGGCATTCATGACAAAGACGTTGAGCAGCGTATCCACCCGGCCGCCGTAAAAGCCGGCGAGGCCGCCCAGAACCAGACCCAGGGAAAGAGAGAGGCCGACCACGCTGACGGCAACCATCAGCGACAGGCGTGCACCAGAGAGAATGCGGGAGAATATGTCGCGGCCCAACTCGTCCGTCCCAAACCAGTGGGCGTGCGAAGGCGGGGTCAAGCGGTGATAAAGGTCGATGGCGGCGGGATCGTAGGGCGTGATGACAGGAGCCAGCACGGCAATGGCGACGAAAAGTACCAGCAGGAAGATGCCGATAACTCCGAGTGGCTGGTGGCGGAGAGTGCGAGCGAAGGCCATCGTTGGTCATGATCGCATATCGGGCGGCCGATGCTGTGGGCAGGTTGATACGATGAGGGAACGCGATGCGTAAAAAACACTGGCTTTTGACGATGGGGATGGCGGGAGCAATGGCCGGGGTACCTTGCTTAGGGCAACAACCGGCCGAGCAGCAGCTAATGGACCTGGCCAATGCGGATCGGGCGCAGCAAGGATTGCCTCCTCTGAAGTGGGACCCGGCGCTGTACCAAGCCGCAACGCAACACGCGCAGCTCATGGCGCAGCAGCCCCAGCTTTCCCACCAATATCCCGGCGAGCCGGACCTTGAAGCGCGTGCGGGCGCAGCAGGCGCACATTTTCGCGCGATTGCAGAGAACGTCGCTTTGGCGCCCAGCCCGCAGGCGCTGGAGCAGGAGTGGATGCACTCGCCTCTCCATCGGGCCAACATCCTCGATCCGCGTATGGACACCATTGGCGTAGGCCTGGTGAAGCGGGACGGGAACTACTACGCCGTGGATGACTTTGCCTCCACGGTCGCCAACCTTGGCCCCGAGCAGGTGGAGCAGAAGATCGGCCAATTGCTGCAGCAGCGAGGGCTGCAACCGGCGGGGCTGACGCAAGAAGCTCGTCAGACCTGCGAGATGGATAGCGGCTCGGCCGGCGGGACGAAGCCCTGGTTCATCATGCGCTGGGAAGGAACGGATCTGGGCCGTTTGCCGGACGTGCTGGAACAGAAAATTTCCACCGGGAAGTATCACAAAGCCGCGGTTGGCGCCTGCAGTTCCGGCAACGCGGGGCAGGGCTTCACCACCTATAAGATTGCCGTGATGCTGTACTAGAGGGGAAGGGTAAGGGCTTGTGCATCAGCTCCGCGAATCCGAAAGCAGGTCTGCGTGAGAACCGGAAGAGAAACCGCAGGTCCCTCCACTGCGCTACGCTCCGGTCGGGATGACAATTCTGTGGCAGGGAAATGACCCCAAAAGCGGTCAGACGAACGGCTGTAAATGGTCCCACAGCATTGTCATCCCGACCGGAGCGTAGCGCAGTGGAGGGACCTGCGGTTTCTCTTCCGGTTCTCACGCAGGGACTCATGAGGCTTTAGCATAGCCAGGGCTAAAGCGCGTGATGAGAGTCGAGACTCTTTCACAGAGCGCTAAGGCGCTCTTTCCCCGCATAGATGTGGGGGCTCCCACCTCCAATTTCATCCCTGTCAACAACAGTCTGGGACAGGGTGGATGCGAAAACCGAAAGCGTTTTACCCTCCCCCAAGGAGTGTTCTTTTCGTCGAAAGCAGGGGAGCTATGACCCACGCAGTGATCATCGGTGCGGGCCTGGCGGGTCTCAGTTGTGCTCTGTCGCTAGAGGCCGCAGGTCTTTCCGTCAGCCTGCTGGAAGCAAGCGACGCGCCGGGCGGCCGGGTACGCACCGACCTGGTGGAAGGATTTCGACTCGATCGGGGATTCCAGGTAATGCTGACCGCCTACCCGGAAGCGAAGCGCTTGCTGGACTACGACGCTTTGCAGTTAAAAAAGTTCGAACCGGGCGCGTTGGTATGGCACGGTGGCAGGTTCCATCGCTTCGCCGATCCCTTCCGCGACCCCATGGGGGCGGCGAGGCTCCTGTTTGACTCCATCGTGCCCTTGGCAGACAAAGTGCAGGTGGCGAAGCTGCGCGCGCGTGTGCAGCGGGGCTCGTTTGAAGAGATCTTTGCCCGTACGGAGAAAACCACGCGTGACTACCTGCAGGCAGTTCCATTCACCCCCACCATCATCGAACGGTTCTTTGAACCCTTCTTTGCCGGCGTCTTTCTGGAGCGCGACCTGGTGACCTCCAGCCGCTTCTTCGAGTTTCTCTTTCGCATGTTCTCGGCCGGGGACACGGCCGTTCCAGCGGCGGGTATGCAACAGATACCGTTGCAGTTGGCGGCGAAGTTGCGCCCAGGTACGCTACTGACCGGGGCCCGGGTAAGCAAGGTGACGCGCAGCACGCAATCGTTTCAAGTGGAAATTGAGGGCAGGGAAAAGCAGGAGGCGCACGCCGTGGTGCTCGCGGTTGCGGGCAACGACGGCAATCAGCTGCTCGGGGGAGTGGGGGGCTGGAGCATCCCCGAAGTGCGGGCCTGGAACAAGACCACCGCCTTTTGTTACGCCGCACAGGAGGCGCCGGTCAATGAGCCCATCCTCTTGCTCAATGGGGAGGGACGCGCAGCGGGCCCGGTAAATCATGTCGCGGTGATGAGTGCAGTCTCGTCCCAGTATGCGCCCCCCGGAGCGCACCTGGTGGTTGCCAGTGTGGTGGGTGAAACGCCGGCAACGGACGCGGCGCTGCTGCGCCTGGACCAGGCAGTTCGGCAGCATATAGGGAAGTGGTTTGGCGGCGTGGTGGATTCATGGAAGATGCTTGGGGCCTACAGGCTGGCGCGCGCCCTGCCCCAGCAGCGTCACGCCGAGTGGGAGCAAGCCCCGGTGCGGGTGGCCGGCACGGGAGGCGTCTATATGTGTGGCGACTACCGCGAAACGGCCTCGATCCAGGGCGCGTTGGCCTCGGGGAGACGCGCCGCGGAAGCAGTGATTAAAGATCTGCCAGGGGATTTGCCCAGGATTTAGCAGAGCGATGACCTCGCGTTGACGCGAGGCATTGAGTTTGCGGTAAAATCAACCACAGTCGCACAGTTGCCCGCCTGGTCACTCCTCAGTAGCTCAATGGCAGAGCATTCGGCTGTTAACCGAAGGGTTGTAGGTTCGAGTCCTACCTGAGGAGCCAATAAAATCAATTAATTAGGTCGCGTCTCCCCTTTCCTCTCATCCGATACCGGGGGAAATACCGGGGAGCGCGCTTCAATTCCATTCCCGCTGATGCTCTCTACAGCGTTCCTCAGTTCATTCAAAGAGAAGTGACCGTACCGGGCTGCCATGCGTACCATTGTGGCCGGACTCCACCCTACGATCTTCGCTACTTTGGCAATCGGGATTCCGGCATTCAGCATTCGGGAAACCGCAGTGTGCCGCAGATCGTGGAACCGGCAGACCAAGGGCGTGATTTCTTCCTTGACCTCGTCGGCGTCCGCCTCGGCTCTCTCTGGCTGTTCCGTCTCTCCCTTCAGTCGGCAAGTCGCTTGTCGATCCTCCGGCTGGTACCTGGGCGGCCGATTCTGCGGCAATCCTCTGGAACGAGAACGCCCGGTCGGGGAATACTTTCGTCACTCCTTATCAGAAAAGCGTGGTTTTCCGGTTTGGCACGACCCAGGTAGGAAATCAGCCTATCTACAACCGGCCGGTAACCATTGGGCAGGATTTCACAGTTATCCGGGCGGTGCACAACGAATCGACGGATTCCTTGTATGTTGACGGTCAACTCGTTCTGCGCCAGGAGGGTAAACTGCCGGTGCTAAGCGGTGCCACCGGCGCAGGCTTCATCGGTCGCGGTATCAACAACACTTACTTCACGGGGGAGATCAGCGAGATCCTGGTCTACGACCGAGTGCTCAACTCCGAGGAGGCGAATACGGTCGAATTCTATCTTCGCAATAAGTTCGGTACCCGGTAATTCCCGGCTGTTCACGAACGGACACTGGCGACCAGGGCAGGCGAGCCTGGCCGGTCAGTGTCCAGCTGGTGCATAAGCATTGCGCACATGTGCACTAGATGACTGATAATGCCGAAGGAATCGCGCCTGTGGCCCTGCGCGTGGGCGTGGCACTCAAACGGAAGTCGGGTACCGCTTGCTGCCGGTGCTCGGCTAAAGCTCTGTGCAAATCCATGGTGACCGGAACCCGCTTTAACCGTTCTGCAGCATGCCTCTTACTGGCCGCCCGGGAGTAAATGCCACGCCGAGCCACAGCGGCCACAGCGGGCACAGCGGGCGCAGTTAACATGGCCGCAGCCAGCAGAAGTGAGGATGAGATGGCCCGAAGGGTGCTGTTAACGACTCAAGCTTGCGCGGCTCAGGAAATCATTGCCACTCTGACCATTCAGATGTCACAGAAATTCTCCCTGTTCGATCCAATCACATTAGTTCGCAATTTCGATACACGAAGGAGCCGTCGCCAGCCTGAACGTCGCTTGTAAGGCCCTTCGATCTTCTTCACTGCGACAGACATCTCGTACTCGAAGAGTTCCACGTCCGAAAGCCCAAAGCAAGCTAGTTTGAGGTCTTGGGTAATCTCCCTGGCGACAATAATGCCCCGTACAGCCTGCCCATTGGCGTGGTTGTTTGCAATCCAACCGTATCGAAAAACCAGGTCGGCACCACATTGCCGTTTATCATCCCGCGCAAGCCTGGCAGGCACATCCCGCGAAACGGTCACCCGTCTTCTCAACATGTTCGAGATGGCACCATCTCCAGGGATAATTCCATCATCACGATTGCCCAGATATCACAACTGGAACAACTTGCTCACTAAGTCTGGGGACCTTGCTAACCGGTTTCTCCTGGAAATCGAGAAACCTCATTCGAGATGCGACTGCACGGCAAGGACCGGACAGTGTGCATTGCGAATCACCTCCGACAACGTAGTCCAAGGAGCATGGTCCGCCAATGTAGCGTGTTCCCGTACACCCATGACGATCAGGCCGGCCTTCCAGTGACTTGAGGCTTGGACAATCTCTTCTGCACGATCACCAGTCACAACCTCAAAGCGGATGGGCTTCGGTAGCTCGATATCAGCCGGTACAAGCTCGCGCAGTATCCTGGTTGCGCTCTGCTTTTCGTTGGCGATTTCCTGTTCGGCTATATCCTTTGGGAGCACATGCAGCAGCGTGAGGCTCGCACCCAACCCCTGAGCAATGGACACAGCATATTGGGCTGCCCGCAGGGAACCCATAGGAAGACTGGTGGCAACCACGATTGCTTCCAACGCCCCATGGCGAACCAGGCAATTGGGTCCTACAACCAGAACGGGACAATGTAAGCTGCGAATTGCGGCTTCCGCGACCGAGCCAAGAACGAGCTTTCCGACGCCGCTCCGGCCGCTAGAGCCTACGACAACCAAATCGACTCTTTTCTGCTCGGCCACAGCCGCGATTGCCTCGGTGGCGCGCTCCGGCAATACGACCTCGTCATGTTTCGTCAGTCGCAACTGGGCAATTCTGGCGCAGTATTCATGAAGCCGTTTCTGCGCATTTTCTACATCAAGTCGCTGGATCAGGGGAGTTACGCCGGACACAAAGACCTGTGGGAAGACTGAATGCAGCACATGGAGCTTACAGCCGAATTGCTTTGTTAGCCGGGCAGCGACTTTGACCGCCAAAGTCGCCTCTTCGGAAAAATCTGTGGCCGCAAGAATCTCTTTCACCACGAGTGGGCTGGTACCGAGATGGATTTCCGTCTTCTGATTTGCGTCTGGTTCGAATGCAATGGTATTCATGAGAATTCCTCTACCAGTTAACTCGACAACGAAGCCGCTTTTCCTATTCCCGGAAAGACGTGAGTTGAATTATGAGTGGAACGAGGTGGATCGGCTGTGATGTCCGTCACGTATCTGGGTGCTCTAAAACGCAGCCTATAGCGCACTGATCGCAGCACTTGTATCTTTGTCGCGGTACTGTTTCTTCTTGAAAATCCGGAACTGCGCGCCCAAGTTCTGGGTACCCAACCCTGTCAACCCGGCGGTTGACGCCGAGGCCCGCAAGGGGGTCCCGGGACGAAAAGAACCCCCGAAACAGCGGTCGCCTGGATTGCCGGCTGCGTTTGATGACGTGGGGTAATTTCGTCTGTCCTGCATCTCCGACTTTTCGGGAGTTCGGGATCTCCCGGGCGTCTTTATATTTGAGGTTAGCCCGCTCATGCCGATAAGTTCTAGTTTGGTTACTGCTGTCGCGATAGGGACTAGGACGCGGCCGCAAGGTTGATTCTCTATGGTTTCTCACTCAGTCTGTACAGCTCTGACAGACATACGATTATGGTCCGTCACTCGCTGTAACCTCAGGTAGTTTCCGGCAAAAGATGAAAGCAAAAACAAATGGAGGTCCGAAGATGCGGATTGCATGTCTGGCAATACTGGCTGTGGCCTTGCCGTTCGCGGCAGTGGCGCAGTCGATGCTGAGTGGGCAGGCTATCGATAGCGAAGTGGCGAAAGTCATGGCCTCAACTCACGCCGAGGGCATGGGCATCGCACTAATCGACCACGGCCAGGTCAAGTATCTGCAGGCCTACGGAGTGCGCGATGCAAAGGGCGATCCACTGCAGACAAATACGGTCATGTATGGTGCATCGCTCACGAAGGTGGTATTTGCGTACAACGTGATGCAGCTTGTCGACCAGGGCAAGCTCAAGCTCGATACGCCCATTGCCGATGACCTGGACCAGCCGCTGCCCAGCTACGGAAGCGATCCCGCGATTGTGAAGAAGTATGGCCGCTACCAGGATTTGGCCGACGATCCGCGATGGAAGAAGATCACGCCGCGGATGTGCCTCACGCATTCCACCGGCTTCAACAACTTCTGGTTCATGGAGCCGGACTTCAAGCTTCACATTCACTTTGACCCCGGGACGCGGTTCAGCTACTCCGGCGAGGGCATCGTTCTGCTGCAATTTGTAATTGAGCATGGGCGCACCTCGCAGGGACTGGGCGTGGATGTGGGTGACCTGATGGATGCCAACTTCAAGCGTCTGGGCATGACGCGGACCAGCGTGGTATTTCGTCCGGACCTCGCGTCAGACCTCGCGGATGGATGGAACGACCAGGGCAAGATGGTGGAGCATAACCGAAGCGGTAGGGTGCGTGCGGCGGGATCCATGGATACGACCATCTCGGACTTCAGCAAGTTCACGGCGGCGCTGGTGCGCGGCGACGGCCTCAGCGCCACTGCTCGTGCGGAAATGGTCCGCCCACAGGTGCACATTACAGTGCCGCACCAGTTTCCGGTGCTGAGTGCCGAGCTGCCTCCGCCGCAGCAGCGCAAGGATTTGTACGCAGGGCTCGGTGTAGTGGTGTTTCGCGGGCCTCAGGGCGCGGGCTTCTTCAAAGGCGGCCACGACGACCACACCGCCAACACCATGGTTTGCGTGGAGAAGGGCCAGCGCTGCGTGGTGATTCTCAGCAACGACGTGCGCGCCGAAGCTGGATTTGCTGAGCTGGTGAGGTTTCTGCTCGGCGAAACCGGCGTGCCTTATGACTGGGAATACGGAGACTACGCCGGAAAATCTTGAGTCACCTTCCTCCGAAACGGTTTCCGGTAACTTGACCTGTTTACCAGGCTGTCATGGGCAAGTTACCGATAACCCGACTTGCAGGAGGTCAGCCGGAAAGGTTAGGCCTACATCTGTCACAGCGGCATCTCAGCGCAACCGTCAGTCCGCTGGACGCTCTCACGTTTGGCGTTGCCGGCAGTGACCCTGCCGGCTAAATCCATCTACGCAATTCTCAAAGCCAGCCCCGCAGATCACCCGCATCGGCCCAATCCTATCGAAAATCCATAGTGTTGGCAGCGCTAGGGCTTCCTTCAAGTCGCTGTGTCTGGAGCGCCCAAAAGACCAACGCAAGGCCACGCTCTGCTCGCGGCCCGCTCCACAGATACAGCCTTAAGACTTTTCAGTCAGGGAGGACGGACGAGCATTTGTTTGACACCCGTGAAGCGGCAGCGAAAATGTTCGGATGGGCCGTGGTAAACTTGCCGGCGAGGCCAACCCATGGAAAGTTATGGGCTCGCGGTCCAACGCAAGAGATTGTCAGTCGAGCTACTGCTGCTTGTTGTTGCTTCGCACTGTGGCCTCTTGCTCGCGCAGGAACCCTCAAAACAGGGGGCGGCTCTGGTTAATTGGATTGATGACCAGATCCCGCAGGGTGACCGCGCCAGCAAGAACGCTGGGCCAGCGAATGCGAACAATGTGGAAGAGATTTACATCCTCAGGTCAGTACGTACTTCTCGCATCGCTCCAACCGACTACTGCGTACAGTCCCGAACAAGCTTCGCCGAGTTCTCGTTCGAGGACGAATATATTTTCTACGCCGTGACCACTGCTGCCCAAGATGGTGCTGTGGTGAATCCAACAGACAACAAAGCCGCTTCCTTGCACGCCTGCTTCGGGAAAAACTCCTGATCCCAAGGTCAGGAACTTCTATGGCGAGGGGAAAATTGCGGACATGGCGTTTAGGGGGAATGGAAATGCACTACGTTAAGAACGGATTTTCCGGAGCCAGGTTTGGAGTAGGTGGCTACTTGTTTCTTGGATCTTAGCGGATTAAAAGATCCGTATCTTGGAGGGATGCTCACTACCAACACCATGCGATCGTTGAATACGACTGGTGAGAAATCCAACCCGCTAGGTTACGTGCAACCCTCGATCGCGACGGTGCGTTTGTGGAAACGCCGGGCCGTCCCGCACTCGCGCGGCGAACATTGACTCTTGGAGTGAGGGATCAACCCCCAGCGAAGTGGACCATCCAGTCGAAGTAGGGTTCACGCCAGAGGGTGTTCACATCGCTACTCGGAATGGCGCACGTTTTTGGGGGAAGGGCGAATCTGGCACGTCGAATGGGCAGTTGGCGCGATAAACAATAAGGTTTGTCTACCACGTCCTGCTATAACTTGCAGTGCCATCCGTGCTCATCCATGTGATGTGAAATCTATGAAAACGTTTCGGCGATGCGCCACTGTCGGCTTCTTCCTCGTGCTGTTCCCGTGTTCGCTCGCGGCCCAGGATGGCGCCGGTCTTTAAAGAAAAATTGCGGCACCTGTCATAACTCGCGTGTCGAGCGTGTTCCTGACCCCGAAGTGTTGCGGGCGATGACGTCCGAGCAGGTCCTTGCGGCTATGGAGAACGGGCCGATGGTCTCCATGGCCGCTCGCCTCACCGGAGCTGATCGACGGGCCATTGCCGAGTATGTCACCGGCAAATCGTTTGGGCAGGCTATGCAGATGACGCCGTCTTCAGAAGCCATGTGTGCCGAACGAGCTGGCGAGCCCGCGCATTCCAAGGGTGCGTCTCTTTGGAACGGCTGGGGCAATGGGTTAATGAATACCCGCTTTCAGAATTCCCCAGGAGCCGGCCTGACTGCCGAACAGGTACCCCGGCTGAAACTCAAGTGGGCATTCGGCTTTCCGGGTGAAGTTAACGCTTATGCGCAACCCACGATTGTAGGGGGCCACGTCTTCGTCGGGAGCCACGGAGGAAAAGTCTATTCCCTCACCGCCGCGACAGGCTGCGTGCAATGGTGGTTTCAGGCGGCGGCCGGGGTCCGTACGGCCGTCAGCGTGGGTCGTGTTGCCACGACCTCTGGGTCACGAACCGCGGCGTTCTTCGGCGACACTAGTGGCGTTGCGTACGCGGTTGACGCCGCAACCGGCAAACTACTATGGAAGACCAAGGTGGACAGCTACCCAGCCGCCCGCGTAACAGGCTCTCCGGCCTTCTATGCTGGAAGACTGTTTGTTCCGGTCTCATCGACTGAAGAGGTATTTGCAAGTGCTGGCGACTATGAGTGCTGTCGGTTCCGTGGAAGCGTCGTTGCGCTGGACGGCGCAACCGGAAAGCAGCTTTGGAAGACATACACGATTTCGGAGGAAGCACTGCGGACCAAGACAAACGCGAGGGGCACTCAGTTGTGGGGTCCATCGGGGGCGGCGATCTGGACCTCCCCTACGATCGATACGAAAAAGAACATCCTCTACCTCACAACGGGCGACAACTACAGTGACCTACCCACGGATTCGAGCGATGCATTCCTAGCGCTCGATCTGGACTCGGGCAAGCTTCTCTGGTCACGGCAGGTGACCGCCGCAGATGCCTACACTGTTGCGTGCCGGCTGACGGACAAGGCGAATTGCCCCGACTCCAACGGCCCCGATTTTGACTTTGGCTCTTCGCCGATCCTGGTGACTTTGCCGCACGGGCGACGGGCGCTCGTAGCCGGACAGAAATCGGGTGTAGTCTCCGCCGTCGATCCGGATCGGAGCGGGGAGATCCTCTGGCAAGTCCGCGTCGGACGGGGTGGTGGGCTTGGTGGTATCCAGTGGGGCTCCGCCGCAGACCTCGCCAATGTGTACGTAGCACTATCGGATGTAAGTCGCATCGTGATCCCACCACTTTCCGCCACGGAGCTCAATCCAAAGGGCGGTGGTGGCATGTTTGCTCTCCGCCTCGCAGACGGTCACCGAGTTTGGTATGCACCACCATCGGAATGCGGTGATAGGAAACGCTGCAGTCCGGCGCAGTCTGCGGCAGTCACTGCGATTCCGGGCGCTGCCTTCTCAGGGTCGATGGATGGGCATCTGCGTGCGTATTCCGCAAGAGACGGCTCCATCCTTTGGGACTTTGACACCGTCGGCGAATACGAGACAGTCAACGGCGTGCCGGCTCATGGCGGGTCGCTTGATGGGCCTGGCCCGGCGATCGCAGGGGGAATGCTGTTGGTCAACTCTGGATATGCCCTTTGGGGAGGAATGCCTGGAAACGTTCTTCTGGCGTTCTCAGTCGAAGGCAAGTGAAGAGCATTCGACCGTTCAAGCCGTCGAACCTTCTCATCTGATTGCTAAGCGCGATTCCCATCGTCCGCGACTTGTCGGGCTGTGCGAAAACTCTCGATCCCCCGTTTGGCGTCGCACACTACCGGGTTGTTGCCTAATTTATGAGAGCGCCCGTGGCACGCGCGGCACGCTGCGGATGAACGAAAAAGCCTCAGGGGAACCATCGCATGTGAGATCCAAAGTTCCCGTGAACGGGGTTATAGGTATGTATGGCCCGCGCTCCAGGACCGGACAGTTTTGGTTCCCCTCCTGAAAGCATGCTTCGAACAGGCCGAGGCCAGGAGCTCCCCGCACTTTGCCGTTTCTGAAGCGGTCAAGGCCCAGCCAAACGGAGCTACCTTGACCATCCTCATAGCCATACCCGCATCCTGTCGAAGTTCGATCCCCTGTTACGGCCCCGAGGCATCCTACACTGTTCCTGGCGGAGACGGCGCTAGCGGGCACACTGATGGTGGGGCAGGTTCAAGGCCCCAGAAGATCGTACGCGGACTGGCTTTGCTTCCCATTTCGAGATTGCTTGGTCCACAGCCTCCAAAGCAGCACCCCTAAGCTCTTGCGGTTTACGGTCATCCGATATCCAATAGGTCCGGATCCTGGTATAGCTCTCAGACCAAATGGCAACATGCCATTCCCGTATCCCATCATCATTTTCGTATTGGCTGCCAAGCACGGTAAAGTCGGCAAAGCTATTGTTGAGTCGCATAGGTTGTAAGAGTGTCAATGCCATATAAAAGCTCCGATGCCCCTGATTATGGTGCTTGTTGGATCCGATTGAAAGTTTCAGTGCAAGGACCTTCAAGCCTGAGACTCAAGCTTGTCAAGGACAGCTTGCATTATGAAACAGCAAAGGTGGCATTACAACTTCACGCATTAGCGAGGATAAGAC
The DNA here is from genome assembly GCA_963821315.1 of uncultured Acidobacteriaceae bacterium. Classification (GTDB taxonomy): domain Bacteria; phylum Acidobacteriota; class Terriglobia; order Terriglobales; family Acidobacteriaceae; genus PALSA-350. The sequence goes on along the minus strand of CAWGDP010000025.1, from coordinate 319,337 downwards.
CAGCCACTGCGACAGATCGCAGCCGCAACGCATACCAGGGAAATCCCCACCGCATGAGAGAGAGATTTGTGGGCGGTTGAGGTCCGACGCGTTCTCGTCGGACAAGACCAGGGGCCTGTCGGACACCTGTGACGAAGAGGGTTCCCATACTCACCTGGTAGGCCGGGTGCCAGGGATCTCCGGGCCACCAGTTCGAAACACGCGGGGCCCGCCTTCAAAGTTCTAAGAGGGTAGTTAATGGAATGGTCCGCCGCTTTTACCGACAGTGAGATGGGTTATAAGCTGCGTAAGAGGAGGAGTTCCATGGAGCTATTCACATTGGGCATTGATTTGGGCAAGACGACGTTTCATTTCGTAGGGATGAACCAGCGCGGAGAGGTCGTATTGCGGAAGCGACACTCTCGAGTGCAGCTCTTACACTTTACCGCGAACCTGAAGGTGGGACTGATCGGCATGGAAGCGTGCGGAGGGTCACATTTTCTGGGGCGAGCGTTGCGAGAGCAGGGGCATGAAGTGCGCGATTCCAGCGCAATATGTGAAGCCCCACGTCAAGACGAACAAGAGCGACTACATCGACGCGGAAGCGATCGCCGAAGCGGTGGGAAGACCGACCATGCGTTTTGTGCCGGTGAAGAGTGACGACCAACTGGACCTACAGTCGCTTCATCGAGTCCGTGAACGCTGGGTAATGCGAAGAACGGCGGTGGTCAACCAAATTCGCGGCCTATTGCCCGAGCGGGGCACGACGCTGCTGCAAAGGTCGGCGCTACGTGGATGAAGCACTACCCGGCATACTCGCAGCATGCTCGTCCAAGCTGTCGGGGGGCGGTGCTTGTATTGCTGGCAGAACTAAAACAGGAACTGGACCAACTAGCGGAAAAAATAGATCGTGCTGACAAATCGGTTGAGAAGATTGCTCGCGAGAACGAATCTTGTCGAAGGCTGGTCGCGATGCCAGGGGTGGGTCCTGTAACAACAACGGCGATTATCGCGACGATCGGCAACGGTGGGCATTTCGCAAAGGGCGCGATTTTGCCGGCTGGTTGGGCGTGGTTACCGAGGAACACTCCACCGGAGGCAAGCAAACACTGTGGAAGATTCCTCAGCGTGGAAACCAATACCTGCGGAGGCTGTTCGTGCAAGGAGCCAGAGCCGTTATGCAGCACCGGACCAAGCAATCGTCTGGTTTAAGTGCGTGGCTGGCGCAGCTCTCCATTTGGAGGATCACTTCCGTGCAGTGGTATACAGAGCTATCTGGAAGAGGGAGGGAATCAGCGTCGCCCGCCGCCACTCATACCGATCGTGGTCAAGAGACGAAGCTTCAAGCACGAATCAGAAGTGAGACTAATCTTGGACCGGCAACGCGACAAGCATTCGGTCGCCGCCTCTAAAAACAGCCGGCACGTCTTTAACGAGGTGGAAGAATTCAGGTCATCGAAGGGCGAAACCGTCGCGGTACGCACCTTGGACTCGCCAGTCACCAGCGTGACGATGCGCTCGATGGTGGCGGTCAGTGCTGGGTCTTTCACGTCCAGCCCGGAGAGCAGGGTGGGCACGGTGGTGGAGAAGACTCCACTGCCGGGATAATGTCCGCAACTTGACCGGAAAGATCGTCGCCTTACCAGGAGATAAGTGACCAGACGGAAGTACCCCCAACCAAATCGGCCGTCGGTGAAACCCTCACTATTGCTTGGAACGGAATTGCGGTAACTTCATCTGTTTACCAGACGGTCATCAGACAACTTACCGATAACCACGACTTTCCGGGAGATCGGGAGTCAACGCAGCGTCACCGCTTGCGCAACCAGACGCCGGTGCCTGAGTCAGGGTCTCCAACTATCCAGTACAAGCGATACGGCCTTGAATGGCCTGCCAACTCTAGGCTTGCGTACAAACCGGATTGGCATGAGCCAGGATGTTGGTCGGAAACGACCGGAAGAAGAATGCCGTCATCATCGGGTACTTTCCAGCTTCCCGTCCCTGAAAGGGTACAAGTAGATGTGCCGAAGTTTGCTGGTAGATTCCCTACGGTCATCGATCCATCTGCTTGCAGGCTCAGGCTGGCAGTTGCAGGAGGGCTACTGTCGTCTAGGTGGCGTTCAGATTCCATGTAGTTACCAACAAGGTCTTTGCGTGGTGGAGTTTGCCACGGGCGGTTCCAAATCGCAGGAGGGCCAAACATCGCACCAGCGAATTCGTTCGCCATTAAAAGGCCCATCAGCAAGATAGGCAATGCAACGAGTGCGATAGGAACAAGCGCCAGCAGCCACCACTTCGAGAACCGCTTGCCGAAAGCTTGCACAACGAAAGTCTAAACTGGTCCGGCCTCATTCCCGAACGGGGTTTCAGGTAAGTTGTCGCGATCGCTGGCTGCCAGCCAAGGCAAGTTACTCAAAATCAGACTTTGCGGGAACCTGAGATTGCTCCGCTGCCACGGTAATTTCCGATTCGGGGTAGGCGTCAGTATTCGTCTCGAAAGGCGAGCATGCCCTCCAGGTTGCGCTCGTGACCGTCGGGAAATCCGCATTGCGGAGCGAAGGCATCCGTGTCCCGAAATGTACCGAATAGACGATCCCACCACTGACGCGCCGTCGCGGTAGCCGTTTGATGGTGGGAGCAGGCCCAATTGCGTCCTCGGTCGGACCGAACGGTCTGGATGAGCTAATAAACGAGAGCATCGAACGCGCAAGGGACATGGGATATACCTTGCAGGCCTTAAGACTACGAGTCCGCGAACGCCTTTTGGCCCAACCACCCGACCATGTTTTGGTAGTTGAGCAAGAACCAGGCTTGCGCGACATCATTATGGCGGAGGTTCATGAGAGTTCTGGCTGGTTGGCTCAGGGCTGTTCCTACAATGACTTCACCGCAGAACCGGGTTTGGCGACTGGGGCCCAGGTGTTGGTCGCTAAGCCTCTCATGGAAAGTGTGAAGCCTCATGTCCCTGCAACCAGGCCCGCGATAGGGATCGTGTATTCCCAGGCTGCCGAGGAGTTGAATCTCCTCCGTAAGTTGCGCAAACCGTCAATTGTCGCTGTTGTCTCGGTAAGCGAACTACTCCTCAAAACAGCTCGAAGCCTCCTCGCGCCTGAAATCGGGAGGAGACATACTCTCAACTTGCACTTGGTCGTCCCGGGCGCTCCAATTGACCCTGGTGCAGCGGATGTTGTGATTTGCGACACAGTCACGATGGGCAAGGTGCGGTCGCGCCACACAGCGCGCTACCGGCTCGTTGCCGCTGATTGCCTCGAGCACATTGCCACAGCGCTCACCCAGTTCTGACACTTCTCCGGCGCCCGGCGGGAAAACACCCATACTCATTACCGTCCAAGTGGGTGCCAGCACTCAATTTCCCATGGGAATTCGCGCTCCCGCATACCCCGTAGATCGACAAGACGAACCTGAGTTCCCGTGAAACGATTTCCGGTAACTTGCCTGGCCCGGCAGCCTTGGCCTTGGACACCTTGTCTGCGAACTGGTTCAAACTTTAAGTGCTTAGGGGGGCCTCGAGTATGTTCTATCTGTTGCCGGAAGCTCCTATACAGTCAGCGTATCGAATACGCGCTGAGTGATACCTCGCCCATGCAATGACAAAGAGAGCATCCAAAGAAAGCCAGGCTGCCGCCGCGAGTGCGCTGTGCTCGATCAATTGCATATTACCTCCAAATCCAGAAGCATGCCTCAAGCAGCATCAGGATAGAGAAGGTATACGTGCGCCGACGAGACGCCGCTATACCACAGCAGGACCGGCGAACGAATCGTCTCTGCTACATGTGATTGACCCCTTCAGTTGATGCGTTGGCCCGTTCGGGTAGCATCCGCCGTAATGAGCCTGGATTAAGGTAGTTGGGAGTCATGAAATTGTCGTGGCAATTGTCTAAGGTCGCAGTCAGACATTATCGGGAGCCATTCAGGCGTTACCAAAGTATCTTTGTGACGCACCCGATCCATCCATGAGCCGAGTTCCCATGCCTCGGCTGGGGAACTTATCGATAATGCGACTTCACAGGCATCTCTGGATTACTTCCGGTTTGGCGGTCCATCCGCCACATTCCACCGAACAGCAGGGAACAGCATGAAAATTCTCCGAATGAATTGGTGGGCCGGGGCGTCCTTGGGGTATGCGTTTGGATAGAACTGTGAAGAGGGATGCATTTTCGAGATCCTTCAGAAGCAGCGGCATTCTGATGATTTCCCTGAGTGCTGTGGCGGTTGCCTATGCGCAGAGCATCGCCGGAACCTGGCAGGGGACCCTGCCCGTTGGCCAAAGCCCGCGCATTGTGCTCAGGATCGCGGATGCAGGCAACGGGGCCCTGGGCGGATCCATCACTTTTATTGACCGGTCGGCCGATGTGCTTCGATTGCTCTCGACGACCTACAGGGCGCCGAACCTGACCGCGGCGGTTAGCGACATCACATTTCGCGGCAAACTGAGCGCCGACGGCAAATCAATTGCAGGGACCTGGACACAGGGCAACCAGTCCTTCCCCGTGAGTTTTGCCCTCGCCACGCCGGAAACACTTTGGGCGTATTCCGGCCCGTCCAATATTCCTACGATGTTGGCGACGGCGGACCCATCCTTCGAAGTTGCCACCATCAAGCCCAGCGCACCCGATGCTAAAAACTGGGGCTATTCATGGCGGACCCGCCTGTTTCAGGCGCGAGACAACACCGTTGCCGACCTCATCCTATTTGCCTACCACGTGCGGCGGCGCCAAATCGAAGGCGGGCCTTCCTGGATGGACGGACTCCGATTTGACGTGACCGGCGAACCGGATGCGCCGGGCCTGCCGAGCATGGATCAGCAGCGGCTGATGGTCAGGAAGCTCCTCGCAGAGCGGTTCGGCTTCAGGGTGCACATCGTGCAAAAGGACTTCCCGGTTTACGCCCTCGTCGTCGACAAAAGCCCTCCAAAGATCAATGTCAGCGCTCCGAGCGTCAACGACATCCTCATTTCTCCCAGGGAACTGGAGGATGGCACTACAGCGGTGCAGTTTTCTCACACTACCATGCCCGAGTTCACCGAATTTTTGATGGGCTGGATCCAGGACCGGCAGATTGTCGACGAAACTCGCCTGAACGGCCGCTTCGATTTCACGGTGATGATCCCTACCAGCTCGCTGGGTGGTAATGACAATGACAAGGCCACGGCCTTTCTTCTTGGTGTTAACCCGCTGGGTTTCAAGCTCGATCCGAAGAAAGAGCCGCTCGAACTCATCGTGATCGACAATATCGACAAGCCGACCGCAAACTAGCTGAATACAAGTGGTGGAAGACCCGCCATCGCAGTGCACCTTGCGAAGAATCACGCTTCCAAGGGTGGATCATGCACTCGAACTGCAGGTCCCCAAAGAATACCCAATCTTATGCTCAGCAATTGCGATTGGTTCTGTCGGGGTTTTCCACAATGTTCCTCTTCTGTCCAGTATTCGACCCTATAATCAAATCTTGCGCTTGCGCAACCACCGACCCAGCGCCTTTTTCAGAAACTACACTCAATGAGTCGGGTTCGAACAGTGAGTGGAGGCTACTTGGAAGCGACAGCAGTCCGGGTTCTGGTTGTCGATGATTTCGAACGGTTCCGGCAATTCGTGTGTTCAACGCTCGGTGAAAGGCGGGATCTGCAAGTCATCGGCGAGGCCTCAGACGGATTAGAAGCGGTTCGCAAAGCTGAAGAACTGAAACCGGACCTGATTGTCCTCGACATCGGGCTTCCCAGCCTCAATGGGATAGAAGTGGCTCGACAGCTCCGGAAGTCTTGCCCTCAATGCAAGATACTCTTTCTCAGTCAAGAATCTTCCGCCGATGTGGTGCAGGGCGCCCTTGCCTTGGGAGCACTCGGCTACGTGGTTAAGGCGCACGCTGGAAGCGAACTGTTGGCGGCTCTGGAAGCGGTTCTTGGGGGCAGGCAGTTTGTCAGCAGGGGATTGTCGGGTCACAGTTTCACCGGCGCGACGGACCCGCAAGCTTCCCGATTTCGTACACAAGCAGGTTCTCCCATCGTTGGCATTGAGAAAAAGGAGATCGCTCGCAACCACGAGGTTGAATTCTATTCTGATGATGCATCTTTAGTAGTTGGTTTTACTCGGTTCATCGAAGCCGCTCTGGAGGCAGGGAGTGCCGTTATCGCGGTCGTGACTGAGTCACACCGCAAGAGTCTCCTTCAGAGACTACAGGAACATGGCGTGGATACTATCGCTGCCATCGAACAGGGGCGTTATGTCTCTTTGGACGTTGCCGAGGCCCTCGCGATCTTTATGGTGAGTGATTTGCTTGACCCAGTGCGATTTTTGGGAGTCGCCGGAGATCTGTTCACGACAGCCGCCCGGGCGACTGTGGGGGGGCGGGTTGCACTTTGTGGGGAATGTGGATCAATCCTGTGGGCGCAAGGCAAGGCGGATGAGGCGATTCAGGTGGAACAACTCTGTAACCAGCTAGCTAGACGGCACGACATAGATGTTCTCTGCGGATTCTCGTTGACCGACTTTTCCCGCGAAGAAGATAAACAAATCTTCCAGAAAATTTGCCGGGTACGGTGAGCCGCGTTGGACTTTCACCCAGCCGCCCGCACGGAATCGCTTACCGAACCGAGAGGCACGCCAACGTGGACTGTAGTGCCTTTTTCAAGTCGCGAATCGACCGAAAATGTTCCATTCACGAGTCTTACGCGCTGCTCCATTCTGGTCAGACCAAGCCCTCCGCCTCTCTTTGCCGCCTTGAGGTCAAAGCCGGCGCCAGAGTCGCTAACCGTAAGATGAATTTCATCGGACGCACTCCACAATTGCACGCTGAACTTCTGTACCCCGCTATGCTTCACCCCGTTGTCCAACGCTTCCTGTAGAACCCGGAAGAGGCAAATAGAAACCTCCGGCTGCACGGGGCTGGGGAGACCGTGGCTCCTGAACTCAATCTCCACCTTCCTCCGCTCCCTGCACTCTTCGCAGAAGACTCTCATAACCGCAGCGATACTGAGATAGTCTAGCCTCGGAGAGTACAACTCATGCGCCGAAGCTTTAACATCGGTCAATATCTCCAAAGTCTCCCTCCACACTGCGTCGATGCGCTCGTCGAGAAGTTCAAGTTCAACACTCCGATTGCGGAAGTCATTTTTGAGTTGTTCGATACCAATTGCCAATAAAGCAAGACGCTGGCCGATGTTTTCGTGAAGGTCTTTCGCGATCCGGTTACGTTCCCGTTCTTCTGCCTCAATCACTCTGCGGTTCATACACGCAAGAGCCTCTTCCGCCAGCTTTCGATCTGTGATGTCACGGGCTATTCCAGAAATGCCCACAGTTCTGCCAGTTGAATCCTTGATCGGCGAAATAGTCAGGGATACGTTAATTCTTTTTCCCGTTTTGGTAACACGAACCGTTTCAAAATGCTCGATGCGATCCCCCAATTTCAACGTTTCAAGAATCTTGTTCTCATCATCCGGTAGCTCAGGCGGGAAAAGCATGCTAATCGGCTTACCTAGGGCTTCAGCCTCCGTGTATCCGTAAATCTTCTGCGCACCTGTGTTCCAAGTTACGATAGTTCCATCTAGAGTCCCCGAAGCAATCGCATCGTCAGATGATTCGATAACTGCGGCATGCCTAAACCGCGCGTCCTCTGCCTTCTTTTTGTCCGTGATGTCCTCCACCATCGCCAGTACGAGCGAAGATGGACTACTCTTCAATAAAGAGCTGCTTAAGCGCCCCCAGACCAAGGAACCGTCTCTCCGAAAATAGTGCTTTTCCAGTTGGTAATGATCTATTGAACCTGCACACAATTGCTGAAAAAGCGCCCAATCCTTCTCTGCGTCTTCAGGCGGAGAAAAATCCGCCCAGCGTTTGTTACGCAGTTCCTCCGCGCTGAAACCGAGGAACGAGCAAAGGGCTGGATTCACGAAGAGCGGCTGACCTTCCAAGTTCTCCACTGCAATCCCGATGGGACTCGCGTTGAAAACATCATGGAAAAGCTGAGTGTCGGGCTTTCGGGTTTGTTCTGCCTCTCCCATGGACTAGTTGTATAGCACCATTGATATCTTGCGGCAACTATTTGGTGTAGAGCGAGCCATTGCATCATCCGTCAGATGCTCTATGACACTTGATATGTCATCGGCTCGACAATACCAGGATTTGGCAAGGTCGTAGGCTACGAGGAGGCCACAGTCACTCTAGCTCCGAACGATGGTTGGAGTCAGGGCTGGGGCATGTCTATTCTCTGAGTAGTGTTCAAGGCGGGATGGAAAAGCAAATGAGACTGTTAACTACAAGTTAAATACCCCTTTACCCTCATCTTTATTCGTAAACGCTATCGACGCCACAAGTACGCGGTAATACCTTCCTAATTAAGAGTCCCCCACTGGTAGATCCTCCGACACCCCACTGGCCGGAGACATGGAGTCGTGCGGATAAAGATGAGAAAGCATATCGAATCGACACACCGCTCCACGGTTTATAGAACACCGCCCTTGAACCCGGCAGTCTTATCCATGTCTGCGTATCCGGCCTCCGACAAAAACGTCAACTGGCCAACGGCTTCCAACACCAATGCGAAATCGTGCAAGCGGGGAAATCATGATATCTAACTCTTTCGACGGGATAACCCGTCCGTCCGTTCCGACTCTGTCCGACATACAACGTCGCATCGCAGAACTCGAAAGCGTTCAACAGCAGCTCGATACACAGACGCAGTTACATATCTGCTCTGCGCCGCGCACACCGCCACCGCCCAGTGTGCCCACGAATCCAATCCTCAGCGAAGCCGCACTCTACGGCGTCGCAGGGATGGCCGTACGCGCCCTGGCCCCGCACACCGAGGCCCATCCCGCCGCCATCCTCCTCCAGTTGCTGGCTGCGTTCGGCAATGCCGTTGGTCCTGCGCCCCACTGCATGGTCGATGCTACCCGCCATGGTCTCAACCTTTTCGTGGTGCTGGTCGGCGAATCCAGCAAGGCCCGCAAGGGGACAAGTTGGAACCAAATCCGCCGTCTCTTCGCTGAAGTCGATCATCCCTGGGTCGCCGAACGCGTCACCACCGCTCGCTTGACGCCCGCCGCCCTTATCTATGCTCTGCGCGATCAGCAGCCGGCCACGGACCGCCGCCTGCTCGCGTTCTCGGAGGAGTTCGCCGCCGTTCTCCATTCCTTGCGCCGGAACAAGGGTCACCTCTCACCCTTGCTCCGTTGTGCCTGGGATAGCGGTGATCTCCGCTCGCTCGATGGTCGCCAACCCATCCAGGCAACCCGCACGCATATCAGCCTCATCGCCCATATCACGCAGCGCGAACTCACAGAGAATCTCCACCCCACAGAAGCCCACAACGGCTTCGCCAACCGTTGTCTCTGGACTGCAGTGCAGCGCAGCCAATGCCTCCCGGAAGGCGGCAACCTGGACGCTCATGAACTATCGGCGGTCGCCACCGAACTGCGCCGCGCTCTGGACTGGGTCGGCGATGCGCACACCATCCGCCTCAGCCGTGACGAGCAGGCACGAACTCGCTGGCACGAGTGCTATCCAGTCTTGAGCCAGGCCCGTCCCGATCTCTACGGTGCCGCTACCAGTCGGGCCGAAGCCCAGGTTCTGCGCCTCAGCGCCATATACGCTGTTCTCGACTGTAGCTCTAGTATCGGGCTGCCTCACCTTCAGGCTGCCCTCGCGGTGTGGGACTACTGCTCCGCAAGCGCCTCTCTCTTTTTCGGCACATCGACTGGCGACCACACCGCCGACCGTATCCTCGATGCCATCAACGCATCCACCAACGGATTGTCCAGAACCCAAATGAGTGCCCTCTTCCATGGCCATCTCAGCAGCGACCGCATCGAAGCCGCACTCCAACAACTTGTGTCGTTGGGCGCAATCCAACCAACCAGCCAGCCCAGTGCAGGTCGGCCCTCCACCCTCTGGTCCGCCACAGCAGAAGCGCAATCCATGGGCGGAGAAGAGACAGAAGATGAATCGACGACCGAGGACGCGACAAATGAAGAATCAATGCAGGAGCAGACTTAGTTCGCATAGTTCGCTTAGTTCGCACATGTCTGCCTGGCGGAGTTTGCTCCCGACATCAAGCGGATGCTCCAGAAGAATAAGACAGACGATAAATAGGGTGCCTCCAGAGGGGTAAGCTACGATCAACACGTTAAAGGCCCGAAGAACTGATGGTTTCTAGGAGCCAATCTTTTCAATAACTTACATCTCTTAAAATCAGCTGCTTGAAGCGGTGGATATTCCGCTATGCCAGGGGCATCCTTCGTGACATCATTTGGCACCCCGGACATTGGGAGCGAGCATCTATTCTTGACAACCCCGGGAATGCGAATATTACCTACCGAAGGGGTTACTGCGGACGCCCATGCGCTCAAGTTACAAACGTCTCGGTGTGATTGCCGGTTTCATGGTAATCCTGGCCCTGCTGGCAATAAACACGGCCATCCTGAGGTATCAACTCGCCGTTCAGGTCGGGAATCAGGAGTGGTTCAGCCACAGCCGGCGAGTGGTGCAACAGCTCAGAAACATCGAGTCGCTGCTTGAGGATGCCGAGGCAGGGCAACGCGGCTACCTCTACACCGAGAAGCCCGACTATCTTCAACCATACAATCTCGCCATCGGTCAGATCGATTCGCACCTGGACAGCCTTACCACCGAAATCGGCAACAATCCCGGAGAACAAACCCAGGCCGCCAATCTCAAGGCCCTGATACACCAGAAAATGGCCGAGTTGGTACAGACGATCGCCCTCTATCAAGCAGGGAACGCGACCGGCGCCAAGGCGCTGGTGATGTCCGACAAGGGCTTCAACGTCATGGAAAGCATTCGCTCCCTTGTCAGCCAGATGGAACAAGAAGAAACAAGCGTGGGCGAGCTCCGTAGAGCTGCTTACCGGGAAAGCATCCGCATCACAGTCGCTTGCATTTATGCGGCAAGCGCCATTGCGGGCCTGGGAATCATCCTGCTAGCGCTGTTTATCATGCGCGAGAGCGAGAGGCGAGAGAGAGACGCCGCCGCCCTCCGCCAAAGTGAAGAATGGTTCCGGGTGACGCTCTCATCCATTGGAGACGGTGTCATCGTGACCGATCACCAGGGTGTTGTCTCATTCCTGAATCCTGTAGCTGAACGGCTTACGGGTACAAGCCTGGCACAAGCCAAGGGAGAGAAGATTGGGGACGTATTTCCTATCTTCAGTGAAGCCACGAATAAGCCGGCAGAAAATCCCGTGGACAAAGTCCTGGAGTTGGGTGGCGTTGTCGGTCTGGCAAACCACACCGTATTACGACACCGTGAAGGTCATTTATTGCCTATCGAAGATAGTGCCGCACCCATAAGAGACAGGGCCGGCAAGGTGATCGGGGTGGTCCTGGTCTTCCATGATGCTTCTCGTGAAAGGAGCCTCCAGGAAGTGCTGCGCCGCACCGAGAAGCTGGCGACTGCTGCTCGCCTGGCAGCGACCGTCTCCCACGAAATCAACAATCCGCTGGAGGCGATCGGTAACTTGATATTTCTGGCAAAAAATAATCCGGATGCGCCCGACAAGGTTACTGAACAACTAAAACTTGCTGAACGGGAACTGGCTCGGGTATCGCACATCACCCGGCAAACGCTGGGATTTTATCGGGAGTCCGCTTCCCCTACATCCATACATCTTCCCACCCTCATAGAATCTGTGCTCACTCTGTATTCGAATAAGCTGCAAATCAAACAAATTCAGATTCAACTTGCCCTGGAAGATTGCCCCACGATCACGGGTCTGGCTGGGGAGCTACAGCAACTCGTATCCAACATCGTTTCCAATGCGATCGATGCTTTACCCGTCAAAGGAACGTTGAAAATCGAAGCATCCCCGGTAAAGCTGGCCGATAGTGAATTGATCCGGCTCAATATAGAAGATGACGGCCCGGGGATTGCCCCGGAAAACCTGAAACGGATCTTTGACCCTTTCTTCACCACCAAGAAGGATGTTGGAACGGGGCTCGGCCTATGGGTGTGCAAGGAGATCGCCGAACGGCATGGAGGGAGCGTACAGGTGCGGTCTAAAAGTGGAAATGAAAATGGCGCCAGGGGCGCCATTTTCACTGTTCTTTTGCCTTATGGAGAAAGCCCACAACAATAAGAGCCGCGTTTGCCAGCGCTGCGTGATGACAGTCGAGACTCTGCGGGAGCTACGTCAAACCGCAGACGCAGCGCCTCGCATGAAGTGGAAGATGATGGAAATTACGGCCAATATCAGCAAAATGTGAATAAAGAATGCGGTGACATGGAAGACGAAGAAGCCTCCCAGCCACAGCAGCAACAAAACGAAGCCAAGAATTAGAAACATAGTTCGCCCCTTTCCAGCGATCGATGTCTGATGCACTTCGGGTCTGAGATCCGATCGACTACCTGCAGGCCAACGGGGGATGTGACCTCATCGGGTGTTCCTGCGGTTGGAGAAGACTTGGTATTACCGCCGGCAGGCCCGTACTCCGAAAAGTTAGGTGCTCACAGGCCAAGAAACGTTGCCTTCATCGGCGAATTAAGCGGACAGCGACGATCTACCGCTCGCTCTGTCGTGGCTACAAAAAGAAAGTTGCCGGTTACGCGGCAGGTAACCGGTAGCCGGCGACTTTGCCCTGAGCACCGCGGTAAGGAAAAATCAGGCTGAAAACAGTGCCGCCCTTGGGAGAAGCGCACTTGCTGCGAACGTGAATGAGGCCTCGATGCTTCTTTACGATATTGGACGTGACCCACAAACCAAGGCCCGATCCGTGCGCGCCTTTGGTGGTGAAGAACGCCCGGTAGATATGCTTTCTTGTTTCGAGGCTCATGCCATGGCCGGTGTCTGCTATGGTTACCCGAACGCCTTGCTCACCGGTCCGCCAGTCGGTGCTTGGCCTCACGCGAATTTTGAGCTGGCCGCCGGCGTCCATCGAGTCCATAGCATTGCTGATCAAATTGACAAAGATCTGGCGAATCTCGCCGGGAAAACACATAAGCTCGGGCGCGTCGTCCGTTGCTAGAGCGACCTCAACCCGGGCCTCCTTAAGACGGCCTTTGAACAGGGCCAGGACGGAACGCAATAGGTCTACCACGTTCGTAGAGGTCACAGTGGAAGACTGGCGATGGAATTGGAGGCCCTGAGACGTAATCTGGGAGGCGTGACTCAGCTCCTGTTCGGCCTGCTCAAGGTAGCCGGCCGCCTCAGCAGGGTTCTCTGCCTGGCGAGCAAGGAAAATCAGATTGCCTACGGCCTCCAGCGGATTGTTGATTTCGTGAAGAATCGAGGAGGTAAGTCTGCCGATGGCCGCCATCTGTTCTTGCCGTTCGAGAACTCCCTCGGCCCGCTTGCGATCGTTGATATCTTCACAGATAGACATTAGGTATCCCTGGGACGTTTGCTCAGTGCCCATGCGCGAGACCGAGTTGCGCACCCACACCACGCTACCGTCTCTGCGCATGTAGCGCTTCTCAATGACAAAGCCGGGAATTTCTCCCGCCAGCAATTGTTTCAGCAGCTCGTCGTGCCGCGACCGATCTTCCGGATGCGTCCATCGGAAGAGGTTTGCTTGATGAAACTCCGCCGGGCTGCAATCGAGAATCCTGGCGAATGCTTTATTTACATTCACCACGTTGCCCGTCACATCGGTAATGGCCAATCCGGTGGCGGCATGCTCGAAAATATCACTGATTCTCAGAGGCTCTGCCATGGATCTTTCGGTGGCCAAATCCGGGTCATATCCAGCTCATATAAAACAGGGAGCACGTTTGAAGTAGATGCGCCGGGCGGTCGTTCTGCCGCCTGAGTAGGCCAAAGCGGGTTACTCTTCGACCAGGCGTACCAATGATGTCCCAGGTCCGGCCAGACCATGTAACCACGATCGTTATAGATTCATGGAAAGAAGCGGCTGCCTGCCGAATGTAACCTACATCGGACCGAAGGCGGCGCGCTCCGTAGATCCGATCAGCTTCCCGCGGACAACTGGAACAACGAGAGCTCTTCGGTCTGCGGTTGCCAGGCAGCAAATAGATAAAATTGAAACACACCATGCTCTGTGATCTCGATCCGCTCGATGATAACGTCCTCGGTGAAGCCATAGTGTGACAGGAACTGTTCTGTATCGCTTTCGCTCGGCCGGTGGTCGTTTAGCCCCATCTCGCTAGCCTTTGCGGCGACTCGCTTGAGTTGGGCCATCAGTTTGGTCAGGTCATCTGGTATGTCCATGCTCCCATCCCCCTCTGCCATCAGATGCGTGGAGTTTGGGGAGCGCAAAGTCAATGTTCATCTTAATTTCACCAAAAACAAAAGTGCTTTACTGCAAGGTGATCTTGCATCCTACCTTTCAGGCATAACAAGAAGAGGTGCAGCATGAGCACAACCCAGCAAAAAGCAAGCAGGAACAGTAGCGATGAAGCCCGCTTGACCGGGATTGATCGGACAGCGCCCGCAGGCAGCGAAAACTCGCTGGGTGCGCAGAGCGTCCGCGACGGAAGGCCTGGAACCGACGACGGTGTGGTTGAGGCGATTGACGAAGAGGGTCCGGGTACAGGCGCTCAGCCGGCAACCGGCAACAAGGGCGAATAAAAAAAATAAACGGATAGCCTGAGCAGGCAACCCGAGGAGAAGCCGAATGACCGAAACCAAGAAGTGTGCCCACCCCGCCTGTGGTTGTATTGCCTCTGACCATCAGAAGTACTGCTGCCCAACCTGCCAGGACGCAAAAAACCTGACCGAGCTTACGTGCCAATGCGACCATCCCGGCTGCCACGGGGATGCGCTGAAGCCCTAGCCTGCCCGGGCCGGCCGGTGGGCCTCGGGTAAAGGCCGGAAATACCAGACGGAGCAGTTAAAATCAACTAGTTATTGGCGTGGCGGGCTTAAATCGTTTGTTGGCGCCACAAGCATCCCTTGATTCCCGATTTACGGTGCTCGATTTGCCATAGAATAGTTCCAGAACTGTTCTCGTTATTCATAGAGGCGTGCCAAGACCATTGTGGAGGCCATTCCTCCATCGCGCGGCGCGTGGGATTACGAGTACACGATTCGAATTCCAGAGCACGTTCAGGGCGACTCGGACATTTCCCGCCCCTTGGTGGGAGATGTAGGCTTTTTCGCGCTTTATCTCGTCTGTTTGATCAGCTGAGATTCGACTCCGGATGGGCCCGGCATACAAATTGCATCTTCGCAATAAGCGACAGCCCATGTTGGCCGGTTTGGGCGATTGGTCTACGCGCAGGATTGAGGTAGCCGATTGGCTTTAAATCGATGGTTTTCGGCTGCAATCGTAGCCTTCGTCTTGATTTTGACGGGCCCCATGGCGAGGTCACAGCCCGTCGCCCCCGAGCTGAACCTGCCGGATAGTCCGACGCCAAACCTACCCCAGACATCATCAGGCAATTCCACTCCTGCGGCCGAGGGTCAGTCCGACTCTCAGGCTTCGCCTCCTCCAGCCCCGGCGCCCCAGCTTAGCCCTGAAGAACAGCGAAAAAAGGCGCAGGAGCAGCTTCAGCAGCAGGAGAAGCAACGAGTGATGGGTGTGATGGCAACCTTCAATACCACCGGCAATAAGGACGCCGTTCCTCTCACTGCCGGGCAGAAGTATCAGCTCTTTTTCAAGAGCGCCACCGACCCCTGGCCCTTCCTGCTCGCAGCTTTTCTGGCCGGCACCGATCAGGCCGATAATAGCTTTCCCGAATACGGGCAGGGGTTGCAGGGGTACGGCAAGCGATTTGGCGCCTCTTACACCGACTACTTTGTGGGCAATTTCTTCGGCAACGCTGTGTTGGCAAGCGCGTTTCACGAAGATCCGCGCTATTTTCAGAAGGGCACAGGCAGCTACTTAGGCCGGTTTTTGTGGGCAGCAAGCGGCACTGTGTGGTGCAAGCGGGATAACGGTAGCTGGGGACCGAATTATGCCAATGTCATGGGCAATATGGTCGGCGCTGCCATTTCCAATGTGTACTATCCGGCACCAGATCGAACGGTTGGGGGCACACTCGAACGTGGAGTCTCAGTGACCGCCCAGGCAATTATCGGCTCTGAAGTTATCGAATTCTGGCCAGACATTCGTGCGCCATCACAGACGAAAACAAGCCGAGAAGCTGGCTCGGCAGCAGGGCGCGAAGACCACCGCTCAGCCTGCTCCCCAACCCGCGGACCCGGCTCCCCCCTCCCCCCAACCCTGAGCTGACCCCTATCGCGGCGTTACCTTCACCACGTTAGCCCGGCACGACCGCACCCCCTGGCAGGCCTCGGGATGGAGGTCTTTGCTTAGGCAGATCTCCACTGCGGTCAGCCTGTTGTTGCCGCAGCTCAGCGCGAAGCTTCCTGCCGGGTAGCCCGGATTCGCCTCCGCAAAGCGCCCTAACAGGTCGTCTGGAGTGACGCCATCGGCATCCCTGCCCAGGCCAATATTCGCGGGAATCTTTACCCCTTGCGTAGGCCTTATGAATGGCGGCGAAATAATTGTCGGCTGCCAGTCCTGAGCAGGTGCCGTGTGTCTGCCACTCGTGCTCTACCAGGCTCGCCGTGGGCATGATATCTGTGTCGGCCTGGGGATTGGAGGGGCCGGGCGCATCACTGCAATGCTGCGGATAGTCGCCGCTGGTATTCTGCGGCCATAATCCGTGTACTACAAACCCCAGGTTGCGCCCGCACTCCGGGCTGTCACCGTGCGTTGCGCAGAACTCCGGGGACCAGGAAAGGTTCAGCAGATAGAAATCGAATTGGCCCGGCGCGGCCTGCTCCTCCGGACGCCCGCGGCGTGACCGGGCCCTGGGCTCGTCGTTCCTGGCGTAGTTTGAGCGCTCTCGTGGCTGATACCGTTGTTCGGACGTACCTCCGTGTCTCTATGCGGAGCAACAGGCGGTTGCACGGTGTTGTTGCAGCCTATGATCAAAAGTATGAGCAAGCAGCGAGTGGTTAGCAGTGCGCGCGGAATGTAGCTCTTCATGATGTCTGGTTGCGGCTCCGCGCGGGATCCTGGGCGTTACATCCAGCGCTAACTTGGTGCTCCTCGCCGCTGATTGATGGTCCACGCTCTTGCTAGGATGACCCAGGACTACGTCCTGGGCTACTCTCAGCCGTCCCTGCGGGACTACTCGTGGGTACAGCTAGACCCAGGACTAACGTCCTGACCTACTCTCAGCCAATCTTGTCCAAATTAGTCCTCGGTGCGCCCGATTTGTAGCGCACTCGCTGAAAACAAATCAGCTCTCAGAGCTTATCGCAATCAGTCCCGGAGGGACGGCTGAGAATAGCCCAGGACGTAGTCCTGGGTAGGGTATCCAACGAGAACAGTCCCGTAGGGACGACTGAGAATGACCCAGGATGTCAGTCCTGGGTGAACCTGGACCGCAGGTGAATGCTATTGGCGGCCATCCAAGGCCAAACCGATTCTCTGCGTGATTGGTTAGGTCGCGCTCACCGGTTGATGACCGTGGTGCTTGACGTATTGGCTGAGGGACTCGAACTTGGTCTCCTTGAGTAGCTCACCGAGAGTGCGCTCGCCGTCCCAATCAGGGGCGAAGTGATGGCCGTAATGCTCGCGCAGGTGCTTGATCTTGGTGGTGGGATGCTTGTGGTCGATCTGTCCGCTTTTTTCGCGGGCGCGACCGTCCAGGCCGGGATTCTTCGGGGCGTCGCTCATGATTCAACTCCTTCCGGTTAAACTGCAATGCGCGGCCATTCTACTCTTCATTATTTACAAGTGTTCGGCAGTCGTGTAGCATCGGCCTTTTCAAGGCCGATCCACAGTTCTAAAGCGTTTTCACTTTTGGTTACAGGAAGAACAAATGCCGGCGCGGCTTACCCTCGCCACACTTGGCTGTGCAGAGTTGAAGTGAAAATGCTCTAAGACTTGCTCTCTATGCGGATCCCGATGGGTTGGCGAATTTGCTTGGTGATGATGGTGGCCGGCGTCTCCGCCTGGGCGCTGCGGGAAGTCGTACTTCCCTCGCGAGCGACGCGCGCATCGGGGCCATCGCAATACGTGACCAGCGGTGTATTCACCCCCGCGCATCCCACCGCATCCGCCGCCATAAGAGACTTTCTGGATATCCACCCGGAACATCCGGTGCAGCCCATCGCCTACACCCATACCGTGCACCTGGCCAAGGGACTGCCCTGCACTTTTTGTCACGTGGGCGTGGATCAAGGACCCGAAGCGCGCATCCCCGGCGTGAATGTGTGCATGAGCTGTCACTCGTCGATCGCTACCGACCGGCCGGAGATTAAGAAGATTGCCGCCTACAAGGCGCGCGGCGAAGAGATCCCCTGGGTGCGCGTGTACAACTACAGCCAATCGGCGCATGTGCGCTTTAATCACGCGCCCCACATCCGCGCCGGCGTGGACTGCGCTTCCTGCCACGGCGACCTGACCAAACAGACCACAGCCGAACGCAAGATTGATTTGAATATGGGCTTCTGTCTCAACTGCCATACGCAGAAAAAAGTTTCGATCGATTGCGAGACCTGTCACTACTGAGACTTATGGAACGGCGAGACTTCATCAAGATATCGGCTCTCTCTGGC
Organism: uncultured Acidobacteriaceae bacterium; assembly: GCA_963821315.1. Classification (GTDB taxonomy): domain Bacteria; phylum Acidobacteriota; class Terriglobia; order Terriglobales; family Acidobacteriaceae; genus PALSA-350. The sequence goes on along the minus strand of CAWGDP010000025.1, from coordinate 300,854 downwards.
GTGATGGCAACGCTCGAAGCCTGCCGTGCGCCCGACAAGCAGCTCATCCGTTTCGTTCCCGAGGAAGAGCTGATCCCCGGCATTGCCACCTTGAAGCCCAGCGTGTGCACTCTTTGCTCCGCGGGCTGCGGCCTGCAGGTGCGGGTTATGCAAGGCGAGGCAGAAGTCGTGCGTCATGGCCAGCAGGGGCTGATTAAGATGGGCCTGGCGAAAAAACTCGAAGGCAATCCGCAGCACCCCATTAATCAAGGAAAGCTGTGCGCCCGCGGCCAGGCAGGCTTGCAGGTGCTCTACCATCCCGATCGCATCACTCACCCTATCAAGCGCACTGGCGCGCGCGGATCCGGCGAGTTCCAGCAAATAACCTGGGACGATGCGGTGAAGGAATTGTCCGCGCACCTGGCTGCGTTGCAAGCATCGAAGTCCAGCAACGCTCTTGCCTTTTTGGCGCGGCCCTTGCCCGGCCAGCGCCACGAACTTATCGAGCGCTTCCTGAAAGCTTACGGCGCGCCGCCGGCGGTCTGGTACCAACCTTTCGATGAAGCCGTGTTACGCCAGGCGAATCTGCTCAGCTTCGGCCACGCGGCGTTGCCCACGTTCGACCTTGCCCGCGCCGATTATGTCATCTCCTTCGGCGCCGATTTTCTCGGCGCCTGGAACTCTGCCGTGGCGCAATCGATCGGTTATGGCGAGATGCGCCAGGGCCGCCCGGGCCGCCGCGCAAAATTCGTGCAGGTGGAATCGCGTATGTCGCAGACCGGCGCCAACTGCGATGAGTGGATTGCTTGCCGGCCGGGAATGGAAGGCGCGCTGGCGCTGGGCATCGCGCATGTCATCCTGAGCGAGAAGCTCGCTCCGCAGGGTTCCGGGTCACGCGCGGGTTCGCTTATCGCCGGCTGGTCCGCGGGCCTGCCGGACTACTCGCCCGAAGCAGTGGAGAAGCAGACCGGCGTGCCTGCGGGTGTAATCAAGCGGCTGGCGCATGAGATCACGCAGAGCGGATCGGCGGCTGCCATCGTCGGCGGTGCGCCGCTGGCCCACACCAACGGCTTGTTCAACGCGCTGGCCGTCAATGCCCTGGAATCGTTAGTGGACCGCGCACCGATACTGGGCTTTACGCCTGATGTGGCGCAGTCCGCGCCGCTGATGCAGGCCAGCCTGGCGAGTCTCAAGGCGGGGCTCTCTGCGCGCCGCACGCGCCGCAGATGCTGCTGCTCTACGAGGCCAATCCGATTTTCTCTGCGCCGCCGGCTCTGCGGATACGCGAGGCCCTCGCCAAAATTCCCTACATCGTCAGCTTCGGCAGCTTCATTGACGAAACCAGCGCCCAGGCTGATCTGATTCTGCCCGACCACGCGCCGCTGGAGTCCTGGCTCGACAGCATAGCCGAGTCGGGCTCGTTGCAAGCGGTGGCCAGCCTCGCGCCGCCCGCCGTTCTGCCCCTGCACGACACGCGCCCCATGCCCGATGTGCTGCTTGGCCTGGCGCATCAGCTCGGCGGCGACGTCGCCAAGGCTCTTCCGTTTGCGACCTACGACGCCATGCTGCGCGCCGCCTTCGTTCCTCTGCGCACGCGCGGCGGGTCCATCGACGCCAAGACCGACGACGACTTCTGGGATGCTGCGCAGACCCAGGGCGGCTGGTGGAGCGGCTCATCGGCCGCCGCCGCCCATCGTCTCCATTGGCGGCGCCCAAGCACGCGCCTATGGCGATGGCCGCACCGGAATTTGCCGGCGCCGCGGGCGACTTTCCCTTCTATTTTCTGCCCTACGCCTCGCAGCCGTTTGGCGATGGTTCGCTCGCCCATCTGCCCTGGCTGCAGGAGCTGCCCGACGTGCTCACCTCGGCCATGTGGTCGAGTTGGGTGGAGATCAATCCTAAGACCGGCGAGCGTTTGGGCATTGGTCAGGGCGATCTGGTGGAAATCGCCTCGCCGCAGGGAAGCGTGCGTGCGGCCGCGATTCTTTCGCCCGGCATCGCACCCGACATGGTTGCCATGCCGGTCGGCCAGGGGCACGAGAATTTCACCCGTTTTGCCAGCGGCCGTGGCGCGAACCCGCTCTCCATTCTTGCGCCGCTCACGGAAACTGAAACCGGATCGCTGGCCTGGGCCGCGACTCGCGTGAAACTAACCCGCGCAGGCGGACCCGAGCAGGCCAAGCTGATATTGTTCGCAGGCGGAATGAGCGGGTTCCCGCATGAAGAGGAACGGCGCTGATGTTAACAAGTCAGAAGGGATTGGCCTTGAGGGACCTGTGTTTCTCTTCCGGTTCTCACGCAGACCTCTTTCAGCCACTGAGGGAAATTATTTTCGACAAATCGTGGTGGAGGTGAGAAGGGCAGGAAAACCGAATGTCACACAAGTGGGGATTGGTCGTCGATCTTGACCGCTGTACGGGATGCGAAGCCTGCGTGGTCGCCTGCCATGCGGAAAACAACATCCCCACCGCGGGTGAGGATCAGGCTGCGCGCGGCCGCGCCAAGCACTGGATTCGCGTGGAGCGCTATTGGGAAGGCGATTTCCCCAATCCGAAGATCCGCTTCCAGCCCGTCCTCTGCCAGCAATGCGATGAGGCGCCCTGCGAGCCCGTCTGCCCCACCTACGCCAGCTATCACACGCCCGAAGGGCTGAACGCCCAGGTCTACAACCGCTGCATCGGCACGCGCTTTTGCGCCAACGCCTGCCCGTACAACGTGCGCTTCTTCAATTTCTATAACCCGCAGTGGGATATGCCGCTGCAGCTGCAACTCAATCCCGACGTCTCCGTGCGCAGCGTGGGCATCATGGAGAAGTGCACCTTCTGCGTGCAGCGCATCAAGGCGGCCGAGATTCAGGCAGAAGCGGAAAAGCGCGAGCTGAAGGACGGCGAATTCACGACCGCTTGCGCGCAGTCTTGCGCCTCAAAGGCCCTGGTCTTCGGCGACCTGAACGATCCCAATAGCGAAGTCGCGCGGCTGTCGAGCTCCAATCGCGGCACCAAGCTGCTGGGCGAGCTGGGCACCAAGCCCAATGTGACCTATCTCGAACGAGGCACCTGGCAAGATGCAAAAAACGGCTGAACAAATCGAGCACGACCTGCTGCGGCCGCTCTTCCACAGTAGCGGCAAGTATTGGGTCGCCGTGGCGCTCGCCACCAGCCTGCTGCTGGCCGGTGTGGCTGCATTTGGTTATCAGCTCTATTCCGGCATCGGCGTTTGGGGTATCAACTCCCCGGTCTTCTGGGCCTTCGACATCACCAATTTCGTCTTCTGGATCGGCATCAGCCACGCGGGCACGCTGATCTCGGCCATTCTGCGTCTCACCAATGCCACCTGGCGCCGGCCCGTCACTCGCTGCGCGGAGGCCATCACCGTTTTCTCGGTCTTGATCGGCGCCATCATTCCGCTCTGCCACATCGGCCGCCCGTGGCTTGCTTTCTGGATGATCCCGTACCCCAACGAGCGCCATATCTGGCCCAATTTCCGCTCGCCGCTGGCCTGGGACTTCTTCGCCATCTCCACCTATCTCACCGGCAGCACCACCTTCCTTTATCTGCCCACCATCCCGGATTTCGCCGCGGTCCGCGACGCCTCCACCGGCTTGCGCAAGAGGATCTACCGCGCGTTGGCGCTGGGGTGGCAGGGCACGCCGCGCCAATGGCAGCGCCTCGAAATCGCCATGCACATCATGGCCATCGTCATCGTCCCAGTCGCCGTCTCAGTGCACACCATCGTCTCCTGGGACTTCGCCATGACGCCGGTGCCCATGTGGCACTCCTCGATCTTCGGCCCGTACTTCGTTGCCGGCGCGATCTTCAGCGGCATCGCCGCCCTGATCCTGGCCATGGCGCTGCTGCGCAAGCTTCTGCACCTGGAGGAATATCTCAAGCCCATCCATTTCGAAAATCTCGGCAAGCTGCTGCTGACCATGAGCTTGCTCTGGTTCTACTTCACCTTTGCCGAGCGGCTCACCGCCTGGTACGGCAACTCTCCTCCGGAAATGGCTGTCTTCTGGGAGAGCATTCGCAAGCAGTTCGCGCCGCTGTTCTGGACCATGGTGGTCTGCAACTTCATCATCCCCGTGCCGATCCTGGCCATCAAGCGCCTGCGCACCATCACCGGAACCGCGATCGCCTCGTGCACTGTCGTCGTGGGCATGTGGCTCGAGCGCTTCCTCATCGTCGTGCCCGCGCTTGAGCACAAGTTCCTGCCTTACTCCTGGGGTACCTACCGGCCCACCTGGGTGGAAGACACGCTGATGGCTTCGAGCTTCGGCTTTATGCTGCTGCTCTACCTGCTGTTCTCAAAATTCGTGCCCATGATTTCCATCTGGGAGATGAAGGTTGGGCTGCAGCCCCATGGCGGGTTTCCGGTGGTCGCTACGACCGATGGTAAGCATCATGGCTTGGTGCTGGAAGGGCCGCTGCCCACGGACGTGGCGGAATGAAAGCGCTTTATGGTCTGTACGCCGATCCAGATGGCAGCGCAGCGCGCTGTTGACTCCTTGCGCGCCGCCACGCTCCGAACTCAAGTTCGACGCGCGGCAAATCGTCATCATCTCCGGCGAACCCCACGAGGGCTACGAATTTACCGACTCGCACGCTACCGGGAGCCCCTATCGCTGGGCGGTGCTGGGTGCGGCGGTCGGGGGCACGTGTGGCCTTTTGCTCACCACGCTTTCGCAGAAGTCTTATCCGATTTTTACTGGCGGCATGTCCCTTACGCCCGCGTGGACCAACGGCATCATCGTCTACGAGATGATCATGCTTGGGCGCAATCCTCACCACGCTTGTAGTTCTGCTTATCGGCGCAGGACTACCTAATTTCAAAGGCGTGATTACAGATCCTGAGATTTGGAACGGGAAGATACTGGTAGGGGTAGTGGACGCGCCGGAAAATTCGCAGCGGAACTGGAGAAGCGTCTGCTCCAGGCAGGCGCTTCGCAGGTGAAGCAATCTTGAGGTGCCTAACCCGCTAGGAACCGGCCTTGATGCTGGCCACGTGGATGGTCTTGGTCGCCGGGTTCAGCGTTCCGGTCACTGCTACCTTCGCCCCGGCGAATGCGGCGCTTTTCTTCTGATCGTCGAGTTGATAGGCGGTCTTGGTCGCGGGATCGAAGAGGGTGTACTTGCCACCCATGTTTACGCAGCGATTGGTGCAATCCTTCGGGCTTTCGCCCTTCTGCTCCATAATCTGGTGGCCGCCCAAAGCGGCGCACTGGCTGTCAATAATCTCGCCCTTGTAAGTCTGCGGGCCTTGGGCAAAAATGCTCAGCGATGCCAACAGACAACCTGCACTGATCGCTAGTTTCTTCATGGAAGCAGTCTCCTTGTGGCCGATTTTCGGGGTCCCTCAAGCACGCGACTGTGGGACGTCCGGGATACTTTCATAATGCTTCGAGCATTGTCAATATTGGACTTCGCGCGGTTCTTCTGAAGGGTACGGGCTTCAGCCGGCGAAGACTATAAGATGAGTTATCTCAATCGCTCAAAGGATATCGAAGCATGGAGAAGCACTCGGCCCATCACAGCCACCATCATCCCCACTCGCACAACCATGTCGTGGACGGACCCACCTCACGCCGCGACTTCCTTCGTGTCCTGATGGGGGGCGCCCTGGCCGGGGCCTCGATTCTGGAGCTGGCGTGGCATCGAGCTGCCTGGGCCAGCGCGGCAGCTCCCAGCTCCGAGCCCAACCTCTTCGACATTCAGAAGGTTGCTAACGGAGTTTACTTTGCGCGTGCCCATCCTCAGGCCATGTTGAATTGCAACGCCGCCATATTCGTCCGTGCCAAGGATGTAGTGGTCGTCGACGCGCACGCCAAGCCATCGGCTGCCGCTTCTCTGATAGGCCAGATGAAGCGGGAAGTGACCACCAAGCCGGTGCGCTACGTGATCAATACCCACTTTCACTCAGACCACACGCAAGGCGATCCTGCCTATCGTCTGACCGGCGAGAAAGTCGACTTTATCGCGAGCTGCAGCGACCAAGCAGCTGATGGCAAGCCAGGCAGTCATCCGGATGAAGGCTTCGGTCGCAACCGTGCCGCAACAGATCGACGCCCTGCGCGATCAGGCAGCGCGGGCAACGTCCGCTGCAGAAAAGGCCTTCTGCGCCGACCAGGTCCGGCAGTTGCAGGCCTATCAGGCTGAGCTTAAGGATTACACGCCGGAGTTGCCCACCATCACCTTCGACAAGTCGTACCTATTGCGAGATGCGGCATATGACCTGCACATCGAATTTCACGGTCATGCCCACACCTCCGGAGATGTGGTTGTCTATTGCCCGCAAGCACGCGCGGTTGCCACTGGAGACGTAATTCATGGCTTTCTGCCCAACATCGCCGACGGCTTTCCTCGCCTCTGGCCGGCCGCGATTGACTCCATCGGCGGTGACGACTTCAACACCATCCTGCCCGGCCATGCCGCGCTGCAAACCGGCCGTACGCAGATGGTCAACCTGCGCAACTATATTGAGGAATTGACTGGGAGGGTCGAGGAAAGCAGGAAGGCCGGCCAGTCCCTGGCCGAGATGCAACAGCGCATCACCGTGGCCTCACTCAAGTCTCTCCACTCCAACGGGTATGAGGATTACCTGGCGCGCATGAGGGCGCTCAGCAACTCCCCATTCAGCAAACTTACCGCCGTTGCAAAGCGACGTAAACGGGAATATAGCCGATGTCTATCGCAACCTCGACCGAACTTAGTCGCGGCCGCGAAGCTTGGTAAGCAGCCTCAGGATCTCGAGGTACAGCCAAACCAGCGTGACCATAAGCCCGAAGGCGCCGTACCACTCCATATACTTTGGAGCGCCCATCCGTGCGCCACTCTGGATGAAGTCGAAATCAAGGACTAGGTTGAGGGCAGCGATGCCGACCACAATCAGGCTGAAACCGATCCCGATCGGACCCGAGCCGTTGATCGAAGTGAAGTGAACTCCGAAGAAGCCCAGCACAAACTGCAACAGGTAAAACAGCATGATCGCGCCCGTCGCAGCCACGATTCCCAGGCGGAAGTTCTGTGTCACCGGGATCAGTCCGGAGCGATAGGCGAGCAGGAGCACCAGCAGGGTGCCAAAGGTCAGGCTGACCGACTGGATAGCAATTCCAGGGAAGCGCACCTCGAGAATGGCCGAGATGCTGCCCAATGCCAGTCCTTCCAGTAGCGCATAAGCGGGCGCGGTTACCGGAGACCATTCCTTTTTGAAGACCGTCACCATCGCGCAGACGAATCCGCCGATCGTCCCGATCCACAGCCAGGGAGTACAGCGGCAGGCGAATGTGCCTGGTTAAAGAGATGCCATGTCCAGGCTGCGGTAGCCATCGCGCAGAAGCAGAAGCACGCCGGTCTTGTTGACCGTACCCTCGAGCGTCATCCCGCCGCCCAGCTCAGCGACGCTCTCAAAACGCTTCTGGTTCAAAACAGGATTCGACGTCCTCATCAATTGCGCCACGTTCCACTCTCCTTACACCAACCGCTCTACCACCATTTTACGGCAAGCGCGCACAAGAACGTCTACGCCGGCCACCAGGCCGCTGCGGCGCGTGGGGTTCGTTAGCGTTAGGCTGAAGCAGGCGGCAATTGACTTCCGCTTAACAACCGCAGATTAGGATGCAGGAAACGGAACGCTTCGGCTCAAGGTAAGTGCAGCAGGCCGTGCAACATCCGTAACCTGCTATCCTCTATCCCGGTATTCCTCAAAGCGCAGGAGTTTGATTCTCGATGTCGCATCCCAGGGCGGATGTTGCGATCGTAGGCGCGGGAATCCTGGGGCTGGCCCACGCCTATGTAGCAGCGAAAGCTGGTAAATCCGTGGTCGTCTTTGAGCGGAGCCCGCGCGCGGCCGGGGCTTCGGTGCGCAATTTCGGCATGGTCTGGCCCATCGGCCAGCCGGCCGGGACGATGCTTTCACTCTCCTTGCGCAGCCGCGAATTGTGGCTGGAAATTCTGCGGCCTCGCCAAACTGCCGCGTCGAGAAACGGGATCGCTGCATGTAGCCTACCGGGCGGATGAGGCGGCGGTGGCGCAGGAGTTCGCCGAGCTCGGTCCTAAGTTGGGCTACGAATGTTGTTGGTTGAAGCCTTGCGAAGTCCTCGCACGCTCGCATGCCGTCCAGCAGGAAGGGCTCGCAGGTGGGCTATGGAGCAGCACCGAACTTACCGTCGATCCGCGCCAGGTGATCCAGTCGTTAGCCAGCTTTCTCGCGGAGCGATACAACGTCCAGTTCGTCTTTGGGACCGCGGTGACCGCCATCGAACTTCCTGTCCTGCATACCGGCGAAGGTCCATGGCAAGCGGAAACCGTCATTGTTTGCAGCGGCGACGATTTCGAGACGCTCTATCCGCAGCACTATGCGACCAGCGGCCTGACTCGCTGCAAACTGCAGATGATGCGCACCGTTCCGCAGCCTGGTGGTTGGCAGCTTGGCCCTTCGCTGGCGGCCGGGCTCACGCTGCGTTTTTATCCCGCTTTTCAGGTTTGCAGCGCGCTCCCGGCGCTCAGCCGGCGCATCGCCGAAGAGACCCCGGAGTACGATCGCTGGGGAATCCACGCGCTGGTTTCGCAAACTGCCGACGGAGCGCTCACGCTCGGCGACTCCCATGAGTACTCGCTTACCGTCGATATCTTCAACAAGGAGGAGGTCGATGAGATCATCCTTCGCTACACGCGGCGGTTCCTGCGGGCCCCGGATCTGACGATTGCCGAGCGCTGGTACGGCGTCTATGCCAAGCATGCTGAGAAACCGCTGGTCGTGATGCAGCCGGAGGAGGGGGTCAGGATTGTGGCTTCGCCGGGAGGTTCCGGCATGACGTTGTCCTTTGGGGTGGCCGAGCAGTCGATGCGCGACTTAGGATTTATCCATGCCTAGCCAAAAAATCCGCGCGCTCTTTCTCGACTGGGCGGGAACCGCGGTGGATCACGGAAGCATTGCGCCGGTGCATGCACTGGAGAATATCTTCGATCAATTTGGCATCGCAGTCCCGCGGCCGCTGATTCGTCGATATATGGGTTTGGCGAAGAAAGACCACGTCCGCAAGTTGCTCGAAGAACCGGAAGTGAAACAACAATGGCGGGCGCTGCGGAATGCTGTGCCGCAAGAGCGCGACGTGGACGCAATCTACGCTAATTTCGAGCCGCAGATGATGGAAGTGTTAGAAGGCTACGCAACCGTCATTTCGGGGGTGGTAGACGCCGTGGAAATTATGCGCGCACGGGGCACCAGGATCGCAGGCACGACCGGCTACACCCGTGCGATGCTTGACCGGTTGGAAGCGCTGGCAGCCAAGCAGGGCTATCGCACCGATCGCTCCCTGGCCCCTGAAGATGCTGGGGGAGGCCGGCCCTTTCCCTGGATGTGTTACCGGCTGGCTATGGATCTCCGCATCTATCCACTGTCCGCCTGTGTGAAGATCGGCGATACCGAGGCGGATATTGAGGAAGGCCTGAATGCCGGCATGTGGACCATTGGCGTGACCCGCAGCGGGAACACCGTCGGATTATCGGAGGCCGATTGGTTCCAGCTTGATCCCGGCGAACAGGGAAGGCGTCTCGCCTGCGCTGAGCAGGAGCTGCGTGCGGCCGGTGCACATTACACCGCGGAAACCGTTGCTCACGCGCTGCCGATGCTGGACGAGATCGAGCGCAGAATCGCCAACGGGGAGCGCCCAAAATGACGCCGGCCCCTCTATTGCCGCGCCTGCCCCGGCGTGCCGTGGGGCGCCTCACGCGCTGGCATGTGCTCACCGTCTCCTTGCTGTTCCTCGGTTATGGCGGTTATTACTTTTGCCGTTCCGATTATTCCGTTGCCTTGCCCCTCATCATTGCCGAAGAAGTGCGCAAAGGCACACCGGCAAACGTTGCCCAGGTACGGCTTGGAACGATCGCGTCGCTCGGAGTGCTGGCCTATGCCATCGGCAAGTTTCCCAGCGGCGGTCTGGCGGATCGCTTCGGAGGCCGGCGCAACTTCCTCGGCGGCATGTTCGGGTCAGTTCTCTTCACCGTGCTCTTTATGCTGGGCGGCGGCTTTCCCATCTTCACCCTCGCCTGGTTGGGCAACCGTCTGGTGCAGTCGCTGGGATGGGCTGGGCTGGTGAAGGTGACCTCACGCTGGTTTTCCTATACCGCCTATGGCAGCGTCATGGCAGTGCTCAGTCTCAGTTACCTTTTCGGAGATGCGATTTCCCGGGCGATTATGTCGTTGCTGCTGGCGCACGGTTTTGGTTGGAGAGGGGTCTTCGGCGCCGGCGCAGGTCTGCTCAGCGTGCTTTTCTTAGGCAATCTAATTTTTCTGCGCGATTCTCCTCAGTCCTACCACTTGCCTCCTCCCGAGGAGAATCCGCTGAACCTCTTTTCCGATGTAAGTGCAGCGGCCACGCGGCCGGGAATGGCTGCGATCTTCCGGACCCTGTTGAGCTCGTACGCTTTCTGGTTGGTCTGCGGGCTTTCTCTTGGGACTACACTCCTGCGCGAAACCTTTAATCTCTGGATACCCACTTACTTCACCCAGATGGCGGGCATGACGGGCGCACAGGCCGCCAGCGGCAGCGCTCTCTTTCCTTTATTCGGCGGCCTCTCGGTATTGTTTGCCGGCTTCCTTAGCGATTACCTTGGCCCCGAAGGCCGGAGCCGCATTCTCTTTGGCGGGCTCTGCTTTTCTGTTCTGGCCTTACTGGGTCTGGCGGAGGTAACCATGCACGCTCCGCGATTCGTACCGCTGGCACTGGTCGCGGCGGTCGCCTTCTGTCTGCTTGGCCCCTACTCGTATCTGGCGGGCGCGATGGCTCTCGATTTTGGGGGAAGGGAAGGGAGTGCAACGGCCTCCGGAATGATCGACGGTTTCGGCTATCTCGCGGGCATTCTTTCCGGCAACGCCATGGCTCATTTAGCGGTCACGTATGGGTGGCAGACAATGTTTCTTGTTTTGGCCGGCGTCGCGGGACTTACCAGCGTTGTCGGCGGGCTCGCTCTCTGGCAGCAGCATCGGCGCGCCATCGCGGTTGGTTTGCTGCGCCCTGCGGAGGGACAATGACTGCGAAAGCAGAAGATATCGATGTCGCCGAGTTGAAATGCACGCCGGCTGGGCTGACCATCACCTGGCAGAATTCCTCCTACAGTGTTTACGCCTCGCTGTGGCTGCGAGACAACGCTCCGGCCCATCGCGATGCCAGTACCGGTCAGCGGCTGATAAGCCTGGTCGATCTCCCGCTCGAACCGCGGCTGCTTACCGCTGAGCGCTGGCCGCCGGGCCACATTACTCTAAGCTGGGATGACGGCGAAACCGCCGTCTTCTCTATCCAGTGGCTGCGTGCCTATGATCGCTCCTTACGCATGAGTGCACGGCCCACGCGCCTGCCGTGGCTAGGCCAGCCGGCCGCGCACTTTGCCCGGTGTGCCTATCCGGACTGGGTGGCGGATCCATCTATCCGCGAAGATTGGCTCTATTATGTGGGACGCGACGGATTGGCTTTCCTCAGCGACGTGCCTGTTGAAGAGGCCGCTGTGCTGCAGGTTGCCGCGCACATCGGCTTTGTTCGCGAGACCAACTTCGGCCGCATCTTCGACGATCGCGGTGGTGCGGACGTGCCAATCCACACGGACACTCCTTTTCGTGATCCGGTACCCGGCTTTAAGCTGCTGCATTGTCTCTCAGCCGCCGGTCAGGGCGAAGAAGGTTATTTTGCAGACGGAATGGCCGCGGCGGAGCGCGTTCGCGCCCATGATGCCGAGGCTTTTTCCACGCTCAGTCAGACGCCGATCTTGTATCGCTTTCAAGATGGCAACGTGGACCTCGCCGTAGAGCGAACCATGCTCGAGGTGGACACGCGCGAGCAATTCCGCGCCATCCATTACGACGACCGCTCGATCGCCCCGTTGCCACTCAAGGGCCCTTTGCTCAAAAAGTACTATGCTGCCTACCGTCAGCTGGCCGACCTCCTCTGCGATCCGGCGCGATTGGTACGTTACCGGCTGCAGCCAGGTGACCTGGTTCTTTTCGATAACACGCGCATCCTTCATGGGCGTTCTGAGGGCTCTAGCCACCTGCAGGGCTGCTATCTTGAAGCAGATGGACTCTATAGCTCGCTCGCTGTACTGTCACGAACAAGGAGTTCGCACCATGACGACCGCAAGGATTGAGAGCCTGATCGATCTGCTGAATGCTAAAGGAGGGAGCGCATATTTCGGAGAGCCCGTCTCCATCCTTGAGCACAGCTTGCAGGCGGCCCACTCCGCTGAGCTGGCTGGCGCAGGCCCGGCCTCGATTTCCGCCGCGTTACTCCACGACGTCGGCCATATGCTGCATGGGCTCGATGAAGAAATAGCCCAGCGTGGCCTCGACGGTATGCACGAAGAGGTTGCGGCCAAATATCTCTCCCGCTGGTTTGGAGACGAGGTTACGGTGCCGATCCTTCTTCACGTCCCGGCCAAGCGATTTCTTTGCTGGCAAGACCGCGAGTACCTGCAGCAGCTCTCTCCCGCTTCGGTGAAAAGCCTCGCTTTGCAAGGTGGGCCAATGAACGATGAGCAGGCTGCGGAGTTTTTGCGCAACCCGTTCGCACAGGCCGCCATCGCGCTGCGCCGTTGGGACGACGAGGCCAAAGTGCCTGGTCTGTGTGTTCCTGACGCGGCCTACTATCTTCCTATGCTCGAAGCTGCATCACTGGTGGGAGCTTAGCTCCCACCACTTCGCATCCGCCAGAACAACTGAGGTTTCGATTTGGCGTTCGGGGATCTTCCAATACTGTTTGAGAAGCCGTTCCTTTTCTTTGGCGGAAACCATTTGAAAGCCATGCCGCTCGTAAAAGCGGATTGCCCAGACGGCATCGGCCCATGTTCCTATCAGGACCGGGTCTTTCGCCAGCAGGCGCAAATGAGACAGCAAGTGCGCTCCTATCCCCTGCTTCTGGTTGCTGGTGCGAACATAGGCATGCCGAATGAGAGTCACGTCCCTGACTTGTTGAAGTCCCATCACGCCTAGGAGAGCTCCCGCATCCTCGTAGCCCCAGAACACAACACCATCATCGATCTCATGCTGAAGTTTTTCCCGGGACATATATGGTTCAGTCCACCGATCTTCGGGGATGGTCCCACGATAAGCCTGCGCGCCATCATTGATGATGGCCCAAATCAGGTCGAAGTCTTGGTTGTTGCATCGGCGAATCATCGGTGTTCTCGTCTCCTGTTGTGAGCCATGGCGCCGTGGCTCATACTGGTATAGTTGCCGCCGTATCGGAGGGTACATTTTGCAGCGCGTGGCTAAGATATTCATGAACAATCGGAGCCAGGCAGTCCAGCTACCGAAGGAGTTCCAATTCGATACGTCTGAGGTGTTCATTCGCAAACAGGGAGAAGAGGTGATTCTTTCCCCTCGCCCTACCGACTGGTCTACTTACCTGACTTCGGGCCCCGTGGCTTCGGAGGACTTCATGAAGCGAGCCAAGGACTTGCCGGCGCTGGATCGTCACTTTCGGAGAACTGGACCGAACCAATCCGCGAAGTGATCTATAGGGCCCCGCAAACGACAACAGATGCAAATGATTCATTCAGGTGCCACCTGCGGATTGAAAGAAACGCGCGCATCCAGCGGGTAGATAGGGCGGGGAACACGTTGATAAGGAAGAGTCCTCAACTTTGGCGTGCTAACCCCTGGTGTGTCGACCAGTATCATCTTTTTCGCGATTTGTTGGTATGCCGCCCGGAAGCCATTGGGGCTTTTCACCACAATAATGCGCATCCTCTCTGGCTCGATGCCGTGGCTGCGAAAGAGTTCCGGATCCACTGTCATGGCGGATCTCTCCGCGACCAGCAGGCGAATTTTGCCTACATCAAGAACCACGGCACGCCCCATGCAGGTCTCGACTCCAGTGTTGTAGCCGCGAGCACGGCCCGTCCACCGTCCATCCGAGATCAGACGCACGCGGGCGGCGATGCGAATCGGCCGCGAATGTTTGCGATCGATCGTTGCTCCCACAGTCAGGCGAACCGTGGCGTCCACCCCCGCGGCGATCGCACGGCGCACCGCCGGTGCGTCGACGAGAAAAATGGCGGCGGGGTAGCCGGAGCATAGCTCTACTAACGGCCCCAACACGCCGGTGCTATCTCCTGGTGAGCCTGAGCCGGTACTGTCTGAAGGTTCAGAAAGGACGACCGGACCGTCGCTTTGCATCGCCTCGCGCAATGCCTTGCGCACCGGCGTCAGCTTGACATCGAACTGCCGCCGTGCCGCCCAGAAAGCCGTCGCCAGGGCATCGGCTTGCCGTTGGCCGGCGACGGGATCGTTATTGGTAACCGAGACGGTGCTGCACCCCATCTCGGGAACATCCAGCCACGGTTGAACACCAAAAATCGAAACACAACAGGCGGCTCCCGACTGTTCCAACTCCCCCGCTCGTAACATCAGATCCCCAAACGGGCCCGACGTGGTCTGCATATTTTCTGCCGGAACGATGAGCGGGAGCTTGCGGTAGCGCATCGTAGGAGACAAACTACCCGCTAAAATCTGCAGCATGAGTTCCGCCGCTCTCTGCCCGGTTTCAAACAGGTCGATATGCGGATAGGTCTTGTAGCCGACCAGGATGGTCGCGCTCTCGACCATCAGCCTGGTTACGTTCGCATGTAGATCCAGTGTGGCGACAATCGGTATATGCGCTCCGAGAATCTTTCTCGATTCGCTTAGCAAGTGGCCAGCTACGTCATCGGTGGACTGGGCTGTCTGCGCTCCATGCAACGCCAGCAGCAACCCCTGCGGGCGAGCCACACTGGCCAGCTTGCTGCAAGTATGCATGCGCGAGACGTTGGTAGTCGGCGCGGAGCATTCGTCCGGCAGTGACTGCCCAGCCGGCGCATAGCGGCTCGACCTTGCGGCGCGCTTGGGAGAGAACGCTGAGAAAGCCTCCCATCTCGGTAAACGCGCCTTCGTGCCTTCGCATCACATCTTCTTCAAAGACAAGCCCGAAATCCTCGTACCGGGTCTTTAGTGGAGAGAAGTCGTTGCTTTCCTGGACAATCGATGCGACTGCAATCGCCATTGCGCTCTCTTTCAATAGAGCCGCGTCCGGTACTGTTCATCGATACCCCGTTCGAATTCTTCGGCTGTTTTGTCCCCGGCAATCTGGTCTGCCAAAATCTTGCCCAGGCTGGGAAAGCGCTCCCGCGACAGACGGCGTTCGGGGTTCCAAAGCTCCGAGCGGATCAGGGGTTTGCCACAGTGAAAAAAGACTTCCTCCGCGGTTACAACAAATCCGGACATGGGCATCTTGCCCTCGAAGGCAAGCGGCTCTAGCGTAGATGGACCGATGACCACACGCACAGTCCCGTTCACCCGCAAGGTTTCATTGATGCCCGGCACCATGAAAAGCAAACCGACATGGGGGTTCTCGGTAATGTTGTTGATGGTGTCGGTGCGCCGGTTGCCAACGCGATCTGGAATGATCAATGTCTTGTCATCGATCACCATCGCCACCTGGCCAGGTCTATCGCCTCGGGGAGATGCGTCGGCTCTGCCCGCCGCATCCGTCGTTGCCATCACAACGAATGGCGAAAGCTTGATGAATGCCTTGCAGTGCGCATCCAGATGATCAAGCTGCTTGGCCTTCGACATGTGGCTCGGCTCGCCGTAGTGAGCGCGTACCGCTTCAGCATCTCTTAGTTCGTCCACAGGCGTTACTCCTGTCAGTTACTGAGCTGCCTTGATGGTGAAAAGCGAAACCGACGGACCGTTGATCTCGGCTGCTATCGAAGGATCCGTCCTGGCCAGCGATCCATCCTTAACCGTATCAAGGTCGTGACTCTCGTCGATGATCCTCTGTTCGTAAACTGCCTTACCGCTCCAGGGAAGCCCTTTCAGTTCCAGCCGAATCGTCTTCTTATCGCTGCCAAGGTTGGTGATCAGTACGCGAATCGTCTTCTTATCTTCGGACATTCCTGACAGCGCCGAGAGGTTCCCCTCTCCGGACGGCCCGATGGCAATGCGCTGGGGCGTCTCGAGCATACGCTGGAAAGCTAGAAACGAGTAATACGCCTTCTGTGGTGCTCCGGAAGAAGTGAAGATTCCCCACATGAATGTGGTACCGGAAAAGTAGGTGGCAATATCGACCGGGGCATCCTGCAAGTCAGTCATCACGGTAGCGTCGAATGCTGCTCCGAAGGAGTTCTGCAAGGAATCGAAATAGGTACGGCTGGCCATAGGATCTTTAAATAACTTGTTCCAGTTCGCCGGCCCATAGTTCCATTCGTCCACGATGTTCTCCGCGCCCAGGAAATCGTATTTAGCCATGAGCTCGTGAACATCGCGCCCACGTTGCGCCACCTCGTGCGGATGCTGGGTGTAGATATGCCAGGAAACAAAATCAACCGGCACGTGGTGCTCGTGCTGGTACTTCAGAAAGCCCTCGAGAAAAGGGATACTGCCAGCGATCGCGGGACCACCTACCTTAAGCGAGGGGTCGAGGGCTTTGAGCTTCCTGGTAGTCGTCTCATACAACTGGTAAAACGATTCCGGGGTGCCGGCCCAGAAGACCAGGGGATGCCCATCCGGCTCATTCCATATCTCCCAGTACTTGATATTTGCCTTTGGCCCATGGGCCCACCCCTGGTTGTAGTGGCGCACGATATGCGCCGCGATGTCCGCCCATTTGTCGAACGATGGGGGTGGCTGGTTGTGGCGCACGGCAGTCTTGTATTCCGCGCTATAGCCCAAGCGGAAGATGATGTTGATCCCCAGGTCGGTGAGGGTCTTGAGATAGTAGTCGCTTTGGGTAAAGTCGTAGCTCTCTGGCCGGTCAGGGTCGGCGTTCCAATCGGGAAAAACATAATTGATATCCAGGACGTTGTCATAGGTCCAGGGAACGTCGTGCAAACGCACATTACGAATACCCAGCTCCTTATAGTAGGGGCTGAGGTCCACAATGCCGCGTGCGCACAGCGGCCCGTTGTCCACGTCGTTTACCCGCTTGATCTTGCCCGTCACCTGGGATGCATCGACAGAGAGGATCGCCTCTGCGGCGTTGAGGGAGTAGAGCGCCGGAGTCAGCATCAACAAAGCCGCCAGGCACCTGGGCCAGGTTGTCACCGTCGATACTCCTCAAATGATGGGGTCAGAGCTATGTCGAAACCATATCAGGATGTTGCAGGCGACTTCTACAATATCGGAACGGATACCAGGAGCTGCTGCCGTGCCGCTTAATGGACTACCAAGCCAGGGAAACAGCCCTACTCTACTGCTGCGCGGCCTGCGCAAATCCTTTGCCGAGGTTGTGGCAGTGGATGGCCTTGACCTCGAGGTGATGGGGGGAGAATGCTTCGGGTTGCTGGGGCCCAATGGCGCGGGAAAGACGACGACCATTGAGATCTGCGAGGGGCTGACCGCCGCCGATAGCGGAACGGTTGAGCTACTGGGGTTGAATTGGGCCAGCGGCGCGAACGAGCTGCGCCAGCGTATCGGCATTCAACTGCAGGAGACCCAATTTCCCGAAAAGCTGACGGTGGACGAAACACTACGCCTCTTCCGCAGCTTCTTCCGCCGCGGCATTCCGGTAGAGGAGTCCATCCGCAGGGCGCAGTTGGAGGAGAAGCGCTACGCCCGTGTGGGCACGCTCTCGGGTGGCCAAAAGCAGCGCCTTGCCATGGCCTGCGCGCTGGTGGGTGATCCGGAGTTGTTGTTTCTGGATGAGCCGACAACCGGGCTCGACCCGCAGGCGCGGCGCCACCTGTGGGACCTGGTGGATGGGCTGAAGCAGGCGGGGCGCACCATCATCCTCACCACGCACTACATGGATGAGGCGGAGCGGCTGTGCGACCGGGTGGCGATTATGGATCATGGGCGAATCATTGCGCTCGGTACTCCGCAGCAGCTGATCGCCTCGGTCGGAGGAGAGCACATCGTCGAGTTCGCCCTCATCGGCCATGAGACTGGAGATGGGCTGGTCGACCCGGCCCTGCTAACCGCGATCGCGGGAGTAGAGTCGCACCGCGTGGATGCTGGAGTGCACCAGCTCTCGGTTCGTGAGCTGCATACCGCGGTGCCCCTCATCTTTGCCACCTTGACTGGCCAGGGCCTCCATCTGAGCGAGTTTCGCACTCACTCGGCGACCCTTGAAGATGTTTTTGTCGGGCTGACGGGAAGGAATTTGCGCGATGAGTAAGCTTGAGCAGAGCAGCCTCTATCAATTGACGATGATCCGCTTTCGCCTGTTCCTGCGCGAGCCGGAGGCCATTTTCTGGATCTTCGTTTTTCCCATTCTGCTGGCGGTGGGGCTGGGGATTGCCTTCCGTAATCGACCGGCGGATGTCTTCCAGGTGGGCGCCACGACAGCGCAACTTACCCAGGCACTGGCCGCCGACAAGGGTCTAAAGGCGGCCACCATGAACGAGGCAGACGGCACGCGGGCACTGGCAACGGGAAGCATTCTGCTGCTGGTTACTAAGACGCCGGATGGCGTGTCTTACGAATACGACGAGACGAATCCCGATGCGCGGACCGCCCGCATGGTGGCCGATCGCGCAATCCAAACAGCGGCGGGGCGGCGTGAGGCCGTTCATGTCGAGAATCAGCTGGTGCACGAGACGGGTTCGCGCTATATCGATTTTGTAGTGCCGGGCCTGCTGGGCATGAACCTGATGGGCTCCGCGATCTGGGGCATGGGCTTTTCGATTGTGGAGTCCAGGCAAAAGAAACTGCTCAAGCGCCTGGTCGCTTCACCCATGCCCCGCTGGCAGTACCTGGCCTCGTATCTGCTGTCGCGGCTGTCGATGCTGGTGATCGAGGTAGTAGGCTTTCTGGGCTTTGCGCGGCTGGTCTTTGGCGTACCGTTTCGTGGGTCGATGTGGCAGTTGGGATTACTCTGCGTGCTTACCTCGCTCGCGTTCTCCGCGCTGGGGCTGCTGGTAGCCTCGCGGGCAAAGACGATGGAGGCGGCCTCGGGACTGATGAACCTGGTCATGCTCCCCATGTGGATCTTGTCCGGAGTCTTTTTTTCGGCGACACGTTTTCCAGCGGTGATCCAACCCGTGGTGCGAGCCCTTCCGCTGACGGCAGCCATCGAGGCGCTGCGGGGAAATATGCTGCAGGGTACGAACCTGGGCCAGCAGACGGCTCAGATAGGTATACTGCTCGCTTGGCTGGTTGTGGCCTTTGCTGTCTCGCTGCGCATCTTTCGCTGGAGATAGGCGGCTCATAGCGCCGCGGAGAGGATGACATCGCGTTGAAGCGCCTTAAGTCCACGGATGTAGTCATCATTGGCAGCGGGTGGTGCGGCCTGGTCATGGCCAAGGAGATAACTACCCGAACCGCTCTGCAAGTAACTGTCCTGGAGCGTGGCCCGGCACGCAACATCTCCCAATACGCCAGCGGCATGGACGAAATCAACATGCGGCGCGTGGGCCTGGTGCAAAATCCAGCAGAGCAGACCATCACGCATCGGCATTCTCTAAAAGACAGGGCTGTTCCGATACGCCAGTATGGCTCGTTTACCCCGGGAACCGGAACCGGGGGCACTTCCGAACACTGGGGTGGCATTTCCGACCGCTATCTTCCCGACCACTTTGTGTTGGCCACGCATCTCCGCGAAAAATTTGGCGCTGCCCGCATGTCACCGGATTGGGCCATCCAGGACTGGGGCATAACCTACGACGAATTTGAGAATTACTACTGGCGCGCGGAACAGCTGATGGGGATCAGCGGCAAAGCCGGTAACTTACGCGGTCAACTGATCGAAGGCGGCAATATCTTTGAGGGCCCTCGCCAGCATGAGTATCCTACCCCGCCTTTGACGGCGACCTACACCATGGGTTTCTTCCATAAGGCAGCGCTCGAGATGGGCTATCACCCGTATCCGCTGCCCGCAGCTAACCTGAGTCAGGGATATACCAATCCCGACAATGTATCCCGGCCCGGCTGCGTGTATTGCGGCTACTGCCCGAACTATGGCTGCATGATCGGGGCCAAGGCGCAACCGACGAACACCATCATGCCGGTGCTTACCAGCCGGAATAACTTCTCGCTGCGCAACAACTGCTGGGTACGCAAGATCGTTCACCGCAACGGACGCGCCGAAGGCGTTGTCTACATGGATGAGAACGGGGAGGAGACCATGCAGCCCGCCGAGCTGGTTGTGCTCTCGGCATGGACCCCCAACAGCATTCGCCTGCTGCTGTTATCGGAGATTGGCGAGCCCTACAATCCGGTCACCGGCAAAGGAACGCTGGGCAAGAACCTAACCCACCAGGTCACCAGTGGAGGAGCAGGGATGCTGGTATTCAAAGAGCGTCTGAATCTCTTTATGGGATCGGGCGCGGTGGGATACGGCATCGCGGACTTCGATGGAGATCTGAAAGAGGAGCCTCCAGAAAAAGTTTTGCGCGGGGGACTATTCTTGCGTGGTGCGGCTGCCAGCCAAGGGCCAGTGGCTTCGTTTGGCCGCATTCCGCGAGGAGAAGCTCCACGCAACTGGGGCTCAGCATGGAAAAAAGCTTCCATCAGCCATTGGGACAGGATCGGTCCCGGGGCTGAAATGAGAGGCGATCATTTCGCTTACAAGCAAAACTTCATGGACCTGGACCCTACCTACACCGACAAATGGGGCGATCCTTTGCTGCGCATGACGTTAGATTGGACGGATTATGAGATGCGCCAGATGGCTTTCGGAAGGCGGCTGGGCAATCAACTTCTGGAGGCGATTGCGCGGACTTCGGGGGCTACGCTGATCAAGGACGAGACAAGCAACAGCGGGTTTCATCACTATAACGCCGGCCAGTACATCACCACGCACATACAGGGAGGAGCGATCATGGGAAGCTCTCCGGAGCAAAGCGTTGTCAATCCCTGGCTGCAACATTGGAAGATGCCCAATCTGTTTGTCGTGGGCTCATCGTCGTTCCCGCAGAACTCCTCCGCCAACCCGACGCTTACGATTGTTGCCGTGAGTCATCGGGCGGCGGATGGCTTAATCGATCATTACCTGAAAAAACCAGGTCCGTTGGCGTAGAGGAGGGATCATGAAACGGCGTGAATTTATATTGATTCCGGCGAAGGCCCTGGGTGGCCTGGTGCTGTACTCGCTGGTGGGAGAGCTGATACCCGCTCCCGCGGAAGATGGAGTGAAGGTACCGTTGCGTTTCTTTACCGCGGGGGAAGCGCAGGTTGTTCAGGCGGCTTGCGCGCGCATTTTTCCCAGCGACGAAAGCGGCCCTGGGGCTACCGAAGCGGGAGTGGTCATTTACATCGATCGCCAACTCGCCAGCCCTTACGGTCAGCGACGCACGTCGCTATACCAAGGGTCCATGGGTGGAATCGATTCCGGAACATGGCTACCAGGGCAAAGACACGCCTCAGCAGACTTATCGCGCCGGTATCCCGCTGTTGGGGGCCGACTTTGCCGGAGTCTCTGCTGAGCAGCAGGATCAGCGTCTGGAAAAGATCGAGGAGACGCACTTCTTTCAGCTGTTGCGCCTGCATACGCTGGAAGGGATGTTTTGCGATCCACTGCATGGCGGCAACATGGGGATGGTTGGCTGGAAATTAATTGGCTTTCCCGGACCGCGGATGAATTACCGGGATCAGATCGACAAACACTTCGGCCAGACTTACAGTCTGCCTCCCATGAGCCTCGAACAAATTCTTCGCCACCCGGTCAAGGGAGTGGAAGACGACGTGGAGTAGGCGGATCCGGCTTCTACGCACGGTGGAGGGAAACGCCCCGGCTCCCGCACAAAGGTCTCCGTTCCGTTAGTTCTCCCACAGAATCGTCATCCTCAGAGTCTGTGACTTTATTGACTTTTAGCGATTTTTGACCCACCTAAGCTCTTTGTTTTCAGTATCGATTCTCTGTGAAACCAATAAAGTCACAGACTCTCAGGATGACGATTCTGTGGGGGGTGACGATAAACATCCTAAAAAACAGCATCCAGTGCTGTGGTATCCCACTCAAGCCCAAACGCGGGCTTGAATGGGGCACCCAGACTTCGTTGCATGTTGGTCTAGAAAGAGAATCTTGCTACAAACTGCAGTTGACGCATGCCGGCAAAGGTGCCACCAAGAATATCGGTCACCTGGCCGTTGCCCGCACAATCGACGCATGTGTTGGTTGGGTTGGCCAGGTTGGCATGGTTGAACACGTTCCGTGCCTGTATCTCAAACTTCATCGCTAAGCTTTCGTAAAGGTTAAAGTTTTTACTCAGTGCAAGGTCCGTGGTGAAATATCCGGGGCCCCAGAAGCCGTTATAGGGGATATCCCCGAACTGTTCGACCTGGGGCCGCTGATAAGGACCGTTGATTTGCCCATTGGTGGCCAATGGGGCAACGGGAACAAAGTACGTGGCGGAGTGAGTCACTGGATTCAAGCTACTGGCGCTAAACGAGACGCTGTGCACCAGATTGGGCCTGCAAGGGCCGTTGTCTTCATCCGACCCGCACTCTCCGTAGGATGGACTGTAGGGATAGCCGCCCGCCCAGTCGAGATTTCCATTGAGCGCTAAGCCACCGATGATACCGTTCGCCCATCCAGGAACGTTGGAGGCGAACTGTTGCCCACGCCCAAAGGGGAGAGTGTAATTACCATAGAGCTTGAAGTCATTTCGGCGGTTAAAGTCAAAATGGCCCCAGTTGGCGTATGGATTGATTTGAAAGTAGCCGCCACTGCCTACACCAAGCGTATTTGACCATACGTAGCTCGCATTCAATTGAAGACCCTTTGAATAATGCTTGGCAAATGTCGCTTGTAATGAGTTGTAGTGGGCATTCGCCTCGTTGACGTAGTAACCGATATATCCCGGACCGCAGGTACCCCACTTGGCGAAGAAGACAGAGCGCTGACACTGAGTCAAACCTTGCGCAAAACCGACCACGGTGTAGTCGTTCCAATTGATGCCGCCCCAGGTAGAGTTCGGTATGGCGTGAGTCGCCTTATTGCCAACATAGGCAACCGAAAAAGTGGTCGTTGAGTCGAGTTGCTGTTGCAGGGTGAGGTTCCATCCGTCGACATAGGGAATACGCATCTTGTCGGGGCGTGAGGTCGGATAGATCCCGGGAGGGAGTGGGAGTTGCCCGTTGGCTGGAATGTTGTACTGGTTCACCGGAGCCGAGGGGCCGGTGGCGACGTTATAGATGCTTCCATCGAGGTTGCGAGCTGCGTCATAGACCTCGCCGTCGAGCTGGCCCAATCCCTGGTCTTGAAGAACGGGAATGGTCTGCGTCACTAGCTGGCCGAAGATGTCACCGAAGAATCCCGGATCGTATGCCGTGCCAAAGCCGCCACGAATCACCGTTCTCGGCATCATCTGATATGCGAAGCCAACCCGCGGCGCGAAGAAGGTGTAGTTGTTCTGGATATTCAGATTCAGCCCGATGGGCCCGTAACCGGCTACCCGAACCGTGTTGGTATTCAGGTCGTAGAATCCGCCCATCCCTTTGCCGTTGACCGCCTCGGGAAAGTAAATCTCCCACCGTAAACCGAGATTGAGCGTGAGCTTCGGAGAAACACGCCAGTTGTCCTGGACATAGAAGAAGGTACGGTACTGATGCTCTGTAGCCGTCGTGGATGTACTGAAATATCTTTGGAAACTTGAGACGTCTCCAAACAGCAGCGACGCTATGCCCAAACCGCCCGGCGTGGTTCCGGAAGCGGTGGATGTGCGCTCAGTAGCAAACTGCAGCTCTCCAGTGCGGTTGGTATCGCTGGGAATACGCAGTTCCTGAAGATGCCGGATCTCGGCGCCAAACTTAATCGAATGGCGGCCGATGTCGCGTGTCCAATCGTTGACATAGGCGTACTCTTGCTCGGTCATGTTGAGCGGGCAATTGCAGTGGTTTGCGCCGTGATTTCCGGAGCCAAGATAGGCAATTTCACCGACCTTTCCCGTGGCGTCGCCGGTCTCGATCTGTGATGCGCCCCCGGATCCCGGCGCCCCTGTGTTTAAACCTGGCCATCCAAGAGTTGTCATGATGGGAGTGGTGCCGTCGTATTTAGCCTCTACGAACGCATAACGAAAGTAGGAAAAGCGAATATCGGTAACCAGCTTCGGCGACACGACTATATCGGTGCCGACTGCCAGGCTGTCGTTGCCCCCCGTTTCATCGCCTGCCCAACCACCCACGCCAAAACCGTTGCCGCCCAACACGCCCAGCGACGCGGGAGAACCCTGATTCGATCCCAGGTAACCGTACCGGCCGAAGATGTGCACGGACGGCTTCAATTGATAGTCAATGCGCGTATCCGCCTGGTTGAAGTTGTATACGCCAAAACCACTGGCAACATAGTTGTTCTGGACACCCGGCAAACTGGGAGCCGGGATGAGTTTGAGCAGATTGATCGAGGCGGGTGAGAGCCTGGAGTTCGGAATCTGATTGTTGACAAAGGGTACTCGGTCCACGCCGGTGTTCGCGCCAGCCGCATTGATCACTCCCGTGTCCGGATCGTAAGCCTGGCCTTGGCCGCCTTGGAGATACTCGCTCAGGTCGCAGTTGCCGGCCCCTCCTGTGCAAGTCGTGTGCACTTCAGCCGTGGGAACCGTAAGTTTGAAGGAGTTGCCTATTTTCTGGCGGGTCCCTTGATAGTCAGCAAAGAAGAAGAGCTTGTCCTTGAGCACAGGACCGCCAATCGAACCGCCAAAAACATTGGACAGGGTGCTTGGGACATCAGGCCCCACTGGATTGTTTCCCGGATACTGGGTGAACGGGTCACGCGCTTCCTGCGCGTCGCTGCGCCGGTAAAGATAAGCAGACCCGTGGAAGTTGTTGGTGCCCGATTTCGTTTGCATCACCGTCACGCCGGCAATGGCGGCGCCGAACTCGGCGTCGTAGTTCTGGTTGATGAACTTTAATTCCTGGATCGAGTCAAGCGGAGGGTTGACCACGATCTCACCGATAAACCCGTCTTTGTCATTGGCGCCATCGAGGATAAAGCCAGCGGAAAAGGGCGATTGACCGTTTGAAGAGACCGGGATCGACCGTTGCGGATCCTCTGCATTCGCATTGGAAAATGTCGAAGCGGTCGTTGCCGGGGCAAGCAGAACAAGGGCGGTGGTGTTTCGAATCAGGTTCGGCGTTTCTTCTATTGTGAGGAGATTGAGCGTCGTGGAGACATCCGCACGGTCGGTTTTCAATTGCGGGGCCTCGGCCGTTACTTCGATCGTCTGCGAGGCGGTTCCGGGTTTCAATGCGAAGTTGACCTGCGCAGAGCTGTCGGCGGAAACCGAAATTACCTCGGATTGCACAGAGGCAAACCCAGGGGCCTCGATCTTGAATTGATAGTGATCGGGAATCAGGTCGTGGACCAGGTAGGTGCCCGAGTCGGAGGTGGTTACCACCCTGGTCGTGCCCTTATCGGTGTCAGTGATGGTGATAGAAGCATTGGGAACTGCCGCGCCAGTAGGATCTGTAACTACACCGTTGACGGAACCGAAGATGGCCTGCGCCAGCGCGCGAGGGAGGGACAAAGCCATAGCGATGCACAGTATCAAAAGCGCGACGGTCTTACAGTAGCGGCTGAATATCCACGAATTGTGAATCTGCGTCATAACCTACCATCCTCCGAAAGAAGTCGGCAGCATCTCAGGCATGCTGTGCTTTGTGGAGAGGGGGACCGGCGGCCTTCTCCCTGTAGTTACCGGCACTTACAGTGGGGGAAATACACAGCGCCCGCAAATGCCGGTTGTGGTCGGGAAGAACTGTAGGCATCAAAAGCAAGGTGCGAATCCGCCTAAAGTATGACTGCGTAGAAAAAATCTGAAAGAAGACCAACAAAGCGCAAGGGGAATGGCGGATTGTCAGCGTGGTACACTCCTGCCTCAGTAGTGGCTGGTTGTCTGGTTCAGGGCGATCTGATGTCTTTTTTACGAGACAGTCGCGGGAAATTCTGTCTTTTCCGGCCGCACGGCGGGTGGATCCAGTGGACACTCCTGTTTGCTCTACTGCCCGGTTTGACCGCGGAGCAAACCGTCCTGGCCGTCGCCAGGACCGCGACCGCCGGCGCCAAGGCTACGAATGCCGACCCAGCCATGCAATATACGCGCCGCATTTGGCGCATCCAGGACGGTCTTCCCGAAGATACGGTGCAGGCCATTCAGCAATCCCAGGATGGGTATCTCTGGATCGGGACAACTGGCGGCCTATTAAGCTTCGATGGATCGCATTTTCATCTGTATAACCACGCCAATGTGCCCGCTCTGGCCGACAACAGCGTCTTCTGCATCCTCGCCGCACGCGATGGCAGCCTATGGATCGGCACTGAGGGCGGCGGCCTGGTACACCTGAAGGATGGGGCCTTCCACGCTTACACCCAAGCCGCTGGCTTAAGCAACAGCTTCGTGCGCAGCTTGCTCGAGGATGACCAGGGGCGCATCTGGATCGGCACCGACAACGGCCTTTTCCAGTTGGTCCATGACAATCTGCAGCAAGTGGATACTTCCGGCTATGTACCCGCTTTGGCAGTGCACTCGATCATCGAAGACCACGAGCATCGTGTATGGGTGGGTGGTTCGGCGCTTCTGGTCTTTGATCCAGACGGTGTAAGTATGAAACGCCTGCCGGGGAGAGACAGCGAGAATCGCGTGAAATCCATTCTCGAAACCCAGGACGGCACGATATGGGTGGGCACGGTTGGCGGCCTCAATCGGCTGGTCAAGGGAAGGTTTCAGCCGGTAGAACAGATCAGGGGGACCGTTCGCACCCTCCGCCAAACCAGCGATGGAACGCTGTGGATCGGCAGCATCGGACACGGCCTCTATCGTTATGCCCATGGCCGCTTCTCCCGCTGGACAAGCGCCGACCTATTGCCCAGCAGCACCGTTTTGAGCCTTTTCGCAGATGCTCAGCAGCAAGTCTGGATTGGAACCCAGGCGGGTATGGTTCGCTTAAGCAAGACCCCGGTAAGCGTCATATCGCTGCCGGGCGATTCCGATAACGGTTCGGGTACGATTTTCGCTGACCCCGACGGAACCGTGTGGGTGGTGTCGTCTGGGGTATTTGCCATCCGCGACGGCGTGGCCCGGCCGTATAAGTTCCCTAAGTTGCCGGATGTAACACTGCGCACTCTATTTCGGGACCGTTCCGGTGATCTCTGGCTCGGCTCCGACGGCAGCGGGATCTACCGCTTGACGCACACGGGCGTGGTCCACTATACGGCGCCGGACAGGCTGGTAAATAACTTTGTGCGCGGATTCTTGCAGAGCAAAGATGGCGCCATGTGGATCGCCACCGACGAAGGGGTAAGCCGCATTGCGGGCAATGAGACGCAGAACTACCGGGAACGGGACGGCCTCGCCTATTTCAGCACGCGCTCCCTGGTGGAAGACAGTAACGGCGACATTTGGATCGGCACCGATCATGGCCTGAGCCATCTGCATCGCGGTGTTTTTGTACACGATGCGGCCACCGCTGCGCTGGCCGAGGAAAAGGTGTGGTCGATCCTCGAGGACCGTGATGGAGCTTTGTGGTTTGGCACCCGCAGCCACGGGTTGTTTCGCTACGCTAAAGGCAGGATCGTACCGTACACAACCGCCCAGGGGCTGGCGAATAACAATATCTACCAGCTGCTTGCGGACCGGCGCGGCTCGCTCTGGGTGAGCGGACCGACTACGATCTCGTCTTTCCCTCTGCCGCTGCAAGAGGCGGATCCATCAGACATGCACCTGAAGGTGAATGTTTACGAATTGCCGTACGATGCGGGCCCGGTGCAAATGTGCGGCGGCCAGCAGCCCTCCGGCTCCCTGGCCCCGGACGGCGACATCTGGTTTGCCAGCAGCAAAGGTGCGGTGCGCGTGTTACCCGTGACCCCCTCGCGAGTGGACCCACCGCGAGCACTGATTACCGGGATCACGGCCGATGGACGCGAGTTGCGGGTTTCGTCCGCACTGGTTTTTCCAGCCGCGTTGTCGCGCCTGGAAATCGCCTTCGCGCCCTTGCTGCTGCGCTCTCAGGAGGACGTCCGCTTCCGCTACCGGCTGGAGGACTTTGACCACGACTGGATCTATGCCGGAAGCAGCCGGATCGCCAGCTACACCAACCTTCCCCCGGGGAAGTATCGATTCCGCGTCGCTGCCTTTGAAGTAAGCAATCCATCCGCGATCTCCGAAGTGTCCGTCGGGCTGCAGAAGAGACCCTATTTTTACGGCACCTGGTGGTTCCTGACGGGTTGCCTGGTGGCGGCGGCGCTGCTCATTCTGGCTATCTACCATTCGCGCATCCGCTCCCTGCGCCTGCGTTTCAAAGCAGTTCTCGAGGAGCGCAGCCGCCTGGCGCGAGAGATGCACGACACCGTGATCCAGGGATGCACCAGCATCTCGGCACTGCTGGAAGCGATCTCCAGCCTGCGGCGGGAAAACCCGGAGCTACAGGAAAATCTTCTCGACCATGCCCGCATGCAGGTCCGTTCCACCATCGATGAGGCACGCCAGGCGGTGTGGAACCTGCGCCACAAGGAGGATTCCGTCGCCGACCTGGGAAGCTCTGCCGCCGCCATCGCGGAGCGCACCAGTAAAGAATTCGGCATCCCGGTGGGCTGCATAGAAGAGGGCCGGCCCTTTCGCGTGCGCGGCTCGCTGGCACGTGAGCTTCTGATGGTGATACGGGAGGCGGTCTACAACGGGGCACTGCACGGGCGTCCGCAACGCATTCAGATCAAGCTGGTCTACACGCGCGATGAACTCAGCAGCAGCGTCAGCGACGATGGATGCGGGTTTGACCCCGCTGCGCGAAGAGCGGAGGGTGGCCAACACTATGGAATCGAAGGTATGCGGGAGCGTGTGGAGCGCATGGGTGGCCGCATCGGCATCATCAGCGTTCCCGCGCGAGGAACGACCGTCTCCTTTAGCGTTCGCCGTTCTCACCTGCAATCCCCGGCTGCCCAGGACAGCATGCAGCTATGAGTGATGAACAGAAGATCAGGATTCTTATCTGCGACGATCACCCCATCATGCGCTTTGGCATTGCGGCCATCATTCAATCCCAACCCAACATGATGGTAGCCGCCCAGGCGGGGACCGCCGCGGAGGCGCTCCGTCTGTTCTGGGAACATCGCCCGGACATCACCCTGATGGATCTCAGGCTTCCTGATAGGAGCGGGGTGGAGGTCATTCGTGAAGTTCGGCGAGCCGCGCCCCAGGCGCGTTTCATCGTGCTCACCACGTATGAGGGCGACGAGGATATCCACCAGGCGCTGGAGGCGGGCGCGATGGGATACCTGATCAAGGGCATGCCGCATGAAGCGCTTATGGAAGCCTTGCGCAAGGTGCATGCGGGGCGCAATTTTTTGCCTCCGCCGGTCACCCGCGCCCTGGCCTCCCGCATGCCCGACGGCGAGCTCAGCACGCGGGAACGGGAAGTGCTCTCGCTGCTGGTTCGGGGCAAGAGCAACCGCGAGATTGCCGACGAGTTGTCGATCAAGGAGGCGACGGTCAAGTCTCACGTGAGCGTGATACTGATGCGCCTGGACGTGGCCGACCGGACCCAGGCGGTGGTTGTCGCCTTGCAGCGTGGCCTGGCCCATCTTTAGCTTTTTCATTGACCCTTCTCCGGTACAATCGGCGTGTCATTCAAAAAGCCTGCCTTCGCGGGCGATCCCGTTCGTCTTGCTCGGAAGGCTCATGTCCGGAACGACCAAACCTCCGCTGTCCAGCCTGAACGATTCCTTCTGGGGACCGTACCTCAGCGAACGCCAGTGGGGCACGGTGCGGGAGGACTACTCCGATAATGGAGACGCATGGAGCTACTTTCCCCATGACCATGCACGCAGCCGTGCGTATCGCTGGGGCGAGGACGGTTTGGCGGGCATCAGCGACGAGGAGCAGAGGTTGTGTTTCGCGCTGGCGTTGTGGAACGGAGAAGACCCGATCTTGAAAGAGCGGCTCTTTGGCCTGACCAACTCTGAGGGCAATCACGGTGAGGATGTCAAGGAGTACTACTACTATCTTGACGCTGCGCCTAACCATTCCTACCTGAAGATGCTTTATAAGTACCCGCAGGCGGCCTACCCATACGGCCGGCTGTTAGAGGAAAATCGTAATCGCGGCCTGAACGATAACGAATTCGAACTGATCGATACTGGCATATTCGATGAGAATCGCTACTGGGACGTTTTCGTCGAATACTTCAAGGCCGGCCCTGAAGATATCCTGGCGCAGATAACGATTTACAACCGCGGCCCCGAAGCCGCCGCATTGCACGTGCTTCCCCACTTGTGGTTCCGCAATACGTGGTCGTGGAGCCCGGCTATGGCCAAGCCGGAGATCTGCGCCCAGGGTGCGGCTTTGGCCGCGAACCACCCCCAACTCGGGACCTACTATCTCTACACGGAAGATGACGCGGAGCTGTTGTTTTGCGAGAACGAAACCAACTGTGCGCGCCTGTATGGAGCCGCGCCCCAGGGCTATTGCAAAGATGCTTTTCACGAGTACCTGGTGGGAGGGAACCGGTCGGCGGTGAACCCGCTTTTGCGCGGTTCGAAGGCCTGCGTTCACCTCACGGCGCGGGTAGGGGCCGGCGCCTCTGCAAGGTTCCGCCTGCGCCTCTCTCACGCTGAGAATCCAGCACCCTTCGCCGATTTCGATCAGGTCGCGAGCGCGCGAAAAGGCGACTGCGATGATTTCTATTTCAAGGTTCAAACCGGCATGGAGCACGAAGACGCTCGCCTGGTACAACGGCAGGCTTTTGCCGGGATGATATGGAACAAACAATATTACGAATACGACGTACGCCGCTGGCTCGCGGGTGATTCCGATGCCTCGCCTCCGCCCGCTCAGCGTCAGTCCGGCCGAAACTTTGAGTGGCCACATCTCAATAGCGGAGCAGTCCTCTCCATGCCGGACAAGTGGGAGTACCCCTGGTTCGCGTCATGGGACCTGGCCTTTCATGCGGTCACCTTCGCATTGATCGATCCGGAGTTTGCCAAGAACCAGCTGTTGAAACTCTTACATGTCTGGTATCTGCATCCCAACGGACAGCTTCCTGCTTATGAGTGGAACTTCAGTGATGCCAATCCCCCGGTTCACGGATGGGCCACCTGGCGGGTCTTCGAGATTGATAGGAAGTTTCGCCGCGAACAAAACCCGGATGACCCTGGAGACCTATCCTTCCTGGAGCGCGTCTTCCAAAAGCTGCTGCTCAACTTTACCTGGTGGGTCAACCAAAAGGACATGCATGGGCGTGACCTCTTTCAAGGCGGCTTCCTCGGCCTGGACAACATAGGGGTGTTCAATCGGGACCAGACTCTCCCCGAGGGCCGCTATCTCAGCCAATCGGACGGAACCAGCTGGATGGCGATGTACACGCTGGCCCTGATGAGGATCGCCCTTGAACTGGCACAGCACAACACCGACTACGACGACATGGCGACCAAGTTCTTCGAGCACTTTCTCTACATTGCCGGGGCCATGGCGGATATGGGCGGCCGCGGCGTAGGGCTTTGGAACGAGGAAGACAGTTTCTATTACGACGTACTCAATATGCCTGACGGCCAGGCCGTGCCCATGCGCATCCGCTCGATGGTGGGGCTGATTCCTCTCTTTGCCGTTGAGACGCTGGATCCCGAACTGCTGGAGAAAGTGCCCGGGTTCAATCGGCGCATGGAATGGTTTCTTACCTACAGGCCTGATCTTGCCATGCTGGTGTCGCGCTGGTTCGTTCCTGGAAAGGGTGAGCGTAAGCTGCTCTCGTTGCTACGGGGACATCGCATGAAGGCACTCTTGCGCAGAATGCTTGACCCCAATGAGTTTCTTTCCGATTACGGCGTCCGTTCTGTGTCGCGTTATCACCTGGAACACCCGTATACATTCTGGACGCGCGACGGCCGTGCGCTGAGTGTCGACTATGAACCGTCCGAGTCTCGATCGCGGTTGTTTGGCGGCAATTCGAACTGGCGTGGGCCCATATGGTTTCCGATGAATTTCCTTATCATCGAATCGCTGCAGAAGTTCCACCACTACTACGGCGACGACTTCAAAATCGAGTGCCCGACGGGTTCAGGAACATTTATCACCATCAACGAGGTAGCCGCGGAACTCACCAATCGCCTGACGAGAATCTTCCTCAAGAACAGTGAAGGAGTTCGCCAGGTACACGCACTCTACCCGCGCATGCAGGAAGACGAAAATTTCCGTGATTACGTGCCCTTTTACGAATACTTTGATGGGGATACGGCGAGAGGGGCAGGCGCTTCCCACCAGACGGGCTGGACTGGGATTGTAGCCAAGCTGTTAGAGCCTCGAGCAGGTTATCCAGGCAGGTAAGAAATAACTTTGAAAGGACGTTCCATGTCACTCGCGAAGAAGGTTGCCATCGTCACTGGCGGCAATAGCGGCATCGGCAAAGCGATCGTGCTCGAGCTCGCCAGGCAGGGTGCATGCGTTGTTATCGACTACGTTTCTCATCCTGAGGCGACCGACGCTCTCGAAGCGCAGATCGCCGCTTTGGGAGAATGCGTTATCGGCGTGCAGGCGGACGTTAGCAAACTGGATGATCTGCAGCGCCTTGTCTCGGCGGCGGTCGATAAATGGGGGCGTGTCGATGTCATGGTGAACAACGCCGGGGTAGAAACCCGCACTTCTATCCTTGACACCACCGAAGCGCAGTACGAGAAGGTGTTGGAAATCAACCTCAAGAGCGCGTTTTTTGGCACCCAGCTGGCGGCCAAACAGATGATCAAGCAGGGCGGCGGTGGCCGTATCATCAACATCACGTCTATCCATGAAGACTGGCCAATGCCCGGCAACACAGCGTATTGCCTTTCCAAAGGCGGTATGCGCATGTTGACGCGCACGGCGGGCGTGGAACTCGCTCCCCATAACATTCTGGTCGTAGGCGTAGCTCCCGGTGCGGTCGCGACGCCGATCAATCTTTCCACCATGACGGATCCCGCGCTCATGCAGAAACTGAATAGTGCGATTCCACTCGGCCGGATGGCTAAGCCTGAAGAGATCGCCAGCGTAGTGGCCTTCCTGGCCGGCGATGGGGCCAGCTATATCACGGCGACCACCATCATCACGGATGGCGGTATGATGCAGAGCAGCCCCGGATTGTAGCGGAGGGCTGAAGCTTTGCATCCATGAAGAACACGCGTGGGGTGCCGATTTTGGTAATCGTGACAGTGGCGTTGGCCATGGCTGTCACGATGATGAAAGATCACGCCGTTGCTGCGCAGGGATCAGTTACCTGGTCTGGCGAGATTGCTCCGCTGGTGTATGGCAACTGCACCACCTGTCATCATCCCGGCGGTGCGGGTCCGTTCAGCCTGTTGACCTACCAGGACGCGCGGCGGTGGGGGCCGCGGATGGCGGCGGTCACGTCGTCGCGCTACATGCCGCCGTGGTTGCCGGAGCCTGGTTATGGAGACTTTGCAGATGAGCGCAGGCTTGGCAACGAACAGATCGCGCTGATCGCAAAATGGGTCGCCGCCGGCATGCCGGAAGGAGATGCATCCGCAGCGCCACGGCTGCCGGTGTACAGCGAAACCTGGCAGTATGGCACGCCGGATCTGATTCTTTCGGTGGAGCGCCCGTTTACTTTGGCTGCTTCCGGAACGCGATGTCTTTCGCAACTTTGTGCTTCCTTATCCGCTCAAGCAAACGCATTACATTCGCGCCATGGAAATCCGCCCGGTCGTGCCCCGGATCGTTCACCACGCAAACATTCTCATTGATCGAACAGCATCGTTTCGCCGTGCACATCCCGAGGAATGGAAGGATGGGGTTCCGGGAATGGAGTTGGAGGTGGATACGGGAAATGACTTTGATCCCGATAGCAACTTTCTGTTCTGGAAACCCGATACGCCGGTGCTTGTCGAACCGGAGGGCATGCCCTGGAGGCTCGATCCCGGTAATGACCTGATCCTCAATATGCATCTGATGCCTTCGGGCAAGCCGGAAATAGCTTCGGCCCAGGTCGGTCTCTACTTTACCGATCAGCCTCCATCGAAACAGCCAATGTTGCTCCAGCTCGAACACGACAGCGCGCTGGACATACCGGCCGGCGAGCGCAACTTCGTGGTGGAGGACGGACTGCGGCTTCCGGTGGATGTGGAAGTGCTTGGCATCTATCCCCACGCGCATTATCTGGGCAAGCGCTTGGAGGCGTGGGCTACACTGCCCGATCAACAGAAGAAATGGTTGATCCTGATTCCGAGCTGGGATATTGACCGGCAATCGGTATACCGCTATCGCAAGCCGGTGTTTCTGCCCAAGGGTTCAGTCGTGCACATGCGCTATACCTACGACAACTCTTCCAGCAATGCGCACAATCCTCATAACCCTCCGGTACGGGTGAAAGCGGGGAACCGCTCCGAAGATGAGATGGCGCACTTGTGGCTGCAGGTGCTACCGGTAAACACGCCCAGCAGTGGCCCCGATCCGAGGCTCCTGCTGGAAGAGGCCTGGATGCGCAACTGGCTGACAAAGGATCCAGGCGACATTATCCCGCTCTATAACCTCGCCTCGGCGCTGGCTGGCCAAGGCAAGTATCAGGAGGCGATCGCCGCGTACCGGCATGCGCTGGTCCTGCACCCTGACGATGAGCGGACGCTGAATGAACTGGGCGCGGCGCTGGAGAATTCCGGTGACTGGCAGCAGGCTCGGAGGACTTTTATGCAGGACATCGCTGCGCATCCCAAGACCTGCAATGCGCGATTCAACCTGGCCGGCCTGGAGTTAAAGCATGATCAGGCAAGCGCCGCCGAGCAGCAGTTCCGTACCATGCTGGTGCAGTGTCCCTCCGATGCGGGCGTGCATAGCGGGCTGGGGGTCGCACTGAAGAGTGAAGGCCAGCCGGGCGCGGCGCAGGCTGAGCTGCGCGCTGCGCTCGCAATCGACGCGCACGATTTCACGGCACTTTACAACCTGGGAGATCTGGCGCTTCAAGGCGGTCAACCTCAGCAAGCTGCGGAGCTTCTTGAAGCGGCCGTCAAACAGCGCCCCAAGGATGCGGACGCGCGCGAACAACTGGCGGATGCTTATGCGTTATCGGGGCGCGTTGGCGAGGCGGTGGTCCAACTGCGCGAGGCCATCGCTTTGTCGCCAGAGAATCCTGAGCTGCACTCGCTGCTGTCGCAGGCGCTGGCCAGCACCGGGCAATTGCAGCAGGCGATTGCGGAGCGAAAAGCGGCGCTGCATCTGCGGGCTAATGACCCCGATGATTGGAACAACCTGGGTGTTCTTGAAGCCAGGGCCGGTAGGATCGCCGAGGCACGTGAGGACTTTCGTCACGCCTTACAGCTTGCTCCTGATCATGCGCAGGCGCGGGCGAACTTGGCGCATTTGCCGCCATCCTGAAGGCTGAAGGAGGGAGAAAGAGACTTTTGCTGGGAACAAGGATCTCCCAGTACGCGAGGGAAAGCATTCGAAAAATACGTCTTCGGCCCATGTACGCTGGTGCGAACATACTGAGGGGCACCCGTCCAGAACCATAGACCGTAGTTGGGAGACTAAATCCGGGCCCTCATTCGCCTCAGTAGGGGATTTTCAATCCGGCAGGAGTCAGTCTGCTAACAGAACCCATGAGGAAATGGACGGGTGCCCCAGGTTCGCCTAAAGCGTACCTGGGCCGAATAAGAAGGGCGAAGGATCCCACACAAAGCTTTCCGTTCCGTCAGTTCTGTGGGAGTTTGACGAATATCATCCTAGACACGTCAGCGCTTTATGGGGCGCAGTCCTGGGTCGTGTCTGAGCTTTGCCAGTATGGATCATCCAACACCCCGCTGAAAATTTTCAACCGTCCTTCCCGCACCGAATTCTTGAACAGATAGTTCTCATGCAGACTCGTAAGTCTCTGTATAAGCGCAAGGAACCACAGACCGTAGTTGCGAAGACTAAATGCTCGACCCGGTCACTAATCTGGAAGAGCAAAGCTATAGAGCACGTTTCCTGCGGCGACTGCGATGAATTGTTTTCCGTCGATTGCATAGCTCATTGCCGATGAGGCGATGGCTGCCCCCGTCTGGAAATGCCAGAGAGACTTTCCTGAGTCGCTATCCAGGGCAATCAGATTTCCTTCTGCAGTGCTCACAAAGACCAAGCCGCCGGCGGTGGCCAGCACGCCTGCTGCGGCCGACATGTTGGAAATCGGGAACTTCCACTTCACCATCCCGGTCTTTGTGTCGATGGCCATTACCCCACTCTGGCCTTGCTCGACGTTGGCCAGGTAAGGTACGCCGCCTATATACTGCCGTCCCGCTTCATATTTCACCTCTCCACTCCGGTAACCGTGTCCGCCGTCGCGCGCGGCTACGTAGAGTACCGACCGAACAGGATCGTAAGATGGGCTTTGCCAATTGGAACCACCGCCCAAGGTGGGAAAGACAATGTTGCCCTCTGGCGATGATTTCCATTTCGGCGCCAGAATAGGATGCCCATCCTTGTCGTAACCGAGATTCCATGTCTGCTTGACGTACGGCTTGGCAAGAATGAACTTACCGTCCGTTCGATCGAGAACGTAGAACATCCCGTTACGATCGGCCTGCATAAGGACATCGCGTTTCTGGCCGTCAATACTCTCATTCGCCAATACCAGGTCTTCGTTGGCGTCCCAGTCATGCGTGTCGGCAGGCGTGAACTGGTAGTGCCACTTTCGCGTGCCTGTGGCCGGATCGAGAGCGACCACGGAACAAGTAAATAAGTTATCGCCTTCGCGAACGGCTCCATTCAAACTGGGACCGGGGTTGCCTACCGCCCAATAGAGTGTGTCCAGATCGGGATCATAGCTGCCGGTCAGCCATGCGCCGCCGCTGCCGTGCTTCCAACTGTCCCCTTTCCAGGTCTCGTTACCAAATTCGCCCGGCCCTGGAATCGTATCGAAGCGCCATAGCCGCTTACCTGTTGCCGCGTCGTACGCATCGATGAAGCCGCGAATGCCAAATTCTCCTCCGGCGATCCCGACGATGATCATGTCCTTGAGCGCCAGGGGTGCTCCGGTAATCGAATAGCCCTGGAGGGTGTCGGCTATCTGGGTTTCCCAAAGCATACGTCCGGTACGAGCATCCAGCGCGACCAGCGCAGCGTCGAGCGTGCCGAAGAACACGCGGCTGCCCAACACCGCAGCGCCACGATTGAATGGGTTTATCTGGTACGGACTTACTACCTTCTGCCGTCGCTCAAATTTCCAAATCTGAAGTCCGGTCCGGGCGTCGATGGCAAACATTTGTCCCGGCGGTCCGGAGGTATACATAATGCCGTCCACCACCAGCGGGGTCGACTCCAGCACAGAGCTGCCCGGCATCTGCACCGCCCATCGCGCCTGCAGTTGGCTGATGTTTGCGGGGGTGATCTGATGCAAGGCGGTGAAGTGTTGTCCCTGGTAGTTGCCCCAATAAGTCAGCCAGTTCTGCGGCTCGGCTTGAGCATTGCGCAACCGTTCAAAGCTCAAGCCCGGGGGCAGTTTCACCTGAATGGTCTTGCTCAAATCGCGAGCTTTCAAGCTCTTCAGGTAAGCGACCAGGTTCTGAATTTCGGTTTCGGAGAGAAGCTGACCGTAATTAGCCGGCATCAGCGACTCGTGTTCGGTCTGTTCCTCAACCAGATCTCGTTTATCCAATCGATAGAGTTTTCCATCGGTACCGGCCAGGATCAGGTTGTAACTGTCCTCGGCTCGTGCGATGCCTCGGATCTGCTGCCCGCTTTTGGTCTTGACACTGACGACGCTCGGCCCAAAGAAGCGCCTTCTCCTGAGCTGTGGGGTGTTGGGGTTGAGGATCACGCTGCGCAAGTACGACGCGGAGTTTGTTCCGGCAGCCGAGAGATCGGGCCCGACATCGGAACCTCGGCCGTTCACCTCGTGGCACGAAGCGCATCCGCCTTTGCCCCAGAATGTCTGTTCACCCGCAACCGCATCGCCGGCTACGACTTCATTGGCCGCGGCTCCGTTGGTGTTGAGGCTGCGTAGATACGCAATGATTCGCCAGATGGTGTCTGTCGGTAGCGCTGCGAAGGCAGGCATTTGCGTGCCCGGAACACCGGTCCGTATGGTCTGGAAGAGGTCGTTGTCTTCGCCCCCGTGTCTGAAGTTACCCGTCGCCAGCGCGGGGCCACGATCTCCTCGCGCTTCTCCTCCATGACAGGCTTGGCAGGTTTGGGCATAGAGATCCCTGCCGGCGGCAATTGCGGCGGGATCCCCGGCAAAGGGATTCTTTACAGTATCGGGAGTATCCGCGCGCTGCGCGATCATTACTCCGGCACTCAAACCTACCGCCGCAACCCAAAGATACACGTGTCTGATCGGTTGCAGTCTATCCCTTAGTCTCTGTGTCATCTGGTGTGGAGTTCCCTTCCAGTTTACTTCCGGCCTGGTTTCCAAAAGGAAGACCGCGCATGGTCAACTCTTCGACTGCTGCTAGTGTTTCAGCAGGCCCTGGGCATTCATCCACTCGAGAAAAAGCGTGGTCCAGCCTGAGACCGGGGCTGGGTTCGTCTTGCGGACGCCAAAGCCATGCCCGACGCCCGCGTAGATGTGGAGTTCGGCCGATACGTGCAAGCGGGTGAGAGCGAGATAGAGTTCCGGCAAGCCTTGCGCAATATCCGGGCGATCGTTGCCCCCGCAGGCCAGGAAAGCTCGTGGTGTGTTGGCAGTGAGCCGGCGGTCATGGGGAATTGCCGGATACAGAAGCGCCTGAAAGTCTGGTTTGGAACTGGCACGCTCCACGGGATCGTCTGAAGACGGCGCCCCTTCGTCATAGCGCGTACTGGCAAGCGCGGCCAACTCGCCCCCGGCAGAGAACCCCATCACCCCGATGCGTGCCGGGTCTATTCCCCACTCCGCGCTACGGCTGCGCACCGTGCGGATGGCACGCTGCATATCACCCAGCTCGGTTTCTTCCACGGTGTAGGTCGAGTCCTTCTGTTTGGCCAGCCGGTATTTCAAGATAAAAGCCGCAACGCCATGGCCGCTCAGCCATTCCGCTACGGCATAGCCTTCGTGATCCATCCATAATTCGCTGTGGCCCCCACCGGGTGCGACGATGACCGCTGCTCCCGTGGCCTGGTCCTTGGAGGGAAGGTAGGGAATGATCGATGGCTCCTGAATGTTGGAGATGATGTGTTCGCCATCCGGATTAAGCCGAACGGTCTCAGGAGTGACGCTCCTTCCGCTCCCGGAGCGCCTTTCGGCCACAACTTGATAGGCTCCGGCTGTGCGCACGCGAAGCTGAAGTAAGAACAAATGAACAGAAATACGAGCCAGCGTCTGGCGATGGACACGTGA
The DNA here is from genome assembly GCA_963821315.1 of uncultured Acidobacteriaceae bacterium. Classification (GTDB taxonomy): domain Bacteria; phylum Acidobacteriota; class Terriglobia; order Terriglobales; family Acidobacteriaceae; genus PALSA-350. The sequence continues at coordinate 261,710 of CAWGDP010000025.1, read as the reverse complement.
GCCCTCCTAATCCCGGTAGTCGAATCAGTTGGATTTGATACTACATCGCTAACGGCGCAATGAGCCTACTCGCTCATGAGGGCCCCGCGAATCCGACTAAAGTAGGTATCACAAGCGTGGCCGGCCCTATATGCTGGGAGTCCGGCGAAGTTGGCTCTGACGTTAGATCGCCCGCACATCTCCAGAGGATCCAGCGACGTTGCTCATGTCACCGTCCGGGTTACAGATGAATAGGGCAGGGTTGTTCCCGCTGCGAACTTGGAATAGAGGTCAGCCAGGCTGTTTGGCTGGCTCGTCAGCTTTGCTGAAAGCAGTTAGCCAGCGGGAGGCAATGCCGGAGAGACGCTTGCGGACAACTACGGTGAATTCGGGCTCCTCTGTATTCTGGAGCGCGTTGACGAGTTCATAGTGTTCTCTGCCCATGGACCCGGTTAAGGGAGCACCGCTGGCCAGCACAACGAAGATGAAGAGCGGCGCCATCAGGCGGTCGAGGGTCTCGGCAAGATAAGCGTTCCCTGACAAGGCCCAGCATTGGCGGTGAAATGCGTAATCGAGTTCCAGGAATTGGCGCCGGTCGCCTCGCTCGCCGGCTTCGACCACCTTGGCGATCTGGCGGCTGAGCTCCTTCAGGTCGTTCTCGGTAACCCGCGGCTTGGCCCACTGCAACGCCAACAGCTCCAGTTCCACCCGGAGGGTATAAAGCTGGCGTACTTCGGCGGTCGTAAATTGGGTGACAAACGTGCCGGTATTGGTTACCCGGCGAACGAACCCCTGGCCCTGCAGGGAAATCAGCGCCTCGCGAACCACTGGAGTTCCGACTTTCATCTGCCGGGCAAGCTCCCGCTCTACGATGGCGTCGCCCGGCTTGAGCTCGCCGGCAAAGAATGCGTCTTTCAGTGCGTTGATAACGCGATCGCTCAGGGAAAGCGGCTCAATTTCGGCAAAGGTGGGCATATACCCTCAAAACGTAGTCATTGGTGGATTCAGGGGGAACGACTGCTCGTTCATTTATCATCGCAGCACCGCCCGGTACCCGCAACAGCTTGCACTGGGTTATCCTTGTGCGACCTTCCAATCTGCTAGCTGGCTTGTATGTAGACTTCTCCTTCCGGCGCCGGGTAGGATGATAGATCAATTATCAAATGGTCGAATGAGAAAAGGCCAAAATGGCGTCAAGTAGCGATCCAGTGACGGCCGTGTTGCCGAGGGTTTCTCGCCCGGAACGGGCACGTCCAACCCATGTTCGTTACATCGTGCTGGGGCTGACGATCGGCGCCTACATGATCACTTATATCGATCGGGTCGTCATCTCCTCCGCGGTTCCATCCATCCAGAAAGAGTTCGGTTTCTCCATCGTGACCATGGGATGGATTCTGAGCTCGTTCCAGTGGGCTTACGCTCTTTTTCAGATTCCAGGCGGGTGGTTAGGCGATCGTATCGGTCCGCGGCGCGCGCTGACGCTCATTGTGAGCTGGTGGTCGCTTTTTACCTGCGCCACGGTGCTGGCGTGGAGCGCGGTATCGATGGCGTTGATTCGCTTTCTTTTTGGCATGGGCGAGGCGGGTGCTTTTCCCATTGCCACGCGATCGCTTTCCCGTTGGATGTTGCCCACCGAACGCGGCTTGGCCCAGGGCGCCACCCACGCCGGCTCGCGGCTGGGGGGAGCAATTACGCCGGTGCTGGTGGTGCTGATCATCGTGCACTATGGATGGCGCGCCGCCTTTATCTGTTGCGGTTTTTTGGGACTGATCTGGGCTGCCGTTTGGTTTTGGTACTACCGTGATACTCCGGATGAGCACCCGTCAGTCAACGATCAGGAGCGGGAGCTGATTCGCTCTTCTCTCGAGCTAGCCCGCGGGTGTAAGGGCACGCAGAGTGTCCCCTGGAAGCGTATTGTGCGCAGCCCCCAGATGTGGATTCTTTCTGCGATGTATTTTTGCTACGCTTATAACCTTTCTGTTTACCTGGTTTGGTTTCCCAAGTATTTGAATGACCATCGTGGATTCAATCTTCAACGGATGGGTTTCTACTCGAGTTTGCTCTTGTTGGCGGGCACGGCGGGAGACATGTTTGGAGGTTGCATCTCCGATTTCTGGGCCAAACGGTCTAACGATCTCAAAACGGCTCGGCGCACGGTGGGTGCGATAGGTTTCCTGGTGTCGGCTTTGAGTATGGTGCCGGCTTGTCTGACGACGAACCCGATGACATGTGTGTGGCTTTCGTGCGTGGCGATCTTTGCGCTGGAGTCGACGGTGGGTGTCTCGTGGGCCATCACGCTGGATATCGGTGGCGATTCCGCAGGCTCGGTTTCTTCGGTAATGAATACCTGCGGCAATTTGGGAGGAGCTATCGGCTCCGCATTGTCAGCGTATCTTGTCGTGTTGTACGGATGGAGCGCGCCATTCCTGGTGATGGCCGGGCTTTCGGTGGTGGCCATGGTGCTCTATTTGCGAATCAATGCCAGTCAGCGGCTCTTGACGGTTTGAGGGTGGGTGCGAAGGCATTTCTTTGGTTGTGGCGAGAGCAGACCCCACAACAGAACCCAATAGGAACAGGACGGGTGCCCCACGTTCGCCTCAGCGTACGTGGGCCGAAAATGATATATTTCGATTGCTTTTAGCCGATTGATCAGCAAAAAGCTTTGGTGGGCTTCGCCCGTCTTTTTCGTCCCAGGTACGCTGGTGCGAACCTGGGGCACCCGTCCAGTTCCTAATGGGTTCTGTCAGGAGACTGACTTCCGCCGGGGTTGCTCGCCTCAACAGAGACTCATCGTGGGGCGGGGCCGGCGACGCGGTTTCCTGCGATATAGACCGCGTCGATGGTGCGGGTGTTCTTGATGTCGTCGAGCGGATTGCTGTTCAGCACAATCAGATCGCCCCACTTGCCAGCCTCGAGAGTGCCCAGGTCCTTGGCGTGCAGAAAGGCGGCGGCACTTCCGGTGGCCGCAGTGATCACTTGCATCGGAGTTAAACCCGATTGCACCATGAGCTCCATTTCCCAGTGAGCGAAGTAGCCGGGAAAACGCCCCGGAGGGCCGCTATCGGTGCCAAATCCATAAGGCACACCCGCATCCGCAAGGAGCTTGAGGTTGTGTTCCGCGGTGCGCAAAAATGCTGGGTACTGGCTGAAGTCAGGGTCTGATCGAATCGTCTGCTGATAGGTAGGGCTGTTCAATTTGGCGACGACGGCGGCCGAGACGCTGCGGGTGAAGAATGGATCGTTGGCAAAAGGAGGGGTTTGCCCATAGACGAACATGGAGCCCTCACGGGAGAGCGTGGCCGCCATCTGCCAGGTTCCGTGGCGCTTAATATCGTCAATGAATGCCTGGTCGACAGGTTTATCACGGACGCTGTGGGCTAGACCGTCCACACCGTAATCAACCAACTGGCGGGCATCCTGCAAATAGAAGATGTGCGCCACCACGCGCAGATGATGGCGGTGCGCGCTCTCGATGATGGCCTGGGCCATGTCGTACGGCATCTTCTTCTTGGTGCCCAGGTGGTCGTCCATCCATAGCTTGATAAAGTCGACGTGGTTCGCGGCTTGTGCGGCGACGGCCGGCTCTACCTCCGCGACCGTGGCGATCCCCTGGTTTACCCCTTCCAGACCACCGTAGCCGCCTTTGAAGACGAATCCTTGTCCTACGGTGTAAACGCGAGTTTCGCCTGGGCGCCCGGCGCGCTGTTCATCGCGAATCTTGAAGATGGAGTCCTTATCGGTGCCCATGCTGAGAACGGTGGTGACGCCGTAGGAGGCATAGGTCTTCAGATCTTTCTCTACATTTTCCGGGGTGAAGAACTTTGCGTTTTGATCCAGGCCGATGGTCGCGCCGAGGTGAACATGCAGATTGATGATGCCGGGCATCACGTACTTGCCCTGCAGATCGATGACCTGCGCCGAAGCGGGCGCCTTCAGCCGTGCCGCCGGGCCCACCCATTGGATGCGGCCGTTATCGAGGATCATAGCTGCATGGGCCACGGGGGCGTGGCCGGTGCCGTCGATCAGCGTGAAGTTTTTGAGCACCTTGACTTCTGCAACCAGGGAAGTTGCAAACAACAACAGCAGCAGGCAGCTGAGCAGACTATTTCGAATTCGTCCGGGCATCTTCGAGAATCCTCTTGGCGCGCGCCGGATTGAAGATACCACAGGAGCAGAAGCGGGACAGGTAGGTGGCTGCCTGCTCTGGGCTGCGGCGATTCTCCTTTACGAAGTCGATCATTTTCTTGGCCAGCGAGTGGCTGATCATTCCATGTCCACACATGGTGGAGAGCGTGGTGACCTGCGAATTGGGAATCTTCTCCGTTTTGCCTTCAAAGCCCAGGGAGTAGCCGATGCTGTGCCTGTCGAGACAGGCATAGTTACAGCACCGCTCCGCGCCCTCGATGGAGGTGGAGATGTTGACGCTCATGCCAAAGTTCTCTTCTTTGACGCGCTTGACGAACTGTTCCGCGGCGCCAGGGTTGTCAAAGACAGCGGCACACGTGGTGGGAACAGTGAGGCCTTTGAGTACGGCCTGGAAATCCGGCTTCATGTTGCGCTTCCAGTGCGCCAACGGACCCAGGTTCTTTGAAGGCCTTAGCGCGCCTCCGTGTCGTGTTTCTCCCAGGTTCACCGGCTTATACTCCATGGCAATTTCCAGGAAGCGGTGGAGTTTGGGCAGCGCATTCGGATCTTTGTTGCTCTTGCTGGGGATAGCAAAGACGATGTAGTCGTCGTAGAAGCTCTCGGCATTACCGAAGCGATGGAGTGTATTGGTCATACGCTTGCAGTCTCCCTGGCAGGCTCGCCTGTGGGTTGAACGATCTGGCCCAAACCTATATTCGTCTTGGCGCGCTCCAGCTTATATCCCAACCGCTGAAGAATGGGAGCGACAATCACCTCTTCTCCGTGCTCCCCGCAACGCGTCGCGACCCCGAGGGAAACGACCGTGTCCAACCGCTTTTCAACTTCCCAGACCAGGCGAATGATCTCTTCCGTGCGTGCAACTGGAACCTTGATCTCAACAATCGCCGACATGACCTTTTCGTTCAGGATGTCCGGGCGCAGGGTCCCGGTAGCTACATCAGACATCAGGGAAGTAACTGGGTTTTTCTTCTCGAAGCTGACATTGGCCTTCGCGAGGGCCCAGCACATCTCCTGGATCTCGCGGAAACGAACTCCCACCCCGGGTCTGCCAAATTCGATGGTGAAGCCTACATCGCCCACCTTCACTCTTCCGGTTACGTCGTTGGTCTTCACCTCTTCGGTGCCGCGGCCTTCGACACCAGTGGACTCATGGGGCACGCTGGGGTCGGAGAATGCGCGGCGCACGACGCGCGGCCAGGTGAGCTCGTCGGGTTCGAACGCGGCGGTTGGGCAAACATCGGGTTCGGGCTCAAAGCGTATCCGCAACGCCGCGAAGACGCGACGCACAGTGCGCACCAGGGTAGGGTTCAGGTGCTCCTGGCTTAGCCCGTTGTAGCAGGCGTAGCACTCTACGCATTCGTCGCGATTGATCGTTGCCCGCTTCAGTACAGGGTCGATGTAGATGGCCCCCATGGGGCAAACGTAGGTGCAGTTCCCACACGCCACACACTTTTCAGGATTGATCTTCATCTTTCCTCCCTGAGAAAGCCGGATCACACGATGATCTATCGTAGATATTAACACGGGGTTTACAGGCCTTGGTTTGTTCCTGGTTGCTCCCGCGGGTTATCATTTACCGCCCTTGAAAGACGTAAACCATTGAAAGGAAATGTCTATGGATCGCAGGCAGTTTCTAACCAGTTCCGCGGGGCTGCTGGCGTCGGGCACCCTTCCGGCCTTCGCCCAAGCTCCGGCGTGCGCAGAGCAGCCTCCGCGCCACGAGCCGCTGTACAAGCAGCAGCAGCAATATCGCATCGGATATACCACCAATACCCGGGGTGGCTGGGAGGGCGACCCCTTTAAGGGCATGAGGGAAGGCAGGGAGGTGGGCTTCCGCTACATGGAGATCTTCGGCGCCTCGTTCTGCCGTCCGGACACGTTGTACTACCCGGATAATGCCGAGGGTTTGATGCGCCGCATCTTCGAAATCGGCGTCAACTTCGTGAGCATCACCGGTGGGTCAGCCACGGGCAACACGCGCTTTGAGGATCTTGACTCGCGTGAGGCCGTGATCGAGAACCATTTCGCCATGGCCCGCTTCAGCCGGCGGTTCGGTTGCCAGGTGCAAAAAACGAACACCGGACGGCGGCGCCCCGGCGGCACGACGGATGACGACCTCAAGGTGATGGCGGGCACGATCAATGCGCTGGGCAAACGGGTGAGCGAAGAGCTGGACATGCAGCTTGGGGTTCATCCTCACCTGAACAGCCAGCTCCAGAGCCAGCATGAGCTGGACTTCATCATGGCTAACACCGATCCGAAGTATGTCGGCCTGGTTCTCGACACGGGACACTTCACCATGGCTGGAATGGATCCCATAGCCATGGGTAAGAAGTACGGCACGCGCGTTCTGGAATACCACCTTGAAGGACACCAAGGCGGAAGACCGCGGCGGGACCAGGAACGTACCCGGCCCGCAGGTCGACCTGATGAAGACTCCCTATTTTTTCCCCATGGGCGAAGGCGGGGTGGATTTTCCTGGGCTCAAGGCCTATCTGGACAGCATTCAGTGGAGAGGCTTTTTGAACGTCGAGCTGGATACATCGCCCTGGCGTCCACCCCAGGAGAGCGCCAGGATCACGGCGAACTACATACAGAACGTGCTGAAGATTCCGCTCTAAGGCAGGGTTTGCTTCAGCCAGTCGACCACTTTTTCTTTGTACTCGAGCTGCCCGGCGTTTTCCTCCCACTGGCCCATGCCGTGGCGCGCGCCTTGAACGGTATAGAGTTCACAACTGTTTCCCTTGGCCTTTAGCGCCTCGCAGAAGTGCGGCGATTGCTTGTAATCAACCTGTTCATCGGCTGTGCCGTGAAGCAACAGGAAGGGCGGCAGCCCCGAATGCACCATGTAGTAGGGGGAAATCTTACGTAGTTGCGCTTCGACGTCGGTCGTCTGCGGAGTGACGCCGAAGAAAGAGCGCATGGCTGGGGGCAGTTTGGTGGCCATCGAATTGAAGGTGAAGTCCGCAGGGCCGTAGAAAGAGACGACGGCTGCTATAGGATTTTTTTTAGGCGCGACCATAGCGACGTAATCCACCAGGTAAGCGCCGGCGGACTCACCCAGCAGGGCGATGCGTTTTGGATCGACCTTATATTGGGCGGCGTGCTCGTGAACCCAGGCGAGGGCGCTCAGTAAGTCGTCGATTTGATCCATTGCCGTTGCTGCCGGGGCGAGCCGGTAGTCGATGGTGAACCAGGCGAAACCGCCGCGGGTGAGTGGCTGAAAGATGGGCGGAACGTAGGTCACCTTGTTGCCCTTGGAGAATCCGCCGCCGTGGACAATGATGACGGTGGCGAACGGCCCCGGACCGTCCGGGATGGAAGCATCCAGTTGCAACGGACCGCTCGGCCGGGTGACGTAGACGATGCTATTGGTCACCGTGGCGGCAGCCAGGGCCGCTGAGGAGAACGCAAGAAACCAGAGGCAGACAAGGATCCTATGCATAGTTGGTGCAGTATAGGTGTAGCCGCGAAGAGGTGTCTATGGTTGGGACGGTTGAGCTTCCGTCCCCTTCGTCAATCTATCGTGCGACTTTGTTCGATCAGAGCACGCAGCTTTCTCACACCGCGAAGCACGGTGGCCTGTTCGCTGTTGCTTGCGCCGCGCAGTGCCTCGGTGAGGGGACTCATCGCGAGCTCCGGCATGCGGTTCGCCAGGAAGTCGCGGACTGGGGCGGATGGAACGATGACGGTTGCACGGCCATCTGCTTCATCCCTGCTGCGGACAACCATTCCGCGTGCCTGCAAGCGGTCGACGATGCCGGAGACGGTGCTGTGCGCCAGGCTGACCTGAGCACTGAGCTGTTTCAAACTCAACCCCTTTGACTGGACCAAGGCTTGCATGACCATGCGCTGCGGACCGGTAAGGCCACCACGCGCAAACTCGGTTTCCAATGGTTCGCGCAATCTTTGCCGGATGATATTGAGGTGCTGGTCGACCTCTTGCGCCAATTTGTGCAAGGATTCCTGTTTAGTCGTTGATCTAGAGGACATAAGGGATCAATGCTTTGACCTTCTCCTGATACCGGCGATAGTCTGCGCCGAATTGTTCCAGCATAAATCGCTCCTCCATTCTCAACTTAAGCCAAAAGGCGAGCGATAAAACCCCCACTCCCAAAAGGCCACGAATCTGGCCAAGAATGATTGCCACCCCCAGGAAAGCAAGTAGAAGCCCGGTGTAGATGGGGTGGCGAACGAAGGTATAGGGGCCGCGGCGAATGAGTGTGTGCCCCTGCTTTACGGTAACTGCCCCGCTCCAGTTCCCGCCCAGTTCCACGCGAGCCCAGATAGCGAAGGCGATACCCAGCAAGACCAGCAAAAGCCCGGCGATACCGGTGAATTCTGAGTTGGGTATAAAGAGTTGTGCGCGCCAGCCCGACTGAAAGTAATGACTGAAAACAAGACTGGAGGCGAGTAATGTGAGTCCGATTTCGAGCAGCCTGGAGCCTGTCGACTGACTTCGAGCAGCGGGCTTGACGGTAAGCAGACCGAAAAGCCACACCGCAACGAGCAGGGCAAAGAGATCGCAAGCGATCTTGTAGTAATCGATGTGCATCATGGTGTCTTCCATATGCGTCGTATACGACGTATCGTATGCGACGTATATTAGCGTCCTTCCATGACAAATGCAAGGGGGAAAAAAAGAAGTCCTGGCGGGTCCGAAGATGTTAAAAAATGGGCACACGTTCGTAGCTGTGGGAGCCTGCTTGAAAATTCTGGATCGCGTTCTCAGTTGTCTGCTGATACTTGGGGGCATTGGCCACACGCTCGGGAGCTTCCAGTTCTACAAGAGTGACCAGATGACTCTGTTGTGGTCGCTATGTGCCAGCCTCTTTGTCTTTTTGTTTGCCGCCGTCAGCCTCATTCGCGCCGGCCGGCCGCTCGATAGCGCTTTGGCATGGGTCTGCCTGGTAGCCGGCCTCTGCTGGATTGCCGCCTCTCTCCGCTTCGCGCTGCTGATCGGCAACCTCCTGGATTTTCGTCCGTTGATCTTCGGCGTGCTCACCCTCGGCCTCTGTGGGTTTTGCGTGCGGACCTTGATCGGGAAGTGCTGAGATGAGGCGCCTCGTCTTTATCGCATTGTGCCTGGCCGCCAACTTCGCTTTCGGCCAACAGCGCTACACCGTTTCCGACGAGGATGCGGCTGCTCCCGGCTCCCCTCGGGTGGTCGTCTTGCGCGATACGGTTGCCGGAGCGGAGGCGGCGATCGCTCCTTCTGAGGGCGGAGAACTCAGCAGCTTTCGTGTCAAATTCAAAGATCAGTGGATCGAGCTGCTCTATCATGCGCGCGATTACTCATCGACCAAGGGATTCCAGGGGAAAGGGCCATTGCTTTGGCCGGCTGTTGGGGTGCAGTTTCCTCTGTGGAACTTTCCTAAATCAACTTGCGGAGATGGTTCCTACTCGCTGGACGATAAAACCTACCCCATGCCTTGTCATGGCTTCGCAAAGAGTCTGCCATGGCAGGAAGTGAACCGATCCGCGGACAATCAAGGAGCCCGGGTCACTGTGGAGCTACGCGATTCCGATCGCACCCGGCAGTACTATCCCTTTGGCTTTCACCTGGACGCTACCTACACGCTTGCCAGTGGGCAACTCACCATCGACTACGCGGTAAAGGCGGACACTGGTAACACCAGGGCAATGATCTTCTCGATTGGCAACCATATCGCTTTCAAGATTCCATTCGTGCCCGGCACCGACCCCGCCAACATGACTCTTGAAACGCCCAGCACCATACAAATGTTGCGCAACCCCCAGGGATTCGTAAACGGGGAAGAGAAGCCGCGCTCGTTCGAATCTCCCCAGCGCCTGGGCGACTTCGATGCACATGTGGCCATCCCGCTCGCCGGTTATCGCAGCCAGCCTTACGCTTTGCTGCGAGATCCGCAGGGGCTCTCCGTGCGCATCTCTCAGCAAGCCACTTCGGATCTGCCTGAACCCATTGTGCGTTTCAACATTTATGGCGGACCGCAGGTGGGCTATCTGTCTCCTGAACCGTGGTTCGGCATGACAAACTCACTGAATCTCGGCAAGCCCCTGGTCACCTTGCCGGCAGGAGATTCCTGGGTATGGCGCGTTCAATTGAAAGCCAGTGGTCCCGCACCCAGTTTGCCGGCGCAAGCGCCCGGGGTAGAGCGGTTCGGCAGTGACTTTGGATACGTGGAAGGGCCGGTGTGGTCGCGACAAGGATTCCTCATCTTCAGCGATATGTTCGACTCCCGCATCATGAAAATGACCAAGGCGGATCATGCTGAAATCTACCGCGATTACACTAACGGGGCTAATGGCAACTCCATGGATGTGGAAGGGCGGCTATACAGCTGCGAACGTGATGGACGCCGGGTGGTGCGGATGGAGAAGGACGGCCGCCTGACGACCATTGCATCGGAGTTCGAAGGAAAACGGCTGAACGATCCCAACGATGTCGTCGTCCGCCGGGACGGACAGGTCTACTTTACCGACCCTGCTCCTAAGGATTCGCTGCAGCATTTTGAACTCGGCTACTCCGGTGTCTACCACGTGACCCCGCAGGGTACGATTTCACTGATTACGAAAATGACGCGCCCTAATGGAGTGGCCCTGACGCCGGACGGCCGTACACTCTACGTTGCCGATACCACAGAGCGCAAGATTATGGCCTACGATCTGGATGCAGAGGGAAATGCGTCGCGGGAGCGGGTCTTTATCTCCGGAATCGACGGCGGTCCAGACGGATTGCGGGTTGCAGCCAATGGCAACGTGTACATAGCGTGCCGGGGAATTGCCATCTATACGCCTGCCGGAAAGTTCGTACGAATGATTGAATTTCCTGAGACACCGGCCAACTGCACGTTCGGCGACCGTGATCTGAAGACGCTCTACGTTACGGCACGGACCTCGGTCTACCGTGTGCGCATCCCTGACAAGGGCTTTCTTCAGTACTGAGGGGAGTTACTCAGGCTTCTCCGGTTCGAAGAGCGCAAAGCCGAATATGTCGGAGCCCGAGGCGATGGCCACATACTGTTTCCCATGGAACAAATATGTGATCGGTTGCGCATTGATCGGTTGGCCGGTATTAAAGTGCCACAGAACCTTGCCCGTCTTCGCGTCCAGAGCGACAAATTCTCCGATGAGCTCGCCTGAAAAAATGACCCCGCCGGCGGTGGAAAGCAATCCGCCGCCAAGGCTCATCGAGCCAACCCGTTCCCGTTCCCAGACCTGCTTACCGGTGGTCAGGTCAAGGGCCCGTACGTAGATTTTCCAGTTCTCATCGCGCAGCAGCACGTCGCCGCCGGCGCGATACTGAAAGCCGCCGGGGCGAAACTTCTCTGTATTTTTCGTAGCCAGTCCGCAGCCTTCGAGGGCAACGAAATAGAACAGCCCAGTCTGCGGACTGTAAGCAGGGGACATCCAATTGGTCGCCCCGATCGAAGATGGACAGACCCTGGTGCCGGTTAAGCTCGGTTCGATCCCGGGGACGAGAATAGGCCGGCCCTGGGGCGTGAGGCCGCTGGCCCAGTTGAGCTGGGTCGCGAAGCGGTTACCATGCAAAAACTCACCCGTCGCGCGGTCCAGAATGTAATAGAAACCGTTGCGATCTGCCTGCACTAGCAGCTTGCGCATTCTGCCATCGAAGCGCGCATCGACCAGCACCGGAATCTCCGCCCCATCCCAGTCCATTACATCATGGGGCGTGAACTGGAAGTACCATTTCAACTTTCCGGTATCCAGGTCGATCGCGACCATAGAGTCGGTATAAAGGTTATCGCCCTTACGCACGTCGCCATTGAAGTCGGGTGAGGGATTTCCAATGCCCCAATAGAGCAGGTTCAACTCAGGATCGTAGCTACCCGTGAGCCAAGTAGCCCCACCGCCATGCTGCCAGGAGTCATTAGCCCATGTATCCCCACCGGGTTCACCCGGCTTCGGTATCGAGTTAAAAGTCCATAGATGCTCGCCGGTTTTTGCGTCGAATGCGGTCAGAAAGCCGTTGAGCCCGCGGTCACCGTAGATAACACCAACTATCACTTTGCCGTTGACCACCAGCGGCGCTGCGGACGAATGATATCCGTCAGTTGATTCGGCGATTTTGCTTTGCCAGAGGACGTTTCCGTTGGAGGCATTCAGCGCAACCAGGAAGGCATCCGTGGTGGTGAAGTAGACCTTGTTTTCGAAAACCGCAGCGCCCCGGTTAGGCCCTTCGCGATCCGGCGCCTTGGCCAGAATATGCTGGTAATGCCAGATCAAGCGGCCGCTTCGTCCGTCAAGCGCGTAAATCTCATTGGGCTGTGTGACGTACATGACCCCGTCGACGACAATGGGCACACACTGGAGACCGCCTGCTCCGGGCACGTGGTATACCCATTTGCTTACCAGGGAACCGACGTTGGAAGCTGTGATCTGGTCCAGCACGCTGTGGCGCTGGCTATTGTAGCTGCCGTGGTAGCTAAGCCAGTCGCTTCCCGGGGGCTTTGCCAAATCCTTGCCGGTAACCTGAGCTGTGAGGGAGGACGCGATGCCCAGAACAAGACCCAACGCGATGTTTCTCATCGTCCCACCTCACCCTCGCCGTCCTGGTGTACGTGAAGCGTGGTGTGCACTTGCCGGGCGAGCATGGCCACCAGATCCTGATACTCCTGGGGGCTAAGAACTTTGTCGTAGTCGTGGGGCATCAGCGAAGTCTTTCCGGGAATGATCTCGCGTAGTTCATTGGTGTCGAAGAGATGTAGTTTGTCTTGGTAATCGAGAATCTGAACCGAGAATGCATCCTCGTTCTTGGCGATCCCTTCAACCGTCTTTCCGTCTCGCGTGATTACCTTGATGGGGCGATAGCCCGGCGGGGTCGGTCTTTCTTGCGTCAATGATTCGCGCAGATGTTTCAGCGTAACCTGGGCGCCGATATTGGACAGATCCGGGCCGATGGTTCCGCCCTTTCCATTCAGCATGTGGCACTTCAGGCATCCACCCTTGCCGGTAAAGACTGCCATGCCCTGTTGTGTGTTTCCGGGAACATCGGTCTCTGAGGCTGAGCCGCGCATGGCGCGGATGAAGACCACGATGCGCCAGATGTCGTCATCCGGAAGGCTGAAAGGAGGCATCGCCGTGCCGGGAATCCCGCCCCGGATGGTGTCGAAAATGGAGTTTTCACTGAGCCGGAAAAAACGGCGGTCGCCTACCAGGGCTGGAGCCCGTTCTCCTTCTCCTCCGTCGATGCCGTGGCAGGCGGTGCAGGTTCGGTTGTACAGCGCATGGCCGGCGGCCACCACGTCGGGTCCGGTCCCCAGCGGATTCTTAGGGTGAACGGCTTGTGCTGTCGCACCCACAGCCCAGAGGAGAAGTGAAATGCAAAGGAATCGGGTCATGAATAGAGCGCCGCCACTTCGTAGTCGTCAACGGAAGGAATGGTAAACTCGACCACACTGCCCGCGGCGTGAAAGGGGATGTCCCTTCCGGCGCGCAGCAACTCGACCCGCGTGACATGCCGGCCTGCTGGGATCCGCATCGAAACCTTCTGCTCGCCGATGGGGTAGAACTCCCGCACCCAGCCACGGTGTACGTTGGGGTTGGTGTAATTCAGGACGTGCACGGCGAAGCCCGCCTCGGTTTCCCAGGCGAAGACTTCGATCAAGCCTCGACCTTCAACGGAAACTGGCGCGCCGGAGCCGGCTACCCAGCGGATCGAGTTCTGCAGCAGGCGGCTAAGGTCGGTGTTTCCAGAAAGCCACATGGTGCGCTCGATATCTCCGGAGAAGTAGGCGAGCCGTCCCGTTTCGGTTTGCCGCAGCACCACCGCCGGCTCATTCGTATGCGGCTGTGGAGGGTAGGAGAGTTCCGGCGGGTAAGCCGGAAAGCCTGGGATCACGGTAAGCGCCGGGCTTTCGATGGGCGCTAAAGGTACCCGGTACTCTGCGCCGGGCAAAATGCTGGTGTCGGTAAAGCCCTGCAAGCAGGGATGCTGCTTCTCAATTCGCGCATAGTACGGATTGCTATTGCCGCGCCTGCCGATCACCGGTCCTGTTGCGTGAATGCCGAAAACGTCGGCAAGGCCGAAGTCCGCTCGCCGCACGTACTGATCCGTATACATGCTGGTCTCAAAAGTGGCCAGCAGCGAGCCGCCCTGGTTCACGTAATCGCGTAACTGCTGGCACTGTTCGTCGCTCAATAAAGCAGTGTTGGGCAAAATCAGCGCGGAATACTTCTTTAGTTGCTCGGGCTGCAATCGGTCCTCGTGAACGAAGTCGAACAGGAAGCGACCCTCGAGCAGCGCGTAGTACATGCCGTTCATGTATTGGGAAATCGACACGTCATGCGGCGGCTTATAAAACAACTGCGTGCGCTGGCCGATCAAGACGCCGATATTGGCGATGGAATGCTTATTCGTGAAATGAGGATCATACTTCGCCGTCCAATCAAAATACTCGTAACCGATCTTCTTGAAGCGGAGATCTTCGCCGAGTCCGTTTTCGCCGCCGATGGAGTGCACATAAGGCGTCATGCCGCTGGCTGAGGTCTCATCAAGCCACATCTGTGCCTCGGCCGGAGACTTGGTGCTCTCTCGCCACCTTATCGATCCAGTCGACCATAGTCCCACAACGTTGGCGGCCATCTTCCCATCGAGCACCGCGTTGCACACACGGCCTTGCAAAGTGCAGCCCCAGATGGGTTCGTCCTGGCCTCCGCGGCCCTGGTTGTCTGCCTGGAACCAGTGGCATATTTCGCCCAGGGTGGCGAGGTTAGGACCGCCATGAATGCCTCCGCCCAGGTTGGCGAAGTAAAAGCTGCTGGCCTTCTTCTCCTTCGCGAGACCGTCGTAAAGCTTCCACAGGTAGAGAACGCGTTCATTGAACTTGTCCCAATAGGCGGGCGTTCCCGCAGCAGGGAGTTGGGTGCATTGCGTGCAGTAGCACGAAGGCAGGCTACCGAGCGGCGGCCAGCCATTCATAAAATGCGCGTCCACGTCATAGAGGCTATTGATCTCGCGCATGATGGCCGGCATATAGTCGGTCATGTAGCTGGTGAACATGCAGGTTTCGTAGAGGTCCGGATCATCCGCGGCTTGGCGTGGGTTGCCTTGTGCGTCGCGCTGAAACCATTCAGGATGAGCTTGGAGCGCATCTCCCCAGTTGAGATCGGGGCTCATGCGGGCGATGGTGCGGATGCCGCGCTTTTTGGCGGCTGCGTTCAGTTCGCCGAAGAAGTCGCGGTTACCCAGGTATTTGCCCTTCCTGTGGAAGGGGACCTTCGTCTGGTAAAAAGCAATGATGCCGGTTACGCTTATGAACGTGGCGCCCACCCGCAGCCGCGCCATGTAGTCGGCCCACTCCTCGACGTTCATGACCGCGGGGTCATGTTCCGTCATATTCACCTGGGCGATACGGCGCAGTTTCCGCTGCCATGGAATGTCTGTTGTGGTTTGAGGAGTTGCGTAGACAAAATTACTCTGGGTCGCAAGATAGGCGGCTGCGGCCCCTGTCTTCACGAAAGTGCGCCGGTTGATCACGGTAGTGTCCTTGTGCAGGTCGAGGGTAGTGTACAGCAGGGATCTGGACGCGACGGGCGGCGCAACCGGCTTAAACTGCAGGTCCCTCGGCTTCCTCATGACACAGGTGCGAGTGGGCCCAGGTTTAGTGCCGCGCCTACGGCGCTCAGATCATCTTCGGGGAATCGATCCCAGCCCTTCCGGGCTGGGCTTACGTTTGGCGACCGGCCCTCCGGGCCTCGCATCCATGGCGATTTTGCAGTGTCATTTATTTCTCAACTCGCCTTAGACAGGTTCGCTGCTTCTTCCACGGCACGCCGGGACAGGCTGGATGACAACAGGGGAGAGCAACGAATCGGAGCGGAGCGGAGGGATTTGTGGTTTCACCGTTCCCTATGTAAGGGCAATGACCTCGTAATCCTCGACGGAAGGGACTTCAAATTTTACCGTTCCCTCTACGTTGCGGAAGGGGAGATTCTTTCCTCCGCGCAGGGCGCGTACGGAGGTGATCTTTCGATCACGCGGCACCTGAACTTCAGCCTGCAGCGGACCCACCGCATACAGTTGCGACACAAAGGGCCGCAAGGCATTCGGATTGGAATAATTCAGGATGTGCAGCGCGAAGCCGGGCTCTGTCTCCCATGCGAAGGTTTCGAGTAAGCCATTACCTTGCACCGACGCAGGCGCGGCTGGTTCCTTCAGAATCCAGCGCACTGCGTTTGTGAGCAGCTTGCTTAGATCCGGATTGCCGGAACGCCAATAGGAGCGGTCAACGTCTCCGGGAAAATAGACAATGCGGGAAGAACCCTGCTGGCGGAAGATTGCGGCGGGCTCCTCCGTTTGCCGGATGCGGGGATAAACCATCTCGGGCGGGAAGGGCGGATAGTGAGGCACGACGCTGAGGTAAAGCGCGTCCGATGGCACGTGACTCACGGGCAGGCGAAACTCCGGGCCGGGCAATATGCTGGTTCCGGTGAACCCCTCGGATACCGGGTGGGCCTTTTCCATGCGCATGTAGCTGTTGTTTAAGGGCCCGATTGGATCGCCACTGACACTCACCCCGAACAACGCTTGCAGGCCAAAATCCTCTCGTGCCACGCCCCACTCGTTGTACCTGGAGGTTTCAAAAGTGGCGAGCACTGAACCGCCTGCCTGCACATAATTGCGGATTGCCTCACACTCCGTGTCGCGCAGAAATGCTGCGTTGGGAATAAGCAATGCCCGATAGGGCTTCAGCGCCTCCGCGGTCAGATTTTCCTGATGAACAAAGTCGAATAGGAAGCGGCCTTCGAGCAAAGCGGCATACATCCCTTCGAGGTACTCTGCAGAGTCGATGGTCGCGCCATTCAGCGTCCTGGTGCTGGTTCCGTTGGAGCCATAGAAGGCGATCGTGCTCTGGGGGTAGAGCACCGCCAGGTCGGCGAGCGAGCGCTGGTTCCGGAAATGTTGCTGGTTGGCGGCCAGCCAATCGAAAAAGACCTGTCCTGTTTCCCGCCAGCGGGTATCCTCCGGGTGGCCGCCGAGCCAGTGAAACCAGGGCACCATGCCGCTCGCCGTAGCCTGCGCCATCCACAGGGTTGTCTCGGCTGGAGTCTTGCTGGAGTGTCTCCAGTTGATCGTTCCATTGCTGTAGGCGCCGATCACGTTGGTCACCGTCCGGCCGCGCATGACGGAGCGAGCCACGCGCCCCTGTTGCGCACACATCCAGAGCGGGGTGTTACCGGCCCTGCCCTGATTATCCGCATTGAACCACGCGGCCACACTGCCCAGCCGGTTCAAGTCCTTCACGGTCCGAATGCCTCCACCGAGGTTGCCGACATAAACCGAGTCCGCACTTTTCTCCTTTACGGTGTCCTGCCACAACTTCCATACCAGCGCGATGCGATCCATATAGACTTCGTAATATTTGCGATACACCTGACTCTGCACGTCGGTGGTCTGCGGCGGAACGCCTCCCGTCTGCTCGCGGTAGATCTTCTGGCAGTTGGGGCAGTGGCAAACCTCTAGCGCTTCGGTGCCTGGCCATCCATTCGTATAGAAGCCGTCGGGCGCGTAGCGCTGGTTGATCTCGCGGTAAATGGCCGGCATCTGCTGGGTAAAGTAGGTTCCAAACATGCAAGTCTTGTAAAGCCAGTGACACTCGGGATGGCGCGTCGGAGACCCATCCGCGCCAAACTGAAACCACTCCGGATGGGCCTGAAAAGCCTCTTCGTAGGCGTAGTTACAATCCATGCGAGCAACGACACGCATGTTTCTCTTACGCCCGGCGGCCAGCATCTCGCCGAAGAGATCCCTGGAGCCCAGAAACTCGCTGCGGTGCTGATAGGGAACCTGTGTGGGATAGAAGGCCATGATTCCGCCTCCATTGAGCAACACCACATTCACCTTCAGGGAGGCGAAGTAGTCCATCCACTCGTCGGCGTTCATGGAGATGGGATCCTGCTCATTGAAGTTGACCTGGCCGCAGCGCTGCATCGTCTCATACCAGGGCTTGCCGGGTTCAGGAGCCAGGGCTCCGAGTCTTCCGGTGGAAGCGACGACCAGTGAGGCTCCCGATACTTCAATAAATTCTCGCCGATTCATGAATAGCTCCTCTTCATGGTTTTCTGTGATGGATTACGTAATTGCAGAAAGCCATGCTTTCAAAGCATAATCTCTAGCTGCCACCAACCGCGCCGGCTGCGGCATAATCGACACCGAGAAAGACTGAGGTAGAAATGAAATTTGGGGTAAACACATTCATCTGGTCTGGAACCTTTGATTCATCCAATTTTGGTCTTCTCCCTCTCATCAAAGAGGGTGGTTTCGACGGAGTCGAGGTCCCGCTTTTGCGACCGGAGACGTTCGCTGCGTCCAGTATTCGCCAGGCCACCGAGGCTCACGGCCTGGAATGTAATGCCTGCACGGTGCTGGTGGACGGCCTCAGCCTGATCAGTGAGAGCGCGGACATACGGCGCCGCACCCGTCTGCACCTGGAAGATGTAGCAAAAGTCGCTGCGGACGCCGGCATCGGGATTGTCGCCGGACCACTCTACAGCCCGGTCGGCTACCTGCCAGGCCGGCGCCGGACCAGCGATGAGTGGAAGTGGGCCGTGGAGGGCTTTCAATCCGTGGGTGATGCGCTGGCGGCGAATGGAGTGACCTTCGCCATCGAACCGCTGAACCGGTTCGAAACCTATTTTCTGAACACCGCCGTTGATGCCGCGGCGCTTGCGCGGGAGATTGGCCATCCGAATATCGGCATTCTGTTTGATACCTTCCACGCCAATATCGAAGAAAAGAGTATAGCTGCGGGCTACCTCACCGTCGGTCCCTATCTCAAGCACGTTCATACCTGCGAAAACGATCGCGGCATACCCGGGTCAGGACATGTGGAATGGCGGGAGGTATTCCAGGCACTGCGCCAGCTAAACTATGACGGGTGGCTGACCATCGAGGGCTTCGGATTCGCGCTCAAGGATCTAAGCGCGGCGGCGTCCATTTGGCGGGACATTGAGCGCACGCCGGAATCGATCGCCTTCGAAGGTGTGAAGTTTTTGAAGCAGAATGTAGCGGCCGGCCAGTAATTGATTGCAGGGCGAGGAAGATAGTGACCGCCTGGCAACGAGTGTTGGTACAGAACGAACGCACCAACACTCGTTAACCGCTGGGCTGCAAAGGCCTCTGAATATTTTTCGCGATGACTGCTGTCGTTATCTGCCGTAGGCGACAACGGAACGCTCTTCAACGGCGGTGGCCATCAGAGCTGCTTTCTTTTCAGTCTTGGTTTTCAGGGCGACCATTCCAGTCTCATAGCCTTGGACGACCACTCTATTTAAGTACAGATTGTCTCCATATCTCTGGAAGACGACTTTCGATTGATTCGGAGTCTGAGGATCCTCCGTAGGATTCACGCCAAAAGCAGCGTTGTGTTTACCGTCCTCACTCCTGATGATAGCGATCTGGAAATTAAGGTCATCGGGTTGAGTAAGGAAATAGGAACCGCTCGGCATCTTCGTATCGCCGACCATAAACGGAAAGGGTGTTGTAAATTTAACGCCGTTGCCTACTTGTGCGGCGAGCGGCAGAACGGAAAGCAGAGAGATCAGTCCGACTTTGGAGAGTATTTTAGCTAAATTATTCATAAAGATATTGATTTGACGCGTTGCTCCTTCCTATGTTTTTAGATGACTCAGGGGTGATGGAGTTGCAAATAAATGTAACTAGAATGTAACTAGAATGTAACTGTCATGGTTTTCTAGAATTCTTGTATAATTGTGCCTGTCTGCTATTGGCCTGCGACGGTGAGTGACAGCTCCCGCAACGCTCGCCGTCGGTTTCTCAAGCAGGCCCGATCATCCCTACTCTTGTAGCTGGTTTGCCAAACTGCTCATAACGCTTCTCTTGCGGTTTTAATCTTCTCAGTTGAACGTGCTCCCTTCTAACCCTATAGACGGGATCAATAAGACGGAGTTGCCTATCTTTCGATAGGCGATATGTAACTTTTAAGGTTGCGTAATATTCTGGTGCGACGAGGCCGGCCTGACCCGGGGGGACGGCCAACTGCTGGGGACACATAGGGACGCACCCGAAGCTACCCTCGCTCGGGCAACTCCAGGGCAGGTTCGGACCCTCAAATCCGAGGGCTGGCAGGTGTTCCGGATGCATCCGCGAACCGTTTAGACTATATTTGCGGGGGGCGTAAATTCGTCCCAAAACGCACAGGTTCTACGGGAGATCTGAATGCCGCAAGTGGCTCGCTCGCCAAAGGTTTACGACGTATGCATCATAGGTTCGGGTGCCGGGGGCGGCACCGCCGCCAAGGTGCTTACCGAGGGCGGTTTGAATGTTGTGATGCTCGAGGCGGGGCCCCTGCTGAACCCCCGAAAAGATTACAAGGAGCATGTGTGGCCCTATGCGCTGCCCCACCGCGGAGCCGACATCGGCGGCCGGGCGCGGCACGAGTTAAACGGTGAGTTCCTGGCTCCCAATGGATTTTGGGAGATCGATGGCGAGCCCTACACGACCGCCCCAGGCACGACCTTTCGCTGGTTCCGCTCGCGTATCGAAGGCGGCCGCACCAATCATTACGGACGCATCTCACTCCGCGTCTCTCCGGCGGATTTGAAGGCCCGCTCCAAGGATGGCCTGGGAGACGACTGGCCGATCTCGTATGAAGACATCGCTCCCTATTACGACAAGGTGGAAGCGTTCATTGGCGTTTTTGGAACAAAAGAGAACCTGGCCGACGCGCCGGACGGGGTCTTTCTGCCTCCGCCCAAGCCCCGCTGCACCGAGACCCTGGTCAAGAAGGCCTGCGATCACCTGAATATCACGTGTATTCCCTCGCGCATGGCGATCATTACCAAGCCGGTGAATGGGCGTCCCCCATGCCACTACTGCGCGCAATGCGGCCGAGGCTGCATCAGCGCTTCCAACTTCAGTTCCAGCCAGGTGATGATTCCGCCTGCCCAGGCGACGGGCCGGTTCACGCTGATTCCGAACGCCATGGCCCGGGAGATCGTGGTCGGCAAGGACGGCAAAGCGCAGGCCGTCTCCTATATTGACAAGACGACGCTCCAGGAAATGCGCGTCAACGCCAGAGCCTTCGTGTTGGCAGCCAGTGCCTGCGAATCTGCCCGCTTGTTGTTGAATTCAAAATCCACGCTGTTTCCCAATGGCCTGGCGAATTCATCCGGGGTTGTCGGCCGCTATCTCACCGATAGCGTAGGCACCAGCGTCACCGGATATTTTCCCCAGTTGGCCGGGGTGGCGCCGCACAATCACGACGGTATCGGCGGCATGCACATGTACATGCCGTGGTGGAGGGCTGACCGCAAGAACGATTTTCCGCGCGGGTACCACATCGAGTTTGGCGGGGGACGCCACATGCCCAGTGTGGGCAGCTTCGATGGCGTGTGCCAGGAGCTTGAGGGCTACGGAGCATCGTTGAAACAGGGCGTCCGCAGCAAATATGGAAACACCATTTCCTTTTCGGGGCGCGGGGAGATGATCCCTAATCCCGACACCTACTGCGAGATTGATCCCAAGGTGGTCGACAAATGGGGTATCCCGGTGCTCCGCTTCCACTTTGCCTGGAGCGATTACGAGATCAAGATGGCGAAGGATATGCAGGAGACCTTTCGCGCCATCGTTGAAGCCGGCGGAGGTACTGTCGTTGGCCCAGCCAAGCCGGACCCACGGGGCAACTACGGAATCTCCGAGGGCGGAGAGATCATTCATGAGCTTGGAACCGTGCGCATGGGTGACGATCCAAAGACTTCCGTCTTGAATAAGAATTGCCAGGCCCACGACGTCAAGAATGTCTTCGTGGCTGACGGCGCACCGTTCGTTACGGGTCCTGACAAGAACCCGACGCTCACCATTACGGCACTATCGTGGAGAACTTCAGAGTACCTGCTCGATCAGGCGAAAAAAGGGGAGATATAGCATGTCCGTATCCCGGCGTGATGTGTTGAAGTCGCTCAGCATGGGGGCGGCGGCCACTTCCGTGTTGCGAGTCATTCCGCTGGAAGCGGCGGAATATGCCCACCACATGATCGACACGGAAAAGGCCACGAGCAAAACGGGTGTATACACGCCCAAATATTTTCCGGCGCAACAATACAAGACATTGCAAGCGCTGTGCGAGTCGATTTTCCCGGCAGACAGCGACTGCGGGGGCGCCGTGGAGGCTGGGGCTCCGGAGTTTATTGATCTGCTCACCAGCGAGAATCCGCAGTATCAGCTGACCCTCGGGGGCGGTCTGATGTGGCTCGACTCCACATGTGTGGATCGCTACGGCAGCGCGTATCTCGATTGCACGGGTCAGCAGAAGACGGAGATGCTCGATCTGATCGCGTATCGCAAGAGCATCGCACAGGATCCTAGCGTGAGCCAGGGAGTCGCGTTCTTCTCGTTTCTGCGGAACTTGACTGCGGATGGCTTCTTTACCAGCAAGATCGGTATTCAGTATTTGGGCTATATCGGAAACGGTTTTCTGGCCGAATTTCCTGGTTGTCCGCCGGTGCCTGGGGTTTAGGCGCCCTCAAAAGGATGCCGAGTACCATGCCCCATAAGCGCTAACTTGTTTAGGATGTTTTTCGTCAGAACTCCCACAGAATCGTCATCCTGAGAGTCTGTGACTTTATTGGTTTCACAAAAAAATCGACACTGAAAACAAAGAGCTTAGGTGGGTCAAAAATCGCTAAAAGTCAATAAAGTCACAGCCTCTGAGCGGAGCGCCTCACAGATTGATCGCGTGACACAGTGCTTGTGGCGCGGAGTCGAAGGACCTCGGCGGTGCTTAATTCCCCATGCTGCTCGGAGCTTTCAACCACCGGACCCGCCACGGCTTTTTCCCGGGGCCGAAAGATGTTTCCGTAATCATCAAGTGCGTATCGCAGCACATCCTATGGTCGGGCTTCGGTGGTCGAAAAGCTCCCAGCAGCGTTGGTAGAACAAGCACCGCCGAGGTCCTTCGACTTCGCGCCACAAGCGCTGTGTCACGCGATCAATCTATGAGGCGCTCCGCTTCAGGATGACGAGTCTGTGGGAGAACGAACGGACCGGAGACCTTTGTGCGGGAGCCGGGGCGCACCGCAGATCCCTCGGCTGCGCTCGGGATGACAAGTGGAGGGTGGTGGCTTTTATTAGAGGCCGTTAGATCGGATGGACAGAAAAGAAACAGCAGGTCCCTCCACTACGCTGCGCTCCGGTCCCACGGCATGCCGGGGCAGGCGGGATGACAATTTCGTTTAGAACGCGAAGACTTCGCGCGAAAAATCAATAAAGTCACAGCCTCTCAGGATGACGATTCTGTGGGAGTTCTGACGAAAAACATCCTAGACAAGTTAGCGTTTATGGGCCCAGTTCCTACTGGCTGCTGACACAAAGCTCCAGAGCCGTGACTCGCGGAAGATTCGAAGCTGAGATTTGAACCGTTGTTAGGGGAGCAGGTTCACTTTCGGTTGCGTAGCCAGGCTAATCCTTCGGAAGTCCCCGCTCTTGGCCGGTACTCGCAGCCGATCCAGCCGTCGTATGCAAGTTCGTCGATCAGGTCGAGCAGGTAATCGTAGTTGAGTTCGCCGCGGTCGGGCTCATTGCGGTCGGGCACACTCGCGATTTGGATATGGCCCACTTTCTTCTGCGCTGTGCCGCCTAGATACTTGCGCAGCTTCATGCTCACATCGCCCTCGACAATCTGGCAGTGATAGAGATCCATCTGTACCTTGAGCGCGGGGTTGCCGATCTCGTCGACTAGCGCATGCGCCTCATCCTGGCGGTTCAGAAAATATCCGGGCATGTCGCGCGTGTTGATCGGTTCAATCACCAAACCAATGCCTGCAGGCGCCGCGAGTTCGGCGGCCCATGCCAGGTTGGCTTTAAATGTGCCGCGCATGGCAGCGCGTTCTACCCCTATCGGCGCCACCCCGGCCATCACATGCACCCGCGGACAGGCCAACGTCTGCGCATATTCAAGAGCAGTGTGTATTCCAGCACGGAATTCGGCTTCTTTGCCTGGCAGAGACGCCAGGCCTCGCTCGCCCGCCGCCCAGTTTCCGGGCGGAGCGTTGAGCAATACCTGGATCAGGCCGTGCTCACGCAGCCATGTGGCCAAGTCACTCGCCGGATATTCGTAAGGAAACAGAAACTCCACGGCCATAAACCCATCCCTGGCGGCGGCAGCGAAGCGGTCAGGGAAGGGATACTCCCCATACATCATGGTCAGGTTTGCAGCGAAACGCGGCATCAGGTTAGGTCCTAAAAAAAAGCTACCACGAAGCGCCAAATTGCCGGCGCAGTTGATCGATCTGCTGCGGTGTAAGCGGCTCCGGTTTCTGGCCGGCAAGCAACCAGAGGCGCGCGGTTTCTTCCAGCTCTTCCAACGCGGCCATCGCGGCCGCGGGGGTGCTGTGCCACACGTTGGGGCCGAGCCGATCCAGCATGACGGCGCGAATGGGTGTGCCCTGTGCCCGCATCCGCTCGATGGCCTGGGCTACCAGGTCCCCGACCGTCGCGTCTCCGGGACGATAGTACTCAATCAGCGGTACGTGACCCACCTTCATGACGTAATACGGGGTGATGGGCGGCAGGATATCCTCCTGCTTCCAAACCCCCGTCAAGGTAAGCGCTACCAGATGAGTGGAGTGGGTGTGAATCACGCAGGCGGCATCCGCATCCGCGGCATAGATGCGCCGATGCAGCATCAGCGTCTTGCTGGCGCGTTCACCACTCAGCTGCACACCATCGGCTCCCACCTTGGCGAGAGCCTCCGGGTTAAGGAAACCCAGACATGCTTCCGAGGGCGTGATGAGAAAACCTTCCTGCAGGCGAACGCTGATGTTTCCTGCCGTGGAATGAACGTAGCCGCGCCCAAAGAGAGAGCGGCCCACACGACAGATCTCTTGCCTCAGTTCCATTTCGTTCATAAGTCACGACACCAAGGCAAAGGCCTTGTTAAAAAAGTCGGGCGAGCCAAAGTTACCCGATTTTAAAGCGATGTGGAGTCCGCCGGCGTAGCACCAGGGCACTCCGGGATCGATCTGAGGGCCAATCTGCATCTGCCGGATCTGGAGAGCTTGCACGCAAATGCCCGCTGTTTCTCCCCCCGCGACCACCAGGCTTCCTACGCCCCGTTGGACGAAGGCGCGGGCCAGGGCTGACATGGCTTGCTCGACAATTGCGCCCGACCGGGCGACTCCCAGTTGGGCGTGCGCCGCCGCAATCTCGGCGGGCTCCGCAGTGGAGTAGACCAGCAACGGGAGCGCGGCTTGGCTGCGCCAGCAGGCATCGGCCCACGCCAGCACCCGGGCGATTTCGCCCTCGATGTCCGCCGCCAGCCGGAGCGGATCCAATGCGTAAGCCTTGCCTCCGTCACGAATGAAGCGCTGCACCTGGGCATTGGTGGCAACCGAGCAACTGCCGGCGAGGATCGCCTTTTGTCCCCGCGCCGGGGGCAGGCTCGCGCGGGTGGATGGCGTAAAACCCCAATTCCGGGGGAGGCTTTCGCCGAGTCCGGAGCCGGCAGTGAGAAATACTGAGTCCCGCAGAGCCTGGCCAAGCCTGTCCAGATCCTCCTGGCTCAAAGCATCGACGATGGCGATGGCGATGCCTTCCCCTTGCAGCTCGTGCATGCGTTTGCGGATCAGCTCCGCCGATTGCGCTACTGTCCGGTAGTCCACCAGTCCAACCTTGTGTCCTTTGCCGGGGTTCAGTTGCGCCTGCAGCACGCGCACCAGGTTGGCATCGGTCATCGGGGTGAGGGGATGATGGCGCATGCCGCTGTCGGAGAGCAGCGTGTCTCCGACAAACAGATGTCCATGGACGACCGTTCGCCCGTTCTCAGGAAATGCCGGAGTGGCGATGCTGAAGCCACAATCCAGTTCATCCATCAGCGCTTCGATGACGGGGCCAATGTTGCCCGCCGGCGTGGAGTCAAAGGTGGAGCAGATTTTGAAGTAGATCTGGCCTGCACGCTGTTGGCGCAGCCAGCGGCAGGCGTGCAGAGATTGCTCAACCGCTACCGAGGCGGCCACTGTCCGTGACTTCAAGGCGACCACCACGGCGTCCGCATCGACGCGCTCATCGTCCGGGGGGACATCGACGGTTAAGACGACCCGCATTCCAGCGCGCACCAGGTTGTTGGCGAGATCCGTGGCGCCGGTGAAGTCGTCCGCGATGCATCCGAGGACAGGGTTGCACGGCGGCTTCACTGACGTACTTACCTTCAAAGTCCTTGCTCTCTCTGAAACTGGCGAATGATCGAGATGAAGTCAGGATCGGCCGCGAGACCCAGGTGCCGTGCCCGGGCGCTCTCGAAGGCGGAAGCCCATCCACCCACCATGGTGGCGATGGCGGGGTTTTTTTCGAAATGCACCCTTTCGCGCGCCGCGCGGCCTGCCACGACTTCCAGCGCATCCAGCATCTCGCTGACGCGAAGCGTCAGCCCCGGCAGGTTCACCGCTGTCGCGCCTCCCCACGCATCCGGCGTAGCCTCGGCGGCCTTGAGCAGACCTTCGATCGCGCGTTCCGGCGAAGCGACGGCGACTGCTGTCTCCGGCGCCACCGGGCACACTGCCTGCTGTCCATTCAGGGGCTCACGCACGATGGAGGATAGAAAGCCGGACGCAGCGGCATTGGGGCGCCCGGGGCGCACTGTTACTGTCATCAATCGCACACTGCGGCCGTCGATCAAGCCGCGACGGGTATAGTCCGCCACCAGTTGTTCGCAGATAAATTTCTGCACTCCGTACGAGGACTGCGGCACAGGCAAGGTGTCGTCGTGGATGACACGCGGCATGGGCAGGTCGACATCGCCGCCGAAGACAGCCACCGAACTGGAGAAGACAAAACGCGGCCCGTCGCCCCCATAGCGCAAGGCATCCAGCAAAGCGCGGGTGGTATCCACATTAGAGCGGAGACCGAGATCAAGGTTCGCCTCGCACTCTGCTGAAACGGCGGCGGCGAGATGAAAGACCAGGTCGAAGTTCTCCTGCCCCAGGGTCTTGGCCTGGTCTATCAATGCGCCGGTAGCGGCACGGACACGTTCGTCGGCCGCTAGGTCGGGCGGGGGTGGAACCAGATCGGCCAGCACCAGTTCGCGGATTGGGCGGCCTGAAAGATGCCCACGCTGCAGGATCGTTCGCGCCAGCCTGGCTCCCAAAAAGCCCCCTCCGCCCGTGATGAGCACCTTCGTCATGTTGGGGTTATCAATCGTCATTCGATCCTTCTCCGCCTTTGCTATGATCTCGCCGCCGCAGATTACCCACGTTTGCGCATTCCATCGTATCCCCTGAGTCGAGACCAGACCAGAGGCTAAACTGGATAGAGTCGAGCGGCCGGAAAGAGAGCCGTGTACCAGGAATTCTGTTTCCCGAGCGTCCAGTCAAACGGTGAGGGGTAGGCCATGGCCAAACGTGTCAAGTCAAGCCTCTCCCTCGATACGGTCAACGAGGCGATCGTAGACGCCCTGATCGAAGCCAAAGGCATAGGACAGAAAATACGGCGCCTCCGGTTAAAGCGTTCGATGGGGCTGGCCGAGCTGGGAAAAGAGGTTGGGCTTTCTGCGAGCTTTCTCTCCCAATTGGAGAACGGGAGGGTGATTCCGACGCTAAGAAACCTGTCCCGTATTGCACTGGTGTTCAAGAAGGAACTCTCCTACTTTTTCAGAGACGAGAATGACAAAGTCTTCCGTGTTTCCCGCGGGAAAGACCGTATCCGTCTGGTGATTGGGGAATTCCTGCTATCGGACAGCATGAGTGTGCTGGTTCCAGATCGCCATATCGTCCCCTGCATTGCAGATTTTTTGCCGGGTATCGAAGGCGCCGCTTTCCATCCGCAAATTTTTCCGGGACTCGAATTGGTTTATGTGATTGACGGTTCGCTGACGCTCTCGACAGAGGGTAAGACGGAAGTGCTGCAGAGCGAGGATAGTGCCTGGATCGATGGCAGCACCAGCCGCCAATACCGATGTCATGAAGATAAGCCTGCGAAAGCGCTCATCGTCACGTTTGCGTTGCAATCATGAAGAAGGACCGACTAACCCGCCGGTCATTTCTGCGCGAGGGCGCGGCTGCGGTTGGCGGTCTGACCGTAGTGGCGGCCAGCGAAACAAGCCTCGCGCAGAGCGGGCCCTCGTTTCTTGATCTGCTACGAGTGCCGGATGGGGTGACGGTGTACTCGAGTTTCGAACGGACGTTGCCCGCAGGCGGAATCCCGCTGCAAGCCAGCAGGGCGCGGTGGGGCGGCGGCGGGGTTGCGGTGGAAAGCACGGTGCAAGAGAACGCGCTGCTGCTGACGCTGGCTGCGCCGTCGACCAAGATTGCCGTGGTGCATGTGCGGTGGCAGGTGCAAGTGACGCCCGGCCTGCGTGCGTTGGGCGATGCGTGGGAGCGCAGCTATGGAGAGCTGGGCTGGCGCAACTTGATTCCGGAGCGCGTGATGCCATGGTACTTCGCCACCCACGATGGCGCGACGTGCCATGGCTATGGGGTAAAAACAGATGCGGCCGCGCTGTGCTTCTGGCAGCTTGATCCGGAGGGCGTGTCGCTGTGGCTGAATGTAACCAACGGCGGAGACGGGGTCGAACTCGGCCAGCGAAGATTGACTATGGCGACGGTGATCAGCCGTCGTGGGGTGCCGGGCGAGAATGCGCAGGCCGCGGTCGCTGGGTTCTGCCGGTCGATGTGCGCCCGCCCTTCGCGGCCGATCGTGCCCATCTACGGCGCGAACGATTGGTGCTATAGCTACGGGCAAAGCACGGCGGAGACAATCCTGCGCGACACGGAGTTCATCGCCGAGCTCTCGCCCAGCGGGGGCACGCGTCCCTTCTCCGTGGTCGACGGAGGGTGGAGCAATGGTACGGCTGCGTGGCCGGACATGGGCAAGCTGGCTCACGAAATCAAGCAACGTACGGCGCGGCCAGGAATCTGGATCCGGCCGCTCGAGGCGCCGCAGGAGGCTGCGCGTGGTTTGCTGTTGCCGGACGAGCGCTTTGGGGAGAAGAAGGGCCGGGCGCGGGAGCTGGCCTACGATCCGACGCATCCCGAGGCGCAAGAGAAAATCCGGGCCAAGATGCGTGAGGCGACGGGCTGGGGCTACGAGATGGTGAAACATGACTTTAGTACTTACGACCTGTTAGGCCAGTGGGGTTTCGAGATGGGGCCTCAACCGACACTGCCCGGATGGTCTCTCCACGATCGCAGCCGGACAAACGCGGAGGTGATGGCGGAGCTCTATGCGCTGCTGCGCGAGACGGCCGGTGAGCGGGTACTGCTGGATGGTTGCAATACCGTCGGCCATCTGGGGCAGGGCATCTTCGATCTGCAGCGCACTGGTGACGACACCAGCGGCCGGCAGTGGGAGCGCACCCGGCGCATGGGGGTGAACACGCTCGCATTTCGGCTGCCTCAGCATGGAACCTTCTATACTCTGGACGCGGATCTGGTGGGCATTACGGAGGCGGTTCCGTGGGAGCTCAACCGGCAGTGGCTCGAAGTACTGGCGCACAGCGGAACGGCCACGATCGTTTCTGCGGGGCCTCCGGCGCGGGGAGCGGAACAACGCACGGCGCTGCGCCAGGCTTTTGCGGTCGCGGCTGCTGGTGGCGCTAGCGCGCGGCCGGTGGATTGGCTGGAGACGAGCACCCCTGAGCGTTGGCAGGCGAGCGCACAGAAGCAGTGGCATTATCGCTGGAGCGGGACGGAAGGGGCTTCCGCGTTTTTGAGTTCGTAGTGCAGCGTAGTGGAGGGACCTGCTGTTCTCCTTCGGACCCTGTTCGTTCAGCTGCGCTAAGAAAACCCGCCCGCCAGCCTCGCAGCTTTCACCTTCTCATTCACTTGTCCCACTGCTCGCAATGCGCTCAGTGCCGCCCCCTCTTGCCAGGCGACGATGTGGCTCACATGATCGCCCGCGAAGATGATTGGCCCATCGGGTTCGATGAGCGTCTCGTAACCCGGATTGGTCTGCGTGCGCGCTGCGGCCGGATGTTGCGCCTCGCCCGTCTGCCGGGTTAGGCCAAAGGGTCGCCACCTCTCCTGCCCCGGCCCATACGCCCTGATCCACGAGCCTTCGTTGTGCGGTATCTGGCCCCAGCTCACGTACATTGGCTTTTCCAGCTCCTTGCCGTGGCCGGGATGCAGCCGCTCGATGGACTTGCGGCTCTCGGCAAACTTCTGCTCCAGGGTGAGTCCTTGCCATGAGGTGCGCGACTCCTCGGTGTATCCGCTCACCAGCACGCCTCGTGGAGTAAAGATCCCTGCTGAAGGAAACCAGATGGGACTGCATCCTACGTTGACGAACTCCAGGCCGCCGTAGATGTTGTAATCCTGCTCCCAGAATCTGCGGCTCTCCCATGCGATCTTGTAGGCGCTCGCATACGTACATTCGTCGATCACCTTCTTGTACGGCGCACTGAAGTCGTTAGGCGTCTTCTTCAAAATGGTGAGCGGCATGGTACAGATGCAGTAGTCCGCCTCGATCACTCGCGTCGAGCCATCACTCGTATAACCGATCTTGACCCCATTGGCAGTCTTGCGAATTTCTGTGACCGGCGCATCGTACTTCACCACGTTACCCAGCGCTCTGGCGAACGCATAGGGAATGCGATCCATCCCACCCACCGGCTGGAACATGGTCGCCTGCATATCGAACTGCTCATCGAAGAGCATGCTCTGCCAGAAGTCCTCATCCAAGAGCGTTTGCATGTCGATGGGCTTGCTCAGCACGCCCGCCTGGTCACCGGCGCCTGCCATCTCGGCGTATCCGGCGCGATCACTTCCGCCATACTTGCCCGCGTCGTCCAGAGGACCGTATGTTCTCAAAAAACTCAGCATTCGGTCCCGGTCTTCTTTGGATAGTTCCTGATCGAGGGCTCCCTGGTTGATCGTCTTTGCCAGGAGCTCGCTTACATGTCCCCGAGTATCGTTTTCCACCTGGCGCAAGACCATCGGCTTGCCATCGTTCGCATTATCGTTTTGCAGGAAAGCGGAGCGTGACATATTCACCTCCACCTCGAGCGGGACACCCAGCTTTTGACAGTAGCCCAGCATGGTTTGATGGACGGAGGGCAGCCGTGCTGGCCCAAAATTCTGATAGTGTCCCTCGCTCCACGAGCAAGTCTGCGTCCTTCCGTCCAGGAAGGTTACTTTGTCTCCACCGCGAACCGTCCAGTTTCGTCCCCCGGGTCTCGGCCGGCTTTCGAGAACCGTACATTCATATCCCAGGGCGCGGAGCTCGTAGGCTGACACCAACCCTGCGATCCCTCCGCCCAGAATCACTACCTTCACTCCCTTGCCCGACCCCGACCCTGCCTCAGCCGGCTCGGCTCGCTCGGCGGTCGCCGGCATCAGTCCCATGCCCTGCATCATGAGGAAGGCGGCGCTGTATCCTCCTGCCCGCCCTACGCGATTCAAGAATTCCCGCCTGCTCACTGTCATGGTATTTATTTCCTTTTCCGGAAAGAATCCGGCGTACCGTTGCACGGGCCGCAGCGTCGATCACTTCGATTAAGGTCTCGATGGACTGAGAGCGATCACGCTCCCCGGGCGGGGAGCGACCAAAAGTATCGGACGGAATGAAAAAATAGTCTACCGCACTCCTTTGGGGCTCAACCCACCGTCGGTGAAGGTTCGTCATGGTTGATAATCATGCCTTGCGTAGATATAACGAGATGGTTTGAAGGTGCGCATGCTGCCAGCTAACCTGTCATCTTGAAAGTCACTTGGCCTGAAAGGCTCAAAGACGAATGAAGTTGCTGATAAGTGCTCTTTTATTTGCTCTCTCCGGCCCGCTTTGGGCGCAAGGCGTAGACAACTCCATGCTCCTCAATCCACCGGCGGATAGCTGGCCCCTGTACCACGGCTCGTACGACGGGCAGCGCCATAGCAAGCTGGAACAAATTACGCCGCAGAATGTATCCAGCCTGAGTCTCGCGTGGGCTTTTCAGACCCACCAGAGCGCGGAAATTAAGGCCACCCCGTTGATGGTCGATGGTGTGCTGTACTTTAGTGTGCCCGACAACCTGTGGGCAGTCGACGCGCTCTCCGGTCACCAGATCTGGCACTATACCTACCCACCCAATCACGGCCTGCATATTGGCAACCGCGGCGTCGCGATGTACAAGAATTGGCTGTATTTCCTGGTCCCCGATGGGCACCTGGTATCGCTCGACGCCAAAGATGGCAGCGTGCGCTGGATCGTGCCGGTCGCCGACTCCACCAAGGGATATTGGACCAGCATGGCTCCGCTGGTGGTGGGCAATCACGTGCTTGTGGGTACCTCGGGAGATTTCGATAACCTGGTGGGATACGTCCGGTCGGTCGATCCAGAGACGGGCACGACGCAGTGGCAATGGGATTCCACACCGCCTCTGGGCACAGCGGGAGCAACGACCGGCGGCAATACCTGGATGACAGGTACTTACGATCCTGAACTCAACCTGGTGTACTGGGGAACCGGGAACCCCACGCCGGTACTCACCGCCTCCACCCGCCCGGGAGAGAATCTGTATACCTGCAGCATCGTAGCCCTCAACCCGGATACAGGAAAAATGGCGTGGGCCTTTCAGGCCTCGCCACACGATACCCATGACTGGGATGCGGCGGAAACGCCGGTGCTGGTGGACGGAATGTTCGATGGCAAAGCGCGCAAGATGCTATTGCAGAGTTCCCGCAACGGCTATTTTTTCGTGCTCGACCGAACTGACGGTAAGAGCCTGCTCACCGTTCCCTTTGGCCCAGTCGACTGGACACTGGGGGTCGATAAGCAAGGACGTCCCATTCCCAATCCGGCCAAGGAACCGGCGCCCGATGGGCGTTTGATAGCGCCGGACGAGGGTGGAATGGCCAACTATCGATCTCCCAGTTTCGACCCAAAGACGGGATTGTTCATCGTCTCCGCCCACCCCAGTTACTCTATCTATTTCGCCAAGCCAGCCGATGGTACCTACGGCTGGGCCGGGGCGGATTATGGTCTGTGGGGCAAGGGCGTGGTCGAAGCCATCGATTACCAGACAGGCAAGATTCGCTGGACGCATGATTTGGGACGCGGATCGCCAGGTGCGGGAGTTATGACCACGGCCACCGGGCTCACCTTCACGGGCGATATCCAAGGCAATTTTCTGGCTCTCGACACCAGCACCGGCAAGACCCTCTGGCATGCCGGCTCGGGCGGGGCAATTTCTACATCCCCTATCAGCTACCTGCTGCACGGGCGGCAATATTTACTGAACAGCAGCGGCGGGGTTGTCTTCGCCTGGGCTCTGCCGACGGCGGCACATGCGGGTGAGTAGACCATAATGTAACCTTGGCGGTATTAGTTGGCGTCATTGTAGGAGTGCCACGCCCAGCCCAGGTAGTGGGGGTTGCTGCTCAAATCCTGCTGTACGGTTTTGAGCATGTTGGGGAGCTGGCTCTCGTAGTCGGGAGTGCGCAGGCCAATGGCCATTCTGGCCAGGTGGGTCTCACTCAATCCCTGGAACGCCATGTTGAAGTAGTTTTCGCTGGCTTGGCGAAGCTTATCCGCCTGGGCGGTGGTGCTCGTTCCGTCGGAAGGGTTGCTCAGCTCGTAAAGCATCAGCGTCAGCCGCGGCAGGGAAGACATGAGTGCCTGGCGCTGGGCGACGTCGCCCTTGAGGAATTTGTTGGGAATGTCCGCGTTAACGGTCATCCGGTTCTGCTCGGCCAGGGCGCGCACTTCACGATAGGTTTCGATAAGCCCCGGCAGGAACACCAAGTTCCCGGGACCCTTGTTCTCCCGGCGCTGTTGCGGCTCCACGTCGAGGTGAACGCCATCGAATGCACTGCGCGGATGCTTACGATTAAACTCAAGCACCGCCCGGACATGGCCGAGCAGTTTTTCGCGGTGTGCGCCTGGCTCGTCGGCGTTCACGCTCGACAGCAGCGCCTCCACTCGAATCCCGGATCGATGAAGCAAGGCGACGACACCGGCGACCTGCTCTTCTTCTGTTGCGTCGGCCTTGTCTGGCGAGTAGGAAAGATATACCTCGTTGACGGTTTGCGTTCGGCAGAAGTCGCGTAAGGTCTCAGCGCTCTTGGGCGCGGCGAGAACCGAAGCAGTCTTCCATACCCAGACCCCATGCACGAAAGGTTCCTGGGCAATGGCGGCGCTAGTAAGCGTGGCCACCATCGCTGCCCACAGCAGAGAGATTGTTAGCCGCATGAGAGGGCCCTCCCCCATTAGTCTTGCACTTGTATATAAAAATACATCGTGACACG
The DNA here is from genome assembly GCA_963821315.1 of uncultured Acidobacteriaceae bacterium. GTDB lineage: Bacteria > Acidobacteriota > Terriglobia > Terriglobales > Acidobacteriaceae > PALSA-350. The sequence continues at coordinate 227,408 of CAWGDP010000025.1, read as the reverse complement.
ATATAATCTGAATGTGAGCGATATTTCAAAAAAGACAGCGCGGGAAAGGCTGCAAACATTGGCGGAATTTCGCTATGCACTGCGCCGGTTCCTGCATTTCAGTGAGCAGGCAGCATCGGAGGCAGGGCTGCACCCGCAACAGCACCAACTCCTACTCCAGATCGCCGGTATTCCCGAGGGAGTGGCGCCGACTATCTCGTATGCGGCAGAAAGGCTGGGATTGCGTCACCACACCGTGGTCGAGCTGAGCAAGCGCTGTGAAGAGCAGGGTTTGATTCGGCGGACACAAAATACGCATGATCGGCGATACGTGGAATTGCAAGTCACTGCGCACGGGCGGGAACTCCTGCGTTCTCTTTCCGAGGACCATGCGCACGAGCTGTATGAGCTGGCGCCGCAACTGATCACGGCCTTGACTCAGATCCGTGGTTTCCAGGGGACAAAAGAGGTGACAGATGAGGTCTGAACCTTCCATTCTGAGAGATTTCACAGTCGACCGGAGGGTGTGGCTACTTTCCGGGGTTGCCATTGGGATCGGTGTGTGCGCGACAGTGTTGGCGGTATTACTGTTACGCTGCATCGCACTGTTTACCAATCTGTTTTACTACCACCGGCTGAGCACCGTGGGGGTTTCGCCGGCGGGCAGCCCGCTAGGTTATTGGATGGTAATCGTGCCCGTATTAGGCGGTGTACTGGTGGGATTGATGGCACGCTTTGGCTCAGACAAGATCCGTGGGCACGGAATTCCTGAGGCTATTGAAGCAATTTTGCTTCATCGTGCAAAGGTGGATCCGAAGATCGCCCTCTTAAAGCCTATCTCCGCAGCCATCGCGATTGGTTCGGGCGGACCCTTTGGCGCTGAAGGCCCGATCATTATGACCGGGGGAGCAGTTGGATCTTTGATCGCCCAATGGATGCACGTTACCGATGCGGAACGGACCACGCTCCTGGTAGCTGGAGCGGCGGCGGGTATGTCGGCCACGTTTGCCACGCCAGTGGCGGCAATTCTTTTGGCGGTCGAGCTGCTGCTCTTTGAATGGAGGCCGCGGAGCCTGGTTCCGGTGGCGATCGCGAGTGTAACCGCGGCAGTCCTGCGCGTGTATTGGCTGGGCGCCGGCCCGTTGTTTCCTATGCCGGCGATTGCTGTGACTCCGAATGTCCGTGTTGTCGTAGGCGCGTTGCTGCTGGGCGCGGTGATGGGGGTGGCGTCGGCTGCGATGAGCCGGATGATGTATGCCTTTGAAGATATGTTCGACCATCTTCATCTTCACTGGATGTGGTGGCCAGCGCTGGGAGGAATCGGCATCGGCGTGGGAGGATTGTTTTTTCCCCGGGGACTCGGTGTGGGTTACGACAATATCGCGCAGCTACTGCGTGGCCAAGCCACCATTGGCCTGATTGCCGGATTGCTCATAGCAAAGTCGCTGATGTGGGCATCCTCCCTGGGTTCAGGGACGTCAGGCGGAGTGCTGGCCCCACTATTGATGATCGGCGGTGCGGTGGGCGCGCTGGCTGGGCATCTGGCCCATGCCTCTGCAGAGGCACAGGCCTTCTGGGCTCTGATAGGAATGGGATCGATGCTTGCCGGCTCGCTCGGGGTTCCGCTGACGGCGATCCTGTTTAGCTTGGAGGTGACACATTTTCTCCCGGCGTTGCTACCGCTGACGATGGCGTGCATCGCGTCCTACCTGGTGACATCGTTGCTGATGCCCCGTTCCATTCTCACCGAGAAGCTAAGCCGCCGGGGGTACCACCTTACTCGGGAATATGGTGTGGATCCACTGGAACTGGTGATGGTGCGGGAATTGATGACTCCGGTTCAGGAGACTGAGGCAGCGCTGCCTGCGCTCTATACATACTCCGACGCCACGGCGCGCGGCGCAGCGGAAATAATGGCGACAGAGGGCCTGTCGACGTTGCCTGTGGTCGACCGCAAGAGCCTGCAGGTTCGCGGAGCGATTTCGCTGAGTGATCTGCTTCGCGGCCGTACACGATCGATGGAGCGTGAGAAGGAACGGTTGCGTCTGGTCGGCTATTCACTTCCGGATCGTCGTTCAGTCTCAGCAGGGAAGCCCTGAATCTCCCCTGAGTTTCAGGGCTTCTTCTTTGACTTTTTGCTGGCCTCGGACGTTGCACTGTCTGGCGCTGCCGCAGTTTTGCTGTTGGAGCAGGAAGCATCGATCGGCTTAACAGCGAGTTTCATGGTGGTATAGGGAACGCCCTGCAGGGCAGCATCTGCTCGAGTTTCCAGGGGGTAGTTCGCGTCCTTTCCAGCTGGGTCCTTGTGGACGAGATAGCCCTGAACTAAGTCGAGATCGGGCAGCTCCTTGGCAAGCTGGGTCGTGTCTCTCTTCGCGACCATGACGTAGTCACCGTTCAACAGGCCGATGTAGGAGTCTTCGCGGGTTGGATCAGCGAGTGCCTGCTGCGTGGCCACCGCGGTGGTCAGATTGCCATTCATCACAAAACGCGTGCGGTCTTCCCAGTAGCCGAAGGCTTCACTGAAGGCGCTGAGCGCGGGCACACTGACCGCGGGCAACACAACCATCGGGGCAACCAGTTTGGCCCCGGTGATCATTACCTTCAGTATCTTTACGAACTGCGTATCATTGGGCGGTTGGCTGACATTCACGGCAAGCTTTCCGGTGCCTTTGGTAAGCAGAATGTTACTCGTGGCGCTGGTTGCCTGATCGGACTTGAAGCCCAGGTCATCGAGAGATATTTTGCCGGCAACGTTGGGCTTAAGAGAAGCAATAGCCGTCCAAGCCAGAGGCGCGAGCAGGTTCATGTAAGCGTGGGTCTGGGTGGCGTCGATGCGCAACTGCTGATTCTTGGACTTATCGGTGCCTGATCCGGAACGAAACTTGGAGAGCTGAATGCCTACGGTGACATCCCCGTCATGGTCCAGCAACTCGCTCTGGGCAATGTCGGTGGCATAGCGAAGCTGTTTCACGTCGGCCTTATAGTGCAAATACTGTGTCTCCGCCGCTGGATCGGCCAGACCTGCACTTCCTGCCCGCGCACCCTTTTTGTAGTCGGGGCTGAGGGTGTTGACGCTGTCGAAGAATCCATTCCAGAATTCGTAGGCGTCGTGCGGTGCTTCTGCACTGGAAACGTCAGCCCGAGCAGCGGCGTTTAGATCGAAAAGAGCCGAGGCAAAAGCAAGAGCCAGCGCATTACCCGAGAAAGTGCGGCGGGAGAGCGGCATTTTGAACTCCTAAAACCGATGCAATGGGGCCGATGCAGAGGGGAAACTCATAGCAGCATACTCTAAAGAACGCCGGACGCGGCCGAAATTACGTGCTACCACCAGCGCTAAAGCGCGTGATCAGAGTCGAGACTCTTTCACAGAGCGCTAAAGCGCTCTTTCCCCCGCATAAATGCGGGGGCTCCCACCGCCCGCATGAATGCGGGGCTCCTGCTTACTTTATAAACTTCAGGTTTGTATCGCCGTAAAGCACATAGGCCAGTGCCGTAGGATTGTTGTTGGTGTTCTTGTAAACCTCGCGCCGTGTCTGCTCGAGAATGGCACTTACATCCGCCGGACCATTCTGCATCTGCTGGTGCAGCAATCTATAAAAATAGATAGAGAAACTGGCGGCGACCTGGTCATCGACTGGAAATAACGCGCCGATATAGCCGCTGGCGCCTTTGCCCAGCACTGCGGGACCCCAGCCGTCGACAAAATTGCCAGCAAGCCTGGCTTGGCCTACATCGCACGCGTTGAAGAAGAAGAAGGTCTGGCTCGCTGGATCATCCTTGGCCATGCTGCGCCACCTTTGCGTACCCAACGCACCATCTTCCAGCAGGATTTCGTAGTCACCGCGGGACGAATTTAACTCCCCATGCCCCGCGAAGTGGACAATCCCTTGGGGCGAGTTGTGGAAGAACGCTTCCATCGCATTCATATTTCCACTTACCGGGGTGTAGCCGTCGAGCTGGGCAAGTGCCTGCGTCTCCGTTGCTTCGGCGTCCAGTGTGCGCGCGCCGGTGTAGTGGGGCGCAATCACAAACGTCTTTTGAATTCTCTGTGTAAAGGGAGGATGTTCCCTAAGTCCGTCGGTCATGTGCCAACGCGCCACGGAGTAGTCAAGGCCAAGAAAGGGCTGCCGGTCTCTGCCGTTTTCGCGAACCGGCTTCATGTATTCCCAGGGGATATCCGGATTATCGGTATAGATCTGGATGGTGCGGAAATTTTCGCCGTGGGCATCGCGCAGCATCCAGAAAGCTTTCTTGAAGAGGTCGGGAGCATAGTTGTCATACAGCTCTTGTCCAAAGCCATCGGCGTTTTCGCGGCTCTCCTTGGGGTCTTGGATGAGCTCTGTGCCGCGGCCGGCATTGACCGGGGCGTGCTGTGCCAGCCACTCGGGAAAGCCCTTCAGGTTTGGCATGGTGCCGGTGACAGGCCGGTTGAAATAAGGGGAAAAAACCTCGATTCCGTCGCCCTTGATGATGAGCGTAAGGTCCGGCGGCACGGCAGGTGCATTGAATTCGGCGGCTGTGTCCAGAACCGCTCCGGAGGATTTCACGGTACGCCTGGTAGGCGGCGGAGCCTCCGAGGCAGGTGCGGGCGTGGCGCCCTTGATCTGGATATCCCGTTGGATGCGAGCCAGAAAATCGTGACGATAGCTAAACGTGGCCAAGAGATGAACCACGCCGAGTTTCATTGCTTTTGGTTCGGCTTTGGCCCAGAAGGTGGCAGAGGTGGCGTTCCCCTGCAGCGGTAAAACGATGCTGCTCACCGGCGTTGTTCCGCGAGTAAATTCCAGGCCGGGCGCCATGAGAACAACCTCGATCGGCCACGAGTTATCTGGCGTGCGAGGGAGCGAGAAAGCCACCTTGTCGTTTGCTTCGCCGTTGAGAATTTGCACGTCGGGTGTGAGCTGCTGCTCCGTCAGCGAAACCTGGATGAGGAACTCTTGCTCCAGGGCCACCTCATCCGGAGCATCCAGCATGGGGTATCTCTCGACCCGTTGATTCTGCTGCTGAGGAACCTGCGAAGAACCTGAGTTGGGGTACGTGGTGGTGCCGGCCGACATGTCATTCGCCAGGGAACTGTTGGATCGAGCCGCGGGTCCGGCGCTGGGAGCCTGGAAGGTGTTCCGCTGCAGGATGAACCAGATAACGACTGCTGCGCCGACCACGATCCACAAGATCATCTTCACCGGGGAGGCGTTGATCTTGGGCGATGGTTCTGGGTTCATCGAGGAATATCCGCTGCGCTGTGTGTGCGGAAATATATCCCAGATAGAGGGGAGTAGCAAACATGGAACCAGCCTTCGCTAGCCTACGATGGCGATCTTACCTTCCGGCGTCCTGGTGAAAGCATGGACCGTGTTGCCGTTCTGATCCAGGTGCCGCAGGGTCATTAGCTGCCTGGTTACCGAGATATGGCTGAAGCCGTAAACCTTCTGTCCATAAGGCCCGCGCTGTGCAGGATCAATCTTGAACGAGTACAAATCAGCGCCGCCACCACCGGAAAGAAAATGGCTGGTGGGATGACCCTCAAACTCCAGGTGCTGCAAGTCATGGTCGTGGCCCGCCATGTAAACGTCCACATGATACTTGCGGAATAAAGGGTCCCAATCGCTGATGAGCACAGGATGGTCTCCATGGGGGCCATTCGAGTAGACAGGATGATGCGCGATGACACCCAAAAAAGGAGTGGTGCGGGGGCGCTTTAGCTGGCCCTCGAACCATGCCAGCTGTTCCGCCTGTTGCTCCGGGGTGAGGGTGAAATCGCGGCCGTTGCTTTCCTTGGCTCCCGCGTGCGGCATGTTGCTATCAAGCGCCAGGAAAGTAATCAGTGGGTCTTTGGCGGGAAAGGTAAAGCGATACCAGCGCGCGGGCATGGTCCAGCGGGTAGGGGCGCCGCCGTTGCGACCGCTGCGCGCGTACTCCAACTCGGCATCCACTTTGCTCTCCGGCCAGCGTTGATAATCGTGGTTTCCCAGGACGGCATACGCCGGGCAAGGGAAGTCGCTGGCGGGGTACATCTCCTCGAAGGCGGTTTGCCAGCGGACGGAGCTTGCGCCTCCGGCCAATTCGCCATACCAGTTATCTCCGAGCATAAAGAGCGCCTGCGGGCGAAGCGAGTGCTGTTGAGCATAGGCGCTCAAACCAGCGGCCACCTCGGCTTGTGCCGTAGGGTTGTCATATCCCCAATCGCCGACTACGAACAGCTGCGCGGCTGCCGGGTCTGACGGCACAGGACTAGCCAGGCCGGAGAAAGATCCGAGGCTGGCCAGCGCACTGAAAGCAAAGCTCTGCCGTAAAAACCGGCGGCGGCTCAGGGCGCGGGGAGGCGAAGGAAAAGGCATACAGGCGGGTTATATCACTTTTCCATGAACCCTTATACCTTCTCCTGCAACATGGGCTGGTCTGCCTGCCGCCGCTGCCAACGGTAGGCAGCAACCGAGTTCTTCCAGAAAAACTTCTCTTGGGCTTGGCGACTCTTGGACTGAGCAAAGTCTTGCAGGATAGTGAAGGTCTCCGCGTAGGTTGCATGATGATCGCTATTGGGCCAGTCGCTGGCATAGAGAACGTGATCTTCACCAAAGAGGTCCCAAAGAGCGCCAAGCGTTTCCTGGTTAAAGGTACGACCGCCCGCTAGTTCGATTCGGGCGATGGTTACTTCGGAAAGCTTAACGAAGACATTTTTGTTCTGCGCCAGGTGATGCAGCAGCGACCAATACTCATCGTGAGCGGCCCCCTCAGAGGGCACGCGTGCACTGGGCAGATGGTCGATCACGATCCGTAACTCGGGAATATGGTCCGCCACGCCGGCGATTGCCCGGATGAGACTGAGATCGGGATTCGCGCTATCCATCACCAGGCCGCGCGCGGCCAACATCTTCAACCCGGGAAGGAAGTCAGGCTTTTTGACGTCGATGGCCAGGTCCCGGTCCCATAGATTGCCGTACCGGATGCCCAGGAAGAGAGGGTTCGTGTGCAGCCGATCAAGGTCTTTTTCATAGGAAGGAGTACCGGGAATGAGATCCCCGACCATACCCACGATGATGGGATGGTTGGCCGCTATGTTGAGTACCCAATCGTTATCGCTGGCCAGGTTACTGGCTTCGATGACGATCGCGCCAACTATTCCAAACGGGCCTGCAATGCTCTGGTATCGCTCGGGCAGCGCAGCTTTATAGAGTGCGGTGTCAGTCTTGGCGGGCCAGGGCACGCCGCCTGGACGCCCTGGATCAAAAAGGTGGATGTGGGTGTCGATGATCGGTATGGCCGGGGGGAGAGCTTCGGCGGCGTGGCTTGTTGCCCATACGCCGGCCATGGCTGCTCCAAACTTGAGAAGTTCACGCCTGTGCATGCAGGTCTCCTTTCTCCACGCGTAATTCCAGCCACGCCACAGTAACAGAAGAAATGGTTTAAGATTCTCCTTCTATTGGAGGAGCTTTGCAAAGACGCCATTTCCTGACCTCGTCCCTGGCCGCAGCGGCTGTTGGCTTGACATCGAACGATTCCCAGGCCCAGGCGCCGGCAGGCAAAGCCCGTGAGTACTATGAGCTGCGCAAGTATCAGCTGCAGTCAGGACCGCAAAGTAAGTTGCTGCAGAGCTACCTGGCCGATGCGCTGATTCCTGCGCTCAACCGGATGGGTTTTTCACCCATCGGCGCCTTCAACCTCGACCTTGGCCCCGAGACCCCTGCCCTTTACCTGCTTATCCCCTCGAGCAACTTGGAGTCACTGGTTAAGGCCGAGCTGCAGCTGGCAAAGGATGAGGAATTTATGAAGGCCGCGGCGCCCTTCTGGAGCGCGCCGGCGACCGCGCCCGGTTTCCTGCGGATCGAGAGCTCGCTGATGATCGCGTTTGAAGGCTGGCCCAAGTTGGTGCTCCCGCCCGCTACCGCGCAGCATGGGAAGCGAGTTTTTCAGCTGCGCACTTACGAAAGTCCATCGCAGGAGGACCATGTGCGCAAAGTGGATATGTTCCATAATGGCGAGTTTGAGATTTTTGCGCGCGCCGGCTTCTGGCAGGTTTTTTTCGGCGACACGTTGATTGGACCTCGCTTGCCCCAGTTGACCTATATGGTCAGTTTTCCCGACATATCGGAGATCGATGTGAAGTGGGACGCATTTCGCTCTGATCCGCAATGGAAAAAGCTGTCGGCTCAGCCCAAATACAGGATCGAAGCAGATCCTGCTGTCGGGCTTCGGTGGGTGAAAAGCTCCGAGCACCCTGGGTAAAATCAGCACCGCCGAGGTCCTTCGACTCCGCGCCACAAGCGCTGTGTCACGCGATCAATCTGTCAGGCGCTCCGCTTCAGATGACAGAAACTGTGAGTCGATTGACTTTGATTTCCCACCCAAGCCTAAAAGCTCTTTGTTTTCAGTATCGATTGGTTTTTGACGATGAAGGAATCCAATAAAGTCACAACCTCTCAGGATGACGATTTTTTGGGAGTTTGGACGAAAAACATCCTTTGAGCAACTTAGCGCTGATAGGACTGCGTCCTGGTTATTTTCAGCCGTCCCTACGGGAGTGGGCGGGCGTGTCGTCGGGCTCTTCCTCGAGCCCGAGCTCTTTTAGGCCTTTGCCTCCGTGCTTTTTCAGGTCTGCCAGCAGGCCTTCATCCGTGAGGTCAAGCGGACGAGCGTGCTTCCAGTCGCGCTTCACGATCTCGTGCAGACGATCCACGATGTGTTTGTCGTCCACCTCGATGGCCAATTCGCGCCTGCTGTCGAAGCTGCCAGGGGCCAGGTTGATTGACCCGATAATGGCCCGCTCTCCATCGGCGAGCAGCATTTTTGCATGAAGCTTTAGCGCCTTCAGCTTGCGCACCTTGACGCCTATGTCGCTCAAAATGCGAAGCCCACCCACACCCTCAATCAATTTGTCCGGCTTGAGGGTGTGCGGAGGCCGCGCCATTACGTGAACCTTTACTCCGCGCTCTTTTGCCCGCACCACGCACTCGATCATCATCTGATCCTGGTAGCGCTCATTTTGTAACCACAACGAGTGCTTGGCCTGGTTGATGAATTGGGTAATCCGCTCCCGGCCGTTGCCGCGGCACCAGATCAGATGCTCGGTGGCGAAATCCTGGCGGCTCCAATCCGCTTCGAAGCCGTTGATAATCTCTTCCACTTCGTGCTTGTGACTGGTGATGACAGCATAGTCGCGAGTACCGGTTAAATTCTTGGTCTGCCAATTCAGCGATTTGACAAAAGCGGTCTCATCATCCACCACCATTGACTTTTCGTGGGTAAGATCAAAGGCCGGATTGCTGTCGCGCACCTCGATGCCGGCTGCCTCCAGCTTGCTGCGGCTTTCATCGTTCTCTGAAACCCCATTGCGTCGCTTGGGGTTCAGCATGATGCGCACCTTGACCCCCCGGCGATGGGCGGCAATCACCGCATCCAGCAGCGATGGATCGGTAAAGATAAACATCTTGATGCGCAGTGATTTGGTCGCGCCATCGATCGCATCCAGAATCGGCTGGACAGAATCGTCAGGAAGAACGATCAAGGTACGGGACATATATGGGGTTTCCCTGGCCTCTAGGGAGCGGCCTTGGCCGCTGTAGTATCGAACTGTACACTATACAACTCGGCGTAGGTTCCACCCAGCGCCAACAACTGGTCGTGCGAGCCTTGCTCTGCGACCACGCCGCCTTTCAACACGATGATTTTATCCGCATCGCGGATGGTGCTCAGCCGGTGCGCAATGGTGAGCACAGTTCGTCCTTTCATCAATCGTTCCAGGGCCTCGATGACCAGTCTTTCCGATTCGGTGTCCAGGGCTGCCGTCGGTTCGTCGAGAATCAGGACGGGGTTATTGCGTATGATCGCGCGCGCGATGCCAATACGCTGGCGCTGGCCGCCGGAGAGGGTGTCTCCGCGGTCGCCAACCAACGATTGATAGCCGTTGGGCATGCGGGAGATGAACTCGTCGGCGTTGGCCAGCTTCGCGGCCTCAACAATTTCCTCGTCGGTGGCGCCTACCCGGCCGTAGGCGATGTTATCGCGCACGGTTCCGCGGAAGAGCACGGTCTCCTGCAACACATAGCCGATCTGGTTGCGCAAGGACTGCAATCGATAGTCGCGCACATCGATGCCGTCGACCAGAACCTTGCCTGCGCTGGGATCGTAAAACCGCGGAATCAGGCTCATGATCGTGGATTTGCCACCACCCGTGGGTCCGACAACGCCGATCATCTGTCCGGGCTTGACGGTGAAGCTTACATCGCGCAGCACGGGGCAGCTTTCGTCATAGGCAAAAGCCACATTGTCGAAGACGATTTCCCCGCGGATCGGCTGCTCGAGTGCATTCGGCTTTTCCGGGAGTATGGCGTCCGCATCGAGAATCGTCCGCACGCGTTCCACTGCCACCGCGGTCTGGGCAATGGAGTTGTTCATACTGGCCAGGTCTTTCACCGGCTTGAAAAATGAACCCAGATAGGAGAGGAAGACGGTTAATTCTCCTGCCGTCATCCATCCCGCAAGAATGAGCAGGGAGCCGCGCCAGAGTACAAACCCAATACAGAAGGCGACGAGGATGGAAACGATGGGCGAGAGCAGGGCTTTCACCTGACGCGCTTTGAGCGCGGCAGCTACGGTTGCATGGCTTACGGCCTGGAGTTCCTCCTGTTCCAGTTCCTGCCGCCCGAAGGCCTTGACCACGCGGATGGATTCGAGATCCTGCTGCACCACCGCCACGATATTGCTCTGCTGCTTACGTACTTCGCGAGTCGACTTCTTGACCGCCTTCTTGAACCGGGAGGCAAGCAATAACATCAACGGCGTCACTGCGACCGCGATCAAGGTAAAGTCCCAGTTCATGAAGAACATGATCACCAGCATGCCCAGGATGGTGATCATGTCGATCACAATGCCCAGGGTGGCCGAGGAGGCGAAGTTCTGGATGGTGAGCACGTCGGCGGTAATGGTGCTCAACAGGACCCCGGACTGGTGGGTGTCGTAGTAACGCAGGGAAAGATATTGCAGATGATGGTAGGTCCGCATGCGGAGATCGTTGGCCACCCACTGCCCCACGCTCTCGGTGAAGTAATTGGCGAGGTACGATGCGGTGGCGTTCAAAATTGCGATGAGGACCACGGCAAGCGCGGCCAACATGGCAAGATGTTCGCGGTGGCCATGGATCAACAACGGCTTGAGCAGACCCGCCATCCATGGATCAAGCCTGCGGCCGACGACTACGTTATCGAGGATGATCTTGAGCGGCCACGGTGCGGCCAGCGTCATCGCGCTCTGAACGACCATTGCGGCAAGAATGATGGCCAGGCTGCCGCGGTAAGGCCGCAGCAGATCGCGGATGAGGCCCATCATCTCTGCCCGTTGTTCGGGATCCGCTAGGGGGGTAGCTACGTCGTCCATGGAGTTGACTACACTTTAAACTTTATCCAGCCCTCCTGTCGCCGGAGATTGTTCGGCTTGGTGTCAGAGAGACAGGGTCCGGCGGGTCGAGTGCTGTGGTATCCCACTCAAGCCAAAACCGGGCTTGAATGGGGCACCCAGCATTAGTTGGAGGTTAGTAAACAGCAGGTCCCTCGGCTTCGCCCGGGATGACAAAGGGGAGGGTGGTGACTTCTGTAAGGAGCCGTCAGATCGGATGGACGGAAAAAAACAAGCAGGTCACTCCACTGCCCCAACAAAGGTTGGGTGCCCCATTCAAGCCCGTTTTGGCTTGAGTGGGATACCACAGCACTCGACGCAGCCTTTTTTGTCATTAGGAGTGAAGCCGAGGGGTGCCCGTTCCGTTCCTAGGGCGCGGATTCAGCGGTTGCGACCAGGTGGTAGATCTGGGCGCCGTACTTTTCTACGGTGCCCATGCCGATGCCGGGCACGGCCAGCAGGGCAGAATCGCTCTTGGGACAGGTGCTGGCGATGTTGCGTAACGTCCGGTCGCCAAAGATGCGAAAGGCAGGCATGTTTCGGCGTTTTGCCTCGGTCAAACGCCAGGCCCGCAATGCCTGCTCCAGACGAGCCTGCTTTTCCGGCGGCGGAGCCTCAACGGAAGCGGGCTTGGTTAGCTTGCCTTGGCGCAGCGTCGCAACGGTCGCACCCTTCTTGCCGCGTTTGGGAGAAGCTATCGCTGCCACCGCGTCTCTCATAATAAAAGCCGTCGTTTGGCTCTCATGGAAGTTCAGCCCGGCGGGGAGAATACTGACCGTCCGGTAGGGTATCCGCTTGCCTTGCTTCTCGAAAACAGCATCGGCAAAGGCCAGTAGTTCTGCCCTTGCCATCGCCCCCAATACCTCTTCGAAGTCATCCCGGCTCATTTCGTTTTCAGGGAAGAGGTCGGTATGCAGCTTTCCCGTAGACCTTGCGGGCAAGGATCGCAGCTTTTTGAGAACCCGATCGCAGGCGATTCGCTCCGCATGCGTAGCGCCTCGAAATCTTTGCGCAACGCAATCGGCAGGCGCGCAGAAATCGCAGATTCCACAGCCAGAACCGCTATCCGATGTGTCCCCGAAGTGGCGGACCAGTGAGGTCATCCGGCAACGATGGCTCTCCGCGAAGCGGAGGATCTCCTCGATCTGGTCCTGCTTCTGCTCCGCCTGCATGGTGTAGGAACCTCGCCAACTCTCTACCCCACGGCTTACGTTCTCCGCGTAGTCCAGGATGGCTCCTTTGTGAATCCAAAGTTTTTCCAGAGCCTTGTCGAAGATGTCCTCTTCCATCTTGGCCAGTTTGCGCACACTCTCTTTGCTTTGCGGCTGGGCGCCAAGCTTGGCAAAAATACGATCCAGTAACTCGACCGGCGGGTAATCGCGGCCGAAAAAGAAATCGTGCGTGTGGCGGTCCGCGTAGGAATACATGAGCACGGCGCGGCTCGGTTTTCCATCCCGTCCTGCGCGCCCTATTTCCTGGTAGTAGCCTTCCAGGCTGCCGGGAAATGCCGTATGGATCACGGTCCGGACATCCGCCTTATCGATCCCCATGCCGAAGGCCGTGGTGGCCACCATGACATCCAGCTTGCCGCCCATGAATTCTTCCTGCACCCGCCGCCGCCGTTGGGCATCGAGCCCGGCATGATAACCGGCCACACGAAACTCTCTACCCCAGGATGCGGACAGAGCTTCGGCCTGCTTGCGCGTGGGCGTGTAGACAATCGCCGGGCGGTTTTCGGTTTGGAGCAGAATCGCGCGCGCCAGGATAGGACGTTGGGAGGGCAGCGCCTCCACAATCTCGATGCCGATATTCTCCCGCCGAAAACCATGGATAAAGTGCTTTACCGTGCTCAGCCCAAGCTGCGCGGCGATGTCTTTCTGCACCTGCGGCGTCGCCGTTGCTGTAAGCGCCAGCGCCGGCGCAGGACGGAGAGTGGGCAGATACTGGCCCAGCATGCGGTAGTCCGGGCGAAAGTCGTGACCCCATTGCGAGATGCAGTGTGCTTCATCGATGGCGATGAGCGAGGGCTTTCGTTTGGCCAGCATCTCAGGAAAGCCGGGCACGCGCAGCCGCTCGGGAGCGATAAACAGAAACTGAAGGTTGCCCTTCATGTAGTCGACACAAGCTTGCCGCGAACTCTCACGATCGCGGCCGGAGTGGATGCACTCGGCGGACAAGCCAAGTTCCTTCAGCTTGCGCACCTGGTCATCCATTAAAGCGATGAGTGGACTGATCACCAGCGTGGTCCCACCGCGTGCCAATCCCGGCAATTGGTAGCAGAGCGACTTGCCCGAGCCGGTCGGCATGACCAGAAGCGCATCTTCTCCGGCAGTTACCGCCTGGCACACCGCCTCCTGATTTGGGCGAAAGGTGGAAAAGCCGAAGACGCTTTGCAGCAGTTGGCTGAGGCTGGCGTCGCCGGCGATGGTCTTTCTGGTGGGAGCTTCCCTGGCAACCGTTGGCTCAGCCTGAGCCTGAGCGGGCGGCGGCGCTGTTCTAGCTACAGGTGTAGTTTGGCTCACCCGCCCCACCACCGAGCGAATGTAATCGCTGATGCGTTCGAGAAAGGGACCGAGCTGCGCATCACCCTGCTGGATGCGGTTGAGAAAGGCCTCCCATTGGCCCGTCATCGCTGGACTCTTCACTTCAGGGTGCACCACCTCAATCAGGTGTATCCCTTTGTCCGTGGCCTCCAGGCTCTTGCCCGTCCTGGTGATGTAGCCGCGTTTTAAAAGCACTTCGATGATGGCTGCCCGCGTCGCCGGGGTACCGAGCCCGGTTTCCTTCATGGCGTCGGATAGTTCTTTCTCGTCCAGAGTTCTGCCCGCCGTTTGCATCGCGGTCAGGATCGTGGCATCGGTAAATCGTTGCGGCGGCCGGGTCTTCTTCTTCAAGGCTTCCACGTTGGTTACTGTCTGCGCTTGACCCTGCGCGAGGGTCGCCGGCAGCGCCTGATCGAGGTCTTTCTTCGGGTCCCGCCGTACTTCTCCGCCCACGTCGAGAATCTTCCAGCCCGTTTGCCGCACCACGGTGCCGGTGGTGCGATACCTGTCCACGATTGATTCGCTCCGGATGGCCGTGATCACCGTGGTTACGTCCTGCAGGTGGTCATCATGCCACAGCATGAGCAGGCGGCGGCAAACCAGGTCGTAGAGTTTGCTCTCCTCATCGGAGAGCCTGCCTGGCTGCATCGCAATCGCGGTGGGAATGATGGCGTGATGATCGCTGACCTTGCTGTCGTCGACATAACGCTTACCCAGGGCGCGTTCTCCGGTTCCTGGAGCCAGTTGCTGCCGGTAGGGTCCGGAAATGGCGGAGACGATTTTGGGCACCGTCTCCGCAACATCGGTGGAGAGATAGCGGCTGTCCGTCCGGGGATAGCTGATGAGTTTGTGCTGCTCGTAGAGCGCCTGGGCCAGATCGAGTGTCTTTTGCGCGCTGAAGCCGTAGAGACGGTTGGCATGCCGCTGCAGTTCTGTGAGGTCATAGAGCAGCGGCGGCAACATACGCACGGTTTCGGAAGCTCAAGCTCTCGATGGCGGCCTGGCCCGTGCGTGCCCGCGCTATGATCTGGTTGGCTTCCTGGCCATCGGCGGGCAATCTGTTGTTCGCCGATGCATCTTTCTCTTCGCGACTTGGCTTGGGGACGGAACCAGGTACCGTCATAGCTCGCCTGGTTGGCCTCGAAGGTGGCGACCACCTGGAGATAATCCTCGGGCACGAAGCGCCGCAGGGTGAGTTCGCGATCGACGATCATGGCCAGTGTCGGGGTCTGGACGCGGCCCACAGAAAGCTCTTCGTTGTAGACGATCGAGTAGGCGCGCGAGAGATTCATGCCCACCAGCCAGTCGGCCCGGCTTCGGCCGGAGGCGGCGTCGGCCAGCCGGTCGTAATCGCTGCCGGGACGAAGGCTGGCGAATCCTTTGCGGATGGCGTCTGGCGTCAGCGAGGAGATCCATAGTCTGCTAAAGGGCTTTTCGCTTTTGGCCGCCTCGTAGATGTAGCGGAAGATCAGTTCTCCTTCCCGCCCCGCGTCCGTGGCGCATACAATGCGCGACACGCGTGGAGACTGGAGTATCTGTTGCACTACTTCGAACTGCTCTTTGCTTCGCTCGTAGACAACCAGGGGCCAATGATCGGGCAGGATGGGCAGCGCCTCTAAGCGCCACTGCCGCCACTGGGGATTGATCTGGTGCGGCTCGGCCAGGGAAACCAGGTGTCCAATGGCCCAGGTGACCACGTAGCCATTTCCCTGCAGGTAGCCTTTGCCCCGTTTCTCGGCTCCGAGTACCCGGGCAATGTCACGCGCAACCGAAGGCTTTTCCGCCAGAACGGCGACGGTACCGGATTCACTTGCCTTCATGGTAATTCTCAGTCTACCGCGAGCACGCTTCCTGATTTGCGGCCCCTGTTAGCCGCGGGTATGCCTTCTATGAAGAACCCTTCATGATGCAGTTTCTTGCCGTGCGACCGAAGGGGGCATCTGCCGTTCCACTTTTATGCCAGTAGCAGAAATGCTTTAATCCATATGTGGACGTTTCCCTCGTTGAAATAAAACAAGCAGAACAAAGAATCCGCGATTTCATCTATTTTTCCCCCTGCCAACTCTCGGCCGCTCTCTCCGAGGTGACCGGTCAACAGGTCTTTCTCAAGCTGGATAATCTGCAGCGAACGGGAGCCTTCAAAGAGCGTGGCGCGCTCAACCGGATTCTGCTGCTGAGCGATGAGGAGAAGCGGCGCGGAGTGATCGCCGCCAGCGCGGGCAATCATGCGCAGGCCGTGGCCTACCACGCCACCCAGCGTGGTGTGCTGGCACGGATTGTCATGCCGCTCATGACCCCCCTGGTGAAGATCTCAGCCACCCGTGGGTTTGGAGCCGATGTGATCCTGCACGGCGCAAACTACGATGAGGCCTGTGACGAAGCGCTCCGGCTCTGCAAGCTGGAAGGCATGACGTTTCTGCACCCTTTCGATGACAACGCGGTGATCAACGGTCAAGGGACCATCGGTCTCGAACTGCTGCAGCAGGTTCAGGGCCTGGAGGCGGTAGTCGTACCTATCGGCGGCGGGGGACTGATCAGCGGCGTGGCCTGCGCCCTGAAAGAGAGCAACCCGGCTATTCGGGTGGTTGGAGTGCAGACCGAGCGCCTGCCCTCCATGTTGCGCGCGATTGAGCAGGGAGGGCCGGTCACCCTGCCGGCAGAAGCAACGATTGCGGACGGAATCGCTGTCCGGCGAGCCGGAGATCTGACCCTGCCCCAGGTGCAGCGCTTTGTGGACGAGATCGTCACCGTCGATGAAGAGGAGATCGCCAACGCAATCATGGTCCTGCTGGAAAGGGAGAAAACGCTGGCCGAAGGGGCGGGAGCCGTGGCCCTGGCGGCGCTTCTGCAAAAAAAGACCTCGCTCAAGGGGCAACGAACCGCAGTCCTGGTGTGTGGAGGTAACATCGATGTAAGCCTCCTGGCCAGGATTATTGAGCGCGGCCTGGCCAAAGACGGGCGGCGGGTGCGCATTCGCGTCCACCTCGCCGATCGCCCGGGGGCGCTCCACCATCTGACCAAGATCCTCGCCGATCAGCGGGCAAATATTGTCGAAACGTTACATAGCCGTGCTTACTATGGCGTCAGCTTGGGCGACACGGTGATTGACATCACGCTCGAAACACGGGGCGCCGCGCATATCACGGCCATTGCTAAAGCTCTGGAAACCGAAGGCTATCGCTATGAGCGCATTCAGTAAAACGATTGGAACAAGGCCCATGCAAGAGTTTTTAAGGTTGAAACGCCTGCCGCCGTATGTCTTCAACATCACCGGCGAGTTGAAGGCTGCTGCGCGGGCGCGCGGAGAAGACATTATCGATTTCGGCATGGGCAATCCTGACGGCGCCACGCCCAAGCACATCGTGGACAAGATGATTGAAGCGGCGGGCAAGACGGCCACGCATCGCTACTCCTTGTCTAAAGGGATCCCGCGGCTGCGTAAGGCGATTTGCAACTGGTATCTCAGACGCTATGACGTGGAGCTGGATCCACTGACCGAAGCGATTGTCACCATAGGGTCCAAGGAGGGCATTGCCCATCTGTGCCTGGCCACGCTTGACCGTGGTGATGTGGTGGCGGTGCCGAGTCCCAGCTATCCGATCCACATTTATGGGCCGGTGATTGCGGGGGCCAATGTTCGGGGTATCCCGGTGCACAGCACGGACGATTTTCTGGCGGAGTTGGAGCAGAGCGTCCCGCTGATGTATCCGCGGCCCAAGATGTTGATTCTGAATTTCCCGGCGAATCCCACCACGCAGTGTGTGGATCTGGCATTTTTCGAGCGCGTCGTTGCTCTATGCAAAGAGTTCCAAATCTACCTGGTGCACGATCTGGCTTATGCCGATTTGGTCTTCGATGGATATCGCGCGCCGTCGATCCTGCAGGTGCCGGGTGCGAAGGATATCGCTGTTGAGTTCTTCACTTTGTCCAAGAGCTACAACATGCCTGGCTGGCGAGTGGGCTTCATGGTGGGCAATCCTGAGTTAGTGGCGGCCTTGGGGCGGCTGAAGAGTTACTTCGATTACGGCACCTTCACGCCTATCCAGGTTGCTTCGATTTTGGCCTTGGAAGGCCCGCAGGAGTGCGTGCAGGAGATATGTGATACCTACCGCAAGCGGCGCGATGTGCTGGTCAAGGGGCTCAATCAATTGAATTGGCAGGTGCCGCTGCCGAAGGCCACGATGTTTGTCTGGGCCTCGATTCCTGAGCGATACAAGGCGATGGGCTCGCTCGAATTTTCCAAGAAGATGCTGACCGACGCTAAGGTCGCGGTCAGTCCGGGTGTCGGCTTCGGTGAGCATGGGGATGAACACGTGCGCTTTTCGCTGATTGAGAATGAAGAACGAACCAGGCAGGCGTTGCGGGGCATCAAGCAGATGTTTCAGCAGTAAAGCTTCTAAATAAAATCTTTCACCGCGGAAGCTGTCTGTGACGAGGACGGGTGCCCCAGGTTCGCCACAGCGTACCTGGGAGATGATGATGTTTTTCCAATGCTCTTTCTGGATGGCGCAACTGAACTTTCTAAGAGCAAAAGCTATGATGGGGCTCCGCCCCGTCTTTTTCGGCCCAGGTACGCTGGGGCGAACCTGGGGCACCCGTCCAGGGAAGATGCGCCGAGTGTCGATAGGAATTGGTTAGGGGAAGATGCGCTAATGGAAGTCGTGTGAGTGTACCTCGAGGTTGGTGAAGGCCAACGGCTGTATGCGTTTGGCCTTGACATGGATCACACCATCCTGATTCTGCAATGCACCCTCGACTAAAACAAATTTGCTGCGTGAGACCACCACCCGCTCTCGTTCATATAGATCGGGAGTGATGATGACATTGGCGATGCCGGTCTCATCCTCCATGGAGAGAAAGATGAATCCCTTGGCGGTGCCTGGGCGCTGCCGCGCAATGACACAACCAGCCGCGCGTACATAGGCTCCGTCTTGATAATTCCGCAGCTCACAGGCCGCAAGTACATTTCTCGCTCGCAGCTCTTGCCGGCGGTAGTGCAGTGGATGCTGGCCAACGGTCAAGCCAGTGCCGGAGTAGTCTGCACTCAGCCTCTCCTCTACGTTCATTTGCCGCAGTGGAGAAGAGCTGGAAGCATGATGCGCAGACTTCAGCAAAGGCCCCACTGGACGAACTGCTTCTTCTACCTGCCAAACCGCATCACGCCGATGATCGATTCCACCGAGTCCATTCAAAGCGCCAATGCGGGCCAGTAGCGTGAGCTCTTTGCGATGCAGCAATGGGACACGCAGCGTCAGATCTTCGGCGGAACTAAAAGGGCCGGCTTGTCTGCGGGATTCGACGATCGCTTCCGCCACGTCCTGCCGTAATCCTTTGGCATACATCAGGCCCATGCGCAGCGAGAGCTCGCCATTGTTTTCATGCTCAATCGCGCACTTCCACTCCGATATCTGCACATCGATCGGCCGTATACGCAGACCATGGCGTTGCGCATCCTTTACCAGCACGGCAGGCATGTAAAAACCCATGGGCTGATTGTTGAGAATCGCGCAGGTGAACGCAGCCAGGTAACGCACCTTGAAATAAGCGGATGCGTAGGCAATTAACGCAAAGCTGGCGGCGTGGGATTCAGGGAAGCCATAGAGCGCGAAGGAGGTAATGTTTTGAATGATGGTCGCCTGGGTGGCTGCATCGAGGCCGTTTTTCGTCATGCCACTGCGCAGCTTCACTTCCAGTTGCTCCATGCGCTGCCAGGAACGGCGCATGCCGACGGCACGGCGCAATTCTTCCGCTTCCGCACCGGAAAAATCAGCGACCGTCATGGCCATGCGCAAGAGCTGCTCCTGAAATAAAGGAACGCCTAAAGTCCGCTGGAGCACTGGTATCAGCGATGGGTGGGGATAAGTAACAGCTTCTTTTTTCTGCCGGCGGCGCATGTAGGGGTGCATCATCTTGCCCACGATGGGACCCGGACGGATGATGGCCACCTGCACTACCAGGTCATAGAATTTGTCCGGACGATTGCGCGGCAACGAGGCCATTTGCGCCCGGCTTTCCACCTGAAACATGCCTACCGTATCGGCGCGCTGCAGGGTTTCGTACACCAACGGATCCTGGGGCAATTGTGCCAGGTCGACGGGTTGATCGTAATGCTGCGCGACCAGGGTAAGGGACTCCTGGATGACCGCCATCATGCCCAGACCCAGCAAATCCACTTTGATGAGACCCAGATCGGCGCAGTCTTCCTTATCCCACTGGACCACGGTTCGGCCAGGCATGGAGGTTCGTTCCAGCGGCACCACATGATCCAATTGGCCCTGGCATATCACCATGCCTCCTGAATGTTGGCCGAGATGCCGGGGCAGATCCTGAATCCGCATGCAAAGCTCGAGAAATTTGTGGATGTGCGCGTGCTTTACGTCGAAGCCCGCATGGAGAAAGGAATTTTCCAGGCTGTCGTTTTGGCCCTTCCACTCCCACTGCGAAACCAGACCCGAAAGGCGCCCCAGGGTTTCGGGATCGAAGCCCATTGCCTTTCCCACTTCCCGCGCCGCCGACTTGCCACGATAGGTAATCACGTTGGCGGTCACCGCGGCGCCCAGCTCCCCGTAGCGCTGGTAGATGTACTGGATCGCCTGCTCACGCTTATCCCCGGAGGGCAGATCGAGATCGATATCAGGCCATTCCCCGCGGCTCTCGCTCAGGAAGCGTTCAAAGAGCAAGTCCATGCCCACCGGATCGACCGCGGTTATTTCAAGCGCATAGCAGACGGCTGAATTTGCCGCACTCCCCCGGCCTTGCACCAGGATGTCGTTCCGCTTGCAGAAATCGACCAGGTCCCACACGATCAGAAAATAGCCGGCAAATCCGAGCTTCTGAATCAAGGCCAGCTCATGCTCAACCTGCTTTTCCACCTTTTCGAGTAACTTGCGATCGCGCTTGGCGCCGTAGCGTTTTAATACGCCCTCCGCTACCCGCTGGCGCAGAAAGCTGTCCATGGTTTCGCCTTGCGGAACCGGATAGCGGGGAAATTCATAGCCCAGATCATGGAGTTCAAATTCCAGCCGCTCAGACAAAGCCACGGTATGCGCAATGGCCTGGGGAAGGTCGCTGAATCGGCCCGTCATCTCCCGCGCATCGCGCAGGTGGCGTTGGTTATTGATAGTGAGCAGGCGGCCAGCCTGTTCCAGGTCGGTATGGTGGCGTATGGCAGTAAATACATCGAGGATTTCCCTGTCATATGCTGTGGCATAACGAACACCGTTGGTGGCCAACAGCGGCAAGCGCAGGCTCTGTGCGATACGAATAGCGGCTTGGTTGCGCCATTCTTCCTCGCGCTCGTCATGGCGCTGAACTTCTACATAGACATTCTGCCGTCCGAAGACGCGAACCAGCTTTTCAGTTACTTTTACCGCTGCAGATTCTCCGCCATGCATCAGGGCTGCTGCCACTGGGCCTTCATCGCCGCCGGTCAGGCAAATCAGCCCGGAAGAATACTCTTCCAGGTCCTCGAGAGTAGCTGCGCCCTCGCACTTGGTGGTCTCGCGCAGCTTGAAGCGGGTAATCAGCTGACAGAGATTTTGATACCCGGAGCGGGAAGTGCAGAGCAGGGGCAGGCGCGCCGCTTCGGGAGCATGGCGATGCGGTAACCATGCCGGAGGCATGAGCCGATTGCCCAGGCTGGATACGGCAATCTCCGCGCCCACATGTGCCCGTACCCCGTGTTTACGCGCAAGGGTATGAAATCGGGCCGCGCCGTAAACCCCATTGCGATCCAGCAAAGCCATGGCCGGCATATTGATCTCAGCGGCGCGCTGGATCAAGTCTTCGGGCAGCGATGCACCTTCAAGAAAACTGAATGCGCTGGCTGCATGCAGTTCGACATAGCGCTCAGTCATACAGAGCCTCTACCTGCCATTGTTCCTGTGTAAGATCATGGATCAGGCAGCAACAGAGCCAGGTTGCATGATCGTCAGCGGCGACCAGGTCCCATTGCTCGAGCGACCAGAGGGTAGGTCTCCACCAGTCTCCTCCGGAAGACCAGGGCCCGTAAGCACGTTCGACGGTGTATCGCTTCTCGCGAAAGATGAAGGAGTCCGGCCGCTGATCGCGCACAGTTACGGTCACGGGTTCCGCCGGCCGTAATTGCCGCATGGCTACGCGATGCGTTCCTGGTTTCGACTCGAGCACAGCCGAAGAGGGCACAGCAAAAGGTTCGACGCGAAAGGCTTCCGCGCGATGCGTGTCTTTGAGCACCACCTGGCCTGCGCAACCCTCGCCAACGATGCTGCGAATACGCGCCAGGGTCACATCCAGCCGCATAGGCTCTGGTACTTGTGGTGAAAAAAGTCCAAGCTGTACCTTGCTGGTGCTTCCCGGTTGTGCGCTCAAGGTTAGCCCGAGGATGGCTGCCTGCGGAGGATGCGCTTGTAGATCCAGGTGGATGAGCTTCAACCATAGTTTTCGATCATTATTCGGCAGTGCGGGCCGCACTGTGCGGGCATGCGCCTTGCTGCCTTCAAGATCCAGGTGGAGTGTGATCGAGGCCAGCGCCAGTATGCGTGATTGAGCGCGCACAATCAGCTGATCAAGCATCACTCCCATGATAAAAAGCAGTGAATCGAGCAGTTCTACTGGTGAGTCCAGTTCCATTCGCTCTTCAAGAGCCAGGCTGGCTTCGAGCGCGCGAAATAAATGCGGTGATTCTCCCCGAGCCAGCAGACGCATTTCTTTGCCCGGTTGTCCAAGCCGGGCAATCAATTCGGTTTCCTTTAGATTTGCCAGCGCTCCCAGGGTAGTGATGCCCCACATTACGAATGTTTCCGCATGTTCCGGGGAAAGGTCGAGAACCGTGAGTGGTAAGGGCGCGAGCGCAGAGCATTCCATACCTCGGGGCACCACCCGTATGCCTGCGCCTTTGCCTGAAGAGTGCCCTCGCGCCAGGCACCTGGCGGCATGAAAATTGCTGCTGATAGCAATGGATGCTCGTATACACAGGGCCTGTATCCTTTTGAGCAGGCGCTCACCCAGTGCATCGGGGGAACCAAAGAGCGTCTCCGTGCCGGCGATGTCGATGACGCAGGTAAAGTAACTGTTACTGCTCTGATCTTCCACCCGAGGGGAGAAACTGCCGGCACACTCCAGCAATGCTGCTCGGGCTGCTGCCTCCTCGGCGTGCGAGCGTGGCAATACCAGGGCGGTAGGAAACATCTCCATTTCCAACCGTGTCATGCCCGGGGCTATCCCTAGAGTGCGTGCCGCGCTGTTGAGCGAGCACACCTGCTCGAATGGCGGTTCGCCATCGAGCACAGCTACCGGTTTGTTCTGCAACTCCGGCCGTAGGCGCAGAAGTGCCTGCAGGGGAAATTCCTTTACGTCGACGCAGGCATATCGTTCCGTCATGAGCGTCCTGCCCAAAGGGTTCTACCCTGCCACTGCGCAGTTGGTACGCTTTGAGGCTGCTTCCGCAGGGGGAATACATTCCCATGAGACTGGGGAAAACGCTGGCGGCCTAACTCTGCCCTATGTTCGAGGCCGGTGAAGATGGTCGAGTCCGGAGCCAGCACGCTGCCCGGTTCAAGACGAAGTACCATGCCTGCGCTATTTCTGGAGCAAGCATGCTGGGTCAGCAGCAACACGCTCGATTGCAGCCGCTCGGCTGCGGTCCGGAAGCGAAACCATGTCGCCAGCGGCACACGCAAGGCATACTCCGCGTTCAGGCTGCCCATATCCAGCACGATGCAACTGAATCCACCAGCCTGCAGCAATAGATCCGTAACCCGTAGTGCTTGTTCCAGCCGCGCCCAGGACTTGCTCCTGGCGGTGGTTTTGATAGCAGCAGCCGGAGGCTTTGTGGGCTGAGGACCAGGATTCTGTTGCTTAGCTTGTGGGCGAGGTTTATGGAGCGGTTCGGCGCAGCGAGGAGCGATTTGAGCCGGGCCGAGCAAATCGCTGACTGCAGCGGAAAGGCCATTCACCTCCATTCTGGGATGGCCACCACCTGCTGGTGGCACTGACGGCTTTCCCTTCAATCCGCGCACTGCGGCTGGTGGCGAAGGCACGGGCGACGAACCGCACCGTACCCAGAGCAGCCGTGAGAGCTCCACTCCCATGGCTGCTGCCGATTCAGGATGCAGGGTGTCGGAAACATCTACCCAGGCGCACATCTTGCCTGCCTGGGTCATGCTGGCAATGAATGCGAGCGCGAGCGAAGTTCGTCCGGAGCATTCCGGTCCAACCACCTCGCTAAGGGCTCCCACAGGGAATCCGCCATGCAGCAGGAGGTCTATTTCAGGAATCCCTGTTGGCACAACCGGGTAGGGAACGCGGGCCATCGGGGTGAGTGCCGATGGAATTCTTTCCGCCAGCGTAGCTTCTATTTGTGCGCGCAGATGGCTGGCGGTCGGCATGGCTTCACCTTCGCCTTATTTTCGCCTGCCACGGGTCTCCAGTGTCAACCTATGGTTGTGGGAAAAGTTAGGTTCTCTATCTTCAAGCGATTGAAAGCAAGGGGTTTATAATTACGATGGAGTGGTTTCCGGCGATCAACAAAAGTTCTGTACCGGACAGAAACGCAATACCTCAGGGGCTGAAGCAGTGCCCTGATACAAAACATAGTTTTTCCGCAATTTGCTAGTAGGAATCGCTCAGCGGTTCGGCGCGGGCGATGAAACAGCACTGTTATTATTTCCGTCTCATGTACGACTGTTTGAGAACGTCATGGCACACTGGCGCATCGAAATGCTGCATCGCGGGCTTGGGAGATAATCAAATACAGGGAATTAGAGGCTGAATGATCCTGAGCTTTTTTCATTTCGCGATATTGGGGATGGCTGCAATCCCTTTTATCTATTACTCGCTTGCGCTGTTTAGTGCATGGCAGTTTTTTCGATCTTCGCGCAAAAACCGGGGTCCCCAGCAAGCTGGCTTGCTGGGGTGGAAACCTGTTTCTACCAGCTATACCCCTCCGGTGAGTAATCTCAAGCCCATTCGGGGACTCGATCCTGATACCTATGAAAATCTCGCCAGCTTCTG
Organism: uncultured Acidobacteriaceae bacterium; assembly: GCA_963821315.1. Lineage (GTDB taxonomy): Bacteria > Acidobacteriota > Terriglobia > Terriglobales > Acidobacteriaceae > PALSA-350. The sequence continues at coordinate 202,503 of CAWGDP010000025.1, read as the reverse complement.
CTGTCAGGACTATCCGGAATACGAAATTGTCTTTTGTGTAGGGGATGCATCCGACCCTGCATTGCCGACGATTCAGAGGCTCATCCGCGACTTCCCCAAGTGTCAGATCCGTGTCCTGATCGGCTCCGGCCGGGTAGCTACCAACGATAAAGTCGCCAAGCTGGCGCGAATGACTGCGGAAGCAAAATATGAAACGGTCGTGATGAGCGACAGCGACGTGCGCGTGCAACCGGATTACCTGCGCACCATTGTTGCCCCACTGGCGGATCCCAAGGTCGGTGCGGTCACGTGCTTTTATGTGCCCGTTCCCAGCGAAGAAAAAACCTTTGTGCAGCGCGTTCAATCCGTGGGCATGCTCTCTGACTTTTATGCCGGGATTCTGGTTGCCAGGCAGTTGGATGGAGTGAAGTTTGCCCTGGGTCCAACGATTGCTACCACGCGTAAGCATCTCGCGGGCTTTGGCGGCTATGCGGCGATTGAAAACCGTCCGGCGGATGATCTGCTGGTGGGACGCTTGATTGCAGAGCAAGGCTATGAAGTAGAACTTCTGAACTATTCCATTCACACGGTGTCAGATTTCCAGTCGCTGCGCGACCTTTTCCTGAAGCGCCTGCGCTGGACCGTGGTGATGCGCATCATGCGTCCGTGGGGACATCTCGGCCTGATTTTTACTCTTGGCTTGCCGTGGGCCCTGGCAGCGATCTTTGTACAGCCCACGCCTGAGGTTGCGTTCGCTTATCTCAGCGCGTATTTCGCTTTCCGTATCGCCATGATGGAAGTGATTGGCAGGTGGGGTTTGAAGCAGCCGGGTATTTATAAGAAGCTGTGGCTGCTTCCGGTATGGGATCTGCTCGCCGCGTGTATATGGCTAACCAGCTTTACCCGCAACAGCATTCGCTGGAGAGACGGTTATTACTACATTCGCAATGGCGAGTTGGTTCCGGTCGACCCTACTGCCGCTATCCGAGCGGCGGAGAAGGCCCCAGAGCGGGTCTAACAGGTAGGAAAGAAAACCGCAGATCCCTCCACTACGCTACGCTCCGGTCGGGATGACAAATTTGCTTGGGAATCGATACCTAGCGTTGCCAAACAGATTTGTCATCCCGACCGGAGCGTAGCGTAGTGGAGGGATCTGCGGTTTCCGCTTGAACCCCTCTACAGTGCTGTCTTGGCCAAGACAGGCTTTTCCACGCGCCTATCGTTCCTGGTGTGGCGCCAGTTCACCCGGGGCAGAAAGAGTGCCGTATCGATACGGTCGCGGTAGCGAACCGCTATGTCGATGAGTGAATCGAGCAGGGAATCCGAGAGAAAGTGCGGCGCAAGGCCAAGATCGATCAGCTTGGAGTGCTTGGCATTGTAGTAATGCTGCTCCGCCTCTACGCGGGGATCGGACAGGTAATCGATCTCGACTTTCAGCCCCGTTTGCTTGCCGGCATTCTGCACCAGGTGGGCTAGATCGAGCACGGAAAACTGCTCGGTGAATTGGTTAAATACGCGGAATTCTCCCTTGGCCGCGGGATTTAGACAGGCCAACTCCACGCAACGCACAGTATCGCGAATATCCAGGAAGCCGCGTGTCTGGCCGCCTTTGCCGTAGACGGTGAGCGGGTGGCCAAGGGCCGCCTGGGCGCAGAAGCGATTCAGCACCGTGCCGAAGACCTCGTCGTAGTCAAAGCGGTTGATCAAGGCTTCATCCAGGGCGACTTCATCGGTCATGGTTCCATACACCACACCCTGGTTCAGATCGGTGGCGCGGGTTCCCCAGATCTTGCAGGCAAACATCATGTTGTGGCTGTCGTGGACCTTGGACAGGTGATAAAACGACCCCGGCTGCTTGGGATACGGGAGCACGTCTTTGCGGCCGTTGTGCTCGATGGTGATGTATCCCTCTTCGATATCGATATTGGGCGTGCCGTATTCACCCATGGTGCCGAGCTTGACCAGGTGGCAGTCGGGCTGGAATTCGCGCAAAGCGAAGAGCAGATTCAGCGTGCCTACGACATTGTTCACCTGGGTGCCGACAGCGTGGTTGCGATCGATCATCGAATAGGGGGCGGAGCGCTGCTCAGCGAAGTGGATCACGGCTTCAGGCTCAAAAGCCTTGATCGTCGAAGCCAGAAACTCGTAGTCCGTCACATCGCCAACGAAGAGCTCGATGGACTTGCCGGTGAGCTCGTGCCACACGCGCAAGCGGTCGGCCAGCGGGCGAATGGGAGTGAGGGACTGCACTCCGAGCTCGTGGTCCCAAAGACGGCGCACGAAGTTGTCGATAATAGCAACTGAGTGGCCCTGCTTCGATAGATAGAGCGCGGTAGCCCAACCACAGTAGCCATCGCCTCCAAGTACGGCAATTTTCATAGTTTCTCCAGATCGTTTATCAAGTATTTACATTGTATGGGTTTCTGCAATTGGATGATTGGTGAGCAGCACTTTGCCGCCACTCCTAAGGACGGGATTGAGCTGGTTCTGGCTTACCAGCGACTTCAGATGATCCACCTGGTTGTCCCGGGCGAAGATGTAATATCGCTCCGGCCGCCCCCAGAGCTCCTGGAATTGGCTGTCGTCGATAAATACGTTTGCTGAGCCGGGAGCATACGAGCCATAGACCATATTGAAGAACCTTCCGTTCAACAGCAGCGCAGTCCTGTTGGTATAGAAGAAGACGGAAGAAAACCAGTAGTAGTGGTGGTCGACGATTAACTCGCCTTGCGGCGATCTCTCCAGTGCGTCGATCAAGGGCTTGGATGACAGGTATGGGTCGAAGCTGACCATCGCCAGGCGGGCGGCGTGAAAGAAGACCACCATGGCAAGGGCAACCGCCAGGTAGACCCTCTTGCCGGCCCTCAGGAGGGTGCCTACAGCCGCAATGACAAAGGCAACCGCGGCCAGGCCCAGGGGCAGCCTAAGGTAAGCAAACGACTTGAGGGTAAGGTCTTCCATGTGGCCGAGGGATAGCTTGTAGGCGCCCGGATTGGATGTCAGCGCCTGAGAGATGTCTCCCGGGGTGGGGATGTGGCGATCCGCTATCAGGATGGCAATCGCCGCCACCGCGGCAACGGTGAAGATCACGGTCAGCAGCCGTGTTCCTCCCCTGACAAGTTTTCCCTCCGTCGCCATCGCCGAGCCAATCAGCAGCGCCATCGCCGGGTAGATGGGCATGGAGTAATACTCCTGGGTGGTGGAAAAGGTGAAAAACACCATGACAAACCCGATCCAGCACAAGGCCAGTAGCCGGGTCTTTCCAGCGCGGTCGTGGGGCCGGTAAGAGAGCCTGCAGGCAGCGGGCAGATAAACACTCCAGGGGAAAAGCCACGCCAGGTTGAAGAGCCAGAAATAGACCGGGGGCACAGTGTCGTAATCCCGCGGATAGCGCAGGTTCAGGAACCGCAATAGTTGCTCGTTAATAACGTAAAACCACAGGAAACCGTGATACTCCCCGGGAACACTCCGCATGGAAAGGCTGAAATAAGGCGGGTTACGCAGGGTGGCAAGAATATGCCAGGGAGCGGCGACGAGGAGCATAATCGCCACTCCGCTGAGAGGCCTAAGCCGCCTCCACACGCGTAAGGAGAAGAACTGACGCGTGAGCAGCAGGTACACGGCGATGGCTCCGATAGGGAAGACCACACCGATCAGGCTTTTCAGTAGCAAGCCGAGGCCCAGGGACACGGCGAGGATGGCTGCCCATGCCCTGGGGTGGCGCTCGTCTTCATCCAGCACCCGAAGAAACGCCCAAAGAGCCAGGGCGATGGTGAGGGTGAGCATCGCGTCGGGCAAAAGGATGCGGGTGAAGAGCCAGAGCCCGACGCAAGTCGACATGCAAAGGCCGGCCAGGAATCCAGGCCGCCTGCCGAACGCCCACGCTCCGAAGCCTGCGGTGATCCAGCAAAGCGCGATGGCCCCGAGAGCAATTGGGATACGCGTAGCCCAGTCACTCGCGCCGAAAACCTTCATGGAGGCCAAGATCGTCCAGTAGAGAAGGGGAGCCTTTTCCAGGTAAGGCACACCGTCGATGCGAGCCGTGACCCAGTCGCCGGAGGTAAGCATATTGCGCGCGATCTGCGCCTGCACGGCGTCGACGTCATCCATCAGAGAGGGCGGAGAGACGATGCAACCCAGGTAGACTGCAGCGGCAAACAAAAGCAAGATGGCTACATAGGAGTGCCAGCCCCTTCGGCTACCAGGACTGGTAATTTTTGTGTCGACGCGGGTGTCGACTGAATGCGCCATCGTTTCATCCAGAGAAACAGGATCATTAAACCCCATAGGTGATATCCCAGGTTGGCTCGCCTTTCCAGGTGAAGCCGCACATAGGTCTCGATGGTGTCGGCGCGGAAGAGGTCAGCGTGTTCAGAAAGGCCTTCTTTCAAAGTATCAAGCAGAAGTGGGCGAAGAGATCCGCGGAGCCACTCGTGCGCGGGAATATCGAAGCCGACTTTCTTGCGATTGAGAATCGATGATGGAAGTTTGTCCTTCATCAATTCCTTCAGCAGCAGTTTCTGGCGCGAGCCGCGCATTTTCAATGCGTCGGGCAAGGTGGCGGCAAACTCGACGATGCGATGGTCGAGGAAGGGAGGCCGCACCTCGACGGAATGGGCCATGCTCATGCGATCCGACTTCACCAGGATGTCATCGGCCAGATAGTAATTTTGATCGAACGCGAGATAGGGGTACAGTCCGTCACGGGCCGCGAGAGAAACGGCCAGCCGCTCCAGGATGTTGCCCATGGCGGGCGGCAATGGGCGGCGCAATAAGGTCGCCTTGGCTGTCTCGGAGAAGGTTCCATTCCAGTGGATATGGGCCCGTTCCGGGGATAGCAGGCAGCCCTCAAGAAAGCGTTTGAGTTTGTATTCCAGGCTGATCTTCTCATCGGAGACGGGCCAAAGGCTCAAACTCTTGAGCGCCGCCTTGATCGCCGGCGCAGGCAAGCTTCGGACGGTCCGGGCGAGCTGGTTGGCGCGATAGGTAAGGTACCCGGCAAAGATCTCATCCGCGCCCTCGCCGCTCAAGGCCACGGTGGCATGGGTCTTGCACATGCGGGAGAGAAACCAGACCGGCAGCGCTCCTGCATCTGCGCTGGGTTCATCCGAGTAGTACGCGAACTGTTCAATCGCGCCTTGCAGATCTTCCTGGGGATTCAGGTCGAGCTGTTCGTGATCGGTTCCATAATGCGATACCACCTGCTGAATATGCTCCGTCTCATCAAAGCTGCGGCCGTGGAAGGAGATGGAGAAAGTCTTCAAGCGGGCATGGTTGGTGCTGGCCGCGTAGTGCAGGATGGTGGAAGAATCGATGCCGCCACTTAGCCAGACTCCCAGGGGAACATCGGAGAGCAGGTGCTCCTGAACCGACTGCTGCAGAAGAAAATCCAGCTCTTGCTTGGCGCTTTCGAGGTCGCGTACACGGGGTGCGGGAGCGGGCAGGCTCCAATAGGACTCGGTGCGCATCTGGCCGTCATGCCACTCATACCAACAGCCCGGCGGCAGCTTCTCCACTCCGTTCACCAGGGTCCAGGGGCAGGGAACGTAATTGAGAGACAGATAGCAGTCCAGCCCCTCCATGCTTAAGCGGCGCTCCACTTCAGGATGGATCAGGATAGCCTTGAGTTCGGAACCAAAGAGTAGATCCTCTCCATACTTCGCCAGGTAGAGAGGCTTGATGCCCATGCGGTCTCGAGCCAGAATGAGCCGCCGGGTAGACTTGCGCCAGAGAGCGACAGCGAACATGCCGCGCATGCGGGAAAAACAAGCAGTGTCCCAGGCAAGGAAGGCGTAAAGCACGGTTTCGGTATCGCAATGGGTGTGAAACTGATAGCCGAGTGCCTCGAGCTCAGGCCTCAGCTCGAGATGGTTGTAAATTTCGCCATTGAATACGATGACGGTGTCGCCATCGCTCGAGGTCATCGGCTGATCGCCCGCAGCGAGGTCAAGAATCTTCAAGCGGGTCGCGCCCAGGGAGCACAACCGGGAGGAGAAAACGCCCTGTTGATCAGGCCCGCGATGGGTCAGGGTCGCGGTCGCCGCACGAATCCGATCAGGATCGGAAGTCCAGCCTTTCTGGGTAAAGCCGGCAATGCCGCACAAAGTCGAAGCACCTCTAAAACTATAGTTATAACAACTTTGCCCAGGCTCATGTTGGGAGCCCAACGCATCCCATAGATGCTGGAAAGGTCACACCAGGCTCATTTCCCGCGCGGCTGGCCCACGATTTCTCATCCTCAGGTGGCAGTTAGTACAATCAAGTGTGTCTCGGAAACCGGTTCACCTGAAAACGTTTTTGCTCATCCTGGTGATGGTCATCGCGGGACCTCTGGGGAACGTTTTGCTGGGCAAGGGCATGAAGCAGGCAGGCAGTCACGCCATTTGGCCCCCGACGGAAGCGCTGCATACCGTCTTGCGGGTATTCGCCACGGGCTCCATTTGGCTTGGAGTCGGCTCTCTGCTGGCCTTTTTCCTGGCCAATGTGCTGGTTCTGTCGTGGGCCGATTACAGTTATGTCCAGCCGGCTTCCTCGGTGGGCTACGGTGTTTCCGCACTGCTCGGATACTTCATGTTAAGCGAGCCGGTTTCGCCTTTGCGCTGGCTAGGCATTGCAATCATCTGCCTGGGTGTGCTGGTAGTTGGGCAGACCAACCCGCGCAGCCTTGAGCGCAGCCCGACAGGCATGGAGCAGAGCTAGTTGGTCCAGGTAATCCTGTTTGCGTTCATCATCGTGGCCGGCACTGGCGGCGAGCTGTGCGTCTCTCGGGCTATGAAAGCGGTGGGAGAGGTAAAGGATTTTCGTCCGGCGGCTATTGCTAGAGTGATTGGGCGCGCCCTGCGGGTAGGGTGGATGTGGGCGGGAGTGGGTTTGATGGCCCTGGCATTTTTCTCTTTGCTGGGGGCGCTCTCCATCCTGAACGTAAGTTTCGTGGTGCCGGTCACTGCCCTGAGCTACGTGACTGGGGCGCTGGGAGCGGTATTCTTTCTGCGTGAGCACGTCAGCCGGCGGCGCTGGGTCGGTGTGTTTTTGGTCTCGCTGGGGGTCACCCTGGTGTTCCTGGGGAATCGATGAACTGGTTTGACTAGATGATCGTTTCGACGTCAGTTCGCAGTACCAAAAGCATAGCGTTCCGCGAGATCGTGTTGCTGGCCGTCGACTCCTTTCGTCTCAACCAGATTCGTTTTGCCCTTACTGCATTGGGGATGGTGTTCGGGACTGCCTCGTTGATCCTGGTAGTGACCATCGGCCTTTCCGGCAGGAAATATGTCCTCACCTCCATACAGAACATCGGCACCAATCTTATTTGGGCCGAGTACGCCGGGCTGTCGGATGCCAGTGGCGAATCGGTGCGCGATTTCCTGACGGTGGACGATATGCGCGCCGTGGAGCAGCAGGTGCCCGGCATTCAGACAGCGTCGCCGGTGCTCAATCTGCACCAGTACTTCACCAGTGGCGGGGGCAGGGAACGCGATGTCCTGATCCTGGGCGTGAATCCGGAGTATCCCGACATACGCCGGCTTTACCTGCTTGCGGGCCGCTTTTTTGATCAGCAGGATTCGGCTACCCACAGCCACGCAGCGGTGGTCACGGAGCGATTTGCGTGGACACAGTTCGGCAGCGCCCAGGAAGCAGTAGGCAAGACGGTGGCCATCTCCAACGTGCCTTTTGTCATCATCGGCGTTTTTCGCGAACGGGTATCGACCTTTGGCCAGTCGGAAATTGCCGATGAAACGGTTCTTATCCCGTACACCGTGGCGCGTTATTTTACCGGCACCGACGCCGTCAACCAGATCTACTTCTCCATGACGGACCCGGGCAGTGTGCCCTGGGCCACGCAGGCTATTTTGAAGGCCATCAAGAGCCGTCATCGCTCCGAATCTGTATATGACGTGGGTGATCTTTCCGCGGTGCTTTCCATGGCGGGGAAGACCGCCACTGCGTTCAGCATTGTCCTGCTGCTGTTTTCCCTGGTGACCCTGATGGTCAGCGGCGTGGGCATCATGAATATCATGCTGGCCACGGTGCGTTCGAGGATCCGGGAGATCGGTATCCGCAAGGCATTGGGGGCAACCTTCCGGGAGATTCAACTGCAGTTTCTGGCCGAGGCGGTGTTGATCTCGCTCAGCGGGGGGTTGGGGGGGACGATCCTGGCCATGGCCTTGCCGCTGGGGATTGAGCTGTTCACCAATTACCGGGTCCAGGTTTCGTGGACCTCAGCGGTGATCGCCATCCTGGTCTCGTGTGGGGTGGGGATTGCATTTGGCACAGTTCCGGCGGTGCGGGCGGCCCGGATGGATCCTGTAGAATCATTGAAGTACGAGTAGGGGACGGCGCGCATTTTTTCGACGTTTTGGGGCATTTTTTTCATTGCACTTCTTGCGTCTGCGGTATATCCTCAAAGAGCGTCGAATACGATTTTGGTTCTCAGCTCGTTCTGCTCTAGGAGTCCGCACTACCTGCAGATACCCCGATTGAATTCAGCGTCATCTCGTTACTAAGGAAGAAGCACAATGGAACAAGGTACAGTGAAATGGTTCAACGATGCCAAGGGGTTCGGCTTTTTGAGCCGTGCAAATGGTGAGGATGTTTTCGTGCACCACACAGCGATTCAAGCAAACGGATTCCGCACCCTTCAAGAAGGCCAGGCGGTTCAGTTCAACGTAACCAAAGGCCCCAAGGGTTGGCAGGCAGAGAACGTCCAGGTTCTGTAGTCTGTAGTCAGATTTGTGAAGGAAGAGATGGTGAAACGCCGTCTCTTCCTTCAGCTTCCCGGTGAATGTTGGCCCTGTAAGACTGCGGCCTGTTCTTTCTGGGACTTCTGCGTCTTTCCCTTCCACATTCGAATAGCCTAAGATCGCTCTCAAGGAGCAATAATGTTTCGAGCGTCTGTTCTTTTGCTGCTTGTGTCTTGTGCGATGGTCATGGGTTGCGATACCGGTAGCACTGCGCAAAACGTCAGTACTACTGGATGGAAAGGGCAAAAAGTCGGCAAAAGCTCGAACGTTGCCGGGCCGGTCCCCAGTTCCACCACCGGTACCCCAGGAAATATCCAGGATCCCCAGCCCAAACCCCCGCAGGACGAACCCAAAGCTACGCAGAACCTCGACAGCGACTAATCGCTGCTAGACTCAACTGGAACTCACATCTCTGAACTGGAGTCTTGCATGGCTGAAGGGGAAGTCACTATTACGGTTCGACCAAACGGACCGTTTCGCGTCGAGGGTCCGATCAAGCTGGTAAACACGGACGGTACGTTGATAGATCTTGCCGGTAAACCGGCCGTCTCTCTCTGTCGGTGCGGAGCATCGACCAACAAGCCATTCTGCGACGGAACCCATTCCAAGATCGGTTTCCAGGCCGCAGCAGCGGTTGTCCCCGAGTCTGCCGAAAAAGTCTAAGCATTAGGTCCCGCAAGGATAGCTGAAAATCGCCCAGGGCGGAGTCCCTGGGCGATTTTCATTCTGCAAAGTAATCAAAGCCCAGGACTGCCGAGCCTGTGTGAGGACTAGCAAAACCCGAACCTTTGTGCGGGAGCCGGGGCGCACCGCAGATCCCTCGGCTGCGCTCGGGATGACAAAGGGGAGGGTGACATTTCCATAGATGGTGGTTGCTAAATAGGCGTTGACGAAAACGCAGCCGTCTCTCCACAGCGTCCGTTTAGCAGTCGTACATGGAAGCGCTGCCCTCCCCTTTTGTCATCCCGAGCGCAGCCGAGGGATCTGCGGTGCGCCCCGGCTCCCGCACAAAGGTCAGGGTTTTGCTAGTTCTCACAGAGCCCTGCCGTCCTGGGGAACTTCAGCCGTCCCTTCGGGACTGAAATCAATCCGCGGTTGGGGGGAGACATCCTCCAGCCGCTAAAGGCGTTCCTGTTTTAATCAGTTACGTACGGGCTGAAGCCCGTACCCTTCGGAAGTACACTACTCCTCGCTGGTAAGGGGCAGTTTCGGCCTTCTCCATAGGCGCTGCAGTGGTGACAGATCCAGCATGCTGCGGGCGAAATCGCTCAGGGTATCTCCCAGTAGCCCCAGACTCTCGCGCACCACGTACAAGGCGGTAAAGAAGTCGCCGGCCACCAGCGCAATCGCCGCGCCGCGCAGGCCGAGCGCGGGAACGTGCATCAATAGCCAGGCCAGGAGCAAGGCGACGCAGGTGGCGGTCAGCATAACCCGCGCCATCCTCTGGTGCTGGTTGGTGGCCAACGGCACCACCGAACTGGTGAACCAAAATGCAGAAACTACCATCTGCAGCAACATGATGTTGAGCAGCACAGGATCGATCGGCACCTTGCCGACAGTCCAGACTCGCCAGATCCAATCACCCAGGAACGCTACCCCAAGGGTGATGCCGAGGCATATCAGCAGCGAGATCTGACAGGCACGCCGGTGGAGCATGCGGGCGACATCCATGGCTCCGACGCCGAAGGCGGCCGACATCTCTGGCCAGATCGAATTATTGATCAGATTCATTCCCTGGGCAGCACTGCGCGAGATGGTTCGGGCAGTATTGAAAGTCACCACCGCGACGGGACCCATCACATAGCCGATCACCACCAGGATGCCCTGCAGGTTAAGAGCATTGACCAGCGGGAAACTCATAAAGGAGAACGCCGGGCCAGTGAGGCGCCGAATGACCGCCCATTGGGCGTGGCGAATGCCGAATCGGATCCAGGGCACTTCGCGCTTGAGCAAAATCCACAAGGCAAAGACGCCCACCACATTGACCGAAACATACAGCAAGGTGACGGGCACAGGAGACAGATGGAATCCGACTCCAATCATGGTGCTCATAAAAGCTGCCAGCACCACCAGGCTCTTGGCCACGGTCCCGAGCGGGTATTTGCCTACGCAGCGAAATGCCGCCTGGAACAGAGTCTCCTGCATACCCAACAGAACCGCCAGTCCAAGCAGCAAGATGATCAGCTTGGTGTCTCCCGGGCTAATCGAGTGCATGTGCAGCCACGCGCCTAAGGGCAGGAACCAGACGGCTGCGATCAGCAGCAGGCTGATCAGGGTGGTGATAACCGTGGTAAGCACCCAGACACTCTGAAAAACGACCAGCGCCTGCTCGAAGTTCTGGGCCGCCGCCAGCATGGTCATCTCGTTGCCGGCGACACTGCCGAAGCCCACATCGCTGAGCCCGAGGTAGCTGGGAATGGTATTGAGCAGGATCCATTCGCCGTATAGGTGCACTCCCCAATGGCTGAGGAAGACAGGAACGGAAAAAATCTGCGTGAGGGTGGTAGAGAGGCGGCTGAAGGTGTTGGCGCCGAACCCTGCGATCAGCCTGCGTTGAAGACTGCGTGTGCTCATGGGGGAAAAGCGAGAAGCGGAGCAGCTTGGTTCATCGTACATGCTTGAGGATGCAAGCGCTAACGATGTACCCTTAAGGCCACTATGAAAGCTCTGCTTCTCTCTGAGTACAATCAGCTCGACATCGCGGATCTTCCCGCGCCCGTTCCTGGCGTGGACGAGATCCTGGTGCGGGTTGCCGCCTGCGGTATCTGTGGCAGTGATGTGCACGGTTACGACGGTACTTCCGGCAGGCGGATTCCGCCCATCGTTATGGGCCATGAAGCGGCCGGGGTGGTCGCGGCGGCAGGCAGCGGCGTGACCAAGTTCAAGCCCGGCGACCGGGTTACGTTCGACTCCACCGTCTACTGCGGTCAATGCGAGTTCTGTCTCCAGGGCGATATCAATTTGTGCAATAACCGGCAGGTGATTGGGGTCTCCTGCGGAGACTTTCGCCGCGCCGGCGCCTTTGCGGAGTACGTCGTGGTGCCACAGCGCATCACCTACCACCTTCCTGAGGAGCTCGAGTTCCAGGAGGCGGCCATGCTCGAAGCCGTTTCGGTGGCATTGCACGCCGTGCGCGTTTCGGAGATGAAGGGCGGCGAGACGGCCCTGGTGATCGGCGCGGGGATGATCGGTTTACTCACCCTGCAGGCGGCGAAGGCCGCAGGGGCTTCCCAGGTGCTGATCGCGGATATTGATCGCTCTCGCCTGGAACGGGCCGAGAAGCTCGGCGCCGACGCGACACTACTGCTTTCAGGAGCGGAGTTGGTAGAGGAGATCCTGCGCCGCACGAACGGCAGGGGTGTAGACCTGGTCCTTGAAGCAGTGGGGCGAGATGAAACCATCGCCGCTTCCATAGCTAGCGTCCGCAAAGGCGGAACGGTTACACTTATCGGCAATATTTCTCCCCAGGTCAAAATCCCGCTACAGGTGGTGGTCTCCAGACAGATTCGCCTGCAGGGATCGTGCGCCTCGTCGGGCGAATATCCTGAGGCGATGGAATTGCTGGCCAACGGGAAAATCAAGGTGAAGCCATTGATAACCGCGGTCGCTCCTCTGAGCGATGGCCCGAGCTGGTTCGCCCGGCTGCACGCGGGCGAGCCAAATTTGATGAAAGTCGTACTCGATCCTGGCGCATAAGTCTGGCGCCTCATTGCCACCCCCCTAACCAATGAAGGACTAGACATGACGGATGAGAAAGAGTTTTCGTCGATCGCCCGCAGGCGATTGCAGGCTTGGTGTCTGTTGGCTGCGGTTTTAGCGTGGTCGATGCTGGCCGGAGCGCAAGCGGCAAAAGGCCATTCGCTCCAGGTTTACTTCATCGATGTGGACGGCGGTCAATCGACGCTCTTTGTCACCCCGGCGGGGAAGTCGCTGCTGATCGATACCGGCTGGGCAGGGAACAACGGCCTGGATGCTGACCGCATCGTAGCCGCGGCCAAAGATGCGGGCGTGAGCAAGATCGATTATCTGTTGCTGACCCACTACCATGCAGACCACGTTGGCGGACTTCCCGAGTTGGTGGCGAAGATTCCCGTGGGCACGTTCATCGATCATGGCCCCCCCAGTCCCACCGATCCATCCACCAGCAAAGGCTATGCGGCGTATCAGCAGGTTCTCGCCAGCGGTCACTACGGTCATATCGTTCCCAAGCCAGGCGACGCCTTGCCGATTCCCGGGATCAAGGCGGTGGTGATCAGCTCCAACGGCGAGGTGCTCAGCCATCCGCTAGCCGGAGCTGGGGAACCGAACCCCTACTGCAAGGACTCGGAAACCAGGCCGGAAGACCAGACCGACAACGCGCGTTCCCTGGGCACCCTGCTGACCTTGGGGAAGACCCGAATTCTTGACCTGGGCGATCTCACCTGGGATAAGGAAATGAAGTTGATGTGCCCGGATAACCGCATTGGCAAGGTGGATATCCTGGTGGTATCGCACCACGGATTATTCCAGAGCTCGAGCCCGGCATTGCTGTTTGCGATTGCGCCCCGTGTAGCGATCATGAACAACGGGGCCAAGAAGGGCGGATCCACGCCAACCTTTGAAACGCTGGCAAAGACTCCTGGGCTGGAGGCGCTATGGCAACTGCACTTCTCCAACGAGGCAGGCATGCACAACATGGCGGAGGAGTACATCGCTAACCCCATGGGACCGAATGATGGCGCCAACTACCTGAAGTTGACGGTCAATCCCAAGGGCGGTTTCTCTGTGCTCAATTCGCGTACCGGGGCTAGCAAGGATTATGCAGCACGCTGAGGCTGGCTGGGGATCCTTTCGATACGGCCGAGCATGAAGATGTAGGCCGAGATGCCGATGCACAGGTAAATCGCGGAGACGCCGAAGGCCCATCCGAAGGAGTGCCGGGCGCTGACCAGGTAGCCGGTCACGATGGGCGCCAAAATCCCAGATACCTGGCTGGAAAAGTTCATGATGCCGGCCAGGGTGCCCACACTGCCCCGGGGGCCGATCAACGAGGGCACAGACCAGCCGACGGCTGCTGCCGCCGATAACCCTCCCAACGAAATGCTGATCCAGATGAGTGCGGTGATCGCAGTCTGAGCATAGGCTGCGCCGATGATGCCCAGCCCCATGCTGGTGCCGCCGATCAGCACCGCGCGCTGCACGGTGCTGGCATTCCATCCCCGCTCGAGCAGTCGGTCTACCAGCCATCCTCCAACCACCAGTTCGCAGGCCGTGCCAAATAGCCAGGGCACTCCGGTGTAGAGAAACGAGTGCAGCAGGTCAATGTGCAGGGCCTGGGAGAGATAGCTGGGCAGCCAGGTCAGCAACAGGTAGAACACGTAGTTGTAGGCCCCGAAGCCGAGGGTCACGCCAATTACTTTTGGCTGTCGTATCAAATAGCCGAAGGATGCGGTTTCCGCGGGTAGAATCGGCGCCTCGGCAGCTCGCTCCAGGATGTAGTCGCGTTCACGGTCAGTGAGCTCTGGATCATCCACGGGGTCGCGATAGACGCGGCAGAAGAGCAGGAAGTAGAGGAAGCTGATCAGGCCGGTGGCGGCAAAACTCCAGCGCCAGCCGACCTTCAGTAGCAGCATTCCAATGAGCGGCACGCCGATCGCCGATGCGAATTTGGCGGAGCCGTCGAAGATGGATGTCGCCGAACTCCGCTCTTTTGCGGGAAACCAGTAGCCGATGGCTTTTGCGTTGGCGGGAAAGGTGGGAGCTTCTCCTATGCCGAGCAGTAACCGCGCCGCAAAGAAGCCGCCCAGGTTGGGTGTAATGGCGGCGGCGAAGGAGGCGACGCTCCACAGAAAACTGCTGATGCGTCCCACCCGGCGCACGCCGAATTTGTCCAGCACCACGCCCACCGGAAGCTGGCACAGAGCATAGGTCCAGTTGTAGGCGGCAGAGAGATAGCCGAAGGTAACGTTGGAGATGGCGAAGGTGGTGATGAGCGCAGCATGGGCGACCGAGAGGTTGACGCGGTCGAAGTAGTTGACCAACACTCCGACGGCCAAAAGAAAGGCGATGCGCCAGCGGCGCCTGGGGATTTTGGGCATAGGTTGAAACGCAGTGCCTAGACTAATCTATGCAGCCGTTTGCGCTCGCGGCCCGATCCGTACATCATGGCGTAGCAGACCCTGGACGGGTGCCCCAGGTTCGCCAAAGCGTACCTGGGCCGAAAATGATTTGTTTCGACTGCTTTCACTTGGATCCATCATCCGAGCTCGGTTCTAAGAAGATAAGAGCAATCGTTGGGGCTGCGCCCCGTCGTTTTCGTCCCAGGTACGCCTTGGCGAACCTGGGGCACCCGTCCAGGGGTGTGCGGACGTGGTCTACCGATGAATCCAGGATGGGATCGGCTTGATTTCGGCTCAGCTTCCGGCAGCCGGCTTTCTTGGCTTACGTTTGGTGTTGCGTCCTGGAGTGGCGCCGTTTTTTCCGCGCGGCGTGGATTCGATGACACTGCGCATCCAGTAATCGCCTTCGGCATCCAGCTCGATCCCGTGAACCTCGCGCTCAAAGCCGGGAAATTGCTTGCCGAACTTTTCCAATGCCAGCAACAGGCGAATGACGGGGCTGTCGACGTCGCCCAGGCGCTCTCCGGGCATGTGCACCGGGATGCCGGGAGGATAGGGGACCAGCATCACGCCCGCCAGCCGGCGCGCCATTTGCGAGATGCGCACCTTTTCGGTGCCGTTCCGTATCAGCTTCTGATACGTCTGAGCAGGCGTCAGCACCGGTTCCGGGTCCACATCGCATGCCTGGTGAAGCAGATTGGTCAGATTCAATTCCCCCATGGCCGCGTGCATTTCGTCGCTCAGTTCCTTCAACGTCATGTCCTTGTAGCGGTGCGGATGCTCGGCGACCAAATCCGGCAATGCCTCGTATAACGTTCCCTCGTTATCGTAAAGGCGCTTGAACTCGAAAAGAGTCTCCAGCAGGCTGCCCCATTTTCCTTTGCTCGTTCCCACCGAGAAGAGGATCAACGCGGTGTAGTCGCCGGTGCGGGCAATCTCCACCAGCCGGGCATCGAGAAACTCGGTGAGGATCGCCGCCGGGATTCCCCATTCCGCCAGTTCTCCACGAGAATTGATGCCAGGCATGAGAATCGTGACCTTGGTGGGGTCGAGCATGCAATGGTCTTCCGCGATGTCTTCATCCTTGAAGCCATGCCAGTCTTCCTCAGTCTTGAGTGTCCAGCATTCTGACGACTGGATGAGCAGCGAGTCGGGGGTCTCTTCGAAAAGAGAGGTCTGCCCGGTCATCGGATCGGTCACCGTATCCGGCTGATAGATGCGGAAGAACCATTCTTCCCCATTGGCCGAGCGCAACCGATGAGCGATCGAGGACATGGCCTTGCGGAAGCTGATCGCATCCTGAATGGTCTCGTACATCAGGGTCGGACCAGCCGGTTCGTCCATCATCGAGGTGGCCACATCGAGCGACGCGATCATGGGATAGAAGGGCGAAGTCGTGCCATGCATCATGAAGGCTTCATTGAACAGATCAAAGTCCAGCGGCGCGCGGTCGCTTAACTTGACGTGGATCATGGATGCCATGGAAAACGCAGCCAGCATCTTGTGCGTGGATTGCACGGCGAAGATCACGGGCCGGTTCGGCATATCCTCGGGCACATCCATGGCGAAGCGTCCGCGATAAATGGAATGGAATTTGGCGTAGGCGTACCACGCCTCGTCGAAGTGGACGCGGGGCACGCTGCGCGCCAGCTCGGCGGTCACCCGCTGGACGTCATAACAAAAGCCGTCGTAGGTGGAATTGGTGACCACCGCATAGGTGGGTTCCTGCGAAGGCGCGCCGGCGCTGAACGGGCTTTCCTTGATTAATTCCTGGATATGCTCAGGGGAAAAGCGCCGCATGGGCACCAGCCCGATCATTCCGTAACCGTTCCTGGTGGGTTTGAAGTACACCGGCCGAGCGCCGGTCACGGTGAGCGAGTGGCAGATCGACTTGTGGCAGTTTGCGTCCACCAGGACGATATCGTTGTTTCCGATGACGCCGTGGCCCACGATCTGGTTCGAAGTCGAAGAACCGCTGAGAACGTAAAAGGTCCAATCCGCTCCGAAGATGCGGGCGGCATTGCGCTCCGATTCCGCCGGAGGCCCGATGTGGTCGAGCCAGGAGCCAAGCGATGAGGTGGAGATGCCCAGGTCGGCGCGCAGCAGGTTCTCGCCGAAGAAGCGATGAAACTGCATGCCCACCGGATGCTTGAGGAAGGCCACGCCGCCCATATGGCCCGGGGCGTCCCACGAGTAAGCGCCCTGATCGGTATATTTCTTGAGCTCGCGAAAGTAGGGAGGCAGCAACTGCTCGTTATAACGGGCAACGGCAAAGTCCACGCGGTTGGCGATGAAGGCCGGTGTATCTCCGAAGAGGTGGATGTATTCATGCACCTGCTTCACCACTTCCAGCGGCAGCTCGCTGACCAGCGTCCGGTCGGCGATGAGGAAGATGGGGACCTTCTTGTTTCTGCGGCGGACGTTGCGGATAATCTTCAGCGCCGCGCGCTCGTCGAACTGATGTTCTTCTTCGAGATCCCAATCGAGCAGGATGGCGCTGTGCGATGGATCCGATTTCACCAGCGAAAGGCCGTCCTCCGGTGTCGATGTCCTGACCACCTCGTAGCCTTCTTCTCCAATCGCATTGCACAGCCGCTCCATGGCGCGATCGGATACGGAGTTCGTCCCACCCAGTTCACTGGCAATCAACAGTACCCAACGACCATCACTCATAGCTTGGAGTCTCGACGAATATTGTTACGTGCATGTTTCAATCCTTGGTTTGGAAGTTGCCTTAACGGGAAGCTAATGACGAGCCTGTGGTGGCCTCCACCAGCTTGGTAACCGCTGGGGCAATCATGTCCACCAGCACCGCCTGCGGCTTCTCCGCGGTTTTGAGAAAGGCAAGCTGACGAGTCCTCCAGTCGGCGGGCGCGCTCTTGTGTTCGCGCAGGTAGCCAATCGCGTCCAGGCCGGCCTGCGAGACGCGATTCAGGCTGGTGGAGACCGGCGCCAGCTCTTGAGTAAGTTCGGACCTGCGCCAGCAATGGCTGCAGTTGCGTATCGTTGTCGCGCCACAGCACAAGCCATTCCTGCGCCTGTTCCCAGTCCTCGGACGTGGCTGTTCCAGCCACGATGCGGTTGACCATATCGAGAAACTTGCGAGCAGTGTCGCTCTCCGGAGGAATGGCATCGACCAGGCGGTTCAGCGGAGTGAAGGCATCGTAACTGCGCTGCTCCTCACGGGCGTAGAGACGAGGAGGCTGCATGACGTCGCCGAAGACGCGCAGCGGCAAGGGATCGGGCTCGCCGGTCATGCGGCTCAGCATGGCGGGATAGCTGGAGTTATGTTCGAGCCCGTAGTTGTTCAACTGCTGGGAGATGATCGCCAGCCGGGCGTACATGGATGCGACGTCACGGGTATCGCGGGGCGACCAAAAGCGTTCGGCAATGGCGGCGGTGCGGGGCCAGATGCGGCTATCGACATTTTCCGGGGTGACAAATTCCGACCACATCGTCGCCTCACCGCCCAGAATGCGCTTGCGCTCTTCGCTGCTCAGGGTGCTTGGTCCGTCTCCCTCGGGGTCGGCCGCGTAGTGCTCAGAGGCGGACTGGTTCAAATCGATGTAGTAGCCGGCCGACAACAGGGCGCGATTGCCCCCGCGCACCGCCTCACCAACAAATTGCGGGCCGCGCCAGGACTGGATGACGACATCCTTCGGGGTGCCGGGCTGCAGAACCTCATCCCAACCCACCATGATCTTCTTGTGTTCGGCGACAATCTTTTGCACCTTGGCGCTGAAATAAGCCTGCAGAGCGGCGTTGTCTTTGAGTGCGTGGGCCTTCATGAACTGCTGGATGCGCGGGTTCGCGTCCCATTCCTTGCCGTTGCACTCATCTCCTCCCACGTGGAAGTAGGCGTCGGGGAAGAGGCTGGTCATTTCGCCGATGAAGGTGTCGAGAAATTTGTAGGTGCTGTCGCGGGTAGGGTCCATCGCGGGGTTGAAAATGCCCCATTTGCGCTCGATTTGATACGGGCCGGGGCCGCTGGCTAAGTCGGGATAGCCGACAAACCAGGCGGTAGCGTGGCCGGGCATATCGAACTCAGGCACCACGCGGATGCCCCGGTCGCGCGCGTACTCGATGACGCCGCGAATCTCTTCCTGGGTGTAGAAGAGGCCGTCGGAGCCCTTCTCCTGCAGCAAGGGAAACTTTTTGCTCTCCACCCGGAAGCCCTGATCTTCCGAGAGGTGCCAATGGAAGACGTTGAGCTTGACCGCTTCCATGCCGTCGAGGGTGCGATACACCACATCGAGGGGCATGAAATGGCGGCCCACGTCGAGCATCAATCCGCGCCAGGGAAAGCGCGGCTGATCGTCGATGGTCATTGCCGGAACGATGAAGCCTTGCGGGGTGATGCGGACGAGTTGGAGAAAGGTTTGCAGGCCGTGCAGCACGCCCAGCGGATTGGCGGCTTCGAGGTGCACCTCATTGGCCGTAATCTGCAGATGATAGGACTCATCTTCATCGACCTGTTGCACGGGTGCGCTCGGCCCCGTGGTCTTGATGAAGAACAGCGGCTTATTGAGCACGGCCTCGCGCCACAGGGGAATCCCGGTTTCCCGCGAGAGGATGTTCAAAAAGCGCTGTTTGGCGCGTTCCAGGCGCGGTTCCTGGTAACCTTCGAGAGCGACGCCGAAGCCATTGTTGATGAGGAACTCGCCTGCGCCCGGCTTCACTTGCGCGGGAAGCGGCATCAAGGGAAGAGGCGGGGGCAGCCGAAGGTTGGGTCTGGCCGCCGGCGATAAGAGAGCTGAGCAACAGAGTCATGGGAAAAACAATCCGGAGCAAGGGCGACCTCAAGCGAAAACCGTAAACCGCGCTCAACGATTCTATCTGTATCGTTAAGGGTGGTATAGATAAGCCAAAGGATGGATTCTCCATGATGCAAGCCGGCGACGTTTTTGAGCACGCGATGCTGCGTGAGATTTATGAGCAGCCTCGGGCGCTCGCCGACACCATCGAGCATTATGCCCCCAACGGCAAGCTTGCCACCGACGTCTTTCAGCCGGTTGCGGATGCACTGCGCGGACGGGCGCGGCTGGTGATCGCCGCCAGTGGCTCGAGCCGCCACGCGGGTCTGGCCGCGGAGATCATGCTGGAGGATCTGGCCGGCTTGATCGTCGATGTCGAATATGCCAGCGAGTACGTCTACCGCTCCACGCACACCATTCAGGATCCGGGGGTTCTGGTCATCTCGCAATCCGGCGAGACAGCGGACACGCTGGCTGGATTGCGCGAAGCCAAGTCGCGCGGCTTGCCTACTCTGGCCATTACCAATAATCCTCGTTCCAGCATGGCGCAAGAGGCAGACGCCTCCTTGCCCACCTGCGCCGGGCCGGAGAAGGCCATACCGGCGACCAAGAGCTTCACTACGCAGTTGGCCGTCCTGTATTCGCTGGCGCTCTACCTGGCGCGCATTCGGGGAAGAATGACGACGCCGACGGTGGAAATCCACACCGAGGACCTGCGCCGGCTACCCGCGCTGCTGGAGCCTGCCCTGGTTCGGTGGCAGCAACAGATCGCCGCTCTGGCGCCGTCGCTGAAGGGGTCGCGTGCCTTTCTCTACCTGGGCCGCGGCGTCCACTATGCGATTGCCCGTGAAGGAGCACTGAAACTGAAGGAATCGGCCTATCTGCAAGCGGAGGGCTATCCGGCGGGCGAGTTGAAGCATGGTCCCAATGCGTTGGTGAGCCCGGATGCACCGTTGGTGGTGATTGCCACCAGTGACCCAACGGATCCGGACGCGATGCTGCGCTATCGCAAGGTGCTGCAGTTGATGAAGGACATGCGGGCGCAGGGAGCGACCATCCTGGCGGTCGCTACGGAGGGAGACGAGGAGGCTGCCAAGCTTGCCAACCACTGCATCGAGGTTCCCAGGACCGAAGATCTGTTAGCGACCATGCTGGAGGTGGTTCCGCTGCAGTTGCTTGCCTACCAGTTGGCGATCCAGAACGGGATTGATGTGGACCATCCACGCAACCTGACAAAAGCCGTTCTGCAGGAGTAGGCAGAGAGACCGCAGATCCCTCCACTACGCTGCGCTCCGGTCGGGATGACAATTCAGCGGCAGGAACTTTGTCCGTGGCCCCACTGAATTGTCATCCCGACCGGAGCGCAGCGTAGTGGAGGGATCTGCGGTCTCTCTCCTTTGCACGGAAGCTATAATGAAGTCGTAGACATACGACTATGGTCACCAAAAACCTCCCCCTGGAAAGTCACCCCGGCAACTTATTGATTTCGCAACGAGATCAGGTCTTTGACGCATTTCGCCGTTGGGGTTATATGCAGGCAAACCTCGACCCCCTGGGGCAATACCTGCTGCCGGGGCCCGTCCCCGAACTGAACTTTGAGGGAGAGGCTGCCGAGGAAGCCAAGGGCTTCTACTGCGGAAGCATTGGGGTCGAGTTCATGCACCTTCCCGACGCGTCCCGGCGGGAATGGATCCAGGAACGCATGGAGCAGACTTCGCCGGCGCCGGACCAGCGCCAGGTTCTCGAACGGTTGATCCAGGCCGACCTGTTCGAGCAGGTGATCCAGTCGCGCTATTTGGGCACCAAGCGTTTCTCGCTGGAAGGCGTCACCGTGTTAATCCCCTTCCTGGACGAGATTCTTAACCGCGCCGCGGATCATGGCGCGATCAAGTCTGTCCTGGGGATGAGCCACCGCGGGCGCCTGAACGTGATGGCGAATACCTTCGGTAAGTCCGCCACCGATATTTTTTCAAAATTCGAAGATGCCAATCCGCGCAGCATCCTGGGCGGCGGCGACGTGAAGTATCACGTGGGCGCCACCGGGGAATTCCTCGCCAGGAGCGGGGGAAAAATCGGCCTGCACCTGGTATCGAACCCGAGTCACCTGGAAGCGGTGGATCCGGTGGCCATGGGCCGCGCGCGGGCGCAGCAGGTGCGGTTGGGTGAAAACGGTCAAGACCAGGTGCTGCCGGTGCTCATCCACGGAGATGCGGCCTTTGCCGGCCAAGGCATCTGGGCAGAAACGCTGAGTCTCGGGGCCATGTGCGGCTTTACCGTGGGCGGCACCATCCAGATCATCGTCAACAATCTGATTGGCTTTACCGCGGACCCCGAGGAGTGCTACTCGTCGCGCTTCTCCTCCGATATCGGCAAACGGCTGCCCATTCCCATCTTTCACGTAAACGGAGAGGATGCCGAGGCCGCGATTCGTGTTGCCGCGCTGGCCATTGAATACCGCTACACGTTCCACACCGATGTGATCATCGACCTGGTTGGCTATCGGCGCCACGGCCACAGCGAAGTAGATGACCCCACCATTACCCAGCCACTGCGCTACGAAAAGATCAAGAATCATCCTCCTCTCTACGAGATCTATGCCAAACAAATCGGCGTAGACCCCTCCGCCGCGCGTAAAGGAAATTCAGACGGCGCTTGCCGAAGCGCAGAAGCAAGCGGCCAGGATGGGCAAACGTGTGGTGCTGGCAACGCTTCCCGCCTATTGGTCGAATTACACTGGCGGACCGTACAAGTCTGAGTACGAGGTTGACACCGGGCTGAGCGCGGCCAAGGTCGAGGAAATCAGCAACAGCCTTACTACCTATCCGCGACAGTTTCATATTCATCCCAAAATCAAGAAGCTGCTGGAACAACGGCGGGAGATGGGGCGCGGCGAGCGGCTCTTCGATTACGGCATGGCCGAAGCCCTGGCCTTTGGCTCGCTGCTGCTCGCAGGCACGCCGGTGCGTCTCAGCGGCCAGGATAGCCAGCGCGGCACTTTCAATCAGCGCCATAGCGTGCTGGTCGATATCGAGAACGAACAGCTCTATATTCCCCTTGGCCAATCTGGCCCCGGATCAGGCCCGCTTCGAGGTCTATAACTCGATGCTGTCGGAAGCAGGCGTTCTGGGCTTTGAGTACGGCTACAGCCGCGACTACCCTGAGGCGCTGGTCTTGTGGGAGGCGCAGTTCGGTGACTTTGCCAACGGCGCGCAGATCATCATCGATCAATTCATCGCATCGGGTGAAGACAAGTGGGGACTGCTGGGCGGAGTGGTTATGCTGCTGCCTCACGGCTATGAGGGTCAGGGGCCGGAACATTCCAGTGCCCGGTTGGAACGCTACCTGCAATTGGCGGCGCACGACAATATCCAAATCTGCCAGCCGTCCACGGCCGCGCAGTACTTCCACCTGTTGCGCCGGCAGGCGATGCGGGCGTGGCGCAAGCCGCTGATCGTATTCACGCCCAAGAGCATGCTGCGCAATCCCGCTGCAAGTTCGCCCCTGGCCAGCTTCCAGTTGCCGCGCTTCCAGACTGTCCTGCCGGAAACAGAGGTGCAGGCGGTCAAGCGTCTGCTGCTGTGCACGGGCAAAATCGGTCACGAGTTGCGCATCGAACGGGCGAAGCACAAGGACAGCACCACCGGCATCGTCTTCGTAGAACAGCTCTATCCCTGGCCGGAGGCGGAACTGACGGCGGAAGTCGCCCGCCATCCTGAAGCGCGCGAAATAGTTTGGGTGCAGGAAGAGCCGGACAATATGGGGGCGCTCTCCTTTGTTGTGCCGCGCCTGCGCAGGCTCTTTCCGGAGCGCAAGGTGCTCAGCATCAAGCGTTCAGCGGCGGCCAGTCCAGCAACCGGCTCGGCCAAGGCGCACGACCTCGAACAAAAGACGCTCATCAGCCTCGCCCTGCGGGACGAAGGCAAATGATGCACCTGGTGGGACTCCAGTCCTCGTAGTCTCCTGATCGAATAGTAAGGAAGTGACAATCTGCGGACATTGCCGTGACAAATCCGGCGGTGCGCCGATCTATTCTCGCCATTAACAGCACTTTCCCTTCTGGCGTATGCAGAGCGAGCGCTGCCGAAAATGTTTAGATTCGCTGGTTTAGGCCAGGGGCGGAGGATCGAATGCGGGCTGCTCTCGTTCGCGTTGTCGCTAAATGGCACTGAAAATCCGCAAACAAAACCAAAAAATCACGATCTAAGTTATAGGAATCTGGCACAAAACCGGTCACAACGACGGGCTCAAGCAATTCCGTGCACCGAAAACCGGCCAGAACACGGCAACCCCCTTGGAACTCTCCCGAAAAACCGCGAACCCACGTAAAGGGTCACTCCAACATCGTTGGAGCGAACGGAGACAGCGATGTGCATGCTGCAGTTGTTCGAACGGCAAGTGTCCGCTTTTCCGGACGCTTTAGCCGTAGTGTGTGAAGATTGGCAAGTCACCTATTGTGAATTGAATGCGACTGTAGACCGGATCGCGCACGGCCTGAAAGAGGCGGGCGTGAAAAGCGGCACCTTGGTGGGAGTTTTTCTTGACCGCTCCCCGGAGATGGTGGCCGCGCTGCTCGGCGTATGGAAGGCCGGTTGTGCCTACATACCGCTCGACCCAGCGACGCCACCCCAGCGCATCGCCCACATTCTGGAAGATTCGGCCCCGCCTTTTGTGCTCACTCTCGATGAACTGCGTGGCCGGCTCCCCAGTACCGCGGTCCAGGTGATCCATTTCGACGATTTCTGGGCTGCGCGAAGGCCGGCGTTCGCGCCTGCTGAGGCCCCTGCTGCGAGCATGGTTTCCGCAGACAGCGTCGCTTATGTGATCTACACCTCTGGTTCGACGGGCAAGCCAAAGGGTGTATGCATCAGCCACGGGGCGCTCGAGAATACAATCCGCGGTGTTGGGCAGGATTTGGCGCTGGGGGCGGAGGACGTCGTGCTGGCTTGGTGCACGATCGCCTTCGACGTCGCAGGCCTGGAAATCTTTCTGCCTCTGGCATTCGGCGCCAGTTTGTACCTGGTAGAGGAGGACCTGGTCGATGGGCGGCGGTGGTTTGTGCATCGAGCATCTTCGTACGTCCGCGGCGACCGTTCTATTTGCCACTCCCACCATGTATCGGCTCCTGCTCGACGAGGGATGGCAGGGCGATGCAAACATGCAGCTTGTGGTCGGGGGTGAGGTCCTTCCTCTGCCCCTTGCCCGAAGCCTGGCCAGCAGGTGCCGCGTGCTGTGGAACCAATATGGGCCCAGCGAAACGGCCATTTGCGCGACCCGGGCAAGGATCGAATGCGATGCCGAAAAGATCACCATCGGCTATCCGTTGCCGAATGTCAGCATTCACCTTCTCGATGCGCAACTCAAGCCGGTGCCCCAGGGTGTGGTGGGTGAGATGTATATCGGTGGGGCGGGGGTGGGTCTTGGTTATCTCCGTCAGCCCGAGCTTAACCGCGCGTGTTTCCTGCCTGATCCGTTTGCAGAGGGCGCGCACAGGTGGATCTATAAGAGCGGAGATCTTGCGGTACAGCTGGCGGACGGCCGCTTTGAATTTTGGGGGCGGCTTGACGACCAGGTCAAGATTCGAGGCTTTCGCATCGAGCTGGGAGAGATTGAATCGGTGCTCAGAGAATGCGAGGGGGTGAAGGCCGCGGTGGTACGGGCGATCGAACTGGAGGCGGGCGACCGGCGCCTGGTTGCCTTTGTCGTGGGTGAAGGGGCTTCCCGGGCGAGGCAATGGAAGGAGTTGCTGAGCAGGCAACTGCCTTCCTACATGATCCCTACGGAGTTTGTATCTGTGCCTTCCTTCCCCACTACTCCCGGCGGCAAGGTGGACGGTCAGGCTTTGGACAGGATGCGTCTTCACACGATGCCTTTGCGCCCCGCACCGGAGACAACTGCGGGCGATGTACTCGAAGAGCGCCTCAAGGCATTTTGGCAAAGGCTGCTTAAGGTCGAAAACATCGGTATCCATGACGATTTCTTTTCGCTCGGGGGCCACTCCCTGCTGGCGGCGCGCATGCTGGCCCAGATCGAGGGCTGGTTCGACTACAAGCTGCCGCACTCTGTGCTGGTGGAACATCCGACCATCCACGGGTTGGCAACTTACCTGCGTCAGACCACTGCAGGGAGATGGCCGGCACTGGTAACGATCCAGGCCGGAGCACATCTGGCGCCGCTGTTTATAGCCCACGGCATAGGTGGAAGCCTGCTGAGTTTTATTGAGCTGGCGGCCCAGCTGGGGCCGGAGCAACCGGTGTACGGTCTCCAACTGCCGGCATCGATCGATGAGCATCAAGCGGACCTGAGGACGGTGGCGGCAAATTATCTGGGCCAGGTGCGCGCCATTCAGCCATCCGGGCCTTACCACTTTGCCGGGCATTCTTCCGGAGGCCTGGTGGTCTTCGAGATGGCCTGCCAGCTGAGTGAACAGGGCGAAAGCGTGGGCCTATTAGCGCTTCTCGATTGCGACCCCAATACAGGCAAGTCGGCGCATCAACCCTTTCGTGATTGGAATTCGCTGAAGGCTTCGTTTTCGCGAGCGCGCACAGCGTTCCAGCTGCGCGAACACGGAGTGCGCGAGGTGCTGGTGAGCAGAATCGATTATCAGCGGATCAAGATGAAGATCTGGCGCGCGGACCGATCGCGGCGTGCGGGAAGGGCCTTTGGGCAGGTCGAAGCGGAAGGGTACCTCGCACTGGCTTTGCGCGATTACGAATTGAGACCGTATCCCGGCAATATCACCCTGTTCATTGCCCAGGACGAACCAGGCCCCAAGGGTGAGCCCGCAAGCGCATGGAAGGGAAAGGTTCTGGGTGGGTGTGAGACCCAGCTGATTCCCGGAACTCATCGCACTATCTTGAGCCGGCCGCAGGTGATTTCACTGGCCCGCGAGATCAGACTGAGAATGCCAAACAATGCGGAGCAGGGCGCGAGAAGCGTAGTGGCCTGAATCCGCCGTGGCCTGAGTCCGTCGTTCCTGAGTTAATGACGAAAGCTGAAACTGGTGATCCTAGGTTCGCCATGCGCGGTCGCGAGGGCTCCAATTGTGCCCGAAGCCGGCGACACATCGTAAAGCTTCCACGGGTAGAGAAAGTTCAACCGCGTCCGGAGCAGCTCCGCCGGCGCATCGGGCAACAAGCCAACATCGAAGCTATCGAGCGCACGATGAAGGCCCACTCCTTCGGCCTTGAGGATTGCTTCCTTGCGCGTCCAACAACGATAGAAGCCGCTGAGCCAGGCGTCGCCTTGCAATGTGCTCAGGTCGGCAAGTTCGCTGGCAGAGAAATGTGTGGCCGCCACTTCCGGTTCGATGGGTCTTACGTCTTCCACGTCCACGCCCACGGGTAGTCCGTGGGCCACCGCAAGAACGGCAATGCTTTGGCTATGACTCAAGCTGAAGTTAAGTGAAGACGCCTCACCGGCCAATTCCGGTTTGCCGAATCGATTGGCATGGAAGCTGATTTTTTTAGCAGGCTGGTTGAGATAGCCGCCGAGAATCCTGCGCAGATTCGCATGGGCGAGAGCGTAGCGTTCGCGATCTGGAGCGAAATGAAAGCGGTACAACCGTTGCCGTTCTGCGGGGTCGAGGATCTCAATGTGCGCAGACAGACCCTCCGCCACCGGGCCGAGCGGCCACGCCCAAAGATGGACCTCGTCAGCGGAGATCGCCGTGGGGATGGCAGAGGCGGGCCACTGAAGAGCGCAGATCACGTCTGAGCGACTCCTTTACCGCGAATCTCCATGGTGCCGGGAGGGGATTTGCGGATCCCCTCCATTGGCGCGTGTTGCCGAGGGATTAAGCGTTTTTGTCTTGGCTATCCCCTGATTGGGCACTTCCCGTGTTCTCGATCCACATCAATTCCAGTTGACGAAGTTTGTTGATCAGAAAAGCCACGTCACGGGCGCTGACATCTTCCGATTCCGCGCGGGCGATTTCGTGTTGTAAAAAGTTGAACGCCGGGCGCATGTCCACCGGGAAGTCGTCACTGCGCAGTCCGCGCAGAACTTCCCACGCCTGAAGAAGGAGTGTCCGATCACCTGTGTTCGTCCCTTCATGCGCCAACAGCGAGGCTGCGCGCCGGAGTCTTTCATGAGCATCCAGTTTGGTCATGGGTAATGAAAGTGTGACACGAAATGGTCAAACTCATCTACCACCGAGGCGCGCTTTGCGACCGGCGGTGCCTTCCGCGAAACAATATACTTGAAGAGTGGCACCGGAGGCGCTGCACCCGAAAGCAACCCATTCGCGGGGTGACCCCTCAGAGAACTGAGGGCCAAGCGCATCTCCAAGGTAAACCGGCGATGAACACGACTTTACGCGACACAAAAAGCGGTACCGATGCGGGCTACTCCTTTCGTTCCTGGTTAGCCGAGTATGTGCGCGTCCAGGCGTTGCCGGTGGATAAGCTGGGACATCAGCCGCGACTGTATGCCTTGACCCGCTTGGTCGGACAGGGC
The DNA here is from genome assembly GCA_963821315.1 of uncultured Acidobacteriaceae bacterium. Classification (GTDB taxonomy): domain Bacteria; phylum Acidobacteriota; class Terriglobia; order Terriglobales; family Acidobacteriaceae; genus PALSA-350. The sequence goes on along the minus strand of CAWGDP010000025.1, from coordinate 174,480 downwards.
CTCGTCTACGACGATGACGTGGTGTACGCAGCGGCATGGCTGCATGATTTAGGCGTGTTCATCGGTCATCGGCCCGAAGACCCGGTGGAACTCTCGCGTTGGGACAATGTTTCCTACGCCATGAAGCAAGCGCCGGCGGTGCTTATCCAGGCAGGCTTTCCTACGACAAAAGTTGCACGAGTCGTAGAGGCGATCCGCACCCACCAACCGCATATGAGTCCGTCCACCATCGAGGGCACCATCCTGCACGATGCGGACATTCTGGAGCAGCTAGGGGCGATGGGTATTTTGCGCGTGGCGGCAAAGATAGGGCGGGACACGCGTTATCCAACATTTACCGACGCCGCAACCACCCTGCGCAAGGCTCTGGCGGAGTTGCCGGGCAAACTTCACCTGGAAGCCGCGAAGACGCTGGCGCGGCCAAAGATTGCTCTCCTGGAGGGCTTCCTTCAGGGGATGGACCAGGAAGCACACGGAGCGTTGTATTGAAGTCGTCCGTTGCGGTTACCTATGATGTTCCACGGTGGCATAGTTGTCCGTGGATTGTGAGAAACTAGCCGTTGCTGCGGCATTGGGGCCAGGTCTTTTCATAAGACCGGTCATTGGGAGCCTTACATGAAACTGAAAAACGCCAAAGTAGTGGTATGTGGCGCCGGGGGGTTCATCGGCGGACATCTGGTTAAGAGTCTGCTGGACAATGGAGCGAACGTCATCCGCGCGGTGGATGTAAAGCCGTTGGACGAGTGGTATCAGACATCGCCCGGCGTGTCCAGTTTATCTCTGGACCTCAAAGACAAAGATAGTTGCATGAAGGCGGCGCAAGGCGCCGAGGTGATTTTCCAATTGGCCGCGGACATGGGCGGTATGGGCTTCATCGAGAACAACAAGGCCCTCTGCATGTTGAGCGTGCTCACAAATACGCACATGCTCATGGCCGCGCGGGAAAAGGGAGTCGAGCGTTTTTTTTACGCCTCCTCCGCCTGCGTGTACAACGGCGACAAGCAAAAAACTCCGGACGTGGTTGCGCTGAAGGAAGAGGATGCCTATCCAGCATTGCCTGAGGACGGCTACGGCTGGGAGAAGCTATTCAGCGAACGGATGTGCCGCCACTTTGAAGAGGACTTTGGGCTGCAATGCCGAGTGGCCCGCTACCACAATGTCTACGGCCCTTTGGGTACCTGGACCGGCGGACGTGAAAAAGCGCCGGCCGCCATCTGCCGCAAAGTCATCGAGGCCAAGTCATCGGGAAAACATCAGATAGAAATATGGGGCGACGGCAAACAGACCCGCAGCTTCATGTATATCGACGATTGCACCCGGGGCACGCAGGCGATCCTGGAGAGCGAAATCCATGAGCCCATCAATCTGGGCAGCAGCGAACTGGTGACCATCAACCAATTGGTAGATATGGCCGAAGCGATCGCCGGGGTGAAGCTGGAGCGCAAGTACAAGCTGGATGCACCCAAGGGCGTCAACGGACGCAACAGCGACAACACCAAGATTCAAGAGTATCTGGGGTGGGAACCTTCGATCCGCCTTAGAGACGGCCTGGCAAAAACCTACGCATGGATCGAGAGCGAGATGATGGCGGTATCTAAAGCGTAACCAAGCTTACTGCGAATTGGTCATTCCCATTTAATAAGTAACTCTGATAGTGATCTAGACTGAGTCTACCGATAACTGTGAGAGTGACAACAGTGGCGACGGCAAGCGCGCAGTTCCGGCAGATTCTGGGAATCCGATTTTTCGTGGGAGATGCAGATGAAGCGATCGCCCGCATTAGCGCGGGTGGCCTGCTGGTGGTTCCCGCAGCGCCGGCTCTGAAAAATCTCGCCCACGATTCGGATTATCGCGAAGCCCTCCAGGGCGCGGACCTGGTAATCACAGACAGTGCCTTCATGGTTATGATCTGGAATCGCCTCAAGCGCGATTCCATCCGCCGTGTTTCCGGCCTGAAATATTTATCTTCGTTATTGAAGCAGCCTGACTTCTACCAGCCCGGCGGGAGCTTCTGGATCATGGCCAGCGAGGAAAGCGCGCGTAGAAATTGCGCGTGGCTGCGCCGGCAGGGGATTGAGCTGGCTGCTGCTGATCGGTATATCGCCCCGCTTTATGGCAAAACAATCATTGATCCTATGCTCTTGAAGCGGATCGATGAGCGGCGTCCTCGCCATATTGTCGTGACCCTCGGGGGCGGCACGCAGGAGCGCCTTGGGCTTTATCTAAGAAGCGAGTTGGAGTGCAAGCCTTCTATCCACTGCATTGGGGCGGCCATCGCCTTCTTGAGCGGCGACCAGGTGCAAATTCCGACATGGGCAGACCGCATGTATCTCGGATGGCTCTTTCGCTGTCTCTCAGATCCCCGGCGCTACATGCCACGCTATTGGGATGCGCGCAAGCTGCTTTCGCTCATGATTCGTTACGGCAGCAGTCTTCCGGAAGCACTCAAGAGCAATTCGCCGGGGATGGTAGAGCTGACGGGGGTTTCGTCGCAGGGCGACTGTATTCCGTCCACGCCCAGTACGTCACAGTCGTAGTTGCGGTGCTGGCTACCGTTCGTCAACTCGAAGCAGATCTCTCTCTCCAATTTCTGTTCGAAGGCCGCATAAGTCTTGCTTGGTTGACGTACGGCTGCTGGGGAAAAATCTACCCATGAAGGGTATGGGCTTCAGTGTCTGCGTGAGAACTCCTTCTCCAAATTGAGTCCCGTAGGGACGGGTGAATTAGGGTGTTTTTCTTTAAACCCCCACAGAATCGTCATCCTGAGCGGCGGTGACTTTATTGATTTTTCGCGCGAAGTCATCGAGTTTTAAACGAAATTGTCATCCCGACCGGAACGCAGCGTAGTGGAGGGACCTGCTGTTTCTTTCTGTCCACCCGATCTAACGGCACCTAATAAAAGTCACAGTTTTAAACGAAATTCTCATCTGACCGAAGCGAAGCGAGGTGGAGGAACCTGCTGTTTCTTTTCTGTCCGATCTGACGGCCCCTAAAAAAAGTCACCACCCTCCACCTGTCATCCCGAGCGCAGCCGAGGGATCTGCAGTGAGCCCAAGCTCCCGCACAAAGATCTCCGTTCCGTTAGTTCTCCCACAGAATCGTCATCCTGAGAGTCTGTGACTTTATTGGTTTCACGAAAAAATCGATGCCGAAAATAAAGAGCTTAGGTGGGTCAAAAATCGCCAAAAGTCAATAAAGTCACAAGCTCTGAGCGGAGCGCCTCACAGATTGATCGTCTGAAACAGCGCTTGTGCGCGGAGCCGAAGGACCTCGGCGGTGCTTAATTACCCATGCTGCTCGGAGCTTTTCGACCACCGAAGCCCGACAACAGGATCTGCTGCGATACGCACTTGATGGTTACCGGTACACCTTTTCATTCACTGTAATCAAGCCATCCCAGGTCTGTGCAGGGTCTTTGAACTAAGGGATGAATCGTGCGAACGAGGTTGAGCTTCTTTGCGCGCCGCCAGCCTTTGAGTTATTTTCCCTGGTCGTATCGGGCCCGGTGGCTGAAAAGCTCCGAGCGGCATAGGTAATTAAGCACCGCCGAGGTCCTTCGACTCCGCGCACAAGCGCTGTTTCACGCGATCAATCTGTGAGGCGCTTCGCTCAGGATGACGACTTTGTGGGAGTTTTGACGAAGAACCCTAAACAAGTTGGCGCTTATGGGACATGGTCCAGGGTTGACTGACTCGAATCGCAAATAGTGCATTTCGGGGGTATCGGACCCCAGGATTGCATCCTGGGGTATTTTCAGCCGTCCCTGCGGGACTGTCTTGCTGGGCACGTACACCCAGCATTACGTGCCGGGCTACTCTCAGCCGTCCCTTCGGGACTAAACTACGAAGCGACGGTTCTCACGCAGACTCTTTAGCCCAGACCTTTGATAGCCTCATGGCCCGACGTAAAAGTCGGGCCCTGAGCAGCCCATTAGGGCAACGTCGTCTGGGGTTAGTGGCGAGGGCGGCTACTACTGATTTCCCCGCACGCTGGCGCGTTGTGTTTCCGCGTGCTTGGCTGCACCCTCCAGGGCCTTTGCCTGGGGCAGGTAATCGATCGCCTTGTTGATCATGGGATCCCAGTTTGCCCGTACCTTCAAACCTTCTTCCTGGCCAAATTGGGTGGTGAAGATCTCAGCCTTGATGTTGGCCTTGACCCAGTCCATGACCGGCGCCAGATCCGCATCGGTGTAGGGAATCTGTTGGCTGGTGAGGAATTGCTTGAAGGAGTCCATCACCGCGTCGTCCACCTGGAAGTCTTTGCCAACAGTCCGGTTCGCCATGTAGTGCTTGGCGAAATTGAAGAAGGCGTAGTGCTCCAACAATTGATCCTGAACGGGGACAGACTTGGGGGTGTCGATCTTGTCGTCGGGCGTGATTCCGCCCCCGCCGAAGACGGTTCGCCCGGAATCGGTGGCCTTGACCTCGCGACTCTTGGTGTCCTGCGGCTGGTCGTGGTTGTAGTAGTAGTCGTAGAGCGAAACTCCGTTGTAATTGCGTTGAATCAGCCGGCCGCTGGGCGTGTAGTAGTGGTACGTCGTCAACGCCAGGCCCGTGTTCTCAGACAGCGGATAAACGGTTTGCACCAGGCCTTTGCCAAAGGTGGTTTCGCCGGCGATGATGGCGCGATCGTGATCCTGCAACGCACCGGAAACAATTTCCGCAGCCGAGGCGGTGCCGTGATTCACCAGCACCACGATGGGATATTCGCGCCCGCCGTTGCCATGGGTCGCACGGTAGGTCTGTTCGGGGAAGGCACGGCCACGCTGGGAAACAATCACCTGGCCCTTCTCCAGGAACTTGTCGCATACCGCCACAGCTTCACTCAATAAGCCGCCGGGATTTCCCCGCAAATCGAGGATCAGTCCATCGATATTGCCGAAATGATCGAGCGCATCCGAAAGCTCGCGGCCGGTGGTCTCCTGGAAGTTGGTGATGTGCACATAGCCAACCGTGGGCCGGATCATGTAGGTGAGGTCAATGCTGTTGTGCGGGATCTCATCCCGGATCAGGTCGAATACCAGCGGCTTGGCAGCGCCCTCGCGCGCAATCGTAATCTGCACGTGGGTACCTTTGGGCCCCTTGAGCACGTTAGCCACGTCTTCTGAATTCATGTTGTCCGTGGACTTGCCGTCCACGGCGACAATTACGTCTCCGGGCCGTATGCCGGCCTTGAAGGAAGGCGTGCCCTCAAACGGGCTAACCACCACAATCTTGTTGTTCTGGGGCTGAATCAGCATCCCCACGCCGTAATATTTGCCATGCTGGTCTTCGCGCATCTTGGCGTAGGCTTTTGGATCGTAGAAGCTGGAATGGGGGTCGAGCACGCGCAACATACCGGGGATGGCCCCGTCGTAGACCGCCTTTTCCGCTTTGTCGCCGGTCAGCGGCTCGGCGTAGTTTTGTTCCACCAGATCGTAAACACTTGTGAATGAGCGCAAATCATCGCGCAGCGCGGACTCATCGGTGCTGGATTGGGCACCCAACCTCTGGCTGACTATCGTCCCCAGGAAGGCGCAGGTTACAAAGAAAAGGAGGATAGAGAACAAAAACCGTCTTGTGCGGGAGGCCATAATTGCGGGTTTCCTCTGGGTCCGGAGGGCGCGAAGGAAGGCAGCCCTGCTGCGCGGCCCGGAGTGTTCTTGACTCGAAGTATATCATTGGACGTAAGCTAGTCTGATACGTACTCGAGGGAGCAAAACCTTAGGAAATCCGGTCTGTTTCACTAGCTGCACAACGGTGCTGGTGCGAAACCAGGCAAACTACCACGTAAGGGCTAGAGCCTTTTACTTCCGGTGTATAGAGGGTGACGAATTCCGCCGCAGATTTTCCTCAAGAAACGCCGCACCTCGCTGCTCTTCCAATGCAGCATAGAAGTGAAATGCTCGGAACCTAACACTTAGCAGCTATACGAGATGTCCAGACCCATGACGGTTTTCAAATTCCAGCAATCCGCGGCGATTTTCATCCTGAGCGCGAGTCTAAGCGCCCTCCCCTCCCTGGCCCAAGCCAACACCCAAACCGCCAATGCGCAAACCCCGCCCAATCCGGCGGCGCTGGCGCCGGTCAACGGCAAGGTGGTGGAAGACATTGTCGCCCGGGTGAATGACCAGATCATCACCCAGTCGGACTACGATCGAGCCGCGGAACAACTCGAGCAAGAGGCCAAACAGCAGGCCATTCCTCCCCGGGAACTACAGCAGAAACAAGCCGATCTGCTGCGCGACCTGATTGATCAGCAACTCCTGCTCTCCAAAGGCAAGGAACTGGGGATCACCGGTGAAACCGAGCTGATCAAGAGGCTGGACGAGATCAGAAAGCAGAATCATCTGGATTCGCTCGAGGACCTGGAGAAGGCTGCGCAGCAGCAGGGCGTCTCCTATGAAGACTTCAAGGCCAACTCAACGCAACGGCATCATCACCCAGCAGGTGGTGCGGGACGAGGTAGGGCGGCACATTAGCATGTCGCCAGCGGAAGTGCAGAGCTACTTCAAGGCGCACGAAAGTGAGTTTGCCCAGCCGGAGTCAGTGACCCTCAACGAGATTTTGATCCCCACTCCGCCGGCGGCGGCAGAGGGAGCGGATGCGGCCCAAGTCGCGGCGGCGCAGGCGCAAGCCGAGGCGATCGAAGCAAAACTGGCTGCCGGGGCAAATTCGAAGACTTGGCCAAGCCGGCGCCCACCGACCCCACTGCGCCCAAAAGCGTTAACCTGGGGGAGTATCGCCGCGGAATGTTGGCTAAGGAAATAGAAGATAAGGCCTTTGCCCTGAGTGCCGGCCAACACACGCAACCCATTCGCACCAAGCAGGGCTTCATCATTCTGCAGGCCACCCAGCATCAGCTTGGTGGGGATGCCAGCTTCAAGCAAGTGGAGCCGCAAGTGGAAGAAGCGCTCTTCATGGAGCAGATGCAGCCCAAACTGCGGGAGTACCTGACCAAGCTGCGCGAAGAGGCCTATGTAGAACTCAAGCCGGGTGTCGTCGATACCGGGGCCAGTGGCAACGAAATGCGCCTGACCTATAGCGCGTACACGCCCCCCGCGCCCAAAAAGAAGAAAAAATTTGCTCGCGCCCGTTTCCGCGGCAAGACACCCGCGGCGCCGGCTGCCACGCAGGCCGCCGCCGCGCAAACCCCCGGGACGACTGGTGCTGCGACCGCCGGTGGTTCAACGACGGCCGCCGGTGCGACATCCCCCGCGGCCGCCACGGCGACCACTCCTGCCAAGACGGCGACCACGCAACAGGCGAGCAACAACGACCAGAACGTGCAGAAGCCGGGCAAGAAAGAGAAGATCCGCTTTGGGCAGGCCCCGCGCGAGTCTCTTCCATCCTCGCAGGTTGCCACGAACAGCGTTCCCGCGGTCGGTCCGGACACCAATCCGGCTGTCACTACTCCGGAATCGCGCGTCGTGAACCCGGACGGCACCATAAGCGGCGAGACGGCTCCGGTGAATGAAAAGAAGACTCGCCTTAGCAACCGTCCGCCGGTGAAAAAAGCAAAGAAAGACAAGACCGACCCGGATGCTCCTCCGCAGGCAACTACCGAGGAACAGGCGTCGCAGAAGGTACAGAACGCGCCGCTGGGACTGGCTGATCAGGCAGACCAGAAAAAGGCGAAGGCGAAGGGTGAGAAGACCCGGTACGCGGACAGGCCGAAGGAGCCGGACCAAACGCCCGCGCCCTATCTGGGCAAACCGGCAGACACATACAGTCAGCCGCCTGCTTCTGACGCTAGCCACCCTCCACCGGCAACCAATCCGCCCGCACCGGCCACCGGCCCACCGGATCCAATTCCTCCGGGCGCGCACCAACCCTAGGCGCAATGAAAGAGATTTATGTTGCGGATCTAGGCAAGTTCGAGAACCAGGCAGTGGTTTCTTTCTTTGCCGTCAGCTCCAGGCAGTTGCGCAGCCGAAAGGATGGCGGCCAGTACATGGCGCTGACCCTGGGTGACCGCACCGGCCAGATCGAATCCCGCATGTGGGACAATTTCGCTGACGCCGCCGCCGAGTTCGAGCAGGGCGACGTGGTGAAGGTTCGCGCCGAGGTCTGCCGCTACAACGGCCGCCTGCAGCTGAACCTGGAAAAGCTCCGCATCGCTACGGCGGATGAGTTCGAGCTGGCCGACTATGTTCCACACACGAGCAAAGACGTGGAGGAACTGTGGTCGGCGCTGGTTAAATCTGTCGACAGCTTTTCCAATCTATCCCTGCAAGCACTGGTACGCTCTTTTCTCGACGATCCCGTCTTCGCTGCATCTTTCCGTGAGGCGCCGGCCGCCACCCGCCTTCACCATGCGTGGCTGGGCGGTCTGCTGGAGCATGTGGTCTCGCTGGTGGGCATCTGTGAGCTGGCTGCGCAGCATTACCCTGAAATTAACCGTGACCTGCTTCTGACCGGCGCCATTCTGCACGACATCGGCAAGCTGGAGGAATTGAGCTGGGGTACCAGCTTCGACTACACTCTGCAGGGGCAACTCGTAGGGCACATCACCATGGGCATCGCCATGATTGAGAAGAAGCTGGCGGCGCTGCCCGGCTTTCCTCCGGAGCTGCGCATGCTGGTCGAGCACATGGTACTGAGCCATCATGGCAAACTGGAGTTCGGTTCGCCTAAGCTGCCCATGATCCCGGAAGCGGTGCTGCTCAACTACCTCGACGATATGGACGCCAAGATGCACACCATGCGCAGCGAATTTGAGCGCCACGAAGCGCAAGGTGGCGAAGCCGGTGAGATGACCGACTGGGTGCGCTCGATGGACAGGCCCCTGCTTAATACGGCAACCTTCCTGAAGCCCAAGTCCCCGCCGGAGGAGTAGATCATGATCTATCTGCTTAAGAGCGAGCCCACCGCCTACTCGTTTGCCGATCTGGTGCGGGAAAAGGAAACGGACTGGACCGGAGTGACCAACCCGCAGGCGGTCAAGAATCTCCGCGCCATGAAGAAGGGCGATAAGCTCGTTATCTATCACACCGGGGACGAAAAGGCGGCGGTGGGCCTGGCCCACGTTACGGCTGTCGATGTATCTGATCCAAAGGTTCCGTTGGTTCGCATCGCGGCCGGTCCGGCCATTAAGCGGCCAAAAACCCTGGCGGAAATCAAGCAGCAGAAACTTTTCGAAGCTTCGCCCCTGGTCCGCCAGTCACGGCTTTCTGTCGCGCCTTTGGAGGAGGCGCAATACGACTGGATCGTGCACAATTAAGGGCGGCTTTTATCCCTCGGCTCCACTCCGCGACGAAAGAAAAAGGCGCGTCGAGTGCTGTGGTAACCAGCCCTCGTGGCAAACTCGCCGCCGGGGGTCAGGAATCGTCTACAATCAAACGTTAGGTCTGCTCGCCTCATAAAATGCTACGTTTCTCTACGGCTGGTGAATCACACGGCGAGTGCCTCATCGCCCTCATTTCCGGACTGCCTGCGGGCCTCGACGTCGATCTTGAATTCATCGACCGGGAGTTGTGGCGGCGACAACAGGGCTTCGGCCGTGGTGGCCGTATGCACATTGAGCAGGACCGCGCGCACATTCTCTCCGGGGTGCGCCATGGCAAGACCATTGGTTCGCCGGTTTCGATCCAAATTGAAAATCGTGACTGGAAGAACTGGACCGAGGTTCTGCCCGTGGGCGCGGGCGATCCGCAAAAGCACAAAGCTGTGGCTTCGCCCCGGCCAGGCCATGCGGACCTTGCCGGTTCGCTGAAGTACGATTTTCCCGATGCTCGCTATGTGCTGGAGCGGGCCTCGGCGCGCGAATCCACCGCCAGGGTGGCGGCAGGCGCCATGGCCAAGTTGCTGTTAAAGTCCCTGGGCATCGAGGTCGGCAGCCATGTAGTGCGCGTTGGCCGCGCGGAGTTGCCGCGCATCGCCTCCTGGGAAGAGATCAAGGCGCTGAATCAAAGCGACACCATCCTGTTGAATTGCGTCGATCCTGCCGCCGAAGAGCAGATGAAGGCGGAAGTCGATCACGTGTTGCGCACCGGCGATTCGATCGGCGGAGTTTTCGAGGTGGTGGTGCATGGCGTGCCTCCGGGCATCGGCACGTATGCCAATTGGGATGAGCGGCTGGATGGTCTACTCTCTTGGGCGGTCATGTCGCTGCAGGCCGTGAAGGCAGTGGAAATTGGCCAGGGGGTCACGGCTGCCGAGTCTTTTGGTTCCGCGGTGCACGACGCCATCGGCTATAGCCCGGAGGAGAATGGCACGGCGCCGACCAGGTTCACTCGCGAGCACAATAACGCCGGTGGCATCGAGGGTGGGGTCTCTAACGGGGAAGACATTGTTGTGCGCGGTTATTTGAAGCCGATTTCTACTTTGCGCAGGCCGCTGGGCTCGGTTTCGTATGCTACACGGGAGGCGACCAAGGCGGCCTACGAGCGATCCGATGTCTGCGTTGTGCCTGCCGCCGGTGTCGCTGCGGAAGCGATGGTGGCGTTCGTTATGGCGAAGCTGGCGTTGGAAAAGTTCGGCGGCGACTCGGCCGGAGAACTGAGCAGAAACTACCAGGGATACCTGGAGCAGATTCGCAGATTTTAAGAAAGATATCCCGTCGCATGGTCTATCCCATTGTTAAGTTTCCAGATCCCATCCTGCAGCGGCCGGCCGAGCCCGTCACTGTGTTTGACGAGGATTTGAAAAAGCTGGTCGACGATATGTTCGAGTCCATGTACATTGCCCATGGCATCGGCCTCGCCGCCCCGCAGATTGGGATTCCCAAGCGTTTGACGGTGATCGATCTCAGCTTCCAGAAGACTCCTGAAGACAAGATCGCCTTGATCAATCCCGAGGTGGTCACCAAAGAAGGAAAAATCTTTGAGGAGGAGGGTTGTCTCAGCCTTCCCGATATTCGAGAGAAAGTCGCGCGCGCCGCGAAGGTCAAAATACGCGCCCAGGATGTCGAAGGTAACTGGTTCGAGCGGGAAGCCGACGAACTACTGGCCCGCGCCTTTCAGCACGAAATCGACCATTTGGATGGGATCCTCTTCATCTTCCGCATCAGTGCGCTCAAGCGCGATTTTGTGTTGCGCAAGATACGCAAGCTGCAGCGAGCCGGGGAATGGTAAGTGAGGCTGGTCTTTTGTGGCACTCCGCAGTTCGCCATCCCTACGCTTGAGCAGCTCATTGCAGCCGGCCATACCATCGAGCTGGTAGTTACCCAACCCGATCGTGTGCGGGGCCGGGATCAGGCTCCTTCACCACCCCCGGTCAAGCAGCTGGCAGAGGCAGCGGGTTTGCCGGTGGTGCAGCCGGAAAAGATCAAGAACAATCCAGAGTTGCGGTCTCGCCTGGAGGCGATCCGGCCGGATGCCATTATCGTGGTGGCCTACGGCCGCATCATTCCGGAGTGGATGCTGCAGCTGCCGCGTTGGGGCAACCTCAACCTTCATGCCTCGCTGCTGCCGAAATACCGCGGCGCTGCTCCCATCCAGTGGGCGGTGGCCAATGGGGAAGCCGTGACCGGCGCCACCACCATGCGCATCGACCAGGGGCTGGATACAGGTGACATTCTGCTCCAGCGTCCCTTAGCGATTGACCCGGACCAGACAGCGGAGCAGCTCTTTCCCTTGCTTGCCCAGAGCGGGGCGGGCCTCATGCTGGAGACTCTCCAGGGACTGGAGGCGGACACGATCCATCCTGTTCCGCAGGATAATGCCGGGGCTTCGCTGGCGCCGATTCTGGAGCGCGAAGACGCTCTGGTGGACTTCACCCGGTCTGCGGGTGAGATTTACAACCGCTGGCGTGGCTTTCAGCCTTGGCCCGGGGCCTACACTTTCTTCCGTGGAAAAAAGCTCACCCTGCATCGCTTGTTACCTGCTGGAAGTGCTGACCGCCCTCCTGGCGAGCTGATGGTTGATGGCGGCCGCCTGTTCGTGGCTGCGGGGTCAGGCACGCGGCTTGAGCTGCTGGAGGTCCAGGTGGAAGGCAAGAAGCGACTGCCGGTAGCGGAGTTTCTGCGCGGCGCTGCTCCTCATCCCCATGAGAGCCTCGGCATGCCATGATCGCGCCTGCCCGGAGAGCCGCCTTCGAGCTGCTGCTGGAACTCAAGCGGAAGCCGGAGTCGCATAGCGACGTCCTACTCCGCTCCAAACGCGTGGAAGCGTTGTCTCCGCTCGACAAGAACCTGGCGACCACCCTGGTGATGGGAGTGCTGCGCTGGCAGCTTGTCCTGCAGCAACGCATCCGGGAAGTGCTTACCAGGAGTAAAGGCCACTTGGCCGACTCGGTTCAGGTTTCGCTGGAGTTGGGCGCGTTGCAGCTTCTGTTGCTGGATCGCATCCCGGCACACGCCGCTATTTTCGAGAGTGTGGAGCTGGTCCGGCAATCGGGGAATCCTTACGCCGTGGGCCTGGCCAATGCGGTCCTGCGCAAACTGACGCAATCGCCCAAGCTGCAGGAGGCGGACGCCTCTGCCGCGCATCCTTCGTGGATGGTCGAACGCTGGGTTGCGGCGTACGGGAGTGAAGCGGCCGGTGCGATCTGCGGTTACGATCAACTTCCTCCCCCCACCACGATTCGCATTAGCTCGCCAGACCCGGGTTTGCAACTGGAGCAGGGAAACTTCGTGGCCCGCGCCTGGCGGGTGGTCGCGGGAGATGTAACCGGCATGCGTGGCCTGCGCATGCAGGATGAGGGATCGCAACTGATTGCGGAGCTGGCGGGCCGGGGTACAGCCATTTTGGATTGCTGCGCGGCGCCGGGAGGGAAGACAGCCATCCTGGCCGAGCGCAATCCAACGGCTGCGATTACCGCCTGTGACATCAGCCCTCGGCGGCTCAAAGCCATGCAGGCCCTACTTGCCGGGCACCCCGGAAACATTAGCTTCCGCGTTCTCGATGCCACGGAGTTGCCCTTCCGGGCGGAGTTCGACCTGGTATTGTGCGACGCTCCATGCAGCGGAACTGGAACCATGGCCCGCAATCCCGAAATACGGTACCGGGTCACCGTGGATGATTTCGCCCGTCAGCATGAACGTCAGGTACGTCTTCTCTGTTCGGCGATGCGTTGCTTGCGCGAGGGTGGGAGGCTTGTCTACTCCACCTGCTCACTCGAAGGCGAAGAGAACGAAGGTGTGGTGGCTGAGGCCCTGGAGAGGCAGAGGGGTTTCCGTCTCCTCCCCTGGCGCCCGCAGGTGAGGGAGCTGGAGGAGGAAGGCGTCCTGCTCCCTGGGACAGTAGAGCGGCTCTTCCCGAGCGGTTTGCCGGATGACTTCGTGCGCACCCTTCCCGGCGCCTACCAGGGTGACGGCTTTTTCGCCGCCTGCCTAACGCGCAATTAGCGCAAAGGTAATGGACGGGTGCCCCTCGTTCGCCCCAGCGTACGTGGGTTGAAAACGATTCCTTCGATTGCTTTTCTGCATGTTGGGAAAAAGCAATCGAGGGGCTCCGCCCCGTCGTTTTCATCCCAGGTACGCTGGGGCGAACCTGGGGCACCCGTCCACTACCACCTGCTTCTACTGCGCTACCCGCAGGGTGATCGTCATGCCGGGTTCGACGCGATGACGTTTTCATCCCAGGTACGCTTTGGCGAACCTGGGGCACCCGTCCACTACTACCTGCTTCTACTGCGCAACGCGCAGGGTAATGGTCATGCCGGGTTCGACGCGATGGCCTGCCAGGGGGCTCTGGCTCAATACCGTTCCGGCGGGATCCACTGTGTCCGCAGGGGCCATTTGCGATGCATTCGCGTCCGTGTCGGTGGTGGCGGGTGCGCTGGAATAGCTGTTCTCTACCGGGCCCACCTTCAGCCCGGCATGCACAACCAGAGCTGTCGCCGTCGCCATCGGTAAACCAACCAACTGCGGCATCACCATGGCAGGAGGAGGAATGACCGCCGGGCTGCTCACTAGCAGGCTTACACTGGGGCGCTCTACGCCGGCTGCCCCCTGCTGCGGATTTTGCGCAATCACCGTTCCAGGCTGAGCGCCGCTGTAGGGCATCTGTGCCGTCTCTTCGAGATCCAGCCCCAGCCGGCGCACTTCGATGGCCGCCACCCGCTCCTGCTGGCCCACAACCTTGGGAATCGCCACCCGCTGCGGACCCAGGCTCTCGGTCACCCGCATCCGCCACTCGCGGCGAACGATCGCACCAGGCAAAGGCGTTTGCGCTAGTACCCGCCCTGCCGGCACATCGACACTGTAGTACTTGTTGTCGATGTCCAGGTTCAATCCCATGTTGGCCGTCCGGTGCACGGCTTCAGCCACAGTAAGCCCCTGCAAATCCGGAACCTTTACCTCGGCTCCATGGATCGCGAAATGCATCGTCATCACTGCCGAAACCAGTCCCGCCATGGCTAGCGCCAGCCCGGCGAGCACCAGGCGAAAGAAATTGATCATGCTCCCTCGTAGGTGATCTCGTAATCGATGGCTGCCGCTTTTTCGAGCATCTTGGACACGGAGCAGTACTTGTTCTTGGACAGCGCAACCGCATCTTCGGCAGCCTTTCGCGAGACCTTTCCGCCCACGTGATAGGTCAGATGGATGTGGGTGAAGACGCGTGGAGGCGCAGGCGCCTGTTCAGCGTCCGCAGAAACAGTGAGCGAGGTGAACGGCTCCCGCTTCTTTTGCAAAATTGAAACCACATCGACCGCGGTGCAACTGCACAGGGCCATCAACACCAATTCCATCGGGCTGGGGCCACCGGCGTGTGCGGCGTCCGCGTCCAACGTAACGTGGTGGCCGCTATGGGATTCTGCGTCGTACTGCTGGTCTTGTTTCCACGTGGCGATGGCGCGCATTCTTTAAGTTTATCCAGTTGGCCGCCGCTCGGGCATTGGATGATCGTGGGGCAGACCTCTCCTGGTTAACCCGCCCTGGTTTTAGGGAGATGGCGGCTTGACGGCGCGATACAGGCCCGCAATGCCAAAACTGTAGGGGGTCCAGGTAACATCCTTAAAGCCTATCGATTGCATGGTTTGCAGCAGTTGTGGAGGGGTTGGAAACTGGTGCACGGAGCGGGGGAGATAGCGATAGGGCCCGGAAACCCCGGAAATCAGAGACCCCACCGCAGGAAGAACCCTCCGGAAGTAAAAGGCATAAAGCTTGCCCATAACGCCGCCCGGCTCGCTGAAGTCGAGAATACCCAACTGCCCACCCGGCTTCAACGTACGGTAGAACTCTTCCAGGCCAGCCTGATAATTGGCCAGGTTGCGAAAACCGAAGGCCGTGGTGAGCAGATCGAGCGAGCCGGTGGGCAAGGGAAGATGGAGGGCGTCGGCCTCAATGGCGATCGCCCCCTGGGGAGCGAACTTTGCCGCACCGCGCAGCAGCATCTGGTGGGCGAAGTCGGCGGCCAGCACCGGCCTGGCGTACTTTGGCCGGCGTCGTAACAAGGCCAGCGTCATATCCCCGGTTCCGCAGCAAAGGTCCAGAATTTGTGCGTCCGGCTCGGCCAGCACCTGGCGAAAACTGCGTGCCGCCCGGCGCCACCAGATGCGGTCGATGTTGCAGGATAGGACGTGGTTCAACAGGTCGTAGCGCGGGGCGATCTGGTCGAACATGGAGCGGACGGCTGCCGCCGCGCTGAGCTCGTCTCCGGTTCCTTCTGGTTGAGCGCCCGGCGCGGCCACGGCTATTTGCTGCCCGCGGAAAGATGGCGGATCGACTCGATGGCCGCCACCACCTCGGCGTCGGTTACGTCCTCAGCCACAACCGCATCGCCGAGGCCTTGCAGCAGGACAAAGCGGCGCACCCCAGCCCGATTCTTCTTGTCGCCGGAGGCCGCATGCAAAAGGCGCTTAGTGCTCAAACCGGGTAATGCGGGGGGCTCAAAGTAGCGGATCAGGTCTTCGATGCGGCGCACGGCTTCCGACGTTACCAGCTTTCTCTGGTGGCTGATGTGCAGCGCCGCGAGCATTCCCCAGGCGACCGCTTCGCCGTGCAGCAGGGCACGATAACCGCTGGCCGCCTCGATCGCGTGGCCGATGGTATGCCCGAAATTGAGAAACATGCGCACACCGAACTCGCGCTCATCGAGAGTGACCACCTCAGCCTTGATGCGGATGGAGGCCGCGACCATCTTCTCCAGGGATGCAGGATCGCCCTGGTCGAGGGCTTCGCGATGGCTCTCGATGAAGCGGAAGAGCGCCGCATCCCGGATGAGCCCGGCCTTGATACTTTCGTAGATCCCGGCGCGCAGTTCCCGGTGAGGAAGGGTGTGCAGCAGGCTGATGTCCGCTACCACTTCCTGTGGCGGGTAGAAGCAACCCACCAGATTCTTGCCGGTTTGCAGATTGACCCCGGTCTTGCCCCCTACCGAGGAATCAACCTGCGACAACAGGGTGGTCGGGATCTGGATGTAATCGATTCCGCGCATGTAGATGGCGGCGAGAAAGCCGCCCACGTCGCCGATGACGCCGCCGCCGAAGGCCACCAGCAGGGAGGAGCGGTCGCCCCCGGCTTTGGCCATCTCGGTGGCCAGCCGTTCCACCTGGGCCATGCGCTTGTGACGCTCGCCAGGAGGCAGAAAGAGCACCATCGGTTCCTGGGGAAGCGAAGCCTGGAGGCGCCCGCCCCAGAGGGACCAGATCTCCGGCGAGGTTAAGAGAAAGATGAGTTTGCGCTTCTTGCCGGTGAGAGCCGGCATGCGCTTGGCTAAGGAATCGAGGATGCCGCTTCCTACGGAAACGGTGTAATGGCCTGAGTTTGTCGTAACCGGGATCTTACGCACGCTTCGTCCATCGTATCGCAACCCTAGTGAGTGCTCGGGTTCTGGGTCTTGGTTGAAAGCAGGGAAGCAGCGGCGGCCGTGAGCACCACCAGGACGATGAAGCCGAGAGAGATGCCGACAGGTACATGGATCCATTTAGCGCAGATCATCTTTGCGCCCACGAAGCCCAGAATTGTAGCCAGGCCAACATGAAGATACCGCAGCCGGTCCAGCATGCCGGACAGCAGGAAATAGAGCGACCGCAATCCGAGAATGGCGAAGATGTTTGAGGTGTAGACCACGAACGGGTGGTGGGAGATGGCAAGCACTGCCGGCACGGAATCAATGGCAAAGACGAGATCGACGAGTTCGATGGCGATCACTGCCAGCACAAAGGTAGATTTGGGGCTGCTCCAGCGCTTCGTCCATTGCGCAGCCCACTTTGCCGGAGCGGGAGTGGACCCGGGTTTCTTCCCCCGCAGCAGCCGCAGCGCGGCCACCAGCAGCAGGGCGCCGAAAACGAACTGAATCCAGGCGAAGCGCAGCAGCAGTTCGATTCCGGCGAAGATGAATACTCCGCGCATAACGATGGCGCCGAGGACTCCCAGCAGGAGCGCCTTTCTCTGCGCCTCTGCGCTCAGGCCGAAAGCGCGGAAGAGGAGTAGGAAAACGAAGAGGTTATCGATGCTCAGGGAGAGCTCGATCAGGTACCCGGAGGCGAATTCGAGTGCTGTCTGATGCTCATCAACGTGCCCGATCCATAAGCCGAAACACGTAGCGAGGGCAAAGACAAAGAGAACAAAAATGATGCTATCGCGGGTCCGGGCGGAGGCCTTACCCAGACTGAGAACGGTCAGGTCAGCCACGATCAGGAACAGGATCACAAGGTGGAAACCTATCCAGTATGTGATCGGGGCGCCATCCAGCATCATGCAATCCTAGCCCACGGTGGTTGGTGAAGAAACCGCAGATCCCTCCACTGCGCTGCGCTCCGGTCGGGATGACAATTTTGTTGCAATTGAGGATGTCTGTCCCAAACAGAACTGTCATCCGCACAGCAGCGCCGCTGCAACTCGCGTAACAGAATTGTCATCCCGACCGGAGCGCAGCGCAGTGGAGGGATCTGCGGTGCGCCTCAACCTCGCCCGCATTTGATTTTGGGAAGAACATCACCGCTGGTTCAGCAGCTGAATCGTCTCCAGAAAGACCTCGCCCACGATGGTGAGGCTCTTGGCGCTCAGCTTATCCATGGTGTCCTGAGGGGTGTGCCAAAATGCGTTTTGGTATCCGTAATTGAAATCGATGATGTCGGCGCAGGGCACACCGAGTCGCATAAACGGGGTGTGATCATCACCCACCGAGTTTTGCCGCTCGAAAAAGTACGACTGGTCGCCGTACTTCGCCGCCGCCTGTCCCACCAGGTCAAGCAGCCACTGGGTCGAGCTCAAGTCCTTGTCCACATCGAGATCGCGGTCGCCGATCATGTCGGCCAGGAGAAAGCCTTTGATGTGCTTGAGGGTCCCATCGGCCTGCCATTTGGCCGCGAGGTGCCGGCTGCCGTAGGTCGAATCGGCGTCTGTCCAGCCCTTGATCGCCTCTTCTCCGTCAAAGAAAACCAGCCACACGCTGTATCCATCCAACTTCTTTCCCCGGAAGCTGTTGGCCAACTGTAGTAAAAGACCGGTGCTCGAGCCGCCATCATTTGCCCCCACGTAACCGGTGTCTTTCAGTGGGTAGTTGGTGTCGTAATGGCTGGCCAGCACAATGATGCCGTCCTTGCTGCCAGGAAATTTGACGATGTAATTCGTCATCGCCAGAGGCCCGATGGGTGTTGATGCTGTGAAGCTGTCCTTCACCAGGTCGTCTTTAGCGAACTGGTGTTCGAGGAAGGCCTGGGCCTTGGCGTGTCCCGGGCTGCCCACCCAACGTGGGCCCGTAGCCACGAACTCCCTGGTGTAGGTCAGGGCGCGCTCGCCGTCAAAGCGGGGAAGCGGGGCTGCCGCCTGCGCGACGGCCATTCCACTGAAAAGGCAACAGACCAGCGCGCCGCCGAGCGGCTTGGAAAGAATCGGGAAGCGCTTCATGACGCCTGTTTTTGCCGGTCCCTGCGGCTGGGATGAACCATGTAAGCGACGCCAATGCTCACCAGGTAAAGCGCCAGCATCGGAGCAGCAAAGACGCACATCGTCAGTACATCGGGAGTTGGGGTGATGATCGCGGCGATGATGAAAATGACCAGGATGGCGTAGCGGATATTCTTCCACAGGAAACCCGCGTTCACGATGCCGAAGAGGGCCAGAAAGAACACCAGGATCGGCAGCTCGAAGGTGATCCCCAGCCCCAGGATCACCGTCATGAAGAGCTCAGTGTATTCGCCTACCGTGACCATCGGCCGGAACTGATCGCCGTAGCCGATAAGGAAATTGAGCGCGCCCGGGTAAACGTAGTGGTAGCCGAAAAAGGCGCCGGTAAGAAAGAGTCCGACCGTGGCCGTCATGAAGGGCAGAATGTATCGCTTCTCCTGCCGGTAGAGTCCAGGAGCGATGAATAGCCACACCTGGAACAGGATGAAGGGCGAAGCCAGGATGGCCCCTCCGACCAGGCTGATTTTGATGAAGAAGTTAAAGGGGTCTACGGGGTTCAGGTAGACCAGGTGAGGGTCCAGATGGTGCGCCTGAAGGGCCGAAACAATGGGCCGCTCCATGAACGAAAAAAGCTTCTGGCGGAAGTAGTAAGCGATAAAGAAGGCGGCGACCAGGTAGAGGCCGGAATGAATGATGCGCTTGCGCAGTTCCTCCAGGTGTTCCAGGAGGCTCATGCCCGGTAATTCTGCTCTTTCCGTCACTGCGGTCCGGGCCCGATCGACGATGTCAGTCTTCATGATGCGTGGTTGCCTGCTCCGGCTCGTGCCTGAGGCCGTTGGCGGCCAGTTCCGGGTGGTCCCCCGCAACTGCTTCCAGTTCCGCGGCCTCCTCGTGTACAGGGATCACCCTGGATGTCGGGCTCTCTGTGCTTACTGTGGTTCCGTTGCTTGGCGGCCGAACGGTCAGGGCCTCCGAGGTGGGTTCCGGGGCCGGCGATGGAGCGGCAACCGGGGCAGCAATTTGCTTCTGGCGGTCGGCCAGTTCGGCCGCCCGTAACTCTTCCTCAATCTGCATCTTGAATTCGTTGCTGGCGCGCCGGAATTCCAGCACAAGCTTGCCTAGCTGGCGGCCGATCTCGGGCAGCTTTTTTGGCCCAAAGATTACCAGCGCCAGTCCGAAGATGAAGATGGTATCGGGCAAACTCATCGCTATGTCATGATACCTGCCTCGCCAAGGGGCCACAAATCAAGGTGGTTTATCATGAGGTTTGGACGAAGGTCGTACTTATGAAGACATTCTCGCTGGATGAGGCGCAGTCGCTCTTGCCGATTCTCGAATCCCTTCTGCGGCAGGGCGATCGAAGGCAAGGCGAGCGCCGGTCTGGTCGAAGCGGAATTGCAGATGCTCAGCCAGAATATCTTCCTCTCCGGAGGGATGCTGGTTGACGTCGCAGCGGTGGCGCGTAAGCGCATGGCCCAGCGCGCCTCCGTCCAACAAGCTCAGGATGCGATCCAGGAAATTGATTCGATTGGTGTGCAGGTAAAGGATCTCGATAAAGGATTGCTGGACTTTCCATGCCAGATCGGCGACCAGATCGTTCTGCTCTGCTGGCAGTTGGGCGAAGCAAAAATTGACTACTGGCACACAGTAGAAGCCGGCTTCCAGGGCAGACAGCCACTCGATGAGCGTTTTCATCCGAAGAGCCGGCCGGAAAGACCGAACTAAGCCAGTTTCGTAAGATCAAAGCAAACCTTCAGTTGCCCGATCCGCAGCGTGTTCAGCCCCGCAGCCCCCTCCCAGGGTAACTAAATTGGCCCTGCCGCGACTCTCTTACTAAGCTGCTCCACCCTTTCCCCAAACGGCTGTTAGACTGCAACCGGCCTTCGATGCACGAAAAGCACACCACGCACGCCAGCCTTACGCTCCTGCTCGGTACCTTGATCACCGACCGGCAGGGCCGCGTACAGGGCCGCTTAAAGGATGTCGCTGTGGCGACCGGACCGGCCGCGGGCAATGTGGCAGGACTACTTCTCAAAACGCGAGAGGGATCCAGGCTGGTTGCGGTGAAGGATGTACTGCAGACGCCGGCCGGAACCCTCGAATTGCGCGAGGACGCCCAGCTGCAGCCCCTCCGTGGAGATGAAAACCTGCTTCTCCTCCAGCAAGATGTGCTGGACCGGCAGATTATCGATGTGCATGGTAGGAAGGTGGTGCGGGTCAACGACGTCGACCTGGAGTGGTTTCCTGAGAATGGCCGTGAGGGGTTACGCGTCGCCGAAGTGGCCGTCGGCCTGCAGGGGGCGGTGCGCAGGCTGTTCAAAGGTACGATGCCCAGGCACACGCTGGAAAACTTCGCCAGGCATTTCCACGCCAGCATCATCCCCTGGGAGTTCGTGGACCTGATCGAAGTGGATCCGGCGCGGCGGGTGAAGCTGAAGATCGAGCATGAGCGGCTTGCCCATATGCACCCCTCCGATCTTGCCGACATCCTGGAAGACTTGCCACCCCCGGAGCGGGAGGCGGTCTTCGGCTCCCTCGATGAAGAAGTAGCAGCAGAGGCGCTGGAGGAAGTCGATCCTCGTCTACAGAAGTCCCTGCTCGAATCGCTCGATTCCGGCCGCGTAGCTGACATCGTGGAAGAGATGGATCCCGGCGCGGCGGCCGATCTATTGGCCGAGCTCTCCGACGAGCGTTCCGAGGCGATTCTCGAGGAGATGGAACCGGAAGAGCGGCATGAAGTGGAGGAGCTACTCGAATTCCGGGAAGATTCCGCCGCCGGAAGAATGACCACCAACTATGTGCAGGTGGGCTCCGGCGCCTCGGTAGCGGACGCAGTGCGTGCCCTGCGCGACTTCGATGGCGACCCCGAGGGAATAAGCGAGATTTATCTCACCGGCGCCAATGATGTGCTCGAGGGAGTCGTCCCGCTGTCACGCCTGATACTGGCCCTGCCCGAGACGCGGGTGGCGGTTCTGTCCGAACCGCGCATTATTTCCTGTCAAGCCGAGGCCCACCAGGATGAAGTTGCAGAACTTTTCGACAAGTACAATCTGCATGCGCTGCCGGTGGTGGATGGCGCGAACCGGCTGGTGGGTGTCGTGCAGGCAGATCATGTGATCGCGTTTCTGCGCGCCAAGCAATGAGTGCAGTAGCCTGAAATTCAAATTGAAATTTTTACTTCGACCGCATGCTCAAGCGCTGGCGAATCCGCATACTGCTCTTCCTCGCCGTGCTGGGGCCGGGATTTATTACTGCCAATATCGATAACGATTCAGGCGGCATTCTCACCTACTCCAATGCCGGAGCACAGTTCGGCTACACCCTGCTCTGGACCATGATCCCCATCACTGTGGCATTGCTGGTGGTGCAGGAGATGTGCGCGCGCATGGGCGCGGTGACCGGCAAGGGCCTGAGCGACCTGATCCGCGAAGAGTTCGGGCTGCGCATGACGTTTCTCCTGATGCTGCTGCTGGTGGTAGTCAACTTCGGCAACGTCATGGCCGAGTTCGCCGGCATTGCCGGCAGCATGCAGCTCTTCCACATCAGCAAATATGTCTCCGTTCCCGCCAGCGCGTTGTTGATCTGGTTCCTGGTGGTCAAGGGAGATTACAAGCGGGTCGAGAAGGTCTTTCTGGCGGCTTCGGTGTTCTATATCACTTATATTGTCACCGGCGTTCTTTCGCAGCCCAGCTGGCATGAAGCGATGGTGGCCACGGTGGAGCTGCCCAGAGGCAATATATGGCACTCTAAAAGTTACATTTACATGATCGTGGGCGTGATCGGCACTACCATTTCGCCCTGGATGCAGTTCTACCTGCAGTCTTCCATCGTGGAGAAGGGGGTCACGGCGAAGAGCTACCCGGCTTCGCGCCTGGACGTCATCATCGGGTCATTTTTTACCAACATCGTGGCCTGGTTCATCGTGGTGGCATGTGCCGCCACCTTGTTTGCCCATGGCATGGGGGCCATCGGGGAGGCGGCGGACGCGGCCCAGGCGATGAAGCCGCTCGCCGGACGCTATGCTTTCCTGTTGTTCGCTGTGGGGCTGTTCAATGCTTCGCTGTTCGCGGCCTCCATTCTTCCTCTCTCCACTGCCTACACGGTATGCGAGGGGCTGGGCCTGCGGTCGGGCCTGGATGGCGGCTTCAAAGACGCGCCCGTCTTTTACTGGCTGTATACCCTCCTGGTGGCGGGCGGGGCGTTCGCCGTGTTGTTTGTTCCCAACGCCAAACTGATCAGCATGGTCATCCTGTCGCAGGTGTTGAACGGCGTGCTGTTGCCCCTGGTGATCGTCTTCATGCTCCTGCTGATCAATCGCAAGGACCTGATGGGCGATTTTGTAAACTCCCGCTGGTTCAATGCCGTGGCCTGGATTACCGCGGCGGTGGTGATCGTACTCTCCCTGGTGATGATGTTCACCGGCGGCGCGGGCTAGAGCGCAGCGCCTCGCTACCCTCACTAGTACACAGCAGACGTGAATGCATGTAATACGATGAGAGTTCAAGGTCTATCTTGGACGTAGAAGCAGCTCGTATCACATGGATTGTTAGCCCACATGCTCTTCAATAGCTTTCAGTTCCTGCTATTTTTTATCGTCGTGTGGCTGCTTTTCCTGGTCACGCGCGGCACGGCCCGCAAAATCATTCTGCTGATCGCCAGCTACTACTTCTACATGTGCTGGAGCACACGCTACATCTTTGTGATCTGGGCCATCACGGTGATCGACTACGTGGCCGGCCTGCAGATCGAAAAAGCGGAGCAGCCAGCGCGGCGCCGTTTGTACCTGGGAGTAAGCCTGTTTTGCAACCTGGGACTCCTGGTGGTATTCAAATATTTCAATTTTCTGACCGGCTCTTTGCGCGGCGCGTCGCACCTATTTGGGCTGCGCTTTGATCCGCCGCTGCTGGCCATCATCTTGCCCGTCGGCCTTTCCTTCCACACCTTTCAGGCGATGAGTTACACCATCGAGGTTTACCGGCGGAGGGTGCCGGCGGAAAGGAATCTGCTGGAGTACGCGCTCTACGTGGCTTTCTTTCCGCAAATGGTGGCCGGGCCCATCGAGCGGCCATACGAACTGCTGCCCCAGTTTCACCGCGAGCCGGAGGTTACCTTTGCCGGCGTGCGGGCCGGCCTGGTGCAGGCACTGTGGGGTCTGTTCAAGAAGATGGTACTGGCGGACAATGTCGCTGATTTCGTAAAGCTCGTTTATGACACACCGCGGCATTACAACGGGGCAGCGTTGTTGCTGGCCACGCTGCTGTTTTCCATTCAGATTTACTGCGATTTTTCCGGCTACACCGACATTGCGTTGGGCTTGGCGCGGATGATGGGCTATGAGCTGCGTATTAATTTCATGCAGCCCTACTTCAGCCGCTCGGTGGGGGAGTTCTGGAGGCGATGGCACATCTCGCTCTCCACCTGGTTTCGCGATTACGTCTATATTCCGTTGGGCGGGAACCGGGTGAAGCTATCGCGGCATTATGCCAACCTGATGATTACTTTTGTGATCAGCGGGCTTTGGCACGGCGCCAACTGGACCTTTGTCGCCTGGGGCTTTTTGCACGGCGTCTACCTGATCGTGGCCCAGACCACGGCCCCATTCACCGCGCGATTCGGCCGCCTGGCCGTGGTCAAGACTGTTTTCACCTTCAGCCTGGTGACCTTCGCCTGGATATTTTTCCGCGCCAACACCCTGGGAGATGCCTGGTTCATCGCCACCCATCTTTTTCCTCCGGGGCGGATCGACCCTCTCTTGCTGAAGGTCGGCGGCTTCACCCGTGCCACGGCTCCCTATCTTGTCTTATCGATCGTCGCCATGTTTGTCATCGAGTGGTGGATAGCCCACCCTGCGCGCGTCCCTCGGCTCTGGGCCCGGCCGGCGTTCCGCGCCCTGGCTTACAACGCATGCGTGTACGCGATCGTGTTCTTTGGCTTCTTTGGCCATCGCGACTTCATCTACTTCCAGTTTTGACTACTGCCGTTGAATAAACAACGAAGCCCACTTCCCTGGACGGGTGCCCCTTATGTTCGCCCCAGCGTACATGGGCCGAAAAAGACGGGGCGCAGCCCCTTCCAATGCTTTCTTCCCTGGGAGCAAAAGCTCTTGCTCGGCCGCGAGCAGACTCCTTCGCCCATCTAGCAGAAGCATGGGAAAAACATCGTTTTCGACCCAGGTACGCTACCCACGGCAAGCCGGGGCAGGTTGGGCGAACCTGGGGCACCCGTCCAGA
Source organism: uncultured Acidobacteriaceae bacterium (assembly GCA_963821315.1). Classification (GTDB taxonomy): domain Bacteria; phylum Acidobacteriota; class Terriglobia; order Terriglobales; family Acidobacteriaceae; genus PALSA-350. The sequence continues at coordinate 149,533 of CAWGDP010000025.1, read as the reverse complement.
ACCATTGACCGTTGTTAGGAGACCAAATCCGGTCCGCTCTTTCAGAGCAACCTGCCCGCCGCCAGCTCGCGGATGAGGATGCGATCTGCGGCGAGAAAGTCATAGCGGGTCAACTCGCGCAGCGGGCACCAGCGCAGGTCGTGAAAGATTCGGTTGGTCATTTCGCCGGTGAATTGGTGGACAGCGAAAAACTGCAGGTCAATTGCACTGCCGCTACGGTAGGTATGGCGGGTGTGGGCCACGCGGTTGCCGATTTCGGCGGTGATCCCTAACTCCTCATCGAGTTCGCGCCGCAGGGCTTGCTCCGCGCTTTCGCCGTCCTCCACCTTGCCCCCGGGAAACTCCCATTTCAAGGCCATAGGCTGGTCCGGCCGCCGCTGACAGATCAGGACCTTTTGCTCCCGCAGGATAAGCGCTGCCACCACCAGCCGAACTACCTTAGCGTCCGTTCTCGGTCGGCTGGAGTCTTTCTGCACGGTCATATGATTTTAGACGTTGTCCAAGCCAGACCGTGTGAGTTGCAGGGAGCGAACGCTTTTCGGGGTGGGAAAAACCTGCGGGTGAATGGCGCCGGCCAGCGCCTGGAGTCCCTGCAGCAGGTTGGGCGCGGGAGTATTCAAAAACTCATCCGGGATGCAGAAGACGCGGCCGGTCTGCGCCGCCCGCAGAGATTGCCATTGCCGCTTTTCGATCACACGAGCGAGCGGAACCCGATCGCCGGCGCCGCACCAGGCAAAGACGAGCACGTCAGGATCAAGGGCGGCCACCGCGTCAGGATCGGTCATCGAGCCGGGAGTGCCGAGAAAGCGGCCACCGGCAGCGGCAACCAGCTCTGCCACCCAGGATTGCGAGTGGATGAGCGGCTTACCCCACTCTTCACAGTAAACCGTCGGTGGCACCGCGGTGTGGGCAGCGCGCTCCGTAGCCGCAAGCGCGGAGAGCATTTCGTCAATTACAGCTTCGGCTCGATCGGGAACGTGGAGAATGGAGCCGAGAAGCCGGATGTCCTGATAGATATCGGCCAGCGAATGAGGAGCCAGGGTGAGCACCGGAACTCCGGATTTCAGGATCTCGGCCAGGGATTCGAGCCTGTAGGGAACGGAAGCCAGTACCAGGCTGGGCGCAGCGGAGAGGATCTCCTCCGAGGTCGAAGACCACGAGTCCGCAATCACTTTCAGATCACGTCCGCGCAGAGCAGGCACGGCCTCGAGGCAGTAACGGGTGCAGGCAACGAGCGAGTCGAGACAGCCTAGTCGATCCAGCGTAATGCTCACGCTGGGCTGCAGTGCAGCGACACGCAGGCTGCGATGTTGCTGCATCATGCCAGCGCAGGCAGAGTGCCATTCGGGTAGAAGACGGGCCACCCATGCTGTGCCGCGATCTGCAGCAGCGCCGGCGTGGGGTTTACGGGAAAAGCCTTACGGGCGATCTCGAGCATCGCCGCGTCGTGAATGGAGTTGCCGAATACCACGTCGGGGGCAGCCACGCTGGCCTTTACCAGCGATGCAGCCTTGCCCTCGCCGGTAGGAACATCGAGCAGCTTGCTGGTAATGACCCCGCCAACGACCTGGGCACGCGCGGAAATGACCCGCGACGGCGGAATGTTAAAGCCGCGAACGCCTTCTTCAATGACCCAATTGTTGGTCGAACTGACTACCCAGATCTCGGTCCCGCGGTCGTTCAACGAGGAAACCAGGGCCTGCATTTCGGGGAAGATCTTATCCAGGAAGCGTGACTGGAAAAAGGCGGCGGCGGCCCGGCGAATTTCCACTTCGCTCACACCATCGTAGATCTGCACCATTTCACCGCACATGGCGAGCTCCGAAACCTTGCCGGCCAGGTAGAGGCGATAGCGGGAGTCGATCCAGTCACTCGCATTGCGCGAGACAATGCCCTCTTCGATCGACCAGACCATGAAGTCGTAGCCGGAATCTCCGCTCCACAGCGTTCCATCGCAGTCGAAAACAGCAATGGCTGGTTCTGGGGAGAGAACCGCATCGACAAACTCTTGGGGGGAAAGACGGATATTGGTGCCGGACTTGCTGCTGGTCAAAGCGGAAGGTCGCTCCTGGCGAGGCATATGCCCTCTTCTATTGTCGGCGATCTGACGCAATTTTGCACTTCTGGTGTAAAGGGCAGGTGAACGTGGGCATGGCTGTCTCTCTTGGTTCCTGCGCCGGCCGGCCAGCGCCGGTCGAGCGCGCCGGGAGCAGATAATCGGGAGTGTGCCCACCCCCAACCATCCCGGCCTCCTGCGTCAGTACCTTGCCTATCTGCGGGTGGAGAAGGGGCTGCGGCCGCTGACCTGCGAGGCCTATGAGCGGGACCTGTGCCTCTTCGCGGAATACCTCGAAGGGACGCACGCCCTGCCCATGACCGCCGGGCAAGGGCAGGTGGCCGGGTTCCTTGAGCACCTGCAGAAGCATGGGGTGCAGTCGCGCTCCATCGCTCGCAAGCTGTCCTGCCTGCGCGGCTTCTACAAGTGGCTGCTGCTGGATAAGAGGATCGGGCACGACCCGACGGTGAACCTCGAGTCCCCTGCGTCGTGGAAGGTTTTGCCCAAGGCGCTGGCCCAGTCGGAGATAGAGCACATGATGGAACAGGCCGGGACGTCGGCGGAGCATCCGCAAGCCGATGCGGTGGCCCTGCGCGACCGCGCCATCGTGGAGATGCTGTACGCGGGTGGGGTGCGCGTCTCCGAGCTCACCGGGCTGGGGGTGGAAGACCTCTCCCTGGGGGAGGGCCGCATGCTGGTGCGCGGTAAAGGGGACAAGGAGCGCATCGTGCCCCTGGGACGGGCCGCGCTCGAGGCTTTGGACGCGTATTTGACCCGGGGCCGGCCGTCGCTGGCGATTCGCCCAAGGGAGAGCCGGCTCTTTCTCTCCACGCGCGGGGCTGGACTTACCCGGCAATGGGTGTGGCGCCTGGTGAAGCAACTGGATGCCCGCGCCAGCCCGCATGTGCTGCGTCACAGCTGCGCCACGCATATGGTGGAAAACGGAGCCGATTTGAGGACGGTGCAGACCCTGCTGGGGCACGCGGATATCTCGACCACGCAGGTCTATACACACCTGGCGCTGGGCAGGCTGAAAGCGGTGCATCGTGCTCATCATCCCCGGGCCACCAGAAGGGTTGCAAAGTGAAGCCGCAGCCCACGCAGTTGGCGGAGGAGTTCCTGGCCATGCTGACGCATGAGCGGGCTGCTTCCCCTCATACCTTGCGCGCTTATCAGCGCGAGATCGACAATTTTGCCGCCTACCTGATCGAGCAGAGCGGGCAGGGCGTGGAGATGCATACCGTCGATCATCTGCAGATACGTGGCTACCTGGGTGAGCTTTACGGCCGGGGTTTGGCGAAAGCGTCGGTGGCCAGGTCGCTGGCGGCGGTGCGCTCCTGGTTTCAATGGATGGCCCGGGCAGGGCACGTTACCAGTAATCCCGCCGCCTTGGTGGCTACACCGAAGCTGCCCAAGCATCTGCCGCGTGTGCCCTCGATCGAGCAGATGAACCACCTGGTGGAAACGGCCTCGGCGGAGACGGTTGCCGCGTGGCCGGAGCGCGATCGTGTGATCTTCGAATTGCTTTATGGATGCGGCATCCGCAACGCCGAGCTGGTGGGGCTCAATGTGGCCGACGTGCATTGGGCGAGGGAAGTGATCCTGGTCCGGGGCAAAGGGCGGAAGCAGCGCTATGTTCCCCTGGGGGATGCGGCGGCAGACGCGATTCGCGCTTATCTTCCGTCGCGCACGGCTAAGGTCGGGCCGAAGTCGACTGATGCGTTGCTGTTGAACTTGCAGATGAAGGGAAGTGGGCGCCTGACCACAAGGAGTGTGGGACGGATCGTCAAGCGAATCTCGCTGGCCAAAGGATTGCCGGCGGAGATTCATCCCCACACCCTGCGTCATGCGTTCGGCACGCACATGCTGGAGGAAGGAGCTGACCTGCGGGCTATTCAGGAGCTGCTGGGCCACGAGCGGCTATCGACTACCCAGCGCTATACCCAGCTCACGGTCGGACAGGTTACGCAGGTCTACGACCGGACCCATCCCCGGGCGAAGTAAAAGAAAAACCTGCAGATCCCTCCACTACGCTTCGCTACCGAGTCGGGATGACCAATTCTGTTTAGAGAACGACGATGTCACTGTTTCGAACAGCTGGTTTGACAATGCCAGGATGCATCACTGGTACCTCTAATCAGAATTGTCGATCCGCGATCGGAGCGAAGCGTAGTGGACGCATCTCCTGGGTTTTTCAGTCGTTACGGCTCACACAACCCTACAACGAGGCGATGGCCGTTGCTTCATCGCGGTGCAGGGCAGCGTACTTAGTAATCCCTACCATGGTGAAAACTTTTTGGAAGTGCGGCGTAAGCCCGAAGGCGGCGATCGTCTGATCAGCTTTGTTGGCTTCCATCAACATCTGGATGACGAGAGCAATTCCACTGGAATTGATGTATTCCACTTTGGAGAAATCGATCAGTACCGGGCGGCTCTTGACCACGCCCTCGTACGTTCCAAGCACGGTGTCCCGCGAACTGCTGGAGATATCGCCGGTGAAGCGAAGAACGGTGACCGGCCGTCCATTCGCGGCGAGAACCTCATCAACCTTTGCTTTCGTCTCCGTCTGCACTTTACTCACTCTCCTTGGCCAGCCTGATAACCAATCGGACGTAACTTCCTTTTCCGGCGCTTCCCTTGACCCACTCGGCCTCATCCACCAGCGACTGGATCAAAAACATGCCCATGCCGCGGGGATCTTCTTCACCATGCATCTTGCGGTCAATGTCCGGCTTGGATGGCGCTTTGGCGATGCCCGAACCGGTATCCATCACTTTCACTTCCAGCGCTTCATCGCTGGCAGAAAGAATCACGCCCACACAGAGGTTATCGTTCAATAGATTTCCGTGTTCAATGGCGTTGATGCACGCCTCGGCCAAGGCAGTCTTTAGGTCTTCAATACGATCGTCGGGAAAGCCCATGAGCTTGGCCACGCTGGCAGCCGTGCCCATCGCTACTTTTTCGAAGCCCAGCCGCGATGGGAGCTTAACCTCCACCGCCGTGCCCCTGGTTTCAACCATTTTGCTCTTCCCTCACTCGGTCTGCATGCGCACTAATGCCAGCGCCGTCATATCGTCCTGCTGCGGCTCTCCCCGTGAAAATTCAGCCAATTGTTGCCACAGGACCTTGAGGATAGCAGTACAGTCCTGCGACTTGCACTCCCGAAATGTTGCAAGCAAGCGTTCTGGACCGTATTCATCCTCGCCGTGAAAGACCTCTGTGAGCCCATCGGTATAGAAAAGGAGCCGCGCTCCAGGGGAGAAAGCGAGGGTTTCCGAGGTGTACTCCATCATCGGAAGCAGCCCGATCGGGGTGCCGCTGGCTTCAATCTCATGCACCGTCTTGTCCTCGGAGATCAAAAAGCCAGGGTTATGGCCGGCATTGACGACTTCGATGGTATGCGTCTGCGGGTCCAGCCTTAGAAAGATCGCGGTCACGTAGCGGCGCCGGGCCTCCGGCCCCTCGCCGTAGTGATGCTGGTTCATCTTGGCGGCCAGTTCGGCCAGCGGCAGCCCGGCGAGCGCCATGGCGCGAAAGGCCGAGCGAAAAGACGTGGCGACAATAGCGGAAGCCAGGCCCTTGCCGGCGACATCCGCCACCACCATGATCTCGCCCCCATCGGGGAGGCTGACAATGTCCACATAGTCGCCCCCTACCTCGTAGCAGGCGCTCGATCGCACGGCGACGGAATAGCCGGAGATCTCCGACATCTGCTGCGGCAGCAGGCTGCGCTGAATGGCGCGGGCGGCATCCAGATCCTGCTGCACCCGAGCCCATTCGACAGCTCGATGGTGATAATGGGCATTCTCCACCGCAACGCCTGCCTGGAGCACCAGCCCTTCCAGAAAATCCTGCTCGTAAAGCGACAGCGTCTTGCCCGGTCCCGGGTTCACCACCAGTTCGGTCAATCGGGCTCCGTCTTTGCTGAGCAGGGCGAAGCGAGGGCAGCCATCCCAGGGTGGCGGGGGCATATCGCCCACGGTAAGAGCAGGCTCGGTTACGTGGGCCCCGACCATTTCCAGCTCTCGCACCACGATGCGCAGCACCGATTGCATCACTTCTTCGGGGTGAACCGCCGCATGCACCTGGCGAGAAACCTCGAGCAAAGCCTGCAACCGGGCCACCTGCTGTTGCAGGTCAATTACATCGGCGTGGCTGCCGGAGAAAGAAGAGGTGGACATCGCGGAATGGCATCAATCTAGCACAGCGTTGGGAGCCCGGGATCAGGATTCGCATGTCCCAGGATTCGACAGGGCAGGATGGGACCCACAGAGATCTCTTTGGGGAAGATATACTGGGACAGGCCAAAATTATGGAAACCAAACTCGCTCTTCCCGTCCAATCGAAATTTTCCGAAGAGGTAGCAGAGTGGATTGAGGCTTTCGACGACCTGGTGGTCGGCGAGGGTCCGGTACAAGGCGCGGAGCTGATCGCGGCCTTACGGCAGCGGGCGCGCGAGGCCGGGATCTCCACCCCCAGCGCGCTGACCACCCCCTACCTGAATACCATTCCCAAGCATGACGAGGTGCCCTACCCCGGCGACCGCAAGCTCGAGGAGCGGCTGGAAGCCCTGATTCGCTGGAACGCGATGGCCATGGTGCATGGCCAGAATAAGAAAGACGCGGGCATTGGCGGCCATCTCTCCACCTACTCCTCGCTGGCCACTTTGCTCGAAGTGGGCTACGAGCATTTCTTCCGCGCCACCTACGGAGACCAGCCGGGCGACTTTATCTACTTTCAGGGGCACGCCTCCCCCGGTGTCTATGCGCGGGCCTACCTGGAAGGACGGTTTGACGACGATCGCCTGCTGCACTTCCGCCACGAATTGCGGGGTAAGCCGGGGCTATCTTCCTATCCTCATCCTTGGCTGATGCCGGAGTTTTGGCGCTTCCCCACGGTTTCCATGGGCATCGGGCCGCTGAACGCGATCTACCAGGCGCGCTTCATGCGCTACCTGGAGAACCGCAGCCTTATTCAAAAAACTGACCGCAAGATCTGGGCATTTGTCGGAGATGGCGAGACCGACGAGGTGGATACTCTGGGCGCGCTCAACGTCGCCTCCCGGGAAAAGCTCGACAACCTGATCTTTGTGGTGAACTGCAACCTGCAGCGCCTGGACGGTCCGGTGCGCGGCAACAAGCGCATCATTGATGAGCTGGAAGGCACCTTCCGCGGCGCAGGTTGGCTGGTCATCAAGATCGTCTGGGGCAGCGATTGGGATGAACTATTCGAGCGCGATTCTTCCGGCCTGCTGCTCAAGAGGATGGAAGAGTGTGTCGATGGCGACTACCAGGCGTTCAAGGCGAAGGGCGGAGCCTACCTAAGGCAGCATTTTTTCGGCAAGTACCCTGAGTTGCTGGAACTGGTGAGCGACAAGACGGACGAGCAGCTGGAGAATCTGCATCGTGGCGGCCACGATCGATGCAAGATTTACAACGCTTACCGCAAAGCGATCAATCATCACGGCTCACCTACCGTCATCCTGGCCAAGACGGTCAAGGGCTACGGCATGGGCGCGAACCAGTCACGCAACGCTTCGCACCAGGAAAAGAAACTCACCGACAGCGGGCTGGCCCAGTTCGTGAAGCGCTTCAAGATTCCGGTTCCGGAACAGGAGGCGAAGTTAGGTAAACCTTATCGGCCGGCGCCGGATAGCCCGGAGATCGTCTATCTGCAGGAGCGCCGTCGCGCCTTGGGCGGTTACTTGCCCCACCGCGAGGTGCCTACGCTGGACTTCAAGGCTCCCCGGCTGAAGGAGTTCGCCGAGTGGACGGGCGGCTCCAAGGGGCGGGAAGTTTCCACCACCATGGGATTTGTCAGCATCCTGCGCCACCTGCTGAAAGATCCGACGATTGGCAAACTGATCGTGCCCATCGTGCCTGATGAGGCCCGGACCTTTGGTCTGGAGTCGGCCATTCGGCAGGTGGCCATCTATGCCCCGGAGGGACAGAAGTACACCCCGCACGATAACGACATGCTGCTCTACTATCGCGAAGAGCAGGATGGCCAGATTCTGGAGGAGGGCATTACCGAAGCGGGCTCCATGGCTTCCTTCACCGCCGCCGGCACCGCCTACTCCAATTACCGCCTGCCTACTATTCCGTTCTACATGTATTACTCGATGTTCGGCTTTCAGCGCGTCGGGGATATGATCTGGGCCTTTGCGGATTCGCGCGGCAAGGGTTTCCTCATGGGAGGGACCGCGGGCCGTACGACCATGCTGGGAGAAGGGCTGCAGCATCAGGACGGACATAGTCATGTCTTAGCCAGCACCGTTCCCACCTGTCTGAGCTACGACCCGGCCTACGTCTATGAGCTGGCCGTGATCGTGCAGGATGGCATTCGCCGCATGTACCAGGAAGGTGAGCCCATCTTCTACTACATCACCATGTACAACGAAGACTACGCCATGCCGGCCATGCCCGAAGGGGTTCGCGACGGCATCGTCCGCGGCATTTATCGTTTCCAGGCCGCTCCCGGAGGCAAGGCCACGGCGCAGCTCTTCGGCAGTGGGCCGATCCTGAATGAGGTCGTCCGGGCGCAGGGCATTCTGGCGGAGAAATATGGCGTGCAGACCGACGTTTGGAGCGTGACCAGCTACAACGAGCTAAGGCGGGAAGCTTTGGGCGTGGAGCGCTGGAATCGCCTGCATCCAACGCAGCCGGAAAAGGTTCCTTACATTCTTGAAACCCTTAAGGGAACCGAAGGCCCCATCATCGCGGCCAGCGATTACATGAAGGTCGTACCCGATCAGCTTTCGCCCTGGCTTTCGACGCGTCTGGTGTCTCTGGGCACGGATGGCTTTGGCCGCAGCGACAATCGCGAATATCTGCGCCGCCACTTCGAGGTCAATGCGGAATCGATCGTCGCGGCAACGCTCTCCCGCTTGGCGCGCGAGGGAAAATTCGACCAGGCGCGGGCCCAGGAAGCCTTTGCGGAATTGGGCTTAGAGACGGAAACGGCCGATCCTGCCCACCTGTAGTTACAAGGTGGGTGGGGTCGCCGCCGGCTTTCTACTCCAGGCGGGTCTCCAGCCGCTGCCTCTGAAAGGGGACTGCACCCGGCGCCCCCACCACAGCCACATGAGCAGCGCCATGACGGCGAGCAACGCTAAAACCAGGAGGCTGCCTTCGGGGCCGGTTGTCCCGCCGCTCCACAAGCGCGGTCCGGTTGGATGTTCACCGAACAGGTGGCCTTGTGATACGAGGCCGCTGTCTGAGGTCCCATAGAAATACGACTCTGCCCAGTCCCAGGCGGCGTGGCAGCCGACCGCCCACCAGAGCGATCCTGTGTACCAGAGGCTGAGGCAGAAGACCAGGCCGACGGCCGCGGCCGCAAATAGCCCCACCGGCGTTTCGCCGGGGTTGGTGCCGTGGGAAAACCCAAATAGGCATGAAAGCAGCGACGCCCCCCACCAGAACCCGATCCCCCGGGTGAGCGTGAATTGCAGGTAGCCCCGCAGGGTGGATTCCTCGAACACTCCAACCACCAGGAAGAGGACTCCCCACCCCACGGCGTACTTCCAGATGGCAGGGCCGTGCAGCTGTACGCCATCAAAGGCCAGCAGCCCTGCCTTCCATAAAACAAACACCAACACGGATAGGGCAACAAATCCCCAAATCAAGCCGGAAATGAAGCGCACCGCCCTCGCGGGGCCTTGATATCCGTACGCCAGAAGAGGTCGGCGCTCGACCAGGGCCATGATCGCCGTCGCCAGCAGTAGGGGCACCAGTTGCGTGCATTCGGAAATGAACGCCAGCCTCAGGGGGAGAACTGCCCTAAGATGACCGGGATGAAGAAAATGCCTCACCACCTGGGCAGCGAGAAAACTAAATCCGATAAACAGCAGGACGAATAGCAGCACACCCCATCCCGCACGCAGACCCTCGGCGCCGAAGAATATCCAGTGCACACCGCGCTTCGGCGGTTGCGGAGTTGCCAGCGGAGAAGAAGCCTCTGCCTGCACTATTTCTTCGTCCAAGGTGCCTCCTGAAAGGTGCCCCATCATCTTACCCGGGCTGAAAGCGAGACCGCAGATCCCTCACTACGCTGCGCTCCGGTCGGCATGACAATCTGTTTGGGTACGAGGTCCCAGCACCCGAACAGAATTGTCATCCTGACCGGAGCGCAGCGTAGTGGAGGGATCTGCGGTTTCGCTTTCGGCCTGAACACTCAATACGACCCGGAGTTGCCAGATCCAGTGTGCTGGCTCATCCATTGCTGCGCGTGTTGCATCTCGGGCAATCCCGGGTCCGCCGTCTTCCACGCGCTGAGGAACTGCTTGTAAGCCACGGCGGTTGCGCCGGCATCTCGCGTCTTTTCCTTCACCTGGGCAATCCCATAGAGCGCGAAACCGGAGTTGGGACGCTCCACCAGCGCCTTCTGAAATGCGGCTTCTGCCTCCGGCCACTTACCTGCTGTCATGAGTGCTGCGGCTTCACTTTCCGCCACCGGACGGATATAGAAGGGAGGCTCGCGGTAGCCGAGTTCCTTCTCTTCGCGGAGCGCGGCGGCGAAGAGCTTCTCGGCTTCGGGAACGTTGTTCTGTGTAGCCATCATGGAAGCGCGCAGCTCGAGCGACATGATGGAGAGCATTTTGAGTAGAGGCTGGGGCAGGGGATCAGGCGACATGCTTTGATTTCCCGCGGGCGCAGCGGCCTTCTTTTCCTTTGCTTCCTGGTCTTTTATCTGCTCCGACATGCGCCATAGGCTTGCATCAAGCAACACCGAGTGGCGTTCGGCTACATCCGGTTCATGGGCCTCCACAGATTGCATTCCCAGGGCAAATTGCGAAATGCCGCCGGCCAGGAATTCCATGTGCGGCATGTCCTGGGAGAGATTTGCGGCATTGACCAGTTCCACTACGCGCGGCCAGTCGGCGGTGCGCAAAGCAACCGGCAGCGCGGGATTGAGACGGGCAATGGCATCGCGGGGCGACCAGGGGTAGAGAGTGTCTTCCAAATGGCCGCGCGCTTTGCCCAGTTTGACCGAAACTTGCGCCGCCTCCTGCAACTGCCCGGCCTCCAGTAGATTGGCGATGGAATACATCAGGTTGTGGATATAGTTCCAGTCATTGTCGGGCGCGATGTGCTGCTGGCGCATGTAGCTTTCATCTGCCTGGGCAGACGCGTCGAATGCCGTCTGGGCCCGGGCATAATCTCCAGTGCGGTAAAAGATGTGCCCCGGCATGTGCACCATGTGCCCTGACGCTGGTGCAAGCGAGCCCAGAATCTCCGCGCTGTGTAACGCCTGTTCCGGATGCGGGCTGGCTTCGACCGCGTGTATCCAGAGATGGTTTGCGGCGGAGTTTTGCGGTTCCTCCTTCAGTACACCCTGCAGGAGCGCAAGCGCCTCCTTCTTGCCCTTGCGGGCTTCTCCATTGTCGTCATAGCCATCGTCGACGGCTTCGGAGAGAGCGATGCGGGCATTGGTATCGCTGGGGTTCTCTTTCACCAGGGTGCGTAGAATTTCGATCTCGTGGTCGAATTTTGCTTTGTCCTCGGAGCCAGATGCTTCGCGAACCGCTGCCTCGTGGGCCTCGAGCAGCCTGAATGTAGAGCTTCTCGCGCGCCGTCGCATGCCCTTCCAGCGCAACCGCTTTTTCCAGCGACGCCTGCGCGTAGGCCTTGGTTACGCTGTGGTTAAAGCTCTCCGCCTGGTAAAGCCCCCAGTAGCACATGGCGCAATTGGCATCGGAGCGGATGGATTCTTCAAAGGCCCGATCCGCCTCGTAATCCCAAAAATCGTAAAGCAGGTTGTATCCCTGCTCGAACCACATCTGGGCCTGGGCATTGGCGGAGATGGGAAAGCGCACATTGCCAACGCCTTCAATGTGTTGCGGCGCGGGTAGCTGCTCCGGGGGCACCGGATCGCCGCTATCGCCCATGGCCATATTCATCTGCCCGATAGCCCATCCGGCTTGGCAGCAAAATCAACAGCATACAGGAAAAATCGTTTAGGCATGGGTATCTTTCTGGCCCTCCGCCAGCAGGGTATTCTGCACCAAATACCCGGGGTGAACTAAACTAGAGTAGTAGAAGTAGCCCTCGGGACAGTAAAAGGAATTATCCATTGATCGCAAGCACTTTAACCAAGATTTTCGGAACCAGTAACGAACGCGTGATCAAGCGGATGATGCCCATGGTCGAACAGACCGGGTCTCTCGAGCCTGCCATGCAGGCTCTGTCGGACGACGAGCTGCGCGCGAAGACGCTGGAGTTCCGTGCCCGCATCGCCGCACGGCTGGACGGCATAGACGACGCCGAAGAGCGCGTAGCGGAAGAAAAAGTGGTGCTGAACGAGATCCTGCCCGAGGCCTTCGCGGTGGTGCGCGAGGCTGGCCGCCGGGTACTGCAGATGCGTCACTTTGACGTTCAGTTGATCGGCGGCATGGTGCTGCACCAGGGCAAGATCGCCGAGATGAAGACCGGCGAAGGCAAGACCCTGGTAGCGACCCTGCCCTGCTACCTGAATGCGCTAGCGGGTCATGGCGTGCACGTGGTGACGGTCAATGATTACCTGGCGAAACGCGACGCCGAGTGGATGGGCAAGATTTACGAGTTCCTGGGGCTGACCGTCGGCGTGATTGTGCACGATCTCGATGACTCCCAGCGCCGCGCGGCGTATGGATCCGACATCACCTACGGCACCAACAACGAGTTCGGTTTTGACTACCTGCGCGACAATATGAAGTTTGATCACGCTGATTGCGTGCAGCGTGGACACTACTTCGCCATCGTCGATGAGGTTGACTCGATTCTGATCGATGAAGCCCGCACCCCGTTGATCATCAGCGGCCCTACGGATCAGACCACGGACAAGTATGCCCGCGTGAATCGCATCCTGCCTTCGCTCGAACAAGGGGAAGAGATCGAGCGCGGCGAAGAAAAGATCCTGACCGGCGACTACGTGGTCGATGAAAAACACAAGACCATCAGCGTGACCGACGAGGGGTGGGAGAAGATCGAGCAACTGCTGGGCATCGGCAACATCGCCGACCCGGAGAACTGGGATCTAAAGCATCACGTCGAGGTCGCGATCAAGGCCCACTCGCTCTACCGGCGCGATGTGGCCTACGTGGTGAAGGATGGCGAAGTCATCATCGTCGACGAGTTTACCGGCCGCCTGATGCCTGGCCGCCGCTGGAGCGATGGACTGCACCAGGCGATCGAGGCCAAGGAGCAGGTGAATATTCGCCGCGAAGACCAGACGCTGGCCACCATCACCTTCCAGAATTATTTTCGCCTGTATAAGAAGCTCTCCGGCATGACCGGCACGGCGGAAACAGAGGCCACGGAATTCGAGAATATCTACAAGCTCGACATCGTGGTCATTCCCACCAACAAGCCGATGCGCCGCCTGGAAAATCCGGACGTGGTGTTTCGCACCGCCAAGGAAAAGTATTTTGCCGTGGCCGACGAGATTTCGCGGCTCCACGAGGCCAAGCAGCCGGTGTTGGTGGGCACCACTTCGATCGAGAAGTCGGAGCTGCTTTCTTCGATACTGCAGCGCAAGGGCGTGAAGCATGTCGTGCTCAACGCCAAATATCACGAACGTGAAGCGGAGATCGTGGCCCAGGCCGGGCGTCTTGGCATGGTGACCATTGCCACCAACATGGCTGGTCGCGGTACCGATATCGTGCTCGGGGGCAACGCGGAATTCGCCGCCAAGCAGGAGCTGCTGAAGCGCGGCGCGGCCCAGGCGGTGAACGCGGCTCAGGGGGCCATCAATCCCATGGCCGGCCCGGGCATGATGCGCTTCTACTACCAGGGGCAGGAATTCGAGACCAGCCAGGAGATCTGGGATAAGGCTTATGCGCAATATGCGTCTGCTGCTGAGCGCGAGCACGAAGAGGTGATTGCCGCTGGTGGGCTGCATATCGTGGGCACGGAACGGCACGAGTCGCGGCGCATTGACAACCAGCTGCGCGGACGCGCCGGCCGCCAGGGCGATCCCGGCGCCTCGCGCTTTTATCTCTCGCTCGAAGACGACCTGATGCGCATCTTCGCCAAGGAGTGGGTTTCGAACCTGCTGCAGCGGCTGGGCATGGAAGAAGGTGTGCCCATCGAGTCGCGCATGATCAGCAGCCGCATCGAGGCCGCGCAGAAGGCAGTGGAAGGGCAGAACTTCGAAGCCCGCAAGCACCTGCTTGAATATGACGATGTGATGAACAAGCAACGTACGGCGGTGTATGGAACGCGCCAACAGTTGCTTGAAGGCCTCGATCAAAAGGAGCTGATCCTCGAGGACTATGTCGCCAATCTGCTGAGCGCGACGATGGAAGAGCACGCGCCGGAAGCGATGCATCCCGATCAGTGGGACATCAACGGGCTAAAGGGCCAGCTGGCTTCGCAGTTCGGCATCGATCTGGAGAAGGAAGGCATCGATCTCAATACCCTGAACCGCCACGAGTTGGGGGAGGCGCTGTTCGAGCGTTTGAAAGAGAAGTACGAGATGAAGGAAGCGATCCTGGGCAAGGACCAAATGCGCTATCACGAGCGCATGGTGATGCTCAGCGTGCTCGACGGATTGTGGAAAGACCATCTGTTGAGCATGGACCACCTGAAGGAGGGGATTGGTCTTCGCGGATACGGCCAGCAGGATCCTCTGGTGGCGTATAAGAAAGAGTCCTTCGACATGTTTGAAGGCATGATGGGACGCTTTCAGGAGGACACGGTGCGTTTCCTCTTCCTGATGCAGATCTTCGGACCCGATGGCCAGCCGATTACCCAGCTACCCCGCAGGGAGGCGCCCGAGATTTCCCGCGAATTCGTTCCTCCGGTTCTTTCTCCAGTTGGCTCTCCGGTCACGATGGAAGGCAACGGTGCTCGAGCCATGCCCGCTCCAGCGCCAGCGCCGGCGCGGCCGCCGTCCGTGCCTGTTCCGGTTCCGGTACGGGCGCCCTCGACGACGATCGACGCCCTGGAACAGGAGTTTCAACGCAAGAAGAAGCGCGAGCTCGAACAAGCCAGGATGGCCGGCGCTAACGGAAGTTCCGATGCCCCCGCGCAGCGTCGAAGCGGAGAGAAAGTCGGGCGCAACGATCTTTGTCCCTGCGGCTCAGGCAAGAAATACAAAAAGTGCCACGGCGTTGACGCCTAGGTTAGGCGGGAAACCGCAGATCCCTCCACTACGCTACGCTCCGGTCGGGATGACAATTCTTCTGTTGGAAACCGCTCTCGGTAACCCCACAGAATTGTCATCCCGACCGGAGCGTAGCGTAGTGGAGGGATCTGCGGTTTGAACGTCTACCGGCGAAAGCTCTCGGGGATCTCGTCGAAGGTGAAGTTCTGGGCTGGGGAACCCGTCTCATCCCGCCAGCACTCGAAAATGCGACCGTAACTGAGCGTAATGAACTCACTCTCGCGGATGCCGAGCTTTTGCGCCGTTGCATCGATCCAGTCGCTGGGGCCTTCCAACTCGGCATAGAGTCCTAAGGGAGTTTCGTCGAGAACGCAATGGCCCTGCTGATCGGCCCACTCCGTTCGCCATTTTTCATAGACGAATACCGGGCTGAAGCCAAGGGCCTCGAAGACTTTGCCCAGCACTGGCCCATCTTCGACCACTGTCTCAGTTTCCACGCGATTCTTGTGCGGGCCTTCCTCGGTTTGCCCGCTGGGTACGCTCTTGTGCGTGACAACCCATTTGCTGCCATATTGACGAATGCGCAGGATCTGCCGCGAGTTGCGCAGACGGCGGTCGGGCGTGTCGTAAAGTGTGTTCCGCTCCAGGGTGCGGGCGGTGACCCGCGCGAAACCAAGTGCCGGCAGCTTGCGCTCCAAAGCCTCGCGGTCCGGCACCCGTATCTTTACTTCTGTTTCCATGGCCTGCATAGGCCGGAGTCTAAAGCACTTTCACTTCCGCTGTATAGAGCGCAACCACTCCTAACGCGGCTTTTCCTCAAGAAAAGCCGCATTTCGCTACGCTCACTTGTGCAGAGTAGAAGTGAAAGTGCTCTACGAGCCGCGGCGTTGTCGTGGGAAAATGACAACTGTTGAGCGGAAAAAAAACACTACGGCTAGCCGTTGATGCCAATGCCATCGATTCGGCAGCATCCATGGCGTCGTTATCGCAGGGCGCCGAGCTGCTGCGTAGCGGCGGCACGGTGGCATTCCCGACCGAGACTGTTTATGGATTGGGCGCGAATGCGCTCGACGAGGCTGCGGTTCAAGGCATCTTTGAGGCTAAGCAGAGACCGGCGTGGGATCCATTAATCGTCCACGTAGTCAGCGAGCAGCAGCTAAACATGGTGGCCGGCGAGATACCGCGCAACGGCCGCCTGTTGATGGAAGCCTTCTGGCCTGGCCCTTTGACCTTGTTGCTGCCGAAAGGCCCTCGCGTCCCCGCCATCGTGACTGCGGGGCGGCCACGAGTGGGAGTGAGGATGCCGCGTCACACGGTTGCCCGCAGGTTGATCGAGCTTGCACAATTGCCGGTTGCGGCGCCCAGCGCGAATTCCTTCGGTCGAACCAGCCCCACCCGCGCGGAATTTGTTCTGCAGGACCTGGACGGGCGCATCGACGCGGTGATCGACTCGGGGGAGACGGCCCTGGGGCTTGAATCGACCGTGGTCGATGTCTGCGAAGACCCGCCCATTCTCTACCGTCCAGGCATGGTGACCTTCGCGCAGGTGCAGGCCCTGTGCCCGTCGCTGATTGCCTATCGTGAGTTTCAGGACGCGAGTTCCACCGCACTGCCCTCCCCGGGTGTCGGCCTCAAGCACTACTCGCCCCGCGCACGGCTCATTCTGTTGGAGTGGGCCACGGCCAAGCTGGTGAGCCTTGCTGAAGAGCTGCAAGCCGAGGGTGAAGTGGTCGGCATCATGTCGCCCAGAAATATGAACATTGGGCACCCGTACCTGGTTTATCGCTGGGGAGATAGAACGGATCCGCAGGAGCTTGCGCGGCGCCTCTTTGCCGGCCTGCGGGAATTGGATGCAGCCGGGGCCACCGTCATTGTTTGCCCGCTGCCAGAGGACGAGGGGCTTGGCGTCGCCATGCGCGACCGCCTGCTCAAGGCTGCCCGTTGATGGCTACATCCGGCTATTATCTTCGGCCTTGTACAGGTACTTGATGCCGGCTTTATAGATAAGCGTACGGACTTTGCCTCGCCGCACCTTGATCGCATTGCGGTCGTACCATTCGATCATGCCCTCGATCTGCTCTCCGTCCTCGAGCACGAACATCATCAACGTCTTGCTCTGGATCTGCTTTTGAAAGTAGAACGCCTCGGCGTGAGAACTTTCCCCGGCAGAGTCCCACCGATGGTGAGCCGGTTGCATGGGAGTGATCGCAGAAAGTAAGGCAGCAGGGTATCGGCTTGCCGACGCACGCGCCGGGAGATGGGGACGAATGAGTTTGCGCGGACCTACAGAGCTGACAGAAGCCACGGCGGATGGATCGGGTCCCTCCACCTTGGTCTTCGCCTTGACTGGGCGCGCATCGTAGACACGACGAACCGGAATGGCAAGAGAATCAGGCATGGTCTCAATGTGAATCTAATCTTTAAGATGCAGGATGTTGCCAATCGGGTTTAAATGTCAAAAACCGGCAGAAAATGGCGTATTACCACGGATCATGGCGCAGATAGGCCGACGGCAAAGGCATCGAGTGACAAAGACCGCAGCAGATTTCTCCGCATGCCTTGTTCCACTTGATCCAGGCCGCGCACAGCCCCCTCAATCCAGGCCACAGTGATGCTTTGCGATACGCGTGTCAATTCGGCCATCAGGTCGATGTTGCGAATCAAATGGCCCGCTCCCGCATGCAGCAGCAAGAGGTCTTCCAACAGGCTGGCGAATGCGTGCAGCAGAGCGCTGGTTTTTTGCTGGCCCTCGGCGCCCGTTCGATAGGTCTCGGTTACCCGAAAGATAGCTGCATAGTCGGTCTCACTTGTGCTATCTGCGGCGTTGTACAGCAACAACAACGCGTCCTGGCGGCTGGCCAGATAGCTTTCCAGGTCGAAGCCGAGGGCCTGACCGATAGCGCCTTCCGCCAAGCGTGCGACGAGTGCGCGCTGCTTCGGCTTCCAGTCTTTGCGATGCTCGGCAAGCACGGCTTCGATTTGTTCCGGGGGCAGTGCGCCGAGGCGAAAGATGCTGGCGCGGGAACGAATGGTGGGCAGAAGTTCGCCGGGATTTTCTGCCAGCAAAAAAATATGAGCGTACGCCGGCGGCTCCTCGAGAATTTTGAGCAGGGAATTAGCTGCCTCCTTCATGAAGGCTGTGCTGGTGAAGATATACACCGCGCGCGCCGCATCGGCGGGAAGGCGATAGATGCGCTGCAACACAGTGCGTACCTGGCCCAGCTTGATTAGCAACTGGGGCGGGTCGGGAGGAACGACCACCACATCGGGATGGGTCTGGACGAGGATGCGGGTTTCTTTCTTATCGACCTCGCGCAGCTCCTCGCGGGCAGCGATGGCTTCGCTGACCCGGTCGGCGAGTGGCAGCGAAAGTGCGATGCGGGTGCAGTTGCTGCACACTCCGCAAAAGTCGGGCAGGCCGTCGCTGACCGGGTGCTGCAGGCAGGCCATGGTCTGCGCCAGCATGATGGCCAGGGTGTATTTGCCCGCGCCCCGCGGACCGGCAAGGATGAGCGCGGGCGGCATGCGTTCCGCCGCGATCGCCTCTCGTAGATGACGGACCGTCGTTCCGTTCCCCGCAAATTGATCGAAGCCCACATTGTCAGACTAGCAAAAACGAAACCCCCGAGCGAACAGCTGTCGAGCACGTCCAGAAGGGTCGTGACTAGGGAAAAGGGACAGTGCCGCGCCTATGGCGCTCGGAATCCCGATCGGGATTGATATCCCAGCCCTTCAGAGAGTGTGTGTGAGAACTGCCCTCGCCAAATCGAGTCCCGTAGGAGTCTGTGTCGTAGCTAAGAAATCGACGAAAAGCTATACGAATTAACCAGCAGAATTCATCGTCATTGATACGGAAATGGTCGACTCTAGCTCAGCTCCGATGTGCTACGACACAGACTCCTACGGGACTCGATTTGGCGAGGGTAGTTCTCGCACAGGCTCAGAAGGTCTGGGGATCCATCCCACAGATGATCTAAGCGCCGTAGGCGCGGCACTTCTAACGCGGCTCGGGAACAAACATCATCGGGTACTTGGGGCGCAGCGTTATCTTGGGTTGCACTTCGACCGTTTGTCCGGGAACGAAACGCAGCCGCCATTGCTGGGCGATGGTGGCCACCATCAGCACCCCTTCCATCCAGGCGAAAGCTTCCCCGATGCACTGCCGGCTGCCGGCGCCGAAGGGAAAATAGGCAAAGCGCGGGCGCCTGGCCTTTTGTTCCGGGAGAAAGCGCTCAGGATCGAAGCGCAGAGGGTCAGGGAAATATTCCGCACTGCGTTGAATGATGTATTGGCTGAAGAAAAAATAAGTGCCCGCAGGAAAGCGATACGGACCCAGCTCCACCTCGGCGGTCGACTGACGGCCCATGGCCCATGCCGGCGGGTACAGACGCATGGACTCAGCAAACACCATCTCCGTGTAACGAAGCCGAGGCATGTCCTCGAGTGTGGGCAGTCGGCCAGGGCCCAGCACAGCGTCGAGCTCCGCGTGCAGGCAAGCCTCCGCCTGAGGATTTTGCGAAAGCAAGTACCAGGTCCAGGTGAGCGCATTGGCCACAGTCTCGTATCCGGCCAGAAAAATAGTAAGCACTTCATCGCGCAGTTGTTCGTCGGTCATACCGGAGTGGTCGGATTCCTCGTCCCGCGAAGCGAGCAACATGGAAAGCAGGTCGCCCCGGTCCACTCCATCCGCACGGTGGTCTGCGATCATGCGCTGCACCACCTTATCTAGCCGGTTGCGGGCGCGGCGGAAGCGGACCAGCCCCGGAATGGGCCAGTGCAAATAAGCTTCGGCGCGAGGCAGCGCGATCAGGAAGTTGTAGAGCTGCATGATCACGTTGACCTCATCGTTGATCTGCAGCACATCTCCGGTAACGTCGGTGTTGAAGAGCGTTCGGGCGACAACCTGCAGCGCCAGTTGCATCATCTGCGATGCAATGTCGATGGACTGGCCTGGTTGCCACTGCGCGCGCATATGCGCAGCACGATCCACCATGAGGGCTCCGTAGGCCTGGATGCGCTGGCGATGGAAGGCGGGAGCCGCGATGCGCCGTTGGCGGCGGTGCACCTCACCATCGCTGGTGATGAGCCCTTCGCCCAGCAAAATCTTCATGCGCCGCTGGGTCCGCTCCTTGATGAAGTGTTGCGGCTGGTTGATGAGGATCTCGTGGATGAACTCGGGCTCGTTGATAAAAACGATGTGGGAGAGGCCCAGGCGGTAATGAGCCATACGCCCATAGGTCTTTGTCAGGTGCTCGAAGAGCGCGATCGGATTGGCGGGCTTGAAGAAGCGGCGCAGGAGATAAAACGGCAGATTCAGCTGCAAGCCCGGCGGAAAGCGATACCCATCGCGCTCTAGCACCGTCCACTGCCGCTCGTCGCGCGATGGAGCTGAATAGGTTGTACCCATAGAATCGCCGTAGCTCAGCGCAATATGCCTGCCGCCGACAAACGCCCGTGTACCACTTGTACGACGCTCTGGTGGACTTCATCAATGGAGCCATCGCTGTCGATTGCGACCACACGCAAAGGCTCGCGGGCGGCAATCTGCTGATATTGGTCGAATACGCGGCGGTAGAAGGTAGAACTCTCCTTCTCAAAGCGGTTTTCGTCGCTTCCCGTGGCCGCGACGGCACGCTGGTTGCGCAGCCGTGCCCGCGCCAGCGAGCGATCAAAATCAGGCAACAGCAGCAGCGTGAGGTCGGGCTGGAGGCCTTTGCATAAACTGGCGTGCAGGTCACGCACGATCTGGCTGCCCAGTTCACGGCCGCCGCCCTGGTAGGCTTCGCTGGAATCGGTGAATCGGTCGCAGAGTACGATCTGCCCCGCCTCCAATGCAGGCTCGATCACCTCGGCGATCGATTGGGCGCGATCGGAGAACATCAAGCCCAATTCGGCAAAGGAGGAAAGGCCGTCGGTACGCGAGTCAAGCAGCAGGGCCCGAATGCGATCGCCCACCCGCGTGCCCCCAGGCTGACGGGTCGCCGTCACCTTTAATCCATTGCTTTGCAGCCACTCTTTCAGGCGGCGCAGCTGGGTGCTCTTGCCCGATCCATCCAGGCCCTCGAAGGTAATGAAGAAGCCTCGTGGCATGCCCGGAGTTTACACGCGGACCAGGTCCGCGATCTCGAGTTCCAGGCCGCCGTATTCCGGATGAACGTTTTCCCGCAGCTTGTAGGCAAGGTGGACGACCGAGCCTTGCTCCAGGCCGAGCGCCTGGACGCGGGCCGCCCAATCCCATCCCAGGGCTGACCAACTGGCGCCGCGTGCGCCCTGGGCGAGCTGCAGGCAGATGTGGCGGTCCTTGATGGGCCGCACCGGCGCCGTCAGGCGAACGTTGTAGGCAACGAAGACCGGCTCTTCATTGCCATTGCCCAAGGGCTCCAGGCGGCGCAGCCAGGTGAAGAGAGCCTGGGTAATTTGATCGAGGGGCAAGACCGCATGGCAGCGCAGGCTGGGCGCTGTCTCCTCGACGTGCAGTGCTGCCCAGGTTTCGAGGTGACTCCTCAGCTCCGGTACGCGCTCCGCAGGGAGACTAAAGCCGACGGCATGGGAGTGGCCGCCGAAGCGGGTGAAGAGCTGCTTGCAGCTTTCGATTGCGTCGAGCAGATGAAACCCGGGGACCGAGCGGCCGGACCCGTAGGCCTCATCGCCTTCGAGCGCGATCACCATGGCCGGGCGCCGCATGCGATCGACGACGCGCGAGGCAAGGATACCGATGATGCCGCGATGCCACCCTTCTCCTTCGACTACGATGCAGCGGCTCGACTGGAAGCCTGGTTCCTCTCGCAGCCGGCGATCGATTTGGTCGAGCATGTCGGCTTCGGCCTGTTGACGCTCGCTGTTCAGGCGGTCGAGCTTGGCGGCTAACTCACCCGCTCGCACGGCATCGCGGGTGGTAAAGAGCTCGACCACGTCGGAGGCAACATCCATACGCCCGGCGGCGTTGATGCGGGGCGCGATGCGGAAGGCCAGGTCGGTCGCGGTGAGGGTCCGCCGTGCCGGGTCGAGCTTCGCTACCTGCATCAGCGACCGCAGGCCGGCGCTGGCCGGACGCCGCAACTGCTCTATCCCAACGGCGGCGATGACGCGATTTTCGCCCAGCAGCGGAACAGCATCGGCCACGGTGGCGATGGCCAGCATCTTCAGGAAGGAGGGGAGGATCTTGTTCCGCGTCCGCTCCAGATCCCACGCCTCGAGCAACGCCTGGGAGAGCTTAAAGGCTACCCCGGCGCCGCAGAGGTGCTTGCAAACGTAGCCGCAGCCCGGCTGGTTGGGGTTGAGGATGGCGAGGGCAGTGGGCAGGCCAGGAAGGTGGGGCAACTCTTGCGGCAGATGATGATCGGTAACGATCAGGTCGAGTCCCAGGCGGGCGGCAGCTTCGGCGGCGACGAAATCGCGTATGCCGGTGTCGACGCTGATGACCAGGCTAACCCCTTGCCCCGCAGCAGCGGTGAGCACCGCCGCCTGCATGCCGTAGCCTTCGCGAAGCCGGTGGGGTACGTGGAAATCGACCTTGCCGCCGAGCATCTCGATGGCCGTCTTGAGCAGCACGATGGCCGTGGTGCCATCCACGTCATAATCCCCGTAGATGAGGATGTTCTCCCGGTTGGCGATGGCCGCCTGAACCCGGGCGACGGCCGCCGCCATGCCTTGCATGGCGTAAGGATCGAGCAGGTGTTCGATACGGGGGTGAAGGAAGAAATCAGCCTCGGCCGCAGTGCGCACGCCGCGCTCTGCCAGCAGTTCGGCGACGATCAGAGGAAGTCCGGCGGCCTGGGCCAACGCCGTGGCGGCAGGGTTCGTCTGGGGCAGGACCCATGGGGTGCGGGGAACGGCCGGGTCAGACGGGATGGCCTGAGGGCTTACTGCAGTGGAGCTGGCCGCATTCACCCTTCTTCTTCGTCCTCGTCATCTCCGAAAACAACGTCTCCGAAGTCTTCTACGAACTCCAGCAGCTGCTGGTAGCGCTCGTACCACGGGGTGGCATTCTCGTGCACAAAGACGATGCCCTGATGGGCAAAGCCGAGCTGGATGTACCCGATCTTGCCCACGTAGTTGACCAGGTATTGCGCCTCGTGCACTTCGGCTGCGGCCTCATCGGGGAAATTGTCGTCACGGATCTGCTCCAGCAGCATGGCGATGTCTTCTTTTTCCAGCTTGACCTCGCTCATGGTGACGAAGGGCGCGGAGGCGGTTTTAGCCATCTCCACGAAGTCTTTCCAGCTATCGGGATTGTTATCGTCTTCCCACAAGACGGTTGGCAGATCTTCGGTGATAAACCCAGGCAGGCGGCGCATTGCATGCCCCTCAATAAAAGCCACCATGTCATCTTTCAGAGATATCAAGTCGTCGGGGTGCATATTCGCGCCTCTATTGTCGCAGATGTAAGCGAGGCCCAGGTGAGTTTTCGCCTACGGGGGCGGACGGGATGGGCACCGGGCTCGATAAGGGGCGCAATGGGGGCCGTAAACAAACGCCGTATGGCACCAGTTTTCGTGCAGTCGCGGCCTTCGGCAGCCCCCGGCTTTATGGTTCATATATGCTATAGTCCCTTTCAGATCACATGATTTTTTCGCGGGAGTACGTGAATTATCTGGCGCGCCAAACGGTCAATCAGTTGATCGAAGCCAAGATGATCCGGGCAGGGAAAGTTGCAGTTGTCGCTGAGCGAGTGAATGCTGCCATTCTGGAAGAGCTGTCGCTCGAAGACCGGATCAACGAAGAAGTGCGGGTTATTCTTGACGCCTACCAGGAAGACATGCGCCGCACCGGCGCCAGCTACGCCGAGATGTTCAAGAAGGTGAAGCAGGAGCTGGCGCGCAAATACAAGGCGGTATTGTGAGACTCTCCCGGGACAAACTCAACAAGCTGGCGCACGTGGTGGCCGATACGCTCGCGGAGACGGACGAATGTGAGTTTCTGGACGACCGGAATACCATCCGTCAGGAAGCCCGCAAAGCGCTGGAGAAGGTGTTGACCGAGGAGATGAAGATCGACCAGGCAGCGCGCCAGAAGATCGCCTCGCAACGCAAGATTATTGTCGAGGGAAGCCAGGAGTGGGACATTCTTTACCGCAAGTATTACAACGACGAGGTAAGGAAATTGGGCTTGTAGACGGCCGGTCTGCTGCCCCTGCTTTGCTATACTAACGTTTGTTGACTGCGCTGCAGATCAACCCCCTGCCTCAACCCATCGTGGCGTCATGGTGTAATTGGTTAACACGCCGCCCTCTCAAGGCGGAGAGTTCGGGTTCGATCCCCGATGACGCTACCAAGCCTTAGAAATCAACCACATAATCGGTTTCAGCGACGTTCATGGGAGTTTGCCATGGGGAAGGTCCCGCTCGTACGACCCCCAAAGAGTAGCGGCCTGCAGCCGAAAAGGAACGGTTATGGTTGCCTAAACGGAAAAGAGCCGGCCGGCTGGGGCCCGGCAGAAGAACGGCTAGTCAATGAGTTAATCGGCTGCAGCTTGCGTTACCTTAATGTCACAAGCTGGGACAGACCAGGCACCCATGTGCGAGAGCCTAATGGTGACCAGAACCGCCGTCGGCTTCTTTTGCTACGGCCAGACAGCCAATCCCAGAAAGGCTAGGAAGGATCTCGCCAGAGCCGCGATTGGGCAACCAAATCTCCATATCCTGGAATACACATGCGGGCGAGTATGTTCTCTTCAGAGCCAGCCACATCCCGTCGTCCCAATATCCAACCCCACGGTAGCCGCTACTCCTGGGGGCTTCGGCCTCTCCTTTCGCAATGACGATGAGATCGTACACACCCCCGTTTATTTCAGCTACAACAGGCCCGGAGTTCCATTGGCCCCGGAGTTCAAGCGTGGAATTCAAAAATGGGTCTGGAATCTCCGGAGTCATGCTGAGAACTGTCACGTCTGGATAGGTCGACAACAACCTTCGCCCGGAGACCGTGGACACGAACGACTCCCAATGCGTCTTGCGTACCTGATAATCGGCTACATGCTCATAACTCTTCCTTAGATAAGGAACTTCGCCCCAAAGCATAGGTACAAACGCTCGCAGGAACAGTACAAAGAGCATTGCTGTGACCAGTATCTGCGTGCGATTCGCCTTGCGCTGAAGCTCGCACAGCCCCGCCCCAGCCAGCACTGCCGAGGCCAGTAATGGTTCCCAGAAATAGTTTATGGCCCCTCCCACTTGCGGAATGGTGAGAGTAGCCACGAGCCACGCAACAATACAGTAAATGAGAAGAAGGAGCCTTTCAGGAGTGCGTTTCCATAGAGCCAGGAAACCACCTATGACAGCGAGAGGCACGACTGGTTGAGACACAGCAGTCCCTAATATCCTTAGCCCCTGTCCGTAGTGAAGAACCGGGTGCCGAAGAGCCGCGATGTGTTTCAGCATCAGAGGCTCACGCCAGCACGCAATTGCATATCCACCGAGAACGGTCAACGCAAGGCTCGCAGACCAGAGGAAAGCCTCCTTATATCGGCGCCGGTAGATAAGCCAGCTAACGATGGCGATCGGCACAGCGACGAACGTCTGCTTAACGAGAAGTGCAATTCCGGCGCAGATTGCGGCGCCGATCCCCCGCGGGCGCCCATTGGTGTGGAGAAACCAGTAAAGACTCAAAAGCGACCATGCCAGTGCCAGGAAATCGCCTCGAATCTGAGTTGTCCAGGTAGCCATGGGAAGAGCAGACACGGCGAATAAGGCGCAAAGCCACGCCATCGTGCGCGAGCTGTACAGTCGCCGGCTGATCATGAATGTGAGTAACACGCACCAGCAAAGCGCTCCTACTATACCGGCCCGCACCAGTACCTGAGGAGTGATGCCGGCTGCTTGCGCTAGCCTGTAAGGAATGGCAAGGAGGACATAAGTCAATGGCCCGTAAAGAGTAACTAGATACGGAGGGCGATCGATGTCAGGATAGATGTGACCCGAACGGATGTATTCCCCGACTCTAAGCAGAGTGGCGCTATCCGGATAAGACACATCTCTAAAGTTCGCCAGCCCGAGAGCGGTGCCGACTGCTATACAGAAGGCACAAGCCAGCAAGAGGGCAACCACCGATCCAGCCAATAGCACTTTGGGCCACGCTGTTTTAATAATGCTCCCGGCAGCCCACGCTTCATGCCGCATGGCCCCTATCATGGATGTGAATAAATCTCGACGGCTGAATACAGCTCGACTGCCTCCTCCACAAATAATGAGTAATCCCGCAGAGGAACAAAGCCCAAATTCGTCCGGTTGGAGAGAACGAAAAATGTAAAGCTCGTCGCAATTGAGATCAACTGAATCATGATCATGACCAGGGTTCCAGTTGCGTACGTAGCCCACCCGGGTATGGCCCAATCAGTAAGAAATTTGATCATGACGACGAGAACGATCCCCACGGCAGCCAGGAGCGAAGCGGCCAGAGACGCAATCAGAAGGCGCACTCCGACGACGTCTCCGAAGACTGAGATGGCGCTGAGACCGTGGGAAACGAGAGCGACAAAATTCATCCTGGAGGTTCCGGCGATTCGAGTTCCTCTCGGAATCGGGATCATCGTGAAAGGAAGTTTGCTGCGAAATATCGCCGCGGCATAATGATTCCAGAGTTCATTCATCACGGAGAACGTATTCAAGTAGGCAGAGGGCAGAATACTGAAGTTTCCTACTCGTACATTCATTCCCGTCAAGCATCGATGAACGAACTTGTAAAGAACATAAAAGAATTTAAATTGGCGAGATTCCGAACGCCTGCTCCGTTCCGCGAAAATTACCTTTTCACCATGAGTGTCGGAATAGGCGCGAAGGAGTTGTGCCACGCCCTCGGGTGTATCCTCGCCATCAGCATCCATTACGATCACGGCATCGCAGCCGGTTGTTTGGTGAACGTATACCAGCCCAATGGCGATTGCCCGCTGGTGGCCAAGATTACGGCGCAAACGCAAGCTGCGTATGACTCGGACCGAAGAGAAACTATCTTGAAAGTCATTATGGTCGTACCTTTCCACCGAAGCGTCATCGACCAGGAGTATTTCCATGGTGCAGGCATTGCAAGAAATGGCACTGTCCAGCCGCCGGATCAGTTCCGCGGCAGAGGTCCAGTCGTCCCGGAGGGGCATGACCACCGAGAGGCGCAACGGTGGATGTCGGCGGGTGCCGATTTCACCACCCTTCAACTCCCTCGGCAACTGCTGATAGGGGGCTAGAGTGGTTTGTTCTTCTGTCGGCATATATGTAGGCAATCCCTCCATGGAACAAGCCATACAAGGAAGTAATCGACATTTTTTTTGGGTAACATCAATGTCCGAAATGGTTCGCACCAAAATGGGACTGACGTTTTGGCGAAGTACCTGATACGGCCGTCAAGGAACAGGACGACCTCGTGGCCATATACCTCAGCGCTAGATAGCTAAACGCAAATCACTCTGAGTCGGGCCATTAAAGAGGTTTCCAGAAGATTCCCGGCTTCGAGTTCTGTCCAACTGAGTTCCCCAGGATGGTGAGCCCGCCAGCCTGGGCGGCTACAATGTGTTCCCGCTAAAGCTTCATAGCTCTCACCCTGGCTCCCGGCCGCATATAATCGCCGGCGGTAGCTGCCGTGCCCAAGACTAACCTGTTGATTCTAAATGGTATTTTAGGGTTTTCCCAAGGACGCTACCGGGAAAATCAAATCACTTCCACCCCTCCCACTGCATACCCAAGTGCGTGTTCGTACGGGCTGTCCACTCAACCGTGGATAAAGAACGGCGCCTGCGTAGCGCATGATTTTATAATGACCGGGAACAAGATCGGAGAATCGAAGCTAGAAATGGACACGCATTTTCCAATCTGGCCGCCGCCGTCCGCGATAGGCTGCAGGGTTCGGGGCGCCAAAATTTTTGCCGTTATCGAGACGGATTCTAGTGCTATGCTGCTTCCAACGAATTGTGATTGATACATTTGTTGTTTGTTTCTGCCTTTCCGGGTTACTTTCGCTGTTGTCTGACCGGCTGTCTGTCTTGAATCGATGAGTTTTTCCGAGAATAGGCTCCACACCCAAGGGTCCCCCCTTCCAGGTAGAGCAATGGAAGTCCGTGAGGTGGAATTGTGCCGTATAGTCGTAAATTTCCTGAGCAGGACCGTGCCATTGAAACGGTTCTGAGCTTGATGCGTTCGCATCCTGAAGGTCTCACCGTGAATGAACTGAATGAACTCATACAGTCTCATCACGACAAGATCCGGAGTGAGATTGCCTGGTTCCATTCGATGGACGTACTGATCGACGAAGGCCGGGTTTACACCTGCGCCAAGTGGCGTGAGCAGGGCTACCTCGAGAGCTTTAAGCTGTTTGCGAAATAGCCGCGCTCACCGACCAGGAGACCGGAGCCTGGAACGCGGCTGGCGAAGAGGAAGCTCGCGGTTGACCGGGAGCCCTACATGCTTGCGGTCGCAAGCCCACCGCCCATGGTTGCGGACCGGAATCAGGGCTGACGTTTGGGCGAACCTCGCGGCTCTGCTGGTTGCTGTTCCGCGGTGGTTTGGGTCCGGACCTGCTAACGGCCGCGCCGGCCAGCGGCGGACTGTCCCGATGGTGCGCAGCGGGCCGGTATCGCGTTGGCTCAGGCGCAGAAAGCAGCCTGGCGTCGCCGCTGCCGATAGCCGCTAACTCCAGCGAATCGCGCTAGTTATTCTTTCAGCGACAGCGCGGCCCAATCCGATAGTCATCGAACTCGTATTACCCCCGGCTACAACTTTCTATTAAGCATGATCGACAAAGTATGTAGGCGGGTTACATTGCTACTAACAAATTGCAGTCATGGAGTGTTCAATATGCCTTGGGATTTGAGGAGAGTACTTGAGAAGACAGCCCTGCGCGTTCTGACAGCAAGCGCAATGCTGTTGATTTCGCCGTTAGCTGCTCTCGCCGGCGATACAAACATTCATCCCGGATTCGCCGGGATTTACGTGGCGCGTGTCGATAAGAAAGCGCCGTCCATGACTGTGAGCCTGGGAGTAGATGGAACTGCCACAGTTACTGAGGACCCCGGTACCGGATCGATCACGTCGTTTGGACACTGGGCCAACGACGGAAGTCAGGTCAAGGTCACCTTTAATGCAGACGAGGGCGCGCCTGCGGCGCCGCCCATGGTTTTCCAGGTTCTGCACAATAAACTGCAGGCGGTCACCTGGAATCACGAGGCGTGGGGGAACCTACATCCGCCAACCATGGAAAAGGGATATAAAGTGAAGTACTTGTTTTGGAGCACAACCATGCCGTAGAGCCTTGATGCTGCCTTAATGCTCAATGCTCTCAACCAATGGGGCGCCCTCCAACCAGGGGGCGCCCCGATCCTTTTTCCGGGGAGTTGGCCGGGAATACCCAGAGGTTCGGCCGGTTCATCTGTCTCAACGCTGGGTTTCACATCCATTACCATTTGTGCTTGCCGCCGGTTACGGTCGACCGCGGTAGACCTGCAAAATGGTTCGCTTGCACGTTCCAGGCGATATATATTGATCGCATAAGTGCACTGACGGCGCGGAACCCAAATGTTTAGGGAAAGGCCTGCAAAGCCTTTGTTTGGTGGTTCAATTCCATCCCGCGCCTCCACACCACTCCTTGCTGTGTGTCACCTTTAACTCTCTGGTGCCTCCCGTTACAACAGTTCTGGCTAAATAGTCCCTGGATTACGCCGATAGTCCGAATGAGAGACACAAATGGCCAATACCAGGGTGCTTCTGGTCGATGACGATGAAGTTGTGCGGGTGAGTCTGAGTTACGTGCTCGAACACTCTGGCTTCACGGTAACAAGTGCTGCCAATGTTCCAGAGGCGCTGAAGTACATCAGCTCAGAGAGCTATGACGTGCTGTTGAGCGATCTGCATATGCCGGGTGCGGGAGATGGGCTCACGGTGGTCAGCGCGATGCGGCACGCTAATCCCATGGCCGTGACCTTACTATTAAGCGCGTTTCCTGAGATGGATGCCGCAACCCAAGCCATCCTGCATCAGGCCGATGAGATCCTGGTCAAGCCGATGGAAGTGGCTTCCCTCATCCAGGTCATTCATCAGAGGGTAGCCAGTGGTCCTCAGCACACGCGTGAGATCGTGACCGTGGCCACGATTCTCGAACGCACCACAGGCGGCATCATTCAAGAGTGGTTCGAGCGCGTGCAAGCGGACGACAAGCTGATGTCGGTTCCGTTGAGCTTCGAGCAGCGCTGCAGCCATCTGCCTATGGTCTTCATTGACCTGGTTTACCGTCTGCGCTCGCGGCAGCCTATAGGGGCCAAAGAGCCGAAATCTGGCAACGCCGCCAGGCACGGCATTAACCGCTTCAGGCAGGGCTATACCGCGGCCATGTTGATCGAAGAGTCGCGGATGCTGCAGGTCAGCATCTTCAACACCTTGCAGAAGAATTTGGTGAACATCGACTATAGCGTGGTGTTAATCGGAGTCATGACCATTGCCGATGAGATTGATTCTCAACTGAGTCAGGCGATTGAAAGCTATACCGCGGAAACGCACCATGCCGCCACCGTAGCGGCTGTGAGAGGCGGCCATAACGGGGTCACGATTGGCTCCTCGTGACATGGGGACTGGGGAGGAGCGTATGTCCGGAGAAAACGAGGCCTGCTTCCATTTCCTGGCCGAGAATAGCATTGACATCATTTGCCGTGCCGGTCTGGACATGGTGTTGCACTACGTTTCTCCATCGTCCTTCCATGTTCTGGGCTGG
The DNA here is from genome assembly GCA_963821315.1 of uncultured Acidobacteriaceae bacterium. GTDB lineage: Bacteria > Acidobacteriota > Terriglobia > Terriglobales > Acidobacteriaceae > PALSA-350. The sequence continues at coordinate 118,711 of CAWGDP010000025.1, read as the reverse complement.
AAGCCGGAGGAGATGACAGGCAAGAGACCCGATGCATTTTTTCTTCCCGAAGACGCTTCTGCGCTGGCCGGAGACTCCGTCGCAATCGTTCGCATGCGCATGAAAGACGGGATGATGGCTTGGGTAGAAATCAAACACCGCCTGGTGTGCGATTCCGTCACCACCGTCCCCCGCGAAAATATCATGGTCATCCGCGACATCACCGAGCGCAAAATCCTGGAAGAAAGACTTTCCATATCGGAGTTGACAGACTCCCGGACCGGCCTCTTCACCGTGCGCGCGTTTGATGAGGCCCTGGAGCGGGAGTGGAATCGCACCCTGCGAGAAGGCTCGTTCATCTCTCTGCTGCTGCTTGACTTTAATCACTTCCGGCAGTTCCATGACTGGCAGGAACATCTGGAAGGAGATCGCTGTCTGGGCAAAGCTGCCGCCGCCGTCCTGGACGTTTTGCGGATAACGGATTTTGCTGCGTGCTACGGCGTCGAGGCCATCGCCATCATTCTTCCTTCGACTGGGCCGCAGGGTGCAGCCAGAGTCGCGGCAAAATTGCGCTCGGCCATCGAGCCTCTCCGTTCTGCTCTGAATGTGAAGGAAGGCCACGGCCAGGCCATGGTGCATATAGGCATTTCTACCGTGCTGGCGCGTGCCGAGGGAACCACGAGGATGCCGGAACTCCTTGTGCTCGCCGCCGATCGCGCCTTGCATCGAGCCCTGCAATCAGGAGACGGAGTCGTACACAACGTCGCCGATGGCTCCAATGCTTAGCGATAAACCTTGATCCAGTGATTGCGCATCTTCGGCCGGATAACCGCGCCTGCCGTTTCTGAAGCGATCGCATTTGTCGGTTCCACGGGCATGTGGCAGTCGATGCAATTATCGGCTATTTTGCGCCCCATGGTTTTCGACATACCACAGCTTTCCACCTGGTGGCAGCTAAGGCAGCGGTCGGAATACGCAGCCGCAGGGCGCTCCGGTTGATGTACATCGTGGCACGTCGAGCAGCTCATCTGCGGCGAAGAGAGATAGCAGCGGCTCTTCTGCAGCAGTCCCACCTGGTTTCCATGCACATCAGGATGAGCCGCGATCTCGCCCTCATTGGGCTGCATGTACTTGTCCAATGCTTTCCCCGGCACAAACGAGAATGCTGGGGCGAACTCTTCTCTGCGAATACCGTTGTGGCACAGCGCACACAGATCCACCTGCCTGTCGCGGGAGAATTTCGCCGGGTTCAAAATTGCTTCACCGCCTGCAGATGCTTTGGTACGCTCCAGCGCAATATGGTCCGCGCCCGGCCCGTGGCAGCGCTCACAGGAGATCCCCAACGCCAGGCTCTTCGGGTCATAGCGGTTGGTGAGAGGATCGAGCGAGAGCGGTTCAATAGAGGTCGCGTGGCACTCCAGGCAACGCGGTGGGACCGCGCGGGTGAAGTTCATTGTGCCGTCCTTGTAGCCCGGACTGTTGACCCAGCGGCCAGGGTCCGACCAATAGCTTACTGGCAGCTCAAATAGCTGTTCTCCATGCCAGTAGAGGTAGCTCTGCCCGCGCACGCCCGACCCGATTACCACTTCCATGGGTTCGCTTCGCTGCTGCAAGTGGCCGGGCCAACCGGCGACCGCGGTCTGATAGTACCCGTTATTTCTAGCCTCCATCTTGAAGTACAAGCCTGGGTTTTCACTCGCGGTTGCTGGATCCGCGATCATCAGCACATTCGACCCATCGTGGAATGACCCGAGAATCGAGTCCTTGTTGGCTGGCTGTGAGGTCAGATGATGGGCGGTGTGCTGGTACGGATCGCTCTGCTCCCGGTGACAGGAGAGGCAAGCCGCGTCTCCCGCATACTTGTCACGCTGAGTGGGGAAGAATGCGAGAAGTGCCAGGAGTAAGGTTACGCTTACCGGCACCATGCGAACATACTCCCATCTGAGCCAGCGAACACGCTCAGCCCTGCACCGTCACCCAGGCCTTTTTCTGCGAACTCTGGAGCACTGCGTCGAGCACGCGCATCTGCCGGATCCCATCCTCGAAGGTGGGATAATCGACCGGCGCGTTCGCATCCATCACTCGTCTGTAGAACCGGCGGAAGATCTGCTTGAAGGTGTCAGGATAGCCTTCGCTATGACCGCCTGGCAGGTCGGTATAGCTCCGGGCCTGCGGCTGCATGAGCACAGGATCCTTGATCTGGATCTGGTTCGGCTCATTGCGATGGCCGATCCAAAGATCGTCGGGAGCTTCGCCAGTCCACGCCGCGGATGCCTTGGAGCCAAAGATCTCGATGAAGAGGCGATTCTTGCGTCCCCCGGAAACCTGGCTCACGGTCAGCGATCCTCTCGTGTTCTCGCCCATGGCAAACATCATGGCGCCGAAATCTTCCGACTTGATCGCCACTTCGTCGTATTCATTTGGTTGCAGTGTCTTGCCGGCAAAAGTCTCGACCGAGTGTTTCGGCTTCTTGCGCGTTTTGTGAAAGGTGTGCAGGTCGGCGCACAGGGAAGTGATGCGCTGCCCGGTGATGTGCTCCGCTAAATCGCACCAGTGGGTCCCGATGTCGGCAAAGGTGCGCGATGGTCCTTGTTCGATGCGCCAGTTCCAATCCGTGTCGTAGAGTAGCCAGTCCTGCGAATAGGTACCCTGCACGACATAGATATCGCCGAACTCGCCCGCCTCGCACATGCGGCGCATATTTTGCACCTGGGGGTACGCGCGCACGTTGTACAGGGTGCAATTCGCCAGTCCCTTTTGCTTCGCCAGCGCGACCATGGAACTAGCGTCTGCGACCGTCGAGGCCAGTGGTTTCTCGCACAGTACATGCTTGCCCGCTCGCATGGCTGCGTCCGCCATGGCGAAGTGCAGATCGTTGGGCGCACAGATATGGACCACGCTCACGTCAGCATCGGCGATCAGATCCTGGTAATTGCCAGTGGATCGCTCGATGCCAAGGTTGTCTGCGAACTTCCGCGCCGCCTCGGCGGTACGTCCGGCAACACCAATGACTTCTACGTTGCCCAGCCGGCGCAACGCCTCGGTATGGACACGGCCCATGAAGCCGATCCCAAAAATTGCAACTTTTGGCTTTTCCAAATCAGTTTCCAATCTTCACCAGCGCCTCGGGGCGACCGGGTCTACATGAGGGCGCGGCGCTCTCGCATCAAAGCATCTTTTCCCATGAACTCATGGGGCACGTAGTGTACAACGGGCGCCGATCTTCCGCGTACGATCGGCAAGGCAAAGCTCAGCAGATCGGTTCCGTAGCGCTCGGCGTGGAAAAAAACAGTGCCGATGCAGGGACTGTCGGGGTCGGCGACTATGTCCATGATCTCCATACTCCCCCCATGGCCGACGATCGCGATATCGGTGCCGTTTCCGGCTTGCTTGGCCGCGTCCACGGCCCCAATCGCACTTTCATCATTGATACCGACGACCAGAACCCTCTTTCTCGAGCGCGACTTGAAAGCACCGGCCGCAGCCGCTTGAGAGGTCGCTTTGTCTCCGCCTCCGTCGAGGTGAACGATGCTTTTCTCCGGCAACGGTCCGAGCCGCTCTTGAACTCCTTGTAAAGCACCTACCAACCTGCTCTGGATCGTTCTTCCGGCGCGGGGTGACTCCAGAAGCAGTAGCGTATCCACCTCCGAATCCCAGTGCCTGATGGCGTAGTCCGCGAGCGCGACCCCGGCGGAAAAGCCCGCGCGATAGTTGTTGACCCCAAAATAGACCGTTCCATGATGCGGGTTCACCAGCGAAATCAAAGGAATTTCCGAACGGGAAAGGATATCTGAGATCACCGGCGCGACGTGCTCGAAGAGCTGAAATTCGATGGCCAGGTCGACCTTGCTTTCGGCCATGGCTTCGGCATTGCGAATGGCTGTGTCCGCGTTGCGATCGTTGTCCCACACGACCAAATCGATCCCGGCCGCAGCGGTAGCTTTTTCCAGGCTGCGTTGGATCTCGACCGCAATACAAATGTGTTTGGAAAGGTTGGCGAAGCCAAAGCGCAGTCTTCGGCGCAACCGGTTAAGCCGATACTGGCGGCCGGACTGGGTCAGGTAATCCCGCAAGACCAGGGTATGCAAAATCCGATAGGCAGTCGTGTGCGGTATCCCGGTTCGCTTGACCACTTCTTCCAGGGTCAGTGATTCGGCCGCGGAACCGAAGCAATCGAGGAGCTCGATCGTCTTCGCGATGATGGGGACCCAATACTTGTCTATTTTTCGGGAGACTTCTTCGCGATTGGTGTCAGGCTTGTTCTTCATGTTTCGGACCTGATTTCTTTCGGGTCGAATGGTAGCACTTGTTGTGAATATTCTGAAAATAGTTCTAGTGGGAACTTTTTCAAAAGTGGCGGGTCGCGCTGCCGGCGACAGGCAGTGTTGCGCTACTGGTCGGCAGTTTCGGATCGGTTGTGGACGACAGACGTTCGCCTGCGTAGGGGCTCTTGCCCACGGCGAAGGCGGACGGCAAAATTAGACCCTCATAAAATCGCGCGACTGCGGATACGGTGTCCTCTCCGGTGCTGCCCGGCGGCGCCGGGTTGGTGAAGTTGTCCAATGGACTGCCCGGAACATTCGAACCGGCGGGAACCTGCCACGCCTGCCAGTACTTGATGGAAGACGGCGTGATCGGTGATCCATCGGGTCTTGTTCCCAGGATGGTTCTGGTTACCTCCTCAACGATGTAGCCGCCCTTGGGCGAAGCATGGGCCAACTGCCACCTGGGCCCTCCGGCAGTCGTTGCATCGCGCAGCCACTGCCCATCAAGATCGACTCCAGTGACCGTGATGACGGAGGGAATCAGGCTTCCGCTGGCGGACACCCGGTCGTTATCGGCGGAGAAGGAAGCCGTGCTGCCCTCGAGCGACGTGGAGGTGAAACTGGACCGCCAATCGCCGTTCTTCGGCCAATAGCCGCCCTTTGCCGGAATGATCTGAGCGGAGACTCGGTTGCTGCCTGCCTGGGTGGCGTAGACGAACTGCTCGCTCTTGTCGGTGGTGGAAGTTTTGAGTGTGACCTGGGAGCGCGTGGAGGCTCCAAACTCCCATACCGCGCTGCCAATTTGCAGAACGGCATTGATCCCCGGCGAAGAGAGGGCGTTATTTTCTATCTCCGACTGAGTAATCGTATCGCCAGTTATGCCGGAGACAGACTGCTTACCTTTTTCGTCGTCAAAGGTATAAGTCAACACAAAGGGGTCGCCTGGAGGGATCTTCTGGTATGAGCTGTGTCCGAAGATTGGTCCCTCGCCAACCTTAATCTCGCCGGTAGTCCCGGTAATCGTCACCACAATGGTTGCAGGCCTTGCGGCCGCCGGCAGGGCAGCCAGTAGGAGGATCGCGGCAAGCTTCATTTAGCCGGCTCCGATGAAGCCGGGATAGAGTGTCATGCCACCGTCAATGTAGATGGTGGTTCCGTACACGTAGTCCGACTCATCCGAGGCGAGCCAGACCGCCACCCGCCCGATGTCTCCCGGTTCACCGATACGTTTGGCCGGTATGAGCTTGAGCAAGGTGGATTCGAAGATCTCCGGCGTGGTCAACTTCTCTACATTCATCGGAGTCCGAATCGCCCCCGGCGAGATGGCGTTTACCCGGATGCGCAGGTGCGAAACTTCCTGGGCCAGGCTCTTCATAAACAGCATGAGACCGCCCTTGGCCGCGGCGTAGTTGGCATGGCCTGCCCAGGGAATGATGTCATGTACCGAGCTCATGAATATAAGCTTGCCGCAGGCATAGGAGATGGAACGATCGATCCCTTGCCGCTTGAATGCCGTAATCGCTTCCCGGGCACAGAGAAACATTCCCGTAAGGTTTACATCGATCACAGTCTGCCACTGCTCCAGTGTCATCTCGTCCACGTTGGCATTCAATTGAATGGCGGCGTTGGGCACGCAAATATCGAGCCTGCCGAAGCTTTGAAACATGCAATCGAACATGGCCTTTACTTCATTTTCGCGGGAGACGTTGGCCTTGAAGATCACCGCTTTTCTGCCGTGTTTCTCGATGATTGCAGCGGTTTCGCGCGCTCCTTGCTCATCCGTGCTGTAATTCACCAGGACATCCGCGCCGGCTTGGGCAAACCCGATCGCCATTGCCTGGCCAAGCCCTTTGCTTGCTCCCGTCACCAATGCCTTTTGTCCCACCAGCACCCGATGTATGGGAGACGGCGGCATTTCATCAGGAGGTGTGTATTCGTTTTCGGGGCTCACTGGGTCATCCTTTCGAAACTTCAGCTCCGTTTGGGGTTGGATTTCATTTCGTCCTCCGCGTTACCGGCATGCCACCAAACCCTGCCCCCTGGACGGGTGCCCCATGTTCGCGGACTTTCGCGTACATGGGTTGAACACGACCTTTTTCCAATGCTTTCACCACCGGTCTACGCATATTTAGGAAAAGAAAAAGGAGGGGCTTTGCCCATCTTATTCAACCCATGTACGCGAAAGTTCGCGAACATGGGGCACCCGTCCAGGGAGAGAGGCTTGTGAGGAAGCGAGAGATTTATCGCACAACCGACGCATGACGCTTACCTCCGCTTGGGCCGTCAACCCGGTTGTTGATTGGCAGAACTTCAATCGAAGCTCTGCCACCTGGTCACCGTCTGCGCAGCGATTGGATTACCCTTCTCCTTAAGGTACCCCTGGAACTTCTCAAAGTGCGGAGATGCGAGATGCAGATCCAGTACAGCCTGGTTCGCGAACTTCTCGTAAAACATGAAACTCCCGGGATGCTCAGGATCAAGATGGAGTTCGTACACGAGAACTCCAGGCTCTTTGCGGCTGGGAGCAACTAGCGCATGCAATTCGCTTCCCAGTTCCTTTTCGTGACCCGGGGCCGCCTGAATGTGTGCGTTGATGATGATGGGTGTCATTGAGTCCCGTAATGAACTAAAGAAGATGGATCAGCGCGTGCAGTAAGTTGATATCTGCACGCTTACAACGGTGTCAAGCTAATTTTTCTCGTGATAGTTCCGTAATGAACTGCCAGTTTTACTGAGGGACACCGAAGCGCAGTTGTTGCGTCTTGATGGCATCTTCCCGTTGCGTCTTGGTGAGAAGGCTTGCCTGCTTAGCCATCTGTTGGGCTTTGTCGCTTTCTCCCAGACGTTGGTAAGTCCGGCTAAGCTGGTAGTAGGTGGGCGCGTTGCCTGGGTCAAGTTTAAGAACCTGCTCGAATTCCCCCTGCGCTTCTTTCCACTGTTGCAGCTTCATGTAAAGCAGGCCCAACTGGTAGTGTGGTTCGACTACTGCCGGTTGCAGTTCCTCCGCACTTTTCAATGCCTCCATCGCCTGTTTTTGCTGGCCCAGCTGAAACGAAACCAGGCCGAATACATATTCGAGCGCAAAGTCGCGCGGGACCACGGCGCGCGCATCGGTCAATACCTTCAAGGCTTCCTCGTCATTTCCTTCCTTCATGTAGCTCTGTGCTACCGCTACATAGCCCAGGGCAAGCGCTGGATGTTCTGCAATCGCTTTCCGGTAGCTCTCGCGAGCCTGCGCGTGGTTCCCGGTCATCATCTCGATGGCGCCCAAACGGATCGTCAATGGATAGTCATCGGGAACCAGCGGAATACCGCGCTGCACGATCTCGGTTGCCTCTTTATAGCGGTCCAGATCGATCAGCAACCGCGTGCAATCAAGATAGCGGTCGGGGTTGGCGGGATCGGCGGCAATGGCCTTCTGCCAGGTATCCAGGGCGAGCGAGTTCTCTCCCGCGGATTCGTAAGCAGACGCGATATCACTCAACAGGTTTGCGTCGGTTGCATGCTCCGCGGTTAAGGAGGCCAGCAACGGAAGCGCCTGCCTTGTCTGCTTGGCCTTTACCAGCGCCAGCGCAAGGTTGTATTGGCTCTTCACCGAGGGCTGCATCTCTGCGATGCGCTGAAAGCGTGCAGCAGATTCAACATACATTTGCCGCTCATCGAGTGACTTGGCTAGCTCGTACTCCTGATCTGCAGAGAACCTGGAATGCTGCTCTAGCAGATCAATCAGCTTCAATGCCTCCGCAGGGGCATCGGAGGTGAGGCATGCCTTGATGGCTAGCACGGCAGCGGGCGGATCATTTTCGAGCAGTGTGATAGCAGGTTCAATATGCGGAAGGGCATCCTTGTCACGTCCCGTAGTCAGGTAAAGAACAGCCAGGTAATAGTGCGTAAAGGGGTCCGCGCTATCGAGAGCCAGAGCCGTTCGCAATTCCTTCTCTGCCAACTCATATTGTTTCTTGCTGAGATAGTTAAACCCGAGGTTGGTATGTGGGCCGGCAAGCTTGGGGGCGATACGAATAGCGTTCTCGTAATCTTTATTGGCCTCATCCATACGGCCAAGCTTTGTCTCCGTGATCCCGATAAAGTTATCGATCGAGGCATTGCCTGGTTGCAAGCGCCTGGCCTCTTCAAATTGCTGCAGAGCCGCCTCGTACTTCTCCTGGCGAAATAATTCAAGGCCGCGCTGCAATGAGTCGGCTTGTCCGAGCGCCATCCACGAGAGAACAAGCGGCGCCAGGAGGATGGCCCGGCGGCAGATCATTGGTGTATCGATTCCAGTGTGTCCATTTGTGTTTCAGCGTGAGCCAGGCCTTCGAGCTTGAGTTTGCGGGCGATCTCGAACTGCTCATTCGCAGCCTCTTTCTTTCCCAGCGAACGGTACACCAGCGCGAGCTGGAAGTGGGCCTGGCCTTCGGGATCGTGACGAATCGCTTGTTGCAAGGCGGCTTCCGCCTTGGGAAAGTCTTTTTCCATGTAATACGCTTTGCCCAGGTCGCGATAGGTGGACCACTGATCCGGGTCCGATTGCAGGGCCTTTTCCAGGTGCGGAATAGCCTTGGCCGGCTCCTGCTGATTTAGAAGGATGGTTCCCAGTTCTGCATTCGCGCCCCCGTGGTCTGGGTTGATGCGCAGCTCGGCTGCAAATTCCTCCTCCGCCTGATCTTGCTGACCCATTTTTAGCAGCAGGTGACCGATGGAGAAATGCACTCCTGGCAAATTGGGGGCGATGTTCTCCACCAATTTATATTCAGCCAGTGCCTTGGGGTTCTGCTCCGCATTTTGGTAAGTCTCGGCCAGGAGTTGATGTGCAGGATAAGAATCGGGAGCCACAGAGAGTAACTGTTCGAGCGTGGAGAGGGATAGGTTCCTATAAGTTCGCGCCAGCAGGTAGTCGGCCTTTAGATCGTTTGGATGCAACTTGAGCCAGGCGTTCAGATCGGCTGCAGCCGCCTTAAAGTCCTGGCGATCGAAGCTGTCCTGGCCGCGCGCGTACGCATTGGATGGATGCGAAGCCGGCGTACTCCTGGTGAAATCCTGCCAGGCGGAGAGGGATGCATCATTGTTGCCCAGGCGGGCATAGGTAACCGCGAGGGCCAAACTCCGCGAAGGGCTCGCCGGAGCCCCTTCCAATGCGGACAAGCAGGACCGTAACTGCGTCTGCGCCTGTTCGTTTAGATCTTCGCTCGCGGCCGGATAGGGCCGAGGCAAGCCCAGAGCATTCGCGGCCTGATACCCAGAGATGCGAATCGCAGCACTGAACGAAGTGAGTGCATCATCGGGCTTGCCCTCGAGCATCGCTATTTGGCCAAGCCTTGCCAGGGAAGCGGCAGAGCTCGGATTCACCTCTAGCTCGCGGTGATACTCCTGAGTCGCGACATCCAACTGCTCGCGATGAAATGCGACTTCTGCCAGGCCGAAATGCGCACCCTGCCAGTGGGGATCCTGATCGAGAGCCCGATAGTAATGAGCCAGTGAATTCTTCCATGCATGCTCATCCTTATAGATGTCTCCATAGACCTGATGCAGCAGAGGCGTACCGCTGGAACGGTTAAGGACGCGCTCGATGCCCAGATCGGCCGCTTTGCGATAGGCCTCTCCCAAATCCAGCAGCAGGGCCGGATCGGAAGGAAATAGGAGTGCGGTCTGGCGTAGCTGTTCGAATGCAGCCTCAGTTCGGCCATCATCCCACAATGCTCTTGCTAGCCACGTGTGTGCCTCCTTGTTGGACGGTTCCAGTCGCACAGCCTCAACCAGTTGTGGGACCGCCAGATTTGCCTGGCGCTGCTTTTCGTAGTCAATACCCAGATACAGGCTGACACCTGGCAAAGCAGGCTTCAGCTTCTCGGCTTTACCGAGGACCCGCGCCGACTCCACATATTTTCCCTGCGCGTTGTAGACCAGCCCCAGGCTTGCGTAAGCCTCCGCGACATCGGGACGGAGACGAATGACCGCCAGATACTCCTGGGCCGCAAGGTCGAGGTTTCCTGCATTCTGAGCCTGGTGAGCTGCGGCGAAGTGCTGCGCTGCCGCAGCATCAGGATCCTGAGCCCAGGCAGTTGTCTGGCAAAGCAGGAATGAGAAGGCGCAGAGAGCCGAATACCCGGTGATCAAAAACCGATGGCTGCAACAAAGCATGACTTGCCCGACAACGCCAGAAAAAGAAGAGGGGAACCGCTTCTCGCGCTCCCCCTCTTGTACTGCCATCTGTATACCACACTTCACAATACGGTTGGGAGGCCGCCAGCGAGGCCTCCCAACCCCACTTACATCAGAACGTTATTCGGAAATTAGCCTGTAACGTTCGAGCCGTCGAGACAATGCCCGACTCATTATTGTTGGTTTCCGCGTTGGGACCGGTACCGCATTGGAATTGCCCGAACGCTGGATCGCCCACATGGTAATCCATACAACCATAGCTGTGCCGGTTGAATATGTTGAACGCGTCGAATCGGAAGAGGAAATTGACCTTTTCCGTAAATAGCGGGATTCGTTTGGAAGCTTGCAGGTCCTCTTGCTTGTGGGTGAAGTTGCGTACATTCCCCAGCGTTTTAGGAGCGTTTCCAAAAGTATAGTTCGGCGCCTGGGTGAAAGCGGCAGGGTTGATCTTGACAGTCGATCCAAATTTGTACGACCCGAGTTTGCCAAAGAAGGCGCTTTGATTTACCCCCGGGACCACGTTGGGCCGTGGGTTACCTCCCGTTGCCTGGCCCGCAAAGGTACCTGCGGTCCAATTGTTTTCCTGTACGAAGAGAGGGAAGCCGGTGGCGTAGGTATCCACACCGCCTAACGTCCAGCCTCCGATCGCCGCGTCGGTCAATTTGTTGACATCGCCCCCCCACTTCTTTCCTCTTCCGAAAGGAAGCTCATAGGTGTAAGCAATTTTGAATTGTTGCGGTTGATCGAATTCGCTGTAAGTTTTCTCCGCCTTGGGATTGTAGGGATCGACCATGCCGCCGACGCCACCATTCCACGCCTCCTGCGGGGCATAGTCTGAATCGGCGTCGGTAAGATTCTTCGACCAGGTGTAGTTGCTCAATATAGTCAATCCAGATCCGTAGCGCTTGGTTACCTGTATCTGCAGTGCTTCGTAACTGTAATTACCCCACGGATTGGCGCTGAACGACGTGTCCAGGTCTTCGTTCGTGTACCAAGGGAACGGCCTCAGAGCCTGAGCAACCGTAGCCTCACCGGGAAAGTCGGTGAGGAAGTTGGTGTAGGGGATGGGAACAGCCGGTAGTCCCGCGCAGGCGGGATTGCCGGCCTGTGCCGTAACCTGAACCGCCAGGCAGTTCCCGTAGACCAGGGCTGATTCAGGAGCTACGTTCGGATCCTTCAGCAACGCCTGCAAGTGACTTCCATGGTTTCCGACGTATGCCATGTCGACCAGCCATTGGCCGGGGAATTCGCGCTGTATGTCGAGTGTCCAGTTATTCACGTCGCCAGGCCTGGCCTTCCTGCTGGGGAGCATCACCGGGCCACCACTCGCCGCGCCGCCGCCGCCACTCAATCCGTTCAGGGCTGTTGGCGTGATCGTCGGCGGTATGGACCCCGGATAACCCTGCACTTGGCTGGGAAAGACCGCAGGCGTCTGTTGGTTCACTTGGGCAGGCCACTTATACCCGACGGCGAAGAAGCCCAGACTGTCGGTATTGGCAAAGTTGGATATCTTTAGCGGGGTTTGGTAGAGGCCGTAAGCGGCGCGCACCACCGTCCGGGGGTCGAGTTGGTATGCCAAGCCGACGCGAGGACCCCACGATCCCCAATACTGGTTCATCGGGGAGCACCTGCCATCTCTGCCAGTGCCCGTTCCCTGAAACTCGTAAGCGCCAGGCAGGCCATCGGCTCCGGGATTAGGTAGAAGTGGGTTGACCTGAGAGGTCCTGCACTTTTCCTCGAACACCGGCTGCGGAATCTCATAGCGCAGGCCCAGGTTCAAGGTCAGCTTAGGGCTGACTTTCCAGTCATCCTGGGCGTAGAAGCCCCAGCCGTGCACGCGCATAGCGGCGTTTTGCCCGCCGCCAACGGTCCCGGAGGACGCTGCCCCGAGGAAGAATGCAGCCGCACCCGATCCGGAGTTGGGATCGATGGGGTTGCCGTTTGCCAGGTTTCCAGCGGAGGTCAAAGCATTGTTAAAGCTGAAATCAGGAGCGGCATTGCTGTTGTAGGTCGCGTTAAAGCCTTGCCGTCTGTACACTCCGCCGAACTTCCAGTTGTGCTTGCCGTGGCTCCATGACACGGCGTCGTCATATTGAAAACTGTTGTCAACAAAGAAGCTGTTGTCGCCGGGCGGCGTGGGCATGCCGGCTCCGGTGGCGGGGATGTACTGAATGCCGTTATTGGGGATGAGAATGTCCTGATAGTAGCCGTGAAAGTCGATCTTATCCGCCCATGAGCCAACGCCGCCTTCGCCCTGCTCGATACGGAAGCGGCGGGTATAGCCGGCATTGAAATGGTTCAAAAGCGTAGGCGTGATGCTAAAGTCTTCACCGATACGAACATAGTGCGTGGTTGTGCTGCCAAAGCTCTGGTCGTAGAGCCCCGGCGGCCCATACGAAAAGACTTGGATAATAGGCAGGTCGGCTTGCGCATAGCTGCCGAAGATCTTGTTCCTTGCCCCGATGTTCTGATCGATCCGGGTCGAATAGAGATCGTTGTTGATGGGCTCCGTGAGGGTGTAGTGCAGGTTCTGAAAAGCCTGGCCGGGGTTGGTGGCTACCGGGAGATACGGAATGAAGGCCTTGGCGTAGGGGTCAAGCCTGGACAACGGGATCTGGTTGTTGGGAAAGGGCTGGCAAGGTTGGCCCAGGTTGGCGCCGGAACAGGTCGTGAAATCATAGATTTTCTGCCCTGGGTAGGTGACGCCATTGATGGTCTGGGCGTTCAGGACCTGGGAGAAATCTCCATTCGCCCACATTTGCGGCGTTGCCGTCGAGGTAAGGTTCGGGCCACCGGACTTGAAACGGAAGCCTTCATAGCTGAAAAACCAGAAACTCTTCCCTCGGCCGTCATAGAGTTTTGGGATAAATATCGGGCCGCCCCCAAATCCGCCAAAATCGTTTTGCGTATCGTTCTGCTTGCCGACGCCGGTGTGGTTGTTTTGCCAGCTATTCGCGTCAAATGCCTTGTTCTTCAGCAGGTCATAAACGGCGCCGTGGAACTCATTGGTTCCCGACTTGGAAGCCACGTTGACGAAGCCGCCGCCGGTACGCCCGAATTCCGCCGCGAAGGTGCTGGTTTGTACTTTGAACTCAGAGACCGCATCGACGCTGATGCCGAAGTTCCACTGGTAGTTCGGGGAAGCAAGCTGGATCGATGAACCATCCAGGATCACGTCCGCTTGCCCCGTTCCCGCGCCGTTGAGTTTAAAACTAGCCTGCGATTGGGCGTTTCCCGTCGAATCTCCCTGAAAGCCCGGGGTCAGCGTCATGAACTCAAGGGGGCTGCGGATCACACCGCTGAAATTCAACGGCAGTTGCGCGATCAAGGCCCCGGGAACGGTGGTCCCTACGTCGGAGCTTTCCGTCTGGATCTGTTGCGCATTTGCAGTGACAGTAACTGATTGCGATGTCTGTCCTACCTGGAGGTTGATGTCGAGGGTGGCCGCCGCCCCAATCGAGACTGTAATGCCCTCCTGAACGGCTTCTTTGAAGCCCGGCGCAGATACGCGTGACTTTGTAGGTGCCCGGCGGCAACGCAGGGTAGACGAAGCGGCCGTCAGAGTTGCTAACCAGCGGGTAAGTGGTGTTGGTTTCGGTGTTAGTGATCGTGACGGTGGCGTTGGGAACCACGGCGCCGGCTGGATCATGAACCGTACCCACGATGGATCCGCGGCTGGCTTGCGCCCACATGGCTGCTGTCGACATGCCAAGAAATAGCGCGAACACTGGCAATAGGTAACGCATGCTTCTGTGGTTATTTAAGCTATGTGCTTTCATCACAGGGGACTCTCCTAAAGTTACTGCTCTGTCTGGTCAACGATGGCCGATGAAGCCTTGGGCATGACAGGCCTGACGATGGCCTTCTCTATGTTCGGCGCAGGCGAGAACTAACTAGTTCCATATAGAACTATTAGTCGACGCTAGCTAGTCGGTTTCATGCGCGATAATGTCATATAGTTGGTGTTGAACATGTGTCAAGAAGTATTTAGTGGAACAAGTTCCGTAATGAACTCTTGTAACTAAAGCTGTGGCGGAAACCTGCTAAGGCCTTAGTGAAAGCTTTCTGTAGCGTGCAGTTATCGGTGAGATACCCCGTAGGCTTATGGGGTGCTGAAAAGAGAAAACTGCACGTTCGAAGAAGGAACATGCACTAAAACGACGCGAGGCGCGCCGAGTGCTGTGGATCCGCACTCAAGCCAAAACCTGGCTTGAATGGGGCACCCCGCCTTGGTGAGAAGGCCGAGATTGCTTCACTTGCAACGAAGGGTTGGGTTCCCCATTCAAGCCAGGTTTTGGCTTGAGTGGGATTCCACAGCACTCGACGTTGCAGCGTAACGCCTATTAAGCGGTCAAGTCCGGATTGGGCAGCAGCAAATCCCTGACGCGAACCGCTAATTCATGCGTCGCCTCCAGGAATTGGCGCAGTGTGCGGACTGTCGGGCCATAGGTATCGAACTCTGCCGTTGACAGCCCATCCTCGTTGTAGGCGCGGCGAAAATCAGGAAATTTTTGCAGCAGCTCCTCAACGATTTCAGGATTGACCGGCTTCTCGATTCGGGGAGCGACGCTCACATCGCTGGCATTGAAGCGAACCTGCCACTTGTAGGGCGGAGAAATCACCACATCGCCGCCTACCAACTCACTCCATTGCATGTGATTGCGGAATGCGGCGGAGAGCAGACGGACCCGGTAGCCGCGCTCGCGATAAATCTTGTATGCCTTCTTGAACACGGCGACTCCCGCCCATTCCAGATAGCCGGGATCGAGGGTAATATCCTGCTTTTCGGCCACGACCTTCAGCCAGTCGTCCAGTCTGCCGCCCATGACAGTACAAACCGGGCCCATGTGGGATATATCCAGGCCCTCCCGTTCCCGCCGTTTCAAGCCGCGCTCGACCGCTTCGGCCACGGCAATGGCATTGCGGCAAGGTGAAGGAGACGGTCGCATTGACGCTGATCCCGCGATAGATTGTTTCTTCGATAGCAGCGATACCCGCGCGCGTAGCCGGTATCTTCACGATCATGTTGGGCGCCAGGGCGTCGAAACGCACTGCCTGCTCCAACAGAGCCGCCGGATTGCGATAGTAATGAGGGTCAGTCTGGATCGAGAGCCGGCCATTCCTGCCCTGGTACTTTTCGAAGGCCGGACGCAGTAATTCAGCCCGCTTGGCGGATATCTCCTCCACCAATTTCCATCCGATTTCTTCTTCGGTGGCTACCGGGAACTGGACCGCCAGGGCCCGGATGCGATCGTTCCACAGATGCGCCTCTTTCTTGAGCGCATCCAGAACGATCACCGGATTGCAGGTCGCGCCCACCGCGCCGTGCTCGATCGAGTAGGTCAACTCGGAGAGAGTTGCCGAGTCGTTCCACAGGCAAGTGGGGGTGGTTTGCGTCATCTCATGTAAAGGGCTCTTATACGCAACCGTTCTCTCAAGTGTCTCGCTCATGGCGCTTCTCCGCTTTCCTGTACCGGGCAGCAGAGAACAGCAGCATCTGCTGCGCAATCGTTCACTACTCCGGGTACATCAATACTTTAATAGCTTTTTTCTCGTCGCATAAGCGGAAGGCTGTATGCCAATCCGATATGGGAAGCTTGTTGGAGATCAAGTCATTCAACCTCACTCGACCCTCGGCATAGATCCTCATCATGCGCTCCCAGGTTCGAGCCGTATAGCAAACGGAGCCGGACATGGTCAGCTGCTTATAGAAAATCTGATCAATGGGAAATTGAATGTCCTGCCCGCAGATGGCTACCTGCGTGTAGCGTCCCATGGGCCGCAGCGATTCCAGGCATCCGCGCACCGAGCTGGGATGCCCCGCGCACTCGAAGGCCACATCCACACCGACTCCGCTGGTGTGCTCCAGAATGGCTTCACTGAGGTTCTGCTCCCCTATGTTGACAACGGCGGCGGCGCCAATGCGCAATGCGGCATTCAGCCGTTCCTGGTCTCCCGGCGCGCCGGCCACAATCGCCCGGACCCCTTCGGCCACCAGCAACTTCAAACAGAGCAATCCCATCGGTCCCGGTCCCGAGACCAGCGCCGTGTCCCCAATGCGCACGTTGGTGATTTCTGTGACTGCCTGCACCACGGCCGCAAACGGCTCACTCATGGCCGCTTCGTCCAGGGAGAAATTCTCAGGAATGCGGTAAAGCTGGTCAGGACGCATCACCACGTAGCGGGTGAACGCGCCGTTCACGCCATGGCCCATCCCTCTGCGATTGGAGCAAAAGATGAAGTACCCTGAGCGGCAATACTCACACTGGCCACAGGTAACGGCAGTGGCGCCCAAGCCCGTTACTCTCTCGCCTAGCCTGGCGTTGTGATTGACATTGCGGCCCACTTCCACCACTGTGCCTGAAAACTCGTGGCCAAGAATTACCGGAGGATAGTTGCGAAAGGTGTCGTGAAGTACATGAAGATCGGTTCCGCAGATTCCACAATAGGCAATTTCAAGCTTGACTTGATTGTCTCCACATCGTGGCTCCTCGACCTCGCGTATTTCGACATTTCCTTCGCCACTCGCGTATTTGACAAGAGCTTTCATGTTGGCAGGTCCTTGCACTACTCCAGACAAGTACAACTTACCGCTGCCATCGACCTTTCTACTCTTACCAATGGCGTCTAACAGCTTGGGAAGACGGTTAGGCTAACGAAGTAGTTTCAGGGAAGCAAGCCACCTCTTTGACCCTGAGTTCCTAGCTGAACTCTTTCTTCATGGCTATCTTTTGCACTATAAGGCCGGTCCAGTCGAATAGCAAGACTCGGCCTCGAAACCAAGGTTTCCTATTAGGTTGTCGCTGTGGGGATCAGCAAGCTCCCTTGGTTTACTGGGGAAGTGTGTAGTACTCATAGTCGTATTTCCAGGTCGAATGGCTGCCGGGCTCGAGCGATATATCGATATACGGTTCTACCGCAATTACTGAGCGAATCGACCAGAGTGCCACCTTGGCCAGCGGCCGGTCACCGGAGATCGGTCATCCCGGCATGAACGTTTTTATTGTCGATGTGAATTTTGTAGTCATCGGAACTCTTGCCAAAACCTTCGATGGCAAAGTAAACGCGATCCTCTCCTGTCAGCGTTTTACGGTACAAAATCTGATTCTTCTCCACCTCCGCCAATTCCTTATCTGGCTGATGATCGACTGTAACTTGGAAAGGAAAGGTGATGCTGAACCCTGCGTTGGTCGGCTGTTTGTCCAGTACCAGGAAGTTATGATCGTAGACGCTGGTATGTATGGCGCGCGTCCCGGTGTTCTTAAGGCTGTGCTCGATGACCATTACTGGTTTACCGTCAACAAGTCTTAGCTTCTTCTGATAAACATAGCCATACCCGGAAGAGGCATTGTGCAGTTCCTGGGTGAACTCCACTGTGTCCGCGCTCTTCTTGACGCTCCACTTACCCCCATCGACAATCTCATACAGCCGATAGGCGCTATAAGCCGCGTTATCCGGCTTGCGCAAGAGACCAACGCCGACTTTGAGGAAGGTTCCACCGGGCTTGGCTTCGTCAAAGCCGACTGCGGCGGCGAATTCCTCCACCGGGCCGGTGATCGCGCTGCACGGGCCGGCCACGATATCAGAGCCCTTGTAGATAAAGTCGGGAATCTTGGGATCGGTGGCGGTGAACCACGGACCGTAGTAGCTATGCCCTTTATATTGCAGGTCTGCCACCACGCCGGACCAATCGAACCTGGTCCCACGATAGAAGCCATGCTCGGCATCGGGCAGATACAGCTTCACTTGCAGCGAAGCATTCGAAATTTCCGCTTGCGGGGGAACAGGGGCAGCTTCTATCAATGCGGGGAAAGCAGTTAGTAACGTCATCACGATATAGGGAAAGGGTCTCATAAGTGTTTCAGTGGCTGGGTGTGGGCGCGGGCATGCTGGCTGGAGGAGATAAGACTGGAGCGCCAGGCGCTACGTCGCCGGTTGCCGCCCATTCGGTGGCGCGGGCGAACACATCCATGAATCCCGGTTGGCTCATGGCCAGAAGATCGTGGCCCAGCACCATCATGACCACTCTCCCTTGCCCGTAAGGAACCGTCCAGATCACCGGCTCAACCTTTCCTGTTCCACCTTTTACGTTGGGATCGTCGAAGGCCGTGGCCAGCACATGAGCGTTCGGTTTGAGGTCAATCTTGTGGTACAGCTCGTCGTTGGCTACAAATGTCGGGGGTAGGCCGCGGCTGATCGGATGGTCCTTGTCGACCCATTCCACCGCGAACACATGGCGCGTGGCGTGGCCGATATTGTCCAGCTTCCAGGTCATTCCAATCATGTCAGCAAAGGCACCCCACGGCTCGCCTTCCAACCGGCGAGGCTCGGTCGCACTTCCGCCCGCTTGGCCGAAGAAGGGACCATAGGTGATTCCGTGGATGCCGACCATGCCTTTACCGGAGCGAACAAAATCCTCCACCGCTTTTTCCGTTACCTCTGGCCAACGAGGCCCGTAATAGTAATCTACCAAAACGTCGTAGTTGGCCAGCGTCGCAGCCGTGATGCCAACAACTTCTTCCTCCAGCTTCACGTCGAAGCGGCCGGTATTCGTGAGTATACCTTGCATAAAGGGCGCTGTACCTTGCCAGGGGTGAGACCAATCCGAGTTCCCGGTGAGCACTAGAACGCGAATTTTATGCGCCGGCGCCTGGGCGGAAGATGGCAGGGTAGCCATGGTGCAGAGAGCTAAGCAGCACACGGTGAATATCTTTTTCATATGCATCTACACCTCTTAAAGTTCAATGAGTCGCCGCGGGGAAGGGGCGAGGCGTAATGTCGGCATCGGTCAAGCCCAGAGCCCACTTGATCGCTCCAATGTACATTTGCTGGATGCGCGCATCATCCAGCGTTGCCTCGAGATGGCCAAAGGTCGAGTACCATACCCGGCCCTTGCCGTATTTTTTCGCCCACACGATGGGGTAGTCTCCATCGCTTCGCAGGGCCGCCAACCGTTTGAGATTGGCTTGAAGTTGTTCCCCATTACCGTGCTCCGGCTTCAGCGTCGCGAAGACCTCGGGGAACTTGCTGGGATCCATCCTCATGATGACGTGATCTACGTCGCGGGAATAATTTGGCCCTACGATGGTGTACTGATCCTTGAATGTAAACTCGCGAGGAAATCCCTGGACCCCGGGAAAACTCGGGTCTTCCACCACGATGTGCATGTCGGCCGAGGGAAATTCACCCACCAGATTTCCGCCGATCATCTCCGCATATTCCGGCCAAAGAAGAAGGTGCCCTCCGTTGCCGGCATGGCCGGCGATGAAGCCCTTGCCGTCATCATGGACGAACGAGAGCAGGTCCGCCTTCTGCTGATCGGTGATATTCCATGGCCCTTCTCCCATATAGAAGACGGCATCGAAATTGTTCAGGTTCCTTACGTTGTAGCCGGCGATCGGCTGCTTGGTCAGCAGATGCATATCGGTGCGCACGACCGTGATCCAGGCGCCGGACTCGCGTCCCAGCCGCTCCACCGTGGCCAGCGTGTGCGAAGCCGAGTCGTGATGGTAGCCAGGCGAGGCATACCATTCCTGCGGATCGGCGATGGCAAGAATTCTCTTCTTGCCCGGCCACGGATCGTCCGGGGGCCTGGAAGGTGAGTTGTCCTGCGCCAGCAGCTGAGGCGCGGGCCGGTTAGCCTGCGCGCCGTACAGTGTCTCTGCAGAAAGCGCAGAGGCGATTGCCATTCCCTTTAAAAATTCGCGGCGCTCCATGTTCTTCCTTCCTGTCCCTACCGCTCACTCCGGTTTACTCGGGCAGCGCGAACGCAAACCACGTGTCGTTGGCAGCGACCAACAAATACTGACGTCCGTAGAGCTCATACGTCATGGGAGCATTGGTCACGAACTGTCCCAGGTTTACGTGCCACAGCGTCTTGCCCGTAGCCGGGTCCATGCCCAGGAAATTTCCGAACGAATCGCCCCCGAACAAAAGATTTCCTGCCGTCGTCAGCAAGCCGGAGATAAGTACTCCGCTCTTATCGCCCAACTCGTGGGTCCAAACCACCTTGCCCGTCTTGTAATCGATGGCGTTCAGTACATAGTCCGGAGGAGAGCGAAAACGGCCATAACCCGAGGTCGTAAAATACGCCCAGGTGCGGGCAGCATTGACAAAAATCAGGCCAAGCTTGGGATCGTAAGACGGTGACCACCAATTGGTGGCGCCGATGGGATACGGAGAGACCAGGGTTCCCGGCGGATTGGCGTCCTTGGCGTAATCCGGAATGGGCCGGCCTTCCTTGTCAATGCCCTTGGCCCAGTTTGTCTCCGGCATAAACTTGGTAGTTAGTAAGTGCTCCCCGGTTACCCGGTCAAGGAGAAAGAAGTAGCCATTGCGGGAGGCCTGGGCCAGTAACTTGCGTTGTTTTCCCTGGAACTCGCCATCAAAAATAATTGGCGTCTGGCCGGCATCGTAATCGTGCGTATCATGGGGCGTCACCTGGTAAGCCCAGACGAGCTTTCCGGTATCCGGGTTCAGGGCCACGATGGAAGCGGTGTAAAGGCTATCTCCCTCAGGTGTAGGATGCGGGGCTCTGTCCATCGGAACACCATTGCCGGTTCCGAGATAGTAGAGGTTCAACTCCGGATCATAGGTGCCCGTCAGCCAGGGAAAGCCGCCGCCCTTGGCCATGGTGGCGTTGTCCACCCATGTTTCCGAGCCCTTCTCGCCCGGTTCCGGATCCACCCACCACTTCCATTGTAGTGCTCCCGTCTCCGGATCGCGAGACTCCAGCCAGGCGCGGATATTGTCGTTATTGCCCGGACCGACAATGACGTGTTTGCCGATGACCAGTGGCGAGGTGGCGGAAAAGAAGTCAAGCTTTACATCTGCTACTTGCACCCGCCACCGCTCCGTGCCGTCCTTCGCGTTCAACGAGACCAGGTAATTGTCGGGCGACATGAAGTAGAGCCAGCTGCCATACATTCCCACGCCGCGGTTGGCCACATGGATCGCCCGGTTGTTGGGCCACGCATAATGCCAGAGTTCTCGGCCGGTCAGTGCATCCATGGCCCACACGTTGTCGGTGATGGTGAAATAGAGCACTCCATCCACCAGCAGCGGAGTCGATTTGATTCTGCGCCCTTCACTTGCCTGTTGGGCATAGGACTCGGCCCCGAAGTCCACATGATGTGTCCAAGCCAGCGTGAGCGATTTGACATTGGAAGCATTGATCTGGGAAAGGGTGCTGTATCGCTGGCCGGAATAATCGCCGTTATAAGTAGGCCATGTATCCGTTGGCGGGCGGTGGAATGCCTCCGGGTCCAATGTCTGTGCAGAAAGACAGACGGGCAGCAACAACAGGGAAGCCAAAAGAATCGGCCTGCACTTCATTTGAGTGTCACCAGGTACGCGAGTAGATCGTGAATGTTTTTATCCGTATAGACGGGCAGCATTGCCTTGTGTGCGGCGAGCGGGTCGATTACCTCGACGGATTTCGTGTGATCCCTGGGCCAGGTGTGATAAGCGCCAGAGTCATCTGCGAGCGAGACCGTAAACTCGTCCAGATATTCCAATTTTCCTGAAACCGTCTGGCCTGATGGAAGCACCACGTTCACATGCAGCGGCTTGGCTGGAGGAGTCAAAAAAGCCGTGGTCAGTGCGAGGGGTTGATCTTTCGAACCGATGTGCGCCAGGTCGCCGGTGGGCGAGTGGCAGGTGCTGCACTTGCCCGCGCCATTGAAGTAGGCTTGTCCAGCTTTCGCATCGCCCACCAGCAATGCCGTTTCCGGGAGGCGGGTGCCGCGGACCTCCTGGATCCGCGAGTGCAGAAACGCTGCGATGTCCGAAACCTGATCCGGCGACAGTGTGGGGAACGCGGGCATGCCGAGGGTTGGCCGTCCCTGCTTCAGGAAGGGGCCGAGAGTATCTCCATTATGGTCTTGAAAGACGAGCGGACTACGCAGCAGGTTGGGCGCCTGTTCCGTTCCCGTAGCCAGGGAACCGTGACAGAACGAACAACTGGAAGAGAAGTCGCCTTTCCCTCGTTCCGCGGCTGCTTTATCGATAGCCGGCGCCGCTGGGGCCGCTGGGGCTTGCGCGTCCGCTGACCTTAGGAAGGCCACACTCATACATAGTGCGAAAGATGCAAAGAGCAGCTTACCGGGGATAATGAGCTCTGATTGCTTCTTCATGGACTAACCTCGGTATAACTTCGCTTTGCGGTGGAACTTACAGTAGAGCAGCCCACTACCGAGATAGCGCTCTCCCTTGAGATAGATTGCAGGCGGGAAGTAAGACAGTACGAGGTTCACTAAAGTTCCCTTATGAACTAATTCCACACGTAAGTTGTGTGCGACACTATACCGGCTGTTCGTGGGCTGTCAAGAATTTTAAACTCTGTTCAGGCTTTGCGATTCGCGTCTTCCAACCTGTCGCAAAACACTGTGGAGTCATCGCTGTAGGAATTTTGACAGACGGCCGAGAATCGGTGTAGTGTCATGGCGCTGGCAGGTTGTTGCAATCAAATAGTTCATAAGGGAACCAACTTAGCCCCAAAGTAAATGGAAGATTATTTGCCATGAGCAGCGAAGTGCGCCTGCAACCATGGCTGATCAGAATCTCGGAGAATGCAATGAAGATCCAGTTCTATCTCTTTACCATATTCCTCGGAATCATACTTGCGGTTCATCTGGCGATGAATGGCAAAGTGGGCAGCGCATTGGGCAACCCTCGCGTAGGCAATGCGGTGTTCTGGTGCATCGGCGCCGCGACGGCCGTTCTCATCGGGTTCACCGGCTGGCGTTCGGGGGTGTTGGACGGCTTTAAGGACATCAATCCATTATTGCTGACCGCGGGCGCATTGGGTGCTTGCCTGGTCTTCGCCATCGCCTGGTTATTGCCTCAGGTAGGTGCGCGGGCTATGTTTATCACTCTGATCGCTGGTCAGGTTCTCGGGGGCATGATTCTTTCCCACTTTGGCTGGTTCGGTTCGCCGGTGCAAAGGATCACCATTCCTAACCTGGTGGGCGCCGCGGTCATGATTGGCGGTGTGGTCCTGGCCACCCACGTCGCAGCGGATGCCTAGTAGGTACGGAGGATGCTCACGCAGATTCGAACGCCATCTTAGATGTAGTTCTTTATGGCACGGCTGAGCCCATGCCCTCCGTGCAGTGAATTCCGCAGCCTGCAATAGGCTTGGCGTGACAAGGGAGCTTGGTTCGTGAAGAAGGTGAAGCTGGGAAGGACGAATATCGAAGTCAGTGCGCTGGCCATGGGCAGCGATCTGATCGGCAGCAGAATCGATCGCCAGACATCGTTCCGGCTATTTGATTTCTTCAGTGAAAATGGCGGCTCGCTGATTGATACCGCGAACATGTATGCCTGCTGGCTGCCCGGGTGCACGGGCGGCGAAAGTGAGACCACCATCGGGCTGTGGATGAAGGAGCGCGGCAACCGGGAACAGATGGTCGTTTCTTCCAAGCTGGGTTTCGACTTTCCCGGATGCGCGGGTGGATTAAGCGCGGCAGAGATCGAACGCGAGTGCGAGAAGAGCCTGAAAAGGCTGCAAACCGATAGGATCGACCTCTACTACGCGCACCGGGACGATCGCGATACGCCGCTCGAAGAAACCATGGAGGCCTTCGATCGTTTAATCAAGGCGGGCAAGATTCGCGCCGCCGGCGCCAGTAATCTTGCCGTGTGGCGCATCGCGGAAGCCAACACGGTCAGCAGGGCCCATCAGTGGAGTGGATATTCCGTGGTGGAGCAGAGATATACCTACCTGCGTCCTCGCCATGGCGCTGATTTTGGACCGCAGATCTTCATCAGTGAAGATTTAAAGGATTATGCGCGGGCTCATGGGATTGCGCTGGTCGGCTATTCGATTCTGCTGCAAGGGGCGTACACGCGCTCTGACCGCGAGGTGCCGGCGCAGTTCGCGGGCCCCGACTCCGATGAGCGGTTAAGTGTGTTGAAAGCGGTGGCCAAGGAGGCAGGGTGCAGTCCTTCGCAGGCCATCATCGCCTGGATGCGGCAGAGCGACCCGGCGATACTCCCCATCATCGCCGGCAGCAAAGTTGAGCAGTTACGGGAGAATATAGCGGCGCTCGATATCACGCTCAGCAGCGATCAGATGAGCCGCCTCGATGCTGCGGGCAATCCCGGCGTCAAGCAGGGATGGATACAACCAACGTGAATTGGCGTGATGACACTTAATAGGCTGCGGAAAAAGTTTGCACTGTGAGAACCGGAAGAGAAACCGCAGATCCCTCCACTACGCTACGCTCCGGTCGGGATGACAATTCTGTTGCAGGAAAATGGTCCTGAAAGCGGTCAGACGAATGGCTGCTAATGGTCCCACAGAATTGTCATCCCGACCGGAGCGTAGCGTAGTGGAGGGATCTGCGGTTTCTCTTCCGGTTCCCACGGCGCAGTCTGTTACGTCGCCGCGAGTGGCGCAAGGCTTTCCGTAGCTGCTGCGGTTGCAATTGGTGCAGGTTCCAACGGTATCCAGATATTGAAGATGGTCCCGGGCTTGTCGCATTCCGCTGCGGTGCGGGAGCGAAAACGGATCCGTCCACCCTGCTTCTCCACCATCGAACGCACCAGCCAAAGCCCCATACCCGTGCCCTCATCCCCTTTGGTGGTAAAGAACAAGGTGAAAAGCTGGGGGCGGTGTGCCGGGTTTATGCCCGGCCCGGTATCGGCGATCGTGATCGAATACCCAGGCTGTCCAATCGATTCCCGTTCCCCGTAATTTGCCGGCAGCGAACGCCGCAACTGGGCGCGAACGATGATGCGGCCGCGGGAACCAATGGCAGCCATTGCGTTCTGGATAAGGTTGATAAGTATCTGTCGCAATTCACCGGAATAGGCCTTCAACGGTAACGGGGTGCGCAACCTGCGCTGCAGCGAGATTCCGTGGCCGATCAATTGAGCGGTTTGCAGGTCCAGCACGCTATCCACCAATTCGGCGAGAGAGACTTGAATCGGGGCACTCGATTTCCTCAGCAGGGAGAGATTGCTCTGCGCGATTTCATCGGCCCGCTTCAGCTCCGATGAGGCCGTCCTGGTCAACGCCACAAGGTCGCTGGGCATTCTTGGATCCGCAGAAAGGAGATAGAGCAAGTTACCCACCGTTTCCAGCGGGTTCTTGATTTCGTGGCTGATCGACGCGGAGATCCGCCCGGCGACGGCCAGCTTCTCCGTTGCCAGGAGAGCGCCAACCGCCTGATCCTTCTCCTGCTGGGTGGTGCTAAGCATCTGCAGAAAGTGGCGGACGTTGGTGGCCAACCTCGGCGCTGCGCGGGCAAATAGGATAGCTGTGGGAACCGACGCGGCAGCACATAAGACCTTCACCACGGCCGATAGTGGATACACCGGCCACCACACCGTGACCAGTTCCATCAGGTGAGTGGCTCCACAGGCGACGATAAAGGTGCCAAACGCGATCAATATCCAAAGATAGGTGCGCAGATCCTGAATGGCGCGCAGTTGGCCCGCAACCCAGAACAGGCTTAAGAAAATCGAGCCGTAGGAGATGGCGATCAAGCCATCCATGGTCACATTCGTCCATACCAACCACGGCTGCTGCAGGTAGCAGTAGCGGTGCGGCAGGTAGTGAGGTGAGAATAGCCCGGCGAGCACGCCGGTGCGCGCGAGCAACTCAAGCCCCAGAACGGTGCCTGCGGCGGCCAGAAAAGCTTTTCTCAAAACACCGGCTCGGATCAAGTACGTCTCCTGCCTCACGAGGATTTGAAATTCCTGCGCCGCCGTTTGTCAATCGCTCGCCCCTGACCAGGCAACGTGACACAATAGATACATAGTGGATTTAAGTGCGGGAGGTGCCGCGCTATGAATACCTTGAAAACTGCTTTTCTGCTCACAGCTCTGACCCTCTTTCTCATCTTCATTGGCGCCTATTTTGGCGGCCGCAACGGAATGATCCTGGCTTTCTTCGTCGCTGCCGGGATGAACTTCTTCAGCTATTTCTATTCCGACAAGCTGGCGCTATCGATGTATCGCGCCCAGCCGGTCACGCGCGAGCAACTGCCGCGGGTCTACCAGATTGTGGAGCGCATTTTGCCGCGCATGGCGTTGCCGATGCCGAAGATTTATGTCATCCCCAGCGATTCGCCCAACGCATTCGCCACCGGGCGCAACCCCCAGCATGCAGCCGTCGCGGTCACCCAAGGTATTCTCAACCTGCTGAATGACGAGGAACTGGAGGGCGTGCTCGCCCACGAGTTGGGGCATGTGAGGAATCGTGACATCCTCACCAGTTCGATTGCCGCTACGCTCGCCGGCGCGATCACGCTGCTTGCACAAACCGCCCGTTTCGCCAGCATTTTCGGCGGAGGCAACCGCGACGGCCGGCGCGGTATGGATGGCGGCGGTCTGTTTATGCTCATACTCGCCCCCATTGCGGCGACGCTTATTCAGCTGGCCGTCTCCCGGTCCAGGGAGTACGAAGCCGATGCCACCGGAGCGCATGTCACAGGAAATCCTTACGCCCTCGCCAGCGCATTGCAAAAGCTCGATGCCTACTCCAAACGCCTGCCCATGCAGGCTTCAGCTTCGACTGCGCACTTGTTTATCGTCGCGCCCTTTATCAGCGGGGCGAGCTTCGCTAATCTCTTTTCCACCCATCCGCCGATGGCCCGCCGTATTGAGCGGCTCACCGGCCGGGCCCCCATATAGCCAGATGCGCACACTCTTCCATTCTCTGGTGTACCTGGTGCTTGGCCTTTGGCTGGGAGCGCTGGTTTTCTTCGGCGCCATACTCGCGCCCATCGCCTTCAGCCAACTGCCGCCGCTCTTCGCTACGCCGGCGGCGGGCATTCACGCCGCCGGTATGGTCGTCGGCGGTTCCCTGGTGCGTCTGCATTGGATAGGACTATTCTGCGGATTGATCTTTCTCGTGGTCTCGGTGCTGGCGAGGGCTCACTACCGCACCATTATTCCGCAGGCTGTTCTGGTGTTGGTGATGATGCTGCTGACGGCCTATTCGCAGTTCTCCATCATCCCGCGCATGGATACGGCTCGCGACTCCGTAGGCGGTAATGTGGATGCGGTCGCGGCCAATAATCCCGGCCGCCAGATCTTCGATCGTCTCCACCAGCGATCCGTTCATGTGGAAGGTCTGGTCCTGTTGTGCGGTCTGGGCGCTTTGGTTGCCACCGCCCACTGGTCGCGCCGGGAAATCTAGAGCGCCCTGCAGGTTTCTCTCCAGGCGATATACTTGAGTTTTGCGCCGCAAGGCCTCACACAACAAAAATCCCTGGCGCGTAAGCGCCGTTTGCCTGGACGGCGAGTTCCATGAAAACTGGCATTATCGGTCTGCCTCAAGTTGGCAAGACATCCCTGTTCAAAATCCTCACCAGGTCGAAGGTGGAAACCCCGGCCTACTCCAATCCGCGCGAGGCCCATCTGGGCGTGGCCAAAGTTCCCGATGAACGGCTGGATAAGCTTGCCGCCCTCTACAAACCCAAAAAAATCGTCTACGCCACGGTGGAGTACGCCGACGTGGCTGCCGTAGGCCAGGAAGCGCTCAAGGAGAGCGCCTTCCTCACTCACCTGCGCGACAACGATGCGCTGATCCATGTGTTGTGCGCGTTTGAAGACGACTCCATTCCCCGCGTCGGCGGCATTGACCCTCTGCGCGATATCAAGAATGTCGACTTCGACCTCGTCTTCTCCGATCTCACCCAGGTGGAAAAGCGTCTGGAGCGGCTGGAAAAAGATCTGAAGAAGATGCGTACGCCTGACCTGGAAAAAGAGAACGCCCTGCTCCTGCGTTGCAAGCAGCAACTGGAGCAGGAGAAGCCGCTGCGCGAGATGGAGATGTCGCCGGAGGAGAAGAAGCTGATTCGCGGCTTCATGTTCCTCTCCCAGAAACCGATGCTCTTTGTGCTGAATATCGCGGAGAGCACGACGCTAGGCGCCGACCTGGAATCCGCCGTATCGCGATACAAGCTGGAAGAGGTGGCCTCGCGGCCTAACGCAGGGGCCACCGCCATCTGCGGTAAAGTCGAGGCCGAGTTGGCGGAGATGAGCGACGAGGAAGCGGCCGAATTTCTTTCGTCCTATGGCTTGGTAGAGAGCGGACTGCGCCGTCTCATCCGCAAGAGCTACGAGCTGCTCGGCCTGGTCTCCTTCTTTACTGTAGGTGAAGACGAGTGCCGTGCCTGGACCATCCCCGTCCACTCACGCGCCCAGGAGGCCGCTGGGGCTATCCACTCCGATCTCGAAAAGCACTTCATCCGCGCCGAGACCATACACTGGGACACCTTGCTCGCAGCCGGTTCGGAAGCTGCCGCACGATCGCAGGGCACGTTGCGGTTGGAAGGCAAGGATTACCGGGTCGAGGATGGGGATGTCATGCATATCCGGCACAGCGGCTGAGCGGCACGCATGTCCAACTTTTCACTCTCGCTGGTACTGGGTCTGGTGGCGGCTCTCGCTGACGTCTTAGGTGCCTTGATCCTGGTACGCACGCACTGGGAGAAACGCTACCTGCGCTACTTTGTGGCCCTGGGCGCGGGCTTCATGCTCGCGGCCGTCCTGGTGGAAATGATTCCGGAGAGCTTTCGCCTCTCCTTCCGCTGGACCCCGTTTCTGGTCCTGGCGGGTTATTGCCTCATCCATCTGCTGGAACACACCATAACGCCGCACTTTCACTTCGGAGGGGAGACCCATGATGACGCATTGCTCTCCACCTCCACCAGCAATTCGGTGGTGGCCGGCCTTGCCGCCCATTCTCTCTTCGACGGCGTGGCGATTGCCTCCGGCTTCGTGATTTCCTCCTGGCTGGGCTGGATCATCTTCGTAGCCATCCTGCTGCATAAACTGCCGGAAGGCTTCACCGTCGCTTCGGTCATGCTGGCCAGCGGCCACAGCCGTGTTGCCGCGCTCAACTCGGCTGTGATCGTTGCCTCGGCCACTCTGGCCGGAGTGTTGGTAATCAACTTTTTTCCCGGGTGGGTGCGCGCCGGTCTGCCTGTAGCCGCGGGCGTGGCCATCTACGTCTCTGCAACTGACCTGGTGCCAGAAGTCAACCGGGAGCCCGGAATCCGCATGGCGCTGGTCTTCTTTGGCGGTGTCGCGGGCTTCCTGGTTTGCAAATTCGTTGCCGACGGGGTTCTCCAGTGAAAATGATCTATGCCGCCAGCCGGTCCCGCAGCGCCTTTACGCGATCATGCGCGCTCAGAATGTGCCTCTGCTGGCGCAGCAGAATCTGGCGCAGCGGCAGGGGAAAATCTTCACTGGCCAGCGCCTCTTCGTAGGCATGCTTGGTTTCATCCTCACCTTGTTCGGCAGCGGCCAGCAGGGCGTGATCTCCACCGCCCAGACGGGCCTTCAGTTCGCCCCAGGCGCGATGTACTTTAGCCGCGGTGGAACTCGACACCTTCACGTCCTTGACCCCGAAGTGATGCAATTCACTCTCGAGTTCCGCGGCGAACTCAGCCCGTACCAGCGTTTCTTCGCGGAACAGCTTGCGCGCTTCCGGGTCTTTCAGGTTCTTTTCGAGCTCGATAAACCCCTGGTGCCCATCGCGTAGGGTCTCGATCAGGTCACGCAGATTCTTTTCCGTCTTTTCCAGATTTTCTGTCATGTACTTTTGCCCTCTGTTCTTTCAGATGTCTGCAATCGAGAAGGGTTGTGCCGTGATGGACTGTAGCAGAAGCCCGACCTTGTATAGTGTGGTGGTCCGTTCTAGTGGGAAAGGAACAGCAGGGCTCAGATGAAGATCATCGTCTTCGGTGCGACCGGGGGTACGGGTAAGCTCATTGTTTCGCAGGCGCTGGCGAAAGGGCACTCGGTCACGGCCTACGTCCGCAATCCTGAAGGGCTGACACCAGATCCGCATCTTCGCGTAGTTCAGGGGGACCTGTTCGATCTAGCTGCAGTGGTAGACGCTGTCCGCGGCCACCGCGCGGTACTGTCTGCGCTGGGCGCACGCAGCCGGCAAAAGGCGGACATACTCGCCAATGCCATCCCAGTCATCCTCGAGGCGATGCGCCAGGAGTACATCACACGGCTCATCGTGCTGGGCGCCTCGGGTGTCCAACGCGATCATGGCAAGTATCAGAACGCGCTCACCAACATGGCCATCTGGGTAGCGAAAAAGACACTGCTCAAACACCCCTTCGTCGACCAGGCCGCGCAAGAGCGTCTGCTCGCCGCAAGCGACGTCGACTACACCATTGTGCGTGCGCCGCGGCTCATTGATGGACCCTTCACCGGCACCTACCGCACCCTGCCCGATGCGCTTCCCCCCGGTGCGCTGAGCATCTCCCGAGCCGACGTGGCCGACTTTATGCTGCAGCAGCTCACCGATCCGCGCTTCCATCGCCAGGGCCCTTACATTGGGTCAGGCAAGGCTTAATGTCCCGCGGCATCGGCCGGCGGCTTCCTGTGTTTGGGTGGGCGGCGCATGATGAATGGCCAGGGAACCAGCACCGCGGCCACGATACCAAGCACCCAAAAGGCGTTCTGGTAGCTCAGCATGGACGCCTGCCGCAGCAACTGCTGGTAGGCGTAGCCGGTGGCTGCGGCCCTCGCCTGGGTTGCAGTCTGTCCCGCAGCGATTAAGGCGTTTCGGGTCTGGGCGAGAAAGTTCTCGTAGCCGACGCTGCCGGGGATGAAATTTGCCGCCAGCGACGACTGGTGGGTCTGCTGGGTGCGCACCAGAAAGGTGGTCAGGAGCGCAGTGCCCATGCTGCCGCCGAAATTGCGGGCGAAGTTGGAGAAGCTCGAGATCTGGTTGTTCTTGCCCTTGGGCACGCCCACATAATTCAGGGTGCTGATGGGGATAAAGATGAACGACAAACCCAGCACCTGAAAGACGCGCCACATCACGATGTGCCCGAAGCTCACGTTCAGGTCCAGCCGGGTCATGTTGTAGAGTCCCAGCGAGGTCGCCAGGAACCCGATCGAAACCATCAGGCGGGCGTCCATGATCGACACCAGCTTTCCTGCCACCGGCATCATTACCATCAAGACCAGGGCGCCTGCCGACAGCGCCATGCCTGCGCGTTCCGCCGTATAGCCCATCAGGCCTTGCAGAAACTGTGGAATCAGAACCGTAGTGCTGAACAGCACCATGCCAAGGATGAATTGAAAGCCCACCGCAGTGCCGAAATTGCGATTCTTCAGTAGCTTCAAGTCGACAATGGGGTCCGGGTGTCCCCATTCCCACCATACGAAGATCACCAGCGTGGTGATGGCCAGCAGGAAGGTCAGGGTGATCGTACGGTCGCCGAACCAGTCTTTCTCCTGTCCCTTATCGAGCACGAACTCCAGGCAACCAACGCCGATAGCCACCAATCCGAGGCCCATCTTGTCGATGGGATTGGCTTTAGCCCGGTGCTCGACCAGGTAGGGCGGATCTTCCACCATCCGGTTGCTGAGCAGAAGGGAGATGATGCCGATGGGCAGGTTGATGAAGAAGATCCAGTGCCAGTTGAAGTTGTCGGTGATCCAGCCGCCCAGCGTCGGCCCTATGGCGGGCGCGGCCACGACCGCCATGCCGTAAAGGGCAAACGCCTGTCCCCGTTGTTCCACGGGAAAAGTGTCGGCCAGGATAGCCTGTTCGCTAGGAGCCAGTCCTCCTCCGCCCAAGCCTTGCAGAATCCGGGCCAGAATCAGGAACGGCAAGGTGGGGGCAAGGCCGCAGAGCAGCGAGCAGACAGTAAACAACGCCACGCATGTCATGTAGAAGCGCTTGCGTCCGAAGCGGGTGGAGAGCCAGCCGGAGATGGGCAGGACGATGGCGCTCGACACCAGGTAGCTGGTCAGCACCCAGGTGGCTTCTTCCTGGCTGGCGCCCAGCGTGCCTGCCATGTGGGGTAAGGCCACGTTGGCGATGGAAGTATCCAACACTTCCATGAAAGTCGCCAGGGTTACGGTAAGCGCGATCAACCACGGATTGTGTTTGGGATGCCACCCCTCCACGGAAGAGTGGTGCACCCGACGCGCGACGGGCTTTGGCTGCGGGGCTAGTGTAGCTGTAACCAACGCTTATCCAGGGGACCGGGGAGTGTGTTCCTCGATTGTACGAAGCTTTGCTACCCAGTGGCACTTCCATCCCACCAACGAGTCATCAGGTTGGAACCACCGAACCTGAAATTATTACGATAGGCAAGGTTTTAGCCCGGGCCTATCCACGTAGGGATAAATCTGCGGGAGAACTACCCTCACCAAATTAAGTCCCGTAGGGACTTAATTTGGTGAGGGTAGTTCTCCGCAGCCTGTTTAGCTCCTGTCGGCGCCGCAGTTTCCCTTAATCCACCTGCTGCTTGGCTTTGTAACCATCCCGGGCAATGATGTCGTACTTCATGGGGTGGTGCTTTTCGTCCTGCATTTTAAGCGGCTGCCCTTCGTTGTCCACCAGCTCTACACGGATCTTCCGATAGCTCCCATCCTGTTTGGCATTGGTCGGTGTATAGGTCAGAACGTACTGGTTGCGAATAGAGTCGTTAATCGAGTGAAAAATGTCCGGCATCTCTCCCTGGAAGCGGGGAAAAAATGACATGCCACCGGTCATGCGCGCGAAGGTGGACATCTGGTTATCGGCCTGCAGGTAGTCAATCCCCTTAGGCCCGAACATGCCGCTCCGGGCATTGCCGGTGATCCTGGCGAACTGGCCGGTTCCGATGCTGAAGATGGTGACGTTGGGCGTCGCCTTGATCTTGGCCAACACCTTATCCAGGTTGATTTTGCTGAAGCTATCGTAGCCCGAAGCAATCAGCACGACATACTTGCGGCCTTCAATGCGGCTCAGCCGGTCCAGGGTCGAATAGACCGCGTCGAACATGTCCGTCTCGCTAAAGCCCGGAATCGTCAGCGAATTCAAGGACTCGTAGACCAGGCGCTTGTCCTGGGTAAAGTCGGTCAGAATCTGGGTTTTGAGGTCATAGGTCACCACCGCGATGTAGTCGTCCGGCTGCAATTGCTGGGCAAAGGCATATGCGGCTTCCCGCATGTCGTGAACGAAATACCAGTTGGTAGAGGCAAACTCGCACAGCAGCACCGCGGTGATGGGCGCCTTGGTGCGTTGAAAGCCGACAATCTTTTGCGGCACCCCATCTTCATAAACGCGGAAGTTGGCCGGCTGCAGGTTGGGTACGAACTCATGGGTCTTCTGCAGGGTGACGCCTACATCGAGGGTGACCTCGGGCACATCGACACGCAGCGAGAAGTTCTGCAGGCCGGGGGGATTCTTGACCTTTGGCTCCGGCGGCGGTGGGGGCACATCCGGCTTCTCTGCCTTCTTGGGAATGGCAATCGCGCCATTGTCCCCCGCCGGACCCCCGGAATCGGGCGCCGACTGATCCGGCTGCTGCGGAGGGTTCGCAGGCGGCGTGCTCGGCGCCTGTTGGCCCCATGCCGGATGAAGCCCTGGTGCAAGCAGGATCGCCAGCAGGGCGGGGAACAGCTTTTGACCAAATTTGCGACGGTAACCGGGTACGGAAGCGACAGAATCGAACTTCATCGAAATACCTCGTTAGCTGCAAAAATAAGAGGGTTGGCGCTATATGCTCAAGCGCCAGTAACGTCTAATCTGTAGACGTGTCTATTAGTCGTATATCAACTCGCTTTTCAACATTGACCGCAGTTTTTCTGCTTGCGGGCAGCCTGGTTGCCCAGGTTGGCCCGGCTACTCCACCTTCGTCTGCCACGGCGGGAGTCTTTCCCCTCGCGGAGGTGCACCGGGGCCTGCATGGTGTGGCATATACCGTCTTCGAAGGCACCCAGCCCGAAGCCATGGACGTGGAAATACTTGGTGTGCTCAAAAATGTCCTCGGCCCCGGCCAGGACATGATCCTCGCCCGTCTGAAGGGGTCCAAACCAGAGTACACCGGAGTGGTCGCAGGCATGAGCGGAAGCCCCGTCTACATAGACGGTAAGCTACTGGGCGCGTTGTCCTACAGAATTGGTCAATTCAGCAAGGAACCCATCGCCGGCATCACCCCCATCGCCGAAATGCTGGCGGTCAACGGCACGGCTGAGCCCGCCACCTGGATGCATACCACCAGCCAGTTGAATTCGGGCGATGCTCATTCCTCAGCCACCACCACGGCGGATGCGACCGACATTCATCCCATCGAAACCCCGCTCGTTCTCTCCGGCTTTAGCCCGGATGCAGTCAAGTTTTTCCAGGATCACGTCTCGATCATGGGGGCGATGCCGGTCGCCGGCCTGGGTGGCAGCGCCCCCGAAAGCGCCCATGACGGCACATCCGGGGACCCTGGGCCTCCGTTGCTCCCCGGGTCTGCGGTGAGCGCCCTGCTGGTTCGGGGCGATCTGGAAATCGCCGCCACCTGTACCGTGACTTACGTTGACCCGCACCAGGTATTGGCCTGCGGTCACCCCATCACCCGCTACGGCAACGTTTCCATTCCCATGACCAAGGCGGATGTCGTGGCTACCCTGGCTTCGCCGCTGAATTCCTTCAAGATCGTGAACACCACCCAGACCATCGGCGCCTTTACTGAGGATCGCTCATCGGCGATTCGTGGCGTGCCGGGCGAATCGGCCCGTATGATCCCGGTGGCCATTCATACCCACGGCGGCCCACGCGACCGTACCCTTCATGTCGAGGTGATCGACAACCCTGATATCACTCCCGGGGCGCTGATGGTTTCGCTCTATGAGTCACTGCTCGAGACCAACAGCTACAGCGAGGAACTCACCTACAGCTTGCGGGGTACGGTTTCGATCGAGGGCTATCCGCCCTTGCATGTGGATTCCTTGATCGCGCCTACCGATCAGTTGCCCTCCGCCATGCGCGCAGCGCTTACCGTGGGGCAGCGCTTCCAGGCGGTTTACGGCAATTCTGCCCGAGTGCGCAACATCCAGCGCATAGACCTGGATGTCGACTCGCTACCCGGGCGGCGCAGCATCCAGTTGGAACGTGCCCAGGCGACGCAACCCGCGGCCCACGCGGGCGATACCGTGATGGTCGAAGCGACGCTGCGGCCCTTCCGCGGAGACACAAAAAACCTGCGGATCCCCATCCCCCTCCCCTTGACCTTGAACCCCGGGCCACTGAGGATTCTGCTCAGCGACGGACCGACCCTGGACCGTCTGACCAGCACCACCTCGGCCACTGAGGGGCCTATCGAATTGAGCAGCATCATCCACCAGATGAACTCGGCGCACGAAGACGATAAGCTCTACGTGACCCTCCTGCTGCCCAATGCGCAGGCGGTCGTCGATGGGCGAACCCTGTCGTCGATTCCCATCTCCATGGCCAACGTTCTGGAGCCATTGCGCACCAATCGCGGCATTTCTCTCAACGGCGAATCGGTTGTTCCTGTAACCTCGATTCCGGTGGACGCCATGCTCAGCGGAATGCAGGTCGTCTCCATAGAAATCGAATGTAAGGTTAGACTGAGAGCATGGTTTCTCTTGATTCACTCGTGAAACCGCTCTTACGCGGGCCCTTGTACCTCAATCCCACTGCCAAGGGCAACTCTCTTATGTCGCTGATCCAAGGATTCGCCACGCATGCCGCTGGCGCGGAACTCTTGCCCTACAAGTACGACCCCGGAGACATCAAGCCGAACGAGGTGGAAATAACCATTTCGCATTGCGGGATATGCCGCAGCGATCTCCACATGGTCGACAATGACTGGGGCATCAGCCAATATCCGCTGATCCCGGGCCACGAGATTATCGGCAAAATCACGGAACTGGGAGCGCCGTACTGGGACTGAACCTCGGTGACCGCGTGGGCGTTGGCTGGCAGGCCAACTGCTGCGGGCACTGTGAGTGGTGCTTACAGGGCGAGGAAAATCTGTGCCCGGATCTGCAGGGCACCTGTGTACACCGCAACGGCGGCTACGCCGACCGGGTGCGCATCAACGCCCGCTTCGTCTTTCTCATTCCCGATGGCCTGGAGAGCGAGCGGGCTGCGCCTCTACTTTGCGGCGGGATTACCGTCTACAACCCGATTCGCAGCCATGGCGTCAATCCTGCATCGCGGGTGGGGATTGTCGGCATCGGCGGTCTGGGGCACATGGCGGTGCAGTTTGCCCATGCTTTTGGCGCCGAGGTTACGGCGTTCTCCACCTCCCCAGCCAAGGAGGCGGATGCCCGGTCGCTGGGGGCGGACCAATTCGTGAACACGCGTGAGACCAAGACCCTCAAGAAGCTGGCCGGCCATTTCGACTTGATCCTGTCGACGGTTGAGGCAGACCAGGACTGGAGAGCATATATCGCGGCCCTGCGCCCCCATGGCACGCTTT
The DNA here is from genome assembly GCA_963821315.1 of uncultured Acidobacteriaceae bacterium. Classification (GTDB taxonomy): domain Bacteria; phylum Acidobacteriota; class Terriglobia; order Terriglobales; family Acidobacteriaceae; genus PALSA-350. Next base: position 82,113 of record CAWGDP010000025.1, on the reverse strand, counting down.
GTTTTGTCGGCGCCCCGCCCGGCGTCTTGGGGGTAGCGGTCTATCCGCTGGTCTCCGGCAACAAGATAGTTACCGGCAGTCCGAACGGAAGCCCGCGCATGATGCGTGAAATGCTGCGTGTGGCTGACCGTCACAAGATTCAGGCCATCACCGAGCGCTTCGCGATGTCCAAAGCCAATGACGCGGTGACGAAAGTAAAGAAGAACCGCGTGCGTTACCGCGCCGTGCTGGCTAACTAGCTGTCCGCTTTCGCCGCCGGAGGTTTGCGCACGAAGGGCACAGCTTCAGCTATGCCCTTCGGCGTATGCGATCGGAGAGGGTTTCACGGCTGCGTGAGAAAACTACTGTCTCCAAATTGAGTCCCGTAGCGACGGCTGAGAGTAGCCCAGGACGCCAGTCCTGGGTAGGTCGATCGAGAACGACCAGTCCCGCAGGGACGGCTGAGAATGTCCCAGGACGTAAGTCCTGGGTTTCGCTGCACCGAATTGCGACCAGTCCATTTAGGAGATAGAAACACCCCAGGATTGCATCCTGGGGCATTCTCAGCCGTCCCTGCGGGACTGGTCGTTGGCAGTTGCTAACCCAGGACTGGCGTCCTGGGCTACTCTCAGCCGTCGCTACGGGACTCAATTTGGAGACAGTAGTTCTCTCACGCAACCTCTTTAGCCCGTACGTAAATGCTCACCAATGAATTCGGCTTTTACGGCCGCTGAGATACGCTTTTCAAGACATCTGGCTCCAGTCCCACTGCGTTTGGCGTGCCCCTCATTTGTGGTGACAAATTTAGGCTAGTAGACTCGGTTCAGCATGATGCCTCGCGTCGTAACCGCAAGTCTATTGGCCTTGGTTGTTTATCCTCACCTTTTGTTGGCCCAGGGAACCCGCCTATGGGTTCAAACTCGCTACGAGGATTTTGAAAAGGGCCAGCCCGAAAGCGCCTCCATCGCCAGCCCAGGTTACCTGGAGGCCGGGCCCACGCTGCGGTCGGTCTTGTTAACACCGTCGACTTACATCTGGGATGTGGCGTCCGACCAACAGGGAAACGCCTATGTAGCCACCGGTTCGCCGGCTACTGTGCTCAAGGTCTCCCCCGAAGGCGTTTCCACCAAGCTCTTCACCAGCAAAGATCTCACTGTGCAAACAGTAAAGGTCGGCCCGGATGGCTCGGTGTACGCGGCCACAGTCCCGGCAGGCAAGGTCTATCGCATCAAGCCCGGCCAATCCGGCCTTGACGAGAGCAGCGCCACAGTCGTCTTCGACGCCGCAACTGCGGCTCACACAACCTCCACAGCCAAGCCGGCCGACCAGGCCCGATACATTTGGGACTTGGCCTTCGATGCTCAGGGTGCTTTATACATCGCGGCCGGAGGACCGGCAGCGATTTACCGCGTCGACGTGAAGACAGATAACCCCCACGCGGAGGTCTATTTCGAAAGTGACGAGCAGCATATTCGCTGCCTCCTCTTTGAGCCCAACGGCAACCTGATCGCGGGCAGCGATGGCGGGGGACTGGTCTACCGCATCGGCAAAGATCGCAAGGCCTTCGTCCTTTACGACGCGCCCAAACGTGAAGTAACGGCCTTGGCCGAGTCCGCGGATGGCCGGCTGTACGTCGCAGCGGTGGGCGAGAAGAGCAAGAGCTCATTGCCGCCGTTGCCGGTGCAGGGGGTTGCGGTGGCCACCGCAACCATTACCATCGTCACCCCCGGATCGGTCCAGGCCTCCAGCAGCAATGGCCTCGTTCCTGATGGCACCGAAGTAGACGAGCTGAGCCCCCAGGGCGCTCCGCGCAAGCTTTGGGCCTCGCGCGACGATGTTGTGTACGCCCTACGGTCCACACCCCAGGGACTTTTGGCCGCCACCGGCAATCGGGGCCGGATCTATCGCATTCGTGAAGATGGATCCTACGTCGACCTGGCTCGCGCCGCCACCGGCCAAGCTACGGCCTTTGCCAACGCGCCGGATGGACTTTACGTGGCCACCAGCAATACCGGCAGGCTCTATAAGCTCAGCAGCCAGCCGTCTACCCACGCCACCTACCTGAGCGACGTTTTTGACTCCGGAGTGTATTCCCAATTCGGCCGCATAGAAATTAATGCCAATGACAATGGCTCAACCGGGGATTTCGAGATCTTCGCCCGCTCCGGCAACGTTGAAAATCCGGAACGGAACTGGAGCCCGTGGCAGAAGGTAACGCCCAACGCGGGCACGGCCGGCGTACCTGCGGCACGTTTCATTCAGTGGAAGGCAGTGCTGGAGCCCGGGGCCAGGGTCGGCTCCGTAGGCGTGAACTATCTGCCTGTGAACATCGCGCCGGTGGTGGATGAGATTGCCGTCGAGCCGGGCGCGCGGGCGACCCAAGCCGCGCCGCAACCGGGCCAGCCGCAACAGGTCAGCATCAACCTGCCCTCGGCTCAGAATAATCTGAGCTATACCCAGGACCCGTCCACCGCCCCCCTCTCCGCGGTCCGGGACCGGTCCGCAGTGACGGTGCGCTGGTCGGCTCATGACGACAACGGCGACGAGCTGATCTTCGACGTGTATGTCCGCGGGGATGACGAGAAGAACTGGCGCCTGCTCAGGGCGCGCGTAACCGAGCGCTTCTATTCCTTCGATTCCATCCGGATCCCCGATGGCGGCTATCGCATCCGGGTGGTCGCCAGCGACGCCCCCGCGCATACTCTCGGGGATGCTTTGACAGGCGAGCGGGAGAGCGACCATTTCATCATCGATACCACTCCGCCCGTGGTCACCTCACTCCAGGGCACTCTCCAGGGTGGAGTCGCTTCACGCCAGCTTCGTCGCCACAGATGCCATCTCACCCATCGCGCACGCGGAGTACTCCCTCGATGCCGGGCGATGGCAGTTTCTGGAGCCGGTGGGGAAAATCTCCGATTCGTTGACCGAACACTACGATCTCACCGTTCCGCTTTCCGCGATTACTGCGCGAACTCCGCCCGAAGAAGAGCCGGCGGATGCCCGCCCGCCGGTCACCGACCCCCAGGAGCACATTCTTACCGTGCGTGTGTATGACCGGTACGAAAACGTGAGCGCAGCCAAGACCGTAGTTCGCTAAACCCCATGCGCTTCGAGCTTTTTGTCGCCGTGCGTTACCTGCGGGCCAAGCGCCGCCAGGCGGTGGTGGGCATCATTACCGTCATTTCTATAGCCGGCGTGGCCGCGGGTGTAGCCTCGCTGATCGTTGCCCTGGCCATCACCAACGGCATGCGCCGGGATCTGCAGGACAGGCTGCTGGGCTCAACCGCTCATGTGCAGTTAATGCGCGTTGCCAGCGATGGCATCCGCAGTTGGCGCCCGCTGACCGCACGTCTGGAGCAACTGCCTCACGTCAAGGCCGCCTCTCCTGGGCTCTACGAGCAAGTACTCGTTTCGAATGGCGCTCGTTCCGGGGGCGCCCTCATCGAGGGCATCGTCCCCGCTCAGGAGCGCCGGGTCAGCGACCTGCTCTCCAGCGTTACCTTGGGCAGCGTCGTGCCGCTAGAACCCAAGCCTGAGGGCACGGTCCCCACCGAGGACCACGCGCCGCCGCCGATTGTGATCGGTCGCGATCTCGCAGAGACCATCGATGCCAGGGTGGGGAGCACGGTCCTGGTTACCAGCCCGCAAGGGGAGTTGACCCCGCTTGGGCTGATACCCAAATTTCAACGATTCCAGGTGGTTGGCATCTTCCATTCCGGCTTTTATCAATACGATTCGAGCATGGCGTTTACCAGCCTGGCGGATGCGCAGCGTCTCTTTGGTGAGCCGGACGTGGTGTCGGTGATCTCGTTCAAAGTCGATGACCTCGATCATGCCGACCGTATCGGACGCGAAATCGAGCAGGCTGCCGGGCCCGGGTTCCTGACCACCAATTGGATGGAATCCAACCGCGAGCTCTTTCGGGCGCTCCGGCTGGAACAGATTGTGACCTTCATTGTCATAGGCCTGATTGTCTGCGTGGCCGCGCTGAACATACTCACCGCCCTGACCATGATGGTGATGGAAAAGACCCGCGATATCGCGGTCATGATGTCATTTGGAGTCCAGCCGCGGCAGGTGCGGCTGATCTTTCTGCTGCAGGGGCTGCTGATCGGAGTCACCGGCACTGTCCTGGGCCTGATCGGCGGCTATGGCCTCTCCTGGTTAGGCGGCCACTATCGTTTTCCCCTCTCCGCCGCGGTATATTCCATCGACTATCTCCCCTTCGCTGCGCGCTGGACGTACGGGCTGATTGTGGGAGGAGTGGCGCTGGCCGTGTCGCTGCTGGCCACCCTTTATCCTTCCCGTTCCGCCGCCAGGATTCTGCCCGCTGAAGCCCTCCGCTATGAATGATCGATGGCTGATCAGAATCAAAACCGGTGTCTGTTGCATCCAAAGGGAAATTAGTGTACCGGCGCCCTGGGAGTACGACCGCAGAGTATTCCAAGTAATTTCCCAATCCGAAGCAAATCGGCGCGCGGAGCCAAGACGGACATAGGGAACTGATGCTGCATGAAGCAACCCGTTCATAAACCCTCTTCCGTTAAGGGGTGCATTAGTGATAAATGAAGATAGGTCGCGATTGATTAGTGACCGCAGAGGCAGAAGATGGAATTGGCCGCCGCAGCAGACGAAGCCACCGCAGGCCGCCTGATGCCGCGCGGCAGCCCGGACGACGTCCTGGTCGATGTCCGCAATCTGCGCAAAGAATATGCCACTGGACGCGGGCGCTTGGTGCTCTTCGAGGGCATCAACTTTCAGGTGAAAAGGCAGCAGATGCTGGCGGTTGTGGGCCAGTCGGGCGCCGGCAAGAGCACACTGTTGCACATCCTCGGGGCGCTTGATACATCGTCTGCCGGTGAGGTATACTTTGGGGCGACACTCTTGCGATCCTTGTCCCCCGGTGAGGCAGCGGACTTTCGCAATCGCGAGATCGGCTATGTGTGGCAGTTTCACTACCTGCTACCCGAGTTTACGGCCGTTGAAAACGTCGCGCTCCCCCTTCTAGCGCGCGGTAAGTCTAAAAAAGAGGCAATGCAAGAGGCCACACACTGGCTCAGCGAGGTGGGACTGGCAGACCGGTCAACTCATCGCGCAGGAGAGCTTTCCGGCGGGGAACAGCAGCGTGTCTCGATAGCGCGCGCTCTGGTTACCCAGCCGAGTCTTTTGCTGGCGGATGAGCCTACAGGAGATCTGGATAACCAGACTGCGGATGCCCTGTTCGGCCTGATCGAGCGCCTGCATGCAAGCTATGGTCTTACCTCGATTCTGGTTACTCACAATTTGCCTCTGGCGAGGCGTTGTGAACGGGTGTTGCGGTTGGCCCATGGGCAAGTCGAAGAATTGTCTCCACTCGAAGTCTGAGTTGAGGCGTAACTACCACGTTTTCCAGAGAAATGTTGCGGTGCCAACGCTTTAACCCAAACGGGTGACTCGTTGGATGGGCTGGACCGATATAAGATTAATCAAAGCTTATATTGCTCCCAGCCGAGTTGTTTTCTCGGGGTCAAGGCTCCGGAAGATGGAACAGGACGAAAGAAAATTGCCGTTGGCCCTCTGAAAATCCGCAAGGGTCGAAAGAGTGGATCAGGGGCAGCTTTTCAAGGGGGAACATGTTCGAACGGTATACAGAAAAGGCGCGGCGCGTCATCTTCTTTGCACGGTATGAGGCCAGCCAGTTTGGTTCCCCATACATCGAGACGGAGCACTTGCTGCTCGGTCTTCTGCGTGAGGACAAAGCGCTGACCAATCGCTTTCTCCGCTCCCATGCTTCAGTTGAATCCATACGGAAACAGATTGAAGGCCACACAACGATTCGGGAGAAGGTTTCTACTTCTGTTGATCTGCCTTTGTCGAATGAATGTAAGCGTGTGCTCGCCTATGCTGCTGAGGAGGCTGAGCGCCTTTCGCACAAGCATATTGGGACGGAACATCTACTGCTGGGCCTGCTGCGCGAGGAGAAGTGTTTCGCAGCCGAGATATTGCACGAACGCGGCCTCCGTCTGCTCGCGATTCGTGAGGAACTGGCCCGGGCTACGCAGGAGAAGGCGCCCCCTTCTCAGCGCAATCGTGAGTCAAGCTTGTTGGTGGAGTTTTCCCGTGATCTGACCCAGGCGGCGATGGATAACCAGCTCGATCCGCTGGTCGGCCGCGACCAGGAGTTGGAGCGTGTAGTGCAGATCCTGTGCCGCCGCACCAAGAACAATCCAGTGCTCATCGGAGAGCCTGGTGTGGGCAAGACAGCCATCGTGGAAGGACTGGCGCAGCGCATCTCTGACGGCGAAGTGCCCAGCTTCCTGGCGGATAAGCGAGTGTTAGCCCTGGATCTATCCCTCATCGTTGCGGGAACCAAGTACCGCGGTCAGTTTGAAGAGCGGCTCAAAACCATCATGAAAGAGCTGATGGAGAACCAGAATTCCATCATCTTCATTGATGAGTTGCACACACTGGTAGGCGCTGGGTCAGCCGAGGGTTCGCTCGACGCGGCCAACATTCTGAAGCCGGCCCTTTCGCGAGGCGAGATTCAGTGCATCGGCGCAACCACGCCGGCGGAATATCGCAAGTCGATCGAAAAGGATCGCTCCTTGGAGCGCCGCTTCCAGGCCGTCAAGGTGCCGCCTCCGAATGAAGAGGATGCGATAAAGATCATCATGGGTATCAAGGACCGCTACGAAAAGTTCCATGCGGTCAGCTACACCGATGATTCCATCCACTTCGCGGTCTCGCACTCCAACCGCTATATCCCGGATCGCTTCCTTCCGGATAAAGCAATCGATCTGATCGACGAGGCCGGTGCGCGCGTCAAGCTGCGCCAGACCTCGTTGCCGGAAGAGATCACCGAGGTGCAGAAGCGCATCAAGTTCATCGTCCATCGCATGGAAAATGCGATCGCCAACCATGAATTTGAGAAGGCGCGCTTCTACTCCGATGAGGAACGCAAGGAGCGCGAGAACCTGCGCGCCCTGCGCGACAAATATCACCTCGACGACTCGACCGCCGGCATCGTTGGCCGCGAGGATATTGAAGATGTGGTCAGCCGCTGGACAGGGGTTCCCATCACCTCTATTAAAGAAGAGGAAACCCAGAAGCTGCTGCGTGTGGAAGAAGAGCTGCACAAGCGTGTCATCTCGCAGGATAAGGCGATTTCGGCCTTGTCCCGTGCGATCCGCCGCTCCCGTGCGGGTCTCAAGTCGCCCAATCGTCCCATCGGTTCGTTCCTGTTCCTGGGGCCGACTGGTGTGGGCAAGACGGAGATGGCGCGCACTCTTGCCCAATTCCTCTTCGGCAGCGAGAAGGCTCTGATCCGCTTCGATATGTCGGAGTTCATGGAGAAGCACTCGGTCTCCAAGCTCATCGGTTCGCCTCCGGGCTACGTGGGTTACGAGGAAGGTGGTCAGCTCACCGAACGGGTGAAGCGCTCGCCTTACTCTGTGGTGCTGCTGGATGAAATCGAGAAGGCGCACCCTGATGTCTTCAACATCCTCTTGCAGGTTTTTGAAGATGGTCAGTTGACGGATGGCCTCGGCAACACCGTGGACTTCAAGAACTCGATCATCATCATGACCTCGAACATCGGCGCGCGGCACCTGCAGAGAAAGCAGGGGCTGGGCTTCCAATCAGACAGGGAAGACCTGCTGATGGACAAGATGGAGGAGCTGGTCAAGAACGAGGTGAAGCGGACCTTCAATCCGGAATTCCTGAATCGACTGGACGAGGTCATCATCTTCCTGTCGCTTTCGGATGCGGATCTGATCCAGATCCTGGAGCTGTTGGTACAGCAGCTGAACGCCAATCTGATTCAGAAGGCGATCACGTTGTCGGTGACCGAAGATGCCAAGAAGTGGATTTTGGAAAAGACGTTAGTCGATCGCACGTACGGGGCGCGTCCTTTGCGCCGCGCGCTGCAGCGCTATGTCGAAGATCCATTGTCGGAAGCATTGATCGCCGGCGGCATTTCCGAGCGTCCTGCATTCCTCGAGGTATATCTCGACAACAATCAGCTCTTCTACCGGCCGGTCAGCGAAGTGGGAGAAGACAAGTCCACTGGCATCCTGCTCTTCAGCAACTAGCGTAAGCAAAGCAAAAGGCCGGTGCGAAAGCCCCGGCCTTTTTGCGTTTGCAGAAAACCATTCGATCCGAATAACTAAACGCCAAGGTCCGCCAACCCTTTAAACTTTGTCATCCCGAGCGTAGCCGAGGGACCTGCAGTGCGCCTTTCCCCCAAACGACTCCCTCCGCCCCGTCGTGCCGGCAGCAAACGCTGGGTGCCCCATTCAAGCCTTCTTTTGGCTTGAGTGGGAGAAACGGCACTCGATCTGCCCTCCCGTTCGTCAAGCTAACACTGCTGAAGGGAAACGGGCGGACGGGTAGTGGCACATCGAGAGCAGTTATCCCACTCAAGCCAAAAGAAGGCTTGAATGGGGCACCCGGCGTTTGCTGCCGGTGGGGCAAGAGGGTTAGATTCGTGCAGTGTGTAGAAGAGGACCCCTTGAACAATTCGCCCAAGCCGACAGTAGCGCTGACCCTCGGTGATCCATCCGGGATTGGTCCCGAGCTAATAGCGAAGCTGCTAACGCGCCGCGACGTGATTGGCCAAGCCAACGTGGTCTTAGTCGGAGACACGTGGCTGTGGGAAGAAGGCCAAGCCATCGCCGGCGTGAGCGTCGCCACTCGTACCATCAATCGTTTCGATGAAGTCTGCTCGTTACCCAACAACGCTCCCCTATTCCTCCCACTAGAAACCATCCGTCCCGGCGATGCTCCCCGCTCCACGGTCTCCGGTGCCGCGGGTGACTCTGTGCTCAAGGTTTTGGGAATGTGCCTGGACGCCGCGTCCGCTGGCTTCATCGACGCCGTCTGCTTTGCCCCGCTGAACAAACGCTCCATGGGACTGTCGGGCATGAAGTTCACCGACGAGCTTCATTTCTTTGCCAACCACCTAGGGATCACCTCCTACGTCTGCGAGTTCAACACCTTGGGTAGCCTGTGGACCTCCCGTGTTTCCTCTCACGTGCCGCTCAAAGACGTGGTTCTTTATCTCACCAGGGAACGAATCATCGAGTCAGTGAAGTTGCTCTACGCGGCCCTGCATTCGGCCGGGTTCGATCATCCACGAGTGGCTGTCGCCGCGCTAAATCCACACGCCGGAGACGGTGGTTCCTTCGGGCGCGAGGAGATCGACATCATCGCCCCCGCCGTAAGTGAGGCGAATGCGGAAGGGTATCCCGTCGCCGGGCCGTTCCCCGCCGACACCATCTTTCTCAAAGCCCGAGACGGTCAATACGACGGCATCGTCACCCTGTATCACGACCAGGGGCAGATCGCGCTCAAGCTATTGGGCTTCGACAAGGGAGTGACGATCCACGGCGGATTGCCCATCCCAATCACCACCCCAGCGCATGGCACAGCCTTCGACATCGCTGGTCAGAACAAGGCCAATGTCGAAGCGACGATACAAGCATTTCTCATCGCATGCCGAATGGGCGCGCACCGATAACCCGGATTTCAGAAAGCATCGAACGCCGTTGTATCGTACAAAAATGCGCTGCATCCTCCTCCGCTCTGCACTTTCAGCTGCCTTGCTTTTCGTTCCGCCGGTCTTCGCTGCTTCCGCGCCCACATTGGATCAGGTGCTCAGCTACACCTATGACAGCGGACTCGTTGCGTCAGAGAAGGGCGACAGGTTTGCCTGGGTGGAGAATCTGCGCGGCGTTCGCAACATCTGGTCTGCAGGCGCGGCAGACAGCCAGCCGCGTCAGCTCACGCACTACACCGCGGACGATGGACAGGAGCTGACCCAGCTCACCTTTTCCGCCGATGGATCGCAGCTGCTATACGTGCGCGGCGGCGATCACGACGCCAATTGGCCAGCCCAGGGCAATCTGGCGCCAAATCCGGATAGCAGCCCATCCGAAGCCAAAATCACGATCTGGTCTGTGTCCCTCGCAGACTCTGCGAGCACCCCGGTGCAGGTAGCCGAGGGAGACAGTCCGGCCTTGTCCTCGAAGGGACAACTGGCCTACGTGAAGGATGGGCAGATCTGGACCGCCCCGCTTCCCAGTGCGAGCAATGTCGCAGGCAAGCCGCAGCGGCTTTTCTTCGACCGCGGGAAAGATAACACACCGCTCTGGTCCCCTGACGGAACGCGGCTCGCCTTCGTGTCTGACCGGGGCGATCACAGCTTCGTGGGCGTATATACCTCTAGCCAGCCGTTGCTTTACCTCAGCCCATCCACCAGCTCTGACTCGAACCCGGTGTGGTCACCCGACGGCAACTCGATCGCCTTCATGCGCCAGCCAAGCCACGGCGATGGACCCGAAAATTTCCTGGTGCAAACGCCGCATCCGTTTGCGTTCTGGATCGCCGATGCGGCCACGGGGAAAAGCAGCAAGGTTTGGAACTCGCCCGACACACTTGCCGGCTCGCTGCCGAACCTCGACGAGAATGAGCCGCTCTTTTGGATGGCAGACAACAAGCTGGTCTTCCTGGCTGAGACTGACAATTGGCCCCACCTATACGCAGTAGACACGGCGGGCGGCGACGCGCGGCTTCTGACGCCTGGTCACTTCATGGTGGAGAACGTGGTGTTGAGCCCGGATCACGGCAGCCTGGTGTACAGCGCGAACACCGGAGAAGCCAGGGACGATGAGGATCGGCGTCACCTCTTTCGTGTGGGGACGGACGGGCGTGCTCCGCAACCGCTGACCAGCGGCGACTCGCTCGAGTGGTCTCCGGCTGCGCTCACGGAAGGCAGGGTCGCCTACATCGCGGCCGGGGCACAGCGGCCGGCAGTCGTGGACGTTCTCGCACGGCCAGGCGAAAGCCATACACTCGATACCGGGAGCACAAAGGATTTTCCGTCCAGCGCACTCGTCATCCCCAAGTTAGTCAGCTTTAAGTCTCCTGACGGCCTTACCATTCAAGGCCAGTTATTCCGCCAGGCCGGTGCTGGTGCGCAACAGCCCGGTGTGATCTTTGTTCATGGCGGGCCAACGCGGCAAATGCTGCTGGGCTGGCACTACATGGACTATTACAGCAACGCCTACGCCGTGAACCAGTACTTGGCCGCCCATGGTTTCACCGTGCTCTCGGTGAATTACCGGCTAGGCATCGGCTATGGCAGAGCGTTTCAGCATCCTGAGCATGCTGGGCCGGCCGGCGCAGCGGAGTATCAGGATGCGCTCGCCGGGGCGCGCTATCTCCAGCAGGTTGGGGGCGTCGACCCGAAGCGCATCGCCATCTGGGGCGGCTCGTACGGTGGCTATCTCACCGGCCTTGCGCTCGCTCGCAACTCCGATGTCTTTAAAGCAGGCGTGGACTTCCACGGTATTTCGAATTGGGTTCCATTCCTGGCCAAGGCCCAGGAACTTCCCGAACATTGGTATGAGGCAAGTGCGGAATGGAAGAAGGCGGTCGAGACCGCCTTCGCCGCCTCGCCGGAGGCGGACATCGCAAAATGGAAATCGCCCGTGCTATTGATTCATGCAGATGACGATCGCAATGTGCCCTTTGATCAGACGGTCGAACTGGCGCACCGTCTGGAGCAGCAACATACGCCCTTCGAAGAACTCGTCATCCCCAACGACATACATGGCTTCCTGCGCCGGATGAGCTGGTTGCAGGCGGACCAGGCCACCGTCCAGTTCTTATCCAGGCAGCTGGGCATAAATATGGATCCTCGCTAGGGACGAGTTATCTACGGTTCAAGCACAATCTTGCCGCGCGTGTGACGCTGCTCGAGTTCCCGATAGGCTTCGCGAACCTCGTCCAGGGGATATACCTTAGCGATCGGAATCTCAAGGCGGCCGGCGGCGAGTAGCCCTGCGAGTTGCGCGAGCACCGCAGCATTCGCTGCTTCGTGGTTACCTTCCGTCTTCACGCCATACTTGGCCGCCGCGGCGAAATCGATGATGGTGTCGATTCGACTCTTGGCGACGCCCAACTTGAGCGCTAGCTCGACGTACCCGCCGCCGAAGGTGTCAATGAAGGCATCGACTTTCCCTCCCGCTGCCGCCCGGATCCGCTCCTCAACCCCCTCGCCATAGGTAATAGGAATGACGCCGTGGTCGGAGAGCCACTGGTGGTTCGCGGCGCCTGCCAGGCCGATAACCCTGGCGTCGGCATTCTTGGCCAGCTGCACGGCGATCGACCCTACCCCACCCGCAGCACCGGAAACCACCACGGTATCATCCGCATCCAGGGCGACGCTCCGTACCGCGGCGAATGCCGTGGTGCCGGCCACGAATAGGGCGCCCGCCTGCGCCCACGAGACGTTTGCTGGGCGCGGCACAAGGTCGCCGGCCTCGACCACCACGAGCTCTGCTTGGCTGGATCTGTTGTTGGAGAATCCAATGACCTCATCACCCACGGCAACATTCGTCACCCCTGGGCCAAGCTCCTCCACGATCCCGGCGAGATCACTGCCTTGTCCCGAAGGAAAGGTTGAAGGCCAGCGCTCGGCAAACAGTCCTTTCCGGATTGAGGCTTCGCCCGGATTAATGCCGGCAGCCTTGACCCGGACAAGTACCTTCCCCGATCCTGGGATCGGCCGCTCGACCTCCACCACTTGCAGGACGTCAAGCCCCCCGTATTGATCGAATCTTACGGCACGCGGCATAGCGGCTTCTCCTAACGTGGCCGAACAAAAGCGGCACGATTATTATCCACCCTTCAATCAACCCTCTTTCCAGCTCGCCACTCTATGTCGTGTCATTGGGTGTATGCCGCTGCAGTTGTGCAACGAGCGGTAACAGCTCTGTTTTCCCTCAGGCCAGAGGCTCAGATCGGGAAAATTTTCCTTCACTTTCGCCGGACTTTCGCTGGACTAGTCCTTCTCATCGGAGAACACTGGTGGTGAGGAGCACTGAAGATGGAAACGGAAATTTCAGAGAAGATTCAACGGCTGACCCGCATTCTCTCAGAAGAGGCCGGCAAGTTCCCCCGGATCACCGTTGACCAGTACTCAACCGGCACCTATGGGTATGACTGGAAAGTCTACCTCGACAAAGAACTACAGCTTGGCACCATCGCTTTTACCACCGACGTGCCTCTCTCCGAGCACGAACTCCGCGCGGCATTCCGGCACGAGCTCAAAGCGCTTGTTCGGACTCAGGCGATTTCCCCTGCAGCACTGCGCGCAAGTCCCCAGTAAAAGCGTTTTCAGAGAGCGATCAGGCCGCAGGATTCGAAGATCACATCCAATGCCGCGGCCTGTGACCGCCAAAAAAGGAACGGTTAGAAGATCATCTCCATTCTTGCGCCCAGAAGTGTCGTGGTGTACGGCTTAACGGCGTAGGTGGGATGAATGGACACTTCTATATCTGGTCCAATCTTCACTCTCTGAGTAAGACGAAGGCGATAGAACGACTCAAAAACGCTTTCATGATGCCTACCCCCGCGGCTCGGTTCACTGTAGTTGAATGCCAGCCCGAACAGGTCACCCCGGCGTCCGAATGGACGCACCCGAGCCAGGCCGATTCCCGCGACTTGCTTGATGGCGGTCCCGGTGGTGGTGCCCGTAGCAAATCTTCCAAATGGCGTCCAGCCATTGGAAAATTCATGCTCGAATCCAAATCCCCCGCCGAACCCGCTGCCGTTGTTCTTCGTATCGTCTCGCCACAGACCGAAGCGGTAATGGCGGTACTGTTCACCGAGCGTACCCGAGGACCAGCCGAATTCAACGCCCTCCATGTATTTTCGATCGACCAGGGTCTCAATGTTTCTCTGCTGCGCGCCCTCCGTGTCCACGGCGACAGCATGGACGTAGAAATGGCGAGTAGCTTGGTATTCAACCGCCCCGCCGGCCGCGTAGGTCCCATCCGAGGCGACCGCAAGGTTGCCGTCGTTGGCTCCATTTAAGAATTGCGTACGTTCGTCGTTGTTGAACATGCTGAGGGTTACGTACTCATTGGGATGGATCTTGCCCACGTAAAAGGAAAGCCTCTTATCCAGGAAATCCTGGCGCCAGTAGAGAATGTTCAGCGTGATAGGTTCTTGCGGACCGCCGCCCTGCAGGCAGTTGAGATAGAGTCCGGAGCCGATTCTGTCGCTGAGGTTGAACTGCTGACTGATACCGATGTTGGTTCCGGAACGAACCAGCAGGCTGATGGATCCCGCCGTAGTTCCGTGATCGTAAGCGCTCCACGCGCCGGTGAAGTCGAGGCGTCCGCTGAACTGGTTGTGTCTTGGACTATCCGGCACGGTGGTCGCGTACTGATTCAGAAAGGTGTACGTTGCACCGAACTTCAACCGCGCGGATTGCACAAGCCTTTCGCTGAGATTGTCGACCGGCTGAAGGATCGGGGCTAATGGATCGCGCTTAATAAGCGGATCGGATGGTATTCGTGACAGCACAGCTGAGTCCACGTCGAGTTGTTGTGTGAGTTCGTCCGTATGCTTCAGCCCGGCCGCCGGCGTGATTTGACCAGGGTTGCTGAGCTGAGGAGCAGGGGCAGCACCGCCGGTCTGACCGCCAGCCGATAGACTTGATACCAGCAAAAGCAGGACCGAACTCGTTCTCACTTACCTGTCTCCTCCCGCCGAGAGTCCTACATTGCCTGTCGGCTGATCACGACTTAGATCACGGAAAGTCCGCAATGCTTCGATTCTCCCCAGGGCGAAAGGACCGGCCATTGCAAAATAAAATGCTCTCGTGGGTCTGAAAAGCTGCGCACCCGGTCATCCAGGTTGCTTGCAAAAAGTCCGATACCTGTTTAGTCTATGCCTGTTGGCGTATAGCCTATGAAAACTTCCCCGCCTCGTGATCTCTTCCCCGGTGCACTCGAAATGATGGTCCTCGAGTTGCTTCGACGCCAGCCCGCCCACGGGTACGCGCTTGTCCAGCACATCCAGCAGCGATCGAACAACCTGCTCCAGGTGGAAGAAGGATCGCTCTATCCGGCGCTACAGCGCCTGCTCAAAGCGAAGCTCGTGAAGGCGGAGTGGGGTGTCTCCGCGACTAACCGCCGGGTGCGCACCTATCAGATCACCCCCACCGGTCTGCGCCATCTGGAACAGGAGAGATCCAGCTTCGAACGCATGTTTGAAGGCATCGCCCTGGTTCTCAACCCGGGCAAGGCGAACTGAGCGATCTTTTCCGTATCCTTAATAAAGTCAGCAGCTTAAACCAAATCTGCAAGGCTGTCCAAGCCTGCGAGTGCTAGTGGCTCTTTAGAGACTTGGAGCAAAAAGTTTCCCCATATCAACGCAGATTCGATTAGAAGGAAGATTGGGCAAAGTTGGCCATTTCAAATGGCGAACTCTGTTTTCAACGTCTCCGCCTGGGCGAAGAAAAAGCTCCCGCACAAAACTGGCTAACCAACTCGCGATCGCAATGGCGGCATCTAAGGGGCTGTCTATAGACAATGGATACGCTTCGCGAGCTCCAGATGATCTGCCTCCACAGTTCCACCCACCGTGCCTTTATTCTGAAAGATTCAACGCAGACCTCATTCACGGGTTCGCCCGTCGCTTGACGTTCTGCGCATGACGCAGGAGATGGACATGAAGAGAAACGGAACCCCCGTATTGTCCGGCCAGGAAGAGTCCCCGATTCGAAAGCCAAAGACCAATGGGCATAATACCGCTGTTGCCGAGTACGACCCAGCCGAATTGGTTCTCATCTTGGAGCGCATGCAGGCCATGCGCGATGGAGATTTCTCCGTGCGCCTTCCTGGTTCGTGGACCGGGCTCAGCGGAAAAATGGCTGACACCTTCAATGAAATTGCCATGGCGAATCAGCGTATCGCCAAGGAACTCCGGCGCGTCGGACAGGTGGTGGGCAAAAAAGGCAGGACCCGGGAGCGGGCCAGGTTCGACGAATCCCGCGGCGCCTGGGGGGAGATCGAGGATTCGGTCAATACCCTGGTTGAGGATCTACTGCGGCCGACCGCCGAAGTCACCCGCGCGATCGCGGCCGTAGCCGATGGAAACCTGACCCAGACGGTAAGAATGGACGTGGATGGACGTCCGCTCGAAGGTGACTTTCTCCGCTCCGCCAAAATCGTGAACACCATGATCCAGCAGCTCGGAGTGTTTACGTCGGAAGTGACCCGCGTGGCGCGAGAGGTAGGCACAGACGGCAAGCTGGGCGGTCAGGCGCAAGTCCCGGGTGTAGCCGGAACCTGGAAGGATCTCACCGACTCCGTCAACTCCATGGCCAGCAACCTGACCAGCCAGGTACGCAATATCGCTGAAGTCGCCACCGCGGTGGCCAGCGGCGATCTCTCGCGCAAGATCACGGTCGACGTGCGCGGCGAAATTCTGCAGCTCAAAGAAGCCATCAACACCATGGTGGACCAGCTCAGATCCTTCGCCTCCGAAGTTACGCGTGTCGCCCGCGAGGTAGGCACCGACGGCAAACTAGGTGGCCAGGCGGTCGTGCTCGGCGTGGCCGGTACGTGGAAAGATCTCACCGACTCAGTGAACGCCATGGCTGGAAACCTGACCGCGCAGGTCCGCAACATCGCGGAGGTCACCACAGCCGTCGCTCGCGGCGATTTGTCGCGCAAGATTACCGTGGACGTTAAGGGCGAGATCCTGGAGCTGAAGAACACCATCAACACCATGGTGGATCAGCTCAACGCCTTCGCCGGCGAAGTGACGCGTGTCGCGCGTGAGGTCGGTACCGAGGGCAAACTTGGCGGCCAGGCGCAGGTTCCCGGAGTGGGCGGTACCTGGAAAGACCTTACCGACAACGTCAACTTTATGGCCAGCAACCTGACTGGCCAGGTACGCAATATCGCCGAAGTCGCGACCGCGATTGCCAGCGGCGATCTTTCCCGCAAGATCACGGTGGACGTCCGCGGTGAGATCCTGCAGCTCAAAGAAACGCTCAACACCATGGTGGATCAGCTCAACCGTTTCGCGGGCGAAGTCACCCGCGTAGCGCGTGAAGTGGGATCCGAAGGGCGGCTTGGAGGACAGGCCAATGTGCCCGGCGTTGCCGGCACCTGGAAAGACCTTACTGACTCTGTCAATTCGATGGCCGGCAACTTGACGGCCCAGGTCCGCAACATCGCCGAGGTGACCACTGCCGTGGCGCGCGGTGATCTCTCGCGCAAGATCACGGTCGATGTGAAGGGCGAAATTCTGGAGCTGAAAGACACCATCAACACCATGGTGGATCAGCTCAATGGCTTTGCCGGCGAAGTGACGCGCGTGGCGCGTGAGGTCGGAACCGAAGGCAAACTTGGAGGGCAAGCTCAAGTGCCGGGCGTCGCCGGTACCTGGAAGGACCTTACCGACAACGTCAATTTCATGGCCAGCAATTTGACCGGCCAGGTGCGCAATATCGCCGAAGTGGCGACTGCCGTTGCACGCGGCGACCTGTCGCGCAAGATCACGGTGGACGTGAAGGGCGAAATTCTGGAGCTGAAAGACACCATCAACACCATGGTGGAGCAGCTACGGTCCTTCGCGTCAGAAGTTACGCGAGTGGCCAGAGAAGTCGGCACGGACGGAAAGCTTGGCGGTCAGGCGCAGGTGCCGGGCGTCGGCGGCACGTGGAAGGACCTTACCGACTCCGTCAACTCCATGGCCAGCAATCTCACCGGTCAGGTGCGCAACATTGCGGAAGTGGCCACTGCCATCGCCAGCGGCGATCTCTCCAAGAAAATCACGGTAAACGTAAGCGGCGAGATTCTTCTGCTCAAAGACACCATTAACACCATGGTGGACCAACTCAACGCCTTTGCCGGCGAGGTCACGCGCGTCGCCCGCGAAGTCGGGTCCGAGGGCCGGTTAGGCGGGCAGGCCAACGTTCCTGGCGTGGCCGGCACCTGGAAAGATCTCACCGACTCGGTAAATTCCATGGCCGGCAATCTCACCGCCCAAGTGCGCAATATCGCCGAGGTGACCACTGCCGTTGCGCGTGGCGATCTGTCACGCAAGATCACCGTCGACGTTAAGGGCGAGATTCTCGAGTTGAAGAACACCATCAATACCATGGTGGATCAACTGAACGCCTTTGCCGCTGAGGTAACGCGTGTTGCCCGCGAGGTGGGAACAGATGGAAAACTCGGCGGCCAGGCACAGGTGCCAGGCGTGGCCGGTACCTGGAAGGATCTCACCGACAATGTCAACGTCATGGCTGCCAACCTCACCGAGCAGGTGCGCGGCATCGTTAAAGTAGTCACCGCGGTTGCGAATGGCGCCCTGACCCAAAAGCTGACTGTGAACGCCAAAGGCGAGGTCGCGGCGCTGGCGGAAACCATCAATAACATGACCGATACGCTAGCCACCTTCGCCGATCAGGTAACGACGGTCGCGCGTGAAGTCGGTGTTGAAGGCCGCTTGGGAGGCCAGGCCAATGTGCCGGGAGCCGCAGGCACCTGGAAGGATCTGACCGGCAATGTGAACCTTCTGGCCGACAACCTTACCAACCAGGTGCGCGCCATCGCTGAAGTAGCCACCGCCGTGACCCAGGGCGATCTCACCCGGTCCATTCAGGTAGAGGCCAGGGGCGAAGTCGCGGAATTGAAAGACAACATCAACACCATGATCAACAACCTCCGCCTGACGACGGAGCGCAACACCGAAGAAGACTGGCTCAAGACAAACCTGGCCCGATTCACGGGCATGCTGCAGGGCCAGCGCGACCTGACAACCGTAGGCAAAACTCTACTCTCCGAGCTGGCTCCGCTGGTCAATGCTCATCAAGCGGTTATCTACCAGATGGAAACCGAGGACGAGGCAAAATTGGTACTGCTTTCCGCCTATGCGGGAGACACGGCTGACGGTCATCTGCGGCGTGTGGATCTTGGCGAGGGTCTGGTAGGTCAATGCGCGATTGAAAAGCGACGCATCCTCATAAGAGATCTGGTGGACAGCAAAGTAACCATTCGCTCCGGACTGTTTGAGGCTGTACCGCGCAACGTGATCGTTTTGCCGGTGTTATTCGAAGATCGCGTAAAGGCAGTGATCGAACTCGCTTCTTTGGGAATCTTCACCGCCTCGCATCTGGCATTTCTCGAACAATTAACCGCCAGCATTGGCATCGTGCTCAACAGTATCGAGGCCACGATGCAAACCGAAGGACTCTTGAAGCAGTCGCAGCAACTGGCGACCGAACTGCAAACGCAGCAAAAGGAGTTGCAACAGAAAAACGAGCAGCTGGCGCAGAAAGCCCAACAGCTCGCCGAGCAGAATGCAGAAGTGGAGCGCAAGAACCAGGAGATTGAGCAGGCCAGACGTGAGCTCGAAGGCAAGGCCAAGGAACTGGCGCTTACCTCCAAGTACAAATCCGAGTTCCTGGCCAATATGTCGCATGAGCTGCGGACGCCTCTCAACAGCATTCTGGTTCTGGGCCAGCAACTGGGAGACAACCCGGATGGGAATCTCACCGGCAAGCAAGTCGAGTTTGCGCGTACGATTCACGGAGCAGGTACGGACCTGTTAAATCTGATCAGTGACATCCTGGACCTTTCCAAGATCGAATCCGGAACCGTTTCCGTCGAAGCCGAGGAAGTCTTCTTCGCCAGCCTCCTGGACATGATCGGCCGTCCATTCCGCCACGAAGCGGAAAATCGCAATCTCGACTTTGAGCTGCTCACCGATCCGCGGCTCAACAAGAGTCTCATCACCGATTCCAAACGCCTGCAGCAGGTACTCAAGAACCTGCTGTCGAACGCCTTCAAATTTACCGAAAAGGGCGGTGTGCGCCTCTCCGTTTCCGTGGCTGATAAAGGCTGGAGCAGCGAACATCCAATTTTGAGCCGGGCAACCGCCGTCATCGCGTTTGAAGTCGCGGATACCGGCATTGGGATTCCGCAAGAGAAGCAACGCATTATTTTCGAGGCCTTCCAGCAGGCGGATGCAGGGACCAGCCGCAAGTACGGTGGCACAGGGTTGGGATTGGCGATCAGCCGCGAGCTTGCCGGTCTGCTCGGCGGAGAAATCCAATTGCGCAGCGCACCCAACGCGGGGAGCACGTTTACTCTCTACCTGCCACAGGTTTACAGCGGCCCATCTGCCGTAGCCGTGAAGTATGCCGAGGGTGCCGTAACCTATAAACCGGTGGAACTCCTGAAGACCGCGCTGGCTGAGCTCCCGGTGGAACAGATTCCGGACGACCGGGAGAACCTTGAGGCAGACGATGCTGCGCTGCTGATCGTCGAAGACGATCCGCACTACGCGAGAATTCTGCGCGACCTCTCCCGGGAGAAAGGCTTCAAGGTCCTGCTCGCTACCCGGGGCGCGGAAGCTCTCGCGCTGGCCCGCGAATTTCACCCCGCCGCCGTGTCCCTGGATGTATTTCTCCCCGACATGCTGGGCTGGACGGTTCTCAATCACTTGAAACAGGACCCGGCTACACGTCACATCCCGGTACAGATGTTGACCCTCGATGAAGACAAGAGCCATGGGTTGGCGCGGGGAGCCTTCGCCTTCATCACCAAGCCGATCACCACCGAGGGTCTTGATGCCGCGATCACACGCATCAAGGAATACGCTGCTCCGCGCCGCAAACGCCTCCTCGTGGTGGAGGATAATCCTGCCGAACAGTTGAGTATTCGCGAGCTGCTTGGCCATGAAGACATCGATGTCGCTGTGGCAACCACCGGCCGCGAAGCGCTGGCGGCGTTACAGGTAGAGCCCTACGACTGCGTCGTTCTCGATCTCCGCCTTCCCGATATGTCCGGCTTCGAGGTCCTGGAGCAGCTGCGCGATACCCCCCAGCTGAGCGACATGCCGATCGTCGTCTTCACCGGAAAGGAACTCTCTTCGGAAGAAGATGCCCGCCTGCATGAGTTGGCCCGCAGCGTGGTAGTGAAAGGAGTCGAATCCCCGGAGCGGCTATTGGATGAGACAGCACTATTCCTCCACCGGGTGATAGCGGATCTCCCCCAACAGAAGCAGAATATGCTAGACCGGCTCCATCGCTCCGACGATGCTCTGGTAGGAAAGAAAGTACTGGTCGTGGATGACGACGTGCGCAATATATTCGCCCTTAGCAGTGTTCTTGAGCGCCGGGGCATGAGTGTGCTCACCGCAGGTACCGGGAAAGCAGCAATCGAAACGCTGGAATTCGTACCAGACGTGTCCATCGTGCTCATGGATATTATGATGCCCGAGATGGATGGCTACGAGACCATGCAGGTAATCCGCCAGAACGCTTCTTTCCGCCGTTTGCCGATCATTGCCCTCACTGCCAAGGCAATGAAAGGGGACCGCGAAAAATGCCTCGAGGCAGGCGCCTCCGAGTACCTGGCAAAGCCGGTAAACACCGAGCAATTGCTGTCCACACTTCGCATGTGGCTTCATCGATAAAGGGCCTGAAAGATGAGCGTAACTGAAAGCGTCAATATTCTGATGGTCGATGATCAGCCCGGCAAGCTGCTCAGCTACCAAGCCATATTAGAAGACCTGGGCGAAAATCTGCTTTGCGCAACTTCGGGAAAGCAGGCTCTCGAACTCCTTCTAAGCCGGGATGTTGCCATCATTCTGATGGATGTGAGCATGCCGGAACTCGATGGCTTCGAGTTAGCGGATCTTATCCGTCAACACCCGCGCTTTCAAAAAACGGCCATTATCTTTATCTCTGCGGTGCATCTGACGGATCTCGATCGCATGAAGGGATATCAGCGCGGAGCGATGGATTACATCTCCGTCCCTGTTGTTCCCGAGCTCTTGCGGGCCAAAGTAAGCGTATTTGCCGACTTGCACCGGAAGACACGGGAGTTGGAACTCCTCAATCGCGACCTGGAAAAGCGGGTGTTGGCGCGAACCGAACAATTGCGGGAAAGCGAAGAGCAAGTGCGCAGGCTCAACGATCAATTGCAGCAGCGAGTCGCGGAACTCGAAAGCATCATGAAGGTTTTGCCGGTCGGCGTTTCCATCGCCCATGATCCCCATTGCCGTTTCGTGACGGGGAACGCCGAGCTGAAGGAGTTGCTTGAACTAGGGCACCGGGAAAACCTATCCCCGCACAGCTACGAAAATGACGAGGAAACCTATGAGGTTTATCAAAATGGTGTGCAGCTTTCGTTTGACGAGCGTCCACTCCAACGGGCGGCCGCGACGGGTAAGCCGGTAGGTAGAGTCGAGCTCGAAATCCGCTCCGCCAGCGGAAACGTGATTCAAACCCTGATGAGTGCGAATCCACTCTTCTATGACTCCGGGAACGTTCGGGGCGCGGTCGGAGCGCTCATTGATATCACTGAGCGAAAGCGGATGGAGCAGACATTGAGGCAGCGTGCAGACCTGCTGGAGCTTGCCTCGGAAGCCATCATGGTGCGTGACCTGAAAGGGACGGTTGAGTTCTGGAATTCGGGCGCTGCTGCACTGTATGGTTGGAGCGCCGAAGAAGCTCTCGGGAAGAACCTTCACCAACTGCTGAACACGCAATTTCCCATTCCCAATGAGGAGATAGAGTCAATCATCTCTGAGGGGAAGCAATGGGAAGGAAACCTGGTTCAATATGCAAAGGATGGGCGCGAGATCGTCGTTGCCTGCCGCAAGATTCTTCAACGCGATGGAAGCAAACCGCGCGTCGTCCTGGAGATTTGCCGGGATATCACTGCAAGATTGCAGGCCGAGGAAGCACTTCGCAGATCAGAGAGACTCGCCGCGATGGGGAGAATGGCGGGAATTGTCGCGCATGAAATTAACAATCCGCTGGAGGCGATCGTTAACCTGTTCTACCTGCTAAAACGTCATCCCTCTTTGGATCAGGAGGCACGGCGCTACGCCATGACGGCGGAACAGGAGCTGCTTCGTATTTCGCACATAACCAGGCAGACACTGAGCTTTTATCGTGAATCGTCACAGCCCGTCGCAGTCTCGATTTCTGTGCTCCTGGATGACATCCTTGGGCTCCAAGAGCGTCAACTGCAGGCCAACGGAATCGTGGTTGAGCGTCGTTATGGCAGCGGTGAGATAGTGCAGGGCTTTCCAGTGGAGCTGAAACAGGTATTCCTCAATCTCATTGCCAACGCGATTCAGGCAATGCCAGCGGGCGGCTGCTTGCGTATTCACATACAGCAGTCCTATCGAGCGGCGACGCAAACTGCGGGAGTTCGAGTTTCTATCCTGGATACCGGCTCAGGCATCAAGCCCGACGATGCCAAGCGTTTGTTTGAGCCTTTTTTCACGACAAAATCTACCAAGGGAACTGGACTGGGCCTTTGGATCTGCAAAGGTATCGTAGAGAAGTACGAAGGCACTATCGATTTCCGCAGTACAAGCCTGCCCGGCAGAAACGTCACCTGCTTCTCGGTTTTCATTCCCGCTCCCGCTCCTGCGGAAAACCCTATGCTCCGTTTGACGAACCTTGGAGCTGCCAGCTAGGTTCGTCATCCCGTCCAGTTCCTAAGGGTTCTGTTAGGAGACAGACTCCTGTCGGGAACCGGCGGCCCTCCGTTCTCGTATTGCCAGGGTAGATGCGACTTGGAGGGACGGATGCTGGCGGATTTGCGCGATGCGTTGCGACAACTGCGGAAGGCGCCGGGGTTTACCACCACGGCGGTGATCACGCTGGCCCTGGGGATCGGCGCCACTACAGCGATCTTTACCCTCGTTCATCAGGTGATGCTGAAGTCTTTGCCGGTCGCCAAGCCGGAAGAGCTATGGCGGATCGGAGATAAAATCCGCTGCTGCAACTGGGGCGGCTATACCCAAGGCAATGACGGAGATTTTTCCCTGTTCTCGTGGGAGGCATACAAGAACTTTCGCGCGCACACGCCGGAGTTCACCGACCTGGCCGCGCTGGAGGCCGGCAATGCCGCCCTTGGTGTCCGCAGAGCGGGATCGCAAGCGGCCGCGGATACGCGCAATGGAGAATACGTCTCCGGGAATTTCTTCAGGACCCTCGGCGTCCAGCCATGGATCGGCCGGCTCATGACCGACGCCGACGATCAGGAAGGCGCGCCGCCGGTAGCGGTCATGAGCTATCACATCTGGAAAGAGAAGTACGGCTCCGACCCCTCGGTAGTCGGCGCCAGCTATCAGATCAACGGGCATCCCTTCACCGTAATCGGCGTTGCTGCCCCGGGATTCTATGGCGCCAAGCTGGCCGGCGGAGGCATGCCGGATATCTGGATTCCGCTGACCGCGGAGCTGTTGATCAACGGAAAGACCGCCCAGCTGAAAGAACCAAATCGCAACTTCCTGGACCTGATCGGGAGCGTGCGCCCGGGCGTGAATCCCAAGTCGCTCGAAGCCAAGCTGAGGGTCGAGTTCCACAACTGGCTGGCCAGCCATGTGCCGGATATGGAGCCAGGCGAAAAGCAGATCTGGCAGCAGCAGACCGCTGCATCTCACTCCCGGCGGCGCTGGAGTCGCGGCCATGCGCGATCAATACGAGGCTGGATTCAAGCTGCTGCTGGTCGCGGCAGGATGTGTCCTGCTGGTGGCCTGCGGCAACCTGGCAAATCTCATGCTGGCGCGCGGCTTGAAGGATCGCTCGCAAACCTCGATGCGCGTGGCGCTGGGTGCTTCGCGCCGGCGCCTGGTGCGCAAAGCGCTGGTGGAGTCCATGCTGCTTGCCATTCATCGGAGGGATCCTTGGAATCGGCGTAGCCTATGCCGGCACAAGGCTGATTCTGTATCTCGCGTTTCAAAACGGCGGTCCGAATAATTACGTACCGGTCGATGCGACGCCATCCTGGCCCGTGCTGCTCTTCACTCTGGGAATCTCGGTATTGACCGGGATACTTTTCGGCATCGCACCGGCCTGGATGACTTCGCATGCCGACCCGGTCGAGGCGCTGCGCGGGGCCAACCGTTCGGTGAGCGGAGGGCGCTCCTGGGCGCAGAAGTCGCTGGTCATCGGGCAGGCGGCAATGTCGCTTGATGCTGCTCTCTGCGGCGGCGCTGCTCGGCCAGAGCCTGCGCAATCTGGAGCACCAGAATTTCGGATTCGAGACCGAGGGCCGCTATCTTGTCTCGATCAATCCCATGCTCGGCCAACTACAAGCCCGAACAAATGGAGCCCCTGTTCCGGCAGATTGACGACCGCCTGCTCCAGATTCCCGGCGTGCGCATGGTGGCGCCAGCACTCTACGCGCCCATGAGGGGCGACAGCTGGAACGAAGGCATTCGCATCCAGGGCAGACCGGAGCCTGGGGCCAAGGAAGACATCGGCGCGGGATGGGCGCGAGTGATGCCAGGATTCTTCGAAACCTTGGGCGCAAAGATTGTCCTGGGCCGGCCCATCAAGGAGGAGGACACTGCGGCAACACGCAAGGTCGCCGTGGTCAACGAAGCCTTTGCCAGAAGTTCTTCAAAGGCCAGAACCCGATCGGACAGCACTTCGGGCCGGGCAAAATCAAGTATTCCGCAACCTACGAAATCGTTGGAGTCGTGAGAGACATGCGGTATATGACCTGCGACTACAAGGATCCGGTGGGTCCCATGTTTTGGCTGCCGGAGGCACAGAGCGTGCAATAGGACGATCCGGCCTATCAACGCCGGCGAAATCTGGTCCCACTACCTGTACAACATCGTGATTTGGGCGCCGGGCAACCCTCCGGGCATGGAAGAGCGGGTGCGCAAGGCGCTAAACAGCGTCGATCCAAATTTCGTGCTCTACGAGGTGGATCCGTACGCCAGGGTCGTGAGCGGCGATTTCCAACAGCAAAACATGATTGCCACCTTGACGACGCTTTTCGGTGTGCTCGGGCTGTTGTTGGCAGCGGTCGGACTGTATGGCGTGATGGCCTACATGGTGGAGCAGCGGACGAGCGAGATTGGCGTGCGCATGGCGCTGGGTGCGGATCGCGGGAGTGTAGTAAAGATGGTGCTCCGCGGTGCTTTCTCGCAGGTAGGCATCGGGCTGGCGCTGGGCATTCCGGCGGCAATTGGGGCCGGCAAGCTGATGACCGGTCAGCTGTTCGGCGTTAAGCCCTGGGATCCGCTGATGCTGTCCGTGGCAACACTGCTGCTGGCTTTGGCGGCGCTGCTGGCATCGGTGATCCCAGCGCGGCGTGCGGCAGGCGTAGAGCCGATGGTGGCGCTGCGCAACCAGTAATCGAGTCCGTGGCACTTGGTAGAGGCTTCATCCTGATGGCAAGAAAAGGCGGGTCGGGTGCTGTGGTATCCCATTCAAGCCCGGTTTTGGCTTGAGTGGGATACCACAGCACCCGACGAGAAGGAGTATGCAGCGCTGTAGCTGCTTAGGTGCCGCAGAAAGTCTGAAGGACGCACTCCTCAGGGCGGGCTGGCGTCGCGTACCGCTCCAGGTCAGGTCTGTCCTCGTATGGGCGTGACACCACGTCCAGCAATTCCTCGAAACGGCTGGAAGTCCTGCCGCTCGATGGCGGCAGCCAGCGCCGCCTCCACCACGTGGTTGCGCGGGATGAATGCCGGATTTGCCATCCGCATTGCCGCGGCACGCGTCTGCCCCGGCGCAGGTTCTACTTCCAGACGTTGGCGCCACCCAGCAGCCCATATGTCATAAGCGCCAGGGTCGGCGAATAACGTGCGTACGCTCTCATCTCCCTCGGGTCCTGCTGCGGCATCGCACAGCCGGCGGAAGGTCAGCGTGAAGTCAGCCTGGTTCGCAGCCATGCGCGTGAGCAGATCCTCAACCAGCGCCGAATCGCCCTCGCGTTCCGTGAAGAGGCCAAGCTTGCGCCGCAGGCCGGCGTCGTAAGCCGCCTCGAATTGTGGCCCAAAGGCGGCGAGCGACTCTTTGGCCGAGGCCAGTGCGGCCTCTTCGTTTCCTTCCTCCTGCTCCAGAACGGGCAGCAACGCCTCCGCGAGACGGGTCAGGTTCCAAAGCATGGCGCGGGGTTGGTTGCCGTAGGCGTAGCGCCCGTTATGGTCGATGGAGCTGAACACCTTGACCGGGTCGTATGCCTCCATAAAGGCGCAAGGGCCGTAATCGATGGTCTCGCCGGAGATGGAAGTGTTGTCGGTGTTCATCACGCCGTGGATGAAGCCGAGCAGCAGCCATTGTGCGACCAGCTGCGCCTGCCGGGTGATCACACCATCGAGCAGCGCCCGGTACGGCCGCTTCGCTTGTGCGGCCGCAGGGTAGTGCCGGGCGATGGCATAGTCTGCCAGCCTCCGCGTGCCTTCCGTGTCGCCCTGGGCTGCGAAGTACTGAAAGGTGCCCACGCGCAGGTGGCTCGCCGCTACACGAGTCAGCACGGCGCCAGGCAAAGCCGTTTCGCGCAGCACCCGTTCCCCCGTGGTCACCGCGGCCAGGGCCCGGGTGGTGGGCACACCCAGCGCTGCCATGGCCTCGCTCAAGATGTACTCGCGCAACACCGGACCGAGCGCGGCTCTGCCATCGCCGCCGCGAGAGAACGGGGTCGGGCCGGAGCCCTTGAGCTGGATGTCGTAGCGCACGCCGTCACGCCCCACCACCTCGCCCAGCAGGTTGGTGCGGCCGTCGCCGAGCTGCGGCACGAAATGTCCGAACTGGTGCCCGGCATAGGCCAGCGCCAGTGGCTCGGCCCCCTCGGCCACCCGGTTGCCGGCCAGAATCTCCACCCCATCGCGGGCTCGCCAGCGCATCCGGATCCAGGCCCAGGTTCCGCGCTAGTTCCACATTCAATTTCACCAGGCGCGGGGCCGCTACCGGTGTCGGGTCCAGCCGCGCGTAGAAGTGCTCCGGTAACCGAGCATAGGTGTTTTCAAAACCGAAACGGACGGTAGGTTCGCTGGCGGTCGGTGCGACCGCGGGAGCATCTGGTGGAGTCATATTTGATTGGATGTCGGCATGTCGTTTTCGCTCCAGCTTACTGACCGGTCCAAATTATGCTGGTCCGCGCTGCATCTTCGCCATCCGGCCATAAAGCTCCTGCAGGACAGCCACCGCTTCCTCCGCTGTCGCGCGGTCCGGCACCTCGGTGCTGTCATTCCAGCCGTCATCCTCTCCGGCCTTGTTCAGCTGCAGAACAATACCGTCCCGCCTGGCCAGCACGCTCAAACCCTTGTAGTTCAACCCGTATATGACGCCGTCCTGCGGAATCAGCCACGAGATCTGCCCGCGCACCGGAACAATGCTCTCGTCTGACCAAAGCTGCCGCGCGGCATACCCGGTGCAGTCAATGATGGCGCGCTGCGGCAGAGCAGTAAGCTCCTGTGGGCTATGAAACTCCCGCGTCTCGATCGTTCCTCCTGCAATGAGAAAATCAGTCATCAACTGCCGCGCATAGTCCGCCACGTTGAAGGTCAGCGAAGTCGTACGCCGAACAATTTTGGTCGGAAACGGAGTGGTCCCCGGAGGCAGGTCATGGAATCCGGGAGTAAGGTCCGCGATGCGGTCCATGTACTCCACATAGTCGCGTCCTTCCCCGGGATAAACATGGTGGCCCCCATCAGAAAGCGAGTACCGATCCGTCCACTCAACCGGAGTACCCGCGATGCCGATATAGCTCATATACATCGCAAACGAGGTCCGCGCCATCGCTTCCCACTGCGCGGGAAAATCCGGAGCCGCCGCCGAGGCAAGCGCAATCCGCGAATCCGGTG
Source organism: uncultured Acidobacteriaceae bacterium (assembly GCA_963821315.1). GTDB lineage: Bacteria > Acidobacteriota > Terriglobia > Terriglobales > Acidobacteriaceae > PALSA-350. The sequence goes on along the minus strand of CAWGDP010000025.1, from coordinate 53,718 downwards.
TCCACGAGCCCGTCGCGCGCACTGACCGCACGTAGGGCGCTCTCTCCCGGGCGTAGATCGTCACCTTCAATCCCGCCCGCTGCGCCGTCAGCGCTGCCGTCAGTCCCAGCGCACCGGCGCCAATCACCGCCACTTCGCGCTGCGCGCTTCCGTCCGCAAGCACCTTCCGCACCACCACATCCGCCGATCCCCAGGAAAGCGACCAGCCGCTCCCACCGTGGCCGTAGTTGTGCACCACAACCTTATCCCCGACCCGCTCCACATCCTGCCGCGGACCCGCCGGTCGAAACGGCCTGGTACAAACCGTAATGCGGAAGATGCGGTCTGTATCTGCACGGATAGGGATGATCGGTCCAACAGCGTCATAGAACGGCAAAGCAGGCGCGGACGTCGCTGTGGGTGCGGCGGGGGCCATACATGCCGCGTGCACCCCGACAAACCCATCGCGCTCAAGCCGGCAACTGCTCCGGAACCCTGGAGGAAACTTCGACGATTGATCATGTGCTCTAATAGAACCATGCTAGGAACTGGACGGGTGCCCCAGGTTCGCACCAGCGTACCTGGGCCGAAAAAGACGGGCAAAGCCCACCAAAGTTTTTGCTCGCTTTCGACCGGCAATTCCAGGGCAAGGATAGCAAAAGCAATCGAAACGTATCATTTTCAACCCACATACGCTGGTGCGAACGTGGGGCACCCGTCCAGTTCCTATGGGCTCTCTTTAGTCGCTAGCTACTGCACCGCCGGAAGCAATGCCGGCATCGCGAACTCATGGGGAGGCGTGGCCTGCATGAGTTCCGTGATGAAGTAGTCCCATCGCCGCCGCATCATGTAGGCACCTGCTGTGGGGCCGTATGCATGGTGCGCCTCGGGGAAGATCACCAGGGAGAAATCTTTATTAGCCTTTTCCAGCGCGTCGATCAGCAGCATCGTGGTCGATACCGGCACATTGTCGTCTAACATGCCGTGGGCCAGCATCAGCTTCCCCTTCAGATTCCCGGCGTAGCGCGCGTTCGCTTGCGAATCGTAGTTGGTGGTTCCGTCGGCCTTCGTTTGCAGCAGGCCGACCCACTTCTCATCCCAATCATCCTCATAATTCCGGTTTTCGTGGTTGCCACTTTCTGCGATCCCGACCTTGACGAAGTCCGGGTAGCGGAGCATGGTAGCCACCGTAGCATTGCCGCCGCCCGAGTGCCCCCACATACCAACACGGTCCAGGTCTATCCACGAATAGCGCTGGGCAAGCTCGCGTATGCCGCTGATCTGATCGGGAATGGCATTGATGCCAATGTCGTTGAGGTACTCGTCATGAAAGGCCTTGGACCGCTTGGGATTCCCCATGCCTTCAATCTGAACCACGGCGAAGCCAAGCTGCGCCAGCGAGTTGCTATCCAGCCGGGAGGCTTGAAACCCGTGCGTTCCGAAGGAACCACCCTGCGGTCCGGGATAAATGAAATCGATAATCGGGTACTTCTGCGAGGGGTTAAGGTTAGCGGGACGGAAGAGCAGCCCGTAGACATCCGTCTTGCCGTCATGTCCCTTTACGTGAAAGGTTTCGGGTGCGATCCATCCCGCGGCTTGCAAGCGTGTGATATCGCCGTGGGCCAACTCTTCGATCATCGCGCCGGAGCCATCGCGCAACAACATGACCTGCGGCTTCTGCGGCGTGGAGTAGATATCGATAATGAATTTTCCATCGCTGGATACGGCGGCCACGTGGTCGGCGTCCTCCGCCGTAAGCAGCTTCAAGTGCTGACCGTCTAAATTGGCACTGTAGACGCGCCGGTAGTACGGATCTTCCGATGGCTCCCGGCCCGTGCCAGTCAGGATCATCTCGCCTGTCTCTTGATCTACATGGAGCACTTCATCGACGTTCCAGTCGCCCTGCGTAACCGCATGCTTCAACTTTCCCGTGCCTGCGTCGTACAGATACAGGTTTCCCCAGTTCTCGCGTTGCGAGAACCAGAGAATTTCATTTCGCTTGGAGAGATAGCGCCAGTTCACATGATCGTAGCCGCTTTCGAAGAAGGTTGGCACCGTCTCTGAGAACACATCGCGAACCGCGCCGGTGGCCGCATTCGCTATGCGCACGTTTTCCACTTTGTGATCGCGCGAGGTAGAAACAAACGCCAGCGTCTTCCCATCGGCGGCCCACTGCACATCCTCCCAGCCGGCGTGGCAAACCAGGTGGTCGCACAACGTCGAGCGATGCTGGTCCGGCGGCATCTTCAGCCGCGTCACCTTGGCTGTGTCCACGTCGATGATTACGCGCTCGATCATGGTCACGTCCTTGTCGCCAACCAATGGGTACTTCCACGTTTCCAGGTGAGGATGTCCGATGCGCGAGCTGACCGTGTACATTTCGCCGGTCTTGCGCTGATCCTGCTGAAACGTCGCGAGCCTCTTCGAATCCGGCGACCACACTACGATCGCGTGGTCGCTATGGATCCAACCTGCATTGTCGGTTGCATAGCCGTAATCCTTCACCCCATCCGTGGTGAGTTGCTTTTCAGCTCCGGTAGCGATGTCGCGCACCCACAGGTTCCAATCGCGCAGGAAAACCGCCCGTCTTCCATCGGGAGAAAAATCGGCAAGCGAGGCGTCGTTCAAGCTCGGCTTAGGCGTGCCGGCAGGGCCCGCCAGTTCCACTGAACAGCGATACGCAGCGTCCAGCGCACATTTGTATCGAATGCCACTGATCGTGATCCTTACGCTTCGGCCCTCGTCGAGCAGATCAAACTCCTTGCGGTCGAATCCGCTTCGCATCCGTCTCTTCCACCCCAGCCGCGTGCAGTGCAGCGGCCATGCGGAGCGGATCGTAGGCGGCGGACCTGGTTCGCCGCACGGCGTCGGCGACCACGAGAGTCGGCAACCCATTCTCACTGTCGAGGTACCAGAAGCGATCGTTGCCGATGAAAGTCGCGCGTGTTATCGCGTGATCGACGAGCGAAAAAGTGCCCGCATTCAGCAGATTGGCGGCCCGGTTGTAATCATCGGACGTGTAGATACGGCCGGTTTGTGCCTGCAAAGAGAAGCTGATGGCTACCCACGCAAAACTTGCGGCTGCCGGAATCACATTTGAGACCCGGCGGGACAATCGCTCCCAATTCATCAAAGACTGCTCCCTTCGGAAGGGGAATGGGGCCCATGTGAGCATGGTATATGGCCTTCGGGCCTCGATATAATCGCTCTTCAAAGCGGAGCAAGATCACCCTGGAGCCGTGCGTGTCCTCTTCGTTCAAGTCACCTGCCCTCTCCACCGCTCTCCTGTGCCTGCTTGCGGTGTACGCACCCGCAATGGCGCAAGCTCCTGCAGCGCCGGTCACATTCACGGCCGAGCAGGATCGTCAGAACATGATGGATCAGTTGGGCATCAAGTCGCTGCGTCCAGGACCGAGCGGAAATGAAAAAGCGCCCAATCACGCCAACTACGATGAATCGCAGGCCAACCCCTTTCCCAACATTCCCGACCCGCTCATCATGAACGATGGCCGGAAAGTAACGACGCCGGGCATGTGGTGGGATCAGCGCCGGCCCGAGCTGGTCGAGATGTATTCGAAGTATGTGTATGGCCGCGTTCCAAGCAACGTGCCCAGGTCACCTGGACCGTGACCACAGTGGACCGTGAGCGGATTGGCTTCACGCCCGTAATTGCCAAGGACCTGATTGGCGAGGTGGGCAGCTCGTCTTATCCTCAGATAAAAGTTCGCATTCACATGACCCTGGTCACACCCGCGAATGCCAAGGGCCCTGTGCCGGTACTGATGATGTTCAGTCATGCCGGATTCCCGGCTCCGAATGGGCCATCGGACGACGAATTGGACCGCATCAATCGCGCATGGAAGGCGCTGCTGGTGCAGCATCGACCTGTGCCAGCCCCGGACTTTCAGTCCGGGGGAGCGGGTTTTCAAACCCGCGAGAACGCTTCATCTTGCAATGACGGGCTTTCAGCCCTGGTGAGAACGCCCGAGCTGCCCAATCAGCCCCTGCGCTCGCAGCGGCTACAGCCGGATTCATTGCAAAGCATTTACGTACGGCCTGAAGGCTGTACCCTGCAAAGCATAAGTTTTTTTTGCAAGCTGTTTAGCCGTGCCGTAAAGGGCTAAAAGAGAATTGGGCTTTAGCCCCTGGGCTCTTAGCTCAGTCTTCGCGTAGCGCCACCATCGGTTCCACCGCCATCGCATGCCGGGCAGGAAAATAGCAGGAGGCGAGGGCTGCGATCGCCAGGACAGTCCCCACCACCAGGTAGGTCAGCGGGTCCCACACACTGACGGTTACGAATCCGGTCACCGCGCGCGCAACCAACAACGCAAGGGCCAGGCCGAACCCGAGGCCAATGGCGATAATGACCACCGATTGCCGGTAGATCATGCGGAAGACAGAGCCGCGGCTGGCGCCAAGCGCCATGCGCAAGCCTATCTCGTGGATGCGGCTGCCCACCGCGTATGAGACCACGCCGTAAAGGCCGATGACAGCCAGCGTCAATCCCAGGCCGCCCATGATTGCAGCCAGCGAAGCACCAATCTGAAAAAGCAGAAGCCCATTCACCGTGTACAGCGCCTGGCGCATGGTTTGCACTTGAAAGATAGGAAGTTGCGGGGCCAGCCCATGGATCGTCTTCTCCGCCGCGGGAATGAGAGCAAGTAAATCCCTGTTTGACCTTAGCTGGAATACCATCATGGTGTTCCCTTTAACGTGCTGTGCATACGGAAGGTAAAAGTAGGGCCGCGACTTGGCTCCGGCGTAGATCTGAAATTCGGCATCACGAGCGATGCCAACGATCTCCAGCTTGCGGTCTTTTTCGCTGGCCATGCGAAAGGTGCGGCCCATGGGGTCTTGATTGGGCCAGAACTTTCTGGCTGTGCTCTCGCTGATTACGGCCACATCCGTGCCATGCTCTTTATCGTCTTCCGTAAAGGCGCGGCCGCGAACAAGATCGATGCCCATCACGCTGAAATATTCTGGCGAAACGACGTTGTAGCCTGCGTCTAAATCGTTAGGATTTTCTGCAACGGCGGCTCCATCGATCACCATCCGATCGCCACCATTGCTGAAGTAGCCCAGCGGAGTGTAGCTTGCATGGCTCACATAGTCGACTCCGGCGAGCTGATGCAGACGGGCCGTAATGTTCGCCGCCAGGTCGCGGGCTTCGCCATCGCTCAGCCCGATCTGATGGGAATCGATGGCGAAATTCATCACGTGATCCGGTTTGAATCCCAAATCCATAGTCTGCATGGCGGCAAGACTGCGCACAAACAAGGCAGCGACCACCAGCAGTACGAGCGAGCCGGCGATCTGCAGAGTAACCAGGCCATCGCGCAGCCAATGCCGCCCGCTGGTCACCCCGCGGGCGCTCTCGTGCAAAACGGTGTTCACATTTGCCTTGGCAATGCGCAGCGCGGGCACGATGCCCACCACCACCCCCGCCAGCAAAGCCATGGCAAATGAATAGAAGAAAATTCTCCAATCGAAGTCGGACACAAACTTGACCGGAAGATCGGCGTGCAGGTCGAGATGACTGAGCGCGCTGCTGGCGAACATGCCGAGCAGGACGCCCATGCCGCCACCGATCAGCGCCAGCATCACGCTCTCGGTGATCATCTGACCGATAAGCCGGGAGCGCCGAGCGCCCAGTGCCGTGCGGATGGCCATCTCGCGCTCACGCGCCGTAGCTCGCACCATAACCAGGTTGGCGACGTTGACGCAGGCCAGCAAAAGCACCATGAGCGCAAGAGAAAGAAAAAGCGCCGAAATGATGAACATGAGGTTGGGCTCGCCGGCACCGAGACGCAGTTGCCGCTCGGGAAAGGCCTCAATGCTGAGCTTCTTCTCTACATCCGGGTGCAGGCGAGTGATGTCGCTGGGCAACCAGGTTCAGGGCTGCGTTTGCCTGCTTCATGCTGGCTCCGGAACGGAGACGCCCTTGAACGAAGAACATCCGGTTCTGCCAATTATCGATGGTGTCGACCGGAGTGCCGGTGATGGGCAGCTGCGACAGGGGTAAATACGCGGCCGAGTTCAGGAAGCTTTGCATTCCCCCAAAACCTTTGGGCGCCACGCCGATAATGGTCACGGGGTGTCCGTCGAGTGTGACCGGGCGCCCCGCCACGTCCTCGCCGTTGAATCTTTGCTGCCAGTAGTCGTAGCTAAGAACAATCACCGGGTCCTGCCCCAGGACCTCTCCTTCATTGCGCAGGAACAGCCGCCCGGCAGCAGGCTGCAGTCCCACCCCCTCGAAGAAGTTACCGCTGACGAATGTAGTCAAGATGCGATCCGGCTGCTGCCCCTTTACGGCCAAACCGTCGAGGTTGAGGGTGTAGGCGAAGAGGTCGCTGAAGGAACGCCCGCTCTGGGCGCGAACCTGCTTGAATTCGTTCCAGGAGAGTACCCGCCCCAAGGGGCCGTTGTTTTCTCGGGGAGCCAGGGTCGCAAGCTGGTCGGCATTTGGCACCGGGAGCGGCTTGAGCAGCAGTGAGTTCACCAGGCTGAAGATGGCCGTGTTTGCGCCAATGCCGAGGGCCAGCGTCAGCACCGCAGTGGCGGTAAAACTCGGAGCTTTCCTGAGTTGACGAAAGGCAAAGCGAAGATCCTGTAACAAGGTCCCCATGGAAAGCCTCCGTGCGCAAGATTATCCATGTTCGGATTTGCACGTTCTCTTCCCAATCAGCCCTGGGAGTAAGCGCTTCATTTGCAGGCAAATATCTGCAAGAACTGAAAAGCATGCTGGAGCATCTTGTCCGGATTCAGGAATCACTGTCCGGAACCGAACAACGCGAGCGTAGCAATTCCGCGTGGAACAAGAACATCCTCAAGCACGCCACCCTTTAATCATCGGACTGTTAGAGTACTGGTAAGGCTACCTAACAAATCATTTCATCCGCCGGAGTCCAGCACCCATGGTGAGTCCAGAAGCGCGACTGCATCCCGATCCCTATGCGGATGCCTCCGTCGCCGGTAGGAAAAAACGTCGTCCCTGGCTGGGCCTTCTTTTCATCGTCTTGCTTATACTCTGCGTCGTGCTGCTCGTTACTCACAAACCCAAGCCCCAACCCGACCAGAACGCACTCGAGCAGCCCGCCATCGTCACCATCAAGGCCGCCACGGTCCGCGAGGGCGACATCGGCATACACGTGGACGCCATCGGCACCGTTACTCCCCTCTCCACTGTCAGCGTCTACAGCCAGGTCACTGGAAGTGTCATCGCCGTCAACTACCGCGAAGGTCAAATGGTGCGCAAGGGCCAGTCGCTGATCGAGATCGATCCTCGGCCCTACGAAGCCCAGCTTAAACAAGCGGAAGGCACGCTACAACACGACCAGGGCCTGCTCAAGCAAGCAGAGATCGATCTGGCTCGCTATCAGAAAGCCTCGGCGCTGAACGCCATCGCCAAACAGACCCTGGAAGACCAGGAGCAGGCGGTCGAGCAATACAAGGGCACGGTCAAGAACGACGAAGGCCAGGTTGACTACCAGAGGGTCCAACTCAGCTACTGCCATATCGCTGCGCCCGCCTCGGGCCGTGTAGGCTTACGGTTGGTCGATCCCGGCAACACCATCTTTGCCGGAAATTCGAATGCGCTCGTCGTGGTTACACAATTGCAGCCGATTACGGTGGTTTTCAATGTCGCCGAAGACAACCTATCCCAGCTCCGGTCGCAAATTCTGCACCGCACCGGCCTGCCCGTCGACGCCTTTGATCGTTCGCAAATGAACAAGATCGCCACCGGCCGCCTGCTGACCATCGACAACCAGGTCGATACCACCACCGGCACCATCCGCTTTCGTGCCCAGTTCGACAACCAGGATCTAGCCCTCTATCCGAACCAGTTCGTGAACGCCCGCCTGCTGGTAAACACGCTTGCATAACACCTTGTTGATTCCCAGTGCGGCCGTCCAGCGTAATGGCGTACAAGCCTTTGTCTACAAGGTAAGCAACAACACTGCGTCCATCCAGAACATTGTGGAGCAGACCACCGATGGCAACGTCTCTGCCGTCCAAGGGCTCAAACCAGGCGACACTGTCTCGCTCACCGGCTTTGACAAATTGCAGGATGGCACCAAGGTGGAGATCCAGGAATCTCCGCAAGACACGGTCACCGGCAATGGCGAAGCCGCGGGCACGTTAGCCGGAAAGGGTGGCGCCGGGCAAACCCGTTGAATCCGTCGCGCAACTTCGTACTTCGGCCTGTCGCAACCGCACTCCTGATGGTGGCGATCATGGTCATTGGACTCGCGTCCTACACCACCCTCCCCGTCTCCGCGCTGCCCGAGGCCGATTATCCCACCATCCAGGTGCAGACCTTCTACCCTGGCGCCAGCCCACAGGTCATGTCGTCTGCCGTCACCGCGCCGCTCGAGCGCCAGTTCGGCCAGGTAGCCGGGCTCACGCAAATGACCTCCACCAGCTCTGATGGCAGCTCCATCATCGTGCTGCAGTTTAATCTGAACCTCAACATTGACGTTGCTGAGCAGGAAGTGCAGGCCGCCATCAACGCCGCGCAGGGTTACCTGCCCACCGACCTTCCCGTCCCGCCTGTCTACAGCAAATCCAATCCCGCGGACGCGCCCGTCCTTACCCTCGCCCTCACCTCCACCGCCATGCCGCTCTCGCGCGTCGAAGACCTGGTCGACACCCGCCTCGCTCCCAAGATTTCGCAGCTCAGCGGGGTCGGCCTGGTCACCATCAGCGGCGGACAGAAGCCGGCCGTTCGCGTCCAGGTCAATCCCATGGCCCTCGCTTCCTACGGCGTCAATCTTGAAGATGTGCGCAATGCGCTCACCGCCGAAAGTGTGAACTCCGCCAAGGGCAGCTTCGACGGCCCGGCGCAGAATTTTCAGATCAATGCCGATGACCAGCTGCTTTCCAGCGCCGGCTATCGCGACCTCGTTGTTGCCTATAAAAACGGCGCCCCGGTCATGCTCACCGACGTAGCCAGAGTCAGCGATGGTATCGAAAATACCAAGCTGGCTGCCTGGATGAACGAAACCCCGGCGGTGATTGTCAACATCCAGCGCCAGCCCGGCGCCAACACCATTCAAGTGGTCACGCAGCATCGAAGAGCTGCTGCCCAAGCTCCAGGCCACGCTCCCGGTCGCGATAAAACTCACCGTCCTCACCGACCGCACCAACACCATTCGCGCTTCTGTCCGCGATGTCGAGTTCGAGCTCATGCTAACCATCGCCCTGGTGGTGATGGTGATCTTTCTCTTCCTGCGCAACCTTTCCGCAACCATCATCCCCAGCGTCGCCGTGCCGCTCTCGCTCATCGGCACCTTCGCCGTCATGCAAGCCCTGGGCTACAGTCTCAACAACCTCACGCTCATGGCCTTCACCATCTCCACCGGCTTCGTCGTCGACGACGCCATCGTGATGCTGGAGAACATCTCCCGCTTTCTCGAAGAAGGCCTGTCTCCCATGGAGGCCGCGCTGCAGGGCGCACAGCAAATCGGCTTCACCATCATCTCGCTCACCATCTCGCTGATCGCCGTGCTCATCCCGCTGCTCTTTATGGGCGACATTGTGGGCCGCCTCTTTCGCGAGTTTGCCGTCACCCTCAGTGTCACCATCCTGATCTCCGCCTTTGTATCCCTCACCCTGACGCCGATGATGGCCGCGCGCATCCTGCGCCACACCCCGGAATCCGAGCAAACCCGCTTCTACCACTACACCGAGGGCCTCTTTAAGCGCATCATCGCCGCTTACGGGCGCAGCCTCCGCTGGGTCTTCCGCTACGAAGTACCCATGCTGATCATCGCGTTCGCCATGCTCGTGCTCACGGTCGTCCTCTACATTGAGATCCCCAAAGGATTCTTTCCTACCCAGGACACGGGCATCATTCAGGGAATTTCGCAGGCTCCGGAATCCATTTCCTTCACCGCCATGGCGCGCAAGCAGCAACAACTCGCCCATGAAATCCTGAAAGACCCGGCCGTGCAAAGCCTCTCCTCCTTCATCGGAGCAGACGGCGTCAATACCACGCTCAATAGCGGCCGCATCCAGATCAACCTCAAAGATCCCTCTATTCGCGGTCTCACCGCAAGCGAAGTCATCCGCCGTCTCGACCGCAATCTCAGGAGCGTCCCCGGCATTCAGCTCTACATGCAGCCGGTGCAAGACCTTACCGTCGACGATCGCGCCAGCCGCACCGAATACCAGTACACCCTGGAAGATCCCGACCCAGTCGAACTTGGCCTCTGGACGGGAAAGCTGGTCGACGCCATGCACCGCCTTCCCCAACTCCGCGACGTGGCCACCGATGACCAGCCCAACGGCGTCACCGCGCAGCTCGACATCGATCGCGCCACCGCCTCGCGCATGAACATCACCGCCGATACCATCGACTCCACCCTCTACGATGCTTTCGGCCAGCGCCAGATCAGCACGCTCTATACCCAGTCAAACCAGTACCACGTCATCCTCGAGGCCCTCCCCGATTTTCAGAAAGACCCCAGGAAGCTCAATAGTCTCTATGTCCAGGGGGCTGCAACCACCACGGTTGCAAGCCCAGCTGCCTCTACTTCCGGCCGAAGTACCACCGCCGCCAGTTCGGTGGCTACCCTGACCGCTTCCTCCACCGCCAACTCTTCAACTACCCAGGGCACGCAACTTTCCTCCACCTCCGGCAGTAGCTCGTCTTCGTCCTTAACCTCACAGAACAACACCGTCAACAACGCGTCCAGCACCGCCTCGCCCACCGGTTCCAATCTGTCGACCGGCACCCCCACGAATAGCCTGTCGTCGACCTCAAGCAGCTCCACCTCCTCGTCCGCACCATCGAACCAAACCTCGGGTCAGGTCTCGGGTGGGGGCGCCGCTTCCACCAGCACCCTGCCCACTCCGGTGCCGCTCTCCGCCTTCACCCACTTCGAAATGAAGCCCTCCCCGCTCACCATCGCGCACCAGGGCCAGTTTCCCGTGGTAACCGTATCCTTCAATGTTGCAGAAGGCTCCTCGCTTGGTCAGGCGGTCGATGCGGTCAACCGCACGCAGGCGCGCCTTCATATGCCGGCCAGCGTGATCGTCGGCTTTCAGGGAACCGCCGCCGCTTACACGGCTATCGGCGGCAATGAAGCGCTGCTCATCATTGCGGCGCTGCTCGCGGTCTACATCGTGTTGGGTGTGCTTTACGAAAGCTTCATCCACCCCCTCACCATCCTTTCCACCCTGCCTTCCGCCGGCGTAGGCGCACTGCTCGCCCTGCGTCTCTTTGGCCAGTCGCTGGACATTATCGCGGTCATTGGCATCATCCTGCTTATCGGGATCGTGAAGAAAAACGGCATCATGATTGTCGACTTCGCCCTCGAAGCCGAACGGATGCACGGCAAGAACTCGGTCGAAGCTATCTATGAAGCCTCGCTCCTCCGTTTCCGCCCCATCCTCATGACCACCCTGGCCGCGCTCTTCGCCGGCATCCCGCTGGCCTTCGGCACCGGCATCGGCTCTGAGCTGCGCCGCCCTCTGGGCATCGCCATGGTCGGCGGCCTGCTCGTCAGCCAGGTCCTCACCCTCTACACCACGCCCATCATCTACATCTTCTTTGACCGTATCGCCACCCGCTTCTCACGCCGGCAGCACACCACCGGCCTAAATCCGGATTCGGGCCACGGAGTTACGGGCGCATGAACATCTCCGCCCCTTTCATCCGGCGACCGGTAGCCACCACGCTGCTCACCATCGCTGTCACGCTCGCAGGCCTGCTCGCTTTTTTCAACCTGCCCGTGTCTTCGCTGCCCCAAATCGATTTCGCTACCATCACGGTGGCCACCACACTCCCCGGCGCCAGCCCTGAGGTCATGGCCTCTTCCGTAGCCACTCCACTGGAGCGCCAATTCGGCCATATTGCCGGCGTTAGCCAGATGACCTCTTCCAGCACCCTCGGCATCTGCTCGGTCACCCTGCAATTCGACCTTAGCCGCGATGTCGACGGCGCCGCCCGCGATGTGGAAGCAGCCATCAATGCCGCACGCACTTATCTGCCGGCAAACCTGCCCGCGAACCCGGTCTACAGAAAAATCAACTCCGCTATCGCCCCCGTCATGGTGCTCGACCTCACCTCGCCTATCCGGGGCAAGGGCGAGCTTTACGACACCGCCTCCTCCGTCATCGCCCAGAAGCTATCGCAGGTCGAAGGCGTAGGCCAGGTTCAGGTTGCCGGCAGCTCTCTGCCCGCGGTGCGGGTGGACGCCAATCCGCAGCAGCTCAACAGCTATGGCCTGGGCCTGCAAGACGTAGCCCGCGTTATCAGCGAGCAGAACTCCAATCGTCCCAAAGGCCAGATCGCCGACGACGCCACCACCGCCGACATCACCGCCAACGATCAGATCTCCAAGGCAGCGGAGTACGCCCCGCTCATCATCGGCTCCAACGGTAAAGGGGGCGTCGTCCGCTTGCGCGATGTCGCCAATGTCTACGACTCCGTACAGACTCTTCGCTCCGCAGGTTTCGTCAACCAAAAGCCTGCCATCATTCTGCTCATCTTCCGCCTTCCCAACGCCAACGTAATCGCCACCGTCGACCGCATAAAGGCCGCTCTGCCTTCGGTGCGGGCCTCCATTCCAACCGGCGACAACCTCGACGTTCTGGTTGACCTCACCACCACCATTCGCGCCTCCGTCAACGACGTCGAGCGCACCCTCGTCATCTCCATCATCCTGGTCATCGCGGTCGTCTTTGCCTTCCTGCGCAGCCCGCGCGGGACGTTGATTCCCGGCGTGGCCGTTGCTGTCTCGCTGATCGGCACCTTCGGCGTCATGTACCTGGTGGGCTACAGCCTCGACAACCTGTCGTTGATGGCGCTCACCATCTCTACCGGTTTCGTGGTTGACGACGCGATCGTGGTGATGGAAAACATCACCCGCCTCATTGAATTAGGCGTGCCCCCCATGGAAGCATCGCTGCAGGGGGCGCAGGAGGTAGGCTTTACCGTCCTCTCCATGAGCCTTTCGCTCATCGCCGTTTTCGTCCCCATCCTCTTCATGGGGGGCATCGTCGGCCGCATCTTTCATGAGTTTGCCTTTGTTCTGACCACCTCGATCGCTGTCTCCATGCTGGTCTCGCTCACCGTGACCCCGATGATGTGCTCCCGGCTGCTCAAGCCCCAGGCGGCCGAAAAGCATAACCGTATCTACCGCGCCTTTGAGCACGGCTTTGACCTGCTGCTCTCGGGCTATCGCCGTACCCTGACCTTGTCGCTCAACCATCCGGTCCTGGTAATCGCAACCTTGTTTGCGACATTAGCTCTGAACGTCGTCCTGATCGGCCGGGTACCCAAGGGATTTTTCCCCTTGCAGGACACGGGGGGAATCCAGGGTGGGCTCCAGGGCGCGCAGGATGCTTCCTTTCAGTCCATGCGTGACTCCGTCCTGGATGTTGAAAAGGTGATTCAGGCCGACCCAGCCGTGGACAACGTGATCGCTTTTACCGGAGGCCAGGGCGGACCGGGCGGGGGCGCCAGCAACACCGGCTTCACCTTTGTCCACCTCAAGCCGCTCGACCAGCGGGGCATCAGCGCCGCCTCCGTGGTTGATCGCCTGCGGCCCAAACTGGAAAAGCTCACCGGCGCTTCGACCTTCCTGCAGGCGTCGCAAGATCTTGGTGTGGGCGGCCGCCAGAGCAACGCCGCCTACCAGTACCAGCTCTCCGCCGACACGGTGGAAGACCTCAGCATCTGGGGTCCGCGCCTGTACAACGAAATGCTCAAAATACCGCAGCTCAAGGACGTGACTACCGATCAGCAGAACCGCGGCTTGCAGATGCTGCTTGCCTACGATCGGCAAACAGCCGCGCGTTACGGCATCACGCCCCAGCTCATTGATAATTCGCTGTACTTCGGTTTTGGCGAGTCGCAGGTCTCTACCATTTACACCTCGCTCAACCAGTACTACGTGGTGCTGCAGGCCGCCCCGCAATTTCTGCTCAACCCGCAGACTCTCAAGTCCACCTACGTACACTCCAATACGGGCGGCGTGGTTCCCATCAACGCTTTTACCCACTCCACAGCGTCCACTTCACCCCTCGCCATCAATCACTCTTCGTTCTTTCCCTCGGTGACCGTTTCCTTCAATCTCGCGCCTGGAGTCTCGCTGGGACAGGCAACATTATTGATCGACCAGATGCAACGGCGCATCGGCGTTCCTGCCTCGGTCCGCGGGACCTTCGCCGGCACCGCTGAGGCCTTTCAGAAGTCTCTCTCCACCGAGCCGGTGCTCATACTCACCGCGCTGCTCGCCATCTATATCGTGCTCGGCATGCTCTATGAGAGCCTGGTGCATCCCATCACCATCCTCACTACGCTGCCATCGGCCAGCGTGGGCGCCATCATCGCCCTCATCGTGTTCCACAGCGAACTCGATGTGATCTCGATCATCGGTATTTTCCTGCTCATCGGCATCGTAAAAAAGAACGCCATCATGATGATTGATTTCGCCCTGATCGCCGAGCGGGAACACGGTAAGGACACCCGCGACGCTATCTTCGAGGCTTGCATGCTGCGCTTCCGTCCCATCCTCATGACCACCATGGCGGCCCTGTTTGGCGCGTTGCCCTTGGCCTTCGGCACAGGCATGGGCTCCGAACTGCGCCGGCCGCTCGGCGTCGCCATCGCGGGCGGGCTGCTTTTCAGCCAGGTGCTTACCCTCTACACCACCCCTATCATCTATCTCTACTTCGATCGCCTCAGCAATCGTTTCAAGCGCCGTCCCTCCGACGCCCCCCTCGTCTCCTCCGCTGCCGGAGATTGAGTTTCGAATGCTAAGCTACAGGCACTATGGGCGAGACTTTCCAGGAGCTATTTGCGCGCGGCTACCAGGCGCGGCGAGAAAACCGAATCGCGGATTCGCGAGCGGTTTTCATTCAGGCAGTACGCAGCGCAGCAGAAGAAGGAGACCGGCCGTCCCTGGCTGAGGCGCTTTGCGGTCTGGCGCAGGCGGAGCGTGATATCGGAAACCTTCAGGCCGCGCGGCTCCACTATGGAGGCGCAGCGACACTGTATCGGGAGATCGGGCCGCGGGAAAGACTGGCATACGCGATCCGGCACGAAGCGGACGTACTTCGGGAAGAGTCCCGGTCCGCGGAAGCCGAACCGCTCTATCTGGAAGCAGCGACTATTTACCGGGAGCAAGGCGACGAGGCCGCGCTCGATCTGGCAAATACTTTGCGAGGTCTAGCCCTGCTGGCCGAATCATCAGGCAAACCGGACGCCGCTCAATCGCTCTGGCAGGAAGCGCGTCAGTTGTATGCCAAGTGCAACGTGCAGGCGGGCGTTGCGGAGTGTGACGAGAAACTTTCTTAGAGCCAACCCTTCTTGCCGAAAAGATAAAGAAAAACGAACGGAAGACAGATCATGAGCAGCATTGCGGCGGCGAACGTGAGCGGCTTGGTGAATCCGGGGATGGTGTCCGCAAAATTCATCCCGAAGAAGCTTGTAATCACCGTCAGGGGCAAGGTTACGATGCTGATGATGGCCAGTGTCTTCATGATCCGGTTCAGTTGATTGTTGATACTCGACATGTAAATATCGCGGCAGCCCATCAACAAATCCCGATAGATATCGATGGTTTCCACCTCACGGTTCAAATGATCGAGAACGTCCCGGAAATAGATACGCGACAACTGGCCCATAAAAGGTACTTCCCCCCGTGTCAGTTGGCCTAAGATATCTCGTTGTTGCGTCATAATGCGGCGCAGGTTGAGCAGTTCTGTCTTGCGGTCAGAAACCGTCACCAGGAATTCGGGCGGTGGATTCTCAATTGCAAGCTCCTCCAGCTTATCCAGCAGTTCCTGGAAATCATCGAGGATCGGGACATATTTATCCACCAGGCGGTCGAGCAATTCGTAGAGCAATATATCGACTTCCAACGTCTGCTTGTTTTCATGATACGTTTCCACACGCGCAAACATCTCGCTGAGAGCCGCCATGGGGTCTTCGTGGATAGTGACTAGATATCTCTGCGAAAAGAAGATGTCTAGTTCAGTGGTATGGAACAGGTGATCGGGATCCGGATCAAGGTCCGGACCGTGAATGACCAGGAAAAAATAGTCGGTCTTAAGCTTGTCCCCCACCATCGCATAGCTTTCAAGCTTCGGCCTTTGTACCTCCTGGATGACATCCTCTACTGCGAGCGGATGGAAGCTGAAGAGGTCTTTGAGTAGAGCGTACTCGGCATCCGTCGGGCCGCATAAGTCCAGCCAGAATTGAGCGGACGGGTCATAAAAGGCGGTTGAGAGATCGGCCGGATCGGTGGCCCGCAACGTGTGGCCATCGCCAAATTTAACAAAGACGGTCAGCATTCAAATCCTTTGCTCACAAGGTTGGCCGGTGGGAACCGGAGAGAAACCGCAGATCCCTCCACTACGCTACCCCGGATTTCCTGTTGAGGTGGGTGGCGTTGGCGAACTTCATGCGGCTTTCCTTGCTGAAAGCCGCACACGCGGGCGTTCGTGAGGGCGGCGTAGCAGGAAATCCGGGTACGCTCCGGTCGGGATGACAATTCCATTTGCGACTCCAGATCTCACCTAGAACCAGAATTGTCATCCCGACCGGAGCGTAGCGCAGTGGAGGGACCTGCTGTTTCTCTCCGGTTTCCACTCAAACGTCCTTGCCCCAGAGACAGCCCCTCACGGAATTCTGAGCACGTTTCCCTCTTTGACGGTGGAGGTCCCCTCCCGTCCCTGGAAGCGATAGATCACCGTAAGCACTTTGTCAGCGCCCTTAGCGGGATCGCCGCCCATGGTGTTGTTGTTCACCTGCACGTAAAGCGTTCCGTTCCGCGCCATGTTACGAAGGAGTTGGGTTACGTCCATGGTCCGGTTGTTTAAGCCATAGTACGCGCGCGTGATTTGCAGGGAGTTGTTACCGCCGCCGGGATACCCAGCACCCGGTGGTGGTCGATACCCGGGATTCCCTGGGTATCCAGGACCGCCTGGCCCCCCATTGTTGTTGAACTGGCCCGCATCAATCGTCGAATTCTCCTTGTAGGTGAATTGCTGTGACTGGCCGCGAGAATTCGTGGCCTGAATGCGCAGAATTTTGTATTGGCCATAAGCCGGATCGCCGCCCATGGTGTCGTTGTTCACCAAGACTCGACCGTTCCCGTTCAGCAGCCTGCGGACCTGGTTCGTGACGTTCATCCACCGGTTGCCCGCGCCCCAGTCCGCCTTCTGCACCTGCCAACCGCCTCCGCTCTGCGCCGGAGCGGGTGTTGAGAACAAAAAGCAGGTCGCGAGCAGGCAAAACAAAGGAAAGTACATCATGCGATTCTTCATCGGATCTCCTTATCCTATGCATCGAGAGGTTGAGCAACCCGGGGGAAAGGCCTGATACAGCGACAAGGATACCTATCCCTCGTGAGATTTGGAACAATCCAGTTCCAGAGCTTTTGACTCCTGCTTTGCGCCGTCAACTCCGGCCCGCAGGGTGGGAGCCCCCGCATTTATGCGGGGGAAGGAGCGCTTTAGCGCTCCGTGAAAGAATCTCGACTCTAATCACGCGCTTTAGCGCCGGCAATGCTAAAGCCTGATGAGTCCCTCCGTGAGAGTATCGCCTGCCCAGGCCGGGGCTTCGCCCTTACAATTTGCTCAGAAGGCAAAGGGGGCGTCGTCTGAAGCGAGTCCAGGTTATCGATTCACACACCGGGGGTGAGCCAACCCGGACCGTTATTGAGGGCGGCCCCGACCTGGGCGATGGTGGCCTGCAAGCCAGGCGGCATCTCTTTCAGCGGGACCACGAAGCATTCCGCCGCGCTCTGGTCACCGAGCCGCGCAGCTCAGACGCGATGGTGGGGGCGCTGCTCTGTGAGCCCAGTCAATCCGACTGCATCACCGGCGTCATTTTCTTCAACAACAGTGGATGCCTGGGCATGTGCGGACACGGCACCATCGGCGTGGTAGCGACGCTCGCTTACCTGGGCAGGATCATCCCCGGACACTATCGCATTGAGACCCCGGTGGGCATCGTGGGAGCCACGCTGAACGAAGACAGCACGGTGACCATCGAGAACGTACCCAGCTACCGATGGGCCGAAGCGGTGGATGTGGAAGTACCCGGATACGGCAAAGTGACGGGAGACGTCGCCTATGGCGGCAACTGGTTCTTTCTGGTCAAGCATCCTCCCTATGCCATCGAGCGGAAAAACCTGGAGCAACTCATCGGCTTCACCTGGGCCATCCGGCAGGCGCTCAGCGCCAACAAGATTCAAGGCGCGGAGGGCGCAGAAATTGATCACATCGAACTCCACAGTCCCTCGCTCACTCCGGGGGTAGATAGCCGGAACTTTGTGCTCTGCCCGGGCAAGGAGTACGACCGCTCGCCCTGCGGCACCGGCACCAGCGCCAAGCTGGCCTGCCTGTATGCAGAAGGGCTTCTCGCTCCCGGCCAGGTCTGGCGCCAGGAAAGCGTGATCGGTAGCGTTTTCGAAGGCCGTTTCGCGCTGCGCGAGGGAAAGCTATTGCCCAGCATTACGGGTTCGGCTTTCATCACCGCGGAGTCGACCCTGGTCCTTGATCCTCGCGACGCCTTTTGTTGGGGCATCAACGCTCTATGACATTCGACGCAGTCATTGTTGGTGGCGGCATTGTCGGCACTGCATGCGCCCTGGCTTTTTCTCGAGCCGGCATGCGCGTCGCCCTGGTGGAACGAGCGGAGATTGGGGCCGGCGCAACCGCCGCGGCGATGGGCCACATCGTCGTGCTCGACGACTCGCCGGCCCAGCTGGCATTGACCCGCTACTCGCAAATACTGTGGCGTCAGTTGGCGGGTGAGCTGCCCAGTGATGTGGAATACACCCAGCGCGGCACCCTCTGGGTGGCTGCAGACGACGAGGAGATGCAGGAGATCTGTCGCAAACACAGTGCCTATAAGGAGCATGGCATCTCCTCCAGGCTGCTCGATGCGCAGACGCTGGCGCACGCCGAGCCTGCCCTCCGCCCCGGGCTCGCCGGAGGACTGCTGATGCCCGAGGACGCGGTCGTTTCTCCTCAGCTAGCCGCCCAGTTCCTTCTAAGTCGGGCGCTTGTCACCGGGGTCACACTGATTCGAGAGAGCGTTGTCGCCCTGGGCTCGGGCAGAGCGTTACTTACCAACGGAGACGAGTTGCAGGCGCCGATCCTCGTCAATGCGGCCGGGGAGTGGGCCTCGGCCTTGACGCCCGGACTCCCCGTGGCCAGGCGAAAGGGCCATCTGGCGATCACGGAACCGTACCCTGGCTTTTTGCGCTACCAGGTTGTCGAACTCGGCTATCTGAAGAGCGCTCACGTCACAACCACTGATTCCGTAGCCTGCAACGTGCAGCCCAGGCTCAACGGCCAGCTTCTTATCGGATCTTCTCGCCAGTATGGTGTCGAGGGCAGGGAAGTGGAGGACAAGATGCTAGCCCGCATCTTCGCGCGTGCCGCGGAGTACCTGCCGGCGTTGTCCTCGCTGACCATCCAGCGCACATGGACCGGCTTTCGCTCCGCCACGCCCGACAAGCTGCCCTTGATCGGTCCCGTTGCAGAAGACAAGACAGTCTTTCTGGCCACCGGACACGAGGGCCTTGGTATCACCACCTCGCTTGCAACCGCGCAGCTGTTAGCTGATCTGATCGCGGGAAGAACCTCGGCCGTCCCCATTGAGCCCTACTTGCCCTCACGCGCCATGGCTTAGACTGATACTGACAGGAGAAACATGGAACTTGCATTGGAACTGAAACCCGTATCCCTGATCGGCTTTGGGGATGGCGCGGAAGCAGCCGCATTTACCGCGATGAACCCGGCAACTGGCTCACCGCTGGAACCAAAATTTTTCGCCGCAAGCGCAGAAGATCTGGAGCGGGCGGCAGCTCTGGCGCAAAGCGCATTTCCTGTTTACAGCAAGCTTTCGGGCAAGAAAAAGGGCGCCTTTCTGCGCCAGATCGCAGCAGCCATTGAGGCGGCGGCGCCGGCCATCATCAAGCGAGCCAACCTGGAGACGGCATTACCCGAGGCACGCCTTAGGGGCGAGGTAGGCCGCACCTGCGGCCAGTTGCGGCTCTTCGCCGAGGTGCTGGAAGAAGGTTCCTGGGTGGACGCGCGCATCGACAATGCCGACCCCGACCGAAAGCCGCTGCCCAAGCCCTCCATCCGCTCCATGCACTGGCCTTTGGGTCCGGTTGCAGTCTTCGGCGCCAGCAATTTGCCTCTGGCTTTTTCCGTCGCCGGGGGAGACACAGCTTCGGCTCTTGCCGCAGGCAATCCCGTCATTGTCAAAGCTCATCCGGCGCATCCGGGAACCAGCGCGCTGGTAGGCCAGGCCGTTCGTGAGAGCGTTAAGGCGTGCGGCCTTCCGGAAGGCGTATTTTCCATGCTCTTCGATGCCGGTGTGGATGTCGGTGTTCAGCTGGTGAAGCATCCGGCTATCAAAGCAGTAGCCTTTACCGGATCGTTTGCCGGCGGCACCGCCCTCATGAAGCTGGCAGCCGCGCGCCCGGAGCCGATCCCGTGCTACTCCGAAATGGGAAGCGTAAACCCGGTATTCGTTCTGCCCGGCGCCTTGAAGCAACGGGGAACCGACGTCGCCAGTGGGCTGCAAGCTTCCTTTACCCTGGGCGCCGGCCAATTCTGCACCAAGCCAGGCCTGGTGCTGGTTCCGCAGCAAGACGGCACCCCTGCTTTCATGAAAGAACTGGGCGACAAGGTCAGCGGCACCCCGACGCAAACCCTCCTCACCAAAGCCATCGCTGATCGTTACACCTCGGCGGTGAAGGGCCGTCTGTCCGACGCCAGCGTTCTTGCCCAAGGGGCAGAAGCGGACAGCAGCACCACGGCGGCGACCGTCCAGGTCTCCCTCTTCGTCGCGGACTACAAAGACCTGATGGCACACGAGGAGTTGGCCGAGGAGATCTTCGGCCCGACGACCGTCGTCGTCGGTTATCAAGACCGAAAGCAGTTATTGGCTGTCGCCGAGCAGCTGGAAGGCCACCTGACCGCAACCCTGCAGGGGGAAGAGAGTGAACTGGCCGACTACGCCGACCTGATCGAGATTCTCACCCACAAGGTGGGCCGTTTGATCTTCAACGCCTACCCCACGGGAGTGGAGGTCTGCCACGCCATGGTGCATGGAGGTCCCTTTCCGGCCACCAGTGATGGCCGCTCCACCTCTGTGGGCACTCAGGCCATCTTCCGCTTCACCCGGCTGGTCTGCTTCCAATCCTTTCCTGAAGCCGCGCTGCCCGAAGAGCTAAAGAGCACTAACCCGCTGGGAATCATGCGCATGGTCGACGGCGAGAGGACGAGGACGCCCTCCGCCTAGGGGGCCCGGTATCTGTGCCAGCCCCGGACTTTTAGTCCGGGGAGCGGGTTTTGAACCCCGCGAAAACGCTCCTGTATACAGTGAGGCTAAACAGGCTGCGGAAAAACTTTCAGTACGGAGGGCACGGCTTCAAACCGTGCACGTAAATGCTCCTGTATCTGCGCGGGGGCCGGACTTTCAGTCCGCTGAGGACGGTTTTTCAAACCCGCGAAAGCGCTTCCGGTATATCAGTTGAGGGCTTTAGCCCTGGTGGCGGGGCGTCCCGCTATCCGGTCCGCCCGGATGACGACTCCTGACCCGTCCCTGTAAACTCTCTGCGACGGTGAGAGAGGGGATTGGCCATGATTATCGAGGACAAGAACCGCAGGGACTTCCTAAAGATAGGTGGCGCGGCGCTCGCCAGCACGGTCGTACCCTGGACGGCGAACAGCTACGCAGCCATCGTGGGCGCCAACGATCGCGTCCGGGTAGGTTTGATCGGCCCCGGTGACCGGGCCAAGAGTGCCCTGGTGCCCGCCTTCCAGGATCACGCCAAGGAACTCAACTTCGAGTTTGTCGCCGTCTCCGACATTTGGAACCGTCGGCGCGACGAAGGGGCGGCATTTATCCAGAAACAGTGCGGCAGCCCCATCGCCAGCGTGCGTAACAACGACGAGTTGTATGCCCGCAAAGACGTCGATGCGGTCATCATCGCCACGGCCGATTTTCAGCATGCTTTGCACGGAGTTGAGGCCGTGCAGGCGGGACGCGATGCCTACGTGGAGAAGCCAACCGCGCACACCATGGAGGACGCCCGCGCGTTCCGCGCCGCCGTGAAGCAGACAGGAAAGATCGTCCAGGTCGGTACCCAGCGCCGCAGCACCCCCAGCTATCAGAAGGCCTACGAGTACATTCAGTCGGGCAAGTTTGGCGACATCGTAGCCGTAGAGATGACCTGGAACGTGAACCAGCCAGGCCGTTGGCGCCGTCCAAACGTTGTCCCCCTATTGAAGGAGCAGGATACGGATTGGAAGCGCTACCTGCTCAACCGGCCTTATGAAGCCTTCGATGCCCGCAAGTATCTGGAGTTCCGTCTCTTCTGGCCGTATTCCTCGGGAATCCCCGATCAATGGCTGGTGCACCAGATCGACACTGTGCACTGGTTCACAGGCTATCCTCATCCGCGCAGCGTGGTGGCCAACGGCGGTGTCTATCTGTGGAAGGACGGACGCAAGAACTGGGATACCATGACCGCGGTCTTCGACTACGGCCCGCTCGATGACCCCACCAAGGGCTTCCAGGTCATTTATTCGTCGCGCATGACCAACTCCGCCGGAGGAGTGAAAGAGATCTACTACTCCAACGGTGGAATGCTCGATATGGATAAGCAGTGCGTCACCTCCGAGGGTGGAATGGACGCGAAGGCAGCCGCGGAGATGGGCATGAAACCGAACCTGCTGGGCGACTATTCTCTCACCGATACGGTGATGAAAGCCGAGACCTCAGCCAACACCGGCAATGACCCCATGACTTCCGCGAATATGCGCAACTGGATGGAGTGTGTCCGTTCCCGCAAGCAGCCCAACGCCAGCATCGAGGCCGGGTACAGTCATTCGATCGCATTGTGCATGAACATTGCCGCCATTCAGACCGGCCAGCGCGTCACCTTTGATGACAAGTCACAGCGGGTGATGGCCGGAGACAAGGTCTATGAGTAGGTGGTTCCTCGGCTGCCTGCTGGCAGTCTGTACTCTGCAAGCGTTGGCTGAGAAGGGCGTGCAGGTAGTTCCAGACGAGGCCCATCAGCGGGTCGATATCACCATTGATGGCAAGCCCTTCACTTCCTACGTCTGGCCCACCGTCCTGAAGAAGCCGGTGCTGTTTCCGCTTATCACCGCTGATGGCATCGACGTGGTCCGCGGCTTTCCTCTCGCGCCTCGCCCGGGTGAGCGGGTCGATCATCCTCATCATGCGGGAATTTGGTTCAATTACGGTAACGTAAACGGATTCGACTTCTGGAATAACTCCGACGCCATCAAGCCGGAAGACCGCGCCAAGATGGGTACCATTCACCAGCAAAAGATTGTCTCCGCCAAAAGCGGGCGTGACAGCGGGGAACTGGTTGTCGACTCCGTGTGGACCACAGGCGCCGGCCAGAACATCCTGCAGCAGACGACACGCTACGTGTTTTCGCAGAAGGGCAATCAGCGGATGATCGACGCGGTCACCACGCTGCACGCGCTCGATCGCGTCGTCTTTCATGACGACAAGGAGGGGCTGCTGGGCATCCGTGTGGCGCGCTGGCTGGAGTCACCCAATGAGAAAGGTGGTACCTTCACCGACGCCAATGGCCGGCCGACGGAAGTGCCGGCCTCCAATACACCCGGCGCCACCGGTGTGTATTTAACCAGTGAGGGCAAGCAAGGAGACCAAGCCTGGGGCACCCGTGGCCGCTGGTGCGCCTTGACCGGCAGTACGGATGGGCACGAGGTCACCATCGCAATCTTCGACCATCCAGGAAATCCAAATTATCCAACCTATTGGCATGCGCGAGGCTACGGGTTATTTGCTGCGAATCCACTGGGCCAGCACATCTTCGATCCCAAGGCGCCGGAATTGGACTACACGGTGGAGAAGAACCAAAACGTAACCTTCACGTACCGGATTCTCATCCTCCCGCGCGCTCCTCTGCCCGGAGAGATGAACCGCGACGCAGACGCATTCGCCGCGGAGTACCGCTAGGAAATAGCGTGAACCGCAGACTCGCCTCCGCTCCGGTCGGGATGACAAATCTGGGATAGTACCCATCCATAGCATTTGCTGCTGGGAGTCAGATATCCCCATATCTGCTCTACCACGAAGCGCTTCCCCACACTTTGTCATCCCGACCGGAGCGGAGGGATCTGCGGTTTTCTCCCCCGCAGCCGAGCTATTGAGTGCCCTTCCGCCGGATCAGCCAATACACAGGCAGCCCGGAGATGACCAGCGCCAAGCCAGGCCAGGTGGTCGCCGGCCGCTGAATGAACAAGCAGAGTACGACCGCGCCGGCGCCCAGTACATAAATCGCCGGAACCACCGGATACCCCGGAGTGCGGTACAACCGTTCCGCATCTGGCCGCTTGTATCGCAGAACCACCACCGCGGCAATGGTAAGGATGTAAAACAGAAGCGCCGCGGAGATGATGTAGTCGAGCAGATCGCTATAAAGATTGCCATAGCCCGTAAGCGGAGAATAGGTAGTCAGCAGCACCAGCAGCCCGGCCCAGACACCCTGCATAAGCAAAGACCAGCCAGGCACTCTCGCCCAATTCAAGCGTCCGGCCGCGGGAATAAATAGCCTATCCCGCGCCATGGCGTAGTACGCGCGCGGCCCTGCCAGCACCAGGCTGTTGATGCAACCAAAGGTCGAGACCATGATCAGCACAGCCAATCCCTTGCCTCCCCACGCGGGAAAAATGTGCTGCAGCATCGCGGTGGCGACGCGGTCATGGTCGGCATGTTGGATGGCGGAGAAGTCCAGCACAGCCAGGTAGGCGATGTTCGCAGCCAGGTAGATCAGCATGACGATCACCACGCCGATGGCCAGTGCCCGGGGCAGGGTAGTCCTCGGCTCTTTCACTTCTTCCGACGCAAAAGTGATGTCGTGCCACGCATCGGCGGCGAAGAGCGACCCCGATTGGGAAACGCAAAAGACCATCAGCAGGCTCAGGATGGCTCCCATCGACGACATAGGATGAGGCGCGACCGGCCGCTGCCAAAAGATGGCCAGGTTGGCATGTACCGCCGAGGCATTCCAACCCACCGTCAGACCCAGCAGAATCAACGCCCCGAGAGCGCCCAGCTTAGCCACCGTAAAAGAGTTCTGAATGATCTTGCCGTACTCGATACCGAGTGTATTGGTCGCGGTCAAAAGGGCAATCACCAGCAGGGCCACCAGCTGAGCGGTGGACAAGGTAAGCGCGTAATGAGCGGACAGACGTACCGGGGCGACCAGGTAGCGTGATTCGGAAATAGAGGGCGCCAGCACCCCAAGAAATCGGGCAAACGCAACCGCGACTGCGGCAATTGTCCCCGTTTGGATCACGGTAAAAAGCGTCCATCCATACAGGAAGCCCCACAGGGGAGAGTAGGCTTCGCGCAGATAGAGGTACATGCCGCCCCCACCCGGCATCATCGATGCCAGCTCTCCAAAGGAGAACGCGGCCGCAATGGTCAGTACCGCGGCGAAGACCCAGGCTGCCAGAAACCATCCCGGGCCGCCCAGGATGCGAGCCATATTGGCGGGAACGATGAAGATTCCGGAGCCGATCATGACCCCGATCACGACCATGGTGGAGTCGAAGAGACCCAGCGCCCTTTTTGGCTTTCGCTGGGCTTGAATCTCTTCCCGCTCTTCGCGAGTGGGTTTTGCAGTAGGGCTCATAGGGTCTCGGGACTGCCAAGATGCTATCACCGTGGGAAAGGGAGTAGCCTAGTCAGTGAGATGATCAGGACCAAGGCTGAAGGCTTCTGCGACCGCGAACTGGAGGGTGTTTACCGCGCCATTCGGGAGCGGCGCGATGTTCGCTCCGGCTTTCTGCCCGAACCGCTGGCCGATGATGTGCTGCTGCGCCTGCTGGGCGCCGCGCACCATGCGCCTTCCGTCGGCCTTATGCAGCCCTGGCGGTTCATTGTCATTCGCAGCGCAGGCGTGCGTGGGGCCGTCCGCGACATCTTTTCCCAGGCGCAGAAATTGGCCGCGGCCTCCTATGAAGGCGAGCGAGCGGAACTCTATCGTGGACTAAAGCTCGAGGGCATTCTGGAGGCGCCGCAGAATCTGTGTATTGCCTGCGACCCGGTCAGTGAGCGAGGTCATCGCCTGGGCCGCCAGTCGATGCCTGAAACTGCAATTTACTCCGCCGTTTGCGCGGTGCAAAATCTTTGGCTGGCCGCGCGGGCCGAGGGCATCGGCGTGGGCTGGGTAAGCATTCTGGATCCCGAGGCGTTGAAGACGTTGCTCGGCATTCCCGCCCACATGGTACTGGTCGCGTATCTATGCCTGGGCTATGTCGATGGCTTCGAAGCCGCGCCGCAACTGGAGCGGCTGGGATGGGAACAGCGCGTCCCCCTCGCAGACGTGATCCGGCTGGAACACTACGAGGGAAGCCGGCTCCTGGCGGAGCAACCGCGATAGCAGAAATTTCCTTCCGTTCTCCCGCTGACTCTTAGGCCGGAGTCAATGCCCTAGCAGACTCAACCATAGCTCCGCTTTTACTTGCGCGAACGGCGAATTTCTTCGGTGAGAATAATAGCCTCGGCAATCTCCCGGATGGCCTTCCGCTTTTGCCGGCTCTGTTTCTGCAGTGCCAGGTAAGCTCCTTCTTCATCCAGATGCAATTCGCGCTGCAGAATCCCCTTGGCGCGATCCATCAGCTTCCTTACCTCCAGGCGATCGGCGAGCAGCAGGCGCTCGCTTTCCAGCCGCGCCATCTCCAGTTCGGCTCCCACCAGAAAGCCAACCGTCGAGATCAGGCGCACTTGCCGGCGGCTGTGATGATGTGGCTTGCGATGCTGCACATTGATCACGCCCACCAGCTTGCCCCGGCACAAAATAGGCACGGAAAGAAACGCTTCGAAATGATCTTCGGGCAAATCGTTGAACATCTTGAAGCGGGGATCGCTCCATGCCTGGGAGGCAATGACCACAGGCTGTTGGTGCATCGCGACCCATCCCGTAATTCCCTGGCCCAGTTGCAGGTCGAGCTCGTCCACCAGGTCGGCATGTGGATTCTTCGAAGCCCGCAGCACCAGCTTGTCATGTTCGAGCACATAGACAAAACAGGAATCGCACATCACCACCGTGGAGACAAAATCCACTACCCGCTCGAGTACTGCATGAAACGGGTCGGCGGCGGCCATACGGCTGCCGATCTCATGCAGAAACTCGATGTCCAAAATCTCTTCGGCCCTGGAGCCTTCTTCGGTCATTACCCAACACCCTTAGACAACTAAGCCAGAATTTTGCAGTTGCTTTCGTGACCCGCTACCGTTACCCTGAAATTCGTTTCCGTTCCCGTGCACCATATTGCCGGGTTCGGGTGGTGTACGTTCTCCCCGTCGAAACGTAATCCTTCACCACAGATTTGCCTTCCCCGTCGCGCTTCTTCGCTGTGACAGCTTCCAAGTTGAAGACTGAGGTCCAATATTCTGCACTCCGGTTTTTCGGGGTAAGGTGTTTTCGTGTGATGTGCATAGCAGAGCGCTGGCGCAAACATATCCTGCGGCGCCGAGAACGGTACCGTGACCAATCGTCCCCGCACTATGGTTGCGGAGCCTATGCTCGCACATCGAAAGCAATCCCGAAAGTGTTCATTCTACCATCTCCTCAAACAGCGGCGAACTTAGCACAACCCCGTTGACGTGCCCTTAAGTCGCGGTCGAATATTGGCGAGGTCGAGAGAGGACTAAATATGGGATTGACCAGACGTGATTTTCTGATGAGGGTGGGGCAGGCCGGTGGGTACAGCGCCGCCTTCACCATGATGCAGTCCCTGGGCCTGCTGCCCATCACGGCGTCAGCCGCGGCCACCGTCGAGCAGCCCGCGGGCTCCGGCAAAGGCACCAGCGTCGTCATTTTGGGCGGCGGCATTGCCGGGCTCTCCTCCGCGTATGAGCTCTCCAAGCTTGGCTACACCTGCACCCTGCTTGAAGCCCGGGAGCGGGTCGGCGGCAGAAACTGGACCGTCCGCAACGGCACCAAGGTCGAATTCACCACCGGCTTTACGCAAAAATGCGCCTTCGGGGAAGGCCTTTACCAGAATGTAGGGCCAGCCCGGCTGCCCTCGGTGCACAAGACAATGCTCGGCTACTGCCGCGAGTTGGGGGTTCCGCTGGAGGTTGAAGTCAACGCCTCGCGCAGCGCCTTCCTGCAGGCAGACCACCTTCAAGGCGGCAAAACGGTACAGAACCGGCAGGTGGAATACGACACCCGTGGCCACGTCTCCGAGTTGCTGGCCAAGTGTATCCAGCGGGGAGCGCTCGATCAGGAACTGACCGCCGCCGACAAAGAGCAGATGGTCGCGTTTCTGAAACAATACGGCGACCTCTCGCCCGACCTTTTCTACAAGGGATCACCCCGCTCCGGATACAAAGTAAGCCCCGGAGCCGGCGATACGATAGGTGTTCCCAACGACCCCCTGGATATGCGTGCCTTGCTGTCGGCCCACCTCTGGCGGGAATTGATGGAAGAGGACGAGATCGACTGGCAGGCGACCATGTTTCAGCCGGTCGGCGGCATGGACCAGATTCCCATGGCCTTCAAGAAAAAGCTGGGGAGCGTGATTCGGTCGCGTGCGGAAGTGGTCCAGATCCGCCAGAATGAGTCCGGAGTGAAGGTGGTCTACCGCGATCTGGCATCCGGCAAAAACGAGACCGTAAGCGCCGACTACTGCGTCTGCGCCTTACCGCTCACCATCCTCAAGACCATGGACACCGATTTCTCTCCCCAGCTGAAAGCAGCCATCGATGGCTGCACCTATGACTCCGCTTACAAAATTGCCTGGGAGTCACGGCGTTTTTGGGAGCAGGAGGCCAATATCTATGGCGGCATTTCCTTCCTGCGCCAGCCCGTGGACACAGTCTGGTATCCCAGCGCCTCTCTCTTCTCCGAAACCGGCATCATTCTGGGTGGGTACGGGATCGAGAACGGCTCAGCATTTGGCCGCTTGCCGGATACGGATGCGAAGCTGGCTGCCTCCCGCCACTCGATTGAACTCTTGCATCCCGGCTGCTCGCAGGAGCTGAAGAACCCCATCTACGTTAGCTGGGGACACATCCCGTACAACCTGGGATCCTGGGTGAGCCAAGACTACACAGTGCCGGACTACAACAACGCCGTCCCGGGCTACGAGGTATGGATCCAGCCCCAGGGCCGCATCTTCATGGCCGGGGATCACACCAGCCATATCGTCGGTTGGCAGGAGGGTGCGGCGCTTTCTGCCCACCGCGCGGTGAACATGATTGCCGCCCGGGTGGCGAAGGCTTAGTGTGGCGCCGACTGCAGGAAGCTGGTGAGCCCGGCCACTTTGCTATCCGTCACCGGCCCTTCTGCGCGCCATAGGACGTGCCCCGTCTTGTCGGTGAGCAACAGCACCACCTCCTTCTCGGAAGAGACCTGTAAAGATCGCAAAAACTGCCCCTTGTTCACATACAGGGGAACCGTATAGCGCCGGGGCTGGGATGCCGGCAGGCTGCCCCGTAACGAGGCATTGAACCACCAGCGGTAGAGGCCGTTTTCGGATGGGGAAACCGGCAGCAGCCAGGTTTGCACCCCGCTAGCGGCCCCGGCAGTAAGATGTGGCAGCCAGCCGTCTACGACCGATTGCTGGTCTCGTTGAAAGGAAAGAATGAGCAGGTTGAGCGGAGCGGCGAAATCTGCCGGCAGCGTAACCTTCGCCCTGTCCAGGGCATATGCGGTGACCCGTGGAAGAACTGCCGGTGAGGGAACCGGGGAATTTTGCGGGGCCGCCAGCGCGCAGGGAACTGTGAAGAGCATTAAAGCCAGAGTTCGAAGCAGTCGCATTCTATATGGGTGGCCAGCCACCGCGGATCACTATCTACCAGATCTTAACCCAGAGACTTCCCCCGGACTCCCTCAACGCGTCCCTGGAATCGCGGCAGTAATCTTTTATGAGAGCGCAACCAAACGCTCGAGTCGCTACTGGGGTCGCGTATCATAACGAAGTGAGCAGCCCCATGTCCTTTGCGCCTGCGCGGCACAGCTTTCAAACCGATGACGCCCGCCTGCGGCCGATTGCCGACAAGGTTTTGGCTAACCAGCGTCTTGATTTCGACGATGGGGTTGCTCTTTACCGGTCCGGAGACATTCTGGCTGTAGGCTGGTTGGCCAACCATGTGCGCGAGCGCCTGCACGGCAACATCGCTTACTTCAACGTCAACCGGCACATCAATCCCACCAATGTTTGCGTGGCTGCCTGCCGGCTGTGCGCCTTTGGCCGCAGGAAAGGCAGCGAAGGCTCCTACACCATGGCCCTTGAGGAAGCGTGGCAGGTGGCGGCCTCCGGTTACAGCGAAGCGGTCACGGAGTTTCACATCGTCGGTGGCCTGCATCCCGATCTTCCCTTCGAGTATTTCCTCGACCTGGTAGCGGGCCTGAAGCAGCGTTTTCCGCAGGTGCACATCAAGGCCTTCACCATGGTCGAGGTGGCCTACCTGGCGCGCCGCGCCAAGCTGACGATTGCCGAAACGCTGACCAGGATGAAGGAGTCCGGCGTGGATTCCCTGCCCGGCGGCGGGGCTGAGATTTTCTCCGATCGCGTGCGCCACATTATTTGCGATCACAAGATCGACGGTGACGAATGGCTGGAAACGGCGCGCACGGCGCACAAGCTGGGCCTGCGCTCCAACGCCACCATGCTTTACGGGCACGTTGAGAACGATGAGGACCGGGTCGATCACATGCTCCGGCTGCGCGCTGTGCAGGACGACACCGGGGGCTTTCAAACCTTTATTCCTCTGGCTTTTCATCCTGCCAATACTGCGCTTGATCATCTACCCACCACCACCGGCCTGACCGATATCCGGCAGATCGCGGTGAGCCGTCTATTGCTGGATAATTTCTCCCATATCAAGGCGTACTGGCAGATGATGACGGCCAAGATCGCGCAGATCTCCTTGCGTTTCGGCGCCGACGACATCGATGGGACGGTCGTCGAAGAAAAGATCTACCACGACGCCGGAGCCACCACGCCGCAGGGGATGCGGCGCTCTGACCTGACGCGGCTGATCCGCGAGGCGGGTCGCGAACCGGTGGAGCGGGACACCCTTTACCGCAACGTCGTCCGCCACGAAGACACCTTCACCGTCGCGGTTTAAACTACCCTTTGGCGCGGCTCTCCGCAGGTGGAGGGTTTAATCCGGACACCGGAAGGAAAGCCTCCGTAGCCTCCTGTTTTACGACCCATTTCGCTCCCGCAGTCGGGGAGGATTGGCGCAGCTTCTGCTTGCGCCGAACCTCGCGCACCGCCACCAGAATCAGCCCGGTGAAGGTAATCCCCAGCAGGATAATCGCGTAGCGGCCATGCAGTTCTGTTACTTCGCCGTAGAGCAGTGCAAGACCCACGAAGACAAAGAAGATATGGGCGCAAAAGACTTCCAGCGAAGCTTTGCCCAGGGTCAAAAGCGGTTCCACCAGCACCAGCCGGGTTAGATATTTCCGGGCCCAGTAGATCATGCATGAAAAGGCGATCAGGTTCAGCACCCGCAGCGGACCGATCTGCCATTTGTCCAACGACAGGCCGAGGTTCTCCTGGGTGAGGTGAGCGCCCAGCCAGTCATGGCGCACGCCCAGAAAGAACAGGCAAACGGCCCCGCTTATGGCAAAGACGTAACCGGGCAGCTTGCTCAAGGGGTTTTCGCCCTGTGCCGATCGGGCGCCCAGCCACAAGGCGAGAACCCAGATGGCTTGCCACGCAAAAAGGTTGAATGCTCCTGTTTCCTGCAGCGGTATGTGCAGGCCAGTGGCATGCACCACCAGGTTGTGCATCCAGGAGCGCAGGCCAAACTGTGCCAGCAGCCACACCAGGCCGCTGATGATGAGAATCCGGTTCCAGCCCCGGCGCACGGCAACATTCAGGATGTACGGCGTCAGCAGCAGGAAAGTGACGTACATGGGCAGGATGTCCAGCAGCGGCGGACAGTAGATCAGGAGCAGCGATCCGATGACCGCCGTAAACGGGTGGGCCAGGTAGAAATTGAGCAGATTGTAGATGGCCGCGCGATGCGTGTGAGCGGCGAACTCGGCCACGATGGTGAATACCATGGCAAGCATGATCAGGTGGTAGCCGTAGATCCGAAGTGCCCGCTTCCAGAGTTTGGTGCGTACTCCTTCACTGTCTTCCGCAGCCTGGTGAATGTAGAGAGTGGCCACCAGCATGGCGGACAAAAACACAAAGCCCTCGGCCGAGGAGACAAATCCAAAGGGCTGATTCACCACTTCGCTGAGACGGGTCGGCAGGTGGGTCAGCGTCATCCAGACCAGGAAGAGTCCGCGCAAAGCGTCCAGCTCGGGACGGCGCTGTATCTTGCCCAGCCGGAGAACTTTTCTTGACGCTGACTTTACATCCATGAACACGCACCCATATTGCTCAAATGATTCGACTACCCTCTCTTAGAGACGCAATTTGGGGTCAGAGGTTGCGAAATAGCGAGGTAAGGGCTGCAGTTGAGTGCAACCCTTCAAATGTGATTCTACGCAATGCCGGGCAGTGGAACCGCTGTTGAAAACCTAGTAGGCAGGGATCCCGGTAATGCTTTGTCCGATGATCAGCGCGTGGATGTCGTGTGTGCCTTCATAGGTCTTCACTGATTCCAGATTCATCATGTGCCGCATGACCGGATAATCGTCCGTAATCCCGTTACCGCCGAGGATATCCCGTGCCATGCGCGCACATTCCAGGGCCATCCAGACGTTATTCCGCTTGGCCATGGAAATATGTTCAAAGCCCACCTTGCCGGCATCTTTCAGCCGCCCTACCTGCAGCGCGAGCAGCTGCCCCTTGGTAATTTCGGAGATCATCCAGGTCAGCTTCTCCTGCACCAGCTGATGGCTGGCAATCGGTTCTTCGCGGAATTGCTTGCGCAGCAGCGAATACTGCAGCGCGGTGTCATAGCACGACATGGCAGCACCCAGGGCTCCCCAACTGATGCCGTAGCGCGCCTGGTTGAGGCACATAAGGGGTGACTTGAGCCCGCCCGAGCCGGGCAGCAGGTTGCATGCCGGGATGCGCACATCCTGTAGCGAGAGGCCTGAGGTGACAGAGGCTCGCAGCGACCACTTGCCATGCACATCGTAGGCGGAGAAGCCGGGCCGATTGGTTTCCACCAGAAAGCCGCGGACTTTGCCCTCTTCGTCGTCCACCTTGGCCCAGATCACGGCGACGTCGGCGATGGAGCCCGAGGTGATCCACATTTTCTCGCCGTTCAGGATATAGTCGTCGCCTTCTTTGCGGGCGCGGGTACGCATACCGCCCGGGTTCGAGCCGAAGTCGGGCTCGGTCAGCCCGAAGCACCCCAATTTTTCTCCCGTCGCCAGCGCGGGCAACCATGCTTCTTTTTGCGCATCGCTGCCGAAGGTATAGATGGGATACATGACCAGGGCGGACTGCACGCTGACGAAGCTGCGCAGGCCGGAGTCGCCTCGCTCCAGCTCCTGCATCACCAGGCCATACTCCACGTTGGACATGCCGGCGCATCCATAGCCCTCGAGGCTGGCGCCGAAGAAGCCGAGCTGCCCCATGGGCTGGATCAGCTCGCGGGGAAAGCGGCCATCGCGATTGCACTGCTCGATGATGGGGATGACATTGTCTTCGACAAACTGCCGCGTGGTATCGCGCGAGAGTAGCTCGTCCCCTGAGAGCAGCCCGTCAAACTGGATAAAGTCGACGCCTTTGAATTTGAACGCCATTAGCACCTCAGAAAGCTGGTAGCAAACCTTTAAGGTTAGCAGAGATCGGCCGCCGGGTGAAGAATCGTCCTTGCGAACCGTAACAGTTACTTAAATCGCTGCCCTGGCACCGAAGATTTCTTCGGATACCGTGTTTTGGCTTTGTATCAGGGCACGGCTAAACAGGCTGCGGAAAAACGCTTTGTACGAAGGGCACGGCTTCAGCCGTGCCGTAAATGTACCGCGCCGGGCGGCTTTAGCCGCTGAGGTACGGTTTTTCACGGTAATTTCTGCGCAGGTAAAAGCGTACCTCAGGGGCTAAAGCCCTCATTGCTGTGGCTTCTACGGCACGGCTAAAGCCGTGCCCTTCGTACAAAGCGTTTTTCCGCAGCCTGTTTAAGTCGGGGCCCTGATACAAAGCATTAGAGCAGTGGCTTCCACCAAACTCCTGGGGAACCTCTACGACAAATATTCCTTCAGAAAAGGATCGTCACTATGCACCAGGTCATGCGTGGAGCCATCGAAAACGATATGACCGTCATGCAGCACAAGAAAGTTGGTCTTGGGATCCAGCTCGTCGTTGGGGATGGGAACCATATGGTTTTGTGCGCGGTCGAAGGTGTGGGTGGCGAGGGTGAAGGCATCCTGCAGGCGATGGGTGACCAGCAACGAGCTGGTGCGGTAAACATCGCGCTGCTTCATGACCAGCTCGATGATCGTGGTCGAAGTGATCGGGTCCAGCCCGCCGGTGGGGGAGTCGTAAAGCAGCAGATCGGGCCGGTTCACCACCGCCCGGGCGATCGCAACCCGGCGCCGCATGCCCCCAGAAAGTTGGGAAGGATACTTGTCCAGGGTCTGCTCCAGTTCCACGAAGCGCAGCGCCTCGGTCACGCGCTGGGTCACTTCCGCCTCCGGCACGTGTTGCTCCATCAACCGGTAGGCCACGTTGTCGCGAACGGTGAGCGAATCGAAGAGGGCGCCCTCCTGAAAAACCATGCCGATGCGTCCCCGCAATTTGAAGAGCTCCTCTTCCGGCATGTTGTTGATCTCTTCGCCGAAGACGGTGATGGTCCCGGAATCGGGACGCATCAGTCCATTCGCGAGCTTGAGCAACACGCTCTTGCCGCTGCCCGCAGGCCCCAGCAGGATGCGGGTTTCACCCGGTGGATACGGTCAGCGAGATGTCTTCGAGAACCTGCTTGCCTTCAAACCCGATCGATACGTGATCGAAGACGACGACCGGCTGCGCCGGATCATCCAGGGTCGCCGTGGGTGCAGGCTGGGTCGAGGTGCTCATCAGGTCACCGGCCGAAAACACCGATCATGAACTTGCTGATTACGAAGTCGACCGCGATGATGAACACCGAGGACCACACAACGGCCTGGGTTGTGGAGCGGCCAACACCCTGGGTACCACCGCGCGTGTTCATGCCATAGAAGCAGCCAATGCTGGCAATAATGAAGCCAAACACAATGGGTTTCACCAGGCCCTGAAGAATATCGGGATAGCGCAGTGTCTGGTAAGCCGTATGGAAGTACTGAGAGCCGTCCTGCCCAAGGAAGAAGACCGACACGAAGGCCCCACCCATGGTGCCCACGGTATCTGAGATGATGGTGAGGAAAAATAGCATGATCACGGTGGCGTAAAGCCGCGGCGTCACCAGTTTTTTCAATGGATCGGTGCCCAGCGCGCGCATGGCATCGATCTGTTCGGTCACCATCATCGAACCGAGCTCGCTGGCCATTCCCGACGCGTTACGGCCGGAGACCATGAGGCTGGTGAGCACCGGGCCCAGCTCCTTGATCATGGAAAGGCTGACCAACTCCCCGGTAATGGCGGTGGCGCCGAATTGAGCCAGGGAAGACGCGGATTGCAGGGCAAGTACGCCGCCGGTAAAGAAGCCGGTGAGGATGACGATGGGTAGCGAGCCTATCCCGATCGAGTCCGCCTGGACGATGAGATCGGCGAAATAGTGGGGCCGCTGGAAGATGTTCCCGATTGCCCGGCCGGCGAGCAGGGCATAGTTCTGCACCGACAAGACGCCCTTTTTTGCAACGCTTTCAATCGTGTCGATCGGCATAGTTTAAATCGTTGGGTCGCAAGCCGAGGGTACCACAGGGCCATTTTGTCCAAGGGGTACAGCTTTTCAAGCCGTACCATCATGCTATGCGCAGGGGATCGGCTTTAGACGCTGAGGTACGGTTCATGTTTTCATATCGCGCAGGCACAAGCTTGGAAAAAAGTACCTCAGGGCTATCAATGCTGTACGGGCTTTTTCCGGCACGGCTAAAGCCGTGCCTTAAAACCGTTCAGGCTTCAGGCCGCTGGGGAATGCCGCTTAGTCTTTCAGGCGTTTCTTGATCTCGATCGAAAGGCGCTTGATCTTCTGGTTCAGCGTGGAAAGCGGAATGCGGAATTGCTCCGCCGCGTCCGTCTGGTTCCACTTGCAGCGCTCCAGCTTGTCGATGATGATGCGCCGCTCGATGTCTTCCAGAATGTCAAATAAGGAGGCGTCCGGGTTGTGCTCCAGCAGGCTGGAGGAGTAGCTGCGTCCGGTGAGGTGGCCGGGAAGAAGATCAAAACCAATGGTTGGAGTGGAGGAGAGAACCACTCCGCGCTCGATCACGTTTTCCAGTTCGCGCACGTTGCCTGGCCAGTCGTAATCCATCAGCACGCGCATGGCTTCCGGCGCGAGTGTGCGCGGAGCCAGGTCGTTCTCTTCGGCGTAGCGCTTCAAAAAGCTCGCCGCCAGCAGCGGAATATCTTCCCGCCGGGTGCGCAGCGGGGGCAGATCGATGGTGATGACGTTGAGCCGGTAGTAAAGATCTTCGCGAAACTTGCCCTCACGCACCGCCTGCCGCAGATCGACGTTGGTGGCCGCCAGGATGCGCACATCCACCTGGATCTCGTGTACTCCGCCCAAGTGCATGAAGCGGCGGTCCTGCAGCACGCGCAGCACCTTGGCCTGCGTATCCATCCCCATGGTGCCGATCTCGTCCAGGAACAGGGTGCCGAAATTGGCCATCTCAAAGAGTCCCTTCTTGGCCGAGACGGCGGAGGTAAACGCCCCCTTGACATGGCCGAAGAGGGTGGATTCGAGCAGATCGGTGGGCATGGCGCCCGTATTCACGGGCACAAAGGGTTTGTCGCGGCGGGGCGAGTTGGCGTGGATCGCCTTGGCGATCAGCTCCTTGCCGGTACCGCTTTCGCCCTGGATCAGGATGGTGGAGCGAGTGGGAGCCACCTGCGCCACCAGGTCGAAGATGCGCAACATCGGCTCGCTCTTGCCGACGATATTTTCAAAGTTGTAGCGCTGCTTCAGGGCCCGCTTGAGCTGAACATTCTCTTCTTCCGCGCGTTGCCGGGCAGTAGCGGCGCGGATATCGGCCAGAAGCTTTTCGTTGTCCCAGGGCTTCTGGACAAAGTTCTGGGCCCCGCCGTTCATGGCGTCGACCACATTGCCGACGGTTCCATAGGCGGTGATCATGATCACCGGCAGGTTGGGTTGGCGCTCCCGTATGCGGGCCAGAATCTCCAGCCCGTTTTGGCCGGGCAGCGCCAGGTCCAGCAGAACCAGGTCGTAGCTCCGGGTATCGATGCATTTGAGCCCGGCCTGACCCTCGGGGGCCAGGTCCACCTGGTAGCCCTCCAGCAGCAGCAGCGTTTCCAGGGATTCGCGAATGGCCGCTTCGTCGTCGATGATCAGAATCCGGTGTGCCGGTTCGGTCGAAACGTTAGCTTTACTTTGCGGGAGCGAGAATGCCGGCCTCAGACATGGGCGGGCTTCCTTACCGTGGGGAATTCGAGGTGGAACGTGGTCCCGCTGCCCACCTGGCTTTCTACCTGGATCTTGCCGGCGTGCTCTTGGATGATGCCGTAGGTCACTGCCAGTCCCAATCCTGTGCCGCGCCGCTGACCCTCGCTGACCGTCAACTTGGTGGTGAAGAAGGGGTCGTAAATGCGCTGCACGTGTTCGAGCGCGATGCCCGAGCCGGTGTCGGAGACATCGACCGCGACATGCCCGTTCGCCTGGGTGGCCACCCGCAGTGTCCCACCGGCCGCCATAGCGTCCTTGGCGTTCAGAAACAGGTTGAGAAATACCTGTTGCAGTTTGCCGGAGTTACCCAGAATCGGCGGCAAGTCATCCTCGAGTGAAGTTTCCAAATGCACCTGGGATGCGCGGAACTGGTGTTCCAGCAGCTTTAGCGTTTCCATGATGATGTGGTTGAGATCGAGCGCCGTGAACTCCGCCGCGCCGGTACGGGAAAAGTTGAGCAAGCCGTTGACGATTTCCGAAGCGCGGAAGGTCTGCTGCGTGATTTTGTCCAATAGCGGAGCCACTCGCTGATCTCCCCGAACCTGTTTGGCCAGCATCTGGGTGTAGGAGGAGATCACCGCCAGCGGGGTGTTGACCTCGTGGGCCACGCCGGCCGCCAGCAGTCCGATGGAAGAGAGCTTATCGGCTTGGGCCAGCTGGGCTTCGAGCTCCATGCGTTCGGTAATGTCATCCACGATAATGATGCGGCCGACCACCTCGAAGTTGCGCGAAACCAGGGGAGCGATGGCCACGTTGGCGCAGCGGTTCTCCCCGGTGCGGGTCTGCAGCCGGAAGCGATAGAGGTTGTGCACCCCGGGTTCATCTTTCAAGCGCAGAAATTCTGTGACAAACCCAACCGGCAGCACGTCCCGCAGATTTTGTCCCACTGCCTCCTGGCGCGACATGGCATACATCACTTCCATCTGCGCGTTCCAGCTTTCGATGCGCTCTTCCAGGTCGACGGCAAAGACTCCGACATTGATCGACTCGACGATGTTCTCGTTGAACTCCTTCAGCCGTTCGTACTCGGATATTTTCTGTTCCAGGCTGGCGTACAAGCGCGCATTCTGGATGGCGATACCGATGTAGCTGGCCATGGATTCCAGCAACTCGACATCTTCGCTGGAGAGAAAGTCTCCATGAGTCGTGCGTCCCAGCCCGATGATGGCGATGGTCTTCTGCTGCAGGCGGCAGGGCAGGTAGTAGTTGAGATCGAGCAGGGCAGCCGCATGGCGCTCTTCGCTGGGGAAGTGAAGCACCTGCTGCGGGTTCTCGAGGAAGAGATGGGTGCCGGCGTTGGGCTGATCGAAATCGAGAAAATCGAGCGCCGGGCGACTTTCCGGGCCGAGCAGTTGCGCCGGCAAGCCGTGGGCGGCCTTCAACGTGTAGCTGCCATCGCTGTTGGGGAAGAAGATGGCGACGCGCGCCACCATCAGCGTCTCCGAGAGCCGGTCCACGATGGAATGGAGCAGCCGGTCCAGATCGGTCTGCGAGCTCAAGCCGCGGCCGAAAGTGATCAGGGTCTGGCGATAGTCGTAGCGCTTGCGGTCAAAGACCCGGTCGACCCGGTCCTGGATAGCGCGCTTGAGCGGTTCGAAAAGCTGGGCCGTGATGATGATGGCGGCGATCAAGCCCCACGCACCCGCGGGGGATTCCGTGAATATGGGCGATGGAGGCCCAGATGAATTGGTTTTGCGAACTTGCCAGCAGAGTTCGTCCGGAACTCGCCGATACGTTGCTCGAAGCCAACTCTTCTGACAAAGCGATAAGGTGACGCATGGGCTTCTTTCGCCCGGCAAGCTGTACCGAGCCTTTGAAACACTGCGCGTTTCGTTCGAGACAGACTCGAATTGGCTGTACGCCTGGCCCTTCTACCATGAACCTGTCTCCCAGCGAGATGGCCGCACTGACGGCCGCAACCTGTGTGTCCCCGCCGATCACGGACATGAGATGGGCCTTGGCCTGCCGGGGTGGGTCGGGCAACACTTCGCCGATGAAGCGGTCGAGCCGCAGCTTGATGCTGGTGGTCGTCTTTTCCGTGCTCTTCACGTAGGTCAGCCAGCCGAATCGAAGGTGGGCATTTTTCATTCGGCCTCCTTCTTTTCGTGCGTGAGAATCTGGGTCTTACCATTGGCAAAGACGAGCGTGAGTTCGTGCGAGAACCGCTCCCGGTCGTGCAGGATCTTGGTTCCGTCCTCTTCCTCTTCTTCCCAATGGTCCGTGAATTTCACAGACCGCCAGTGGGCAATGTGCCGGGCATTCGCCCTCGCCAAATATGCCGTTGAGCATTCCGGCGGTGCAGAGCAATCCGACATGCCCGCCATGCAGCGGTGTGAGCGGCCGACCTTTGACGTCATTCAGCTTAGGTAGAAGCACACGGCCCGCCTGTCGGTATGCGGCTGACTCCAGCAACAAATCTTCCACCTCATCCAAGGGAATACCCACATGGGTCAGGACAACCGGCTCGGAGGCTGGAACCTCGTATTGAAATTCAGGATTGTCGCCCAGCGGCTCAAGCTCGCTCTTCGTTGCCAGCGCTTCGAGGTAGCGCACTCCATCCAACAAGACAGCATCAGAAACCTTGGAATGCCGTTTGCGGCGTGTTCCGAGCACTACGATCTGCTTGTATTCGAGGCAAGCCGGCTCGGTGAGTCGAAACACGCGCAAGTCCGTGAAATGTTCGCTTAACAATCTTGCACATTTCGCCAATCGCAGCTGCGGAATGACGAAAAGCAGCACACCGCCAGCCTTGAGCCAGCGATAGCTGTGTTCGAGGAAGACCAATTCCAATCTCTGGTTGTTGCTCTCTCCGGATTCCCAATCGTACGGAGGATTCAGGTAGAGCAGGGACACCGCTTCCGGCGGACACCGGACATCCATGGCATTAGCCTGCAAAGTCTCGATTCCCAAAGCTCTCGCTTGTTCGGCCCGATTGGCGTCGATCTCAATGCCATAGCGATGAGCGGTTACGCCATGCAGCAAGTGAGTGAACGCCACGCCATCTCCAACGCAGGGATCGAGTGCCGAGAACTCCGATGCGAAGGCAAGGCAATTCTTCAGCCGCTCGGCTTCCGGCACGGGCAACGGGAAGAATCCCAGCTTGGTTTTTCCATGTGGTCTCATCTTGCCATCCCATTGAGCGCCTGTGCCACGAGGTCGCCAATTCCATCTGAATCGGGTATCTCGCTCACGGCGATGAACGAGCAGAAACCGTTCACTGGGATCGGCCGCTCATCTTCAATTCGGTAGCCGCGCTCGATGTGTTGTTGTTTTCGTTTCTCAAACAAGTCGGCTCTCGTGGTCACACGAATTCTCATGGCCATCCTCATTTCTCAACCATTGGCGATCAGGTGGAAGTCCGCGTCAGGCGGGTCAAGGAACGCGGGCACTAATC
The DNA here is from genome assembly GCA_963821315.1 of uncultured Acidobacteriaceae bacterium. Taxonomy (GTDB): domain Bacteria; phylum Acidobacteriota; class Terriglobia; order Terriglobales; family Acidobacteriaceae; genus PALSA-350. The sequence continues at coordinate 12,826 of CAWGDP010000025.1, read as the reverse complement.
TTGGCGTGTGCGCAAAACCGTTTGGGGACTCTGTGCCTCTGGCTCGTTTTCTTTCGTTGGAACGAACCTCTCCCAACGGATCGAAAATCTGCGGCAGGGCTGTCCCCCGTCATAGAGCTCGAAAATGAGTTCACCGGAGACATAGAGCGCAATTGGCAGGGGAATCACTGGAGGGCGGGCGCTATCGGCAGGAGCCGGAGGATTGTTCTCGACCATACTGATCCTCCTTTGCTAGTGCTTTGTGCCGAAAACCCGGCGCTTGCACACCGGCGCCAATTACAAACGCTGTGCCTCAAGCGATCGATCTCTTGCCGCGAGAGGCATGGCAGAATCCGCAGGCGATTCACGCCAGTTCGGAAACGGATTCCGGCTCGACCAACGAAATTCGGTGATCAACGTCCGAATCGCCCCACGGCGGTGATGCAGTGACTGCACTAACCGATCTAGGCCGTCTCGATCTCCTTCGTACCACTCTTCGGGAATATCGGCGGCGCACCGCCAAATGGCCTGAGCATCCATCTGTTCGGCCCGACTGAGCGCCGGCTCAAACGCCTCCCATCCCATCACACCCTCGTAAACGCAGTTGTTCGCGTATGCGCCTCGAAGGGGAGATTCCGGGAAACGTCCACTCCCCGGCATTGAAGCAGTAGCCCTGGTCAATGAAGGTTGCGGCGTATCGCTGCCTTCTCCGCGCTTTCGAGAAGATTGCCTGCCGTCCATCGCTGTTGCACGTCCACTTGTCCAGGACAAGGACCCGAGCGAAATCCGCAATATTAAGAACCCTCTCTAGCAGTTCACGAGGCAAGTAGTCGATGTCATGCCAGGACTCTCGCAGCCCACGTACAGCGATCCCAATTGCTTGCCGCTCCGGCACGGAATCTTGGCGCCACCCAGACTGATTCGGAGGTCTTCTGTGCGTTCGATGAGCCAATCGGAGACTTCAATCACTTCCACTCGTGGCATTGGCAACCCAAGCGCCAGACCCAAGTTGGTAGCCAGCATCTCGTTCGCGAGCACTCGGATGTGTTGGGGATTGTTCTGGAACTTAGTCACGTAGCAGACGCCGTCAGATGCCCTTAGTAGGTGAGACTGCGCTCCACCCCGAAGTGGACGCAAGTGTCGGATTGCGGAGATGCAAGTGTTCACACGCACCTCCGTTTCTTTTAACTTGGAGAACCAACAAGGAACGAGTAACAAACCACGAAGAACTGGTCGGTAGGAAGGCGACACGTGCCTGGACCAGAAGCCGGCGGGCTAAGCGTTAGAGGCAGTGACCGTCAAAGCGTTGACCATACATCCAACGCTGGGGGCGGATTTGTGACAGCCATTCTTGGGCGGTAGGGATCCGTCCCAAATCTTCCTTTACGTGCTGCTCTCCGACGTAACGCACCGGGATCCGCTCACCGTCGCTGTTCACAATCGTGACACCAAAGATGCGTTCAGCTAAGAAGATGCCTTCGGCGTGATGCCGGAGCGCGCGGTGGCGGAAATCTGTGAAAAAAGACTTTGATTCGTCGAACCAGTTGTGGATCGCAAGATAATCGTCAGCTTTGCCACCAAATCGTCTGGCGCTGCTCTCTGCGTGCTTCCACGGGTGAGCCATGGCTACACCTCGTAGGTCGAGTTTGTGTAGTCCTCGAAGCGGTCATTGCGTTCAACCGTGATCTTGCGGGTTTTCACGTTCAAGATTACGTCGCCGAAGCCTCCACAGTCATTCTCGTAGCCGTAGGGAACCAGAGCCTCAAAATGTTCCTGCAGATGCGAGAAGTCGACGCCCTGAACTTCGCTTTCTTCGTGAGCGTAATCCTCGGTGACGTAGCACTTGAGGTCTTCGTTCACGCCTTCATCGCCTGAGCCATCGAAATGCACGGCTACAAACGTGATTCCCGCTTCGGCTAGTCGTGCGCATTCCGCCAGGATAGCTGCCTTGGCGGCAGCTTCCTCGGGTGTAAGCGATTGTTCTGTGTTTGATGGTTGGTTTTCCATGGGTTTGCCTTTCAACGCTGGAGAATATGTTGCGACGAAGGAGCGCGTGCACTGATGAGAATGGTGAGGCTAAGCAGCGGCAAGCGCTGATGATGTTTTTCTTCCCGGAATGGGGCCTACTGTTTCACTACTTCTCCTTGCGCCGCCGCTTCGAGCGCAAGCACGATTTGATGTAAGGTTTGAAGGTTGTCCACCCGATCGGTGGACTGCAACTTCAGAGAGCGGAGTATTTGTGGCAGCGTTTCCGAGCCGCCTCTTTCGAGCGCTGCGTCCAGGCGCCGGAAACCGCGTTCAGCAGCTCGCATGTGCGCCAGGACCTTTTGCTGAATCGCAGCGTCCTGAATATCCTTGGGGTTCCACACGCGCGCCACCGTTTTTAGTAGTCCGCGATACATGCGCTTGCCCACCGATCGTTCCATCTGTTCGATCTCGCGCACGACGCTCGCGCCTCTCTCGTTCGCCCAGTTGCCGCTGTCGTGGCCATCGCCATTCCCGTCGTTGCCCGCAGGTGTTTGCTCGGACAGTCTAGAGGCAACCTCCGCGTTGGGCCGAAGACCCCGCCGCCAACCATCTGGCGTTGCCCAATCGTCCAGATGCGGAACACTCTTCGGGCGCTTGCGCTCATCCAAATCGACCCACGTGCCCGTGAAGTAGTACAGATACCGCCCGAGTCCAAAACAGGAACAGGCCCGTTTGAACGCCTGGGCTTCCGCACTTGTACCTGCATTTTCATCGTCGGCAAATTCTTCTCCCGTCGCAGAGTGTGACCCAATGCCGAAGATGGTTAGCTCGCAAGTCACCAAGACTTTCGCGACAATCTTCTGGTCTTTGCTTCGTTCAAAGTTTGCGCTGGTATGAACTGCATATCTACGGGTCCAGCCCGCGGGAGTGAACAGCGCGTTCAGACGATCTGTGTAAGCTCGCTGGTCGGCGTAAGGCATCACCTGGCCGCGCGGCGATCCACCTTTGCTGGTGTTGGTGACCCGCCATTCGATGACTGAGGGATGAAATGGTACCTCCAGACTGGCGATCAGTTCCTTGATCTTTGCCGCGTTCGGGATCAGGGTAGTGGGGATATTTGTGTCGCCAGCCGGTGGAGCAAACTGCTGCACGGCGTGAGTGGAGCCATTTGCCGGGTCATTCGCGTGTCCATTGGTTGGGGTCATGACAGCTCTCCCTTCGTAAGGATGTGCAGGAATCTCTCAAACGTTTCAGAATGGAATATCCTGGTCCACAATTTCGCTGGAGCCAGCGTGGGAGGACTGGTCCTCATTCTCGTTGTGGGTCGGACCTTGATGGTCGCCGCCGCTGTTTTCCCGCGGGCCGAGCAGGAGCAGATCGCGGGCGACGATTTCCGTGCGGTATTTCCTCTCCCCGCTTTGCCTATCCTCCCAACTCGAGGTCTGAATCTTTCCCTCGACGTAAAGCTTGGAACCTTTGGAAACGTATTCGCCGACGATCTCAGCCAAACGCTGCCAGGCGACGATGCTGTGCCACTCGGTCCGCTCTTGCCATTCGTTGTTGCGCCCTTTGAACCTTTCGTTGGTGGCCAGGCTGAAGTTCGCGACTGGAGTGCCGCTCTGTGAATATCTGACCTCAGGGTCTTTGCCAACGTTCCCAACGAGGATGACTTTGTTTACACTTTTTGGCATTTCTCTACCTCCGAACTAGAGCATGAAAAAAGATAGGCAGAAATCATCGTTTTGCCATCAGATTGTCCCGCGAGTGATTGCGCTGATCGACCTTGGCCGGGCCGGGATTTCGCATCTCCAGCGACTTCCAGCGTCAATCACTCGCGCGGCGATCTGAGGGCGAGTGTCGAGGATTCACTCAGTGGAAAACAGTCGGACTCAGTCTCTCGCGACGACGAGAAGGGAGGTTACGCAGCTGGGGAATCGGTCGCTTCGAACGGCTGCGGCGTGATTTCTTGGAGATGTTCTAATGTTTCGTTTTGGAAGGAGATGATGAATCGCAAGGCTGTGTAGTGGAATCCGGTGTTGTGCCTTTGCGCGCCAGATGTGCCTCAATGTGTTCACGGCTTTGTTGGTCTCCGAAATAACAAAGGCCGACCAGTTCCTCGCCGGTCTCGGCGACTAGCCGAACAAGTTGTTCGCTGGTGATGGAATGGATCGGATAGGACGGCCCGGCCCGGAGCCCAAAGCGTGCGGCGCAATCGCAGGGGTTAGCGGGAAATTCGATCTCAATGTGCCGTCTTCGACGCCCCAGTTCGAGGAGAAAGCACGGTATCACGATATTTGAGATCTCCGCGATTTCCTCCACACTCGCATCTTCGGCTGGAATCCCCCTTAGTCGGGTGAAGACTTCAGAGATTAGGCGGGCCCTAGTGCGCTCGCCCCAAGAGTCCGGCTGCACCGCAAGCTCCAGGATCTTCTCATCGAACTGGGCCAAGAACTGTGAAAAGCCCGCTTGGCGTAAGTTCCGACACAGATCAACGGAACCATCCAGCAGGTGCTCACAATCTGCAAAAATTTGCCCTGCTTCTTTTGAAGCGATGCGTGGAATTGTTTGCTTATTTCGCCTGCGATTCCCAACTGTGGTATCAGGCATAAAGATCCTTGTTTCCCGGCGACCTGGGTGGTTCCGGGTTGTGCAGCCACCAGAATTGCCCGATTTGTGGACGGCACATTATATATAACGGAGAAAAGATTTGTGGATATTGTGGACTGCGCTCTGATCCCGACAATCCCACCGTCCACAGAGGCAGAATAACTCGCGAAGCCGAGACGCGTGACTGGGAAAGAATGAGTGAACAGATATAGTCAACTCCCAGACAGGATTTGGTCGCACCTTTCTTCTAGCAGTCGCGCCAGGATCTCCGAATCGTGGGCGGCATCTACGGGGTCGCGACACAGAGCGGAACGAAGCGCGGTTTTAAGCCAAAAGGAGGCAGCAGGGTCCGCAAGAACCTCAGCGATACGCGGCAGATCACTTCTCAAGTTGTCGCACATTTCCGAAACTGCTCACGCCGCTCCGCTCGCAACTACATCGACGCTGGTGCTCCGCTCGTCCCTTACAAGAGCGTTGTGATCCTCCCTCTCGTCCGGGCCAATCAGCCCAGGTCCGAGCAAATGACAGTGACGGCAGCCGAGGCAGCACACGGCAGATGTGATTCGGGCGGCAGCGTCCAAGAAGTCGTTTGGCAACACCACACGGTCCCCTCCCCGGGTGTAGAAAACGGGCGACACAGCTCCGCGGAACGCCACATCGTTTCCCCAGAGTTCCATCTCCAGGCTTCCTCTTCGGCCATAGAAAAGGATCGAACTCTCGAGCCGCGGGCTTGAATTACCTGCCGAGCCTGCCAAGGAATGCCGGGTGATGAGCAGATCGTAGGTCCGCGCTATCCGAAGCATTTGGACTCGAAGCAGTACGGGCGCTACTACGATCGCGTGCACGCCGTTTACGCCGATACTGTCCACGCGCTGAAGCCAAGCCAACGGCGCGCCGCATTCACCCATAAAACTCGAATATGCTCCCAGATCTGCCACTGCCCCGCCCGATTCCACACCGCGAACGACATATTTCTTGGCCAGATTCTGGTGTTCAACTGACACCGTAGGTTGGCAGTAAATGCCGGCATCTCGCAAACGTCGGAGCACGATTTGCGGCAACCGCAGGCCCTGTCGTGCTAACACCTCTGTCGCTTGCCCGTTATTGTGCGTCGCGGATTTAGAGTGCATGTTCAACCTGCCTCCTGACTCGAATCGGGTGACCCAACGCGGCACGTATCATTTCCTTGGTGCATCCGGCCCAGCACTTGTACTTGCGCGGATCTGCGACGGAGACTGCCAGGTTATCTCCACCATGATCGCGCCCTTGCTCTGCACACGAGGGGCATCGGGTCCAGTAATTTCCCGACCGCTTATGTATGGGTCGGACATGATCCAGAATGCGAAATTCCCGCCGCGTGGGGTCGTATGGAGGCAACTCAATCTTTGGTTTGGGCCGGAACTCCTCGGGCATTTCGAGGCCGTCAATGAACCGGGTCATCTCGGCTTCCGTCATCTTCCGCAGTCGCTCCAAATAACTCAGTTGGGCTTCAAGATTGTAGTCTGCACCGTAGAACCAGTACCGTCTTACGGTGGCCCGATGGACTCCCAGCGGCCCGCGAATGGCATTACCAAATTCGTGTGGCTCGAGCTGATCCTGGCGCGGAAACACCTCGATTCCTTCTGCTAGACCGGAGCCTCCTTTTACCGGCACCTTAAGGCGAAGGGCGAGATTGTAGATGTAGATGCGGCAGTGTCGCGCAAGCACCGGCTTGTCGGCGAAGATCCAGAGGTGAGCCCCACGGCGAGACTTTTCCAGTGCTGCCTCAACCCCATCCTGGCCTAGCTCCCATTGCAACTTAAGCAGATCTTCCAAGGCATTCTCATAATCGGCATCAATCGCTACCCACTTGGAGCGTTGCGTCCTTGGGTTCAGAGCATAGATACCGATTGTGAGCTGCCCGTTCAAGTGCTCGCGGACGATATCAAGCGATAGTCGCCGGTCGTTTTTCGGACGGTAATAGTAGTGTTTGCCGTTTCCGTTTGGCTTGTGCGACTGCACGGTGTAGGCCAAGCGGTTCACAAACAAGTCGAAATAGCGTCCTGCCATTTCCATCGTGGCTTGGCCTGTGCCATTCATACGGTCATCTCCATCACGCCATTGCAATAGTCCCGGTTCCCGCTGGAAGAAATGCCGGATTCGCAGTCCACGAAACGAGGTCGTACTCGGCGACAAGCTGATCGAATTCCGTAGCCGTCAGGGTGTCATCCCGTCCGTCAACGAAGTCGACAAAGAAGAAGATGTGGCGCTCTCGGTCGTAGAGGTAGATAGCACCGGAGGCAGGCTGGTCCGGCACCGCTTGCAAGAGCAAAATGCCTCTTGGCATCTCGATCCACCGCGCCGCCATGGCCTCGCCTACGTTGAGGAAAACCTTGACGACGTGCTCGACGCTTGCGTCCTTGCGCAATCCGATATCGTCGGTCGTAAACAGCGGTGTGAAACTTACTGCTCCTCGACTTTGATGCATGATGAACTCCTTTCTGTCGGTTGTTTGCTTGGGATTTCGTACGAACAGTGCGCCCAGAGTAGCTGCAGACTTCCGCAACAATTGGGCACCTGACGTCGTAACATGCTGCTGCCGCGGGCGACTGTCCGGACGCCTGTGTCCCGCTCGATCAGACACCGAAAGGCGCGGAGATGTGAGCGAACGGTGCGTTGTGTGGCCGATAACGCGAGCACAGCTAAAACCCCGATCTACACTCTTGGCCCCCGACAATACGCAGACGCGAGCGCCATTGTTTTCGCGAGCAATCCGACGGGGACTACACGGTACTCTGGCAAACGACGGCGCAACTGTATTCAGATCCACACCAGTTTTACCCCCAGCCCGGGTGAAGGACAGTGCTGACAGGTAATGTCTTTCAGTTGGCCATGGCGATAACTTTAGGATTGCAATTACACCTGCGCACCGGAGATCGCTTGACGCCGAGAAGCATGGGGAACTGTACGGCTGGGAGCAATCACGCCGGTGACTCGAAGGTTTGTCAATACTGCTCGGATCGTGAAACCCAAATACGTCGCGGTGGCAGCACAACCTCACAACAGCCACGACTCGAAACATGCGAGCCCCATTAAGGTGCTCAGACGAACCCAAATACGAACATGCAACACAAATCAAATCCAAGGGGGAGTCAGAACGCAAATCACTGACCGGTGGCATGTTACAAGGCCTCCGAAAGCGGCATCTTCGCGGCAAACACGCGGCGAGAACGCCGCGAGAAACAACCAATCAGAAGGCAAAGAGGCGTCATTAGAAAGGAGGTCGTCATGGGAGCAGGTCGCTGAATCTCACTCCCGAGGTGTTGCTCCCGGTGATAACGGTGGTATCGAGAAGCAATTGTGCGAAGTCTCGCGCGTTGGCAAATGCCAAGTTCATGTTTACCGACTCGAACTCGTGCACGAGATGCACCAGGATTTCAACGCCAGAGGTCAGGTACAGGACGCACCCGACCTGGCGCTCGCATTCGAGCGCCCTCCTCACGCGCTCATATTGCTTGGAACTCTTCAAGCTGCGTTCGTATTCCAGGGCAAAGCATGCTCTTCTCTCCCCGATCCACACGTCAACTATGGCGTCATAATCCTTTTGATAAGGCGAGCGTGAAATGGTGTTGAAGGATGCGACTTCGACCTCCGAGTGCCACCCGGCAAGCACGTTCTGGTGCGCCAGTGCCAGTTGAATTGCATTCAATTCGAGTGAATGAAAGACTTGCGAAGGGTGCGGAAGATGTTCGGTATTCGAGTGCAGGACCGTCGTGAACTGGCAATGATGTTCCAGCAGGGCTAGTCCTTCCTTGCTAATCCGATAGACAACCGATCCAGCGCCAAATACACCCTCACAGACAGAGAGGTGACCCGACCTGACGAGCCGTCGAGTACGCCAGTTGAAGCTGCTCCGACAATGATCAAAGCCTCCAAATTCCATGAACTCGAACAACTGGTTATGACTCACGAAGCGCGAATTGCGGACCTGCCGCAACAAAGGAATGTCGCGTTCGGAGCTGATGACCAGGCTGTTCTTGGCGTAGCGCATAACCGATAGTATTCAGTCGAGCATCTGTTCTTCGAGCAGTTCGAGTGACGCGTTGTGGGGCACATCAACCGCCGCTTTGAGTTGCCAGATTCCGAGCGAACTTCTTACATAACCAAGCGGCTTCATGAGCAAGATCGCCTCCTGTTTGTCGCCGAGACAGCTCACCGCGATTGGCATTACCGACTCGGATTTCCAGTCAGATTCATGGAAGTTGAATGGGCCGCAACGGTCACTCGAAACGGCAATGAAGTAGCAGTCGGGCCGCGCGCATGGTGCGGCTTTCCGCACAAACAGCAGCCGGTTGCCGCCGCATGCGAAAGCAAGATCGGTGCACTCAAACGTCTTACCCACGGACCGGCTCGGAAATTGCGGATTAAAGTCACCAACGCCGTTGAAGCGAATCAAACCAGGAAGGATCCAATGCCGTCTGACTTTGTTTCCGCAGCGCACACCTGCGGAGTTGAAGTAGGCGGCATGCCTGGTGTAACGGTAGCGGTCGTGAGGATCACGACCGAACCGCGCCCACCAACTACTGCCGAATCCCAGGATCTTCACCAACATCATTGAGGTACTCCATGAGCGCTCGGTTGACGTCAATCAGGGCTCGAATGCGCTCCGCCGTTGTCAGCCTCGAAAGTCCTGCAACTTGTTCCACGATTTCCGGTGGAATGTCTATCTTCTGCAAAGAAAAGTACTGGCACAGGTCGGCCAATCGCGTGCTTTCTTGTGCCAGCCGATTTTGGTCCGGAGGCAAGGCATTGAGGTGCTGGTCGTATTCATCGCGGTCTTCGATTGGACCTAACGCGCCGCCAGGCTGAAACTTGTCCAGAGCGCCTTCCGTGTTCCTGGGATGGTCCCTTTTGTCACCTTTCGACATGTTTCTAAACTCCTCACTGATTCCAGTCATGTAGGCACTATTCGCCTTTTAGACTGCGGTTTCTCTCCTGCTCCGCCTGAAGCTTCTTTCCCGTTTCGTTCAACTGGCGGCGCAAATGCTTTTCCAGTTCATGAGAACGCCCAAGCTGTTGCTCCAGCACATTGACCTTAGTGACCAGTTCGACCTCGGGCTTGAACAACGCAATTTGACCCCCGGGACTGGGTGCCGCTGTGGCGACCGCCGGACGGTCCACTGCTGGCTTCGCACCGTCACCCTTGGGTGCCGTTGTCGTACTCACTTGAATGCTTGCTGTGTGACTTCGTGTCGGCCGAAAGGGGGTTCTGTCCACCGTGTCCGCTGGAAGCGGTTGAGACTGCAGGGTCGACTGTTTCAGAGCAGCCAAGGACTCTGTCAATGCACGATTCCTTTTTGTAGCCTCCTCAACTTGAGCGTTGGACCGCGCAAGGGACTGTTCCAATTGCCCGAGCATCTCGGCGGCCGTCCACTCCCGCTTGGCCTGAACTCTATGCTGAAAAACGATGATGATGAACAGACAGCCGAGCAAGCCCAAGGCGGCGAGGTTTGACCAGAAGTAGCCACTCTTGATGGTTTCTTCGAGCAGCATTGTGCGGCCTTCATCGAGACACTGCCCGTAGTCCATGGCCGAGCGATTGATACGCTTGAGGCTGAAATCGACGAAGCTATCCCGTGGTTTTGCGGGTCTCTGTTGCGCAGCCGGATCGTAGTTGGAGTGGCCCGGCTGAGCAAAAGCCAACGACACAAATACCGCGAAGCAGAACGCGATTGCAGCGATCCGGGATGTACGACTCACATCCATGTCAACCGTCCGGTACGCACCGCCAGCTGGCTGTTCCGCTGCGCAAGATCGGCATTCTTGAAACGCAGATTGGCCCCGTCGAGATGCGAAGGCGAGTAGAGCCGGGGATAGATTGCTGGCTCAAGCCCGGGAAAGCGGTAGTTCCTTGGTGCGCGCACATGCAGATGAGAGTGCAAAGTTCCTTGCAGCCGGTCGGTCATCAGGATTTCCATCTGCCCGACCGGCAAGTTCTTGATGTGCTCGTCCTGGGCGCGAGTCTCTTTGATGTCAGTCTCGCTGCCGAAACCGATGGGCTCGTATTTATCTTCAAAGACGCCGGTACGCTGGACGGTCAGGGTGCGCCGTTTCTGGCGCACGCGGGCTGACGCCTTCAGAAAATACTGCGCCGTCTCCTCGTCACGGGTGTGCAAAAGCATGGTGGTGTTCGGCGCCGAAGAGACGTCGTCCTTGAAGCCGCGGCCCACCTTCAATAGCTGGGGCAGGGATTGGAGCGCGAACAGAAATGCCGTATTGGTGCCGCGCGCGGTTTGCAGAATCTGGGCAAAATTGGAATAAGCGAACGGTGCAAACTCGTCGAGGATGACGCTGACCATAGGGCGGTTCTCGCGGCGTCGCTCCTGCGCATTCTCGTACCGCTTGCCGAGAATCAATTGCAGGTTCTGGAGCAACATACGGCCGAGGGCAGTGACGGCTTTTGAGTTCTTGTTGGTGTTGAGCGAGACGAACAGAATCAACTCTTTGTCGATCACCTCGTCGAGCGAAAGCAACTCATCATAGGCTCCGGTGATGAGGGAGAGGTCATCCCCAAGGAATGTCATCAGTTCGTTCAAAAGGCCCTGGATCTTGGGGACGCGCTCCCGGTCTTGGAACGATTGCTGCAGGTTCCGCACCGACATCTCGAAATTCAAGCGCCGCTGATGGTTCACTCCAACTTCTGCTTCGAGAGACGCGCGCGCGATCCCAATCTGTTCCTTCAGAATCTGCGGGTCTAGCGCCAGGACCAGCACGTCATAGATGTTGAAGCGCTTGCCCGTGTGGGCGAGCACGCGGACAAGATCACTCAGATAGGTGGCCTGGTGACCGTGGAAGAAGTCTTCCTTCAGGTCGAAGGATTCGAAGATGAAATTGGCGTGTTCCTCGTACAGGCAGTGTTCGCTAAAGAATGGGTTGTAACGTGCGGAAATGTCGGGCCGGGAGGGATCGAGGACTCGCAACTGGTGCATGCGGCCGGCAGTTTCGATCGCCGGAAGAAGGTCGGAAAGAAACTCTTTGTCGGCCTTACCGTCGAAAATTAGCATCGGGATGCGGTGCTGGTCACCCGGCGGACCGACAACCCGGAACACATCCTGGGTGATGATGTTCTTGAGCAAAGTGGTCTTGCCCGAGCCGGTAGCCCCGAACACGATCGACTGCATCACGCGCGTTGCGTCCGACCATAGCCATGGCTCGCGGTGGACGTTATAGCCGAGAACAATCGAGTTCTGCCTTGTACGCCGCCGCGACTGCCTTCCGATCCTTGGCCTGGCTGACAAATAAAGGAGGATGAGGCCAGTTTTCTTCGCGTCTTCGGCGCAAAGTGACGAAATACCAGGTGAGTGAAGCGGCAGAGACTAAGCCGTACAGCGCGTACAAAGATAGCTCGATGAGCTGAGCAGGGCGAATATGAAACCGGGTCGCGAGGATGTAGTAGCCGACCGCTAGCACGATGAGAGCAACAACCGACAGGACAAAGGCGAGACTTTCTTCCTGGTTGTAGTGATAGGCGCGGCGTCCCAGGCGATATTCATTAGCATAAGTCATAGCTGAACCAAACTGAAAAACAGAAACGTGCCTCCCGCTATTATGGCCATCGCTGTCAGCAGAGCCAGGATCGGGTTGATTCGAAGATTTCCTTTGTCCGTCTTCGGCTTAACAGGATCTTCGATCCAGCGCCGCAACGCACCTACAAGCCGTTCCTCTTGGTCCTTTGCCTGGAAGCTGCGCAAGCGTGCGACTATCGCGATTTGTTCTTTATGCTTCATGGCTAGAGCACGAACGCTGCCTTCACTCCATCGCCAAATACCAGTTGAACGACTGCCGGAGATTTCAGATCTTTCCGAATGGAAACCACACCTTGTGTTGTCTCGCCCGGATGAAGATCGTCGGCCTCGGCTTCAGCGTGAGCGACGGGCAGCGGCAGTTCATGGGTATCGCCCAGCTCTTCAAGCATCGCTCGGTCAAGCTGAGTATGCGTGAGGCTCGCCAGCGAAATGGGCGATTCGTCTGGCTGTAATTGGTATGCCTGTGGCGTATTCAGGCGATAGAAGAGGCCGCTGTTGTTCTCGATCGTGTAATGGACATAGACAGTGTTCCGCGTGCGAAAGACCTCTTGCACGCGCACGTTAATCTGACTCTTCGCTTTGTGCGTACTTCTTTGTTTGATCTCCTCAGCCCCCAAGAGCGCACGGGTAAGCACGAGATCGGCAAATTGATCTGTGTCGGTCTCCACGACTGGCTTTGGAGCCGGGGCCGGGGCCGGTTGGGCACT
>CAWGDP010000024.1:0-28419 GCA_963821315.1 uncultured Acidobacteriaceae bacterium | reverse complement strand
CTGAACGCGTAGTCTCTTAGATTTGGCGCTGGATCTCTAACCTCTGAAATTTCCTTTCCTACTGCGCCCACGAACCGCTGAGCCATCCCCGGCAGGCTGAGGTCGATGTGGTTCCCACTTAAGTCCAACGGGATTTTGCTACGGCCGACCTCTGCACGGATATGTCCGAGTCGTAGTGTCGACTCGAACTCCGGCCAGGGAGGACTCAGAACCCACACGGCAACGCCCCTATCATGCTGGGTCCTTAGGGAATATTGGAATAGGCTGATACTATTTTCCACATCTCGACATGTTTTACTGCGCACCCTGCACGAAGCAGCTCAAGAAGGTGTGGGTCAGTGAGATGGTCCGTAGCCGGGAAGGAAAAATCAATAGCGTCGAGCTCTCGACTCGCGTTTGAAATTGCCAAAATCGCCGAGACGGCTTCGGCAAAGTCCTCTGGAGTTTCAAAATACCGAAACCAAGCTGCGTGTTGCTCACTGACACTTAGGTGGAAATAGGCATTAAGAAAGCGGAGTTCCGCTAAAGCTATGAGCCGCGGGGCCCACATGCGCATCGGACTTTTGGCTTCGCCGACTAACCATTTCACTCGGTCGGCCGTCGCCTCTAGTAGCCCTGCATAAGCTGCATATGTCGCCAATCGCGCCCGTAATGCATGCCATTCATCCCCCACCGCTCCGAGCTTCCGGTCGAATTCCGCGAGAAACTTGCTGGTTTTCTGGATAGTACCGATATCGCACAGGAGCAGCTTGGCGCGCTCGACTTGCTTGAGGAAGTTGTCCCCAAGCGTAACCAATGCTAGAAGAATTATTGCTTCCAGGCGCCCTAATCGTCCGTTCTCGCGGAAATTCCTTGCAGTGGATAACAACGCCTTCTTTAGAGATTTGGAGCTTAAAGCGTCGAGCCCCGAAGCGCTGGCGCAAGCTTGGATCACCAACCGCGATGCGCTGTCAGCCGCAAGGATCCGATTGACGGCGACCGTAATCTGTTTAGCGATCGGGAGTTTCTTGGCTTCGGACATCCCATAATTGTCGCACCCGCCATGGCCAGTGCTAACGCCGATCGGAGCCGGAACATAAGCTACAGTTCAACGAGCCGCTGCCCCCGGAAGGTCAGTTGTCAGCGGGCCGAGTCACTCACTGAGCTCCAGTCGTTCGTCACTTGACCGAAAAACCGGCTTCGCGGAGATGTGCCTGAAAAGTCTTGCCGGTAACTTCCCGTGTTTTCGGCAGGGGGTGCACTTTTTCCGGCTGCATCCCCCTACCCCTCACTCGTTTGACAGTTGGCCAGCAATCCTCTACCCCACAAGCCGTAAACGTACTATCGCCTTCGATTGCGTAGTCCGTCCCCAAAACTGAGCGATCGGCCGCATGCATGCGGGGGCCGGGGCCAAAGAGCGTGTGTGAGAACCGGGAAAAGCCCCAGCGCTAAAGCGCATGATCAATGTCGAGATTCTTTCCCCGGAGCGCTGAAGCGCTCCTTCCCCCGCATGAATGCGGGGGCTGCCACAGCCCGCAAAAACATTTAACCAATCGGTTGACAGCACGGCGACATCTGGCGTACATTCAACCATATGGTTAAATCTAATGCGGCCCGGTTGGACTCCGTCTTTCACGCTCTTTCCGACTCCACGCGCAGGTCTATTCTTCGCGACATCACCGCCAAGGAAAAGACCGTCGGCGAGATAGCCAAGCCGTACCGTATCTCCCTGGCTGCGGTATCCAAGCACCTCAAAGTCCTGGAATCCGCGGAACTGATCGCGCGCGAACGGCGTGGCAGCTTTCAAATCGTCCGTCTCAATCCCGCCCCGCTTCGGCCGGCAGAGGAATGGCTGGCCTACTACCAAAAATTCTGGGAGCGTCAACTGGATGCTCTCCAGCACTTCCTGGAAGGAGAAGAACATGAGCGAGCAAGCAGCAGTGCAAGAGCAAGAAACCCGTGAGGACTTGAAACTGGAGATCCGCAGAGTGATCAAAGCTCGGCGTTCCCGCGTCTTCGAGTCATGGACTACGCCGGAATTGATGCAGCAGTGGTTCGCTCCCAGCGGAATGCGGGTAATCAACGCCAGCGCCGATCTGCGTGTAGGAGGCGAGTATCGGGTTGAGATGCGCGGCGTAGACGACGCCGAATATGTGGCGACTGGGGTCTACCGGAAAATTGTTCTCAACGAGCTGCTCTCATTCACGTGGGCCAACGGTTGTGATCCAGGCAAGGAGACTTTGGTAACAATTACGTTTCGTGACTTGGAGCATGGAACAGAGCTTATCCTGACCCATGAACGCTTCAGCTCAGCGGAAGCAGCGGCAAGGCACGAGCGCGGCTGGACCGGGTGCCTGGACAAGCTGGAAGAGCTTAGCCGGCGGGCATCGTAGCATCGGTGCCGGGAATCGCGTGAAGAAAGGCCCTCGAGCAGACGGAAAGCGCGCAATTGTTTCGCTCGCTTCTACGCTGCTCGAGGGTCTGCACGGCGTCCGCTCGAAGCGGTCTAAGGCATAGGTTAGAAATCTACGAATGGTCCTACGAATTACGAAGAGAATGCTTCACCTTTAATACGAAAATAGTCGCCTCCTCGTCAGCCTATGTTTTGCCGCGACCCACCCCTTCGCAGCCGCACAGGCCGCGGCTTTTGCGCCGTGTTTGACCATCTAGCTTCCCGAGGATTATAAGGTTGCCGGGCCTGAAATCCTTACGGTTTGGCAGGTTCCGTATTCGTCGTATTTCGTCCGCATCCGGGAATCCCGGATGGAGGTAACACGAAGATGATCCCGCCGGCCTTTGAGTATCTCCGCCCAAAAACAATTCCTGAAGCCATTGCCTTTCTACAGCAGTACGGAGACGACGCCAAGATTTTGAGCGGCGGACAGAGTCTCATTCCCATGATGAAGTTCAGAATAGCCAGGCCCGGCTATCTGATCGACATCAACCGCATCGCCGGCCTTTCCTACATCAAGGAAGAAGACGGCTACTTGAAAATCGGCGGCCTCACCCGCGAAGCCGAACTGGAAAACTCCCCCCTCATCCACGCGAAATATCCCATTCTCTTCGACACCGCCCGCGTGATCGCCGACCCGCAGGTGCGGAACATGGCGACCCTGGCCGGCAACCTGGCCCACGGCGATCCGGCGAACGATCATCCGGCTACCATGCTGGCTCTGGGAGCGCAGGTCGTGGCCGTGGGACCACAGGGCGAGCGAGTACTCCCCATCGAGAGCTTTTTCGTCACCCTGTTCACCACCGAACTGCAGCATGACGAGATCGTGAGCGAGGTGCGCATTCCCACGCCGCCGCCACGGAGCGCGGGAGCTTACCTGAAGCTGGAACGCAAAGGTGGGCGACTTTGCCACCGCCGGCGTAGCCGCACAGGTGACCCTGGATGGCGAAGGGAGCTGCCAAAGAGTAGGCATCGGTCTCACCAATGTTGGCGCAACTCCGGTGAAGGCCAGCAAAGCGGAGGAATTCCTCCAGGGAAAGAAGCTGGATGAGGCCAACATCGCGCAGGCAGCGCAACTGGCAGCCGACGCCGCAGAACCGAGTTCTGATCTGCGCGGTCCGGCGGAATACAAGAAGGGCTTAGTCAAAGAACTGACCCGGCGCGCCCTGGCTCGTGCATACGAACGAATTGGCAAATAGAGATTGGGAAAGGCAAGCAGAGGAATTCCTCGATGGCGAAGAAACAGGCGATCCAAGTCAACGTAAATGGCCGTATGCGCGAGGCCATGGTCGAGCCCAGGTTGTTGCTGGTCCACTTTATCCGCAGCTTTGCCGGGCTCACGGGCACGCACGTCGGATGTGACACCACCCATTGCGGCGCCTGCACCGTGATGCTGGATGGAAAGGCGGTGAAATCGTGCACCGTGTTCGCCGTGCAGGCAGACGGTTGCGAAGCTGCTCACGGTGGAAGGCCTGATGCAGAACGGCAAGCTCCATCCACTGCAGGAGGGCTTCAAAGAAGAGCACGGCCTGCAATGCGGCTACTGCACTCCGGGCATGCTCATCTCCTCCTATGCCCTGCTGAGTAAAAATTCTCATCCCACGGAAGAAGAGATTCGCTGGGGAATTTCCGGGAACCTATGCCGCTGCACGGGATACCAGAACATTGTCAAAGCCGTGCAGTATGCCGCGGGCAAGCTGGAGCAGGGAGGCAAAAAAGATGATCTTCCAAACATCGCCTGAGATCGGCGGCATGGGCCATCCCATCAAGCGCAAGGAGGATCTGCGCTTCATCCAGGGCAAAGGCAACTATGTGGACGATGTGCAACTGCCGGATATGGCGTACGGCCACATCGTGCGCAGCCCCTATGCGCATGCCCGGCTCAAGAGCATCAACATAAAACCCGCCATGCAGCTTCCGGGTGTTCTGGCGGTGATCACCGGAGAAGACTTAGCCAAGGCGAATCTCGCCTGGATGCCCACCCTCTTCTTTGATAAGCAAATGGTGCTGGCTACGGGCAAAGTGCTCTTCCAGTCGCAGGAAGTAGCCTTCGTGGTTGCGGAAGATGCTTATACTGCGGCCGATGCTGCCGAACTGGTAGAGGTGGAGTATGAGGAACTGCCGGTATTGGTAGATCCACACAAAGCCCTCGATCCCACTGCGCCCATTCTGCGCGAGGACCGCGAACAAAAGGATAACCACATCTTTCACTGGGAAGTCGGCGACCGGCCGGCCACGGATAAAGCATTTAAGGATGCGGAGGTGCAGGCCAAGGTGCACGCCATCTTCCAGCGTTGCCATCCGTCGCCCCTGGAAACCTGCGGCTGCGTTGCCGACTTCAATCCCGCTACGGAACGGCTAACCATCTATCTCACCTCGCAAGCGCCGCATGCGCACCGGACTCTTTTCTCCATTGTTGGCGGCATTCCGGAACAGAATATCCGCGTTATTTCGCCGGACATCGGCGGCGGCTTCGGCAACAAGGTTCCTATCTATCCGGGATATGTCTGCGCCGTGGTCGCGTCGCTGACCATTAAGCGCCCGGTGAAGTGGATCGAGAGCCGTTCGGAGAACCTTCAATCCACCGGCTTCGCACGCGATTACCACATGACGGCAGAGCTCGCCGCCACCAAGGACGGCAAGATTCAGGCCATGCGGGTCAAGACGCTGGCCGATCACGGTGCTTTCAACGCAGCCGCGCAACCTACCAAGTTTCCCGCGGGCTTGTTCAGCATTTGTACCGGCGCCTATGACTATCCCACTGCCTTTTGCGAGGTGGATGGGGTGTACACCAACAAGGCCCCGGGCGGCATCGCTTATCGCTGCAGCTTCCGCGTGACGGAAGCTGCTTACCTGATCGAACGCGCGGTCGATGTTCTGGCCCAGGAGTTGAAGACCGATCCGGTTGAGTTGCGGCGCAAGAACTTTATTGCCCCGGCGAAGTTTCCCTACAAATCGCCGCTCGGCTGGTCCTACGACAGCGGAGATTACGATGCGGCCATGAAAGTGGCGCTGGATACGATTGGCTACGACGCGTTGCGCAAGGAACAGCAGGAGAAGCGCGCGCGCGGCGAGCTGATGGGCATCGGTGTTTCGAGCTTCGTGGAAGTGGTCGGCGCCGGCCCTTCCCACACCTTCGATATCGCCGGCATCAAGATGTTCGACAGCTGCGAGATTCGCGTTCATCCCACGGGCAAGGCCATCTGCCGCATGGGCACCAAGAGCCAGGGGCAAGGACATGAGACGACCTATGCCCAAATCGTCGCCCAGGAGCTGGGGATTCCCGCAGCCGATGTGACCGTGGAGGAAGGTGACACCGACACCGCTCCCTATGGCCTGGGAACCTACGCCAGCCGCAGCACTCCCGTCTCCGGTGCGGCTACGGCCATGGCAGCGCGCAAGATCCGCGAGAAGGCCAAAAAGATCGCCGCTCATTTGCTGGAGTGCAGCGAGGAGGATCTGGACTGGGAGCCGGGCAAATTCTTTGTCAAAGGCGCGCCCAGCAAGTCCAAGAGCATCCAGGATATTTCCTTCGCCGCATACACCAACATGCCGCAGGGGATGGAGCCGGGCCTCGAGGCCGTGGATTACTATGATCCGCCCAATCTTACCTTCCCCTTCGGTACCTACATCTGCGTGGTGGATATTGACAAGGGCACCGGCGAGATCAAGGTTCGCCGTTTTGTGGCGGTGGACGATTGCGGCAACATCATCAACCCCATGATCGTGGAGGGTCAGATTCATGGCGGATTGACCGAGGGCTTGGCGATCGCGTTCATGCAGCTGATTGACTACGATGAGAACGGCAACGTGCAGGGAGGCAGTTTTATGGACTACCTGCTGCCGACGGCGGTCGAGACTCCCCACTGGGAGACGGGCAAGACCTGCACGCCCTCGCCGCATCATCCCTTCGGCGCCAAGGGCGTGGGCGAATCGCCCAATGTCGGCTCGCCCGCGGCCTTCGTCAACGCCGTGGTCGACGCGCTTGCCCACCTGGGCGTGAAGCACATCGATATGCCGATTGCTCCATGGAAGGTGTGGAACATCCTCAAAGAGAAAGGCGTGGTCAATTAAATGGCAACCGAGATCACAAAAACCTTTCAAGTGAAAGAGCCGGTGGAGCAAGTATGGAAGCTGTTGAGCGACCCCAGGCGAGTCGCCACCTGTGTGCCCGGAGCCAAAATTACCGAGCAGGTGGATGATAAGACGTACAAGGGCACCATCAGTGTGAGAGTGGGCCCAAGCGCTACGGACTACAAAGGTGAGCTGCAGATCGTTCGTCTCGACGCGGAAAACCACGAGATGGAGATTCTCGGCAAAGGGCAAGACGTGAAAGGCCGGGGCAGCGCGTCGATGAAGATGACCAGCAAGCTGCGTGGGTTGGAGGATGGAGGCACCGAGGTCACCAGCGTTGCCGAAGTCAACGTGGTGGGCATCCTGGCCCAGATGGGATCGCGGGTGATCAGCGAGGTCTCGAACATCATGTTCGGGCAATTCACGAAGAACTTTGAGGCGCAACTGAAACAACCGGCCGATGCGCCTGTGGAGGAGGCCAAACCGCTGAGCGCCGCTTCCGTGGCCTGGGCGGCGGCCAAGGGAGCGCTTCACCGCAGTTCCTGAAGTCTGCGGTGACGAAATCACATGCCAGCCCCAGCAGCGCAGCCCGGCGATGAAGCAGTGAAAGATCCGGATGCTCTTCTGCGCAGCTTCGAGCGTTTGGGTTACATAGCCGATCGCTCGCTGGCTACCGCAGTCTATCTCAGCATCCGATTGCACAAGCCTCTCCTGATTGAGGGCCACGCCGGCCTGGGCAAGACGGAGGTGGCCAAAACTTTGGCCTCGGTGTTGGGAACGCAACTGATCCGGCTGCAGTGTTACGAGGGGCTGGATGTCAGTTCCTCCGTCTACGAGTGGAACTATCAGAAACAATTACTGGCCATCAGGATTCAGGAAGGAACAGAACAAACGGTTGAAGAAAAGGAGCGGCACATCTTCAGCCGCGAGTTCCTGCTGGAGCGGCCGCTGCTCAAATCCATCCTTGCCCAGGACGCTTCCCCGGTGCTCCTGATAGACGAAATCGACCGCGCAGATGAAGCCTTTGAGGCCTTTCTTCTCGAGCTGCTTTCCGATTTCCAGATCAGCGTTCCTGAGATGGGCACCATCCATGCCAGGCATATCCCTCATGTCATTCTCACCTCCAACCGCACCCGCGAACTGAGCGATGCCCTGAAGCGGCGGTGCCTCTATCACTGGATCGACTACCCAAGCTTCGAACGGGAGATGAACATCGTGCGCGCCCGGCTGCCCGGCATCGAGGAGGAACTGGGCAGCCAGGTAGTGCGATATGTGCAGGCGGTGCGGCGTCTCGATCTGGCGAAGCCGCCTGGGGTAGCAGAGACCCTGGACTGCGCGCAGGCCGTAGTCTCGCTGGGAAGCCACCGGCTGAATGCGGAAGTCATCGAAGCGACGATGGGCTGCCTGGCAAAATCCATGGAAGATGGCGCCAAGCTTAAGGATGCAGGGATCGACTTACTGCTGCCGCAGATTTCTTGAGGAGGAGGCACGATGCGTCAAGAGCAATCCGAACATGTGGCTGCCTCGATCGTAGAGTTTTCGCGCTTCCTCAGGAGCCATGGAATATCCGCCGATACCAGCCAGACCATCACTGCACTGGAAGCTGCGAAAACCATCGACATCACAAACCAGCAAACCTTCTCGTTTGCCCTGCAGTCGACGCTTTGCTCTACCAAAGAGGAATGGGAGCTATTCCCGGACTTATTTAATAGCTTCTGGCGTGAATCACGATCCAGGCCCAGGTCTACTTCCGGCGAGCACATGGGATCTTCCAGGAGCAACCCCCAGGAACGGGACGACAGCTCTGCTGTGTTTCTCGACCAGCCCGGCAACCAGGCTGCGGCACAAGGCGGGAGCGGCAAAGCGGTGTATGGCGCGAGCGCGCAACAGCGGTTAAAGAAAGTAGATTTTTCCGAAGTGCCATGCAATGACCTGGCCTCGCTGGAAGAGCTCTCTCTGCGACTTTTGCGCCGGATGAGACTGCGCCGCTCGCGGAGATTGGGTATCAACACGCTCGCCGAGCGCGTTGATCTTCGCAGAAGTATCCGGCGAAGCATCATGCGTGGCGGCGAGCCGATCGTTTTGGCCTACAAAGGAAGAAAGCCCCGAAAGAACAGGTTGGTCATTTTTCTCGACATCAGTGGCTCGATGAATTTCTACAGCATGTTCCTGGTGCGCTTTGCCTATGCGCTGCAGGCTCGTTTCGAGCGCGTGCATACATTCCTTTTCAGCACCAACGTGGTGGAGATCAGCGATCTGCTCCGCACTACCAACCTGCCGGACGCTCTGCGGCGGCTCTCGCAGCGCGCCGCGGGCTGGTCGAGTGGCACCAGGATCGGCGAGTCGCTGCTCGAGTTCAACCAGCGCGAAGGGAGGAAGCTGCTCTCGCGCGATACCGTTTTCATTATTCTCAGCGACGGCTGGGATACAGGAGAGCCGGAGATGCTGGCGGCGCAGATGCGAGCCATTAAACGGCGCGTGCAAAAGGTCCTGTGGCTGAATCCCCTGCTGGGACTTGAAGGGCTATCAGCCCATCACTCGGGGCATGGCTGCAGCGCTCCCTCACGTGGATGTATTTGCTCCGGCGCACAACCTGGAGAGCCTGCTGGCATTGGAGAGGTACCTGTAGGATGTTCGATCAATTTCTGAGTAAGGCCAGCGAACTGCTCGCGAAAGGTGAGCCCTTTGCGGTTGCGGAAGTGGTGCGCTATCTGTCGCCTATCTCGGGCAAGGTGGGCGACAAGGCGATCATCCTGGCCGACGGCACACTTTGGGGCTGGATTGGCGGCGGCTGCGCGCAGCCGGCAGTAGTCAAGGAGGCATTGAAGTCGCTCCAGGATGGACGGCCGCGGCTGGTCCGCATCAGTCCATCTGGGTCTCAGGAGGAAGGCATTGTGGCCTACAACATGAGCTGTCACAGTGGTGGCACGCTCGACATTTATGTCGAGCCGGTTCTGCCCAAGCCTCATATTTTGATCATGGGCCGCTCCCCCGTGGGGCGAACACTGGCCAGTCTCGCCAAGACGATCAACTACACTTTTTCCATCGCTGCTCCACAGGCGGACCGCGAGAGTTATCCGGATGCGGAGCAAGTGCAGGGGGACCTGAACCTGGAAGGGCTGAGGGTTGGACCGCGAACCTTCCTCGTTGTATCCACCCAGGGAGAGTGCGACGATGAGGCGCTCGAAGAAGCGCTCAAAACGGACGCTTCTTATGTGACCTTCGTGGCCAGCAGGGCGAAGGCGGCCAAGGTTCTCCAATCGCTCAGCGAACGAGGGATCAGCGCGGAAAGGCTGAATCAAGTGCGGGCTCCGGCGGGCTTGAATATCCACGCTGGTTCTCCGGAGGAGATCGCCTTGAGTATCCTGGCCGAAATTGTCCAGCTAAGCAGAAGCCAGGCCAGCACGGCGGCCGAAGAGAAGGTGGAACCGAAAGATCCGATATGTGGCATGACCGTAAACATCCGCACGGCGAAGTACAAATCGGAGTTTGACGGTAAATCCTTCTACTTCTGTTGCGGCGGCTGCAAACAGACCTTCGATAAACAGCCGGACAAGTATGTGCTCGCGCATCTTTCGACAAGATCGGGAGCCAACGTGTAGCCTGTTTTCGTGAGCAAAGAAGAGGCCGCCGAGGTGCTCTCGATCGAGGGCCGCGAAGTCCGCGTGACTCACCCGGACAAGCTTTATTTTTCCCGGCAGACGAAGCTGTCGAAGCTTGACCTGGTGCGCTACTACCTCTCGGTGGCGCCCGGCGCTCTGAACGGAATCCAGGATCGCCCCATCGTTCTCAAGCGTTTTGTGAATGGCGCCGAGGCCCCGGCGTTTTACCAGAAGCGCGCCCCCTCCGATCGCCCTTCATGGATGCGCACGGTAACGCTCTCCTTCCCGTCGGGCCGCACTGCCGAAGAGATCGTGGTGGATGATGCGGCCGGCCTCGCCTGGATCACCAACCTGGGCTGCCTCGAGCTACATCCCCATGCGGTACGCGCGAGCAATCTCGATCACCCGGACGAGCTGCGCGTCGATCTCGATCCCGGCCCTGGCGTCGCCTGGGAGGATGTGCGCAGCGTTGCCCTGGAAGTGAAGGCGCTGCTGCAGGAGCTTGGTCTTCGCGCGTGGCCCAAGACCAGCGGTTCGCGCGGAATGCACGTGAATGTGCGCATCCAACCGCGCTGGAGCTTCAGCGAGGTGCGCCGCGCGGCGCTAGCGCTGTCTCGTGCAGTGGAGCGTCGCGTGCCCGCCCTGGCCAGCTCAAAATGGTGGAAAGAGGAGCGTCACGGAGTCTTCCTCGATTACAACCAGAACGCCAAGGATCGGACCACGTGCTCTGCGTACTCCGTGCGGCCGCTACCGGATGCCCGGGTCTCTGCGCCCCTGTATTGGCATGAGGTTCCGGACTGCGAGCCCGCGGACTTCACCGTGCTCACGATGCCGACCCGGTTTGCGGAGATCGGCGATCCGCATGCAGCCATGAACGGCGAGGCTGGGTCGCTCGAAGGGCTGCTTGAGCTGGCAGCAAAAGATGAGGCCGCAGGCCTGGGCGATGCGCCATGGCCGCCGCACTTCCGCAAGATGGAGGGCGAAGCACCGCGGGTGGCCCCTTCGCGCGCCAAGTCGGCTGCCAAGAAGGCGCCGCGGACAAAGATGCCTTTGATCGTGGTGGCGAACTCCCCGGACAAAGACGCTGCGCTGGCGGGTCTGGAGAGGTGGAAGAGCAAGTACCCGCAGGTGGCCGCCCTGCTGGCAGTGGATGACGTGCTGGTGGACTCTATGCGCGGCACGTCTTCCACCTGGACACGCATCCGGATCAACCTGCGTCATGTTCCCGAAGAGCAAAGACCGCCGCAGGAAACTCCGGACCCTGACGATGATCCGACGCGGGAGTGGCGTAGCGGTCGGGCTTCGAGGAAAAAGGCCTGAGCACTGCTCAGCGCTTGACGGCGAAGATCTCCATCAGCTCCTGCGGTGGAACCACTTCGAGTTGGGCATAGGTGCAGTCGCTCGGTTTTTTGTCCGTGCGCCACCTGCGAAACTGGGCCATGTGGCGGAAGCGGCTGCCTTGCATGTGCTCGTAAGCCACTTCGACTACCAGCTCCGGCCGCAGCGGCTCCCACGACAGATCTTTGCCCTGGCTCCAGCGGCTTTGCCCGCCCGGCATGCGCTGCGGGCCCCCGTCACCTGCGGATGCAGGGTCCGCCCAGCCGCCCCAGGGGTGGTTCACGAGCGCATTCTCTCGATAAGGCAAGAGAAATTCGACCAGCTCGCGGCGCTTATCCTGGGTGAAGCTGGCGCAGACTCCGACGTGTTGCAGCGCACCGGAGTCATCGAAGAGCCCCAGCAGCAGCGAGCCGATCGAGGTCCCCTGGCCGGTCTTGTGCCAGCGAAAGCCGGCAACCACGCAGTCGCAATCGCGTTCGTGCTTTACCTTGAGCATCACGCGCTTGTCCGGCTCGTACGTACCTGCCACCGGCTTGGCCATGACGCCATCGAGACCGGCTCCCTCGAAGCGGAGAAACCAGTCCGACGCGACCTCTGCTTCGTGTGTGGCCGGCGTGATGTGAATCGGCGGCGCGGCGGAAGAAAGCAGCGCCTCCAGCGCCGCACGCCGGTCTTCGAATGGCCAACCGGACAGATCGCGGTCTCCCTCGCAAAGCAAATCAAAGAAAACGATGGAGGCTGGCGTTTGTTGGGACAGCAGCTTCACTCTGGATGCAGCGGGATGAATGCGCAGTTGGAGTGTTTCAAAATCCAGACCGCTCTCTGTGGCGATTACGATTTCGCCATCGAGCACGCAGCGGGTGGGTAGCTGGGAACGCAATGTATCGAGCAGCTCAGGAAAATAGCGATTCAGCGATTTCTGATCGCGGCTCTGGATGAGAATCTCGTCCCCATCGCGGAAGACCAAAGCGCGGAAGCCATCCCACTTGGGCTCGAAAATCCAGCTCTTGCCAACTGGTAATTCGGCCACTCGTTTGGCCAGCATGGGCAAGACCGGCGGGTTGACGGGAAGCTGCATGCCCCATGTTATATCGCGCGCTCGCTCACACACATCCCCCTCAAACAGACGTTAAGAGGGCAGAAACCGCAGATCCCTCCACTGCGCTTCGCTCCGGTCGGGATGACAATTCTGTTGTGCCCGCAAGAGCTTCAGCGAGAAATACTTGACCCTGTAACAGAATTGTCGGACCTGCTGTTTCCTTCTGTCCATCCGATCTAACGGCCCCTAATAAACGTCACCAACCTCTACTTGTCATCCCGAGCGCAGCCGAGGGACCTGCAGTGCGCCCCGGCTCCCGCACAAAGGTCTCCGTTCCCTTAGTTCTCCCACAGAATTGTCATCCCGACCGGAGCGAACCCGGATTTCCTGTTACGCAGCACTCACCAACGCCCGCGTGTGCGGCTTTCCGCAAAAAAAGCCGCATGAAGTTCGCCAACGCCACCAACCCCGACGGGAAATCCGAGGGAGCGTAGTGGAGGATCTGCGGTTTCTTCCTCCGTACTCAGACACCCTCTTAACGGCCCACAACCTCGAGCAAGTCGCCCACCGCGCCCACAGGTACTCCCTGTTGGGTTAGTTTGCCCGCAGCATCGTCCCAGTGCAGCGTGGTGATGCTGCTAGTTCCCTTCTCGTAGGCGTAGGTTTTCCCGTCATCCTGATACATCGTGAAGTCGCTGTTGGCGCCAGGATACACGCGAACCTTGGCTAATTTTTGTACCTCGCCGGTATTCTCCACCGGCTCTCCCAGAGGCAGAATCGATCCCGCGCGAACAAAAAGCGGAAGCGTATCGATAGGCGCATCCACCCGGACGGACTGGCCGCCGGTCACGCGTTCTTTAGTCCAGTAGTTGTACCAATCTGTGCCCGCTGGCAGGTACACCATGCGGCTGGTCGCTCCCTGCTCCGTAACCGGCGCAACCAGAAATGCCGGCCCGAACATATATTCGTCGCCGATCTCCTGCACCTTCGCATCCTGGGGAAAATCCATAAACAGTGCCCGCATATACGGAGCGCCCGTCTGGTGCGTCTGGTAACCCAACGAATAGATGTAAGGCATCAGTTGGTAGCGCAGGCGCAGATACTTTTCCAGGATCGGCTCCGCCTGTTTCCCGTAGGACCATACCTCGTTGTACCGCCGGCTGCCGTGGGTGCGGAAATTCGGCTGGAAGGCTCCGTACTCAAACCAGCGCGTGTACAGTTCGGGATAGTCATCGTAGCCGCCCACGTTGTCGCGCGCATCGGAAGGATCGAGCAGCGGAGGATGAGCGGGGTGATGCACCGCAGGCAGATATTGCCAGCCTCCGATGTCATTTCCCCAATAGGCTATACCCGACGCAGTCACGTCGAGCCCGGTAGGAATCTGGCGCCGCAACGTATCCCAGGTGGGATAAATATCCGAAGACCAGAAGATGGCGCCGTTGTGCTGTGCACCGGGATAGGCGTCGCGGGACAGAATCAGCGCGCGATGATCTGCTAAGTCGCGGCGGAAGCCCTGGTAAATGGCAGCGGTATGGAACAGCGGGTAGACGTCGTAGTACCGGGTGCCTGGCCCGATGGAAAAGTAACCGCCGTTGGGAGGCAGGTCGGGCTCGGTTTCATCCGCCCAGATGGAGTCAAAGCCTTTGCTGATGATGTTCTCCCGGATCACATCCCAAAACCAGCGAGCCGCCGCGGGATTGGTGGTGTCGATGTCGGAGCCGGCACGGTCATAGGGCAGACCATCCATGGGCGTGCCATCCGCGAGATGCTCAAACCATCCATTCTTCAAAACCAAATCGTAATAGCGAGTGCCCCGCTCGAAGCGCGGCCATACGCTGATCATGGTCTGGAAGCCCATGGCGTGCAGCTGTTTGTTCATGGCTACAGGATCAGGCCAATTGGCGGGGACCATATCCATCTGCCCCATCTTGCTGTAGTAGAACCAGTCGACCACGATGACATCCGCAGGCAGGTGCCGTTCGCGGTAGCCTTTGGCCACGGCCAACACTTCGTCTTGCGTGCTGTAGCGCTGCTTGCATTGGATGAATCCATACGCCGCCTTAGGCAGCATTGGAGTATCCCCAGTAAGCAGCCGGTAGCCGGAATAGATTTCATCCGTCTTGCTGCCCGCGATTACGAAGAAGGAGACGCGGTCACCCACCTGCGAAGTCCACCGCGTTTGCTCGTTGAAGCCCGGCTCGATGGTGGTCTGCGAGGGATTGTCCCAGAGCACGCCATAGCCTTTATTGGTCACCAGCAGGGGCACACAGAACGTGGGACCGCCGGTCGCGGTGTAATTGTTCCAGCACTCGACGGTGTGGCCGCGGTGATCGAGAAAGCCCTCCTGGTTCTGGCCCAAACCGTAGTAGTGCTCGTCATCAGGCGAAGCGAACGTGGCGCCGACCTGGTAAAAATCCGCATCCCCGGGCCGCTTGTCGTTGAGCACGCCGGCTGTGCCGTCCTTATGGTTGGGCACCGCCATCTCCCAGCCCTGCATATCGAGTAGCGTGGTTCCCTCGGCGGTGCTGAACGTAATGTGGGCTCCGGGAGCCGAGCCGTTAAAGTACTTGGCGATATCCAGTTGGGTGGGCAGAGGCTTGCCTGTCCCTGGCCTGTTGCTGGCGACCGTCACGCTGAGCCGGCTGGATTGGTACACATCTCCCTGCTCAGTTTGTTGATGGCTCCAGCCGACAGCAGAAGGCGTGGCCGTAAAACCGTATCCAGGAGGAGCGAGCGCCGGCTGCTTAAGCAAGCTGAGCGTAACGCGGAGGATGTTGGGTGCGTAGGGCTCCAGAACGATGGTGCTACCACCGCGGTCCAGCACCAGGCGCGTCTCTTGCGCCGATGCTCCGGCGGCAAAGAGCAGGACAAGCATAACCCAACACACAAGCCGCTGAAACACGTACACCTCCCAAAAGGCCGCAGCGACTATGCTGCACCAGATTGGGGTCAAGAGCAAGACGGACGTGTTCGTTGCTTCATTTGCACATTTATTACAGGTGTCGAGCGGGGTCGGCCAAATCGAACACCACTTGCGGAGTCTGACCCTCTGCCTCCAGGACTAATCGAATGACGGCCAGCAGCTTATCATTCGCCATCGGCTTTTGCAGAAATGTCTTCGCCCCTGCCTTGAGCGCACGGTCCCGGTTGCCGACGCGGTCGCGCCCGGACAAGACAATCACCGGAATCGAGGATAGTTTCTCGTTGGCCTTCAATCTTTCCAGAACACTAAAGCCATCGCCCGCGGGCAGGCCGAGATCCAGAATTACCAGGTCGGGCATATGCTTCCGCGCCTCTGCGATACTGGCCACTCCGTCCGCCGCGCTAATAACATCGTAGTGGTTTGCGTTGAGGCGCAGTTGGAGGCCCAATCGCACATCAGGATCGTCATCCACAACCAGAATTTTCTTTTGAACCATGGCTAGATTTCTCCCTGTAAGCAACCGTTGTTGATGTGATCTCGTACTTCAGCCGCCACCTGCTCTTCAAACATCTCCAGCGGTTCGTCTGCGCCTCTTGCTGTCGGACGCAGAAAACTGTGCGAAACGGCGAAGATGAACTCGTTCGATTGAAACTCTTCATGCTCGCGGAGTTGCCTCAGGATGCGGTTACCGATAATCTCTGCCCCTTGCGGCTGTGTATAGGCAACAACGAAGAAGAGCTTGTGGTCGCAATCCGGGCCTATATTGGGGAGCAGTACGTCGGTGTCCGGCCGCAGGCATTGTTGCAGAACCGAGCGGGCCAGATCCCGAACTCCTCTCGGCACATCCGGCGAGCCGTCGCGGGAGTCGATCTCCACCGTAATCACCGCAATGGCCTCACCGGGCTTTTTCTCATGCCTCAGAATCGGCCGAATCAGCCCCGCCAGGGAGAAAACAGGCAGGGTGAAGAAAAACTGGCTGCCTATGTTCGGCTCGCTCTTAATCCAGATCTCCCCGCCCTGCCGGGTCACCAGGTCCTTGGCAATATGCAGGCCGAGCCCTAAGCCCCTGCGGCCGGCTCGGCCGGGATCCGTTACCTGGTAGAGATGCTCAAAGATGTGCTCGGCCGACTCCGCGTCGATGCCACATCCAGTGTCGGAGACCTCGACCAGCAACAAGTTCGGATCTTTTTCGTATGGCCCGGCTGCGACCTTCACCGCGCCGCCTCCTGGGGTAAACTTCATCGCATTATCCAGCAGAATGGTTAAAATTTGCCGCACCCGCGTCGCATCCGCATAAGCCGCAGGCAGATCCGCGGAAGGATCGAAGGAGAGGCTGATCTCTTTCGCTGTAGCGGTTCCCTGGAGTGTATCGACGGCGTAACTGATAGCGTCATTCACCGAAACAGACTGCAACTCCACGCTGAGCTTGCCCGCCTGCGCTTGCGTAACCTCGAGCAAGTCTTCAATCATGGCTTGGAGCTGGCGCACGTTCCTCAGAATAATCTGCAGGTATTCATCCTGTTGCGGAGTCGTCTCTCCCGCCAATCCATCCGCGATGATGGTGCTGAATGAATAGATAGATGTCAGAGGCGATCGAAGCTCGTGCGACACGTGGGAGAGGAACTCATCCCTGAGTTGAACCTGGCGCTCGCAAATGAGGTTGGTTTCCACCTGCATGCGCTGCCGCTCAATCGCGTGGCGAAGGGCTCTGGGAAGCGCTCGATTTTCGATCTGGCCCTTAATCAGATAATCCTGCGCGCCCTCCTTCATCGCTTGCGCGGCCAGTGCTTCGTCCTCCAGGCCGGTCAACACGATCATCACCACATCGGGAGCCGCCGCGCGCGCCCGCCGCAGGGTGTCGAGACCATGCCCATCGGGCAATCCCATGTCCAACAAGACAATATCGACTCCACCCCTTGCCAGCCGCACCTCGGCGTCGCCCATATGCGTCAGGTGGGACAATTCGAAGCTACCCGGGGGTTCCTTGCGGAACATCTCCCGCAACAAAAAGGCATCGCTCGCGTTATCCTCAACGAGAAGAACCTGGAGCGGCTTTTTATCCATAAGAGAACTTCTCCACACTACAGACGACCAGCCAGGTTCCGATTACATGTCATAGGATGTTGAACCAATTGATGGCCATGACGACAGGAACAGCCCTGGCCGGAGTGGGGTTGTAATTACTGGCAAAGGGTCCGATCAACGTCGGAACCCTGGTGTCGGTGAAACCGGCGGCCTGGGTCCAGACCACTCCATCGACGGAGTAATAGGCTTCATACGACACGCCGTTCCGGGTAAGCCGCAGATACATGGGATTTTGATATTCGTTGAAACTGGCCTCGTCGAAGACCGTGGCCACAACCCCATTGGTGACGGTTTGAACGCTGAGGCCCAGGTTCGTTCCGTTTGTAACCAGGGCAAAGGTGATAAAGTTCTCGTCGTCTGCGAGCACCATCAGGCCCTGACTGGTACCAGTATCCGTGGCCACGACGGGTGAGTCGATCTTGATGGAAACATCAAAGCTCTGGTCGCCAATGGGCTGCACTACGCGGACAGCCTGGTTCGACGGGTGCAACGTGTCGTGGTTGCTACCGCCGGGAACATTCAGGAAGAGATGTTGGTTGGAGACGGCCGCAGTCCCGCCCACCGGCGCGACCACCTCCCAGAGCGGGCCAGGGAAGCTGCTTGATAATGGCGCTGCTGGAACAGCCGGAACCGGGCCGGCTGCGAAGGCGGATGGCGCCGCCGCCACCAGGGCCAGCGAGCAAACGATAGCGAACAGATATTGTGATCTATTTTGATACATGTATATAACCCTCGGCTGCTCTATCCCGGCGAATCTCAAGACCGCGCACAGAAACCTTTTGCTATCTGTGCCCACTATCTTCCGCGCCGTTATCGGCAACAATTACCAATGGTGTGCATTACTCAAGTTACGGAACCTGCATCCGTGGTCAAGCCTTTTTGGCTTGAGTGGGATACCACAGCACTCGTTTTGGCGATGCCGATTAGTTTGCAGGGACCGCTAACATCCACGACTTATAAGCCGCTTGTAAGTCGTGGCGACATTCGCATGCGCATTCATTGCAGAACGTCGCTAAGAAATAATTAATCCTGGTATCAGTATCGATTTAGGCTGTCCCCTTACGCTACGCATGGCGGCGGTGTTGTGGGGGCATGTTGATCCGATCGATTGCAGAGGCATTGAAGGGTTGGCTCTACCTGCTCGCCTATATCACCGGCTGTAGCTATTTGCGCAAAGCAAAACTGAAACATCTAGGTAAGGGAGTAAAGATTTCGCCGACCGTGATCTTCAAGCACCCGGAGATGATCCAGATCGGTGACCATTCCTTTATCAATCATCTGTGCTCTGTGTGGGCCTCGCCTGGCGGCCCGATCACGATCGGAAACAACGTGCTATTTGGCCCGTGCGTATCGATCTTCTCCTCCAATCATGGAATAGCCCGGGGTGAGCTGATTCGCAACCAGCCAGGACAGGATGCGCCGATCCTGATTGGCGATGATGTATGGCTGGGAGCCAACGCGGTGGTAACGGCGGGCGTGTCTATCGGTGATGGCGCGGTGGTCGGGGCAGGAGCCGTAGTGACGACAGATTTGCCTCCTATGTCGATCTGTGCCGGCGTGCCTGCAAGGGTTATCGGTTATCGACGCTAGAGCATTTTGCTAATGGTGTAGAGCAGGAAACGGAACCCGACGCGGCCATTCGGGCAAGAATGGCCGCATATAACTAATCCCACCGGCCCACAGTATTAGCAGAAATGCCTTAATTGTTTTCCACATCAGCGATTCGGTGGCCTGAGAAATAATTAATCTTGGCCTCCACCTTCGTTTAATCCCATCGCACTACGTTGAATCTATACAAACGTGCAGCCATGAAAAAACCTACTCTGGCAATAGTGATGATCCCGGTCCTGATCTCTATCGCCGCCACCGCGCAACGTTTGTCTTCCCCCCAAGCCGGACAAGTCTCCCCTGGAACGCCTGTTGCCATTGGAGGCTCCAACCTGCCCTTTCAGCCGATCGGGGCCTCCGATCTTGTTCGCCTGACCGTCGATGATTCGCCGGAGCTCTCGCAGACTTTCCGCGTCGACCAGCAGGGAAATCTCAATCTGCCACTGCTCAACCAAACCATACCCGCCGCGGGGTTGATGCCGAATGCGTTGCGCGACGAAATTGCAGCCACTCTAAAAGCGCGTCATCTGCTGGTAAACCCGGTCGTCGACGTTTCCGTGGTGGAGTACCGCAGCCGCGACGTCACCATTGCCGGGGCGGTCAAGACGCCCATGACGATTCAAGAATTGGGTGGCCTGCGCGTACTAGGCGCGATAAGCCAGGCGGGGGGCCTGCTGCCCGAAGCCGGCCCGGAAATTATCGTCGAGCAAGCCAACGGCAGCGTGCAACGAATTTCCGTTCGCGCCCTCTTCGACGGGCATCACCCTCAGCTCAATACCCTGGTCACCGCGGGTTCGCAGATCCGGGTGCCAGAATGCGAACAGGTATTTGTTGTAGGGGACGTGAAGCGCCCGGGAGCATTTCCCTTTCAGGATATGCAGGACACCACGGTGCTTAAATTGCTGGCCCTCAGCGGCGGCCTTGACTCGTTCAGCCGTAACAAGGCCTATATCTACAGGACAGACCCGCGGAATGCTCAGAAAACAGAGATAGAGGTCCCGCTGCGACGCATTCTGGACCGGAAATCGGAAGATGTAAAGCTCGTCGCCAACGACATTCTCTACGTTCCCACCAACGGAAAACTGAAAACCAGCGCGAGCGTGGTAAACCATGTTACCGGTATGGGCAACGCTGCGGTGTCGGCCGCCATTTGGAGCCATTAAGCAGTTTCGCAATTGGTGTAGACCGAACCCGGATTTCCTGTAGATGTTGTTGGAACTACCGAACTGCATGCGACTTTCCGTGAAGAAAGTCGCACATCATTGTTCTCGGCCAGTGCCGCGCTGCAGGAAATCCGGGGGAGCGACAGATCTTTTCGTGGTTTTTCTCCAGGAAAAACCACACTTCGCGATCTTCGTCAGGCCACAGTAATTGCGAAACTGCACTAAGCAAGCCGGGCCAGGCACGATGAACCATCTACGGGCAATTCTGCCGCCCGACAGTCCGATAGAACATTCTGACGCGAGAACGGAGCTAACCGTATGCCCGATTCGATAGCGATACGCAAGCCGCATCTCAGGCTGAGCGATCCCGCTGACTTTCAGCGGCCACTCACCTTTTACGCCAGGATCCTACGCAGCCATTGGGAGATGATCGCTGTGATCAGCATCGCGCTGACCGCCCTGGTGGTGCTCGGATGTGCCTTGGCGCCCGCCGTCAATGTAGGGTCGGCGTTGATAGCGGTCGACCGGCAAGCGGTGCCTGAGACGGTTGGATCCGACCATGTCATGACCACCGGCGACGACCAGTTCATGGCCACGCAGCTAAGCCTGCTGCAGGCCGACACCATTCTGCGTCCCGTGGCGGAACACTTCAACCTTCTCGAGCGCGAACACCAATTGCGGCGTTACTTTTTTTGGCGCTATTCGCCGGAAAAGGAAGCCGCCATCAGGAATGCGCCGATCGTGCTGAAACATCTCAAGGTCGACCGCAATCCCAACACGTACTTACTGACCATTACTTACCGGGATACGAATCCCCAGGTCGCAGCCAATGTGGCCAACGCCATTGCGGATTCGTACTTGCGCGAGATTTTCGAGACGCGCACCAAGGAGGCTGGCCGCCTCACCTCCTCGATGGAGCGGCAGCTGATTGACTTAAAGCAAAAGATGGAGTCGACCCACAACGCGCTGATGGTGTATCAGCGAGACCTGGGAACCGCCGATCCGGAGCAGAAGACAAGTGTGTTGGTCGCCAGGCTGCAGGCGCTGAATACGGAGAACAGCGCCGCCGAAGCGGATCGGATCGCCAAGGAGGCAGTCTACCGCGAGGCAAAAGACGGTTCCCTGCCCGAGGTCGAGGTTTCCAGCCAATCGAGCGATCTATCCAAAGATGTGGAGAAGTTGCAGGTGGCCAAGGCAAACCTGGCGCTGGTGGCCGCGACCTACGGAGACCAGCACCCGGAGTACCGCAAGGCGGCGGCCCAGGTGGAAGAAGCGAACGCTGCCCTGGACGAGAGCCGCCGGAACGTCGCCACTCGAATAGGCGTGGACTACCGCCAGACATTAATACGCGAGCGCATGTTATCGGCCGCTGTTGCCGAAACCAAACAGCAGGTCGATGATCTTACCTCACAGTCTTTTGATTACCTGCAGCTGAAGCACGAGGCGGATGCGGCGGAAACTGTATACGAAGATCTGTTCGCCAAGATCAAGCAATCCGGCATTAATTCCGAACTGCAAAACAACATTATCCGGCTGGCGGATTCCGCTCGTCCCGCCGCCAAGTCGATTTTTCCCAATTGGCCGCTGATCATAGGGTGCTGCCTGGTCTTGTTCCTGCTTGCGTGCTCCGCATATTTTGTCTCCGCGGAGCTAACAGACGTGACTGCGAAAGAGATCGAGCCGCTGGAAGAGGCGCTGGGCATTTCCGTCGTTTGCGCATTGCCCGCAGGTGACGGACATGCATCTCCGGTTGGCTCTTGGTACGGAAGGCATGCGCTTTGCAGGAAACCGCTGGCGCAGCATGCAAGGCGGTTTTTTCGACGAGGGCGTACGCCACCTGCGGGGTTATCTGATGTTATCCACCCAGGCGCATGTGCCTAAGAGCGTCCTGGTAACCAGCGCCTTCCCCGGCGAAGGAAAATCGACCCTCGCGCTCTCGCTGGCGATGGCCAACGCGGAACAGGGCAAGCGCACGCTCTTGATCGACGGGGACTTGCGTCAACCGGCGATTGAAAGGTTGGTACGCTTGGATCCTGACGCCGGTTTGGCAGCGGTGCTGGCCCAGACCACTCATTGGAGAACAGCCACGCGCGCCGTCTCGGGCCGCCCCAATCTTTTCGTTCTTGGCTCGGGATTGCCCTTGCCCCTCGCAGTGTCTCTGATCGGGCCACAGATGCGGGGCATATTGGCCCAGGCCATCAAGGAGTTCGACCTGGTGGTTTTGGATTCACCCCCGCTATTGGGTTGCGCGGAGACCCTGGAACTGGCCGCGGCCGCGGACGTGACGGTCCTGGCTGTGCGTAGCGGACATACTCCCATGAAGGCGCTGGGCGCAACGGTAGAAACTCTACGCCGCATCAATGTACCCATCGCCGGCATCGTGCTGAATGAGTCGGCGATCACCACCGACGCAACCTACAAAGCCTATGCCGGTTACTACACCGCGCTGGGCAGCGCCTAGACCTGACTCCACCCACTGGTCCAGGAGAAGGAAGAGACACCCGTGTCGGATAACTCAAAGCCGGTCGCGAAAGATTGGTGCGCCATTCTGGAATGTTGTTCGGTTCAAGCATGGCATACCACGACTGAAATAGCCCTCCAGTTCTTGGCAAACACCACCCCTTTGCCGGAATCGGCGGCCCCGTGACGCTGCCTTTCACCGTTGCTCTACTTGCCTTTTGGAGCATGGCCATGTATCGCTACGGGCGCTCCGTTCTTTTTCCGCCGGCATCCTTGGGAATCGTATGGACGATCACGCTCTTTGCCATCTGGATGTGCGGAGATCTGTACTTTCCTCTTACTACCCGGGCGAATGAAATCGTGCTTGCCGGCGTTCTCGCCTTCTCTTTGGGAGGAATCTGCGCCGTCGTTGTTCCCTTACGGGGAGGGCAAACAATGACCGCGGTGAGCGCGAGGCGACATACCCAGGTCGACCGATGGCTGACGATCGCGGGGGTACTTCTCCTGCTGAATATTCCCTTCTCCTATCTCTATTTCAAACAACTCAGCGAAACCATTGCTCCGCGCACAAGTATGTGGAGACAAATCCGGATTGCATCCAACAAGGCCAACATATCCGGCCACAATGCCCTTTCGCTCGAGTCCTTCATCTTGCCGTTGCTGACCATCATCGCTCTGATTGCGGTGTACGAGTACGCCGATACGGGCAGGCGCAGGGCCCGCACTCTCTTCCTCGTCCTGCTCGCCGGGGGATATCAACTACTGAATGGCGCCCGGTCCGAGGTGCTGCTCTTACTAATCAGCTCGGTAGTGATGCTCTGGCTCAAAAAGGGCGTTGCCCCGGTCCGATTACTGGGGATGATGGGTCTTACGTTCCTGCTGGTCTTCTCCGCCGGACAGGTGGCCATGAACAAATATGGCGCGAATGCCGGAGCATCGTTGACGGAGAATCTTCCCCGCATAGCCGAGGGCTTCGGCACGTACTGGCTGGGGGGAATCATTGCCTTCGACCAGAATCGGCAAAATCCCGAGCTGCGTTACGGTTGGGATCTGGGTAAGTTCGCCAAGCGCATAGCGAACCGGTTCGGCGCGACTTACTCTGAGCGCGATCGCAATCTGGAATACACAAAGATCTCGCCCAGCCAGATAACCAACGTCTATACCGCGTTCCTGCCCTACTACATGGATCATGGCGGAATGTTCGGAGTCAGCTGGCTGATGTTCCTGGTGGGCTTTCTCAGCGCCTATGTCTATCGCTGTGCCATCCGGGGCAAGTGCTGGGCGGTGTTCACCCTGGGAGCATTCGTCTATGCAACGGTCATGACCGTCTTCTCCGAGGAATACTTCGCCCAGATCATGTTTTGGGTCAAGGCGGGCGCGGTCCCGACCATTGTTTACTTCGCTCCCAGCCTTACCCTGCGCGGTCATGCACGCTCCATGGAGAGGGATGTACCGGGGTCCCAATTATGCGAGTAGCCGCGTACACGGGCGGGGTCGCGGTGCCCAGCGCCAGGGCGCGGGTGCGGCAATACATCGACCCGCTGAACAGGCTGGGCATCACGGTGCGCGAGTACCCTCTACCGTGGGGCAATATACTACCCCGCCAACGCGGCCTTCGCCCGCTATGGATGGCGGTGACGGCGACGGCGCGCACAGCGGCTCTGGCCTGCTCCTGGAAGGCCGATGTGACCTGGATCTCGCGCCAGCTCCTGCCCGCCTTTACTCCCCTCCAGGCCTTGGCTAAGCGGCCGATAATCCTCGACGTGGATGACGCGGTTTGGCTCAATACGGGTGGCCACCGCGCCCAGGACCTGGCCCGAGCCAGCGACCTGGTGGTGTGCGGCAACAGCTTTCTGGCCGACCAATTTTCCCGCTGGAACAGAAATGTCACCATCATCCCGACCGCGGTAAACACGTCCTGGTATCGTCCCCGCCATCCTCAGGAAAACGCCGCCGCCCTCGTGCTGGGCTGGACCGGCACCAGTGGCAATTTTCCTTTCCTCTACTCGATCGAGGGAGCGCTGCTGCGCGTGTTACAGCACTGCAGCCGGGCGAAGCTGCTGGTCGTGGCCGATCGACCCCCGCAATTCAAGCGCCTCCCGGAGTCACGGGTCGAGTTTGAACGATGGACGCCGCGAACCGAGTTAGCCGCCTTCGCGCACATGTCGATCGGGATGATGCCGCTGGCCGACACTGCCTGGTGCAACGGCAAGTGCAGTTACAAAATGCTGTGCTATATGTCGGCGGGGTTGCCGGTGGTGGTCACCGCGGCGGGCATGAATCGCGAAGTACTGGCCATGGGTGACGTGGGCTTGAGCGCGGGCTGCGAGCAGCAGTGGGTCGATGCGCTCACCGCACTGCTCAGCGATGCGGACCTGCGCCGGCGGATGGGCGCCGCCGGGCGCGTGGTGGTTGAGGAGCGCTTTAGCCTGCAGCGCTTGGCGCAACAGTATGCCGCGGTCTTTCACTCCCTCGACGGAGGCTTGTCGCGTGGTTCTGGTACGAGAGTGGTTGCCCACAGCCAATGACCAAGCCTGTCATCACGATCGCGATGCCTTTCTTCAACAGCGCCGCTACCTTGGAGCTGGCCATTCGCTCGCTCCTGAATCAGAGCTACGGCGACTTTGAGCTCTTACTTTGCGACGACGGTTCCGACGATCGCGGCCTGGCGATCGCACAGAGCTTCCACGACCCGCGCTTGATCTGCTGGAGCGACGGGCGGCGGCTAAGGCTCGCGGCGCGCTTGAATGAATGTATCGACCGGGCGCAAGGGCGTTACCTGGCCAGAATGGATGCCGACGATATTGCCTATCCCGGCCGGCTGGAACGGCAGTTGGCTTTCCTGGTTGCGCATCCGGAGATAGACCTGTGCGCGGCCGGCGCCATCGTCTTCGGCAAGCACGGCCGCCCGCTCTGGCGCTTCAACCCGGCAACGGACCATGCCGGCATCACCCGCTCTCCTTTCCGGGGCTTTCCCTTATGGCATCCGCTGTGGATGGGACACATGGAATGGTTCCGCCGTTGGCGCTACGAGGAGACCGCGTGGCTGGCCCAGGATCAGGAGTTGCTGCTACGCAGCTACCGGCTTAGCCGCTTTGCCAATCTGCCCCAGGTTTTGCTGGGATACCGGAGGGAACGGATGACACTCAAGAAGCTTCTGCGCTATAAAGTGCTGCACATACGGTATGTCTGCGAGCAGCCCGGGGTCAGTCCTGGTCTGTGGCGTAAGTTGCAGCTGGTGGGTGTGTCGGCGGCGAGGTTTGCCGCTAACTGCGTCGCAGTCTTCGCCGGCTTCGAGCACCGCATTGGTCACCAGGCCGCACGAGCGCCTACCGCAGCCGAGCTGGCGGAGTGGCGCACTCTGTGGAACCTGCTCGCCGCGTGGTATGGACGGCCATCGAGTGAGACCTTTCTCCCTGCGTCGCTACGAACGCACGAGAAGGACCGGCGAGGGCGAGCATGAAGATCGTTCATGTGCTCACTCGCGGCGACGTTCTTGGCGGAGCCCAGAGCCACGTGCGCGAGCTTTCGCTCCAGCTGCGCAATCTTGGCCATGAAGTCACGGTGATCACCGGAGCACCCGGCATTTTCACCGACCAGCTCCGCCAGGCAGGGATCCCCTGGTTGGCGGTGAGGAGCCTGGTCCGGCCGGTAAGGCCACACCGCGATCTGGCGGCGCTGGTCGCGCTTTGGTGCACCTTGCGCGTGTTGAAACCAGACTTGGTATGTGCTCACACCGCGAAGGCCGGCTCGCTGGCTCGTGCAGCGGCGCGGCTGCACCACATCCCCAGTGTATTTACTCCGCACGGATGGTCCATCTTTGATCGCAGCTCACTAGGCACCAATCGGCTCTTCTGCTGGGCAGAACGTGTGGCGGGCCGGCTTGGTACGCGGGTCATCAACGTATGCGAATACGAGCGGCTGCTGGCCCAGCGATTCAGCGTCTGTCCGGCAGAGGCGCTGGAGGTGGTGCATAACGGCATAGCGGAGAGCCCGTTTGCCCGCGTGCGGGCGATCGATGCCCAGCCGCCGGTGCTGGTGATGGTAGCGCGCTTCACATCGCAAAAGGATCACGACACCCTACTGGAGGCACTATCCGGCTTGTTATGCATGGAATGGCGCTTGCTGCTGGTAGGGTCGGGCGAACTGAAACCGCGAGTGAGCGCGTTAGTCGACAAGCTTGGGCTTAGTGGGCGGGTCAGCATCTTGCCGCCGGAGAGCGATGTGAGCCGTTTGCTCATGGAAGCGCAGATCTTCGTGCTCTCTACGAATTTCGAAGCCTTGCCCATCAGCATCCTGGAGGCCATGCGGGCTGCTCTGCCAGTGGTAGCGACCGACGTGGGAGGCATCGCTGAGTCGGTGCGTCACGAGGAGACCGGCCTGTTGGTACGCCGGGGAGACATTGCCGGCCTGCGTGATGCGCTCGCTCGCGTGATCAGCGATCCTGCATTGCGTGTTGCCCTGGGCAGCGCGGGCCGGCGTTTGTGGAGTGCTCAGTTCACAGCAAGCACCATGACCGCGCGTACCATCGAGGTTTACCAGCGCGCGCTGGCAGAGGTTGAAAAATGAATGGACTTCAGCAAGAAGAAGCTGTGCCAACCCCGGACTTAACAGGCTGCGGAAAAACTCGCCGTAGGGTAGACCCGGACTCTAATCGAACTGTGCCAGCCCCGGACTTCAGTCCGGGGGAGCGGGTTTTCAAACCCGCGAAAATGCTTTATCTCGCAAGGACCGGGCTTTAGCCCTGGTGAGAATGCTCCAAGCCGCCCAATCAACCCGTACGTTTTTCGTGTCCTCGGCGACAGCCGGACGCCGCGCGCTTCTCCAATCAGATCGCATGGCTCAGCTTCTGGTTGATGTTCTTGCGGAGAATCGTCGAAAGCGGCGGTTTCTGCTTCATGAATTTGTGATTATGCCCAATCACTTCCATCTGCTGCTGACGCCTGCGGCGGAAATCCCGCTGGAAAAGGCACTGCAATATATCAAGGGCGGTTTCTCCTATCGTGCCAAACGGGAAGTTCATTTTCCTTTCGAGATCTGGCAAGCAAATTTCGTGAATCACCGCATTCGCGACGCCCAGGATTACAAACACCACCACACTTACATTTGGGAAAATCCGGTCAGAGCGGGCTTGAGCGCCAGACCAGCGCTGTTTGCCTGGTCGTCGGCGGTCCCTGGGGATGGATTTGGACGCCCCGCCACCAGGGCTAAACGGCCTCCGGAAAAAGTCACTGAACGAGGGCGCGGCTTTACAGCCTGCGGAAAATGTCACTGAACGAAGGGCACGGCTTTAGCCGTGCCGTAAGAAGCCACAGCAATGAGGGCTTTAGCTGCGGCTACCGAGGGAAGAACAGATGTCTTTCCTCGCGGTATCCGCTTAGCCCCTGAGGTCGCTTTTCCACGCTTGTACCGGCACGGAAATTACCGTGAAAAACCGTACCTCAGCGGCTAAAGCCGCCCCCGCGAGTACATTTACGGCACGGCTGAAGCCGTGCCCTTCGTATAAAGCATTTTTCCGCAGCCTGTAAAGCCCTGAATTTACGTGCCGGAGCGTTCTCGCGGTTTTGGAAACCTGCTCCCCCGGATGAAAAGTCCGGGGCAGGTGCGTTGATCCAGCACGGCAAAATCTCTCCCGCCGGCCAATTCGAGTTTTCCGCACGCTATAAGTGCTGAGATCCGCTACTCCACTTCCTGCA
>CAWGDP010000023.1:0-144651 GCA_963821315.1 uncultured Acidobacteriaceae bacterium | reverse complement strand
AAGCGGAACTTGTCGATCTGCTGTTCCAGCAGGAACGTCGTGTCGCCCACTTCCTCGATCTTCACCCAGCGCAGCATCTGGCGCACGATGGTCTCAATGTGCTTATCTGAGATCGCCACGCCCTGCAAGCGGTAGACTTCCTGGATTTCGTTGACGAGATAGCCTTGCAGCTCCTTCTCACCAAGTACTGCCAGGATGTCGTGCGGGTTCAGCGGCCCGTCCATCAACGGCTCGCCGGCCTTCAGACGCTCGCCTTCCTGCACATTGACGTGCACGCCGCGCTGCACCGAGTATTCCTTCTCCTCGCCGTTGTCCGCAGTGACGTAGATCTTGCGCTGACCCTTGGCCACTTCACCGAACTTCACCACACCATCGATCTCGCTGATGATTGCGGTTTCACGCGGCTTGCGGGCTTCGAACAGCTCGACTACGCGCGGCAGACCACCGGTGATGTCCTTGGTACGGGTGGTCTCACGCGGGATCTTGGCCAACACGTCGCCAGGAAAGACCTCGTCGCCATCCTGAATCATGAGGTGAGCACGGCTGGGCATCAGATACCGCTTGTTGCCCTTGGCGCCCTTGATGACGATGGCCGGCTGACGCTTTTCGTCGGCTGCTTCCGCAACCACGAGACGCGACAGGCCCGTCACTTCATCGACTTCTTCATTCAGGGTGATGCCTTCCTGCAGGTCCTTGAACTGAATGGTCCCGCCGATTTCGGTCAGGATGGCAAAGGTGTAAGGATCCCACTCGACCAGCGTCTGCCCCAGTTGTACTTGCGCGCCATCTTCAACCTTCAGCTTGGCGCCGTAGACGACCTGGTAGTGCTCCTTCTCGCGGCCACGTTCATCGAGAACTGCGATGGCGCCGGACCGGTTCATGGCCACCAGGTCGCCCGACTTGGCGCGAACGGTGAGCATGTTCAAGAAGCGAACCGTACCGTGGTTCTTCGCATCGAGTGAAGACTGCTGGGAAACACGGGAAGCGGTTCCGCCGATGTGGAAGGTACGCATGGTCAGCTGTGTTCCCGGCTCGCCAATCGACTGCGCCGCGATCACACCGACTGCCTCGCCCAACTCCACCATGCGGCCGGAAGCAAGGTTGCGTCCGTAGCAGAGAATGCAGACGCCACGCTTGGATTCGCAGGTCAACACGGAACGAATCTTCACCTTCTCGATACCAGCACCCTGGATCGCGGAAGCAAAGTCTTCGGTGATCTCCTGGTTCACGTCGACGATCACCTGGCCTTCGAAGTCCTTGATCTTCTCGAGCGAGACACGGCCGATGATGCGGTCGCGCAGCGGTTCGATGATCTCGCCGGATTCGACGATGGGACCTACGTAGATGCCTTCGACCGTACCGCAATTCTGCTCGCTGACAATGACGTCCTGAGCCACGTCGACGAGGCGGCGGGTAAGGTAACCCGAGTCTGCCGTCTTCAATGCCGTATCCGCCAGGCCCTTACGAGCGCCGTGGGTGGAAATGAAGTACTGCAGCACGGTGAGACCTTCACGGAAGTTAGCGGTGATCGGCGTTTCAATGATTTCGCCGGAAGGCTTGGCCATCAGGCCGCGCATGCCGGAGAGCTGACGGATCTGCTGTTTGGAACCACGAGCGCCGGAGTCGGCCATGATGTAAATCGGGTTCATGGCCCCTTCCTTGTCGGCGTTCTTCATGTTGTCGAACATCTCATCGGCAACCTTCTCGGTTACCGCTGACCAGATCTGGATCACCTTGTTGTTACGCTCGCCGTTGGTGATGGCGCCGTCCAGGTACTGCTGCTGCACGGCGATGACCTGCTTTTCCGCATCGCGCACCACGGTGTACTTGGTTTCTGGAATGACCATGTCATCCAGACCGACAGACAAGCCGCTGCGGGTTGCGTAGGAGAAGCCAAGATCCTTGATGCGGTCGAGCATCTTGACCGTGACTTCGAGGCCCAGGTTCAGGTAGCAGTAGTTCACCAGCTGGCCAATGCCCTTCTTCTTCAGCAGGCCGTTGACATAAGGCATGCCGTCGGAGAGCGCATCGTTCAGGATGGCGCGGCCGACCGTGGTGGAGATGTACTGCTTGTCGTACATCACCGGCTCGGTGTGGGTCAGGTCCTGATCGTCGTAGGCGGTGGTCATGTCCAGCACCGGCCCGGTGAAGCGCAGACGGATCGGGGTCAGTGTTTCGACCTCTTTGGCCTCGAGGGCCATCAGCACTTCTTCGGTGTTGGCGAAGACACGGCCCTCACCCTTGCCACCCTTCTTGGCCTTGGTCAGATAGTAGAGACCAAGAACCATGTCTTGCGTAGGCACGGTGATCGGCTGGCCTGAGGCAGGCGACAGGATGTTGTGCGAGGCCAGCATCAGCACGCTGGCTTCCACCTGGGCTTCCGGCGACAGCGGAATGTGCACGGCCATCTGATCGCCATCGAAGTCTGCGTTGAACGCGGTGCAGACCAGGGGATGGATCTTGATTGCCTTGCCTTCTACCAGTACCGGCTCAAAGGCCTGGATACCCAGACGATGGAGCGTAGGCGCACGGTTGAGCAGTACGGGATGGTCCTTGATGACCTCTTCCAGGATGTCCCAAACGATGGGCTCCTGCATTTCGACCATTTCCTTGGCTTGCTTGATGGTCGTGCAGTGCCCGGTCTGCTCCAG
This sequence comes from uncultured Acidobacteriaceae bacterium, assembly GCA_963821315.1. Classification (GTDB taxonomy): domain Bacteria; phylum Acidobacteriota; class Terriglobia; order Terriglobales; family Acidobacteriaceae; genus PALSA-350. The sequence continues at coordinate 142,000 of CAWGDP010000023.1, read as the reverse complement.
CCGGTGATAGATAAAGGGCTTGAACAGTTCGAGCGCCATCTTCTTGGGCAGACCGCACTGGTGCAGCTTGAGCTCGGGACCGACCACGATGACGGAACGGCCGGAGTAGTCGACGCGCTTGCCTAATAGGTTTTGGCGGAAGCGGCCCTGCTTGCCCTTGAGGGTATCGGAGAGCGACTTCAGCGGACGGTTGTTGGCGCCGCGCAGCACGCGGCCGCGACGGCCGTTATCGAACAGGGCGTCTACCGCTTCCTGAAGCATGCGCTTTTCGTTGCGCACGATCACTTCAGGCGCATGGAGGTCCATGAGCTTCTTGAGGCGGTTGTTGCGGTTGATGACGCGGCGATACAGATCGTTGAGATCCGAGGTCGCGAAACGTCCGCCATCCAACGGCACCAGGGGACGCAGTTCCGGCGGAATGACCGGGATCACGTCAAGAATCATCCACTGTGGCTTATTGCCGGACTTGCGGAATGCCTCGACGACCTTCAGCCGCTTGGCATACTTCAAGCCGCTTCTGCAGCGAGGTCTCGGTCTTCATGCGCTCGCGGAGCTCGATCGCCAGCTCGTCGACTACGACGCGCTTGAGCAGCTCCTTGATGGCTTCCGCGCCCATCATGCCCTTGAAACCGGTGGGGCGATATTGGGTGTCGAGCTCGCGGAAACGGGCTTCGTCCTTGATGATCTCGCGTTCCTTCACCGGGGCATCGCCGGGATCGACCACTACGTAGCTCTCGAAGTAGAGAACACTTTCGAGGTCACGCAGGGAGATGTCGAGCAGATGGCCGATGCGGGAGGGCAATCCCTTGAAGAACCAGACGTGCGAACAAGGGGACGCCAGCTCGATGTGGCCCAGGCGCTCACGGCGCACCTTGGAGAGAGTGACTTCTACACCGCACTTGTCGCAGATGACTCCGCGATGCTTCATGCGCTTGTATTTGCCGCACAGGCATTCCCAATCGGTCACCGGGCCAAAGATGCGGGCGCAGAAGAGTCCGTCGCGCTCCGGCTTGAAGGTGCGGTAGTTGATCGTTTCCGGCTTGGTCACCTCGCCATGTGACCAGCTACGGATTTTTTCCGGTGAGGCGAGTGAGATGCGGATGGCATCAAAGTCTGTAATGGGGCTGGTCAATTCAAATGGGCTGGAACGGTACAAGACGACCCTCCTTGGCACTTGCCTTCAGATCAATACTCCGAAGTGTGCCGGCTACGATCCCGGGATGAATCTGCTCGGCCTGTCCTCCCCGGGAGCGATTCCTTGAGGACAAACCTGTTTCTAACTAAGATCCTAAGAGTGAAGGTTGGTTCACCCCACTCAAGCCAAAGAGCGGCTTGAATGGGGCACCCAGCCTTCGTTTACCGGCCGACGGCCCTTAGTCCGCCGCTGCGACAGCCGGCGCCGGAAGTCTCTTTTCCGGTTGCTTGATCAATTCCACATCGAGACAGAGGGACTGCAGCTCACGAATCAGCACGTTGAACGACTCTGGAACGCCAGGCTCGATGGCCGCCTCACCCTTGACGATGGCCTCGTAGATCTTGGTACGGCCATAGACGTCATCGGACTTGGCAGTCAACAGCTCCTGCAGGATGTAGGCAGCTCCGTATGCTTCCAGGGCCCATACTTCCATCTCGCCGAAACGCTGCCCGCCGAATTGCGCCTTGCCACCCAGCGGCTGCTGCGTGATAAGCGAATACGGTCCGATCGAACGCGCGTGAATCTTGTCGTCGACCAGGTGGGAAAGCTTCAGCATGTAGATGTAGCCCACGGTTGCCGGCTGCTCGAACTCCTCGCCCGTCATGCCGTCAAAGAGCGGCGTCTTGCCCGAGCTGGGTAGTTCGGCTGCCGCCAGTAGCGCCTTGAGCTCTGCTTCCTTGGCTCCGTCGAATACGGCGGTGCCGAACCAGATGCCGCGCTTCATGCCGGCTGCGACCCGCAACAGCATCTCGTCATCGAGTTCCAGCAGTTGGCGCAGCGTCGCCGTGTTGGCAAAACGCTCCGTCACCATGGCCCGAACCTCGTTGGCGTCGCGATTGCGCTCGACCACCTCGGCAATTTTTTCGCCCAGCTGATGTGCGGCCCAGCCCAGATGCGTCTCCAGGATCTGACCCACGTTCATACGCGAAGGAACACCGAGCGGGTTGAGAACGATCTCGACCGGCGTACCGTTGGGCAGATAGGGCATGTCCTCCTCGGGAAGAATGCGGGCAATGACGCCCTTGTTCCCGTGGCGGCCGGCCATCTTGTCGCCCACCGACAGCTTGCGCTTCATGGCGATGTAGACCTTGACCAGCTTGATCACGCCTGGCGCCAGCTCATCACCCTTCTGCAGCTTGCCGATCTTCTCGTTGGTGATCTTGCGCAGCACATCGATCTGACGTGAGGTCATCTCCTCGATCTCGTCGATCTGCTCGTTCACTCGCGGATCCTTGTCGGCGTAGCGAATACGCTTCAGGTTGCGGGTGGAGATGCGCTCGATGGTGTCGCGATCGATGATCTGTTCCTTCACGATCAGGCGCTTGTTGGTGCGCTCGTCGTGCAGGTCAGCCAGCACTTCCTTGCCGCCCAGAATCGATTCCAAACGCTTCAACCGCTCGTCGGTGAGAATGCGGATTTCGTCAGCCAGGTTCTTTTCGAGCTTGGCAATCTGCTCGCCTTCGATCAGCTTGGCGCGCTCGTCCTTCTCCTGACCCTTGCGGGAGAAGATGCGGACGTCGACCACGGTGCCTTCAATACCCGGAGGGCAGGTCAACGAGGCATCGCGAACATCGCCGGCTTTTTCACCGAAGATGGCGCGCAGCAGCTTCTCTTCCGGTGTGAGCTGGGTTTCGCCCTTGGGCGTTACCTTGCCTACCAGAATGTCGTTGTGCTTGACCTTGGCGCCGATGCGGATGACTCCGCTTTCGTCCAGGTCGCGCAGTGCCGACTCGGAGACGTTGGGAATATCGCGCGTGATCTCTTCCGGTCCGAGCTTGGTGTCGCGGGCTTCGATTTCAAACTCCTCGATGTGCACCGAGGTGTAGTAATCGTCGCGGACCAGCTTCTCGGAGATCAGAATCGCGTCCTCGAAGTTGTAACCGCGCCACGGCATGAAGGCCACCAGGACGTTACGGCCCAGTGCCAACTCGCCCTGCTCGGTGCAAGGACCATCGGCGATTACCTGCCCCTTGAGCACCCGGTCTCCCTGGCGAACGATCGGCTTCTGATTGATGCAAGTGTTCTGGTTGGAACGCTTGAACTTGATCAGCTGATAGATATCCGAACCGACCTCGCGGGACAACTGGGTGGGATGATGCTCACCCTCCACGCGGACGATGATGCGCTCGGAGTCGACCGAATCGACGATGCCGTTGCGCTTGGCCAGAATGACTGCTCCGGAGTCGCGCGCGGTCACGCCTTCCATCCCGGTACCCACCAGCGGCGCTTCCGCCACCAGCAGAGGAACGGACTGGCGTTGCATGTTGGCGCCCATCAGAGCGCGGTTGGCGTCGTCATGCTCGAGGAACGGCACCAGCGAAGCAGCGACCGAGACCAATTGCTTGGGGCTCACGTCGATGTAATCCACTTCCGCGCGGTTCACCAGCACGAAGTTGCCTTGGCGGCGGGCGTTGACCAGATCGTCGACGATGTGACCGGCCGAATCCAGTTCAATGTTGGCCTGGGCAATGGTGTGACGGTCCTCTTCCCACGCTGACAGATAGAAGGAGAAGGGATCGAACTCAATGACGCGCTTGTGCTCGCCGGCCAGCTTCTCGTTCAGCCGCAGTGCTTCCTTCTTTTCCAAAGGATCGCCGACACGGAGCCCGCTCTCGCCGGCATTCGTGACCTGCACGTAATCGAGAATGTGACCTTCACGCACGCGGCGATACGGCGACTCGATGAAGCCGTATTCGTTGATGCGGGCAAAGCACGACAGCGAGCTGATGAGGCCGATGTTCGGACCTTCCGGCGTTTCAATGGGGCAGATGCGGCCGTAGTGCGTTGGGTGTACGTCGCGCACTTCGAAGCCGGCGCGCTCTCTGCTCAAACCGCCCGGCCCAAGGGCGGAGAGCCGCCGCTTGTGGGTGATCTCAGAGAGAGGGTTGGTCTGATCCATGAACTGCGACAGCTGCGAGGAACCGAAGAACTCGCGGATGGCCGCCATCACCGGCTTGGCGTTGATCAGGTCGTGCGGCATCGCTGTCGACATCTCCTGATACACGCTCATCTTTTCCTTGATGGCGCGCTCCATGCGGACGAGGCCGATGCGGAACTGGTTCTCCATCAGCTCGCCGACAGCGCGCACGCGGCGGTTGCCGAGGTGATCGATGTCGTCCACTACGCCGATGTTCTTGCGCAGCTTGAGCAGGTAGCGGATGGTCCCGTAAAAGTCTTCCGGCGTCAGGGTGCGCTTGTCGAGCTGGGTCGCGTCCTGCGACTCGTAGAGCTTGATGTTGAACTTCAAGCCGGCCTACGCGGGAAAAGTCGTACTTGCGCGGATCGAAGAACATGCCTTCGAACAACGCGGTGGCGGTATCGAGGGTCGGCGGATCGCCCGGACGCAGCTTGCGGTAGATCTCAATCAGCGCTTCCTCAGGCTTGCGCACCGAGTCGCGGCGAAGAGTGTTGGTGATGATGTTGCCCACATCGTCGCGGTCGGGGAAGAAGACCTGGAACGACGTGACGCCGCTCTCGGTGATCTTGTGGATCTTGTCCGCTGTCAGCTCGTGATTGGCCTCGAGCAGGACTTCGCCGGTAGACGTATCGACTACGTCGGCCAGCGTCATCGCGCCATCCAGCTCCGCGGTTTCGATCTCTACCGAGGTGACTTTGTGGTTGCGCAGCGCCTTGAGGATGCTGGGGGTAATCTTGCGTCCGGAGTGGGCAATCTCTTCGCCCTTGACCACGACTGCGTGCGCCGGCTTGGCGCCCAACAGGTGGGTTCCCTTCTCCGTATCCTCGGTGACCTGCCAGGAAAGCTTGCCATCCTTTACGTTGATGGTGTCGGCCAGATAGAAGGTCTTGAGAATGTCCTCATCCGAGCGCAGACCCAGAGCGCGCAGGAAGATGGTGCCCAGGAACTTGCGCTTGCGGTCGATACGCACGTAGAGGGTGTTCTTCTGGTCGTACTCGAACTCCACCCATGAACCGCGGTAAGGAATGATCTTGCCCAGGAAGTAGGTGCGATTGCTGGCCGTCTCAAAGAAGACGCCGGGCGAGCGGTGCAACTGGCTAACAATCACGCGCTCGGTCCCGTTGACGATGAAGGTGCCATTCTGCGTCATCAAGCGGAATGTCGCCGAAGAAGACTTCCTGTTCCTTGATGTCACGAATGGATTTCGCGCCCGTTTCCGGGTCTTTGTCGTAGATGGTGAGGCGAACGGTTACCTTGAGCGGCGCGGAGTAGGTCATGCCGCGCTCTTCGCACTCCGCCTGGTCATACTTCAACTGCAGACCGACTGGATCACCGCACTTGTTGCAAAAATCCGGCGTGTTCTTGTTATAGGTGCCGCACTTCTGGCAAAGAACCTCTCCCGGATGGAAGGGATCGGTGATCACCATGGCGCCGCAATTAACGCAGGCGGTACGCAGGTGATGCAGTCCCTTGAGGTGGCCGCACTTGCACTCCCAGTTACCAATGGAGAAATCCACAAAGTCCAGTTGTGAGATATTGCGGAAGTCGGTGATGGGAAAAACCGAGACGAAGACGGACTGCAACCCGTTGTCTTCGCGCTCCGAGGGCAGTTTATCCATCTGCAGAAAGCGCTCATAGGAGCGGCGCTGCACTTCAATCAGGTTCGGGATCTGAATAGCGGTTGGGATCTTGGAAAAATCGAGACGGCTACGAATGGCGCGGTGCTCGTTCGGCATGCTTCACTCCTGAGACTCGTGGGACGCGAGGTGATGCAAATTGGGGTACCGGCCGAGTCCCGCGGTTCCCCAGATGTTTTTTGCTGCGCGATGACGTGTTCTCGCCGCCTCGTGTCGGCGAAACACTGCGCTTTTAGGTGCTAGGCAACATTGACTGACGAGCGAACGTCAGATGTAATTGCCGGTGGCCCTTGGGCGGAAGGTGAGGGCTTTAACGCGATCGACCTCAGCGGAGGTTTACCAGGCAGGCAAGGGCGCAGCGCGGTGAGACGCAAACTGCTCGCGGGGACAGTGCTACCCACGAGCGTCACAACCGAATTGTGCACTTGACAAGATGAGAATTTTCGAATCCCGCTGATACCAATACGCCGCGTGTGCGCCGCCCTACAGCAGATCGTTCACCACACCACGAAGTCCGCCGCCCATCTCGTAGGTGTGTGCCGGTGCAGAATGCCCCGGAATAGTAGATCGCATACGAGTGATTGCCATCTCTAATTGAGAATCGCATGCAAAGAACCGCTCGGTCAGGTAACAAGCATATGCCTGGCAGAGACGCGCTAAAAATAATGATAGCGCGTCCTGCTTTGGCACGCAACTTGCTAATCGAAATAAATCGACTTTTTTACTTGACTTCGACGGTAGCCACGCCGTCGAACTTCTTACGGACAGCCTCGGCTTCTTCCTTGCTCACGTTCTCCTTCAACGGCTTGGGAGCGCCATCGACCAGGTCTTTGGCTTCCTTCAGGCCGAGGGAGGTGACTTCCCGCACTGCCTTGATGGTATTGATCTTGTTGGCACCTGCATCCTTGAGGATGACGGTGAACTCGGTCTTCTCTTCAACCGGCGCAGCGACGGCAGCGCCGCCTCCACCACCAGCTACGGCCACCGGGGCTGCGGCTGCCGCCGAGACACCGAGCCGCTCTTCAAGCTTCTTTACCAGAGCCGCCGCGTCCAACAGGCTCAGGCTTACGATCTGATCTTCCAACTGCTGCAAATCCGCCATTTTTCTTCTCCACTCGATCAAAACTTTGGTAACACTCTGGCTGTACTCACTTGCTACTAGCGGACATCGTTATCCGCCGGCCGCCTACTGCATCCTGCGAAGGTTTCCGATATGCCCAGACCAAGCATCCCTTCGCAGTCCTATAATCAACAACTTATCCCTCGACGGAGGCTCCGTAGCGGCGGCTGCCGTCTGCGAATCCTCGCTTGTCCCGGCGCGCTTCCGCCTCGGCTGCCACTGTTTCAGCCGCCGGAGCTGCTGCTACTGGAGCCGCTTCAGCCACAGCTGCAACTTCGGGGGCGGCTGCTTCCGCGACCGAGGCTGCTGCCTCGGCGACAGGCAGCTGCTTCCGCAACAGGCGCTGCTTCCGCGACGGGCGCAGATTTCGCAACTGGAGCTGCTTCCGGCACGGCCGGCTTGCTGGGGGCCGCGGCGGCGGCAAACTTTTCCTGCTCGACTGCCTGGTTGATCACCACCGCGATATCGCGGCCGGTTGCGTTGATCACGGTTGCCAGACGCTGCGCCGGAGCATTGATGAGGAACAACAGCTTGGAGAAGATCGTCTCTTTGGACGGCATCGTCGCCAGCTGCTTCACTTCTTCAACCGTGATGACGTGCCCGTCGACAATGCCCAGCTTGAAGGTGAACTCAGCGTTCTCCTGCATCCAGGTGGAGAGCGCCTTCGCCAGGACCACTGGATCGCCGCTGGTATAAGCCACCGACGAAACGCCCTTCAGCCCCTGCAGCGCCTGCTCTACCTTGGTTCCCTTGGACGCGCGGGCTGCCAGCTTGTTTTTGAGCACCCGGTAACGGCCGCCGGCGCCCCGAACCACCTTGCGCAGCTCGTAGTCCTGGGAGACGGTGAGCTTGGCAAAGGTGCCCACAATGGCGCTGGTCGAGCCTTCCAGCTCGTGCGCAAGATGATCGATCTGTACTGCCTTTTTCGCCTTCGTAAGTGCCATAAAACCAGCCTTTTATCCCACCTCGCCGTATCGGGGAGGGGTTCTACGCGGGGATGCCGGCGTAGGTAAAACTTTATAAAATTCGTACAAAAATCGAATTAGGGCTTAGCGGCCGCCTCAGCGATTTGGCCATCGAGCGGAATCCCGGGCCCCATGGTCGAGCTCAGCGTGATGCCCCGGATGTACTTGCCCTTTGCCGCTGACGGCTTGGCCCGGACCACGCTATTGATGACCGTGGTCGCATTGTCAATCAGCTTCTGCGGCGGGAAAGAGAGCTTGCCCACCGGGACGTGCACCAAGGCCGTCTTATCCGTCCGAAACTCGACCTTACCGGCCTTGATCTCGCGGATGGCCGCCGCCACGTCGTTGGTGACGGTGCCGGTCTTGGGATTGGGCATCAGGCCGCGGGGGCCGAGTACCTTGCCCAACCGGCCGACGGACTTCATCATGTCCGGGGTGGCGATCAGGGCGTCGAAATCGGTCCAGCTTTCCTTCTGGATCTTCTCTACCATGTCTTCACCGCCGACGACATCGGCGCCTGCTGCTTCCGCCTCGCGCAGGCGGTCGCCGGAGGCGATCACGGCTACTTTCTTGGTCTTGCCTAACCCGTGCGGCAATACGACCGTTCCGCGCACCATCTGGTCGGCGTGCTTAGGATCTACGCCGAGACGCAGGGTAAGATCGACGGTCTCGTCGAACTTCGCATATTGAACTTTTTTGAGTAGGGGAACTGCGTCTTGCAGCGAGTACGGCCGGTCTTCTACCTGGGCGCGCACCTTCGCCATGTTCTTGCTGATTTTCTTTGCCATGTTTCCTCTGTCTTCCACCGCCCTGGACCTTGTTGCCGTCCCGCCGTGGTATGGGGGCGCGATTACCGCTTGCGCGACCGTTGACCTGCGTCTGCGTGCTGCTCAAGACGCATTTTTGATTATCTCACAATTTTCTTCCCCGGCAAATTTGCCAGAGGGAAAGTGAAACTGCAGGTCCCTCCCCTACGCTTCGCTCCGGTCGGGATGACAAAGTGTGGGGTGGCGCTCCCAGCGGGAACCTGATGCCTGGGATGGGAGGTTCCAACCGGCCGAAGGCCTTCGCCCATCTTTTTCGGCCCAGGTACGCTCCCACGGCAAGCCGGGGCAGGTTGGCGAACCTGGGGCACCCGTCAGGGATGTACAGCCGTCCAGGGGTTCAGCGCCCAGGGTTAGGCCGCAATTGCTAAGCCGTGACTTCGATCCCCATGGAGCGTGCCGTGCCCTTGATGCTCTTGACCGCGGATTCGACGGAGACGGTGTTCAGGTCGGGCATCTTCTGCTTGGCAATCTCCAGCACCTGCTTCTCGGTTACCGTGCCCACCTTGTCTTTGTTCGGAGTGCCGGAGCCCTTGGCCAGATTCGCGGCTTTCTTCAGCAGGACCGCCGCCGGCGGCGTCTTGGTAACAAAGGTGAAGGTGCGGTCTACGTACACCGTGATCACTACCGGGATGATCAGGCCCGCCATCTCCTTGTTCTGGGTACGCGCGTTGAACTGCTTGCAGAACTCCATGATATTGACCTGCGCCTGGCCCAACGCGGGGCCGACCGGGGGCGCCGGAGTCGCCTTGCCGGCTTCAATCTGCAACTTTACCTGGGTCTGTACTTTCTTAACTGGAGGCATCGCTTAATAACCTTTCACTAAACCACTTTTTCGACTTTGCCGAACTCGAGTTCGACCGGCGTCGACCGCCCAAAAATCGTAACCATCACCTTCAACGTCTCGCGGTCCTCGTTGACCTCGTCGACTACACCATTGAAATTGGCGAACGGACCGTCGGTGATGCGGACCGATTCGTTCTTCTCGAACTTGATCTTCATCCGCGGCTTGTCTTTGGAAACATCGGTACGGAAGAGGATGGAGCTGACTTCCTGCTCGCTCAACGCGACCGGCTTGTCTCCCGTGCCCAGAAAGCCCGTTACCCGCGGCGTGTTCTTCATCACGTGCCACAGGTCGTTATCCAGGTCCATCTCCACCAGTACGTAGCCAGGCAGAAAGACCCGTTCGATGGTGCGCTTTTTGCCGTTGAAGACCTCGGTCACCGGCTCGGTCGGGATCATTACCCGGCCAATCCTGTTTTGTAGGCCGAAGGCCTGTACCCGGCCCTCGATGGACTCTTTCACCTTGCGCTCAAAGCCCGAATAGGCGTGAATGATGTACCACTTGAAACGGTCGTTGGCAGACGGCGAGAGCCCTTCCTCAGGGTTGAGGGGCGGGGTCTCGGGGTTTGTCTCTTCCGTCATCGGTTTCTCTAGTTTCTCTTTCAGCACTTACTGTACCCCGCCTAACCAGTGCAGCAACGACTGGATCACTCGGCTTAGTACCGCATCCACGACATAGAAATAGGCGGCGAAGGCAAACACGGTCACAATCACCACCGTCGTTGTGGTTCGCACTTCTTCGCGCGACGGAGTGGTCACCTTGCGCATCTCGCTGCGCACATCCCTCAGAAAATCCACAGTCCGGGTATACGTCCCAACGAGCTGGTTGCCCTGCCCCGGACCTTCCTGCCCTCGTTCCGCCAACTTGTCCGCAACTTTTGCCTTGGTCACAGCTTTCTCCGGCTGTGGGCTCTGCTTCTCGTCGCGATCTACGGTCGTTGACTTCGCCATAATGCTTCCTCTTCCCCAGGCTCACCCGCGCCTAGCCACATGGGGTAACTTCTAACGGTCTGGCAGGGGCGGAGGGATTCGAACCCCCAAGTTCGGTTTTGGAGACCGACAGTTTAACCGTTGAGCTTACGCCCCTCAAATTTACAGCTGTGAAACCGCTCAAATGCTGCAACTCTGCCCACACCAAAACGGCAACGTCCGCCCTGTCGTGAAGGGATCCTGACCGATGTCGTATCACAGCGAGTCGTTCTAGGGAGCCAGAGGCAGCAAGAAAAATCAGTCGTTGCTTCCAACAAACGCCGAGCTATTTCGTCTCTTTGTGCGGGGTATGCTTGCGGCAGCGATTGCAGAACTTGGAGAACTCAAGCCGGCCGGTGGTCGTCTTTTTGTTCTTCGTCGTCGAGTAATTGCGCTCTTTGCATTCCGGACACTGGAGGGTAATTATTTCACGCATTAGTCTATCCTAACCGATTCCGGGGCGATGCACGTCCCTGAAATTACTTGTCATCAAAACCACCCGGCGGCTTTTGCCGGGAAAACCCGGCAAAAGGCCGTCGGGCCACCCTTACTTGATGATTTCGCTGATGGTGCCGGCGCCTACCGTGCGGCCACCCTCGCGGATGGCAAAACGCAGACCCTTTTCCATTGCTACCGGGGTGTGCAGCTCAATCTCCAGCTGTACGTTGTCCCCCGGCATTACCATCTCCGTGCCTTCCGGCAGCTTCGCCGTCCCGGTTACGTCCGTCGTCCGGAAGTAGAACTGAGGCCGGTAGCCATTGAAGAATGGCGTGTGACGGCCGCCCTCTTCCTTGCTCAGCACGTAAATCTCACCCTTGAACTTGGTGTGCGGCGTAATCGAGCCAGGCTTGGCCAGGACCATCCCGCGCTCCACGTCTTCCTTGGCTATGCCGCGCAGCAGCAGACCCGCGTTATCGCCCGCAAGTCCTTCATCCAGCTGCTTTTTGAACATTTCGACGCCGGTCACTACCGTCTTGCGGGTTTCCCGGAAACCGACGATCTCCGCTTCCTCGCCTACCTTGATCTTGCCCCGCTCGATCCTGCCCGTCACCACCGTGCCACGGCCGGAAATGGAGAAGATATCTTCGATCGGCATCAGGAAGGGCTGGTCAACGGCGCGCGCCGGCAAGGGTACATTCTTGTCCACCGCATCCATCAACTCGTCGATCTTGGCTTCCCATTGCGCCTCGCCGTTCAACCCACCTAAGGCCGAGCCGCGAATCACCGGCACATCGTCTCCAGGGAAGTTGTACTTCGACAAGAGCTCGCGGACTTCCATCTCTACCAGGTCCGTCAGCTCCTCGTCTTCCACTGCATCGCACTTGTTCAGAAACACCACAATGTAGGGCACTCCGACCTGGCGGGCCAAGAGCACGTGCTCCTTGGTTTGTGGCATGGGACCATCGGTCGCCGCCACTACCAGGATCGCTCCGTCCATCTGCGCCGCGCCGGTGATCATGTTCTTGATGTAGTCGGCGTGGCCGGGGCAGTCTACGTGCGCGTAGTGACGGTTGGCCGTCTCGTACTCCACGTGCGCGGTCGCAATCGTGATGCCGCGCTCCCGCTCCTCAGGCGCATTGTCAATCGAATCAAACGAACGAAACTGTATCTTCGGATTGTGCTTCGACAATACCTTGGTGATTGCCGCCGTCAACGTCGTCTTGCCGTGATCGATGTGCCCAATCGTCCCCACGTTCACGTGCGGCTTGGACCGGTCAAACTTCTCCTTCGCCATCTCGTCCCTCTCTCCTGCTTAAATCAAAACTTCTACCGAGGTTCGCGCTGAACCCACAGGACTACGTCCTGGGTCATTTTCAGCCGTCCCTTCGGGACTTATTCGTGTTTCCAATTCCTACCCAGGACTGCGTCCTGGGCTACTCTCAGCCGTCCCTTCGGGACTGATTCGTGTTTCCGATTTCTACCCAGGACTACGTCTTGGGCTACTCTCAGCCGTCCCTTCGGGACTGATTCGTGTTTTCAATTTCTACCCAGGACTACGTCCTGGGCTACTCTCAGCCGTCCCTTCGGGACTGATTTCCCGCTAAGCCTCGCCGGGAAAGGCGCCAATGCGCCGCTCCCAGACCGTAAGACCGGTAAACCGCCGGTCCAGTACGTCGTACGCGGTCGCGTTGTTGGCCAGAAACACGTCCAATCCTGAAGCCGAACTCCAGTGATCGAGAGTGAAAAAGCGGGAGGCATTGCCTACACTGCCCACCAGTTCTACCCCCAGGAACTCGGGTGAACGGCGGAAGAGGCGGGCCCATTCCCCGTCCGGCCCGTACGCCGCCACAAACTCCGCCAGGCACCCTTCCTTGACCTGGAACTCCCACACCACGATATATGTGCTTTCCCGAGCTACGGGAATCGCCAACTCAGTAGTAGGCATATAACTTCAAAAACCTGTTGCGCAGCTCCGGCGCAACTTTCTCCACCAGTGAAAGGTATAGCTCCCGCGCCTGGCCACGGTCGGAATCGCCTAACAACCGGTACGCCTCGGCGGTAGTGGTACCCAGCAGTCCACGTTGCAGCAAGCCCTCGAAATCCCGCACCCGCAGCTTGGATCGCTGCACCCGCTTTAGAAATCCAGCGACATTGCCGGAGGCGAACAGGGGCTCCAGCGACGCCTTGACGGCGGTGAAGTGCGCCTCGTCCTCAACCGGTAAGACTGCCTGTACGAACATTTAGGAGGCTCTCACACACAAAAAAGTTTGGAGCGGGAGACGGGAATCGAACCCGCGACCAACAGCTTGGAAGGCTGTGACTCTACCACTGAGTTACTCCCGCGACTCCGGGTCTTCCCAAAAACACACCTACTAAAAAGCTGGAGCTGATGCTTATAGGCCCCGTCTGAGGTGAGCTTCCGCTCTCCCCAAAAACACACCTACTGAAATTCTGGAGCTGATGCTTATAGGCCCCATCTGAGGTGAGCTTCCGCTCTCCCCAAAAACGCACCTACTGAAATTCTGGAGCTGATGACCGGGATTGAACCGGTGACCTCTCCCTTACCAAGGGAGTGCTCTACCGACTGAGCTACATCAGCCTGAAACCTTACCCATGCTATCGCGAAGCGGCCGCAGTGAGCACAATCCGCAAGGCGAAAAAAGCCAGCAACAGTAATACCACCGAGCGTACCCTGCCCGGGTCAATCGTTTTTACCGCCAAACCTGCAAGGGCTACGAGCATGGCCAGCGCGATCCACTTGCGCCCCGCCGACCGGGGCCCGGTTTCGACGTGCACTGGTCTGGCCTCGTCCAACTTCTCACCCCAGCATTACAACCCATGGTGCACAGGGGAGGATTCGAACCTCCGTAGCTCCAAGGAGCGGCAGATTTACAGTCTGCTGCCATTAACCACTCGGCCACCTGTGCACAATCGCAGACCGGGCGAAAATACTCCCGATCTGCCAAAAAAATCGCCGCGAAGCCGGGGATAAACCACACGACCCCATTCCGCAGACGCTTTCCCGCGCAGCCAGCCCAAAGGAAATATACCGTCAGTGTGGAATGATTGCGGCGGGATACCTATTACCGGCGAAACAAAACTCTGGAGCTGGCGAAGGGACTTGAACCCCCGACCGTCTGATTACAAATCAGATGCTCTACCAGCTGAGCTACGCCAGCCCTAAAACCCGTGTTTCCCGCCCTAAAAACAAGACCTTGGAACCGGTCTCGCAGCAGGTTCACAATTGCCAAGGTTACCACAGGGCGGAAGGGGTCCGCAATTTGCCGGATGGTCGATGGGGCATCCGTTTGCGCGCGCTCGCTGATCGTGCCCACTCCGAGGCCGGATGCTATCATTCCTCGATCGATGACGGTGGTAAACCGTAGCTCGCATGCCCAGGCGCACCAAGGCGACCATCATCATTGTTTTGCTCCTTCTCCTGCTGGTGGCGCTGGCTGCGTACCTGCGGCGCAAGGCCCCGCCCGAGGCCGCCAGGCTGCTTCCGGAATCTGACTGCATTCTCTATTTCAACCTGCGGCCGCTGCGCGCCTATACCCACTTTGACCAGCACCAGGTACCCCACGACCCCCAGTACCAATCGTTTATCGACGCCACCGGCTTCGAATTCGAACGCGACCTGGACGAGGTGGCCTTCGCCCTCCACCGCATGCCAAACCCATTGGGCCCGAATGGGGCGGTGGCGTACTCCGAGATCTTTGTCGGTCACCTGGATAGGAAACGCCTCAGTGCCTACCTGGGATCGATCGCCGCGCAGACCGAAGAGTATGCCGGACATACTATCTACGACATCCCAAGCCACGGCCGTACGGTACGCGTAGCCCTGCTCGGCTATGACATGGTGGCCGCCTCCAACACACCCACGCCGGAGCAGATCCACTCCATGCTCGACCGCTATCGCACCTCGGCGCTGCCCTTTTCCGGCTCTTCCCTGCTTACCGATCACTACGCCGAGGTCCCTTTGCTTTCGGTCGCCTGGGGGATTGGAAAGATCAGTGTGCCGCTCAAGAGCGATGGCATCAGCGTCATGGGCTTTCATCTTCCGGTGGAGCTCAACAGCACGTTCATCGGCTCTCTTCGTTGGGGGGGTGCCTTGCACCTGAGGATCGAAGAGATTGCCCCTACGGAACTGGCTGCCACGGTCTCATCCGATGCCTTGAATACCATCGTCGCCATCGGCCGCGCGGCGGAGAACAATCTTCCCGCGGCCATGACCAATGCCGATATCCGCGACCTGCTCAATTCCACCAATATCGACCACAAGAAAGACCGGGCGGTGCTTACGGCTACGCTGCCGGTTGCGTTGCTGCAAAAGCTGGTGACAGCGCCCAACTCCCTGCGGTCCTTGCCCCAGCCGGGGCCTCAACCCAATCGGCCGGCACCACCGGCCCAACAGTGAGATCCCCGGTAAGCGAGACCTCTGATCACCGGATCAATCGGCTTCGGGCCGTCTTCACGCGCAGGGCAAAGCGCGCGCAGACTTGCCCATGGCGGCGGTTTCCCCTACCCTAAGGGCCATGGACGTGCAGCTTACCCCCGACCAAAAGGCTTTCGCCCGCCGCGCTATTGAAGGCGGACGGCTGCAGTCAGAACAAGACGCCGTGCAGGAGGCGCTTGCCTTGTGGGAAGAACGCGAGCGGCAACGGACGGAATTTCTTCTCACGCTCGATGACGCCAGGGCTTCGCTTGCTGGTGGAGAAGGCCGCGTTATCACGCAGCAGTCCATGCAGCAGCTCGCCCAGGATGTGAAGGAACGAGGACGCGCCCGCCTCCTGGCCGAACTGAACACCACGCCTCGCTAAATGGCGCATCGTGTCTCGCCACGCGCCGAAGCCGATCTTGACGACATCTGGTTTTACACCGCGAAGGAAAGCGGCAGCATTGAGATTGCTAACCGCCTCATCGACACCATCACAGATCGTTTCCTGCTTCTCGCCGGCTTCCTTTATATCGGGCGCCCCCGCGATGAAGATTTTGGCCCTGGATGCCGCAGCCTGACCGTGGGCGAATACGTCATCGTTTACTGTGTTGACAACGAGGACGTGTTTATCCTGCGTGTCGTGCATGGCCGGCGCGACCTTGATTTGCTCTTCGGCCATTCATAAATTCCCGCAAGGCTTCCTGTTTGCACCCACCGAAGCGAAGTCAATCCGTTACAGTCGCAGCAGTCTTCCGAAGATCAATTGGAAGTAACCTTCGGCATCGATACTCCGCAATACCAGCGCGTTGGCGGGTTTTCCACTCACACTCCACCAATCCACCACGCTGGCGCCCAGGGTTAGAGGGCTTACGCACTCGATATCCACGTGAACTTTGCGGCCGGCGAACAATTGTGGCGCCAGAAGGTATGCCGTAACGGTCGCGTCGTGCAGTGGACCACCGGCCCATCCATACTTGGCCCGATCGAAGCGCTTGTTCCATTCCAGCAGGTGATAGAAGGCGGTGCCCACCGGCGTTCCCGCGGCGCGTAGCATTTCCAGGCGCTCATCGGTGATCAGCGCCTGATGGGTGCAGTCCAGCGGAATCATGGTGATCGCTGCGCCGCTCGCGAACACCCGCGCCGCAGCCTCGGGATCGACGTAGAAATTGAACTCCGCGGCCGCGGTGATATTGCCTGCCTCAGACATGGCGCCCCCCATCAGCACAATGCCCGCCAGATGCGTGGCCAGTCGCGGCTCGCGCGCCATGGCCAGCGCCACGTTGGTTAAGGGCGCCAGGCAACAAAGCGTCACGTCGTGGGCCGGCCGCGACATGACCAGCTCGACGATCACCTCGGGAGCATGCCCCTCGCGCAGCGGTGTTTCTGGCTCGGGCAGGTCATATCCATCGAAACCCGTGCGTCCGTGGACATGCTCCGCTGTAACCAGTGGCCGCACCAGCGGGGCGGCGGCCCCGGCATAAACAGGAATGTCGGTCCGCTTCGCGAGCTCGAGCGCCTTGCGCGCGTTCTTCGATGTGAGCTCGAGCGGAACGTTGCCGCCTACGGTGGTGATGGCCAGTACCCGCAGATCTTCGGGAGAGGCAAGAGCGGCCAGGAAGGCCACTGCGTCGTCGGGCGACGGGTCGGTGTCGAAGATGACATTCATCGCCACCTCAACGCAGACCCCGTAGAAGGGCCTGCTTCCATCCCGGGATGTCCATCTTCCACACGACTTGGTGCTTGGCCGCAACGTCGTTCCAGGCTTCGCGGTTCCTGGCATCCTTAGCCACGCCCAGCCGATCGACCACGCTCATCCCGCGAGTGATGCCGCTATCGACTTGCACATCCATGTAATGGCTGGAAGAAAGCAGCGCCAACTCCGGATCAAGCAGAATTGCCATGGCTACGGGATCGGGAAGGGCGATGCCCTCCTCGCCGGTCTGAGTTTTATAGGCAGTCGCAGCGGTACTGTTCGACTGGATGGCGAAGTCCGCGAAGCTCGTCCGGAGCGCTAGAATCTCTTCCATTTCGGTGGCGTTCACCACTGCGGCCCCGCGGGAGAGCTGCCAGCCTACCAATTCGATCGGAAGCTGCGAGCGCAGCACCACCCGCGCCGCCTCTGGATCCACCCAGAAATTGAATTCGGCCGCTGGGGTTACGTTGCCCTCGCAACAGGGCGCCCCGCCCATGACCACGCATCGGCTCACGTTGGCGGCCAGTTGCGGCCATTGCCGCAGCGCCAGGGCCAGGTTGGTCAAGGGCCCCAGGGTGATGATCTCTATGCCTGGATTGCCGGCAACCGTGCGCACGATGGCGTCTACGGCAAAGCCGGATGCGGCAGTAGGCGCCGCCGGTTGGTAACCGTGATCGCCGAGTCCGTCGCGCCCGTGGAACCACACGGCATCTTCGAGTGGGCGGATCAGGGGCGCGGCTGCCCCGCTGAAGACGGGAACTGTGGATGCGCAAAGCTCGACGGTGTAGAGGGCGTTCTGCGTGGCCTGCTCGACGGGGACGTTGCCGGCGACCACAGTGATGGCGAGCACGCTTACTTCCTGCGAGCGGAGCGCCATGATGAGCGCCACAGCATCATCGGAGGCCGTGTCGGTATCGATAAGGAGCTTTCGCGGGGTGTGGGAGTTCATTGCATTTGAGGCTAAGAGTTCCATGGGGAACCGGCAAGCTCCTTCAAGAGCAATGGAGTTATCATCGTGAAGACTGACTCAACGCACGAGAGAGGAAAATACCATGGCTACGATCGCCACGACAGAACCAAAGACAGATGCTACGCAATCCTTAGAGAGCGTTCCCCATTGGATTGGCGGCAAGACCGTTGGCGGTCAATCGAAGTCCTTTGCCGACGTCTTCAACCCGGCCACCGGCGAGGTGAAGCGCCGCGTTCCACTGGACGGAACGGTGGAACTGGAGCAGGCAATCGCTGCCGCCACAGCGGCGTTTCCTGAATGGTCGAACCTGCCGCCGCTGCGCCGCGCCCGCGTGCTGTTTCGTTTTCGCGATTTGCTGGAGAAAAACACCGACCGCCTGGCCGCCGTCATCACCTCGGAGCACGGCAAGGTGATGGATGACGCCCGCGGGGAGGTTACGCGCGGCCTCGAAGTAGTGGAATTTGCCACCGGCATTCCGCATCTGCTCAAAGGTGAGTTCACCGAGCAGGTGGGCACCGGCATCGATAGCTGGTCGTTCCGGCAACCGTTGGGTGTGGTGGCCGGCATCACCCCGTTCAATTTTCCCGCCATGGTCCCGCTGTGGATGCTGCCCATCGCCATCGCCACCGGTAACTGTTTCATTCTCAAGCCTAGTGAGCGCGATCCTTCGGCCTCTCTGGTGCTTGCCGAGCTGCTCAAAGAGGCCGGCTTGCCGGATGGTGTGTTCAACGTGGTGCATGGCGATAAGCGGGTGGTGGATGCCATCCTCGACCACAAGGGCATTCAAGCGGTCAGCTTTGTCGGCTCCACGCCGGTGGCAGAGTATGTTTACCGCCGCGGGACCCAGGCCGGCAAGCGGGTGCAGGCGCTGGGCGGAGCGAAGAATCACATGGTCGTGATGCCCGATGCGGACATGGACCAGGCTGCCGACGCGCTAACCGGCGCGGCCTTCGGTTCCGCGGGCGAGCGCTGCATGGCGATTTCGGTCGCCATCGCGGTGGGAGAGGGCACCGCCGAAGCCCTGCTCACACGCATGCGAGAGCGCATGGCCAAGCTCAAGGTCGCGGATGGCACCGAGGCCGGCGCTGAGATGGGTCCGCTCATCACCGGTGTGCACCGCGACAAGGTCGCCGGCTATATCGAGCTGGGAGTGAAGGAAGGCGCGGAACTGCTGGTCGATGCGCACACCAAGGAGACTCTGCCGAAAGGGAATGGTTTCTTCCTGGCCCCGTGCATCTTCGATAACGTCACGCCGGAGATGCGCATCTATCGCGAAGAGATTTTTGGCCCTGTCCTCTCGGTGCTGCACGTGCCCCGCTTTCAGCAGGCTCTGGACCTGGTGAACGATCACGAGTATGGCAACGGCGTGTGCATCTTCACCCGTGACGGAGACACGGCGCGCGCCTTTGCCAACCAGGTGAAGGTGGGCATGGTTGGCATCAACGTGCCTATTCCAGTACCGATGGCATTCCACAGCTTTGGCGGCTGGAAGCGCTCGCTCTTTGGCGACCATAACGTGCATGGAATGGAAGGTGTCCGCTTCTACACCCACGTCAAGACAGTGACCGGCCGTTGGCCCACTGGCATTCGCGCCGGAGTGAGCACTTCCATGCCAACCCATGGCTGAGGCCATCAGCGACATATGCTTTCTGGTCCAGGATCTCGACCGCGCCATCGAGTTCTATCGCGACCGGGTAGGATTCAAGCTGCGCCGCCTGGCCCCTGGTTTCGCTGACTTCTTCACCGCTGGAGTCACCCTGGCTCTGTGGCAGGTGGATCACATGCAGGCCCACTTGCATCTGCCGCCCGGGTCTGCGCAGAGGAGCGGCTGGCGCAGCATGGCGGCCGTGCAGGTGGAAAGCAGCGACCGGGTGCACGCGATGCATCAGGAACTTTCGGCCCGGGGTGTTCCGTTTTTAGTTGAACCACAGGCGTATCCGTGGAACGCGTACGCCTGCTATTTCACCGACCCGGAAGACAATTTGTGGGAAATATATACTTGGCAGGAAGGCGGCCATGCGAACCTGATCTACAGCGGTGAGGCTTGAGCGGCCATCCACGTCGATGACCATCCGTATGGATATACAGAATGGAGCGACGCAGAGAATGGAACCCACGGAAGCCATCGCTACTCCTCCCCACTCGGGCGCCATCGAGGCTTATGGCATCGAGCCGATTCCAGAGGCACTCAAGACGGTGCGCTGGCCGGACCTGTTCCTACTGGTCAGCAATTTCCTGGTCAATCCTGGGACCATCCTGATCGGCGGCCTGGCCGTGGCTTCGGGTCTTTCTTTCTGGGCCACCATTCTTACCAGCACTCTGGGCATACTCATTGCTTTTTCGGCGTACATCGTGATGGCCACGGTCGGAGTGGACTATGGCATCACCGGGCAGGTCGCCTGCCGCATGGTCTTCGGCATTCAGGGAGCGAAGTGGTTGCCCTCCATCATGCGCACGATCGCCTCGGCGTACTGGTTCGCCATGCAAACCATTGTGGGCGCGACGGTGTTCGTGGCCATCGCGCACCAGTGGACCGGCCGCCACTATTCTGTAGTGCGCGCGGGCCTTATCCTGGCCAGCGTGCAGGTGGGCCTGGCGCTGGTTGGTTATCAATGGCTGAAGATGATCTCCCGCTTCACTCTTCCCGTCAAAGTTGCCGGCATCGTCTATCTTTTCTTTGTATTGGCCCACGGCCCGGGCGTGAATTATCGCCCCTCAGCGGTGTTCCATTTTCATGCGCAGTACGGCTGGGCCTACCTGGTTGCCGCTGTGTGGCTGAACAGCATGACCGCGAGCTGGCTCACCATGATTACCGATGCGGCCGATTTCTGCCGCTACACCCGCAGCCGTAAAGACATGTGGTGGGGCACCATGCTGGCTGGCGGCCTGGCCACGGCATTGTCAGTGTCGCTCGGCGCCTATGGAGCCGCAGCTTCACTGGGGCGGCAGGCGAATCCCTTTTCGCTCGCCGCGGTGGTGGATCCACATTGGGTCACGATGCTTGTTTTGCTCATTGTCATCGCGCTCGACGAAAGCACGATCAATGTGATGAACCTGTACACCGGCGGCCTTTCCCTCTCCAACATGTTCGAGGGCCCGGGCCGCTTTTGGAACACGCTCTTTGTTGGCGTCGTGAGTACCGGGTTATCCGCGTTGCCTGTGCTGCTGGAACGCCTGGTTCCGTTGACCACCGCGCTGGGCAACTTGTTCGCACCGGTAGCAGGCGTGCTGCTCTTCCACTATCTGTTTGTGGAGCGGATGCGCATCGACGTGGCCGCGCTCTTTGACCCCAAAGGCATTTATCACTACTGGCATGGCGTGAACGTAACCGCGATTGTCTGGTGTTTCCTGGGGGGTGGCGTTTATTACCTGCTGCCGACTGCAGCTCTCCCCGCGGTGGTCGTGCCCCTGATTACCGGTACCGGATATTTATTGACCATGCGGTTGTTGGGGCGGCTCCAGCCCGATTCTTCTAACGGATTCGCGCGGACTGCTGCAAGCACCGATTAGGGGCGCCTTTGTCGCACTCTCGGGTCTCGGTGAGAACAGGACGGGCGAAGCCCCACCACAGCCCTTACTGCACGAACTAAAAGCAATCGAAACATATCATTTTCGGCCCAGGTACGCTCCCACGGCAAGCCGGGGCAGGTTGGCGAACCTGGGGCACCCGTCCTGTTCCTATTAATCCCGTCTGGTCCTACTAGGGCCGCGCCGCTACGGCAAGCGCGCATACAACTCGCAAATCAGGTCGTAGTAGCCGTCGGAGTTTCCGTCTCGAATGTAAGTAACATTGCGCGGCCGATTCGTAATCTGCCACCAGTCGGCAACGGATGCCCCGGCAGTCAAGCCGTCTCCACATTGCACGGTGACATTGATCTTCCTGCCGGAAAATAGTTCGGGCCGCAGCATATACGCGGGCACGCACGGGCCGTGCAAAGGGGCGCCATTCCATCCATATTTCTTCAGATCAAATGCCTCAGAGAAAGGTCAGCATGTCGGCGATGGCGATAGCGCACTTCGTACCCACAGCGCGCATGCGGTTGAGCCGCTCCCGCGTGCTGAGCATTTTGTGGGTCACGTCGAGCGGCAGCATGGTGATCGGCGCGCCGCACTTGAGAACGATGTCCGCAGCCTCGGGGTCGACATACACATTGAACTCGGCCGAAGGAGTGATATTGCCGCACTCGAAATATGCGCCCGCCATCATCACGATGCCGCCGATCCGCGCCGCGATGTCAGGCGCTTGCACCAGGGCCAGCGCAAGATTGGTCGTCGGTGACAACGAAACGATATGCACTTCGCCCGGCGGCGCGGAGCGAAGCGTCTCCACAATGAATTCCACCCCATGTTGCCTCTGGACCCTGGTCCTGGGCGCGGGCAACTCGTGACCATCCAGGCCGGTAGGCCCGTGAACATGGTCGGCAATCACCAGCGCTTTCGAAATCGGCCGCGGACATCCGGCGAAGACGGGAATATCCGCGCGCCCGGCAAGCTCCAGGATCTTGAGCGTGTTGGGGACGGTGTGATCGAGTCCGATGTTGCCTGCGGTGGCCACAAAGCCGAGGATCTCGAAGGACTCGGGCGCGGCCAGCATCATCATGATGGCTGCTGCCTCATCCTGTCCGGGGTCGGTGGTAACGATAACCTTGGTTGGCATCAAAACATTCTCCAAATCAGCAGTGGGTAAGAATCTTTGCGGATCACCGCTCCTCCCACGATACTGGATGCAGCACCGAGAGGGAGGTTGACCGAGAATGATCGTCCGTTATGCGCTACGGCAGATACGCAGCAAACCTGGATTCTCTCTCACCGTCATGGTTACATTAGCGCTCGGCATCGGGGCAAACCTTGCCGTATTCCAGCTTTTGCAAGCAGTGCTTTTCACTCCCCTCCCCATCGCCAGTCCTGCGCAACTCTATGCTCTCCACGCCGTAAAGTCTCCCTACGATGGGCAGTGGTTCTACTCCTATCCTGCATATCAGCGCCTGCGCCAGTCTGCAGCGCACGGGGCACCCGTAATTGCCCATTCAGGGATAGGCGGCGGCGTTCTCCAGGCCGGCAACGGTTTCTCGGAAGAGGCCACCTTGCAGCTGGTCTCCCCCGACTTCTTTGCGGTTCTAGGCCTATCGCCTGCTTCGGGCAGGTTCTTTGCCCCTGCTGACGACGCCCCCGGGCAAAGCGAACTGCCGGTCATCCTGCGCTACGATTTTGCCCGCAACAAATTCGGCGCGGTGGGCTCGGTAATCGGCATGAAGGCCACGCTCAATCGCGTGCCCATCGTCGTGATTGGCGTGGCTCCGGAGCGCTTCTCTGGGGTGGTGCAAGGGTCTGCCCCGGATGTATGGCTGCCCCTCGCGGCCCAATCTTCGGGACGCTTCGGGACCTGGTTCGACTCTCTCGGGCCGGGATACGATGTCGATCTGCAATCGCCGTATAGAAATCAGGATGGAGTTTTCTGGCTATGGGTCCTGGCCCGGATTCCCGATGGGGAGAAGGCCAACGCGGCGGCCCACTGGACGCAGGCGCTGCAGCCGGATTTGCAGATGATGGGCAACGCGACCAAAGATGCCAGCGAGCGCGAACACATTCTTCACGCCCAAGTGCAGCTTGTTTCCGCAGCCAATGGCGAAGGATCGCTGGGCACGGAATACCTGCGACCCTTGTCGCTGCTGATGGGCATGTCGGCCATGTTCTTTCTGGTGGGATGTCTCAACCTGGGAAGCCTTCAACTGGCTCGTCTCTCCGGGCGAAAACGGGAAATAGGGGTTCGCATCGCGTTAGGAGCGAGCCGCTGGCAGGTGCTTCGCCTGTTGGCGGTCGAGGACCTTCTATTGCTCGCGATGGGTGGGGTCCTGGCCATCGCCACTTGCCGAGGCGTCAGTGGGCTCTTACTCCACTGGGCCTCTCCGCGGAAACGGCTTATCCCCGTCGATCTTCATTTTGGATGGAGATATTTCCTGCTCGGGATCGTTCTCCTGTTGGTGGCGCAGCTGGCGTTCAGCATCTTGCCCGCCTGGCAGATGACACGCAGGAATCCTCTGTCCGCGATGCGCTCGAGCCTTGGCAACATGAGTGCCAGGGGTGACTTGCGCTGGCCGACTCTGCTGCTCAGCGGGCAAGTGAGCCTGTCGCTGCTGTTGCTTTCCATGGCTGCACTCTTTGGCCAGACACTGCTTAACCTGGGCACGCTCGATGCCGGACTCGATCGCCAGCATGTCCTGTCGGTTCATTTGAATCTGGTAGGTGGCGGTATGCAGAAGCAAGACCTCACCGGCTTGAATCAACGGATTCTGGACCGTCTAAGGTCATTACCCTCAGTCCGCGATGCCGCCATGCAAATGTGCCGCGTGCCTGACTGCATATGGAATACGGCCATTCACGTTTCCGGCCGGCCTGACCTTTTACCGGCGCAGATGCACGGGGAAGAAAACCACGTCAGTTTCCATTACTTCCAGACCATGGGTATTCCGCTGCTTCGAGGAAGAGCATTCAGCGACGCCGATCGGCCGCATACGCAGCCGGTAGCGATCCTCAACCAGGTATTTGCGGAGAGGCTTTTCGGCAAGGAAGATCCGGTCGGGCATTTCATCGGCTACCAGGCGGCCCCGGGTGATCGCGTATTCCAAATTGTTGGCGAAGTTGGCAATGCGCAGGTCGATGGACTGCGTCGTCCCGCGCCGCCGGTGGCCTACTTCTCTCTGGAACAGGGCACCGCTCCGGCGGGCACGATCGAGGTGAGTGCTCTGGGCTCTCCGGCTACGATCGCAGCGGATACGCGCCGCGCCTTGCAGTCGGTCGATCCCAATATCCCCATTTCTGAGATCGTGCCCCTCGACACCGAGTTCGAGGATGGTTTGTCTACGGAAAAGTTGCTGGCCCGGCTGACCGCGGCCTTTGCCGGCATGACGCTCGCCCTGGCGGCGGTCGGGTTCTATGGGCTGCTCTCCTTTCAAGTGGTACGCCGTACTTCAGAAATCGGCATACGGATCGCGATGGGGGCCAAACGGGGCCAGGTGATCGGGCTGTTCTTGGTGCAGACGGCCACCATTCTGATCAGCGGCATCCTTCCCGGAATTGTTCTCACGGTGTTGGTTGGGCGAAGTGCGCGAACCCTGCTTTACGGTGTTCGCGAGACGGATCCCAGGGCATTCGCGGCCGCCAGCTGCGTGCTGATCGCCGGCGGCATACTGGCGACGCTCATCCCAGCGCGGAGAGCGTCGGCCCTCGATCCCATCCAAACCTTGCGCGCGGAATGAATCGCTGAGGCGGCCGGTTCGAGGATTCATCACCGGGGATTCTGGTAAAGCTTGTCTCGCGTCCAGCGAACCCCCGTGATTACGGATTGCCTGCGCAATCTGACAAGCAAAGTCGCTCGTGCCCTGGCCTCAATCCTGTCCGCTTCGTCAACGGGAGAGATCTTGCAATGGGTTTCCATAACTTGTCACGATATAGCTGCGGCCTTATCGCACATCCCGCAACAGCTGAGAGAATTTCCGTTTGGCGTCCGCAGCTGAAACCACCTTGTCCATGGCCGTGCCTCTTATAAAAGTGTAGTGAATTTTTGGACCTTACAGGTGAATCAGAGTTGTCGTGACATCAATGCCACGAAGCTCACCATTCCGCTCTAAACTGGAAACAGCCTTTGGAGGACTTACCCATGAAGTTGCCCCATTTCTCCGCTCCCCTCGGTTGCTTTTGCGTAACCACGGGTGCGCTGCTGGCTGCCATCACGCTTTCCCCGGTTCCCGCTGCAGCGCAGACGCTGACCGGCCAGGCGGCCTTTACGGACTACACCAAGGAACATCCTGGGGTCCGGCGCAAGCTCACCGTCGCCGACCTTCCTGAGCCGTATGCCACGCCATCGGCCAATAATGGACCCGCGATCTTTCCCCGCCCCGACGGGGTGTGGCCCCAGGCACCGGCTGGTTTCAAGGTGGAACAATTTGCCACCGGCCTAGATAACCCGCGCCTGATGCGCATGGCGCCCAATGGGGACATCTTCCTGGCCGAGAGCGATGCGGGCAAGATCCTGATTTTTCGCGGCATCGGTAAGGATGGCAAAGCCGGACAGACGGAGGTCTTCGCCACCGGCCTCAAAGGGCCGTTCGGCATCAATTTCTATCCCAGCGGCCCCAACCCGCAATGGGTGTACGTGGGCAACACCGCATCCGTCGTCCGCTTTCCTTACAAGAGTGGCGACCTGAAGGCGAGCGGTCCGCCGCAAACCCTGGCGGAACTACCCGGCGGCGGTGGCCATCGCACGCGGGACATCGTCTTCACCCCCGACGGAAAGCACATGCTGGTCTCCGTCGGCTCCCATTCCAATGACGACGATTCGGATACCACTCCGGCCGAGTTTCACCGCGCCGATGTGCTCGAGTTCACGCCCGAAGGTAAGTTCGAGAAGGTCTACGCCTGGGGCATCCGTAACTGCGTGGGAGAAACCATCCACCCCACCACGGGCCAACTGTGGTGCTCTACCAACGAACGGGACGCGCTGGGCAATAACCTGGTTCCCGATTACATTACCCACGTGCAGGAGGACGGCTTCTACGGTTGGCCCTGGTATTACATGGGCGGCATTCAGGACCCGCGGCAGGCGGGGAAGCGTCCGGAGCTGAAGTCCAAGGTGATTGTCCCGGACGTCCTGCTCAATCCCCACTTCGCTTCGCTGGAGCTGCAGTTCTATGAGGCCTCTCAATTCCCTTCCACGTACCATGGCCGGGCCTTCGCTGCCGAACATGGTTCGTGGAACCGGGATCCGCGCGGCGGCTATGAAGTGATCACCGTGCCCATGGAGGGCGGCAAGGCGACGGGAGAATATGAAGACTTCCTCACCGGGTTCGTCCTGCCGGACGGCAAGGTGTGGGGCAGGCCGGTGGGCATCGCGGTGGCCAAAGATGGATCCCTGCTGGTCTCCGACGACGGTTCGAATACCGTCTGGCGGGTGAGCTATACGGGAGCAAAAACAGCGGCGTCCGGCCAATAGCGGTGCGTACTTCGGAATGGATCCAGATCGGGTTTGCCGTCATTCTGGCGGCTGCGGCCTGGATCCAGCCGCTGTTTTCTCATCCTTTGCCTGTGCGCCGGCGCTGGACCATAACCCTGCTGGCGATCGTCCCTTGGGCAGCGGTTTCGCTGGCGCGTGCGAGTGCCGGTTTCCTGCCCCCGCTTTACGTCTCCACGCTGCGCGACTGGCTGACGGTAGGACTCTTCCTGGTGCCTTACTGGCAGACTGGGCAGTTTTTTCAGGCTCCGAACCACCGCATCGAGCAACGCCTGATGGCCTTTGACCGCTGGCTGATGCCGCGAGCGGCGGGAAGCTCAGGCACATCCCGCACCGGCTTTGGCACGGTGCTGGAAGTCGCCTACCTCTTCTGCTATCCGCTGGTCCCGCTGGGACTACTCGCCCTCTATGCGGTGGGCCAACGCAACCATGTTGCCGGCTTCTGGCTGGTGGTATTGATCGCGACCTATCTCTGTTACGCAATTACTCCGTTCGTGCCTGCCTACCCGCCCCGGGATCTTGCCGGCGGTCCATCAACGCAAGCGGGTAAGACGCGGATCTTTAACCGCTGGATTCTCAAGCATGGAAGCATCCATGCCATTTCGTTTCCCAGCGCCCATGTGGCCTCTACCTTCGCGGTCTCACTGGTGCTGCTGCATTACGCGCCCATTATGGGCTTGATCTTCCTGTTCATTTCTATCTGGATTTCGCTCGGTGCGGTGGTCGGGCGGTACCACTATGCGCTGGATGTGCTGGCGGGCGCTGCGACTGCGCTGGTTGTCTTTGCGGCGTGCTATTCGTATCTGTAACTGACGCGATTTGCGGTTGTTCCTAACGGGACCCTATCGGAGTCGGACGGGTGCCCCAGGTTCGCCCCAGCGTACGTGGGCCGAAAATGATATGTTTCGATCGCTTTTTTCTAGCCCCGTCCTGGATTTGGTGGCCGACATCGCAGAAAAGCTCTGGTGGGCTTCGCCCGTCTTTTTCGTCCCAGGTACGCTTTGGCGAACCTGGGGCACCCGTCTTTCTCCTATGCGGCTTTTTATGTACGGATGGCCCCGCCACCAGGGCTAAAGCCCTGAATGGATACCGGAGCGTTCTCGCGGGTTTGAAAACCCGCTCCGCCGGACTAAAGTCCGGGGCTGGCACAGCTTAAGTTGCGCGTCGATCCCACACGGCAAAATCTCTTTCCCTGGCAATGCGCAGCTGCCAAATAAATAGGCGGTTACTTGACGCCGAATATTTTCATTGCGGCGCCGGCGACCATTTTCCGCGCCGGGCTTTGCGGTTGGCCGTTGGCCGGCGGCAGAAAAATCGTGGTGAGCACCTGGATTCCTGCCGGCAACTGCGCCGGCCCGCCGGACGTTGCCGGCGGAAAGAAGCGCGTCAATGCTTCGCGCGGCTGGTTACGCATCAGGTCGAGCATGGCTACCCGGTGCACGCAGGAAACGGTGCAGAAGGGCGCACAGGGCTTCGTGGTCGAGTACTCCCGGTCCAGGTCGGCTTGGGTGTACTTCTCCAGCGGGATTGCCGGATAGCCGCGTTGCTGCGAGCAATAGTGCACCAAGCCCTGCTCACAGATGTACAGGTAACGGCTGCCCGCGCGGCATTGCCAGTCATTTGGCTGGCCCAGCGCCAGGTTTCTGTGGAAGAGGTTGTCGTAGGCAAAGGCAAACAACGCCGGCTTTCGTTCCTTCAGAATCTGGTCGTAGACGGCGCGTTCATTTTCCTTTAACGGATCCAACTGACCGTCATGATCATGGATGATGCCTACCGTGGTCTCGAATCCCAACTCCCGGGCGCGGCGGGTAATGGTCAAGGCATCTTCGGGATGCGCCATGCCGCCGCCCAGAACGGAATTGATGTTGATATCGAATTCCGCGTATTGCGCCAGCCACTGCAGCTTGCGGTCGAGCACCTTCAGGCTCTTCTTGGAAACCTCGTCCGGCATCACGTTGTCGATTGAGATCTGCAGATGTTCGAGCCCGGAGCGGTTCAGCCGCTGGATCCGCTCCGGCGTCAGAAGGTAGCCGTTGGTGATGATGGTGGCGATCGACCCGTGACGGCGGATGGCGCGAATGATTTCGTCCAGGTCGGGGTGGAGCAGCGGCTCCCCACCGCTGATAGTGATGATCCCCGTGCCCATGCCGGCCAGGATTTCAATCCGGCGCAGCATCTCGGCGGTGGGCACGGGATCGGAAACCTTGTCGTACTCATTGCAGTAGGCGCAGGAGAGATTGCAGCGCCGCATGGGGATGATGTGGGCCAGAATGGGATGGTGCTTGGACTTGATCGCCCGGGCTACCATCCGTGACTGTCGAATGGTCCGCTGGTAGGAGCGAAACCTGCGCACAACTGGGGTGAATGTCATGGTCATGGGCAGCCCCGCTGAGCTTGAGTTTACTCCCCGGGCAGCGCACCTGTATCTTTGCCCCACGGATGTGGAGGACACATGAAGATTTTCCTGCTCCGCCGATTAGCTGCGGCCGCCCTATTGTTGGGTGCTTTTGCGGTCCTACATTCACAAACCGCTCCAACCCAGACGCAACGCTTTCCGCAATTCGACAACGAAGACGTGAAGGTGTGGAAGGCGGTGGTTATGCCAAGCGCACCGCTGGTCATGCACCGGCATGAGCATCCGCGGGTCATCATTCCCTTGAGCGGCGGCACCATGAAGATTGTGGACCAGCAGGGGAAAGCAGAAGAACACGTCTGGGAGACGGGGAAGGCCTACTGGCTCCCCACCAATCCGCCCAACACCATGCATGCCGACGTGAATGCCGGCAACAAGCCCATCGAAGTGATGGTGGTGGAATTGGAGAAAGAAAGCAATTAACAATAGGCGGCGGCCTGGATGCTGTATAGCTCCGCATAGGGACCCTTCCTAGCCATCAGCTCATCGTGCGCGCCCACTTCTACCAGCCGCGCTCCGTCAAGCACCACGATGAGATCAGCCATGCGCACGGTTGAGAAGCGGTGGGATACCAGGATCGTGATGCGGCCGCTGGCCCGGTTGTCACCGCCCCGGGCTGCGGCGGCATAGTGCTCGAACAACGCGTGTTCGGTCTCGGCATCGAGCGCGGCGGTCGGTTCGTCCAGGATCAGCAACAGTGGCTGATCGCGCATGAAGCCGCGCGCCAAGGCCAGCTTCTGCCACTGGCCGAACGACAGCTCCACTCCCTCCGGCCAGGTGGGACCGAGCTGCGTGTCCAACCCGGACTTCAGCCGTTCCACCACGTCGCCCGCGCCCGCGCGGTCGACCGCCGCAGCTACGGACGGGCGGTCGTCCATCCGGGGGAGATCCCCCAGGCCGACGGTATGCCCGGCGCTGAATTCAAAACGAAAGAAATCCTGGAATGCGCCCGCGAGACGCGCCCGCCACTCATTGGCGGGAAGGCGCGCCAGCGGCACGTCGTCGACCAGGATCGAACCCGAGGAGGGCTCGTACATCTTGGCCAGCAGCTTGACCAGCGTGGTCTTGCCGGCGCCGTTCTCGCCCACGATGGCCACCACCGCGCCTGCGGGCAGCAATAGCGAAACATCCTCCAAGACCACCCGCGAGGTGCCCGGGTAAGTGAAGGAGACATGATCGAGCCGCATCCCCTGATGCAACGCGGAAGGAACGGGCAGATCGCCCGCGGCTGCAATGGAGGCGGCGTAGTCCTCGAGCCACGCCAGCCGCCGCGAACCGTCCATCCAGAATCCGCGCAGAAATCCAATCTCGCCCACGGTGGCGCCAATGTAACCTGACAGCCGCGCACCCGCGGCCAGCATCAGCAACACCGCGCTGGCCGGCGCCCGGAGATACTCCGAGACAAAGACCACCGCGCCCACGTAAGCCAGCCCGAATATCGCCCATCCCAACGCATGCCAGAATGCCGAGCCCCAACGAGCCGCCGCCACCGGCCCGTACCAGCGCTCCCAGGCTGCCCGGCGGTCGTTGACCAGGCGCTCGCCAATGCCGGTGACGCGCACTTCCTTGCCCGGCGGCGCGGTGGTGGCGATGGTGAACAGGTGGCGCGCCAGGCGGCTGGCTTGTGCCCCACGCTCCTGTGCGGATCGCTCCACCTCCGGCCGCCAGGTCGAGGTCAAGATCGTTGGGATGGCAAAGACGGCGAGCAGCAAGAGCGCGGGATGAATCGACGCCAGCAGCGCCATAGTCACGCCCAGGCGCAGGATCCACCCCAGGGTGGAAAACACCGACACGTACATGTGATCGAGGACGAAGACCTGGTTGCGCAACATGGACAGGCGATCCAGGTACTCGGGACGCTCGTGGTGGGCGACCGTGGCCACGGTCGCCTGCAGTCGGGCCACGTGGGCCTCGAGCGCGATGGTCACCTTATCGCGGAAACGCCGCTGCACCCGGGTGCTGACGGTGCGCAGAAACCAGGTTGCGGCGGTGGATACGCCGAGGCCAATCGCCGCGCCTTGCATCAACCCTGTCCGGTGCTCGAGGAAACCTTTGCCCAAAAGCGCCAGCCACAAGGCAAGCAGCGCATCCGGGAGCGCCGCCAGCTGCGACAAGAGGAACGACACCACCATCAGGCGCGGCTCGTGGCGATATCCCAGCTTGCAGAGCCGCCACATCGACGAGAGCGCCGGCGGCAGCGGCTCCAATTCAGGCGAGGGACTCATACGTGGTGCCCTCCTCTTGCGCCAGATGGAAGCGCTGCGCCTGCAGGTCGAACATGGTCCGGTAACGGCCGCCCAGCGCCATCAGCTCTTCGTGCGAGCCCAGCTCGATGACGTGGCCGTGCTCCAGCACGCAGATCCGGTCGGCATGGCGGACGGTGGAGAAGCGATGCGAGATCAGGATGGTCGTGCATTGCCGGGTGGCGGCCAGCAGGCGATCGAAGATCTCCGCTTCCCCGCGGACGTCGAGCTGCGCCGTCGGCTCATCCAGCAGCACCACGCCGGCGCCCAGGGTGACAGCAGCCAGGGCACGGGCCAGCGCGATGCGCTGCCACTGGCCGCCGGAAAGGTCGGTGCCCCCGGTATATCCGCGGGCCAACACGGTATCGAGCGCGGCCAGGTTCGCCGCTCCGGCCGACTCGAGCGCGGCGCGCACCACCTCGTCGGGCGCTCCGGCCGGGGCCACGTTGTCGCGCAAGGGCAGCTCCAGGCGGAGGAAGTCCTGAAAGACCGCGGTGACGCGTGCGCGCCAGGATGCCAGGTCGAACTCGCGCAGGTCGACGCCATCGATGGTGATGGCCCCGGACTGGGGATCGTACAAGCGGCACAACAGCTTGGCGATGGTGGTCTTGCCGGCGCCATTCTGGCCCACGATGGCCAGCGACGAGCCGGCGGGGATGGTGAGATCGAAATGCTCCAGCACCGGCGCGCCGCCCGGGTAGGAGAAGCTGAGATCGCACAGACGAATCTCCGGCGCCGTTGCTGCCGGCGCGCGGCGAGTGCCGGAGGGTAGAGCCCCGGCGGGACGCATCGCCGGCTCCAGCCGCAGCACCGCAGCTACCGGCGCAGCGGCGCCATCGATGGACCAGCTCAATCCACCGAAGGCGATCATCGATACCCCGACCGCGCTCTGCACGTAGACCACCGCTTCCCCGAGCGAGATGCGACCATGGGCCGCGGCGCTGGCCAGCAGCCAGAACACCACCACATTGGCCGAGGTCACCAGCAGCAGGCTCCACAGGACGGGGCGCTCTCGCATACGGGTGGCGGCGTACTGCAGCTCGTGCAGGCGGGTGCGCCGGGCGATGAAACGGTCGATGGTCCAGCCGGCGAGACCGAAGAGACGCAACTCCTTGCTCGCCGGTGGATCGACCGCCAGGCGGTAGGCGTAGTCGGCGTCGCGCTGCGCGGCGCGCACCTCCTCGGTTTGGCGGTCGTGCCAGATGGCGCTATCCCGCAGCAGCCAATGGGTTGCCAGCCAAGCGCCTGCAAGCAGCAGCGGCGCCCACCACGCGTAGCGGGCGAGGATCACGGCCGATGCCACCCCGCCGGTCATCTCGACCAAGCCGGTGGCGATAAAGTCCATGGAGATGGAAAGCGGCGGCCCGGTCATCCCCAGATCGAAGTCGCGGGCCACGGTCAGGTCGCTGGTCAGGGTCGGATCTTCCAGATGCCCAATGCCCGGCGGGCGCACGCAGGCTTCGGTGAGCCGGTCGTAGAGCCACGCGGCGGTGCGGTCGCCCAGGTTGGCGCTGAGTGCCTGATGAATGGGGCTGAGCACCTGCAGGAGCACAAAGATCGCGCCCGCAAGGGCGAGCGGGCCGGCCAGCGAATGGCCATGCTGCACAGCGCCCACCAGCACGCCCATGGCAATGGCAAACGCCGCCGGCAGGATGCCGCGCAGCAGGAGGACCGTCCACCAGGACGCCGCCAGACCAGGATCCGCCTGGGGCAGCACGGCGAAGAACTTCCATTCCTTGCGCGCCGTCAAAGACTGCAGCATAACCGCATTCTCCGTGAAGACGGGGGCCCGGAAACGCTGACCCTATAATACGGAATCGCGGAATCGCGGGCGGGACGGTTGAGCATGAGAGATGTGCTGGAACGACGGATCGATCAGGCACTGGGCCGGCTGCCCGCGGACCTGGTGGTGCGCAACGCCCGCATCCTGAACCTGGTCACCGGTGAATTGCAGCCGGGCGACATCGCGGTGTGCGGCAGCCTCATTGTGGGCACCTTCGACAGCTACCGCGGGGTGGAGGAGATCGATGCCCAGGGACGCTTCGCCGTGCCCGGCTTTATCGATAGTCACGTGCACTGCGAGAGCACGCTGGTGACTCCGCTGGAGTTCGACCGCTGCGTGCTTCCCCATGGCGTCACCACCGCAATCTGCGACCCGCATGAGATTTCCAATGTTCTGGGCCTGGTGGGATTGCAATATTTCCTCGATGCCGCAGAGCACACCGCACTCGATCTGCGGGTGCAGCTCTCCTCCTGCGTGCCGGCAACCAACCTCGAAACCTCCGGCGCCCGGCTCACCGCCGCGGACCTGGTCCCCCATCGCCACCACCCCAAGGTGATTGGCCTGGCCGAGTTCATGAACGTGCCGGGGGTACTCAATAAAGATCCCGAGTGCATGGAGAAGCTGGCTGCCTTTGCCGGCCAGCATATCGACGGCCATGCGCCCTTGCTCTCCGGCCACTCCTTGAATGCTTATCTGTCCTGCGGCATTCGTAACTGTCACGAGACCACAAATCTGGCCGAGGGGCGGGAAAAGCTGTCCAAGGGGATGCAGGTGCTGATCCGCGAGGGATCGGTTTCAAAGGATCTGGGGGCGCTGGCGCCGCTCATCAACGAATTCACTTCTCCCTTTCTCGGCTTCTGCACCGACGACCGCAACCCGTTGGACATCCACGAAGAAGGCCACCTGGACTACCTGGTGCGGCGCGCCATCGCGCTGGGCGCACCGCTGGCCGCCGTGTATCGCAGCGCCAGCTGGTCAGCAGCTCGCGGCTTTGGATTGGTGGACCGGGGGCTGATCGCTCCCGGATTCCTGGCCGACTTCCTGCTGCTCGATGATCTGGAGAGTTGCGCCATTCATAGCGTCTTCCGTCTCGGCCGCCGAGTGACTCCGGATACCTTCGCCGGGCGCGAGCAGCCGGCGCCGCCGGGGGGAAATACGGTGCACCTTGCGCCGGTCACGGCGGAGGCCTTTCGTACCCCCGCGGCGGGCCCGGCGACCCCGGTCATCGAGATCATTCCGGGCAAGATCCTGACCGGACGGTTGGAGGCCAGCCTGCCTTATCGCGAGGGCATGCGGCATGCCGATCCGGAGCACGATCTACTCAAGATCTGCGTGCTCGAGCGCCACGGCCGTAACGGCAATATTGGCCGTGGTTTCGTCAAGGGCTTTGGCTTTCGTTCGGGTGCGCTCGCCTCCTCGGTCGGCCACGACAGCCATAACCTTTGCGTGGTGGGAGCCGGAGACGAGGATATGGCCATTGCCGTCAACCGCCTGCTGGCGCTGGGAGGAGGATTCGTCGCCGTGCAGGGCGGGCGGGTACTGGCTGAGTTCGCATTGCCCTTCGCCGGGCTCATGAGCCTGGACTCCTTCGAGACCGTGGGCCAGAATCTTTACGCTCTCCGCGCCGCTGTCCGAGCCATGGGCTGTCAGCTAGCGGAGCCCTTCCTGCATCTGGCTTTTCTGCCCCTGCCCGTCATCCCCCATTTGAAGATCACCGATTTTGGGCTGGTGGATGTAGACCGCTTTGCGCTGGTTGAGGCGTAGCCGGTCTCTGCCCAGTGCGGAGAAGTTTCCCGAGGACGGGAAGAGAAACAGCAGGTCCCTTGTATCTAGGTAGAGACGGCATTTGTGATTTTTCAGATTTTGGTGGCCGGAAAGCCCTGAAGAGCATCGGCCAACGAGCATCCTCGGGGTCCTTCGACTCCGCGCCAAAAACCCCTTTATTAAGCGATGGATCTGCGAGGCGCTGCGCTCTCAGGATGACGATTTTGTGGGAGAACCAACGGAACGGAGACCTTTGTGCGGGAGCCGGGGTGCACCGCAGATCCCTCGGCTGCGCTCGGGATGACAAGTGGAGGGTGGTGACTCTTATTAGGGGCCGTCGGATCGGATGGACAGAGAAATTGCAGGTGAGCGAACCCGGAGTTCAGGTCCGGTTCTGCGTAACCTGGCGGAAAACGCGGAGCAAGTTGCCACCCCAGAACTTGTCAATGCGCTGCTCAGAATAACCGCGCTGCAGCATTGCTTGGGTGATCATCGGCAGATCGCGGACGTCGCGCATCCCACGCGCCAGCGTCGGTCCACCGTCGAAGTCGGTGCCGATGGCCACGTGATCCTCTCCCACTAGCTGGATGGCTCTATCCACCACGGCTACCCAGTCGGCTACCGTCATCATGACCGAGTCCGGCACCTGCGCGCCCGGCATGGGGAACTGCGGCGCTACCAACTGGTCCACCTCGTAGATGGTCTTGCCCTTGACGCGATCCGGAATGCTGGCGGTGTCCCAAAACGTCTTCTTCGCGTGCTCAGTGACGTAAGCGAACTCCTTCGGGTAACTGAACTCACTGCCAATCTGGAAGCCGATGACGCCCCCCTTGGCCGCCAGCTTCTTCAACAACCAGTCGGGCATATTCCTGGGAATATTGTTGACGCTGCGCAGACCGTGGTGCGTGGCGATGACCGGACCGTCGCTTACGTCGATCGCCTGGGAGATCGTTTCGTCTGAAGAGTGAGATACGTTGATGACCATGCCCAAGCGGTTCATCTCGCGGATGACGTCGCGGCCATGCGGGGTGAGACCGTTCCATTTGGCCGGCGAGCAGCAGGAGTCGGCGTAGTTCTGGTCCCAGTTGTGCGCCGAAAGCTGGGCCGAACGCAGGCCCAGCCGATAGAGATCGCGCAAAACTCCCAGATCGCCATCCAGATCGTAGC
Organism: uncultured Acidobacteriaceae bacterium; assembly: GCA_963821315.1. Taxonomy (GTDB): domain Bacteria; phylum Acidobacteriota; class Terriglobia; order Terriglobales; family Acidobacteriaceae; genus PALSA-350. Next base: position 105,611 of record CAWGDP010000023.1, on the reverse strand, counting down.
TGCCCTCAATATCGAGCACGGCGGCCATCTTTCCCTGGGCATGGATGCGCTCCACATCGTCCGCGTTCAACGCCAACGCTACCTGGTCGCGGTTCAACTCCAACTGGCGGAGCGCGTGATCGACCCGCCGGAATGCCTGCTTGGTCTCGAATCGGCCGGGGTAGTACTCTTCGGGAATGAACACGGAGAGGAAGAACGCGCTTTCTCCACCTTCGCGCGCACGCGGCAGATCCCATTGTCCATCGGGCTGGCGCGTGCCCATGCTGCCGCCGTGATAGAACTCGCGGTCCAACGCGTGGACGTGGCCGTCGAAGATCAGCGCGCGTTTGTGCACGGCCCATGCGCGCGCAGAGATCTGTGGGGCGCGGCTGATCGGTGGCGGCCCAAAGGCCGGAGCTCAGCGCAGTGGGCGCCAGCGCGGCGTAGCGGAGAAATCGGCGGCGGGTCAGCATTCGCTCCTCCAGCGAGTTGATACAGGCATTTTTGCTACACTCGTTCGCAACCAAACCATCCCAGAGTAGGTGTATGCCTCAGAATACGACGTCTGCCAATCGCCCGCGGCTCGCTGCCGTGATCACTGCCTATAAGAGATTACTGCACGGCCAACACGTGGTGGACCGGTTCCTCGATGGTTATGGATGGGCCGGAACTTTCCACCACCCGGCGATGGACGTGGTATCGCTGTACGTCGATCAACGGGGCGAGGGCGATTTGACACAGGAACGGTTGGACCGGCATCCGACGATGAAGCTTTACCCCACCATCGCGGAGACCTTAACCCTCGGCACCAGCAAGCTGGCGGTCGATGGAGTGGTGGTGGTCGGCGAGCATGGTACCTACCCTCTCACCGAGACGGGGATCATGAAGCATCCCCACTTCGAATTCTTCGAGCAGGTCACGAAGGTCTACCACGACAGCGGCCGGTCAGTTCCCTACTTCAACGACAAAGAGCTTTCCTATACGTGGGATTGGTCGAAGCAGATGGTCGACACCTCTCATCAGATGGGCTTTCCCCTCCAGGGAGGTTCAAGCCTGGCGGTGACCTGGAGAGTTCCATCGGTGGAGTTCCCGTTGGGGGCCACGGTGCACGAAGCTGTCTCCATCGGCTACGGGGGCATGGGCAGCTACGATTTTCACGGCCTGGAGACCATCCAGTGCATGGTGGAGCGGCGCAAGGGCGGCGAAACCGGTGTGGAGTGGCTGCAGACCTATCGCGGCGACGGCTTCTGGACAGCCTGCCAGCAAGGGGTGTGGTCGCAGGCCTTGGTGAAAGCGGCGTTGTGCCGCAGTTCCACCCTGGCGCCTGCGAGTTCGAACTTTAGCGATATGTTTCCTACGATCGAGCAGATGCGGGCCCTGGTGCCCGATCCAGTTGCCTACCACTATCAACATCGCGACGGGCTGCGCTGCACCATGCTGCTGATGAATGGGCTGGTGCGCGACTTCACCTTCGCGGCGGCAATCGAGGGGCAGGCGAAACCCTTCTCCACGCAGATGTATTTGCCTATGCCGGATGGCCGCACCACGCTGGCAAGTTTTTTCAGCCCGCTGGTGAATAACGCCGAGCAGATGTTCCTGACCGGCAAGGCGCAGTATCCGATCGAGCGAACGCTGCTGACCAGCGGGCTGTTGATTGCCGGCGTCGATAGCGCTCACCAAAATATGCAGCGCTTGCAGACCCCAAACCTGGCAGCCGTACACTACCAGCCCAACCCTGAATCCACCTTCTGGAGGAACTAATGCTGACCCGCCGCCGTTTTGTAGAGTACTCCGCGCTGTCGTCGGCAATGTTGGCGTATCGCCCGCTGCTGCGCAGTGGCTGGGCGCAGACGCCCGCGCGCCCGCTGCGCCTGGCGATCCTGGGCAGCGTTTACCGCCACCAGTCGGAAATGCAAACCCTCGCTGACCGCTTTCTGGTTGGTTATCCGTACGAGGGCGAATGGCACATGCCTAATGTGCAGGTGGTCTCCGTGTATGTGGATCAGTTGGAGCGGCAAGCCGATGCTGCGCCCTCGCCCTACCAGCTGGCGATGACGGGAGCCAAAGTTGCGCCGTCCAGTGCGGCCAAAGGAATAGCGGGCGGCCTGGGCAGGGACCGTACCGTGGGGACGCAGCCTGCGCCGGAGAAACTGGAGCCGATGAGCGATTTGAGCAAAGCCCGCTCGCAGCAGTTCGGCTTCCGCCTGTGCAGCAACATTCCCGAGGCGTTGCGTTGTGGCGGCGACCGAATCGCCGTCGACGCGGTGCTGACGATCGTGGAGCAGGATGACTACCCGAGCAACGACAAGGGGCAGATTCTGCTGCCCAGCTACGATTTCTTTCAGCAGTGTGTCCAGGTGTTTGAGGACGAAGGACACGCGGTGCCTTACTTCAACCACAAGCAGCTCTCGTTCAGCTTCGAGCAGGCGCAAACGATGGTGAAGACCGCGAATCGCCTGCGATTCCCGCTGCTGGCCGGCTCCTCACTGCCCGTGACCTGGCGCTTGCCCGACGTGGATATACCGCTGGGCGCGGAGGTGCAAGAGGCGGTGATGGTGGGTGTGGGCAGATACGACGGCATGGATTTCGACGCCCTCGAAGCCATGCAGTGCATGCTGGAGCGGCGCAGGGGCGGCGAGACGGGGGTGAAGGCGGTGCAGGTGCTTGAGGGCGACGATGTGTGGGCGGCTGGGAAGGCGGGCCGCTGGTCGAGCGATCTGCTGAGCTCCGCCCTGTCACGCAGCGACACGCCGTTGGGCCTGACCGTGCTGGACGGCCGCACGCAGGACCTGGTTGCCTCCGGCGTTTTACCGCAATTGGTCAAGGATCCGGCCGCGTATTGCATTGAGTACAACGATGGAACGCGCGCCACGCTGCTCATGCTCAATGGCGCCATCATGGATTTCAACATCTCGGCGCGGGTGACGGGCCACGGATTGGTATCGACGCAGTTCTTCCTGCCGCCGGCTCCGAACAACACTTACTCGGCGTGCCTGGCGGCGAAGATCGAGCAGACGTTCCACACCCGAAGCGCGACCTATCCGGTGGAGCGTACCTTGCTGACTACCGGCCTGCTGGAGGCGTGCCTGAATTCCAGGCACAGGCTGAACCAACGGTTGGAGACGCCGCAGTTGGCGGTAAACTACCAGCCGCCGCCCGAGTCGCAATACGCTCGCAGTTGAATCTCCATTGTCCTCAACCCAGAAGAAGGAAATGATACCGTACGGGCAACCACATGGAGGATTCGCGGATGCGAAAGAACACTTTGAGAAGCGGGAAGCACATCGTCCGCCTGGTTGTCTTGATGGTCGAAGTGGAACAACCGGAAGGTATCTCCTCCCGCAAATTAATTCTGGAAACAGCTCGTCACAACGTCCTGACCGCTTATAGCGGAGACGGTGCTGCCAGCCTGCTCCAGCGCTTCCCCAACGTCGATCTCGCTATCATCCATACAGAACTGCAGGGCAAGGAGTTCGAATCAACCGTTCGCCGACTGAAAGAGCTGCGTCCCAACCTCTACATTCTTGCGATTTCTCCGGTGGAGTCCGGCAAGCTGGAAGGAGTGGATGCGATTCTACCCAGCTACGATCCGCAGGAACTTTTGGAGTTTCTTGCGAAGCACTTCGAAGCGGCGACCTCCGAGGAGAGCACCTGAGCGATTGGCATTGATGTTCGACCTATAGCGACCACGGTGCCTCGCACCGCTCGGGAATTGATCCCAGCCCTTCCGATTCTGAAGTGAGACTGATATACAGAACCCTTGTTAAGGAGCCGGGGCGCCTACAGGTCCCTCAGACTTCATCTTCGGGATTGGTCCCCAGCCCTGCCGGGCTGGACTGACGTAGTTGGCGGGGCGGCACCTGACGGAACGCGCTAGTGGCAGCCGATGCGTCGTCTAGCGTCGAGTGCGATGGTACTCCCACTCAGGCACTCATGAGCGCTTCCGAGTGTTGCCAGCGCTAAAGCGCGTGATCAGAGTCGGGACCCGCTTTCAGGGAGCGCTCAAGCAGCTCCTTCCCCCGCATAAATGCGGGGGCTCCCGACCAATAACTAGGTTAGCTTGATCACCAGAGCGTCCTGTGAAGGACGGGATTCGGGTATGTGGAGGACAAGGCCATCAGGACTCCATTCCCAGCGGAGCGGCGTTGGCGATCCGAGCAGCTCGGCGTGGCGCAGGGTACCGAAGGGCAATGGGGTGTCGCGCTTTAGAGAAGTAACGCGCACCTGGGCGCCGGGCGATCCGAGCACGTGGACATAAAATGCGCGAGGACGGGTGGTAAAGCGGATATCCTGCGCGGTGAAATCCTGGGTGTGGTCGGCGACATAGGAACCCTTTTTGACCCGGGTGGGACCTTCGCCAAAGCGCTCGGCGGGGCGAGTCTCATAGATGGCTTCACCGTTGACCTTCAACCATGACCCAATCTGGCGGAGACGGCTCTCTATCTCGGCGGGGATGGTTCCATCAGGACGCGGACCTACATCGAGAAGCAGGTTGCCGTTCTTGGAGACGACGTCGATCAACTGATGGATGATACGGCCTGCTGACTTGTAGTTTGGATGCTTGAGATAGCACCAGGAGTCCCAGTCCATGACGTCATCGGTTTGCCACACGAAGCTGGCCTTCTCGGTCAATTGGCCGGCCTCAATGTCGATCAGGCCAGAGCCGGTGGCAAAATCGGCGTCCTTGTAAGTCATAACGACTTCGCGCCCGGCACGGCTGCTGGAGTTGTAGAAGTGTGCGAGCATCTGCAGCCGGTAGGTTTCGGGAATGATGACGAGGCGGTTATCGAAATAAATCAAGTCTGGCTGGTAGCGGTCAACGACCTCGAAGACCTTATCGCGCCAAATCTCGCAAAAGCGGGACGATGGCGGCGGGTCCGGGTGAGCGAAGTTAAATGCTCCCGGATTGCCGGGCGTGTAGGGCTGGGTGACCGGGGCGCCGGGAATGTACTTCTGCGGCCAGTAGAAATCGCTGAACTGCGGCTGGTAAATATCGGCTTCGAGTACCGGGCTGGTGTACCAGCCCCATAACCACTGGTGATGAAAGGTGGTCAGGAATTTCAAATCCTGCTTGCGAACAGCTCGCTCCATTTCCGCCACGACATCGCGGCGGGGACCCAGGCGTTTGGCGTTCCAGCGATTGACGTGGCTGTCCCACATGGCGAAGCCGTCGGCATGTTCGGCGACCGGCCCGATAAATCGGGCGCCTGCCTCTTTGAAGAGAGCAACCCAGACGTCAGGATTGAAGTGCTCGGCAGTGAAGGCGGCGGCAAAATCTTTGTAACCGAAGCGATCGAGAGGGCCGTAGGTGGCGATGTGATGCTGGTACTCCGGCCGGCCAGGCAGGTACATCCAGTGCGGGTACCACTCACTGGCAAAGGCGGGAACAGAATAGAGACCCCAATGGAAATAAATGCCGAACTTGGCGTCGCGGTACCAGTCAGGACAAGGATGGTGCTGCAAGGAGTCCCACTGCGGTTGGTAGGGCTGTTGGCCTGGAAGCGGAGAAAGCCCGGCGGTGAGGAAAGGTGGTACCAGAGATGCCGCGGACCCTGCGGCGAGCCACTGCAGGGCGTTACGACGGGTGATGGGCATTCACTCTCCTTGCGCTGCTGAGGGAGTTTCACACGAGATGCAATCCAGGTACAACTTTACGGCTATGAGCTGCGCCTTGCGGATGCCGAAAAACCGTTTAGGAACGTTCTTACATTCTCGCTCTGGTTTCCCGGTACAAGGGAGGTGGCAAAGTGAGTCAAGCAGGCATTCTGGTCGTCGATGACGATCCCGACATACGGCAAGCCCTCCAAGTACGTCTCAGCGCGAACGGTTACGATGTTCACTGTGCAGAGGACGGAACAGGGGCCATTTCTCAAGCACGCAAATATACGCCAGACTTGATCGTACTGGATCTCGGCTTACCGTCCGGGGATGGGTTCGTTGTCCTGGATACATTGAAAGCAAACCTCAACCTCTCGTCCATCCCGGTAATCGTTCTGTCCGGGCGTGACCGGAAAGCAAACGAAGAACGTGTACTCAATGCCGGCGGCAGAGTTTTCTTGCCAAAACCGGTTCAGACGAATGAATTCCTGGCCGTAGTCCGGCGAACGCTCGCTGAAAAGCGTGAGAAATCCGGGGGGGTGCATGACCTGGACCATCCCGGTAGCTTTCGCGTTTAATCTCTCATCAGATAGAGCAGCCACTCCGCTTAGTCCATAATCCGCGCGTGAAGTCGGGAAACTTCACCGGCGCACTCCCTTGAGCCACAGAGACTTTGCTGAGCGGAGCCGGAGCCGACCAGGCGGCGCCGTCGTAGACGTCCATATCGGGCGGCAAGCCTTCGCGGAAGCACTGCAGCAGGCGATAAATCATGATGAAATCCATGCCGCCGTGGCCACCGGACATGCGCGCCATTTCGCCCTGCTCGGCCCACAAGGGACTCTCATAATCCTTCTTATATAGGTCGAGGGTTCCCCACTCTTCCTTACCCGCTTGACCGTCGAGATAGATGCGCGGCGGATAGTCGACAAAGACCCCCTTGGTGCCACTGATCATGTTGATACGGTCATAGGGCCGAGGATTGGAAGTATCGAATTTGAGCGTAATGGTTAGGCCGGATGCGGTCTTGATCAGGGAGACGTTCATATCCCCGTTGACATACTTCTCTTTCCACTTGGGGTCGCCCTGTGGTGTGTGCGCCTCACGATAGGCAGCCAGGCCGCGGGGCGGCGTGCTCATCGAGACCATGTAGTCGAAACGGTCGCCGCGGTTGATGTTCATGTAGTTGGCTACCGGGCCCAATCCATGCGTGGGGTATAGATTGCCATCGCTCTGGGTATGAAACTGGCGCCGCCATAGGCCTTCGCCTTTGTTAGAGAACATCTCCTCGCGCAGATCGTGGAGGTAGGCTGCCTCACCATTGAGCAGAGTGCCAAACATTCCATGGCGCACCATGTTGAGCACCAAGGTCTCGGTCTGGCCGTAACAACACTCTTCGAGCATGATGCAGTGGCGGCGTTTCTTCTCTGAAGTGTCGACCAGTTTCCACAGGTCTTCGAGGGTGTAGGCCAGAGGCACCTCAACGGCAGCGTGCTTGCCATTCTCCATGGCGGAAAGGGCCATGGGTGTATGCCAATCCCACGGGGTGGCGATGACGACAAGATCGAGATCGTTTCTGGCCGTGAGCTGTTCGTAGTCGTGGGGACCCTTGGTATAAAGCTGGGGCGCCTTCTGCCCGGCCTTCTCCGTCAGTTGGCCGGCGTGCTCTGCCTTCTCGGGCACAACATCGCAGATGGCGACCACTTGCGCATTCTGGGCCAGGAACCAACCGAGCAGACTTGTGCCTCGGCCGCCAACGCCGATGAAGCCGATGCGCGGATTCTTGGTGACGTCGAACGGGACGCCAATCATTGATTGGCCGGGAGACGCATGCGGCGTATCGGCAAAGGCATGGTGGTCAAGCTTGAGGGCCGCGGTCACCATGGCGCCAAGCTGCAGGAACTGCCGCCGGTTGGGCGGGAGCAAAGGGTCGAATGAGTCGTCTTTCACGAGAGTTCCTTTGTTAGTAAATGCTCATATGCGGAGGAAGATCTTGCGCCGGTACATCCAGAAAAGAAAGAGCCAATAAATGAACAGAATACTGGCTCCCAGCAACAAGGGCTGCAGCCCTGGGCCGAAGAGAAGGAACGGCTTGGGACCCAGGTTGATAAGGAGATTGCTCTTGATGAACTCCTCCCACATGTGGGCGATGAGGTAGGCGGCAATGGAGTTTGTGCCTACTACGATGAGGGGAAAGGCCCAGCCGCGGCGTTGCTTCACATCCATGATCCAGCTGAACGCGGAGAGGACGAGGAAGCAAATGCCTCCGCTGAAGAGGGTCCAGCTTGGAGTCCAGATGCGCTTGACGATGGGGCAAATGCCGATGAAGTGGAGAAGAACACCAATGGCCAGCAGAATGACGCCGGTGGTGAGGAATCTGCGAATGGGCTGTTTGGGCGCGGAAGCCACAAACCATTGTCCGGCAAAAAGGCCAAGGATCATGGTGCCCAGAGTGGGGATGAAACTCAGAGTGAGATACCCGCCCTCATTGAAGAGGAACGGGTGTTCGCGCGGGAAGAGGTTGAGGAACCATAGATCGAAGGCCTGGCCGAGATTGCTGTTCTTGTTCCAGTGGGCGCGGAAGCCGGTGTATAGATGATGCCAATCCGCGGGAACGCCGACCGCGGCGTAGTTGAAGTTCGGGCCAGGAAGTGGATATAGCGCCCAAGCCAGCCAGTAGCCAAAGAGGATGGCTCCAAATGCGATCCACTGGTCGCGTGTGGGGCGGAAGGCGAGCAGGAAAAGAAAGGTATAGCCGAGGCCGATTTGGGTGAGCGTGTCTTCAAAGGTGAAGTAGGTCTGGCTGCTGTTCATGGAGCGGAGAAAGATGCCGAGCGCGATCAGCAGCAGAGAGCGCCAGACGGTGTGGGCCAGCATCTTGGGGAATGCAGCGCCTTTCCGTTGCCGGCTCCGGATGGAATAGGGGAGGGCTACGCCTACCAGGAAGGAGAAGGAAGGCTGGATCATGTCATGCACGGAACAGCCGGACCATTCGGTATGGGTCTGGTTAAAGGCAAGAATTTTCCAGAAGAGACTGTGACTGAAGTATGCGTAGACTTTGGAAAACTGCAGCACTTCTCCCATCATCAGCAACATGACCAAGCCACGATAGGCATCGACGGCGAGATTACGCACCGCAGTGATATTGTCGAGCGGACGGAGTTTGGTGGTAACAACGGTCTCTGGGATTGCTACCGTGGCCTCTTGAGGGTGCAATACCTGATGCATCGTGGCTCCGCGTAACATGCCTGACCCATGTTCTTACGCCATACGCCGATGCAGGCAGGCGGCGGGATGGCGGCGCAGGCGCCGGACAGGACGAGATTCGAGCGGGGGCGCATCGCATTGCGCCGTCGATGAGCTACGATGCTATCGTTTAATTACGATTTGTCAACTTTTCTTTCACTTCTGCGTGGCTTTATCCTGCGTTTGTGATGAGACGGACGTAGGCCGCTGTGAACGGTGGGATCTGGATCTGCAGTTCACTTTTGGTTGTTGACGATTGAGATAGACTGTCTGTGAATCGCAAGATAGCGAAAGGCACGTGAAAATCGAGCATGGCGAAGGGCCGGTTAGTATCGAATGCGCTTGAAGAATCCCTTCCCCACGGCTTAGCCCCGGAAGACTCGGCGTCACGCCCCCAGGATGGGATGATGGCCGAGGAGCGGCGCACGCAGATCCTGCAGATTGTGCGTACCGAGGGGCGGGCCCGGGTTAATGAACTGGCGAACAGGTTCAGCAGTTCGGCGGTCACCATCCGCAACGACCTGAACGAGCTGCACCAGCGCGGGCTGGTGTTGCGTTCCCACGGCGGCGCGGTTCTTCCGGATACCATTCTGCGGGAATCGCCGGTTCACGAGCGGCTGAAGACGCACGCGGAAGAGAAGCGGCGTATCGGCGCGCTTGCGGCGACCCTGATCAATGATGGCGAAACCATCATTCTGGACTCCGGCACGACCACCCTGGAGATTGCCCGGCAAATCAAGAATAAGCAAGGGCTGCAGGTGATTACGAACGGTGTGAATATCGCCGCAGAGCTGCTGGATGCACGGGACGTGCAGACATTTATCGTGGGCGGCACACTACGCGTGGACTCGGCTTCGATCGTTGGGCGTTCGACGGAGGAGATGTTCGAGCAATTCTCCGCGGACAAGCTGTTTCTCAGCGGCGCGGGGTGCGATCCGGACTTTGGGGTGAGCGGCGCGAACCTGGAGGAGACCATGGTGAACCGTGCGATGTTGCGGATCGCGCGGGAGATTATTCTGGTGGCGGACGCCAGCAAGTTCTCCAAACGCAGCATGGTGCGTATCGCGCCGTTTTCCGAGATTGACATGGTTATCAGCGACACCGGTCTGCGCGAAGAGATGCAAGAGAAGGTGCGCGGGCTGGGTTGCAACTTGATTTTGGCCTAGTGACGTGAGCAGCTTGGTTACGGGCTGAACGGGCTGCGGAAAAGTGCTGCTTCCCCCGCGGGCCCCGCGGCAGTGAGCGGAAGGCATCCCTCAGCGGCTAAAGCCGAATTCCTTGCGAAGCATTTACGTACGGCCTAAAGGCCGTACCCTTCAGGAAACGCTGGGCTCGGCAGGAGGACAATACCTCATGGGCTCAATGTCCTCATGGCTGTGGCTTAAGAGGGTGTGTGAGTACCGGCGAAAGAAGCCGCAGATCCCTCCACTACGCTGCGCTCCGGTCGGGATGACAAAAAAGTTGAGTCGAGTGCGGTGGTATCCCACTCAAGCCAAAACCGGGCTTGAATGGGGCACCCAGCGGTTGTTGACGATGAAGCAATCCAAAAAAAGTCACAACCTCGGGATGACAATTCGGTCGCCCTGCAAAAGTTTTAGCGAGAATTACTTGACCCTGCAGCAGAGTTGTCATCCCGACCGGAGCGCATTGCAGTGGAGGGATCTGCGGTTTCTTTTCGCCGGTTCCAACACACCCTCTTAAGCCCCTGGGCTACTGCTTTCCGGCCTGACCCAGAGTTTTCCGCAAGCTGTAAAGTGGCGCCCCGACACAAAAGATGGGTTTTCTCGCAGACTGCCAGAGTCAGAATGCAATTCCCTACTCTTTTAGCCCTGCATGAATCGTGACCCCTTGAACCACACGGCTTATTACGCCGTTTGGACTCGGGTTGTCGGGGTTCAGACCCAGGCCCCGGCTCAAGTGATAGCCGAGGAGCTGCGGTATCAGGATTTCAAAGGGTGTGCGCAGATCGTCTGGCGCTTCCGGCAGGACGGCAGGGATAACGTCGTCAAATAGGGCGCTGTGCTCGACCGCGGCGATGCCCACGGAATATCCGAGCCTCTTCGAGCGAAGCTCCTTTATGAGGTCTGTCTCGTAGAGCCGGCGCACAGGATCGCTCGAGAGCAGGCAGAGGACAAGCGTGTCGGCCCGGAGAAAAGACATGGGACCGTGGCGAAGACCGAGATAGGTTTCGATCATCACGGGGAAATGTCCCGCCGTCATTTCTAATATCTTGAGCCCGGCCTCACGCGCCCAGCCCAGCAAGGGAGACGAAGATAGCACCACGATGCGATCGCGGACACGCGCGGCTATGCGGTGGCATTCCTTATCGATGACGGGCAACAGCGACGTGGCACGTTCACTGGCCGAATCGGCCGCGTGCGCCGCGGCGCGCGGCTGCGCTAACGAGAGTCCGGCGAGGACAAGATTGGAAAATGCGGCGGTCATCACCAGGCTGCGGTCGTTGGTGCGCGGATCGAGGACGATAAGCCCATCGAGCCCGGATTGCACCAGGGAACTCTCCTGGTTACAGGTGATGGCGAACTGAAGAATTTTTGGACGAAGGGCGCGCACTCGCTCTACGACTGCGGCACTCTCCGGGCTGTTGCCGGAGCGGGCGAGGGAGATAACGGCATCCACATCGACGAGGTATCGCTCGGGATCGAGGAGAAGGTCGGTGGTGGGAACGGCAACGGCCCGGGGCCACGCCGAAGCTACGGCTGTCGCGGCGTAAGCCGAACTGCCGGCGCCGGTCAACAATACATGAGCCTTCTCAAATGTTTGATTCAGCTGACTGGAAATGGCGCGAACGCGGGCCACGGTCGTGGGCCACAGGATTGGCTGCTGAAAAATTTCCTGCAATGTAAATGCGGGCTCGTCGTGGCGACCATCTGCTGCGGCCACTGGTTGAGATTCTGGCATTCCTAGGGAGCTCCCTTACTTCTCTGCTAGAAAGTCTTCGGACTGAGGAATCGGGATTAACGGCCAACTTGCTTCCCGTAATCGATCAAGCCCGGGTGCTGCGGAAGTATATCGTAAGCATCCGTAAACACCAAACAATTGATTGATAACTATCGAAGACTACAAGCGGACGATCCGAGACCCGCAGCAATCCCCAAAAAACGCAATCGACGCAGAGGCAATCGCGCGCTCAATGGGCTCTCGATTATCATAGATCCGTTGAGTCCTGCCAGGCTGGCTCGGCTTCGATTGCTTTCGTCTGCTTGCATGTGGAAATCTTATTGACTTTCGATTAACACGGGGTCAATACTTCGACACCATAAAACGATGGGTTTCGGAACCCGCTATTGACGCGGTGTGGGATATTCTCAAATCTCGCCTACCTATGAAAACTTTGGACATCTCCATCGCGGGTGAAATCAATCTTGACCTCATCATGTATGGGTTGCCTGAGGTCATGCCTGTGGAAAGGGAGTTGCTCGGAACTGATTTTCAACTCACCCTGGGCAGTTCATCGGCTATTTTTGCGCACAATCTTGCCGTATTGGGACTCCAGGTTGGATTCATCTCTCTCCTGGGGCGGGATGCGCTGGGCAAGGTTGCCCTGGAACGGCTGGGCGCTAGCGGCGTCGACCTCAGCCGGGTTCGGGTGAGCCAGGACAGCACCGCTACCGGCGTCACTCTGATCCTTCCTCATGGACGGGAACGCCATATTCTCACCTATCCGGGAACGATGGCGGAGTTACGCCGCCGGGACCTGGACATCGAATATCTGAAGTCGGCGAAACACTTTCACCTCGCGTCGCTTTTCCTGCAGCGTTCTCTTGCGCCCGACTTGCCGGCACTCTTTCAGGAATTGAAGGCTGCCGGCCTGACGATCTCGCTCGACACCAACGATGATCCCAGCGGGCAATGGGGTGGAGTGCTTGACGAGTTGCTCGAGTATGTCGACGTTCTGCTGCCCAACGAGATGGAAGCCTGCCGCATGGCAAAGAAAGCGACCGTGGATGAGGCGATCGAGGTGCTTGGGCGGCGAGTGCCTTGCGTGGCTGTGAAATGCGGATCGCGCGGCTCGGTCGTTCGAGTTGGCGGAAAAACGTTCTCCGCCCCAGCGGTGTCTGTAACTCCTGTGGATACGATAGGCGCGGGCGATAGCTTTAACGCCGGATTTCTCTTCGGCTGGCTTAAAGGCTGGCCCCCGGATCGATGTGCTTATGCGGGCAATATTACCGGGGCGCTTTCAACGCTGGGGGTTGGAGGGACGGAAGCATTTCGGGATCCTGGCCTGGTACAACGCTTTCTGGCGCAACATTCTTTTCCGGAACGAGAACCGAATCAAAAGGAGTAGGCAGTGAGTCAGCCCGGCAAGAGCATCAACGACAATTTTATGGACATGGTCACGGCGAAAGCCCAGGTGACGCTGCCTCTGGGCGAATTTCAACCTAAATCGACCCTGGTGACGGCCGAGCATCACCTGGAACGCGCGCGGTTCCCGGTGATTGACTACCATAACCATCTGGATGCTCTCGACCCGGTCGATGTTCTGCGCATAATGGACGCCTGTGGCATCGAACGCATCGTCAATATCACGATGAAGACGGGCGATGAGGCGATCGCGATCATGCATAAATTCAAGTCTGCCGATGCTGAGCGCTTTGCCACCATCGGCTGGATGGACTGGTCTGGTGTGGAGCGCGATGACTTTGTGAAGCTCACGTTAGATCGTTTGGAGAGACTGGTGGAGCATGGCGCCAAGGGGATCAAGTTCTGGAAGGACCTGGGATTGAGCGTGCGCGATCGAGAGGGGAATTTGCTGCGCGTGGATGACGAGCGGCTCGCACCTGTTTTTGATAAAGCAGCGGAGTTGGGCATACCTGTCATGTTCCATATTGCGGACCCGGATGCGTTCTTCTTACCGATTGATGGAAACAACGAGCGCTATGAGGAGTTGGCGGCGCACCCCGACTGGGGTTTCTACGGGGCTCAGTTTTCCAAGGGAGAGCTGCTTGATCAACGGGATCGAGTCATTGCGCGCCATCCGAAGACTGCATTTGTCGCAGCCCATGTAGCCGAATGCGGCGAGAATTTGGGGCGCGCCCGGGAACTGCTGAAGAAGTATCCGAATGTCGTGCTTGACATCAGCGCCCGGGCCTCGGAACTGGGGCGGCAACCTTATTCCTCGCGTGCTCTTTTTCTTGATTTTCCTGACCGCATTCTGTTCGGTTCTGACCTGGTTCCGGAGGAGTCGATGTATCGCCTTTACTTCCGGTTTCTTGAAACGGCAGACGAGTACTTTGATTATCCTTCGCATGCTTCGCGTCAGGGGCGATGGCAGATCCATGGGATCCATCTGCCGGAGGATATTTTGCGGAAGGTGTACCGGGAAAATGCACTGCGGCTGCTGAATTAGACTGACAGTGGTCGAGTCATGGAAGGTACCTACAGCAAAGGGAGACGGGGCAGCAGGACGCTTGTTTGCGCACTGCTTTGGCTGCTGTCTGCCGCTCTGGCTGCACAGGCAGAGTTGAAACCGGATACGACTGCGGCGTACCAAAAATATATTGCGGCGATCGATATACAGATGGCGGCGCAGGATCATGCGCAGAGTGGGTTTTTGTGGATCGACCGCGATGCGAGCCGCCAACAGGCGGTGCGACGGGGGGAGATCGTCACCCAGAAGGTGAAATCATTATCAGTGCCTGACGGTATGATTCAGCACTGGATTGGTGGCGTATTTCTTCCTGGCGCGACGCTGGCTCAGGTGGTGCGAGTGGATCAGGATTACGCGGACTACGGGAAGATATACGGGCCCGACGTAAGCCGCGTGCATGTGCTGTCTCATGATGGAAACCATTTTGTCGTTGCCTACCGAATCACGAAGACCAAGGTCCTGACTGCCGTAATGGATACCGTGCAGGCGATCGACTACATGCCGCTGGGGTCAACCAGGATGGCGATCCAATCCCGAAGCCAATCGGTACGGCAGGTAGAGAATGCGGACAAGCCTTCAGAACGAGAGCTCGCCGAGGGAGAGGGTAGCGGGTTTTTGTGGGCAATGAACTCGTATTGGCGTATGGAAGAGCGCGATGGCGGGGTGTATGTGGAGTGTGAGGCAATCACACTCAGCCGAGATGTGCCGTTTGGGTTGGGAGCGCTGGTCGATCCGATGCTTCAGTCTTTTGCGGAAGAGTCCTTGAAGAAGACCATAGAAGCGAAAAGGCAGGCTGTCGGAGCGAGCAAGTGAAGTGCCGGTGTGCGTCGAATTGACGAGAAGTTCGGGCTTAGCGTGCAGGTAATGGATTGATTGCATGGAACCGCGTGGGTCTTAAAAAAAATCGGGTTGGCTTCCGATGATCACCGGTGAACATTGGAGGGCAGTCCAGGTTTACCCAGGACTAACGTCCTGGGTCATTCTCAGCCGTCCCTGCGGGACTGCTCGGGCTGGGAATGTACACCCAGCACTGCGTGCTGGGCTACTCTCAGCCGTCCCTTCGGGACTGGTCCCGATACGCACTGATCGCTGATTTGTTTTCAGCGAGTGCTGTCCTAATCGGCGGATCGAAAAAGCTAATTTGGCCAAGACTGATTCTCAGCCGTCCCTACGGAACTCAATTGGGAGAGTGGAGTTCTCACGCATGCTCTTCCGGGCTGGGCTCACGTTTTGCCGCCCGGCCCTCCGGGCCTCGTTCCATCGCGATTTTTGCAGTGTCATTTCTGTCTCAACTGTCATAGGCAAGGTTGGCTGCTCCTCATGACAAAAAAGGCGCGTCGAGTGCTGCGTGTCCCACTCAAGCCCAAAAACAGGGCTTGCATGGGGCACCCAACGTTAGTTGCAAGTGACGTGCCATCCCATCTGCTTTCAGTTGCTTACCTAAGAGAAGACCTTTGGAGCGGCGGAGCCATTTATAATCGGCCACTATGAAGGCGCATGTCTACGTCACGCTGAAGCGCACCGTCCTCGACCCGCAAGGGCAAACCATCCATGGCGCGCTGAAACGCATGCAATATACCGCGGTCGAGGACGTGCGGCAAGGCAAGTACTTCCAACTGACCCTGCGCGCGATGGCGACCGCCGATGCTCAGGCCGAAGTGGAACGTATCGCCCGCGATGTGCTGACCAACCCGGTGATCGAAGAGTTTACCTACCGGCTCGAAGAATAAGCCGCCCGTGTCCTCGACCGTACAATAAGAGTCTATGTGCGGAATCGTTGGATATGTAGGCCCTAAGGACGTAGTCTCGGTCATTCTGGAAGGCTTGAGGCGGCTGGAATACCGCGGGTATGACTCGGCCGGTATCGCTGTAGGGAGTGCGGGACATGAGCTGGAATTGCGGCGGGCCCCGGGTAAGCTGCGCAACCTGGAAGAAGTGATCCGGCAGCATCCGCTCAAGGGAACCTATGGCATTGGCCACACCCGGTGGGCGACCCATGGCAGGCCAACCGAAGAGAACGCCCATCCGCATCGCGACTGCACCGGCCGCATCGTGGTGGTGCATAACGGCATCGTCGAAAACTACCTGGAGTTGAAACGCGAGCTGGCGGGGGAACGCCACACCTTCGTCACGGAAACCGATACCGAGGTGATCGCCCACCTTATCGAACAGGAAATGCGCTCAGCCGAGAGCTCGGGCAAGACGATGCTGCTGGAAGATGCCGTCCGCCGGGCAGCGCGCAGGTTGACCGGCGCTTACGCCATCAGCGTGATCTCCGCGGATGCTCCGGACACGATCGTGACCGCACGCAATGGGCCGCCGGCCGTGATTGGCGTGGGTGAAGGGGAATCGTTCGTGGCCTCGGATGTGCCGGGTATCCTGCACCACACCCGCATGATGTACTTTCTGGCCGATGGCGATGTGGCGATCCTGACCCCGCACGGGGTGAAGTTCACCAATCTCGAAGGCGCCCCGGTCGAGCGCAAGGTGGAGAAGATTCTGTGGGACCCGATCCAGGCGGAAAAGGGCGGGTACAAGCACTTCATGCTGAAGGAGATTTGGGAGCAGCCGCGGGCTGTTCGCGACACCACGCTGGGACGAATCTCGCTCGAAACGGGCGAGGTTTTTCTGGGCGAGATGAAGATCGGCGACGATGACTTCCGTGCAGCGACACAGGTGAACATCGCGGCCTGTGGCACCAGTTGGCATTCCGCCCTGGCGGGGAAATACATGATCGAACGGCTGGCGCGGATTCCGGTGGAGGTGGACTACGCCAGCGAATACCGCTATCGCGATCCCATTGCCGATCCGCACGCTCTGGGCGTGCTGATTACGCAGTCTGGCGAGACCGCGGATACGCTGGCGGCGCAGCGGGAGATGATCGCTAAAGGATCGATGACGGTCGCCATCTGTAACGTGGTGGGCTCCATGGTGGCGCGGGAAGCGCATGGCACGATCTATACCCACGCCGGACCCGAGATCGGGGTAGCTTCGACCAAGGCATTCACCGCCCAGTTGACGGCGCTGTTCCTGTTTGCGCTGCACCTGGCCCAGAAGCGGGGGACGATTGCGGGCCCCGAAAGCGCGGCGCTGGTGGATGAGCTGAGCCGGATTCCGGGAAAGATCGAAGAGGTGCTGCGGCAGCGCGATGGGGAATGCCGGCAACTGGCTAAGGCCTTTGCCTCGGCGACGAATTTTCTTTACCTGGGCCGCGGTATTCACTTCCCGATCGCGCTGGAGGGAGCGTTGAAGCTCAAAGAGATCTCCTACATTCACGCCGAAGGCTATCCTGCGGGGGAGATGAAGCACGGACCGAATGCGCTGATCGATGAAGCGTTGCCGGTGGTGGTGCTGGCTACCAGCGATGCGTCCAGCCCGGAGTCGGTGCTGCGCTATGAGAAGACGCTCTCGAATATCCAGGAAGTGACGGCACGGTCGGGCCGCGTGATTGCGGTGGCTACCGAGGGCAACAAGCAGATTCGCGAGCTGGTGGAACATGTGATCTTCGTGCCCCACGCGCCGGAATTGCTGGCGCCGGTGATCGAGGTGGTCCCGTTGCAGTTGCTGGCGTACCACATCGCGGTGCGGCGCGGCTGCGACGTGGATCAGCCGCGCAACCTGGCCAAGTCCGTGACCGTCGAATAAAGGCAGAGTTGTATTTCATCCGAGGTGAGGGATATTGGGACGACCACTCTATACTGCGCGGCTAACGCGTAGACTTCTGCTTTCTGAACGCGCGGATTGTTTCCATCTTGAATTCACCCTAGAAGAGATGGAGAGCTTCGATTTCCAGCCGGGCCAGTTCGTCTCGGCTGTGGCAGTGGACTCTGCGGGAAAGCAGCAGACCAGGGCGTACTCCATCGCATCGGCTCCCCGCGGCAACCAGTTTGACGTGTGCGTCAATCGAGTGGAGGGCGGGTTCTTCTCTAACCTGCTGTGCGATCTCAAGGTGGGGCAGACTGTCCAGGTGCACGGACCGCATGGGTTGTTTCTGCTGCGCGCTCCGCTGACCGACAGCATCCTCATCGCCACCGGGACGGGCATCGCGCCCATGCGGGGGTTTGTCGAACACCTCTTCCCGGAGAATGGCGAGGACCGTAGCCAGGGACGGAGGATCTGGCTGGTGTACGGGACCCGTTATGAATCCGAGCTTTATTACGCGGAGTACTTCGAGAGGGTCGCTGCGCGCCAGGAAAATTTCTTTTATTTCAAGACGCTCAGCCGCGCTGACGATGGGTGGGATGGCGAGCGTGGGTATGTGCAGGAACTGGTGCAGCGGATCGCCGAGGAGCACGCGCGGGAAAGCGCGGTGGATCCTCGGCCTGTGGGCGAGTCGATTTATAACATTCACGCATACATTTGCGGATTGAATGAGATGGTCGCGGGAAATCGGGAGTGCCTGAAGGGCCTGGGTTGGGAGAGAAAGCAGATTATCTTTGAACGGTACGACTGAGGGTGCTCTTCCGTGGGTGGGGAAAGCGCACAGCAGGTCCCTCGGCTTCCTCCGGATTTCCTGTCAAGCTTAGCGGTGTCGTTAGACTTCATGCGGCTTTCCTTACTGAAAGCCGCATACGTGGCCGTTGATGAGTGCTGCGTAGTAGGAAATCCGGAGTTCGCTCGGGATGACAAAAGTGGAGGGCAGCGCTCACCTCAGCACCGGTTCCCGGGGATGGAGAGAGCATGGTGGTTGAAAAGCTCCGAGCAGCATGGGCAAATTAAGCACCGCCGAGGTCCTTCGACTCCGCGCCACAAACGCTGTGTCACGCGATCAATCTGTGAGGCGCTCCGCTCAGAGGCTGTGACTTTATTGACTTTTAGCGATTTTTGACCCACCTAAGCTCTTTGTTTTCAGTATCGATTTTTTTGTGAAACCAATAAAGTCACAGACTCTCAGGATGACGATTCGGTGGGGGTTTGACGGAAAACACCCTAAAGGGACGTAGTCGCGTAGGAAGCGGATGGATCCAGTTGAATGCTTTGCTTTCCAAAGCTTGATTTGCGGAGACCAGCGAATGCGATCGTGGGGCTTCGCCCGACTTTTTCGGCCCAGGTACGCTTTGGCGAACCTGGGGCACCCGTCGCGTTCCTATGGTTCGGATACAACTACGGAGCTCGACTTGGCTGGCTCTTACGGCAGTGCGAAGGCTATGTAGACACCTCCGGAGGGCTTTCTGCTTGATTGGCCGCCTCCGGCGGCAATCACTACATATTGTTTTCCGTCCACCATGTAGGTAGCGGGCGTGGCCAGACCGGAGAAAGGTAGTTGCGTCTCCCAGAGCAATTTTCCGGTGGTCTTGTCGTAGGCGTGGAACTTCTGATCGAAGACGGTCGCGCCAATAAAGATGAGTCCGCCGGCGGTGACTACCGGGCCGCCGTAGTTGTCTGAGCCGGTGTTCGACATGCCTTTGGCTACCAGCTCGGGATACTCTCCGAATGGTATCTTCCATAGATACTTGCCGGTGTTCAGGTCGATCGCGCTTAGAGTGCCCCAGGGCGGAGCGGTTGCGGGGTAACCATCGGGATCGGTGAAGCGGCGAAAGCCGATGGTCTTGTATGGCATGTCGTCGGTCGCCTGGCCGCCGGCCGCACCTTCGGCAGCCACCTTGTCAGCCGCTGCTTTGGCACTCGGCTTCGCGGGGCGCTGCTGTTGCTGCGGGGCCTTGGTCAGGTAGCGCACCACGGCTTGCACCTGTTCGTCACTGAGACTGTTGAAGGGCGGCATGCGGCCTCTTCCCTGCCGGATGATGCCCGCGATCTCCGGTTCGGTGAGGATTCCCTCGATACCCCACAGGGCAGGAATCGCCGGCGGGGAGCCCGCGCGATTGATGCCGTGGCAGCCGCTGCATTGGTTCTGGTAAACACGCTCGCCCACACTTCCCGGCGGCGGCGGAACCGTCAGGCCGACCAGCCACGCAGTGTCGTTGGCGTTGACGTATAGCACTCCCGTAGAGGGATCTACCGCGGTGCCACCCCACTCCCCGCCGCCGGCAAATCCCGGCAAATCAATGGTGAGCTTGTCCACGCTGGGGGGAATGAACTGGCCGCCGCCGATCATGCTGTTGAACTGCTTTACGGCCCAGGCATGCGCTTCAGGCGTGCGGTTGGTTAACGTATCTATCGTTGTGCTCTGCTGCGTGTAGGGAGCGGGCGCACTGGGAAGCGGCTGGGTCGGCGAAGTGACTTCGCCAGGGACAGTGCTGCGAGGGAAAGGCAATTCCTGGATTGGGAATAGGGATTTCCCGGTCGAGCGGTCGAACACGTAGAGAAGGCCGGACTTGGTTGTCTGTGCTATGGCATCGATTTTCTTGCCGTCACGAGTGATTGTTACCATCGCCGGCGGCGCGGGAAAGTCGCGGTCCCAAAGATCGTGGTGGACGCCCTGGAAATGCCAGATGCGCTTGCCTGTAGAGGCATCCAACGCAATGAGTGAATCAGCAAACAGATCGTTGCCGATACGATCTCCACCGTAAAAGTCGAAGACGGCCGAACCGGTGGGCACATACACGATGCCGCGCTTCACATCGACCGTCATCCCGGCCCAGTTGTTGGCGGCTCCGGCATTTTTCCAGGCATCTTTGGGCCAGGTGTCGTAGCCAAACTCTCCGGGCCGCGGAATGGTGTGGAAGGTCCAGCGCAATTCTCCGGTGCGTACATCAAAGGCGCGAATATCGCCCGGGGGCGCGGGATGGGTTTCAGGGTTTGCCCCGCCGACGATAATCAGATCCTTATATATGCTGCCGGGGGTGGTCAGTTCGACCGACTGCTGCTGGTAGGGCTCGCGCAGCCCTTTGCGAAGGTCGATTCTGCCGTTTTCGCCAAAGCTGGGAATCACCTTGCCGGTGGCCGCATCGAGCGCATAGAGGTAGTTGCGGGCGCCGGCAAAGATGCGGCTTTGATGGCCGTCGCTCCAATAGGAGACACCGCGAGTCAACACCTGGCCCGGAAGGTCAAACTCGTAACGCCAAATCAGCTTGCCTGAGGCCGCATCGAGGGCGATGACGCTGCGGCGGGGGGTGGTGGCGTAGAGAACGTTGCCAACGATAATGGGGTTGGCCTCGATTCCGCCCTTTTCCCCGGTGTCATACTTCCATGCGACTGCCAGTTTGTTTACGTTGTCACGATTGATCTGCGAGAGGGGGGAGTAGTGCGTACCGTCGTGGCCGCCGTAAGCCGGCCAGTCCTGCGGTTCCGCAGGCGCTGGTGATGCGCCATATGCGATGAATGAAGTGCTGGTAAAAATACCCAATCCCAAAGCTACTGCCGCCGCTCTCAACTTCCCCATCTGCTCGTCAACCTCGACCCCGAAATATCGTATCCAGCCACGCACACTTGGCCATGCTGGCATTTTTGGCCGCGAGTTGAGGCCTTCGCATGGGATCGCCTGATTTTACAGGATGCTCGGGGAAACTAAGTGCGGCTCTTCCCGAGGAAGAGCCGCGACAGGATTGATTCCTCCTGCTCTAGAATTCCTTCCACTCGGTGCCCCGCTCCAGCATGATAGAAGCCTGGAACATGGCCCGCGCGTAAGCTATGTCATACACCATGCCGGTGTATCCGCCGCCGCCCGGGTATTGGTTGCGAATGCCGACCTTTCTGTCGTAATCCAATGCCCGTTCATGCTCGGGATAGATCAGGCGGGTGTACTTCACCTTGATCAGTTCCCGCATCACGGCCAGCATATTGTTTTCACCCATGTCGATGAAGGTCTCGGTGTAGTCGTTATGAGGGACCCTGACCACCGGATTCCGGTAATGCACATGATTGATACGGTCCCGGGTACCAAAGTACTTGCAGACCTCGACTGGATCGACTTCCATTTCGCGGGATACGCCGCATTCGTAGGTAATTCCGTTTGCCGGGCTGTTGACCACCGTGATCAACTTCTTCCAACCTTCGAGAGACGCCATGATTTGTCCCGATCCCCGTGTAACGGCAATGGGCGGATCGTTGGGATGAAGCGCCAAACGCACGTTTGACTGCTCGCAGGTAGGAATGACCGCCTGTAGAAAGTAGGTGATGTTCTTCCAGAGTTCTTCGTCGGAATGGACACCCTCGTCGGGCACTGTGGGCAGGTTTGCAACCCTATTGATGTTGAACGCAGTGTATCCTGCTCCGCCGCGCCCTTCTTCCAGGTAGTAACCCTCGATAGCGCGATGTGCGTACCAGTTGTACTCGATGACCGGCAGACCTACTTTGCCTGCGGCGCGCACGGAACTCTTGAAGTCTTCGATCTCTTTATCGCGAGCTGCTCCGGCGCGCCCGTAGATGCAGTTGGGAAAGCCGGCGATCATCATATTGCCCACGGTCAGGCCGCCGGTCTTGAGTTTGTCGACGGTGGCCTGCAGATCGGCCTCTTGCCAGGGCATCTTGGGGCCGCCCATGAGCACATTGTTTACGCCGATTTGCTTGACCATCCGCATCGATTCATCCGTGATCTCGCGGCCGCCAATGGGAGCGCAGATTTTCGGCGTGTTGGGCCCTTCCTGGGGCATCCCGGGACCGTGTGGACCTTTGTACTCGGTTCCGTCAGCGGCGGCAGCAGGCAATACCGCGGCGGCGGGTAAAGCCGCCGACAGCGCGGCAGTCGAACAGATGCCCTTCATCAAGGCTCTTCTCGAAAAATCAGAACTCATAAAAATCTCTCCTCTTTGATCGGCTATTGCATCGGCCATTTGATCTGCCCTGGCCGCCCCTGTTTGAGGCCAACCAGGAGGGCAATAGGACGACGAATCCACTTTACATGCTTACGCACCATATTGAGCCTCACGGCCAATATGGAGAGTTGTGGGAAGACCGTCAAAAGATGATCTTCCCAGCGACATTGATGAGACGGTTGCCCCCACTTGTTGCCGTCACCAAGCCAAAGGATGCACTTCCTAACTCGGTGTTGGGATTGGAGAACTGCGGCGTATTGGTCGCGTGCAACCATTCGCTGCGCAATTCCAAATTAAATCGCTCCGTGAGGCGCACTCTACGGAAGATCGAAGCATCGAGGTTGAAGAATTTGGGTCCTGAGGATATGTAGTTGCCGACGTTTCCCTGTGTTCCCGCCGGTGGATCGGAGAACACAGTGGTGTTGAACCAGGGTGTTATTTTAATGCCATGCAGCTTTTGAACCGGGCCGCTCGAGTTAGGAAAGGCTTGATTGCCGGGAGTATTGAAAGATGCAGTGCAGGAGCAGGAGAAATTCAACGGAAAGCCGCTGGTCGCCTCCCACATTCCGCTGAGCTGCCAGTTCCCCAGGATCTGGCCGGCCACGCCGGAGTTCGCGAGGTGCGATCCCTCCCCGAACGGGAGGTGCCAGATGAAGCTGTCATTGAAGATGTGGGTTTGGTTGAAGTCAGTCGCCGCGTAATTGCGCCTTTGATTGACATAGTCCAGTAAGCCGTTTGGATAATCGCTGGCTTCGCTGGCAAACCCGAGGGCCTTTCCATAGGTGTACGAGTTGGTCAGAGCGAAGCCGTGAGCGAACTTGTGATCGAGCTTGACCTGGAGAGCATTGTAGTTGGAATTGTACCCGGCAAAGAATTCGGTGGTAGAAGCGGTACGGCCAACATTTGCATTGGGACTGCCGCAGGCGGCGCAGGGCCCATATTCCGGTTGGCCTGCTGCACCAAGTCCATACGCCGTAGCGGCGTTCTGGTTGTACTCGATGGGAGTATGGATGCCATGATTGCCCACGTAAGCAATATCCAGAACCCAGTTTCCAGGGAGAGTCCGCTCGTAAGCGAGATTCCATGATTCGAGATACGGATTTTTCCAGTTCAGGTTAATTGCGTAGTAGCTCTGGTTGAGCAGAGCGGGCGTATTGGCGGGGAGGATCCCGTTCGGCGGCGGGACATAGGGCGGTAGCGCGGGGATTCCCTGCTCGAACGTAGCGCCGGTGTTGTTGGAAAGGATCGCGGGACCGAAACTGCTGAGGCTACTGTACGACTGCGTCGGCTCGATGGGATAGTTGTAGGCCCAAAGGTCAATGTTCCATGGCAACGTGCTCATGCCAAAACCAGCGCGCACCACGCTATTGGAGTTGATGCGATAGTCCACTCCGAAACGCGGTCCCCAGTTTTTGTAATCAGGCTGTAGTCCCATATTTCTGGGAACCACGCCGATGCCTGCTAACTCGAGGGAATTGGTGCTGGGGATGTAGTTGGAGAAGCCACCGGCAAAGTGCGGCGTCGGCGGCCCGTAGTACTCCCAGCGTAAACCTACATTGATGGTGAGCTTGGGGCCAGCCTGCCACTTATCACCAAAGTAGACGAAGAGCTGATTCTGGCGGAGGGCGGGAAAGACGTTGGCGTATCCGCGCGCGACGGAGCTGGGATCACCCAGCAGGAAGCTCGCGAACTGGTTGGCGAAGCTGCTCGGCGGAGCGCCTTTTGCGTTCAGTGCAGTGGTGCCTGCGGCGAAGGTAAAGGCGCCCGGCGGGTCGCCGACCAGAAGCAAGTCGTCGCGCCAACGGCGATAGTCACCGCCCCACTCAAGCGTGTGGTTGCCGGTGACCTTGGTCATATTCTCCACGGCCTGGATCAGCGTGCCGGCGCGAGTCCAGGGACAATTGCTGCACCCTCCGATCATGGGGTCGGAGAAACCCTCGCCGGAGATGATGCTGATACCGCTGGTGAATGTACTGATGTTCGCGCCGGGGATTCCGGCCTCCTCTGCAAGGGTCTTGCCGTAGCCGGTGGGATAGGCGAGGTTATCGTACCGGCTCACACCGATGCGCGCCTCCGAGAGCAGTTTCGATGCAAAGGGATGGATCCAGTTCGCACCCACCGAGTACGTACTTTCGTGGCCGTAGCCCTCCTCGCCGGCAATGCCGCCGCCGGAGAGCGGACCGCCGTAATCGCCGAAGAGGCCGTCCTGGTTGAGGGTAGGCCTTTCAAAACTAAAGCGCCCGAAAAGGTGATCGTCGGTGTGAAAGAAACGATCGACGGTCACGTCGACGTCCGGCGTGTCCTGTGTGAAGCCGCTCCCGGTCAACAGGTTATTTTGGTACTTGAGCAAGCCGGCAGCGTTTACGTTGTTGTTGGGCAGCGTAACGTGAGACAGCAGTGATTGCGCGACAGGATCGAGGCGGCTCGGGGGGATCACATTGAGCATCCCGTTGTAACTGAACTGGGTGCGGCCAGTTCCGCATAGTTTGGCATTACCACCCGGCAGACAATCGGCAGTATCTCCGGAGAGAGGGTCGTAGATCGGTGTCAGGGACGGGTCGCTAAAATTGCCGGTCCGGATCGACGCCGGGGGCACAGCTATCCCCGATTCGAACTCTCCCAGGTGCTGCTGGTATTCCAGGAAGCTTACGAAGAAGAACGTCTTATCCTTTTGAATTGGACCGCCGATGTTGCCACCGTAGTAGTTATATACGGCATGGGTGTTGGGCGTTGTCTGGAAGTATTGCCTGGCCGAGAGGGCGTTGCCCTGGTAGAAGTAGTAACCTTCGCCGTGAAACTGGTTGCCACCGGATTTGAGAATGACATTCGTGACCGCTCCCAGGGCAGTTCCCTGTTGAGGGTCGTAGTTGCTGGTGGTGATCTGTACCTCCTGAATGGCCTCAATCGGAGGGATGTAGATCTGCAGTAACTGGCTGCGCTGGTTGTCGCTAACACCCTCAATATTGAAGGTGTTGTACATGCTGGATTGGCCGTTCACGGCAGTCGCCATGCTCAACTGCTGGTTGTAGAAGGTGGAGTGGTCCTTCACAGTGACGCCGGCACCAGGAACGGTATTGAGCAGGTTTTGAAAATTGCGGCCTGTGGAAAGGGGTAGTTCGGCGGCAGCGGTGCTGTCGATGTCGCGTCCTGTGTCCGCGGTGTCGGTCTGGAGCTCGGGTGTGACGGCGCTACTTACACTTACTGTCTGGGTGACCGAACCCGGGCTAAGGGCCATATCAGAACGCGCGGTGCGATCCGCGAATAGGCTGATCCCAGTGTTCACGGCCGTGCTGAACCCGTCTTTTTGCACCGTGACCTTATAAGTCCCGGGAGGAAGGTCGGGAACCGAATAGTACCCGCTGGCGTCGGTCTGAGCGGTGCGGCTGACGTTGGTATTCTCATCTGTGATGGTGACGGTTGCGGCTGGGATTGCGGCGTTGGTGGAGTCGGAAACGGTTCCTACGATTGAACCGTTGACATTCTGACCGTATGCGCTGAGTGCTGACAAGAGCAGTGCGCATACGATGAGATGAAACCGGTTACTTAGTCTGCTTTGCGTCTCGGCTGTTAGTCGCATGTCTTTCCCCTCCAGGAAATGACTTGCTTTTCACTTTCAAGCAGGTCCGTTTTTTGTTGTGGTTTTGGTTAGTGGGATACCACCTCTTTTAAAAATGAGTGAACTCTATTCCCGCGTGAGAAGTATGTCAAGAAAGTCTCACTATCTGAGATGAGGTGTTGTAAGTCGTTAATTGGATTCGGATGCCGAGAGAAGAATTGCACTTAGAGCGATGCGTCGGCACGCATGGGCCGGGCACCCCTCAGCGGCTAAAGCCGAATTCATTGCGAAGTATTTACGTACGGGCTGAAGCCCGTACCCTTCAAGGACTGAAAGAGTGTGCTGGAGAACACCCAACGGGAGTCAGTCTTCTAACAGGACCCAGTCGGAACTGGACGCGTGCGCTCACGTTCGGGCTTAGCGATACGTGGGACCATAAACGACGAGTTAAGCCCCGACCGCTCTTTCGGGCCTCATCAGTCAGCTAACAGAACTGAAACATATCGTTTCCGGAGCCCAGTACGCTTTGGCGGCCTGCTGTTCACTTCCGTCCTCACCACCCTATTGAGGGCGCACTTGCTAGGGTTCGGGTGTGCCTGCCGGCGGCCGCGGTTGACGTGGCTTTAGCGCATCGGCCAGCAGCTGATCGAATTCAGAGCGCGGCATCTTGAGCATCTCGGGATGGGCATCGACCCACTTGCCGAGGCCTTGAAACTTGGCTGGGGTCCAACCACCTTCGAATTCAGCTCCGTTCTTGCCCTCTTTGTTCAGTTCGAAGTTGTAGGCGTCCATGAGGTTGGTAAATTCGGCGTGACTTACTGCACCTTCGGCCATGATCGCCGGGATAAAGATAACGCCGTCGGTCTTGGCCAGGACTAAGTCACCCGGCAATACGATGGCCCGTCCGATGCGGACAGGAGCATTGATGGCGGTCAGCGTCATTTGCAGCAGGAAGGAGGGATCATAGCCTTTGTAAAAACCGTTGAAATCCGGGATTTCCCGGTTTTCTTCCTGGTCCCTAATGCCGCCATAGAAGACAAAACCGGTGTGGGTGTGTGCGGCAATTCCGTTGCCCAGATTGGAGCCGATCAACGTTCCGTCGATGATCTTTCCCATGCCGTCTGCAACATACACGTCCCCGATTTGCAGTTCGTTGATGGGCCAGCTGTTGTTAAAGCTAACGCGTCCTTCGGCCTTGCCTTCGGCAGCAATGGCCTTTTCCATGTCCGCCCGGAGTGGCATGTATTGCGCCGTGAGCGCTCGCCCGGCAAATGGCTTTTCAATATGCAGAGCTTGCCAGTCCCCCTCGAATTGATTGCGGTAGCCCTTTTCGCGCAGATAGTCCCACACGTCCTCGATGGACACATCCAAAGCGCGCTTGAGCAGATCGTCGGGTACCTTTGGACGTCCATCCGGAAAGCGGTCGCCCTTCCAGTCGGAGGTGTAAAACATCATTTGTTCCTTCGTCATCTTTACCTGGGAGAAGGCAGCCGACGCCCCCAACACAGTCCAGACCATCACCGCAGCCACGATTATTTTCTTCATAGGAGTTCCCTGCCTCGAACAACATATCATTCGGGGTATTTGCCGGTCATGCTAACGAGGAAGTTACTGCTTAAGGGGGAGTAACTTGACGTTCCTGAACTCGATCTTGTTTCCTGGCTGGCACTGGAGTCCTATCACCCCTTCGGTGTGTTTCGAGTCGTGGTCGTCGAGGATCGTCTTGCCGTTGAGAACGACGACGTAGTGATCGCCGACCGCCTTAATGTTGTAGTCGTTCCATTGGCCTTCAAGGATTTTGATGGGGGCTGCCTTGAGGGAGTCGACCAAACTTCCGGTGTTGTAGCCAGCGGGTTGGTAATCCCAGATCTGTACTTCGTAACCCGTCTTGTTCGGTGCGCCCTCTTTTGTGGAACGGATAAAGACTCCGCTGTTGGTCTTCTCGGTGGCGCGAAACTGCAGTTTGAGGTCGAAATTGGTATAGGAGTCATTGCCGGCCAGCCATCCAGGGCTGGTACCAGGACAGAGAATCGCGCCGTCGGCCACAACCCAATCCCCGGTTGCCGGCGGCTTCGACGTGCTGTAAGGCTGCCAGCCGTCCAGATCCTTGCCATCAAAGAGCAGTTTCCAACCCTGAGCCCGTTCTTTAGAAGTAAGCGTATTGGGTGAGGCCTGAGCGGCCGCAACCCCGCCGGCCAAGATGACCAATCCCATTCCAAGAACGAAAGAGCAGCTGGTGATGATTCGCATGTTTCCTCTCGTGGAGCGCTAGGGTGCGGGCGGGGTACGCGGCGGACGGGGCTTGAGCCTTTCAGCCATGAGCGCATCGAATTCAGAACGCGGCATCTTCAGCTTTTCAGGATGAGCATCGATCCACTTGGCAAGGCCTTGATATTTTTCCGGTGTCCAACCGCCTTCGAATTCGGCACCGTTCTTGCCCTCTTTGTTCAATTCGAAGTTGTAATCGTCTTCGAGGCTGGTAAATTCCGCGTGGCTGATCGCGTCTTCAGCCAAAATTGCGGGGATGAAGATGACCCCGTCCGTCTTGGCCAGAACAACATCGCCCGGTAACACAATGGCTCGGCCGATACGAACGGGCGCGTTGATCGCAGTCAGCTCCATTTGCGCCCAGGCAGAGGGATCGTAGCCTTTGTAAAATCCGTTAAAGTTTGGGATTTCCCGGTTCTCTTCCTGGTCCCTGATGCCGCCATAGAAAACAAATCCGGTGTGGGTGTGGGCGGCAACGCCGTTGCCCAGATTGGAGCCGATCAACGTGCCTTCAATGATCTTTCCCATGCCGTCTGCAACATATACGTCCCCAACCTGCAGTTCGTTGATGGGCCAGCTGTTGTTTCCACTGACGCGGCCCTCGGCTTTGCCTTCCGCAGCAATCGCCTTCGCCATGTCCGCACGGGTGGGCATGTATTGAGCGGTGAGCGCACGGCCGGCAAAGGGCTTATCGATGTGGAGAGCCTGCCAGTCACCCTCAAACTGATTGGCGTAGCCCTTTTGGCGGAGAAAGCCCCAGATATCCTCGATGGTACAGTCCACGGCGCGCTTGAGTAGATCGTCCGGCACCTTCGGGCGCCCATCAGGAAAGCGGTCGCCCTTCCAGTCAGAGGTGTAGAACATCATTTGGTCCTTCGTCATCTTCACCTGAGCGAAGGCGGTCGAAGCGCCCAACACGGTGCAGACGATGACCGCTGCCATGAGCATTTTCTTCATAAGACTCTCCAGACGTGTACAGCAAAACTCTATATGCCTGCGGTACTTTCCAGGCGTATACAGGCGATTATTTTTCTAGCGAACGTATCCTGACGTTGCTCGACTCAATTTTGTTTCGTCAAATTGCCGCTTACGCCTCTCTTGAGTCATCAAACAGGCATTTTCCGCTTACTGTACTCGCGGCCGACAATCGCCGCGGACTCGGGCGCCTCCAGCACCATCGCACCATCCTGGATCTGTTTGACGACATAATCCGGGCTGTTCTGATTTGCAGTGCCGGCGTTGAGGAACATGACCTTGTTCTTCTTGCAAGCGTCGAGAACGGCTTGCCTTACCTTGACCATTTCCGGCCTGGTTCCTACATCCACCTGTGAACCATCTTCAGGAAAAATATCAAGGCCGTAGAGCCAAAAGCTATGGTCGCCCGGCCCCCATTCGGCCATCGAGATGCCAGGCAAGGCGATCGTCTGGTCGACATCTACGTCGGCAAAGGTGTCTTCGATCTTGACCCCGAAGATCATCTCGCCCTTGGGATTGAGCGGCCACAAATCGGCCACATGGAGGTATTTATTGTGGTTGACACCCCAGACTTCGGCGGCAAAGTTCGCGCTGGAACCGCGAAGACCCCGCATCTCCAGCTTGGGAACGCCCGGATAATCGAACGGATAACGCATCGCCATCTGGGTCGCGACCTTGACCGCCCCGGCATCGCGCGCGTGGCACATGTGAATGCCATGGACGCCGCAGTCCAGCAGCTGTTCCAGGACCCAGGTGTTGGCCCGCATATAGGCAGGGTCGAGACCGATGATGCCCGTCTCCACAAATACCGCCGGCGTGCGATGGCCGCTTCGCGTTGGGCCGCCATCCACAAGACCGCGCATGAACTCGCGTAAGCCTGCGAAGTCGAGGGCCCCGTGCTCCATCTCACAGTTGATCGCATCCATGTAGGTCCGGGCCATCTTGACGCCCTGGGCATAGCTGTCCACGCCCGGCCCCATGCCGGAGTTGCCGTAATAGATCGGTTGACCGTCTTCCCACAGCTCAATCGCCTTGTTGATGCGGCGCGGCTTGTAGTTCAGGTCGACCGATGAAGGCTGAGTATTGCTATTGACCGATTGACTGCCCCGCCGGGCGCCGCGAGCACCGCCGGCCGGCGGACCATCCTGCGCCATTACACCCGTGGCTGCCATCCCCACACCGATGGAGACACCTGCCGTGAGCAGATCTCTTCTCTTGATTTTCATGATCCTGCCTTCCTCAAATGCTGGGTGACTCACCACACTAAAGCATTTCCCCTGAACTAGTCACTTTTGAAGTGGCAACAACCTGATGTCCCTGAACTCAATTTTGTTTCCCTTCTGGCATTGAAATCCGATCACCCCTGCCGTGTGTTTGGAATCGTGATCGTCAAGGATGGTCTTACCGTTGAGAACGATCACGTAATGGTCGCCATCGGCGGTGATGTCGTAGTCGTTCCATTGCTCGTCCAAAATGGTTGTGGGCATGGCCTTGAGGGAGCCGACCAGACTGCCTGTGTTGTAGCCGGCTGGTTGGTAGTCCCAGATTTGCAATTCGTAACCGGTTTTGTGCGGCGCGCCCTCTTTTTCCGAACGGAGAAAAACGCCGCTATTTGTCTTCTCACTGCCGCGAAACTGTAACTTTAGTTTGAAGTTGGTGAAGGTGTCGTTGCCGGCAAGCCAACCGGAGCTGGTGCCAGGACAAACAATCGCACCGTCGGCCACAAGCCAATCTCCGGTCGCCGGCGGGGTGAATGTTACGTAGGGCTGCCAGCCGTCCAGGCTTTTGCCGTCGAAGAGCAGCTTCCAACCTTGAGTGGTTTCGTTGGGGGTAAGCGCGTTAGGCTGATTTTGGGCGCCGGCAACAGCGGCCGTTACAGTCACCCATACCAGGCCAAGAATGAAACGACAGCTCGGGATCAATCTCATAGTCCCTCAAAGAAAACGAACGCGGGGTTTAGTAAGGTGGGGGTCTATTGGTGTATTTACGGCCGATGGCTGCGGTCTCAGGACTGGCAGGCCCGACCATCACACCTTCCTTGATCATGGAGATCACGTCTTTAGCGCTCAGTGAGTTGAGGAAGAAGATATGGTTAGCTTTGCAGGCGGCCAGGACTTTGGCGCGCGCCGCAACCATCTTCGGATCCTGGATCGCGGCTTCGCCTTGCGCTCGGACACCCAGCGACATGGCCATATCGCCAGGGCCCCATTCCGCCATGCCGATGCCAGGAACCTTCAGATTTTGGTCGACATTGGCGAGCGCGTACTTGTCTTCCTCTTTCACGCCGAGGAGCAGTTCGCCATTGGGATTGAGCGGCCAGGGATCGGCTTTCTCCTCATACTCTACCTGGGAGACACCCCAGATTTGGGATGCGTTGGCAACCCCGTGAACGCCGCGACGCCCCTCAGGAAGCCCATCGACGCCTACGCCTTCGTGGTGGATGGGAAAGCGTACGGCTTCAACGAAGGCGCGAATCGCGCCGGGGTCGTCCGCATGGGTAAGCATGACGCCATGTACGCCGGTGGCCAGCACCTGGTTGAACATCCAGGCGTTGGCATGGACCGCCTCGGCATCCATGCCATTCACGGGCACGTTCACGATCACGGCCGGGGTTCGATGGCCGCTTCTGCTGGGACCACCGGCAACCAGGCCGCGCATGTACTCCTGCAATCCCTTTACATCGAAGGGAGCGTGCTCCATGTCGTAGCTGATGTAGTCCGCATAGGTCTGCGCGTCCTTCACTCCTTGCTCATAGGTCCCTGTGGTTCCGGAGTGAGAGCCGGTGTAGTAGATAGGCTGGCCTTCTGCCAGGAGTTCGATGGCCTGGTTGATACGCTTCGGCTTAGCTGGCTGCGCGGTCTGGGCCACGATGGTTGCCGTGACTGCCGCCAGCAGAACCGTAGCCGAGGCAAAGAGTACTTGCTTCCGGGTCCGTCTCAAGAACACCTCCAGTTGACGTTGATCTATCATTGACCATTTATGGCAGGCGGATAGTATTCCAATGAGGCATCGCTATGCAAAAGAAATTTTCGAAAACGGCGAATTCCTCTGGCTAGGAATTCGGCCCCGTGGCAGACGTTGATCTATCATCATGCCGCGATGCCCTTGCATTGGAAGGGCTTGCACCCCCGGTGGTAGGCTCCTCCGTGAGCAGGATTTGAGGGTTGCCAGCATGGATACGCTGAGCATGGTGAGAGAAGAAAAACTACTACCTAAGGAGCAAGAGCGTGACTCAACTGCCCGACGAGGTGTTTGCCCGTCTCAAATCGGTCAGCACATCCACACTAACGACGCAGTTATTCAAGCGCGGTTTTCGTAATGTGTTTATGCAGGGCGTCGCCGCTCTGGGGAAACTCGAAAACGGTAACCTTGTCGGACCAGCGTTCACCCTTCGTAATATTCCGGCGCGCGAAGATATCGACGTGTTGGACATCTTTCTCGATCCTGAAAACCCACAGAGAAAAGGGATTGAAACGGCGCCGCCGGGATCAGTGCTGGTTCAGGATTGCCGGGGTGATAAGACGGCCGCATCCTGTGGCTCAATTTTGACGACCCGATTGAAGGTGCGGGGCGTTGCCGGGATGGTTTCCGATGGACCAGTGCGGGATAGCGGCGTTATCGCCGGGCTCGGGTTTCCCGTTTTCTGTGCGGGCGCAAGCGCGCCAACTAATCTGATCAAGCACCATCCTATCGATTTGAATATCCCGATTGGGTGCGGCGGAGTCGCAGTCTACCCGGGCGACGTCATCGTCGGCGATGTGGATGGAGTGGTCGTCATTCCGCGCCACCTGGCAGAAGAGGTTGCCTCGGATTCCGCCGAACAAGAGGCGATGGAGGATTTTATTATTCAAAAAATTGCCGGTGGGGCTCCGTTGCGCGGCACTTATCCTCCGAATGCCGAAACAAAAGAGGCATACATGGCCTGGAAACGACGCGGGGTTTGAAAATTGGAGGTGATTCGCCCATGGCGCATTCGCTTATGCCGAAGGTGAAACTGCAGGTCCCTCCCCTCCCTCCGGATTTCCTGGCAGGCTCAGTGGCGTCGGTGAACCTCGTGCGGCTTTCAAGCCGCATACGTGTTCGTTGATGAGTCCGCGTAGTAGGAAATCCGGAGTCCGGTCGGGATGACAAATTTGAGGGCAGTGGCCCACCTTAGCATGGGTGGAGGTGGATGGACAGAGTCAGGCAACGAGGGCCTGTACCTGAACTGCTCATCGCTTGGAAATTACGCCGACTTTTCCTTGCACTTCATGTTTGAGGGAGTGTTTGACCAGCGCCATGGTTTCTGAGAGATGCGTGCGCATGGCACGCCGCGCCATTGCCGGCTTGCGCTGCAAAATCGCCCGGTAGACGGTATGGTGATGTTTCAAGGCGATGGCAGATACTCCGGGCAAAGCCAAATTGAAATAAATCCACTGGCGCAATAGATTGCGCAGCAGTTGCGCCGCGTTGTGTAATACATCGTTTTGCGCTGCCGAGGAGATGGCCAGGTGAAAGGCTACGTCAGCTTCCAGGATTGAATCGCCTCTCGCGATGCTATCTCGCATCATCTGTACAGCTTTACCGATTTCGGCGATGGCTTCGCGGGAACCGCGCTCAGCCGCCAGGCCAGCAAGGTTTTCCTCGATGATGGTGCGCGCCTCCATGATGTCCTGGAGTTCATTATGATCGGATCCCGTAAAGGCCCAGAGCAAAGGCCGGGAGAGAAATTCTGATCGCGGACAAACAAATGTCCCGTCGCCGACCCGGCTGTCGAGCAGGCCGATCAGCTCCATCGCCTTGAGTGCCTCGCGAAGAGAAGTGCGAGCGATTCCCAATTGCTGACAGAGGTCGCGTTCGGGAGGAATGCGATCGCCGGGCTTCCAATTTCCCTTCACCACGCGCGAGATAAGCTGCTCAAATGCTGCAGCTGTGAGCGTGGTGCGCGGTATTGGAGTTACTGCCTTTACAGTTCGCATCCTAGGAGCAGGCCTTGGAGAGCCGGGAAAGTAGCACTCGTATTTTATGGGAGAGAAGCTTTCACTTGCCGATCATTCGATACCAACGTATCTAAAACATCGTAAATTATACCCGTGAGCAGCGAGTTACCTTGACCAGTGCCTTGGTTTTTCGCGCCATCCACGCCGCATTGCCCCTTCAAACAAAGACAATGCAGGAGGGCTTGTTCACTGGATATTTGTTTCCCGTAGGAACGAGAAGCCCGGTGCTCCGATCCCGCGTGAAGACGCTGACCTGGTTAGTGAACTGCTCGGCCACGACAAGGAAGCTACCGCCCGGAGCAAGGGCAAAATGGCGAGCCTCTTTACCCCCGAGCGGGGTGCGCCCCGCAAGCGTCAGGCGGCCGGTCGAATCAATCGCATAAACCAGCAACTCCTCGTTGGGACCGCGGTTGCAGGCGTAGAGAAAGCGTCCGGCCTTGTCGATGATGACCTCGCCAGCACGATTTTTGGCGACGTCAGCGCCGGGTAGCAGGGTGGAGATGTTGTCTACGGTGGTGAGAACGCCGGTTTTTGCGTTCCAGCTTAAGCAGGTGATGGTGGAGTCGAGTTCATTAATGCTGTAAGCCCACTTGCCATTGGGGTGGAAGGCAAGGTGGCGTGGGCCAGAGCCGGGCGCAGCGGCGTAGAACGGAGGGTCGTTCGGAGTGAGTTCCGCAGTAGAGGCGTTGAGCTTGTAGACCATGATGCGGTCGGAGCCGAGGTCGTTTACGAGCGCGAAACGATTGTCGGGCGGAATCACCGCGCCATGCGCGTGCGCGGTGGTCTGACGCCGGGCATTGGGACCGTGGCCGGAGAGCTGGAACTGGGAGACCGGATCGGAGAGGTGGCCATCCGGGCCAACCTTGAAGGAGAAGACCTTGCCGCTGCGATAACTTGCGGAGACAAGACACCGCTGGGTGTGGTCGAGCACGATTTGGATCATGCTCTCTGCAAGATCCGCCACAGTGACGGTGTTGATGACTTTAAGATCGCCGGATGCTTCGACGCGGAAGGAGCTGAGGGCTGCAACCGTTGGTTGGGGCTGATGGCCGGAGAAGAGGAACCGCATCCCGTGGCTTTCGCCGCCGACCTGGAAACTCGGCGAGTTGGCGGGGAAGGCGAGGCGGACATCAGAGAGTGTCCCCGAGGCCGCGTTCCACTTGCCTACGTGGACACCTTCACCATCACCCTCCGCCGACGATCCGATATATACGCACTCGCCTGTGCCGGGCGCTGCGGCACGCAGCCTGGTGGCGGCGAGAGTCGCGGTGGCGGCGGAAAGAAACCCGCGTCGAGTCCAATGCTTCATCACGGTCACCATACGTCCACAGGGTTATGAGCTGTCTTTTTCACTCGTTTCATCGGGTGCTGCGCGGCGCATTCATCAGCGCGTCCTTGGCAGCAAAATCGCGGGCGACGCCGACGATCAGGAATTCCAGCGGCCCGCTGCCATTGTTGGCGAATGCCTTAGTTTGGTTGAGCCGGACGGGGATCGCGTCTCCGCTATGGATTGGAGCCGTCTCCGCATCTACCGTAGCTGTGCCATCGCCGGTAACCACATAGTAAACCTCGCTCATGTCCGACTTCGTGTCCGGACCGACCGAACTGCCGGTGGGAATCAGAAGATGGTCGATGTAGGACCAAGTGGTGAAAAACACGCTGGGCGGAAGCACCCGGCGATATTCCACGGTGCCCGTTCCGCCGTTCATGCGATCGACTGACTTGAGCAGGGATCGATCCAGATGCATGCTCACGAACTGTGGGATGGGGTCAAGAGGAACGCCTACACGTGAATCACCTAGATTGAAGGTGTCATAGGTTTTGCTCAAACCGACATTGATATTGAGCCACTGCACGGGCTTGTCGGTATCGTTATAGATGCCATGGGCGTGGCCAATGCGATCCGGCACACCTGCCGGCCCCTTAAGCACGGAGGTGCGCCCGTCAATCGTAAACTGGGCTTCGCCGTCAAGAATGACGAACATTTCCTCGCACTTGTTATGGAAGTGCTGGCCGATACCGCCCTTGGGCAGGAGGACGCCGCGATGGAAGAAGATCAGGTTCGTATCGAGCGCATCTGCGCCCAGCAACACCTCGAAGTCCATCGACCCTGCTCCGTCGTGCACCGCGCTGAGGTGTTGATATTTTGCTGGGTCCGTATGGGCAATGCGCTGTGCGAGCGGACCGGCTGGATTCGCCGCAGGCGCGTTCAGCTGAGCCTGCGACACAGACGACACGATCAGTGGAAGGGCCAGCGCAAGGGCCGGCAATCCACTAGACATATATCCAAAGGCCATATCTATCTCTCCTTACTGACTTCTACCCTCCGCGAACGTGGTTGCTGAGCTTTATTGGTAATTGCCTCGGTTCCAGACGTTGCCCCGGGCCCACGCGAGGAGTCGTGGTATATACGACCGAGCCACTGTCATACCTGCGCTGTGCAATTGTCAAGTTGCTGTGCGGATAAAACGGATTCCGTGCTGCCGTGGCTACGCTTACTACGGCCGTTGATGACTCAGGCCACCCACATCCTGGATAGCGGTACGCAGTTATCCCGGGCGATAACAAAGTGCCTGAAACCCCGTAGGATACGAGGTTGTTGACATAGTGGTATGGCCGCTGTACCATTCACCCGCTTGCGAAAACAGCGCGCGGGATTGGGCGGAAATTGCGCTCACATGGTGCACACGCGGCATGAGGATTGCCTTCGCCTGCAAGCAGGTTAGACGGAAGAGCCTGGTTACCGTCAGCTAATGAGGAGGTCATCATGACGTGTTGTGAGGCCGGATCATCCACTTCGAAGAGAAAGCTCATCCCTCGAGCAGGTTGCGTGGCGGTGCTTGTTCTGACATCGGCGCTTTGCCTAACGGGTTTCGCGCAGGTTGAGCGCGCCACCATCACGGGCACACTGACAGACAAGAACGGGTCAATTGTCCCAGACGCCACGGTGCGGGTCACCGACGAAAGTACAAACGAGACCAAGACCCTGCAGACGGATAGCGCCGGGGAATACGTCGCGGGCAATTTGACGCCTGGCAGCTATACCATCGAGGCGGAAAAAAC
Source organism: uncultured Acidobacteriaceae bacterium (assembly GCA_963821315.1). Taxonomy (GTDB): domain Bacteria; phylum Acidobacteriota; class Terriglobia; order Terriglobales; family Acidobacteriaceae; genus PALSA-350. The sequence goes on along the minus strand of CAWGDP010000023.1, from coordinate 67,907 downwards.
AGGATTCACCAAGCACATCAATAAGGGCTACGTTGTGCAGGTGGGCCAGACTGCGCGTCTTGACATCGTTATGGAGGTTGGTTCGGTCACCCAGTCGGTGGAAGTCACAGGGACGCTTCCTGTACTACAAAGCGAGAACGCTGCCGTGGGGCAGGTGATAGCCACGACGGCGGTCCAGCAGCTGCCCCTAAACGGAAGAAACATGACTCAGCTGGCCATTATTACTCCGGGTGTTACAGGATTGAACTATGCACCTACCGGCACGATTGGTTCGGGAGTCCGGCCGGACGAATTGCGCCCCGGCGGTACAACCATCGAAGCCAACGGCGCCCGTGATAGCGCAAATAAGTTGCTCCTGGATGGTGTCGATAATACGGAAATGATCGCGCAGACGCAGATTGTGCGGCCCAGCGTTGAATCTCTCCAGGAGTTCAATATCATCACCAGCAATGCCGGGCCCGAATACAACCGCGGGGCGGGGGCAATCCTGGTGACCAGCACTCGGTCCGGGTCAAATAATCTCCATGGTTCTGTCTACGAATACATTCGCAACTCAGACCTGGATGCAAAGAACTTTTTTGTCAGGCCGGATACACCGATTCCGCTCTATCGGCTCAATGATTTCGGTGGAAGATTAGGCGGCCCGATTAAACGCACCAAAGCGTTCTTCTTCGTGAACTATGAAGGGTACTACGAACAGGCAGCAGGGACGCAGGTCAATACCGTTCCTACCATGCTTGAGAGACAGGGGGATTTCCAGGGGATAGCCAATATTTACGACCCCTTGACCACCACCGCCTCAGGGTCGACGTATAAGCGGACGCAATTTCCAAACAATATTATTCCGGCGGATCGGTTCGATCCAATTGCATACCAACTCGTGAATGCCTATCCGCTGCCACAAACCAGCGCAATAGTAAATAACATTGTTACGTATCCGCTCAAGAAGAGCGACGATAACCGTGGGGACGCCCGGGTGGACTACGAGATCACACCCACCCAGACATTCTTTGCGCGCTATTCGATCGACGACACACAGATACAAATGCCGAACACGTTCAACGATGTTATCGGCGGGAGTGAGGGCGCCTTTTCAGGGCCGGAGGCGGACCGTGGGCAACAGGGAGTGTTGGCTTACAACAAAATCATCACTCCGCACATTGTGGGCGAGTACCGGTTCGGATTTAACAGGTTCACCAGCTTTCTGCTGCCTTCTCCGTTGACATCTCCGATCTTTGCAGAGATTCCAGGAAGGACACCCATGCCCGGGTACCAGCCACCGGGAGCCCCTCTAGAGGGCCCGGTGGCGCCGATCATCAGTCCATCCGGCTTCGGGGGCTTGGGCAATTCACGATCGGAGCCCGAGATCCGGCGTGAGCACCTATGGGAGAACATAGGGAATGTGTCATGGGAGCGCGGCAGGCATAATTTCAAGTTTGGCGTTGACACCCTTCATCATTTGATCAGCGAGACCGACTCGCCTCCGGGCCAGAGCCCATTTGGGCGCTTCAACTTCGATAGCAACTTTTCAAACAACCCGGCCTCCACCACGGGGACCGGAAACGCGATGGCTTCGTTCTTACTTGGCTATCCCGCTTCGACGGTGCGCGACCTCTTCCTGCCTGGAACGGCGCATGTCTTCGGAAACGAGTACAACTTTTATGGCGGAGATAATTGGCGTATCACACAGAAATTAACACTAAATATTGGCCTCCATTACGAGATCAATACGCCATATGCGGATGCCCACGACTATTGGGTCAATTTCAATCCCGCGACTGCGGCGGTTGAGATTGCAGGCCAGAATGGCGTGTCGAAGACGGCAAACTGGAATACGGACTACGGGTCAATCGGCCCGCGTGTGGGATTTGCTTACCAACTGGACGAGATGACTGTCTTGCGGGGCGGCTATGGCGCCTTCTATGATCCCCAGGCAAACGAGGGAACAACGATACGGCAGGAGCGGCAGTGGCCATTCGATCTGATTTATACGCTCTCGCCAGGAACGCTGTTTCCCGCGAACACGGTTTCCCAGGGATTTCTTACTCCCGCACAGATTCCAGCTTCGGTGTTTTCTACTCCATTCGGCACCCTTAAAGGAATCGATCAGAACTTCAAGAACGCTTCCGGCCAGCAGTTCAACTTAAGCATGCAGAGGCAGTTGACTCCACGTTCCTCCTTCACCATCGGTTATGTAGCCTCGATCACCCACCATTTATCCTGGGCGAATCCTATCGATCAGCCACCTCCAGGTCCGGGGAGTATTCAACCCAGACGACAGTTCTACGCGGAGTACCCGAACGTGACGGCAATCACCCTCTACGAGTCCGTGGGCGTCGGTTCGTACAATTCGCTTCAGACCAGCTTTCAACAGCGCCTATCACGCGGGTTCTTTTTAACTGCCAACTATGTTTGGGCACACGCACTGGACAACGCCCCGTTCGATGGTGGAGTGGATGGCCCGATTCCCCAGAACCCCTACGATCGGAACGCCGACTATGCCAATTCCGACAACGACATCCGAAACCGTGTCAATGTCTACGGAAGCTATGAGTTGCCATTCGGACCGGGAAGAGCGTTGCTTAACAGCAATTCCTTCCTTGATAAGTGGGTGTTGGGAGGCTGGCAGACTAACGGTATCTTCGTTGGACAGTCGGGGCTGCCCTTCACTGTGACGATAAGCGGCACCGCAACCAATACTGGGGCCTCGGCCAGCCGAGCTAACGTTATTCCCGGGGTGGCACAATATCCGTCGACCAAAACGATCTCGCAATGGTTCAATCCGGCAGCGTTCACTTCGCCCACCGCCTACAATTGGGGCGACGTCGGCAGAAACACTCTCCGGGGACCTCGGGAAGTTGATGTTGACTCTTCACTCGAGAAGCATTTTCCCATCAAAGAGAGTGCTGCGTTGTTGTTTCGGGTGGAATTCTTCAATATATTCAATCATCCTCAGTTCGTGGTTCCAGCGGCCGTGATCAATTCTGGAGGCGCCGGTACGATTACTTCTACGTCGAATACAGCGCGCCAGATTCAGGCTGCGCTTAGGTTGACGTTTTAAAGTAGCGGGGACTTTTCCATATAGTCCTTCGTCTAAGGTTATGCAAAACGCTCGTGTGTGGCAGTTGAGGGATGGAAAGAACTTAGGGCGTGGAGTGTGACCTTCTCCCTGGTAGGAACGGAGATCGCTGATGGTTAGTAAGGCGGAAAGAAGAAGAACTCTGCTCGCTCTGGGACAGCGGGAGGCTGGGGCTGGTGGCGGGGCCGGCCCGCAGGCTATTTCGGATGTGCGCGCCTTTCGCGTATCCCAATCTGGTGCCGGAAGCTCTTATGTAGTTCTACAGGTCCGAACCCAATCGGGGCTGGTTGGTTATGGCGAGTGTAAGGAGTTATCCAGCCCCGAGTTAAAGGCTACGCGTGAAGTTGCGCTGGGCCGCCCAGCATCGGCGTATGAGACCTTGCGTCCGCTGGTTCCGCAAAACTCACAAGCAGCCATAGACATGGCATTACTCGATATTCTGGGCAAGGCTACGAAGGCTCCCGTTTATCGCGTTTTGGGCGGTCCCACGCGGAACAAGGCACGCGCCATCGTGCGATTGTCCGGAACGTCCGACGCTGAGTTGGAAAAGGATCTTCAGAAGCAAGTTGCGTCAGGTTTTGCCGCGTTCCTGGTACCCATCCCTACCCCGGCAGCACGCAACCAAGGAAGCGCTTATATTCAAGCCGGCGTAGCGCGTTTGAAGGCCATGCGCGCCGCGGCTCCGGATGCGGACTTTGCCTTCGAAGGCAGCGACCAGCTCACTCCTTCCGATACGGCAACCCTGGCTGCTGCCGTAGAGTCGATGCATCCGCTCTGGTTCGATGCACCCTGTCCGGTATCTAATCTGTCCACTCTGCACAAGATTACCGACGAGACCGTCGTGCCTCTCGGCCTTGGCCGTGATATCTCCAGTCCTGGAACCTACCAGGATCTGCTTCGGGCAGGCCTGGTCGACTTGCTTCGGCCCGATTTGCTGGTGCACGGCATTTCGGGTACCCGGCGCTTGGCTGCGATGGCAGAGACGTACTACGTGGCTGTCGCACCCTGGCATGCGGCTGGTCCGATTGCTACTGCCGCGGCTCTGCACGTGGCGGCGAGTATCCCGAATTTCTTCATCGCGCAACTACCCAACGCAGGCGCCGGGTCAGCAACGGCGCAAGCCGGATTCTTCGCGTTGCCCAAGGGGCCGGGTCTCGGTGTCGAGGTAGACGTACAGGCACTGGAGAGGAATCAGATCGCATGAATCGACGAAGCTTTCTCGGCGGAGCGGCGGCGGTTGCTGCTGCTGTACCCGCGTCTCGCATTGCCGCAGCGGTATCCACTTCTCGAACAACGGACCTCTGTGGATGTGAGCCATTCATCGCTCAGTCGAATGGGGAACAGGCCGCGCGGGCCGAAGCATTTCGGGATCTCAGCTCCGGCTTGAAAGTCACCAATCTGAAAGTATTCGGGGTTTCGTTAACGCCCGATTCTGATCGGCCTTACGTCTTCGTGAAACTTGAGACCAATCAAGGACTGGTGGGGTGGGGAGAGGGCACGCTTGAGGGCAAGGCAAAGGCCGCGATGTCTTGCATCGAGGATTTTCGGGACTTTGTTATCGGCAAAGATCCCATGCAGGTGGAGCATCATTGGCAGTCGATGTATGTGCACAGCTTCTATCGCGCGGGCCCAGTGATCGGATCGGCGATTTCCGGCATTGATCAAGCGCTGTGGGATCTTCGCGGCAAGGCGTTGGGTGTTCCGGTGTATCAGCTTCTGGGCGGGCCTTACGATCCAGAGGGCGTTCGCGGCTACTACCATGCAGAGAACGCACGGACAGACGAGCAGCTGGCAAAGTTGCGCGAAACCGCTCTCCAGGAAGGCGTGTCGTGTTTCAAGATCGGACTTCCCGACCAGGAATACGAATGGATCGAGACCCATGCCAAGATCGATCGGGCGGTAAGGCATATGCAGCGCATTCGCGAAAAGCTGGGCGACTCCATCGACATCGCGGTTGATTTCCATGCGAAGACCAGTCCCAGCGTAGCGTCCATCATCGCTAAAGAAGTTGAGCCGCTGCATTTACTGTTTATCGAAGAGCCGTGCCCGCCCGAGAACGTGCAGGCTATGGGCCGCGTGGCCAGCCGTTCAACCACGCCGATCGCAACCGGCGAGCGATTAGTTGCGGCCTACGGCTGTCGCGAGTTGATCGAAATGGGCATCGTTGATATTTTGCAGACGGACATCAATCACGTCGGCGGAGTCACCGGGCTCTGGAAGGTTGCGGCCATGGCCAACATTTCCAACGTCTCCATGGCGCCGCATGCGTGCGAAGGTCCCATCGGGGGGATGGCTACACTGCATGTGGATTCTTCGATGCCCAACTTTCTGATCCAGGAGATCTGCAGCTTTGTGCAGCCGGGCGACAAGGAGAAGATCTGGGCCGAGTGGTTCGGCTTCCCTACTATGCGCATGGTGAATGGACGATTCCCTCTGCCTTCGAAGCCGGGGTTGGGGTTTGAACTGAGCGAAGCCTCTTTGAGCAAGTATCCCTTCGGTGGTTCAAAACCCATGGCGCGCGTTTTTCACCAGGACGGCTCTGTTGGAGAATGGTGAAGCGTGACCCAGGATATTCCGCCCTTGGTTTCGGAACTCTCTCAAGAACAAAGGAACCGCACCAGAGCATTGGTGCAGGAACTCAGTGCGGGGTGAATCGTGGTCCAGGCAATCGAACCAAGCTGGTCGCGGCGTAAGTTTCTCGGAGTTGCAGGTGGTACGGCCCTGCTTAGCGGAGTGGGGTGGGTTAACGGATTTTTGCCTCTCGCCGCCGCGGAGAAGGTCCGTGCAAAGATCACCGACATCCAGACGATGACGTTGGCCGGCCAACGTACCTACGTTTATGTGAAGGTGGTTGCCGATAATGGGCAGTTCGGGATCGCCGAGGCCTATGGAACCCCTAGCATCGGCGTAAAGGAGCAGATCCAGGCGCTCAAACCGCTGCTGGTGGGCAAAAATCCGTTGGAAATCGACGCCATTTACACCTATATGGGCATTGGAGGTCCTGAGCTTTCGGGCACGCGGACAGATGGCTCCGCGCACTCACTCATGCGCGCGGCCAGCGGCATTGAAATGGCTCTTTGGGATTTGGCGGGTAAGAGCCTCGGCGTTCCCACATCGACGCTGCTGGGAGGAAGGTTCCGGGACCAGGTGCGGGTTTACGACCATGCGGCTCCGCGCAATATGTTGGACAAGGCCTCCTGCCGCGAGTGGGCGGACAAGATCAAGGCAGATCCCAGTGGCTTTACCGCACACAAGATCGGGTTTCGCCATACAGACGTGGCGAGCGACAGCGCCCGGGATCTTGGGAATCGAGTGCTTACGACCAAAGAACTGATGGACATCGCCCAGGGGTATGAGAATTGCCGCGAGGCCATCGGCTGGGATCACGACCTCATGGTCCACTGCCACTGGGAATACGATTTGCGCACCTCCATTCAATTGGCAGAGGCGGTTGCGCCCATTAAACCGCTGTGGCTGGAAGATCCGCTTCCCGTGGACTACTCTGAATCGTGGAAAAGATTGTGCGCCAGTTCGCGTGTGCCCATCTGTACGGGTGAGAATCTGGAACGGCGGGCGGGGTTTAAGGATTTCATTATTTATCAGGGATGTGACATCTTGAATCCTGACCTACGCAACAGCGGCGGATTTCTGGAAACGAAACGGATCGCCGATATGGCTGATACATTTGGATTGCCGATGGCGACGCACAATACCGGTAGTCAGTTACATACCTGGGCGAACTGCCAGTGGGCTGCGTCCATCCGCGACTATATCGCTTGTGAAACGATAACCGGCCAGGGGGGTTGGATGGACAAAGTCCTGCTGCTCGACGGTCCGTATATCAAGGGTGGGCACATCAGCGTAACAGATAAGCCAGGGCTCGGTGTCGAACTGAATCCTGACGTGGTAAAGGCTCACCTGGCAGAAGGCGAACAGTGGTGGGGATAAACAACAATGAGAGGGCTCTCTGAATGTCGATGAAACGTCGTGAGTTGTTGAAGTCTATGGGAAGCGCAGCCTTGCTGAGTCTTGCCCCGCCAGTGCTACGCGCGCAAGAACAGGTGGCACGGGCCACGCGCGGGATGGCAACGCCACGCATCAAGGATATTAGCGTGATTGAATGTGAGCCCGCGGGCACGCGGCTTACGGTGGTCAAAATCACGACGGATCAGGATGGGCTCTACGGATACGGCTGCGCCACATTCACGCAACGCGCCGACCTGGTTAAGCCGGCGGTAGAAAAATATCTGAAGCCGTTTTTGCTGGGTAAAACTACGGACCGGATCGAAGATATCTGGCAATCGTGCTACGACAGTTCTTATTGGAAGAATGGCCCGGTGCTGAATAACGCCATCAGCGGTGTCGATCAGGCACTGTGGGACATCAAAGGGCGCCAGGCAGGCATGCCGGTTTATCAGCTTGCCGGCGGCAAATGCCGGGAAGCCGTCGATGCCTATGGGCATGCCGACGGACCTGACTATGCAGCAGTGGTGGAAAGCGCGAAGGGCTATATCGCCAAAGGTTTTCGCAATGTTCGGGTGCAGGTTGGAATCCCCGGAATGTCTGGTTACGGCTCGAGAACAGGCACAGACAATACGCTCAAGGCGCTGCACGATAAACCTCTCTTCGAACCGGCGTATGATTTCCGCCGTTCCTTGAAGCTGCTGGAGGTTTGCCGCCAGGAATTGGGCGAGGAGATTGAATTGCTGCATGATATGCACGAACGGCTGACACCCAACCAGGCGGTGCAGTTCTGCAAAGAAGCAGAGAAGTTTCACATGTTCTTTTTGGAAGATCCGCTTTCGCCGGAAGACATAGCCTATTTCCAGCAGATCCGGCAAAACTGTGCGACGCCGATTGCCATGGGCGAGCTCTTCAATAATCCGCACGAGTGGCAGCCGCTGATCGAGGGACGACTGATCGACTACATTCGCGTGCATGTTTCCCAGGTAGGCGGGTTTACTCCGGCACGCAAAATCGCGATCCTGGCCGAACCCTACGCGGTCAGGACAGCCTGGCATGGTCCAGGGGATGTCTCGCCGGTAGGTCACATGGCCAACGTGACTCTTGATCTTGTGAGCTATAACTTTGGCATTCAGGAATACTCACCCTTCAACGAACGGACGCAGGAGATCTTTCATGGCTGCCCGACGATGAAGGATGGGTACCTCTGGGTGAACGAGAACCCTGGCTGGGGCATCGAAATTGATGAGCAGGCAGCCGCCAAGGCTCCGTTTACGCCGGGAAGAAATAACCTGAATGGTGGATGGGGAGAGATACGTAAGCGCGATGGTACGGTCATCAAGCAATAGCAGCGGGTCAGAAAAACTTCCCAGGCCAGCACGGCTTGATCGCCGTGAGCTGCTCAAGTTGCCGGTGGTGGCGGCTGCTTATGGTCTGCTTCCTCGTTCCGCGACGGCGCTCCCTGCTCCATCGGGAGCGCCGTTCGATGAGGCCGACCCACAGGGCACAAAGATTGCTATCAAGCTAACCGTCCAACAGACCACGGACGAGGAGCTGCTCTTCCTCAAGCAGATTGGACTGCGTTGGCTGCACGCTGACTTCGGTGAGGCGGCATCCTACGATTTCATCAAGACCACACGCGATCGCTTTGCCCAATACGGGCTCACTATCGACTGCGCGCTGATGGAGGCCTATCGCTCCAGGAGGATTCAGCTGGGTCAGCCGGGGCGGGACGAGGACATCGAGAAATTTAATACCTTCCTCACGGATTGCGGGCGTTTGGGCATCCGCACCTCGCATATCGACTTCCACCCTGGAAATACATACACCACGAAGATGATTACGACCCATCGCGGCTATACAGCGCGCGAGTTCAGCGTGGCCGACTTTCGGGAAAAAGTGGAAAAGCAAATGTTCGACCGTGACTACTCGGCGCAGGAGATCTGGGCCAACTATGGTTACTTTCTCGACGCCGTTCTGCCAGTAGCGGAAAAGGCCGGCATCAAGCTGGCTCACCACCCGGACGATCCCCCGATCTCTCCCATGAATGGTGTGGCCAAGGTCTTTATCAACTATGCGGGATATAAACACGCCGAAGATGTGGTTTCTAAGGGTAGTAAGAATTGGGGGCTTTGTTTGTGCCTCGGCACCTGGCTGGAAGGCGGGGACACCATGGGTAAGAATGCCGCCAGCATGATCCGGGAGTTCGGTGGCCGGGACAAGATATTCACCGTCCACTTTCGCAATGTCAGTTCCCCGCTGCCGCGATTTCATGAGACGTTTCAGGACGACGGGTATCAGGATATGTATCTCCTGATGAAGGCCCTGCGAGAGGTACGCAGCAGTGCGTCGCTGATTCCTGATCATTATCCGGGTGTGGTGAGCGATGGTAATTTGCGCATCGACAATGCTTATATGGTTTCGGCGATGCGGCAGATGCTGCGGCGCGCTTATGAAGAAGTGGGATGATGCCGGTGCATGCAGGGTAGGTGAGCCGTGGCCATCAAGTGCGTATCGCAGCAGGTCCTGTTGTCGGGCTTCGGTGGTCGAAACGCTCCGAGCACCGTGGGTAAAATACGCACCGCCGAGGTCCTTCGACTCCGCGCCGTAAATCCTCTGTTTAGCGATAGGTTTGCGAGGCGCTTCGCTCAGGATGACGATTCTGTGGGAGAACTAACGGACCGGAGACCTTTGTTCGGGAGCCGGGCGCACCGCAGATCCCTCGGCTGCGCTCCCCCGGATTTCCTGTTGAGATTTGTGGCGTTGATGCACTTCATGCGCCTTTCTTTACGGAAAGGCGCACACGCGGCACTGTCCAGTGCTACGTGGCAGGAAATCCGGGTCGGGATGACAAGTGGAGGGCGGTGACTTTTATTAGGGGCTGTCAGATCGGGTGGACAGAAAGAAACAGCAGGTCCCTCCGCTACGTTTTGCTCCGATCGGGGTACCTCAGTATTGCATCCTGGGTAATTTTCAGCCGTCACTACTGGACTTAATTTGGAGAGGGCAGTTCTCACGCAGACACTGAACGCCGTGCCATTAGCGTGTCAGAGCTTGAAGAGTTCGCGCAGGCGCCGGGTTTGGGCGCGACTCACCGGGATTTCCGTCTGCTTGCGATCATCCATGCGCAGTTGATAGCTGCTCTTGAACCAGGGCACGACTTCCTTGATGTGGTTGATGTTCACTACGTAGGAGCGATGGGCTCTCCAGAAAATGGATGGGTCCAGCAGCTCGAGCAGCTCTTCGATCGTCCGGCACTTGGAATGGCCTTCAAGGGTGGGCGTCACCACGGAGATGATGCCCTCCTCAATGGCGGCGAAGCAGATGTCCTTCTGATCGGCCAGCAAGAGGCGGTTGTTGGCTTGCAGAATAATCTTCCCACTCCGAGGACGTACCCCGGAGTGCTGCTGTTCCATGAGACGGAGGAGCGCGTCGAGACGCGCTTCCGATGGCTTGAGGTCGGCACCGTTCTCTGCAGGCGGCTCTGAGTCTAGCTGGTGCATCTCCTGCAAGCGCTGACGCGCGCGCTCCAGGGCCTGCAAGACACGGGCACGATCAAAGGGCTTCAGCAAGTAATCGATGGCGTTGACGTCGAACGCACGCACCGCGTATTGGTCGAACGCGGTGGCGAAGATGATCTGGGGCATGCGGTCGGCGTCGACCCGCTCGAGCAACTTCTTGAGCACGGCGAAGCCGTCCAAACCAGGCATCTGCACATCCAGAAACACTACATCGGGATGATGCGTGTGAATCAGATGGACCGCCTCAATGCCATTCTCGCCCTGAGCGATGACCTCGACTCCTCCCGCAGAGTCCAGAAGGTATTTGAGCTCTTCGCGCGCAAGCCGTTCATCGTCGACGATCAGAGCAGTCATTGCCATAAGAAGGTTGTCGCGGAGAGATCTCCAGCGATTCTGAGTATATAGGGCGCGGGGGAAAGCTCAGTCACAGCAGGCGCTTGGGTCAGCATTTCCACGTGCCGATCGAGGTTCCCAGGCAAGGTCAGGATTGAAAGGCGCGCAGGCGGGAGGGCATGTTATCCGTGGCCAAACTATGTCCGCAGTAAACGCAGTAAACGTCCGTCGTTCGCACGCCACGATAGCAATTGCCGCAGGCCGCGGAGACCTGGTAAGCGCACTGCGGGCAGAAATGGAACTCGGTATGAATGCTGGTCCCACAGGAGGGGCAGCGCGCGACTACCGGCTGGCGGAGGAGAAAGTACAGCACAGATCCGATACCTCCCGGCATGGCCAGGCAGATCACCACCCACAAGCGGGTGCTCATACTGCGCCGCGGTGCATCCCGGCTCACGTAACCGACCATGAGCACGTACAACGCGGCCAGCGTGCTCCAAGACAAAGCGAAGTAAAAGCGGACACCGAACGGAGCGGCGATGGGCTTCATCTTGTAGGCGACCCGATAAGCCGGCAAGATTACCCAGTAGAGATACTGCATGAAGACGAAGACCAAGGTAGCCGCGGCAATCGACCAGCGCGGGATGAGCTTGACCTCTTCCGAGATGGAGGAGGCGGCTTCGGCGTTGTTAACCTTGTTCGTCATTTCTCAATTTGAGGAAAGGATTCAACGCCGCCGCGATCGTGGTACACGTGACGTTGTCCTTTCCAGACCGCTATGAGAGCCGCCAGCATAGCAAGAAGCAGCATGGCAATGAGTAAGGCAAGCTGCGTGGGCATATCGAAGAGATGTTCCTCTTCCAGCAGTACATCTTCCAACCCATTCCAGATGGCCGGCCCGAGCAAGACCAGCATGAACACAAAACCCAGAATGGCAAAGCCAAGATTCCTGCGCTGCAGAGTTCGCTTCTCCTGGGTGGAGATTACGGCATCGCGCACCGCACGACGGGTCTTTTGTGTCAGCACCTGAGTGGCGTTGCAATCCTGCCAGGCGACGGAGCGCACCACATCTTCAAGGGCCCCGTCGGGGCCCTCTTTTTTTGTCCGATTCATCGCCCGTCTCCCTCCGCTACTAAGATGCGAGGTTTGAGGGCTGAGAGTCCGCGGTAGAGTCGCGACTTTACCGTGGAAAGCGGGGAACGTGTAACCTGAGCGATCTCTTCCAGAGAAAGCTCCTCATGGAACCGGAGGACCAATACTTCACGATGCAGAGGCTCGAGCGTCAGCAAAGCCTCGGCGACGCGCTGCCCGTTCTCGTTGGTCTGGTAAGTCTCAAAAGGCGAGGGACCGTCAGCGGCCACATCGAAGGACCGGCCGTCTTCTCCCGCTTCGCGCATCGCTTCCAGGCTGCTCATGGTTCGCTTGCGGCGCACATCGATGACCAGGTTGCGGGCGATGGTGAACAGCCAGGTATCAAAGCGGGACTTGCCATTGAACTGGTCGCCGCGCTTCAGTACACGCATCCAGGTTTCCTGGAAGATATCTTCCGCTGTCTCGCGGTTGCCAGTGAGGTAGAGCAGGTAGCGCAACAAGCGATGCTGGTATTGAACGATCAACTGATCGAGCAACTCGGGATCGTGGCGCTTCAGCCCCTGGGCGACGAGGGTGTTCTCGTTGCTGGATGAATCGGCGAGGGTAAGCGAAGCTGCGCGCATATCTACCTCTGAGACGGGGGCTGATTCCCCAAAGACGCCCTGGGCGACCACTTTTTTAAGCTTAGTGGCAAGAACCACGGGACTGCTCCGTCGTCCCGCAGCGGTGCCTGGACGACCCTAATCCGTACAAGGATATAGGAATTGGCCGTCCGAGGCCACTCAGAAGGCGCGGGAACCCTTTTTATCATTAACGTCTAAACTTAAGACTATGGAGATTTTGTTCGGTCTGCATCCTGTAGAGGAGGCTCTGCGCTCGGGAACGCGGAAATTCGACCACATTTGCATCGCCCGGGAGCGGCAGGATGCGCGGCTGGAAAAGCTGATCCAGGCTTGCCGGGACGCAGGCGTGAAACTGCGCATGGACACCCGAGACCAGCTCACCAAGCTGGCCAGGACCGAGGCGCACCAAGGCGTGGTGGCGATGGTTCGGGCGAGGCAATTCCTTGACCTGGACGATCTGCTCCAGGACTCGCTCAGGGACTCGCTCCGGGGCGGCAAGCAAAACCGCTTGCTTTTGGCGCTGGACGGGGTGGAAGACCCACAGAACCTGGGGGCGCTGCTGCGTACCGCCGAGGGCGCGGGGGTCGACGGGGTGGTGGTTACGGAGCGGCGGTCCGCACCCCTGAGCCCGGTAGCGGTCAAAGCATCAGCCGGCGCGGCTGAGCACGTGAAGATCGCCCGGGTGGTGAACCTGGTGCGGGCGTTGGAAGAGTTGAAGAAACGCGACCTGTGGTGCATTGGACTGGACGAGCGCGGCACCATGGACTATGACGAGTTTGATTTCTCCGTGGGCTGCGTGCTGGTGCTGGGCCGCGAGGGTGCGGGGCTGCATGACCTGGTGCGGCGCACCTGCGATCACCTGTTGCGCATCCCCATGGCGGGCCGGGTGCATTCCCTGAATGTGAGTGCCGCCGGGGCCGTGGTGCTCTACGAGGCAGCGCGGCAGCGGCGCAGGGCCGCGCAGGGGGACCACTTGGCTCCCGTAGCGACGCGGACGAAGAAGCAGAAGGGTTTGGGTTCATGAGGTTTTTGCGGTTGGCAGTGGTTGTTATTGGCCTGGCCTCTTGTGCCGGGGCGCAGGAGGCACCTACTCCGTCGGCGGATGCCCCCCAGGTACCTGCGGAGCATCCCGGCACGGTGATTCTGTCACGGTCGGTTGACGACAGCGGCAATGCTCCGGCGGCTGCGGCTCCCGCGGCCAAGCCGGCAGAGGCAGCGAGCGACGCGGAACGGCAGGCGATCACCTTCCTCTCCTACGATCTTGATGTTCACCTGCGGCCCGGGGAGCACGCAATGGCGGTGCGCGCGCGCTGCGTGCTGCGTAACGATTCGGATAAGCCGCTGCACCGTCTGCCCTTGCAGATTTCCTCTACGTTGCAATGGACAAGCGTGCGCATAGCCAATGCGCCGGCTACTTTCTCCCAGCAACTGGTGAATAGCGATATTGACCATACCGGGGCTCTGCGTGAGGCGGTGATCGCCCTGGCGCAGCCTCTTGCCCCGCAGCAGACTATCTCGGTCGATCTCACTTACGAAGGGACCGCAGCTCTTTCCTCGACCCGATTGGAGCAGATCGGTACCCCGGCAGAGGTGGCGGAAGCCTCGGATTGGGACCGGGTGGCGGACGAATTTGTGGGCTTGCGGGGTTTCGGCAACGTGGCCTGGTACCCGGTCGCATCCGTTCCAGTGGCGTTGGGCGATGGGGCCAAGTTTTTCTCCGAAGCGGCGGAGGAACGGCAACGTCAAAGCCAGGCCACGGTGACCATGAAGGTGACCGAGGAGTTTTCTGGCGAAGCACCTAACCTGGCCGTGTTGGATGGGGAGACGTTGACCGTGACACCCACTACGCAGCCTGCGGCCTCTGTACCGGGAATCGTCACCTGTACGCTGCCGGCAACAAAATTGGGCTTTTCCTCCCCCAGCCTCTTTCTGCTCACTCGCAGCCGGCAAGACGGTAATGGGGTGGCCGTATTCGCGCGGACCGAGGATGTGGCAAATGCTCAGGCCTACATGAAGGGAGCTACGATGGTGATCCCGCTGATCCATCGCTGGCTGGGGACCGAGCCTCGCGGCGTTCTTAATATCGTCGATCTGCCGGAGCCTAGCGACGCGCCGTTTGAAGATGGGTCCGTGCTCTTTACCGACGTGCGTAGCGCCGACCCGTATAAGCTGGGCGACACGCTTATCCATTCGCTGACCCATCTTTACTTCAACTCGCCCTACCCTTGGTTGCAGGAGGGCGTGGCCTCGTTTATGGGGTCTCTATGGCTGGAACAAAACCAGGGAAAGGCCACTGCCATTCAGCAGTTGGATAACGCCCGCGGCGCGCTCTCGCTGGCCGAACCGGGCGACGCTGCTTCGGCGTCTGAGGCTTTGGTGACGGCGAGAGACCCGGTGTATTACCGCACGAAGGCGACTTATGTTTTCTGGATGCTGCGCGACCTTGCCGGGGAAAATGCCCTGGCGCGCGCGCTGCGTGAGTATCAACCGGGATCGGATACGACGGGAACCGGGTTTGAGCAGGTGCTTGAACGGGCGAGTGGAAAAGACTTGAAGTGGTTCTTCGAGGATTGGGTCTACCACGACCGCGGTCTTCCTGACCTTTCGATTGCCGGCGTGTATCCCAATAAGGCTAGCGCGCCGGGCAGCTATATCGTTGCAGTCGATGTGACTAATAGCGGGACAGCCGAGGCGGAGGTTCCGGTCTCTGTTTCTTCCGGCACAACCACGGTGACGGAGAGGCTCCGGGTTCCCGCGAAGTCGAGGATCAGCCATCGCTTCCTGCTGCAGGGAGAGCCGGCGGAAGTGGCGGTGAACGACGGCACGGTTCCGGAAGTGGAGGCTAGTGTGCACCGGCAGACGCTGGCGGTTCCGCCGGCGTCGGAGTAGTAAAAGGGAAACCGCAGGTCCCTCCACTGCGCTTATTCTGTGGCACCACACACGAAGGCTGGGTGCCCCATTCAAGCCGTGTTTTGGCTTGAGTGGGAGACCACATATCTTGACCGCTCAATGCATCGGATGAATCGAGAGTCAGAGGGAAAAAGCAGTGGTATCCCACTCAAGCCAAAATACGGCTTGAATGGGGTACCCAGCGTTGGTTGCTGGGTTTAGTTCTCTACTTGCTCTTCGATGGCTTTTACTTCGGGGTGTTGTAAGGTTCCGGTGATGGCGAAGGGGTGCGCGGTCGAGCCGCCTTTCATGTCTATTTCACGATTGAAGGAGATCGTGCCCGACAACGGAATCGCCTCCTGGCCGCGAGCAAGCAGGCTGTGGGTTATCTTGATGGTGCTCTCCGCAATGGCCGCATCGGCGCTCCATTGATCAAAGTGGATGAAAGGCTGGGCGGCGACAGGCAATGGCTCCTCCGCAGCTAATCCGCCTTTGGTCCAGTCCCAGCGCAGGCTACCGGTGGCAGAGCGGACCAGATCCTGGGCGTCAAAGCCGGACATGGTGATCTGGGCGGAGAAATTCGCCAGACCACTTCCCCAATGCTCATCGAAAATGCTGCCAAGCGCGCTGGGCGCGGCGTTGGTCACCTGCACGTCGAGCTGATATTCCGGCTGATCGCCGGAGGCGTCGACCAACCCGGCAAGATGCATGGTTCCGTTCGCCAGATGGCCGTTCAGCGACCGGATCTTGATCGAGTTGCCGCTGATGTCGAGCGCGCCGATCGCGTCGTGCACCACCAGCTTGCCGGTCGAGAGGGCGCCAATGCGCACAGCTCCGGAGAGATCGGGCCACTTGACGGAGTGGCGGTCGATGCGATCAAGAATTTCACGCAAGAGCGCACCACCTTCGCTGGTACCCAGCAAGGTGGATTGAAGTGCAGCCAGATCCAGGGTGGGAAAGACGAGCGAGAAGTGCCCTGCACAGGGCGAGGGCGCGCTTGCGAGTGCATAGCGTCGGGTACTCCAGGGTTCCCTGTGCCTCCAGCTTCCCGTAAGTGATGGATGCATTGGTCCATTCAATTTGAGTGGGGCTGAGGATTCCCTGGGCAGAGGCAATCTTGAGCGGCTGGGACAAATAGGACGTGGTGAGTTCAGCATTCCTGATGGCAATGCTGCCCTCCGCGGTCGACGCAACCACCGGATGCTCGGTGTCGGGCACGGGCAACAACCACTTACCGCGCAGGTCAAGGTCGAGAGTGGCAGTGCCCGCGCCGCCAAGCAATCCAAACGTCTTGCCGAAGGCCTTCAGCCGGGCAAGCGTGGTGACTCCACCCAAGTGCAGATCGAATCCTGCCGGCGTAAAGCGGCCGTCTACGGTCACCGGAACCGGCGCACCCATGGCCAGGCGCACTGGCTGTAAGAGCAACGCGGGAGAACCCGCGTCGTTCCCCGCTTCCGGGCTCTCGCAACGGAGCCGCACCGGGCCAACCAGGAACGGTTTGCCAGAATCGGGCGGGGTTAGGATCAGCGAATCAAGCGCCACTTCACCGGCAATTGAGGGCGGACGTCCGTTTTGGGTGGCGTACTGTAAATGCCCATTGAGGGCTCCGGTGGCCTGGACCCCGGCGCCGAGGCCGCTGCGCACTTCCTGCAGTGCGGTCAGCACCGCGGCGGCGGGAACGCGATCGATGGCAAGCGTGAGTTGCGCCTGCGGCTGAGTTTGCACTTCGTGAATCGAGCCGGCGAGCCGAAGCGCTCCGTCCCCGACCGGAGAATTGCAGGCAATGTCTTCCAGCGATCTCGACTCTCTGCGAAATGAAGCCCGGCAGGAACTCTCCACATCGACGGGATGAGGAGGGGTAAATTCGGAGCGATGCAGCCCTGCCACCTTCAACCTGGTGCTGATGTGGGCCAGGTCGGCGGTACCCTCCACCGCGGCCTCAACATCCAGGCCGCCACGCCAGCCAATATCGCTGCCCAGGGTGAGCTTGCTCAACTGGCCCAGGGGTACTCCGTCCCATTCCACCTTGAGTTGCAATGGCATCTCGGCCAGTAAGGGCGCGCGATGCAAGGTGCCGTCAATGCGCAACATGCCGGTGTCGGATAGGTCGAGAACCAGGTCGGTGCGCACCGGTTGGGCGCGAAAGTGGAGTTCCCACGCATCCTCCGGAGCCAGCGAGATGGAGAGGTCGGAGTTCAGGAACGAGAGCGGCTTCTTCTCGTTTCCTTCCTTGAAATTGATGCGCGTATTTTCCGCCTCAATATAGGGAAAGCGCGGAGTACTACCGGCATGGCGCTGGCCCGTGGGGGCATTTGGGATATGCGCTGCCTGCACTAGAATCGATGCAAAATTCCAGCCCCCATTGGGTTCCCGCACCAGGTTCAAACTGGCATCGTCGAAATGGATTCGGGAGACTTCCAGCTTGCCCCGCCATAAGGACAAGAGCCGCAGGTCTGCCACCACGCTGTCGGAGTGAAGGATAGGCTCGGAGCCGAACTTTGGATCTTCTTCTACGGAAAAGTCGGAGAACTCAAAGCCGGGCAGGGGCAGCAATCGCAGCTTGACGGAAGAGATGTGTACCTGCCGGCCGATGCTACGGCTGATGCTCTCGGCAATTCGGTGCTGATAGCGGCTGATGTTGACCAGCGGCGGCAATACAAAGGCAACCACTGACAGCACCACGGCTGCCAACAGAATCCAGCGCCTGGGCGAAGGACGCTTCTCTTCGCCACCCATGCTAACGGACCAAATGGAAGGTTCGGCGCCAGCGGGTCTGGTCGAAGAAGTGAAGAATGACGTGGGTGTAGAACTGGAGCTTGTCCCCCACTCCTTCTTTCTCATACTGATTGTCGGGTTCGATAAACGACCAGTAGACAAAGAGTGGACGGCCTACGATATTGGCTCGCGGCACAAAGCCCCAGTAGCGGCCATCGAGGCTGACGGTGCGGTTATCGCCCATGGCGAAGTAACGGCCGGGGGGAACCACCAGATCCTGCCCCTGAATGTAGTTGGGAAGCTCGAGGGCCCAGGTCGGGGTTACATCCCCGCTTTGCGACGGAGAGACGGCGGGAAAATCATCCCGATAGGGAAAATAGTTGCCGTAGTCCGGCATGGCCGCCTGCGGTTCATGCTGTGGCTGTCCGTTGAGGAAGACCACGCCGTTGCGCAGGTGGATGCGATCGCCGGGAACGCCGATGACCCGCTTCACCAGGTACAGGTCGGGCTCGCCCGGCTTGAAAAAGACGATGATGTCGCCGCGGCGCACATCACGGTAGTAGACGAAGGGAGCCCACGCGGTGCGCGGCGCCAGGGTAATGCGGTCCACCAGCACATGGTCGCCGACCAGGAGAGTCTTTTCCATGGAGGACGAGGGGATCTCGAAGTTCTGAAAGATGAAGGTGAGTGCAAAGAGCCCGATGACCAGCACCGTACAGATGGAAGCAAATGCTTCCAGCGGCGTCTCTTCCGTTGCCTGCTGGCTTTTAATCTCAGTTTCTGTGGCTTCCATGGTAATGGGACAAACCTCTAAGCATTTTCGCTTCTACCCTGCATAGGCAGGCGTAGCGAAGTGCGTCAAAAACTTCTAGTGAATGACGCGAAACGTGCGGCTCCACCGGGCAAATTCCATGACGGTGTCGAGCGGACTCTTCTCGTGTCCGAGTCTATCATCCGGCAACGGGCTGTCATCGGTAGCCGAAGGCTGGTGCAGTGAGAAGTAAATAATGAAGGGCAAACCTACCACATTGGCGCGGGGAACAAACCCCCAATAGCGGCTATCGCGACTGTGATTGCGGTTATCGCCGAGCACGAAATACAAGCCAGGGGGCACCACCAACTCACCGTTCTGGACATCGTGGCGCATCTGGATCCACCAGTGCGTATCCACTCCCGGGTCGGTGTAGAGCTTGGCGGGAAACTGGTCGCGGAAATTGTCCTGATATGCGCCTTCAAAGATCGCGAAAGGCTCAGTCTGCTTGTTGCCGTTGACGCAAACCACGCCATTTTGCAGATGGATGCGGTCCCCGGGAACACCCACCACGCGCTTGACTACGTGATCCGATGGATCGAGAGGAAAATGGAAGACGATCACATCGCCGCGGCTCACCTGCCTGTAGGGTAGAAGCCAATGCCAGGCGCCCGGGGGCCCGTAAACCAACTTGTTGACCAGCAGGAAGTCGCCTACCAGCAAAGTCCGCTCCATGGACTCGGAGGGAATGCGAAAGGGCTGCACCACGAAGGTGAGCACAAAGAGGGCGATGACGATGATGGACAGCAGGGAGCGGAAGGTGTCGAGCAGGTTGGGAAAGACGAGGTGGCTATGACTGTGGTGGACGGCGCGCGGCGCGATCGGGGGCGCCACCGAAACTGTGGTAACGCTGGCTTCTTCCGTGGTCACGCGGAAGAACTCCGCTGGTGGTTGGTGCGTCAAGAGCCGTTCCCTTTTGCCGATGATTCGCGTACAGGACTTTGCTTCCGGAGCTTGTCGAAAGCCCGGCGAGCGGCCTCCTGCTCGGCCCGTTTCTTGGTGGTGCCTACGCCGCGCGCAAGCGGCTTGGGCCCGCTTCCTTCGGCCACTCTTACTTCCACCAGGAAGCGCTTGCGATGATCGGGCCCGCTCTCCGCTTTGAGCACATAATCCGGCGGCCCGGTCTTCTGCGCCTGCAGCAGCTCTTGTAATGCGGTCTTGTGGTCACCCAGCGAGACTCCACGATCCAGGGCCTGGCGTAAGTCGTTCACGTAGGGCGCGACCACGTGCTCGTTGACAAAGGCCTCCACCGGAACCAGGCCACCGTCGAGATACAGCGCGGCGATAACCGCCTCCACGCAGTTCGCCAGCAGAGTAGATTTTTTTCGTCCCCCGCCTCGTTCCTCTCCCCGCCCCAGCCGCAGATAACTTCCCAGGTCGAGTGCAGAGGCCACCTGGGCCAGATGACGCCGGCTGACCAGGCTGGCCCGCAGGCGTGTCCACTCGCCTTCATGGAGATCGGGAAAACGACGGAAGAGGATCTCGGCCACGACCAGGCCGAGAACTGCGTCTCCGAGAAATTCCAGTTGCTCATTATCCTCTTCGCGTGCGCAGGTGATTCCCTCGGCCTGCCGGCCCTCGATAGTTTGCTCGTACGCCAGCGAGCTGTGGGTCAGCGCCTTCACCAGCAGAGCCTGCTCGCGGAAGGTGTGACCCAAGGCTGCTTGCAGCGTATTGGGAGCCGGCTGTGCCATCAATCTGTTTGCCCTTTCTCCTACTCTATTGCATAGAGGAGAAAATCAGGTGGTTACTGAGGAGTGCCGTGCGGCGGCTGGGCCGGCTGAGGTGGGGTGTCCGGCGCGGAATCATCCTCCCCTGCGGGCTCGGTATGCTCCTGCTTTGGAACCGCATAGGGCTGCTTCAGACCCTTTTCCGCCGCCAGCCTGGTGTCCGCCTCGCCGTCGCGCACGGTGAGCGCAGCCCGGTACTCGTTGACCGCCTGGTCACGCTGGTCCTGAATGTCATAAATCCGTCCCAGGTAGATGTGGGACCAGGCCAGCATGCGGGGATCCTTGGAGAGCCGGATGGTTTCTTCGAAGTCATGCTGGGCGGCGGGCACATCGCGCTGCATAATGGCCACCCGGGCAAGAATGAAGTTGGCCCGCGCGGCATCGCCAGACTTATCGGCCACCGACTGTTGCGCCAAGGCGCCCGCTCCATCGGTATCGCCCTTCATCAGTTTCATTTCCGCCAGATCGAGGCCTCTCAGCTCGCGCGGCGATCGTTGGACTACCTCGGAGGACGGTTGCTGGTTGAAGGTAGTATGCTTCGCCCGGTTCAATTCCACGGTTACATCCATTCCGTAGACCATCTCTCCGATGCTTTCCTTGAAGCTCTGAGGAGCTCGCTCAAAGGAGGCGAAAGCGTTATAGAAGTACTCCGTGAGCACGTAGCCGTCGGCCATATCCTCCTGGACGGCGTGGCGGCGGACGGCTTCGGCCGCCTCTACCGAGGCATTGTGCTGGTGGGTCGCCGCTTCGAGATCGCTGCGCCGTACATCGGCGGGGATTTTGTAAATGGTCACGCCGGTATCCATGGTTCGGGCCTCGACCGCGCGAATCATGCACTCGATGGTGAGGGCCACCACATCGCTTTTATAAGTGTAATCAAGGGGCGCATCGCGAATCGTCTTTAAGAACGGCAGCAGCCGGTCAAGGGCGGTCGCGCGGGCGTACAACAGGGGCTCAATTTCGTAGTGCAGGTAGGCGTGGCGAACCTCCCGCATGTGGATGGTTCCATTGACGGGCGAGACGACCACTACATAGTCGGCTCCGTAGACCCGGGCATTGGTCTGGGCGGGGTCGAGCAGCGGCTCGACCACCACCAGAAAGCGCCGGCCGTTGTTGGCCCCGCCGGGTGTCTTGAGGTAGATGCCGGTGCCGTCGACCATCTTGGTCAACGAGTCGTGGAGCGTGGCTAGCTGCTTTTCATATTGCGGGCGAGCCTGGAGCCAGATCACGTGCAGATCGACCAGTTGAGCAAAGCGGCGCAGCAAAGGCAGAATGTTTTCCACCCCACTGGCGTCCGGAGGCATGTCGGCACCCTGGGCGCTGGGCGCAAGATCCGGGGGCGGCGTGATGAAAAGGGCCAGCGAAATATACTGCGCCAGATCGGATCCGGTATTGGAAAGGCGATGCTGCTCGATGAAAGAACAGATGTGCTCGTGGGCCTCCCGCGCGTCGCTGGAAGCCTGGAGGGCCTGGTTGACCTGCTCGCGGACTTGCTGCCGGAGCGGGTCTGAGACGGCGAGCCCCTGATCATAGCCGCATACGTTCAGGGCTGCGGCTATGTCGAAAAGCGCCTCGCTGTTCTGCAGGCTGATGTCGGGACCCGCGGCATTTACCAATGCTGGGGCAGCAGATCCACCGGCTGAGGCTTGCGAGTCGGATGAGTTTTGCGCGTAGGCGACGTGCGCGGTCAACCCCATAAGCACCGCGAGCGAGGCGACCGCAAGGCAAGCGGGAAGAACTCTGGTTGGGATGACGGAATGCTTGCGGTGAGACTGCATAGGGTGCGG
The DNA here is from genome assembly GCA_963821315.1 of uncultured Acidobacteriaceae bacterium. GTDB lineage: Bacteria > Acidobacteriota > Terriglobia > Terriglobales > Acidobacteriaceae > PALSA-350. Next base: position 45,364 of record CAWGDP010000023.1, on the reverse strand, counting down.
CGATTGGCCCACTTCAAGTCTATGCATTGGCGGGAGGGGGGGTCAAACTGGGGCGGGACTGTGGCTTAACTGAACCTAAATGGCGATGCGGCTTCGAAAGAACTGTGGAGGGCTTCGCCCGTCCTTTTTCGGCCCAGGTACGCTATGGCGAACCTGGGGCACCCGTCCAGTTTCTAATGAGCTTTGCTAGGAGAGTGACAGTTTGCAGAAAAAGTGCTGCTTCGAGGGAAATCGTCCCTCAGCGGCTCAAGCCGGATTCATTGCAAAGCATTTACATACGGGCTGATGCTCGCGGCAGCCCACTCAAGCCAACGGAAGGCTTGAATTGGGCACCAGGCTAGCCGGGTACGGAGACTCCGGCGAAGGAGAGGAGTACGGTACCGCGTACGGGCTGCCCAAAGACTTGCGCCGGAGCAAAAACGCTGAAGAGCAACATGTCTTCGACCTGGGAGCGGGTCTTGCTGTCCGTGTTTCCGGAGACGATCTTGTAGTCGTACACCAAGCCTTCTTCGTTTACGAAAGCCTGTACAACGACCGGGTTGTTAGCGTCCGCAACGCCTTCGGCAAGCACGGGTATGCGGTAAAGGTAATGGGGGCTGGAAGCCATGCCGCCAATGGGTTCGTCCCGCGCCTGAGCAGGCTCCGGGGAGGCAAACATGCCAACCAGCACGGCGACCCCGCCCAGAAGCGCAACGGTGCTGGCGAAACCAGCCGTAACCTGCCAAAACAAGGGAGCAAAGGTATTCTGCCAGCGAACTCGGGTGCGGGCGAATTTCTCCTGGGCGGTGTTGGCGGATTCCTGCGATAAGGCAACACGAAGCCGGAGACCCAGGTCGGCAGGAGCTTTGGCCGGCCCGATGGAGCTGAGCAGGGATTGCGCAATCCGCCACTTCGCGAATTCAGCCGCACAGCCGGAGCAGACTTCAAGGTGCGCGGCAATCTCCTGCATGGCTGCGCCGGTGACTGCGCCGTCAAGGTAGTCGGAGAACTGCTCGCGTAAGTCAGCGCACTTGTTCACTTGGCCCCCGTGGTACTCATCGAAAGCGATTGCATCGGCTGAAAAGTGGAGCTTGGCCGTTTCGCCGCTGCTTCTGCAAAACCTGCCAGCCGCTCTTTCAGATGCGCGCGCCCACGCATAAGACGCGACTTTACGGTGCCGAGATTCACACCGAGAATCTCCGCCACCTCCTCGTAGGAAAAACCTTCTATATCGCGCAGGACCACGACGGCGTGAAAGGGCTCGGGGATGTGACGCAGCTCCTCCTCTACCCTGGCACGCACCTCTTCCTGGGCGGCGCGGTCAAAGGGCGATTCGTGAGCATCGATCAGGGTGTCTTTGAGGCACAGGGGCTGGCCGTCGTTGGAGTGGCCGAACTCGGTTTCGATGGTGACTTCCTGGCGCTTGTGGCGCCCCCACCAGCGGCGCTGGTTGCTGGCCTCGCGCAGGGCGATACGATAGATCCAGGTGCGCAGACTGGAATCTCCGTTGAAGCTGCCGATGCCGCGGTAGATCTTGATGAAGACGTCCTGGGTCAGGTCAGCGGCGTCCGCAGGATCGGGAATGGTGCGCGCAACCAGGCTGTAGATGGGCTGATGATACTTGGCGATCAACCAGGCAAACGCTTCCTCAGAACCCGCTTTCAGTTCAGAGACAATTCCGACTTCTTCCGAAGGTACACCGAGGACGCTGGCGATATTTCCCAAAGCACTGCCTGCCTGCATGCGAAAGTAGTCCATAACATAACAGGAAGCGTCCACTTGCGTCTCCCAATAGTGCGCTCGAGCGAAGAGGCGGGAGGCTAGAACCGTCCCTAGCCATACCTGAGCCTTCTCTTTACCTTAGACACCACCGGAGGGATAAGCGGTTCCGGGAAAGACGTTACTGAGGTGCGGGGGTGGGAGGCGGTTTTTTCTTGTGCGGTTTGGTAGTGTCAGGGCCGTCGTTGACCACAATTTTGTTGGGCGGCGGCGGTGGCGCAGGAGCCGCAGGGACGGCGGCGGGGGCCTGCAGGCGGGCAACCTGGGCGTCCTGGTTGCCAATGGCCTGCAGCAGCCAGGCGCCAAGTTTAGCCCTGGCATCTTCCAGCCCGGCCCGGGCATCTTCCAGGCTGCTCGCATCGGAGGCGGAGCCGGCCAGTCCGGCCGTTTCTGTGACCCGAAGCATCACGTCATAAAGGGCATCGAGATTGCGGAAGACGGCGAATGCCGGGGAAAGCGCGGGCGGACCACTGGCGGCGGATGCGGCGTCTGCCTGTGCCAGGAGCCCCGGCAGCGTGGTGTTGAGGTCTCGCTGCATGGAGTTGATATCCTGCTGGGTGGTGGCGCGGATATCGTTGGGCGCCTTCCAGTGGGCAACGTTGAGGTTGGTGATGGCAGTCTGGACATTGGCCAGGGCCGGGCGCAAGTTGGTCATGGCAAAACCGGCGGGCGCCGCGGCGGCGGCGGGCGCCTGGGCTGGGGCAGCGGCGGGCGGTGGGGCTGCTTGGGGACGGGCGGCGCCGGAGCCGCTGAGAAACAACAGGGTCAAAAGCGTTACTTTAGCCGAGTGGGGGGATAGGACATTCTTTCTCCCATAGAGAAGAATGGTAAAGGAGCAATGGTCACATGCGGAAGCGTTTGACGGATTTGGCATGCTCCAGCAGAATAAAGGATGTTCCCACCTTTGTGGGCCTGTGGCGCAGCTGGGAGCGCGCTTCCATGGCATGGAAGAGGTCATCGGTTCGATCCCGATCAGGTCCACCACCCTAACACCTGCTGAATCAAAGAGCTACAGCAACCGCTCTGAAAAGCAAAACCAAAAACAGGGGCACAAAAAGGGCACGATTAAGAATACGATAGTCCGCGACCAACGCAGAAAAATCAAACGCCCACTGGAATGACCAGTGGGCGTTTTTGCAGTTACAGTACCTTTTTAGCTGGCTTGCTCGACTACGAACAGGCCCGAAATATGTTTCTGAGCTGCCCGCTTGTCCTCGTCATCACTCTGGCTGTAAATGTCCAGAGTGGTCCGGCTGTCGGCGTGGCGCATGAGTTCCTGCACCACCTTTATCCCTTCGCGCTTCTTGACCAGGAGCGTTGCAAGCGAATGCCGGAAGGTATGCCAGCCGACAGGCTTTGTGATCCCCGCCCTGGTTGCAGCAGGACGGAGCTGTCGCTGCAACGCGGCGTCGAACCATAGCGGAGACTTCCCTGCCTTCTGAACCGAGGCAAAGATCCAGTCCTCGTCGTCTGGGTAGAGACATTCAGTCCGCCATTGCTGAAGGGCGACGACCAAGGCCTCCGGGATCGGCACCGTCGCCCCTGATGCATCGTTCTTCAGGTTGGAGAGATGCCTGCGGATGCTTCCTCGAACCGGGGTGATTGTCCAGGCGACGAAATCGATATCTCTCCACTTGAGGCCGCGAATTTCTGACCGCCGAAAACCTGTAACCGCAGCGACGAGGATGGCGACCCTGATCGCCTGGCTGGTCACTTGATCAGGACTGCTCCTCACTCATAGCGCTCCGCTTTGTCTTGGATGTGCACTCAAGAGGTCCAACCCTCAGGGCGGATGACCCAAACAAGGATCTAGCCTGCATCAGGATAACCGAGCCTCCCTCGTAGTCGCGGCAAGCGCCTTCGACACCCGCGCCTCCGCCAAAGTCAAACGTGAGTCGCTACCAAGTGTCGGGCTACTCTGACCTTATCTTCGACACCAACCAAAATCCCGGATTTCAACCTCTACTCGGACGAAAGCATGATCGGAATGAAATTAGGGCTTACTGTCCAGAATTTTACCGATTTCGTTTCTGAGAGCGTTCACCGCCTGCTGATCCGGAGCTTTTCCGTGGGTGCGCCATCGGATTCTGGCCGCTGAATCGACCAGGAGTATGTAGGCGTCATTCGGGTCGGAAAAGTCCGCTAACTTCTGCCAGACATCTTCGTCTTGATAGAGAACAACAAATGTGTCCTGTTCATTTTGTGGAAGGTTTCCGCGCATACTGTGCCGGATCATACCGCGAACCATTTTGGGAGCATCCTGCAACTCCGCCACGCTATAAATTTGCACGTTGCTGTCTGTCGTGAACTCTTGTCTCAACTGTTTGCCCCATCGGCCCGAGGAGTCTCCACCTGCACGACTGAATCCGACTATGAAGACTGCGGGACGCCCAGTGGCCGCGTCTGGCAACACGATCTTCTTGCCGGAGAGGGTCTCAGCTTCGGTGTGCGGAATGACTTGGGCAGAGAGACTCGCGGTGACCAACAGCATGACCAGGAACGCGAGACAGCTCTTCAAAACAATTCCCCCTTCTTCCGGAAAACTGGCTAAGACCACTGAGACGAACGCTAGGACCAACACAGCGGACAGAAACATTTTATCTCCCTGTCCTCGTAGTTTGACCTCGTGACCTTTCGCGTTCACTCCAGGTTGAGAGTACCCACGATACGCTCGAGCTCACATCGTCGCGCGTGCGCTATAAGCTCGCAGTTAAAGCCGGAATCCGTTGGCGTGCTGGGAAACGGTGTCGAGTTGCAAAGAGTATCCAAACGCTTCGAATTTTCGTTTCCCCGCCCCCTTGCGCCTATGTTCCGGCGTCTCGGCGACTGACTCTGCCTCAGTTTTCGTTGTTCGGCTCGAGCCTATCTGCAAGCAGTCCAACAGTTCGCCGTACACTTTGGGATAATCCCTGTACACCGAGCCATGGATACGAGGTTCAGCTCACTTGACTTTGCGGGTATCTGAATGAAAGCCAACTGCGTAGTAAAACTGGGCCAGCTGCGACGAACCGACCTTCGACCAGCAGCCCTGATCCTTGGCCGCGCCATGCGCGACAATCCCGCGCACGTCGGGGCCTTCGCAATATCGGACGCGGAGCGCCGCCGTCAGGCGCTGGAACGGTTCTTCCGGCCAGTACTGCTCGGTCTCCACCAGAGGGGGTTGATTTACGGCGCTTATCGCGATAGCGCGCTTGTAGGAATCTGCGGCATTGCACGGCCCGGCTTTTGTCAGCCTACTCCTCTTGAAAAGCTCCGCGTGTTACCCGCAGTCGTGTTAGGCAATCCACTCGGCACGGCGCTTCGCGTTCTTGACTGGGCCGATGCATGGGCGCATCGCGATCCTGCGGGGCCTCACTGGCATCTGGGACCAGTGGCCATCGAACCCTGCGTCCAGCGCCAGGGAATTGGAAGCGCCTTGCTGACCGCGTTCTGTGTGCATATGGATACCTATGGAGCAGTTGCGTATCTCGAGACCGACCGACGCGCAAACGTTGATTTCTATCAAAAATTCGGGTTCACGGTGGTAGCGGAAGCCGACGTTATGGGAGTACCCAACTGGTTTATGTCCCGTCCTGGTGGACATCCACGCAAGGGTTGGCATGCACAAACTCCAGAATCTCATTGACACCTTTGCATCCGGTCGGAGTCTTCGCCGCAGAGTAGCGTCCCGGCTGTCCGACAAAGGTTGCCACCAGCGACGATTTGCCGGTTCCTGAGTGCCCTCTAAGGGCGACAATTGGATTGGCCACGAGCTTTTTCTCAAGGTCGGTCAACTGCTCCTGAAAGGAGAAATGAACATTCGAGCCTACGACCTGGTGGACCGCGGCTCGGTTCTCTTCAGGGAGCCGCTCGATTGTGCCCCACGCGGCCTCGTGGTTCGGATAATCGCGAAGGACAACGTGCGGCCAAAGGGTCTCGATCAACTCGGGTAGAGCGATGGTTCCGCCAGGCGCTTCCCCTTGGCTATCCCTTGCAGGCGTTTCCACAGATCTAAATCGGCAGCTGGAGAGTTCGCTTCGGTAAGGACGGCGCAGCGCTGCACGGCCTCCCCTTCGGACGCGGAGTTCCATTCGATGACGCGAATTCTTGCTAAAAGTGCCGCCGCTTCCTCAGGGGGTGGTGGAAGCGAGAGATCCTGATCCGCCTTCAAGATGCTCTCGAAGACTTGCCGTTGCAGTTGACTCGATTGTCCTTCGGGGGTAAGCCGAACAGCGAGGGGCGCTGGGGCCGTGTGGCCTTGCGCCCGAATTCCGTCCCACGCGACCTTTACCGTGTGCGCGAGAGCGCCAACGGCCACAGCGACCAAGTCTCGCCGCCGGTCGAACGGATGATTCGCCGCGGAACGCCAGTGAGCCCAGGCAGCCTGGACGAACTCTGAGGAAAATCCATTACTGTTGAGGTGAGCATTACTCTTGATGGAGATCGCGCATTGCACGTGCGATCCTCGGGCTGTCGTCAGCCGGACTACCAGGTCATCTATGTGCCAACCGAGATCCTTCGCCTCCCAATCGAGCCTCACCGGCTATCCGCAGTTGAAAATAGAGATTCAGCGAGACGGAATCCTGCTGTTTCCGTCGCTGACTCACATTCCAAAGACACACCTCTTGTAGTCATGAGGCTTTGCCCTTTTCCCGGCAGGGGGGAGGTCCTCAGCATTCAGGACATCCGTCTTCCATCCGGAATCTAACCCGATTTTCACTCATGGCGTGCGCGACTACAGGCTAGGTACAGAAATCTTTCTACAGGAGAATACAGGTAGGGGCATAAGCGCATTTAATGCAATAGCTTACGGGACTTCCGTACCCTGATTATGCGCAATAGATACCCTGCATATGCGTGAATTGATACCCCTCTGATGCGTGGAAATCGACGTCTTCCATGGGCTCTTAGGAAATTAATTTGATGGATCCGAAGCAGCGTCTGTTATTGCCAACGAAAAGAAAGGCACCTAACCTTTCGTTAGGTTATCTATTAACGAAAGGTTCTCTTGCCCAATAGCCAAACCGATTCTCGACTGGGTCGATACGTATTGAAGACTTTCGAGGATGAAAAGGTGCGCGCATTCGTTCCACCACCGCTCCCCCCACATCCGCCCATTCGCCTTGATGGCCTACAAGTCCTTTTGGAGCAGGCGAATCAGGCAGTCGGCCGGCTGGACGGCCTGGCATCCCTGCTACCAGACCTTTCGCTCTTCACTTATGCATACGTTCGCAAAGAAGCGGTGCTCTCGTCGCAGATCGAGGGTACACAATCATCCCTTTCTGATTTGCTATTGTTTGAAAATGACGAAGCCCCTGGGGCTCCAATCGAGGACGTTCAGGAGGTCTCGAACTACGTTGCCGCGATGACACACGGGCTCGATCGTCTTCGCTCCGGCTTTCCGCTGTCACTTCGACTCATCCGTGAGATTCACGAGATCCTTCTTTCCAAAGGACGGGGCAGCGGCAAACAGCCTGGAGAGTTCAGGCAAAGCCAGAACTGGATAGGTGGCAGTAGACCTGGCAACGCGGCCTTCGTGCCGCCGCCTCCTGAACTAGTAATCGACTGCATGGGTAAGCTCGAACTTTTCTTCCACGAAGACCGATCAGATCTTCCTGTATTGATCAGGGCGGGACTCGCCCATGTCCAGTTCGAGACGATCCATCCGTTCCTGGACGGTAATGGGCGGCTCGGGCGCCTGCTCATCACCTTCATGCTGTGCGAAAAAGGAGTGCTCCGCAATCCGATCCTATATCTCAGCCTCTACTTCAAGGCCAACCGGAGCGCTTATTACGATCTCCTTGACCGTGTCCGCACCAGGGGCGATTGGGAAGCGTGGCTCGACTTCTTCCTCATCGGGGTAAGGGATACTGCGGATCAAGCTGCGAGCGCAGCTCGCCGGATCGTTGCGCTCTTTGCCGAACATCAAAAACAGGTCGAGACGCTTGGTCGTGCTGCAGCGTCGGTGCTCCGCGTCTTTCAGCATATGCAGCGGAACCCTATCGTCTCAATTCCTGCTGCCGCTCGGAAAATTGGCATCTCCGCCCCGACCGTCGCAAAGTCGCTGGACAACATGCAACGGCTCGGAATCCTTCGGGAGATTACCGGACGCGAACGCCACCGGTTATTTGTGTACGAGGGATATCTCGCAATATTGAATGAAGGAACGGAACCGATTCTATGAGGCCATTCCAAGCCCAAGGAATTTCTGTTGTGGAGTCGTGTCGTGGGAGTTGGCGGCCTAGGGTGTCAATAGTCTCTGGGAGACTCCGTGGCGAGGAAGCATCGAAAACCACCAGCCTGACAGAGAAGTAGGATGACAAGTCCATTGACACTCTTGGAGCCACACGACGGCTAATATTGAAAGATGTTGGGCATTCAACTGCTCTGGCTCGTTCTCGTCTTCTTCGCAACAAGTGCGATTAGTGTCGTAACGGGCAGCACCTCGTTGATCACCGTTCCTGCAATGTTGCAGTTTCATATTGAGCCGTGAACCGCGTTGGCGACCAATATGTTCGCTCTCACTTTCATGAGCGCTGGCGGCGCCTATCCGTTCCTACGTGGAGAGCGGGTGGACCGCAGAAGGCTCCCGAGTCTCATCCCTTTGACTGGATCGAGCTGCATAAACAGGTAACGATACTGCCGTTCTGAGAAGAGACGTGATCTAGGATCCGTAATCCCGTGGCCCTACTTTTCTGCGACCCACGACTATTTCTTCGAGATCGTTGACGGAAATGGTGCTAATGAGAATCCTCTACGCGGACAAATGTCCTCATTCTTTGACCGCGAGCAAGCGGTCAAGAGTGTTGGCCACATACCTGACACTTGGCGGCAGAATCAGATCGCTGTGACCCGCCGGAACGTCAACAACCTCCAATTCACGACAGACGCCCTTCCATATCCGAAGCGGATCCGGCCAGCGCGGATTGGGGATGGATGCATGAAGAAAGGTTACTCTGCCAGAGTACGTCTTTGGGCGATATGCGGCCATGGCGACCCGCAAAGCCAGAATGACCCGCCGTTGGCGCGGGGATAGACTGAGCACACCTCGGAGCTTTTGCTCGTCGACGCTGGAGTGCTTTGGCGTTTTTCCAGAGATCAGGCGCAGCCTATCGGCGTAATGGCCGGCTTTCACAAGAATGTAGCCGGCGCGCTGGGGCCAGGAACGAGCGCGGATCTCGCGGAACTCTAACTCGACACGGCACCCCTGGTGTAAGAGCCAGTCTTGGAACGTCAGGCATTGCTCGTCTAACTGGGTATCCAGGAGCGCGACCAGCTCAACCGTCTCGCCACATTGCAACAACTGTTGAGCTATTTCAAACGCGATCAGTCCGCCCATAGAATACCCCGCCAGAGCGTATGGTCCATGGGGCTGAACCGAGCGGATTTGCATGATGTAATCCGCGGCCATATCCTCCACGCTAGAATTCGGCACTTCGCCTTCACGAAGTCCGCGGCCCTGTATTCCATAGACGGCGCAAGGGCAATCCATTTCCCGGGCCAGTGCCCACAACTCCAGCATTGTGCCGCTCATACTATGAGCGATAAACAGCGGCCGCTCGCGTCTGCCCTCTCGGAGAATCACCAGAGTGGAAGAGGAGACGGTATTGCCAGCTCGTATCAGTAGCGCCAACCGCTCGATGGTGGGCGCATAGAGAAAGCTCTCAAGCGGCAGATCTCGGCCCGTCAGAGCGTGAATCTTCGCCACCAGCCTGGCCGCGTGAAGCGAATTTCCGCCAAGCTGAAAGAAGTCATCCTGCAGCCCGATGGGCGAGAAGCCGAACAGGTCCTCCCATAGCCCGGTAATAAGTTGCTCCAGGTTGTTGCTAACCTCGTTTATCACTTGCGCTTGCATTGGCAGGTTAGAAATCATTGCTCCTCCGGCTCTCAGCCCACATCTCCCAACAGAAACGCTGGCGGGTATGGCGTGCCCAAGAGCTCTTCACTGTCTGCCATTGCTTTCAGCCTCTTCGGCACCAACACTGTTTTTTTCTGGGTGCAGATATGACGCAGCCAATTTTTATAGATACCGGCCGCACTCGATTGCCATGTGTTATCGATCCTCTTATTTGCCAAGATGAAGGTGAGCTCCGGTAACAACTCTTCACGTCTTCGAGCGAGCGTCTTCTCCTGGAACGCAGCCAATTCATCGGCTGTAGTCTCATCGAAATAGCTTCTTGGCATCGCCGGGTACTTGGGTACCTGGCCCTTGATGTAGCGTCCGACATCCCTCTGATATTCGCGGAGCAAAGTATCGGATTCATACTCCGGATGACCCTGAAAAAAGATGAAGAGCCTTTTCTGCTGCCTAATAAATGTATCCACACCAGCTTCGGCCGAGTGGGTGAGCACCTTGTATCCGCAATCTCTAAGCTGTTCCTCGGGAACGCCATTCCAACGCGAATGCGGCAGCCTGAAATGGGACACTGTTCCAGCTGTCAACCAGTGATCCGACACCCGCGCGCACTCGAAAATACCGAAAACCTTATCATCCCTTTGCACTCGCCGGATGCCATCCATGTGCTGAATCGCTCCATGAGCCGCCAGGCACGAAAAAACCGTTGCATAGGTATTTTCCTGGGCCCACGCGAGCATTCTGGTGAAGCTGTCCCAGTAGGGTTCATCCGCCAGGTTCGCCGCCTTCGGTTCCCGGCCGGTCACAATCAACCCATCCAGATGCCTCTCCCACAGCTCTTCGATATCCGAGTAGCGGCGGCTGATATGGCCGGCGGCGAAGTCACTGCGTGGAACTCCCGGCAGCGTGTAGAACGACAAATGAACCGGCCTGTTGTCCGAGGCCGATTCGAGCAGCGAAATAAACTGGCGTTCCGTTGCCTTGAGTGCCTCGTCGGACATGTTGTTGATCAGGCCGATCTTGATACAGCCGTTGGGTTCGTCGTCAAACAAAACGGGCATCAGGGTCTCCCTTCATAGTGGCCATTGTGGTGGCATCGAGGGCTTGCTTCAAATCCGCGATGATGTCGTCACTGTGCTCGATGCCGATACTGAGGCGAATCATCTCCGGCACAACGCCGGCGGCGCGCTGCTCTTCGGGTGACATCTGGCGATGAGTAGTGGAAGCCGGATGGCAGGATAGCGACTTGGCATCGCCAAGATTCACCAAGCGTTTAATCAACTTGAGCGCGTCATAGAATTTGACTGCGGCCTCGTAGCCGCCCCTAAGACCCACAGCCATCAGGGAGCATGCCTTGTTACCCAGGTATTTGCGTGCCAAATCGTGGTGAGGACTCTCAGGAAAACCTGCATAGGTGATCCATGCGATCCGGTTGTCATCGCGCAAAAATTCTGCAACCTTTCTGCCGTTCTCCACGTGACGTTGTACCCGCAACGCGACCGTCTCGATCCCTTGCAAAAGGAGAAACGCGCTTAACGGAGAGAGCACCGCCCCCGTCGTCCGCTGGTAGACAGCGCGGCAACGGCCCAGGTAAGCGCCTTTACCGAAGTGCTCGCTGTAGATCAAGCCATGATAAGAAGGGTCCGGCTGATTGAAATTACGAAAGCGGTCGAGATGCTCTTGCCAGGGGAAATTGCCGCTATCCACGATGGCTCCCCCGAGAGTGGTGCCGTGACCGCCCATAAATTTGGTAAGCGATTGCACAACGATGTCGGCGCCAAACTCGATCGGCCTCAGCAGGATAGGTGTGGCGACCGTGTTATCGACAATTAGCGGCACTCCATGTCGATGCGCCACTTGCGCCAGGCCCTCGATGTCACAAACGTTCCCCGCCGGGTTGCCAACGCTTTCGCAGAACACAGCGCGCGTATTGTTGTCGATCAGCGCTTCCACTGCTTCCGGCCGATCTGTCTCCGCGAAACGGACGCCGACTCCCTGGTTGGGTAGGAGATGAGCGAACAGGGTGTGGGTGGTGCCGTAAAGCTGAGGAGTGGAGATGATATTGCTTCCCAGTTCCGCCACATTCTGCACCGCGTACGCCACGGCTGCCTGACCACTGGCGACGCACATTGCGTCCCGCCCTCCTTCGAGCGCAGCGACGCGTCGCTCGAGCACTGCGGTGGTCGGGTTGCTGATGCGGGTGTAGCGGTACCCGTCCACCTCCAGGTTGAACAGCGCCGCAGCATGCTCGGCGCTATCAAATTCATAAGCGACTGTCTGGTAAATCGGCACCGCGGCAGCTTTGGTCGTAGGATCCGTGTCGTAACCGCTGTGGATAGCAATGGTTTCCTGTTTCATCTGTTCCCTCGTCCCTCGCCAGCTGCCGTGTACTGCTCCTCATCTGCAAACGAAATGATGGTTTCTGGTTCGACCAGGCGATTCATCTCGCTCACCACCCACTTGATATCCTCTTCTGTCGTTTTGAAGCTGGTAATACACGCGCGCACCACCGGGATATCGCCGACGCTCGCGGCCGACATCCATGCGATCTGGCGCTCGTGCAAAGCGGCCAGGAACTCGCTGGGAACTAGTCCTTCCCGGGTAAAGCAAACCAGCGGCAGCGGGGTCGAATTGACGATGCGCCAGCCAGAGGCTCTCAGCCGGTTTCGGAGCACGTCGCCCATGCGCGTCTGATGTTCAATCATGTCCATGTAGCCCGATTCGCCAAGCTGCGCCAGCGCCATAAACAGCTTGAGGCCAATAAAGCGCCGCGACCACTGAGCAGAAGTTGTCAAAGGATCAAACACCGGCCCGCCCTGTTTGCTTGGCATATAAGAGACGTCTGCGCGGAAGGCTTCGCTGACCGTTTCCCGATGGCGGCAGAAGAACATTCCGCATCCCATGGAAACCGAGAGCCACTTATGCGCGTCGCAGGTGATGGAATCTGCATCTTCGATGCCGGCGAGATGATGCTTGAGGGTTGGCGCAAGGATGGCGCTGCCGCCCCACGCGGCATCGACGTGCAACCATAGCCCCTGGTTGCGGCAGAATTGCCCCAGCTCGAGCAACGGGTCGATCACACCGGTTGCCGTGGTTCCGGCCGTCCCGATCACCATGAAGGGAGCGAAGCCGTTCTTTCGATCTTCCGCAACTTGTCGTTGTAGTTCCTTGAGATTCATCTTCAGAGCACTGCACGTCGGTATGACCCGCAGCGCTCGGCGTCCGAGTCCGGTCATGTGGGCGATCTTGTTATATCCGTTGTGAGCTTCCGGGGTGAGATAGACGGAAGGCGTGGCGTTCAGGTGCCGAAGACCGTGTTCGCCATACGCCGGAAAGGCTTTGGTTAAAGCAACAACGACTGCCGAGAGGTTCGCCTCGCTTCCGCCACTGGTGAACGTCGCAAAGGCATCCGCGGGCAGCCCAAACTTCGCCGAGAGCCAGCCAAGCGTATGCCGCTCGATCTCATTGGCCGCCGGCGAGGTGCGCCAATTGGCCAGCTGGGAGTTGTACATGGCGACCAGCGTGTCTGCAACCACCGAGGCGAGCGTCACGCTGGGGTTAAACAGGCCGAAGTAGCGAGGATGCGTCACCTGCACCTGCCAGGTACGCAGCATCTTTTCTACATCGGCGATCACTTCCTCGAGCTGCAACGTTTGATTGAATTGGTAGCGAGACGCGAGATAGTTTCTGATCTCTTCCGAGGTCACCGTGGGGAGAATGGGGCCGTGCGCAATATCGGACTGCAGTTGTGTGAAATCGCAGCGGAGTTCATCGATGAACATTGGTAGCTTCTCCCCCAAAAAACAAGCAACTACAGACCTAAATGCGAATGCCGCCCTTTTGAATGCGGTCATAGAGTTCCTGATCGAGGCGGACGAATGCTCCCGATTGCAGGTCGTCAAAGTAGACAGCATCCTTACCCGCGACCGGATTAAAGCCCTGGTTCACCAGGTCGGTCTTGGAGTATTTAAAGGTTCCGGTAAGGTCCATGTTCTTTCGAATGCGCAGAAACAAAGGCCGCGCATACGGGGGGAGGTGGCTCATCAGGTGCTGGCGAAATTCAGCCAGGCTAAATTCATCCTCGGTAACCAGCGCGGCCATGCCGGCGCGGCCTTCGCTCGCCGGAATGGTGACACCGTAGACATTGGCATGTTTAACTCCAGGAAAGGTGCAGATCGCTTCTGAAACCTCAGAAGTGGCAACGTTTTCCCCTTTCCAGCGGAAGGTATCGCCGATGCGATCAACGAAATAGAAATAACCCTGCTCATCCTTCCGCATCAGGTCGCCGCTGCGAACCCAGGTATCCCCAGGCTCAAAGACGTCGCGCAGGATCTTCCGAGCCGAGGCCTCCGGGTTGGTGTAACCCTCGAATCGGCTGCCGACATTCCCCGGGTCTTCCACCAGTTTCCCGATGGCTTCGCCCGATTGATTGGCAGCGCAACGGATACAAAATCCCTGTTCATTCCGGACTGGCTCGCCCTTCTCAAGATCAAGCACCACCAGGGCAGGTGAGAAGCGATGCGCCAGATAGGCGGGAATGTGACCGATGGCCCCGCGCTTTCCCTGAACGTTGAAGAGCGAGACTCCGCCTTCGGTGGAAGCATAAAATTCGAGAATTTGCGGAATGCAGAAACGGTTCTTGAAGCTGTCCCACACTTCGGGCGCGAGCCCATTGCCACAGGCTAGGCGGATGCGATGACTTTTCTCTTCGGGTGACGGCGGAGTGTGCAGCAGGTAGCGGCAAAGTTCGCCGATATATTGGAGCATCGTACAGTCCCATCGCACAATGTCATTCCAGAACTGGCTGGCGGAGAATTTCTCTCGCAGGACAACTGTGCCGCCCGCCACCAGAATCGCCCCGGGCACTTGCACCCCGCCAACACTGTGGTACATGGGCAAACAGTTATACATTCGGTCGGCAGGCTGCGCACCCATCATGCCGGCGAACCAATGGCCCCATTGCATGATCCGCGCGTGGCTGACGTTGGCGGCTTTGGGCAGCCCAGTAGTGCCGGAAGTATAGATACAGAGTGCTTTATCTTCTATGGTCGTCAGCCGTTTCTCGTCCTCGCTAAGAGGGGCGCCGGACTTTCCTTCGATTTCCAGATCAAGGCGCGGCCACGGGCTGGGTTCGTTGCCATGAATCCAGATCGTGGCAGTCAGCGCCGGCAGAGCGGAGAGGTGGCCGGCCAACTCCGAAGCGACAATGAGATGTTTAGGAGATACGACATTGACGCAGTGGGCCAGCGAGGAACCCGTCAAATTTACATTCAGCAGAGAAACGATGCCCCCCACGCTGCTGATACCGAGCCAGATAGCAAGGTACTCTGGTCGATTTGTCATCAGCAGGCCGATCACATCGCCTTTAGCTATGCCCTGGTCAAGCGCCCAGCGCGCGTACCGGTTGATTCGCTGCGAGAGTTCTTCATAGGTCATACACTCACGGTCCGAGAGCAGCGCGGGCGTGTCACCTAGTTGCGCGGCACGCTCCTCAATCACTGTGGAGAGAATGCGATCACGATTGCGCGCAATGGGCGCCGTCAGATCCAAAGCGCGCAGCCACGCTCTCCCCGGCGAAACGGTGCTGGGTGCGCGCGCAATTGTTTCGAGTGATCTCACACCGTGCTCCCCGTGTCTACTGCCATGACGGCAATCACGTTACCCATGGCGTGGCCGTATGAGCTTCCCGGAATCGCCAACCGGTAGCTTGGAAACGAAATTAATAGTGGACGGAACCTTATGGGAGGCAAGTTCTTCGCGGCAAAGCAGCAAGATGTCTTGGAGAATGTACCGATCGCCGCCGCTCTCAGGCCCGGGTGCCGAGCGTAAAACAACATCCGCAACCACTAGCGAGCCGATGATGGAACTCTTCCTGGTTCGGACCAGCGACATCCGAACCTTAGGGTGACGATTGATCACCTCTTCCACTTCCTCGGGATGCACCTTCAAGCCCCCAACATTAATGACTCCATCACGCCGGCCAACGAAGTAGTAGCGCTCATTTCGCAGATCGAGGATGTCCGTCGTGTCGACAAAACCATTCGCATCCCTAAGTGGGCCATGTAGTTCACTCAGGTACCGGCTCGCTGTGCGCGGAGAGCGGATGCGAAGAGAGTCATTCTCGACTTTCATTTCAACGCCCTGCGTGCGCTCTAGCACACTGCAGGGAAACCCGCTCATACCGTCGTTAACGTCAAAGGCAACTCCGGCTTCGGTGGTGGCAAAGGCGTGAGCGATGCGTGCCTGATGATAGATCTGCGCGAGATGGTTGAGGATTCCCTGATCCGCAATCTCTCCCGATAAACGAATGTATTCGGGTGCAATCAGGTGAGCGGAAGAACTCATCAGGGCGCGTCGCCAATGCGACGGTGTGCCGGAGATGTGGGTTACTCCATGCGCGCCAACGCGCGCCAGGAAGTCAGCGGTCGATCTTTGTGGGTCCGACAAGAGCAGTGAACTACCGGTCAGGATGGCGCGCAACAATATCTGCAAACCTCCATAACGGCGGATATCGTAGAACGTGCTCCAAATCACCCGGCCATTTCCGGGCTCGCAGTCGATCGCTCCTGCCAAGCTGGCCAATGTATGGACCACCAGCTTCGGCACTCCAGTAGTCCCTGATGTCAGAAGCACCCATTCCGTCTCGTAGCGGCCGGATAAGCCATAACCTTTAGGGACGATTTGCCCGTCGCAATGAATAAAAGTGCTCACCCTGGCAGTTCCCGGGGACTTGATGATCCGATCGGAGACAATTGCATCCACTTCCGCAGACTCAACAATCGAAGGGAGATATTCTTCCAGTACGTCGGGTGGGCATAAAACCATGCGGCGGGCCACCCCGTCGAGTTCGATCAGCGCTGCCGCGGCGATCAGCTGGTCCGTGGTCGCAATGAGAACGGAACCCCCGCTTAGTTCTTGGGATCGGCCGCCAAGCAAAGAGCCGGTCAGCAAGTCGCGTAGAAGGAGGCTCGTCTCCGCGCTGGAAACAAAAGGATCGCATGTGTCGACGGCAGTGCCGACCGCGTCCCAAAGCGAAGCCGGACTATTTTGCAACGTGCTCATAAAGGTTCACGAAATCGCCGAACGTAACCGGAAACTGGTCATACTCCGAAGCCGCAAACGGATCGAGTCCAAGGGAGTCTTCAATTCGGATTACAAGGATAGCGAAACAAAGTGAATCGAGCCCTGAGTTCAAAAGTTCCAGCCCGTCCGTCAGGGGAGCCAGCCGCTTATTTTGTTCCTGAGCGACTTGCTTGAATTGGGTTACGATTTCCTTTCGAACATTCACTGTTAGTACCTCCCTTAACGCGCACTCTACGCGCGCGGATCGCATCCCTTGTGCCCGTGCACCCGCCCCGGGGTAAGGGTACACAGAGATCCTGGCCGTTCCTGGACGAATGGCTCCCACCAACGGAAAACCGGCTACAGGATCCTTCGCGCAAAGCCTCTACCAGTTAGGCCGCCGGAACGCTCGCTTGCCCGTTTCCGTTGATTGCCTGAATCAGAGCGCGAAGCTTGTTGACGCCTTCAAACAAATCGGCTGCCGGATCGGGTGGATTGATCGCTGCTTCTGCTGAGAGCGCCTTCAAGAGGCCTTCGGAGTGAGCAATGTCGCAAACACCGTGCACGTCGGTATATTCAAGATCCGTTGAGCCTTGGGCCACCGCAAGGTCCGCCAGGTACGACATAAATCGTTGGATGTAGCTTTCAAAAAAGCCCATGGTAAGAACGTTCTGCATTCCCTGCAGACGCCCCAGGAATGTGCGGACCTTCGTCAAGTCATCGCGCACCGCCATGGCGTCTGCCTCTGCCGGGTAGGCATGCGCGGCAATCGCAAACCTCCGTAGCATCTCGGGATGACAATCGGCAATTTCTTCCCGAAGATTGTCAATCAGAATGGGCCGTGCCTCCTCCGACCGGACGGACAGGTAAGCAGCCGTCATCCAATAAATGAAGTTCCCTTCAAGAACGGCGCTGTATCGCGCTATGATCCCGCGCCGTTGTTCGGGAGTGAGGTCTTTAAGATCAGGCAGCGCAGCAACTAGACTGTCAATTTCGCTATCCATCTGCCGCTTAATGGACGAGAGGTTATGAAGTTCAGGGACGATGAGCGAAGTAGTCATAGTTATCCTCCGGTGGCGTGAACGCAAGGTGACAGGTCGGGACCGTCAGCCTTGCCATTCAACAAGTGGTCGATCACAACGAAGTGTTTCGACACGAGACACTCCGCACTTAATCAGTTGTTGCACGGGGGAATAGCGGCAAATACAGCAACCAAGTAACATTCCACTCAAAAACAGTCGATCAGCAGCACACGCTCGAATTGACATCGGCGGAAAAACCGCCCGCCGCTCTCATCGACGGAGCTGTAAAATCGAGAGCCGAGCAGGCTCCCCCGAATGCCGGAAGCCTTGGCAGTCATACTCGTTCCTCTCGAAGAGGCGGTTGGGGCTCGAGGCGTGCGTCCCGGCCGGCCTGCGTCAGCCGGTGCCCCAGGACCGCGCTTGGAGCCGTCACCGTACGGTCGAAGACATCAGCAAGGGCGATCGACACCGGGACAACAATCAGAATCAGCAGGAGTAGGGGTAGCGTCCCATGAGTGAGGATTGTCAACGTCAGAATGACAGGGACATGAACGAGGTACAGACTGAACGAAAGCCTGCCGAGATAACGCGGGAACCTTTTTAAGAGCATCATCTCAACATCGCCTGGAACAAGGGCGGCGCACAAAATCAGTACAGATCCAACGGCCACCATCAACTCCTGTGCCGCATGCCACTGCGACCAGTGGCCTTGAAACACTAATAAACCGGAGCCCAGAAGCGCGAAACCCAACCAGGATCTTGCACCCGAAAAAAGGAGGCGGACTTCGCGGAGTCGGGCAGCGAGAAGGCTCCCAAAGACAAAGAAACAGGAGTAATAGGCAGTCCACTGCAGCTCAAAGGCGAGCTTGTTTGCGAGACTCTGACCGTGCCTCAAAACCAATAAGTCGCCGACCGTGCTGATGTCTCCGTAGAGCAGCTGCATGCCCACAATAATGACCAGGAGGCAAGTCAAGACAGCTAACGCACCCCGTACACCCCAGCGACAAATGGGCACAATGAGCAATGGGAAAAGAAGCGATACTCTTATTTCCCAAATCAACGTGTGGGTGACGCCGTTGATCGAAACATGATGCCCTATAATAGCGAGGTGATCGAATATCACTAAGAGAGTGACCGGATTTGTCCAGGTCATCTCACTCACCCACTTACTTGCTGCGCTAACGTACGCACGCTGCAGCAGCGCAGTGTTGAGTATCCCAGCGACTGCAATTGCAACCAGGTAAGGAATGTAAAGCCGGCATAAACGTCTAATGGCGAACTTCCTGTAGTCGGCAGGTCGTCCTTCAGCCCACGGCAAGGCGAGCACAAATCCACTCAGAACATAGAACAGTGTGACTGCCTCGTAACCCGCCCACGCAATGCGAGCCGGGGTATGAAGAAAAAGCCACGAGACTAGCCCGGTCGCATTGGTCTTCCAGTTTGAGAAAAAGAAATCGCTGTAAACCGGCTGTGTCAGAAAGCAGTGGTGTATAACCACGATAAACGCCGCGATACCTCGGACCGAGTCAAGTGTCTCTATCCTGCCGGTCTTACTCAATGGTAACTTCCCACTCGCGGCTTTCATGCCGCCACCAGTTGCACGGACTGCTCGCTGCGCGACGGCTTCGGCCGCCTGCTGCCATGGTCCGTAACGGCTATCAAGGTGTTAAGGCATTCAGTCATTAAGCCCGACTCACGATAAGTCACGGCGCGCACCTCAGCTTTGAACGTGACGCTCGGCATCACTCACTTTGTGTGTTGCCAATAACAACACCCGCCTGCCTTTCCACTCAAAAACAGTCGATCACGACGAAGAAATTCGATACGAAACAATCCGCCTTTTAAGTGGCTATCGCCCCGGGGAAGAGCGTCTGTGGCGCTAAGAGATAAACGGATAGTAGCTCATTTTGGAACGAATGGAAGTTGCAATCTTAGCGGATTAAGACGCAGGTAACTCCGGACTAAGTAAAATGGTAACTGCTTGCGAAATAGCGCCGCTATGGACACCGCGATCCCCGACCGTCGTGCCAATCGCACGGACGTCCGCGCGCTAATGCCGTTATCGACCGTGACATGCAAGTCGGTTCCGCTGCACGAAAAGCAATGTACCGTCGCCGAGCTGAGACCATAGCCCTCATCCCGGTGCGGCAGATAAGTTCTCGGCGCCGCACCTAAACCAGTCAGTTCGCCGCGTAAGATGGGGCCCCTGCGGCCGTCCGGCCAAAGATGTTTACACCGCATCCGTTGATGGGCTCGCACGAAATACGGGAACGGACGCAGAAAATCTGGGGCCGGTTTTATGAGATGAGTGCGATCTGGAAGAGGTCTTCCTGCACTCCGACGCTGCGGTGCGTGATCTTCGCGCGGTGAGGCAGGCGGTATCCACATCAGCGGTATAGTCTTAAAACACCAAGACTTGGGGCGTCAAGCACCCCTGAAGAATGACCTAAGGAGTTTCTATGGACGAGAGTAGAAGGAAACGTGTTGTGGCCGTCAGCGTCATCGTGGGCTTCCTAGCAGCTTTCCCCTTCATGGCGGCGGCTTCATTTGTCTACCTCAGGTATGGTGAGCCGCCGGTGGCCACGGCGGATAAGCCCTTCCCTTACGAAGAGTCCATCGTCCACATCGCCCTCAACGCCCGTATCGACCGTCAGCTTGCAACGGCTCCCCTCAATGCTACATCTGACAACCTCGTGGCGGGTTCCCAAGTTTACGTCGCCCACTGCGCCGTTTGCCATGGAACACCACTTCAAAACAGCAGCTTCGGCCAATGGGAATACCCCATTGCAACACGACTCTGGACAAAACAAGCAAACGGCGTGGTCGGCGTCAGTGATGATCCTTCGAATGTTTCGTATTGGAAGGTAAAGAACGGGATTCGCCTTACGGAATGCCATCCTTCCAGCATATCCTCACCGAGTCCGAGATGTGGCAGGTGAGCTTACTCATAGCACAGGCAGATAAGCAACAGCTTCCCGATGTCACAGAGACTTTCGTCAGGGCGAACTCTCTAGATAGTCAGTCCGAGTCTGAGCAAATGCAGCAGTCTCCGAAGTCGCCAGTAAACACCAAATAGGCAACTATAGGAAAGGATACTTCACGATGAAGACACGACGGCCCGCGCGTGCCATCCGCAGCTCTGGCTTCGGACAAATCAGGCGCAGGTCCCTGCTCTAGGCGCACAGCCCGTGGAAACAGCTGATTCTGGGCAGACAGCACATATCCTGAGTTTGTCTCCGCTATGCAGAATCGTCGTCAGCGATGGTCCGGCTGCTGGGATGGACCATCTCATTGTTAAACCATTTTGAGGAAAGCGTTTCGATCGGGACGATACGCAGTGGTTGACCAAATCAGTGAAACATTTTGAAAGGAGAGACCATGAACTCACCGGATAACAAGCGACTCCTGGCAGCCTTAAATGAAAACTGGCAAGCCGAGATGGAGGGCTTCTCCACATACTCGGCACTCGCCAGGAATGAGAATGATCCACACCGTCGCAACGCATTGCGCGGCGTCGCAACGGCGGAGAAGCACCACGCAGACCTCTGGGCTGGGCGCATCAGGGCGCTGGGCGGGACAGAGCCCCAGTACAGCGGCGATCCGGCAGGCCAAGCCGCGTCGCTGGCCAACCGCGTAGGCGGACCCGATTTGGCACTCCGCCGACTGGAGATTGATGAAGGTCGGGACATCGCGAAGTATGGCAAGCAGCTCAAAGCGCTGGGTGATGAACCAAGCATAGCCATCCTGGAGGAGGTGATTGCCGATGAGCGTGAACATTACGTGACCTTGGGAAACCTGATCCGCTCCCGCGGAGTA
The DNA here is from genome assembly GCA_963821315.1 of uncultured Acidobacteriaceae bacterium. Lineage (GTDB taxonomy): Bacteria > Acidobacteriota > Terriglobia > Terriglobales > Acidobacteriaceae > PALSA-350. The sequence continues at coordinate 23,872 of CAWGDP010000023.1, read as the reverse complement.
CTTCCGGCATTGCCTCCGGAGCAGGCTCAGGCAGCCCTCGATGACCTTGTTGCGGCACGTGACAAAGGACACTCACAAGCCGCGGGCTGGGTTGGCGACGCTATTTATGGGGTCAATGACGGCCTCGGTTCTATCTTTGGCATCGTCTCCGGGGTGTCCGGCGCGACTTTGGGCAATAGCCACTTTGTCCTGATCGCCGGCCTCGCCGGTATGGTAGCCAGTGCATTGTCGATGGGCTCCGGAGCGTATCTCGCTGCCAAGAGCGAACGGGAAATCTACGAGGCTGAGTTTGCCCGCGAGCGGGAAGCGGTCGAGGACAATGAAGCCGAAGGCCGCGAAGTGCTATCGCTCAGCTATCAGATTCGCGGGCTCCCTGAAGAGGACGCAGAGCGCTTCGTCGAGCATCTGGCGAGAGACAAAGAGCAATTGGTGCGCGCACTCGCTCGTGAACGCATGAACACGACGGAGGAGGGATTGAGCAAACCCTGGGTATCGGCTGTTTCTGGCGCGCTATCGACGGCAGTCGGGGCATTCATTCCCATCATCCCGTTCTTCTTTATGACGGGTATTCCTGCGGTCATTGTCGCCGCCACTGTCTCTTTGCTCGCGCACTTCGCCGTCGGCGCCGCGAAGTCTCTTATCACGATCCGGTCATGGTGGGCGAGCGGCTTCGAGATGACCTGGATCGGCGCTCTTGAAGGAGTCGTGACCTACATCATCGGAATAGGCCTCGGAAAGATAGGCGGAGGCTAAAACGATTCGAACAATCCGTACGTGGGGATTCCCCTTTTCTGGAACAGAGAACCGACCGACTGGGGGCGATTCCCAACAGTCAACCCGTGAAATTGGTGGCCCTCCTTTGAGGAGGGCCACGCAAGCCTTTCCGATCAGACCTACATCTGATGAGAGTTTCTTTAGTGAGAGTCGCCAGGGTGGTCAACATCGCCTGTTGGGGACGCTTTGGGAGAAGCAGAGCTCAAAGTGACCGTGTCGCTGGGCGAAGAAGGTGCGGATGGTTGCGTAGGCTTGGCTGTAGTCAGAAAGCTCCAAGACCCTGTTTCCACAGTTTTTCATCGTGATACAACACCAGAGTTCGGCCTGCACGGGGAGTGGCATACTGCTCTTCATCCCCGAGACAGCGAAGCCCCGATAGAATTTGGGGGCGGATTCGAGCACAACGACCCCGTAAGCCAAACCTGTATTGGAAAATCCTTGGACAAGCATTCATTGCACAATCGGGCATCGTTGCCCGCAGAATGATATTGACATTATGCGCGCCACCGCATCGAGGCTAGCGAAGCCCGATCACAGCATTGGCGGCGGATGGAACCCAGGCAACTACCCCGATTCCACTCCTGCCAGACAGATGTTAGGTGATGCGCTTGCGCCGGAAATTCTCCACAGCGAATGCGTGACCCCTGCTGGCGATTTTGTCACCCGTACGATTTCTACTCGCGGGCGGTGAAGTGATAAACAGAGCTCTTCACCCCGTCGAGCTCGCCGGTGGCTTCCATTGAGTCAACAGTGTAGTAGTACGTTGTCCCAGACTTTATGTCTTCCAATCGCACGCGGAAAACCACATAAGGATGGTTCCGATTTAGTCTGATGTGACCCTTCGCGGTCAGGTCTAAGTGGTGAGGATCAGTCCCGTACTTCACGAACGCGAAGTGCTCGTCCGCAAATAAGAGTATTTTGTTTTGCGAGTATCTTTCCGCCTTTGTGACTCGGCAGCCCGGAGGGAAATCTCATATCGCTGCTAATGTTACGGCTACGGTCACGAAAGAAGAGCTGTGATCGTGAGCATTACCTCCTGATGCCGATGGTTCGGTAGAGTCCTGCGAGCAGCTTGATCTTTGCACCGAAAGTGTGGAAGAACCGATTTACATGCAGTGAAGTCATCGGAGTCCGGGATTTAAGCGCAGTAAAGTGGCCTTCCAGCTCGAAATCCGGGAGTTAACTGCAGCGCGACATCTGGAATCGCGACCTCATCCCCCTCTGCCGGGCTTGCGTCCACCGCCCCACCGAAATTCTCGTACTGAAAGTCGAACTTCTCCGGATCGCTCCACTGGGGGGCACCACTGTGGTTCGCGTATTCCACCACAATTCCCATTCCCCGCCTGCGATACACCGGATTCGTCTCGCCCAGCACCCACACACCCGGCTGCTGCATCTCCACCACCGCATCCACGCGCTCCGCCGGGCCCGGCCGCAGCGTCTGCACGCGCGCAGGCCTCGCCACCGGATTCCCATCCAGCGCCGTCACCAGAAACTGATGCCCCGGCAGAGCAAGGTCGTGCATCAGTGTCGCGCTCGCGTTCAGGATATGCAGTAGCACCCGCTGTCCCTCTCTCACGAGCAACGGTTCGCCAAAGCCCAGCATCCGGTCGTTTATCGTCGAATAGCTGTACACCACTTCCTGATAACCTTCGCTGCTGCCCTCCGCGTGCCCTTCCCAGTCGTGCAGCGCCAGAAAAATCTCCTGGTCATAGCGCGCCGGATCGCTCTTCGCATCGATCATCAGAAACCCGAACTCGCCGCTGTAGGTCGCCCGATCCAGGTGGTGCCCAGCCGTCATGTGCGAGTGGTACCACCGAAAGCCTGCGGGTCTCGCCATCCATGTGTATCGCTGCCTTTCCCCATGAGCCGCCAACTCCGGCGACCCTTCTTCCGTCGCCCCATCCTGCAACGACGGAATCTCGAGCCCGTGCCAATGCACAATGTCCGCCATATCCGTTTCGTTCACCACATCGATCGTCACCTGCTGTCCTTCTCGCAGGCGGATCAATTCTCCGGGCACGCGCCCATTGAATCCCGTCGTCTTCACCGTCTTTCCCGGAGCGATCTCCAGCCTCAATTGCGCAATGCGTATCGTGTAATCCGCCGGCGTCTCCGCCTGTGCCAGCAGCGCCGCTGTGCGCCGCAGCGCCACAGTCCCTGCCCATGCGCCGGCGCCATACATGAACTCTCGTCGCTTCATAGTTCTTTACGTGCCTCCGTTATGTCCCGCGCGCGATGAGCTCGCTCAGGCGAGCCAGCCAGAACTGGCGGATGACGCTGCAGAAGTTGCCACGAACTTGGGATCCTTGTCTGCGAGTGTACGTCAGCTTTGACGTTGCCGAAGGTGGTCTCAGGCTTCTTGTGGATGGCATCGCAGAGGGCCTGGATAATGTCATCTTTGAAGTTGGGCGTGCGAGGATACTCCGCGACAACCGCGTTTCGAAACTCGCCGGAGTACTGAGGATAATTAAGGTGTTGTTTCTTTCGCGCACCAGTTGCAGCCCTTGAAGTCGATCGGCGCGGTAGATAGTTCGTGACGTCCCCGAGTCGATGGTGGCGACCCTGCCGCGACATCGCGTTCGATCGTTGACAGAAGAGCGGATCCTATTTGGTCATCGTTTGCACTAAAGCACACCAGGTGCAGCATGACTCGCACGCGAGATGGCGCCCAATATGCGTCAGTTACGAATTAGGATGATGAGCGCCGCCGCCGCCGTGACCCCAATGACAATTATGGCTGCAATTGCAAAGAGCAACTACGCAGTAGGAATATCTTGATCGTCTGCCTCCATCTGGTTCCCTCTAATGTCACTCTGGCCATGTTCACAAACTACAGACGGGGATGAAGCCGCATGAAGATCAAAAAACGTGCGCGCCGCATTAAGTCTTAACAGGTTAAGACTTAATTGTCAAGCACCACCTTTGCGTATCTAAATGTCCTGCTACGACGTCTAATGTGTATAGTCCATGACCACTGCTTACCTGAACCGCATCGCCACTGCCGTACCAGAGCACGATGTGCATGACGCCTTCGTCGTCTTCGCCGAGCAGATGCTTGCCGACCCGCGGCTACGCCCGGTCTTCCGCCGCATGGTGAGCCGTGCCGGCATCGCGCATCGCTATTCGTCGCTCGATCCGCAGAAAGATTTGGGCCAATTTTCGTCGCACGACGCGCACGAGTTCTATCGACTGGGCAACTTTCCCAACACGGCGCGGCGGATGGAGCTGTTTGAGCAAAACGCTCCGGTGCTGATGCGGAAGGCCGTGGACCGGCTTATGCTCAATGAGAAGGAACGCCTCGGTGTGACCCACGTGCTGGTGACCTGCTGTACGGGGCTCTATGCGCCGGGGCTGGACTTTGAAATCGTCGACCACCTCGGGCTTCACGCCGGCGTGGAGCGCACAATGGTTGGCTTCATGGGTTGCTATGCGGCCATCAATGCGCTGAAGCTGGCGCGGCATATTGTGCGCTCGGAGCCGAAGGCTGGTGTGCTTATGGTCAACCTGGAGCTGTGCACGCTGCACTTCCAGGAGACGCGGGAGCTGGAGCAGGTGCTCTCGTTCCTGGTCTTTGCCGATGGCGCAGCGGCGAGCCTGATTACCGCGTGCGAGGAGGGCTTTGCTTTGGACAGCTTTAAGGCGGTGATGGTGCCCGAGACGAGGAGTCTGATTACATGGAAGATCCGCGGGCTGGGATTCGACATGCTACTCTCCGGCCAGGTGCCGGCGGAGTTGGGCCGTGCATTACATGAGGGCGAGTTGATGACCGAGCGTGATGGCATCGACCTGTGGGCTGTGCATCCCGGCGGACGGTCGGTTCTGGATGCGGTGGAGAAGGGACTGGAGCTGCCAGTCGATGCGCTGGCGGCGGCGCGCGAGGTGCTGTCGCGCTTCGGCAACATGTCGTCGGTGACGGTGATGTTTGTGCTGCAGCGGATGATGCAGCAGGCGCGGCCGGGGCAGCGCGGGTGCGCTATGTCGTTTGGCCCGGGGCTGACGGCGGAGACGATGCGCTTCCATGCGGTCTAGTGCGGTGATCGAATTTAGACTGCGGGCCTCTCCGCGCGAGCTGCCGGAGCTTATGGATGGTGACTGTAGCTATGACGATTTCCGTGGTTGTCTACGCAGCCTGGAGCAGGTCAACCGCTGGCTGCTGGGGTACCGGCCGACGATGGCTTGGCTGAAGCGGCTACGGCATGGATTGCCTGACCCGGTACACATCGTCGATGTGGGCAGTGGCGGTGGCGATCTGCTGCGGCAGATTGCAGGCTGGGCACGGAGGCGCGGCATTGCTGTGCGATTAACGGGAATCGACTTGAATCCTTATGCGGCGCGTGCGGCAGCGGAGTTCACGCCGAAGGAGCTCAGAATCGCGTGGGTGACCGGCGATGCTCTGGTGTATCGGCCGGAGAAGCCGGTGGATATAGTCGTGAGTTCGCTGATGGCACATCATCTGGAAAATGAGGAAATCATCGCGCTGCTGCGGTGGATGGAAGCGACTGCGCAGGTAGGTTGGTTTATCAATGATTTGGAGCGGTCGGAGTGGAGTTGCCGGATGTTTGGGTGGGTGGTGGGGATGGTACAGTGGCACCGGTTTGTGCGGCATGATGGGCCGGTGTCTTTCCGGCGCGCCTTCCGGGAGGAGGACTGGGCCCGGTTGTTGGCCGCGGCTGAGGTCCCGCGTGAGACGGCGACGGTGGAGCATTGGCGGCCGGGAAGGTTGTGTGTGGGGCGATGGAAGCGATGCTAGGATGCAAGCAAACAATTATGCTTCGCAATAGCTCCAGGTGGCCTGATCTGCGGGGCCTATCCACTGCTGGAACCCCTGTAATATTCCGCATGCTGAAGCGTCTCGGTAGACCAAGAACCAAGAAGCCTTTCGGGCCCATCGTAGGGCCCCTCATCACGTCTAACCATCTGAGGGGGAAATGATGGCAACCTCCACGCAGCTCCCACCCAGCCCCAGCCGTTCCAGGTCTAAAAGCCATTCCAGATTTAAAACCGTTCTATGGATCTCCCTTGGCCTCACCACGCTCTTCGTTTTCATCACCTCAGAAGTTCTCCTGATCACCGACTATCCGATGTACCATGCCTACCGTCTGCAGGTCATCGCCGACCGCCGGCTCCTTATCCCGCATACGCTCTTCAGCATGCTGGCTCTCCTCATCGGCCCGATCCAGTTCTCATCACGATTTCGCCAGCGTCACCTCAAGATCCATCGCGTACTCGGCCGCATCTACGTCATCTCTGTCTTCATCGGCGCCGCCACCGGGGTCGCCCTCGCCAGCGGCCGTCCGGGCTTCCCGGGAACCTCGATGCAGGCTGCCGCCTGGGTCGTCTGCACCACCGCCGCCCTCATCACCGCGCGCAACCGCCAGATCATCCAGCACCGCCAATGGATGGCCCGCTCCTACGCCGTCACCTTTACCTTCGTCTCCAGCCGTGTGCTGAACCTCTGGCCCCGTTACTGGAGCCACCTCGGGGACTCCCTCGCCGCCGTCGGCGTGATCGCCTTTACTCTTGCCTCGCTGCTTATCGTGGACCTCGGCCTTAACTGGCGCGAGCTCACCACTCGCCGCGAATGATTAACTTCCTGCGCCAGTGCAGTGGGCTGCAAACTGCACTACCGCCCAATTGCAGCAGTGGTCATTCAATACTTCAGGAGCGGTACAAGTTCACGTATCGCATCCAGAAAAAGGAGATTCCCGTTACCACGTCCGATCTGAATCAGATTCCTTTGCAAGACCAAGTTCTCGTCCTGGGTGGTGGAGTGGCGGGCTGTGCGGCTTCGATCGCGCTGGCCCGCAAGGGACGAGTGGTTACGCTGATTGAGCGCGAGCCCACACCGCGCCACAAGGTTTGCGGCGAGTTCCTAAGCGGTGAGGCCCTTGAGGACCTGCATGCGCTCGGTATTGATGTGGCCTCGCTTGGCGCCGTGCCCATCGACTACGTTCGCCTCGCCGCAGCCAGGCGCGCCGCGGAGGCTCCCCTGCCTTTCCCCGCAGCCTCGCTAACGCGCAAGACGCTTGATACAGCACTGATGGCCGACGCCATCGCCGCAGGAGTCCGGGTAGAGCGCGGCCGTAGTGTGGAGGCGCTCGGCCGCACGACATCCAACGTCTGGCAAGCTACGCTCGACGACGGCACCACCCGTGAGGCCCCAACGGTCTTTCTGGCCACGGGCAAACACGATATCCGCGGCCACTTGCGTCCGAAGGACCCACAGCGATGGGTCTCGTTCAAGATGTATTTTCGCTTATCGTCCACGCAGGCCTCTGAGCTAGCGGGCGCCTCTGAGCTGATGCTCTACCCTGGAGGCTATGGCGGTATCCAGCCGGTGGAAGGCGGCATTGCTAACCTGTGCTGCGTGGTGCAACAGCGGTATCTTGCACGTGCGGGTAACCGCTGGGAAAGCTTCCTTGCGAAGATGCAGCAGGACTGTCCACACCTCGCTATGAGGCTTGCCGGTGCGGAGCCGTTGCTCGCCAGGCCGATCGCCATTACCCATATCCCGTATGGATACGTACGCCGCACAACGGAGAATGGGCTTTACTGCATCGGCGATCAGGCAGCCGTTATCCCCTCGTTCACCGGCGATGGCATATCCATCGCGCTGCATACGGCACGTTGTGCCGTCGTTGCGTATCTTGCAGAAGAGCCGGCATCGCTCTTTCAGGCTAGACTCCGCTCTGCGCTGCTGCCCCAGATGCGCCTTGCCGAGTTCGCGGCCGGTGGCTTGAACAACTCACTCGCGCGCGCTGTACTGCCGTTTTTCCTCAGGGTCTGGCCCGGCGTGATGCGCGTCACGGCAAAGCTGACACGCGTTGCGCAGCACGGCGCTGTTGCTGCCCCTGCAGTTGCCAGCTGAAATCGAGCCTCGTCAAAACAACTCTCACTCGTCAAAACACCATAGGGGAAGATGCAATGAAATCGTTCACGGTATTCGCCCTTGCTGTCCTACTCGCTCCGGTCGCGCTCGCCCAGCAGCAGACCTTCGTCGCCAACCCCGATGCCAGCGAGGTCAAGATGACGCTGAAAACGACCCAGGAGGTGGTCAACGGCACCTTTCACATCCAATCCGGATCGCTTGAGTTTGACCGCAGCGCCGCTAAGATGTCGGGTTCGGTGGTCGTTCTCGCTGGCAGCGGCAAGACCGGCAATGGCAGTCGCGACAAGAAGATGAATAAGGACATCCTTGAGGTCGAACAACACGCAACTGTCTCGTTTGAGCCCAAGTCCTACGCTGGCGCCATCGCTCCATCAGGAGACTCGACCATCCAGGCAACTGGTATCTTCACACTCCTCGGCACGCCTCACGAGATCACCATCCCCATCCTTGTCCATCTTGAAGGTACAACCGCAACGGCCAAGGCTCATTTTGTCGTGCCGTACATCCAATGGGGACTGAAGGATCCGAGCTTTTTGTTCTGGAAAGCGGACAAAGACGTCGCGATTGACCTCTTTCTTACTGGCCGGCTTTCACAATGAAAGTTCCTCACAATCCCGTTTGCAGGAAGTGCGAGCCGATAATCGCGAGACCACTTCAACGCCCTGATCATTGATCCTTTTTCAGCGTTATGTCAGCGCTCCGACTATCGTTCGCGCTCTTTAGAACCAGCTTTCCGCTCATCCGCAGTCCTGAGTTTTTCAAGTCGTAAAAGAATTTCCAGTCGCCGGTTGTAAGTTCGAAAATGACTCGGTCTCCGTTCACTTGTCCATTTGATATGGGGTAGCGCTCGGTTGCATCTGGACCCCCGGTGCCCGTTAGTTTGGTGCCCTCCTCCTTGAGGAACAGGAGTTGTGGAACGTCGTGGTCACCGCCGTCTACGCGAAAGGAACCATGCCAATTTCCCGACACATCCCCAACTGCTAAGCCAAGTGTAAGCAGCAGAGCAAATACCAAAATTCTCATATCGAGATCCGTTCACTTGATGGATGTAGCTTATGGCGAGTTTTGGTCGTAACCCGTTTCCACCACATCATGAATCCGGTGACTGCCTGTGGGAGGACCATTATGCCAGCCAGAGCCATCAAGGCGCGGCCCATAACCCCAAAAACGGTGCCAGTATGAACAGCCTCGTTCGCCGCAAACAGGCGTTGGGCAAAGGACAAATCGGCGGCTGAAGAGACGAAAAGCGCCCTTCCCGAATATGGATCAATTGTTACTACTCGCTCGACATCTGACCGCATGAAGTGATGTTCGATCATGGAAATCTTGTACGTTCCTCCGTAGGCGGCCATTTGCATCCGCGAGGGGGCATCCTTCGGGAGAAGTGCTTGCGCGACGGTTAGTGCCTGGTCGGGCGTGATGTACGTCGTCCCTCGTCTCGGATGCGGTAGCAATAGATGGGATGGCATGATTTGGTCGCTTCCGCTGAAGGCTCGGATCGCTTGGCTCACCGGCCCTTCAAAGCTGATAAAAGCGCCAGTCCCTGAGGCGATCAGGAGAAGAGCCGAGAAGACGACGCCGATCGCTTTATGCAGGTCCGACCAGAAGCGACGAGTTCCGTCAAAGCCACGCAATCGGATCCGCCCGTCTCGCCACCGTAGCCCAAGCCCGGATATCAGTAGAAGTAGCGTCGCCAGATTGGACCATCGAATCGTGCTTCGACCAATGTTTCCGCCGGCCAAGCTGACATGGAGATGTCGTGCAAACCCCAGAAAAGTCTGGCCTCGACTTCTCAAACCCAACACTTGCCCGGTATGGGGATTTACGTAAGCGATGCCCGACGGTAGAGCGACTTGCCAAGCAAGATTGGGGGACGCAGCGAAGGTTACGGCGACAATGCCTTCTGATGGAAAGCTCGCTTGTACAAAACGGAGGATTTGACTCAGTGGGAGATCGCGAGGGGACGGAGAGATGTAAGAGAGTTTCGCGTTCAGGACGTGGTCCAGCGGTCGCTCAAACGCGAGAATACTGCCGGTTATTCCGAGCACGACAAAGAATCCGCCCGCGAGCGCTCCGACCCATAGATGAACCTTGAATACCCACCTATGCATCCCTGTCCGTCCATAACTGCCCAACAGCGTCCGTGCGTCATGCGAGAGGATCCGCCTCTGGTTGTGAGCGGAGTGGCTCGTCAGCGCTTCTCAATCATGCCTGAAAATGTATGGTTTCGGTATGTTGCCCTAGGCGGTCCTTCCAATCCAGATCTCTTGCGGCCTCCTGGTGCCCGTTCGGATCAAATAACACACCGCCATACAGCCGCGCGCTGGCAACGGCCCCCCAAAAGGCCACAGCGTAATTGCCACCAGGTAGGCTGCCAAATAGAGTTGGTGACATGGCTCCGATGAAGATCAATCTTCAATGCAGCCAGGCCCCGAGTGGCTGCATTGACAGGTCAACAAGAGGCGCGCTAAAGAATCTGTGTCGCAGCATGGGTCAGAATGAATAGGACCGGTGCCCCTCGTCCTCTCACCGTACCCTCCCTTTTCCCGCACGTGGGTTACTCCCGGTCACGCTCGCGCGGCTTGCTTTTCCGGATACTTCCGGATATATGCTTCGAGCTCATCCAACGCATCCGATACACCGCTATCGCTTGCATTGCCCCCCACACACCTATGACCGCCGGTGAGCCTTGGCGATTCACTCGGAAGCAAGCTGGAGTTTTCGATTGATGAGCGGCCAATACTGGCGCAAGAGGTTCCCCCCAAATCTCCAACCCACATCGGCTGAATAGCGGATAAGGGTACTGCCAACCCCGCGGCTACCTGGTGGGTAGTATGTGTTTGCCAAGGCTTCGCCTGCCAGGGGACCCAGTAGACCGGAGTAGTTAACGGCAGGGGCTCCCGAGTCGTTCCGCGTAATCACCAAACGTACCGCCGCGTATTTCAGCGATTCACGGAAGCCGAGCTGTTTTTTTACATAGAAGCGCGGATCTTCGTGTGTGGTAGAGGCCAGAAGGCAAGTGCCGAATACCTGGTAAGAAGCGGCGCGCGCCATATCCGCTCCCAGGCGCTTACCGTATCCTCCAAGCTCCTGGCCATACCCGCTAGGGCTGGTTCTGGCCTGCCCGAAGGCCGAACCCAATAGCGCCCCGCCAATCGTGGATAATGCTACGCTGTTGTTCGCCGCCAGCTTGCATTTGTCCCAACTGCTGAGCGGCCCTCGGGCAGTCGCAAGATCTGGAAAAACTGCCGATTTCTTCTGCAGCGTCAGGAACATCGCGACGCCACTCTGAAGCGGATTTGTAGCTTCCGGCCCGGTCTCTGACGGCTGCGTCGCCGAAGGGGCGTCCGGGATCGCGTCGGATTCCCTTTGCTGCGCTAGCCCGGCTCTACAAATCAAGCAGCACACACAGGCAAGCAGAAGAGGCCGATGCATTATACGTTCCTCAATAAGATCGACACCGGGGTTGAGAGTACTTCGCTGCGGACACTGTTTAATTCAACTGCGAACGCGTTCAGCCGAAGATTCAGCATGGGCAAATTCTCGTATTGGCCTTTTCTCAGTGGCGAATGATGATGACGAAGAGGCTTAGCGCAGCAACCGCGATGACAAAGATCGCCGCTACTACAATGAGCAGGTATGAACCGGGGAACGTCTTCATCGTCTGCCAGCATCGAAATTCTCTCTTTCGTCTACTTCGGCACTTGCGCCACCCAAACCAATAAGAACCGCAGCCGCCCTAATCAAAGACCGCCCACTGACTAGGAAGTCTTAATAGGTTAAGACGAAAGTGTCAAGTACACTTTGGCCGTTTCGGTGATCACATACAGCAAACTGCTTTCGGGTGAACTCTCACGGTTCCAGGAAACACTCCGTTGCTGGGGAACGACCAGGTATGTGGGTCGTCGACAATTCTGGACGAAGCCAACGATCAGGATTATGAAGGACTAGGAACTTGATGCATCGGCGTTGTGGGGCTAGATGCTCTCAGTCCTCCAATAAATCGTCCCGCACTTGGAGCAACGATTCTTGATCTGATTAACCTCACTAACTTTCACTCTTTCTGTTGGTTCTACGGGCCTCACTGCTCCATCGCAATCGGGCACAACACAACGACCTAGACGCAGACACACCTCCCGAATAGCATCGACTAGGACCTGTTTCAGGGGCCCGTTTTCTACATCCGACCCAACCGGCATTCTATATACCACAACCGGGTAGATGCCCCCGGACGCTTTCTCCGAAAGGGCGATGATCCTCCAGTCATAATTTTGTCCACGGTAGAGGTTTTTGCCAGCTGGCCTGTATATGTAAAGCTCCAGGCGATCGGAGACTTGAACTCTTCTCCTTTGGTGGGGAATCCGACGTTGGGATATCCCTAGGACAACTCTGTCAAGATTGGAACCCACACCGGGATCTGTCAGTTTCCACTGTTTACAAAGGCGTTCGAATTGAGAAAAAAGTTCACCATCGATTGTGTTTTCTGGCAAATGCGTCTTGCGGCAAGCTTCTATACGGGCCTCGCAAGCAGCCATCAGAGCCTTCGGTTGGGAGTCTCCAGCGAGAAACATGCCTTCAAGGATGTCGGCCAAATCGTCTGTCCTCTTCTGGAGTCGACTGACAAGATTTCTCAGCAGGGGAAAACGCGCGATTGTGTCTGCTCCCGGTGATCGAAAAGACCGCGCTAGAATCGTATGCTCCTTTTGCATACACAGGCCTATCCTATGTTCTTGCGAACCGGTGAGGGTCTCTAAATAGTCCGGCGTAAGGAATGAGATGAACTTCTCCAGTTCTGCAAGAACTTTGTGCAAGCGGTAAAACATCACGTAACGGTTTCGTGCTTCGGCTGCCAGTATTGCGTACGCTAACGCCCGGTTTGCGCTGAATTCAATTTCCTTGAATTGAGCTTCGGCGGTGGTTATCGTTTGTGCATAGTTTCGGTTGACAGCGTTAATGCGTTTCATCGCTAGGTTTTTTATGCCTCTGAGGATGTGGAACCGCATCTGGGCACAGAGCGCAGCACATCGTCCGATGAAGACACGGCGGCGCGCTAGCCAACCATAATCTTAGCTTGTTAAGACATATTAACAAGTCTACTCTTAATTAGCTAAGACTTGCAGGTGTGCTGGCATCTGCCCAAATGGCCGCTGGTTTGAGTCCAATAATTGTGGCCAAAGGCGACGTAGTTGGCTCTATCAGCTTTAATCCGGATGCGGCCTGGGGCTCGGAGGTTTGGAAGGGCGCACAAGGAGGACAGAACTCAAGTGCAGCGCGTGGACAAATCGCGCATGGTGATCGACGCCAAGTCGGATGGAGCAGGGGGACGTCTTCATGGGCCCTGTGGGGTGGCGGCGTTCTTGGGGGCTGGCAGCCTCGGTCAGCGACTCGAGGGCCAATGCACTCACGCCTGTTCGTCATGCTTCTGTTGTTGCTTTCGACAAATGGCGCACGCGCCCAAGTGAAGGTCCAGGTGCAGGCGTGCGGTCTGAAGTCGCTCCAGGTATGCGCGCTGCATGTTGCACAGGACGAGGTAGGCATCATCACCGCGCCCTTTCATCTCTCCGCGCCGAGCTACTACTGGCTTCTCCCCTTTGGAGCGGCCACCGGCATCGCCCTCGACAAGGACAACGAAGCCATGCAAGCGGTGGGATTTGATACGTCCCGCCAGAATGAGTTTCGCCGAATCTCCGACTACGGCGCCCTTTACGGTCCCTCAGCGTCCGTTGCCGTTGGATATATCGCCGGTAGCGTTAGCCACAACGACCATCTGCAGGAAACCGCCGTGCTTGCCGGAGAAGCCATGGCCGACTCCATCATTCTTAACACCGGCTTGGGCTACGCCATCGACCGGCAGACGCCCATGCAGGGCAACGGCATGGGGGACTTTTGGCCGCACGGCACCAGGACATGGCCGGATGGGCAGTCGATGCCCTCCGATCACTCCATCCTGGTATGGTCCTTTGCCCACGTCGTCGCATCGCAATACAGCGGCATGGCCACCCGGCTGTTCGTCTACTCCCTGGCCACTGCGGTCTCTGCTTCGAGAGTGATGGCCCGCGAACATTTTCCTTCCGACGTCTTCGTGGGGGCAGCGCTCGGTTACGTTATCGGAGGATATGTGGTCGAGCGCCGCTCCACCGAAAGCTCCTGGAATCACTTCTCTGTGTCGGCGCTTCGCACACCCAACGGCAACGGCGTCCAGATCTCGTATGCCTTCTCGCGTTGAACCTGGTGACGCGAGCCTACTCTATTCGGTCATCCTGCGCACCCCCTAGGACGTCGTCCAACAGACTTGGACCGGCATCTGCCAAAATGCAAACAAAAAGCGCCCTTAGTAGATCGCGCTTCGTATTTTCGCACAAGCTTAACGCGTTAAGACTAGAATGTCGAAATGTAGTCTTGAGGCCGTTAAGACTTAGGATGCTTTCAGCGCATGCACCGGTCAATCGGCATCGCTTCATGATCAAACATAAAAAGACGTTCCGCGCTGAAACGTCGGATGGTTGGTCCTAGGCTACGAAGTGTCACAGGCTTTCCAACCTGCAATTTATGGGGATGACCAGAAAATGGAAGCCCTTGAATGGATCCGGTCGCACGCTCTGGCTCTGCCAAACCTGGCGAAATTTGCCCTGGCCATGGCGATCCTTGTTGGCGTTCCTCCGCTCTCCCGTAGGATCCGGATTCCAGCGGTAGTGGGCCTGCTGCTGTGTGGTGTCGTGATAGGACCTCATGTTCTCCAATTGTTTCCGCTTCACCCATCCATCGCCCAGTTCTTCGCCGATTTGGGAAAGCTGCTGCTCATGTTCTTCGCTGGGCTGGAGATAGACCTCGCTCTGTTTCGACGGGCACGGACCCGGTCAGTCATATTTGGTCTCCTGACCACGAGCATCCCGCTGGCCTTAGGCACGGCGGTTGGTCTGCGGTTCGGGTATTCGCCAGTCGCGGCCGTGGTTCTGGGGTCACTGTTAGCGTCCCACACGCTGCTTGGTCTGCCGATCATCATTAGACTCGGCAAGACCCGGATCGAGCCGGTTACGGTTACCGTTGGTGCGACAGTCATGTCTGACACGCTATCCCTGATCGTGTTCGCAATCTGTGCCGGGATTTATCACACCGGCTTTTCGTTGTTGAACCTCGGAGTGCAGCTCGTTGAAATCGTCATCTTTGTTCTGCTGGTCCTATTTGGCCTCAGTCGTTTGGGCTCGTATCTCTTAAAGAGGTCGGAAAATGACGAAGACTCCTACTTCATCCTCATGCTCGTCATCATGGCGGTGGCGAGCCTGCTCGCTCAAGTCATCAATCTGCCGGGTATCGTCGGAGCATTCCTTGGTGGCCTGGCGGTTAACAGCGCAGTACATGACAAGCCGGCGAAAGGACTGTTGGAATTTTTTGCAAATTCCCTTTTCATCCCAATCTTCTTCATCGTGACCGGTTTCCTGATCGACCCGCTGGTGTTCTTTCACACTGTCATTGGCAACTTCGCTCTCGCGTCCGCTGTCCTCCTCGCGCTACTCGTCGGCAAGTGGGTAGCCGCAGAAATTGCAGGCCGTGCTTTTCATTACGGCTCAGCGGAACGCATGACAGTATGGTCGCTAACGCTGCCTCAGGTGGCGGCGACGCTAGCCGCTGCACTCGTAGCGTTCGATACCTATGATCGTTCGGGCCAACGTCTCATTGATGTCCGTTTGCTCAATGTGGTGCTCGTGCTCATGCTTAGCACTTCCATCCTCGGGCCAATGATGACTGCTCGGTTTGCACCACGCATGCTGTCGGAGAAAGCACCGGAAACACTGCCAAGTAACGGGGCTACCAAAGCCGTGTAATGGGCTAAGCTTTCGCCGGTCCTCGTTCTTAAATCGACCTTGAATGAATTTTTCCCGGTAGTCTCAGCCGATATTCCAGGTCCCTTTGCGAACTAATACCAGCAATGGAAGCATTTGCGCTGACGACCCACGGTTCAGTCCACTCGAGTAGAATCCTTCCTAGCAAATTGGCAGCGTTGCGCTTCGAGTGCGTCGATTTGAGAGAGGTCTGATACCCACAGCTTCGGGGGTTGGCGCGACCAATACACGACCATCGTACGGTCGAACTTGCCGCCACCGGTGCCGCACTCGGCGCAGCAACGGGAGCTGCCGTGGGGGCAGTTCCTGGGTGAACTCAACACCTTTCCTATGCAATTCCTCGTAAGTTTTCCTGCAGTCGTTCGTGGTAAACCCGATGCTCCCTTCGCGACAAGTTCGCGTCCCTGTTGGGCGGTGGTCATCAATCGCCGGGGGTCCTGGTTTCTTTGCGGGGGAAAGCCGTCGAGCCTCCTTAACCGCGCCACAATGATCGTCGGCGATGGACCGGCCGGCTTGCTCCTGTCCGCGAGCATTCGATCCATAGAGGAAGACGAATTGGATTCTTCCGCCAAATCTCTCAGTCGCAGCTTTGAGCTCCGGAACAATAACGGCAGTCTTCTCGACCAGCCCTCGGAGTGACCTCCAAGCACGTGCCTCTTATGGACGAGTCATGAGCGCCTGGTCAGCTCGCGAATCTTGCCCTCATTGAAACAATTGCGACGATGGATCGACTTTGTCATTGCCACTGAGGAAGCGACCTCCGGCCAACACGACGGCAAAGATTAAGTAGGAAGCGAGAAGCATCAGCCAAAACCCCGTCCAGCTTCGAGGCCGTGCCCAATTGCGCCAGCCAAAAAGAAGACCTACCAGCCAGCAAATGAGCGTTAGGGTCGGAGGAGCCAACAGCCCGATAAGGATTTTGGTCTCTAGTGTCAAGTCATCGAAAAGCAAAGCAAACGTCTCTGGTCGCTGAGTCGGTCCTAGGACTACGCGTGCTTTACCTCGCTCATTGGAAGTTGAACGACACCTTTGTTGAAGCGAACCCAGACGTCCCAATCAGAAACTCGAATCACTGAGCCGATGGCGCCAGTCCGAATGTTGACAGGTGGCTCAAGTGCCGTCTTCCACCGGACTTTGTGGCCTACCTCAAAACCTTTTCCCACTATGGGCACAGTATAGAAGCCTTTTTCGACTGACCATTCTGTGAATTACAGCGAGCTAACGGAGGTCTTTCCGAACCTCTTCGGCAAGCCTGTTGGGGAACGACCCTTCAGTGGGGCTTTGGTTGGCATTCGAGGCACACGATTGTTCCCAATCCACTCTCACCACAGCTGGCCTATCTCACGGCGGCCACTTTGGGCTCCCGGCTTCTTCAAGAGGACTGAGGCGGCCTTCAGACGCGGCTGGTCGACTGGTTGGACAGGCGGTTCTCAAAATCCTTGCCCGCGAATTAGCCGCAAGATGAGACAATCTTAAGGCGTTAAGAGAAGGGGCGGGACAGGTCATGAAAGTCCAGGATCTGGTCGGAGCGAAGGTCTGGGTCGAACAGTCCGGTCTGGCAGAGGGTGTTGGGTATATTGTTAATGTCCCGGAGCCCGTCAACCTCGAAGACATCGAATTATCAGTCGACGCGAGCGTATTTACAATCCTGCTGGAATCAGGAGACGTTGTTGAGACCTCAGGATTCAATCTCTTGGAGATCGAGCATGCCGGTTATATCAAGGAGAGTGATGGTGACCTGCCAACCGATAACACATACCTCGTCCGATTCAAGTCGCCCGATATCGCCACTGAAGTTGTGATTGCTGCCCGCGTTGAGATTCATGGCGAGCATCTCGCCTTCGTGAACTCGAGGGGTCAGTTGGCTGCTCGATTTCTGTTCGAGAGTGTTGAGAGCTACCTTCGACTGATGTTCTGACGGCTCTCTCAGATGTCTTCTATGGGCACCATCAGAAGTCGACTAAGCCCACAACGCCTCGACTAGTGTTGCACCTTCTCGAGACGGCAAGAGTGCTAGATCAGTGCCGCTCAGCCGCCGGGCGGCCTCAAGCAACCTTGGCCAAGGTTTCTACGTCTTAATAAGTTAAGACTGGACGCGGGTGATTCCAGACTGCAGGCGAGAGTCCCCTAACCGGGGAGGCGAAGGGGCTCTCACTAGTGCCTTCTGAGGCGTTCATGGACCGCCATCTGACGATCCGGGGAAGTCTGTGCGGACGGCAGACGGGCGGCGCAAAGGTAGCAGAGATACATACAAATGTCGGAGCGGGTATCGGAACTCGACGGGGTTCGCGGCATCGCCTGTCTGCTCGTGCTAGCGGATCACGTCATCGTATCCGGCTTGCCGCCCGGAACGCTGCCCGGTGTCGGTCGCCTCGTCCCTTGGCTCATTGGCGGCGTCGACTTGTTCTTCGTGCTGTCAGGCTTCCTGATTGGCGGCATCCTACTCGATAACCGGAGCGCCACGAACTACTTTCGGGCCTTCTGGCTTCGCAGGATCGCACGCATTTGGCCGGTCTACTACCTGCTGGTCTTTTCGTTCTTCGCTGTCGTCGTCGCGCGACCCATCATCCCCGCGCCTTGGCTAGACCGGTTCCTGCTCAAGGACGCGATGCCGCTGTGGACGTATGCAACGTTCCTGCAGAATTTTGCGCAAGGCGCCAGCGGATTGGACGGCGGGGCACGCTGGGTCGCCAGCACCTGGTCGCTGGCCATCGAGGAGCAGTTCTACCTGCTTCTCCCCCCTCTCGTTCTGCTGATGAGCCGCCGCGGAATTACCGTCCTCGCAGTCGTCTGCGTCCTCGGCGCATGGCCGTTACGCACCTTGCTTCAGGTGGCGACGGGAACGTGGACGGACGGATACTTTCTGCTTCCCGGGCGCATGGACAGCCTCGGTGCCGGCCTCCTAGCGGCGATCGCTCTCCGGACCCCTGCGTGGATGGCTGTCGTCCGACGGTTGCGCCCCTACCTCGATGGGCTCGCGGTCGCGACTGTTCTTTTCCTGCTTGGGAACGGCCTACTCCTGCTCGCGAAAGTATTGCCTTCGCCTGGCTCCTTGCTGGCCGCTAACGTCGATTTCACGCTGCGGTCGGTTCTGTTCGGCTGGGGCATCCTGCGTGTTTTCGTCGTGTCGGAGACATCGCGCTACCGCCGCGCCCTCAACCTCCGGCTGTTCACGTTCACCGGGTTCATTTCATACTCGCTCTATATGTATCACCCGGTTATCAACGGCCTGTTCCACGGGTGGGCGTTCGCGGACGTCCCTCATATTCCGGACGGACCTCACCTGTTGTTGGCTATCGCTGTGATCGCAGCGTCCTACCTGTGCGCGTGGGTTTCAACGACTTGGATGGAGATCCCGATTCGGCGCCTTGCCCATCGAGCCCCTTTCCGGCACTCGTCGTCGATCCCGGAAGAGGCGGCTGCCTGATCGGCCAAGGGGTTGACGATGGGTTCAGGCGAGATGCTGCTCGGTGAATCACTTTTCAGGGTCGCCTATGGGGATTTCTTGCGCGCGGAATCAGTCGACTGAGGAGGCCGCAACAAGTCCTGCACCACGATCGCCGCGGCTCGCGATGGCATGGAAGAGGTCATCGGTTCGATCCCGATCAGGTCCACCAAATAACCCCTGCCTTAACAATGGTTTACCGCCATCTGTGAGTTCCCTTCTGCGTGTCCGAAAGGGTGCGGAAGGGTGCTGAAATTTTTGCAGATCCACGGGCAGCATCCATCCTACGACTTTTAGGCTCGCTTCACGCTTTTGCTGGTCGACCGCGCGGGTGTAAATATCAAGGGTCGTGCGGTAACTGGAGTGTCAGATCAACTCCTGAGCGACTTTCATGTCGACACCGAGCGCCCTGAGATTCGTCGCGAGTGAATGGCGGAAGCTGTACCAGCCGATTGTTTTTCCGACGACTCCAATCCGTGCCAACGCGGGACGAACGCTCTTTTCCAGGATGCTGTCAGGACTGAGGGGCTTGGTCCCTTTGAACCGCACTGAGGGGAAGAGGAAATCCAGATCAGCGGCATAGGACGGTTACTGGCGCCACTCCAACAAAGCATTGAGGACAACGGGGTGCAAGGGAACGGGGCGGCAAGACGCATCTGTCTTCGTCTTACCGATCCGGTTCCGTACGCACGACCTCAGCACGTTGACCTCCATCGTTCTCAGGTTGAGGTCTGACCAGGTAAGGGCGATCATTTCAGAACGTCGAAGACCAGTGCTGCCAATGAGCAAGACCATGGCCCGGTCGCGCACGGAGAGTTGTTGCACTAACTTTTGAAATTCCTATGGTGCAAGCGACATTTCCACTTCGTCTTTCTTGTCCTGCGGCAGCACATCATTGCCGGCTGTTTTCTGCAAAGCACCGCGGCTCGTAGAGCGTAGCGGGCTTCTACGAATAGTGGGGACATATTCTCCGCTAGTGAAGACCGCACGGGCTCGGTTGGTGTAAGGCAACGAGCCCAAAGCCGGTCAAAAAGAGTTAGCATTGCTGATGGAGAAGTACCTTGCTCAAACAGGACGCGCCAGTCGATACTCGCCCACGGAATGATGTGAAGAGCCGTTCTTGGATCATTGGACTGACCAGCCTGTTTTTTATCTTGCTCCAGAGCGCATGCACAGCCTTCATGGCGCTCAGCGGTCTTCGACTGCTCATTGGAATCGGCGCCCTAGCCGCTGCGGCAACCGGTCTGCGTTTGCTCGACTCCGTCCATGGCGAGGCCATCCGTATCCCTATGGAGATCTTCGCGGTTGCCGGGTCGGTGATAAACCTCTATGCGATACGGCGGGTACGGTCGTTGCGCGCCCGGCCTTCCTCTCAATGGCGAGTTGCGCCGGTGAGTGCCGACAAGAGGCGCGCTGAGTCAATCCAGATGGCTCTTGCCGTTTTCACCCTGCTGTTGGTGGCGATTGAATGGACGTTCCACATCTACTTGCACCGTTCCATCTAGCCGGCATCTTCAACGGAGTGTGCCGGCGTGCTCCTCATCTCTTCGCATAGCCTTGCGTGCAAACGCTCGCTGAAACCGAGCGGTAATTCAAACACCTGGTCGTCGGCGGTGAGCACCATAATATTGCGGGTCGAATCGAGGATTGCAGAGCAAATCTGGCAATGTTCCAGATGCCGTTGAACCAGATCCCTGGTCTCGGGAGATAGCGAGTCGTCAAGATAGCCGGAGATGTAGTCCCAAACGTGCTTGCATTCTATGACCATGGAAACCACCTCCTCCGCCGACCTGTGTTCTTGAGTTTCGGCGCGAGTTCCTTCTGCATCATCATTCGGGCGCGATGCAACCGAACCTTCACTGTACCGGTTGTGATCGCGAGTACTGTGGCCGTTTCCTCGATAGAAAACTCTTCCACGTCCCGCAGAAGTAAGACTTCCCGATATAACGGCGACAAACTGGCAATCGCGTCCTGCAGCATTTGACGGATCTCCTGCCGCTCGAGCGCCTCTGAGGGGACCTCTCGCCAGTCTCGGAGCAGGGCTGGCGAAATGTGACCGCCCTCCTCAGGGGATTCGTCAAGCGACTCCATGCGCACAGTGGCCTGCCGCCGCAGACGACCTCGCGCTTCGTTCAACGCGATGCTGATGAGCCAGGTGCTGAACTTCGCCTGTCCACGGAAGTCCGCAAGTTTCCTGAAGGCCTTTAGAAAGGTTTCCTGGGCGACGTCTTCGGCATCAGATTCATTTTTCATGAATGAAAGTGCCATCTTGTAGACGCTGCGCTCATACGGGCGGATTAACTCATGGTATTGCTCCCTGTCACCAGCAAGTATAGATGCGATCATCCGCGCTTCATCGCGAACTGAGATTTCCGCATCCATACCAATCAAGCCTGTTCCTTCAAGAGCTTCGCAATGATGTGGTCGAGGGAAAGAAAGCCCGCGCCGAAAATCAGGACTATCAGAGATGCAAACAGAAAGGTGTAGGGATCGGCCACGTAGAACTTGCCTGGATCGGAAAAGATAGAAACCAGCGCTTCACGATCGGCTGTCCAATAAGCCACAAACATGTTGGCAGCCAGGAGAAAGCCCACAAGCCTGGTCCCCAGGCCCAGGATCAAAAGGATTCCCCCAAAGAATTCGAGGCCCGCAATGAAATGAGCATTGAAGGCCGGAAATGGAATGTTGAGACTTGTGAAGAACGCAGTGATCTTCGCGATGTGATGCATTTTGCCCCAGCGAGTCTGGGCGAATTGCCAACCCCAATACAGCCGCACCGCGAGAAGAAACGGCGATTGGAGACTTGACAACATTCCTGATAGTCGAACGTAACTCGCGATCAAGCGCTTCATCTCATCCCTCGGGCCCGCCACAGTCGCGATGGTGTGTATGGTTCACCACAATCGTCGTCTGGCAAGGCTGTTCACCGCGTTAGAGAAATGGCGGCCCGAATAGTTACAAGCGATGGCCACTTTGGATCAAAGGGTGTGCTCGCAAGGCGACAGTGCGATGAGGACCGTCTATATGCTTCCGAGCGATCTCGCTTGCCCGGTGACAGCTGTCTGGATGTGTGCGATAAGCCGATCGTTAGTAAGTTTCCCCAAGAGACGACGAGGCTCGTGACTTTACTCGTTGTGCTCATACTTCAATCGGCCGAATTGCGGCTGGAGTGCCAGACCGCGACTTCAACCGTGATTTCGAAAGATGCTTCAGCACAATCGCTGCAGACTGGCGACCCGCAGGTATGAATCGATATCGACGGCCCAGTGCCATCAGACGATTCGTTTTCCCCAGCAAAGATCAGGAGAGCGCGGGATAGCTCGTGTAGCCGGCAGCGTCTCCTCCGTAGAAAGTCGTTGGATCCGGTTCATTCAGAGCAGCTCCGAGTTGCAGCCGCCTTGGTAGATCTGGGTTGGCTAGAAAGGCTCGGCCGTATGCGACAGCGTCGGCACGCCCGGTCCGTAATGCTTCCTCTCCCCTGAGCCCGTCATATCCGCCATTCACAACGTAGAGACCTTTCCAAAGTGTTCTCAGGTGAGCCGACAAGGCGAGATCCTCCTCGCTGCTTCCTTTGCTGTTCTGCGCCGTTTCAACGACATGAAGGTACCCGAGCCCATAGCTGTTGAGTCTTGCAACCGTGACAGAGAAGGTTTCGAGTGGGTTGTCGTCCGTCATATCGTTAAAACCACCCGTCGGAGAGATCCGCACACCCACATGCCTGCTATCCCAGACTTCCAGGACGCGTTCAACTGTTTCAGTGAGAAAGCGGACTCGATTCGACGCAACACCTCCATATTCATCGGTTCGCCGATTCGATCCTGTTCGGAGAAATTGATCGATCAAGTATCCATTTGCCGCATGAATCTCGACCCCGTCAAATCCGGCTTCTTTTGCGTTGCCGGCTGCCCGCCGATAGTCGTCCAAGGTCTCTTTGATCCCGCTAACCGTCAAGGCAACCGGCTCCGAAACCTGTGCCAGACCCGTGGCAATGAGCGTCTGGCTATTGGCACGGATTGCGGATGGAGCAACGGGTTGCGCGTTGTTTGGCAACAAGGACGAATGAGAGATTCGGCCGACATGCCACAACTGAAGGAAGATTCGGCCTCCACTCTTATGAACGGATTCGACGATTCGGCTCCACGCTCGCACCTGTTCGGGGGAATGAATCCCTGGAGTATTGATGTACCCTTTGCCCATGGGCGAGATTTGCGTCGCCTCGGTCACGATGAGTCCAGCCGAAGCGCGTTGTGAGTAATAAGTCGCCGCGAGTTCGCCCGGCACGCCATCTGCGTCTGCGCGGTTGCGCGTAAGGGGCGCCATGAAGACGCGATTTGCCAGGACCAAAGACCCAAGCTGAACCGATTCGAAGAGATTCGCCATTTCTGTGCTCCTGTTGTTTAGCGACGTAGTGGGTTGTTTGTGATGAGCCGGCGGTGAAGAACCCCTGTAGGTTCGACACGCCACTGGGCTCCTACCCCGCAGCCAACGCGGCGTCGGAACCGCCACTCAACAGACCGTCTTTACTTCGCGGCCGCGCGGGCGGCCTGTTCGATCACATCGACCACCACGTCCGTGGCACTGATGGGGATGGCGTGCGAAGAGTTCAGCTCAATGACGTGAAAGTGGGCACGATCGGCTTCGAACTTCTCTTCCTCCTGAGGGAATGACGGGATCCAGCAGGGGCCTGATTTGCCAGCTCGGCTTGCTCGTCCATGCAGCCGACGTCAGTGGCTCGTTGAGCGCTGCCAAGTCGATGGGTCGTTAGGTGGCGATCTATCAGGGCGAGCGCGCTTTCAGGCACGTCGGCGGCGAGGAGGTAGCTGTACTTGTCGGCTTTGACGAGGAATTCGTGCCGCTGGTCCCGTCGGGCAAGGTGTATGGGATCAGATCGACGGACGAGGCGAAGTCGCCGCCGGCAAA
>CAWGDP010000022.1:0-11599 GCA_963821315.1 uncultured Acidobacteriaceae bacterium | reverse complement strand
GGGTTGGCTTTGCCAACCCCGGCTTTTCTTTTTTATGGGGGTGGTGGTGGTGGGCGCAGGGGGCAGTCCCATAAGCGCTATCTTGTTTAGGATGTTTTTCGTCAATGCTCCAACAGAATCGTCATCCTGAGCGGAGCGCCGCACAGAGCTTGTGACCTTATTGACTTTTGGCGATTTTTGACCTACCTAAGCTCATTATTTTCAGCATCAATTTTTTCGTGAAACCAATAAAGTTACAGACTCTCAGGATGACGATTTTGTAGGAGAACTAACAGACCGGAGACCTTTGTGCGGGAGCCGGGGCGCACCGCAGGTCCCTCGGCTGCGCTCGAGATGACAAGTGGAGGGTGGTGGCTTTTGTTAGAGGCCGTTAGATCGGATGGGACAGAAAAATAACAGCAGGTCCCTCCACTACGCTGCGCTCCGGAGGGGATGACAATTCGTTAGAACTCGAAGACTTCGCGCGAAAAATCAATAAAGTCACAGCCTCTCAAGATGACGATTCTGTGGGAGAACCGACAAGGGCGAGAATCCCCGCTTCGTGGTCACTTCGCTGACTCCAGAGCAATGGCCCGACCAAGCACTTTACGAGAAGTTCTACTGCGCCCGTGGAGAAATGGAAAACCGCATCAAGGAACAGATGTGCCTGTTTGCCGATCGGCTTTCCACCGACGAGATGAAGGGCAATCAGTTGCGCCTCTACTTCTCCGCGCTGGCCTACACCCTATTGGAGGCGCTACGCCGGCTGGGCCTCCAAGGCACAGAGTGGGCTCAAGCTCAGGTCGATACCATCCGCCTCAAGCTGTTCAAGATCGGCGCCATCGTGCGCATCAGCGTGCGCCGCATCCTGCTTCAGCTCAACTCGGCCTATCCCTGGAAAGACCTCTTCGCTCAAGCCTTCCACGCCCTGCGCTGCTGAAACCGCTGCCGGCGGCCCACTTACACTTCCAACTTGATCCACCGCTCCAGCCTGGCCGAGCCTCGCACAAATGTCACCCTCCGTAACCCACCAAACGGCGCCAAACGGCGCGTCACACCCAACTTCCCCCCGTCGGCCAAACCCGGCACGCAAAAACACTACAACAGGCTCACCGCGCTCTCAACTTGGCGCAAAAATCAGTAATCGTGAGAAATGCGGGCTAACGGACCGGAGACCTTTGTGTGGGAGCCGGGGCGCACCGCAGGTCCCTCGGCTGCGCTCGGGATGACAAGTGGAGGGTGGTGGCTTTTGTTAGAGGCCGTTAGATCGGATGGACAGAAAAGAAACGCACCGCAGGTCCCTCGGCTGCCCTCGGGATGACAAGTGGAGGGTGGTGGCTTTTATTAGGGGCCGTGAGATTGGACAGGAAAGAAACAGCAGGTCCCTCCACTTCGCTTCGCTTCGGTCGGGATGACAAGTTCGTTTAAAACTCGAAGACTTCGCGCAGAAAATCAATAAAGTCACGGCCTCTCAGGATAACGATTCTGTGGGAATTTAACGAAAAACACCCTGGACAAGTTAGCGCTTATGGGAGGTAGTCCTGGGTTGGGTGCCGAATTGGCTATTTCAGAGGTAGAGAAGCCCAGGATTGCATCCTGGGTAATTTCAGCCGTCCCTTCGGGACTGGGTTCGTATTTGGAATTCTGATACAGCCGGTTAGGTGCTGAGTCCCTTATCTTTGAAGGTGAGGGTGATGTTGCGGGTGTCGCCGCCGGCATGCTCGATCAGGATTTCTCCGTCGCTTCGCTTGACTACGTTGGGAAATTTTTCGCCCCATTCCACCAATAGGATGGCTTCTTCGGTGGCCAGGTCGTCAAGGCCTATGGTTTCCAACTGACGCTCGTCTTCAATGCGGTAAAGGTCGATGTGGTAGAGCTTGATTTCGCGCTCATTGCCATTCACCCTCTGCCTGCCGTCGTATTCGTGAACCAGGGTAAAGGTGGGGCTGGTCACTTCATCAGGATCGGCGGCGTCTAAAGCCTGGGCGATTCCCTTCACCAACGTGGTCTTTCCCGCGCCCAGGTCTCCACGCAGAAAGAGCAACGTGGGCGATGAAAGCATCCGGGCTATCTCTCCGCCGATCTCGATCGTTTCCCTGGGACCGTTGCTGATGAATCGCCGAACGCTCATTCCCTCTCCTTCAACATGCCTGGGATTCCCTGCAACCAAACATATCCTCCCTGGTCCTGGGCCCGGAAGCGGAATGCTTCATAGAGATGCGCCACCGTGTCCATGGCCAGCAAAGTATGCTGATCCTGCCAACGTACCGCAAAATCAGCCGCCAGTCCGTGAAGATATATCGCAGCTTCCACCGCTTCAGCCGGCTGCTCGGGATATTGAGCGATCATGGCAGCGACGATCCCGGTCAAAATATCCCCGCTCCCTCCCTTGGCCATACCTGGGTTGCCGGTGGTGTTGATGGCGATGCGGCCATCCGGGTGGGCGATGAGCGTGCGCCAACCTTTGAGCACCAGCGTGACGGCATGGCTGGTCGCGAATTGCCGGGCAATGCCCTCCCTGTCAGCCTCTACCTCGCGAATGCTCATCCCTGCGAGCCGAGCCATTTCGCCGGGATGCGGAGTCAATACGAGCAGCCGGCCACGGCCGTTCAATTTGCCGGGATTCGCCGCCAAGGCATTGAGTGCGTCGGCGTCGATGACCATGGGAACCTTGGTCCGCTCCAGCAGGCCCAGGAAGAACTGGACCGCTTCCTCTTCCTGACCCATCCCCGGTCCCACGGCAATGACCGATTTCTTTTCGAGAACTGGGTCGAGTAAAGCGGGTTCGAGGTTGCGGCTGGAGATTTCGCCCTGAGCTCCCTCCAGCAAAGCGTGGGTCATCAGCTCCGGTGTGACGGCGGCAACCGTGGGCAAGATGGATTGCGCGATGGCTGCGGTGACCAATCCGGCGCCCGCGCGCAACGCGGCCACAGAGCTCATACAGGGGGCCCCGGACTTGCCCCTGGCTCCACCGATCACCAGGACATGCCCGAAGCGACCTTTGTTGGAGTCGGCGGAGCGAGGACGGTCGGCGATCGCTTTGGAGCTGCCTGCCCAGATCAGGTCCGTCGCCGATTCGACCGCTTCTGGCGGGGAACCGATGGGCGCCACCACGATGGGTCCTTGCTGATGGTTGCCGGGCAGCGTGGCGCCGCGGGTGAGCATTCCGGAAATATGGGCCAGCTTGGGCGCTGTGAAGGTAACTACGGCATCGGCGCGATAGGCGTCGGGCGCGAAGAACTCGCGCGCGTCCGCATCCCAGCCCGATGGCAGATCCACAGCGACCACGGGGATTTGTGGATAGCGATCGAGCAGGTTGCGGCCGGCTACTGCCAGGCCACGCATGGGGGGACGAAAACCGGTGCCCAGAACGGCATCGACAAAGAGCTGAGCACGGTCCAGGAGGTCTTTGCAATCGTTACGGTATAGGCCGGCTTCGTCCTCGATGACGATGGGGGCCACTGGGAGACGATCCAGGTTGACCTTTACTTCCCCATGCGCTGCCGTGGGGTCTCCCAAGATCACGACGGACACAGCACAACCGGCTTCCGCAAGATACCTCGCGGCTACCAAGCCGTCGCCGCCGTTGTTTCCTCTGCCGCACAGCACTACGATGCGCCGGCACTGGGGTAATTCACGGAGAATGAAACGGGCGGTGGCGCTGCCGGCGTGCTCCATTAGTTCGAGGGAAGAGATCCCGAAGCGGTCTGTGGTGACCCGGTCGGTAATCCGCATCTCGTCAGCCGTTAGTATCTTCATTCAACCAATCGTAGAGCATTCCTGGGACTGTGACAGCATGCGGTGTGATGCGCATTGTCATCAGGGCCAAACGGAGTGCGGAAAACTCACTGTACGAAGGGCACGGCTTCAGCCGTGCCGTAAAGTATGCGATCGGAGAGGGCTTCAGCCCCTGAGGTACGGTTTTCCACGGTCATTTCCGGGCAGGTACAAGCGTGGAAAAGCGTACCTCAGGGGCTGAAGCCCTCATTGCTGTGGCTTTTTACGGCACGGCTGAAGCCGTGCCCTTCGTTCAGCGACTTTCCGCAGCCTGTGAAGCCATGCCCTTCGTCCTCCAACCGTTTTGTTCCTCGCGACCTTCGAAGACAACGAAAAGGGCCTCCCTGGTGGGGAGGCCCTTTTGTTCAGCTTAGGTCTTTGCTGTTATTGGGTGACGGTTTGGGCGGTGTTGGTTTCTGTCTCAACCGGCATTTTGGCCGCGAAGTAACTGTGGTCCCAGAGATTGCGGTAGAACACACCGGTCAACGCAGCGGCCTTCGGACCGAAGGTCGGACGGCCTCCCTCCAGGAAGAAGACGGTGACGATGCGGCCATGCGAGGTGTTGGCGAAAGAAGCAAACCAACCGTAACGGGTGCCGTTGTTGGAGCAGGTGCCGGTCTTGCCGAGAATGGGGAGCTGGTTAAAGCTGGCGTGCAACGAGCGGGCAGTGCCGTAATCGACAGCTCCCTCCATGCCGACAGTAACGTCCGGGATCAGGTTGGCAATGTCCAGAGTCCGCTTTACACGGGGCTGGAAGTTGGCCACGTCTTCCGGTGAAGTGGGGTGCTGCAGATAATAGAGCGTTCCACCGTTGGCAATCGAGGCCACCAAAGCTCCCAACTGCAATGGGGTCATCGAGATACCCTGACCGAAGGAGCACATGCGGCCAACCCCGCCCTCGCTCTCGGGCAGTACCTGCTCGGGATAGATGCCCAGCTGCTCGCCGGGTATGTTCCAGCCGGCCAGCTCGCCCAGACCAAAGGTGTTGGCGTAGTGGCGAACACGCTCGAAGCCTAGACGACGGCCAATGGTCTCAAAATAAAGGTTGTTGGAGTGCGCCAGAGCTTCCGTCATGTCCAGGTGGAAGCGACCGCCCAGGTTTACTGGAGTGTCCTTGGTGACGATGCCCTCTTCAAGGGCAGCCAGCGCAACCGAGACCTTAATGGTGGAACAAGGCTCCGCGCCGCTGGAAAGAGCAAGCTTCTGATTCACCATGGCCAGGATGCGGCCATTGCTGGGGTCGATGGCTACTACAGTGCCATACATGTTGCCTAGAGCATCGATCGCCGCCTGCCGCACCACGGGATCCTCTCCCGTAGTCACATCGCCCTGGGTGATGTCGGAGTCAGTAAAGGAGCTGGCGGAGAAATGCTCGTAAGAACGGTGGCGCACCAGAACCGCATGGCGGACATGCCCTGATCTAGTGTGAACCGTGACCAGGGTGTCCACCGGATGAGTGTGCTGCAACTGCGCCATGTGGTGGCGAGCATGCGCGGTCTCCTGTACATGCGCAGCGTGGGCGTGATGGGTTGTAGGGTGCGTGGGACGCGCATGGGCAGGTTTCGCGAAGGCAGCGGAGGCCAGACCAACGACTAGTGCAAGGTGAGTGATGCGCCGAAGAAATTGTCTGTTCACCGCGTGATGTCCTCTCGAAACCATGGCATTCAAATCAAAGATACTTGCCCGGAAAGCCGGGTACTCCAGTAACCAAACCACCACAGAGCCGAATGCCTCGAAAGGACCCCTCGATTCCCTGTTACGAACCTAACCTTATTAAACCCTACTTTGCCATAAAGTCTGTCCGCTTTTCCATATTCCAAGAAACTCTTCGCGGTGTCCGTACCACAATTGGGTACACGCGCGTAACAACTAAGCGTTTTTGCTTCTCCTCTGCACAGACGCGTGCAGCGATTCAGGCCAGGGAACGCGGAAATCAGTACCCGCGTCATCAGACGTTTAATTCATAGGCCGCCGCAAAAAAGCGGGTATATCTAAATTGTCAAGATGCGGTTCAGAGTCGGTTCGATTCGTGGCGGCTTCATTTCCGGCTGAGCTGACGCGCTCTTCGGCCGGTTTGCTGGGAATCAACCGTGCGTACTCCTCTTCAAATGGCTCGTCGAAATCGATGTGGACAGCGGGCATCACAGGGGGCATAGCTGCCGAAGCTGAACGCGGCTCCGGCGCTTCTTCGATCAGGACTGGTTGAGGCTCCAGGTCAAAGGATGTGGGTTCTACAAACGCTTCCTTGACCGCAAACTTCTCGGCCGCTGCGGGATTCTCGGTCACTCTGCGCGACTCAAAAAGGGGAGTAAATTCCTGCTCGGCAAGCTCTTCGCTGGCGAAGCGGGGAACGGAGGGCCGCTCCTGGAGCGAAACGCGGGGCACTGCCGAGTCACCGGCCGCGCGCTGGCGGCGGCCCATCTGATCCTGACGAAAGCCGGTGGCGATGACGGTGATTTTGACTTGGTCGCCCATGGACTCGTCCAAAACTGCACCGAAAATGATGTTGGCGTCTTCGTGAGCCGCGTTCTGGATCAGGGTAGAGGCTTCGTTGACCTCGCTTAATTTCAATGTACTGGACCCGCTGATGTTGATAAGGATGCCCCTGGCGCCGTCGATCGCGCCCGCCTCCAGCAGCGGAGAGGCCATGGCTGCCTGGGCGGCCGCGATGGCGCGGTTGTTGCCACTTCGTATGGCGGTGCCCATAACCGCATAACCCATGCCAGCCATGGTGGTTTTTACGTCGGCAAAGTCGCGGTTGATGATGCCGGGGATGGTGATGATGTCAGAGATGCCTTGCACTCCCTGGAGGAGGACGTCATCCGCAATGCGGAAGGACTCGAAGAAGCCGGCGTCCTTGGCCACGGCCAGCAGTTTCTCGTTAGGAATAACAATCATGGTGTCGACACCTTCCAGCAGCTCTTCCATGCCGCGCTCCGCTTGCTGCATGCGGCGCTTGCCTTCAAAGCCGAAGGGACGGGTGACTACGGCGACGGTGAGGGCGCCCATTTCGCTGGCCAGCGAGGCGATGACAGGAGCGGCGCCGGTGCCGGTGCCTCCACCCAGGCCGGCGGTGACAAAGACCATGTCTGCGCCTTCGAGGGCTTCGATGATTTTTTCCGAGTCTTCCAGAGCCGCGCGCCTGCCCACGTCAGGATTGGCGCCGGCGCCCAGTCCGCTGGTGAGCTTGACGCCCAACTGCAGCTTGACTGGAGCTTGGGAGAGCTGCAGCGCCTGCACGTCGGTATTGGCCACGATGAACTCGACGCCTTCCAGCTTGGCTGCAATCATGCGATTCACGGCGTTGCCGCCGCCGCCGCCAACGCCTATGACCTTGATCTTCGCTCCGCGAGCGATTTCATCGTTGTAGTGGATCCGTATTTCGTCGGAAAGATTCATCGGGTTCTGCTCCATTCTTCGTATCCTACTTCGATCCTGCCGTTATGCAACTTACAAACTGCCTGCGAATATAGCGCGCAATTTGGCACGCAGGCCCTGGTCTTCCGCCGCCCGCAGCACGCTGGTGCGGTGGGTGTACAGGAGCATGCCGATGGCGGTGGAAAATTCCGGTTGTATCAATTCGTCCGGCATCCTGGAGAGCGGCACCGGGTAACCCAATCGGGCGGGAACGCGCAACAGACTTTCGGCTACTTCGAGCAAGCCGGCGAGGCGAGCGCCGCCACCGGTAAGCACGCAGCCTGCGCCGAGAGCGCCGAGGACGCCGCCCTGACGTAGATTCTCCCGCACCAGGTGAAAGAGTTCGCGGGCGCGCGGCTCGAGAATCTCACTCAGGTAACGCTGCTTGATGGTGCGGATCACCTGGGTTCCGCCGGCGATCAACTCCAATTCGCTGGAGGAAGGCACGGAGGTCACCACGCAGTGCCCGTAGTCCAACTTGATGGCTTCTGCTTCCTGCACCGACATGTGCAGGCCAACCGCAAGATCATTGGTAAAGTGGTCGCCGCCCAGGGGCACCACGGCGGTGTGGGCTACCGCACCTTCAAAGAAGACGACCAGTTCCGTGGAGGCAGCACCGATATCGAGCAGGCAGGCGCCGAGTTCGCGCTCGTCCGCCGAGACCGTGGCTTCGGCGGCGGCGATGGCTTCAAACACGGTGTCCGAGACTTCCAAACCAGCCTTGTTGGCGCAGGTAACCACGCTTTGCGCGGCGCTGGCCGAACAGGTGGAGATATGCAGATTGACCTCCAGCCGGTTGCCAACCATACCGACGGGGTCATGGATACCGGGCTGCTCGTCGAGAATAAACTGTTGCGGCAATAAGTGAATAATCTCCCGATCGGCGGGCAGGGAGACGGAGCGGGCGCGGTCGACGGCGGCGCGTACATCCTCGCGGGTAATTTCGCGCAGCCGGTTTCCCAGGCTGATGCCGCCCTGGCTGTTGACGCCGCGCACGTGGGGACCGCCCAAGCCGACGACACAGCTCGCGATCACTGCATTGGCCATCTTCTCGGCCTCGGTGGCAGCGAGGTTGAAGGCTCTGCTGGCGGGCTGGAGATCGCTGATGAGCCCCTTGCGCATGCCCTCCGCATTCACCACACTATGCGCCCGATAGCGCAGCGCACCTTCATGCAGCTCGGCCACCAGGACCCGAATCCTGGAACTGCCCGCATCCAATACCGTGAGGAGTTCTTCGCTCTTCTGACTCATCAACCCTTGGCTTTTCCCGCTTTGAGCGATTTTGCGGCCGGCTTTGGCGCTGCGTGCCCGGCGTGTTTTGTTTCCACTGCGTCGGCCTGGTGCGAGCTGGAGGCTGCGCCATCCTGCCCGGACGCCTGCTGGGACATATCGAGCACCACCTGGTTCTCATAGCGCATGTCGACCGAGGACAGATGGGGATACTGTTGCCGCCACTCGGGCAGATGCTGCTGGTAGCTGCGGTAACGGGCGAGGAAATCGGAGTCGCCAAAGTGTACCTGGATATCAGAACCCTGGGCCGGCAGCAGGGCCCAGATGTCTTCCGGATCGGAGAGGTCGACTTCGCTTAGCTGGGTGGAAACTTTGGTCCCGCCGGAGTCAAGGTCATTCACGAATTGCTGGAACAGATGCATGCGCGCGGCACGCACGGAAAGCGGATCCTTGTCGGAGATCCCAGTGACCACGGGGAAGGAGTAGTGCTTCGCGGCCATCGCGGCCGGAGGCAGATGCAGGAGAACTCCGTGAGCGTCGATCAGGCCGATGGTGTTGCCGTGGCGTACGAACGCAACCGGCGTGCGTTCGACGATGGCTACCCGCAACTGGTCGGGCAGCAGGCGCATGACCGTGGCATGCTCCACCCACGGCAGATCTTCCAGGGACGCGCGGCGCGCATGCAATGGGATGAAGAAGATGTTGCGGCCCAGGTCGGATCCGAAAACGGAGAGGAGCTCGGGGCGCGTCACCTGGCTGTTGCCCATGATCTGGATGGAGGAAGAGGAGGCGATGCGGAAGCGGGGATCGTCACGGAAAAAGTTGCGAATCCCGATGCCCAGCAACAGGAGAGCGACGATGGCGAAAACGACTACTACCGCGGCGGTGATGCGTCCCCTGCGGTTGGCAGGAATGAGCCCGCGGCGGACAGGGACGCGGCGCCGTGCGCGCAGAAAGGCGTCTTCTTCGCGGTCGTCGTCATCGCCACCGGCCGGCTGAGCCGGCCGGCGCGCGGTGCTTCGTTCCGATGCGCGTTCCTGCGTCATTTTGGCGCGCGCCGGCGACGGGGCGGTGGGGCGATAGAACTGTCCCATCGGTTCATCCGCATCATCGCCCGCGTACACCGTTACGCGGCTTGCATGTGAGTCGATTTTTGCCACGCCTGAGCAGGTCGTGAGATTTGCCATCCAAACTATAGCGTGGTTTTCCAGGGTTTGCTTGGGCATTTTCAGGGAATCTTAGGCGGTATCTGTGTTGAAAATAGGGTTAATAAACTTTGATCCAATGGTTCCTCATCTGCGGCCGCTCCTGCTTGCCGGCAAAGTTGAAGACGATCAGGTTGGTCTCCTGCTTGGGCATGTGGCAATCCACGCAATTGCTTGAGACTTTGTGATCGGGCTTGGCGAAAGTCGCGGAGTCGGGTTTGTGGCAGCTCAGGCAGCGCTGGGAGAACTCAGCCAGATTGTGCTGCGGGGTGTGCACGTTGTGGCAGGTGAGGCAGGTCATCGCTGATTCTCGGAAGCAACGGCTCTGCTTTAACATGTCGACCTGGTTGCCATGCACATCGAGCGGGGTATTGGGATCGGCAGGTGGAAATTGAATGTACTTGTCCAGCGGCTCGCCGGGAAGGTAGGAGAACGAAGGCTGCAGCGCCCGGCCGTGGCCGGCGTGGCACCAGGCGCACTGATCCATTTGCCGTTCGCGGGAGAATCGCGCCGGGTTCAGGATGGCCGTGGGGGATTGCGGCTTCGACTTCTCTTGCTCCACGTGTTCCCTTCCCGGCCCATGACATTTTTCGCACTGGATGCCCAGGGAAAAACCAGTGTTGCTGTAGCGGTTGGTTGGCGGAGGAAGCGCCTGAAAATAGGTTGCGTGACACTCCAGGCAGCGGGGAATGATGGCGCGCTCGAAATCGGCAAAGCCGTCGCGATAGCCGGGGCTGTTTACCCAGCCCAGGTTGGTCCAATACGACACCGGGAGCTGAAAGAGCTGATCTTCGTCCCAGAATAGATAGGTTTGACCTTTTTCGCCGGAGCCAACCACTACTGCGAAGCGTTCGGTGCGTGGATGCGTGTGGGGGGGCGTGCCGGCTACCGCGGTCTGGAAGAAGGCTCCTTCTTTGGCATCCATCTGGAAGTAGAGATTCGGATTTACCGTTTTGAGGATGTTGTCGCCCGGGGTGAACTTGCCCAGTATGGATTTTTCGGTCGGTGCGCTGGAGGTGAGAAAGTGCGCGGTCTGGTGAAATGATTCGACTTGGGCTGCATGGCAGGAGCGGCAGGCTTCGTCTCCCAGGTAGTTGCTTCGCGACTGGGAAAGGACTGGCGCTGCGGCCAACAGCAACACAAGGCTGATTGCGAATAGTCGACCCACGGTTAAAGTATGCCTTTAATACCACACAGTGCGGAACTGTCCTTGCGACGGCTGACGGGTATCAAAACGGTAGACGATAACGGACGGGTGCCCCAGGTTCGCCAAAGCGTACCTGGGCCGAAAATGAAAGGTTTCGAATGCTTTCACTCGATGGATTCGCTGAAATCGCTTTTTAAAAGCTCTGGAAGGGGCTTTGCCCCATCGTTTTCGGCCCAGGTACGCTTTGGCGAACCTGGGGCACCCGTCCCTTTTTTATCCGAGGTCGATTGGTGTCGAAGGTTGGTTTTCCGGTCAGTAGAGTAGATAGGGTTTTCGCTTGGTGTTGAAGTCTTGTAATTGCTGCTGCCAGTCCTCGGCTATGCGCTGAGGATCACGCCCCGCTTCAAGGGCTTCGAGCACGTTCCTGTTCGCGAGCAGGATGTTGATCTTGCTCAGTTGAAATTTGTCCGCATATAGCTTGTGTAGCGCGGTTGCGATCTCAAGGCCTAGTTCGGGCGAGTCGACCACGTTGCGGTCGGTTACGATCAGCTCGATTCCCTGGCAGAGCTGATCGGCATACGGATACGGCGAGCGGGGCGTGAAATTTACCGGCACAAATCGCACCCCGGGCAGGAATCTGGCATTCAAAGCGCGCGCCAACGCCGGGCCGTCCATCCAGGGCGCGCCTACATAGGCAAAGGGAGTGTCGGTTCCACGGCCGACAGAGATGTTGGTCGTTTCAATCAGGCCCAGGGCGGGATAAAGGATGGCTTCGCGCAGGCTGCGGAGGTTGGGAGAAGGATTTGTCCAGGTGAGGCCGGTGGCATCAAACCAGTCTCCCCGT
>CAWGDP010000021.1:0-41689 GCA_963821315.1 uncultured Acidobacteriaceae bacterium | reverse complement strand
TGGAGGAGGCTCAGGGGTTCCGCGCCCTTCTCAACTTGGAGGAACCGAAGTACAGCATCGAGCAGATCGCCGCAAAGATGGGCAAATCGCCAGCCTACTGCGCTACTCGCTTGAAATTGACCGAGCTTTCCCCAACAGTGATGGAAGCCTTTTCCAAAGACGAGATCGGCGTCGGCCATGCCCTGTTGCTGGCACGGCTTCAGCCCGCACAGCAGGAAGAGGCGCTCAACGCTTGCTTCCGGGAAGAATGGGCGGGCGCAGATCAGAAGCCTAAGCGCATCCTGTTGCCAGTCCGCCAGCTTCAGGTGTGGATTGAACGGAACGTCCTGCTCATGCTGAAAGATGCGCCGTTCGACCGGGAAGACCCGCAGCTTGTCCCGGCAGCCGGAAGCTGCCTGACCTGTCCCAAACGCACAGGACACAACAAGCTACTCTTTGCCGGTATTAGCGAGCATTCGGACGCTTGCTCAGACCCCGATTGCTATTCGGCCAAAGTGGATGCGCACGTAAAGGCGACCGTCGCGGCCAAGCCAAAGCTGATTCAGGTCACGACCGCTTACGGCAAACCTGACGAGGGCAGTACGGTTCTTCCACGCAATCAGTACGTCGAAATCCGCACGGATGAATCGAAGCAGAAGCGGGATTGGCCGGAGTACAAGACCTGCAAATACACCACCGATGCCATCGTCGCCGAAGGCACTGAGAAAGGCGAACTGCGCAAGGTCTGCGCTCACGCTGACTGTCCGGTTCATCACCCGAAGAAGCAGGGAAACGCCGGTGATGCGAAATGGAAAGCTGAGCAGGAGAAACAACGGAAGCAGGAAGCCATCGCACGAGCAACAGGCCTGCGGGTCCTGGGAGCTATCGGGGATGCTGTCCCAGTCCGTTTATTGAAACGCGAGTTGTTGTTTATCGCGCTCCAGATGACCGCAAAACTAGACTTGCAGCGCATGGAAGTCCTTGCCAAACTGCACCACCTTACGGCCCAGAAAGATAAGGAGCCGCTTTCTAAAACTGTCGTGGCTTTCCTGCGTCGCTCCGGGGAAAGCATGTTGGGGAGACTCCTCGTGGAGATGGCGGTTCTGTTGAGTGCCGATTCGGCGCAGGCGGGCAGCAAAGTTCTTGCCGAAGCGGCCAAAGAGTACAGCATCAACGTGGATGAGATCGGCACGGCAGTGAGCAAGGAATTCGCGGAGAGGGAAAAGGCCAAGGCCGCGAAAAAGACCCCGATAAAGCCGCAAGAAAAGGTGACAAAAAAGACGCCAGCGGCATAGTCTCCCGTATAGCAATTCTGAAGGAGCCTGCAAAGCGCAGGCTCCTTTTTTGTGAGCGAGCGGAGTCGATTAAGTCGTGGGTTTCTGATTTATGGGAGCAGATGGTAGTCACGCCAGCAGTTCGGGTGATACTTATTTCGAACCCGAAGGTTTCTAAGCCGCGACAGTCACCCTGGGTAGGAGGTGTAAAGTTCCTCTTGTTAGCGATCTTGATAGTCATTGCCGTGCGTCTTGCCGATGGAATCGATTATTTTTCTGCTTGGCCGAGCCATGGTGCGCCACATCTTCCTTCGCGGCTGTCGCCTTTTTGAAACCATCGACCGCCATGATGTCTCTCACTCTCTCGGACTCGACTTCCGCCTCGCGCAAGTATGCCAATGGGGTCGGTGAATTGCAGGATGTCCTACAGGAGAGCCCGCGCCGGATCGCAAATTGGCATCTGACGAGCAATGCACCTAATTTCTCTTGGTCGCCTTACCGATATCTTCATTCATTATGGCTACGTTGCGGTGTTTGTCGGCCTCCTCGCGGAAGGTGCTGGCGTCCCTTTGCCCGGAGAGACGGTACTTCTGATCGCCAGCGCGCTCGCGGCGCGTTCAACCGGATTGAACATTGGATGGGTCGCACTAGTCGCTTTCTGTACTACGTCTGTCGGCGATAACCTCGGTTTTTATGTGGGGCGCTCAGGTGGACAACCTCTGCTCGATCGCTATGGTACAAAGTTTCACATTGGCCCTAGAACCATTCATCGAGGTCGGGACTTTATTAGCAGACACGGTGCCTTGGGAGTGTTCTGCGCACGCTTCGTTGCGGGCCTACGTGTGCTGAACGGTCTAGTAGCAGGTTCACTCAACATGAGTTGGCCGCGCTTCTTCCTCTTCGACATCCTGGGAGCTGCCTGTTGGGTCGCCCTGATCTGCACGGTCGGCTACTTTTTCGGAAACCGCCTGTCTTGGCTTGTTCATCTCATGGGTCGGACCGGCCTGATATTACTCGCAATGGCGGCGATCTTGATCGCCCTGTGGGTGCTGGTAAAACGGCATGGGCGCGGGCGGGGCGCGGGGGAGTCGGCTTCACGAGTAATCTGAAGTTTTGACCCTTGGGCCGGGCATCTTCTAGCAGATCCAAAGTGGAAACCTGTATTGAAAAAGAGCAGGAGTTCGCAGGCGGGTGCTGTTCTCATTTTGATCGCGAGATCACTCGCCGAAACGCCTGGCACCGCGACGTCCGATATCAGCCGGGTGGCTAACACATCCACCGGGTGGGGATGCAAGATCTCGCGGAGAGCCCATTCTTTTTGCAATATGCCGGCGATGGCCCTGACTCCACGGTATTCGGGCATCAAATGGAGGGCTGGCTGGCCATTGCGGTGAGAAGGAATCCGCGGTTCTCTCCAGGATCGATTCCACTTCGCTGCTACGATCGCCGGCGCTTACATAAATCAGCAAGCCGCCCGGTCCAATCTCCCGGTTCATGAGTTGGATGGTGTCTTCGCCGACCCCCCAAGGAGCGCACTGCAGGCACCAGATCCAGTTCGGTATAGGGATATCTTCCCGGGTGGCTTTTTCCAATACCCCTCGTTAGTCAGACTGACCCCTGCGCTTTTAAGTCGAACTGGGCGCTATGCCGTAGCCTCCACAACAGGTTGTGTTTGCCTGCGGGGTCAGCGGAAAATTGTGCGTGTCTGCCTTGCTCCGAGGTGCATGTCGAAGGTCCCGGCGGTGCTGGTGGCGCTCAAGCAGGACCAGACCAAGGCTGTATGTCATTCTTCTCTACTTATTGCTCCATGTGATCGAGGTTACTTCCTTACCCGACGGTGCAGCGCAGAACAGTCACGCTGTTGCCTATTCTGATCGTGCTTCTCTCGGGGTCGCCCTGCCTACGCCGCTGGCGGTCACCGGGCTGGTGCTGGTGAAAACCCTTTACCAGTACCAGGAGGCTCAAAGCTATTGCGCGCGAATGAACAACGCGTCTTCCTGCCCGTTAGCCAAGGTCGCGGTCACCCGCACCTGGTCACCCTTCTCGGGATTGAACCGTGAGCCGTCTACGGCGCCGAAAGCACTCTCGACCACGGTTTTGGGGCCGACGAGGAAGGATAGGCTGTTCCCGGCGTTGCCTTTAATGGTCAGCAGATGGTGGTGGAAGCCGGCGACGGCGCCGGTGTCGCGTTGGAGCGGTCCTTTGCCCAAGTCGCGCAACGCAACAGCAGTCTGCTGGAGGCCTTCGCCGAAATAGAAGACGATCACGTTGGAGCCGACCTTGGTGAATCCATCCGCCGGGGTGGAGTCCACGCGGACGGCCTTATCAAAATCGAGCGACGTACCGGAATTAGCCAGGTCCTTGAAGAGGTCCTGGGAGCCATCGACGGTGTTGATGTCGATGGTCTTTTTGACCGGATCAATGGAAGTGACTACGCCGGACACGGCGTGGACGACTTCCTGGGCATCGGCCACACAGCTGGCAAACCAGAAGAATCCCACAAGCAGAAACGCAGGCAAACATGCTTTCAACATTGACCTTCTTCCTGTTACCCAGCGGCGCCGTCCAGGAGTTCTCGCTATTGGTCAAACTACAACGAAATAGGTGTGAACTACGCCAGGCTGTTTCCCCAAAGTTATTGGCCGGCGGAACACTACTCCCATCGACGTGGCAGAGAGGGAGAAGGTTGTATGACACAGCAAATTTACTGTCCGGAACCCGAAAGAGGGATCGCTGCAAGAACTAAAGCGATGTGGGAAACGCCCGCGGAAGATTGCCCGTTAGGCGTTTGAGCTTGTATCGCATTTCTCTGAGAGGAGCCCTACTTCGTTGACAATAGCGAGAGTGATGCGGAGTTGTTCGATCCTGCCGGTCGGTGGGGAACCGACTCCGCCCCAAGTGTGCCCGGCTCCGATTCGTCCGCCAGGGATGTAGTGCGGAGAACGGTCAAGACATGCCAAGATTGCTTAGATGCCGTGCTTATGTGCGTTTAGTAAGCTCCGCATGTAAGGTGGCGGAAGCGCGTGTGAGTCGAACACACCGTTGCCCGTGAAGGACGACCACCGGTTTTGAAGACCGGGAGGATCACCGGATTCCTGAGCGCTTCCATCTATCCGGGAGATTGCATCTATAGCCTGTGATGCAAAGCAACTGAAGGAGCGCATGGAAAAGAAAAGTAGGAGTTTAGACTCAAGTCCTGTCGCCGCCATGCGTCTGACTGAGCAGGTAAAGGCCGGCGGCTGCGCGAGCAAACTGCCGCCTGGTCTACTGCACTCCGTGCTGACTCGTCTGCCTGTCCAGACCGACCCGAATATGCTGGTAGGCTTCGACAAGGCCGACGACGCGGGAGTGTACCGGATTGCCGCGGATCTGGCCATGGTGCAGACCGTGGACTTCTTTACCCCCATGGTGGACGATCCCTACACCTACGGACAGATCGCAGCCACGAATGCCCTGAGCGACGTGTATGCCATGGGCGGCAAACCGGTTACCGCGCTTTCGCTGGTTTGCTTTCCGCAAGACGGGGATCTCGATGTGCTGGAACAGATCATGCTGGGCGGCTTGTCGAAGATGCAGGAAGCCGGATGTACTGTGGTGGGCGGCCACAGTGTGCGTGATGTCGAGATGAAGTTCGGCTATGCGGTAACGGGTCTTATTCATCCCGACCAGGTGTTGACGAACTCGGGCGCTCGGGCGGGCGATGTTCTGCTGCTGACCAAGGCCGTCGGTACGGGCGTGATCACGACCGCGCTCAAGCAGCGCAAAGCCCACCCGGATTGGGTGGCGGGCGCCGTGCGCTCGATGACGACCCTCAATAAGACCGCAATCGATCTGGCCCGCGGCTATGAGGTGCATGGAGCGACCGACGTTACCGGGTTTGGACTGATGGGCCACTGCCGGGAAATGGCCCTGGGAAGCGGCGCGCGGCTTGCGATCGACGTGCCCGCGATCCCGCTGCTTGCGGGAGCTCTTGAAGCGGTCCGGCTCGGCGCTATACCCGCGGGTTTGCTGGCGAATCGCGACTTTGCCGAGTGCGTTGTAGCAGACGCGGAGAATACGCTTATTGCCGACGAAGTGCGAGCGCTGCTCTATGATCCGCAGACGGCGGGAGGGCTGCTGCTGGCCGTCGCCCCACAGCACGCCGAGCCGCTGCTGGCCGAGTTGCTGGCCGCTGGTCTTTCGGCCGCACGCATTGGCTGCGTGCTCGCAAAAGATTCTTCTGCAAAAGGAACACCGTTAATCGAGTTGACCTGCCATCGCCAACCTGACCTGCGAAGTGAAGCATGATCCATGGACAAACTGCGCCCGAGCAGCTCTATCGTCTTCTGCCGTCTCTGGATGAGATATTGCGGCGGCCTGAGTTTCTCGCTCTCATGGAATTGCACCCTCGGGTCGCACTGGCCCAGGCCGCCCGAGCAGAACTGGCGCACGCACGAACGGAGATCGCCCAGGGCATCCATACTGCTGAGACGCTGCACGTTTTCATCGAAAGCCTTGGGGAGGCCGTGGCGCGGCAGATGAACGAAGCTGCGCGCCCAACCCTAATCCCCGTGCTGAATGCTACGGGAGTGATTTTGCACACTAATCTTGGGCGTGCGCCCTTGAGCGAACCAGCGCTGCGGGCCATTGTCGATGTGGCCAGCGGCTACTCGAATCTTGAGTTCGATCTTGAAACCGGCGACCGCGGGCGGCGCGGCCAGCACGTGGAGGCCTTGCTGCTGCGCGCCCTGGCCTCGATGACGGGACAGCCGGCGGAGCAGTTCGGCCAAAGCTGGAGCGCCGCCGTCGTGAACAACTGCGCTGCCGCTACTTTTCTCGCGCTCAACTCGCTGGCCGAAGGGGGCGAGGTGCTGGTCTCCCGCGGGGAGTTGGTGGAGATCGGCGGAGGCTTTCGCGTGCCGGATATTCTACGCAAGGCCGGGGCCAGTCTGCGTGAGGTGGGAACGACCAATCGGACCCGCGTGGCGGACTACGCCGAGGCGATCACCGGCAATACGCGCATGATCCTTCGCGTTCACCAGTCCAACTTCAAGATGGAAGGATTCACTGAGAAGGCGGAGCTTTCAGAGCTGATCGATCTGGGAAGACGCGCTAACCTCGCCGTCTTTGAGGATCAGGGAACCGGGCTCATGATTTCGCTGAATAGCGTCGGGGTCAGAGAAGAATCGTCGCTCCTCGATAGCTTTCGCAAGGCTCCCGATCTGATCGCTGCCAGTGGAGACAAGCTCCTGGGCGGACCGCAGTGCGGGCTGCTGCTGGGCAGGCGCGATCTGCTGGACAGGATTCGGGCTAACCCTCTCTTTCGGGCGCTGCGCGTAGACAAGCTGACCTATGCGGCACTGGAGGCCACGGTGCTCAGCTACGCCTCGCATCAGGAGGAGTTGATTCCGGTCGTCCGCATGCTGCGGATTCCGGAGGATGATCTGCGCCGGCGTTGCCAAGCGATCGAAGGAGAGATCGCATCTATCCATCTCGAGATCTCGGTTGTACCAGTGAAAAGCGTCATCGGCGG
Organism: uncultured Acidobacteriaceae bacterium; assembly: GCA_963821315.1. Classification (GTDB taxonomy): domain Bacteria; phylum Acidobacteriota; class Terriglobia; order Terriglobales; family Acidobacteriaceae; genus PALSA-350. The sequence continues at coordinate 34,924 of CAWGDP010000021.1, read as the reverse complement.
CGGCACCACTCCGGGAGCAGTGCTGAACAGCTTCGCGCTTTCGCTTCGCCATCGCGTGCGCACACCTTGCGGATTGCTTGCGGCCCTTCGCCGGCAGACGCCTCCTGTAATTGGACGCGTGCAAGACGACTGTGTGCTTCTTGACCTGAGGACCGTGCCTCCGGAACAGGACAGCGTGCTTGCCGGAGCTTTGCGGGCCGCCGCCGACGAGGATCGCGCATGACCACGCCGGATCAGGCTCAGCAACACTCCATCGTCGTTGGCACCGCCGGCCATATCGACCACGGCAAGACGGTGCTGGTTCGCGCGCTGACCGGCATCGACACCGATCGGCTGCCGGAGGAGAAACGCCGCGGCATCACGGTCGATCTGGGCTTCGCCCGGTGTGATCTTGAGTCCTCTTCGGGGGGGCGGCTTGCGCTCGACATCATCGATGTTCCCGGGCATAAGCAGTTTGTCCGCAACATGCTGGCCGGGGCGGGTGGCATCGATCTGGTGATGCTAGTGATCTCCGCAGCCGAGGGTGTTATGCCGCAGACAGAAGAGCATCTATCCATCTGCGGTTTGCTGGGGATTCGGCGCGGGCTGGTTGTGCTGACGAAGGCCGACCTGGTTTCAAAAGAACGACTTGGAGTCGTCTGCGAAGAGGTGCGTGCCGCCCTCCAAACCTCATTCCTCAAGGACGCTCCTATCGTCCCGGTGAGCGCGCACTCTAGCTTTGGTATGCCTGCGCTCCGCACGGCGCTCAGCCGGCTTGCGGAACAGACACCGGTCCGCAGCCATGCGGGCCTGCCACGTCTGCCACTCGACCGAGCCTTCGTGATGAAGGGTTTTGGCACGGTGGTCACTGGAACCCTGCAATCCGGGAGCCTGAGCGTCGGGCAGACCCTTACCATCGAACCCGGCGGCAAGCCGGTGCGGGTTCGTGGACTGCAGAGGCAGGGACGGAGCTACCCGGAGGCGTTGGCGGGCTCGCGGGTTGCGCTCAATCTGAGTGGGATTGAAGTTGGTGAGGTATGGCGGGGCGACACGCTGGTGCACGCTTCCACTCCGCAGGCTGTCGATATTATTGATGCGGAGATCACCCTGCTATCGGACGCTCCGGAGGTCTCACACCGCGCGCGGGTTCGGCTGCATAGCTTTACTTCCGAGACGATCGCAACTGTCTCGATTTATGGATATCGCACGATCGCTGCGAGAGCCAATCAGATCGTGCGGCTGAAACTTGCGAAACCAATCGTGCTCATTCCCGGCGATCGTTTCGTGCTGCGCCGGCTATCCCCTGCGCAGACCATCGGCGGAGGATGGGTGATCGACTCCCACCCTGCAGCCCGTACTGCGAAGAAAAAGGCTTTCGCGTGGCTGCAACAGGTCCTTGAGAAAATGAAGGACGGTGCGGAGGAGGACCAGCTACAACTTCGCGTGGAACGCTGCGAATCAACCGGGGTCGGCCTTGGACAGTTGGCGCGCGAAATGGGCTGGACCGTCGAGGCCGTTCACGCGGCCGTGCAGCCCAGGTTAAAGAGCGGCTCCTTGCAACTGCTCTCGCAGAAGCTGCTGATCAGCCGCACTGCTTTGCAGATAGCAGGCGAACAGGTGCTAAAGATGGTTCCAGCTGCATCTGCGGGTGCAAGTCCTGTTGGGATCCGGCAGAGCGAACTGCGCAGCCAGTCGCACCTGCCGGTTGAGGTCTTCGCTGCTCTTCTGACCGATTTGGCGCAGCACAAACGCACATTGCTGCGCGGGGAACCGGGGAATGAAATGGTCTACGCGCCCGGGGCTGACGTGGACGCGCCCGATCCGAATGGCGCGCGGATTGCAGCGCTCGCGGACCTCTACCGGCGTGCCGAACTCAGCCCGCCTGCCTTCGCGGAGGCCATGCGCGCGTTGCACTTGAGTGAGAAGGAAGCGCGAGCGTACATCACTCTGTTGCTGCGCGATAAGACTTTGATCAAGCTAGCGACCGATGACGTCTTCATCCATCATCTCGCGGTCAAAGGTCTGGAGAAGACCATTCGCATGCTGAAAGGCCAAACGCTGGACGTCGGCCGGCTCAAGCAGATCACCGGGCTGTCGCGAAAATTCGCCATTCCCCTGCTTGAGCACCTTGACCGGCAGAGAATCACACGCAGAGAGGGCGCGACCCGGATCGTACTTTAAGAAAACTGTGTTATTCCCCCATTGGGTTGCACAACCCTTCTCAGCCAGCAGGCGTCCCAAAAAGCACAGTGTCGGCCGCAGCCGCATCCGGGGTAAATCATGATCAAAAACCTTCTGTCGAGATGGCCCGTTTATCAGCAGATTAAAAATCGCTCTAACGGCAACGGGTCCGAATCCTGGAGCGAGCGCACCAGGACGCTGCAGCCGAAGACGGCGGGCGCCGAGGTTGCGCGCTCCATATGCCCTTACTGCGCGGTGGGTTGCGGGCAGATGATCTATCACAAAGAGGGCAAGCTGATCTCGATTGAGGGAGACCCGCACTCGCCGATCTCGCGTGGGCATCTTTGCCCCAAAGGCGCCAACACCTTTCAATTGCACACCGCTCCGAACCGAATTGAGAAGGTGAAATACCGGCGCCCCTACGGCTCAGAGTGGGAAGAGTTGCCGCTCGAGCAGGCGATGGACATGATCGCCGACCGGCTGTGGGAGTCACGAGATAACAGCTTCGTCGAGTCGAAAGAAGGCGAAGCCGTGATGAACACCACGAAGGTGGCTCATCTGGGCGGAGCGACGCTCGATAACGAAGAGAACTACCTGATCAAGAAATTATTCAGCGGAGGTTTAGGCTTGGTCTGTGTCAGTAACCAGGCCCGAATATGACACAGCTCTACGGTGCCCGGTCTGGGCACCACGGTAGGGCGGGGCGGCGCGACGACGGCACTTACCTCGCTGGCAGATTCAGATGCCATCATGATCATGGGTTCCTCGATGGCGGAGCAGCATCCGGTCGGTTTTCAGTGGGTGATGGAAGCGCGCGAGCGCGGCGGCAAGGTCATCCATGTCGACCCACGGTTTACGCGGACGTCCGCTAGCGCTGATATCTGGGCGCCGGTGCGGGCGGGTACGGACATTCTCTTTCTCGGCGGACTCATCCACTACGTCATCGAGCACGACAAGTGGTTCAAGGACTACGTTCTTCATTACACCAACGCCTCAACGATTCTGCGCGAGGACTACCGCGACACCGAAGATCTCGACGGGCTCTTTTCCGGCTGGGACGCGGAGAAGAAGCAGTACAGCCCGGAGACCTGGCTCTACGAAGGTTCCGAGCCCAAGCGTCATCCTTCAAAATCTGCGCCCGGGCACCACCCAGCGGACGGTGGTCACGCCAAGGACCGCGGCGGCGAAGCCGGTAACACGCATCAGTACACGACTGACCCGACCCTGCAGAATCCACGCTGCATCTTCCAGGTCCTGAAGCGGCATTTCTCTCGCTACACTCCGGAGATGGTGGAGCAAGGCTGCGGCATGCCGCAGGAGGTATTCCTCGAAGTGGCCGAGGCTTTTACGAATGCTTCCGGCCCCGACAAGACCGCTGCCATCTGCTACGCCGTCGGATGGACTCATCACTCAACCGGAGTGCAGATCATCCGTTCCGCTGCGATCCTGCAGCTTCTCCTGGGAAACATGGGCCGGCCCGGCGGCGGCATCCTCGCCCTGCGCGGGCATGCGTCGATTCAGGGTTCTACTGATATCCCCACACTTTATGACATTTTGCCCGGCTACCTTGCCATGCCGTTCTTTGAAGACGACTCGGCCACTCTCAGCAAGTACATCGAGAAACACACCGATCGGGTCGGTGTCTGGGCGAACCTCGACGCGTACATCATCTCTCTGTTAAAGGCCTGGTACGGCGATGCGGCCACTGCAGAAAACGAGTGGGGCTTTCAGTGGATGCCGCGGGTGACGGGCGACCACTCCGAACTCGGTTACTGGCTCGATATGGCGGACGGCAAGATGGACGGACTCTTCGTCATGGGCCAGAATCCTGCGGTAGGCGCGCCCAACGGCCGACTGCAGCGTTCCGCCATGAAGAACCTGAAATGGCTCGTTGTGCGCGACATGGTCGAGACCGAGACCGCGAGCTTCTGGCTCGATTCGCCTGAGGTTGAACGCGGCGAGTTGGTGCCTGAAAAGATCGCGACCGAGGTCTTTCTCATGCCCGCCGCCGGCCAGGCGGAGAAGAGCGGCAGCTTCACCAATACCCAGCGTCTGGTGCAGTGGCATAACAAAGCCGTCGACCCACCGGGCGACTCGCGCAGCGAGAGCTGGTTCATGTATCACCTTGGCTTGCGCATCAAGCAAAAGGCTGCCCATGCCCCGGGACCGAAGAACAACGCGATCAACAATCTGACGTGGAGTTATCCTACCGAGGGCGCCGTGGCGGAGCCTGTTGCCGAAGCCATCCTGGCGGAGATCAACGGTTGCCACTGGGACTCAAAAGCACATGTTAAAACGTATGACGAGCTCAAGCCGGATGGTTCGACCGCCTGCGGCTGTTGGATATACGCCGGGCTCATGCCATCCCCAGACAAGAACCTCCCCAATACCCGCGAATCGCACGATTCCCTGGGCCATGGATGGGGCTTCGCGTGGCCGAAAGACACTCGCATTCTCTATAACCGGGCGTCCGCAAAGCCGGATGGCACGCCGTGGAGCGAGCGCAAAAAGCTGGTATGGTGGGACTCCAGCCAGGGCGAAAAAGGTAAGTGGGTAGGTGAGGATGTCAGCGACTTCAAGCCTGATATGCCTCCCGATCACAAGGGCGATCCAAATAAGCGCGGTCTGGAGGCGTTGGATGGCGACAAGCCGTTTACCCTGCACCCCGACGGCCGGGGCTGGCTTTTCGTCACCAGCGGCTTGAAGGATGGACCATTGCCGACTCACTTCGAACCGCTGGAGTCTCTCGTCCACAACCCCGTCTACCCGGACGAGCAGACGAATCCTCCAGCGCACAAGAAAGAACGCCCGGACAATCCGTACGCACATTCACCGGACGACCCGCGCTTTCCTTTTGTCCTCACTACCTATCGACTCACCGAACATCACACCGCCGGAGGCATGTCGCGCGGCCTCAGCCACCTGGCCGAACTGCAGCCCGAACTCTTCACCGAGATTTCGCCGGAACTCGCTGCCATGTGCGGGGTCAAGCATGGGGAGTGGGTGACTATCTACTCGCCGCGCGGGCTGCTTTCCGCCAAAGCCCTGGTAACTGAGCGAATGGCGCCTTTGAAGGTGAATGGAAGGATGGTCCATCAGGTGGGTCTGCCGTATCACTTCGGGTGGAAGGGAATTGTAACCGGAGATGTAGTGAATGACCTGCTGGCAATTTCGGAAAGTCCCAACGTGCGCATCATGGAATCAAAGGCTTTGGTCTGCAATCTTGTTCCGGGCCGCCGCAAGCGGGGCTCCGGCGCTCTTAAAGAACTGAAACGGCTTCTCAAGGAGCGCTCATGAGCGACAAAATGGGAGACTTCGAAATACCGCCGGGAGAGACTACGGCATTTTTTACCGACTCCACGATTTGCATAGGCTGCAAGGCGTGCGAGGTGGCCTGTAAGGAATGGAACGGGCTCGAAGCCGATGGCTACAAACTGTCCGGCTTTTCTTACGACAATACGGTGTCCTTGGGCGCCTCCACCTGGCGGCACGTCAAGTTTGTGGAAGATACGCCGATTCCGGGGCTTGGCGGCAACTCCCCCGACCACAACAGCTGGGAGTTTTCGTCCGACGTCTGCAAACACTGCGAAGTCGCCGGTTGCCTTGAGGCTTGTCCAACGGGTGCGCTGGTGCGCACCGAGTTCGGGGGCGTGTTTCTGCAGCCGGACATCTGCAACGGTTGTGCTTACTGCGTCATCTCCTGCCCATTCGGGGTGGTGCAGAAGAACGAAGAAGACGGGCGCGCCTTTAAGTGCACCTTCTGCACCGATCGCCAGAAGGCGGCGCTCGAACCAGCCTGCGCGAAAGCATGTCCGACGCAATCCATTCAGTTCGGAACTCTGGAGATGCTGGAGGCGAAAGCAGCCGAGCGCCTTGCTGTCCTCCACGACCGCGGCATGACGGACGCGACGATCTACAACCCGACGCACACCAGCGTCAAAGGCATTCATGCCTTGTTCCTGATCCGCGGAGAACCCGAGACTTACAATCTGCCTCCCAATCCCGAGGTGCCCACCATCTATCTGCGCGATGGCTGGAAATCGGCCGCACGCGATGGTTTGCTGCTGCTCGCTGGAGTTGCGGCTGCGTTCTTAGCGGGCCGCGGCGGGCGAAAGAGTGAGATGCATGTCTGAGACTCGCCTGCTGGTCGAACAATTAGTGGATCGACGTGAGGAACATCTGCTCGACATCCGTCGCGAAGCCGAGCTGAAGGGCCGCGTGAACGACCTTGGGGTGCGCCCTGAGGGTTCGCCGTTTCCGATTGCCTCGCGCGACAACGGGTACTATCAGCAGCCGCTCTTGAAGGAGCCGCAGTGGACGCAGCTGATTCCGTTTTATTTTTTTGTGGGCGGGGCCGCGGGATCGCTGGGAGTTATTGGATCTCTTGCAGATGTGGTTGGCGGTGAGACAAAACTCGCCAGGGAAGCGCGTTGGCTGGCACTCGCAGGCTCCGTTCTCTCGGGTGCGTTGCTGGTCACCGATTTAGGCAGGCCAAGCCGCTTTTTTAATATGCTGCGCGTTTTCAAACCGCAGAGCACGATGTCGATGGGTTCCTGGATACTGTCTGGTTTTTCGCTCTTTGCGTTTAGCTCTTCGGCCGCGGATGCGATGGAATACTTCCGGGGACCCAACCTCCCTATTCATCTGCTTCGCGGGATGGGGCGAGCCGGCTCGGTGATGTTCGGCATGCCGTTCCATAACTATACCGGCGTCCTGCTGGCCACCACAGCGATACCGGCCTGGAACGCGCGCGCCAGTTCGCTGCCCGGGCATTTCGGCATGTCTGGTTTACAAGCCGGAGCCAGCATCCTGGAGTTGATGGGACATGCGGACAGTCGCGCGTTGAATTGGTTGGGGCTGCTGAGTGCCTCTATGGAAGCCTGGGAGAAGATCGATATTTCGGCTTCAAAGTCACGCGCGCTTCGCCCGGTGAAGGAAGGGCGCAGCGGAGTGCTGATCAGCGCGGGTGCGTGGCTCTCTGGTCCTGTTCCGCTGGTGCTGCGGGCCAGTTCAGTACTACTGCCAGGGCGACGCCCTACGCTGCGCCGGCTCGCGGCGTGCGCGGGAATCGCCGGCTCGCTCTTCACTCGCTATGGTTGGGTCGAAGCGGGCAAGAGTTCAGCGCGCGACTGGCGCCTTGCTCTCGAGATCGAAGAACCTCAGCCGGCGAAAACAAAGCGGCACAATGGCCGCGCGATCGCCAAGGGGGCCGGAGTTATCCTGATCCTTGCAGTGGCGTTCGTTGTGCTCAGACGCAAATTGTAATTTGCGGCTTACTTAGATTGTCATTGAAGTTGTCGCAGATAGGCGACCAGCGAGCGAAGTTGAACTCCGTTGTACTGGGTGATTTTCGGCATCTTGCATCCTGGCTTAAGCGCTTGTGCATTCGTGACCCAGCCCTCAAGATACGCATTGTTGTTCGGGAAAGTGTCGGCGGCGATCTCTTTTCGGCTCCCGATGTGGGTCAGATCGGGCCCGAAGCGTCCCGACGCTGCAGTACCGCGCACGGTGTGACACTGTGAGCAGGGCCCTGCCAGAAAGGCCTGCCGCCCCATCAGCGTTTCCGCATTCGCCGGCTGAACGGCTGCCTCGCCCTGGTTAGCAAGCCATTGCGCAAAAGCCGGGGCTTCCTGCGCGATGACCAGGATGCGCATGTTGGCATGCTGTTTGCCGCAGTACTCCGCACACTGACCGATGTAGCTCCCGGGTTCGCTGGCTTCGATGCGAATGAAATTGACATTTCCCGGTAACAGGTCGACTTTGCCGTGGAGACTCGGAACCCAGAATGCATGGATGACGTCGGCGGTGCGAAGTTCAATGGTGACGGGCCGGTGCGCGGGAATATGAATTTCGTTGGCGGTGATGACCTGCTGCCCCGAAGCTCCCAGATAGTGCACCTCCCACCACCATTGGTGCCCGATGATCAAAATATCCGGCTTGGACTTGGCTGCCGTTGACCCCATATCCATTGCCCCATGATCTCCATGAATCGGGAAACCCCTGAGGAGGTTGAGGCCGAGGAAGAAGAAGACAGAGAGCACCAGAAGGGGAACGGCCATCCCGCCGATCCACACCCACTTCTGACCCCCGCCGACGTCAATCGGCATGTGTTCCTTCAGGCTGCCACGGTTCTTGAGTGCGATGGCCAGCAGAGCCCACATGACGACAATCGTAATCACGAAGGTGATCGACATCGCATGCGACAGATGGGCAATCTCCTTCGCTGCCGGTCCGTGGGTGTTGGAGGTGGATTGCAGGGTGGCGCAACCCGTCAGAAAAATGGCTAACAGCGAGGAAACGAATTTACCAGGGCGGCGCATGAGTTCCTTCGCTATCGCAAGGTGTAAAGGTAAGCAGCCATGTCGTGAGCCTGGCTGTCGGTGACCCCGAGGTCGGGCATGGCGGTTCCCGGCTCAATGGCGACCGGGTTCTTGATCCAGGCGACCAGGTTTGCCGGGGAATTGGGAAGCTCGCCGGCGATGATCGTCCTGCGGCTGTAGTAGAGAAGCGGCGGCCCGACCATACCCTGGGCGGTGCGGATTCCTGGGATTACGTGACAGGAGCCACAGCCATAGCTCTGCAGCAGAGCCTTGCCCACCCGCGGGTTGCCGCTCATGGCCGGCTGAAAACCACCCATGGGCTCGTTGCCCATGCAGCCGGTCAACAGGCCGTAGCCAGCGATCAGAACCAGAATGTATGGGTGTCGTTTACTCATCGCGTCCTCGCACACATTTGCAGCATGAACAGCGGAAGGCACATCCAGAAAAAGCCCATGCCGAGAGTTATGCTGATAAACAGCCCCGAAAGCGACATAAACTCCTGCCGCTCCCGGCCTTCCGCACGCAGCAGATCGCTGGCCCCGCATATCCGCCGCCAGCTGCGGTACGACATGCTGCCGGCCAGCAACACCAGGCCGGCGGATACGATCCACAGCAGAAAGTAAAGCAGGCGCGCGACCGGATGCGGACTTGGACCGCCAAACTGTTCCTGATGAACGCAGGCGCGCCAGGCGATGACCGACTCGAATATCCCGAGAAAAATCCAGCTGGCGGCGGACGCGGCGAACTCAAACCACACCCGACGGTTGGAGATTTCCTGCGGCACAGTGTTTGTCATTTCAAAACCCATAGACCTGAAAGTGTGGAATTAAATACAGCAGCAAAACGACGAAGAACCAGATGATGTCGACAAAGTGCCAATACAAAGCGACTACGCGGTAAGGACGGTGAGGCGGCAGCGGCGTGGGCCCGTAGTTCGGCAGGATGGAAAGATAGCCGAGCATAAGAAGGCCCATGATGACGTGCGCTCCGTGAAAGGTCGTGATGGTGTAGAAGATAGAGCCGTAGGAGTCAGTCAACGGAGTGAGCGTCTTCCAGTGGTCCATGTACTCCGAAACCTGCACTGCAAGAAAGACGAGGCCCATGACAATCGTCACCACCACTGCGCCCCGAGCGAGCCGATACCGCCCCTGCTCGACCAGGCGTTCCCCCCACATGACGACCAGGCTGCTGGCGGCCAAAATAGCCAGCATGATGAATGCCTTGAGCAGCTTGGGCGGCGTGTCGATGGCCCAGCGGTATTTGTCGGCGCCGAGAAAGTAATAGCTGGCGAAGAGACAGACGAAGAGCGTTCCCTCGGTCAGGATCACCATGGTGACCGCGTAGACGCCGCGATTGCGTGCAATCGGCCAGGGCCCGGTGTGGGGCTCTTTGGATGCCATGGGTGGTATCGCAAGTACGCTCATAATTCCCCCTTGATGGGCCGCGGCCATAGCCACAAGCAACCCAGCAGAAAGGTGACCATCATTGCGGCAAGGCAGATCCAGAGGAGTTGGAAGACCATGGCCAGGAAAAAGCCGAAGAGGGCCAGAGCAAGGAACAGCGGAATCAACGACATATTCGGCATGGTCGCGGCCGCCTGCGGCACTGCATCGAGCAGGGTTGACATGAGACTTAACCGCGCCTGCGAGAGCACACGGAGATCACCGGGATCCTCATCCTCGTCGAAATCGTCCCACAGCGGATGCCTGGTGGAGACCGCGGGGATGCGCAGAACCTCGTAGTCCGGCGGCGGAGAGGCCATTGCCCACTCCAGCCCATCGGAATTCCAGGGATTGTCGCCGGCCATCTCGCCACGCCGAAGGCTGTAGAACAAGTTGATGATGCTGAGCAGAATCCCAACCCCCAACACAAAGGCGCCGAAGGTCATTAACTCGTTCATGGGCTGCAAACCTAAATCCGAGGAATAAGTGTAGATGCGCCGCGGCATCCCCATCAGCCCAACAATGTGCATGGGAAAGAAACCAAGATTGAACCCGATAAACATAACCCAGAAGCTCCACTTGCCGAGCCGCTCGTTCATCATGCGGCCGGTCATCTTGGGCAGCCAATAGTAGAGCCCGGCGAATACGGGGAAGACATTCGCGCCGATGAGCACGTAGTGGATGTGGGCGACGACGTAGTAGGTGTTATGCAGCTGCCAATCGACGGGGATGATTCCCGTGACTACACCGCTCAGTCCGCCGATGACCAGCAGCGCCACGGATCCGAGAGCATACATCATCGACGCGGTTACCACCGGGCGGCCCTTCCATACCGTCGCCAGCCAGGCGAAGATGGTGATGGTGGTGAACATCGAGATCATCATGCTGCCGGCGCTGAAGAAGCTCATGGTTAGTTCCGACATGCCCACCGTGAACATGTGGTGCAGCCACACGCCGAAGCCGACCACCCCGGTCAAAATTGTGGACATGGCGACATAGGGATAGCCGACGATGGGGCGGCGGGAGAAGACCGGGAGGATGAGGGAAATCATGCCGGTGGCAGGCAGGAAGATGACGTACACCCAGGGATGGCCGAAGAACCAGAACAACTGCTGCCAAAGCAGCGGAGTGCCGCCTTTGGCCACGTCGAAGAAGTGCATGCCCCAGCGCCTTTCCAGTTCGAGGAAGACGCAGGCAAGCGTCAGCGCCGGCATGGCGAAGAGAATGGTGCAGGAGATGGTCAGCGTGCTGTAAAGAAAGAGCGGCATTTTGCTGATCGCCATGCCCGGCGCGCGGAACCAGAGGATGGTTGCTATAAAGTTGATGGCCGCTCCGGTGGTCGAGATACCCAGCATGATGATGGAGAGCGCATAAATGTCCATGCCGTGGGTGGGCGAGTAGAGGATGTCAGTGTACGGCATGTAAGAAAACCAGCCCGCATGCGGTGATTGCCCGATCAGTGGGCCCACATACAGAAGGATTCCGGAAAACAGGAAGGACCAGTAGGTGAAGGAATTCAGCCTTGGATAGGCAACGTCCCGGGCCCCGGCCATTAGCGGGACGAGATAGATGGAAAACCCGGAGAGGATCGGCGACGCATACCAGAAGATCATGGTGATGCCATGCATCGAGAAAAGCTGGTTGTATCCCTCTGGGCTTAGCAGCCGCTCATTGGCCTGGGTGAGCTGAAGCCGCATGACTAATGCTTCCAGGCCGCCGACGATGAGAAAGATGAAAGCGGTGACCAGATAGCGGATACCAAGATCTTTGTGGTCCACCGTTGCCAGCCAGCCGTAGAGAGTCTTTGGCGTATCCCAAAGTTCGGTCAGTTGCTGCTTCGCCATCAGCGTCGTCATGCGCTCTCCTGGGCCGCGCCGTAGTCAGGGATGAGTAATCCGCTTGTTGTCAGGTGTGACTGCTTTGACAGGGCGCGAGACTCAGCGTCAAAAGAACCCGGCAAAAATCCACCGGCAATCGACAGGATGCAGAATAGATCCCACCGAGTTGCCACTCGCTTAATCTCCCGCTCGCAAAGCAGCGCGCTCGCTGATGGGCAGAGCCGATGACTCTTCCGCGCCGGTTGCGTGAGCAGCGTTGCGGCTCCTCATGCGCGCGCACACGAGATAAGTCAACCCGGCGGCGCAAGGCGGAGCGGCGAGAACGAGAATGCGCAGAATGGTACGCACTTCAACCACCGATGCGCCTAGCGCGAGAGCCAAAAAATCGTCCCCGCCAGCCACCAGCAGCACCAGCAGGAAGGTAAATAGTCCAGCGGCCCCCGCTGTCAGGACTGGTTGTTCATAAGGCAGCCGCAGAATATTCTGATCTCCCTGGTCGTTGGAAAACAGTTTCTCGACAAAGGGCCACGAATACAACCCGAGGAACAGCAGCGAGGGCATCAGAACGGCGGGGAAAAACGGTTCCGGGATCAGCCAATGTCCAAGGCGCAAATTGACACCGGGAAAGAGACGTATTGCGCCCTCTACCCAGCCGAGGTACCAATCGGGCTGCGCGCCTGCCATGGTGCTGGAAGGGTCGTAGGGGCCGTAGATCCACACAGGATCGATCTGGACCAGGCCGCCCAGCGCGGCGATCGCGCCAAACACCAGCAGCAGAAGGCCGACCGATTTCGCGGCATAGGTGGGCCACAAGCGCGACCCCACAATAGTGCGGTTGGTGCGTTTTGGGCCGGGATAATTGGTGTGCAACTGACGCCAGATCATGAACAGGTGAAGCCCCAGCAGAGCGGAGATCAATCCGGGAACCAGAAAGATGTGCAAGGCAAACATGCGGGGCAGAATCACGGGGTTGGGAATTGTGCCCCCCATAAACAGGAACGCCAGCCAGGGGCCGATCACCGGAACCGAAAGGAGGAGAGAATATCCAATGCGCAATCCGGTTCCGGAAAGCAGATCGTCGAGCATGGAATAGCCGAGGAACCCATTCACCAGCGCCAGCACCAACAAAGTAAGTCCGATGAGCCAGTTCAACTCTCGCGGTTTGCGGTAGGCCGCGGTCAGGAAGATGCGTGCCATATGCGCCAGGATGGACCATATGAAGATTAGTGCAGCCCAGTGGTGCATCTGCCGCACCAGCAGACCCGCTGGAACATCGAAGCTGAGGTGCAACACGGAGCGGTAAGCGACGGAAATTTTCTGGCCGTCGAGCGGATGGAATGACCCGTGGTAAATCACCTTTTCCGAACTGGCATGGAAGTACAAGGCAAGATAGGTTCCGGTGACCAGCAGGATCATGAACGAATAAAGCGCAATCTCGCCTAGCATGAACGACCAATGATCGGGAAAGACGTGATTGAGCGCGCTGCGCACAAATTTCGCTGCTCTCAGACGCGAGTCGATGGCCCGGCCGAGTTTGCGCGCGATCGTCTCGACAATCATGACATCCCCCAGAAGCCGGGGCCGGGCGGCGCGGTAAAACCTCCGCCGGCTCGCAAGGTGCCGTCAGCATCCGCGTAGAGGGGCAATTGAGGCAGCGGTCGAGCGGCCGGTCCACCGGTTGGAGCCGCGGCGCGCAATACGTCGAAGGTCGACTGGTGGCAGGGGCATAAGAGAACCGATTGCTCCGCCTCAAATTCGCCCACCGGACACCCGGCATGGGTGCAGACGCGGGAATAGGCGACATACCCCGCGGGCGCCCAGGTGGCGCGATCCTGCGGCAATTGCAGAAGCTGTTCTTTCACGCGGACAAGGATGGTCTGCGCGCGTTCGGCGCCGATCTGATCCTCGGGAAACACGGTCACCATGCTTCCTGGCTCCAGCGAGGCCACCGAAAGCGGCTTGCCCTCCATCGTAACCAGGCGTTGGCCCCCCTTCCAGATAGTGCTGTAGAGCGACTTGTCAGGAGACACGCCGAGCGACCTCAACAGCGACAGCACCATGGTTCCGAATAGGCCGGCTCCCCCCAAGCCCATCCAGGTCAGCAGCCGGCGCCTGCGAACATCATGCACTCCGTCGCAAAAGGCCCTGGCGGCTGCCTTCTCAGCGCTGGGGCTGGACGCTAACGGATGCCGTGCCTCCACTGCTTCCTTCTGACTCATCAGCCAGCGTGCCCAGAGAACCAGGGTGACGCCCATCACGCCCAGGAACACCGCCAGGCTTGCACCCAGGAACTGGGTGTTGTTGCCCCCCGACCAAAATGCGATTAGAAATCCAATGCCTCCCAGCATGGCGATCACGAACGAGCACACGACCAGGCCGGTCCCCATACTCTCGCGCTGCCGCATGCGGGCTTGGCTCTCCAACTCGCGATCTTCGGCTCGGCCGCTCTTGGGCAGGCGCTCCGGAGCTTGCCGTGGCGGAGTCCATCGATCGGCGACCTTGGCTAAAAGCTCGACTGTTCGCGAGGCGAGCTTGAGGAATCCCTCGCCAAGCTCAAGCAATGCAACAAATCCGCTCTTTGGCCGTTCTCCGTTTTCAGTCATCCCTTGCCTCCGCGTTCGATCCAACCTGCCATCACAATCACGAACAACACGGCCAGGGCGGCGAGACCACCTTCCGCAACCGGACCAACCTCCTTCATAGCAAGGCCCCCGGGGTTGGGAGGGTGCTGGACGAAGCGAACGTAATCGACCGTCGAAGCCAATTGCTCATCGCTGAGCACAGTGCGCGGGAAGGCCGGCATCGTTCCTGGTCCCCAGCGGATCGCGCCGGCAATCAGCGCTCCGGATTTGTCAGTGAGCTGGGGTGCATTTCTCCCGGCAAAGGCCAACACGCCACCGCGTACCGCGGTGCGATGGCAGGCTGCACAGTACATGCGGAAAACCTTGCCGCCTTCGCCTATGTTCCCCTGGCCCAGCGGGATCACTGCAAGATTACTGGTGACGTAGTGCGCAACCGCCTCGATCTGCGCGGCGGTAAGAACCCTGGAGAAAGCCGGCATGTGACTGGGCCCGCGTTCAATAGCAGTCATGACGTAGCCCGGATCGTGTTCCGCCTGCAAAGAGGGACCGGCGATGGTCACTGCTGCTGCAATCCCCTGGCCTTTGTCCCCGTGGCATTCGGAGCACCTCCGAGAAAAAATCGCCGCACCGCCGGCAGCCGTGCCGGTTGCGGTCTGCTGCCCCGCGCCCACACCGCAGCAGAGAAACATTGCCAGGCACAAGCACAGCAAACCAGGAATGACGCCTGGATTTGTGCGCGGTTCGCGCTGTGCCTTTTGTTCCACGCCTGCTTGGATGCACAGCGCGACGCACAGCAAACTTACCAGCGCGAAACTTTTTTACCGTTGCTGTTTTTCGCGGATGCCCTGTTTATTGGATCCTGCATCTATCCGGGCAGTGCGGCGGAGTGCACCAAACAAGGCTGCGCTGTGAAGTAGGGAAAGGGTGGGTCGCATGCGCGCGGGTTTCGGCAAACTGAGAATTGCGATCTTGGTGGCGGCCGGGTTGATCTCCGGCTGCAAGGAACGCACCACGGTCATTGCCGGCAGCGCCGCTTCGGCAGATCGAGGCAAAGCCGCGATGGAGATTTATGGATGCGGTAAGTGTCACACCATTCCGGGCATTCGGGGCGCCAAGGGTGTGGTGGGGCCGCCGCTGGAGTCGGTCGCGCGTCGCACCTATATCGGCGGCAACTTTCCCAATACCCCGGATACTCTCATGCACTGGATCATGGCTCCCCAGGCGATGAAACCCAAAACCGCCATGCCGACGCTTGGCCTTTCACAGCCGCAGGCACGCGACGTGGTGGCTTATCTGGAAACGCTCCAGTAGGCAGAAGGCGGGTATTAGCAAAGTTACTGCCGAGAATGCCGCAACGGTTTGTGCCTTCAGGGGGCGTTCCGGCTTGATTCGACGAAAGCCGGTCCCGGTCCCTTTGGGAGGCGATGATTCCGGGCGAGCGTGCACAAGAAGGACTATAGGCTTACTGTAGTCCGGGAATTCGCATCCCAGTTTCTTAACTGGCGCAGGACAGTCCGCATCGACAACCTTTTAACGCCTGCGTCACTGATCCTTGGCTCGGAGTTGCTGGAATGCGCGCACGAATAGATCAATGGATCGATCGACTCAGAACGGGGTTCTGGTTTCTCCCTTGCTTGATGATCTTCCTGGCAGTCGCTCTTGCGCTCATTCTTCTGCGGCTGGACCAGAAGGTTGATCCAGGGATCAATGCATCGCTCGCATGGGCTTACTCCGGCGGCCCAGACGGCGCTCGGCCGCTGTTGAGCACGATTGCAGGGTCGATGATTACGGCCGCCAGCGTAACCTTCTCACTTGCCTCGGTAGCTCTGTCGATTGCATCTCAGCAGTACGGATCCCGGGTTTTACGAAACTTCATGCGAGACCGTATCACTCAGGTTCTACTGGGCACCTTCGTCTCAACCTTCGTCTATAGCGTTCTGATTGTTCGTTCTATCCGGGGCTCCGATGAGTCGGGTGGCTTTGTTCCCGCAATCTCCGTTACCGGTGCGATTGCGTTGTCTGTCTTAAGCCTGATCTTGCTGGTTTACTTCGTTCATCATGTTTCCACGTCGATCCAGGCGTCGCATATCGTGTTGGTCATTGTGGACGATCTGGGCGAGGCCATTCCGCATTTGTACCCTCTTGCGACTGGGGAGAAGGCCGGTACAGAGCCGCAGTTGGACGACCTTCGCCGGTTTCCGAAACATGCCATCACCAAGAAAGTGTCGGGATACCTGCAGTCCGTGGATCTCGACCAGCTATTGGCGGTGGCAACTCGCATTCAGGCAGTGATCGAGGTCGTCCTCAAACCAGGCGATCACTCCATTTCCGGCAGTGAGGTTGCAGTCGTGTGGGGAGGCAACCCGATTTCCGAAGACGATCAAAGGCGAATCGCGGGCGCGTTTATAATCGGCGGCCAACGGACTCCACTTCAAGACATCCGCTTTCAATTTCAGCAATTGACAGACGTGATCGTCCGGGCTCTATCCCCTGCCATCAACGACCCGTTCACCGCGATCAATGGTATCGATGCATTGGCCAGCGCAGCATCTCAGCTTGCACGCCGCCCCCGAGTACCCGAAGTACGGCGGGACTCATCAGAAACTCTGCGGCTCATCGTCTCAACCCCTCGTGTTGACGAGATTCTTCGCGATACAGTGGGGCACATCACCTTGTATGGGGCGGGTAATCCGTTCGTAATGCGCTCGCTTCAGCGCGTCCTTCAGACCGTCGAGCCGGACCTCGTCGGCAACAGAGAACGCGCCATGCTTTCGAAGTTGCGTGAAGATCTTGACAGGAGATGCCGAAATTCAGAGGTGGGCTAGTGTAGTGCGTCACTGATAAAGACAGTTATCTTTTGCTCTGCCAACGGGGCACCCGGTTATCTGTGACTGGTGCTGAACAAGCCCGATCATTAGCTGATCTGAGGGACCACTAGGTCCGCAATTTCCGCATCTTACACGTTGTGATACAGAGATGCGCCGATTACTTCGGCCTGAAACGGCTAATGCCAGTATGAAAATGATCGATGAAAGTGAGCCACAATGAAAGCTGCTTTGGTTGTTGGGATTATCCTAATCGTAGTCGGAATCGTCGGGTTTTCTATGGGTGGATTCAGCTTCACCCACGAAAAAAAGGATGTTAATTTAGGCCCGCTCCAGGTCTCTCATGAACAGAAACAAACGGTTCCCATCTCTCCCATACTGAGCGCACTTGCGCTGGTTGGCGGCATTGGGCTGGTCGTGGTTGGAGTTCGAGCAAAATGAGGGTCCGAGCTATTCGGAGTGCAGGCTGCTGAAATAAATTTGCCGGGTCTCCGAAATAAACGCTGACTATGGCCCGGAGACTCTATGCCCAGGATAGAAGACTACGCCCTGATCGGCGATTGTGAGACCGCAGCGCTGGTCAGTCGAGACGGCAGCGTCGACTGGCTGTGCTGGCCCAACTTCTCATCTCCCGCATGTTTTGCCGCCTTACTGGGTACCGCTACAAATGGGCGCTGGCGACTCGCGCCCGTGGACGAGCACACGATTTTCACCCGTCGTTATCGGCCGCGCACACTTATTCTCGAGACCACAATGAAGACGCCAGGCGGCACTGTGCTGGTGACGGACTTCATGCCCATTCGCGGCCGCCATTCCGACCTAGTGCGCGTTGTCCACTGCACGGAGGGGGTGGTGAAGATGAAAATGGAACTGTGCCTGCGGTTCGACTACGGCAGCACGATGCCCTGGATTCACTTCGAGCCTGTGCCCCGAGGCGACTCCGCCTGGGTGGCGAAAGCAGGACCGAGCCTCACCGTTCTGCGCACGGCTTGCCTGGTCAAGGAGTCGGATCCGGGCACGATATCGGCCGAGTTGACGGTGAGGATGGGGGAGACGCAGACATTTGCTCTGACCTACGGCTGCTCGTATGAACCGCTGCCCGAACCGATCGACGTCGACCAGGCATTGCAGCAGACGGAGCACTTTTGGACGGATTGGGTGTCACACAACAAGTATCAAGGGGTCTACAGCGCGGCAGTAGAGCGCTCGCTGATCACGCTGAAAGCGATGACCTTCCGCCCTTCCGGGGGCATCGTGGCCGCACCCACTACCTCACTGCCCGAGCGGGCCGGCGGCCCGTTGAATTGGGATTACCGCTACTGCTGGATTCGCGATGCGACCTTCACCCTGTCCGCGCTCATTGACTGCGGATACACCGAAGAGGTGATCGCCTGGAAACAGTGGCTGTTGCGGGCTATCGGACGAGGCGTTTCCCAGGTGCAAATTATGTACGGCATCGGGGGGGAACGCCACATCGCCGACTGGCAGGTGCCGTGGCTGCCGGGATATGAAAATTCTGTGCCTGTTCGTGTCGGGAATGCGGCGCAACAGCAAAGTCAACAAGATATCTTTGGCGAGATTGCGGCCGCGCTGGGTCACGCGCGAGATGCGGGCTTGCCGTGCGAACGACAGGAGATGGAACTGCAGAGGGACCTTACCGGGTATCTGGCGGACACGTGGCGGCAACCGGGGTCTGGTATGTGGGAGTCACGGGCCAAACCGCAGCGATATACCTATTCGATGGCGATGGCATGGGTCGCCCTCGACCGCGCCGTCCGGAGCATCGAGCGGAAGGAGATGGATGGTCCCTTGGAGGAATGGAAGGAGCTGCGGGAAAAAATTCATGCCGACGTTTGCAGGCATGGGTTCGACACCCAACTGCAAAGCTTTGTGCAACACTACGGATCGAAGGATCTGGATGCGTCGGTGCTCCTGTTATTGCTTCATGACTTTTTACCGGCAAGCGATCCGCGCATGGTTGGGACCGTGAAAGCGGTGGGGAAGAAGTTATTGAAGGACGGATTCCTGCTGCGCAACGTGCCCAAGACAAAGAAAGCAAAGCAGGGTGCGTTTTTGGCCTGCAACTTCTGGCTGGTAGAAGCCTATGTGCTCACCAACCGGAGGGAAGAGGCAACGGAACTGTTCGAAAGGACGCTTGCGGCTGCCAATGACGTGGGGCTGCTGGCAGAAGAATACGACCTGGTGGCGAAACACCAGACCGGCAACTTCCCCCAGGCGCTCTCACATATTGCTCTGGTACGGGCGGCGATGCGCCCTGTGGTTGACCTGCGATTAGCCGCGATCACTTCAGGCGCGGAACTCCCTTGCCCCACGTCTCCGGCGGAGCGAGCTCGCGACGAATGGGCGGCGAGGTCATGTCGCGCTGGTTGCTGCTAAAGATCTGCTGTCCCTGGGAGATCAGATAATCCGCAGTCCGCGCTGCCAACGCCTGGACAGTCAGCCCAGGATTGGCCGAGCCCTGGGTTGGAAATACGCTCCCGTCACAGATGAAGAGGTTGGGAATGTCGTGCGTGCGGCCAAACTTATCTACCACCGAGCTACGCGGGTCCGCGCCCATGCGGCAGGCTCCCACCAGGTGCGCATAGCGCGCCTCTTGTACCACGTCGGTGGCGCCGGCGGCCCACATCACGCTCTCGGTCTTTTCTTTCGCGGCCTTGATCAGCTTCTTATCGTTGTCGTGCAGGTTAAAGCTGACGTGCGCAACCCGCAGTCCGAAGCGGTCCTTGTCTTCAGAAAGAGTGACGCGGTTATTCGCCCACGGCAGTATCTCGCCCAGCAGCCCGAATGCGGCCCAATGGTTGTAGTCCATCATCTCCCGCCGCAGGCCCCACCCCCAGGCGCTCTTGGCCGCCATCATTTGCTTGCCGAATGCCACGGGCAACGGCCCGACAGTCTGGATGGCGAAGCCGCGGGCGAAATCGTTTTTCGGGTTCGTTTCGTAGAACTCTTCGGTGAGCGCGTGGGCGGGCGGCGCTTTGTACATACGAACCGGCTGATCGAACCGGCCCATCACCACGTTACCTGCCTGCGCCATCAGGTAGTGGCCCACCGTGCCACTGGAATTGGCCAGGCCCTTCTCGAAGCCGGGGCAGGCGGAGTTCAGTAACAGCCGCGGTGTCTCAATCGAGTACCCGGAGATGATGACCGCCCTGGCTCGCTGAAAGTGGCTGTTCCCGGCAGAGTCGAAGTAGTGCACGCCGTGGACGCGTTTGTCGTTGCCCAGCTCCACCTGCGATACCATGCAGCGCTCGCGGATTTCAGCCCCGCTCCTCAGCGCGTCCGGAACATGGGTGACCAGCGTGCTTGCCTTGGCGCCCACCTTGCAGCCCTGTAGGCAAAAACCACGATAGATACAGTGGGGGCGGTCGCCGTGCGAGCCCGCCAGAATCGCGACCGGTCCCCCGATGGATACCGGAATATTCAGCGCGGTGCAGCCTTTGATCAGCGCGTTGCCAACGCCCCCCATGGGGTGCGGACCATAGGCGTAGCCGTGGGGATGGCCCCAGGGGTAATACGCCGGCCCCGATACCGGCATTTCCAGTTCAAGCTGCTCGTAGTAAGGCTGGATGTCTGCATAGGAGATGGGCCAGTCAACGCCCACGCCATCGCGCGTATAAACCTCGAAATCTGAAGGGTGGAGCCGCGGAGTAAATGCCGCCCAATGGACCGAGCCACCGCCCACGCCCTGGCCGCAATTATTCGCGCCCAGGGCGAGGGGATCACTTCCGCCGGTAACCCGCGGTTCCCTCCAGTAGAGGTCCTGTGAGCCCGCTTCATCGCTTACCCAATCCCGCTCCGTGTCCCAGAAGCGCCCCGCTTCCAGGCCTACCACGTTGAAGCCTGCGCGGGCCAGCCTCTGCAACAGCACGCCGCCCGCGGACCCGACCCCCACAATCACGTAGTCGACTTCTTCATAGTCACGAAAACGGCGCATCGGCAGGTGAATGGATTGCAACGGTCCCACCATGTGCTTGTCAGGGTGAGAGCCGTCGAACGCGCCTAAAAGTGGCTTCTTCAATGGGTGCCCCCACTGCCGTGATGACTTCGCTGTCCATCTGGCGTCGTGTCGACTTCATGCGATACGGCTGCAGCCGGGGCGACCCAGTTGTAGCGGGTTTCCTCCACCTCCCAGGGCTCTGGTTCGCCGCGCTCCAGCCGGGTGTAGGCACGCGGATAAGCGGGACCGCCGAAACCGATTTCGTCCCAGGCCCAGGGATGAGCGTAGTAGGCGTCAATGGCGTCAGTCATGATCATTTGCCAGAAGCGGTCCACTGACATGCGCTTCCATAGATCGCGAGCAGCTTTGGGCTTGCCGTCGTGGATCGCCTTGAGCACAATATCCTGCTGGTGGTAGGGCAGAAGAAGAAATTTGCCACTATAACGGTGCTCGGCCTCGGCGTCGATTGCGGTAATGCCTATTTCGTAAACTACCCGGTCATGAGGCATGTCTTGGTAGCGGTAGCCCACGGTCTCGTTCTGCGCGAGCCGATGGTCCAGTACAGCGACAAGAGGAATCTGTCGCTCGGGAACGCGATCGGTCTGGGGAATGAGATGGCTGAACACCGACGTCCAAAAGTTCCACGCGTCTTCTGAAAAGAACTTACGCTGGGGTGGATGCTCAACTCGTTTTTCTACCACTGTGCGGGTCGCTTCGTCCCAGAAAGGAATTTGCGAAAGGGTGTGGTAACCGGCGTAATAACCAGGCTGCAGGCGGGGTGCGAGTGCCTCGCCGGTTTGCGGATCGCGCGGGCACAGCGCAGTATCGATGGTGGGATAGCTGTTTTTCATTTGCGTCTCCGGCGCAGCAGGCTGGCCATTACACCGAGCATGCCCGCTGCTCCGAAGAGCAGGGGGGCAAAAATCGGCGGACCGTACATGATGTTGTAAAGCAGGTGTTTGCTTCCGCCGGGCCGGCGAAGCACCCCGCGGGCGTGATAGTAAAAGCCCACTGCTGCGTCCGCGCCGGCCAGCGCCGATACGGCGGGTAAGGCAAGCGTGGCGACCTTGCGGCTCTTGATGGCGGTGAACGCGGTGCCGGCGAGCACGGGCGCCAGAACCACCGGGGTCCACTGCACCCAATAGCGAAAGTTATTCTTGTAATGCGAATAGTAAGCTTCAAACCCGCTCAGCAGCGCGCTGATGCCGGCCACCAGCGCAACCTGGCGCTGGAAGCGGCCTTCGCGCATGTCCTGTTCGGCCGAAAGCAGGTCACGGCCCGCGCTGGAGGGCAGCAGGCGAGCGAAGAATGTGTCCTCGCCGGAAGTGGAGGCAGCGCCCGTGCTCTCTTCACGCTGCAAGTAAGAAGCGATCAGCCCCAGGTAGGCGCTGGTGCCAAACAATAGCGGCGCGAAAATCGGCGGACCCATAATCATGTTCGTCATGGGCAGCCGCCAACCACCGGGTTTTCGGTGGATGCCGCGTATGTGAAAGTAGAAGCCCACCCCGGCGTCGACCAGCGTGACCGCCGAGACGAGACGGAGAATGCCGCGTGCCGCCCGCCTGCTGAAAAATCCCGCCAGTCCCGCCCCCGCAAGCAAAACGCTCAGGATGACCGGCGTGTACATGACCCTGCGGCTATAGCTACCGCGATAGTGCTCGTACGCCACCTCGAGGCCGCTCACGAAACTGGTTGCGGCCGTCAGCAGGGAGAGGCTCCTTT
This sequence comes from uncultured Acidobacteriaceae bacterium, assembly GCA_963821315.1. GTDB lineage: Bacteria > Acidobacteriota > Terriglobia > Terriglobales > Acidobacteriaceae > PALSA-350. Next base: position 12,077 of record CAWGDP010000021.1, on the reverse strand, counting down.
GAAAGCGCCCCTCCCGTACCTGGTTTTCCAGGATCGCCAGATCCTTGACTGGATCAGCGATCGAAAGTGCTGACTGGCTCGCCATGGCCTAGACGACCTCGTGTACTTTGTCTTCGGCGATCGTCTTGATGATCTTCGCCGCGTCCTTCTGTCCCCGCGCCAGCGCTTCGGCGAAGTGCACCGCCTGCTCGGTTTTGATTTTCCCCGGCATCGGCGGCTCGTTGGGATCGACTACAGCCTGCACCACGGTGGGACCGTCGTGGGCCAAAGCCTGTCGAAGTACGCTCTCTGCGTCCTCCGGACGTTCGATGGTGAAACCTTTGGCGCCGCACGCAGTAGCTACCATGGCAAAGTCGATCGGCTGAAGTTCAACTCCAAATTCCGGGTTGCCCTCCAGGATCATCTGCTCCCATTTGATCTGCCCCAGTACATTGTTCTTGATGACGATCACGCAGACCTGCAGCTTGTACTTGACCAGGGTGGCAATCTCGCCCATCAGCATCGTCAGCCCGCCATCGCCGACCACGCATACCACCTGCCTTCCCGGGTACGCCACCGCTGCTCCAATGCTGTAGGGCAGGCCGTTGGCCATGGTGGCCAGCGAACCGGAGAGCGAAAACTGCATCGTACCCCGAATATCTACATGACGTGCTGTCCAGGTAGCGATGGTGCCGCTATCCGAGGAAACAATCGCGTCATCTTTCAGCAGCTGGTTCAGCGTGTACGTCACCACCTGCGGCTTCATCGGCATATCCTTGCGGGTACCGCGTTCTTCCATCAGTCCGAACCAGTCCTTCATTCGCTCTTGCGACTTCTTCAGGAACTTCTGGTTCTTGGCCTTCAGCAGGGGAAGCAGCGCCGTGAGTGTTGTTTTGGCATCTCCAACCAGCCCCACTTCCACCTGGTGACGAAGGCCAATGCGGGTAGGGTCGATCTCAATCTGCACGCATTTCGCCTGCCCCGGCTTAGGCAAAAATTCCATGTAAGGGTAGCTGGTCCCGATCATGATGAGGGTGTCGCACTCTTCCATCGCATCCACAGAAGGCGCGGTGCCAAGCAGTCCCAGGCCGCCGGTGGTGTAAGGGCTGCGATCGGGCAACACTGCTTTGCCCAGCAGAGGTTTCACCACCGGGCCCCCCACCGTTTCTGCCAGTTGCGCCAGCTCTTCGCTGCAGCCCAGAGCGCCGCGGCCGGCGAAGACCACAACTTTCGATCCTTTGTTGATCACGTCCGCGGCTGCCTGAATGAGCGACTGAGCCGGCTTGGCCGATGGAGTTACTCTCCAGTCTCCACTGTGATGCGCCGGGTTGGCGTTGCTGCGGTGCTTGTCTGAGACCGGCCACTCCTGAATGTCTTTCGGAATACAGATGTGCGAGACGCCCCGCCGTCCATACGATGTACGCACCGCCATATCCACCACATTGACCGCATGCGGAGCGCTCATCACGCGCTCGTTGAAAACAGAAACATCCATGAACAACTTGTCCAGGTCTACGTCCTGCTGGTAGTCCATCCCGATAAGGTCGCTGAAGGTGTGTCCGGTGATGGCGAGCACTGGTTGCTGATCGCACTTCGCGTCGTAAAGCCCGTTCAGCAGGTGCACTCCACCCGGGCCCGACGTGGCGCAACATACTCCGAGACGCCCGGTGTATTTCGCATACCCTACGGCGGCAAACGCGGCGGCTTCTTCATGCCGCACCTGGATAAACTTCAACTTGTCGGCATGGGTTCTCAGCGATTCGAAGAATCCATCCACTCCGTCCCCCGGGAAGCCAAAAATGGTATCCACTCCCCACTCGATGAGCCGTTCTACAATCAGATCGGAAATTTGTTTCGCCACAACGTGTCTCCTTCGCTCGGGTTAAGGCGCCGTTGGCGCGTGGATGCAGAGTGCGTATCAATCACACCAGGTACGGCGCTGCGTCCTGTTCCTTCAATTTCAGGCCCATCCCCGGGCGTGAACGGTCGGGATACATGACGCCGTCGACTGGTTCGCAGAATCCATCAAAGAACATCCGCTCGATGCGGACGTGATCGTGAAAAAACTCCATATGAATTGCCCGCGGAACAGCGCAGCAGACATGGAGGTGCATACTGGGCCCGCAATGCGAGGAAAGCGGTACATTCGCGGCCCAGCACAAGGAAGCGGCATTCAAAAAACCGCTGATGCCTCCGCAACGAGTTGCATCCGCCTGCAAAACGCTAACGGCGTTAGCCTGCAGCATGCGCTCGAAGTACCAGGCGGTGTAGCCATACTCTCCGGCGGCGATATCCATGCCTATGGGCGCCCGTGCGCGCACCTCGCGCAGCCCCGCTATGTTGTCGGAGCTGACCGGCTCTTCAAACCAGCGCACGCCTTTCTCCGCGAAAGACTGGCCGAGTTCGATTGCCTGGGTGACGGTATAGGCCCCGTTCGCATCCACGAACAAAGCGGTTGCGTCACCGATGGCTTTGCGCGCGACTGCTACTCGACGAGGATCATCCTCAGGGTGGGCGCCCACTTTCATCTTCACCATGCTGAAACCCTGTTCTGCCCAGCCGCCGAGTTGACGCGAGAGTTGGCCATCGTCATAGGAGGTAAAGCCGCCGCTTCCGTACACCGGGATACCTTGACGAATCGAACCGAGCAAACTCACTAGAGGGACATTCAGCAATCTGGACCGCAAGTCCCAAAGCGCGTTGTCGATCGCGGAAATCGCCATGGATGTAACACCCGTCTCGCCCGAGTTGCGGACTTGGGTGTACATCGCCTGGAGAATGGCTCCGTGGTCAAACGCATCGCGGCCGCACACTACCTTTTTGAGCAGCGCCTGCACCAGCTTGCCCGTGGCGGCGTCCGCGTAGGTGTAACCGATACCCTGCTCCCCGCCAGCACCCAGGCTGACGAGCACCATCGTTGTGCTCGACCAGGAAAAAGTGCCATCCGCCTCGGGCGCATCGGTAGGCACGGTGTAAGCCGCTACCTTCCCCTGCGTGATTTCGCAACCTTGCAACATGACCATCTCAGAAGTCAGACATGACGCGTGCGCCATCTTCTGTCACTGCGATCAGGTCACAGTGACGCATACCGCCGTAATCGTCGAAATACGCCGCCGGTTCAAGATTGAAGGTCATGCCCGCTTCGAGCACATCCGGCGAAAGGGGGTGGATCCTCGGCCTGCCGTTCGGGTTTGCCGCCGCAAACCCCACCCCGTGGCCAGCCGCATGCTTGAATGCTTTTCCCAGACCATGGGCTTCCATAACCGATCGCGCAGCGTGATCAGCTTCCCGGCCCGCGGCTCCGGGCCGTATGGCGCGCAGCCCAGCCGCGCGTGCTTCGCATATCGCCGCGCGCATGTTGCGTTGCCGCTGCGAAGGTTGACCGGCAATATAGGTTCTCGTGAGATCGGTCCAGTACCCATCCGCACAGGTGTTGGCGTGAATCATCACCAAATCGCCTTCTTGGATGACCCGCTGCCTGGTACGGGCATAGGCTGCACTGGCTTTTGCCGAGTTGGGGCCAGACATGCAGAAAAAATAACCGTAACTACGCTCGAATGTCTCTGCCTCGCTCGCGGTTTCGAAAGCACCCTGCGCTGCTGCCGCTACGTCTGTCTCGCGTAAACCGGGTTGCAGGTGTTCAGCGGCTTCTGCAAATCCTGCGGCCGCGACTCGTGCTGCCCTCTGCATCAGTTCCAGCTCTTTTGCGGTCTTGGTGGCCTTCATCACTTCCAGGAGCTCGTCGCATCCTTCATAAGTAGCGCGTGGCTGGATCTCGACTAGTAGTTCCAGCAGCGATGCGCGAAATTCAGTGCAAACGGCATAGCTGGACGGTTGAACCCCTTGCGTCAGCTGGATACCTATCCTCGCCCTTAAGAGACAAAGACTGGTCACAACGGAGCCAAGAGGTTCCTTGAGCAGCTGGAGCGGACTTTCGAGCGTGTCCAGTCCGGCGGGCTTGTAGGGCACAATCTCAGCGGAAGAAGTTTTCTCCGCTAGCTCGACTTCGTCCTCGGGAACAATGACCGTGGCATCCCCGCTTGAAGTAAAGATTGCGAGACTCGAACCCATGACCGGCCAATAGCCAGTGAGAAGCAGCACTTCTGTGGGCGACGAGCAGATCAGCGCATCGTGAAGAGAGGCGTCCAGCGCCGCTACCGTCCGTTCGTGCCGCTCCGGATCGATAGCCATCACGCGTGCCTACCCTCTCTCATCGCTAACTGGATGGATGACATAAATCTGCCGAGGGATGTTTGGAAGCGCAAACCGAGCATCTCAACTGTGTAAGTAAGTAATCTTCGTTCACAGAACGGATGGAGTTTTATGTCTAAAGTTGTCGTAGTCACCGGTTCTTCTGCTGGTCTTGGTCGCGCGATCGCGCACGGGTTTGCAAAACGGGGAGCATCTGTTGGTTTGATCGCTCGTAACCCAGAGGCCCTCAACGCAGCCAAGGACGAATGTGAAGCGTTGGGAGGCAAGGCCCTGGCCATGCCCACAGACGTTTCCGATGCCGCGGCCGTGGAGGCTGCGGCAAGCCGTGTCGAAGAGGAGCTAGGTCCGATCGACATATGGGTGAATGATGCAATGGTCAGCGTCTTTTCTCCGGTCAAGGAGATGGAGGCTTCCGATTACAAACGTGTAACAGACGTTCTCTATCTCGGCTTTGTGCATGGTACGCTGGCCGCGCTCAGGAGAATGCTCCCACGCGATCGGGGCACCATCATCCAGATTGGATCAGCCTTGTCTTACCGGTCCATCCCTTTACAGTCTGCCTACTGCGCTTGCAAGCATGCCATCAACGGATTCACCGACTCGTTGCGCTGTGAACTGCACCACGACAACAGCAACGTCAAGGTGACTGCGGTGCAAATGCCGGCCATGAACACCACTCAATTCGATTGGGTCAAGAACCGTATGCCGAACGACCCACAACCGGTTCCCCCAATATTCGAACCGGAGCTTGCTGCGGAAGTGGTCGTCGCTGCTGGCTTCGCGAAACGTCCGCGGCGTGAGTATTGGGTCGGATCCCCGACCGTAATGGCGATTGTCGGACAAAAGTTTATTCCCGGTTTGCTGGACGAATACCTCGGGAAAACAGGCTATAAGTCACAGCAGATCCCTGATGAACCCAAGGATCCAAACGCACCCAACAATCTCTACCAATATATTCCCGGGGTTCACAGCGCACGTGGCAAGTTTGCTGATCGTTCCTCAAGAACGAGCTTAGAGATTTTTCTGACCCTGCATCCTGGGTCGCTCGCCCTGGCAACGGCGGCAGCGCTTACCGTCTTAGGCGGAGTTCTCGTCGCGCGGGAGAAGGCATCGTGAAGCCTTTATCGGCCGATGCGATCCCCTCATCGGGCAGCGGAGACAAGCTCCTGGTCGCAGCCTGCTGCACGGCACTGGCCACTTTGGCGCCCGTAGCGCTGTACCAAACCGGCATTGTTAAGCGGCTTCCAGATCCGCCTTTTCGCGTCTTCAATTCTGAAAGAGTCACGACATCAAAAGCCGCTCACCCGCTCGGAATACCAGACTCATTACTCGGGCTTGCGAGTTTTGGCACCACACTTGCTCTGATTCTTGTCGCTCGGCGGCATCCGGCCGCGAAGGGGCTACTCGGGGCAAAGTTGACCCTCGATGTCTCCGCGGCTGCCTTCAATGCAATCCGTCAAATCTTCAGCTTTGGCGTGCTTTGTTCATGGTGCACTGGTACTGCGCTGGCTGCGGGCGGAATGGCCTACAGCGGCCGCAGAACAATGCAGCATGCGTGGACGGAGGCCCGATCCACGGTGGAAATCATTGCAAGCGCTACACGTAGCTGAACACCGGGGCAAAGTTTCAGCAAGGCGGTCACCCTTCACCTCCGACTGGCGAGGCTGCGCCGCCTACACACAGGTACATCTAAGGAAACGCGATAAAGTCAATTTGCTCACCTCTTTAGGGCTTATCGCCTGAAAGGCCGGTCTGAGCAGATGCATTACTGTCCGCCATTTATGGTGTAGTCATGGTATTCGATCGTCAGCGTCTCCTTACCGAAGACCCTAACTGTTGAAACTGCTTGTTGTCTCGACGGGAGCCAAAATTCGCCGAGTCGCTGATATTCGCGGACGAATCGCACGTGCTTTACCCAAAAAGAGGGGCTCTTTGCGAGGTCTCCGGCAATCTTAACGACGGCGAAGTTCTGGTCATCGATCCATATCGTTCCGTGAAACAGATCCCGCTCCTTGCGGCGTGCGATGGCACGAACAACCAAACACTGGGAGCTCCCAATCGTTTCTCTTCCCAGCAATTCAAGGTTGTAGTTTTGGGGGGTGATCAAGCTGTCCCGGTCTTTGCTGAGTCGTACTCTACTACTCTCAAATTCCATCAGCTTTTTGAACACGTGGGTACGTATGTATAGGGAACCCGCGTCAAACTTCGTGGTGAAGGTTTCCGTGTGCGGAGCGACGTATTCCATCAGGACCGTTTCGTTGGCGAGGGTTTTGCCTTTATTATTCTTGACCTCGTAGTCGCGAACCGCAGAGAGGCGCGTTATATGCGTCTCTTGCCACATGCGGCGCGCGGCCAATCGAGAGAACAGCTCAGTCGTGCTAAGCTGACCCGCTGCTGAAGTGTGAGTGGCTAACTGTGGCGCAGGAGCCCCGTATGTTTTGGGCGTGTGTGATTGAAGGCCAAGAGCAAGAGCGCTCAGCGTGCACAAAATCAAACCGTTCATATCGGGTCACTTTGTCCGTCGTCGCACCTAAGACTGTGCGGTCAGACCTCAACGCCAGTCGACAACCGGCGGGTCGCCCTCTTCCCGCCTCGAAAGCAACAGCGGAATTCCGGCCGTTTTCGGAAGTGCCTGCGAGAGGGTCCTCTGCTAAACACTTGGTTGTGGCCCTAAGAACGCGGCTCTGCCGATAAGGTCAACCTGAAGCAGTAACTGATTTACACATTTGCATCTAGACGGACAACCAGCCGATTACCGGCTGGAATAGTCTGAGCGGGAACGGGAACCACACGAGTTAGCCAAAATTAAAGAACTGTCGAATGAACAAACCGCATTTGAGCCTGTCCACAGCACGCCAGTGGAAAGAACCGCAAGCGGCGAGAGATTGTCTTCTCGATCGCCGCCACGCAGCCGATGTTGCTGTCAACCACGCGTATAAGCGTCGAGCTCGTTTATCAGAGGCGTGGCCGACGAGGGTGTCGTAACCTTGCCGTGGATAATTTGCTGCCGGTCCACAGCTTGCCCATACATAGCCGTATCTCCGCTCTTGTCTGCTTGGACAACTGCTCCATTCAGACTGACACCGGCGAAGACTCCCTTCGATCGGGAATAAGACAGAACCTCTGCATTCAGCTTGAGATCCGTGGCCGCAGAGGCGTTACGGCCCACAGGGCCGGCCGCTACAGAAGCATCGGCTCCCAGCTTGAACTTGTCACTCAGAAGACTACGGAGAGCGTGATCGTTCATGAAGAGCATAACTATATCCGTGGAAGACCCACCAATTTGGTACCCGACGCTACCGCCTTCGAGAGCGATAAACATGGGAGCACTCCAACCGTGCTCCGTACGGCAAGTCGCCACACCGCGGCCGTAATTACCACCGAAGATAAACGCAAACTTCTTGTCTCCCGGAATGATCGCGATGCACTTTGCCCTATCCAGCAAGTCATGCGGTATTCCCTGATCCGGTGTATTCATGATTTCTGTGAAAACCTGGGCGGCCTTCTGGGTCCGAGCGACATCGTCGTCACGATCGGAAGCTTGGGCCAATGAAACGCCTAACAGCATTAGCGTCGAGAGGATGAGAGTGCGTTTTAACATAGGTTTGCTCCTTGGCTTGGGTTCGTTCCTAAGAGGGGCTGCTGTCCAGGGCAACGAGTGCTTGCTCGAACTAAGAAAGCCTTGTTTTCGTGCATTTCGAACTCAAGACACAACGTTTGATGCGACAAGCGAAGGGACAGGATGTGTACGGCATCCGTTGTTTGCCTGGCGCATCAAATATTATAAGAACCTCTTGGACGCCCTTGTCAGCGCACGAGAGCATTATTCTGGTCTCTGCCATGAGAGTTTTGATTTCCGGGGCAGGAATCGCGGGTCCCACCCTCGCCTACTGGCTGGCACATTACGGATTCACACCGACCATCATAGAAGCGGCACCCCGCCTGCGCACTGGCGGCTATGTCATCGACTTCTGGGGCGCAGGTTATGACATCGCTGACCGCATGGGTTTGTTGCCAGAGATCATCCGTAAGGGATACGTGGTTCAGGAGGTAAAAGCTGTGGGCCGAAGGGGGCAACGCTTGGCTGGATTTCCAGCTGACGCGTTTTCCCGCACGACGCACGGTCGATTTGTCAGCCTTCCGCGCGGAGAACTCGCGGCATCGATATTCGGCAAGATCGAAGACAACGTAGAAACGATATTTGGCGACAGTCTGGATCGCGTTGAACAGACCGAGAAAGGGGTTGACATCACCTTCGAGAGCGGAGGAAAACGCCAGTTCGATCTGGTCATCGGAGCAGACGGGCTTCATTCACGAGTTCGCCAGCTCGTTTATGGTGAGCAGAGCCAATTTGAGCGGTATCTGGGTTATAAGGCGGCCGCGTTCGAGGTCAAGGGTTACCGGCCGAGGGACGAACGGGCCTATGTGATGTACACCCAGGTGGGCCAGCAGGTCGTGCGTTTTGCTATGCGCGATGACCGCACGATGTTCCTCTTCACCTTTGCCGACAAAAACATTACAGGGGTCGATACGGTTGAAGCGCAAAAGGCAGTCTTGCGCGAGCGCTTCGGAGCCAGCGGATGGGAGTGTCCGGAGATTCTGCTGGCGCTGGATACCTGCAACGACCTCTATTTCGATCGTGTGAGCCAGATACAAATGGAACCACAGGGTGGGATGTGGACGAGGGGGAGGGTAACGTTGGTGGGCGACGCCGCCTCCTGCGTCTCTCTGCTGGCCGGCCAGGGTTCGGCTTTGGCCATGGTGGGGGCGTACATTCTTGCCGGCGAATTGCACCGTGCTCACGGTGACTATGTCGCAGCGTTTGGACGATACCAGGATCTGTTTGGACCATTCGTTCTCAGTAAGCAGAAAGCGGCTATCCGTTTTGCCGGTACTTTCGCGCCCAAGTCGAACTTCGCGCTATTCCTGCGAAATCAGATCTTCAAGCTTATGGCTATCCCCTGGATTGCCGATCTTGCTGTCGGACGCGATCTCGCCAATACGATTGCCCTCCCTGACTACAAATAGGCGCGTCATGACAGCCGAGTTACCTTGAGCATTACGCCGTTGAACTGCTGTAGCGAGAAACGATGGATGCGCAAACCTTCAAGGACTGATCAGGGAACCCGCTCCAGCCTGACTTTAGACAAGAAGGGCGGTTGATAGTACACCGCCGTTCCACTAAATGATTGCATTTGTCCTGCGCAGCCGGATCTTCACGACTCAATCAGACTAGACCATTCTCCTTCTCATGGAATCCAACCAAAGGTGCGCCAGGCCTGAATGGCTGATGCACCGGCCTTCTGCGCACGCGCTCCGGCCAGTATTTGTCCGTTCAAAGGATGGTACAACGTTTCGTGAAAACTGCAGACAGGCCGCGACTCCTCTTAGATTCTCTTGTGCTCGGTATCATCGGCGGCCTGAGCGCGCAATTATTTATTTGGATGTTGCGGCTCGCTTTTAGGATTTTCCTGTTCTCGCTCGCCGGTTATCATCCTCCAGGACTTCACGAGGAGGGCGGAGTTCTTCGCGAAGTGATCGGTGCTCACGGGTTGTGGCTGATACCGCTCTCCACCACCATCGGAGGGCTGCTATCGGGAGCGCTTGTTTACGGGCTCGCACCCGAGACAGAAGGCCACGGCACGGACACAGTGGTAAAAGCCCTTCACTGGACCGGAGGAGCCATCAGGGCTCGCGTGGCTCCGGTAAAGATGCTGGCCTCCGCGATTACCATCGGTTCCGGGGGATCCGCAGGACGTGAAGGCCCCACCGCACTCATAGCTGCCGGCTTTGGGTCCGTATACGCAAGGTTGCTCCACCGGTCCGAGTATGAACGGCGATTAGTGGTCCTCATGGGGATGTCGGCCGGGCTTTCCGCAATCTTTCGTTCCCCCATTGGGACCGCGATCTTCGCCGTTGAGGTTCTTTACGGCGGCATGGACTTCGAGGCCGGAGCTCTTATTTATTGCATGCTGGCCGCTATCGTCGCCTACGCCGTCAATGGCTGGTTCGTCGGATGGCAGCCGCTCTTTCAGGTCCCATCCCACTTATACGCGGCGGGCCTGGCGGATTACGGTTGGTACGTTGCCCTTGGGGGCGCCAGTGGCATCCTGGCTTCCATTTTGCCCGAGGTGTTTTATCGCTTTCGAGATTTGTTTGCAGCCTTACCTGTACCTGCGTGGACCAAGCCGGGCATCGGCGGTCTACTCCTGGGTGTGCTGGCTCTCCGTTTGCCCCAGGTACTGGGTGGTGGCTACGGTTGGATTCAGGAAGCGATTGACGGCCGGTTGGCCCTGGGGTTGCTTCTCATTCTTGTGGTCGCCAAGATGCTGGCGCTGTCCTTTACTGTATCCTCCGGCGGGTCGGGAGGGATTTTCGCCCCCAGTCTGTTCGTCGGCGCGATGCTGGGCGGGGTCCTGGCCGCGCTCGCCCACGTGCCTCCGGCGGGCCTGGTGATTGTTGGTATGGCGGCAGTTTTCGCGGGTGCGGCCCGGGTCCCCATTGCGACCTTGCTGATGGTTCTCGAAATGACAGGCGGTTACCAGCTCCTTGTTCCCGCCGGACTAGCTGTCATGCTCAGCTTTGTGATTCAAATCAATCTCTCGTCGTATTTCAGATACGGCAGTCTGTATGAGGCCCAGGTAGACGTACGGTCGGATTCGCCGGCGCACATCGCTGAGCACGTTCAGATTTCGCTACGGCTCTTGGAGCAGGGAAAAATAACCTTACCCCCGCCTATCACTCATCTTCATCTCGCTGCCCTCTTGCGATCGGGGGTGGCGCTCGATCTTTCGGATGGTTCACAGCTTACGGTTGGGGCACTTCGGCCTGAGAGTCCGTGGGTTGGAAAACAGCTTCAAACGCGCAACCTTAGCGGTTCTCTCGCCGACTCGAAGGTTGCGGCAATACTGCGCGGCAAGACGGTTATCCGAGCTCGCCCCGAATCCGTCTTACAACCAGGGGACCGGCTCCTGATGATCGCGCCGCAGCAAGCTCAAGAGGCGTTGTTAGTGCATCTCGCGCCACCCTCCGTCCCGGCCGCGCAGGCTACTGCACTTGCCGGTTCTTGACCGTCGGAGCCAGCCGATCTATGTCCTGCCGGCCAGAAAGTTACCTTCGCACTTGAGAGCCATCCAAGATAGCCGTCCGGTGGTTTCCTAAAACTGACACTCTTGGCCGCGCTGGTCTGCCCCCCGGGAATATGAAAATCCAGGTGGGGAATCCACCCGGGACAACAGATCAGGCGCTGACTAGCTCAAAGTACTTATATTTGATATGGCGCAAAACGCCAATCCGCGGTCCATGGCTTCAATTCCTCAATCAGGACAGCCCGGAGACATCTCCTACCTGGATGCGAGCAATGTTCCGCGCCCACGAGACGCAAGAGCAGAGGTTAGGGCGATAGCCGGCTCCGCCTTTATCGAAGAAGCTGAAATCCTCCACGCATCGCTCAGGGCAGGATCCGTCGCTCAGATCGTAGTCGCTATTATTGCAATCATCGGCCTTCTCTATTTGCTCAAGTACGTAATGGTGACGATCCTTATCGCACTGCTGCTTGCATTCATACTGGAACCACTCGTGCATCTGCTGAACAGCATCGCTATCCCTAGAGCCGCGGGGGCGTTCCTGGCTGTCGTACTTGCGGGGGGCGTGGGCTATTTTCTTTGCGGCCGGCTTGGGGCTTTCGTCGCCGAACTACCAAAGTACTCAGACCGGATTCAACGGACTCTTAGACATATTCAAGAGCCGATGAGCAGACTAGAGAAAAATACAAGTTCGATGCCAACTCCCTGAGTCGCTGGCAAACAGCCGGTCACAGTAAGGATTGAGGAAGAGCCCATTTTTTCCCGCATTGTGACGGACAACGGCGCAGCAATCGGGAAGAC
>CAWGDP010000020.1:0-16294 GCA_963821315.1 uncultured Acidobacteriaceae bacterium | reverse complement strand
GCTTCCGCGGGCAGCTGGTATTCGAGATCGGAGCTGTGCTTGCCGTATCTCGCGGCGAGATGCGTAGACGGTTTCGGGAACAGGTCGCCTTGACTTCATGTCGCCTTAACTTCAAACATCACCCCAAGAGAGGAGTATCATTTCCTGTGTCGCGATGTTCTGCGGGTCCTCCCTGTCGCGCGTGAGACGGCTTGTGCCCGTTGAGTCCTTCCACCGGGAGTGGAGCGCTGTCCCTCCCAGCCGGCAAACGCACAGCGCATCGTCCGGTTCTCTTCGCTGCCATGGCGATCTACGGGAACTTAATCGCAGCCCACTCCGTCACTGAAGAGGAGGAAAGCATGTCAGACCAAAAGCTACCGCCCAAAGGCCAAGAGCCAAACTCCGCGTCTCAGGCCGGTGGCGGCATCACCCGCCGCGGCTTTCTCAAAGGCGCGGGTGTCACTGCCGCCGGGACCGCGCTGCTCGAGGGCGTGCAGTCCTTTCACAGCCAGGCCCTGGCCGCCACGCGCAGCGATGTGAAGGAATACGGCACTGAAACTGTGGCGATTCAGTTGCACATCAATGGCAAGGAGCGCACTCTATCTGTCGAGCCGCGCACCACTCTGGCGGATGCCCTGCGCATCCAGGCCGGCATGACCGGTACCAAAGTCAGTTGCGACCGTGGCGCATGCTCCAGCTGTACCGTATGGCTCGATAAGATGCCCGTCAATAGCTGCATGACGCTGGCCCTCGATGCGGTGGGTCACCAGGTCACCACCATCGAAGGCCTCGCCGCCGACGACCAGTTGCATCCCGTGCAGGCTGCCTTCGTCCGTCATGATGCCATGCAGTGCGGTTTCTGTACGCCGGGTATGGTCATGAGCTGCGCCTCGCTCCTCGAGAAGAATCCCCATCCCACTGAAGCCGACGTGCGCTACGCCGTCTCCGGCAACATCTGCCGCTGCGGCACCTATCCCAAAGTTTTCGCCGCCACCCTCGACGCAGCCAACCAGATGACCCGCAAGGCGTAGGAGAAACCACCATGGCGACCGACACCTCACATCTCGTTCCTGACCCTCTCTTAGCGGCTGCTGCCGGCGGTTCCAGTGTTTCGGAAAAGACTGTCAGTATGCCCATCGGCGTCCCCGGCTATACCCTGCATGAAGAACAGCGCACTATGCCGGCCTCTCAGCCGCCGGTGCTGCCAGTCAACAAAGATCTCGACTACATCGGCAAATCGCCCGAACGCTGGGATGGTCACGCCAAGGTCACGGGCCGAGCCCGCTATACCGCCGATGTGCAGCTGCCGGGCATGCTCTACGCTAGCTTCGTCAACGCCACCGTGCCTCACGCGAAGATTCTCTCCATCGACACTTCCGCCGCCGAAGGCTCTCCCGGAGTCAAGGGCGTGCACGTGATCGAAACGGTCCTCGGCGGCGCTGTACTGCGCAACCCGGCGCTCGATGTTTCGAAATACCCCATCGTGCGCTACGCCGGGCAGCCGGTTGCCGCCGTCGCGGCCACCTCTCCCCAGGCAGCGGAAGATGCCGCAGCCAAAGTCAAGGTGCAGTACGAAGCGATGCCCTTCGTCGTCGATATGGACAAAGCTCGGGAAGCCAACGCACCCCAGGTCTTCCCCGGAGCGGCCGATCAGGCGGGAACCGCTGGGGGAGGCGGAAGCGCGCGCGGCATTCCGCAAACAGGCAATGTTCACGGGCCTTCGGTACGCAAACACGGGGATGCCGAACAGGGATTCAAAGACGCGCACGTGGTGGTGGATACCCATCACTCCACCCAGGTGCAGACCCATTCGGCGCTGGAAACCCATGGCGTGGTGGCCGACTGGAAGCCCGAGCTGCTCACCGTATACGCCTCCACCCAAGGAATCGCCAGCGTCCGCGAGGAATTAGCGGCCTATTTCCATTTGCCCAAATCGCAGGTGCGGGTCATCACCGAATTCATGGGCGGCGGCTTCGGCGCCAAGTTCGGCGCCGGCAATCCCGGAGTGGTCGCAGCAGCCCTATCTCGCAAGACCGGAACGCCGGTGCGGCTTATGCTTAACCGCCAGGAGGAGCACCTTTCTGTCGGCAATCGCCCCAGCTCCGATCAGCGCCTGCGCATCGGCGCAAACAAAGACGGCGACATCACCGCAATTCAGCTGATCAGCTATGGCACGGCCGGTTGCGGCACGGGCTCGGGCTGCGCCGGTCCGGCCACGAACCTATATAAGTATGCCGCTCTCCACACGGAGGAGAACGACGTCTTCACCAATGCCGGACCCGCCGCCGCCTTTCGCGCGCCAGGTCATCCCCAGGGAGCCTTCGCTTTGGAGCAGACCATCGATGATCTTGCCCAGCGGCTCAGCATGGATCCCATCGTTTTGCGCGACCGCATCGATGAGAACCCGGTTCGCCGGGTGCAGCGCCAGATCATCCGCGAGAGTGCCATCTGGAAGTCACGCAGTGCCCGCCCCAACGCAGACCCCGGACCGATCAAGCGGGGCATCGGCCTCTCCCAGTCCGTTTGGTACCGCCATCTCACCATGAATTGCGGCGCGGAAGTTCGCGTTCACAAAGACGGCTCGGTCGAAGTGCTCTCCGCCGTACAAGACATTGGCAGCGGCATCAAAACAGTTCTCGCGCAAATTCTTGCCGAGCAGTTCGGCATGCCGCCGGCCGAGGTCTCGGTCAAGATCGGCGACAGCAACTACCCGGTCGGTCCCAACTCCGGCGGCAGCGTCACCACCGCTTCGCTCTCGCCGGCAGTGCGCGACGCCGCTTGGCAGGCCGCGCAGAAATTCCTGGCCAGCATCGCGCCGGCCCTGGGAAGCCCACCCTCCGACCTGACACTCAGCCATGGCATGGTGAGCAGTGCCTCGAGCAAGTTCAAGCCCGTTTCCTTCCGCAAGGCTGCGGCCAAAATGAATACCGACGAGGTTTCGGCCCAAGTGATGCGTACCCCCGATTACGATCCCAGCAAATACGACACGTACGGAGGTGTCGACGTCGCCGAGGTGGCCGTCGATACCGAGACCGGACGCATCCACGTAAAGCGCGTTCTGGCTGTGCATGATTGCGGCCGCCCTATGAACCCCAACCAGGTCATCAGCCAGATCTGCGGCGGTGTCATCCAGGGCATCTCCTACAGTCTGTTCGAGCGCCGGCTCCTCGACCCCAACCACGGTCTGATGGTCAACCCCGACCTTGATCGCTACAAGATCGCCGGTGCATACGAAGTGCCTGAGATCGAGGTCCAGCTCACCGAGTCGTATATCGGCCAGAGTTCCACCGATGCCTCCGGGATAGGCGAAGCCGCCGGCATTATCTCCGCGGGCGCCGCCATCGGCAACGCCTTCTATAACGCAACCGGAGTGCGCATCCGCCAATTGCCCATGACCCCCGCCGTCGTACTTGCAGCCCTTAACCAGCCCCAACAGTCGATGGAGTCCGTATGAATTCCTTCACTCTCGCCGATTGCACTACCGTCGAAGCCGCCCTTTCGCAGTTGAAAGACGGCGCTGTCGTCAAGGCCGGCGGCGTCGACCTGCTTGATCGCATGAAGAATGGCACCGATACGCCGGCACGCCTGGTGAACATCCGCAATATCCCATCGCTGCGCGGCATCCAGGCTGACGCAGCAGGGACTGACGATCGGTCCCCTGACCACGCTTACCGAAGTCAGCGACCACCCCATCGTCCGCGCTCAGTACGCGGTGCTTTCCGATGCTTGCGGGCACGCCGCTACCCCCCACATCCGCAACATGGCCACGCTTGGCGGCAACCTGCTGCAGCGGCTGCAGTGCTGGTACTTCCGCTCCGCCGAATTTGAATGCCTGCGCAAAGGCAAGGAGATTTGTTTCGCCTTCTCCGGTCTGAACCAATACCACGCCATCATGGATTACGGCGGTTGTCCGTCGGTCGCACCCTCGTCGGGAGCAGTCGCTTTGCTTGCTCTGGATGCCAAGCTGGAGCTCACGTCCGCCGCCAAAGGCAAACGGCTAGTCCCGATCCGCGAGTTCTATGTCCAACCGGACGCCAATCCGCAACGCTACAACGTGATGGGTCCGGATGAGCTGCTCACCGCAATCTATGTTCCCAAACCAGCGGCAGGCACCCGCTCCGCCTATCAGAAATACGGCGAAAAGGAGAGCAACGACTGGGCCATTGCGGATGCCGGCATCGTGCTCGAAATGGATGGCAACCTCTGCCGCCGCGCCGTTGTTACCATGGGTGCGGCCTCGCCGGTCGTTCGCCGTTCCCAGGAAGCGGAAGCGGTTCTGACCGGCAAGACCATTACCCCGGAAATTGCCCGTGCCGCCGGACAGGCCTCGATGCATGGCGCCATGCCGCTCTCCATGAATGCCTACAAAGTGCAGCTGTTTCCGGTTGCCATCTACCGCACGGTTTTGCTGGCGGCCGGACAAATGGGCCGCGACCCTAGCGCCGCCAGTTAACCACCCGCGGGCGCTCGCCGGAAAGGTGCGCGCCGCAGAAAGGAAGCGAGCATGAGCGCCACCCAACATCACCCGCAGCCCTGCCAGTGCCTCCGTACCAAGAATCCTTACGGCTCCACGCCGCAAAACGCCGCATCCTGGCTCCCCGGGGTCGACACCTCTTCCAGTTACTGGTGCCTGCGCACGATGGGGCCGGCCGGCCCGGACGAACACTACGTACACCTCTCCCGCTGCACGCCCGCGCGCCCTTGTTACGAAGCCATCGAGGAGTAGCACGTCACAAATGTGCGCAGCGGTCCGCCTCCCATCGGGTACGGAATTTACCTATAATCCGTTTTTGAGGAAGAGTACGACCAAGGCTGGGAAGATACTCAAGGCGATTTTTTCCTGATGAAGCTGCATGTTTGTTGTCTCTCCTTCCGCCGATCTTGGTATTACCTACGGTTCTCCCTCTCGAGATCCTTCAATTGGTCCAGCTCGCGCCGGAGCTCGCGCTGTTCGCGCGACCTGATCCCAAAAAACGAGACTATCGGGAAAACCAAAACAATCAGGAGGGGAAGTCCATTCGGGATTACGCGCCGGGCCACCGGCGGGACCAGCGCCAGCGCCAAAACGAACGTGGCAGTGGCCAGCATTGCTGGACCAAATGACCACACCAGCGACCGGCGCTGGAGGTCGCGTTGGCGCTCGACCTCCAGCCGGCACGCCTCCAGGCCTGTCTTAAGTCCCAGGTCCCCACGCACCACCGCGGACCACATTCCCCGGTTCAGGAAGTACAATCCGGCCAGGCCCCAGGCGATGGCGAACACGAACGGCGGTTGCAGCACCTGTCTCAGCGCAGGGAACGCTCTCATGCTGTACGCGTAGAAGATGCCTGCAACGAGCGGGCCGTTTATAGTCCCAATCAACTCCCTGCGTGTCTTTGCGCGCAGTGTACGCGACCTCTGTTCAATCAATTTCGATATCATTGTGGGTTTCTCCGTTGGCTGGTTCAGCCATATCGTTCTTACGCCGTTTTCCGGCGAATCATTCTGCATGGTTTGCTCCCTCGTGCAGCGGTTGGTGGAATTGCTTCGCGAGGATGTTCTTGATTCGATGAATTCTCATGGCCACGTTCGCGGGCGACAAACCCGTGATCTCCCCAGTCGATGCCGCATCCATCCCTTCGAGATAAGAAACAATGACCTGGCGATCAAGCGGTTTGAGCCGCTGAATCAACTCTGATAGCCGGTTCAGATCCATCCGCCGATTCGCCGCGGACTGCTCATCCGCTTTGTCAGGCAGGACATCGAGTTCCTCCAGGCTCACAAGCTTCAAAAAGGTCCGGCGTTCACGGACGATGTGCGAGACGGCGACGTGGTGAGCCACACGGTACACCCAGGTGCGAAGGGAACAGCGGGAATCGTAATTCTGAAAACTCCGCCAGAGTTGAAAATGAATATCTTGGCTCAGGTCGCGGCGTTTCTCCCGATCTGCTTCGTAGGCTCTTGCCAGGCGTTCAAGTGCGGGACCGAATTGGTCCAAGGCTTCCCCGTAGAGGCCATCCTGATTTGTTTGTCCGGCCAGAATCGATTCCTTTCCCCCCACAATCAAGGTAGTCGCCGAACATCGCGGTTTCTAACAGACTTAGCATTGCTTGAGCAGCTGGTGAGTGGGTATAGTCGGGAGTTCCGCGGACCTTAACAATCAGCGGCGTGCAGACCTCCCGAAAGGCGCTTCCAATGAGGTACTCAGAGATCGGTATCCTCGTGCTCGTGGCATGTTCGATTGCAGCACAGGCACAATCCCAATCATCTGACCGCTGCTCCGCCCTGAAGAGCATAACGCTCATGGGAGTCGAGATTCACGAATGCCGAGCCGGTTCCGGCAGGGAAAACGATTGCGCCTGCCTATCCGGGGGCATCGGCAGTCGGACCCCTCCCCGCCCATTGCCGCGTTGACGGCATGATCAACCGCCGCAAGGGAGCTGATGCGATGGAGTTCGGCATCGGTTTTTCTGTGGCCCTTCCGGAGCCGAGCGCCTGGAACGGTGACTTCATGATGCAGGGCGGCGGAGGCGCCAACGGTATCGTAGCCTACCCGGCCGGTGCAAGCTACACAGGAGACAAGCCGGCGCTCTCTCGCGGCTTCGCTGTTGCAAGCACGGACTCCGGACACAAGGCGAAGACCGGCGGCTTCGATTTCACCTTCATGCGCGACCAGCAGGCTTATCTGGATTTCGCATACATGGCAAACGCCGAGGTCGCGGGAGTGGCCAAGC
This sequence comes from uncultured Acidobacteriaceae bacterium, assembly GCA_963821315.1. Classification (GTDB taxonomy): domain Bacteria; phylum Acidobacteriota; class Terriglobia; order Terriglobales; family Acidobacteriaceae; genus PALSA-350. The sequence goes on along the minus strand of CAWGDP010000020.1, from coordinate 9,602 downwards.
AAGTCATCGACCGCTATTACGGGAAGCATGCGGCCTATTCCTATTTCGTCGGGTGCTCCACGGGCGGGCGAGAGGGCATGGTCCTGTCGCAGCGCTTTCCGACGGTGTTCAACGGGATCGTGTCAGGCGATCCAGCAATGCGAACAGGTCTGTCAAACCTCGCGATTGCACAGTGGATTCCAGTGGCCTATAACCAGGCGTCGCCCAAGGACTCGTCCGGGAAACCGGAGATCGACAAGTTTCTGACTGATACGGATCGCAAGGTGTTTATCGACGGCCTGATGAAGCAGTGCGACGCGCGCGATGGTCTGGCGGACGGCATGATCTTCGATCCAATCGGGTGCGATTTCGATCCTGCGGTGCTCGCATGCAAATCTCGGCAGGCCGACTCGTGCATCGCACCTGAAAAAATCGCGGCTATCAAGAAAGCGTTTGCAGGGCCAAGGAATGCGTACGGAACGCAGGTCTATCCTGGCTTCCTGTACGATGCGGGCATTGCTTCAAAGACTGGCATACCCGGTTTGCTGGCGTTGAGCAAGAATGGTCTATTTGGTCCGTACACCGCCGCTACTGAACTCGACGTAGATGCCGCAGCGCTGCACGCGTCTGATCCGCTCGTTGAACCGGCGTCGACGAACCTTTCCACGTTCTCGCAAAACGGCGGGAAACTGATCTTCTTCCACGGCGACAGTGATCCCTGGTTCTCACCGCTTGACACGCTCGGATACTACAAGTCGCTGGCCGCGACAAACGGCGGAGCGGACAAGGTGGCCGAGTGGAGCCGGATGTTCCTTGTGCCAGGAATGGCTCACTGCGGAGGCGGCCCATCTCTGGACCACTTCGACATGCTCAGTGCACTCGTTGGGTGGGTTGAGAAGGGCGCAGCGCCCGAGTCCGTCGTTGCTACCGGCGCGGCGTTTCCCGGACGCAGCCGTCCTCTATGCGCCTTTCCCAAACACGCGCAGTACAGCGGAAGCGGAGACACCCAGGAAGCCCGAAACTTCCAGTGCCGGTGAAGACCCACAGCTTCCGCGATAGGTTCGCGTATGACTTGCATCCGACGCAGGTTTGGCTACGCTTGGCAGTCCATCGCCAACGCTGCGTTGTTCCTGCGGTGTTCAACGGTGCGGGCTTGCCGGCACAACAAGTAATGCGCGGCCATATTGACGACGCCGGAGGAGGTTGTTTGAGAACAAGATTGGAAGTTCACAGGAGAGACGAATGATGCGGTCATGCATTGGAGTCCTGCGCCCGGTTTCTGCATTTGGTGCGCTATGTGTTGGGCTATGCGTTCATGCGCAGCAAGCACCTCAGCAACCCGCAGTACAGCCGCCGAGACCCGCGATGCAAATGCCTGCTCCCAGACCCAACGACACGCTGAAGTCGGTTGAGGTAGAGCCCGACCGGCATGTTCGGTTTCGCATCTGGGCGCCGAACGCCACCGAAGTGAAGCTGCATGCCGAGGGCCCGGAGGCCACACCGGGAATAACTCCACAAGAGACCAACAAGTACATGGCTGGTGTGCCCCTGACCAAGGGGGATCAGGGCGTCTGGGAAACGACGATCGGTCCGATCGAACCTGGAGTCTATCGCTACACCTTCACGGTAGATGACGTGAGCACGACAGACCCACGGAACCCACTCACCTCGCAATCGCTGACCCACGCGTTCAGCATGTACGAAGTTCCCGGTGCGGACTTCATGGAGTACAAGGCGGGCGTGCCGCACGGCGCAATCTCAACCGTCTACTATGACTCGTCTGCCACAGGCGGAGATACGTCGCATGCACGTCTACATACCGCCGGGCTACGAGAACGGCAGCGGTAGATTTCCTGTACTTTACCTGCTTCACGGGGGAGGGGATTCTGATGACTCGTGGCCTACGGTCGGCCGCGCAGGTGCGATTCTCGACAACATGATCGCCAGTGGGAAGGCTGTTCCGATGCTGATCGTGATGCCTGCCGGCCACGTCTCCACGGAGTTCCGTCTGACGCCGGGCGTGCGCATGGGCCACGACGCCTTTAATGATGACCTGGTAAAGGTGGTGCTGCCCTACATCGACGCGCACTATCGTACCGCCGCGGACCGCGACCACCGTGCTATTGCCGGGCTCTCGATGGGTGGTCTTCAGACACTGAATATCGCGCTCGATAACTCAGCGGATTTCGCCTACGTAGGCATGTTCAGCTCCGGATGGTTCCCCAACTCGATTAAGGAGGAGCAGGACACGGACGTGGCGCAGTACCGCGCATCGGGCAAGCCGTTTCGCCTGTTCTGGGTGGATGCAGGCAAGTACGACATCGCGCTTCAGAACAGCCATGCCACCGTTGCCATCCTGAAAGATGCCGGAATCAACGTGGAGGAGCACGAGAGCGGCGGCTTTCACGCATGGCCCAACTGGAGAGACTACCTGCATCAGTTCGCGGCGTTGGCCTTCAACTCGTCTGAGGCGCACTAGAGTGCATCCTCAAACACAGCAATGTCAGCGTGAGTTTCAGTCACTGCACTGATGAGAGTGAGTCACGCAATTTTGAAGCAGCTGATTGCATAAACACTGAGAGGAGAAGCAATTCATGGCGAAGTCGAAGCAGTCTATTGTTCTCACGCGGCGTGAGGCGCTGCTGCTGTCCACTACAGCCGGGTTGGGGGCGGCGCTGGGTAAGCCCGCCTTCGGCTCTGACAGTGCGAAGACAGGCGCGCACCAGGAGCCAGGGAATGTATCGACACCGCCAACGGCGGTGGCGAAGACGCAGTACGGTAGGGTGCGCGGGTTTGTAGATGGCGGCGTGCTGACGTTCAAGGGAGTGCCGTATGGGGCGACGACGGCCGGGGAAAATCGGTGGCTGCCGGCCAAGTCGCCTGCGCCGTGGCGAGACGAGTATCCGGCTCTTGCGTACGGCGCGAACTGCCCACAGACCCTGCACCCGTGGACGAGCATCGAGCAGACGTTTTTGTTCGACTGGGACGACGGCTGGCAGAGCGAGGACATGTTGAAGCTGAACATCTGGACGCCGAGCTTGACGGGGAAGCGGCCAGTGATGTTCTACATGCACGGCGGCGGGTTCAGCTTCGGATCATCCTACGAACTGCCATCGCACGAGGGCGCGCAGATGGCGCGTCACCACGAAGTGGTGCAGGTCTCGGTGAATCACCGCCTGAATATCCTTGGGTTCTTCGATGCCTCGGAGATTGGCGGTTCCGCATATGAGGACTCGGCGAACGTTGGGATGACGGATTTGGTCGCAGCGCTGAAGTGGGTTCAGGAGAACATCGAGAACTTCGGTGGCGATCCGAATCGCGTGATGATTTACGGGCAGTCGGGCGGCGGATCGAAGGTGACGACGCTGATGGGTATGCCCTCCGCGGCGAGCCTGATCCATCGGGCTGCGGCGCAGTCCGGCGGCGGAGGGAACATTCCGGGCAGAGATCAGCAAAAAGAACTGGCACGGCAGACGATGAAGGAACTCGGGCTTGCGCCAAACGATATTGGTTCGCTCCAGAAAATGGAATGGACCAGGCTGTTTGCGGCAGGAAACGCAGCGGCTGCGAAGATCAATCCGCCAGGACGGCCAATGATGGGGCCAGGGGCGCCGGGGACACCGCGCGTAGGGTGGTCTCCTTGCGTCGATGGGAAGGTGATCAACATGCGGTCGTTCTTCGACGCCGTTCCGCAGGTATCAAAGAATGTTCCGATGCTGGTAGGTTCGGTGAGCGAAGAGGGCAACCAGATGTCTTCGCGCCCGACGGAAGAAGAATGGCATGCAAACCTTGCGAAGACGTACGGCAAGGACAAAGCGACGGCGATCGTTGCGGCGCTGAAGAAGGCGTACCCGCAGAAGAAGATTCAGACGCTTTCCTATATCTGCAGCGGAAGTCCAGGGCTGAATGGGCTTGGGATGCGGAACAACGTGGTGAAGATGGCGCGATTGAAACATGAGCTGCAGGCCGCGCCGGCGTACGCGTACTACTTCACATGGCAGACTTCGATTCTCGATGGCGTGCCAGGCGCATGGCACACGGCGGATCTTCAATTCTGCTTCGATAACACGAAGCGCTGTGAGCAGGGAACGGGTAATACATCGGAGGCGCAGGCGCTGGCGAAGAAGATGGCGGCCGCGTGGGCAGCGTTTGCTGCAACCGGAAATCCGAGCATACCAGGATTAAACTGGGCGCCAACCGATCCTGACACCAATCGGACGATGATCTTGGACAACGATTGTCGCATGGCCGATGATCCCGAAGCGGAAGCTCGTAAGATCATCTTGACCTGACGGTTCCTGCGATGTCATAGCGCTGGCATCCAATTCCATGGAGCAAGAGGGCGATTTGCCAAAAGCACATTGCCCCGCTTTGTGGGTTCGAGACTAGACAACTATCCTGGAACGGCGTTTTCGGAAGCGACTTTCTCATCGCTTTTCAACGAGTGCCAAATCGCCGAGGCACTCATTGAGGAACTCGAGCGGAAAGTTCGCCCGTCTTCGTAGTTCTGGGTGGATTACCGGCTATCCGGAAATAATCCCCAAAAACGCGGTTCTGTCCGGGTTGGCGACCCGTTCGGAACTCCGAAACCTTCGCTTGGTTGGCGGGATGAGTACTTCGCGGCATTGGCGCCCGGCGATTTATGAGGCCGGTTCTACTCTTGAGTGGATAGTTACACCACGCGAGAATAGTGCTTTGAATGACCGTTCGGGTTCAGCTTCATTTTGGTGGTAGCATGATTTGTTCATAGACGCGCTCTAGAGGTTCAGGAGAAACGCTGATCTTTCCTCTATAAGGATTATCCAGAACTGCGATTAGAAAAATCAGCAGAGCCAACAAGCCTGAAAACAATATCGTCATCCAGAAGTGCATGGCGAAACTTTCCGGGTGAAGGAACCAAGTAACCGCAATGCAAATCCCAGCTCCGGCGATTACTAGGGTCCACAGAGGCCCGGGCATTTCACTGGTGACGCTGTTGAGCCGGGCTCTTCGGCTTTCCGTCAGGTCATTGAAGGCTCTATAGGCTTCTGCGGCCAGGATTTTCTGTCTCTCGTCCTGAGGTTCGTAGGACATAAAGTGTTGCTGAAAGTCGTTCAACACAGAGCTCGCGTTATTGGGAACGATTCCGCGCCGTTGCATCGGCCACCCCACGTCGATAACCTGGCGTGTATACGTACGCAGGTCTTGCTCCAAGATGGTGCGCGCAGGTTCGGGGTACGCACCGATGTCGCGGTAAAGAGCGCCAAGGGCGGTCGCCTCATGGTCGACCTTTCCCTGCACGTCGGAATAAGTAGCCCAGGCTCCAATGGCCAGCAGGCCCGCACAAACTGCATACAAGACAGTGACACCCGCCACGTAGAAACCGACTATGTGGTTGTAGGCGTGGTGCTCATTGCTGTCAAGGCGTCGCACCCAGCCGCGAGTGAGGTAAAGGCCGGCCAAACCAAAGGCCACGAACGCGACCACGGTCAAAGTGCCAGAGAGCCAGGTCGGAATACTATATAGCCAGTATATTTTCATCGAGGCGATCCCTTGAGAACTGCGATCCACGCAATCCTATTGAGGAGTTGTATGTTATTCCGCAGGCCGAAACTCATCAAGGTGGACGTTACGAAAACTCGACGAAATCGGGATGGGCACTTCGCCAGAAAACAGCAGACCGTACCATGTCGTCCCGCTTTCGTTCGAGCATGTTGGCGTATAGAGCAGCGGTCCGTCTCTTTTGTAGAAGAATTCGTCGATCTCCTCGATCTCCTTCGTCAATCGCTTGATTTTGGTTTCGGCCGATTAATGCATGTTTTCAGGCATCGTTCAATACCTCTCATTTTCTGACTTTTGTTCCAATGACCTGAGCATCTCCTGAGTTTGGGTTCCGGTCCGAGTGACCGCCTACACTGAAATTATTACTTGAGCAACAAACAATGCGAAATGGTTACTGAAGGTTTGGCCACCAACCGCCCAAAACGTTCGGATCGGCGTTGGACCCCCTTATTAAATTAGGGGTACCTTGGTGACTGAGCACGGCATGGAGGAGTAGAACTATGTCGAACCTCGCCCCCTCTCCGCTTCGTTCCCACGCAAAGGTTTTCTCGCTGCTGGTGCTCCTGTTGTTGCCCACGGCGTCAAAAGCCGAAACAGACTCGAACCAGGTGCGGGAGCTCCAAACCGAGGTGGACCAGCTGAAAGAGCTGGTTACCGATCTGCAGGCGCGAGTGACTCTACTTGAGGGGCGCAGCGCTCAGTTGCGGGCGTCCAGTTCTGGCGGTCCGGACGACGCCGTTGCACTTTCCCGTGCCGCCCTGAGCCTGCGACGAAATGCGGCCGCGGCGCCGCCTCTTGCTGTCTCGCCGCAACAGGTCACGCCCCCGCCGTCTTCCGCGTCGCAGCTTCCCACCACGCTCCCCGGGGGCGCAACGCTCAACTACTATGTCGATGGCTATTTCGCAAACAACTTCAACGATCCCGTCGGCCGCGTCAACGACCTCCGCGCATACGACGTGCTTAGCCGCACATTCAGCATCAATCAGGCGGCTGTCATCTTCGAGCGCGATCCAGATCTCGACGCCCACCGCCGCTACGGTCTCCGCATCGACCTCCAATTTGGCCAGGCCACCGAGACGCTGCAGGGCAACCCTTCAATTGAGACTCGGCCTGAGATCTATCGCAATCTCTTCCAGGCGTACGGAACCTATGTCATTCCTCTCGGCAAGGGCCTTAACTTCGACTTCGGCAAGTGGGCCAGTTCGCTCGGCATGGAAGGAAACTACACCAAGGATCAGATCAATTACAGCCGCTCCTACTACTTCTATTTCCTGCCCTTCTATCACGCGGGCGTGCGGCTCCACTACAACTTCACTGACAAGTTCGGCGTGAACTACTGGGTTGTGAATGGAACCAATCAATCCGAGCCGAACAATGGCTACCGCGACGAACTCTTCGGATTCGTCACGCAGCCAAAGAAGACCCTCAGCTGGACCTTCAACTACTACCTCGGCCAGGAGCATCCCGACACTCTACCAGCCACCAATTGCACTGTTCCCGTGCAGCCTGGCCTTTGCCTTGCGCCCTTGATCCCGGCCCCCAACGGCAAGCTGCACATCTTTGACAGCTATGCATCCTGGAACGCCACGCCCAAACTCACCCTGGCTCTTGAAGGCGACTACGTCATCCAGCGCGAGTGGGCCAATGCGGCGCCAGGCCAGTCATCCGCGCCCGCGCACACCGACGGCGGGGCGGCATACGTGCAATACTCGTTTTCCCCGCGCCAGTACGTCGCTGCCCGCACTGAGTACATGTCTGACCGCGGCGGAATGTTCAGCAACCTGACGCAGGCGCTCAAGGAAGTCACAGGCACCTATCGATACAACTTAGCCGATGGCTTCTCAGCATTCTTTGAGTACCGCCGCGACTGGAGCAACCAGCACTATTTCACCACCAGCAATCCAGCCGCACCTTCCACTCACCAGGACACAGCCACTGTCGGCCTCGTCTGGTGGTACGGCGAAAAAGAAGGCGCCTGGTAGTGAAGCACACACGGAGCCCGTCGCACGCACAACGAGCTTCACTCCTGCTAATGAAGAACCGGCGCTCCGCTGACCAGGTCAAGAAGATTACGAGGCTTTGGTCTGGCTTCCTGATCGATATCGATGAATGAGCCAACGAATTGCGGCATCGCCTTATTGGTCCGGACTATATTCCAGTACCGGTCCAGCACAAACGCGGGATGCGGTCATGTTGCTCCAGCATCCACGTCGATCGCCCGTGTCACGACCGCCATAAAGCATCGGAGACAATTGAAAGAACATCACGGCTGGGTACGCTGCGCCCACTCTCCACAAAACTCAAATGGCGCTGCGAGATGCCCGTGTCGAGGGAGAGGTCGAGCTGGCTCTTGCCGCGCTCCTGTCTCCAATAGCGCAATAACTCTCCCAGCTGAGGAACTGCTGAAGCAAATTGTGTTGCCATTTCGCTCTCCCTCTCATTGGAGCTGGATGGAGGGCCGGCGGATCCAAACTATTGCATTTCCTGGGCCCCGGTCCTCGATTCTTATGCTCGCCACGCGAACGGCTGGAACTGCGCTTCCAGAGGCGGATTGGCGATGGTTGCAGCGTAGTTCGTGATCGTCGAGGCCGCGACTATCGTGATGACCTCCATGATCTGTTCTTTTGTGAAACCGGCGTCGAGGAATGCATTGAGTTCCTGTTCGCTGAGATGGCCCCGCTTCTCGATGAGCGTCTTCGCCAGTGTGGAAAGTGCGGCAAATCGCTGGTCTTTGGGCGCTCGCCGCTCACGAATCGCGCCGGTCTCTTCAGGACTTATTCCTTGTTGGTGTGCCAGCGCAGTATGGAATGCGACAGCATAGGCGCTTGAGTTAGTGACTGCATCTGTCAGGAGAACGATCTGGTTCTCCGCCTCAGTGAGGCCCGGGCTATGTACCTGCTGAAACAGGCCGACAAGCCCGGTCAAGAGTTTCGGCGAGTTGGAAATTGTGCCGACGAGGTTGGGAATAAAACCAAAAGACTGCTGCAACTGTTCGAGCGCCGGCTTCGACTTCTCCGGTGCTGATGCGATGGTGTGAACCTGGTAGATCGGCATGGGATTCTTCTCTGTGATCTGTAGCGTCGCAAGCAATCGTGTACGCTACAGGACTACTATCGAACGGATCGAAAAGCGCAGCAATTACCTGACAGGTAATCGTCTAATCGGTCTGATCGCGGAAATAATGCTGCAGAAGCTACGTCACGCACATTAAGAGCGTAGTCTCTCGGCTATAGACCCGGCCTCGATCAGCCCATATTCCGACCCGTCACAAATTTCACTCGGCTCGGGCAACTGTTGAAATATCGCCGATTCACTCACCGACCTGTTCCGAACGGTTCACCGCCCAACCGGAAATAACCATTTGATCAACACCTGCGATGCAATGTGGCCGAAGTAATAACTGACGGATAGGCGACAACTCGACCGGACCCGAGAGTTGACCCTTAGCCGGACTGGTTGGAGGAACACTTGTCAGGGGAGATAAGGGGACAGCATCGGACAGCATACCTATTGCAGCAATTCTGGGGGATACGTTGAAGTGGACCCCTAGGTTGAGACAGCGGAATTGGGTGACAGTTGCGGTTGGCCACTTTTCCTCCAAAAAACGTTGCTGGATCCTCGGCAAATTTTGTGGCGGCCTGTGAAAATTTTCCGTTGACGGTGAATCTTTTAACAACTATTGTTAAACGCAGTTCACAAACCAATGTCGCCGAACGGCCTTGCGGTTGCCTGTGTCCTAGTCTCCTGGTCCTCTGTTTCCTGGGTCCATACGTCAATCGGAAGTTTAGCGAAGATGCGTTGCGGGCACCGTTCTTTCATTCACCTGTCATATCCTCTCCGGCGTTTGCCAGGTGAGTGCGTTCGGTTACGCCCCGAAGGCTGTGCCTGCTGAGAGTTTTGATTACTTCGCTGCAGGCGTAAATCCACGTTCCGGAAGTTGTGAGTCGGGCCCCAAGATGAAGTTCTAATTGGTGCGAATCAGTGCTGGTTACTTTTCTCAGGAGACCAACATGCGCAGACTCAATTCCGTATTTCTGCTGTGTATTTCCCTTGTCATTCCTTTCACGTGTGCGCTGGCACCG
>CAWGDP010000019.1:0-40482 GCA_963821315.1 uncultured Acidobacteriaceae bacterium | reverse complement strand
TAGTCCGCGTCATATTGCAAAGCGACCTTATCTCCATCGACGGCGCCAGTGACCTGACGATCCTTGTCCTGAACATTGCAAGCTCCTGTGATTTTGTTGTTTGTCACGACAAGCTTGCATTCGACGTCGCTTTCGCTGTCGTTGATCTTGGAGTGAATAGTCCACAGGCCTGTCAGGTTTTGTGTAGCGAACGCAGACGACGCCAACAAGAGGGCAGAAGCAGCGAGAAGTCTCTTCACTGTGAATCACCTTTAGGATTCGGGTAACTTCGAAAGAGGTGATGCGGTATTTGCCGCCTCACTTTATGACAACATCGACTAAAATACGAGATCCAACGCGAATTGAAGTTCGCGTGGTTTATAGAAGCTGCTTGTGGAAGTAATCACCCCGAACACCCCCGGACCGTCCTGAAGGGTCAAATCGGGATTGCCCAGCGCGGGATGGTTGGCCAGATTGAAGCACTCGGCGCGAAACTGTACATGTGCTTTATCGTGAAATGCCCGGAAGTCCTTAAGCAGCGAAAGATCCACGTTGGCATAGTGCGGCGCGAAGAGTTGCTATCGGTTTGCAGCAGCGGCGTTATTGACCCGACCACCACCGTCTCCTTGACCGCACCCGCTGTCAACTTTGCGTCGACGCGTGCGCGGTCGCCCTCCGCAGCCAGAAGGTCCGGAACCACAAAGGTCTTGAATCCGCTCGCCGTCATTTCCACCTTATAGTGCCCCGGATTCAGGTTATTGAAGACAAATGCGCCCGCGGCGTTGGCGGTTGCCTCGCGTTTCTCGCCGGTCGCCAGCGCAGTCACCATGACCTTCGCACCCGGCATGATCGCGCCCGTGGAGTCAGTCACCGTTCCCAGAATGTCGGCTGTTGTGCTCTGCGCCGCTGCGCGCTCGCCTGCAGTTCCGAACCCAAAAACGATCGACAGAGCCAGCCACACCGGCGAGCCAAAGCTGGACAGTCCAGTCCATCCACGCACGGAGTTCCTACGGATGGACTCCCTTTGGCGCGGAGAAGTTACTTTCCCATCCCTTCTTGCGCTCTTTGCAATGAACATCCTCCTAAACTCGCTGCGAAAACGCGCACATCATCGTGTCTGGGTTGTTGAATTGATCGCCTATTCGAGTGAGAGTGCATCTCTCATCCTTCTCGGATCCGGCGGCAAGCTATGAGCAGAGCACAATGGAAGCAATCATGTCTCGTACTGATTTGCCACCGGAAGGGTGAAATTAAAGCACGCACCGCGATCGCCATTCGGAGCGGCCCACAAGCAACCGCCATGAGATTCAACAATCGAGCGGCAGATTGCCAACCCCATCCCGCTACCTCGTGGCTTGGTCGTGAAAAAGGGCTCGAAGATCTGTTTTTCCTTCATTGCCGGCAAGCCCGGGCCTGTGTCGCTGACAGAAATCTGCAGCAGCCCTTCCTGATTCAGCCGCGACTTGACTGAAAGGGATCCACCGGTCTCCTTCAATGCCTCGATCGCGTTGAGCATCAGATTCATGAGCACCTGCTGCAGTTGCACGCGGTCTGACATGATCATGGGGACTTCGGCGGCGAAATCGGTATGCACCGAGATCTTGTAACGGTTGGCCTCAACCCACAATAGCGCCACAATTTCGCGAATAATTTCGTTTCCGTCCAACAATTCGCGTTTGGGAGGAGCCTTCGTGTAGAGCGCCCGCAAATGGTCGATTATTTCTGCGGCGCGCTTTCCAGCCTTCAGGGTGGCTGTTGCTGTCTCACGAGCCTCGTCTATATTGGGCTCGTCACGCGCCAGCCACTTCAAGGTTGCGCGGGCGCTCATGATTCCGGCCGTGATGGGCTGTTTCAATTCGTGAGAGATCGACGCCGCCAATTCGCCCAGCATACTTATCCGATTCATATGCGCGAGATCTGCCTCCAACTGACGGAGTCTTTCGCGCTCGAATTCGGCTATTTTGTGCTCTGTCACATCCATAGCTGTTCCGACGAACTCGACAAACTGCCCAGTTTTATCGAGTATCGGATGCCCGTACCAACGGACATACTTCAGGGTCCCATCGGGCAACATAACCCGGAGTGGGACTTCATAATCGGCGGGGCCCATCGGACCTTGCAACTCGTTTCGCAGTGCCGCAAGTCCCGGTGAACCGGTCGTTTGATCCCCTACAATCCAACTCTTCTCGGAAGCCGCAACAGTCCGCTCAACACCCTCGATAATTGGAGCAAGATCTTCCGGGTGGATTCGCTGAAAGATCGCTTCCAAGTCCGGTGGGTCAAGCGTCGGTTCGAGCCCCATGATCCGAAACATTTCCTCCGAATAGTAGATGATCTTGCCGGTGACGGGGTCGATCGCCCAACTGCCGGTGTGGCTGAGCCTCTGTGCCTCCGCCAGATATGCTTCGCTGCGTCGCAGCCGGTTCTCCGCCCGCTCGCGCTCCTGATCCCACCGCCTGCGTTCGGTAGTGTCGATGGTGATGCCAACGTACTCGCCGGGCGTGCTGGATTCTTTAAGAGCAGGATGACCGATTGCGTGCATATATCTCACCGGACAGTCCGGGGTCGCGATTCGGTACCGCAAATCCAGATCCCCGCCGGATCGCATCAACGTTTGGAAAGTCTCAAGCACGTGTTCCTGGTCTTCGGGATGAATACGCTGGAGGAACTCTTCGAACCTCGGCGTACCCTTTTCCGGGTCAAAGCCAAACATACGAGTATGTTCTGCGGACGAGTGAAGGATCTGCCGGGTGGCAATGTTAAGGCTCCAGCTACCTGTATGCGTCAAGCGCTGACCTTCGACCAAATACGCCTCGCTCCGTCGCAAAGCTTCTTCGACGTGCTTTTGCTCTGTCACGTCGACCAACGTACCCACGAACTCGGTGATCTCTCCCGCTTGGTTGAAGACGGGATGGCCAATCAGACGAATGTACTTTAGGCGCCCTTCCGGGTACAGCACGCGGAATTCGGTAAGATAATCGTCCTTGTCTTTCAGCGCCTTCTGGTACCGATCGCGTACCTGCTGCTGATCCTCCGGGTGGACTCGCTGGTACATCTGCACCTGCGAGAGCGGACCCTGCCGGGGGTCAACTTCAAGAATTCGGAACAGCTCGTCAGACCAATAATTCCAGCCTTTTCTTCCGGGAGTGAAAGCCCAACTGCCCGCTTTGGTTTGCCTCTGCGCCTCCGCCAAATACGCTTCGCTGCGCCGCAGCTGATTCACCGCGCGTTCGCGCTCGCTGCCTTCTGTAAGCAACGCGTCGTTTGTTCGCGGCAGATTCTTAGCGCTTTTGGGTAAGACCATCGCGCTCCCCCCGAAAAGACTCGTTGGCGTTCTCTTTGAACGTTGTGACGATTCTGAGTCGCTGCGCCGGAATTTGCAACAGGTTCGCTTCTTAAGCCCTTTCGGACAAGCTAAAACAGTCTCCTGTGCGCATTTTGCCGGCATCCGTTCGGTCGCGCCAAATCCCCTGTCGGGAAGGTCCCAATCCCAAGTCTCATCAACAACTAGTTGTGCCCCGCCAAAATCCGATCTGGATTGTCGATTTCCCTTAATTGCTAGAACGCCTGTCGCGCTGCACTTAAAAACACAGCGATAGCGTTCCGGATTATCTGTTGTTTGGTTTGACGTAGCCCAGCGTTGCCGTTTTCTGAGCAAAGAGTTTCGTAACAGCCTCGTTCCTGCCCGCAACGCCGGCCCCATTGCACAGCAACAACAAAGTGCGATCTCATGCGCTCCGCGCCCAGCAAGGAAACCAAGCCTGCCTGAGAGGCTCCGTCCCTGGCGCGCGACAAGAGGCACCCTAATCTTCCGCGCTTCGCTTGTGCAGACCTCCGCTTCGCTACGCCCCCTCCATTCCGCTCCGAGGGTGGGAACCCTCCTCTTGCACTTGCCGCCCCTGCTGGCGTGGGCCAGGGCCAAGGCGTGTTTGTGAGCAAACACAGCACAGCCATTCAAAAACGGAGGAAATACCCATGAGCAACAACACGGCAAATCCCTACCGCATCAGCTTGACCGAAATGCTGAAACAAGAAGGACGCACCTTTGAGGCTATGGCCGAAGAGGTGATGTTTGGCGACGCGAACGCACTTGCGCTTTGTACCGAGCATTGCGAGGTAGAACCAGACGGCACATGCCCCCACGGTTGCCCCTCCTTCATGCGAGCTGCAGGCCTCATCTAGCACCGACCCTACCACCGCACCCTACGACCCGAAGGAGAGAAAACCCCATGACTTACACCGCGACATACTCCCCGGAAGACAACAAACTCAGGCTATACAGCTCCACCCGCCTAGACCGCGAGTTATATGCCCGCGTGAGGGGCGCAGGTTTCATCTATGCGCCGAAACAGGAGCTTTTCGTTGCGCCGATGTGGACACCCGAACGCGAAGACCTCCTCATCGAATTGTGCGGCGAGATCGACGACGAAGACACAAGCCTAGTCGAGCGTGCAGAGGAGCGGGCAGACCGCTTTGTCGATTACAAAGATAAGCGTATTAGCGACGCGGAACGCGCACATGAAGCCGTTTCACGCATCGCTGACAATATCCCGCTGGGTCAACCTATTCTTATCGGCCACCACAGCGAACGCCACGCCCGCAAGGACGCCGAGCGGATCGAGAACGGGATGCGTAAGACCGTCAAGATGTGGCACACGGCGAAGTATTGGGAAGACCGCGCCAAAGGCGCACTCAGACACGCAAAGTACAAAGAGCTTCCCGGTGTGCGGCATCGCCGCATCAAGGGACTTGAAGCCGACAAGCGCAAGCAGGAGCGCAACAAACAAGAGGCCGAGATGTGGCTAAAACTCTGGACTGAATGCGCCAACGAACAAGACAAGGAGCTCCAGGCTAATTCTTCGCTCGATATCAGAATCTTCACATTCCACGCCGACCCGAAGACTCAAGCCCCCGAATGTGCGACGGCGACAGGGCAGTTTCCGACTACTCTACGGACCCCGCACGTTGGGCGAAGTTCGAGCTAGCTCTCGGAACCGACCATCGAGTCAGCCACTTTGAGCCGCTGGATCGAGCACCTACAAAACCGCATAGCCTATGAAAAGGCCATGCTTGGAGAGGCCGGGGGTATCGCAGCCGCGCAGTTCACTATCGAAGTGGGGGGCCGCGTTCTTAGTCGCTGATGAGTGGGTTGTGGTGTCTGAAGCTAAACAGGGTAGGTGGGACGCTCAACAGCGTAAGCACAACCCCGCTTCGTCACTGGCACGGTAGCAGCACGAAAGTGGAGATCGAGCGCGTAAAGGACTACCGCGCACCCGGACCCGGCGACACCGAGAAGGTCAAAGCCGCAACGAAACTCCCCCCGCTTTGCAACTACCCCGGCGAGGGATTCGCCCAGATGACACAGGCCGAATGGGACAAGAAGCACAAGGATTACAAGATCCACTCGCGCCGTCGACGCGACCGCAACCCATGCGCGGCATCGGGTACGTCATGCAATGACCACGGATACAAATACGGTCACATCTTCATCACCGACGCCAAGCGGGTTGACCCACCCGCCGCGCCGTTGCCCCTGCCGGTCCCGAGGTTTTCGCGCGTGAGAAGGATTCGCGCCAACGATGGCGCTAGTCCTTCTATGGAAAAGCCGCGCGATCCACGCGGCCATTCCGCAGGATGACCGTATCCCCAGCTATGAGCAACTACACGAGATGGGCAAAGCAGCAGCCGCAGGGGTTCAGTGTTGTCAGCGTCCGCAACTCTTCCCTACGCCGCCGGAGTTGGCAGACCGTATGGTCGCGCTTGCGGACATTCGCCCAGGGCAACAGGTTTTAGAACCCTCCGCAGGAACAGGCCGAATCATTGATGCGATTCGCCGCAATGCTCACGGCTACACCATCACAGCGGTTGAGCTGAATTGCAATATGGCTCACCGGCTCCGCACGGTTGATTGTGTCGATGACACACGGCAGGCCGATTTCTTGGAGTGCAACGGCGATCTAGGAACATTCGACCGCATTGTTATGAATCCTCCGTTTGCGAACGCAGACGATATCAAGCACATTATGCACGCCTTGAAGATGTTGAAGCCCGGAGGCCGACTCGTCGCCATCTGTGCCAACGGCCCGAGGCAGAACGACAAGCTAAGGCCCATCGTTGAAGCGCGCGGCGGTATCTGGGAAGAGTTGCCTTCAGATACTTTCATCAGCACAGGTACAAGCGTTCGCACCGTCCTCCTCATGCTGGACGCATAACCAGGTGCCGCCCGCTTCAGGGTGAACCGCCGCAATGCGGCCCCCGAAGCGGGCGCACACCCCAAGGTCACGGGGTTGGGCTTGCAATACTCGGACTACGCCCACGCAAGACGGCGGCGGGGCTTCTCCCCTGCACCCCTCCTACGGTAAAACACATCTCAAGGGTGATGTCGATGGACAGAACGGAATCCACAGTTCGCAAAATGCTCACGGCTATTGAGGCGCCGCTCTATGATACCGGTGTCCTGAGTGATCGGGGGATGCTTCCCGGCCTCGATAGTATCCCCGCCGCGGCTGTTCTCGACCGGCTTTCGCTACTCAAACGCTGCAACGCTCGCGGCTCGCACATCTACATCCGCCCTTCCGGTGAGCACCGCTTCACCACGCTCGACGATCTCAACGAGGCCTCGCTTGCGAAGCTCTCGGCCGATGGCTTCACCCCATGTGCTGTTGTCGAGACCAGCGCCGGCAACTTTCAAGCCTGGCTCAAGCACTCGAGAATGTTTCCGAAGCTCCTCGGAACCTTTGCCGCGCAGACCTTGGCCGAACGGTACAACGCTGACCCCAGCGCGGCGGACTGGAGGAGGTTTGGACGACTGCCCGGCTTTACCAATTGCAAACCGAAATACAGAAAGCCGGACGGCCTCTTTCCTTTCGTGCGCCTGCACAGCCATGGCGGACAACAGTACCCGATGGAGGACAGCTTCGAGCAAGAGATAACGAAGCTATATGAGGCCCGCGGGCAGCAACGCGAAGCGAGGCGTCTCGAAAGTTCTCTTTCTCCCCAAAGGGGACGGAGGTTATCGAATATATCCCTAGAGCGCTTCCGAACTTCGATCAAGTACCAGGACCGGCCCGCCGCTGCTGATATAGCATTCTGTGTCGTCGCGTATGCCAATGGCATGAGCCAGGACCGGATTGAACGTGCCCTTGAAGACGACTACCTCTCGCGTGAGCCCAGCCCTTCCAAGCGAGCTGCGTACATCCGGAGGACTATGGAGAAGGCGAGGAGATGGGCCGAGCGATAGTGTCGTTATTCCTAAACTAGTAGAAGGGATTCACTGAAAGCAAAGGGTTTGCTCGTTCCCTTAACTAGTGGAACTTTGCCGTAACTGGTAGAAATAATCCTTAACTCGTAGAACAATCGGTCATGCAATTTGCGAAGGGTCGGCGCGCCGTTGAAGCTTGGCCGTCAACGCTCAGATGATGCAAGAGCGCCCGAGATAGAGCTACTTAGCGGGACCATATCATGCTGGACGTCGTGGAATTCTACTGGTAAAGGAATTTTTCTACCGGTTAAGGAATAGGGTTTCTACTGGTTAGGGAATAGAAAACACCTGACCCGCCTACTTTCTACAGGTAAAGGAATAACGACATCCGGGTCTTTCAGCAGTACAGCGACGAGTGCCGGTAACTGCTCCTTGGCCTGCATCTGACCCAGCGCAGTCGCCGCGGCAGCGCGTACCTTGGAGTCCGGGTCTTTCAGCAGCTTGACGAGTTTCGGGGCCTGTTCCTTGGCCCTATCGTGCCCAGAGCCCGGGCCGCGACAACAAGCAAATCGGGATCACCACTCCTGAGAAACGGGATGATTTCATTTGGGGAAATCCCTTCGACCTTTGAAAAGGACGAAATTTTCTGCAGTCCGAGGAATTGCACGGAGCGGAGGCTATCGTTGAGCGCCCCGTGAATCCCTTGAACCTGCCAAGGTTCAGCGGGCCCGAACTGCCCTTGAGCTTCGCAAAAGAATACCAGGCAAGTCAGCAACACGAGCCCGCTGCCGCGAAAGGGACCCCGCTCCATACGCAATCAGTCCTCGATCACCCACTTTACTGTGACTGCAATCGCCAATGTGCTCTTGGTTGCAGGTTGTGCTTCGAAGCTCTTGTATGCCCGACACAAACTGTATCTGTCAACGCAAAAAGGGGTAAAACCCAACACTGATGTTGCCAGCCGCAAACTTGGCATCAGAAAACCGCCCAATCAAAGAAAGAAAAGCCGGATCTACCACGCGGCCCACATCGGTGAAATCCATGAGAGGGCCGCGAATGCTATGGGATCAAATAGAGGCCCCTGCAGACCGCCTGGATCTGAAGCCGCCTGCGCAGTTTTTTTACTTCAGCACCCACATACGCACCTCTACTACTCAGTCCTTGATCAGCTACTTTCCGGCTGGCAACATCAGTGTTGGGTTTACCCTCCTTTGGGAGAGATTGAAACAAATAGATTGGATTGGTAGGTCTTCACTGGAAGTGCCCTCATCGCCGAGCCTCTTGCCCTATGTGTCGGTGCGTGATGCCAGACCGCGTTTCTCGAGCTCTTGACGCGAACGGTCCAGTTCTTCGGCGATGAGTTTCTCATCCGGCAAGACTGTCTGATACTCGGCAGCAAGGACCTTATTTTGCAGATTATCGAGTGCATAGTGCGCCTCTGCCGCCCCCTTCTCCGCACAGAGGATCAGGCCAACCGGAGGATTTTCGCCGGGCTTCACCCAATGCTCAAGGGCGTAATTGAGGTAGAGGTGCATCTGGCCGGCGTCCGCGTAGCTGAACTTGCCAACCTTTAGGTCGATGATGACCAGACAACGCAGGCGGCGGTGGAAGAAGACCAGGTCGATGCGAAACCAGGTGTCGTCGATTCGCAGTCGTCGCTGGCGGCCAAGGAATGCAAAATCATCGCCCAACTCCAGGAGGAAGTCGGTTAAGTGCTGGATCAGCGCTTCTTCCAAATCCGATTCGGAGTATTCGTCCTTGAGGTCAAGAAATTCGAGGACGAACGGATCTTTGATGGCTTCTTCCGGGGTCACAGCATCGCTCGGCTCAGAGCTCTCCGCCTTTTCCAACATCGCCGCCTTATTCTTTGAGAGCGCGATTCGTTCATAGAACATGCTGCCAATCTGACGATCCAGTTGCCGTACGGACCAGCCCAAGCGCAGAGCCTCTGTTTCATAGAAGGACCGCGCGTTTGGATTCTTGACCGAAAGCAGGCGAACATAAGCCGACCAAGGCAATGGAAACCTTGCAGCCAGTTCGGGCAAGCTAGAAGATTTTTCAGACGGTGTCTGAAAAATCTGCGGAGACGCCCAAGCGAGGTAGAAACGTCTCATTTGACTGAGGTTAACAGCTCCGAAGCCGCGGCCAAACTGGCCCGTCAGGTCGTCCGCAAGCTGAGTGATCAGCGCCTCTCCATATCCCGCTCGCTCTTGGCCCTCTTGCTCGAACTCGACTATGCGTCGGCCAATTTCCCAATAAGTGGCGGTCATCAGGGCATTGACGCTGCGAACCGAGGCAGTACGAGCTGCCTTGGAGAACTCAACGATTCCCGCTCGGACTTCACTGGATTTCTGGGACCAGGGGGATGTTCTTCATTACGATTCCTCTATTCTCCTCCATGGAGAGGGCACTCCTACCTTTCCAGTCCGAGGTTGTCATTCACGGCAGAGACGAAGTCCTGCTCAGCTCCCAAATACCGCTCGGTGGTCTGAATCGATGCGTGGCCCAGCAGGAATTTTATTTGCTCGAGATCGCCGCCGCGCTTGCGGCAGAGCTTGGCGCAGGTGCGGCGCATGTCATGCGGCGCCAGCTTTTCGAGACCCATCGCGCGCGCGTACTGCTGAACGATCTGCAGCACTGCACCTGGCGTGAGATCCTCACCCCAGACTTTGCCGCCCTTGCGCACCGCGCGAAAGATCTTCCCCTCGGTAATGCCGGCCGCGGTGGTCCACGCGTCGATCGCTGCTTTGACCCAGGCGGGGACGGCAACCGAACGAACGCGATTTCCCTTTCCCGTGATGTCGACCAGCACCCAGCGGTTCTCCCGCTGGGCGATGGCGCCGACCTTCACCTCGGAGACCAGCTCCGTCCGGCGCAGCCCACAGCCGAGGAGGAGAGCCAGGATGGCATAATCGCGTTTGCCCTTGAGGCTCTCCCGGTCCGGCAGCGAAAGCAGTTCCTGCGCCTGCTCCCGGGTGAGCCAGTTGCCGATGCGGTTGCCACGCCGGGGCGCGCCTTTCACATCGTTGATGGCAGCGGCGGTTTCTGCCGGCATCAACCCGGCCATGACCGCCGCCCGGGTCAGAGCTTTGATGGCCGCCAGGTGGACTCCCACCGTGGAGGACGACTTCCCTTCCCCGACCAGCGAGACCCGGTAGCTCGCGACCAGCTCGGCCGAGAGCGTCGGATTCCCTTCCCGGCCGCAAAACGCCAGGAACATTTCGAGGGCGTGGCTGTAGGCGCGACGTGTTTCCTCCGAGGCGACACCGTCCAAGTACTCGTTTGACCAGCTGCCCGACTCGGTCCTGCCGCAGATCGCCAGGCTGGGTCACCGGGATCAGGGCCGTCGGATTCACCAGGAGACCCCCGTTCGGCCCTTGGGCCGGGAGGTTCCGGGTCTGCGCCCAATCCAAGGCGAAAGTGCTTAAGAGAGTCGGTTGCTCGCGCCGAGGCTCGGCGGAGGGTCTCGGGCCCCTCCTTATATAGGAGAGTGGTTGGCTCAACCGGAACATAGAGGTTGCCGGAAGCGCATCGGCAGGAGGGGGGCATCAGTTGTCCTCGGGCAGATCGAGCTCGTTGGGGGCGACCACCGGAATAGGGGCCGGAGAGAAGGCGGCCTGCTCGAACTGCCGGTAGAGGTCGGCCCGGCGGATTTCCCGCTGGCGCAGGGCTTCTTCGAGATGCATGGTGCCTTCCCCGGCCTCCGTGGCCTGGGCGAATTCGCGCAGATCGGCGACCTGGGCCAGGTAAAGGTCGGCCAGGTCGTCGATCAGGTCTGCGATGTGGGCGCTGCGGGAGGCGTGGGACATGGGAGAAAGCTCCAAAACCCGGGAAAAACGGCAATTTCGTGTCAACAGTCCACTTTACTACTGATAAGAGGCATTATCAACAGTAATAGTCCTATTTTTAAGGTGTGCGGTTACTCCAATAAATTCTTGTTTATCTATAACTTATGATAGTTAAACCGTGTAAACTAGACTCGGATTCGGGCAGATACACCCCGACTCGCTGGTCGATTAACGTTTTCGACTAAACCGGCAAAAATCCGCGCCTCGCCCGAATCTCCAGCCGGAGTTCCTCCCTAAGGGCTTTGCTGCGCTTGAGCCGTTTGAAAAACTCTTCCAGAACGCTCACCACGATCGCGTTGACGCTGACGCCTTCCTCTTCGGCCCACTCGCGCAGAGCGGTCCGCGCCTCCGCACTCAGCCCATTCCCGGAGAGCGGTCCGCGCCTCAGCTCCGATGTGAAGCAATTGCGGAGAACAGAGCGGCAGACCCGCTTTACGGGTCTGCTGGATTTCCACGTCTTTGCGATCAACGTGGCTCAAAGCAAAAAGGACGATCTTGGCCAGATCGCCCTTGACGCGAGCCTCTTCTGTGACGGCTTCTCTCAATTCGAGGGGGAGTCGGAGGGTCATTCCGGCCCTATCGTCTGTCCACCGTTGGCCTTCCCGATTCACTTTCCGGACTTTCTTCTTTTCGGCCAACCGCTTTTCCCCTTCAAAGATTATGCCCTGTCATTCCCTGAGAGGCATAGCGGAGTACGGAGCCCTGAAAAGCAGGTCCTTCTCAACCCTCACAAAGAACCTGTATCCCGGCCTGACGACGATCGTCGGCTGGATGTTCAGGTTCCGCCGTGTGACCTCGACTCCAACCTGGCCGACCTGCTGCCCGACCGCTTGCCCTATCTGTTGCCCATAGCTGGGCTGCGTGAGAACAGAGGAATTTTGCCCTTGGCTAATCTCGATTCCCGCAGCAAATAGGGACGTAAGCAAGGCTCCGGAGAAGATTCGCACCCAGTGGTTGTCAACCTGGTCTCTGAATCCTGCCGCGCCTTCGCTATCGTCCCCTTCAAATCCACCAAGGGAAAGCGAGCTGCCGTCGGGGAAGATTACCCGCCGCCAAACAGCCTGCAACGCTTTTTGACCATATCCAACGTGCGAATTATATATTCCCACAAGGGTGCTGCCCGCCGGAATCAGGATGTACTTGCCACTGACGGTGTCATATACGTTTTCCCGAACCAAAGCCCTGATGAGACCCGGCAAATCGGAGTTCAGTTGCTGCTCCAGCACCGCAGGAATAAGCCACCCAGCTTTGACCTCATACTTGCCGAGGGCGGCATTTCTCTCTCGGCCGAGGTATTCCGATTCTTCCTTATTATGCGGCTGCCCGAAGTCCCCTTTTTGGTCCTGATCGTTCTGACGTTCGTATTCTGTTCGCTGTTCCTGTGGCCCCAATCCTGCCGGCTGAAGGCTGGAAGGTTGCGCCTGAGGCCTTCGCGGCCCGCGCTTGATAAGGGCGGTTTGTATCGCCTGAAGAGGGTCATTGGGCTGTTGCCCTGACCTCTGAGTTTGCTCGCTCGGCAGATTCCCCTTGACCGAGGTTGCCGCCTCCAGCGCCTCCCTCTCCCGGTTGTATTCGTCTAGCCGTCTTTGCTCCGCAAATGACAACGATCCATTGGTGGCAGTGGAGACCGAGCCTTGCTTGTATTCAATCGGCGGCACGGAGCTAGACCGAGTCTTCCCCGGGCCGTCCGGGCTCGTGATGGACGAGCGCGGAGTGAGCGAGTCTGGTACGTGCATCTGGCCGGTATCGAGTCCGCTCCGTGCCTGGTCAGAGAGGAGACCTTTCTCCACGGTCGTTGCGGGACCGACGCCAACTTTTGCGGTTTCAGCCTGCTTTGCGGTCTTTTTATTGCGGTTTGCCATGCCCTGTCGCATGTACAGCGCCGCCAGGACGACAATAACGATGATTATGATGCCTGCCAGGGGACGCAATTTGCGCGCCGCCGGCGCTAAACTGCCGTTGACGCCGCGCACGACTTTATCGGTCTGCGCGGCCCGCTTTAGGTCCTCTTGCTCCTGCTCTGCCCGTGTGTTCTCCAGGTCGAGCGGTTTCAGCTCCTCTTCATTGGTTGCCATCGCTCAGCTCCTTTTCCCGGTAGTGCCGGAATAGGGGGTGGCTCGGGTGATCGTCACCCGAGTCTGTTTCTTCCCGACTCCCACAACGAGAATCGCTTTATCGAACAGCCGATCCACGATGTACCTCGTTCCATCGACTCGGAAATTGACCAGCTCCGTCTTGCCCTTCACCAACATCAGCAATGTCGGCAACTCGCGGAAGCGCCCATCGCTCGGAAAGATCAGGTATGTGTGCTGGCCATCGTCCAGAACCCGTTCTGGACGATAGGCAGGATCCCCGCTGAGCTTGTAATCGAAGTAGAGATTGTCCAACGCGTTCTCTGCCATCGATACCGCTCCAACCTGTCTTGTCTTTCGCCTGCTCCTGCGCTCTCTGCTGCTCCGCAACCGCTTCCGCATCTCGCGTCGCCGCGTCTTGCTGCGCTTGGAAGGTTGCCCACTTTGCCCGATCATCGGCGGGATACTGAAACGCCAGTCGAGACACGAATCGAGTGGGGTCCGACACCAACCTGACAACGTATGTGCGTCGATCGGTCGGGATGATGAGGTCCGTTTCGAGGCCAGGCTCAATCGGCTTTACGACCAAAAGCGGTGTTTGGTCGAGCCCGGAACCGCTCATCACCGGAGTGATTTCCCAACGCCGCGAGTCGCCTATCTGTGGCTGGCTCTGCAAATGCTCACCGGCTTGCAGTTCGACCGCACAGACTCTAAGCGGAGCGCACACCATCACCGGCATACCCTGCCCGAAAACGTAGAGCACCCGCCCGTCAGGGCCGGGCGTGGGTGTTCCCACCCCTGTCTCCCATTGCTGTGCGACAGCTACTGCGCTCACGGCAGCGTTGTTCAGCTCGGCATGTGGCGGTTTCCAATTTGGGGGAACTTCAGAACCCTTCTCTGCCGCCGTCCCTCCAGCCGGGGAGGACTGCACGATGGGCCTTTGGCTGGTCAGCGGAGGTACTTGGAGAGGCGGTATAGGAGTCGACGGACTCGGTTTTGGAACTGCTTGATTTGTTTGTGCATTCAACGCCGCCGCCGCAGCCTTGAAGTTGTAATTAGACAGCTCTTGCTTCTGCTGAGCCGTTACAGCCGGGGATGATTGAGAGGCCCCCGTCGCTCCCCCTGCTTGCGCTGCCATCATCAATGCTGCGATCCAGATCATTTGCCGGAGCCTCCATTTGTGGTTTGTTCACTGCCTACTGCGGAACTAGGACCGCTCGTGCTCACAACCTCACCCCATGTCAGGTTCGTGACATAGAGCCCTAGCGGGTTTATCAACGCTTGCTTCGCATCCGTGACTTCTTGCGTCGTCACCGACACGAACGCTCTGTACCGATGACTTGCAACGAACTGGCCCACAAGATCGCGGGTCACTTCGGTCCACGTCACTTCGTAGGTCTTGGGTGACTGCTGGACGATGGATTCCACCGATGCATCGACCGTCTGTTTCGTCAGCAGGTCGAATGGGGAGTTCTTCGAGTAGAACTCTGTCACGGTGGCCGACGCAGCCGAGTTTTGCCCGGTTTGCGCGTACACTTCATCGACGAGTCGCCGCTGTGCTACGGCATCCGTGACAATCGTGCGGAGGTCCGTTAGCCACCGAGCTACGACCGCCTCCTGGAGTCGGACATCCTTCACAGCGACTTGCTTTGCAGGAATGACGGGCACCGCTCTTCCCACGTCATCCAGTGCCACGACGTACGGCACCGTATTTGAGCGATAGCCTATGGCAACCATCCCCGTCACACAGAGCAATGTCGTTGCCATCGAAACGAAGGCCGCGAGACGCCAATTGTTCTTGCTCTTGATTTGATCCCCGAACCGCTCATCCCACTCTTGGCGGGCGCGGACGTAAGGCGATTGAGTTTTCGCTGCTTCTGCCACTGTTTATTCCTCCCTATCGATTCGCAGTTGCGCGGATGATCCGTGTCCGCTCCCATCGTGTGGAACCTGAATGTTGTCCGCCCGCCTCGCAAGATCCTGGACCGAAGGGCTGCCTTGCGGCGGCTCTGGGGCTGGAGGAGCTTGCAGGGCTGGTACTTGCAGACGCAACAGGAGGAGGAGGCGCCGGCGGCGATTCAGGAGACGGAGATCCTTCGCCACTAGGTACAGGTGGGGCAGGCACGCTGCCCACTCCCTCGGCTGCCTCCGCTGCCCCAGTCGCAGCCGACGCAGCCGATGTCGCCGCTCCTCCGGCTTCCATCGCTCCCGCTGTTTCGGTTGCGGCAAGAGCTCCACCAGCGACGGCGCCAGCTCCTCCGGTAGCAGCAACAGCGGCGACGGTCGCAGCACCCAGAGCTACACCTTTCCCAATCTCCGCTGCCATCCCAACGAGATCCCCACCCCCCATCCCCAGAGTTCCCGCGGCGATCGATCCCGCCATCTTGGGAATCATCCACGATGCAAACGCAAAGAGAAGCATTGACATCAGGGTGGGGAAAATCTGAGTGATCGGCTCATCGGCCGTGTAGCCGTTCATCGTCGCGATCCAGTTGTTCGAGACCGTTCTGAAGACGCCCAACATGAGGTAAATCAGCATCAATCGGACGCCCGTGCTCACCGCCAGTGAAATGTACCTTTCAAAATATGGCGCAGTCCAACGGCTACCTCCGAAGCCAAGGAAGATGTAGCCGGCAGACATGACGATGATCGCCTCCAGCTTCGTCACCACGTAGTGAAGCGTGATGATGATGTATGAGGCGAGAACGATACATGAGGCGAGGATCGTAGTGATCGCTCCGCCCGGCTGTGTCAATAGGTCCGTCGCAGACACTTTCGTGAAGAGGTCCGAAACAATCTGAATACCCTGCATCATGATGTCTGAGGGACTCTGCGCCAGCGGTACCCCCGCCGCTGTCGCCCCGAGCTGGGCGAAGCTATTCACAATGGCAGGAATCCAGACCTGGCCATTGATCAGAACCGCATAGAAGAACGAAATGACGAGCAGCTTCTTTATCAGGCTCAGGAAAAGGCCGGTAAAGTCGCTCTCGCGCAGAAAGGATGGAGCACTCCACGCGAAGTCCAAAGTTGCTAACACGTAGAAAAGGAAGGCCGCTTCCTGCATGATGGCGGGAATCCAAGCATTCGCCGCCTGTCCTATTTGCTGGAATGTCCCACCCACATCGACGGGCGTTTGTGCGTGTGCTGTGACGGCCGAGGCGAGGGCCACGGCCGTCACAGACAACATCCTTCGCTTTATGGCCACGCCTTCACCTCAGAAAGCCACACCGTCTGACTTCATGTTTGGTTTTCCGAAAAAGTTGGCGCGGGCATTTCCCGCGCACACCTTTCCTTCATCAGTGGTTGTCCAGTCTGCCGGAGCGTTCGCCTTTTTCTGGTTGCAGAGAGGCGTGAGTTGCTTCCGGACATCCTCGTGCTTGGCTAGAAACTGCCCAATGCTGTCGGGCGTGGACTGATCCACGTCGCCGCCACCGGCTTGTTGAAAAGCCGCAACGATCGGGCTATGCTCCACATGGCGGCATCCCGCCAACATTGTCAGACTCGCAACTGCCAACCAAACACTCATCCGCTTCATCGCAAATCTCCTTTTAGAACGTCACGCCATCGCTGGTAACCTGACTCTGGCCGAAGAACTTGTCGGAGTTTGCTTGCTTTGTCGCATCCACCTGGACCTGTTCGCTCTGGAAAGCTGCTTTGCTCTGCATATCGGCCATCATCAGTTGTCGCAGCTTCATCAGCTGCTCTGACTGATTTTCCGCTATCTGGTTTCCAACTTCCAGAGCTTGCATCCTTCCGACCGAAGACGTGCTTTGGTTTTGCAACGTCTTCAGCAGCGCCGTGTCGCTGTCAAACTGCGAGTTTTGCAGGCCGGCAGCGTTCAAAGCCCCTAGAGTGCTATCGAGGCTTGTCTGGCTCCATTGCTGATACGACTGACTGTAGTTGGTGGTTGAGGAGTAGCCGGGGAATCGTGCTTTGAAAGCCCCGTCCATATTGCTCATCGTGTATGAGAGCGCCTGGCCGGTGTTCACGACCTGTCGCAGCTCCGCGATGTCTGAGCCTACGGTCCCGAAGAGTTGGTCGGTGATCGGAAGGCCATTCTTCGTCATGTCGGCGATCTGGGTGAGTTGGTTTTCGACCATCAACACCTGTTTCTCCAACTGTCCAACCAGCTCGGCATAATTAAGGAGCTGGGTGTATTCGGTTGCGAATACGCCCGGCACACCTGCGTGAGCAGGAGCCGGGCATATCGTCGCAGTCCCCATGACAGCAATCATGGCGACTGCACTTGTGGTTTTAGCTAGCCATCTGGATTTCATGTCGTCTTGCTCCTTCGTAGTAGTCGATCCAGCTTTTCTCTACCTTCCTTTCTTTCATCCATACCGAAATCCAGCCGTCACCGTATTCTCTGGCTAAGGCGTCGATTCGGGCTCTGTCCCTCTGGCCGGAGACCCCCAGAAATGCGAGAGCGACCGCGCCGAGACGGAAAGAGATCATGCGTCGTCCCAGGCGCTGGACGACGTAGTAATCGCGCTTGGGCGTTGCGGTCTGCAACAACTCGATTTCGCGGCTGTTGAGACCTGCGTATTCGTAGAATTGCCTCATGCCCTCGTTCCCTGCTTCGCTGTTAGGCAGGTAGACCTTCGTTGCTGTGCTCTGAAGAATGGCCGAAGCGATAGGGGATTCCTTGATGTCAGCCATGCTCTGTGTTGAGAGGACCACGACCGCATTCTTTTTTCGAAGCGTCTTCAGCCAGTCTTGAATCTTGTCGCGCCAGGCCGGATGCTTCAGGAAGAGCCAGGCTTCGTCAATCGGGACAAGCGTGGGGCTGCCATCGAGGGCACGTTCCATGCGACGGAATAGATAGAGCAGGACCGCCATGACCGTTGCCTCGCCGTAAGAACCGCTCAGAAGTGTCTCCATCTCGCAGACAACGAAACGTGAAGTCGTGAGACCGTCATTGCGCGAGTCCAACAGTCCGCCCAAGGGACCGTCGATGACATAGGGCTGAATCCCGGCTTTGAGCTTCTCGTCCTGAAGGTTGGCCTCGAGTTCCGTCAGCGTCCGACGCTCGCGAGGAGCCGTCGCTAACTGCCGCAGAGCATGATGGATCGTGCTTCGTTCAGAAGGGCCGATCTCCACCCCCTGTAAACGTAGAACAGTCTCGACCCATTCCTGGCCCCATCCGAACTCCGCATCGTTGTCAATGTCGCGGAGCGGCTGAAATGAGAGTCCGCCTTCACCGATGTCATAGAATCGGCCGCCGGCGGCCTTGCAAAGACCATAGAGCGAGTGACCTTTATCGAATGCGAAGACCTGTGCTTTCGGGTATCGAAACCACTGCGCTACCAACAACGCCAGCAGCACTGACTTGCCGGCTCCCGTAGGACCAACGATGAGCGTATGCCCCACATCGTTGTCATGCAGGTTGAAGCGATAGGGAGTGCCGCCTTGAGTGGCGGCGTAGATGAGAGGCGGGGAGTTAGGCGGCATCAGGGCCGAAGGGTTCGTTTTCTCCCCCGCCCACACCGCCGAAATCGGCATCAGGTCAACGTAGTTGCGGGTGTGCGCAATTACGCGTCGCACTTGCGCGACACCGTTTCCGGGGAGAGTTCCAAAGAATGCGTCGACTGCGTTAATGTCTTCGACCCTCACGCCGAATCCGCGATTGATGAGAACCTTTCGGAACTCACTAATCATGTTGTCGAGAAACTTCTTATCCTTCTGCTGTAAAACGATCGAAGACGAAAGATAGCAAAAGTGCACGTCCCCAGACGTGGCTTCAGCCAGCGCCCCATCTGAGTCCGAAACCATCGACATTGCAAAGTGATTTAGTTGCCCTCCGCCCTTCCCCTTGAAGACCTGGTCTTTCAAGCCCCGCTGCTGGAACTTCCACTTCCGTCCTATTTTCGAGATGACTCCCTGTGCTTCCGAAGGGTCCATAAGAATTGCCCGTGTGTTCCAGCGATACTCACACGGAATCGTATCCAGCACAGACAGTGCGCCTGGATAGGTGGACCTGGGAAAGCCGTCCAACGACAGGGTGCGCAAGTGCCGGTCTCCCATCATCGTGTCCATACCGCCGCGAAAGTCTTCCATTGCGAGAAGGTCATTTAGGAATACCGGAATTTCAGGCTGGAGAACCGGGCCTTTGATGCCGGTCAAACAGCGCCGAAGATAAGCCAATAGATCGTCATCGACCCGCTCAAAGCCACCACCGAGGTTCGTGACAACCGCTTTGAGCCGAGATACCGGGAACTGAGCAGCAAACACGTCCTCGAACTGGCGGACTTTTGCCTTGAAAAAGCGTAGAGCCTCTGCACCAGGGTTCGTCCCGCCGCTTGGGTCCTTTTCTGCTCCAGTCAGCATGAAGCCTTGCAGTTTTTCTGTCGCAGCAATAGGAGGCATGTACGAGAGGGCCAGGAAATATTCATTTTCAAAATGGCTCCCCTCTTGACCGAATTGCTCCCGTCGCTCCCTGTCAATCAGAGCCGTTACGTGATCGGGAAAGGCGCCCTCTGGCGAGTAGCCGCTGGAATAGGTTCGGAACGAATCAACCTGAATCATCCAACTGCTGCCAAGACGAAAGATCCTATTCAAGCGCCGAGCGATAGCAGCCATCTCCGCATGGGTCGCAGACTGAAGGTCCGGTCCCCGGTATTGCCATGCAGCAAGCAGAGAGCCGTCCCGTTGCAGCACGATTCCGTCATCCACAAGTCCGAACCACAGGAGTAGGTCAGCGAGCCCTTGAGGCTGTTTTCGCGTTTCTCCGAACATTCCTACCTCCAGCTCCGTTTTGGCGTTTTGCCGAGCGACGTGACCCCGCTCTTCGCCGGGTAAAAATCTTTGTATTGCAGGTGGCGGCTGTACACTCGCCTCATCATCGGGTCGGCCTTGCCAATCCTCGCCAGGACCGCAACGATGGCGCCAAAGCCAAGGAAAGCTATCAGGAACGACAGGAATGTCATAACGCTAACGGCCATCAACGCGGCCCCGAGGCCCGACAGAATGACTAACTCCCGATCACCACCCAGAAGCTGCTGGGGCCTGCTCAGCGAGGTCCGCATGATTGTCTGTTCTGGTTCTTCCATAGCCCTCTCCTAAAGGAAGGGAGGAGGCTTGAGTGTTCAAGCTCCCCCCGGTGAATCGCTTGTTGTTTACCCCCGAGCAATCGCATGGACCGGTTGGAGCATGGCAATCTCCGCGCTCTGGCCGATGAAGGAAGTCATGACCTGAGCCGCAAAGACGACCAGGCAAACCGCGATGCCAGCCTGAAGGAGATGCCGCATCGTCTCGCCCATCTCCCCGCCACGGAACGCAAGCGTAGCTCCGAGCGCCACGATTGCGATAACCGAGATGGCATACGCCACCGGCCCGGTCAGTGATGTCACAAGAGTTGTTAGCGGGCCTTCCCACGGCAGATTCGTTCCCGTCTCGGCAGCAAAGGCTCCGCTAAAGCCAACTGCCACCATGAACGCAAGCATCAGGGCTACCCGAAGGGTCCCTGGCCGCTTCGCAATGAAAATATGCATACGATTCATCTCATTTCCTCCAGTGCCCTTCGGCACATCGTTATGCGAACGACTTTCGTCCTCCGCGCCCAGACAAGCTCTGACTCAATCGACTCGGAGTCAAAGCACTCATACTTGCGTCAGAAGATAGCGACCATCCTGGTATCCAGTGACCACCGCGACCTCCTGCACCTTCCGGCCTTCAACGGGATCGTTGACGACCGAAATTACGACATCAACGGCGGCTCCGATCGTCCGCTGTTGGGGTGCCTCTGTTGCTTCGCGCACCAAATCTTCCAAGCGGACCAACGCCTCCGCGGCGCTGTTTGCATGGATCGTAGAAACGCCTCCGGGATGGCCCGTGTTCCAGGCCTTCAGCAGCGGCAGCGCTGCCGCCCCATCTCTGACTTCGCCGACGATGATCCGGTCAGGCTTGAGCCGCAGCGCAACCTTGAGGCACTTGAGTTGGTCAAACTCCGTTGTCGCCAACATGCTCAAACTGTTGGCAGAGTCGAGCAGAAGCTCTTGTGTATCTTCGATCACCAACACTCGATCGCCGGGTGTCAGACTGCCGATCTCTTCGAGGATGGCATTCGCAATAGTCGTCTTCCCCGCACCCGTTCCACCGACGATGAGCATATTTTTCCGGGCGCGGATGGCTTCTTGAATCACTTCAATGTGATCCAGCCCCTGCAGCCTTCCGATGAAGTCTTCTTGCACTGCCCGACGATTCCGAGGATCGTCTTTCTTGGTGAGAATCCCCTGCGCTTGCAGATCGCGGAGACTTCGCTTCCTATCCGGCTTGACCCGGATGGCGAACGACGGCGACGGCACAACAGGTTCAATCAAACCCGCAAACCGAAATTTCCAGATCGGAAGCTGCGTTTCCAGAACGGGCCGCAACTCTGTCACGGTCGTTTTCTGCATCGAGGCAATCGTCATCATTGCCCCGCGAGCTTGCCGGCTGGACAGCTCTCCTACCTGCTCAAATGAAGATCCAGTCCGCTTGACCCAAATCCGCGAGTCCTCGTTCACGATGATGTCTTCGAGCCCACTGGATTTATCGAGCAAACCCACAATCAACGGTCCCAGCTCGTCCCGTAGCTTCTCTCTGAGCCGTTCCTGTTTCTCGTCACTGTGGGCATCTGGGTGCATACGCTAATGCAATGAACATTTCTCCATGGACTTGTGCCGGTACCGAAAGCGAGTACATTTCAAAGAAGCCTGAAACAAAGGGCTTGCGGCTCTAATCTAGTGCAGTGTACATTTCACTACAGCATCCTAGCACTATTCTGGGTGAGTTTGGCAACTCTATAATTTCGGGCCGTCGAAATATGGACAGAACCTTCATCGCCGTTCGGAATATGCTCGCTGCGCTCGACGCACCTGCGTATGACATTGGCGTTCTGAGCGATCGTGGGATGCTTCCTGGCCTGTCGAATCTGCCGGCTCATCTCATCATGTCTCGTCTCCCACTCCTGAAGGCCCACAATAGACGCGGGGCACACATCTACATCCGCCCATCAGGGGCGCACCGATTCACAGTCTTAGACGACCTGAATCAAAGCTCAATTGACCGGCTCACAGCGGATGATTTCGAGCCATGTGCGGTTGTTGAGACCAGTGCAGGAAACTTTCAAGCATGGCTCAAGCACGACGATGTTTACCCTACAGATCTCTCAACATTCATAGCTCAGACACTCGCCGGCAGATATCAGGGAGACCCCAGCGCCGCCGACTGGCGACGTTTCGGCAGGCTTCCCGGTTTCACGAATTGCAAGCCGAAGTATCGCAAGGACAACGGTCTTTATCCATACGTACTGTTGCGGAGCGGCACTGGCAATCAATACCGGATGGCGTCGTTCCTTCGTATTGAGCTGACGAAACAATTCCAACTGCAAGAGCATGAACGACAGGCTCGTATCGCCCAACACCGGGCGACGGCCTTTTCCCCTAAAGGGGGCATGAGGTACTCACACCTTTCGTTGGAGAGGTTCCGTACGGCGCCAAAATACCACGACCGGCCCGCCGCCGCGGACATCGCCTTCTGTGTGGCAGCTTATTCGCTCGGGATGCCCGATGATGCAATGGCAAGCACCCTCGACAGTGAATACCTCTCCCGCGATCCAAACCCCGCAAGGAAAGCTGCCTACATTCAGCGCACTATGGCGAAGGCGAGATTATGGGCGAACAGATAGTCGCTCAAAAGGTACGGGTTTCGGGCCTTTCATTCCAGCCAGGTCAGCCGTGTCGTCAAACATCCTCTTGTTCTGTGCGACTTCTGCAAATCCAAGGCAACAGATATGAAGGAGTTGAACAGTGAGCTCCATTTCCGTTTGCCTTTCTGTCTACGTTCAGCGTGCCGCGCTAACAACACCCCCGCCCTTCGGACGCACGCTCTCCTGCCAAAGATTCGCTCCGCGCCTTCCAGGCGTGGACTCCTTCCCCGAGACAAGCTCGGGTCCCCTTCCACGAATCGTTTCTAGTCGCCTTGGGAGTGGGTCGCGTCGGCACACCCTCCGGGCAAGCATGTACCGCATCCAGCGGACAAACCTAAATAACGGAGCCAAAGACAATGTTCAACAAAGTGATCTTCATCGGTCGTCTCGGAAAGAATGCAGAAGTCAAAACCGCACAGAACAACAAGGAATACGTTGTTTTCAGTCTGGCGACAAGCGAGAGCTGGAAGAACGAAAAGGGCGATTACGAAAACCGCACCGAGTGGCATCGCGTGTATGCCTGGAGCAATCTCTCCAACTTCGCCAAGACGCTTCAGAAGGGGCAGCTCATCACCCTTGAAGGGAAAATCAAGTATCGCGAGGTCTCGGAAGAGGCCGATGGCGTTACGTTCAAGCACATCATCGCCGAGATCCACGCGACGAGCATGAAGCGGCTCTCGAAAGTCGAAGCCGCGGACGATCCGGCGGACGGTGCGAGCGAGGATGACGACGCAGTCCAAAAGGAACCGGAGATTATCTCTCCAACGAAGAGGCGGAAGTAGCCTCTACCCCCAAAACAGGGCCGGCACCGCCGGCCCTTGATGTCTTCCACAGCTGTTCGCACAAATCCGGCGTGCAGTTATTGCCAATCGTCCCCAAGAAACTAGATGCTGCCTACAATGTGCGGACCTTCCCCGGCAGCTAGTCTCCTCACAAAACTATCGCCTCACCATCCCCGGTACGCCCCGCCCGAGATCACGGGTTGCCAGGGCATTTGTGGGGACTCACCTCGTGATGGCGCACCTTGCGGGATTTCTCTCTCTCTTCGCTTATCATAGCAAGGGATGACCAGCGAAGAATCCTCTGTGAATACGTTGAAGGAGCTGATAGCCGACCCCCAGAAAATGACGGAAGCGGGGGGACTGCCTCGGGTGTTGCTCCAGCTCGTCCCTGTCAAAACCGAGGAACGTCAAGAATATTGGAGCTCGCTCTCTGAGGCCCATAATGCGGGAAAGATCGATCTTGTAGCCGAATTCGCGTTGCTACGAAAAGGGCAGGAAGACCCTGACTTCTTTTCGACCCGCCAGATTTTTGTGAATACCTTTCCAGAGCTGAAGACCAACTGCGTGAATGTAGCGAAGACTGTTGCTCACCTGGTCATCGAGGCGGGCGGGGACATCGCGGCGTCTTGGCCGCTTGAGCCATTTCGAACCTACCTCGATCAGGATCCGAAGCGGCAGGTCGAAACCTTGACTGCCATCGAAGCAGATCCCTCTTCGCTAGCCATTCTTCTACCTGTCACGGCGGCTGCCGGTTTTAGCTCGGATCGTCCCTACTTCATCGATGAGGTCGTCCGGCTGACTAAAGTTTCAGATGAACTACTCCAGCGGATGGCGATCGCTGCTCTTGCCAACGTGCCAGTAGGTGAAGGCGAAACAAACCTTCCCCCGGAGGTGCTCTCTTCGCTCGAAGGTGCTGTAGCAAGTTCCGACCACGATGGCGTCTTGGCAGCTTCGCTCTCTGCCGCTGTCGCACTTTCTTCGAAGGATAAGCTCGCCCTTCCGCGCCTGACTGAGGTTGTCCGATTGGCACTGAAAAAAGGGAGCGAATGGACCCTCAGCGTGGCTGCGGGCATCTACACCACGGATGTCGAAAAGCTCGATGTCTCTCTAGTTGAGTTGCTCTCGGAGAATCTGAAATCCAGAGCGAACGAGGGTGCGCTGTCGCACATCGACCTGGGAGTGTCGTCTCTCCTCAATTCCAGCAACCGCTCCTTTGGGCTTGAGGTGTTGGAAGAACTCCTTATGCGGTTTTCCAAACACGTTGCGCTCAAAGATTTCCAATCCGCAAAGAGCGCCATTACTTCCTCAAGCGCGTTGCGATCTTACGTTGTGACGCGGTGGCTCGCGTCTGGCGATCCGATTCTTTGTGAGGCGGCAGCAGACGCCGCTCAGAACGTCGCGAGGGCCGACATCAGCATCGATGCGGATGTCGCTCAACTTGATTTTCAAGATGAGGCAAGCATCGTTTTCATTGCTCGCAAAGCGGTTGGATACTTGTTCTTTAGCCCGATAGCAGCCGCTTCATTCTTGATTTCTCTCATGCGCGGAGGGGCGGTTGAACCGATCAAGCAATTGCTCCTCGATCCGCTCCTCCTGAACTATACCGGATCCGTCCGTAAGCTGCTGCAACAAAGAGCTGAGAGCGAGACCGGCGAGGTGCTTGAAGCGTTGAGAGACTGCTTACAAAGGATCGATACTTATCTAGCTGCACTTGGAACCGCATCTGGAATCAAAGAACTTCGGATGAGTGAGGAACAACAGGCGATTTTCAATAGATCTTTGAGCCAGAAGATGTCAAAGTCGTTCGCAAAGGCGCGGGCGGAGCTGCCTTTGCTTAGCCTCGTGAAACGGTCCGTAGTGCTGTATGGACGAGGATCGGTCCAGCACGTTGCCCGTCAGGATGGTTCGATACATCGAACCGACATGATATTCAAAACGCGTGGCTCGGAGCTCACCTTCCCGAGAATGGTGCATATTGACGAACTAGGCCTGCATTTTCTTCTGCGTGTCCTGCGCGCGGAGAAGCGAATCAAATGAAACTGATAATTCGCCAGTATCTAGCGGGTCTCCGAGAACGCAACGAGCTGGACGCGGTACTTCCAGATTTGTTAAGCCAGATGGGCTTAACGGTGTACTCTCGTCCAGGTCGAGGGACGCGTCAAGATGGTGTCGATGTGGCGGCGGTCGGCAGTATCGACGGCGGACCAGAGAAGGTCTATGTGTTCTCAATCAAGTCGGGAGACTTGACGAGAAAGGAATGGGATGGCGATACCGTGCAATCGCTGCGTCCATCGCTCAACGAGATCATCGATGCCTATATCCCTAACCGGATTCCACCTGAGCACAAGGACAAAGAGGTTGTGATCTGTGCCACCTTTGGCGGAGACGTCCAGGAGCAAGTGCGCCCGCAGCTGGTTGGCTTCATGGCGCAAAATTCGAAGGTGGGCCGCATTTCTTTTGAAGAGTGGAACGGCGATAAACTAGCACATCTTATCCAGTCACATTTTTTACGTGAGGACTTGATCGGCGACGAAGGCAGGTCTGATCTGAGAAAGGCTCTGGCGCTGCTAGATGAGCCTGAGGCCTCATTCGAATATTTTGCAAATCTCGTGCGTGGCATCGATGGGAGTTTCTCGAACGACGACGATCGCGTTCGTGGCCTTCGTCAACTGAGCGTTTGCTTGTGGATACTCTTCACATGGTCGCGCGACGCTGACAATCTCGAATGCGCGTACCGCGCATCAGAGCTTGCGCTATTGCACGGCTGGAATATTTGCCGAGCTTTTGCGGGCAAAAAAACAAAGGCCAGCGAGGCCGCGTCCGCGGCGTTCATTGCGATCTTTCAGGTCTATCGACAGATCACTTCAACCTACCTCGCGAAGATCGCTCCTCATCTTCGGCAAGAGCATGCTCTCTCTTCGGCGGTGCGGGGCGGTTCGTCGATTGATGTGAATCTCAAACTCTTCGATCTTTTGGGACGCCTGGCGATTGGAGGAATCTGGAGCTTTTCCGCCCTGCTCAAGACGAACGAGCAAGACAGCGAGCGCGCTGCTTTACTCGAAGAGGTCTCAGCTGCCACCGCAGCGATTCGCTTGCTTATCAGCACGAACCCGACGCTGTGCGCGCCGTTGAAGGATGATCAAGCGATCGAGATCGGGCTAGCAGTATGCCTGCTCTTGTCTAACGACGAAGGCCGAGAAGTGCTTCGCTCCTGGCTGTCGGAGATGCTGCGCAGGATCAACTTCGCTTTCGCAGCGAACGAGAAATACCCATCCGTCCTCGATTCCTATTCCGAGTTGCTCGATCACCCTGTTAGCAAAGAACCGAAGTACCGTGAAAACGCTACGAGTGCTGCCATCCTGTATCCGGTCCTGGCCCAGGTCGCGGCGATACTCGAAGAGGATGCGATTTTCCAATCAGCCGAACGGCTCCAGACTGAAGTCCTCCCGCACTGCAATTTCCAGCTTTGGTTCCCAGATGATGTGAGCGAGGAAAATCTATACTCGAACAAGGAACTCCACGGCATCGCTCTGACGGATATCAAACTTCAAGGAGGGCGAACCGCCTTTCTTGAGATGATTTCGGGGGAAATCGCGCAATTCCCGCAGTGTTTCGCGCTGTCGTGCGTCAAGAACGGCTGGTGGCCGCTGGTTCTCGTAGCATGTCGTCACTTTCGGCTTCCCGTACCGCCTCAACTGCTACAGATCTACTCCGGGGGAGCAGACGAGGAGCCTACCGAGGCTTCAGACGAAGCGACGTCACCAACGGAATCAAAATTGTAGCGACCAAGACATCG
Organism: uncultured Acidobacteriaceae bacterium; assembly: GCA_963821315.1. Lineage (GTDB taxonomy): Bacteria > Acidobacteriota > Terriglobia > Terriglobales > Acidobacteriaceae > PALSA-350. The sequence continues at coordinate 13,116 of CAWGDP010000019.1, read as the reverse complement.
CGCTCAGATTGGTAACGGAGACCTGATTTCGATGGGAGCTCCTCCTAATTACAAGATTGTGTCCCGCCGCTTTGATCTTTTCAGAGGGAGACCTCCAAACGGAGACGTCACCATTTTCTTCGAATGTGTGGCCGCAAATTGAAATAGAAACAGCGCTAGTTGGCCAAGGTTTCACGTTCGATTCGCCGCTACACTCTATCCCTTACTTCATCGCGGATGGCCCTGACCTTTTCGGCCGGCAGCGGTAGAACCTGGGGTCGGCCTGTTGGGTCGTTGGTTCGAGTCCAGCAATTCCTATGCTCGGACGCGGGGATTGCCACGACCTATGCCACGTCGCCATATTGGCCGCCGACCGGCCTCCCAAGCTGGCTAAAGGCGGGATTCGATTCCCCTGCCTCGCCCCAATACGCTACATGGGCTTAGCGGCTTCCTGAGTTACGTTGACCTTGTAATGCGCAATCACCTTGGCCTTGACATTGCATCCTCCGGCGAAGCCTCCACTTGGGCCGCAATACGTGTGGAGCGTGAAGGTCTCTCCATTGAGGCTGGGCGCTCTCACGGACCAATAATATGCGCCGTCTGCGATCACATCGATGCCTGAAGGCACGTTTGCGACAGTCATATCGGTTGATGCGCCCCCGCCGGCGAAGGCCGAGGTTCCGGCGGGCTGCCGATATTCTCGATCAATGTGAGCCGCATCAGGGATCTGGCACTGGAAATCCTGGTTCCAGGCAGGTTGCTGCTGGTTAGCTTCTCCATACGTCGCACACACCAATTTGTCGAAGGTAATGATCTGATCGACGGGCTTGGGAGGTGGCTGAGTCTCTGAATAGTATTTGGTGAAGAGGCTGTAGGCGCCTACGTCCTTTGCGGGTGGCTTGACGATATTGATATGGTTCGCGTCGACGCCCTCAAAAGGCTCATTGTTGTTGTCGCAACCGTATGTGGCGCTGAATGCCGAAACCACGTAGATGCCGCCGATGAAATCCAGAAGGTTTGGGACCGCGTTGGCTGCGCCGCCAACAGTGATCGAGCTCAAATCGTGCGGCCTCATCTTCTGTTCTTCGTATACGCAATAGCTGTGAAGCGGGAGTTTGGCCTTCCTCCATCGTTGGGCCAAATTGAAGATGTAGGTGTCGCCCCCTTCACCTTTCATCGTCTCCAGCAGGGGGTCATTGAGGATCACGGACGCATAGGCGGCGACGACCGATCCGCCATGCGGCGTTGCGTAGAAGACCACGGCCGGAACCTTACTTACGAAGTCGGGGTTGCTGAGCAAAACTTCCTTGACGATCAAGCCACCTAGACTGTGGCAGATAAAGACTACTTGATCGTGTGACGCGAAGACCGGTGTGAGCTGTGCGGCAAGATCTGTCGCGATGTCTTTAACGTCACTCTTATTGCCCGTGTAAGGTGTCGGATAGCCCGATCCTGAAAATTTCGGCATCGGCGAACTTACTGTCACTCTTCATCAAATCGGGCCAGTCGGGTCCGGAGGGCGGGACCTTCCACGTATCGTCCGAAGAACCGTGGATGCCATGGACAAATACGATCGCGCGTCGATGCTTGAGGGCGATAGGGCTGCTATGAGGCTGGCTCGGTTTCTCGCCGTGGTCTGACGGAGCCTGATGCTGGCAGCTGACTAGGAAGAGCAGCGATAAAACTGAAATAACAAGAGCGGCTCGACTGTTTTTCATGTCAGCGTTTCTCGGTCGCGCCCTGGGCGGCAGGGCTGCGTTTCATGGAAATTGAAATCGGGCCGGGTTGAAAAACGATAGCACGGGAGAATAAAAGCCTGGGCAAAAATCTTAGGGCGTGCTCAAGCGTGTCCAGTGGTGGTGGACGAGGTCACTTTCGATCTGATGGGCCAGGACATTTCTGCTCCAACCATGTTCGATGGCTTGCCGCGCATACCACTCTAGGTCGCCTGGCTCATTGAGGGTCTCGATCAGCCGGATATTGTGGCCAGCTTCACTCGTTCTCTCGGCGCATAGCTACGAGCCGAGAAGTACGCTCCGTAGAGCTATTTCAGCGGCCGTAATCGCATCTTGCACTTGACGCTCCAGCGGTGCAGATCTGGCATGCGATGCGGCCATGAGCTTGTTGTCAATCGCTGCAACAAGGTCACCAGCCGTCTCGGCGACTTCAACATCTCGCTCTGATACGGCGCCCCTTTGCTTTGCCATGAGGTGCTTGACTCGCATTCTGCGGGTCACTCCATCACGGCTGGACTTGTCAGGCACAAAGCCGGGCTGCGCCGTGATTTCATCATTTGGCGCCCCTGTCTTAAGCGCCTGGTCGATGAGTTCGCGTCCGGAATGCGCAGCCTGCCGTAAGGCGTCGGGATGATGCGAAAAAAGCCCAGACCATGCACCGCGCCGAATCTCGACAAGGTGAGGATCGAGCTTCAATAGCGCTTCATCGAGTTCGTCAAGTGCGTTGCGTTAGAGAGCCGAAAGTCCCTTTTCGGTTATCTGCAGGAAATCATCCGAATAGACAAGATCTGACATGGGTGGCCGCAGGAGGTCGTCGCGCACCAGTTCCTCGACTGCAACCCGCGCGCGATTGCGTTCATCCCAGGTGAATTCGATATGCAACTCCTGCTCAAGAAAACCCGGGTGTAAGGCTTCCCTACGATGTCATATTTGGCTCTCGATTCTCGTCCGTACTTCGAAAGAAGCCGAAGAATCACGAGCTTGAACTCACTATTGGAAAGGCCGTCCATAACCTTTACATTATGCGACAAGTTGCCCGCTCTCTCGGGGAGGTTCGCCAAGCAGGAAGGCTGGTGCCCCAGGTCTCGATTTCGCGACCTAGGAAAGCACGAATCCAATCCACCCCCTCAGGAGTTCGCCTGCAAACCTCGCAGCCAAATCCCGACAAACGCCAATGTGCCCAAGAAGTTCTCTCTTCGCACTAAATCGCCAAACCACTCATCGAGGAACCGGTTTGTACTGAAATGTAGGCAAGTGTTCAGCGATCCGCTGAGGGGCGCGTTTTTGATTGCGAATTCGTAGCCTACCCCCAACTCCGGAGCACTTTCCTGAGAACCCGCAGGATCACAGCAAAAGTCCCTCCCACGATCACCGTAAATAGGTATGCAAGCCAAAACATACATCTCTCCTTCCCATGTTGGATGCCCGTGCAAGCTTCACCAATGTCTGCCCAGCCAGAATCCGCCCACAAGCAAGAAGACGCCGGCCAGGACCCCGCCGGCGATGCAGCCCCAGAGTAGCTGTCCCCATGCCCCTCCCAGCTTGACTCGAAAGTCCGTCGTCACCGACGCCAAGGACTTCTGAGCCTCACGAATGGAGTTGTCCAGCGTCCCCTTCATCCACTCGTCCATGCGCTTTTGTGAAAGCGTGAGCGCCCTTACGAGGGTGTCCTCAATGATCTCCCTTATAACTGAGGCGAATTGCTGCCTTGTTGCATCGGTGTAGCTCTTGAGTATGGCTTCGCCTGAAATCGCATCATGAAGGCTGAGCTGCACATCCTCCAGCAGCTGCCGAGTCTGTGAAGCAGCGCTCTCGATTGTCCCCCGGATCTGAGTCGATGCAAAGTCCGCCATCTCACGAGTAATGCCGCGGAGCTTCGCTTGCTCTGTGGCAGCTTCGTTCAGCGCCCGCGCCATGTTCTCCATCGCTCTGCACTCTACAACGTTTAGTTTGTAGCGCAACCATTCAGGGTCTTCCGGGTCCATTTTCGAGAATTGCTTGACCAGATCGAATAGAACCCGTTCTCTCGCCTCACCCTCTGGGAAGGCGAGATATACGAGATCACGAATCCAGGCGGAATTGTCGATTGCTGTTACAGGCACAGTGCTCATGGGAGAAGCACCTTTCTCGCTTCCGTGAATTGGCTGAAAGCGCGAAAACGGTATGTTCTTGCCCGCAGGGTCATGTCCGGCGCTCTCAACTCCGGAACATTGGTTTTGCGGTCGCCTACGTCGCCAAGGGTGACGTTCATCGTTCGCATCATGCGCTGTAAGTCAGGCCGCCTGGCATCCATCCGTATTTCGACAGGCGAGAATGTCTCCCGAAAGGCCGTCACATCCGGCTCCAGCTTCGGGTTCTCCCAGGACGAAGCAACACCATCCTGAAAATGATTGTGAACAATCACGTAGTCCACGGTGTTCTGCAACTCGCCGCCCCACTCGATCACCGACCGCGCGGAGGCAATGTCAGCATCCACGACGCCCAGAGCCGTCCATCGGAGATCAAGACCAGAGTCCTGCATTACCTTATAGAAGTCTCGAAACCACGGAATCATTCGATGACCCTGTGCCGCGCCCAAATCAGCGAGAATCACGTCGGCGCTGGATTCCAGCGAGATTCCCAACAGCTTGTCGTATGTCCAGCTCTCCAGCGCCGGAAGTTTGTGCGCTTTGGCAAACAGTGCCTTGAAGCACCCCTCTGCTTTATTGTCGGGGTCCATATCAAACAGGTCAGCGGTGTAAGCAGTGCTCGCGTACCACTCCGCCAGTGTGGCCATGACGGTCGTCTTCCCCACGCCCCCTTTGCCGGCGATCGGAAAGACGACACGCTTGGGTTTCAATTCCAGGGCCGTGGTCAATCCTCGCTCCTCCCCACAAATACGCTCGGCTTGAAGACCTTCGTCGGTTGCAATCGCGACTCTCTCTGGCGATTCGCTTCCGCCTCGCGATCCAGCCTCGCCATTTCCTCTTCTCTCCGTACTTGCCATGTCCGGTTTCTCCTTTTTCTCTGTGTTCTCGCTGCTCAGCCCGCTCGCGCGGACCGTCTGTTGACGAACCTCTCTTTCCACCGCAAGGGGCGGGAGGTTCTTGCCATTACCTGCGGTAGGCGAACGGGCGTCGTCAATGACTCGGTTCGCCGCCTTACAGAACTGCTGGTATCCGCCGGGATACCCTTCATCTCGGAGCGTTCCCCAGATGACACGCCAGGTCAATCCGCTGCCTTTTGCAGCTTGCAACTCGGAGCGCACCGCCTTGAGAAGCCTAGCCTTGAGTTGAAATACACCCCTGCGAAGCATCAGTGCTTCAACCAACGCGACCAATTCGGGGGGCCGTTCATGTTGTGAAATGCACATTGCAGTAGAAGAATGCCAGACCCACAGCTAAGATTGCAAGCGCACAAGAACGATTCCGTGAGAGTAAAGGCGAACAACCACGATAAAGGACGAATTCGCCACGCATAAAGCCGAACCACGGATCGGAGGCGCATCCATCGTGGATAGTCTGCCTTGTTCGTCTTTGTTCGTGCTTTTGTTGCAGCCGAAGGCTGCGCTTTCGGGGTCGCAGACCCACGGAGGCAGGCTGCGAAAGGCAGCCGTCTTTCTACGAAAGTGCAGTAGTGGAACATAAAGCGCAGACGCACTTTGAAGGTTTGCTCTTTCTATGTGGTTTGCGTTGTGCGCTTTAGGTTGACGCACCCGTGTACTTTTAGAGGTGCCGTGTGCGTCACGTTGCTATAGAAATGTACATTGCGTTATAGTGCATCCATGCCGCGACCGAAACCGTCCCACATTGTTCGGTACACAGTTCGCCTCAGCCGCGCTCAGGGAGAGCGTGTGGCTGCGCTCAAAAAGCAGCTTCATGCTTCAAGCGACAACGAAGTATTCGACTACCTTGTAACGGTCGGGACCAACCAACGGGACGACCTTGAACAACTTGTCTACTCCCTGTTTGGTAACCTGGCCGACTCCCTGGCTCACAGATTCCAGAGCTTGGAGACTGTCAGCCAGCTCCATCTAGCCCTGACTGACTCGTACATCAAGTACGCCCTCACCGCCCTCCCAGAGGTTCCCGGCTCCCTGCTTGCCGGGGCGCGCATTCGTGCGACGAGGATTTACGAACAGGTCAATCTCACAGCGGCGCGGGAATTCCAACGCCGTCGCCAGTCGGACGCCTACAACCCTGCCCAACTTGGGATTGAAGAAGAGCCCCGCTATTCCCCCACTTCGTCGGATGAGGTCTAAAGTCAGACATGCCACCCTCGGTGCGAAAACGACGAAATACTAGCGAAGATCGCGGGCGCTCCACCAAACTTCGTCCTGGGCGGGTCCGACCCACAAACACATCTCCGCGTCGGGTAACAGGCACCGCAAGAAATCTGCTACGGCTTGTGCGCCTGGTCAGTAGGTCATCCTCACGATCGAGCCGGGGTGGTAACGTCAAAGGTTCGGGAATCGGTTCCTCGAAAACGTCTCCTTTCCAGCGCCGGGCTGTTGTGAATGTCCGGTATTCCAATGCAAAAACCCCCGGGGGGTGGAAGGCTCACGGAACCTACGTCGAGCGCGAGAGCGCAAAAGGCAGGGAAGCGGATGACGCCGAGCAATATGGCGCTGGAAACGACGTACAAGCACCGAGCCCGGACCGTTTGGGTTTAGCCAAGGAGCACTCGCTGGATTCTCTGGCCGGCCACTGGCAGAAAGCCGGGGACCAGCGCATTTTCAAAATCATCATTTCCCCGGAAGATTCCGACGTCAATTTTCAGCGCACGGCAAGCGATATGATCGCTCGCATCGAGCAACACACCGGAGCTCCGGTCGAATGGGCCGGAGTTGTCCACCGGAACACAGATCACCCGCACGCCCACCTGATTCTGCGAGGCAAGCTCCCATCAGGAGAAGCCCTGCAACTCCCGCCGATGCTCATCCGCAAGGGCCTTCGTGAAACTGTCCAGACGTCTCTTACCCGGCAGCTCGGCCCTCGCACGATGGAAGACATTCAACGCCAGAAACAAGTTGAGCTCACTGCCAATCGAGTTACCCCTCTGGATCGACGAATTGCTAAACGCTCAAAGTCTTTGCAGGACAACCAGGGCTACAGTGACATCGGAATCGCAGCCAACCCCGGTGAGTTGGCCCGCCTTCGACACCTGAAGGAGCTGGGACTCGCGAAACGACACACGGCAGACCTATGGCTCGTTCGCTCCAACTTCATCGGTCATCTCCAGCAAATGAAAGACGTGCAGGACCGCGCTCGTACACTTTTCCGCAGCGGCGTTGCTATCAGCGACCCTCATGCTCCGATGGAGTTTTCTACCAGCTCCAAGAAACTGATTGGACGTGTGCTGCTCAATAGCGAAGATGAACGTACTGGTGCTCTTCAGACCATATTCGAGACGACCGAAGGAAAAATCGAGGTCGTCCGTCACGATGGAACCCTTCGGGCGGCTTGGCGGCGCGGAGATCTGGAGCCCGGCAATCTAGTGACCATCGACAGCCTCAGAAGTGATCCGAGCAAACTCTATGCGGCGTCCGTGGGCGCTGACAAAGACATCCTGACGGATAAGCAGGCCCTTGATTCAGTGGCGCGGCGGATGCGAACGATGGGCCTGGTTTCCAGTGAAAGCGACAAAGGTTGGATGGGGCAATTCAACAACGCGCTCAGAACCCGAGCCGCGGAGCGGACCCACGACCGAGGATACTGATTTTGCTTTCATCTTTGTGAAATGTACAGTTCACTAGCACGAGGAGGTCACGAATGAATAACGGAACCACCGCACCCCCCGGATACGTTCTCCCCTCGCGCCCTCGCTGGCAGGGCGGATGGAATGTTCGGGCCTTGCTGGGCGCTGTCGTCGCCTTCATCTTGACAGCCAGCGCCGCGACCCAGTGGCTTGCAGCACAGCTCAACAATCCAGTCGAGATGGGAGACCCGATCGTGTGGTTTCATGGCGCTGCCGTGTTCCAGCCATTCGCGGGCCTTGTGCTTTGGAAGCACTTTGCAGGCAGCCGTCTCATCAGTTCCGCCGTGCGGAAAGAGATTTGGATTGCGTTCGGGGCGACGATCCTTGGTGGGCTCTTCCTCGCCTATCTTGCCTATTGGTTCCTCTCGCTCATACGCGATCGCAAGAGCACAGACAGTTTAATGAACCTCCACGGGTCCGCAACGTGGGCCAACCGACACGATATACAAAAGCTAGGTCTATTCGACGCGAACGATGGTGTCTATGTTGGCGGCTGGCGTGATCCAGATACGCAGGAGATTCGCTACCTGCTTCACTCCGGCGCTGAGCCCGTTTTGCTATTTGCTCCCAGCCGAAGCGGTAAGGGCGTATCAGCGATCATCCCCACCCTGTGCCAGTGGCGGCAAAGTGCCTTTGTCTATGACCTGAAGGGTGAGAATTGGGATCGCACCGCTGGCTTCCGGCACGCTATCGGCCAGCGCGTTCTGAAGTTCGCTCCCACGCTGCCATTCGAGAGTTGCTGCTACAACCCGCTGTCAGAGATTCGATGGGAAACCGATTACGAGGTCGCCGACGCACAGACCATCGCGAACGCAGTGATTCGGCACGGCAACGACGACAGTCTCTATAAGCACTTCGAGGATGCCGCAGTTGATCTCGTATCCGCTGGCATCATCCACCTGGGTTACGTTTTCAGAAACCTTGACGTCCCGCGCGAACCAACGCTCCCCGATGTACTCGCACTTTATTCCTCGCCGGGCATGGATTTCCAGGACGTGCTCAAAGAGATCCAGAGCACGGTGCATATGCCGGGCGGCAAATCGAACCCTCACCTTGAATGGTTCGACATCAACGGCAAGCCTACTTTTACGCATCCTTTCGTCAGCAAAGCCGTCCAGAGGCAGCTAAATCGGGCCGACCGCGAGGCTTCAAGCATTCAGTCCAGCATCGTCACTCCGATGACAGTCTACGACGACCCGATTGTTCAAAAGACCGTTTCCCGCTCTGATTTCGTTGTCCGAGATTTGGTCTACGGAACACAGCCGATGAGCCTGTATTTCAAGGTCCCGCAGCCGGATCGAGAACGCCTGAGACCTCTGGTACGGCTCATGCTTCAGCTGATCTTCAATCGGCTCATGGAACGTCTCGACCCCAGCCGTCACCATCTGCTGCTCATGCTGGACGAGTTCCCAGAGTTGAAAAAAATCCCAAGCCTCGCAGGTGCGATGAGCCTGATGGCCGGGTACAAAATCAAGCCGTACCTCATTGCCCAGACACTTACCCAGATCATCGAGGAATATGGCCCGAACGAGTCTATTACCGACAACTGCTACATCAAAGCAGCCTTTCAGACCGACAATCTCCAGACGTGCAAGAACCTTTCCGAACTCAGCGGCAACATGACGGTGGAGAAGGAGACCGTCAACTATAGTGGGCAACGGACGGACTTCTACCTCAAGCACATCTTCCGCAGCGTCGAGCAGGTCCAGCGCCCTCTCATCACCGTTGACGAGATTCGACGCATCAAGCCGCCGACGAAGGCCAGCAACGACCCCGACAGCAGGATCACTGCGCCGGGCGACATGCTCATCTTCATTAACGGCGTAGCGCCGATCTACGGCGTACAGAGCCTCTATTTTCTCAACGACGCCTTGCTAGCCAGAACTAAGCTCAAACCTCCCGCTTTCAAAACGGCTGCACAGCCAGGCACGCCAAAGCGGACGCAAGCGCCACAGGCGGCGTTCGACATCAGCTCCATCGCGACGGCTGCGATCGACCAACAAGCAATCGAGGAGAAGCTGAATGGAAATTCTTAATCAAGTGACCCTCGCCGGAAACCTCACGGACAAACCTTCGGTCGATGACGCCGGCGGCCGCGTGTTCGTGCGCGCTCGCCTCGCACAGAATTGGTTCTACGACACGCACGGCAAGACCGTAGAGCATCGGCAGTTCCTCCCCCTCACCTTCCTCGGGGAAAGCGCCTCCGTGGCGAAGGCCTTCGAAAAGGGCGACAACATCCACGTTACCGGCCAGCTCATTCGACGTGACCCCAGAGCACGCTCTGAGGACGCATCGCGACCCCGCGAAACAGGAAGCATCTTCGAGATCCACGTCATTCGAGCATTCCGCATCGAGGGCATTTCCAAATCCGATACCCCCGCGATCCACCAAAACGAAATTCGGCGCACCAATGATGCGAAACAGGTTCCCGCATTTATTCAGGAGGGAATCCATGATTGGCCTGTCTAACCCGAAGGTCCGGAATCGGCTCGCCCGTCTCTCCCGGTTGAGCTACATCGTGGTCGCGTTCGCCGTTGCCTTCGTCGGGCTAACTCTGGCCGGGGTTGGCTTCGGGTTTGTATTCAACTTTACGCACTCGGCACCGTTCGGCCTGTACAAAGAGATTTCCGACCCCGCCAAAGCGCCGCATACTCCCGCGCCCTACGTTTTCTTTTGCCCCGATGTCCGCTGGCCCGGTATGAAGGGCGAGCCCAACTATCGGAAACCCATGCGAACCTGTCCAGACGGATTCGCGCCCCTTATCAAGCCTGTTGTGGCATGGCCCGGTGATACCGTCGAAACCTCGGCCCAAGGTGTCACGGTTAACGGGCAATTACTCGCCCATACGCTGACGATTGACCACGATTCAACAGGGCATCCGATCCGCCCTTACGCATACGGCACCTATCACGTCCAGCCTGGACAGCTCTGGGTGGTCAGCTCCTTCAGCCCCAAGAGCTTCGACTCCCGTTATTTCGGCCCAATACCAGCTCGATCAGTCCGGCATTGGGTCCAACCTTTCCTGGTCGAGAAGCAATACCACCCTGAGACGAGTACGAAATAGGCGGAATTTGGGCGACTTGTACCGAATGGAGTCCACGAACTGTGAAAATCACGGAATCCATAGAACCATCACGAGCGAAGATGACAACCCATCTTCTCTCCATTCGGATTTCTCCAAACCTCCGAACGGCGCTACTTTTCGTCGCCGCCTTCGCCTTGGGCGCCGCCGGCTGGAGCGGCAAGCCGTCTCTCAACTTCCTAGCCCTGCTATATCCATTCGTGTACCTGCAGTCGCGGCGACGAATGGACGCATTCAGCTCTGCGGTCTACTATGCGGGGGCCACGTGGAGCGTCATTCCAGGTTCCGAGAGCTTCTTCGGCACCGGGGGAAACCTTGTCCTTCCGCTGCTCATCTGGACCACTCTTCTAGCCCTTAGTGCAGCACCGTGGATTGCTTTTTACAATCGCGAGTTTCTTCATGTGGCAACCGTCGCGGCCATTGTCGCACTCAGCCTGCCCCCGCTCAGCCTCGTCACGGTTGCACACCCATTCATCTCTGCGGGCCAGTGGTTTCCTGGAACTCGATGGCTCGGGCTTTGCCTGCCCTTAGTCCTGATATTGACTTACCGTCGTCTCGGTACGGCTTTTACGCTAGCGGTGCTCGTAGGGGCGTCACTCGCAACACACGCTCGTTTCCATCGCCCCCCGCACGATCCACGTATCGTTGCTGTGAACACCCGTTTTGGAGGTCCAGCTACACGAGACGTCTTTGGGTCTACATTACAAGGCCAGGAACAGGCCATGCAGCGAATAGCTCTCACGCACCCGGATACTCTCATCCTTTTTCCTGAGTCGATCATCCCGTCTTGGACTCCAACGCATGATCTACGCTGGGCCACAACTTTCGCTCAACTGAAAGCCCGGCATACTGGACTGCTCATCGGCACGACAATCCCAATTGCAAACACCCAGGCAAATCGCAATGTTCTCCTCTCCCGTGGCTACACGGAACGCCTGTCCTACGTGCAGCGTGTTCCAGTGCCTCTCGGCATGTGGCGCTTTGGCGACGAGCGCAATGGCTTCCCGCTAATGCTCCGCTACCCAGCCACGATCCGGATTTGGGATCGACGCGCCGGGGTCCTCATTTGCTACGAACAACTCCTTGTTTGGCCCGCTCTTCAGACGCTATCGCGAAACCCTGACATGCTTCTTGCCCCCTCCAACTTGTACTGGGCATCCGGCACGATCATTCCGTCTGTCCAGCACGTCTCCGCTCAAGACTGGGCAGATCTTTGGGCAATTCCGTTATATGAGGCAAGCAACCGATGAAGGCCTTCCTCGCAGTGAGCCTATTGCTTCTTCCGTCAGCAGTGCGAGCACAGAACACGGACGTTGCCAGGCTGCAATCGACCTGCCTTCCAGCTGCACCGCTGAGTACACTTCGCGGAGTCATCGAGGCCGAATCAAGCGGCAATCCAAACGCCATGCAGATCGATTTCCCGAAGGCGCTGCTAAAGCGTTGGAACCTTCCCGAGGGAACATTACGACTCAAGCGTCAGCCCACGGATCAACGCGAAGCGCTGGATTGGCTAGCGTACTTCCAGAGCTACGACATCTTTGTGGACCTCGGGCTGATGCAAGTCAGTACCGCAGAGGCTAAACGACGCGGTATATCACCCGAGTCTCTGTTGGAACCATGCACGAATCTCCGTGTCGGCTGGCAGATTCTTGAGGAAGATTACCGCATTGAGACAAAAGACTTATGGGCCGGGCCAGGAAGCACTACAGCACGCAATTTCACGTTACAACACTGGAGATACGCAGCAAGGCATTGCCAACGGCTATTTAGGCCGCGTCCTTGCAGCAGTCCGCAGACTCCCGGCCGAGCCACCAACGGAGAAGCGATGATTGTTCTATCTTCCGAACGTCCACATGACCAAGGCGTTAAACACAGAATGGCAAACGATCGCTGGAATGACGCTCCCGCTCTTCCAGCGGCACAGACCGTAGACAATGCCAGCAACGATCGTCAATTCCAGATAGATTCCGCTGCGAGCGTGGGCAACCGCAAATATGAACGCCACGCAGAACACAACGAAAATCTCAAATGCCCGTTTCCAAGCCAGATTTCTTCCTACAAAGAGAAATCCGTTATACATCAGGCCCCGAAAGAACAGCTCCTCCGTTATTGGAGAGATGAGTACCGACCACAGCACTTTTCCCGCAGGCACCTCTCCATAGACCGGCAGACGCCAGCAGTTCACGCATACCCAGAACAGCGCGAAGAGAGCGATCGCGGCGAACGTCGCCGATTGAATTGCCCTGCGGTTTACACGCTCCAGCGACAGCACTGGAGCCCTGTTCGTACCGCTCATCTGCCAAGTGAGTTCCCAAAGCCCAATCGCGAGCAGGCCTATCACCCACCAATAGGGAACAGCCGCACTCATCACAGCCAGGCCCCACGTCGCCAGCCATGCAACAGGAAGCCACTTCCGCCCCCATTCCACCCCGGGAGATTGAGACATGACTATTTCTGACAATGAACGCAACCTCCGGCTAAAGGCAGCGCAATCCGCGCTCGCCTCAGTGAAACTCGCTGGTCAGCAACCATCGCAACATCTTGAAAGCCTCTTCGCATCTTGGATTGATGGCAACTCGACAC
>CAWGDP010000018.1:0-261971 GCA_963821315.1 uncultured Acidobacteriaceae bacterium | reverse complement strand
TATCTACGCGATGCCGAGCCGGGCGAATATAGGGATCTTGATACCGTCGAGAATGACGCCATAGACTACGGCAGCCGCAAATTCACATGCCAACGTTGAGATTGACAAAGGCGCCATCGCGATTCCCCGACTAGCCAGTACGGTAATAGTGAGAACGTCCGCTAAGGAACAAAATACAAGCCATGTCGTTGGGCGGAGTCCCCACATGCGGCGGCGAGCTCTGAGGGCGTAGATCGTGGCCTGGCTGCCGAAGACAATGGCGACCACACAGAGCGTTCTCAGCGCTTCTATTCCGAGCCGTAACTCGAACTTACCTACAGCCAGGATCAATACGCAGAACGCCAGAAAGCACAAGCCTAGTCCGATAGCCGCACCGGTAATCTTCCCTACATTCCAGGAATTCGGCATTGCCGATGGCCGCACTCTATCCGTCGTCAATGACATCGCCAAAAAATCTCCGGTGATCATGACAATGACCATCAACATCGGTGTAAGGACGGCGTGTCCCGTCATGATCAGTCCAATGGCCAGCAGCAGCACCTGCACGATCTTCTTGATGACCGAGTTAAGCGTGTAGGTAAGGATCCGCTGAAATGTGCCCCGTCCCTCTTTGACGGCGGCGACAATTCCTCCCAGGCCTGCTTCTGTCAATACAACGCCTGCTGCTGACTTGGCTACGTCGGTTGCGGTCGAGACCGCGATACCAATTTGGGCCTGACGGAGCGCCGGTGCGTCGTTGGCGCCATCGCCGCACATTCCTACGCCGTGCCCACTCGCCTGAAACGCCTTGACGAGGTCGTACTTGCCCTCTGGGAGAATGCTTGCGAACACAGCGAAGTCTTCCGGCCTAATGGGCTCAGGAAGCCGCCCAGCAGGACATACCGGTCCGTCCAATCCGACCTCGTGCGCGACGATCTTCGCCGTTTCCGGCGCATCGCCCGTCACCATGACGGTGCGAACGCCGAGTGCTTTGAGCTCTGAGATCAGAGAGACTGAATCCTCGCGAGGTGGATCGCTGAGTGCGATGAAGCCGACTATCTGGATAGAGGACTGCGGGCCAGCGGCTACGGCCAACACCCGGAATCCGTGTTTCTCCAGGTCGTCGGCCATCGCGGCTGCGCCAGGCGCCGCCGTGGCGAGAGCGCTGATCGCGGTGAAGGCTCCCTTCATGATTCGCAGCTCCGCGCCGTTGGCGTCGGTCGCCGTTGCTTCAGAGATCTTCCTGGCTGGATCGAAGGGAACGAAGTGAGTCAGCTTTGGCAGATCGAGGGCGGCCTTGTGTGATGCAGCGGATCGGATCGCTGCGTCAACTGAATCCTGCCCTCCGTCAGAGCTCGCCAGGGCTGCAAACCCGAGAACGTGTTCGTCATCGAAGCCAGGCATCGGGCGAACCTCGGTCACGGAAAGTTCGTTGCGGGTAAGGGTTCCCGTCTTATCGGAGCAGAGCACGTCAATGGTCGCGGCTTCATCCACGGCTGAGAGGCGCGTGGGAAGCACCCCCAACTTCGCCAGCGAACGAGCGCCGAGTGCGGCGGCAAGAGTGAAGGTTGCCGGTAACGCCACTGGAATTGCCGCCAGGACAGAGGTTAACAACAGCGGGACAATCTCGCTCCATGGCATCGCATGCATCCATGCGTACACGGCTATGAGTAGAATGACTCCGCCGTTGAAGAACGCCAAATTGCGCACGATTCGCAGGACCGTTTTCTGCTGCGAACTGACAACGTGGGCCGTACGCACTAACTCCGCTGTGCGGCCGAATTTGGTGCGAATCCCGGTAGCTGTCACCTGCGCGGTCGCTTCTCCGCGACGCACAAGCGCACCTGCATAGGTATCGGCGCCACGGCCAGCCTCTATCGGCAGAGACTCTCCAGTGAGCATGGATTGGTCGAGCAAGACCGAACCATCCACAAGGTGGACATCGGCAGCAACCACGCCGCCCAGCGACAGCTTGATCAAGTCGCCAACCACTAACTGTGTCGCTGGTACTGTCTTCCACCCGCCATCTCGACGTACGGACGCGTTGAGGGCGAGGCGTCCCTTCAATGCGGCGAGTGTGGCTTGAGCGCGTCCTTCCTGCAAGTACGCCAGGGCTGCGTTGAATACGAGAAGACCTGCAATGACTGCGGCTTCGAAGTACTTGTGTAAGACAAGCTCAAGCACAATGGAAGCTTCGAGCAGCCAGGGGACCGGCGCCCAGAACTTGAGCAGTGCATCGGTGAGCGGATGAGCAGAGGTGTCCGGCATCGCATTTGGACCATCTTTGCTGAGACGAACTGATGCTTCGCTACTTGATAGCCCACTCAGTGCGGTCCGCGCAATAGGTGTTACGGCAAGACCTGCGGGAACTGTATCTACAGTCATGAGAGATCTTTTCCTTCCGCGATGGTCTACTGTCGAGTTATTTTCATCGATCGGAGACCTTGGATCTGTGAACCCCGGTTGGATAGAGACCGAACGGGCTTTCTACTCAATCCAGTTTGTGATTTCGTTCACCGCGAATTGCCTCGTCTGGAAGACTGAGGCGGAACCCCCGACGACCCGATGGAGCGCTGCGCTTTGTCCACCTTCGCCCGTGAACCAGCGCGGACATCGCAAGTGCCACGAATTCTTTTCCTTATCTCTGCGAGCAACGCGGGTGGAGGGATAGGTTTCAGGAGCAAATCAAAGTCGTGACCCTGAGCGCGAGCAGAATTCAGTAAATCTAATGTAGATGGCTGCCCGGAAAAGAGCAGGATCTGACACGTCGGGTGAAGCGCTTTCATTCGAATCGCGAGCTCGATGCCAGAAATGCTCGGCATGTCGACATCCGATATCAGAAGATCAGGAGATTTCGCCCTGGCGGCGGCCAGCGCCTCTAGCGGAGAAGTGAAGAACTTCGCGGAGAACCCATGCATTTGCAGGATGACCGCGAGAGTTGACGCGATGACCGGTTCATCGTCAACAACGAAAACATGTGGACCTGAGCTGGAAGGCACATACTACCTCTTTCGGTTACCCTTTCCATGAATGGTAGAAGCGCTCGCTAGGCGGGAAGACTGGCCTGGCATTTCAAATGTCCTTGTGGTAACGGTGACACCGGGGGCCAGTAGAGATAGTCTGCTCTTCGCTGTAATCGGATACTGGTCAATACAGCTCTTTGAAATCTTCGAGCAGCGCCTTAGCTGTTTGTTGATTGCTCAACGGGGCAAGCTGCATGCAGACTCGGACCAGACACAGAGACTCGATATGGAAATCGCAGCCGTCCGAGACCTCGTGAGGTCGTACCGCATAGTGAAGGCCTTGAGTTCGCAGTAGTCTCGCAGCAACAACCATCTGCTGTGAGTGGCCCTTCACGACCGGCTATGCACCAAGCCGTTCCGTTTTGCTCACCCGGCGTCTGGCCGGCTTTGGCTCGTTGGGCAGGATGCCCAATAGAGAGGCGCTAACGGCATTCTCCTCGGGGAGTTGGTCGTGCAAAACGACGTTGAGCAGTGATTTATGAACTCGGATCCGACCGTTGTACTCAATAAAACCCAGCTTACGGAAGCGATTCATGAAGAAGCTGACGCGAGACCGGGTCGTACCGATCATCTCCGCTAGAGTTTCCTGGGTTATCTGCGGGATGAGCGTCTCTGGCTCTCCTGATTTGCCAAATTCCGCCATCAACAGGAGAATCCGCGCCAGGCGCTTTTCGCTCGAGTTGAAAAGCTGATCAACAAGGTCCGCTTGGGTTCGCATACCGCGCGCAATCAGGAACTTTAAGAACAGATCGGAGAATGCATGCTCCTCATGCAGAACACGGATCATCTCCTCCCGTTCTATTTTGAGGGCTGAACAGGACGTAATGGCAGTTGCAGCGGCCATTCTAAGGCCTAGCACTCCAGCGATCGACTCTTCTCCAACGAAATCTCCGGCTGAGAGAAGAGTGATGGTAGCCTCTTTGCCATTCTTTGAAACAACCGTCAGCTTCGCACGGCCAGTCTGAAGATAGAAGACGGAGTCGGCGGGGCTTCCCTGCGCAAAAAAGACATCCTTGGGCTTCAGTTGGACGATCCGACGTCCTAGTCCCGCTTTCTTAAGAAAGACCGCAGCGTCGAATGTGCCGCTATCTGCCGCAACCATAAAGGCCCTCCTACGTCGACGAAGCGCCCACGCCCGGAGGAAGTAAGCGGTGAAAACAGAAAAATCACCTGCGAGCCGGAATACACGAATGTTTACGCTTTGATTACTATCTCCCATTACAGAAGCAGTTTTCTGTACCATTTTGCTCGGTCTCGGCAGAGAACTCGGCGCTTTCAGCCGCATTCGGGCGTTCTGAGCATGGACGCGCCTTCAGATTGCAACCCGAAAGGCGCAGAGTTGAGCTGTTTGAATCGGAAGCTGTACGCGTAAAATTACTATATCGAACGGCAACTTTAACTCCTGGCGCGATAAGGACACACTAAGGGCTACCATGGATTCCTCAGGGCGCTGAAAGGAGCCATCCGTTCCCCCTGATTCCAATAACTTACGAGTTTCCTCTCGGCTGTCACGCCAGAGGTCGCGGGTTCGAGCCCCGTCGTCCCCGCCAAGATTCTAAAGGATTTAACTAAGAATCTTGGCTCAGTGGCAAAAGCCCAATCGGCGCCCTCAGTGAGGGACTTCTCAACAGCGAGTACTCGCTGACCGAAGCCCGCGTGCTGTACGAACTCGCGATGCATGACGGGACCTTGGCGCGAGAGATTGCAGATGAGTTGAATCTTGATGGGGGCTATCTGAGCCGCATCTTGCGCAGATTTGAGAACGCCGCTCTGAATCGAAAGTCTGTGTCCGCAAGCGACGCCCGCCAGATGAAACTCAGGCTGACCGCAAAAGGGAGGGCGCTCTTCGATGAATTGAACGAGCGTTCCAATCAACAGGCCGAACTGCTCCTCGAAAGCCTTACTCCAGAGAAGCGCAGCACTCTTCTTCGTTCCATGTCCGGCATCGTGAATGCGATGGCGACTAACGGTTCCCCATCGCCCTATGTTTTGCGCCAGAATCGGCCCGGCGATATGGGCTGGGTGATCAGCCGACACGGAGAGCTGTATGCAAAAGAGTACGGCTGGGACCAACACTTTGAGGCGCTTGTGACCAATCTGGCTGCGGATTTCATCACCAACTATGATGCTCGGCTTGAGCGTTGCTGGATCGCCGAACGCGATGGGGAAAGGCTGGGGTGCATCTTTCTCGTGCGGCATCGAGACGAGGCGGCCACAGCGCGTCTGCGCATGCTGCTGGTTGAGCCGAGCGCACGCGGATCAGGTTTGGGAAAAGCGCTGGTCCACGAATGTGTCAGCTTTGCGCGAACCGCCGGATAATAGAGAGTGGTTCTTTGGACCGTGAATTTACTCTCCGCCGCCGGCCACATTTACGAGCAGGTCGGATTCAAGCTTGCACAGGAGCAGGCTGCTTCTCCGCTTCGGAGCCGACATGATCGACCAGACTTGGGAACTGGAGCTTTAGTTGGTCTCCGGAGAAAGCTCTGATGTGTGCCTACCAGGAAGTTCAAATCCGCGCCCATTCGATGGCTCGGAGCAGTGAGTTGCTGCTCAACCACTCCAGCCGGGTCTATTATTTCGGCACGATCGCCGGGAAACAACGCGGCCTCAAGTTCGACCCCGAGCTGCTCTGCGCCGGCGCGATGGCGTGTCACGGTGTCCAAAGCTTGACGCGGCGTGCCCAATCTCTTGACATTATCGACGCACCCTCTGCATCTCGTTCCCGTGAAGCTGGGTATTGGAGTGTTCCATGCGGACGCCGATTGGAACGTCGCGTGCTTCAACACCATCGAGAGGTCCTCGATCACGAGCTCCAATCTTATGGTGTTTCATGACACCGGGCTCATGCCCAGCCACAGCGGTCCTTCATGCCGCTTTGAAGTCGACGGAGCCAATGCGGCAAGAGCCTTTCTCAAGGCGCGCGGCATCGCGCAGCAGGATCTCGACACGGGGTGGACGGCAATCCCTCTCCTCACGGCCCCGGGCATCCCTCGACTATGCACCCCGTGGTGGCCCTCGTGACTGCTGGCGTCGAGATGGACGTGCTCGGCCTTAACTATCCTCAGTTACTCCGACGAGGTTCGAAACGCGGTTGTCGCGGAGTATCCTCGCACTCCCAACTTCAAAGAAGACATTATCCAGGCGTTCTACGATGCCATCCACAAGAAGCCTGAGACCACCTTCGGTAACGTCAAGGCTGACGTACTTGCAGACAAGGACCCCAAGTTCGTTCGTGGCAACTTCTGCAGCGTCATCCGCAGCTCTGGCTGGCTCGCCTGAGCGAGCCGATTCCCGCGCGGGACATAACGGAGGCACGTAAAGAGCTATGAAGCGGCGAGAGTTCATGTATGGCGCCGGGGCATTGGCAGGAACCGTGGCACTGCGGCGCACAGCGGCGCTGCTGGCACAGGCCGAGACGCCGGCGGATTACACGATACGCATTGCGCAGTTGAGGCTGGAGATTGCGCCGGGAAAGACAGTGAAGACGACGGGATTCAACGGGCGCGTGCCAGGAGAATTGATCCGCCTGCGAGAAGGGCAGCAGGTGACGATCGATGTGGTGAACGAAACGGATAGCGCGGACATTGTGCACTGGCACGGGCTCGAGATTCCGTCGTTGCAGGATGGGGCGACGGAAGAGGGGTCGCCGGAGTTGGCGGCGCATGGGGGAAGGCAGCGATACACATGGATGGCGAGACCCGCAGGCTTTCGGTGGTACCACTCGCACATGACGGCTGGGCACCACCTGGATCGGGCGACCTACAGCGGCGAGTTCGGATTTCTGATGATCGATGGGAAGAGCGATCCGGCGCGCTATGACCAGGAGATTTTTCTGGCGCTGCACGACTGGGAAGGGCACGCGGAGGGCGGCAGCGAAGGTTATCAGGAAGTGGTGTACAGCTATTCGACGATCAACGACCGGATGCTGGGCTTTGGCGAACCGTTGCACGTGAGAGAGGGACAGCGGGTGCTGCTGCACATCCTGAATGCGAGCGCGACGCTGATGCACGACCTTGCCCTGCCGGGGCATCAGTTTCTGGTGACGGCGCTGGATGGGAATCCGGTGGCGAGGCCTGCGCGCGTGCAGACGCTGCGGCTGGGTCCGGCGGAGCGCGTGGATGCGGTGGTGGAGATGCAGCAGCCGGGTGTGTGGGTGCTGGGCGAGACGAATCCGGTGTATCGCAGCCGGGGAATGGGAATTGTGGTGGAATACGGGAACCACAGTGCCGCTCCCCAATGGCGCGATCCAGAGAAGTTCGATTTTCAGTACGAGCATTTCGGTGGGGCGGCGGATGCAAGCCCGGCAGAGGGGGATGAGGTCGCGATTCCGCTGGTATTCCGGCCGAAGTTCGAGGGCTATGGAGATTTCGATCACTGGACGATCAATGGTGAGTGGTGGCCGAAGATCAAGCCCGTGCAGTTGAAAGAAGGAACGCGCTATCGGCTGATCTTCGATAACCAGAGTATGGACATTCATCCCGTGCATCTGCACCGGCACACGTTTGAGCTGAAAACGCTGGATCGGCGACCGACCTCGGGGGTCCGAAAAGACGTGGTGCTGCTTGAAACCAGAGTGAAAACCGAGGTGGTTTTTACGGCCAATAATCCGGGCAAAACGCTCTTTCACTGCCATCAGCAGGACCACATGGATTCCGGGTTCATGATGCTGTTCGACTACGTGTGAACGTGCAACGAGGAGGTGTCTCCGGGTGGTTATCAGGCACATGCGCCGCGGAGCGGCGAAGATGGTGATGTTTCTTTTGCTGGGAGTTTTTGCCGGCTCGTGTGCGGCGCGGGGTCAGGACAACTATGAGATCCAGGTGTATCCCTCGGAGACCCAGGCGCCAGGGACGCTGCTGGTGGAGCTGCACAGCAACCACACGGTGGAAGGCAGCACGACGCCGAGCTTCGGGATGCAGCCCACGCAGGGCCAGGAACACGAGACGGTGGAGCTGACGCAGGGGATCAACGACTGGTCGGAGGTTGGTTTCTACATTTTTACCGAAGAGCGCAATGGGACGGGCGTGCAGTGGGTGGGGGATCATATCAGGCCGCGGGTGCGGGTACCTAGAGCTGGCACTGGCCGGTGGGGGTGAGTCTATCGAATGAGATTGGGTACGCGCGGCCGGCGTATCGAATCCGACGTGGTCGTGGCAGATTATGCCGATTGTCGATCAGACGATTGGCAAATGGTACTGGGCGGTGAACCCGACGATGAACTGGGGGATCCATCCGACATCGCTGCCGCCGGGAACGCCGCAGGCCGAAGTGAATTACTACTACCGCGATGTTTCGCCGCACGGAATGACGTTCGGGCCTGCGGCGACGGTGACGTATCAGCCCCGGCCAACGTTCAACTTTGGGATAGAGTATTACGGCTACTGGGGTGAGTTTGGGCACTTCGTGAACGTGCACAACCAGACACAGCAGTTTTTCCCGGTGGTGAATCTGTTCGTCTCGCCGAAGTGGGAGATCAATTTTGGCGCGGGATGGGGTGCCACGGCATCGACGGATCACCTGATCGTGAAGGTGATCATCGGGCGTTATTTCAACTGGAGAAAGCCTAAGGAGACGATCCAGGCGCCGACGGTGCAGTAAGGGAGCAGGTGACGCGTGAATATATCTGTAAAGGAAATCGCCCGGTAACTGGCGACCACTGAGGCCGCAGTGAAGGCGAGGCTCGACCGTGCGCGCCAGTGGCTTCCTGCAGAGCGGTTTCACCCAAACATCCCAATCGCAACCTGTCACTTCGGGTCTTGGCCTGCCCAGAAATCGTCAGCTCCTATTGCACGCATTACGTCATCGGCCGTATCAGCGGCAGCAGGTTTAAGATTCATCTTCTGCAGGGGCTCGCCCCCCGCTCGATTGACAGCGTGCGGTTTCGTGAAATCCTCCCTTGGACCGGCCCGAACGATGGTCGACTCATCTTTTGGCCAGGGTCGCGAGAATGGTTTCCACCTAAGGGAAAACAATGGGAATTTTAGAGAAACAAGTGGCAATTTTTACAGACTCCCGCATAACCTCCTCTTACATTGAGGTAATGCACCTCGACGCGATTGTGCAGAGCATCGACGACGAGCTTGACAGGCTTCTGCGAGCGCCATGGAAGCGCGGATTCCCGCCCAGCGAGCAGGACAGTCCGACTCGGAAACGCAGGAAGATGAGCAGGACACACCCAGCCCACATCCTCCAATCAGCTTCAGACCGTGGATGTAGCGAGGTCGCTACATCCGATGGCTGATACATCATATCTTGTTCGGTTCAAAAGAGCAGACCTACCGCCCGAACTGGTGATCGCTAAGACGATCGAAGTCCATGGGGAACATTTAGCCTTCCTGAAAGTGGACGGTTCCCTGGCTGCTCTGTTCGTCTTGGAGATCGTTGAAAGTTGGTATGAGGTAAAAGCTCTAGGCGGATAGCGCCATGTTTCGTCCTTACTACCGCAACCGGTCCATAAACCCACAAACTATATAACTTGTTAAAAATTCATTCTGCAAACCGAATCACAACACTCATTACTCTCCCGATGTTTTCGACTTCTGTCGGATACTTGTATCTCCGGCTGGAGGCAGACGAGAGCGGATGGGGGATCAGGGTCAGCCACTGCGCATCCTTATCCAATTCGCACCAGCCGCAGAAATACCTGTCCTTGATCTTAAGGAAATAAATGGGCCGTTGGAATTCATGGGTCCAATCTTTCTTCGCGGAGATTTCACGCTTTTTCGTATCGATCCGAACCATGGAGCCTGCCGGGACCATTGGCTGCAAGGTCAAATCGAGTCTGCCGATGATCCCCAACCTATATGGCATGTGGGGCGGCGTACTCTCAGTCGGGAGTAGAGTGGTCTCGTCGCGTGAGCCTCCGGTCGGCAACTTGGTTGGGTCCTGGCTGGAAATCTGATCGAGGATGAGGGGCTGCTGGTTTTCTGGATAAATCGAGCGTATGAGTCGATCGGTCGAGAGGCCGTAGATTTCTCCCAACGCTACCACCTTGTTCACCGTCAATTCGTGTTCATCGCTCTCCAGGCGGGAGAGCCAACTGGCAGAGACTTGATAGGACAGATCGCCCCGCTCCAGGGCAATGCGGCGACTCCGATGTTCGACCTCCCGCAGTGATAGGCGCAATTGCTGGCGAATCGCACGAAGCCTTGCACCAATCCCTACCATGAACAGCGCCGCTCTCGCAGCCGTGCCGAAGTGTTACAGCGCGAACGGGGTAGCCTTGTCCCACTTCGTGTCAAGATCTCATCCTCCCCGGCACCTTGCTTCCGCGTTACTTGTTCCTGAGCCACTCTTCACGCCGCAAAGGGCTGGCTTATGAATCTGCCGCTGAAGCTCCAATTTAGTGAACAGTGAAGAAACATCGGAGGCAGGAATATCTCTCTCGTGGCCAGCGTCTCGTAAGTTTCCCCTGGTCACAAAAAAAAGGATATTAGCCGGAAGCCCTATCCTGCGCAATCATACTTTGGTATGTAAGGTCCACGATAAGATTGCCAATTCCCGGCGAAAGCTAAAGGTTGGCGGCCATTCGTACCAATTCCGCCAGGAATTCGGCACACATCTTCCGCATCACATGCCGCGCTGCATCTTCACCGTGAGAGTAAGATCCTGCATTCGTCATATTGCGCCTCGCCGCGACGAGAACTCGATACAAAGGCAAGAACGGACGCGTTCGTTGACAATGATGCCCGCGAGGGCCTCTAAGCGGTCCCTAAGAGGGCTGAGCCAGCATGAATGACTACCTCTCCCGATCCCACCCATCGAAACAGCGGCCGACGACGGCTCACAAGCAAGACAGGCCCTATTTTCCGCTCATGTGAGAAATACTCACAATCATGTCGGGGATTACCCGATAGACCCCGGAGTAAGGTCGCCCACTGGTCGCCTAAACTAATAAGGGATGCTTCATCGCGCTTTTGATCGGACGATCCTGCCGATTCGTGATGAGCTACTGAGGAGGCGATTCAATGGTCGATGCGCTTGTCGGCATAGCAGCCACGATTTACATCTTCAAGTTCATCATAGGGCTCTTCAGACCGAATCCAGCAGTCTGGCGTTGCTCACAAGTTGACGGTGGCTGTGGCTACGGGCCAGAGCATCCTTGCGAGTGCAGCGATGAGGCCAAAGACCAGTGGATCAGGCAGGGCTGTCAGGAGTTTCATGTGAAAGCATCTGGTTGATGTGTGCGCCAAGTCCCCTCAGCTCAAATCCAGCAACGAGTGGTCTTGCAATCTCGTTAGTCTGGATGGTATTGCAACTTCGGAGATGTAAACATCGATAAGGCGGATATGGGAGAGCAAACGCTAACTGCAGGGGGAGAATCAGTATTTCGAGAGCCATCGTACGCACGGTTTTGGCTTGCGCGAATATGCTCGACATTGTCGTTCCAGATGGCAGCTGTTGCCGTTGGCTGGCAGATGTATGCGCTGACGCATAGTACCTTTGCCCTAGGTATGGTGGGGCTGGTGCAATTTTTGCCAATGCTGCTGCTTACTCTTTTGGTCGGACATGTGGCAGACCGCTTTAGTCGGAAGACGATCATCAGCATATGCCAGGTCGTTGAAAGTGCAACCATGGTGCTTTTGTCGATCGGCAGCTATCTTCATCGGCTGCATCCGTTGGGCATCTACTGCGCGATCCTGATGATTGGAGCATCGCGCGCATTTGAGAGCCCTTCGACCCAGGCAATGGTTCCTGGGTTGGTCGAGGACCCAAAGGTGCCTCAAGCGATTGCGTGGTCGGCTTCTGCAAACCAAACAGCATCGATTGTTGGGCCGGCGTTGGGAGGGCTACTTTACGCGTTTGGGGCGCATGTGCCCTACGGGATGTGTGCCTGCCTCTTTGCGACGGCGGCCATGCTGTCTGCGACCATCCTGCTGAAGCGGCGCACGGCAAGCAAAGGGCCGGTGACCGCAAAATCACTCTTCTCGGGAATTCATTACATCCGCGATCGGAAGAACATCCTTGGGGCGATCTCGCTGGATCTCTTCGTGGTGCTGCTGGGAGGTGCAACGGCACTTCTTCCGGCGTATGCACGAGACATCCTGCACACCGGTCCTTGGGGGCTTGGGCTTTTGCGGATGTCACCGGCCGTCGGCGCCTTGTCTACGTCGATTTTCCTCGCACATCATCCGATACGGACGAGGGCCGGACAACGCATGTTCACGGCCGTGATTATCTTTGGAGTGGCCACGGTTGCGTTTGCTTTGTCACGGAATGTCTGGCTATCGATGGCAATCCTCTCCGTACTGGGAGCCGCGGATGTCACCAGCGTCGTGGTGCGGTCCTCGCTGGTGCAAATGGAAACCCCAGACGAGATGCGAGGCCGTGTCAGCGCAGTGAATTCGCTCTTCATCGGAACCTCGAATCAGCTAGGCGAGTTTGAATCGGGCGTGACGGCGTCCTGGTTCGGAATCATACCGGCCACCATCATCGGTGGGGTGGGGAGTGTCGTGGTCGCACTCATCTGGATGGGCTTGTTTCCTGGACTCAGAAAGCTTCAGAGTGTCGCGACATTGGCAACAGGCGAGCCGGCGCAGGTTGCGAAATGAACACTTCGATCGACCCTCGGAGATCCTCTCCGCGCAATCTAGGCCTGAACGAAACCGTTTCCCGAGCTGAGAGGTACTCTAGCGTGGACCGTTGTGCCATGCTTTGGCTGCGATTCGATGGAAAGCGTTCCCTTGTGGAGTTTCAGCCGCTCCTCCATGCTGACCAGGCCCAGCCCCCGACCTCTCTTTGCCGCGTTGCTGTCAAAGCCAACGCCACGGTCACTCACCGAAAGATGAACCTCATCCGTGGTTCCCCACAAACCCACTTCGACGTGCCGTGCCCCACTGTGTTTAAGCACATTGCGGAGAGACTCTTGCATGACCCGGAAGAGGCAAAGAGAAATTTCCGGCGGCAAGGGTTTCGGCAGACCGTGGCTTTTAAAGTCAACTTTCAACTTGGTCTGCTCAGCGAATTCCTGGCAGTGGCCTCTCATGGCGGCAACCGGGCCCAGATATTCGAGTTTTGTCGAATGCAACTCGTGTGACAAGGTTTGAACATCAGTTGCTATCTCGCTCGCCTGCAACTGTAATTCGCCGATACGAGTGCGGACTTCAGGAAGAGCGAGAGGCTCCAGCTGGAGTTGTTCCAACTTGACGGTTAACAGCGCGAGACGTTGACCAATGTCATCATGAAGTTCTCTGGCAATACGTCTACGCTCCTGCTCCTGCGCATCAATCAACCTGCGGCTCACGTCTGCAAGCGCCGCTTCCACCTGCTTGCTCTCCGTAATGTCCGCTACCATGCCTACAATCCGCAACATCTTGCCGTGCTCGTTAAAGTGTGCGCGACCCGTTCTCTCCACCCAAATCACACTCCCGTCGGAACGTGCCATGCGATGGCTGACTCGAAGGTCCGGCCTTTCAACGCTAAGCGCAGCATCCGCGGCCAAAACCTTTTCCCGGTCATCTGGGTGAACCTTCGCTAAGGTCTGTTGACCGGTAGTAAGGTCGGCCTCCTTGTCGGTGCACAGCATCTGGGCATACTCTCCGGTGCGGATCATTACGTCGGTGGCCGCATCCCACTCATAAGAGAACATCTTTCCGGCATATGCTGCTAAACGAAAGCGCTGCTCGCTTTCTCGCAACGCATCTTCCGTCCGCCTTCGTTCCGTGATGTTCTCCAAAAAGGCAAACACCAGCGGGGATGCTCCGTCGATGTCCTTCAAAAGAGAGACATGCAGACGTCCCCAAAACTGAGCCCCATCCTTCTTCACGTAGTGTTTTTCAAGTGAATATTGATCGATGGCGCCTGTCCGAAGCTGTTGAAACAGAGCCCAGTCGTCCTGGGAATCTTCGGGATCAGCAAATTGGCAACAATTCATGCCGCACAATTCGTTGTCCCCATATCCCAGCATGGAGCAAAGCGCCGGGTTGGCGAGCAAGACTCTTCCCTCGAGATCCTCCACTGCGATTCCTAGTGACGCTTGCTCAAAAAGATACTGGAAAAGCTCTTTAGCCTGTGCCGGCAATGCGAGTGAGGACATGACGACTCCAGAAAGTGTCCTCACACTAGCATTTTCCGGCACAAAAGTGGAACTTTAGTGAAATCGGACGCTGGGCGATAAGGAGCAGTTAGAAGCGGAGCACAATTATAGATCGGACGTCTTATTGTGACCAACCCGGGAACATCAGCCTTGGGTGTCAACAGCCTTCAGAGTGCTGCTGACAAACTGCTCCTTCCGAAGAACCGCTTCCACGCCAATGAGCAGATCTCTGCCGGCGTGCGCTTTGATTACGTAGCCCAGGGCGCCTAAGCAGAGGGCCTCTTGTACGATTTCTGGTGAGGATTCCTGGCTCAAAAACAGTATCGTGGACTTGGGAGAAAGCTTGCGGATGCGTCGAGCCGCTTCAATTCCGTTCAGGCCCGGCAGCCCAATATCGAGCACGATCAAAGCGGGCTGCAGTTCCAGAGCCTTCTGAACCGCTTCTAAGCCGTCAGATACTTCGCCTATGATCACTAATTCCGGCTTGGTACTGAGAGTCGTCCGGACGAATCGGCGAAACGGCTCGTTATCATCCACCACGAGAACCCGGATCAATGAATCGCTTCGGTTGCCCTCAAGATGATTTGCTTCCGTAAACGATTTCCCAGGCTCAGGGCACTGATTGACCAACGCGGCTCCTTGAACGCCAAAAACCGGTTTGATTCCGCGAAAAGGCGTCGCGACAGCGATATTCAGAAATTAATATACTCTGGTTTCCATTAGCTTGAAATCACAGGGTGCCCACGTTCTTGATCTCAGGATTTTGCTCCTTTTACTATCCATAATCGCCTGAAACATCGGGATTGCTGTTTTCTGTTCCAGGCCGCCGGCGGCTGCAGGTTTTCACGTTGCCCATCCGGCAAGAGCCATTTAACCTCAGTGAACCAAAGCACGTTGCAAAATGGGACACCTTACGAACTTGACTTGGAGTTTATCGGCGCGGGTCCAACAAAATGGATGACCTCCCGTGGCGAACCGCTGCGCGACACGGAAGGTAGAATCATCGGGCTCCGGGGCACAGCGCAGGACATTACCGAGCGCAAGCGGGCGGACGAAGCACTGCGCGAGAGCGAGGAAAAGCTCCGGCTAATTCTTGAGTCGACCACCGAGGCCATTTACGGCAGTGACCGCGAAGCTCGCTACACCTTCTGCAACCCTGCCTGCCTTCGCCTTTTAGGGTATGAACGAGTGGACGATCTCCTCGGCAAGGATATGCATCGTCTGATGCATCACACTCGCCTGGGGCTTGGCCTAATCAGCATGCAGGAGCGTCTGAAACTCCTGAATGGGACCCTCATCATCGAATCGCAACTCCAGCGCGGGACCACGATCCGCGCCAGTGTGTCCCATAGATCGAATACCGGACCCACCGTTGGGCAATGAATGCCGAAATCGGGGAGCGTTCTACAGTGGGGGCCCGCGAAACAGTCAAATGTGACCACCCTCTCCTATCACTTCTACTAGTTCCCGGAAGCCAGTCAGACCTGCGATGCTGAATCGGCAGACCGCATGGGCGCCGGAGCAGCCCTGGAATGAAACACGGGAGGCAACATGAGCACAGCTTTGCAATCGGCGGGTTCCATTGCCGCCTTGACCGCAGACCAGGCGCACGCCATCGGTGTGGATGCCTACATTTACTTCTACCCGCTCATCCTTATGGACCTGACGCGGAAGCAATCTACGAACATCCTCGATGCCGGAGTTCGGCAAAGGCCCGATGAATACGTTCGTGAACGTTCCGGCCTACCCGCCCGCAGATTTCAAGGGGGTTGTGCGTTCAAACTTCGACACCCTCTATTCCATTGCGTGGCTTGATCTAACCACGGAACCAGTGGTGGTCTCAGCGCCGGACACCAATGGCCGGTATTACCTTCTGCCGATGCTCGATATGTGGACGGACGTGTTCGCATCGCCAGGCTGGCGAACGACTGGCACCGATCCGGCCGATTTCCTCGTCACCCCACCGAACTGGACGGGAAAGCTTCCAGAGGGGCTTAGCCGCATCGCCGCACCCACTCCTTACGTCTGGATTATCGGCCGCACCAAGACGGACGGACCGGCGGACTACGAGGCCGTGCATACCATTCAGGCAGGCTACAAGGTCACGCCCGTCTCACGCTGGGGCAAAGGGGCCGCCGAGCCCGTGACCGTGAAAAGCGACCCGGCAGTCGATATGAAGACGCCGCCTATGGTACAAGCGGATACCATGTCTGCTGCGGCGTACTTTACTTATGCGGCAGAGTTGCTCAAAGTCCACCCACCTCACCTGACTGACCAGCCCATCCTGGCGCAGATGAAACAAATCGGTCTCGAAGCCGGTAAGAGTTTTGACTTCGATCAGCTCGATCCCGTCCTAAAGCAGGCACTGGAGAGCGCTCCTGAAGGTGCCCAGCAGCTAATGAAGTGGAAAGTGCCTACCATAGCGAGGGTCGTCAACTACTGGTCCATGAACACCGACACCATGGGTGTATACGGGAACTATTACCTGAAACGAGCTATCGTGGCGCAACTTGGCTTGGGGGCGAACCTGCCGGAGGATGCTATCTACCCCTTAAATCTCGCCGATGAAACCGCAAAACCACTGGACGGAGCAAACCAATACACGATTCACTTCGAGAAGGGGGCTACTCCGCCGGTTCGCGCCTTCTGGTCCATCACACTCTACGACGCGGATGGCTTCCAGGTTGCGAACTCACTCAATCGCTTTGCCGTGAGTAGCTGGATGCCATTTAAGTACAACCCGGACGGTTCGCTCGACCTCCATTTTCAAAGCGATAGTCCGGGCAAGGATAGGGAAGCGAACTGGCTTCCTGCGCCTAAGGCGCCCTTCAATCTGACCATGCGACTCTATTCGCCACAGGCCGACGCGCTTACGGGCAAGTGGGGTCCACCGCCCATCAAGAAAGTAGAAAAGATCACGCCGATGGCGACCAACTAGTAGCTCAATCTGCACGTGAAGTAAGTTTTGCTATAGTTCCAACGCAGGCCAGATTGCAGCGCAGCAGGGAAGTCGCCTGCGGCGAATTCGTTCTTGATCACTTAGGAGGTAGTCTTTAATGCCCGAAGCGGGGGGCGCCAACATTGAAATCGCCAAACACCTCAGCGAGCACAAGCCAGCAGAGGAGTCTTTCGGACAGACAATATTGGAGATCGTCGAGGCTCTGGTGCTCGCCATAGTCGCTATTGCCACTGCCTGGAGCGGCTATGAGGCAGCCCTCTGGACTGGACACCAGTCAGAACTATACGGCCAGGCGAGCAAACTGCGTGTCCAAGCCGAAGGAGCTGCCACCTTCGCTAACCAGGAGCGTTTGTATAACGCTTCGACCGTGGTTGAATGGCTGAAGGCCGAAGCCCATAACGACAAGAAGCTCACCGGCATTTTTGAAAGGCGCTTCCTGCCCGAGTTCCGTCCCGCCTTTGAAGCTTGGAAGAAGACCGACCCGCTCAATAACCCCAACGCTCCCGCGGGTCCCCAGTTAATGCCGGAATACCGAAGCTCCAAGACGGAGATGGCTGCCCGGCTGAATGATCAGGCCACGGAGGTCTTTGACCAGGGAAGCAAGGGCCGGGAAAATGCCGACCAATACGTGCGAGCAACGGTCATGCTGGCAACCGTGCTGCTGCTGATCGCGATCAGCCAGCGTTTCAAAACTCGTTTCGTGCGGGTTGGACTATTGGTGGTCGCCGCTCTCCTGCTCTGCTATCCCGTTTACCACATACTTATTCTGCCGCGAGCGTAGTGCGGCTCGACAGCGGGCCGTCGTCGAGTTGCGTTGTCTCTTGCGCTGGCAGTCTCCTTTGTTGACGCAAAGCAGAAGCATCCAGGACTGCAGAAATGTAGCGCTATCGACGGAGACGTTGTGAACGAAAGTCTACTTTACAGAACCAATGAGATCCTCATTAACTGGCTCTTTTTTGCGTTGATGCTGACGGCCACCGAGGCAGGCTTCCGGCTGGGACGTAAGTTAGAATCTCGCACTCCGGAAAACATTAAATCGCAGATTTCTACTGTCGAGGCTGCCATCCTTGGAATTCTTGCACTCTTGCTGGGATTCACCATTTCGATGGCGGTGTCTCGGTTCGAGATCCGCAAGCAACTCGTGCTGGAAGAAGCCGACGCCATCGGTACATCCTCTCTGCGTGCGCAACTCCTGCCCGCACCGGCAGGCCCCGAGATCGAGAGTCTTCTTCGCCAGTATGCCAATATCCGGGTGCAATACGGCACCGCTGGAAATGACCTCGCACGGCTCGAAGACCTGAACAGACAAACCGGCCGTTTGCAGACGCAATTCTGGACCAGGGCGGCTGCTTACGCGCAACAAAATCCCGATCCAGTAAGGGTCGGCTTACTGTTGCAATCCTTGAATCAGGCCATCGATCTGGCAGAAGCTCGCTGGATGGCATTCCAAAATCATGTACCAGAGAGCGTGATCTATATAAATGCCGCCCTGGGTTTGCTGTCAGCAATGCTGGTCGGATATTCGTTCGGTGTGAATGGACGCCGGAATATCTTTTCCATGTGCATGCTGTCGGTATCCATCGCCCTGGTTCTTGCTGTAATTATCGATCTTGACCGGCCGCGCTCTGGCTATATTCGTGTAAGCCAGCAGCCCATGATTGACTTGCTGCAGCGGCGCTGAACTCGCCGACCCCGATTGCGACCGCTTGTGGACTGTCAGTTGTGACAGGTGCCGCTCCGTGGCCCTGGGAGTACCATTTCCGAGTGGGAGACAGTAGGTTGGCGCGGACCATGACACAGCTACTGCGGAGCGACTCAAAGCGCGTCCACTCATCCTCGCTCGACAATCCCTGGAGGTTTCTGGATCTGCTGCACGGCGCGAGCGAACACTTGATTATTCTTACTGCCCTTGCGGTTGCTGTGTCCTGGATCCCTCTGGCGGTATTATCTGCCCTTCGTGGGGGTACTACATTTCTTTCGTTCCTCACTGATTACGCCACTCAATCGCGCTTCCTCATCATCCTTCCGGTGCTGATTTTGGGACCGCCCAGTCTGCATAAGCGTCTGGCCAGGGTAGCGCGCCATCTCGAAGATTTTGTCCCGGAGAGCCAGCTCTCCGCTTGTAATGCCGGTTGGGCCTCGTTCGAGAGACTCCGTAACTCCAACATCGCCAAAGGCGCGATGGTGTTGCTGATTTACGCACTTGTCATTTGGCTGGGACAATATTTGAGTCCCCAAGGCGCAGAGATTGTGGACTGGTGGAAAGGCCCTGGCGGCTTTCGCTGGTTCTCGCCGGCAGGTACCTGGGCGCTTTTTGTCAGCTATCCGATTCCGGCCTTCTTCACCCTGCTTTGGCTGTGGAGACAATTGCTTTGGACACGATTCATGTGGGCCACGGCGCGGTTGGACCTTCGCCTCATCGCCGCCCATCCCGATGGTGTGGGAGGCATTGGGTTTTTCGAAACTGCCTTGCGCGGGCAACAACCTTTTAGCTTCTGCCTGGGCGCCGCCTTGGCTGGCGCTGTCGCCAATCGAATGTTCCACCACGGACAAAAGTTGACTTCCTTTGGTGACGTTGCGGCCCTTCTCGTGGGAGCCGTACTGCTCATTTGCGTTGCGCCCTATTTCACGTTTACTCCCGTGCTGATGCAGATGAGGCGTAGTGGCCTGTTGAAGTATGGCGGGTTTGCACGAACCGTGGGCGAGCACTTTGAGAAGAAGTGGTTCGGGCGTTCCGAAAGCCTTAATCAGGATGTTCTGATGGTGGCCGATTTCTCCGCTCTAAATGACCTCTACGGCGTCGTGAGGAACGTCAACGATGTTAGACCGCTGCCGGTCGGCCGCGTTGATCTTTTTGGCCTGTTTGCGGCGGCTTTCGTGCCGGCAATTCCAGTGGTTATCGGTTCTGTGCCATTCGATGTGGTCGCGCAGGGAGCCATAAAGTTGTTGTTCTGAGAAGGTCTACGGGTAAATCCATTCACTAGGCACGTCTCCGGACGACAGCACTTACTGGAAGGGGAAGGGAAGCGACTGCAGCCCATGGGCGGCAGTGCAAGTTCACGCGGCGCAAACGGATGACGCATTGGAGGAATAGAATGAGCAGCATGGCGTCTCAGGAAATCACGAAGACTCAAGCGCCGCCGGATATGTTATGGATTCCAGGCGGGACGTTCCTCATGGGTTCGGAAGATTTCTATCCCGAGGAGGGCCCTGTCCACGAGGTAAGCGTCGATGGCTTTTGGATGGACCGGCACACCGTCACCAACGAAGAATTCGCGCGCTTCGTCAAAGCGACGGGCTATGTCACCATCGCGGAACGCGAGCTGAATCCGGCCGACTACCCTGGGGCTTCCCCCGAAAATCTCGTTCCAGGAGCGTTGGTATTCCAAAAATCGCAGGGCCCCGTGGATCTGAAGGATTACAGAAACTGGTGGGCCTGGACACCAGGCACGAGTTGGCGCCATCCACGTGGACCTCGGACCTCAATTACTGGTCTTGAGCAGCACCCGGTGGTGCACGTGGCCTACGAGGACGCCGAAGCCTACGCGCGCTGGGCGGGGAAAGAACTGCCCAGCGAAGCCGAGTGGGAGCGAGCCGCCCGAGGCGGTCTGGAGGGCAAGAAATTCACCTGGGGCGATGAACATTTTCCCGACGGCAAGGCCATGGCAAATGCCTGGCAGGGCGAATTCCCCTGGCAGAATCTGCTGGTCGACGGGTTCGCGGGAACTTCTCCCGTGGGCTCCTTTCCACCCAACGGCTACGGATTATTCGACATGGCGGGAAATGTGTGGGAGTGGACCTCAGACTGGTACGTCCACAACCATGCGAACGAAATTGGACAGGCATGCTGTGGGCCGGCGGTTAACCCACGTATTGCCTCTGCGCAGAAGAGCTACGACCCAAGGCAGCCGCAGATTCGCATTCCCCGCAGAGTCGTGAAGGGTGGTTCGCACTTATGCGCCCCCAACTACTGCCTGCGTTACCGTCCCGCGGCACGCCAACCGCAGATGATCGACACCGGCATGAGCCACATCGGTTTTCGCTGCATCATGCGAGCGGCGGAAGCGCCCCCACAGGTGGAAGTCTCCCTGGAAACCCACCAGGAGCAACCGCAACAGTCATCGGTACATAAGCTGAAGAGTTCTATCAAGGGGGTGTTCAAACAGTTCAGGATCATCCGGCGGGCTCTTGTTCACCCTCAAGTGCCATGGCACGCGAAAGCGGTCGCCGGGTGTGCGGTGCTTTATGTTTTGAGTCCGATCCAGATTATTCCGAATTTCATCCCGGTTATCGGCCAGATGGACGACGTGCTGGTGGTCACCCTGGGAATTAAATACCTCAGGCGACATGTTCCTCAAAGTGTTCTCGATGAGTGTGAAAGCAAGTCACACAAACTTCGCAAACCCAAAATAAGGCTGAGCTCGATAACGGATCCGCTCCCGCGTTCAGAAGCAATCACACCATCTACCTATTGAAGAGATCTCCCGTGGACGTCTGACCCTTCAAAGCAGTTCAAATCAAGACTCAGGCGGTCGGACGATACAGCGAAAGCCGAGATGACTCATCGAAGTATCGAGCATCTGCGGGGAACGGGCCGCGGGGCGGAACCGCAAGCAGTAGTTGGGGGCGCAGAGATGCGACCCTCCCTTGATCACCTTGCGCGGTATTCTGATCTGCGGTTGCGTCGGATCGAAGCTGTCTTCGAGGGTAGCTTCGTGCCTCAGCGAGTCACCACAACAGGGCTTCGTCTTGCCGGCCATTCGATGGTCCGAATACCAATCGCTGGTCCACTCCCAAACGTTTCCCGCCATATCGTAAAGACCGTATCCATTAGGCGGAAAGGAACCAACTGGCGATGTTCGCTCATAACCGTCGAGCAAGAGATTCTGCCACGGAAACTCACCCTGCCACGTATTGGCCATAGCCTTGCCGCCCGGTATCATCTCGTCGCCCCAGGTAAAAATCGCGCCGTCGAGTCCACCCCGCGCGGCGTACTCCCACTCGGCCTCAGTGGGAAGTTGTTTGCTAGCCCAAAGCGCGTAGGCTTCGGCATCCTCATACGCGACGTGCGCGACAGGATGATCCATAAAACCTGCGATGGAGGAGTGGGGGCCGAGCGGGCGGCGCCAAAAGGCGCCCGGCGTCCACGCCCACCATTGTGACCAGTCGGAAAGATTCACCGGCCCGCGTGCGCGACGAAAAACAGCGGAACCAGGAACACAGAGTTCGGGACTGGCGCCGGGATACAAGGTCGGATCAATGGGGCGCTCAGCCACGGTTACGTAGCCCGTCGCGTCCACGAATCTTGCAAACTCCGCATTCGTGACCGGACAGCAATCGATAGCGAACGACTCGACCCGGACGCGCCGAGCGGGACGCTCCTCGGGATAGAAGTCATTCGACCCCATAAGGAACTCGCCACCTTGGATCGCAACCATCTCACCGGTTGTCGTCTTGTCTGCCATCGTGTCTCGACCTTAGCAGCGACTTACCCCTGGGGACAAGCCACTTCTGCAGGTGAATGGAGTCATCGCTGCGTCCCCCGGGCGCAATTACCGAACGCAAGCAGATGGTGCGGGGAAAGCCGCATGAAGATCGCCCACGCCACCTGGTTCGACAGGAAATCCGGGGGAGCGTAGGGGAGGGACCTGCAGTTTCACTTTCGGGCACAGCGAAAGTGTCGTGGGCGAGTTTTACCTCAGGCTGGCAGCATCAACGAGTGGTTGCTCGTTGATGCCGCTGCCGGAGGAAACCAAACGCGTTCTTCGCCATCGAATGACTGCCTTACCTAGCTGTGCACACTGGCTAATGCCTCGGCCTTTGCGGCATGGTCCACCTCCATCAACTGCTCCGGACCGAGCTTGAAGGTGAGCCTGTCGATTTCGCCGGTGAAGTGGAACGGCAGCTCGTAGCTATCGTCCACCGGTGTGCGGGTATCGCAGCCGATGTCAAAGGTTTCATCGATGGCCATCAGAAACGGGATCGAGTGTTCCATGGTCTTCCGGGACAACTCCTTACCGTCCACCGAGAGCACACCGGTACCACCCTTGCCAGGGCCCGGACCATCGTAGGTGAAATCAAAGGCGATCGTGTGCTTACCAGGCTCCAGCGCCTTACCCATCAGGTCGGCACCACCCACGCCGCCCTCCCAGCGGGTTCGCTTCAGATTAAGGAGGTTGTAAACGAAGACCGGTTTGCCTTTGAGCAGGTACAGACCATATCCGCCGAAGACACCGCCCATGGTTACGATCATCCCTTCCGCACCGCCTTTCGGAATCGTCACTTCCGCAGTAATGGTGTAGTCCTTGTTCAAGAGGCTTGGGGCATTGCCCACGGGAATACCGGCGTTCTCACCCGTATAGGTAAATAAGGTGCGTCCAGCGGTCGCGCTCGGCCGTGGCGTGATGATGCGCGGTAGGACCGAGTTGTCGATTGGCAGCACATTATATTTCGCTGCCTCACTGAGGAACAACGCCTGCAGCTCTTTCAGCTTGCCGGGATTCGTCGTAGCAAGATCGTTGTATTGAGAGAAGTCCTCGGTGATGTTGTAGAGCTCCCACTTGTAGTCGTTGATCTCAGGCAGCTTGGTAGTTCCCAGCTCCCAGGGCGGGGCCGGCGGCGTCGTGGCCGCAACCCAACCTTGGTGATAGATCGCGCGGTTGGCAAACATTTCAAAATACTGCGTCTCGCGCTTCGAGGGTGCATTGGCATTGGCTTTATCAAAGGTATAAGCCATGCTCACGCCTTCAATCGGCCTTTGCGCGATGCCATCGACCGTGGTCGGCTCATTCACGCCCGTAGCTTCAAGAATGGTCGGCACGATGTCGATCATGTGATGGAACTGGGAACGGATGCCGCCTACATCATTGATATGCCCCGGCCACGAAATGGCCACGCCTTGCCGAGTCCCGCCGAAATGCGACGCCACCTGCTTGGTCCACTTGAACGGTGTGTCAAATGCCCACGACCACGCAACCGACATATGCGGATAGGTCTTATCCGAACCCCAGGATTCGTAATACCGCATCAGTTCAATTTCCGGGAGCTTGAGAATCCCGTTGTATGCGGTCATCTGGTTTGGCGTTCCCTCCAGTGTGCCCTCGGCGCTGTTGCCATTGTCGCCGCTGATATAGATGATCAGCGTGTTATCCAGTTTTCCCATGTCCTCAACCGCCTGGATCACGCGGCCAATTTCATGGTCGGTGTACGCAGCGTAAGCTGCAAACACCTCCGCTTCGCGCGCATAGAGCTTCTTCTGGATGACCGAAAGCGAATCCCACTTCGGCAACACATCCGGCCACGGCGTAAGCTGCGTGTTCGGGGGAATTACGCCGAGTCGTTTCTGGTTGGCGAAAATCTCCTCCCGCAGTTTCTCCCAGCCCATGTCGAACTTGCCGTGGAACTTGTCGATCCATTCCTGCTTGGGCTGGTGCGGCGAGTGCGTACCGCCGGGCACGTAATAAAGAAAGAACGGCTTGTCTGGCGCCGCCGCGTTCAGGGCACTCATGTACTTAATGGCATCATCCGCCAGGTCCGTAGTCAGGTTATAATCCGGCTTGCCGATCCACGGAAAGACCTGGGTGTGATCACGGAAAAGATAAGGCGTCCACTGATCGGTCTCGCCTCCCATGAATCCGTAGAAATAATCGAAGCCCATGCCGCTCGGCCATTGATCGAAAGGCCCGGCCAAACTGTATTGAAAGGCGGGAGTATTGTGCTCCTTCCCGAACCAGGACGTGGCAAATCCGTTTTGTTGCAAAATCCTGCCGACGGTAGCATTTTCCGCGCCGATGATGGAGTCATAACCGGGGAAGCCGGTGGACATTTCACCGATGACGCCGAAGCCCACAGAGTGATGATTGCGGCCGGTGATGAGCGCCGCGCGCGTCGGCGAGCAGAGAGCCGTGGAGTGGAACTGCGTGTAACGCAATCCCGCCTCGGCGACGCGGTCCATGGCCGGCGTCGGAACCACGCCCCCGAAGGTACTCGTGACGCCGTATCCCTGATCGTCGGTCATGATGAGGAGCACGTTGGGCGCGCCCTTGCGCGGCACCACCTGAGGCGGCCAGTAAGACTTCGAATTCTTGGCGTCCTCCTGGATCACGCCGCCAAATTTCATGGGCGGCGGCGGAAGCTGTTTACCGTCAATCGTCACCGTGGCACTGGGTGAACCCGGCGTAGCCGGGGTCTGTTGGCCTGGGTTATTGATTGGTGTCATTTTCTCCTCCTGCGTCTGTCATCTTA
Organism: uncultured Acidobacteriaceae bacterium; assembly: GCA_963821315.1. Taxonomy (GTDB): domain Bacteria; phylum Acidobacteriota; class Terriglobia; order Terriglobales; family Acidobacteriaceae; genus PALSA-350. Next base: position 236,731 of record CAWGDP010000018.1, on the reverse strand, counting down.
GTTTTGGTTGAGTTTCCTCTTCTGTTGCGTCTTCGTTCGGGAACAGAAGGACAATTTGTAACCAATGCACAAGAGGATGTTGCCGCGCGGGGATGAACTTGTCGCCATAAACTGCGCCTCTCGCGTTTGCGGGGTGGCTACAAAACGGAAGCCTACGAGCATCGTGCGGCCCATGCTACTGGCACAAGTGACAGTGCCCACTGAACGAGCCCTGCGGACCCTAAAATCGCTCGCGGAACTCGGGAGCAGTCCTCGGGGCTGAGGGTATTTCTCACGCGGAATTGCTAGTTCTACCAGTTCCGCCGGGGTGGCGGGTGCTTATACGCTTTTAAAGGTTTACTATCGGCTGCTCTAAGTGATGGCTGATATCGCGTCGGATAGTCGAATCGTACTGGACTGAAGAGTCGGCAACCTTTGGGCCCTGCTTAAGGTAGAAACGGAGCAATCACGCTTCAAAATGTGGAATGTTACCCTGGCGTTACACAAGCCGATGTTGAGGCGTTTCCACAGCATTTTCCGGAATCGATATTTCTTCGACATAGGGGACACGAATAGAGACCCTCGTCCCGGAATCCAGTTTGGATTCGATGGCGAAGGTGCCATGCACAAGATGGACTCGCTCTTGCATGCTTACCAGCCCCAATCCCTTTTGCCGCTTTGCTTGCTCAACGTCGAACCCCGCGCCCCGGTCACTAATCTCAAGTTGAATCTCGCCTGCCGCGCCTCGCAGGTTCACCGAAAATTCGCTGACTCCGCTGTATTTCAGTGCGTTCTGCAATGCTTCCTGCGTTACCCGAAATAAGGAGAGAGAGATATCAGCGGGCACAAAGTCCGGAACATTCTCATGGGAGAATTCGACGCTCACCTCGTTCTGCTCGGAGAATTCGCGGCAAAAACTCCTGACAGCGGCCACGATACCGAGATACTCCAGCTTGGAGGAGTGGAGTTTGTGCGACAACGCCTGAACCGCGCCCGCAATCTCCCCACAGTGTTGCTTAATCTTATCGATCTTGGGATTTCTCTGGGCGCTTGAACCATTCAACGCCCGATTCGCCTGTTCCAGTTCCATCGAGAGGAGCGCAAGTCTCTGGCAGATGTCGTCATGAAGTTCTCTGGCGATTCGGCTACGTTCCTGCTCCTGGGCTGCGATCAGTTGACCACTTACTTTTTCAAGCGCCTGCTGGGCAAGCTTCTGGTCGGTGGTGTCGATCGCCGAGCCGATAAACCCTCCAAACGATCCATCACCGTTCACCCGTGGAGACGCAACGTCGAACATCCAACGGTAGGCTCCATCGTTTCGACGTAAACGGTATTCTTGTGAAAATGATTGCTTAGTCTTCAACGCCTCATAGAGCGCGCCTAGCACATGCTCTACATCGTCGCGATGAACGTACGTGATCCAGTTGTCACCGTCATCCGCGTTCGAATCCCTGCCCGTAAATGCGAGTCGACGGCCATTTAAGTAGGTAATCCGTCCTCGTGAGTCACACATCCAGACGAGCGATGGAGTGGTATCGGCCATGACTCGGAAGCGCTCTTCGCTCTCCAGCAGAACGGCTTCTGCCTTCCGTTTGCGCGCCCGCTGCAACAGCAAGCCCGCAATCAACAAGGCTTGAGCCACAATCAGGGCGATAGCTATCACGATGTATTTCCGGTCTCGCTGCCAAAAGGTAAGCTGCCGGTATTCGACTACGGTGCCCGGCGGCAACGCCGATTCTGAGATGTGCCAGCGCTGGAGCGCCCGCCAATCCACGTCGATCTGAAGATCGGAGTCGTGCGCAATGGGGATGTTCTCTGGCCGCTCCCCTGACAATACCCGGGCCACTATTTCTCCATTCAACACAGCGTCTTTCCAAGGGTCACGGTACGCTCCGCCGACGCCGCCGCGATTTAACGCAAGTCCGTGCCAAGCGGAATAGGTTGGCAAGCGCTGTGCGACGTCAGTCAGGACGTCAACCGGGTCCAGCGCCGGTTGAGTCAAGTCATCTGGCCTGAGCTGAAACAAAACCACAGTAGAAGGAGGGAGTTCACTGATTTTCTCAATAATTTGATGGCTTGAAGGTCCGATGATGTCGATCTCTCTTACCTTATCCTGATGACGAAGGAGTTCAGAGTGTGCAACTGCCAACCAGTACTTATCCCACTCCGTTATGCCTGTGATGACGGCGACCACCCTCGTATTTGGATGAAGATGGAGCGCAAGATCGATTGTTTCCCGCATGCCGATAGGGCTGATCACGCCTGTGACGCCGGGCCACATCTTCTGCACCTCGGGGCGACCCACATCGGTAAAGACGATTGGCACCCCCGGGAACATCTTGTCACGGTACTGCACCGCGAATTGAAGCACCGGATAACTAGCTGCAACCACGACGTCCAGCTTGACCCCACCGTACCCACGGCGGAGCGTCTCTGCCAGGCTTTCCCGATAAACCGCCTCATCGAATCGCGGGTTTTCCACCGACGTGTTGTAGAAGTTGATTTCCCCGGGAACCCGAGCACGCACGGTGGATTCCATCAAGGCCCAGGCCTGAGGGAGATTGGCCCAGTTATGCAGCACGAGTACGTTCTTCACAGCTGGTTCCGCGGCGGCAGCCGGACCCATCAGGATGCACAAAAGAATGCCAAGAACTGCTAACCATCCATATGCAGAAAGCCTGCCCGGGTAACCACAGGAAGAGCCAGCGCGTAGGCCTTGCTTTTGGTTGCTTTGGAACGCATGAATATGCGTTCGTGGGGAGTCGCTGAACGATCGTCCGGTCACTTGTCCAGTGCACATTTCGATCACTCGCCGTTCATAGCTATGGTGGAGGGGGGCCGGGTACGCACATACTCCATCGAGTGTCGCTAAGCGAGGCCCAAAGCTTGTAAATGAATTGTAGCTCTTCTGCGCCGTTGGGACTGCTCGATGCTGGTCCCGCGGCTAGAAGGCGGCGTGAAGTGTCTTCACCAGATCACGCGTGATTTGCGATTTGAAGACATAGCCGGCCGCGCCCAAATCCTGAGCGGCCCGAATGAAGTCTATGTTCTCGTGAACCGAGAGAAAGACGATTCTAGCAGGGCAACCAGAGCTTTTCAGCTGCTCCGCGACACGGAACCCGCTGATATCACCCAGATCGACATCCAGGAGAATAACGTCTGGCTTGAAGTTCATGGCTTGCTCAAGCGCCAAAGAACCGGAAGAGAGCGTCCCAACGATCTGGAACTCCCACTGGAGGAAGTCCGCTAGGACCTCAAGCATTTCCGGGCTGTCATCGATACACAGGAGCCTTTTCACTCTAGCCCGCCTTATCTTCAGTGGATTGCTGTTCTGCGTGATCTTCAGGGAGAGTTTATAAAAGGCTAATCGGCGAAGAAGCGATGGAACACTAGCAAAACTACTAGCCCCGGCCCAGGAAAAGCCCCTATGAACTCTCATACTTACAGCCGATTCACGAGATATACTGCTGCGAGATACTCTTAAGGAGCCTTTGACTCCGTAGTGTTGATCTGCCAGGGATGGAAGAATGCTCAAGCGAGATTCTCACGAAGAGCGAAATGTCTACGTGCAACAGCACACTTGGAGCGAGGCTTTTGCATGTCTTGCCGTTGCTGTCGCCCAACTGACCCTGGACGCCAGGCTGCTGAGCGCCAACACGCAGATGGCTGAAATTATTGGGCAGCCGGAAAGTAAGCTGCTGGAGAAAAGCCTCAACGAGTTTTTTCTACCGGAGGAATCATGGCTCCAGTGCAACGATGGCTTACGCCGGCTGATCGCTGGTGAGATAAAGCATTACTCCACCAACATGAGTGTCAGAGCAGCCGGACAACCGGTCTGGGTGAACATGGTCTTTTCGTTGGTACGCGACGATGTTACAAATGCTCCTCGGAGCTTGACTGCAGTCGCCAAAGATATCACCTTTCTTAAGCAGGCCGAGCAGGACCTGCGTAACGCCGAAGCCGCGCGCGATGAGCTGAGCCGCAGAATGATGAATGCCCAGGAGGCGGACCGCACCAGCATTGCGAGAGAGCTTCACGATGATATTGGCCAGTCGCTGGCGGTATTGAAAATTCAGATGCTCCGCGCCGGCCAGCCCGTCTCCGGCCACCCTGAGATGATGCACGCCAGCCTGAGAGATCTTTCCCTCAAGCTGGAAAAAATCATCAACAAGGTAAGCCGCCTTTCGCACAACCTGCACTCCTCGGAACTGGAGTTGCTCGGCCTGGCTGTGGCAATCAGGGGCCATTGCCGCGAATGCTCGGAGCAACTAGGTATCCCCGTCGATTGTTCCTGCGATCATCTTGAGGAGAAATTGGACGGCATGATCGCGTTGGCCTTCCTCAGGGTATTGCAGGAAGGATTGCATAATATCGTGAAGCACAGCGGCGCCAAGACCATCACGGTTCGACTGACCCGTTCCGACGGCGATCTCGGCCTGGAAATACGCGATGACGGCGTTGGCTTCGATGTGGAGGCCGCGAGGCTCGCTGCGGGGCTGGGACTGATCAGCATGCGTGAGCGAATCAATCTGATTAGCGGCGAATTCAAAATCTTGTCCAGCCCCGGGCAGGGCACGACGATTACCGCCCGCGCCCCTATCGTCAAACCACCACTTTAAGCCTTTCCCGCGAGTCGGGACTAGGGCCATCTACCACAATCCATGGCTGTTATGATCTAGACAATACGATTGTGTAGGCCCGATTCGGTCGTTTGCGGGTGCCTAACGATGACCGATACAAACATCTCCCACTACCGCGGATTAGAGAAGATTGGCGGCGGCGGCATGGGCGTGGTCTACAAGGCAGAAGACACCCTCCTGCACCGGTGGGTTGCGCTCAAGTTCCTCCCCGATAACTTCGCCCACGACAGCGCTGCATTGGAGCGCTTTCGGCGCGAGGCGCGTGCCGCTTCCGCGCTGAACCATCCTAATATTTGCACCATCTATGAAATCGCCGAGGAAGGCGGCCGTACGTTCATCGCCATGGAGTTCCTGGAGGGTGAAACCCTGAAGCGCTTGATTCAGGAAAATTCGCTTTCCATCGAGCGGGTGATCGAAATCGCCATCGAGGTAGCGGACGCACTCGAAGCGGCACACGAGAAAGGTATTATCCACCGTGACATAAAACCGGCCAACGTCTTCGTAACCAAACGGGGCAGCGCCAAGGTTTTGGACTTCGGCCTGGCAAAGAGGATCCCCGCCAGGGAGCTTGCCGGAGCCGGGGCAGAATCCTTTCCCGGGGAACAGCAGCTTACCGACGGGCTGGGAGCCGTACCGGGAACGGCGGCGTACATGTCGCCCGAGCAGGCGCTCGGTAAGCCGGTCGATGCGCGCACCGATCTCTTCTCTTTCGGCATCCTGCTGTACGAGATGTGTACCGGCAGCTCGCCCTTCCCAGGGGACACGACCGGGGAGCTTCTAATCTCCATCGTCCAGCATGTGCAACTCACTCCAGCGCAACTGAATCCGGATGTTCCGCAGGGGTTAGCGCGCATTATCGATCGGTGCCTGCAGAAAAATCGGGATCTCCGATACCAGCACGCGAGCGAGATCCGCGCGGACTTGAAGGAAGTGCAACGCAACCCGCAGGCAGAGATTCCCACTAGCTCTCTTGCACCTGAAAAAACGTCATCGGCCCCCGCATCTTCAGGGTTCCGGCCATGGGCGGGCGCTGCCCCGGGCGGCGTGAGATCCGCATCCGCAACTGCGCAGGCCAAACCTGCTCGATACACCATTCGGCGACGATGGCTGCTGATCTTTTCCGGGCTGTTGATAGCTGTCGCGGTGCTACTGGCCTTTTTCCTGACCGCTCCCCGGCGCGTGCCCAAGGCCACAAACTACGTGCAGCTCACCCACGACGGTCAGCCCAAGGCCCTGGTCGGTACCGATGGTTCGCGGCTGTATCTTGGTTTTGCCAGAACCATCAACTACAGCGCTACAGCCGGCATCCTGCAGATGTCTGCTTCGGGAGGCGAACCGGTGCGGATTACGGCGGCTTCTACCGCCGTTCTCCCGCTGAACGTCTCCCCCGATGGAGCGGAAATTCTGGTCAAGGACAACCAGGGCACGGACTATAGGGGGGAGCTTTGGGGACTCCCCATCCTCGGAGGTTCGCCCCACCGCCTGGGCAGTCTTGTCGGGCAGGATGCGGCCTGGTCTCCCGATGGCAGGACCCTGGTTTACGCCGACGGAAGTGAATTGTTTCTGGCCGGAAATGATGGTACGGAACCGCGAAAGCTGGTTTCTTTGACCGGCCGAGGCTTTTATCCGGCATGGTCACCTGGGGGAAAGAAACTCAGGTTTACGGTGATCGATGACAAGACCCGTGGGAATTCACTGTGGGAAGTTTCAGCGCAGGGGACGAATCTGCACCCGTTGTTTCCCGCATGGCACAATCCTGCAGACGAATGTTGCGGTAAATGGACAACGGACGGGAAATACTTCATTTTCGAATCTCAGGGGCAAATCTGGGCACTTTCCGAAGAGAAAACCTTCCTTCACCGATCCGCCGGCAAACCCATCCAGTTAACTTCGAGCCCGCTCGGTTTGTTCACTCCGCTCCCCAGCAAAGATGGCAAAAAACTTTTCGTCGTGGGCCGGAATTACCGCGGCCAACTGCAGCGTGGTGAATCCAAGTCCGGCTCCTTCACGCCCTTTCTCTCGGGCATCTCCGCCGAGGACGTCGTATTTTCAAAAGACGGGCGCTGGTTGGCCTACGTATCCTACCCCGACGGCAATCTCTGGCGCAGCAAGCCGGATGGTACCCAAAAAATACAGCTCACTTCCGCTCCGCTGTTTGCCGCGCTGCCGCGATGGTCGCCGGACGGCAAGCAAATTGTGTTTTATAACTACTCAGCCGGCGAACCAGGAAGGATCTACGTTGTCTCAGCCCAAGGCGGCGCTCCACAGCAACTGCTGCCGGCAGATCCTCAGCCCAAGCAGGATCCCGACTGGTCGCCGGACGGCGACAAAATTATCTTCGGCAGCGTTCCGGCGGACACTGATTCGGCCCTCCGTGTGCTCGATCTGAATACCCATCACGTTTCCGAGCTCCCCGGTTCTCGAGGTCTGTTCTCACCCCGCTGGTCGCCGGATGGCAGGTACATCGTGGCCATGCCGGCGGACTCGCTGAGCCTGGTCATCTTCGACTTCCAGACCGGGAAGTGGTCGCAACTCGCGCGGGCGAGAGCTGCATTCCCAAACTGGTCAAGGGACGGACAGTATGTTTACTTCCTACGCTGGCTGGACAATCCCGCCGTGCTGAGAGTCAGAATGAGCGACCACGAGGTGGAACCGGTTTCAGACTTAACGAACCTGCCGGCTACAGGTAACATCGGCCCATGGCTGGGTCTCGGGCCGGACGACTCCCCGCTCCTACTCAAAGATATCGGGACCCAGGATATCTATTCCCTCGATTGGAACGAGCCTTGACGGGACTAGCCGTTGCGCCTTTGCCTGGATTAGGGTTGTAGCCAGCAATGGCCGATACAAACATCTCCCACTACCGCGGATTAGTGAAGATCGGCGGTGGTGGCATGGGCGTGGTGTACAAGGCGGAAGACACGCTCCTGCGCCGGTCGGTGGCGCTCAAGTTCCTCCCCGATAACTTCGCCCACGACAGCGCTGCCTTGGAGCGCTTCCAGCGCGAGGCGCGTGCCGCTTCCGCGCTGAACCATCCTAATATCTGCACCATCTATGAAATCGCCGAGGAAGGCGGGCGTACATTCATCGCCATGGAGTTTCTGGAGGGTGAAACCCTGAAGCACTTGATTCAGGAAAAGTCGCTTTCCATCGAGCGGGTAATCGAAATCGCCATCGAGGTAGCGGACGCACTCGAAGCAGCACACGAGAAGGGTATTATCCACCGCGACATAAAACCGGCGAACGTCTTCGTAACCAAACGGGGCACCGCCAAGGTTTTGGACTTCGGTCTGGCGAAGAGGATCCCCGTCAAGGAGCTTGCCGGAGCCGGGGCGGAATCGCAACTTACCGACGGGCTGGGAGCCGCGCTGGGGACGGCGGCGTACATGTCACCGGAGCAGGCCCTCGGGCGGCAGCTCGATACCCGTACTGATCTCTTCTCTTTTGGCATCCTGCTCTACGAGATGTGCACCAGCCATTCGCCTTTCGCGGGCGATACGACCGGCGAGCTTCTGATCTCCATCGTGCAGCAGGTCCAGATCACTCCAGCGCAGCTCAATCCTGATGTTCCGAAGGGTTTAGCGAGCATCATCGATCGATGCCTGGAAAAAGACCGCGAACTCCGATATCAGCACGCCGCTGAAATCCGCGCCGACTTGAAGAAAGTGCAGAGCAACTCGGCGGAGGTACCCCCTTTGAGGCGGCAAATAGATTCGTCGCCGGAGGTACCTTCCGTTGTCCCAACACTTGGCCGCAGCAAGTCTACACCGCGATGGCGATGGCTTTGGACTCTTTCCGGGCTGGGGATAGTTGGCGTCGCTTTGCTGGCCGTTCTCATGACGCGGCCCCTGCCCGTGCCGATGGTTTCACATTACGTCCAGCTCACCCGCGATGGTCAGCCAAAGGGCCTGGTCGGTACCGATGGCTCGCGCCTTTATCTCGGCTTTGGTAGACCCACCGCCAACAACGCCACCAGTGGAATTATGCAGATGTCCATCTCGGGGGGCGAGCCGGTTCGGATTCCGGCCGCCTCGCGAGCGATTCTTCCTCTAGGCGTCTCTCAGGACGGAGCAGCACTTCTGGTCAAAGACAACCGGGGCACGGAGTACAGAGGCGAGCTTTGGAGACTCCCAATCCTCGGAGGTACGCCCACCCGTCTGGATTCTCTTGTTGGGCAGGACGGGGCTTGGTCTCCAGATGGCGGCACGCTGGTTTATGCCGATGGAAGCGATTTGTTTCTGGCCAGGGGCGATGGGACGGAATCACGAAAGTTGGTTTCCCTGCCGGGCCGGGGCTTTTATCCGGCATGGTCACCCTCAGGAAACGAACTGAGATTGACGGTTATAGATTTCAGGACGAATGCGAATTCCCTCTGGGAAGTTTCCAAGCAGGGGACGAATCTGCACCCACTATTTACTGCCTGGCACAATGCGTCCGACGCATGCTGCGGCAAGTGGACCGCGGATGGAAAATACTTCGTTTTCCAATCGCAGAGCCAGATCTGGGCACGCGCCGAAAAAGGAACGTTTCTTCACCAATCCACCGGTAGGCCAATCCAGTTGACTTCCAGCCCGCTCGGGTTGTTCACCCCTCTTCCCAGTAAAGATGGCAAGAAACTTTTCGTGGCCGGCCGGACCTACCGAGGCGAACTCGAGCGCGGCGACTCTAAGTCCGGCCAGTTCACGCCTATTCTCTCTGGCATCTCAGCCGAAGACGTTGTGTTTTCCAAAGACCTCCAGTGGGTCGCCTATGTCTCCTACCCCGAAGGCATCCTCTGGAAAAGCAAACTGGACGGCAGTGGACGGGTACAGCTCAGTACCCCTCCGCTATTGGCAGGTTTACCGCGCTGGTCGCCGGACGGCAAACAGATTGCCTTCTTCGACGCCTTAGCCGGCAAACCCGGAAAGATCTACCTCGTATCAGCCGCCGGCGGCGACCCCCGGCAACTGCTGCCCGAAGATTCCGAGCCTCAGCGAGATCCGGACTGGTCGCGGGACGGAGACAAGATTCTCTTCAGTGGCGTACCAGCCGACAACAATTCAGTTCTCCGCGTGCTCGACTTGAAGACTCACCATGTCTCCACGCTGCCCGGTTCCCGAGGCTTGTACGGTGCCCGTTGGTCACCCGATGGCAGGTACATCGTCGCCATGCCGTCCGATTCGCTGAGCTTGATGCTCTTCGACTTTCGAACTCAGCAGTGGTCGCTACTCGCGAGGGCAAGAGCTGCATTCCTGAACTGGTCAAGCGACGGACAATATGTTTACTTCTTACGCTGGCTGGAAAACCCGGCGATACTGAGAGTTCGGGTGAGCGATCGCGAGGTGGAGCAAGTTTCAGATCTGACCAACCTCCCGACTGTGGGCAACGTCGGACCGTGGCTGGGTCTCGCTCCGGACGATTCTCCGCTTGTGCTTAAAGATACCGGACTCCAGGATATCTATTCCCTCGATTGGAACGAGCCTTGATGAGCATCGATGAACCTTGGCCTCACTCGTCAGGTAAGCACGGGAGCCTGTCAATTCTGACAGTAGAGCGACACGCCGGCTCGATAGCATTCAGCACTGATGACGGCAGCATCTTGTCGCGGTTTGCTTTCTGAATATGATCATCATCCGTTCTCCTCATCGGAAGGTGCCCAGCTGCTTTCCTCATCTCACGCTCCTGCAAATCCGGTCGACGCCACTATTCCGCAGAGGTCAAGTTTTCACGGATGGCAAGTCTAAGCAGTTCTACATTGCTACGAAGTCGCAAAAGTGCGCTTGATTTTGTACTTATGAAAGGCTACGGTGCTCGTACTTAGTCGCAAAATATCAGCGATATCCTTCATTGTCCGGCCTTCAGCGAGAAGTTTCAGTACTTCGCGTTGCCGGCGAGTGAGAGCCTTATGGCGCTGCGTGGGCAAACTCGGTTTTTTTAATTCTTTGGGGTCTTGAACAATGGATGCCGGTAGGTATACTTCGTCTGCCATCAACTTTCGTAGAGCGCAAAGAAGTTCCTTCCTTGCGGTCTTTCTCAGCACGACCCCAGAAGCCCACTCACGGAGTGCTTGCAATGCGACGTCAAGATCCTCCTTCTCGGTGATCACGAGGAACCTTGTTTGCGGTATTAACTTCTTCAGCTCCAGTCGGGTACTGGCTTCAGTCAACGACGGGACTCCAAGGTCAACCACAATGACACTAGGTTGTAGTTGTATCGCTGTAGCCATAAGAGCGCGGCCATCGGCGGAGGTGCCAATGATCTCAAACTCCTCGCAAAGAGGTTTGTGATAAGCAGCCAGGAGCGACATAGGAATACCAGCCAACAAGATGCGTGGCCGATTCATTTCCATTTCGCCCCCGAATGGTGTTCCGGGTTCACCTTTAGAAAACGAGGAAGGGAAACAGGCGTTGCAGTTCACCGTCGGTCACCCGCCCTTGCAGCATCAGGCCCTTGCTTGCCTGCTTGGCGTAGCCTTAAAGATAGGTTGATTGGAGGAGAGTCGAAAGCTGTCAGAAGTAACAGGTAGCCATGTTTTTCTCCATAGCATATGGGTACCCGGACGCGCTCTTCTTGCATGCATCGCGCTGGTCAGGGACATTCTCGGAAACCCTGGGTGCGAGCTCCCGCGGGAATTCTCCATGATTCGGGAGCGCTCCGGTTCACTGATCGCCATATAGCCCCGCTTAACGTTGTTAAGCCATCGGGACCAGGTGTTCTCGCATGGCTAGTTTCAGGAGCTCATAATTACTGTGCATACCCAGACTCGCCATGATTTTGTACTTGTGGAAGGCGACCGTTCTCGTAGTGAGATTCAGCAAGTAGGCCGCTTCCTTCATAGACCTGCCCTCAGCCAGCAATTGGAGAACTTGCCGCTGACGCGGCGTAAGTGTTTTCTGGCCATGAGCTTCCGGCCGACGAAGCAGGGTATCAGCTGGATCTTCTGGATATCATCGTGGTTACATATGACCGGCCCGTCAGGAGCTCTCGGAGTGCCGTGACTAATTCCGATCCGCTGCATTTCTTTACCAGGTATCCGGACGCCCATTCGTCTAGTACGGCGTCTGCCACAGCCGGATCCTCGTTGACTGTAACCACCAGGATCTTCGTCTGAGGCAGGAGCTTTTTGAGCTGGCGACCGGCTTCAACGCCATTCAGTAGGGGTAGGCCAAGATCCACTACTACCAAATCTGGATGCAGATTTGGCGCAGAGTTGAGGAGTTCGAGACCATCAGAGGCGGTACCCACGATGTTAAACTCGTGCTCCAGCAGTCTCCGAAATGCGTCCACCACCATGGCGTGGTCATCGGCTAGGAATATACGCGGCTTCCTCATTCGTCACGCTCCATTCGGGAGGGTCTATATACTCGGAAAGAACGGTGCCTTCAGACGTCAGGAAACTGTCATAACCAGCAGTTTCCCGCCGCCTCATGAGCAAACGTTGAGCGGGGCCTGTATGAAATGCCTAGCTAGTGTAGCAGCCTTTTGCATCGGTTCAGCGCCGGGAATTGTTACTTTTCATAGTCAGCGGACCAATGGATAAGAGGCCGGCGTGTAGGCAACGACAGGGCTGCAAGGGATATGTTTAGTAGGCCACGGTGCCTGTTTTCATGACATGGAACTAGATCTGCGAGTGCTATGAGCCAGCCAAAGCTCAGCCTTCAGCACTGTAAAAATTACCAGTTACGCCAACGCACCTTGCGTCGCCACCACTTCTCACGATTATGCCCCTGAACGAAATACTCAAACGCCTCTCCTATACCGTTCTGTAGAGGCTGCGTGAGAACTCAACCCGGCAGGAGTCAGTCTACTCACCGAACCAATAGGAACTGGACGGGTGCCCCAGGTTCGCACCAGCGTACCTGGGACGAATAAGACGAGGCGGACCCGGATTTCCTGTACCCTGCACTGGACAAGACCGCGTGTGCGGTTTTCTCCAAGGAAAACCGCATGGGGTGCGCCGAAGCCATAAGCTGAACAGGAAATCCGGCGAAGCCCCACCATGGCTTTTGCAATATCGATCGGTAAATGCGGCTGGGAAAGATCCGATTTGCCGGCCCCCGAATCACGAGGTACGGCACAAAGGCGACCTGCAGGGTTACCAGAATTGCTCTACCTTGTTTGTCGCAGGCTGCGAAAAGTTGGGTTGAGTGAAGAGCGGCGAGATGACTAGTCGCCGCTCCTCACCATGCATTTTCTATCTTCCGGTTGCAGCTGAACTCAACATTTTCAGTGCGTCATCAATGGTGAAGCTGTTCGGTTTCTGGACTGGCGGGAACTCCTTGAAGGTTTCCGCCCACATATTTGCAATCGCCATGGCGCCATACACGATGTAGTCATGGTAGATGAACCAATCGTAGTAGGTGTTCGAGGTGACGTCGGCGAATTCGTAGGGATCGGTGCGAAGATTGAAGATCTTCGGCAGCCGCAACTTGGTGAAAGGCTCCGCCCACACCTGCAGTGTACCTTTGCAGCGCTGTTCCATAAACTGGACCTTCCAGTTGTCATAGCGAAGTGCGAGTACGTCCCCGTCGTCGCTCAGATAGACGAACAGCTTGCGCGGGCTCTCCTTCTCCTGCCCGGTGAGGAATGGCACCAGGTTGTAGCCATCGATGTGATTCTTGTAGGTCCTGCCGATAGTGTCGTATCCCTTCTTCAGCTTATCCACTACATCCGGATCGCCGGCCATGGCGAGGAAGGTCGGCAACCAATCGTGGTGCTGGACGATCTGGGTGGAGATGGTGCCAGGCTTGATCTTGCCCGGCCAGCGCGCCAGAAGCGGAATGCGGAAGGCGCCTTCCCAGTTGGTATCTTTCTCGCTGCGGAACGGCGTCATGCCTCCATCGGGCCATGAGTTCCGATGCGGGCCGTTGTCGGTGGAGTACATCACAAAGGTGTTATTCGCTATCCCAAGCTCGTCCAGATAATCGAGCATTTCCCCGACATTCTTGTCATGGTCGATCATCGTGTCGTGGTAGGGCGACTGCCAGCGGCCTGCCTGTCCGAGGCTCGACGGCTTGGTGTGTGTGAACAGGTGCATATGGGTGAAGTTGAGCCAAATGAAGAAAGGCTTATCGGCGTCGGTCTGTCGCTTGATAAAATCCTTCGCGGCCGCGGCGAACTCGTCGTCGCAAGTCTCCATCCGCTTCTTGGTGAGCGGCCCGGTGTCCTCGATCCTTTGTTTGCCAACCCGGCCCCAACGCTCTTGCACCGTCGGGTCGTCTTTGTCCGTCGCCCAGCATTTAAGAACGCCGCGCGGTGTGACGGTCTTTCTGAATTCCGGGAAGTCCTTCTCCGTGAAGTAATCGTACATCTCCGGCTCCTCCTCGGCGTTGAGGTGGTAGAGGTTGCCAAAGAACTCGTCGAAGCCGTGATTCGTGGGCAGGTGTTTATTCAGGTCGCCCAAATGATTCTTCCCGAACTGACCGGTCGCGTACCCCTGGTTCTTGAGGCATCCTGCGATCGTTACCAGCTGCTCATTCATGCCGATGGGAGCGCCAGGAATTCCGACTTTGGACAGGCCGGTACGGTAGACACTCTGGCCGGTGATAAAGGACGACCGGCCCGCGGTGCAACTCTGCTCTCCATAGGAGTCGATACACATCAGGCCTTCTTTGGCGAGACGATCGATGTTGGGCGTCTGGTAACCCATAAGCCCATGGCTGTAACAACTGAGGTTCGAAATACCAATGTCGTCACCCCAAATGACCAGGATGTTCGGCTTCTTTGCGCCTTCTTTCACTTGTTCAGGCATCCTCTTCCCCTCCGCTGGCTGAATTCGACTGTTGAGTTGGTTGATTCTGACTGGCGATGTAGTGCCCACGATGTTTGAGGTGGCTGCACTGTGGTCCTTCGGTGGGCTGTAGACGGTCTGGGCGGTATAGGTATTTTGAGAACACCCGGGTAGAGCTGGCGCCGCAGTGTCAACCTTCTTGCCGAAGGTCAGTCTACCTAGAGAGTTCTTAGTTCTCTACTGTCAGAACTAACAGTAGCCGGACTCTATTGCTTGTGAAACCCTACTGTTCGAAGTCTGTCTGCACCACCGCGGATTGGTTGGCGTTCGTGCCCGGATTTCGAAGCGGGAGACTTTCCCGAGGAGGAAGAACGAACATGAAAAGCCCAGGAAGAAAAAAACTGAAGAGTTCGGGCTTGCTCGGCGACGGTGCGACCCGTATTCGGTACATTTTATTGTTTAGCTTGTTAGGGCTTTTCCTGTTCTGCGGATGCAATAAGACGCCCCCGGCGGATAACAGCGCCTCGTCTGCGCCGCCAGCGGCCGCACCGGCGCCAGATCAGGGATCGACGCCACCCGCCAGCGCACCGGCCCCTGCGGCGCCGGCACCAGCCCCCACGCAAGCCGCGGCTCCTCCGCCTCCGCCGCCTCCTCCACCCCCACCGCCACCCAAGGTCTACACCGTGCCAAGCGGTACAACACTTACCGTCCGAATCTCTCAGGCTCTCAGTTCAAAAACCAGTAACGTCGGCGACCCTTTCAGTGGATCGCTCGCGCAATCTATCCGAGTCGAGGGTGTGACGGTATTGAAGGCCGGCGCTCCGGTGAGCGGTACCGTGGTCGCAGCCAGAAAACAAGGCAAATTCAAGGGGGAGGGAGACCTTGGGATACAGCTCAACCGTGTCGGTTCGTACGACGTAACCACCCAGGAATATGAACAGACCGTCAAAGGCAAGGGCAAGCGGACGGGCGCTATGGTCGGCGGTGGGGCTGGTGGAGGCGCACTGATTGGCGGCATCGCGGGCGGAGGCAAGGGTGCCTTGATCGGTGGCCTGGTAGGAGCAGGTGCAGGCACTGCGGGCGCCGCACTTACCGGGAACAAGGGTGTTGAGATACCGGCGGAATCGGTCGTCAGTTTTGTTTCGTCTGCGCCCATCACCGTGACCCTAAAACCTAAGTCGACGGAGGAGTAGCCGCCAGACAGAGTCAGAAGACAAATTTGAAAGCCTGCGTGAGCAGTTCGTCGAGCGGCATGATCGTCAGCAATAACGGGAGAAGTGGGGCAATCGTTACCGCCACCAGCAGAACTATCTCATCGGTTGCGATGGGCAGCGCGCGCATGGCGCGAGCAGCCGAAAAACTATTCCCCAGATCAGCCAGCGACTGGATGTCGCCGCTCCCCATCGCTGGTTCGTCATTGACTTTGCCTTGCAGCCATTTTTGATCGAAATCCATCACATACGAGGAAGCAAAAGCGCCATATTTCTCCAGGCCCCGGAGCTTGGCGCGTATAAGTTTTGTTGAGAACGACAATAGCGGAGCCACCGCCGCGATAATGGAGAAGACGGCAAAGCCGACAATCGTCCGCTCCCAGGCACGCAGCGTTCCTCCGCTGTACAAGATGCGGCTTGCGATTTGCCCCGCAAGCAATGCGCTATGTGCGAACAACAACGGAGCGAAAGCCAGGCTGGTTTCGCCCAGAAAGCCAAGCCCGCCCGCCCCATCCGGATGCAAGGCAGGCAAGTGCAGTTTGAGATGTGAAATCCGACGCACAAGCCAGAACCAGATCAGGTACCGCACATACCAACGCAACAGGATGAACTGAAAGAGCGGTACGCTCACAAAGGCAAGCCAGTATCCGGCCATCGTCAAATGCACCTGGCCCGCTTGAGAGTAGGCATACCAGCTGGCGACATCCGGAAGAATCTGGAGCCGCCAGATCCACGTGCCGGCGGTGAACACCAGGACGAAAAGCGCAATCTCGGCAGCGACTGAGTTGTGAATACCCGTGGCGGAGTTTATCGCAGCGTAGAACTTCGGGAGCTCTTCCGGGGCGACAACTTGCCGTTCGACAAAGTTCCTTAGCACAGGCCATATGCGTTCACGAACAATCACCTCAGCCAGGATCAGCACCGGCAGGGAAACCAAAAACCGCACGTGGGTCTCGATATCCTGAAGGAAGGAAAGCTTTACCCCTCCCAGGAAGTGACCTTGCGCCAGGGACAGCAGTGCGAGCGGTACCCAACACACGATAATCGATATCGCGGCCAGACGACGCAGCAGCTGCTGCCTTGAAGCTGCCAAGTGTGACCGCCGGAGCATTCGATACAACGGGCCGCCAAGAACCACAGAGAAGTCGGGCGGTTCTTGCAGTGGTGCGGGTGTAGCCATAGTTGATCGTTCACTTTCGTAGCGCTTACTACATGCCAACCAGTAAGATTACACCTTCAAAAAAATGAGAATGCATCATCACGCGCTCCAGAATAGCTGCCGCCTTACCATGATCCACACACAAACCAATTCCCATGCCCGACTGGTAGTTTTGTCAGTTTACCGAGGGGCACGGCACTTATAGTCTGTGGTCTTTGAGGAGTGAGAGAACGCATGGGCGCCAAATTCCGATATCTGCAGCGATCGCCTTCACCGCGAACGACTGCCTCGACATCGGCATCGCCCTGGGTTCACCGGTCTCGCTTGACTACTACGACAAGGCGCCGTTCAAGTTCAACGGCACCATCGAGCAGGTGCACGTCGAGTACGTTACAGCAAAGAAGTAGCCAACATTAGCAAGCTCGAAGAAAATGGCGAAGGGCACGGCTTTACAGCTTACGGAATAACTCATGTTTTGAAGGGTACGGGCTTCAGCCCGTACTTAAGTCTCTAAAGCACGAACGGCTTTAGCCGCTGAGGGGACGGTTCTCCCTACGAACCGACTTTTTCCGCGGTCTATGTGAGAACGGTGGCTCGGAAAGAGCGCAATGGTGGGAGCCCCCGCATTCATGCGGGGGAGCTCGGCTTTCAAGCCGAGCGGCTCGGGCAGAACTGTTCTCCTCCGGCTTCAGGCGCGGGTTTTGCTTGCCTCTCCGCCACGCATCCACCTCTTATCGCCCACCAATTCCGCCGGCGATTCATCGCAAGCGGATCGAAAGGGTGGCCCGATCCCTAGGAGTGACGAATGCGGCGAGCTCTAATAGGCGCATGGACCGCCGTGTTCCTTGCGTCTACTGTGGTGCTGCTTCACGCCCAGGATCTTGCCCCGCGGGCCTACGTAATTACGCCCTTGCATTCGAATGCGGTCATCCTGACCTATGGATTCTATAGTGGGAGTCTCTTATTGAATGGCGCGGTGCCCGTTAACGACACCATCGGAACCTACAGCGTGCCGGTCTTCACTTACTATCACTCCTTCGGTTTGTTAGGCCGCTCTGCCAACATCAGTGCGTCCATTCCCTATGCGATAGGAACCTTCGAGGGGGAGGTCGTTGGCTCAGACACGCAGATCTACCGATCCGGTCTTGTGGACATGACGTTTCGTCTGGCGGTAAACCTGAAGGGTGGCCCGGCAATGCAGGTAAGCGAAATGAGCAAGTGGGTCGAGAAGAGCCTGATGGGCGTCAGTGTAAAGGTGGTGCCCCCAACGGGGCAATATGATCCCAACAGGTTGATCAACTGGGGCTCCAACCGTTGGTCCATCAAACCCGAGTTTGGCTACTCGCGACGTAGGAAACAAATGGTGTTAGACGGATACGCGGGACTCTGGCTTTTCACCAAGAACCAACAATCCTATTCGCCCACCGGGCCTCAACCCCAGACGCTGAACCCTATGTACTCCTTCGAGAGCCATCTGAGCTACGACCTCAAGCCGCGGCTCTGGTTCTCGCTCGATGGTAATTTCTGGATCGGCGGTGAAGCCAGCTTGAAAGGGGTAGACAATCCGGCGACTCGCCAGACGAGCTCGCGCCTTGGTGTTTCAGCATCGGTGCCTCTCAGCAAGCACCAATCGTTAAAAGTCAGCTATTCCAACGACGTATACACACGCTTCGGTGGGGCCTATCGAAACGTCTCTGCAGCATGGCAATATTCCTGGCTTGGTCGACCCCGATAGCCAAGACAACGAGAGCCCGCGTGGGGGTATCATTCGGGTGCAACCTGGAAATCGAGTGAGCCTCTCGCGGTCATCCCATCCGCAACAGCGGGCGGCCTTGATGGCGTCTGTGGCCACCTTTATCGTGGAGCATCATGCAGAAAAGCCTGAAAATTACGCGTCAGACCGCGCTCCCCGACCTCCTCGCGGGCATAACCAGCGCTCTATCCTATGTTCCGCAGGGAATGGGATACGCCATCGTGGCAGGAGTCAGCCCCGCATACGGGCTCTATACCGGTGTTTTCGCGCCCCTCATCGGTACGCTTCTGGCAGGTTCTTCTCTCATGGTCATCACGGTGACCAACGAGCTCGCCGTGCCCACCGCCGGTATCCTCGCCGGTCTAGGGCCGCAAGTCTCTACATGGGCTTTATTTACTCTAACCCTGCTCATCGGCCTGATCCAGCTCGTCTTGGGCCTGCTGAAGCTGGGAAGCCTGACCCGCTTTATCTCGAACTCCGTAATGACAGGCTTCATCAGCGGAGTCGCCATTCTACTAGTCTTTGGCCAGTTACAGAAACTCACCGGTTACGCCGGAGGGCCGTTCGGCAATGTCTTCGTGAAGACCTGGGACTGGCTCCTTCACTTGAATCGCATCGACTGGCGGACAACCCTTGTAGGGCTGTTGACCATCGTCGCTATCATTGTGTTCCAGCGAACGAGATGGAAGGCTATGGCATTCGTCCTGGCACTTGTGATCGTAACCGTTATCGTTTCACTATTGCATTGGAACTCGGTGCAACTTGTCGGGGCAATTTCCACCATCCCGCGTGGATTGCCCTCTCCGATCCCGCCGGACTTTCGCCTCGTGCCGCAACTACTTCTGGACGCGCTCTCGCTGGCAATCCTGGGGTTGAGCATCGCGTCCGGCGTTTCCCAGGCCTATCCGGAATCAGACGGCAGCATACCAGACGCCTCCCGCGACTTCATCGCGCAGGGTGCGGCGAATGTGGTGGGAGGGTTCTTCCAGGGCATGCCGTGCGGAGGTTCGATATCCCGTACGGCCACCAGCGTCTCCGCGGGTGCGAAGACCCGATGGGCAAACATTTTCGCGGGACTCACTCTGGCGTTCTTCCTGCTGACCATCGGCCGGGTGGCTGAGAGCATCCCCATGGCGGCCCTCGCCGGATTGCTCGTTTATATCGGCTTCAGTGTGATCCGGCCTCATCGCATTGCCAGGGTTTGGAACACCTATGCGGCAGAGCGTGCTGCTATGGTGGCCACCTTCGCCCTGACTTTGTTGATTCCCTTGCACTGGGCAATTTTCGCCGGTGTCGCGTTAACCCTGCTTCTATACGTTTACTCATCCTCCAGCCAAGTGCGGCTGGTAAGGATCGTGCCTACGGCAGATGGCGGATTTGAAGAGCAAGCTGCACCGGTTCGACTGCCTGGCGGTGAGGTGACGGCTCTACACGCCCATGGGAACGCATTCTTTGCAGCAGTTGCTCGCCTTGAAGCCCTTCTCCCCGCCGTCGATGGGGCCAGCAACGCTGTTGTCCTCTTTGGCTTGCGCGGACGGGAATCTATCACCACGAGTGGCATCGTCATGTTGGAACGATATGCTCGCAAGCTCCAGGCGGGGGGGAACAAGCTGATGCTGTTTGGAGTCGAACCGCGCGTGCGGCGCGAGTTTGACCGCACCGGGGTCACGAGTTTACTCGGAGAGGAAAACATCTTCGCGTCATCCTCAAGCCTCGGAGGTCCACTGCGCGAGAGTATGACGGCGGCGAGCGAATGGGTCACACGGAAGGCCCAAAATGTCCAAAATGACTGACCATTTCACGGCGGCAATCCTCTAGATCAGCAACAGAAGAAGCGAATACCCGGCCGCCCCCAGGCAGAATGCCCAGAAGCGTCCCTCTTTCTCCGTTGGTAATTCCATAACCATGCTATTGATGACCACGCCCCCGGAGTTGAATCCCAGAAGCGTCGCCAGCAACTCCTCAGACATGGAAGTGAGGATTCCCGCAGCTCCCCCAACCACTACACCCGCTGCCAGGATCCATCTTCCGCCACGGTCGTAAGTGGAACCGTACTCACGTTCAAATGAGTGGTTCACGGCTAGAAAGTGCAAAGTCATTGCGATCAGATAGAGAAAAGTGGGCAAGCTGCGTTGATGAACCATCAAGTAACCGACCAGCCCGCAATAGGCGGCAAACCCGCCCAGTTGCAATTTGTAAGCCAATCCAGCAGCCGGTTCTCCTGGTTCTCTGCCGCGTGCAGATCGCGAAACCATATTCTCCAGACCATAGAAAAGCAGAAACCCGAGCAGGGCGGCCGTGTACACGCGGCGTTCCGGGAAGGGCAATCCGCGGTTGAGTGTTACCCGTGTGAAAACATCCTGCGCCTCACTCATCTCTGGCAGAGCCCGGATGAAAACATAAGCTACTGAAACGCCTGCCGCTGCTGATAACACCCGCCGGGGTGCATCCGCAAACGGACCTCGCAGATACCTACCTAGAATAAAGGTGCAGGCAAGCAGAAAAATTGCCGCGAGTTCAATGGCCAGGCTATTCATGTCGTGGCGCGCTAGCCAAAGGGACCTTTCCTCAAGAGCAGCTACGGCAGAATCACCAACTCGGGCTTGCTGCCGCCACTCATACCGTAGACAGCCCCAGGGTAGAATGCTCCCGCGTCATATTTGTAGCAACCGGGGGTCTGTGCCTTCACGGTTATCGGCTTGCTTCCGCCGCCAATAATCGCGTCATCAGGAGTGAACGGCGAATCCGTCCCGAATGAAATCGAGAACCCGGTGTTCTTGTTTGAGGTCATCCACACGACCGAAGTGCCTGCTCTTATACAGAAGAACTGATTGCCCTTCGCATCCGGAATCCCTGGCTTGACGCTTGCGCTAGCCCCGGATTTCTGAATGTTGATGGTGCACGGTGTGGATGCGGATCCACATGTGTTGCCGGTGTTGCAGTTGTCCGCCGGCTGCGGTTCATCGCAGACGTACTTGCTCTTCGCATTGGCCAGCGTGCTGCCCAATATCATGGCAGCCGTCACCAGCACGACACTGCACGAGCGCATTTGCATTCTCATGGTCAATACCTCGCAGGAATTGTGGACGGCCCTTTTTCAATGGAAGGCATCAGATGGACGGGGCTATTTCTCCTTATTCTTACTTGGCCAAACGATGACGTTGTTGAGCTTCCACGGGTTCATTCTCAGATCCCACTGCGGGTCACCATCCTTGTTGATGGTGAGTTGGGTCGCCGGATAGAGGACGCCGTCGCTCTTATTCTTGTCCTGATCGTTGATTCTTATTTCACCCGCCGTTAGATTGAAGGACTTCGATTGGGTACTCCAGTAGGATTCCCCGAAAGCAATCCTGCGATTAGTAACGAAACGGATCGATCGTCCTGTGGGGGTCTTGATTTCATGAATGTAGCTGACGTCGAATCCCAGGGTGCCCGGTATCGTGATGTGGCCCACTGCCTGCATCTTTTCAAGTGCGTTGGCCAAACCGTCGTTCTGACCATGTTGAAAGGACTCGATCAGAATCTTTCGGTCCTCCGGAGTGGAATACTCGTAGACTATGAGCCTGACCGTGAAGTTCTTTCCCAACTGGGTGCTCGTGCCACGCGCCTGGGCATCGATCGTCTCAGTGGTATCGCGGGCGAATCCTGTGACGGCGGACATGGCTAAGATCGCCGCCGTGGCAATACTCATCTTCAGTCGTTTTGATAGGATCTTCACTTTTTCCTCCCTGCTCTTTCGTTGATGGTTATTCCGAGGCTCGCCTTCACTTCACCAACTCAACGTCACCCACACGCCAGGTCTTGTCGAACCAGGCTTCGAGCGGGCCGTAGAGGCGGGAGAGCATGTTCCAGCCTTTACCGGTCCTACTGAACCAGTTCAAATTCGCCCGGCTTCCATGTCTTGTCAAACCACGGCTGCAGCGGGCCATAAAGGCGGAAGAGTACGTTCCAACCTTTGCCCGTAACGGTCTGCACCCAGTTGGCCTCGTGATCTCTCGGCGCGGTGGGGCCAAACCAGACATCCACCGATGTGTCCGGATTCACAACGACGCCCTCTTTCTGGCTGCCGATGCTTGGGAACTGCTGATCGGTCTGCAGCATCGAGCGAGTTTGACTGTCGTAAACGACGAACGACCAGAAGTCCTTGGCCGGGATATGCGGAGGCAGATGAATTTTGTAGGTCTTACTGCCATCCAGCGGCTTGCCCTCGGAGTCGACGAACGCCGCGGCGTATTGCGAGCCGATGCCGACCATCTTCAATGCCATGGCCGGGGTGATGCCCGTGGCATAGTAATGAAACATAGTCCGTGCATCGAGATTGCGCACGCCGGGCTGGAGAAAAAACTCGTACCCGCCGGCGAAGGTTGTAAGCCACGCGCTGTTTGAATAGAAGTAGGCCTCCTTCATTCGGCTGCGGAAGAGTATGGCCCGGGAGGTGGCGTTCCCCACCGCCGCCGCCTCGGTCAGAATCTTTTTCATCCGCGTATCGGGGGCAAAGGGCTTGCCCTTCTCGATGCCGATCGAGGCGAACAACCCCAACCTTTCGGGGTCCAGCGCCTCGCTGGGCTCCTCCTGTACGACTTGGTTCAGCTCTTCAAAGTAGCTAAAGTCATTCGAGTGAACCGTGTTGAGCTCGACTCCGGAGGCATTAATGAACCTCGTTTCGGGCGGGTTCTTCGCTTGCGCCAGCGGATAGATGCGGAGGTTGTCCTTGATGCTCTCCACGCCGGGTTTGAGGTCGCCATCTACTTTGAATCCCCGGCCCATGAGCCAGAGGTTGTAGGTGCGCGAGCGGGCGACAAAGTAACCTTCCGGTACTTCGCCTTTGTAGCCCGGTGGAACCACGAGATATTTTCCACCTTGGCCCTTGTCCGGACCAGCGTTACCAATATCGATCACATACTGAAACCAAAAGTCGTCGAGGAACGCAAGTACCTTGGGAGGCGTTTCAAGCACCACGGGGCCTTCCTTCAAATTTAGCCATGTGCTGAAATAGACGGAGTCGGTGTTCCCCGTAAGAAAAAGCGATTTAGAGTCCAAAAGGTTCTCGAAAATTAGAATGCTTCCGTTGATAGCGCCCAGCTTTTGGAAGCCTGTGCGCATACCAACCAGCGATGCACCGGGCATGCCGCTGAGAAACGCCTGCACGCCACGCGAGAAGTCGAGATTGTCCATGACCTTCTCAACCGTGGCATCGTCCGGAAAGCCATCGAAAAACTTGAGTGTGCCGAGCCGCGTCTCTACCGAGTCCGGGGTCGTGATCTGAGGTGGAATGTCCGTGGTCATCTTCATCTTCGGCACGGATTGTCCTTCAGCGGCGGGTACCGTTATCCTTGCATTCATTGTTGGACCCTTTCGCCGAGTACCTAAAGGCACCCGGCAGTGAATAAGAAAGACTCTACAAGTACCTTACCCACTCGGCATACTCGTAGAACTAACAGTTCAGAAGCGGAAAATAAGGTGAGCCGAATTGCGGACTGAGAAGCACCCTGCATCGCGCAATTTTGTCCATGCGAAAGTGAACGCCCCTTCGGCGATCCAAGCAGCAATAATCTTTCCATCCCAGGGATGGCAGTCGATTGTGACCGCCGGCCCTGAGAATCCCTATTGCCGTGCCATAGCGATGTGAATCGCCTCTTCCGGCGAGACCAGGTGATCGACACTCTCAGCATCCTTGGCAATGGCGAGTTGGACGCCCTTGACGTGACCTGAAAACTCGTTCCCCCGCGCCCCATAATCCGGTGAGACAGGAGATCCCGTGTCCACCCCGACGTCGCAACCATCATCGGCAGAGAAGATCATGGCCGCCGTCGCGCCGACCTTGCCCTCGCCTACCTTTTTCCCATCCACATACAAGGACGCAACGCCGCCCTTGCCCAAACCACCCCCGGCATACGCAAATTCCATGCGAACCTGGCGCTCACCCGGAGTAAGCGGGCTGCTCGATTCGGCGTAGAACTGCTGGATGCCGAGCAGGTTGTAACAGTACTTGAGCTTACCGCCCTTCGCATACAGGCTCCACCCGCCGATGTTGCCGCCCTGGGCTATGATCACTCCCTCAGCCCCGCTTGCGGGTACGACGATCTCAGCGGTCACCGAATGCGACTTGTTCTTCAGATTGAGAACCGAGTTTTCCGAGAGACGACCCATGCTGCCAAAGAGAATTTGGGAGTTTCCTTTGATCAGCACCGGCCGCCCAGCCGTGTCGGAGTTGATCCTGGCGGCGAGGTTGTCATCCAGCGGGAGTACGTTGTTTCGCACCGCCTCGATGAGCCACAGACGCTGCAGTTCATGCAGTTTCTCGGGCATCTGCTTGGCCAGGTTGTTCGCCTGGCTCCAGTCTTTATTGGTGTCGTAGAGCTCCCAGATGTCGTCGTCGAATGCCGGGGTTTTCTCACCGATGAGTATCCACGGCGTCTTGTGCCGCGTCACCGCCGTCCAGCCTTTGTGATAGATGCCGCGGTTGCCGAACATCTCGAAGTACTGTGTCTCATGCGTTTCGGCGGCCTTTGCATCATTGAAGCTGTACGCCATGCTGACGCCCTCGATCGGATGCTGTTGCACTCCGTTGACGAAGGTCGGCTGAGGCACGCCCGCCATTTCAAGGATAGTTGGCGCGACGTCGATGACGTGATGGAACTGACTGCGGAGTTGGCCCGCCCCCTGGATCCCCTTGGGCCAGTGCACCACCGTTCCGTTGCGCGTGCCGCCCCAATGCGACGCCACCTGCTTGGTCCACTGGTAGGGGGTATTCATGGAGTGCGCCCAGCCCACGGCATAGTGGTTGTATGACTCCGGTCCGCCAAGCTTATCCAGCCTTTCCGTCAGGAACTCGGGTGTCTCCAACGCGGCCGCACCGTTGAAGTTGATCATCTCGTTGTATGTGCCGTTCAGCGTGCCCTCGGCGGACGCACCGTTATCGCCGATGATGTAGTAGATCAGCGTGTCATCCAGCACACCAAGTTTTTTCAGCGAATCCACCAACCGGCCAACATGGTGATCGGTGTACTCCATGAACCCGGCGTAGACCTCCATCTCCCGGATGAGAACGGGCTTCAGCGCGGCTGGCATCTCATCCCATGCCGGGATCTCTTTGTGCCTTGGTGTGAGTTCACACTCTTGCGGAATGACGCCTAACTTTTTCTGCCGGGCGAACGTCTCTTCGCGCAGCTTGTCCCAACCCTGGTCGAACTTGCCCTTGTACTTATCTGCCCACTCCTTGGGGACGTGATGCGGGGCGTGGGTCGCACCCGGTGCGAAGTAAACAAAGAAGGGCTTATCAGGGATAAGCACTTTCTGTTGCCCAATCCAATTAATGGCCTTATCCGTCATGTCTGCCATCAAGTGGTAGCCCTCTTCGGGTGTCTTCTTGACCTCCACCGGCGTGGTGCCTTCATAGAGCGATGGGTACCATTGGTGCGCCTCACCGCCGATGAACCCGTAGAAATACTCGAATCCTCCTCCCCCCGTAGGCCACGCATCGAACGGACCGGCCGGACTCGTCTCCCATACCGGCACTTCATGGCACTTGCCGAACTGCGCCGTTGCGTACCCGTTCAGTTTGAGGGTTCGGGCGAGGGGTGCGCAGGTATTCGGCAGAATTGAGTTATAGCCCGGAGACCCGGTCGCGATTTCGGTAATCCCACCCATACCGACCGTGTGGTGGTTGCGTCCGGTCAGCAGAGCCTGTCGCGTCGGCGAGCACAGTGCCGTGGTATGGAATCGATTGTATTTCAGTCCTCCGGCCGCCAGGAGTTCCGCCGTGGGCGTATTACACGGCCCGCCAAAGGCACTGGAGGAGCCAAAGCCCGCATCGTCAATCAAGACGATCAAAACGTTGGGGGCGCCTGCCGGTGGCCGCAACGGGGTGATCGGCGGGTACTTGTTCTCCGGGTCCTTAGCGTCATACAGAATTAGGCCTGTGCGCGGTTTAGCCGGGATGGGAAGTACTTCGCGCTGAATATTATCCTGGTCACTCATCGATAGGGTTTCCTTTTCCGGTAGAAATTTGGACACTCGCGCGACAGTGAAAACAGCGCCACGCGTCGCTTCTCTGTCAAAACACTAGGACTTCCGCCTCAGCCAAACAACTAGCAAAACTCGCAGTAGGCGGCCCCAAGTAGCGTCTGCTTGGAGCGCCCGCCGCCCGCTATTTACTCACAGTTCACTGAGATCGCCGGCCCCTTGTGCGCCCTCCACCCTGTTGCCGGCTCGCGCGCTCAGACTGCTGGTACTGCCGCGTCCGCTGCGTTCCGGTTTGGCGAGCCTGCGCGTCTCGATCAAGCTGTTGCACTGTCCCCGAAGAAATTGCCGGCTGTTGCGCAGCGGCAGCCCGGCCTTGGGTTCCGTTGGTCAGTGCCGCGTTCTGGGTATGTGGAGTAGGCTTAGGACCTGTATCCGACCAGCCACCATTGTCGTACTTCTGCCAGCCCCCGCTCGAGTCCTTGCGATAGACGTCGCCATTCTTGCCCGCATACAGATTGTCGTTCTTACCCTGTGCGACGAAGCCGCTATTTCCATTCGCTCCGCTATATCCGGCGCCGCGCGCTCCTTCAGAAGTTCTAAAGCCTGCCGCGGTCCCTTGCGAGTTGGTCCGATGCGCCGTCTGCGCCCATTGATCGCCCCGCACCGCGACGGAACTCCCCCAGTTGCCGTAGGCGTTCGAACCTTGACGCGTTGCCCCATACACACCGGTGTAAGGGTTGTAGCTACGCGCAGCGGTCGCGCTACCATACGGGCCGTAGGCTGAAACAGACCTCCCGTACCGGCCGGTCGAGGGGTTGTACCACGCAGCTCCGGTCACGCCTCCATACGGACCATAGGCTCCTCGTGCAACACCGTAAGTGCCGGAGTAAGGACTGTAGAAAGCGCCCACTCCGTAAGTGACCGGATACGGCCGATAGATGGGATATCCGTACGGTGGATGGTAGTAATAAGGCGGATAGTAATAGCCTGTCCCGTAGGCAATCGTTAAGCCGACCGCAGTGCCTATGAGGAACATACCAAGGTAGCCTGCTGTGTGATCGCACTCGACGGTCGTAGGCGACGTCTGCGTTTGCGTAACGTAAGTCACGTTATAGACCGGTGAACTTGGCGGGATCGTGTAGATCTCTTTTGGCACCGAGCTTGCGACTTTCCACGGACCAGTCGGAGTAGTCGACATAAACCACACCGCCTGGAAGCAGAGGTAATAAATATCCCCAACCTTAATGACCTTATCCTGTGTATTGGTCGCATACGAAAGCTGTGTCGTATCGATCGGCTTGAACTGCGGGGCTCCGTCGTATTGAACCTTTACCTGGGCCTCTGCCTCTTTGATGTTGACCACCGCGGTGGTCGGAATCTGTGCCAGCAGGACAGCATCCTGTGCTTCCTGGGTTCCCGGTACTGAAGCCAGAACATCGGCAGCAGGACTGCCCGGTGGAATCTTTGCAAAGTCCGATGGTAAATCCCCACTTGCATAGCTCCACGGACCATCCAGCGAAGCGGAACGAAACCATCGCCCTGAAACCAGGAAGTAGTATTTCTGCTCGGCGGTTTGGACGAAGACGTCGCTCTCCGTATTGGTCGCATACGTCAGTTGGGTGCCGGGGATTTTCGCGTAAACAGGGGCGCCTTTGAACTCGATCACTTCCGCTGGAACGTTACTGAAGAAGACCGTAGGTGCGGCGCCGGCGGGGACCTGAGGAGGGATCGCTTTCTTGACCTCTTCCCAGTTTTGATCAGCAGGCAGATCATTCATCTCTTTGGGAAGCTGTGCTGCGACCGTCCACGGTCCCTCAAGTTTGGCCGCGGTCAACCATTGTTTCCCGTTGAGCAGGTAGTACTTCTTGCCCACGGTGTCGAACAACACCGTCCAGTTGGCGTTGACCACAAACTCAAGCTTCGTCTTCTCGATCGCCGCGCGGACCTCCTTGTTATCCACCAGCAGCAGAACGGCAGGTCCTTTGCTGACAAAAATCTTGGGAGGATTGTTGTCCACCTTCACCGCCGGTCCCGACACTTTGCCTTCTTCTAGTTCGGCCGTCAGACGGTCCAGGGAGATCGTCATGGTGTCGTCCGGCTTGAAAAACGCACGGACCAATTCGCCTAATTTTGCAGCGCTTGCTGGATCCGCCGAGGGAAACCGCGTGTCCGTCAGCTTGATATTGCTGATCACAACGGTGTGGTTCTCCTTGTCCGCGTCGGTGCGTGCCTGCAGGGAAACCACCCCTGGTGTAGCCTTTCCCCCAGCGGGCGTCACCTGGATTGCCATCCGAGCGTTGAGGGTGCGGTAATCCTGCCACTGATCAATCTGTGGTTGGTAGTAAACAATCCGAGCGCCGTTTTGCGTCTTCTCACGTGGCCAACCGATGTCTTCAGCAAGCAAGAGAGTGGGAATCGACCAAAACAGAAGAAGGTAGGCAACTATCTTTCTAAATGCTGATTCTTCCCTTACACGATTTCTACCCATCGTCTTACTGCCTCCGATAGAACAAATGCAGATACTGGCATTCCCTAACCACAAATCAACACTCGGGCGACAGCAGGGAATAGCCGTCTGCCATGCTCCACAGGGTGCATCGCCGCGAGCAAGCCGGTCTACTGGAAGAACTACTAGGCCGCCATTGAAAATGACATCGGCGCCTGATTTCCTCGTGCGATGATGAAGTAACAGAGCGCGCTAGGTTACCAAAAATATCTCTTCTCGCTCTGGACGTAGCCCAAAAACCGTACTACTGTGGAAGTAAGAAACCACACATCAGCGCCTTCTTTTCACGACGGCCCTGCTTGGCTTTGCACCGGAGCGCTCCACCCGTGTATCCGCCGCCAACCACCGGGAATCAGTGCTTGTTTGCATGATGATTCGGTGATCTCAAACGGCAATGTGAAATCAAAAGCGAAGGATCACGCCTGTCCGCAGCATTCCTGCGCCCACGGGACGCCTGCGGAGAGCAGAAATTACAGGGTAAGTAGGGTGCGCCCAGTGCGTTCTCTTGATTGAGTAGTTTTGACAACTTGGAAAACGCCAACCCCACTGGTCTCATAAACCCACGAAGTGGTGGAGATGCTACGAATGATCCCCCTATCCATATATGAGACCAGCTCTGGGCGTAAGCAAGGCAACGTTCTGCCCGTCGAGATTTCGGACCAGAAGCGTCCCTGGTCGCACGCCGGCACATGAGAAGGACTTATCGCGCTTATCGCGCTTTTCGCGCACTTTTATTTGGCAAAATAACCCAATTAATTGCTTGATCATCTTGAGCACCTTCGTGAAACAAAGGACTTATTTGGCAACCTTGTCACAAACGCCACCGTGGCGCTGGAACTTAGTTCGCATAGTTCGCTTAGTTCGCACATTCTTGCACGAGAACAAGAAAGACTCAGGGGAATGCTCATCATTTATCTGGGCCCGGCGAAGCCGGCTGGACGATCGGTAGATCGACACTGATTGCAGCATGGTCCGATAGTGGCTCATTTAGTGCCTCGTTTGTATCGTCCATGGTCCGCGCGAAGCCTGGCGCAAAGCGATAGGAGTCGGCCGCCTTGGAATCGTCTTTGAGGTACGCTTTGACAAATATCCAGTCAAGCCTGAATTTTCCTTTCGCTCCAAGGGTTCGGGGCAGGGAAAAAGTTGTCACAAATCCCTTGCTGGCTCGCTCATTCGAATTGCCCAAAGTGCCGTCACGGCCGTTTAAGGAAAGTCCCTCATCCCCGCGAAAATCGATCCGGGTACCGTCGTCGAAACGATACTTATCCAGCTCCTTAAAGAATCCCTGTTCAGGATTAGCTGCTAGTAAAGGAACACCTGAGGCAGTTGGGTCCCCTTGAAACTTCGTTGTCTTGAAGCCGAAAGTAGCGACGTCCATGGCTAAACCCACTCCAGTCGCGTACTTGACACCTTGTGTTGCCCAGAATGAGGGACTATTGAGCTTTTTGAGAGCGGCAGATTTTATGCTGGTAACCGAGCCGTCCGATCCCGTCGTATTCATATCTCCGGCGATGACCACAGGATTGTGAATCGGCCCAACCATTTCCAGCAGCTCATCCAACTGTTTGACTCGCCCTTTCGGAGTTGTGCGGTTCTCAAGGTGCGTTGCAACAATGGTGACCTGCTTCTCGGGCAGCTCTGGTATATCCAGAGTTGCGATCAGGTTGGTGCGGCCTCCGCGGCGCACCTCGCGTACGATTTCTTCGCCGAAGATCAGGCTCGCGCTCTTGCGTTTCCCAGCCTCAATTGTTCCGTACTTCTTCTCCTCGTTGTACCAATCGTAGGCCTGATATTTAAAAGGTGCGAGCTTCACATCCCGAAGGGGATAGCGTGAAAGAATCGCGGTGCCGTGCAACCCCAGAACGCGGTCCTTGTCGACGCTGAACAGCTCCTCCAACTCCTTCCGCTCGTTGGCATTCTCTACATTGGCGAAGGATTGTAGGCCCAACACTTTCGGGTCCACTTCGATAAATTCGACTCCATAAGCCCAATTCATCTTCAGCGAATCGCCAAGAACCTTGACCACGGCCTGGTAGTCGCTTCGTTTCATGCCCCAATCGAGCTCATTCAGCACCAGCACATCGGCCGATTGAAGCGCGTCCATCTGTGCAATGAGTTCCTGGTCTGAGATCTTTACCTTGTCCGTACTGCCGGCAGCCTCGCTGTGCACCTTGGCGAGGAAGGCTTGTTTATCAGTCATCGCGAGCTTGATGTCGTCGAGTTCCACGCCTCGCTCGATGTTCCACTCCACCAGTCGCAAGGAAGGACCCATCCCTTTCACATCGGGGCGAAGGGGTTTTGTTCCGCTCAAATACGCTTCGTTGTTCACGAAGGGAGTTGTCAGCAACGTTTGCACTTTGGCGGCCAGACCGGGATCGACTGTTTCCTCTTTACCGAGAGTCACAAGCTCCTGGTAGCTCAACAGCGGAGGCTGTGAACTGCGCGTATACTCGCCTCCCGGATCATTCTGGGCTGACGCCGGTGAACCCAAGGTCACCATCAGCAGCAGTAGGAGCTGTCCCATGAATACGGCGGCGGCGAGGCGCGCATTGAGGGACACGGCCCCGAAATAGGTCCTTAACCTTCGTCCAAAGTTCATTAATTCGACCGCCCTCACGAGGCCTTCGGCCTACCATTTCAAACTCCAAAGCAAGATCATTCCTGCCCACATCAGCGGTCACGCCATGACGAAGACCGGGCTCGTGGCGCTTGGTGCAAACTCGCCTTGGACCTTAGTTCACTGCACCTGAACTGTGGCTTAGCCTATCCGGCGTGCTGAACTCGCGGCAACTAGCAAAAATACCAGCGCTTCGCCCGATGAACAGAGACCGTAGCCTCGATGGATCACGTAGGATATGGCCCGTCCTCATGGAAACTCCGCCACTTTGCTGCGGGTAGGGTGATTCGACCAGCTGTGTTGCGCCGAACGCGCCTACGGAGCTCAATAGAACGGCAGAGGAGCAGCCTTCACAATGGAAATCCGGATAGGGAATGGTGAGCATCGACAAACCGCCAACTTTCGGTGTCCGGCTTTCCACCGTGCCACGTCGCAAGCCCCAATCGGAACGACGTTGGGCTAACCGCGGCGTGCTCATTCGGCATCTCCAGCGACAAAAGGCAAGATGCATTGCTCGTGATTCGTGGATACCCGATGCCAGGCATCTTGCCAGAAATCGTTACATCCGTTGGCCGCATTAAGACGATTACATGCCGCTCTGAAGCCCTTTGTTTACGATGAGCTTGACATCGACACGCCGGTCGAGCGCGCGTCCCTGCGGATCGCTATTGGTGGCATCAGGATGGGTCGACCCGAAACCGGCTGGTGCAAGGATCCGCCTCATAGGAATATTCCCATGGTTGCGAAGGTAATTTGCCACCGCGGAAGCACGATCCTCGCTGAGTTGCTGGTTCGCCTCTTTCGTTCCCGTCTTGGAGGCATAGCCGGCGACCTCGATCATGTAGCCATCGGTGGACAAGGCAAGAGCGGCAAGCTTATCTAGATCTGCCTTCGCGGCGTCATCCAGAACGTATTTGCCAGTAGGGTAGTAGACAACGGCTTCAGCAACGGTTTTGTAGTCGTCGAGGTCAGAAACGCGCTTGTTCACTGTCTGGATGTCAGCTGCGTTCATAACCGCGACGGCTCCAGCCGCCTGGGCCATCGAACCTGCCTGGTTGGCCGAAGTCTGCGCCTGATTTGCCGCGGACTGCGCGGCGCCTGCCGCAGTTACGCCCTGATTGGCCGTCGACTGTGCGTTCGAGGCCGCTGCTTTATTAGCGTTTATCTCCTGTTGTTGTGCAACTTCAATCGCGAACGCATCCGGTGAGAACGTGATCTTGCTTGCCTCAAGTTGGTTGTCCGCATTGCCTACACCTTCGGCACTGATGGTCAAGCCAGGCACCATGGCTGTGACGTCCATGTCTTCGTGACGGTGGAACGCGATCCTGTGTTTGTCACGCAGAACCTTCGTGTCGTCCGTGATCTTGACCACCACCATCGACCCGGTCTTATCATCCTGCACTTTAACCAAGTCGCCACTTCTGGACTTGATCACTCCCTTCACCTTTCCCTTTTGCCCGGCTGTGAACGTCTGCGCGTAGCCTGCGGACGCCAATGCGGCGGCTGTAAGCAGGACGGCGCAAATTCTTTGCGCCCGCAAGAGCGCGAAACTGCTACTCAATGTTTTCATCGGAACTACCTCCGTCGTCTGCCCTTGTTTGTCAAACCGATTGATTGCACATGGATGACACCGGAAGATCTGGCGCATCACGACACGTACCATACAACTAAAGCTTAAGAAGACTCGTGGCCGCAGTGCCACTGGTAAAACCTATAGTTTGTACCCCTAATATTCCCAGTCGGAAATGGTACCGAACCTATCCACATCGTCCAGGTAAAGACCCACCTCCAGGTCGCTTTGCCCGAGGAAGAACCGGTGTAGCTTCTCGGATTTCTGCTAACTATTGGCAAATCCGAATACCGCGAAATATACGATCGTGTACAGAACCACGGTTGCATCCATCACTGCGCCCGGCTTGAAACCCTGTGAGTAGGAGTGGCTTCCGTTTGCTAGAACCAGATAAACCATGAAGGCTTTTTCGAATAAGCTGTAGAGGAGAATGGGCTTTCGCCATTCGACTTTGAACGCGATGGCAATCATGAAGGCGCCCATCAGGGCCACCATGATGCCCCAGTGCTGGGTGAGGATCGTGTAGTCGGGGATGAACGGGATTTTCCCGGCAGTTTCCGCTGCCCACCGGGGCCAAAAGGCGTAAAAAATCGCGGCAGCTGTCCCAATGCCCGTAATGACAAAGAACGGTTTGAACGTAAGATCGAAAAAGCGTTTCATCTGCCCTCCGTCTAAACGGATCTGAGTTTGGCCCACTTACTTTTAGTAGTCCCGCCATCGCCAGTAGCCAACATCAATTGTTTATGGCTGGCGCGCTGGGCCAATTTGCGGCGCGTGCACGGGCTTCGCCATGCCGTAGAAAATCACAACGCCTTGCCCCCCGCAGCGTGTCGAGAGCGCCTCACTCGGTGTGCCGATACAACTGTCGATATCCTGCCAATTGTTCATCGCCCAGACATTGCCTGCCGGATCGATAGCAATATCGGTGATCATCTGCAGGCCCCCTCCCACGTAGCCGTTTGGAGGCGCGATCTGTCCGCCCGTATGCACGCCGGGCGGACAGTGCTCGGTGCGCATGCCGCACAATTCCACAATCGGACTGCTCGCCCCGGCGAAATTGGAGATCCAGATGTTGTCGTTGCCATCCACGGCAACGGCCCACGGGCCTGGCAGACCACCACTCTTGATCGGCGAACCCGGATATGGCGTTCCGTCCGGCCGAAGCACAGTGACACTGCCTCCGTCGATAGTGCCTCCTTTCTGCGTGGACATGGTCTTCGTCAGGTAGTCAGAGGCCGACTGGACCCCCGCGGCCTTGAGGTGTAATCCCATGTCAACCAGGTGGGCCATCCCCAGCAGGCCAGTGCCGAAACGGTTGGTGATCCACACATTCCCCTGGCTGTCGATGCCTAAACCGCTATTGTTGATTCCGGTCTTGAAGTTCTCCACCTTGCTCGGATCGGAGGCCGGAAAGCGCGTGACATGGTCGACTCCACTATTAGCGACCCAGATCCGGTCCTGCTGGTCGATGCCGAGGTGAAACGGCGCTAGAAACGACTTGCACGGCTCTGCGCTGTCGCCCTCGCAAACGATCTCGCCCTTGGTCAGATCGCCCTTGGGAAAATGCACGAGCTGTCTCTTTTCGATACCCAGGACCCAGACGTCGCCGCTCGGCGTGACGATGACTCCTTGCATCAGACCGAGCCGGCCGCCAAAGTTGATTCCCTCCGGCGGCGTCAGCGGCTTGCCGTTCTTGTCGAATACGGAAATAGATTTACTGCCGTAGTTGGTGAGCCACGCGTTGTCCTTAGCGTCTACCGCAGCGCCGAAGGTTCCCCCCTCCATCCCACCGCCGGTGAAGCCTGTAGTGATTGGCGATAGAGGTTTGCCGTTCGGTGCGAACTTGGTCGCGTGACCCTGCCACAACGAATCCTGCCCTTGCCAGCCGATGCTGAAGTTGTCGCCTACCCAGAGGTTGCCCTCGCTGTCGAACATGGCTTTTCCGCCTGCGCGATATCCGCCGCCATCGAACTTGAGCGGCAAGACCCATGCGCTGGGCGCCCAGTTAAGGTATGGCATGTACGGAACGGCGAGCATGTGAGTGGATGGCGATACTTGATAGAACTGGCGGAGCAGATCGTAGATTTTTCCGGGCTCGTGCCACGGGTTAAGGGCGATCGATTCGGCTGCGTTCAGCGTGTTGGTCGGGGGACCACCACCCGGAGGCGCAGCCGCCGCGAACAGGCTGCTGCAGGCATCCGCCTTTACCCGCATCACGCAGCCGGAAAGCAGGTCGGCCAAGGTTGCGAAATTGGCCATAGTAGGTGTCTGGCTACTGTTGAGCGGATTCTGGATTGCATCACCCCATCCACCTGTTTCCAGGTCAACGAAGTTGGGCACGTTGCCCGAGGCGATGCGCAGGCCCAGTGGCTGGCCTTGAAGCGTCGTGTCGTCGAGGAACTGGGCGTTCGTCCATACCGATGCCACTGTGGTCATCTCGTTGATTACGACTTTGGCCGGGAGCTTGCTGCCGACAACCGTGATCAGCGCAATCGCCGGATTATCACCGGCTCCTTGATTGGCTGCAGATACGCCACCAGTAGCCACCAGATAGAGGCTGCAGTCAGGCATGCCAGTGCTATGGATCACGAACCGGCCATCGTTGCCGGTCTTAGTCTGTGCGAGCTGTTTGGGCGCCCCTGGGCTCGCCGCCAAGAGGGTCACCGTTGATTGGGTGACGGGGGCTCCTCCCCCCAGCACTTGTCCCTTAATGTCGGCAGCAAAAGTCGATGTTGCAAAAAACAAGTTAAAAGCCACGATCGCCGCCAATGTCAGTTTTCTAATTGCTGATCTCGAATTCATATCGTTCTCCTTGCACACGAAGATGACCCGCGAATCTTTAAGCGCCGTGGATGGGTCGTTGGTTTTCCGTCCATCGATTTAATCGAATTTCACCTCGCCTGCGAACTGGCACTTGTGACAGGCAGCACTGCCGGCGGTCACAGGAGAAAAGGACGGGGAGTAGCCTTGGAGATTGAATCTTCACCTATGAAAAGCGTCTGGACCTTACCAAGCCACGCAATGAACAGCATTCGAGATACAGGACGCCGGTCAAGACCTTGTATTTGGCTTTAACGCTAGCCCCACAAGCAATTTCGCAGTTGGCGCAAATAACTAGCTCTAGTAACACGCAGTTGCTAATGTGTGCATTGCAATTAAAATTTGCATCATTTCACCTCGGCTGCGCACCTGTCGCAGGTGACACGCCGATGCGGACGTTCACCGCTCCGACGCCAAAGGTGACGTCCGCGGCATGGCGATAAAGCATCTCGAGGTCCCCGGCGAAAGGATCCTTGAGGAAGATCGCTTCGCCCCGACCCAGGATTTCAGGATGATCAACGATCCGGTGTTCCTAACCGACCACGCGGAGAATTATCTGAAGCTGGTGGGGCGCCGCAACAGTTCCAATCCTAAACGTGCCGTCGCCCTCCCCGTAAACTAGCTTGCGCTAGACGAGTTTGCTAAAGATCCTGCGTTGCCCGGTGTGACTGGAGTACGGTGGGTAGCGTACTGCGGGATCAAATTTGGCGCTGCGATACAGCACTCCGCGCGCGTTGGTGAAGGCATCGAAGCCCCACCTCCCGTGATATTGGCCCATTCCGGAGTTGCCCACCCCGCCAAAAGGAATGTTCGCAAATAAGGGGTGAATGGCACAGTCATTCACCTCGGCGTCGCCCGAGGAAGTCGCGTCGAAAATGCGCTCTGCTACCGTAAGGTCCTCGGAGAATACATAAAGGCCAAGTGGGCTGGGCCGGGCGTTCACCCACTGGATCGCCGCCTCGACAGATTCGATCTCGAGTACCGGAAGAATCGGGCCAAACACCTCCTCCTGCATGATTGGTGAATCCGGGGAGACGTCCACCAGCACCGTTGGAGCAATATAAAGTTCAGACGCGTCGGTCTGGCCGCCGGCAGCGATCTTACCGCTGCCGAGCAGTGCTACAAGCCGATCGAAGTTCCGACGATTGATTACTCGCCCGTAATCCGGACTTTTCTGCGGATCATCGCCATAGAATTCGCGGATTGCCTCCTGCAGATATTTGATGAACTCGTCCTTAACCTCGGGCCACACCAGCACATGATCGGGCGCGGTGCAGATGTGGCCGGAGTTCATAAAGCGGCCATTGGCGATGCGCCGGGCTGCCACCTTCAGCTTCGCAGACGGATGAACGATTGTGGGATTGCTGCCGCCCAGTTCCAGTACGCAGGGTGTCAGGTGCTTCGCCGCCGCTTGATGCACGATCTTGCCTACCGGAGAACTGCCGGTAAAGAAGATGAAGTCCCATTTCTGGTCCAGTAGCGCCGTTGTCTCCGGAACACCCCCTTGGATCACTGCGACTGCGCGGGGATCGAAGTATTTGGGTACCAGACTTGCCGCTGCCGCGGCGCTTGACTCCGCGAGTTCTGATGGCTTGATCACAGCGGTATTTCCACCGGCCAGCGCGGCCGTCAATGGCCCGAACGTCAACATGAAAGGCTCGTTCCACGCGCCTATGATCAGTGTCACTCCCAAGGGATCGGGACGAACGCGGATGTGACCTGGTTTAAATACAAGTGGAACCGGGAAACGCTGCGGCTCCATCCAGGTGGCAAGATGCCGAAGAGCATATTCGGCTTCTTTGGCGCAGTATTCGACATCCATCAGATCCGCGTCGATCACGTTGCGACGCAGATCTTTCCAGAGTGCGTGGCATAGTTCATCGTGATTTTGCCTGAACAACGCCCTAACGGCTTCAAGTTGCGCTCTACGCCACGACTGAGGGCGAGTGGCGCCCGACAAAAAGAATTCACGCTGCTGCTCTACAAGTTTTGCGTAATCCGAATTGTTCGTGGTCTTCTCGTTGGAGGTCAGCGTCATGTCTAGAAGTGAATGTGGGAAGCTTTTGTCCATGAGTCTAAGCCTCGCGAGAGATAAGAAGTCCACGCACCTATCGTCAGCATTTATCCTAGAACTCAACCGTGCTACCGGCAAATCGGGAAACACGCCCGCGAACGCTAGCGGCAGGCCATCCCTGAAAACCGCCTGTACAAGACCGGCCACGCAAATGGCGCTCCGGTTCCGAAGTAGTATGGCGTCATCTCTAGCCGGGGCCCGAAAACGGAGTGGCACGAATCGCTGTGATTCTGCTGTGTCTGATCACGTTTTCGAAATGCGTGGTCAAACTCCCCTTAAAGGGCTAGCCCAACGTGCGGCAGTAGGCGAAATGGCGTCTTCTGGTTACATATGCCAGGTGGTAAGCCAGATTCTGCCAAGTAAAGAAACTTTTTTCTTCCGAGCCACTGAAGGATCAAGATGCTTATCAGTTAAAGCGTAGGGGTGATCCATCTCCTCGCAAGGCGTCGGCAACCTCTATCGCCGGAGTACTGTCGCAAGTGACAGTGTTCGAAAATCTCTTTCAGCAGAATAATCACTTGTGATTTCCTGATGCCCTCTCGCAACCAGGAACGACTAGAGTGAGGGCCATCCTTCTGCGATCCCGCTGGGCCGAATGGCGAAACCCGAAGAAATCGCCACCGTGGTTGCCTTTTTGCCGGCCACGGGGCTAGCTACATAACGGCTACGACCATCATCACTGACCGCGGCATGATGCAGAGCAGTCCGGGGCGGTGATGAGATTTTCCTGGTGCAAAGGAGCGGCATGAATACCCACTATGATCTGGTCATCATCGGCGCTCAACGCAAGCTAATACTTTTACCAGTTACTCGTTTTTGCTATATCGCTAAGCTGCGCACAGAAAGACGGCATGGAAAAGGTAGGGTTCCGTGCCAGCAAATGACCGGCTTTGCCTGACAGCATTCAGTGCCATGGGTACTGGACGCAGTCGAAGAGTTCGAGGAGGAGGAAGTGATGAGTGAGGGCATCAAAACTCAAGAGCAAAAGGAAGGCGGCGGACTCTTACACCGCCTGTTCGAGTGGGCCTCGAATCCCGGTGCCCCTTCGGCATCAGCTCCGGGATCCGAGCTCGACCTCGCAGATATTCAAGGGATTATTCTCCGCGGTTACAGGATGCCTATAGTACGGCATTTCCTGCTAACCGTGGGCGTCCCGGCGGAGGCACGAAAGATATTGGGGCGACTGGTCAGCGGCGACGAGTCGGACGCGCCGCAGATCACCACTGCAGAAGAGTGGCAGGTGGGTCTTGCACCAGGTCCGGGAGACAATCCCGCTGAACCCCCATGCCACAAGCCCGACTACTGCCTGAATCTGGGTATCACCTGGCCGGGACTCATTGCATTGGAAATCAAAGATCGAGTCCCTACGCTCTCCTTCAAGTCATTCAGCTCATTCACCGCGGGAGCCGCTGAACGAGCGGCCTTTGTAGGGGACACCGGAGCGAATGCGCCGCAGAATTGGGTCGGTGGGTTCGGGACGGGGTCCGACCACATCCTGGTGACGCTTTACGCCATCAGTCCGGAGGCAATGACTAGCTACAGCGACCGCCTCTCTGCTCTGTTTGCTGAAGGCGATGCTTTTCGGGAGATCTTTCGCGCCGACGGGATGGCCCTGACGGAGACGATTGATGGCAAGCCCACCTTCACTTCCAGGCTCCACTTCGGCTACACCGACGGCATCAGCATGACCACCATTCGCGGCGGCCCACTGAAATACAAACCAGATCATCAGCAGCCATGCGAACCGTGGCTGTTTGTTTTGCAGGACGGAGCTGAGAATTACGTCGTGCCCGAGCCCCGGGAACTCGGCCTTAACGGCAGTTTCGCTGTCTTCAAGATGATCGTGACCGATGTTGTTGGATTCGAGAATAATCTGCAAAAGAACAAGGACAAGATTGACCCCGAACTGCTCGCCGCGAAGATCTGCGGACGGTGGCGCAACGGCGTTCCTCTTGCGTTGTCACCAGAGACTGACAGTCCCGCCGGCGGGATTTCGCCCGACCAGCTAAACAACTTCGAATATGTAAACGCTGATGGGTCAGGCGACCCAAGGGGATTGCGTTGCCCCGTTGGCGCCCACATACGCCGCGTAAATCCACGGGGCGAGCCAGTCGCAGGACAAGGCGAACCAGGCGGGAGCAACAATGGTCACCGCTTGATCCGTCGTGGTATGCCATATGGGCCAGTCTATGATCCGACTCAACCCTATGACGGTATCGAGCGCGGCCTTCTTGGTTACTTCATCAACGCAAGCATCGAAAACCAATTTGAATTTGTATTGCATAACTGGGTCAATGACGGCGAGTTTGCCGGAGCGGTCCGGCTAAACCCGAAATCGAAGGATCCTATTGTTGGCACACAAAACCCAGCGGAAAGTATTTTTGTGATTCCCCAGGCGAACGGCGCTCCCCCCATCGAGATCACCGGCTTCTCAAGCTTCCTTAGGACGAAAGCCGCGGCGTACTGTTTCTTGCCCAGCATCACCGCTGTC
Organism: uncultured Acidobacteriaceae bacterium; assembly: GCA_963821315.1. Classification (GTDB taxonomy): domain Bacteria; phylum Acidobacteriota; class Terriglobia; order Terriglobales; family Acidobacteriaceae; genus PALSA-350. Next base: position 196,237 of record CAWGDP010000018.1, on the reverse strand, counting down.
AAATTCATTTCCGGACTGGATTGAAGGACAGACACGCACCGGAGGTTCATGCTCACCCTCCGGTGATCTTGCGGAGACTAAGTTCATGCGGCTGCTGTCGTTGACCGGATCGCAGATCAATCGAAATTGCCTGAGGGTATCCGAGAGGCTCGGACGTAACGAATAATACCGACGGAGGTAACGCAATATGTCGCTCATCACGGATCTTTTGGAAAAGCCAACTAATCTATCCACCGCCTCTAAGTACACGGTCATGAACGGCGTTCTATATATCGGAACCGGAGTGCTCATCATTGCTTGGCCTGGTGTGGTGCAGACGCTTTTCAGGGATGCACCTTTCGTTGGGGACGAGGGTGGGCTCTTCCGGGTCGTTGGTCTGCTGCTTGTGGTCGTGGGTTGGTTCTATTTTTTCGGCGGCCGTTCCGGGGCGCGTCAAGCCGTCGCCGCTTCTGTTGTCGACCGCTTGGTATTCGTCCCGCTGATATTTTTCCCCTTGGCGTTCGCTGGAGTGGACCCCCATTTGCTGGTGGCATTCGCGATTATCGATCTCTTATTAGGAATTGGAGCCTGGATTCTCCTCAGGCGAAAGGCTTAAACGGACTCAATCTCCGAGACTACTCCCCGTCCGATCCTCCTGCGACCAACTGCCTTATTTTTCGATTGGTTTGACTGAAAGAAGAGCACCGGAGGCCCATGCTCATCCTCCGGTGCGTAACCTTGAATCGTTGGTTCGCCAAGACCTGGCGATCAATTAGAAGCAGCTCCTACCTTAGCGTCCGCGAACAGGGCTTTGAGGTCTTGCACCGCCACGCCTGGATAGGCCCTGTAAAACCCGATTGGGGGATAATCAAGCTTTGCTACGTAGTCCTTGAAGGCCTGGACGTTCTGCGCCACCGGGATTGGCGGGTGATCGATGACAAATCGATAAAGAACGTCGAAAATCGGTCCAATTTTCTCTGTGAAGTCCTGCATATACTTATCGAAGGTCCCATCGTAAACCGTAAAGAAGCCCAGGTAGTTATTCGGAAGGGGCACAAAGTGGCCGAAATGCAGCGTACCGATGCTATCTGCTCCCTTCACCATTTTGCCCTCCGTAGCCTCTATGACGATACGCTCCAAGGTAAAGGCTCCCAGGCTCGACTTAAGAGGCAGAGGAAGTAGTAAGGGATGCTGCTCTGTACTACCCGTGAAGCCCGCCGCGCGAATACAGGACTTGATGTCTTGGACGGAACTGTTTCTCAAGGCCTCATATCCTATGACAGCGTGGTTGTCATGGTGCTTCATCCACTGGATGAACGCATCCGAGTTGTTAGCGACTGGCGTCGGTGGAGGGTCGTCCACGTGTTTGAAGATAGCGTCAAAGACAGTGCCGGCGGACTTCGCCAAATCTCCGTAAAGCTGTTCAACATCGCCGTCCACATCGGCGAGGAATAAGAGCGACTTATCGCCCCAGGCTAGAAAACGGGAATAATGAACAGACCCGATGGCATCCTGCACTTTTGCGAAATCGGCCATCAACGGGGGCAGCTCCCCAGCAATCGCCTTTGCATCCGCGACTGATTTCATCGGGAACGCAATCGTGATATGACTTGTACTCATACAATGCTCCTTTCAGGTTAGTCAAAACAAAACGATTTCGAGTTCGCTGGTAACGGTCACATCGTCATCGCTGTGCTCTGGGTTGAGGGTTGATTCATTGGATTGAATTCGCATGGCCCGTTAGTTTGTTAGCCGTCATCCGGTCTAGCGATGTATGCAAGATTCAGTCACACCGGAAATCACATGTTCGATATTTCAGTTCACTCTGTTGCAGGCTGATCGGAAACTGTCTCTTGCGACAGGTGCGAGACCCTTCGTGTAGATCGGGCCTTCCACTTATCTGCGTTCCTGGCCTATAGCATGTAGTTCCTGCTGTTGCGGGTCCACCCACGCGGTCGGCTCTTTCAGCGAAACGTTGTTTAGCTCCCGTCGCAGGCTCGAGATCGTTTTGTAGACGACACGACGAATGCGATTGATGCTGCCAAGCGGGCGATGCTGCGGCAAGGCATGCCAAGGATTGAAGGAGAGATTCTCCGCCAGCGCATCACGCTCCGGTGTGGCGAAGACCTGTTTTGGGATCGTGATTGTCGCCACCTTATGAAAGGGGGCTTGGGCTTCCGTCCATTGGTCATGGGAATCTTCGACGCTCATTGTGTCAGAGGTGCGCGGTTGGACCAGAAAATCGAATTTGGCGTCACCCTCTTGCAACTGGTCGATCATCGCCTGACGAAGGAAGTTCGGATCCGGGTGATGTGGAAGCTCGGTTTCTATCCCGTTGCATGGCACCGCAGAAAACTTGATCGCCTGCTTGTAGGGCGGGTCACCGAGCCGGTATGGCACCGGCGACCAATAGCGGGTCGCGAGCGGATTGGCAACGTGTAACGATTGCGCCGCTAGGGCGCGCTCTGCGCCTTTCAATCCAAGGGCCAGCCCAGCCGATAGTTTGACCAGAGGATTGGAACTGTTGAGGCGCCCCACGAGCTTCAGATAATTCTCCGCGTGGTCGGTTAAGAACACCGGATCGTTGATCATCATGAAATCCTGGGTCGGGGCGAAGCGATCTTCCTCAAGAATCTTTTCGCCCGGGACGTCGAGAAGCTTTACCGCCATGCCGCGGACGTCACCTTTGGCGTCGGAGCGGTGAACGTCCGCATCGGCGTTGGAAAATCGAATCCAGGCTGGATAGCGCTTGCCTGGCACAAAGACACCTTGGGCGAGATGGGGTGGCAGAATGTCTTCAACGCGAAATTCAGCGCTGACACAGCCATGCGCTTTAGGGTGCGCATCCCGGCGTGCGGGGGAACCTTGTTCTGCGTATCGTTTGCGCACCGTGGTCGCGATCGTCTCCGCTATCTGTTGCGCTATTTCGATTTCATTCTCGTGGAGCGCCTCGCCCAGGTCCAAATCCAAGAGCCACTCGTCAGTCATATTTATCTCTCCTATCCTCCGTGAGATGCGTACGGACTAGATCATGAACGGCCAGCCGGGCGGCGCGTACCCTGTTCCTGAGCAGCTGTAACGCGGCGGGAGAGTCGCTGATATCTTCCCAGGTCTGGCCGCCAGCCCGTCTCAAAATCGAACCAGGAACACTTCGTCGTAATGTAAGTTCGACCTCGAAAATGGGGCAAGCTAATCAAGACAGCATGCGCTGCAACCTGCCTACGGCCTTCGCTCTGGTTGGTAAGGGTCGAGTATAAAAAGATGATTGTCGTCCACAGTCTTCGCCGTCGCGTTCGTCCTAGGGAAGGTCGCTTCGATACGCGTGCCAGAGCCAGGTTTCGTGGTGATAATCAATTTTCCACCAATCAGGTGGAGTCTTTCGCACATACTAATCAATCCGAGTCCAGGTCTCGCTTTCGCAGCGTTTTGAACGAAGCCTACCCCATTGTCAGAAATAGTGAGATAGAGAAAATCGCAAGTCCCATTCAGTTGAATATCGATCTCGGTCGCGTGGCTGTGCTTCGCGATGTTGTGCAACGCCTCCTGCATGACGCGAAAGAAACACAGAGACACCTCAAGAGATAAGTCTTCTGGAACGCCAGAGCACTCGCAGCGAGCATCGATCTGATATTGCTCTGAGAATTCCCGGCTTAAGGCACTGACCGCGATTTCAAGACCAAGCAGGTCCAGCTTCGATGAGTGAAGGCGATGCGACAGATTCGAGACATCCTGGCTGACTTCCTTGAGCTTGCCGGAGAGACGTTCTAATCGCGCAACGGTTTCGCGCGACGAGTCCGTCAGGGACATCCTGGTTCTTTCAAGATCCATGATAAGCATTGCCAAGGAATGGTTGATGCTGTCGTGATGCTCCTGGCCGACCCGTCTGGACTCTGCCTCCTGAGCTGTTGATCAAGCGCTGGGCCAAAACCAACCGAGCCTCTTCCGCTTGCTTGCGCACGGTAATGTCCTCTGCAGTCACCAATGCACATGGCCTGCCGTCGAACCGTATAAGCTCCGCGGACAGAAGTGTGATGAGAGGTTCGCCTCCCTTCGTTTGGAAGACTTGCTCACTTTGCGGAACGCGGCCGTGCTTAAGCAAGCTGTGAAACATGCGATCGCGATCCTCCACCGTGTTCCACAGGCCCAGCTTCAGGCTGGCCTTACCTAGAACCTCGGCACGGCGGTAGCCCGTGCACTGTTCGTAGGCACGATTGACGTCGCAGTACCGAAGGCTGTTCAACTGAATGATGCAAAGGATGGCCGGGCTCGCGTGGAATATGGTCGCGAAGTTCTCCCGAGCCTGATGAAGAGGATGGTCCATTTCTTGTGCATCCACCGTTGCGAGCGTAGCCATATGCTAATCCTCTCGGCAATATGCGGCCACTTGGGTCAGATTGCTTCATCTTCCAAGCAGTCGGAGAGCAAATACATTGGTGATCGCCCAGACCAATCTTTAACGGGCGGTGTAAACCTTGCGCGGCCCAACTCTTTATGGAGGGCTAACCCAGACTGCGGGCAATACGGCGAAACTGATGTCTTCTGATTACATATGCCAGGTGAAAAGCTAAATTGTCCCAGGCAATAAAAATTTTTCTTCCGAGCCACCGAAGGTCGAATCTAACAAGTAATTATTCATAGAAAACAAACATTGAGCAGATTCATTGTGGTCCATAATCCGGAGCCCGATCTGAGACCAGCATGGCCGAACGGCGCGAAGGGAGGAGGCGTTGGCGGGCGAGGTAATGGCTAGAACAGGATCTTGATGGTGAGCTGGCCGGACCGCGGGCCGCCGATTTGATAGAGAGGATTCAATACGCCCAGGTCCTCGTTGAGGGTTTGTGTGATCTGGCCAAAGCTGGGATACCCGAGAACAGTATTATTCAAAGCTGCGGCGAACATCGGGTGATTGAAGATGTTGAAGTACTCCGCGCCGAGGAACAAGCTCGCGCGCTCGGTGAGATGAAACTGACGGCGGAGCGAAAGGTCGGTTTGGTCGATGGGGAATCCGCGGAAGTAATTGCGCGGCAGGTTGCCGTATTGTCCTGTGGGTGGCGCCGTAAAAGCGGCTGGGTTCAGAGTTCTACCGCCCGGCTGTCCCGGGGCGGGGAGATAAAAGGGGACGCCGGGTACGATATCGGGACGTGTTTCGTAAAAGATGGGAGAGTTAACATTGACCCGTACACCATAGGGCGTGCCAGAACTTATTAGAACGATGCTGTCGATCTCCCAGTTCCGCAGGAGCGCGCCGCTCGGCCCGCTCCAGTGTGGCGAGGGTATCTGCCAGGAAACCGCCGCAGAGAACGAATTACGCACGTCGAACCGTGACGGTCCAAGGTCTGACGCGACGTTCACGTTGCTCAAACTGGTTGTCCAAATTCCCCCGTCGGTATCGTCCGAGGCGGTGTCGGTGGATTTTGCGAGGGTGTAGGAGGCGAGGGCCTGAAAGCCGCGCGCCATGCGGCGCTGAAACTGGAGCTGCAATGCGTTGTAGTTGGACCAATCCCCGTTGTGAGTGGCGAAGGTATCGTAGCCCGCGGTCGAGATAATTGTGTCTTCGCGGAGAAGATTATCTCCGTGCGCGCCGACGTAGGTCGCCGATACAGACTGATTCGCTCCTAGACCGCGCTGGACGGCAACGTTCCACTCGTAGGTGGAAGGGACCTTCAGATGGGGATCGACCGCATCGATATATGCAGTGCCGATACCGGGCGTGAGCGTAAAGCCAGGGGGCTGGAAGGCGGGGTTGGTCAAATTGAACGGTATCGGGCCGGAGACACCGTCCGCAGTGTAATAGGGAAACCAGATCATCGTCCCGGAGAGCTCCCCCGCCGTAGCCCAGGTCATAATAGCGTCCAAAACCGCCCCGCAGCACAGTCTGTGGAGTGAACTGAAAGGCAGCACCGGCGCGCGGCGCGAAATTGTCGAATCGCGTATGCCAGAGCGGCGTGCCCGCGGGAGCGAGCCCGAACGGGGCCGAATCGAAGATTCCCGTCACCGCATACAGCGGCTTTCCGGGAGTGACGGAGCGCATGGGAGTGTTGATCTCCCAGCGCAGACCATAGGTCAGCGTAAGGCGCGGCGAGACTTTCCAGATGTCCTGGGCGAAGAAAGAATAGTTGTCAATCGCAGCGGTGATGGAGGCTCCGCCGGTGTTGTAAACCGAGTCCACAATTCCAGCCTGCAGACTGGCGTAATTATTCGCTGCAATGGAAAATTGATAGTTATCGTTGTCGGTGGCTGGATTGAGGTGTCTAAAGTCAGCTCCGAACTTAAGCTGGTGCGCCCTAGCCGTAACAGAGAAGTTATCGATGAAATTGAGCTGCTTCTGGACGTTCCCACCTCCGCGGCCCGTTTCGATCTCGCCATCTGTCCACCGGGAGGTAAAAATCCAAACTGGCTCGCGCCACTGCTGTAGCCGGGTGGGAACATCGCTGAATCGGGTGGCGGCACGGCGCCATGGAAGCTGTCCATAACGGAATAGTTGGCCGCCCGTGTCCCGGCTCCAGTTTCCTCTGAAGTCGTTCACCATGCCTGAGGGGGAGACATAGGTTGCACCCGTCAGTGGCCGAGTCGAAATTGGCGGTGTAGCTATCGATCTTCGGACCAGAAGCGTGTCCGATTCCGTGGAGGGCGCGTGATTGTAGCGCGCCAAAAAGACGCAGATGCTGATTGATGGTGTGGTCGATACGCAGGCTATAGGCGTTAAGAGATGTAGGGATCGGAGTATCCGACCGTGAGAGAGGCAGTGAGGCCGTCGGAGTTTAGGGGTCCGTCCGGCAGCGGTAGAGCCGCCATCAATGGCTGGTATGAGGGTGCGACCTTCTGGCGCGCTGCCGCTGTATAGAAGTTGCCGGTGGCCGTCTGCGGCAGCAAGAGCCGCAAGCCCTCATAGGAAAAGAAGAAGAAGGTACGATTTCTGATGAGGGGGCCACCGAGCGTGCCGCCAAAGTCGTTCTGGCGAAGTGGCGGAATCGGTTCGGGAGGCCGGTCGAAGTAGTTGCGGGCATCGCAGCACGTTGTTTCGCAGGTAGTCGTAAACCGTACCATGAAACTGGCCGGTGCCGGAGCGGGTTACGATGGAGATCTGCGCGGGGCTGCGCCCATACTCGGGCGCAAAGCTCGAAGTTTGGACGCGGAACTCCTGCATCGCATCCACCGAGAGCAGGCCATTGGTCCCTCCGCTGACGGTGAGCGAGGGCAGGGTACCGCCCAGGGTTTGTCCTGGGTCAAAAAAAAATGACGAAGCCGAGTTTGCGCTAACGCCATCCACAGTGTAGTAGGTCGAGTTCGGTGCGCTGACCGTTCACGCTGAACTCACCGTAGCTGCCTCCTCCTCCTCCCCCACTGGAAGAAACGAATTAACGCCAGGAGTAAGGCCGATCAGCGACTGGAAGCTGCGGCCGTTGAGGGGCAGATTCTCGACGAACTGCGGGTTCACCACGGTGCCAACCGCAGGAGATATATCCACGGCCTGGCCGCTCGCAGTGATGGTGAGCGACTCGATGATCGACCCGATCTGCATTATGAAATTACGGCCCACCGCATCCTGCGCGCTCAGGACCAGACCCACCAGCACAATCTGCTGGAATCCTTGATTGTCGACGATGAGCCGATACTGTCCCGGACGAAGATCGCGGAGCACATACACACCGTTCTGGTTGGTAGAGTACGTTGAAGCTGAGTTCCTGCTTCCACATTGACCGCACGCACTTGCGCACCCACCAGCACCGCGCCTTTACTGTCTGTTACCAGCCCCGAAACTGTCGCGGTGTCGCTCTGTGCCAGCACGAGAGCAGGCTCAAGGCATAGAGCGAGCAGAAGGTAAGCGACGAGGCGGACCATGGCCGTCATGCTCCTGGTCTAGAAGGAATCTCCGTTAACGATAACCGAGGCAGCGGTTACGGGTGATTGGCCTCGCCAAGGTAGGCGTAAAGAAGCCGTTGATTGCTAGGCTGTTTGGCGCCTCCCTCCGGTTCCACTGTGACAAATACCGAATCAATTTCCTTTACGGCCGCGGGATCGTCTGTCTTAAGCGCCCAACGCCGTTGTGTCTTGTCGTCAACATATAAGAAACCCAGGCTGCGCAGGGAACTCGCTTTGCCTTCCTGCTGTCCCCACACCTGAAAGGTTTGTTTCGCGTTAATCTTTCTTGCGTCCGTCAGGTCGAAGGCATAAAAGATAAGCGACTTGCCTTCTGTCAAGAAGACACGGCCGAAAGCTTTCCCGGCCTTTCCATTAGGATCGGTATCGCGAACATCCACCACATGCAACTGGCGTGCGCCCATTAGATCGCGAACGTCTTTGCCTGCGCGTTGCGAGTTGACGCTCCATATCGATATTCGTGGTGGCCGTCTTTAGCTGCTGCGACAGCTCGTTTATGTGCACCTGATCCGCCACCATCTCCGCCTGATCAGAAGCCCGTGCCCGATTCAATTGCGCGAGTTCCGCTCCGGCGTCGGCCAACTGCTTTTCCAGCTGCTTTCGTTGTGCCTCGGCCTGCTCGAGCGATTGAGCACTGTGGGAGGCTGATAGTGCTGCCGCTGAGAGTGCCTGTTCGTTATCGTGCCGGGCGCTGGTGGATGCCACATTGAGCGTTGCGAGTTGAGCGCGCAAACTTTCCGTTTCGGTTTGCTGGTCGGCGAGGGTGTGCTGCAGCCGCGAAACGGTCGCGTCCAGCGTAGCATTCTGCCGGGTGAGTTGCTCCAGCTGCTGTTGTGCCTGCATTGCACTTTGTTGATCACGTTGGGGAGGGGCATGAAAGGTAATACGCGCACCGTAAACGATGGCAACGAGTACGGCAGCAAACGCCACGGCGCCAGCTAAGCTTAGATGCCATTTGGGCGACGATTCCAGTTTTGTGACATCTCGCGAGAACTCAACGCCTTCGGCCGCCGCCCTCTTGAGAAACCGTTCTGTGGCGCCGAATTTGGGACCGTTGGTGATCATGCTGACGCCTCGCCGGAGGCGACTCTGGTCTAGCGGTAAACCGAAATGGACGAGTTCACCGAACTGTACGACCGCGTTCCTGCATTGGGCGCAGCTCTCCGCAATGCCTTTGGAAGTCCCTTAGTTCGTCGCCGTCGAGGTACCCGCCGGCTGCCAGTGCAGCTAATTCCTCATATTGTGAATGGTCACTCATCAGCTCGAAATCTTGACCGCCCCCCGCGGTTGGGTGATAAACGAATGCAATTTCTCAAGCCCTCGATAATAGTGGTGGCGCACGTTCGATAGAGAATCTCCAGTTTTGTTAGCAATCTCCTTCATGGAAAGCCCTTCGTAGCTTGGCTAACTCAATCACCCGCTTTTGAGGTGCGCCCAGGGAGGCCAGCCCCTGCTGCATCAATCTTTGCAGTTCTCCGGGCGCGTATTTCCCTCCGCTGAAAACCTCGCCACTAAACGCGGTATCCTGATCTTCTATGCCCTCCTGGTTGTAAAAGTTCCTCCTCTTCAGGTAACTCTTCCAGTTGAATGCGCGATGATACGCATATTGCAGTAGCCACACTTTGAGTGTGCCTTTGCCGGGGTCGAATTGTGCCACCGAGCTGTAAATTTCGAGGAAGACGTTCTGGGTCACGTCTTCGGCCTCGCCACGGTCCCGAACGATTTTGAGCGCAATACTGAAGACGAGACGATGGTAGCGCTCAAACAGGACCGCAAGAGCGTCGTTGACGCCGGCCTGGAGCTGGACCATTAACTGATCATCGGTCAATAGTTTGAGCTCTGCGAGATTAGGCTGGGGAGGGCCAAACCTCGAGCGAGATCCCGAAGTCACCGATAACCTCCACAGTGCGGCCTTAGCCTGGGGCCCGTGGCCACGTCATGTCGACGACCGGGCTCCTGGAGCCATTGGAGGTTATCTCACCCGACCCGTCCACATACTCCTCCTGAGCGTATCCGGGCGCCGAACATGCGGGAACTAGCAAAATTACGAGTTGCTCGGCCTTTGTCTCATTGACACCAACCCCTCGCACCAAGCTTCATGGTCTGCGAGGCATCCCTTTCAGCGGGCACGGGTGGTGGAATGGCCGACGACTGCCTCGCCGCACTGACCCCGACTTCGCAACAAAGAGTGGACCACGCAAACGAGAAGGTCCATTGGAAGAATTACTAGGGCGCCGCTTAAAGTGTCACAGGTCCTGCATTTAGAGAATCCGCCGGCACGATGATCACGTAGGATGTGGGCTGATACGCCGGATTCGAAACCTCATGGAGACAGGACCCGTTATGAACATCCGAGCCCTCATCCTCTGCTCCGCCCTTCTTTTTTCCGTGCCTCTCTTTGCGCAGAAAAAGACGGACGTGATCGTGATGAAAAATGGTGACCGCTTTACCTGCGAGATCAAAAACCTTAGCGCCGGCGTGCTCTCGGTCAAACTGGATTACGTGGACGGCACGATCGGTATACAGTGGTCGCGGGTCGCGCACCTGGAAAGCAATCGGCTGTTCCTTGTGCACACGGAAAGCGGCGAGGTATACACCGGAAAAATCTCTACCAGCGGGGCCTCCAACGACCCCCCGATAAAAATCGAAATCGCCGAAGCTCCAGTAAAGGAAGTGGAGGTCGCACAGCCTAAGATCATCCAACTGACCCAGACTTCTGAGGGGTTTTGGCATCGATTCAATGGCGCGATCAACACTGGGCTTCTTTATTCAAAAGGCAATGAATCGGTACAGTACAACCTAGGTTCCCAGGTGGCTTATAACAGAGAACGCTGGTCGAGTGAGCTTCTCTTCAACTCCTCACTCGCATCGAACAGCGGCGCCAACCTTACCACCCGAAACCAGGTCGACCTGAACACGTTGCGGCTTTTAAAGTGGAATAACTGGTTCTATGTTGGTACCGCGTCTTTTCTGCAAAGCTCGGTGCAGGACATCGATCTGCAAACGACACTCGGCGGAGGCATCGGGCGCTACTTGAAAAACACCAACCGGGCGACCATCTACGTGCTTGGGGGACTAGGTTGGCAAAATGCCAGCTACGGACAAAGTAGCGCTAATCAGGGGACACAGAACAATGCAGTCGGTGTCGTCGCCACAGAACTCAAATTCTTCAAATTCAAAAAAACCAACGCCGATGTCTCGGCCTCCCTGCTTCCATCGATCTCAGATGCTGGACGTGTTCATTTCAATACCAACGCGACCTACTACGTCAAAATCATCCAGGATCTCTCCTGGAACTTTTCCTTCTACGGAAGCTGGGACAGTCGCCCTCCGATAACACTCCCCAAGAGCGACTACGGCACCAGCTCAGGACTTAGTTGGACCTTCGGTAATCGATGAAGGCCGGCTACGTCTTCTTGGGCATCTTCGGATAGAGCAGAGCAATCTGAAATTTAAAACTCCACGGTGAAGCGCCGGGTGGATGGATTGCGTTCCCGTAAAACTGCAGGGTCCAGTTGATTGGCTGAAATCCAAGCCGCCTTATTTGACCTACGCCTCCGCCGAACGGCACCGTCCATGTGCTCCCGGGAACGTCGTTCCCAGTCGCCGCGTCGATGGAGCCGGTCGAATTCCAGTTAGCCGTCACGATGGGCGCGCTCGTCAGGTAATAGCCTTTATTCAAGTTGTAGTTGATGAAGTACTGCAACAGCATCTGGTTCACATCCGGTCGATGCGAGGAACCGGCGACAGAGAACACATTGTTGATCAGGACCCCGACCGTCCAATGTCCCGGCTGCATCAGTGCTACCACCGAAGGCCCAAGGCTGAACTTACCCTGACCCGTCTGTGTGCTCGTAGCAGTTGGCAAAATAAATGCCGGTCCCACCCCGTAGATGAGCTTCCCAGGCTTCGCCGGTGAAAGGAAGAACGTCGGGTTCATATCTCCAATGCCGGCTTGACCGCCTGTCGGTTGAGACGGATAAGGCTGCCAGACAAGCGGCTGGATGATCCGAGTGATCAGCATGAGCTTATCGCTGAGTTTCATCGGAATTACCGGCTGAATATTGAAAATATCCCCAGTTCGGTTGTAGGGCCCGATGCCAAAATTGCTGTTGTTCTGTAGGGGGACACTGATCAGGCTGGCCACCGGGTTCTGAGTCGCCTTGGCCAACGCGGCCGTGTCAGTGGCCGCTGGTTGTGCTGCGGTAACAGGTGCTTTTGCCGTTTGGTCAACCGGAGTATCCTGCGCGACGACCGGCAGCGTTGAAATTGCAATGGTCAACAAGACAGCAAACCGTAGAGTGCAAGCGCGGCCAAACATGAATATTCATTCTCCCTGTCCACACGATATCCAGTTCGAAGAAATTGAGAACTGTCAAAAATACTAGGGCGAGTCAGTTTGCCGTCGTCGTCGGAGGCGCAGTTTGTTTTACATCAGGCTCCCTAGCAATTTTGCAGTTATGTCCGCTGAGCTGCGGATGCCATGCTGAGTGTTACCTGTTTAACAACATCAACGCGGTTCAGAGGCAACGGCTACTAGGGAGATGTGATGAAAACTTTACTGATGATGGCGTGTGTGGTTCTGTCTGCGAGTTTATGCCAGGCAGACTGTGTCAAGAATGCGCGTGGTAAAACCGTCTGCAGCGACGGTCAATCGGCTGCTGCCTACAACCCGAATACAGGCAAAGGCGCTACCGCTAACAAGAACCAGAACGGAGTAACCACCACTCAAACGACTGGCGGCGGCAAAAGCAAGACCAAAAACGGAAATGGTGTTGCCCAGGGCCCTAATGGCACTACGTGCGCGAAAGGTAACAACAATGCGGGTTGTACGCCTCCCAAATAGATTCAAGACGAGCGTCAGCCGCAAAGACATAGGTCAGAATCTGAACTCGTTCGGGATCTTATGACGTTTACCCCGTTTGACGCTTCTTCCTGCTTCCGGCCATGATCCTCCGTCTCGACCTGCTGGCGCCTGGGAGTCAACCCCCTCTGCGCCAGCTCTTCCGCGACTACGTCGACTCCCGCCTCCACCTTTATGAGCGCACACCGGGCGAGGTTCTGCGAGTACCCATCTAAAGGCCTCATCCGCCTCACCAACACGGACGAGACTCTGCTCCAGGTGCGCAACTCGATGAAGTAACAAAAGCACCGTAAGGAGAGTGACTCATCACCAGTACAAATTCACACAAGTAGAATGAGCCCTGCATGACTTCTTTAGACCTTACTTCGCTGCGACAGCCTGCATCTGCGGCTTCTTCCAGGTACCGTTGATGACGCTTTCTCCCGGCATATAAACGCGGTAGATGACATAGAACGGACCACTTGGGGCGGGTAGCCAGTTCGCTTCTTTATCCTTGCCGGGTGAATCCCTCTGGATATAGAACGTAAGCGAATCATCAGGGCCATACTTGTAGGATTGAAGCGTCGTGGAGTTGAGCAGGTAGCGCATAAGTGGATTCGCTACCAGAAGTTGCGTCTTGCCGTCGTACATGGTCAGCGACCAGAAAGCCTTGTTGGGCGGGAGGCCACCTTTAGGCGAAGTGAAGTTCATAGCTCGTTTTCGAAGCATTCAGCGGCTGGTGGCTGGCGTCGACGAAGTAGCCGAAGTAGATTGCGTCCTGTTTTGAGTTTCCGTAAAGCCCCAGTTTGGCTCCGACGTAACGATAGAGATAGTTGTCCTTAAGGAACGCCCGGGTGCCGAAGAGATCTCCGCTGGAAATCTCGTCTGCATTGATCTCCTTCATAACGACCGCGAGGTCGGCATTTGAGTCTTGGATGCCGTCATGGATGGCCTGCTGGATTTCCGGCGAGAACTTGCTGAGGTCGAAGGTCTGGCCGGGGCCGATGTTCAGCTTCGCGAAGCGGCCAAGGAGACTATTCTCAGACGGGTTGGGTGGGCAGAACTCAAAAAGAAAGTTGGCGACCGGAAAAACGTCCGGCGAAGGTGTCATGATGTCGGGGGGGTCGGGCCACTTGACCACTGGCGGTGAAGGCGGCGCGGGCTGCTGAAGGAACGAGCTCAGGGGCTCCGCGTGGTAGCCGGACTGGATGTTGTTGACATTGGGCAAGTCGGCCATGCTTAAGAGTTGGGTGCGGAAGAGGGCGTAGCCGAATTGCGTCTCGGTGTGGATGACGGCTTTAATTCCTGCTGGAGTGGTGCCGTTCCAGCCGGGACCAGCGATCATGAAGCTCCCGCCGCCGTTGCCGTAGGCGCGCGTGCCCAGGTAGCCAAAGTTGTAGGTATAGAGATCGACGAGCTGCGTCGTGTAATAGCGATTCGGCTCGATCTTCGGCAAGGTGATGACGATGGGCTCGGCCCGAAGGTCCATCCAAAGGTAGGAATAGGGAGTGTCGGAATTGGGAGTAACGACAAACTTGTCCTCGGGAGTGGCAACTGATTTCGAACTGTTGAGGCTGTTGAAGACGCCGCGATAGTCCCGGCTGTTCTTGTCGATGGCCTGCTTGTACATCGTCTGATAATTGGCGGCCATAGGAAAGGCGTAAATGTACGCTTCCTTGGCAATCGAGCGTGCGTCTTGTGGAGTGAGGCTATCGGAGATAGAGCCGTCGCCAGGCTTGTCGTACTCGTGTTGAATTTGCATAAATCCTCCTGTGGAGCGAACCTAGTTTGCTCGAACAACGGATGGAGACTTCCAAATGCCTTGGATGAGCTCAGGTTTGGGCAGGTAATACCGCATGGCGAGCATAAAGGGTGCCTTGGGGGAGGGAAGCCAGTTTGACTCTTTGTCATTTCCGGGCGAGTCGGATTGAATATAGATGGTTAGGCCGCCTTCGGAGTCGAGCTTCAGGTTAGGTAGCATAGGCGAGTTGATGAGATAGCGGTTGATTGGGTTTTTAACCAGAAGCTGCTGTGGCAGGTTATACATGGTGAGCGACCAGAAGGCGTCGACCGGCGGAAACTCTCCTTTGTTGAAGTGAAGCGTATAGCGCGCCTTACTGCCATCGAGAGGGCTACCGCTGGAGTCCTTCTCGTACAGGGGATAGAGCGCTTCTTCCTTGGAGTTGGCGCCGATGCCCATCTGAGCTCCTGTGGCGCGAGCGACGTAGTCGCCGTGAAGGAAGGCGCGCGTACCGAAGAAATCACGCATGTCTCCGCCGCTCGACGCGCGGCGATCGTCGATCTCCTTCTGTCCATCGGCCATGCCGTCTTCAAGGGCTGCCTTCACCCCCTGCGAGAGCGAGTCGACGTCAATGGTTTCGCCCGGGCCGACGCCGATGCCGGCGAAGCCAGAGCGCAGAGCGGCCTCACTGGGTTCGACAGGACAGAACTGAAGCAGAAAACTCATCACATTAAAAAACTGCAGCGAGGTCTTCATTTGGGTTGGAGGGACGGGCGCGATCCACAGGATCGCGGGCGGAATGGGCGGAGCGGCTTGGCCGAGGAACGCAGAAAGAGGCTGCGCTTTGTACTCGGACTGGATCTTCTTGACATTGTCGAGGTCGGCCGACTGAAAGAGTTGGGTTCGTCCAACTACGTTGATGAATTCGGTCTCTGGACGGAGGACCTTGGTAATACCGGAGGGCACTGCACCTTGCCAGCGCGGGCCGGCGACGAGAAAAGTGCCTCCGCCATTGCCGGTGGTGCGGGTGCCCAGGTAGTCGAAGTTAAAGCTATAGAGGTCCATCATCTGAAAGACCCAGTAGCGGTTCTTCTCGACCGGAGGTACGGTGAGGACCATAGGCTCGGCGCGCAAATCGAGGCTTAAGAACGTGTAAGGAGTGTCGGAGTTGGGGGTGACGAAGGCGCTATCATCGGGAGTAAAAACACGGGCAAAGCTGAGGGGCGCGTTGAAGGGGCCTTTGTACTGGGGATTGCCCTTGTCGATGGAGAAGGCGTACATCGTGAGGTAAACCTGGACCATCGGGTAGCCATAGATGTATGCATCCTTGGCAATTGCTCTGGCCTCGGCGGGCGTAGGTACGATCTGCAAGCGGGGTTTTGTTGCCATAGAAGTTTCCTCGGGGGAAATATTTCTCCTAATTTGGAGAGTAAGAAAACCGGACGACCCGGTTCTTACTCCAGCATTCATCGTTGAGTTCGGGACAAACTGGATACAACTGCCCCCATCCCGCCGCCACCACAATCCGGTTCTCCGCAATGCCCTTGCTTATCAGCGCTTGTTTGACCCAATCTGCTCTTCGCTTTGAGAGCGTGAGATTGTAGCCCAGTTCGCCTCGTGAAGAGGCGTAACCCTCAATGTAAAAGCGATCGTTTGCATGATCCTTCAACCATTGGACGTTGTCGTCCAGCGTGTTCGGGTTCGTAGGATCGGTATGGTCATTCCAGGGGAACAGGATTTCGTGCACGTTTTGGCTGAAGGCTTCCTGCTCTGGACCAAAGAGAATCACCCTTGGTGTTCCCCAGTAAGCAACCCAAAAGGCAACATCGGTGGGCGCTTCTGAAAAGGCAACATCGGTGGAAGCTGCTGAAGTACCTTGCTGTGCAAATGTTTCGATATTGGTCAAAAAGAACATTGCGATCACGACGAAAACAAGGCGGTATTTCATGGGATGTTCGTAACCTCCATTTCAGTTTTCGAACCAGGCGCGAGTCTGGTTGAACTCCTGGGTCCGTTGCCTATCTTTGCCCATTGCGATGCGATTGGGAACTGTCAGATTAGCCAGTTACCGGGCAAATAATGAGCAGCGGGACAGCCTCGGTCGGGATCACCGATCTCAGCCACCCTGTCAGATGTGACAGTTGAAGCCTTGGACCCGGCCCTCTACCCTCCACATGAGTGGAGGTCCCCCGGGCCCTCCCGCGGTGATGAGTACACCGAGCTCGAGCGTCTTTGCTGTTGCCTGAGCCGCTGTGAGGAAGATACCGAAATGAACCTGCCAAGCTTTCCCGAAGTCGACTTGTTCTCCGCCGGCATCAACGCACTGAACGGAGTGCTGGTGGCCCGCAATCCTTCGCACAACCGCGGCTACACGGTCGCGGGACTCTTGATCATGGCCTACTTCGGAGGGATCGGGGGCGGCGTGTCGCGCGATCTGCTCTTGAACGACATCCCCGGGCCGCTCCAGGGCCCGGACTATCTCATCGTGTGCCCGCTGATGGGTTTGCTGGGGTTGGCGATTTGGCGCTACGCCGAGTCGAGGGAAGAGCAGTTCCGCACCAGGGTTCTGGCCTACTTCAAGTCATTCACGCTACCCTGGTTCGCGATCCTTGGTGCGCACAAGGCGCTCGATCACAACCTGGGTATCTTTGCCGCGATCATGATCGGGCTGATTGCGACCACCGCGGGCGGGGTGTTCATCGACCTGTTCTCCGGGGTCACACCCGAGATCGTGAGACCGGCACAACAACTTGTGACCGCAGCCCTTCTGGCCAGCACCGTCTACACGCTAATCGCGGTCTATGAGAAGGACAGCACTACCTTCTTTCCCGTCACGCTAGTCGCAGTGCTGGTTTCGTTTGTTTTCCGCGTGCTTGCTGTGCGGGACCACTGGGGGTCCTTTGTACCGCTCGTTGCGCCCGGCGAAGGGCCGGCTGCGTGAACGACTTCCGGGTCGATAGCGTGCGAAGTCTGCCTTCTGCTACTCTTTGCCGTAGGTCTGAGGGGGGTTGGGCGTGAGCGTTGCTGAACCGGGAAAGGACAGGGGAACGATTCTTGCCGAAGAGCGAACCGATCTAGCCTACCAACGCACGATTATTGCAGCAGAAAGAACGCTCATGGCGTGGATCCGGACATCCCTTTCGATGATCGGTTTCGGATTCACGGTTTATAAGTTCTTCCAGTACCAGGCTGACGAAATTGCTTCTGGTAAGATCCAGCGTCCTAACGCACCGCGCAATCTGGGATTGACCTTCATAGCTGTCGGGACCCTGGCATTAGCCGGCGCGGCCTGGCAGCACCGGCAATTTTTGAAATCACTTGGGACATCAGAGAAGAAGCACACGATCTCCATCTCCATCGTTGTAGCGATGGTTGTCATCCTGATTGGGATCGTCACGTTTTACGGGGTCCTTCTGAAGGCCGGACCGTTTTAGCGCCTTTTCCCCCTATCCAACGGAATGGACCCTGGCTATGAATGTTCCAGCGACCAGACTTTCTGGATGAGAGCGAATAGGAATGCGGCGGTAAGCCCGAACAGAATCCACCCGTCTAATGCCTCGAGCGGTCCCATGATCGCCCACTTCGGTTCCAGGTGGAGAGGAGTGCCCCCTACAGTGGTCATGACGCTTATCGAGTAGAGCATAGCGTCCTTGCGGTCGTCGCCCAGTGGGCCCAGTGTGCCAAGCAGATGGTAAGCGATGGACCACATCCACGCTTCAAGACCATGCAGGCATATGGTGCAGAGTGAAGACCCCCCCACCACAGAGATAGACAGGGCACGGGTAATAGGTTTGTCCCGCTCCTCTTTAAGGAGGGTACGCAATCCCCGGCTGAGCAGCCCAAGAGCAGAGGAGTGGAAGACTATGGTCACAACAATGAGCGGTATGCTCCATAGCCAATCGGATTTCCATGGAGCAAGCGCGACAGAAGTCATAAGTAAGCCACGATAGCCAGTTAAACAACGTGCGACGGTAGCGAAAACTGTCACTTGAGACAGGTAGAACAATTCTTAAAAGGGCTTAACGATATGTCACGGGCACTAGAAGTTCTGCTAATGGAATGATCCGCACGTTATTTATAAACTTCTTTTCCAGGCAAAGAGGGCTGCTTGAGGGAGACCTTGATGGATGTCGTAGTCATTGGCGCCGGTCCAGCCGGCATGGTTGCTGCACTCCGGGCTGCAGAGTTGGGTGCCAAAACGGTTCTGATCACCCGCGGCGAGGTAGGGGGAATGGCGGCGAATGACGGCCCTATTCCAGTGCGGGTACTTGCGCAAGCGGCGAGGTTGCTTCGAGAAGCGAAACAGCTCGGCAAGTATGGTATCTCCGTGAGCGAGCCTATTCTGGATTATCCTCGCCTGCTCGCGCGCACCCGCGAGGTCGTCCATGATGTGCGCGAACATGTTGCCCGGCGAGAGCAGCTTGAAAAGGTAGGGGTCAAGATTTACGACAATTCCGGCGTAGCGCGCTTTGTCGACGCGCACACGATCGAGACTGGGCGGGGGCTGCGGCTCGGAACAGATAAAGTCATCCTGAGCGCGGGCGGAACGAGCCGGCGGCTGCCCATTCCTGGTTTCGAATTAACCTCCACGCACAGCGACGCATGGAGGCTGACTGCAGTTCCACCCTCGATGATTGTCGTTGGCGCCGGAGCGACGGGCGTGCAAGTCGCGTCCATTTTCCAGGCCTTAGGTTCACGGGTCCAGCTGTTTCAAGCCGGTCCCCGCATCCTGCCGACGGAGGATGAAGACATCTCCGCCGTGGTTGCAACCGCCTTCCGTGAGTCGGGCATGGTCGTGCGCGAGAACTTCGGAACGATCGAGTCGTTCGAGAAGACCCCGAGCGGTGTGCGTATGACCTTCACCAAGGATGGAACGCATGACAGCACAGAGGCTGCTCTTGTGGTCGTGGCCATCGGCTGGGTGGCCGACACGGCCGGCCTGAACCTATCGGCTGCAGGTGTCCAGACCAATGCTCGGGGCTATGTGCAGGTCGATGAGTACCTCCAGACCTCCGCGCCGAACATCTTTGCCGCGGGCGACATCACCGGCCGCCTCATGCTTGTCCCCCAGGGGATCCATGATGGCTTTGTGGCTGCCACCAATGCCGTGCAAGGCCCAACCATGACCATCGGAGACCAGGTAAGTCCGATTGGCAGCTTTACTGAGCCGGAATACGCGCAGGTAGGGATAACGGAAGCCAAGGCTCGTGAGACGAACGGCGTGGTCGTGTCGATCGTACGCTTCGACGAAACGGCGCGCACGATCATCGACGGTCGCACGACCGGGTTCTGCAAGCTGATAGTGAACCGTGCGACCGGAAGAATCCTGGGTTGTCACGTCGTGGGCGAACGCGCGGTTGAGATCGTCCAGGTGGTGGCCATCGCGATCGCTGGAGGTCTGGGCGTGGACTACATGGCTAGGATTCCGCTCTCGTTTCCCACGTATGCCGGGATCCTGGTGCGAGCGGCATACCGTGCTGCCCAACAGATCTACCCGGAATTCCGCGGGCAGGGCGCGACCGTAGAAAATTAACCGAAGGCCGGATTTGTGCTCAAGATCGTGTTGCGTCGAATACCACCTGATCATGCCACCAGAGCCGTTCGAAGAAGGTGCGTGCGTCCGATTGCCGTTGTCGCTGCGAAGACGGTAGCGTTTCCAGGATCTCGCCAATGCTACGGGTCCCGTCAATGGCATCGAACATCCGTTTTTCTGCGGCATCGATGGTCAGCAGAAGGTCCGTGTAGGTATGGTTTTGGTTAATCAGGACGGCCGCAGGTAGCCGGTCCTCAACACAGATCGTTTCTGACATGCGAATAGGCACATAGCTCAGCCATGAGTCGCCTGCAAAGCTGATTGGCGGAATAGGGCTGGGACTATCGTTCCGATGAACGATAACGCTGTGGCGAACCATCGTTCCGCGAAAAAGCTCGACAGTTGCGAACTGCTCTGCTGGAGAGAGCTCTGCAATCCGCACGGATTGAGGGAGACGCGCCATCACTCCGCATCGAGGGGAGTAGGGCGCTTGTTTTACCCAGCGGCTGAATATCAATTCTGCCCGCTGGATAAAATCGAACAATTGCGGCACAGAATACGCGCGGTCCTGGGGGTGCAGCAATGCATCGGCCAACGCCGCCTCGTGCTGGAAATCCGGGGCCTCGCGCAACAAAGCTTCCAACGGGTGGCCCTTTGGCAATGCCCGCAGCGCCGCGATGAGATCCCCTATTCCCTCATCGGTGGCACGGATGCCCACTCGTCTGCAGAATTCCTGCAGCATATAGATACCGGTCCGTCCGTAGGGCGCATACACCATCAGATGCATGGCTCCGTCCGGTTTGAGCACGCCCCGCAGGGCTGCGAGTCCGGCGTCGGGGTCGGCGAGATGGTGGAGAACGCCGGTGCAGACAATCTGGTCGAACGTCGTCCCTAGCTCCGCCACCCGATCGATGGGAAGTTGATGGACCTGAAGATTGGTCAAGCTATATTTGCGCTTGAGCGTCTTCGTCCATTGCACACTCGTTGTGCTGATGTCGATGCCGGTGACCTGAGCTGCAGGCCAGCGAAGCGCATGCTTCGCCGCCTGGGATGTTCCACAGCCGGCGATAAGAACGGAATAGTTTTCCTTGTAAGATGTGGCAGGCCAAAAGAGGTGATAATCAGCGCGGCGCTTTCGCGGGTCCTGCCATGCGCGGCGATATTGATCCAGGCTTTCGACCGGGGCAGGGTAGGGGTAGCGGTCATAGAAGTCCTGGACCTGCTCTGCTACATCAAGGAATGGCGGAGTGCATTCGGCTGGTTGGCTCATAGCAAATGACGTGGTAAAGCATTCCCCGTCAGATCATTGTCTACCGGGGAATGCTGTCGATCAAGCTTTTGCTAAAGGGAGATCTGTGTTGATCTCCCTTTAGCAGGTTGTTGGTGGATAAGCAGGCTGGATACGAACAGTGCCGTTCGCTCGCTCTATTTATGTCCCGCGACAGCTTCCTGCGTGTTATGCAACGATGCCATCACTGCGTCGAGGTTGAAGGAAGCCGCCTTTTGGCGAGGCGGATACTTCACGTAGTTTTCGATCTGGGCCGCCACGACCGCCTGGCATTGATAGAGCTGCGGGACGTGATCGATCATCCAATCAAAGTAGACGTTAGAGTTGAAATCGGCGCGCTCGAACGGATCCCGACGGAGGCTAAAGATGTGCGGAAGGCGCAGCTTGACCATAGGCTCTGCCCACACCTGAGTTGAGAGTGCGCGCTGTACTTCAAACACCAGCTTATAATCGCCGACCCGGACCGCCATGACGCCGCCGTCATCGCTGATGTAGAAGAAGTATTCCCGGGGGCTCTCCTTCACCTTGCCAGTGAGATAGTCCAGCATATTGAAGCCGTCGATATGGACCGTGAACGTCTTGTCCCCGGCCTTGTAACCGGTGAGAAGCTTCGTGCTTACGTCTGGATCACCTGCGGCGGCCACCAATGTGGGCAGCATATCCTGGTGGCAAACGATGCCGTTCAGCACCGAGCCCGCAGGGATCTTGCCCGGCCAGCGCATAAAGCACGGAACGCGCCATGCGCCTTCCCAGTTGGTGTCCTTTTGGCTGCGGAACGGTGTATTGGCGCCATCGGGCCAGGTGTCGTTCTCCGGTCCGTTGTCGGTGGAATACATAACGATGGTGTTTTCGGCGATGCCCAACTGATCGACCTTGTCGAGGATTTCACCGATTTGTTCGTCGTGGGTGACCATGCGATCGCTGTAGTCATCCTGGCCGCTCTTGCCGCGGTTCTTCTCGGCGAGGTGCGTCCTGAAGTGCATTGCGGTTGAGTTGTACCAGAGGAAGAACGGCTTGTCTGCCTTGACCTGCTTTTCCATCCAGCCGATGGCGCCTGCCGTGATCTCCTCATCGACGGTTTCCATGCGCTTCTTGGTGAGGGGGCCTGTATCTTCAATGGTCTGCTTGCCTACTCTGCCCCAGCGGGGATCAG
This sequence comes from uncultured Acidobacteriaceae bacterium, assembly GCA_963821315.1. Classification (GTDB taxonomy): domain Bacteria; phylum Acidobacteriota; class Terriglobia; order Terriglobales; family Acidobacteriaceae; genus PALSA-350. The sequence goes on along the minus strand of CAWGDP010000018.1, from coordinate 173,819 downwards.
TCGTTGGGTCATCTTTGTCAGTTGCGAAGCAGTGCAGAACGCCTCTGGGTCCGAACCGTTCTTTGAATCCAGGGGTCTTGGGATAGTCGGGCAGTTCCGGTTCTTCTTCGGCGTTCAGGTGATAGAGATTGCCAAAGAACTCGTCGAATCCGTGCACGGTGGGCAGGTACTCGTTGCGATCGCCGAGATGGTTCTTCCCGAACTGGCCGGTGGCGTAGCCGAGCGGCTTAAGCATTTCGGCGATAGTCGGGTCTTCCGGCTGAAGTCCGACTGTGGCGCCGGGCATGCCAACCTTGGTCAAGCCCGTGCGGAGCGGATTCTGGCCGCAGATGAACGACGCGCGTCCAGCGGTACAGCTCTGTTGGCCGTAGTAGTCCGTGAAGGTGACACCTTCTTTGGCGACACGGTCGATATTCGGGGTGGTGTAGCCCATCATGCCTCGGCTGAAGTGACTGATGTTCCAAGTGCCGATGTCATCGCCCCAGAGGATCAGGATATTTGGTTGCTTAGCCATGGTTTTGTTCCTTTTTAGGTTGATTTTCTGCGCTGAAGTTGTCGGCCTTAGCCGGGTAGAACGTTGAAGCTTCTCGATAGCTACGTGGGTGGGTCGTGCCCACTGACCATCGGAGCGGTTTGGTAGTTGGTAATCACTTGAGCTCTAGTCTCCAGCGAGCCGTTCCTTAACAACCGTGTGCCGGCGGCGCGCGATTCGATTAATAGGCCCGCGGAACAGCAGGTAGGGGATGATAGCTAGAATGATTGCGACCAATATTGCTTCGCCGGGATAAACCGTCCACCGGTGCTCGATGAGCTGATAGACCACATCGAGAACGACCGCGAGGATAAACACCTTTCCCGACGCCCTTCCAACCGTCCTTCATCGCCGCCTCTCTTTCCCCCTTGTCGGTGAAGAGAGCCCAGAAATAAGCCGGCTTGCCCTCTCGGGCATCTTTTAATCCATCGCGGATAGCGAAGAAGGTGGCCATGCAAGGTTGCAGAACAAGACGGAATTTCATTGGACCGGTCACTCGTGCGATCAGGTCTTCCGTGATGCGCGTTATAAGATGATCCATCGCCGTCTCTCTCCTCTCAGAGCGTCACTTCGGGGCCGGTGACGCGGGTTGGTTGCCACGGCCAACGACCTTCCATCTCTACCGCTAGAGACCAGCTCAGGAAGGTCCGGGTCACAATCACCGCCGCCAGAACTCCAATATTGGTAAAGGTCGGAGCGGTGGTCACGGTCTTGATCACATCTGCGGCGACAAGAAACTCCAAACCAAGCGAGAGGGCTCTGCCTAAAGCCAGCTTGTAATGCTCATACCGGTTTCCGACTTGCTGGCGCCCATGGATAACAAAGCTGACCGAGGCCCAGAGAAATGCGCAAAGGATAACAAGAACTCCCATCGCTTCTACGGCCGACGCCCCAATATCGATTACGGTGTGAAAGGCATCCATGCTCGTTCTGCTTATGTCTCTCTGCAACGGGAATATGGTGAGATAACCGTTTCACCTTCGTTGTCAGTTCACTCCTATTGCAGGCAAGTGGAAACTGTCACTTGCGACAGGTGGGGCGTCGCGACCGGAGGGACTTACGGAATCAATCCGCACTCGAACATTTTGTTGGCGATCGGGGGCGCAACTTTGTTGATGAACACGGCGCGCATCTGCGGATCGGTCTTCAGGAACTGTATTGCCTTTTGCTCTTGTGGCGAAGGCGGCTGTGGTGGTGCTTGTTTCTTCTGCCACAATTGTTCGCAGGGGGTGCTGGTGTATTTCTCCACGACCTTGGCGGCGACCTTGTCCAGAATCGGATACTGATCTTGAGCGTATGTTCCTGTTGCCAGGGTCAGCGCTAGTGGGGAAACTAGCAAAACCAACTTGCCCGCGTAACTTAGCCTCATCATTTGTTTCCTCATTTCTGAAACTTGGGTTATTGAGATAAAGACCGGAACGACTCAAATAGACCTGGAAAAGTCTCGCGGCATCGTCAGAGGACGCGGTGGATAGTCCGGGAGCGGGGCACGGCTCAGGTTTTAGGGTAGACACTTGCATTTGCAGGGGACACTAGCAAAAGTACCCGGGAGATGCTCAAAATCTGGTAGGCGCATGTTGTTCTTGCGGAGCAAACTCTAAAGGCGCACCAACGCCACTGCGGTCAAGTCGTCGTTGCCGAGATGTTTCCCGTAGTGCAGCAGGTCATAGAAGCGGGTCCCCGGACGGTTGCCGAAGGCATAGGCCTGCTGGAGCACGGTCTCACAGATTTGCGAGGCCGAGTCCGCCTCGAGGTTTGCCAGCATCCGCTCGATGCGTTTTGCGCCAAACTCGAACGTTCCCCGCGGGCTCTCTATGACTGCCTTGGTTACAAGAAGCAGCCTGGCTCGTGGCTCGAATGCCAGAACCGCCGGCTCATAGGTGTTGTGGGTGAAGAGGCCCAGCGGCATGCCGCCGGACTGAAGAGTTCGTGCTCCCTCCGCATCGTGAAAAACGGAGAGAAGACCTGCATTGTGGTAGGTGAGGATACCGGTTGCGAGGCTGAAACAACCCAGAAAGGCGGGGGCAAAGTGAACGCCACGGGCAGCCTCAATCAGGGATCGGTTGAGCTCATACGCCAGGGTGGCGATGGCCTCCGATTCATTCGCCCCGGATGGCCCAAAGAGCCCGGGTGCGCACTGGCGGAAGGCGGTTTGCACGTCGACCGCGAGCGCTCGGGCTTCGGCACGGGCGCCGGCGATGTCAGTCAACAGGAAGACCACACGCTGGCCGATCGCCAGTCCATCGAAGAAATTCGCCCCGCGCCGGCCGGGGCGATAGCGGGCCATTAGATCGAGGCCGTCGAGGTTGGTCAAATCCGCAGGATAGGGCGCGGGATGGAACCCGGCCACGGGGGTGCTTGATCGCTTCAGGGGAAAAGCCATCGTCTTCTTCCACACGCCGGCACCACCCTCCTCACGATGTTCTGTCGCGACACTGCCTCAGTCGCTTTTTACCTGGATTGCCACCATCGTAATATCGTCATCCAACTCGTCAGCACAACGCCGGGCCGACCAACGGGACAACTCCTCAAGCAGTTGACCAGCAAAATGATCTGCCGAGGTGCTTTGTTCCACCGCCAGAAACTGCTTCAAACAGCCGCTGCCAAATTCGATCCCCGCAGGGTTCGTCGTTTCCGGGATTCCATCGGTGTAGAGGAGCGCCCGATCACCAGCATTGAGCGGCAACTCCACGGAAGAGTACGTTGCGAACGGAAATCGTCCCAGGAACAAACCGTTCTCCGCCACATCGCGCACGCGTTTGGATGATCCATCCCGCAAAAGCAAGGGTGGGTGGCCCGCGCCAGCGTAAGTCAGGGTTCGCTTATGCATGTCCACGAACAGGTAGGCAGCGGTTACGTAGTGGTGCTGGAACTTTCCGCACAGCGCTTGATTCAGGCCCAACAGCACTTGGGCCGGATCGGCCGCGTGTGCCCCCTGAGCGGAGAGCGCAATCTTCAGCATCGAGGCGATCAGCGCGGCAGGCATTCCGTGTCCGGAGACATCGGCCACCAGAATCCCAATGCGTTTCTCATCTACCACAATGAAGTCGTAGAAATCGCCGGCGACCGCGGTCATGGGGAGGTAGCGTGCAGCAATATCCAGGCCTTCGATTTTCGGGATCTCGGATGGAAGAATCGACAATTGGATCTGCCGCGCTGTTTCCAATTCCTTTTGGATCGAGAGCAACTGCTGTGCGAGCTGTTCGCGGATACCCCGAAGCATGAGGTGAGTGTGCACCCGCGCTTTTACCACCGCCGGGGAAAACGGTTTGTGAATATAGTCCACAGCCCCTACATCGAATCCCTTCGTCTCCTCATCGACATGCGTCTGTCCAGTAAGAAATATGACCGGTATATCCCGCGTTTCCGGGTCCAGTTTCAAATGTTTACACACTTCGTATCCATCGATTTCCGGCATCATAACGTCCATCAGGATCAAGTCCGGTGGCGGTGTAACTTTCGCCAACTCCAATGCCTTCGCGCCGCTGGTGGCAACGCGGATCTTGTATAGATCTTTCAGGATCGACTTCACGATTTGAATGTTAGCGGGGGCATCATCCACCACCAGGACAACCTTCTTCTGATCAGCCTGGTTCATGAGTTCCCCCTATTTGCCGGCAACAATCGGCGATCTGGTCCAGTGCCACCAGGGCTCGGTCGAAATTGAAGTTGTTGATCGATTCGCTCAGACTGTCCAGGTGCGGCTTTTCGACAGCACCTGCGACGGCTTCGTGCAGATTGCGGAATGACTCTTCGGCATCGCCGTCACTGGCTTCGAGCAAGGTCCTGAGCCGGGCAATGGCGTCGGCCGCCGCCTCTTCGTTGTAAGGCGAAGTCCGCGCCTGCTCGGTTGGCGGTGCACAAAGTGCGTTCTCGATGGCACGCACTTGAGCGCCCAGCAAGCTTGCGAACTCAACCAGCAGCGACAAGATCTTGCTGTCACCGTCATGGAGTGCCTTTTCCAGCTTTTCAGCCAAGGACTGCACTTCGGTGATTCCAATATTGCCGGCAACGCCCTTCACGGTATGGGCGATACGTTCAGCCAGTTTGATATCGCCAGTTTCCAGCGCGCCGGAAATCTCAGCGGCTGCGTTGGCTTGTGTGGCGGCAAACTGGACCAGCAGGTCACGGTAGAGCCGCCTATTTTTGCCAACGCGCTTCAAGCCATCGGCAAAATTGATGCCTGCGATTTCCGGAAGGATCACGTCGCCGGAAGCTTTTTTCGTGGCGACCGGCTGGTGGGAATCGCGCGCCTGCTCAGGCCGGGGCTTCGCCCATCGCAGCAGGGTCGACAACAGGTGATCGGGGTCAATCGGCTTGGACACATGGTCATTCATGCCTGCGTCGAGGCAGCGCTGGCGCTCTTCCACGAGCGCGTGCGCGGTCATGGCAATAATCGGTAACTTGTGTAAGCCTGGCGCTCTGCGAAGTAGCCTGGTGGTTGTGAACCCATCCATGTCGGGCATCTGCAAGTCCATGAACACTACATCGAACGCCGGACCCTGGTCTCCACCGGTCAGGATTTTTACGGCTTCACCACCATTGTTGGCCACCACGACGATGGCTCCGGCGCTCTCCAGCAGCTCAGTCGCGACCTGCTGATTCATCTCGTTGTCTTCGACCAACAAGATGCGGATGCCCCGGGCATCAGGTAAGACGCCGTTGTCTTTGCTTTCAGCGGAAGGTTGGCCCTGGATTCCGCCAACCCCGAACAAGTCCACAAGAGTGTCGTAGAGCATCGATGGGCTGACTGGTTTCAACAGGAAGCCTTCGATCCCTATCTGCTCGGCCTGCTTGCGGATGTCTTCCCGTCCAAAGCCGGTGACCATAATGACCTTGGGAGTGTGCCTCAGCAGACCGCCCTGCTTGATGACGCGGCTGGTCTCCAGGCCGTCCAGGCCGGGCATATGCCAGTCGATCACGACTAACTGATAGGGATTGTGCGTGTCGGAATCGGAGAGTTCCCGGATTGCTTCCTCTCCGGAGGAAACGGAGTCGACCCTAATGGCGAACGCCTTCAGCCTTTCCGTGGTAATTTCGCAGGCTAGTGGGTTGTCGTCGACTATCAGCGCGCGGATGCCTGAGAGGTCGGGGACAAAACGCCGTCGCTCGGGTTCGCTTAAACCGATCCCAAACCATGCAGTGAAGAAGAAGGTGCTACCCACGCCGTAGGTGCTCTCGGCCCAGATTTCACCTCCCATGAGCTCGACCAGCCGTTTGGAGATGGAGAGGCCGAGGCCGGTGCCGCCATATTTGCGGGTGGTGGAGGTGTCGGCCTGGCTGAATGCCTGAAACAGACGAGCGGCCTGCTCCGGGGTCATCCCAATGCCGGTATCGCGGACGGAGAACCTTAGCTTCAGGCGGCCTGCTAACTTCTCCTCCGCTACAACGCTCACTACCACCTCGCCGCGATCGGTAAATTTGACCGCGTTGTTGAGGAGGTTGATCAGGATTTGGCCCAGGCGCAAAGGGTCGCCCGTGAGATTCGACGGCAGATCGCTTGCCGAGGAGATCAAAAATTCCAAATTCTTATCTTGAACCTTTTGACCGACAACGGAGGATAGATCTTCGAGCACCTGCTCCAGGCGGAACTCGGTATTCTCAATTTCCAGCTTGCCGGCCTCGATCTTTGAGAAATCAAGGATGTCGTTGATGATCCCAAGGAGGGCCTGAGCCGCCACCTTTACTTTTGTCAGATAGTCCCGCTGCTTTGCTGTCAACTCGGTCTTCAAGGCAAGGTGGGTCAATCCGAGGATCGCGTTCATGGGGGTCCGAATCTCGTGGCTCATGTTAGCGAGGAAGTCAGACTTGGCCTTGGTGGCGGCGACGGCTTCTTCTTTGGCAGCGAGGAGATCCGCTTCGGCCTGCTTGCGATCGGTGATGTCTTTGGTGGTGTTGAGGAGATACTGCGGATTTCCGGCCGGGTCCCTGATGACCGAGAAGGTGCCGTCTGCGATGACGGTGCGTCCATCGCGGCGAATGAAGTGTTGCTCCCACTCGTCGTAGTCGTATTTGCCTGCGAGGAGTTCCGCATAGCGTTTTGCGCTCCACGCACGTTGGTCCGGGTGGACTACCTGGTCCCATTTCTCCACAGAAGTCAAATCCTCATGAGTGCACCCGAGCATTTCGTGTAAAGCCTGATTGGTGAAATATTCCGACTTGCGGACGTTGTGAAGACCGATGCCGACGGGGGCGTTCTCAAAGATCGAACGGAAGAGCTGCTCGCTCTCCCGCATGGCTTCCTCGGCACGCTTGCGTTCTGTGATATCTTCCTTCAGATCGACCAGGTACTGTGGCTTGCCTACAGCGTCCCGAAGCAGCTGAAACCTCCCATTGCAAGCAACGATGCGTCCGTCAGAATGAATGAAGTGTTGTTCGTACTCGTCCGTTTCTCGATTTCCCTGGATGAGTTCCGCGTATCGCTGTGCGCTTGGCACGCGTTCCTCGGGGACAACAATTTCGTCCCATTTCTCTACACTGCTTAGCTCTTCTGCGCTATGGCCCAACATATCGTGGAGTGCATGGTTGGAGACATGTTCCCGGCTGTCGATCTTGTATAAGCCGATCCCGATCTGCGCATTTTCAAAGACCGAACGGAAAAGCTGCTCACTCTCCCTCAGCTTTTCTTCTGCCCGCTTTCGTTCCGTGATATCCACCACGGTGACGACAGCTCCAGTGACTTTTCCGCCCTCCAGGATGGGAAAGGAGGAATATTCAACCGGGACCGGGGCGCCATCGCGCCGCCAGATCACTTCGTCGTTTGTGCTGCAGCCTTCTCCCTTCAAGCATGCGCGGTAGACGGGGCATTCATCTATGGGGTAAACGGAGCCGTCCGGCTTGTGGTGATGCATCAGATCGTGCGTTTTCCGGCCGAGGACCTCCTCGGCACGGTAGCCGATCAATTCACAGGTGGCCCGATTGATGAAGGTGCAGTTTCCCTGCAGATCGATCCCGTAGATACCCTGCCCGGCAAATTCGAGGAGCAACTGCATTTGCCGCGTGATGCGGTTTCGTTCCTCCTGCAGTCCCTTGTACGACTCCAGCGATCGTGCGATGTCACCGATCTCGGAGCGATCGTCCTGGGACGCGATCTCGATGCCCGGCTTTTGGGCGAGAAGGTCGCTCAGGCTACGTCCCAGGGCGGCCAGAGGGGCCACCATCCTGGTACGGTAAAAGATGAGCGCTCCCCCGATAGCCAAGGCATTGAGGATCGCGGCAACGATTGCGAGGTTGACTGTCCGCTGGGCCGCCCGCTCTTCAGAGAGGGCTTGGGTGGCGAGACGCTGATCGAGCCGGCGGCGGAATTCATCAAGGGGATCCATGATCAAGGCTTTGGCCTTGAGGTATTCCTCGCCGTACACATAGCCCATCGCGGTGGCGAAATCTTTGCGTTCGGCGGCTTCGAACGACTTCTCTTCCTGGGCGATGAGAGCATCGGAACTTTGCCTGGCGCGGGAGACCAATTCGGTCTCCTCCGGGGTAAGGCCGAGCGCCTGCAAACCTTCCACAGCGCGGTCGCGGTTGCGCTCGACATGTATCTCCCGCAGGAACACTTCGCGGTAGTGGGGATCACCCGCGATCGCGAATCCCCGCACCGCCGCGGTGAGCTTGTCAGTGGCGGCGGCGAGCTGGTTGCTCAGCAGCAGCGACTGCGTCCTGGCGTTCAGTGCAGTCACCTGGCGATGCCTGAAATAGCCCGACACGAGGACGCAGGCTACGGACGCCAACGAAAGCGATGCAACCAATATGGTGATGCTTCGGTTGGCCTTTTGAAGACGCATTTACGACTCTCTAAGTCCCGCCCCACCGCCCAACTTTTCGACAATGCGATGATGGGCGATGGATTATCCGGCGGTGGTTGGGTTCCAGTTACACCGAATGCTAAGACGGTAGGACTGCGGCGCCTACTGGCAATAGTGTCAGGTGGCCGGCGCTCTCAATTCTCCGAATCCCGAATGGCCTTTCTCATTAGAAAAGCCGGTTCCTCTAGGGCGGCTAGGGAAAACTGCCTTCGTGGCGCCCATCTATTCGGGCTCGCAGGAGTCTTGCCGTGGATCAGGTTCGCGGTTTTCCGCTGGGTTTCGTAGCCGTTTAGCCAAATAAAAGTGCGCCATAAGCGCTATAAGCGCTAAAAGGCCACTACTCGGTCACCAACTCGTCTGCATCGGCTTCCGCTGCCTCGTTTTCTTCCTGCGCCTCATTTCCTTTCTGTCGGGGCCCGGCGATGGCGGACCAGAGGGTGGAGGGGCGGCCTCCGGTTAGCGCGCTGTGGCAGCTGGCTGCGTTGATCACCATTAGTTGTTCGAGGGCAGCGTCGATGCGGGCACAGTGGACGTGACCATGAAAGAGACGCCTGATCTGATGCTTGGATAATCCCTCGGGTGATTCCTCGAGAACCTCGCGAATACGATCGGCGATGGGGTCCCCGGTGGAATCTCCGAAGAGCAGGGAGGCGCTAGCGGAACAGTAGTCCCAAACGGCGAGGGCGGCCTGGAGATGGGGCACGCTGACAACCGGGCTACAGTCGAAGGTAGCGTAGATGGCGCTGAGACGCAGGACCTGGGCTTCGGCGCGGCTGGTGGCGGCGCCGCGCAGGCCCGGCCTAAGCTGGCTCAGAACGGGATAGCAATCCTGCCAAAGCTCGCGTGCCGCATGGTCGCGACGGAAGAGGATTTCGGGTGTGGCGGATGCCCAGTCGAGAGCGCGGCGCAGTTCACGGGCGACGGCGGATAACTCGTTGGCTTCGAGGTTACCGCCCTCGGGAAGACAGTTGCTGCGCTCGACCCAGGTCCAGAGGCAGCGGTTGGCAAAGCCGTTATGGGCTTCGGTGCGGTGGAGACTCTGGGCCAGCTCACGCTGGGTGATGTGAGCGATGAGGCTGATATGCGTTCCGGTGGCCTGCAGGTGCTGGTGCATATCGAGGGTCGGGAGATGGCCGCTATCCCAAGCACTGCGGAGCAGAGGCGAGAGGTGCCCCTTGGCGCGCTTCAGCGCATAGAGGATGGAGGCGAACTCTTCACAGAGGGCCAGGAGACGGCGGTCGGTGGGCGGTTGCTGATCGCGCATAGCGTAGACGAGGCGGCTGGCGGTGAGGCGAGCGGTGGTGACGCGGGTGGAGAGCCAAGGGTGATCGACTTCGGCGAAGAGGCGGGCGATCTGGCTCCAACTGGTGCCTTTGCGGGCCTTACTGGAATCACCTACCAACACGACGAAGAGGTTGAGGCCGCGGCGGGTAGCGTCAACCATGCAATGGGGCCCGCGGCCGACGAGATTGCCAAAGGCGGCCAACAGTTGAATGAGAATGGCCGCCGGATGGGCTTCGGTGTGGGGAACGATGGCTCGGACCACCGTTCCGGCTAGACCGTGGAGCGCCGCAGCGGGAAGCCGGGGGTAACCGGAATCCTGGAGCTGGGGCGGCGCCGGCGATGCAGGATGCGGCTGCTCAAGGGCAAGAGGAGGCTCCTGCTCTGCGTGGTCGAAAGGTTGACTGCCCAATAGTTCAGCGCCTCGGCGTTGTAAGTCCGCAAGGGTAAGCAGGGCGGGCCGTCGGATGCCCGTGCTGGTGATAGTTCTCATATCTCGAAACTATTACGGTTCCAAATATCTGTCGAAAACGCAATAGTTACTCTGGAAAAGAGTGACTTTATATGGCTGATCTCGAGAAATAATTTAATCGTTTTCCGGCGAGTGGGAAAAGTGTTAACTATCAAGTTACGAGAAGGGGTCACTTTCGCTGGATGTCAAGCCCGGTTAGCGGAATATTTTGTTAGTGGACTTGTCGATAAGACGCTTGAGCGGGGAGTAAGTTACCAATAGCGAGGAATACCTGGTTCAACAATCGCTTGTCGAAGCTGGAGCACATTTCGAAGCGGGAGGTCTGTTCGACCCCCCACTTGGCTTCGGTTTGCCACGCCTTAGCGGTAGGCAGAATAAACGACTACATGCCACCCTGCAGTCCCTTGTTCACCAGGACCGTGGCATCGACACGCCGGTCCAGGGCGCGCCCCTGCGGGTCGCTATTGGTGGCAGCAGGATGGGTTGCCCCGAAACCGGCTGGTGCGAGTATCCGCCGCATGGGGATGTTCCCATGATCGCGAAGATAATCTGCGACCGCGGCTGCACGATCCTCGCTGAGTTGCTGGTTTGCCGCTGCTGTTCCTGTCTTGGAGGCGTAGCCTGCGACCTCGATCATGTAGCCATCGGTGGATAATGCAAGAGCGGCAAGCTTGTCGAGGTCAGCCTTTGCGGCGGCATCCAAAGTGGACTGACCCGTAGGATAGAAGATCGCGGCTTCGGCAATCGTTTTGTAGTCGTCGAGGTCGGAAACGCGCTTGTTCACTAATTGAATGTCAGAAGCATTTATCACTCCGACGTCGCCTGCAGCTTGAGCTATAGAACCTGCCTGATCAGCCGAAGCCTGTGCCTGGTTGGCCGAAGACTGGGCGTCAGCTGCCGCTGTCACACCCTGATTGGCGGTCGACTGCGCATTCGCAGCCGCCTTCTTGTTGGCGTTTATCTCCTGTTGCTCCGCAACTTCAATCCCAAACACATTCGGCGAGAAGGTGATCTTGCTCGCTTCAAGTTGATTGTCCGCATTACCGACACCCTCTGCACTGATGTTCAAGCCAGGCAGCATGGCTGTGACGTTCATGTCTTCATGGCGGGGAAATCCGAACGTGCTTTTGTCACGCAGAACCTTGGTGTCGTCCGTGATCTTAACGACCACCATCGACCCTGTCTTCTTATCTTGCACATTAATCAAGTCGCCGTTTCTGGACTTGATATCCCCCTGCACCTTGCCTTTTTCGCCTGAAGTAAACGTCTGCGCGTAGCTGGCGGACGCGAATGCCATGGCCGCAAGCAGTACTGCAAGCGCCGCTTGTGCACTACCTTTGAAACTGCTCCTTAATGATCTCATTGGGACGCCTCTCTGTTCTTGTGGGTAACGGTGATTTGTCCTGGGAATCTGCAGCGCCGACGCTCGTCGCGCGATCTCTCCCAAATAGGCTACGGCCAAGGCTGACTATCCTCTACTTGGCTCTTTCGTAGCGAACCGCTTCAACTTAGGCGTAGACTAGTGGCGGACGGTGAACGTTACAACTGTCTTTAATGACAGGTGAGTCGATAGATTTCCTTGATAGATTTCCTTGAAGGTTGCAGCCCTCGATAGGTTCTGGATGTTAACCCAACATCATTGCTGTTGTGACCGCGTGAGCTCGGCGGCGCGCACAACGACTTGGGAAAAACCTTTCCTCTTATGCGCGCCGCAAGCCGCTAGACAGGCAGGGTTTCTACCGCTTTGAGTTGTTCCGTGGCGAAGGCACCTGCTTTCCCGGCGTCCAGGAACTGTTGTCCGTCAACGCGGCCGAACATTTCGATCAGTTTTGCGACTAGCCCGGTCCATCCGGTTTGGTGGCTGGCTCCCAGACCTGCGCCATTGTCGCCGTGGAAGTACTCGAAGAACAGGATGTAGTCTTTCCATTGGGGATCAGTCTGAAATTTCTCCGTACCGCCGTACACCGGGCGCCGACCGGACTCATCGCGCAGGAAGATGGCGGCCAGACGATGGGCAATTTCACGCGCTACCTCGAATAGGTTCATCAACTTGCCCGAGCCTGTGGGACACTCAACCTTAAAGTTGTCTCCGTAATAGAGGTAAAAGGAAAGTAGAGAACGAATCAGCACCGCATTCACCGGCATCCAAATGGGCCCCCGCCAGTTGGAGTTGCCGCCGAACATGCCAGTATCCGACTCAGCCGGAAGATAATTTACCTTGTATTCCTGGCCATTTACATAAACGACGAACGGGTGTTCGTTGTGATATTTGGAGAGCGCCCGAATGCCATAAGGGCTCAGGAACTCATTCTCGTCGAGCATGCGGGTCAGAATTCGGCGCAAGCGTTCGGGGTTGACCAGGGCAGCAATGTGAGGCGGATCCCGCTCCCCGTACCTTCCGCTCGCCAACTTCGCGGGTTCGGAAATTGCTCGATCGGCCGTAGCAGAGCCACCCCAAAAGTTCCCGTCTCCTTGAACGTTTGAGGAATTCAATATCGCCTTTCCCCGTGGCTCCCTGTTCGGTCCGGTACAAGAAAATTGTTGCCCAGGCATGCACTGGCGGATTCACATCGCTAAATCGCTCCGGTCGGGATGACAAATTCGCGGGCGGAGACTTTTATTAGGAGCTGTCAGATCGGATGGACAGAAGGAAACAGCAGGTCCCTCCACTGCGCTACGCTCCGGTCGGGATGACAAATTTGCGGGCGGAGACTTTTATTAGGAGCTGTCAGATCGGATGGACGGAAAGAAACAGCAGATCCCTCCACTGCGCTACGCTCCGGTCGGGATGACAAATTTTCGCGGGCGGAGACTTCATTAGGAGCTGTCAGATCGGATGGACGGCAAGAAACCGCAGATCCCTCCACTGCGCTGCGCTCCGGTCGGGATGACAAGTTCGAGACGGAAAGAAACAACAGATCCCTCCACTACGCTGCACTCCGGTCGGGATGACAAATTTGGGGGCGGAGGCTTTTATTAGGAGCTGTCAGATCGGATGGACAGAAGGAAACAGCCGGTCCCTCCACTGCGCTTCGCCGCGGTCGGGATGACAAATTCGTGCTAAAACTCGATCACTTCGCGCGAAAACTCAATAAAGTGATGGATTACCCATCTTCTTGGTCGCGGCGCTGTGAAATAAGACCTATTCATCTTCTTGACAAAACGAGAGGCAGACAGCAGGATGAATTGACCACTCATCCTATTCGTATATTTGCGACTCCCGAATCGGCGCGCAGCGCCTTCAGTGTGCCTGCATTCCTGCGTTTTTGGTCAATACAGTAGACGTCTATGCTTTTTCAAAACAAGGAAGGGTACTAGCCCATGGCGCTGTCTCCGAGCGTACGGTTATCGTTATCCGCCGGCTGCTGTATGGCCTTGTCTCTCAGTATGCAGGCACAACAAACTGCCGACATGGTTCTTGTACATGGCAAGGTCTACACGGAGAACGCGGCCCAACCCTGGGCCGAAGCGGTCGCGATCGGAGATGGCAAGATTCTGGCCGTCGGCAACGCGGCGGAGATCGCGAAATATCGAGGCGCTGAGACCCACGTCATCGATGCTGCGGGACATTTGGTACTGCCTGGATTTGTCGACTCTCACGTTCACTTTATCACCGGGTCGCTGAACCTCGATACCGTGCCGCTCGATACCGCAGAGACCGTTGCTGAAATCCAGAAGCGGGTCAGGGAATTTGCCGCAGCCCATCCGGAAAAGAAGGCGATCACTGGATTCGGATGGATGTATCCGGTCTTTGGCAAGGCCGCGCTGCCAGACAAGAAGTACCTCGACGAGGTGGTTTCAGACCGCCCGGTCATTCTTACCGCTTACGATGGGCACACCACCTGGGTCAACAGCAAGGCGCTCGAATTGGCCGGAATCACCAAGCAGACGCCGAGCCCACTGAATGGGGTGATTGTACGTGACCCCAGCACCGGAGAAGCGACCGGGACATTGAAGGAGTCGGCAGGTGGACTGGTAGCCAAGTTGGATCCGCCGCCCGGCGACGAGGAGACGATCTCGGCTGTCGTTGCCGGGATCAAGCTGGCCAATAGCTTCGGCATCACGCGTGTCCAGAGCGCTGGTGGTGACGGGGAGCGCATTGAGATCTTCGATCAAATCCGCAAGCGCAACCTGCTCACCCTCCGCTTCTACTTCTCCATCTTCGCCCAACCTCCCACGGTTACGCCTGCGTTCATTGAGCAAGCTGAAGCGCTGCGCCGCAACTACCATGACGAATGGCTATCCGGCGGAGCAATTAAGTTCTGGGCCGATGGCGTGATCGAATCACATACCGCGGCGATGCTCGCGCCGTACAGCGACGATCCCACCACCAGCGGTCATTCCAACTGGACCCCGGATGCTTATCGCGCCGGCGTCCTGGAGTTCGACCGCCGAGGCTTCCAGATATTCACCCACGCCATCGGCGATAGGACGATTCGTATGGCACTGGATACTTACGCCGAGTCGAACGCGAAGAACAACCGGCCAGACGCTCGCGACCGCATCGAACACATCGAAGATCCCGATCCCGCGGATATACCGAGATTCGGCAAGCTCAAGGTCATAGCCAGCATGCAGCCACTGCACGCGTATCCTAATTCCGATGTGCTCGATGTGTGGGCCAGAAATGTCGGTCCAAAGCGCGTCCAGAGTGCGTGGCCCTGGAATGACCTGGAAGCGACTGGAGCACATTTGACCTTCGGCAGCGATTGGCCGGTGGTGACGCTTGATCCGTGGAAGGCGATTCAGACTCTGCTGACACGCCAGACCCTCGAAGGCACGCCTCCCGGTGGTTGGATCCCCCGTGAACGAATCAATCTCAAGCAGGCCATTGACGGCTACACGCTGGGAGCAGCGTATGCCGGCTTCCGGGAGAAGACCGAGGGCTCGATTGAGACAGGCAAGCTGGCCGACATAATCGTAGTGTCACAAAACCTGTTCGAAATTCCTGCTACCAAGATCCACGAAACGACGGTTCTTTACACGTTGGTGGGCGGCAAAGTCGCCTACCATCACGAGCCTTCAAGGAAATAAGGCCTTTTCAGGACTCCGGAGAGCTGCACCGATAACGGTGCAGGTTTTCCGTGAGGCTTGTGTGATTTTGCGGCTACAGGGATGTTACGTGGCGGAAACAAAGCGGCGTCCACTCAGGGCTTCGCGGATAGCGACGACCAGATCTGTTGAGAGACGACTCTTGATTACGTACGCGCACGCCCCGGCCGAGAACGCTGCCGCCACAAAGTCCGGATCGTCATGCATGCTCAGGAAGATGATCTTGGTTCGACAATTGGCCGCCTGGAGCCGTCGGGCAGCCTGTATCCCATTGAGCACTGGCATCGAAATATCAAGTACGATTGCGTCGGGATCCATCCTCAGGGTGGCATCAACAGCCTGACTGCCGTTCACGAACGAGCCCAGAATTTCAAACTGTTCCCCAAGTACCTCTCGAATCTCCGCCATTATGGGGATGTGATCATCGGCGAGGACCACTCGAATCTTGGCCATGCGGCTCCTTTCTCAAGTGCGGGCCGCTAAATCGAGAGCACTCCACGACGAATCTTCGGCTCCGTTCGCTTCCTCGGCAACTGTCACTTGTGCCAGTGTCATAGGTGCTGGGAGCGGTCCTTCGAAGGCGCGTCAACGCAAATTTGGAGCGTTGGTGGGACGACGGGCAGGCTTCCCGACGGAGCCTCCTCAATCTGCGCACTTTCAGCTTCCTCCCACCGTCCTCCACAGAGAGCTGGCATTTGCAGGTTTTGCCGTTCGCGGGATCGAATATGTCATCACAGCCCAGGACTGCTCTGCATCATGCCGCCGTCAGTGATAATGGTCGTTGCGGTTATGTAGCTGGCCCCGTCTCCGGCCAAAAATGCAACCACGTTGGCGACTTCTTCGGGTTTTGCCATTCGGCCCAGGGGGATCGCAGCATTCAATTTAGCCATCAGTGCCGGATCGGTCATGGTGGAGAGATTGATCGGCGTCGCGACCGCGCCCGGGGCCACGCCCACAACCAGGATGTTGTGCGGAGCGAGTTCCACAGCGGCCGTGCGGGTCAACATGCGCATGGCGCCTTTGGAGAGGCAATAGGCTGTGTTGCCGGGCATTGGCCAGTCTTCGTGGATGGAACTTATGTTGATAATTCGGCCCCCGCCGCCCTGCTTGATCATCTGTTGGGCGACAAGTTGGGTACCAAAAAACGCACTCTTTAGATTGATTTCAAGTACTTTCTCGTATTGCTCTTCGGTTGTGTCGAGAATGGAGGTGCGGGTTTCTACCCCGGCGTTGTTGACCATGATGTCGACACGTCCAAATTTCTCTACTGCAGAACCAACGAGCTTTTGCAGGTCAACCAGCTTGCTGACGTCGGCTTCGACTCCAATAACACGATCACCTAAAGCAACGATCTCTTGTTCTAGTGCTTCTGTCGCTTCGGGATGAGCGACGTAGTCGATAACGACACTTGCACCGTGCTTCGCGAGCCCGAGGGCGATGGCTTTGCCAATACCGCTATTACCGCCAGTGACGATTGCAACTTTGTTTGCGAGTGACATGAGATTCCTTTTGAAGGCTGTTGCCACGGTGGTTCTTGCGAGATCAGTTGTCCATTGAGTTATCAGCGGGGCGAGGCCGGCCAACGTTTTGACCTATGCTTCCGCGTGATGCGATGCCAAGTGATTGTTATTGTGAAAGAGATATTCGAACACTGTCACTTGCGACAGTACCCTGGCAGTAGAGGTTGCCGGCGATGCCAGAGTAGAGGGAAAACCGGCTGTTGCCTACCGGGATTTTTTGTTGCGGGGCCGGTCCAGCCGTCGAAACAACGGCGCGCCCCAGGTTCCCATCGCCAGCAGAGCCCCAAAAAGCACTACGGCGTCAATGCTTTCTCTCCCTTGGCTCGACCAATAGTCTGCGGCGTCCAAGTTCAACCAAAGCGCGAATTCATCCAGCGTCAATGCCGCGCCGATCCCATAACTCAGCGCCAGCAACCGGCTCAGAAAGATGGAGACAAGCGTTTCCCCGGTCCCCACCTCCGCAAGCGTGGCGTAGCCGGTGATGAGCAGCAGAAGGATACCCCACACGAGGTGGTGGATGTGTCTTCCACCCATCTCAACGTAGCCGAAAGGCCCGATGTGATGCGTGATGGAGGCCACCAACAGACGTACCGCAAGGAACGTAATAAAAAAGCTCACCGAAGCAAGAAATAGCCGGCGATGCGGCCGGTCGGGAATCTTCTGGTGGATTAGTAGACCGAGCTTGGATAGGTGCAAAAGGAGAAGGATCACCGCAGCGAGCACGGTGACAAATATCAAAAGAATGTACGACCCTGGAATATGCATAGCTAATGTGGCTTGCTCGTACCTGCCGCCGCTTTCCTTAAGCGCTGGAGGCTGTGCGTCCTTTCTCCGAAGGATATATGTTTGCGAGGGACATGAGGATCCCTTTTGAAAGAGATATTCGAACACTGTCACTTGCGACAGTACCCTGGCAGTAGATTGGCCACGCCGGAACGCCTAAGAAGCCGGCGCCTACCGGCTTGGATGAGTGCTTTGCCCTCTAATCACCAACTGAGCCTCAACTTCCGTTTAGCCCCCTCAGCGGGAGTTTGCCACGACCAATGATCGGAAACCGCTGTGATGAACGGTCTCAACAATCGCAACCGGCTTATAATACCCGGATGCGCCGTCGAGTTGCGCGGGTCGTAGTTTTCGCCGCAGCTTGCCTGTTGGCTGAAGCTGCACTTGGCGCGCGCCGGTTCTGAGGATGCAGCGATAGTGTTGAGGAGGACAGAATCGTGTGGTGGGTCAGCTATCGGGGGGAATCAAAGCACGGCGTCGACAACATCGGCGTCTTCGAGGACGACGGCTCCCCGCGGAAGATGCATCCGCTGCTCCTGGATCCATCGTCAGCTGCGCAGCCGCTGCACATTGCGCGCGGCTTCGCAATGGTGGGTGACGACCTCTACATCGCGAGCGCGTGGCGTAAGGATAGCCACATTGCGCTCTACCAGCGGCAGGGCGACACCTTCCGCTTCAAGGAGGTGCTCGCGACGACCGAGCAGGTAGCCGCGATGGTTCACCCCTTCGATGTGGAGTTGGGGGATGATGGTCGCATCTACGTTTCCAGCCAGGATACCAACACCGTGGTGTCGCTTGTGCCGGAGACCCGCAAACCCGCACCGGTGGCCGCGCACCTTCGCAAGCAGTATCCCAACGGGAATTTTCTCCCCGGCACGCTTGTCGCGTCCAGCCAGGGGAGCCTTCCTGAGTACGGTGACCGCACGCCGCCTGATGTGCCACCGCCCCTGGGCCTCAGGGTGGTGCTCGACCAGCACGGCAAGCCACGGCATTCAGTGCGCGGCATCGTCGTACACCGGAAGCATCTGTACGTGGCGGACGAAGCCGGCGACGCAGTGAAGGTCTTCCATGTGGAGTCCGGGGAGTTGTTGGCCCACATCACGGGAGAGACGCTTAAGGCGCCGGTGCACCTGATCCTGCACGGCGAGACGCTCTACATCGGCGCGTCGGGCAGCGGCAGCATCCTCGCTCTAGACCTGACGTCGCCGCCGAGCGGAGAGCTCAAGGCGCGCGTGGTGATCGACGGAAAGCTCGACAGCCCTTCCGGCTTTGCTGTCGGCCCCGACGGCGATTTTTACGTGGCCGAGCGGAAGAAGCAGCGGGTGCGGCGCTTTTCCTCCGACGGAAAGAAAGAAGGGACGTTCATTCATCACCTTCCGGACATGCCAGAGTTCCTCGTCTATGTTCCCTGAGAGATCCCAAAGAGCGTTTGGCCACCAGTTGACTTACTGAGGCGATCTGAGAGTCCTTTTATCTCGATTGGGGTCGCGGCGTTGTCCTTGGCTTGTGAGATAACCGCCTGCAGGCCCCGCCCATAAGTGGGTTGGATCGACTCAGTTCTCCCAGGCAAAAATCCGCTTCCAGTCATTCTTCATGCTTATAACAGTCCAGCCCTTGGCTTTGGCCTCGTCGTACAAAGCCTGCGTGAACTTGCCGACCTTGGTATCAGGCAGCCCTTGGGCCGGGCCATAGGCATACTCACGCTGGGCGTCATCGTGCAGGACCAGCATCTCCAGCGACGGCCCTCCCCCGGCCTGGGTGTATTCCAGCATCTGCTGATCGCCCGTCGAGTTGCCAAACGCCGCCTTCGGATGCTGCCCGAGGAAGAGATAGATATCCTTCGCTTTGCCGACGCCGTTGTCGTTTAGCAAGAGGTCCTTCTTGCGAATGAGTACGGGCTGTCCCTGCTTGTCGTAGGTGTATTGAGTCTCGAGCACTGAGCCGATGACCTGGTCTTGCGGGATGCCGTATACCGGTTGGGAATAAGTGCGCACGAATTCCTGTCCGCCCCCGGTGACAATGTAGGTACGGTAGCCGTTGTCGCGCAGATACTTGCCTACCTCCAGCATCGGCTGGTACACCATCTGCGGAT
Organism: uncultured Acidobacteriaceae bacterium; assembly: GCA_963821315.1. Taxonomy (GTDB): domain Bacteria; phylum Acidobacteriota; class Terriglobia; order Terriglobales; family Acidobacteriaceae; genus PALSA-350. Next base: position 154,285 of record CAWGDP010000018.1, on the reverse strand, counting down.
AAGGTCTATCGAAGCGCGGATGCCTGGCAGTCGCCATCCAACTCTTCACCATGCCGGCGAACTCATCCACAGGCATGCTGACTTGGGTTGCTTCGCTTATGTCCTGGAGGTCTTTGTCCGTGGCTTTTGCCAATGCACCGATGTCGCCGACAATTAGACCTTTGAAAATAGGCCTTTTGCTCCACTCTGGGTGCTGAGGCGCAAGAGCAACCAGCCGATCGCGCATAAATAACAATTGCGAATATATGGGCTGCTCGACCCAGGTTGTACCGTCCTGATCGAAGGTGGCGATGCGATCCTCAGGCTGCACGAATTGGGGGTTCGCCTTGTCGGTCGTGGTTTTGACAAAGCTGATGATTGCTTGCTTCGCCGGCCCATTGGTCCATGACGGCAGTGGATCCGCGCCAAGATCCACTTGAGCTGCGGAGGGAGTTGAGCCGACAGGATTGGAGGGCGTGGGACTACTGGAACAACCGACAAGGAGGAGTATCCAGAAAAGGTATTTCGAGAGCGATGTCAGGCGGAGTTTCAATTTTTGCCTCGTTCCTTTGGATGTGATCACCAGTCCTCGGAGGACAGCGACCAATCATTCACAAACTAGAACGCGTGGGACTCAGCGACCATCTTTACAGCAGAGTAGGCGTTGACTTCCGAGTCGCAAAACTGGCATAAGGGACAGGTAAAGTCCAGTTAGCAGAATATTTTATTAGTGGACTTGCCGATAAGACGCTTGAGCGGGAGTAAGTTACCAATAGTTACTGGCGGTCTCGTTTTCGAGTCTCAGTACTAGTGAAAACTTGAATACCTGTCTTTTATGACAGTTGTTTCACAAGGAAAGCAAGCGTACGTTGAGTGGGGCCTAGCACATGTTCTCTTAGAAAAAGGCAAGGACTCGAAGGGAAAAACCGGTAATCTGCACAACATGCGGAAAAAGATGTGGCATTTCAGAAGGCTGTTACTGTTCTCTGTCCTCGGCTTTGTGTATTTTTCTGTACTTCTTCGCGGCCTGAATGAAGGCAGTAGACGATCTCTGCAGCTGAGAGACGATGCTGGCGCGACCGACCACATCGTGATTTCCGTTTTGGTAACCGGGGTCAACCCGGCAACTCAGGAGTTGACGGCACAAATCAGTCTTCGGCCCCAAGGAGCCCTTGCCCAGGATGAGGTCACTCCGGCGGTTGACTTAAAACTGCTGACCAACAATGTGAGGAGCCAGGAACAATTCGACTTTCCCAAAGGGAAGCGGATGAACCGGATTGAAGCGGTCTTTCCTCTGAACGGAGAATTGAATAAATATCCGTTCGATCGTTACGGCACAACATTGTGGCTCCTGATCACCACGCCTGCGCGAGAGGCACAGCCAAAGACTACCAAGATTCCGGAAGACACCGAACAACAAGCGCCTCAGCGCGAGCAACTCGCAGTCGGCGCAACCGCCTTGCAACAGAGCACTCCCGTCCCGCTTACGGTCAATTTGTCTGCATCGACTCCCGGAATCAAATTCGAGGGTAGCGTCTCTCGCGAAAGCGGCCGGAAGGTCACAGGCATCGATCTGAAAATCAGGCGGGCCGACAGCGTGATTGCGGTTTCCTTTATGCTGATGATGTTGATGGGTGGTCTAGCCCTAAGCCTGCTGGCGATGGTGATCAGGGTGATGACAATCGGTGCGAAGGTTGATCTGGTCCCGCTATCATTCTCCATCTCGTTGATTTTCGGTTTGCCTGCGCTGCGGAACGTTCAACCTGGCGTTCCGGCGGTGGGGGCACTCGGGGACTATGTCTCCTTCATCTGGGCAGAAATAATCGTGGGCCTGTCAGCCATCGTTATCATCTGGACGTGGCTGCATCACTCACACGATGAGCCCTAAGTGAGCTTTTGTACCTTTGTCAGCAATACTTCGATGATCACTAGAATATCTCCGTTGAACCCCTAAGAGATCTCAAGAACCCCTACGCGTCAAGTAGTGCTAGACCTTATCCGGGCTAGCTTGGCAATAATTCGGAGAGGCTTATCAGGGAAATCACGAAACTGGCAGTTTTACTAGTATGTCGGGGAGTGGCTCGCTTTGTAAACTGTTCCCGTCTGCACACACGCGTCCGCTTCACCTTGCCCGCGCCATGAACGGAGCGAACCAGGCGTTTGCCGATCCCCTGGCCGATCTGCCGATCATCCAGTTGGCTGGAACGAGGGTTAAGAAATAGGCGCGCCGCGGGCCCCCTCACACGGTCGACCCGCGCAGGAAAGTCGGGGCACTGAATGAACTGCCGGAGTCGTCGTCACCCTTGAGGAATCTGCAATGAATCCCGTTCTACGCGCCAGTACTGCTTCTCTCTTAACCGTTGTGGTGTCGTTTTGGAGCGTCATGTCCGGCTGCAAGTCGGCTCAACCTACTCCGGATCAGAGCCAAACGGCTGTGCCGCCTCCGAGTACACCCGCGAGTCCGCCGCCACAGCAAATGAGCGTGGACGATCTTGTCGCGCCTATCGCCCTCTACCCTGATCAACTGCTGGCGCAGATTCTTACAGCGTCTACCAATGCCCAAGAGGTGCTCGACGGCGGCAACTGGCTGCTGCAAAACCAGAATCTCAAAGGGGACGCGCTAACCGACGCCGCTAAACAGGCGGGCTTTAGCCCCAGCATGCAGTACCTGATGAGCTTTCCCCAGGTGGTGGACAACATGTGCCAGCAACTCGACTGGACACGCGAGCTTGGACAGTACTTTCAAACCGACCAGAAGGGCGTGATGGCCGCGGTCCAGCGCAAACGAGTACAGGCGCAGCAGACGGGCAACCTAAAGTCCACTCCGCAGATGAAGGTCGAAACCAAGAAGGCCGATAACGGTCAACCGTACGTAGAAATACAGCCGGCAAACCCACAGGTCGTTTATGTTCCGCAGTACAATCCCGTGACCATTTACAACACACCGGCTCCCACAACCGTGGTTGTTACACAGCCCACGACGACCACGCAGGCGCAATCCGGAGTCAGCACGGGCACTGCGGTCGCTATCGGGCTTCTGTCGTTCGGCGTTGGCATGGCTGTCAGTTCGGCGATCAACCGCAATAACTACTACCCGTATCCCGCGTGGGGTTATGGTGGCGTTTATTATGGCGGCCGTCCCTACTATCCGCCTCCGTACCGACCCGTTTACCCAGGATACCGCCCAGCCTATGGATATCATCCTCCGCCGAACTACCACTGGAACCAGTACAACAAAAACGTCAACGTTACCGTAAACAACAACTACTACAACAAGTTCAACAGCAACACGGTCAACACCCGAAATGCGAACGTGAACAACATCAACGCGAACAATAAAGTGGCTGTTGGCACAGGCAACCAAGGCGCCAACCAGGCAAACTGGAAGGGTCAGTCCACTTATCAGGGGGCTCGCCCAAACAATCCAAGGTCGAGCCCGGGCACATCCACGGCAAATGTAAATCCAGCCAATCGCCCTAATGCCGTTAACGGCGCCGCTACACCGAATCGGCTGAGCGCGGGTAACAACGCGTCTCCATCGAGCCGGCCGAATGGGGGTAGCAACGCGCCTACGAATCGTTCTAACCTCGCATCGAATCCCGGCGCCACCAAGATGAATCGACCTAACACTGCGAACGCCGCTCCAATGAATCGACCCAACACTGCCGGCACCGGCACTATGACTAAGGCGGCCACTCCTTCCAACATGAATAGAGGTGGCGATCGTGGTTACAGTAATACGGCAGCGCGTCCTGGTGGTGGTAGCGCGGCGGCGGCTCGTCCGGCTCCGCAGGTACAGAACCGTGGAGGAGCTAATAACAGCGCCTTCGCCAACAGCGGCAGCGCGAAGTCGGAGCGAACAGCGAGCGAGCGCGGGCAAGCGAGCATGGGCGCCCGCGGCCGCAAGGGCTAGTCCGAGACTGGACGGCGATGCAGAGTCAATTTTGCAGCAAAGCAGTTGAGGTTACCAGATGAAAAGCATTCGTAGCATGACAAATTATCTTCTTCTTTCCGCCCTTTATATGGCGGTCTCTGCAGGTAGCTCACAGGCGCAGGCGGCGGGTCAGAAGATGTTTTCTTCCTCAAAAGATGCGCTTACCGGCTTCGTCCAGGCTGTGCGTGACGGGAATCCTTCTGAATTGGCAGCGATCCTTGGTCCAGGCAGTGAGCAGGTGGTAGCGTCCAGCGATTCCGTCGCTGACAAAGCAGCACGGGAATCATTTCTGAAGTGGTACGACGAAGGTCACTCGCTAGTACCGTCAGGCAAGGGAGAATTCACACTCCGGGTGGGGAAGGATAGCTGGCCGCTCCCAATCCCGCTCGCTCACACGGGCGACAACTGGTATTGGGACGGCATCGCAGGCAAAGATGAAATTTTATATCGACGCATCGGCCACAATGAACTCGCCGCCATCAATGTGTGCAAAGGGATTGTCGCCGCCCAGCACGACTATGCGGCCTCCGCCCATGACGGACAACCCGCGGGCTCCTATGCGGGCCGCATCGTCAGCGAACCAGGTAAACAGAATGGGCTCTATTGGGAGGTGAAAGAAGGTGAGCCCGAAAGCCCTGCCGGACCGATGCTTGCTGAGGCTGCGGAGGAAGGCTATGACATCTCCGGCAAGCCCACGCCCTATCATGGGTACTACTACCGCCTCCTCCCGAACGCCGGGGGATTCGGCGTTGTCGCCTTTCCCGCGGACTATCGCGCCAGCGGCGTCATGACCTTTATCGTTAGCCAGAAGGGCGTGATCTACCAGAAGGATCTTGGCGATAAGACCGCCGATATCGCACAGCACATGTCCTCCTACAGTCTGGACAAGACGTGGCGTGCGGTGAAGTAGTAGAGCTGATGGCCTAACGCGGTTGCGGAACGGTGCTGCTTCCCATGGCAGGCCGTACCCTTCAGAGATATGAGTTTTTCCGCAAGCTGTAAACACCCACGGCAGATTCGCTGTGCCCGAAAGTGAAACTACAGGTCCCCCCTGCGCTACGCTCCGGTTCCACGGCAGGCCGGGACAGGCGGGATGACAAAGTGGAGAGCGGCGGCGCACCTTGGCATGGGCGGACGGGGATGGAGACAGTATGGGAAGCGGGTCGAAATTTCTGAACGAAACGGTGAACTTCTCGTCTTCTTGCCACGCGGTACGTTCCACGGAGGATTTATGCGAGCAATAGCAGTATGGGTGGCCGTGGTTGGATTACTGATCGCGCACGGGGCGGCTCTGCCAGATGTTGGCCAAGTCACCGGGACTCTGGTGGTAAAGGGATATCCCGGGCAAGCGCCGATTACTCAACTAAACGGTGGCTCCTACGTGGCCGTCGAGGCCTTGGCACGATTGATGAGCGGCTCCCTTGCATATCAGGGAAGTCAAATTGTGTTGACCGTGCCGGGGGCGGCCGCGGCTCTTCCTGCCAGCGGGCCCGCGAATCCGGGCTTCTCCAAAGATTTCCTGAGGGGCGCCCTGGAAACCATGAGTGACATTAGGGAATGGCGGAGCGCGCTGCTGAATGCCGTTGAGAATGGCTACCCTATTAAGGATGCCTGGATGGACGATTACCGTGCACAAGCAGCCAAAAACCTCCGCCTGACATCGATAGCCGCCACAACCCCTTCGGATCGCAATGCATTTCAGTTGTTGAGCAAAGAATTCGACCACATGCAACGGCTGGGCGACAAAATTCTTGCGGCACGTAAGAACTTGAACTACATCACCCCAGACATTGTGAAAAAGGATCCATTGGATCAGAAGGTCCTGAATTGTGCGCGCTCGCTGGCAGGGATGGCGGCAAGCGGCGAATTTCAGGACGACGGTTCGTGCAATTGAAGGGCCAGCGAGGTGTGACCGTCGGTGGCAGCTCGGGATGCGGCGCAACAGTATCAACGACTGTTCTTTGGAGGGCCGTGGCCCACCTTGGCATTTGTGGAGGCGGATGGACAGAGTCAGCACAACAGCAACCAACCCGGATTCTTTAAATCTTTTCCCAGTCGAGGAACATACTGCCTGCCTCTTGCGAACCGTGTACTGTCCGTTGTGACAGTTGTTTTGCTAAAACTGGTGACCTACACTTTCGCGGAACAGCTCATCCACGTCTCTCTACCTGCAATGCCCACTTGAGCCGTCTGAAGCGATTCCGGATACATTGACTGTTTTCAGTTTAAGAGGGGTGCATGGGAGAAGAGCGCGAACTGCTCAACAGGGCGTTCCACCGTAGCCGCTCTCGACTTGCTTACTTAAATATTGGCCTCGCTATCGTCTTCGTGCTTGCATGTGTTTTTCAGATCTGCATCATACTGCTGGACCTTTGACCGCTGCCTGATAACCCCTTGGCAGCAAAGGGCGGCGGGCCCTGCACGCCTAGTCATGAGCTGTCGCCAGGGCTTTCTCTTGAGCCTTTTCTTCCACCGGGGAAAGCTGTGAAGGTCCGAGTTTGAATGTCAGCTTGTCGATCGTGCCGGTGAACTTGAACGGCAGTTCGTAGCTGTTATCCACCCCCGTGCGGGTATCGAGCCCCACGTCGAAGGTCTCATCAATGGACATCAGCAGCGGGACCGTGTGTTTAAGGGTCTTCTTCTCCAATTCCTTGCCATCCACCGAAAGCACGCCGGTGCCCCCCTTGCCGGGGCCAGGACCGTCGTACTTGAAATCGAAAACAATGGTGTGTGGCCCGGGCTTGAGCTCTTTGCCCAACAAGTCCTTGCCGATAAGCCCGCCGATGCCGCCCTGCCAGCGGAATCGTTCCAGATCGAGAAGGTTGTAGACAAAGACCGGCTTGCCATCTTGCAGGAACAGGCCGTAGCCGCCGAAGCGGCCGCCAAAGGTCACGATCATGCCCTCCGCGCCGCCTTCTGGGACGGTGATCTGGGCGGTGATGGTGTAGTCCTTGTTCAGGATGTTGGGGGCATTATCGGGCGGTATGCCTGTCTTTACACCTGTGTAGGTGAAGACGGTCTTGCCCGCCGTGGCGCTTGGTTTGGGATCCAAATAGCGCGCGAAGGCCCTATTATCCAAGGGGAAGACCTGGTATTTGCCGGCTTCCTCTAGAAACAGCGCTTGCAGTTCCTTGAGCTTTTCTGGATTCTGATCTGCCAGGTTGTTGTTTTGTGAATAGTCCTTGGTCACGTCGTAGAGCTCCCACTTGTAATCATGGACGTCGGGCAGTGCGCCCGTCGCCAGAAGCCAGGGTGCGGCAAAAGGCGTGGTGCAAGCGTACCACCCCTCGTGATAGATACCGCGGTTGCAGCACATCTCAAAATACTGGGTGGGACGAGTGGAGGGTGCACTGATGTTCGCCTTGGCAAAGGTGTAATCCATGCTCACGCCTTCGATGGGCTTTTGCGGGATGCCCTTGACTATCTCCGGGGCCTGGATGCCGGCGGCTTCAAGGATGGTGGGCACGATATCGATGATGTGATGGAACTGGGAGCGGAGGGCGCCCTTGTCTTCGATGTGGCCGGGCCACGATATAACCATGCCCTGGCGCGTTCCGCCGAAATGTGAGGCCACCTGCTTAGTCCACTTGAACGGCGTGTCAAAGGCCCAGGCCCATTGCACCGCCATGTGGGGATAAGTTTTTTCCGAACCCCAATTCTCGTAATGGAATGCATTCAGCACCTCGACGGGCTTGACCGCCGGGCCATCAACAAGGCCGTTGTAGGCAGTCATCTGGTTGAAGGTGCCATACTCGGTGCCTTCGGGGCTGTTGCCGTTGTCGCCGCAGATATAGATGATGAGCGTGTTGTCGAGCTTGCCCATATCCTCAACCTGCTGAATCACCCGGCCAATCTCATGGTCGGTATAGGCCGTATAGGCTGCATAGACTTCAGCCTGGCGGGCATATAACTTCTTTTCGATGAGTGAGAGCGAATCCCACCTGGGCAACTTGGCCCCGCCAAACTCAGGCCCGCCGTCCGGCCAAGGCGTGAGTTCACTATCTGCCGGAATTACGCCCAACCGCTTTTGGTTGGCGAAGATCTCTTCACGCAGCTTTTCATAGCCCATATCAAACTTGCCTTTGAACTTCTCAATCCATTCTTTTTTAGGCTGGTGCGGGGAGTGTGAGCCGCCGGGCACGTAATAGAGGAAGAACGGCTTGTCCGGCGCTTGCGCGTTCAGATCGCCAAGGTATTTCACCGCCTCGTCTGCCAGGTCAGTGGTGAGGTTGTAGTCTTCACGCCCGATCCACGGAGAGATTTGGGTGTGGTCCTTAAACAGATAAGGCGTCCATTGGTCGGTTTCGCCGCCCATGAAGCCATAAAAATAATCGAAGCCCATCCCCGACGGCCATTGGTCGTAGGGCCCGGCAAGGCTGTATTGGAAGGTGGGTGTGTTGTGGTTCTTGCCAAACCACGAGGTGGCGTAGCCGTTATCGCGGAGGATGGTGCCGACGGTGGCTTTCTCCGGGCTGATGACGGAATCGTAGCCAGGGTAACCGGTGGATAGTTCGCCGATCACGCCGTAGCCTACCGAGTGATGGTTGCGGCCGGTGATGAGCGCTGCGCGCGTCGGTGAGCAGAGCGCGGTGGAGTGGAAGTGGTTATAGCGCAAACCTGCCTGGGCGATGCGGTCCATCGCGGGCGTGGGGATGACGCCGCCAAAGGTGCTGGAAACACCGAAGCCCTGGTCGTCGGTCATGATGAGCAGAACGTTCGGCGCGCCCTTGGGCGGCACGACGCTCGGCGCCCACCAGGGAGTGGAGTCCTTGGCGCTGTCCTTGATCACGCCGCCGAATGTTGGAGGCAATGGCGGAAGTTGCTTTCCGTCGAGTGAGGTCGTGGCGCTGGGCGAACCAGGCGTGCCGGTTACTCTTTGATCTTCCATTTTGTTCCTCTCTTCTGACTCTCAACGAGTCACCGACGGTCTTAGCGTCTTAAATTGTCATCTCGAAATTCACGGTTGGGTGTACTGACTATTCTTTACCTGCTTGCGCGAATACCGATCTTTCACTCGCCGGCATCTGCATGATTTCGTCCGCAAAGCGCCCTGCTCTTATCAGGCGTGTCATGGTCTTCATCGGCCCGTCTATGTGATGAAAGAACGCCTTATAAGCGGCGCACAGATAGTTCAAGCCATCCTCGCCATCGGGTGTTTTGATGAAACGATTTTTGGGGCACTCGCCGTGACACGCAAAGCGTACTTCGCACTCCCGGCAGTAACGGGGCAGAGTAGCTTTCTTGTCTTGACCAAACTTGATCTGTTGCGGGGAGGCGAGCAACTGGATCAAATGAGTTTCGCGAATATTGCCCAGCTTGTATTTGGGTTCTACAAAATGGTCGCAGGAATAAAGATCGCCGTTATGTTCCAGGGCTACCGCCTGGCCGCAAGTTTCAGAAAATATGCAGACGGCGCCTGGAGCCCCAAACCAGTTGGACAGGGCTGAATCAAAATGCTGAACATAAATCTTCCCCACATCAGTTTTCACCCATTCATCGAAAATGGCGATGAGGAACCTACCAAAGGCCTGCGCGTCGACGGATCGTTCGGTGACCAGGTTACCTACATTGGTGTAGAGTGGCCGGTCGCCGCCCGGGCGCTCGCTCCAACCGATGTTGGCCATGGGCAGCGTGGCGGCATGAGTGCGCTCGATGATGGGGATGAACTGGATAAATTGCGCACCTATTTCATCGCGGAAGAAGCGATAGACATCTAAAGGACGGTTTTGATTTGCGGCGTGTACGGTGCAGAGGATATTGAAGTCAACCTTATGTTTCTTCAAGAACTCGAGGCCACGCATCACTTGATCGAAAGAACCGGCGCCGCCTTTGTTCACGCGATAAACGTCGTGCAGCTCCTTGGGCCCATCCACACTCAACCCAACAAGGAAATTGTTTTGCTTGAAAAACGCACACCATTTGTCATCGAGTAGCGTGCCGTTGGTCTGGATCGTGTATTGGATTTTTTGTCCGGGACGTTTCAATTTGTTGACTAGTTCGACGGATCGCTCAAAGAAGTGCAACCCCATCAAGGTCGGCTCGCCCCCTTGCCAAGCCACATCCACTTCCGGAGCCCGATGACTTTTGAGAAGCTGGTTGAGATAGATTGCCAGAAGATCCTCGGCCATCCGAAAGCGGCTGCCGGTATACAACATTTCCTTGGACAAAAAGAAACAGTAGGTACAGTCGAGGTTGCAGATTGCGCCGGTCGGTTTGATCAAAACGTGGAAAGCAGGCGGCGCATTCCTGGGGAATGTAAGGCCGCCGTTTTGATGCTCCGCTGCTGAAGCAGTCATGGCTTTCTCCACAATGGAACGGATTGATGAAATGGCCCGCAGGAGCCCGGTGCGAATCCTCCCACCGGCGGCCATGTGGGGTCTGGAGACTCCCAGACCCGGGCTCCCTTTCGCCAGACCGGTTGCCGCGGCGGCGAGATCAATACGCCCAGTTGTTAGAGCGTTGGCCATTCGAAAGAGCTAGATTCCCTAAAAGTTCCCAATCTCCTGAAACCGCAATCTATTACCTGGCATCGGTATTACGATCGATAGAAACATTTCAGGATCACGGTTCGCCTATCTTCGCTGCAGTGCACACACGATATAACTGTCAGAAGCGACAGGTAGATCTCACTTGAGTCTGCGATTATTCGATAGCTTTTCCCGCAGTGATTCGCTCAGAAACGGGCGTGGCCGTGTGTACATCCAGAGCGATTCCATTTTGGGGGCTGCTGTTCGCGCGCAGCCGCGCTTCTCGGCTGGCTGTCTCTCCGAAGCAGCGGGCGCGATTAATGCTTCCAATCGGCGTGCTGTCGGGTGTCGAGTGCCGGGTTACATCGAAATACACCGTTTCCCCTGCATCCGGGCGAATCTGAGACTGTGCTAACAGGGTGAGCCGCCCGACCACATGAAATGGCGCTTCCGTTTCCTTCCACTTGACACTCGCGTTTTCAATCCAGAAGTTGGCGTCGTGGCGTTTACCCCAATAAGTCATCTTTTCGGTATCGAGGAGCTGGACAGCAAAGTCGAAGCTGCTCATCCTGCCATCCTCGTTGAGGTGCCGGACCAACTCATCCTGCAGGCCTTTCGGATTACTCTTTTGCAGTGGACGCGCCAGATTGCCGGCTGAAGGGATAGCCGAATACTGGACAACGTCGATGGGTCCGTGGCGAAAGGGCACGTTGCTCCAATAACGCAGTTGCTGGTACGGTCTGATCTTCTGGCTCATCTGCAGTTTTGCCAGGGTCAGGATCCTGAGTACTCGCAACTTGTCTTTGAAGGGAAGCGGCCACAAACCGAAAAGTGGGTTTGAAGCCGCCAGTACCTTCATGATGGCCGCAAATCCAGGGGAGTCGTTGATGGGCAGAGGGGGGGCGTTTTGCAAGGAGAAATCCTGCCGGCCACCGTTCCCGCCGGGAACAGCCAAGCCACCCCCCGTGAGGTCGACCGAGAATGACATCGATCGAACATCGGGCTTAAAGTCAGAGTTCTTCTTCGGATCAGAATTTCCCCAACGCACAACCGCGGGATATACGCCGGGCTTGGCGAAGATCCCCTGGGCGAGCCGCGCCGCCAGCTGAGGGTCGCGCCCGGCGGTGAGGTCAAGTACTTCGAATTGGGCTCGGGCGCAGATGCCCTTGGCATGTGTACCTCGTGCTAGCGGCCGGTGTTGTTGTGCAGCTGAATTCGCCTGCACCAGGAGGGTGGTCCGGATGATCTCCTCGATGTCAGATTTTTCTCTGGCGAGGTTTCGCTCACTGTCGTTACCGGTCACTCCAAACCATCTGGTCAGCCAAAGCATGGACTAACCCCTCATCCCAATTGGGAGATGAATTTGATTGCGGTGATGCTGGGTAGAAAGCAGTAGGCGGCCGCTTTGGTAGTAGTAAAGCTGGAGAACCCTGTCAGCTTGATGGGGGCAGCACCGTCCGACTGGGGAATGACGAAGATGCTTTCCTTCGGGTCTTGAGTCCCGATCATAGGATCTTTCGCCTTAGGATCCAGCCGGACCGCGCCCGCGAATTCGGCGTCGTTTACCCAATGTCCAAGAACGAACTCATATTGATTCTCAATGCTCGAGTTGATGAAGTAGCCGAGAAGTCCACGCTCGATGCCGTCGTAGGGTTGCGCGGGATCGTAGTTCGGCCCGTAGGGAAGGCCACGACGGATCAGGCGATGAGTGTTATTGCTGCCACCGGGTTTGCCCTGCCCGGTGACGGGTTGGTCGCGTGGATTGACACGCCGCATGTGCGCGCCAACAGGGCAGCGCAGCCCCCTGGGATCACCCGATCCGTCTGCGTTTACGTATCCGTAGTTGTTCATCTGCTCGGGTGCGATCCCACCCGGGGGGCTGTCTGTTTCCGGCGACAATTCCAGGGGAGTGCCGTTGCGCCACCGTCCGCAAATCTTGGCGGCGAGCAGCTCGGGGTCTATCTTGTCCTTGTTCGATTGCAGGAAATTCTCAAATCCTACCACGTCGGTCTCGATCATCTTGAAGACAGCGAAGCTGCCATTCAGACCGAGCTCTCGCGGCTCAGGCACGAAGTAATTCTCTGCATCGTCCTGCAAAACAAATAGCCAGGGCTCGCAGGGCTCCTGGTGATCCGGCGTATATCTTTCCGGGCCACCGCGGATGGTTGTCATGCTGATGCCGTCAATGAATCCAAAGGGAACTTTGGCGCAGGGTTCGGGCTTGCCGTCAACCATCTGTAGCCACGCGTTTCCGTCGGTACGCCAAATCTCCGCAAAGGCTCCGCCTTCGGTAAGCAGGGCAGACAAGCGATCGCTATAGGCCGTCATTGCCTCTGGGCTTATGGCGTGCAGCGTCACCATCACGTGATCGCTGGTGGACCTGAAGGCGCTGATCCAGTTCTGCGGGGCGCTTGCCCCGGTGTCGCCCACGAGGTTCGCTCGGGCGGCGGCTCCGGCGACGAAGGCGTCAAAGGACTTGAAGGAGAGCGTGGGAACGCGATCCTTGACCTCAAGCGCGACCAGGCCGGGCCAGGTGATGCCCACGTTCAGGCAGTAGTCAGGTTTGTGGCGTGGGGGATCGGCGGGATCGTCTCCTGGCCCAGGAGCGAGGCCTACGTGCCAATCTTCTGCAGTGGTTATCTGCGGCGCATCCGACTCGTCTCCACTGACCAGCCGCCCAAGCAGCTCCCGTGCCTTCGCGGCCACGCCCACCGTAAGGACGAAGTGCCGTACCAGGGGCATCCTGTAGCCGCGCAGGATGAATCCCTGAATATCACCCAGTTCGAGTGAGCTCTTCTCCGGATGCGCAGGTGCATCCGGTTCCTCCTTCTCGCCGTGCGTGACCAGCTTGCGAAAAAACGACTCCGCGGACCATGCTCTTTTGTCTTTGATCACCGCTTGCCCCTCTCGTGAATGCGGGCTAGTGCGCCGAGGCTGTAGCTTTGCTATCGGCAATCAGGGCGTGAATGTCCTGGACGCCCAAGCCTGGATACGCCTGATAGAACCCGATCGGCTCCCGGTTTGCTTTTGCTGCAAAGTCAATGAACTCCTGGAGGTATTTGCGGCAGGGCGAGGGCGGCGGGTCTATGCAGAATTTGAATATCAGATCGAAGACCTCTCCGATGTTCTTGGTGAAGTCAGCGATGTAGGTATCAAACCCACCGTCATACACGGTAAAGAAACCAACCTGGTGGTCCTCGAGGGGCACGAACTGCGCGAAGTGGGGCGTGCCCACCTTGTCCAGATCGTGAGTTGTTCCGCGTCCCCTGGCGCGCAGCAGCAGTTTTATCTCGGTGAAGGCGAGTGCTGATTTAATAGGCAGGATTACCAGGAATGGGTTGAGTACGCCGGCGCCACTGAGGCCGGCCGCGGATGCGAGGGCCTTGATCTCCTTCGCAGTGGCTCCTGGGTAGGCAGTGTAGAGATTTACCGGGTTCAAAAGATGCTTTTCGGCCCATTCGACGAAGGCGTCTGCATGATCCGCGACCGGAGTGGGCGGCGGACTGTCTACATGCTGGAAAATAAAGTCGAACACCGGCCCTGCCTGTTTGGCGAGTTCGCCAAACAGCTGACCGAACTCACCGTCGAAGTCGCCAAGAAAGAGAAGGGTTTTCTCGCTGAGGACGGTGAAGCGAGAATAGTGGATTGTCCCGATCGTATCCTCTGCCTGGAAGAGCCCCGGCATCATGGCCGGAAGCTGCTCCGTCAACGCTTTTGCATCCGCAGGCGCCTTCAGGGGAAATGCGAGTGTAAAGTGGCTCTGGTTTGTCACAAGGAATCTCCTTGGCTTATTGTGCTTGTATTGCGGTTATCAGGCCGGCCATTGTTTGAACATCTTCTGCACGGCCTTCGATACCATCTGCGAGTTCTTGTTGCCGTTGTTGCTCAGCGTATTCTGGGCAATTCCCCGCCAAACCAGGGATTTGGTCTTGGCGTCGTAGAGGTCGACAATCATGGTTCCTACCACGTTCTGCTCAGGAGTGATTCCGCCCATTCCGCCGCCGATTCCGCGCATGCCCCAAGCTTGGTAAGAGGTCTGCTGTTTCATACCGCCGCTTGCGGTGAGGATTATGTCAGGGTTCTGCGATTCCGATACAAGTTGGAAACCCTTTCCCTGCATGGCACTGTCGATATCCGATTTGGCTTGTTGCGCCAGAATCGAGTTTTGGATCTGGTTGGCATTGTCAGTAGCCCAGGCGTAGGTGTGATACTGCGAAAAACTCTGGCTCTTGTTGTAATTGACTGAGACTGTTTGCCCGAGAGCAACCACGGACGCGATGCATGCAAGCATGGCGCACAATGCATATTTCATCTTCATAGTCGTCATCCTTTTCTCCAGGAGCGCTGCCAGCGCTCGTGTTTACTGCAATTGTTGTCTTGGAGCGGCGGTCTGCCTACTGTCACATATGACAGGGACGACCGCGACAGGACTGGGATTCGCTTTCCTCGGTTCAGCGTTCTGGAGCATGAGCCCAGCCGCCACAGAAACCGCAGGCCCCCTCCTCCGCGTCCCCCGTCGAAAAACACGTCCAGGGGGCGTTGGGTGGGGCTTTCCTCAAAGAAAGCAGCACACGTGGTCGTTGATGTGTCACTTCTCATGACAAAAAGGGCACGTTGCGTGCTGTGGTATCCCACTCACGCCCCACGGCACGCCGGGGCAGGCAAAACCGGGCTTGACCCCGATTTCCTGCCACGCTGTGCTAGAGAGGTCCGCGTGTGCGCCTTTCATTAAGGAAAAGCGCATGGAGTGTATCAACGCCACATGCCTCCGCAGGAAATCGGGGCAATGGGCACCCAGCCGTGGGTAGGGAAGGAGAACTGCAGATCCCTCGGCTTCTCTCAGGATGACGATTCTGTGGGAGAACTAACGGAACGGAGACCTTTGTGCGGGAGCCGGGCGCTGGACTCTGCCAGGTCAGGGTAGTGCCGTTGGGTCCTGGCGCGACCCTCTAGCGCCCTGTCCTAAGTGACAGTAGGCAAGCTACTACGTGGGGAGAATGATCACCGCAAGGAATCACAGTGTCGGACGGTGCGGCGAATTTTCCAGTTTTTTCTCTCAAGGACAGATGGATCGCAAAGGAACCCGAAACGACTTTGGGATGGCAACTCCCTTCGCTTGTCCGACCCTTAACTAGTCAATCACATCGGCAGAATACTACCGCCAAAGGACAGCGATGCCGCAGGAGAACAACGGTCGTCGCTCTATCGACAAGCGCAAAGCCGGGGTAGCGGTCCAAATGCAAGGCGCTGCCTTCTCCGCGCCTATCCCTGTCCACCACTCTACCGCGGTGATTCCAGGCCGGCATCTGGGCCGCTGGATCGAGCCCTGGTATGTGGCTTACGCGATTCTGGGGGCGCTCGCGTCCGGTTCGGCCGTCATCCTCATTCCCCTCGCTGTGATAGGCCGCGGCGGCTCAGCGACACAGGTCGGAGCGGCGATTGCGGCGCTCAATGTCGGAGCGCTCTTTGCACCTTTCTGGGGCTGGCTTTCGGACCGCTTCAAGGATTATCGCCCCATCTTCTTCGGCGGGTTCCTGCTCATTGGCGCCGGCTTCCTGAGCTTTGCTCTGATCGGGAATGCGAGCATTTGCCCTGTGGGTGCCTTTCTTATCGGATTTGGCACCGGCGCTTCGAATACTGTTGCGTGCCTGTTTGTCGTAGAGTTCACGCCAGCCTCTGAATGGGGTCAACGCATCAGTTGGTTGCAGACCTTTAACGCGATAGGCTCCGTTTTGGGATTGGCCGGCGCCGGCCTGCTGCGAACGGAGAGGGGAATGTTACTTTCAGCCTTGCTGGTGGTTCCTGCCTTATTAGTCGGCGGATGGGGGCTGCCGGTTCCAGGGGGAAAGTTCCATGTCCCGCATGTCGAGGCTACGCGTGCTTTGCTGGCGAGTGTGGCTCGGCGTGTTGAGCCGCTCACCGGCTGGCTACACCCTTTCCATTTTTCCGACCTCAAGGAAATCGGTACTGTGTTCGCCACATCGTTCGGGGTGTTTTTGACCGCGTGGTTCTTCCTTTCATTTGCCATCTCGTCATTCTCGTCGCTCTATCCTGTCCTCATGCTGAAGAGCTTTGGGCTGACCGTGGCGAAATCGTCTCTCCTTATCTCCGTTGCCACCGCTCTTAGCATTCCGCTTTACAACCTTGCCGGCAGGCTTACGAACCGTCGCGGGCCAACTTTAGTTCTGAGCATCGGGATCGCGGTGAGGTTTCTGGCGCTGGCCGGCCTGTGGCTGGTAGGCATCTTTCACCTGGCGTCGCCACTGCTTCTCGTCGTCGTTCTATTCGGATCGTTTCAAGGGATTTGGCCGCTGCTTAGCGTCGCCTCCAACGATCTTTCGGCAGCATTGGCGCCCTTCGGCAAAGGCGCAGCGCTGGGCTTATTCAATGCGGCTGCGGCGATCGCCTCTGCAGGGGGCGCTATTGCCGGAGGTGCGGTGGCCGAGAGGTTCGGCTATCCCAGTGCCAGCCTGTTCGCTGCCTGTGGAACGGCTGTGGCCTTGGCCTGCGTATTTAGCCTTAGCCGGCGCCGTCCAACACCACAACACGCCAACCGTTGATAATCCTGATCGTTATTTAGGAACCTTCTCCTTCTCTGGGATGTGTGCATCGTAGATCGCCTGCATCCGCTTTAGCTTGAGCACGCCGTATAAGGCGATAATCGCCATCGCGACCACCAGAAGGGCGGCCAATCGCTTTTCCATGAGATAGTCGCCTTCGCGGTAGAAAATATAGCTGGAGACGATCAAGCAAACAATGCCGATGTTGATGATCCAGTTGACGGGCTTGGAGACGACGTAGTCCAGGGTACCGAAGCCGGCGAGTTGGTAAAGCATGAAAGGCAGGATCGCTACCATGGGCAGCAATTCGGAGGCACCAAGGGCAACGTCCACAGCGCCTGGTGCGTGGGAGTGCAGCAGGTTGCTGTGGGCTAATTCGTGGAATAGCGCCGGGATCGCAGCCAGAAATGGCACGACGGCGAGCAGTTCGAGCACGAGAGATCCGCTCCAGGTGCCGACCTTGGAGGAGGCATCAGCGCCGGCACCGGACGATTCCGTGCCGATATACAGACCGCCAACGATGGCGGCCGCACTCGACAGCATCAGTAGTTCCACCGTGATGCCGAAGCTCGCCGGCTCGCCGGTCTTGATGAGCAGCAGGCCCATAAAGCCGGGCAGGTAAAACATCACGCGCACCAGTCGAGCCCAAACGCGTGCGTCGCGTTCCGGTGGCAGGATTGGGAGCACGAATCCGTCGCTTCCGATAGTCAGTCTAACTTCTTTCGACATGCTGATTCCTTCGTTGTAGGAGAAACTTTGATTCGGATCCCTTGCAGTGGGCCGGTCTAACAGCGCAGCTCCCATAATTTGGAAATTATGTGACGATTTCGATTACCGTAGAGTCGGTCATGAGCATATCCACAGTGTCGCCTACTTTCAGATCATCGAGGTTCGTTACTTTCTTGCTCACCTTGATGGTTTTCTTCTTACCATCGGGATCGAGCATGGTCACACGATGGTTGGCTGCGTCCACAGCCACGATTTGTGCACTCATGGCGGAGGTTTCCACCATCACGACACCGGGTTTGTCGCCGTTGGGCGCAACAGAGACCTGTTCAGAGGACGCGGCGCCCGGGGTTTGGTTTGACTTGCCCACCAGGATTGCAATTTCTTCTGTAAAGGACATCTCCAGGTGGTCCCCGACTTTGACCTGGGCCAGATTTTGGACGCGGCTGTCAACCTTATAGGTCTTCTTCTTGCCGTCGTCTAACAGAAGAGTTACCTTGCGCGTTTTGAGGTCAATTTTTTCGACTGTCGCTGTGGCCTTGACCACCTCAACGGCGTCGATGCCTTGGCCTGTTCCATCGGATTGAGCCTGCGTGGGGCAAATTGGGCCGAATAAGAGCAGGAGAATCGTAATCGACGCCAAGAGCAGTGTCTTCATGGTTACCACTTTCTTTTGAAGTTTCGGACCTGGCACTGCTGTTTACCAGATCATCCTCCTGGCGCGATGGTTTGCCTACTGTCACTTGAGACAGGAGCGAGTGGCCTCGTTTGCTGTTTCTTTTGTGACGTACTGACAGTTTTGCTAGTTTCTTGCTGTCCCGTGCGCCACGATAATCGTGCACACGAAGAGTTCTGGCGTTGCCCTTTGACACGACGTGCTGAGCGCTGCTTCGTTCGCGGTCTTCTCTCTCCGATATGCGTTCGATAACTCGTTGCGAGGTCTGCTCGGGACCGCTTTCTCCGCACCGGGTCCTGGCCTTTCGCGATATCTTCCAAAATGCAGCATCTAGTTGCATCCTCTGCGAGGAGAACTTCATGGTAACCATTGCGCGATTCTGCAAAGTTGGCTTTCTTCGATTTCTACGAGAGTACACGGTTGCGGTGACTTTTTCTCTCTTGCTCCTGACAGCTCTTTCAGCGCTAGGGCATGCCGACGCCAAGAAGCCGGTCGAGCCGGCAGCGAAAAAGGAACCAGAGATCAAGGAGGAGCTGACGCTCAAAAACGGTGACAGATTAACCGGCGAGCTGCTCGACTCCACCGGAACTGAGATTAAATTCAAGACCGAGCTGGCCGGCGAAGTCACGGTAAAGTGGGAGAACGTCAAAGAATTGAAATCCAGGCGGGACTTCGCCGTCGTTCCCAAAGACCTGAAAGATGCCAGAGAGAGCGCAAAGGTGCCCCAGGGTGCGATAGAGATTGGTGAAAAGGGAATCGTGGTCTCGCCTGTATCCACGGGCAAATCCAAAACAAGCGCAGCACCGCCCGAGTCGGAGAAACCGGGCGCCACCAAGGAGACCGCCGCCGCAAAAGAGATACCGCCCTCCGAAATCGCATCTGTCGTGGACGATGCTACGTATCAGAAGGAGATAAACACGAAGATAGGTTTCAGGTCAGGCTGGAGTGGGCACATCACCACCGGTACTTCGATGATCTTCTCGACCCAGAACACCTCCCTCTACCAGGTGGACACAGCACTCAAGCGGTCTATTCCCACGGTGAGTTGGCTGGAGCCGAAGCTGCGCACGACAGTAGACTTCACGCTGAGTGCGGGAAAGACGACGCAGCCCGGCACTGAAACGACGATCACCAATATCTTCCATGTAGGCGGAGAACGAGACGAATACTTTAGCCCGCGTGGCTACTATCTGCAGGTGTTTTCTCTCGATCACAATTATGCCCAGGGCCTTGTACTCCAGCAGAAATACGGCGGCGGTATCGGGGCGACTCTGTTCAAGAAGAAGGAGCGTGAGCTTGATATCACAGCCGATCTGCACTACGAAAGTCAACAATTCCAGGCAAATCCAAGCGTTGACGTGGAAGCGCTCGAGCTCCACCTGATCGCATCGACACTGACCGAGGAGTACACGCGCAAGTGGGGCAAGCTCCAGTTTAATGAAAAGATTCTGGCGGACATCGCATGGAACAATGCCAGCGCCTTTTCCGCCTCGGGCCACAGCTCGCTAAGATTGCCCATCTACAAGAGGCTGTCGTTCTCCGTATCGACGATCGATAACTTCTTAAATAACCCCCAAATCGGCTACAAGAAAAACTCTTTTCAGTTCATAACCGGGTTCGCGTTGAACCTTACTCAGAGCGAAACGGCTGTGCCAGTCCATTGAGATTGCCTGGAGCCGCGCCTGGGTAGAGGGCGAAGCGGAATGAGTACGCGTTACCGCCAATAACCGGCGACCCAGACATAGCCCCCGCTGCGAGGCACCCAACGGCCCGGTATCCATACCACCCCCCGTCGAGGCGGATTACGCCAACCTCCAGGCACCCAGACATAGCGCGCCCCGGTCCATCGGTAATAACCAGGAACCCAAACCCATCCTGGATGCAAAGGTGGTCCCGGCCGTTCCACAATAACCGGCGGCGGTGGCCCTGCATGGATAACGACCTGTGCGTTTGCTACGCCCGCAGATAAAGCAATGCCGCAGAATGCCACCAGGATGTATTCTTTCGCTCTCATAGGTCTCCACTAAGGTTAAGTTTCTGGCCGAAATTCCTGTCTCTGGTCCGTGCTTTTCAATACTTATTGTTCACGTCGCGTGAACCCGCAGCGGTCCCAGGCGCGCTTGCTGCCTAAAAATAAGGTGTGCATTCGCCGGGCATTGTTACATGCCCGGTACAACGCACACCTTGCTGGAAGTTGCTAACGTGAGTGGTCGTGGGGGACTGCAACTACATGCTTCCTTGTAGCCCCTTGTTCACAATGAGCTTGACATCGACACGCCGATTGAGCTCACGGCCCTGGGGGTCCGTATTTTCAGCGTCAGGATGGGTGGCGCCGTAACCTGCTGGTGCAACAATCCGCCGCATGGGAATATTCCCCGTGTTCCGAAGATAATTGGCCACTGCGGAAGCACGATCCTCACTGAGCTGTTGGTTCGCCTCTTTCGTACCGGTTTTCGACGCATAGCCTGCGATCTCGATCATGTAACCATCGGTCTGCGACGTGAGAGCGATAAGCTTGTCGAGGTCGGCCTTCGCGGGGGCATCCAGGGCGGATTTACCACTAGGATAATAGATGACGGCTTCGGCAACTGTCTGGTAGTCGTCAAGGTCGGAAACGCGCTTGTTAACCATCTCAACTGCGCCTGCATTCATCATCGCAAGGGAGCCGGCTGCTGTCGCCACCGTACCTGCTGCGTCGGCAGTTGTCTGCGCCTGATTTGCGGAGGACTGCGCGGTGCCTGCCGCAGCAACTCCCTGGTTTGCAGTAGCCTGTGCGCTGCCGGCCGCTGACTTGTTGGCGTTGATCTGCTGTTGCTGAGCAACCTCGATCGCAAACGCATCCGGCGAGAAGTTGATCTTGCTCGCTTCCAGTTGATTGGCTGCGTTGCCAACACCTTCGACCCTGATGGTCAAGCCAGGGACCATGGCCGTTACATCCATGTCTTCGTGACGCTTGAACGCTACCTTCGATTTGTCGCGGATAATTTTCGTATCGTCAGTGATCTTGACCATCACCGGCGATCCGCTCTTTTCATCTTGAATCTTTATCAGGTCGCCCTTTCTGGACAGAATCGTTCCCTTGACTTTTGCCTTGTCGCCTGCGCTGAAAGTTTGCGCAAAGGCAGCGGAGGCTAGCGTGCATACGGTAAGCAGGACGACGCATAGTTTTTGCGCCCCCACAGGACGGAAGCTACCACTCGGTGATTTCATAGAGTCCTCGCTATCATTCGTTTATGTTAGTCAAGCTCAGTCAGTCTCGAACATCACTCAGCGGGAACTATCTACCGCGGCGTGATGTTTCCCCACAACTGCAAAGGTCACTTAATAATGTGTGGCGTCAAGCCCAAAGCGTGGCCAGCTTTATAAGCCAAGTTAATCGACATCCAGGCGGGTTGGTCGGAACCAACGGGTTTAGTAAGCCGGTGACTTCCCGATCTGGTGCTTAAGCTAACAAGTCACTTGCGCCTACACACCTGTCATTAGCGACAGGTCGGTTAGAAATGCTTCTGATCGTGCCTGAGAGCGGCAGTCAGTCGCGTGCGGGTACCTGTCGCAACTGACAGTTGTGGCGGATCAGCCGCCGTAGTGAACTATCGCAACTGGCCCCATGAATTAGCGGTTCCAGCTGGGTTCGGTTGGTGCGGTTGAGGCTAACTGGCGTGGCAGCACAAAAAATGATGGTGGAGGGAAAACGACGTGCAAATACGACACTATTCCAGATTCGTGGTTAACGGCATTGTGCTGCTGAGTCTCGCAGCGGTCGGTCGCCCGGGGTTCGCCCGGGACAACTATGAGACGATCGATGCTCAGTCGTTTGGAACGGGGACCCAACTGGGCGAAAACATTGGCGTAACTTTGAACATCTACCAGTTTTCGACTCCGGCGGACAAGGAGATCCTGATACAGGCGTACCAGAAGGGACAAAATCAAGGGCTGACCAATGCTCTGTCGAAGATGAAGGCGGTAGGACATCTCGAGATCACGGGCACGCTTGGAAACGACTGCTCTTACATCAGGATGTTTGTTACGCCCACCGGCCGCAAGATCGTCTTTGCCACCACGCGCCAGATTCGCATGGCGGAGGCGTGGGCCGACAGTAATTCCATGTCCTACAACCTGACTGCGGGGGTCCTGGAATTGAATGATCAGGATAAGAGCAAGAGTACTGGCACTCTCTATCCCGCGGCGCAGCTGGTCCTCGACAAACAGGGTGAGTTGCAGTTGGATCTGCTACAGAATCCGTGGCGGTTGTCCGATCTCATCGACTGGAAGGGAACGTCGAGCAACTAACTGCGATAGTGTGGCCGGAAAGGAATGAGGTGTTGCCATGAGGACTCAGCAGAGGTTGTTTATTCGTCGGGGACCCGTGACCTGTTTTCTGCTGCTTTTGAGCTGCGTTGCGGCGCTGGCGCAGAATGACAAATACGCTTGCTCCGAACCCAATCCACAGTCGGTATGCAATGCCGGCAACACGTGTGGCTCCGCCTCCAGCCCCTGTATTGTGGACGTGAAGCGCAGCGACTATGGCGCTTCCGCAACACCCAGTATCACCGACGCGAAGGCGAATAGCACATTCTGCGTTAAGAGCGGCACGACCATCGTGTGGAAGAGTACGCAGAAGAATACAGGTTTCGTGGTCGACTTTGGGTCGCCTGCTGCCTTCGGTTCCGACGATGCGATCATGGGCGGCGCCACGCGTCCCATTTCCGTGACCGCCAAAAAGGCCGGCTGCTACAAGTATTCCGCGGGCGCCTGCATTTCGGGAGAGATACAGGGAATGTGCGGCTCCAGCACGGCTGAGGCCATTATTCTGCCGCCAAGCTAGGACTAGGGTTCATTCACCCATAGGCGCTGAGTAGGAAGTCCTTGTGCGCTCCCACGGCAGGCCGGGGCAGGCGGGATGACAAGTGGAGGGTGGTCACCTTTATGAGGGGCCCGCTGTTTCTTTTCTGGCCCATCTCACGGCCCCTGATAAAGGTCCATCTCTCAACCGTTGAAACCTCTTCGTTCCCCACGTCAAAGGATGGAGCTGAACTGCCCTCCAGTCAAGACAGCGGCGATGGCACTTTCAAGATCTGTAGTCATGCGAGACTTGAATACAAATCCGGAAGCACCCAAACCGAACGCGGTACCCACGAAATCCATGTCTTCATGGAGTGACAAGAAGATGATCTTAGCTTTGCAACCCGCCTTCTTTAGCCGTCTGGCTATTTCAAAGCCGCTTACATCCCCTAAAGAGATATCCAGGATGATCAGATCGGGGTGGAGAGCGGCGGCTTGATCTACGGCCATAGTGCCATTACACAGCGCTGCCACAATCTTGTAGGTCGGCTCCAACATCTCAACGAGGTATTCCAATACTTCATGATTATCGTCGACGAGCAAAATGGTAGGGGCAGTTACAAAGCCGGAGTTCGTCCTGGCCGGCATGAGCTTCGGCTCTGGGTTGTAGCAGATCTCGCAGTTACGGGTGTGCTCGTTCCACGCGGCTAACGCCTCGTCTGCAGTCTTCTTCGCCTTCTCGTACGCTATCTGCCCGGGCTCACTCCAGCGCAGTCGCAAATTGTCCATGGCGACGCGAAGTCCAATAGCGGCAGTCTTGTGGGACTCCTCGCGCAACGCCCCTAGAGGGCAATGTAAATGGTCCATCGGTTTGTTCTGGGCCCTTTCATTTATCGAAATGTTTTGCAAGTCAGCTCCTGAGCCGGGCGTTGGCGGTTATCGAAGAGTTGCGCGACTCCATGGATCCACGAGCAAGCCTTCGAAAGGCCAGCCAGAGGACAAGAGTCATATCTATTGAGGATAGAGAGAGTCCGCAGTTTAATCGTTGCTCACGAGCAACTAGTCGCTGGCCATTTTGCTAAAGACTTTGAGTGCGAATTCGAGGTGGGCGCGTGTGTGCGCCGCTGTCACACAGAGGCGCAGCCTTGCCGAACCTTGCGGAACTGCTGGAAAGAGAACAGGAGCGGCCAGAACACCGTGATCGCGGAGCCGCCGGGCGAAGAGCGCAGTGGTTACTTCGTCCTTCAGAATAATGGGTATGACCGCCGTCTCGGAGAGGCCGGTGTCAAAGCCCAGGTCCTGAAGGCCGCGACGCAGGAAACTGGCGTTCTGCTCGATTCTCGCTACGCGCTGAGGCTCCAAAGCGAGAATAGACAATCCTTCGCGGATCGCGGCCACCGACGCCGGGCTCAAGGCAGCAGAAAAAATATAAGGTGAGGACCCATGCTGCAAAAAAATCGCGAGCTCTTGCGAACCCGCGACAAATCCACCCGTCGAGGGAATTGCCTTGGCCAGGGAGCCGGTCCAGATATCGACTTCACTTGCTGCAATGCCGAAGTGCTCATCGACGCCGCGGCCATGGGCTCCGAGCACGCCTGTAGCATGCGCGTCATCCACTAACAGGAAGCATCCGAATCGTTTTTTGATCTCGACGATTTGCGGGAGAAGGCAGATGTCGCCGTCCATGGAAAAGACGCCATCAGTAATGATGAGCGTGCGGTTGGCCGGCGGTCCTTTCTCAATCTCTTGCTGCAGTGACTCCATGTCGTTGTGTTGGAATCGCTGCAACGGTACGCCCGCAAATCTGCAAGCGTCGGTCAGGCTGCGATGGCAAAGTGCATCCATGATGACGCGATCCGCCGGCCCGAACAGCGCCCCGATGACAGCGAGGTTGGCCGCGTATCCGGAACTGTAAGTGATAGCCGCTTCCGTTCCTCGAAAAGCTGCCAGATCCTGCTCCATCTGCTGATGCTGGTCGGTTGTTCCCGTAAGCAGGCGGGCTCCGCCGGTGCCGGTACCGTACTTCTTGATCGCCTCAATGGCTGCGTTGTCGATACGCGGGTCACCAATCAGGCCCAAATAGTCATAGGAAGACAGCATCAGCATCTTGTGGCCGTCTGCCTGGACCTCCGGACCGGTCCTTGCCTCCAGCGGCATCTGGAAAGGATAGGCATCCGCACTGCACGCCATGGCGGTGCTCTCGAATAACCGCCGCCCGCGGGCATCGATCAGGTCGCTCTTGCCGAAGTTCCACTTCCTTGCCGAGGAGAAATACCCGTCGAAAAGCTGGCCGGACGAGGAAGGGAAACGACCCGTTTTCCCTGCCGGGCCTTCCGTTTCGGTCGAACTGTACATCGGTGTAGCCGTTTCAGGAGTCACAATAGAGGATCCCTTCATCTTCGATAAGCTCATGACTTCTAAGCATCACAGAGAGAAGTGGGGGTGGTCGTTGCTCCGGAGCAACTACACCGAGTTTATGTAGCAAACCTCTGTTCCAGTCTTTCAGCTTTGGGTATTAAAGAAAGGCTATCTAAGTAACTAAGGCAGCGGAAGTGGCAATGTCGCTCTCCGATAACCGGTACGGAAAGCGAAGCAAGACCTTTCCCCGGCGCTTGACGAGGATGCCCTCGCGCTGCCAGGCACTCAACAGGCGGCTTGCAGTGAAGGGAGAAATGTTGGCTTCGTTAGCAAGCTCCTCATTTCTGACGTCGAGTTCCACACCTCCTGGAACCTTCTGGCCGATTCCGGCGGCGAGATTACCCAGGACGCGAGCGAGCCGCTGCGGGGCAGAGTTGGTGATCAGAGAGGCGTGTACCGCCCGATAGCCTGCAAGGTAATCAAATGAGATTAACAAAGCGTTTTCGACGAGTCTCGGGTATCGTTCGCACAAGCCGCGGATCGTGCGGCGGCTCCAAACCAGCATGCTGGAATTGATGCTCGCTTCGCTGCTGACGAGATACTCGGCAGGCTTAGCCAGCAGGGCCGCCTCGCCGAAGACTTCTCCTGGCGGCACCCTAAGGAGGACAATTTTCTGTCCATCTTCGGTCAGGAAGAAACGGCGGACACGCCCGGTCAGCAGCATATAGAGACTTCCGGCAGGATATCCCTGGGTGTGGATCACTGAATCTGCCACGAAGCGTTGTTGCGTTCCGGCCGCCAGAATTGTTGCAACGTCTGGCGCATCGAGCCCCTCAAAAAACCGTGGCTTCCGGTCTCGTAGAAAGGCCGCAACAGGGATATTCATTGTTGTTTTTTCCTGGAGGGATGCCCTTGAACCCTCACCCGTCCGTCGCGGCTCATCATTATGTCGTCGCAGTGTGCACTTCGCCCGGAAATTCGAACGCGTCGTCAGGTCGCAGTTCAGTTCCACCGCGCGCAATACCGTTTGTCGTATCGATATCAAGGCCTCGGTCCTGGGACTGGTAGGTTAGTCGAGTGGGGGCTGCAAACCGGGTGCCGGCAGCCTCAACGATTCCAGCTATCTTCAGGATGATCTCCTGACGATAGCCGGTGAACGCTCGCATATCACCGGTTTTGACAAAGGCGAACAACTCCAGTTCGTAGGCCGCGCCGACGAAATTGGTTATTCGCAATCGTGAGCTCCCGGATTCAATCGTGGGGTCTTCGTTCAGCATCTTCTCCACGCCGTCCAGTACGAACCGCATTTGTTCAACCCGGGTTTCAATGCGCAGCGAGAAGGTTTGTTGAAGAAGTAATTTGGGCCGGTCCTTCATGTTTTCAAACTGCATTTGGGCGAGCACGCCGTTAGGAACAACCAGCAGATTCTGGTCGAGAGTTCGAAGCTTCAGAGAGCGAAGCCCGATATCGTCAACCGTACCAACTCGATCACCGATCTTGCAAAAATCTCCGACCTGGATGGCTCTGTCGAGCAACAAGGAGATTCCGCCGATCAGGTTTTCCAGCGTTTTTTGTGCCGCCAGCGCCACCGCCAGACCCCCGATACCGAGTCCGGCGAGCGCCGTACTAACGTTCAATCCAAGGAATGCGAGCGCTACGAGCAAGGCGATGATCAGTATCCCGACGTGATTCAATCGCTGCATCAGGATCAGGATCGACTCCCCACCCCCGCGGTGGTTTCGCGTTCGGTTTAAAGCGCGGTCGAAGCCCTGGTCGGAGAGCCTGCTTGTAAGCCACCCGAAACATCCCGCGAGGAGGGCGGCCAGGAAACGAACATAGTAGACGCGATATAGAAGAGGCGGCTGCAGCAGGTACACCAACAAGCCGTGCAGCAGGATGGTGATCATGCACCTGAGCGGCATGCCAAGTGGTGTATCCCAAACGGTGATGAAGGGAACCTTCCGCAGCTTGCACCAGACTCGCCTGGGCGCGCTGAACAAAAAAGTGGACAGCCAGGCTAGTACCCACGCGAGCGGGATTGAGACCAGCCAACCGAGCCACTGCGTAGACGACATCCCGAGCAATACAGGTCCGCTTCGCAGGGCAGCCCTGATTCGACTAGCTTCTGTTGGCTTTTGCGTCTCCAGCCGGGCGTAGAACTTGGGGATATTCTCCAGCGTCTCGCGCGAAACTAACCAGATTTTTCCTACCGCAGGATCGTCCACGCGCACCAGGATCACGTCTGCGATGGCGCCACCCACCGAAATGACACCAACACGTTCCTGGCCAGGCGGAAGCCCCGCTTCCACTGAGCCGTTCGGATCGTCGCTGATCAAGTTAATGCTGCCCTGGAAGTCCGGGTACAGTGCCCGAAATTCCTTGGTGAGTTCGGCCAGGTTCTCACCCGGAGGGAGCTGCAGGAAACGGGCGGCGGTTGCGTAGTCCCCGCTCGTTTCGTATTTCATGAAATTTATGAGCGAGCTGCGAGGGTTTTGGCGTCCGAGCGGATCCTGCGGCGGCGCGGGTTCAGCTTTGGGTTCCGGCTTCGGAAGTTTTGGAAGCTGGGCGGGTGCAGATAAAGCCCAGCCCCCGAATAAGAAAATGACAAAGAAGAACCTGAGGGTATAGGTCTGCTTGAGCAACCGGCCTACACCCTTTCGGTACCGTCTTAGCAAGGACATGGCCGGTCACCCAAAATGTTTACCTTCTTCATCGCGGCCTGCCCTTCTCCATTCAGTGTTTGGTTCCTCAGCGGGCCACAACTGCTATCCCTTCGGTCTGCTCGTTGGCGAAGCCGCCAGCTTTGCCCAACTCCAGGATCTTTTGTCCGTCGAGGCGACCGAATAGTTCGATCAGTTTTCCCACCAGGCCAGTCCATCCGGTCTGGTGGCTGGCCCCGAGGCCCGCGCCATTGTCACCGTGGAAGTACTCGAAGAAGAGGATGTAGTCCTTCCATTGCGGGTCCGTCTGGAACTTTTCCGTACCGCCGTATACCGGGCGCCGTCCGGATTCATCCTGGAGGAAGATTTTGGTGAGACGGTGGGCGATCTCCCGGGCTACCTCGAAAAGGTTCATAAGCTTGCCCGAGCCGGTCGGACACTCAATCTTGAAGTTGTCTCCGTGATACAGGTAAAAGGACAGCAAAGCACGAATGAGCACCGCGTTGACGGGCATCCAAATGGGCCCGCGCCAGTTGGAGTTACCGCCGAACATGCCTGTGTCCGACTCAGCCGGAAGGTAATTCACCTTGTATTCCTGGCCATTCACGTAGACGACAAAGGGATGGTCCTGGTGATATTTGGAGAGTGCCCGAATGCCATAGGGACTCAGGAACTCGTTCTCGTCAAGCATCTTGGTCAGGATCCGGCGCAACCGGTCGGGGTTGACCAGCGCAGCGATGCCGCGGCTCGCCATACCCAAGATGACCGGGGCCGGTGGGATGAATACTTTCCAGCAGTTCGGGCATACGCCGTACGCGTTCACTCAGGATCTTCTGTAGTCCGGGTACCTTCTCGCGCTGCCAGGGCTCGATCGCTGTTGTGGCAGCCAACGGAAGCAGGCCCACCATGGAGCGAACCTTGAGCCGCTGGGAGCTACCGTCGGGCAGGCGAAGGACGTCGTAGTAGAAACCATCCTCCTCGTCCCACATACCACCGGGACCGGTCTGATTCATAGCCCGGGCGATCCACAGAAGATGATCCGTAAACTTTACCGCCATGTCTTCGTAGAAAGCGTCGTAGGAAGCCAACTCGATGGCGATCTCTAACATGTTCTGGCAGAACATGGTGACCCACGCGGTGCCGTCCGCTTGCTCAAGGTGGCCGCCATTGGGGAGTGCCGCGCTGCGGTCGAAGACGCCGATATTGTCCAGCCCAAGAAAACCGCCTTCAAAGAGATTGTTGCCATAGCGGTCTTTGCGGTTCACCCACCAACTGAAGTTCAGCATCAGCTTGGAGAATGAGCGCTTGAGGAAGTCAATGTCGCCTTTCCCCGTAGCCGCTTGCTCCGTCCGGTACAGGAAAATGGTGGCCCAGGCATGCACCGGGGGATTCACGTCGCTGAAGTTCCACTCATAGGCTGGGATTTGACCGGTGGGATGAAGGAAGAACTCCTGCAGCATTAAATCGAGCTGTTCTTTAGCGAAGTCCCAGTCCACGGTAGAGAGAGCAATGGTGTGAAAAGCCAAGTCCCACGCCGCATACCAGGGATACTCCCACTTGTCGGGCATGGAGATCACGTGGGCATTCAACATGTGGAACCATTCGCTGTTCCGCATAGCGCGCTTGCTTCCCTTCATGGGATCTTCGCCATGCTCGGTGAGCCATTTGTCGACGTCAAAGAAGAAATACTGCTTGGACCAGAGCATACCGGCCATGGACTGGCGCAGGACGCGGGCCTCATCCTCGCTGACGTGGGACGGGGTGACCTTGCGATAGAACTCGTCTGCCTCGCCCTGGCGGGTCTTGATGACCGAGGCAAAGCTGTTGAACGGATTGCCGACGACGGCAGTAGGCGGCACATCGGTGAGGCGCAGACGGATGGTAGCTGTCTTTCCCGCACCGACATTCAACTTATAATGGACAGCCGCTTTGGTCCCTACCTGAGCAGCGTTCACCCCGTCAGCCTTGCCCTCCACGACGTAATTGTTAATTCCGTCTTTGACGTAAGGAGAGTTGTTAGGGGTACCGAAGATACGTTGGTTGTTGGTTTCATTTTCTGTGAAGAGTAGGGGGACATCTCCCTCGCAATACAGATACCGTTCCCCGAGATCAGTTTGGTTGGCGGCAATTACCTGAGCGCCTTTCTGACCCTTGACCTGTTTCAAGGACGGCTTGGGGGTACCTGGCCACCATGTCCAGGTGTTGCGAAACAAGAGCGTTGGCAGGACATGTAACTCGGCTGCCTCGGGCCCGCGATTCGTCACGCTAATCTGGACCAGCACGTCCTCTGGGCCCTGCTTGGCGTATTCCACGAAGACATCGAAGTAGCGATCTTCGTTGAAAATTCCCGTATCCAGTAGTTCGTACTCCATGTCGAAGCGGTTGCGGCCTCGGTTGGTCTGGATCAGATTGAGATAAGGAAACTCCGCCTGCGGATATTTGTATAGATACTTCATGTAAGAGTGCGTGGGCGTGCTGTCGAGGTAGAAGTAGTATTCTTTAAGGTCTTCGCCGTGGTTGGCCTCGCTGTTGGTGAGGCCGAAGGCGCGTTCTTTGAGGATCGGGTCCTTGCCGTTCCAGAGGGCCACGCTGAAGCACAACAACTGCTTGTCGTCGCTGATGCCGGCCAGACCATCCTCACCCCAGTGATAGGCGCGGGATCGGGCCATGTCATGGGTGAAGTAGTCCCAGGCATTCCCGTCCTGGCTGTAGTCTTCACGCACTGTTCCCCACTGCCGCTCGCTGAGGTAAGGTCCCCACTTCTTCCAGGGTATTTTGGCGACGCGCGCCTCTTCCAATCGGGCTGTTTCCGGATCCTGAATCATTCTGTACCTCTTCCTCTTGGCTGAGTTGGCTCAGCGGTTTTCGCGGCGTGTCTAGTTGTGGTTTTTCAAAACCACCGGACGAGGAAAACTTTTGGGGGACGGCCCTGCACTACCGGTCGAGCGAGTCTTCGAACACGCCCCAGCTGGCGAGTTCGAGGATAAGGGAGCGGGAGCCGTCTCAACAGTACTCCCTTGGCTCATCACTGGAACATTCAATAGGCGGCTAAGGGGATCATTCGCTTCGGGCGACCGTTTGCCTACTGTCAATTGTGACAGGGGGACTGGTGAAATAATTCCAGGTTTCCTCTTTCTCGGCAGGCGCTTTCAAACCGTTGCCAATCTTGGGTTTAGGGTCACAAGTGAGGTCATCGGCGGGCACAAAGGATAGGGTGGCGACTTTTATTGGGAGCTGTCAGATCGGATGGAGAGCGGTGAAGCCCAGGAAACTCGCGCATGCCGCAGAGGCGTGGGCCCATGGGGCATGGCGGCTATCTTCCTACGGGTAGCTCCACCGGCTGTGCAAGCCGGAACTCGAGCAGCGATTCGCTGGGAATCGAAAGCTGCTGCCCTTTCTTGGTAGCGGCGACGGCCGTTCCGGCGCCAGCTCCGGCGAGCACTCCAATCCCGGCTCCCTTTCCTCCTCCCGCTAACCCGCCGATAAGAGCGCCCAGTCCCGCGCCGCCAACGACCTTTTTCGCCGTATTCGAGCCCTCTCCTTTTCCCTGGATCTCGTACTGGCTGGTCAACAGCGGATACGAGCTGCCGTTGATCACGATATCGGTCAGCTCCAGTCCAAGTTCGGAACTGCCCTTCATCTTTCCTGCAGAGGACGCCGTGGCCAGAACGCCGTAGACAGTGGTTCCTCTTCGCGCCACCACGATATTGTCAGCCTGCAGATTCGTCTCCAGGCTGGCGGTGAACCGATATCCGGCCTTCTGTTTGCTGGAATCGATGGAATCACCGGTTCGAATCAGGATCCTCGTTCCCGCGGGCACTGTGACCCTTTTTTGCGCAGCGGCGGTCACGGCCGTCATTGCAGTTGCCAGCCCTATCAGCAGCGTCGCGGATCGACTCATTCCCTTTAGCATGTCTTGTCTCCTCTTTGGAACTTACGAGCCTTGCCCAACTACCGGTAAGGAAGAATCGATTTGCAGGTCGATAATCAGGAGTAACTGGTCCTCGACCTGGACAAAGCGCGCTGCCGTAACTCCACCCAATGCCTGTTTGACCTGCCCATAGTACTTTGCCAGGAGCTCAGATCGCTGTTTGCGGTAAGACATTGCCTTCTGAATCAGCTCGTCGGCCTTTTGGTCTGTCATCTGGTCGTAGTTCTTCGCGTACTCTTGAATATTGGCCACCCTTTGGTCATTCAGTTTGGCCAATTCTTCGTCGTACTTTTCGTAAATAGGCCAGAATTTTGCGGCGTCGGCGGCACTTAACTGCATTACCTCACCTAGCATCTCGGCCTTCTGCTGCCGGACATTCAAGCGCAGGAGAGCAATGTATGCCTGGATATTTTGCGAATGTGAGTCTGCCGGTGTGCCGGTTTGGGCACGCACGCCAGGGGCACAAACCAGCATCGTCACAAACAGGATCCAAGCCACCCTCGGTTGCTTCATTTCTTGTCCTCCAAAAAAGAATGCGGGCCAACCGCCACCCTCGATGCCAATTGGTTTCGCTCGAAGTACAAGCTAGCTATGGTTGGCCCGGCTGTGAGTGCACTCTGTGTTATGCGAACAGCATAAGCTTTGTTGGCTTTAGGGAAAACTGTCTTTTGTGACAGTACCCGGCGCGATCGTATGGATGGACCTTCCGCGCAAGAGACGAGGTCCTTCCATCGGCCTGGAATCGCTGCAACGTATTGAGTTGCTGATCTTTAGGGGATGTTCTGCCCGCGCTACCGGAATGAAGGAATGGATTCACTGGTACACACTCGCGTAGTGCGAGCCCTGATATTTTCGTTCGGTCCACTGCTATTAATGCTAGATGTCCAGCTTGAATCAACAGATTACCCTTGGAGTTGCAATTGGCAACTTCCTGGGGCAACGATGACCAGTCCGAGCGGTCGGACCTTGCTATCGAGTGGCTTATGCGAAAGAAAGCGGCCGTAGACGGGGACGCCAGCGGATACCGCGACCTGCCAGGCACTCAGTGCCTGGTGAGGCGCTGTTGTTTGCTGCTTTGTGGTTTCGTCCTGGCTGCGTCTGCTCATCTGGCATTTGCTGCTGATACGTCGCCTCCCAAGACAGTCCTGGTTTTGAATAGCTTTACCGACCGCAAGGCTCAGGATGAGCTGGAGATTCTGAAGTCAACGACGCGAACTCGCGTGGGCACGCCTGTGGACTTTCACGTTGAATATCTCGGATCGGCGCGCTTCGACGTCCCTGGTTACGAAAAGGGGGTGATCGAATCGCTGGCTAGCGTCTATGGCGGCAAGAAGATCGATCTTGTCATTGCCGCCTTCTACCCGGCGCTCCGGTTTGCCGTCGATCATCGCGAGGAGCTATTTCCAGGCGCGCCCATAGTCTTCTCGTCTGTTCCTCCGAAAAGACTGGAAGGCCAGAAGCTGTGGCCAGGCGTGACCGGAGTCACTATGGACGTCGATCTTCAGGGCACGATCGATTTGGCACTCCGCTTGCACCCTGATACGAAGAATGCGGCTGTGGTCGTTGGAACCGCAGACACCGACCGGTACTGGGGAGGAGTCATCGATCAGGATCTGCGGCAGAGCCAAGCCAGGTTGACCATGATCGATCTGCTTGGGCTGCCGCCGGATCAACTGTTAAAGCAAGTCTCGGCGCTTCCTCCTCATACCGTCGTGTTCTTCCAGGCGATACCCGAGGACGACGCCCAGCCAGTGATTGGGACCTATGAAATCGTCTCCGCCATCGCGCAGCAGTTCCCGACTTATTGCTTCATCAATCGGTGTCTGGGTCATGGAGCGGTGGGCGGATCGTACCCTAACCCGGAGGAACAGGAAATTGACGCAGGCGAGTTGGCGGCGCGGGTTCTATTGGGAGAAGCTCCTGAGAACATTGCCGTTGTGCCCGGTCCTCCAGCGCTGGTTCACGTGGATTGGCGCCAGCTCCGGCGTTGGAAGATTGCGGAATCTGCGCTCCCGCCCGGCGCCATTGTCTCGTATCGGCAACCAACCTCCTGGGAACGGTACGGAAAATATATTGGTGCGGTGTGCTTGTTGCTTCTGCTTCAGGCGATGTTGATCATCGGCTTGCTATGGCAGCGCGCCCGCAACCGCAAGGCCGATCTTCGTCTGCGTGAAAGCGAAAAGCGATTTCGGCTGGTGGCGGATACCACACCTGCTCTGATCTGGATGTGCGACAAGGAAGGTACGGTTATCTATCTGAACGAGCGGTGGATCAACTTCACCGGCCGTGACCTGGCAACCGGACTTGCAGAAGCATGGTCGGCATTCATTCACCCTGATGACGTACAGAGCGTCAAAGCGGCACACAAACGTGCGCTCGAGCAGCAGCAAGGGTATTCCAAGGAATATCGGCTTCGGCGGCACGATGGAGTGTACCGATGGATGCTGGATATCGCGGCGCCCCGGGTTAACGAGGACGGCTCATTTGCCGGCTTTGTTGGTTCGGCGGCTGACATCACAGACCAGAAGCTGGCACAGGAAGCGCTGGAGAGAATCGGCGGCAAACTGATCGAAGCTCAGGAAGAAGAACGCAGCCGGATTGCCAGAGAACTGCATGACGACATCTGCCAACGGCTAGCACTCCTCTCCATGGAACTGGAACAAGCGAATCGGGGGTCGAATTCAGGCCGCTCGCCGAAGCTTGACGAGATCCGGCGCCATTGCGCTGAAATCGCGGTGGATGTGCAGGCGTTGTCTCACAAACTCCACTCCTCCAAACTGGAGTATCTTGGTTTGGCGCCGGCTATCAGGAGTTACTGTCGCGAGTTCTCGCAGCAGCATGATGTCAACGTCCAGTTCGCCGATGAGAACGTCCCGAACTTTTTGCCCCGCGATATTTCCCTTTCTCTTTTTCGAGTCACCCAGGAAGCGTTACAGAACGCCCTAAAACATAGCGGTACAAGACAATTTTTTGTGAGTTTGCGGAGCTCGGAAAAGGATATCCAACTCGAGGTCAGCGACCGCGGGGCGGGCTTCGACGTGGAGGGAGCAAAGCTGGATAGGGGATTGGGACTCGTTAGTATGCAGGAGCGAGCCCATCTGGTTCACGGCAGTTTCAGCATTGAGTCGACAGAGGATCAAGGAACAAGAATCCTGGTCCGTGTGCCTCTGGTTGACGCACAAATCAAGGCTTCATCAACGGTTTCTGAAAGCGCCTAAGCTTTCATGGAGGATGAGATGGGACGAACACGTATCTTGCTGGCCGATGATCACACGATGATCTGCGCGGGACTGGCGAAATTGCTGGAACCTGACTACGAAGTAGTAGGCAGCGTTGAAGATGGCCGTGCACTGCTGAAAGCGGCCGATCAACTCAAGCCAGACGTCGTGGTCCTGGACATTGGCATGCCCTTGCTGAATGGCCTGGACGCGGCGAGAGAGTTGAAGAAAAAAACGCCATACATAAAGCTGATTTTCCTGACCATGGAAGCTGATTCCTATATTGCAGCCGAAGCCTTTCGCGCCGGCGCCACCGCGTACCTGCTCAAAACCTCACGGCCCACCGAGTTATTGCAAGCCGTTCGCGACGCAGTGAGAGGGGTTTCTTACGTGACTCCGCAGATTGCCCGGGCGATCGAAAACATGTTTATCCGGGATCCCAGGGCTGAGGCGCCGAAGCAGCTCACGGGCCGCCAGAGGGAAGTCCTGCAGATGCTTGCCGAGGGCCGTTCCATGAAGGAGATTGCCTATGTTTTGGAAATCGCCCATCGTACCGTACGGTTTCACAAGTACCAGATCATGGAGGAATTGGGCATCACTACCAATTCAGACCTGGTTAAATACGCGATGAGGCATGGAATGATCTCGGCGTGAGAGGGCGCCCTCGGCCGTTGTAAATGGGTACTGTCGCAGGTGACAGTAGGCAAGTATTCACGGAGGCGAAATGATGGGATGTAAATGCTTAGCTTGTTGGCCACCGAAGGTAGCGCCGTGGATAAGATTCGAGTCGTGTTGGCCGATGATCATCGGGAGGTGATCGCAAAAATTCGAGGGATCCTCGGTGATGATTTCGAAGTTGTCGAAGAAGTGATGAATGGAGTGCAAGCGGTGAGCGCAGTCCTCGCGCTTAATCCCGATATTTTCGTAACTGATATTTCGATGCCTCTCCTGAATGGGCTCCAGGCAGCAAGAAGTATCCAAAAAACTAATTCTCAGGTGAAGATCATCTTCTTGACCATTCATGAAGACCGTGACTTTATTGCCGCCGCGTTCTCGGCTGGCGCCACGGGCTACGTCACCAAGCGCCGGCTGTCGACCGACCTGGTCTTTGCGATGCAAGAGGCGCTGAAGGGCCACACCTTTGTGTCCAATTCGATACCGAGTTAGAGGCGAGCTCCAACAGTAGGGGCGATTCAGTTAGCGGGATATTTCGGTCAGACTCTTGAAAATGCGGCTGGAAGCGGGTCTCATGTTCTCGGCCAAAGCAGCAAAAACAACTATGAGACCGCTTCAAGCCCTGATGCTCGCGTGTTCGCTGGCGATTGCCGCATCTTCACTGAAGCCGGTTTGTGCGCAAGACCTCTCCCCCCGCGCGTATCTCATTACGCCACTGCATTTCAATGCGGTCGTCATGACGTACTCTTTCTACCACGGCAGCGTTGATTTCGACGGAGCAGCTCCGATCACTGGTGCGACGGGGACCTACAGCGTGCCGATCCTGGGCTACTATCATTCGTTCAATTTTTTCGGCCGCTCGGCCAACGTGAATGCGGCTCTCCCTTATGCTGTGGGAAATTTCCAGGGCAACGTTGCGGGTCAACCGCATCATCTCTACCGTTCTGGCCTGGTGGATTTTACTTCCCGAGTATCGATAAATCTCAAGGGCGGACCAGCGATGCCAGTACAGGAGTATATGAAGTGGAGGGAAAAGACGTTGGTGGGCGTCAGCGTGAAGGTACTGGCTCCTACGGGCCAATACGACCCTACGAAGCTGGTGAATTGGGGGACCAACCGATGGGCCTTCAAACCGGAACTTGGCTACTCCAGGCGTTGGGGCAATTGGATACTCGATTCGTATGGCGGAGTGTGGTTCTATACAACGAACCCGCGGTATTATTCACCACCAAGTCCCAAGCCGCAAAGCGAAAATCCCATCGGAAGCTTTGAAGGCCACCTGAGCTACGATGTAACGCAGAGGCTATGGTTCTCGCTGGACGGAAACTTCTGGTTCGGCGGCGTTACCAGCTTGAGCGGCATAGCGGACCCTGCCACGCGTCAGACCAGCTCACGCGTTGGCATCACAGCTGCAGTCCCCTTGGGCAAACACCAATCGCTGAAGGCCAGTTATAACAATGGCGACTACATCCGCTTTGGGGGAAACTACCAAAATCTATCCATCGGGTGGCAGTATTCCTGGTTTGGCTGGCCTAAATGACGCCAGTGGTCGGGTCATTGCCCGAGGCGCAGAATGGCATTGCGCAGAGGTTCACTGGAAATCCGTATCAGGCCATATAGGGGGGAATACAACTCCAGGGTCAGGAAGATTGCGCCTGAAACTGCGGTCGCGCAGACGAAGAGAGTAAAGATTGCGACCGCATTGCGAGGAGCAAAGAGCCCGAAGCTGATGAAGGTGATGGTAAGCCAGGAAGTCACAACGACCAGGACCGGCATGGACGCGGAGTTGCTCTCCTGCTCGAACGTCAGCCAGCGAGTCTGTCCAATATCAAAGAGGATGCTCGAAGCCTGGTCCTTGGCTGCGCGTTGTGAGTCGTTGCCTGGTGTGAGTTCCTGAATACCGTAATAGATCTGATCGCCCTCCGAGGATGCCGGTTGCCATTGGGAGTGACGTGTGGAGTGCTCAGGCCAAATAAGCTCCAGCTTCTCGGCGACCGATTTGCGGAGTAGATCACGCACAGCCTTGGTCTCGGGTCCGTAATGAGCCAAAGCACGGTCCAGCAGGATGAGCTTAGCGGAGATTTCTATCAGGTTTCTTTCTTGTGCCTCGAACGCACTCTGAGCGGATCCAAGTTGCAGACCGAGGACCAGAGCCGTCATGGTCGCCATCAGCCCCATGCCCAACTTCAGGAGATCTTTCGATTCCCCGGTCAGTTGAGTTTCGGGCAGTATGGCGCGAAGATAAATGCCGAATAGTGAACCTCCGAAAACGAAGGCGAACACAATCAGGCTGATGGTGACGGGGACCATGAGGCTTTTCCTACCTGCCAGCTGCTATAGCCGCTCGCTGCCCCGGCGTCTTTAATCGAGCCAAGGTCGGAAAACTATGTACCTGGTTGTTCCTATTGTCTGCGAGTATGCTGCGCCCCGCCGCGCGTTTGCCGGCTACGGAGTCACCGGAGCCCCTGGTGCGGGTTTGGGAATGCGTAAGGTGTACACGAAGCCAAAGACAATGGTGTCGCCCTTCGTGGTGGCCAACGCCCTGTATTCCTTTTCGTATTTGAAGAATACATTCCAATCATGCTTAAGATCGACATAGTTGACCTGCCCACCGGCGGCATGCATGTAATAGAAGGGGACCAGCCGTTCAAAGGCATCCACGATTGTGTTGTCGCTTCTGTTGCGCGACATCTGCGCCTGGTCGTACCCGATAATCCCGATCTGGGCCACCTTGGTTATGTTCTTTGTCTTTAGAAACGGCTTGTTGAGTGGAATGGCTTGACCTAATCCCCACTCATCACTCCAGGCTGCCCCGGGGTTCAGCTGGACGTTTATGGGCAACGTCCCGAACATCGTGCTGATGTCCCCAGACCGGGTGGTCTTTGATCCGTGGGTCTCCCAATTGCCCATGATGTTTGCCGTGGTGCCCTGGTCCTTGGTGATGTAAAAGGTGGAACCGGCGGTGAAGTTGTTGCCCCAGTAACCGGAACCAACATTATTCGAAGCGCCCGGCGTGTAGCGGCCCGTGGGCGCCATAAAGGCATATCCTGCCCACCAGTCTGCCCGCGGAGCGTGCCACGCTAGATTTGCCAGTTGAAACCACGTATCCGCAAGAGCGAAGCCCCCGGATCCAAGAGTCTGGCCATTCCCCAGGTACGGTAGCACGAGCGAGCCGGTGCCTATCGTGGGGAAAGCGATAAACGGCGCGAACTTCGCTCCGAGAATCTTGAACTTGGGAACATAAAAGAAGATGTTCTCCACGGCCCAGATGTTCAGCGTGCCCGTCGCCTTAACCGGAGTGCCGTTTTCAAGAGTCAGCTGGCCGGCATTGTAGTTAAGGTTGTAGTCCGCGTAGGTGAATCCAGGATCGGGCATGATGCCGGCGTTCAAGCCGTATTGGCCAGGCTGATATTGGCCGTGCTGTTGCGCCATGAGCGATGAGCTGATGGATAGCACGATGCAAATCAGAAAAACGAACTTCCACGCGGCGTGAATGATCCTTGTCATTTTGTCTTTCTCCAGTTCACGAAGGGTCGCCAAATGACCGCGAGCTCTCGGGAAGGTAGTAGGCTCAATGATGAGGGAGGAACTCTTTACCAGGAACTGGCAAAAGTATCAGTCGTTTGGAAAATAGAATGCAGCAGTGTGTGATCTGCGATATCGCGAGCGCCGACAGCGTCTACATGTGCTCTGGGGATTTGTTACCGGTTACCTGGGGAAATTACTAGCTGACTCCTCCATTGTCTCGCGCCTAGACTCGCCTAACAACGCACTCATCCAAAAGCATCAGAGGGCAGAGAGGTCATGGAATCAATCCTGGTAAGCTCGGCAGTCTTCCTGGTGGTGTTCGCTGGAGCACTTGCCGGCATGAGGCTTCGGCTCGTTGTGCCCCCGAATCAGCTTGGTCCAGACGTAAAAGATGTAATCCGACTGGTGACAGGCCTCTTGGTGACGATGACCGCGTTAGTCTTGGGAATGCTCGTCTCTACCGCGAA
The DNA here is from genome assembly GCA_963821315.1 of uncultured Acidobacteriaceae bacterium. Taxonomy (GTDB): domain Bacteria; phylum Acidobacteriota; class Terriglobia; order Terriglobales; family Acidobacteriaceae; genus PALSA-350. The sequence goes on along the minus strand of CAWGDP010000018.1, from coordinate 114,324 downwards.
CTCTTCCTACCAACAGCGCAAAGACCAACTCACTGAGATGGCGTCAGACTTTGTAGGCGTCGACCGCATGTTGGGAAGCTATGGGCCTGAGACCCGGGCGGCTCGTGAAGAGTTGCATTCGCTGGCGACCGCCAGCCTCCAGCGAATTTGGCCAGACCAGGGATTCGCTGACCCGCAGTTAAGACCCACCGATACCGGCCAGATCTTCTATAACCAACTACAGTTGCTCCAGCCAAAGAACGAAGCACAGGTTGCGGTGAAGGCCGCCGCCATTTCAGCGGCCATCGGACTGCGGCGCACTTATTGGTTAATGTTCCTTGGGTCAGAGGGAAGCTCCCTCTCAATTCCGCTACTGGTCGTTGTGGTGGCGTGGCTGACTGCCATCTTTGTCAGCTTCGGGCTCTTCGCTCCGCGCAACAGCACAGTATTCGTGACGCTCGTGGTCTGCGCAGTCGCCGTTTCCGGCGCGGTCTTTGTCATCATGGCCATGTATACGCCGTTCAGCGGGGTCATGAAGATTTCGTCTTTGCCCCTGCGGGACGCTTTAATCCGGATGACGCCCTGAACACCGATGATCCTGGCGCGGCTCAGTGCGGAGATTCAATGCCCTTTTCTTGAGAAATAGAGATTCAACGTCAGGCCCAGGATGTTCACCTGCTTATTGGGTTTCTTGCCGGTATTGTTTTGGTGCTCGTAGTAAGGATCGAATTGGAGATGTTTTCCCAGAGGCAGGTAGGCGCCGGCATAGAGTTCAGTGGTACTGAACTTACTGTACTGGCTTTCGTAGTAAAACTCGGCGCTCGCATAGGGTATGAGATGGTAAGAGTGAATTGTGAAGGTGCGTTGCAAAGCCGGCATATTGCGATAGCGCCAGGTAAAAGCTCCGTTGCTCCAGTCAAGATCGGCCCGGTTTCTGTCGGACAATAGCAGGTCTGCTTTTATCGGAAGGTGAGATATCGCCGCGACGATCATACGATTGGTCGAGGGCGAATTGGGAGTTGAAACAAAATTATACCCGGCTGTCAGAACAAGTGGCCGTGATTTGGCATCGTCCAGGTCGAAAGCGTTAATCCTCTTGAGCTTGATGAGAGGTTTCAGGTAAAAGTCCACGCTGGGGCCGATCTCGGCCTCGGTGGAGTCACCCCCTTCTCTTGTATCCTTCGCCATAAAGCTGACCCGTATATATGGGTTGAGCTTTAAGAACGCGCTGATTTCCGGCAGAAACTCCGTCTGTTCCGTGCTTTCTGCGCTCCCAATCCTGCAGAAGAGCATGAGAAGCACGAGAGCCAGCCAGCCGGTGCGAAAGGCACGCCGCCACTCAGGGTCTTCGGTAAGAGGCGTCGCGTCTGAACCTGATGCTGCTGTGGGACGGCGTCTTGTCATCTCGGCGAGGCACCTATCTCTTGTTTTGAGGCCGACTGACCGGCCGTATGGCGAAGTATTCAGGGTTTTCGCCATTGAGGTAAGTAGCAAATCTGCTAGCGGAGAGCGGAAAATAGTGCCTAGTCGGGAGTTCGACTTAGGCTGCAAGGAACGGAAGAGCAGGGAACTGCCAAGAGAGGTTTCTCCGCATGCTTCCAATCATTCTGTGATCCCTGGCCGTCTTCAGCCTCGGAGTTACTCTTAATCAGACATTTCAGGGGCGATACTACGACTTCTACTAGTTTGCGGCGGACAAGCAAGTTGATAGCCTTTGCTAAAGAGAGGCTACTGTGGCCGGCCAACCTGAATGGGCACGTGTCCCTATGGGATAACCTGCAAAGCCCAGATTCCAGGGGCTCACATCGCCACACGTCAAAGCGGGACGTGACGCTTCAACGTTTGAAGGAAGAAATGAGCGCAATTCACATACAAAGGACGTGACCATGAAAACAACGCGCACACATAGCCTCATAGCCGCCGCGGTTTGCCTGCTGGCGGTGATGGCCCACGCCTCCGAAGCCAAGATTGAAAAGAAGCAGACGGAGATCCGCAGCATGACGCAAGACACGCTTCAGCGCCTCTATACAGCCCAACCAAACGCCAAATCGGCGGTCGAAGGCGCCGCGGGATATGCGGTCTTCAGCAGCACGGTCGCAAAGATCGGGCTCGCCGGTTCTGGCGACGGAGAAGGCCTCGCAGTCGACAACGGGAGCAAGAGTCAGACGTTCATGAAAATGCTCCAGCTCCAAGGCGGTCTGGGATTCAGCGTGGAGAAATTACGCATTGTCTTCGTCTTCGACAACGAGAAGGTGTTCAATGATTTCGTGAATTCTGGCTGGCAATGGGGCGGACAAGCCAACGCCGCTGCGAAAACCGCAGAAAAGGGTGGAGCAAAAGCGGGAGCGGCATCGGTCTCAGACGGCGTCTGGATGTATCAACTCACCGATAAGGGCCTCGCCCTCGACTTTAGTGCCGGAGGCACAAAGTACTACAAAGACAAAGCCCTGAATTAAAGCGGAGGGGGTTTGAATCTTGCTTGTATATCATTGCGCGCAAGTCCCAGGCGGCTAGGGGCGAACAACCAGGCGATCTTGGCACACAGTTCCTCCGAGGTGTGCGCGGGTAGTTGAGTAACCCACCTTTTGTATCTGCTCTGCAATCGAAAAAAACACCGTACTGTCACATCTGTCAGTTCACCGGTTCCCCGATTGCCAAGGTCGTGCTGGATCCTCCAATGATTCTCCGATCCTTAGCCGTTTTCAGCCTCGGAGTTACCCTCAAGCAGATATTTCAGTGGCAATACTACGACTTCTACTAGTTTGCGGCGCACAAGCAAGTTGATAGCCTTTCCTAAAGCGAGGCTATTAACATGATCGGATCTCACAAGTTTAGGATGAATTCCCTGGTCGCCGCCCTGGCGATCTCGTTTTTTTGCGCTCCCCCAGCCCCAGGCCAGATGGGCGCAGGCGATCCGAATGTCCAAAAAGCAAAGGACATTCTATTGAAGGGCGTAGCGAGCGGTAATCCCGACACGCGGTCACTCGCTGTTCAGTCAGCCAGCCTTATTGGGGATCGCTCGGAAGTCTTAACCAAACTGTATTCGATGTTAGAAACAGAAAAGGATGTCCCCACCAAGATAACCATCATCGCTACCCTGGGCAGCTTCAATAATCCCGCAGTGATTCCAAGCCTGCAAAAAGCGCTCAAGGATCCGGTGCCGGAGGTCGAAATGGCGGCAGCGCTGGCGCTCTACGGTCTCAAGCAGCCAGATGGGAAAGCTTTTCTGATGGATGTATTGGAGGGAAAGCAAAAGGCCACCTCCGGTTTTATGAGCAGTGAGAAGAGGGCGTTGGCGCGAATGACTCATACTCCCACCACAACCCTGCTCGGAATGGTGGCCAATGAATTTACCTTGCCAGGCCTGGGCTCTGGCATGGAATCGGCCGTCGGGCTATCGGCGGATCCGGCTTCGATGGCTTCCTCCTCGGTGATATTTTCGCTGGCTAAAGATAAGAACGACCCCGCCGTGTGGGCCGCGCTGGTGGCGGCGCTGGGGGACAAAGAATGGGCGACTCGCGCCGCAGCTGTTCATGTGGTCGCGCTGCATGACGATCCAGCCTTGTTGGGTAAGATAGCTCCGCTCATGGACGATAAAAAGGACCAGGTGAGTTTCCGAGCGGCAGCGGCTTATATTCGCTTATATATCATTGCGCATAAGTCCCAAGCAGCTACGGGCGAATAACCAGGCGAACAGTCAGGCGACCTTGGCCCACACTTCCTCGGAGGTGTGGGCCAGGTTTGTTGTGTAACCCATCTTTCATATCTGCTCTGCAATCAAAAAAAAAACACTGTCCTGTCACTTGTGCCAGTTCACCGGTTCCGGCGCGATTGCTAAGGTCGTAATAGATCCCACGAATATGAGGTGAAGGATGAGTTATTGGAGAGCATGGGAACGCATAGTCCTTGGGTCGATATTAGGTTTGTCTTTCTCTGCGACCTTGGTGGCGCAGGAGCAGCAGCAACCGGTAGAGACCGCCCAACTGCAAACACCGGTCAACAACGCTGTAGCATCGAACAGTACAACCTCTGCCTCTCCTACAGATGATAAGTGGCATTTTGTGAGCCTGTCGTATTTGTGGTTTCCGGGAGTATCTGGAACCGTGGGGGCTAGGGGTTACAGCACCAGGGTTGCGGTAAGTCCTGGGGACATACTGGACCATTTCAATATCGGTCTTATGGGATCTTTTGAACCCCAGTACAATAAATGGAGCCTTCCCCTGGATTTTGTCTGGGTGAAGCTTTCCGATGACAAAGCGTTCATCAGGTTACCTGGCTACTCCGCTAAGGCCACACTCAAAGAGGGTATCTTTACTCAGAAGGTGAACTACCTGGTTGTGAATGGCAAGATGGTGCAGATCCGCGCTACAGCAGGTGTTCGCGGCTGGTATGTAAGCGAGAACCTTCAACTGCAGCCCCCGATACCCCCCAACTTCAGTGTGGGGACATCGCAAGGTTGGGCTGACGTCGTCGGGGGAGCAAACATCATAGTACCTTTTTCACCAAAAATCGCAGTCTTTGTAACCGGCGACGCCGGCGGCGGGGGCGCTAATGTCGACTACCAGGTTGCCAGCTTCGCCAACTATCAGATAAAGCCGAAGTGGGGAATAGGCGTCGGCTACCGGTACCTGGACGTGAATTACCGAAACTCCAATCAAAACGTCATTGACATCCACACCAGCGGAATCGCTTTCACGCTCCTTTTCAAATACGGCAAGCAACCACCAGCTTCATAGGTTTCCACTAACAGCCCGCCATTCCGCTGGGAGGATGGCGGGCTTTTTTGTCTGGGGCAGAACCGCCACGTTATCGGGCTTCGGTGGTCGAAAAGCTCCGAGCAGCATGGGTGAAACTAAGCATCGCCAAGGTTCCTTCGGTTACGCTCAGGACAGGCTCTTCGACTCCGCGCCACAAGCGCTGTGTCACGTCATCGATCGGTGCGGCGCTCCGCTCAGAGGCTGTGACTTTATTGACTTTTAGCGATTTTTGACTCACCTAAGCTCTTTGTTTTCAGTATCGATTTTTTTGTGAAACCAATAAAGTCACAGACTCTCAGGATGACGATTCTGTGGGGGAACTAACGGACGGAGACCTTTGTGCGGGAGCCGGGGCGCACCGCAGGTCCCTCGGCTACGCTCGGGATGACAAAGGGGAGGGTGGTGACCTTTTTGGGGATCCGTCAGATTGGATGGACAGAAAGAAATAGTAGGTCCCCTTCGACTTCGCTCAGGGCAGGCTCTCAACTACGCTTCGCTCCGGTCGGGATCCCGGCTGCTCCGCATCGCGGATTGCATCCAGGGTAACTTTCCGCTGACCCACTTTGCTGCTAGAGGGACTGACCTTGCTGCAGCACAAGCTTATAGGCAACGTAATACTTGTAGATGTTGCTTACATATTGGACTGTCGCCTGTCCCACGCTTTGCGAAACCAACAATTCGACGTTGCCGAACCACTTGTTGGGATCTAGTCCCCTTGCGGGCGCCTGCTTGCGGAGCACCGCAATGCGAGTGGGGCCCGCGTTGTATGCGGCGAAGGTAAGCAACAGGCGGTTCATTGGATCAATCTTCGGATCGTTGAAATAGGTATCTGAGATGGTATGCAAGAGCTTGACGCCTGCATGGATATTGTTCTCGGCAGTCCCCACATCGGGGATACTAATGGGGGCCGCCGCAGCTATTGCCGGCTTGACCTGCATGATCCCTACCGCACCGCCATGTCTCGCCTCCTGGTTGAGCATCGACTCCTGATACCCCTGGGCAACGATGAGCAGGTAGTCGAAGTCATATTGGGATGCGTATTTCTTAAAAAAGACAACGGTCTGGTTGAAGGCATCCAGTTGCGCCTTAGTAGTCGGATTCGTGACCCACTTCGTGTTTTGCAAATACCGCCTCATGAGCGTGTTGCCGAACGACGTTCCAGCCATGTGGCTCTTGGTGAACTCATCGACCACTGCCTTGAGCTTGGGATTGTTCTTGCGCATCGCCCATGCCAGAGTCCCTTCATCGGCGATGACGAGGTTGGGTTGGGGGGTTATGTCAGGAAGTACGCCGGCCCAAAGTTTAGCGCGATCGGTGATGGTGACGGTTGCAGGGATAATGCCCGCGTTTACCATCTCCAGCAGATCCTCGTCCAACAGGTTCTTGTCGGCACTCTCGATTAGAATGGGCGGCTTGCCCTGCTTCCTTAACGAGTCGTTTACCTTTTCTAAATTCGCGGGATAGGTGGTGAGTGGGTTGACGAAGATTTTCTTTCCGCTGAGGTCCTGCAGGGAAGCGACGGGGCCGAAGTTTTTTCCCGTCACGACGATCTGTTTGACGTCTGTTTCTATCGGGGAAAACGCAAACCGCTGCTCACGCTGAGGCGTCACCGTCAACGCATAGGCGATCAGGTCACCAACGCCTTCAGTCAAAGCCGTTTCCACCTGATCCGGGCGGACGGGGATGAAGGTGACTTGCACAGGCTGCTTGTCGGTGTGCAATTTCTCATTCACCGCTTGCTCGAAAGCCCGAACCGCCTCGTAATAGATGCCCTGCGGGCGGCCGTTGACGTAGAAGAAACCGGAACGGCTGTATAGCACCAGCGCGCGAATGGTGCGGCGCTTGACCATGGCGTCCAGGTCGTCGGTATGGCGCTCGAAATTTAGTGGCAGGCTCCCCACGCTGGTCTGGGGTGCAGTTTTGTCAGTTGGCGCGGGGGCTGCATAGGCAAAGGACGGCCCAGCCACGAGCGTCATGGCAGCCGCAAGAAATCCGAGGATCCCGAGGACGTGTTTTCGGAAATCAGCGCGGAAATGCATTTATCAAAACTCCGTGCGACTCATACGGGGAGATCAGGGTGACAAACGTCGATGTGGGAGTTCCGGTCGATGCGGCTTTTGCTAGTTGCCGCCTGTGGTGCCAATGGCCTCGCCGGAGACAACGATCTCGACCCGCCGGTTTTGCTGCCTGCCCGCGGCCGTATCATTGCTGGCCACTGGATCGGCGGATCCCATCCCCATGGAAGTGACCGAGGCGGGATTCAGTCCTTGCTGCACCAGGAAGGTACGGACTGCGTCCGCCCGCTGCCCGGAGAGCTTCAGATTGAACTCATCACTGCCCGTGCTGTCGGTGTAGCCGGCGATCTTCAGCGTCAAACCAGGATGGGCCAGGATCACCCCCGACATTTTGGCCAGAGCCAGAGTTGCCGGTTGGGAGAGCTCGTACTTGCCGGACGCGAAGAGTACATCGGCCATGGTGACGACCAATCCACGCGGCGTGTCTACGGTTTGCAGCACCGCGTTCAATTGGGCCAAGAGTTGCGCACGGAGCCGTTTCTGCGCCTCCACCGCCTCGTTAGCTTCTGCGGCCGACTTACGGGCTGCCGCTTCCGCGCTCTGCGCGGGCCTGTGCTTCTTTGGCCGCAAGAGCCTGGGCCTCGGCACTACGCTGTGCCTCGGCTTCCTGTTCCGCCTTTAACTGTGCCTCGCGCTGCGCTGCTGCCGCAGCTCTGTCTGCCTCCGCCTGTTTGGCTTGCGCTACTTTCTCTTCTGCTTCTGCTTTTACCGCGATGGAACGCGCGTCCTCTGCCTGTTGCGTAGTGCTTCGCGCAGCCGTCAAAATCGAATTCTTCTGCTTTCTGGCAATATAATCTTCCATCTGTGCTTGCGACTGCTGTGCACTCGCCCAGGCGCTCGGGGCATACTTTTCAGCGCCTTGCAGTTTTGCGATGCGCAGAGCGTTCTGAGCCTCATATACGATGAGCGGAACTTTGGGGTCGATGGTGAGAGGCTGAAGCTGGCTCTCGTGGTATGTGCTACGGCTCAAAAGCTGGGCCACTACCGGAGTGATTTGACCCTTGGTGTCACTGCCTGGAACCCCCTGCAACACCACCTCTTCACTCGCGTAGGACACGGCAAAATAGGGCTCGGCAGTCACAATCATGGCAAAATTCGGCAGCTGCGTCGTTACAGAGAGTTTGCTTTTGTCGCCGTTCAGCTGAAACTCTCCCAGGTTGCGCGCGCGGCCCTCCGGAGTGATTGCCCAGAGCACGTAGGTCAGAAATTCCGGGCCGAGAGTGTTGGCCGGCGTCATTTTTTGCAACTCAGCTTGGATCGTAATGACACCCTTTTTATTTTCCACCTTCGCCTGACCTTTCGCGAAGGGCAGTAACGGCGTGCCAGTAAATGCAATGCTGCTGGATGTGTTGTTCGGATAACTTACCGCCTGGACCGTTCGAGAGACGCTGATATTGATATTGATTACTGACGGCTGAGTTGCGGTCTGATCCTGAGCAATTGCAAACACAGTGCACCAGCCGAGTAAGCCAATGACGAGCGCGATCTTCTTCATACGGTTCCTTTTCACAGAATGTTTTGGCGGCCACAGAGGCGCCTTCCGCGGCCACGGCTTCTTCCAATCGCGATCGTCGACTGATTGGACCCGCAAGGCCATGCGTCCAGTCGACACTCGTCCATTAAAGGAGCAGTGAGAGTTTTTCTCCGCGTCGGTATATCGATTTTTAAAGAGGCAACGGAGTTTGAATACTAGTAAAACTAACAGAAGCGCGTTGAATCTTTTACTCCACAGTGTGGTGCGTCCCTAGTGGAGCGTTAGGGGCTACTGCGGATGGAGCGACTGAGAGAGGCCCACAAGATTTTGCGGCCGCACGCGAATGATGCCTCCGCGCGGGCTGTCGATGTCCGCTATAAGAAAGAACGAGATCGACACCACCAGGGTCAAAACCAGAAACACGACGAATTCCATACCGGTACGGCGAATGCAATAACCGATCAGCAGGTTGCAACAGATACCGATCATAAACATGAGGATCCACGCTGACGGTGGGATACGGTTCCACCAGGCGGCCTGTGTGTATCCCTGGGAATTTAACACGTCGTTCATGCCTGAAACGACGAGTGCAATGATGGGTGTTTGCTGCGTGCTGCCTAACCTCGCGACCGCGGCCCACAATTCCGTTTGCAGTTGCGCGGTATCGGCATTTATGCGGTCTAGTTGTTGCCCATAGCTCGCCCTATAGAACAATATCCGCAGATCGGTATACTTCGCCAACAGGGTACGTACTTTCTGCGCATCGGCGACAGGTAACAGGTCTGCCCGGACGTATTCTGTCCCAATAGCGTTCGCCTCCGCTTCCTCGTAGTTCTTGCGCTGCTCATATCGGCTGATAGCCATCGAAAAGGTGAATCCGATGATGAGCCCAAGTATCGTCAGCGTAGCACCCAGCACAAGGCCCGCATCGGCGCCCACGGCGTCATCCGATAGGTGTTTTTTCGTGCGAAATGAAGTACCGATCGACCCTGCCAGCCAGAGCAGAAGGAAGGTTGCAACAAGGACAACGACCGGAAAGTTGGTGAGGCGAATCATGTACATTTAACCCCTGTTTCATCTCGTCAACCAAAGGCCCTTGCCCGGGCCGGGCAGCATGGTAATTCGGGCGAGCTCAGCTCCCGACTAGTCTACGTGCTTCCAGGTACAGTGGCTTTAACTCCCAATCGTGGCCCTCCCTCGTACGGTTAGAGTGCTTCCTGAATAGTCTGCCCTTTCACCTTTCCCTTTTCACCAGCAGAGAACCGTTGGGCATTCCCGACTGCTACGATCGCCATTGCTAAAAGCAGGATGGCGCCAAACCTTATTGACCAGAGGTATATCCGGTCGCTCGTTGCTGATTCCAATGGAATTCCTCCTCGCCCTTAGCCGGTTGCCAGGTGACGCGCAATACCGCGCGTGGAATCTGGAGCAAGACAAAGGATTGTCCCACAGTTGGAGCATAGTTGCCCGATCATGCGAGAGGAATTGGCAAAATTTACGGTTTAGTCACTGGAGAAGTGCTAGACTCCCTTGCAAGGGCGGAGATGCTAACGCCGGTAGTCCACGGGCGATACGACGTGCCTGTCTTTGATCTGCGGGCGCTTCTTTCTGCAGAGATCCACGTACCGTGACAATCGGGAACGGCACGTATCCGGCATCGGCCAGGAAAGGCATCGCTTTTTTGCTTGGATGGGGCCGCAAGACCTCAGCAAAATCGGCTAAGGAGCTAAAAAACTTCGCCGCGATTGTGGGAAATGGCGTAGTATTGCGCTTGCCATACCACCAGAGGTGTTGTGCTGAGCTGTCTTCAGGCTCTGATATTTCTTAATGGCCGAGATAGAACGAAGGCACGACGATTTTGACTAGCAGGGCGCGAATCTCATTTACAGATTCTCCCTGGTTCCCACGGGCCATGTTCAAAGATCAAGTCTCAGGAGAACCCCCGGTGAGAGAACAGAAACCCGCAGCACGCATTTTGATCGCCGATGATCACCAGCTCCTGGCGGACGCCTGTAAGAGCCTGCTGGAGCCTGAGTTTCAAGTGGTTGGGGTGGTGACGGACGGCCGCCGTTTGATCGCAGCCGCTGCGGAACTCAAGCCAGACATCATCATCCTCGATATCTATATGCCGCACCTGAATGGTCTTGATGCTGGAAGCCAGGTGAAGCAGAAACTCCCAGGGGTAAAGCTGGTTTTCCTGACGATGACCATGGAGGCTGATGTAGCGGCCGAGGCGTTTCGCCGCGGCGCATCCGCCTACGTTCTTAAGCAATCGGCCGGCGACGAGCTAGTGCTTGCTATCCGTAAGGTCAACCAGGGAGCATCTTATCTCTCTCCGCTGATCGCCAAGGAAACGGTGATGTACCTGCTGAATCAGGGAGAAAATTTCAGCGAAGAGAAACACATCACGAAACGGCAAAGTGAAATTCTGCAGCTACTGGCGGAAGGAATGTCGATGAAAGAAGTGGCGAATATTATCGACATAAAACCTGGCACAGTCGCCTTTCACAAGTATCGGATGATGGAGACATTGAACGTCAAAACCAACGCGGAACTCCTTGAATACGCAATCAAGCGCCACATGACACCCGCGTAATCGTATTTGCCATCCATCGATGCCGGATGCAGCGGGTCCTCCCACTGCATCCGGAGCGGCCGGTTTCTCTTCTGCGGTTCTCTGACAAGGTTTTATATTGCCAGCGCTAAAGCGCTCTTTCCCCGCATAAATGCGAGGGCTCCCACCGACGGCTTAGAATCCAACGTCGCGCTGCGCGCCACCTGTCACAAGTGACAGTTACGTCTTAAAAGAACTCCCGGTAGGCTACTTCCACTGGGAAAATCCTGTATGCCCTCGGTGGTTGAGTTCTTGGTCTGGAGAGATGCGACCGGCTAAGCGGGCCGGCTGACCATAGTCACTCCCCCATCCGGACTGCACCCGTGCCGCCCTAGATTAATCCGCTCGTGCATGGAGAGAACAACATGACCGCGACTTTCGTGAAACAGCTCTTGGCAACGACTCTATCTTTCCTGCTGGTCATCACTACTGCGCCGCTGGAAGTTGGGGCACAGCAAACGGGGTATTCGGGACAAGGAGCGCCGCTGACTGCGGAAGAACTGCAGGGACTGGTCGCGCCCATCGCGCTGTATCCGGACTCCCTGGTGGCCCAGGTTCTTGGGGCTGCGAGCTTTCCCGATCAGGTCGCTGCCGCCGCCAACTTCCTTCAACAAAACAGCAGTCTCACGGGCTCGCCTCTGATGTACGCGGTTGATGGCCAGCCGTGGGATCCCGCCGTGAAAGCCATGACACAATTTCCCTCCGTGCTCGGCAACATGGCCAAGAACCTCAGTTGGACTTCTGCGTTGGGGGAGGCGTATACCACGCAGGGCCCGGATGTGATGTCGGCGGTGCAGGTGTTGCGGGCGAAAGCATACGCTGCCGGAAATCTGACGTCGGGCTCGCAGATCAAGGTCGTGCAGCAATCGCCGCAGGTGATCGTGATTCAGTCCGCAAGTCCGCAAGTAGTCTACGTTCCTCAGTACAATCCGGCGGTAGTTTATGGCTACCCCTACGTGACTCCTGGTTACAGCACCGCAGCGGTAGTTACCACCGCAGTGGTCGCGTTTGGGGTTGGCATCGCGGTTGGGGCAATGATGAGCGGCGGGTGTTGCGGCTGGGGTTATAGTTCTTGGAACTGTGGCTGGCACGGCAGCACCACGGTGGTATACCACGGTGGGGCGTATTACGGAAATACTGCCTGGCGCGGCACCACGACCTCTGCGTATGGACCCTACGGCTCTGCGCACTACAGTACTGGCTACAATTCGGCCACCGGAACTTATGCACGTGGAGGCACGGTCTCAAACGGCTACGGTAGCGCTAGCGCCGGCCAGGCGTACAACCCCCACACCGGGACCTATGCGCAGGGAGGATCGGTCTCAAACGCGTATGGGACGACAAGCGCCGGGAGCGCCTACAACAATAGAACCGGCGCCTCCGCATCCACGGTGCAGAATTCCAATGCCTATGGGAGTTCGGGCGCCTCGACGTACTCGAAGAACGGCAATACTGCCTACTCGCAGCACAATACGAACGCTAACGGAACCACAGCCTCGATGACCTCCTCGACGGGCGCCAAGGCTTATGGCGCGTCGGGTACGAACGGCAACAGCGCCGCTTACGGTCAGACCGCGAATGGCAACAAGTATGCGGCCGCGAACGGCAACACCTACTCCAACACCGGGGACGGCTGGAAGGGCTCGAGCTCGAACACGAATCAGAAATACAACTCATCCAGCTACTCAGGCTCAAGCGCCCCCAAGAGCAGTTCCACTGGCTGGGGCGGCCAGGAAAAGAGCGGCGGATCATCGGCCTTCAATAGCGGGGGCGGAGGCTGGGCGTCCAGGGAGTCCAGTGCTCGCGGCTCATACAGTGGGGGCGGTGGTGGTGGCTGGCGCAGATGAAACCGATGGCCGCAGTGGAAGAGACGGCAACATGGATGGGCGAAGGTGTTGAAGTGTCCGAGAATTCAAAGGTTTGGAGAATAAGTATGTCACACGCGGCCCGCAGAATCTCTTTTACCTCCTGGTTGATGCTGCTAGCTCTGATGGTTTCGTTTGCCGGTTGCAATAAGACCGCGAAACCTTCGCAAGCAACGTTTGCCTCACCCGAGGACGCAGGCAATGCTCTGTTGACCGCGGTGAAAACGGGAGACATCAATCCAGTGCTGGCAATTTTCGGGCCTGATTCGAAGGACGTGATTACCTCCGGGGACCCAGTGCAAGACAAAGGCATTGCCGGCGCATTTGTCGCCGGTTACGGGCAAATGCACCGGTGGCGCAAGATGCCTGATGGGAGCCAGATCCTTCTGATCGGAGCTGATAATTTTCCCTTCCCCATCCCGCTGAAAAAGAATGACGCCGGTCAGTGGTTTTTCGACACAGCCGCGGGAAAAGATGAGATTGTGCGGCGCCGCATTGGGCGGAACGAACTGGCGGTGATCGATATTTTTGCTGCGCTCGGTGATGCTCAGGCCGACTACTATTCGCGGGTGGAGGGCGGTACCAAGCAATACGCTTTGAAGTTCATCAGTGACCCTGGCACGCAGGACGGTTTGTACTGGGAGTCGCCGGATGGTCAACCCAAAAGCCCCCTTGGGCCATTGTTGGCGTATGCAACCGCCGAAGGGTATAGCGCAAAGCCCGCCGCGCATCAGCCATTCCACGGTTACTACTTCCATATGCTGACTAAGCAAGGCAGTAACGCACCCGGCGGCGCCAGGGACTACGTCGTCAACGGCAAGATGGTGGGCGGGTTCGCCTTCGTCGCCTATCCGGCTGAGTATCGCAATTCCGGCGTGATGACGTTCATGATGAGCCAGGATGGAGTGTTGGTCCAGAAGGACCTGGGTAAGAACACCGAAGAGGCAGCCGCCGCAATCACCGAATTCAACCCCGATTCCAGTTGGACCATTGTTCAGCCATGACTCGGTTGCCACAGTTTTAAAAAAGAGGAGATCTATGAAAAACCGACTCACACGTGGCTCGATAGTAACCGCTGTCGCGGCACTGTTTCTTTCCGCTTTGCCAGTACATGCGCAGAACCCGGAGTTACAACAGAAGCTAGCCGAAATTAAAACCGCCATGGCGGCCAACAAGCAGGCGCTCGCTCATTACACCTGGCAGGAACAGCAGACCACGAGCATTAAAGGCGATGTCAAGAAGCAACAGGTTTTTCAGGTCAGCGTGGGACCGGACGGTCAGCAGCAGAAGACGCAGATCGGCGGCTCGCAAGCCGCGCCACCCAGTGGGGGCAGGCTCAAGCAGCATGTAGTCGAAAAGAAGACGGCTGAGTTCCAGGACTACGGTGAGTCGATCGCGGCTCTGGCGAAGCAATATACGCAGCCTGATCCAGGAAGACTGCAAGCCGCCTACCAGGCGGGCAACGTTTCGCTGCAGTCGGGCGGAGGTGAAGGGGAAATCACGCTGGTGATCAAGAACTACGTCAAGCCTGGCGATTCGGTAACCCTTACCTTCGGCCGGCAACAGAAGGCCATTCAGAGCATCAAGGTTGCGAGTTACCTCAGCGACCCTTCGGATGCAGTGACCATCGCGGCACAGTTCGCCAAGTTGCCGGACGGCACTAACCACGTGACAGGCACGCAGATCGACGGTGTCAGCAAGCAATTAACAGTGGTAACTCAGAATTCAAACTATCAGCCGGTTTAGTTCCATCGTGGTTCGGCGATAAAAACCTGGCGGGGAGGTTCTCCCCGCCCGTTCTCTGGACTACTGTCCGAGCATGCCCTTTTTCAGACTGGAAGTGGGAGGCTTAGGGCCGAGCCATACGGAGAAGATCGCCTGGCCGAAGGCTGGACCGGCAATGGTTAATTTGTCTTTGCCGTTGACAGCGAAGGTCGTTCCTGTACCCGGGACATAGGTGAAGACCATTTGTTCGCCCACCTTGACCGGTTCGAGGGCGGCGAGAAACTTATCGGTATCGGTCTTGATCGTCGTCTCGGCGTCCGGAGCATTGTCCTTGAATGACTGGTCGAAGGCATCCGTCATCTGCCTCTTGCTCGCGTCGTGCAGGAACTGCATTACGATCTTCTTGGGTGCGTCGGCCTTGATGATACCGCCGGCATCGGTCGACTTAGGCTCAAGGTAAAGCCCGGCGACATATACCTTCACCATGAACTCCGTGCGCAATCCCAGTCCATTCAGGGCCAGTGTTTTGTCGCCAGCGGTTGTTGTGTCCGGCAGATTCACCCCCGCCACGGTGGCGGCTTGCAGGTTGAATGTCGATGCGACCATGAACACGGCGGCTGCAAGGGGCACTGCGGTCTTGCGCATGAGAACTCCTCAAGAAACAAATTAAGGCCTAAAGCTATCCAGTTTCTTCCCGGCGGACAACTAGCATCATTGCTAGTTGCTGTCGCGGAGAGAGCGTTCGTCGCGCTGGCAACTTTTGATTTCCCACCTGCTAGATTTGACAGTATCCGTTGCTATCTTTTGGCTGAATACTGTGAGGTAATCATGATCCACTGTGAGGCTTGAGTTTCCCCGGTCGCCGGGAGGCGTCTTGTCCCCGTTTCTTACAAGGTCTGATACGCCGGTTATGAGAGCACGTCCAGGGGCAACCATGAAACTTCGAGCCACACAAGCATTGCTTCTATCGTGCATCTTGTTGTCTACCAGTGTGAGCATCCCTCAAGAGGCGCCAAAGCCGGCTCCTACCGGGCGCCCGAAGCTTGGTATTGTGCTCGAGGGTGGCGGTGCTTTAGGCCTGGCTCATATTGGGGTCCTGCAGTGGATGGAAGAGCATCGAATTCCCATAAGCTATGTCGCCGGCACCAGCATGGGCGGTCTGGTTGGAGGAATCTATGCTACTGGAAGGTCTCCGGCGGAGGTCAGGGAGATCACCAACGGGATCAATTGGAATGAAGTACTGCGAGGCCAGACGCCTTTCCAGGACCTCTCGTTTCGGCGCAAACAGGACGCTCATGAAGTACCAAACAGTCTCGAGTTCGGCCTGGCCAAGGGCCTGCAGTTTCCCGGGGGCTTTAATTCAGGCCAGCAGGTTTCCCTGATCCTTGACCGGGTTGCCCTTCCATATTCCGAACTCAAGAGCTTCAACGATCTCCCCGTCCCATTCGCCTGTGTGGCGACCGACCTGGTTTCCGGCAAGCCACACGTCTTCCGCAGCGGTCCCCTGTCGCTGGCATTGCGATCGACGATGTCGCTGCCGGGCATCTTCACACCGGTCCGAACCGGCGATCACATCTACGCAGACGGCGGCTTGCTTAACAATATTCCCATCGACGTGGCTAAAGAGATGGGGGCTGACATAGTCCTTGGGATCCATCTGGAGACGCAGCCCCTCAGCCCAACGGCGCCCCTTTCCAGCTTCGCTGTGCTGGGTGAGTCTATCTCCGTCATGATCGCTGCGAACGAACTGCGCTCGATGGAGCAGGCGGATCTGCTGGTAACTGTGCCGTTGCAGAAGTACACCGCCCTGGATTATGGCGCAGCCGACGCAATCATCAAGGCGGGATATGATGCGGCTGCTGCGAAGGAGAAGGTGCTCATCGCTTTTTCGGTGAGCGAAGAAGAGTGGCAGACATATCTTGCTAACCGGAATGCGCGGAAGAAAACAACACCTATCCCGGAGTTTATCCAGGTTGCCGGCACCGGGAAAGAGCTGGCCGAGTCGATCGAGCAGAGACTATCCATAGACGTTGGCAAACCAGTGGACACAACGAGGATGGATGCCCAGATGCTGAGACTTCAAGGGCAGGGCCGTTTCGCGAACGTCGGTTATTCGATGGTTGAAGAAAATGGGAAGCAGGGGCTGCAGATATCAACGGAGGCGAAGCCATATGCGCCTCCCATCGTGCGTCCTATTCTTCTTATCGACGGCTCTGACTACAACAACGTGCTTTTCAGTACGGGAGCACGCATCACATTTCTCGATTTCGGCAGCTACCGGACCGAGTTGCGCACCGACGTCATCCTGGGGTCGCAGTATCTCCTCGATGCCGAGTACTATCATCCGTTTACGCCGACCAGCAATTGGTTTGTGGCGCCGCGCGGAGTCGGCAACAGTCAGCAGGACTACGTCTACAACGGTGATACGGAGACCGCGATCTACCGGACACGGCAGATTCTGGGCGGTTTTGATGTGGGCTACGGATTTGGAACCACGGGAGAATTGCGATTTGGATACGAGGGTGGATTTGAAAAGCTTTCCCCTCAGGTTGGGAACGCGGCGGTTCTGCCCACGGTTTCAGGAGCAACCGGGGATGTGAGATTGCAGTATCAGCTGAACACGCTGGACAACCCTGTGGTCCCCCGCTCCGGTGAAAGTCTTCTGATGTACACCAAGGGGTACAACGCGAATCCGGCGGCTCCTGGACCATTTCCCCTCTCTGAGGTTCAATCGCAAAACTTCTTCCGCCTGAGCAAGCCTTCTTCTGTATTTTTCAACGCTTACGGAGGAAGCAGTTATGGTTTCAAAGCTGGAATACCCGCATTCTCGCTCGGCGGGTCGCAGCGTCTGGTTGCCTGGAATACGAACGAGTTGTGGACAAACCAATATTTCCTGGGACAGATGGGGTATATCCGCGAGCTCTTACAACTCCCTCCCTTGCTGGGTAGTAATATCGAGTTCATCGGAATGTACGAGGCGGGGAAGACATATAAGCTGGCCCTCGGGCCAAAACCGCCCAATCTCCCCATGGATGGCGCGATTGGGCTTATCGTGAATACGATATTCGGGCCGGTCGAAGTCGCAGGTGCGATCGGCGACTATGGCCGCGGAAGGTTCTTCTTCCGGATTGGGCGAATCTTCTAACGCCCTGCGCATCCCTCGCGTGGACGACTCCTTCAGGAGTGAGCGCAGCCAACCGGGAGTGTGCCCAAAAGCGCCAACTTGTTTAGGGTGCTTTTCGTCAAAAGTCCCACAGAATCGTCATCCTGCCTGCCCCGGCTTGCCGTGGGAGCGGAACGCCTCACTGATTCTGTGGGAGAACTAACGGAACGGAGACCTTTGTGCGGGAGCCGGGGCGCACCGCAGATCCCTCGGCTGCGCTCGGGATGACAAAGTGGAGGGTGGTGGCTTTTATTAGGGGCCGTTAGATTGGATGGACAAGAATCGTCCCCCTGAAAGGCTGTTACTTTATTGATTTCTCGCGCGAAGTCATCGACTTTTAAACGAAATTGTCATCCCGACCGAAGCGAAGCGAAGTGGAGGGACCTGCTGTTTCTTTTCTTGTGGGAGCATTGAAGAAAGCATCCTAAATAAGTTAGCCCTCATGGGATCATGTTCTGGGCACACTCAGCCGTCCTCTGCGGGACTGGAAATTGAACCTCACGCGTACTCAAGCAGACACCGAGAATCCCAGGTCTAAATCGGCTGATAGTTAGAATTCTGAGTCACGACCGTCAATTGCTTGCTGGCACCGTTGATTTGCGTGCCGGTCACGTGGTTTATGCCGTTTGGTAGCTTGGCAAACTGAGCCGCGATGGTCACGGCATCCTTCGGATCGTCGAGGTAGCTCGCAACTCGTACTCTCTCTATCGCCTTGTTTTGCTTGTTGAACACAAGAGTTACCGAATCGCCAGGCTTGATGTAGTTCTTAATGTTGAGGGTCGTCGTATTCTCCCCTCCGCCCAACTGCATCGAGATGTTTCCTTGCTGGTAGGCCTGTTGCAGCCGATCGGGGTCTGGTTGGGTATATTGCCTCGCCAAGTCGGCAATCTGCTCGCCATAGTCTTTGAACTCCGCCGTTTTCTTTGCGACGATGTGCCGCTTCAGCGGGCCACCACTCGGTTGAGCAGCCGGCTGGGCATTTATCGGGGTCTTCTGTTGCTGGCCATCGGGTCCAACGCTCACCAGAAAGAGCTGTTGTTTCTTGACCTCTCCCTTGATGCTGGTAGTTACCGACTCCTGCCAGTTGTAATGAGAGAGGGCTTGCTTATTGGCCGCGGATGCCACCTTGATCTGCGCAAGCTTAGCTTGCAGATCAGGGCCCTGCGCCATGGCGGGTGAAGCAAAGAGAAGCAGGGCAGCGAAGGTTGTCGTGAGAGGGCGAAGCACGAGCTGTTTGTTCATGAAAATCCTCTTGTTGTAGTGATACCCCAATGATCTTAACCTTACGACGCGCGCTTGGAGCGGAAGCATTGCGGAGGCTCGCCCTGAAACCTCCGCGGAGGTGTTAAGCAGAGGGATGGGATGAGCTTAGGTACCGGCTATGCCCTTATTCTGCAGAATCATAACCACGACGCGGCGATTCTCGGCTTGCCCTTCCGCGGTCTTGTCGGGAGCTACCTGGTCGGCTGTCCCCATGGCGCCAGGTGCCAGCATATTGGTGAGTGGAACGTTGGCGTCCTGCTCCAGATACTGGCTAACAGCATTGGCGCGCTCGACACTCAACTTCTGGTTCAGGGCCGCAGATCCTACCGCCGAGGCGTATCCCTTTACCTGGATGACGTAACCGGTGACTGTGAATGCCTGCTCAGCCAGCTTCGAGAGTTGAGGTTTATATTGCGGTGCGATCGTAGTTTGGCCGTTGCCGAAGAGGACGGTAACTTCGCCCAGAATGTTGTAGTCGCCCAACTCGCCAAAACGCTTGTTGTCTGCAGCGATAGCAGCCTTATTAGCGGCTATCTTCTGATCTTCGGCGCTCAGCTGCGCCTGCTGGGCCGCCAAGGCCGCTTTCTGCTCCGCCAAGGCCTGCTCGCTCGCCGCGATCTTTGCCTGGTCAGCCTGCTGTGCTGCTACGGTCGGCTGCAGCCCAGCCTGAGCATCCATGGCGGCTTTTAAATCATTGCCTTTGAATTTGACACTGTCCGCCACTAATTGGCCTTGATCATTTGTTGTTCCCTGCACCTGTACCGGAAGGCCAGGTATCAGGCACGTCATGGCCATCTGTTTCTTGCGCCCTTTGAACACGCCCTCCACTTCGTCCACTTCAGTCGTCGGGGTAAGCAATACGACGAGCTTGGGCGTGTCGGGGGTCTGCAATGTCATGGTGGCGCCGTTTCGTCCATTGATCACGCCCTGGACATTCTGACCGTGCAACGCCACATTGCCAGCCAGAAGGATCATCAGTGCCGCAACCAGGGTAGGGATGACATTCGTGGATTTCACCTGGAGCTTAGTTTTCATGGGCTTCCTCATTCTCATGCGTTGCCTTTTGCATGCACTACGATATTTGGTCATCATCGGCGACAGCGATACTGGCAAAAGTACGAGGGAGAGCACAAACGTTTGACAGGTCATCTGTCATTCTTAAAGAACCACATGCGCGGGTCATGCTCACCTCCGTCCAGGGACCCCTTGCGGTATGGTCAGTTTTTTACCCGGACCCTAGTAGTATTGGCAGTCCTTTCGTTGTTTGCGTAGGGCTCTAATCACTTCAGCAGGAAACAGAATGGTTTTTAGAAATGAAGTTCGCCAATGAGCACCACCTTGGCACAGGCACACCCCGAGCGAGGACTCGTAGCCAGGTGGCTAATTGGACTAGGCCTTGCCCTCGTCTGGTTTGTTGTCGCGGTACTTTCTTTATGGGCGATGGCGGCTCTGTATATTGATGTCCGCGTGGCCCTACTGAGGGTACCGCTGACGATTTTGTACGCAGTAGTTCTCGTCGTGATTCTGGTCCGGTACAAACTGCACCTTCGGTCGGCGGTGTTGTGCTTTGGATGCTTTTGCCTGGTGCTTGCCTGGTGGCTCAACCTGAAGCCGACGAATATTGGAGCCTGGCAAGCCGACGTCGACAGGCCGGCATGGGTGGAAATGGATGGGGATCGAATGGTCATCCACAATTTGCGTAATTGTGACTATCGCACCGAGACCGACTACAGCAACTGCTGGAGCGATCGCACAGTGAATCTGTCGGACCTGCGCGGCGCGGACCTGTTTTTCACGACCTGGGGTGTGCCATGGATCGGTCATCCGATACTGAGCTTCGATTTCGGGGACAACCAACACGTTGCGTTCTCCATCGAGGCTCGATACAAGGGCGACCAGGAGTATTCCGCAATCCTTGGATTTTTTCGACAATATGAGCTCATTTTTGTGGTCGCGGATGAGCGTGACGTGATCCGTCTCCGGACCAACTTCAGGAAGGACGAAGAGGTTTTCCTCTATCACGCGAGGCTGGATTCAGAGTCGGTGCGCGCTATCTTTCTCACCTACGTCCGGTATCTCAACCAGTTGAAGGATCACCCCGAATGGTACAACGCCCTGACGCGCAACTGCACCACTACACTGGATAAGCCAATTTCGAAGGAAGTGGCCAACCCGCAGCCTTGGAACTACCAATTCCTGGTCAACGGTACCTTGGACGAACTGCTGTACGACCGTGGCCGGCTGGTGACAGACGGGCTACCCTTTCCGCAGTTAAAGAGCCGCGCACACATCAATGCGGACGCAAAAGCAGCGGATAACTCACCAAACTTCTCTGCGCTTATTCGAGCCGGTCGCCCGGGTTTTGAAAATTCGAAATGAGTGGCTCGGGGGAACTGCAGTGTAACCCGGACCCATAGGGTACTAGCAAAACTTACAGGTGACACACCCCGTTCGAGATGTCACGATGAATCGAGTGTCGACGAACTGGTCTGCGGTAAAGGACCGGCATCTCGCGCCCTGAAAGAGGATAAAGCCAGTGAAGGAAATGCGACTTATTGTGATGTCGGCCGTTTTGTTAGTGGCCTCAACGGGTGCTATAGCCCAAACCGCAACCGCGGACCAATCCGGAACCGATACCGATATCGCATTGTTGCGGTCGGATGTTCAGGCGCAAAAGAATGATGTGATTGCGCACACCATGCAGTTTAATGACGCCGACGCAAAGGCATTCTGGCCGCTATACCGTGAGTACGCCAACAAGCAGCAGATCCTGGGAGATCAGCGGGTGAGCGTGATTAAGGATTACTCCGCGCAATACGATACGTTGACTGACGCTCAGGCCGACGGATTGATGGCTCGTATGATGAAGTTCGAAAAGTCAAGAGCCGACCTTCGAGCTGAGTACTATCCTAAGTTCAAGGCGGCGATCGGCGCCAAGCAGGCGGCGAAGTTCATCCAGGTTGACAACCGTCTGACGTTGCTGGTGGATTTGCAGCTTGCTAATGCGATCCCGATCATTCAGTAAACGCTGATTGGTGACCTTGGGACAGCAAAGGAGTCAGAACTGGCCGTGAGCCGCTTTTGTCAAGGGATGCGCTGAATGCTTCTTGAAGACGTAGTGCCCGATCAGCCATCCCGCGGCGCCTCCCACCAGGACGTCCGTCGGGAAATGCTCCTGGCCCAGGACTCGCATCAGGCTCACGCTGGTAGCTAGAGAATACGCACTCAACTGTACCCACTTCGACGGGTACTCTCCCGCCATGACCCCGGATATAGTCCAGGCCAACATGCTGTGTGAAGACGGGAACGAATTATTTTTACCGGGCTTCGAGGAGAAAAAGTCGCCTGCCGCATTGTTGTAGAGAGGGCGTTCCCGCCGGAAGATAATTTTCGTAACCTGATCCAGCACGACGCTATCGGCAAGCGCCTCGCCGCTCAAGATGCCTGTTTCTCGAGCGTGGGCGTTCCCCTTGAACAAACCGAGACCATACAACGTTACCGGTATGGCAATCTCACTGCCAAGCAGGGCATTCGAAGCGTTAACGCTGTCTTTGTTAAAGCTCGGGTTGTGGGATAAGTCGCGCATTGCGTTCGTGTCGGTTGCAAGCGTCAAACCTGTTGCTGCGCCGAGGGGTAGCAGCCAAATCAAATCGTGCGCCCTGATCCGGACTGGGCTGGTCCAAATCGCGACCTGATCCTTGAGGATGGCTAGCGGCAGGCCTTTTTCGGTCACCGGAATTTGCGTGGACGGAGCGTCCGGCAAAGTATCTCCGGGTTCATCGATGAGAGGTACTGAATCAGTTGTGGGAGGAGTCGATGCGAACGCATAGCTGGTGGAGCTCCCAACCGAACAAAGGCAGAGAGACACCAACAGCCACCGGAACAAAACCTGAGTACGGATTGTGCTCCCCACGTATCTCACGGGCTCCAATGTCCCGCGATAGATCCGAAAGATCGGCGTGATCCCACGAGGTTCCCCTAATTTCCGTAGGGACCTGTCAGTTCTACTAGTATGCGGGGGACGGCTCACTTTGTAGACTTCTCCTGTCCGCACAAATGCGTCTGCTTTAGGATAAGGTCAGCCGCAAGTTCTGCGACCCGATGTGACTGATAATTATGACGATCTTCAAACAAATGCTCATGACACATCTCGAACGAAAGTATCTTGCGGAAGGTAATCGCGTCCATACCGTTGGTGTCCAAGTCGTCCTGTTCGTTTCACTGATCTTGTGTTCCACGGGTTCCGCACAGGATGAGCCCGGTGGCAACTATACGCGGACATCCCAGCCTGCGATGCTGAGCTATCAGGAACTCGTGGCTCTTGGTGAGGAAACGGTAGATCCCGCCCTGGAGGCCAAATTGCACACCTTGCTGACGACTCCCTTCGTTAACAATGAAGCCTATTTCAACGGGACGAAGCCGCTTCGGCCCGATCTCAAGGGTATGGGGCCTTCGCTGCGCCTGGTAGAGTGGAATATCGAGCGGGGAATCGAATTCGACAAGATCAGGCTAGCGCTCACGGATACGAAAGGATTCATCAACGAAGTGCACAGCGAGGCTGCCAGCAGCACGAACGCCGAAAAGGCAACGGACGACGTGCTACGGGCCCAGTTGGAAGTGCTTCAGTCGGCAGACGTGCTGGTGTTGAATGAGGTCGACTGGGGCATGAAGAGAAGCGACTACCGGGCCGTGGTCAAAGACCTTGCCGACGCACTCAAAATGAACTGGGCCTATGGGGTGGAGTTTGTGGAGGTTGATCCCAAGATATTAGGCACCCAGTCGTTCGCGAATGTGGAGAATCAAGACGAGCGCAAGGAGTTGGAGGACCTGTTCAGCGTCGACAAGGAGCGCCTTTTGGGATTGCATGGCACCGCCATTCTCTCTCGCTATCCTCTTCGGGATGTGAAGCTCATGCCCTTTCAGTACCAGGCTTACGACTGGTACAACGGCGAGAAGAAGTACGGGAAAATGGAGGCCGGAAAACGTAAAGGTGCAAGCCTGCTCTTCGGAGAGGAAATAGTACGCGAGGTGCGCCGCGGAGGCCGCACCAACCTGATTGCAACCATCGATGTACCGGATCTTCCCGGAGGCCGGGTCACCATTGTTGCCGCTCACCTGGAGAATCGCACGACGCCCAAGGGCCGGGTGAAGCAGATGGATGAAATTCTAGACTTCATCAAACCAATTTCTCATCCCGTGGTTGTTGCCGGGGATATGAACACGACGGGGGCAGATGGCTCGGTAGTCAGCATAAAAGCGGCCGTACTAAAGAAGCTCAATTCTCCTTCTTATTGGGCCACAACAGGGGTCAAGTACGCGACTGGCGTGGGTTTCGGGATGGACATCGCCGGGATTGCCTTCAAGACGACGAAGTTCCAGAGTGACCCAACTGCCTCGGGCATCCCGTTACTGGCGGCCAATCCAGAGCAAGGCCTTTTCAAGGACCTGAATAAGTTTCGGTTTGACGACCAGACACGGCTTGATTATCGAGGAGACGCCGAATTTTCGGTGCTCGGCCGCGAGGGAACCTTGGGTAACTCGAACGAGCGCGGCAGTAAGGGATTTATGACGACGTTCGCTTTGCCGCGAACGCTTGGTGTTGCAGGAAAATTCCGGCTGGACTGGGTATTTGTGAAGGCCTATCTGAAAGATGACCCTAAATCGGCTGACTCGTATCGCTTTGCTCCTCACTTCGCACGCACCATGAACGAAGCAAATCAGGCATTCAGCGACCCTCTATCAGATCATGCCGCCATCAGTGTCGATCTGCCGATCGTACAAGCGGCTGCGCCAAGCTCAAAGAAGTAGGTTTGACCAAGCGCGTTCAACGTGGCCGTTTAATTTGCGGTGCAGAGGCACCTATTTATTGTCTGCCTTATTCTTATGGAGCATTCGCTTGATGTCGGGAGCAAACTCGGCCAGCGCGTCGACCACCACGCCCACCCAGGCCTGAGTAACCACGCTCTGATAGCCCTTAGGCAGCACGCTAGAATAGTTAGGTTCCCACGAGGCGACGGTCACCCCGGCGCCAAATGCTGCCGCATACGACATGATCTGAGGCCGTATTGCCTTATCGTCTCCCCCGCCGTAGGTGATGAAGTTGCGCACGACAGCGTGGCGAATTCTTGGCCACGCGCCTGCGCAGCGGCAGCGGTCATAACGGGGTTCGAATCCGACCGCTGCGTTGCCCAGCGCAGTTAACGAGTTCTGAATAATGTTCCCGGCCTGGAGCGAGCCAACTCGCTTGGCAAACCCTGAGATGCCATCTCCCCACTCCGGTTGGGTTTCCTTCACCTGGTCGTGGATTGCGAAGATTCCGGTTTTCACGTAGATTCCGGGAGTTGTATAGGTTTGCCGAAGATACAGCTTGAAACGCTCCTTGCCGGTGAGCGGGACGATCGGGGCATCTTTGGGGATGTAAGCACCATAGACCCAGTTCACGGGCAAGGTGGTGTTGACCGAAGGCGGGTGAGTTTCCACACCTGTGGATGGCTCTTGCGCCCCACATGAGGGGACCAGAAGCAGCAGCGCAAGAAGGCTCGCCGGAGCTTCTAGGAGTCTCTGCGGGCATAGGCCGCGCCAATAACAGCGGTTCATTCTCCCAATCGACTCCAACACGTGTGCGAATCTCATTCCCTGACCACTGGGCATTTAGAGTGTGGGCGCCACCACCGGTCTTTCTTGCACGCCGGCTTGGGTCGAAAAGTTCGCAATCAGGACATACACGCTAATCACCAGCGCCCACAGGGGAAAGACCAGCGGGGCCCAGCCGAAATGTCCGATGCTCAGGAGCAGAAAGAGCGCCAGCACGTAACCGAGCAACGCCATCCAGCGCGGGAACATCCCGATGCGGATCGCAAGCGTGCAGGTCGAGATCATGAATACGCCCGCCATCCGGAGCGCGTACACGTTGACCAACTCGTACGCCAGGGTGCGGGCAAATGTGTAGGTGCCGGACTCCATCAGTTTTCCGGGCATCGCTTCATAGGCCATCATGAGAGCACCGGTAGCGGCCGAAGAGGCAAAGGTAATGGCGAGAAAAAGGAGCCCGCTGCCGAGGAAAACGGTGGCTAGAAACCGGTCTTCGCGTGCCCCCATCCGGTCGCGCAGTACCCCCATGAACCACAGGAAGGCAATCCCGGCAAAGGGCAGGAGGTCCAGGGCGAGACCGATGGATTTTGCACTGTGAGAAAGCCATGTGCCGGGATCGCCAGGATTGTCGGGAATTGATAGCCGGAGAAGCACCACACTGATGATGAACAGGAGCGAGAAAAGAATACCGGCGATCGCACCGGCACGCGGCGCCCTTAGTCCGGCGCTGATGGCGTCTCTCTTCTCTTCCATTATCCCTCCTTGCGCTGAGCACTCACTTCAAAGCCTTCTCTCTGCTTCGCGATGAGGGCGCAGGAAGTTCCCTGAGCTAAGTCTGCGGAAAAGACGCACTGCATCGGCGGCGTGACTCCAACGCAACGCGAGGCGAAAGGCGTCTCCGCCAAAAAAGCTGGCCCGGTGGTTCCTGACCAATCGCGGGACACGAATTCCCTTTACCGCGGAAGTTTACAGATTCTGTGTCGCACAATCTATTGGTAGAACTTACGGTCTCAACTAGAAAAAATGCTAGGGTCATGGTTTATTGGCAGGATGTAGCGAACGGATGTGAGGTGTTAGTGTCGAGGTTCTCCTGCCCCTCGAATGAAAGCATTCGAAAAAACCTTTTTCAACCCACGTACGCTGGTGCGAACGTGGGGCACCCGTCCAGGTCACTCACGGTTGCTTGAGGTGTGAAGCCTCCCAGGTTCGCTTTGACACTCCCACGGGCTACAGCTTATCGGCTGCCGCGACGATGCGTAAATCTTTTTTAATGGCCCGTATACCGAGCTTTTAGACTTTTCAAATAGTTTTTTTGCGTGCGACTTGAAAGCCCTGGGAGGCACAGGGCGCTGTCAATTGGGATTCACCGTGGAAAACATCGCCTACGTGCTGACCCAACGGGGACACAGGCTGGGCAGGCCATCTCAAAACCACCAGGAGAACCCGTGCACACTTATTGTGTGGTCCTTCGGCCTCAGCGCTCGTTGAACTCTCTTTATCCGCGGACGAAGCGCTACTATCTCAGAGCTAAGTCAGCTGCTTTGGCGATGCTTATCGCGTCGGAGGATCCCGAATGGCTCGTATGTGGGGTTGAGCCTGCAGGTATGTCTGCTCTTCCGCCGGAAAGTGAACCTTTAGCGACTACAACGATTCGATTATTGCTTAGGTAATCCAAGAGAAGTCCCGCGATTGAGTGCGCGTCTGAGGTGATCATTCGCAGATGATATCAACAATCAGATCCGTGACAACCTTAGCACCGGTCGCCGTAGTTTGATACGCGAAATGGCGTTTGATGGACACGCACGCTAGATGCGGAAGCTAGGGATGTGCAGACCGGTTCATGTGGATCCCGCAAGGAAACGGCCGAGGCCATTGGGCCGGCCACCCGAAATTCTCAGGGCAGCTCCCACACCCACAAGACCGACGATTTTGAACCTCGCACGGCGCCGTTCTCAGGCGCGGCGTACAACGCGCTGTTGCCCTGAAGCCCGGGGTTCCCGACCGGCATGGCGATGTCAGCGTAGTGCGAAGCATTATCAACCTCTAATAGGTAGAGAGAAACTCAAATCCCGCGGTAATCGCAAAAACAATTTCCATCCTATCAATGGGTGCGTATTCCATGATCAGGAGTGCTGCCCCAGAATAATCCTCTGCCCGCTAACACGCGGCAAAATGTAGTTCGAGGGGGAACTTCGGTTGGGAGAAACCTCTTGACAGGCCCTAGCGCCGAAGTATATCTACTTGTCCGATCAAAGAAGGCTTGGATAGCTATCGCTATGCCAAAGGCAAGTTCATAGGGAACCAACCTGGTTTTTTGGCGGGACATGCCGGAACCTTACCAACCTGATAGCCCTCCGAATAAGAACGTTACGACAATCTGCTCTCGTAGTGTCGTTGCAGCTAGCTGTGCTGCAGCAAATGCCCATGCACACGTCCCGAAACGTATGTAGTTGGCCTCATACGATCGCTGGCCAGCGGAACCCAGGCGCCCCACACATAAGAAGTCCTCATAACGAATAGGACCTCAAAAGCGGCGAAACAAAATTCTTGAGAGGCGAATTCGATGCGCGCAACTAAAATGCAACTGTTCCTGTTAGTGATATTCCTGGTTCTCTTTTCGGCTCGGTATAGTTGGGGGCAAGTCGTAACCGGCACACTGACAGGTACCGTCACAGATGCAACCGGTGCAACCGTTCCAAACGCGAAGATCACCATAACTCAAGTGTCCACTGGGGCTCAGCGATCAACGACTACCTCTACTGATGGCCTCTACAGTTTTCCATACCTGGCGCCCGACGACTATAGGGTGGAGGTGAATGCCACTGGATTCAAGTCTTTTACCCAGTCAAACATCACTATTTCGGTCTCAACGGTTGCCCGGCTTAACGCTATTCTTACTCCTGGAAACGCTTCGGAAACGGTCATGGTAACGGCGGCGCCACCGCCACTGCAGACCGAAAGCGTAGAGGTAGCGGTCAACCTCTCAGCACAACAGGTCACCGACGTACCAATGGAAGCCCGCAACGTTCAAGGTCTTGCAGGGCTCGCCGCAGGGGTCACTCCACCGCAGCAAAGTTTCACCCAGGTCGAAGATCCGCAGCGCACCACGTTCTTCAATGCCAATGGCCAAGACAATTCGGCAAACAATACGATTGTCGACGGGGTTGACAATACTGACCCCCTCCTCGGATTGAGCATCTACCTGCCCGCTCCGGAACTGGTCCAGGAGGTCCACGTCTCCACCAGCAACTACAGTGCCGAATTTGGCCGGGTCGCCGGTGCGGTCGTCAACGAGGCCACGCGCACAGGCACAAACTCATTCCATGGAACTTTATGGGAATACAACAAAGTCGCGGCGCTCATGGCGAAGAACTACTTCGGAGGGAGCCTGTCGAAGCCGCCGTTAACCTTCAACGATTTCGGCGGCGCCGTGGGCGGACCGATCATTAAGAACAACACATTTTTCTTCGGCGCCTATCACGGCGTACGCCAGCGTTCGTCAAGCACCTCGACCGGCACCGTTCCACTGCCGGCTTTTCTTAACGGTGATTTCAGTTCGGTTCCCGGGATCGCTCTCTACAATCCATTTACCGGCAATCCAGACGGCACCGGCCGTACGCCATTTGCCAACAACATTATCCCTGCGAATCTCATCAGCGGGCCGGCGGCCACCATCGATAAGTTTTTCCCTGCACCCAATCTGCCCGGCATCACCAATAACTGGGTCACGAACATTCCTTTTAGCTACAACGGGAACAACTATACGGCCCGCATCGACCACACCTTTACCGAGCAAACGAAAATATTCGGAGAGACCAATATCTCCAACTACACGACTCTGTCCCCTACTTTTTACCCCGAGCCCCTCGGAAACGGAGTCAATGCCAACGACGATACCTACACCGGGATCATCAATGTTACGCATGGATTTGGCCCCGGACTGCTCACCGAGCTGCGGCTGGCCTACAACCAATACGCCACCAACGTGGTCGATACGGATAAGACCCTGGACAATGCCCAGGCTGGGATAGCGGATCCCGACCCATATCCGATCTCCACGGAGGGATTGGCATTCATGTATATAGGCACGACGAGTACCAGCACGACTGGGACGTCGGCCATCAACGTCGGCGGAAGTCCTTACTATCCACTCAAAAATCGCGACAACCTGTTTCAGGTTGTGAACACATGGAACAAGGAGGTTCGCAACCAATCGCTGAAGTGGGGCGGCGAATTTCACAGAAATCGTATGGACCGCAGACAACCACAGGGACTCAACGGAGGCCCGCGCGGTGGATTTATTTTTCAGCCAGGAACGACCCAGCTCAATGGCGGACCTGGGCTGGGAACGTACGGGTCCTTTGTGAATTCCTTTGCGTCGTACTTGTTGGGCACACCACAGGAGACGAGCCGCACGTACATGACCCAGACACCGACCAATCGGCAGACCCAGATTGGGCTCTTCTTCCAGGATACTTATCACGCCACTCCCAAACTGGTACTCGATCTGGGCATCCGGTATGACTATCTCGAAGCGGTGAAGCCGAAAGGCAAAGGCGGAGCGTCAAATTATGACACAACCGACAACAGTCTTAATGTGGCCGGCTATGGCAGCGGACCCCTCGATCTGGCCAACGGGGTGGGCTCCCAGAATCTAGTCCAGCCGCGGGTTGGTTTTGCCTATAGCATCGACAATAAATCGGTCATTCGCGGTGGGTTCGCAATGAGCGGCTGGGCAGGGAGGTTTGGTTTTACGGGCGGAACGCTCTCCACTCAATTCCCGGTCATCTACAACATCCAGGACGGCAACACCGGCGGCTACGGCGTGACAGGGTCCATCTATAGTCTGCCGGCCGTTAACTTTATTACCATCCCTGCAAACGGCATTATTACGAATGCGCCCAATCAGGCGTTTTTTGTCATGGCACACAGAAACCCAATTCCCTACGTTGAAGCTTATAACTTGACCTATCAACGCGATCTCGGGCGGGGGTTTGTTGCCAACTTCGCTTACGTTGGAAATGTGGGCAGGCACTTACCCGCGGCCGTAGAGCTCAATGCGGCCGCCCCTGGTACGGGGACCGCGGGCCTTCCTTTCATACAATACGGGCGCACCGCCAGCACCCAGCTGCGCATTGATTTAATCCCCAGCAACTACAACGCGCTGCAAGTGAATATGTCGCATCGCTTCGCCTCAGGATACGCGGTGACACTGGGATATGCATATTCGAAATCCATGGATGAGGGAAGCAATCAACCGGGCTTCATCGACAACCTCGATCTCGCACGGCAATACGGACCTTCCTCTTTCGACGCCACCCACAACCTGGTAATGAGCCATATTTATGAATTACCTTTCGGGAAAGGAAAGCAATTCATGAATCAAGGGGGCATCGCGGCGTTTCTCCTGTCAGGCTGGCAGCTGAATGGGATCTTACGTCTTGTGTCAGGCACTCCCTTTACCGTCACTTCGGATGCGACGTCGTGCGATTGCCCTGGGAATAGCCAATTCGGCCAGCAGGTGGGGCCTGTTCACTATCCCCACGGGATCGGCACCAGCCCGTGGTTTTCAACGTCTTCCTTTGCTCCGCCACCACCGGGACAGTTCGGAAACGTAGGCTTCAATTCGCTTCGCGGCCCTACTCTCAAGCAGTACGATTTCTCCTTGTTCAGGGGCTTTCACATCTGGGAGAATGTTGAGCTTCAGGGACGAGGTGAATTCTACAATTTGACAAATACACCCAACTTTTCCAACCCGGATGCTTCCGTCACTGACTCTAGTTTCGGACTTATTACGTCTACCGCTAACGGGGGGAACCAACGGGCAACGCAAATCGCAATCAAACTACTGTTCTAGTGCTTCACAGTGGTGTCGTTGCTTCTTCGACTCCGTGTGAGCTTTGGCAGGGGCTGAGCTCTACGCTGCTCTGGAATGTGGATGAAACCTAACCCTAATGGTACCTGCACAGCGAAGAATGAACGGGGCTCAATTCTCCGTTGTGGAGTTTATCCAATTGCACTCTTGCTGATGTTCAGTGCTTCGCTCTTCTCTTTGGGAGAAACTCAGGCAGACTCGTTCGAGCGCGTTTCCATTGGCGCATTTGATCCCGATGCCTGGAACGGGATTGTGTTCGATTCGACAGCCTTTGGACAGCAACTGCTTTTTGCTATCCGGGTAGGCTCGAAGAGTGGAACCTTTCTGGATGGGGAGCGGATTTTTGATGCCGTAAGCGAGGTAGGCCCCCATGCCCCCGATGGCTCCTACGCTCTTATGGCTTGGCGCCATTCCCCTCGCAGCACCCATGTCACGCTGGAGTGGTCGCGCATCGATAGCACCACTGTGGTGGGAAGACTCAAGGCTCCCCCGGATATTCAGCTTGTCATCGAATCCTATTCACCCTACACGGATAATTTCACGGGCGCCTACCACGTCGCTGCGGACCAGGGTGAGATTATCGGCGATCATCCCATCGACGGCCATTTCAATTCTGCGGCGCATCTTATCGTCGCGACGGACCGGCCTGTGACCGGTAACGGCACGTTCTCTAATATAGGGCAATTGAGAAAAATAATGGATGCCGGCCAATTGCCGAACGCCGGCAGTCCATCCGGGAATGGAGACTCACGTTCCCAAACCCTCACCTGGGAAGAACATATGAGTGGAGCTGCGGGCCTGCAATTTGTTACGGATGCAAATTCCACCGCTCATTTCGTGGCCACGCTCGGATGGCAGGTTCCCGCGTTGTCAGAGCAGGCGAAACAGCTGCTTCAACCGGGAAAGATTGATGCCATCCTTGATGCAAAAGCCGCCCTCTATCAAGAGCGGAGGCCGCACATTCAGGGGCTTTTTCATGGTGCTCCCGAGGCGATCGGCAACTCGATGTTTTGGAACTCGCTGTACGTGCCTGCACTCGGCCTTGAGTTTCCGAGCATTAGCCGCCATTGGGCTAACATGTTCGGCGGCTGGGTTGTGGGGGAATGGGACTGCTTCTTCGGTTCTCTGCTGACGAATATGGAGGATACCGCGCAGACATCGGCGGCTGTGCGCGCCATCCTGCTGTCGCAATCGTCGAACGGCGTTGTTCCAAATATCGAAGGCGGATCTGGAACCACTCCCGATCGGACAGAGCCTCCAGTTGGTGCTTACGCCGTGTGGAAGAACTATGAGCGCAATCAGGATCGGGAAATTCTCGCATGGGCTTATCCGCGTCTCAAGCTATGGCATGAGTGGTGGTTCAACAATCGTGGCGATGGGCAGCCCTGGCGGGACGGAAACCGTGACGGCCTACTGGAGTGGGGCAGCGACAAGGGGTCGACTCCATCGGTCGGGGGGCGCGGAAATCTTCAAACCGCGAAATGGGAAAGCGGCATGGATGATAGTCCGATGTGGGACGATGTCACTTACAACCCGGGCACCTACACCATGGAGCTTGACGATGTCGGCCTTAACTCGCTCTATGCCCTCGACGCGGAATGCCTGGCAAAGATCGCCCGCATTCTCGGAAACGACGAGGACAGTCGCCGGTTTACCGCGGATTATGAGCGGATCAAAGCGACCATGCGGCAAAAGCTTTGGAGTGAGAAGGACGGAATCTACGAGAATCTTTATTGGAATGGCCATTTCTCAAACCGCCTCTCTCCTACAAACTTCTACCCTATGCTTGCCGGCGTTGCCACGCCCGATCAGGCCAAGAGGATGGTCCAGGAGCATCTCCTGAATCCCAAGGAGTTTTGGGGCACGTACGTAATTCCCACCATTTCGCGTAATGATCCCGTTTTCTCTGACCAGTTTTACTGGCGCGGCGACATATGGGCCCCTACGAATTACCTGGTCTATGAGGGACTTACTCGTTATGGCGAAGACGAAGTCGCGCTGACATTCGCCGAGAAGAGCTACGATCTGTTCATGACGGATTGGCACGCCAATCAGCATACAAACGAGCAGTACTATGCATGGGGTGGAAGCGCAGGTGGAGATAAGCACTATACCTGGGGTGCGCTGCTCCTTCTGATTGCCACCGAACAGTATATCGATGAGGAGCCCTGGGACGGTTTTCGGTTTGGCTCACTGAACCCTCCTGAAAATGGTGAGCTGTCGAATATCAACTGGAACCATCATCGCTACGATATTGCGATCGGACCCGATCACACTGCGATGACACGGGACCAGGAGGTTCGCTTTGAAGCGAACGCTGGTGTTATCGTTCGCAAGTACACAGTCGATTCGCGTGGTCTCTCGTTCGCGATAAAAGCGGCCCGCCCCGTGGCCATTACGACGCGTGAACGTCCCTCTGGAACATTCTCCTTGACGATCGATGATCAGCCCGGCCAAACCATGGCGGTGGAACATGGAGGCGCTTCGTTTACGGTGCCTGCCGGGGAACACTCCGTTGCAGAAACCTGGACCGGTACTCGCTGAGATGACCGGCGATTCTCGAACCAGAACATCGCTTTGCACCAGGAAGGCTGACCCTTGGTGAGGAGGATCTTCGTGAAAAAGGCCAACAGGACTAACCTGTCTGCGATCGCTTATCTGGTCTTTGGTATGCTCCTTCCCGGCCATGCGGTCTCCGCGGAGGCGCAGTCGCCGGTCGCGAATGCGAGCACCGCAAACGAACATGCCTTCTCCCAGCCCGGTTCCCCACAATATGAGCAGGTACAGCAGCGTTTGGCGCGGGGATGGAATACATGGGATGTCCACAGCGTGACCACGCATGTACTGTTGCCTGAGGGGCTAGCAATTCACATCGGCCTGGAGCACAACTCCACTGAAGGAGGAGATGCATTTCTCCCCGATGCCCTCATCGGCAGACTTACCCCCGGTGCGGAACAAGTATTTCCGGGAGAACACTCATGGGATGGCAGCTCTACTGACCTGCGGGTTTCCTGGAAGGGGCATCGTTGGCGGATCCAAAGTGCCCGGGACGGAGACGACCTGGTCCTT
Organism: uncultured Acidobacteriaceae bacterium; assembly: GCA_963821315.1. Taxonomy (GTDB): domain Bacteria; phylum Acidobacteriota; class Terriglobia; order Terriglobales; family Acidobacteriaceae; genus PALSA-350. The sequence goes on along the minus strand of CAWGDP010000018.1, from coordinate 79,874 downwards.
CTTGCTACCCCGTTGCCGTCCGAGCCAATCTCCGCACTGCCCCCCACCATCGTCTTTTCTGTTAATTTCCTCTGGAATCGACCTGGCACCACTCTTAAGCATCCGGACTACATCGAGACGCGGGGAGCGTCCGGCACTGTGCCGATCTACTGTACTTGTACAAGATCAACGCGGGTCGCCGGTGCCAATCATGACCCTGATCAGGACACGGGGAATCTCAATCTGCCCGTGGCGGCCCCGTACTTCTCCACCGACTTTACGCAGCCGGTCGGTATCAGCAGCGGTAAACCTCGCACGCTGGGAGAGATCGAGTCTGTCATCGACCGGCAACATCGCTTGTACCAGCAGTCCGTCTCAGCGGCCGGCAACGCGGGTCCGATCGTAGATGCGATCGAAACCACTCTAGGCTGGGATACCATCTTCGAACCACAAAAGCGCCGGGTCGTGTCTCCGGTGAGCCGGGTCTGGAGCGTTCGATGGGCAGGTTACGTCATCTTCGATTGGGATACGTTCTTCGCTGCTACCATGGCGTCCATCGGAAGTCGAGATTTGGCGTACGCCGATGCGATTGAAACACTCCGCGAGTCCACGGGACAGGGGTTTGTACCCAATTACGCGCGGACGGGTGGGTGGAAAAGCTCCGATCGGTCAGAGCCCCCGGTCGGGTCGATTACCGTGCTTGGCTTATATCAAAAGTTCCACGACCGCTGGTTCCTGCAGGAGGCATTCCAGCCTTTGGTCCAATGGAACCGCTGGTGGGCGGCGCATCGCGATATTCAAGGATATCTGACCTGGGGCAGTGATGGAGACAATCCGCCGGCGAACCTGGACGACAAGACGCGGGGAACCCGGGCCGGAGCAATCCTGGAGTCGGGCTTGGATAATAGTCCGATGTACGACGACACAACCTACAATTCACAGTCGCACGTTCTGGAGTTCGCCGACGTGGGTTTGATGAGCATGTATATCGCCGATTGCGACGCTCTGGCTACCATAGCCGATGCATTAGACAAGTCAGAAGAGGCCAGAGAGTTGCGCGAGCGGAGCGCCCGATACCGGGCCAAGCTTGGTACGCTATGGAGTTCAGAAGATGGCATATTTCTTAATCGGGATCTCAACACGGGCGAGTTCAGCCATCGACTTTCACCTACCAATTTCTATCCATTGCTGGCAAAGGCTGCGACTCCGGCCCAAGCCACTCTTATGATCCAAAAGCATCTCTTGAACCCCGACGAATTTTGGGGCCAGTGGGTGATCCCATCGATCGCGCGGAATGATCCTGCGTTCCATGACCAGAACTACTGGCGAGGTCGCATCTGGGGTCCAATGAACTATCTTGTCTACTTGGGGCTACGCAACTACGACGATCCCAAGACCCGCCACGAGTTCGCCCAGAAGTCATTCGACCTGTTTCTAAAGGAGTGGACAGAAAAGGGACATGTTCATGAAAACTACAATGCAATTACCGGCACAGGAGATGATGTGACCAGCAGCGACCGGTTTTATCACTGGGGAGCGCTGCTCGGATATATCCAATATATGGAGCAAACCCAACCAGCTACCCCCGCCAAGGCGGATACAAGCGACAAAGTGGCGCGGAAAATGATGCAGCGCACAGCTGTGAACCCCAAAGGTGATTGACGGGATGCTTTTAAACAAGGTTATACCAAGCGCAATGTGTAGATCTTCGCAACGTGCAATCCGCCTCTGTACTGTCGTGTCCGGGATGGCCATGTTGAGCGTAGCGTGTGTTAGCCAAGGTTCGGCGTTTGCCGCCGAAGCTGAGGCACATAGCACGTGGAGCGCCTATGAAGGGGGAGTTGACTCGGATCAGTACTCTGCACTCAAGGAGATAAATAAGTCGAATGTAAAGCAGTTGCAACAAGTCTGGTTTTATTCTGCGGCAGGCGCCCGCCGGTTCGAATGTAGTCCGATCGTCGTAGACAACGTGATGTATGTGATCGGGAAGAATGACAGTGTGGTGGCGCTCGATGCTGCGACCGGCCGTGAGATATGGGTTCACGACAACGGTAAGCCTCACATGATCAGTGAACGGGGATTCACTTATTGGGAAAGTAAAGATCGTAGTGACCGCAGGCTCTTCTTTGCGACCGATAACATCCTTCACGCGGTCGACGCGCGCACCGGAAATCTACTTGAGTCGTTCGGGGATCATGGAAACGTCGATCTGCGTGAAGGCCTGGGCCGCGACCCCAAAAGTATCCGTGAGATTGAATCAGGCACCCCCGGACGCATCTTTGAGAATCTGCTCATCCTGGGTTCTACCACCGGCGAGGAATACGGCTCTCCTCCCGGGGACATTCGTGCGTTCGATGTGCGCACCGGCAAACTCGTTTGGACCTTTCATACGGTTCCTCATCCTGGCGAGATGGGCTACGACACGTGGCCAAAAGATGCCTGGAAGTATATTGGCGGCACCAATACCTGGGGCGGGATAACGATCGATGAAAAGCGGGGAATCGCGTATTTTCCGACTGGATCTCCTACGTACGACTTTTATGGTGCTGATCGTCAGGGAGCCGACCTTTTCTCCGACTGCCTTATCGCTTTAGATGCCCGCACGGGCAAGTATCTCTGGCACTATCAGATCGTCCACCACGATCTCTGGGACTACGATCTGGCAACTGCCCCCAAACTTGTGACCGTAACACGCAACGGCCAGGTAATTGATGCCATCGCCCAGCCTGGAAAGACGGGTTTCTTGTACGTCTTCGATCGTGTCACAGGTAAGCCGGTTTGGCCCATCGAAGAACGGCATGTTCCTGAGTCGCATATGCCTGGAGAGCATGCGTGGCCGACACAGCCGTTCCCAACGGGTCCGCCGCCTTTCGCCGTGCAGCACTACACGGCGGAAGATGTGAATCCTTATATTAAGGATCCGGCCGAACGCGCAAAGCTGCACGATCTGTTGTTGGACGCGCGGAACGAGGGGTTGTTCACGCCACCGGGACTGGAGAACGTACTTCAACCAGCTGGGAACAATGGCGGAGCGAACTGGGGAAACGCGGCTGTGGACCCCACCACGAACGTCTTGTATGTCCAGTCAAAGAATGCGCCCGCGATGCTTAAACTCGAAGCTAAGCGTCCCAAGATGGAGATAAAGGGTTCTCCCGCTACGAAAGGTCAAATACTTTATATACAGAATTGCCAGGCGTGCCATACATCGGAATTGACAGGCCAACCGCCAGCCGTTCCTTCCCTGATCGACATTGTCTCGCGCGTCGGGGCTGATCGCATACGCTCTATCGTGACAAATGGTTCTTCACCCATGCCATCTTTCGCCGACCTTTCCTCTGAGGACTTAGACTCCTTGATCGCATATCTCAAGGCCCCAGGCACTGCGCGGGTTTCACCCGATGTGATTGCTTTCCTTTCGGCCCCGCCGCCTGCGCTGCCGGCTGCCCAGGATGGCTCCGATGCCGTTCGGTATTGGACGGGATATGGATTCCTCACCTCCAAAGATGGTCTCTCGGCAGTCAAGCCACCCTGGTCGACCTTGACTGCCTACGACATGAATCAAGGGACCATTCAATGGCAAATTCCTCTGGGGGGAGTCGCCGAATTGGAAGCCCGAGGCATAAACGACACCGGCGGCTTCTTTCCTGAAGGAGGACCGGCGGTCACAGCGGGCGGACTGATCTTTTCGGGTATGGAGTCAGATTCCAAGATGCGGGCCTATGACAAAGACACCGGTAAGGTGCTGTGGGAGCATGAACTGCCCGCAGCCCCTCATGCAGAAGCCGCGGTCTACCAGGTGGGTGGACGAGAGTATGTAGTCCAGGCTGCGGTACCGAAGCCTATGGGGCCGGGGTATGGGTCGGTCCCGGATGAGGAGCAGCAGCAGGCGCAGGGGTATTACGTGTTCGCGCTTCCTAAAACGGATGTAGCTGGTCAACGATAGGCTCTGACCTGATATAGAAGCAGCGCAAGACTGCCAACCGCTAGCTTACGGCGTTCGGAACCCGCTTCCAACGGGAGAATAGCGCAGCTTGTTACTGGCCCCCATCGGGCAGAAGGTCACAAACGCTCATCCACGTCGTCCACGAAGTTAGCCATCTCGCGATCTTCAGTATCCGGGGCGCCCGGTGATCAAGGATTCTCTGGAATTCGGCGGCGGCTTGAGGGCCTTGGTGAGCTGTCAGCAAAGCTTCGCCGGTTAAAGTATCTACAATCAATCAGTTGCTCTGATATTCGACGGTCTTGTCCCGGGCCCCCTGAGGGGTGTCCAGGAAACACGCTTGTTGTAACGGCGGCGGCCCGGGGTCGTCTATAGCCTCTGCCAGTATGGCGAGGCCGATGTGTGGAAGTGGGGCGTGAAGACGGGCGGCAACCTCTGGCGCACCACGGGAGATATTCGCGACGAATGGGGGTCGATGGAGCGTATTGGCTTCAGCCAGATTGCTATTGCTCCTTACGCCCACCCGGGACAGTGGAATGACCCGGATATGCTTGAGGTGGGGAACGGTGGCATGAGCACGGAAGAATACCGCACCCACATGAGCCTATGGTCGCTGCTCGCCGCGCCTCTGATGGCCGGAAATGACCTGCGCAGCATGAGCGACGATACCAAATCCATTCTGATGAATGCGGATGTCATTGCCATCGACCAGGACACAGCGGTGAAGCCGGTGCGAATGCTGGCCGAGCAGGGCCAGGTGGAAATTCTGGAGAGGCCCTTGCAGGATGGGTCGGTGGCGGTCGGGATCTTTAATCGTGGCGACGCTCCCGCCGACGGCACCTTGTCCTGGCAAAGCTTAAAGCTGCCGGGGAAAACGCTTCAGGTCCGCGATCTGTGGAAACATGAAGCTGTGCCTACGGCCGGCGACAGCTACAGCGCATCCGTTCCACCGCACGGCGTGGTTTTGCTAAGGGTCTCAAGCGCACACCAATAATTGGAAGGACCATGTATGTTGGTAATTCTGGGGAGTTCATCTGGGTGAGGATTGGGTTCATTCTCAGTACGCTGTTTTTGACAGTCGCTGTCATTCTCGCGTCCGCACGGCCACCACAAGCCCCTCAAAAGAACCAGATACATCGATTCCCGTGCGTGTGCGGCGTGCCATAGCCGCATTTACGAAAGCTATCGCCGCACCAGCATGGGCCAATCCCTGTTCGCGCCCACGCCCGCCAATACCGTCGAAGACTATAAAGACAAGCGCACCTTCTATCACGCCCCCTCCGATACCCACTATTCCATGATTGTTCGTGACGGAGTCTACTACCAGCGGCGTTGGCAAACCGGCTTCGATGGAGCTGACACCAACATCGAAGAGATGAAGATCGACTATGTCATCGGGGCCGGCGACCATGCGCGATCCTACCTGCATCGCACGGATCTTGGAACACTGATCGAACTTCCCCTGGGCTGGTATTCCGAACGCGGCGGCTACTGGGCCATGAGCCCGGGTTTCGATTCCCATCACCCGCAGACCCGCCGGTTGGTCTCGTATGAGTGCATGTTCTGCCACAACGGCTATCCGCAAAATCCGACTGCGAACCAGGCGCGTAGTCCGGAGCCTGTCTTTTCCGGTGAGCTGCCGCAGGGTATTGACTGCCAGCGTTGCCATGGCCCGGGTGCGCTTCACGTGAGCACCGCGCAAACTCCAGGCGCCAAGCCGGCCGACATCAGCGCCAGCATCGTAAACCCCGCTCGGTTGAACCCCAAACTACAGATGGAAGCCTGCATGCAGTGCCACCTGGAGCCAACCAGTGGGCGCATCCCTTCCTTGATTCGGCGATTCAACCGGGCGCCCTATTCTTATGTTCCCGGTCAGCCGTTGGAGGACTTCATCCTCTACTTTGACTATCCGGCCGGCAAGCGTCACGATGACAAGTTTGAAATTGCCAGCGCCGCCTATCGCCTGCGCAAGTCCCGCTGCTTTGTGGAGAGCAAAGGCGCGCTGACGTGCCTGACCTGCCACGACCCCCACCAGAGCCTCCCGACCGGGGAAGCGGGGGCCACGTACTTCTCCTCCAAGTGTCTGGGCTGCCATCAAACCGCACTCAGCGCAATGGTGGCCGCCGGCAGGCATACGAATGACTCCAATTGTCTTTCCTGCCACATGCCCAAGCGGCGAACGGAGGATGTGGTCCATGCAGTCATCACCGACCACTTCATCCAGCGCCAAATTCCCGCCCGCGATCTGCTCGCCGAACTTCCTGAACGTCATCTAACGGACGCGGAGGACTACCACGGAGAAGTAGTGCCTTACTATCCGTCGCCGCTGCCGCAAACCGGCGAGAACCCTCTCTACCAGGCGGTGGCGCAGGTCGCGTTGCAGAATAACCTGCAGCAGGGCCTGGACGAATCTCAGCCGCGAAATGAGCCGGCGGCCTGCCCGCGAGATGGAGTTTTACACCACGCTTGGGGATGCCTACCGTAACAGCGGAGATGCCAAACAGGCGGCCGCTGCATTTCAGCAGGCAGTGCTGCGAAGCCCGGATTCCGTCACCGCCCTGCAGTCCCTGGCGGGAGCCTACAAGGCATCGGGAGAGACCGACCGGAGTGAAGAAACGCTGAAACGCGCACTGCACGTCGCGCCCACGGACGCGAACGTCTGGTTTCAATACGGCATGTTGGACGCCGGCCTCGGTCGAACTGGAACCGCAATCGAGAAGGTGCAGAAAGCAGTCACGCTGAATCCTGATCTGCCGGAAGCGTATACCAGCCTGGCCGGCCTGCTACTGGCTACGGGACAGCTAGATCCCGCGGAGGCCGCGGTGCGCAGCGCCCTCAAGGTCGATCCCTATGATGCGGCGGCTTACAACGCGGCTGGCCGCGTACTGGCCAGCAAAGGCCAAACGCCGGAGGCGCTTTATGACTTCGCTAAAGCGGCGCGGCTTCGTCCGGGCTACGGACCGTACCACTACGATTACGCATTGATGCTGGTTCGTCTGAATCGCCTCGATGAAGCGCAGCAACCTGCAGAGGCCGCGGTTCAGAGCGCTCCGGATTTCGCTGCCGGACACGAGCTGCTGGGCAGTCTGCTGGCACGAAAATCGCAATTGGCACAAGCTGCGAGCGAGTATCAGCGAGCGGTAGAGATCCAGCCCGATTTCAGCAGGGCACAGCTAGACCTGGGCTTGGTGTTAGCCGCGCAAGGCGACCTGGCCGGGGCCACTGAGCACCTGCGCAAGGCCGCACAGGGTAAGGATCCGGAAGTCGCGCAGCGCGCAGCGCAAGCGCTTGAGCGCATGGAGAAACACTAAGCCGGTTCTTAAGATCATCCTTATGGATGATCATTTCCTACAACTTCTTCGTGAATGCAGGGCGCTTGTCGAGGAGAAACGGGTTCGTCCGCGACTTGGTGACGGGGCCTCAACGCGCGTTTGACCGCCTAATATGTGGGGATTTCTCATTTAGATGCCGGATAGTTCATTACGGAACTAGCCTCTAAATACCCCTTGACATATCTTAATGGCCAAGTATATCTACTTAGCCCAAGGTCAAACCTTCAACAAAACAGACTTAATCGCAAGATAGTTCATTGTGGGACTCCTAGAGGCGAGGTGAACGCAAGTGGAATTACCTGAATTAGGATTTACGCGTCGGTCTGCAATGAAAGAAAATCAACCTGGCACATTCAGATCGCTGGTGTGGGCGTGTGCCCTCTCCTTGTGCCTGCCGGTATTCGCCTCCATCCAGGCCAAGGCACAGACACTGTACGGTTCGGTCGTCGGCACGGTTACAGATAACACCGGAGCAGCGGTGCCGGAGGCGAACGTCGTGATCACCGAAACCCAAACCAACGACACGCGTACCGTGGTCACCGACAACGGCGGCGTGTATACCGTCTCGACCGTCCCGCCAGGCAACTACCAGGTGGTTATTACCAAGCAGGGTTTCGAGGGCTACAAGACCAAAGGTATTGATGTCACCGCGAATAACGTAGTGCGCGTCGATGCTCAACTTCAGGTAGGGACCGTCTCGCAAACCGTTGAAGTGCAGAGCGCGGTTGCGGCCCAGCTACAAACCGATACGGCAGACGTGCATACCGAGATTTCGTCGCACGCGCTGGAAACCGTACCGCAGGCCACCAGAAGCTACCAGGGAATTCTCAACCAGGTTCCTGGCATGGTGCCTCCCGGCGGCCAGCTTTCCGGGGGCACCAACAACCCTTCCAAATCCATGCAGTTTGCCGCCAACGGAACTGCTGTCCAGGGTCCAAATGTGCGCATTGAAGGTGTCAGTGCCACCAATCCGTGGGTTCAGCAATACACCAGCTTCGTGCCCTCGGTGGAATCAATTCAAAGCATCAACGTGGTCACGAACAGCCCCGATGCCGAACAGGGACTCTCCGGCGGCCCTTCGGTGACGGTGCAGCTCCGTAGTGGATCGAATGGAATCCACGGAGCGTTCTACGAATACAACATCAACAACGCAACGGAATCGCGCACCTTCTTCCAGCTTCCTACCCAAAAGGCGCCGCATCTGGTCGACAACGACACCGGCGGCTGGGTAAGCGGTCCCATCATCCGGGACAAACTTTTCTACTTTGCCGGCTATGAAGGCGACTTCATTAACCAGGGATATACCGGAACCATTTCTGTGCCGACCGCACAGATGCTCTCGGGCGATTTATCAGGATCTACCACCCCCATCTACGACCCCGCTACAGGCAATCCAGACGGTACGGGCAGGACGCCGTTTCCGGGGAACAAAATACCCGAAGCCAGAATCAGCTCGGTCGCCAAGATCATGATTCCCTATGTTCCGGCGCCGAACCTTAGCGGAATTCAGAATAACTTCGCCGTGGTCCAGAAGACCACCTACAACCTGCACAAGATCGATACCAAAATTGACTATCAGATAACCTCCAAGCTGAGGGTTTCAGGACGCTACGGGTATCAACCTTATTTCAACCAACAAGACCCGTTTTTTGGCCAGTTTCTTGGGGGCTCAAGCGGTGGCTGGCCTGCATTCAGTGCCAATGGCGCAGGAAACTATTTACAGAATGGCGCCACACTCGCTGTCTCGGGATCGGTGACCTACCTATTTAGTCCGACCCTGATCATCGACGGTACGTTCGGAGTTACGCAACCGCACCAATTGCTTTTCCCGACCATGACAAACGTCAAGGTTGGCCTGGACACATTGGGAATTCCCGGCACAAATATCGGAGCCCTTCCCTGGTCAGGCGGTATGCCGGACTTTGACATTGCCGGCTATCCTTCCTCTACTGGTACGACGTTCGGCTATTCGTATCCGCCGCTTGAATACAAAGACCCGGTTTTCGAGTACGCCGCCAACGTAACCAAGATCAAGGGCTCGCATAACATTCGATTCGGCGAAGATATTGTTCGCCTGCATATGAATCATAAGGAAGTGCGCAACACCGTCTTTCAGTTCACCGGCGGCGTCACCAGCACTCCCGGCGGAGCCTCGCCGAATCCTTATAATGGAGTGGCAGATTACCTGCTAGGCCTGCCGCAGACCACCAACGTCTGGTTTCAGCCCCAGCAGCCTTACATTACTCTTCGCGAGTACGACTTTTCTATCTACGCGCGCGATCAGTGGCAGGCAAGTCATAAACTGACCATTAATTACGGCCTTCGTTGGGAGTACTTTCCTGTGCCGACGACCGCCACCCGCGGCATTCAGTACGACAATCTATTTACCGACATCAACAACCCAACGATGGAACTTTGCGGAGTCGGCGGCAATCCCGGCGATTGCGGCATCACGGTTTCCAAAAAGCTCTTTGCTCCCAGCCTCGGTATTGCTTATCGCGTAGACGACAACACCGTCGTGCGCGCAGGCTATGCTCTGTCTCCTACCCAGGTGGAAATGGGCAACTCTGGAACCCAGGCTTACCCGGCCACGGTCGAAGGTGTCTATAACGGAACCAATTCCTATTTGCCTGCCAGCACCACGCTGGCGACTGGCTTTCCCACTATTCCCAATCCGGTACCGAATAGCCAAGGGGATGTTCCGATTCCCTTCGGCGCAGGCAACGTCAACACCGTGGCGAAGAACTTCATTCGCGGTTACATCCAATCCTGGAACTTGAATGTGCAGCGGAGCTTCGCTGGGTTCGTCGCGCAAGTCGGTTATGTTGGAACCCACGTTGTTAAGCAGAATGGAACCGTCAACTTTAACTACGCCACACTGGGGGGCGGCACGGCAAGCTTGCCTTTGAATCAATACGGAATCACGGGCGCAATTACTGCGTTTGAACCCGCCAACTGGGATATTTACAACTCGCTGCAAGCCACTCTGGACAGGAGGCTCACCAACGGTCTCGACCTGAAAATCGCCTATACCTACTCCAAGGACATGCAAGGAGGTGCAACCGCAGCGCTGCCCTCCGGAGGCGCTGGGATTGAAATTCCCCAATACTATTACCGCAATACCTCGGTAACTCCAGTGGATCGGACAAATAATTTCATCGTCAGCTCCTTATATCAATTGCCCTTCGGCAAGGATAAACGGTTCGTCACGAGTGGAGTCGGCGCCGCGATAATTGGTGGATGGAGCCTCCATGGCGTGTTCTACCATCTTTCGGGGTTGCCGTTCTATGTCAGCTCCGCCAATTCCTCGTGCAATTGCCCCAACGCGATCAGCACCCAGCTGGCCAACAAGGTCAAGCCCACAGTGGCCAAGGGCAGTGTTCCTCACACGGCTGGCGATAGTAACACGTGGTTCGATCCGACGGCTTTTGCTCCAGTGAGTACGGCCGCGTTCGGGAACAGCAGCTTCAATTCTCTGCGCGGGCCGGGGGCAACGGATTTTGATGCCAGTGTCTTCCGTGATTTCCAAATATGGGAGAGGCTGAGTATGCAATTCCGTGCGGAGAGCTTCAACGTCACCAACACGCCGCATTTTGCTGTTCCTAATTCCAATGTTTCAAGCGCTTCATTCACGAATGGAAACATCACCGCGCTGAATAAATACAGCCAGATCACAAACGTAACTCCGTTGGGCCGTCTGCTCGATGCACGATACTTCCGCTTCGGGGTGCGCTTCACGTTCTAACCAACGACGTCATTACTCAGCTTGGTAGTAGTACAAGTGCGGCCTCCGTTGGCTTTGGCCAAACGGAGGCCTTGGCACGTGCGGATCTCCACTCAGTAGCTCATCATGGAACTAAGGCGAAACAACTCCTTGACACTCGTTTCTCCTGAAGTATATCTATCTATGGATCCAGTACCGCCAATGGGCCAATGCAAGGCCAAGGGTTTCGAGTTCATTAGCGAACTATAAGCTGCCCGGATTAAGGTTGATTTGATGGTGAGACGTCAATGTGCTGCAGTCGCCATGTGCTCCCTCTCCACGTGGCTTTTCCTGGGCGTAATCGCTTCCGCGCAATCCGGAATGTCTGGCCCGAGCTTTATTCCTGATGCAAAGTTTGCCGGGTCCGCCTTGAGTGGATGGCATACCTTGGGGCAAGCCGGCTGGCAGGCGGAAAACGGGGAACTCGTCGGTAAAGGAACAGCAGGCAGTGGTTGGTTGATTCTCGATCACTCCTACCAGGACACGGGCTTCTACGCCGCCTTCCGCTGCACCGGCGATTGCGATACCGGCGTACTGCTCCGCATGACAAAGTCGGCGAATGGCATGACGGGCACCTACCTCTCCGTGAAGGGTCACGCATTGCTTGCGGAAAATGTAACCCTCAGCGCCGATGGCGGCATTATCGAGCGGGAGAAGTTGAGAGATGCGGTGGGGCAAGTGCGCTTCGCTCCTCCTGAAACGGATCCTACCGCTCTGCCGGCCGCGGTCAGAGCTCCCGCCCAGGACGCGGCTCCGGGTTTGACGCTGCCGGTTACGCGGCCGCATCCCGGCGTACGCGATGGAGAGTGGAACGAGGTGGAGATCCTGCTGGACGCGAATATCATGCGCGGCCGCCTGAATGACACAGGTCCGGGGGTAAGCGTCGCAACTGCCAACGACGATATGAACGCGTATGGTCCAATTGCGCTCTATGTTGGCAAGGGGAGCGAAGTACGTTTTAAAGATGTGTCTTATAAGGATCTGGCGCTCAGAGTACAGCCCCTGGAAAAGGTAGGCAGCCGCTTTCGCAAACAATCGCTCACGCCCTTCTACTACAACTGGACCGCGGTTGCTTCGGATTTCAATCACGACGGAAACCTGGATCTGATCTCCGGCGCCTACCTTTACTTTGGCCCGGATTTCACCAGGTCGCGCGAGATTTATCCGGCACGGACCTTCAACCCTTCCACCGAGTACTCAACCTGGGATCAACATAGCTACGACTTCACCGGCGACGGTTGGGATGATGTCGTCGCTACCTACCTGGGTGTCGGCGCCGTGCTTTATGTGAACCCCGCCGGAGAGTCGCGGCGTTGGAAGCAGTACCGGGTTCTGCCAACCATGCAGAGCGAGTACTCCATCCTGAAAGATGTGGATGGTGACGGCAAGCCGGAGCTGGTATACATCGCCGACGGATATGTGCGCTATGCCAAGCCGGATCCCGCCGATCCAACCAAACCGTGGATCGTGCACACGATTTCGGAGAAAGGGCCCTGGTCAGCCCACGGCATCGGAGTGGGCGACATCAACGGCGACGGGCGCGTCGATATTGTGAATGCCTATGGATGGTGGGAGGCGCCCCCTCAGAGCAGCGGCGATCAATTGTGGAAGTATCATCCGCAGGCCTTCGGTCGATGGGGACCGGTCTCGTATGGCGGCGGCGAGATCGGAATCTACGATGTGAACGGCGATGGATTGAACGACGTAGTTACTTCGCTCGATGCGCATGGATTCGGCCTGGCATGGTTCGAGCAAAAGAAGGCCAGTAACGGTGACATTTCGTTCGTCGAGCACATGGTGATGGATAACTACAACACCGAAAATGCCGGCGGGGTTACGTTCGCAGAGATTCACGGCACCGCCATTGCCGATGTCGATGGAGATGGCATTCCGGACTTCATTGCCGGTAAGCGGCAGTTTTCTCACAAGGATGATTTGTTGGATCCGGATGCCTATAGTCCTCCTTATCTCTATTGGTACAAGACGGTGCGCGACCCGAAGGCTCCTGGAGGGGCAAGGCTCGTTCCCGAAATGATCGACGATGACAGCGGCGCTGGGGACAGCCTGCTGGCGGTGGACCTGAATGGGGATGGTGCGATTGATATCGTGGCTGCGACCAAGCGCGGGCTCTACATCTACTGGGGCAAGCCCAACACGGCAAAGGCAGCTAAGTGAGAGTGCTGAGGCGGGTGCGGGGCCTGGTCGCCATCTGCTCCCTCTTTCCCGGATTTTTACTGGCAGGCATCGCGCGAGCGCAATCCGGATCTACAGATTTGTCTGGCCCCAGCTTCGTGCCGGATGTTAAGTTCACGGGTTCTCACCTGGCGGGATGGCATACGTTAGGCCCCGCCGAGTGGTCCGCGGAAAATGGGGAGATTGTCGGGAAGGGAACAGCAGGCAATGGTTGGCTGGTGCTCGATCGCGGGTATCAGGACACAGGTTTCTACACCGCGTTCCGCTGTAGCGGCGCCTGCGATACCGGTGTCCTGCTCCGCCTGGAGAAAACAGCAGACGGGCTCGAGGGAACCTATCTTTCGCTAAAGGGCGACGTGTTTGCGGCGGAGAACCTGACGCTTGACTCCACAGGCGGGGTGGTGGAGCGAACCAGGCTGAGGGATGCCGCGGGCATGATTCGTTTTGCTCCGCCGCGCATCGACCCGACGACGCTGCCGCCGCCGGTCCGAGTCTTTACTCCTTCTGTGCCTGCTCTAGCCATCACGCATTCGCAGGCTCCGCTGCGCCCGGATGGCTGGAATGAGATGGAGGCACTGCTCGATGCCGACATCCTGCGCGGTTACCTGAACAACACCGATCGCACGTTGAGTGTGGCCACCGAAGACATCGATTCTTATGGTTCGATTGCGCTCTATGTTGGTAAGGGCAGCGAGGTACGCTTGAAGGATGTTTCGTATAAGGACCTCGCCATCCGCGTGCAGCCGGCGGAGCAAGTAGGAAGCCGCTTTCGCATGCAGCGTCTCAGCCCCTTCTACTACAACTGGTCCGCGGTGGCGGCTGACTTCAATCACGACGGCAAGCTGGATGTGCTTTCCGGGCCCTACGTCTATTACGGTCCGGACTTCACGACGTTCAGAGAGATCTATCCTGCCAAAACATTCAATCCCTCGAACGAGTACGCCACCTGGGTGCAGCACGCCTATGACTTTACCGGCGATGGCTGGCCCGATATCGTGGCCACCAATCTGGGCGAGAGTGGCGGCGCGTACCTGTTTGTGAACCCGGGCAAGGAGGCCAGGCGGTGGGACCGCTACAAAGTAATTCCCTCCATGCAAAGTGAAGACTCGTTGCTGGTCGATGTGGATGGCGACGGCAAGCCGGAGCTGGTCTATGTCGCCGACGGATACATGCGTTATGCCAAGCCTGATCCCGCGAATCCAACCGGGATGTGGGTCGTTCATACCATTTCGGAAAAAGGTCCCTGGCCGGTTCACGGTATTGGCGTGGGCGACATCAACGGCGACGGGCGGATGGACATTGTTGGCGCGGACGGCTGGTGGGAACAGCCGGCCTCCGGGGGCAGCCAGCAGCCGTGGAAATATCATCCGGAGGCCTTTGGCCGTTGGACGAGGATCTCTCCCGGAGGAGCCACCATCGGAGTTTACGACGTAAATGGGGACGGCCTCAACGATGTCGTGACCAGTCTTGAAGCGCATGCCTTCGGTTTGGCCTGGTTTGAGCAAAAGCGCTCTGCTAGCGGCGAAATCTCCTTTGTTAGGCACATGGTGATGGATGACTACAACACCGAGAATGCTGGCGGTGTGACCTTTTCTGAGTTGCACGGCTCGGCGATTGCGGATGTCGATGGCGATGGTATACCAGATTTCATCGTAGGCAAGAGGCAATGGTCGCACAACGATGATTTCCTTGACCCTGATGTTTATGGTCCGCCCTACCTCTATTGGTACAAGACGGTTCGCGATCCGAAGGCGCCAGGGGGCGCGAAGCTGGTGCCGGAATTGATCCACAACAGCTCAGGCGCAGGATCGGATGTGCTGGCCACAGATTTGAACGGCGATGGAATCATAGATATCGTCACCGCGACCAAGCGTGGCCTCTACATATTCTGGGGTCAGCCTAAGAAGCAATGAGTGAGCCCAAGCGCAAAGAAGCGGGATGTCTCAGTCCTCATAAGCGCTTACTTATCTGTTTTCTTCTGACATCCGATCAGACGGCCCCCAATGAAAGTCACCGCCTTCCCCTTTTGTCATCCCGACCGGAGCGCAGCGTGGTGGAGGGACCTGCGGTCTCACTTTCGGGCGCGGCCAATGTGCCGTCGGCAGATCGCCTCCAGGTTCCGGTTTTTCGTCAACCTCCCACAGACTCGTCATCCTGAGAGTCTGTGACTTTATTGGTTTCACAAAAAAATCGATACTGAAAACAAAGAGCTTAGGTGGGTCAAAAATCGCTAAAAGTCAATAAAGTCACAGCCTCTGAGCGAAGCGCCTGACAAATTAATCGCGTGATACAGCGCTTGTGGCGCGGAGTCGAAGGACCTCGGCGGCGCTTATCTTACCCATGCTGCTCGGAGCTTTTCAACCACCGAAGCCCGCCACGGTTTTTTCTCTGGGGCCGAGAACCAAGAACTTGCTAGCATCTTGCTATGTCCGGCGCCTGCATCTACATTCTCGGCAGCCATACAGGCACGCTTTACATTGGCGTCACCAGCAACCTGTATCTCCGGGTCATGCAACATAAGGAGGGTACGTGGGAAGGTTTCACTGAGACCTAGCAGGGTGCTGAAAAAGTCACTTCAATTCCACAGCGTGTTCAGTTAAGACGAGATCATGCGTGGAATTGATCATCAGCAAGGGGATATGTTCAGTTACTTGTCGCCGGAACAGCGCGTGCGGAAGGATCATCCGCTGCGCGCGGTGCGGGCGATGACGGACGAGATTCTGGAGCGGATGTCGCCGTTGTTTGACGCCATGTATGCCGAAGGCGGACGGCCGTCGATTCCTCCGGAGAAGCTGCTGCGGGCGCAGTTGTTTGCAGATGCTGTATTCGGTGCGGTCGGAGCGGCTGCTGATGGAGGAGATCGATTACAGCATTCTGTACCGCTGGTTTGTGGGGCTGAACCTGGACGAGCAGGTGTGGGACGCGACCTCGTTTACGAAGAACCGCGACCGGCTGCTGGAAGCGGCGGTGGCCAAGGAGTTCCTGGCCCAGGTAGTGGAGCGGGCGCGTGCGGCGGGATTGATTTCCGACGAGCACTTCACGGTGGACGGAACGCTGTTGGAGGCTTGGGCGAGTCTGAAGAGTTTTCAAGCGAAGGACAAGCAGAATGCACCGCCGGATGATCCCGGCAATCCGACGGTGGACTTTCACGGCCAGAAGCGCTCCAACCAGACACACGAGTCGAAGACCGATCCGGATGCACTTCTGGCGCGCAAGGGCAAAGGCAAGGAGGCCAAGTTGAGCTACAGCGGCAATCTGCTGGTGGAGAACCGCAACGGCCTGATCGTGAACGCGGAGTTGCTCCAAGCCAACGGGCGGGCCGAGCGCGATGCGGCGCTGTTGATGCTGGAGCAGGTTCCGGGCGACGGTCGCATCACGGTGGGCGGCGACAAGGGTTTCGACACGGCGGAGTTCGTCGACCGAATGCCGCCACATGAACGTGACTCCGCACGTGGCGCAGAACGACGGCACGGCCGGGCGGCAGCGCCATCGATGCGCGCACCACGCGGCACGCTGGCTACGCCGTCAGCCAGAAGAAGAGAAAGCGCATCGAGGAGTGCTTCGGCTGGCTGAAGGACATCGCGCTGCTGCGCAAACTGAAACATCGCGGACTCTTCAAGGTGGCTTGGATCTTTACCTTCGCGGCAGCGGCTTATAACCTGGTGCGGATGCGAAAGCTGATTCCGATTCCAGCCGTGGCCTGATCGGGCCGTAGTGTCTCTGCAGGTGGAACAACTGCTCTGCAGGGAAGAGAAACAATGCGTTTTGAGCGACAGAATCATCAAAAATGGCCCACAAAACGAGAATCAGCAGATTCCAAAACCATTTTTCAGCAGCCTGCTAGGGCTGCAAGCGCTTGCTCTACTTTGAAGGCTACGAAAATATTCGCACAGCCATCGCCAGGGAAAAACAACTCAAAGGCTGGCGGCGCGCAAAGAAGCTCAACCTTATTCGCACGATCAATCCCGAGTTCAAAGACCTTTGCACAGACCTGGGGGTGGAAGATGATTGCAGTGCATGAAAAGATGTACCCCTGACCATCAGGTGCGTATCGCAGGAGATCCTATTGTCGGGCCACGGTGGTCGAAAGGCTCCGAGCGGCATAGGTAAAATAAGCACCGCCGAGGTCCTTCGACTCCGCGCCACAAGCGCTGTTTCACTCGATCAATCGGTGAGGCGCTCCGCTCAGAGGCTGTGACTTTATTGACTTTTAGCGATTTTTGACCCACCTAAGCTCTTTGTTTTCAGTATCGATTTTTTTGTGAAACCAATAAAGTCACAGACTCTCAGGATGACGAGTCTGTGGGAGTCTGACAAAAAACATCCCTGAACCTAAGCGCAACCTATCGCGCCGGCGCACCAGGCTACGAAGTTCAATGAACGACTACATTGATTTCCGCAATACGTTTTAGATCGGATGGTGACCTGCCAGTGGTTTCGAGAAGAGAGTTTCTACGACGTATGAGCATCACGGCCGCCGGGGTTGCTTTTGCCGGTCAGTCGGCGGTCCCCGCATCCGCCAACCCTCTGGGCATGCCCATTGGGTTTCAGGGCTACGACGCGAGATTCCTGCTCATCAAAGACTGGGATCAAGGTTGGGCAACGATGCGCAACATAGGCTTCCAATCGGTAGACCTGGTCTCCTTTAAAGGTTACGGCTACGAAAAGTCTCCGCTTGCGGATTTGCCGGCCAAGCAGATTCGCCAGAAGCTCGACTCCATCGGCATGCTGTGTGACAACTGTCAGTTCTACTATGCGGAGCTCCACCAGTCATTTGAAGAGAAGATGGCCTTTTCGCACGAGCTGAGGCTCAAGAATATAATTTGTGCGCCGGACCCAACCCGCATGAAAACTACAGATGACTGGAAGTGGCAGGCTGCCCAGTTGAATGACCTGGGGGCGAAAGTCAAGCAGGCTGGCTTTCGCCTTGGTTACCACAATCACGATCAGGAGTTTATGGCCATCGACGGAGTGATTCCCTATGACCTGCTCATGGAGGGGACCGACCCCAAGCTGGTCAGCTTCCAAATCGATGTTGGCAATCTTACTTTCGCGGGAGCCGATGCGCTGGGTTACCTCCACAAATATCCCACTCGCTACTTTTCCATGCATGCCAAGGACTATTTGCCGGGAAAGACCAGTGTGCCGGTCGGCCAAGGCGTGCTGAAGTGGAAAGAGATTTTCAAAGCAGCGAAGAAGACCCCGATCGAGAACTATTATGCTGAGGTCGCAGCCTACGGTGCGGGGACGCTGCATGGAGTTCCCGCAAATGCGTGGCCTACGGATTCCATCGACCAGCTTCGCCAGAGTTACGTTTATCTGCACAGCCTGCGTGTCTGAGGAGTGATCCATCAATAGTTCATTACGGAACGCGGAACCGCCTAAATCTCTTGACAGGCCCCATTTTGCGAGTGTATCTACTTATCGCGTGTTTAAATATTGGGGTTTACCCCAGCGTAGGATGTTTAGTTCAAATCGGAACTAACAGGGCTTTCCCATTGAAAATCGGACCCCTAGCCTTGCTCTCGTTGGCCGTTTCCTCCTTATCAGCGCAGGTTACCTACAATCGCATGCTCCATGCCAGCCAGGAGCCGCAGAACTGGCTTACTTACGGGCGAGGCTCTCTGGAAGGTGGGTCTGGGCGGAACCGTGGCCAGTGGTCCTATGACTTACTCCATCGATGGCCATCAATTTGTAGCCGTGTGCGCGGCTAACTCACTTATGTTTTCGGCTTGCAAGAGTAGGTCGTGCAATGAGGGCGAATGAATTCAAAACATAGATCGAAGAGCATTTGGAGTACGTGGCTAATTGCCTGCGCAAGTTGTGCCCTCATGGGTCATGCGCAAACCTTGCCGCAAGGGAAGGGGAAGGCCGAGTTCCAGCGAATTTGTAGCAATTGCCATGGCGTAAGCATGGCGACGAGTCAGCGGATGGATCAGGCGCAGTGGACCGGCGTGGTCAACGACATGGTGTCTAAGGGAGCGCAAGGCACGCAGCAGGATTTTGACAATATCATCGCCTACCTGACGGCGAACTACGGCAAAGATACACCCCCAACGGCTGCCCCCCCAACGCCTGCCCCAATGACGGCTACGCCCGCGCCCTCCCCGGCGGCAGTCCCGTTGGCATCCCCCCTGAGTGAAGCCGAGATCGCCAAAGCAACCGGGCTGATCAAGGCGAATGGATGTTTGTCGTGCCACCGGGTCGACAACGTGGGCTCCTATGTTGGTCCGGACCTGAGCGATATCGGAGCGAGCCGCTCGGCGGCGGATATCCAGGCTGCGCTGGTGTCGCCGGGCAAGGATGTTCGTCCTGAGAACCGCTCGGTGCGGCTGGTGACCAAAGACGGCAAGACGGTTACGGGCAGGATCTTGAATCAGGATGGGTTCAGCGTCCAGATCATCGATTCCTCCAGCCAACTGCGATCGTTTCAGAAGGCCAGTCTGCGTGAGTTCACGATTGTGACTGCGAATCCGATGCCATCTTATGCGGACAAGATGAGTGCGCAAGACCTCACCGACCTGGTTCACTATCTCAGCTCGCTGAAGGGTAGTGGCAACTAATGAGATATGGCGTCTTATTGACGTTGCTGCTGTTTGGAGGTTCCGTTCAAGCCCAGGTGACCTCGGACAATATTCTGCATGCGAGCCGTGAGCCGCAGAACTGGCTTACCTATTCCGGCGGTTACGCGAGCCAACGTTACAGCCTGCTCGACAAGATCAACCGGGACAACGTCAAGGACCTGCAGTTGAAGTGGGTCTATCACCCGGCTCCGCTGGCCTCGGTGGGACCGGAAGGTGGCCCCAACGACAAGATGGAGGCGACGCCCCTGGTGGTGAACGGGATCATGTATACCGTGCAGGGGAACGATGTGGTTGCCCTGGATGCAGCCAGCGGAAGGATATTCTGGACCTTCACCTACGAGATTCCGCCCGAGTCAAATGCCTACGTGTTGGTTTGTAAAGGCCTGGCCATCTCAGGCAACACCGTCTTCTGGGCGACCTACGATGGACATCTGATCGCCATCGATGCGACCAGCGGCAAAGCTATCTGGAACAAGACCCTGGTGGATTGGCGCCAGGGCTATCAACTCAATGTCGCTCCGCTGATCATCAAGAATATGGTAGTGTTGGGCGCGGCCGACAATGAGCGCGGCGCGAATTGCTGGGTGGGCGCCTACGACGTGAAAACCGGCAAGGAGTTGTGGCGCTTCTGGACGGCGCCGAACTCACCCACGGAAGCCATTGCCAAGACCTGGGGAGGCGATTCGTACAAATATGGAGGCTCGCCCATTTGGGTTACTGGATCCTATGATCCGGAAACGAACCTTACGTTTTGGGGAACTGGCGATCCGAACCCAGGGTGGAACGGGGACTCTCGTCCGGGAGATAACCTGTACAGTGACTCCGTGCTTGCACTGGACGCGGACACGGGCAAGTTGAAATGGTATTACCAGTTCATGCCGCACGACGAATTCGATTTGGATTCCGTGCAGGTGCCGGTCCTGGCCGATATCCAGTGGAAGGGCGAACCCCGCAAAGTCATGCTCTGGGCCAACCGGAACGGATTCTTCTATGTATTCGATCGCACCAATGGCCAATTTCTGATGGGCAAAGCGTTTGTAAAACAGAATTGGAATCTGGGCTTCGACGCCAAGGGTAGGCCCATCATGGCGCCCGGCCTGGCTCCCAAACCAGAGGGCGCTGCTTTTGTGCGGCCCGGAACACAGGGAGGTACGAATTGGTACTCGCCCTCGTTCAGCCCTCGCACAGGATTTTTCTATATCTCTACCTGGGAAAACTACTCAAATTATTCGCCTAAGAGCGACCCTGGTCCCTGGGTGCAAAACAAGCGATACATGGGAGCGAGTAGTGCAACCTCGACAGCCCAAAGCAAGCGCGGTGTGTCCCCCATCTTCCGTACGGAGGAGGAGGGATACGGGGCGGTGCGAGCCGTCGATCCACAAACCGGCGAGAAAAAATGGGACTTCAAAATGGTGAACTACACCGAGAGTGGCGTGCTGAGCACCGCCTCGGATTTGGTGTTCTCCGGCGGGATGGAAGGGAACTTCTTTGCCCTGGACGCGCGTGATGGGCGGTGCCTGTGGAAGGTTGGGCTGGGCGGGACCGTTGCCAGCGGCCCGATCACTTACTCCGTGGATGGCCATCAATACGTCGCCGTTGCCGCCAAAGGCGCACTCTTCGCCTTCGCCTTGCCCGAGTGATCCGTAGAACCTGGAGGGATTTTATTAATGTCATACTTTAAGAAGGTTGCCGCACTTATTTTCGCCGTCGGCTCGGGCATCTCTATTCCATACGCGATCTCTCCTCCCGCTGTGGCTCAAGGTTCTTCGGTATACACCTTGGCGCCGGTTGAATCTGGCATGCAGCTCAAGGGACCCGATGGGCATGTGATCTTCAACTACGTAACAAAGAAGCCGGAAAATATCGGCCTCACGTCGCCCAGCGCCGCCTTCTTCGATCCTCTCAACACGCCTTCGGGGGAGCGCGTTACCAATGTGGCTCCCGATGACCATCCGCATCACCGCGGAGTGTGGTTTGCGTTTTTGGACTCGGAGTTTCACACCCCGGTCGACTTTTCGAAATCCACAGGCAATCATCCGGTACGCGCATTCAGTGTGCAACGCGCTGATTTCTGGTCGTGGGGCTTGTACGCGCCACGCGAAGGCCGTGTGATTCAAAACCGCGATGTGAAGCTGGTAAACGCAGACGCCAAGCACGCCCAGTTGGAGATTCATAACGACTGGTTGCTTGAAAACAAGAAAATGGCGGAAGAAACCGATGAGGTTACGGTGACTGAGCGGGACGGCGTTTACGTGATCGATCTCGCCTACCGGCTCACTCCCGTCGTGGATTACGTGCTTCCTCAGCAATCGTTCGGGGGCTTCGCGGTACAGGCCCAGAAATATGGTGACTGGTATTACTCGGCCGCCTACGGCAAAGTCACTCTTCCCCCCTCCACCTATTCTTATCCGGATTCAAACTGGCCGTCTGAGCCGTGGTATGACTACACCATTCGCTTGAAAAGCGATGGAAAAACGGTGGGTGTTGCTGTTCTTGATCATCCGCTGAATCCGCCCACCCGGTGGCAGAACACAGTGTGGATGCTCAATCCCTGCATTACTACCTTTGGAACGACGACGATTCATCCCGATGCGCCGCTGGTGCTGCGTTATCGGGTTGTGGTCCATGATGGACCGCCGCCGACCGATGTACTGCAGAAACTCTCGGTGGAATGGCGTGGTATGCAGGGGAACCCATTCGCCCAGTGAGTCAGCGCCACATCGAACCGTGCCCATGCCTGGCTGGCATCCATTCTCACTGACGAGACCGTCCGGCACCTGGCGTCGAAGGGTCAAGTTTCCGTCGTCGCAGAGTCGAGTTTTCGTCACTCCGCAGGTGTGCAACAGGTAGCCGGCACCAAGACCGCTTGATTTGTCAGTGATTTGTGGCGGAGAAAGTGCGGCGATGACTTTGGCTCACATCTTGCTCTCTTAAAAGCACAGCGTGGAGGATGACGACACCATTCGTCCCTTCACTCGGAACAATTCGAGTTGCATTTGCCGCCAAATCGACCTGGCACGGCTCAATCGCGAGTCGAAACGAGGGTAGTTCATGACCAAGTACTTCGCTGAATTCATTGGGACCTTTTTCCTGGTTCTGACCATTGGGTGCACGGTCATCGGCCACGGCGCCGGACCCTTCGCCCCTCTGGCGATCGGTTCCGCGCTCATGGTGATGATTTTTGCGGGCGGTCATATTTCCGGAGGCCACTTCAATCCGGCCGTTACGCTGGGAGTCTGGTTGCGTGGCAAGTGCGAGACCAGGGATGTAGCACCGTACATGACTTTTCAGATCATGGGGGGTGTGCTGGCAGCCTTGGTCGTCAAGTTCCTAAAGGGAGGGGGCGCTGTTGCACCGCTCCACCCGGCGACTGTACCCGCACTTTTGGCAGAATTTCTTTTCACCTTTGCACTCGTCTATGTCGTACTGAACGTGGCTACGGCCAAGGACACTTCGGGCAATTCATTTTACGGGGTGGCGATCGGGTTCACGGTGCTGGTGGGGGCATTTTCGGTCGGCAACATTTCCGGCGGAGCCTTCAACCCGGCGGTCGCGGCAGGCATCTCTGTCATGGGGCTCTCGTCCTGGGCGAATATCTGGATTTACCTGCTGGCTGAGTTTGCCGGCGGTGCGGCGGCGGCGGGCGCTTTCAAAGTGCTGAGTCTGCCCGATCGTGAAGATCTTCATCGACCAGGTTCAAGCGATCAACCGCAGGGAACGGAGGCAGCCTGAGTCGGCGAGAGCATGGACCTTCACAGAGGTCGTCTACGGCGAACTGACCGGAGTTTCGTACTGAGTGCGGGTAGGCAAGAAAACCCGAACCAGCGTTCCGCGTCTCTCCGGCTCGACAACGCTATCAATACTGATTTGGCCGCCGTGCGCTTCGACAAACTGCTTCGCGACGAATAACCCAATGCCCGTGCCGACCGTGGCCCGGGTGGTAAAGAACGCATCGAACACTTTCGGCAAAACTTCTGATGCGATTCCTACGCCGGTGTCTGTGACAGTGAGGGCCACTCCCTCTGCCGGAGTCTCGGTATCGCAAACTGAAACCGAAAGCGTGCCCCCGGTGGGCATGGCATAAATAGCGTTAACGACCAGGTTGGAAATCACCTGCATCATCTCGCCGCGGCGTAGCAATACCTTTCGCGACGTTGAAAAAAGACGCCGGATCGTTATTCCTGCCGCCGTGCAGCGTGGTTCGTAGATCATGAGGACCTGTTCCGCGATCTTTTCGAGAGAAGTCAGACTCGCGGAAGCGTGCTCCCGGTAATATCCAAGGGTCTGCTTAGCGATGTGGGCAACGCGCCCGAGTTCGTTCTCTGCGGTGGCGAGATATTGGATGCCCTCCTCGTCGGTGACTTTGGAGCGAAGCAGGAAAAGCAGATTGATCACCGCTTCCAGGGGATTATTGATCTCGTGGGCAATGGTTGCGGCCATACGACCCGTGGCGGCAATCTTCTCTGCCTGGAGCAAAGATTGCTCCAACCGTTTCCGGCTGGAAACATCGCGCAGGATCTTTGAGGCGCCGATGATCTGACCATTTGCATCCTTGATCGGAGATACGGTGAGGGAGACATCAAGGAGCCTCCCATCCTTGGCGAGTCGAACCGTTTCGAAGTGCTCTACAGACCGGCCGGCACGGATGCTTTCGATGATGGTGGTTTCGTCGGAGTGCAGATGCTCCGGAATGAGCCTGAGGATCGAAGCCCCGATCATCTCCTCGGCCGTGTAGCCGAAAAGCCTTGCGGCAGAATTGTTCCAACTGGTGATGATTCCATTCAGATCCTTACCGATGATTACGTCTTCCGAGGAGGCAACGATAGCTGCCAGTTCCCCCAGTCGCTTGGCACTGTCGCGGATCGTCTCTTCCGTCTTTCGAATCTCCGTCAC
This sequence comes from uncultured Acidobacteriaceae bacterium, assembly GCA_963821315.1. Taxonomy (GTDB): domain Bacteria; phylum Acidobacteriota; class Terriglobia; order Terriglobales; family Acidobacteriaceae; genus PALSA-350. The sequence continues at coordinate 55,190 of CAWGDP010000018.1, read as the reverse complement.
ATCCCGGATCGTGCCCAGGATTTTTCCTTGCGAACCCTTGATTTCTGGCTGAAGGTCCCCTCTCAATTCGATCCGGCAGAGCGTTCTGTCGGTGCGGTACATGAGACCTTCAAAACGGAACGGCACACCCTGTTGGATCGTACGTTCCACCGCTTCTCGAAATGCCTCATGGAAATCCGGATGGAGGAAATCCTGCAGGAACTCCCTTCTGTTCAGTGGCCCGTCTTCCCGGGCCCGTCGAAATATCTCATAAACACGATCAGTTTCCCAGCTAACCAGGTCATTCTCGGTATCCCAGACAAATACCCCCAGCTGCGCCGCCTCGGTCGCTAATTTTAGCCGGGCTTCGCTTTCGCGGAGTTTTTGAGCCCCAACGACTGTCTCGGTCGTGTTGCGGAAGGCGTCGTAGACGCCTCCGATTTTTCCGTTTTCGTAGACAGGGATAAGAGAGTAGCTCCAATAGTGATCTACCAGCACCCCATTCAAGAGAATCGGGATGAACATGTTGTCCCGCACCGCCGTCTCACCCCGGGAGAAGCAGGTTTCGAGATCAGCGCCCACGAGGTCCCATGCCTCGTGGAAAACGTCGCGGTAGAGCCCCCCAAGGGCGCTCGGATGCTTGTCGGTCAGCGTAGAGATGGCGGCGTCGTTATAGAGAAACACCATCTCCGGCCCCCAGGAAAGGATGGTCGGAAACGGCGAATGCAGCATCAGGTTTACCGTGGCGAGCAGGGTCTCGGACCATTGTTCAAGCGGACCCAGCGGGGTCCGTGACCAGTCATGTTTGCGAATGCGAACTGCCATTTCGCTCGAGCCGGTAATCAACTTTTTGGCTCTCGATATCTGAACGCGTTCGTTCATGCGATAGTCAGCTCGGCCCAAAGGAATTATTAGTTGCATTCCAATGCTAAATGGACAGGGAGGATTTGACTCGGCCGGGCCTTCCCGCAGCGTTAAGTTCTCCTGTATGGTGGTTGCGCGTGAGTTTCGCCTGGGCTACTGGCGATCGAAGAGGCACCGGCATTAGCTTTAAGGCGAATAATCAGGACTGCTGAGGTCAGTTTATCGAGGCTCATAAGCGTATTGGATGGAGGACGCCTTATGAAACACTTCACATTTTCCCTGGTTGCAATTGTAATAATTGCCGGCCTGGTCGCCCTCATTGCCCCCGCACCAGGACACGCGAGTGGGGAATCCGCCCCGGCCTTCGTTACCGAAATGCCTCACGGGTACCGCGACTGGAGATGGATCTCCTCGGCCCATGAAGCAGGCAACCTAAACAGTATAGGTGCCGTCCTGGGCAATGAGGTAGCGTTCAAGGCCTACCGGGATGCCAAGCTTCCGTTCCCGGACGGCACGATGATTGCTGCGTTGCATTACCGTTACGTGCCATCTGACGAAAACAACAAAGTCTTCGGCCAAGCCCAATCTTTCGTCCCCGGGGCCCCCACGAACATTCAGTTTATGGTCAAGGACTCAAAAAAGTACGCTGCAACCGGCGGCTGGGGGTTCGGTCACTTCGCTGGCGGCAAAGCTGGCGACGCGGCGTTTATGAAAAGCTGCTTCCCCTGCCACCAGAAGGCCAATGCGACCGACTTTGTCTTTACTCACTATGCACCTTGATGCTGCTGCCGAACGCGCCGGCTTCCTGTTTTTAGGCGGTACGCATGGAGTGTATCAACGCCACAAGCCTCCGCAGGAAATCGGGGCAAATGGGGCACCCAGCGTTCAGGCTGGTGCTTATATCGTCCTTAGTAGTACCCCTGAGTGTCCCGTCTTATGCTGACTTTTCCCGCATAGCGCCGCGAAATGAAAACGAAATAGGCGATCGACAAAGCGAACCCCACGGGCCACCAAAAAGAGGCGAGGCGCAACGATTGCTCGCCGGCAGCGGCAGAATAGGCGGTCATGGAATTCTCTGGCGCCAGAGTGGAATACAGCATCACCGGGAAAATAGCGGCGCCGCCAGTGGTCAATAACCCTACCAAGATAAAATTCGACCCAAGAAACGCCCTCATTTCATGGCGGGCCGTGAGGCCAGAAATCATTGTGCCGGTCGCGATCAGGATTATGAACACTCCCAGCCAGCAAAACGGATTGTGAATCGCGCGTCCAACAACGTCGTGACGAACCGCCCAGGACTCAATCGAGATCACCAGAAACAGCGGAACAGCCGCAGCCCACAGATAGGTTGCATATTTGGAACTACGATCATGTACCGGGCCTTCCGTTTTTAGCGTGAGATAGGTCGCTCCGTGGGCAGCGAGGATGGTAGCTGCGAAGATTGCAATGGATATCGTGTACCAGTCGAGCAGCCCGACCTGTCCGCGAACGCTGAAATTTGTGAAAAATGCCATGGAGAAGTTCCCATCGGCATCGACCGGCACCCCCCGTGCAACATTGCCGGCGGCAGCACCAAAAAGGATGGCGAGCAGACAATTGGAAAATACGAAAACGAAATCCCAGAACCCTTGCCACAAGCGATCGTCGATGTGCCCACCAACTTCGATGGAAATGCCGCGCAGAATCAGATTCCAAAGAATTAGAAAAAGCGCGAGATAGTAGCCGGCGAAAGCCGAAGCCAGGAGACGCGGAAATACCGCCAACAATGTGCCCCCAAAACCGACAAGCCACACTTCATGCCAGGACCAAAGCGGCCCGATCGCGGCAATCACCTGCCGGCGTTCCTCCGGCGTCCTGGCGACAAACCAGTGAAGCATCCCAGCGCCGAAGTTGCGCCCATCCAAAACCACATAGATGATGAGCATCAAGCTAACAATGGCATACCACATCGCGATCATGCCAAACCTTCCTCTCTCTAGCCTATGACCGTTTGTTCGCGCTCCCCCGATGGCTTAGCCATCGGTTCGTGGTCCGGACCGAGGGCGATCTCACGGCCGACCAGATATAGAAAGAGCAGGCCGAAGACAAAGTAAAGGCCGGCGAAGCCTATCAACGTGAAGAGGGTGTCCCCCCCGCTCACTACTTTGCTATAGCCTTCGTTGGTGTGAAAAAGTCCATAGACCAGCCACGGTTGACGCCCCAGTTCTGCCGTCATCCAGCCAAGAGTGTTGGCAATGTAAGGGAAGGGAAGTGCCAGCATCAAAACCCACAGGAGCAGGGTGTTGGATTCTATTCCACCCCGCCAGGCTTCGAACCTGGCATAGGCCATGAGCATGATGAAAACTGTGCCCAGAGTGATCATCAAGTGAAACGAATAGTAGAGAATCTCGATGTTATCAGGCCATGCATCCGTGGGAAATTCGTCCAACCCATGTACATAACTTCCAAAGTGACCATAGGCCAGAAAACTCAGTGCTCCGGGTAGCTCGATAGGATTGTCGAGCCGCCGCGCCGCGACATTGGGTTGCCCGATCACCGCGACACCCGCGTCGGGTCCGCCCACGAACTTGCCTTCCATTGCGGCGAGCGTTACCGGTTGGTGCCTTCCGACCACCTTGGCTTGCTGGTCGCCCGTTGGAAAGGCAACCAGAAGGGATGCGATGAGCCCGGTCCACGTTCCCGCGCGCAGATAAAGCTGAGCCTGAATCGGATGCAGTTGCCGTAGCGCATACAACGCCCCAATCGCTGTAACAACGAACGAGCCTGTTACCAGAGCCGCTATTTGATTGTGCGAGAACTGGATCAAGGCCCACGGATTCAGCAGGTAGGCGCTAAAACTCCCGATGCCAAGGTATCCTCGGGAATCGACTAGATAGCCCACCGGATGCTGCATGAAGGCATTCGTGACCAAAATGAAGTAGCCGGACAGCCAACTTCCGAGCGCAACCGCTACCGCTGCCAGGAAGTGATAGCGCGGACCCAATCTTTTTTCACCCCAGATGAGCGCGCCGACGAAGGCGCTTTCCAGAAAGAATGCGAACATCCCTTCCATCGCCAATGTCTGTCCGATCGTGCCGCCCGCGTAACGGGAAAAGCCTGCCCAGTTGGTTCCGAACTGAAATTCCATGGGAATGCCGGTTACGACGCCAACGGCAAAATTGAGCCCAAATATCTTGGCCCAAAAGCGCACGGCTACATTGTATTTTTCATCTCCGGTCTTAAGAGCGCGCCATTTCCAATACACAAGAAACCAGGCCAACCCCATGGAGAGTTGAGGAAACAGGTAGTGATAGATGAGCGTAAAGCCAAACTGAAATCGGCTCCAAAACGCTGGATCTGAAAGACTCATCGCTGCACCTCTCTGGAATGCCCGATTTCTGTATCAGAAGCGGCCCGCGCCGCTGGTAGCTGTTTTTTCGACCCTGAACCGACACTGGAGGTATGACGCTGGAGATCTTGTACCGGACTGAAGAAAATAAATGGAAAATCCATCGTTCGCCCGCAGTCATTTCCATCGTAGGTCAGACAATTGTGATTACGCCAGAAATCCTGAGAAAAATCTATTGGACGATGGTATCGGCGATAGCAAAGTATTGGGAGGGGAATTGCTCAGAACGCGCGGTTTGACTGATCAGTGAAACCGCTTGCCGAACTGAGAGGCACTCTTGCGTGGACGGTTGTGCCAAGCTTTGGCTACGTCTCGATGGAAAGCGTGCCCCTGTGTAGTTTCAGCCGCTCAGGCCCAGCCCTCGACCCCTCTTTGTGGCTTAGCCATCAAAGCCTACGCCACGGTCACTCACCGAGAGCAAAGTGGAGCTATCTTCCGGCCTAAAAGCGAAATTTTGGTGAAATTGGACCCGCCAGCGTAAAGGCCGTGGAATTTCCAAGCCGGCAGATGCAGAACGAGGCGGCCGCTCCACATTTTGTGGTTGCTCCACTAGCAACAGTGCTAGTTGTTCGATCTGATCCGGCAGGTTAATCCTGGAGCTTAGTTTGGAGCCCAGGAGGACTTACGAGGTGGACCGAATGAACGACGCTCCCGAGATCACCTTCGAGGAGATCAAGCTTTCGCGGAAGAAGACCTCCTGCGCCCGTGTTACAACCGCGGGACTGAGAGACATTGCCCAATGCGCTGAGGGCGAGCAGTTGAAACAGCAGTACGACTCCACTCTCGAGGAGTGGAGGAAGCAGTCACAGCCGCCGGTCCGTCCTTTCAAGGAGGACCCGGCCTCAGCCCGGCTCCGAGAAGAAGCATTGACCAGCAGGAACGCGGCCGCCAATCGGATGTACCTCCATCGAGCGAGTTGCGCACGTTGTAGGCGGAGAAGGTGAAGAGATGTTGTTATCCCGCCTACCCTCTCGCAATTTATCGTTATGGCGAAAAAGTCTTATCTATATGTTTCATCGGAAAGATGGAATCTCCCGCTATAGCCTCTCATCTGAAGTAGTGAGTGATGGGTGAAACGCCCAGCGCATCGAGGTTTCGGGAGGCTTGGCAATCTAGGGCAAATCCAATCACCCCTCTTCTTGGTGTCTCCTTTAGCATACGGAGATGGAAGAGATTGTGGTTGGCAATCGACAGAAGATCAATCTGGAGACCTGGGAGCGCCGGGCGGCTTTTTACTTCTTCAAGGATTTTACTGAACCCTATCACGGCGTTTGCCTCCGTGTTGATTGCACGCAGACCTACCGCTACGCCAAGCAGCATCGCCTCTCAGTCTTTTTGTCGCTGCTGCATCGGTCCCTCGTCGCTGCGCACCAGGTTGAGAACTTCAGGACACGCATTGTCGACGACACCGTCTGGCTCTACGAACAGATCAATGGCGGCAGCGCCGTCGGACGCGCGAACGGCACCATTGGCCTGGGACATTATCAGTTCCGTGCGCGACTTGACGAGTTCGTGCGAGCGGCGGCTATCGAACTCGACCGGGTGCGTCAAAGGGATGACATCGAACGCTATCCGGACGCCAACCTGATCCGTTATTCAGTTCTTCCCTGGTTTGACTTCACGTCCATCTCGCATGCTCGGGACTTTTCCCACGGCGACTCCGCGCCCCGCATCACCTTCGGCAAAATTACCGAGACGGAGGGCCGCCGCACCATGCCAGTGTCGATCCACGCGCACCACGCTCTAGCCGACGGTCTGCACGTGGCACAGTTCGTGGAGAAGTTTCAGATAGCCCTGGATGCCCCAGACTATGAGTCCGATCCTACTGGACGGTGACACGCTAAGCCGATAACGTGTTCGCTCAGCTCAATGAAGTCACAGCCGCTCCCACGGCAAGCAAGGGCAGGCAGGATGACGATTTTGTGGGAGAACTAACGGACCGGAGACCTTTGTGCGGGAGCCGGGGCGCACCGCAGATCCCTCGGCTGCGCTCGGGATGACAAGTGGAGGGTGGTGACTTTTATCAGGGGCTGTCAGATCGGACAGAAAAAAAAGCAGGTCCGTCCACTTCGCTACGGGCGGTGACCTTTAGGTCTAGCGATAATACCCCGACCTGGTCATAACAACGAGGCTCTGCTTGCGCACTTCAGGATGTTTTCCGAGAAACTCCGGACTAAGTCGAAGACTCAGCTTGCGAAACTTGCCCTGGGACTCCGCAGCAGTGGGCTTGTATCCGAGTGTGTAACGGGCTCGGACCTGATCGATCAGCAGAGCCAGATTCTCTGGAACTTCCTTCGTCCCGGTGCTCAGGACGGGACCGCCAGTAACTTGGGCATATTCATCGATGTCTCCCAGGCGCGTTCCTCCTGAGCCCGACGCTGTCATGGCTCGGTAAGTCTCCGCGGTTCTATCGATGAGAACAGAAACCACCGCGCCCGATTGCAGCAGCCTGGTCATGGCTTCCGCTTGCGAATGGAGATGCGAAGGAGCATGCTGACCAATCGTTGCCCGGGTAAAAGCATTTTCCTGATTTGCCGTGCCGTCGGTGAGCCAAACCAGGACGCGGCGGTTGCCCTCCTTTGCCTTCATCACTTGCTCCACGGCTTCAAACATATCTTCATCGAGGAAGGTGCCCTCAACGTCGGCCATCCAGGAGGCAGTCCTGACCGCGTCGGCTGCCAGCTTACGATTGGGAGTAAAGTCCTGCATCAGGTCGGCACGAGAAGAGAAGGTCATCACCGCCACTTCGTCTTCGCGCTTCAGATGGCCGAGGACCTGCAGCGCCGCTTGCGCCAAGGGGGCAAGCGCGGCATGCACGGTCTCGGTCATGTCGAAGAGAAACACCACGGAAAGCGGCAATTGATCGTGACTGAAATAGCTGATGGTCTGCGGCACGCCATCTTCGGAGAGCTGAAAATCTTCAGCCGACAGCGTATCCAGGGGAGCTCCGGACTTCTTGTTTTCCACCAGGGCGTCGAGGAGAACAAATTGCGTGTCGACATGGATGGTTGGGGGCTCGGATTGCGGCGGAGAAGCCGCAGCTTCCGTCGGCCCAATCTGCGCGAGCAGTAGGGCAGTGACGAGCGATGCCGTCTGCATGAGTCGATGGCCCACAGATCAATGTAGCAGCCGTGGCCCCGTCGCGGGGCCACGCACGCAACCGCTTCCTCTGTTAAGCGTCAGATGGCGTCAGTTGCCGTTACTTCGGCTGGGTAGCAGGTTGTGGAAAAGCCTGGACTAGCTCACCGGTGTCGGGTGTAGTGAAGTGGTTGATAGGGCTTTGTTCCCCGTCGCCCGTTCCATTGCTCTCCGTCGTGGTCACCGTGTAGTAGTAGGTGGTTTTCGGGCTTAGGCCGTCTATGCGGACACGGAACAGCGTGTCTTGATGGTATCGGTTGAGCCTGATGTGAGATTTCGCTGTCTGGCTCAGATCCTTGGGATTCGTACCGTAGTGCATGACGGCGAAATGATCGTCCGTCCCACCAGGGTTGTTGGTGGTCCACCTCACAATGGCCAGGTCGCCGCGAGCGACTTCGAGCGCTGGCCCTTGTATGATCTCGACGTGCGCAGCCTTCTTCGCTGGTGGAGGAAGGGTTTGGTTTGAGAAAACGCTGCATTGCAGATGAGCAGACTGCCGACCGCCGCCGCCATCACCATTTTGAGAAGCATCCGGTTCACGGGCAAGACTCCTTCATTCGAAACTGGTAGACCGGCCATGGAGCCGCGTGCGGCCCCATGCCCGTATCGGTTTATCCGCCGTCCATGCCCTTAGCTCAGCTATTTAATCGGAGGGTTAGGTACCGGCGCCACACCACAAATCGCCGATGCGCAGGGCGGCAGCGGCGGAGTAGGAATGAGGATAGCTGTTTCCTTGCGTTGCAGCAGTCCCACCCGAGTAAACATTGACCAGTGAAGGTGTTGTAGTCGGGGTAAGGAGTTGTGTAACCGTCGCTGAGCGTTTGCAGAAATGCGACGATCTGATTCTCCTGCGTATCCGTCAAGCCGAGATTACCGGTCGTCATGTCGACGTTGCCCGGCACCTCGGGCATGGGCCAGCAATTTACCTTTTCCGTCGTTCCCGCCGGGCAGTGTCCCGACGTAACGGGGTACGGATACAAGTCACGCGTATTGTAGAAGTGAACCAGTTGCTTCAGGCTCTTGATGTAGCCATTGTGGAAGAACTCCTTCTGGAAGTAGGGACCTGGAGCTTCGGTGGTTGGGCATTGTGCCGGCGCCAAGGCCGCATTGCGCGCCGTAGCCACCTGGTTTTGCCCATCGACCGAAGGCGCGTGGTTATCCAACTCGAGTTCGGGTTAGCAGCGGAGCCGAAGCCGCTTCTGAGAAAATTGCCTAGTCCCAAATCTCTGTAGGCGAAGCCGTAAGGATTGGGCGTAAATCCCAATATATCCGGCTTGTTCTCATAAAAATAAGAAATTCTGGGATTCAGGGGCAAGCCCTCATCCGCAAAGCCAAAGCAAGTGAACACAGGGTCCACTTCGGCCGCAGTGCCTGTGTCGGTCAGGCCCGACGACGCGCTGCTGCAGCCATAGTTGTTGTTGTCCACGCAGAGAGTGGATCTTCCGTCCAGGTGGCAAGAATTGCAGTTGCCTATGCCGTCGAACAGTTTGTAACCTGCCATCTCGTCTGCAGTCAGGGTGTACTTACCGGCCAGGTAGGCATCGAACTTTGACGAAAATGCGCTGATATTCTTGGAGCGCTCAAACTTCGAAATAGACTGGCCCCAGTGGTTGTAAACGCTGTTTGCCGTGGCGCGGTCTTGCGGAGATAGCTGAATTGGCGTGGTGCTCGTGCCGAGCTTCGTTGCCCCTCCCGGGGTGTCGCAAATCTGCTCGGCGTTGCTTGGGAAGCTGATACTCAAAGTATCCCCCCACACCTCCTCAAAGAGAGACTTGTACGCCGACGACTCAAGCCGAAACGCGATGCAAGCCGTATCAGCGAACATCATCTCCCCCGTATCGACCGGCGGAAACTGTGCCTGCTCGGAGTCAGGACTCTGTAGCAAGTATCCAGTCGCGCGTCCATCCCAGAAGTTTCCGCCAAAGAACAGGCCCTGTTCAGCGTTGTACTCAAGTACAGGGAAATTGGGTGAATAGGTGTATCGTGGCGCTGTCCGCTTGTTGGCCCGATAGTGATACGAACCCGGATACGCGATCATCGTCAGGTTGACGGATGGGATCGGCCCGCTAAAGCCGACATACGGCATGTGGCAGGAAGCGCAGGCCGTGTCCTTCAAGGGAGACATGTTCAGGTCGAAATTTAGCAGCTTTCCCAGTACTTCTACTGCCTGATATCCGCTGCCCTGAAAGATTGGCGGGTTGCCTACAGGCGTCACCGGTGGTAACGCCTGCCACTCGCCGAGAGCTTCGTTTTCGATGCCAGTAATCTCCCGCTGAATCCTTAATTCCTCGGAAGCGATGTTATAGGGGAGAATTCCAGGTGGGTATGGGTCGTAGGGTGGTAGTTGTGGTGAGGGCTGCCAAGATTGCCCGTGCACGATGTGAAGAGAGAATGACATTGCGCCCGCGATCGTCGCACACGACGCCGCGAATACCAGCAGTTTTGCCCGTGGCATTGAAAGCCTCCGTTAGTCGTTAGGGTTCGGGTGGGCACATGGCGCGCCGGAAGAGACTCGGAGGGACTGAATGGTCTCTGTATTTGCCCGAACACGATCGGGAACCGCGCTACTGTTTCTCAATTACTCCGGGTCAGATAAGTCTATTCATCCCTCGGGATGAACAAAGTATTCCAGAAGGGCCCAGATGGGAAAGCATCGCGACCTACGATACTGAGAATGTTACATTTCGGGACACCATGTCAAGGTCGGGCGCCAACCATCCTTTTGCTAAATCAAAAGTGTTGTTTTCGCAGCCAACGCAATGGCTTATCCGCCACGTCCGCACGCGCAAAGCGTGCCGGTTTTTCAAGACACAGTCACTGAATCCTTTGCAACCTGGAAGTAAGACTGGATGGCCGCTCATTGACGCTGAAGCAACCCCTCACACTCGAACCGTTTGGAGTGGAAGAATCCTCCTCCAGGATTTTCGACTGGCCGCGCCGAGGCGGCACAATATGGAGTTTTTATCCGTGCCGGACCTTCCGGGCGGCATGGGCTTGGCCATCGCAAATAACGAAACCCGTCTTGCGCAATTTGCGATGCTCGCAGAGAAACCATTTCATTTGAGCCACATCGGCGTATATTGCCGTTTATGACGGTGCGCTTGAAAGACATCGCGAAGGAACTCGGACTCTCAGTCGTGACCGTTTCCAAGGTCCTTCGACAGCATCCGGATATCGGAGAGGAGACACGGAAACGGGTTCTGAAGCGAGTAAGAGAACTTGACTATCAGCCAAACGTCCTGGCTCGCAGCCTGGTTACGGGCCGCAGCTACCTCATTGGTTTAGTCGTCCCCGACCTACTACATCCTTTTTTTGCGGAGGTGGCCAAGGCCTTATTAGCCGTTGTAGGAGAGCGCGGATACTCGGTGATCATCTCTTCTTCAGAAGAAGATCCGGAACTGGAGGCGCGCGAAATACGTCAGATGGTCGCACGGCAGTTGGACGCCCTGGTCATTGCCTCCTGCAGCAATGAAGCAGAGGCTTTCGAAAGGATGAATCTCCAGGGCCAGCCGTACGTCTTAATCGATAGAGGAGTTCCCGGCTTAGTTGCAAACTTTGTGGGAATCGATGACGAAGCAGCTGGACGGATAGCAACGGAGCATCTCGTCGATCAGGGTTGCCGGGCCATTGCCCATATACGGGGAAAAAATAACAGCACGGGGATACGCAGATTTGAAGGTTATAAACAGGCGCTTCAGCGCCGCGGCCTGAACTACTCTGATGCAAATGTAGTGGAACGGCCAACGGTTGATATCGACAGCACGCGCCACGGTGCGGAGGCCATGCGGTTCTTGCTCAAGCAACGGTCGAGACCCGACGGCGTCTTCTGTTATAACGATCCGTTGGCGATTGGCGCCATGACTGCCATTCTGGAAGCAGGCCTTCGTATTCCGGAGGATATCGCCATCATCGGGTGCGGAAATCTGCATTACGACAGCGCGTTGCGGGTTCCCCTTTCCAGTGTTGACCAGCATAGCCAGATGATCGGAGAGCGTGCGGCGAAAATCCTCCTTAATATGATCGAATCAAAGGTTCCTCCCCGTGCTGAAAGCGTCATCCTTGATCCCTCATTGGTGGTCCGTTCCTCCACGCTGAGAAGGCCTCAACTTATCGGCAGTCCATCTGACTTGAAGGCAAATTCCCCAAAGCGCGCGGCAGCTCCGAGAAAGGCTGATAGAAAAAAGACCTGAACCCGCAAGAAAGGTCATTCGCAATCAGCGGTGGGAGGAGCGCTATAACGCTGGCAATGGTAAAGCTTCGTTACTCCCTGCCAAGTCCCGCCAGTGTGCTACCCCGCTCGTCGTTTGATTCTGTCCATCCACATCCACGACTGCCTAGGTGGGCAGCCGCCCTTAACTTTGTCATCCCGAGAGGCTGTGACTTTATTGATTTTTCGCGCGAAGTCTTCGCGTTCTAAACGAATTGTCATCCCCTCCGGAGCGCAGCGTAGTGGAGGGACCTGCTGTTTCTTTTCTGTCCATCCGATCGAACGGCCTCTAATAAAAGCCACCACCCTCCACTTGTCATCCCGAGCGTACCCGGATTTCCTACTTCACGGCTCTACCAGCGGCAACGTATGCGGCTCTCCGTAAAGAGAGCCGCATGAAATCTACCGAAGCTACGGATTTTGACAGGAAATCTGGGGGAGCCGAGGGATCTGCGGTGCGCCCCGGCTCCCGAACAAAGGTCCCCGGTCCGTTAGTTCTCCCACAGAATCGTCATCCCGACCGGAGCGAAGCGTAGCGGAGGGACCTGCAGTTTTCGTGGATGGTGAAACGGAACCTGGGGGCGATTCGCCCACGGCGCATTCGCGGTGCCCGAAGGTGAAACTGCAGGTCCCTCCGCTCCCCCGGATTTCCTGTCAAGAACCGTAGCTTCGGTGGATTCCATGCGGCTCTCTTTACGGAGAGCCGCATACGTCGCCGCTTGTAGAGCCGTGAAGTAGGAAATCCGGGTACGGTCGGGATGACAAATTTAAGGGCGACGGCCTACCTTGGCAGCGGTGGAGGTGGATGGATAGAGTCAAACAGCGAGCGGCGTAGCGCAACTGCCCGAAGGTGTACCAAGTTTGATGGCATACTGGGCGATTTCCCTTGGCCGGCAAACCGAAAGTCCCTCTGAGGAAAGCCCTTGACACCTCTATAAGCCCACGAGTAGCATCCCTCACGTTAACGTTAAAGTACCCGCAGAATAGCTACGCGGACTTCGACCCCAGGGTTTTAATCCAGGTTGTTGCCGCCAACATAGGGGCTTTAAGCTCGTCACCGTCGCGCTGATGCTGGTCGAGCGATTGATGTTCTTTAGGAGGCAGTTATGGGTGGAGCGATCAGAAGGTTCTGGTTTCTCGCGGTGTCTTTCCTGCTTTTGAGCCTTGCAGCGTGGACGTCCCCCGCCGCCATGGCACAGCAGGGAACCGCAACCATCAACGGCGTGGTCAAGGATCCGACTGGCGCCGCCATCCCAAATGCGCGGGTTGAACTTACCAACGTCGCTACCTCTGTCGTGAGGTCAACCAGCACCAACAGCGACGGAGCCTATGCCTTCCCCAGCGTCGTCCCCGGCGCGTATACCATGCAGGCGTCTTCCACAGGTTTCTCTACGGTGACACAACACGAGACAACCCTGGAAGTGGGCCAGACCGCGACCTTCGATTTTCAACTGACCGTCGGTACCGCGCAGCAGAACGTTACTGTGAACGCCGCGGAAGGGGCGACGCTCGAAACTGCCACCTCGGAACTCGGTACCGTTGTTAACACCAAAGAAGTCACCGACCTGCCTCTGAACGGCCGCAACTTCACCCAGTTACTGACCGTCACGGCGGGTGTGGCGAACATCAATCGCGACCAGAGCGCAAGCGGAGGAAGCGGGTGGGCTGGTAACTCGCTGGGAAGTTTCACCTTTCCGGCAGTGAACGGCGCTCGCAACCGCAGCAATTACTTTATTTTGGACGGGGCAAACGACCTGAACACGATGCTCGGGATGTACAACTATGCGCCCATCGTGGACGCCATTCAGGAATTTAAAACCCAGGGCCACAACGACCTTGCCGAGTACGGCGGCGCCGCCGGAGGCATCGTGAGCGTGGTCACCAAGTCCGGAACCAACCAGTTCCACGGCGCCCTGTGGGAGTTCTTGCGCAACGCGGATATGGATGCACGCGGTTACTTCGAAGCAACCCTGCCGCCGCTGAAACAGAACCAATATGGCGCTTCCGTCGGTGGTCCGGTTTGGATTCCGAAGGTGTATAACGGCAAGAATAAAACCTTCTTCTACGCGGCTTTTGAAGGCTTCCAGATCCGTTCCGCGATAACCACCGGATCCCTTGCACCGACGGCTGCGGAGCGCAGCGGCGATTTCAGCGCCTTGGGTGTACCGATCTACGATCCGGCGACGACCACTCTCAATCCGGCAACTGGTACCTACACGCGCACAGCGTTTCCTGGCAACATTATCCCGGCCAGCCGGATCAGTCCGATTTCGGCGCTTTTCCAGACACTCATCCCGCAGGCGGGTCCGTTGGTTAACGGGAACAACGTCTACTCGTCCGGCCCAGCCTCGACCAGCCAAAATTCGGGAACGGCTCGTGGCGATCAGAATTTCGGCAACAACAACCAGCTTAGTTTTCGCTTCAGCGATTTCGGCCAAAACGTGGCCAACACGACGGACGTCGTCGGGCTAAACACAATCTACGTTTTCGGCCACAACTACGTAGGGCACTGGACTCACACCTTTAGTCCGACCACTTTTTCGGACGTGTATTTTGGCAGGAACTACGGAGTCACCACCACCGGCACCGGGTTTCCCGGGGAAACCCCGGCATTTCTTAGTCAGTTGCAGACACTCGGGATGTCGACGGCTTGGATGACTCTGAACAACAAGCTCTACGCACCGCAGTGGACTGCAGATAACTATCTCTCGCTGTCCGGCTCGCAGCTGCAGCAGACCGGGTTGGCGGATAACTGGCAGTGGGGCGGCGCGTTTACCAAGATCATCGGCAAACACACGATCAAAGCCGGGGGGGATTTCCAGAGCAATAACTTCCGTTCACCGATCGCCTATTCCTCAGCGGCTTACGGGACCGCGCAGACCGCGGGCCTCGGGGCACAGCAGGGCCAGGGAGGAAACGCCTGGGCATCCCTGTTGCTTGGTGTCCCCCGTGAGGCCAGCTATCGAAACATCCTCGAGGTGGCTGGGGGCGGCTGGATTGACGGCATATTCGTTCAAGATCAGATCAAAGCGACGAGCCGTCTTACGGTCAATGTCGGATTCCGCAACGACTTCGTGTGGACACCGATCTACGGGACGGGCAACGCCGGCAACTTCTATACCGGGAATGCTAACCCCCTTACCGGCCAGTATGAGCTCAACGCGCTCCCGCCCAACTGCTCGGCAACGCAGGGTGCGCCCTGCATTCCGACCGGCATCTATACGGCGTCGACCACTCCGGCTCCTGGCGGACTTCCTCCTAACGCCTACGTCAACCCGGCGTCCGATCATCGCGTGATTAAGAACTCGCTGAACGACTGGGCTTTCCGGCTCGGCCTGGCCTACCGCCTCGGGGACAAGATGGTCATCCGTTCAAGCTATAGCCGCTTCTACGACGCGTGGGCCACAACGGTCCAGCTGTCACAGAATTTCGGCGGTAACTGGCCGGCCGTGAACACTCTCGACAACGCCGGGCTGAACGTCAATGTCCCAACGGCGCCTGCCAGCGATCCGCTTGGACTTGGCAGCGGCGGAGCGATTATCTATCCCATCAATGACTTCAGCCAGGTGAGCCAGTGGATGGTGGATCCGAACTTCAGAACTCCATACATGGACCAATGGAATGTCGGCATCGAGCGGGAGTTACCAGCGAATGCCGTTCTTGATGTCAACTACGTCGGTTCGGTCGGCAGGCATCTGGATTGGGGCCCGATCATGAATACTCCGCCTCCGGGACCTGGCGATGTCCAGGCCCGGCGGCCGTACCCCTACATGTTGCAGCAATGGTTCGACCAGAGCGTGGGAGACAGCCGCTACAATGCCCTACAGGTCACTCTCAACAAGCGCACCAGCCATGGCGTTACTTTCCTGGTCGCCTACACGCTGTCCCATTCGAACGACGATGGCTGCGGGCTAGGTGCAAACTGCAACTCGACGAACCCGTACAACCGGAGCGTCGACTACGGCACCTCAGACACGAACCAGGAGAACGCGTTCTCGGCAGCATTTACCCTGCAGTCGCCATTCACCAGCAATTCCAACAAATGGGTTTCCAGCCTGGCCGGCGGATGGGCGCTCAATGGCATCGCCCAGATCGCTTCGGGCTGGCCTTACACTATAACCAACAGCGGCGACCCGGAGAACGTTGGCTCCATTAGCCAGGAACGTGTGGACGTGGTCGGCAATCCGAACAGTGGGTCCGGTCTCAAAACTCCGGCGCACTGGTTTAATGTGAATGCCTTTGCAATTCAGGCGCCATACACGTACGGCAATGAGAAGGTGAACCCGCTGACTTCGGACGGGACGAAGAACCTCGATCTGTCCCTGTTCCGGTCGTTCCACGTAGGACTAGGAGAATCGAGATACTTTGAATTCCGGGCCGAATCATTCAACCTCTTCAACCGGGTTATGTTCTCGATTCCTAATTCAGCCCTGGGAGGGGCGAATTTTGGCGCGGTCACGGGCTCGAGCAACAACGGGGGGCAACAAAACGCACCGCGTCAGTTGCAGCTGGCCCTGAAGTTCATCTACTAGGCCGGGTCTAACGAAAGGCATCACTGCCACGCGCTGCGGCAGTGATGCCTTTTGCCTTCTATGCTTCAATGGATGCAAGTTAAAGATTCACGAGTGAGGAATGCGTTCGGCGCCGACCATACTGCTTCTCCCCGCGGTACTCTGTCTGTTTGTGCTCGCTCAGGGCATAGTGGCGCCCCCCATCCGGTTCGAGGACATCGCTGAACGAGCCGGCGTACACTTTGTAGTGGAAAATTCTCCTACCCCGGAAAAACACCAACCCGAGACCATGCCTGCAGGGGTTGCGTTGTTCGACTACGACGGGGATGGCCTGCTCGATATTTATCTGGTCAACGGCGCCGAGATGCCATCGCTCCAGAAAACCGGCCCCAAGTATTACAACCGGTTGTTCCACAACAACGGCAATGGAACCTTTACCGACGTCACTGAGCACGCCAGGGTCGCCGGCGCAGGTTACGGAATGGGCGTGGGCGTGGGTGATTACGACAACGACGGCCGGCCCGACCTGTTTGTGGCCAACGTGAACGGAAATCAGCTCTTTCACAACAATGGCGACGGTACCTTTACCGACGTCACAGCCAAGGCCGGTGTGGGCGGCGCCCTGCACCACGGCCGCAAGATGTGGTCCATCGCGGCCGGCTGGTTCGACTACAACCGCGACGGACTCCTGGACCTGTTCGTGGTGAATTACTGCGATTGGGATCCCCGTTACGAACCCAGCTGCATGGGCCTCAACGGCCGCGGTTACTGCCACCCCGGCAGCTTCGCTCCACTGACCAATACTCTGTACCGCAACAACGGCGACGGCACGTTCACCGATGTCTCGGCGGAAACCGGTATTTCGAAAATCGAGGGCAGGGGAATGGGCGTTGCCTTTGCCGACTATGACAACGACGGCTGGCCCGATGTCTTTGTGGCCAACGACAACAGCCCGAACCTCCTCTTCCATAACATCGATGGAAAGCGATTTGAAGAGGTCGGCCTTCAGGCAGGCGTCGCTTACAACGAGGAAGGGAACGTCCTTGCCGGAATGGGCGTCGATTTCCGCGATGTAAACAACGATGGACTGCCGGATATCTGGCACACCGCCATCGAAAACGAAACCTTTCCCCTGTACTTGAACAAGGGCGAAGGAGCCTTCCTCAACTCCGGCGAACCGAGCCGGCTCCCGAATCTGACCAGGCCCATGTCCGGCTGGTCAAACGGCATCGTCGATCTCGACAATGACGGCTGGAAGGACCTGGTGGTAGCCCGCAGCAATGTCTTGGACAATATCGAGCAAATCTCCCGGCATTTTCACTATGCCGAACCGAACTCCGTCTTTCGCAATCTCGGTAACGGGCAGTTTGAAGATGTGAGCGCCACGGCTGGGGCCGATTTCACCCGCCTTGCCCCACACCGCGGCCTCGCCTATGGAGACCTCGACAACGACGGGCGAATGGATCTCGTGGTGACAGCTCTCGGCGCCCCGGTCAGCGTGCTCCACAACATCACCGACACGCACCATCACTGGATTCTGCTCAAACTGGCCGGAAGCAAAAGCAACAGCATGGGCATCGGAGCGCAGATTCGCATAACCACTGACGACGGCAGGAGACTCTACAATGAGGTCACGACCAGCACCGGCTATGCTGCCTCCAGCGATCCGCGCGTTCACTTCGGTTTGGGTGACTCGCGCGTGATTCGTGAAATCGAGATTCGCTGGCCGTCGGGAACGCGCCAGTTGCTGCACAACGTGACCGGCGATCGTGTGATGGTAGTCACCGAACCAAGTGGTGGGAATCAGCAATAACGTGGCCAAACAAGGTTGGTTTCGATTGAGGGTCGTTCTATCAAGCCGGTCGCTTGTCTGCTCTAGCGCTCTCCTACTATTGATCGCTGCAAGAGGCTCGGCACAACAACTGCCGCCCACTTGCAAGCCCCCAGAGTCGGCCGCCCATGCGCCGGCGGGCACGTCGCCCTCGAAGGTTTACGACGCGATAGGCGTCTGGTTTGCCCAAAACGACAATCTCAAATGTTCCGTCGCGGCCTTCGAACAGGCTTTGCGGCTGGAGCCGCGCTCGGCCGAGGCGCATTTTGATCTTGGGCTGGTGCGGCAACGTCAGGACCAGACCGACGCCGCGATACGGGAGTTCCGGCTGGCTCTGCAGTATGATCCAGGGCTGCTGCAGGCACGCTGCGCCCTCGGCTCGGTGCTGCCGGACCCGGCCGGTGCAGAAGCCGAGTTTCGCAAGGCGCTCGCAACCAATCCGCAACTCGTCTGCGCTCTGGATGGACTGGCCCAGGTTCTGTTGAATGGAGGACGATACGACGCCGCCCTGGATGCCTGGCGCCAGGCCGTCCGCATCCAGCCGGACGCTGAGGATCTGCAGCTCGCTTTGGCGACCGCGACCTATAAGGCCGCTAAGGCCAGGGAGACGGATGGGCTGCCGCCTGTCGATGGCGCAGGGGTGGCTGACGCGATTCGCCTGTTCACCGATCTGATCAGCAAACATCCCGACAACACGGCTGCGCACTTTACCCTGGCCAACATCTTTGCCAACGAACAGCGCTTTCGCGAGGCCGCCGATGAATACCGCGTGGTCGTCCACCAGGATCCAAGCAATACTGCCGCCCTGGCCGCCGAAGTCAAGGCGCTCGTGGACGTAACCGCATATACAGATGCATTTGCACCGGCCCGCGAATACGTGCGAATGAAACCGGACGATCCCTCCGGGCACATCCTGCTCGGTATGGTGTACCGCGGTCTGGGCGACTACGCGAAGGCACAGCCTGAACTTGAGCTGGGAGTCTCTAAAGCGCCCGAGGATTTTGAGGCTCACTATCAGCTCGGGTTCGTTTTGGCTAAGCTGGGAAAGCCCGACGAGGCCCTGCCCCAGCTCCGCAAAGCGGTCACGCTGAATCCCACAGATAAGTCAGCTCAGTTCCAGCTCGCCGCTGTGCTGCGCACTCTGGGCCAGAACCAGGAGGCCAACAAGATCGTTGAGCAGTTCCGCAAGACCACCGACACCGAGTTCCGCAACAGCCAGCTCACTTCCGATGGCATCAAGGCGAATGATCTGTTGCAGGCGGGCCAGCCGGCAGAAGCAGCGCAGATTTATCGCCACATGCTGGAAGAGAACCCGCACAGCGCCTGGACGGCTTACAACCTCGCGTTGGCCCTGGAAGCCATGCACGATACCAAGGGCGCCGAGGACACGCTTCGCAGCGGGATCGACATCGACCCCAAGCTGCCCAAACTTCGCGCCGAATTAGGCCAGCTCGAATTGAAAGACGGCGATATGGATTCCGCCCAACACTGGCTCCAGTCCGCGCTCGACCTCGAGCCTCAGCTGGTCGACGCCCGCGGGAATCTGGCCATGATCTACGCCAGAAAGGGAGACCTCACGACCGCCGAGAAGCTTCTTCGCCAGGCCCTCGAAGACGATCCGCAATACAAGGAAGGCCACCTGAACCTCGGTCTGATTCTTGCCCAGCAGGGCAAAATACCCGGCGCCGAGCAGGAACTCGACAAAGCCGTCGCGCTGGGCGCTCAAGATCCCAACACGCTCTCCACGGTTGGAAAAGCCAAGGCGCAGATGGGCAAGATGAGCGAAGGCATCGCCCTGCTTCGCAAGGTGGTGGCGCTGAGGCCCGATCTGGCTGCGGCCCATCTGGACCTCGCGCTTGCGCTCGCTGACAGTTACGATTTGCCCGGGGCCCTGGTGGAAGCCACCGAGACGGTCCGTCTTGCTCCGCAATCCGGAGTCGCCCATTTCTATCGTGGACGGGTTCTGTACGACCTGGGCCGCATCACCGAAGCACAACCTGAGTTCGAAACCGCGACTCAACTGGTTCCACAAATGCCCGAGCCACACTATTTCCTCGCTCTCGTCTACAAGCAGGAGGGCAAGTTCCCGCAGGCGGCCGGCTTGCTTGAAGAGACCGTCAAGCTGCAGCCGCGCAACGTGATGGCCTGGTATTTGCTGGGCCAGTGCCTTGAACAGCAGCCGCAGCAGTCCGAGACCGGGAAAGCGGTTGCGGCCTGGCAGCAGGCCATCGCGATTGATCCCAACTTCAGCCAGGCGCTCTTTGCCCTGGCACACGCCTTGCGGTCGACCGATCGCCCCGAGTCAGACAAGTTCATGGCCCGCTATGTCGAGATACAGAAGCAGCGGCGCATCCTGGATAACGCGGGTACGCTGGCAAACAACGGTGTCGTTTCCGCCTCCGCTCATGACTGGCCCGAAGCCACCCGCCAGTTGAAAGCAGCCATCGCGGAGTGCGGTGACTGCGTGATGAAAGCCGACCTTTTCAAGAAACTGGGCCTGATTAATTGCCAGGCCGGCAATCTCAACGACGGGGAAAAGGAACTGCTGGCCGCCAAAGCCCTCAAGCCGACGGATCTGGAAATCCAGAGCGCGCTGCAGCTGATCGCCGAAGCGCGAAACCAGCACGCCGGCTCCACTGCAGGGAAGGCCTATTAGTGCGGAATCTTCGTCCGCTTGCCGTCGCTCTCGCGGTGATTGTCCCGCTGCTCATCGGAGTGAAGCTGCTTTCCCAAATGGCTTCCGGAACTGCCACCGATCAACCGGTACGCCCTCTTCCCCCCGGC
Organism: uncultured Acidobacteriaceae bacterium; assembly: GCA_963821315.1. Classification (GTDB taxonomy): domain Bacteria; phylum Acidobacteriota; class Terriglobia; order Terriglobales; family Acidobacteriaceae; genus PALSA-350. The sequence continues at coordinate 34,488 of CAWGDP010000018.1, read as the reverse complement.
ATGAAGGCGCCCATTGCCGATTTCCGCGACCTGGCCGCGCAGGCCGGGCTCACCGCAACGGTGATCTCCGGCGAGCTGGATCAGACTTATATTGTTGAAAACACCGGCACCGGCGTTGCGATATTCGATTACGACAACGACGGCCTTCCGGATATCTTCCTGGTGCAGGCCGACCGGCTGCACAATACGGGGCCGCCGCTCACCCCGCATCTTTATCACAACCTCGGCGGCCTTCGCTTCGAAGACGTCACGACCAAAGCCGGCATCGGCCATCTCGGCTGGGGGCAGGGAGTCTGCGCCGGCGACGCAGATAACGACGGTCACGTCGATCTCTTCCTCACCCAGTGGGGGCATAACGTCTTCCTGCACAACCTCGGCAACGGGACCTTCCGCGATGAGACCAAGGAGCGTGGCCTGGACCGGCCTGAATCGCGATGGAGCACCGGGTGCGCGTTTGTCGATTACGACCGCGATGGCCATCTCGATCTCGCGGTGGCCAACTATGTCGACTTCAAAGCGCAGGATTCGCCGCCGCCGCGCACCAGGAGCGGCTGCAACTGGAGAGGCATGCCTGTCCCCTGCGGTCCCCGGGGCCTCAAAGGCGAGACGATGAATCTTTATCACAACGATGGGCACGGCCATTTCGTCGACGTGACCAAAAAGGCCGGCATTGAGACTCCGCATGAGTATTACGGATTCACTGTCCTGACCGGAGATTTCGATAACGACGGCTGGCCCGATCTCTATATCACCTGTGACTCCACACCCAGTCTGTACTTTCACAACAAACGCGACGGGACTTTTGAAGAGATGGGTCTCGACAGCGGACTCGCCGTGAACGAGGACGGCCGCCAGCAGGCCGGCATGGGCGCCACCACCGCCGACTACGACGGCGACGGACGCCTGGATATTTTCAAGACCAATTTCTCCAGCGACACCAATACGCTCTATCGCAACGTCGGCAATAACACCTTCGATGACGTCACCAGCGCCACCGGTCTTGCGGTGCACACCCAGTATGTGAAGTGGGGCACCGCCTTTCTGGACTTCGACAATGACGGCTGGCCCGACCTGTTCATCACCGACGGCCACGTGTACCCGTTCGTAGAGCAGTACAACCTCGGAGAAGAGTTCAAGCAGCCCAGCCAATTGTTCTGGAATCGCGGTGACGGCCAGTTCTTTGATATGTCCTCGACTGGTGGCCCCGGCATTACGGCAAAACACGCCTCTCGTGGAATCGCAGTCGGCGACCTGGACAACGACGGATCCCAGGAGATAGTTGTCGTCAATCTCTTCGAGCCTCCCTCGCTGCTGAAGAACTTCGGGCCCCGGGGTAACGCGCTGCTGGTCCGCGCCGTTACTGCTTCCGGCCGGGACGCCATCGGAGCGCGTTTAACGCTAAAGGTTGGCGAACGGAAGGAGATCGACGAAGTCCGCAGTGGCGGATACCACATCTCCCAGGGAGATTTCCGGGTGCACTTCGGCATGGGCCACGCCACAAAGGCGGATCTGACGATCCGCTGGCCTGACGGCGCTGTGGGCAAGGTGGAGACCATCCCGGGCGTGGACGCCAATCAGTGGATCGTGGTTCGCGAGGGTCGTGGTATTGTCGAGCGCCATCCCTTCGCGCACGACACTAAGTAGGCGAATATTTGTATCAGGCATGTTTCTGAAGGGGACGGCCTTCAGGCCGTACGAAAACGCGAGGAAACATTCGCATCACCGGTTGATGTGGGTTATGGCCGCGGGAATCCGAACATCAACCACGACTGATTGGCTACCCAATGCGGGTATAGCTCTGTCATCTGATCGAACAGCTCCTGGTCGGACGTCGCGGTTTTCTGCAGCCGATCGAAGTCCTGCAGGTAACGCTTGGTGTCTTGGATCGCCGAGGGAGAGTCGGGCGCGCCAGGCTTCTTGTGACCGGCGACAACAATCGCCGGGTTCAGCGCCGCTAATCGATCTAGCGCCGCGATCCAATTCTTTCGGCTCTCGGGGGTGGTGTCGCCGACGTACATCCGGCATTGGTTGTACACAACGTCGCCGGCGACGATCAGGCCGATCGATGGAACGTGTAGAGACGTGGTATCGGGACTATCGGTGTGGCCCTGCTCGATGATGCGCAATTCGTGGCCCTCGAGAGTGAACGTGTCGTGCTCATAGGGCTCAGGTGCAACCAACTTAGTGGCCACTTGCCCGGGAAACAATCGGCGGGCTAACCGCTCCACTGTGGGAGTGAAAGACATCTGCATGGCGTTCACCGTCTTGGGCGTTGCAATCGCCCGAGCGCACGGGAAACGGTCGAGCAGAACGCTCAGACCGTAGAAGTGGTCGAAATGGCCGTGCGTTATATAGATGGTCTCCAAGTTGCGGTTGTGCAGAGCAACCCAATCCGCGAGAGCCTCGGCCTCAGCCACCGTCGTCATTGCGTCTACCAGCACCGCGTCGTGCTCGCCGAAGATTAAAGTCGACGTGATCGGGTCAAAGCCGAGCGCTTCGCCGAAGGGCTTTGGCCGCTCGCCAACCATAGCCTTTCCCGGGGCGGTAAAAATGTTCACACCAAGCGTGTTCGCCGCGACAGGCGCGGTCACGGACGTGGTCTCTTTCAGCCCATTTGTGCCGTCCATTTAGTATTCCTTTCGATGTCAGAGCGAGGGACCGTTCAAGGGAAGATTGGCAGAGGCGCGACGACGAATCCATTGGACGAAGGTATCGATCCATACCAAAGTGTTGGTTGGACGTTGGGGTCAGGGACGGGCATCGATATATCCCAACGGGCGCTGCTCGATCTGCTGTGGGGAATTCTGTGAAGAAGAGGAACGCCCCAGTAGCCAGGAAGGCAGTAAGCCATGTGTGATGAACAGGACGCGTTGGCAGACAATCTTTACCCCTTGACACTCGACAGGGCAGTCATGCATTCTCTTGTTGAATGTCGAGGGGAACGTGCCAGCTACAGATTTGTTGCAAGGAACGCTTGATCTACTGATCTTGAGGACGCTCGCGCTGGAGCCTATGCACGGCTGGGGTATCGCACAACGAATTCAGCAAGTCTCGAAAGACGCGCTTCAGATTGGGCAGGGGTCGCTCTACCCCGCTCTTCACCGGTTGGAGTACAAGGGGTGGATTAAGGCTGAGTGGGGAGCTTCGGAAAACAATCGCAAGGCCAAGTTTTATTCGTTGACGAAGACTGGGCAGAAGCAACTGCAGGCCGAGCTCGAAGACTGGGGCCGTATCTCAACAGCAATCGCATTGGTGCTCAAGTAGGAGAGGACAGATGCTCAGGGAATGGTTGACGCGCCTTCGTTTTTTGATGTCTCCAAAACCCAATCGTGAAATCGACGACGAGTTGCAGTTCCACATCGAACGGCAGGTCCAGGAATACATCGAGGCCGGAATGACGCCACAGGAGGCACGCCGAAAAGCGGTCCTGGCGTTCGGGGGAATTGAGAGCGTGCGGGCACAATCCCACGAACAACGTCCGAGCTTCTTCCTCGGAACTCTTCTTCAAGACGTCATCTATGCCCTCCGGCAGCTCCGAAACAGCCGCGGCTTCACCGTGACTGCCGTTCTGACCCTCGCCCTCGGCATAGGAGCCAATGCTGCTATTTTCACCCTGGTCAACACCATCCTGCTCAAAAATCTCCCCGTCGTTGACCCCTCCACCCTCATCCGTATAGGCGACACCACCGAATGCTGCGTCAACTGGGGAACGCAGGACGGCAGCTACTCCTTGTTCGCCACAGACGACTGGCACCAGCTACAGAAGAACGCATCGGAGTTTGAAGAATTAGCCGCCATGCAGGCCGGCATCGGTCAAATCGTCGCTCGACGCGACAAGACTCAGGAGAGCGCCCATTCCGTCACGGGCGAATTCGTCTCCGGATCATCAAGCCTTGCAATGTCTTCCTCCAACTCTTGCTCGGTCACGTATCCGCCGGTAATTAGCGCATCATGAAGCTGTTCAAAGTTCGTGCGGGTCAGGGAAGCACCCATCGATCTCCCAAACCACATCGAAAGACGCGCTTCTGCGCGGACATCCACAAGTCCCAGCGCTCGCATTCGGCTGTGAACCAGCCGCCCCCAGCGCCTTTCAACGCCCTGTTCGTCCAGGAAGCGAAATATTGCCGCTTGAGTCTTCAAGTGAACTTCTTCCGGGATCTGCAGAGGGCCACCATGAAGAGATTGAGAATCAAATTCTTCCTCGACGATCCAGCCTCCCGGTTTGAGGGCTGCAACCAGACGTGCCAGCACTTGCTCGCGCTCCGGAATATGGATCAGCACCAGGCGAGCGTGAATCAGGTCAAAGGCTGCATCGGGAAGAGGATCCGTCACAATATTATGGCGGCGTATCTCCATATTCGAAAAATTTGAAGCGTCGAGGAAGCGCGGATCGAGATCCGTTACCAGGACGCGTCCTGCCTTGCCTACGCGAGCGGCCAGCCACGTCGCGATTGAGCCTCCACCACCACCCACCTCCAGGCAATTCCAACCGGGTTGGATTGGCAGATTATCCAGATGCTGTATCGTGCCGCAGTCATAGAGTGCCGACAAAGCGTCGAATCGTGCCGGGGTCTGCTGCGCTGCGTTGTCGAGCAGGTATGTCGATCTGGATCGAGGTTGAAAACGTGACGTTTCGTGATCCTTCATGTTTGCTCCTTATGCGTACGAGGCCATCAAGCGTTGGGAGGCGGCAAATCTACTCAGGGAGACGATCTCCCGCGGGCTCGGGCAACCAATAAGTACCGACTGATCCGAGAACTAAAAACAAGAGTGCAACCATGCCGGCGGAGTAAGCGAGTTGTTCGGTGTGACGAGCGCCCGGCATAACGTTGGAGAGGGTAGTTGTCATGAGAGCTGCCGAGACGCCGATAGCTCTGCCGCCTACGTTAGCCGCGAAACTTTCGCCAGTGCCCCGCAGGCGAGTGGGATAGACCCTGGGCAGATAGTTTCCCCAGAAGCTGTGGAGTCCGTTGAAAAGCATGGTGGCGAGGAAAATTCCAAGATGAAGCAACGCCAAAGTATGCGTCGCCGCAAAAAAATACAAAAAGGGAAAGACAATCAGAGATGGGATAAAGAAGAGAAGAGCGCGGCGGCGCTGGGAGACGACGTGGACCACAAGAACGGCAAAGAGTATTCGCCCGGCCATGCCCCCTAATTCCTGGAACATCTGAACGCCACTGGAGATCTGTTCGATCTTTCGCGGCGGAAGGTTTTGCACGTCCGACAGGCCAGGAACCATACGGACCGTGTGTTGGATGGCGCCGAGCGGCAACGCGTTGGTGCAGGCGAACAACAGTGTGGCTACCAAGGTAGTCCGGAGAAGGGTTGGTTGAAATAACTCGGAGAGATGGGGGCGTTCGAAACGGATGCTTGCCTTTTTCTTTCGCCACAGGGGAGACTCGGGAAGGAACGGACGAATAACGAGTAGCGGTAGAGCCGGGATCAATCCCGACAGCAGCGTATACCGCCAGGCCTCGTGGCCGCCGCGAACCATCGGAAGTGCTTCGCCATAGGTCACGGCCAGATAATAAGCGCCTGCGACCATCAGTCCCCCAACAGTGTAAAAAGCCTGTGTGTAGGCAAGAACTGATTCGCGCCGTTTGGGGTTTGTAAAGATCTCAGCGAGCCATGTGGTGGCAACGACGAACTCCACGGACACACCAATCAACGTTACGCAGCGAAGGAACAATAGCTGCGAAAGTGACGTAGAGAAACCCGCCGCGCAAGCTGACGCGCCGTAAAGGAGGATGCTCCAGATGAGCATGCGTTTCCGGCCAAAAAGATCCGCGAAGTAACCTCCCAGAAGCCCGAATGCGCCAGCCGCAACATTCGGAACATAGAAGAGCACGCCGACCCATAGATTGAATGCAGGGGTTCCTGGTTTAAGGCCGCCTAATTCGGCTATGGCAGGCCGAACGAGGAGCGCCATCATAAGAGTCTCGTAGAGATCGAATGCGAAACCGACACAAGCCACTGCGATAACCAACCACTCTACTCGCGTGAGTCTGGCTGTGGGAGGTTCTGTACTTTGCATCACACCCATGACCGACCACCTTTCAGGTTGTTGCCATGGCCCTCTATACCGTGCGTCGACGACGCCTTCCCGCTCCTGGACGCGCGTACTGCGGGTTGGCGTCGATTACCCGCTTCATCATTTCGGCGAGCGATCGGCGCTCGGTTGGTGTCAGCACTTCCATCAAACGTTCTTGTGCGGCGCGCGCGATCGGACGCTGCTTATTGTGTAAGGCGAGACCGCGCGGTGTGAGTCGCAGGATGCGTGCACGCCGATCCGAGCTATTTACCGGGCGTTCGACGAGACATTGCTGCTCAAGCCGATAGACAAGCTCGCCGGTGCTCGTCCGGTCCAGTGCCATCCGCTCCGAAAGCGTGTTCTGATCGATCCCGGGCGCGTCGTGCAGATGAATGAGGACGGCAAACTCCAGCGGGGTAAGTCCGGTCGGTTCGTGCACCTCCGCCACTACGGCGACTGCGATCTGGTAGAAGCGCCGCCCGAGAGCGATAGGTGCTTGTGCAGCGAATTCGGTTTCAGTTAGCGGAGCGGACTTGTATATGTTTTTCGGCACAATAATCATCATTTATCTGATGATCAGAATATTTACTAAATAGGCCGAAGAATTGTCAAGAGATTTGTGACTCGCATTGATCGGCAGGGTTCGCGGCCGTGAATCATCCTTGTGAGATAAGCACCGGGATCTCGGCTTATCGCACCTGACTGGCCGATGAAGCTCGATCCACTTGGACGATAAACGGGCTGTTTACAGAAGTGCCTTCCAGACAACGGAGCGAGCGCGTTGCTGCAGGCAAGTTGCCGAAAAACAACTGGCACGAATATGTAGGCAAAGTCCGGACGATCTCATCACCGATCTGGTGATCTTGGTTGTAACCTCGCTCCGCCTTGGCGCGTCTAGCGAAGGGGCAGATAAACTTTCGGAAGAGGATACGAGTATCGTGACAGAGCACACGTGGGTACCTGCACTAAAAAGACAGAGGCAGGGTTCCTGGCTCATCAGTCTGACGAGTTTGCTTTTTATTTTGTTGCAGAGTGCTTGTACTGCGGTGATGGCTGTCAGCGGCCTTCGCTTGCTGATTGGATTAGGTTCATTGGCGGCTGCCTCTTTCATTCCCGGATTTATATTTTCCATTCATACTGACAAAATCCGCATTCCGATGATGGTTATCGCGGTTTGTGGGTCCGTTCTGAATATTTATGTCGTGTGGAGAATACGATCCCTGCGAGCACGACCCTCATCGCAATGGAGAGTGCAGCCAGTCACTGCCAAACAACGCCGGTCGGAGACGATTCAAATCGTGCTCTCTATTCTGACTCTCCTGCTGGTTGTAGCTGAGATTCTCGCGCACCGCATCGTGATCGGCTCATTTTTGTAGCACTCTAGCCGCGTCCGGTTCATTGCAATTCCAGGTCGATGCGCGCATGCAGGCGTTCGCTGAAGCCAACCGGGAGCTTAAACACGCGTTCATCCGCGGTGAGGATGATGATGTTGCGAGTAGAGTCCAGAATGGCAGAGCAGATCTCGCAGTGCTCGAGATGCTTTTGAACATCCAGTCGAATGTCCTCAGGCAATGCAGCATCCAGATAGCCGGAGATGTAACCCCAAACGTGTTTGCATTCTATAACCATGGGAGCCACCTCCTCTTTGCACTTGGGTTGACACTCTTCAAGAGTGGACTAAGTTGCTTCTGCAACATCATGCGTGCCCGATGAAGTCGCACTTTAACAGACGGTACACTGATGCCGAGCGCTTCTGCGGTTTCCTTGACGTTGAGGTCCTCGACATCGCGGAGTTGAAAGACCTGCCGATAAATTGTGGGGAGGCTGATAACTGCTTCCTGAATCATCTGACGAATCTCCTGCCACTCCACAACTTCCGAAGGAATTTCGCGCCAGTCCCGGAGCAAAGCCGGAGACACAACTCCTCCGCCATCGGGAAGATCGTCAAGCGATTCCATGCGAACGATCGTCTGTCGCCGAAGTCGGCTTCTCGCCTCATTGAGTGTAATGCTGATGAGCCATGTGCCGAACTTGGATTCCGCCCTAAATGTGGATAGGTTACGAAAGGCCTTCAGGAAAGCCTCCTGTGCGATATCCTCCGCATCCGCCTCGTTCTTAATAAGAGACAAGGCCATTAAATACACGCAGCGCTCGTGGGGATGGATCAATTCGTGGTAAAGCTGCGTATCCCCAGCCAAAATGGCGGCAATCATTTCGGCTTCGGTTCGAGTTGAGCAGTGCCGTTCCATGGTTACCGGGCTGTACTCACCTTCCTCGAGATATGAGTGTCTCTTTGGTAGAAGGCTGAGCCGGGAACGGCACTGCCGCCTTGAATCGTTAGAGAACCGGAAGTGAATTTGGTTACACTAATGTCCCCCCAAGGCATTGTTGCAACCAACCGCGCAGGCGCGACATGAGCGACCACCGCGGTTCGGGTTCGCCGATGATGAATGCAGCGAAACACGTGATAAGAACGAATCACTGGCGCGAGGCGCCAAAAAACCACCATAGGGCGACATGCGGCCCAGAGTAACCGGCTAGCGCCAGCAGGAGCGCCATCACCGTGATGCCGAACCTGCTCTCTGAACGCCAACTACAGGTCCCAACCCGATCATTAGTTCGCCATAGGCAGTCAGAACGTGGCGTTTCGGTTATACCTGTTTGTCGTTTTTTCGATAATCAGATCTGCGCTAATCCGCCATCAACACAGATCTCGCTGCCGTTCACGAAGCTGAGACTCCCAGCAATGAAGCGGCAGCGCGTTTACCTTGCCGTTCATCGCTTCGAGGATTCGGTGTACTATTGCCGGATCGCACGAGAAACGTTCCTGCTGTTGAGGGCGTTGCGTGCTGGCGCCTCTGTAGCAGAAGCAGTGACGCAAGCCTTAAAAAAAACCACACTAACAGCCGAAGGGCAGGCCGAACTACTCCGCGAGTGCTTTGCTCACGCCTCAGAGTTGAGCTGGTTATGCCCGAGCCTTGAAAATACAGAGAATCCATCGACTCTTGTCATGTAGTCCACAGGGCGGAGGACGGGATGCCCGACGAGTCGAGTTCTGGAAAAATGACGCAACTCGGGTGCATGCTCGCTTGCACGCGGGAGCCTTGATGGATAACAACGAAACCCAACCCCAAAGCTTTGTCGAAATGGTTCTGGCGCTGCTCGAAGACTGTTTTCCCTGGCTCGGTAAGGATGAGCCACCTTCGCGCGCGGAAACCGTGGGACCAACTAAGCGATTGCTGCCGATCCTCGAGGCAATTGAACGCGCTTCGGTAGCTTTGACCACATATTTAATCGGACGATGCAAAACTCTGTAACTCTTCTCAGGTCTTGGTTGTCAGATTTACATCCTCGACCAGGAGTGCCTTCCCATGCGCGTTTTTGACTGCAGCTCCCACAGATCCGATTGGTTTGCCACAGGCCGGTTCAACCGGCCGATACGCCTAGCCCTTGCCTTCGCCTGTACCTTCCTAATCGGGTTGCCCGGATTCGCGGAGACTCCGGCAGTAGGGGCTAAAGCACCTGACTTTACCCTTTCAACTCCCACAGGGAAAACGGTGCGGATGTCGACCGAGCAGCGAGGAAATGACCTCGTCCTGGTCGTGTTGCGGGGATTCCCCGGCTATCAGTGCCCCTACTGTGTGAAGCAGGTTCATGACTTCATCGACCATGCCTCAGACTTTGCCGCAAAAAAGACACGGGTTCTCCTCGTGTATCCGGGACCTCCCGCCGATCTGGATCAGCACGCCAAGGATTTCCTGGAGAAGCAGGTTGGATTGCCCGCCAACATCGTTCTCGTGACGGATCCGGATTATACGGTGACCAATCTGTATGGCCTGCGTTGGGATGCGCCTCACGAAACCGCATATCCGTCCGCGTTCGTTCTCGACAAGAAGGGCATAATTGTCTTTGAGAAGATCAGTCACAGCCACGGCGATCGCCTATCCGCGGAGGACGCCCTAAACAACCTTCCGGCGCACTAGTAACTTATAAGGCCGCGCCAGGAGACTTTAGGCACACCCTTTTTCTGAAACCACTTAGGTAGACCAATCCCGCTTCTCCCATGCGGAGATCAGGCAACAATAGTTATCGGCATCCGAGGTCGTGAGTGGGTGCCCCGAACTCTGGAACCATCTGAAGCGGGAACTTGATGAGTTCCGCCGCAAGGCATTCTTGCGGCTTCGACCTCTTAGGGGCACCAAAACATCTCAGGCCCGTCAGTCCTTGAACAGGTGACTCGCGTGGGTGATTGCCCCTCCCGCGCGCATCGCCGCAGCAATCGTTGCCGTCTCCGCAAGCATTTCATCTGTAGCGCCTGCAGAACGGGCGGCCCTGACATGCACTTGAATGCAATATGGGCATTGTGTCGTAAGAGCAACAGCAACCGCCATGAGCTGTTTATTCAAACTGTCGATGGCTCCAGGAGCAAATGCGGCTTTATCAAAAGCCCAGAAGGCCTTCATTGCTTCCGGACTGTTCTCGTCCAATAGCTTCAGCTTTGTCAGATTCGACATGTTATACATCGAGTGTGTCCTTCGTGTTCAGGAAAAGTGAGTCGTCAAGTACTGTGAATGTTCACCGCCGCTCTACCCCTCTTGGAGCTTCTCGGCGAGGATATCCGCAGTCTGGATATGGGGATGCGTAACAAAGAGTTCCTCGGCTATCGCGAAGAGTGCCTTGGCAACTTCACCGTTTATGTGAGCCTTCCGCCCTTCCTCATCCTCGAAGGTGTCAAAGATGCCAAACGTAGCCGGCCCAATTTTGAAGGCGAACCATGCCGTCGTACCTGTTTCGGCCTCGACAAGGGGTCGAGCGGACTGAAGAAATTGTTCTACTTCAGCCTCTTTGCCGGGCCGCGACTGCAGCGTCGCCAGTATTCCAACCCTGTTCATCTGAACTCTCCTCGCATCTAGCAAATGATGATCGGCCAGCGTGGAAAGAATGTTTTCGCGACAGGTCTCTGGCCAGACGCTGTCAAAAGAAATGAGGGATTGCTCAAACCCAACGACTGTCGAGGTTTGAACAATCCCAGAAGAAGTGTTTTTTCAATCTAATCTTTGGACAATCGGGCAGTTGATTGAGAAACCAGAGCTGCCGAATGCTGTTCCAGCAGGAAATCCGGTGATTAAACCGTCTTGTGCGTAGGTGAGAATCTGGAACTCCTCGCGCAGTTGCTGGCGGTAGCCCTTAGAAATAGCATCGTCGGTCCAGGTGTACAACTGTGCGTTCCATGCGGGACTATAATCGAGAGCGAGCGTGGGAATCCCGCCCAGAGTATTGTTCGGTCTGTGGCCATCCGCCAGGTCAGCTGACAGCCCTTGACGCTGAGGATTGTCGCACCCTTCCGCGCCATTGGTGGCGATAAATATGCGCTCGATCGGGCTGCCGAAGCTGTCGTCATCCCCAAGGAGAAGCATATCCATCAGTGGCGCGTAGGTGTTGTGCTCGATTGTCGCGGCCAGGGTGTTGCTGGCATCCATGGATAAGTACCAAACGGGGCGGCCGAAGCTGAAGCCGTTGATCAGGTTCAAGGTGACGGTCATGTTGATGGGATCGATGGCCACCACTTGGTCATGAACCTTGGTATAGTCTACGTTGCCGTTGGGAAAATTGATCTGGCTGGCATCAACACCGTATGCGACCATTGGAGCGTTATAGATAACGCCCTGAGCGTTCGTAATGCTGACGAAGGGGCTATAGTTACTGTCGCCGACTTCGCCCGGAGTGTAGGACGTGGGAGGAAATTCCGCTCCCTCTGGTCCGGCTACGAGGTTGCGAACCGCCGCGAAGTTGACAGTGCCTTTATCGAACACGATGTTTCCATTCGCGTCCAGGTTGCCAGTTCTTGCCGCGGTGTTGACGAAATTGAGCTTTGCGGAGAAATTCAAGCCGAGTTCCTGGGCGACCCCCTGATCGGAAACGTCGGTCAGGATGTACCAGGCCGTCTTGCCGGTGCTCTTGACCGATCCCTTGTACAGAGGGATGGTAATTGTGCCGGCAGTGGCGTCGACTTGACCGGTATTGAGCAATTGCACAGGTCCGACCAAGCTCTGGTTAACGGTGGAAGGCGAGGGCCCGAAGTATGAAAGGGGTACATTCGTGCCGGTACTGGCCGGGGCAGGGAACAAGTCGCAGCCGGGTTCTCCGAGATCGCGCGGTCCGGCTCCGGGACCTTGTGCCGAGTTGATTCCCGACGAACTCTCAGCTGCGTCTGCCGGCGCCGCCGACTTTGCAACAGAACGCTTTGCGAGGAGATGCACGGCCATCGCCTCCGGGGATATCGGTGGCCTAGCCGCCACGGCAGCTTGCCCGAAGGCTGCTGAGGGCACGAGGCTGCCCATCACGGTTGCGCTAGCCAGGATGAATAGTTTGGTCGAGGGGAAGATGCGTGACCGCACGGCGGTCACATTCAGGCCTTTTCCGGAAGGGGAGGACCCACGAAGAGCAGAAATCATTGTCGGACTCCTGTAAAGGGACTGCACAAACGAAGCGCTGAGAGTGTATCTCTACACCTTGTTGTGTAACTGTGAGAATGACCAGCTCTCGATTAGTTACAACAAAACAGTTATAGGTGCGATTTTAATCAGATAAGCCGAGACCGCTGTTCCGGGAAACCTTAGCATCCCTCGGCCTTGGCGACTCTTTTAGGGCAGCTGGTCCTACCCGCTCTTGCCCCATCCTGTGCAGCCTCCAACCCTGCAGGCCAGCCGCCCGACCGTCGCGCCCGAAACAAATCCATCGCAAAAGCAAAAACCCTGTATCTTTTTCCTCGGCCGTACCTCCTACTTGAGTATGGGACCCCGATGATGAACATAAAAGGTGTTGTAGAGTACAGCATTCACTGAACTATCGAACTGTCGACCCATCGCACGCTGAGCTTTCTATCCCTAGCTGGCTTCTGACCCGTTCCCGGGGCAGGGCTGGTCGGAGGACTTAGTGCGCCGATTATCGACAACTAACCAGGTTGTATAGGAACTCTATCTATCTCGCCTTCCACGCGGAACGGACGCGAATCCCTACCCGCGTCTAAGTCAATCCCGTTGGCGGTGTAACCAGTCAGGTGGGCCTTCCGGAAACCGTAAGAGCGTCTTCAGCGCTGCCCTCTTGGCTTAGAAGTGCATATGTCTCTTAAGAAGGTCACGCTTTCCGTCGCCACCTGTGCGGCCGCTGCATCGCTCGGCGCCGCGAGCCAAGCTGCACGTGCGTCTCACCCGCAATCGCCTACAAAACTCAAGCAAAGGTTCCAACTCTCATGACCTCGACTGTTCGCAGTACTCTCCTCACGGCTGCTCTTGCGATGACCCTTCTTTGCATAAATGAGGCTTTGTCGTCAGCCGTGGCTCAGTCCTCCTTTCATGTGAACAAGAATCTGTACACCGAAAGGGCTAGCGCCGCCGCAGACATTGAGGCCGCCGAGGAAATCGCCCGCCACGACCGGAAACGTATACTTCTGGATTTTGGCGGGAACTGGTGTGGGGACTGCCAGATACTGGACTTCTACTACCATCAGGCACCCAATGCCGAACTCCTCGCCAAGTTCTACATCGTGGTTCATGTCGACATCGGTCACATCGACCATAACCTGAGCATTGCGAACAAGTACCATGTACCGGTCGGCAAGGGTGTACCGGCTCTTGCCGTGTTGGACGCCAACGGCAAACTCCTTTACTCCGAGCGCGAGAAAGAGTTTGAACACACTAGCCCGGAAGCCATCACCGCGTTCCTCAAGCGCTGGAGAGCTTGACTAGTTGAGGTTTCGTTCCTTCGGGGCCTCAGAAATCCCCATCTTCTGAAAGAAAGGGGAGCCAGGTGGCCGCGTGGCTCCCCATTGTCAATGGTGGCTGCAGGCGAGCACATGGCGAAGACGCTGTTTCCAGAAGGCTCACCGATTGGCAGAAGCTATTACCTGGGAGATGCCAGCAGTCCGAAGGTTCAGGTAATCGGCATTGTGAAGGATGTGAAGTTCGGCACGCTGGATGAATTGACTCAGCCACTTTACTATATCCCTTATGCCCGGCACGAGCAGTATTTGAGCGACCTCAGCGTGCGGTATACAGGCGACTTTCAAGCGATTGCGGACGCGGTGCAGAAGGCGATTCACTCAATTGACCGCACCCTTCCGGTTACCGATGTGATGACGCTCGATGAGCAGGTGGCGCGATCGATCACGAACCAGCGCGTGGTCGCACAGTTGTCCATGTTTTTCGGTCTGCTGGCCGTTTTTCTCTCCTGCATCGGCATCTATGGTCTGATGTCATACATCGTCAGCCAGCGGACGAATGAGATTCGGATTCGGATGGCGCTCGGCGCGGCGCAGTCCAATGTGCGCTGGCTTGTGCTACGCGAGATTGCCATGATAGTGCTGGCCGGAATTGCCGTCGGAGTGCCGGCAATGCTTGCAGGAGGGCACCTGGTTACGCACATGCTCTTCGGACTGAAGGACAACGACCCGGCGAGCATTGTGATGGCCGTAGGCGTGTTGCTAGCTGTGGGGATAGTGGCGGGATACTTCCCAGCTCGGCGGGCTTCGCAGGTGGATCCGATCGTGGCGTTGAGATACGAGTAGGAACGAAAAGACGCGAGCACGAACAATCGGGCAAAGACAATGAAAAACAACCCTGCCGCACATCTAGCAAGAGTAGTTGCTCAGTCAGTGCATAATCACCGATGCACTCATCGAGCGTGGCTGGTGCTCGACTTCCGCGTTCCGGTCGTATCACCGGCAATCTGGAAGTTACCCCAGAACGGGTGTAGTGTCCGGATTGGCGACCATCCGCCCAGAATGCCGCGTCACCGTTTCCGTGAGCCCTGGTCCGTTCTTCACTACATATTTCGCTGCAAGGGCTCGAGATCCTGGCATCGGGCCTATTTGCGCAAGAAAAATTCTTCGCGCCGCATGGCCCCTTTTCTCCAGTGACTCCGCACTCCTAAGTGAAAGCGTGATACGACGCCGCCTGATTCACAAAAGGAGCGACTGACATGATTCACGGAATCCTCGGTCTCGCAATCTCCATCATCATTACCGTCGTCTACCAAGTCATTCGCCGCCCTCTTGATGACGGAGCCGGTCCCACCCACGATCGCTCCTATGCAGATGAGGCCGCGAGCAGGCACTATTCTTCACCGGCATCTTCGGGAGCAGCGTCCGGAGCGCGATGGGAACGCAGGGCACGATGAAGCCAGATTCGTGCAAGCTGCCAGTCGCGCTTGACCGAGCGCGGCGCGATGTTGAGAACTGCGGCGATCTGTTCCACGGAAAGTCCGCCGAAGTAGCGCAGCTCAACCACGTGTGCCTTTCGCTTATCCTCGCGAGCAAGACGGGAAAGTGCTTGATCAATGGAGAGGATTTCGTCGATGCGATTGGGATCGATGTCCGGCGCGACGACGAGGTTGTCGTCCATCTCTACGCGATGCAGGCCGCCTGCCCGGCGCTCGGCCATACGGGCGCGAGCGTGATCGACGAGGACCTGGCGCATGACGTGAGCGGCGAAGCCGATGAACTGACCGCGGCTCGTCCAGTTGATCTCGTCGCCGACAAGGCGCATGTAGGCCTCATGGATGAGGGCGGTGGGCTGGAGCGTGTGGTTGGGACGCTCGCGGCGCATGTACGCAGAGGCCAGGCGGTGCAACTCGGCGTAGACTCGAGGCAACAATTCTTCCGCAGCGTGTGCGTCGCCGGAGTGCATGGCCTTGAGCAGTTGCGTGATTTGACCGGAGGCGGGATCGGCAGCTTGCGCCACGGTTCCTCCTTTTGCCTGCATAGTACTTCGTTGTGGGGCCCCCATTACAAAAAATCTGATGCCGGAGGTGTCGAGCAATGGGCCAGCCGGAGATGTTAGTGGACCACCTTTTCAGTCAAGCCGTGGATATGCTGCCGGAGGATCGGGCACTGTACCTGGCGGC
Source organism: uncultured Acidobacteriaceae bacterium (assembly GCA_963821315.1). Taxonomy (GTDB): domain Bacteria; phylum Acidobacteriota; class Terriglobia; order Terriglobales; family Acidobacteriaceae; genus PALSA-350. The sequence goes on along the minus strand of CAWGDP010000018.1, from coordinate 18,554 downwards.
CGTGTGCAAGGACGACCCTGTGCTGCGGCGCTTGGTGGAGAGCCTGTTGTTTGAAAACGACCGCCTGAGCGGTTTTCTTTCCACGCCTGTGTTCGCAGCGGACGGACTGGCGGACGCCACGACAGTTCCGCCGCAAAGCTTTCTTGCTCCAGGCAGCCGGCTGGGCCGCTACACGATCCAGGAAACGCTGGGGTTGGGCGGTATGGGGGTGGTATACCGCGCCCGCGACGAAAAGCTCGAGCGCGAGGTAGCCATCAAGATGCTGGGCTCCGGCGTGCTGCGCAATGACGCGGCCCGAAGGCACTTCCACCTGGAGGCACTGGCGCTCGCCAAACTGAACCATCCGAATATCGCCGCGGTGTATGACGTGGGCGAGCAGGATGGGCAGGACTACATCGTGATGGAACTGGTGCAGGGAGAGCCCTTGTCTGTGCTGCTGCGGGCTAAAGGCGGCAAAGAGAATGCCTCCGGGTACGGTTCCGGACCGGTGGATGTGCCCACGGCTTCGCAGATTGTCCTGGAAGTGCTGGATGCACTCAAGGAGGCGCACGCACGGGGTGTGGTACATCGCGACCTCAAGCCGGGCAACATCATGATGACGCCGAAGGGGCATGCCAAGGTGCTGGACTTCGGCCTGGCCAAACTGCTCGACGGCGATACGATCGTGACCCAGACGCTGGGGATTGCGGGCACGCCGATGTACATGTCTCCGGAGCAGGTGCTGGGCGAGCCGGTGGATACGCGAACCGATCTGTGGAGCCTGGGAGTCATCTATTATGAGGCGCTCACCGGGCAGCCGCCGTTTCGGGGAGAGAGCACCATCTCCGTGCTGCGGGCGGTGACACAGGCTCCGCTGACGCATGCGAAGAAGATACAGCCATCGCTGCCGCCCCTGGCGGACGCGATTGTGACCAGGGCTCTGGAGAAAAATCCGAAGAACCGCTATGCCTCCGCTGAGGAGATGGAGCGGGATGTGGCTCTGCTGGCAAAGCCGCCCCAGGTCGAGGCGCGGCCATGGTGGCAGCAGCCGCGGTGGCTGCTGACATGCTTTGCGGTGATTCTGGCTGCCGTGAGCGCAGGCGGATGGGCTTTGTGGCGTCATGTTGCGGACCAGCGCTGGGCCAGCGAAGTTGCCCCGGCGAAGATTGAGAACGAAATGACGGCATGGCATCCGCTGGAGGCAATGGCGCTCCTTGAGCACGCGCAAAAGGCACTGCCAAATGACGGTCACCTGAAGCAACTCGAAGAGAGATACACGCTGACGACGTCGATCACTTCGGAGCCTACCGGGGCAACGGTCGAAATTCAGGACTACATCCAGCCTCACAGCCCATGGAAGACGCTAGGGAAGACTCCGCTCGTGGATGTTCGCATTCCAAAGGAGCTATCTCCTGTTCGCTGGAAGATCGCGAAGCAGGGTGTGGGTGAAATGGTGGTGGCCCCGTTGGCCGGCAAGAAAATGGACTTTCAGCTCGCGAAGCACCTCGCCGCACCGGCGGGCATGGTGTACGTCCCATCGCAGAACTTTGGCGACTGGGTAGCATTTCTTGGTCCGATTGGCCCATGGGAATTGCCCGCACATTATATGGATCGCTACGAAGTAACCAACCGCGACTATCAGCTGTTTGTGGATAGGGGTGGATACAGCAAGCCGCAGTACTGGCCGGCACTGATGGAAAAGGACGGGCAGCAGGTTGCGTGGAGCGAAGCCGTCGCTGGCTTCACCGACACAACGGGGCGGCCTGGACCGTCCACGTGGACCGGGGGCCATTATCCGGAGGGACAGGCCAATTACCCGGTCTCCGGCGTCAGCTGGTATGAGGCTATGGCGTATGCGGCCTGGGCCGGCAAAAGCCTGCCCGTGCTTGGCCAGTTTTACGAGGCTGCGCCCGTCGATGCCGGATTCGTATCGGTCTCGCAGAGCAACCTGAGCGGAACCGCGCTGGCGCCGGTGGGCAAATACCAGGGGGTGGGCCCATATGGCACCTACGATATGACAGGCAATGTGCGCGAGTGGGTGGTGAATGCGACGGATGGCGACCTGCGCTTTGCGCTGGGCGGATCGTGGCATTCACCAACGTATTTCTACTCCATGCCGGAGGCATTTGCGGCAACGGACCGCCGGCCCGGCAATGGCTTCCGGTGCGTAAAGAACCTGTCCCCGCTGCCGGAAGACGCGATGCAGCCGGTCTACCGCGTGGTGCGGGATTTTACCAAGGTCAAGCCGGCGAACGATGATGTCTTTCGCGGCTACAAGGTGATGTACGACTACGACAAGACGCCGCTGAACGCCAAAGATTATGGCGTAGTCAAGCAAACGCCGGACTGGAGCGAGGAAAAAGTCGTTATCGATGCGGCGTACAACGGCGGCCGGTTCGCCATCTATCTGTTTGTGCCGAAGAGGGCAAAGCCGCCGTATCAAACGGTGCTCTTTCTTCCCAGCGCGCGCGTGTACAACATGCCCCCGGACTCATCCAACCTGGGCGATACGGAGTTCTTTGACTACATCGTGCAGAGCGGCCGTGCAGTAGCGTATCCGGTGTGGCTGGGCACCTATGAGCGTCCAGTGAACTACTCGATGAAGGACACGGCGCTTGTCACCGCATGGTACAAGGACGCAGCCCGGACGCTGGATTATCTCGAAACGCGGAAGGACATCGATTCCAGCCGCCTCGCCTACCTGGGCGTAAGCATGGGCGCGGCCGACGGAGTGATCGTCTCTACGCTGCTGCAGGACAGGCTGAAAACCGCCGTGTGGCTGGATGGCGGATATTTTCTCTGGCCGCCGGAGGTGGGTAACGACCAGGCAGACTTTGTTTCACGGATGAAGAAGCCGGTGCTGATGGTGAATGGGCGATATGACTATGTCTTCCCGCTGAACGAGTCGCAGACACCGATGTTTAACATGCTGGGCACGCCCGCGGCGGACAAGAGCCACGTGGTGCTGGATACTCCGCATGAAGTGACGGAGCAGCGGCCGATGCTGGTGCGAACCGTGCTCGCATGGTTGGATAAGTACCTCGGAAAAGTACAGGAATAGTTCACAGAAATTCTGGCCTAGTGCAGGTACGGGTCCCCGCCCATTGCGAGCGTGCCCGACAGGCAGGCGCCAGAATCCTGACGGAGCCGAAGGGTCACATCTATGGTGAGCGTCAGTACAACGCGGAGGACGTCTACGGCCACAGATGGGACTTCACTGAGGCGCTAGTAGACGTAGGCCCGGAGAACTGAGGCGGCGTCTCGGTCAACCTCTCAGCGTCCTCAATATACTCAAGCTGCTTTATTTGGTTCGTAACGTCTCTCAGCCAACGCCCGTCGAAGCGCCTATCTACGCGCCGATCCGCGTTGCAAGCCGATGACCGGCTTCCCTGACATTACTGAGTAGTAACGGAAGTGTGGGCGACACGGAAGTGTGGGCGACTATTCGGCCAACTGGTGAAAAGTGCGTTGGACGTTGCCTGTACGGCACGATAGCTCGCATCCTCGAAATCAGTCCTGCTTGGGAACGGTTTCTCCATGGTGATCTCCTGCCGCCTTCCCCTCTCCTTCCGTGCGACCTGCGAATTGAACTTTTATTCAGTCGTGACGCAGAGCTTCAGCCGGATCGACTCTCGACGCTCGGTATGCAGGTATCCACCCGGCGATAAAGGCAACGAATAAGAGCAAGATGACGGATGCGCCTAGCGTGATCGGTCCTTCGGCGTGAGGCCATAGAGCATCGACGCAACCGTGCGAATGGATGCGAGAGTGACCAGCAGCCCGACGACGACTCCACAGAGTGTGAGCCACCCTGTCTCGCGGAGGATGATTGCCTGGATCTGTAGCGAGAAACGCGCGTGGGATATGCCACCGAGCCTGTCCAACTCTGTTCTGGAAACCTGAAAGCTAGCCCACATGTGAGGAGTAATCCTGAGGAGAACTTCTAACGGGAAGAAAGCGCAACCGTTACTCCAGATTTTGTTTTCCTGCCTGCATTGGCTGCACGACTGGGAGCCAGCCGAAGTGGGTCGTGTCGCGCTCGTTGAAGTCGGCCGGGCCCAACGCCACGCTTGTCAGGGATGACATCGAGGCGGTGATACGCGGGCTGAAGGCTCAGCTCATTGGGGAAATTGAAGTTGCCGGACCAGACTTGGCTGGTCTTATTGATGAGTATCGACTCTAAATACATTGTTGGTGGATGGCCCGGACCGTCCACCAACCGGTAAGATTAGAATCTGGAATCGCATTTTTGCGTAGATAATGACCGATCTGAATTCACTCGTGGTCTTCGCATATGTTGTCGAGGCGAACAGCTTCTCAGGTGCGGCCCGCATTCTCAAAATGCCCACCTCCACTGTAAGCCGCCGCATCGCCGAGTTGGAAGATCAACTAGAAATGCGTCTGATCGAACGTTCCACGCGGAGACTGAGGCTGACTGAGGCTGGATCGGAGATTCTCGAACACGCGCGGCGCATGGTCGAACTCAGCGATGCCGTCGACCATGCGGCTTCGGATCGCGTGTCGCATGTCTCCGGCATGCTGCGGCTGGCGTCTCCGCCCAGCGTCTCCGACACGTTGCTGGCACCGATCGTGGGGGCGTTTCAGGAGACATATCCCGATGTTCGCGTTCAGATCTTCATCACGGACCGAATCGTCGACCATGTTTCCGAAGGCGTCGATTTGACCTTCAGGGTCGGAGATCTTGAAGATTCCTCTTTGGTCGCCCGCAGGATCTTGAAGTACCGGCATCAGCTAGTCGCGAGTCCTGCGTATTTGAAGAAACACAAAGCACCAAGGAATCCGAACGATCTGCTCCAACATAGGCTGCTAGCATTTTCCTTCTGGAAGCCGAAATGCCGCTGGACCTTTGTTCATGGAAACGGAAAAGACAAAGAAACGCTGACGTTTCAGCCGTATTTTTCGATGAACGATTATGCCGGACTCGCGACGGCGCTGGTTGCTGGCGCCGGTATCGGTGATCTTCCGCCGGTCGTGCAGCCAGACCTGCTGCGCGAAGGCCGATTGGTGGAGATTATGCCAAGGTGGAAATTTCGGAACTTTGATCTTTCTTTGGTTCACGCGGGCCATCGCAACATACCTCGGGTCGTTCAAGTGTTCAAGGAATTCGCGGCCAAAATGGCGCCACAGATCTTTCCGAAGCTGCCAGCCTAAGGTGAACAGGTCCGATCCCGGATTATCCCATATTTGGAAAACCTATTTCCATTTATCCATCTAGCAGGAGCAATCTGGAAAGACTATATTCGCTTCCGGACGAAATGGTGGAGGCCCATCGCACGATGGAAGAACACAAAGCCGGCGGAAAGATTGTCGCCCTCAGCTGAATCCTCACCGAATCGATTAGACGCCGGCGACAACCGAAAATGTCGCACGAGTCTTTCAGGAGTGCGTTGCTAACCTGGGCGCCCTTGCACGTCGTTGCGCACGATTTCGGCTGCCTGTTTGCTCCCCAGGGCCATCCGGGTTGCCCACCTACCTTGATCGATTTAGGCTTTGGACGCTGTGATTTCCAGGAAAGCGAGGCAATGAAATGAGGGCAGCCTGGTATGAGAAACAGGGGCCAGCTCGGGAGGTTCTCACCGTTGGTGAAATGCCGGATCCGATTCCAGGTCCGAACGAAGTTCGCATTCGCATCGCGGCATCAGGCATCAATCCTGGCGATATCAAGAAGCGTCAGGACTCATTTGGAATTGGCATGGCATATCCTCGTGTCATTCCGCATAGTGATGGTGCGGGCCGGGTGGACAAGGTTGGCGATGGTGTTCCTCCTGAATGGGTCGGAAGGTCAGTCTGGTGCTACGGGGCACAGTCGTATCGGCCGTTTGGTACTGCCGCCGAATTTACTGTGGTCCCGTTAGAGAAAGTCGCTCCTCTGCCGGATAACGTGGCGCTAGAACAGGGGGCATGTCTTGGCATCCCCGGTATTACAGCCCACCGCGGCGTATTTGCGGCGGGCCCCGTAAACGGATGCATCGTATTGGTCCAGGGAGCAGGAGGATCCGTGGGTTTGTGCGCAGTCCAACTCGCGCGTCGCGGAGGAGCGCATGTAATTGGGACGGTCCGATCGTCTTCGGAAGAGGAGACGGCGAAAGATGCCGGTGCCCATGAAGTGCTTCGCAACGATCAGGAATTTCGTGCGCACCTGGCAGCGCTCGCTCCGGACGGGATCGACCACATCGTCGAAGTGGCCTTTGGAGCCAATGTCGATGCCGATGTCGAATTGTTGAAGATGGGCGGATCTATCGCGACCTATGCTACTGATAATGCCACCCCGAAAATTCCGTTCTGGCAGATGGTGTTTAAGAATATCCGTATATTTTTCCTGGGCAGCGACGACTTTCCGGTGGACGCGAAGCTCTCAGCGACGCGCGACTTGAATGCCGCCCTTGACGCCGGGTGGCCGGGTTTCCAGATAGCCGGACGAATTCCGCTCGCGGAGATTGCCCGTGCTCATGAGCTTGTCGAGCATCCAGCCCGTCCAGGCCGGATTGTGGTCACCCTGTAGTCTCTTCGGCGAGCCATTTCTCCATCAAAGTCGGGCCGCGAAACTCGGCAATGCTTTCGAACAGCGCTTGAATGAAGCCGCTTCTCGAGCGGAGGTTGGGGCTCTGATGCCTGGCGGATCAGCAATGAATAAGGCCTCGCCAGACACAGAAAAACTATCCCATACTTGGAAAATACATTTCCAGTTGTTTCCCTAGTGTGGCAAATGCAGAAAGCCTATATTCAACAAGCTGGGTTTCGTGCGATATGAAAGCACCGGCGATCAAGGAGTCTGCAATGAAGCCTAAGGAGATCGTTCAATCTCTATTGAACGGCATCAGGAACCCCGAAGTGGTTCGAGACCTATGTGGGCAAGATGTGACGTACGTCTCGCTAAACTTTAGCAACCCCGACCTTCATAAGATCATGCCTTGGTGCGGAACCGGCCATGGCGTGGATGCCATTAGCATGACTTTCGACGATGTTTCTAAGTACTGGAGCATCGATACCTTCACCCCGGAAGCCGTCTTCGGCGAAGGTGAACACGTGGCTGTCTTTGGCAGATTCACCTATACGTCGACGAAACTTCACAGAACCGTCACCAGTCCATTCGCCGTCTATTGCACGGTGCTTGGTGGGAAAGTGACGTACATGCAATTCATGGAGGACACCTTCGCTACAGCTTCGAGTTTTCGCTCCGGCGGGACCTGGAAGTTCCAGAGCGACCCTCATGGCTGTGAAGTCGAAATCTGACCTCTGTCAAGGCGGTTGAAAACACAGTCTGGCGCGAGCTGGGCAGCTAAACCACTCCAAGGAGTAATCGTATGCGTGAAGAATCAGTATCTGATGGCCACACGAGGCGGGATCTTTTGCGATTTGCGGCTGCGTCTGCCGTTGGGCTCGCTCTGCCTGGCGGCCTCTCAGCTGCGTCCGAAGCACCTGCTGCACAAGGTAGTGTCTCCGGACCACTCCAGTCATCAGGCGTGCTGACGTTTGGACCTGGCAATGTGCTATTTGTGGGCGACATGACAGGCGCGAAGATCCACGCTTTTGCGCTCCGGCCGGCCGATCTGACACTGCAGACGGGGGTAGAACTCGGCAATTTTCACAACTTCGAAGGTCGCGACCACGTGGTGGGGCTGGATCAAAAGCTGGCGGCGCTCTTCGGTACAACCATCGACAAGATCGTTATCAATGACATTGCGGTTCATCAACCGACACAGCAGGTCTTCTTGTCGGTTGAACGCGGTCGCGGAATAGACGCCATTCCCGCAATCGTGAAGGTTAACCACGGCAAGTTGGAGGTTCTGGAGCTAGACAGCATTCCACACTCGCAAGTGTCAATTCCAAACGAACCCGATGCCAAGACCATGCTGGAATTTGATCAGCAACGGATTTATGCGATTACGGATGTCAAATACTACAATGGCGAGATTTTTGTGTCGGGGATCACGAACCAGCGGTTCGCCTCGACACTGCACCGGATCCCTTATCCCTTCAACTCCAGCCTGGCAACCTGTACCGTGGAGATCTGGCATCCAGTCCACGGCGAATTTGAGACGCGCGCGCCGATCATAAGACATCTTATCCGGGAGCTGAATGACGAGCCATATCTGTTCGCTGTTTATGGGTGCACCCCGCTCGTGCGCTTTCCGTTATCAGCATTGAAGGATGGTGCTCACGTTCGCGGCGAAGTGATTGGAGAGTTAGGCTACGGTGCGAATCCGCTTGACATGCTTGCGTTCACCAATCCTGCTGACTCCAAAGATTATTTGTTGGTTACGATCGACACCCGAAGCGCTTCGCAAATCGCTGTCTCCGATTTAGCTTCGGCTCCGCCTGAGCCGACTGGGGGCCAGATCGATTTCGGACCGGGTGGCCTGGGGCGTACGCAGCGTGCCCTACCGATCAAAGCCGAGCATATGGCGATTCTGAACTCCAAATGGGCGGTCATAGCTTGGCGGCACCCACGGACGACCTACCGCTTGGACCTCAGTACGTTGGCATTGCCTTACTTCTTCGAACGCAAAGATGGCATGTCCGAAATGAACTGGCCAAATGGACCCGACCCTTTCCACTATCGGGAGCATCGCAACGAGATCGACTATGTTGGCCGCATGTGGCTGGCCTGAATTCGTCTTTCGACATACCGTATGAATAGCCGACCTAAGCTGGTGTTGGACTGCGATCAGCGTGAACCCAGGTCCGGATGCATTTGCGTTCATAACCTTCATCCGGATCTGGTTTCCATTCTCCACGGTTGTGCACAGTCAGATTCTCTGCAGCCGATCCTTCGGGTAAGAATCGTCAAACCAGAGACGCGAGGGGAGGAGGGGCTCCCGGATGTGTTCGGTCGCTATCAGGTCCTGGAAAACGGGTTGAGATTCATCCCTTACTTCCCGTTTGAACGAGATGTCAAATATCGTGCGGTTTTCGACCCGCGGCGACTCGGTGGTTCTCTCACGGCTGAGCCGTGCGATCTTGAGTTCCTGATCCCTCCAGAGCAAGAAGCACGCTCGCTTACGACTGTCACCCATATCTTTCCTTCATGCGATGTCCTGCCTGAAAATTCGCTGCGATTCTATGTTTGCTTTTCACGCTCTATGCAACGCGGACGAGCGTTGGACCAGATTTCGCTCCTCGATTCCGACGGACGACCGGTTGAAGATGCTCTTTACCGGCCTCCTGTTGAACTCTGGGATAGAACCATGCGACACCTGACGGTCTTGCTGGATCCTGGGCGACTCAAACGTTGGGTAGGTCCAAATGTTGAATTTGGCCCACCATTGAGGATAGGTCGAGAGTACACTCTGGAAATTGGTTCAGGGATGATTGACCTATATGGTCGTCCATTAGGTGAGGGCTTCCGTAAGCCTTTCCTTGTCGGGGATCCTGTTCGTGAATCCATCGCGGTTGAATCCTGGAAGATTCTGACTCCCATGACGGGGAGCCGACAGCCTCTCGTGCTCATGTTTACAAGACCGCTGGATTGGGCACTCCTCTTGCAGACGATTACGATCGGATCGGTAGATGAGGCTGTCATAGACGGACAAGTTGTAATCGATCAATGCGAAAGACGGTGGAGCTTCACACCAACTTCACCTTGGGTCCCAGGGGCCTATCGCATACGTGTCGGATCCAGCCTTGAAGATGTGTGCGGTAACAACATTACAGGGCCGTTCGAGAGACCTCTGCGAAGCGAACCCCATCTGACAACAGAGTTAAACGGCTCATTGTTGATCTTTCAATTGATATAAACGCCCGCTTATAAAGCGGCCCACAGGTACTGGACGCAGGCCGGCACCTGGCACAGGCGCAAAACCTGCTCGCGTTGTGCGCCAAGCGCCATTGAGCCGTGAAGTAGCGAGTTTTCCGAATTTCGGTGTCCGCTACATCGAATCTCAGCTCTATGAATCCAAGGGCATGAGCCTCGCCGTCCTCATCATCGCCACCCTGACCCTGATCGCAGCAGCCGCAGCTGCTGGACTCATCCCAGCTCACCGCGCAGCCTCAACCAATCCATCGCAAGCTTTGAGGACCGAATAGCAATAATAATCCTGGCCGGTAAGCAGGCGGAGAAGGATTTGGGACTCATGTTGTCCACGGAGGACGGGTGAGAGCACGCTAAATTGGGTGCTGCGCGACGGTGGTAGAGTGGTCGACTCTCATTCAGGCGACGAGTAGACGGTCTTTCCATCCACGATGGTCATCTCGCACTTCAGCTTCTTCAAGTCTGCTGAAGGAATGCTGTAGGGGTTGTGGTCCCATACGGCGATGTCGGCACGCTTACCTGCTTCGAGGGTCCCGATCTGCTTTTCCAGGAAGAGCTGCGGAGCGGCCGAGGCAGTGTAAGAGCGCAGGGCGACGTGGATGTCGACATCTTGCGAAGCGCTGAAGGGGTGCGTTCCGTCGAGAGCCTCGCGCTCGACCGCGGCCCAGAGGCCGTAGCGCGGGGCGAGTGGCGCGACACCGTAGTCGCTTCCGGAACTCCATCGAATTCCCCGGTCTGAATAGGTCTTGAGCGGAAAGATAAGGGCAAGTCTCTCCGCTCCGAGGGTGGGCAGCCAGCTCTGGCCAAACCACCACAGAAAGACAGGCTGCACCTCCGGATAGCCGGCGTCGTATTGCTTTTCGAGCGCGGCCATCACGTCGAGTGCGTGCGCCGTGGGGAAATTGGCATGGATGATGGAGTGACGCAGGCCGGGGATGGGCTTTTCTTTTTCCACGATCGCATAGGTATCGACGACCCAGTCGATGGCGCGGTCGCCGATGGCGTGGGTTCCGACCGAGATGCCGGCCTGATGGAAGAGCCGGACCATCTGCCGGTATACCTCCGGGTCCATGTTGGGATAACCGGTATTCCTGGGATCGATGACGCCGTTCTTGAACCAGGGCTGATAGCTCCACGCTGTGCCGGCGATGGCGGCGCCGTCCATAAAGATCTTTGCCCCGCAGACCGCGAGGCTTCCATGTTGATATTCGCGAGGCGTGGGTAATGCGGCTTGGATCGCAGCGAGCGTCTGCCGGGCGGAGTCGACCGAATCCCCGGCGCGCCACAGCATGCAGACCCGTTCGTCGAGCAGGCCCGCATCGTTCAATGCATGAAGGGCACTCCACTGGGCCGGTGTGGCGGTGTCTTTGAAGGCTGTGACGCCTTCGCGATGGAGGTCGTCGATCTCTTTCAGGATTCCCTGCCTGATCTGCTCCGCCGTGAACGGCGGAATGAGAGCGCGAATTGGAGCCAGCGCACCTTCCTTTAAGACGCCGGTGATATGCCCGGCGGCGTCGCGATCTATGGTGCCGTTCGCCGGATTCCTGGTTGCGTCGTCGATCCCCGCCAGCTTGAGTACATAGCTGTTCACCGTCGCGTAGTGGCCGCTGGTGTTGGTAAGAAGAACAGGATTATTGGGTGAGACGGCATCGAGGTCAGCGGCGTAGATATAGCGGCGCTCGGAGAGTTTGCCCTCGTCCCATCCGCGCCCACGCACCCACTCTCCGGGCTTGGCCAAGGCGACGCGCTCCTTTACCCGGGCTACGATGTCAGCAACGCTGGTAGAGTCGTTGAGATCGATAAAGTACAGGTCCTCGGCGCCAGCTTCCGTGTAATGGCTGTGAGTGTCGATCATCCCGGGGGTCGCGGTGCGTCCGTGCAGGTCGACGATGCGGGTTGTCTTTCCTGCCAGCTTCATGATCTGAGCGTCGGTCCCGACGGCAACGATCCCGCCCCTGCGGATAGCGAGCGCCTGAGCGACAGTGTCCTTCGCATCGACAGTCAGGACTGTGCCGTGGATGAGCACCATGTCGGCCTGCTGGGCGCGCAGCGACAAGCAGTTGCCAAGAGCGGCGGCGAGCAGGGCAAACGTTCGGATATAAGACATTTTGGCGAGTATATAAGGTAATCGAGACCCGGAAATAATCTGAGAATATGCAAAGGTGGTTTGGCGGGCAAGACCCGAAGGATCTCCCGTTACCCATGACTCACCGTTAATCTTTTGGCCTATTCCAGGTGTACGCCAAGGCCATTGTGCGGAACCGCATCGCATACCGGATGAACAGTGGATGCAGGTCCATCCTGCTCGTTGCCACGATTGCGGCGATTGCCGCGTGACTCATCGCCGGAACCGCAAGCGCATCTCTCGATCGCGCGCAATCTTTGGCTAGCTCCCACGATCTAGCGTTCGAGGTGGCCTCGATCAGACCTGGCTCGATCTGGAAAGCGGGGCAGGGAAGTTCACGATCCAAGATCGAGTTCGCTCCGAACAGCCTCACGATGCACAACGTCGATTTGAATGAGTGGGTGCAATGGGCGTACGGCGTCCAGTCTTATCGAATCGCAGGATTGCACTTGAACGCAGAACGCTACGATATTTTTGCAAGCGCGGAGGGTTCTGTGCCGGCCCACCAGCTCGAAACTATGTTCCAGGATCTGTTGGCAAAGAGATTTAACCTCAAGCTTCACCAGGAATCGAAAATCTCTCCGACATGGATGGCGTGCAGGACTCTCGTGATGTCTTCGGGATCCGTCGTCATAGAGTGCTTGCTCCGCATGCACTCAGCGGAGTTGTCTGTGCTTTTGCTGCTTCGCTCTTCCGCGCACATCCCATGGCAGTCAGCAGCGCACATGCATCGTCACGCTTCAAATCCGGTAGAAGTTGCCTCTCGGCAAATTTCCTCAGCGGAGGGCAAAGCTGCTCCAGCGCACGCCATGATCGATGCGGGAAGTAGCGAGCCTTCATCACAGAGATCAGCTCATGGTGTTGGCTTTCAGTAATTACTCCTGCACTGCGCGCGAGCGCTAACGCTTCCCGGATGTTAACCATTGGATCCGAGAGCGCTCGGTAGGTGCCCGGCTCATAAGCGACCGCGACCTCGTCGTCCGCGTCGAGGATGCCATCGCGAAACTGCTCAAAGATGCGTCCAATCCCCACCATGCCGAAGGTGTGCGTTTCCGCGGCTCGAAGCGCACCCATGCTGGACGAGCCGAAAACCTTGATGCCGCGGCCCAGTGCCTCGATGATTTCCTTTGGCGATACCGCTAGCTTTTGGAAAAATTCCCCATCGATGATCCCGATGAAACGAATGATGGCAGGCAAACGGGCTATGTCACCCCGGCAAATGGGCGGAAGGAACTCCGCATCCAGCAGGCGCCGGGCTTCCGCCACAGGCATGCTCGGGCCCAGAAACACAACGGCGTCATGCATGTTGGTTCCAGAACTCGGCAGCACGTGGGCCAACACGTCCGTGGTCGCTAGCCCACAACTCAATCCCGGGAACAATGACGCGCACCACGGAATGTGTTGTGCAGTCCGGTGTGAAGTCGACGACAATCGCCTCGGACAACCCAGCAGTCTCGAGCCGTTCCATTAGCCATTGGAGATCTTGATTAAGGTCATCGAAGCTGTGAGACTCGATCGCTTCAAAGGGGCGGCGAGTCCGCGACTCACCGAGCACCCAACTTCTCCGATTCACGACCGCAACTCGCCTCGTATGATGCGAAAACATTTCTTTGGGAGCGTTTGAGTCTACGATATCTTCGCGAACGCTTTGAATGTCGACGCAACGCGACTGCGCGACTTCAGTAATTGCCCGGCGCAATGCCACCTGGGCGTTTGGGCTGCATCCGAAGCCGGCATGGGCCATAGGAAAACCGAAGATAGTCTCATCTGTTACGGAAGCAAGAAATGCCGGCACTCGAAGAGCGGAGGTTATATCCCGTACCTGCAAACTTAAGCCTGCCTCCTGAAAGGCCCGGAACAACTCATTATCCTGGGGTATTTCAACGCAAGGACAATGTTCGAGATCATCGCTATGACCTCCTGACCTGCCGCCGATGACTTGGCGTCTTGCCGCGGGCAGGAAGCTTGCGCCCAGTTCAGCGAAGGTCCAGGCGTCGCGCTCAATCAGTTCGCAGAGCGCATGGTGCACGGCTTCAATACAATTATTCCCAGAAGCAAGCCCATTGCTGTCGCTTACTTTATAAGGTGAACCATGGGGCACATCGTTCCAAAGATATCCTGCCAAATGTGCGGGCACCCAGACTTTTTCTCCTGAAAACAGGTCCGTTCCCCGCACCCAGCTGCACAGACTTTCCGCCGTAAAATCTTCAAACAAGGCCTGGTTAATCTTCCAGGGATTCAAGGTTCGGGCCTGTTGCGAGAGCTGACTGTAGGTAGCTTCAATGTACGGCAATCTGGTCTTTAGGGCTGTCTGCCGTTCGATGGACTCCATCAGCGCTCCCACCTTCGCGTCGATGGGCCGCAATCCTTTTCCGTTGTAAACAGAAATGCCATCTTCAGAAGATGGCACGATCGCAGAGTAGACAGGTATTCCGACGCGGTCAAGGCCGGTAATATCAGCTATGCGTGTAACACCTAATGTGTTCCCGATCTCCCTTAACCGGACGAAGGTTTCGGAGGCGCCGATGACGCGATCTAAGCCATCAACTTTTAGGCTGGTTGCATTTCTTGGGTTTGGGTCGATGCGCGGCAATGGATCTCCCGTGAATTCGTGTTCGGTACACGGAGGGAATGGCAACTTGACACGACGAACTCATACCCCGCGAGAATACCCATCAAATTGGTTGAGTTGATCGGGAGCCTACTTACCGCCTTAAAATTCCGTGACTGCCACACGCAGATCTGCATCCGGTGCGCCGATCACGCGATCCAAACCGTCAACTTTTTGGCGGCTTGGGGTCAATGGATCTCCCGCGATTAGGGTTCACTCGTTCGCCGGAAAAGCAGCCGAACAGGACAAAATCAATTCTACCAAGCAGACCTGCCAAAATCTCTTCGAGCTCTACGGGAGTCATCTCTGGCCTAAACGAACGGGCAGCTTCCGCAATCGTTGGATTCGAGCGGCGCACTGTGTCCTTCTGAGATTCATTCAACGTTTCTAGAAAGACCCTAAACTTCTGCAAAAGATCGCGGAATTCCTCACGGCTTAGTCCCAACTGATCCAGAAACTCTTGTTCCGTCACGTGACCGCCTCCTTTATTCGATATTCATGCGACCAAGCAGCGTCCGAAAGCGAGGGTTGGAGTGCAGAGGGATCAGCAGGGGATGCACATTCACGAAGAGCAAATCGCTGTCCCGCTCGGTGTAGGCCAGTTCCAGTAAATCCAGGGCCTTGGGGTAGTTTCCGAGTGAAGTATAGTAGACCGCCGTCTGAAACGGCAAAGAGTTTTGGGCATCGCCCATTTCCGAAGCTTGCTTGAGCCATTTCGCGGCAGTGGCGCGGTCTCCGACATGGGCATAGGCGATGCTCAGCATCATGGCTCTATCGGCCTTAGCTCCGGGATCGACAGGTGCTGTCCGGAGAAGATGGATGGCACCCATCGGGCGCTTGAGCTCAAGGTAGTCAGCGGAGAGCATCTCGACCGCCGTCTCAAGATTCGGCGTTGTTTTGAGCTGTTCTTCCAACAAGTGGGCCGATTCGGCCATTCGCCCCGCGCATAGGCCCACCATGGCTCGGCTGATATTCGTAGGTAACGAATTAGGATCGACCGCCTGTACATAGGCCAACTGCGCCTGCGCTTCGGCATCTCTCCCCAGGGGAGTTAGCACGGAGACGCCATAGTGAAGATGAGCGTTGAGATCGTTGGGGTTTAGTTCCAGCGCGCGCTGATAGTCGCTTTCTGCCTCTTTCCATTCATAATTCAACATGGTGCGGGCCCAGGCGCGCGAAGCATAGGCTTCCCCCAGCGTGGGGTCCAGGGCTAGCGCCTGGTCCGCCGTTTTGAGGGCATTCTTCATTATCGGAATCTGATTTCCAGAGCGATACGCCGCGAGCAGTATGTAGCTGTCGGCCAGACCTGCATAGGCCGGAGCATAGTGTGGATCCGCAGTGAGTGCACTTTGAAATTCGGTGACTGCCGCAAGCAGATCTGCATCCGTCCGCCGTGTCAGCCTGTAACGGCCTTTCAGATACGCATCATAGGCTGCCGGGTTGGTTGTGTATTGGCGTTGGAGCCGGGCCTTCACGTCGGGTTTTAGACGGACCTTGAGATGGTAGGCTACGTCCGTAGATATCTCGTTTTGCAGCTCGGCAAGATTGGAAATGTCGCCCTCGTAGGTCTGACCCCATATTTGCGAACCGCTGCTGACATCGATGATTTCAATGGGAATGCGCACATGTCCACCGGCTTGGAAGAACGACCCGCTCACCACGGATTTCACCCTCAGACGTCTGCCGGATTCACCGGGATCGTTGCTTTGTGCGGGGTACCGTTCGGCGATGCCGGCGGCTTTTACCTGCAAGCCTGGCATCCCAGCCAAGTCATTGGTGAGCGCCTCGGTGAAACCTGAACCTACGTAGTCGAGCTTACTGTCTCCGCTGGCATTGTGAAGCGGTAACACCGCCAGACTGGCCGCCTCGACTGGACGATGGCGCCACACCCAACCCATGGTTCCCAGTAGCAGGCACGCGATGGTGATAGCCGCCGCCCAAAATAGCCATTTGCGTGGGGGAGGCGTGAGATCCGAGAGGATGTCGTCAAGCCTCGAAAATCGATCTTCCGGGTGCGTCGCCAAGCAACGCTGGATGACGTTCGCCCACCGAACGGGGATCGATTTGGCGGGAAGCTTCACTCCCACTTCCTTCCCCAAAGAATTGCTCTGCGTGCGGACGGGGCGGGAGCCGGTGATCATTTCACACATCACCACACCCAAGGCATATTGGTCGGCCAGCGCGGTAACATTGCCCGTGAGCCTTTGCTCAGGTGCCATGTAATCGGGCGTACCTTGGCCTCTGACCTCCTGCAAACCGCCGTTTGGCGTGAGGACGTTCAACGCCAGTCCAAAATCTGTGATCACTGCGCGCAGTTTTCCGGGTCCAGCGCTCACCAGCATGATGTTTCTGGATTTGAGGTCACGGTGAACAACGCCGAGAGAATGTGCACTGTTCAATCCCTGAACTAATTGTTGCACGAGGTCGAGTGCAGCCTCAGGTTCAAACGGACCGTTGTGACGCAGATACTCACTGAGCGTAGGGCCGTCAAGGAACTCCATACAAAGGAAAATTCCCTTGGCGTGAGAAGCCGTTTCGTAGTTAAACAGCTCGTGAATCCGACAAATGTTGGGATGAGAGATGGCTCGGGCCTGTCGTACTTCACGCCGGAAACGCTCTATCACTTCAGGATGCCGCAACATGTCCGCACGTATCGTCTTAAGGGCTACGCGTTCCTGCAGCTGGCTGTCCCAAGCCTCCCAAACCTCTCCCATTCCGCCGCGGGCGATGAAGCGAAGAATTTTGAAACGGTTGAAGATCACCTCGTCTATTTGGAACGCGCCCTTAGCGTCCAAACCGGAACGTTCTGCCGCGAAAGAAGTTGTCGCGGTTTCCGGCAGTTCCGTTTTTGCAGCTGCAAAAAGCGGCTTCTCGATGAAACTACCCATTTCATCACTTGCCGCAAGTAATACTTCCACGGCGTGGCGCAGCTCGGGAGCACCCTCACATGTGCGATCAAGGAGCAAGATACGCTCCTCGCGCGTTAAGGGCAGGGCCGCACCGAAGAGTTCCTCAGCTGGGTCTCCTTGGGTAGACATGTCGGCACACATGAAGCCGCGCCGATTCTATCCTAACTTGGCCAAGCTAGCAAGTAAAAAGCGACAAGCACCTGCTTACGCGTGCCTATGGACCCTTTCGGGAACGACACAGATAAGCAGCTGACAGTTTCGGGCCACAGCAATTTGGAGGTATAGGCATCCACATCGGCGCGTTTGCGCGGCAGATGATCACTAATTTGCACGCGTTTGAACACAGACAACAGAAGTGTTATGAGTACCGACAAACTGGACGGGTGCACGGCGAGGGATTTCGTATAGATCCATTGAGCTCGACGACACCTTATGTCAACTCATGACAGAGAAGTTCCGCAAATGAGTCCGGCCTGTCAACCGGTTGTTGGTGCTGAAGCGGCGTTCCTGGCGGTTGACCGCCACCCGGAATGTATGGTCCGCCGCCGTTTTGCAAGCGAAAAATGAGAATGACAGAATTGGTCTGCGCGAATGTATTCGGCCTTTATTGGAGTAGCGATCTCCTGGCCTGAATGGAATGCGCTGCGCCCTCGTCCTTTTTAGTTACGCTGCCTTTTAAGGCATTTTCCGGGTACAGGTTTTCGGGAGCGCCGGGATCGACCGTTTTTGCCATCTCATAGTTCGCCAGCAAACCTAGCAGGAATCTCAGACTCAGATCAATCGTCGTCGTTGGACTGCAGATGTGGGAATCGCGTCAGCGATTTCCAAGCCTGGCGCTCGTGCCAGGCGTCATGTGCAGGCCATCAGGCTGCGATCACTTGTGATGCTGACGGCGGGCGATAAGCCTCTCCTTTGAACAAAACTGCCCAGGCTATGCGCGCCATCTTGTTGGCTAGCGCCACTGTTGCCACTTGCGGGCGCTTGCGTGATGTGAGACTGACCAGCCACGTACTCAGGCGTGAAGATTGCTTGGTTTTCTGCAGCAGCACGGTGTGCGCTCCTTGTACGAAGAGTTTGCGCAGGTATTTGTTTCCTCGTCTGCTGGTACCGGTCAGCTTTTGCTTGCCTCCGGTGGAGTGCTCGCCGGGCACCACTCCC
>CAWGDP010000017.1:0-194312 GCA_963821315.1 uncultured Acidobacteriaceae bacterium | reverse complement strand
CCCTGCGCAACGGCCGCAGCGCGTGGTGCTTTCCGGGCGCCTGGTTACGCTTCGCCCCTTTGATGCGGCATCGCAGGCAGAGGCGCTCTACGAGGCTACCCACGGGCGGGAACGAGAGGATTTCTGGCGCTATATGGGCGATGGCCCGTACGCCGGCTTTGACGCTTACCAGGCGGCCTTCGAGAAAAAGGAAAAGTCGGCCGATCCGCTTTTTTGGGCGATCGTGGATAACGCCACTCACCTTCCGGTTGGCCAGGCCTCTTACCTGCGGATTGAGCCCGCTCATCGCTCGATCGAGGTGGGCAATATCATTTTTGCCCCGGCGTTGCAGCGGAGTCCGGGCGCAACCGAGGCGATGTATCTCATGGCGCGGTACGCCTTCAATGATCTGGGCTACCGCCGCTACGAGTGGAAGTGCAATGCACTGAACCAGCCCTCCCGGCGTGCTGCGTTGCGCCTCGGCTTTACCTTCGAGGGAGTCTTTCGCCAACACATGATTATCAAGGGCCGCAATCGTGACACGGCGTGGTTTTCCATGCTCGATTCAGAATGGCCCGTGCGCCAGGCGAATTTCGAGCGTTGGCTGGCGCCCTCGAATTTCGACGCAACGGGCCGGCAACGGCTTTCGCTCTCCCACCTGAATGGTCAATAACTTTTCATCCCGCAGAGGTACTAGCTTGTTTCCATCGCGGTGGTTCCGCCTCCTCGTCTGTTGTTGCCTGGCTCCTTCGCTCGGGGCGCAAACCGCTCCTGCCGTAGTTGTACTTGACGGCTACACGCCGCAGAGTTCGACGGCTGAGATAGCGCTGGAAGCGAAGTTCCGCGACCTGCCATCCACAGAAAACCTGCGCAGCGATATGGAGCACCTCACGGCTCGCCCGCATGCCGTAGGGTCCCCCTACGACAAGGAGAACGCGGATTGGCTCTTGAGCAAGTTTCAGGAGTGGGGTTTCGATGCCCATATCGAGACCTTCTACGTCCTGTTTCCGACGCCGAAGGAGCGGAAGCTCGAATTGATCGAGCCGCAGAAGTTCACCGCGACCCTGGCTGAGCCGCCCATCGCCGTCGACCCGACTTCGAATCAGCAAGCGGAACAGTTACCGACCTACAACGCCTACTCCATCGATGGGGACGTGACCGGCCCGCTGGTGTACGTGAACTACGGCCGGCGCGAAGACTACGACGAGCTGCAGCGCATGGGCGTTTCGGTGAAGGGCGCCATCGTCATTGCCCGCTACGGCGAGGCCTGGCGCGGCATCAAGCCCAAGGTGGCGGCCGAACACGGAGCCATCGGCTGCATCATCTATTCCGATCCGCAACAGGATGGATACGGCGATACCGACACCTACCCTGGCGGAGGCGGCCGGCCAAAGGAGAGCGTACAGCGGGGAGGGGTGAACGATACCAGTTTTCCCGGGGACCCGCTCACTCCGGGCATTCCAGCGACCAAGGACGCCAAGCGCCTGGCATTGAAGGACTCTCCGATCATTACCAAAATACCGGTGCTGCCCATTTCCTATGGCGATGCGCAGCCGTTCCTGGCTGCTTTGGGCGGGCAAGTGGTTCCTGCGGCCGTGGCGGGGTGGTTTGCCGATTACGTACCACGTGGGGCCGGGAACTTCAAAGGCCCATCTGCGGATGTATTCCAACTGGGATATCAAACCGATCTATGACGTGATTGCCAAGATTCCCGGCAACGAGGCTGCGGACGAATGGGTGATCCGCGGCAACCACCACGACGCGTGGGTGAATGGCGCGGAAGATCCCATCGCCGGGATGGTGGCGGAGCTGGAAGAAGCGCGATCGCTGGGCGAACTGCGCAAGCAGGGTTGGAAGCCGCGGCGGACCATTATTTATTGCGCCTGGGATGGCGAGGAGCCGGGACTGCTCGGCTCCACCGAATGGGTGGAACAGCATGCGGCAGAATTGCGCGACCACGCGGTGTTGTACGTCAATTCCGATACCAACGACCGCGGATTTCTTGAGGTGGACGGGGCCCACTCGGTGGAGCACTTTATCAATGATGTAGCGCGGCAGATTCCCGATCCTGAGACCAAGCTGACCGTATGGAAGCGGGCCCAGCTGCAGGCGCTCTCTACGGCGGATACCGCCGATCGCAGGGCGGTGCTGCGCGATCGCTCCGACACCGGCATCGAGGCGTTAGGGGATGGCTCGGACTTTGCTCCCTTCCTCGACTATCTGGCCATCCCCTCACTCGATCTCAGTTTCAGCGGAGAGGACGCGGGCAGCGTATACCACTCCATCTACGACGATTTCTATTACTACACTCATTTCTCCGATACCAATTTCGTCTATGGGCGAGCCCTGGCGCAGACTGCCGGAAGCGCAGTTTTACGCATGGCCGATGCGGAGTTGTTGCCCTACCAGTACACTGCGGTCGCGGAAACGATTGCCGGGTATGTGAAGGAGCTGAAGACGGAGCTCAAGAAGACCCAGGAGACCATCAAGGAACGGAATCTGGAGTTGGACGAGGGGGTGTTTCAGGCCATCTCCGATCCCAAAAAGCCTACGTATCCCCCCAGCCGGGAGGCGGATCCGCCATACCTCAATTTTGCCCCTCTGGATAACGGAGTGGCCTCGCTCACCCGCGCGGCCAAGCGCTACCAGGCGGCTCTGACGGTTGCCCAGGCCCACGGCCTGGCGCTCGATGATGCCTCGCTGCAGGCGGTCAACCATCTGTTGCTGCTGGTTGACCGGACCAACCTGCGGGAAGAGGGACTACCGGGAAGGCCGTGGTACAAGAACCAGATTTACGCTCCTGGCGCGTATACGGGCTACGGGGTGAAGACCCTGGCGGGGGTGCGGGAAGCCATGGATCAACATCAATGGAGCGTTGCCGAGCAGGAGTCGCCCATCATCGGTGGTGTGCTCGAAGCGGAAAGCCGTGCGATCGAGGCTGCGGCGAGCCGGTTGGAGGCTGAGTTTTCCTCACCAGCCGTTACAAAAACCGCATCATCTGCGACGTTTCGGTGATTGCTACCCCTCCGTGCGGGCCATAGAGTTGCGTAATCGGAGGGCACCACAGATGAATAGTTCCGGAACGGTGATCGGCAAAGGCATTTGCATTCGCGGAGAAGTGTCAGGGGAGGAAGATTTCTTTCTCGACGGAGTATTGGAAGGCAACATCACCCTGACGGGCAAGCGCCTGACTGTCGGGGCCAACGGTGTTATCCACGCGGACATCGTCGCCGGCGATCTGGTGGTCTTCGGCCGAGTCGAGGGAAGTGTCAAGGCGGCCGGGCGTGCCGAATTGAAACACTCGGCGGTTTTCATCGGAGACATCTCGGCAACGCGGTTGTCGATTGAAGACAACGCCACGCTGCAAGGCTATGTGGATCTGACGGAAGCGGTTGCGCCGGCGAAGAAGGAAGCAGCGCCGAAAAAGCAAGCTGTTGCTGCGCCGGTGGAAGAAGAAGAAGCCCAGGAGTATGCCGAGCAGTACAGCGAAGCAGTTTAAAAGACCGGCGTTTAGTCTGTAGCCGTCCGTGTATTGACCGCCCCATCTTTGCCCGGCAAGGATGGGGCGCTCGTGTTTGTGGTGCGGAGGCGGTCGTGACCGCAGGTTGAGTCGGGATGGTGTCAGATCGCAAAGAATACTTGACCGATTCAATATTGATTCCGAAATGGCTCAAGCTAGCCCGACGTGCAGACCAGACTCCGTATGGAACTGCGAGTCCCGAGGAGTCTGCGTCCTGGACTTTGGAGCTGAGCTAGGTTACCATTGCCGTTCCTGGCGAGACTGCTGCAATCCGTATGACTGCGTCCTGGGCTACCCAGATCCTTCGGGACTCTATTCAGCAGCGGCGGGTTCTCAGGAGAACTCCCTCGCCCTGAATGATAGAGGTGCTTAGTGCCCTAATCGGTCTAGATCCATGTTGAGCAGAAGTACGTTGACTCGCTCTTCTCCGAGAAAACCGAACTGGCGTCCTTGCACGTGGCGTTGCACCAGTTCACGCACCGTCTCCAGCGGCAGGTGGCGGGCGTTCGCCACGCTGGCCGCTTGAAACATGGCCGCGGCGGGGGAGATGTCGGGATCGAGACCGGAGCCGGAGGCGGTGACCAGGTCGATGGGTACCGGCTGGCTCTGGTTCTCCGCGGCATAGTTCGCTACATCCCCGTCAATGCGCGAGACCAGCTTTTTGCTCGATGAAGCGAGGTTGGAGGCTCCCGAAGAGGTGGCATCGTAGCCGTTGCCCGCAGCCGATGGGCGCCCGTGGAAATACTGGTTCCCGGTAAAGTTCTGGCCGATGAGCGGCGAGCCGATGACCTGGCCGTTGGTGACGATCAACCCTCCATCGGATTGCGAACGCAGAAAGAAGTGCCCGAAGGCGGTGACCGCCAGCGGATACAGGATGCCGAGCAGCACCGTGGTCAGGATGGTAAAGCGGATGGCGATCTTTAATTCATTGCGCAGCATAAGAAACTCCGATCAGGACAGGCCCAGCCCGGTTAAACAAATGTCGATGAGCTTGATTCCGATGAAGGGGACGATCACGCCACCCACTCCATAAATCAGCAGATTGCGCCGTAAGAGCGCCTGCGCCGATTTGGGTTGATACCCAACCCCGCGCAAAGCCAACGGGATCAAGGCGACAATGATCAACGCATTGAAGATCACCGCGGAGAGAATGGCCGAGTGCGGAGTGCTCAGGCGCATGATGTTGAGTTGACCGAGGACAGGGAAGACGCCGGCAAACATGGCCGGGATGATGGCAAAATATTTGGCCACATCATTGGCGATGGAGAACGTAGTGAGCGCGCCCCGGGTCATCAGCAACTGCTTGCCGATTTGCACGATTTCAATCAGCTTGGTTGGGTTCGAGTCCAGATCGACCATGTTGCCGGCTTCTTTAGCTGCCTGCGTGCCTGAGTTCATGGCCACGCCTACGTCGGCCTGGGCGAGCGCAGGCGCGTCGTTGGTACCGTCACCGGTCATGGCGACCAATTTTCCTTTGGCTTGCTCGCGGCGGATCAGGTCCATCTTGTCTTTGGGCTTGGCTTCGGCCAGAAAGTCGTCGACGCCCGCCTCGCGCGCGATCACAGCCGCGGTCAGCGGATTGTCTCCGGTGATCATGATGCTGCGGATGCCCATGGCGCGCAGCTTGGCCAGCCTCTCCTTCAATCCGCCTTTGACGATGTCTTTGAGGTAGATCACACCCAGGGCGGTGGTGTTTTCCGCAACCACCAGCGGGGTTCCGCCCATGCCCGCGATCTCTTCCACGCTCTCGCGAACTTTTTGCGGCAGATTCGATCCTTGCTCTACGAGAAAGCGCGTGATGGCGTCCACCGAGCCTTTGCGGATGACGTGGCCGGCGAAGTTGACTCCGGACATGCGGGTCTGGGCGCTGAAGGGGACAAACTCCGCGTGCAGGGCGGTGAGGTCGCGGCCGCGCAAGCCGAAGTTCTCCTTGGCCAGCACCACGATGGAGCGGCCTTCCGGAGTCTCGTCGGAAAAGGAGGAAAGCTGGGCCGCGTCGGCCAATCGCTCCGGGCTGATATTCGGTGCCGGAATGAACTCGGTGGCCTGCCGGTTGCCCAGGGTGATGGTGCCGGTCTTATCCAGCAACAACGTATCGACGTCGCCCGCCGCTTCGACTGCGCGGCCAGACATCGCCAGCACGTTGTATTGCACCAGGCGGTCCATACCGGCGATGCCGATGGCCGAGAGTAAGCCTCCGATGGTGGTGGGAATGAGGCATACCAGGAGGGACACCAGCACGAAGATGGTCTGCGGCGCCTGGGAGTAGACCGCGATGGGTTGCAGCGTGGCCACTGCCAGCACAAAGATGATGGTGAGCCCGGAGAGCAGGATGCTGAGGGCAATTTCATTCGGCGTCTTCTGCCGTTGCGCGCCTTCGACCAGGGCGATCATGCGGTCCAGAAAGGTCTCTCCGGGATTAGAAGTAATCTTGACCATGATCCAGTCGGAGAGCACCTTCGTTCCCCCGGTCACTGCGGAGCGGTCGCCGCCTGCTTCGCGGATCACCGGCGCGGATTCTCCGGTGATGGCCGATTCGTCCACCGAAGCCACGCCTTCAATCACTTCTCCGTCGCCGGGGATATAAAGGCCGGCTTCGACGAAGATGATGTCTCCCGCGCGCAGCGCGGCGCTCGACACCTCTTCCCGGGCAGAATCTCTGGACGCGCTCTTGAGGCGAATGGCCATGGTCTCGCCTTTGGCCTTGCGCAGCGTGTCGGCTTGGGCTTTGCCGCGGCCTTCCGCCATAGCTTCAGCGAAGTTGGCGAAGAGAACGGTGAACCATAGCCACAAGGTGATTTGCAGGTTGAAGGCAAAGCTGCCCTGGTGGCTGAGGATTCCCTGGATGAGCAGCACAGAGGTGAGGACGCTGCCGATTTCTACCACCAGCATGACCGGGTTCTTTATCATCACGCGGGGGTCGAGTTTCCTAAAGGAGTCGACCGCCGCCTGGCGCATGATCGCGGGGTTCCAGAGACTTAGTTTTTCTGCCATTTTGTTTCTCCCGCTTAAAAGGTTTTCCCTGCGTGAAGTTGCAGGTGTTCAAGGATGGGCCCGAGGCTGAGCGCAGGGAAGAACGTCAGGGCGCCAACGATTAAAATCACGCCCACCAGCAGCACGGTAAACAACGCAGTGTTGACCGGAAATGTGCCGGACGATGGTGGCACGCTTTTCTTTTGCGCCAGGTTGCCGGCCAGGGCCAGCATGGGAACCATCATGAGAAAGCGGCCTGCCAGCATGTTGAAGGCCAGGGTCAGGTTGTACCAGTTGGTATTAGTGGTAAGGCCGCCAAAGGCGGAACCGTTATTGCCGGCAGTGGATACGTAGGCATAAAGGATTTCTGAAAAGCCATGGGGTCCACTGTTGTTCAGACCCGCGAGGGCGTTCGGATTGAGCACCGACACTGCGGCCAGCACCAGGATTAATAGGGGAAAGATGAGCACATAAAGCATGGCCAGCTTGATGTCGTAGCTTTCGATTTTCTTGCCTAAATACTCCGGCGTTCGACCCACCATCAAGCCGGCGATGAAGACCGAGAGCACGACAAAGATGAGCATTCCATAGAGTCCCGACCCAACTCCGCCAAAGACCACTTCGCCGAGCATTATGTTGACCAGGGGCACCATGCCGCCCAGCGGGGTAAAGGAGTCATGCGAGGAGTTGACGGCGCCGCAACTGGTGTCGGTGGTGACGGTGGCGAAGAGCGCCGATTGCGAGATGCCGAAGCGTACCTCCTTGCCTTCCATGTTGCCGCCGGAGTTTACCAGCGTGGTCTTCTGGTCAACGCCATGCAGGAGCGGATGGGGCTGGGCTTCTGCCCAGTAACAGACGAAGAAGCCTGCGACAAACAGGATGGCCATGGCGGCAAAGACCGCCCAGCCGTGCCCAGAAGAGCCAGTCATCTTGCCCAAGGTGATGGTGAGCGCCGCGGGAATGAGAAAGATCAATTCGATCTCAATGAAGTTGCTGAACGGCGTGGGGTTTTCAAAGGGGTGCCCACTATTGGCGTTGAAGAAGCCGCCGCCATTGGTGCCCAATTCCTTAATTACCTCTTGGGAAGCAACCGGGCCCTGCGCGATGACCTGGGGCGTTTGCCCATGCTGCCAGGTGGTCACGGTGGTATAGGGCTTAAGGTTCTGGATCACTCCCTGGCCGATCAGTATCGGTGCTACTACCAGGCAGATGGGCAACAGGATCCAGAGGACGGTGCGCGTGGTATCGACCCAGAAGTTGCCAATGGTGGCCGATTGCTTGCGCGCAATGCCGCGGACCAGGGCCACGGCGACCGCGATGCCGATGGCCGCGCTGAGAAAGTTGTGATAAGCCAGGCCTGCCATTTGCGTGAAATAGCTCATGGTGGTCTCGGGCGTGTAGACCTGCCAGTTGGTGTTGGTGGTGAACGATGCCGCGGTGTTGAAGGCGGTAGCCGGGGCCACGCCGGCCAGGTGCTGCGGGTTCCACGGGAACAAGGCCTGGGCCCGTTCGATGAGGTAGGTCAGCAGCAGAGAGACAACGCTGAAGATCAGCAGCGCGATGGAGTATTGCTGCCAGGTCATCTCCTGATCGGCCTGAATGCCGCAGACGCGGTAGAGCAGCCGCTCGACGGGCCGCAGCAGTGGATCAAGAAAGGTTTTTCCCCCTTCGAGTACGCGGGCGATGTAAAGGCCCAGGGGTCGCATCAGGAGCAGCAGCACGGCAAAGAACACAGCGAACTGCAGCCAGCCATTGGCGGTCATATCTAGAATTTCTCCGGGTACAGCAGCGTGATCACCAGGTAGACCAGGGTCGCGACGGTAAGGATCAACACGATTAAGGTGGTATGAGACATGACTACCTCAACTTCTCGCAGCCGCGAACATAAAGCAGCGCGACGGCGAAGAAAACAATGGCGAATATGATCATCAGTAGATCCTGCATGGCGATGCTCCCTCTCTTAGTAGATTGTCGGCGCACTAAGGAGGGCGTAAACGAGAGATAAGGAATTTATAAAGATGGGGTTGGGGGAGCTTGGCCTGGAAAAGCGCAATGGTGGGAGCCCCCGCATTCATGCGGGGGAGCTCGGCTTTCAAGCCGAGCGGCTGGCGCAGGAATTTTTTCCTCCGGCTTCAGCCGCGGGGTTCCGGAATCTTACGTTACACACCGGCCAATGGAACCGGGGCTAAAGCCCGATTGATGGAAGTGCGACTCTTTCCGCGACGCTGAAGCGTCGCTCCCCCCTGCTAAAGCAGGGGGCTCCCACCGGGTTTCCGCGTAAGCGCAGTGGAGGGATTTACTCGGGAACGCCCTCGGGCAGGAAGCGGTAACCGACCCAGGGCTCGGTCTGGATGTACTGCCGCGGACCTTCGGCTTCGAGTTTGCGGCGAAGCTGGCCGATGAAGACGCGCAGATACTCCGGTTGGTGCGCCGACTGGCCTCCCCATACCGCCGTCAGCAAGGCGCGATGGGTAAGGGCCTTGCCCGCATTGCGCGCCATGTAGAGCAGCAGATCGAACTCGGTCGGAGTCAGGTGCAGGCTCTTGCCGTGGACGGTTGCGGTGTGGGCGGAGGCATCCACCGTAAAGTCGCCGATCTCGATGGGCGCATCCACGGTCCGCTCCGGCGCGCGGCGCAGGTGCGCCCGCACCCGGGCCAGCAACTCCTGAATGCTGAAAGGCTTGGTCACGTAGTCGTCGGCGCCGGCATCGAGCGCCTCGACCTTGGACCGCTCCTGATCACGCACCGACAACACAATGATCGGGGTCGCCGCCTTGCTGCGCACCCGGCGGCACAGATCTACTCCACTCATGCCCGGCATCATCAGATCGGTGACGATCAGGTCAGGACTCCATTCTTCGAAGAGACGAAGGGCTTCCTCGGGGTCGTTGGCCGCTCGTACGTCGTACCCCTGGGCGGAGAGAGCGGTACGCAATACGCGCGTGATCTGGGCCTCGTCATCTACCACCAGGACTCGTTCTGCCATTTCCATCCTCTGCCACTACGATATGATCGCCACTGATGCTTCGCTCGCGAGCCCCGCTCCGGCAGCTCGTCGCCCGTTATGTGGCGATGACCGCAGCCGCCCTGCTGGTGGTGCTGATCTATCGCAGGATACTCCACGTGAACCAGACCACCGTGGCGCTCACCTTCCTGGTGATGGTGCAGTTTGCGGCGTTCCGTTGGGGATTGGTCTACTCCGTTTGCCTGTCTATCGGCTGCACCCTGCTGTATAACTTTTTTTTCCTTCCTCCCATCGGCAGCTTCACCATAACCGACCCGCAAAACTGGATCGCGCTGGTGGCGTTTCTGGCCTCTGCCATAGTTATCAGCAGGATCTCTGAAAGCGAACGGCGGCAGGCCGGAGTAAGTGAAGCCCGGCGCAGCGAGATGGAACGCCTCTATGAGTTCAGCAATCAGTTGTTGATGGAAGAGAACCTGCACGACGTGGCGAGACACGCCCCCCGCGTCGTAGGCTCGATCTTCGGCTTTGACGCCGTCACCCTTTACCTCACGGAGAACGACACGGCGTACTCTTCCGATCCGCGTCGCAGTTTCGTGTCGCTCGAGGAGTTGCGCGCTGCAGCGCGGCTGGCCGAGGCGCCCCAGCTCGGTGCCGATGGAGTGCGTATTGTTCCCCTGATGCTGGGCATGCGCGCGAGCGGATCGATCGCCATGACACAAGAGAGGAAAAAGAGCAAAGCCGGCAGCTACTCCGACGGTTTGTATGACGCGATCGGCGGCCTGCTGGCGATCGCGCTGGAGCGGGCGACGGCTCTCGATCGCTACAGCCGGGTGGAAGCGGCGCGCGAAGGAGAACGCCTGCGCAGCGCATTGCTGGATTCGGTGACCCACGAGCTGCGCACTCCGCTGACTGCCATTCGAGCGGCAGCGACCAGCCTGTTGTCGCAGCCCTCGCTCGAAGAAAGCCAACGGCACGAGATGTTCGCCATTCTCGATGAGGAGAGCGCGCGCCTCGATCGGCTGATCGGCCAAGCGGTGGAAATGGCTCAGCTCGACACGGACGGCATCGAGGTACGGCCGAGGCTGCAGCCGCTGCAAGAAGTGATCGACATGGCGTTGGAGGATAACCGCGTGTTGCTGCGCGGGCGGCCAGTGACGGTAGATCTGCCTGCCGATATGCCGCCCATTGCGCTGGATAGGGAATTGATTCGCCGGGTGCTGCGTCATCTGCTGGAGAATGCGGCGCGTTACTCTCCCGCCGGCTCGCCGGTGCGCATCGGCGGCACGCTCGAAGCAGACCGCCTGCTGGTTAGCATTACCGATCAAGGGCAGGGAATCGATGACGCCGAGCAGGCCTATATCTTCGATAAGTTCTATCGTGGCAGCCGGCAGCGGATGCTGAGCGGAACAGGCATGGGGCTGGCCATCGCCAAGGCGATTCTGCGCGCCCACGGCGGCGGAATTGACGTGGTGAGCCACCGCGACCAGGGCGCAACTTTTACGTTTTGGGTGCCAACCAAAATGGAATTGCGTGGGTCATAACGGGTCGTCGCTGGGGCGGAGTTGGTCGAGGATATCAACCACAAAGCGGCGGGAAAGTTGCGCAGGGATAAGATTTTTCCTGGACTGCCGTAATCCTCGCATTCCCGATCTACGTCAGTGCGTTCAGTAGACACGGGGTTGCGATGCAGAGCAGATAACTTGTACAGCGACTGTTTCATGGGAGACACTATCCCAGCGTGAATATTGCAGTTTCCGCATAACGTTTTTTTGCGGACGCGTCTAACGGTTAACGGCGGCTCCCTGCAGCGCCATGAAATTGTCAGCTGGGAGCTCAGGAGGCTGGGCTCCGACTCCGAGGAGAAGGCCCTTTGCGTAGATTCTGTAACATCCTCTTTGCCCCCTTCCTAGTGATGCTTGTATGCAGCGCCCTATCCCATAGTGCCCAAGCTCAGACAGTGCTTCAGGACCGGATCACTCAGCCAATTGAGAGCGCCAATATGGCGGTCCTGGCGGGAACTGCTCATCCGCTGGCGAAGCCCGAATTTGACACCGGTCTGACCGACAATGCCAAGATCCTTCAAGGCATGACGATTCACTTCAAACGCTCTGCGGCGCAGGAAGCGAGTCTTCAGGCGTTGCTGGCGGCACAGCAGAATCCGTCTTCTGCGAGCTACCACCAGTGGCTCACCCAGGCGCAGTTCGGACAACTGTTTGGCATGAGCGCGTCAGATCTTGCCCAGGTCTCGGCATGGCTGCAGCAAGAAGGATTCACCATCACGTCGGTCGCCCAGAGCGCCAACTCCATTAATTTCAGCGGTAGTGTCGCATCGGTGGAGAAGGCGTTCCAGACGCAGATACACAACTATACGGTGAATGGAGAGACCCATTTCGCCAACTCGACCCAGATCTCGATTCCCGCTGCGTTTGCCGGCACGGTGACCAGCGTTCACGGGCTGGACGACTTCAGGTTGAAGCCGAGAGTGCGGGCGTTGAAGAGCAGGTTCACCGACGGACTTACGGGAGTTCATCTCCTGGCGCCCGGGGATCTCGCGGTCATCTATGACATCAGTCCCCTGACCGGCGGATCGCCCAACTGGAGCGGTCCCGATACCGGGAAAGGGGTGACCATTGCGATCATCGGTCAAACAGCGATCGTTCCGGCCGACATCACCGATTTCCGCGCGGCGGCGGGCCTCCCGGCAAATCCTCCCACCGTGGTCACGGTTCCGGGTACGACGCCACCATCTGCCCAAGCTGGCGCCGCGTCGGGCGATCTGGCGGAGACCGATCTGGATCTGGAGTACTCCGGGGGCGTGGCTGTTGGGGCTTCTATTGTGTTGGTGAATTCGGGTGATGTTACGACGTCGCTTACCTATGCAGTCCAGAACACGATCAATGGAATCACCATTCCTATCATCAGCCAAAGCTACGGCGCTTGTGAGGCGGCTTATAACACCGCAGCGCTAACCGCGCAGGAGGCGATCCTGGCGCAGGCGAACGCTCAGGGACAGACGGTTATACTCGCCGCCGGTGACAATGGGGCGGCGGACTGCGACGAAAGCACTGCAACGGTCACGGTAACGTCGGCGGTCAATGGGCTGGCGGTGGATTATCCGGGAAGCAGCGTTTATGTGACGGATGCGGGCGGCAGCGAATTCATGGGTGACGGTACAGCCGCCTCACCGCAAACGGGTGCTGGAACCTATTGGAACTCGAGCGGCACGGGAAGTGTGTCGGACGACCTGGTCACTTCGGCAAAGTCTTATATTCCCGAAATGGTGTGGAACGATACCACCTTCTCCATCGCCAATGGCGGGGGGCTTGACGCAGGCGGCGGAGGAGTGAGCCAGCTGTGGGCCAAGCCGAGCTGGCAGACCGGGGTGCCCGGTATTCCCGCCGACGGCCATCGTGACGTGCCGGATATCTCGTTGACTGCATCCAACGCGCACGACCCTTATCTGTACTGCACACAGGTAACCACGGACGGAAGCCCGAGTGCCTTCGTCTCCAGCTGCCAGGCGACTAGTTTTCGCTTATCCGATCCAGGCCAGACGGACAACAACACCTTCCAGGCGGTTGCTGGTGGAACTTCCTTTGCTGCCCCGGACTTCGCGGGTCTGCTGGCGATCATTGAACAGAAACTCGGCATCAGCGGCGGTCTGGGAAACATAAATCCAAGCCTCTATACCTTGGCCGCGAATGCGACTACCTATGCATCCGCGTTTCACGACATCACGACCGGGAACAACGAGGTGCCCTGCACTGCTGGTTCACCCAACTGCCCGACGGGTTCCAACCCGGTGATTGGTTACGCGGCCGGCACTGGTTATGACCTGGCGACGGGACTTGGATCGGTGGATGCCAACAACCTGGCGACGGCGTTTGCCGCCCTGGTGGCTGCCACCGGCACCAAGACAACACTGACGGTTAGCCCTGGCACCTCTGTGGTGCTCAATGAGAAGGTCACCTTCACCGCGACCGTGGCTCCCAATACTTTGTCGACAGCGCCCACGGGCACGGTCACATTCACTGTAGATGGGGTTGCGGGAACGCCCGTGACCCTCTCCACGGCGGCCCCGTACACGGCCACATTCACGACCGATTTTGCCACCTCCGGCACACACACTGTTTCCGCGACCTACTCCTCGGGAGATACCACGTACACGGGGTCGAGCAGCTCCGCAACTGTGATTACGGTGGTTGCGTCCGGAACAGCGGCGACTACCACTGCAGTCACTGCCAACCCGACAACACTTCCGTTGGGGAACAGCGTGACGCTGACGGCGACGATCTCGGGAACAACCGCGGGCACGCTCACCGGTCCGGTTACATTCACGACCGGAGGAGTGACCATAGGCAAGGTCAATCAGGTGACGCTGGGGTCGGGCAACACCGCAACAGCGACCTTGACTGTCAACGCAACGGCGTCGCTGGGCTTCACACCGGGTACGGACACCATCACGGCTACCTATGGGGGAGATACTTTCAATGCGACCTCGTCGGGCACGACGACCGTGACCGTGACTAACCCCAGCATCGCGGTCACGGCTACGGCCATGACCATTTCGTCGCCGAACCCGGGAAACACCGGCACCTCGACGATCACGATCACATCTACCGGCGGGTATATGGGAACGGTTAATTTGACGGCCACTGGGCCCAGCACGCTGAATGTGGACGGTTCGTTCGCCAGCTCCAGTATTCCGCTAGCGTCGGGGGCAAGCGCGACCACGACGCTGACGATTACCACGGTCGCTGCCAACGGAAATTTGCGCAAGGGTGTGGGAGGCAACGTGCATAAGACGTCCACTGCCCAGATAGCGGTCGCAGGCGGCACCGTGGCGGGCTGCCTCCTATTACTGCTCATCCCGGGTATCCGGAGAAAGAGATGGCCGGCGGCCCTGGTGATGCTGGTGTTCCTGAGTGTAGGCGCAGGACTGGGTTGTGGCGGCGGTACCGGAGGCGGTGCCCCGTCCGGGACTTACACTGTTACTGTCACTGCGACAGATAGCAGCAATGCGAACATCACCGGCTCTACCACCTTCACCTTAACTATTCAGTAGCCGGTTACACAATGAACGGGGCTGCCTCTCCATGAGGCAGCCCTTTTTTTTCCCGATACTCCATGGATCGCCGACAGTTAGTGCACAACGATGACAGCATGGCGATGGTGGTAGTAGTGGTGGTGGTGATGCCAACGGCGATGGTGGTGGTAATACGGCTGTGCATATGCAGAGGCCGTAAAGAGGGCGATGAAAGTGCATAGCAGTAGCTTCTTCATGTTTGGGTAAGATGCCAACCATGGCTGCGCGTGCATGTTTTTCAAGGTTTGCCCTGAAATCGATGTTACTGTTATTACCTAGGTACCTCTAAGTCTCCCTAAGCCGCTCCAAATAGTGCGATTTCCCAGGCAACCTTACATCAGGTCCATTCCATCCGTCCCTTCTTACTCTGTTTCCATGAACGTTTCCGGGTCGAGATATTCCGCTCGCCTTGCATGGGTATACCAGGCGCACGCCAGTAAGAACGCCGCCCCGGCCGCATAGGCAAGAGTGAACTCAGGCGCGACCCACCAGCCAATTCGACTTTCTACACCATTGGACGAGAGCGCATAGGCATGAATGATGCCGATTGCGGAGAGACCTGCGGCTGCCGCCAACCAGGCGGCCGCGGGTGCAAAGCGGCGCTGAATGATGAAGGCCAGGGACGCGGACCAGAGCATCGAGGTTAGCAGCGATCCCTGTCCCAGCGCGATCAATCCTCCCATGGCTAGATCGCCGCCCATACGGGGCGCAACTTCCATCAGGCTGCTGCCGGCTTTGCGTGCGACGGTATCGGCTATGCCTGTGGCCCACTGGGACAGGGCGGGAATCAATCCGATGATGACGGCGATCGCCTGACTGGAAGGCACCTCGACCACGGCTTGCGCGACGGTGATCAGGCCGAACCAGATGATGACCGGCGCCGCCACTTCCAAAGGCACAAAGCGGAGCACCACGGGCAGAATACCGGTGCTGCAAAGCAGCAGCGTGACCAGGCCATTGAGCACGGAGTAGCCGGAGCGAGCACCATTGGCCTTGTGCGCGGCGTGGCCAAGGTAGAGGGTCGTCGGGAAGGGACTACCCAGGCAGGCAGCAGTGATCGTGCCCAGTCCGTTCATCAGGAGAGACGGTTTGGTTGCGTAGTCGTCGCCGGCAACCTTGACGCTTTCCAGAATCATCAGCGATCCCAGGGTATCCAGCGCAGCCAAAGGAATAATGATGGCGAGATAGGGCAAATAAGCGCGCTGGTGGAAGAGGGTAAATATATTCACCGCGTGGGGCAGATAGAGTTTCACCGCGGGCAACGCGGGTATCGGAAGGGTATAGAGGTGGAGGCCGCGCAGCACTGCCACTAACAGCGCGCCGAGAGCGATAGAAAAAAGAGCCGGCGGTACATGATAGGGGAGTCTGAGACGGGAACCGTAGAGGGTGAAGAGGACCAGCATGGGGAGCAAAGCGATCGCCGCTTGCTGGAAGACGCCGAAGACGAAGCCCAGGCAAAGATAAGCAAGCGCGAGGCCGGCCAGCGGGGAGAGGAGCGCGGCGCGTGGCGTGCTGCGGCGCAGCCAATCGGTGCATGAGGCTCCCACGGTCTGCACGATGCCGCTCACCATGCTGGCAAAGATCCCGGCGTGCCAGGCCAGGTTTGCATCGTGGGTCCGGGTATAGATGGGGCCCATGATGAGGAACACGTAGGCGAAGATGGTGGGCGTATTGATGCCGAAGGGGATGGCGGTGACATCGCTGCAGCCCTCGCGGTGGGCCAGGCGGCGCGCCTGCCAGGCGTAGAAGAGGTTTCCTGCCAGGATGGAGATCGCCGCACCGGGCAGGATGCGGCTGGCGACGAAGCTCAGGGGAAAGCCACAGACGGGGGCAAGGCCCACTATCAATAGAAGATCAGGAAAGCCGCTGAAGAAGAGGCCGAAGAAGCCGTCCACGTCTCCGGCGGTGAACCAGGGCAAATTAGCCTCCGTGGCAGTTGCCATCAGGCGGTTCCTCCGGGGTTCATTCTACGATGTGGGTTGTTGGTGGGGAGGGAACGAAGTGTCTGGGAGAAAGCTCCACTTTTGAAACCAGTCCCGTAGGGAGGGCCGAAAATAACCCAGGACGCAGTCCCATAAGCGCCAACTTGTCCAGGATGTTTTTCGTCGATACTCCCACAAAATCGTT
This sequence comes from uncultured Acidobacteriaceae bacterium, assembly GCA_963821315.1. GTDB lineage: Bacteria > Acidobacteriota > Terriglobia > Terriglobales > Acidobacteriaceae > PALSA-350. Next base: position 177,662 of record CAWGDP010000017.1, on the reverse strand, counting down.
GTTTTTCGTCAATACTCCCACAGAATCGTCATCCTGAGCGAAGCGCCTCACAGATTGATTGCCTAACACAGCGCTGTGGCGCGAAGTCGAAGAGCCTGTCCTGAGCGTAGTCGAAGGAACCTCGGCGGTGCTTAATTACCCATGCTGCTCTGAGCTTTTTAACCACCGGGCCCGACGTGGTTTTCTCCTTTGAAGGCTAGGAAGATATTCGCAGCAGATCCTGTTGTCGGGCTTCGGTGGTCGAAAAGCTCCGAGCAGGGTGGGTAAAATAAGACCGCCGAGGTTCCTTCGACTACGCTCAGGACAGGCTCTTCGACTTCGCGCCACAAGCGCTGTGTCAGGCGATCAATCTGTGAGGCGCTTCGCTCAGGATGACGATTTTGTGGGAGTATTAACGAAAAAACACCCCAGACAAGTTAGCGCTTATTGGACTTCGTGCTGGGCTACTCTCAGCCGTCCCTTCGGGACTCCACTCTGAACAGGGGGTTCTCGCGCAGACACGAACGTTGGTCCTAAAGCCATCCAGTTCCTATCGGGTTCTGCTAGGGCACAGCCCCGCGGATGGTATCCTCTCCTCACTCGTCGCATAGGTGCTCCATGTCTGCCACCGAGCCGCTGCCGCCCGCCCGCGCGTCCCTGCCAATGGACGATGCGGTTGGCCGCGTGGCGCTGCGCAAGGCCGGTTGGCGGCTGATTCCTTTGCTCGCACTGGGCTACGGTATCGCGCACATGGACCGCGTGAACATAAGCTTTGCGTCGCTGCAGATGAACCGCGATCTGCACTTCAGCGCGTCGGTCTATGGCCTCGGCGCCGGATTGTTTTTCGTTAGCTATGCCGCGTGCGAGGTTCCATCGAACCTGCTGCTCTATCGCGTGGGCGCGCGACGGTGGTTTGCCCGCATCATGCTCACCTGGGGACTGCTGGCGATGGGCATGATGTTGGTAAAGACACCGCTCCAGTTCTATGCCATGCGCTTCCTGTTGGGTATGGCCGAGGCGGGCTTCTTCCCGGGCGTGATCTTCTATCTTGCGCAATGGTTCCCGGTACACATGCGGGCGCGTGCCATCAGCCGCTTCTACGTCTCGCTCCCGCTGGCCTCAGTGCTCACCGGGGCCGTCGCCGGAGCCCTTCTTGGCCTTCAGGGTAAGGCCGGATTGGCCGGCTGGCAATGGCTTTTCCTGGTGGAAGGGCTGCCCGCTGTGGTGCTGAGCATCGTCTTCCTGGTCTACCTGCCGGCCGGTCCCGCCCAAGCCAAGTGGCTCACGGAGGACGAGCGGGAGTGGATTATTCATCACGTGAGCAAGAGCGCCGCGGTCGATGGGCACGATGTACATTTCGGGCGTGCGCTGCTCGATCACCGCGTGTGGCAGATAAGCCTGGTCTTTCTGTGCATGCTTACCTGCAGCTATGCCTACAGTTTCTCTGCTCCAGCGATCCTCAAAATCATCACGGGGTTCAACAATCGCGATACCGGTTTCCTGGTGGCTTTGATGAGTCTGCTGGGAGCTCCCAGCATGATTCTCAATGCTATGCATTCTGACCGCACCAAGGAACGCTACTTCCATGTGGTTATTCCTTTTCTGATCATGTGCGTGTGCTATGGGATCGGTGGATTGTCGACGGCGCCATTCCTGGCAGTTCCTGCGCTGGCGATTGCGTCTATCAGTTACTACGGCCTGCAAGGACCGCTGCTGGCGCTGGCTACCAGCTTCCTGCATGGCCGATCTGCCGCCGCTGGGATCGCGGCCATGAACACCATCGGAATTCTCGGTGGCTTCGTTGGTCCGGTGGCGATGGGTTTGGCCAAAGACTCTACCGGAGTCTACCAGCCCGGACTGCTTATGCTCGTCGTTCCCAGCCTGGTTGCAGCAGCTACCGTTTTCATGATGCGATTTCAAGCAAGAGCAGTGAGCCAATGAAGAGCGTGATGCTGATCGCGATGGTGATGTTGAGTACGCTCTGCCGCGCGGAGAACACTCCCGCGCAGAAGTGGGACGCCGAGGCGAAGGAGGTCACGATTGTCCGCGACGATTGGGGAGTGGCCCATGTTTATGGCAAGACCGATGCGGATACCGTCTTTGGCATGATCTATGCGCAATGTGAAGACGACTTCAACCGGGTCGAAACCAACTACCTGAATGCCATGGGGCGGTTGGCCGAGACAGAGGGGGAAGGCAAGGTCTATCAGGATTTGCGCATGAAGATGTTCATCGATCCCGATGTCTTGAAGAAAGACTATGCCGAGAGCCCGGAGTGGCTGAGGAAGCTGATGGATGCGTTCGCCGATGGGGCCAACTTCTATCTTGCCAAACATCCCCAGGTGAAGCCGCGCGTGATTCAGCGCTTCGAGCCCTGGATGGCTCTTTCGTTTACCGAAGGCAGCATCGGGGGCGACATCGAGAAAGTGGACCTGAAGAAACTGGAAGCATTTTACGGAGGCCGTAAGAGCGTTGCGGCTCTGCAGGAGGATCCCGAGCCAAGTGGGTCGAATGGAATCGCCATCGCTCCGTCTAACACGGTGCAGCATCGTGCGCTACTGCTGATCAATCCGCATACCTCATTTTTCTTTCGGTCAGAGTTACAGATGGTCAGCAGAGAAGGGCTCGATGCTTACGGGGCAGTAACCTGGGGCCAGTTCTTTGTCTATCAGGGCTTCAACGACCGGGTGGGCTGGATGCATACCTCGAGCGGAGTGGACGCCGTGGACGAGTATCTGGAAACGGTGAGCAGCAAAGACGGACATTACTTTTACAAGTACGGGAATGAGGAGCGGCCGGTCATCGAAAAGCAGATCACCGTGCCCTACCGCACTGAGCACGGCATGGCGGAGAAGAAGTTCACCGCATACTACACTCAGCACGGCCCGGTGATTCGGGATCAGGACGGCAAGTGGGTCACCATCCGGTTGATGCAGGAGCCGGTGAAAGCGCTGACCCAGTCCTACCTGCGGACCAAGGCCAGGACTTACAAGGCCTATCTGCAGACAATGCAACTGCAGGCGAACTCGTCCAACAACACCATCTATGCCGATGCGGACGGACACATCGCCTACTTTCACGGCAACTTCATTCCCCGCAGAGACACGAAGTTCGACTTTACCAAGCCAGTGGATGGGAGCGATCCGGCGACGGAGTGGCAAGGTTTGCTGACGGTCGAGGAGACGCCGCATCTGCTGGATCCGGCGAGCGGCTACGTGTTCAATGTGAACGATTCTCCCTGGACCGGCGCGGGAGAGAGCAGCCTGCGCAGGCAGGATTATCCGGCTTATGTGGAGACGGGCAGGGAATCGGCACGCGGCCTGCACGCAATGCGTCTGCTGCAGGGCAAGAAAGACTTTACCCTGGACTCCCTGATGGCGGCGGCCTACGACAGTTATCTGCCGTGGTTTATCAAACCGATCTCCGCGCTTACCCGGGCATGGGCGAATCTGCCCGCGAATTCGGAGACCAGGATGGCCTTGGCTAATCAGATTGCGGTGCTGCAGGGATGGGATCTGCGCTGGGGCGTAGATTCGGTCGCGACTTCGCTGGCAATCTTCTGGGGCCAGGAGATTGCCAAGGCCGCAGGGTCCAGCGTGCCTCATACCGCGTCCAATGAAGATGAGTTCGTTGCGCCGTCGGTGCCGGCGGATGTGGCTCTGAAGGCGCTGGTTACGGCCTCCGCTAAGTTGACTGCGGATTTCGGGAGCTGGCAGACGCCGTGGGGCGAGATCAATCGCTTTCAGCGCCTGACGGGGGATATCGTGCAGCGCTTCGACGATGCCCAGCCGAGCACTCCGGTGGGGTTCACGTCTTCCACCTGGGGCTCGCTGGCTTCGTTCGGGGCCAGACCCTATACCGCGGCCGAAACGGGCAGGTCTACAGGAACGAAGAAGTGGTACGGAACGGGCGGAAATAGTTTTGTGGCGGTGGTGGAGTTTGGGGATAAGGTGCGTGCCCGGGCGGTGACGGCCGGCGGGGAAAGCGGACATCCGCAATCGCCCCACTTCAAGGATCAGGTGGAGCGCTACAGCACGGGAAATTTGCGCGAAGTCTATTTCTATCGGGACCAATTGAAGGGGCACACGGAACGGCAATACCATCCGGGAGGATCATGAGGCGCTTCATGTCAGGTTCGGTTGTAGCGGTCTTTTTGGGGGGAGTGCTGCTGCTGGCGATTCCTGCTTCTGCACAGGAGCAAGCGAAGCCGCTGCGTGCGCTCGACCCCAAGCTCATGGATACAACTGCTGATCCGTGCGTCAACTTCTACCAGTACTCGTGTGGCGGATGGGTGAAGGATAACCCTATTCCGCAGGACGAGTCCGCTTATGGGCGGTTCAGCGAACTCATGGATGATAACCGGCTGGTGCTCAAGGCAATCCTGGAGAAGGCCGCCGCGGGTGGCTCGGGACGCTCGCCCAATGAACAGAAGATCGGCGACTACTATGCCAGCTGCATGAACGTGGATGCCGTGAACCAGGCGGGACTCAAGCCACTGCAACCGCTGCTGGATCGCATCGCTGCGCTCACCTCGAAAGATCAGTTGCCGGAATTGGTTGCGTACCTGGATGGGGTAGGAGTCAATACACTCTTCTCCTTCGGTTCCGAGCAGGATTATAAAGACGCGACGCAACAGATTGCGATGGTGGACCAGACAGAGTTAGGCCTGCCGGAAAAGGGGTACTACGAGCGGAAGGATGACAAATCCGTTGAGCTCCGCAAGCAGTATGTGGCGCACGTTGCGCGGATCTTCGAATTGCTGGGCGAAACGCATCAGCAGGCTGCAAAGGATGCGGATACCGTGTTGAAGGTGGAGACGGCGCTTGCCGGCTATTCCCTCAGCAATGTGGAGCGGCGCGATCCTGCGAGCCTATACCACATGATGAACCTGGTGAAATTCGACAGCAGCACGCCGGCCTTCCACTTCGCTCAATTTCTGGGCGCCGTACACGCACCGCCGGTGGAATCGCTGAATGTGGCGGAGCCTGCCTACTTTGCCGGCTTGAATCAGTTGCTATCGGGCACCAGCCTGGACGATTGGAAGACCTATCTGCGCTGGGCCTTGATCCAACATTTGCCGAGCACTGCTCTGCCCGAGGCACTGGATAAGGAGTCATTCAACTTTTATGGCAAGGTGCTGGAGGGGCAACCAGAGCAAAAAACCAGGTGGAAGCGCTGTGTTTCCGAGACAGACGATGCGTTAGGAGAGGCATTGGGGCAGGTGTATGTGGAGCAGCGGTTTAGTCCTGGAGACAAACAGCGCACTCTCGAGTTGACGCAGGATGTAGAAGCGGCGATGGGCCGGGATATCGAGCAACTGGACTGGATGAGCGCGGCCACCAAGGCGCGCGCGGAGGAGAAGCTGCATGCGGTCGCCAATAAGATCGGCTATCCCGATAAGTGGCGTGATTACTCCACCCTGACTGTTACCCGCGGCGATGCGTTGGGCAATGCGTTGCGTGCAGCAGGCTTTGAACAGAAGCGCGACATTGCCAAGATCGGCAAGCCGGTGGACCGCGGCGAATGGGATATGAGCCCGCCCACGGTCAATGCTGATTACAGCCCGCAAATGAACGACATCAACTTTCCTGCCGGGATCTTGCAGCCGCCATTTTTTGATCGCAGCCAGGATGACGCGGTGAATTACGGAAGCGTGGGTAGCGTTATCGGCCACGAGTTGACGCACGGATTTGACGATGAGGGGCGGCAGTTTGATGGCAAGGGCAATTTTGAAGATTGGTGGACACCCGCGGACAGCAAGCAATTTACCGAGCGCGCCGATTGCGTGGTGAACGAGTTCAACGGCTTTGTGGCGGTGGACGATCTGCACGTCAACGGGAAGCTTACGCTGGGCGAGAACCTGGCCGATCTTGGTGGGCTGAAGCTGGCGTTTCTCGCCTATCTCGACCGTGCGCAGAAGGGCGGCGTGGATCTGCAGCAGAAGGGGAGCTGCGGAGTACGGGGGCTTAACTCCCAGAGCAGCAGTTCTTTGTCGGGTTTGGACAGCACTGGTGCGAAAACATTCGGCCGGAGGAATTGCGATTGGGGATAGAGACCGATCCGCACTCACCAGCGAAGTTCCGTGCCAATGGAGTGGTGTTGAATCTTCCCGAGTTCCAGAAGGCATTTGCCTGTAAGGCGGGCCAGCCAATGGCTCCTGTTAAGCGCTGCACTATCTGGTGAGTGATAGGAACTCGCAGTTGAGTTGGTCACTCGCTTTGAATGGGCATGGGAACCGCAGAATCCCTCCAACTCCGCTACCCTCCGGTCGGGATGACAATTCTGTTGCGGGGAACGGCCCCAAAACGATCTGGCAGATCGAAAGTTCGTGGTCCGACGAAATTGTCGTCCCTACCGGAGCGTAGCAGACGGAGGGTCTCCGGTTACCCTTTCAACCCCGTCCTATTCCTCAGCTACGGTTAAGGGTTTGTAGCGCAGCATCAGGAGGTAGTAGATGGCTGACGATACAAAGAAGCCGACGAACCAGGCGTAGTCATAGAGAAAGCGAAGAGACGGCACCGCTAGACCGATGAGCGCCACAAACACGCCCGCGACCAGCGCCGCGACGGCGCGGGGATTGAAGCCGCGGGAGTATTCGTAGGGACCTCCGCGATGATAGAGGGAGGCGACGTCCAGACGGGTGTGCCGGATCAGGAAGTAGTCCGCAACCATGATGCCGGCCACCGGTCCGAGCAGACCAGAGTAGCCGACTAGCCAACCAAAAATGTAGGTGCCAAAGGTGCTCATCAGTTTCCAGGGCATCATGGCCAGACCGAGAAAACCGGTGATGAGGCCGCCGGTGCGAAAGCTGATCAGGCGCGGCGCGAGATTAGAAAAATCATTGGAAGGCGAGACCACATTGGCGCCGATGTTTACGTTCAGCGTCGCCACCAATACGGCAACCAACGCCAGCACAGCCGCCACCGGCTGATGAAAGCGTCCCAGCAGGGTGATGGGGGACCAGATGGGCTCACCAAAGATTTTTTCCGAGGCTGAGGTGCACGCGATGCCGACGAATGAGTAGAGGGTCATCGCAACAGGAAGGCCGAAAGCCTGGCCGACAATCTGCGAGTCCTGCGACTTGGCATAGCGGGTGAAGTCGGGGATGTTGAGTGAAAGCGTCGCCCAATAGCCAACCATCGCCGTCAACGACGGAAAGAAGAAATGGAGAAAGCTACCGGTCGAGTGGAAGCGGCTGGGCGCCGAAAGCATGGGTCCAAAGCCGCCTGCCTTGTGCAGCATCCAAAAGAGCAGGGTGAGCGACATCACCAGCATGAAGGGCGCAGAGAAGCTCTGCAGGAAGCGGATCGACTCGACCCCGCACCACACGACAAACATATTGAGCAGCCAGAAGCCGAGAAAGCTCGACCATAAGACGACGGGCATGTGTTCCGTCGCGGGCCACACGATGTGGATCATGGCTGCGATCGCCTGACCACCTAACCAGGACTGAATGCCAAACCATCCGCACGCCACCAGGGCGCGGAGCATGGCGGGAATATTCGCTCCCAATGCGCCGAAGCTGGCGCGCACGAAGACCGGGAACGGGATGCCGTACTTGGCGCCGGCATGCGCGTTCAGCAGCATGGGCACAAGCACAATCAGGTTGCCCATAAGGATGGTGAAGAGCGCCTGCTTCCAATCCATGCCGCCGGCAATCAGCGAAGAGGCAAGCATGTAGGTGGTGACCTCCATCGACATGGAGAACCACAGAGCGATGTAGTTGTACGTGCCCCAGGTACGGTTGGCGGCTGTGGTGGGCGCAAGGTCTGCGTTCGAAAGGCTTGGGTCCGCAGCTGCCACGCTGGGGGTGAGCATCAGGCGAAGCCTCCGGCATTGGCTTCGCGCTTGAGGAAGCGCCCGCGGCCCGTTTTGCCAATCCACTTTCCGTCTTTCACCACCAGCTCACCGCGAGAGAAGACGTGGCGGGCATTGCCTGAAACTTTCCAGCCTTCGAACATGGAGTAGTCGGTGGCCATGCACTGGGTGGCGGCGGAGATGGTGTAGTCGGCTTTGGGATCCCAGAGCAGGATATCCGCGTCCTTGCCCGGAGCGATGACGCCCTTTTGTGGCATGCCGAAGATGCGGGCAGGCGCGGTGCAACAGAGCTCGACAAACTTCTGCGGGGTGAGCTCGCCCAGGACCACTCCAAAGTGCCAGAGGATCTGCAGGCGGTTCTCGATGCCCGGGCCTCCGTTGGGAATCTTGGTGAAGTCGTTTTTGCCCAGCGACTTCTGGTCGGCAAAGCGGAAGGGGCAGTGGTCGGTGGAGACGACGGACAACGTGCCATCGTTGAGCGCCTTCCACAGCGCAGGCTGGTGGTGCTTTTGGCGCAGAGGCGGGGTGAAGACGTACTTGGCCTCTTCCCAGCTTTTGCCGGGCATCTGCTCTTCGAGGGAGAGCACCAGGTACTGCGGGCAAGTCTCCGCCAGGGCATGCAGGCCGCGTTGCTGCGCGTGCTTGAGCTCGCGCAGAGAGTCCTCGTTGGAGAGATGCACGATGTACACCGCGGCGCCGGCCATATGCGCGATGGCGATGGCGCGGTGTGTGGCCTCAGCTTCCGCATGAGTGGAACGGCTGTGCGCGTGATGGTGCGGCTCGATCTTACCTTCCGCGAGCATGCGCGCAACTATGATATCGATTACGCTGCCATTCTCGGCGTGGATGCAGCAGAGGGCGTTCAGCAAGCCTGCCTTGTGCATGACCTTGTACATCAGGCCGTCGTCGATCATGAGCACGCTGGGATAGGCCATGAAGAGCTTGAAAGACGAGATGCCTTTCTGCACCATGGTTTCCATCTCGGCCAGGCCTTGCGCACCGTCGCCGGGCCCCAGGTCGGTGACGGCCATGTGCAGTCCGTAGTCGATGCAGGCCTTGCCGTCGCTCTTGGCCAGCCAGGTTTCCAGAGCCTCACCCATGGTGTGGCCGCGGGACTGCAGCGCGAAGTCGATGACGGTGGTGGTTCCACCCACGGCTGCGGCGATGGTGCCGGTGCGGTAATCGTCGGCGGATACGGTGCCGCCGAAGGGCATGTCGAGATGGGTGTGCACGTCGACCCCGCCGGGCATAACGAGGAGACCGGTCGCATCGACTGCGGTGTGGCCGGCAGCGGGAATGTTGGGGGCGACTTGGAGGATCGTCTCTCCGTCACAGAGGACGTCGGATGGGTGTTGTCCGTCGGCGTTGACGACGGTGCCATTCTGGATCAGGGTGGCCATTTTTTTCTATGCTTTTGCTTGCACAACTTCCGCGGTGCGTTCGGCCCAGGTCTGCGCGGGGAGCCCGTTGTCGACGCGCTCCATGGTGATGCAGCCGTCGACCGGGCAGACCAGCGAGCAGAGATTGCAACCGACACAGTGAGGTTCGTCCACCCGGGGAATCCGCTCCAGCGGGGTGACTGCATTGGTATGGCCTGGACCGCCGGCATCCAGCTTGGGAATGGGCGTGGTGGAGATGCGGCGGGCCGCCTCAGCCTCGACCATAGCCGGTGTGCGCGTGGTATCCGGCGCGGGGGCCGTGCGATCGAGGTGGATGCATTGATGGGCGCCATCCCAGCAAGCGGTGTAGCAAAGCTGGCAGCCGATGCACAGGTCCTCGTGAATGCGGGCCACGATCTGGTAATTCAGGTTGAGCTGGTTCCAGGTGGTCACCGTGTGCAGGGAGCGGCCGCGGAAGTCGTCGATGGTGGCGAAGCCTTTCTCCGCCATCCATGCCAGCAGGCCGTCCTGCATATCTTCGACGATGCGGTAACCGTAGTGCATAGCCGCGGTGCACACCTGCACCGTGCCGCAACCCAGCAGGATGAATTCCGCCGCATCTTTCCAGTTGCCCACGCCGCCGATGCCGGAGAGAGGCAGCGCACCCGCGGGGTCAGACAATACCTGCTGCACCATGTTGAGCGCGATGGGCTTGACGGCGGGGCCGCAGTAGCCGCCGTGGGAGCTCTTGCCATCGACGTTGGGGTTAGGCTGGAAGGTGTCGAGGTCAATCCCGGTAATTGAATTGATGGTGTTGATGGCGGAGAGGGCATCGGCGCCGCCACGCTTGGCCGCGCGCGCGGGCATGCGGATGTCGGAGATATTCGGGGTGAGCTTAACGATCACCGGGGTGCGCGCCTTTTCCTTCACCCAGCCGGTGATCTGTTGACAGTACTCGGGCACCTGGCCAACCGCTGAACCCATGCCGCGCTCGCTCATGCCGTGGGGACAGCCGAAGTTAAGCTCCAGGCCATCGGCTCCGGCGTCTTCTGCGCGCTGCACGATGTCGTGCCAGACCTCGCGCTTGCTCTCGACCATCAGCGATGCGATGACCACGTGCTTTGGGTAGCGCCGCTTGACTTCGGCCATCTCCTGCAGGTTGACCTCGATGGAACGGTCGGAGATGAGCTCGATGTTGTTGAAGCCCATCATGCGGCGGCCCTCCCAATCGATAGAGGAGTAGCGGGAGCTGACATTGGTGATGGGCTCGCCGATGGTTTTCCATACGGCGCCGCCCCAGCCCGCGTCGAAGGCGCGCATGATCTGCTCGCCGCAGTTGGTGGGCGGGGCGGAGGCCAGCCAGAAGGGATTGAGGCACGGGATGCCGCAGAAGGTGGTCGCCAGCGTGGGCTTAAGCTCGGGCAAGTTTGGCCTCCAGCCACGCGGCAATGCCGATGCCCGCGCGTTTTCCGTCTGCTACCGCGTCCACTACTTCGCGGCCGCCGTTGGTGCAGTCGCCGCCGGAGAAGAACTTGGGGTGCGAGGTCTGGCCGGTGGCGCGGTCGATCACGATCCGCCCACGCTGGAGTTGAAGTTTCTGTGATCCGCCGGCCAGTGCTTCGAGCAGGTTGCCTTGCGTGCCTTGCCCAATGGCCAGGACGACCAGGTCTGCGGCCAGGGAAAACTCAGTGCCGGGCTGCGGGATGATCGAGCCATCGGCAGTGGCTGCCAGTTGGATCAGCTCAATCTGTTCCGCGGCCTCGCGGCCGAGAATACGCGTGGGCTGCACGTGCCATAGGAACTTCACTCCCTCAAGCCGGGCGTGCTCGTACTCAAAGGTAAAGGCGGACATGAGCTCCTCGCCCCGCCGATAGACGATGTGCACATCGGTGGCGCCGAGCCGGACGGATGCGATGGCGGCATCGATGGCGGTGTTTCCCGCTCCTACGACCACCACGCGGGCCGGCACTCGAGTGAGCTTCCCGGACTTGTAGCCGGCAATGAGATCGAGGGCGTTGGTCACGCCCGGCAGTTGTTCGCCGGGTACGCCAAGCCGGTGGATTGCGCCCAACCCGATGCCCAGGAAGATGGCATCGTGGGTGCGTTCGAGATCGGCCAGCACTTGGGCGTCAATCATGTTCTCGAATTGGAACTCCACCCCGAGCTGGGAGAGCATTTCGATTTCGCGCAGGCTTTCGACCAGGGGCAGTTTGTATTCGGCGACACCGTAGGTGTTCAATCCTCCGGGCAACGGGCGCGCGTCGTAGAGGTTGGCGCGGATGCCGCGGCGGCGCAGTTCTGCAGCGCAGGCGAGCGAGGCCGGGCCGGCGCCAATGAGGGCTACGGAGAGGCCAGTGTCCGGCGCCGGGGTAAAGGGCAGGGGAGCGCCGCTCGAGTGGAGCGAGTCCATGGCGAAGCGCTGCAGGCGCGCGATCTGGATCGGCTGCTTGTTGAAGCGGTGCAGCACGCATGCGCCTTCGCACAAGACCTCGACCGGGCAGGCACGGGCACAACTGGCGCCCAGGATGTTGGCGTCGAGGATGGTGCGCGCGGAGCCGGCAAGATTGCCGCTGGCGATTTTCTTGATGAAACCCGGAACGTCGATGTGGGTGGGGCAGGCGCCGGTGCAGGGGGCATCGAAGCAGTAGAGGCAACGATTAGCCTCGGGCATCGCTGCCTGGCGGTCGAACGGCGGATGCAGATCGCCGAAGCGCGCAGAGGTCTCCGGATGATTAGGAGCCTGTTGCAAAAAGGACGTTTGGCCACTCATTAGGGCGATACCCTCTGTCTGCGTCTCTTCAGGCGTGGAAACCATCATTATGCACTATCCGAGGGCCCCAGCAGAAACAGCTTCAAAGGGTGCGTCGAGTGTTGTGGTATCCCACTCAAGCCAAAAGCGGGCTTGAATGGGGCACCCAGCTCGGTCGAAAAACATTTCCAGGAAGGGGTCCTGGGGGAAGCAGAACCGCAGATCCCTCGGCTACGGGATGACAATTCTGTGGGACCATTAGCAGCCATTCGTCTGACCGGTTTTCGGGTCCCTGCAACCGAATTGTCATCCCGAGAGGCTGTGACTTTATTGATTTTCTTCACCGGCAACGAAGGCTGGGTGCCCCATTCAAGCCTGGTTTTGGCTTGAGTGGGATATCACAGCACTCACCTGACGATTCTTTCAGCCACTAGCCAATTCTCCATGGATGCAACACCCCACCCTTTGTCATCCCGACCGGAGCGTAGCGCTGGAGGGATCTGCGGTTCTGCTTCCGTCAGGATGCTATGCTTTCCCGCATGCGCCTGCGGCCGTCTGCAAATTTGTTTCTCCTGGCTGTGTTCCTTTCTGTTCTGCCGCTTCAGGCGCGGGTGGTTCGGGTGGAGGTGGCTTCCCGCACCACCGTCCTCGACGGCAAGGTATTTGGGGACGCGGGAGCCTATGAGCGCATCACGGGACGCGTCTACCTTTCACTTCCAGTCGCCAATGCGCACAACCTGCGCATCGTCGATCTCGGCAATGCGGTGAACCTGAAAAATGGCGAGGTCGAGTTCTCCGCGGACTTCGTTGCGATTCGCCCCAAGGATGCTCACAAGGGCAATGGCTCCATGCTGCTGGAGGTCCCCAACCGCGGCAATGCACGCATTCTTTCCCTGGTCGACGGCGGGGATCAGGATCTGGCCCACGACGCGGGAGATGCGTGGTTACTGCGCAACGGCTTCACCGTGGTGAGCCTGGGGTGGCAATGGGACGCGACCGGGCCAACCGCCCTGCGATTCTTTGCCCCGATCGCAAAGGACCACGGAAAGACCATCACCGGGCTGCTGCGCGGCGATCTGATGCTTGCCGAGAAAATGGCAGAGATCCCCCTGGGACACTTCACAGACCCGGGTATCGGGGGAAGCGAATACCCGGTGGCCGCGCCCGACGACCCGCGCAATGTGCTCACTGTGCGGAGCTCGCGCACAGCACAGCGCACCATCATCCCCCGCACGGACTGGCAGTTCGCGCATACCGTCCAGGGCAAGCTCGTTCCCTCCGACCGGTACATCCACCTGAATGGCGGCTTCCAACCGGGGAAGATTTACGAATACGTTTATGTCGCGGCCAATCCAGTAGTGGCCGGCGGCGGCTTCGCGGCCATCCGCGACTTTGCTTCCTATGCCAAGCACGATCCTGATGCCATCACTCCAGTGGAGCGTGTCTACGGTGAAGGCATCTCGCAGAACGGGCGCTTCCTGCGTGACTTTCTTTATCAAGGCTTCAACGCGGACGAAGAGGGAAGAATAGCGCTGGACGGCGTTCTCGCCCACGTTGCGGGAGCAGGCCGGGGCAGCTTCAACTACCGCTTCGCTCAGCCCTCGCGCGATGCACGGCCCACCTCGTCGATTTTTTTTCCCACGGACATCTTTCCCTTCACCGATGAACCGGAGAAAGATCCAGTCACAGGAATGACGGGAGGTTTGCTCGACCAGGCCGTCGCCGAGAAGGTCGTGCCCAAAATCTTTTTCTCCAACACTTCCTATGAATACTGGGGACGGGTGGCGTCGCTGATTCACATCAGCGCGGACGGAGAGCAGGACGCGTCGATCTCAGACCAGGTCAGGATCTATCACTTCACCGGGCTGCAGCATTATTCCGTTCCTTTCCCGCCGGAGAAAGGAACCGGGGATGAACTGGGACAACAGCCGCAGTCGCCGCTGCCCATGCGATACTTCTGGCGCTCCATGATTGCCAACATGGACGCGTGGGTGCACAGCGACACGCTTCCGCCGGCCAGCAACTACCCCAGGATCGCAGACGGAAACCTGGTGACATTGGAGAAGTACGCATGGCCCGCAATCCCTGGAGTCAACCGGCCACACGAGGCGAGCCAGGCCTACCGTCTCGATTTTGGACCCAACTGGCAGCAGGGAATTTTGAGTATCCAGCCACCGAAGGTTGGCCCGGCGTTCCCTGTGCTTGTGCCCCAGGTCAATGCCGACGGCAACGAACGCGACGGAGTGCACTTGCCCGAGATCACCGTGCCGCTAGCCACCTACGCGGGTTGGAATCTTCGTGATCCTTCGATTGGCGCACCCGATCAACGGGTCAGCTTCGAAGCGTCCTATCTTCCATTTCCCAGGACGGCCGCGGAACGGGAGAAGACGGGCGACCCGCGCAAGTCGATTGCGGAACGCTACGCCAGTCGTGAGGACTATCTCACGCAATACAAAAAGGCAGTCGATGACCTGGTGCAACAACGCTGGATTTTGCCGGAAGACCGCGCGGCCCTGCTCCATCGCGGGGAGCAGGAATGGAGTGCAACCACAAGGTAAATGCCAACCCTCCGGGCGCGATGAAATTTCTTTGACATTTCAAACGCGTTACATCAAACTGACATTCATAAAGAACGTTACTAAGTCCTTCACGCGCATGCCAGCTCGTCGCGTCCCCCAGGACTATTCGAAGTCGGAGTTGTAGATGTCCATCTGAACAGTGACTGTTTTGCTGCGTTCAGTTCTTCCTCCCCCGAAATCAAAGTTGTTGCCTTCAGGCGAGCTTTGATCAGTCTTCTCATTACGCCAAACCCTTGCAAGCGCATTTAAATCTAAGCCGTTAGTGGCTGCCGAAGCCGCTCACTCTGGTTCCCGCACAGGAACCGTGCACCCGACGCTCGCGCAACCGATACGCCTCGTTCGAGGTTGCGCAGTAGTGTCTCTCATCCTGGAGGTAGCAGTTGCCTGGTCGTGTCAGAAAGTGTTTCGCGCCTTCGCTTCTTAGCCTTGGCTTGCTTCTGGTTCTCTTAAACCCCACATCGTCGAACGCGCAGGGCATCATCACGGGGTCGCTTACCGGCTTTGTGACCGATACTTCCGGAGCCGTGATTCCCAATGCATCCGTTACCGCTGTGAACAACAGCACGAAGGGCTTGTTCAAGAGCACTGTAGGCGCCGATGGAACTTTTGTGATCCGGGATCTTCCTGTAGGCACTTACACGGTGACGATCAACGGTGGTGAGGGCTTCAGCAAGGACACGATCCAGAATGCCCAGGTGAATGCGGGCAATGCGACCTCGCTCGGGAACCAGAGCCTGGCGCCGGCTTCTTCGGTGGAGACGGTGCAGGTAGCCGCGAACTCGGCCGCTCTGCTCGACACCACTACCTCTGAAGGCTCTGCCACCATCGAAGCCAAGGAGCTGCAGGAGCTTCCCGTGTATGGCGGCTTCGATACGACCGCGTTGCTGAGTCCGGGCATTGTCGCCACGCATAGCAATGGGGACGCGCAGTCCAATGGTACGGACTATTCCTCCAACGGACTTCGTTCGCGCTCCAACAACTCGGAGTTGGACGGGCAGGCGAACAACGATCTTCTGATCACCGGCCCGCAAATCTACTTCTCCAACCAGGACGCGCTGCAGGAGATCCAGGTGATCTCCAACAACTTCAGCGCGCAATATGGGCGCAATGCGGGAAGCATCGTCAACTACATCACCAAGAGTGGTTCGAACGAGTTTCACGGATCGGGCTTTGAGTTCTACACCGGGACGTGGCTGTCTTCGCTTACCCAGGGACAGAAGGGACCCCAGTTTGGCTACTGCGTCGCGGGGCAGAGTCCGGCGAGCGGTTGCACCCAGCCCACCGTCCCGGCCTTTACTGAAAATGCTTATGGCGGCACGTTGGGCGGGCCCATCCTGAAGAACAAGCTCTTCTTTTTCGGCAGCACGTACTGGGTGAGAACTTTCCAGGGCGCAACCCGCTACACCAGCGCGGGAACGCTCTTTCCGGATGCTACGGGTCTGGCACAGTTGCAGAGCGCATTTGGCGGAAATCCTGGAACCGAAGAGTTGGTCAACCAGGGACCCTTTGCCTATAAGTCGGGAAACCCTACTTCCTTTGGTCCGACTTCTATCATCAACGTGACCGACGGCAAGACCACGCAGGGGATCGAAGTCGCCCAGGTGGCGCGCGACGTAGCTAACGTCGATCTGGATCAGGAACAGATGGGCAGGCTTGACTATCAGCCCACGGAGCAGGACCACTTCTATCTTCGCTATATCTATCAGGACACGCCATTGATCGCGTACTTCGGCAACCAGGTGGCGGGCGATACCGTCAACGTGCAGAGCACGACCCATTCCATCGGTGGGGACTGGACCCATACCTTCTCGCCGAGATGGGTGGATCAACTGCGCTATTCCTTCCAGCAGGCGCGGCTGGCATTCGATGGCGGGGGTGTGCCGACCTGCACCATCAACAATCTAGGTACGTGCCCGTCGAGTGCCAGTTTTGGCAGTTCGTTCCTTACGTTAGGTTATCCCGTGGGCCAGCCCACCGGCCGCATCGCCAAGGTGACGCAGGTGCAGAACAATGCGACCGGTTCGGTGGGGCGCAATAATATCAGCTTTGGCGGGGAGTTTGACTATCAAAACAACCCCAACATCAACCTTCCTAACGGAGCGGGCGTTTTCAATTTCACGCCGGGCAGCTCCAGTTTCCCGCTGCGCAACACTTCGAGCGCGGCCAGCACCTACAACGGTTACACTGCATTGCTGGAAGGCGTATCGCTGACCGCTCTGACAGCGGGGAATGCGACCACGCACTTCACCGCGCCCAACGTGTTTGTTTATTTCCAGGATGACTTCAAGCTGATGCCCAACTTCACTCTGAACCTGGGCCTGCGCTACGAGTATTTTGGTCAGGCGGTCAACGCTTTGTACCGGGAGACGTTGGCCCAACAGACGGGTCCCAATCCATTCTGGAGCACGGCTCTGCCACTCTCCGCAACTACCTTTAACAAGGTGCAGAATTTTTGGGGAACGATGGAACCTCGTTTCGGGTTCTCCTACAATCCGAGCTTTGACCGGGGCATGGTGGTGCGGGGCGGATTTTCGGTCAACGCCGACCCGTGGTTCAACGAAATCTTCCTGACCGCTGCTTCGGGCAGTCCGGTGGTGAACTCGGGAACCTTCAGTTGCGATGGTGTAACCGTGCAATGCCTGCCCGGTGGAGGATTCACCTATTCCAACGTGCACGCCCTGAACAATTCTCTGATCCCGTCGGGCGGCGATCCGCGGCTGAGCCCGGAGCAGAATGTGCCGACCAACTTCCGGCCTGCCTACGCGGAGACCTGGACCCTGGGCATTCAGCACCAGGTGGGCCGGGAGAGCGCGGTCGAAATTCGTTATGTGGGCAACCATGTCATGCACGAATTCCAGCGCATCAACTCCAATCCCTACCTTGGCAGCAGTTCCCCTTGCACCGATCCCACGCAGGCGGGTTACCTGCGCGCCGATTGCTCGAACTATCTGCGCAGCACGGTTGCCAATACAGGCTTTTCGCAATACAACGGATTGCAGACCTCGTTTACCACGCGATCGCTGCATAACTTCAGCGGATCGGTGGCCTACACTTATAGTCGAGCGATCGATAACGCCAGCGAGATTGACAGCACTTTCGGTGGCGGCACAACCATCGCTTACGCGCAAAATCCCTTGAATCTCTCAATGGGCGAGCGCGGCGTCAACGGTCAGTCTTATACCAATGTGATTGGGTCGAAGATTACCTACACTGTTCCGTTCTACAAAGAGGAGAAGGGGCTGGTGGGACGAGTGTTGGGCGGCTACCGGCTCAATGCTTTCTACACCTTTAACACCGGGCAGCCATTTACTCCGTACCAAAGCGCCTTTTCGCAGTCGCCGAATATCAACCCTAATGATTCGAAGACCTATCTCAGCAATTGCGATTCGGCGTTCAACGGCTATTTCAACTCCGGCTTTGATGTGTGCCGGCCGGTGTTGGCAAATCCCAAAGCTCCGATCGGTTCTGTTGGAATCAACACCGGCCAGGGATACATGGATTATGCGACTCCAGGAAAGATGATCTCGCGCAATGACGTGCATTGGATATACGACAACCAGTACGAGGCTGCGGCGCTGAACAACGAGTATCCGGGCGTGGGGCGTAATACCTTGCGCGGGCAGGATTGGAGCTCACTGGATGCCAGCGTATACAAGGATGTCCGGATTAACGAACGAGTTACCCTGCAGCTGCAGATGACTGCGTGGAATGCGCTCAATCACGCCTACTTTGGGACTCCGGATGCTTTGCTGGACGACGTGCTGAAGTCGCCCCAATCCGGTTTTATGAATCACTACTACAGTCCGGGTTCGACGGCGACCTTTGCGGCGAACGGCGCCATTGTGCCGGCGCCGGGAAACCGGAATGTGCAGCTCGGTGGAGAGATCCGCTTCTAGCGGGCTAACCACCGGTTCAGAATTAAGTCCCGAAGGGACGGCTGAGAGTGGCCCAGGACGGACCCGGATTTCCTGTGGAGTCGGTGGAGCCGTAAAGAAAGCGCATACGCGGAAGTGTCCAGAGCAGCGTACAGGAATTCGGGGGAGTCCTGGGTATGGATTCACGACTCGATCAGTCCCGCAGGAGTCTGTGTCGTAGCTAAGAAATCGACGAAAAGCTATACGAATTAACCAGCAGAATTCATCGTCATTGATACGGAAATGGTCAACTCTAGCTCAGCTCCGATGTGCTACGACACAGACTCCGCAGGGACGGCTGAAAGTACCCCAGGATGCAATCCTGGGGTACTTCTACCTCCGTTGGACGATTCGCACCAGCCCAGGACCTTGTCCTGGGCAACTTCAGCCGTCCCTACGGGACTCAATTTGGAGGGGACGTTCTCATGCAGACTCTGAAGTCCACTTCTCTTTCAGCCCTTTACGGCTCGACTAAACAGGCTGCGGAAAAATGCTCTGTACGAAGGGCACGGCTTCAGCCGTGCCGTAAATGTACTCCGCG
The DNA here is from genome assembly GCA_963821315.1 of uncultured Acidobacteriaceae bacterium. Taxonomy (GTDB): domain Bacteria; phylum Acidobacteriota; class Terriglobia; order Terriglobales; family Acidobacteriaceae; genus PALSA-350. Next base: position 158,703 of record CAWGDP010000017.1, on the reverse strand, counting down.
GGGGTGGCTTTAGCCGCTGAGGTACGGCTTTTCACATAATTCCGTGCAGGTACAAGCTTGGAAAAGCGTACCTCAGGGGCTAAAGCCCTCATTGCTGTCGTTTTTTACGGCACGGCTAAAGCCGTGCCCTTCGTACAGAGCGTTTCTCCGCAGCCTGTAAAGTCGGGCCCTCATGCGAAACATAAGAAAACGGTGAGTAGTAAAAATGCCAAGGGTTGTTAAAGCGGTACTATTGCTGGCTTTCCTGGTTAGCTGGGAGCTGGCCGGCCTGGTTAGTTGGGAAGTTTTCGGGGTCGTTCGGGCGGAGCAAATTCAGCCCGACAAGGTCGTGGTGGATCGCGGAGTGCCGGTCAAGATGAGGGATGGCGTCGTCCTGTTTGCGGACGTCTACCGGCCTGCGGGTCCGGGCAGGTTTCCCGTGTTGCTGGAACGAACGCCGTACGACAAAGCGGTAGACAAAGAGATCGATATCGGCACTCGGGCGGCGGCGGAAGGGTACGTAGTCATCGTTCAGGATGTACGCGGCCGCTATACCTCCGGCGGTGAATGGTATCCCTTCCGTCACGAGTCGCAGGACGGATACGATACAGTCGAATGGGCTGCAGCCCTGCCCTACTCCAACGGTAAGGTTGGCATGTTCGGCTCTTCCTATGTGGGTGCAACCCAGATGCTGGCCGCGATTGCCCATCCTCCGCATCTGGCGGGCATCTGCCCCATGTTCACTCCCAGCAACTATCACAGCGAGTGGATCTACCTGGGAGGCGCATTTCAGCAATGGTTCGATCAAACCTGGACGTCGATTCTGGCCCAGGACACTGCGGAAAAATATCTGAAAAGCATTACCAGCGCGACGGAAGATACGCGCGTACTTCCTTTGACGAACTACCGGGTCTTTAACCTGGAGCAGGCATTGCAGCCGGGCGATCTGACGGCGAAGTTTGCGCCCTACTATCGCGACTGGCTCGCGCACCCGGACTTCGACGCCTATTGGCAGCCCTGGTCGATTGAAGACCACTACGCTGATATACGAGTGCCCAGTTTGACGGTAGCCGCCTGGTACGACATCTTTCTCGGAGGTTCGCTACGCAATTACTCCGGCGTGAAGATGAACGGAGGCACGGAAGAGGCGCGGAAGAATCAACGACTGCTTATCACCATTGGCGGTCATGCGGGAACGGGCCGGAAGATAGGTACAGTCGACTTCGGCCCCGCGGCAGATGCCTTCGACGAAGGCGATGTCACGATGGAATGGTACGACTATCTCTTCAAGGGGATAAACAATCGCTTCGCAACCGGCCGGCCGGTCAAGATTTTTGTGATGGGCAAGAATGAATGGCGGGATGAGGCGGAGTGGCCTCTCAGCCGGGCCAAATCCACGACCTACTATCTACACTCGGACGGGGCTCTTTCCACCCAGCTCCCGCAAGCCGAGCCCTCCGACCGCTACGTGTATGATCCGCAGAATCCAGTTCCCACAAACGGGGGGCCGCTCTGTTGCGATAGCCATCATCCAGCGGGGCCTCGCGACCAGCAAGCGGTTGAACGCCGCAAAGATGTGCTGGTGTATTCGACTCCTCCGTTTGCCTCCGATACAGAAGTTACGGGTCCGGTGCAGTGTAGACCTGTACGCGACTTCTTCCGCAGTGGACACAGATTTTACGGCCAAGCTAGTGGATGTGGATGAGAAGGGAATCGCGCTCAATCTCACCGAAGGTATTGTCCGTGCCAGGTATCGTGATTCCCAGCTAAAACCGGCAAAGCTGGTTCCGGGCCAAATCTATAAGTTCACCATCGACCTGTGGGCCACCAGCAATGTGTTCCGAGCCGGCCACAAATTGCGCCTGGAGATCAGTAGCAGTAACTTCCCGCGCTTCGACCGCAATCTTAATTTGGGCGAGCCGAGCGGACAGGCGAAGGCGTGGACCACGGCCACGAATACCATCCTTCACGATGCCCGACACCCATCGGCTGTGATCCTTCCTTTGGTGAGATGAATCTTGATTGAAATAGATCTTCAGGCTATTCTCATTGCAGATATGTTTTCGCTTAGTTCCATGACCGCGCAGCACCAAGGCCAATCGTTTGCAGTGCCTTGCGCGCGGGGTCGTCGGAGATGGAAAGCAAAATAAGCTTCCTCTGAACCGAGCACCGATCAACCCGCCAGCATCCGGCGGGTTTTTTCATGTGGCCCGTCGGGTATCCACACCAGGAGCCTGATATGCGTACCTTCGTTCCGTTTGCATCTGACGATGAAGTGCTGGAAATCGGTCGCGGCCTGATCGATCGAACCTTGCCCAAGCCTGCATGGACGCACGCCGCTCACTTCGCGGCCGCCATCTGGCTGCTCACCCATTACGGCGAAGGTTTTGTCGTTCGCGCGTTACCCGGTTTCATACGCGCATACAACGAAGCCACCGGGGTCGCCAACACCGAAACCAGCGGCTACCACGAGACAATCACCCAGGCCTCGATCCGTGCGGCCGATGCTTTTTTGGCCGCTAGTTTTCGACGTCCCCTGTTTGCCACTTGCAACGCATTGATGGCCTCTCCACTCGGCGAACCGGAGTGGCTGCTTGCTTATTGGTCGCGCCCACGTTTGTTCTCGGTCGAGGCTCGCCGTTCCTGGCTTGATCCTGACCTCCAGTTATTTCCGTTCTGAGGCATCGGTTAAGATCAGACCGAAGTCATTTGCGGAGATTATTTGATGCGCAGCAAGATAGCCTTATGTGTGCTTCTGATGGCCGCGCAGGCGGCATACGCGTTTGATTCTGTTCCTATGGCGGAGTACCGCCAGCGCCGCGTAAAGCTTGCAGCGGAGCTGCACGGCGGCTCCGCGCTGATCGTTGCCGCGCACGAGCCATTGATGGAGTACCAGGACTACCGCCAGGACGAGGATTTCTTTTACCTGACGGGCTCCAACGAGCCGGGTGGGGCGCTTCTTCTTATCGGGGATGGACCGGCGACGACGACTCGCCTGGGAACGGTAGTCCCGGCGCACGCATACCGCGAGATTCTCTTCCTCCCCATGCGCAATCCCATTCTCGAAAAGTACACCGGGCCGAAGACCGATGCCGCGACTCCCGGGGCGCGCGAATTATTTGGAGTGGATGAGGTGATGCCTCTCGCCGCGTTGCCCGGCTTCTATGCGGACTTCCTGGGCCAGGACATCCGGCGCGCAAAAGAGGTTTGGACCCAGCAGGACATGGGCGTGGCCAGTGCGACGCTTGGCTTTACCGCAAGCGTTCTGGGCACCGATGACCCACCGCCAACCCACGATGTCCGCGCACTGACCGAGCAGTTGCGCATGGTGAAGAGCCCGGCGGAGATCGCCCTCATCCAAAAGGCTACGGATGCCTCGATCGCGTCTCAACTCGCCGGCATGCGCGCGATCAAGCCAGGAGTGCGCGAACGAACCATCGCCGGCATTGAACTTGCGACCATGCTGAGCGAAGGATGCGAACGCGCCAGCTATCCCGCCATTGTTGGCTCCGGGATTAATTCGACCACGCTTCACTACTCCAGCAACAGCAAGACGATGGAGAAAGGAGACGTGGTGGTGATCGATGCTGCGGGCGAGTACTCGATGTATGCCAGCGACCTGACGCGGACCATGCCGGTCGATGGCCACTTCACGGCTCGCCAGAAAGAGATTTATAACATCGTGCTGGGCGCGCAACAGGCCGCGCGCGATGCCTTTGTGGCGGGCAAATCAAAGATGGGCTCCATCGACCATCGCGCGGAGCCTGAGGTCACACTGGACAAGGTCGCCTTCGACTACATCAACACCCACGGCAAGGATCTCCACGGGCAGCCCCTGGGTAAGTATTTTCTGCACACGCTGGGGCACTCGGTAGGCATCGATGTGCACGACCCGTATGACTACGACAAGCCGTTCGTGGCCGGTTCCGTGTTCACCATTGAACCGGGTCTCTATATTCCTGAAGAGAAGATCGGCGTTCGGATTGAAGACACCTTCTACGTCGATGCTTCGGGAAAGCTCATCGACTTCGCCGAGAAGCTGCCGCACACGGCGGAAGAGGTGGAAGCGGCCATGCAGGCCAGATAGACCTCTCTTGACTAGGTATCTATACTTGTTTACTCTAGGCCTGTAGCGAACAGGCCTACTGGGAGGGCATTTCTCATGAACTGGCTACCTGGTATCTTCCGTCGCAATCAACTCTATGGCGATCTCGGCGAGGAAATGCGCCTTCACTTAGAGGAACGGACGGAGCAGTTTATGGGCGAAGGCATGAGCCGCAGAGAGGCGGAACAAGCTGCCCGCCGGGCTTTTGGAAATGCCACGCTGCTGGAAGAGCGCAGCCGGGAAGTATGGCAGTTCCCCTTGGTGGAATCGCTCGCGACGGACTTGAAACTGGTATTCCGGCGACTGGGAAAATCACCTGGATTTGCCGCCACGGTCATCCTCACCCTGGCGATCGGAATCGGCGCCAACGCGGCCGTTTTCAGCGTGCTCAACAGCGTACTGTTCAAGCCTCTGCCCTATCCGCATGCAGAGCAATTGGTAGCCGTCCGGATGATCGCTCCCGGGGCCGCGGGGCTGGCGGACTTCTCCAATGGTCTCCCCCTCTCGTCCTCGATGTATTTCACGTTCGCCGAGCAGAATCGGACGTTTCAAACGTTCGGTGTGTGGAACAGGGGCACAGCCAATGTCACCGGCGTCGCCCAGCCGCATGAAGTGCACACAGTCACGATCACCGACGGTGTGCTGCAAACGCTCAGTGTCCCGCCCGTCCTTGGCCGCTGGCTCGTGCCGGCTGATCAAGATCCGCATGGTGCGAAAGCAGTCATGCTCAGCTACGGCTATTGGGAACGCCGCTTCGGCGGAGATCGATCCGTGATTGGGCGCAGCATTGCGATCGATGGGCAGCCGCGTTCCATCGTCGGCGTCATGCCCAAGGGGTTCGCGTTGGTGAACGCCGATTTCGATGTGATTACACCGTTCGCCTTTGACCGCAACAAGCAACAAATAGCTGGTTTCGGTCTGCAGGGAATCGCCCGGCTCAAGCCGGGGATTCCCATTGCGCAAGCGAATGCGGACGTGAAAAGGATGCTGCCTATCTGGGAGGACTCCTGGCCTTCGGGCGTCGCTGGTTTCAATACTCACTTCTACGAGGAGACCTGGAAAGTCACGCCCGCGATTCGTCCTCTGAAACAGGAAGTCATTGGCACTGTCGGCAATGTGTTGTGGGTGGTGATGGGCACTATTGGCCTGGTGATGCTGATTGCTTGCACCAATGTGGCGAACTTGTTGTTGGTGAGAGCGGATGGCCGGCAGCAGGAGCTTGCCGTCCGGGCTGCGCTCGGCGCCGGGCGGGGACGAATTGCCTGGGAGCTGCTGCTGGAAAGTGTGGCCCTCGGACTCATAGGCGGCGTGCTCGGAATCGGGATCGCCTATGAGGGGCTGCGGCTCCTGGTGGCCATCGGTCCGGCGAATCTTCCTCGCCTGGGCGAAATCTCCCTGGATGGCCGATCGTTGTGGTTCACGCTGGGGCTTTCACTGCTATCCGGCCTGGTATTCGGATCGATTCCGGTTCTGAGATATGCGGGGCCGCGCACGCCCGCGGCTCTTCGCGGCGCGGGAAGAACTGCGAGCGTCAGCCGGGAACGGCAACGCTCCCGCGATCTGCTGGTGGTGGCCCAGGTGGCGATGGCGATGGTCTTGCTGGTGTGTGCCATGCTGATGATACGCACCTTCCAGGCGCTACGGACGGTCGAGCCCGGGTTCTCGGATGCGGAACATCTGCAGACCGTGCGCATCTCTATTCCGTCTTCCCTGATAGCGGACCCGCAACTGGTTACCCGCACACAAAACAACATTGTCGATAAGTTGGCGGCGATTCCGGGCGTGACCTCGGTGTCGTTCGCGGACGCAATGCCGATGGACGGAATCCAATCCAACTGGAACGGGATTCAAATCGAGGGCAAGAAAACAGATGAGGACACGCCCATGCGACTGTTCAAATATGTCGCCCCCGGTATTTTCCATACTTCCGGAACAAGGATGGTTGCCGGGCGCGAGCTTACCTGGACAGAGATTTATGGGCGAAGGCCGGTGGTGATCATCTCCGAGAATCTTGCCCGCGAAACGTGGGGCTCAGCCTCGGCTGCGCTGGGCAAGCGATTGCAGGAGCTTCCGAAAACGCCGTGGTTTGAAGTGGTGGGTGTAGTCGAGGACGTCCATGTGAACGGCGTCCAGGAGAAGGCGCCCCCGATCGTGTACTGGCCTTCGATGGTGGAGGGTAGGTTGGGGCCCGATACATTTGATGCCACCCGCTCGGCGAGCTTCGCGATTCGCAGTGATCGCGCCGGGACTGAGGCTTTCCTCAGCGAGATCCAGCAAGCCGTTTGGTCGGTAAATCCGAGCCTGCCGCTGGCATCGGTGCGGACGATGCAGGAGATTTACAGTCAATCGCTGGCACGCACTTCGTTCACGCTGGTCATGCTGGGCATTGCCGGTTCCATGGCGCTGGTGCTGGGGATCATCGGCATCTATGGAGTGATTTCCTATGCGGTATCACAACGCACTCGGGAAATCGGAATTCGGATGGCGTTGGGAGAGCAAAGAGGCCGGCTCCGGTGGATGTTCGTCCGCTCCGCATTGGTGCTGACGGGATGCGGCCTAGCCATCGGTCTGGCGGCGGCAGCCGGGTTGGTGGGCCTTATGAAATCGCTGCTGTATGGGGTGAGCCCGATGGATCCTGTTACTTATGTATCGGTACTGATGGTTTTGGGCGCGTCCGCGGCGGTGGCCAGTTATCTGCCGGCGCGGCGTGCGGCGGCGGTGAATCCTGTGGACGCTCTGAGAGCGGAGTGATTTTGACTCTGTCCATCCACCGTCACCACTGCCAAGGTGGGCTGCCGCCCTCCAATTTGTCATCCCGACTGGAGCGAAGCGTAGGGGAGGGACCTGCAGTTTCACTTTCCGGCACAGCGAAAGCGCCGTGGGCATGATCCCGCAGACCGCAAGACCATAGGAAGGCCAATCGTCTCAATTGCATGAATGAGAATCCTATAGTCGGGATCCTTTCAGGTCGCAGGAGAGGAAGCTTTCAGTTGATATTTGAGGAACAACGACCGTGGTATTGCTACGTCGTATTGTTAACCGGCACTGAGTCCACGTATTTAATGAGCAACACCTCGTTACCGATCTCACTGTAGATCAACTCGTCCACAGTGCCGCCAGCCAGAAGAAGACCGAAACCACCGGCGCGCATTCCTTCGGCCTCGCGCTGCACCAGGTGGGCCACCGAATCATGATCCGGATTGGTACTCGCCGCGTGGCTCAACGATTCGCGCCGGAAGCCTGCCCCTGGGTCACGCACGTAGAAGACCAGGGCTCTTGCCGTGCGAACGGCGGTGACCTCAACCACCTGCTCGGGATTAAACGCCGCCCCGTGCTCCATTGCGTTCATCAATATCTCTCGCAGCCCCTGCATTGTTTCCTGCCGCATGTTTTCAGGCAGTTGCGCGCTAAACTCTTTCGCAAAACTCAATAGACGCTCCGCATTGATGAGGCGGCAATTTACGCGCACCGATACCCAGCCTGGCTTGGCCGATAGAACCTGGATGTCATCGCGCCATTGACTGTCGGAGGCTGCCCGACCGGCCAGATGGGCGATATCACCCGGGTCGAACGGAGGTGTGAAGCAAGCGAACACGCGGGCACGCAGGGCAGCGATCACTTCGCCCGGAGTGCTCTGATGAGCCAGGACGATGCACTTTACTCCAGGCCTGACGGCACGCATCTCCTCCAGCAGTGCCAGGTCTTCGTCAATATTGCTGTCGGGCTTGGTAATGACGACCCCGAACGATCGCGCACGCAAGCGCTGCAAGGCGTCGGCGTTCCCGGCGGAAAACTCCATGGGAACAGCGGCGGCGGAGAGCGCATCGCCGATCTCGCGGCTCACTTGGTCGTCACTTCCAATCACCAGGACCCGGCTCATCGTGTGCTCCGAGGGGAACCAACCAATTCTATTCCGTGGGATTCGTCAAGCAAATGCTTGCAGCGTCTTTCTGCTGCCACAACTGTCAAAGGTGACAGTTGAAGGGCAGGACCTTCTCAATGTGATTGCAGAAGGTGTTGAATATCGCTGTTGATACGTGTTAGGGAGTCGCCCTGATATCGAGCTTGGATCTTCCCCTTGCGGTCGATGAGGAACGTAACCGGCACCCCCAGGACCCCGCCGTAGTCGGCCCCAAGATACTCGTCTCCCATCACTACTGGATAGTTGAGCTTCAGCCTGGATACGGTTGCGATCACTTCGGGGGTCGCGTCATCCATCGATATGCCGATCACCTGAAAATCCCCAGGGCCATACTGCCTCTGCCATTCCACGAACGTGGGCATCTCCATAAGGCATGGTTCGCACCACGTGGCCCAGAAGTTGAGAAGGACTATTTTGCCTCGGTATGAGCTCAGTACAATTTTCCGGTGGCTCAGGTCGGCCCGCGAAAAATCCGGAGCTGCGTGGCCAACCCCCGCGCCGTGAGTTGTTGTTTGCGCCGCCGATGCAAAGAACAACAGGAGAAGCGACAAGACCAGGAGAAATCCCGATCGAGCCGTCCTTTCCATAGTTTCTCTATCGGCCTTTTGCAACCGGGTAACCCTTCTCCACCCAGTCAGTCCCGAAATTCTCCGCGAGGTAAAGAGCCTTTACATTCGTAAACCCGAGCGACTGTAATTGCTGGTAAGCGGGTCTGATATTCGGGCAACGGCTCCAGGGGCAGCACCCACAATAGATGACGATCAGGGTGTCCTTGTTGAGGCCGGCGACACGCGCGCGCAGTGCTTCGATCCCCGCACTCGTGCCTGTGGGCCCGGCGTACTCTGCTCCGGGTATATGCGCTTCCGCGTAGAGAACATGCGAGCCGGTCTGCAGCACCAATGGCTTGGTCGAGGTGTTCAGCATCTGCACCAGTTCTGCCGGCTGCAGGATGGCCTGTGGTGGAATGCTGGCGCCGGTTTCAGCCGGGGGCTGTTGCGCCTGAAGACTCACGCAGCAGGTGGCGCAAATCGCGATCAAACTTGCGGCGAAACCGATTCGGAGATTGCGGAAGTTCAAGGGGCGATCCCTTCCTGTGCAGGTTCTAGTGAGCTGTCAGCCACTGCATCGTCTTGCGGGCCACGCGGTCGAAGGCTTCGACCGCCAGCTCGAGATGCTCGATGCGGGTGTTCTCCGCCGGGTTGTGGCTTAGGCCGGCGAGCGACTGGGTGAACATCATCACCACCGGGATCCCCGCCCGCGCCACTTCGGCGGCATCGTGCAACGGGCCTGAGGGGAGCTTGTGGGAGCTGCCTGAGATCTCGCGAATGGACTGCTCGCACAGTTCAATCAATTGCGGATTGAACGGGATGGGCTCGATGCTCCAGATCCGGGACCACTCCACCGTGCAGCCCTCTTCGGCGGCGAAGCGCTCGCTGGCAGCGTGGGCCTCGGCCAGCATCGACGCCAGCACGCCTGCGTCGAGATCACGCATATCGAGGGTGGTTTCGCAGCGCCCGACCACGGCGGTTACGATGCCGGGGAAGGTCTTCACGCTGCCCATGGTGGCCACCGCGTCAGGATGCTTGCGGGCGATCGGCCGGATCTCCAGTGCGAGCTTGGCCGCGGCGGCGAGCGCATCCCGGCGCACTGCCATGGGGGTCGAACCGGAGTGCGCCTCCTGCCCATGAAATGTGATCGCGTGGCGCTCCACGCCTTTGGTGCCCAGGACCACGCCCAGCGGCAGGTTCATGCGTTCGAGCACCGGCCCCTGCTCGATATGCAGTTCCAGATAGGCGCCGGCTTTCCCGCGTTCGGCGGCCGCATCGCCAATGCGTTCGACATCGATCTGGCATTGCCGCAGGGCATCTTCCAGGCGGATTCCCTCGCGATCGGTACGGCCGCGATCGGCCTGGATGCTGTGCGTGCCGGCAAATGCGGAGGACCCGAAGAGGCTGCGGCCGAAGCGCGCGCCCTCCTCGTCGGCCCAGTCCACCAGGCGAATGGTGATGGGCGGCTTGCCGTGGAAGTCCTCGGCTAAGGCGCGCAACACTTCGAATGCAGCGAGAACGCCGAGAGCGCCATCCAGCCAGCCGCCATTGGGCACGGAGTCAAGATGGCTGCCCAGGATGAGTGTCTTCTCTGACTCGCCGGGCAGTGTTGTCCAGGAGTTGCCGGCCGCGTCGAGGTGATGCTCCACCGGCAGCTTGGCCAGCTTGTCTTGAAACCAGGCGCGTGCCTTGAGCCAGGTGGGGGTCCAGGCAATGCGTTGCGCTCCGTGGTCGTCTGCCGTCAGCGCGCGAAGCTCTTGCAGGTCAGAAATGGTTTTGCTTGCGTCTACTGGCATGCGGCTCCCTCTTTGCAAGTTTCGTTCTTGTAGACGACGCCGCTCTTCATCACGAAGTTCACATGCTGCAGCACACGCACATCCTGGAGCGGGTTTTCTTTCACCGCGATGATGTCGGCCCAATGGCCGGGCTCGATGCTGCCTGTTTTCGCGCTCCAGCCCATCAGGTCCGCGGCGTTCACGGTTGCGGACTGCAGGGCTGCGAGCGGCGTCATGCCCATCTGGTTGACATATACATCCAGCTCATGGGCATTCAACCCGTGAGGATACACCGCGGCATCGGTGCCCAAAGCTATCTTCACCCCGGACTCGATCGCGTGCTTCAAATTCTTTTTGGCCACCACAATCGTATCCGCCATCTTTTGCTTATAGAACGGCGGCAGGTTTCCTTTTTCGGTAAGCCAGTCTTCCAGGTAGATGGTGGGCACCAGGTAGGTTCCGTTCTTCTTCATCGCGGCGATGCCTTCGTCGTTGATATAGCTGCCATGTTCGATCGAGTCGACGCCCGCCTGGGTTGCCCACAGAATGCCCTGGGCGCCATGGGCGTGGGCAGCGACTTTGCGGCCCAACCGGTGGGCGTCGGCGACGATGGCCCGCATCTCCTCTATGGTGTACTGCGAGGCTTGGGTATCGTCCCCCTTCGACAGCACACCGCCGGTGGCGCAGATCTTGATCAGGTCGACTCCGTACTTGATATTCTGGCGCACCTTCTGCTGCACGGCGGCAATGCCGTCGGCCACGCCCTCCTCGGTTACGTGATATTTGATGGGCAGGAGATTGTCATCGCAGTGGCCGCCGGTGATGCCGAGCGCGGGTCCGCTCACCTGCATGTGCGGTCCCGGAACCTCGCCCTCATTGATGGCATCGCGGAGGTCGACATCGGTGTACCCGCCTGCGCCCACATTGCGAATGGTGGTGAAGCCGGCAAGCAAGGTTGTGCGGGCATTGGCCACGCCCTGGATGGCCTCTTTGGCGTCCGTCTGGGTCAGCTCGAAGTAGGGGTCGAAGTTGGGCACTCCGGTGATATGGGTGTGCACGTCGATCAAGCCGGGCATCACCGTCATGTCGCCAAGGTCAATCACCTTATCTCCCGGTTGGGCGGTAACCGAGGAGGTGGCTGCCACGGACGAGATGGTGTCGCCGGTGATCACGATGGTCTGGGCGTCGAGCAGCTTGCCGGTTTTTACGTCCAGCAGATGTCCTGCCCGGACCAGTATGCGTTGGGAGCTGCTCCCACCCTGCGCCAATGCGATCGAAGCGCCAATCACGAGACAGAGCACTACTGCCAGTTTTCGCCACCGAGCCATCATGCTTCTCCCCTTATAAGTGACAGAAGTCTAGCAGACGGATTCTGGACTGGTGGCTTGGTGTAGCGATGCTCGTTGGTTGACTCTATCCATCCACGTCCACCACCGCTAAGGTGGGCCGCGACCCTCCTTGGCGAACTTCGTGCGGCTTTCTTCACGGAAAGCCGCATACGTGGCCTTGGGGTGGTGTCGTGATGTAGGAAATCCGGGTCCGCTTCGGTTCCACGGCAGGCCGGGACAGGCGGGATGACAAATTTAAGGCGGTGGCCTACGTTGGCTTGGGTGGAGGTGGATGGACAGGTCAAGCACACTCTTCAGCTGACGTACTGCTTTCCAGCTGCAGAGCTGATCTCTTCATCCACCCCGAGTTCCCGTATTGGGTCCGCCGAAGTTCGGAGTCTCGGTCTCCAGCAGCAGCACATTCGACGGCCTCACTGGAAAGTGCGCCGGCGGCGTAGAGGCGTCTTTCTCGAAAAACACGCTATACGCGCCCGCCTCCGAGGAGGTAAAGGTGAATTGGAGCTTTCCCGCAGCCAACGTCGTCGGCACCTGCGGTGATGGTGAGAGGACCGGCACTGCCCCAGGGGAGAAGAAGAGCGCAACCTGCGTGCCATCACTGGTCGAGAAGGCGATCGTATCGCCCTTCACCACGGGAACCTCGGAGTGGCTCGGCATAAATATGCCGTCCACCTCTTTGAGAACAATATCGTTATGCGCCATGGGCCCGAAATTAATTCAATTTCCTGGCGGTGTCCACAGGATTTTCGCTCTTCGCTTTATTCAGCGCCGACTGAAATGCTGGATCGCTGCGCAGCGCAGCCAACTCCGGACTGCGCTGGAACTCCGCCACGTCGTAACCCTGCGCAAGCGCCCTCGCAATCAGCGGGATCGCTTTGGCCCGCTGTCCCAGAATCTCGTAAGTCTCACCCGCGCGATAGGCGATTTTCGGGTCGTCAGGGGAAAGTGCCAGAGCCTTGCGAATGAGGACCGGACTTTTCTCCCCTTGTCCTGAGTCCGCGTAAAATCCCGCCAACAAAACGGCAAGCTGCGGATCGTTAGGACTTTTCGACTGTTGGGCGTTGGCCAATTCGGCTGCCTTGCGGTATGCCTGGGTAGCCTGTTCGCGATTGCCACCCCACACGTAGGCGCTGCCCAGATTGCCCCACGCCTGGTAATTATCGGCGTCGAGCTCTATCGCCTTCTTGTACAGGGCCGCCGCATCGTCGAACTTACCCGCGAGCTCTGCCAGTGCCCCCAGCGCAGAGTAGGTATCTACGTACGGTTCCAGACTCGATGACGCACGAAGGTTGGCTTCCGCCTCACTTAGCTTGCCCAGCTGCGTGTTGGCTACCCCAAGATCGTAGTACGCCATGGGATTGTCCTTGGACAGGTCAACCGCTCGCTGATACTCAGCTGCCGCTTCTTTCAGATTGCCTGCGGCGATCCGATAGTTTCCCAGCTGTAGCGGCCATTGCCAGGAGTCCGGCGCGAGATCGATGGCCCGCTGTATCGCGGTGAGTGCATCATTCGTCCGTCCCTCCGCCTCATACACTGCCGCCAGCGCGCCATAGGCTTCCGCGCTGTGCGGATCGAGGGCGATCGCCTTCTGCACCTGCTGCATCGCCAACTGGGTTTGCCCCTGCATGGCCGCCATGCGGGCCATCGTAATGTATGGCGAAGCGAGATTCGCATCGAGCTGCAGGGCCTTCGCCGTTGCCTGCTTCGCCATATCGAGCAGCTTGGCATCGCCGTTGTTGCGGTACTGCAAGAAGTAGCCCTGACCCAGCCCGGCCTGGGCCAGGGCAAAGTTCGGATCTGCCTTAAGCACCTCTTGAAAGCCGGTGATCGCTGCGGCAATGTTGGCTTGCTTGTAGTAGTGCTGCAACTGGTCCTGCGCCTTTAAAAACTGATCGTATTGGGTGGCCGGCACTCCCGCCGTGGCTGCGCTATTTGACGGGTGCAGCGAGCGGGGTATGCCTGCCAACCACAAGGCAGAACCCCCCACGGCCAGCAGCAAGAGCGCGGCGATGGTCACCCATAACGTGGTCTTGCTGGCAGCTTTGGGCGGAGCGGAGACCGTACCCGCCGGCAGGGGCGCGCCCAGAGATTCGGCCAGCGCCTCCGCCAGTTGTCCCGCACTGGCATATCGCTTTGCGGGATCCATTTCCATGGCCACGCTGACCGTGCGCATAAATGACTCCGAAAGGTCCGGCCGCAGATCGACCAGCGCTTTTCTCTTGGAGATTGCCGCTGACGCCTCTCTCGCCGTCAAGCCGCCCAGCCTGACGGGATGCTGGCCCGTAACCAGGTAAAAGAGGAGCACACCCACGGCGTAGATATCGGAAGCCACCGTCGCCGGGCTGCCGCTGAACAGCTCCGGCGCCATGTAGGTGGGGGTGCCGGCGACACCGGTTTGGCGTTGCGGCAGCGTGCTCAGACCAAAATCCATGAGCAGAATGCGGCCGCCCTCCTCGCGCATTACATTTTCGGCCTTGATGTCGCGGTGCAGCAGACCGGCCCGATGCACCGCGCTCAGGGCCTTTGCTACATCGAGGCCAATCAAGGCGGCTTCGCGATAGCCAAATGGGCCCTGGGCTAATACCAGGAACGACAAGGTCTTACCGTGTACGAAATCAGTCCAGTAGCCCACTCGTCCGTCGTGGCGGTCCATGCCGTAGACATGCACGATGTTGGGGTGTTGCACTGCGGCTAACGCCCGCGCCTCGCGCAAAATGGCCTGATAATCTTCCTCGCCTCCCACCGAGGCGGGAAGCAGCAGCTTCACCGCCACTTCGCGTTCCAGGTGGGGGTCCCAGGCCCGGTACACCTCACCGAAGGAGCCGTGCCCCACCCGCGCCAGCAGGCGAAAGCTCCCCCATGCCTGGGATACCGGCGGCATTTCGGCCGAAGCGGAGCCCTCGTGGTTTAGCGGAGTCGTCGGATCGTCCTGCATAAGCGGCAGACGGAAAAAAAGATCTTCCAGAGCCGGTCCCGGAGCCGGTTTTGGACGGATCCTCTCGAGATGGATTATATGACTGCCGTCTTCGTCTTCATCGAGGGGTGCCGTCAGCTCTGCGTTGCCCCCGCGCCCGACGGAAGCCGCTCCCGGAGGATGTCATCGAGGTCGCAGAGCTTGTCGGTAACCAGGTTCAGCTTGCGGGAGAGATTTTGGATCTCCGCTTCGGCGCGGCGGTTCACGTCGAAGTCCAGCTCGCTGCGCAGGCGGTCTTTTTTGTCCTGCCGGTTCTGGCTCATCATGATGACCGGCGCCTGGATAGCGGCCAGCATAGACAGGAAGAGATTGAGCAGGATGAAGGGGTACGGATCCCATGCGCGGCCACGCAGGGCAACGTTGATGCAGGTGTAGACGGCCAACACGATGGCGAAGAGGATGATGAAGGCCCATGACCCTCCGAAACTGGCGACCTTGTCGGCGATGTGTTCTCCGAAGGTGTATTCCTCCTCGATCACATCGTTGGCGTTGCGGCTGGCGCGAAGCCGTACCAGTTGCTGCGATGCGTGGAATTGGTGGCCCAGTACCCTCAGCATATCCATACCCGCCAGGGGTTTGCGCTGCAGCAGAGTAGCAATGTCGTCGCGGCTGATCTCGACGCACGTGGTCTCTTCCATGGCCAGGGCGCTGGTCTGATGGGGTGTTTGCTCCAGCATGGAAGCGAAGCCGAAAAACTGCCCATGGCCAGGTTGGTCGACCAGAACCTCCTGGTGGTCTTCGTCGACAGTCGTGACCTGCACGTCGCCTGAAAGCAGAATGTACGCGTGCTTGCCGGGATCATCCATTTTGTAGATGCGCTGCCGTGGAGCAAATGTTCTGAGATCCACCTGGGCGGCCAGGACGGCAATTTCGTCATCGTCGAGCAGGGCAAAGAGCGGGACGTGTTTTAACTCCACGGGGTCGCAGGGCATAGATCACCTCGTTGGCGCGGTCTTGCTTTCGCAAGGAACTCCGAGGAAAGATAACAGACCAGGGCTACAGGAGGATGGTAATTTCTGCAGCCATGAAGAGCGCCTAACCCAACCAGCGCCGGCGTGTCATCATAATCGGCATGAGCCTTGCTCGCAGCTTGCACCTGGTGGCAATGGCGGCTATCGCCCTGGCTGCCTCAGCACAGACGGTCGAATCCAGATTGAACCAGCCGGTGCCATCAGAGAGCACGGCTCAACTGATCGGGGTTTCCTCTGAAATAAGTCAGTTGAAAAAGCTATCAGCTGACCCGGTTGCAGCGGACCGGTGGCAACTCCTTTGGCTGCATCAGCGCATTTCTGAACAAGTGATGGCGGCATCCCTCCAGGTCGATGCAACCATAGCCCAGATCGATAACGAGATTGCGCGTTGCAATGAAGTGCGCGGATTCCTGTCTGACCGCCGCGACCACGCTGTGAGCCGGGCAAACCTGCTCAGCGTACTCGTGGGCGGAGCTGTCGGTGCGACCAGTTCCGGCCTTCAACTTTCCTCCAGCCTCACCAAGCCGGCGGCCGGCGTCGGCATCGCCGCTGGAACTCTTTCTGCCGGGCTCGCCCTGACTGGAATTCGCGATCAGAAAGGCCAGAGCAGTCGATTCGATTTTGAATCCAATATGCTGGCCGAGTTTTTCGATCGGCCCACTCTAGCCAACAGCCGCTACCCGGAGACCGTATGGATTTTCATGAATGAACCCGTTCCCGCCCTGCACACGGGTATGACCCGCAAGGAGGAACTGCTGCAAACTTGGGTTCAGGTGAAGCGAATCGACTCCCTATCGAGTAAGGAAAAAATCGATCACCTTACCAGTCAGCCCTCCGAAAGCCTGAAACTCAGCATCGACGACTTCGAAGATCGCGGGGCCATGCTGCAGGATGTTCGCGCCAGGATCTCCTATCTCAAGAGGGACCTGGGTCTGTTCCTAGCCTCGCTGCCGACGGTGACTGTGAAACCCTGACTCCACTCCGCTACGCTCCAGTCGGGATGACAAATTGGTTTGAGCGCTGGGATGCTGGTACCTAAATTGAATTGTCATCCCGAGAGGCTGTGACTTTATTGATTTTCACGTGAAGTCATCAAGCATTAAACGAAATTGTCATCCCGCCTACCCCGGCGTGCCGTGGGACTGTAGCGAAGCGAAGTGGAGGGACCTGCTGTTGCTTTTCTGTCCATCCGATCTGACGGCTTCTAATAAAAGTCACCGCCCTCCCCTTTGTCATCCCGAGCGCAGCCGAGCGATCGTGCGGTGCGCCCCGGCTCCCGCACAAAGGTCTCAGTTTCGTTAGTTCTCCCACAGAATTGTCATCCCGACCGGAGCGTAGCGGAGTGGAGGGATCTGCGGTTTCTTTCTGTCCATCCGCTCTGACGGCTCCTAACAAAAGTCACCGCCCTCTCCTTTGTCATCCCGGCTGGAGCGGAGGGAGTGAGATTTGTACGCTCTACCGAGGCCTACCGAAACCTGCTTCGAATCACTTCTTATTGACGGCTTGATCCGGCTGAAGCATAAAGGCGTGAATGGTCCGGTGAAAGTATCCTCGACCGATGATTTCGCCCTTGTCGTTGATACGCCAGGCTACCAGCAGCTGCCAGCCGGAATTGGGCGGGATGAGTTTGTTTAGATTGATCATCTTGCCCTTCTCCCAGAGGAACGCCCTGAGCTTATCGTCGTCGTTTGAGGTTCCGACCACCTGCCCCTGGGTATTGATGTCCAAAGGTGTGCTCGGTGAATCCTCACCGCCGAGCGTGCCCAGATCTTCGATGGAACCGTTTCTCCAGATCACACCGTGTGCCGTGCCGTTGGCCAGGTCGCAGGATCCAATGATGGCATCGTTATTGCTGATGGCCTGAGCACTGCAGATGGTGCCACCGGGCAGGTTGGGCAGCTGCTGCATCTTGCCTGCCTGCCAGAGAAAGGCCTGAGGCTTGCCGTTCGCAACCAGGTTCGCTTCCCCCACGATATCGCCCTTATCGTTGATGTCGTGGGCTGTGCTGTAATCGCCCCGGGCGAGGAGTCCGAGATCGCGGGGCTGTTTCGTGTGCCACAAGACTGCATGTTTTTGGCCGGTGCTGATCTGTGCGCTCCCCACCACGTCTCCCGCTGCGTTCACAGCCGATGCGGAGGAATACGGTCCTCCCAGGGACTCGAGGATTTCCAGGTGATTATCGGACCACTTGAAGGCGTGGGTGAACCGTAAATCCTGTGGCGCCTGAAGAGTTCCTACTACCGTCAGCCGGTTGTTGATGTCGGAGGGGTAGACCAGGGTGAAATTCTTATCTCCCTCGATAGAGATCGTTTCTGTGCCGTGAAAGACTACGCCCGGCATCAGGCTCGCGTTTTCCGAGTGCCAGATGGCCATGTCGCCATGATTATTCAATCCTGGAGTGTCGGTAAGCGTGCGCACCAGGGATGGGCCGCGATCCACAATCGTGTAGTGCGGAAGGTTCTCCTGGGCAAGAGTCAACGGAGCCAAGAGCAGTGCTATCCCCGCGAGAGGGACCACTTCACATCCCCTACGAAAAACCCTGGCCGCTTTCACCAACGTGTACGACTCCGCTTTTGACGTCATGGGGCTACTGCGGCGTCATGTTAGTCATATTAACCGTTAGGATCACGGTCTGCGTGGTGACAACACTTCCTGAGGTTCCGGTACCCACGACAGTTACCTGGACGGTGCTTGGTGTAGGGTTCACGACATACCCGCTCATACCGCAACCTGACAGACCGGCGGCCAGGGCCCAGGCGCCTGCGATCAGCAGGCAAAGATGCCACAGGCGGTGCGTCCCGGCCAGCTTCCGTCTGCGAGCCATGACCACCAATCCGGTCAGACCGCCCGGGCACCAGAATACGAGTGCAAACAGGGCGCGGGCTGAAGGGGCTCTGCGGTGCCTGAGACGGGACATCCTTACCTGCTTGCTGCGTGGTGGTATTGATCGAAAGCCCGGTAGAGACGTTCTGACTGGTGCCGCTCAGCGTGACCTGATTCTGGTCGAATGCGCAACTCACATTCGCCGGCAGATTCGAACAACTCAAGGCGATCGTCCCGCTATAGCCGCCAGTCGGTGTGAAGATGAGTGTGGTCTTTCCTGTCGCCCCTGGGGCAATGGTCAGCGTGGTAGGATTCGCGGTCAATGCGTAGGTAGCCCCCGGTCCCCCTGGTCCGCCGATGACAGTAAGCGTCACCCCTGACGAGCTGCTCCCGGCAAAGTTCCCCGCCGCCACATATGTAGCAATGGTAGTATCCGTTCCTGCTGGGAGGGTGGTGGTGGTGAGCGTGGCCACGCCGCTGCTGTTCAGCGCCGCCACACCGAGCGAAGTGGAACCGCTCAAAAAGGTCACGCTTCCCGCGGGTACGCCTGCGGTGGATGCCACGGTGGCGGTCAAGGTTACGCTGGAGCCGTAGGCCGCATTGTCCGGCGCGCTCAGTTTAGTGGTGGTCGCCGCGCCAGTCACCGTCAGCTCGCCGGCAACAGGGGTTACGGTGTAGTTGGCTAGCTGGGCCCCGGTGACAGCAGGCGTAATAGCGTAGCTGCCGACGTTGCTGGTGGCCGTCGCTGTAGTCGTGAAGCTTTCCGTAAAGCTGTCGCTTCCCACCGCGCCACTCACGGTTCCGCTGAATGCCGGATTGGCTGCGCCATAGCTCCGGGTCGCGTTATTGGCGGCGACAGTCAATGAAGCGGGTGTTACCTGAAAGCTCTGCGTTGCCGTGGCCGAGTCATACGTGGCACCGCCGGCTTGTGAGGCGCTCAGCACTACGGTGCCCACACCAGTGACGGTCACGATGCCGCCGGCAATCACCGCCGGCCCGGACTGCACGCTGATAATCACCGGGTAACCGCTGCCCAGGTTCGAACTTGCCGTCACGCCGAAGGGTGCACTACCGTACACGCGCGATCCGATGGTGGGGAAGGTGATGGTCTGCGTTGTACCCTTGACGGCGATGGTCCCGCTCTGCGAAGTACTGGCGGCAAAGTTCCCAAGTGCCGCATAGCTGGCCGTAATGGTGTCGGAACCGGCGGGTAGGGCCGCCGTGTTCAGTGTAGCCACCCCGCTGCCGTTGAGCGTGCCCATCCCGACGGGCGTGGATCCGTTGTAGAACGTAACCGTTCCACCCGGCACCCCGGCGGTTGAAGTCACGGTTGCGGTCAGTGCAACGCTGGCGCCATAGTTAGCGCTGCCCGGCACACTCAAGGCGGTCGTGGTCGGCGCTGCCGTCACCATAAGCGTGCCGTTTACGATGCTGACGCTGTAGTTGGCTATTCGCGCGCCAGTTACAGCGGGCACGATGGAGTAGCTACCAACATTACTGCTGGTAGTCGCGGTGGTGGTAAAGCTCTCGCTGAAACTGTCGCTGCCCACTGCGCCGGTAATCGTTCCACTAAAGGTTGGGTTGGCCGTGTCGAACCCGCGGGTTACGTTGTTGGCCGCGACGGTCAGCGGGGCAGGCATTACCTGGAAGCTCTGCGTCGCCGTGGCCGCGTTGTAGTCCGTATCGCCGGCTTGCGAGGCCTGCAGCACCACGGTGCCGGTACCCGTGACTGTCACGATGCCGCCACTAATCACCGCTGGACCGGACTGCACGGTGATGGTGACTGGATAGCTGCTGCCTAAGTTGGAACTTGCCGTCACAGCAAAGGGCGCGCTGCCATAGGCGTGCGCTCCGATGGCCGGGAAGGTGATGGTTTGCGATGCCACGTTCACCGTGATGCTGCTGGACGGCGACGTGCTGGTGGCAAAGTTGCCCGCTGCCCCATAGCTGGCTGTGAGCGTATCGGTGCCCACCGGGAGCGTGGTAGTGGTTAATGTCGCTACGCCGCTGCCGTTAAGGTTGCCTGTACCTACGCTCGTGGATCCGCTATAGAAGGTGACGATTCCTCCCGGCGTCCCCGCGGTCGAGGTCACCGTGGCCGTTAGCATCACGCTCGCGCCATAGGCAGCGCTGCCCGGCGCACTCAAGGTCGTCGTAGTAGCGGCTCCACTCACGGTAAGAGCACCGTTGACAAGGGTGACGGTGTAGTTGGACAGTTGCGGACCAGTGACCGCGGGCACAATTGGATAGCTGCCCACATTGCTGGTGCTCGTGGCTGTGGTGGTAAAGGTTTCGCTAAAGCTGTCGCTGCCCACGGCGCCGCTCACCGTTCCGCTGAAGGCTGGATTAGCTGCACCAAAGGCACGGCTCGCGTTGCTGGCGGTTACCGTCAACGCGGCAGACGTCACCTGGAAGCCTTGCGTCGCCGTGGCCGCAGAGTAGTTTGCGTCTCCCGCCTGCGAAGCCAGCAGCACGACCGGTCCAGCGCCGGTGAGGGTTACTGTGCCGCCGCTGATCACTGCCGGTCCGGCCTGCACCGTGATGGTGACAGGATAATTGCTGCCCGCACTGGAAGTGGCAGCTACGGCGAAGGGCGCGCTGCCGTAAGCGCGGGATGCGATTGCAGGAAAGGTGATGGTCTGCGTCGCCCCGGTCACAGTGATGGGGGTTGCGGTCGAAGCGCTGGCGGCAAAGTTCCCCAGCGCTGCATAGCTGGCGGTCACTGAATCGGAACCGCCGGTTAGCGCCGTTGTGCCCAGGGTAGTTACGCCGCTGCCGTTGAGCGTGCCAGTGCCCAGGGCGGTGGCTCCGCTATAAAAGGTTACGGTTCCCGTGGGCGTGCCCGCAGTAGAGCTCACCGTCGCTGTCAGGGTTACGTTGGCGCCATACACAGCGCTGCCCGGCCCACTCAGGGTGGTCGTGGTCGCCGCTGCCAGTTACCGTAAGCGTGCCGTTGACGATGGTGACGTTGTAGTTGGCCAGGTTTGTTCCCGTCACAGCAGGCACGATCGGATAGCCGCCGGCATTGCTATTGGTCGTCACGCTGGTGTTTTATCTTTCCTTTAAAACTTTCTCTTCCCACTTCTCCTTTCACCTTCCCTTTAAATTCCTTATTTTCCTCTCCATATTCACTTCTCTCATTTTTTACTTTCACTTTCTAATACATCATACTTCTCCTTTAATCTCTACTTCTCCTTTTCCTCTTTTATAATCCTCATATACCCACTTAAACTACCTTACATCACTAACTTTGCCGCGCCGGTGAGGGTTACTGTGCCGCCGTTAATCACTGCCGGTCCCGATTGCACTGTGATGTGACCGATAATTGCTGCCCGCACTGGATATCACTTTACCGCGAAGTGCCTGCCGTAAGCGCGGGATCCGATCGCAGGAAAGGTATGGTCTGCGTCGCCCCGTCACAGTGATGAGGTTGCGGTCGAAGCGCTGGCGGCAAAGTTACCCAGCGCTGCATAGCTGGCGCTGACTGAATCGGAACCGCCGGCTAGCGCCGTTGTGCCCAGGTAGCTACGCCGCTGCCGTTAGCGTGCCAGTGCCCAGGCTCTCCGCTATAGAAGGTTACGGTTCCCGTAGGCGTGCCCGCAGTAGAGCTCACCGTCGCCGTCAGGGTTACGTTGGCGCCATACACAGCGCTGCCCGGCCCACTCAGGGTGGTCGTGGTCGCCGCTGCAGTTACCGTAAGCGTGCCGTTGACGATGGTGACGTTGTAGTTGGCCAGGTTTGTTCCCGTCACAGCAGGCACGATCGGATAGCCGCCGGCATTGCTATTGGTCGTGGCGGTGGTGGTGAAGCTTTCTGTAAAGCTGTCACTGCCCACGGCGCCGGTCACCGTTCCGTTAAAGGCCGGATTGGCCGCGCCATAGGCACGGCTCGCATTGTTGGCGCTCACGGTCAGAGAAGCAGGCGTTGCCCGGAAGCTCTGCGTCGCCGTGGCCGCGTTGTAATCCGCATTGCCCACTTGAGCGCCTTGCAGCACGACCGTGCCGGCGCCGGTGAGGGTTACCGTGCCGCCGTTAATCACTGCCGGTCCGGACTGCACCGTGATGGTGACGGGATAATTGCTGCCTGCACTGGAGGTCGCGCTCACAGCGAAGGGTGCACTGCCGTAGGCGTGCGATCCGATCGCGGCAAAGGTAATGGTCTGTGTAGCCGGGTTGATGGTGATGCTGGTTGCCGGTGAAGTGCTGGTGGTAAAGTTGCCCGCCCCCTCATAGGTTGCGGTCAGGTTATCAGTGCCGGCGGCGAGCGTGTTAGTAGTCAGAGTGGCCACGCCGCCGGCGGTTAACGTGCCCGCGCCCAGGGCGGTCCTGCCGCTGTAGAAGATCACGCTTCCCCCAGGCGTACCAGCGGTGGAGGTCACCGTCGCCGTTAGGGTAACGTTCGCGCCGTAGGAAGCACTCCCCGGTGCGCTCAACGTGGTCGTAGTCGGGCTCGAAGGCGATGTGACGGTAAGCGTACCCGCGATCACCATGACCTGGTAATTACTGGCCGAAGAGCCAGTCACGGTTGCAGTGATCGCATACGTGCCGGCCGGTGAATCGCTTGTAGCCGTGGTGCTATAAGTCACGATGATGGTGGTGCCCACCGTGTCGCCGTTCTGCAGGCCGTTGACGCTTCCAGTCAATGGGGGCAGCGCGCCCCCCGCGGTCATGGTGGCGTTGGCTACATTCACCGTCAGCTGGGGTTGAACCAAGCCGTAGACGACCAGAGCTCCCGTACCATTTGTGGTGCCCACGGGCCCAAAGTCGGGCACGTACATTTTTCCGTTGGCCACGATGGGCGGGCAATACTTCGAAAACATGCCTACATCATCGCGAGCGTCATTGGTTTTGTCGGTCCACAGAAGCTTAAGCGTATCTGCGTCGAATGCGTACAGAACCCCCCGCGCCAGCTGATGCGAGGCGTCTCCGTTGTACGGGGTGGACGCCCAAAGGATGCCGTTGCTGTTACCGTTTGCCGAGATCGAGGTAAACCCCCCGGGCATAGCGCCATCGTTGTTGGTCGCCGGCGCGGTCATCGTACTGGTAGCCCAGGGGCTTGTGTTCAGTTTTCCGGTGGTGCTATTAAAGAGGAAGGAGCGCAGTACGTCGTTTTCTCCCCAGACATAGATCGACGGACCATTCGCATCGCTATCGAAGTAGGACGGGCTGCCGTGGATATGACTGGTCCCCACGCCATAAATAGCCTGGAACTCCTGCCGCACCTGGTCGGCCGAGGAGTTGAACTCTCCCAGGCCATTGGTGTTCGCAAGATAAAGTACGCCTTCCTTGCCCCCGCCCACAGCGTAGTTGGTATTCGGAAGCAGGAGCAATCCGGCCGAGCCCAAATCCATGTCACCTGCAGTCAAGTTAGCTGCGTTGTACGGCGTGAAGTAATCAAGCAGCTGCAGAGTGGGCGATAACTTGATCATGCTTTCCCCGGTCTGCATCAAGCCATTCGGCGTTTTGCCGGAGCTTCCATTGCCGGTCAAAAGGTAGAGGTTGCCCGCGCTATCGATGGCGGGACCCTGTCCGGCCATCCAGATTCCTCCCTCTGTGCCAATCGTCGTGGTGGCATAGACCGCAACCTGCGCCAACGTAGATTTGTTGTAAGCGAGCACCCAGCCCTGGTAGGGCGTTATGTCGTCGTGCGAGCCGAAGGCAACGTAGATGTTTCCGTTGGCAAGAGCCAGCGCAGGGCGTTGGTTCTCCCGCTGAATGATCAGTTGAAGCGGGGTGGTGAGATCAGGAGTCGAGTAGGTCGCGGTAATATTCACCGGGCTTGTTGCCACAGCGCCGGTTGCAATTTCAAGTGCGTTGAGATGGTCTGTGTATTCGAGATTGCCATTGACCACAGATTGATTGGCGGACACGAAGTACATGATGTTCGTGGACGGATCGATAACGGGCGTGCTCAAAATACCCAGGCCTGTAGACCAGGAAATATTCTGATCGCTCTGAACATATTGCGGCGTGATGGGTGTGCCGTAGTTCTGGGTCCAGTACACGGTGCCGTTATCGGCGTCAATTGCGTAGACCGTGTTCCGCATACTGGCCACGAAGACAACGTTGTGCGTGCCGCCGGCGATAGCAAGGTTTGAAACGTACAGAGGCTGGGCGTAGACCTCCCCATCGGTGGGGACGGTAAAGAGCTTTCCGAAAGTGTTTGAGTTTACATTTGCCGGAGTGAGAATCGTCTCCTGCAAGTTTTGGCCCGTCCGGGCAAGGTCATAGCTTCTGGTATAGACATTCACCTGTGCAATCGCCGCGACATTAACACACAGCAACAGCAGCAAGAGCAGAAGAAGCTCGAGAGCAGAGACTTTGCGTACGCGTGCCCGGTCCTGGGTCCGAGCGACCCATTCACGCTCCGCCTCACTGGTTCCAACCAAAGCTAGATGATCAAAATAATTAGCCACAGGGCCCACCCTCGAAAACAGCTAGCTTGGCTAAGCCACACGCCTGCCAAGTCCTTATGGGGGAGGAAACCTAAATTCCTGGGGGGATATCAGGAGCGTTTTAGGGGGGAGAGGGAAACGTTCCGACGGTAAACCGCTGAGGCAGATTGTAGCACTCAACGGCCCTCGAGAACATTACTTCATAGCGTTAGTTCGCCTGAGAAATACGCGGAAGGACATGACCTAAGGATTGCTTCGCGGCGCTGCTTCACCCGGTCAATAGTGCTCCACGACTGTGTAGAGCCGTTAAACGTGGGGTTGGAGTCGTTTCTACTATGAGAGTCTACCCAGCAGTGCCGCGAACGGTGGGTTACCCCCGCATCGAATAATTGTTACCAACAGAGTGGCAAACGAGGAGCTCCGGTCTTGGGGGGAAGAGAACGCGGATAAAGGAAACCGGGTTGGTTGCTATTGCCCTGAATCTGTCCATCCCTCTCCACCCATTGCCAAGGAGGGCGGAAGATGACCAACCAAAAACCTAGTTTGGGCAGGTCTGATGCAGGATAGCTCCGACTCGTCCTTACTGAGTCACATTGAGCGTCAGGGGGATGGTCTGGGTCGTAACCGCGGTGTCGGAAGTTCCGGTCGCCACGATCATCACCTGGAAAGTGCTGGGGGTCGCGTTATTCATAGTTCCGCCGCCACAGCCCGATAGACCAGCGGCTAAGGCGAAGGTGCAGGCGAAGAACAGGAGAAACAACCAGGACGGTTGCGTTTTCACCAGCTTCCGCTTGCGCAGGAAGACCGCCAATCCGGTCAGGCCTCCAGGCCACCAGAAGGCCAAAGCCAACAATGTCGGATTCAGTTGGGTTGCCGGCGACTTGCTGGCTGCCTGTTGTGCCGTCGTGCTGATCTGCAGCCCCACGGTCACGCTCTGGCTATTCCCACTGAGGGCGACTGGATTCTGGGCAAATGCGCAAGTGGCATTCGTGGGCAAACTCGAACAACTCAACGCGATCGTTCCCTTATAGCCGCCGGTGGGCGAGATGGTGAGCGTGGTGCTTCCTGTCGCCCCTGGCGTAATGGTCAAGGAACCGGGGCTCACGGTCACCGTATAGGCTGGTGCCGGTCCCACTGGGGCGGAGATGGTCAGCGTCACGGGCGATGAGGTGCTGGTAGCAAAATTTCCCGCGGCTGTATAAGTAGCGGTGGCGGTGTCCGTTCCGGCAGGGAGCGCTGTGGTGGCCAGCGTGGCCACGCCGCTGCCGTTCAGGGTGCCCACACCCAGGGAAGTGGTACCGCTAAAAAAGGTCACGCTACCAGCAGGCACGCCCGCGGTGGAAGCCACCGTCGCCGTCAACGTCACGCTGGCGCCCACAGCGGCGCTGGCCGGCGCGGTCAATGTGGTTGTGGTCGCGGCTCCGGTGACCTGGAAGCTTTGCGTCGCCGTGGCCGCGCTGTAATCCGCATTGCCGGCTTGCGTGGCCTGCAGCACGACAGTACCCACACCGGTGAGGGTCACGGTGCCCGCGGCAATCGTTGCTGGGCCGGACGCAACCGTGATGGTGACGGGATAATTGCTGCCCGCGCTGGAAGTCGCGCTAACGGCAAACGGCGCGCTACCGTAAACGTGGGATGGGATGGCGGCGAATGTAATGGTCTGCGTCCCCTGGCCAATGCTGACGCCGCTCGCCGCTGAGGTGCTGGCGGCAAAGTTACCCGTTGCCGCATAAGCTGCAGTGATGCTATCCGTGCCAGGGGGAAGTGTGGTGGTGCTCAGCGTGGCCACGCCGCTGGCGTTCAACGCCCCCGTGCCCAACGTGGTCGCGCCGTTGTAGAAGGTTACGGTTCCGCCCGGCGTACCCGCAGTGGAGGCTACTGTCGCCGTGAGGGTAACTCCAGCTCCGTAAGCAGCGCTGGCCGGCGCCGTGACCGTGGTTGTGGTCGCGGCGCCGGTCACCGTCAACGCGCCGTTGACAATGGTGACGGTATAGTTGCCCAGGTTCGTACCGGTCACCGAAGGCACAATCGGATAGCTGCCCACCGCGCTGGTGGTGGTTGCTGTGGTGGCAAAGCTCTCGGTAAAGGTATCGCCGTTCTGCGCGCCGGTCACCGTTCCGGTAAAGGCTGGGTTGGCCGCACCATAGGCGCGGGTCGCGTTGTTGGCATTTACGGTCAGTACCTGGGCCGCGGAGATGGTAAGCGTACCCGCGTTGACCACCACCTGGTAGTTGCCTGCGGATGAGCCGGTCACCGTTGCAGTAATAGGATAGGTCCCGGCCGGGGAGCTGCTGGTTGCCGTGGTGCTGTAAGCAACATCAATCGTCGTACCCAGCGTATCGCCATTCGCCAGCCCAGTGACGGTTCCGGTTAAAGTCGGTAGCGCAGCGCCTACTGTCATGGTGGCGTTGGCCGCGGTAACCGTCAGCTGATGAACCAAGCCGTAGACAACCAGGTTGCCGGTACCATCGGTGTTGCCCACCGGCCCGAAGTTGGGCACGTAGACCTTGCCGTTCGCCACCACCGGCGGCACGTACTTTGCGAACATCCCGATCTCATCCCGCGTGTCATTGGTCTTATCGGTCCACAGCAGGCTCAGCGTGTCGGCATTAAACGCGTACAGAACACCCTGTACAGACTGATGTACGGCGTCGCCGTTATACGGCGTCGAGGCCCATAGAATACCGTTACTGTTGCCGTTGGCCGAGATGGCAAGAAATCCGCCTGGCATGGCTCCATCGTTATTGGTCGCCGGTGCGGTCATGGTGCTTTTGGCAAAGGGCGTGGTAGTCAGAAGGCTGGTGGTGGTATTGAATGCGAACCCGCGCAGGACATCGTTCTCTCCCCACACATACGTGCTGGGGCCATTCGCGTCGCTGTCAAAGTAAATCGGGCCGCCATGGATGTGACTGGTGCCGACGCCATAGACAGCCTGAAACTCCTGGCGCACATTGTCGCTCGAGGCGTTGAATTTACCCATGGCGGTCGTGTCCACCAGATAAAGCACACCCTCCTTGCCGCCGCCCAACACATAATTGGTGTTGGGAATGAGCAGCAGGCCGGACGAACCCAAATCCATGTCGCCCGAATTCATCACCGCGCTGTTGTATGGCGTGAAGTAATCCAGCAGTTGCAGGGTCGGCGATAGCTTGATGAAGCTGTTGCCGGTTTGAACCAGGTTATTGGGAGTGGTGCCAAAGCTGCCATTGCCGGTTGAAATGTAAACATTGCCGGCAGCATCGATCGAGGGCGCCTGGCCCGCACACCAAATCCCGCCCTGTGTGCCTGTCGTGGTGTCGGAGTAAACAGCGGTTTGCGCCAGCGTCGACGTGCTGTATGCCAGTACCCAGCCGTTGTAAGGCGTCTGGTCCTCGTGGGAAGCGAATGAAATGTAGACGTTCCCGTTGGCTAGCGCCAGCCCGGGACGAGGATTCTGCTTGGCCGCGTTGAACACCAACGGAGTGGTGAGGTCGGCAGTGGAATAAGTGGCGGTAATATTTACCGGGCTTCCGCTAACTGGAAGTCCCGTGGCTATCTCAATTGCGTTCAGATTGAAGGCGAATTGAAGGGCACCGCTGGCCGGTTGGGAGCCGGAGACGAAGTACATGATATTGGTGGCTGGATCAATGACCGGCGTACTCAAAATACCAAGCCGGGTGGCCCAGATAATGTTCTGATCGCTCTCCACATCCTGGGGAATGATGGGCGAGCCAAAGTTCTGCGACCAATACACGGTGCCCTTGTCGGCATCGATGGCATAGACGGTATTCAACATGCTCGCAACAAAGACAACGTTGTGCGTGCCCCCGGCAATAGCCAGGTTGGAGACATAGAGCGGCTGTGCGTAAATCTCCCCGTCTGTATGTACCGTGAAGAGTTTTCCGAAGTTGGTAGAATTTACGTTCGCCGGTGTAAGGATCGTCTCTTGCAGATTCGCACCGCTCCGTGCATTGTCGTAGCTTCTGGTATAGACATTCACCTGGGCCGTTGCGGCCAAGTTGGAATACGCCAGCAGCCAGAGGCAAAGACAAGTCTGGGCAAAGACCCGCGTCAGGCGTTCCAGGCACAGGAAGGCCTTCGCAGTCGGCGCACAATTATCTTCAATGGAAAAAAGAGTATCCAAATGCTTCGTCAACAAGACCCCACAGAAATACAGGATGACCACAGAACGAGTACACGCATCAAGCCGATCAAACTCGGCTATTGAACACCTATCAACCAGCGAGCCGACTGGAGAAGGAGTCGAGTACCCGTGGGGAACGGGCCTGAACAGCCTTAGAAAAACTTAAGTAAGGTCCATAAGAAAGGTCCTTACGTGGTGAAGCCGCATTGCAGAGTCAATCGTGCCTAAAGCCTGCTAACCAACCGAGTCAGCTAGATCTGGATAGATCTTTGACAATTGTCAAGAAATTGTCTCGATTGTCACCGGATTGTCTCAATCGTTACCAAATTGTAGCAATGAAGCACAAAAAGTGCACTATTCAAATGAGGCGAAATAGCCGATTTTGTTTTGATACGACTTGAAGAAAACAGGTTGTAAATCAAAGAAAATAAATGTTTCGTTGTGACCCCGGATCCGAATCTGGCTCTCAGGCGTAACCATATCGTGGCCCCCCACATGCCTTCGCAACGGTTACTTCCTGCAACAGTGGTGTCGTACACCAGAATCTCCTTCACCGATGTGCCTGCAACCTAATCCAGCACCGCGACGAGCTCGCCCTCTCGGCTTTGCACATCCCTTGCTTCTGCTGCTTTGTACAATCGCAACACGAAGTGATGGTCTCTTGCCGTGCAGTTTGCTGGGCGTGTCGAACACCCAATCCACGAATGAAGGTGACTAAGTGGGAGTAACACGACGGGAATTGTTAATGGGCGCAGGAGGCCTGGCTTCTGCGTTCGTCTTTGGAGACCCCGTGGCAGAAGCACTTGGCGCGGGCCGCACGGTTGCCCAGGAGCCTCCGGGCCGGAAGCTGAAAGTCATCGTCGCCGGCGGACATCCCGGCGATCCGGAATACGGATGTGGCGGCACCGTCGCTCGCCTGACCAAGCTTGGCCACGAGGTAGTGCTGCTTTACCTGAACGACGGAGCGTGGCCTCCTACCGGCGCGTCCATAAGGATTGCTGAGGCGAAAAACGCGTGCGAAATACTCAAAGCGCGGCCGGCCTACGCCGGACAAATCAACGGCCACGCCGTGGTGGACAATGCGCATTACGAAGAGTACGCGAAGCTGATCGAGGCCGAGCAGCCGGACGCGATCTTTACCCAATGGCCCATTGACAACCACCGCGACCATCGCGCCATTACCATGCTCACCTACGATGCATGGAGGCAATCAAAAGAGAAATTCGCTCTGTACTACTACGAGGTTTCCGACGGCGAGGATACCCTGCAATTCTCGCCCTCGCATTATGTCGATATCACGGAAACAGAAGCAGCCAAACGTGCTGCCTGCTATGCTCACGCCAGCCAGACGCCGGACAGGTATTACGCGCTGCAGGATCAGGTAGCCGCCTTTCGAGGCGTAGAAGGCGGCTACAAACGAGCCGAGGCGTTTGTGCTCCAGCTGCAGAGCCCGGCCGATCCTCTGCAGCTGCTGGCGCGGCTCTAGCAAAGATTGCGATAGCTGTAGTGCCAAGGGGGATGTGATATCCATGGATCTGTCTACCGCGCACGCGCCTGTCGGCCACTTTCTCGAGCAGCCTGAAGACCCAGCGGAGTGGCAGAAATTCCGCCTTACCGAGGAACAGATCGCCGGCTTCAACGAGAAGGGATATCTCGCGGGAGTTCAGGTTCTCAACGATCGGCAGATCGATTTGCTTTGCTCTGAGCTGACCGGCCTGATGAAGAAATCCCATCCGGCCAACCACCTCTTCCATGAGTATCACTCCAACGAATCGAAGGATCCCAACGCGGTTCTCTTCCACGCCCTGGGCGCGTGGAGAACCGGCCCCGCCTTCCACGATGTTCTCTGGAGTCCCGCATTCCTGATGCCGGCCTCGCAATTATTGGGCGGTCCTGTCCGCTTCTGGCACGACCAGCTCTTCTGTAAGCCCGCGCATCACGGGGGCGTAGTGGCCTGGCATCAGGATTACTCTTACTGGACGCGCACCGAACCGATGTCGCATCTTACTTGCTGGATCGCGCTGGACGATAGCGACCGCGACAATGGGTGCCTCTACTATGTTCCCGGAAGCCATCGCTGGAAGCTGCTGCCGGTCACCGGCCTTACCGGAAACATGGATGAGATCATGACCGTTCTCACCCCCGAACAAAAGCAGGCTTTCCTTCCCGTTCCCATCGAATTGAAACGCGGGCAATGCACCTTCCATCATCCGCTCATGGTGCATGGTTCTTACGCCAACCGCTCCGCGCGGCCGCGCCGCGCGACACTCATCAATGCCTTCAGAGATGGGGTTCGATCCGCTTCGGACGATCCATTATTGGAGGGTGTTCCTTCCATTCCCAACGGAGCCAGGATGGAGGGTCAGTTTTTTCCCTTGCTCTTCGATCCCCAGTTAACCCGAACTGAGCGAGCTCAGAAAGCCGCGGCTGACATCATGGGGGCGGAGAGAACATCTACCTCGCGAAGATATTGCTGCACGCATTCGCGCTCTTTGCTTGAATAGGCACGAAGCGGCGGAGTAAGGTCGGTGCTGCATATGCCCATCAGCGATAAGGCGCACTTTAGCCCCCGTAATGGATTCGCAGCATGGTCCGCAGAGCGGTAGACGGCGTTATCGAATTGCACCGCTTGTTGGTGAAGCGCGGATACCCGGCCCACATCGTGAGCCACTGCCGCCTCATACAGGGCAACGAAAAGCCGCGGCCAAACATTGGAGCCGCCGGCCATGCCTCCGTGGGCTCCCATCAACACGGCTTCCGCCAGTAGATCGTCCGGTCCCACCAGCAGGCTGAAATCAGCCCACCCCCGAACCCCCTCTCGCACCGCGTGGAAGTAGCCCATGTTTAGGCCGCTATCCTTCAGCCCTACGATGTTCGGTTCGCCTGCGGCCTGGATCACCGTCCCGATTTCAAGCCACAGGTGGGTATTGTGGGGAGCATTGTAGAGAAACAACGGCAAAGGTGATTCCGCTGCCAGCTGCCGGTAATACTGCAATAGTTCAGCCTGGGAAACCTGGTAGTAGTAGGGGGGCGCAGCGACCACGGCCACAGCGCCACACTCATAGGACTTTGCCGCCATGCGCAGAGCATCCCGGTAAGAAGTGTCTGTGATGCCGACGATCACCGGCACGCGAGACGCCACGCGTTTGCAGGTTTGTTCAATCAGCGCTGAGCGCACGTCGTAGGGCAGGTTTGGCGCCTCTCCGGTGGTGCCCAATATGAAGATGCCATGGACACCTCCACCGATCAGATGTTCGATCAGCCGTTCCAGACCTTTCTCATCCAGGGTAAGGTCTTCACGGATCGGAGTAACCATGGCCGTAATGACGCCGCGTAGCGGGCGGGGCAATTTCGGGTTCACCATAATCTCCTGAGCACCAGCAGATGGCTCGAAAATGATAGCATCAGCCCTCGTGTTGCCCTGTCTTGGAACCGGCGAGAGAGAATATAGTTCTAGTTGGCCGTAATCAATCCGAATTAGACAGGAGCGCGAAGGGAGCGCATGAGTATCGAGCATACGGTGTTGGTGTTGGCGCATGAAGACGATCCGCAGCTAACCATGCTGAAAGATTTGCGGCACATTGTGGGTCGCGATGCCGCGGCATTTGCGAGCGCAGTGAACGATCCGGTGGTGGTCCTCGCCTGGTCGGGACCCAAGAAGGTGTTGCGGGAAGTGTTTCTCATGTGCCAGGACGTTCGCTGGGTGCATTCGCGCTCGGCAGGATTAGACAACGTGCTCTTCCCGGAGTTGATTGCGAGCGATGTCCCGCTTACTAACGGCCGCGGTGTTTTCAGCCAGTCGTTGGGGGAGTTCGCCCTGGCGGCGATCCTCTACTTCGCCAAGGATTTTCGCCGTATGCTGCGCAACCAGATGGCGGGCGTGTGGGAGCAATTCGACGTGGAAGAAATCGACACCCAGACCGTGGGCATCGTGGGCTATGGGGACATTGGCCGCGCTGTTGCCAAGCGGGTTCATCCCATGGGCATGCAGGTTCTGGCCACCAAGAGGCACGCTCCCCCGGGGTCTGATCCGAATGTCGATCAGTTCTACAAGCCGGAAGATCTGATGGAGATGCTCGGGCGCTGCGATTACGTTGTGGTTTCGCTCCCGCTTACGCCGGAGACCCACCACATGATCAGCGACGCCCAATTCGCGGCTATGAAGCCAACCGCGGTGATAATCAACGTAGGGCGGGGACCGGTGATCGACGAGGCGGCTATGGTCCGTGCCCTCACGGCGAAGCGCATCAAGGGCGCAGGGCTCGATGTCTTCGAGGTTGAGCCGCTGCCGGCGGGCGATCCCATGTATAAGCTGGAAAACGTACTCCTGTCGCCTCACTGTGCCGACCACACCAAGGAGTGGCTGAACCAGGCGATGCGCTTCTTTCTGGATCAGGATCGCCGCTTTGCCAATGGGGAGCCGCTGGAGAATGTAGTCAACAAGAGCTTGGGCTACTGAGAATGGAAGACAAAGGCAAGGTAAACCGCGGGCTGCGCAGTGATCTATGGTTCGGCGACCAGGTAGAACCGGGCGAAGCAGCCGTCTACCTGGAGCGCTACGGCAACCACGGTATCACCCGTGAAGAGCTGCAGTCCGGCCGGCCCGTCATTGGCATTGCGCAAAGCGGCAGCGATCTGGTCCCTTGCAACCGGATCCACGTAACCCTCGCCGAGCGGGTGAAGGCGGGTATCCGCGATGCCGGCGGATTGCCCTTCGAATTTCCCACTCATCCCATCCAGGAGACGGGGCGCCGTCCCACCGGCGCCCTTGACCGCAACCTTGCCTACCTTGGCCTGGTTGAGATCCTGGCCGGATATCCGCTCGATGGCGTGGTGCTCACGACGGGCTGCGACAAGACCACTCCCGCAGCCCTGATGGCCGCGGCCACGGTGAATCTTCCGGCTATCGTGTTGTCGGGCGGTCCCATGCTCGACGGCTACGTGAACGGCAAACTGAGCGGCACGGGTACTGTGCTTTGGGAGGCGCGTCGTCAATTGGCGGAAGGCCTGATCACCGGCCGGCAACTGGTGGATGTGGTGATGTCCAGTGTCCCTAGCGCAGGACACTGCAACTCCATGGGGACTGCGCTGTCGATGAATTCGCTGGCCGAGGCCTTGGGGATGTCACTGCCTGGATGTGGCACCATCCCGGCCCCTTATGCACAACGGGCCAAAATGGCGTACCAGACTGGACGCAGAATCGTGGAGATGGTGAGGGAGGATCTCACGCCCAGCAAGGTTCTCACCCGGGAAGCCTTTGAGAATGCGATCGTAGTCAATTCTGCAATCGGCGGCTCGACCAATTGTCCACCGCACATCATCGCGATTGCTCGCCACGTAGGCGTCGAGCTGGACATTCGCGACTGGGAGCGAGTGGGTCACCAGATCCACTTGCTGGCCAACGTACAGCCTGCGGGAGAGTTTCTTGCTGAGGCCTATCATCGGGCCGGCGGGGTGGGCGCAATTTTTGGCGAGCTGATGCAGGCTGGCAAAATTCGTACCGGCGCATTGACCGTCAGCGGGGCAACAGCGGGCGAGAACTACAAAGACGCGCGCAGTCTCGACACCAACGTCATCCGGACCTATGACCATCCGCTGAAGCAGAATGCCGGGCTCCTGGTAGTTTCGGGCAACCTCTTCACATCCGCACTGGTGAAGACGTCGGTCGTCAGCGACCAGTTCCGGCAGCGGTACCTCTCCGAGCCTGGCAGCGAAGACTGTTTTGTTGCCCGGGCGGTTGTCTTCGACGGACCGGAAGACTACCGCGAGCGCATCGAAGATCCCTCGCTCGCCATCGACGAGCATTCCATCCTGGTGGTTCGCGGAGCGGGGCCGGTTGGTTATCCGGGCTCTGCTGAGGTTGTGAACATGACTCCACCGGGCAAGCTCATCCGGCAGGGAATTCGCATGCTGCCCTGCATGGGAGATGGCCGGCAGAGCGGCACCTCAGACAGTCCGTCGATACTGAATATCTCTCCGGAATCGGCGATTGGCGGCAACCTCGCGATCCTCAGAACCGGCGATCAGATCAAAGTCGACCTGGCGCACAGGCGGGTGGATGTGCTGCTGTCGGAGGAGGAGATCGCAACCCGGCGCAAAGAGCTCAAGCCTGCCGAAATAACCAACCACTCGCCCTGGGAGGAATTTTACCGGTCGAACGTGGGGCAATTGGAGACCGGCGCCTGCCTGGAATTCGCGGTGAAGTATCACGATGTGCGCAAGGTTGTTCCCCGGCACTCGCACTAAAGGGGCCGTTCGGGATGAACAAAATACCAACACCCCGCGCCGAGGATGTATAGGGCTGCAGTCAGGTAGAGCGGTCCCGCCCACGAAGCACTGGTTCGGGTCAAGAGTGCAAACGCAATGGGACTCAAGACCCCGCCGATTTGTCCTGAAGTGTTCATCGCCGCGCTAATGGTAGCCGCGTGATTGCCCGCCATATCCGCGCAGGCGCCCCAACTTGCTCCGAGCAGAAAATTCGCCGATGCTGCGGCCAGGGCAATCAGTACGGCGGAGATCTTTCCTCCCGCCAGCGCCCCGCAAAAAAGAAATACTCCTGCCGCTGCCAACGAGCCGAATCCAACCAGGCAGCGGCCCCGTCGCAGACCGAGTTTCAGGCTGAGCCGGTCGGTAAGGATGCCGCCCAACAAATCCGCGGGAACACTCAGCAGCAGAGGCAGGCCGGCGAGAATGCCCAGCACCGTCCCATGCAATTGCTTTTCGTGCTGCAGGTAGGTTGGCATCCAGGTCACGTATAAATTGAAGCCATAGGTCTGGGTGAAATACATCGCGCACAGGAACCAGACTCCCGGCGTCTTCAAGGCCGCTTGAACGATGCCTTTGTTACTAAGCTCCTCCGGCATGGCAAGCTTTCCGTTCTCGATCCAACCAAGTTCTTCGGCCGAGACGGAGCCATGGTCGCGCGGCTCATCCCGGTACCAGCGAAACCAGGAGGCGGCCCAAACAAATCCAAAGATAGAGAGCACGGGGAAAGTAGCGCGCCATCCGATCCGGGCAGCGATGGCGGCCACCAGGATTGGCGTAACTCCGCCGCCCAGGTGCGCGCCCATGAAGAAGATGCCTTGCGCGGTGCCCCGCTCCTGTTCAGGAAACCAGCGCGACAAGGCGCGCGCGACCGTCGGCCACGCGCCGGCCTCGCCCGCACCGAACAAGGCTCGCAGCGCAAGCAGGGAGCGAAAATCCCATGCCGCGCCGGTCAACCCGGTGAAGACCGACCACCAGATAACAATCCGTGTAAGGACGCGGCGGCTGCCGATGCGGTCAGCCCACCACCCGGTAGGAATTTCGAACACCGCGTAGGCCGCGGTAAAGGCGCTGAAGACGAATCCCATCTGGATGGTCGTGAGGCGCAGGTCGCGAAGAATGGCCGGCGCGGTAACCGAAATACAAACCCGGTCCATGTAGGTGAGAAAGGCCAGGGCAACGGTCATGGCCAACACGCGGGATCGAACCCTATGGAGTCCGTTCAAGATGTTCCGGCTCTCCAGTTGCCCATGAGTTCCGATGTACGCAGATACCTGTCGTATATGCGCAAGAGTTTGATTTCGCCAAAGAGGCCGGTCCCTATGCGAGCCGGGGCTTACCATTCACGTCTCGCATCTCAGATGGAACACGTCCCGGCCGATTTCCCGCACCGGGCCGCCGTCGTTGAGCCCCCTTCCTCCTTCTCGGTATTGTTCTTCGGTCCTCCGTCCATCTCATTTGCGTCGTGTTGCCTCGTGCCAGTCTTCAGCGTGCCCGGTGGTGCCCGGTCGCTGTCCCAGGTGCTTCCTGCGTTCCGTCTTGCGGTTAGTTTGAGCGTATATCGTCCGTCTTGGTGTTGTCGATACCCTTGCCGCTCCCCGCCTCGTATCGGTCGTTTGCCTCGCTCTCTTCTCTGGCGTCCGGTCGTTGTTTCCCCCCTGCTCTGGGGTGTTCTTGTTGGGTGCCGCGCGCTGTCCGCTCGCTGGCGCCCCGCGCTTGGCTCCCCGCTCTCTTCCTCCTCCTCTCGATCGAACACCGGGGCTCGCCTTTCATGTCTCGCTCAAGTAAAACTCTCCGCCATCCTCCTCTAAATCCGGATAGCTGATTCGGGTCTTCAGGTCCAATCGTATAGCAGTATCTCCGCTGGCCAGTAGGGGTCCATCCTTTTCGATTCCCCGTGACCCTCGCTGGTTCCGTTCGCGTAGTATCCCTCACCCGTAGCACTGCTCGCCTCCGTGATGGTACCAGGCATACTGCCTACGATTTTTTATCGAGTTCGCGCCCGCGGCTGATCTGCGCCCTTCTGAGACGTGCATACTCTTCTGTCCGCCCGCCGTCGCGCTGTAGCACATGTCCGTCGTTCCTAGTCGCATAAGCGATCCGTCATGAGCTCACCATTTTTCTCAACCCCTTCGCTCGTATCCTTCTCGCCTTCAATTCCACTAATCTTTCGCTCTGTTTAATTTCTTCTTGCTGAGCACCCTATCTCACCACCTCTCTTGCCCCATTCCCACCTTTCTAGCCTACATTCTCCGTAGCTTTTATCTCCCACCCCCAAATACAGCTTTCCTCCTACTTTTCCCATCTATACTCATCTCTCTCATCTAGTAGTAGCATCACACCACTTTCTTCCATAAACTCAGAATACTTCATGCAAGCGCCCACTTATCCACTCTCTTATCTTAATATCTATTCTATTCTTATCAATTCTCAATTTCCTATTATATTATAAACACTTACACACCCACCATCACACAATCATCACTCAAAACTTCCACCTTATAATATCTCAATCTCTACCATCTTCACCAATCTTTCCTTTATCCTATTATTTTAATAAATCTATCACTCTCTTTCATTCTCATTACCTTTCAAACTCAATCAATTATCATCTTTTTAACAAATATCTTATAGTTCTCTCATTAGCCATCACGATGTCCCATCCCTTCCTTCTTACAAATCCTCTCATCACACACCACCACCCAAATCCAAGCTTTTCCTTATTCTGCTCAAGCTGTTATAATGCTGCCGATCAGCAGCCATGTGTTACAAGGAATATCTATGGAGAAATCAGTGCGGGTCGGGTTTGTTGGTGCGCGTTTTGCAGCGAAGTTTCATTGGGAGGCCATCCGTCGCGTCTACGGAGTGCCGGTCGAGATGGTAGGCGTGACCTCAAAGACGCCGGAAGCGCGTGACGCTTTTGCCAAAGACACAGGGATTCGCGCATTCGATACGTTTGCCGAACTTTGTGCTGCAGTGGATGTAGTGGATCTCTGCACTCCTCCATCCTCGCACGAAGAGCTCGCGGTGCAGGCGCTTGGTTTGGGCAAACACGTCATCATTGAAAAGCCGCTTACCGGATACTATGGTGCGGCCAGCTTTCCCAAGGAGCAAATGCTGGCCGAAGCGACGGCAAGTTGTGACCGCATTCTCGCCGCGGCGAAGGCCAGTGGCAAGCGGGTCTGCTATGCCGAAAACTGGGTGTATGCTCCGGCGATTCAGAAGGAACGGGAGATCATCGAGAAGAGTGGCGGCCAGATACTTCGCATCCTGGGAGAGGAGTCTCATAGCGGGTCGCACTCTCCTTATTACGGCCGCTGGAAATTCTCCGGTGGCGGATCGCTGGTGGGCAAGGGATGCCATCCTGTGAGTGCAGCGCTTTATTTGAAGCGGGTTGAGGGCGAATCGCGAGATGGCAACCCGATTCGGCCGGCCACGGTAAGCTGCCGCACGCATGAGATCACGCGGCTCCCCAACTATCGCGATGAGGGCTTTCTTCGCACTGGCTACGATGACATTGAGGACTACTCCCAGATTCACATCAAGTTTTCCGACGGAACGATCGCAGATATTTTTGCCTCAGAACTGGTAATGGGCGGCGTTGCCAACTGGCTGGAGGTGTTTTGCAACAATCACCGTACCCGATGCAATCTGAATCCGACCGATGCGCTGGAGACCTTCAATCCCAGGGAGGACATTTTGAAAGATGTGTATGTCGTAGAGAAAACCAGCACCAAACAAGGCTGGAGCCGGCCGGCGCCGGACGAGGGTTGGCAGCATGGGTATCCGCAGGAGTTCCAGGACTTCATGGAGAGCATCTATCACGATCGTGAGCCCCTCTCGGGAATAGAGCTGGCGCGAGATACGATGGCGGCGCTTTACTCCGGCTATTTGTCGGCAGAGCGTGGCGGGGCTGAGGTTGCGGTACCCGCTTAGGGTGCGAAAAGAAACCGCAGGTCCCTCCACTACGCTGCGCTCCGGTCGGGATGACAAATTGGTTTGGGTACCACCATCCTCGCACCCAAACCAATTTGTCATCCCGACCGGAGCGCAGCGTAGTGGAGGGACCTGCGGTTCTCTCAACCAGCAGACAGAGCTAGTGGTGCCCCATTCAAGCCAAAACCGGGCTTGAATGGGGCACCCAGCCTTTGTGAAGAATTCCTATGCCTTAATCAGCAGAAACCTGTTCCGCGGCAAGTGGCGCCGGGGCCCGCCATTGAAACGCGAACAGCGTAAGCAGATAAATGGAGCCAGCAGCAAAGAAAATCAGCAGCGCATAATTTGTCCACAACAGCCCCACCAGGAATGTGAACAGCACGCTGCCCGCGGCGCCCACGGCTCCGCCGATCCCCACCACCGTGCCTACTGAGCTCGAAGGAAACATATCCGAAGGCGTGGAAAGCAGATTGGAAGACCAACCCTGGTGCGCTGCCGTCGCCAGGCATAAAAGGGCGATCGCCTGCCAGAGTGGATGAACAAAGGGAACCAACGCCACCGGCATCACACACAGCGCGCACACCATCATGGCAAATCTTCTGCCCATCCGGACCGAGTGCCCGCGGCGTATATAAAAGCCCGCCAGCCAACCACCGAGAATGCTTCCGATCGTGGCGCCGACGTACACAATGATCAGCGGCAGCCCCAGGTGCTGCATATCCACATGGAAGCGCTCATTGAAATATTTGGGCAGCCAGAAGAGATAGAACCACCAGACCGCGTCCGTGGTTCCCTTGGATAGCGCAAATCTCCACGTATTCGGGCTAACCAGAAGAGACTTGTACGCCGCTGTTGGCGCGGCCGCGGCAGCCGATCGATTCGCCGTGTTGCCAAACCTGGGCTGTAGCTTGTTGTAGGGAAACAACAGCCAGCCGATAAGCCAGAGCAGTCCGAGACTGCTCGTGGTATAGAAGGCGGCCTGCCATCCATAGCGCACGGCGACCCAGGGAATCATCATGGGAGCGATCACCGCGCCGGCGCTGGTACCCGAATTGAAGATGCCGGTAGCCAGCGCTCGCTCCTCGGCGGGAAACCAATCGGCGGTAGCCTTGAGGGCCGAAGGAAAGTTGCCGGACTCACCAATCCCCAGCGCAAAACGAGCCAGTCCGAAACCCAGCGGTGTCCGCGCAAACACGTGGCTTAGCGAAGAGAGCGCCCACACCCCGATAGACAAGGCATATCCCTTTTTCACGCCGATGCGATCGACCACCCGCCCCGCAATCAGAAACCCGAGACCATAGGCGAAGATGAAGCAGTTAACGATGTCGCTGTAGCGCCGGTTGTAGAGCGCTATATTCTGGTCGCCGCCGAGTACGTGTTTCAGCATGGGCTCAACCAAGCCCAGGGCCGTCCGATCCATATAGTTGATCGCGGTGGCCAGAAACAGCAGCCCGCAAACCACCCAGCGCAGATTCGATTTTTCCGGAGTTGAACTCATGCCTTGGTTTCTACACGTCCATCATGTACGGAGCACGTTGGGGACGGGATAGCATGCAGTTCGCGTCGTCGTCGTTTTTGAAATGCTCTTTGACCGGGTCCCAATAGAGCCTGCGTTTGGTCTTCATGGCGATATGGTGGATCAAACAAGTCGAGCACGCCCGGTGACCGATTTCTGCCGGGGCAATGGGCGCCTTTCGGCTCTTGATGCAATCCAGCCAATTGCCGTGCTGATCGTCGCTCTGATAGAGATGAACCCCGTCGGGGCCGATGACGCTATCGAGTATTTTAGGATCGCTGGCGACCAGCGGTTGCGGAGCCACCGCCGCCTTACCACCAGGATCGGTAGGCGTAACCATCTCGTCGCGGGTGACAAAGATCCATCCCTCACTGCCGTAAAACTTGATGCCGTTGGGAAAGTCGCCGCTGATATCCATAGTGACGCCATTAGCGTAGATGGCATGAGTCAGAAACTTGCCATGTACATCCCACAGCCCGTGGGTAGGGAACTCGGCTGTACCCCAAACCTCAACCGGCCCGGTGTACTCGGTGTTCATACCCCAATGAGCCGTGTCCACATGGTGCGCTCCCCACCCGGTGATCATGCCGGCGCCAAACTGCTCGCAGCGCAACCAACCCGGGCGGCTAAACCCATCCTGGGGATGCACGCGTATCTCGGTGTAGTAGACCTCAGGGGTTGAGCCCAGCCATGCGTCGTAGTTCAGATTAGGCGGAACTGGCATGGCGGCAGCATCGGGCCCGCTGGGGTCGCCGGGCAGGCCGATCTCGACATGTTTGATCTGGCCGATGCGTCCATTACGCACCAGTTCGCACGCCCGGTAGAACTGCTTCCACGATCGCTGCTGCGATCCAACCTGCAGAATCTGTCCCGACGCCATGACCGCGTTGCTCATGGCGCGTCCCTCGGCGATGGTGAGCGAAGCCGGCTTCTGCAGATACACGTCCTTCTTGGCGTGAACTGCATCGACGGCAAGGATGGCGTGCTGATGATCCGGGGTGCTGATCACCACTGCATCGATGTCTTTATTGGCCAGCAATTCGTGATAGTTGTGGTAGCCGGTAACACCGTCATACGGCTTGCCTGTCTTTTTGGAGTAGTAGCCGTTGATCAGTACCTTGGCCTCTTCCACGCGCTTGGAATCCAGATCACAAGCGGCCATGATGCGCGCTTGATCGAACTGCCAGATTCCCGGCAGATCGTGCCCGCGGGAGATGCGGCCAACGCCGATCGCGCCCACATTGATGCGATTACTGGGCGCCGTTTGCCCGAAGACGCTCGCGGGCACAATGGCGGGGAAGCCAATCGCGGCCGCCGCGCCCATCTTCAGAAAGTCTCTGCGCGAGTTCATATTCCTCCTCGCCGCTAGTTCAAGCGGTGAAGGTCAAAACCTTGGCATTCTTCTGCGCCTTCAGCACCAGCTCCGCAGCGAGCAATGCCTGTTCCTGGTTCTGCCCCGTATGGGTCCGATTGACAATGTCAGAGACGAACTGCGGTCCGAAGGGCAGCTCCACCTTGCTGCAATCCATATAAGTCACCTGCTTCTGGTCCACCATGTACAGGTGATTGCCACCAGGCTTGCCGGCAATATCGATGTACTTGCGCAGCTCGATGTAGCCATCCGTTCCCAGGATGAAGAGCCGGCCATCGCCCCAAACGCTAAGCCCATTGGGTGTGAACCAATCCACGCGCACATAGCCGGCTCCACCGTTGCCGTGCACCATCATGTCTCCGAAATCCTGAAACTTGGGGTGCGTGGGATGATTCACATTCGCAATCTGCGACGCCGTCACCTCGGCCGTTGTGGAGCCTGTGTAATAGACGAACTGGTCCGCCTGGTGGGAACCGATATCGCAAAGAATGCCACCATATTCCGCCGGATCCCAAAACCAATCGGGGCGGGTAATGTCATTCACCTTATGGGGAGCGATATTCACCGTCTGCACCACTTTGCCGATGGCGCCCGCCTTGATCAGATAACCGGCTTGCACGGCGGCGCGCACTTCCAGCCGCTCGGAGTACATGATGGCAAACATCTTGCCCGTCTCCGCCGACACTCTGCGCACCTCCGCCAGCTGATCTAATGTTGTTATCCCAGGCTTGTCGCTCAGAAAATCCTTGCCTTGCTTCATGGCGCGGATGCCCAACGGGGCACGCAGCCGGGGAATCGGCGCTCCGGCGATCAGCTTGAGCGAAGGGTCGTCCAGAATCTCGTCCTCGCTCTTTGCCAGCTTGGCATTGGGATAAATCTTCTGGAAATCGGCGATGGCCTTGGGCAGGTTGGAGTAAAAAGAGACCAGCTCGCCACCCCCGCGGATCACCGCCGCGGTCATCCCCATGATGTGATAGTGGTCGAGACCAATCACCCCAAACTTGATTGAGTACTTTGGTTTTGTGGCCGCGTCGGGGCCCGTTCCGGCAGCCTGCGCCACAATATGTCCGCTGGCGGGATGCAAGCCGAACGCAGCCTCCGGCAGCAGGCTGGACGACATACCGACGGCACCCATAACCTTGAGAAAAGAACGCCGATCTACATGCTCATCCTGCACTTGTCCCGCTCCTGGGTACGGCTCCTCGTGATAAGCTGCGGGATCATCCTACTTTGTTCGCATCTTGGAGTAAACATTGGGTTCCAGCCGGTTCGATCTCACAGGTAAGTGCGCGGTTGTCATTGGTGGTACGTCGGGTTTGGGAAAAGCAGTCGCCCTGGGGATCGCAGAGGCAGGCGCGGACGTGGTGGCTGCCTCCCGCCGCCCGGAAGAGACGCAAAAGGTTGCGGGCGAGATTGAGGCCCTGGGACGCCGCACGCTGCGGGCGACGGTCGATATTCGCAGCCGGCCTTCCATCGAGGCGTTGCAGCAGAAGGTTCTGGAGACCTTCAGGAAGGTCGACATCCTGGTAAACGCCGCCGGCATCACGCTCAAGACGCCCACCCTGGAATGCACGGAAGAAGGCTGGAACAGCGTCATCGACATAAACCTGAACGGCACCTGGAGATGCTGCCAGATCTTCGGCAAGACGATGGTCAGCCAGGGCTTCGGCAAGATCCTGAACATCGCCTCGCTCACCACCTTTGTCGGCTTCAACCAGGTGGCCGCTTACGCGGTCAGCAAAGCGGGTGTAGGCGCGCTGACCAAGACGCTGGCCATCGAACTGGCTCCCCACAATATTTGCGTGAATGCCATTGCTCCCGGTGTCTTTCCGACTGCCCTGAACCGCGAGCTGATTCTGCACACCGAACGTGGGCGCGAGTTGAAGATGCGCACCCCCATGAAGCGTTTTGGCGAGATGGATGAGCTCGCCGGAGGCGCCATCTACCTGGTCTCGGATGCAGCCTCGTTTGTCACTGGGGAGATCCTGGTCATCGATGGCGGATTCCTGGCCAGCGGAGTCAATCAATAGATGAAAATTCTCAGCGCAAAGGTGATTGTCTGCAGTCCGGGCCGTAATTTCGTCACCTTGAAGATCGAAACCGACCAGGGCATCTACGGACTGGGCGACGCGACTCTGAATGGGCGCGAGCTGGCGGTCGTCAGCTATCTGGAAGACCACCTGGTGCCGTGCCTGATCGGGCGCGATCCTTTTCAGACGGAAGACATCTGGCATTATTTCTACCGTGGCGCCTACTGGCGGCGAGGGCCGGTGACCATGACCGCCATCGCGGCCATCGACATGGCGCTGTGGGACATCAAGGGCAAGGCGCTCGGCGTTCCGGTCTACAACCTGCTCGGGGGCAAGAGCCGCAACCAGGTTCTGGTCTATGCCCACGCCACCGGACGCGATATCGCGGAGACAGTGGACGAGGTAGAGCGCTACCGCCAGATGGGATACACCGCCATTCGTGCCCAGAGTGGAGTACCGGGGCTCAAGTCGACCTATGGCGTGGCAAAAGATGACAAGTACTACGAGCCGGCGGAACGTGGCTTGCCTTCCGAGAGCTTATGGTCCACGGAAAAGTATCTGCGTCATGTTCCCAAGCTGTTTGAGGCGCTGCGCAAAACGCTGGGTGATGATCTGGACCTGCTGCATGACGTTCACCACCGGCTCACTCCGATAGAAGCAGCGCGTTTGGGCAAGGAGCTGGAGCCCTATCAT
Organism: uncultured Acidobacteriaceae bacterium; assembly: GCA_963821315.1. Taxonomy (GTDB): domain Bacteria; phylum Acidobacteriota; class Terriglobia; order Terriglobales; family Acidobacteriaceae; genus PALSA-350. Next base: position 113,932 of record CAWGDP010000017.1, on the reverse strand, counting down.
CTTTTCTGGCTGGAAGACCCAGTCGCGGCCGAGCTGCAGGATGGATTCCAGCTCATCCGCCGCCACACCACGACTCCCTTGGCCGTGGGCGAGGTCTTCAACAGCATTTGGGACGCGGAACAATTGATGCGCGAGCAGTTGATCGATTACTTGCGCATGAGCGTGGTGCATGGCGGCGGCCTGACGGCGATGAAGAAGATTGCCGATTTCGCCGCTATCTATCACGTGCGCACTGGTTGCCATGGGGCGAGCGACATGTCGCCGGTGTGCATGGCTGCGGCGCTTCACCTGGATATCGCCATCAATAACTTTGGTATTCAGGAACATATGCTGCATAACGCGCAGACGGAAGAGACCTTTCCCCATGCGTATGTCTTTCGCGATGGCTCGATGTATCCCGGGGATGGGCCTGGTCTCGGAGTCGACATCCGCGAAGATGTGGCTGCGGGTTTTCCGTATCAACGGGCGTATTTGCCGGTCAACCGTAAGGAAGATGGGACGCTCTTTCATTGGTGATGGGGCTAGACTTTGAATTGAGGGGATGCTGCTATGTCTGAGGATGTTTCGAGGCGCAGGTTTTTAGGGGCCGCATTGGCTACGGCGGCGATGGCGCCACTGGCGAATGCGCAGCAGGTGCGGTCGGACGATCACAGTAAACCAAACGAAGAACAGCCGGGAGAGAACAATAACCCGCTCGATGATGAGAATCCAAGTTCCGTATGGTCGCCGGAGACCGATAACGGGACGGTCGAGCCCTTCAAGTATTCCTTTGCCCTGGCGCACAAACGCATTGAGGACGGCGGCTGGACGCGCCAGGTAACCGAGCGTGAGTTGCCCATCTCGAAGACCTTGGCCGGGGTGGAGATGCGGCTGGTTTCGGGTGGGGTGCGCGAGCTGCATTGGCACACCAGCGCTGAATGGGCATACATGATCTATGGCAACGCGCGTATCACGGCGGTCGACGCGCAGGGGCGCAGCTTTGTCAATGACGTGACCAAGGGGGATCTGTGGCTATTTCCCGGCGGTATTCCGCACTCCATCCAGGGGCTGGGACCCGATGGAGCCATGTTCCTGCTGGTCTTCAACGATGGAAGCTTCAACGAGTTTGAGACCTTTCTGCTTACCGATTGGTTCAAGCACACGCCCAAGGAGGTCTTGGCGAAGAACTTCGCGGTGCCGGCATCGACCTTCGATAAAGTTCCCAAAAAGGAGCTGTTTATCTTCGCCGCCGAATTGCCGCGTCCCCTGGAGGAAGAGCAAAAGGCGGCCGCGGCGGGTACGGGCGCAATCGATGGCGACTACGTCTTCAGGGCGAGCACGATGGCGCCGACCAAGGTGACGGCAGGCGGCGAAGTGCGCATCGTGTCGAAGAAGGACTTTCCGGCAACGGATATCGCTGCGGCGATCGTGCGCGTGAAGCCCGGCGGTATGCGCGAATTGCACTGGCACCCGCTCTCTGACGAGTGGCAGTACTACGTAAGAGGTAAGGGGCGCATGACAGTCTTTCAGGCGGGAGGCAAGGCGCGTACCTTCGATTTTCAAGCGGGCGACGTGGGTTACATCAAGATGTCGCGTCCGCACTACATCGAGAATACGGGGACCGAGGATCTGCTCTTTCTCGAAGTCTTCCCGATTGGGACCTATCAGGACATATCAGCGGCGGAGTGGCTGGCCCACACGCCGGCGCGGTTGGTGAACCAGCACCTCTACACCGGCGAAGAATTCGTCGACAAGATCGCCAAGAAGGAAACGGTGATCACGCCCATTTAAGCCTCGGCAGAAAGGTATTTCCAAGGGGACGCTATCCCGCGCCCCCGGTTCATTGCTCGAGCGCAAAATTAGATTTTCTTGATGGGCTGTCTGGGCAGCACTCGTTGAAAACAAGTCAACTATCAGGGCGTATCGCGATCAGTCCCGTAGGGACGGCCGAGAGTAGCCCAGGACGTCAGTCCTGGGTATACGAACCCACCGAGACGAGTCCCGCAGGGACGATTGAGAATGTCCCAGGACGTCAGTCCTGGGTGAACTCGGACTGCGAGGGAATGCTTACAGTGCTCATAATAAGCCAAATCTTCGAGTGCTTTCCGATGTCCAGCGCGCGGGTTTATCGCTCAATCTCAGCGGGTTCCAACGGCAACCCCGGATAACTTACCTGCGTTCCAATGACCTGGGCCCACGGGTGCAAGCTGAACGGCTTGATTTGTGATGCACTTGCAATCTCGCCCACCTCAATATCACGCGCCAGCAGGGCATCGGCGATAAGCGATCGATGGCATCGCCAAGGGACAGCCTCCGCACACATCACGGCAACCTGCTCCAGCCGCGCCATTTTAATCAGCTCCTCCAGTTGGGCTGCAAATTCTGGAGTCTGCATGTAATCGGCGTATCCTCGAAAGCTCAAATTGCGCCAGCCCAAGTTCGTCATCGACCCTTTGCGGGGATGACGAAGGCCGCCAAGTCCGGGCATGTGTGTGTAACCCAGATCGTCGCGTTGCAGCGCCTCGGAAAGCGCGGCGCGCTCGTACTGCGGATTGTGGCGTGAATGCGGCACGGTGCGCACGTCGACAAGCCGCTCGACTCCGTGTGCTTTAAGCATCGCGATAAACTCCGCGATCGGTCGCGTCGAGTGGCCGATAGTCAATATACGCAAGGCCAAATTGTAATGGCTCTAGTCGCCAGCCACCGCTTCCAAACTCTCAGTCGACTGGTTCCTAATGGTCTGCTCGAAAGCCGCGAGCTGCGCTTCGATATCAACTTCCAGGCCGCGACGCTTGACGATGTCCTCGCGATAGCGGCGCAGGAAGTAATCGATTGTCTCCACCCGAATACGAATCGACCCCGACGGCTTATTCTCGTCCAGATCCTTGAAGGAGAAATAAGGCGTCCCCGACTGCTCGATGATGCCCTCGATCACACCATAGATAGGCGCGTCGTGGCCGCACTTGAAGCTGGAAACTTCCAACGCCACAAGGTTTGGATGGCGAGCAGTAAACTTCGCTGCCCAAACCTTGTGATTGGTGCTGGTCGAGTAGCGGTTCTTCCAGACATCCTGGATGTCCAGAGGATGGGTAATGAGCCCGGCGCGCACCTCCTCGCCAAAGAGGCGATCGAGGATATCCTCATCGATGGGAAGCGTACTCTGCGAGAACACGGGATAGCCGAGCTTCTGGAACTCTTCCATGATTTCGTGGTTCAAGCCCGGGTCGTGATGGTAAACGCGGCCCAGCATGACAATGCCAATCCGGTCCTCACGCTCCAGCTGATCGAGTGTCTCCCGCGCCTGGCGGCGAATCTCAGCCTCGCAATCGAATAGGGCTTTGAATCCGGCTTCGATGGCCCGCTCATTTTCCTCGCGGGAGAGGCCCAGCACCGGCCCCCACGCTTTGAACATCTGATCAGCGCAAATCTTCTTATCTTGCAAGTCCAAAATCGGATCGATGTAGCTGATGCCGTTCTCGGCGAAGATCTCACTCTCCTTGGTGAAAGCGGCCTTCACCACCTCTGGTGTAGCCGTCACGGTGGGGCATGCATTCGACCCCGTCAGGTTGACCAACGGCGTATGCAGCCGATCGTACATGGGGAACCAGATAGCGTTTAACGGCTTCTTGCTGTGCTTGGTTGTGATCAGGTTATAGACATGCGCGATGCCGATCTTTGAGGGATAGCAGGGGTCGATGGCGCCCCGGCTCGCCCCGGCGCGATAAAGCTCCGGCGTCGTGTAATCGGAGTAAACGAGATTTTCAGCCTTAAGCCCCAAGCTCGCGAAGTAGGCATTGAACATCGGCGCGTAGGTGTAGGTATTGAGCAGCCGAGGCATGCCGATGCGAAACTCGCTGCGTTTCTGCATTGCGGCCGCCCGTTCCTTCACTGCCTTGCCAATGAATAGTCCCTTGGTGCTGGGAACAGCATCGGCAACAATCTCCACCGCGCGATGACGGAAGACGTCGCGCGCCGCGATATCGACAAAGTTCGGATTCGCCTCTTTTATCTTGTCGATGTCCGCCTTGATGTCCTTCATGTCCGCGAGATCTTCTACAGTTCCTTTTTCGCAGGTAGCGATGATCAACCGCTGTTCCCCAACACGTAGAGGCACCTTGGTCTTCTTAGGCTGGAAATCCACCGGCTTGGGAAGCTCAATCACCTTGCTCGATCCTGGAGAAATCTGGATCTGGATGAGCGGTTCAACCTTGGCCTTGAAGGATCCTTTGCTGCTGCCAGTGCTGCAGGAAGAACCATGGCCATCAGCATTCGCCTGGATTTGTTCGAGACTCGGCAACTGGGTGACGACCTTAGCTGAGTGATCTTCAGCAACCGCCAGCGCGGGCGCCGAGGAGTGGTCATGATCATGACCCTGATGGGCAGCGGTCACATCGACGTCGATAAAGGTACGGAGGCAATTGTTTTTGCAGAAGTAGCAGCGGGTGTCTTCATTACGCGTGGTGCGATAGCGAATATTAGCCACCGCCTCCAGACCAATAAACGTGGTCTGCTTGCCGTTGTTCCACAGACGCAAGGCCTCTTGCGCGGCGCCGATCGCGCCCGACTCGCCGCAGTGCTCGTGCACGATGATCTCCGGCACTTTGCCCTTGGCGCGGAAGCTTGACTTGATGAAGTCCACCTCGGCCTTCACCACCGCCAGGTTGTTCTGCGTGCCCCCTTGCAGAACGAAGCGCGACCCCAGGGAAGCCAGGTTGGGGATGCTGGCAACGTAGAGAAACACATTCTTCGGCAGCACATCGGCCAAGCCGGCGAGAATCTCCTCGGCCCGCCAGCCCTGCCGCTGGAAATTTACAATATCCGACTGCATGAAGACAGCACAGCCATATCCAAAGGACGGCATGGATGTCGCGGAGAAGGCGATATCCGCGAATTCCTCCACCTTCTTGCCGAAGCCCTCGGCCGTCGATTGCAGGAAGTACCCGTTCCCGGCAGAGCACTGCGTATTCAGCTTGAAATCTTTAACCCGGCCGTCCTTGAGGACGATGAGTTTGATGTCCTGGCCGCCGACATCGATGATGACGTGAGGATCGTCATAGAACTTCAGTGCGGATTCCGTGTGCGCGACGGTTTCGACCAGCGCTACATCGGCGTGCAGCACATCCTTGAGGATGTCCTTGGCATATCCGGTGGTTCCTACCCCCAGAACTTCCAGCGTGGCGCCCTTGCTCTGCACCTGCTCGTTCAGCTTTTCAAACATCTCGATGCCATCCTGGATCGGATTGCCATTGGAAAGCTGGTAAGTCTTGCAAAGGATTTCCCCTCCCTTGCCGAGCAGGACCGCCTTGGTGGAGGTAGAGCCCCCATCGATGCCGATAAAACCTGAGACCGTCTGGCCGGGCAGAAATTCCGCTGGAATGAACTTCTTCCTGCGGAATTCTTCGCGAAAGAGTTCGAGTTCGGACTTATCTGCGACCAGGCCTTTGCCACCGGAGACCGCCTTTTCTTCGGCACGGCCATAATCGATGTAATACAGAAGCTTCTCTATCCCCTGGTAGCGGCCGATCTCCGGATCTTCGTCTTTGCCGTACTCGACTGCGCCGAGAGCGGCGAAGTACTGGGCGTTTTCCGGGACCTTAATCAAGTCCTCGGGCTTCGATCCCTCGGGAATTTCGACCTTCCGCTCCTTCCACATGCGAGGGATGTTGACTTGCCAGGCCTCGCGCATGCCCTGGATGAATCCGTTAGGCCCGCCCAGGAGCAGAACATGGGGACGCAGTGTATGTCCGCGCGTCAGCACGCTGAGATTCTGCAGGACGATGGCTTCAAACAGCGAAGCCATGAGCTCGTGCGAAGGAGTGCCCGTCTTCTGCAGTCCGTTGATATCCGTTTCGGCAAACACACCGCACTTGCCGGCAACCTTATGCAGCTTGACGCCGTGGTAAGCCTGATTGGCAAGTTCAGCCGCAGGGATCTTGAGTTTGGCGTTGATCTTGTCGATGACTGCGCCCGTACCACCGGCGCACTTGTCGTTCATCGAGGGAATCTTCTTCTTCCGCCCCGTCTCTTCGTCATCCTTGAAGATGATGATCTTCGCGTCCTGCCCGCCTAGCTCGATAACCGAGTACACCTCGGGATGGAGCTTCTCGACGGCGAGGGAGACAGCGTGGACTTCCTGGACAAATTTGGCGCCCACCATCTCTGCGATGGTGCCGCCGCCTGATCCAGTGATAAAGATGCGGGTATTCTGCGGGCTGATGCCGGTGTCGGCCTCCATGCGGCGCAGGAACTCGAGACACTTCTCCGGCTGTCTTGTTTCGTGGCGCTGGTAGTCCTGCCAGATGGTTTTGTCCGTTGCGGCATCCACCACGATCGCTTTGACCGTGGTGGACCCAACATCCAAACCGACCAGAAATTGCTGCATACACTCTCCCCTGAAAGGCTTCGACGACGGTGAGCGAGCGGTTAGGCTACTTGTGCTTTGGCCACGGAGACCCGGGGGCGCCGGGCGTATGCTCGATCCTTTTTCATGAGGTCGTTCACGTGCCACGCGAACTGGGCAGCCGTTCCCGCAAGACCGTGCCGATGCGGGAACTTGTAGAGTGCATGCTTGAGCTCCGGATGCTCATCCACATAGGCCCGGAGTTCTTCAAGTGTCCTCCCGGTTTCGCTGAGAACACCGTCAAACTCCGCCCGAGCTTTGGCTTTGGCTTCCGCGAGCGCCATCTGGACCCGGCTGTGAGCATTGACTTCGCCCTCGCCGGAAGTCTCGACGGGCAGGAAGATCATGTCTTTGAATTTGTTGACCACCCGCGATTGCACACCATCCGATTGCGTCGAAGGCATGCAGCCAAAGGGCTTGAGCGCCAGCACCATGTGGCAGAGATGGTTCACGGTGTAGTAGACGTTCTTTCCCACTTCCATGTGACCTTCGCCGCCGCGCGCGAGCTGGTGGTAGAAGGGATGAGCCAGCCGGGCGAGCTCTTTTTGCGGAATCAGGTGATGCGCCGTGTCCCCCATGTGCCGGATGGTGCGGTGGTAGAAGTGATTCCACATCACGCTGCCGGCGCTAAGCCCACCCGTCTTCTTGAACACTTTGAACCGGTTGGCAAACTGCTTTTTCACTTCGTACCACTTGGGATCTTGATACGGAGCCTCTGCATTCGCACGAGCTCTGGCGCCTTCCTTCGCCACGTGCATCATGTAGGCGATCCAGGTGGCGATTGGTTCCACCAGGACTTGCGCGCCCTCCTTTTCCAGGAAAGCGAACATGTTGAAGTTGCCATCTCCCTCGGTTGTCTGTGCCCAGAACTCGCCCGTGATCTTTACCACCGGCTTCACCCGCAGGCGATCCACTTCGATGGCGTTGATGCTATCGCGGCAGGCGTGGAGTGCACCCACGTATTCCTTGCCATAAAGATTGTGGGCGATCTTTCCCAGGGTGCAACCCAGCCCTTCGATCTTCTTGTTTTTCTCAATGTAGGGCTTGGCCCAGGCAGGAGCCGCCTCGAGGATGTGCCAACGTTTGCGGTCGCGCAGCGTGTCGGTCAGCGTTTTCACTGATTCCTGAATCACCCGGTCAGTTTCCCCCTTGTTCACCTCAAAGGGACGAACCTGGTACACCAGCTCGTTGATCACGTCACCCAGGTTGAGGGCATTGAGCATGCCCATCCCAAAGTCGACCGAGAACTTCAGTCCAGGTTCGCCGCTGGCGGCCTTGATGCCATCGGTCTGCTGGAAGAGCAATACCCGGAAGCCCTCGAAGCCCGCATTTTGCAGTGCGAAGCGGTACTCCGCCTCGTACATGCCGAAGCGGCACGGACCGCAGGAGCCGGCGGTGAAGAAGACGTAGTTGTCGATGATCTGCTGGCGCGTCTCTCCCTGTTGCTCCAGCTTCTGCAGGTAGCGGACCAGGTTGCCGACCGTAAAATAGGTCGGGTTGCACTGGCCGTTGTTGCCGAACTCTTTGCCCGCCTGGAAGTCGGCAACTTCGGGGGTGGGAATGTTCATACACTTGTAGCCGCTGCCGTGGAACACGGCCTTGATCATCTCTTCGTGCTTCCACGTGAGACCGCCGAAGAGGATGGTGACATAATCCCGTTCCGGCCCCGTAAACGTGCGCTCTACTGGTTTTTTGAACTCGCGCATGCGGGCCAACCCGGCTTGCGCTCGGAGACGCGCCCGTTCAGCGTCGATACGGGCTTGAATCTCTACTTCGAAGTCGGTCTGCACAATCTCGTTCACGACTACCGCCATGGGGATCTCCTGTTCTTCGTGGCTGGTTCCCGGTTGAGATGCAAGTTAAGGGACGTGTCCGGACTACATCTGTCCGGACATTCCCTGGAATCCATGTGCAAGCTGTTTGAAGAAGTACTTGATGACCCGTTGATCGTTATAGCACCAGCCCAGAATGTGGTTAAGTGTGGAAAAGCAATGGGTCTGGCATGTTTCTTTCTGGTGGTCCAGCTGCTTGGTCTCGAATTTATGATTGCCGACCACGCCCCAGTCATAGCTGGCCGTGTACATAGGGAAGCACGGGGCAAGAGTTCCGTCGACGCGGATGATCATAGAATTCTGGCCGGCACGGCAGTTCCAGGGGAAATGGTTCCCCTTCATAAAGTCGACCATCTGCCACAGCCGGGTATTCGAGTTGACCATTTTGTAACCGCTATCCTGCTTCTCTGTCAACCACTGAATTGTCTCTTCGACCGCCGGCCAGTCATCTTTGGTGATGTAGGTGACGTTGTTGTCGGCGTGTTTGAAATGTTCATCCTGCTCCAGCAGAGGCGACTCATTGATGTGGTAGTCGGTAGCGATACCGCAGTCATGGGCTATCTCCGTCAGCTGCCGCACATCGTCCAGGTTGTTGCGGCAAATGTTGATGTTCAGGAAAACCGAATAGCCGTACCCGTACTGTTTACGAACCAGATAATCGAATTGTTTCCGAATGGGGACCAGTGCCTTGGGAAGGCCCTGTTTGATATCTACCGCATCTACGGCAATATTGAAAGTGGAAATTCCAGCATCCGCTAATTTATCTATCACATCGATGCGCAGCAGCCGGGCATTGGTCGGGAGGTAGATCCAGAAATCCTTCTTGGCCGCGTAGTAGGTGACGCGCTGGATCAGGTCCGGCCGCAGCAACGGCTCGCCGCCCATATAAGCAAGCACCCGGCAACCCGTCCCATGCAGCCAGTCAATGGAACGTTTCGCCGTATCTTCGGTCATCCCTTTGACCTTGTTATCGAACGCCCAGCAGTAGTGGCAGTCCAAATTGCATTTGAATTCTGTGAACAGATATGCGATGAGTGGATGGAAGTCGCCTTCCGTGACCCGGGAACGGATATAGGGAAAGAGCCAGCCGCGCATCGCGTGGTAGATCTGGCCTGGTTTCCAATGGCGTTTGTCCGGTGGACTCCAGTCGGAGTTCTCGTCGATAGAACCCAGCAGTTCGGGATGTTGCGGGAAAACTGGATCTGGGAACCGCTGCGGCTCTCCGATGGGTTGCAACCCAGGCAGAGGAGCTTGAGGTTTGGTCAGAAGGCTATGCAGCGGAACATCGAGCCGGAAACTCGGAGCTTGTTCACTGCTTTCGGCGAGATTCATCACACCCCCAAGAGGATCAAGAATGAAATTCGTTGAGCCCAGGTACCGAGTGGCAGCACGAGGACTAGCATCCAGGGCTGTGCAACTTTCGTGCCATATCGCTCCTTTCCCGCCGTCGTCCGGTAAGTGCTTGATAGAAAACGAATTTTGCGTGGAAGGTAGGCCCAAGGGCACCCGGCGTCAACCATCCGGTGCCAACATAGCTCATCCCGTGTCAGCCGATTGGCACATTTCTTAATGCATTAAGAAGCGCTCGGCGAGAAGCCAAATGCTGTAGGCGTCAAATGTCGCCATTCGATAGCAGCTACTTCTTGTCTTATGAATCATCTATGAAACATCCCAGGAGAGGAGTTCGTACTGCCGGATATGCAGAGGTCGCAAAACACGAACCTTCATCAGTTGAATGGCATGCCGCCCAGTGCAGAGCAGGTGGAGGAGGTTCTGCGCTTTGCACGCAAACTGGAGATGCACAGCGATCATCAGCAGCTGTTGCGCGCTCTCCCGGCTGAGCTTTGCGTCCTGGTGGATTGCGCTATGGCCGCCCTGGTTCACTTGAACGAGGGTCAGCTTACGGCCCACGTGGTCGATAGTGAGGGATGCTCGCTGGCCACGGATCATGCGGCCTGGAAGTGGCCGGAGGCGGTTTGGCAAACCATCTCGGAGCAGGAGAAGCCGCTCGTTCTGCCCGCGCTCGACCAGCTTTCCGAGGACACCAGCCAAGGATTTCCCGAGGCTGCTCGTTTTTTTCGCGAATGTGGCAATCAATCTCTTTGCGTCCTTCCCTTAAGTACCGCCCTTCATCGCCTGGGCGCGCTCTGCATTGGACGCAAATGTCCGGATGCCTTCTCCGAGAAGGAAGTCAGTCTTCTTTCCCTGGTGAGCCATTACGCGGCCCTGGCCATTGACGATCGGCTCAACTTTGCCCAGTCCGAGCAGGTGCGGGCTCAGCTGGAGGAGGAGAAGACCAAGCTCAAGCTCATTCTGGACCTGAACAACAGCGTGGTATCTAACCTTGAACTGCGCGATGTTCTCCAGTCCGTTTCCCCTGGGATCCGCAAGGCGCTGCGGGTGGACGGGGTGGCGCTGATTCTTCCCGATAGGGAGGGTCAAGAGCTCCAACTGTGGGCGTTGGATTTTCCCGACGGCGATTCCTCGATTCGGCAGAATTTGCCCGCTCCGCTTTATGGTTCCACGGCCGGACAGGTCTTTCGTTCCGGAAAGCCATGGATGGGGGATATCGGGCAGTTGCAAAGGGCCGGCCTGGACCACAAAATCGCGTCCGCGGCAGGCGTGGAGACCCTATGTATGTTGCCCTTGCTTCGCGGCAGCCGCGTGCTGGGCGTGCTCTGCCTGGTGCGGATGGAGAAAAACGACTTTAACCCGCTGGAGCTGGAGTTCTTATCCCAGATCGCCGGGCAGGTGGCGATCGCCATCGACAACGCCTTCGCCTATCGTCAGATCACGGAACTCAAGGACAAACTCACGCAGGAGAAGCTCTATCTCGAGGATGAACTCCGCAGCGAAATGAATTTTCAGGAGATCATCGGCAACAGCCCGATACTGCGGCAGGTTCTCCGCCAGGTCGAAGCGGTGGCGCCGACGGGGTCCACGGTACTGATTCACGGGGAGACTGGTACGGGCAAAGAACTGATAGCCCGGGCAGTTCACAATCTCAGCCAGCGCCACGCCAACTCGTTTGTCAAACTGAATTGCGCGGCTATCCCCACCGGCTTGCTGGAGAGCGAGCTCTTCGGACACGAAAGGGGGGCCTTCACCGGCGCGGTCACGCAGCGCATTGGACGTTTCGAATTGGCCGCTCAGGGAACCATCTTCCTGGATGAGGTGGGTGAGATCCCACTTGAGCTACAGCCCAAGCTGTTGCGCGTTTTGCAGGAGAAGGAGTTCGAGCGTTTGGGTGGTTCACGCACCTTGCGTACGAACGCTCGCCTGATCGCCGCGACCAATCGTGATCTGCACGCCATGGTCGAGGAGCAGAAGTTTCGCTCCGATCTTTTTTATCGGTTGAACGTCTTTCCCATCCACGTTCCTCCCCTGCGCGAGCGGACGGAAGATATTCCGTTCTTGGTTCGCCACTTCGCGCAGTACTTCGCTTTCAATATGTCCAAGCAGATCGACACCATCTCGTCTGAGACCATGAACGCGCTGGTTCGTTACCCCTGGCCGGGCAACATCCGGGAATTGCAGAACGTTATCGAGCGGGCGGTGATCCTTTCCAAGGGCCCGCTGCTGAAGGTCCCACTCAGTGATCTCAAGCCTCGCTCGGCGGACGGGGCAAATGGGAATGGGAACGGAAATGGCTTTGCCACGCTTGAGGAAGTGGAGCGGAGGCATATCCTGTCGGTTTTGGAGCAAACCAACTGGGTCTTCGCCGGCCCCAACGGGGCGGCTGCGCGCCTCGGCATCAAGCGGCCAACGCTGCAATTTCGCATGCAGAAGCTGGGAATTTCCCGCCCCGCAAGACCTTAAGAGGCCGCAGGGGACGAAGGGCACGGCTTCGGAGTAAGGCTGAGAGCCAGTCTTGTCCAAATTTCGATGCGCCGATTTGGACGCACTGGCCAAAAACAAATCAACTATCAGTGCGTATCGGGACCAGTCCCGAAGGGACGGCTGAGAGTGGATCAGCCCCGGAGGGAAGGCTGAGAGCCAGTCTTGTCCAAATTTCGATGCGCCGATTTGGACAGCACTGGCTAAAAACAAATCAACTATCAGTGCGTATCGGGACCAGTCCCGAAGGGACGGCTGAGAGTAGCCCAGGACGTAGTCCTGGGTCAGCAACGTACCAACGATCAGTCCCGAAGGGACGGCTGAGAATGACCCAGGACGTCAGTCCTGGGTGAACTCGACAGCAAACGAATGCTATTAGCGATCATCCAAGGCCAACCCGATTCTCTCTGAGACTGTCGTGATCACCGGAAGCTCGCAACCATGCCAACAGGCTGGCAGAATGCCAACCGTTTGGCGGCACGCCACTTTGTGACATCCCCTGATCTTGTGGACACCCCCTCGTCTCGCTAACACGAAATTCAGGCAAATCCTCATTCACCGTTAGGCACGCGGATTGCATATAAGCAATTTCGCGCAGGAAATACAGCCCGCCACTTGGGCTGTTGAGTCGAGGATCGGAGGAATCGCCGTCGGGCACAGACGGCCGCTCTAAAGAAGGAAAAGAGACGATGTTGAGAATCACCGTGGTGGAGAGTCCTGCGGAGGAAAGATGGATTCTTCAAGGCAGCCTGACCAAGTCCTCGGTAGCCGAGTTGATCTCCAGTTGGAGATCATCCAGCCCCTGTCTACCAGGCAGGCAGCGCATCGTGGATCTCAATAAGGTGACTTCCATCGATAAGAGCGGCGAAGAGGCCCTCTCGATGATTATGCGCGACGGCGCCACCGTAGTGGCGTCGGGTGTTTACACCAGGCATTTGTTAGAAGAGTTACGGTCCCGTCCGCCCGATTGAGTTTACGTAACTGCCTCTGGACCTTACCCCAGCACCGGGAGACAGCAATTACGCCGGTGCTGGAGCAAGCCCGCAAACGGCTCTCAGCAGGGGATCTTGAGAGCCAGTTGGACATCAAGCCTGTTAGAAGATAATCTTTGCCGCCAAGTTGGTGTTGAAGGGTTCGCCGACCCCGATGCCAGGTGCGCCGGCCCAGGCTCCAAAGGTTGACCCGATGGTGCCACCTGTGTCGCTGGTGGCCGGCTGGCCGGCAGGAGCAAGGTTGGTGTGGTTGAAAAGGTTAAACATTTCCGCGCGCAATTGAAGCGTGAACCGCTCCGTGATTTTAGTGTTCTTGAATACCGAGAAATCGACATCCTGAAAGCCGGGATTCCGATACTGGCCACGTCTGCTGGTGCCATAGGTGCCCAGCGCGGGATCTTCGAAGGCCGCGGTATTGAACCATTGCACGGACCCGTTCACGATACTGTGGTTGACCCCGGCAAAAGGATTGCCAATCTGGTTGGCGCGGTCGGCACTCTCCCCGTTACCGCTATTTTGATTAGTGGCAAGCACGCTGAAGGGCAACCCGCCGTGGAATGACAAGAGCGAATGCACTTGCCACCCATGGCTCAACCACTGCGGACCGTGGGAAGAGCCGGGCACGTCATAACTTGCATAAGCCGAGAAAGTATTGGTGACGTCGAAGTCGGAATTACCATACTCGCCCTTGAGGTTGAAACTGTTCTGCGGAAGATAAGGGATAAGTCCAGACTCTTCGTCAAGACTGTGAGACCAGGTATAGGTCATCTGCGTAGATATCCCGTGCCAGTTTGTGGTTCTGAGCAGTGCCTGGAGTGAGGCGTAGTTGGAGGTAGCCTCGCTTTCCACCTGGTTGATGACGGCGTAGTTTGGAAACTGATTGAAGTAGGGCCGCGTGGTCTGCTGATAGGTGTACTGGTTGACGTCGACATCCACGTTGCCGCTGCCCAATGCGGCCTGGTTGATGTCGCGAACATCAAGCAGATGGCGGGCGTTGGTTCCCACGAATCCAATCTGGGTGATGATATTCGGTCCATAACTCTGCTGGATGTTCAGGTTGTAGCTATATGTATAGGACGGGCGGAACTTATTATTTACCGCAAACAAGTTGATAACCCCAGCGCCCGCAATCGCATCCGCCAGGGAGGGGTAGATTTGCTCCCCAGGATTCCAGATCGACACCTGTGCATTCGCGCTGGCCACAGGGTTGACGCCGGCGGGATTATCCTGCACTCCAACCGGCCCACCGTTTACCGCGCCGCGCAGATTAAGGAAGGGCACCATGTAAGGCGCATCGTAGAACATACCGAATCCGGCGCGAATGACCGTGTTGGTATATCCAGCCGGCTGATAGGCAATCCCAATGCGCGGGCTGAAGCTGGACCAATATTGCTGGTAGATGTTAGGCCGGTTGACGCCCGCCACTGCAAGTCCATTGGGCGCGGTGGGATCGAAGGAGGTCAGGTCGTGGTAGTCGCTGTGGGGGGGGCCGCTGTAATCGTAGCGGATTCCATAGTTGAAATTCAGTTGGTGGTTAACCTGCCATGCATCCTGGCCGAAAATGTCCCAGGTATTCTCGAACACCTGGCGCTTCGGATCTCCCTCCACAATATTGGTAGGCGAGGTGAAGCACCCCGCAAGGAAATCCGCTAGCGAAAGAACGTTGCTGTCGTAGCCGGAACCGGGTGTATACCCAGGAGCCGGAGTGCCAAGATTTTTGGTCGCCAGGGCATCGCACGGGGTGGCGCCTGGAGCAGAACCGTTTGCGGTTTGGATGCCATACGTCCATGGGCCCTGCGAGCCGTCGAAGGTGAAAAGCCCACGTTGTCCGCTTTGATAAAAGTCATCCACCTGGGCATTCCGATATTCCCCCCCAAAGCGAAACTCGTGTGCTCCTTTGGTCCAGGAGAGCGCGTCGTCGATGTGACCGGTAATGTCGTTGCGGCCGGAATCCACTGTGGGACCGATAGGGTCAAAGCCGTTATTGCTTGCCGACAGTCCCGAACTTGCTCCTGCTGCCGAGATATTGATGCGCGGAGCACCAGAGAGGCTGGGGTTGGTAACACCCGTGTTTAGGCCCAGCGCAACCGGATTGAAACTGCTGTCGGCATCAGAAAATGCCTGGTTGTAGTAGTTGACTCCGAGAAAGAGTTGATTGACGATGGACGGCGAAATTACGCGGTTGTAGACGATCGAATAGTTATACACATGGATCGGCGCTTCCTCGTAGTAGGGAGCCAGAAAGGAAACCGTGGGAGCGATCTGGTTCCCTTGGCCCATAAACGCCTTGACCGATAAGTGATCTTTTGCCGTGAAGTTTTGGTCGATCTTCAGAATTCCATTGAAGTTGTGCCCGGTGAGCGGTGACGTGTTGTAGTAGTTGTTGGCCTGGGCGGCTCCGGTGAGGGCGTCTGCCGGCCAAAGATTGGCTAGCAACGTCGTGGACAAGGGGTTTACCGGAATTCCGTAATACGCCAGCACGCCTGCTGAAGCCGCCTGGTATGCGGCGGAGGGCTCAGTCGACCGGCTCTGGTTGCCGATGATGAAATTGGTGTGTTCATAGTTCACAAAGAAGAAGGTCTTGTCCTTGAAGATGGGACCGCCCACCGAACCGCCATAGACGATAAAACGATCCTCATCTTTGGGTGTGCCATTGGCGAAGGGGGTGTTGGCGGCCAGTGCCTCGTTCCGGTTGTAGTAGTAGCCGGAGCCATGCCACTGATTGGTGCCGGACTTGATCACCAGGTTTGCCGTGCCGCCTGCATTGCGGCCGGTCTCCGGACTGGAACTGGTGACGAAAGAAAACTGGTCGATGGCGTCCAGCGGTAGCACGATACCGGCGATTCCATTTACGCCGCCCTGGTTAACGGCCGGAATGTTCCACCACAGGTCGTTGTTGTCGGTGCCTTCGATCTGCCAGTTCACTGAATTGGTGCGGGTTCCGTTTACCGAAGCGAAACCGGCTCCGCCGTTTTGGTTATAGCCGGCGAAACCGGGCGTCAGCCCTAAGAACTGAGTAAAATCCCGCCCATTGATCGGTGAGTCCTGAATGGTCTGGGTGGGAAGGACTGTAGTCTGCGTGACTGAGGTCGTATCGAGCGACACACCCGCGGCATTCACTTCAACGGTGGTTGCTTGTGACGCCACCGCCAACTTTATCGGCAGGCTGTAAGTGCTTCCCGCGGAAACCTGAACCTTCTCAACTTTAATCGTTTCAAAGCCGGAGGAGGTGGCGGAAACGGTATACAGGCCAAGCGGAAGGTCGGGGAAGCTGTACTCGCCCGCGCTGGAGGAGACAGAGGTGTGACTCACACCCGTCGCGTCTTCAGTAATCTCCACTTGTGCGCCTGCGATGGCAGCGCCACCCTGGTCCGTTACCACGCCGTTGATGCCGCCGCGAAAGTTTTGTGCTCCGGCGAATGGGCTGAAAAACAGCGAAAGCAGCAGAGCGAGTAGGGGAAAAGACCAAATGCGGGCAGTGCCTGATGACATGGGAAATCCTCCGAAGTTGCAAAAGAAAATATCTTCCAGACCCTCAGAACCCCGGGGCCGGATGAGTAATATCGGCACTTCTCTTCGACTTGGAAGGGTATTACAGGCCTAATCCGACGAGACAGGAACGGACATGATGATGTAGGATCGCGCTTCGACAGAGAAGGCGTTCACCGGCAACACTGCCTGCTACCGCGAGCGGAAGCGGTATCCGTTCAAGGTAACTGCATCGGCGGTGGAGCGCAACCACAAAATGAACGGCCTCCGTGCTTAGTGTGCGTAGGACTGGAAGCTTGGCCGCCACATAAATAATTGTTAACCTGCCAGGGCTCGGTCTCCTAACAGAACCCAGTTGGAACTGGACGGGTGCCCCAGGTTCGCCAACCTGCCCCGGCGTGCCGTGGGAGCGTACCTCGGCCGAAAATGGTATGTTTCGATTGCTTTTAGCTGATTGATTAGCAAAAAGCTATGCTGGGCTTCCCCCTGATTTCCCGTGGAGCTTGGTGGCGTTGGCGAACTTCATGCAGCCTTCCTTATTGAAAGCCGCACACACGCGAACCTGTTTGGTGCAGCGGTGCAGGAAATCCGGGGTCGAGTTCTGTTAAGAGACCGAGCCCGCCAGGCGGCGCCGAGTCAGGTGATAGTACACCACTGGGGTCACTACCAGGCTGAGCACGATCGAAATGGAGAGACCGCCGATGACCGCGATGGCCAGGGGTTGCAGCATCTGTGAGCCGGCGCCCAGGGCCAGCGCTAGGGGAAACATTCCGCAAATGGTAGCGATGGCAGTCATGAGGATAGGCCGCCTGCGTCGCTCGGCAGCGTGGAGCATAGCTTGTCGAGGGTCCATTCCTCCGGCGCGCAGTTGCTCATCGGCATCCAGCAGCAGAATGCCGTTTTTTGCTACGATCCCGATCACCATGATGAGCCCCATGAAGCTCGCCACATTGAAGTTTGTGCCCGTGATGAGCAAAGCGAATACAACCCCCGCGAGGGAGAGTATGGAACTGGTCAGGATAGAAATCGGAGCGGCAAAATTGCGGAACTCAGCCAGCAGGACACCGAAGACCAGGGCCAGTGCCAGCACCAGAACGCGGGCCAGATCGGCAAAGGACCGCTGCTGCTCCTGGTAGGTACCCCCGTATTCAACGCGTACCGAGGAGGGAAGCTGCAAGCGGTCGACGGCAGCTTTGACTGACTTCATGGTTCCACCGAGATCGGAGCCTTCCAGGCGTCCGCTCACCAGGATCACCTGTTGCAGGTTCTCGCGGCGAATCTCATTTTGTGGCGGCAGTTGCGTCACCGCGGCCATGGCACTCAAGGTAGCGGTGTGCCCGCTGCTGCTGTTGAACACGGTGTTCTCGATAGCTTCGAGTGAAGCGCGATTGGCGTCCGGCAAGCGCACCCGTATGGTGTACGGCCTGCCACCTGAGATCAGCGGATCGTTCGTGGGCAGGCCATCGAGGATGGACGTAGCATCCTCGGCAACTTCTGTCGGGGTAAAGCCGAGCCTCCCGGCAACCACGGGGTCGATCTGGAAGTTGGTGGCCGGCCCGCTGATGGTATTGTCGACGCCATTTTCCGTATCCACGACCCCGGGAATTTTCGCGATGGCTTGCTGAACCCGCGGGCCCAGTGTGAGCAGAAGGTTCTGGTCGTTGGAAAACAACTTGATCTGGATGGGTTCAGGCGAGTTGGAGAGATCGCCAATCATATCCTGCAGAATCTGTGTGAACTCCATATCGAGCGATGGCTCAGCCGCATGGATCTGTGCGCGTGCATCGGCAATCACTTCATCGATGTCGCGCGAACGGTCCGTCTTCAGGCGAACGGTAAAGTCCCCGGTATTCGCTTCTGTTACCGCTGCCAGACCCATCTGCAGTCCGGTACGGCGCGAAGTTATGGACACTTCGGGGATTCGACGCAGAATCTGATCCACGTGGTCGAGGATACGGTTGGTTTCGCTTAAGGACGTTCCCGCAGGGGTGAAGTAATCCAGTATAAATGCGCCCTCATCCATCTCCGGCAACAGATCGGAGCCGAGGCCGCGATAACTGAAGTAGCCCGCGAGGATGAGCACCGCACATATCACCACCAGGGCAAGCGGGCGTTGAAACGACCAATCCAGCGCAGCGCTCGTGATAATGGAGGAGACGTTGGAAGGCGGTTCCTCCTCTTTGTTTCATAGCCGCAAGAAAGCCGCTTCGCTTTCGTCTTCGCGCACTGCGGGCTCAGTGTGAATCTTCTTCTCCAACCTGAGAGAGAGCGCTGGGGTGAAGGTAAGGGCGAGCAGAAGGGAAGTAAGTAACGCAACCGTCATGGTTACGGCAAGGGCGCGGAAGAAACTTCCCGTAACCTGGGTGACCGAGACCAGGGGCAGAAATACGATGACCGGCGTGATGGTGGAAAAGACCAGCGGCCGGCTGATTTCGTGGATGGCTTTACGCACAGAAGCCGTCCGCGACTCACCCGCTTCGCGATGCACCGCGATATTCTCCACCACTACGATCGCGTCGTCGATAACCAGCCCTATAGCCGCGGCCAAACCGCCCAGGGTCATCAGGTTGAAGCTTTGGCCGGTGATGCGAAGAAAGAGAATGGTCACCGCGACGGTGACCGGGATGACCAGGCCGGCGACGAGCGAAGAAGTCCAATCATGGAGAAAGAGGAACAGGATGATACAGGCGAGCACCAGGCCGATGAGAATAGCGTCGCGGACGCTGAGAATGCTCTCGCCGCACCAGCTCCGACTGATCATAGAAAGGCTCAATATGCACACCGGCGGGTAACTTGGATTGCAGTTGGGCCATTTCCGCCGCGACCCCATTGGCAACCGCAACTGTATTGCCCGAGGGCTGCCGGGTGATGTTGAGCAGCACGGCGGGTTTACCGTTCGACCTGACCGCGGTATAAACCGGCATGGTCGAAGGTTCTACCGTTCCGATATCGCCGACGCGGATGGCCACTCCGTTGGGCGAGGTCTTCACAATCAGATTGCTTAGCTCCGCAGCACTGTGCGCCTGGGCTCCAATCAGCCCGAGGATCAGTTGATGGTTCGCCTCGTAAAGCCCGGGGGAGTCGATGATGTTCGATTCCTGGACTGCATTGACCAATTCGAGCAGGGTTACGCCGGCGGCTTGAAGCCGGGAGAGGTTAGGCACGATGTGGAACTCGGGAATCTGGCCACCCTGCACCAGTACCGTGCTCACCCCATTGACGCGATTGAGAGGTGGTTTCAGATCGTAGGTGGCTATCTCCCACAGGCGGGTCTGAGGGACCGTGTCCTTACCGCGATCATCCGCCGTGAGCGCGTAACCGAGAATGGGGAAGGTGGCGAAGGTGAGACGGTTGGTGGTGATGCGGGCGGTGGCGGGTAGTGACTGAGAGACCCTGGCCAGTGCTGCGTCCGTCAACTGCAGCGTGCGAAACATATCCACGTTCCAATCGAAGAAGAGGCTGATCTCCGCCGAGCCGCGGCTGGTGTTGCTGCGCACGGTAAGCAGTCCAGGAACGCTGTTGACCGCATCTTCAATCGGCTTGGTGATGGTGACCTGCATCTGTTCGACAGGCATCACGCCGTTGTCCACGCCAATGACCACCCGGGGAAAGTTGGTTTCGGGAAAGACGGAGATCGGCACCTGGAACGCCATGTAGATGCCGGCCAGCGTCAACAGCGCCAGAAAGAAAAAGATGGGCTTGGCCGCGGCCGCGAGCCAGAATGACCCCTCCTCGTCGGGTTCCCGGGGGGTGTCCGGCCATCACTCCTTCTCTCCTCCGGCTTCCGCGGGAGCGGTGCCAACCTTGACCTTGGTGCCAGGCGTCCAAGCCCGTATCCGCCGCTGGTGATGACGGTATCGCCGGGGGTGAGGCCACTGAGAATCTGGGCCGACTCGGAGTTGCGGATGCCCGAGAGTCACCGGATGTTTGTCGGCGGTACCGTCGGCCTTGATGACCAGAACAAATTTGCTTACGCCATCGGCTTCGGTCTGTACCGCTTCCGTTGGAACCAGCAGCGCATTTTCAGCGGTGCGGCCGGTAATGGTGGTATGGACCGGCGTGCCCGCTTTCAATGTTCCTTTCGCATTCTCCACTCGCAGCCACACCTCGACGGTTGTGCTTCCAGGATCGAGCGCAGGGCTGATGAGCGAAACCTTAGCCGGCACCGGATCGGCCAGCCCGGGAACGGTGATGCTGGCGGCCGCCCCCACCGAGAGCTGCTGGGCCTGTAGCTGGGAGAGGTGCAGCTTGGCCAACAGCGCAGACGTATCCATTACCGTAATCACCGGGGTGCCGGCAGCGGCGGTTTCCCCGGCGAACAGCGGCCGGTCAGTCACCACGCCGGAAATAGGGCTGCGAATCTCCGTGTAGCTCAGCTGGGCTTGGGCGCCGAGGTATTTACCCTTGGCGGAAGTGAGTTGACCTTCCGCGCTCTCGAGCGCGGCCTTGTGGCTGATCTTCTGCACCGCTTCAAGATGCTGCTGGGCTATTTCATGAGCGGCCTTGGCCTGAACCAGCGCAGCTTTGGCGGTATCCAGATCGCGCCCGGGGATCGCTCCCTCGGAGAAGAGTTGCGTGCGGCTGTCCACGATGCTCTGGGCCAGGTTCAGGTTGGCAGTCGCCTGGGTCAGGTCCAACTCCGCCTTTACCGTGTCTTCGGGTACGGTGGCTCCGGTGGCAATGTCGTAAGTACCCTGGGCTGCGCTGTAGGCGCCCTTGTTGTCGAGTGCGGCTGCCTCGAGGTCCTGGTTCTCGAGGGTGGCCAGAAGCTGACCGGCTTTGACGCGCGAACCGCGTTGCACGTAGAACTTCTTCACCGGCGCCGTGACCTTGGGAGAGATGGCGGCCTGGGCCAGTGGCGCCAGCGTGGCGTCGGCGGTGATCTGCTCGGAGATGTCACCCTTTTCGGGATGGTCGGCTTGCACGTAGACCTCAGTGGGCGCAGCCTCCTCGGTCTTGCTGCAGGCGGTGACAATCAAGCAAGTGCCGCAAAGCAACAGGGCACCAAGAAGCCGCCTAATACTGGACAAGTATCTGGACGGGTGCCCCAGGTTCGCCAACCTGCCCCGGCTTGCGTGGGAGCGTACCTGGGCCGAAAATGACGGGGCAAAGCCCCACGATCGCTTTTTTTGTCTGAACACCGAAAATCGTGGGCCACCCATCGATTTGTGGCGGGGACAGAGCTAGGAAACGGTCTCATCCCTCAGATCGCTCCTGTCAGCAGTTGCAGATTGGTAAAAGCCAGTTGGTAGCGGATGGTGCCGTCCTCGCGTGCGATCTCTGCTGTAGTTAAGGAATTTTGCGCGTCCACCACCTCGAGTACCGTCGCTTCTCCCGCGGTATAGCGCAGACGCGTGAGCCGCAGACTTTCAGTCGCGGTCTGCACGCTTTGGTCGAGCGACTGGAGTTGGTCGCGCGAGGTGCCGGCCTCGGCATAGGACTCGTCCAACTGGGCGATGAGCCGGCGCTGGGTCGCGGTGAGCGCGGTGTGTGCGGCGTCGCGCAGGATCTCGCTCTGGCGAACACGGTGCTGGGTGGAGAGCCAGTCCCACACCGGGATATCGAGCGTCGCGCTGGCAGAGTAACCGAGATTCTTTACCCCATCATGGCCGTTGACGGCGAATTGCACCGCATCGATGCCGTAGGTGAAGTTGAGAGCAAGATCGGGAAGATACGCGGCCCGGGCGGCGGTTACATTGATGTGCTGACACGGAGCGAGGCCAGAGCCTGATGCAGCTCCGGATTCAGCTTCATCGCCGCCGCATCCACATCAGCGCGCGATGGCAGCGGCACAACCGCGCCGGGCACAAGCGTGTAAGCCGCCCGAGGATCGGCAAAGAGCAGCACGCCCAGATCCAGGTGAGATTTTTGTTGCTCCAGCAAAGCATCGGCAAGATCGCGATCGCGCTGCTGTTGCTGCAGCTGCGCCTTCACTACGTCGGCATGCGCCGCTTCGCGCGCGCCCTCCCGCTGTTGAGTCAGCTTGGTGAAGCTGGCGGATTCACCAGCAGCTCGCTGCGCCACACCGACCTTGCGGTCGGCGGCCAGCGCCTGGTAAAAGAGGCCGGTCACGGTAGCCACCAGGCCGCGGCGGGCAATCTCGAACTCCGCCGCGGCCACCGCATCGGCGGCGGAAGCGCGCGAGACGGCGGTCAGTTGTTGCAGTCCGAAGCGTTTCCGTGATGACGCCCTGGCTGGCATACTCGCGCACCGCGTTGTTGGCGATGAACCGCGGAGCGACTGGCTTCCTACCGGGCCGCCGCCATTGAACGCACCGTTGGGTTGGGTGTACAGCACCTGGTTGTGGTAACTGACATTGGGCAGTAGCGCGGCCTGGGCGATGGAGTGATCGAGTGCGGCCACCCGCTTGTTGGCCGCCGCAGCGGCGAAGTTGGGCTCGTTGGCACGTGCCAACGCGATGGCCTGCTCCAATGTGATCGAGGCCGGTGGCGCAGCAACCGTCTGCTGCGCAAATGCCGTGGCCGTCAACGACAATGCAAGGGCAAGAAAAAAGATTCTCAGCATGGCATCTGGAAGACGTAGAACCACCAGCAACAGACTCACTTCTGCCCGACCACCAGGATGGTGAAGCTACCAGGGACAATCGCAGGCCGCGGACGCGGATTCTCCGCTGTGGGGGCGGGCCGCTCGCCGAATTTGGCGGTGGCCAGGTAGATGCGGCCGGTCGCCGAGTCCAGGGTCATGGTCCTCGCTCCCCGCTGCGTAGCCAGGTTCTGCAGGACCGGGTAGCTGTCTTTGCCGGCGTCAATGATGGTCAGCGTGCCGCTGCCGCCGTTGGAAGAGAAAGCCAGCTTGCGCGCGGAATCGTAGCGAGCCGCATCCGGACCATCGCCGATGGCGGGATTAGCCAGGGTCTTTCCCGAGTTCGCATCGACTACCGCCATCTTGCCTCCATCGCACACGGCGAAGAGCCGGCGGCCCGCAGGATCGATAGCCAAGCCGGAAGGCGATTCGCAGTTGGCCAGCGGCCACGTCGCGGTAATCTTCCTGGCTGCTGCATCGAAGCGGACGATCTCATTCTTGCTCTCGATATTGGCGAAGACCGTGCCCTTGCCGTCCGCGACCGGGAATTCAGGCTTGCCGTCGAGTGGGATGGTCGCGACTACTTTCTGTTGCTGCCGTATCGATCACGGTTGCATTGCTGCTGCGGCCGTTAAAGGCCCAGACTGTTTTGGTGACCGGCTCAAACGCAATCCCATCCGGGTTTGTGCCGGCGGGAATCGAAGCTACGGTGGCCAAGCGTGGCGCGGTCAAAGACCACCACCACATTGGCTCCGCCGTCGCTGACATAACCGTACTTGCCGCTGTCGTCGAGGGCCACGCCGTGGGTGCCTTTCAGCCCCGTGATGCTGCCCACCACCTTTCCGGAATCGGTGTCCAGCACTTCGACCCGCGGTCCGTGGGTCACATAGAGCCGGTGCGCCTTAGGGTCGGAGGTGAGGTAGTCCCAGCCGCCCTCGCCGCCAATCGTCCATTGGGTCAGGACGCTGTACGGCTTCTGCGCCAGCGCAGCGGAAGGCGCCAGCAGAATCGACGCGGAAAGGGCTAGGGTCTGCAAAGCATTTCTAAGGTCACTCGATCTCATTGGATCTCCCATCAAACTCGGATTTCAATTTCGCACAGCTACCTTAACCTAAGCTGAAGGAGGGCCAGAAACCGGTAAGCGCACCATTACCCTGGTCCCCATCCCTAACTCACTCGTAATCTCAATCGTTCCCTGCCGCCGGGATACGATCGCCTTACAAATAGACAGCCCCAGGCCGGTTCCGCCCGTATTGCGGCTGCGCGAGGGATCTCCGCGGTAAAAACGATCGAAAACGTGGGGCAGATCCTCGGCGGCGATGCCGTCGCCATCATCCTCGATGACCAGTTCTCCATCCTGCCGCACCACTGCGCGTACCGAAGAGCCGGCGGGACTGTGCTGCAAGGCATTCAAAAGCAGGTTGGAGCACAGCAGTTGCAACTGCTCCGCCTCGATATCAACCATCACCGCGTCTTCCGCCGACACCAGGATGCGCAGCCGCTTCAACTCCGCCATGGATTCAAATTGCTCCGCCACCTGGCGCACGGTCTGCGCCAGGTGGGTTGCGAAGTGCGACGAAAGCCTTTCGGTATTGGTCTCTACCTGGGCGAGGGTGAGCATCTTGCCTACCGCCTCTTCCATGCGATCGCAGTCCATCTGGCAGCGTTCGATGCCGCGTTCATACTCGATCGCCGTTCGTTGCTTCAGCGTGAGCAGTTGCAGCGAAGACTTCAAAACCGCGACCGCGGTCTTGAGTTCATGCGCGGCATCGCCGACGAACCGGCGTTGCTGCATGAATGAGCGCTCCAGGCTGGTAAGTACCGTTTCCAGAGCGAGCGTGAGCGGCGCCAGTTCCCTGATCATGCGGGCACGTTGGGGAGGAACGAAATTCCATGAATTCACCGAGACGTCGGCTGCTTCTGTCGCCAGCTCGCGCAGAGGGGCCAGGCCGCGATTCAGAAGCCAGAAAATCAATAGTCCCGAAACGGCCAGCAGAGATAAGCTTGTGACCGCGTAAAACGCAACCGCCCTCCAGATATCTCTCCACACGCCACCGATGGGCGAGCCATAAAAGATGCTTACGCGCCGCGGTATGCCTCCCCCTTTATCGCCGGGATCGACGATTCTCAGGCCCTCAATTTTGAGCGCCCGATAATGGATTCCGTTGACATGGAGTCTGAGGAACTTGCCGGTTTTTGCCGCCAGCACGCTTGCCCCCGGTCCGTTCCAATTGGGCGAATGGCCCAGGACGCGTCCGCTAGCGTCCTGCACCTGGTAGATATCCTCTGCCGGAAGATTCACTTCTGTTCCATCGAGCATCACGTTGTCTTGGGTATCTTCCGCATCCTGCACCGCGCCCAGCAAAGAATCGGCCCGGCCACGCAGCATGATGTCAAAGGAATGAAAGCGCTGGTGCCGCTCATAGAGCATTGCCGCGGTTGAGATGGAGAGCGCTGCGAGCAGTTCGATCAACAGAACGGTAGTGATGAGCCGATGGGTGATGGAGTAGGGCTTCATCGGCTCTCCTCGTAGCCCATCAGCAGGCGGTATCCCCGGCCGCGCAGAGTTTCGATGCTCGGCTGCTGGGTCGCGGCCTCAAGCTTCCGGCGCAGGTTCGAGATGTGCGCTTCGATTACGTTGGAGTGGTGTTCCCAGTTGTAGTCGTAGAGATGCTCCAGCAGCTCGCGCTTGGATACGATCACGCGCGGCCGATGGATTAGATACTCGAGAATGCGGTATTCCGTCGGTGAAAGATCCACCAGCTTGCCGGAACGCCGCACACTCTGCTCGACGGTATTGACCTCCAGATCGGAGAGACGGAGCAGGGGATTGGCCACTCCTTTGCCGCGGCGGATGAGCGCCTTGGCGCGGGCGATCAATTCCCCCAGGTCGAACGGCTTGCTCAGATAGTCGTCCGCGCCCGCGTTGAGCAGGGAAATGATGGAACTGGACTCGCCCCTGGCGGTCAGGATGAGCACCGGCGTTCCATCTCCGCCGGCTCGCACCTTCCTTAGTAGTCCGAGGCCATCTAATCCCGGCAGCATCAAATCCAGAATGATCAAGTCATAGCAACGGTTTTCGGCAAGGTGCAGACCGGTGAGTCCATCTTCAGCACAATCCACGGCGAAGTTCGGCCCCTCGCGGAGCGCGGAAGCGATATTTTCCGCCAGGCGCACCTCGTCTTCGACCAGCAGAACCCGCATGTGTGCAGTATGCCCCATGCAAGGTTAAGCGAAGCTGAAGTCCCGCCTGGTTGTTGGGTGAAAGAAGCCGCAGGTCCCTCCACTTCGCTGCGCTCCGGTCGGGATGACAATTCTGCTTAGAAGACCAGCATTCCGACCCCAAACAAAATTGTCATCCCGACCGAAGCGCAGCGTAGTGGAGGGACCTGCTGTGCGCCTCGGCTCCCGCACAAAGGTCTCCCTTCCGTTAGTTCTCCCACAGAATCGTCATCCTGAGCGAAGCGCCTCGCGGACCATCGCTTAACAGAGGGCTTACGGCGCGGAGTCGAAGGACCCGAGGATGCTTAATCGACGCATGCTCTTCAGGGCTTTCCGGCCACTAAAACTACGGAAAAATCAATAAAGTCCCAGCCTCCGACCGGAGCGTAGCGTAGTGGACCTGCTGTTCTTCTCCCTGCCAGCGCTCCGTTCCTTACCTCTCTCCCGGAGGCGGAGCATTTACCGGCGCCCCGCTCTTAGGAGGCTGCCAGCCATCGTTGGATGGACCATTCTGGAAGAAAACGGAATCCTTGCTGTACGGGCCGGTCGCATACGTCGCGTTGGCCTGCCCGAACAACTTTCCCGCTCGCAGCGTATCTGCGCGAACCTTGTCCACCAATTGGTGGTAGCGTTCGTCGGTCTGTGCGTATCCAGAGAACCAGCTCAGGTCGTTGTTTCCAATAATCACCACATCCACGCCCGGAACCGACGCAATGTCATATGCATTGGCCACGCCGGTTGGCGTCTCGATCATGATCACCACCAGCATGTTGTCGTTGATGGTGTGGTGGTAGTCGATGCCGTTGACACCCCAGATGCTCGCCGCCTGGCCCTGGCCCGAACTCCGTCGCGCAACCGGGGGATAGCGCGCCCACTTGGCTGCTTCCCGCGCCCGATCCACATCGTCGACGGTGGGAATCACCACCCCGAGCGCGCCAATATCGGTCGCATGCTGGATGTGCCACTCCTGTGCGTCGGGCAGCCGAATCATAGGCGTCGCCTTCACGTGCGGGCACGCGGCAATCATCTTCTCAATGTCCGCGAACTCCAGCGTGCTGTGTTGCATTTCAAACCACGTGAAATCGTAATGCTTGGCCCGTTCGCAATAGTCGGCGATATCCATCTTCGATTGCGTGAAGCTGAAAACCTGCTTGCCATCGAGAAGCTTCTGCTTGGTGGTGTTGTAGAGCTTCGCTTTCGCAGCGCCGGTATCCGGGCTTTGCGCCCCCAGCTGCATACCGGGCGTCGCCAGGGCCAGAAATGAGCAGACAAGTATTTGCGTTGCCGACCAGGTCTTCATCCGTGCTCCTTAGAAAACAACAGCCATCCTTTATAGCGCTAAACTCCGTTCTGTGGCGATGGGGTATAACTATCACCGGGCTTTTGTACCAGGAGATGCCAGGTGATCGCATTGAAAGCGGAGTTGAAAGCGAAAATGAGAAAGCGTTGGCTTCTGGCCCTTTTCCTCCTGGTAAGCCCATGGCTCCGGGCAAGAGCAGACATTCAGTATTTCCCCGAGCGCAAGGTTTGGGTGCTGCAGGCCGGCGAAACCACCTACGCCTTTGGCGTCAATGAGCGCGGTGAGCTGCAATCGATCTATTGGGGCCAGCGGGTCACGCGCGATGCGGATTTTCAAACCCCGCATGGCAGGGAAGAGGTGGCCTCGTTTGATCTCTCGACCACCACCACCCCGCAGGAGTATCCGGGCTGGGGCGGGGAACTGTACACCGAACCTGCGTTGAAGGCCACCTACGCCAACGGTAACCGGGACGTGGTCTTGCATTTCGTCGAGCAGCACCTCGATGGCAACACGCTGGAGATCGTGTTGAAGGATATTGCCACCGCCCTCGAAGTCCACCTTTATTACCGTATTTATCCAGAGACCGGCATTCTCGAGCGCTGGTCACGCATTGAAAATAAAACCGATCAGGCCATCACGCTGGAGAGCGCGCAGTCGGCCGCCTGGACCTTGCCCCAAGGGGAGGGTTACGGCTGGCACTATCTCACCGGCCACTGGGGGGCGGAGTGGCAACTGCACTCCGAGCCTCTGCAAACCGGGGCGCGTGTTATCGAAAGCCGCCGTGGCAGCACCTCGCATCAGTCGAACCCATGGTTTGCCATCGACCGCCCGCAGCAGACTACAGAGGAGAGTGGGCCAGTGTGGTTCGGAGCCCTGGGCTGGAGCGGCAGCTGGCGCATCACGGTGGAGCAGACCGCGATGCAGCAGGTGCGCGTGACCGGCGGCTTTAATCCTTTCGATTTCGGATACCGGCTTAAGCCGGGCGAGCAACTCGAAACTCCCCCCTTCTACGGTGGATTTACCAATGGTGGCTTCGGTGAGGCGTCGCGCATTCTGCATCGCTTTGAGCGCCAATCCATTTTGCCTGGCGGGGAGAAGGCGGCATTGCGGCCCATCCTCTATAACTCCTGGGAAGCCACGGAATTCGATGTCAGCGAGGCGGGCCAGATTGCTTTGGCCGAGAAGGCCAGCAAGCTGGGCATCGAACGCTTCGTCATCGACGACGGATGGTTTGGCCAACGCAAGGATGACCACGCCGGCCTGGGTGACTGGTATGTGAATCAGCAGAAGTTCCCCCACGGGCTGAAGCCGGTAATCGATCGCGTGCACGCACTGGGCATGGACTTCGGCATCTGGGTGGAACCGGAGATGGTGAACCCAGATAGCGATCTCTATCGCAAGCATCCCGAATGGGCGATGAATTTCCCCGGGCGTCCCCGCACCGAGGCGCGCAATCAACTCCTGCTCAACCTGGCCCGCGACGATGTAAAGGAATACGTCTTTAACTGGCTTGATCAGCTGGTCACCAACAACGACATCGCCTTTCTCAAATGGGACTACAACCGCAACTGGGCTGAGCCCGGCTGGGACGCAGTTGCTCCAGAAGATCAGAAGAAGATTTATGTGGCCTATGTGCGCAACCTGTACGACATCCTCGACCGGCTGCGTGCCAAGCACCCCAAACTGGAAATCGAGTCCTGCTCCGGTGGTGGCGGCCGCGTAGATCTAGGCATCCTGCGCCGCGTCGAGCAAGTCTGGACTTCGGATAACACCGACGCGCTGGACCGGCTCACGCTGCAGGATGGATTCAGCCAAGCCTATACCCCAGGCATCATGATGGCCTGGGTCACCGATGTTCCCAGTGGCATCGATAAGCGCGTTGTCCCGCTCAAATTTCGTTTTCTGGTGGCGATGACCGGCTCACTGGGGGTAGGTGGGAACCTGAACAAGTGGACCCCGGAGGACATGCAAGCGGCCACCCAGTTCGTCGCCTACGACAAGCGGATTCGCGGAACGGTGCAACGGGGTGGACTCTATCGACTCATCGCGCCCGAGGGCAGCGAAGTTTCCGCCACCGAGTACGTTTCCCAGGACGGGCGCCAGGCGGTGCTCTTTGCCTTCCTGCATTCGCAGCAATTCGGAACGCCCTTCCCAACTGTCTTCCTGCGCGGCCTGGACGAAACCGCCACGTACAAGCTGCAGGCCATCGATCCCACCCAAATGACCGAAACGGGGAGCGTAAGCGGCGCCTACCTGATGCACCACGGTATCGATCTTAACCTGCGCGGCGACTACGACAGTACTTCGGTAATCATCGAAAAACAGCCCTAAATAGGGCACCACTGGTGCCCCTGTTTTAGCGGAAGACTCATCGATTCAGTCATATAGACATGCCATGCTGCTCACGCGGGCTACCCTCTGTGGTTCACGCGCATCTCACTAGAGAACTTCGCTGGTAATCAAGGGTTACGATCGGTAGAGCCGGTTGCGGCCGGTGGCTCAGCGTGAGCAGAGGTACGAATGAAGAACCCAGGAAAGTTGTTTTTTTTACCGGCACTGACGTTGGCTCTTTTGACCGCGGGCTGCCACAAGAACGATCCCGACCAAGTGGATGCTGCGGCGAACGGAAACCTCGCGCCGGTCAGTGATAACGGAGCAGCTCCCGTCGATCAGAGCCAGGCTCCAGCTCCTGTTCAACAGGCAAGCGCGGCTCCCAATTATTCCGCACCCAGCCCCCAGCAAGCTCAACAGCCGCAATATCAGCAGCCTCAAGATCAGGGTCAGCCGTATCAGGGCCAGAACGATGGCGATCAGGGTTATGACCAAGGCGACCAGGATGCGGTTGCAGAATACGCTCCCGAGGCTCCCCCACCGTTGCCGGAATATCAACAGCCGCCCTGCCCCCAACCAAACTACATGTGGACCCCCGGCTACTGGGCTTATGCTCCGGCCGGCTTCTATTGGGTTCCTGGCGTGTGGGCCTTCGCACCCTATGCGGGGGCGCTCTGGACTCCGGGATACTGGGGTTACAATGCGGGCCGCTACGGATTCCACCAAGGCTATTGGGGGCATTACATCGGCTACTACGGCGGCGTGAACTACGGAAACGGGTACGTCGGCCGCGGCTATTACGGTGGGTATTGGAACCACAATCAATTCAACTACAACCGCCAGGTGACGAACGTCAACGTTACCGTAATTCACAACACATACGTTCGCAACGTAACCAACATCACTACTTACAACCGCGTGAGCTATAACGGTGGTCCTGGGGGCGTGAACATTCGGCCGACCGCCCCGGAACTGGCCGCACTGAGGCAGCCGCGTCTGCCTCCGTTAGCCGTTCAGCAACAACACAGGATTGCGGCGAGTACGAACCGCGCCCAGTTCGTTGCTGTAAACCGCGGCCAGCCGCAGACTGTTGCGATCGCCAAGCCGCTTCCCGTGGAACGGCGTGAGCCGGTTCCGGTCCCAGTGCAGCGACCCAGGCCCCCGATCGATCGCGCTCAGGAAGGACGCCCAGTACAACAAGCAGCGCCGGCTCAGCAGGTGCGACCAGCGTCCCAGGAGCGGCCGGTTCAGCCGGTAAGGCCGCCCCAGGAGGAACGCCCGCCGCAGCAAGAACGTCCCGTGCCGCAAGCACACCCCACCCCGCAGGCGAGGCCAGCTCCCGAGGCACGGCCAGCTCAGGAGATGAGGCCCCAACCGGAAGTAAGACCGCAACCCGAAGCAAGGCCAGCCCCACAGGCGCGGCCGGAGACAAGGCCAAGGCCGGAGCAGGAACCGAAGCCCAGGGAAGAGAACCCTCATCCCGAGCAACAGAGGTAGGGAAACGGATGTTCGCTCATACCCATCGCGGGAAAACTCTCTGAACGAAGGGCACGGCTTCAGCCGTGCCGTACAAGCCACAGCTATTGAGGGCTTTAGCCCCTGAGGTACGTCGTGGGACATGCCGGACGAAACCGTACCTCGAGGGGCTGAAGCCCTCTTCGATCGCATACTAGGGGGCACAGCTGAAGCCGTGCCCCTCGTCCGGTCTAGCCCTATTTTGAGCGTTTGCGGGCGTCTATCAGAGCCTGATAGAGATCAATTGTCTGGTCCCCAATTCGGGTCCAACTGAACTTCTCTTCAGCACGTTTCCTGCCAGCTTCTCCAAACCGCTTGCACTTCGCCGGATCAGCCAGTAGATCGCTCAGTTTCGCAGCCAGGTCCCGGGCAAAGCGATCAGGATCCAGCGGAAAACTGGTGACCGGATCCTGATCGAAGGGGACCAGGAATCCGGTCTCACCGTCCACCACGACCTCTTTAATCCCGCCCACAGCGCTGGCCACCACGGCCGCTTTGCAAGCCATGGCTTCCAGGTTGATGATGCCGAACGGCTCGTACACCGATGGGCAGCAAAAAACCCTCGCGTGACTATAAAACTGGATTGTGTCCGCCTTGCTGAGCATCTTGTCGATCCAGATCAGTCTGGGGTTGAAGCTGCGCGACTCCTCTACCTTGCGCTGCAACTCGGCGGCAATTTCCGGGGTATCGGGAGCACCCGCGCACAGCACCACCTGGGTCCCCGCAGGCAGATAGCGAATCGCGTCCACCAGGTGGGTCACCCCTTTCTGGCGTGTGATGCGGCCCACAAAAAGCACGTAGGGAATGGACAAGTCCACACCGTGCGCCGTCAAGGCAGAGGTCTCCGGCGTCGGCTGGTATTGCTCCAGGTCGATGCCGTTGTAGATCACGTGTATCCGCTCAGGATCCACCGGGTAGGCGCGAAGGATATCCTCTTTCGTGCCACTGGAGACGGCAATCACCGCATCTGCATCCAGGATCGCAGTTCGTTCCATCCACGAACTCATGGCGTAACCGCTGCCCAACTGCTCCGCCTTCCAAGCGCGCAACGGTTCCAGGCTATGGGTAGTGAGGACAAACGGAATATCGTACAGCTTCTTGGCCAGAAAGCCGGCCATGGATACGTACCAGGTGTGCGTATGCGCAATGTCGATTCCGGCTAGGGCTTTGATCTGGGTCAGGTTCAGGGATAAGGCTTCCAGAGCGCCCTTGAATTTTCCCTGGGTGCCCTGGGTGATTTCGCTCCACGGCTCCAGTCCTTGCACGTGAAGGTTGCGTTGATCGGAATGCTGTTGACCCCAGCAGAGGACTTCCACAGAAACCTTGCGCGCCAGCTCGCGGCTTAGATACTCCACGTGAACGCCGGCGCCGCCGTAGACGTGGGGTGGATATTCCCGGGTAAAGAGTCCTACGCGCACTGCTTCCTCCCCCGCCAATCTCGTACATACAGTAACAGCTAAAGATGAAGAATCGGCCGTAGACCATACCCGGCAACGGACTTGTGCGACGGGCACAGAGCCTCGGGTCGCAGGGTCGACTTACAGTAGTATGGCGAGGATGGAAAATTCAAGTCGCCGTTCTTTCCTGGCGAAAACTCTCGGCCTTGGCCTTTGCTGCACGCACCCCGGGATGGGCCGCCACCCCCAGCGGGCTCATCTTTGCCGGCACCTACACAGACAAGGGCGCCAGCCGCGGCATCTATGGGTTTGGTTGGGATGCGGATGCGGGCACTATGACGCCGCTCGGGCTTGGCAGCGGCGACCGTCAACCCCAGCTTCCTGGCCCTTTCCCCGGATCGCCGCCACCTCTACGCCGTCAACGAGGTGGATGCGTATCACGGAGAGAAGAGTGGTTCCATCTCGTCTTTCGCGGTCGCGGGGGACAAGTTGCGCCCCATCAATGTTGTTTCTTCCATGGGCGGCGGACCGGCCAATGTCGCGGTCGATTACACGGGAAAAGCCGTCTTCGTCGCCAACTATGGCGGCGGCAGCGCCGCATCCTTCCGGGTGCTGCCCAGCGGAGGACTCAGCAAGGCAGTCTCCACCTTTCAGTACACCGGCCACGGCGCGGACCCGAAACGCCAGGCAGAGCCGCACGCCCATTGCACCACCGTGTCCCGTGACAATCGCTACGTCCTGGTCAATGACTTGGGACTGGACCGCATCTCCGTCTACCACCTCGACCCACTCACCGCGCGCCTCACCCCGAACACTCCCCCCTCCTATCAGGCGCTGCCCGGCTCCGGTCCACGAAGTCTTGCTTTTCATCCCAGTGGACGGTGGGCGTACTCCCTCAACGAAATTGCCAGCACACTCGACGTCTTGGCATGGGACGCTGAGCAAGGGACCCTGAGCAGGATCCAGAACATCTCGACCCTCCCCGAAGGCTTTGCCGGATCGAACACCGCGGCTACGGTCGCGGTCGATTCCGCCGGCCGGTTTGTCTATACCTCCAACCGCGGGGATAACAGCGTGGCGGTCTTCTCCATCGACGATCGCGAGGGAACGGTTAAACCGGTTCAGCATGTGGACTGTGGGGGCAAGAGTCCTCGCCATTTCGCCCTCGATCCCGGCAATCAGTGGCTGTTGGTGGCCAATCAGGACTCCTCCAATATCGTCGTCTTTGCCCGCAACCCACGAACTGGGCTTCTGACGCCAAGCGGCAATCAATACCCGCTGAGCTTTCCCGTTTGCCTTGTCTTCCGCTGAGAACAAACAGCGATCACCGGGATCTTTGCCTCTCCTGTTACAGGAGTGGGAATAAACACCCTTTGACATATCCCATGAGTAGAATGCCGTTGAGCCGCTTTTGGATGCCAGGAACCCTGCTCCAAAAAGCTATTAAGGAAGCCATGCGACCCAACTCTTTTTCGTACTCGAAGCACAGATTCTCGTCGATCCTGACGCTGCTGATATTCCTTGGCGCAGTCAATTCCATGTGGGCGCAGCAGGCGGCGCGCCTGACCCAACCGGTAGATGATCATGCCCGGGTCACGCTGCCCGGTACCGTCCACCCGCTGGCCAACGCCCGCAACGACCGCGGCGCCGCTTCGCCCGATATGCAACTGGATCGGATACAGTTGCTTTTGAAGCGCAGCCCCCAACAGGAGGCCAGTCTGCAGCAACTGCTGCATGACATGCATACCCCGGGCACCGCGAATTTTCACAAATGGCTGACCCCCGAACAGTTTGGAGAGCAGTTCGGACCCAGTGACCAGGATGTGCAGACGATAGAAGACTGGCTCCAGACCCAGGGCTTCCAGGTACTCAAGGTAAATCCGGGCAAGCAGACGCTGGAGGTCGCCGGCACCGTAGGCGCTTTGCAGCAGGCATTCCATACCGCAATTCACAAGTATGAGGTCAACGGCCAGCAGCATTATGCCAATGCGGTGGCTCCGGAAATTCCCGTCGCGCTGGCGCCGGTATTAGGCGGCTTTGTTTCGCTGAATAATTTCCCTGTGCGCCACTACAGCCACTTTCTAGGCAGCGCGCAATACGATCCCAAGACCCATCGCGCCATTCCAGAGTGGACCTTACCCGGCGGCTCCCTGGGCAATACCTTCGCCGTCGCCCCCGAAGACTTTGCCACCCAGTACGACGTGACCCCGCTTTACAACGCTACCAAACCGCTCAACGGCACCGGCCAGACCATTGCGATCATCAACGAATCGAATATCAACATCAACTTCGTCAACAACTTTCGTACCCTCTTCGGGCTGCCGGCTTCCTCCCCGCAGGTGATCATCGACGGCAACGATCCGGGGATCGATGGCGCCAACAACCCGGATGGGCTCAACGGCGCCTCCGCCGAGGCCTACCTGGATGTGGAGTGGTCCGGCGCCGTGGCTCCCGGCGCCACCATCGACCTGGTGATTGCCGGGGACACCAGCGTGGACCCGGGTTTGTATCTGGCCGCGGAGCGGGCGATCTATTCCAACATTGCCCCCGTCATGAGCATCAGCTTTGGCCAATGCGAATTTTCGCTGGGCGCGGAAAATGCCTTTTGGAGCTCACTTTGGGAGCAGGGGGCGGCCCAGGGAATCACCGTCATGGTTTCCACCGGCGACAGCGGTTCAGCGGGTTGCGATGATCCCGACACACGAAACAGTGGCCACGCAAGGGCTTGGCGGTAAGCGGCTTTGCCTCGACGCCCTACAACGTGGCTGTCGGCGGTACCGATTTTCACTACGCCAACGCGGCGGCGCTCGCTACTTATTGGAACAGCACCAACGACAGCAACGACGGCTCGCTGAAGAGCTACATTCCGGAGCAGGTTTGGAATGACAGCCATATGGGTCGAACCTCTTGACCGTAACCGGCGGATCCATCTCCGGCGGAAGCGGCGGACCAAGCACCTGTGGCAATCCAACACTGAACTCCAGCAATACCACGGTCACCGCTTGCGCGCCCACCCCCAAACCTTCCTGGCAGGTAGGCACTGGCGTGCCCAGTGATAGCGCCCGTGACATCCCCGATATTTCGCTCTTTGCCGCCAACGGATTGAACGGCAGCTATTACGCCGTATGCGCCGCCGATGGCGACTGCCAGAGCACCACCAATCCGCAAATCAGCGGTTTTGGCGGAACCTCGGTCTCTTCACCGGCCTTTGCCGGCATTATGGCAATCATCAACCAAGCCTACGGACCACAGGGGCAGGCGGACTACGAGCTTTATCCCCTGGCTGCCAAGGAGCCCAGCGCCTTTCATGACATCACCCTCGGCACCAACCAGATGCCTTGCCAGGCAGGCATCGCCCAATTGCACCAACGGTGAACTGACCGGCTACGCCGCAACTCCGGGGTACGATCTGGCCACGGGGCTGGGCTCGATTGACGCCAATGTACTGGTCACCAACTGGAACAGCCGCAGTAAAGGAACCGCGACCACCACGACCCTTACCAGCTCTTCTGCCTCGTTTGCCCACGGTACGGCAGTCACTCTCAAAACCAGCGTAACCGGCAGCGGCGGCACGCCAACCGGCGATGTGGCGGTCATGAGCGACAGCTCCGCTCATCAGCGAACAGGGGCAACTTCTTTTCAATCTCACCAGTGGTGCGGCTTCCGGGAGTATCACCTTCTTGCCGGGGGGCAGCTATAACATCTGGGGCAGCTACTCCGGAGACGGAACCTTTGCCCCCAGCGTGTCCGCCAAGACCGCGATCACGGTGACACCGGAAGCCAGCACGCTTTCTCTTCAGGTAACTGAGAGCGTGAACGGGCAGTCCAGCAATTTGAGTGGGCAACAGGTGCCTTATGGCACCCCCGCTATCCTTAATGGAGATCCGGTTCCCACCAGTTACTACAATTGCTCTTCCAATTGCAACTCCTACACGCCTGCCACCGGCACGGTGTCATTTACCGACAACGGCAACGCATTAAACACGGTAGTCGTGAATTCGTTTGGCGATGCGGAGTACACCACCGGCGCTCTCCCCATCGGCTCCCATTCGATCGCCGCCTCCTATTCGGGCGATGCCAGCTATAACAAATCGTCGAGCACACCGGGGACCGTGGCCTTCACGGTGACCAAAGCATCGACCGCGGTGGTGGTGACCGCGGCCGCTTCTACCATCGCCCAGGGACAGACAACTACGCTCAGCGCGCTGGTGGAAACACCCGGAGGCGGCATCGCTCCGACGGGCTCGGTGACCTTCATGGCGGGATCGACCATGCTCGGATCGGGGACCCTCAGCCCCTTCCAAAACAGCTACGCGGTGGCGACGTATACCATCACCAGCGCGCAGAGTACTGCGTTGGCGGTAGGTTCGGTGGCCTTGACCGGGACCTACTCCGGTGACAGCAACTACTCCACGGGAAGCACCCCTACACCCGCGACCGCTGACGGTCACCGGGCCCAGCGCGCTGCTGGCCTCGACCACCACGGCCACTGCAAGCAGTTCTACGGCTTCGCCCTCCGCGCGTATCAACCTATCGATCACCGTGACTGGAAAGACCGGATCCGCCGCGCCCACCGGCACGGTCGATCTTCAGTCGGCTGGGTTTGACCTGACCCCCGGAGGCCTTAAGCTCATCGCTGCGGGATCGGGGGACACCTCGACAGCGAACTATTACTTTTGACAACGTGAATGCGTTTCTGCCCCAGGGCAACAACACTGTGGTAATTACGTATTCTGGAGATGGCGTCTACACCCAGTCCCAGGCCACCGTCTCGCTTTCCAATCCCCTGTCTGATTTTTCCATGGTGGCGCTAACCCCAGTCGTAACCGTAGCCTCGGGCGCGACCGGCACGTCAACGCTGAACCTCGGTTCCATCAATGGCTTCAACGCCTCCGTCGGCCTCGCCTGTAGCGGTCCCACGGGAATGACCTGCAGCCTCAATCCCACCTCGGTCACGGTGAACGGAAACGTCACGGCGACGCTTACCATCGTTGCCTCCACTCCTGCCAGCGGCTCGGTTAAGTCTGCGGGTCTTTCTACCCGGCGCATCGGCTGGTTCGCCGCCAGTGGGGGAGCCACTCTGGCTTGTGTCTTCCTCTTGGGTCTTCCGGCACGACGGCGGAGATGGCGCGCCTTGCTGAGCCTGGTCGTTCTGGCGGTTCTCGCCGGCGGCATCGGCTGCGGCGGTGGCTCGTCTACGCCGGCGCCACCCTCAACTCCGACGCCCCCGTCCACGCCCACTTCTACTCCAACTGCGGCCGGCACCTACACCATCGTGGTGACGGGCACGCAAGGTACAACCATCTCGCACGCAATAGCGGTGACTGTGATCGTAACCGCGGCCTCCTAGCGCTTGTGAATGCGACTGGAGTTCAGAATCGAGTCCCGAAGGGGCAGCTGGAGTCCTGGGCTTGGATGTTTTTCGTCAAACCTCCCACAGAATCGTCATCCTGAGAGGCTGTGACTTTATTGATTTTTCGCGCGAAGTCTTCGCGTTCTAAACGAATTGTCATCCCCTCCGGAGCGCAGCGTAGTGGAGACCTGCTGTTTCTTTTCTGTCCATCCGATCTAACGGCCTCTAACAAAAGCCACCACCCTCCACTTGTCATCCCGAGCGCAGCCGAGGGACCTGCGGTGCGCCCCGGCTCCCGCACAAAGGTCTCCGGTCCGTTAGTTCTCCCACAGAATCGTCATCTTGAGAGGCTGTGACTGTATTGATTTTTCGCGCGAAGTCTTCGAGTTCTAAACGAATTGTCATCCCCTCCGGAGCGCAGCGTAGTGGAGGGACCTGCCCTGAGCGAAGTCGTAGTGGACCTGCTGTTTCTTTTCTGTCCATCCGATCTAACGGCCTCTAACAAAAGCCACCACCCTCCACTTGTCATCCCGAGCGCAGCCGAGGGATCTGCGGTGCGCCCCGGCTCCCGCACAAAGGTCTCCGGTCTGTTAGTTCTCCCACAAAATCGTCATCCTCAGAGCCTGTGACTTTTTTGACCTTTGGCGATTTTTGACCCACCTAAGCTCTTTATTTTCAGCATCGATTTTTTCGTGAAACCAATAAAGTTACAAACTCTCAGGATGACGATCCTGTGGAAGTTGTGACGAAAAACATCCTAAACCAAGTTAGCGCGCACGAGACTACCGTCCCTTCGGGACTGATTTGTAAGTTGAGTTCTCACGCAAACACTTTGGCCCCTGCGCTAATCCTTGAGCGCTGCTTTATCCCGGTCGTACTGCATCAGAAATTTCCCCACCGAGAAACCACGAGTGAGCGCGATGTGATGTGAGCGGTTTACATCCAGCCGTTCGAAGCCGCTGCTGGGCCAGTTCTCAATCAGTGAGCGCATGCGCGCCAGGTCAAGCATGCGGCTTGCCAGTGGAGAGCTCTGCAACCGCTCCACTTCCGCCGCCATGCGGCCGCGGACCGCTCCCACATTCACGTACCAGTCCGCGGATTGACGGCCGCGTTGCGTGCGTGTGCAACGTGCTGGCCGGCAATCGCCCCACCATGGCGCGGCGGACGAGGGAACGCAACTGGCCTCCACGGAGAAACTCTTCCAGCGGCACAGTAAGGCAGAACTCGACTACGCGCCGGTCATACGTAGGATCGCGAAAATCCAGCTGCCATCCCCCCTGGGCTGCGATCGGAGTGTCGGCTATATCGCCATACTCAAGCAGCGTGCGCAGCATGGTGCGGCCGTCAGGAGAATTCCGGTTCAGATCACGAAAGGCAATGCGCTCCAGATCAAGACGCTGGGCTATCTCAGGATGCAGGATGCTGTAGTCGAGCGAGAAGCCACGCATGTGCGGATCGGTAACGCTGCGCAGCCAGAAGGGAAGCGACGGCCACACCGCATTACGAACGATCGAGCGCAGGGAAGCGCTTCGCGTGCTCGTGACCTCCCGCGCCACCCGCGCCAGCGTTCCCCACTGGCCGGAGCGAAACCAGGTCGAGAAGGCAGCCATGCCGTCATAGCTGAGGGTCGAATTGCCGCAGTTTCCATTGAGCAGCACGGTAATTCCGCTCGCCCGCGCCCGGTCCAGGATGGCGTTCGACCAGACCTCGTTGCTGGGTCCGAAGCAGGGATGGTCGTAGAGATTGTTATTGTGATCCAGGATGTCAAGAAACGATGTCCCGCTCGAGTCCACCAGCACGTGGCGCATGTTGGGATAGAGCGCGGCTACTTCGGCCGCGGGCGCTCCCTCATCCTCAAAGTGAGTCTTGCTGCCCGGGCCGGCAAAGCCGGGACGAGGCACGGCGGTAAAGCAAGTGAGCTCGCGACCTTCGGCCCCCAGCAATCGCGCCGCGGTGGCAGCAACCGCCCCGCTATCCAACCCGCCGCTTAACTGTGCGCCAATGCCCCCGCGGGTGCGCAGGCGTGAGCGTACCGCAGCATCAAACCGTTCCCGGAAACAATCGAGATACTCTTCCGGCGAGCCCAGGCGAAGATCCTGCAGTTGGCCGGTGCGCCAGTAACGCGTGAGCCTGGTCTTCTCACGATGGATGCTGAGCGAGCATCCCGATGGCAGGCGCTGCAGATTGCGAAAGATGGTTTGCTCGATCGGCATGTTGGCCAGGACGAGATAGCGGGCGATGTAATCCTCGTCCACCTCCGCGCCCACAAATGGCAGGCAGTGGAGGCCCTTGGGCATGGATGCGAAGGCAAAGCAGTTGGCCGTAGAAGCGTAGAAGAGCGGACGTTCTCCGGTGTGATCGCGGGCCAGGAAGAGGTGTTGTTCCTGCTGATTCCAGACCGCGAAGCTGTAGGCGCCGGAAAGATGGTCAACGCACTCTTCGTGCCAACGCTGCCACGCCGCTAACAGCAGATCGCTGTCCGCCATTTCCGCAGCCTGTTGCGGGGAGAGACTTTAATTCGCCCTCCAGCTCGGCGCGATTGTCCAGTCGTACATCCGCCACCAGCGAGGTGACGACGCCGGCCGAGAGTGGCTGGCGATCGAAGCAATCTTCGGGGAGAAGCCGCAGAAGGCAGCGGCCCATGGCAAGCGACGGCCCGGTGAACTGCGCGCAGTCATCGTTGCCGTACACGCTGAGCGCCTGGAGCATGTCGCGGCAGGCCGCGGAGACGGCAACTCCGCCATCAAACGACCAAATTCCCGCGATTGCACTCATACGACGAAATTAGCGCATTTCTCCGATCCTGAGTGTTCTGGGATCCGATCGGATGGAGTGGTCAACTTGGGATTTTAATTCTGCAGTAACTTCTCGAATGAGAAGTCTTCGAACAAAGGCGACTCTCCATAGCTGCGGGAGTGCAAAGCTAAGATTTCGGACGATTGAAATGACCACCGGCTCCGTCGGCGTGCGAAGGTTTCGTACCACCCTCAGCACTCTCTAGGGCGATTATTTCGAGCGACGGAGTGACCCACGGCTTCTTCGCCTGGCCTGCAACCTGGTCAGATGCGCCGTGATCGTTAGCGTCGTAGCTCATCATTGAAAACTCCCTGGACCCCTGTGAATTTGAAACTAACGCTCCTGCCACCCGGTACAGCTAGAGCGTAACGCAGGAGGTAACCAGCGTCAATGCGTTCCTCCACGTGATAGTTACTAGAGTAGATACTAAACCCTGCAGTGCTGGTTGGATACCACAGAAAGGTTAACTCGCAATGGACGTGGCTGACTCTTTCTGGGGATGGTGAATGATAAAGGCGGCTGGAGTGTACCTCCTCGGTGGTATTACGTTTTTCTCTGAAATAGTGCTCCCGGAATTACCCCTCACACAACACCAGGGGGCCACTCCGCATCCGGTCAGGATCCGATTGGGCGAGGTCTCGGATCATTTGCCAGGCGCCGTCGAGCTCGATCCCGACTGCTTCGCGACTGCATCGCAATACCTTCTGCGCATCCACGGCGTTGGACGTTATCTGGTTACCAATGGGCAGGAGATTGTTGTGAGCCCGGAGGCCGGTGCTTGTGCACTCGATGTGCGCGCCTGGCTGCTGAGCACCATCTTCGTAGTGTTGTGCCAGCAGCGCGGATTGCTTCCCTTGCATGCCAGCGCGGTCAGCAGCGAGCCGGTAAACGGCCGGCAGGGGGTGATCGCCTTTCTGGCTCGCTCCGGCCAGGGAAAGTCATCCCTGGCCGCGCACCTGGCGCAACGGGGATTCCGCGTGCTGGCGGATGACGTCTGCCTCATCGATCCTGCTCCCGCAGACGAGTTGATGGTGATCCCGTCCGCTCCCTGGCTGAAGCTGTGGCGCAATTCTTTTGAGCGCCTGGGAAGGCAAGTAGAAGGACTGGAACGGGTGTTCCGTGAGGACGACAAATATCGCCTTCCGCTGGAGACTGCGGGGAAGCGAGAACCAATTCGCAAACTGGTCTTTCTTGAGGGTAACGAGGAATCGTCTTCGTCCCTACGAATGGAAGAGGTGTCTCCTGTGAAGGCACTCCCATCGTTGATGAATCTTACGCACCAGGCTTACGTGCTGGAGGCGACGGGCCAGCGGCAGGAAAACTTTCTGCGCTGCGGCCGGGTGCTATCCCAGGCCAGAGCGTATCGACTGATCCGTCCCTGGGGACTCGATCACCTGGAGTCGACCGTGGACGCAGTGGAGAAATGGTTGCTGGACGAGTAGACCGTTCCAGTCTTTCACGGGAAGGTGGTGAGGACGGTGAAGCGCGACTCGAGCTCGCCGCCCACCACCGTGCGATCTCCCACTTTGACCCAGGTGTGAGCCTTCAGCTGATCCGCATCGCGCGTAACCCCATAGAAGAGTTTGCTCGCGATGTGGCGGCGGCGCAGCATGAAGTACGCGGCCAGGCATTGAGGAAAACAGACGAAGGTGAGGGGGACATGGCGCACCACTGCGTCGATAGACCACTCAATGCGGCGAAGCGTCTGCGCCGGCTCTGCTTGCGCAAGCGATGATTGTGCGGCGTTGCCCATCCACGCAGTGAGCCTTTGCACCGGGAGAAAATTGAGCGCAACGCGAAAAAAGGTGAGCATGCACACGGCTTCGACTGCCAGGGCAATGTCGGCCGCCGGCAGTTGCATCAGGCGGCGGAAAAGCGCGCGAGTCAACGGAGTGCGGTGTGCTGCATGCGCCGGGAGATCTCGCTTGGGCCCCAGGGCCCGTTCGAGCATAGCCATGCGATGCCGCAGATGAAAGGCTAACCACTCAAAAGGACTGAGCAGTCCGTAAACAGGGAAGAGCGCGTCCGGCAGATCAAACGTGCTCCAGATACGCGGGCGAAAGAGAGATCGTTGGATGAGATCCAGGCGATAACGCGGAGAGCTGTTAAGACGGAATTCGTTGAGAAACCATCGCGGGGAGGCTATCCGTTCTCGTATCGGACGGTACCGGTTTGAGGTTATCAGCTGTTTTGCGAAGCGCAGACTCTGTGCGACTCTGCGATCGTTCCGGTCAAGAATCTCCTGGGGCAGCGCCTGCGGGCCGGAGCCAAGCAAATCCTGACAAAGAACCATGGCGGCGCTCAATTGGGGAAGCGCTTGCTGCTCGCCCGCGGCTATCGCCGCCGAGGAAAGTTGCTCCGGGGTCATGGTGTTCAGCAGAGCGCCGATATCGGCGAGCCATTTCAGCCGCAGCCAACCGTCGAGTGCTCCGTGCACGCAGAGATAGAGCAACAGGCGTTGCGCGGGCAACGTCGGAATACGCTCCGAACCCAGGTGGATCCAGTCCTCACCAACCTCCTCCAGGCGAGCGTTGGCAGGCAGGAACGAGTTTCGGAAAAGCCGCCAATGGAGATCGATGACCATGCCGGTCGTGGGGTGTTCATAGGAAAAATCTTTCTGGTGTGCCAGGTACGATCGCAGCCGCCGTGGCGTCAGCCGCGCCTGCGGCTCGAAGCGCACGTAGCCTTGTGTTTCTAGAATCTCCCCGGCT
Source organism: uncultured Acidobacteriaceae bacterium (assembly GCA_963821315.1). GTDB lineage: Bacteria > Acidobacteriota > Terriglobia > Terriglobales > Acidobacteriaceae > PALSA-350. The sequence continues at coordinate 70,235 of CAWGDP010000017.1, read as the reverse complement.
TTGAAGATATCCTTCTCCGCGACCAGCAGATCGATGTCACCGGCATCGCGCAACGCCGGATCCTGAAAGGCGGTGATGGCCAGAGGAATGCCCTTGAAGATCCGGAGGTCGATCTGTTGCTCGCGGAAGAGCCGATGCAAAGCGACCAGATGCGCGGTACGGGACAGGCAAAGGTGGGCGTTGGCCACGCTGCGGGCACGCAGTGCTGCCGCTTGCTCGTCCGGCATGTAGCCCGGCGCGAAGGTGTTAAGGTTGCGAGAGAAGAGCGGGACCACCTTATGATGGTCGACGATCTCGAGCAGATGAGACCAGCGAATTGGCTGCTGGGCAAGCGCCCGGATGCGATCGCCGTCGACTGCTTCTTGCGGCCAGCGAAGGCAGGCCAGCACAAGATCAAATTCAGGTGAATAGATGGCCCCGCCCGGCTTCATTTGCTTCATCCGTATCCATCAGTATGTTGGAAGCACACGCATGCGACAAGTCGCAGAGGGTATTCGCATTGTCCTGGGACCGAATGTCGGATTCATTGCAAAATCTGTCCGTACGGCCTGAAGTGTATGTGAACGACCGAAAGTGAGAGTCAGTCTTGTCCAAATTAGCTTTTTCGATCCGCCGATTTGGATAGCACTCGCTGAAAACAAATCAACTATCAGTGCGTATCGGGACCAGTCCCGAAGGGACGGCTGAAAATGACCCAGGACGTAGTCCTGGGCTTCATTACCTATTTCCCAAAGACCAGCAAACCCAGCGCTGCGTGCTGGGCTACTCTCAGCCGTCCCTACGGAACTGAGTTCAGAGCCGGTTCTCACGCAAACCCTTCAGGCCGTACCGCTTCAGAAAAATTACTTTTACCGCGGACCCAGCGCGGCTGGCACATCGGGCCGGAGCCGGAGAGAAAGCCAGCCTGGCTGTCCCTGGCTCACCACGACCGTAGCCGGGGCCGATTGCGATCCATAATAGGTTGCGGTTTGTAGCCGGCACCTCTGCGCGCCTCCCTCATATGAGGCAACTATATTTGGATAGGTGCCGTCTCCTCCCAGGGTTGACCCGTTTACCTGCAGACCAAAGATCCCGCGCAGCGAGCATTGGTTGGTCACCGAACCCAAAACCTTATTCCCCGAGTAGAAGGTAACCGTGCCCCCCAGGACCGGAAGCCGCCCTTGGTCCTCTACGGTCGCCAGCAAAGTTACAATCTCCCCCGGGGAGATGATCGGTTGGCTTAGCGCCAGAGTGATATAGGTTGCCAGCCCACCGCCCGACCACTGCGGCGCATTGACTAAGCTATAGACATTGGGGCTGCCCAGACCGGTGGCCATATCGTAGCCCGGACCGGCCGTGAAGGCAGGAGAAGCTGCATTATCCACCGTGCTCAGCACCCCGTAGTAGTCCGGTGTGTTGGTCAGCGAGCCACCGTTAGCGGTGACAGTGATTTGGTATCCGTAACAGTTTTCATTGTTGGAAGCCGGATTTGTGCTGACGTCGGTGAACGTCCCGGCGCTGGTGGCGGTGCCGGTGCAGGGTACAGAAGTGGTGCCGGTGATAAATGGGGTGGACGGCGAACCCCCCGGGTTCGGCGTGGCGCTGATGTCGTGGAAGTAGCACCCACTGAGCGCCTGCGGTCCCAGGTAAGCCGCACAATTGGCCAGGCTGGGCTGGGTGGAGCTGCTATAGCTGACATACTGTTCCCCGGCCAGCGGGTAGAGAACATAGTTGGCTTGCCCCTGGCGATCACCGCTCTTCTGGTTAATCAACGCCATGATGCCGGCGAAGGCCGGAGCAACGAACGAAGTACCCCCTCCATAGTTGGCATAGACATCATTATCGTTAGAGTAATCACACGCGGTGCCCGCCGGCATACCCGCCAGGGCGGAATCGCAAAGAATCAGCGTCTGGGACCAGGTATAGCCGCCGGAGGCAAACATGGAGATATCCGGAACCGCCCGGCCGCCCTGCTGCGGAATCCCTGGAACACCGGTCTGCCAGGCTGGCAGGGCTGAGACCGTGCTCTGTCCACCGCTCCCCGCCCAGGCATTCGCGAAGGGGGAGAACCCGGTATTGGGATCGTACGGCTGTTGCGCTGCCCAGGTACAGAATCCATTGGGTCCCGAGCTGCTATCGAAGCCTTGGCCAAAATACTGGAGCACCAGGGGACTGGCGCAGCTCTCGTTCCACGCCATTTCCGGAATATATGATTGCGCGCTCACGAAGTTGGGGCCGTTGACCGCCGACCAATAGGTGCTGGTGGTCCCGCTGAAGACATCGCTGAAATCAGTTCCCCCCGCGGCAATGTTGTAGGGCGTAGAGGCTTCGTTGACCACCGAGATGCCGTCTGTAGCGTAAGCTCCGACATACTGACAGCCGTCGCCGCCGGTATCGCCGGACGCGACCACCACCGTGATGCCTTCGGCTGCCGCCTGCTGCCACAGGGAGACGTAGAACTGGTTGGCCTCACTCTGGGGTTGGGCCTCGCAATCGCCATAGCTGGTGCTGAGCACGGAGATCCGTTTCACATGGGCCGGGTCTTCAATGATGTAAGCCGCGGCCAGATCGGCGCCCGAGGTCACGCCCTGTCGTCCGCAAGCCACAAAGTCCACCGTAGCGTCCGGCGCCATAGCCCCGGACCACTCCGCGTCGAGATACCCCTCTGGTTCGTTATCAGTAGGGTCAGGCGCCGCGCATACGCTCGCGGGTGGGTTCTCCATCTGTACCGAGCCGTTGGGGCCGAGCGCGGTGATCCCGAACGAATTGCGAAAGCTCTGGATATCGGCGCTCTCCAGGTTGACCTCTCCCACCACGCCGATGGTCTGCCCGGTGCCGACGAGGGGGGGCGACGACGGCCGTGCATCCACCCGCTCCTTCCACACCTGGTCGACCCCGTAAATTTTGGCGAAGTCCTGCGGCCCGGTGATAAAGAGGGCGTTTGCCGCCGAGGTCAGATGCGAACCCTCCCCGTTCGAGCGCGACCACCTTCTCGTGCTCCGATCCAAATGGGCCACGCCGATATGGTGGACCAACGGGTGGGGATGGAAGTCGTTGAGGGCGCGGAAGCCGGAGACAATCGGAGCCAGGGAAGCCGGAATGTAGGGATCGCTGGCGTTGGCGTAATGGTCTTCTCCGTGGACGCGATAGTGATGGATCTCGGTGTGGAACGCCTGCGCCACCTGGCCCGCGGTGCCGCTGAAGTCCACAAAAAGGCCGCCGGCGGGTACGCTGTTCAGCCGGAACCCCTGCTGCGTGAGCCACTGGGTGACCTTGCGGATATCGCCGCTTGAGGGCCCGAACTCCGCCCCGAATTGCTGCGGCGTAAGCCAGCGATGAAAGTCAGGAGAGTGAGGGTCGTACTGCCGGCCGATGAACTGCTCCAGCGCCTGTTCCTGCGGCTCACTGCGCCGGAACATCATAAGGATGTGTTCCTGGGGCAGGCTATCGGGTGCACGGCCCTGGTCAACCTCCGGTCGCGCATTGCGGCTGGTGTTGCCCAGAAGCTGGGCCAGGTTGCCGCTCTGCCCCTGCGCTGGAGCGCAAAACAAAGCAGCCAGCACAGCCACTCCAACCCACCTGGCGAGGGCCCGCGTCAGGCTTGCTTGCTGCATGCTTGGAAGGGTTCCCACGCCTTATGAAGTCTATTGGAACCCCTCGCCGCAGAGCGTTGATCTTTGGTTATGGGTAACGTCGAAGATAACCCTTGACCAATGCCCTGCTATCCTGCCCATATGTACGACCCGATGGCAGGCAACACCTCGGCTCTCCTGATTACCGAGCAGGTGTTGGTCTTTGCTGTGTTCGTCGGTTCGGTCGCCGCTTTGCCGGCATTCATCGAGTTCATCACCGAGTATCGCAAGCGCAAGGAGCGCATCGACCTAAGTCTGGAAGACGAATTGGTGAGCACGCTTCGGCCCCGGGTGGCGGGCATGGACGAGTTGCTCGGCAACATCGCCGACCTGATTGACCGCGCGCGTAATCCCGCTGCTTATCAGGACCTGAAGATCGGCAATGAGGTGCTGATCATCGGTCCTAACCAGACCGGCAAGAAGAGCCTGGCGCAGAGGATCGCGCAATTGGCCGGGATGGACCGGGTAGTCACGGTTTTCAATCCCCGGGACAGTGATGCCCTGGCCAAAGCGAAGAGCCTGGTGCGCAGCTACAAATGGCAAAAGGTGATGTTGTTGCTGCCCCGGATCGACCTTGCCTATCAGCAGGGTGACCCTGAGGTTCTCACCGAGCTCGACGCGCTGATTGAAACCACGTCTGAGCGGCAGAATGTTCTGGTTGCTGCCACCACGGTCTCGTTCGAGGCCAACAGCGAGCTGGACAACATCTTCGGCATCAAGCTGGTGCTTCCCGGAGCCAAGGTGGGCAAGGCGCATCGCGAAGAGATCCCGGAAGACGCCCAGCAAATGCTCGCCGAGGTGACGAGCTTTTACCTTTCCGAAGCCAAGCGCCGCGGTTTCATCCTGCACGGCATCGACGAGCATTCGTTCTGCGAGCGCATTCTCGAGAGCGTAATCAACCCCGCAGAGGTGGAAGATATCGTAGCTCTCTGCGAGACCACGGCGCTTTACCGAAAGCGCAGCAAGCAGACGACCGACCTTCTTTTCACCGGCGAGATCCTGGAGTTGGCAATGGCGCGCGTCGTCGTTGGCTGATTCAGGGCATTCCGTCCCGGAGTAGCCCTGTGTTAACTTTGGGCGTGCGACCGACATTGCTGGTTTGCATCCAAACTATGCTGATCCGCCCCGGTTCGAGACGGACCACAGAAACCGGCGGAGCTCATACTTCATGGTTCAAGCAGCCGTAACCAAGACCTCAGTCAGCAGCAGCGACCATCCCAGCAATTACCGCGCCATGGCGATGGTGACGACCCTGTTCTTTGTGTGGGGGTTTCTCACCGCGCTGAACGACATTCTCGTTCCCCACCTGAAGTCAATTTTCGAGCTGACCTATGCGCGGGTGATGTTGATCCAATCCGCATTCTTCGGCGCTTATTTTGTCTTTGCCATACCCTCCGCCATGGTGATTGAGAAAATCGGATACAAGAAAACCATGGTGGTCGGGTTGTTGGTGATGGCGGTCGGGGCGTTGCTGTTTGTTCCAGCGGCCAACGTGCCATCGTTTGAACTCTTTTTGGCTGCGCTGATCGTGCTGGCTACGGGCGTGACCGCCTTGCAGGTGGCTGCCAACCCGTACGTCACCGTGCTTGGTCCCTCGCGCACGGCATCGAGCCGTCTCAACCTTACCCAGGCGTTCAATTCGCTGGGAACCACGATTGCTCCCTATGTGGGGGGAATCCTTATTTTGGCTGCGGCGCCGTTGTCGTCGAGCCAGCTCCAGAGATTATCCGGCCCGGCGTTGCTGGCTTACCATCAGCAGGAAGCGTCTACCGTAAAGGTTCCCTATATCGGCATCGCTCTGGCGCTCACCGTCCTGGCGCTCGCGATCGCAATGTTCAACTTGCCCAAGATCGAGACCACCCGGGAGTTCCGCCCCATGGGGGACACCGATACAGCCGCCAGAGACTTGTGGAAGCAGAGACAGCTGGTGTTGGGCGCCCTGGGAATTTTTCTGTATGTCGGAGCTGAGGTATCGATCGGGAGTTTTCTCATCAACTACTTTACCCAGCCTGAGATCGGCAACATGAGTGTCAAAACCGCCGCCGGTCTGGTTTCACTTTATTGGTTGGGGGCCATGATCGGTCGCTTCATCGGCGCGGCCGGACTGCAGAAGCTACCTACGCGAGCGGTGTTGGGCACGGTTGCGGTGGTAGCCTGCATCCTGGTGGTGACGTCCATGCTGAGCACCGGCTGGCTGGCGATGGGCACCATTATTTGCGTGGGGCTCTTCAATTCGGTAATGTTCCCCAGCATCTTTGCTTTGGGTGTGGAGGGTTTGGGGCCGCTTACCGCCAAGGGTTCTGGCTTGCTGGTGCAAGCGATCGTCGGGGGAGCGATTATCCCGTTGGCTGAGGGCGCGCTGGCGGACCACATTGGTATTCACCACGCCTTTATTCTGCCCGCGCTCTGCTACATATACATCGCCTATTACGGGTACAGAGGCTCTGTGCACAAGGAGTTGCCGTCTCCGGCGCCGGCAAGCTGACCTTCCACTCATTTGCCCGACAGGGGCACTCGCTTTTGTATCAGGCTACAGCTTGATCGTGCCAGCCCGGGCTTTCAGTCCGGGGAGCGGTTTTCAAACCCGCGAGAACGCTCTATCTTCCGACGACCGCTTTTAGCCCTGGTGAGATGCCCCAATTTCGCGACCGCAGCCGGACGCTCCACCTTTCTGATGTTTTGTGTCAGGGCGTGACTTTACAGGTTGCGGAAAAACTCACTGTTGGGTAGACCCGGACTCTAGTCGAACGTGCCAGCCCGGACTTCAGTCCGGGGGAGCGGGTTTTCAAACCCGCGAGAACGCTTTATCTCGCAATGATCGGGCTTCTAGCCCTGGTGAGAATGCCCCGAGCTACCCAATCAGCCCCGGCGCTTATTTCTAGCCACAGCTCTCATCTTTTGTGTCAGGGCACGACTTTACAGCTCAAGGAAAATACAAGAACCGCTAAACATCGCTTCCTTCCCGTGCCGTTCATCGCTTCCCGTTACTCGCATCCGTAGCTGACACCAAATCCTGTGCCTGCTGTATCTGCAGAATGCGCCACATCGTCCCCGAAAAAATCTTCTCTTGCGCGTTTTGCGGCACCTCGCAGGCGTCCAACATCGCATGGTAGCGTGCCTGTGCACTGTCGAATTCCTGCAGATCTCCTCCAAAGACATCCGAGCCAAAGACCAGCTTCTCAAACGCGCTGGTACCGCTGGGCGGAGTATGTGGGCTCACGATTCCTGTCCACCAGAAAATGGAGCGGAAGAAGCGGTAATCATCCTTCTTCTTGATGAGAGTCGTGCCCGAAACGTCAAAATAAAGATTCGGATCCCATCGTCCAATTTCGCCTGCTTCCGCATAATCCGGATTTCCCAAATGCGCGCCGATAATAGTCAGCTTTGGCCAGTGCCGCGCAATCAAGTCAAGCCGCGTAACCCGGCTCCGATCAAAGCTGATGTCCGCAGGCTCTTCAGGGTGCAGTCGATTCACGATGCCGGTGTGAAAAAGAAGAATCATGTGATACTTATCCGCGCGATCGTAAAGCGGCCAGTATGCTGGGTCATCGTAATTCTTCAGCGTGGTCGTAATCTCACCCAGTCCCCGAAATCCCGCCTGATGAAAGCGGTCAATTTCGCTAAGAGCATTCGGATCGTCCAGCCTGATATCCCCAAAACCTATCAAGCGGTCCGGATGTTCCTGTATGAACTTACTGGCTTGCGGAAAGCCATTTGGAGTTGTCAGCAAAAAGGCTAATCCATCGGTCGCATTCAACTTGTCGAGCAGCTGTTCGAGAAATCCCGGCTCGCCGTTATAGTGCACATGCACGTCGATAAGTTTCGGCGCATGCGACTGTGCAAAGACGGACGACGGCATGAAGAGCAATCCCAAAACAGCTATCCAGCTAGAACACCGCCTCATAGGTCCTCGCCGCTATTCTCCATGTGTTTGGTTTGGGAAAAGGAAACCCGATGGCATCACAGCGTGCCGGCTTCGAGGTAAGGCAGCATCGCAGCTCCCAGCAACCCGGCGTCGGGCCCGGTGGCTGCGGGGACGACGTAGGTCTTCCCCGGCGTAAAGCTCTGATCCGCTCCGGGTTCGGTGAGCCCGTAGATGTAGCTCAGGCGACGCAATTCTTCGAACATCCGTGGGGCAAACAGGTCCCAACCACTCACGACTCCGCCGCCGATGACATAGAGCGGCAGGTTGTACACGTTCACCAGCATAGCCAGGCCCATTCCGAGGTATTTGCCCGCATCGGCAAAAATCTGGCGTGAAGGCTCGTCCCCTTCTCGGGCCAGGCCGGCCAGATCGCGCGCGGTGAACTCACATTTGTCTTCGATACGGCGGGCGATCAGTTTAGCGACACGGTCCGCCCCGCCGCGAGCGGCAGCCCGGTTCGCGGCCCGGCAGATAGCGGTTGCAGAAGCATATTGTTCCAGGCACCCGCGGCCGCCGCAGCCGCACGGGAAGCCATTCTCAACCAGCGGAATGTGTCCGCCCTCCCCGCCCATGCCAATCATGCCGTGCCAGATTTTTCTATCCAGAACGATGCCCGCGCCCACGCCTGTGCCCAGAGTCAGCATGCACATGGAGTCGCCCGGCATCTCCTTGCCCACTCCACTCTTCCACTCCGCCAGCGCCGCTGCATTGGCGTCCTTCTCCACGATCACGGGAGTCTGTAGCTTCGACTCCATCGCATCCTTGAGAAGGAAAGCATCGAAGCCAGGCAGATTAGGGGGGCGGTGGAATTTTCCCGAAGGCAGTTCCAGCGGGCCGGGAGCCCCGATACCGACACCCACCAGCTGCTGGGGGCACTGCTCCAGCACCCGGCGGATCGCGTCGCACATATCGCCCACCACCGCATCGGGACCTTCGCTGACACGAGTGGGCAAGTTGATGTAAGCCAGGCGGTTCCATTCAGGATCGAAGGCAGCGATGCGCAGGTTCGTGCCCCCCAGGTCGACGCCAATGGTGAGACTGCCCTTCTTGTCGCTTGAAGCGGCCGTTGGGCTCGCTGGTAATGGAATCTCCTGCCTGTTCAAAACCTATCGCCCCTTCGCTGCCCCGTTGGCATGTACTCCTTCTTTATAAAGGAAATAGGCCGAGGCGGCAGGCGCCTCATGAGAGGGGAGCGAGCCCGGTCAGCTTGAAAGCGGCCGAGCTCCCAGGTTCCACGTCTAGGCTTTGCTGCCGAAGATTTTGGACGCCAAGCCTGCCAGGCCCCCGGCTTCGGCGGTTTGTCCACTATTGCCCGAGAGGTGGGAGACGACCAGGGGAAGAACCACGGCGATGATTCCGCTCGCCACCGCCGGGGAGATGCCCGCGCGCTGCGCAATCGCTTCTACGGCCGAGTTGCCGAAGCCCTGCTGCACCTGTTCCGGGCTAATGGCTTTGTTCTCTCCCGGGCTCACCCAGGACTGTACCTGATCGGCGAGGCCGTTTTGCTTTAGCTGATTCAGGATGCCGTCCATCCCGCCGGGATGCTCCTGCATCACCTGGCTCAGTGCGTCGGCTACACCGTGGTGTTCCGGGGATGCTCCACCGGCAATCGATGTCAAGGCGTCGAGTAAGCCCATAGTCCCTCCTTCGTGTTGTTTAGTTAGGTTCGGCCCATAATACGCCGATCGGGTTGTCGTTTGTGTAAAACTCCAGGCCGGCTTTGACGACATGCAGGCTGTCTGACTGATCGCAGGGATCGTGTTACCATCGTTCCAGTTGGGCGGCTAGCTCAGTTGGTTAGAGCGCCTGCCTTACAAGCAGGATGTCGGGGGTTCGAGTCCCTCGCTGCCCACCAACTACTTCATTGATCCCCACCCCATTTCATCTTTCCCACCGCCCAGGCTCAGTCTTTGAAATGGCAATCTATCTTGGCCCGGAGAAAACGGACCGATTCCCGCAGCTCTTCCATCCCGTCCAAACCATCTTCGATGGAAATCCAGGAGTTAAACCCAACCGAATGGAGTATGGAAAAAATCTTGTCGTAATCGTTCATGCCTTTGCCGATGACTCCATGGGAGAGGCGGCTGGCGTAGCCGACTGAATTCTCCTCTTTGCGCAGATCCTCGATCGTTCCGCTCTTCAGATAGCGGTCGCTGGCATGCATGGTGACGACGCGGTGCTTCACCCGTTCCAGCAGCACCAGAGGGTCCTCGCCGGCCAGGATGGTGTTCGAAGGATCGTAGTTGACGCCGAACCAGGGCGAATCGATCTGGTCGACAATTTCGACGAAGACATCCATCTTCTGCGCAAATTCCGGGTACTGCCAATAGTTGTCCTTGTAGTGGTTCTCCATGGTCATGACGACGCCGTGTTTCTCGGCAAACGGGAGCAGGCCCTTGATGACCCGGACAACCTGGGCGACGCCCTCTTCCCGCGTGAGTTCGGGCCGGCGCTGACCCGAGAGGACGCGGCAAAACCGGCCGCCAAAGAAAGCAGTGATCTCAATCATCCGCTTCTCGCGCTCGATCTCTGCCTGCAACAGAAGGGGATCGGGCTGAGTGAAATCGGGAGAGCAGCAGAGCATCGGCATGGCAAGATTGTGCTTCTCCAGCGCGGCCTTCACCTGCTTGAGAAAGGTCTCATCGTCTTCCAGGAAGCCCGCAGTAGAATTCGAGTCCGTCGACCCCAAGCGTTGCGGCCAGCTCGATCCATTCGAACACAGTCATAGTGCGATGGACGCACAGCTCGTCCATGTAGCATTTCGGAAATGCGGCCAGCCTGGGCTTCATGAAAGGGTTCCGTCAGCGCTTTCCTTTACCGGATTGCGGCCAATGACGGGGTATTGCTCCACATCGAGAACCGCGCCGTTGATCAGTGCGGCCTCGTCGGAAAGAAAGTAAACCGCAGCCCAGGCGATGTCCTCCGGCGAGAGCAGCCGGCCTGAGGGAGCAAAGGTCCTGGATACCCTGCTGGGCCAATCCTCGGGCAAGCCCTCTTTCATCTTCAAGGCAAATTCATTCGGGGTCAGCGTCCAGCCGACGTTCAACTGGTTGACCCGGATGCCTTCGGCTCCATGTGCGTCTGCGAGGTTTCGCGTCAGGGTCATCAAGCCACCCTTGCAGATGGAGTAGATAAACTGATTGCGCTCTCCACAATAAGCATTGATCGACCCGATATTCAGCACTCGGCCCGTGCCCTGTTTGCGGAAGTGGGGAAGGGCGGCCTGAATGAGAAGAAATGGCGCCTTCAGGTCGACAGCGACCGTCCGGTCGAATAATTCCGCATCGGTCTTCTCGATATTTCCCCGTACGATTGCGGCGGCATTATTGACCAGGCCATCAATCCGTCCAAAATGGCCGATCGTTTCCGCGATGAGCCGCGCGGGTACCTGCGGATCGTCGAGGGCCCCGATGCTGAAGGACGCTGCTTCGCCCAGTTCAGCAGCCAATTTTTGCGCCGCATCCTTCCGCCTTCCATGGATCATGACCTTCGCGCCTTCGCGCGTAAAGATCCTCGCCATGCCCTCCCCGATGCCGGTGGTCGAACCGGTCACCAGGATCACTTTGTCTTTCAGTGCGCTCGGCTCATGGCTTAAGCACCCCTTTGACGATTACGCCGGAATGCATCTCCTCAAACGCCTCGTGCCATTGGTTGAGCGGGGAGATGCGATTGAGTATCGGATCGAGATCGATCTTGCCACTCGCCAGCAGCGAAATGACCTTCTCCCAGATGGGCCAGTTGTGAGAAAAGCTGCCCTGCAGCGTGGCCGCTTTCTGCACCAGTGGATCGAGAGAAAAATTGAGCGGCTGTGGTCCCCATCCAACTTTGGTGATTTGCCCCGCGGGACGCACCATATCGAGCGCCAGTTTCAGCGACGCGGAAACGCCGGCAGCATCGATGACCAGGTCGAGACCATAGCCGTCGCCGAAATTCCTGACCCATTCGGCAATGTCTTCGCCTTGCGCGCCCAGAACCGTGTCCGCCCCGATTCGCTTCGCGACCTCCAGCCGCTTGGCGTCGGCGGGAATGCCGATCACGATGAGGTGTCCGGCCCCAGAGAGCTTCGCCATCATCGCGCACAGCAGTCCGATCGGCCCTGGTCCGATCACCGCGACCGTATCCCCGGGCCGCAGGCGGGAATTGACGCACACCGCGTTATAGGCAACCGCAGCATGGCTCGGTCAGCGACGCCTTCTCCAGGGCCAACGAGGCAGGAACGCGATGCAGACAGCGCGCAGGCACTCGGACAAAAGGCGCCATCGCCCCATCGACGCCGTAACCGAAACCGAGCCGCTTCGGATCCAGGTTATAAAGTCCCTGGCGGATGAACGCCGAGTCAGGCGGCAGCAGGGCGGCAGTTTCGCTCACCACGCGGTCACCCTCTTTGAAGCCGCTTACGCGGTTGCCGGCTTGGGCAACGTAACCAGCGAATTCATGCCCCAGGACGACGGGATAATTGACCGGCCAACTCTGCTTGCCGGCGTATTGATGCAGGTCGCTGCCGCAAATGCCGACGGCCTCCACCTTGAATAGAACGTCTTCTTCACCAATTTCGGGAACGGGGAGTTCACGAAGCTCGACCGAGTGGGGATCCTTTGCGTAATTGACCAAACCGACCATAGTGACCCATTCTCCGTAATCGGTGACGCAAAAAGCAACCAGACGGGGCAGATTTTAAATTTCAAAGGTCGAGACCGTCAGCCTTCTCTGCTATAGCCGGCCATGTAGCGGGAGTAGGCAGCGATGCCCAGGTTTCCGTAGAGAGGAATCTGGTAAGCCAGCGCGGTGCTGTGAAGGAACTCGGCCAGCAAGCCCATCAGGGGCGTCATCACCGCTCCGCCAACGATCGCCATCACCAGAAAAGACCCGGCGATGTTGGTGTTGGGGCCGAGATCCTTCAGGCCCATGGCGAAGATCGTGGGAAACATCAGGGACATAAAGAAGCTGGTCAGCAGAATCGCCATGAGCCCCATCCAACTCGGCGAGAATATTCCCACCAGCAGCAGAACAACATTGAGCAGGCCGTACGCCGTCATGATCTTGCCGGGTGAAAAGCCGGCGCATCAGAGCCGTGGATACGAAGCGGCCGATGGTGAAAAGAACCATGCTGCACGCCAACAGAATTCCAGCGATGCGGTCGGTCGTATGGGCATATTCCTTCGCGTACGGAATAAAGTAGCTCCAGGTGCAGACCGATGCGCCCACGTATAGAAACTGCGCGACAACGGCGAAGAGAAAATGGGGCTTGTGCAGCAGCTCGCGCCAATCCCCGCTTACTTCGGCCGCGTGCGATCTCGCCTCCATAAAAGCAGGGAACCGTGTGACCCCGATCATGATGGCCCACAGCAGCGCGAGTCCGCCCAATGCAAAATAGGGCGCAACCACGCGCATGGTCTCCTTATGCAGATACGCGGCATACGTTCCGGCGGCCTGCATGGCGGCTGACCTGCGTGTGAGAGAGCTCCACGCCGGAGAAAATGAAGGCGGTTCCGACCAGGATTCCGGTAATGCAACCGAGAGGATTGAACGCTTGCGCCAGGTTCAGTCTTTGTTCCGAACTCGCCGTGGGGCCAAGCTGGGCAACGAAGGGATTGGAGGCAGTTTCGAGAAAAGCGAGTCCGCTCGCCATGACAAATAGCGCCGCCAGGAAAAAGCCATATTTGCCGGAGTTTGCCGCGGGAAGGAAGAGAAAGCACCCGGCCGCAAACAAAAACAGGCCGGTGAGGAATCCCGATTTATAGCCGCGGCGTTTCATGAGGAGACCCGCCGGCAGCGCGAGCAGAAAATAGCCCAGGTAGAAGGCCGACTGCACCAATCCAGCCTGGAACCGGCTAATCTCGAAAGACTTCATGAACTGCCGGATGAGCACGTCGTTCAAGTTATTGGGAATGCCCCAGAGAAAGAACAGCCCGGTAATGAGCACAAACGGACGCATCACGCCGGGCGGCAGCCATGCCGCGGCGGCGGTGGGCTGCTCATCGACTTTGGCAGGGATAGACAATGATTCTATGAGCTGTACCCGGTTGATGCTACTCCGGAAAAGACGTAGATTCTACCCGGACTTAGTTCTTTGATGTAGCTTATACAGTCGTGACAAAGATGACTCCGGATTCACGAATCTGAGGGGGAAAGAGTGAAATATGCGGCTGGATAGACTCAAGATTGCGTCTCTTTGCGTGTCACTGGTGTTCGCCCTGAATCTAAGTGCGTTCGCGCAAGAGGCTACATACTTCACCAACTGGCCTCCCGGGCTCTCTCCCCAGGAGGTGGGCAAACGGGTTGCCGAGCATTTTGTCACCAGCCCGCACCAATACGGCGCGACCATCCATTACTCCGAAGTGGGCACCTGGTATGGCGGCTTCACCTTTGCGTCATTGACGCATGACGACGCGCTGCGCACAGAGCTGATCCATCGCTTTGAACCCCTGATGCCTGGCGGGGCAGAGGCGGCGCGTATTCCGGTGCGCCACCATGTGGACGACTCCATCTTTGGCGTGGTGCCGCTGGAGATCGCCATTGAGACCAAGGATCCGAAGTATCTTGCGGCTGGCAAGGCGTGGGCGGATCGCCAATGGGAGAATCCGCGGCCGGATGGATTATCAGCGGAGACCCGCTTCTGGATAGACGATATGTATATGCTGACTATCCTGCAGTTGGAGGCGTATCGCGCGACCGGAGACAAAAAATATCTGGATCGGGATGCGGCCGAGATGGTGGCCTATCTCGATCAGTTACAGCAACCGAACGGGCTTTTTTTTCACGCGCCGGACGTCCCGTTCTACTGGGGCCGCGGAGACGGTTGGGTGGCCGCCGGCATGGCGGAGATGCTGCGCGATCTGCCTCAGGATCACCCCCAGCGGGCACGCATTCTCAAAAGCTACCTGGCGATGATGAGTGCGCTATTGAAGTATCAGGGCAAAGATGGGATGTGGCGTCAACTGATTGATCACGATGAGGCGTGGCCGGAGAGCTCCGGCTCGGCGATGTTTACGTTCGCCCTGATCACCGGGGTGAAAAACGGCTGGCTCGATGCCAAAACCTACGGGCCGGCCGCGCGCAGCGCATGGATTGCCGTCGCCGGCTACATCGACCAGAATCAGAACATTACCAGCGTCTGCGAAGGCACCGGCAAAAAGAACAACTACGAGTACTACATGGAAAGAAAGCGCATCACCGGCGACTTCCACGGACAGGCTCCTGTTCTTTGGGCAGCTTCTGCGCTGCTTCGCTAGAAGCACGTCCGCTGCCCTTCAGGGGCGAAAGCCCTCAAGGTTTGGTCTCCTACGGACGGGCTGAAGAGTCTGCGTGAGAACGACTCTCTGCAAATTGAGTCCTTGTCCAAATTAACTTTTTTGATGCGCCCGATTTGTACCGCATTCGCTAAAAACAAATCAGCTCTCAAGGCTCATCGCGATCAGTCCCGAAGGGACGACTGAGAATTAGCCTTGTCCAAATTAGCTTTTTCGATCCGCCGATTTGGACAGCACTGGCTAAAACAAATCAACCATCAGTGCGTATCGGGACCAGTCCCGAAGGGACGGCTGAGAATAGCCCAGGACGTAGTCCTGGGTAGGGTTTATCCACCGAGACCAGTCCCGCCAGGGACGGCTGAGAATGCCCCAGGATGTCAGTCCTGGGTGAACTGGACCACCCGTGAATGCTATTGGCAATCACCCAAGGCCAACCCGACTCTCTCTGAGACCACCGATTGCATACAATCCACGGACTACCTGCACACCAAACGAGATTTGCTCGTTAATTTGGACAGCTCTGGCTGAAAGTTACCTAGTCCATTTCAGAGTTAAACGTGCCCCAGGATTCATCCGGGGGTGATTTTCAGCCGTCCCTCCGGGACTCAGTTCTGAACCAGCGGTTCTCACGGAGATTATTCAGCCCCGCCTTAAGACCCAGCCAGGGTGAGCAGCTCTAACCGCTGAGGGATTGATCGCACAGGCGCCGCTCCTATAGGGTTGTTGTGGAGCTGAGCCCTGAATGTCCATCTAATCGACGGCACATACGAGCTATTTCGGCACTACTACGCGATGCCCTCGGCACGCGATTCCCAGGGCCGGGAGGTCGGGGCCGTTCGTGGAGTGCTCGCGTCCTTATTGGGCCTGCTCAAGGAAGGCGCCACCCACGTCGGTGTCGCGACCGATCACGTAATCGAGTCGTTTCGCAACGGACTGTGGCCCGGCTACAAAACGGGCGAAGGCGTAGAGCCCGCCCTGCTGGCGCAGTTCCCACTACTGGAGGAGGTTCTATCCGCAGCGGGGATCGTGGTCTGGCCGATGGTGGAGTTCGAAGCCGATGACGCCCTTGCGGCCGCAGCGGCACTGGCGGCACAGGATGCGCGAGTCGATCATGTGATCATCTGCACGCCCGACAAAGATCTTGCGCAATGCGTTCGCGGCACGCGCGTCGTCCAGTTGAATCGCCGGACCCGCGTCACATTTGACGAGGCCGGCGTCATTCAAAAGTTCGGTGTCTCGCCGGAGTCGATTCCGGATTACCTGGCGCTGGTAGGCGACTCGGCCGATGGCTATCCGGGGTTGCCTGGCTGGGGTGCGAAGTCCTCGGCTGCCGTTCTGGCCAAGTATGTGCATCTGGAATCCATTCCGAAGGACCATCGCGAGTGGCGCGTGAACGCGGCCAGCGCGGCTACTCTCGCAGCCACCCTCGTCCGTGAGAGGGAAAGCGCGCAGCTGTTCCGAACCCTGGCCACGCTTCGCACCGACATCCCTCTCTTTGACGACGTCGACCAACTGTGTTGGAACGGACCCACAACTGCCTTCCCGGCGATCGCAGCACAATTGGACGCGGCGGTCACCGAGACCGCGCGTCGCTCTCCGCGCCGTTAAAAAGTACGATGTCAACCGTCGAGGCGCGCTGGATCGCTGAGGCTCGGACGTCCTGTTTCAACGTGGCCGGCGAACCGCAGTAAATAAGCCGGCGATTTCATTGAGGTAACGAAGATGTCATACCATCCTGCGCCTGCCGCTAGCCTGAATTTCTCACAGACCGCCTCACTCTACCGCTGTTTCTCGTCCGGTTCTCCCACAGAATCGTCATCCTGCCTGCCCCGGCTTGCCGTGGGAGAGCGTGTGACTTTATTGCTTTTCACGTGAAGTCATCAAGTTTTGACCGAAATTGATCTGCTGGGTCTTTTCTGTCCATCCAATCTGACGGCCATTAATGAAAGTCACCACCCTCCACTTGTCATCCCGCGCGCAGCCGAGGGATCTGCAGTGCGCCCCGGCTTCTGGACGAAGGTCTCCGTTGAGCCGGTTCTCCCACAGAATCGTCATCCTGCCTGCCCCGGCTTGCCGTGGGAGAGGCTGTGACTTTATTGATTTTGCGCGCGAAGTCTTCGCGTTCTAAACGAATTGTGATCCCCTCCGGAGCGCAGCGTAGTGGAGGGACCTGCTGTTTCTTTTCTGTCCATCCGATCTAACGGCCTCTAATAAAAGCCACCACCCTCCACTTGTCATCCCGAGCGTACCCGGATTTCCTACTTCACGGCTCTACCAGCGGCCACGTATGCGGCTCTCCGTAAAGAGAGCCGAATGAAATCGACCGAAGCTACGGTTTTTGACAGGAAATCTGGGGGAGCCGAGGGACCTGTAGTGCGCCCCGGCTCCCGCACAAAGGTCTCCGGTCCGTCAGTTCTCCCACAGAATCGTCATCCTGCCTGCCCCGGCTTGCCGTGGGAGAGGCTGTGACTTTATTGTTTTTCACGTGAAGTCCGCTTCATCGGCAACGAAGGCTGGGTGCCCCATTCAAGCCTGCTTTTGGCTTGAGTGGGATACCACAGCACTCACCTAACGATTCTTTCAGCCACTAGCCAATTCCCCATGGATGCACCACCCTCCCCTTTGTCATCCCGCCTGCCCCGGCGTGCCGTGGGAGCGCAGCCGAGCGATCTGCAATGCGCCTCCGGTTCCCACACAAAGGTCTCCGTTCCCTTAGTTCTCCCACAGAATCGTCATCCTGCCTGCCCCGGCTTGCCGTGGGAGCGGAGCGCCTCACCGATTGACTGCGTGACACAGCGCTTGTGACTTTATTGACTTTTGGCGATTTTTGATCCACCTAAGCTCTTTAGTTTCAGCATCGATTTTTTCGTGAAACCAATAAAGTCACAGCCTCTCAGGATGACGATTCTGTGGGAAAACCGGACGAGAAACAGCGGTAGAGAAAGGCACGTCTGTGAGAAATGCAGGCTAGCAGCCAACAATCTTCCACTCTGGCTCCCGGCGCGACGGAATAAATATGCCCGGCGATTCCGCTGTAACTATTAATTACTTGCATCTTGCAGGCGGCCAAACCCCAGGCGGAAATAGTGTCGTCAGCTTTCATCGTGCATCCAATAAATGGAAGGGAAAGACGATGATGACCAGGTTGAGAGTGATTTTGCTGCTTTCCCTGGCGACTCTGTGCACGCCGGCGTTCGGCGCGAACCCAGCCGGTCCAGGAACAATTAACTATGTGGAAGGCGGAGCGAAACTCGCTGGCGAACTACTCACGCCCGAATCTGTGGGCAACGCAACACTCGAAACCGGACAGGAGCTGACCACCGGGGAAGGGCGAGCCGAGATGCTGCTTACCCCAGGAGTATTTCTCCGCCTCGATGACAACAGCGCGGTCAGGATGGTGTCGCCCAGTCTTACTCACACCGCCGTCGATCTCGAGCGCGGTCGCGCCATGGTGGAGGTGGATGACATTCATCCCCAGAACGATATCCAGATTGTCGATCATGGCGTTCCCACCGAGCTACTGAAGCCCGGGCTCTATGAATGGAACGCCAGAGATGGAGAGACCATGGTGTTCTCGGGAAGAGAGGCTGTGAACACCGGTGAAAACCACTGGACCGTGGTGAAAGCCCACCACGAGCTCGCTCTTACCCTAGGAGAAATCGGCAAGCCGAAGAGCTTTGATGTAAAAACCAACGAGGACGATCTGTACAACTGGAGCAGTCTTCGATCCGGGTACCTGTCTGAAGCAAACTCGCAGATCGCCGGTATGTATCCCTATGCTGCGGGATATGCGCCGGGCTGGTTCTGGGATCCGTACATGTACGGCTACACCTTCTTCGGGCCGGACCCCTTCTTCAGCCCATTTGGCTGGGGGTTCTATCCCCCGTGGTTCTACGGCGGCTTTTACGGCGGCGGCTTTTACCGCGGCGGCTTCTATGGCAGACCTGGAGCCGGCGGGCATCCGTTGCCGCGTGGAGAAGCGCGTGGCGGTGAAGGCTTCCACGGCGGTGGCTTCGGCGGCGGCGGCGGATTTCACGGCGGCGGCGGCTTTGGAGGTGGAGGGCACCGTTAGCCTCTGCTCCTGACCAGCAGGCCAGGTCCACTTGGATCGTGCCTCAATGGCAGACACGGTTGCAGTGAAGGCCCGGCTTACAATTGTCTGCGCACAGGGAGAAAACCAGGACAGTCTGTCCTGCTTTTCTTGATCCACAAGGAACTCTGGCGGGGACAGGTCCCTCCTCAGGTCCTGTTCAGAAATGGTGAACAGGAGGGGGTATTCAGCTTTATCAAAAATGCCAGTCCCGTCAGGACCACGAATCTCGAGAGCGTTACGACGACAATCCAGGGAGGCAAGCGTCTTCGATTTCCGTTTGAGACAACTCTTCGCCATCTTTGCGCAAAGACAGCGTTCCTTCGCCTTCATATACTGATTGCGATTTCTGAGGATGGCGCCGTGCGATTGAGACGAATACAACGCTGGAAATTTGTTTTGGCTCTGATGCTGGTGGTTACTTTTGCAAGACCAGTCATGGCGCAGAAGAAGCGCTTCATCGATTGGAACGGCGTTAAGAATCCGGTTTTGTCGTATCCGAACTGGTCGGTGAAAGACACCGCCATGGTCTATCGCGACGGCACGTTCTATGTCTTTTTCTCCGCCTTTTACCAGGAGCGGGGACAGGTGAGATCGCATGTCGTTGAGGTAAGTACGCCCGATTTCAAGCATTACTCGGAGCCGATTTTCAATTTTGACGGAGAGGAAGACGGTTGGATCGGCATGTGCTCACCCGACGTACAGCGGCTGCACGGCAAGTACGTGATGACCTTCAATTCCTGGGGCGACAAGCCGGGCAAGCCGAACCAGCTCTTTTACAGGGCCTCTGACGACCTGGTCCATTGGACGCCGCGTAAGACCCTGGGACTGAACCTCACCCAGGTTGGGAACCAGCGCGTGATTGATGCGGCTTTAGCGCTGGCGGATGGGGGCTACTACCTGGTGTACAAGGAGCAGACGCCGGGCATCCACAGCCGTCCGAGAATGGCTTTTTCCACGTCGCTCGACGGGCCCTTCCACTATGTGGGGGACGGCATCGTGGCCTTGTTGATGAAGGACGGCAAGGACAATGGCTTCTTCCACGAAAACTACGAGTTCCTGCACACAAACGGCCAATGGTACATGCTGACCACGGATTACCTTCACAACCACCAGGTCCCCGACAAATACGACGTGCAGGCTCCTTATCTCTACGCGCTTGAACCAGGCTCGCATTGGCTGAAATGGACTCGGGGATACACCTTTGACCTTCCCCAGGAGAAATTCAATACGGACAGCATCGCCAATGCCGCTGCAGTCTACGATTGGCGTAAGTATGACGGTTACTATTATTTGATTTATGCAGGCCGAAACGAGGGCCAGACCTATGCGAGGCGAGGGTGGAACCAGATCGCCCTGGCGCGGTCGAAGGATCTGATTCACTGGTCGGTTCCGGGAGAATGAGCACAGGAGGCCCCTTTATCCCTCCCGCTTATCATTCTCAGGTTCACATTATTTTGATTGGTCCGGTGCTCTTGAGGTTTCCGGAGCCGCCGGCTTTCCCTGGCTTAAGCGTGGTTATGGGGTCCATCAGCGTTTGGAGTGTTGGACCTTTCTTTGCCGCTGTCCCATTGGATGACTTCGATCCATGGGATGGTGCAGCCGCACGTCCAGCCGTCGCTTGTCCGCGAAGGTATCCCGCAGTCTTCAGAATGTCCTCAAGAGATTCTCAGGATTTCTCAGGGGCGACTAGACAGCTCGCGGAAAAACCCATGTTTCTGAAGGGTACGGCCTTCAGGCCGTATGTAAATGCTTTGCAATGAATTCGGCTTTAGCCGCTGAGGGACGATTCCCCACGAAGCAGCACTTTTTCCGCAAGCTGTAGAGACAACAGTGACAACGGCTGGCCACCGCACTACGGGAGCTTGGCGTGCGGTGGTATTTTTGTGGGATTGTTTCCGGAGGCATAGCAGGGCGACAGTCTAGTTCTGACGGACCGAGGCGGGACTGATATTTTTTGCTGAATGATCGGAGCGCAGAGCTGGCATGAAGCGGGAGAAAGCAACGCTGGGGCTTCGTCCCCTTCTACCATTTTCAGTTTCCTTTCGCGCAGTGATAACGCTGGTAACCTTGGCGGCGCTCTCGGGCTGCGGAGGGGGCGGAACCAGTTCTCAGCCGCCAACTCCTCCCAGCCCGGATTTCAGCCTTTCCGTCTCCAGTACCAAGCTCAATGTGACTGCCGGAGCTTCGGCAACCACTTCGGTGACGGTTACAGCTTCCAACGGGTTCACCTCGCCGGTGGAGATTGGGCTGACCGGTCTTCCGTCGGGGGTTACGTTTTCCCCAGCAAGTCCCCAGGTGGCGCCTGGGCAATCGGTGGAGCTGACATTCACCGCTGCTCCCTATCTTTCTCCGTCCACAAGTTCGATCACCGTGACCGGTTCGGGATATAACATCAGCCATACAACAAATATCAGCCTGGCCGTTGCAGCGTATGCCGGGAATATCTCGCTCCCACGCACGCGCTACACGCGCACGGATGCCGCGACGCCTTATTTCCTCTGGTACAACAATAACTGGATACTGTACGACGCACCCACCAATCGCTTTTTTGTCACGGACCCAATCTCGAACCAGATCATGGCGCTCGACGCGGCCACGCAAACCCAGGTTGGAACCATCACGGTTCCAGGCGCCTACGGCATCGATGAAACGCCGGACCACACTACCTTGTACGCCGCGACGCAAATCGGCGACGTCTACGCCATAGATCCGGTTGGGATGAAGGTCGTCCACAGGTATGTTGCGTCGGAAATTGGGGCGAACGGATACCGCGCGTACTCCCTGCGGGTGCTCGCGAGCGGCAAGCTGGCATTGCTGGGTGGCCAGTGGGGTATCCCGGGCGCCGTGGACGGCTATGGCGGCTTCGCGATCTGGAGCCCGGCCGACAATTCCATCACTATCTATGGGGAGGGAGCGCCCTCTGCCAACAATTGCGCGTCCACCATAACCATCTCTGAGCTCACGCTTACCGCGGATAAGACGACGATCCTTCTGAGCGCCGGCAACTCGCTCTGTGCCATCAACACCAGCACAGGGCAGATAACCTCCGCTCCCGTCGTGGCATTTCCGGTCATTCCTACGCCCGATGGAACTGCTCTCCTGGCCTTGCAACACGGCTTGCAGGCCCAGGTACTTGTGCTGGACCCTAAGACTCTCGCGCAGAAGTCATCCTTTGCTCTACCGGCCAACGTTTTCTTCGGCACCACCATGTTTGTCAGCCCTGATTCGACCACGGTGTACCTTACAGGATCCGACACGGAATCGACGGTTTACGCGTTTAACATTGCCAGCGGTGCACAGGTCGGCTGGCTTTCCAATCTTTGGATAGACCCGCTCGTAGGTGGGACTGCATCGGGGCCAATATACAGCCCGGATTTTCAGGCGATGGACAATACCGGGTTGCTGGCCGGTCCGATGGAAGAAGGCGTGGGCTTCCTTGACACGAGTGCGCTTCAGACTGGCCCGGTCGGTACTCCGTTCCTCAACGGTTATCTCAATCCGGCGTCAGGTCCGGCGGCCGGAGGAACGCAGTTGCAAATTCCGGGTACGCCCAATCTCGATGCGCTTTACTTTGGCAAGAGCCTGGCCTCGTCCATCACTAAGGCAGCCAACGGACTCTTTGAAGCGACGACTCCCCCAGGGCAGCCCGGATATGTGGATGTGTTTGGGCTGATGACCGACGGAAGCATGGAATTTCTTCCGGAGGCGTTTAGCTATGGACCTACTATCCTGGAGGCAACTCCAAACTTTTCGACGGCAGAAGGTGGAGGAACGGGCATTCTCTACGGCTATGGATTTGGACCTACCGGCTCCAACACGATCCCCACCGATTTGCAAATTATGATCGGCGGCAAGCAAGCTCAGATCGCGTCCTACAACCCGAATGCCTATGGAACGGAATCCCCACCGTTTCTCCTGGAATCAGTGTCGTATACGATTCCGGCCGGGGTCTCGGGCGGGTCTGCGGATATCACCGTAACCAATCAGGCAGGCTCGGCAACCCTATCCGCGGGGATGTCTTATTTGCCTGCGACGCAGCAGTTCCCACTGAGCGGCGCTGCGCTGACCCAGGGTATCTACGATGCCAAGCGGGACCTGTACTACTTTACGGACGCGGCGGTGATCCAGGTCTTCTCAAAGACTCAGGGCCAATGGCTTACCCCGATTCAGGTTCCCGCCGCCCCGAGCGGGAAGACACATCGCCTTTGGGGAATCGCTCTCTCGCCCGACGGCAGCAAGCTCGCCGTTTCCGATGAAAACACCGCGATGATCTATGTGATGAGTCCAGACCCGCCGAGTTCAGCGCAATCCTTCTCTCTCCCCTATTATGTTCTCGGGCAGCCAACTTCCATTCCAGGCGAGACGACCGTACCCGCCGGTTTGGCGATCAGCGACCTTGGCGATGTCTATGTCGCGGCATATTTAATTGGCGGGGGCGGTGATGGCTTCTTCAAGCTCGACACGAACACGGGCGGGATTGTGGACTACGGCGTTAATTCATCTGGAGCCATTCAATACAAGGTAGCAGTCACCACTGACGCTTCCAAAGCGTTCTTCAACAACGACGGAAGCGTGTTCAGCGTTGATACCGCCACAGACAAAGTTACTTATGCCAGTGCTGACGACTACGTGTGCTGCGGAGACTACGATCTTACGCTGTCTCCCGGACAAACAACTGTGGAAGCGACCAGCTATCTGTATGACGCGAATCTCAATGCCGAATCCTACCTCACGCTGAATGATCGGGAGGCCATGAACATAACTTATGTTTACGGGACCAAGCTGAGTCCGGACGGAAGTCTATTGTTCCAGCCTTCGACGAATGGAATTGACGTCTACGATGGAAGATTGGGGACTCTGCGTTCAAGAATTGCGTTGCCGTTTGCTCTGTCCCAGAATTACGACGCTCTCGTTGCGGATGGTCGAGACGACGCCCTGATCGCGATCACCGGTGCGAATGGGAACGGCATTGCTACCGTCGATCTTAGTTCGCTGAGCGAGCCGGCACCGCTTCCTTATGTGAAGGATCACACCGGGATGACGCAATCACCCAGGATGAACGAACCGTCTTCTGATCGATCGGTCCATGCTAGCCAACCGACGGCTATGCCGCCCCTGGTACCCCGATCGGTGATCAAGCATGCAACCAATGAGAGATTGGTGCGCAGATAGTTGGGACGGTATGGTCCGCGTACCCGTTCACCGCGCCAGTGCCTTCGCAGTCCAGCGGGGTTTGCAGGAGGAGGTAAAGGAGGATAAAGGACAGCATACCTGTTGCAGCAATTCTGGAGAATTTAGTGATCAAGAATTTAGTGATCAGACGGGAGTGGTACTTTAAAAAAGTGGAAAGCCGTAGCAACCTATGTTTTCCCAAAGGATCAGTCCCGTATGACCACTAAATCCCACATAACAATCGCCCTGCACTGGAAGCACTCCTGATCGCCGTATTCCGAGGCGGGGACTGGAAACCAGCTTACGGTTTGGCTAGTGAGGCACTCTCAGAGGAAACGGAGAGAAACGGCTAGGCCCAACCTGCGGAGCATGGCGCCAGTCCTCGACCCTACGAAGAGGTTCCAGCGGTGTAGGCGGCTCGAATTTTCTCCACAACCCATGTTTCCGCATCACTTCCTCCGCCTCAGCCGCTGTCTTGGTGAATCCGAGATCTCTATTACATCGCATTTTCTCTCGGATATATTCGTTTGTCGTGTAAAGCTTGAACTCATCGACCAGGACCTCAAGAATATTGGATGTACGAGTCCACGGCAATCGAGTACACGATGCCCACGAATGAGGTCACCCATTCAGTTGTCATGTTCAATGGGGTGACCACGCCCGAATGGGTCATCCAGCTCAGATCCCTCGTCCAGTGTTTATCGAAGGCAAGTCGCAATAGGCTAAGCAGATAGACGGTCGGACGTCGGGCGGCAGTGGCATGGAGAGATCCCGCTCAGGCGGCCCTAAGGTCGGCGGTGGAACGTCGATTTGGATCATATGTTTGTCTACCCTTAAGCATGGCTATCCTCCGCCAATGGACGCATCGAGTGTTCTATCGGGTCTTCTCGAGCGGGTGTCTGGTGGATTGTCGACAACTCGCACTTCATGCTCCCGACTGACGATCTAAGCCTATATCGAAGTGCCTGAAAACGGGATTCTCCATTCCTCAGGTAACGATCAAGACGGGCCTCAAGACTCCGGACGGCCGCGAAGAACTGCTCACTGAGTATTTTTAATCACCCGGGATGTCCTAATATTGCTATGCACGTCGTACAGGCCAGGTCAAAGTTATACGGTTTGCTGCTCCGCCGATTTCTCGGCGGGACGAGGAGGGCTTCTCCGTTGCTTAGCGCATCCTTGAGGCCAAGCGGGAGTTGGTCGGGGCAAGTCGGAGCGACGCGGATGACATCATCGCTCACCTGGTGGCGGATCACCCGGCGGCCGTAATCGCAAACTCCACGCTGGGGGCGATGCTGACCAACCAGTCCTTTGGGAAGATGACCCCTCACCATCGGCACGCGTTGGAGCGGGCGGGTGTTCGGCCCTACGGGAAATCTATGCGGCTAGGGTCTGCGGTGATCAAGGTGAGTATGGGAGACGATCTATGTGGAAAGAAGCCACCGCTACTGAACCACCCAAGACCGCCACCGCAAAACCGGTCACCGAAGACGAATTGCGCGCGATATTCGACCGGTTGGACGCAGCCCGGGACATTTTCCGCCAGAACCGGGAATTGCGGGAGGTTTTGTCCCGCCTCGAAACCGAGACCCAGGCATTGCGGAGCCGCAACGCGGAGTTGGAAGAGATCATGCGGAAATTCGCCCCGACGCTGTTGCACGTGGCAACCACCATGTGCATTGTCGCTCGTCCGTTAGCTGCTGGGAGGACTTTGGAGATTGCAGCTGGGTCACCAATTCGGTATCCCCGCCGCTTTCAATGACTGCTACCTTCGTTTGAGATGAATGCACCAACCAATGGCCGCGCTTGCCACCGCGACAGCAGTAGGATGCCGGCACAGGGGTGTATGAATCACTACAAGAGCCTACTACTTTATTGTTGTTTCGGCGTCCAATTCGCGGTTGATGCCTTGGTCATAAGGCGGCAGTATTACCGGCTCTACCCTGACGATCCGACCGGAGCGAAAATGAAGAGCCTCAGAAGCATCCTGTATATCGTTAACCTAGTTTGCTGGATTGGTATAGCCATAGCCTGGCTTGCGCTCTAGGCGTCCTGTCTACTGGCCTCGCTTGCACGATCGGCTTAAAACTGACTCACCGAAATCGAAGCCTGCGTAACATTGACCGCATTGTTAGTCCCAAAGACTCGCAGACCTCCATCGGCCTGGGCCTGAATTTGAAGACCCGCCTGGAAAGAAGCTTGCTGCACGATCTCCATGCATTGCTGTGGAGTAGAGTTGGCCGGCAACGGCTTGGTGACCGTGCTGTTCGTCGATCCGTTGGTCACACTGACCGTGCCCTCGATGGCGCCAGTGCCGCTAAGAAATGAAATCAGAATCCCATGCGACTGAGCCGGCCCTGCGGGAACAGCGGCTCCCTGCCCTTGCTGACCCGCCTGAGAAGGCGCGGAAGCGACGTTGTACAAGGCATCAAAAGGAGTGTTCTCGACATTATCAACGCCATAAGGAATGTGGCACTTGCCGTTGGCGAGAAATCCTGGCTGATACCCCTTATTGCCGAAGTAGCTGATCTGCTTGCGGCAGATATAAAGATGGGTACCGTCGACAAGGTAACCGCCAGGCACCAGCGCTCCTATGTTGCCATCGAAAGTGCGCCACTCCGCCGGGCCAGTGGCCACCTCATAGGTCTTCGATGTGTCTTCCTTTCCAGCGTCATTGACATAATTGCACGCCCCCTCGACCCACTTGCCGGGCAAGAGAGCGTTGTTGTCGTAGACGCGGCAGACGTAAAGCGGCGCATTCGGCTTGCCGCCGTTACCTGGGCCTCCCTTAACCGCGTTGTCTCCCGGAACAAAGGGCGTTTGTGCCGGTTGCCAGGTCACTGAGCTTGTTCCTGGCTCATACGGAGGAGGGGGCGCGTCATCCCCAGGTTGGGGATACCTAGGCTGGACGTGGCCAAAACCATCGGTCGAAGAGCAGCGCGGCCCAACCCACCAGTTTAACCCTCCCTGTATCTCGCGCTTTACCGTTGGATCGCTGGTACGGCACGGTGGATACGGTTGCGCCGGCTGCACTGGCTGCACCGGGTAGGGATTCGGGTATGGATACGGCGGATAAGGAAACGGCGGCCGTCCGCCACCGGTAGCATAGAGCACATCAAACGGCGGCCCCTGCACGACTTCGCCCCCGCCCATCGGGATGTGACAAGTCCCGTCGGAGACCAGTTTGCCAGGCTGATAGCCGTAATCGGTTCCGGAATTGGGAGAGTAGCGAACGCGGCATGAATAGAGTGGGCTTCCGTCAGCGTTGCGTCCAGTCTGCGCAAGACCATAGACGCCGCCCTGATATGGCCCCCAGCGGGCGCTCCCGTAAGCGACTTCATAGGAGCGGATGATCTGCTCCGACCCGCCATACGGCACGTTGCAATTACCTTGGACCCACTTGCCGGGAACAACACTCCCCTGGATCTGCGCGCGGCAGATAAACATTGGAGTACCTGGATTGGGGTCGGAGCCCGGCCCGCCTGCGATTGCCCCGTTCGACTGGTCCGGCGTAAAGGGTGATTGAACGGGCTTCCATGTAATGCTTTGGCCCAGCATGGAGCCATTCTGTGCGATCGCAGAAATGCTGCAGCAACCTAAGACAGCTGAGAGCAGAGGCAGATGGAAGCAACTGAAGGATTTCATCTCAGGCATGTGCGGGAAAGCGATAGATCTAAAACACGCCCCCGCGTCCCGTTCATTATGGATAGATTCCCACCGTATGTACATAGAAAATGCGCTCGCAGACATTAGGGCGCGTGCTCCCCGATTCGAGGGTTTGGACCTATGTCCGATCCCACACTTCTCGTTCTTGCCAGCCTGTCTGATGGCAACAAGCATGGCTACGCAATGATGGAAGATATCGAGCGCGTTACTGGTCTGCTGCTCGGACCGGGAATGAGCGTCCGTTATGCTTTCTAGGCGCAAAGTTAAGGATCGCTTCAGGCTGGGTCCAGCGAGTGCGTCAAAGCCCTAAACTAAACCTGATGACCTACGACGATCTCCGCCTCCTCATCGACTACAACTATTGGGCGCGCGACCGGGTGCTCGACGCCGTAGCTACAATCACGCCGAGCAGCTCATACGTCCCATGGGCAACAGCTTCAAGTCGGTACGCGACACCGTCGCGCATATCTGCGCCGCCGAGCGCATTTGGATCACACGATTGAAGGGCGAAAATCCGCAGGGACTCCAGAAACCGGACCGCCTTCGCGATGTCGACGCAGCTCGCAAGGAGTGGGCCGAACTGGAAGGCGAGATGCGCGATCAACTCGCAAGATTGGGGCCGGAAGGTGGGGAGCTCACGACCGAGTATCACGACCTTCGCGGTAATGACCAATCGGACGTGCTTTGGCAGATGCTGCAGCACGTGGTCAATCACGGCACCTATCATCGCGGACAGATCACCACGATGCTGCGACAGTTGGACGCAGCGCCGCCGAAGTCCATGGACCTGATTGCCTTTTATCGCGAGCGGGGAAATCCCGGGGGGACGGACGGGAAGATAGCTCGGAGTTTCCGGACGAAATAACCACTACGCATAACAGACTCAGTGTCGGGGACTGAGAAGGGACGAACTACCCCCCACCTCTGCAGTTGGCAGACGGTGAAATCGCGCGAGGATGAAGTGAAAAAGCGCCACCATGGTTACCAAAGAATTCCTTCAGTTTTTGAAAACGCCCAAAAACCCGTACTACTATGGAAGTAAGAATCCACACGTCAGCGCCGCCTTAACGACGGCCCTGTTTGGCCCTGCACCGGAGCGCTTAACACGTGCACTGCCGCCAACCACCGGGAAAGCATCAGCGCATGTCGGCGCGATGACTTGGATGTAGCAACAGTAAATGTGACACGAAAGCGACGGATCACGCCTGTCCGCAGCATTCCTGCGCCCCGGGGGCGCCTGCGGAGAGCAGAAATCACAACCTGAGAAGGGTGCGCCCAGTGCGTCCTCTTGATGAAGCAGTTTTGACAACTTGGAATACACCACCGGACACCGCCGTTTTCCGGAGCAGAAGCCTCCTCCGATCGGCAAAGGACAGGACAGCTCGGCAACCGGCACATGAAAAGAAGCTTTGCGCATTTTGCATGCGTTCCGCGCACATTTTATTCGGCAGACCTCCCCACACTCAGCAAGATGATCAAATCAATTGCTTGATCATCTTGCTGAGAAAAAAGGGTGTCGCGGTGACTTAGTTCGCTTAGTTAGCTTAGTTCGCACATTTCTGCGCAAGCCGAACAAGCCGCCGGGGAGCACGAAGAGAGAGAAAGCCCGATCGCCAAAGGACTGGCGAGCCGCCCCAGGGGCTTTTAGCGCTTATAGCGCTTTTAGCGCACATTTATTTGGCAAACCATCTTCAATGAGGGGAAAGACGAAATAACCACTACCCCGAACAGCCTCACTGTCGGAAAAAGCAGCGGTCATCCAGTCTACACGCCGCTCCTGATTATGGTTGCGCCTGCCCTTCGCCAGTCCTGACGGCCTGCATGGCCTCGAAGAAACGCACCACCGCCTCAAGATCGGCCTGCGGCAGCGTCGCCAAGCAGGCGACGGGTCTCGTTTTCTACTCCTTCATACATGGCGGCAATTTTGGGTAAACGGGTGGGTATGAGCGTAATCAGCAGGCTGCGCCGGTCTGCAGGGTTGGCCTCACGGCGGAGGTAGCCGGCCTTCTCCAGCCGGTCGAGCGCAACCGTGATGCCGCCGCTGCTCAGGCGCGTCCATCCTGCCAGGCGACTGGGCGTGGAGGGGCCGTAGAGCTGCAGCATATGGAGCAGCTGCATATCGGTGAGGCCGAGGCCGGCCTTTTCCGCAGCTTGAGCATTGAAGAAGATGCTCGCCGCGATGAACTTGCGGATCTCGAGGACAACGCGGTCGGCGGTAGTGACCGGCGCCGGCAACTTGGTGAGGTCCGCTTTGGTAGCCGCAACGCGGCGCGATTTGCGCTTTAGTGGATATAGACATGCGCACTCAATATGCCTTACTATCCATGTATCTTATTTTATAAGATACATGGAGGATGAACGAATGACCACAACAGTCAAAGCTTACAAGGGAATGGGCATGGAAGGCAGCACGGCGCGCTGGTATGACCGCACCACCCGCAAAGACATGCCGGAGTTCAAGGCGTTGGCGCTGCGCATCGCGGCCGCCGTTCCCTCCGGCGGCGCAGTGCTCGAGGTAGCGCCGGGCCCGGGCTTTCTTTCCATCGAACTGGCCAAACGGGGATTGCAAGTGCGCGGAGTAGACATCAGCAAGACCTTCGTCGAGATAGCACAGCGCAACGCGGCCACGGACGGTGTGCAGGCACGCTTCGAAGTGGGCAATGCGGCGGCTCTACCGCTAGAGGATAGCGTTGTGGACTTCGTAGTCTGCCGGGCGGCGTTTAAGAACTTCACCGAGCCGGTGAAGGCGCTGTCGGAGATGCGGCGCGTTCTGCGTCCGGGTGGGACGGCCCTTCTGATCGATATGCGGCGGGACGTAAAGCTCGAGGAGCTGAAGCGGTATGTGGATGGGCTGGGCGTAAGCCGGCTGAACCGCTGGTTCATGATGTTGGTCTTCCGCGGTATGTTGATCAAACGCGCCTATCGGTTGGAAGAGATCCGGCGCATGGCCATCGAAGCAGGCTGGGTCGAACCGCGGATTGATTCCTCGCCCATCGGATTCGAAGCCTGGTTGACGAGATGATGACGGTAAGGTGACTTTGCGCCATCGCAACCGGTACACTCGGCAATTCCGGATTTCCTGTCAAGCAGGGAGTACTTGCGTTGCGAATCATCGCCTTCGTCGTCTTCGTTTCTCTTTTGCCCGTGCATGCCCAAACCGGCTGGCCAGATGTCGGTCACGATCATCAGGCTCAGAGATACTCCCCGCTCAAGCAGATCGATGTGCAGAACGTTTCCCGGTTGGCGCCGGTGTGGACCTACGGGCTCACTCACCCAGCCGATGGAACCGGCAGCAGGACGATAGAATCCGTGCCCCTGGTGGTGAACGGCCGCATGTACGTTTCGTGGCCCTTCTGTCATGTCGCCGCGCTGGACCCCGAAACCGGTCAGCAGTTTTGGCGATATACCGCACCCCGTTGTCCTTACCGGGGCCCGGGGTTGTCGTCCATGCGAAGTATGGCCTACTGGCCAGGCGACAAGGTGCGGGCACCGCGCATTCTATTCGGTACGGAAGAGGGCGAACTCTATGCGCTGGATGCGAAGACGGGCGTCCCGGTTGAAGAATTCGGCGCGCACGGCATCGTCAACCTCAAAACGCCGGAGGTGATGAAGAGTTATCCGCGCATGCATTACGGGCTCACCTCCGCGCCGCTGATTTATGAGGACCTGGTAATCACCGGCAGTCACATTGACGACGAAACCGGCTCCAAGGGCCCCGCCGGAGACGTGCGCGCCTGGGACGTGCGCACCGGCAAGTTGGTGTGGACCTTTCACACTGTGCCCCGGCCGGGCGAGAAAGGACACGAAAGCTGGAAAGGCGATACCTGGAAGGACATAGCCGGGGGCGATGTCTGGTCCTTCTTTACCATCGATGAGAAGCGCGGAATCCTCTACATGCCGGTTGGCTCGGTAAACAACGATCACTACGGCGTGGATCGTCCGGGTCCCGACCTTTTTGCAAATTCGCTGGTTGCCGTCGATGTGAAGACGGGGAAATTGAAGTGGTATTTCCAGGCGATCCATCATGATCTCTGGGATTACGACATGCCCGCGGCGCCCATGCTCTTCGACGTTGTTCATCACGGTGAGAGAATCCCCGCCGTCGCGGTCATCACCAAGAATCCTCTACTGTTCATTCTGAACCGCGTGACCGGGAAGCCAATCTACGGCGCCGAAGAGCGCCCCGTGCCCGCGGGAGACGCACCCGGCGAATGGTATTCACCCACCCAGCCGTTTCCCCTTAAGCCTCCACCGTTATCCCGACTCACCTTTACGGAAAATGACTTCGCCAGGATCACTCCCGCAACACGAGGCCGCATGCCGCGAGTGGTATGCGAAATTCCTGCAGCGGGGTGGGGTGAACAAAGGTCCGTACACGCCGTCTTCTCCGAATGGAACTCTGCAATTTCCCGATCATTGGGGCGGAGCCTGGATGTGGGGCGGAGCCTTCGATCCCGAACTCGGATACTACATCATCAACACGACGGATTCCGGCGCGCTTCACTTCATTGAAAACCAGCCGAATCCAAAGCCCGCACCGCTCTACGCCGATCCGGATGGTCAATCGCCGCTCTTGTACAGCGCCAAGCCGAGCTCGGCCCAATCGGCGATTTCGTTTTCGGCGTACTCATTTTCGGCCAACGGTTGGCCTTGCTGGGCTCCGCCCTGGGGCCGGCTTACCGCGGTGGACGTGAACACCGGCGACATTGCCTGGCAGATCCCTTACGGCACCATGGCCGGAATTCCGGCGGACATCAAAACCGGAGCACCGAGCTCCCGCGGAGGTCCTACGACCACGGCGGGTGGTCTCATCTTCATGACCGGCACACTCGACCAGTATTTTCGCGCTCTGGAAACGAAGACCGGCAAAGAGTTGTGGTCCTTCAAACTGGACCAGGCGCCCTTGGCAGTTCCCATCGTGTACACCGGCAAGAGCGGAAAAGAATACGTCGCAGTCGCAGCAGGTGAGAACCTGGTAGCGTTTGCGTTGGACGGGCATGCATCCGCAGGGACCGGCCCCAGCATTTTGCACGCTTTGCCCGAGGGCAACGGCAGGGACCTGGTGCAGAAGGTTTGCAACAGCTGCCACTCAGTTGACTTGATCACCACCCATCGCCAGACTCGGGATGAGTGGACCGGGACGGTGCAGAGAATGGCGCAGCATGGAGCCTCCGCAACCGATGAACAGTTCAATGAAATCGTGGACTA
The DNA here is from genome assembly GCA_963821315.1 of uncultured Acidobacteriaceae bacterium. Lineage (GTDB taxonomy): Bacteria > Acidobacteriota > Terriglobia > Terriglobales > Acidobacteriaceae > PALSA-350. The sequence goes on along the minus strand of CAWGDP010000017.1, from coordinate 37,310 downwards.
CCTAACCAACAATTTCGGCCGTACTCCGGACCCCAAAGAGTAGATCGATGCACACCGTTCATTCGGTCGTTTCTGTCCATCCACTTCGGCGGCTCCTAATAAAAGTCACCGCCCTCCCCTTTGTCATCCCGAGAGGCTGTGACTTTTTTGATTGCTTGATCGTCAACAACCGCTGGGTGCCCCATTCAAGCCCGGTTTTGGCTTGAGTGGGATACCACGGCACTCACCTAACGATTCTTTCAGCCACTAGCCAATTCCCCATGGATGCACCACCCTCCACTTGTCATCCCGACCGGAGCGGAGCGAAGTGGAGGGACCTGCGGTGCGCCCCGGCTCCCACACAAAGGTCTCCGTTCCGTTAGTTCTCCCACAGAATCGTCATCCTGAGAGTCTGTAACTTTATTGGTTTCACGAAAAAATCAATGCTGAAAATAAAGAGCTTAGGTGGGTCAAAAATCGCCAAAAGTCAATAAAGTCACAAGCTCTGAGCGGAGCGCCTCACGGATCGCGTGACACAGCCCTCGGTGGCGCGTAGCCGAAGAGCCTGTCCTGAGCGTAGCCGAAGGAAACTTCGGCGGTGCTTATCCCTCTCCGGGCCAGCCCCACGCGCCTTTAGATTGCATACAATACCCAAGGACAAACCTGTCATATTGGATTCTATGCAGCACATGCCGGAGTGGGCCGGGTTGCCCCAATGGAGTAGAAGAAGCTTCGTGCGCAACGGCGCCGCGCTGGCCGCCTCGCTCCCTTTCCTGAGTTCCTGCAAATCTCTGGACCGGCGAGACCTCATCCTAGCTCTGGGCTGGGTGCCCAACGTGGAGTATGCCGATCTGTGGGTGGCCCTGGAGAAGGGATATTTCACCCAGGAAAAGCTTGCCGTGAAGGTGTGGCCCGGCGGCCCGAATGCGCCGCAGCCGGTGATTGAAGTGGCCGCGCGTCAGGCCCATATCGGAGAAGCGGAGTGGCTGCCGCTGCTCGATGCCTGCCTCCGCGGCAACGACTTCGTGATCATTGGTTCCATCTTTCCTGTGCACCCCGCCGCGTTGATGTCTCTGCCCCGGCGGCCGATCCGCAAGCCGGCGGACCTCCCTCATGCTCGCTTTCTCGTACAAGGGCCGAGCGAGCGGACCGCCATTGAAGCCATGTTCAAGCTGAATCATCTGCCGCCCGACTATCAACTGATCCCGGTTGGCTTTTCCCCGGAAGCGCTGCTCAATGGCGCGGGAGATGCGTACTACTGTTTCATTACCAACCAGCCGCTCATGCTTGAGGACATGGGCATGCGTCCCGGCGTGGATTTCATTGTGACCAGGCTCGACCAGTTCGGGTACAAGGTCCCATCGACGCTGCTGTTTGTCGACCGGCCAACGCTGCACGCGCGACGAGCTGAGCTGGTCGGGTTGCTCAAGGGCCGCCTCCGGGGCAGGGCAGCGAACGTTCTTGACCCGGCCTATGCAGCGCGCCTTGCTGTGGACAAATTCGGTGCCGATCTCGGGCTCACCTTCCAGCATGAGCTGCGCACCAACCAACTGCAGTTGCCGCTGTATCAGACGCCCGGATCCCCGGGCCCCTTCTGGATCTCAGAACAGGACCTGGTCAACAACATGTATGGCGCCGCGAGCGCCGCCGGTCGAACCAACCTACCCGATCCCTCGCGGCTGATGGATATGTCATTGCTCCAGGAGGCATACCAGAGCCTGGCAATCGAAAGGAAAGAAGCATGACTGAAGTAAGAGAGGCCGACCTGCTGATTCATCACGCCAGCATCGTCGCCTTCGATGATGACGGCACGGAACTCGGCGACGCGTCCATTGCCATCGTGGGCAACAGCATCGCCTGGATGGGGCCCACAGCGGAGAGCGCGAAACATTTTCACGCCCGGGAGACAATCGATGCCACCGGGCTGATCGCCATGCCCGGGTTTGTCGATGCCCACGTTCATACCGCGCAGCAGTTTCTGCACGGCAAGATCGCCGCCATTCGCCGCCGGGGCGAGTTGAAGAGCCCCATGTGGTCCCGCTACCTGATCCCGTTTGAAAGCGGGCTCGAACCCGAGGATGTGTATTGCAGTGGGCTCGCCGCCTACGCCTCGATGATCAGCAGCGGCACCACCTGCTTTCTCGAAGCAGGCGGACCTTTCCCGGATGAGATGGGAAGGGCCGCGGACGAGATCGGCATCCGCGGCCGCATCGCGCTCTCCACCATGGACATGGATGAGAGCATTCCCAGAGGCTCGCGCTTCACCACCGAAGAGGCCCTCAAAAGAAATGAGGAGCTGGTCAAGCGCTGGCAGCATCATCCGCGGGTGAATGCCTGGCTCTCACTGCGCCAGATCATGGTCAACACCACTGAGCTGACGCGCGGCATGAGCGCTTTGGCGACGCAGCTCGACACGCCCATCCACACCCACCTGGCAGAGGGAACCTACGAGGTGGACTATGCCATCAGCAAATGGGGCCTGCGGCCGGCCGAGTATATGGAGAGCATCGGAGCTCTCGACGCCAATGTCCACGCGGCCCACTCGGTGCTGCTGAGCCTGCACGAGCTCGACCTCTACCAGGCACGCAATGTTTCGGCCTGTCACTGTGCCTTCAATAACTACAAGATGGGCGCGCCGCGGGTGCTGGAGATGCTGCAGCGCAAGATTCGCCTGGGCCTGGGCACCGATGGCGCCGCGACCCGCGGCAGCCTGGATATGTTCGAGGTTGTGCATGCAGCCACGGTCGGCCAGCAGTCGGTGGGAGGAACCCCTTACCACATCGATCCCCCGATCACGCATGAGCAGATGCTGCGTGCCGCCATACGCGGAGGACCGCGCGCGGCGCGGCTGGAGCGGCATATCGGGTCGCTTGAAATAGGCAAGCTGGCCGATCTGATCCTGGTCGAGTCCACTGGCCATGCGCAGTTCCCGAATTACGATCCGATGATTACGCTGGCGGAGAGCACGGTCGGCCCCAACGTGAGGACAGTCATCATCGATGGCCGGGTGGTGATGAAAGACCGCGTTCTGCTCACTGTCGATCTGGCGGCCATGAAGGAGCGGCTGCGCCGGCAATACGGCATTCTCATGGAGCGCTTCGAGAGGGCCATCGCCTGACCTATGGCCAAGGTTGAGATCCATGGCGTCAGCAAAGCGTATGCTCTCGATCGACGCGACTCCGTGCTTGCTCTCAAGGACGTCAACCTGACCATCGAGGACGGCGAGTTCGTCGCTCTCCTTGGCCCCTCCGGCTGCGGAAAGAGCACGCTGCTGCACCTGGTCGCGGCACTGGAGCAGGTATCGACCGGGTCCATCCTGGTGGATGGCGAATCACCGGCGCTGCTGCGCGACCAGCACCGGCTGGGAATTGCCTTCCAGGATCATGCGCTGCTGCCCTGGCTCTCGGTGAACGCCAACGTCGCGCTGCCGTTCAAGATTGCCGGCCTGCCCGTTGACTCCGCCCGGGTGCAGCACTTGATCGAGCTGGTTGGTTTGCAGGGCTTCGAAGAGGCGCGGCCCAGCCAGCTCTCCGGCGGCATGCGCCAGCGCGCCGCAATTGCCCGCTCGCTCTGTCTTGAACCCACGCTGCTGTTGCTCGATGAGCCCTTTGGCGCACTCGACGCCGTCACCCGGCGGCGCATGAATCTCGAGCTGCAACAGATCTGGCTGGAGGGAAAGCCTGACGACGCTGATGGTGACTCACTCCGTGGACGAAGCGCTCTTTCTGGCCGATCGAGTGGTGGTGATGAGCGGCCGGCCGGGCGTGATCGTGGAGGCGATCCCCGTGCCTTTCCCCCGGCCGCGCCGAATCGACTGCATGCGTTCGGAGCAGTTTCACCAGCTGATCGATCACCTGACCTTGCTTCTGGAGCACTGACGTGCAGAGCGAAAAGAAACCGATCGTCTATATTGTCCTGGCGCAGATCGGTCTGCTGGCGGCCTGGCAGGTGTTAGCCCATTCCGGCGCCGCCGGGCTTACCGTTCCCACACCGGCCAGCGTCCTGCGGGTGTATCTTCAGCCCAGATTCGCGGCCTTGCTCTACCGCTCCGCAGTTGCGACCGTAAGCTCGGCGGCAGCGGGCTTTGCTGCGGGCGCTTTGCTGGGAACCGCAACCGCAATGGTTTCGTATCTGCTTCCACCGCTGCGGCCGGGACTGGATCGCCTGGCGGTGACCGTCAACGCGATTCCCGCGGTTGTGTTGGGACCGATCTTCATCCTGCTGGTGAGCCGGGAGCTGACCCCGGCCTTGCTTGCGGCCATATCCGTCTTCTTTCTCATCTATGTTGCCGTGGCTGCGGGCCTGCGTACTGCCTCCGCCGGCCTGAGCGCGATGATGACCACCTTCGGGGCCGGCCGTTGGCAGCGTTTGCGCTACCTCGATCTTCCTTCCGCCGCGCCCTCCTTTCTCAGCGGAGTCAAAGTTTCTGTCACCGCTGCGATGATCGGCGCCGTCGTGGGGGAGTGGTTCGGGGCTCCCACGGGGTTAGGCATCGTCATTTTGAACACCATGCAGAACTTTGAGATACCGCTGATGTGGGCCGCTGTGCTGCTGGTGGCATTGATCTCGCTCGCGGGTTATGGCGCGGCCCACGCCGCGGAACGCTATGTCGCGCGGAGATTTCTATGATGCGGCGCTTCTTCACCCAGAGCTGGGGACTGTTGCTGATCTTCGCTGCCTGGCAGTTGTGGGTTATGTCGGCCCACTACAACAGCATCGTGGCTGTCTCTCCTGTCGCCGTGGTGCGCGATATCGTGCTCCATCCAGTGGTGTATCTGATGCCTGCTTTGTGGACGCTCGGCTTCGCGCTCAGCGGACTTGCCGCGGGGTTAATCCTGGGGCTGCTGCTGGCGATCGCCGGGTGGAGATCGCAGATTCTGTCCGCCACCATCAGTCCTGCCGCGCTGCTGCTCAGCTCGACGCCCGTGGTCTGCCTGATACCGCTGTTGGCGCGCATCTTTGGCTACCAGAGCCGGACAGAGTTTGTCACTGTGGCCATCATGACTTTTTTCCCCGGCTTTGTTTTTGCCAGCAAAGGATTAAGAACCTTACCGCCTGGGTCGGGCGAGTTCTTCGCCGTGCTGGCGGCAACCCGCGGCCAGCGGCTGGTGTGGCTTGCTCTGCCCGCCGCGGTGCCTGGTATGGCAGTTGCGTTGCGCATCGGGGCGGCCTACAGCGTCATGGTGACCATGATCTCGGAATACCTGATGCAGACGGGAGGCCTGGGCAATATGTTCGCCCTCTCCAGCCAGGCGTTCGAAACCGAACGCGCCTGGGGAGCGAGCCTGGTAGCCATGACGCTCTCGGTCGCGCTTTACAACGCCGCCGGAGCGGTGGAGACGCGGGTGCGAGAGCGCTACCGTTGACCTTCCGGCTCCGGATCCTTTCTTCCCATGTAGAGATCGTCCAGATACTTGCCCCACTTGGTTTGCGCCGGGTCGAGCCGGTTCTCGAGTTTTGCGCCTTGCGTCCACCAATGGGCGATATCGCGGCCCATCGCTGCGCCCCGCCGGGTATGCATATCGACCTGAAAATCCTGTACTTCGACCCGGCGCTCTCCGCGGGCGACGACAAATTGAGCCCAGGTGGCGAGTTCCATGGTGGTGTTGTCCTTCTTCGCGGTCGCCAGCAGGCGCACGGCATGCACCGAGTACATCCAGCGGTCGCCACGATCGGCCATGCGCAGACGCTGCGCGTTGAGAGCCTCGAGGATGGCAGGGGCCTCCATCAATCCAAAGCCAACATCTTCGGTGGCAATAATCTCCAGCCTGCGCCACAACACCTCCTCGGCCTCGGGGCCGCTCGAGAAAAACTCATACGCGGCGAGCACCGCTTCTTCTAGCCAACCACGGCGTATGGACTTCTGCAGCACAGAGCGGAGCTCGTCGAAGGCGTAACCGTTGATCGATGTTGCCCGGCTCCATACATCCTGACTCTGGTAGTTTTGCGACATGACGCTCCTTATCCCGCGAGGGTATGTAGTTAGATTAAAGCCAACCCCTGCAAGTCGGTGATTTACAGGCAGGTCGAGGGTCCACTAGAGTGAGTTGACAATCATAGGGAGGCTCCATTTGAAGTGGCTGCTCACGTTCCTGCTGCTCAACCTTTCCGTCTTCGCGCAACAAGCTTCCGTGCCGGTGATTGACTACACTTCGGTGGCAAATTTTCTCAAGCTTCCCCCCGACATGTATCTGGGAGAGATGGCCGGGGTGGCGGTCAATTCCAAAGGCCATGTTTTTGCTTTAACGCGCGGCAATACGACCGGTCCTGCTTATGGAGCTGCCGCATCGCAGCTGCTCGAATTTGGCTCCGACGGCAAGTTCATCCGCGAGATTGGCCACCATCTCTATGCGTGGTCTTTCGGGCACTCGGTAAAGATCGATCCGGAAGACAATATCTGGGTGGCGGACAAGGGTTCAGACATGGTCATCAAGTTCGATCCTGAGGGCCGCGTGGTGATGGTGTTCGGACGCAAACAGGAGGCCTCGGATGAGGGCACCGAACCTCTCAAGCATCCCAAGCCGCCGTTGCCGCCGGTGGACGGAATGTTTCGCCAGGTAACCGACATGGCGTGGGATGCGGAAGGGAACACCTACATCAGCGATGGCTACATCAACTCGCGGGTAGCGAAGGTGGATAAGAACGGCAACTGGCTTAAGTCCTGGGGCGAGCCCGGAGACAAACCCGGTCAATTCAGTGTGCCTCATAGCATTGCTGTGGATGCGACTGGAAATATCTACGTAGCGGATCGCGGCAACCGCCGTATTCAGGTCTTTGATGTGGAGGGCAAGTTTCTTCGCCAGATCACCATTGATGTGCCCTTCGATCCAAATGCTCGTCCCGCGATCGGGCCGGTGCCGAGTCAGGCCACTTCCGCCAACGGCACCATGAAGGCCGGATCTCCCTGGGCACTCTGCATAACGCCGCCTCCCCATCAAGTGCTCTTCAGCTCAGATGCCTATCCGGGCCGGATCTACAAGCTGAGTCTCGACGGGAAGGTACTTGGCTACCTGGGCGAGTCGGGCAAGCAGCTGAAGCAATTCGGATGGATTCACGAAATCGCCTGCCCCTCAGAGAATGAACTTTATGTTGCCGAACTGCTGAATTGGCGGGTGCAGAAGCTGGTCCTAAAGCCCACGCGCTAACCTCATCGCTTGGTCCTCGCTTCATACCTCAAGCACACGTGAGTGACATGGACGGGTGCCCCACGTTCGCACCAGCGTACGTGGGTTGAAAATGGTTTTTTCGAATGCTTTCACTCGAGGGGTAACCCGACCCCGATATGGATATAAAAGCTTTGGTAAGGGCCTCGCCCCATCTTTTTCGTCCCAGGTACGCTGGTGCGAACCTGGGGCGCCCGTCCTTCGTTAGGGAACTAAAGCGGGATTGGATCGGGTACAGGCGGTCGTGAGCGCCAACCAAACACCGCCGCCGCGCCGGCAATGCTTAGGATCCCTATGACCAGCGCGACACACCCCGGCCAACCGCCGTGTTTCCACAGCAAGCCGGGAAGGATACCGCCCACCGTACCGCCGATATAGTAGCTGCAGATGTACATTCCCGCGGCCGAGACGCGGCTGCCGGCTGGGGCGGCATCCCGCAGGAAGCTATTGGCGCAGGTTTGCGCTACGAAGACCCCCGAGCCGGCAATCGCCAGCCCCAAAGCCACGATCCACAAAGAAGGGACCAGCGTCAGGCCGACACCTATCATGCATGAGGCAATGGCCGTTATCATTCCGTGCCGGAGCCCTACTCGGGCCAGCAACGTCCCAGCAACCAGCGTAGTGATCAGTCCACAAAGATAGACCGTGAATAGGTAGCTTAACTGTTGTGTCGAGAGGTGAAAGGGAACAGCCGCCAGGTAAAAGGTTATGTAGCTGAAAGTCGCTACCAGCGCGAAGAGCATACAGAACCCGATCGCGAAGGTGGCCAGCAGACGAGGATTCCGCAGGTTATTCAGCAGTGGCGCCAACTTCGATTCAGGTCGTGGCAGTGTACGCGTTTTCTGCGCTGGTGGCAGTAGCCACCGCGTCAGTGTAGCGCCACCCAACCCGATAAGGCCGAGCACCACAAACACCGCATGCCAGCCATAGTGGGCGCCGATCACGCCACCCAGGATGCGCCCCAAAAACCCTCCAAAGACTGTGCCGGCCACATAAAAGCTCATCACCGGGGGTACCAGCAATGCGGGCCATTCCTCGGTGATGTAGGCGATGGTGATGATAAAAATCCCCGGAGTTACCAGGCCCTGCAGAAACCTCCACACCGCTAGCGCCGGCAGACTTGTAGCGGTTGCGGCCAACAGCGTGCAGAGCGCAAGTACCGTCATGGAGCCCACGATCATCCGTTTGCGGTCGACTCTTTCGGCAAAAATGGCCAGTAGTGCCGCCGACAAGGCGACACCGAGCGTCGAGGCGCTGATCGTAAGGCTGACGTTGGCCTCTGACGCGTGGAAAACGGTTGCCAGCAGGGGTAGAAGCGGCTGGGTACAGTAAAGATCGATAAACGCGAACATGCCGCACAGAAATGGCGCGAATACCTGGCTGTAGGGTCTAAGGCCCCGTTCAGGCAGGACCTCTGACGCCGCAGTCATCGGCTCATTGAGTGCAGGGCTGATGGCAAGAGGCATGAAATACAGATGTCTGCTGGCGGTAAGCCGTTGCAAATTGATAATGTGAACCATTCAGCTTTGCCGCCAAGACGATGGAAACAAAAGACCATGGAGTCATTGTGACGCGAAATGGATGGTTGCACCACTCCTCTCTCTGGCTATGTTTGCTATCGTTCTGCTTGGGCATCCGATCGCTCGCGCAACCATCGTCTCCGCAACCCATTCCCATTGGGCTCGATGCCTATCGGGCCTGGGACCAATGGCCGCGGCAGCGCATTGGAATGCGCGCCTATATGCGCAGCACCTACGATCGGCGGGGAGGCAATGAAGGCGCCGACGCATCCCATTTCCTCTATCAACTCGCAGATGACTTTAACGTCACGCTTGACCTGGAGGGCCCGGGAATTCTTTTGTTCAGCCGCTACAACCACTGGCATGGAAGCCCATGGCACTACGTGGTCGACGGCACAGACCATATCGTTCAGGAAAGCAGCACCAAAGACCCGCTGCACCCGGTTCCCGATTCCACCTTCCTTCCCCTTGCGGCATTCCCGAGCCCGCTGAATGAGACCTGGGCCACGACCAGAGGAGCCGATCTCGTATGGAGCCCCATTTCCTTTGAACGCAGCTTTCAAATGGCGTACAGCCGCACCCACTACGGAACGGGATATTACATCTACGATCAGTTTGTGCCCGGGACCCGGTTATCGCGCCCCATCCAAAGCTGGAACGAAAACGTCGTTCCCGACCAGGATGTTCTCGATCTGATCGCGAAATCGGGTAGTGACATCGCGCCCCAGGCTGGCGCCAAGGAGCTCAGCGGAAAGGTGAACGTTCCCGCGTCCGGCGCTGTCACCGCGGTGGATTTGAAGGGCAAAGCGACGATTCGTGTCCTGAGCTTCTCCATCCCTCGCGACCAGGCTGCTGTTTTCAAGAGCGTTCATCTGCGGGTCACCTGGGACGGAAGACCGCAACCTTCCATCGACGCTCCCATCGCTCTTTTCTACGGCGCCGGCACTCTTTATAACCGCGACAACCGCGAGTATTTGGTCAAGTCGTTTTCGTCCAACATTCGCTTTACCCAGGACCGAATCTACCTGGTGTGTTATTTCCCCATGCCGTTCTTTCGCTCCGCACGTATCCAGCTCGTGGGGGCCGGCCAGCAGATCGATGACGTCGAATGGCGGCTGCGGTCCATGCCTTTGCAGCAGCCCGCGAATCAGCTGGCCTATTTTCATGCGACCTACCGCGACTTTCCCAACCCCACGCCCGGAGAAGACTTGGTGCTGCTGGACACCGGAGACGTGGAAGGCACGAACGAGTGGTCAGGGAACTTTGTCGGCACATCGTTTATCTTTTCTCACCATGCAGACCTGCGAACCCTTGAAGGCGATCCGCGGTTCTTCTTCGATGACAGCCTTACCCCGCAGGCGCAGGGTACCGGGACCGAAGAGTGGGGCGGCGGTGGAGACTACTGGGGCGGTTTGAATATGACTTTGCCCTTCGTCGGCCATCCGGTGGGCGCACGCAACGCACAGCTCGCCGTGAACGAAGAAGACAAGATCGAGTCCGCGTATCGTTTTTTGCTCGCCGACCTGATGCCCTTTGGAAAGAAGGCGGTCATTCACCTGGAACACGGCGGGAACAATGAATCCACGGAACACTACGAGACGGTGGCGTATTGGTACGGCTTGCCGACGCCTTCGCTGGTCGAAACCGACCGGCTGCAGATTGGAAATGCAGCGGCTGAGCACGCTCACGATTACTCCTCGCCGCAAGCTTCTCCGCCATACACCATCTCGTCTCGCTATGAGTGGGGCGTCGATACGCTGAATGGTAAGGTCATTTATCCCGACGAGCAGGACACGGGCCGTACGACCAAAGGCACCTCGGTGTTTCGTCTTCGTCTTCGCCCCGACAATCTGGGAGTACTGCTTCGCCGCAAGCTGGATTACGGGTTTCCCGATCAGCGGGCCGAAGTGTATATCGCAGACAATGCCAAATCGGAAGGGAAGCTGGCCGGCATCTGGTATCTGGCCGGGTCGAATACTGTTGTCTACTCGAATCCGAAGGAGGAGCTGGGAGCCACGGAGCACAACGTGGAAACGTCCAATCGCAGATTCCGCGACGACGAGTTTCTCGTCTCGCGCGAACTTACGCAGGGCCGAAAGGCGATTTGGGTGCGGATCAAATTTACCCCGGTCAACCGGCCGCTCTTCCCCGGTTATCCCATCGGCGATCGCGCTTGGAGTGAAATCCGCTACACCGCGTACTGCTTCATCATTCCCGGGAGCCGCTGGTAAGCGGATCTCTGTCCCTCTCACAAACCGAAAGGTGGGGCAAAGAGGGGAAAGCATCAGAGGTTGATGTCCCGTCGGCCCCTCGCCAGGCCGAGCACTCTCGCAGCTACCGGGGCTAGCTCCAGGGAGACCTGAACGTTTGGAACAAGCATCAGGAGATCCCAGAAAGCAGTCAATCTTTACAAGAGCACCGGGTTGCGCTCAATATTGATCCGGAACGCTCGACACTTCCTCCCCTACAAGCCTGAACCCAGTAGCTGAAAACGGAATGCACAATCGATCACATCACGCTTTCGCACATCCGGGCTTGCGGGACTGCATGACCCGCCGGCCATTTGGTGACACAGGAAATGCTCACGAGGTTGCGATGGCGCGCTGAAAGACGCGGACTCGCTCACCAGAAATTGGAGCTTCAAGTGGAGTCTTTCCCACTCAATCTTTCTGCGGTTTATTTCGACCCGCACCCGACCTCGATCTTCTCGCCATTCTCAACGCCCGGCAGGGAGATAGACGGGCTGTCGCATTTTGTCCTGGCCATCACGGGAGGGATTTTCCTTGTAGTGAGCATCTTGCTCGTCCATGTAATCACGCGATATCGAGCGCGCCCCGGTGAGAGCTCAGAACCACCGCAGGTATTCGGGAGCTTGCAGATTGAACTGTCATGGACGATCATTCCGATTCTGATCATCGTGGTTCTGTTTCTCAGCACGGCGCGGGTTCTATTTTCCATTCAGGACGCTCCGAAACCGGCCACCGCGCTCGATGTCGTCGTCACCGGTCATCAGTTCTGGTGGGAGTTTCAGTACCCTCAGTATGGGGTCGTAACCGCGAACGAATTGCACCTGCCGTTGAGCACTCCAGCCGCGCCCAGGCCGGCGTTCATGAAGCTGACGTCTACTGATGTCATTCATAGCTTCTGGGTACCCGAGTTGAATGGCAAGACGGATCTTGTGCCTAACAAAGTGAACGAAATGTGGATCGATCCGCAAAAGCCGGGCCTTTATGTGGGGCAATGTGCACAGTTCTGCGGCGCGGAGCACGCAAAGATGCTGCTTCGGGTCTATGTCGACACACCGGAGCAATTCCAGAAGTGGATTGCCGGCCAGCAGAAAACTCAGCCGGAACTCAACACGAAGGATGTGGGCCACGCGGATCAAGGAAACACGAACGGCGGTGTCATGACAGTCGCCGGGTCACCATCAGGCACGAAAGGGATCAATGCAGATACGGCGGAAATCAGCCGGACGCGAAACTTGGACAAGCCGATTTTGAGCACCAGGCGTGCTTCGCTTGCCACACGATATCGGGCACAGCTGCGTTTGGCCGCATGGGTCCTAATCTGACGCACCTCATGAGCCGCGAGACTTTGGCTGCAGGCATCATCGCAAACAATGCGCAAAACCTGAAGGCGTGGATCGCGAACCCTGACACATTCAAACCCGGTTCATTAATGCCGGCCTTGCATCTTAGCGACCGGGAGAATGCAGAGATCACAGCGTACCTTTTAACCCTCAAGTAGGCGAGTGAGAAGCAACCATGGGCGGAGAGAGCATACCAATCGGACGTAACTTCGACGGGAGCCTGGATACCACGCGGGCGCGCCCCACCTTCCTCGAAGTCCTTTACCGCTGGATCTTCACTGTCGATCACAAGAAGCTGGGCATTCTCTACATCTCTTACGGCCTACTGTTCCTGCTGGTCGCCGGCGTGGAAGCGCTGATGATTCGTATTCAGCTCTTCTTTCCGCACAATACATTTGTTTCGCTATTTGTTTACAACCGGCTGTTTACCATGCACGGCACGACGATGGTTTTTTTTGTCGGCATGCCCCTGATCTTCGGGTTCGCCAACTATCTTGTTCCGCTGATGATCGGAGCGCGTGACATGGCGTTCCCGCGCCTGAACGCCTTCAGCTTCTGGATGAGCGCTCTCGCGGGTCCGTTGCTCTATTACAGCTTCGTGGCAGGAACCGGTCCGGCAGGGACCGGATCCGCGCCCGATGTGGGTTGGTTCGCATACGCCCCGCTGACCGAACCCGCCTTCTCGCCCGGTCACACCATGGACTATTGGACAGTATCGTTGCTCCTGAGCGGCGTAGGCAGCATCGGCGCGGCAATCAACATCCTGGCTACGGTGTTCTGCATGCGATGCAAAGGGATGACCCTTTCGCGGATTCCATTGCTGCCCTGGCTCTACGTTACCGTCTCATTCCTCGTTCTTGTAGCAGTGAGCCCGCTCACCGCATGCCAGATCATGCTGATGATCGATCGTTACCTGGGCGGACATTTCTTCGATACCCGGGCAGGAGGTTCGGCGATGCTCTGGGCACACTTCTTCTGGATCTTCGGACACCCGGAGGTTTACGTACTTGTGCTGCCCGCCTTCGCCGTTGCCAACGAAATCATTCCAGTCTTCTCGCGCAAAGCCATCTTCGGCTATCCGGCCATGGTGGCGGCATCGATTAGCATCGGTCTCATTAGTCTTGGCGTCTGGGCCCACCACATGTTCACGCTTGGCATGACCTCGCTCGGCAATGCCTTCTTCACGCTTTCCACTATGCTGGTCGCGATTCCCACCGGCATCAAGATATTCAACTGGCTGGCCACCATGTGGGGCGGAAGGATCCGGTTCGAAGTCCCGATGCTATTCTCGATAGCTTTTCTCTTCCAGTTTTTGATTGCGGGCCTTACGGGAGTCATGCTGTCCGTTTCTATATGGGACTGGCAGCTACACAATTCCTATTTTGTCGTCGCTCATTTTCATTACGTCTTGGTGGGCGCCATCGTGTTCATGATCTTTGCAGCGCTCTATTATTGGTACCCCAAGATGACCGGACGCATGCTCGATGATCGACTGGGCAAATGGCATTTCTGGTTGATGGTTATCGGCTTTCACCTGACCTTTGACGTAATGCATTTTCCCGGCCTGCTCGGCATGCCGCGACAGATCTACAACTATGAACCGGACCGGGGATGGACCTTGATGAATCAGATCATTTCGGTGGGTGGATTTATTCAAGCCATAGCCGTACTGATCTTTGTCTATAACCTGGTGCATTCTTACTTCCGCGGCAAAAAAGCAGGTCCGGACCCGTGGGATGCGTGGACCCTGGAGTGGCTGACGTCCTCGCCTCCGCCTGCTTACAATTTCGCGATTGACCCGGAAGTTCACAGCCGCCGGCCGTTATGGGACCTGAAGCATCCTGAAGATTCCGATTCCGCATTCGAGTAATCGCCAAGAGGAGACCATGGCTACCATTCCCCTGCAACACAGCAATCATCAGGACACGTGGACCCAGCCCACGCGCGGCACGGTTGCCATGGTGGGCCTCATTATTGCGGAGTCCGCCATCTTCACAATCTTTGTCGTCGCGTATCTCTATTACCTTGGCCGCGACGTGCAGGGGCCCACGCCCAAAGAAGTGCTGGACGTCCCCATTTTCTATACCGTGTGCCTGCTCTCATCGAGCTTTTTCATCTGGCTTGCCGAGCGCGCCATCGATCATGGCAAGATGGCGGCCTTCCGGCTCTGGTGGTCGATCACCATTCTGCTGGGCATAACCTTCCTTTACGGCACAGCGGCAGAGTGGCACAAGCTCATTGTGCGCGATCAGCTGACGATCAGTACCAATTTGTTTGGAACGACGTACTACTCCCTTGTGGGTCTGCATGCTTCGCATGTCGTGATCGGCGTCATCATGATGCTGGTCACACTTGCGCTCGCCTTCGCCGGCGCGGTGGGGCCGCAGCACTCCTATCGCGTCAGGACCCTGGGTCTCTACTGGCATTTCGTTGACGCTGTCTGGGTCGTCGTCTTCACCGTTGTGTACGTGGTGGGCAGATGAACGAAGCACACAATGGAAGAACCGCTGAGCCGCAAAACGGCGACAAACAGCCGGGCACGGTCCATTTGCCTGCGCCCACGCCATGGCCTTTTCTCATGGCGCTTGGGTTAACGCTGGCCGGCGCTTCGCTGGTCACCAGTATTTGGCTCATCTGGCTCGGCGCTCTTCTGTTCGTAATCTCTGCGCTGGGGTGGTTCCGCAATGTGCTGCCGCACGAGGCACATGAAGATGTTCCGGTGGCTGAAGAGTTGTTCTCGTTTGTGCCCGTATATGAAAACGTGGCGCGTATCGAAGTGGGCGAGACCCACCGCGCGCAGCTGCCGCTGGAAACGTTTCCTATATCCAGCGGCATTATGGGCGGAATCGCGGGCGGCCTGGCCATGGTCATTCCGGCAGAGATCTACGGCGTCGTCCGCCACCACAGCATTTGGTACGTGGTCAATCTGCTGGGCGGGGCAGGCGTGGGGTCGTGGACCAATCCCACCGTAGAGCAGCTGAGCCATTTTCGTCTGAGCGCATTCATCACCGCCAATATCATCCAGGGCGCGACCACTCTCCTGGTCGGCATGCTTTATGGCGCACTGCTTCCTATTTGGCCTCGAAGACCGATCCTGCTCGGCGGCATCGTTGCCCCCATTGCATGGACCGGCTTGCTGTACAGCATTCTCGGGCTTATCAATCCGTACTTCGCAGAACACATTGACTGGTGGTCGTTCGCGGCTTCGCAGGTGTTCTTCGGAGTTGTCGCTGGATTCGTGGTTGCGAAATCCGGCCGCCTCAAGCGCCTGCAGCAGGTTCCGCTTGCGGTGCGGCTCGGTGTAGAGACTCCCGGTTTGTCGTCAGAGCACGGCGGAGAAGATCCCAAGCGATGAGGGTGACGCCCATGTTTGCATGTCTCCCCGCTCGGCTTTTGATTGTGGTGGTGAGATGCAATCTGCCCGGACGCCCGGACAAAGCCAAGGGGATCGGGGTCGCGGTAGGGGTGTCGACGAGGTGAGACGCGCGCTCAGAAGGGGACGATTTCGAGCCCTGGAACCATCTGGAAGTGACGCACATTTGCGGTGGCCACGCGGTAGCCAAGCTGCAGAGCTGTAACCCGATCAACAGGTCGGAGAGGGCGATACGGACGCCCTTTGCCGTGCTCTCGCCGTCGATCTGTCCGGCCCGCAGAGCAACTGGAACCGTCACCGGATGCACCGGGAGGGCCGTCGTCAGCTCTTGCAGGAATTGCCGCCGCATGGTCTTTCTCTCCGCCGTATCGGCACGGGCTGCACCGTGTGCCAGCTCGATCAGCGTCACGACCGAGAAGGCCACATCTTCACCGGCTTGCACGCTCGGCGATTTCGCTCAATACCTGCCGTGCATTGCTGCCCTTGCGCTCTGCCGCGATGAGCACGCTGGAGTCGAGTATTAGTCCCATGCCGGAGGGTTCAGCGGCTCGCGATGGGTGGCCACCGCCTCCGCGACATCGCGGGCGAAGTCCTCATCGATCGTTGCCGGGGAGTCTTCTGGCAACAGGGCGATGCACTCCTCGATGGATCGGCGCGACGGGGCTGGCGTGTGCAGCACAGCCACGGTGAGCGAACCATCCTCGATAATAACCTCAGCACCGGCGCGCACGTGAGCCAGCAGGGTGGTGAAGTCTCGTGCGGCCTCGGCTGCCGAGATGTGGATCGTCGCCATATGCATGATGATACCGCTGTTCCTTTCAGGGTTGTTATTCTTCGTTTTCTTCGGCGTGCAGCGCGGTCAGCGATGTGTTTCTATTGGGGTCATTTGCGTCTGGGTCCCGGTTTAAGTCTGTCTCAGCTTCTTGCCCCGGATAGCCGTGGGACCTGCCGCGGGGCTTCACCATCGCCGCCCTTGCGCTGGACAGGTGCGTTTCTTTTAGGGTCGTTTCCGTCTGGTCACTCATTTCACTCTAGCGGCGGATGTTTTCTTGTTCCCCTTGGAGGCGTTTCTCGAAGGAGCAGGCCGCTGGGACGGCGGCAGTTCGTCTCCGGTTACGGGTGGATTTCCCTTTCCGAGATTCTTCAAAATCCCGATGGCTTCGGGAATATTGGCATGACGCCCACGGGCGCGGAAGAACGCTTCGGTTCGCATGGCGGATAGCTTCTCCGCAACCGCGACATTAATCAGCTGGTTCAGGGCTACGCCCTCCTCTTCAGCAGTCTTGCGGGCCTCTTCGAGAAGGGAGGGTTGGAGCCTAAGCGCGAAATTACTGTTTTTCATCATTCCTCCTGAGTTGTCCCAATGCTTGCTGGGGGGACTCGACAGCCACGCCCCAGGCAGAGGCAATCGCCTCGAAATCTCTGTGGTTGAAGGTGACCAGCAGATCCGCATTCCCAGAGAGCGCCGCTTCCAAAACCATCTCGTCATTCGCGTCCGCCAGAAGCGGACGCCAAAAGAATTGCCGATGCACGGGTCGAGCTACAGCGATGATGGCGCTCATCAGTTTGTCGATTTGCTGAACTGTGCCCCCTGATGCTGCCAGCTGCTTTGGCCGCTTGAGCACTGCTTCGTATTCGAGTGCCAGCGCGACGGAAAGCAGCATTTCAAATCGTCCCTCGAGAGCGGCAACCAGTAGCTGACGCGACGCCCCAGTATCGCTCCGCACAGCGGCCACGATGACGGAAGTATCGAGAACCAGCCTCACGGATAAATGATATCGCAGGCAATATGTATATTCCAGCCTGCCCTGTTTTTGCTCAAGCGCTACGGGCTAAAGGAAGGCACGACCGTAGTGTTTCAGGAAGACCGTGGCCGCCTGGTAGTGGAGCCCGGTAATCACGCGGCATCTATGCACTGCAAGGAAGCCTTGCTGGCTTTCCGCTCGAAGAGGATCTGGCTAAGGAAAGACAAGCGGAGCAGAAACGAGAGAACAGACGGTGAAAGAATACGTTCTGGATGCAAACGCGGTGCTTCGCTACTTCGGCGCTAACGGAGGACAAGGTACCAACAAGGTTCGTGCACTCTTCCACGAAACCCGGATCCGCGTTCTTCAAGCCTCGGGTAGTAGAGCTGCCTGAATCCGCCTCCAGACGTGGGATGATTTCGTCGGAAGCCGACATGTTGACACTGTCGGCCTGCTGACAGCTGACTGCATATACCCGCTTTCCCGCCTCGTAGGTGAAACGAATTAGCTCTTTCCTGGTTATGACAACGACAGTTCCTGCGCAAGCGGAATTCTCTTCATTGGAAGGGTAAATGCTTGTGCAAATGAGGCGGAGCAAGCATCGAGCGTGTTGGTCTTGAATAAGGCCAAACCGAAGGGTGGGGCGTCAAATTCGATTTCGACGCATTGGCACATAACGTGCTACCAACGGAATTGGGTGTTCGAGGATAAGCTGCGAACTACCAGTGAGGGATGGAGGGCGCGTGGTTCGTCACAACGTATTGAATGCTCCTGCCGATTCTCCTGCTGCCATCCATTCGTATCGGGCAAATGGGCTCTGGCTCTTGAGTAGTTGGCTATCTGAGTATCAGGAGGTAGCCGGTGGGCGATCCACTAAGTAGCCTTATCTCTGGCGCAATGCTCTGCGCGCTGGCGTTCATCATGGGGTATATTGCAGCACGTTTATGGCAATGGAGGAACAAATCAAAGAGCCACGGCCCAGAATGAAGAAGCATGAAGGCCGGTAGCGCTGGTACTGGCCGCCTTTAAGCATCTACGTTGCCTCGCGCCCCCGTTTCTCGTACCTTTAGTGGATGGCTATACTCTCGAGTGACGAAATAGTTCGCCTTTCCCCGACCGAGCGCCTCTCTCTCATTGCGCAGCTCTGGGACAGCCTCGAACAGCACCACTTGCCGCTAAGTCCGGCTCAGGAGGCCGAACTCGACCGGCGACTTGCCTCTGTCGAAGAAGACGGCCGCCATGGCATCTCCTGGCCGGCCTTGAAGTCCAAGCTCGAGCAGCAGCGTCCATAGTGTTCGAGGTCATCTTTGCGCCGGCCGCAGCCGCCGACCTCGTCGAAGCTCACGATTGATACGAAGCCGAACTGCCTGGACTAGGAGCCCGTTTTCGGGCCGAAATCGGCAGTACGGTGGAGCGCATAAGCGAGAACCCTCTTCAATTCCCGGATGTCTTCAAAAGTGTACGCCGTGCGCTCTTGCGACGTTTTCCCTACATGCTCTTCTACACGATAGACGGGAACACTCTGTTGGTAATAGCGTGTTTTCACGTGAGCCGCAACCCGCGCACCGTATCCCCCGAGTGCGGATCAAGCCCCGATCATTGACCGGGTGAGTTATGCCTGTCCAGGGTCTCACCGATGCTTTCGAGCAACGCGTTCACTTGCCCGTCGACGGCTTCCGTTTCCCGGAGAATGAGCACGTAGTGATCCATATAGACTGGGACCCCATTCAGCGGAACAGCCAGCGCCACCGCTATCACGGAAGCCTCGCTGCGTCCCTCAGTATTGACGAGATTTAGGGTTGTGATGTAGAGGCCCAGATGGGCATCGGTCATCTTGTCAACGACGCATCCCTGATGTTGCGTCACCGCTGATTTGAGGCCGTAAAGAAACAAGTTCACTGTATCCGTTGTTGCATCACCCGGGGCGTGCGGTGCTTGAATGTACATCGGTAATTTACAGGCGACCTTCGCTTCGCCAGACGCGGCGCCAACCATCAGAACTGCAAACAGCAAAGCAATCGCTCTCACAGTGGCTCCCGGGACAGAATGCTGATGACCGTCCTTTGATCCTAGAGGAGGAGGTCGGTCTCCCGCCTGCACCAAAAGAGCCAGTGACTGTCCCCTTTATTTGTAATCTTCGCGGTTTCGGCTGCCCTCTCTGCAGACACGATCTCGCCTTCACAGTGGTACATCGACTGCAAACTGGCTAAAGAAGAGTGCGAGCTCGTCCTGTCGCAGGAGGTGTGTACTACGCAGGAACCTGGTCAAGCAATGGGTTTGCAAACAATTGAACCGACAATGGCAGAAGTGCATGAAGGCAAATAACTTGCCGCACGGGCTGGAAGTTTTGCGCGGTCTCCCGCAGTCAACTCCCGCGAGCTCTATTCCTCAGATGTGCGTGGTTTTTCGTTCCCCTAACACGAAAGATGCACTATCATCCCTGAAAAAGATCTTGCTCCTGTTCATTTTCTGTGTGCAGAGAGGGAGAGAGGCAGGCGCCTTCCTTGTGGGGAAGACCAAGCCCGCCCGAGGACTTCACCAGCGACAACTGATCAATGGCGAGCGGATTGGCAAAGACAGGTCATCTCCGCCGCTCGATTCAATTTCAAAGTAGAGGGAGGACAAACTATTGAAAACAATACTTGGTCCGGGCATGATCGTAGGGCTCTTCTGGCTCAGTGCGCTATCTGCGACTGGTCAAACACAGGGCGCCGCACTGAGCCGGTCTTCACCCCTTCCGACCTCAGTTCACAACGCGCTTGAGAACACAACAAATCAGTATGACTATGATTTCATTGCCAAGGGCTACGTATGGAGCAATAAGCCGCTTAAATCAACTGCCGGCAAGGTTTGCCAGACCATGAAAGAACACGCCTTCGCCGAGACTCCCTATGGGATCAACGACGACCAGGACTGGAACAACTGCCTTAACACTCAGATCCGCAGTATTGGCTACTTGCGCTGGTTGCGGAACGGCGGCTTTAAGCCCAACCGAAAAAACCGTACGAACGCTCAGGCGTATTTGAAGAAGACCTACACCATGGGTCCTTTGGGGAGTTACTCCTTTGCCCAGCTGAGCGACGCGGTAAAAGCCACAACAGGCAAAACTATTCCCTAGCGGTTCAATTCTATCTGCCGCGATAATCGCTGCTCGTTTTCTCTGTCCCAAGAAGAACCTGGCCCCGGGCGAAACCTATTGGGGTTGAAGAGGGACATTTAAGGGACGAAATAACCACCATGAGTCCAGCCTTTGCAGGCGCGCGACACATTTCCTTTGGTGATTATTTCTGTCCCTTCAATGTGGTAACCATAGCTGCGCTGTATTTCTGCATTATCGTGCAAGCAAGTGATTACCGATGTGGGAGGTTTACTCTCACTCAATCTT
This sequence comes from uncultured Acidobacteriaceae bacterium, assembly GCA_963821315.1. Lineage (GTDB taxonomy): Bacteria > Acidobacteriota > Terriglobia > Terriglobales > Acidobacteriaceae > PALSA-350. Next base: position 16,556 of record CAWGDP010000017.1, on the reverse strand, counting down.
CGTGGACGGAGCTTGGGCGGTGTGTTTCTATTGGGACCACGGGACGAGTAAATCTCCCCTAGTGCCTAAGCTATTCCTCCGCGGTTGCTTCAAAGAGACCTTTTGCCTTGGGCGGAGGGTTCTCCGGCGCCAAGCTGATTAATTGCAGGCCGGGTATCTTCTCGAAGTGCCTGCGGTTGTGTGAGATCAAAGGGTTGAGTGTCGAAGTGCGCAAGCGGCAATCCAAAGGTCGTTGTCCCCAACAACGATGCCTGCTTTCTCCAATCTAGCCCTTAGTTGCCCGTACTCTCTGCAGACGTCGTGGTCAGAGGGAACGACCACAACTGCCTTTAGGCGTTCCAGAAAGGTGCTTAGGGTCTTGCTACTCCATCCCTTTTTTCCCGCCCCAAAGTAAAGCTCGCCAACCGTAATGAATGAGATCGCGACTGTCTTTCCTTCGACGTATGGCCGATATGCATCCCCTCGCGTATCGCGGGTCCTCGCGAGAAACGAAAAGACATCGGTATCGAGCAGAACGGCGTCCATTCGGGGTCTCAGCGAGACGAATAAATTTCCTCGAGAAAGGCGTCCACATCCTGATCTGCCGGCCATGCGCCGGCAAATGTCTTGGGATTCTTCAGCGGCTTAACGCCCTGAATTTCTGCTAGTTGTTCCATAGAACGTTGGGCAAAGAAGTCTCTTCCTCCCGTTAACAGTGGTTCGACAATAGCGATCTTTTCGATGCGCAGTTCGTCGATCCTGCCGGTGTGTGGGTTAATTTTTGCCATTCCTGTCACGCGAACAGGCTTCCTCAGGGACTGGTAGACCTGGTCTTCCTGACTCACATCGAAGCTGCAAGCGATGGGCTGTCCGATCGCGGGGTGGATCCTGCATTTATGTTCCTGTTCTTTGAAGTCGGCCATCTCCAGTACCCCATCTACAGATTCCGAGCGCTGCGACGGTTTCTTGACTTTTTGCAGCACCCTGTCGCGCACACGTTTGTCGAAGACGGCCTTGATTGCTTTCTGGCCGGGACGGCTCGGTACGATCCACTCAATTTCCGAAATTCTCTTCTTTTCCAATACCTCGCCAAGGACCTTCAAGCTGTCGAGGACACCCGGTTCAAAGTTATATCCGAGCTGAGTGCCCCCAATCCTCTTTACCGTGGTCACAACGTTCGTAATTACATCGGCGCCAAACGTCATGGCGTCCGGGAGCGGGAGCGACTGCTGAGGTTTGGCAAAGCGAAACGGCAGGATCGTGCTGCCTTTCTCAATCCCGACCAGCTCCAGAGTGCACTCGTCGTATACTTCGCTGGTCTTCGGACCCGGCCGAAGCGATGAGCCACCCCGCATTGCCTCGGCCTGCCGGTTTACGGCATCCTGGGCAGCTTGGCAGATTCTCAGCAAGTCGGGAACAGAAATCGTGCCCGAACGAACACCAGGACCATCAATTCTCAGTTTGAGCACGCATTTTGGCCGTCTGATCACTGGTCGTAACCCCCGAACAATACTATTATGAGGCCGGAACAGCTCCACGTCCGGTGCATCTTTTCGGCGAAGGAGAGCCATTGCCCAACTCGGCACCGGCGAACCCGAGCCCGGCGCAATAACGGCCGTTCAATCTGCTCGCTTACGCACGTCCGCCAAGCTGCGGATAACAGTGCGATGCGGCCTGATGGCTTAATCAGGAATTGCGGGTAGTTCTGCACGATTCACCACGCATGCTGAACGACGGTGCTCTAGATGCGTTGCGAGCGGGAATCTAACAGGGTCACCCCACCCTTTGAAGTTGGCGTGGAACCATCTCACTCGCTCGTCCGGACCGCTTGCCTCTTCGAGGCTTTGCCTGGCCGCGGCATCATCGGTCTTCAATCCCGCGTACAGCAGCACACTGCCGTCCGGCTTCGTTCCCATGCCGATGGTCCGTTCGCCTCCCAAAGCGATCAACGCCGAGCCACCGAGAAGGTCCCACAACTCAGGTATTGCCTGCTTTCCCGCAGGAACCAGACTCTCTACGAGCGAAACTCCGACATACTGCGGCCGAATCGGCGTAACCAGCTCGCGCAGGCGAGAGTTGGCGCCATCGCTGCCAATGGCGATATCCGCCACTGAGGTCTGTCCGTTCGCAAACCGTAATAGGACCTGCTCGCCCTGAACCTCTGAAGATTCCAGCTTGCAGTCCCAATGCACGGTGCCGGGCTGAAGCGAGTCAACCAGAAGATCGCGCAACGGACCACGCTCGATCTCTGGACGTTTCCCGGGACCCGACATCCGGCGGGGATGATCGTGAAGAACGGTTCCATTGGCATCGGTAAGGCGAAGGTTATTGAGATCTGGTCGATGGTTGGCCCAGAACGCTTCCCTCAAGCCAGCGGCTTCCAGCGCGGCCAGTCCAGAGTCTTCATGGAGGTCCAATGCGCTGCCCTGGACCCGCGCATTGCGGCTCTGGTCACGCTCGTATACTGCCACCTGCGCGCCGCTTTGCTGTAGCAGTCGCGCCAGCGTGAGCCCACCTGGCCCCCCGCCGACGATGGCGATCTTTTTCCCGTCCATGGCGCTCATCATTACCTTCGGGATCCTTCACTCGAATTCGCGAGCCGCAGCAAGTCGATACATTCTAAAACATGCATTTGGCATACATGACACATGGGTCTGTCTCGTATCGCCGCACCCGCTTTAGCTTCGACACATCGATCCCATCCAGGATCATCGCCAGCTCACTGCCGCGTATCTCGATGGAGCGCGATCCCGCGCTCATCCGCGGCAACTTGAATACACCAGATTCCAGTCGCTTGTACCACAGAACAAACCCATCGCGATCCCAAAGAAGAATCTTCAATCTGTCGCCGCGGCGCGAGCGGAACACGAACAGATGCCCTCCCAAAGGATCCTGACCAATCACCACGCGCACTCGCTCTGCCAAGCGATCGAAGCCGCAACGCATGTCGGTCGCCTCAGCAGCCAGCCATATCCGCGCTGCCTGCGATCCATCCAGCGCACGCAAGCTCGGAAGACCAATCATCCCTCGCTCTCCAACACCGCCAGCAAGGCGCGTAAATGACTCGCATCAAAGCCAGGCTCAACGACAAGAACGCGACCTCTCGGCAGACGAATCTCAATCGCCTTATCGCCTGGCACCGACGATGGCACCGCAAACCCGGCCGGCTTCACTTCTACTGAAACAAACTTCGCCACTTCGCCTTCGACCAGGCGCTTCTTCCAGTCGTAGAACTGCCATACGGGCAAACCGCGTTCACGACAAAACTTCGCCGCACTCTGACCGCTCTGCGTCTGCTCGGAAACCAATCCACGCCACTTCGTCCATATTTCCGGCTCCAGCTCTCTCATCAATACAAAATGGCTCATCCAGCGCCATCAGGCAAGATGCCGTTCACATAGCGCTCACGGAGGACGCAACCTTACGTAATGTCCAGTTTTCGCCGCATGATGGAACTTTCGAACCCATAGACCGGCCATGCGTGATGGGCTCATCCGCGCATCGGCGTTCGCATAAGGCGTAAACGGCTTAAACGGAGGAAGCACTTCGCGGGCGCGAGCCACATCAGCCCCTGTGCCCCGGTAACCCGGATTTCCTGTGTAGCTTGGTGAAATCAATGAGTCTCATGCGGCTTTCCGTGAAGAAAGCCGCATACGCAGACATGTCTAGAGCAGCGCGCAGGAAATCCGGTAATCATCTGCCCGATTATCGGCAACCATCCCGGGTTTCCTCGCTCGCATTCAGCCAAGACTCAGGGCAAGGCCGCTCGTGTTCCAGGACGATTGCTGCAGGGCAGGCTCTCCACTTCGGTACGCTTCAGGCGGAAAAAAAGGCGCGTCGAGTGCTGTGGTATCCCACTCAAGCCAAAACCGGGCTTGAATGGGGCACCCAGCCTTCGTTAACTGTGAAGCAACCCAAAGGGGAGCGATGCGGCCTACCTTGGCGCCGGTAGAGATGGATGGACGGGCGAGATGAAAAACGATAGGGCCTCGCTTTGCGTCAAGCTTCCATGAATCCGGCAAGCTTCAGGCCTTGCGATCGAATGTCGCAGTGGCGCGGCACCCTAATCGGCGGTTGCGCGCGTTGATCAGACAGTTTTCGATCGTCACTGCGGATGCCGACTTCCGGAGCGTACTTTCGCGGACCAGCCGAACACCCCGGCACCCGGGGACAGTACGCAGATGTGGCCATCCATGCGGGACTGGTCTGTATCAATGGTCCGGCTGCAATGAACTTGGAACTGCAATGCAAACTGTTCTCGGCCGCTCTGGATGAGATCGGAAACGTCGATCAGCTTGTGAACGAAGTCGTCGAAGTGGATCTGGAGACGCCAGAGGCAGAGATCATGATCCGTCGATACACACTTCCGGAGGATTAATGACTATCGCTTCCCCCACAGCAGATCCCCCGGCTCGACAAAGCAAGATGCACCTGGACCAGAATTGAGATGGGACATGAAGAGCAGGCCCTTGCTGACCGAATCAGAAAATAATTTCCCTAAGCTTTAGTCGAAACCACCCCGAATGGTATCTATATCAGCAGCAACCCGGATACCGGCCCGTGAACGGCATAAATGGATGTATTTGCGGGCGAGGAATGGCGTGCCTCGAAAGATCGTGGCCCTGTAGCATCCTTGAATTAAGGAGATCACTATTCAAGGAAGACGCTGGCTGTTTAGCAACAGATGAGACGTAAAGACATGCCCCAATACAATAATGCACGCAACCGAAACCACTACGGCGACTTCAGCCGTCTGCCTCTGCATCCGATTGACTTGATTCGGGGGACTTATCACGCTTATCACGCTTATCACGCACTTTTTTTTGGCGCCGCTCCGGCTCTTTACGATCCCGCCGGTCTCGCACCGGCACTTAGTTAGCTTAATTCGCTTTGTTCGCACATTTTCTGCGCGTCACCCGAAGAAAGTGACAGACCGAAAGTCACAGACGGGACGTACGCTTCGTCATGCGTCGGTCGTGCGACAAATCTCTCTCTTCCTCACAGTCTTGCCCCCTGGACGGGTGCCCCATTGTTCGCGAATTTAGTGATCAGACGGAAGTGGTACTTTACGAAAGCGGGAAGCCGTCAAGCTATGTTTTCCCAAAGGACCAGTCCCGTCTGACCATTAAATCCAAAGGGGAGGGCGGCGGCCATACGGCGATGTTAACGCTCCTTGTTCATGACGCCGTTGGGCGGCCAACTTCAATGTTTGCTGTCTCCGTGAAGCTGCCCCATGCTCGAATATAGTTAAGCGGTAAACGACTGGTTTCCGAGATCGATACGATCAAGGAACCCGAAGGTCATAGTAGATCCAACTGGCGTCGGATTGTCCCGACCAACTCATACGGGCAGGCTTATGGGCTTCCTTGGCGCTGTCTTGTCGAAAGGTTTATGAAGGCAAGAACGATATTGACTGGATGCGGCGTGGGTGTGGTCGCCACGATGCCGTATATGTGGCCACTCCTCTCTCCGTATCGTTTAGCGTTTTACCACAGTTTCCATTCCCTCAGCAGCATAATCTGGGGTGCATTGATTGATTTCGTTGTCGTCAGCGTATTGGCCACTGTGTTTTTCTTCTACTTTGAAAAACGCGGTAACATTTATCGCAGCCTGATCTGGGTGCTGGTCGCGGCGCGGCTTTTCGCTCAAATTCTGCAAGCTCATTCGTCAACTTCATGGCCGGCCTTGCGGCTTTGGAAGTCAGCGGTTCCCCTGGGTCTAATCTTGTTGGCCGCGTTAGCTCTTTGGAGGCTGCTCCCCCACACTTACGAGGCGTTGGCCAAAGGATTTGCGATTGTGCTCGCGTTAGCGGGGTTAAGCGCACTGTGGGTTGTGCCAGAGCTTCTGTACCTTGGATTGCGACATAAGGCCGTTGAGCCTGTGTTGGCCCATTCCCTGCCCACGGAGGATCGGGCAGCGAAGTCAGCGAGCTCGGAGCATGGCCCGCGAATCGTTTGGCTGGTTTTTGATGAGCTTTCCTACGATCAAACCTTTGAACATCGCTTCCCCGGTCTCGCCATGCCTGCGTTCGACCAGCTGAGGGGCAAGAGCTTCGTATTTCAAGACGTGCAACCTGCCGCCTATTACACCGAACGCGCGGTGCCCTCTCTCCTCCTGGGTCGGGTTGTGGATGACATGAGGAGCGACCTGGATGGCCGAGCGGTACTCAAGCTCTCCGGGCAAAAGGGCTGGAGCGTATTGGATCCACAGGCAACGTTGTTTGGAGATGCAAAGCGGAACGGCTGGACAAGCGGACTCGCCGGCTGGTGGATCCCTTATTGCCGTATCTTGCCGGATACGCTCGATTCCTGCTACTGGTCGACGGAAGAGTCGAATGGGATTTTTAGCACGGAGAACTCTGTGCTGGAGAATGCCACAGCACCGTTTCTGACCAAAATGGGAAGGACCGCTGCCATGACCGTGGAGCAAAAGCATCGAGCCAGCCTTCAGGCGATTATGCAACAGGGACAAGCGCTGATTGCAGATGAGAAGATCCGGTTCGTTTTCATTCATCTGCCTGTACCGCACCCGCCGGGCATCTATGACCGCTCGACCGGGAAACTGCGCGATGGAGGCACTTATATCGACAATCTGGCGCTTGCGGACCGCTCATTGGATGAGCTGATAAGCAGCTTGAATGCGACAGCGTCGGCAGGGAATACGACGTTGATCGTGACCTCGGACCACTCATGGCGGACGCCCATGTGGAGGTCTATTGCCGACTTGCCAGCAGAGGAACAGAGTGCATCTCAGGGAAGGTTCGATCCGCGCCCAATGCTGATGATCCACTTTCCGCAAGAGACTCACGAGGTCGACGTTAGCCAGCCTTTCGCACAAGTCGCCCTCCATCGAATCATCGTATCGATGTTGCAGGGACATATCGAGTCAGCGCCCGACCTTGAGGCCTGGTCACAGACGCAATGGACGCAAGAACCGGCGACCCACCCAAAAAATACTCTCAAAGATTCGGTGACAAAAACTCGGCGACAGACTGGACTGTAGTGAACCCCAAAAGTGAGGCACGACGGCTGCAGAAATTGGGGACACTTTTCGGACCATAATGGAGCAGGCCGATGCGAGAAAAAGCGAAGAGTTACAGCGCGGAATTTAAGCCGAATTTGGGGGGGATAGGTTCACGTCCCCTGGTCTCCGCATCTCCTTCGCGGACTATGCCATCGCCCTTGGTGGATGAGATAGGGAAGCCGGCGCATGAACGGGGCCAAATGTCTATCGGTTATTGAGCACGAGCTTGCCATGGGCTGCGGGCCGCGAACAAGCCGGATAAGAAGAGTTTCGGCGACAGAATTTCCAGTGTGGCCTGCTTTTTCCTTCCTGTTTGTTCCGTCCAGTCAGCCTAGTGGCGGAAGCGGCGGTCGCGCACCGTGAGGCAAATCGGCAACAATGCGCTCGCCGTAGATGATCTGGACCGTCGATTCGTCGATGAACTTGCCGACTGTCTCCTGAACATAGGCCATTCCCGATTGACGACAGGTTTCCATCCAGGCATCGAAATCCTCGACCTCAATGTCCTCGACCACCTGGACAAAAGGCGCGCCCTTTTCTGCACCTTTTATCTCATAGACCTCAAAACGGATCATGCCCGGTTGCCCTGGTGTGATTCGCTGGTCTATCTCTTTAGACCACTGCTTGTATTGATCCATACTCACGCCATTCTTTAGCTTATACATGACATATATCTTGTGCATGACACCTTACTCTCCCCTTTAGAGGCTAATGTAGCCTGTTGCAGATATCGGATTCATCGAGTTTAGTGCGTGGTAAATAGTAACGATCGCAGGTGACGCGCGTCCTACGGCCGTACCCTCGGGTCCCCCGAGAGAGTTTCCAGCCGCACGAACTCCACCAAATATATCGTAAGGAGTTCGTCTATTCGACGCTGTGATGGAGAATACATGGCAGGTTTGTAGATCAGGAAGTGGTTTCTTTCCCAGGTTCCTACTTCAAGAGCGAGCATCTGCATGTGATCCCCGTCACGGAAGAGGATGAACTGAAGTTTGTACTCTATTCCTGGCTTTCTTCCCATGTGGAAGAACGGACGACGGCAATTTGGAGCTCGGCAATTTGGAGCTCGGAGAGAGGATATAGATGCTTATTTGGCTCTGGAATCACAAAGAGGGGATTTTACTCGGTGGTGGCTTGGCGTTGTTCATTGCTCTGGCTGATTGGATCCGTCGCCGTAGACTTGCCATGGCTAGATCCTCTCAACGTTCCGCGAGGGGCCAGCATGGGTCCAAGATACTCGTTCTTCCTGCGTGGGCGGGAGAACTGCCCATACGGTCAGTAGCAATGGCGTTACCGCGACTCGGCAGCGATTCGATTCCAACTTGTCTGGCCCGATTCAAATTACTATCCAGTGGCCTGGACGAGAAGGACCATCCACTGAAAGCATCCATCGACTACATCGATTGCACATGCATCGACGCAGATTCCGGCACACTCGAAACCACAGTCTGCCACGTGAATCAGGCCTGCTGGCGACCAGCACAGAACAAGGAATCACGCGAACTCATTCTTGCCCTTCAGGTTGGTGGAAGACTTATGGCGTTACAGGATCCTCAGGCAGAGCCGGGTGCAGCCGACCTGTTTTGCGGGTTGTTCCCTCTCACCGGGATTACTGAGCCGTTAGCCCGAGTGACATTGCTTGATGTTGATGACGGATCAACGTGGCAAATCGACTATAGACTGCAAAAATCGCCGCTGATGGCCACTGAGGTTTCCCGCTTAACGCTACTCAGCAATTGATTTCTGTTGGCCTCAACGCTGCCACGCTGAAATCCTCCCTGTCTCGGTCCCTTCGAGCTTCCCGGTGCCGCCGGCAGATGCGATAGCGGCCCTCGCTCAGCGCCAGATTCTCTTAAGCTACCGAGGTGATGGTTGTAGCCGAAGCCTCGTCCTCAACACTGTGAATGACTCAGCCGTGACGGAGATCTTATTGGGACCCGGCGGCCACCCAAATTCAGTGGACGCTGTCAGCAGATATTTACGCTCCAAGTCACTACCTGTTCAGGCTGAGCCGCCCAAGGTGCCCTATCGAGTAAGCCCTAAGTTCCGTGGACAAAGTTCCGTGGACAGTCCACGAAACTCCTGTGTGAGAACTTCCCTCTCCGAACTCAGGCCCGAAGGGACGACTGAGAGTCAGAGCTGTCCAAATTAACGAGCAAGTCTCGTTTGGTGTACAGGTAGTCCGTGGATTGTACGCAATCGGTGGTCTCAGAGAGAATCGGGTTGGCCTTGGATGGTCGCCAATAGCATTCACACGCGGTCCAGGTTCACCCAGGACTGACATCCTGGGTCATTCTCAGTCGTCCCTACGGGACTGAATTCGGATGGGGTACCGAGCATAGGTGATGTCCTGCCGCTTGGTTCGTCTTGGGGACAAAGTTTCAAGGAATGGGTGGGCGGGACAGAATTTCACGCGGTCGCTGCAGGCTCGATCCTGGGAATCAAGAACAAAATGAGCAGGAATGCGATGGGATGTAATAAGCCTGCGGAGAGCAACACCAACGAATAGCTGTGGGTATGGGTGAGAGCCGAGCCCACCATCAGGTCGAAGAGCATGGCTCCAAACGACCCCACTGCGCCCATCAGCCCGGCGACCGAACCGACGACCGCGGAAGGAAAGATATCGGCGGAGAGAGTCTGCAGGATAGTGGACCAAAACTGGTGGGCAAAGAGAGCCATGCTGAAGATAGCCAGAGCCAGGCCCAGGGGAGATTTCGCGATCAGCAGCGATATCGGCATCATCGCGGCGCTCAACCCCAGGCATATCTTGCGCGACAGATTGACTGTCAGGTGACGCCGGACCAGTACGCTGCTTAGCCAGCCACCAGTAAAACTCCCAGCGCCGGCCAAGGCATAAGGGATCCAGGCGTAGTAACCGATTTGCTTTATGTTCAGATGCCGCACATCACCGAGATACTTGGGCAGCCAGAAGATGAAGAAGAACCATACCGCATCGGTGAGAAACTTCGCCGCCAGCAGGACCCACAATTGCCGGTATTTGAAGAGATCAATCCAACGGATGCGATCTTTCGCCGCGGCCTCATCGGCGAGACGTGCACGAGCCAGCGACTGCTGAATATACTCGAGCTCCTCCGGGGTGATGTATCTTTCTTCCGCCGGAGGATTGTAGACGAGCCACCAAACGAGAGCCCAGACCAGGCCCGCTGCGCTGGTCAAAAAGAAGATCGACTGCCAGTTGAGCGTGATGATAATGAGCGCGATGAGAGGAGGCGCAATCACGGCTCCTACACTGGACCCGGTATTGACGATGCCGAAAGCGAACGCCCTTTCCTCAGCCGGAAACCATTCGGAGATGGCCTTTGCCGAGCAGGGAAATCCGCCGCCTTCTCCCAGGCCGAGCAGAAACCGCGCGATCCCCAGCCCGAAGACACTGCTCACCAACCCGTGCAAACCCGTGGCCAGGGACCAAAACAAGATCAGGATCGAGTAGCCGTTACGGGTGCCCAGCCAATCGGCGATCTTGCCCCCACCGGCATACATCACCGAGTAGGCAAGAAGAAACAGCATCTGCAGCACGGAGTACTGCTGATCAGAAACCGCAATATGCTTTTGAATTTCAATACTGGCGACGGGAAAACTCTGGCGATCGAGATAGCTGAGCGCGGCGGCGCAGGCCAGAAGGCCGGCGATCCACCAGCGAAGGTGCGGAATCCGGGTCATAGGCAGGATTTAACGCTGGAGGATTTCGGCGATTTCCACCGCGCGATGCGAAGCCATACTCGAGTAGGCTGCCTCGACTACCGCGAAGGTCTTTTCCAGGTAGTCACGAGCCCCGGTCTCAAACGGGCGCCCGCTCTGCAGGCAATCGATGAAGTGGAGCTGCGTGGCATACACGCTGTCTCCACGGTATCCAGCCCCGGAATCGCGCCAGATTCTCTCGTCTCCGGACCAGATCTCGCCCAGGCTGTTGATACGGATCGATCCTGCGTCTCCCTCGAACGTAGCCTCGTCAAGGGTCGACCGGGTGCCGTCGTGTTTCATAAAGCTGTGACCCTCCACCCACCCCATCGCCCTGTCGGCGTGCCGCAGCGTCAGGATCACGTGGTCTTCGCCGACGATGTTAGGGTTTCTTCGCGCACCCTCGGCATAGACGGAAACAATGTCTCCGAAGAGGAAGCGCGCGGTGTCGATGTGGTGCACCAGGACCTCATCGATCAGGAAACGCTGGAGCTGGCGAAAATAGGCCTGCTTGGGATACGGCTCATCGCCCGCGCCATGGCTGACGCGGGTGCGGAATCCGTAAGCCAGGGGGGTTCCGATATCGCCCAGGGTAATGAATGCCCCGGCAGCGCGGTACCAGGACTGCCACCTCCAGTTGTCGTGAATCATGACCCGGACGCCATGGCTCTCAGCGATCTCGACCATGCGGCGAGCAGTCTCCCAGTCCGGCGCCATCGGCTTTTGACAAATCATCGCCAGCCCGCGCTCCGCCGCCATCGAGACCAGCTCCAGGTGCGTGGTCGAACGAGTGGCAATATCGACAAAGTCCAGTTCCTCCACCTTCAGCATCTCTTCCACTGAGGTATAAGCGCGCGGGGCCGCAGCCTGGGCTCTGTCGATCGATAGATCGCAGGCGGCTACGATTTCGGCATTGGGTATGCGGGGCCAGGCCGCCTGGTGATGCTGGGAGAAGAACCCGCACCCGATCAAGGCACCCTTGAATACCTTCAAAGTGGCTCCGTCGTGGATAGCAGGTGAGCCGGATTGTCACACATCATCTGGCGGATGTGATCGACGGAAAAGCCAGTACTGCGCAACCGCTCTGCGTAAAGCCGCAGGCCTTCCGCCGGCGGAGGTGTCTGGGGTTGGCCGAGGTCGGTGGAGAGGATGGTGGTGTCCACGCCGGCTTCGATAATCGCTTGTTCAATCACCGGGAAGGGCACGCATCCGCAAAGATGGGTGGTAGAAACAAAGCACCGTTCGAACCACACGTGGCCCATCGCCGCCAGTTCTTTTTGCTGTTCGAAAGAATAGAAGGTGGGCGCCCATTCGGGATGGGTCACCAGCACTTTGCGCACTCCGCATTGACGCGCCTGGTGGATCAGCACCACCGCCTCACGCGGACTCAGATGCCCTGTACTCAGGATGCAATCGGTCTGTGCCACCGCTTCCAGAATGGCTTGTGCCGCTGGAACCAGGCCGCCGCCGGCATCGAGAACGGTAATGCCGCCAGACTCACCGTGAAACAAACGGTGATTCAGCGCCGACCGCGTGGGCATCCAGATCTCCTTCGCGCCCATGGCGAGCGCGAGCTTCACCGCGGCAACATTCAGCCCCCCCACTGTCTCGTTCAGAACCAGGCCCCCGAAGACTTTGATGCCAGTGACTACCTTCGATACCAGCCAGGCGCGCTCCACCGTGGAGTTCTGATGAGACTTGATAAGGATGGCGCCCATGCCGGCGCGCTCCGCTTCACGGGCGAGATCCAGATCGTTGAAGCGCCGCACGTCCACGTCCGGTGCGCTGTGCACGTGCAGATCGATCGCGTCTTCCAGGAAATCGGGCAAAACATTCATTAGGGGCTCAACTCTCGAAGAGGAATGTCTCTTCCACTCGCCCCGCGCGCAGGCCGTACATATGGCGGTGGAGATTCACCGTGGCATCGCTGTAGTGGGCCCAGATTTCCAACTGGTCGCCTACCTGCGCGGGAAAATTTGGATCGACGATATCGACGATGGCATGCTCGGCGTTCAGCCTGCGTAGATGCGCTCCTTCCGCATTCTTCAGCACGGGAAGTCCCCGCTCGCCGCTGATCTCCTTCAAGCCGATGTCGAGGACCAGGCGCTCATTGCCGCTCCTGCTGATCACGGTTCCCAGTACGCTGAGCGCCAGCTCGAAGTCTGGGCATACGGTTTGGTAGTCGGTATCCCACAGCATGTACGATCCTCCCTGGATCTCGGTGACCCCGGGAAACCTGCCGGAAATGGCGTGGGTTCCGGTTCCTCCGGCGCTGACAATTTCCAGCGCAATGCCGTTCGCGCGGACGAGGTTGGCCGAGTCGACCAGCTTGCCCATCGCCTCGTGGACAGCCTTGACCTTGTCTGGCCCGGGCTTCAGGCGTACGCAATGCCCTTCATAGCCGATCAGGCCGCGCACGCGCAGACCCTGCGCCACGGCAAGCTTGGCCAGGGCCAGAACCGGCTCTCCTGGGAGCACTCCACAACGGCCCATCCCGGTGTCCACATCAATCACTACATTGAGCGGCACCTTGGCGCGCGCCGATGCCGCGGAGAGCGCTGCGATGGTCCGCTCGTTGTCCACACCCACCATGATGTCGGTTACGCGCGCGATCTGCACCAGGCGTTCGATTGCGGTGGCGCCTGCGATCTCGTTGGCCAGCAGGATGCCCTCGATTCCGTTCCTGGCCAGGGCCTCCGCCTCGCCCAGCGTGGCGCAGGTGATGCCGATGGCGCCGGCGGCCAATTGCCGCCGGGCAAGGGCCACGCACTTGTGGTTCTTATAGTGCGGACGCAACTTGCATGGACCCTCGGCGAAAAGTCCGCCATCGTCTTGATGTTGGCTTCCATGGCGTCCATATCGACCACCAGGGCCGGTGTTTTTATCTGCGCTTTCAACAAAGGAATTGCCCTGCTTTCTGGTGAGGATAGAACGCTTATCTTATCTTGCATGTCCGGTTGTATCCACCAGGTAGAGCACCGCGTCGCCGCTGAACGGCGCGGTGAACCGTTGGGCGGAGGAGCCGGAGTGAATCGGAGGCTTGACGATGGTCGCGCCGGTCGCGGGGTTGAACCACTCCACCTTCAAGTTTCTCGACTTCGGCATGGCTGATAGATCGACGGTAAAGGATCCGCCGGAAGGAGAGTACACCAGGTACTCCGCGCCTGCCGGCGGGGTCTGCGCCAAGCAATAGCCGGTCGTAGTGAGAGCTGGATGGGGGGTCACGTTCACCAGGTTTAACTTGCGCGAGTATTTCACCGTGTACCCGAGATTATCTCGGAAGTTGTCATAGCGCTTGTCCACATCGGCGCAAATGCCCCTGGTGGGCGAGATACACAGGTTCCTGTTCTCGCGCGGGTAGTAGAGCAGGTAAGGGTCCATGAACAATACCTGGCTGCCGTTGGTGAAGTTCTTCCATACATAGTTTCGATTTGTTGTGGCGTGTCCTTTCACGCCGCGCCGAAGTACGAATGATCGCTGTCGTTGACGTTCACCTTGCAGGCCGGTCTGCCGCTTCCGCAGGTAGTGATCGAAGAAATGGTGCTGTTCGGCGCGACCCAGTCTGCGTTGGAATTGTAGAGAATCGCGTCGGTGGACGCTTTCGCGGGCAAAAGCCCGGCCAACCCAATCGGATGTTGGTGCGGCTTTTGCCTCATATTTTCGAATGTGCGCGATCTCGTACGTAGTTAAACCACTCCGTATTGGCCGGTGCTTCCTCGGAAACGATCCACAGCACATTTGGCAAATCGTTCAGGATATCGATTACTTTCTCTACATAGGCATCCTGATAGCGGGTGATGTTGTTGGGCGCCGTCATGGTCATGGACGCCATGCCTTTGGGGCCGCTGGTGTAGCCATCGTCGATGCCATTGATGTTGTTCGCGCCAGTAAAGGGATAGCCATCGCTGGCGCAGCGGAAGAGGTTGATGAACTCTCCATAGAGAGATAAATCCCCGCATAGATGCCGGCATCTTCAGAGACCTACGTCCTGGCCCGCAGGCGATCGAAGTAGCCCTGGTCGAACTTGGTAAGGTCGAATTTCAGGCCGCCGTCGGTGGCATTGCCGGGACCCGTCCTCTGCCAGGGTTGCGGACTCACCGTAAAATCCGGGGGCGCAGTGGTGGTGGAGGGCAGAGAGCAGAATTTCGGCATTTCCACCCGCCACAGCAGGGTGAAATTTTGTCCGTGCGCGGTCAGGAACTTGACGAAGGCAGGGAAGTCCAGGGCCTGGGCGGTCCCTCCGCTCCCCCAATCCTGAAGCGTGTTCCAGGTCTGCGAGCCGGCCAGGATGAGAGCCCTGCCATTGGCGTCTTTAAAGTAGTGAGGGTTGCTGGAGACCACCAGCGGTCCGGCTATCCTTGCAGTGTTTTGGGTGTGGGCGGCCTGGGCAAGGCTCAAGAGAAGAGCAGGGAACACAGCAAGCTTCAAACGCCAATGGGACATCGCTTCCTCTCCACATTACGGGCGCTTAACCGCGCCCGATATATGGATATTCCGTCGCCATTACGGTCATGAACTGAACATTTGCGTCTAAGGGCAGGCTGGCCATGTAAACAACAGCTTCCCCGATGTGTTTTGCATCCATTCTTGGTTCTACCATCATCTCTCCGTCCGGTCAGAGAAGTAGACCCCGGTTTCCCGGTCATTTCCTTGCCCGCATTGCCGATATCGATTTGACCGCAGGCAATGTTGTAGGGGCGGCCATCGAGCGAGATGGACCGGGTGAGCCCGGTGATGGCATGTTTGGTGGCCGTGTAGGGCGCTGAGTGCGGTCGCGGCACGTATGCCGAAAGCGAGCCGTTGTTGATAATGCGCCCGCCTTGCGGTTGCTGTGCCTTCATCATGCGGAATGCTTCCTGGGCGCAAAGGAAGGAGCCGCTAAGATTCACGTTCACCACTTCGCACCATTGCTCGTAACTCAAATCTTCGAACGGATACCGCGTTCACGCCGGCATTGTTGAAAAGAACATCCAACCGGCCGAATTTCTCCCGGTACTGGCGAACAAGGCGCGGACGGAATCGGGTTGGCGCACGTCCGTGGATATGACGTGCAAGTTGCCGCCGGAGGCCATGGCTGCTGTTTTTTCCAGTTCCGCCAGGCGCCGCCCAGCCAACGCTAGCGAAAACCCGGCAGAAGCCATCTCCAAAGCAACCGCCCGGCCAATACCGCTGCCCGCCCCGGTAATGATCGCTACCTTGCCCTGCCCACCGCTTTTTCCTGCGAGATCCGTGCGCACTGCATCCCCTCCGAATCATGCCTGGCGTAAAAGCGATAGCGGATGTTCCAACGCGCCGTTTGTCCCGGAGCTATCACCAGGCGAATATAGGCCTCGGGACAAATGGTGGTCCGAATGGACCAGAAGTTGAAACGCGACATGGGTACGTCGCCGGTTTGCTCGACCCCTACGCCCGTTTTTTGATTCTCGACCGTGATGTCGTAATCCGAAGGGAAGCTGGAATAACCGGTGAGAAAGCTTTCCACGTATTGCTCCCCTTGCAACTCCTGGCGATAGACGATTTTCTTCCCGTCGATCCCGGCCAGCGGCTCCATCGATTTCTCCGCCTTGGGCGCAAAAGGAAACCGGACACCATTCCCGGTCCGCTAGGAGCGCCATCCAGCATGAAGAAGTCGTGATCGTAGACTTCGGTATCTATGGTCTTGTCCCGGTGTTTTTCAGGCGGTGCTCAAGGATGAGAACGGGCTCGTGCGGATCGAGCCTCACCGTTTTCTCATAGTCATAGGCGATGCCGATGGGCGATTGGAGCTGTTGCCGGAAAGACACCTCGCTGGGCTTGGCTTGAATCGTCCACTTGCCACCGTCTACCAGCGGATAGGTGTACATGAATTGGTAAGC
>CAWGDP010000016.1:0-7473 GCA_963821315.1 uncultured Acidobacteriaceae bacterium | reverse complement strand
TGGTGTTATCTCCACCGGCCTGAGGTTGACGCCTTAGCAGCATACGAACCGCGAGGGTTGTTATTGGGTTACTTATAGGTGTGATGCGGTGTGACCTCCGCTTCCCTGGCAGACGAAGAGGCATGGCTTGTGCCACATCGTGAAGCTATAAATGGACCAGTCCGGCAAGAATTAAGCCGGCTTGGAGCACCTAAAATGACCTCTATTGCAAGTCTTGACTCTGCCCTGCTGTCGAAAACGGAAAAGGCAACTCTTCTGCGCGAGCTCGCGGGTGAATTCGGCTACAAGTTATATTCCAAGACGCCGACCTACATCCTCATCGACCGCCGCGGCGATTATCCAGTCACCGAGGCTGAGTGGTTTGCGCACAGAGGAGCGGCGGTGAAAGCAATCAGCTACAGTTGGAAACCGCTTGAGGACTCTCCGCGATTTTAAGTCGAGAGGATTCAGTCCAAGTTTTTTGTTTTGCTGGTGCCCAGAAGGGGACTTGAACCCCCACGGCCTTGCGGCCTGCGGATTTTAAGACCGTTTTGGGCCTATTTGTACGGAGTTGCACAGAGACGCATAGTGCCGCATAACCCTTTTAGCTACAGTATTTAGCCCCTATCATACTAGTTGCACACAGTCGCCACAAAATGCACAGAATTGAGGTACAAAGTGGCACCAAAAGTGGCACCAAAATAGCACCGCCACGGTGCCATTTTGCGAGCATGAAGCTGCGCACCCGGCGGACTATCGAATCAGGCCGGGAAGGTATTTTGGAGCGACGCGCCGATTATGAGTGCCCATTCTCTGGGAGCGCTCAAGGCGACGATGCTCTCGGTGCATCCTGGCATCATTGTGCCTTCCGACGATGGCGTGGAACTGCGACTGCACGCCATGCACGAACAAGAGTCGGCGTTGCGTCCCCTGATCGACGCCTACCCTCTCGAAAACCACCTTCGATCGATGACTGCCATTGGTTCCCTTCACCTTTCATGGATCGTCTCGTTATTGTCGGCCGGCGAAACGGGTTCTCTTTCGCGATGCGGGCGATCTTGAGCCGGAAGCCCGGCATAGCCATTGAGGACAAGTGAAAACGATGTACTTTAGGAGTAGCGCATCTGGGATTTGAATCCTTCCGCCCCCGACCAAGGGAATCAGCGTTCACGGCTGTGCAGCCGGTTGCTTCAGAATGATCCCGAACAGCCCTTTCTTGTTGAAACGCCGCAAATCGGGGCGGAGCGGCTCCGACTCGCCAATCATGGATTGCTGACCGGGAAATTCGAGAGTGAAAGACCGGAAGCCCCAATTGGCATCGACGTCATCTACGACGAGTGCGCCCTTCGGTGCCATGGCCGCCCAGGCTCGATCCAATTCGAAACGTACGTTGCGTTCACTATGCAGGCTGTCGTGAATGAAAAGATCGATCTGTCCGAGCTGGGAAAGCAGCTCGGGAAGGCGCCGCCTGCTCGAACCCGAGATGTAAGTCCACCGATCCGCATATCGATCGCCGACGGCCGCGCCGACCTGCTGCCGCCAAAACCTGTCCACTGGCGGAAGGTCGATGCTCCACAGGTGACCGTCTCCGTTTCTATCCAGCGCCTCAAGAATGCAGCGCGAGGTGACGCCATGCGCGACGCCGGTCTCGAGGACCTTCTTCGGCCGCAGATGGCTAACGAGACACCAGATTGTCCTCGTGAATCCAGCATCGCCGTCATTCCACCATTGAAAACTCTCCGGGCCGGGCTCAATCCCTTTCGCTTCCAGTTCGCCCTTCACCCGGGACCATACAGTCCAGAACTCAGCAGTCGCATCGCAGGGCCATGGAACGCCTAGAGACTCATGAAGTCGCTGTTCCCAATTAGCGTCGAACTCATATTGATACTTAGGCCTGCTTCCCTCGCGTTTGGCCGCGTACTCATCCTGGATTGTCATCCAGAGTTGCAGTGGGTCCGCGGCTACGTCGGCAACAGTAGTTACGGGATGCTTCAGAAAAGAACGTACTGGTATTCCCAGCATCATCCACGCTCCACTCTGCACTGCCTATGCTCTCGCAACGGCAAGCGGTAGTCTACTTTACTCATCTTTGCTCTCCCAGATTCGTTAGTCGGTTACATGGTTCCAGGCAGTATCGCACGGTCCTTGGTGCTTCTCTGCTTCAAGATCTCGACATAATCACCGGCGCTGTTGCTTAATGCTCGATTAAAAAGATGGATTTTGCGATTATCTTCATTTCTCGATTAGTCAGGAGGTTTAGGCTTCCGCGATTTGAGTCTGCGGCTGTCTGAAGTGTTCCCCATCGAGATGGAACGCAAAATGAGATTTAGCGATCACCGCCCGCTGCAGTTGGTTGACTTCTGGTCAAACCTAGTCGCACCCACAGCGCTCGTTAAAGGTGAGCAGCGTCACGTTGCTGCTGCCGAGATTCTTCAAGTGCCATGACCGCATAACCGGTGGCAGCATCGGTCATGAAGCGCCCTACGTCGGTCTGAGGATTACGCTTCGCATTAAGAGACTCGGCACGCCAGCTGCCGTCCGAATCCTGATGGCGTTCAAGCCACTGCAACCCATGCATAAGCATAGGGTCTTGTCGGCTCGTCCCTGACTCCTCCAAAACCAGCACAACAAGACCGGTTGCACAACCGTCGCTCTCCGGTGGCTTCACCGCAATTTTTAGCTGTTTACGGATCCATCGCCACCTGCTGTCCCTTTCTCGATTCCCCTGGTCCAGCGAGGATAGCGCCCAGCCACCGTCGGGTTGCTGGAGCCCGTGAAGGGCCGTTAGTAACGAGTTCTGCTGCGCCGTTGTAATCATTCCAGGCAACCTGGCAGACGCCCACAGCACATAAAGCTGGTTCATCAGTGGCTGTGACGAGTACTCGCGCTTTAAGTACTCCCTCAAGCGCTCCACATACGGCGCGGCCTCCGGTTCAGCCGCATATCCATCCGGAGCTTCCTCCGCCTTCACCGCGAGCAGTGCGGCGCCCTGGTATCCGGACTCCCCCGACTCCCACGGCGCCAGATTAAAATCTTGCCACTTCCACCCACCAGCGTTCTCACCCGCTCGTTCTTGCAAAGCCCATGCTTCGTCAAAGGCCGTCCTTGTGATCGGGCGAAGATAGCCTTGGAGCTCGTCATAGCTCGCCAGGATCACCGCATTCAATACCGCCTCGGTCGCGCGAGACTGCGCTGCTTTATCTCGGCCGTCTAAGTCCGAGTAAAAAGGAGCCATCTGGGTCCAACTTCGCACCCGCTTTTCGACACTGTCCACCAGAACCTTCTCGGGGGCACTCATCGCGGTCTCATCGACCGCCAGTCGTAACGCGGGCCGTGCCATCGCGTATGGCACCACAGTGTGGCAGGAAATGCAGATCGTTCCGTGGTCCTTCTGCGCGGGAGCCCAACCTTGCCACCACAACTCACGACTATCAAGATAGGCAGCCGCCCTTGTAGCATCCCAGTTCGGCAGATAACTCCCGGGCGAACTTCTGGAATCGATCCGTACTCGGATCGCGCTCCAGAAAAGAACTCCAGCACCGAACCCCACCAGCAAGAGCAGAGTAATGAAGGTTCGATTTCTCATTTAGCATCCACCCCCTCCCATGGGCTTATCGAAGACATGACCGCGAGCATCGGAAGCCCCCATCCCTTGGCCACCTTGCCTTAGCGGATTCTTTAGTGACAAAGTTGACGCCTACTCCCGGATTCCTCGAGTTTGTCGTACCTGCATAGCCGTCGGTTCCGCGGTTAAAAGCGCGCAAGACGCGGCTTATCTGATCTAGGTGCTCCAGACTGGTCTGCGCGCCTCCCTTTTCGCGCGAAGCCGCCCCGGCTACTAAGTAAGCTCAGACTAACCGCCATTGGCAAGATGAAGGGCAAGACGCTTTGAGGTAAATTTCGCCCCGTAAGCAAATCGGCAGAGCGGACCGAAGCTGTTCGACGAGGCCAAGCCGACGAAGTAGAGGCCTGGGACAACGGATTGGAAATTGCGATTCAAGATGGGCACGTCGTCAGCGGTAGCCATCCGTTTGCGAAGCGCGGGGTCTATGAAGCAGAGGCGCTGCAGGCTCACCTTATAACCAGTAGCACAAATAACGTGGTCGAACTGAAGCTCTGTGTCGGAGCCATCCTGCTGAGTGAACTTCAGCGAAACGCAGTTGCGGCGCATGTCCACCTGCCTCATGTGCGTCCCAAGATGGCTAGTCACGCGACCCACGAACCTGCTTTTGGCGAACCAACCAGGAGCTGGCCCGAGATGGCGCTGGACAGCACGTCTACGAAGCCTTGACGGCATGGAGTGGAAAAGGAGCGGCGCATCGGTGCATAGCCGCGAACGCCACCCGAGACCGAGACCGGAGCGGGGCACGAGCAGGCGCTGCGCGATCGGCCGCGGCTCTGAAGAGCGTTCGTGGAAAGCGATGGTCGCGCGGCGGGCGATGAGATGCGTGTCAGCACCCGCTTCATGCAGAAGGCCAGCCAGATCTACGGCAGAGGCTCCGGCACCAATGACGGCAACTCTGCGGCCTTCGAAGCTGCTCACATCTTTGTGATCGGAACTGTGGGTGAGAAATTCCTGCGGTAGTACGCGAAACATCGGCGGGATGTAGCCGAAATGAGTGATGCCGGCGGCAACCACGACGCGTTTGCTGCGGACGGTCTCACCGGTCTGCGTGGCGAGCTCAAAACCACCCGGAATGCGGGTGACAGTGGTTACTTCGGTTTCTTCGAGTTGAGCTACGAAACGTTTCTGAAACTCGAGACCGTAGGCAACAAACGTTTCAATCGGAACGGGAAGACCCACGTCTGCATAAGGAAGCGATTGCTCCTGGCAGTACCGTGCGAGTGTAAAGGCGGAATCGGGGTCGTACAAGCTGGAGGCAAAACCGTCTGACTTGAGCCAGGTCCGAGTTAGCATGTGGTTACGCCAACTAGACATGGGAGTACCAAAAATACGGTACGAAAGTTTACCTACGCCGAGATGAGCTGCCAGGGAAAGGCCATAGGGACCAGCTCCGATGATGGCTACGTCAACAGCAGTCGACCTCATGCGTTCCTCCCACACAATTGATAATTTAATCTGCCCAGCACCCGACTTGCTGAGTAAGATGTAGTAATTCCCCGATAAGGTCAGCCTTGGATTATTGGCCCTAGCTAAAGTCCGCCGGCCGGATTTTCATGTTCGTCGATGCTAGCAGATTCAAGACAAATTGAAAGAGAATATCCAACCTACTTTTCTACTTGCGGCAACGACTTGGTGGCCACTCTCCGCGCGGCTCGCTGGTGCGCTCCTGCAACATAACTGCCGTGTAGAAGCTCTCTGTCCACCTGGGCATCCGCTGCACCACGTAACGGGTGTGCGGCGTTATCACCTCTATAGCAGGGTCAAATCCCTTAAAACACTGCAGAAGGCAATCGCTGCGACGTGTCCACAGCTTGTAATCCCGTGCGACGATGGCGTGGTGTGGCAATTGCATCAGCTCTATCAACAGCAGCCCGAACTGCGAGCTCTCATTGCGCGTTCCTTGGGGGCTGCGGCCCATTTCGAGGTGGTCGACAGTCGCGAGCGTCTACAGGAGGTTGCGGAGGAGCTGCACATACGAGTGCCCCAGACCAGAAGGGCGCGATCCATAGATGATCTCCGCGCATGGTTCGAGCGTGTCGGCGATACGGTTGTGCTCAAGCAGGACGGCACATGGGGCGGAAATGGCGTGCGTGTGGCGCACTCGATCACCGAAGCTGCACAAGAGTTAACTCGCATGTTGCGGCCGACTCCGTGGACAGTAGTCTGCAAGCGGATGGTGGTCGATCGTGACCCACTGGCATTGTGGAATAAGAAACATGAAAACCCTGTGGTGACGCTGCAGGAGTTTATCCCGGGTCGACCGGCGAACCTCATGATGGCCTGCTGGAAGGGACAAGTGCTGGGCGCCGTGATGGTCGAGGTGTTGTGGTCGCAAGGAGCGACGGGAGCGGCGATGGTGGCGCGGCTGATCGACCATTGTGAGATTGCGCGGGCGGCCTGCAAATTGGCTAAGCGGCTGGAACTATCGGGATTTCACGGCCTGGATTTCGTCCTCGAGGCCGATTCAGAGGCACCCTACCTGATCGAAATGAACCCGCGTTGCACCCAACTTGGACACCTGCCGATCTCAGGCCAAGGTAGTCTTGCGGGTCTATTGTGCAGGAAGTTGGGCGTGCCTTCGGCGAGCACCACTCACCGGATGCAACCAGTCGGACCGACTACTGGCGAGACCATCGCCTTCTTTCCTAAAGCGTTCTCCGGTCATCCGACGTTTGGCTATCGGGGCGAGGGATACCAAGACCTGCCGCGGGAGGACCCGGCGCTGATGCGGGAACTACTCAAGGAAGAGTGGCCGGACCGGCAGTGGCAGGCGCGGCTGTACCATTGGATCCGGCCACGAGTGCTACCGGCGCCAACGGGCTTTGATTGAAATGGGAACCCCAAGCGAGTCGGTATTGGTTCTGGCCGTCTTCTGCGGATGGCCGATCTTCCATGAGCCGACGTAGACGATCGGCTGATCGCCACTTCGGTGATGCTAGCCTGAGCCTTAGTGCTTTCTCTTACCATGAAGAACCTACACGCCATCAATTTCTCCAGGGCGGTGCTGCTAGGTAGCATCGTCGCGCTCACCATGACGCGCACCTGGATCAAGATCGAAGCAATCTCACAAGCCTCTTGATCTTTGAGACGTGGGAAGTCGTTTGAGTCGAGTAGGCCGATGACCAAGCGGAAGTCTTTGACCGAAGCGCAGCGACTTTGGGGCGCCTATGGCTCTGCCTACTGCTTTCACGAAACATTGAGGTTGGCCCCTACGAAAGATTTCACTACACGGTGGCGTTTGGTATGGGCAGTACCCGGGAAGCAGCAACGAACAACTCAATAGATTGAAATTATATTGCAACCTTTGAACACACTTGTTGCCGTGTAAGAGTTTTCGAGCCCCAAGAAAGACGAGCTTCAACGCTTGCGCACCCCGACAATAAATTATCCTTTTTTCCAATAATATTTCCACTTATCCCAAATCAGATGACCAACTTCCGCAACTCTCAAAAGTAAACTCGCTCGCAACCAATTTACGGATTACTAAAATGAGCTAGTGTTACTTGATGCGACGTCTATCTAGTCTCCACTTCCGAATATAATCACTAGCGTTCACCGCACTTTATTTCCACTTTTCCCGTTTTTTGGCGCGAGTAACAACATTTTCGGCTCTACCCTTCAGGGCATTGGCGGAGTTTCACGAGACGAATTCACCCCTGTGTAGCGATCAACCAAAGCGCGTTCGTTCCCTCGCTCGACAGATTGAAGTCGAACGCCACCGGAACTAAGATCGATCCTCCATGGGTCATGCTGCAACCAGCGAATGGCGCTCGTGGCACGTTGGTAGCGCTTAAAGCCTGCAGCAGGCGGCGGTTTCTTCCGCGGACTGACCCTCTTGATCGTAAACTCCGACGTGTTCGTAGACGTGG
>CAWGDP010000015.1:0-34669 GCA_963821315.1 uncultured Acidobacteriaceae bacterium | reverse complement strand
TCGATTGGATAGGACAAAAAGGCGCGTCGAGTGCTGTGGTATCCCACTCAAGCCAAAGAACGGCTTGAATGGGGCACCCAGCCTTTGTTGCCGGTGAGGGAGACTGGTCATCGCTCTCCCATCACGATTTTCTTACTTTAGCTCCTTGGGGGGTTCAAGCGGGGATTTCACCGGCTCGGGCGTGGGGCCGAGTACCCGGTCGACTTCGGCATCTTCTACCCAAACGGACTGTATGCCATCTTTGGGGACATCGATGTGAGCGCTCCACACGATGGCGTTGAGAACCAGCTTGCGGTAGTCGTCGTTTTGCCAGTTATTGTAAAAATGGCCGAAGGTCGCTCCAATGCTGCGGCCGGGTATCTTGCTTGTGGGCGTGGGCGGGCGGTCGTAGGCCCACATGGTGACCTGGTCCTTGGGACCGGCAAGCGGTCCGGGTAAAGTCGCCTTAGGGTCGGCGGGAAGCTCCGGCACGCGCAGCAGCTGAGTGATCCCGAGACATCCGCCGACGAAGGTGGGTTTGTAATAGAACTCGTCCGTGACCTTGAAAGGCTTCACACCGTGCAGCACAGGATGATCGGGGGACGGGAATACGACTTCGCTGGTAAGAGTCTTTTGCGTGAAATACATCTGCGGGTGCTTGGGCCCGTCGTATTCGACATAGCCTCCGGCCCAGGCGAGACCCTCCCGCTGAAATTGGAAGGGTATGTAGGTTGCGAAGTGGAAGATCATGAAGCCGGATCCGCGGTCTATCTGCTTCTGTATGGCGGCGATGCGCTCCGGAGTAAACGTCCAGGGAGACCACTGCATCCCGTCCGAGATAAAGACAATGGTGTCCGCGGTGTCGAGATCAGAGACATTCGTAGGCCAGCCGTCGTAGATAACCTCGGTTTCGACATCCTTGAGGCCGGCACGGTCGAGCAGGACCTTCAGCAGGCGGGCTGTCTTGAGGTATTCGTGCATGCCCGGTCCATGGGACTTGGAACCAGCAATCAGCAGAATCCTACGGTGTTTTGGGGGATTCGTGGCGTTTGCCGGCTGGATCACGAAGGCCAGCACAACAACTGCCAGAATCCATTTGCTTGCGCGGCGCAGGAGCGTATTTCGCATCTGGGGCCCTCGGATTCGCGTGCTGATTATATTGACGCCGATAGTTGTGCGGCGAGTATAAGCTAGGTACCGATTCCCACAATGACTTTTGCGGACCTCGATCTCTCCCGACGATTGGAACGAGCCGAAGGACGGTCGTGCCGTCTTCGACGGAGTGAATTCTCCGGTCACGCAAAGCTTCGGGTTGGGACTCTTTGAGCCGTTAAGCCCAGCTTCACTGGACAGGGTGGGGCTGGTGTTGTTCATGAGGTTAGCCCCCTGGCGGGCGTCGCGACACTAGACTTACTGTGTACCCGCGGTTACCGGCCGATTGAGCTGAGCAGCGTGCTCCACCGGCCGCTGGAGCGGCCTGCCAACGCCCTGCCGGACGGCGTCACCGTGCGCGTTGCCGGGCCTGAGGAGGCATTATGGGGGCGGATCAACGCCGGGGGATGGGGGCACGAACATCCCGAGATACTGGAGTTTCTGGGGGATTTCGGTCCCGTGGCACTTCGCCCGCAAAGGCTTTCGCATTGCTTACACCCGGACTAAGTGGCAGCTGTATCAGTCCTGATGCAGCCAGGAAACCTTGGCTGTCCGTTCGCCGCTGGGACGAGTAAACTTACCGGGCGTGACTGTCGGCCCCCATCCACTGCTGCACCCGATCTTCGAAACCATTGGCTATGGGCTCGCCTATGCCATGTTCCGGCGAAGTTGCGCCCGCGCCGGCGCATTCCTCGAGGACGACCAGCGCTGGCTCATTATCGCCACTGCGGCCATCGGTGCGTTGCTGGGTAGCCGGATCCTGGGCCTGCTGGAGCAAGTGCTTTATCTCCATATCACCTGGCGTACCTTCCTGTTGCCCGGCGGCAGGACCACCGTCGGCGGCCTATTGGGGGGCTGGATTGCCGTGGGCCTGATCAAGCGCCTTCGCGCTCTTCGCGGCCGCGCCGGCGACCTTTTCGCCGTGCCCCTATGCCTGGGGATCGCCATCGGCCGCATTGGCTGTTTTCTGGCAGGACCCGCGGATGGCACTTACGGCGCAGCGACCAGCTTGCCCTGGGGGGTCAACTTTGGCGATGGTATCCCCCGCCACCCTACGCAGCTTTACGAGATCCTCTTCCTTAGCGCTCTCGGCTTCTTCCTGCATCGCTTTAACGAGAAAGCACACCCCGAGGGAGCGGCCTTCCGTATTTTTCTAGTTGCCTATCTCGCCTGGCGGCTGGTTATTGATTTCCTCAAGCCCCAACCCCTGATCTTTGGGCTTAATTTGATCCAGTGGGCCTGTGTGGCGGGAATAGTAGCATTACTACCCGAACTTATGAGACTCTGCCTTATCCCGCCAACCGCGATCAGGAGTACCGAATGAGCACACCACCGATGCCGGTACGGCACGCACACAAACCGGCAAACCTGTCCAAGCTTGCCACGGTGTTCGCCCTGACCTTCAGTCTCGCGTTCGGGCTGTGCAGCGTGAGCGGTATCAGCATCTCCGGTGGTGGCAGCTACCAGGTCGCCCAGCTTTTGATCTCCACCTCGCTGGTGATCGAGGCTATTTGCGCCGCCGGCTTAGTGGTGCTTGGCATCGTGGCTATGTGCAGAAGATCGCAATCTAAGGAGTAGCTCGACGGGTTAAAGAGTCTTAGAACCACCCTCTCGGATTTGAGTCCCGTAGGAGTCTGTGTCGTAGCTAAGAAATCGACGAAAAGCTATACGAATTAACCAGCAGAATTCATCGTCATTGATACGGAAATGGTCAACTCTAGCTCAGCTCCGATGTGCTACGACACAGACTCCTACGGGACTCAAATTGGAGAGGGTCGTTCTCACGCAGATACTTCAGGCTCCCATCTGCTCTTAATTCGTCGGGTCGGCGACCCGGCCCATAAATAGGATGCTGTTGGAGCGGTTGTCTCGAATCAGGAAGACAAAAGGATGGTCGGCGCGGAAAACCGGTGGAGGCGCCGGGTTCGGCGCGCGAACTGCCATGGCCCTCATGGTCACGGCGGTGGCCGCTGCAGCCTCGGTTCCTTCTTCGTTGACCTCGATATAAGCCTTGTGGATCACCGCCGAAATAGCGAACTCCCTCGTTCCCGTCATTCCTGAAAAATCCGCGCTCGCGGTAAACGCCTGGGGCATTCCCATCGCGGCAAGCGTGCCCCCAAGCTCGAATTGCTGCGTTGTCTTGAACTTAGGCAAGGTTACGATGACCTTAGTAACTGGACTTAACTGGCCCAGCCATTGCAGCGTGTTGGACGCAGTCAGCGAGTTCTCCAGGGCAGGCAGACCGCCCACATCGTTGGGCAGGAAAATGACCATGGACAGTTCCTTGCTTTGGTAAGGAATTTCCAACACCTGAAAGGTCTTCCCGTCGAAGTAGTTGAAACCACCCTCACGGTGCATCAGGGGCGCTTTCTTGCTCTGTGCCGGGGATAGATGGAAGTCCTCATCTTTGGTTTGGGCCTTGTCGAATTGACTCTGCCAGTCACCCTTGAAATAGATGGCATTGGTCAGCACTAAACGCGTGGTCGATCGGATGGAGCCGGGTTGGAGCAGGTCTGTGATCTTATTCGCTGTTTTCTGCTCCACCCAGTGGTTAATGGTCAACCGTGCCGCTTCCGTTGAGCCTTTGAAATCCACCTGGTTGAAGCATGCGCCGTAGTCGTTGTTCATCAATTTGAGGAAGTCATCGAGGAAGTTGTAGCCGCGCTGCGCCCAGAGAGCATTGGCCACGCTCAGCTGGTATCCCTGGTGCGCGGCGTTGAGATCGCTCAGCAGTGCACCCATCGCGGGGTGCAGCCTGTCCGGTGGAAGCGTGAAGTGCAAGGTTTTCGCCATCTCGGAGGCGGTGTCACCGCGGGCGCCGGCATAGGCCATGGCGAGTGCAGTGGAAATACTCTCGGGCGAGAAGAAGAGATTGCCGCTTTGATTGCGTAACCGGCCGTACAGCGTAACCGCAAAAGCGTTGTCGCCCTCGACCACCGCGGCTCGATCAGCGGCCGGAGGGACTGGCGTCTGCGCGCCGTTAGCGGGAGGCAGCACAACAAAGCAAAGCATAAGTAAGCATAGTAGGAATTTCATGCGCACCCCCGGGCTCATCTTAATTGACGGGGATGGATGGTAAACCGCGGCGCAAAATACAGCGATTCCTATTTCGCTATATCGTCTTTGACAGTTTCTGCCGCCTTGCTGTCCACTCTGCGGTCGAGAAAAGACCAGGTCCTACTTCGATCAACCGCGGCAGCATCTTGAAGACCGATACCTGGTCCCATAACTTTCCCGCGCGGGTACGAAATCCTTTCTCGTTCAGATCGCTGGCTATGCTGGAGAAGGGAAAATCCTGAACCACCAGGTCCATCATCTGGGTGAGCACCCTGCGCTCTCGAGGATCGAACTCCAGCCGCTGGCAATCGTCCGAGATGCGTAAGCCATAGGGGATTTCTTCCTCGAACGCGCCTTCGCTGGGCGCTTCATCCCCGGGCAGTTCGCGCCGCCACTCGATGGAAACCAATTGCCACCCCGCGGCCATACGCTGCTGCATGATGGATGGACTAAAGGGCCCGGAAACCACATCTCTGATCCGCTCAAAGTGCGCCATATACCCTCCTTAGATGAGACGACTATGTTTGCTGCCCGTATTTGCCATCCGTGATCTGCAATCTATGCGCCAAAGGCCGGTGGAGGCAAGCAACGGTATGCCGCGACTTTATATGGGCTTAGCCGGGTCGAACCCCGCCTTCGTGTCCAAAATCACGAATCGCTGTTCGACACTGGACACTGAGGCTAGGGTTGAGCCGGGGGAGGAGGGGGGACGGGAAGCACTTTTACCAGCGGGTCGGCGTGGCAGCTGCGGCGAAGAGACAGAAAAGTAGACCCGGGCCGCGATGCATCATTCTCCTCAAATTGTTATTCTAGAGGGGTTATGGCTTTTCCCATTAAGGTCTGTGTCATCTGTTCCGAGGAGTTTGAACTAAAGCCGGATAAGCCCGGTTTCGCCAATCGCTGCCCGTCGTGCAGCAGCGATGAACAATCCGACCCCGCAGCCAAGCGCCGCATGGACGCCGACGAACGTAAAACCGTGATGGAAGCGAACGAGGCTCGGAGGCAAGCGATGCGCGACCTCCTGTACCGAAAAGATAGCTAACGGCTTCACCGTCATCGGTCACGCGTGCCGAGCCATCGCAAGATCCACGATCTCCCCGATCATCTGGGTATAGGAGAGGCCGGATTTCTTCGCGGCCATGAAAAACTCCTGCGCGCTTGAGAGCCATGGGTTGGGATTGGCTTCGATAACATATACCTCGCCCTTGCTCGAAATGCGCATATCAATGCGCCCATAATCGCGCAGCCTGACGGCGCGATAGGCCTTGATGGCGATCTCGCTGAGCCGGGTTACGGTTTCTTCATCGAGGTCTTCGGCGATGGCCGATTTCGTCAGCTTGTAGGCTTCCGTGTCTTTCTCGAATTTCACTTCCTGGCTGGCGATCTTGGGCATGCCCTTGGGAAGCTTCGAAAGATCAAGCTCCACTAGCGGAAGCGGATATGCGTTCTCGTAATTGCCCAGGATGGCGGCATAGATCTCGCGTCCCTCGATGTACTCCTCGATCAACGCAGGAGAATTGAATTCCGTTTGTATATAGGAGATGCGCTCCATCAATTCCTTCACGCTGTTCACTACGGCAGCAGCATCGATGCCGATGGATCCATCTTCGGAGGTGGGTTTCACGATGAGCGGAAACGCGATGTCATGGGCGTGGTCGATGGTGCCGCGATAAGCGGTCGCGAAGTAGGGCGATTGAATCCCATGAAAAGCGAACATCTTCTTGGCAATCGATTTGTCCTGGGCAAGGATGTTGGCATGCGGTCCCGAGCCGGTGTAAGGGATATCGAGCATATCCAGGAACGCAGTGACCTGCATCTCCTTGGTGTTATCCCCCGCATAGGATTCGGTGAGGTTGAAAATAAGATCAGCGCCACACTTAGCGAGTCCTACCAGTGATTGCGTGCGGCCGTTGAGAACATAGTAAGACGGTTCATGACCGAGCTTCTCCAGGGCTTCGAAGACCTCTTCACGGTCGTGCTTTACCGGCTTCTTCTTGCGTTTCTTTTGTCCCGCGCGCTTGCGCGGTGGAGGAACTTCTTCCTCTACTGGAGCAGGTTCTTCTTCCCACAAGTCGTACAGCACGGTAACTTTTAACTTCGTTCCAGCCATGAAACCTCCAATCGGAGTGACGGTGCTTCTCAGGGGTGAATGAACTTTCCACCGATCAGGTAATTCATTGAGAGTGCGGTGGTGTACACGGTGAACTCCGTGAGGTATTCGGATTCGCGTCGAACATCCACGCGCAGACCCAGGTCCTCAACACGCTTGCAGATAGCTTCCACCAGCCGCTTGACGATCGGACGTTGCACCCCACTCCAATAGGCCACTTTGTCGATAATGGGCTTGCGATGCTGATGCAACATCTCCTGCGCGGGCCGCACGCCCGTACGCCGAGTGGGGGAGACATTGAAGATGTCCGCCAGATCAGTGTCCAGTGCGAGTTCCTGCAGCGGAATCTCCTCCGGCAGGCTGAGAAGATAGAACTCGCCGACCGTCGATTCCATCTCATCGACGGTGATGTCGGTGTGGCCGCGCCGCCGGACGGGTTCGACACTCCCGAGTCTTCGCGCTATGCGATCTACGTATTGCAGCTTCTCGAGCGCGCCCCAACCTTGGTAGCGCTTTCGCCATTGCGAGCGAGGCGTGAGCCAGACAGCAAACGTTTCTGCAAAATCTTCATCCGGATGCTTCTGCGCGTACCACCCGGCCAGGTGGCGAACGAACTTCCGCGAGAACGGGATGGGACGGTAATTATCGCGATATGTGCGGCGAAACGGACCGAAGAGATCGCGCCACTCTGTTGACTTGTACAACTGGTACGCGTAATTGAAGGCGTGTCCGGCTTCATGACGCATGTACATCATGATCTCGTGAGCGTCTTCCAGGTCGTTCATATCGCGCTCCAGCTGTGCCAGGTCCGGGTTAGCGAGATAGAACGGAATACCGATGACGGGCTCGCCGGAGGGGCATCCCCATTCATCGGTGAGATAACAACCGGGACGGAACTTGTGGATGCCTTTGGTTTCCAGTTCGCGATAGAGCTGCTGAACGAATCGTTCGATCGGGGAACCCTCGAGTTTGAGCCCCAGTTCGCGGATGGGCTTGGCGAGTATCTCCTGGAATTCCGTTCGGGTTTTCTCGAAATTGCGCACTGGGCTATTCAGAGTTCTATACCAAGGAACCAGGTTTGGCACGGCAAGGCGTATCGCTTATGCACATACTATTGTGGGCACGCCTGCTTCCGGGGCATTTCGTGTCTGCGTGAGAACTCACCCCGGCAGGAGTCGGTCCCCTAGCAGAACCAGTAGGAACTGGACGGGTGCCCCAGGTTCGCCAAAGCGTACCTGGGCCGAATAAGACGGGCGAAGCCCACCAAAGCTTTTTCCTAATCAATCGACTAAAAGCAGTCGAAACATATCATTTTCGGCCCACGTACGCTGAGGCGAACGTGGGGCACCCGTCCAGTTCCTACGGGGTTCTCTAGGAGACCAACTTCTGCCGAGTTGAGTTCTCATGCAGACACATTAGGCCCGGACGGTGCTTTAAAAACAATCTCGCGCAGAAAAGGAGCGAGCTTTGTGGCGGCTTCTTCAAGGAGGCGCAAGTTTGGATCAGGCATTGAGTGCCTTGCGCAGCAACTCAACCGCGAGTACCCGTTCCCGGGTTCTTCCACTGCGAATGGCATCGCATAGAGCCAGAAGTTCGTAAAGCCTGGAATCGAGCAATGCGGCTTTCGGCGCACTTTTATACAGGGGAGAGAACGATAAGCCGCGGACGGAGCCTTCCGGATAAGGCCAGACCGGCGGTGGTTCCCGTCGTCCAGGAAGTGCGACTTCAGAGGCTCGGCCGCAGCCGCGGTAGGAACGCCGCGGACAAGTGCGCCCCTCTTGGGAGGGAACACGTGTCTCAGGCCATAGGCAAGGAAGTCCAGCAAAGCGGAACGATTGACCCTCTTCTCCAGGTCTGACCAGTAAAGGAGCCCGGATTCCTTGCATCGGTTCAGCGATTTGGACACTTCTCCAGGAGGGAGGAACAGCTCATCTGCCAGGGTTTTTGACAGGATTCTGGGCCCTTCCAGGAGGAAGAGTTTGAGCAGCACTGCTATGTCTTTGCCTAGCATGAACACATATGTAATGTCAAAAAAATTTCAAATTTGCAAATTCGAAATTTGAAATAAACCAAAACCGTGCCTCGTTTGTTCATCAAAACGGGTTTTGCAAGGGGGGTGGAGCTGGTGCGCCCGGAGAGATTCGAACTCCCGACCTAACGCTCCGGAGGCGTTCGCTCTATCCAGCTGAGCTACGGGCGCGCAGTTCACAGGATACAACAGGACCGGCAGCTTGGCTCGTTTACCGCTGCGTCTGGCTCTCGCTCTTCAGCCGCAGCTGCTCCATCACCGACTGAATCAGCTCTTTGGCGCCCCCGATTTCGCCCAGCACAACTTCCAGATCGAGGGCCGGCTTGGATGGATTGCGGGTGGAAGCGCAGTACACCCCGTGCTGGCCGATCAGGATCAAAGCGTCGGTAAGCATGTCGAGGGTGACGGCAAGACGGCCGCGCTCCGCTCCCATCATGAATTCGAACCGCTCCAGATCGTCACGGCGTTGGGCAATCGCAGATTCAGGTGCCGGCATCGTTCCTGCTTTCAAGACTTCTCGGCAGCTGGCCGGGTGTAGCGCAGCACCGGTTTGCGGGCCGCCAACACCTCGTCAAGGCGCGAGATGCGCGTGGCGTGGGGCGCAGTGAGCACCAGTTCGGGATTCTCCTCCGCCTCGCGGGCAATCTGCCGCATGGCGTCGATAAACAGATCGAGCTCTTCCTTCGATTCGCTTTCCGTCGGCTCGATCATCAGGGCCCCAGGCACGATGAGCGGGAAGGAGGTGGTGTAAGGATGGAAGCCATAGTCGATCAGCCGCTTGGCGATGTCGCCCGTCTTGACACCCTTTTGCGTTTGCCGGCGGTCGCTGAAGACCACCTCATGCAGGGTGGGCGTGCGGTAGGGCAGCTCGTACACGTCCTCAAGGTTTTTGCGGATGTAATTAGCGTTCAGCACCGCGTCTTCGGTGGTTTGGCGCAGGCCGTCCGGGCCATTGGCCATGATGTAAGCCAGGGCGCGGACGAACATGCCGAAGTTGCCGTAGAACATCCTCACCCGGCCCACCGACTGAGGCCGATCGTAGTCCAAGCGCAGTGTCCGGCGGCCGTCCTGATCAGGCGCGCCCTCGACCACCACAGGCGTGGGCAGAAACGGTTCGAGTATTTTCTTTGTCGCCACCGGGCCGGAGCCGGGACCGCCGCCGCCATGCGGGGTAGAGAAGGTCTTGTGCAGATTCAGGTGCATCACATCCACGCCGAAGTCCCCGGGACGGGTCTTGCCCACCAGGGCGTTCATGTTGGCGCCGTCCATGTAGAGCAGGGCGCCTTTGGCGTGCAGGATGTCAGCGATCTTATGAATCTCGCTCTCGAAGACGCCGATGGTGCTGGGGTTGGTCAGCATCAGCGCCGCCGTATCTTCGGTGACGATTTGCTCCAGTTGGGCCACGTCGACCATGCCCAGCGAGTTGGAGCGCAGGTTCTCCACCTGGTAGCCGCAGATGGCCGCGGTCGCGGGGTTGGTTCCGTGAGCAGAATCGGGGATGATGACCTTGGTCCGGGGATTTCCCTTCGACTGATGGTAGGCACGGACCAGCAGGATGCCGGTGAACTCTCCATGCGCGCCCGCCGCCGGCTGCAGCGTGATGGCATCCATGCCGGTGATATCGAGCAGGCAGGATTGCAGCAGGCGAATGACCTCGAGCGCTCCCTGGGAGAGCGATTCGGGCTGGTAAGGATGGGCTTCGGCGATGCCTTCGAGGCGGGCGACAAATTCGTTGACCCGCGGGTTGTACTTCATGGTGCAGCTGCCCAACGGGTACATGCCCAGATCGATGGCATAGTTCCAGGTGGAGAGCCGGGTGAAGTGGCGAATGATCTCGATCTCGCTCAATTCGGGCATCAGTCCCAGGTCAGCGCGGGCGGCTTCGCCCAGCAAGCTTACGGGGTCCACTTCGGGCACATCGAGCGGCGGCATCCTGTAGGCCTTTTTGCCCGGAGAAGACTTTTCAAAAACCAGGGCCTCATTCTGAGTAAGGTGCGCACGCACCTTGCGGCGATTGCCTTCGAACGGCCGGTTGGCCGCCTTGCGTGCGTCGCCTTCCTTGCTGGTGGTGGTTGCCATACGGGGTAGCTAGCCTTTCAAGCCCGGGTGAAGGCCGCTTCGGAGTCATGCTGCAGCAGCGAGGCGGCGTGGTCGATCTGCTTGCGGGTGTTGAGTTCGGTGGTGCACCACAGGCTGGCGTTGCCCAGCTCGGGATACCAACGGCCCAGGGGCAGGCCACCGATCACTTTCTGCTTCAGCAACTGCGCGTTGAGTTGCTCCGGCGATTCGGAGGTTTGCAACACAAACTCATGGAAGCGTGGAGACGCGGCGAAAAGCAACCGCGCCCCGCCGGCGTTGGAAAACTGCTGCGCGGCATAATTGGCCTTGGCCAGGTTATGCAACGCAAGCTCATGGATGCCCTCTTTGCCATAGACAGTGAGGAAGATGGTGGCCATCAACGCCACCAGCGCCTGGTTAGTGCAGATGTTGGAAGTGGCCTTCTCACGGCGAATGTGCTGCTCCCGGGTAGAGAGCGTGAGCACGAAGCCGCGGCGTCCTTCCGTATCCACGGTTTCGCCGACCAGGCGGCCGGGCATTTGCCGCAGGTATTTTTCCTTGGCGGCGATCACCCCGCAATAGGGGCCTCCATAGCTCAGGGCAACACCGAAGGATTGCGCTTCCATGGAGACGATATCGGCTTCTGCGGGAGGCCGCACCACGCCCAGGGAAA
Source organism: uncultured Acidobacteriaceae bacterium (assembly GCA_963821315.1). Classification (GTDB taxonomy): domain Bacteria; phylum Acidobacteriota; class Terriglobia; order Terriglobales; family Acidobacteriaceae; genus PALSA-350. The sequence goes on along the minus strand of CAWGDP010000015.1, from coordinate 23,611 downwards.
TGGCCTCAGCGATCGATACAATCAGCAGCGCGCCCTTCTTGTGCACGATCTCGGCGATGGCGGGAATATCTTCGACGACCCCAAAAAAGTTCGGTGACTGCACCAGAACGCACGCTGTTTCTTCGCTGACGCTCTGTTCCAGCGCCGCCAGGTCGAGCCGCCCATCTTCGCCGTAGGGGAGCGCCTGGGCGGCAAGCCCCTGGTGCTGGGCGTAAGTCTTCATCACCTCGCGATATTCGGGATGCACGGTTCTGGCGACCAGAACTCCGCTGCGGTGGGTAATGCGCACAGCCATGGTTACTGATTCGGCAGCCCCCGTCGATCCGTCGTACATGGAGGCGTTGGCGATCTCCATGCCGGTGAGCTCGCAGATCATGGTCTGGAACTCGAAGATGGCCTGCAGGGTGCCCTGGGTTATCTCCGCCTGGTACGGGGTGTATGAGGTGAGGAACTCACCCCGCTGCACCAGGGAATCGATAATGACGGGCCGGTAGTGACGATAGGCGCCCGCGCCCAGGAAGCTGGTGTAACCGGCCGCGCTCTTCTGCGCTGCGTTGCGGAAGTAGTCGACGATCTCCGATTCGCCCATCTGCCGGGGAACGTCAAGGTCCCGTTGCAGCCGGTATTCCTGGGGGATGGTGGAGAACAGATCGTCGATCGAGCTGGCATCGATTTGCTTCAGCATTTCGAGCCGTTCGCCGGGCGATTTTGGCAAGTAGCGCATGGTGAGTCCTCTATCCCTGTATTACGCTTGGCCGGCGGCCGCATTTTCACTTCTGGTGTATACAAGGCAACCGAACCCGACGCGGCTTTTCCTCAAGAAAAGTCGCACTTCGCTGAACCCGACTGTGCAGAGTTGAAGTGAAAATGCCCTAGCTTAGCAATCTTGGGCTTCAGTGGGTTTCCTCCTTGACGAACTTCTCGTAGTCCGCTGCATCGAGCAGCTGACCCACTTCGGAGGGGTCGGTGATTTCTACTTTGAGGATCCACGCCCCGTGGGCGTCGGCGTTGATCTTTTCCGGAGCCGTTGCCAGCTCCTCATTGACCGCGATCACGGTGCCGGTCACCGGGGAGTAGAGATCGGAGACGGCCTTGACTGACTCGACACTGCCGAAGACCTTACCCTTCTCTACCTTGGCGCCGAGCTTGGGCATCTCGACGAAAACAATATCTCCCAGCGTGTTCTGGGCATAATCGGTGATGCCCACCTTACCGGTCTTGCCATCTACTTCGATCCACTCGTGCTCCCGCGTGTAGCGGTAGGTTGCTGGATAGGCCATCCGTCTTGCTCTCCATTCGTTATTCTACGGGATCGTGCAATCTGCAGCGGGTCTCGCCCGGCTCCCCTAAGGGGAGTGTTTGAGGCCTGCGCAAATCTGCCTGTCTGGCTACAGTTTAAGCGGGCTTCCCCTCAACGGGCTTCTTAGCCCGGCGATAGAACGGGGTTGGCACCACCTTGGCCTTGACCAGGTTTCCGCGCACTTCGACCGCTACTTCCGTTCCCGGAGCGGTACGATCGACCGGTACGTAGGCGAGGGCGATGTTCTTTTTCAAATAGGGCGAGGGAGAGCCGCTGGTCACGTAACCGATCGCTTCGCCTTCCAGGCTACAGACCTTGTAGCCATCGCGTGCGATGCCGCGGTCGATCATCTCCAGCCCTACCAGCTTGCGCTTGGGAGCACCACTCTGCTTCAGTTGCAGGAGCGCTTGCCCACCGAGAAAGTCGCTTTTGCCGAGCTTCGAGAAGCGCTCCAGGCCGGCTTCGAGGAGGTTGATCTCTTCTGAGATTTCGTGGCCGTAGAGGGCCATTGCGGCCTCCAGGCGAAGGGTATTGCGTGCACCCAGGCCGCAGGCCAACAGGCCGAACTCCTTACCTGCCGCGGTCACTTCCTCCCAGACGCGGGCGCTGGTGGGCTCGTCGGAGGGTATGTAGATCTCAAAGCCATCCTCGCCGGTGTAGCCGGTGCGCGCGATGAGCACGTTGTGAACGCCGCAGACCATGCCCCAGGTGAACCAATAATTTTTGATCGCGCTCAGATTCACCTTGGTCAGTTTGGCCAGCGTATCCTGCGCGCGCGGTCCCTGGATGGCGAGCTGGGTGTAGTGGTCGCTGTAGTCGCTGATGTGGACGCCGGCGAAGGATCCCACCTGGGAGCGAATCCATTGATAGTCTTTTTCGCGGGTACCGGCGTTGATGACCAGCAGATAGTCGTTGTCACTGAACTTGTGAACCAGGATGTCGTCGACAAACGTTCCCTGGGGATAGAGCATGGCCGAGTATTGCGCCTGACCGACGGCCAGCTTCGACGCATCGTTCATGGAAAGGGCCTGGATTGCAGACAGTGAGCCCGGGCCGCGGAACTGGATGTCGCCCATGTGGCTGACGTCAAACAACCCCACAGCGGTGCGGACCGCCATGTGCTCGGCGGTAATGCCGGAGTATTCGACCGGCATATCCCAGCCACCGAAGTCGACCATTTTGGCGCCGAGTTGCCGGTGGACACCATTCAATGCAGTCTTGCGCAGGGCAGGAGCGACGGGAGAGGACACGGTGCATTCCTTGGGGAAAAGTGACTGACATTCCACGGTAGCACGGACCGGCAGAGGATTTCGCGGCGAGGGTGGGTCCTGTCAATTCCGAATGGAGTCCCGAATGGACGGCTGAGAGTAGCCCAGGACGCAGTCCTGGGTTAGCTTGTGCCGACGAGCAGTCCCGTAGGAGCCCGTGTCGTAGCCCTACGAAATCGACGAAAAGCTATACGAATTAACCAGCAGAATTTATCGTCATTGATACGGAAATGGTCAACTCTAGGCTCAGCTCCGATGTGCTACGACACAGACTCCGTAGGGACGGCTGAAAATGACCCAGGACGCCAGTCCTGGGCTTTCTGGAATTTCGATTTGCGAATGAGGGTACCCGGGACTGCGTCCCGGGTTATTGCAGCCGTCCCTGCGGGACTTCATTTGGAGAGGGTAGTTCTCGCGCAGACAACGATGTTTTTGCAGCTCCAACCGCCGTTACTCGCCGGTTTGCTTCCCAATGGCTGCCCGCGGTGGGAGTGAGGTCCGAGCAGGGGAGCAGGCCCAGCCCAAGCTAAACCATCTACACCCTTGCCGGCGTCGATCAGCGTAGCTACCTTCCACTGCGACAGATCGACCACAGCTATCTGTTTCGCCTTGGAACAGGAGACATAGGCGACCTTGCCATCGGGACTGGCCAGCACCTTGACCGGATCGTCGGCAACATCGACGGTGCGCACGACCTTAAGGCTGGCAAGATCCAGCACCGCTAACTGGTTGGCCTTGGGAAGCGCGATCAGCAGAAAGCGGCCGTCCGGGGTAGGAGACGTGCCATAGCCCACCGCAGGTAAGGGAACCCAGGTCTTGATCTTGTTGGTGGCCGTGTCGATCACCGCCATCTGCGGCTTGGTCTGGTCCGAGGTGAAGACCATTTTGTCGTCATTGGAAATGGCAATGCGCTGGGATTCGGCCGAGATCGGAATAATGGCAATCGTCTTGCGCCCGGCCATGTCCAGGACTGAGACCGAACCCGCGCCCACATTCGAGGTGTAGCCTCGCTTGCCATCGCGGGAGATCACCAGCATGTGCGATTCCTTTTGCCCGGTGGGCACGGTGCCCACAATCTTCAGCGTCTTGGGATCGATGATGGTGACCGTCTGGTCGAGTTCCGTAGTCACGTAGAGCAAGTTGTTGGCCCGGTCGTAAACCGGGCAATGGGGCCGTACTCCATGGCCAAAGTCCACCTTGCCGGTGACCTTGCGGCTGGGAATGTCGATCACCACCATCTCCTGCCCGTCGGTGCCCGGCTTACCCACGCCAGAGCTCCCGTAGATCGGCACGTAAGCGGTGAGCCCATCCGGAGAGGTGGCTACCTCGTGGCCGGTGATGCCTCCCTCAGGCACGGTGGCCAGTTGTTTGGCAGCCACAGGGTCGATGATGCTAAGGTCGCGATCACCCTGGTTAGTGGCCACAAGAAGCGGCTTTACCGGCGTTGCGGTATTGGCGGAAGCATGGGTCATAAATAGGGTCAACGGCAAGACCAGGCAAAGCGCACAAAGCATAAGCAACACGAATCTGGGTTTATTCATGGCGTGAGAATTATATTCCCGAAGGGCCTTGCCTGGGGCGACGAGATAAGCTAGAGGCGAACATGAGCCAAGCTCCTGCCAAGCAACTGAACCCGGGCCAGCCCTGGTGGCCCGCTGTGGTCGCCGTTTTGGCCATGTGCGGCCTGTATCTGTCCCTGCCGGAATCGCTCACCTTCGGACCCTCGTGGCTCCTGCTGGCGGTGGTTTTCGTGCTCATGGTCCCAGCAGTCATCGCCAAGATGCGCGGCTCCTTTGCGCTCAACCAGGTGCTCGGCTACATTGTGCTGGGCATCGTCACCGCAGCCATGCTCTCGTCGCTGTTCATGCTCATCCGCTCTCTCATTCTCCATAAGATCACCCCAGACGAGCTGCTGCGCTCCGCTGTCGCTCTTTGGGCCACCAATTTCCTGGTCTTCGCGTCGTGGTATTGGCGTCTCGACGCGGGCGGACCCCATGCACGCCATCTGCGCGGCAACCACAACGATGGGGATTTTCTGTTTCCGCAAATGACCCTGTCGCCCAGGACGGGAAAGCCGTTGCAGGAGAACTGGAATCCCGGTTTTGTGGATTATCTCTTTCTTGCTTTCAACACCAGCACGGCATTTTCTCCTACCGACTCACCCGTTCTCTCCCGTTGGGCTAAGGTAGCCATGATGGTGCAATCGACGGTTTCCTTCGCCACCGTAGCCCTGCTAGCCGCCCGCGCGGTGAACATACTGTGAGCGTCTGACGGAAGCGGGGGAAACCGCAGATCCCCCCACCGCGCTACCCTAGATTTCTTGAAGGGTACGGGCTTCAGCCCGTACGTAGAGGAAGCAAAAACAACGGGCTTTAGCCCCTGAGGGGCCGCTTTTCGAAGGATAGGCTGAAGGGCATTCCTCAGGGGCTAAAGCCCAGTCGTTCTTGTTGACTTACGTACGGGCTGAAGCCCGTACCCTTCAAGAAATCCGGAGCGAAGCGTAGTGGAGGGATCTGCGGTTTCTTTCCTCAGCGCGGCTGGTATTCGCCGAAGACCTGGCGCAAGCTCCCGGCGATCTCGCCCACGGTAGCGAAACTTTCCACCGCCTCCAGGATCACCGGCATCAGGCTGCCGCTGGAGCGGGCCTGATCCGTGACCCGGTCGAGGGCCGCCTGCCAGCGCAGGGGATCGCGACGGGCACGGAGCGCCCGCACCCGCTCGATCTGCCCCCGTTGCGCCGTCTCGTCAACCTCCTGGTCAGCCAAGCAAGCGGAATCTCCATCGGGACTAGTGAAGCGGTTGACGCCGACCACCACGTTTTCTCCCCCATCGACGGCTTGCTGGTGGAGGTAAGCAGCGTCTTCCATCTCCCGCTGCACCCAGCCCCGTTCGATGGCGGCTACCATGCCGCCCTGCGCATCGATGCGCTCCAGGTAGGTGCGCGCCTGCTGCTCGATGGAGGTGGTCAGCGATTCGAGGTGGTAGGAACCGGCGAGCGGATCCACCGTCTGGGCAGCGCCGGATTCCAGGGCAAGAATCTGCTGAGTACGCAATGCCATGCGGGCAGACTCCTCGCTGGGGAGCCCAAGCGCCTCATCGTAGCCGTTGACGTGCAGCGACTGGGCGCCCCCGAGAATGGCGGAGAGGGCCTGCAGGGCGGTGCGGGCCAGGTTGTTCTCCGGCTGCTGGGCGGTCAGAGTCGAGCCGGCAGTCTGGGCATGAAAACGCAGCGCTCCACAGTCCAGGCCGAATTGCTCCCGCAGCAGGCGAGCCCAGAGGCGGCGGGCGGCACGGAACTTGGCCACCTCCTCGAAAAAGTCATTGTGGGCCGCAAAAAAGAAGGAGAATCGCATGGCCGCCTGCTCGAGATCGAGTCCGGCCGCACGCAAGGCTTCGAGGTAAGCGCGCCCGTTGGCCAGGGAGAAGGCTACCTCCTGCACCGCGGTGGCCCCGGCCTCGCGCATGTGGTAGCCAGAGATGGAGATGGGATTCCATCGGGGGAGGTGTTGGCCGGTCCAGGCGAACAAATCGGCCACGAGGCGCAGGCTGGGGGCGAGGGGATAGATATAAGTCCCGCGGGCGATGTACTCCTTCAGGATGTCATTCTGCACCGTGCCCGAGAGCCGAGCTAACTCCGCTCCGGAGCGCCGGGCCGCCACGACATAGAGGGCGAGCAGAATACTGGCCGTGGCATTAATGGTCATGGAGGTCGAAACCGTATCCAGCGGGATGCCGGAGAAGAGACGCTCCATGTCTTCGATGGAATCGATGGCTACCCCAGCCTTGCCTACCTCACCCGCCGCCCAGGGGGAATCGGAGTCGTATCCGATCTGGGTGGGAAGGTCGAAGGCCACGGAAAGGCCATCGCCGCCCTGAGCCAGCAGAAATTTGTAGCGCTGGTTGGATTGGTCCGCGTCCCCCATCCCCGAATACTGGCGCATGGTCCAGAGGCGGCCGCGGTACATGGTGGGCCGGATGCCCCGGGTAAAGGGGTATTGTCCGGGGTAGCTCAGGTCACCCTCGGGGTCGAAGCCGGTCAGATCCTCTGCCCGGTAGAAGGGGCGACGCATTCCTTTAAGGTCGCCTGCTGTTGCTCAACTTGGGTCCCCGCCGGCTCTTGCGGTAGGCGCGGGTGAAGGAGCTGACCGAAAACCAGCCAAAGATCACGGCCATTGCGACGTAGAGCATGAGGTGGGTGTGTTCCGGGCCGGTCCGCCAGGCGGTGTGGACGCGATAGATGCTTTGCACGAAAAAGAGTGCGAATAGGGCGAAAAACAGGCCGGTGATCTCTAGCCAAAGCACGCCGCCGGCGTGGGTAAAGGGGCCTAAGAGCGCTTGGCCAAAGGCCTTTGCACCCCGCTTGGCGGTTGATACCCGGTGACCTATGGGGACGGAGCGGCTTGAGGTCGCGGCTGACCTGGGAGAGCCGTTTCCGGCTGTAGAAGGGGCGGGAACCGACGCGGCAGCCCGCTCCACCCGTTCGCGGACCATGTTTGAGGCCACGCGAAGGCCGATACCGAGCGTCCGGCCTACTTTCTTTGGCTCCATAGCAAAAGTTTATCAGCCGGTTGATTCAGATTGCTCCGCTTCGCCATCACAAGTAAGGTAGGTAAAACCGCGCCCTTTGGTGGCGATTGGGGGTATTTCATTGAATCAACGACTTCGTCGTCTAATCCAGCAGCTGGGGGAGGCCATCCATGAATCGGTTTCCGAGTCCGAGCAGATCTCTGAGGTCGTGCAGGACATCCGCAAGCAGGGCTTTGATGTGCTGCTAATGCTGGAAGCGACGATTGGATTAAACGAGGTAGAACAGCAGCCGGTCTCTGAGCTGGAAGCCCCTGTGAACGAAAGTGGGCAGGGAGATGAGACTTTTAACGCGCAAGATGTACACTTTCTGCGCTCCCTGCGCATCTCGGTCGAGGAGGGCTGAACGCCGGGGACTTTCGAGCATCACACCTCAGGTATAGAGTAGGCAACGGCGCTTAACGCGGCCTGAGGGTCGCGGCAGCGCGTACGGGCACCGCAGGGACGCGATGAAAGACACACTCGGAGTACTGCTAGCAGGGGGAGCAGGTGAACGGCTTTTCCCCCTCACGCGCGATCGGGCTAAGCCAGCGGTTCCCTTCGGCGGCAACTACCGCATTATCGATATCACGCTATCAAACTGCATCAACTCCGACCTGCGCCGGGTCTACATCCTCACCCAGTACAAGGCGCTCTCTCTCAACCGCCATATCCGCGAAGGCTGGACGGGCATCGTGGCCCAGGAGTTGGGCGAGTTCATCGAGATTCTGCCCCCCATGCAGCGGGTCAGCGCGAACTGGTACATGGGCACGGCTGACGCCGTTTACCAAAACATCTACTCGATTGGCGCCGAGCAGCCGAAGCATGTGCTCATCCTCTCCGGCGACCACATCTACAAGATGAATTACGGGCTGATGCTCGATCACCATATGGCAGCCAACGCGGATGTAACCTTGGCCACGCTCCCCATCGAGCCTTCGGATGTGGCGCGGTTCGGGGTGGTGGAGGTGAGCCGGACGGGCGAGGTGATCGGCTTCCAGGAGAAGCCCAAGACCACCAACCTGCGCTCCCCCTTTAACCCAACCAAAGTGGATGCCTCCATGGGCATCTATCTGTTCAACACCGACGTGCTGCTGCCGGCTCTGATGAAAGACGCCGAAGACCCCAACTCCAAGCATGACTTTGGGCACAACATCCTGCCTGGCATTTTGGGGCGCTACAAGATCTCCGCTTACAACTTCGTCGATGAGAACAAGCAGAACGCGCTCTACTGGCGCGACGTGGGAACGCTGGAGGCATATTTCGACGCCAACATGGACGTAGCGTCGGTTTCTCCGATTTTCAATTTGTATGACAAGGCGTGGCCGATGCGCACGCGGCAGCGGCAGTATCCGCCGGCCAAGTTTGTCTTTGGCGAACCGGGACGCACCGGCATGGCCATCAACTCGGTGATCTCGGCCGGCTGCATCGTATCCGGCGCGGTGGTGCGCAACAGCGTGCTCTCCCAGGACGTGCGTGTGAATTCCTATGCCGAGGTGGAATCGAGCATCATCTTCACCCACGTCGATATCGGGCGCCACTGCCGCATCCGTCGCGCCATCATCGACCGCGACGTGCACCTGCCGGAAGGCACGGTCATCGGCTACGACCGCGAAGAGGACCGGCGCAATTACTTCGTGACCCAAAGCGGGTTGACGGTGGTCACGCGCGATTATTCTCTCTACGAAAATCCAGTTTCGCCGGATTTCATGCAGCAGTCTTAGACCAGCAACCCCTGATAAATCGGCAGTCATGCCGGCATAAGCTCTTTCCCGCCCCGGGGAAGACGCGACCGCATCCCATTCTTGAGAAAGCGGTTAGCTGGTCATCCCGCAGGAATATACGGATCCGGATTAAATCCGGGTCAGACCATTTTGATTCTGTGACCTTCCGGGCAGTCTCGGCCCATGAAAAACCGAGGCTGTTACCTTCTGCTCCTTCTCCTGACACTGGCTGGAAACCCAAACAGCGTTTCCGCTCAGGCGTCTGCAGTACAGGTGCAGGTCTACGATTACACCGGTTTGAGCCCGGCAGCTTTCCATGAATTCGTCGCCCGCACCCAAGACATTCTGGCCAGATCCGGCGTCTCGCTGGAGGTGGATGCGTGCGCGAGAGGTGCGGCACCGTGCGAGAGCCATACCGGAAGCTCCAGGCAGGTCGTGCTTAGGGTGATCGCTGATACAGGTAAGAGCATGAAGAATGTTCGCTTGGAGAAATTGGGCATGTCTGTTGCCGGCCATGATGGCGGCACTTACGCCACTGTTTTTCTAAAGCCCGCCGAGGAGAAAGCTTCCGACGCAAACCTCCCGCGGATGGTGGTGCTCGCCTATGCCGCCGCCCACGAAATCGGGCACTTGCTTTTGGGGCAGGCTCACAGCCCTCAGGGACTGATGAAAGCGACCTGGGGAGTCAATGATTTTATGGCAATGTCACAAAACGACTTTCACTTCAGCAGCGAACAGTCACGCAAACTGACCAGTTACGGCGCTCCGCGTCAGGCTGATGCCGGTGCCAAAACGTCGATTGCAGTCCGCCGTTGAGAGTTGGCGACTACCGCAACTGCGTCATCCAGATTTCACTGTGTGTTACCTGGGGCAGGTTAATGAGGATCTTATCGCTGGCGACGCTGAGATCTGAACGGCCCTGGTTAAACGCGGCAGTACGTCCCGTCGCGTTGTGAAAGTGCTCGTAGGCGAACGGTGACCCCAGCGGGTGTTTGGTCACGGGATCCAGCCGCTGGGCCCAAACGCAAAGATATCCATCGCGCGTGGATGTGAAATACACCGTGTTTCCATCGGCAGAGAATTGAGGCTTATCGTCAATGTGCTGTCCGTCGGTCACCGCGATCCATTCCGCTTCCGCGGCAGCCGACCCATGACGCACCGGGGCAATCAAGATCTGTGAGGGGAACGAAATCCCCGGTCGCATTTTCTTGAACACCACCCAGCGGTCATCCCAGGAGAAATAGGCGTGAAAAACCGGGTTATCCGGAAGACTCAGGAAACCATGCTCCGTTCCCGTGCGTAGATCGAGGGCGACGATACGATCCTTGTCTACGTTCGTCAGGTCGTATTTCTGGAGGAGAACCACAGAACCGTCGGATGAAAAACCACGCGGCGTACAGTATTGACAGATCTGCTTCGGCTGCCCACCTGTGGCCGCAACCATGAAGCCGCATGGCAACGGGCTATTCGGGTCGTCCGGCCAGGTGCCCTCTTTGCAATCGCGTTCGAAGATCACCATCGATCCGTCCGGAGAGATCGAAGCTGCATAATCTGTGCCCGGAGCTCTCCCTTTATCGTCCAGGAGGTGATCTGTCCCGGTGCTCAAATCTCTCAGCAGGATGGTGTCGGGCTTCCCTGAAATGGAAGAGTTGTACGCCATCCACTTTCCGTCGTGGGAGACGGTTGGAGAGACGTGATTTCCACCCAGGGGCAGAGATAACTGGGACGTAGGATCCAGTTTCTGGCCGCCCAAGCTGGTCGGGATCTGATAGATCGCGTAGTCGCGGACTCTGATTCTGTAGGCGAGCTTGCCATCGGCCGACGCAGTGCCCGCAGTGAGATCGCCGCTACCAGAAGCGAGCAACTCTGGTTCCTGGTGCGATTCATCTTGCGGCGGGATTTCGATCTGCCAAAGCTTCCAGCTTCGAGATTGGGCAGTAGAGTAAACGATCCATTCGCGGTCGTCCGCGGTGCGAATCCAGTCGTGCACGGCAAATGCCGGGTCATGGTTTTGCTCCACCCCCGGAAGGTGAGCCAGCCTGGGCTTGCCTGGCGCCAAGGGAACGATCCACCATCGGGCAGGCTTGCTTTGCGTACCGTTGTGGGTGCCGTAGAAGAGAATCTCCTTTCCATCGGGAGCCCAAAGGGGAGGCCCATATAAGCTGAAGTCCTCATTGAGAGGCAGGGCAACCGGCTCTCCACCATCCGCTGAGACGGTGAACGCTTTTTTGTCTTGCCAATAAAGGACGCGTTCGCCGGTGGGTGAGAACTGCGGATTTCCTGCTGTGGGGGACGCGACCAGAAGTCGAGCTTCACCAGGTAGAGTTGGGGCGATATAGATTCCGCCGCCTCTTCTTTCCGAATAGAAGGCGATGCGCGTGCCGTCGGGCGAGAAATCAGGCATGAAGTCTGGATCAGATCCAGAGGTCACAGGAATCGCCTGCCCCCCTGCGGTCTGTTGCAACCAGATGTGTGGTGGTTCACTGACTGCACCCGAAACATAGGCAAGCAGTTTCCCGTCCCGCGAGAGCGTGGGTTGCCAACCAAAGGGAACGACTAGCTTGGGTTCCTGTAAGGCTGCCTTCCTGGGCTGCCGCAGCCACGCGACAGTCATCATTCCTATGGCGGTGAGCGCCACCGTACTTGCCAGCGCGCCGATGATGATAATCCGAGATGGCGGTTTGTGGGGCTGCGCCGGTGTGACCGGAGCAGGCGGGGCGGGCGCTTCCGTTGCATGAGTCTCCGCCACCGGGGCGATAAATCGGTATCCGCGTCTCGGAACCGTTTCCACATACTGCGGCGTGCCGGCATCATCGTTCAATGCCTCTCGCACTTTGTTTACCGCTTTGTTGAGGGACTGATCGAAGTCAACAAATGTATTGCCCCAGATCCGCTCTTGCAGTTCCTCGCGGGTGATGATCTCACCCGGCCGCTCGGCCAGCATTGCCAAGACCCGGCAAGGTTGTTCCTGCAGCCGCAGTGGCACGCCGTGCTTGCGCAACTCCATGGCGTCGCGGTCCAGTTCGTAGACTCCGAAGCGGATCTTGCCCGGCATCCGGTGGCACCTTGCTGCCTAATCTAACTTAGAACCTGCTCGGCGACCCACGGCTCTTTCGAGGGGGAGCGATCTTTTCCCTCGCGGATCCCTCGGATTTCCTGTGAAGCTTGGCGGCCTCGTCGAACCGCATGCGGCTTTCCTCGCTGAAAGCCGCACACGCGGTCGCGGCGTCCAGTGCAGGGAACAGGAAATCCGGGTCGGCTACCTTTGGCTTACCTCCCGTGCCCCTTGCATGAGCTCCACTACTGTTTCGAACAGACGATTACTCGTCTCCAGCCGTACCGCTGCCCGGGTTACATAGCGCACTACGATGTCCACACCCTCACCCGCCGGGCGGATATCGACCGAAGGCGTCGCGCTGAATTGGGGCAGACCTTGTTCGTGGGTCACGCGCTTCCATGCCTCCTCCGCCATCTCCGCGTCCGACGCGGTGGCCTTTATGACTGCTTCGCGGATCTTGTCGATCAAAGGATAAGCCTTGACTGCGGACGGGATACTTACCTTGATCTCGTCCCACATCCATTGCCCGGCGGTGGAGAAATTGAAGTACTTCCCACGAATCGCATACCCATTTAAAAAGGAGACCCGCCGCCCGGTGGGATGGCCATCCGCCGTCCAGTTTCCCGTCTCCAGCAACCAGGTGCGGAACAGGCCGATCTCCACCGCCTCACCTCCGACCCCATCAATCTCCACCCAGTCGCCCACCCGAATCCCGTTCGGCCCCATGAGCACAAACCAACCACAGAACGCCACGATGAAGTCCTGGAAGACCAGGGTCAACCCCGCCGTAGCCAGGCCGAGGATGGTCGGCATCTGCCGCGGAGGACCGAAGATGACCAGGAGCACCAGCAGCAAGCCGATCACTTGTGTGCTCAGGTTGAGAATGATGCGCAGCGTCTGCCTTTGCCGGCTGTCCCGCGACATGCGGTCGAACGCCACCTGCAAAGCCCAGCCGGCCAGGATGGTCAACAGAACAATGGCCGCGATCAGGGACAGCGAGCGCAGCATCAGGTGGACCATGATCTTGTGTTGCAGCTGTACCTGGTTGGCCCAGCGAACGTAGAGCGCAGCCAGCTGCTGCTGCGCCCCCAGCCGGTCGTCGAGGATGCTCAAAACAGTCCGTTGGGTGGCCAGGCCTTGCAGTTCCTTAACCCGGGCCGCACTCGACTCCCCGGCTGTTTTGGCGGCAGCTTTGGCTTCGCTGGCCTGGGCCTCTTGCTGCAGCCTGGCATGGTCCGCCGTGAGCGCGGCCACATCCGCGCGCGCCAGCTGCTCGGCCTGCTCGATCAGTTGTTTCCTGCTGCGCTGTGCCCACCACTCCACGATCTGCCCCGCCAGGGTCGTATGCTGGCCGGCGGAAACCACGGCGGCCTGTCCCTGGCCTCCTGTTGCCTGCAGGTTGTACTTCTTCATCTCCGCTTCGCGTGCCGATAACTCCCGCTGAATTTGCCCACGATGATCTCCACTGGCTCGCGCCAATTCCTCCATCGAATCGGATAACTCGTCCTGGTCAAGGCTCAGCTGGGCCTTGGCAACATTCAGATCGTCTCCCACGGGCTCAGCTGCACCGGCTACAGCAGGGGCGGCGGGTGCAGTGAGGGCTGCGGCCTTTGTGGTCAAGGATGCGACCCGTTCCTGGTCCTCCGCGACGGTCTGCTGCAGGTCGGTGACCCGCTGCTGCAAGGTCAATGCCTCGCCGGTCAGCTCCCTGGTCTCGGCACTCGCCTGGCGCAGCGATTGAGCGAAATTCTGGTCTACCTCGTGGTCGGCCAGCCGCTCCGCTTCTCGCGCAAGCTGCAGCTCCTCGGCCGACACCGCCAATGCGCTCAGCGTGCTCGCAGTCGTCCAGGGCCGCTGGTCCACGATCCCATCGAGGCGCGGGATGGCGTTCCAACCTGTTTTTTGCCCATGCAGGAAGGGCAGATTCTCCATGACTCCCCGGGTCAGAAAGCTCCCCAGCAAACACAAAACCAGCACCGCCAGCGACACCGCCGCACCTATCTTGTGAGCACGATTCATCCAGGCCTCGTTTTGCAGTACCTGACCAGCGTAAACCTAGCGTTGGTGTGACCCGTTGTTTCGGCGGGGCTTAACAGGCCGCGGAAAACGTTGCTAGAGACAACGGAAGGAATCCCTCAGCGGCTAAATCCGAATTCATTGCAAAACACTTACGTACGGCTGAAGGCCGTACCCTGCAGGAAACACTTTCTTTCGAAGGGTGGAGTCTTTAGAGTCCGGGTGAGAACCACCCTATCCAAATTAAGTCCCGTAGGAGTCTGTGTCGTAGCACATCGGAGCTGAGCTAGAGTTGACCATTTCCGTATCAATGACGATGAATTCTGCTGGTTAATTCGTATAGCTTTTCGTCGATTTCTTAGCTACGACACAGACTCCGTAGGGACGACTGAGCGTAGCCCAGGACGTAAGTCCTGGGTTGAGAAGAGAAGTGTGAGAAGTCCCGTAAGGGACGACTGAGAATGTCCCAGGACGTAAGTCCTGGGCTACTCTCAGCCGTCCCTACGGGATCAGTTGGGCTAGGGTTGTTTTCACGCAGGCTTTAAGGCCATCATCGGTGCGGCTCAGTACGGCACGGCTAACGCCATGCCCTCCGTTCATTGCGTTTTCCTTGAGCTCTCAGGCCAGTTGGAGCTGGAGACAGAAAAATGCCCTGGGCTGAAAGCCTAAGGGCATTTCTCTGCACAACGGACGCTGAAAGAGTTCTAGGCGCGAACGCTGACTACATTGGTCTGGCTCACCACCATAACAGCCCCAGGACCAGAGCCGTGCCCGGAAATGTATCCCTTGCGATGGCCATTACGGCAGACGAACCACTGCTCGTAAAACCGATCGGAATGCTTGGGGACACCGGCGAGGTCCACCGTCTCATAGGCAGCCGGTTGCTCGGTCATCATCTCACCGCACTGTTTGCAACGTTCAGTAGGCATTCGTTCCTCCTCCTGCACTACTTATATGAAGACCGATAGGGCTTCGGCTAGGGTTCCGGTACCCATTTCCAACCTTTGGTAATGAGGGCCGGCCTCAGGAGCAGTCCATGTGACTGGTTTGATAGACTTTCGCGATGAAACCAAGACCCATTCGCGCCGCCCTCCTTTTGTTAGCCTGCCTACCAGTCTTCGCGGCGGCCCAGACGCCGACCGCCCCGGTAACCCCGGCCCCTGCACCCGCGTTCCCGCCCTATCTCTCGCCCGAGGTCCACTCCGACGACACCGTTACACTCCGCCTGCGTGCGCCCAACGCGCAGAAAGTCGACCTGGTGCTCGAAGGTACGACTACGGCGATGCAGAAGGATGAGGACGGTCTGTGGACGGCGACCACTCCTGTCCTCGCACCCGAAATCTATGAGTATCGCTTCGTGGTCGATGGCACACCGGTGCTGGACCCCAGGAACACCGATGTGCGCGATAACATGCTGACCCTTTGGAGCAATCTCACCATTCCCGGCACGCCGCCCCAACCGTGGGAGTTGCAGTCCATTCCCCACGGCATCGTGGAACACCATTTCTACACCTCGCAGGTGGTTCTTGGGCTGCCCAACAATCAAAGCGATTACTACGTCTACACGCCTCCCGGCTATAGCGCGAAGTCCAAGGAGAGCTATCCCGTTCTCTACCTTCTGCACGGCTACAGCGATGCGGCCGATGGCTGGACTCAAGTGGGGAAGGCGAACTTTATCCTCGACAGCCTGATCGCCTCGGGCAAAGCGAAGCCAATGATTGTGGTGATGACGCTGGGCTATGGCAACATGGCGGTGCTCAAGCCCGGGCGCACTCCTGATCTGAATGAGCAGAACTACGACCTCTATCAAAAGGCACTCGTCACTGAAGTGATCCCGCAGATCGAAGCCAACTATCACGTTTCGAAGAAGCGCGAGGACCGCGCGATCGCCGGGCTTTCCATGGGGGGCCATGAGAGCCTGTTCGTCGGTCTTACCCACCCCGAGCTCTTCGCCTGGATCGGCACCTTCTCCGCCGGCCTCAATGCCAAAGCCATCGCGGAGCTTCCACAGACCAATGCGCAGAAGGCAAACCTCCGTCTGTTGTGGATGGCCTGTGGTGTAGACGACGCGCTGCTCAAGCCCAACCAGACCGTAATCGCCGCGCTCAAAGCTCAAGGACTTCCGGTGACCGCTATTGAAACCCCAGGCCATCACCAATGGCCAGTCTGGCGCGACAATCTCATCCATTTCGCTCCGCTACTTTTTCAGAAGTAGGCCTACTGAATGAGGGACAGAAAGCTACTGCAGCTTGGCATACTCTGCCTGGGCTTGTTTGAGGATGGGGAGATCCTGGTCGGCGTTCCTCCAAAGGGCGAAGAAGTCTTGAAAGGCTTTCCTGGATTTCACTGTGTCGCCCGCGAGTTCGTAGGCGCGCGCCAAGCCCAGGTAGGAAAGGGAATAGTGCAGTCCCCAATTCGGATATTGCCATGTGCTAGCCCAACTGGCGCCTTTGTGATCCACGATCTTCTGGAACTCCGCCGCAGCCTCCGCGCCCTTACGCAAACGTAGGTACGCCAAGCCCCGCAGGTACACTGCCTCGGGGTGAGCCCGCTCGTAAGGCGAGGCGGATCCCAGTAGTTCCACCGCCTGCGCAGGCTCACCGCGATGGAGCTCGATGGCGGCGCGAATGCCGGGCAGTTGTACCGTGTTCCAGAGGGTTCCATTGGGAAAACGCTGCGAAGTCTCCGCGGCCAGCTTTTCTGCATTGGCCGCATCTCCGCATAGCGCCAGCGCCAGAGCCGGACGCCCCAGGCGGCGCACGGTCTCGCAGTTTCCCGACAGCGCGTCTGCACGCGCATCCGCTTCTTCAAAGTCCGCCGCGACGTTCCGCAGCCCCGGGCGCAGCGCCGTCTCCGCGGCGCGCTTGTATAAGTTGCTGGATTCGCGACGCCGGCCAAGAACGTTCAGATGGGCCGCCTGCAACCCAAGGCTGAGGTACTCCTCCGGCTTGCCTGCGTACCATTGAATTTCCCTGGAGACGGCTGCTTGATCGTCCTCGACGTAGGCCATTTCCAGGAAGCGCTGGTGGATCCTCGCACCGTTGATGCCTTGCAGGCGCGCTCGCTCCGCAACCTTCTTGGCCTCGTCGAGCCGATCCAGGCATAGGTAGGCGTCCAATAGCCGCCGGTAGGGTGGTTCAGCATTCGGCTGCAACTGATTTGCTGTCAGGCCCTCCTTGAGCCCGTCTTCGAATTCCCCCAAGTCTATGTAGTGTGCGCTCAAGCCGTTGTGGAAACCCCATACGCGGGGATAGTTCTCGGTACCCCGTCGATCGGCGTCCATGGATTTGTCCAACTCTCCAGTCGAATCGTAGTAGCCGCCCGCAATGTAATACCGCTCATACTCGGAGACGCGGTCGATCAACGCAAAAGCCTTTCTCTCGTATTCGAGCTCGCGAGCTGTGTCCCCAGCATTGTTGAAAGCGACCGCGACGTAGAGGTAAGCCATGGCGAAATTGGGATCGAGTGCGATCGCGCGCTCGAACAACGGACGAGCAGCCAGAAATCGGCCCTGGGTCAGCACCACCTTGCCCTCGGTGTAGCTCTGCAGGGCTTCGAGCGAACTCGTGGTCGCCTCTTCCAGGGGACGATTCAACTTCTGGATCGAGCTGCGCGATTCTCCGAGCTTGGCGCGCATGGCCGTGGCGGCAGCTCCCACCGCCTTCAACACGTGCTCTTTGTCGTCCGCCTGCGTCTGCTCCCGGGCCAGTGTCGCGCCACCTGGGCAAGCGATCGTCTGCAGGGTGACGACATAGCTCTTACCCAGACTGGCGATGGAGCCTTCGATGGTACCTGCGGCTGCGTCGCGCACGCAGATGTCCTGCGCGATCTGGTCGGTGATGCGCGCTCCGGGCGGCAGGCTCATCAGCCGCAGGTTCTTGTGCACCTGCTCGTCGTCCATGATTTTCAAAAACGGGGACTGCTCCAGTTGGATGGCGACCGCTTGGCGCAGCGTGCCGTCGAAAACCGGGTCGCCGGTGGTGTTGGCGAAGTTGGCCAGCACCAGCACATCTTTGTCCGTAAGCGGTTTGGCTTGCGTGCGCCGCTGCCAAAAGAAGACCGCGCCGGCCGCCAAAACGAGTACGGCAACGGCGGCCATCCCGTACTTTGGCCAAGGACTGCGCGTCCGTCCAGCCCCCCGTTCTGTGGGGGCAGGAACTCCAGCCGAAGGCGCTTGCGGCACCACGCTGCTGTTGAGCGCTTCCAGAACCCCTTCGGCGAGCGAATACCGCTCCGCCGGATTCTTGCACAGAAGCTTGCTCACGATGGGGGCCAACTGCGCACCCGAGGGAGTTGTGGCGTGTAGAGGCTGCGGATCTTCATGAAGTATGGCATGGAGAGTATCCACCATCGATGCGCGAGGCCAAGGGTGTTTCCCACTCAACATCTCAAAGAGAATGATACCGACGGAGAATAAGTCGCTGCGCTGATCGACTGGATGTCCCTGGATCTGCTCCGGAGACATGTAGGCGACGGTCCCCACGATCTGGCCGGGAACACTTGCATCGGATACTGCGATGGTTTCTCTCGGCGCCGAACGCGCGGTGGGCAACTGCTTAGCCAGACCGAAGTCCAGAACTTTCACATAGCCATCGAAACGAACCATGATGTTTTGTGGCTTGAGGTCGCGATGGACAATGCCGGCGCAATGGGCTGCGCGAAGCGCCTCCAGCACTTGCCTCATGGCCTCCAGGCGGCGCTCCAGGGCCGGTGTGTGTTCAAGCCAATCGCGCAAGGTTTCGCCTTCCACCAGCTCCGTTATCAGGTAGTTGGGGCCGACGTCGTAGAGGGTGCAGATATTGGGATGGTTCAACGCCGATATCGCCCGCGCTTCCTGCTCGAATCGTTTGCTGAACTGCTCGGCGGAGATTTTAATGGCGACGGCGCGGCCCAGGCGCGTATCCAGGCCACGGTAGACCTTGCCCATTCCACCCTCGCCCAGCAAGCCAAGAATCTGGTACGGACCGAGTCGTGTGCCTGGCGCCAGGAGCGCGCTATGTAGATCGGCTGCTGGCGTTTGCAGAAAGCTGCCGGCACTCTCGTCGGCTGCGAGTAGATCTCTGACGGCCGACTCTAGCTCCTCATCTCCCTCGGCCAGCGCACAGACCATCTCAGCTTGTTCGGCCGGCGGCTTGCCCCGCACGGCGGCAAAGATCTCCTTGAGCTGCATCCACCTTTCCGCGGTCATCGGGCTGATTGGCGGGTCCATCTGGATCCTTCAGCTGGCTGGTTCGTCGCTTATTGCATCTTGGCGTATTCTGCCTGGGCCTGTTTGAAGATTGGGATATTTGCGTCGGCGTCTTTCCAAAGCGTGAGGAAATCCTGGTAGGCCGTCTTCGCCTTGGCCGTGTCTCCCGATAAAGCGTAGGCTCTCCCGAGTTGCAGGTGCGCGAGAGCGCCGATGGGATCGCTGCCCACGATCCCGCGGTGATGGAGAATTTTCTGAAACTCCGCGGCCGCTTCGGCGCCTCGGTGTGCAGCCCGGTAGGCCTCACCCCGCACGTAGATCGGATAGAGGCCCCCAAAGTGCCCATGCAGCAGGCTGCGCGGCGCGGCCAATTCATACGAGCTGGCGATTTGTAGCTGCTCGATGGCCTTTGCAGGCTCGGCACGGTTAAGTGCCAGAAGGGCACGAAGCGTCGGCATGTAATTGAATCTGACCGAGGTATCTTCGGGAAAGCGCTTCTCCAGATCGTTGGCAAGTATTTGAGACCGGGAAGAGTCTCCTGAGAGAGCCAGCGCAACAGCGGCGCCGAACTCCACCTCCCGGTCCCTGGAAAACTCAAGTGCCGTCTGTGCTCTCTGCTTTGCCATGGTGGCATCTCCCAAAAGGGCTTCCGAGAGTGCTGCGCCGGTTTGGAATAGAGCCGAACTTTCTTTCCGGCCGGATTGCTGGGCCAAATCCGAGGCACGCTGTGACAAGCTCCTTGACTGTTGCAAATGACCGGAATACGCCTGGACAAACGCTTCGCGGTATGAGATCGGGGCTTCCGCCTTTCCCCTTACCTGTGCTGCTTCCCGCAGCATTCCTGCCTGGTCCCCTTTTAAAAAGGCGATGTCGTAGCGGGTGAGCGAAAAGCCAGCGGTATCCAGTTTGCGCTCGCCTGTCAGGAGTGCGTTTTCGGCTTCATTCAGACGATTAAGGAAGATGTAGTTGTCGGCCAGACTGCCATACACGATGGCCGCGTCCGGTTCTAGTTCGATAGCCTTCTTGTTTTGCTCTATGGCATCTTCGTATCTGCCCAGGCCCATGTAGATAACTCCCGCCAGGAGGCCGTGCGGAGGCATCTGACGGGGATAGGTTTGCGCCCACGCCAGGCAGGTCTGTTCCGCCTTTTCCAGATTTCCCGTCACCCGGATGTCGTAGCCGGCACCGATGAAGAATTTCTCCGCATCACTGGCGTGATCCTGCAGCTGATAGGCCTTGCTGATGTTCTCCGCGGAGAGGTCAGACTCTCCCATCTGGCCGTACATGTCCCCCAGCCACGCATACGCGATCGCGAATTGGGGGTCGATCTCAATGGCACGCTTGTAAAACGGTAGAGCGGCGGTCTCACCAGCTGAGGAGAAAACCTTCCAGGCTGTGCTGTAGGCTTTCAGCGCTTCGAGTGAAGGTGTCGTTGCTTCGGCAAGTGGAGTATTGTGCCTTTCGACCGTAGTGAGGGATTCACCGACCCGGGCTCTGAATCGACTGGCAATTTGACTTAAGACAGTCAGCACGTCTTCTTTTTTGGCCGCCTGGCCCTGCTCCACAGCCAGAACCTTCCCGGTGCCGCAGTCCCGCGCGCGCAGCCCCAACACGTACTGGCTGCCGAGGCTTGCGATCGAGCCATCCAGAACAGCAGCGCTTGAAGTGCGCTCACAGATTTCGGCAGCGATCTTAGGAGTAAGTCGCGCATCGGCCGGCTGGGCCATCTGCCGAAGTGTCTGCTGGATGCGCCCTTCCGGAATGAGGCTCAGGAACGGCGACTGCTCAAGCTGCACCGCTATGCCCTGGCGTAAGGTGTCGTCAAACACCGGGTCGCCGGTCGAGTTGGTGAAGTCGGCAAGCACCAGCACATCTTTGTCCGTAAGCGGTTTGGCTTGCGTGCGCCGCTGCCACAAGAAGACTGCTGCCGCCAAAACGAGTACGGCAACGGCAGTGATGCCGTACCTTAGCCCAGGACTGCGCCTTCGGCCGGGCCGGCCTTCCGCTGCGGCTGAGATTGCGGCCGATGGCACTTGCGGGGCCACGGAGTTGTTGAGCGCTTCCAGAACTCCTTCGGCGAGCGAATACCGTTCCGCCGGATTCTTGCATAGAAGCTTGCTCACGATGGGTCCCAGTTTTGTATTTGAAGGGGTTGTGGCGTTCACCGCAGGCGGGTCGTCGTGAAGGATGGCGTGGAGGGTATCCACGACTGATGCGCGCGGCCAGGGGTGTTGCCCGGTCAACATCTCGAAGAGAATGATCCCGACGGAGAATAAGTTGCTGCGCTGATCGACTGGATGCCCCTGGATCTGTTCCGGAGACATGTAGGCGACGGTTCCGACGATCTGGCCGGGAACACTTGCATCGGAAGATGCGATGGTTTCCCTCGGCGCCGAACGTGCGGTGGGCAACTGCTTGGCCAGACCGAAGTCCAGAACCTTCACATAGCCATCGAAACGAACCATGATGTTTTGCGGTTTGAGGTCACGATGCACAATGCCGGCGCAATGGGCTGCGCGAAGCGCCTCCAGCACTTGCCTCATAATCTCCAGGCGGCGTTCCAGAGCCGGAGTGTGTTCAAGCCAATCGCGCAAGGTTTCGCCCTCCACCAACTCTGTCACCAGGTAGTTGGGGCCGACGTCGTAGAGAGTGCAGATATTGGGATGGTTCAGGGCCGATATGGCCCGCGCTTCCAGTTCGAATCGTTTGCTGAATTGCTCGGCAGAGATTTTAATGGCGACGGCGCGGCCCAGGCGGGTGTCCAGGCCGCGGTAGACCTTGCCCATGCCGCCCTCGCCCAGCAAGCCAAGAATCTGGTACGGGCCGAGCCGTGTGCCTGGCACCGGGAGCGCGCTATGCAGATCGGCGGCGGGCGTTTGCAGAAAGCTGCCGGCACTTTCGTCGGCTGCGAGTAGATCTCTGACGGCCGACTCTAACTCCTCATCGCCCTCGGCCAGCGCGCAGACCATCTCAGCTTGCTCGGCCGGCGGCTTGCCTTGCACAACTGCAAAGATCTTCTTGGGCTGCATCCACTTATCCGCGGTCATCGGGCTGGTTTGCCGGTCCATTGTCATCCCTCGACTCGCTCAGCCAGGATGCCTGGGCTCAGGCATCCTGCTGCTTGCTCAGCTGGCGGTACAACCAGGCCCGCGCCATGGCCCAATCCCGTTTTGCCGTGCGGTCGGAAATACTAGCACTTCGGCTATCTCATCAAAACCAAGACCGCCGAAGAAATGCATCTCCACCACCCGGCTCTGACGGGGATCCCACTCCGCCAGCCTCGCGAGTGCCTCATCCAGCGCCAGCAAGTCAGTGGCTTGCCCCTCTACAAATACCAGCGCGGATTCGAGCTCGACCTTCTGCCTGGCTCCAGGCCGCTTCTGCGCGTGTGCAGCACGGGCATGATCGATCAACATGCGGCGCATGGCGCGCGATGCCAGGGCGAAGAAGTGCGCCCGGTTGCTCCAATCGATCTGCGAGTTTCCCACCAACTGCAGAAAAGCATCGTGTACCAGGATGGTTGCCTGCAGGCTGTGGTCCGGTCGTTCGCGCGCCATTTGGTTGCGCGCAATGGCCCGTAACTGGTGGTAGATCAGGGGCATCAACTCCGATTCAGCCGCTGCGTTTCCTTGTTTTATCTGCTGCAGCAGAGCGGTTATGCCGTCTGGATCGCGGTTTTTTTGTGCCTCATCCATGGCGTCATTCCCTCGCAGTTAAAGGGCCGGGTGGATGCTATGGAGTTTACGGCCTGGGCTCCCAAGTTGCGAGGCCGACTTTACTTACCAAAGGTTGTCACTCCGTGACGTTTGTTTCCGCTTAGAGAGTGAAGGCAGTTGAAGCCAGACACCTCAAGCAATGGAGACGACGGCCATGAAACGTCAAAACCTGGTATGCGCTCCTCTATGCCTGCAGTTATTTGCAGCAGTACCCGGCGGTGCGCAATCCCCTCAGAAAGTAACCGTGTCCATGCGCCCTTACAAGGGTACCCGCTCGGTTGTGGCGGTGAAGGTAAATGGTGCAGGACCTTACGACTTTATGGTGGATACGGGAGCCACCATCACCGTGCTGGAGACAGCCCTGTTTCATGAGCTCGGACTGCAGGCCATGGGCTCATCGCGGATCGTCAGCTCAGCGGGAATGACGAACCAGGTCCTCTCTCAAGCGAAAGAGATCACCTTGGATTGTCTCTCGATACAAAACATCAAGGTAGTGAGCATGCAATCCCCGTTGCAAGGTTCTGACTATCGCGCGGTGCGGGGAATATTGGGGGAGAACTTTCTGCGACATTTCGACATCCTGTTCGACAATCAGGATCGTAGGATGACCCTGGACGCTGCCGCCGGCCTGGCCGATTCCTTAACCGGCGAACGCCTGCCAAAAGCTACTTTGGACAACTATGACTTCAGCCGTCCCTGCGGGACTCAATTCGGAGAGGTCGTTCTTACGGAGATACTTTAGGCCGTACGCAAATGCTTTGAAACAAACTCGGCTTTG
>CAWGDP010000014.1:0-390242 GCA_963821315.1 uncultured Acidobacteriaceae bacterium | reverse complement strand
AGAAATCCTTATCCCCGGTGGCCGCCTCCATGATCTTCTCCGTTGCTGGTAGCTCGATCAGTGTTGTATACCTCACCTTGGCACGGACAGGGATGATGTCCTCTGAGTGATATTGGACGGTGCGGGCCGCTTCCTGAGCCAAAAGCAAGTTGAGAAGAGAATCAGGACGATCCCGGTGGTAAATCGCAAGCGAAGCATAAAATGGTCTCCTTAGCGGTTGCGGTTTGAATTCGAGTCAGCAACGGCCAGCTTTTGAGGCTGGAGCGGGTGGTCCTGAGCGAGATGGCGTAAACCATCAGCGATGCCGAAACGCAGGAAATAATCACGCTTCTTTAGATTGTCGCGAGGATTGTTGGTGGCCATCCAGTGCGAGATGGAATCGACATTCAACTGCACCTTTTTGGAAGTCTGCGCCTTACGAATAAGCATTTGCCCGGGCGGTACGAGCCCGGCGATCAAATCCAATTCTGTATCATTCAAGTGGAATGCATCGCGGTATACATCGCGGTCCATCTCAGGGTTGGCAAGGAAGATTTTGGTGGGACAACTCTCAGAAACGATCGGCAATAATCCCGAATCCTCAAACTCTTTGAGAGATTGAGTAGCGAGGATCATGGCGCCGTTGTGTTTACGCCAGGTCTTCTGAGCCTGTACGACGTAGTCGCGGATGGTCTGGTTTTTAAGGAAAAGCCACGCCTCGTCCAGCAGAAATACTTTAAACGTGGCTAGCTTGTTCGGATCGGTAATCTCAGCGGTAGCGCGGTGGAGCACGTAGAAAAGCAGCGGCTCTAGAATCTCCGGAGCGTCGTTCCAGCCATGAAAGTTGAAGGCCTGGAAGCGCGAGAAGGTCAGCGTGTCATCGACATTATCGAAGAGAAAGCCATACTGACCGCCCCGAGTCCACCGATGGAGGCGTTCCTTTAGCTCGCCGACGATGCTGCCGAAGTTGGATATGGTACGCTGCTCGGGCTCCAATACGTACAGCCGGTTGATGGCGTCCCACAGCTTGCGCTCTTCCTTGAAGTCCATGCGATAACGATCATCACTGCCTTCGATGAGGACGCGGAGGAAAGAAAATATGAATTGCAAATTGTCCTTCGTGGGTGGGAGAGAAAAGGGGTTTATTGCAAAGTCCCGCGATTCTTGTCCAACGTTCAAATAGGAACCGCCAAAAATGGTCGTGAGCGACTGGAAGCTGCCCCCTATATCGAAGATGAAGGTTAGCGGGTTATATTTCTGCGCGTTCTGCAAGACAAAGTTGCAGAAATAACTTTTGCCACTCCCGGTCATGCCCAGAATCAAGGTGTGCGGGATCTCCCCGTTGTGCAGGTTGAGGAAGTAAGGTGTCGCGTTGTCGGTTTCGAGCACCGCAAGATATTCGGCATCTAGATGCGCGTTGTGTTTCTCGCCGGGGAGTATCGTAAAGAAGAAAGACAGGTCGGCGTAATTGGCGCTTAACAAGTAGAGCCTGCGTAAGTTTTGTGAGTAATTCCCCGGCACAGTGGCAAAGTATGCATTGAGCTGGTTATACGTCTCAACGAACAAATTGCCATCCGCATTGCTAAAGACCCCGCTGAACTCGCCCACAAGTTGGTCAAGTTCTCCTTTGGTAGTCGCGTACATCACGATCGTCAGCGAGAAATCGCCGAGCGATTGACCATCTCCGAGAGCGCGCAGACAGTCGCCAAGATTCTCGATGTCGTGCTGTTTGGATTCGTCGACCAGCACATCCCGAGGGTTGATATTCGTACTGTCATTGCCCACCTGCGAGACGAAACTTGTCTTGGTCACGTTGAAGTGGCGGCGTCTTTTCGTTATCTCTTTTCTCGCCTTACTCATTGAGAGTGGCGTCCACTCGGTCACTACGTAGAAGTTCCCCGGTATCTTTAACAGTTGATCTAGGACCAGGGGCCGTGTCTCGCCGATGACCTCTTTCATAGTGAGGACGCGGACGCTGTGGTCCCCGATACGCAGGTGATCACGCTCCGCCTCGATGCTAGAATTGACAACCTGGTAGTCGAGAAATTGCGTGTTCTGTGGCTTCCCTCCTATGCGCCACGCGTCGTAATTAAGCAAGCGGCGGAAAAATGTCAACTGTCCGTCCTGGTCGAGTACTTCAATGCGCATAAGGTCGCTCAGCTGCCGCATGAAGGTTCTCACTCGCTGGTCCAGGCGCCCCAAGTCTTGTTCGATGTGGGAGCGCAGCAAGACCTTCATGGCGCTGTTAGTGAACTGTGCTTTGAGTTCTGCGACGCCGCCGGCTGGGTCTCGCAGTAGTTGGGCAAGAGCGGCTCCGACGCCGGTCTTCGAGCGAGATCCCTCGAGGACTACCGCATAGAAGATCTCGATTTGGTACAGGCGGTCCTTCTTAGCCTCAAAGAACTGCCGCCGCTGCTCGATGGCAGCCTCCACGATGAGGTCGTCGTAGCGAGCGAACGGTATGTCCGGACGATTCGATTTGAAAAGGTACTGATAGATATGGAATCCCGGACCAAAGGCTTTGAGCGCCGCTTCGAGCCGCTTAACCCCATAATCCTGCGCTGCGCGGTCAAGGCATTCGTAGTCCACCCCGGGCACGCTCAAGATCATGCCCAGATCTCCACTCTTGGTTAAGAAGGTGCTCGCGTTCCAAAAGCCATACAGGTTGACATGGCTGTTGAGCGCAGACGCCTCTTTCCACGGCTTGATCATCTTATCGAGTCGTAGCATTCAGCGGACCTCCACTCGTGGGACTTGCTGCTTGGCAGCGTCGTAGCGGGTTTTGTAGCGCTCGGACTTGGCGAGGATGCGGAGAAAGGCAGGATCACTATTTGTGGCCCAGTGTCCGAAGGCGAAACCGCCAACAAAAACGGCCATGCCAGCGAGGATCGAGTTGAAGAGATTGAAGGCTCCAACAGACGCGACGCAAACGAAATAAAACAGCGTGCGCTCTACGCCTAGATAGGTAAGGGGCTTATGTAGACTCTTGAAGACTCGGTTTGTTCGGTTCCGTACTGTTTTATGGTCTGACATAAAGCCCCTCCAGCGATGAGCAACACAAGTCTAGGACGAAGACGGGTAGAGGACCAGCTCAGACACCCCAGAGCCAAGTCAAGACGTTCACAGCAAGCACCGCGATACCTGTACCAGCTGCTACACCAGCAAGCGCCTTTTTAGCGCCTGGTTCTCCGTGGGCAAAGCCATAGCCTCCGATCACAATGGCGACTAGACTTGCGACCTTAGCAATGGTCCCAGTGAAAAGGGTTTGGATTGCAGTGAATCCTGTGTCAAAAGGCGACCCGCTCTGAGCTAGAGCGGCCGAAGAAGCGACGAGCAAGAAGGCTAGTAGTGTAGCAGTCGAGCGCGTCCGATTAGTCCAGCGGACGGGCGCGATATGCAATGAGAATTGACTACGGAATAAACGTGACATTCATACCTCCAGCAGGACCGAGAAGTCAACTGCTTAATGTCGAAAATTAGGCGGCCATGCGCTCGATGTCCAAGACTTCCTGTCTATGGCGCAATAGATTTTGTCTATCGCCCGGTGGTCTGAGCAGTCTTATGGCTTCGTTGAAGAGCGGCGATTCCTGGTCATGCAAGAAGATTCAACTGAAGTGTGCCTTCTCGCTTTTTGGGGATTGTTCTCTTACCGGGCGTACTTGGCGGCGTCCGTTCAAGGGATCGAATGAGAAAAGGCAGAGCCAAGTGATCTCCTTTTTTGTGGTGAACAAAAGCTGTGTCGGCAGTCCAGTTAATCCCTGCGATTGGTCTCGTAGTAAGACCCGGATCGAGAATGGTTCTTTGGTCAACAAGCGCGACTCCGTACCCAGCTCGAACCATCCATTGAATATCAGCGGGAGTCGCGGCCAAACAAGACGCCTCTGGATCGATTCCGACCTCCGTAAGCATTTCAATTAGCCTGTCGTGCGCGGTCGGGTGTATTTCAGGGTCGCGAAATATCTTCAGCTTTGCCGATAGATCCGAAATGGAAACCTCCGGTGCACGTGCCAAGGGTCATCTGTTCGCATACAAACTACCAGTGGATCGCATGCTAATTGCTGCGACTACCCAATCCGGGCCATCGATCGGCATCGGAAGAATCGCACCATCGAGGTTTTCGTGTTCGAGCCGCTGAAGAATATGCAAGGAATTGCCCCCTGAAAAATGGATCGGGCAATCTGGGAACAGGCTGGCATATCGCGTCCCGAAAGAATTCAAGAAGTTCTGGATTCACGAAGGGCGAAAAGCCAAGCCGTAAAGGAGCCACTTCGCCTTGTGAACTGCACGAGCCATTGTGATGATTTCTCGCTCGCGCCGACAACGCTTCCTGTGCATAAGCAGATGATCATCTGTCCTGCGGGCGTGATTCGCACGCCATCGCGGTTGCGGACGAAGATAGGAAATCCGATCTCATCCTCAAGGTCTTTGATCTGCTTGCTGAGCGAGGGCTGAGCGAGGAATAGACGTTCCGCAGCTCGCGTGAAGTTGGCTGTCTCAGCAACAGCCACGATGTACTTCAAATGCCTGAACTCCACGAGATCTGACATGGCCTTGAACTCCATTGCTCAAAAGCGCCCTGTCCCAGATTGCGGACAAGACCAGGTCAAAAAGCAATCTGCAATCTAGGCTCGATCGCAGTGCCACCCCCGTCAATAGGGCACTTTCAGGTACCCTGCGGTAAAGCGGATCTTCGTCCATCCCACCTGCCCCAATCAATCGCAATAGCTGCAGGGTATGCCGCCATAGACAAGAAGTCTTAGACACGGGAATCACAACCGTTCACTCTGGAAGAGTGCGCTCTCAGAATCGACCAGGCGTATCGGACGTGAATACTCGGTGTTCGTTTTCATTTCTGGAGGTAGCGATGTCCTCTGCAACTTGCTCCTATCAATACGAATCAAAGCGGCCAACCCCGAAAGATAATGCCACAAATTCGGCGTCCCCCACATTTGCATGCCGCTCCCGGACTCCGAAGAGGCCGCCGCTGTAACCAAAATCCATCCAAAGACCCTTCAGAAGCCTGCCCGACGAAGCGTCGTTCCTGGAATTCACGTGGGAAATCGATCTGAGCGGCGGGGGATCAAGGCTGCTGCGGTGTCAGTGGTCGGAGGAACTGTCATGACACCCGAACCTTTTGTCTCCGCCCAGGAAGCCGCAAAGTTCGTCGGAATTAGCCGCCGGTTTCTCACGGACCTGGCCCGTCGCGGGATCGCGGGCGCCTACCCGATCGGCACTGGCGACTTGCGCAAGACTTGGGTCTTTCGTCTTTCCGAGCTGGCTGCGGCGATTGATCGCAATAACAACCGGAGCTCCGCCGGCCACCGGAAAGCGAACGGGCGTATCATCCGAATATTAGGCGTTCCCTGCTGAAATGAGGCGTCATGGCATATCAGAGGGGATCGACTCAGACTTGTGTCCCGCAAGGGCGGAGATGTGTGGATGCTTCGGTATCGGCTCAACACAGCGGATGGCAGCCGCAAAGGAGAACACCTTGCCCGTTGGTCTTCTCAGGGATTTCCCGACGGAGAAGGCCGCGTGGCGAGAGGCAGACAGGCTTGGGCTGCTTGTTCGCATCAATAGTGAAGAGTCTGGCACTCGCATCCGCTTCGACGCTCTCGCGGAATACTATTTGAAGGCTGATTTTGGCGACGATGCAGTCCGCCCGAAGTCGGTCAACACCATCCCGATTGTCGAACACTACGTTCGGGACTACCTCATTGCCCGCTGGGGCAATGAGCTCGCGAGCGATATCCGGCCGCTGGAAATTCAGCGTTGGCTCAAGTCGCTCCACACCGACAACGGACTGGCATGGACGACGGTCTCGAAGATCCGCGGCATCATGCACCGGGTCTATAAGGTCGGCATCCTGCACGAGCGCGTCGACAAGAACCCGCTGGAGCATGTCGAGACGCGCTCGCAGTCCCTTTACAAGGCAGTCGTCATCACGCCGCAGCAAACCCTCGCCATTCTCAATAAGCTGACGAACCCGCTGCATTACACGCTGGTCCTGACTTGCGCCGCGACGGCGCTTCGCGCATCCGAGATCATCTCGCTGCGCTGGTCGGACATCCTGTGGAGCGACGGGCAAATCCGCATATCGAAGCGATGGGCGAAGGGAGAGGATGGCGAGACCAAGACGGCGGCCTCGAACGGCTATGTACCGATGCATCCGGTACTGGCGGAATATCTGAAGGAATGGCGTGCGCAGAGCCCACATTCGAAGGTCGATGATTTCGTCTTTCCGTCGCTGCTCAAGGTTCGGGAAAGTGCCTATATGGGCTTCGATTTTCGTGCAGGATCATCTGCGGCCGGCGGCAATCAGCGCCGGCGTGATACTCGCGAAGGGGCAGCGCTTCGGTCTTCACAACCTGCGGCACAGCTTGAGCACCTGGCTCGTGAACAAGGGAAAGGTCGATCCGAAGACGGTACAGGGCATGTTGCGGCATAGCGATATCCGCACGACCATGAACCTTTACACGCAGGACGACCAGCGACGAAAAGCAGGCAGCGCAAGGCGCATTCCTAAGTGCAGTAGGACTTGGAAGTCGCTCTAGTGCAGTGAATTGTGGATCGGATTGTGGATTGTCACTTTAGGTGCCATACAAGCTTAAGTCCTTTGCTATGTATGGCGGGGACGACGGGGCTCGAACCCGCGACCTCTGCCGTGACAGGGCAGCGCTCTAACCAACTGAGCTACGTCCCCAGACGTAGGCTTAATACTAACACTATGTCACGTAGAATGAACAGCTTGGGATGGGTCCCTGATCGTTCACTTCCACCTTTTTGTGGCGCTTCAGCTTAGGTCCTGGGCGCACCACCACCAAACTGCGTCGCAACAACAGCCCTGAGTTTATCAGAAGATTGAGGCTCATTGTTGAGCAAACGATCAGGCTTGGAGGCCGGGTCCAGAACGATCTTAGCCGGGCTTGGGGCATCCTCGAGCAAGCGCTGAGCTTCCGCCAGGCCAGCCAAAATTACCGCAGACAATTCGTATCGTCGCCTAAAACCTGTGGATTATTTTCGCTTTTTGTTCGCCTATACTGACCTCATGTTCTCCCCACCACAAAGCCAAAAGCTGGTCGTGATTCAGTGCAAGAGCTGCCACGAGAACATCCCGGCGCCAGTGGAGTCCATGCCGGCGCAGCCCATTGCTGCAAAGTGTCCGCTTTGTCATGAGCAAAGGCGCTATCTGCCGTCGGAGGTGTTCCTCGGCCGGCTCTCGCACCGGATGATCCGAAAGCCGGTGCGGACGGCGGATGGGCGGGTTGGATGATGGCGCCGCGGTTCAAAGGAAAGCCCAACTTCGTCTTCTCTGTGCCCTGCCCGCTCTGCAGTTACCAGATTCAGCCAAATGAGCTCATGCGTCTGGCATCGCACATCATCAAGTGCCCAAAGTGCGGCGGCGTGTTCGACGAGATGGATGGCAGGAAACCCATCAGCACCTCCTGAGGGTCTGGAGGCTCATCAGACTTCGCCCGATGTAAATGATCGCGTGAAGGCCACGCGTTCAAAGTAAAGCCAACCCGCAACTGACGATCATCTCGTATCTCAGACACCCGCCTCCCCTGCCTTCAAATGCCGCCCCTCAGCGTGCTGACATTTTGGACACTCCAACTGCTCGAGTGGCACGATGCGTTCTGGGCTTACCGGTGGCTGTTCATCTATGGCGGGAGTAGCGTTTGGGACAATCCGCTTTCTCATCGGCGATCCGCACGCCGGACAGAGCTGCAGATTCCTGGTCTCTTCACGCAACTTCTCACTCTTAACAGTCGAGCCGACGTTTGTTTTCATGAGTCACTCCCCCTTGCCTTGCGGATAGGACCGCTCTTCGCGGAGTCATTAAAGCGCCGCACACCGGAGGTATGCGTCTAGCGGTCGCTCTGAGCCGGGGTTCGTTGCTGAACCTGCGGCCCTTTCCCAGGTGAATGGTAGAGGACGTAACCACTGAACAGGAACACAGCGAGCAGTGCCATGGCTAAAAGGCACCAGACCGCCATTCGTTTCGAGCAATCAGGATCTCTCCCTGCCACAGCTGAACCTCTGAGCATTTCCGTTAGCTTGACGCGGATTGAGGTGCGGAGTGGCGTTCGGATCGATACCTGCAGCTCACATCCTTACCTTCTATGAAGCAGAAACCCCGTTCCAGGAAGGCTGGGAAACCAGAAAAGTTTATAAGCAAGGATCCAAGCAGGTCCCGGTTGAGCGAGGGATGCGACGGGTGGCGCGACGGGGCGCGAAGAGGATTACTTCACCAGTTCGTCGGCGTAACGGATGGGAACCGCCAGGTTGGAGCCGCCGAAATTATTCAGGACAGCGAAATTTACGCCAATCACTTTACCATCGCGATTGAAGAGCGGTCCGCCCGAGCCCCCCGAGGTGGTCGCCGCATCATAAACAATCTTGTCCTTTAAGACGTCTCCGATGTGGCCCTGGGTGGTGGTTGGGCGAATGAGGCGTTGCGCCGCCAACCGCGAGACAACCTGGGTTATTTGGTGGGCGTTTGCCGTCACTTTCTCCGTGGTGTCGTCTCCCGCGCGCGCGAGGATGCCTTCAATTCCTGTGGGGTAGCCAATGAGGACGACTGGATCCCCCGCTATGCTGGCTGTGCTTCGATCATCGAGTTCTAACCGAGGGGTGTGAGGCGGCGCGGGAGCCTTTAAGTTCAGAGTCGCCAGGTCGGCACGCGACGAAATGCGGCCGACCTGGGCTGCGATGCCTTGAAACGTTCCCGGGAAATACGCCGTGTAGGAAGCGACGAACGGGGACGCACCCTGGTCAACAAGCTGCTTCAATTCATCACTGCCCCACCAGGGCTCGGCGACGTGATGATTGGTCAGAAGACGTCCGTCTCCGACGAGAAATCCGGTGCCAAATACGTCAAGCTGGAGGGGCGGCCCGGTCCCTCCTGTCTCAACCGACATCATCCCGGCGTCGTCCGTCTGCGTCTTGCCGGCGGCGTCAGCGGAGATGCGAATAAGCTCGCCGGAATCATGGTCGTGAAATTCAACCACCACGTGCAACAAGCAGATGCTGGATCCGTAGGTCTGAACAATCGTTTCCGCGACTCGACCCTCCGTCTCTAGCCGGCTCAAGCGAACCTGCGTTTCCTGAAGCTGCTTCTTGAGGGCTGGGCCATCCGAATCGCCGCCATCCGCAATTTTCTGACGGAGCTCTTTGCTTTGCGCCTTCAAGGCCTCGCGCGTCTCGGCCGCTTCGCTGGCGTCCAGGGAGGCACGTGCCTGCTCTGCACGCCGCAGTAGTTCCCCTTGTTGCACGATGCCGCCGTTCAGCCGCGCCACCTCCGCCCGCAGTTGGAGGGTGTCCCTCCGTCCGTGCCGGTTCGAAAGCACGGTGATGAGCGTTGCCAGAACAACTGCCACGCTGAGGCCAAGGATCGCCGGCATCACCCAGGCGCGGCGTTTGGCGCCAAAGCCATCACTCAGCGCTTCAACGGCAGTCGCCGCCAGACGCTCTTTCTCTAACGCCTGGTGAAGCTTTGCTTCCAGTTCCACCTCTGGCTGTCTCTCCCGGAACTGCGTTCGGATCCTGGCTGCAAATTCCGCTGGCTCAAAGGGAAAGGAGATGACATCATCGGCGCCCAGGTCCAGCGCGCGGGCGCGCTCCAGCGCACCCCCGTGAACGATCATCACAATCTTGAGCGTTCGCGGACCAGGCCCAGCCTTGATCTGGCTGATCAAGCCGCAACAACTGAGATCGGAGGGCGTTGCCTGGGTAATCAGGACTTCAGGGGAAAGAGCGAGAGTTTCGTCCACTGAAAGGCCACTGCCGGTTGTGATTTCGTAGCCCTGACCTGATAAGGCCTGCGTCGCCTCCTGGGTGGACCCCTGATCCAGATTGAGCAGAAGAATCCGCATCGCTGTTACCTTGCTCCAGGCCTGCCAAAAATACTCATCTCCCCTTTGATTCGGAATGGACAAAGATCGGCGCACGCTTTATTCCGCGCCTCGATCGGGGATTGCATCCAAGCTGGTCCGATGGCACCCAAACTACACCCGGCCATGGGGCTATACTGTCCACCTATACCTGCGGAAACGTATGGCTACGAAGCGACAGGACGACCCGCCCAGGTTACCGTCATCGCCGTTGACGCCAGAAGCCATGCACGAGCTTTCCTCGACCCTGTACCAGGAATTGCATCGCCTGGCCGTGGGCAAAATGCGCTTCGAGCGCGGCAACCACACTCTCCAACCGACTGCGCTGGTAAATGAGGCTTACCTGCGGCTCGTGGACTGCTCCCATTCGATGTGGGCGGATCGGAGCCACGTGCTGGGGCTTGCTGCCAACGTAATGCGTCACATCCTGGTCGATCATGCCCGGGCCCATAACGCTGGAAAGCGCGGAGACGGGCAGCTTCAAGTAACGCTGGTCGAAGACATGGCTGGGGGCACAACCAGCTCGACCGCCGATGTATTAGCCGTCGATGAGGCGCTTAACCGCCTGGCTGAGTTTGATCCCAGGCAAGCGAAGATCCTCGAAATGCATTTCTTTGGAGGTCTGACCTTCGAAGAGATTGCGCTCCAACTCGATGTATCGACACGGACCGTAAAACGCGACTGGACAATGGCCCGCGCATGGCTGCGTCAGGAATTGTCCCCGAATGAAAATGACTCCTGAACTGTGGCAGCGTCTGAAGCCTTTGTTCCAGGCCGCTCTGGAAGAGACCACACAGGACCGCGCTGCATTCATCGAGGCTGCGTGTGGCGGCGATCTCGAACTCAAGATGCACCTCAAGCGGCTCCTCGATGCCCATCAGCAAAGCGCCGACTCGCGAGACGCTCCAATCGCCCAAATTAACAATTTCCTGGATGGCAACGGCGCTCTGCTTCCGGCTGACGACCAGGCGGCCGGCGTGATTCGCCCTATCGTTCGCCCCATGATCGGCCAAACCGTTTCCCACTATCGCATTCTCGAAACGCTGGGAGGCGGCGGTATGGGCGTTGTCTACAAGGCCGAGGATTTCTCCCTGGGCCGGTTTGCCGCCCTTAAATTTCTTCCCGACGAGCTGGCCCAGGTTCCCCAGGCTCTGGGACGTTTTCGCAGAGAGGCGCGAGCCGCGTCGGCGCTCAATCATCCCCACATTTGCACCATCTACGAGATTGGCGAGCAAGACGGTCAAACATTTATTGCCATGGAATTCATGGAGGGCACTACGCTGAAGCACCGCATTGCCGGCAAGCCGCTGCCCCTCGATGAAGTGCTTGCGTGGGGGATCGAAATTGCGGATGCGCTCGGCGCTGCGCACAACAAGGGAATCGTTCACCGCGATATCAAGCCTGCGAACATTTTTGTGACTGACCGCGGCCAGGTCAAAATTTTGGATTTTGGCCTGGCTAAGTTGATGCCCACCGCGGCGATGGCGACAGACGCCGAAGCAGAACGGCTCACCCAACCAGGCGCGGCCATGGGTACCGTGGTTTATATGTCGCCCGAACAGGTGCGCTGCGAAGAGGTGGATGCGCGGACGGACCTGTTTTCTTTTGGCATCGTGCTCTATGAGATGGCCACAGGATTTGTGCCATTCCGGGGCGACAGCGCAGGTGTGGTTGCGGAAGCAATTTTGAATCGCACCCCGGTCGCGCCGGTGCGGCTGAATCCCGACATTCCCCCCAAGCTCGAAGAGGTCATCAGTAAGGCGCTGGAGAAAGACCGCAAGCTGCGCTACCAAAATGCCGCCGACTTGCAAACGGATCTGCGAAGGTTGGTGCGCGACAGCAGCCGAAGCCAATGGGATGCATCGTCTTCAAGACAGGGACAACAAGAGACAGAAGAGCAACCGCCAATCAAGACGAAAGCGCGGAAAGCCTACTACTACGTTGCGGCTGCGGCTGTTGTTTTGGCGGTGGCGGCCGCCTTTCTGTATCGACGGTCCTCTTCAGGCCATGTGGGAACGAGTAAAGAGTGGGAGCAGCTGACGTTTTTTAGAGATTCGGTGGTCTATCCCGCTCTATCCCCGGACGGACGAATGCTCGCTTTCATTCGAGGAGACAATTCATTCCTCCCACTGGGAGAGCTCAATTCACTCTTCCCACGGGGAAATATCTACATTAAGTTGCTGCCGGGAGGCGAGCCGGTCCAACTCACCCACGACTCGACGACAAAACTAGCCCCGTCGTTCTCTCCGGATAATTCGCGAATCGCCTATGGTGTCCTTATTCCATTTGATACCTGGGAGGTGCCTGTTCTGGGTGGGGAACCTCATATGCTGCTGCCCAACGCTTCCTCTTTGACATGGATCGAAGGCGGAAAGCGGCTGCTCTTCTCTGAGATCAAAGAAGGTTTGCATATGGTGGTGGTGACCACAGATGAGGGTCGAGGGAATAGCCGGGACGTTTACGTGCCCCCGGGCAAACGCAGGATGGCCCATCATTCCTACCTTTCGCCGGATGGCCGATGGGTACTCGTGGTTGAGATGGGGAGTCGAGGTGAGATTCTGCCCTGCCGGATCGTTCCCTTCCAGGCTACAAATGAAATCAGGCTTGTTGGCCCTCCCAATGGGCCCTGTATTTCGGGCGCATGGTCACCTGACGGTAAATGGATCTATCTCACCGCCAAAACGGACGACTTCCATATCTGGCGTCAGCGCTTTCCAGATGGGGACCCAGAGCAGTTGACCTTTGGCCCTACATCTCAGGAAGGAATAGCGATGGCGCCGGATGGAAAGTCCCTTATCACCTCCGTCGGCTCTCAGGACCTCACGGTTTGGCTGCACGACAAGGACGGAGACCACCAGGTATCCTCCGAAGGAAACACTTCCTCACCCGCATTTTCTTCGGATGGACGCAGTCTCTACTTCCTTAAGACAAATGGGCAAACGCGTGACAATGAGTTGTGGAGCAAAGAATTGAATAGCGGCAAGGAAGAGAAGGTGTTGCCGGATTACCCGATTCTGAGCTACTCCGTATCGCGAGACGGGAAAGAATTTGCATTTGCCATGAAGGATCAGAGCGGCCATACAAATCTGTGGATCGCTCCCACCAGCCATCGCTCGTCCCCGGTGCGCATCTCCTCTGCGGCCGTCGAAGATTCTCCCTTTTTTCTGCCCAACGGCGACCTCGTCTTTCGCGTGATAGAAGGCGGCTCGAACTTTCTATATCGCATGAAGACCGATGGCACCGGCCGCCGCAAGATTGGCTCGGAGATTTGGGACGTCACCTCAGTGTCACCAGACGGCCGGTGGGTTATTGCCGGCTCCGGAGGGTCCGACAAAGAGCACGCCCCGGGAATAAAGGCGTTCGCCGCGGATGGGAGCGCGACGCTGCCGCTGTGCGTCACTAATTGCCAAGTCAATTGGGACCTGAGCGGGAAATTTGCGTTCCTCTACTTCGCAGACCTGCGCGGAGACAGTTACGTGTTGCCAGTAATGCGTGACTCGGAGCTTCCAAAGATTCCACTTACCGTAACCGTGCGCATCGAAGACTTTCCGAATCCGAAGGCGATCACCACGATCCCATGGTATGTGCAGTCGGCCGTGAGTCCTTCGCTCTACGCCTACACTCGGCAGAACACCCGCCGCAACCTCTACCGCATCCAACTACCTTAAAGCCCGGTTTACAACTTCGTACCCGGTCTTAAACCGTCATGACCGCGCCAGCGGGCACGCATGGTTGAGGATGAGTCAGGTTTACAATAGCTAAGTCTCACAGCCGTGCCGGAGAAGCGTCACTGCCATGAATAGAGCCCGCGTGGGCAGAGAAGGGCTGACCTGGAGACTACTGGATCGCTCCTCACCCAAGCCTCTACGACGACGTCGGCGCGTGCTTCTGAGCGTGCTTCTGCTTTGGGCGCCCCTCTTCCTATTTCTGGGACATCCTCTCTTGATGGCCGCCGCAGCCGTTGTGCAGAGCCCTGGCGGTGACCCTCTCCCGCTCACGATCACCGTAACCGACGGCAACGACATACGGTTCCGAAAGCTCTCCGGAAGCGCGGGTATATCGCAGACCAGAGTTGCGTCGATAGTGCAAGACGGCCTTGGCTTCCTGTGGTTCGGTACGCAATATGGATTGAATCGCTACGATGGCTATCGATCCAAAGCATTCAAGCACGAACCAGGTCGTCCCGATAGTCTGGGATGCGTCTATATTCGCAGCCTATTTGTGGATCACTCCGGAACACTGTGGATTGGCTGTGATCAATCTCTCGATCGATACAATCCGATCAACGAGACTTTCACCCATTACCACGTCGTGCCGGAGTCTCCAGGGAGTTTGCCCGCTCCTGTCGCGCAGTTCAGCGAGGACCGCGCCGGAATGCTGTGGTTGGCGACCGCCAGGGGGCTCTACAGATTTGACCCTGTGAGCGGTCAATCCACTCGATATGCGCACGATCCAGGAGATCCAACAACCATCGCGGGGAACAACGTGAAGTCCACCGGAGAGGACAGAAGCGGACAGTTCTGGGTAGCAGACAATGGCGGCTTGGAAGCGTTTGATCGCGAGACCGGAAAAGTCACGCGACATTTTCCCTTCGGTTCAGAGATCGGCGAATTCCACCAGGATCGGTCCGGAGTTTTCTGGATCACGAGTATTTCTCCGTCCTGTCCGTTGAGCAGTTTCGATCCCAAGAGCGAACGCATCACCTGTCATGCGATCAACTATATGTCACATGGCCATCGGTTGCCGGTGAAGATCTATACCATGCTGGAATCGCAGGACGGCACAATGTGGTTTGCCTCCATGCAGGCTGGAATTCTTAAGATCGACCGAAATCTTGGAGAAATTATCAGTTACGGCAACCATCCTGAAGACAGCGAGAGCTTGGGATCGAACGACGCCATTGCCCTCTATCAGGACAAAGAGGGAGATATCTGGGTATGCCTGCAAGAGACAGATCCGAATTATTTTTCTGAAAAGCTGCAGGCGTTCGAGAACTTCACCTATCAGCGCGGCAGCCTGGTCAGCCCGCTGGTCACGTCTATCTATGAAGATCGGGAAGGCATCTTGTGGATTGGCTCGATGGGAGGATTGAACCGAATCGATCGGCGCTCTGGAAAAAATACGACTCCCCCAGGGTCTGGCCACGGAAACGAGATGATGGGGATCATTCAAGATCGCTCAGGAGCGTTGCTCGCCGGAACCTTCCAGGGACTTCATCGATTAGACGAGAAGACAGGCCGGCTCAGCCCCTACCCAAGCCATGACAGCCGGGCGCCGCCGAAGACGACTGCTATCTTGCGCATGCTCTTTGATCCGAACGGAACGCTATGGGCGGCAACCTACGGAGGGGTTGGCCGTCTCGATCCGTCAACCGGGAACTTTTCCATCTATACGCCCGATAAGCAAAACACCATTGACTATGCGGAGATAAAGGAGGACGGTAAGGGAAATCTTTGGCTTGGAACTGCGCAATCGGGTCTTCACCGCTTTGATCCCCGTACCGCGGAATTCACCATCTACGCCCACAACCCAGATGATCCCAGATCCCTGAGCGACGATCGGGTGAATTCGGTTTACTTCGACCACTCTGGCGTGATGTGGGTTGGAACCCAGAATGGCTTAGATCGATTCGACAGCGACACCCGGAGTTTCAAGACTTATTACGAACAGGACGGGCTTGCGGGCAACGTGGTGAGCTGCATCCTGGAGGATAGTCTAGGGAATCTCTGGATGGGCACCAACAGCGGACTTACCAGCTTCAACCCGCGAGAGCAAACGTTCCGGAACTTCAGCGCTGCAGACGGCCTTCCGGGACCGGACCTGAGCGGTTGGGGTACATGCTACAAGAGCCCAAGTGGAGAGATGTTCTTTGGCGGATTCAGCGGCGCGACGGCGTTTTATCCGAGCAAGATGGTGGATACTTCCTTTATCCCGACAACCGTATTGACAGACTTCCGGATATCGGGACGACCGGTTCCCATTGGGCCTGATTCCCCGCTCCGCAGATCGATTACCTATACCAATAAGATCACGCTCTCCCATTCGGAGAACATATTCTCGATTGAGTTTTCAGCACTCAGCTATTTCAACGCGGAGACGAATCGCTACCGCTATCGGCTGGACGGGTTGGATCACCAGTGGAATGAAGTGGGCAGCGACCAGCGGGTCGCAAGCTACACCACACTTCCTGCCGGTACCTACGTATTTCACGTGCAGGGCGCAGTGAGCCGCGGGCGATGGAGTGAGCCTGGGGCATCGCTCGAAATCGAAGTATTGCCTGCCTGGTGGAACAGCTGGTGGTTTCGCATGTTCTACGGCACATCGCTCCTACTCACGGCATTCGCGATTTACATGCAACGTGTTGGTCAGAGGAAGCGCGCCGCAGAAGAAGATGAGAGACTGCGCCAGGCGCAGGCGGATCTTGTCCGCGCGAGCAGAATTAGCACCATGGGGGAACTGATCGCCTCCCTGGCGCACGAAATCAGACAGCCAATCGCCGCCGCGAGGACCGACGTGCAAACGTGCATGCGGTGGCTCGCACGGGATGTGCCCGACCTGGGAGAAGCTCGAGAGGCGGCTTCAAGGGCAATCAAGGATGTAGTTTGGGCCTCAGAAATCATCAATCGGATCGGCCGTCACTTCAAGAAGGGAACCCTACAGCGGGAACCGATCGAGGTGAACGACGTTATCCGGGAGATGGTCGTCCTATTAGACACCGAGATGACTCGACACATGATTGCTGTTCAAACAAGGTTAGCCGAGGATCTGCCGCGGGTCATTGCCGACGAGGTGGAATTGCAACAGGTCTTGATGAACTTGATGCTGAATGGCATGGAGTCGATGAAAGAGCTGGAGACCCCGGGGACGCTTCAGATTGTGACACAACCGGCTGAGGGGGGTTTCGTCATGATCTCAGTCACCGATACTGGCAAGGGAATTCAACCGGAGCAGGCGGAGCACATCTTTGACGCGTTCTTCACTACGAAGAAGGAGGGTACCGGGATGGGCCTGGCGATCAGCCGTTCTATCATTGAATCGCATGGCGGCCGTTTGTGGTTCACTCCGAATGCCGGGCCGGGCGCTACGTTTTATTTCACTTTGCCGATCGATGCGAGTGTAAGTCAGGCCGAGCGACCATCACAATTTAAAGATAAGAGTCACCAGCGCTAAAGCGCGTGATCAGAGTCGAGACTCTTTCACGGAGCGCTCAAGCGCTCCTCCCCCCGCATAAATGCGGGGGCTCCCACCACTGCCGCAAAACGCGTGTGCCCGGCAACGCCTGACGAACCCTCATTTCCATCTACGGGAGCACAGGTCGAGTAGTCCATGAGACAGATGCCCCCTGGTGGTAATGAGTCGCCCAAAAATTCACTCTGCATGCGTGGCACTGTACCTTCCTGATGCACAAGGCGCGGGATTGGATACTTAATTGAGAACCGGTAGTACACCATCGTCACTCACGGTCCGGGAACAACGTTTCAGCCCAAGCACAGCATTAGCTCAACTTGGGAATGAAACGTTGATTAACGTGTGTTTCATTCTTTACCCGATAAAACACTCGGAGGCCTGCAAAATTCCCGTCGATTGCATGAAAATTGATATTTTCATGCGCGATTGGGGTGTGAGCGTGGCGGGCAATTTTTTAGCTGGCCGAAGCCGCTCAGGTAGTCCCTCGG
Organism: uncultured Acidobacteriaceae bacterium; assembly: GCA_963821315.1. Lineage (GTDB taxonomy): Bacteria > Acidobacteriota > Terriglobia > Terriglobales > Acidobacteriaceae > PALSA-350. Next base: position 372,694 of record CAWGDP010000014.1, on the reverse strand, counting down.
CTACGCTCGGGACGACAAAGGGGAGGGTGGTGACTTTTATTAGGGGCCGTTAAATCGGATGGACAGAAGGAGAATGCAGGTCCGTCCGCTACGCTCCGGTCCCACGGCAAGCAGTTAGCGCTTATCGGGCGCAGCCCCATCGTCATCAGACCAGGTACGCCCACACGGCAAGGCGATTGCTAATCCTGCAGAACCCGGGCAAAGACATCGTGGTCGACGTTGCCGCCGGTCGCCACCAGGCCTATGCGTTTTCCCCGGACGAGCTCCCTCTCTTTGAGCGCCGCGGCCAGGCCGGCCGCACCTGCTCCCTCCACCACGTTGTGCGTGTCTGTAAAGTAGAACCTCATGGCCATACGAATTTCTTCCTCACTCACGCGCACGATGCGGTCAACATTGCCGAATATCACTTCAAGCGCGGCATCGTCGGGCACACGGCACGCCATTCCGTCGGCTAGGAACGTGGTCACAGGAGCCGCGATCTTGCGCCCTGCCTCGAACGAGAGCGCATAAGCGGGCGCGCCTTCGGCGACAACACCCACAATTTTCGTCTTCAGGTTTAGCCCGTTGCGAACCGCACAGCAGGAGCAGATACCCGAACCCTGCCCGATGGGCACGTAAACCACCTGCAGATCGGCCACTGCGGAAAAGAACTCCAGCCAATAGGTGGCGACTCCCTTAGTGATGTCGCGATGATAGTTAGGGACGAAGTGCCAGCCATGCTGTTGGGCGAGCCTTTGCGCATGCTCTTTGGACTCCTGGAAGTCCTCGCCGAACTCTATGAGCTCGGCGCCCTGCGCCCGCATCGCTGCATTCTTTTCCGCACTGTTTCCCTTGGGCACGACTATATGTGCCGGCACCTTGAACCTGTTCGCTGCCAGCGCGACCGCCTGGCCGTGATTGCCGCGCGTGGCCGTGACCAGTCCCGGCACACGTTGCCCATCACGAAAGAGCTGTGCCGTATAGACGACCGCTGTGCGCGCCTTGAACGCCCCGATTGGGGTGTGGTTCTCGTGTTTGACCCACACTTCGCCACCCAGGCGCTCACAGAGCAAAGGCCAGACGAACTGCGCAGTGGGAGGCATAACCTCATACACCAACTGCTGCGCCTGTTTAATTTCATCAATCGTTGGCAAACCCGCTTCTTGAAGGATTTCTGTAGCCATAGAAGTCCTGTTCCAGCCTCCTCTTCCCCATGTCGAAAAGTGTTTCACATGTGGTGGTCAAGCGCCTGCATTGCCGCGGCAGGGACCGGCACGGGGATGAGAAAGCTACTGGCGACAAGATAGTCGAACAAGTGGCCGAGAGGGGGCGCTCGCCGCAGTTGGGCGGCGGAAACCCATCCGTTCGTTTCCTTCCATTCCCAACCGGTCATGGATACGCTGTTTAGCCATTCGCGCAGATCCCCGGTCGTCATCGGATAGGCGTAAATGCGGACGTTCTGGGCGAAGAGGCGCCCGAGGGCCTCGAGCCGGCTGCCCTCGAGATGGCCGTAAAGATCTTCAAACGTTCGAATGACCTGGGAAAGACCGGAGACGAACCGCACCGGCGCCTTGGTATAGCGGTTTACCAGTGGAGTCATCTGGTAGAGCTCGGCCTGGCGAAAAAGGAGCACGTCGCCGCCCGCGCCGAGAAGGGCATCGATGCGGCGAATCAACTCGGGAATCTGCGGAGGCGGTTCGTTGGGCACGAATGAACTAGCTGTAAGGCAAAAAAAACCGGCAGGCACCGCGTGTGTTTCGCCCAGCTCATTTTGAAGCTGCTGGACACCCGAAGCCAACAGCCGCGCGTGAACTTGCCGGTGATCGACATCCGCGTGGCCAAAGTATCCGGGCGCAAGCACCACAGCTTTCTTGTACAGAGCCTCGGTAGGGGGAACCTCGGGGCCCTTGGAGGGGAAAAATACCGCTTCAGCGAATCCCGCAGACGCCAGGTAGACCAGGAGGGTACGACGGTCCCAAGTCTCGAATGCGGGCCCGCGAACATCGATGTAGTCGATTTCGATGCGCTCCTTGACGACGTCCTCTGCCACGCCTGCGAGAAAAGATTCCCTGGTTTGCAATTGGTAGAACGCGGCGTAGATGAGATTGACGCCGAGAATACCGATGGCCTCCTGCTCCGGGACATTGGCAGGATCGAGCATGTTGATGTGCAACAGGACGTCATTCGGAGGGCCGCCCGGCTCCAACTGAAAACGGAGACCGACCCAGCCATGGGGTTCGTTGGTCCCGGCGAAGTTGCGCGCGGAGATGGTATCGACAAAAGAAAAGAAGCGGGTGTTCGGCCCGCGGGTTTTGCTTAGCTGCGTGAGGAGCTGATTCCATTCGCTGTCCAGCATGGCTTCGAGGCGTTGTTTGGAGACATAGCGCGAACCGGAGCCGTAAAGGTCGTCGCTCACTTCCTTGTCGTAGGCGGAAATGGTTTTGGCGACGGTGCCGGAGGCGGCTCCCGCGACCAGGAACCAGCGGGCGACTTCCTGTCCAGCGCCGATTTCGGCGAAAGAACCGAACTTGGACTGATCGAGATTGAGGGTGAGTGCTTTATGGTGAGTGTCGAGTTTTTGAGCGGAAGGCATGGGCAGGCTCCTGTCAGGTGAGCTTCTAAGAGGCGTGAACACAGTGGAGATTTCAAGCGGCCGAGATCACGACTTACCAGGCGTTAGCTGCGTGGTCGACTCGCAAACAAGAGAGCGATACCGCAAATGAGCGCTAATCCTCCGACGATTGGGAGTGCTAAGTTGGTCTGACGTTGTTCGGCGGCGTGAACCAGGAGGAGTATTGGAGATACGCAGTACAAAAGCGAAGCGATGCCCAGACCGACCAGTATGAACCCGACTATGGATGCTGCTCTCATGAATTCTCGTGGTTGCATGTTCTTTGCAAACGACAGCTACACCTCGAAGTTACGCCACGCATCTGAATGCCCGGGTTCTCCGCCCCCGTCTTCATCGCTAGCTGAGGAATTGAGAATCCCCAAACCGAGTACCTGCGCCAATCATCTGATGCGCGCAGACGGTCCCTTTGTTTCAAGTAGATTTTTGTGCCCGGAAAGCGCCTCCTCTTTCATTACTCAATCTACCGGTTAGGGACGCCGGTCAGCCCGGCGGGGTCTCAATCGGGTGGGAATCCCGGCTCAAGCACACGCCCCACGGCTAGGATCACGCTGAAGTCGCCGGCTGCTTGGGAGCGGTTCTGCCCCTGGCTGCCATGACATCCCATGCAACCACCCATGGAGTAGAAATGGCCGCCATAATACGTGTTCTTGTGTTGCGTGCCATCCACGTTCCAACTTGTCGCTACGGCGGCCGAAGATTGAGGCGACAGCCCTCCGCTGAAAAGCTGCAGCGAACGATTGGTTTCGACCACTATATTCGCCAGATAGTAACTCGACGGCGCCGGGTTAGCCGCTGTGAAGGGTGGGCTGCTCTCATAGGGGGAACCGTTCGGCGTTGGTGTCGTGATGACCTTATCGTAAGGAAAATATTGCACATTAATCAGCTTGTAATAGAGCCAGGGCGCAGACTCCATCCCGTTTTGTTGAGCATATTCGCTGATCGCCGCGTGCGCCTGTCTATTGGCGTCGATCACGTAGCCGGGGATCAGGTTCTCCCGCCCATTGACACAAATGTTGCCGCCGCTGGGAACGGGCTGGTTGCCCGGGGCGTTGTGGTAGTAAAGCCGCGAGCCTGGCTCCTCGCAATAACGATCTACCGGCAATGGCGCGCAGGTCTTGGGGTTCGAGGTCAAAATCACTGAGCCTTCTTTGCTGGCAATCTCGTCCGTCGGTCCCGGCGGTGGCTGCGGATCGACCAAACATTCCTGCGGGTAGGTGGCCGGTCGCATCGACGGATGCAAAACATTGCCGTCCAAATCTTCGACAGGTTGGCCGTCCGCGGTCAAGATATTGTCGGTCTGTTCGAAGGTGGCGTAGATAAAGTAGGGAGCGGAGGGTGTTTTTTGAATAATGTGCAAGGCCACCAAGCCCCAGGTAGCGTCGCGATAGCAGAAGCTCGAGGAGGGGCTTTCTTGTTCGTAAAACCGAACAGTCTGGGTGTGAAAGTGCCCGGAGGCGATCTCGTCCTCGCTGAGCGGGCGCCATCCCGCTTTCATTTCTATCGTGTTATACGGCAAGCTGACCATTCTCTTGCTGCCCGCGCGTGGGCTTGCCATTTTCCACGCGAGATAGGCCTTGGTTCTTGCTACTACGTCGGCCGGCACGCTCGACCACCATTGGTCATTGGGATCCGTCGGCGAGCTGTTACTGGCTACGTAGACGTACTCAGCGCGATTGGCCTTGGCCAGAAAACGGATCAAATGCGGCGAACTGTTGCCGGGCGAACCGTCATCCGGAGCGGCGCCCGCATACATGCTGTCCAGGGTGATCTGATCGATCTCGTCGAGATTGACCCAGGGTACCGGATCCGACGCCTGTGCCGGATCGCAGGCCGCGACAGCATTCTGGTACTTGTACTGCGGCAACGCGTCGTATCCAAAAGACGGCCCACCCCAGGAATATCCTGGCGGGCTGCCTGCGCCCGGAAAAATCTCGACTTTGCCGCGAAACGTCTCCCAGACCGTCGGCCCGGTGCAATCCGGGTCACCGAAGCGGCACGTTTTGGACGGCGTGTCGCGCTGGTTCTGCATTCCACTCTGTTTCGTGGCCGGCCAGTTGAGGGCGATGAACTCCTGCCACGAGAAGGCCGCGGCCTGCGCCGGGGTCGCATTCGGGGCGCCCCCGAAATTGTAAATAAAAGGTGGATTGAGCTCGTCAGGTATCGTCGAACTCACGGTGATCGCCGGTTCGTTGTCCACCGGTCCCGACCAACCCAGTATGACCAATGCGACTGCGGGTAGAGCCATGATCAACCCTACACGCTGCAGAACAACACGCCGTGTGCTATGGACCATCTGAGCCAACCCTTCTCGCCCATTGGGATCCGCTTACGATTCGTAGTTGCTGCCCCCGCTACAACCAATCATCCCTGGCAGAATACCAATCCCGGATCAGGCCGATTGAGCGTGGTCCCAGTCTAGCCCTGTTTCCTCTGGTCAACTTTCTTTCTCATGAATCTTTCTGCATGGTAAAGCGCAAATGGGTGAGGTTTGGGATCATCCCGATCGAACAAGTTCGGTCAGGGGTCCAGCCGGCTGATCTTCCGAAAAGTCTAGTTTCAGTAAGTTCACTTTCCAGGACCATACCCGCTCAACACGAAGGCGTTGACACGAGGAAAGCCTCTTACTATTGTTTGCCCATGCCAGAACGCCAGGATACATCCGGAGTTCCTGAATCCCCTGATCCCGGATACCGACTCGCCGCGAGAGGTCGCCAAGAGGCTGAAGACGATCGATTGGGTCTATTGGAAGATATCTTCGACCCCCTTTCTCGTCGACGGCGTGAGCTGGTCCAGCCTGGCTGGCGGTGCCTTGAGGTCGGCGCAGGCCGTGGCTCTATGGCCGCCTGGCTTGCCGAGCGGGTGGGACCCAGCGGCCAAGTGGTGGCGACCGACATTGATGTTAGCTATCTGAAACGATTAAATCTTCCCAACCTTACGGTGTGCCAGCACAACATCCTCGACGATCCTCTCGACGCGCTCGGTCCGGCCTCGTTCGATCTGGTTTGCTCACGTTTGATGCTGTTCTGGCTGGCCGGCAAGCAAGAGACGGCTATCCAGCGCATGGTGGAGTGCTTGCGACCAGGAGGCTGGCTCGTCGATGAGGACGGTGACTGGGGCACGATCGCTCCAGTGGACCGGTCTCATCCGTACTACGCTCGGTATCAGGGCACATGGCGGGATGGTGAGTGGTGGGCATCGCGAGGGTACGATCCCACCTTTGGACGCAAGCTTCCGGTGCTCTTCGGAAATTGCGGTCTCAAAAACATCCGCCATGAGGCGACCGCCGAGGTAGTGCGGGGCGGTAGCCCGTGGTCGCGTTGGTGGCAGGAAACTTTGGAGGCTATCCGCGAGTGGGAACAAGCTGACGGTGGCCTGACCGAAGAGCGGCAAGAGGAGTACAAGGCGCTGACCGCTCCTTGGACCGATCCTTCGTTCTGGTTCCTCAACGCGCTTCTCCACGCCTGCTGGGGCCAACGCCCACGACAGGAACCAAACTCAACAGGCAGATAGCTAGGGGATAGTCAGGGATAAAATAGCGGTGACCGGGATTTCGATGATGTCTCTCAAGATTGCCGGATTTCTTATCTGCATTGCATACGCGCTTGGGCAAGATTCCCGCCCTGATGCATTGCAAAGTTATCGTGAAGGGCTTAAGCAAAATCCCGCCGATTCGCTCATCCATTTCCGGGCGGGCGAGCTTCTTTTTGAACAACGCAGTTACCAGTCTTCTGCAAACGAGTTTAGAGCAGCACTTGCGGGAGGCCCACACCCCACTTGGATTGACGTCTGGGCGCACATTGACCTGGGCGAGATTTTTGACGTAACTGGTCAGCAGTCTCGTGCGGCCCGGGAGTATCAGGCAGCGCTCCACACGCGGGACAATACAGATGAGGCGCAAACGTTTGCTGCTAAGCGGTTGGAGGGTGGTCAAGGCGCTCATTCAGTTCTGCACCATGTCTCTTATGAGGACTTGTCAGACGCATTCCCAACACCAGCGATAAATATACCGGCAAACTACTCGGTCGAGGGACGGGTGGCAGGGTTGGAAGGTACGGTCTTTTTGGTTGGGACCGTTGCAGCAAATGGCTCGGCCACCAATTTTCATGTGGTTCAGCCTCTGGGACTCGGGCTCGATGATGCGGCAATAGAGGCGGCAACACGCTGGAGCTTTAAACGAGCGAATCAACGGGCGACGGTCCGAACCGATTTTTTGCTTCTAGCGAAAGAATCTCGATGGCACTTGCTTCGAGTTGTATTCGCTACACCGGAGGGAGTTTCCCGTCCTCATTTTCTGAGTGCGCCTTATCCTGGAGGTGATGGGATCAGCCCGCCGGCAAGGGATTCGGCGAGTCTTTTGAAGGTGATGGGAAGACAAGCGGTGGTCACGCTCGCCTTCGAAGTGGATGAGGCTGGCCATCCTATGCTCATCCGAGTTCAGGAAGCCACCCAACCGATATGGGGAGGCGAGGCAGCCTCATTCGTTCGCAATTGGCAATTCTCGCCTGCCAGAAAAAACGGAACACCGGTCCGCGTCCCATGTGTCATCGATCTTGTGTGGGGAGAGAAACAATTTACGCAGCACTCTCTTCAGGTTGCAGCGGTGACGTTTCGTGCGTTGGATGAAATCGCTGAGCGGTGATTAGTTGGATTGTCTGATGCTGCAGAGAGTGGCTTGTCGCATTAGATTTTTGTAGATCCTTTCGTTCGTTCACCAGCCCGATTTCGTTTCCTTCGGGGCGTGCACGGTCAGGTGAACATTTTCTGTTCCGCATCGCGTTCGATCGCTACATCGGCTCCTTGTGTAACGGCGGCAAACCCAGGGCGTGCGGCGGGGCAGGCGCCGAGGGGCATACAGACCTAGGACTGACGAGGCTTTAGCATTGCCAGCGCTAAAGCGCGTGATGAGAGTCGAGACTCTTTCCCCCGCATAAATGCGGGGGCTCCCTCCGGTTCAGCAAATGCGATCGTGGGGCTGCGCCCCGTCGTTTTCGGCCCAGGTACGCTTCCCACGGCAAGCCGGGGCAGGTTGGCGAACCTGGGGTACCCTTCCTATTCCTCCTGACTTTGCTATGACACAGACACTCCTTCGAGACTGATCTCGCGCTACGCCCTGATAGCGCCTTAAGAATCATTTTCCCGCGCAACGAAAGGGGTTGCCAGAAATCCCTTCGGGCTAATCTTGAATCTAAGATTTTGGAGGACGCGTATGAAAGTCCTAGAGTTGGTAGGAACTCGCGTGTGGATAAGGTGCGACCAATTTCGTAGGATTTCCGGCGTCATCTCCGGCGTGCTGAAGCCGGCAAACAGCAATGATCTTCAGTCTTCCATTGCCGAGACTCTTTTCGATATTGTCCTACCTTCAGGGCAGGTCGTTCAATTGCTCGGAGCAGAAATTTGCAAGGTCGATCACATGTCAGAACAGGGTGTTTGGCGTTGATACTGAGAGACTGTCCCGCGAGCCCACTACCGCGGTCAGGCGCCTATCCCCGCCCAAGAGCAACTTAGAACCTCAAGATAAGTGGTGCCCCCTGCCGCCAGCACAGCTTTCTGTTCACTAATGTTTTCGCTTCCATCCCTCAATCAGCCCCCAAGAGTCTTACCGGCGAAGGCCAGCATCGTAGGTGCATGGCCATGCTTACCGCGCCGGCGGCTGACATCTCCAAGGAAACGCGAGAAGGGAAAACATGACACGCACCCTGCTGCTGCTCGTCGTGGTAGCGTCCTTCATGGTTCCACCCTTGAAGGCGGCGGAACCGCCCCAAAGATTAACGCCTGCCCCGGTGCCGCAGGGGCCAGGTCTATACGATCCTGTTGCTGATCCACACGCTGTGGTGATTCTTGGCCATGCGCGCTTTACCGTTCTGACTTCTCAACTGGTGCGCATGGAGTGGTCCGCGGATAGCAGATTTGAAAACCATGCTTCGCTGGTTTTCTTGAATCGAAAGCTTCCCGTCCCGCACTTTACCGCAGCGTCTTCGCGCACCAGCGACGGGGAACAGTTGCTGATTGAGACGTCGCAGCTCAAGATTACCTACTCTCCCCGAACGGGCACCGACGGCAAATTCGATGCGGGAAATCTGCAGGTTCAAGTCGCGTTCCATGGCGCCGCTGTTACCTGGAAGCCCGGCGACGCCGATACCGGAAACCTGATGGGAACAGCGCGCACGCTCGACGGTTCGCACGGGGGAACCCTATCCCCGGCTTCCCCTATGGAGCCTGGACTCATCTCCCGTAATGGCTGGGTGGTCGTCGATGATTCCAGCCGGCCACTCTTCGATGCTGCGAATTTCAGCTTTACCCAAGGCGAGCAGTCGGAGTGGCCCTGGGTAATGCTCCGACCCACCGGCGACCACCAGGACTGGTACTTCTTCGGCTATGGGCACGACTACAAGCAGGCGCTCGCCGACTACATTAAAGTTGCGGGCCGCATCCCCCTGCCGCCACGCTTCGCCTTTGGTACGTGGTGGTCGCGTTACTGGGCCTATACCGACCAGGAGCTGGATGCGCTGGTCGCCGGCTTCCACCACAACGATGTGCCTCTTAACGTGCTGGTGATCGACATGGATTGGCACCCTACCTTTCCTGGCGAGCAGGGGCGCAAAGATAAGTCCGGACAGCCCATCGGCTGGACGGGCTATACATGGAATCCGCTTCTCTTCCCTTCTCCGGAGCTTTTTCTCAACCACATTCATCGCCAGAACCTCGAGGTGACGCTCAATCTGCATCCCGCTTCCGGCGTGCAGCCGTGGGAGGCCGCTTATCCCGCCATGGCGCGCGCCATGGGGATTGACCCCGCCACCAGGAAAGATGTGCCCTTCGATCCGACGAACAAACACTTTGCCGCCAGCTACATGGATATCGTGCTGCATCCACTCGAACGACAAGGGGTAAATTTCTGGTGGCTCGACTGGCAGCAGGAACTGCCCACCAATATTCCCGAATTGAATAACGTGTGGTGGTTGAGCTATTTGTTTTTCAGCGATCAGGCGCGCCAGCATAAACGGCCGATCATGATGAATCGCTGGGGAGGCCTGGGCGCCCATCGCTACCAGATCGGATTTTCCGGCGACACCATTTCCTCGTGGCCCGCTCTGGCCTTCCAGACATGGTTTACCGCCACCGCAGCTAATGTAGGCTTTGCCTATTGGAGCCATGATATCGGCGGCCATGCCCCGGGCCCCGTCCCGCCGGAACTCTTCACGCGCTGGGTTCAGTTTGGGGTATTCAGTCCGATCCTGCGCACCCACACCACCAAAAACTCAGATGCTGAGCGCCGCATCTGGGCCTATCCCGAGCCTTACTCGGATATCATGCGCCGCGACTTCAACCAGCGCCATGCCCTGATGCCTTACATCTACACCGAGGCTCGACGCACCTATGACACCGGGCTAGCTTTTCTGCGGCCCCTTTACTACGATTGGCCCGACTTCGACCCGGTGTACGACGCCAGAGACGAGTACAGCTTCGGCGACTCCTTGATTGCCGCCCCTGTGGTCACACCTGTCGACCAGAGCACCGATCTTGCTCATGAAAGCCTCTGGGTACCGCCCGGGGAATGGATAGACTGGCAGCGGGGGCTGCATCTGCATGGGCCGGCGACTATCAGCGCGAACTACTCCATCAGCCAGATACCCCTGCTGGTGCGCGCAGGCGCTATTATCCCCATGACTGCCAGCCAGGAGCCTGCAGCGCCTTTGGCCTTGGTTGTCTTTCCGCTGCCGACCGGAGAACACTCCGTTTATCGTCTTTATGAAGACGCCAGCAATTCCCAAGCATATCAATCCGATGTGGCGCCCCGGGCTTTTGCCTGGACCACAATTTCGGCCGACGAGAAGGCGAGCGATTTGAGGATTGAGATCGCGCCCGTTGACGGCAGCTATCCTGGAATGGCTGCTACTCGCGCGTACCAAGTACGGCTGCCTGCGGACTGGCCTCCGGATTCAGTGAGCGTGGACGGGCATCCGCTGCAATACAGCCCGGCCAAGGGCGACACCGGCTGGCGCTATGAAGGCAATACGCTCACGACCGTGATCGATATCCCGCAGCATTCGGTTCACGAACGGACGATCGTTCGCATCCACCGCGCCCCAGTGCTTTTCGCTCGCCGTCCCGAACTCGACGGCTTTGCCGGAGCGATGACCCGGCTGCAGGAAGTCTACGATGCTCTGAACCATACCTGGCCGACAGGCTGGGCGCCCGATGATCTGATAGACGCGATGCAAACTGGAGACCGTATCAGTTACAGACCGTCGACCACCCCGTCCGAGCTTGCGCGCTTTCACCAGAGACTGCCTCAGGCAATCGAGGAAGTGTTAGCTCTCCGGCCCTGGACTTCCCAGGAGCAACAGGAGTTTGCTGCGCGATATCACTGGCCCCCCTCCACCGCCCAAGAGCAGACAGAGAGCTATAAACAGCTCGTCTTGAAGGCCCAGGCCGCGGTTCGTGATATGCAAGCGGTGCTCTCGCGCGGCACGGCGGCAAGAGGCCTGTGAATGAGGACCCCTTTCTCACTGCGTGGAGTCAAGTACCTGCCGGTGATGTGCCTGGCGCTCTGCGCCATGAGCCTACCCGCGCAGTCCGGCACCTACGCAAGCTCGGCAGAGTACCAGGGAATGCTCGAAGAACTGCATGCGCCCGCGCCCTCCCCGATCTTCCTCGCCACCGGAACAAGACCGCTCCCCGAGCAGAACCTGAAAGTAAAGGTGCATGACACCCGCGGCCGCCTGGAGCTCAAAACGCAATCGCTGCAGATCACCATCGACCGCCCAGCCGCCACGCTCACCGTGCTCAATCTCGAAACCCACACATCCTGGGTCTTCTCCTTTGCACAGCAAGCCGCGGCACACCAAGCCGGTCCCCACTGCAACCGTCCCTCCTGCCTTCACCCATCTCACCCGGCAACAAAACACCTGGTCCTTCTCTTTCCGCATCTCCAGCCGGGGATACGACCGTCACCCTCGCACTGCTGCATGCAGGCATGGCAACACTGTCGATCGTGCGCCCCTCCCCAGCCCCTCTCACCATTCACATTGCCGGAGCCGACCCCTGTTTCGGCCTCGGCGAACGCTTCTACCAGGCGGCCCTTTCCGATACCCACTTCGATGTTCGTCCCGCCGACCGCTCCGGCGAACCCGGCCACAACTGGAGCTACGTAGCCATCCCCCTGGTCTACACCCCCACCGGCCTCGGCCTCTATGCCGACACAGTGTTTGATACCAACTTCAACTTCAACGCTGCCGGTTCAGCCTTCGATCTCCGCGTCGCCAACACCCCCGTAACCTTCTACGTTCTCTCTGCCGCCCAATCCCAAGGGCATCCTGCGAGCAGTACACCGCGCTCACCGGCCGCCCCGAAAACCCGCCCCTATGGACCTTCGGACCCTGGATCACCGCTCTCCAGGGAAGAGATGCGGTACTGGAGGAGGCGCAGAGAATCCGCACCGAAGGCATTCCAGCCAGCGCCCTCTGGGTTTTCGACGAGCTCGATGAGCCCAACAACCTGGGCTGGCCCTTCTGGTTCTCCAGCTACTACGGCGACCCGCGCGCCTTCAACGACACTCTCCACGACCTGGGCTACAAGGTCCTCGGCTACGTGCATCCTTATCTACGCGAGCGCATGCTTCCCTATCCCACCCTGAGCCCCACCTGGCAAAGAGGAGTAGCCGAGAAACTGCTGGTCACCGGCATCGACGGCCTTCCCCACGGTCCCCTGTTTGAGCCCGTGCGCACCGGTAATCTGGACTTCACCAATCCCCGCACTGTCGATTGGTGGCAAGACATGCTCACCCACGCCGCGCGCGACCAGGCCTGGGACGGCTGGATGGAAGACTTCGGAGAGTACGTCGACGACAGCGATCACCTGGCCGCAGGCGACGGAACCCGTCTCTCCGAAGTGTATCCGCTGCTGTATCACAAAATCACCACCCGCATCGTGCAGGCCCTCAACCCCAACATCGTCTCCTTCTCCCGCTCCGGCTTCGTCGGCACCCAGCGATGGAGCCCCATGCTCTGGGGTGGCGACCAGCAGCACAACTGGACCCGCGACCTCGGCCTCCCCTCCGTGGTCACCGCCGGCATCACCGCGGGCATGTCCGGTTACTCCACCTGGGGACCCGACATCATCAGCGACGGACCAGACCGCGAACTATGGATGCGCTGGGCCGAATTCGGAGCCCTCACCCCCGTCATGCGGGATCACCCCTGGTCCAGGCCCAGGTTCTCCATAGACCTCTGGCACGACCCCGGAACCATAGCCCTCTTCCGCCGCTACGCCATCCTGCACACATCCCTGCTTCCCTACTTCGCCACCTATGCCGCAGAAGCCCACCGCACCGGAGTGCCCATCCTGCGCCACCTGGTGCTCGAGTACCCGGACGATCCCCGCGCTGCGACAGCCGAGTATCAATACCTGCTAGGCGAGAGCCTGTTGGTAGCCCCAGTCATCGAACAGGGAGCCGTCAACCGCAAGCTCTATCTACCAAAAGGAGACTGGCTGAACTACTGGACCGGAGACCACCTCACCGGAGGCACGGACGTCACGGTCCCGGCCCCGCTCGATCAAATCCCCATCTTTGTGCGCGCCGGCTCCATCCTCCCCTTCAAGCCAGAGAAGCAAACCGCCACCCTGAACTGGAGCGACCCGAATCTATTAGCCGGCCCCCTGGTCTGGAAAGCCTACCCAAGCAAAGCCGGCAACGCGTCCACCTTCACCCTGCCGGATGGCACCAGCGCAACCCTGCAAACCACCCCGGCCGGATTGCGCATCGTAGGCACTTCGCCCACCGTTCGCTCCTATGAAGTCGTAACTGATATGGATACCGAACCAGCCGCCCTGCAACTCGACAACCAACCCCTGCCGCGGCAAGCCTGGCGTTACGACCCCGCCGCCCACCAGGTGCACGCAACCTTCGCCGCCGCCGGCTTTACGCTGCTCATACAATACCCCGGACTTTGAGCGGGAGCCGGGGTCTTGTTAGTTCTCACACACTCTGAAGGAGTTTTTTCCGCAAGCTGTAAAGTCGTACCTGATACAAACATCAGAGCCGTGACTACCAGGACGTGCGTCCTAAGGTATATGAACGACACACGGCCAGCCCTGCACCGGGTAATCTGCACGACTCCTGGGCTAACCCAAGTTTCCTATAAGCTGGAATCAAATAGGAGGAAGAAGGAACTGAACTCGCACAAACGTGATTCGTTCGCGCTTCTGGCTTTCCTGGTTCTGCTCGCCGGGACGGCTCAATCGCTTCCTCGCCTGCCTGGACCTCGCCCTTCCAAGCCCCGTCCAACCAGCCAGCAACTGTTGATCGCCTCGGATCTCCATTTCAATCCCTTTGCCGACCCCACTTTGGCCACCGATCTGGCGAAGGCGCCGGTCCATAAATGGGAGGCAATTCTCAGCCGGACTTCCCCCACTGCCTACAGTCCCTACGGACAGGACCCCAACTGGTGGCTGCTGCGATCCGCTCTGGATGCCATGCGCAAGGCTGAGCCCAATCCAACCCTGGTGATGATCACCGGCGATTTGCTAGCCCATGGATTTCCAGAGAAGTACGCAAAGGCCATCACCGACACAAACCGCGATCACTACCGTGCTTTCGTAGCAAAGACGGTGTCTTTTATCTCCCTTGAGCTGCACGAACGCTACAGCAAGTCGCAAATCGTCCTCACCCCGGGCAACAACGACGATGACTGTGGCGACTACAACAGTGAAGCTGGAGGACCCTTCCTGAGCGATACGGCCTGGACGGCTCGGGGACTTGTCCGGGAAGGCGGCCGCTTCATGGGGGAATGGAAGTCGCTCGGCAGTTACACCCTCAAGCCGCGGCATATCAAAGGGCTGCGTATCGTCTCCGTGAACTCTGTTTTTTTCTCCAACAAGTATCAGTCAGTAAGTTTTGCCGATGGCTGCAAAGCAGCCCCGTCGGATGGCCCCGCGCGCACTTTCAGCTGGCTCGAGGCCACGCTGAGCCGCGCCGCACAGAATCACGAAAAAGTCTGGATCATGATGCACATCCCTCCAGGAATCGACGGCTACTCCACCATGGTCCGCTATCGGTCCTTGTCCAAGGCCGCGTCCTCCGCGCCTCCGGATCTGTGCAGCCAGGCAATCGTGCCCATGTGGAAGCCGTTCTGGACCGATCTCTTTGATCGCCTGGTAGCGCAATACCCAACCACGATCACCGCCATCTTCGCCGGTCATGATCACACCGACGATTTTCGCGTCATCGATGCCGGCAAGGCCGGCCGGCAATTTGTCCTCATTGATCCGCCGGTTTCCCCCATCTACGGGCAAAACCCTGCGTTTCGCATCGTTACCTTCGCTGCCGGCGGCGCTCTGACCGATCAAACCACCTGGTACCTGACCAACCTGGAGGCAGCCCGGAATACGGTTCCAGGAACCTGGCTGCCGGAGTATACCTTCGACACCGAATGGCATAGCCCGCGTGTGGACGCAGCCAACCTCAACTCCATCTACGACCAGATCCGCAGCAATCCTGACGCCGGCCAACAGTGGCTGACGCTCTTGAACGTCTCCAGTACGGACCACCCCGTGCCCGCCGACGGAGTGCGGACCCTGGAGTGCGCCATCGCCGCCCTGGACCCCGCAACCTACCAGGCTTGCTACTGTCCCGCTGCTCACTGAGTCCAGCTAGCTGATTTCTTTTACCGTGATTTCGTATTTGAAGTTATCCGGATCGAACGGATCGACCCGTCCTTCTGAGGTTTCGGCCTGCGGATACATGAAGTACACGAGCGGTTTGCCGGCCGATCCGGGTAGGTCCACGTCCTGAGCGTAGTTGTAGGCCATCCAATTCATCTCCCATGAACCGAACAAAGAATTGCGCGCCCGCGACACGATTTCATCGCTCAAAGGACGATTCCCGGGAGGTTCTTCCAGAGCTACTTTACGGACATCGGCTGGGTCCACAGGTACCCATCCATGCTCGCGCAGGTAGACTTCCGCGCGACAGTGCTGTCCCTTGGTTGCTATATCGGTGGGCAATCCAAGGCTCTTGTAGCCCAGTTCTGATTTTGCGATCCGCAATCCATAGACATGCCGCGCCGGCAGGCCCACCGAGCGGGCCAGGCCAACATACAGAGCGTTCAAGTCGGCACATTTGCCCCCCATATCACCTGACTCCAGCATGAATCGAATGTCGCCCCGGCCACAGCCACGGACTTTCGGATCGCGGAACGTATTTTCCACCACCCACTCATAAATAGCCTGCGCCTTTTGGATGTCGGTGGTCGCGCCGGCGGTCGCCTTCAGCGCAGTCTGTTGCACAATGCCGTCTGTCGGCACATATCGGCTGGGCCGAAGGAAGTAGTCCAGGTCAGCTTGTGAAGCGGGTGGCGCTGTTGCCCGGGAGGACAGATCGACAGCGTAGTTTTTCAGCGCGACGCGGCTGGTCATGCTCAGCGCCGG
Organism: uncultured Acidobacteriaceae bacterium; assembly: GCA_963821315.1. GTDB lineage: Bacteria > Acidobacteriota > Terriglobia > Terriglobales > Acidobacteriaceae > PALSA-350. Next base: position 356,655 of record CAWGDP010000014.1, on the reverse strand, counting down.
CTTCGCGTTTGCGGGATACATGGCTGACACGATCCCGAGGGCGCTTTGCTCGTCCTTGCTCAGCTTGGCCGTTCCACCCTCTGCCATGAACCGGGTCGAAATTGTCTTTTGATAAGGCGTATTGCGAATGAGCGGCGCCGGTAGCCAGAGGCGACTGATACCGCCAGGCTTCAACAACTCAACCCTGGTGACCACCTCGAACGTTCGCCATCCGCCGGCCGATGGGGTATCCGCCAGGGCCGGCACCGCCCTGGAGAGAGCCCAACCAGCACAAGATTGAGCTATTCGCTCGTAAGAAATCTCGCCGATTCATCATTCGCCTCGAAAATCGTCACTAACGACAATTGCGTGGGGAACCAGGGCCCGATATCAGATGAGACAACTTTAGCTCAAAGTGCGGCATCGATGCTCGACACTGTCACTGTGGGTGCAAGGAACATCATGGCAGTAGGTCGTTGCGCCTGCATCCACCCGCTGGATGAAGCCGAGGCACACCGAAAGGTGGAGACTCGCGGCCCAGGCCGACAGCCGGCTCAAGGCCGCGGAGCTACAATCAAACGTGGACTTGGCGATATTTGAACCCGGATCGCAGCCCTACAGAAAGAATATTCTGACCCGGAGTGACGACTCGAGGGCGAAGCAAGATTCATGGCTGACGGGCACGCTCTATGCGTGTCTCGTTCTGCTGACACTGACCTATGCGCTTTTGGCGGGACTAAAGACCGTCGTCGACTTCGACCTCGGTTGGCAGATGGCTGCCGGCCGCTATCTTGTCGCCCATCATGCGATTCCGCGTACCGAGCTCTTCTCCTACACCACGCACGGTAGTGAATGGATCTATCCAGTCTTATCCGCCCTTGTCTTTTACCTTCTGCATCAGATGGGTGGCTATGCAGCGATCTCCTGGTTCTGTGCGTTGGCCTGCGTTGCTACGGCTGCTGCTCTGATATATAAGCGCGATCTTTGGGCGGTTGTTCTGGCTCTGCTGGCAGTGCCTGTTCTCGCCTCGGAGATCATGCCGCGAGCCAGCCTCTTCACCGTCCTTCTCTTCACCTGTTTTGCCCGGATATTGGTGGATCACTTCGAAGGGTGCCGGTCTCCGCTTTGGCTGCTGCCGCTACTCATGGTGTTTTGGGTCAACCTCCACACCGGCTTTGTTGCGGGGTGTGCTCTGGCCGCCGCCTACCTGATTGTAGAAGCTCTCGAGCTCCCATTTCACGCCCGGCGCGCTGCGGCCATCTGCCGGTGCAAACGAGCCCTTCCGTGGTTGATTGCCGCCGTGTTGGTTACAATCATCAATCCCTGGGGTATACGCATCTTTGCCGCAATCAGCAGACAGGAGTCGGTTGTGCGTTGGCAGAGCGCTTCGCTCGAAGAGTGGGAACCTGTACAGGCGGCAAGTGCGCTTCAGGAGCTCGGCTGGAGATCGCCCGACAGCGCCCGCTGGTGGCTGCTTGGCTTTGGAGTCATCCTCGCGGCTCTATGCTTGTGGCGCCGTCGTATCGGCCCGGCGCTTGTACTCCTGGTGGTGGTCTTCGCGTTTCTCAGACATCAGCGCATGGAAGCGCCATGCATCATCCTCATATGTCTTATCGGCGGTTCTGTGCTTACCAACGCTGCTGCCCACAAGCGATTTCCCTGGCACAAAGCCGGCTTCGCTTTCGTAATTGTCACCCTGCTTGCGGCTTTAGTTGCCGTTCGTTGCTTCGACCTGGTCACCAATCGAACCTATCTCTCTTCAGGGGATCTCACCCTCTTCGGCACTGGTCCTTCCTGGTGGTTGCCGGAAAGGGCAACCAACTTCATTCTGCAAAACCATCCTCCGGCGAATCTCTTCTCCAGCTTCAATCTCAGCAGTTATCTTGTGTGGCGGCTGGGAGATCAATATCCTGATTTCGCCGACGGCCGGTATATCCCTTTCGGACCGCAGCTCTTCGATCGGCAGCGTACGCTGACTGGTCTCCCCCTGGATTCCATGGAGTGGACACAAGCCGTCGCCACCTATCACATCAATACCGTCATCTTTCCCCTCTCGCGGATCTTCGCCCTGGGCGAGTTTCCCCTTCTGGCCGACTGCGAGAGCACCCGTTGGACGCCGATCTACATGGACGTCTCCGCCATCATTTTTCAACGCAAAGATGCAGAAAACATCTCAGGCGAGTCATCGGTCGACTGCCACACGCAAAAGTTGTTGTCATCGCAGGAGCCTCCCCTCAACAGCAGCCGTCAACGCGCCGAACGATATGAGCAGCTTGCCAATGCGAGTGCGATCTACTCGCAGTTAGGGCGTCTCTCAGAAGCGCGGGAAGCAGCGGAGGGCGCGGTGGCGATCTTCTCCAACGACATGACCCTTCATTTCATCAAAGCGCAGATTGCCACCAATGAACAGCAACCTGAGGAGGCAGAACAAGAGCTTCGCAAGGCCCTCGCGATAAAGCAGACGGACGCTGGATGGTACAACCTCGGTTTGCTCTATACCAGGGAGCGCCGTTTTCCGGAGGCAGTGGAAGCCCTGCGGCACTCCGCCCGCCTCTCTCATCAAGTCTCTGATCGTTATCTGTTGATCGCGCGGATTTACCTGCTGCAACAGCAGCCGCAACAAGCCTTGCATGTACTCGCGCAAGTTGCGGACAACGACACCGCTGAGTTCCGCGCCGAGCTCGCTGAAGAGCAGGCCGCGGCCTTCATGCAGCTTCAACAAGCGCAAAAAGCGATCGAATTACAGCTATTCGCAGTTCGGCAAACCCCCGGGGATCTCAGGCGCAAGCGGGTCCTCGTCCAATATTGCCAGTCTGCTCAAGTCGCATGTCCGCTTCCCTAGCATTGAACCCCGCACGGTGAAAGAGAAAGACGGTTCCTGAGGCGAACCAGATCAAGACGAGCTTCATGCTCAAATGTCTGCGTGAGAACTCAACCCGCCAAGAGTCGGTCCACTAACAGAACCCGTAGGAACTGGACGGGTTCTGTTAGAAGCAGGCTTCCGCCGAAAATCAATTTCATCAGTGACTAACCGATGTGAGATTTTGCTTCGTAGGCTAAGCCTTTAACTGCAAGTTGCGTTTCGCGAATCATCAGGACACAGCCGCAGACCAGCGCGATGACCGCTGATGCTCCACACGCGACGCCAATTCCAGCTGCTATCCGGAATGCCGATGGCCAGCCGTAATACACCACGATAGAACCGGCGATCGAGATGAGCGCCGAACTGGCGAACAGTCCGAGACCCAGGTAAAAGCAACGAAGCGCTCGCAACAGCAGTTGAGCGCGCGTTTGCAGCGCGGCTAGCTCGGCAGTCCAGACCCCATGATCCCTGGCGCCCGGCTCAAGCTTCGCTAATTGCGCGGTCACGATGTGAGAACGATCGGCCACTCGTGCAAGGCGATTGTTCGTGCCCAGCGCTAAAACGGACGATGCATTGGTGAGCACTGCCGGGGCTACCACGACGGTGAGAATCGAAAACGGATCGGCTGCGACCGAAGTATATTCCATCACTCCGTCCTCAGTGCTTGCATGGGTGATCAATTTTCTGCTGCATTACATGAGCCATGAGTTCGCTGGGAGCATTCTACCCCGACGCCTGAGAAACACGCGAAGTTGAAGCTCTGACCGGCGGCAAGTTGTGATAGCGTGGAGCGGGTGGAACAGACCGATTTCCCTCGAGCTTTTCAAGTTCGTCGCCGTAGCGGCGCTGTTGCTATTCTTCTCGCGTAACTTCAGGCGTGGCCGTCCTCCGAATCCGATGCATCCTTCTTCGGCCCGACTTCGGAAGCGTCGGAAGAAGCAAGCGGCCTGAAGGAGACCCGGTGACGAGGTCAATCCCGGTGGATTTTTAGAACGATGATTTGCGGCTCTGCTGCTGAAACTGCTGGACCCTGCTCAGCCATTGGATGAAGATCGCTTCCACTTGACCTTTGGTGTGATTGGCAATCAGAAAGTGATACTTCTCTCCCGATTCAAGAACCACACCATCTTTATGGGCTTTCAGAATGGAAGCAACTGGAATGCTCAGATCCGCCTCATTCGGGCATTTGAAATGAAGTCTGACACTCGTAAGTTCGAGTTGGCCGGTGCAACCGCCAAACACCTTCTTATGTGTAGCCTCATATCTCATCGGATGGTAATGCGGAGCCAAGAAGCCAGGTAAGCTCGACATCGCATTTGGAGCCTTCCCGGGCATGATCGACCCCTCAGCCCGCGCTGTAATGTCCGGAGGGTTTGGAGATGGCTTTGATGTTGGGGCCGGCTGGAGTTGTTTATCTGACTTTGGACTTGCGGCAGTGGACTTCTTAAAATTTATGGCGGTATACAGTCCAAATAAAATAGCGATCCCCAGCAGGAATATGGGGCCTGCGCCTGCCAAACTCCGTGGCCAGAATCCCGGCCATGAGACTCCGGTCTCTGCCTTAATTGAATCTATCGGCTGGAAATCGTTTCTACCCCTGCGCACAGAATCGAAAGGAATTACATCCCGCCTGGCAGGTCGTTGGCCGTTTTTGGCTTGGTCATTGGAATGTAAATCGAAATCGTTCGCCACGCTGAACCTCCTTTGGGGCCCAACTTATTTTAAGGCTCTCAGAGTGCAGGCGGTGGACATTAGTTTACGATAGCCGTTTAAAAAGCCGCTTATTGGGGTGGGATCTTCCTGGTCGTGGGTAACACAAAAAATGTGACTCCTGGAGCCTCGTTTCGCCCTGTAGCAGCTAACCTCAAGTGGTGTGACCGCCTCAGCAAGAAAGAGATTCAATGTATGCATCCAGCGACTCTGCAAGCCACAACCCTCGATGACGCGCCGGCCTATTGGTTTCTTAACACGCTCCATATCGTTTTGGCCAAAAGCCAATCAACAGGAGGCGCCTATTCCCTCATTCATCTCACCGCGACCCCGGGCTTCGCGTCGCCTTACCACCTTCATCATATGGAAGACGAAGCGTTCTATGTGTTGGATGGAGAATTCACCTTCTTCTGCGGCGAAAAGAAGACGGTCCTGGGACCGGGTGGATACATCTTTCTTCCGCGCGGAGTACCCCACGGGCTTCGATGCAGCAGCGAAAAGGACTCTCGCCTTCTCATACACGTAATTCCGGGCGCGGACGTTGGGTTTGTTGGCATGATGCTCGAGATGGCAGTGCCAGCCACCGAACGAATCTTAAGAGAACCCACAACGCCCGATCTTCAACGCCTTAAGGCGCTCTGCGAGAAAAACAAGATTGACATTCTTGGACCACTGCCGGAATGATCTCGACTGCACATAAGCTGCGGACGCGGTCCGTATACCATCCCCGGCCGTTGACGAAGGTCATCCGTCAGCAGCCGAGAAGTTTCGGGAGAGTGCCGCAAATTTCAACCACGCAGGGAGCTACTCAATACGGCGTTACAGAATCAGTTGATTAAAAAATTCTGTTGGACGCTGAGCTTATGTACATTTTCAGGCCTCGTGCCGGCCACCGTTCATTTCATTCTTTGCCGCCAAACCCATAGTGGTTGCGATGTTCAACAGCGTCGGGGCGAATTGGCGCATGATCTCTTCCAACTCGGCGTTGCGGGTCCGCAGTGCCTGGGCCTCGCCTTCGCGGCGGGACAAAACACTCCGCAATTCCCGGTTCTCGCGGAAAACGTCCCGGGTTGATTCCAACCGGTCCAATATCGAGCGCAGTTCGTCTTCGGTGACCGGTTTCGCGGTGACGGCCGGCGCAGTCGTCTTCGGTGGTTCAGTAGCGGTGGTTTCTTTCCACATAGGTCCTCTCCAATATCGCGTGCTGTTCATTTTGCGTTGCCTGCGGCCCATCCTGTCCTAGAAGATGTATGACCCGAAGTTGGTTGCTCGCAGGATGACGAATGTGTGCGGATCGAGAGCTTGAGCGGTGGAGCATCAGGTTCAACGCATCGCATTTTTATCCGGCAGATACACGGAGACACGGTATCCGTGCGTCTCACCCATCTTATGTTACTAAAGGCATGATGTGGACCATTTTTTCATGGCGGTCTTTCAAAAAATGCGTGGCCTGTCCCAAAAGCGGCGCATCGCTGCTGCGTCGTCCTCGCTGACCAGTCGTGGTGTGATGCCGCGAACACGGCAAGAAAGTGGCGGCTCAGAGCAAATTTTTCGAGGGGTCCATTTGGACTATCGAAGCCCTTTTTGGGATGGGGCGAGGACAGAGAAGATCGGGAGGAGATCTTCGACTGCATTGCATGTGTGGTCGGGACGAGCCGATGCGAGTTCCTCGGAGGTGCCGTAGCCGTAGGTGACAGCGATCGGAGTGACTGCGTTCGCGCGGGCCGCTTCGATATCGAACTTGCGGTCACCCACCATGAACGTGGTGGCGGGATCGAGGGACTGCTCTTCGAGTAGACGACGGAGCAAGGCGGTCTTCGTGTGATGGAGCGATCCGGCCGTGTCTGCGTACACGGCAAGAAAGTAGCGGCTCAGGGCAAATTTTTCCAGGATCCGCACGGTAAAATCTTCACGCTTGGAGGTGCACAGGAAGAGCCGCCAGCCCGAGGCCTGGAGGCTCTGCAACACCGCATGGACGCCGGGGTAGACGGAGTTCTCCTGCCAGCCGGTGGCGGCGTAACACAAGCGGTAGTCGTGCAGGAGAGCGGCACGGCGAGACTCGTCGGCATCCGGCATCAGGCGGCGCATGGAATAGTCGGCGGGAGGGCCGATGAACCAGTCTAAAGGCCCAGTCCAGGCGATACCATGGGCTTCAAGGGTGTTGGTAAGACATCCGAGAATACCAGGTTTCGAGTCAGTGAGCGTGCCGTCGAGATCGAATATGGCAGACTTGCGCATCATCATCTGATCAGTATCGCCTGCGGCCCCGGCATTGCCCAGCCACGCAATGTGCGTTAATCCGCTCACGGCGTTCACCGGCGGTGCGCCGGCTATGCTCTGCCCGGTCCCATCCACGTGGAAATCCGGGACCTTCTCCATTTCGAAGCCCTCGCGGAAGAGGGACGGTTCACCTGCGGCCAGCCTGGAACGCCAGCTAAGCAAGATCACCGGTCTCCGCACAGGACCGCCCGAATCGACCAACTAATCGGGCCGAACGCCCGCCAGTGGAAAGTGAACATGTTCGATCGTCTTGCGGTTCCACGTGTAGGTGATCTCCAGGTCGCCGCTCGCGGTCTGGATAATCGCCGGGTACGAGTATTCTCCCGCCGACTCTTCCAGCGTGTAGAACATCTTGAAGTGCTCGCCGTCGCTGGACACTGCCAGGTTCAGCGGAGTCCGCCCGCTCGTCGTGTTGTTGTAAATCAACACCACTCGCCCATCTCTTAGGGCCACGGCATCGATCCCTGAGTTTGGGTTGGGCAGTTCCAGTGGACGAGCCTGGGTCCAGGTCACGCCATCGTCATACGAGTCCGCCACACAAATCCGCAGCGTCTTCGCCGTCGAGCGCGCATACAGCCGCAGATGCTTTCTGCCTAGTGGCACCACTGACGGCTGAATGATTCCGTCGGTATATTTCGAGTCCGAGGATCCCGGCATCTGCGAAGCAATCGCCGCATGAGCATCCCCAGTTCCCTGCTTATCCGGCCCCACCAGGGGGACGATAGGCCCAATCTTGGCCCACGTCTTGCCGCCATCCGTGCTGCGCTCCACCCACACTGACCAGGAGCGGTATGCTTCAATCGACGTCCCACTGACGATCGCGCCATCATTGAGCACAAGTGGCTTGGCCCGAATCGGCCCTAGCAGACCGGCAGGCAGATGCTCGGCCGGGCTCCAGGTCTTGCCATCATCCTTGCTCCACTTGCGCGCGCCTCTCCAGGTCTCCGGGCTGGGGCCAAATTTGTAGTACATCCAGAGTTTGCCGTCCCTGGTGTGGAACAGCACCGGATTCCAGCATGGCACCTCCGGCTCCCGTGCCAATTCGAGGGGAGCGCTCCATCCGGCCCGGGTTCTGGTCGACCCCCAGATCGCCACGTCCGGCTTGCCCTCTGCCGTTCCTCCGAACCACGCCGACATCAGGTCGCCGTTCTTCAGTTCCACCACCGTGGAAGCGTGGCTCGCCGCAAAGGGCACGGAGCCCGGCGCGAAGATGGGTTCCTTCACCGGCTCCGTAGCGGCCTCGCCGGTTAGCGGATTCGCCATCACACCTCCGGCCAGCAACAACGCCGTCGCTAATTTGAATCGCAGGCTCAACACGGTCGGTACATCACGGTGACATAATACCTACTCTGCGCCCCCTGTTTTTCTGGAGCGTAGATTAAGATAATCGACGGCCCACCGCGGGCAGAGTGGCGATGGAGAAGGCCTGCTTGGGGAATCCGGGCAAATTATGACCGCCGCGCAGACAGAACTCGATGGTGGTAATCGCGGGAGACTCGCTCGCGTATGGCTGAAGCTGGTTGCCGCGCATGATCTAATTTTCTCCGAGGCCAACAAGACGGCACTCGAGCATCTGGTCATCAAGTTGAGCATCGCCGGCTTCGCGATCCACCTGGCGCTGATATTTCTTTCGCGATCGCTTCCCCACCCGCCGCCGCTCATCGCAGGCGCCGGTGAAAATTACCTGACCGCCATCTACACGCCGTTCAGCTTCATCCTGTTCTATGAGGTATTCATTCTGATCGCGGCTCTGCCGGCATCGACCACCCGCTCCATTGTCAATCAGTTTGAAATCGTTTCTCTGATCTTCATTCGCGATGTCTTCAAAGAGATCGCCAACGCCGCCGAACTGTTCACCGGTCACCGGTTCACCCACGAAGCGCTCCCCGTCTTTCTCGATATGTGGGCCGCTCTTCTGATGTTTCTGCTTGTCGCCGTGTTTCAATATGTCTCGCTCCGGCGAGTGCGGCTGCCGGCAACGCCGGAGCATTTGCCTGCATTGCATCGGTTTATCGCCCAAAAGAAGGTAGTTACCCTTGGTTTAGGCACGTTGCTATTGGCTATGGCCGCTTATGACCTCGCCCAATTTCTCTTCCAGACCCACACGCTTCTTGTGACAGGTCACGGGCTGCAGCCTACGACTACGTTCTATAACGACCTGTTCACGGTAATGATTTTTACCGATGTTCTGGTTCTGATACTGTCGCTGGTTGTATCTGGGCGGTATGAGATGGTCTTTCGTAACGCGGCTTTCGTGGCTTCGATTATTCTGATTCGCCTCTCGTTGACAGAGCCCAATCCCTATGGCGAGCTGCTCACATTATTTGCCATGGTCTTCGGAATCGTGACCGTCCTCGTCTTCAACTTCCACATGCGCATTCAAAGCGCGAGCGACAAAGAATCGTGATATTTGGTTTACTCTCAACCATCGCGGGCGGAGCCTGGGCATTGTTTCCGCCGGGAGTTAACTCCGCCCCATAAGTTATTTTGGTTTCACTTCAACGCTCTGCTGACGCGACTGCACGAATGCGCGAAGCACGTTGTTCATAAGCGTCTGGTAGCCTCTGCCGTTGGCCTTGAACCACTCGAGTACGTCATGGTCGATACGGATATTGATATGATCTTTCGGGGCTGGGATTCCGATTGTTGCACGGGTCCAATCGGGTTCCCGGTGAACGTCATCGACGTCGGCAAGGATCGAAGCTTCAAGTTTCTTCCCTGTCACGGCGTCAGCCTTGCGCCAATCGGTCCGGTCCTCGCCTCGCGCAATCTTTCCTTTGATCTGCTTAGCCGTATAACGCACGGTATCGCTCTTCTCCGACATCTCTAGCCCTCCTCGCTGTGATTCTTTCCAGCGGCCCAATGCTAAGAAAGCGCTCTTCGTCGCCTCTTGGAGTTGGCACTGTGAGGAGGGGACGGCCGTCAAACAAGCTGAAAGCCAGATGAAGGAAATCGATTCCCCGCTCGGCCAGCACCCTTTCGCGCTTTGTTTCGGTCCCAGCTAAATTCCATTCATCAGTATAGCTACAAATGTACCCACAGCCGAGGCAGGAGGAGAACCCCATTATTCTGCCGACGATGTATTCGGCATCCGAGAACGGGTCTGTGCACTGTAAGGAGAACCGATATCGTGACGCGTTCATTAGCCCATGTCGAAAAATCTTTAGCTCGAAGATCGGCTAAGACTACGGCGCTTTTTCCATAAACCCGATCTGGACGACCCGCAAATTTGGCTAAATGGCTGAAGCGCCGAATCCGCACGCACCGACATCCAAGCAGGTATGCGACCTGCCCTTCGCTGCCTTGCCATCACCGCTGCACTGGCTACCGCCGCCCCATCACCGGCTCAGCAGACCACCCTCCTCCACAACGCCACGCTGATCGACGGCACGGGCGCATCCGCGCGCACCGACGTCGACATCCTCGTCCGCGACGGCCTCATCGTCTCCGTCACCTCCTCCTCCGCCACCCGCCCCAAAGACGCCAGCGTCGTTGACTGTACCGGCAAGACCGTCATCCCCGGCCTAATTAGCGCACACTCGCACCTCGGCGTACTGCAGGATAATGCCACGCCATCCCCCACCGCCTACAATCTCCCTAACGTCACCGCCGCCCTCAACCAGTTCGAGCGCTACGGCGTCACCACCATCGTCTCGCTGGGCGTCAACAAGGACCTGGTCTACACCTTGCGCTCGCAGCAACGCGCCGGCGACCTCGGCGGCGCGACCATTCTCACCGCCGGCCGCGGCATCGGCGTCCCGGGCGGAGCCCCGCCCTTCGATCTTCCGTCCGACCAGGTCGATCGCCCCAAAACCGCCGCCGAAGCCCGCGCCGATGTCGACCGTTTCGCTGACCTCCACACTGACATCGTCAAAGTTTGGGTGGACCCGCTGCACGGCAAGATGCCCGAGATGGGCAGCGACATCTACGCCTCCGTCATCGACGAAGCCCACGACCACAAGCTGCCGGTCGCCGCTCACGAGTACGCCCTCGAAGATGCCCGCCAGCTCGTCTCCGACGGCGTCGACGTCCTCGCCCACTCAGTCCGCGATCAGGCCGTCGATGAAGCCTTCACCCGCTCCATGCTCCAGCACCACACCTGGTACATCCCCACTCTCGCCCTCGACGAGGCGTTCTACATCTACGCCATCGACCCCGCGATCATGCAGTCCAACTTCTTCCGCCAAGCCGCCGGCGCGGCCCTGCTGGCCAAACTCACCGCCCCCGATTACGCCGCCAAGACCCGCGCAGACAAAGACACCCCACAGCACCAGCAGGACCATGCCATGGCGCTGCGCAACCTCAAGGCGCTCCACGACGCCGGCGTCCTCATTGCGAACGGTACCGACTCTGGCGCTACCCCCGGCCGCATTCCCGGCTTCAGTGAGCACCGCGAGCTAGAAGACCTGGTCGCCGCCGGCCTTACACCTCTCCAGGCCATCACCGACGCTACCGGCTCGACCGGCAAGCTCATCCACTTCCTCGACCCCACGGTCAACGTCGGGCTCATCAGCCCTGGCTACTCCGCCGACATCATCATCCTTGCCGCGGACCCCCTCACCGACATTCGCAACACCCGCAAGATCGCCGCCATCTATCACCACGGCAAGCTCATCCCCAACCCGGCGCCGCAAGATTAGCCAAACCGGGTGACATGCGTCCGCTTGCGGTCCCCAGCCCCTTCCTACGAGAATGGGCCGAGAAAGGACTCCAGTCTCCATGAGTGTTCGCTCTCACTATCTGAAGATCAGCAGCTTCATCCTTCTTTCTTGCGTCTGCACGGCAATTGCCGATGGGCAAGCCAAGCACATTCCTGCCCACGGCCCAGCTATCTTTGCCTTCGACGGCAAAGATCTGAATCAGTTCGATACATTCCTGCGCAGCGATGGCCTGAACTCCGATCCCAACCATGTCTTCACTGTGGAGAATGGCGTTGTCCATGTCTCCGGAACTGAATTTGGTTACTTCATCACGAAACAGGAATACAAGAATTACTATCTGCGCGCCGAATTCAAATGGGGCGAGGGAACCTTTGCTCCGCGGCAGGGCCAGGCGCGCGACAGCGGGATTCTCTATAACATTCAGGGTCCCAATAAGGTGTGGCCGCGCTCGGTCGAGTTCCAGATCAACGAAGGCTGCACGGGCGATTTCTGGATGACCGATGGCGCAGCGCTGACTGGTATTGGTCCAGACGGAAAGCCCGGTGAACGCGTCACCGGTCCCGAAGGCAAAGCGTCCAGGATCGACCGATTCCACAAGGGCGAAGTCAAAAACGTGACCGGCTTTCGCGACCCGACCAATGAACTGGAAAAACCGCACGGAGAGTGGAACGTGGTCGAACTTGTGAACCGCGACGGGCACCTGTGGCAATACGTGAACGGCAAGCTGGCCAACGAAGGAACCGACGCGTTCCCCGCCAGCGGCAAAATCCTCTTCCAGTCTGAAGGCGCTGAAGTCTTCTTCCGCAAGATGAAGATTTATCCGCTGATATAACCCTGGATAGGAGCCCGGGGGAACGCAAGATGCTGACAAGTTCTTGCTTCTCGGCCTCAGGGAAAAGCGGGGCGGGCCCGGTGGTTGAAAAGCTCCGAGCAGCATGGGCAAATGCGATCGTTGGGGCTACGCCCATCGTTTTCGGCCCAGGTACGCTTTGTCCCTTCTGACCTTGCTATGCCACACAGACTCATCTGTGCGGTAGACCTTTCCCGCATTCACGCCAAACCTGGGGGCACCCAGCCTTCGTTGCTGGTGGAGGGAAAAAAAAGCTACCAATCACTCCTTCCCCGCATAAATGCGGGGCTCCCACCACCAATGTGGACAGATATGGGCGCCCGCTCTTAAAAAAAGGTTTCGCATGATTGGCCCTTTTCTCCAGTGGATTGCGCTTAACAGATTGAAGGCGATCAGAGGTCGACGCCTCATGAAAAGGAGAAAAGGTCATGAAACGGATCACAGCAATCGCACTCCTCGCCATCGCAAGTTTTGCCATGGCCGGCAACTCATTCGCGCAGTCCAACGCCATCAGGGCGAACATCCCCTTCGACTTTACCGTCGCCAACAAGCTGCTACCGGCGGGTACTTACACCCTGCATAGGGCGTCCTCCGGGCTCATCGAGATCCGGAATCACGATAAACCCATTGCGGTGCTCACCATTGGCAGTCAAGACGGCAACACGAGCCCAAACGGCAGCAAGCTGGTATTCCACAGATACGGCGACCAGTACTTCCTGAGCGAGATTCTCTCTGACTGGGCAACTATGAACGTAACGGTCCCTCGTTCCAAGGTCGAGACAAGGGTTCAGTTACAACAGGCAATGGTCCACCCGGCCAGCGAGGTCTTCATTGCCACACGCTAACGGAGTCATTGGACGCGGGGAGGCCCGGGGATCACAAAAGAGACTTCGGGTCTTCCCATAGAACCCTAAAGCAGGGCGCAGTTGTCTAAGCTACCGTCTCAGTCACAAACCCACTTCTTGCCGCAAGCGGAGAAGTTTGTGCTGTATCCGCCTTACCGCACCCTGGCGGGCCGCAGGCCATATAAGCTTGGCGTATTCCTCGCGCCGGAAACGGGCAAGGGCACGGTCGAGTTCGCCGGGCGCAAGCGAGCCACGATTATGCAGCATAGAGGAGACGTAACGCCGCCGGTCGAGCACCGGGTGTAAGAAGGTATCGCGGTCACTTGGCCGCAAATCTTCTTCCATCGTCGGCGGGAACCAGTCGCAATGCGAAACGTCGCCAAATTCAGCCAGCGATAGCCATGTCATGCCTGCCCGCCCGACCTCGCTGGGCACAAACACTTCACTGCTCGGCCACGAGCGCAAGGAGGGATCCGCGTGCATGGCGAGCCGCCGCTGATGCAACATCTTTAGCGCGGGAGCAGAGAACAAACAAACATTCAGCAGAGCAAGCTTGACCTCGGCCGCAGAATAAACATCGCGCTGATAGGGCATCCAATGCCATTTGTTGAAGGGCCGCGTGATGGGTAGAGCAACAAAGCTGGCGCCTTTTGAGGCGGCGCGGGCAACAAACTGCTCCAGCGAGCATTGCACGACGCAGTCGTACTCGACGAATAGGTACCAGTCGTAATCGGGATATTGGGAAAGAAATTGATAGTGGGCGTAATCCGGATTCCACCACAGCACACCACCCACCGAGTAGCGCATCGCCAGACCCGAGGCGGCGAGGGTGGCGCAGGTGAAACGGGCGACCCGCTCGAAAGGTATCGGCCCGACGGAGCCGTTGGTTTCATCGACCGAGACGTAAAAATCCAGAGCGCCGGCCGCGTCAGCCAAGCGCCGCGCCTGACGTTCCACGAAGTCATCCCAAGCATAGGTTTTGAAGACAACCGCGCAGCGGGGACTAGTAGGGGTCATATCCGTCCCTCCCGAAGAACGGGTTGGGGCGCGAGGCGCGCTTCGCCACGAGCCCGCGTAAGCCGGTGCCCCAGGTTCGCGCTCGGCGCCGTGACCAAGCGGTCGAAGATGTCAGCCAGCGCGATGGATACAGGCACCACAATCAAAATCAGCAAGGGCAAGGATAGCGCCCCATGGGTGAGGATTGTCAATGTCAGAATGACCGGGACATGCACCAGGTAAAGGCTGAACGAGAGCCTGCCGAGATAGCGCGGGAACCGCGTCAATAACATCTTCTCCACGCCACCTGGAGCGAGAGCTGCCCCCAAAATCAGAACAGAACCAACAGCCACCATGAACTCCTGCACCGCATGCCACTGCGACCAGTGGCCCTGAAACACCAACAAACCAGCGCATAGGAGCACAAAGCCCAACCAGGATCCCGACCGCGAAAAGAATTGGCGGATCTCCCTAAGCCGGGCAGCGAGAATACTCCCAAAGACAAAGAAACAGGCGTAGTAGGCACTCCACTGGAGCTCAATGGCTAATTTGAGGAGAAGAGCTTGATGTTTGGCCTGAATCAGTAAGTTACCCACCGCGCTGATGTCTCCAAAGCCCAACTGCAAGGCCAGGATAACCGTCACGAGGCATGCCAGGACAGCAAGCGCACCGCGCATCCCCCAGCGCATAATGGGCACAATGATCAAGGGGAAAATAAGCGATACCCTTATCTCCCAGATCAAGGTGTGGGTGACGCCGTTGATGGTAGCGTGATGCCCGATAATCGCGAAGTGATCGAATAGGACGAAGGGCGTGACCGGATTGGTCCAGGTCATGGAATTGACCCACTGGCTTGCTCCGTTCACGTATGCATGCTGCAGTAACGCAACGTTGAGCACACCAGCGGCTACGATGCCAACAACGTAGGGAATGTAGAGCCGACACATCCGTCGTATGGCGTACTTCCTGTACTCAGGGGGCCGTTCTTCCACCCAGGGCAAAGCCAGCACAAGTCCGCTGAGCACGTAGAACAGCGTGACTGCCTCGTAGCCCGCCCAGACGATACGCGCCGGAGTATAAAGAAAGATCCACGAGACCAGGCTGTTGGCGGGCGTCTTCCATTGGGTGAAGAAGAAATTGCAGTAGACAGCCCGGGTTAGAAAACAGTGGTGGATAACCACGATAAACGCGGCGATGCCTCGCACCGAGTCTAACGCCGCTATCCTGCCAATCTTACTCAACGGCGATTTCCCCTGTGGTGCGGCTCATCCGTCCGTAAACCTGCGGCACTTGCCGCTCATTGCGGGATGGCTTTAGACGCCGCCTGTCTTGCTCGGCGGCGATCACTTCGTGCAGGCATGCAACCACCTGGTCTACCTCATCGTTCGACATGGTGTCGAACAGGGGCAGACTCATCATTCGGGCAGAGACGTCATCGCAAACCGGCATCGGGCCCCCCACGCAAACCCTTTGAAAATATGGCTGCTCCATTAAATGTGGACTAAAATAATGGCCGGTCGCTATCCCACGAATGGCTAATGCTTCGCGGATAGCGGTTCTGCGGCCGCCCAGTCCAGGGGGTAATAAGGCGGGCACAAACTGATGCGCCTGGGTGCCTGGCGCTCGCAGTTGAAACTGCCATTCCGGCAGTGCCTCACGATAGCGATTAAACAGGGCGCCCCGGTGAGCCAAAATGGCGTCGTAATCAGCCAGCCGTAACCGGCCGAGCAATGCGGTCACTTCGCTGAGTTTGCCATTCAGGCCGGCCATGGTCGCTGTGCGTGGCTCGCCAAAGCCGAAGCTGCTCATGGTACGGAGCCTGGCTATCCGATCCGGGTCTCCGCTGTACATCAATCCGGCCTCCCCCACGGCAAATGACTTGGTGGCATGCATGGAAAAGACCACGCTTCCTGCAAAGCCAGTCCCAAACCCGCGTCCGTGCTCGTCAAATGTGCCCAACGAGGCTGCGCCATCGACCACGACGGGCACCCCGAGATGGGCCGCGAGTTTGGTATAGCGATCCAAATCAATTGGGTAACCGAAGGTCGCGTAGGGCATGACCACAGCGATCTGGCCGGCATATCGGGAAAGCATTTCCGCCTCAGCAGCATTATCGGCAGCCCAGGTCTTGGGATCTATATCGCACAACAGCGGGGTCAGTCCACACCAAAGGGCGGCGTGCGCTGCAGCCGCGAAGGTGAAGCTCGGCATCAGGGCAAACTTTGCCGAAGGCTGCTCGCCGACCGCATCCTTAATGGCCAGCATAAGGCCGATGGTGGCGTTGCAAATAGTTGTGCAGGCACCCTGGCCACCAAAGAAGCGGGCCAGCATCTCTTCTTCAAAGCGTGTATTGACGGGACCAAAGTTGCTAAAAATCCCACTCTCCTCAAGCGCGCGCAGTTCAGCGGCAGCGAGGGACAGCTGTGGCGGGGCGGGACGAACCAGCGGTATCTTCATACCTCGAGCTCCTGAGTAGCGTTGATGCTTTCCAGACCCGCAAGCGCGGGCGATTCAAGTGCGTAGTCTTCCCCCAGGCCGGGAGTCAAAATGGCATCGGCAATCATCGCGCCGACATCGTTTTGCCATAGCCAGAGGCCATTTGCCTGGCCCCGGAAACTCTTCTCCCCGCCCAGCTTTCCGTAGGGGACAAAGCCGGCGGCCAAGCCGATGGCAAATAAGTGAGGCAGCGGGTTACCGCCGGCGTCCATCACCCGGCAGTAGTTGTCCACCAGCCGCGCCTGCGGACTTGTTTCGGAATGAAGGGTCACTGCTCTTCCCTCCTGATCAAAGACCGGCAGAGCACGAGGCCGGTAACCCAATGCAGCGATCACCAGATCCGCATTGTCGAGCAGCGCCAGGGAAGCTGAGTCATCGACACCGAGGCGATGCAACTGCAAGCGAGGCTCAGCCGGACGCCCTCCAATGCCGCGCGCACGCATGATCAGTTCGCGCGAGTCCAGGCGGAAGCCACTCAAACGAAAGACACGCTTGCTGACGGGACAGATGTCATCGGGACCAAACTCTGTGTATCCATCGGCTAGAGCCGCCTCCACGTTAGGGTAGAAGATACGCAGCTCACGCCGGTGCATGATGGTGAGGCCGCCCGGACCAAACGTAACCTCGGGGATCCGATTCAGCAAAGCAAAGGCAACGGCAGCAGCGCTGGTGGAGCCGCCGATGATGACCACCCGTGGAGGCCGGCCAAGGCCGGCGAGACGGGCAGCAACCGCGGCAAAACCTGAGGTGCTCACTACGTCGCCGGATTGCAACAGCCGTTCGCCACACCGGTCGACGAGGTTGGCGCCAGCCACCCTCTCACTGCGCAGGCGTTCGATCGGCTGGGAAGCTCCGGTAGCCAGGATTACGTTGCGGGAATCGATGGTATGCTCTCGGCCAGTCTCAAGGTCTCTGATGAGGGTCAGCCAGCCTGTGGTTGTGCGCTGGGTGGAAACTGCCTGATATCCCTTAAGCACACGGCCGTTGGGTGAGGCTTCAATCACCTCGTTTATCGCTTGCCCAACCAGGCCCAAAAACTCGCCTGCGCGGCGCAAGGGCACGGTGCCGTCTCCTAATTCCACGAACTCTTTGGTGAGGGGATGATTTCGTAGTTCTGCGAGCTCGCCATCGGGAGGTCCGGCAAGGCAGTCGGCAAAGGTAAAAGCAGTACTGTCGGAATTGATAGCCCAGCGGCCGATCGTTCCTTGCCCCACCGCGCCCGACTGCTCCACCACGGTGACGCCCGCTTTTAATAGGTCAGCGAGGCGCCCACGTCTATGCGCCGCGAGCAGAGGCGCCAATCCCGCTGGGCCTCCGCCGATGATAGTTACACCCGTGCGACCAAATTCCAAAGTCACCTGCTTCGGCGCGGCCCAAATTGGGCGGACTACGCCATCAAGATTTTCGGGGGGATGGTTAGGAAGGACAGTTTCGGGCCTGCTGCGACTTCAAGTCACTCAAAGCGACGCCCGACAAGTCTCCCAGGGAGCAGATTACGATACACGGTACCTAAAAAGCAAAATATCTCCTGCTTAAAAAATAGGCCTATGCCTGTCAAAGCCAGAGCTTTTAGTCCGTTCGAAATCGTTGCCCATGACGAAGCATACGAGTACGAATCAGGTTTGTAACTCGTTACTTGGTAACATTTGCGGTGACTCTGGTAACCAACATATCGGTTACCATGAAAATTTCCTGAGTGTTCAGTGCCTCTTATCAATAGTAAGTTTTCCTGCGATTAAACAAGGAAGGAGGTTAAGTATTCCCACTCATATGACGAGGGTGTGCTATTGCACTGCCCGCCTAACTATCGAAAGAATGGTTCGAAAGACTTCCTAAAGCTTCTATTAGGAACTCAAGAGGTCAAGCCACCGGGTACTCTTTTTTCATTTTCATCAGAAACTACGATCTGTGGAAGATGTCCATATGGCGATACAGCCCATCATTCAACCGTCCTCACTCAGCCGGACCTTTGCATCCCGCTTTAAGCCCGAGCTCACTTTCGACATCGTGGCGCTTGGCTTCATCACCCTTCTGTGCGTCGCGCTGAGGGTGTACCACATCGGGGCGGCCTCGCTGTGGAGCGACGAGATCTTTTCGCGGTATTACGCAGATATTTTTGGACTGCACTACCTTTTAACCGATGGGCTTTCTAGCGAGCCGACCCCTCCAACCTACTATCTTCTGCTGCGCGGTTGGATGGCCTTGTGGGGCGACAGTGAAGCAGCGCTGCGCTCGTTGTCCACTGTGGCCTCGACGCTTTGCATTCCAGTGACCTATTTCCTTGGCCGTGAGTTGTTGGGGAAGTTACAGGGCGTGCTGGGCGCTCTTCTGTTCGCGCTTTGCCCTTTGAGCTTGTATTTTGCTCAGGAGGCAAGGGTCTATTCGCTCTTGATGTTGGCGGCCACGATCGTGCTCTGGGCCGCCGCTGTATATCAGCGGGACCCGCGCTCGTTGAGGGCAGCGGCGTTCTACGCTTTGTTCGCTACCCTCTGTCTCTACCTGCACGCAACCGGAGTTCTGTTCGTGGCCGCGTGCGGGGGAGCGGTATGGTTGTTTTTCCTCCTGCAAGGCCTTGGCGGACGCCAGGCGTTGTTGAGATGGACGGCATTGAACGGGCTGGTTCTGCTGCTCGGGGTGCCGTATTTCGTCCACACTCTGGCGGCGAGCCACGGTGGTGGACTCGATTGGATGCCCAAAATGAGCATCCGCACGCTGGTCTACGCCACTTCGCTTGTGGTGAGTGGTGAATTGACCCCCTATCCGTGGCCGGCTTTCGTATTGGCGGCGGGCGTGTTCGGAACCCTGCTGGTCTCGCTGCTTCTGCACCGTTTCCCCATTCGGGCAAGCGTCACCCTGATTGGCGTGCCTTGCCTTTTTCTTGCGTTGGTGAGCGTGCTAAGCATTGCTCGCCCAATATTATTGCCGCGTGTTCTTGTTTGGACGGTGGTGCCATTGTGCTTGATCGCGGCGAGCCAGCTTTTGGTGGCTGGACGCGCCCGTTATGCTGTCCTGCTTAGCCTCCTAGCCGCGTTCGGAACCGGCTTGTTCTTCCAAATAACAAACCCCGGCAGCGACAAGGAGCCCTGGCGAGAAAGTATGCATGCAGTCGGACCCGAATTGGAACGAGCAGATCTGATAGTGCTGAGCCCGCTTTCCGATCCCATGGTGCTGACCTACTATGCTCCGCGGGTGAAGAATGTTCGTCTGTGGGATGCCTCGCTACGCCCGACGATCATGAACGGGGCGGCGGAAAGGCTTCATGTCGCCTACATCACAGAAGCGGAGATTTTGCAGGCGATCGAAGCGAAACAGTCCGTCTGGGTGCTGTCGAACGGGTTCGACCTCAGACGGGTCAATGCTCTTCGCACCCGCGTACCGGCTACGGTGTTTCGGGAATGGTTCTGCGGTAAAGATCCGTGCATCGGGGTGGCGGGTTGGCAGCCTCAGCATTAGAGATTGCTCGTAAGCAGGAACTGGTTAACTTTGTTAATGGATGCTCATTGCTGCTGGCAAGATACTGCGAGCCCATGGAGCCCGGTACACACGTTTTTATCTGGAAGCCCGGTCTCCGCGCCAAGTTGTTCGAGATGGCCACGACGCGTGCGCACGGGAAGCGTCTTTGAGAGTTTGAAGCCGGAACCGAGTTGTAGCTTTCCGGCGCCCGCAGGCCGATCATTACCCTTGAGTAGTTCATTGTTACTTATTACTGCAATACAAATGAGCACCCGGCAAGTATGCTTCTGCCTCAGTATCGGTTCTCCACTGCGGAAGAATTTGAGGAAGTAGAACGTGAAGAATCGTAGCTTGCATTTCACGATGACGTTGCGATTGGCGCGGAACCCAAAAAGAAAAGGGAAGGGTCTGCAAAGCCTTATTTGATGGTTCAATTCCATCCCGCGCCTCCACCCCCTTCATCCCCTCGACAATAATTCCCCATTACCCTTGTATTCCCGGACCGTTCAGATACACTTAACACCATCCCTCCCGAAATCAAATCCACCTGAGAAGGCAAAACATTGACTCTTCATTTTTCAGCAGGTCGTCGTTCGTTTTTGCTCGTACTCTTAGCTGTGTCGCTGATTCCGCTTGGGGCTTTAGGTGAGAATGCTCCGTGTCCTCGCTATCATGCGGGCAGCACAGTCATTGAACCCACCAATCTTTTCAGCGCGGGGGGCAAACTGCAGGTCAGCTTTACCTACCAGACGCGGGTTGACCAGTTTGGCAATACGCTCTATTGCTTCACCACAGAAGGCGGAGTGGAGTCGCCTACTCTGCATGTCCACCCGGGCGATCAGTTGATCATCCATCTAAAGAATTTGCTCCCGAAGTCCAGTTCTCCCGCGGCAATGCCAGGCATGACGGTTACCGGCGATTGCACAAGCAAGGCCATGGATGACACGTCTGTGAACATTCACTATCACGGCACAAACACACCACCCACCTGCCATCAGGATGAGGTGATCACGACCGTGGTTAACTCCGGAGATAGCTACGATTACGACGTGCACTTTCCCACGGATGAACCGCCGGGGCTTTACTGGTATCACCCTCATATTCACGGCATCTCAGAGGCCGCGGTGCTGGGCGGAGCTTCGGGCGCTATCGTGGTGGACGGGATCGAGAACGTGAACCCGGAGGTGGCCGGCCTGCCGGCGCGCACGCTTATCATTCGCGACAACCTGGTCCCGGGAAATCCGACGCCGGGGGGCGCGATCCCTTCCTGGGATATCTCATTGAATTACATCCCAGTCCCCTACCCGAGTTTCACCCCCGCAGTCGTGGCCATGAAGCCACAGCAGAAGGAGCTGTGGCGGATTTTGAATGCCTCCGCGGATACGATCATCGATTTACAGCTGCAGTATGACCAGGTGCCCCAGCCTCTCACCGTAGTGGCGCTCGACGGGGTGCCGACCGGGTCGCAGGATGGGTTGCGTATGGGCCAGCCGGTGGTCACGAAGGATATATTGCTGCCTCCGGCCTCGCGGGCGGAGTTCATCGTTACCGGGCCGTCCTTGAAGGTCAAGAGAGCGGTCCTGTCTACGCTGAATATTGACACCGGCCCCGATGGCGACAACGATCCAACGCGCCCGATCCTGGCAATCAAGGC
Source organism: uncultured Acidobacteriaceae bacterium (assembly GCA_963821315.1). Taxonomy (GTDB): domain Bacteria; phylum Acidobacteriota; class Terriglobia; order Terriglobales; family Acidobacteriaceae; genus PALSA-350. The sequence goes on along the minus strand of CAWGDP010000014.1, from coordinate 334,868 downwards.
GAGCAACGGAGCGGCCGAGCCGTCGCTGCGGATCGCGAACACCTCCTCGCTCCCGCCCTCTGAGCGCTTCTTTGGGCTTGCCAATATGCGGCCGACGGCCCACCGCAAGCTCTATTTCTCTGAGGTTCTGAGCGATCCGAGTGATCCTAACAGTCCTACGAACTTCTTCATTACGGTCGATGGACAGACACCCGTTCTTTTCGACCCATCCAATCCTCCTTCAATCATCACCACGCAAGGCGCTATCGAAGACTGGACGATAGAAAACCGGGCCCTGGAAAACCACGAATTCCATATGCACCAGATCCACTTCCTGGTTCTGGAACAAAATGGCAAGTCGGTGGACTCGGGACAGTATTTAGATACAGTGCAGGTTCCGTATTGGAGTGGAACCGGTCCTTACCCCAGCGTCAAGGTTCGTATGGACTTCCGCGGGCCGGTGGTTGGGGATTTCGTTTATCACTGCCACATTCTCGGCCATGAGGATTCTGGAATGATGGCCATCATTCGGGTACTGCCAGCAAAGTAGGTGTTCGTCGTAGTTCTCTATAGTGTCTCGAACGATAAAAATGCCAAGGAGCGAAGTTGACTCCTTCGGCATTATCTTTCTGGTTATAGTCCGGTATTAAATGCGCAGCCTGGCTTGCCGGCTTATTCATCCAATCCCGTAGATCAGGTATCACTCTCAGCCGTCCCTACGGGACTTTAATCTGGAGAAAGTAAGTTTCACCGGACACATCAGGCCCCCACCAGGTGAACGTGCCGCTCGCTGCGCAGCTTCTGCCGCTTTATGCCCTGCGCCGTAACGCCCATCAAGGTGTTGAGGCATTCAGCCACGTAATCCACCTCAGCGTGAGTCATGGTATCGAAGAGAGGAAGACTGATCATCCTTGCGGAAACATCGTCGCAGACCGATAGGGGGCCGGCCACGCAAGTCCTTTGGAAGTAGGGCTGCTCCATCAAGTGGGGGCTGAAGTAAGCTCCCGTCGTGATCCCCTGGGCGGTTAGCTGGGCACGGATAGCCGCCTTCTCTGTTTTCAATGCAGAGGGTAATAGGGCGGGCACAAACTGATGCGCCTGCGTGCCTGGCGCTCTCAATTGAAGTTGCAATTCCGGCAGCGCATTGCGATAGCGATCGAGCAGCGCGGCCCGGTGAGCCAAAATGCTGTCGTAATCGGTCAGCCGTAAGCGGCCGAGCAACGCGGTCACTTCGCTGACTTTGGCGTTCAAGCCAGGCATGGTAGCCGTGCGTGGCTCACCAAAGCCGAAGCTGCTCATGGTGCGAAGCCTGGCTATGCGATCCGGATCCGCACTGTACATCAATCCGGCCTCTCCTACGGCAAATGACTTGGTGGCGTGCATGGAAAAAACCACGGTTCCGGCAAAGCCAGTCCCGAACCCGCGTCCGTGCTCGTCAAACGTGCCCAACGAGGCTGCGCCATCGACCACGACGGGCACGCCGAGCTGAGCCGCGAGTTTGGTGTAGTGGGTCAAATCAATTGGGTAACCGAAGGTCGCGTAGGGCATGACCACAGCGATCTGGCCGGCATAGCGGGAAAGCATTTCCGCTTCAGCCGCGGGATCAGCCGCCCAGGTCGCAGGATCGATGTCGCAGAGTAGCGGGGTAAGTCCGCACCAAAGGGCAGCGTGCGCTGCAGCCGCGAAGGTGAAGCTCGGCATCAGAGCAAACTTTCCAGAAGGCTGCTCGCCGACCGCATCCTTGATAGCCAGCATGAGGCCGATGGTTGCATTGCAAACAGTCACGCAAGCGCCTTCTCCAGAGAAGAAGCGGGCCATCATCTCCTGCTCAAAGAGCGTATTGACGGGACCGAAATTGCTGAAAATGCCGCTTTCTTCAAGCGCTTTCAACTCCGCAAGTGCAAGCGAAAGCTGGGGTGGTGCAGGACGAACCAACGGGATATTCATACCTCTAGCTCCTGAGTAGCGCGGATTTGTTCCAGACCCGCAAGCGCGGACGGTTCGAGTGCGTAGTCTTCTCCCGGGCCGGGAGATAAAATGGCGTCGGCAATCATCGCGCCGACATCGTTCTGCCACAGCCACAGGCCATTTGCCTGGCCCCGGAAACTCTTCTCCCCGCCCAGCTTTCCGTAGGGGACAAAGCCGGCCGCCAAGCCGATGGCAAACAAGTGAGGCAGCGGGTTGCCGCCGGCATCCATCACCCGGCAGTAGTTGTCCACCAGCCGTGCCTGCGGACTTGTTTCGGAATGAAGGGTGACTGCTGTTCCCTCCTGATCGAAGACCGGCAGAGCACGAGGCCGGTAACCCAACGCAGCGATCACCAGGTCCGCATTGTCGAGCAGCGCCAGGGAAGCTGCGTCATCGACACCGAGGCGATGCAACTGCAAGCGAGGCTCTGCCGGACGCCCTCCGATGCCGCGCGCACGCATGATCAATTCACGCGAGTCCAGGCGGAAGCCGCTCAGACGAAAGACACGGCCGCTGACCGGACAGATGTCATCGGGGCCAAACTCCGTGTATCCCTCGGCCAGGGCTGCCTCCACGCTGGGGTAGAAAATACGCAGCTCACGGCGGTGCAGGATGGTGAGCCCACCAGGACCAAAGGTGACCTCGGGCATGCGATTCAACATGGCGTAGGCAATTGCAGCCGCGCTGGTGGAACCGCCGATGATGGCAACCCGTGGAGGCCGGCCAAGGCCGGCGAGACGGGTCGCCATCGCGGCAAAACCTGTGCTACTCACCACGTCGCCTGATTGCAACAGCCGTGGGCCACACCGCTCGACGAGATTGACGCCAGCTACTCTCTCCCTGCGCAGGCGTTCGATCGGCTGGGAAGCTCCGGTGGCCAGGACTACATTGCGGGAATCGATGGTGCGCTCATGTCCGGTCTCAATATCCCGAATCAAGGTGAGCCAACCGGTTCGGGTGCGCTGGGTGGAAACAGCCTGGTATCCCTTAAGCACACGGCCGTTGGGTGAGGCTTCAATCACCTCGTTTAGCGCTTGCCCGACCAGGCCCAGAAACTCGCCTGCACGGCGCAAGGGCACAGTGCCCTCTCCTAACTCCACGAACTCTTTGGTGAGGGGATGATTTCGTAGCTCTGCGAGCTCGCCATCGGGAGGTCCGGCAAGACAGTCGGCAAAGGTGAAAGCGGTGCTGTCGGAGTTGATAGCCCAGCGGCCGATGGTCCCTTCCCCAACGGAACCCGACTGCTCCACTACCGTGACGCCCTCTTCCAATATGTCAGCGAGACGTCCACGTCGATGCGCCGCAAGCAGAGGCGCCAGTCCAGCTGGGCCTCCGCCGATAATGACTACGCCTGTGCGACCAAAACTCAAAGTCACCTGCTTCGGCGTGACCCAAACAGCAGGCGACGCCCTCAAGATTTAGGGGGAATTAATAGCTCGCGGCTGCCATGGGGGATGGGTTTTTGCGCCGCTACTTATGAAAGGAGAATACATGGCTATGGACGATTTGCTACTCAATCCTGAGTAACCTCAGGGTTGTATGTGGTACTCAAGGGGCTACGGGTGGGGCTTGACAAGGCCCTCCGAAATTGTTCTGACCGCGTAGCTGTGCGGCTAAGCGGTTTTAATCGTAGTAAATCCAAACCAAAGAGGACAAACGAAGTTACTTTTGGTACGGGCTTGTAGCTGTCGGGTGGAGAACTCCATTAACAGATCGCCGCAGGGGCTGATCAATTGCTTCTATTGTTGCGGGATCTTCATGATCGCAATAATGCCTGCGGCCACAGTGGATAGGACTTTCTGTTGGTCCCGAAGCTGAGCACTGCAGCGGATTCCGCAAATGTCGAACCAGCGTGCGGAGGCTGATTCGGACACAATACCTCGGTGCTCGAATTCATTATGTTGCGGAAACAAAGTTCTCGATATCCACGGTGATCCTTGTTCCTCAGCGTGTGTTCCCCGGTTACAATTTGACCCTGTGGTGATGCGCAGACGTTGGAGCGGATGGACGATGACTGAGCTTCCGGTGATCGATGTTTGGGGCCTGACCTCCGAGGAACTCTCCACCCGGACGCGTGTGGCAGCCCAATTGGGCCACGCCTGCCGGGAGATCGGCTTCTTCTACGTGGTGAATCATGGAATCGCCGAGACCACGCGCGCAGCCATGTTTGCCGCCGCGCGTGCATTCTTTGCCCTGCCGCTCGCGGCCAAGGAGGAATATTCGATCAAGCGCTCGCCGCATAACCGCGGCTATGTCGCGCTCGAAGGGGAACGTCTCGATGAGGCCGCCGCCCGGGCTGACTACAAGGAGGCTTTCAATATCGGGCTGGAGCTGGCTGCCGACCACCCCGACGTGATGGCGGGTAAGCCGTTTCGTGGCGTCAACCTGTGGCCGGCACTTCCTCATTGGCGAGAGACGGTGCTCGCCTACTACGATGCTTGCTGGGCGCTGGGCCGCCGGCTTCACCACGGCTTCGCGCTCGATCTGGGCATTGCGGAGGATTTCTTCGAGGACAAACTCGACGCGCCCCTGGCGGTTCTGCGCATGCTGCACTACCCACCCCAGCCGCAGAGCCAGGATCGGGCTCCCGACAGCGGGGCCGGCATGCACACCGACTACGGCAACCTCACCATTCTGGCCACGGATGGGATCGCGGGGCTGCAGGTTCGCACTCGCAGCGGCGCGTGGCTCGATGCACCCCACATTGCGGGCGCATTCGTTTGCAATATCGGTGACTGCTTAATGCGCTGGACCAACGATGTTTATATTTCAACACCACACCGGGTCGCGATCCCGGTCCAGGACCGGTATTCGGTGGCGTTCTTTCTGGATCCCAATCCCGATGCCCGCGTGGAGGTACTGCGAGGTTGCATCGCACCCGGCGCCGCGTCGAAGTATCAGCCGACGACCGGGGCGGATTATCTGCGTGAACGGTTGACGGCCACGTACGACCATCTGAAGACCCTTGCCTGAGTGGAAATTGAACTCAATAGGAACTGGACGGGTGCCCCAGGTTCGCCAAAGCGTACCTGGGCCGAAAATGATATGTTTCGATTGCTTTTAGCTGATTGATTAGCAAAAAGCTTTGGTGGGCTTAGCCCTTCTTATTCGGCCCAGGTACTGCTTTGGCAAACCTGGGGCACCCGTCGAGTTCCTAACAGGTTCTGTTAGGAGACTGACTCCCCAGGACGTCTAGCGTTCGAATCCAGAGAAAATACGGAGCGTGTCCAAATCACAGTCCTTCCTGTAGGCTGTCCTTTCGACCTATGCGAATTTCTCTGGCGTCTTCCACTGTTGTTTTCCTTGCGGGCTCGCTCGCCCTCGCACAAGCACCCTCCTCCACCCAGACTTCCCTGGCGCTCATGCCCGTGCCCAGCTCGATCACGCGCGGCGAGGGCACATTTACGGTGACGCCCGCCGGGGGCGGCCCTTCCACTTTCACCTACAACTATGGGCAGACACACGATGCGCGGCTCGAAGCTGCGGTGCGAAGGGACCTGGTCCGGCTCGGCCGCACCTGCGGCGGAGAAGTGCTGCGCTCCACCATCGATCATCCTTCTCCTGCGCAGGCTTCGCTACACATCAACGTAGCCGGGCCCGGTGAGCCGATACAGACCATCGATGAAGATGAGAGCTATCAACTCAGCGTCACTACGCAAGGAGCGACGCTCACCGCGGCAAACGACCTGGGCGCTATGCACGGGCTCGAGACCCTGTTGCAGCTCGCTACCATGGAGCACGGCGCCTGCGTGTTGCCGGCCGTGACCATCAACGATGTCCCACGTTTTCGCTGGCGCGGCTTTATGCTCGATGTGAGCCGCCATTTTGAACCGGTGGGCGCGGTGGAACGCACGCTCGATGGCATGGCAGCCGCCAAGCTGAATGTCTTTCACTGGCATCTCAGCGACGATCAGAGCTTCCGCGCCGAAAGCAAGAAGTTTCCCAAGCTGACCGAGGTCGCGTCCGAAGGCGAATACTACACCCAGGATCAGCTGCGCGAAGTGGTCGCTTATGCGCGGGCTCGCGGCATCCGTGTGGTGCCGGAGTTTGACATGCCTGGCCATGGCTCCAGCTGGATCATGGCTTATCCCGAACTGGCGCCGGCGGCCCCCATCAAAACGCTGCCCGTGGTCTACGGCATGCCCACCGCCGTGCTCGATCCAACCCGCAAAAGCACGTACAAGTTCATCGACACACTGGTGGACGAGATGGGGCGCATCTTCCCGGACGCTTACTTCCACATCGGCGGGGACGAGGTGAACGGGAAGGCGTGGCTTGCCGATCCGCAGATCGCCGCTTTTATGAAGAAAAAGGGCTACACCAAGGCGGCTGAACTGCAGGCCTCGTTCAACCAGCAATTGGAACAGATTCTCAAGAAGCACAACAAGAAGATGATCGGGTGGGATGAGATTCTCGATCCTGCTTTGCCCAAAACGATTCTCATCCAGAGCTGGCGGGGAGAGGCTTCGCTGGCCGAAGGCGCTCGACAGGGATATCAGGGGATCCTATCCGCTCCGTACTACCTCGATGGGCAGAAGACTTCGGCCCAGATGTATCTTGCTGACCCGATCCCCGCAGATACCACGCTCTCGGCTGAGCAGCAGAAGCTGATCCTGGGCGGCGAGGTGTGCATGTGGGCCGAGCAGCTGAACACGGAAACCTTGGACTCGCGGGTGTGGCCGCGAACCATGGCGGTTGCCGAACGCTTCTGGTCTCCGCAGGGCGACCGCGATGTTTCGGATATGTATCGCCGTCTGCGCATCAACTCGCTCAAGCTGGAGGATGTAGGACTGCGCCACATCAGCGGTCCTGAGACGGTGCGCCGCAATCTCCTGCTCGAACGTGACCCTGAGGCACTCGATGTTCTGGCCTCGGTACTGGAACCGGTCGATTTCCATGAGCGCTCGGGGTTGCAGCACACCAATGGGTGGACAGCACTCGATCGGCTGGTGGATGCAGTGGTCGCCGACCCGCCGTCGCGTCAGCAGGTCGCCGGAGAGGTGGATGCCATCGCGGGCCAGGTGACGGTGCCGCCACCCTCTGATCCAAAGCTGCAGCTCGACCTCAGCGGCGATGTGCCGCAGGGCCCAATTCCCTCCCCTGAAGCTGCGTTTCGCCGGCTGCGCTTGCGTTTTCTCTCCTGGCAGGCGGCGGAGACGCGCCTGCTCGAGGACGTGCAACAGACCCCGAGACTCAGCGATGCCACCGTGCGCGCCGGGCAACTGGGCGATCTAGCCGCGGTCGGGCTCTCGTCGTTGGCCTATTTGGAAAGCCGCACCGCGCCTCCGGCAGGATGGCAGGCGCAGCAGATGAGTGTCCTGGATGCGGCTGCGCAGCCTTCTGCGTTGGTACGGTTTACGGTGCTCTACTCTATGCGCAAGCTGGTGTTGGCCGCGGCACAGGCACAGACTCACAGGCCTTAGGACACTCGTGGTAGCCAGGCGAACTGAGAGACCGGTGGTAGAAGCAAATTGACAGGTCGTTTTGCCACCTCTACGCTTAAACCAATGGAAATACATCTCACACCCGCTCAGGAAGCTTTTCTTCGCCAGGCTATCGAAAGCGGAAGGATTCATCATGCTGAGGAAGCAGTACAGCAGGCCCTTTCGCTGTGGGAGACGCGCGAGCGCGGCCGGATCGAGATTTTGTCCGCGCTGGATGAGGCGGAAGCTGATCTACAAACGGGAAACTTCTCAGACTACGACGATGAGTCCCTGCCCAGATTAGGGGAAGAGCTGAAGCGCGAAGCGCGATCGTCGATAAAGAGCAGCTCCAGGGGATGACTTACCGCGTTAGCGGTCGAGCGCGCCTTGACCTTATCGAAATCTGGCGCTACATCGCTACCGACAACGAATCTGCAGCCGACCGCTTCATCGATCTCATCACACGGCGTTTTGAGCTTTTGGGTGAGAACCCGTACGCCGGGAGAAGCCGGGACGAGCTTCGACCCGGCTATCGCAGCTTTCCCGTAGGGCAATACGTAGTTTTTTATCGCCTGTCGGAATCCCGCGTTCAAATCATGCATGTACTGCACGGAAAACGCGACCTCGAGGCCTTGTTTGAGAGCTAAGAGCCATATGGATCCAAAATGCGATGTCGGAGACGTGCCGGATGAAAGTGTCAGCCACAACGTTTCCCGCTCCCGGCTGGCTTCATCTCGTCCTTACACGCGTTTGTTCGTAACCAGCGTGATTGCTTTTTCTGGACAAGCCACTACGCAGAGCCCACATGCCTGACAGAGATCCTCTTTCGGCGTGTAGGCGGTGAGCCTGCCGTGAGCACGGCTCTTCAGCTTTCCCAGGAAAGAGAGACGCGAGAAGTCTTCATCGTCGATCTGTCTCACTTCAAAAACGTCGTAGGGACAGACCTCCACGCAATCACGTTTTCCTTCGCAGGCATTGCGGTCGACCACGGGGCGATAGGCGCCGGCTTCTGCCCCGCACTTCTCTCCGGGTCTGTCTGGGAGTTTCGCCGCCCACCGGGCTTTCTCCGAATTCAATCGGGGACGCTCCTCTGCAGGGCCAGTCATGACTGCTTGCTCCGGATTTCGTCGATTGCCCGGCGCAGGATCGCGAAGACTCGCTTTCTCTCCTCGGGTGAAGCGTCGAACTTCTCGTGGAGTGCCGCCTTGAGGTCATTTCGAAGATCGCGGAATTCCGACTTCATTTGCCGCCAGTCGCTTCTGATCCCGCGCCGTGGATCAGCCCCAGAGTCGTCGTCCTCTTCGTTCTCCTCGGTGAACTGCTTTTGGAATTGGGAAACCTTGCGGCCGAAGCGGGCTAGTTGCTCCAAAGTTTCTTCAACACTGACTCGGTTTTCGTTCAGATGGGCAGTACCCGCCTCAGTGATTCGGTAGAGTTTCTTGGTGCCCTCCGACTCAGAGGCGGTGTATCCCAACTCCTCGAGGTAAGTGAGCGCCGGGTAAACCATTCCCGGACTTGGCGCGTAGATGCCGCTGGAGTGCTCTTCGATGGCTTTGATGATTTCGTATCCGTAGCCTGGCTTTTCGCTGAGTAAAGCCAGGATGATGAGCCTCAGATCCCCCGAGGCAAGCATTTTTGCTGCCCGCATTCCAGGGCCCATGAAGCCCCCGCCCATACGGTCGAACGGCCTGCCCCTTCCCCCAAAACGACCGTGGCGGCCCCGTTCTTCGAAAAATGAGAATTCTTGATGATGTCGATGCATATTTATTCCTTTCTTTAAAATACATCATAAGATATATCACAAGATGCATCTTGCGGCAATTTATCTCATCTGACCCCGTTTCGATATACTATTTTGGAAATAGTCTTTTGGGACCATACAGAGAGATATGACCAAGAAACCCGAATACCGCGACCTTTTTCCAGGGGCACTGGAAATGATGATTCTGCAAACACTGAGCAGAAGGCCAATGCACGGCTACGCGCTGGCGCAGCAAATCAAGCACGTCTCCGACGATCTGCTGCAGATTGAAGAGGGTTCGCTTTATCCGGCGTTGCAGCGCATGCTGAAAAGCGGATGGCTGGAATCTGAAATGGGTTTGTCGCCGAAGGGCCGCCCGGTGCGAATTTTCAAAGTAACAGCGGCGGGCACAAAACATTTGGAAAAGGAAATATCGAGTTTTGAACAGATGTTCGCCGGCATTCGCCGTGTACTCGCGATCGCCGAGCAATAGGAGACTCCCATGCGCTGGTTCAAACAGCTCTTCTCGCGCCGCCGCCATTACCACGAACTGCATGAGTCGATACAAGAGCACCTCGAAGAAAAGATTGAGGACCTGGTCGAAGATGGTATGTCGCGGGAAAGCGCCGAACAAACCGCGCGCCGACAGTTTGGAAATGTGACCCTGATCGAAGAGCGCGGCCGCGAAGTTTGGCAATGGCTACGGTGGGAATCATTCCTGGCAGATTTGAAATTTGCCGTCCGTCAATTGTTTCGCAATCCCGGTTTCACTGTGACCGTGATCTTCACCCTGGCGCTTTCGATCGGCGCCAATACCGCGATTTTCTCGATCGTGAACGCTCTCATGCTGAAGAGCCTGCCTTATCCGCGCCCGGAGCGGATGGGCACCATCTACACCCGAGTCACCGGAGTGAGGCCCTGGGATGCGCGGCACAAACTGATGTACGAGCAATGGCAACTCTTGCGCGACGACGTTCCCGCCCTGCTATCGGCGGTCTCGGGTCCGCGTACTTCGGGCGTCAATCTCGAGGCCGGATCTCATGTGCAGTATCTCCAGGCGGGACGTATTTCGGCCCACTATCTCGATGTGCTGGGCATTCAACCCGCCCTGGGGCGTAACTTCAGCGATTTGGAGGACCGCCCCCACGGGCCCGACGCAGCCATATTGAGCTACAGTTTGTGGCGAAATACTTTCGACTCTAATCCCAATGTTCTGGGCAAAGCCGTGCTGCTGAAAGGCGCACCCTACACCGTCATTGGCGTGCTCGCCGAGGGGACGACCACGCCCTTGAATGCCGACATCTATACCGCACTCCAGCTTGGTCCTGAAGGTGAAGGGGGCGGAACAAACGTTGAGGCTATCACCCGGCTGCGCGATGGCGCCACCTGGCAGGAGGCGGACGCCGAAATCAACCGCGCGTGGTCCCACCGTGCCCACCGCTATGAGTTAAACGACGACCCGAACGCGCAGGTAACCTACCACTCGGTGCCGCTGCAAAAAGGTGTGACTGCTACGCTTCGCCCGCAGGCCTTGGCTCTGATGATGGCAACAGGATTCATCCTGCTGATTGCCAGCGCCAATCTTGCTGGGCTGACACTGGTTCGCGTGTTGCGGCGGTCCCCTGAATTTGCCACCAGACTGGCGCTTGGAGCTTCCCGCTGGCAGATTCAAAAGCAGCTATGGGTGGAAAATCTCCTGCTGGCACTCCTGGGTGGCGCGGCCGGCGTGGCAGTCGGTTTCGTCGCTTTACGTGGCTTGCTCCAGCTTCTCCCGCCGCATTATCTCCCTGTGGCCAAAGTACCCCTTGATGGCCGAGTACTGGCATTCACTCTGCTCATCTCCCTCTTGACCAGCGTGCTTTTTGGCATGTTTCCTGCTTTGGCCATGCGCAAGTTCCGTCTGCGCTCGGCCATCGCCAGTCATTCCGCAACCGGAGGCGACCCTTTGCGTTTGCGCCAGGCTCTGATCGCCGGCGAGGTGGCTCTTACTGTATTGCTGTTGGCGGCTTCTGGCCTGCTCATTCGTACTCTCATCCACCTGCAAACCTTGCCTGCTGGTTTCGACGCCACTGGAGTGATCACCGCCAGAGCATCCCTGGACGATGTGCGCTATCACGATGCCGCATCCTTCCGCAAGCTGCTGAGTGAAAGCACCTCTGCCATGCGACAGATACCGGGCGTGCAGGCGGTCGCTGTCGGGCAGAGTTTGCCCTATGAGCGTGCCTTGCTCAATGGATTGACGATCAGCGACGGCAAAGACGCAGGACAGCAGGGGATGACCGATCAGGTCTACATCACCCCCGATTATTTCCAGGCATTGCAGATTCCCCTACTCGCGGGACGCTCTTTCACCGACTCAGACGGACCAGATACGCAGCACGTGGCCATCGTTAACCAGACATTCGCGCGCAAGTACTTCCATGGGACGAGTCCCGTCGGCCACTACGTCAATAAGGATACGAGAATCGTCGGAGTGGTAGAGGACGTGCCCATCGCCCCGGGGCTGGATGCCGCTGCTCCTCTCACGGGTGAAGAAACCATGTACATCCCCGCGGCGCAAACCGATCCCCCTTTCCTCGCGATGCTCCACGTCTTCTTCCAGCCAAGCTGGATCGTGCGCACCGCCGGTCCAGTAGAAGGATTGACGGCGCAGATGCAACGAGCTCTTTCGAGTGCCGATCCTGATCTGCCTTTCTCCGGCTTCTACAATATGCGCGACCTGATGGCGAAGGCGCTGGCGACGCAGCGTGTCGAGGTCGCGCTGCTGAGCGCGATGGCGGCTTTGGCGCTGCTTCTGAGCACGATCGGCATCTTTGCGCTGGTGGCGAATTTAGTTGCGCAGAAGACGCGCGAGATTGGGATTCGTATCGCCCTGGGTTCGACGGTTCGCCAAGCCATGTTCCATATCGGAGCTCCGGGCGTTTGGGCGTCGACACTTGGACTCATCCTGGGCCTGGTCTTGTGTGCAGGAGCATTGCGCGCTTTGCGCAGCGAGCTCTATGGAGTAAGCGTCTACGATGTGCCCACCATGCTCATCGTCGTGTTGACGCTGGAAGCGGTAACGCTGGTTGCTACCACGGCGCCGGCTCTGCGGATCGCGGGTATCGACCCCGCCAAGACACTGCGCGACGAATAGGTCAAAAACACTACTAAAGTCACATCTTGTAGCGCCGATGATAAGCGTGGGGACGAGAGGCTAAAAGCCAGGTCACCCGCGATTGCGATTCAGTACCTACTCGCTAAGACGAAGAGGTGCCGGCAGGTCCATTTTGAAACTGCTCAACCGTCCCATTCCGGGAGGCGTCGTATCCCGGTCTGCTGCCTGTGGAGGCGGCGCACTATGACCCAGCGGTACAAAGTAACGCTTGCCCTGTTAGGGGCTCTTCTTTCTGTCTTCGGTTCGAGTACTGCCACTGCTGCCGCCGCTTCCCCGAAGGTGGTCTTCCTTGGAGACTACCTTACCTATGACTGGACCAGCGGGTTTGCCGCCAACAAGAATTGGATCAATGAGTCGCGTCCGGGAATGAATTACCCGGGGGAGCTGTCGGCGGATGCGGTAGCACGGTTTCAGGCCGACGTCGTGAACCTGCATCCGGCTGTCGTGCACATCCTGGTTGGGGCTGTAGATGCGGCCATTGCAGACGACGAGAGCGCGCCCATCGTGGTAGCGAACTTTATCGCCAATATCAAGAACATGGTAGCGCAGGCGAAGGCGGCCGACATCAAGGTGATCCTGGCGACCACCCCTGCGGGCGCCCCAAATAATTTCGGGATCATCCAAATGAACGCTTTCCTGGAGAGCTACGGGGCGGCGAACAACATTCCGGTGATCAACTACGACGATATGCTGTGCGGTTGTGTCAGCTCGGTGGGTGGCTCCGGCATAGGAAACATCTACGTTCCAGAGCCGACGGGTGGTAAGGCCAACGCTTCGGAGTATGTGGACCCGACACCCCTGATGGGCCCGTCGCAAATCCCCACGGCTGCAGGATACGCCAGGATGACCGCGATGGCAGAAGCAACGATAGCCTCGCTCTCCGGTGCGAAGCTGATCTCCGGCAAGTTGGGCAATGTAGAACCGGCGGATGCCAACATCGGGGTCAGTTACAACACGCCTGACGTCAACCGGGTATTCACCAGCGCTACGGTGCAGTTCACACCCTCGGGCGTGTACAGCGACGGCGTCACGAGAGCTTTGTATAGCACTAATTTCGCCGGTTCCAGCGGAACCTGGAGCTCCAGCGATCCTTATGTCATGTACGTAAGCCAGACGGGATTGGCGTGGGCCATGTCAGCAGGGACTGCCACGATTAAGTACGTCTCCCCTACCGGCGTTCGCTTCTCGGAATGGATCATGACCGTGGTTGAGGGCGAGTAAGTGGAAACGCGGACCACGGAGTTGGAGATGGACGGTAGAATCGTCATCCTGAAGGATGACGTTTCTGTGGGAGCTTGACTAAAAACACCCCCAAAACAAGTTAGCACTTATAGGACGTGGTCCCGGGTAACTTCCGGGTCCGCTGGCTGAGCACCACCCTAAGCGATAAAAGATACGTCAGCGTACAGCGGGACCGGCTAAGCCTAGCTGGCGAAGCCAGTCGAGTACGATTCCAGCCACTACGTCGCTGTTGTCGTCGGCCATCAAGGCATGGCTGTTGCCAAGTATCCCGAGAGACGGCAGTTCAATCCAGGTAACGTCGCAGCCGGCAGAGCTGAGGCTATCTCGCCAGCGTTCCGCGGCCGGCCGGGAGTGAACCCAGAAGCTGTGCTTTTCGAGAAAATCGCCCCAGATGAAAAGATGGGGCACACCTCTAAGCTTCGCGGCATCGTGAAGGCTGGGGTCGGGAGCGCCCGAAGGTTCCAGGGACACCACGGCGCGGACGCCATCAGGATGGTTGGCTGCTGCGGTCAGTCCAAAATTGCCTCCCTGGCTGTGGGTCAGCAAGATGGCGCCAGTTTCCATCCGCTGGACCAGGGAGTCGTAGGCTTGTTGGGTGAGCACATCGTTGCAGTCCCAACGGGGCACGCTCTGGCATAAGAAGGCGTCAACATGCTCGATCGGAAAGCGCAGGCCGGGATGAGTGCGGCGCAGCGCGGGGTTGGGATGCCACGAGCCCGGGGGGCCGAAGCGGTAGGCTTCTTCCCAAGCCTCTTTCGCAGTGCGGAAATAGGGCGCCGCGGCATAGACCTGCGGGTAGGGCGCCCAGGATGCACGGCCGCGCTCTACGGCGTCTGAAATGTAGGTGTCGAACCCAGAGCGGAGGAAGAACATCTGCCAGCCGGGGCGTCCGTCCGGGGTGGTTTCCCAATTCACGCCTGTCATGCCCCCGCCGTGCCACATCAACAGCGGAGCCGCCGCAGCCGGCTTGGCAAGCCGTACGAATTGAACATACATCTGCCCCGCCATGAGTTCGCCGTTGGGATCAATGAAATGCACCGGGCCGCCAGGGGTGCTGATGCGCTCCCGTTTGGCCAAGCCCTCGAGGTGGTGTATGCGGCCGCCGACAAAAAAGCTGCCGATCTCGGCGACAGAGAGGGCTGACGGGACTTCAGGCATGCCGCTTCCTAATGTTCTACGCTGCAGGCGCCGGACGCTCGATATCCTCTGAAGATGTTTCCGAGGCAGCCGGCTTGGGTTGCACGGGAAAGAGAAATTGCAACGGTGACGAGATCATTTGCTTGAACACATAACGCAGGATCGACGCGCGCTCCTTGTGGCCCACATCGTAGGCGCGGAGGGCCACGAAGGAAGCAATGGAGAAGCTGACACCCAAATTCAGCACGAACATGATCGCGATGCCGACCATCGCAGAGTACAGCCATACCTGCCTGAATGCGGACGGGCCGAAGCGAGCAGCCGCAAAGGCGAACATGCCGGTATTGAGGGTAACGTGACGAACGTCCAGGGGCAGGCCAAAGAATTCAAAAAAGACCGGCGTAAACCCCATCAGATAACCGAGCGAGATGCTGGTGCTCCAGGAGCTGGCGTTGCGGTCAACCCAGTCGGCAAGCTTCTGCATTCTGCGGGCGCCCAGGGTGTGGCCGAGCCGGTGCTGCGCAATGGAGGCGGGAATGCGATGGTAGACGGCAAAGTTCTCGCACCACCCTCCAATGAGCCCGGCAAGCCACAGCAAAACGCCGGTGAGCGCAGCGTCAATGGCGGTTGCCGAGGCCAGAGGACGCAGGGATAGATAGACCTTTTGCGCCTGCTCGGCGGGCACATAGGGCGTGTGGAAATTCCTCAGCCAAAGAAGATTGAAGATCACGGCGCCAGTGCTCACCGCCAGAATATTGCCCAGAGCCGCGGCCAGCTGGGTGCGGCTGATGGATGCGCCGTATTGGGTGATCTGGTCGCGACGGGAATCGCCACGGTTGCGGCGGATGATGTCCGCCAACCTCGCTCCGGTCAGGGCAGGCTGTTTGGTGGCTAGCGCAAGGCCGAAGATCTGCATCAACAGGAAGCTGATGGCGTAGTTGGTGCCGATCAGCAGCGCTTCCATAAACGGTGGCCAGTGCTCGCCAATGAGATGAAGTTTGATAGCCGCGGTAAAGACAGTGAGAAATCCGCCGCCGATGGCGGCGCCCCACATCTGCCAGTATTCTCTGCGGGTGTGAGCGATATAGTGTTCGCCACCGTGGCCGGTACGTTCCACCGTCTTGCGCGCCAGCAGGTTGAAGTTCTGCCGGATGAGCGAGGAGATGCGCGTATCCTCGAGCAGGCCGCTTAGCAGCGTATTCAGCAGCAGACGCACCGCAGCGGAAAGCCTGGCGGCGGGCTCCACCAGGGTGGCGGCCAGCATTTCCATGCGGTCCAGCGCAGCGTCCATGGCGCCCAGATCGAAGACCAGCGGAGAATTCACACCGGCATCTTCCATATTGATGCGCACAATCGCGAGTTCTCCCCTGCAAGCGTAGACGGCGTTGAGCCAGTTCTCCCTGCACTCATCCGGGCAGTCACCCGCGGTCGCGGAGTGTTCGCACTCGATGAATTTTTCGGTAGCAAAAACCAGGGCGTAGGAAGGAGATTGCTCCACCGACTCGTCGGCGCTGCGCTGGCGGACAGCACGGCTGGTGCCACGCGCAGAGACGCGCGCGGCCAATAAGCGGAGTGCTTCATGGAGGTCCTGATGTACATGGGGATAGGCAGCGAAGCCTTCCGCGCCCCAGAGGTTCGCAACCAGCCGGGCATGCAGCGCGGCATCCATATCCAAATAGCGCTGGACGGCGCGAGACGTGCGAAAGACCCCGGCGAAGAGTCGAGCGGTGTCGTCGTCCTTGCGGGGCGGAGGCAGCCAGCGCTCGAAAAGGCGGCTGGTTATTTCCCGGAACAGCGCATGCTGGGCGGGAATGCCTGCTTCCGCGAAGAAGGAGACAGAATCGAGGGAGCCCAGCATCGACTTCCATCCCTGCTGAAAGCGGGAGCGCAAGTCCTGGTCTTGCTCAAGCATGCCTAACCAGCCGGCCAGGCGGGTCTGGTAGGCGCGCTCCGAGCGCTGCTGCCAAATGCCGGAAAAAAGCTCGATGAGGCAATCGGTTTGGTTGACCAGGGTGGTCGCAGCGCAGAAGGCCTCCGTCTGTGCGCGCAAGGCTGCCACCGTCCGAGGGGACGCTTGGGTTTCCGGCTGCCAGAGACTTCGAAGATCGGAGATTAGGGCCATCTGCCCTTAAATCATAGCTTGAACTTCTGCGGTTCTCTCACGCAGGGACTAATGAAGATTTAGCATTGCCAGCGCTAAAGCGCGTGATCAGAAGTCGAGACGCTTGCACTGGAGCTTTAGAGTTTGCGTGAGAACTCAACTTACAATTTCAGTCCCGGAGGAACGGCTGAAAGTAGCTCTTCGGTTGGTGATGGAGGCAATCTGGGCAAGCGTGGGACGCTGGTTGTTTGACTCTGCCCATCCCCCTTCACCGCTGCCAAGGTGGGCCACCGCCCTCCACTTTTGTCATCCCGAAGCGCAGCCGAGCGACCTGCGGTGCGCCCCGGCCCCCGCACAAAGATCTCCGTTCCGTTAGTTCTCCCCGCATAATCGTCATGCTGCCTGCCCCGGCTTGCCGTGGGAGCGAATCGCTTCGCAGATCTTGGCTAACAGAGGTCTTACGGCGCGGATTTCAAGAGCCTCTCCTGAGCGTAGCCGTAGGAACCCCGAGGACGCTTAATCGACGCATGCTCTTCAAGGCTTTCCGGCCGACCACAACTACAAAAATTAATAAAATCACAGCCTCTGAGCGAAGCGCTGTCTAACGCGATGAATCGATGAGGCGCTCCGCTCAACGGCAGCGCACCCGGATTTCCTCCCCACTCGGCACTCACCAGCCACGTGTGCGGCTTTCAGTAAGGAAAGCCGCATGAGGTTCTCCAACGCCACCAACCTCAACGGGAAATCCGGGGGAGCGTCGGGACGGTGGTGGCCCACCTTGGCATGGGTGGCGAGGGATGGACCGAGTCAGCACAGACAGCAACCAACCCGCTTTCCTTTGCATGCTCTCGAAACCCTGCGCCAGGTGTATCGTCGAGATCCTTTTCCACTCCCTGTGAGCTAACGCCACTGCTTACTGTAAACGCGAGTCTCAATCAACCCTGAGTCTGTACCGATGGCTCGAAGCTGCGCCCCGTCGTCGTCGATGACAAAATCCGCATGCACCACAGAATCAAACGGAGATACATTGAGCGTCATGGAGCCCGTGCAGTCCGAATTCACGGTATACGGTGCCTTCAATCGTCACCGGGGCGATCTTACCGTTTGAGCTCGTGGTCGCCTTTGCGCTCGTGTTCCCTTCCCGTCGAAAGTTTGCCTGCCAACCTCACCGAACGGGCCGGCATAAGGCGCTGGAACATAGGAATCAAGGAGAGTCCCTGTGCTGGAGTATCCGAAGCTACCCGATAGGATCGCCTTTGAGCATTCTTTAGCCTTGCTGGTAGCCTGTTCCTCTGCGACCACGCTTTGCGCAGAGAACATCAAAGTGCCACAAGTAGGGCTACCTGAGAACGAAACAAAACTGTTTTCATCACGAAATCTCCTTTTCGTCTTGGTCTTGCCGGTCCCCATCCGGCTCACCTGCCACGAATAAGGAATCGCGGGGCTCGAGGTTACAGCGCTCTGGGGCGAAAGGCATAAAATAGCTGCTGCGAATCCGGCCGAAATGCCAAACTGCCCTCAGTGCGGAGCGGAATTGGGTCCCGACGATCCCGCGGGATTGTGCCCGCAGTGTCTGATCCAGGGCGCTTTCGATAGTTCCCTTGGCGCGGGCGAGTCCGGAACTCAAGACCATCGATACAGCGACAGCGGCAGCCGGCGATGACGATTTCGGCCGTTATCAGCATCCTTCGGCCTCTAGGCGAAGGCGGTATGGGCACCGTGTACCTGGCCGAGCAGCGTGAACCCATTCGCCGCGCGTGTAGCCCTCAAAGTCGTCAAGCTGGGGATGGACACCGAGCCAGGTGCTCGCCCGCTTCGCCAACGAGCGCCAGGCGCTGGCGATGATGGACCACCCGAATATCGCGCGGATCTTCGACGCCGGCGCCACGCCCAAGGGCCGGCCTTACTTCGTAATGGAGTACATCGAGGGCGTGCCCATCACGCAGTATTGCGATCGCAAGCGGATGACAGTCGGCCAACGGCTGGAACTGTTTCTGGCGGTGTGCCGCGCCGTTCAACACGCCCACCAGAAAGGCGTGATCCACCGCGACCTCAAGCCGTCGAATGTGCTGGTGATGGAACAGGAGGGCGCGCCGGTTCCCAAAGTGATCGATTTCGGCATCGCCAAAGCCACCGATCAGTGGGCCGTCGAGAACACGCTGCTCACGCAGTTCGGCCAGATGGTGGGCACGCCGGAGTACGCCAGTCCGGAGCAGGCCGAGGTGATGACCGGAGATATCGATGAGACCTCCGATGTGTATTCGCTCGGGGTGCTGCTGTACGAGTTGCTGATCGGCACGGTCCCTTTCGATGCGGCCAGAATGCGGCAGGCGGGTTTTGCCGAGATGCTGCGGATTATCCGTGAAGAAGAAGCTCCGCCGCTTTCGCGAAAGCTGACCGCCATGGGTGCGGCAGCGGCCGATATTGCCGCGCGCCGCCAGACCGACCCGGCATCCCTGCGCCGCCTGGTGGATGGCGACCTGAACTGGATCACGATGAAGGCTCTGGAAAAAGCGCGGGAACGGCGATATGCTTCGGTGGCCGAATTTGGCGGCCGATATTCAGAGATATCTTGAGCACCGGCCGGTGCTGGCGTCGCCGCCGAGCCGCCTGTATCGGGCGCGCAAGTTTCTTCGCAGGCACAGGCCGGCGGTTCTCGGCACAGCCGCCGGGCTCGCGTTCATCTGGCTTAAGCGGAGTGACGGTCTGGTCGTTCGCGCGCCGCGATTCTCCGCCGAAACCCAAGCTGGACAGACAAGGGCACGATTGTTCTCGGCGATTTCGCGAATACCACGGGCGATCCGGCCTTCGACGGAACGCTTCGCCAGATGATGGCGGTGGAGCTTGGGAAGTCGCCCTACCTCAGCCTGCTTTCCGATGCGCGCATGAGCCAGACGCTCCGCCTGATGGTCCGGCCCGCGGATACCAAGCTCACCCCGGACGTTGCGGCCGAAATCTGCGAGCGGACCGGCAAGTGCCGCGGTCGTGGAAGGTTCGATCACAGGCCTCGGCAGACGAGTACGTGTTGAGCTTGCGCGCCAGGAATTGCCGAACCGGAGATATTCTGGACGAAGAGCAGGCGCCGGCAGCCAAAAAAGAGGACGTCTTCAAGGCGCTTGGCCAAATGGCAAACCGCTTCCGGACCCGGGCCGGCGAATCGCTGCCACGCGTGGAAAAGGAGCCCAGTCTGCCGGCCGAGGCAACCACGCCCTCGCTGGAGGCCTGGAGGTCCTACAGCGCGGCCATGAAGGCGCTACAGACGTAGGGGCGCAGCCAGCGGAAGCCATCTCACTCCTGAAGCGGGCCATCGAGATCGACCCGCAATTTGCGATGGCTTATGCCTACCTGGGCCGGGTATATGCCGCCCTCGGGGAGTCCGAACTGGGAGCGCAGAATATAGCCAAGGCCTATGAGCTGCGGGATCGGGTTAGCGATCGGGAGAACTATTTCATCACCTTCAACTACCACCGGCAGGTAACCAGAAACCTGGAAGTGGCGCGACAGACCTTGGAATCGTGGGTGCAAAAGACCCCGCGGGATCTCGATGCCTCACGGATTTTTGGCGGGCTTCACGTCGCAGGGGTCGGGTCATTACGAGAAAGCCGTGGAAGAAGGTCTAAAAGGCGATCGCACTCGATCCGGATTACGCCATCGGCTACGAAAATGTGGCTTTTGCCTACATCTACCTGAACCGCCTGGCAGAAGCCGAGGCACTGCTTCGTAAGGCATCGGAACGTAAGATCGAAGTCGTTGAGTTCTCGCTATGCCGGTACTTTATCGCTTTTCTGAGGAGCGACCAGGCGGCAATGGAAAGGGAAATGACCCAACGTCAGGCAAAACTGGAAGCCCAGGGATGGTTCGAGCACCAGGAAGCGCTGACCTTGGCGTATCACGGGCGCCTGAAAGAAGCGGCCCGGCTATCGGATCGCGCGGTGAGCTTATCTCGCCAGGCAGGTTTGCGCGAGCGGGCCGCCCAGTTTGCAGGCGCTCGTGCGGTGTGGAGTGCGCTGTTCGGGATGCGCGCACGGAGGCGCAAAGAAGCGCGGCAGAGGCGTTGTCGCTTTACCGAAGCCGGGATGCCGACTACGGACCTGCCTTTGCGCTGGCGCTTCTGGGCGAGTCCGCGCAAGCCCACAAGATCGAGGTGGAACTCGAAAAGCGTTACCCGGAGGACACATCTGTCCAATTCAGTTACCTGCCTGCGCTGCGGGCGCTCGAAGCTCTCAACCAGGGAGACCCGGCGAAAGCGCTCGAAATGACACAAGTGGCAGCTCCGTACGACCTCGCTGTTCCGGGTACAGCGTTCTACACCGGCGCCTTCTTCGGAGCTCTCTATCCGGTCTATGTGCGTGGCCTCGCTTATTCCCGGATGGGCCGCCATCGCGAGGCAGCGGCTGAGTTTCAGAAAATTCTCGATCATCCGGGTATCACGCTGAACGATCCGATCGGACCCATGGCGCGTCTCCAACTGGCCAGAGCGTTGTCCGCTTCCGGAGATCGCGCGAAATCGGCCGCCGTCTACAAGGATCTCCTCGCTCTCTGGAAGGATGCCGATCCCGATATTCCGGTGGTCCAGGAAGCTAAGGCTGAATCCGCCAAACAACCGTAGCGGCGGTGTAACTTTTCCGCTGCGGATTCCTTATCCTGTTTAGCGGAATGCCCGTGAGGATAAGACCATGACGAACGGCCAGACCATGCACACGCTGCCGGGACCATCCCAGTTTCCGACCACGCGGTGGACCCTGGTGGTCGCTGCCGGCGATCCACAGCGGAAGGAAGCCCGGTCCGCTCTGGTTTCTCTGTGTGAGAACTACTGGTATCCGTTGTATGCCTATCTGCGCCGGCGCGGTTATCCGGCCGATCAGGCGCAGGATCTCACGCAGGAGTTCTTCATCCGGGTGCTGGAAGGCCGATATCTCGATCGCGCCGACCCGGAAAAGGGCCGGTTCCGGTCCTTTATTTTGACTTCCTTGAAATTCTTTGTGGCCGACGAAGAAGACCGCCATCGCGCGCACAAACGCGGCGGCGGAATGGTGGTGCCGCTTGAATTCTCGTCCGGCGAAGAGCGCTACCAACGCGAGCCTGCGCACGATGAGACGCCGGAGCGGATCTTCGAACGGCGTTGGGCGCTTTCGGTGCTCGATCGAGTCGTGGAGAAATTGCGGAGCGAGTTCGTGCATCACGGCCGCCCGGAGCATTTCGAGCGGTTGAAGGTGTTCCTTCTCGGGCAGTCCGACGCGCCGTATGCCGCGCTGGCTCGCGAAATGAACACCTCGGAAGGAGCGCTCAAGGTCGCCATTCACCGGCTTCGCAAGCGGTATCGCGATCTCTTTCGCCAGGAAATCGCCGATACGGTGGCCGATCCCGCAGACGTGGAGTCCGAACTTCGGTTTCTGGCGGCCGTGCTGACGAGGAAGTAGCGGCGGCGCGGCCCTGTGGAACTAGGGTTTCACCACCGTGCCATCGATGGTGCGGTCGGTTGGATAAGCTCCGCCGCCCTTGATGGGGCCGAGCGGATTCTTGGCCGCCAACTCCTCATTGATGTCCAGGCCGAGACCCGGTTTGCCGCTGCCATAGAGATAGCCTCTGCGGATCTCTCCCATGCCGGGGAACATCTCGTGCACGATGGGGGGAAAGTGGTTCTCTTCCTGGATCCCGAAGGCGGTGCTGGAAATGTCGACGTGGTAGCTGGCTATCTGGTTCACGGGGTCGTTTTCGCCGCCTTCCTGAAAGGCCGTCCTGACGCCGAAAATCTCGCACAGCGTGGTGAGCTTCTTGATGGGAGTAATGCCGCCGGTCGCGGCCACCCGGCAGCGAATAAAGTCGATCAGGCGGTCGGTGACCAGCGGCACGACCTCAAAAGGATGAGAAAAAACCTCGCCCACTGCTTGAGGAGTGGTGCATATCTCACGGATGTTGCGGTAGTAAGCAACCTGCTCCGGGGGAAGGATGTCTTCGACGTAAAACATCTGGTAAGGCTGCAGCCGACGGGCCAGCTCTACCGCGTTCATCCCGCTTAAGTGCGAGTGCACATCGTGGATCAGTTTGGGACCGAAACCCGCCTTATCACGCAGGTACTCGAAAAGAGGAGGAATCGTGTCGACTAGCTGCTGCTCATCAAATGCGACGCCCTGGTAGCCACCCTCCGGACGGTTCCCCTCGCCCGCCGGAGTGAATCCGCCTCCACCGTAGCCGCCGAGTTGGATCCGCACATGGGTGAATCCGTTGGCCAGTGACTTCTGCAGGGTGTCGAGACACTCTTCTTTAGTCTTGCCTCCTTGATGGTCGTAGACGGGGACGCCATCGCGTGCCTTGCCACCCAGCATTTCGTACACCGGCATGTTGGCGCGCTTGCCCTTGATGTCCCACAAGGCCATATCCATGGCTGAGAGCACGTTGTTGTTCACCGGACCGTTGCGCCAGTAGGTGCGCATCTGGGCGGACTGCCACAGGTCTTCGATCCGGTCCGGATCCTTGCCAATTAGCCATGGTTTCAGATGGTCTTCGAGCGCGGCCACCACGGCCATGGTCTCGTAGTTATTGTTGGCCGAGCCAATGCCATACAGACCCGGTTCACTGGTGATGATCTTGAGGAAGATCCATCGATAATGGCTTCCCCCGTTGGTGGTGATGACCTTGACATCCTTGATGGTCAGCGGTGGCAGGCCGTTGGTGTTCTTGGCGATCTGCTGCGCGCGGGCGACAGAAATAAGAGGAAGCGAGACAATAGCCGATTGGATCAGTTCTCTGCGATTCATCATTCTCTTTCGGGTCTAGTAAACCAACCGCAGAGCAAATTGGAATATGCGCGGCTGGTTGGTCTGGCCGCTCACCACACCGTAGGAAGCATTGGTATCGCTGCAGCAGACGGTGTTGGGATAGGCGAACTGAACACGATTAAAGAGGTTAAAAACCTCCGCCCGAAACTGCAAGTTAAATCGCTCGTTGATCGCCGTTCCTTTGAAGGCAGCGATATCTGAATTCGCTACACCGCTGGCACGGAGCTGTGAGTCGACGCGGTTCTCGTTGCCAAACCCAAAGTTTGAGGGTTGGGTGAAACAAGCGGTATTGAACCAGCCACTAAGCCTCGCCACCGATCCACCCGGTACGCTCTTGGAGCAGTTCGGGACGACATTCGGCCTGGGAGCTCCAGCGCCAAAGTTGGAGCTTATGTAGGTAGGCTGCGCAGTCATCACCAGGGGAAAGCCACTCTGCAGGGTCGTGATTCCATCCAAGCCCCATCCGGAGATGGCTTTGTCGACGATTCCGTTGGTATGCGCGAGGTACCGCTTGCCGTTACCCACCGGCAAATCGAGCACGTAGCTCAAAACGAAGCGATGGGGAACGTTGTAACTGAGCTGCGAGTACTCGGCGCCGATATTGTCCCAATCCTGGAACTGTCCCTCTTGCACGCCGCCTTCAAGAAAGCCGGTCTGGGTGTCGGCGGTGCCTATGTTCTTTGCCCAGGTGTAATCCGCCAGCAGCATGCCACCCTGGTTGAATCGCTTTTCCACCTTCACCTGCATGGCATTGTAGGTAGAACCGGCCACGGTGTTGGCGGGGTTGTTCAGGTTGTAATACTGGGGATAAGGCCGTAAGAGCTGCCCTGCAGGAATCGTCGGGCCTGAGAGGTTCCCCGAAGAGATCAACCCGTAGAACGGATTGGGTACCGGGTTCAACAGCGCCGAACCCAGGTAGAGGTCGCTGTCCGGGATCTGATCCAGACCGAAGCCATTGTCATTCACGCCTGCCGGAGCCTGCTGATGAACTCCGTGGTTGGCCACGTACGCCACATCGAGCAGGGTCTGATGTCCGAGGTCCTTCTGCACATCGAGATTCCATTGCTCCACGTAGGTCGCCGCTTCATTGGGAATGGAAGTGACCACGGATTGCCCTTGAACTACGCTGAGGTAGTTGGCGCTCCTGCCCACCGGTTGTAGCACGCCACCCGCGAACGGATTGCTGAGCGAATTGACCGGCTCGGTGCTGGTGTTGATCTGGGTAAACGCGAGGTTGAGCGGAGACTGATAGGGCTGCGCATTCTGCTGGATCGCGGCTGTCGGCGCAAAGAGGATGGCAAATCCGCTACGGACCACCAAACTGTCGTTCAGTCGATAAGCCAAACCTAACCGGGGCGAGAAAAGATCATAGTGGGGCAACACGTTGGTGCGGTGAGGATACGCGGGTGTATCCACCAGCTCTACATTCCCGGGGAGCGACAAACCGGTTTCCGCCGCCAACGGATTCGTCTCGTTGGGCAGGAAGACCGTTTGCCGATTATGCCGTTCCGTCCAGTATCCCGGGTACTCCCACCGTATGCCGGCGTTGACTGTCAGGCGGTTGTTAGCCTGCCATGTGTCGCCAAAGTACAGACCACCGTAATACGCTCGTGCGGCCACAAGGTTGATGTTCTCGGTGATTGTGCTTTGCGGGAGCCCCAAGAGGTAGGAGGCGAACGGATTGCCGGTAAAGGCATTATTAAAGTTGAAGGTCTCGACATCGGCTGAGTTTGTCTGACCGTAGTTGTTGGGCACACGCCTGAATTCGCCGCCGAAGCGCAGCGTATGTGGCCCCATAATCTTGGTCACGCTGCCTGAGATGGCGTCGTTGTCTTCCACTGCGGTGATGTACTGGCCGCCTCCCCCGTTCCCTGAAAACCCTGAGACCTGGATATTCGGGATGACGGGATTATTCAGTTGGGCGATTTGTTCCGCCGGCCACCCTGTGAACCCAATGTCGAAGGGGATACCCGTATTGCCGCTGAGAAACGTGTAGCGCAGGTAAGAAAGACGAAAATCCAGTACGGTGCTGGAGTTCAGTGTGTAGCTATCTCCCAGTACTGCCTGGTGCGTAGCCACCGACGTGCGCGACGGATTGTCGATGTAGCCATAAGGAAGCGCTGAGGGGCTGTAACCGGTCCAATAGGTGTAGCGGCCAAAGATGCGCTGCTTCTCGCTGGCGTTCCAATCGAGCCGAGCCACGTATTGCGAGCCGTAAGGATGGGTGGTGTAGTTGTCGGTGTAATTATTGGTGGTGCCTGGAGCGTTCGGCAAAGGCCAGTAGGCGAGTAATGCCTGGGCGGTCGGATCGATGCGACCGGTGGGGATGATGTTGCCGGCAAAGGTGGTGCCCGGAGCACTGGGGACGAAGCTACCGCCGCTGTTGAATTGCCCGGGGTCGGTGATGGCCGTAGAGCCGGCAAAATTCCCTGCCCGCTCCTCTGCTGTCGGCACCGTCGACGTGGAGGTGGAACCGATGGCAGCACGCACGCCTTCATAGCTGCCAAAGAAAAAGATTTTGTCTCTCTTGATCGGCCCGCCCAGCGTTGCACCGAACTGATTTTGAATGAAGGCAGGCCGTGACAACCCAGCGCGATTGGAGAAAAACGTGTTAGCGTTCAGAACCGTATTGCGCAAGAAGTCATAGGCAGAACCATGAAACGCATTGCCTCCGCTCTTGGTCGCCATGGTGATGACCCCGTCGGTGGTACCGCCGTATTCGGGTCCGATGTTGTTTGCTTCAACGCGGAACTCCTGCACCGAATCCTGCGTGGGCACCAGGGCAATCGAATTGATATAGCCGGAGTTGACCGGAGCGCCATCGATAAAGGTGGCTCCGGTGTTGGGAATTCCTCCCGAAATCTGGTAGTTCCCCCAGGCGAATGTAGAGAGGCCGCTGGTGACCGGATTGCCATTCAAGGCCTGCCCCTGAGGGACGACGCCAGGAGCGAGAGCGAGCAAGTTGTACACGTCGCGGCCGTTCAGAGGAAGCTCGGTGACCGCCCTGCCGGCGACCGCCTGGCCGACCGTGGCCTGTTGCGTTTCCAACAGTGGCGCCTGCGAGCTTACCTCGACGGTCTGGTTCACGTCGCCCAACTCGAGGGTGGCATCGACGCGCGTGGATCCCTGTACCAATACCACAACGTTGGTGCGTGTGAAGTGTTTAAACCCCGTAGCTGCCACATCGACCTTGTAATTGCCGGGGGGAAGGTTCACAAATTGGTAGTCACCACTCGCGTTGGTTGTGGCTGTCCTTTTGTCCCCGGTGTCGATGTTGGTCAAGCTGACGTCCGCTCCTGGGATCACGGCGCCAGAGTTGTCGGTGATCGTTCCCACGCTCGATCCGTAGGAATTTTGCGCCTTGAGCGTCCCACATAGTAGTACGGGAAAAAAGACCAACCCGGCCAGCCAGCAGATGAGTGTGCGTATGTTTTTGCTTGTTTGTCGCCGTATGCAGTGCATTGCTCTACTCCCGAATGTCCTCGAGCGTCGCTCGAAATGGATCAAAGCGAATACTAGGGCCAACAGCGAGACACGAAAACGTAAGGAACGTGAACGCAAAGAAGGGGCGGCGGGTTAAAAGCCAATTCAGCTCCAACCTTTTTGAAACGAGGTAGTTACGAATTGTCTTGTGGCCACGCGAAAACGTTAGAGCACTGCTAACGTTGACCGTTAAGAGGTTCGAAGTTTATAAAGGTTAACCGGGAGAGCGGTGTTGGCCGGGCGAATCGATAATGCGGCGCATGATGTCGCCGTAGCGAAGGTGTCCGAGGTCGTCTCGTACGAAAAAGAGATTCGGTTACATCTGACAGAGATCATCGCGAGCGATGCATTCCGTGGGAGCCGGCGCTGTCAGGAATTCTTGACTCACGTGGTAGAGCACGCCCTGATCGGCGACTTTGACGGAATCAAGGAGCGTATCCTTGGCATCCGTATTTTTGGGCGAGAGGCTAGCTACGACACGAACGGCGATTCTATCGTCCGCGTAACGGCGAGCGATGTACGCAAGCGCCTGCTCCGCTTCTACAAGACCTCAGCTCCGTCGGCATTGCGCATTCAATTGCCATCCGGCTCCTACATTCCGGAATTTCATCACGTAGTCGACGAGTCCTCCTACTCACCTATACCCATCGCGGAGGCAAGCCGGCTTGGCGCCTCCCTGTCGACCGTATCTCCGCCCTCAGCGCCGTCGCCTGAACATGACGAAGTCGAGGTTCCGCCTGAGCACTCACTGCCTCGCGCTGGTGCGCAGGATCGGCGATGGCCGCGAATCCTTATGAGCGGTTTGCTTTGCCTGGCATTTCTTTTCGTAGGTTGGAGATTCGGCGCACTGCATGCGACGGCAACGCTCCGCCACGACTTGCCCGTAGACGCCCGGTATGCGTTCTATGACGAATTGCTGGGTCCTATCGCGACCGACCCGCAGCAAGAGACAAAGATTGTTCTCAGTAATCCCGCGCTTTTCCTTTTTCGTGGAAGCGCTTCGTCCACTCCTCCGCCCACCGCGGATCGGGGCGAAAAGAAGATACCGGTTCCCGAGTCTCTGGCTCCTCACTTGACCGGGGGTGCGGATGACCCGCGGGCTGAGTTCCCGTACCACTATCTTGCCCTCGACACGACGGATTACACCGGCCTGGGCGAGGCTGAATCGGCCTTCAATCTGGAGAAACTGTTCACTGCTCTGCACCGCCCTGCTCAACTGACGGAAGGGCGGTTTCTCAATTGGGATGAGGCTCGCGAACAACACCTGATCCTGCTCGGGGCACGGCACATGACGCCGTGGACCCAGAGCAACCTCACCAGCGCCAATTTCAGATGGGAACATAACGTCATCTACAACAGCCGTCCAAAGTCCGGAGAACAACCTGTTTACATGCAGAAGTTCGACGGCAGAGTGTTGGAGGACTACGGACTCATCTGGATGTCGCAGTCGCCCGCGGGCTCGCGCATGTTGGTGCTGGCAGGGCTTACCAGCACGGGAACAGCCGGTGTCGGCGACTTTTTCGTCGACCCGAACCAGATGAAGCCAGTCTTCGATAAACTCAAGGCCGCGTCTCCCCATGGGTCCATTCCGGCGAACTGGCAAGTTCTGGTTCGAATCACAGCCCGGGATGACGTGCCGCTCAATGTATCTTTTGTGACTCTACGCGTCGCGAACCAGTAGAGGCTGCTTCTGCTCCTTAACCCAGGAAAGATGAGGGCCACGATTCGATGTTGAAGTCGTGGCCCTCAGTAGTGTTGGTTGCGTGTACTCCTTATTTGAACTTGGCTCCCGCAAACGACTTCCTTCGCTTATTGCTGGTCGGGAGCGTTTGCGGAGCAGCCTTTAGATTGGCTTTAACCTGGGGGCCGGGGCCGGCGCCGGTACCGGTTCCAGTCAAGTTGATGATCGGGGTACCACTGTTATAAGCGTTGCTGATGATCTTTGCCTGCTGGCTTTGAGCTCCTGAGAACTTGGACGTTGGCTCAAATTCGACGGCGAAGAGGCACGACGTCAACGAGGTATAGATATCGCCGTTGGCGCAGGTGGTGGTGGTCCCAAGACCGAATCCGGGAATTGGATTGGGATTGTAGTAGCTATTGTTGCTTAGCGTCATTGGTTGATTGCCGATATTGGCCACGGTTGCCGTTTGGGATGCGCTGACGGAATTGTTCGCCTGGCTGCCAAAGGTAAACGTCACACTGTTGCCGTTGAGATAAACCAGGTTGTTGGCAGTACCGCCGCCCAGGTTCGCTACCACGAAACTTTGCGACCCCGCGGAACTGGCCAGCGCACTGGGATAAGAGAGAGAAGCAGGATTGGCAATGGCCAACACCGCACTGGTTTGGTTGGTGTATAGCTCCGTGATCGTATTCAATCCACCGTCAAGAATGTAGAGATTGCCGGCGGCATCGAAGCTGAGGCCGGTTGGATCGGTTGGTGTTGCCAGAGCCGGTGTTCCGGGAGCCGGATTGGTAACCGAAAGCACGCTAGCCGTGCCGGCCGGAGTGACCTGCACGATCTGGCCGTCGTTGTTGCCGTCGCCTCCATCTCCGATCAACAAATAGCCGTTGATGCTATTGATCGCGAGGGCCTGGGGAAAGACGATCGAGACGCCATTGATGGGTACCTGGAAGGCCGAAGCATTGTAAGGCACCTCGACCACGAAACCAGGTGCGGCGCTGGTCGCGTTGTCACCATCTACTCCTGCATCTCCGATGTACAAGTCCCCTAGCTCATCGAGCGCCAGGGAAATCGGGTGCTGGAGTTGAACGCTCCCGGTATTGAGCACGTATGGAGCAATCCCGGTCGTGGTGGGCACCACGATGACCTCGCCCAGGTTGAAGTCGGCGATGTACAAATCTCCCTCGCCGTTCACGGCGACAGCACTCGGCGCACTGAGAGCCGTGGCGCTGCCGGCGGCGCCGGTGAAGACGGGGTTCATTGGGGATCCATTCAATCCATTGATGGAATAGACCTTGCCGGAGGCCAAGTCAGCTATATAGACCTTGTTATTAAAGCCCGATATGGCGACTCCCTGGGGTTGGACCAATCCAAGCTCGGTCATGGACACGTCCAACGGATAAGCTATCTGCGCCGCCGCGTCGCCCAACTCATAGACCGGCAACGAATCGAGGATTGACGAACCGGAGCCCTGGACCTGGATCGCCGAGACGCGAGTACCCGGATACTGTGGTGTCGCTTCAAACGTCTGGTAGCAGGCGTATGGCTCGTATGCTGTCAGGCCGGTGAGTTTACCAAACTGGCAGTTGCCAGTTTGAGGTCCGAAGCGTTGGTTTGGAACTTCGATGACGTCGCTGTTGTTCCCCGAATCGCCGACAGTCACCGCAGTAAAGCCTGAGAAGGTAGTGGAACTGTTGAACTCGAAATTGAACACAACTCCGATGCCATTATTGCCGAAGACTTTCACTGCTCCCAGGTAGACGGGGTTGAGGAAGTCCAATTGCGTGACCAGGCCAGTATCTGGCTGGACACCGAAAAATCCATTCGTGCCTACTTCAGCTACATCGAGATTGCCGCTTGGATCCAGCGCCATGCCGCCGCCGGCTTCGAGATTCTGCGTCGGGATAATGTACGGGGTTGACTGGATGGTGGGAGAAGCGCCGGGGACCTCGATCACCTGCTCGCCATTCGGCGCGTTAAAGCCCGACAGCTGCGTAAGGATAAAAAGATTTCCTGAAGCATCGAGCGCCAGGCCCTGGGGCTGGTTGAGGGCGAAGTTCCCGGTACGTATGGACTGCGCGGTACCTCCGCCGCCTGCAGGGGCTACATAGACGGCCCCGTTGTTGACGCTGTTGGCAATGTAAAGATTGCCCTGCAAGTCCAGTTCCAACGCCGACGGGGTAAACGTCAGAGGCAGGCTCTTGATGGAGACTGCTACGGGTGTGGGTGTCTTGCTGCTCAAATTGATGGAGTAAATTGCTCCGCGGCCGAAGTTTTGGCTGTCTCCAACGAACAGAGTATTCGCGAACGCGGTATTGGCGCTGTTGATGGTCAGCGATATGGGATCGTTCAGCGTGTTGCCCGAGTAAATGGTCTTGACTGTACTGGTCAACACTCCGCCACTAGCCACCACTTCGAGAATCCGCGGATTTGGGTTTGGGGTATCAGCGATAAAGAGGTCGCCGGCAGCGTCCACGGCGAGCCCTTGCGGCGAAAAAAGTCTTCCGGTGGGCACAACCGCTGAGGCCGAATTCCCCGGCAGATTGGGGGTGAGCATCACAATCTGATTGTTCAGTGTATCGGCAACGTACACAGTGCCATTCGGTGCGACAGCGATCCCCTGCGGGTCATTGAAACCACTTCCGATGGTCTGCTGCGCGTCGGTTACCACTGCAGGTACCGCGGCAAAGGCATGGGAAGCACAAAAAAGGGTTGAGATTGCGGCAAGGCTGGAGAGCCTTCGGATAGATTTTGACGACGATGCCGCCAAGGCAGTTTTCAAGGACTGCATTTAAATTCCTCTACGATTCTCAGGGGAGAGATTCAGAGACCACGCTTGGTTCAGTGAGAATGCGCAACCATCATTCTGGGAACAGCACTCTACAGGGTGAGGAGTTCGTGCAATGACTAGAAGCTAACTCGTGCTTTCCGGTGATGCCCACTTACCTAAGTTGCATTCGGCTCCCGGAAGTGCTAGTTGCTGGTTACTCGATGAGGTGACGAAAAAATGAGTCAGAGATCCATATGCCTGGAAACCGACGTTTGTTCGTTGCCCACGGTACCTGCGTCTAAACTTAAGATCGAGAGAACTGCGTCGGAACAGCTTGGGCGGCCCTAATGACAAAAGAGGGGGGCGAGTGCTGTAGCATCCCACTCAAGCCCAAACCGGGCTTGAGAGCCTGTGTGAGAACCGGAAGACAGTTAGGTCCTTCTGATGGCTAAGGCCCGGAGGGCCGGCCGCTAAACCGTCAGCCCAGCCCGGCAGGGCTGAGGTATCGGTTTCCGATGAGGATGAGCGCCGTAGGCGCGGCACTATGGATGCCCTACGATCCTAGATATGTGGTGGGATGTGACAGGGGTCGCTCCTACGGCGCTCGGAGACGCCGGATTTGATATCCCAGCCCTGTCGGGCTGGGCTGACCTTGACGACCGGCCCTCCGGGCCTTAGCCATCAGAGAGACCTACTGTCTTCTAGTTCTCACACAGGCTCTTGAGCGGAGCACCCAGCCTTCCTTTGGCGGGTAGGGAGCGGATTCAGGCAGCGACTTATGAGGCTTTAGCATTGCCGGCACTACTCTTCCCCCGCATAGATGCGGGGGCTCTGCCGCTAATTTAGACGAACCATCTAGGACTAGGCCGCTTTGTGAGCTTCTTGATCAGGCGGGAAGCTACTTCTTCCCAACAACCGGTATTTTTTCCTCAGGTCCGTGGTGTCCTTCAACCTGCGGATGTTGGCACAACGGGATCTGCCTTTATGTACGCCGCATCATCCTTCTCCATATAGTTCTCTCCGTGAGAGCTTTCTCCGGCGGACGCTATGTCGTCGGCGCCGGTGGCCTTAAGGATGTCCTTCGCCCGCAAGACCTCTGGAGAGGAATCGCAATGCACGGAGACCAGAATCCCGCCTTCCTTGACCCGCCCCTCGTAGCGTTGGGCCTCATACTCCGGGATACCCATTCCGACCAAAGCCCCCACCAGACCGCCCACAGTGCCCCCAACGCCAATACCCGCCAGCGCACTCATGATCGGGCCGGCTGCGATGAGAGGACTAACGCCTGGAATCGCCAGTGCCCCAAAACCGGCGAGCAATCCCAGCGTTCCGCCGACAATACCCCCAACACCGGCGCCAGTTGCAGTTCCTTCGGGCGCTTTTGTGCGCTTTTCCGCTGCGAAGTCCTGCGATCCTCCGATGTCGGACAGGAGGACGGAAACATCTTGGTTTGAAAAGCCTCCTCGAATGAGCCGGTCCACCGCGATCTCTACGGTCGCCTGGTTGGAATAAATCCCATATGCTGCTGCATTTTTCCCTGCCATTCGATCTCCTTCTCTTGCACGAGAGAGTGCGCCAGACACTGCTCTTTAACTGTTCATTGATTCGACAGAAGCGCCGCTAAAGCGAGGAATTGCAGTCGTCGAAATGTAATTTCTACTACTTTCATAACTACCTCTCGCGGTCATAAGAGGCCTCGAACCGCGAAGGGGTTGCTACGCTTTTTTTTATCGCCGCTGTTTTGGTTACTCGCGGGGCGGTTTCCTTTGTTTCCTTTCAGGCGGCAGCTTTCCCGGCCGGAGAGGAAGGCTGCTGGGAAAGCTCTTCGAGGCTCTTCCCCTTGGTCTCGGGGAGCATGAATTATGGTGACGACCAGCCCCAGGCAGCTCACGATAGCCGCCGCTCCTTCGGCAGCCGGCAGGCCGTGCCAATGCATGAAGAAGGGGAAGGTGAAGACGCCGACAAAGCCACCGATTTTGCCCATAGCGGCGGCTATTCCATGAGCCGTGGTACGGACTTTTACAGGGAAGATCTCGGAGGGATACACGAAGGTGGTGGCATTGGGCCCGAACTCGGTGAAGAAGTAGCTGAACCCGTAGATGAGCAGAAAAGGGCCAGACCAGTTTCTCTACGTTGGGAATCAGAGCGAGCAGCCCCAAAGGTGACGGCCATCATGCCGAAGCCCAGGTTCTGAATTGTCTTGCGGCCGAGCTTGTCCATGGTGAGGGCGGCGACAGCGTAACCGGGCGCCGCGAAGGCGGCAAAGATACCCAGCTGGGTAAGCGTTTTTTGTAACAGATCGAGTGATCGCTTCCCAAAGCGGAGAGGACCAGAGGGCTCGATACCGTGTTGCCGTAGTAAGCGAAGTCCATCAGGAACCAGGCTCCACTGGCGCCGAGGAGACGGACGAGCACGAGTTTGTTGTCGACCAGGCGATGGTAAGCCATCCCAAAAAGAGACCGAGTGGGTCCTGGGGTCGTAGTGACCTGCCTTCTTGTCAGATTTCCCCGATTCGTCCTCTTCCCTGGCCCACCGCCTTGAGGAAGCGCGGCGACTCCTTGAGGTGACGGCGGGCAGCCAGAAGACGGCCAAGGCAGGAATGGCGCCAAAGGCCACCAGCATGCGCCAGATAATGTCTTGCGAAATATGAGTCGACAGCATGGCAGCGGCGAGCAAAGGGCCGACGATCAGGCCCGCGGCCTGCATGGCGAACACCAGCGTGACCAGCAGGCCGCGATGGGCTTTGCCGGCGTACTCGCTCATGATGGTGGCAGCTCACCGGGTAATCGCCGCCAATCCCGATGCCGAGGATGAAGCGGAAGCCGATCAGCCACCAGATGTTAGGTGAGAAGGCGGAGGCGATGGCGCCGGCAGCGAGAACCAGCACTTCGACGCCATAGATGCGCTTGCGGCCCACCATGTCGGCGATCCGGCCGAAGAGCAGGGCGCCAACCGCCGCGGCGAGTAGGGCGGTCGAGCTCAACCAGACCCTCTTCCACCTTGCCGACGTGCCACATGGGCTTGAGCAGGGCCATGACGACGCCGATGATGAAGAGATCGTAGGCGTCGGTGAAGAAACCCATGCCGGAAATGAACATGATCTTCCAATGCTCTTTCGAGATGCCCGCATTGTCCATCTCGGAGAAGTCACTTTGCCAGGTACCGCTCGATGCCGCCATGCAGGTCACCTCCCTAAGGTTGATGCCCAGGGAGGGGAACGCGGTGGTATGAATGCAGTGTGAAAATACGAATGATGCGGCGTATTGAACCGATGATAGGAAGCGAAATAAGTGCCGGCAGCCGGGAAGGTCTATACTTCTCGGACTGGACATTCGTCCAGGGAAGGAGAGCTCTGCAATGGTCAAGCCAATTCCCGAAGGCTATAGCTCGATCACTCCGTATCTCATTTTCGAGGATGCCAACTCCGCGATTCATTTCTACGAGAAGGCATTCGGCGCGCAGGAACTGTTTCGTATGCCCATGGGAAACCGGATCGGACACGCTGAGATCCAGATCGGAAACTCCCGGATCATGCTGGCCGATGAGGCTCCGCAAATGGATGCGTACGGACCCAAACACCATAACGGCTCACCTGTCAGTCTGATGCTTTATGTCGAAGACGTCGACAGTTTCAGCAAGAAGGCGGTCGCAGAAGGAGCCAAAGTCCTGCGTCCGGTGAAAGATCAGTTCTACGGCGATCGCTCAGGAACTTTTCTCGATCCGTTCGGCTATAAGTGGACGATCGGCACACACGTCGAAGACGTCTCGCCAGAGGAAATGGAGACGCGCATGGCGGCCGTGACTGCGGGCTAGAGTCGTGCACTCTCAAGAAGAAGAACAACCCTGGGCCCCGGCGCCGGTGGTTCCGTAGCCGGGGCTCTTCATCTGAAAATCTCGTCTTCGCCGGGGCGAAGATTTAGGTTAGTTTTGGGTGATGTGGCGGCACTGCAGGACGAATTCTCCGATGGCAAGCAGGAGTAGGAAGATAAGAATGGGGTTGAGCTTGGTGGCGAAAAATCGGTGGATCATGAGCAGTTCCTCCCTATCGCCGTGTAATGAGCATACCGAGCCGGCAGGCGATTGATAGAGTTCTTGCGTAACTCGCTGGAACATTTTGGTAATGCTGAATAGTAATGGTTTCAACACACGTAGGGTCGGCGTTCCGCAGGAATCCCCAGGAAGGATGCGGCTTTCCTTGCTGAAAGCCGCACACGGGGCTGCTGGTGAGTGCCGCGTGGCAGGAAATCCGAGTCTTTTCGGGTCGAAAAACGCTTCCGGGGGGCATATGGATGGGGAAAAGGAACGATTGGGTCCGCCCCGCGTGCTTTGAGTCCCCAAATGACGATGCGAATTCCGAAAAGAATTAGGTAACATACCTCTCTTAGCTTTTCAGAGGATGGAGGCGGTCTGCGGAGGATCTCCGTTCCACTTGATAAACAGTTACTGTGTCATGGCTGGCAGACCGCAGCTGATTCAGGGCGGGTGGTTGATTCCCCATAGGCATGAGCCGGGAACATGCACTCCACGCGCTGTGTACCTGCTGAAACACGGCGGCGAAGGCAGTGAGCAGCTTGGGCGAATTTGAAATTGCGGCAGCGAGGTTGGGAATAAAGCCAAACCCCTGCTGCAACTGTTCGAGTACTGGCCTGGACTTCTCTGGCGCCGATGCAATGGTATGAATCTGATAGGTCGGCATGCGATTTCTCCTGTGTGGTGTGCAGATGGCCAGGCGATCCTGAACATCTACCTTTTCAATATCGAATGGATCGCGCGGCGCAGCAATTACCTCGCAGGTAATCGTTTGGTGGGCCGCAGTCCCTCGGCTGTGCTCCTAATGACAAAAAAAGGCGCGTCGAGTGCTGTGTATCCCACTCAAGCCAAAAAACGGCTTGACCCCGATTCCTGCCACGCTGTGCTAGAGGGGTCCGCGTGTGCGCCTTTCATTAAGGAAAGGCCCATGGAGTGTACCAACGCCACAAGCCTCCGCAGGAAATCGGGGCAATGGGGCACCCAGCCTTCGTTGCCGGAAAGAATTTCCCGATCGTAGAAGCTTGTTCACCAAGGCTGCCGTCTATTTATCGAGGGGGTTTTTGGGCATCTGGGAGGATCTCGTTCACTGCATCAACCCCTGCGTTCCCTGCAAAGATCTGGAGCACGGAGCTTCGACCTGCCAAGGTGGCAAGGAAGACTGTGGAGCACAACATGATCTGGGCACCTCACACCAGTTCCCTGAGCGCGGTGAACGTTGACTGCGTCCTAGGTTCCATGCAATCGTTTCTGGCAGGACTTGGCCTCGGGCAATCGAGTCACGCTGCTTCCCTGTGGGTGTTCTTTGCGGCATGCGGAGTCACCGAACTGGCCATCAGCTTTCTCATCTGTACGCCCCTCGAGCGATTCTGGCCGCTGACCGGTTGGCCGAAACGCAATTCCATCGCCGCTGATGTAACCTATGCGTTTTTCGTCCGCATCGTCCTGTTCCCGCTCATAGCGTACTTTGAGTTCAATTGGTTGCGGCAGAGCCTGGATGGATTTCTGCATGCGCACGCCATCACGCCGCCGTCGCTTCCGGTGCTCATCCCTGTCCTTGCTTCGTGGCCCGCGGTCGTTTTCATCGCCAATTTCGCAATCC
The DNA here is from genome assembly GCA_963821315.1 of uncultured Acidobacteriaceae bacterium. Taxonomy (GTDB): domain Bacteria; phylum Acidobacteriota; class Terriglobia; order Terriglobales; family Acidobacteriaceae; genus PALSA-350. The sequence goes on along the minus strand of CAWGDP010000014.1, from coordinate 297,778 downwards.
TGGATCTCGCCGACTATTGGCGCCACCGTATCTCTCACAGGATTGGCTGGTGGTATGGGATCCACTCTTTGCATCATGCCGAAGAGCAGTTGACCTTCTGGTCTGATGACCGGTCGCATGTTCTTGAAGACGCCATCACCTATGTGTGGCTGATCACTGTGGGGTTGGTCATTGGGGTGCCCTCGATGCAGTTTCCCTTTCTCATTCTTTGCTTCCGGCTTCTGGGCAGCATCTCCCATGCGAACACCCGGGTAGGGTATGGATGGCTCGGCGAGCATATATTCATCTCTCCGCAATTCCATCGCACGCATCACGCGTTGCGTGCCGCAGGACGTCGCAGCTGTAACTTCGGGACTACCTTGTCCTTGTGGGACGTTTCATTTGGAACCGCCCGGTTCCGCGACAAAACCATCGAGACAGGCGACGCCGGAGCAGAACCGGCTTTAGTCAACGGCTCCTGGGGCGAACAGCAGCTCGCCGGCTTTCGCCGCATGGTCCGCCTGGGGCGGCGGGGGAAAAAGGCGCCCGCCATGAGGGCTGCATGATCACTGCCGTTCTTCAAGGCTGGATGGGCCGTGTTCTGGATCGAGGCAGGCTAGGGTCTCCCGTCAACGACCAATGGAAGCTGGAGGCGTACGAACAATATCGAGCCTGGCTTGGCGCGCCTGCGTATCCATGTTTCTTCGGTCAGAGTGGCGAGGCACGGGGTGAGATGCTCTACACGTTTATTGCGAAGAGCAATCTTCATGAAATGGTGGCAAACATGCGGCTATTTGTCACTGTTACCGGTAAACATGACCATGAACGCTCGAGCCTGGTCGCATTCTTCGAGCCTGACCCGTCGATGACGGATCACCTATCCTTTGTCACGCATTTTTGGAAGGTCCTGCAGTTTCTTCATGAGCACGACCGCCAGCCGGCGACCAACAGGACACCGGATGATCCTCTTTGGGAGTTCGCGTTTGAAGGTTGCGAGATGTTCGTCGTCGGAGCGTCACCCACCTATCAGCGCCGTCGCAGCAGAAATCTCGGTCCAGGAATTGTGCTCATCTTCCAGCCCAGGTTTCTTTTCATCGATCCGGCTACCTCGCAGCCGATCGCAGCGTCGGTCCGGCAACGCATTCACAAGCGCATGCTGGCCTATGATGGAATGACAGTACATCCCGACATAGGATTTTACGGAGACCATCGCAACCGCGAATGGAAGCAGTATGCGCTTCCCGACGACAACGAACCGGAGACGAGCGCCTGCCCATTCCATACGCGTCTCCCCGAGGAACTAGCAATGGACTTAAAGGGACTATCTTCTGATCGCTAGGCTCTACTTCTTCGCGCCGACACTCACCAGGCTGACCCCGTTAAAGGTAGTTTTACCGGAATTTTGTGGAGGCGTACTGCTGAGGGCAACGATACCGGTGTTCTTAGGCTCAAGATGGTAGTGCAGTTGCAAATAGGTCTGGACGAGAGTCGCTCTTCTGCGCGATTGCACCAGTTCATCCGACGGCGATCCGGAAGAGGCGTAACCCTCGATGATGAGGGGTTTATCGTAGATCTCTTTCAATTGACTTACTGCCTGATCGATATTCTGCCTGCCATTCGGCGACAGCACTTCTTCCCCGCTCTGATTCGTGGTGAAAAGAGACCCGGCATCGATCCACTCGCGGGTCTCAGGCAAGGACTTGAAAATCTGCCCGGAGCGATACTGCTCAGCCGGCAGATCGTCAAGGTTGTCGTAGCCGCGGTGTTTGAAGAAGCCTTTGAAGAAGAATTCGTGCTTCAACGCTTCTGTGTCGTCGGTCAGATTTCCTGAGGCCTGGTTGAGGTTGGTAAGGGATTGCTGCAGGTTGGTGCCTGCGTCTTCGCCATACTGATCCTGGGCAAAGGCGCTCTTCAGTGTGGTATTGATCTGCTGGGTCGTCTGGTCGAGATTCTGGGATGCCGCCTTGGCACTGGTCAGGGTGTCGTCGATCTTGGGGACCAGCTGCCGTGTCTGCACGTCCGCCAGGAGATTGTCGGCGCGTGTGGAGGTGTCGTTGAGCTTCTCAGTTGTCTGGCGGACGTTCGCGATGGACTGCCTTACGTCTGCCGCGGTTGCTTTATCTTCGAGCAAAAGCCCTGCGGTGCCTTTCCCGTTTCGCACGTCGAGCACCACTCCGTCTACGTTTCTTATGGTACCGTTTGCGGTTCTTAGGGTGCCGGTTGCGGTGTCAAGAGTGGTGTCAAGGCGGCCGCTTACGTCTTTCATGGTGCCTTGAAGGGCGGTGAGGGTGGTGCCCGCCTGGTTGATGAGGCCCTGGGCCTGCTCCAGCATCTTGGTTAAGTCAAAGGCCTCTTTGCTGGCAAGAGTGCTCTCCGGCGGGGCTTCGGGGAAACGATCAGTACCAGAATGGATGAGCACGAATTTATCTCCCACCAAGCCCTCAGTCTCGACGGTCACGAACGAATCTCCGCGGATCAAACCATGGAGTCGATCCTCCACGTTCAACCTCAGACGGAATTTTTGTGCCGGGCTGGCGGGGATCTGGATATCTACCACCTGGCCCGCATCCATGCCATTCACTCGGACTGTCGCCCCCTTGGGAAGGCCATCCACACTCTGAAAATTGGTGTAGAAAACGACGTGACGGTTAAACGCTCTGTGTTGATTGCCAATCAGAAAGAGGCAGGCGCCGAACAACACGATGGCGACGGTAACGAAAATCCCGACGACTACGTTGTGGTTTTTCATGCGACTATGCAGCGCTCCGCTATGAATTGTTGCAACCGCTGGTCATCCCTGCGGTCGAGTTCTTGCGGCGTGCCGAACGCCAGGAGCCGGCTTTGATCCAACACGGCAAACTTGTCTGCGATCTTGCGTGCCCCTTGAATGTCGTGGGTGACAATCACCATGGTGGTATTACGCTCGGTTTTGACTTTCATGAGAAGGGCATCAATCTCAGAGGCGGTGATCCTGTCCAATCCGCTGGCGGGCTCATCCACCAGCAGAATTTCCGGCTGAAGCACCAGGGCCCGCGCCAGCCCGGCCCGCTTCTGCATACCGCCGGAGAGAGCCGACGGCATTTTCTTGCCATCGTTTCCCAGGCCCACTTCTTTTAAGGTCTCTTCGACCGTGCTCTTGATCTCCTCATCAGATTTGTTGCGGTACAGCCGATGAAGGGGCAGGGCGATGTTGTCATAAAGAGTGAAGGAATCCAAGAGGGCTGCGCTTTGGAAGAGATAACCCATTTTGCGGCGGACCTTCACCAACCCGTCTTCGTTCAGAGACGACATATCTTCTCCTGTCACCAGGACTTTTCCAGCGTCTGCCATCATCAGGCCAATCATCAGTTTTAAGGTCACACTTTTGCCGGTCCCACTTCGGCCCAGGATGCAGACTGCTTCTCCCTGTGCAACGGTGAACGACACCTTATCCAGAACCTTCCTGTCGTCAAAGCCTTTTTCCACTTGTTCGAACGCGATCATGACGTCGCTGGCTGGCGCTTCGGTCATATGGCCTGCTCCGGAAAAAGGAAGAAGATGCATTTAACCAGGATCACGTCGGCCAGGATGACGACCAGCGAAGAGACGACAACGCTGTTGGTAGCCGCTTTGCGCACGCCGTCGGAGCCTTCGTTGGTGGTGTAGCCATAAAAGCAGGAGATGACTGCGATGAGATAGCCAAAGACCGCTGTCTTGAGCGTGGGGGGAAGGAAATCGGCGAGTGCGACTCCGTCGAAGGCACGCTGCATGTAGAGCCTCCAGCTAAGATGCGACGAGAAATGCTCGGAGAGGAAGCCACCGAGGATACCCGCTGCATCCATAAAGATAGTCAGCAGTGGAAGCATGACGGTACAGGCGATGACCCGGGTGACTACCAGCAAATTGAACGAGTTGATGGAAAGGGTTTCAAGAGCGTCGATCTGCTCCGTGGCGCGCATGTTCGCCAGCTGCGCTCCAATGCCGGCGCCTACGCGCCCAGCCATCAGCAGGGCGGCGACCAGGGGGCCAATCTCATTGAAGAAGGCAAGTGACTGGAAGACGGGAATTTCCGCGGTGGCGCCAAACTGCACCAGGGTGCTCCGGGTGTGCAAGGTTATCACCACGCCGAGCGCAAGGCCGGACGCAATGACCAGGAAGAAGGAACCCACGCCGATTTCATAGAACTGCATGAGCAGGTACTCGCCTTCAAACGGGGGCATAAACGCATCGCGGATGGCCTTTGCGCCAAATAACGCCACCTGTCCGATGGAGTCGAAAAGTGATTTCAGCAAATTGACTTTCCCTCGCCGTCTTGGCTTTTGATGCGCTTAACAATTTTAGGTAGCACGGTTTTACAGGCAAATTTATGACTGCTGGGGGGTTATGAGTCGGCCATGGGCTTGGTTTAGGGTGTTTTTCGTCAAAACTCCCACAGAATCGTCATCCTGCCTGCCCCGGCTTGCCGTGGGAGAGGCTGTGATTTTATTGATTTTCACGTGAAGTCATCAAGTTTTTAAACGAAATTGTCATCCCGCCTGCCCCGGCTTGCCGTGGGACCAAAGCGAAGCGCAGGACCTGCTGTTTCTTTCTGTCCATCCGATCTGACGGCCCCTAATAAAAGTCACCACCCTCCACTTGTCATCCCGACCCGGATTTCCTGCCACGTAGCACTGGACAGTGCCGCGTGTGCGCCTTTCCGTAAAGAAAGGCGCATGAGGTGCATCAACGCCACAAATCTCAACAGGAAATCCGGGGAGCGCAGCCGAGGGACCTGCAGTGCGCCCTGGCTCCCGCACAAAGGTCTCCGTTCCGTTAGTTCTCCCACAGAATCATCATCTTGATTCAGGATGACGATTCTGTGGGAGTTTGACGAAAAACATCCTAAAACAAATTTATTCCTTGACAGTCTAGGAGAGACCACGGCAATCTCTCCTAGATAGCCGAGGAGAGATCCAGAATGCCCAAGCAGGTCGACCTGATGCAGGGAACGTTGGAGATGCTGATTCTCAAGGCCGTCTCGCTAGGTGAACTGCATGGCTACGGCGTCCTGCTGCGCATTCAGCAGATTAGCGGAGAGCAGTTGGTGATCCAGCAGGGCTCCCTGTACCCCGCACTCTATCGGCTGGAGCATGAAGGCGCGATCAAGAGCGAGTGGGGCGAAAGCGAAAACAACCGGCGCGCCAAGTACTACAGTCTCACGGCTGCAGGCCGTAAGCAACTTGCCGACGAAACGGAGAAATGGAACCGCATGGCCGGCATTATCGGCTCTATTCTGCGCCTGACCGCCGCGGAGAATAAGTCATGAAGTCCCCCTGGTCGCGACTGAAGTCCTGGATACGCTCCGTGTGGAGGGGGAAGCGCCTGGAAGCCGACATGGAAGCTGAAATCCGGTTCCATCTGGAGGCGCGCGCGGCAGACCTGGTGCGCGAAGGTCTGGTTCCGAGCGAGGCGATGCGGCAGGCGCGGCTGGAATTCGGTACGGTCGCAGCCCACAAGGACGCCATGCGAAGTTCACTGGGTTTGCGCTGGTGGGACGAGTTGGGCGAAGACCTTCGCTACGGTTCTAGAATCCTGCGCAAGAGCCCCGGCTTCACTTCGATCGCTGTAGCTTCGCTCGCGCTGGCCATCGGCGCCAATACCACCATTTTTTCTGTGGCCAACGAGATGTTGCTGGAGCATCTCGGCGTACCCCATCCGGGCCAACTACGACTGCTGAGCATGACCGGGGATGCGAAAGTCGTGATTCACATGATCTGGGGGAATGCTGATGAGCTTCCCGACCCCCAACACCAAAATCAGCTCGTACGATACGACGGATTTACTTACCCGATCTATCAGCAGCTCCGGGCCAATAACCATGTGCTCGAAGATCTCTTTGCCTTCAAGGACCTCGACAGCCGCGTAAACGTAACTGTCGATGGTGCTGTGCGACCAGCCGATGCCCAACTCGTTTCCGGAAACTTCTATCAGCAGTTGCAAGTACAGCCGGTCCTGGGCCGGTCGATCCTTCCCTCGGATGATGGAGCACCCGGGAGCGGAACGGTAGCCGTGATCAGCGATGGTTTCTGGAGCCGGGCTTTCGGCCGGTCGCCCGCTGTTCTCGGCAAGGTGATCGACGTCGATATGACGCCAGTGACCATAGTCGGCGTAAATTCCAGGAGCTTCACGGGGGCGGAGGGCGTTCAGCAGTCGCCCGATCTCTTCATGCCGCTTTCGACCATGCCGTTATTTCGAGCACCCTTTGGAGATTCGGCTCCAGTCTTAGCCAGCACTAAGCTTTACTGGTTGCAAGTGATGGCTCGCGCCCGGCCCGGTATATCGGACGAGCAGGCGCGCGCCTCGCTCGATGTGGCCCTGGGTGCAGCGGTCCGGGCCACCACAATCATCAATAAGGGCGACACGCTGCCGCACATCCGCGTCGAGGACGGCAGCAAGGGTCTGAACGTTGCGCACCAATATGCCAAGGCACTTTATGTATTGCTGGTGATGGTCGGCGCCGTGCTGTTGATGGCCTGCGCCAACATGGCCAGCCTGATGCTCGCCCGCGCCTCAGCGAGACAGCGGGAGATGAGTGTTCGGCTGGCGCTCGGCGCCGGCCGTTCACGCATTCTCCGCCAGGTGTTGACCGAGAGCCTATTGCTTTCGTTCATGGGGGGACTACTAGGGCTACTCCTCGGCTATCTATGCCGGAGCGCCTTGCCACACCTGATCGCCAAGGCGTGGGACTATTCAGAGATGGAGGTCCTATTTAACTGGAAGGTATTTGCCTTCACCGCAACCATTACCATCGCTACTGGAATCCTTTTCGGCATTTTGCCGGCCTGGGCGGCGACGCGCGCCGAAATAGGCGCCGCCCTCAAGCAGGGTGCGCAAACGGCATCCCGCCGCCGCCGCGCCTGGAGCGGCAAAGGAATCGTTGCCTTTCAGATCGCGGTATCGACCGTCTTGATCATCGCGGCGTGGCTCTTCCTGCGAACGCTCATTAATCTCAACAACATCGATCCCGGCTTCGCCGTCGATCATCTTGTCCTTTTCGAGATCGACGCGCCCAGCCTGCGCTATCCGGCTCCCAAAGATGTAGCACTGCACGCGCGGCTGGAGGAGGCATTATCCGCGGTCCCCGGGGTTGAGGGCGTGACTGCATCGGACGCTCCCCTGCTGGTAGGCATGCAGATGATCACAGGCTTCCATGTCGAGGGAACGCCTGAGGTTGAACTCACGCCCTCGCCGGAAGACATGAGTAAGTTTCCAAGAGCGGCCGACGTGGGAGCGGATTTCATTTCCGTGATGAAAATTCCGATGGTTGCGGGTAGGGCTTTCACCAGGCAGGATACCGAAACTTCTCCCAAAGTGGCGATCATCAATCAAGCGCTGGCAAAGCGCTTCTTTCCCCATCAAAATCCCATAGGCAAACGCTTCCGCGCGGGACCGAAAGAGAAAGATACAAAGTGGATAGAGATTGTCGGCGTCTGCGCCGACACCCGTTACGACGCACTGCGCAACAATCCTCCGCCCATGCATTTCGGTCTGTACCGTCAGCAATCTGAGATGGGTGGTCTAACCTACATCGTCCGCACGCCGATGAAGGCGGAGGCGATTGTGCCCTCCCTGCGAGCGGCGGTACAGCACATCGATGCGAATTTGCCCCTGTTGGATATCCGCACCCAGCGGCAACAGATTGATGCCGACCTGCAGCAGGAGCGAATATTTGCCAGCCTGAGCACGGGCTTCGGGCTGCTTGCACTCACCCTTGCCTGCGTCGGAATCTACGGCATCATGGCGTATACGGTTGCCCAGAGGACCAATGAGATTGGCATTCGCCTGGCATTGGGCGCGAGGCGTGGCCAGGTGCGTGCCATGGTTTTGCGCGAGTCCGGGTGGCTCGCTGTAGCCGGCGTTGCCATTGGAATTTTGGTTGCCCTGGGTTTAGGACGCTTAGTGGAGTCACTTCTTTATGGAGTAGAGGCCACCGACCCGCTATCCGTCCTTGGCGCGGCGCTCTTATTGCTTGCAGTCGCTCTTAGCTCTGGATGGATACCCGCACGCCGCGCCTCCCGCCTGGAACCCATGGATGCCTTACGCCACGAGTGAGTTGAGGCAGTTATCTTTCGGTGGTCATCTACTGGACGGGAGTTCAGTTATCCCTCGGGCCGTAGTGGGGTAGCGATTGTCCTACTTCGAGCGCGCCGAGATCGGGCGCGGCGCCGGTGAATCCATCAGTAACCTGGGGAATGACGATTCCCTTGTCAACCGCGGCTGAGCCCGGCTTTAAACGAAAATCGAAGTCTTCGGCCTTGTAAAGGTTTTGAATGATCTTCACGTCTTTGGCGTCGAGCTGCTTGACGTTTTCAAAAACATCGTAATCGACCAGAACGCTATGCTGATCCTGATGGGTTTCGGCGCTGTAGGCGCTCAGTGTCGGGTAGCCGCGGGACACCAGGGTTCGCGTAAAACCCGTAGGCACGGCCGCTCCATAACCTCCACCGCCTTCGAGCAGGTCATGATAATCCTGCGTCAAACCAGCGGCCGGTGAATTCCAACGGAATGAAACCTTCTCACCCGGATTAGGGCGAAAGCCGTTGTAATCGGACTCGCTATAGCTGGTGTAGGTGTTGACAGAAAAGACGGCCGGAAAGGCCTTCTCGCCCAGGATCAGATTGTTGAACATATGCAGATTGCCCGAGGTGCCGGCAGCGAACTCGGTCAGGATGGTGTTGTTGAGGAACATGACACCCGGTGCGCCCTCGGTCATGCGCGCCGCCCCAAAGGGCGCGTTGTAAGCGATGTTGCGAATCCAGTAGATGGGGCCGCCAATTGCCGGCTGATTGCAGAATGGTTGGGACGCCGAGTTGATCATCATATTTCGCATCACCCGGACGTTGTGCATCGAGCCATCGATCTCAAACGCATTATCATGAAAATTGGTCATGTAGTTGTTATAGAAATCGATGCTTACCGGGCGGCGGTCCCAGTAACTCTTAGGTGGGTAATAGGGGCCAGTTACGGCGTCTGAGCCATCCGGGTTGCCATAGGTTTCTACATCGATGCCGTCGTGAAAGTTGGCAACATAGTTGTAAGCAACGACATGGCCCCCGCCATAGACCCGGACCGCGGTATAGGACACCAGCGGTGCAGGAAACTTCTGTCCGTCGACGCCGTTAAACTGAAGCCAAAAATCTCCATTCCACCCCTGTAAGTGATTAGGGTCGTCGCGTCCGATAAAGGTATTGTCGGTAATGGTGAAGTCGCTGGAACCGGAGTAACTGCTGTTGATGCCGATGCTGACATTCTCAAACCGGCAATGCTTGACGGTTAGGCCCTTGGAACCAGCGATAAATTGCACCCCAGCCTGGATGGCGATATCGGTATTTCGAAAAGTAATGCCGTCGAAATAGTTATAATTGGCGCCCTGCAGGTTGAATAAAGTGAAATTGCCCATACCGTCAAAAATTACCGGGCCATCCCCGGCCGCCTTAATGACGATGGGCTTGTCGGCTGTGCCGTTGCCAAAGAAATAGTAGGTGCCTTCGACCGGCCTGGTGGTGCTGTCTCTGCCGTAACGGTCGTGCAGAGACTCGTATAGGCCCGCATGCACCAGGATGATATCGCCGGGTTTTACTCGCGGACGGCCGGTCAGTGAAGTATCACCGCCACCACAATAGTAGTTATAAGCGCAGTTGAGGCCGGTAAACGAATCGGGCTCCTTGGGACCCTTCCAGCCCGGCGGATACACGTGATAGACGCGTCCGCCGGCAGCCGGTTTAGGGTCTGGCCGGGTCTTTACGGTTACCAGCCGTGTGGCGTTGCCAATGACCCCATCAGGATCGGTAAGAATAAAGCGCGCCTCGTATTCCGTGCCTGGTTCGAGGTCGAGGATGCTGCCGGCAAACATGTTGGGCATCACGACATTGAAGATGTATTCGCCTTGGGAGGCGCGCCCCTGGTAGACATGCTCTCCTTGCAGGCGCATGAGCGGCATCGCTTTGCGCCATTCCGTCGTACCCTTCTTGCGAAACGAGACGTCCACCCTGGCGTTGCGGTTATCGTCGCCGGTAATGGGCCACTCGAATCCCAGGTTGATGAGCGTCGGGGGATCGATTACAAGCTCGCCGGGCTTCACGGAAAGGTCCTTTCCCGGCGCAGCCAGTGCTCTCGCCGTCAACAGGCTCAGCATAATTCCGATTGCCGGCAGCACTCTTCCCAGCTTCAATTGGTACCCTTTCTCACCAATCTGCAACCTCAGCATCCTATTCAGTACAAGATTGCCGGTCAAGCAAGGGAACATAGATGGTCGATCGTGCGTATTTCTCTGCCAGAGGCCTACATGCAGACTCTGCGCCAGGACATCGCCTACGCATTCCGACAGATGCGTCAGTCCTCCGTCTTTACCCTGACCGCTATGCTCACGCTCGCGCTCGGCATCGGAGCCACGACCGCCATCTTTTCTCTGATCCACACCGTGATGCTCAAGTCCCTGCCCGTGGTGGATCCGTCCAGCCTCTACCGTATCGGCGACGGACACGACTGCTGCGTCGAGGGCAGCACGCAGGATAACTGGGGCATGTTCTCTTATCCCTTCTACGAACTCATGAAGAAGAACACGCCCGAGTTCGAAGAACTGGCCGCGTTTCAGGCTGGAGGCGGACAAATCAGCACCCGCCGCAGCGAGAGCGATCGCGTCGCCAAGCCGCTGCGCGGCGAATTCGTCAGCGGCAATTACTTCCACACCTTTGGCCTTGGCGCCTTCGCCGGCCGCACCATGCAGGCCTCCGACGACCAGCCATCTGCGTCTCCTGTGGCCATGCTTAGCTATCGCGCCTGGCAGCAGAAGTACGGCTCTGACCCGAAAATCGTCGGCTCGAGCTTCATCCTCAGTGGACATCCCTTCACGATCATCGGCATCACGCCTCCCGGCTTCTTCGGAGAGACCCTGCGCAGCGACCCTCCGGATCTTTGGCTTCCCATTAATCAGGAGCCCACCTTCTCTGGAGCAAACTCCTTCCTCCATCACTTCCAAGCATGGCTGCGCGTGATCGGAAGGCTTCGTCCCGGCGCAACCGTCAACGCTGTGCCCGACCGCATGACGGCCCTCATCCGGCAATGGCTGGTCAATGACAGCGGCATGCCGCCGGACTGGATGGCTGGAATCAAGGCCGGGCTGCCCAAGCAGATGGTCAAGGTCGTTCCCGCAGGCAACGGCGTCGGCATCATGAAAGCCGATTACGGGGACAATCTACGAATCCTGCTCGGGGTCTGCTCACTTGTCCTCCTCATCGCCTGCGCAAATATCGCCAATCTCCTGCTGGCGCGGGGAGCGTCGCGCCGCGCGCAGACCTCCATCCGTCTCGCCCTCGGAGCATCGCGTAGCCGTCTGATCCGCCAATCGCTGACCGAAAGCATCGTTCTTTCCGTCCTTGGCGGCGTCGCGGGTCTGATTGTGGCCTACCTCGGCGTCAAGTTGATGGTCGTGCTCACCTTCCACAGCGCGAAGTTCGTTCCCATCGACGCAGCGCCATCCGTGTCCGTGCTGGCCTTTGCTTTTTTGTTGTCTCTGCTCACCGGCGCGCTCTTCGGAACCGCGCCCGCGTGGTTAGCCTCGCACGCCGAGCCAGTCGAAGCTCTGCGTGGCGCCAATCGCAGTACCCAGGACCGCTCCACTTTGCCGCAAAAGATTCTGGTCGTCTTCCAGGCGACCCTATCTGTCGTTCTGCTCGCGGGGGCAGGCCTGCTAACCCGCAGCCTGATGAACATGCAGAAACAGGATTTCGGCTACGTAACCGATCGCCGCGTGACCATCAGCCTGACCGCGCCCTATAACTCTTATTCGCAGCCACGGCTCGATGCGATGTACCGCGAACTGCAGGACCGCCTCGCCCACCTCCCCGGTGTCGAGCGGGCTGCACTCGCGCAATACACGCCACTTCAGGACAATTGGGGCGAAATCGTCATTCGGGAGGGCCACGGAATGCCCAACATGAACGATGAGAACATTGGCTCGTCCTGGGATCACGTGAGCGCGGGTTATCTGGAAACGATGGGAGAGAAGGTTATCCGCGGCCGTTCGATCACGGAACAAGATACCGCATCGACGCGCAACATCGCTGTCGTCAATGAAGCCTTCGTCCATAGATTTTTCAAGCCCGGCGAAAACCCCATCGGCGCGCACTTCGGCCTTGACCTGCCCCGCTACGGCTCGACCTTTGAAATCGTGGGAGTTGTCGGCAATGCAAGATACAGCTGGGATTTCGCGAACCGCGAGCCTCCGCGTCCTCTCTTCTTTGTGCCGTTGGCTCAGCGCACGCATTATGATGACCCGATTATGCAGAGCATCGATGACGGCACCCACTTCCTCGAGGGCGCGGTCCTCGAATTACACAGCGAAAGGATCGAAGGCCTGGAGCCACAGATTCGCAGCATCCTCAGCGACATCGATCCCAATATCACTCTGCTCAATGTTCAGACCTTGCAGCAGCAAGTCGACTCCAATCTGGATCAGCAGCGAGCCATCGCACAGCTAACCGCCCTCTTCGGTCTCCTTGCGCTCATTCTCTCTGCCGTCGGCCTCTATGGAGTCACCGCTTATGCCGTCGAGCGCCGCACCAGCGAAATTGGTGTACGCATGGCTCTGGGTGCCAATCGCGGCAATGTCATCAGCCTTGTTTTGCACGATGCTTTCCTGCAGATCCTGATCGGGCTCGCCATCGGCATTCCGATCTCCATTGGCTGCTCTCGCCTGATCGCCAACCAGCTCTACCAGGTCAAGGGCTGGGACCCTCTCGTCCTTTCCGTCTCTATCCTTGCCCTTGGACTCTGCGCCCTTGCTGCCAGCATCATCCCGGCGCAACGCGCTGCATCCATCAACCCGGTAAAGGCACTCCGCGTGGAATAACTCCAGCAGAAGGACTCCGTAGAGAACCAGCCCTGGGTTGAGGCGGAGGTACCAGGCATCCGGACAGGAATCTTGTGCGCAAATACCAGGCCGGTCCTCGATGCGCCCAAGCCGCGATCGTGAGAGACGGTGGCGTCCCGGCCGCGGCCGGAAGCGCTGCCGCGTCCGCAACGAACAAACCCGGATTCGACAGCGACGGCGAACCCCTTTCCGGAGGCAGCAGCTACAGCCTCAACCTTCCTACCCCCATACCGGCAGCCAACTTCTGGTCGCTGACGCTTTACGAGGCAGACAACGCATCCGGCCTCGCGAACGGCCAGCCCTTCAAGAAGGCCGCTGGGGCGACTGGTTAACTATTAAGTGCGGAAGGTGAGTCCCTAACGGGCCTAAAATTTATATAAATCCGGGAAGTAAGCAGGGGCATCGAAGGGACACTATGAGGCTCAAGCTGAAATACGGATTCCTCATTCCGCTGACTGTGGCGGCGTCGATGGCGTGGGCCGATACATTGGAGTTGAAGAACGGCAGTCTGATTAAGGGCAAGTTCCTGGGTGGCACCGAGACTGACATCAGCTTCCAGGTCGGCTCGACGGTGCAGAAATATAACCTCGCTGACATCGTTTCGCTCAAGTTCGATTCGGGAGGCTCAGCAAGTGCCCCGGCGCCCCAGCCTCAGAGTTCGCTTCCCGACGATCCGGGGATGGTAGCGCATGTCGAAATGAAGCCGGCCTATGTAACTATCCCAGCCGGGACCCGAATTTCCGTGCGCACCATGGATGCCATCGATTCCACCTATAACGTCGTGGGAGACCGCTTCCAGGCTTCGCTTGAAGAACCCCTGAGGTTGGAGGGCAACGTGCTAGTCGCTGCAGATGCCCTCGTCTATGGCCGGCTGACACAATCGAAGGAGTCAGGAACGTTCACCGGCAGATCGCAGCTACGTCTGGAGTTGACCGGGATTGTGATGAATGGAAAGTTGGTGCCCGTGGTGACGGGAGAATATGAAGTGACCGGCAAGTCGCGCGGCGCGAGCACCGCGAAGAGAACGATCGGCGGAGCGGCTCTTGGAGCGCTCATCGGTGGCGTTGCCGACGGCGGCCAGGGAGCAGCGGTCGGCGCGGGCATCGGTGCAGGCGCTGGCGCAGGCTCGGAAATCATCACTGGCGGCGACCAGGTAAAGGTGCCGAGTGAGACCGTGCTCGCTTTCACGCTGCAGCAAGATGTGTCGATACCCACGCCCCAGAGTTAATTCCGGGCACAGTCACGAGAGAAGCGCACCGCCCGCTGAAAGTTTTCCTCGCAGTGGGTCCAAGACAATCCGCCGGAACCCTCCATCACGCGAATACACCCCTCCGGGAAATCTGGCCAATCCGTGAGAAGCGGTCCAAGAAAAATCGACTGAAAGGGAGACGTCAACGTCAGTGTTGATGTCTTCCTTACATCTGTCCCTGACTGGGGCGCTTTTCGCTGCTGGGGGGGACGATGCCTTTTATTCGTAAGTAGGTGACCATGTTCCCGTAGTGTTCATCGGTGTGGGCCGTATTGACGGACAATACCGTCAGCTTGGCCACATCGTAGTTCATGAGTTTCACGGTCTGGCTGCCCTGCGCGTCAGTCATCCCGGCGTATGCCTTCTCGCAATAAGCGACGGCGTCCTTCAGGGCGGTCACTAGATCGGCCTTCGAGGTTTTGGTTTTTTCGATGGCTTTCATGGGATTCGGTTCGCCGGCAGCCTCCGAACAAAAGCCGTACTGAGCGTCGGCCACGTGGCCGACCAGTTGCCCGAAACTGCGAACATCCGGGGTTGGCCTGAATGAGTAGTTCTGCTCCGGCATCTTCTCGGCAGCGGCAATGACTTCGCCGCTTACCAGTGTGTAAAAGCCTTTCTCGCTGGCGGTGATCGGATTGGAGGGCGCGACCGGCGGCTCTTGCGAATGCAGGATAACCGGAGCGGCAGCCAATGCGATGAGCATGAAACAGAGTCTCTTATTCACTGTGGACCCCCATCGGAAATGATTTGGCACGTCATCGATCGAGAATAAGCGTACAGGTTCAGCACTATGTCACAACGAGGCAATAAATTGCAAAGAGTTGTGAACTGAGAGGATCTGCTTTTCCGCCTCAAATAACTCTACAGTTCGGAACTGCGTTATTCTGTGCGCGGCCGCGATCGACGTGCAGACCAAGGGTCGCGGCTGAAAGGAGCCGTCGAATGGCCCGGATCATGACAATCGGCGAGATCCTGGTAGAGATCATGGCGACCGAGCGCGGCCAGAGCTTCCGCGCGCCGGGCACCCTGGTGGGGCCTTTCCCGAGCGGCGCTCCCGCCATCTTCATCGATCAGGTGGGCCGGCTCGGACGTGCGGCCGGGATCATCGGCTGCGTAGGCGACGACGATTTCGGCTGGCTGAACATCGACCGCCTGCGGCGGGACGGTGTCGACACGAGTGCCATTGCGTTGCTCCCCGACGCAGTCACCGGAAGCGCATTTGTCACCTACACGGAGACGGGCGAGCGCCACTTCATCTTCAACATTGCCAATAGCGCTTCCGGCCGCCTCTCAGCGTCGTCGATCACCGAGCCGGTGCTCGCCGATTGCACATGGTTTCATGTCATGGGTTCATCCCTGTTCTCTCCGGGAATCACCGCAGCTGTCCGCAAGGCGATCAGCATGGTGAAGCGCCGAGGGGGCGTGATCTCCTTTGACCCGAACATCCGGCCGGAGATACTCAGAAGCGCGGGCATTCGGGAAGGGCTGCGATCGATCCTCGAACAGACCGACGTGTTCCTGCCGAGCGGCGACGAGGTGGCCCTGCTGGTGGATGCCCAAACGGAAGCCGAGGCCATCGAGCCGCTACTCGCCCTGGGAATTCGAGAGATCGTGGTGAAGCACGGCAGCGCTGGCTGCACCTATTACGACCGGTCGTGCCGACTGGACGTACCGGCGTTCGCGGTCCGCGAGGTCGACCCCACCGGCGCCGGCGACTGCTTCTGCGCCACGTACGCGGCGTGCCGCGAAGAAGGCAAAGCGGTCGAACACTCGCTGCGCTACGCCTGCGCCAGTGGCGCGATTGCCGTGACGCGCAAAGGTCCCATGGAGGGCACCGCGAGCTTTGCGGAATTGGACACGCTCATTGGCTGAGGGCCCCGCCGCAGATGGCGCTGCCGACGAAGGTACAGAACTATCTCGCCGTTCTAGCACCAACCGAATGTTCGGAAGATCCTGCAGATCATCATGTGGGTCACGTTGGGCCTGAAAAAACGCCGCGAAACCCGCGCCCCCAATGCCCAACTTGTAAAACAAAACGATCGCGTACTCCCCATCCAAAGCCTTCGCAATGACCGCATGTTTGGGTCCGCTAATTGACTGAGGAAGTTCGCTGGGCAGGAGTGCTCGAATGTGCGATTTTTGCCTTAATTTTTGGCAGGACAGAGGCAAACCGTTCTGGAAGAGATCCGAGGTTCCTTGAAAACGAGATTAACGTAAAGGCACGAAACGGCTATCTATTGCTTTACTGCCGATCCCGCTGTCCCGTGGTTCGACGCGAAATTGAAAGATTCTCCCTGTTGCGCGGCTGCCAGATCGGCCCGCCAAGACGCCGAAACGGTGCACCCTCCAGAAGTGACGACCGGGGTGACAGTTATGGTGCCGAGGCCGGTGCTCTGGATGCTGTAGGTTCCAGTGAGCGAGACTATGCATGAGCCGGTTCCGTAGAGCGCGGTGATCGTCCCACCACTTACGTTCCCGGTGCCGTTCAACTGCAGAGTTCCCACAGCTCCGTACGTGGGTGATGAACCGTCAGGCGCTAAAAGGTCGCTGCCGCCGGTGCTATTGAAGCTAATCGCGTAGGTGCCACTGAGGCTTGCGTCGGAATAGGAGGATTGGGCCAACACGGAGCTTGTTCCACCCGAGTTACAGCCGGCAAGCAGACAAACCTGGATGGCAAGCGCAAGAACGACCACATGTCGTGGCATAGGCTCTCCTGCGATGGTCTTTCTCTCCCAACGGATATGAGACTCGTCAAAATCTGGCTGGTGAGCAGTATTGCGCGAAAAATGGGGTTTTCAAGTAACTTCATCTTTTTACCGGAAGACCAATGGGAACGCGGTTAAACACCGAACTGTCGTAGATGATGGTCGACGTGTTTGTACATGAGAATGGCCCACTGCTGCGGTTTGAGCGTACCAAAGAAAGGATGTGGGTGCCGGGAGCAGCAGGCTGCGCCCTTGGTGACGAAGCTATCGATAGCTCTGGTGAGATGCGCGCGTTCGCGCTCGAAGTCGCACTGTGTGGGGTGCGCCGAGAAGAGTTCCGGCGAGGACGGTGAATTGCGGCGCATGGGTTTGTCGTTGCCGAAGACCAGCGGCTTTATGAGCTGGCCGATGACAATGGCAGGAAAGGGTGCACGTTTGGGGTTGATGACGCCCGTCGCCATCTGTATGCCAGACGTACAATGCGCCAGGGTCTGGGCAAGGGTCATGTTGCCCCACCGCCGCTCACTCTCAGGATGGAGGCGCATGATTCGCTGCTTTATGTCTTCTGCCAGAGTAGGGTTAAAGAGATCTTTCATCGTACGTACTCTCCGTCTCGGCGGGTTTGTCGCGAACGGTCCCAACAACCTTTCATTATGCGGGGGAGGGCTTGCTTTTGAAAATTGGGTTCAGGTGCTGACTTTAGAGATTCAGAGTTTGGCGGGGGCGAGCGCAAGCCGTGTCTGCAACACGTATATGGTGCCACTCACACCGATCACGGCCAACACGCCCAGTATCTCCGCGCGTGAACCCATGGCAAAGAAAATCACCATGCTCGTGGTAGCCACGACCATGGCAGCGGTGAGCCCGCGAAAGTTGAGAGGCACGCCATTCTGAGCCACCCCGTCTCGTGCCAGGCGCCAGGCTGCGACACTCCCTGCCGCATAGAGAACGGTGACGGCAAGCGTTGCCAGCACCGCTAGCTCGACGAAACTGCCGGTCAACGCCAGCCCCATCGCCAGTGCCGCATAGCACAGGATCGCCACATGGGGTGCATGGGTGCGCGGATGTACACGTCCCAGGGCCTGGGGAAGCAGCCCATCGCGCCCGAAGGCAAACAGGATGCGCGGGCTGCTGAGAAGATCGCTGGCAATCCACCCCATCATCGAGACGCTTGCGCCGGCAATCATTACCATCCTTAGCACGGGGCTGATGCGCGCCATGGCATCTGCCAGTGGGACCGCGGATTGCGCAAGAGAAGCACCCAACATCCCTTGAGCGACGATCTGGATCGCAATGTATAGGAAGGTGACGAAGAAGAGGGTAATCGCCAGGGCGCGCGGAATGGTGCGCGAAGGCTGCTTCACCTCACCACTCGCGCTGAGCGAGACTTCCATACCGGTGAGCAGGAACAACACCAGGATGAGGGCGCGCCCCAGGCCCTGAGCGCCAGAGGGGACGCTCGGGGCAAAATTGGCGCGATGCATCGCGCTAACACCCACGACGAGAAAGAGGAACAGGGGAATTATCTTGATCGTCGTCACCCAATCGACAAGCCGCACCCCACGCCTGACCCCGCCGAGGTTGACCACCACCACGGCTCCAATCACGCCGATGATCACCATCATGTGTGTGGGGGCCTTGAACGGCTGCGGCACCACGCTTACCACCACGTCGCCCAGCGCTGCGGATATCCCCCCGCACGTGAGTGCGTCGCTCAACCACAAAAGCGAGCCGGCAATGTAGCCGGCAAGCGGACCAAAAGCGGCTTCAATGACTCCATAGGCTCCGCCACTGGTGGCGACACGGCTGCCTCCCTCGGCAAAGCAGATGGTGACCGCCCCCATGGCGATGGCGCAGAGGACGAATGCAATCGGCGCCGATCGTCCCATACAGGCAGCAAGCGCCCCGGGAGTCACGAAAATGCCGGCACCGACCATGGCGTTAATTGTGCTGGTCGCCAGGCCCCGAACTCCGATGGCGCGGACCAGGCCGGCGTCGCGTCGACTCTCAAGCATGGGCAGACTGTAGCACCCGGTGCAAAACAATCAAACAAGAAATGCGTCCGAGGTTGAAGTGTTTGCGATGACAGGCTGGGCGGCTTTCCGCCTGGACCCCAATGGATCGATCGGGAGCCCAGCCCTAACCCGGGCTGGGCTCCCGGGGCAGCACGTTTGGCGGGGCGGTGCTATTGAGTCTGCGTGAGAACCAGAAAACAGCAGGTCCCTCCACTGCGCTCCCCCGCATAAATGCGGGGGCTACCACCTCGCTCGTGCTTGCGGTGGTTTCGCAGTCGCAAGGTCATGGCCCCAAAATCCAGCGCAAATCTTCAGGATTGCAGCCACACTGCGGATAACGTCGAGGTCCGTCGTTGCCCAAGAGGACACGCTGATTCGCATCGCTTTGCGCCCTTTCCAAACGGTGCCGCCACACCAACAGGTTCCATCTGCTTGCACAGCATCGATTACCCGAGTGTTGATTTCGTCGTCTCCGAAGGAGACCAGCACTTGATTCAACACAACGTCGTTAAGAATTTCACAACCTCCGGCGCGAAGGGCATCTGCGAATGCTGCAGCATGTTGACAGCATCGGTCGATGAGGTCGACCACACCTTGTTTTCCAAGGGAGCGCAGTGCCGCCCAGATTTCCACTGCTCGAGCGCGACGCGAAGATTCAGGCCCGAGTTGCATTGGCTGCCGTTTCGCGTCAGCGTCGGGAGGATAATAAGATGCTGTAATCGACATCGAGCGACCTAAGGCTTCTGCATCCTTCACGATTGCGATTCCACTATCCTGAGGCACGTTGAGCCATTTATGGGCATCGGTTGCCCAGGAATCGGCCCGAGCGAAACCCTCCAGCAAATGCTTTCGATGATGGCTGACGGCAGCCCAGAGACCGAAGGCGCCGTCGACATGCACCCATGCACCCATTTCGTGCGCGATGTCGCAGATCTCACCGACTGGATCGCAGGCGCCAGTATTCACGTTACCAGCCTGGACACAGACGATCGCCGGCCCGGATACGCGAGGCAGAAGCGATGGTTTCATGCGCCCCTGAGCGTCCGCTGGAACGATATGCACGCGGCCTTTTCCGAAACCGAGCAGTGCCAGGGCTTTGAGCATTGTCGCGTGAACCTCCTCGCCGACGATTACTGTGATCGGGGGGCTGAAAATAACCCGTCCCGTTCGACATCCCATCCCGCTTTCCGCAGCACGCTGCTCCGCGCTGCGGCGAGAGCGGTCACATCAGCCATCTGTGTGCCGGTCACAAATGCTCCGGCACAGTTTGCCGGCAGGCCGAGCAAATCGAGGATCCAGGAAAGAACGACGTCTTCGAGATGTGATGCGACAGGCGAAATGTCATACAGGCACGCATTTTGATCCCAGGCATCTGCGAGCCAGTGAGCCGCAACGCTGACGGGCATAGCGCCGCCAATGACCCCCCCGAAAAAGCGCCCACCCATACTCGCTACCGTTGCTGGTGAACCAGCGTCGTCGAGCAGTTTCATGATTGCCAGTGGATTCTCTCCAAGGGCGGGCAACGGACCGCCGAGCGCACTCAAGCCTTTGATCGCTTCCGGAAGCACCCCGGCATGGCGCTCTCGAATGGTTCGCAAATAGCGCCGAGCCTGTAGCGCCGCCTGGGTCAAAACCTCTTCATACAGATCGTTTGAATCCACTCTTCCTCCTGGTTTCGTTTTGACTGGTCGCAATGGCTTTCAGGAAATGATATGGACCTATCTATAACCATCTTCATCGCATGTGGCTGGTTATAATTTATTGGACAGCGATATAACCGGTCAATTGGACTGAAGCCGGTTATAATCGCGCTAACGTATGGCAGGCGAATTTCAGCTCGTTGCCGGGCATTTGGCGCTCGATTTCGCCAATACGCTGGACTATCGCTACGATCCTGATCGCCTGATCGATCTTCTCCCCAGCTATGAACGTTTCCTTGCCTTTTGCCGTCAGTCAGGAGTTATTTCAGCGGCACAGATGCGCAAACTTCTGGACGGCTTGAGTGAATCTGACTCCCAATGCGTTCTCAAACAGGTGATCGAGTTTCGCGAAACCCTCTACTTCTTAATCCTGTCCGCCGTGCATGATAGACGTCCCGACGAATCGCATTTGCGCGCGCTCAACGGGTTTCTCTCGGAAGCCCGGGCAGTGGACGAGATTGTTTGGCATAAACGCAGGTTTGTCCGCAGCTTGCGTGACGTTACGGAGAGACCCGATGGGCCCCTTCGCCAGGTAGTAGACGCCGCAGTGGCCCTGATTACCTCATCGGACATTTACAACGTTCGCGAATGCAGTGAGAAAACCTGCCGATGGTTCTTCCTGGATCGAAGCAGAAACCACTCGCGACGATGGTGCGACATGCAACTCTGTGGCAATCGCTCCAAAGCTAAACGCTTCTATGCTCGAACGCGCAACGATGTGTAAAAGCTTACAAAGTTGATCGTGCCGGGTCAGATTTTGAGTAATGCAAAGCTAGCCAAACAGTACTTTGCTTCTCGTCTGTCCATTCAACCCTATGCCGTGTGTGCGCAGGAATATTAACAAAATCTCCGGGATGTAATACTCGTAGACCTACCTCTCCCTCGAAACGCAAGCCCGCCGCACCGGATAACAATACAACCCATTCATGCTGCTCCTGGTCATACCATTGCCCAGCTGGTGTTGCCTGGCCGAAAGAGATGATTCGCTCCAATCTAAATCTTTCCCCTTGGATTATTTCCTGAAAGACCTCTTCCGATAGTGATTGGGGCAGTTTGGCAAAAATATTGCCGGCAGCGTCAGCCATCATGCGTTACTCTGCCACTCCGATTTGACGGAGATGATGGTGCAGATGGGTGAGGTATTCGGACGCCAGGAAGCCCAGAGTTATGGGTTCTCCGGCTCCGAGCCGACAGGGCGTGTCTAGTTGAGAAGGTGGGATGTGCGCGATGAGGTGGGCAAGATAGCGGTTATAGGCGGCCCATAGGGAGATGAGCAACGACCAGTCAGCCTCCTGCACCGCTTGCACGCGTATGTTGCCTTCCTGGTCGTAGCCGGAAAAATCCAACGACGGTTGCAGCATCGCACGCACAAAGCGCTGATGGTTGTTGGAGGCCGAATCGATGAGATGTCCGAGAACCTGCTTGCGGGACCAGCCTCCAGGCAAGGCGGCCCGCATGCTTTCTAATTCGGGGATTTGTCGCAGCCGTGGCTCCGCGGCCTCCACCAAACCTCGCAGCTGGTCGCTTAGCTCTCTCATCTGCCTGGCGCAAGTCTATCAAAGTGGTTAACCGGGCGGGATTCAAGACGTAAACGGGTCAATGGTTCGAATCGAGCCGTCCGCTTCGAAGTGAAGCTCTGTCACCTTGACGTTGCGCAGGTGGTTCTTGTTTGAGAGCTGCGTGTCCGCATAGAAGAGCCACCACTTACCATCCCATTCCATGATTGAGTGATGCGTGGTCCAGCCCTGCACGGGAAGCAGGAAGTGACCTCTGTAGTGGAAGGGCCCTTGCGGCGAGCTTCCGGTGGCATACGCGAGAAAGTGCGTGTCGCCGGTTGAATACGTGAAATAGTAGAGGCCGTTGCGCTGGAACATCCAGGAGGCCTCGAAGAAGCGGCGATCATGGTCGCCACCAAGCAACGGTTTGCCGTCTTCGCCCAGGATGACTACGTCGCCAGGCGGTTCCGCAAACTGCTTCATGCCGGGAGCCAACCTTGCCACCTTCGCCATCAGCGCGGGTTTGTCATCCTGGTGTAGATCTGTGGTCGATCCGGCAACGAAATGTCCGCTGGGCCAGTTCTCAAGCTGCCCTCCCCAGATCCCACCAAAATACATATAGCTCTGGCCGTCCTTATCTGTGAACACCGCAGGATCAATGCTGAAGCTGCCTTGGATCGGCTCGCGCTCAGCTTTGAAGGGCCCCAGGGGATTGCTCGAGGTCGCGACTCCGATGCGGAACACTCCTTGCTTATCGCGGGCGGGAAAATACAGGTAGTAGATTCCGTTACGGTAGGCCGCGTCGGGCGCCCACATTTGCCTGGATGCCCAGGGCACGTCCTTTACGTCGAGCGCGACGGGTCCTATCTTAACTGGGCCGCCGATACGGTCCATTTCGAGCACGCGATAATCATGCATCGCGTATTCGCTGCCGAGGTCATCGTCCGGAATATCCGTAGGGACGTCATGAGAAGGATAGACGTAGATCTTGCCGCCAAAAACATGGGCAGACGGGTCCGCGGTGTAGATGGAGGTGACCAGGGGCTGAGACAGATACTGGCGGCCGTTCGGCGCTTTGGGCCCGTCTGCCTGGGCAGGGGTCAGCGACAGCGCGCCCAGGAGCACACAACAGTGAGTCCACTTCACGCGATCACCTCCCAACGCCCTGATCTCGGCAATCATGATACCAAGCCATCACTTACCCCGCGCATTTGCTGGAAGATGGCCTCTTATGGCGGCGGAGTATGTGAAAATGGGGGCTCACAATGAAGACATGGGAGCTAATCAGCATCGTTCTTTCGGCTCTTACGGCTGGAATGTTCCATGGACCGTGGATTGCCTTGAGCCGGTCGCTGAAGACCTTTGCGCCTGAAGTTTTTCTCGAGATCGTCGATCGGATGAACCGTAACATGGCGCCAGTGATGACCGTGCTGATGCCCGGCACCATGTTGTCGATCATCCCGCTTCTTCTGCTCTCTTACCACCGGCGGCCGATGGTTTTCTATCTCAGTATGGCCGCATTCTTGCTCTTTCTCGTTTCGCTGCTGGTCACGGTGGTGGTTGAAGTTCCCATCGTCCAGCGAATCGTCACGTGGACGCCCTCGACACTACCGGAAAACTGGCGGCAGGTCCGGGATCGTTGGATGAGGTTCCATGTGATTCGAGTGATTGCCGGGGTTGCGAGTCTTATCTTTCTGGTAGTCGCGGCACTCTTCTGAGTCATATAGACGCGAAGCCTATAATGAAGTGCATGGAGATCACGGTCGAGGAAAGCGGCCTTGAGGTTCTCGATCTGAGGGCCGATAACGCGTTTGCGGCAAGGAATTTGCACTCGCGAGATATCGGTACCCAGATGGCCGGACTGCAAAGGCTCTCCCGTGCACTGGTAGAGCAGCCTGAGACTATTCTGCAGGAGTTGGTCAATGCCGCCGTCGATCTCTGCGGCGCTGATAGCGCAGGGATCAGCATCGAGAAAGAAGATAGAAGCGATCAGGAGTTCTACCATTGGATCGCGACCGCGGGCGATTACTCGGGCTTTCTGAACGCTATTTTGCCCCGCTATCCCAGCGCCTGCGGTCTATGCCTAGAGCGTGGGCACCCACAGCACTTTACTGTCTCGAAGAAGTTTTTTGACATCCTCGGTGTCGAAGCGCCTTTGGTAACAGATGGCATCTTGCTTCCATGGAAGGCTGAAGAAACGCGGGGCACGATTTTTGTCATGGCCCACGGCCGAACGGAAGCTTTCGACGCCAATGATGCGCGATTAATGACGATGCTGGCTGATTTCGCGGCGATGGGTTATAGACAACAGAAACAACAAGCCAAAATCATTGCTCAAGAGCGAGCCGTGGGCGCCGCTCAGATGGCACATAAACTTGCGCACGAGATAAATAATCCCCTGCAAAGCATGACGAACATTGCCTATCTCGTCGAGCAAGGCGGTACAGAGCCGAATTCTAAGATGCTGGGCCGCGAACTTTCAAAAGATATCCATCGCCTTTCAGGGCTGGTTAGTGAGATATTGTCGCTGCCCTTTGAGAGGGTAGGACCCGACAAGGTGTCGTAAGCGATCATTCCTCCATTCGACACGACTCTCTATGAGTGATCCGTTGCCTTGAGGTGCCAACCACCTGTAAGCCATGGTCGACGCCTGCGAAGCCTATGGCGGCCAGCTTAGGCTTGCGTGTAATCCATGCGGTCGAGGTCCTCGATCAGGCCCGGTCCCGTTGGCTTCCAGTTCAGCTTTCTGTTGCGTGAGCGCGCTGGAGGCCGGCATATCATGTTCGGCGAACCGGGCAAGCCATCCGAAGTGTTCCTCAGCCTCTTGGGGCTTGATGCTGACCACCGGCACCTTCAGCCCGCGGCCGTGTGCCTCGACGACAGCTTTCATCGATACACCCTCCTCGTCGACTGCGTGGTAGATCGAGCCCGGCTCCGCTTTCTCAAACGCTAGACGGTATAGCCGCGCCACGGCGGAAACGTGCGCCGCCGGCCAGCGGTTGCTGCCGTCGCCGATGTACGCCGAGACGCCCTTCTGGCGCGCTACGGCGAGAAGGTAGGGCACGAGTCCCTGCTTGCGTGTGTCGTGAACCTGCGGCAGCCGCACCACTGAGGTGTTCACGCCGCGTGCCGTCAACTCCTTCACCGCCGCTTCCGAAGCTGCGCGCGGGTTCCATGAAGTTGTCGGGCTGTCCTCCGTCGAGGGCTTGCCGTCCACATTGGCCGCGATCGCCGTACCCGAGGTGACAACCAACGGCCGGTTGGAGCCCAGCAACACCTCGCCAATCGCCTCGATCGCTTTGCGGTCGTCATCACAGATCTTCTGGAACTGCGAGAAGTCGTGGTTGAAGGCCAGATGGATGACGCCGTCCGACTTGGCCGCTCCGTCACGCAGACTGTCGAGGTCTTCGAGGTTGCCATACTTCACATCGGCTCCGGCTGCCCGCAATGCTACGGCGCCGGCGTCCGATCGTGTCAGCCCGAGCACTTGATGCCCTGCCTGAATCAGCTCCGGAACAAGCGCCGAACCGATGAATCCCGTAGCCCCAGTCACAAAGATACGCATGATGATGTCTCCTAAGTCCGATTGAATACGCGGCCGATCTGCACCGTTGATCACTAGATGAATCTCGGTCTGCGGACGATCTGTTCCGACGGTCCGTATAATCGGTCCGATCGTCCCGCCGGACTTGAAATTCAGGCCCGAAAGGCCGCCGATGCGAGTCAGCGTATGGACCGGTCTCCTGGTTGCGAGTCCATGAAGGTTCGGTCGAATTCCCTAGTGGCTCAAGGCAGATCCGCTTCGCTTATTTGAGGACTCAGTCCTGGGTCTTGCCTGAACTTTGAAGCATGAGGATACCCGGGGCTGCGTCCCATAAGCGCTAACTTGTTTAGGGTGTTTTTCGTTAGAACTCCCACAGACTCGTCATCCTGAGAGGCTGTGACTTTATTGATTTTTCGCGCATCGAGATTTAAACGAAATTGTCATCCCGCCTGTCCCGGCCTGCCGTGGAACCGGCGCAGCGTAGTGGAGGGACCTGCTGTTTCTCTGCCCATCCGATCTAAGGGCCCCAAATAAAAGCCACCACCCTCCACTTGTCATCCCGAGCGCAGCCGAGGGACCTGCAGTGCGCCCCGGCTCCCGCACAAAAGTCTCCGGTCCGTTAGTTCTCCCACAGAATCGTCATCCTGAGCGAAGCGCCTCACCGATTGGATCGCGTCACACAGCGCTTGGGGCGCGGAGTCGAAGAGCCTGTCCTGAGCGTAGCCGAAGGAACCTCGGCGGTGCTTAATTTACCCATGCCGCTCGGAGCTTTTCAACCACCGGGCCAGACACGGCTAGGGAAAACAACTCAAAGGCCGGCGGCGCGCAAAGAAGCTCAACCTTATTCGCACGATCGATTCCGAGCTCAAAGACCTTGCACAGACTTGGGGATGGAAGATGATTACGGTGCATGAGAGATGTACCCGTGACCATCAAGTGCTTATCGCAGCAGATCCTGTTGTCGGGCTTCAGTGGTCGAAAAGCTCCGAGCGGCATGGGTAGATTAAGCACCGCCGAGGTCCTTCGGCTACGCGCCACAACCGCTGTGTCACGCGATCAATCTGTGACGCGCTCTGCTCAGGATGACGATTGTGTGTGAGTTTGACGAAAAACACCCTAAACAAG
This sequence comes from uncultured Acidobacteriaceae bacterium, assembly GCA_963821315.1. Taxonomy (GTDB): domain Bacteria; phylum Acidobacteriota; class Terriglobia; order Terriglobales; family Acidobacteriaceae; genus PALSA-350. The sequence goes on along the minus strand of CAWGDP010000014.1, from coordinate 271,076 downwards.
TCAGTGGTAAGGAAGCTCATTCCGGCCCGTGATGTCCAAGGTCAATTGCCGCAAGGGGTTGGTCCATTTATTCGAAAGCATGGGCGCCCCCAGAGAGCACTAAAGCAGGGAAAGTTTTCCGGGCAGGGCCGAAGACATGCTTAGAATAACGTTGCGAAGGATAAACGAATCTGACCAACTTAGGGATCAGCCGTGGAGCAATTGCGGTGACCGTCATCCCCTTGTATCGGTTTGCTCACCGGCCATCCTCTCAAGAAGCGAGAGACAGTCAATGACCTTTTTCGAAAGCCTGCTTGCACTCCTGCTCATCGCCATCGTCTTATTACAGCTCGCTCGCCGGTCGCGGTAGGGACGATCATCGCTGACCGCCCCCCGCACAGATCCGTGCGAGCGGAACTACCGCACACGGCTCCTACCTTGGATGAGTAGCGTCGAAACGCACGTCAGGAAAGGGATGCAGGATACGAGGACGTGGTATCCATCGTTCGAAGGTCGGGCGTATGCGCTTCCAGCTTGGCCGGCTGCGCTGACTGCGACGGCCTAGCATCGACCGCCACAGGTCGCACAACCGGTCGCGGAAACGCTATAACGCCCGCTGGTTTTCAGGAACCGCGTGGTATCGGTAATAGCCACTGACTACACGCTTCAGCCATGCGCCCACCGCGTTGACCGGCTCATGCATCCGCTGACGCAGCTTCGCCTTGATGGCGTGAAGCGTCGCCCGCATTCGCTGAGGCACAGTCCTGCGATGCACAACGAAATGGCCCTTGGATGTCGTCGCACAGTAGTGCGTGAACCCAAGAAACGTGAACGTCTCTGGTTTTCCCTCGCCACGCTGTTGCCGATTGACCTGCGCGAACCGACCAAACTCGATCAGTCGCGTCTTCTCCGGATGGAGTTCCAACGCAAAGCTCGCCAGCCGCTTCCGAAACTCTTTCAGAAACCGCTCCGCGTCTTCACGCTGCTCAAAGCCGACCACCAGATCGTCAGCGTAGCGGACAAATACCATCTCTCCGCTCGCCACCTTCCGGCGCCATGCCTCGACCCATAGGTCGAACACATAGTGCAGATACACGTTCGCCAAAAGCGGTGAGATCACCGCTCCCTGCGGCGTGCCTGCCGTCGTCTCTGACCACTTACCCTCTTCCGACACACCCGCCTTCAGCCATTTACCTATCAGCCGAAGAATACGCGTGTCGGCCACTCGATGCTCGACGAACTTCATCATCCACTCGTGGCTCAGATGATCGAAGAACCCACGAATGTCCGCATCGAGTATCCAGTTCACTCGCTTCCGTTGGATGCCCACGTTCAGCGCGTCCAGCGCCTGATGTGGGCTGCGTCCCGGACGGAACCCATACGAAAAGCCCCGAAAGTCCACCTCGTATATCTGGTTGAGGATCGTAACCACTGCCTGCTGGACAATCTTGTCTTCCAGCGAAGCGATGCCCAACGGCCGTTGCCGGCCATCAGCCTTCGGTATGTACACTCTTCGCGAGGCTTGCGCCCGGTACGCTCCACGGTGCACTCGGCCATGGAGTTCGGCAAGCCGAGCCTCCAGGTCTTGCTCATACTGCTGCCAACTCACTCCGTCTACTCCTGGCGCTGCGCTCCGCTGTAAGGCGTAGTAGCTCTCCCGTAGTAAGTCGATCGTGAGATGGTGCAGCAAAGCGGTGAACCGTTCCTGCTTCCTGCCCGCGCCTTCTGGCGCACGCCGCCTAACCCCTGGGACACGCGCGCTCCGCTCTGTGTCGGATGCGTGTGTGGCTGGGCGTCGTTCTCCTTGGTCTGCGCCCTTCCCTCCGCTGGCTCCGCGGAAGTCTTACCTTCGTTGTTCGTCAGCTTCATCGGTACTATGGCGCAGTCCGACTCCTCCAAAACGTACATGTCCGGATGATGGGTCTTTCACCTTCCCGGACCGGTCTGCTCGCGCAGACGTTCTGGAGGTCTCCCGGTTCTCGTGCACACTGTTTGCTGACGTGCCTGGACTCTTCGACTACGCCGAGCCCAGCGGCCACTCGCGATTAACGCGGCTCGCTGATGTTGCCTTCCCACCGACAGAAAAGGGTCGGCACTCGGTTGCAAGTTTTCGGAGCTCAATCATCCTGCCCGCCAGCCCTCTGTCTACGCTTCGCTATGCGTCCTCGCGAGATCACAGGCAAGACTCGAGGCCAGAATGGAGTCGCTTCTCCTTTTCCGTAGGGCTCTCTCATCCCCTACAATGTGCCGGTTTATCCCGGCGCTCTCTGTCACTGCCTTATCCGACGATGCTCGCTGGAGCGGGGGTCATCGTCGCGATGATCCCTAAAGCACCGTCGTTTTCGATCGATCCCTCGACCTGCCTCGCCCTCTTTATCGCGCCGGCTGTTGTGGATGCCGCCTTTGATTTTCCACCAGACGCGACGCGGCGTTTCATTGCTCCGCTGGTCACATACGCGGTCATCGCAGTCGTGTTGACCACGGCTGTTGTGGCCTGGATTAGTTGGGCGGTTCTTCGCTTGCCCCTTGCGGCGGGAATCGCCCTGGGCGCCGTTGTTTCTCCTCCGGATGCGGCCGCCGCAACCGCCGTGCTGCGGAAATTCTCCCTGCCTCGCCAAACCGAGGCCGTACTGGAAGGCGAGAGTCTCTTCAACGATGCAACCGCCTTGCTTCTCTTTGGCGGCGCTTTAACAGTTCTTGGACGCGGAGGGCTTTCTTTAGCGATAGGCTTGCGCCTGGGGTTCGCAGCCCCTGGCGGCCTGCTATTGGGAATTCTCAGCGCGTATCTCTACGTCCACGTCAGCAAAATGGTAAGAGACACGTTGGGCGGCGTTCTGCTCCAGTTCGTGATCGCTTATGTTATGTGGATCACCGCGGACCACCTGGGTCTGTCGGCCGTACTTTGCGTGATCGGGTTCGCCATGACCCTGGCAAGCAAGTTGGGCCCGGGGGATTTGGATGCCCGCATGCGGGTTCAATCGTATGCGGTATGGAGCGCGGTTGTCTTTACGCTGAATGTTGTTGCGTTTCTTCTGATGGGCATGCAGGCGAAATCGATTGTTACGCAAATGCAGGGACCCCACTTGCGACATGCTCTTGGATTCGCAGGATTGGTTGTGCTCGCAGTTGTTTGCACACGCATGATCGTTGTTCTTGGCTATAGTTACCTGGCATCACGGAGAGAAACATCCAGCGAAACATTGGGTCAGGCTGTGTTTATGGGGTGGTGCGGCATGCGAGGGTTCGTCACCATTGCAACCGCCTTCGCTCTTCCTGATTCGTTCCCGCACCGCGATACCGTGGTGCTAACGGCCTTCTCAGTGGTTCTGGGAACTCTCGTTCTTCAGGGCCTGACGCTGGCGCCGTTGGTGAGACGTCTCGGGCTGGACCGCTCCGAGGAGGCACTGCTTGAGCTTGCATCTGCCCGTGTCACCCTGGCACGTACTGCTCTCGCGAGCATTGCAGACGAGCACGGTCCAGAAGCAGAGAATTTGCGCTATCGGCTTTCTCTGAAGTTGCAGAGATGCGTTGACAGGGAGAGATGTGGACCGTTCAGATCGGCATCCACGACCTCGGACTAACAGCAATTCATGCAGAACGCGCTGAACTGGAAAACCTTCGTGGCGAGGATAAGATCGGCCCCAACGCCTACCTGGGTTTACAGGAACAACTCGACTGGAATGAACTGACTCTGCTGCGCGATTCGGAACGCCAAATCGAAGAGATCTAAGGAAAATCTGAATCTCTTTCGGAGTGTGGCTGTAGACAATCTACCGCACATGGGAGTAGATTGCCTACATCTATGGCCACGAGCAAGGAAAAACGCAATCCATATCAAAACCGGGTCGAGTTGCTTCAGGGCACGCTGGACATGTTGATTCTGCAGACACTGCAGTGGGGCCCGCAGCACGGATACGGCATCAGCCAGGCGATTCGCATTCGATCAGGCGAAGTTCTGCAAGTGGAGACAGGCTCACTGTATCCTGCTCTGCACCGGCTGGAGCGGCAGACGTGGGTGCGGTCGGAGTGGAAGGTGACGGAGAGCAACCAGCGGGCGAAATATTACCGCATTACCGCGGCCGGAAAGAAGCAGCTTTCGTCCGATCACGGCCGCTGGCAGCAGATGGTTGAGGCGATTGGCGCGATTATGAGCGGCGAGCCGGAGGGGGGTGAGCCATGAGCTGGTGGCGGTTCCTGACACGGCGTAAGCGTGATCTCGATGAGGAGATTGAGGCCCATCTGCGGATGGCTGTGCGCGACCGCGTGGAGCGTGGCGAGACCCCGGCGCAGGCTCGGGCGGCGGCGGCCAAGGAGTTCGGCAATGTGCCGCTGGTGAAGGACCTGACGCGCGAGACGTGGGGCTGGGAGTGGCTGGAAAGCGCGGCGCAGGATCTGAAGTACGCGCTGCGGCGGCTGGTGAAGTCTCCGGGGTTCACGATTGCGGCGATTGCGACGCTAGCGCTGGGCATCGGTGCGAACACGGCGATCTTCGAGCTTCTGGATGCCGTGCTGCTGCAATCGCTACCGGTGGCGAATCCGCAGGAACTGGCCGAGGTGCGGATTGTGGATATGGATAAAGCGCGCGGGAACTTCTCCAGCGCATATCCAGCGGTAACCAACCCGATCTGGGAAAAGCTGCGTGAGGACCACCAGGGTTTCTCGGCGATTGCCGCCTGGACGAATACCGGTTTCAGCCGCGACTCGGGCGGGGACGCGCGCTTTGCAAAGGGACTGTGGGTGAGTGGGAACTTCTTTCGTGTGCTCGGGGTCCGGCCTATCCAGGGCCGGGTGTTTACCGCGGAGGACGACCGGCGCGGGTGCGGGTTGCCGGGCGCGGTGATCAGCTATGGCTTCTGGCAGCAGGAGTATGGCGGCGGGCCCGCGCTGGGCCGCAAGCTAATGCTCAACGACAAGCCGGTAGAGGTAATCGGCGTGACGCCGGCGAGCTTCTTCGGCGTGGATGTGGGGCAGAGCTTCGACGTTGCAGTGCCGGTGTGCTCTCAGCCGTTTCTGGAAACAAGGAACAGGCTGGATTCGAGTACTCAGTGGTGGCTCTCGGTGATCGGCAGACGCGATCCTTCGTGGCCGGTGGAACGAGTAGCAGCGGAGCTCGGAGCGGTCTCGCCCGCGATTTTTGCGCAGACGCTGCGGCCAGATTATCCGGTGGAGAGCGTAAAGGACTATCTGGCGCTAAAGCTGACGGCTGCACCTTCGGCGGCTGGTGTCTCGATGCTACGTGAGACCTATTCCGATCCGCTGCGAATTTTGCTCGGAATCTCCGGTCTGGTCCTGCTGATTACGTGCGCGAACCTGGCCAGCCTGATGCTGGCACGGACCAGCGCGCGTGAGCGGGAGATGGCGGTGCGGCTGGCGATCGGCGCGGGGCGATCGAGGTTGATCCGGCAGGTGTTGTCAGAGAGCCTGCTGCTCTCGCTGGCAGGCGCGGTGGCCGGCGCCGTGCTGGCTCGCACCCTGAGCCGGGGATTGGTGGCGTTTCTGAATACCGCGAACAATCCGATTTCTCTGGAGTTCAAACAGGATTGGCGGCTGTTCGTGTTTCTGCTTGCGGTATCGCTGCTGACGTGCGTGCTGTTCGGGCTTGCTCCGGCGCTGCGTGCATCGCGTACCGCTCCCGGCGCAGCGATGAAGACGGGCGGCCACGGAATGACGGCGAGCCGCGGGCGGCTGGGATTTCGCGGCGCGCTCGTGGTATCACAGGTTGCGCTGTCGCTGGTGCTGCTGTTCGCTGCGCTGTTGTTCACCGAGAGCCTGCGGAATCTGCTGACGGATGATCCCGGGTTTCAGGCAAAGGGTGTGCTGATCGCCGGGTTGGACTTTGTGCGTCTGCAGATTCCGCTGGACCGGCGCGCAGCGTTCCAGCGGGAGTTGCTCGAGAGGATACGCGCCATTCCCGGAGTGGATGCAGCCGCCGAAACGAATATCGTTCCCCTCGGCGGTGATGGCTGGGGCAACACGGTGTGGGTTGACGGCCACGGGGAGCAACGGCAGGATTCGAATTTCAGCTCTATCAGCCCGCAGTATTTCAAAACGCTGCGCATTCCGATGTTGGCCGGACGCGACTTCAACGAGAGCGACATAATCCAGTCGCCGCGAGCGGCGATTGTCAATGAGGCGTTCGCGCGCCTGCTGGGTTTGGGTGAGAATCCGATCGGCATGAGGTTCCGCCGGGAGGCGACGCCGACGAGTCCGGAGGAAGTGAACGAGATTGTCGGCCTGGTGAAGGACACAAAATACCATCGTATCCGGCGGCCGGCCGGGGCGATTGCGTATCTTGACACCGCGCAGGACAAGGACGCGGATAACTCAATGCGGGTGCTGGTACGTTCGATGCTGCCGATGGAGACGGTCGAGGCGGCAATCCGGCGCGCGATGCGGGAGCAGAGCTCAGGAATCAGCTTCGACTTCGCAGGGTTGCAGGATCAGATCCGACAGTCGCTGCTGGCCGAGCGGTTGCTGGCGACGCTCTCAGGATTTTTCGGCGCGCTGGCGGTGGTGCTGGCGATGATCGGGCTGTACGGGGTGATGTCGTACACGGTGGCGGAGCGGACGAGCGAGATCGGCATCCGCATGGCGCTGGGTGCGCGGCGCGCGGATGTGACGGCGATGATTCTGCGCAAGGCCGCGGCGCTGCTGGTGGCGGGTCTGGCTGTGGGCGCGGGCTTATCACTGGCTGCCGCCAGCGCCGCCAGTGCGCTGCTGTTCGGGCTGAAGCCGCGTGACCCAGTCACTCTGGCCATGGCAGCCGCGGTTTTGGCAGCGGTCGCACTGGGGGCGAGCTATCTGCCGGCTCGGCGAGCCGCTGCTCTGGACCCCATAGCCTCTCTTAGGGAGGAATAACCCTTCGTTGAATATCTCGGACGGCCGGGAAGGGATTCGACCCTTGTATCCTAGTAGATTCGGAAGTTCACTTTGATATAGACGGCAACCGGGACGGGCTTACCCTGTAGGGTTGCCGGCTTGAACTTGTACTGTGCGACGGCCGCTAGCGTTTCTTCGTCGAGGCCCATCTTCAAATGATTAATGATGTGTACGTTTTGAGGATTACCCTGGGCGTCCACGATCAGTGAGACGGTTGCAATTCCGCCATATTTTGCCCTGCGCGCTTCCGGTGAGAACTTTGGTTCGGGGGCGTAGATCATCTTCGGCGGCAATACTCCATTCCCCACATAGTAGATTCCAGAAGCATCGCGACGAGGTAGCGTTTCAGCGACATCGATGGTCTTATAGTCCGCGGGGATGGCGAAGTTCGAAGGATCAGGTTCCTGGCGGTTGAATTCGGTTATGTTTACCGTCTGTTCCCATACTGCATCCTGATGCCTGCGCCTCATGAAGATAGAAAGATCTGGAGAATACCAATATTCGTCAAAATCGGTCGCGTCTCGTGATTGACGTGTGCCACGAAGCGTGAGGTTGTTGAAGTCCAGCGTGCCCAGATCATCGAATTGCTTCACGGGCGATCCTGGGACATTCGTCTTCGGCTCAGGAACAGATTTGGCGTTCGGTTCAGGCGGGGCATGCATCGTGGTTTGTCTGGCAATGAACGCAAAGGGATCGAGATGAGTATCGAGGCCAGTGATAGGGTCATAAATATGAATGTCGGTGAGAGGCGATTCCTCTTTGTAGGAGTCAGAAACGAACCGCCGGCTCTCATTATGAGTCCGTCCAACCGAATCCCGGGCGATATGATTCGTAGCTTTGAGGGTAAAGACAGAGCCGTCGGGGAGCTTCTGGCGGGAAACGATTTCCACTGTAGCAGAGAAGGGAGCACCCGGAACGGACTTAACAAATACCCCTGGAATCCGGGGCACTGTGGGTTGATTGGGACTCTCCTGACCGGACGAGACGGGAGGGCAAAACCATAGCAGGAGAGTGGCCAGCCCGAAAGAGAAAACACCAGCCTGGGTCAAGGAAAGCGCTGTCTTGCGAAATCGTTTTTCGACTAAGGGTCGCACCAAGGGCACCTATGAGAGAGAAAGTCAGAGTTGAGGCGCTCACGACTGCGGTGTTTCTGCGCCGCTTTCATCGCCAAGATTAAAAATAAGCTTGATCGTCGTCAATACATCCATCGGGGGGCGCAGTTCTATGGATCAGCGGGCGATGGGACGTCGACGTAATGGGCGACGAGGCCCAGGATGAAGCACCAGAGCATGATGTCGAGAATGTAGGCGGTGCCCAGGCGGGCGATTATGCTGAACGTCTGGCCTACCAGACCTGCAGAGGGCGTCCAGCCGGCGAGGGCCCAGGTGATTGCAGATGCGCCCAGGCCGGCCACCAGCACGCACAACCAGTAGAGCCAGTGGCGATAGGCTCGAGCGGCACGACCGAGCCATCCTGCTTTCAGGCCGCAGGCAGAGGTCTCCATGGCCAGCGGAAGCAGCAGCCCGCCCAGCAACCATTGCGCGCAGTCATAGAGACGTTCCTGCCAGGCCACTAAGGACGAGTAGCCGAGATGCGCGCGCAGCCACGGCGGCGACTGCGAGTTCCAATAGCCCGCATACAACCCCTCGTGCGCGCGGCCGACGGCTATCGGCTGCAATAGCAACCACCACAGTGCTACGAAGACCGCTAACAGAATCCAGCTGAACCAGAGGGGCGGCCTCACAGCACTGGGTAACAGTTGGCGGAAGGTTGTTGTGTAGAGCCAGAGAAAGGCGATGACCAGCAGCACCCCAGATAGCATCGAGAACGCGAATTGCCAGGTATGCGAGTCGGGAATTTGTAGCCAGCCGGCGGCCAGTAACATGAGCAGGAAATTTCCCAGCAATTGGGCAAGGATAAGACGGCCGGTGAACCTGGCGACGGCGCCTCGGAATGCCTGCATCATTTCTTGTCCTCCCCGGGCGACGGCGCCGGATCTACTTGCAGGTGCAGTAAGTCGCTGGTCGCCTGAATGCCCGGCTGGTACATGGGCTGCACGTTGGCCGGGCTGATGGCAAAGCTTCCCGGGTTGACGACCTTGAGCAGATAGAAGGATTCGCGGCGGCCATTAAACTCAGTGGCGAAAATGGCGGCGCGGTCATCGAAAAATTCGCGCCGCGTATACCAGTAGTCCCAATTAGTTGGTTTGTCGCCGAGGTTATAGCTATCCTCGTTTTGTACGAATTCCGTTCCCGCCGGAATCGGATCCTCGATGAGCAGATACTTTGCGGGCGATCCGTTCACTGCCAGGTGGACGGCAAGCGTGTCGCCGGGCACCACTGGGCCTTTCAGCGGTTGGAGCGCGTACTCGATCTTGCCCCCTTGATTTGTGGGCACCAGCTTGAAGTAGTCGCGGGTGAGGTTAAGCGAAAGCGTGCCTTGCTGGTAGAACTTTTGCTCGGTGGAATAGTACTTGCCCTGCACCGTCCAGTAGGCGCGTCCAGTTCCCTGCTTGGTCACAACCACTGCGTTGCTCCCAGGATGCAACTGCGCAGGGGTTACATCGAGGGTGAGGTCTATTCCCGTGGCCGCATCGGCCGCGGTGAAATGGTGCTTGCCGATGGAGGCGCCGTTGAGCTGCACGTCCACATCGAAATCGGCGTTCAGCTCCTGCGAGGAGGCTAGATAATCCACCAGGCCAAAGAGCACCATGGCTGTTTGCTCGGTCGAGCTCCACCAGTATCCGCCGTTGCGATTGAGCAGCAGCCACTGCGCTGCTCCTTCGAGTAAGTGGCTCTTGGCATCGGCGTGGGTGAGAAAGCGCAGTGCGAAGGCGGTGCTTTCGGCGCTGTTGTCGTCGCTCAGCTCGAGCAGCGGGTTGTAGGTCGATGGCCAGGAGACGAGGGTTCCGGTGTGCTTGGCTTTCGCTTCCAGCAATTGGGCGATCTGCGCTGCCCTGCTGTCGCCGGTGCGCAGCATCACCATGCCAGTAAGTGCCAGGCCTTCCGCGGAGAGGTCGTTGCGTCGCGACCACAGCGTCTCGACGGATGGGCCCAGGTCCTTCGCGCCGGCCTCGCTGAGGGCATAGAGCACGTAGGCACGTAGTTCGGGAAGCATGCGCGGATGCTGGGCCAGCTGCTTCTGCAGATAGCTCACTCCCCCGCCCAGGTTGGCGTCTGCTTTGGCATAGCCCGCAGTCTTGGCTTCCGCCAGACCGGAGACAACGTACGCAGTGATGAAGACGCGGCTGGCATCCTCTTTCCACCAGCCCCAACCGCCGTCATCGTGCTTCAGGTCGTTCAGGCGATCGAGGCCGGCGTCGATCTTGGCCTGCAGATCAGTTGGGCTCACCAGGCCGGAGAGGTTGAGCTTCTTGAGCGTATCGGCAACAACCAGGTTGGGCAGGAAGCTGGACATGGTCTGCTCGGTGCAGCCGTAGGGATAGCTGGTGAGATAACCGAGCGCGGAAAAGAGGCTGCCGGCTATCGACGGAGCGATCTCGAGATGCAGCGTATGGGCCACGGGATCGGTGTTTCCTGGGAAGTCGACGGTGGTGGAGGCCTGTCCGTTGTCCGCGATCACTCCAGAGTTGTTAATGGTCCGCGGAACGCCGATCGGCTCCACTGGGAAGGTCAGCTCCAGGGCGTCTGACTCTTCGTTAGTAAGTGCCTTGGCTAGCAGGCGCGCGTTGCCGATCTTCGATGCTTTGACTCGCCACAGTGCGGTGCCTTCGCCCTTGCTGGGGACAGTAACGGTTTGCGGCGCACCAGAAACGGGGTCGAGGCCATTGATGTCGAGCGAGAGCTGCACTTGCTTGGCCTGGTCGAGATAGTTGTGCACGATCACCGGGATGGTGACTTCATCCCCCTGGCGCAGGAAACGCGGCGTACCCATGCGCACGATGATGTTCTTGCGCACCAGCACGCGGTTAATGGCGGAGCCCGCCCTGGAGTCCAGGGTGATGGCGTGCACCGTGCTCCGCCAGGTGGTGAGCGAGTCGGGGAAAGTCAGGGTGACGTGGGCGTGGCCGCTGGCGTCGGTATGTACCGAGGGCGACCAGTAGGCGGTATCTGGAAAAGCCTTGCGCACGCGGGGCTGCGCCACATCGTTGCCGGGCTTCACCTGGGCTAACTGCGGACGGTAGCGTGACTGCCTTTCGGCCAGCTGCGGAGATTTGAGCCCCGCCTTGCCGCTGAAGTAGTACTGCAGCGACGAATCGACGGCGGCGTAGACGTAGCGGTCGGGGTAAAGCTTCTTGACCATGTCGCCGCTGCTATCCGGATAGAGCGAGTAGATGGCCTCGTCGACCACTCCAAAGCTAAAGTCGGCGCTGACCGGCTTGCCCTGGTAATCGCGGGCAAATACATCGTAGGAGGCGGTCTGCTGGGGCTGAAAGACATCCTTGGCCGGGGTGATGTCGATTTGTAACTGCTCCTGCACGGGTGGAACCTTAATGCTGAGGTTGGCCTGATAGAGCTGATCGTTGCGGATGAAGGCAGCGGTTACCTCAAGGTTGGGCTGCGCATCCGCGGTGATGGGTAAGTCAAAGGTCAGCGACTTGCCGGGGGAGAACAGTACCTTGCGGAACTCGACTGTATTTCCGGTGGCAATCACCAGGGGGTGGAAGTTGTCGACATTGGAGAGGATGCTGAGATGGGCGGTGTCTCCGGGGGCGTAACTCTTTTTGTCCGAGATCATCTGGACGGCGCGCGATTCCCCGCCCCATCCTTCTTCGTTGCTGCCCATTACCCAGAGATAGCTGGAGTCGAAGACGACACGATTTTCGGGAGTGGTCGCGCTCGCCTCTACTTCGGTGCTGCCCGCTTGATTGACCCGGATGGATCCCTGGGCCTTTCCTGTGGCTTCGGTGGTCACATCGGTGGCGGCTCCGCGGGTGGTCTCGCTTTTTCCGTTGGCATAAGTATGCCTGACCAGCTGGAGGTGGACTCGGGTTTGCACCGGGTGGTTATCGTAATCCACCGCGGTTACGTTAAAGAGCGCGGTGTCGCCGGTGCGAATGGCGTAGCTCACCGGCTCCACGCGGATGCGGAAGGTGCCGCGGGTGGCCAGGAAACGTCCACGGCCGGTGATCTCCCGGTTGGCCTGGTCGGTGACGGCGGCTTCTACGGTGTAGTCCTGATCCATGGGATGAGCTGCGTCGACTAGGTACTGGGTCGGGACATTGATGGTGAGCTTGCCGTTGGCGTCGAGCTTGCCGGTCTGCTCGGATTGCTGGGCCGCGTCATAGCCCAACGAGGCGTTGTCATCGCCGGCTCCCATTCCTCCATCATCGCCGCCGCCTTCGTCTTCCCACCAGTAGTGGGGCGAATGATAGACGCGGTACTTGACCGCGGCATTAGACACGGGCTCGCCGAAGAAGTACCGGGCATCGATCACTACCGGCATGGTCTCGCCCTGCAGCAGGCGGGGTTTGGCGGGGCTCACGCGCACCTGGTACTCCGGTTTGCGGTACGCTTCCACGCGAAATGTGCCGGTGCCTGCGTCGTTATCGGCCTCGTCTGAAGGGGGCCCGTTGCGGAGACGAACGGTGTAGTAGCCCAGGGTCGCGGTCGCCGGCAGGGTCAGATCGCCGTACACAGCACCAGCGGAGAGCGGCATGTCCTTGTCGAGCAGGGCGTGGTCATCCTGGTCGGCGATGGTCACGTGGATGGTAGCGAGCTTGGGCAGCTCCAGGTGATTCTCCACCTTGGCGCGCAGAATTCCCTTCCAATGCACGACGTGGCCAGGGCGATAGACGGGGCGGTCGGTGTAGATGTACGAAGACCAGCGGCCCCCCTGAAAGCCGCTGAGGGCGTAGCTTCCAGGAGTGACGGCGGCCACGTCGTCGCCGGATGCGGCCAGCACCCAGAAGTTGTCCTGCTGCACCTTGGGCGCGGTCAGGTGCAGATCGGCGAGCCCGTCAGCATCGGTGCTGCCGGTGGCTTGCTGCTGCTGGCCGAAGCCGGCGTTTACCTGCACCCCGGCGATGCCCGCTCCGGAGACGCGGTCGACGCAATAGGCCAGCACACTGCCGTTGCCGGTGCGCGTGACCATGGCCATGCGGCTCACCATCAGGAGGGTGTAGGCCTTGTAATGGCCGTCCGTTGCCTCGATCAGGTAGAGGCCTGAGGGCAGTGGATCAATGGGCAGTTCCTGCGAATCGGAGACGTAGGTCGGGGGCAGTTCCTGGCGCCAGCGTGCGACCAGCTGGTGATCGTTCAGTAGTGGGATCTGGGCAAACTGGGCCACACCGACGATGCGGCTGCGGCGGGCCAGGTTCGCTTGATGGGCGCGCAGACGGTCGCGGTTCTCCATCGTGAACTGGCCGCGGAAAAAGCGGCGGATCAGAAACCAGAGATGATGCTTCCAGTCGTGGAACTTCTCCAGCCAGGTGCGCTCGTCGATGCGCTCTTTGGGGCCGAACGGGGTTCCGTTGTCGAAGCTATGCAGGTCGGGAAGGCCGGCGAGGAATTTTGCCGGATTCTGTACGCGGTAGATGCGGAACTCCAGCTCATCGACATTCTGCGCGTAGAGATGGATGGTGGGCTTCTCGGTGGGCGCAAAGCTGCGGTTGGTGCTTAGGTTGAAGGAGACTGGGCGGGCGGCGTGCAGATGCGCAGGAAGCAACAGGCCGAGCAGGAGCAGGAACCCGGCACTCAATCGCCTTCGCGCAGAATGTTCCAACGGTAGACTCCGAGAAAGTTTTCGTTTTCCTTGAGCGGACGCCAGCGCGGGTCCGGGTGGTGTAACAAATCACTCAAGAGCAGGCGGCGCATTTCGCCTTTGCTGTGTTTCATGGGCCCGGTGTGATAGACAACGCCTCGTTCCCCACAAAAAATCATGGAGTGAAACGGAGAGTGGTAACGGGGAGTGCCCGGGACATCATACGGTGAGTCCTGGTCCAACTGGCGATAAAAAATGAGGTCGCCGGGGCGCGCCAGGCGCAGGTCGCGTCCTACCAGGTAGGTGTTGTGTTGCATGAGGGTTTGCGCGTCGGCGAATTGGGCGAAGCTCCCGTTGTTGAGGTCCGCAGGTAGGAATGGGCCGGGGCGGATGCGGAAGAGGCTGGCCCCTAAGGGAGTTTGCGGGTAAGCGTACTGGCGGATCGAGGGCGCGGTCGACTGGAGAGTGTGGCTGCTTAGCCAGGCTTCGTCGTGGATGTGGAGGGCTTCGCGATAGGAGTAGCGGAGGAGGGCGGCGCAGTCGTTGATTTCAAGGGGGAGTTGGGTGGGCTGGTCTGCCTGGTGTTCGGCGATGGTCGTGAACCAGGCGCGGAAGGCTTGGCGGTCCTGGGCGGTGTGGAGACGCAGGAAGTCGGGGGTTCCGTCGGCGTAAGTGTCACTGGGGTCGAAGAGGAAGGTTACAGGGATGCGATAGAGGCGATGGCGCCAGAGGAGATGGAGCTGGGCGTGGCCCGGATTGACCGGGGCTTGGAGGATGCCTTCGATGAGGGCGTTGTTGGATTCAAGCAGCCGTAGGTTTGGCGATTCGTTGGTACCTTGGGTAACTGTGCCGCCGGGCCAACGCTGGCGGATGCGGAAGGCGAGGTGTTCGGCTCCGTCTGCCGGTAGTGTGACCTGCTTGGGGTCGATGGTTAGGCGCTGGCGGATGTAGATGATGGCTATGCAAGCGAGGGTGATGGCCGCGTATGCCAACCACTTACTTCGCCGCTTCAGACCCGGCGGCATCTTTTCCCTTAGCATCGTAGACACTGCAGGTCCCTCCGCTTCGGATGGTGGGAGCCCCCGCATTTATGCGAGGGGAGGAGCGCTTTAGCGCTCCGTGAAACAGTCTCGACTCTCATCACGCGCTTTAGCGCTGGCAATGCTAATGCTGGGTGCGCCATTTGCCCCGATTTCCTGCCGAGGCTAGTGGCGTTGATACACTCCATCCGTTCACTTCTTTGGAGGCGGCGCTTTCATCAGGGCGACGAATTTGCTGGTGAACTTGGGAAGATCCAGGTCCATCTGCGCGTGCACTAGCTGCACGTCGGTCTCGGGCTTGAGAGGCGGAGTCCAGGTGAGCGTGTTGCCGTAGCTTGGACCGTGGCTCAGGTCCACATCCATATAGAGTAGGCGCTCAGCGGTGATGATCGACGGGTCCAGCAGGGTGCTGGCCGCCAGCTCGTCCCACAAGTAGTAGCGATCCTTGGAAAAACGGACAACATATTGCGCCGCCGGGCTGGACGATTGCGCAATGTCGTCCGCCATCTTCTGCGTGAAGTTCCCCTTGATGGAGACGTCCACCGTGGTTACATCAATGCGCGGCCAGTGGGCCCGCAGGACAATGTGCGCGGCTTCAGGATCAAACCAGAAGTTGAACTCATGGCGCGGGCTGGACGAGAATTCCGGATCGTTGGTCTGCGGATCAAGGCTCCCACCCATGAGATAAATTCCCTGCGTCAACTCAGCGAAATGCGGGTCTATGGATAACGCAAGAGCAATGTTGGTGAGCGGACCCAAAGCGCAGATGGTCACCTGGTGAGGATGCGCATGCACCTGGGAGATCAGAAAGTGGGCAGCGTCCTGGTCCAAAGGGAGAGTCATGCGGCGAGCCCTCCGGCAACGGGGGAACGAAGTAGGGATCATGGCTGCGCGATGGATCGCCTTCGTGACCGGCCTGCTGGTCAAGATTGGAGGGTCCGCCTCCCCATGCGCCCAGCCAAGTTCACTTTGCCGTAAAGCTGGGCAGCGAGTTGGGTCTCCTTCTGCGTGCGCACCAGGGGAAAAACGGCGCCGGCAACCACCGGGCACGTCGGTTCTTCCAATGAGCTCGAGCATGCGCAGCGTGTGCTGCACTTCCTCATCACGCCAGCGCGTCACCGGTCACTACGGTGATGCCCAGGACTTGAACATCCGGTGATTGCAGCAGGACCATCAACGACATCTGATCCGATCCCCCGGGACCGGAGGCGTCCTGGTCGACCAGGACCAGGCGCTTCTGTGCTGAGGCCAGAGGAGAGACGGCCAGGAGGAGCAGGGCCAGCAGGAGAGGTTTCATTCTGGAGGTGGGCATTTTGTCCCAAATATAAACCACCGGGCAAAGATTACCGCTCTACGAGGCAGGGACGCTTGGGATGAAACGTCCAGCCCGGCACCAGGGACTGCATCGGCGTTCGATCGTCGCGGTCTCCCAGGCCCAGCTTCTCATAGAGGGTATGTGCGGCCTCGATGCGCTCCAGGTCGATCTCGATGCCCAGCCCGGGGCGGGCGGGCAATTCGATTTCTCCGTTGACGATGGGGAACGGCTCCCGGGTCAGGCGCTGGCCGTCCTGCCAGATCCAATGCGTATCGATGGCGGTTACCTTACCCGGAGCGGCCGCGGCCACATGGGTGAACATGGCCAGCGAGATGTCGAAGTGATTGTTGGAGTGCGATCCCCAGGTGAGGCCCCAGTCGCGGCAGAACTGCGCCACCCGCACCGAGCCCTGCATGGTCCAGAAATGAGGATCGGCCAGGGGAATGTCGACCGCGTCCAATTGCACGGCATGCTTGAGCTCTCGCCAGTCGGTGGCGATCATGTTGGTGGCCGTGGGCAGGCCGGTGGCGCGGCGGAACTCCGCCATGATCTCCCGGCCGGAGTAGCCCTGCTCCGCCCCGCAGGGGTCTTCCGCATAGGCCAATACATCTTGTTTGCCGCGACAAAGCGCTACTGCTTCCTCTAAGGACCAGGCGCCGTTAGGATCGAGGGTGATGCGGGCCTGGGGAAACCGCTCCGCCAGCGCAGTCACGGTTTCCATCTCCTGCGCGCCGGCCAGCACTCCGCCTTTGAGCTTGAAGTCGTGAAAGCCGTAGCGGGCTTGCGCAGCCTCGGCCAGGCGCAGCACCGCGGCGGTGGTCAGCGCCTCTTCATGGCGCAGGCGCAACCACTCGTCCGCAGCATCGGGTTCGGTGGCGTAGGGCAGGCGAGTCTTCCGCTGGTCGCCGACGAAGAACAGGTAGCCGAGCACCGGTACACTCGTCCGCTGCCGTCCCTCACCCAGCAACGCAGCGACCGGCAGACCGACCCACTGACCCAGCAAATCGAGCAGCGCAGCACTCAACCGCGGTAACCGCGTGCACCGTGGTGCGCATATCGAAGGTCTGAAGACCACGTCCGCCGGCATCGCGATCGGCGAAGCGCTGCCGCATGGCTTCGAGAATCTCGCGGTAAGCAGCGATCGCGCAGCCAACGATCGCAGAGACGGCTTCTTCGAGAACGCTGGCGTATCTTTTCGCCGCCGGGAACCTCGCCCGCGCCGGTGTGGCCGGCATCGTCGGTAAGCACAACGACGTTGCGGGTGAAGAATGGCGCGTGGGCCCCGCTCAGGTTCAGCAGCATGCTGTCGTTGCCGGCAACCGGGAACACCCTCATGCTGGTCACACGAGGAGAGGAATGGCTGGCCTGGGAAGAGAAATCCTGATTACGCACCAACGAGAGTATCGCAGAGCCGCCGACTTACAGTCTCGGAAAGACTCATTTGCAAGGGTACGGCTTAGCCCGACGTCAATGATTAAAAGTGGGAACGGCTTTAGCCGCTGAGGGGACGATCCCTCGCCTGCCCCGGCGTACCGTGCGCCATTTATCGAACGTTGGGGAGCCGTTATCTGCTCGCGTATTCCGCCAGGGGGCTTGGGCGGTCGCCCCAGCCGGGATTGCTTGCATGAGCATGAGAGCGAACAAGCAGCCTCAGGGGTCAATGGCCGGGCAGGAAAAAGCCCTGCATCAGTTCGCACCCCAGCTCGGCCTAGTTGGGCCTAAATGCTGCTCGGACTCCACTCCCTCAGCCACGGTTTTCAGGCCCAGCTGATGTGCCAGCCCGGTGATGGCCCGTACTGTGGACAGGTTGGCAGCCGAGCCGTCGAGGCCATGGATGAAGGAGCGATCAATTTTGAGGGTGTCCAGCGGCAGGGCCTGAAGGTAGGTGAAGCTTGAGTGGCCGGTGCCAAAGTCATCGATGGCGATTCCAATGCCCAAATCGCGGAGTTTCTGCAGTTTGGCGGCTGCGGCACTGAGGTCGGAGATGACCCAGCTTTCGGTAATTTCCAGCTCCAGGCGTTCGGGCGGAAGGCCGCTACGCTCGAGGGCCTGGGCGATTTTGGAACTGAAGTTGGGACTTGCCAATTGCACGCCGGAGATATTGGCGAAGATCTTGACCGAAGGTACGGCAGGAACATTCCAAGCCATCGCCTGGCGGCATACCTCTTCAATGACCCAATCACCGATAGGAACGATCAGCCCCGTTCTTTCTGCTATGGGAATGAACTCCTGGGGGGCAACCGGTCCCAAGGTGGGATGCTCCCAGCGCAATAATGCCTCGAAGCCTGCGATCTCCCGCTTCATGGTGTAGATCGGCTGGTAGGCTATGCGGAACTGACGCTGGGTAACCGCCACGGCCAATGCATCCTCCATCTCCGCTGCCCGCCGGTTGTGGCGGCCCAAACGCGGAGAATAGACCTGCACCTGGCCTCGGCCTGTGCGTTTCGCCTCCACCAGCGCCATATCCGCATTGCGCAACAATAAGTCCGAGGTCTCCCCGTGATCGGGAAAGATGCTGATGCCGATGCTGGCGGTTAGGGTCAGGGCATGGCCGTCCAGCAGCATCGGTGCGCTTAAGTCCTTAAGCAGCCGGTTGCAAATGGGAGCCGCATCCGATATCGCGGCGAGGTCAGTCAGGGCGAGGATGAATTCATCGCCTACGTCGCGGACGAGGATGTCCACCTCACGAACCATGGCCTTCAGCCTCTGGCTGACTACTTTGAAGCAGGCATCTCCCAGCCCATGTCCCAGGTTGTCGTTGATTTGCTTGAAGTGATCCAGATCGATGCAACACACGGCAATGAGCTTGCCCTGACGCCTGGCGCTGACCGTTGCCTGGTGCAAGCGACCCTCCAGATAGATCCGATTGGGCAGCCCGGTCAGGCGGTCATAATGCGAACCTTGTACCACCTGGTCATAAAGCTGTCGATGCTCAATAGCCATGCGGCCGAGATCGCAAAGGCTGAGGATGGTTTGCGCGGGTGGCGTCGTCCAGCAGAGCCTGGTGAGCGTCGAATACGGTGACCAAGCCTTTCGCTTCTCCAGAACCGGAGACCAGGGGCCACGCCAGGCAGAGCTTAACCCCGGCTTCCAGAATTTCCTGGAACGCGGGGCAGCTATGATCCGGAAACGCCGCAAGCTGAAAGTCAGGCTCTCCCTCTCCCTAAGGCTTCCTGGGTAAGCAGTGGGCGCGGCGCCGCCGGAGGCACGGGCCGGGGAGGTAATCCCGCCTCGGCTTCGATGTGGAACTGATCTCCCGGCAAGCACGAAGATGGCGATCGATTTAGGGGGATGGAGAGCCACGAAGGCGTCGGCCATCAACTGCAGGGTCGAGGGAAGCGAATGGTGGGCGATGATGGCGGAGAATATGACATTCTTGCTCTGTTCCCAGCGTTCCTGGCGCCTGCTTGCGGAGATGTCGCGAAAGGCGGTTACGGTTCCCAGGAGCTTGCCGTGGTGTAGGACCGACGTGCCAGTACAGGCGGCGGGAAAACTGCTGCCGTCTTTGCGCCAAAAAATCGAATTGTCTTCCCTTGATACGGGAGCTGAGCTGGGTTGGCGCCGGGAAGGAAGTGCTTCACAAACGTCTGTTCCGGTTTGCCGAGAACATCCTCCGCAGTCCAGCCTGTCATCTCCATGGCGGCGGGATTGATAAAGGTCGTTCGTCCATTTGCGTCCGTGGCGTATATGCCGTCAGGCGCCGACGCCGGGAGCGGGTGGTTCATTTCATTTGCGCGGAGCGAGGACTCATAGGCGTGCAGCATGATCGCGGCTTCTTCGACGACCTCTGCGAGCTCAAGAGGGTTCCTTACGGAACCCGCGACCGAGGGAGTAGCGTGCGCGCTGTCCATAGTGGCATCATCGTCACCCCGGAATTAGGACTTTAACGGTGGCTGCTGATTGAGGGCGATGTCGTAATGGACAAAAAACAGTGTGTCGAGTGCGGTGTCATCCCACTCAAGCCAACAGAAGGCTTGAATGGGGCACCCAGCGTTAATTAGGGGTCGCAAACCGGCAACGAAGGCTGGGTGCCCCATTCAAGCCCGGGTTTGGCTTGAGTGGGATACCACCGCACTCGACGCGCTGCTCTTAGCGGTGCTTTTTAGCGGGAGCGGACTTCTTGGGCGGGGGCGGCTTTTTCGCCGGCTCCTGTTTCTTTTGCGGCTTTGCCGTGGGATTTCGACGGGGCCGCCTTCTTCGCTGGGGACGGCATGCTTGGCGACCGGCACCGGTTTCGTAGGAACTCGCCTGACATCCTTGTGCGGGACTGGCTTGGCAACGGCCGCCTTGGCTGGAACCGCTTTGACGGCAGCGGCTTTTATGGGCAATGCCTTCTTGGCGGCCGGGACCGGCGCCGCAGGTTTGGCCGCCGCCTTGGCCATCACGTGGACCTTAGCCGGTTTACTCGGGGCCACTACGTGGAGCGTGGGATTTGGCGCTGCCTTCCCCGCAGCCGGGCTTACCTTAGCTGCGGGGGCCTCGGGCTTTGGGGTAGCTTGCGCCTTCGCTCCATTGCCCGATTCACTTGCCGGGAGAGTTTTCTTGGGCGCCGGCGCGCTCTTCTTCGCTACTGGCGGAAAGCTATCCTCGGGTTCGGATTCGGGTTCCTCATCCTCTACGTCTACCTCCTCGATCGCTTCCGCTTCCTCATCGTCCAGGTCCAAAGGCTCACCGTCAAAGCCGGCATCTTCCACCGGGATCTTGGCCTTGGCTTCCCCGGATTTCTTAGAGCCTCGGGTGCGGCGCACGGTCACCGGTGGAGGCGGCGCCGGCGGCGAATAAGGCTCGAGGAAGGCACGCAGCTGCTCGTCGGTCTCCAGTTTGCCGTCAATGACGCCGAGGAATAGCCCCGAAATCATCTCGTCATAGCCAGGAACCTCCGGAGTGATGCGCAACTCCTGGAACAAAGCATGAGGAACTTTCTGGCGCGCTTCCGGCCAAACAGTGAAGAAGTTCTTATATTTGGCCTGGATCGCCGGGGACTTGGAGGTTAACCCCAGCCATAAGACAGCCTGCGGGTCAGCCGTGGTAAACAGCTTCCAGGTGGCCGAAGGGGTAGCGGCTTCCTTGCCACTCAGCTGTTTGTTGAATTCCCGGGCGGCATGGTCGAGATTGTCCCATTCTTCGACAAAGCCAGGACGAACAAACATTGCCTTGAGCGCGGACAGGTCCTTAGGTGAAAGCTTGGCCGTAAGAAAGTGCATCGAGGCTGCAGAAATATCAGGACTTACACCCTGCATCTGCAACTGGGTGACGAGCTTGCGCATTTCCTCCAGGCCCGGCCGCATCGGCCGACGCGGTGCTCCAGGCGGGAAACAGATGATGCATCCAGCCTTGTGCCTCCATGGCGGTAAGCACCCGCAACCCGTCGTCTTCATGACCAATTTCTTCTAACTCATAGCCCCGGTGGTAGGGGGAGAGAGCCTCGATGGCATTCTCCTCCTTGGCGTTCTGGAATCGTGTCTGGGTGCGCTCATCCAGCTCCCATCCCAGACGCGCCACCAGGCGGGTCGCCCGTAGGAGGCGGGAGGGTTCCTCCAGAAAGCCATAGTTGCTTACCAGGCGCAGCTGCCGGGCTTCAATGTCGGCGACGCCGTTCAGCGGATCCATCAGCAAGCCGTAAGAATGCTCGTTCAGCGACAAAGCCATGGCGTTGGCGGTGAAGTCGCGGCGGCGGAGATCCTCCAGAATCGTGTCCCAGTGGTAGACGGGCTTACCCGGCTTGGGGTACTCCTCACGCCGGGCGCTTGAGATCTCCACCGTGACCCCGACCGGAAAACGAAAGAAGAGCGTCCGCGAGGGCTCGTGCTCGCCCCACAGCTTTCCTCCCGATTTCTCCAGCGATTTCTTTAACTTAAGAGCATTTCCCTGAACAGTTACATCAAGATCGAAGACCGGCGAACCGCTGGTAAGATCGCGCACTGCGCCGCCGACCAGGAAAACGGTCATCCCGGCTTCGCGAGCTGCCTCACGGATGTGCTGGAGAGCGTTCTGCTGGTGTGATGGAGAGTCGGTTCTTGAGGAGATAGATATAGTCGGGCATGCCTTACGTTCAGCTCCGCCCGCCACTGAGATTGCGGCTAACATTCGCCATGTGAACACCTTAGCGGCAAACTCACGCTACGAACGAATACTTAAGTTACCATACTGTGAAGGACCTTGGCTACAGGCTTGCACAGTTTTCGCTGCTCCCATTTGCACGATTCCCGGTGCGCTTGTGGAACATGCGACAATCCAGCTGGGCGATTTTCCGCCGGGCGCTGACAAGCCACCCCGGGCGCGAAGCGTCCGGGCCGCCGGAGGCCCGATCCCATGCCAGTCAGCCGTAAGAAGGTCATCGTACGAAAGTTGAGCCGGGACTGGCTTTCCGGGTATCTGCCTCCATCAGCCTTTGTCGCCCACGAGCAAGTACAGGTGCTCGACCTGGCCGGCAAGCTGGTCTCGGTGCACATGTCCGGAAGTGAAATGGATCTGCTTCGTGCGCGACTTTCAGTCCGGCGATGCCAACCAACCTGAGCGTTTGCTGCGCAAGACATTTGTCACCCGCCCCCGCAGCCAGGGTCTGTGGATCCGGGCACGGCTCAAAGACAATGACTTGATCGAGGGGCTGGCGCAGAACGACCTGACTCTGCTCGATGGAGAGGGGCTGTTCCTCATTCCTCCGGATACGCGATCGAACACCCAGCGGATTTTTCTGCCCCGGCAGGCAGTCGCGGAGCTGGATGTGCTGGCGGTGATCAAGACGGGAGCCCGGCGAGGCCCCTCCGAGGCCGTGCAGGAGAGCCTGTTCAAACCACAGAATTCACTCTAAGGACTCCGGTACAATCCCCTGCATGAAGCTTGCCGAACTCGCCCGCGTCCTTGGGGCCACCTGCCATGGCGACCAGGATCAGGAGATTACCGGGGTCGAGGGGATTGAAAGAGCTGGTCCCGGCCAGCTGACCTTTGTGGCCAACCCGAAATACACGCCATTTGCCCGCACGACCAAGGCAGGGGCTGTCCTGGTGACGGAGGATTTTCCGCAGATCGAAGCGGCCACCTTGCGGACAGCGAACCCCTACCTGGCGTTCGCCCACGCCATCGACATCTTCCGTCCCGCCCCGCATTATCCTCCAGGGATCCACCCTACGGCGGTCATTGACCCCAGCGCCACGATTGGCGAGGGGGCGCATATCGGGGCCTATGTCGTGGTCGGAGCGGGGGTGGTGGTGGGACCCGGCGCCACCCTGTTGCCCCATGTCGTCATTTACCCCAAGGCCCACATAGGAAAGAATTTCTTCGCCCACGCCCATGCCGTGGTGCGGGAGGAGTGCCGGCTTGGGCGACGGCGTCATCCTGCAAAACGGAGCGGTGGTGGGCTCGGACGGATTCGGATTCGCCAAGGAGGACTGCCGGCACCTGGCATAAAATCACCCAAAGCGGCGCGGTGGTTGTTGGGGACCAAGTGGAAATTCAGGCCAATTCCTGCATCGACCGGGCCAGTGTGGGAAACACGGAGATCGCCAGCGGCGTCAAAATAGACAACCTGGTGCAAGTGGGGCACGGATCGACGGTGGGAGAGAATACGCTGGTTTGTTCCCAGGTGGGCTTGGCGGGATCATCCGGTGTGGGAAAGAACGTGGTGCTAGCGGGCAGGTAGGAGTGGTGGGTCATAGTTTTATCGGCGATGGGGTGGTGGTCACCGCCCAATCCGGAGTTCCCGGCGATGTGGCCCCGGGCAGCGTGATCAGCGGTTCGCCGGCATTCGAACACCGGGCCTGGATGCGCAGCGTAGCCGCATTCAGGCGCCTGCCAGAGCTCGTCAAACAGGTGCACAAGAAGTCGTAAGATTTTGTAAAATCATACTTTAGTGGTTTCGGAATTGGGTTCACCTCCTCCTGCTTGCCTGGCCGCGAGCAACCTGATTTGGGCGGCAACGCGTTTCCCAAAATAGGCATCCAACTTCAGTCGCAAAAGCCGGCAGGGCAAACCTATCGGGGAAACGGGAAGGCAGAGTTTGCATCTGGTCGAAAATCCTGTCCGCGTATTGCTGCTTGATGATGATCCTGAGAACCTGTTGCTTCGCGCCGCCATTCTGCGCAAGCACGGTTACCTGGCCGATACAGCGGGCACCATCGGCGAAGCGGAGAAGCTGCTGAACAATATCGATATCGCGGTCCTCGACTACCATCTGGGGGCGGGCCAGTTCGGTACGGAAGTCGCGAGTATCCTTCGCCGGCGCCGGCCGGAGGTGCCGATCATCATTCTTTCCTCCACCCTGGAGCGGCGCTTTGGTGGGGTGGAAGACATGCACCTGCTCAAGGGTTACAGCTCGGTCGACGATCTGATCGCCGCCTTGCGTTCGTTTGAAGCCAAGCACCGGGGAAGGCCGGTGGTGGTCGATGCACGCGATTTCTTTTATTCCCGTATCGGCATGGCGATCGGCGAGGACGTGGTACTCGAGATCCTGAATCGCGACGGAGAATGGATGTACGTGAACGAGTCCTGCGCCCGATTGCTGGAGCGGCCGCGGGATTGGTTTCCGGGCAAGAATATGTTCGCCGAGATGCCCGATCTGGCAGCTGATTGGAGAGACATTCTGCGCACCGTGGCAGAGAAGCGCGAAACCTATATCGATCGAACCTATCGCGGGTTGTTGAATCTGCCGCGTAAGGGCGAAGAGTGGGTATGGAATGTGCTCGCGTTTCCGCTTACCCTGCATAACGACGAGACTGGAGTGGTTTTAACGGCGCGCATCCTGGAACGGAAGACGCTGCTTTGAAGGAGAATAGACAGGCTGCGGACCCAGGACCATGTCTCATAAGCGCCACCTTGTTTAGGGTGTTTTTTGCCAAAACTCCCAGACGTATCCTGAGATCGTCATGTTCCAACGAGCAGTCCGCAGGACGGCTGAGCCAGGCCTCACCGAGTTATCGCGTGATACAGGGCTTGGTGGCGCGGAGTCGAAGAGCCTGTCCTGAGCGTAGCCGAAGGAACCCCGGCGGTGCTTATTTACCCATGCTGCTCGGGGCTTTTCAACCACCAAAGCCCGACCGTTTGTGGAAAGAGAGAGGTTTGATTGCAGCAAGCTCAGTTTTTTGTAAGGCTCCGCAGCGTGTTGTTGCTTAGTCTGTGCCTCGCCGGACTGGCGGGGTGCCGGTCGCGCTTCGTGGAGGCCACGATTGTGAACCAGGGCCCCGCTCTCCATGTGCTGGAATTTGACTACCCCAGCGCCAGCTTTGGCGCAAATGTGCTGGCTGCCGGTGGCAAATTCCATTACCGCTTCAAGATTCAGGGGTCCGGACCGCTATCGCTGCAGTACGAGGATGGGGAAGGCCACTCCCATACCGCCGCAGGTCCAAATGTGGACCTGGGCGATCAGGGTTCATTGCTGGTAACCATCAGCCCCACGGGTGCAGTCACATGGAGCCCAAACCTGACCAATCCGAAATAACGCTACTTGACCACGGATTGGAAAAGACTCGACTGCAGAAGGCTGGAAAACTGGCTGTCTGAAGAAGCAAAGCGCACGTCCAAGGTGCCCCCGCTCGAGTTGATGGTGGTGTTGTCGATGGCTTCCTTCTCCGCTGGAGTACCACTGACCTTCTTGTACAGCGCCGCGGCGTTGAGCAGCGAAGCCATGGTGGCCGCAGAAATCGTGTCCGGAGTAATCACATCGAGCGAGAACTTCACCCCGTTGTCGAAGTTCATCGAGTAGCGGGAACTCAGGAGCCGCTTCTTCACGGTGTCGTAGTCGGTCAACTGGGAAGCATCTCCCAGCACCGAGCGCATCATGGTCTGCGTGCCTTCCTGATCGAGCACGCTCCACACGGCGTCGGTGTCGACAGATGCCATCTGGCTCAGCATGGCACTGTTAGTCAGGAAGCTGGGCGTCATACCGTCCCGTGCATCGAGCGCCGATTTCAGCGATTCGGTCTGCCCAAAGACCATGGTCGTCGGATTCAGGAAGACCACCTGCATACCGGATTGGCCCATGGGATATACCTTGTTGTCGCGGTAGGCAATGGGCTTTACCTTACGCTTTTTGAAGTTAGCCATGATGTCCTCGAGCGAGAACTGGCCTTGCGCCAAACCTACGATGCGTGTGTCTTGTCCTTTTTTGAACGAAGCAAAGGCCAGCTCTTCAATGTCATGGTTCTCATCGAGGCCAGAGGTACGGAGAGCCTGCTCCAGTTGCTTGAGCTCAGGCGGAAGCACACGCGCCTTGAGATCCATGGCGGCTTGCGAGTTCTGCATGGCGTGGTAATCAACCACAATCAGCTGCTGAACATCCTTTGGTATTGCGGCGCGCGCATCCTGGCCGAGCTGAGCGGCAGTGGCGGGTAGCGCCAGCGCAAGAGCGAGCCCGGCAATGGAACTCGTTTGCATTTTCTTCGTGAATTGCTTCAATGGGTATTCCTTCCCTGGGGGGACTACATTTTCTTGCGATGTACGCAGAGTTTTATACCCAGCTTGCTCTATCTTATGCTTTGCTGGCGCCGGCAACCGGCCAATCGAGCGGCTGTTTGAGCCGCCGTTCTAGAATTCTCTCCTCTGGCGTAAACCCACTAATTAGACGCACCCACTCACTATCACGCTCAAAGGCCTCTTCCGGAAGTAGACCGATGAGTTCCGCGTCTACAACCTTGGTGCCATGATTGCCCGCCAGGCGACTCACCGCGGCAAAAGCATGGCCCACCGGTGTGAGGCGGAAATCGGTGATGTTGAGGGAAATCTGGGCTCTTCCCTGCACCAGCACCCCCATGGCCTTGACGCCTTCGAGGCCGCCATTCGAGGCCCGCAGGGCTTTGGCGATGGCCCGGGCCACAGTGACGTTGGGGCGGTCCAGGTATAGGTTGTAGGCAATAAGGAACTTACGCGCCCCCACCGCGCTTGCCCCGGCGGTGGGGTGTAGTTCAGGGCCTCCCAAATCGGGACGCCGCGCCGCATCGCGCGAAACCAGCTCACGCAGGCCCTCGAATTGGCCCTGCCGCACCTGCTCCAGCAGTGCCCGGTCGGGACGGGAGGCCGCGGCCTCGTAAAAATAAATTGGGATGTTGTAGCGGCTCCAGATCTCGAGACCGGCCTGGCGTGCCAGGATGGCACATTGGGCGAGCGAGATTCCCGAGACGGGAACGAAAGGGATGACGTCGGTGGCGCCGATCCGGGGATGCACTCCCCGCTGTACGGTCAGATCGATGAGTTCCGCTGCCCTGCCGGCCGCGCGAACGGCCGCCTCCACCACCGCCAGTGGCCGCCCGGCAATGGTCACTACCGAACGATTGTGGTCGCTATCCATGGACCAGTCGAGCAAGGAGACGCCATCCACGCGCATGGCGTCCACGATGGCATGCACCTTTTTAAGATCGGTGCCCTCGGAGAAGTTGGGCACGCACTCGATGACGATCTCGTCCATAAGACTGCCGGCCTCTGGGCCGGTTACTTCCACCAGGTATAGCCAATGGAGAACTGTACGCTGGCATTCACGCCAGGATTGGAATCTCCCAGGCTGGCGTTCGAAATATGCACCGCATTCGCAGATAGGGAGATCGATTGCTTTGGCGTTACGAAGTAATGGACGCCCAAACCGAATTGCGGGGTGAAGTTGAACACGCTTGTCCCCAGATGATTGGGTACAGGGTAGGGCCCGATGGGCGGGAATTTGTGATCGGTCCAGATGAGACCGCCCGCACCCTGGATCCAGGGCAGGAAGCGGCCTCTACTACGGAGGTCCCAGCGCAAGATGACCGGCGTGATGCTGAAGCCGGTATACGTCCCACCCGTGGGGAACAGGTTGCTGCAAGCCAACGGTATGCCAGGTTGCTCGTAGCAGTTGGCGCGCAGGTATTTAGGGGTATAGGCCTGCCATAGGGGCATGAATTCCGCACCCAGTTCAAACTGGCCATTCAGTATGCCCTTACCGGCCGGAGCCGTCAGCACCTTGCCGGCATGCACACCAACCCATAGAAATCTGTAAGACTCACGGTTACCGGTACCGAAGCCGCCGTCCACGAAGGGTCCAAACTCCCACGGCTTTCCTGCCAGGAGATTTTCTGCCGGACGCACGGAGGAATCACTGGCGACCGACTGTGCGCCAGAGACTGCGGTCGAGAGAAGGGCAAGCGCAACCATGAGCACGGCAGCAGTTCGATGTCGGGGCATTGCCATTGTGATACTCGTCTTCCCTTCTTTCAAATCGCTATCCGTCTGCAGGCCGGTTTGCCTGGATGGGCAAGCCGGCACAACTTTGATGTCTTGGGCGTGGATACAGTAACAGGGCGAGCGGAGACTGGGATGCGATCGGGGTGGTCAGCCGGCGACTTCTTCGTACTGGGTGGCGTCCAGGTCAAAGTTCGAGTAGACATTCTGCACGTCGTCCAGGTCTTCCAGTGCTTCGAGCAGCCGGATCATCTGGGCCGCAACCGTGCCCTCGAGCTTGGTGTAGGTGGACGCAATCATAGTGATCTCAGAGAGCGAGACCTCGACCTTGGCTGCCTTGACCGCGTTGGCGACCGCCTCGTAGGCGGAAGGGTCGGTCAGTATCTCCCAGGTATCGCCCTCGTCGTTCAGATCTTCTCCGCCGGCATCGAGAACGATGTTCATCAACTTGTCCTCATCGGCCGCGGACTTGGGAATAGCGATCAGGCCCTTTTTAGCAAACATGAAGCGGACGGAATTAGGCTCGCCCAGGTTGCCGCCGTTCTTGGAGAAGGCATGACGCACTTCGCTGACGGTGCGGTTGCGATTGTCAGTGGTCACTTCGACGATGAGAGCGACGCCTCCGGGGCCGTAGCCCTCAAAGGAGATCTCCTCATAGATCGATCCGGGCAATTCACCGGTGCCGCGCTGGATAGCGCGCTTGATGTTGTCTTGCGGCATGTTCTCCGCCTTGGCAGCGGCGACGGCGCCGCGCAGCCGGGGATTGGCATCCACATCTCCCCCGCCCTGGCGGGCAGCCATGGTGATTTCCCTGATCAGACGGGTGAAGATCTTGCCGCGCTTGGCATCAAGTGCGCCCTTTTTGTGCTTGATTGTGGCCCATTTGGAGTGGCCGGACATAGCAACCTCTACTGCCTGTAAGAAGGCGGGACTTGCCGCGAAGTGAACCGAGAAGTCGCGACGAAAGGCGAGTATAGCATCTTGAGAGTTGTGGTTCCCACCCCTCGCAGAAACGTCGAAGGATGCCTCTCGTTCCCTGGCAAAGGACGGGTGAGCTCAGCTTTGGCTAGGGCGGCGGAAAGCGTAGACGATGGCGAGCAACGGGGGCGCCAACAAAATGCCCCAAAACGGAATCACAATGCCGAGCACGATGGGCACCAGGATGGAAGCCCAGACCGGGACGCGGGTGACACGCTTCATGATGAGCGGCTGCAACATCAATTGATCGATCACCACGATGACCGCGTACATGCCCAACAGGAAGCACAGACGGTACATATCAGGCTTGCTTACCAGGATGGAGAAGGCCGGCCCGAGAAGGGCGATCACCCCGCCAATGTTGGGCACCATGGTCATGAGGCCGGCGATCAGCGCCCAAAGCGGGGCCCAGGGCACCTTCAGCAGCAGCAACCCGATCAGCCACAGTACTGCGACGCAGAGCCCTTCAATGGTTACAGCGCGCCACCAGTTGACCAGCGCGACGCCGGCAGTTCGCAGGTGAAGCGCACTCTGGGCAGAAAAATTGCCTGGGACGGGCGTACCGGGGCTGAGCACAACGGGCGCCGGCGGCGCAGGCGGGCCGCTTGGGACTGGATCCCCGGGAGTGGAGTCCTGATCTGGCATGGCCAATACCCCGACGATACTCCTGCCGGCAGGCCAAATGCCACATCCGGAATTTCGCTCGTCCAAGGGTGCACCCGGCACCGCTGGGCGGTAGCCATGCAGGCACTTCTCCGATCGGGCAAAACTGCTAGCCTAGAGGTATGAAATTCGGTGTCCTCGTCTTCCCTGGGTCCAACTGCGACCACGATGCGTACCACGTCCTGCGAGAAATCGCTGAACAACCTGTGACTTTCCTATGGCATGAGTCGGAGGATCTGGAGCACTGCGATGCCATCCTGGTGCCGGGCGGATTCGCCTATGGGGACTACCTGCGGACGGGAGCGATCGCCCGTTTTTCACCTGTAATGCAGTCGGTCAAGAAGTTCGCCGCCGGGGGCGGCCTGGTGCTGGGGATCTGTAACGGCTTCCAGATTTTGTGCGAGAGCGGTATGCTGCCCGGGGCGCTGTTGAGAAATGCCGGGCTGCGGTACATCTGCAAGCAGGTCTATGTGCGCACTGAGACTACCCGCAGCCCCTTCACCCAGGCGCTCAGCCCGGGCCAGGTATTGAAGATCCCCATCGGGCATATGGAGGGAAACTACTTCTGCGATGCGGACACGCTAGCGGAGCTGGAACGTAGCGAGCGCATCGCCTTTCGCTATTGCACCCAGTCTGGGGAGGTTACCAAGTCTGCCAACCCCAATGGGTCCATTAGTTGCATTGCGGGGGTATTGAGCGAGGGCCACAATGTGCTGGGTATGATGCCCCATCCGGATCGCTCGAGCGAAGCAATACTAGGCTCGTCGGACGGCTTTCAGTTGTTTGCCTCCGCGGTCAATGCGATGGCCAGGTAGATCTTAATGATTGATATACACCACCATTTGTTGTTTGGCCTGGATGACGGGCCTACGGACATCGAAATCTCCGTGGCCATGGCCGAAATGTCGCTACAGAATGGGGTAACGCACATTGTGTGCACCCCCCATTCCAGCGAGCATTTCAAATTCGACCCGGCGTTGAACCTGGAACGCATCGAGATGGTCCGGCAACGGCTGGGCAACCGCATCTCGCTCGCTCTTGGCTGTGACTTTCACCTCATGTTCGACAACATCGAGGACGCTATTGCCAACCCTTCGAAGTATTCGATAAATGGCAAGCAGTATTTGCTGGTGGAGTTTCCTGACCACGGCATCTCCCAGAACATGAAGGAGATTTTTTTTCGCCTGGGTATGGCTGGGCTGACCTCGATCATCACCCATCCGGAGCGCAATCCGCTATTGGCGCGCCACCCGGAACGCATGACGGAATGGCTCCGCGCCGGGTGCCTGGTGCAGATCACCGCTGCTTCCCTAACTGGCCGTTTCGGCAAGGTGGCGCAGCGTGTCTCCCATGAGTTGCTGCGGCGGAACTGGGTAAACTTCGTCGCCACCGACGCGCACGACCTCACTTCGCGCCCACCGATGCTGCGGGATGCGTATCGGCTGTTATCGGACAAATACGGGGTCGAGACGGCGGACCGGTTGTGCTTGCACAATCCCCGCGCGGCGTACTTCGGCGAGAGCTTGCCGCCCCAGCCGGAACCGGAAGGCCTGCATCCGGAGTTGGACCAGAAGCACTCCTCAGGGCTGCTGAACAAGATGTTTGGTTGGTAGGGAGAGGCGTCGCCCCCCACATTCAGTCCCGCAGGGACGGCTGAGAGCAGCCCAGGACGTCAGTCCTGGGTTGGCATGCGTCATCGATCAGTCCCGCAGGGACGGCTGAGAATCCCCCAGGATGCAATCCTGGGGTACCTCTACCTTTGAACTATTCGTGATTCGGGTCAGCCAACCCAGGAACATGTCCTGGGTAACTTTCAGCGTCCCTACGGGACTCAATTCTTCTTTACAACCCCAAGCCACCGTCTACGCCCAGAATTTGACCGGTGATGAAGTGCGGTCCACGAGCGAAGAATAGAACCGCCTCGGCCACATCGTTGGGCGTGCCGTTGCGCTGCATCGGCGTTTTGTTGGCGAAGTGCTCGTAGGCCGGGTCCACTTCCCCATTCACTACCATGCCCGGAGCCACGCAGTTCACGCTGATCTCGGGCGCGAAGGCCTTCGCCATGGTCTGCGTGAGCATGTGCAGGGCGGCTTTCGAAGTGCAGTAGTGGGCGTGCGTGGGCCAGGGATGCATGCCACCCAGCGAGCCGATATTGATAATCCGGCCCCGGGCTTCGCGCAAGTGAGAATAAGCCGCCTGGGCCATGAGGAAAGGACCGCGGGTGTTGGTTTCGAACATCTTGTCCCATTGCGCCAGGGTGATCGATTGCAATACCGCGGTTTCAAAGGTTCCCGCGTTGTTGACCAGGATGTCCAGCCCACTAAACTGCTCGACCACCGCGGCCACTGCCGCCTGAACACTGTCGATGTTGCGCACATCGCAGGCAACGGCCATGGCCCTCACATTGAGCTTGCTGCAGAGCTTCCACCGTCTCCTGCGCCTCTGCCTTGGAACCGTTGTAAGTGATGGCGACATCCGCGCCCGCGGCCGCGAGGCCTAACGCCAGGCTCCTGCCGATGCGCTTGGCGGCGCCGGTCACCAGCGCTCTTTTGTGATGCAGGTTTTCCATAGAAATCGATCTTGCCTCGGAAAGCAGGCCGATCTATTGCGGTAGGGGTGTTTGCTGGGAGGGTTTGGCGCTATTGGACTCGCCTTTGGGGGTGGTCGTGTTGGTTGCGGTCCCATGCCCGTCGCCGTAAAGCGAGTACTGCGATCCCGGCCGCTTCATCTTCACCAGGATCTCTTTGCTGTCGGTATCGATCTTGTAGTCATCGCCATAGGTCTGCCAGCCATCGGCAATCACCTGCAGACGCACGGTGTCGCCAATCGGGATCACATCGATGGTGACTTTGCCGTCTTCGTCGCTTTTCAGCTCCAGAGCGCCCTTATCCTTATCGCCCTCCATGGGGTGAAAGACGACTGCCGCATTGGGGATCGGTTTGCCGTTGGTGGACCTGATCACCGTGACTTTGATGGTGGCGGTGGCCGGCGGAGGGGTGTATTTGCGCCCGTTATGCTGGTCAGCCAAGGCGGCGGCACAAAAGAGCGGCAGCGCGGCCAGCGGCAGCAAAACACTCAAAACCCGGCGGGAAAACCGAACACCCATGGCACGAAGTATAGATGATTTCGAAAGCATTTACGCAAGCGTAATATTTGAGCGACTTTCACTCATATTTCAATTTGGCGGCTTGACAAGGACCTGAGCGGTGGCTATCTTAGCAATTGAAGGGCGAGACTGCTAAAACGCCTATTTTCGAAATCAGCGAATCGCTCTGAATTCTAAACCAATACAGCTTTAGTCGTAATCACCGCGAGGCAAACCCTCGTGCGAAGGAGAAGTAACGCAATGGCACCTGCAACAGCATCCGTAGCTACCAGTTTCACGCCACTTCACGACCGCATTCTTGTACGGCGCGTGGAAGAGGGCGAATCGATTCGGGGCGGCATCATCATCCCGGACACCGCCAAGGAAAAGCCACAGGAGGGTGAGGTTATCTCCGTCGGCAAAGGCAAGTCGAACGACGAAGGTAAGGTGTTCCCTCTGGATGTAAAGGCCGGCGACAGCATCCTGTTCGGCAAGTACTCGGGAACCGAGATCAAGATCGATGGCGAGGAATTCCTCATTATGCGTGAGGAAGAAGTACTCGGCATCCTCAAGAAGAAATAAGCGCATCGCGGCTGTACCGGATGCGCATTTTTATTGCTATATCGAACGGCCGGCAATGCCGGCCTGCTTGAAGGAGAAAAAGGAATGGCAAAGCAAATTCTGCACGGAGAAGATTCGCGTCAGGCAATTCTGCGCGGCGTAAACACGCTGGCCGACGCGGTTAAGGTGACGCTCGGGCCCAAGGGCCGGAATGTGGTCATCGAGAAGAAATTCGGTTCCCCCACCATCACCAAGGACGGTGTCACGGTGGCCAAGGAGATCGAACTGAAAGACTCGCTCGAGAACATGGGCGCGCAGATGGTTCGTGAAGTAGCCTCGAAGACCTCGGACGTGGCCGGTGACGGCACCACGACGGCGACCGTTCTGGCCCAGGCGATCTATCGCGAGGGTGTCAAGACAGTGGCTGCCGGCGCCAACCCGATGGCTCTGAAGCGTGGCATCGACAAGGCGGTTGAGGCCGTTGTCGGCAAGCGCGACGAGCACGGCGTGGTGATTGGCGGAGCACTGGCGAAGTTTTCCAAGCCGGTGACCGGCGAAATGATTGCCCAGGTGGGCACCATTTCGGCCAACAGCGACTCCACCATCGGCAACATCATTGCCGAGGCCATGAAGAAGGTCGGCAAGGACGGCGTGATCACGGTTGAGGAGTCGAAGACTCTGGAGACCCAGCTGGAAGTGGTCGAGGGCATGCAGTTTGACCGCGGCTATCTGAGCCCCTATTTCGTAACCGATCCGGATCGCATGGAAGTATCGCTCGAAGAGCCTTACATCCTGATCCACGAGAAGAAGATCAGCTCCATGAAGGATCTTCTGCCCCTGCTCGAGCAGGTTGCCCGCAACGGCAAGCCGCTGGTGATCATCGCTGAGGACGTGGACGGCGAGGCGCTGGCGACTCTGGTGGTCAACAAGCTGCGTGGCACGTTGAACGTAGCGGCAGTGAAGGCTCCTGGCTTCGGTGATCGCCGCAAGGCAATGCTCGAAGACATCGCCAAGCTGACTGGTGGCAACGCGATTACGGAAGATCTCGGCATCAAGCTCGAGAACGTCAAGATCGAAGATCTTGGCCGTGCCAAGCGTGTGACCATTGACAAGGACAACACCACGATCGTCGAGGGCCGCGGCGACGCGAAGGCCATCGAAGGCCGGGTGAAGGAAATCCGCAACCAGGTAGAGAAGACGACCTCCGACTACGACCGCGAGAAGCTGCAAGAGCGCCTCGCCAAGTTGGTTGGCGGCGTTGCCGTCATCAAGGTCGGTGCTGCAACTGAGACCGAGATGAAGGAGAAGAAGGCTCGGGTTGAGGATGCCATGCACGCCACCCGCGCTGCAGTGGAAGAAGGCATTGTCCCGGGTGGTGGTGTGGCCCTGCTGCGCTCCGCCAAGGACGTCGACGAGCTCATCAAGAAGCTCGAGGGTGACGAGAAGATCGGTGCAACGATCGTTCGTCGCGCGCTCGAAGAGCCTCTTCGCCAGATCGTCGGCAATGCCGGTGAGGAAGGTGCTGTGATCGTGGGCAAGATCAGCGATAACAGCAATCCTCACTTCGGCTACAACGCCGGAACCAATCAGTACGAGGACCTGGTCGCGGCCGGTGTCATCGACCCCACGAAGGTAACTCGCACCGCGTTGCAGAACGCAGCCTCGATCGCCGGCCTTATGCTGACGACCGAAGCGATGGTGGCCGATATTCCTGAGCCGAAGCAGTCTGCTCCGGCCGGTGGCGGTCACGGCGGCGGTATGGGCGACATGTACTAAATCACAGGTAACGTTACAGAGAGGCCACCCGCAAGGGTGGCCTCTCTGTTTGTGGTGCAGTTCCCTGCTCTCAACGGCTGGCTTGTCGTAACACAGCGCGGGTTTTCCCGAACCGCGCGCGACTCCCCTCCCATAAATGCAGTGAGTGCTTTACAGGCTGCGGAGAAACTCCTGTTTTGCGTCAGGGCAAGACCTTAGTCGGGCCGTAAACAATTGAGAAGAGGATGGGCTTTAGAATCTGCGTGAGAACTCAACTTACAAATATCAGTCCCGAAGGGACGGCTGAGAGTAGCCCAGGACGCAGTCCTGGGTAGACGTAAAAGCCAGGAATAGTCCCGTCAGGGACGGCTGAGAATATCCCAGGATGTAGTCCTGGGCATCCCTTAGGGTACTTTTCGTCCTCTTTTTCTTCTCCTTGTCCGCAGATTCCATGTGATCCTGAGCGCGAAACGATGGGGTTTAATTTGTCACCGAATCCTGCGTTTTATATCGCCGAATCTTTTTCTGTCTCTCCCCCCGGGCTCCATCTCCTCCGGCCACTCTTGAGCGCCATGCAAAACGCGCAAGATCGTGACGGTCTCGCGTTCAATTCTGTAGGCTGCAATATAAGGCGTTCGCGGGTGACCAGCTCGCGGGTTCCTTCGATCCGGCCCGGACGCCCGATCTCGGGCGTTTCCATCAAAAGCTCTACCTGAGCTTCGATCCTATCGTCGATCAGGATGGCGGCGCGCGGGCTGTCGGCTTCGAGATAGTCGAAGATGGCCTCCCCATCGTTCATCGCAAACGGGGTCCACTCAATCCGCACGAATTAACCAACGGTCTTTTTGCTTGCCGCTGCACGGCGTCCGGCAAAGTGCTCTTTGACGCTGGGGTGAGTGATGGCCGTACGTGGGTCTGCGAGCGCCTCGCGCACTTTGGCGCGAAACCACTCGTCGTGCGCCGCTCCACCCGGATCGACGGGAAAGGGTAGAGCGCCTTCGTTGGCGGTACGGGTAAGCAGAATGCGGACCGCGTCCGAAACCGTCATTCCTATCTCTTCCAGGACGGCGGCGGCTCTAGCTTTGACCTTCCCATCAATTCGGGTTTGCACAAGCGCATTGGCAGGCATGTCGATCCCTCAAGACGTATTGTAATGCATCTGCATGACAACTTGCATTCCATCCACCGGGTTAGTTCGTCTTTCACCTGGTAGAACTTGGGTACGGGTCACAAGTGGGAAATCCGTGGCAGCGCTAAAATATTGGTGAATCGAAGGGAGCTTACACTGCACGATGCCAAGCGAATCTCAGGTCAAGTATCGTATCGAAGTAATTCAGCAGCTAGCGGAATGGAAGATTCGCAACAAGGGAACGGCGGAGCAAATCGGAGCGGCTGAAAGACTTCTGGATGCAATTGAGTCCTTTGATAGGCTGCGAGGCGGAAGCAGTTCTTTTGTAGCTGCTATCCCCCCTGCCCGTCTCAGGCGGCTCTGACGTGGGAGCGATCCGATGAACTGACAACCCTTGGCCGCGCCGATAGCGCTTCTCCAGACGAATCAACAGGCGCTCGAGAACCTGTGAGGGATAAAGGCGGGAGAGAGGCCACCCGCCAGGGTGGCCTCTCTGTTTGTTGCGCGGTTCCCTGCTCTCAGCGGCCGGCCGGCTTGTCGTAACAGCAGCTCGTTTAGAACCGTGGCTCGAAAAAAGCGCGATGGTGGGAGCCCCCACATTCATGCGGGGGAACTCGGCTTTCAAGCCGGGCGGCTCGAGTAGGACTAGCCTGAATTTCTCACAGACGCGCCTGTCTACGCTGTTTCTCTTTCGGTTCTCCCACAGAATCGTCATCCTGCCTGCCCCGGCTTGCCGTGGGAGAGGCTGTGACTTTATTGATTTTCACGTGAAGTCATCAAGTTTTAAACCAAATTGTCATCCCGAGCGGAGCGAAGCGAGGTGGAGGAACCTGCGGTTTCTTTTCTGTCCATCCAATCTGACAACCCCTAATAAAAGTCACCACCCTCCACTTGTCATCCCGAGCGTACCCGGATTTCCTACTTCACGGCTCTACCAGCGTCAACTTATGCGGCTCTCCGTAAAGAGAGCCGCATGAAATCCACCGAAGCTACGGTTTTTGACAGGAAATCTGGGGGAGCCGAGGGACCTGCAGTGCGCCCCGGTTCCGGCACAAAGGTCTCCGTTCCGTTAGTTCTCCCACTGCAAGCGAGGTGGAGAAAACGCGAATTTCCTGAGGTGCAGCCAACATTTCAGAGCCGACGCCGATTGCTTGCCTGCCACCCTCAAAAATAAACCTACGAATTGCATTCCGCCCGGCGCTTTTTTCCGTATATGAGAATACGACGGCAGGGTGGAGGCGCAGTGCCAGGGATCACCGGCGAGTTTCGGGAGATTGTCGAGGCGCATCAATCGCGGGTCTTCAGCATCGCGTACCGTGTGCTCGGCGACCGCGGAACCGCCGAAGAAGTAGCGCAAGACGTGTTCCTTGAATTGTACCGGGCGTTCGATGACATTGCGTCGGACGAGCACCTCATCGCATGGCTGCGCCGAGTCGCGGTGCATCGTGCCACTGATGCGCTCCGCCGCAGACCACGTATCCTCCATGGTGCTGCCGAGTTCGAAGATTGGATGGCGAAAGCGCCGGACGAAGAAGGGTCTGTACCCCTGGCCTCAGAAATCGAGCGGTTGTTGCTGGAACTGCCCCCGGCGCAACGAGCGGTCGTTCTGTTGCGTTTTCAAGAGGACCTGCCGCCAGGAGACATCGCGGAAACGCTCGGGATGCCGTTGGCAACCGTGAAGAGCCATCTGCAAAGAGCGCTGAAGGCAATGCGTGCGCGAGCGGAAGACACGTTGAGGGAGTACACACGTCATGGATGAACACGAAGACCTTGAGCACTGGTTGCGGCAGGGACTGAGGCCCCGGCAAGCCTCGGCAGGATTCAGCGCGCGCCTGATGGCCCGCTTACCTGAAACATCGCCGGTGCGCTCATTCCAGAAAAAGCGCACTTTCTGGGTGCCGGCCATCCGATGGGCAACAGCGGTAGTGCTGCTGGGGGTTGCGGGCGGCAGCTACTGGCAGCACCAACAGCAGGAGCGCGTCGCCGGCGAGCGCGCACGCGCAC
Source organism: uncultured Acidobacteriaceae bacterium (assembly GCA_963821315.1). Lineage (GTDB taxonomy): Bacteria > Acidobacteriota > Terriglobia > Terriglobales > Acidobacteriaceae > PALSA-350. Next base: position 232,887 of record CAWGDP010000014.1, on the reverse strand, counting down.
AACTCTTCCTCGCGCTACGCATGAGTGCCGCGACATTGAACGACGTGCAGCACAAGGTGTTGAGATCTACCACGGGAGACTCGGAATGAGGAACCTTTCCCTTACCGCAATCTTCGTAGCCTGCCTGTTTGCCCTTTCAGCCGGCGCGCAGAACAGCACTCCCCCCTTTCCGGCCACGCTCGAGAAAGAACTGGCGGCTCGGGCCAGCAACTACACAGAAGTTTCCATGGACAAGAAGATGCTGAACTTCGCGGGCAAGTTCCTCAGCAAGGGGGACGACGACGTGGAAGCAAAGCAGATCATCGAGAAGCTCGACGGCGTCTATGTTCGCGAATATGACTTTGAACAGCCGGGACAGTACACGGCCGCAGACCTGGAGCGCATCCGCAGCCAGTTCCAGGGTAAGGAATGGTCGCCCATGGTCCGCGAGCGCTCAAAGAGCGGCCAGGCAGACACAGACGTTTATATGAAGATCGTTGACGGCAAGATGCAAGGCATGTTCGTGCTGGACGCGGAATCGAAGGAGTTGGACCTGGTGTACATCGCAGGCACTCTCGATCCAGCAGAGCTTTCCAAGCTGGACGGCAACTTCGGAATCCCAAAAGGCGTTGCCAAGCACGCGGCCAAGGAGGCCGGCAAATGACACGTCTTCGCTTTTCTTTCCTTGTGCTGCTTCTCGTCGGCGCTACGCTCTATTGCTTTGCTGCAGACCGTGGCTTCGAGAGCCTGGTGAGTGAAGTGGAGCACCGCTATGATGTCCATGCAACGCGCGTTCCTATGATGAGTTTTGTGAGCCTATGTGCTCGATTCGCCACCCACGGGGGCGTGAAGGGTCTTCGTGTAGTCGAGTTCGACGACGTAAAAGCAACAGTCGACGTCTCCGAGCTCGCGTCTCTGGTCCGCAGTCAGCTGGGAGCCGAGTGGCAGCCATTCATCCAGGAGCACGGCAAGCAAGGCGAGAGCGAGTCCATCATCTTCGTTCGCGAGAAGGGGGACGCCATGGGCATGATGATCGCTGACTACGAACATGGCGAACTGGATGTGGTCCGCATGGAACTGAGTGGCGACGCCCTCGCAAAATGGATGAAAGATCCTCAGGGGGAGTCCCGGGGACGAAACCTGGCCGATTAGAAGGGCCGCACTGGTAAGCAGTGTGTGCGATTCCTTAGGGTACTTTTCGTCCTCTTTTTCTTCTCCTTGTCCACGCAGATTCCATCTGCTCCTGAGCGCTTGTGACCTTTTTTGGATTGCTTCACCGTCAACGAAGGCTGGGTGCCCCATTGCCCCGATTTCCTGCGGAGGTTTGTGGCGTTGATACGCTCCATGCGCCTTTCCTTAATGAAAGGCGCACACGCGGACCTCTCTAGCACAGCGTGGCAGGAAATCGGGTCAAGCCCGGTTTTGGCTTGAGTGGAATACCACAGCACTCGACGCGCCTTTTTTTGTCATCCCGACCGGAGGCTCTTGTTCCCTCACAAATGATGGGGTTAATTCGTCACCGAATCCTGCGTTTATGCCGCCGAATCTTTTTCTGTCTCTCCCCCGGGGTTACATCTCCTCCGGTCACTCTTGAGCGCCATGCAAAACGCGCAAGATCGTGACCGTCTCGCGTTCAATTCTGTAGGCTGCAATATAAGGCGTTCGCGGGATGACCAACTCGCGGGTTCCTTCGATCCGGCCCGGACGCCCGATCTCGGGCGTTTACCTGAGCTTCGATCCTATCGTCGATCAGGATGGCGGCGCGGCGGGCTGTCGGCTTCGAGATCAGACTTGTCCAAATTAGGGTAATAATATACTTGACTGACCAGCATTATCAGAGTAGATTTATGAGCATGGAAGACGGCGACATCAGGGAGAATCTGGTTTTTCTTCTCCATCAGGCCAAGATGCAGGTTGAGTACATGTACAAGCTGCATGGTTGGGTAATCTCGATAAACGAGAGCCTTCAGGAGCTATACCCTGATTACGCCAAGCTTGTAGCGCAGCACTCGCTGTATCAAGTTGCGCCATCATCTCCGAAAACAATAGACGTACATCTTCAAGAGATTCAGGCGCGGATAGACGCGCTGAAGGGTTAGTCATGGAAGCTCCTAAGACTCTCCAGCAAGCGATTCAGTTCTTTACCGATTACGACAACTGCCGGCAGTTTATGATCTCCGTGCGCTGGGCTGACGGTATTGTTCGTTGCCCTACTTGCGACTCTCAAAAGGTCACCTACCTTGCCAATGCCAAGCTCTACAAATGCAGCGTGAAGCACCCAAAGCAGAAGTTCTCGCTCAAGGTTGGGACCATCTTCGAGGATTCGCCCATTGCGCCTTGAGAAGTGGCTCCCTGCCGTATGGCTCCTTGTCAACTGCAAAGAATGGCATCAGCAGCTATGAGATTCACCGCGCTCTTGGCATCACCCAGAAATCCGCATGGTTCATGATGCACCGCATCCGTCTCGCCATGCAGAGCGGTTCTTTCAAGAAGACTGGGCGGCAGATGGAGGCCGAAGTTGAAGTGGACGAAACCTTCATCGGCGGCAAAGCACGCAACATGCACCTGCAGCAAGCGCAAGCGAAGAGATCAAGGGCACTGGCGGCAAAGGCAAAACCATAGTCATTGGCATTCTTGAGCGTGCGCGGCGAAGGTTCGTACCCAGGTCATTCCAGATCGTCTCAGCGAGAGACTCGTACAGGCCTAATTCTGAGAGCACGTTGAGAGCTGGAGCAACCCTCTACACCGATGCGCTGCGCGGCTACTACGGGCTGGCAAGCATGAGTTTCGCTCACGAGATCGTCAATCACGCTATCGAATACGTTCGCGGGCAGCGTCCACACCAACGGCATTGAGAACTTCTGGTGCTCTGCTGAAGCGTGGCGCTTAATGGAACCTACGTTAGCGGTGGAACCGTTCCACCTGTTTCGCTACCTCGATGAGCAGGCTTCCGGTTCAACAACCGTGCAACCAAAGACAATCCGCTGAACGATGCGGATCGGTTCACGCTTGCGATGACGCAGATCGCAGGAAAGCGCCTGACCTATGCCGAGCTAACAGGCAAGGTGGGAGAAACGGCAATCTAATGCCTTTGCGACGCAGAAGCGCGGGAAGCGGAAGGCTTAGGCGTTCGCTTCCGCTTCTTTGCAGCCTTTTCAGCATCGAGTTTCGCTTTAATTTCAGAGTGCGGGACGGCTACCAGCCGCCGCATAAAACTAGAGAACTTGTCGAAGTCGCCGGATTCATTCTTGGCGGAAGGTATCGGCTTCATTCGGCCATAGGCTCCTAGATTGGAGCCTACAGCTGATGTGTGCTTTGAGTCAATCTGACGGATTCCGGCTATTGTTTCCGCAAGGTTTACGAGCAAAAGAGAGGTATATGGCGTTTTTCTGGGCATCTATCGATGAGAGCGCTGATAGGGAACGAAAGTACGCTTACGTGGTCACCGGCCTTCTTTCGAGGCAAGATCTCTGGACAGAATTCGAGCGCCTCTGGAATCGTAGGCTACATAAAGATTCGCTAGATTATTTCAAGACTAGCGAACACCGTGATCTCTCTGGAGAGTTTAAGCGGTTTAAAGATCGAGATGCCTTTCCGAGGCCCAGTGGCCGAGTCGCGGCAGATAATGTAAGGGACGATCTATCTCTAATGATCAGAAGCTCTCGAATGATGGGCGTGTCTCTAGCTATAGATCTCCGCGATTATCGAGCAGTCAGAAAAAGCTCGCGCTCGCGTATCGTTCTACCCTCGAATCCATATCGCTTTGCCTACCAAATGCTTATGATTTACATCGCTGGCGAACTTAGTAAGAAAATTAAATCGCCGGGGCCGATAGCGTTCCTGTGCGACTCGGATAACAACTCCAATCTAATCAAGAAAACTTATGATCGGTTGCGGGAAGATAACCCAGGATGTAATCCATTCATGGGATCTATTACCTTTAAGGACGATAAGAAAGTGCCCGCTATCCAAGCGGCTGATTTGATCGCAGGATTTTCCAGGAAATATGCCGTTGGGAAGCTAAAGGGTGAAGATTCAGCCGCTCTGTCAAAAGAATTTCGGAAGCAGGTAGGTAGGTACATCGAGATAGGCATATTGGATAAAAAGTTTTTCAAGTTAGTGGCCGAGGCAAATCTTCTCGCTAATGGAAAACCAAGCATTCGCTCAACAAAGCAGCTTGGACTCTTCCACGATATTTTGAAGGGTGAATACCCGCCCGACTGAGGGGCTTTTACTTTTGTGCAATGTTTCCCGCTTGAACTAACATCTCCTGCGCCTGCCGCTGTAGTTCATCGTGCTTCGCAGCATCCTTGACAAGACAGGCGATGCTTTGCAGGTAGCGCGCTCGCTTGGTCAATTCAGTCGCTTTCATCCGGGGAGAATCGCCGCTTGTCACTAGTTACCCATCAGGGACCTGATTAGGGTTTGCCCCATCTGCTCAACGCTGACCGCTCTCCCGTTCTCGACGAAGAAAAACTTCCCATGGTCTTCTTCCGGCATGAACTTTCGATTTAGCGCCTCAAAGCCTATTTCGTTTGTTTGGTCAAAGAATTTCGCCTCTAGCATCCGGCTCCCACGGGGCGCCTTGAGATCAACAATAATTTCGGAATTCGGGGTTACGCGGAAGGTAAACGTCTGCTCATCCATGTTCCGATTAGCGTTTTCGCAGAAATTCTTTACCCAATTGCGTAATTCCTGCCATTGCTGCGGCGCGTGCCCCTTTATCGTGTTGGCACGCTGTACGCTGCGCTCGGTCTCCAACGCCGCGCGCTCTTTATCCTGCTTTAGTTTGTCGGTAACCTGCTTTATGAAATCGTCGCTCATGTATCGCCCTCGGACGCAATTATCCTCCTTGCGGCTACCGCCTATCCAGATCGAAAAGGAGAGGCTAGACCTAAACGCTCGCATCCGGGCACTGCCCTGTCACGGTGTCTCCATAGCATCATTAATGGTTGTGGTCAGTCAAGTATATTATCGCCCAAATTAGCTCTTTTTCAGTTTCGCCTCATCGGTCACGATGACGTGCGCGGTGGCGGTTTGGCTGGGAACCGCAGGCTGTGCGACCTAATAGGTTCATCGAGGCCCGTAGGGCCGGCGGTCCAAACTTCAGCCCAGTCCGGGAGGGCTGGGACACCGATGGAGGATGATCCCGAGCTCCGTAGGAGCGGCACTCGCTCTTCTACCCAACCTCTTTTCTCCAGAGATGCGGGACAGACGAAACAACCCCGAAATCAACTTGAGAGATGCGGGAGATGCGGGACAGGAAGATGTGAAGAAATTGAATTTCTCAGGTGTGAGCGATCTGTAGCAGGAAAACATCGCGCCAGGATGCCGCCTAGGCGATTACTGAGACCCAGGTGGACATTTCCTATCAAAAACAAAAGCCTGATAAATCAACAATTTCAATTTTTTCACATCCTCCAGACGAAACAACCCCGAAATCAACTTGGAACAATCGCTGCGGTTGTTTTCTCCAAGGGCTGATCCTGAAACTAGAAGTTCGGGGGTTATTTCCTCTGGAAGCCGTGAAAAATTCAAATACCCGGAACAGATCAACACTGAGTTTCGGGACGAACTACCCCCCCACCTCTGCAGTTGTCAGACGGTGAAATCGCGCGATGATGAAATGACAAAGCGCCACCATGGTTACCAAAGAATTCCGTCCGTTTTTGAAAACGCCCAAAAACCCGTACTACTATGGAAGTAGGAAATCCACGCGTCAGCGCCGCCTTAACGACGGCCCTGTTTGGCCCTGCACCGGAGCCCTTAACTCGTGCACTGCCGCCAACCACCGGGAAAGCATCAGCGCATGTCGGCGCGATGACTTGGGTGTAGAAACAGTAAATGTGACACGAAAGCGACGGACCACGCCTGTCCGCAGCATCCTAGCGCCCCCGGGAGCGCCTGCGGAGAGCAGAAATCACAACCTAAGAAGGGTGCGCCCAGTGCGCCCTCTTGATGAAGCAGTTTTGACAACTTGGAACACACCACCGAACACCGCCGCAAGCGAGGCCTGTCAAGATCCGGAACAGAAGCCTCCCCCGATCGGCAAAGGATCGGCAACCGGCACATGAAAATGGACTTTGCGCGCTTTGCATGCTTTCCGCGCACATTTTATTCGGTAGACCTCCCCACACCGGGCAAGATGATCCAAGCCTGATCATCTTGGTGAGAAAAAGGGTGTCGCGGTGACTTAGTTCGCTTAGTTAGCTTAGTTCGCACATTTCTGCGCAAGCCAAACAAGCCGCCGGGGAGCACGAAGAGAGAGAAGGCCTGATCGGCGAAGGACTGGCGAGCCGGCACATGAGAAGGGGCTTTTAGCGGTCTTTTGATTACTCTCCCAATCGTACGCCAATGAGGTGACTGTCGCGCGATCTGCCGGGCCTGGACCCATCCAACCCCCAGTACTTAAGTAATTATCACTGATTACTACTTAATGTCACAATAACGGAACGCTTTTCGTTGTGAGATGCATCCTCTGGTTCCGATGGAAGAGACCCACGAAGGGCTCACCGACGGAAGTAGGAACAAGGCTAAGACATCCCGATTATGACAATTGAGTGGGCAAGAGTCGTGTTTCTAAACGAGGATGGCTCCTTCACAGCGTTTGAAGTTGTACCGAGTCTGCGAATAACATTTGCGCCTGAAACGAACCCTCCGGACGAAGTGGTCATTCTAGAACTTCGTGACCTTTCGGACGCTGACAGATCACGTCTCATGAAGTGCGCCGCACCCATGAAGATATCGGTGGATTGGATTTGGGGTCAATTCATTCTTGAGCCTGAGCAGTTGCTCGCCACAATTACACCATGTGGCGGATTCATCTTCATTCAAGGCGTATTCAAAGCAGATGGTTTCAAAAAGCTTGACGCTGGCTTTCAGGTTCCCGTCCTTGTGAAGGGTCCTTGCACTGTGACGCTGGAAGTTTCGTTGCGTTCGCCAATGGTGAAAATCGACAACAGTGCTCATCCGGAATCGGCCTGATTCTGAGAACGAATCGGGACCGCTCGTAACGTCAATGAGGTGCCTGGCGGGAGATGCAGGACGGAGATTCGGAGATGAGTGACAGGAGACGCGTGACAGAGATGCGTGACAGGCGAAATAACCCCCTAAACTCCGGTCGCCTGACTCTCCGCGGCTTTTGATGATGTGGGGTAATTTCGTCCTGCATCTCCTGCATCTCCGGACTGGGGCAGCCGGCAATTAATTTCGGGTGAGCCTCAGCGCCTCTCGTTCAGTCACATCCATCAGTCATGCCGATCTAGGTCACGGGGATGGGCCGCGCCGGGCCCAGGTGCTCACAAAGAGAGTCAGGCCGAGGATCACGGCAAGCTCCACCCATACAAAGACGAGTACGTCCGCATGGCCGCCGAGCGGCGGTACGCCCGGCAGGGCGCCGCGCAGGGCCGGGACGGCGAAGACCATGGCGGCGAGCGTGCCAGTAAGAGCCGCGTCAATACGGCGAATGCCGAGAAAGACCAGCCCGCCGATGGTCAGGCCACTCAGGCCGACCAGCGCCATTGCCGTATAGACGGCAATGGCGATGACGACAAAGGAAGAGGGGCGCGTGATATGTAAGTTCAGATCGACTCCGCTCGCGGGAACAAGGTTGGCTCGCCCGGCGTCGATGGTCCAATTCGACAGCACCGGCCAGACCATCAAGCGCACCGCTTGAGGAGCGCCTTCTTCTGCCGTTTCCGAGGTGCTGACCGAGATGCGGCCGTCATACCGGTCCCAGGGATAGTCGCCTACAGAGCCACGCAGGGAGACCCGCAGGGTGACGGGAGCGGCATTGCGCTGCGCCTGCAGCGTAATGTCCTGCACCGAGTCTCCGTCTCCCACGTGGACGATCATGTCGCGCGACGGCACGCCCGGGTAGTGAGTGCCGTGCGGACCCTCGATGGTCGCGAAATCCAAATGGACCAGAAGTTGTTCGCGAACCGGATCCATATCGACAAAGGTGACGTAGATGTTGAGTGGGGGCTCCGATCCGGCCTCTGCGAATTCCCGTTCGGTGTTCGGCGCAACGCCGTACAGCACCGTGAAAACTGCCGCGTACAAGAGGGCCGCGACCAGCAACACGGCGCCAAGCAGGGCGGCCCGCCAAAACATCCCGGACGGACCCTGCGGGACACCGGAGAAGCGATGTAAGGACTTCATAGCCAACACCAGCCTACTTCCGACAAAAATCCTGCCGCACGCCCGCAGCATATCGTACTTTTGTGAACGTTCTGGCTAGCCTTCGCGGGGGCTGCCACCGAAGCGGACTCGTTCACCATGGGCCGCGATCGGAGCGCCGGCCGGAGGCATTCGCAAAGTTCTACAAATGATCTAGCTGTTTACGAAACCGAGAGTATGACGAAGCGCACTTCATGAGTAGTCTCGCCATCAGGAAGCCAGTAACGCGCTAAGTGTTTTTTTAGGACGCCACTCCTGGCGGCTCCGGCGAAACGACGACACATCCGCATCGACAAGTCCGATGAGTACTTCAGCTACGATCCGGCCACCCACCGGGCCAACACGATGACCGCCCTCGCAGACGTCGGCCTCGCGCAGGATGTAATACCAGAGCGGTGTATCGCCCCGCCAGCCCGTGGAAGCGATGCCCACCTCGTCTGCGGTGAGGGGATCTATCCCCAAGTGACGCGCCACGACCTCACCAGATGGTAACCCGACACCTTGCCCTCGTTGCAGGTCACGAACAGCGAGAGAATGATAGGCCTCGATTTCGGTTTCACCGGTAACCGCTACCGGCAGCTCGATCAGGGCCCTTACAAGCTGTCCATCAATCTTCTTGGCTCGCTGCGCAGGCTCAGCACCCGGCGCGTCGAACAAAAATTTCCAGTCAACCATGTGTTGGCGCGGTATTGCACGGAATCCCAGAAGGTCAGGAAAGAGCGGAACCGGATCACTGTGGCCGTTCAGTTGGTAGCAGTGACGAATCTGAGAGTGGCCATATCGGTAGGCCGCATCGGCAAATTCGAGCGGTAAGAATACGTCATGACCGGGGCGGAAATATCGCGGACCTTCTCTGAGCACTTGATCTGCAAGGGTCGGTCCGACGAGCGTAGGTAGAAACTCGTTGAGAACTATCCATTGATAGTGCCATCGCAACTGCCGGGCGGCCTCGTCAAAGACGTGATCGCTCGATACTCCAGCCAGTCGGGCGTCATCAACGAACGCATTATGAGCTTTCAACACGGCGAGATGCAATTGAGAGATCAGCATATGCGAGTCATTGCGCGGGTCACCTATAACCGCGGTACCCTCTGCGTTCCGCTGTATGTCAGCCCCGTCCGGACCAAGCAGGAACTTCGCCGGATCGTCGCGTTGGTAGAGGAATGGATGGCCGGTCGGTCCGTCGCCGTACAGAGATTCGAGGTTGAGTTTCGGACTGCGGGCATTGCGTAATTCTGCCGTATTGGCATGAACTCGCAGCGTGGATCGATCCGCCGTTATGTCGTGAGCCACAAATTGACCAAAAATAGGCCATCCAGCCGCACTGTCAGCCAGGGAATCGGGAGTGTCATCGACGTCTCCGCAATCACAGAGACCGCCTGCGCGTCCGAGCGCGTACAAGAATTCCTCATCGGCCTGAAAGGGCGGAAGCTCAGGAAACATCCGCGCATAAGGGGTTGTGCCAAGCGGTGCATCGATGGCCAGGTTGGCTCGTCCGGGCGCCAGACAGTGACTTCGGACCGATGCGGTCGGTTGATTCATAGACCCTTCCCCCCTTTTGGCGCCACCTGTGTCACTGGGGTCCAATCGCTAGCCTGCCAGACACGGCAAGGTGCCTTGGGTGCGAATGATTGCTTGCTGAAGTAAATGGTATGCGATCGCGGCCATCAATAGCACTATCCCATAAAGGGCGGTGGGCGCCGCCGTGAAATGGTTTTCTCCGATCCACTCTGCGGCGAACGGAAATAAGGAGAGCCAGAAGAATTGGCCCAGAGGATTGCACCCGTTACGGATGAACTCAACCGGAAGGAGTCAGTCTCCTAACAGGACCCCTTAGGAACTGTACGGGTGCCGGTTGAGTTCTCACGCAGACTCGTTACTTGGAATGCCCGATGGTGAACCGCAATCCCACCCGGAAGGTAAAGGGCAGCGATGGATAGCCTATAGGGGCGATCCTCTTGTTGCCGGTAAGGTTGTCGAGCTGCGCATACGCCGCAACCCACGACATGAACTGGTAGCTTCCGCCAAGATCCAGCTTGGCATAACTGGCGTCGAGATTCCTGTTGGGTAGGAGTAGCGAGTTCCCTTCCACCAAATCAAGGCCACCCAAAAAAGTAGAATCGTCACTCCGGCTGGCAAACGCACCCGTGAAGGCTACAGCATACTGTTGACCGCTGTAGTTCACCCCGACAAAGCCCGTATGCGGCGGCCGCTGAAAGGGACGCGCGCCCCGCAGCGGGTCAAAGGCGCCGATGGGCACATTGGAGAAGGACGGCGGGGGTTGTCCAGGCAGGCCGGTGTTAAATGAGGGCTCTAGCGCACTGGAAGTAAAGGAGCGCTGCACCACCGCGTCCAGATAGGTGTAGCCTCCGCGCACAAATAATGTCCTGAAGATGCTGTATTGCACTTCGCTTTCTACGCCCAGGGCGCGGAAGGCCTGCGAGTTCAGATCGAGGGGGCCGGCGCTGCTTATCAGGCCCTCCAGCGACTGCTGCTCACTGGGACTCAATTGCGGCAGCAACGCCGGCACTTCGGCAGCCGGGACAGGCTCAATCTGCCGGCGGTACTGGTTATGGAAAAAGCCGGCGCGCAGCAACCCGCGCTCACTTAGGAAGCTTTGCGCCACGCCGCCCTCGTAATTGCGCGACTGCTCCTCCACTATGGGCGAAATATGGTACTGCTGAATCGCCTCCGGCCCACCCTGCTGGCCCTGAAGAAAGTCATAGAGTGACGCGAACTGCTCGGCGAGCGATGGTTCCTGGTAGCCTTCGGCGAAGTTGAACCATATCTTTGTCCCGTGGAAGACCCCGTCGCCCGGCCGGACCGGATAATACGCCAAACCAAGACGAGGCGTCCCCACTGTCCCGAAGAGCTGGTTCTTCTCCACCCCGCCACCCAGCGAATAGAAGACCCGGCTGCGGAAGTCCCCTTGAACCTGCCCGGTGTAGTCATAGTTGGCGCGCTCTATCGTCTGATTGAGCCCGTAGGCGACGGACTTCTTCGCCCCGCGCTCGTCGGCGTAACGGAAGGTGAATAAGCCCTGGATGTGCTGGGTGAACGGGTAGTCGCTTTGAAAGTAGACCCCATCGCGATTGTTGACCTGCTCCACCGTATTGGGATACGTGCCGGGGAAATTCAGGATCGCCTGTCCGGCTACCGAGTATCCGTTGGCTCCTTCGATCCCGGTATTGTAACCGTAGTAGTTGTTGGATGAGGCGAGCTGAATGCCGGCAGGGTAGAAGTTGATATCCTCTTCGCGCTTGCGCGTCAGGTCATAGCGCACCAGGTTGTGCCAGTTGCCGTAGGTCCGGTTTTCGAGCGATGCTCCAAGATAGATGTCCTGATTGGATTGCTTGCCGGCGTTGGCAATGCCATAGAAATTAAAGGGCCCGGGGGTTCCGGTAGCCGCATCGCTGTTGCTGGCAGTTACCCGGAGCTGAGTGGCAGAGCTGAAGGCGTAGCCCAGGTTCACGATCCCCGTGTCGTCGTGAAACTCATCCATCTTGATGGAGTTGTCGCTCTGGAAGGCTTCAAAGCCGCCGTAGTAATCGAACTTCTTATGGGTGCCCCCCAGCTGCAACCGGTTGCGAAAGGTGGTGAAGGTTCCGGCATCCCCCTCATAGAACAGAGAGGGAAAGGCGGTGCTGCCGCGCGAGGTCCTCACATTCACGGCTCCGGAGGCAGCATCCGAACCGTAGAGCACGCTGTTGGGACCGCGATAGACCTCGAGGTCTCCAATACCGGTGGTCGACAGGTTGCTGTAATCGAAGGCGCCACCGATATCGACAATGGGAACTCCGTCCTCGTTCACCTGGTTGGAATCGGGGTTCCCGCCACGAATAAACAAGGAAGCCGGGGCGCCGTACTCGCCCTGACGCACGACAAAATCTCCCGGCACCTGGCGCAGCGGATCGATCAGGTCGGTGCGATTGGGAAAGGTTCCGCTGCGCTGCGCCGTGACCGCGGCACTGACCTGGGCCTCGGCAGTGGGCAGTCCGGTGGCAGAAACAACAATCTCCTGGCGCGCGTTGGAGGACTCCAGCACGACGTCTTCCTGGTGGCTGTCGGCGGTACCGGCGTAGAAGCTTTGGGTGGTGATCTGTTTGAAATTACTTGCCGAGACCAGCACGTAGAAGCGTCCGGAGACACTGCTGCTGATCTGGTAGGTGCCATCCGAGCGGGTCACCGCGATAGCCACAATCTGGCCCTTTTGCAGCAACACGACGTTGGCGTGGACAACGGCTTTGCCCAAGGAGTTGGTTACGGTTCCGCGCACGATCGCGGCCCGGGTGGGGAGCACCGTGGAGAGGATAAGAAGAGACAGAGACAAAATGGCAGGAGGTATTTGCGCCGCGATCGAACCGGCATGAAAATCCTTTTTTCTCCCGGAACGAACCCCGGATTTCCTACTGCGCCGCTCTACCCAGAGCCGCGTGTGCGGCTTTCTTTAAGGAAAGCCGCATGTAGTTCCCTTATCCCACAAAGCCCGACAGGAAATCCGGGAGGGCCCGCACTTCAATAGACGCCGCGCAGCGGTCCAACGCGCAGGCTTTGGAAAGAGAATGGTGACCCCGGGAAGACTCGAACTTCCGACAAACAGTTTAGGAAACTGCTGCTCTATCCACCTGAGCTACGGGGCCCTTGTCTTGACTGACTGCTACGGCTTCAGTTTAGAGCATTTTCACAAATTCTGTGCTTTGGCGTGAGGCTACGCAGCAACGGTTCGAACGGCTGTTTTATAGCCATCCTTCACGGCCTGCAAGCGCAGTTCATACCTCTCCGCCTGGCGCGGCTGATAGACAAGGGCAGGACGAAAGCAGGCGAGGCATGTGCCGCCCTTGTGGCGCACGCTGGGATAAAGGATTCCGTTCGACTGTTGGGCGAGCAGCTGTCGCGCCAGCTGCTGCGGCGGCTGGTAGCATTGCGGGACCGGTTCTGGCTGGAGGCAATCCGCGTACTCTTCCCTTGGTTCCAGAATGTGAAACGGGGCCTGAAAATCGGCCTGCCAGTCGTCGTAGGTGGAGACTTCTTCGTCCGGCCGGTCGTGGGGCAAGCCGGGAACCACCATTTCTGAAAGCCGCTTCGACTTGTGATACGCAACTTCCGCAATCGAGGTCTCCACCTTTTTTGCCGCGTACCAGGCGCCTCGAGTCGTGTCATTGAAGCGAGAGCCAAATGGACCGGGATGAAGAAATGCAGCGCGGATGATGTGAGCGTTGGGGATCCCGTATACCAGTTCGAAAGGACTGATTCCGCTCAGACCATTGTGTTCGCCGTGGATACGCTCGTTGGTTGCGGCATCCAGCCGGGCGGCATCCGCCAGCATCGCCTCATTTCCTGCGACCTCCTCTAAAACAGTTCCGCTTTCGCTGAATCGTGAGGGGATCAGCCGATGCATCCCTTTGTGGCGGAATTCTCGGACCGGAGGCGTCACCGCCCGCCCCGCCAGGCGTCCAGCATACGGCGGACCTCCGCCATGCCCGGCTGGCCGTGGCGGATCATGTAGTCGATGGGAGCTTGGCCAGCGAAGAGCGGACCGCGGTTTTTGAGCGTGATCCATCGGTCCGCCCAGGGCTTACCGAAGTAGATGTTCAGCGCTTTGTAGATTCCGATAACCAGGGAAATGCGCGTCAGGGTGTCCTGGTCGAGCTGTTTGCCCTTGGGTTTGGTTTTCCAGGAATGAAAGGTGGAGGAGGCTACACCGCCCAGCATCGCTCGCGCCTGGGCTTCGTTCAAATCCCATTTCTGAGCGATGTTCACGAACACCTTGATGGCGTTCTCACTCAGTTTCTTTCGCTCCTGCGCATCTGTAAGGTCAGGAGCCTGGTCGAAGGAGTATCCCGCCACATTCGGAGCAGCCAGTGCGGTTGCCATTCGGCAGTCTCGCCTCCGAGATATATTATTCTCGATTTCGAGAGAATTGGCAAGGTGAAGCAGGGGGCGCGCCTCTTATGGGCGCCCCCTGCTACCAGCAGTTGATCCGTTCGCAGACGGGGCCGGGGGAGGGCATGCAGGCATCTTGGGCGCACATGGCTTAGCGAACAATCACTCGTTCGTGCTATGGAGAATTGGTGGGGGCAGTACCCACCCCGCCAACCCCCTAAGCTCCCAGGCTTTTCAAGCGGAAGAGCGCCGCGATCAAGGCATCGATATCTTCGAAGTTGTTGTAGAGCGCCAGGGACGGACGCACCGTGGTCTCGACCCCGAAGCGGCGTAGCGTGGGCTGGGCACAGTGGTGGCCGGAACGCACAGCGATTCCCTCCCGGTTGAGAGCGGCTCCCACCTCTTCGGTGCGGAAGCCGGCTAGCACAAAGGAGAGCACGCCCGCCTTCTCCTTGGCTGTGCCGATGATGCGCAGACCCGGAACCTGCAACAGCCCCTGGGTGGCGTAGACCAGAAGTTCATGCTCGTAGCGAGCAATGTTGGGCATGCCGATGTGGTCCAGGTAATCGATGGCCGCGCCTAGTCCCACGGCATCCGCTATGTTGCCGGTGCCGGCTTCGAAGCGGCCCGGCGGTGGCTGATAGGTCGTCTTTTCAAAGGTGACGTCGACGATCATATTGCCGCCTCCCTGCCAGGGAGGGGTCTCGGCCAACACCTCGGGCTTGCCGTAGAGCACTCCGATGCCGGTGGGCGCGAAGACCTTGTGTCCGGAAAAGACATAGAAATCGCAGTCGAGAGACTGCACATCGATCGGCAGGTGGGAGACCGCTTGCGCTCCATCGAGCAAAACGCGGGCGCCGTAGCGGTGAGCCATTTGCACCATCTGATGCGCCGGGGTCATGGTGCCGAGGGCATTGGAAACCTGGGTGAAGGAGACCAGCCGCGTCTTCGGATTGAGGAGCTTCTCGTACTCATCGAGCAAAACCTGGCCATCATCGTCGACCGGCGCGACCCGCAGGCACGCACCCTTCTCGGCACACAGCATCTGCCAGGGAACGATGTTGGCGTGGTGCTCAATCCAGGTGATGACGATCTCATCGCCCTTGTTGATGTGACGCCTTCCCCATGACTGGGCGACCAGGTTGATGGCCTCGGTCGCGCCACGGACGAATACGATTTCTTTCGAGGAAGAAGCATTGAGAAAGTGCGCCACCTTGGTGCGCGCATCCTCATAAGCATCGGTCGCGCGGGCTGCCAGGTCATGCGCGGCACGATGAATATTGGAGTTCTCGTGTTCGTAGAAATAGGAAATCCGGTCGATGACGCTCTGCGGCTTCTGCGTGGTGGCCGCGTTGTCCAGCCAGATCAACGGATGGCCGTGGACGCGTTCGTTCAAGATGGGGAAATCGCGGCGCACCGAGCCGATGTCAAATTGGTTCCGGGGAAGCTTTAGATCGCCGACCGCCGCGGGATGCGACATGGCAGTCGTGGGCTCGGGAACAGATCCTTTCTTCGCAGCCTTGTCGGAGGCGGTCAGCAGGCCGCCGTCGTCGAGAAAGTACAGCGAAGAGGGCCCGGTCAGAACAGCCTTGGCATCGTTTTCGTTCAGTAACGGAGGCAGAGGCGGAAGCGTAGGCACTCCGGTGGCGACCTGTCCCGCTCGCACCGTGGAAGGAGGGAAACAATGCCCGGTCGAATTCCGGCATAGGTTGCGAAAAGGGAGAGGTGGTCGCGGGGACGGAAGCAACCGCAGGTCCCTCCGCTACGCTTCCACGGCTCGCCGGGACAGCTCGCTCCGGGCAGGATGACAATTCTGTGGGCGCCGTGCTGATTCCGTTGAGGGCCCCGGCACCATCCATGAAGTAGAAGGGAGACGCTGTGGTCAACGCAGATTTTGCATCGTCCTCCGTCCGCAGTGGGGCAAGGGGCGGGAGCGCGGGCACACCGGTCTGCAAAGGACGGAAACAAGGCATCGTCAAGCTCGGGCAGCGGAAGCGAGAAGGGAGACGACGGAAACGCTGCGGTGCGTTCGAGACGGTCATATTGCGGCAATCCCGGGAGCACGGGCGCCGCGGCACGGCACGAGCTACCGCGGTTACCCGCGCCGGGGGTAAGGATGACAACTCCGTCCCGGCCATATCTGGCGCGGTGGGGAATTTGCCGGCCGATGGGATAGCCGGCACCGAGGGCAACGGCATACCCAGCTGCGGCAGCCTGGTTTCAAAGGCTGAGCCGGCATAGGAAGTGTCGGGCATGGATGGCGCAACGCCAGCTGGGAAAGCCGGCTCCGGCTGCCCGCGGAAGAACTCGTTGGCCATGCGAGCCAACACGGCCACATCGGGAAGAGATCCCGCTTGGCCGATGCTGTTCTCGGTCGCCGGCAGCCTTTCGCTTAATCCTGCAGCGAAATCTTCAGCGTTGTTCTGATCACTTGTACTCATGGTACTGTCCGACTTCTACATTCTCGAGCACACCCAGGGCGTCTTCAACCAGAACCGCGGCGGAGCAATACAGCGACACCAGGTAGGAGGCTATCGAATTGCGGTCAATACCCATGAAACGAACGGAAAGGCCGGGAGTTTGTTCGCCTGCCAGTCCGGGCTGAAAGAGTCCCACTACGCCTTGCTTCCTCTCGCCCGTGCGGAGCAACAGGATATTGGTCTTCCCTGCCGCGTCAATATTCATCTTGTCGCTGGGAATGAGCGGAATGCCTCGCCAGGTCAGGAATGGCGAGCCGAAGATGGTCGCCGTGGGCGGAGGAACACCACGAAACGTACACTCACGGCCAAAGGCGGCGATGGTGCGCGGGTGAGCCAGGAAGAAAGCCGGTTCCTTCCAGATGCGAGAGAGCAATTCATCCAGATCGTCGGGTGTGGGCGCAGCCTGGCGGGCCTGAATCTTGAATGCGGGATCTACATTGTTCAGCAGGCCATAGTCAGCGTTGTTGATCAGCTCGCTTTCCTGGCGCTCTTTGACCTTTTCCACGGTCAGGCGCAACTGCTCCCGGATCTGATCGTGCGGATGGCTAAACAGATCGGAGACACGGGTGTGAATATCCACCACGGTGCTGATCGCACTTAGCGTGTATTCGCGCGGAGTTTCCACGTAGTCGACAAAGGTCTCGGGCAATTCACGTTCATCGCGCGATCCGCAAGCGACCTCGATATCCGAATCGTTCTTAACCTTGTTCACTCTGTAGGTACCGGATTCGACTGGCACCCAGCTGAGCAACTGCACCAGCCAGCGCGGAGTAATGGCCGTAAGCTGCGGCGGCGTTTTCGTTGTGTTCGCTAACTGCCTTGCTGCTACATCCCCTAACGCCCTTGCCATAACCATTGCTCCTTATTGGTGAACCTTGCGACAGTTGAATCATAGACAAAGGCCGCACGCGCTGGAATCGCGGAAATATGGAAAATTTAGCGATTCGCGCCATAAAGAATCGACAAGCTGGCCCCGGACCTCATAATTTAAGGACACGCGGCGAATATAGGAGGTACTCACTTAACCGATGACTGGATTGGTTCATCCCTCGCTTGACGACATAGATTGCGAAATTCTGGCGGAGCTCCAGGCCAATGCGCGGATTGCGTTCGCGGAGCTGGGACGCCGAGTCGGACTGTCCACGCCGGCGGTCATTGAAAGAGTCCACCGCCTGGAGGAGAGCCACGTGATTCTCGGCTATCGCACCTTGATTGATCCGGCCCAGGTGGGACTCCCAGTGCGTGCGTTTGTTCATGTCACGGTCGCGGGAGACAAGCTGGCGAAGTTTGCTGCCGTGGTGCGCAACCTGCCCGAGGTTCTGGAGTGTCATCGGGTAACGGGCGCTGAATCCTTTATCGTCCAGGTGGCAGTGCGCGACGTAAGGCATATGGAAGAAGTGATTGACTCCATGATGCCTTACGTCTCCACGAACACATCCATGGTTCTGGCTTCTCCCGTGCCCTGGAACAGCATCCTGCCGGCGGCGCGTTACGGGAAAAAACCCGGCAGCCGAAGCCCGACAAGTGACGCATTTGTTGCCGGTAGTGGGAGCCCCCGCATTTATGCGGGGGAGGAGCCCCACCTCCTATTTGAGGATGGTAGCGAATCAGGTCGGTGACCACCAGCCGTAGAAGATCGCGCGGATTGCGTTTTAGGATCCGAATCGTCGCTTTCACGCTGTTCAGCGTGGCTCGGAGCCCCCGCATTTATGCGGGGGCAGGAGCGCTTTAGCGCTCCGTGAAGGAGTCTCCACTTGTCAGGCGCTTTAGCGCTGGCAGGCCCCGACTGTCCCTGGATTTTCGGAAGGCACGAATCAGGTCGAGTGACCACGCGCGCGGCCGATAATCGCTCGGAAACTGCATTGCGTGGATCCGCACCGTCGCTTTCACGCTGTTCAGGTGAGATGGCGAGTCCCATTTATGCAGGGGAAGCACAACGCGGCTTAATAGCGCTCCGTGAAGGAGCCTCGACTCATCACGCGCTTTAGCGCTGGTCAGGCCCCACTTCCCTATTTGCGGATGGCACGAATCAGGTCAGTGACCACCGGCGGGGTAATCGCGCGGATTGCTTTCTTGATCCGAATCGTCGCTTTCACGCTGTTCAGGCCTGGGCGTTCTTGAAACGCCACCTCGTGCCGGTGCGTTAGTCCCGGGTCTTCTTCCGGGCGGCCATTCGAATAGTAGTAGGTCGCAATGGACTTGCGATTGCGATCGGGCGGGCACGCCAGCGGTAACGGATGACCGTGGAACGAAACACTGGTAGTGCTGAAGATAGCGCAGCGATTGAAGACAGGGAGAATCTTCTTTTCCGCTCGCTTGACGTCGCGATCCCACAGCTCGAAGTGCCCCCCGTACTCCTCTTTCCAGTCCTTATTGAGATAAACCAGGACGTTGATGCGGCGGTCCAACCGGAGCCCTTTGTGGTAGCTGAAGTCGGCGTGCACTTCCAACAAGCCTCCGGGCCGGATCTGGTGTAGACCTCCGCCGGTATAGTAAGGATCGGGCAGAACCCCCTCGATCCCGGTCAGCGTTTCAAGGAACCTCAGCATGGGCGCGCTGTTGAGAAAGTAGAGAACCTCGCGAATGCTTGAGGGCAGCTTCTCCGCTGTATCGAAGGACAGTTTCTTGCGCTGGTTCACGTCGGCGGAAACGCGCCAATCTGCTTCTTTGGGCTCAGGGAAATCACCGCAGCGCGGCCTCGGCTACCTCGCGGGGCAGGAAATTATCAAAATAGATGTGGGGATAGGGAGTATTCGCCTGGTACTCATCCGCCCTGGCTTGGGCTAGAGCCTCGAGTTTGGCGGTAAATTCGTCGCCAAGCAATGCGTTCATCACTCCGGTGTCGCTAAGCGTTTCTAGCTCTTCGGGCATAGCCGGCCTCCATTGATGGTGTTTGTTGCCTGTCCAGAGTTCTTAAGCCTCCCCTGGACTCAAACCTATTGACGCGAAAGAGGCGTGTCAAGGCTACAGGGCGCCCGGGTTGTAAACTAATAGCGAGGGAAATATGGCACAGCTGGAACGTAGGAAGTCGACGACAGTCAACGTGGGGAATGTGCGCGTGGGCTCTTCCGCGCCGGTAGTGGTGCAGTCCATGACCAATACCGATACCGCCGATGTGCAGGGCACGATCCAGCAGGTAGCCGCCTTGGCCAATGCAGGATCGGAGCTGGTGCGGGTGACGGTAAACAACGACGCCGCAGCGGCGGCGCTGCCGGCGATTGTCGAGGGCCTGGCCAAACTGGGAATCGAGGTGCCTATTGTTGGCGACTTCCACTACAACGGCCACCTGCTGCTGAAGAAGTATCCGGAGTGCGCCCGCGCGCTGGCCAAGTACCGCATCAACCCCGGGAATGTTTCGATCGGTCGCAAGGATGACGACAATTTTCGCACCATGATTGAGTGCGCGGTGGAAAACCAGAAGCCGGTGCGCATCGGCGTGAACTGGGGTTCGCTCGACCAGGCCCTATTGACGAAGATGATGGACGAGAATTCCAAACGCGCCCAGCCGGCAGAGGCACGGGATGTGATGATCGAAGCCATGCTGGTCAGCGCGATTGAGTCCGCGCGGGCGGCGGAACGCTACGGGCTGCGCCACGACCAGATCATTCTCAGCGCCAAGGTCAGCGGGGTCCGCGACCTGATCGAAGTCTATGAGTTGATGGCTGCCCGCTGCGATTATGCTCTGCATCTTGGCCTCACCGAAGCGGGCATGAGCATGAAGGGCATTGTCGCCTCCACGGCCGGTCTGGCGCCGCTGCTGCTCAAGGGGATCGGCGATACCATACGCGTCTCCCTAACCCCCAAACCCGGGGGCGATCGCACCGAGGAAGTCCAGGTGGCGCAACAGATCCTGCAATCTCTGGGGATCCGCAGTTTTGCGCCCCAGGTGACGGCCTGCCCGGGATGCGGCCGCACCAGCAGCACCTACTTTCAGGAGTTGACCCAGGATATTCAGGCTTACGTACGCGACAGCATGCCGGTGTGGCGCGAACGCTACCCCGGGGTCGAAGAGCTGAAGCTTGCGGTGATGGGTTGCGTGGTAAACGGTCCGGGCGAGTCCAAGCACGCCAATATCGGTATTTCGCTTCCCGGCACCTTTGAAGATCCCAAGGCGCCGGTGTACGTGGACGGACGCCTGATGACGACGCTTCGCGGAGACGACATCGTTAACGATTTCAAGAAGATTCTGGACGAGTATGTTGCGGC
Organism: uncultured Acidobacteriaceae bacterium; assembly: GCA_963821315.1. Classification (GTDB taxonomy): domain Bacteria; phylum Acidobacteriota; class Terriglobia; order Terriglobales; family Acidobacteriaceae; genus PALSA-350. The sequence continues at coordinate 212,161 of CAWGDP010000014.1, read as the reverse complement.
CCGCTACGGATCGGGTTCTCGCGAAGAACAGCTGATAGAAGTGCGGTAGACGCCCACGCGCAGCTTCGAGATGACGTGACGCTTGTCCGTATCACCCTATTTTGTCCTATACAGAGCATAACTGACTAAAAAAGAGGGTCGCAGGGTTCCCTCTTCGGCTAGCAGCCGTTCTCGGGTGGTTGATCCGCTATGGGGACGAAGATTCGATGCGACGACTCGTTCAGGCAGGCGTCTTATATACTGGCGTTCGGGCGCGACTGAATGGCAGAAGAAAGACGAAAAAGAATCAGCAGCAGTGTGCTCTGGATTGCTGCCGCCATCGCTCTCGTGGTCATTTTCTTCGGCGTCCGCCGGATGACACGCGAAAAATTGCCGTTGCGGGTGGCCGAGACCCAGGTGCAGGATCTGATCAAGCCCAGCAGCACCAATGGCCGGGTGGAACCGCAACTAACTTTTGAGGCCCACGCTCCCGAAGCATCGATCGTCAAGGATGTGCTCGTCCACGTGGGCGACCGGGTGCACGCAGGGCAACTGCTAGTGACCCTGGATGACAGCAATGCGCGCGCCAAGCTGGCGACGGCCACGGCGGCATTGCGCACCGCCCAAGCCGGCTACCAGACGGTCGAGGCCGGCGGCAGCCATCAGGAACAGCTGGCGCTGACCAGCAACATCGCCAAAGCACAGATCGATCGCGACCAGGCGGCCCGGGACCTCGACGCGATCCAGAAGCTGGCAGCCAAAGGAGCTGCGGCGCCCAGCGAGGTGGTCCAGGCGCAAACTCGTTTAGAGATCGCACAGGCATCTCTGCACTCGCTCGAGGAACAGAAGAAAAAGCCCTTCGCGCCCGTCGAACTTACCCGGGCCCAATCGACCGTGGAGGAAGCGGAGGCAGCCCGCGCCGCAGCAAACCAGGTCATCGAGCAATCGAATGTGCACGCGCCCTTCGCCGGCACTGTTTTTTCCCTGCCGGTGACACGGTATTCCTATATCGAGCCCGGGGCGGAGATATTGCAATTGGCTGACCTCTCCAAGCTCCAGGTACACGCCTACTTCGACGAACCGGAAATCGGCGACCTGCAACTCAACAATCCGGTCACCATTGTGTGGGATGCCAAGCCGAACTTGAAATTCCACGGGCACATCATCCGCCTGCCCTCGTCCATTATCGACTACGGAACCCGTAGGGTCGGAGAGGTCCTGATCAGCATCGATGACTCAAACGGGGTGCTGTTGCCCAATATAAGTGTCGTAGTCACCGTCGTTACCCAGGAAGTGCGTAATGCACTCACGGTTCCTCGTGAGGCTCTCCACATCGAGGGTGGGCGCGATTATGTTTACGTGGTCTCGGGTGACACCCTGCGTCGCGCCCTGGTATCGGTGGGCGCTCTTAACCTCACGTCGGTGCAGATTCTCAGCGGCCTGAAGGAGCATACGGTGGTCGCGCTGGGCACGACCAATGGGGCGCCGATTTCTGAAGGTGTTCCCATTCGCATCGTCGAATAAGACCTTGCTGACCAATCTGTAAAATGATTGCGGAAATTCGAGGATCGACCATATCGGTGAGGCGCGCCTGCCAGTTCGTGTTGTTGGGTATCTTTACGCTGATTGCGCAGAGCGGAGCGCTGGCCCAGGTTTCCTTTTATACAGCGATCGATCTGGCCCTGCGTAACAGTACCCCGGTGCGCATTGGCTCGGCCCAGGTGCAGCACGCCGAGGCCGCGGTCAGGCTGAGCATTGACGCCTATATGCCCAGCTTTGTGGTTGGTTCCAGCCTGGGATACTCGTACGGCTTCCCCGTGGGCCAGCCTTCGGTCTACAGCGTCAGCGCAAGCTCGGTGGCCTTCTCCTTCTCCCAACCGGACTACATCCGCTCTGCTCGCGCGTCGCTGCTGGCGGCGCAATTGCAACTGAAAGATACCCGGCAACAGGTCATCATGGAGACCGCGCTCGACTACATTCAGCTGACCACCATTGGGGAGGAGATCACGGCGCTCGATCAGCAGAGCAGCTTCGTGCTCAGGCTGGTGGAGATCGAGACCGACCGTGTCAACGCCGGAGTCGACAGCAAGGTGGAATTGACGAGGGCGCGGCTGACCGGAGCCCAGATTGCGCTCCGCCGTCTCCATCTTGTAAACCAGGCCGATATGCTGCGGGTCCGGCTGGCTCACTTGACGGGTTTGAGCGCGGCTGACATGGTCTCCGAACCGCAAACCATTCCGAAAGCGCCGGAAATTTCGCAGGAGGGCTCTACGGAGAGCCTGGTTATGGATAGCAATAACGGCGTGAAGGCGGCTTATGCCTCGGCCCACTCGAAGCTCTTCACAGCTTTCGGAGATGCGCGGCAGAATAACCGCCCCACCTTCGGTTTTGGAGGGCAATACAATCGGTACGCCAAGTTCAACAACTACAACGAGTACTATCTGCGTTTTCAGCACAACAACTTCAATGTAGGAATCGAAATCACTTTGCCGCTCTTCGACGCAACGCGCAACGAAAAGGCTAAAAGCTCGAGTGCCGAGGCGGTGCTGGCAACGGCCGAAGCGGATCAACTGCGCAACCAGGCTGGGGAGCAAATCCTGCAATTGCAGAAGAGCGTGACCGAGTTGACGGCCCAGGAGCAGGTGGCGGAGTTGCAGAACGAATTGGCCCAGGATCAGCTGGACGCGATCACCACCCAGCTTCACTCGGGCAGCGGCATTCCTGGAGCCGCCGCGCCCTTGCCCAAGGATGAGCAGGGTGCTCACATCCAGGAGCGCAGCCGCTTTGTGGATATGCTCGAGACCCGCTTTCAAGTGACGCAGGCCCGTCTTTCCCTGCTGCGTTCCATGGGCAGGATCGAAGACTGGGCTAAGGGGCCGCCTGCGCCTCGGCCCTAGGGAGTCCCCCTCAATCGTTGAACCCTCTTGACACGGCTGGCGTCTAATGGTTCGTGGGTGCTCTTAAGTAGCCTGTTTTCACCCTCTACGCCGGTAGTGCTGTTAGACTGTAAGTTGAGCCTATGCCACTAAAAACGTTACTGTTAAACCCCCCATCGTTTGAGAATTTTGACGGCGGAGCCAGCTCGCGTTGGCCGGCTACGCGTGAGATTGAGTCCTACTGGTACCCAGTGTGGCTCGCGTACCCCGCTGGGATGCTGGAAGGCTCCCGGATGCTGGACGCCCCACCCCACCACATCTCCGCGACGGAAACCATCGAAATTAGCAAGAGCTATGAATTCCTGGTTTTGTTTACCAGCACACCCGGCTGGACCGGCGACCAGAAGCTGGCCGAAGCCATCAAACAAGCCAATCCCCAGATCAAGATCGCATTCGTCGGACCGCCAGTCACAACTTCCCCCGACAAAGCATTGAAAGAATGTGCGGCGATCGATTTCGTCTGCCGGCGCGAGTTTGACTTCTCGGTGGTGGAATTTGCCAATGGCAAGCCGCTGGACGAGATTCTCGGCATCAGCTATCTCAAGAACGGCGTGGTCGCGCACAATCCCGACCGCCCACAGGTAGATAACCTGGACCAAATGCCGTGGGTCACCGATGTCTATAAACGCGACATCGACGTAACCAAATACAACGTCCCGTTCCTGCTCTATCCCTACGTCTCTCTGTATTCCACGCGAGGCTGCCCGGCGCAGTGCACCTTCTGCCTGTGGCCGCAGACTCTTGAGCGGACACGCATGGCGCAAGCGCTCGACCGACGACGTGGCGGCAGAGATGGCGCACGCCAAGGAACTGTTCCCCGACGTAAAAGAGTTTTTCTTCGACGACGATACCTTCAACATCCAGAAAGCGCGCACGGTGGAACTCTGCGCCAAGCTCAAGCCGCTGAAGCTGACGTGGTCCTGCACTTCGCGTGTGACCACCGACCGGGAGACGCTGAAGGCGATGCGCGAAGCCGGTTGCCGGCTGCTGATCGTGGGCTTCGAGTCAGGCGATCCGCAGATTCTCAAGAACATCAAGAAGGGCGCTACTGTGGAGCGCGCACGCGACTTCGCCCGCGATTGCCACGAACTCGGGCTGACCATTCACGGCGATTTCATTCTCGGCCTGCCGGGCGAAACCAAGGAATCCATTCGCAACACCATCAACTTTGCCAAAGCACTCGACGTGGAGACCATCCAGGTCTCGATTGCGCATGCCTATCCGGGCACGGAGTTCTATGACTTCGCGGCGGAGAACGGTTTCATCATCAACAACGGAGCCATGGTCGATGAAGGCGGACACCAGCTCGCCCACATCGAGTACCCGGGATTGCCCAAGGACTACGTGTTGGAGATGGTGCACCGCTTCTACGACGAGTACTACTTCCGTCCCAAGGCGGCGTGGCGCATCGTCAGCAAGGCCATCGTGAATCGCGATCTCAAGCGACTCTATATTGAGTCCAAGTCGTTCCTGAAACTCCGTGCTGCCCGAAATAAGGTAGTGGCAGACGGTAAGGTGAAGGCCGCCAAGACTCCTGGGCCCGCCGTGAACGCTGGAGCCTGAGCCGGTTGCACCGCATCTAAATTCCGTGAATGCCTCCACCATGACCCTCAGGCGCTACCTGATTCTTGGCTTGGTGGCGCTCACCTCGGCCTTTGGCGATACTTCGCTCGCGGTGGGGATGAAGCGCGTCGGACCGGTATCCTTGTCCCATCCCGATGCGCTTATCTCTGCATTACGAACTCCCTGGGTGTTGGGTGGAGTGCTGCTGCTGGTGGTCTTCTTTGCTTCCTACCTCACGGCGCTCTCCTGGGCAGACTTGACCTTCGTGCTGCCCGCAACCTCGCTGGCCTACGTCGCGGTTGCGTTCCTCTCCAGGTTCTGGCTGCATGAACAGATCTCGCCCGAGCGCTGGCTGGGCATAGCCCTGATCACGGCTGGAGTGGGTTTCGTTACCCAGGGGCCGGCCTGGACCCCACGTAGCTCCGCCGATACATCCCCCGAGCGGGGATTTACCGGCTCATTGCAGGAAAGCAAGTGAATATGAGCTCGGGTCCGGCGATCGCAGCCATGATTGGCGCTATCGTGTTGACCGCCACGGCGGGCGATGTGTTTGTCGCCTCCGCCATGCGCAGTGTAGGCGACCTGGACGACATCAAGGCAGCGCGCGGTTTTGAAGGCGCGGCCTGGGCGGTGATCCGTGAGGGGCGCTTTTTGGCCGGATTCACCTGTATGGCCCTTAGCTTCTTTTCCCTCCTCTTTGCGCTCAGCCACGCCGACGTGAGCCTGGTTGCCCCCGCAGCGGGTTCGCTCACCTTTGTCAGCAATGCGGTGGCGGCAAAGTGGGTGCTACACGAAAATGTCGACCGCAGGCGCTGGCTGGCGGCGGTATTCGTGTGCTGCGGCGTTATCCTGCTCAAGCGCTAAGGCTGCCGCGTCAGTCATACGCTGATCGACCCCTTGGCCAGGATTCCCCCGTCGCAAACCAGGTGCGAACCGGTCATGTAGGCAGTCTCGTCGGAGAGCAGCCAGGCAACGATGCGCGCTGGATCCTCCGCTTGCGCCAGCCGGCCCAAGGGAATCTCGCGGCAGAGCTGGGCGCGCATGGGTTCGACCGCATCGGCACCTACATTCGCCCACATCAAGGTCGTCTCCGTGGCTCCGGGAACAATGGCATTGACCCGTATGCCATATTTGGCGTAGTCGATGGCCATGCACCGCACCAGTGAAGAGATGGCTCCCTTGGTCGCGCTGTAGGCGCCGCTACCGCCTGCAGCCAGAGCAATGAATCCGGTGGGCGAAGAGGTGCAGACGATCGATCCGGCGATCTGAGCCGCCAGCATCTGTTGCAGACCATGTTTGCAGGTGAGGAAGATGCCGGTCAGGTTGGTGTCCAGGACACGCTTCCAGAGTTCCAGTGGCATTTCATGGATCAGGCCGCCGATATCGATGCCCGCATTGGCGAAGATGCCATAAGGCGCACCGAATTGCTGATGGATCAGGGCAAAGGCCTGGGCTACATGCGTTTCGTCGGTGACGTCACAGGCCAGGCCGACCGCGCCGCTCGCACCTTCGGCGATGGCCTCGGCGGCAGCTTGTTTTGCGCCCTCGCCGTTCTTATCCAGAATAGCGACGCGGTCGCCCCGCCGCGCGCATAGAAGGGCGGTGGCACGGCCAATGCCGCCTCCACCGCCGGTGATCACGATGAGTCGATTGTGTGCCATGAGGAAACGATCCGTTTTCTAGCCGGGTAGGGGCCGGTAGGCGATGCAATCGATCTCTACTTTCATTCCCGGGGCTACCATGCCTGCTGCGACCGTCGTACGGGCGGGCTTGTCGGCGCCGAAGACTTCGGCATACACCTCATTCATGGCGCCAAAGTCTTGCGCGTCGCTCAGGAAGACGGAGCATTTGACCACATCCTGCAGATCCGCGCCGCAGCCACGGAGGATGGTCTGCACATGCTGCAATACCAGCCTGGTTTGCTCCTGCACGCTAAGCTCCGACTGCATCTCGCCGGTCACCGCATCCACTGGGCCCTGACCGGAAATAAAAAGAAAATCGCCCGCGCGCACTGCGCTTGAATAAGGACCCTGAGGCTTAGGCACCCCATCGACTAGCAAACGTTCCAGCATTACGTTCTTCCTCCAGGCCTTACAATAAACGGACCACTCCTCTCCCCGGCCTTGTTTCCAAGATAATTTATGAAGCCTTCGTCTCCACAGACCGACGGCCTGCGAGCAAACGCCCTTTCCTTCCCTGCGGTGCTTACTCAAGGCATCACTCACATTGCACCCGCAATGGGGCTGGTGGTCGCGGTGCAATTCGTTACCACGTTGGCGGGTACCGCCTCTCCTCTGGCGTACTTGATCGCATTCCTGATCGTGCTGGTGCTCGGGGTCTGCCTCTCCCAACTGGCGCTTCATCTGCCTTCAGCCGGTGGGTATTACACCTACGTCAGCAGATCGCTCAACCCCAAGGCCGGATTCCTCGCGGCCTGGATGTTCTTTTTGTACGAGCCGCTCACCGCCGCAGTGAACCTGGCGTACCTGGGCTTTCTGCTGCAGACTACCCTGAGGTTTGAAGCCCACCTTAACTGTCCGTGGTATGTGGTGTACGTTATCTTCGCGCTGCTGATCTCGCTGCTGATTTATCGCGGCATCGAGATCTCGGCCGCCTTCGTGGTGTGGCTGACCCTCGTCGAAGTAGTGATCATGATCGCGCTGTCGATTGCCGGCCTGATGCATCCGGGCGATGGACGAGTTCAGCTGCAGGATTTCGTTTCCGTACACGCCTTCGGAAAGAAGGGGTTCTATCTCGCCATCGTTTTCTCTATCTTCACCTACACCGGCTTTGAGGCGATTGCTCCTCTGGCGGAAGAGACACGAAACCCGCGACGGTCTCTTCCCCGCGCCGTACTTCTTTCGATTACGCTGATGGGTTTTTTCTTTGTGTTTACCACGCTGGCCATACTGACCGGCTGGGGCACGAGCCATGTCGATACATTCGCCGGGTCAGTAGAGAATCCGGTCATTTTGCTGGCCAAGCGCCTGTGGGGCAGGGCCTGGATATTTGTGATGGTGGCAGTGATCAACTCCATCCTGGGCGCGGCGATCGCCGGTACCAATGCCGCGGTCCGCGTCTTCTATGCCATGGGGAGAGCGCGTTCCCTGCCCGCTGCGCTCGAATATGTCCATCCTCGATTTCGCACCCCGGTCAATGCCATTGCGCTGCAAACGTTCATCACCATGACGATTGGCATCGCCATTGGCTTCTGGATCGGTCCGGATCAGGAGTACTACTTTCTCGGCGTCACCACCACGCTGGTCCTCATCTTCATTTATTCCGCGGGCAACATCGGTGTGTACTTTCTTTACCGGCGTCAACGGCCCTCGGAGTTCAACCCGGTGCTGCACTTTCTCTTCCCCGTGCTTTCGACGCTTTCTCTGCTTTGGGTGGCTTATCACTCGGTCGTGCCGCTGCCCGATGCGCCCCTGCGCTACGCTCCCATTCTGGTCGGAGGCTGGATGGTTGCCGGAGTGCTGTTGCTGTTGACAGTGCGGCGGACTTCTAACATGCCACTGTTGCCTGTGGAAGTGGCGGAGGCTGCAGAGAGGCCAATTTCCAGCGACAGCATACAGGTATGAGAGGCTCCAGGTTCCCATGAAACCTCCTCCTTCACCAAGCGATGGCGCGCGGGTTCTGCGGGCGAATGCCCTCTCCTTCCCATCGGTGCTGATGCAGAGCATCACCCACATCGCGCCTGCGGTCGGGTTGGTTTTCGTACTGCAGTTCATTACTACCATGGCCGGCATCGCTGCCCCGTTGGCCTTTTTGCTGGCATTCTTCATTGTGCTGGCGATCGCGGTCTGCCTGGTGCAACTCGCATTGCATCTTCCATCGGCCGGCGGGTATTACACCTATGTGAGCCGCGCGCTGAATCCCAAGGCCGGCTTTCTGGCGGGGTGGATGTTCTTCTTATACGAACCGCCCACGGCGGCGGTGAACCTGGCATTTCTGAGCTTTATGCTGCACAACATCTTTAAGATGGAAGCAGGAATCAGTTGCCCCTGGTGGATGTTTTTTCTGGCCGCGGTGTGCCTGATCACGGTGCTGATCTATCGCGGCATCGAAATCTCCGCTACCTGCGTGATGTGGTTGACGGCGATTGAGATACTGATTGTCGCTTGCCTGGCGATCGCAGGCTTCATGCATCCCGGCGATGGACAAGTTCATCTGCAACCCTTTGCCTCCTGGCATAGCTTCGGGCAAAAGGGCTTCTATGTCGCGGTGGTCTTCTCCATCCTGGTTTTTACCGGCTTTGAGTCGGTCGCACCGCTGGCCGAGGAAACACGCAATCCCAAACGCACGCTCCCCCGCGCCATCCTGCTCTCGACCAGTCTGATGGGTCTTCTCTTCGTCGTCGGTTCCATGGCCATACTCACCGGCTGGGGCAATAGCCACATCGCCACCTTCGCGGCATCCACTGAGGCGCCCGTGATCCTGTTGGCTAAGAGGCTTTGGGGCACAGCATGGGTTCTCGTTCTGATAGCGGTTACTAATTCCATTCTCGCGATGGCCATCGCAGGTAATAATGCTGCCACCCGCGTCTTCTTCGCCATGAGCAGAGCGCGGTCGCTCCCGGCGGTTCTCGACCGTGTGCACCCGCGATTCCAAACGCCGCGAAATGCCATCCTTTTTCAAACCTTCCTCACCCTTGCGATCGGCCTCGGAGTCGGTTTCTGGATTGGTCCCGATCAGGAGTACTACGTGGTTGCCGTGGCCATGTCCTTTGGGCTGATGTTCATTTACTGTGCCGGCAACATCGGGGTCTTCTTTTATTACCGCCGCGAGCGTCCGGCAGAGTTTCGTTTCTTTCTCCACTTTCTCCTTCCCTTGCTGTCGACGATTTCCCTGCTTTGGGTGGCGTATAAAACCGTTGTGCCCTTACCGGAACCGCCGGTTCGGTATGCGCCGATCCTGGCAGGCGTCTGGCTGTTTGCTGGGGTGGTGGTGATGCTGACGGTGCGCGGCGCTGCGGGCGCACCTCTGCTCCCATTGGACTCCGTAAGTATCCCGGCCGTAGCCTTGGAAGGCAATGTGCAAGAAGGATAAGCGGCTAAGGCTTGAAAGCATCAAATCGAATCTGCTTTAGAGTTTCGGCTTGTGTGCCTAGTTCGCTTTTTCCGGATGGAAACTTGTCGAAGCTCAACACGTAGGCCAGAATGTCTGCGTCCTGTTGCCGGCTTAGTCGTCCTGGTCTGTCGGCGGGCATCGAAACGCGAATTCTTTCAAACAGATCGTTTACGCTGAGGGTGTTCCAGTTGGAAAGGAACTGTCCGCCGGTGAGTGGCGGAACCTCGTCGCCTCCTGTAAGATCCGCTCCGTGGCAGCGAGCACATTGATCGACGTACACGGCCGACCCCCGCGTTGCCTGCTCGTCGGTGTACACGCCGTCCCAAAGCGAACTCTGAGTTTGCGCTGCAAGGCGCCATGCGCCCGTCAGCGCTGCGCAAGCAAATATCGCAAGAGCGCTGGCCCTACAAACGCTATTCGGACGGTAAGGTAAACGCAAGATACTCTCCCGAGTAAGCACCGCCGCTCACCGCAACGACGATGTATTGTTTGCCGCCAAGCATGTAAGTCATCGGAGATCCACTCTGCGGCGCCGGTAGGGAAACCGCTCCCACCTCTTTCCCGGATACTTTGTCATACGCATGTAATCTCGCGCCATGCGATCCGGACGGCGACACGCCCACGGCTCCATCGCCGATGATGAGTAGCGTTTTTGTAACCAGGGTTCCTACGCTGAGTCCGCCCTCGCCGGTTGGCGGGATCTGGATACCCTTGAGCGCAGAACTGTAATGGACGGCATCCGGCGTTGGACCAAATGGAATCTGCCACTTGATTTCGCCTCGGTCCAAATCGATGGCCGTAAGTCTTCCGTAGGGCGGTTTGATCAGCGGCAGGCCTTCGACTGTCAGTGGAATGCGCGGGCTGCGTCCTGCCGGAATTCCTGATGCGCCGTGTGCTTTCGCCGTGAGCGCGTCGGCGCCTTCTCCGGCGCCTGTTCCTGCTTTTCGCGCGACGGGTGGTTGTCCCGCTGTCCCGGCCAGATAGCCCATATCGGAAACGTCCTTTGGCGCGGCAACCAAGCCCATCGGTATCAAGCAGGAAGAGCAGGACGATACGAATAGAAGATGATTCTCGGGATCATAGGATCCCCCGGCCCAGTTGGTCCCACCGAGGTTTGTGCCTAACGTGAGCAATGCCAGGGGGCCGTCAGCGTTGCTCAATATGGGTGGTGAGAAGACCGGACCAAGCTTGTATTTTTGAACCAAACGGAGCGCTTCTTCACGCATTTGCGGCGTGAAATCGATTAAGTCATCGATGGAGACCCCATTGCGATCATAGGCAGGCGGTTTTGTAGGAAAGGGCTGCGTCGGCGAATACCATTCCCCCGGCACGTCACCTTTCGGAACCGGCCGCTCTTCTATCGGCCACACCGGTTCGCCGGTCACGCGATCGAAAACATACAGCATCGATTGTTTCGTCGGTTGTGCCACCGCTTTGATCGCCCGGCCGTCGACCACGATGTCGGCGAGGATCGGTGGGGAGGAAATATCCATATCCCACATTCCATGATGCACCAGCTGGTAGTGCCATTTCCGTTTGCCCGTCTTCAGATCTACGCAGACCAGGGTTTCTCCGAAGAGCGCGTTTCCCGGGCGATTGCCGCCATAGTAGTCTCCGGTAGGCAACTCTACAGGAAGATAGGCCAGCCCGAGTTCTTCGTCCACGCTCATCTGTGTCCACACGGCTGTGTTGCCCGTGTACTCTGCAGAACCGTTCAGCCACGTGCTGTAGCCGAACTCCCCCTTCCTCGGCACGGTGTGAAAGATCCAGAGCCGTTTTCCGGTACGAACGTCAAAAGCCCGGACATATCCTTTGTATCCAATCTTGCTAGCGATCGCTCCGCCATCAAGAAATGCCGCCCCAATGAGAATCTCGTTCTGGGCCACGATGGGAGCGGACTGTATGCCGATTTGCCCGTAAGTCAAATCTATAGTCTGATCATCATCGAGCTTGAGATCTACGACTCCGCGCTCTCCGAATCCTCGGGCATACGCGCCGGTTTTCGCATCCAGGGCGATCAGCCGATAACCCGGGGTCGTATAGAGAATTCGCTCCTCTTTGCCATCGGTCCAATACGCTAACCCACGACCCGATAAGCCACGTGGCGCGTTTGCTCCTCGCTCCCCCTCCCGTTCGCCATGTACCCACAGCAGTTCGCCCGTGACAGCGTCAAGCGCTACGACGGCCCGTCGGGTTCCGGCCGTGGCATACAGAACACCGTTGGCCATAAGAGGCGTTCCTTCCAGCTTGTATTCCGGCCGGTTGCCGAGGTTGTCAGTTTTGAATCTCCATGCGACCTCAATTTGGTTGAAGTTGGATGCGTTGATTTGATCGAATGGCCGGTACCTGTTGTTCTTGAGGTCTCCACCATACGTGAGCCACGGGCGATCACTGTTAACGGATTGACCGAGGGCACCAGAGCCCGTCAGGGACAGAGCCGCGACAAGCGCCAGCAACGAGCGCAGCGGGAGAATCTTCGAGCGAGTATGCGTCAAAGTCATGGTTCGCTCGGCTCTCGGACAAGGGAGACTATCGGTCTTCTCCAGGCTGCGGGGCATTCGTGTCTAGGGCGCCTGCACCTTCCGCAGTATGAGAAGACATTTACTCACTCCTGTCAATTGGCCCCACGTAGAAGTCTTCGCAAGCTGCCCTTACCTCACTGGTTGCACCCCCCCGGGCCTCGAATTCATCGTGCTGCCTCCTAGGGCAGCAGCCGCATGAACCCGGTAGGAGCCGCTGGTTTTAAACTTGTTTAGCCTTCAAACGCCAGCCCGCAAAAGTCGGTCTCCTAACCGAACCTAATAGGAACTCGACGGGTGCCCCAGGGGTGTCTCGTCTAAAAAATATTCATGTTAGACGACCTATGTTTCAGTGGTGGCAGTTCCGTTTTGCACTACGGCTCCGCACTACCGGGGTTCTTGATCGAATTTATATCGCATCACAATCGCTGGTCTAGAGGATTAACAAGGGGAGGGGCGCGTCCAAATCTGTTTGTTGATCGCGCACAAGATCTCTCGGACCAAACCTTGACAACCGCTCGCATCGCCTATGGTCTTATTCCGTCGCACACATTCTCGAGACTCGTAACTCGCCACGAAAAAGTTCGAGTCTCCTGTATGGTTTTGTCCGACATCTTCCTTCTTCGACTTCATCCCGGTAGAGTTGCGCAATCGGCAGAGTCCGCCAGTGTGACTCTGTATACAAAAACGGACGGAAGATATCCGGAGCCCACTCTCGGGATCGGATCCGGTACGTATGGTCCGGATAGGGCACGCTGGTTTGCAGAACCTTTTAGGAGGCGATGTGAATTCACACAAGCTCTGGTTCCCCATCCTGGCAACTGTGCTGTTCCTCGCGCGGTTGCTTTGCTGCCCGCGCGCAGTCCACCTTCGGTTCCATTTCAGGAACTGTCAAGGACGCCTCGGGCGCCGCTATCGCGGGTGCGGAGGTTACGCTGACCAGCATCGCCACGGGTGCAAAAGAGAATTTACTACAGATCAAAACGGCCTGTATTCCTTCCTCAACGTAAATCCAGGTGAGTACAGCGTTGACGTTGATAAGACCGGCTTCAAGCGCTTCAAGCGCGACATCCGTTGACGTGCAGGTGCAACAGGGTGTCCGCATTGACGCCACCCTGGATGTCGGCGCAGAAACCCAGACCGTGGAAGTCACGGCGAGACTCCGCTGCTGCAGACCGATCAATGCGTCGCTCGGCCAGGTCATTGACGAACGCAAGACCAACGAAACTCCTTTGAATGGCCGCAACGTTTTCAACCTCATCACTCTTTCTCCCGCCGCCATCGCGCAGGGCGGCGCCGGCGGTTCGCAGGTAGGCCAGAATCCGTTCAGCTGGGGCAACTACCAGGTGGCGGCTCGTTTGGCAACGAGAGCGCGGAGTACGTGGACGGGCAACCGGTGAACATTGGTTACATCAATCTGCCGATTCTGATTCCAGACCAGGACGCCATCTCCGAATTCAAGGTGCAGTACAACAACCTCGGCCCGGAATGGGGCAAGTTCTCCGGCGGCATCATTAACCTGAGCACCAAGGGAGGAGCGAACGCATTCCACGGGGAAGCGTACGAATATCTGCGCAATAAGGTCTTGAATTCTCGCCCGTATTTTGTCGAGCGACGAATCCTCCTTATGTGCAGAATCAGTTCGGCGGCACGTTTGGCGGCCCGATTATCAAAGATAAGACGTTTTTCTTCTTCGCCTATGACGGCTACCGTCAGCGAGCGTCCGCTGGTGTTTACTACTACCGTGCCCACGGTTGGGGAGAGGAGCGGCGTGTTTCCCTCGGACGTTCCAATTTACGATCCGTTGAGCATCAGCGCCGGCGTGTGTCGGCAAACTCCACGGCTGGCGAATTGCGGCCGCACGCAATTCGCCAACAACACGATCCCCACGAGTCGATTAACCCGGCGGCTTGGTTGAACTTAAATTCCTTCCGCATGCCGACCAACAGCGCGGAGAACCATGAATTTCACCGCGGCCTGCGCCTTCGGGCGGCAACACCAATCAATACGTAGGCCGGGTTGATCAAAATTTCACGCGACGCAACATATTTTTACCCGTTACAACTTCTTCAACCTTCTGGATTTGCCCACCGATCCCTTCGGCACCGGCCTGTGCGCGGATCGTTGCGCGGAAACGTATCAGACCAACGCCGCCGTCGTCGACTACACCAACTCCGATCCGGCCTAATCTGTTGCTCAGTGTCAACCTCAGCGGCAGCCGGTTCCACTATCTGCGTTCGCCGATCAACTCGAGTTTTGACCTGACCCAGTACGGCTGGCCCGCTTCTTACAATACGGCTATTCCGAGCGCCGGCCGGTCGCCGTTCACGCCGTGCTTCACACCACGAAGACCCAACCGTCACTTGTTCACAAGGTCAGAGCTTCATCACGGACCACGATACGCAATGGGCGCTCTCCCCCGAACATGAACTGGATCAAGGGACGTCACACCTTGTTTTTTGGCGGCCAACTGATCGAGACGTTTGACAACTACGCCCAGACGAACATTGCCAGCGGCGCCTTTGCGTTCAACGGCAGCTGGACGCAGAGCAATGCCTGTCTCCGGCGGAACGGGCGGTATTTCCTTCGCCGATTTTCTCCTGGGATATGGCCTGAACCAAGCGAGCGTATTCAACCACAATTTCGGTGAGGCGCAGATTCCGGCCCTGGTGGCGCAAAAGGAAATCTATCGAGGCTTCTTTTTCGGGGATACGTGGAGAGTCACCTCTAAACTGACGGCCAATTACGGTCTGCGCTACGATTTGCAGGGACCCTGGAGCGAGCGCCATGGCTGGATAGAGCTATTGGGATCCGGCGCGCGACCAATGCCTCGGTTACCGGCTGTAGCGGCTGGGTGCATGCCCGGGTGATGTCTTCCTGGTTGGTGACGGCATCAACAAGACCCGAGGCAACGTACCGCTGAGGCAATAACGAGTTCATGCCCCGTATTGGAGTTGCTTATACGCTGGACCAGAAGACAGCCATTCGCGCGGGTTACGGTATCTTCTTCATCCCCAACTGGATATTTTTCAACCTCAACCCCAGCAATGATGCCATCAACCTGGCCTCGACACTGTGGGTTGCCACCTCCAACGGAGGAATCACTCCCAACAGCACGTTGACGGCAACCAACTGCGCGTTCGCCGCGGGCGTTCCTTCGGGAACACTTTATTGCCCGACCAATGGACCCTTCGGTCCGAATGTCGTAACGCCTCTTGGCAGAGGCAACGTTTCGGCGTTTGATGCCGGGCAAAACATCACTGTAGCTCCCTACACCATGTATAAGGCGCCGTACGTGCAGCAGTTCAACCTGGACATTCAACGAGAGTTTCCGGGAGGGATCTTCGTCGATGCCGCCTACGCAGGCTCGCGAGGCGTACATTTGCCGAATCCGACGGCGAGCCAAATTGACCAGATTCCGGACGCGGACCTGTCGCTGGGAAGCGCTTTGCTGGTGAACGTTCCCAATCCCGTTCACCGGGATTAAGACGGTAAGCTCGTTAAACTCCGCCGACAAACTCCACGGTTCTTGCCGGTCAGCTGCTCCGTCCCTACCCCGAGTATGGTGGCGTTAGCCTTGCCGGGTATGGCTGCTGCTCCAGCAACTATAGCTCGCTTCAAATCTCAGTCATAAAGCGGTTCACCGGGTGGCGGATCGTTCCTGGCTGCGTACACCAAGCGAAAAACTCCTGACCAATGCGGACACCCTGACCACTTGGCTGGAGAGCGGCGTCGGAGAAGTGCAGGACTGGAATAACCTCAATGGAGAGTGGTCGCTCTCTTCCCAGGACGTGTCCCAGCGCCTGGTGATCAGCTACGTTTATGACCTGCCCTTTGGTCGCGGTCAAAGGTACATGACCGATGCTTCCGGCGTCGTGGGGAAAGTCGGTTTCCGGCTGGGGCGTCGATGGCATCACGACCTTTCAGAAGGGCTTCCCGCTGCCAATCAGCTACGGTGGCTCGACGGCGCTTTCGCAGGCGAGTCTTGGGAATCGGCGTTTTGCGTCCGGATGTTGTGCCGGGATGCGACCAAGGGCACCTCGCACGTAACGATGACGTCGGGGGAATTGCCTGGATCAACCCGACTTGCTTCACAGCCTCCGCAGCGACTTTGGCTTTCGGAAACGAGTCGCGCGTGGATCCCGACGCTTCGCGGCAAGGGATCAATAACTGGGACCTCGCGATATTCAAGACGACGAACTTTGGTCCGGACGAACAAGCTCGGCTTGCAGTTCCGGACGGAGTTCTTCAACACTTTCAATCGCGTCCAGTTTGGCTCCGCCGAATACCGCTTGCTGCTCTAGCGAATAACGCCAAGTTTCGGAATTATCGACCAGCTCAGCTTGAACAATCCGCGGCTGATTCAGTTCGGGCTGAAGTTCCTGTTTTAGCGCGTGAATGGGACGAAGGTGGGTGCCTCCTCCCGGCATCCACCTTCCGTTCCTTGGATCTTCCCGAAGGCTTTGCACTCGCGCGAATGCGATCGCGACGTTTGAGCTATCTGCTAACCTTGCGTTCGCTCTCGGGGAGCCCGGCGGAATCGCCCGCTCGCGATAATTGCCCCGCAAATCGAATGAACCGCCGCATCCACGACGCGATTTCCTTGAAGCCTTTGCCGCCATGCTCGTTTGGCCGCGCCCCCTCGTATTCGACGTGAAACATCCACGTGGCCTGGATTTTAGACATGTCAATTCGCCTACGCCGCAGAAAATATCTGATCGAAACCATGGGGGGCGGAGTGGCGCTGCTTCGATTACAATAACGACGGACTGCTCGACGTTTTCCTGGTCAATAGCGGCCGGCTCACGAATCCGTGCACCGCCGCGAGTCATTCGACCGGAGAATCCGCGCTACTGGAATCGGCTGTACCGGCAGAATCCGGATGGCAGCTTTACCGACGTGACCAAGGAAGCGGCCGGCTGGCGAGCGCGGGCGATGGGAATTACGGCATGGGCGTGGCTGCCGCGACTACGATAATGATGGCTTTACCGATCTGTACGTGACCAATTACGGAAAAAACATCCTCTATCACAACAACGGCAACGGCACTTTTACCGATGTGACGGCCAAGGCGGGGGTAGAGGCGGGCGGCTGGAGTTGCTCGGCAGGCTTCTTCGATTACGATAACGACGGCCACCTCGACCTGCTGGTCACGCGCTACATGATTTGGGATACTGCAGCACAGCAAGATCTGCGGCACATCGCCCAAGACCTACTGTCCGCCCTCGGAGTTTCCTCCGTCCGCCAGCCTGCTTTACCGGAATCGCGGCGATGGCACATTCGAAGACGTCAGCCAGCGCTTCCGGGTATCGCTTCGAACAAGGGAAAGGCCCTGGGTGTGGCCTTCGCCGACTACGATGACGACGGATTCACCGATATCTTCGTTTCCAACGACGGCATGGCCAGTTTCTGTTTCACAACAACGGCAACGGCACCTTCACCGAGCGCGCCCTGGAAGCGGGCGCGGCGCTGACCGTCGACGGCAAACGGCTCTCGGGAATGGGCATCGTCTTTCAGGATTACGACAACGATGGCCGGCCCGACATCTGGTGACCGTGCTGCACGCGCGAGATCTACGCCCTGTTTCACAATGACGGCAACGGAGCATTCAGCTATCGTTCAGCTGGAAAGCGGGCTGGGCCTGCTCTTTCGGCGGCAAGCTCCGGCTGGGGTTTAGGCCTGGAGGACTTCGACAACGATGGCTGGAAGGATTTATTCGTCGCGCAGAGCCACGTGCTGGACAATGTCGAGCAGATCGATCCGTCATGCTGCATTACAAAGAGTTCCGCCGTTGCTGGCGCTGAATCGCAACGGGCGCTTCGAGCGGGCGGATTCGGCATCGGCGCACCGCTTGCCGGCCGCGGCGCAGCCTTCGGTGATCTGAATAACGATGGCTGGATGGACATTGTGGTTACTTCGCTGGGCGGAGAGCCATTGGTGCTTCTGAATCACGGTGGATCTGCAAATTGGCTTTCCATCTCCTTATGCGGAACGCGCAGCAATCGAGATGGGCTGGGTGCTGTTGTGCAGGTCAACGGTCAAAAACGATTCGCGACCACGTCCGGCAGCTACATTTCAGCCAGCGACAAGCGTCTGCACTTTGGCCTCGGCGCGGCCGAAGTGGCCAAAGTGGAAATTCACTGGCCCTCGGGCATCCATCAGATCCTTGAGGGTGTCAAAGCCAATCAGTTTCTCGAAATGCGCGAGCCTAAGAAATCATGATTGGTGCTTTTCTATCTGCCTTGCTCGCTCTGCAGGCTTCCGGGTCGCCGGCCGTCCAGCATGTGCATGCGGGAGTGGACGCAGAGAAGAGCGGACAATTGGACGCAGCGCTGGCCGAATTTAAACAGGCTACGGAAATCGATCCCAATCTGGCCGTCGCGTTCGCCGATCTCGGTGGGGTATACATCGAAAAACGCGATTATGCGGCCGCTATTCCACCGCTGAAGCGGGCCATCGAGCTCAGCCCCGACCTCGAAGGAGCCCACCGCTTGTTGGGATACGCGCTTTTGGCGCAAGGGTATGCAACCGAGGCGATTCCACATCTGGAGCAGGCGCACGCCGAGGACGCACTCGGTATCGCTCTGCTCGAGGCGGGCAAATTGCCGGAGGCGGTGACCGTTCTGCAAAAAGCTCTGGCGCAAAACCCGGATGATCCGGAGTTGCTCTATTACTATGGCCGGGCCTCCGGCTTGCTCTCGAAACAGGTTTTCGACCAACTCGAAGCTCGCTTTCCCGATTCCGCGCGTGCCCATGAAATGATGGGGCAGGATTACGCCGTCCTGCGAGATGTGCCTGCCGCGGAACGGGAATTTCTCGAAGCGTTGCGGCTGCGCCCTCAGACCGCGGGTTTGCACCTGCAGCTGGGTGAGCTCTATGCGCGCGCGCAGCAATGGGACAAAGCCGAAGAGCAATTCCGGTTAGAAACTGAACTTCAACCAGGGAGCGCCGAAGCTTTCTATCGTCTCGGTGAAGCTCGGCTGCAGTTGGGTAAATTCCACGAAGCGCGCGGGGCACTCGTCCATTCGGACCAGTTGAGAGGGGACATGCCGGAAACCCTCTACCAATTGGGAAAGGCGGCTGCTATGGACGGAGACGACACGACGGCACAACAGAGCTGGCAGCATCTTCTAAGCTTGGAGAAAGGTACAGCGCTTGCTGCGCAAGCGCATTTTGGCTTGGCTGGCATTTATCGCAAACAGGGGAAGTCCGCGGACGCCGCTCGCGAAATGGATGAATTCCGCAAGTTGCAGAGCAAACCAGAGCATACGAACGTTTCTCCGCAGTAGCTGATACTGAACTCAAGAGGGGGAGGACGGGTGCCCCAGGTTCGCACCAGCGTACCTGGGACGAAAATGACGGGGCGCACCCCCGCCAAAGCTTTTCTTATCCGGGCCGGGATTCGGTTGCCCCTCGGGTGAAAGCATTCGAAAAAAAACGTTTTCGGCCCAGGTACGCTCCCACGGCAGGCCGGGGCAGGTTGGCGAACCTGGGGCACCCGTCGTCTTGCTTTTTTCGCAGGCGGCTATGGCAATAGCCTCATCAGGCCGGTGGACGGCAGATCGGCTTGCAGGAAATGCGCTGGCTTGCCGGCTGCGCGGCTCACGGCTTCCGCGGCCAGGTAGCCGCTGCGCACGGCGCCCTCCATCGTGGCCGGCCAGCCGGTGGCTACCCAGTCGCCCGCCAGAAAGACGCGCGGCCACGGACTTGAGGCTGTCGGTCGCAGCAAATCGAGTTGCGGGCGAATGGAGTACGTGGCGCGCACCTCTTTTACTACCGCCGCCTTCACCAGCTTCGCCTGCGCTACCAGGGGGAAGAATTCAGCTAGTTCCCGCAACGCCAGATCGATGATCTCCTGGCGTTGCATTTCCACCATAGACTTTGAGGCGCTCACCACCAGCTCGACATAACTGCCCGGAGCACCACGACGCTTCTCCGCCTGCAAGCGCGATTTATGAAACAACCATTGAATGGTTGCGTCCAGCAGGATCGCATGCTCCAGATCGGTGATCTCCCGATCGAACCACAGGTGAATGCCGGTGATCGGCGAATGCCCAAAATGTCCCAGGTTGATCGCGAGTTGCTCGGCCTCGGGATTTCGCGGCATCGATGGCAGCAACTTACTCAAGCCTTCAAACGCCAGCGCCAGCACCACGGCATCGCTGGTGAAGCTTTGGTCGTCGCGCAGTCACCGTCCATTGCTGGGTTTCTTCAGACCACTCAAATGACTCGGGCGCCGCGCTCAGATCTCACCTGGCCGCCGCGGCTTCCGATGTAATCGATAGCCCGGCTGTACAGATCGCTTAAAGGAATGGTGGGAACACCCATCCGCCCCGCTCCCGGCGAAAGCAACAGCGACTTACGGATGACCTGACCGGCATAATGCACCGACATGCGATCCGGATCCTCATTCAGCGCACTGACCAGGACCGGCTTCCAGAAGCGGTTGATGGCTCCAATCGGTCTGCCCGTGGCGCGCCAGCCAGTGGGCAAAGTTCTCATCGGAATCTTTGGGAATGCCGGCGATGAAAGCGCTCATGCCGCGCCCGATGGCCAGCTTGTCGGCAAAGGAAAACGCCGGCGCGCGCAGAAAGGCGGGCATGGAGTGAAAGGGCGCGGGCAGAAACGAGGGCTCAAGAATGCTTCTCCGTCCACCCGGCTCGACGAAGGTAAGGCGATCGAACCAGCGGATGGCATCGCTCACACCCAGCCGCTTATAGAGATCGATGAGGTTGACGCAGTTGCCCAGCAAAACGTGCTGGCAGTTGTCGATCACCTCTCCCGTTCCCGGGATGCTCGTAGGAAGAGGCGCGGCCGCCCAGGTAGCGCCGCTTCTCCAGCAAGCGGACCTGGTAGCCTGCATCAGCCAGAGCACAGGCGGCCGAGAGCCCTGCCAGTCCACCGCCGACCACGATGACCGAACGAATCAGGCCCACACACCCTGCGCCAGCGTCTTGAATAGGCCGCATCCCAATATGCTCAGCTTCTCATACGCTGGAACGCCGATGCGGGCGGAAAACACATCGAAGTTGCGCTGTTCGATGTGCCGCAACAAACGATGGTAAATGGTGACCAGCACCCACATCGCTGCCCGGCTGTCAGGCGAGATCAAGGGCAACAGCGCTTCCGCGGATTTATAAAACTGCCCGGCGCGCTCCGCCTGGATGGCCAGCACCTGGCGCTGCGACGGCGTCAACTGCTTGCCGCTGGAAATTGCCGTTATCGAGCTGGCGGTCACACCGTAGCGTTCCAAATCTTCCAGAGGAAGATAGAGGCGGCCGCGCTCCGCATCCTCGCGCACGTCGCGGAGGATGTTGGTCAACTGGAAAGCAATGCCGGTCTCTTCCGCAAGCTTCTCCGCCCGCGGATCGAGGTATCCGAAGATGCGAATGCAGACCAGCCCGACCACCGACGCTACCAGGTAGCAGTAGCGATAGAGATCAGCGAAGGTTGCATATGCGGCGACCCTGGGTTCGAGATCCGTCGCTGTGCCTTGTACCAGCTGATCGAGTAGCTCCGAGGGGATGGCAAAGCGGCGTTGCGCATCCAGGAGCGCGACGAAAACAGGATCGCTGGTGGGCGCGCCAGCCAGCGCCTGATGCCAAGTGGTCAGCCAAGCGTCGAGCGCAACCCGGCGATCGGCGATGGAATGCGATTCATCGTCGGAGAGATCGTCGGCCTGGCGCATGAAGGCGTAGACCGCGCAAATCGCGTCCCGCTTGCTCGCCGGCAGGGCAACAAAGGCGTAGTAGAAATTTTTTGCCTTCTTGCGCGCAATCGCCCGGCAGGCCGCGTACGCCGCCTGGACCTCAGGGGTCACGCCGCCCGCCTTCCCCGCGAAACCCCAGGCAAGAGTTTGCCACACAGCGCACGCGCCAGCAGTCGCCAGCTTCCTGGACTTTGGAGATCACAGGACGCATGGTGAGCACGTCGTACTGCCGGCGCTCGATCGCGCGCAGTATCTCCAGGCCGCCGCGGCTGAACAGATCCAGATCGAGCGCCAGTTCGCGATCGACCATGTCGATCAGGGGCAAGCCCTTTGGTGAATAGCTCACGGGCGTAGTCGACCTCATAGCGCAGCAGCTCACGAAAGGCCGCGGTGGGCTCACGCCGCGCGATCGTTGCCTCGTCCACGCCGTAACGATGCATATCGTCGAGCGGCAGATAGATCCGGCCGCGGGCATAATCGGAGCTCACATCCTGCCAGAAATTGGCCAATTGCAAGTGCGGTGCAGGTGTAGTCGGAGAGCTGAAACATCTCCGGAGTGCGATAGCCGCAGGCATACAGGACGAGCCGTCCGACTGGATTAGCGGAGTACTTGCAGTAATCCAGCACATCGTCCATGGTCTGGTAACGCGGCACTGTCTGGTCCTGACGAAAGGCCACCAGCAGGTCGGCGAAGGGCTTCTGAGGGATGTCGCAGATCGCGGATGGTCTCGGCGAGCGCGACAAAAACGGGTGGCGCGCCTCACCGCGGTAACAGGCGTCGAGCTCGCGGCCCCACAGATCGAGCAGCGCCAGGGATTGCTCGCGATTCCCCACCTCATCGCCCAGGTCATCCGCGATGCGGCAGTAGGCATAGATGCTGTGGAAGTGAGGCCGCAGCCGGGCGGGCAGAAACCAGGAGGCCACATGAAAGTTCTCGTAGTGGGTGGTGGCCAGCCGTTGGCAGTAGGCGCGCGCCTCTTCCAGGGTCGGGCGCTGCTCGGGGATGCGGTATTCCGCCGGCAGCGCGGCCCAACCGCGCTCTACCAGTTCCCTATCGTCCTGTGCACTCCCGACTGTCATTCTTCCTCGTTATCTTCCGGTTCGTCTCTCAGGTGCGTCGCGGAAAACCTCTCTAGACGAAGGGCACGGCTTCAGCCGTGCCATATCTAGCCGCTGCGAAGGAGGGCTTTAGCCCCTGAGGTACGCCTTTCCATGCCCCTCAAACGAGATCGCCCATGTTTCAAAGCCTGCAATCCGCCGAAGTACAGTGGTCACAAGAAATTCGCCCCAAATCATTGGAAAACCGTACCTCAGGGGCTAAAGCCCTCGTCATCCTACCCATTTACGGCACGGCTGAAGCCGTGCCCTTCGTCCAAACGGTCGCAGCCTTGTCACCCCGACTGTGATTCTTCTCCACCTATGGAATGATAGCCGTCTTGATGTCGTTGGAGCGATCCTTCAGGCGGCGCAAGACTGTTTCCAGCTCCGACAACTGTGCTCTGCCGGTGATGTATTCGCTGCACTTGAACCGCCCGCTGGCCAGCAGGTCGAAGGCCGTGCGGCATGCGGCGGGCGTGTGGTGAAAGCTCGCCTTGAGCGTGATGTCGTTGTAGTGCAGCCGGTTGGTATCGATCTCTACCTTGGTGCCGGCGGCGCAGCCCCCGAAGAAGTTTACCGTTCCCCCGCGGCGAACCATGTCCACCGCCCACTGCCAGGTCAAAGGCGTGGCCACTGCTTCAATGGCCACATCGACCCCCCGATGATCGGGGGTCAGGGCGCGCACCGCGGCCACGGCATCGACAACGGAAGCGGTATGCACGACATGGGTTGCGCCGAAGGTAGTCGCCGAGGCAATCTGCTCATCGCGTTTAACCACCGCAATCACCTTCATGCCCGATAGCTGCGCCACGTGCATGAACATCAGGCCGATCGGGCCCGCCCCGATCACCACCACGATGTCGCCGTGCTTGGCTCCCGTCTCCTCCAACCCACGCACGACGCAGGCGAGTGGCTCGGTCAACGCCGCGTGCTCCAGGGGTAAGCTCTGGGGCACAATGAGGGTGTTCTTGGACACGATGCGGGCAGGGATGCGGATGTACTCGGCGTAAGCGCCGTTGTTGAAGAGCAGGTCCTCGCAGAGGTTTTCCTGTTTGCGCACACACCAGTAGCAGATGCCGCAAGGCGCCGAATTGAGCGCCACCACGCGCATGCCTGGTTTGAAGCTGCGCACCCCGGCGCCGGTCTCGTGGACCACACCTGCCATCTCATGCCCGAAGAGCGCCGGCGGCGCAATCATGCGGGCATGGTAGCCGCGGCGGAAGACTTTCAGGTCGGTGCCGCAAGTGAGAGCGGCGTGAACGCGGATCACAATCTCCCCCTTACCGGCGGCGGGAATGGG
Organism: uncultured Acidobacteriaceae bacterium; assembly: GCA_963821315.1. GTDB lineage: Bacteria > Acidobacteriota > Terriglobia > Terriglobales > Acidobacteriaceae > PALSA-350. Next base: position 187,984 of record CAWGDP010000014.1, on the reverse strand, counting down.
AACCCGTTCAATCCTGACGTCTTCTTTGCCGTAAAGCACGGCAGCATTCATCTCACTTAACATGCATTCCTATTCTATGTGTCTTCTTCGATCATGATCTTCATCGATGTCGCCTTGGGCTCGGAGGCGACGGCCAAGGCGGCCACTGCCTCGGTCAGGGGAAAACGATGCGAGACCAGCCGGGTCAGGTCGAATCCCTGCCCATAGCCCTCGAAAACCAGGCGCAGCGCCTCGTCCTGGACGTCTACGGAGGCGCTATAGGAGCCCATAAGCGTCTTCTCGTCCACACATACCGCGGCGGGATCGATCGTTGCCTCTCCGTGCTGGGTTTGCGCGAATAGCAGGATACGCCCTCCAGGACGCGCCGCGTCCATCGCGGTGCGGATCAGCGCGTTGCCGCCCACGGCCAGGATGACGGCATCGGCTCCCCGGCCCTCGGTGGCCGCGCGGACCACCCCAACCACGTCTTCGCGCGAGGCATCGATGGGCGAATCGAGCCCGAAGGTGGCGGCGACGGCATGCCGCTCCGGGTAGAGATCCGACGTCAACACCTTGGCGGCCGCCCGCGTGGCCAGCGCTGCCAGCATGATCCCGATGGGCCCCTGGCCGATCACCAGTACGGTCTCATCGGGAGACAGATTCAGGCTGCGCACGCCCTTGAGGCAGGTATTCAGCGGTTCCATAAAGACCGCCTGGGCAAAAGGGACATGGTCGGGAATCTTGACCAGCCCGCGCTTGACGATCCAGTCCATGACCCGCACATAACCGGCAAAGCCTCCGCCGGAAGGCTCAAACCCGGCGGTGCAGCCTACTTGTTTGTAAACCGGACATTGGGCAAAAGTTTTCTTGCGGCAGTAGTAGCAATCGCCGCAGGGGATGTGGTGGAAGACAGCTACCCGGTCGCCCACGGCGAAGGGCTCAACTCCCGCCCCAACCGCAGCGATCGTGCCCACCGTTTCATGGCCAAAGATGCGCGGCGCGGAATGCGATCCAGTGTGGATCTTCTTCAGGTCGGTGCCGCAGATGCCGCAACCGTGCACCCTGATCAGCACTTCTCCGGGACCGATCGCGGGCACGGGAACGGTCTCGACGCGGACATCGTTCACGCCGCGATAGACAGCAGCCTGCATGGTCGCCGGGACGGCGAGCGGGTGCTGCATCTCTTGAACACCAGGTGCGATCTGCATATTACGGATTCCCTATGAGCGGGCGCAGCGCACCGGCCACCGCCCGGGCGCCGCTCTTCGCGTTCTGGCCGATGCGCAGCATGGCAGGCCAGTACTTTGGCCGCACGGCCACATGGCCCAACAGAGGTGCCATGCGCAGGTGGCCATCGGAGTTGGTGTAGCGGCCGAAGTCCGGCAATATGTCCGCGATCTCGTCCGATATGGCCTTTAGGCAGTAAAACGGAATGCTTTTGCTGAGTGCAAAGCGGGCCACGGTCGCAGCCTCCATATCCACCATCACGGCCTGATGAAGCCCGGCGAGCTGCCGCTTTTCCGCGTACTGGACGATATGGTCGGTGGTTACCAGCCGAAGGGGTACGCCGCTTCCTTCCGGCAAGGGGAAGTTGGTGGTGAAATACTCCCCGGTGAGGGCGTCTATTACCTGATTCACGGCGTACGCATTCCCGGGATGGATACCGCAGGACAGTGGCTCCGGCCCATCCTACCGAGACGATTGCATCCAGCGCGCCGCCCTGAGCGGATATCGCGCAGGCTTGGGCCGCAGCCTCGCTGCCAACGCCGCCGCAGACCGCGATGCAATCTACATCGTCCACGCTGGAAGCCCATGCCGCCTGGCCTTTACGCGCACCGGGCAAGGGCAAAGGCTTCCATCCCTGCACCAGCGGCTTCAACTCGCCGGGCAAGGCCGCGATAATACCCACGCGGCTCATGCGGAGGGCGCGTACCCGTGCGCCCGAAACCAGTCGATGGCCGCGCGTAGCGCCGCATACACGGGAACCACGCGGAATCCCAACTCGCGCTCGGCTTTGGCAGAGGAGACAAACATCTTTTTCTTCCCCATGCGTACGGCCTCCACGGTAGCACGCGGCTCACGCCCGCGCAGCTTGCCGGTAATGGTCTGATCCCAGAGAGCGAAGATCATGGCCACGCTATGCGGCACGCGCATGGTGGGTGAGGGCAGGCCGGTGATGGCCGACATCTTATCCAGGATCTGCTTCAAGGTCAGGTTTTCCCCGCCCAGAATGTAGCGTTCGCCGGACCGGCCGGCTTCCAGGGCATCGGCGTGGGTTCTCGCTACTTCGTTCACATCCACCAGGTTCAGGCCCGTGTCCATATATGCGGGAAATCTCCGGTTGAGAAAATCCACTACGATGCGGCCGGTCGGCGTTGGTTTGATGTCATTCGATCCGATTGGTGTCGTGGGATTGAGAATAATCACCTGCTGGCCGGCGCTCGCGGCTGCCACGGCTTCCTGCTCCGCCTGGTATTTGGATCGCTTATAGTCCCCGATCATGTCGTCGATAGAAACCGGGGTCGCCTCATCGGCCGGGCAGCCGGTCGGAGAGAAAGCCCATGGTGGCTACGCTCGAAGTGTAGACCACGCGGCCCACGCCCTCTTCGCGGGCAACGCGTAGCAACTCCCGGGTACCGGTCACGTTGGTGGCGTACATGGTTTTTGGATCGGTCACCCAAAGCCGGTAATCGGCGGCTACGTGCATGACCGCATCACAACCGGCAATGGCGCTGCGCAATGCGTCCACCTGCAACAAATCACCCAGGACCGTTTCTGCGGCGAGCCCGGCTAGATTCTCGAGCTTGCTGGTAGGGCGAATGAGAATGCGTAAGTCAGCGCCGCGACGGGAAAGCTCTTGCGCCACGTGGCTCCCGACGAACCCCGTAGCTCCTGTGAGGAAAATTTTCAGACCTATAACCTACCCGTGAAGGGTACGGCCTTCAGGCCGTCGAAATCCCTCCACATTCGCTACGCCCGGCGGGAATGCAATTCTGTTATCGGGGCTGAAAGCTTTCGGCCTAAAACAGAATTGTCTTCCTGACCGGACGTACGGAGCTGAGAGCCTGCGTGCCCTTCACACTAATCCAGCGCTTCCGGATGAAGCCCAAAGCCCTTTTCGCCGGCCGCTTTCTTTTCGTTCCACTTCTTCACCCAGGCTTCCCAGCTTGCGCCGGCGGCGCGGTCTTTGCCGCTGAACGTCAGTCCCGCAATCTCGCTGTAAGCGATCGACCGCTTCTCCGGCGAATCCTTGGGAAAAAGGCGGACCGAGGACTGGGCGAGCGTCGATCCTGTCTTGCGGTCGAAGATATAGCCCTCGATGACGGAGCCATCCTTGCAGGTGATGGTGACGTCTCCGCGATAGTCGAAGGCCTTCTCCAATGCATCGAGCACTTCGGCGTCGCTGCCCAGAACCGGAGCCCAGCCCTCCAGATTCTCGTGCTTCGTTCCCGGCGCCAGCTCCAGCGTGTCCGGATCGACGTTGCCTGCAGCCTTCCCGGTCATGCGCGTGTCTCTTCCATCTGCGGCTTGCTCTCGCTCGATATCTGCACCAATGACGGCGACGAATGCCCGTTAAGCTGCGGGGAGGTCAGCAGATCGCGTGCACCCTGATCCTCGTACCTATCGAAGAGGGTGGCACGAACCGCAGAGAAGAATCCGCGCCAGGTGCCAAACATGTCGTTCACCGAAGACGGCTCATAACCGCAGCTGACCATGCAGTTAGCGCATTTTGGATTGCCGGAAGCGGTGCCGTAGTTTTCCCACTCCGTCTCCGCGATCAACTCCTTGAAGGTGGAAGCGTAGCCATCCTGCAGCAGGTAGCAGGGTTTCTGCCAGCCGAAGATGTTGTAAGCCGGATTGCCCCAGGGCGTGCATTCGTAGTTCCGCTTGCCCATCAGGAACTCGAGGAATAGCGGAGACATATTGAACTTCCAGTGCTTCTCCCGGTTGGACAGAATTGCGCGGAAAAGCCTGCGGGTGCGGGCGCGGCCCAGAAAGTGTTTCTGGTCCGGCGCCTTGTCGTAGGAGTAACCCGGAGAGATGACGATGCCTTCCACGCCCAACGCCATCACCTCGTCAAAGAAAGCGCGCACGCTGTTCGGATCGGCGCCATCGAAGAGCGTGGCGTTCGGAGTAACACGGAAGCCGCGCTTGACCGCCTCGCGTATTCCCTCCACCGCCTTGTCGTAGCCGCCCTCGCGGCAAACGGAAAAATCGTGGTGCTCGCGCTGGCCATCGAGATGGACCGAGAAGGTGAGGTACTTGCTGGGCTTGAAGAGGCCGATCTTTTCCTTGAGCAGCAAAGCGTTGGTGCAGAGATAGATGTACTTCTTCCGCGCCACCAGCCCTTCCACAATCTCGCCAATCTGCGGGTGCATCAGCGGTTCGCCGCCGGGAATGGAGACCATGGGCGCGCCGCACTCTTCGACCGCGCGGAAGCACTCCTCGGGCGAGAGCTCCTTCTTGAGGATGTGCGCGGGATATTGAATTTTGCCGCAGCCGGCGCAAGCCAGGTTGCAGCGGAACAGCGGCTCCAGCATAAGCACGAGCGGGTAGCGTTTTTGCCCGCTCAAGCGCTTCTTGAGCACGTAGCTGGCCACGGTCCACATCTGTGAGATCGGCACTGCCATCGTTTCAAATCTCCTCTGAGAGCTCTAAGCTCTTTCCATCGCACGGCGGTAGTCAGTGAGCGCCAGCAGGGGAAAGTAATTCCGGTAAAGATGGTAGGCAAGATAAAAGACGCGGGGAAATCCGGTGCCGGTAATCACGGCCTGCCGGGTTGCGCCCTCGCCCATGCTTTCGTCCCACGAACCATCGGGCAACTGCCGCTCGATGAGCCAGCGAACTCCCTTGGCCACCGAGTCGCTGCGCGTGTCCCCAGCCGATAGCAGACCAAGAATAGCCCACGCGGTCTGCGAGGGAGTGCTTGCACCAACGCCGCGGGTGGTGGGATCGTCGTAACTGGCGCAGCTCTCACCCCAACCGCCATCCGCGTTCTGCACCATGCGTATCCACTCCGCCGCCTGCTGAATCTGCGGCTCGTGGTTCCATACTCCGATCGCTTCCAGACCCCGCAGCACCAGGAAGGTTCCGTAGAGGTAGTTAACCCCCCAACGGCCAAACCAGCTTCCATCCGGCTCCTGCTCGCTATAGATGAAGCGGATAGCCTTTTCGACGCGGCGATCCTTTTGCGTGTAACCGTAGGTGGCCAGCATCTCCAGGATGCGCCCGGTGATGTCGACGGTGGGCGGATCGAGCATGGCGTTATGGTCAGCGAAGGGAATATATTCGAAGACCATCTTGGTGTTGTCTTTATCAAAGCTGGCCCAGCCGCCATTTTTGCATTGCATGGCGAAGATCCAGGAAATCGCGCGCTGGCAAACATCGTATTGATAGCGCTCCCGGGCATGGTTGTCGACCTTGTTCAGGGCCAGAAGCACCTGGGCGGAGTCGTCGGTGTCGGGATAGAACTCGTTGTTGAACTCGAAATACCAGCCGCCGGGCTGCGCATTCCGTACCTTCACCGCCCAGTCGCCTTTGTGGCGCACTTCCTTGGCCAGCATCCAGTCGGCAGCCTTCAGCAGGCGCGGGTCGGTGCGCGGAACTCCAGACTGCCCCAGCGCATAGACCGCGTAAGCGGTATCCCATACCGGAGACATGCACGGCTGCATGCGGAAGGTGGGCTCCAGGAAGTCGGGAACCCCTTCATCCTCAATGCCCAGCTTCTCAAACTCATCCATGGCCCGGATGGTCTGCGGATCGTCAATCGAGTAGCCCAGGCAGCGCAAGGCCAGAATGGCATTGAGCATGGCGGGATAGATGGCGCCCAGTCCGTCGCTCATCTCCAGGCGTTCCAGAATCCACTTCTCTGCTTTCTTGAGCGCCAGCTTGCGCAGGGGCCGGATGTGCACCCGCTCAGCCCAATGAAAGAGCCGGTCCACTATCAGGAAAACGTTGCGCCAGCCCAGAACCTTCTTGCGATCCCAGCGCAGGTGAAGTTCAGCATGGCTCTTACCGCCAACGAAAAGCTCGTCAATTCCATTTTCCGAGGCCAGCTTCTTGAAGGGCTTCTTGGCGTAGGCGATGGAAAGCGGCACCAGGATGGCGCGCGACCAGGACGAGATCTCGTAGATGTTGAAGTAGCACCAGTTGGGAAAGAGGACTAGTTCGGGTGGGATGGCGGGAACTGCGTCGTATTCGTATTGGCCGAAGAAACAGAGATAGATCTTGGTGAAGGTATTACACTCGACCACTCCGCCATGATCGAGAATCCACTGCCGGGCGTGGGCCATGACCGGGTGGTCGGGAAGCCAGCCCATCAGCTTGAAGGCGAAATAGGCTTTGACCGATGCACTGATGTTGGAGGGGCCGCCGGCATAGATGCTCCAGCCACCATCTTCATTTTGCTTGCGCAGGATCTCTGAGACCGCGCGCTTCATCTTGCGCTCGTCGCCGGTACCCAGCAACGTATGCACCATGATGTAGTCGGACTCGAGGGTGGTGTCGGCTTCCAGTTCCCCGCACCAGTAGCCATCTGGATGTTGCTGGGAAAAGAGGAAGTCCCGGGCTCGGGCGACGGCGGATTCTACCTGATCTAACCCGGCATCGATGCGGCCAAACCGGGGAATAGCGGGCTGTCCACTTTCAAAGGATGTGCTCATGCTTGACCCTGAAGTTCTCTTTCCAAACAGCTACCGTACGCTGTTAATAGACGGCCCCTAGACCGGAACAGGCCGGATGGCCTGAACGATCTCCGGAGGCAACCCAAAGCGGACATTTTCCGGCATGACTTCCACTTCTTCCACGTCGGAAAAGCCGCGTCCGCGCAAATAAGCCACTACTTCGGCAACCAGAACTTCGGGCGCGGATGCCCCTGCTGTGACCGCGACCGTGGTCGCGTTCTGCAGCCATTCGGGATTGATAGCTCCCGAATCTTCGATCAGAAATGCGTTGGTGCTCAAATTACGGGAAACTTCTACCAGGCGGTTGGAGTTGGAGCTGTTGTTCGATCCAACCACCAACACCAGGTCTGCCTGATGGGCCACGTTTTTTACCGCTACCTGGCGATTTTCCGTGGCGTAGCAGATGTCCTGGGTGTGCGGTCCGATGATGTTGGGGAATTTGGCCTTGAGGGCGTGGATAATATCCCGCGCCTCGTCCAGGCTCAGGGTGGTTTGGGTCAGATAAGCAACCCGCTCAGGATCAGAGACTTCGAGAGCAGCCACTTCCTCTACGGTGGAGACCACCTGGGTCACCTCGGGAGCTTCGCCAAGGGTGCCTTCGATCTCGTCGTGATCCCGATGCCCAATCAGCACCAGGGAATAGCCCTGCTTGGCAAACTTGACCGCCTCTACGTGCACTTTTGTTACCAGCGGGCAGGTGGCGTCAATCACCTTTAGTTTGCGCGACTTGCTGCGTGCGCGGACGGCCGGGGAAACGCCATGAGCGCTGTAAATGACACGCATTCCCTCGGGCACGTCGTCGATATCATCGACGAAAATCGCGCCTTTTTCGGCCAGCTCGTTGACGACAAACCGGTTGTGCACGATCTCTTTGCGGACGTAGATGGGAGCGCCAAAGGTGTCGAGGGCAATGTTCACGACATCGATGGCGCGCACCACGCCAGCACAGAAACCGCGCGGCTTGAGAAGAAGAACCCTCTTGGGTGCGTTTTCGGAGCGGGGACCGCCCACAGGCGAGGATAATAGGGGACTCGTCACATCAATCAGTATACCGCGCCGGCCCTTAAATGTCTGATGGATATAGAGTCTTGGCCATCGTCTCACTTGGCACCGGGGCGCTGATCCTAAGATGCGCACATGGGCTTTCGGTCGCAGGATTTGGGTCGACGGCCGGACGTTCCAACCTCCTAATCGCAGCCCTACGGTTCTGGACGGGTGCCCCAGGTTCGCCAAAGCGTACCTGGGCTGCAAAAACGGGCGAAGCCCTTCGAACGCTCTTATCTCGTTGCTCAGGTCGAAGTCCTTGAGTGATAGAGCTAAAGCATTCGAAAAATCCATTTTCGGCCCAGGTACGCTTTGGCGAACCTGGGGCACCCGTCCTAAACCATAGGCTGCGGTTAGGAGGTTGGAACGTTCGCACTCGCTGAATCTCCTACGGACCACTGGTCATCGTCAGGACTTAGGCTGCGGTTAGGACTTGGCTGCCTTTGCGGCTGGTTTTTAATAGTTGCTCTGCGTGCCGCAGGGAGGTTTCGGTTAGCTTGGCTCCGCTTAGCATGCGAGCTACTTCCTCGGTTCGCTCCTGATCCTCGATGAGGCGAACGGAGGTCTTGGTTTTTCCTTGCCGGTCCTGCTTCTCGACCAGAAAGTGCTGGTCGGCAAAGGCGGCAATCTGAGGCAGGTGGGTGACGCATAGCACCTGCTGCGCGCGGGAGAGCTCCTTCAACTTTTGGCCGACTGCCTCGGCAGCCCGGCCACCGATGCCAATGTCGATCTCGTCGAAGACCAGGGTGCGGGGTACGGGGGTTTTGCGGCGCGCGCTTCCCTGCCCTCGCGATGCGCCCTCCTCGACACTCACCTTGAGCGCCAGCATGACGCGCGACAACTCGCCGCCGGAAGCGATTTGCTCCAACGGCTTCAAGGGCTCCCCGGCATTGGTGGCGATGCGGCAATCGACCAGATCCCAGCCGTGCCGGGTCCAGTGCTGTTCCGCCTCCTGCGCCGTCACCTGGACGGCAAACCTCGCCTTCATCGCCAAGTCATTGATGTGCGCTTCGGCTAACTTCTCCAGCTTGCGGGCCGCTGCCGCGCGCTCCGCGGTTATTTCCGCGGCCGCCAGACGGTACGCATCCGCTGCCTTGGTCCGCGCGGCCCGCAGCTCGAGCAGCAACTGGTCGCGGTTCTCAACCTCCGCCAGCTTGGCAGCCACGTCCTGACCGTGCGCCAGCACCTGCGCCAAGGTCGGCCCATATTTCCGCTTCAGGCGATTCAGCGCTTCCAGGCGATCTTCCAATTCCGCGAGCCGGTCGGGCGAGGCCTGAATTCTGGAGGCATAATCACGCACGGTGGTACTGACATCGTCCACCAGGGCGCGCGCCGACTTCAGTTGCTGCACCGCCTCGGCAAACTGCGGATCGTAACGCTCGAGCTCTTCCAGATTTTTCAGCGCTGCCCGCAAGGCGGCCTCGGCCGAGCGATCGCTCTCATAAAGCAGCTCATGCGCGCTCATGGCCGCGGCTAGAAGCTTCTCCGCATTGGCCAGGACGCGCCGCTCTATCTCCAACTCCTCGTCTTCTTTCTCCCTGATCGCCGCACTCTCAATTTCGTTCTTCTGAAAACTCCACAGGTCAGCCTCGCGCAGGCGCGCCTGTTCATCGCCCTCAAGGCGCTCCAGCCGGGCACAGGTTTCCGACCACTCGTGAAACGCCGCCGCCACCCGGTCCGTGTTGATACCGGCGCTGCGGTCCAGCAACTGGCGCTGCTGTGCCTGGTCAAAGCTGCCCATGGTCTCGCTCTGCGCATGCACCAGGGCCAATTCCGGGGCGAGCTGGCGCAGGACGTGCACCGTGGCCGGCTGATTGTTCACGTAGACGCGTCCTTTGCCCCCGGCCTGTATCTCGCGGCGCAGAATGATCTCCGTGCCTTCGGCATCGATGCCGTTGGCCTCGAGCGTATTCTCCGCCCCCGGGGTGCTCTCAAAAACACAGGCCACGACGGCACGGTCGGCACCGTGCCGCACTACATCGGAGGAAGCCTTGTCCCCCATCAGCAGCGCCAGCGCGTCGACCAAAATGGATTTGCCGGCGCCGGTTTCTCCGGTCAGCAGATTGAGGCCGGGGCCGAAGACAGCGATCGCATGATCAATGACAGCGTAATTTTCAGCGCGCAGTTCGAGCAGCATGGGGCAGTTTCGAGAGTCGAGCGCAGCATAGCCCGGTTATAGGCCGGGTTACCTTGCGACTGCATCTTATATACCAGTTTGGATTCGTGCGCGCTTGTCTGCTACCGTGAGAGAGGAAGTGATGATGTCCCCCGTTCATATCGCGACTTTTCTTATTCTGCAAGCAGACGACGGCTCAGTGCCGGTACCCCATTCTCCGACTTCTGGGATCAGCGCCGTATTTGACATGGTGCGCAACAGCGGACCCGTAGCCATCGCTGTGCTGGTCCTGCTGCTGATCGCCAGCCTCTACTCCTGGGCAGTGATTTTGGGTAAGGCTAGCGCCTTTAGCAAGGCCCGGTCGCAAAGCCGCCGCTTTGTGCGCGCCTTCCGCAAGGCCAGCCGCCTGCAAGAGATTGCAGCGGTCAGCGAGCAGTTCAAGCCCAGCCCGCTGGTGAGCGTCTTCGATGAGGTGTACGACACGTATCGCCGCCAGACCGGCGGGTTCGGACCTCCCAAGAACATCGTCACGCTGGAGCGCGCGGCCCAGGCGGCGGCCAGCGAATCGCTCACGGTTCTGGAGCGGCGTCTTACCTGGTTGGCCACCATCGGCGCAGTCGCTCCGTTCGTCGGCCTCTTCGGCACGGTGATGGGCATCGTGGATGCCTTTCATGGCCTGGGCACCGAGGGCGCGGCCACTCTGCGCGCCGTGGCGCCGGGAGTTTCCGAGGCCCTGATCACCACCGCCGCCGGCCTGTTGGTCGCGATTCCGGCCGTTATCGCCTACAACCAGTTCACCGCTTCGCTGCGCGAGTTTGGCTCGCGCATGGACGACTTCTCGCGCGAACTGCTCAACAGCCTGGAAGAAATCGGCCCGCAATCCAAGCCAGACCCGATGGAGAGGGAGGCCGCAAGTGGCCTTCACCGCTAGTTCCGGCCATACCCGAACCTCGCTCGCGGAAATCAACATTACGCCGCTGGTCGACGTGGTCCTGGTGCTGCTAATCATCTTCATGGTCACGGCGCCGGTGCTGCAGTCAGGCATCGATGTCTCGGTGCCAAAAACGCGCAGCGTGAAAGAAATTACCCAACAGCGGCTGGTGCTGACCATTGACCGCGACCAGAATGTTTTTCTGGGAGACAAGCCAGTCAACCTGGCCCAACTGCCTACGCTGTTGCACCAGCCCAAGACCGATCCGGCAAACCAGGTCATTTATCTGCGGGCCGACGAGCGGGTTCCTTTTGGCGCCTTCGCTTCGGTCATGGATGCGGTCAAGCAGGCCGGGATCACCAACATCAGCATTGTGACCCAACCCCTACAGAAGACGGCTAAGTAGCTCGCTATGGCAGCGTTTTCGAGCCACGAAGAAATACTGGACCAGCCGGATGGCATAGGCTCACCCTTTGCCAAATCCACGGTCATGCATGTGCTGGTGTTCGCGGGGCTGATCGGGTATGGATACGTGCACAATCTGCTCCACGGCAACGAGTGGGGCGCGAACAGCTTTCAGCAAGGCGCGATCCAGGCCACCCTGGTTTCGACCGCCGCGTTGCCCTTGCCCCAGGATCACCCGCCCACCGACAACGTGCTGGCGACGGAAACACCCAGCGTAGCTCCGGCATTGGAGGAGCAGAAGCAGGAACCCATTCCGCTTCCCGATGCGCTACCCATTCCTGAAAAGGTGGCGCCGAAGAAGAAGCCTGAGCCTAAGCCGCTTCCAAAAGCTCCGCCGCAGCACCAGCCGCCGCCCAAACCACAGAACAAAGCAAACTACGGGGAGGCAGCGCCGGCGAATGTTCCTCGCTCCACGGCGATGAGTAATAGCGCTAATAGTCCCATCGCACAAACGGGAGGAGATTTTGGCTCACGCTTCGGTTGGTATGTGGATGTGATCAAGCGCAAGGTGGCGCAGGATTGGTATACACAAGAAGTTGATCCGAGTACTCCGGCGGGGGCTACGGTATTTGTGCAGTTCACGGTGGCGCGGGACGGCTCGCCAAGCAACATCTCGCTGGCGACCCCGAGTAGCTCTCCGTCGCTGAATTCGTCGTGCCTGCATGCGGTGCAGCGGGTGGATACTTTCGGTCCACTGCCGAGCGGTTACAACGAAAGCAGCTTGAACGTGCTCTATCACTGCACTTACCCCGGGCGATAGCGGACTGGGGAGAATCTGCGCCAAGCTGCGTGAGGACCACCCTCCCCAAATTGAGTCCCGAAGGGACGGCTGAGAGGCAGAGCTGTCCAAATGACTCTGTCCATCCACGTCCACCTAAGCCAAGGTGGGCCACCGCCCTCTGATTTGTCATCCCGACCAAAGCGCAGCGTAGGGGAGGGACCTGCAGTTTCACTTTCGGGCATAAGCGAATGTGCCGTGGGCGAGTCGCCTCCGGGTTCGGCTTCTCTATCAACGCAAACTGCAGGTCCCTCCCCTACGCTGCGCTTCGGTCGGGATGACAAATCAGAGGGCGGTGGCCCACCTTGGCTTAGGTGGATGTGGATGGACAGAGTCAGGCAACCGGCGTCTAACGCTTACCCAGATGCCTCCTATTACCAACCGAAGAGCCAATTTGGACAAGTGTGGCTGCACACTCTACCCCTGGAATGGACTATTCGCGGGTAGCCAAACCAGGAGCATGTCCCCATAAGCGCTAACTTGTTTAGGATGTTTTTCGTAAATACTCCCACAGAATCGTCATCCTGAGCGAAGCGCCCCACAGATGGATCGTGTGACACAGTGCTTGTGGCGCGGAGTCGAAGGACCTCGGCGGTGCTTATTTACCCATGCCGCTCGAAGCTCTTCAACCACCGGGCCCGAGCTTGCCTCTAAAGGTCCTCGCTGTGGATCCCAGGCATTCTTCACCATAAAGCAAAACAACTTGAGCGTGAGTAAAATGGCATGGCGCATGAAAAAGAAGAACCCTACTCCAAAAGCTCCCGATACTGCCACTGTGGAAGAGGCGATTCGGCCTTATGCGATTGCCGACAAGCTGCGCACCTTGCGCTTGCGCCGCAGCATGGGGCTCGCGCAGCTCGCCGAACACTCCGGATTTTCACCAGCTATGTTGTCGCGCCTCGAAAATGGCCGGCTGGTGCCGACTTTGCCAACACTTACGCGCATTGCATTGGTCTTCGGCGTTGGACTCGACTACTTCTTCACTGATCCGCGGAAGCGTCACGTTGTGGCCATCTCACGGCGCAATGAGCGCAAGGTATTCCCATCCGATCCGAAATCAACTTCTATTCCGTGGTCCTTCGAAAGCCTGGACTTCCGCGCTAACGAGCGGAAGCTGAATGGCTTCCTGGCGCACTTCCATTCATTGCCTGAGCAGAAAATCACACCGCATTATCATCCGGGTGTAGAGTTGCTCTACCTCATCGAGGGGGAACTGGAGATCACGATCGGTGTTGAAAAATTCCAGCTCTCTGCCGGGGATTCTATCTACTTCGATTCGCTGCAGAAACATGCCTATCGAAGTCTGGTCAAAAAGCCTTGCACCGCAGTCGTGATCACCACGACGTCTTCCACCTAGAAGTGCAAGCGAAATAGGACATGTTTACAGATCGGCAATGAAAGCCGACTTCTTTGCCTGTGAAGCAAATGATTCCATTTTGAGAGTTCAATTCCCGCCGTAACCCCACCAGTGGTCCCTATGGTTGGGATATGAGCTTTGATTCAAGCGATAGAAAAAGACACATCGCAATCGTGGGAGCCGGACCTGGCGGACTCGCCACCGCGATGCTTCTTGCGCAGCGGGGCTTCCGGGTTCAAGTCTTCGAAAAGCAGGATGTCATCGGCGGCCGCAATGCAGAACTCCGCCTTGGCGAGTATAGCTTCGATCTGGGGCCGACGTTCCTGATGATGAAGTTTCTGCTCGATGAGCTGTTCGTCGAAGGAGGCCGCCGCTCGAACGATTATCTGCAATTCCAACGGCTCGATCCGATGTACTCCCTCAATTTCCCCGACAAGACAATGCTTGCGCGTTCTGACCCGGAGGCGATGAAGGCGGAAATCGAAAAGCATTTCCCCGGCGAAAGTGCCGGCTTCGATCGCTTCCTCAAGCGCGAGAGCCTTCGGTTTGAAAAGCTCTATCCGTGCCTGCAGCAACCGTATGGCACTCTTGCCAGCCTGATCAGTCCCACATTGTTCGCAGCCGCGCCCCATATTGCCGCAGGACGTTCGCTGCACGACGTGCTCGCCGATTATTTTCGCTCAGAAGAGCTCCGCCTCGCGTTTACGTTTCAGTCGAAATATCTCGGAATGTCGCCGTGGGACTGTCCCGGGCTGTTCACCATGATTCCGTACACCGAGCATGCCCATGGCGTGTATCACGTCATGGGCGGACTTTGCCGAATCAGCCAGGCCTTTGCGCAGGTTGCCCGTGAAGAAGGGGCTGAGATTCACACCTCCACACCCGTCACGCGGGTGCTCCTTGATGGCCGCCGTGCCTGCGGCGTCGAGCTTGCGAGCGGCGAAAAGATCTACTGCGACGATGTCGTAATCAATGCCGACTTCGGTCACGCCATGAGCATGCTCTTCGATCAGAAGGACCTGCGCCGCCATAAACCAGCGAACCTCCGCAAGCGAAAGTTCTCGTGTTCGACGTTCATGATGTACCTCGGCCTCGATCGCGAATATGACGTCGAGCACCACACGATCGTCTTCGCAAACAACTACAAAAAGAACATCGAAGACATCACGCAGGGTCGCGAGACCTCGGAGGACATGTCGGTTTACATCCGAAACTCGAGCAAAACAGACCCGTCCAGTGCACCCGCTGGCCACTCCGCGCTATACATCCTTGCCCCCGTAGCCAACAACACCAGTGGCATCAACTGGCAGGAATACAAGCAGCAATTTCGCGACTACGTGCTCCGCATCCTGCGCGAACGCACGCCTTATGGGGATGTGACGCCGCATATTCGCCGCGAGCTGATCATCACGCCTGAGGATTGGGAAAAGCATCACTCCGTCTTTCTCGGCGCCACCTTCAACATGTCGCATAGCTGGGATCAGATGCTCTACTTGCGCCCTCACAACAAATTCGAAGAGTTCTCCCATTGTTACCTGGTAGGGGGCGGCACGCATCCCGGCAGCGGACTGCCCACCATCTTTGAGTCAGCACGTATCTCGGCCAACCTTATCTGCCAGCAATATGAGGTCCCCTATCCCGTTGTAAAACCGCTGGAGCCGGCGCTCGCATGACTGCGCCTACCTCAGACCAGATTCTTGCCCGAGCCCGTGCCGCGCAACCTGCCTGGGCCGCACTGCCAGTCTCACGCCGGTGCGCCGTTCTGGGCGACTTGCGACGCGAGATTGCCCTTCAGTGCGAATCCATCGCCGATACCATCGCGCGTGAAACCTCAAAACCACTGCTGGACGCACTCTCTGGCGACGTGCTCGTCACTCTGGAGCATCTCCGCTACTACGAGTCCTATGCCGCGCGCATATTGCGTCCGCGTCGCATCGGTAAGCCTTCTTTCTTTTTTCGTGGTGTGCGCTTCGAGACATCCTTCGAACCGCAGGGTGTGGCTCTGATATTCGGTCCGTCGAATTATCCTTTCCAGCTATCGGTGATTCCGCTCATCACTGCGCTCGCTGCGGGCAATGCAGTGGTGCTCAAGTGTTCCGAGCGCACTCCCAAAACAGCAGCTCTGATCGCGCGGCTCTGCGCAAAGGCGAACCTTCCCGTCAACCTGGTGCAGGTGTTGTATGACAGCCCCGAACAATCCGCAGCCCTCATTGATGCTCGCCCGGACTTCATCTTCTTCACCGGCAGCAGCCGTCACGGGCAGCAGGTAGCAGAGCGCGCCGCAAAGCACCTCATCCCCACTATCCTTGAGCTCGGGGGAAAGGATGCAAGCCTCGTCTTTGCGGACTGCCATTTAGACCGAGCCGTGGAAGGTATTACTTACGGCGCCTTTTCCAATGCGGGACGCGTGTGCGTTGCAGTCAAACGTGCCTATGTGGAAGCGTCCATCCATGACGAATTTCTTGCCCGCCTGAAGCATCGCATCTCGAAGCTTCGCGTTCATACTGATCCAGACGCGGACTTCTGCCCGCTGACTGAGGACGCGAAATCTGATCTTCGCGCCCAGGTCGAAGACGCACTCTCCCGCGGAGCCACGCTTCACTGGCCGCAAGATCGTGCCACGGTAGCGTATGAGCCGACGCTCCTCACTGACGTTCCCGCCGAGGCCCGCATCCTTACCGAAGAGTCCTTCGGCCCCGCGCTCTGTGTAGCCTCTTTCCGCGACGAGAGCGAAGCCATTGCGCTTGCTAACTCGAGTGCCTTCGCGCTTAGCAGCAGCATCTGGACCCACAATCAAGCGCGTGCCCGTCGAGTCGCCGCCCAGCTCTCTGCTGGAAGCTGCAGCGTCAATGACGTCATCCGTGCCATTGCAAATCCTCATGCCGCCTTTGGCGGAAATCGTCTGAGCGGCTACGGCCGCTATCACGGCCCCGAAGGCCTACGCGCTTTCTCGCGCGTGAAAACCATCATGCTCGCCAAAGATCGCCGCACTCGCGAAATAAACTGGTTCCCATTCAATAGCCGCACCAGGCATCAACTTGCCGGCCTGATCAGATTCCGGCACGGAGCGACCGGTCTCCTGGGACGCCTTAGCCGTCTGCTCCTAACTCTCCTGGTCAGTGCAATACTTCCTGTCACCCTCGCTGCGCAATCCAAAACTGAGACGCATCTCACCATTGACGTCCATCTCACGCAGCAGGCACACGGCGAGTTAGCCTATCTCGTCTTCGCCTCACCCTCCGGATTTCCTGGTGACCGCGATAAGGCACTCCGCCACGGATTTCTTCCCATCCCCTCTAACGCCCAGCACCTCCGCATTGATACCGATCTCCCGCCGGGCATCTATGCTGTCAGCCGTTTATGAAGACCTCAACAGCAACCACAAGCTCGATCACAATCTCATTGGCCTTCCACGCGAGCCGGTCGGTGTCTCGAACAACCCTTCTGCTCGTTTCGGACCCCCGCACTTCGATGAGTGTTCGTTCCACCTTGGAGACACCGCTCAAACCATCACCATCACTTTGGTACACGCATCATGAGCGCCGTCGAACAGAACAAACGGTCATCGTCATCGGAGCTGGGCTCGGCGGCATGTCTGCCGCCATCATGCTTGCGAGCAATGGCTTCCAGGTCACCATTCTGGAGAAGAACGCGCAGGTGGGCGGCAAGCTCAATCAATTGCAGAGCAAAGGATTCAGCTTCGATCTTGGGCCCTCAATCTTCACCCTTCCTGAGATTTTTCGTCCCATCTTCGAAGGGGACGGCAAGCGGCTTGAAGACTATATAACCCTGCAGCGCGTCGATCCGCAGTGGCGCAATTTCTTTGAAGATGGAGTCGTCGTCGACCTCTGGGAAGACCCCGAAAGAATGCGCACAGAGCTCCAGCGCTTCGGTCCGCAGGTCTTCGGCGAGTACAAGGACTTCCTCGCTTACTCACGCCGCCAATACGAAATCCTTGAACGTGGCTATCTCCGCCATGGTCTCGATACGCTTCTACAGTTCTTCCGCTTTTATGGCTGGAAGGAGGCCCGCGACCTCGATTATCTGCACTCGATGTCCGGCAGCATTTATAAGCGTCTGAGCAATCGTTATCTTCGCGATATCTTCGAATACTTCATCAAGTATGTCGGCTCCAGCGCACTCGCCTCGCCCGCTTTCATGAACCTGATGCCGACCATCCAGATGGAGTTCGGCCTCTGGTATGTTGCCGGCGGTCTGTATGAGCTGGGCCACGCGTTCCGCAGACGTCTTGAAGAGACCGGTGTGACGCTGTGTCTCGAGCATGAGGTTCAGCGCATCGATTATTCCGGCAGCACCGCCACGGGCGTGCAGGTCCGCAACTCCAATGGCGATCTTCGCACCTTGCCCGCTGATTACGTCGTCTCCAACATGGAAGTTATCCCAGCTATGCAGCGGTTGCTGCATTCGCCCGCTTCCACCATGAGGAAGCTGCGTCGCTTCGAACCATCCTGCTCCGGTATCATTCTGCACCTTGGACTGGATCGGGTCTATCCGCAGCTCGCACATCACAACTTCTTCTACTCTGCCAATCTGCACGAGCACTTCCGCCGCGTCTTTCGCGACAAGAAACTGCCCGACGACCCAACCATCTATGTCGTCGCCCCTACTCGCACCGATCCATCGCAGGCGCCCGCCGGCTGCGACAACATCAAGATCCTGCCCCACATTCCATCCATCAACGACCGTAATCCCTACACCCGCGAAGATTACATTGCGCTGAAAGAACTCTGCCTCGACAAGCTTGAGCGTATGGGACTCAGCGATTTGCGGCAACACATCGTGGTCGAGGACTTCTGGACTCCATTCGACATCGAGACTCGCTACGCCTCCAATGGAGGCTCCATCTACGGTGTGGTCTGCGATCGCCGCCGTAACTTCGCTTTCAAAGCGCCAAAGCAAAGCCCTCAGTTCCACAATCTGTTCTTCGTTGGCGGCAGCGTGAATCCCGGAGCGGGCATGCCCATGGTCACGCTTGGCGGCCAACACGTCGCGCGGATGATTATCGAGCAGGCCGCCAAAGGAAAGCCATGATCGTGCCAGTCCTCCTCTGCGCTGTCGGACTTCCTGCCGGCTTCCTGCTCATCCGGCGCGTTCCCGCATGCCCGTCCGCTCAGTCTCACGATGCGACCAGTCTTTCGATTGTCATTCCAGCGCGTAACGAGGAAGACAATCTTCCTCGTCTTCTGCAATCGATCGCTGTCTCCGCAATACAGCCGGCAGAGATTCTTGTCGTTGACGATGCCTCGACCGATGACACAGCAGCTGATTGCACAAAGTCTTGGCGCGACCGTTATCACTTCTCTTCCGCTACCCGAAGGTTGGACTGGCAAGGCGTGGGCGTGTCATCAGGGCGCCCAGCGTGCCATCGGCGATCATCTGCTTTTTCTGGACGCGGACACATTCTTTGTCGACAGAGGCCTGGACCGTCTCGTTGTCCGCTGGGTTCGCGAACGCGATCCGAGACTGGTCCTATCGTTGCTGCCTTACCATGCCATGAGCGCCCCATACGAGCAGTTGTCGCTCTTTTTTAATGTCCTCATGGCTGGTGGCGCCGGTGGGTTCGGTTTCGTCTCTGAGCCGCTGCTCTTTGGCCAGTCTCTCCTCATCGCCAAAGAAACCTACTTCGCTGTTGGCGGTCACGCTGCTGTTCGCGGCTTCGTCCTGGAGAATCTCAATCTAGCCCACCTTATCCGCGCCTCGGGGGCGCGCATCCTCTGCCTGGGCGGGCGCGGCACTCTTCATATGCGCATGTTTCCCGAAGGTCTCGGCCAGATGTCCGATAGCTGGACAAAAGCTTTTATCCACGGAGCCGCAGTCTCGGACGGCTTTGTTCTTGTGTCATCCGTGGTGTGGATCTCCGCTCTCTGGTCCACCGCGCTGCTCCTGATCGTCCCGCGTGACTACGGCCGTCTCGGCCTGGCCGTCGTATATATGCTGCTCAGCCTGCAACTTGTCTGGCTCGCACGTCAGCTTGGCAGCTACCGCTTCCTCACCTGCTTGCTGTATCCGCTGCCGCTCGCATACTACTGTGCTGTATTCGGCCGCTCCGCCGCGCGCCGCGTTCTCCGCCGCAAAACTGTCTGGCGGGGGCGCGAAGTATGATCGCGCTGGTGTGGGCGGCGAACGTCCTCGGCTGGCCCATCCTGCACATCGCCATCGCCTTCATCGCTCTCCGCGTCCCGCCCCACATCTTCGCAAACGACACCTGGCTCACCGCCCCGCGTTCCTGGGAACAGGATGGACATGTGTATCGGGATTGGCTCGCCATTCGGAAATGGAAATATCTGCTTCCCGACGCTGCACCCTGGCTGGGTCACTCCCCCAAGAAGCTCCCGGGGCGCAACCCCGTCTACGTTGCGCAATTTCTCATCGAGACCCGCCGAGCCGAAATCGCGCACTGGTTCATGCTGGGCTGCCTACCCATTTTCTTTATCTGGAATCCGCCGTGGGCGCGCTGGGTGATGGCCGTCTACGCGCTCGCCGCCAACCTGCCCTGCATATGCGCGCAGCGCTATAACCGCCTGGTACTTAACCGCATCGCTCGCACTGGATGCCGCACGCTCGTCCGGCTATGAACCGGCCCCCACCGAAACTCAATCGAGCGCCTCCCAGGCGACGCTACCTGGTCCATCTGTACTGCGCGCACGAGGAAGGCAGTCGTGCCTGCCGCCACGTCGCTCGCATCCAGCTCTGGACCACCCGCGCCAGCGTTCACGCGAAGATCCAGGAGCGTGTCTTCACAGACGAATACGAACTCATTGAGACCATGAACCCCCTGCTCCCTCACGGCTCCGATGTTCGTCACGTCATCAGCCACATTGAAAGTCCGGACGGCTTTCTCTATCTCCTCTACCTCAGTTCAGAGGAAGCGGGCAGTCTGGGATGGCGGGAATAAATCGAGATCGTGAAAGCGGGGCCTGTTTACAACCCCTTAACTATTTAATTATGGGCTGATCGAGCCTGGGCGAGAACCGGAAACGAAGATCGACATTCGCATATCCGACATCTAAAAAGCAGGGGCCGGACGCTCCGGGCGGTACCGATAAGGTTACCGGTGTAACGAATAGCGGTTTTTATCGTATAAACTCAAGACTGCGTTAGGCATGAGATCACGAAAAAGAAATTCCCTCCCCCACTCCCGCGCCCTGTTTCTGATTTTCCTGTTGCCGGCGCTCGCATGCTGGAAGGCCAGTGCGCAGGATTGGGTGCGCACCGGCACCAACCTGGGAGCAGCTCGTATCCGCCTGGCAGCTGCCGACTTCAATCCCTCTTCGACTGATGCCCAAACCCCGGCGCTGAAAACCACCTTCGATAACACGCTCTACAACGACCTCAATAACGCCGGCATCTTTGACATGGTTTCGAAGAGCATGGCCCCGCCACTCATGCCCGCCTCTCCGCAACAGATGAACCTGGCGCCATGGGCGGCTGCGCCGTCGAACGCTGCTTTTGTGGCCTTCGGATCCATTTCCGCTGCCGGGGATCGCCTGGCGGTTTACGGTTGGCTCTTCGACGCTAAGAACCCCGCATCGCCGCAGATCCTGGGCAAGCAGTACAACGAAGCTGCCAGCCAGGACAATGCGCGCCTGATCGCACACCGTTTTGCCGACGAGATCATTACCCGGCTGGGCGGCGGAGTCTCCGGCATCGCCGAGACCCACATCTACTACATCGCTGCCCGGGGCGGAAACAAAGAAGTATGGCAAATGGACTACGACGGGCAAGGCGCACACCAGATTACCCACCTGGGCACGATCTCGCTCTCTCCGCGCGTCTCCCCGGATAACGATCGCATCGCGTTCGCGTCCCTGGGTCGTCAAGGCTGGTCGATTCGCATGTTTTCGCTGGTGCTGGGCCGCATGGTCAGCTTCCCTTCCCTGGTGGGCAATACGCTCTCCCCGGCTTGGTCAAGCGATGGCGCCAAGCTGGCGTTCTCCGCTTCCCGATCCGGCGATCCGGAGATTTTTACCTCTGATGCCAGTGGCGGCAACGTAAAGCAAGTCACGACCTTCCGCGGGCCCGACGTTTCGCCTACCTGGAATCCCAAAACCAACTCCCAGATTGCGTGGTGCAGCGGCCGAACCGGCCTGCCGCAGATTTACATCATGGGGTCGGATGGAACCGGCGTGCAGCGCATGACCGACGGCGGATATGCCACTTCGCCTTCCTGGTCACCTGGCGGACAGTTTCTGGCGTTTGCCTGGAACCGCAAGTATGGTCCGGGAGCCCCCGGCGGGCAGGACATCTACATCATGGACATTGCCAGCAAACGCTGGACCCAACTCACGCATGATGCGGGGCGGCAGGATTTTCCCTCGTGGTCTCCAGATGGGCGGCACATCGTCTTCCAACGCGAGAACGGTGGCGGATCTGAAATATGGACAATGCTTTCCGATGGCACCGAACAGCATCGCCTGAGCCAGAGCAGCGGAGATTCAATGCCCAATTGGAGTTGGAAGTAGCCGGTCTGTATCACTGTCCGTCCCAATCCTGGATTGGGAAAGCCTTGGGGAACGAACAACATTAGGAGAACATCGTGAATAGTCCAAATCACAGGCATGTCGCAGCGCTAGTCGCTGTCGCGACCCTCACCTTAGCAGCCGGTTGCCACAAGAAAGCGGTGCCGCCTCCCCCGCCTCCACCACCGGCAGCTACGTCGCCGGCGCCGACGGCCACGATCACGGTGACGCCCAGCACCATCAACCCGGGCGGAAGCGCAGTGCTGGCCTGGCGCACTACCGATGCGACCGAGGTCTCGATCGATGGATTGGGCAATGAGAATACCTACGGCACGCTGAACGTGTTGCCCAGCCAAACAACGACCTACCATTTGGTCGCCCGGGGCCCTGGCGGTTCCACGGATGCGAGTGCAACCCTGACCGTCACGGCTACCGCCTGCGCCGGCACCAGTTGCCGAGACCATGAACGAGCAGATCTTCGAGCAGAATGTAAAGCCTGCCTTCTTCGACTATGACAGCTATGAGATCCGTCCCGATGCCCAGACAGTGCTGGCTCAGGACGCGAGTTTCCTGGCCGCGCATCCCACGCTCAAGGTCGTTGTCGGGGGATATTGCGATGACCGCGGATCGGCTGAGTACAACCTGGCGCTGGGCGAAAACCGTGCCAATGCGGCCAAGCAGGCGCTGGTCAACGGGGGCGTGAGCCCGGACCGCGTCCGCACCGTGAGCTATGGCAAGGAGAAGCAGTTCTGCACCACGAACGATGAGGCTTGCTGGCAGCAAAATCGCCGCGCCGGCTTCTCGCTGGATCAATAATTGCGGACGAGGAAGGCGCCACGGCGGCTGCGAAAGCAGGCCGCCGTGGCGCTTGCTGCATCTGATCGGATTGCTGGACTAAACTGAAGAGGGGAGCATCATGCGTAAACACATCATCCGGCTCACCGCCGTTGCCCTGTTTGCTTTGCCGGGCGGACTTCCGCACGCATTCGCCGTCTCCAAAGAGATGGTCCAACTGCAAACACAGGTCCAGCAGTTACAGGACATGTTGCAGCACTTGCAGACGACGAACGACGAACGCATGGGTGTGCTGGTCAACCTGGTGCAGCAGAATACCGACAACATGAACCGGATGATGGCCACGGTCAACGCGCTGCAGACTACGTTGAAAACGGAAAGTGAGCAGCGAGGTTCGACCAACACTCAGCTCTCGACTCAGATCCAGTCGCTGAACGACTCGGTCGATGAGCTCAAGACACGCATCGCCAACTTGAGTACGCAGCTGCAGGGCATCCAGAGCCAGATGCAGAACGTGAATGGTCTGCCGGCACAGCCCGGTGGTGGAGCTCCGGCGGCAAATCAGGGTCCAGGAGGTCAGGCGGGGATGCAGATGCCCATGCCGCAAACGCCCCAGGCGCCTCCGGTAGACCAGCTTTATCAAGGCGGGCTGCGTGATTACAACTCGGCCAAATACACCATTGCGGCCTCTGAATTCGGCGACGTGATCCACTATTACCCCCAGGATCCGCTGGCGGGGAACGCCCAGTTTTATCTGGGTGAGATCTCTTACCGGCAAGGCAAGTTTGCCGCGGCAATCAAGAACTACGACGCGGTGCTGGAACAGTATTCGGGCAACCCCCTGGCTCCTTCTGCGGAATTACGGAAAGGGCAGTCGCTGATTCAAATGGGCCAGAAGGAGGCCGGGGTGCGCGAATTGCGGACGCTCATTCAGCGCTATCCGCAAACGCCCGAAGCCCAAGAGGGGCGAAGTGCATTAAATGGAATGGGGGTGCGCATCTATGCCTCCAAGCCTAGCGCCTATCCAGCAGCACCTCCGGCCCCGCAATAGATTTTCCCTCCCCCGCTTTCTCTCTGTAGAAATCTCCGACGAAAAATTTTGTCCTTGCCGCGGAACCATGAGTGCCGTAGGTCTTGCTCGTCGCGCGGGTTGTATGCAGAAAAAGTGCGGCTTGAAGCGGAAGGCGTCCCTCAGCGGCTAAAGCCGAATTCATTGCAAGTCGCTTTAAGTACGGCCCGAAGGCCGTACCCATTCAGGAGCTAAACTTCGGCGCGGCTCCTATTGCCACTCGAGTGTACCCAGGACTGCCGTCCTGGGACATTCTCAGCCGTCCCTGACGGGACCTGCGTCGTCAGCCCCAATACCTAACCCAGGACTGCCGTCCTGGGCTATTCTCAGCCGTCCCTTCGGGACTGATCGCGATTTGCCCCATCAGATTTGCCACATAGCTGATTTGTTTTTAACTACTGCTACCCGAATCAGCCGATCAGAAAAGCTAATTTGGACAAGACTGGCTGAGAATAGCCTAGGACGTCAGTCCTGGGTGAACTGAACGACACGTGAATGCTATGGCAATCATCCAAGCGGTTCCCAGGACTTACCTCCTGGGCTATTCTCAGCCGTCCCTACATTTGGACAGCGTAGTACTCACGCGGATTGAAAAGTCCGGTCATTGCAAGAGGAGGCATTTCCCTCCTCCACTTCCGCCCAAGACCCCTCTGACTAAAGGTTTTCCACCGCAGGCCGTCCACTGGACTGCCATTCTGCCCCGGTGCTATCGTTCCTTCGGCGTCAGAAGTCGGCAGCGCCCCCCTCTTCAATTTCCTGCCGATCGCGCCGGAGGCATTTGATGGCAACCATCCCCGTAGATTCCCGTATTGGCTCCAAAACCGCTGAATTCTTCTCGCGCCAACACCGCATGCTGATCGATGGACGCTTTGTCCTGGCCGCATCCGGCAAAACCTTCCCGGTCTACAATCCGGCCACCGGCGAAGTAGTGGCGCGCGTGCCGGAAGCCGAAGAGGAAGATGTAAATCGCGCCGTGTCCGCTGCGCGCCGCGCCTTCGATGAGGGCCCATGGAGCAAGAAGATGTCCCCCTCCGAACGCGGACAGATGCTCTGGAAAGTCGCCGACCTGTTGCAAGCAAACCTGGAAGAATTCGCCGAGATTGAGTCCCTCGACAACGGTAAGCCGTTGTCCGTCGCCCGGGTCGCGGACGTTCCCTTGGCGGTTGATATGTTTCGCTATATGGCGGGCTGGGCGACCAAGATCGGCGGCTCCACGCTTTCGTTCTCTACGCCGGGCGCTTTCCACTCCTACACCCTGCGCGAGCCGGTGGGGGTCGTGGGGCAAATCATCCCCTGGAATTTCCCCCTCCTGATGGCCGCCTGGAAGCTGGCGCCGGCGCTTGCTGCCGGCTGTTGCGTGGTGCTCAAAGTCGCCGAGCAAACACCGATGTCGGGTCTCCGCCTGGCAGAGCTCTTCGATCAAGCAGGATTTCCTCCCGGCGTGGTCAATGTGCTTACCGGCTACGGCGAGGGTGCGGGCGCACCGCTGGCTGCGCATCCATTGGTCGACAAAGTGGCCTTCACCGGCTCCACGGAAGTGGGCAAGCTGATCGTCAAAGCCTCCGCCGGCAACCTCAAAAAGGTCAGCCTGGAACTGGGCGGCAAGAGCCCGGCTATCGTTTTTCCCGATGCCGATCTGGACCGCGCCATCGCCGGCACGGCTAGCGCCATCTTCTTCAACCAGGGACAATGCTGCTGCGCCGGCTCCCGCCTCTTCGTGCACGAAACCATCTACGACAAGGTTCTGCAAGGGGTCACCGACATCGCCGGTGGCATTCAAATGGGTCACGGCCTGGACCCAAAGACAGCGATGGGACCGTTGGTCAGCGAGGAGCAGTTTGACCGGGTGACCGGCTTCATCGACTCCGGAGTCCAGGAGGGCGCAAAGGTGGCTGTCGGCGGCAAACGCCATGGAGATCGCGGCTACTTTGTTCAACCGACCGTGCTGACCAACACCAAGCCATCGATGAAGGTCGTTCGCGAAGAGATCTTTGGACCGGTGGTGTGCGCAGAATCCTTCTCCGATGCCGATCTGGATCGAATGGCTCGCGAAGCCAACAACTCCATCTATGGCTTAGCCGCCAGTGTCTGGACTCGCGATCTGAGCACCGCGCACAAGATGGCCCGGCTCATCCGCTCGGGTACGGTCTGGATCAATTGCCATAACGTCTTCGACGCATCCCTGCCCTTCGGCGGATATAAGCAATCCGGCTGGGGCCGCGAGATGGGCGAAGAAGTGCTCCATAACTATACGGAAATAAAGGCCGTGACCGCGGCGCTATAACCAAAACGGGCTGGGCTGGGGGCCGGAGCTGATCCGTCCCCCAGGCTTCCGTGCGTACAACGCGGCAAACAAAACCCTCATCCCTTAAGGAACGATGCCAAAACAAGAGCAGCCTGACAGCGACCACAAAAAGGGGGCGGTGGAAGAAGAAATCAGCCGGCCCTCTACTAACGGATTCCCCAACCTTCATGGTCAATTGGGCCACCGCGATCAGGATGAAATGCTTAAAGATTCCGACAGTGATTTTCCCGAGCCGGGCTCAAATCCGGAGCACAGCGGAGAACATCGCTAGAGGATTGCTGCTGGGTGCCTGTTTTCTCGGCTTGCTGCCCGGTGCAGCGGCCTCCTCCACATTCCACGTACGTCTTTCGCCTGGGCCACGCCTGGTCGGAACCCGCGCCGATCGTTCGGGCAGCGGGTCGGTGACGGCCACGCTTCAGGGCAACACGCTCACGCTGCAGGGATCGTTTAGCGGGCTGCTGGCCGTCCCCACGGGCGCTCACCTGCACATGGGTTCAGCTACCCGGCGTGCGCGGCCCGCTCATTGCTGATCTCACCATCTCTGCGGACACAAGTGGCACGGTAAGCGGGACGGTCCAGCTCAACACCCAGCAGCTCGCGGCCCTCCGCAAGGGTGGCCTGTATGTGGAGATTGATAGTGACAAGGCGCCCGAAGGCGACCTTTGGGGCTGGATCATGCCCTGATGTACCCTAGGCAGCGGGAGAAACGTCCATGCGAGGCCGGGGTATTGCATTGGTGGTGTGTGCCTTAGCCTGGTGGAGTTGGGTCGCGGTGGCCCAGCAGGACACCGGTCCTTTCACCTCGAGCCAGGCCTCGCAGGGCCATAAAGACTATTCCTCCGCTTGTGCCTCCTGCCATCACGAAAATTTATCCGGCGGCGGCGAAGCGCCTTCCCTCGCCGGCGGCAACTTCCTCAAGTCCTGGGGTAGCCGTTCGACGCGGGAACTCTACGACTATATTCAGTCGGCCATGCCTCTAGGCAAGGGCGGCAGCCTGAGCGGCCAAACCTATGAGAACATCGTGGCCTTCCTGCTGGAGGCCAATGGTGCAACTCCCGGCGGCAAAGCGTTTACTGCGGATACCGATGTAAAGATCGGCAATGTCGCCAATGGCCAGATGCCGCCTGGGATCGCCCATGCGGGAGAGGCGGCGCCGCCCGCTCGCAGCGGCCTCACCGTCGCTGGTCAGCTACCCCACTACACGCCGGTCACCGACGCGATGCTCACTCATCCCGCAGATGGCGACTGGCTCATGTTCCGCCGCAACTATCAGGGTTGGAGCTTCAGCCCGCTACAGCAGATCAACGTGAACAACGTCAAAAATCTGCAGTTGAAATGGGCCTGGGCGATGAACGAGGGCGGCGCCAATGAAGTCACGCCCATCGTGCATGACGGCATCCTCTTCCTTTCCAATACCGACAACATCGTGCAGGCGCTGGATGCCAAAACCGGCAAGCTGATCTGGGAGAACCGCATCGGGCCCAAATCACCCGTCCTTTATGGCGGCAATCGCAGCCTCGCGCTTTACCAGGACAAAGTATTTGTAGCCACCACGGATGCGCACCTGGTTGCGCTGGACGCGCGCAGTGGCAAGGTCGTCTGGAATGTGCCCATCGCCGGCAAGGGCCATAACCAGACCGGCGGCGTGATGGTCATCCACGGCAAGGTGCTGACCGGCCTCACCGGCTGCAGCGCTTATGGCAGCGAAAAGTGCGCCATCACCGCGTTCGACGCCGATACCGGCGCGCAGGACTGGCGCTTCTCTACCATCGCCCTCACCGGAACCCCGGGCGGCGATACCTGGAATGGATTGGACGATCTCTACCGCGCGGGCGGCGAAACCTGGATCGCAGGCACGTACGATCCCGATCTCAATCTCACTTACTGGGGCGTGGCCCAGGCCAAGCCCTGGATGCGCGCCAGCCGCGGAACCGGCAATGGCGCGGCGCTCTATACCAGCAGCACGGTTGCGCTCGATCCCGACACCGGCAAGCTGCGCTGGTATTACAGCCACTCGCCGGGTGAGTCGCTCGACCTGGACGAGGTCTTCGAGCGCGTCCTTATTGACCATGGCGAGCAGAAGACCCTCATGACCATCGGCAAGGCGGGCATCCTGTGGAAGCTGGACCGCAGCAACGGCAAGTTCCTCGATTACAAAGAGACGGTGCTGCAAAACGTCTTTGTGCACATCGATCCCAAGACCGGCGTGCCGACCTATCGCGACGACATCATCAACGCCAAGACCGGCGAGTGGATTCAGTCCTGTCCCAGCGAAGAGGGCGGCCACAACTGGACGGCAACCAGCTACTACCCGCCGAGCGACTTGCTGATTATCCCCATCTCCCAGAGCTGCAATGAGCTGAATGGACATGATGTCGACAGGAAGGTGGGTTCCGGAGGCGTGGCCGCGGCCGTGCGGGTCTATGAGATGCCGGGCAGCAACGGCAATATGGGCAAGCTTGCCGCCTACGACACCAGGAACATGAAGGAGGTCTGGTCTTTTCAGCAGCGCGCACCCTTCCTCACCGCGGTGCTCTCCACCGGGGGAGGCGTCGCCTTTGTGGGAGACTACGACCGCACATTCAAAGCGGTGGATGTCAGGAGCGGCAAAATTCTGTGGGAGACGCAGCTGGGCACGACGGTACAGGGCTATCCTGTCTCGTTTAGCATCGACGGCAAACAATATATCGCGGTGACCACCGGCCTGGGGGGCGGCAGCCCGGAGAACATGCCCAACGTGATCCTCACTGAGGTACATCGCCCCGACAACGGGCAGGCGCTCTATGTGTTCGCTCTGCCGGATGGAGGACCTTGATGAACATAAGCAAAAGGAATTTTCTGATCTCGAGTCTCAGCCTGGGGGCCGGGCTGGTGGCCAAACAGGCATTGGCCCAGGGGCAGCAACTGGGCGCCGCTCCGCCGCCGCCGAAACGGGAGCTGCCGCATCGCAAGGTGAAAACCACTCCCCTGTTCAAGGCGCCGCCGGGCTATCCCAACGCGGTCGCCATTGCGCCGGAAGGTCTATGGGTGGCGGAGCAAAAGGCGCAGAATTACGGCCCGGGCACCAAGACCACACCCGAAGCCTGCTGGCTGCTCGATTGGAATGGCAAGTTGCTCAAGACGGTGCTCACCGAATCCTGCAACACCAGCGGCATGGCCTATGGCGACGGCTTCATCTGGATGGGCGCGAATGGCGGCCCGGAAGGCATCTACCAGACGGACATGAGCTCCAAGACGGTCTCCCACCGCCAGATCCCGTTGGGTCCACCCGGCGATGGCGGCGGCTGCCACGGCTTGATGTGGCACGAGGGCAAACTGTGGATCGTAGCCAATCGCCTGCGCGCCATTCTGCGCGTCGATCCCAAGACCTGGGAGCCGGAGTTCATCATTCCGATCACCACGGCACGCTGGCACGGCATTGCCTGGGACGATGGAGCGGTCTGGATGGTGACGGGCAGCTCAGATGTGGATCGATTTATTGAGCAGGACGGCAAGCTCGTCCACACCACCACGCCGGGTCTGGTCAAGTACGACGCAGCGACAGGGAGACCCCTGGAAACGGCGGAGTTTATCGAGGGATCCGCCGATCCTCATGGCTTGGCCATGTACAACGGTAAGCTGATCAGTTGCGACGCCGGCGTGGGGCCGCCGGGTTTTGACCTCACGCATAGCCCGAATAGCGGCTATATCTTCCAGATCGATTTCATTTAGGAGGACCGAGGTCGAAGACGACGACGGGGCATGATCCCTCGCACTGCCGCCCACAGCTGCCGGGATCTGGGATTCGATCAATTCTGTCGGATGAATGAGGTGCAGACGGACAAATCATTCGTCATCCCGACCGGAGTGCGTAGTGGGGGATCTGCGGTTCTCTGTCGCCAACCGAAATGCTTTTACCCGATCTTGGTCAGTTGGCCCTGGTTCAGTTCCTTCCAGTTCCGTCCGTTGTCTTCGCTGAATTCGGTACGGAAGTGCATGACCTTGTCGGAAAGAAATTCGTCATTGGTCAGGAACATGATGGTCTTGTCCTGATTCTTGACCTCAGTGCCAAAGCTCCAGATGTTGCCCTTGACCTGCATCGGTACTTCCCGCGGAGAATCGTCTTTGTCGACCCCGAAGAACTTGTAGGTCTTGTTCGCCTCGTCGTAGGTATATACGGACAAACTGTTGCTGACCCCGTTGACGCCGTTCATCAGGTGGTCGCACAGGATAAAGCCATGGTGCGGCGACCAGGTGCATGTCATTTCAGAGGTTACGGAAGCGGCTTCACTGTAAGGGGTGGTCATTACCTGGGTTTGAGATTCCCAGGTACCGACCCAGACATCCATCTTGGTTAACTCTGGTGCAATCGTAGGTGTTACCAAATGATCACTAGCGAGAGCCAGCGTGCTGGCCGCAACAACCGCAAAATAAATCCCTCGTAGGAAATTCTTACGCATCCGATCCCCTTGCTCTGCTGGAAGAAACGAGCTGATGATACAACTTTTAGGGGATGGTTGAACATTATTCAGGGCACGTCAATGGTACTCACTGCATCAAAAGTGCTTGCGCTAGAGTAACGTAACGTAACAAATACCCGGTCTGTCTACCGGTGTTTCTGCATAATCTGCTCCAAAACCTGGCGTGAGGGACGTGTCCGCGACTCCGGGAGCGTGGCCAGGGGCTCGTCCACCAGGTTCAGCATGTCCGTAAAGCTGGGTTTGGTGGTATCGACGTAAAAGACCCCGGTCAGGACTTCGCCCTTCTCATGGGCCTCCATCAGGGCAGTGACCGCGCCGATGCGGCTGGTCGGGTTGTACTCCGGATGGAGCTTGCGCAGCCTCAGGTGGGATCCGTCGTGCATTTCCACGTCGTAGGTGGTTCCAGGGTCGTAATCCACAGAGATCTCTTCGAAGGATGGTACGAAGCCAACCTCGTTCACCGCCTCTTCGTGCTCCTGGACGTACTTGTAGCTCTTGGTCGATCCCTCGTGGTCGTTGAAGGTGACGCAGGGCGAAATGACGTCGAGCATCACCGTGCCCCGGTGGGCAATTGCCGCCTTGAGCATAGCCAGCAGCTGCTTTTTGTCCCCGGAGAAGGACCGGCCTACAAAGGTCGCACCCAGTTCCACGGCCATCACGCAGGTGTCGATCGCCGGCAGGTCATTCACTACCCCGGTCTTGAGCTTGGAGCCGACATCGGCGGTAGCCGAAAACTGTCCCTTGGTTAAACCGTAAACACCATTGTCCTCAATGATATAGATGAGGGGAAGGTTGCGCCGCATAAGGTGGGCGAACTGGCCAAAGCCGATGGAAGCCGTGTCTCCGTCGCCACTGACACCGAGACCCATCATGGTGTGGTTGGCCATGAGTGCGCCGGTGGCCACAGAGGGCATGCGCCCGTGCACGCTGTTGAAGCTGTGGGCACGGTTCATGAAATAGGCCGGCGTCTTGGAAGAGCAACCGATACCCGAGAGCTTCATGACCCGCTCCGGCGCGACGCCCATCTCATACATGGCATCGACAATGCGCTCAGAAATGGCGTTGTGCCCGCATCCGGCGCAGAGGGTGGTCTTGCCCCCACGGTAGTCCAGCACCTGCAGACCCAGGCGATTTTTCTTAGGACCGGGAGCCACCGGTGGATTTAACGTCGTCGCCATTTAGATTTCCTCCTGAAGAACCAGCTTGTCGGTTACGGTGCGCGCGTCCAGCGGCAAGCCGTCAAAGTGGCGAATACTTCTCAGTTTGGTGATTTCGGCCGCCGGAAGATCCAGCTTGAGCAAACTCAGCATTTGCCCATCGCGATTCTGTTCGATCACGTAGATCTTGCTGTGAGCGGCTATAAAGGCATGCACCTCGGGCGCAAAGGGGAAGGCTCGTAGCCGGAGGTAGTCGGTTTCCAGCCCATATTCCTTCTTCAACTGATCGCGGCTCTCGCGCACCGCGAAATCAGAGCTGCCGAAGGCAATCAGTCCAATCTTGGACTTGCCGGTCTGCACCACTTCCGGCGCAGGTACCAGGGTCCGGGCAGTCTGGAACTTCCGGTCCAGCCGCTCCATCAGGTTCTGGTAATCATCCGGCCGCTCGGTATAGAGCGCCTTCTCGTTGTGACCGCTGCCACGGGTGAAATAGGCAGCCTTGGCATGATCGGTTCCAGGCAGCGTCCGGTAAGGAATGCCGTCGCCATCCACGTCCTTGTATCGTTCGAAACCACCCAGCCGATCCAGATCTTCCTTGGAAAGAACCTTGCCTCGCTTCAAAGGCTTCTCGGGGTAGACGAACGGATCAGACATCCAGTTGTTCATGCCGATATCGAGGTCGGAGAGAACGAAGACTGGCGTCTGCAGTTGTTCGGTGAGGTCGAAGGCCTCCATTGCGAACTGATAGCATTCGCCGACCGAAGCGGGGAGCAACATGACATGCTTGGTGTCACCGTGCGAAAGGTAGGCGATCGACAGCAGGTCACCCTGCATGGTGCGCGTCGGCATACCGGTGGAAGGGCCAACCCGCTGAATATCGAAGATGACGCCGGGGATCTCAGCAAAATAGCCCAGCCCGGCAAACTCCGCCATCAGAGAAATACCAGGACCTGAGGTGGAGGTCATGGAACGCGCTCCGGCCCAGCCGGCGCCCAGCACCATGCCGATGGCGGCCAGTTCGTCCTCCGCCTGCACGATGGCGAAACTTGCTTTGCCATCTGGTTCCACGCGGTGTTTCTTCATGAAGTCGATGAGACTTTCGACCACTGAGGACGAGGGCGTGATGGGATACCAGGTGACCACCGTGACCCCGGCGAACATGGCGCCCAGGGCTGCCGCGGCATTGCCATCGATGATGATCTTGCCTTCGGTGGCGTGCATGGGCTCGAGCGCGAGGGGGTCCTGCTTGGTTAGGGACTGTTGGGCAAACTCGTAGCCCGCTTTGATGGCTCCCCAGTTCAGATCGGCGGCCTTCTGCTTTTTGGCGAACTGGCGTCGCACAGCGTCTTCGACTGCGACCAGATCCATAGCGAGCAACTGCGCCACTACGCCCACATAGATCATGTTACGGACCAGCTTGCGCAGCTTGGCTTCAGGACAAACAGCAGCCGTCAGCTTGTCGAATGGGACGGGATAGCAAACCACGTCGTCGCGATACTGTTTGAGGTTCAAGGCCTCGTCGTAGATGGCTGCGGCGCCGGTGGGGAGGGAAAGAATGTCTTCCTTGGCGGTCTCAGCATTCATGGCCACCAGGAGTTCGATTTCCCGCTTGCGCGCGACGTAGCCTTGTTTGCTGGCGCGAATGGTGTACCAGGTGGGCAAGCCTGCTATGTTCGATGGAAAGAGGTTCTTACCGCTTACCGGGATGCCCATCCCGAATATGCTTTTTAGCAGCACCAGATTGGCAGACTGCGACCCGGACCCGTTCACGGTCGCTACCTGGATGCTGAAGTCGTTTACGATCCGCTTGGATGTTGGCGTTTGTAGAACCGCTGAGCTACCCGCTCCGGGTGCTCCCACGGCAACGTCTCCCGTCGCCATTTGGCAGGATTCCTTCCCCGATGAATTCAGCGGCACCATTGCCGGCCAGGCTTTTTTGACTACGCCTGAATCAAGAAGGACCCTGATCTCCGCTCAGAACATTATAGTTCAGCGCTTTCCCCTGCTTTTGCCTGTGGCGCTTAATGGCTCTAATTCGCCACTGGACAGAAGTAACCCAGGTGTCAACGGCGATGAGCTCTCGGTGACGGAGGCTAGTCCCGTTTTAGTACGTATTGGCGGTGTGGGAAACAAGAAATGTCATTTTTAACTGCCGTCCCACCCGCCGGCTGACTACCGGCTAAGTCGGAACTACAATCATGGAATGCTGCTTGAAGGAATCTTTGCCGCAGTAACGACCTGTTTCTATCCGGATGGCCGGCCGTATTGGCGCAAGCTGGAACAGAATGTCGATCGCTACTCCCGCACGCCGATGAGCGGGATGGTGTTGCTGGGCTCAACTGGCGAGGCCGTCATGTTGAGCGACGAGGAGTCGCGCCAGGCACTGCGAGTGGCCCGGGATGCGAGCGCGCCCGACAAGGTATTACTCGCCGGAGTCGGCCGGGAAAGCGTATTCGAGACCCTGCGCCAGGCGGATTATGCGGCAGCGCTCGACTACGACGCAGTCTTGGTCCGCACGCCCCACTACTACCGGAAGCAGCTGCGAAACCGCGAGATGCTGACGTATTACCAGGCGGTCGCCGATCGCTCTCCCCTGCCGGTGCTTCTTTACAGCGTGCCGGGATGCACGGCCTACGACCTGCCGATCGAGGTGGTCTCTGAACTGGTGATGCATCCGAATATTGTGGGGATGAAGGACTCCAGCGGCAACGTGGACCGGATCGCGCAGCTAGTCCACGCCACGAGCTCCTTCAGAAAGCGAAGTGTTCCGGTCACCACAGTGTTTTCCGCAGTCACTTCGCGCATGTTGCGATCGTCCGAACAGGAGGCCGAGAGCCCTGCCACTTTTGTGGCTGCTGACCAGCTTGGTTCCGGTATGACGGCCCTGGCGGTGAAGCCGCCCAAGCCGGCGCTCAAGACGCGGACCCGGGAAGTTGGATTCCAACTGCTCTGCGGCTCTGCTCAAACCCTCTACCCCTCGCTTGAGGCGGGAGCCACGGGCGGGGTGCTGGCCCTGGCGACCTTTGCCCCGCAAGCCTGCCAGGAGGTCTACACCGCGTGGAAGGAGAACGACGCGGTGCTGGCGGCAGACAAGCAGCGGCGCATTGTGCGGGTGGGCATTGAGGTTTGCGGCAAGATGGGGATTCCGGGCGTAAAGTATGCGCTGGACTTGAATGGATATTATGGAGGGCGGCCGAGAATGCCCCTGCTGCCCCTGGTCGCGGAAGAGCAGCGGCTGGTCGAAGAACTAACCTTCGATATTCGCAACTAAACTCTCCAAATTGAGTCCCGGAGGGACGGCTGAGAGTAGCCCAGGACGCAGTCCTGGGTGCACATCTCCCAACGACCAGTCCCGCAGGGACGGCTGAGAATGCCCCAGGACGTAAGTCCTGGGTTCGCTGCACCGAATCGCGACCAGTCCATTTAGGAGATAGAGACACCCCAGGATTGCATCCTGGGACATTTTCAGCCAGTCCCTGCGGGACTGGTTATTCGCTTCGCCTAAACCCAGGACTGACGTCCTGGGCTACTCTCAGCCGTCCCTAACGGGACTCAATTTGGAAAGGCAGTTCCCACGCAGCCCGTACGACACGTGCGGCTTTAGCTGAGGGACTCGTTTCATCCCCTCCGGCTTTTCGCAGTCCCGCTAGTGCGCCACGACCGGTTCCCGGCGCAGTTCCTGTAATGCGTTGACGGTGATCTGCCGCCGCTGGGTGGCGGCGATTCCTTCCGCCGCGGCTCGGGCTGCGGCAATGGTCGTGATGGTGGAGATTCTCTGCGTGACCGCCGCCCGGCGAATTGCCCTCTCGTCAAAGAACGTGTCCTGGCCGTGCGGCGTGTTGATGATCAACTGAATCCGCTCACCCTTGATCAGATCCACTACGTTCGGCCGGCCCTCCTTGACCTTGTAGACGTGCTCAACCACCATGCCGGCCCGCTCCAACACATTCGCTGTACCCTGCGTGGCCACCAGGTGAAAACCCAGTTCCACATACTGCCGGGCAAGATCCACAATCACGGCCTTGTCGCGGTCATTCACGCTGAAAAAGACTGTGCCCTTCACCGGCAACACTTGTCCCGCCGAGAGCTGTGCTTTGGCGAAGGCCTCACCGAAATTATCCGCCACCCCCATCACTTCCCCGGTGGACTTCATCTCCGGCCCCAACACCGTATCCACACCGGGAAACTTGTTCCAGGGAAAGACTGGCGACTTGACGAAAAAGTGACTGCCCGTAGCAAGATCCGTGCGCTCGGCAACCTGCTCCGGCATCAGCTCGCGCAAAGTCCGCCCAGTCATCAGGCGCGCAGCTATCTTGGCCAACGGCACTCCCGTGGCCTTGGAGACATAGGGCACGGTGCGGGAAGCACGTGGATTCACTTCGATGACGAATACCTTATCCTGTTCCCCAGACTTGCGCTGAATCGCGAACTGCAGGTTAACCAGGCCCACCACGTTCAGAGCCAGTGCCAGCTTGCGCGTGTAAGTGCGAATCGTCTCCAGGGTAGAGGGCGCCAGATCGGCCGCAGGCAACACGCAGGACGAGTCACCGGAATGAATGCCCGCTTCTTCAATATGCTGCATGATCCCGGCAATCACCACGTCTCTGCCGTCACACAACGCGTCCACGTCCACTTCCACTGCATCCTCGAGAAAGTGGTCGACCAGTACAGGGCGCTCCCTGTGAGTACTCCACCGCTTCCTTCATGTAGCGGCTCACCGCATCGGCATCATAGGCAATCACCATCGCCCGGCCGCCCAGAACGTAGGAGGGCCGCACCAGCACCGGGTAGCCGACGCGCTCCGCGCCCGCTACCGCTTCTTCAATGGTGGTCACCATCGCACCCGGAGGTTGGGGAATATTCAGGTCCTCCAACAACCGCCCAAAGCGCTTGCGGTCTTCGGCCAGATCGATGGATTCAGGAGAAGTGCCCAGGATCTTTATGCCCGCAGCTTTCAGCGGGATGGCGAGATTCAACGGAGTCTGCCCGCCGAATTGCACGATCATGCCAATGTCGGCGCCTGAGGAAGCCTCGTGCTCGTACACGGCCAGGACATCTTCGAGGGTGAGCGGTTCGAAGTACAACCGGTCGCTGGTGTCGTAATCGGTCGAGACCGTCTCCGGATTGCAGTTGACCATGATGGTTTCGTAATCGTCGTCGCGGAGCGCAAACGCCGCATGGCAGCAGCAATAATCGAACTCGATGCCCTGCCCGATGCGGTTCGGCCCGCTGCCCAGAATAATCACTTTGCGTCTCGCCGTCGGCGGAGCCTCATCTTCCTCTTCGTAGGTGGAGTACAGATAAGGCGTATCGCTATCGAACTCAGCCGCGCAGGTGTCCACCTTCTTGAACACCGGCGTGACGCCGTGGCGCCGCCGCAGTTCCCTGACCGGACCCGCTCCATCCAGGCCATCCAGGTTCCATTCTTCGGCGATCCTGGCATCGGAGATACCCATCCGCTTTACCTTGCGCAGCAAATCCGCCGGCATGGTTTCCAACGAATAATCGGCAAGCTTCTGGATGGTCTCCGTCACTTCCTTAATCTGGTAGAGAAACCACGGATCCATCGAGGTCATGCGGGCTACTTCCCGCACCGAGAGCCCAGTGCGCAAGGCATAGCGGATGTAGTTCAGCCGCTCCGGTTGCGGAGTCACCAGGCGCTGCGTCAGCCGCCGCGGTTCAATCACCTCTGACCGTATACTCTTGCCCGTGTCCAGCGAACGGAGCGCTTTCATCAGCGCTTCTTTGAAGGTGCGGCCCAGGGCCATTACTTCCCCTACAGACTTCATCTGCGGCCCCAGATTCTCATCCGCCCCGGGGAACTTCTCGAATTGCCACTTGGGAATCTTTACCACCACGTAATCGATGGAGGGCTCAAAACAAGACGGCGTCTTTTGTGTGATGTCGTTGGGAATCTCATCGAGCGTATAGCCGACAGCCAGCTTGGCGGCGATTTTGGCGATGGGAAAGCCGGTCGCTTTGGAAGCCAGCGCGGAGGATCGCGACACCCGCGGATTCATCTCGATCACAGTCATCCGGCCGGTGGCAGGGTTTATGGCGAACTGCACATTGGAGCCGCCGGTTTCGACGCCGATTTCGCGCATCACGCGGATCGCCGCGTCGCGCATCGATTGGTACTCGCGATCGGTCAGGGTCTGGGCCGGCGCGACGGTGATCGAATCGCCGGTGTGCACGCCCATGGGGTCCATGTTCTCGATGGAGCAGATGATGATCACGTTGTCGGCGAGATCGCGCATCACCTCGAGCTCGTATTCTTTCCAGCCCAGCACCGACTCTTCGATCAGACATTCGTGCACTGGAGAAAGATCGAGCCCGCGAGCCAGGATATCCATCAGCTCTTCGCGGTTATAGGCCAGGCCGCCGCCTGAGCCGCCCAGGGTGAAGGACGGCCGGATGATGACCGGGAAGCCGATCTTGGCCGCGAATTCCGCGCCATCGCGAATGTTGTTCACCAGTGCAGAGCGCGGGACATCGAGCCCGATGCGGGCCATGGCGTCTTTGAACAGGAGCCGGTCTTCGGCCTTCTTGATGGCTTCGAGGCGGGCGCCGATCATCTCCACGTCGTATTTGTCGAGAGTGCCAGAGTCTGCGAGATCGACAGCCAGATTGAGAGCTGTCTGGCCGCCCACCGTAGGCAGCAGGGCAAACTTGCCTATGCGCTGGCCATTGGCGTCGACCATCCGCTCGCATTCCTTGCGGATGATCTCTTCCACATATTCCCGGGTCAAGGGCTCGATATACGTGCGGTCGGCAAGTTCGGGATCGGTCATGATGGTGGCGGGATTGGAATTCACCAGCACCACCTCGTAGCCTTCCGCCTTGAGCGCCTTGCAGGCCTGGGTGCCGGAGTAATCGAACTCTGCCGACTGCCCGATCACGATCGGACCCGACCCGATCACTAGAATTTTGGTTATATCGTTCCTGCGTGGCATTTTATTTTTCCATTCGATTCGCGCCCCTTCAGAGCCTCAGGGCTTGGCCGCTCAACTTGATACTGTAACGGACTGGCTTTAGAGTCTGCGTGAGAACCGGAGAAACCGCAGATCCCTCCACTGCGCTGCGCTCCGGTCGGGATGACAATTCTGTTGCAGCGAAATGGCCCCCAAAACGGCCAGAAGAAGCGCAGCTAATGGCCTCACAGAATTGTCATCCCGACCGGAGCGCAGCGCAGTGGAGGGACCTGCGGTTTTTCCGGTTCTCACGCGGACTCTAAAGCCCGGCCAACCTTCGTCTCTCAGAACCGCCGAGGTATTCATCCCTTCCACTCTTCCATCATTTTGCGGAAGTCTTTGAAGAGATAGTTGGAGTCGTGGGGGCCCGGGCTGGCCTCGGGATGGTACTGCACGCTGAAGAGCGGCAGCGTGCGATGACGCAGGCCTTCCAGCGTGTTGTCGTTCAGGTCGACGTGGGTAAGCTCGACCTCGCTCTGGTTGATCGAATCCGGATCGACGGCAAAATTATGGTTGTGCGCGGTGATTTCTACTTTGCCCGTTTGGGTCTGTTGTACAGGGTGGTTGCCGCCATGATGGCCAAATTTCAGCTTGTACGTCTTGCCACCAAGGGCCAGGCCAATCAACTGGTGACCCAGGCAGATGCCAAACATCGGCCTGCGTCCGGCAAGCTTGCGGATATTCTCCTGGGCGTAGGTGACCGGCTCCGGATCGCCCGGCCCGTTGGATAGAAAAATTCCGTCCGGCTTCAGAGCGAGCACATCCTCGGCCGGCGTTTCCGCCGGCACCACCGTCACCCGGCAGGCTTCACGCGCCAGCATGCGCAGGATATTGTGCTTGATGCCAAAGTCATAAGCGACCACATGCAAATCCGGTGGAGGTAACTTAAGGCTCTCGTCCCCTTGCATCAGGGGGTCGCCGTTGAAGTTTCGCCGGTCATTACAGTCCCACTCGTAGGCCGCCTTGGTGCTCACTACCTTGGCCAGATCGGTGCCATCCATCTTGCGGATACCCCGAGCCTTCTGAATGAGCTTTTCGGGATCTGTCTCGAGCGAGGAAATGACCCCGCGCAACGCGCCATGGGTGCGCAGATGACGAACCACCGCGCGCGTGTCAATTTCCCCGATCACTGGAACGTCAAAGCGCTCCAGATATTCTTCGGTCACTTGCTGCGAGCGCCAATTGGAGCTTATAGGCGAGAACTCGCGCGTGACCAAACCCTCGATGTACGGGCGGCTGGCCTCGTTGTCGGCAGCATTGGTTCCGTAGTTTCCAATTTGCGGATTGGTCAGGACAACAATCTGTCCTGCATAGGAGGGATCGGTGAAGATTTCCTGGTAGCCCGTCAGGGCGGTATTGAAAACCACTTCGCCAAAACATTCGCGTCTGGCGCCATAGCTCTCACCGCGGAAGATGCGCCCGTCTTCGAGGGCGAGGATTGCCTGCATCGCTTCTCCGTAGAGTGGATTCAGTCAAGTTTAACAGGTATGGACCCCCGGTGTGGGGTGCTTAGTGGATAACGCCCATGTCCTCCGCCGGCCAATAAACAAACGATGCCTTGCCGTAAATCAGATCCCGCGGCACCGGTCCAAAGTCGCGGCTGTCACTGGAAATCGAGCGATGATCGCCCATCACGAAATACTGGTCGGGCTGAATCACCATCGCATCCTGCGACCGGCTGTCGTGGAACCTTCTGGGCACATAAGGCTCCGGCAATAGCCTGCCGTTGATGTAGGTACGGCCGTCATCGATGCGCAGCTCATCGCCCGGCACCGCGATCACGCGCTTGATGTAGCTCTTCTGCGGATCGCGCGGATAGTGGAAAACCACCACATCGCCGCGATGGATTTCCTCGAAGTGATAGACGAACTTGTTAATGAAGAGCCGGTCCTGGTCTCCCAGGCGAGGCAACATACTGGTGCCCTCCACCCGGACCGGCTGATAGAGAAAAGTGATGATGAAAAAAGAGACGGCGAGAGAAAACAGCATGTCGCGTCCCCATAGCCAGAAACTGCGTCCCGGCGACTCCGCCGGCGCCTGGGGCAACGACTCTTGTGGCCCGGCGGGCTCTGGCCCACTCTTATCTTCTTCCGGGTTCATCGATCATCCCACTCACTTCTATAGGGTTCAGTTGCAGCCCGGGCTACCGAAGGGACACAGAATTCGCTGCTTCCGCATGGGTTGCTGTTGGCTGGCGGGAACCATCTGCGCCTGCCCGTTGGCCTGGTTGCCCCCGGCGAGTTGCGATTGCTGCAAAACCAACGGCCGCTGCAAAACCATCTCCACGGAGGTTCCTGAAGGAATCACAATATCATTGCCGCGCGTGAAGAGGGTGTAGAGGGTGCCCGCAGCCGCCCCGGCGAGCGAACCGTAGCCGACATTTTTCGCCACATCTCCCGTCTCGGCGCCACCGAAGACGCCGGCTCCCGCACCGATGGCCGCGCCCTTGGCAATATTGCCTACGTCACGCCCTTTGTTCCCTGCCTGCTCCACCGTGCCTTCACTGTCCTTCACCTTGGGTCCATCGGAGCCCGGCAGGCTATTCAGGACTCCAGGAACTTCGACTACCGATCCATTAGGGAAAATCATGGTGGTAAAGTGCAAGACGATCTGCGCCCGCCCCTTCACCCGCCCCGGCCGCACTACGTGGTCCACAACACCCTGCACGTACACCCCGACCGGGATCATAACTCGCGAGCCGCCCACCACAGGAAAAGAGGAAACGAGATAAACGCCATCTCCCTGCTGCGCGGTCTTGGTGTTAATCCCGCTCTTGAGGGAGAGCAGCACTTTGGTTCCCGCGGGAACCGTGAACGTCTGGGATGGTGCTTCGGCGGCAGGTGTGGGCGTTGCGGCTGTCGTTTGCCCGAGTCCCTGGACGGCTGCCATGGCAGCCAACAGTCCGAGCACGACGAACTTCCCGTGAACGTCCATCCCGTCAGCCTCAGGTTATAAGTATAGACGGCTGGGGACAGCGTTCGGGAGCAGTTGCCTGGGATTTGTCGCGAATTGGGGCGTCAAGAGTGTGCTGGGCAGCTAACATGCTTGATTACCAGCTCACGATTGAGGTTACGGAACGTCTGTGCCTTACGCTTAAAGTTCATCCAGATCCACAAACGTATGGCTTAGATACGCAAACCTATGTCTCCACCCAAAGTCATAGTTCCCTCCTCCGCTTCCGCGCAGCGCCAACAATTCGCTGCCGCCTACTCCGTCCTCGAGCAGGGGATTTCGCAACAGGCTTTTCCCGGGGCGTCCTTTGGCGTGCTGGCGCGGGGCGAAGTGCTGGCGCTGGATGGAATCGGTGGCTTTACCTACGGGCAACCAACCGAGGCGGTGAACGCTTCCACCATATATGACTTGGCCAGCGTCACCAAGGTGATCGCGACCACTTCCATGGCCATGCTGCTGTACCAGAAAGGACGGCTCTCACTCGACCAACCTATGGTGCAGATTTTTCCCGCCTTCGGCGAAGGAGAAACCGCCGCCGGCGCGCGGCACCAGGTGACACTGCGCATGTTGCTGGCGCACAGCTCGGGATTGCCCGGCTACGCGCGCCTCTTCGAAGTTGCGCGCGACCGCGAGGCGCTGCTCCATGCCTGCCTACGCCTACCACTCGAAGCCGCGCCAGGCTGCCGTGCGGAGTACTCCGACCCCGGCTTCATCTTGCTCGGGCGCGCGCTCGAAGTCATTGCCGGCGAGAGCCTGGAAGACTTTTGTTCACGCGAGGTTTTCTCTCCCCTGGGCATGACCAGCACCTGCTTTCGGCCACCAGCGGAATGGCGATCCGCCATCCCTCCCACTGAAGAGGACTTGACCTTTCGCCACCGCATCATACAAGGAGAGGTCCAGGATGAAAATTGCTTTATACTTGGGGGAGCAGGCGGCCATGCCGGTCTTTTCTCTAATGCACTGGATCCGCTGCTTTATGCGCAATCCCTGTTCGATGAGCGGCTCTTCACGGCGGAGACGATTCGACTCTTCACCACCCGCGCGCTGCCGGCAGACAGCTCCCGGGCGCTGGGATGGGATACACCTTCCCAGCCTTCCTCCTCCGGCAGGTTCTTCAGCCGCCACTCAGCCGGCCATCTCGGCTACGCGGGAACTTCCCTGTGGATCGACTTCGAACGCCGGCTCGCCGTCGTACTGCTCACCAATCGTACCTGGCCGCACCGCCAGACCCAGGCCATTCGTACTATCCGTCCTGCCTTCCATGACGCTGTTCTGCAAAACATTGGGCAGAGCGGGCTAAATTGCCATAACCCAAAAGTGTTTGCGTGGATGGCACGTTATGCCCTAATTTCAGAGCAAAGTATGGTCAGTTAGAGATAAAATCATATAGTTGAGTGGGAGCTGAATAAACCAACATGGCCACGACAAGTACCCTTCACACGGAGACAGGCACCGGCAACGAGACAAGTAACGAACAGCCGCAAGACCTGCACGATCTGACGACAGAAAGTTCTAACGAAGCCTCGATGGGCTTCGATACTAAATCTGCCCTCGAAATTGCACGCATCATCAACCACGAAGACTCAAAGATTGCCGCCGCAGTGAAGAAGTCGTTGCCCGAGATCGCTCTGGTCATCGACATGGTGGCGCGCAGCCTGCGCGACGGAGGACGCCTGATCTACGTGGGCGCCGGCTCCAGCGGCCGCATCGCCGGGCTGGACTCTTCCGAATGTCCGCCGACCTTTTCTACCCCTCCGCAAAGCGTTCAGTACATCATGGCGGGCGGCCCCAAGGCTCTGGCATCGGCAGTGGAAGTGAATGAAGATTCAACCGAGCTGGGACAGCGTGATATTGCCCGCCGCCGCCCGACGCGCAAAGACGTGGTCATCGGCCTCTCTTCCAGCGGCCGCACGCCTTACGTGGTAGCCGCGGTGGAGTATGCCCGCGCCCGCGGCGCCAAGACCGCCGCCGTCACCTGCAATCACAACACCCCGCTTTCCTCCGCCGCAGACATCTGCATCGTTGCTGAAGTAGGGCCGGAAGTCGTTTCCGGTTCGACGCGCATGAAGGCCGCTACGGCGCAGAAGATGGTGCTCAACATGATCACCACCGGCGCCATGACCCGGCTTGGCTATGTCTACGACAACCTCATGGTCAATGTGCACATGCAGAACACCAAGCTGGTGGAGCGTGGCATCAGCATTCTGATGCGTGCCTGCAATATCGACCGCGAGCAGGCCGTGCTCACCATCAAGTCCGCCGGACGCAGCGTGCCCGTCGCCCTGGTGATGCTCAAGGCGGGAGTCGACAAGCCCGAAGCAGTGCGTCGCCTGGCTAAGTCGGACGGTAATGTACGGTTGGCGATCGAAGATACAACGCTCGAGTTATAGCAACACCACTTAAGAGTTACCCAGCGCAAGTTACAGGCAAGGAGTCCCCCACCGGGCCCTCATGGATAAGTTTGTAATTCGCGGCGGTAACCCGCTGCTAGGAACGATTCGGGTGAGCGGAGCCAAAAACTCCGCCCTGCCCTGCAT
This sequence comes from uncultured Acidobacteriaceae bacterium, assembly GCA_963821315.1. GTDB lineage: Bacteria > Acidobacteriota > Terriglobia > Terriglobales > Acidobacteriaceae > PALSA-350. Next base: position 143,905 of record CAWGDP010000014.1, on the reverse strand, counting down.
GGCCGCCGCAATTCTCACCGAAGACGAAGTGGTCCTGGAGAACATCCCCCAGGTCCGCGACATCGAGACAGAGCGGAGACTGCTGACTTCGATGGGCGCCGAGGTCGAACTAGGCTACGGCCGCGCACAACACCGCACCACGATCAGTTGCCGCGTCCTCTCTGATCCCACGGCCAAGTACGAGATCGTCAAGACCATGCGTGCTTCTTCGCTGGTGTTGGGTCCCCTGGTCGCACGCTGCGGGCTCGCCCGCGTGGCCCAGCCTGGGGGTTGCGCCATTGGCGATCGCCCCATCGATATGCATCTCAAAGGCCTGGAAGCGATGGGGGCAGCCATCGTGCAGGAACACGGCTATCTGGAAGCGCGCGCCGAACGGTTGCATGGCGCGCATATAGTTTTCGACAAGATCACCGTGACCGGCACCGAAGACCTGCTCATGGCAGCGGTTCTGGCTGAGGGCGAGACGCTGATGGAGAATTGCGCGCGCGAGCCCGAGGTAATCGACCTGGCCGCTCTGCTGGTGGCTATGGGCGCGAACATCCAGGGCGCGGGCACGGCGACCATCCGGGTGCAGGGCGTGAACAAGCTGCATGGCGCCAAACACCGCATCAATCCCGATCGCATCGAAGCCGGAACCTTTCTGGTGGCAGGTGCTATCAGTGGCGGCGACCTGGTGGTGGCCAATTGCCAGCCGGCGCATCTTTCCGCCCTGGTTAGCAAGCTCGAAGCCTGCTGGAGTACGCGTCACGCCCATGGGTTCTGATTCGTTGCGCGTGCGCAGCGAAGGCAATCTGCAGGCGAACGATATCTCCACCGAAGAGTATCCCGGCTTCCCCACCGACATGCAGGCGCAATACATGGCGCTGGCGACCCAGGCCGAAGGCACCACCACGGTGGAGGAGAACATTTTCGAGAATCGCTTCATGCACGTAGGCGAATTGGTGCGCATGGGCGCGAATATCAAGGTGGACGGGCGGACCGCGACGGTGCGGGGAAAAACACCGCTCTCCTCGGCAGTGGTCATGTGCTCCGATCTACGCGCCTCAGCTTCGCTGGTGCTGGCCGCGTTGGTGGCTGACGGCGAGTCCATTCTCGACCGCGTCTACCATATCGACCGCGGATACGAGCGGATTGAGGAGAAGTTGCGCGGCGTTGGCGCGCAGATTCGTCGCATGGGCGACCTCTTCCCCGATGGCAAGCGCGAGGTCCGCGCTGGCGGCTCAGGTCACGTAAGCGTCTTTCCTGCGACCTCTGTCGGGCATTCCTGCATCCGATGCACTATGCCAGACAAAGACGCTGCACTTCGTGATCACCTTGTAGAACTCCTCCGCGGCGGCAGTGCGCACGTCGACACGCTTACTGCATTGAAGGGCTTTCCCGCGAAAGCTCTACGGCGCAAAGCCGGAGAACGCGCCCCACTCCGGGTGGGAGCTGCTGGAACACATGCGCTTCACGCTGCATGATTTGTGGGATTATTCCACCAACGACAAGTACGTGGAGAAGAAGTGGCCCGAGGATTACTGGCCCGCATCCGCTGCGCCCCCTTCCAAGGAGGCGTGGGACGACTCAGTGAGAGCGCTGGAGGAACACCTGACAGCTTTTGAAAAGCTGGTTAAGGATCCGCACAGCAATCTCTATGCGCAAATTCCCTGGGGCGAAAAAGAGCACACGCTTTTGCGCGAAGTGCTGTTAGCCGCCGATCACAACAGCTATCACATCGGCGAGCTGGTATTCCTCCGCCGTCTGCTGGGCGCCTGGAAGGGTTGATTAAACTGACCGAGCCTCGATTCAACCAACCAAACCTCGATGACTGGACGGGTGCCCCAGGTTCGCCCCAGCGTACCTGGGACGAAAACGACGGGGCGAAGCCCCATCAATCGCTTTAGAACTGTCCGTTTAATTGAAAGTGTTAAGCGTCGCTGAGCCGTCTCGCTGAAGGCAATCGAAAAACATCATTTTCGTCCCAGGTACGCTTGGGCGAACCTGGGCACCCGTCAGGTGTCCGTCACCCGTCCCTCTCCTGTGCGTTTATCCTCAGGATGGCGTTACTTTACTTCCAGCTGACGGCGAGCTGCCAGCGCATTTGGCGCTGTGCAGTCTTGCGCAGGACGCGCTCAAACTCTTCCATCTCGCGCAGAACGGCCGGAGTCTCTGTGCCTAGCGCGGTCGGCGATGCCTTCAGATGATCGAGCAGGGTGCATACCGTAATCAGGCCATCTTCAGGCGAAAACCACTGCGGAGGAGGCAACGTCTTCGCCCACTCCGGATCGCCCGCGCCTTCCTCCAGCAGCAAGGCCATGGAGTTTTCATCGGCGGAGAAGAACTCCAACAACGGCTTGACCCCAATGCGCTGTGCCATCTTCTCCAGAGCATCCTCGTTGCGAGCGAGCGCCCTGCCATTCACGAAGATGTCGAAGCCGGGGTCCTCGCCTTCGACGACGATGTATAAAGTGGCGCCCATCGCCTGCAGTTTATCCCATCCTTATGCGAGATTAGGCTTCCTTGCGCGATCGATTACCAAGAAGGGAAACAGTATCGTCATCCTCGGATCGCGCGCGCATCACCAGGAACAGGCAAACCAACGCAACCAGTGAACCAGCGATCATGTTGAACGTCAGGCCTAGACGCAGAATCAGGGCACTCTCGAGGATCGCGACAAGAGGCTCAATCCATTGTACCGTCCCAACCTGGTACGCCTCCAGCCGCTGCAGCAGCCAAAAATAGGTGGCATAGGCCGGAGCACCAGCCACGCCAGCCAGAAAGAGCACCGCACCGACAGCGCTGCGGTTCCATTCCACCGGCTGCCCATACTCCAATGCCAGACTGGCCAAAAATAGCAGCAACCCAGCCACACCCAGCAGCAACGCAGTCACTACGAGGGGATGCACGCTCCCGAGTTCACGGCGGGTAATAATCGCAGAGGCGCCAATGGAAGCGACTGCGAGCAGCACCAGGGCAGCGCCACCGGCCTGAGCCACGGAGAACGTCGCGCCCAGAGCCAGGGCCATCGCCCCCAAGCCTACGATCGAGGCTTGCATGGCAATGCGCGGCACTTCCCTGCCGGCAAGAGCAGGAGTGAGAAATATTACCAGCAGCGGCATAGCGCAAAATGACACTGCTACGGTTGCTGATGAAACCCGGGACTGGGCCCACAGGAGGACCACGGACGGCAGCGCGATCAGAGTGAAGGAGAGAAGGAGTACGATGCCCAGTGCGCGGCCACGAGGCCATTTCAGCCGCTTCCACAAAATCACCGGAAGCCACAGCAGCGCGGCCAATAGAAAACGGACGCTCGCTCCACGCAAGGGCGGAATGTACTCACCCAGAGTTTGCGCAGCCGCCCACGTGGTGCCCCACACAATGCCCAGAGCGGCAAAGGCCAGCCAGTGCTTCGGTCTCGCATCCATCCTGTACACCGCAAAAGAAAAGGGCTGCGCGCAAACGCAACCCCTCGCTTACTTAAGCTTTCAGCCCGATTACTGTGGTCCGCGGCCTCCGCCACCACCGGAGCCACCGCCCGGACCCCGGCCACGGCTGCGATGCCGCCGGCGCCGCTGCCCTCCGGGACCACCTGGACCACCGCCTGATGCCGGCCTGCGAACCTCTGCGGTTACAGGATCGGGCGTACCATCCGCGCGATTGAAGTTGGGCTCGTCGCCGCCTTCGACAAAGGGCTCATCGTCATCGAAGTCTTCCCCGCCCTCAATGGTAATGGTACTGGCGTTCGAAGCCGGCTGCCGCTCCACCGGCGATTGCGATTGCGCCCGCGGAGCGCGCGGAGCCGGCGCTTCGCCGCCACCGTTGTCTCCCGACCCGCCCCGTGATGGCTCTGGAAGCCCGAGCTTCTCGCGCTGTTCTTTGAGCAGTGCCTTGCGCGACAGCTTGATGCGATTGCCCTCGATGCCGAGAACCTTTACCAGTACCTGGTCCCCTTCGCGCAATTCGTCCTTCACGTCTTTCACGCGATGCTCAGCAATCTCACTGATGTGCAACAAGCCATCCGTGCCCGGGAAGATCTCGACGAAGGCGCCGAACTCAGCCAGGCGAACCACTTTGCCCAGGTAGGTCTTGCCCACTTCAGGCACAGCAGTCAGATCGCTGATCATGGCCAGCGCCTTCTTCAGGCCTTCTTCATCGCTCGAGGCAACGTTCACGCGACCCGTGTCGTCGACATCGATCTTGACGCCCGTGGCTTCGATGATGCCGCGAATCGTCTTGCCGCCCGGTCCGATCAGATCCCGAATCTTGTCCGTCGGTATTTGCAGGGTGTGAATCTGCGGGGCAAACTTGGACTTCTCGACATTCGAAGTAGCCTGTATCTCGTCCATCTTGTCCAGCAGGAACAGCCGTCCGCGGCGGGCCTGTTCCAGCGCCTCGCGCATGATCTGCCCGGTGACGCCGCTGATCTTGATGTCCATCTGCAACGCGGTGATGCCTTCGCGCGTGCCGGCTACCTTGAAGTCCATATCGCCGTAGTGGTCTTCCGCACCGGCGATGTCCGTCAGGATGGCGTAGTCATCGCCTTCCTTGACCAGGCCCATGGCCACGCCAGCTACCGCTCCCTTGAGGGGAATGCCGGCATTCATCAGAGCGAGACTTGCGCCGCAGACGCTGGCCATCGAGGAAGAACCATTCGATTCCAGGATGTCGGAGACCACGCGCATGGTGTAGGGAGACTCGTCCTCGCCAGGCAACACCGCGGAAACTGCACGTTCCGCCAGCGCACCGTGGCCGATCTCACGCCGGCCTACGCCGGTCATGCGGCCCACTTCGCCCACCGAGAACGGGGGGAAGTTGTAGTGCAGCATGAAACGCTTGCGTTGCTCACCCTGGAAGGTTTCCAGGCGCTGCTGATCATCCGTGGTTCCCAGGGTTACGGTAACCAACGCCTGCGTCTCGCCGCGGGTAAAGAGAGCGGAGCCGTGGACACGCGGCAACACACCCACTTCAATCGATATCTCACGAATCTGATCGAAGCTGCGCCGATCCGGGCCGGATGCGATCTTTGGTGACCTGCTCGCGGAAAATTCTCTCGCGCACGATCTCGTAATATTTCGCCAGCTTCTTCTTGGCGTCCGCGTCCCCTTCGGGCAGCTCCTTCGCCAGCTCGTCCTTGATTGCCTTGACTAGCGCGTAGCTCTCAGCTTTGGGATGGGTTTTGGTGTCGAGCGCATCCTTCAGCCGGTCGCCCACCTTGGCTTGCAACTGCGCCAGGTATTGGTCGTCGAATTCGACTGGAGGTACGACACGCTTGGGCTTCCCAGCCTTGGCAACCAGCTCGTCGATCACGGCGCAAATCTTCTTGATCTCGCCGTGGCCAAATTCAATGGCATCGACGACGGTATCTTCACTCACGCCAGTGGCGCCGCTCTCGATCATCACCACGCCATCCTTGGTGGCCACGACGGTGATGTTCAACGTGCTCTCGAGCCGCTCGGCATAGGTGGGGTTGACGATGAACTCACCCTTCACCTGACCCACGCGCACGGCGCCGATGGGGCCGCCGAAGGGGATGTCGGAAAGCGAAAGGGCCGCTCCCGCAGCATTAATGCCGATCACGTCGGGATCGTTCTCTTTGTCCGCGGACATGACCAAGGCAATCACCTGGGTCTCATTGCGGAAATTCTTGGGGAACATGGGGCGAATGGGGCGGTCGATCTGGCGGCAGGTAAGAACCTCACGCTCGCTGGGACGGCCTTCACGCTTGATAAAACCGCCGGGAATGCGTCCGCCGGCGTAGGTGTACTCGCGGTAATCCACGGTCAAGGGGAAAAAATCGAGGCCTTCTTTAGGATCCGGAGCGGCTACGGCGGTGGCCAGGACTACATTGTCACCCTGGGTCACGAGCACGGCGCCGGAGGCCTGCTTGGCCATACGGCCAGTTTCAAAAGTCAATCGCTTGCCACCGGCAAGCTCGACAGTCACTTCCTGCTTCATAAAATCCTCATTTCGTATGTGCACATAGGGCGGGGCGCGAGGCGATATCTCTGAGCGAATTATCGGCGGGGCAATGGGCAGGAATCGCACCAGCGCGAACGGCGAAGAACGAGGATCTGCTCGAGACAGCTGACGCGCGCTTTCCATCTGGTGCTACCACGTGTGCACCAGCCGTCTCAGCGTTCAGTCCGATCCAGTCTCTTCGCCTAATTGTGGGGTACAAGTTGCTCGCTTGTTACTTGCGGATACCCAGCTTACCGATCACATCACGGTAGCGGTCAGAATTATTCGTCTTGAGATAATCCAGTAGACGGCGGCGCTTGCTCACCAGCATCAACAGACCGCGCCTTGAGGCGTGATCTTTCTTGTGAAGCTTGAAGTGCTCAGTCAGCTCGCCAATTCGTTCACTGAGAATCGCAATCTGCACTTCCGGGCTACCCGTGTCACTGTCATGGGTGCGAAAGCGCGTAATAACTTCGGTCTTCTTTGCAGTTGCCAGCACGGCAGCGCTTTACTCCTCTACGTTTAAATCGAGTCCACTCTCTAAGTGTCTGACTAAGAATAACATGCCTTCGATTGTGCGTCCATGTGAGGCTCTGCGCTCCGGGGCCAGTAAACCGCCTGAATTCGACCGATTTGGAATGGACCAAAGAAGGACTTCTATGAAGGAAAGGCACGGCTTCAGCCGTGCTGTAGATGTCGTAGCACAGAACAGATGGAAGCGCCCTAAGGGCTTTAGAGTCTGCGTGAGAACCCTCCAAATTGAGTCCCGAAGGGACGGCTGAGAATAGCCCAGGACGCTAGTCCTGGGTAAAGATTCGAGAGACGAACAGTCCCGTTAGGGACGGCTGAAAATCCCCCAGGATGCAATCCTGGGGAACTTCTACTTCCGAAATGAACTATTCGCGTTTCGGGCCGGCCACCCAGGACCGTGTCCTGGGTCATTTTCAGCCGTCCCTAACGGGACTGGTTCGTACTTCAAATCCGACCCAGGACTGACGTCCTGGGCTACTCTCAGCCGTCCCTACGGAGTCTGTGTCGTAGCTAAGAAATCGACGAAAAGCTATACGAATTAACCAGCAGAATTCATCGTCATTGATACGGAAATGGTCAACTCTAGCTCAGCTCCGATGTGCTACGACACAGACTCCTACGGGACTCGATTTGGAGAGGGTTCTCACGCAGAGCCTAAGGCCCTCACTCCTTATGGCTTAGTGCCGTACGGAAAAAGCCATGGAAGGCCCTATTCCATCATCACCGCTCCGCCGCCGCCTGGCTGATTGCGGTCCAGGAGAAAGGCCAGCGGCACCATCAGGATCGCGGCAAAACAAAGCACGTAATAAACGTCCACGTAAGCCAGGGCTTGGGTCTGCGCTTGAAGGTGGTCGTAGAGCTGCCCCTGGGCCAGGTGCAGCCCGTTGGCCTTCCCTGCCGAGCTGTCAAAGGTGTGCCGCAACGCGTCAATTTGCTGCTGATAGTTGCCGTCCGCCAGCGAGGTGTTCTTGGACAGCACGCTCTGATGCCACTGCGCCCGCTCCGTCACCAGGGCGTTGGTCAGCGAGATGAGAATGCTCCCGCCAATGTTACGGACGAAGTTGATGAGTCCCGACACCTGGTTGTTCTTTTCCGGGGGAATTCCGAAATAGGCAGCCGTGGTCACGGAAATAAAAACAAAGGGAATAGCGACAATTTGCACCACGCGCAGCTTGGACGCAAAACCAAAGCTGATGAGCAGGCTGATGTTCTTCGCGGTGTAGAAATACCCGATGGCGAAGATAACAAAACCCATCGCAATCAAATTTCGCGCCGGGAATCGGCTCACCGCCTGCCCGGCCATGGGCATTACAACCAGCAAAGCCAGTCCCCCACCCGACAGGGAAAGCCCTGCGATGGTGGCCGTATAGCCGAGTTGCTGCTGCAGGAATTGCGGCTGCAGCACGGTGGTTGCGTTCAGCAGGCCTCCGGTCAGCAGCATGAGAAAGGCGCAGACAGCAAAATTCTTGAACTTGAAGAGGCGCAGATCGATCAGCGGCCGCTCCGCATGAAACTCCCAAAGGATCAGGGCGATAAACGAAATGATGAAGGTGTAGGCAAAGAAGACGATGAAGTGCGATCCAAACCAGTTCTTTTCCTCACCCTTGTCCAGCGTGATCTGCAATGCTCCCATGGCGATGACCAGCAGGCCGACGCCGATGTAGTCGATGCGGTAAAGATTGGCGCGGTCCGACTTCTGGAAGGGAGGATCTTCAACCAGCCGGTTGGTGAGGAACAGCGTCAGGATGCCGACAGGAATGTTGATGTAGAAGATCCAGTTCCAGGAGTAGTTGTCGGTAATCCATCCGCCGAGTGTAGGCCCGATGGAGGGCGCCAGCACCGCGACCAACCCGTACAGGGAAAATGCGAGGCCGCGCTTTGAGGGCTCGAAGGAATCGGCCATGATGGCCTGCGCCATGGGCTGCAAGCCGCCTCCGCCCACACCCTGAAATACGCGGAACAGCAGCAGCAAACCAAGGCTGGGGGCGATGCCGCACAAGAAGGAACTGGCGGTGAAGATCACGATGCAGAGCATGAAGAAGTTCTTCCGCCCGATCACGCTTGCGGCCCAGGCGCCCATTGGCAAAACAATCGCATTAGCGACCAGGTATGAGGTGAGGACCCAGGTGCTCTGATCGGCACTCGCTCCCAGGCTGCCCGCGATGTGAGGGAGCGCAACATTGGCAATGGAAGTGTCCAGCACTTCCATAAAGGCCGCCAGAGCCACCGTGGCGGCGATGAGCCAGGGATTTGTCTTGGGCTTCCAGGCGTACATCGCGGCGTTTGCGGCGGACGCGTTGGCAGTGGTGGTTCCCATCCTGCTCCTTGAATCAGTCAGATAGATGCACGATTCTCATCGGCAGCCCATCAAAGGTGCTTATTGAAAAACTCGAGTGTCCTCGCCATGGCTTCCTTCGCTGCCTTTTCGTTGTAGCTGCCGCGCATGTCGCAATTGAATCCATGCCCGGCGTCATACCAATAGATCTCGACCTCCGGATGGGCCTCCTGCACCTTGGCGACATCGGTCGCCGGAATGTGATCGTCCTGTTTCCCGAAATGAAGCATGACAGGAACCCGCGGATTTTCTTGAGCGAAATTCGCGATGTGGCCACCGTAGTAGCCCACAGCTGCGGCCGGCGCCAGCCGGGTCGCGGCTCAACCAGGCCAGCGATCCCCCGTAGCAGTAGCCCACCACCCCAGCTGGTTTCCCCGTCTCTTTGCTGGCATATTGCAGCGCCGCATCCACATCCTTCAGCGAATCATCGATGCCGATTTTTTGCACGATGGCCATCCCCTTCTTGGCGCTTTCGCCGTCATAGCCCCAGTCAACGTTCCTTTCCACGCGATCAAAGAGCGCCGGGGCCACCGCGAAAAAACCTTCACGCGCGAATCGATCCGCCACCGAACGGATATGCTTGTTGACGCCAAAAATCTCCTGCACCACGACCAGTCCCGCCCGAGGTTTACCCTCTGGTTGGGCCACATAGGCATCCAGTTCGTGACCGTCACTGGCCCGCAACTTTACTACTTTGCTCATACTTCTCCTCCGCTTTGATTCTTTGTCGTTCGATGCTTAAACAACGCATGGTTAGCCATCCAGCGACACTTTTGTAGGGTACATGCGCCCGAGCGCTCGATCATGACGTTGCTTTGCCATCGACATGCGGGAAAGATTCGTGGCGCCGATTCTAAGAAACGGTTCAAGGAGTGGCGGAAGCCGCTTCGCCTGCTTTTCCAGCGCCCAGTAGCTGGCTCCTGGCCACCACCCGTGGCCCCCAGGTCGCGGGTGAGCCGAACCTCCAGCACGTGCAGTCCCGGAGTGCTATCCGTGGGTCGAAAACTCAACAGATATCGATTGCGGGCATGCTTGGCAACCTCTTGCACGCGGGCTTCAAAGCCGCGCTCGGTGGTAAAGGGCGCATATTCCCCACCACTCATCACGGCGATCTGCCGCGCCACGTTGGTGCGCACCGCCTGGATGGCCATCATCAGAGGCGTGAGCAGATCGCGCTACGCCCGCGCTCTGCCCGCCATCTCTTGAGATCGTGCAGCAACAGAGCTTTGGAAGGAGAGAAGGCGACGCTCAGAACCAGTGTGTTGCTGATGCCGATCTGTTCCACCACCCGCCGCGCGTCCACATCCCGGCTGCCATGGTCGCGGGTCTCGCTGATCAACAGCAGCACCCGGCGGTAGTCCTTCGGCCTGTCTTCCAGCAGCTTCACCGAAAAGCCGACGGTATCGAGGATGGCGGCTCCGCCGTCGCCCGGCTCCATGCGCTTCAACTCATGACCGAGACGGTCACCATCTTTGGTGAACGGCACCACCAGTTGCGGCTTGGAATCGAAACTCACGAACGCCGCTTCGCTCGACCCATCTCCCAGAAAAAGATCGATCAAGGGAGCCAGTCGATTGATCTTTTCAAACTCCAGCGCCGCCATGCGGCCTTTCTCGACCGCCACCACTACGGAGACGGGTTCATTGTCCAGGTCATCGTCGACGTGGAGTTGCTGCGGCACTCCGTTGTCGGTCAATTGAAAATCGGCCGGCCCCAGGCCATAGACAATCTCCCCCGAGGGCATCTCGACCAGCGTCGGCACCAGCACTTCCGATGTTTCCACGCGAATCGTAGTTTCGGGTGAGGGCGTCTGCTGGCCGTGCGCTTGCAGGGCAAAGAGGAGCAGGCAGGCAATCAGCGGGCGAAAGCGGCGGGCAAGACGATGATCGAGGAAGCAAAGACTCAAGAGGGTTGCCGGCGCCGTGTTCCAAAATTCCGCGTCCAGCCGAGGAAACGCATCAGTTGCGCCCTCTCCTTCCAGAGAAAAAACCAGAAGTAACGTTGCGTCGATGGTGTCAGCTTTGCGGCCGGAGTAGGTTTCGATACGCCACTTGAGGTATTCGCTCCGCCACGGCATCAGCCGATGGCCTCGTGTCGCATTCCACAAAAAGCGAAACGGCATACCAAGGGCCTCTTAACCAGAGTATATCGAGTGGTTTATTCTTTGGGCTCCAGCATGTGCTCGATCAGCTTGTCGGCGACCTCTTCGGCACTGACGTTATAGGTTCCGTCGGCCACAGCCTTCTTCAGCTTTTCGATTTTTTTCCGCCGCGCTTCATCGATCGGAGACTCGCTGTCCTTGGCTGCTTTGCCGCTTGACTCGGCCTGGTTGCCTCTGTTTCGTTGGCCGGTTCAACGGGATCCGCGGGTTGTCGAAGGGGTCCATGGTGGACCTTCAGCCTAGCAGGATCAGCAGCAGATAAAAAGGGACTAATCGTAACAACAAAAAAGTTGAATTGATCTACAGCCTGCGGATTGACACCAATGAGGGGTACGGGCTGTATGAGAACCGCCGGCTCAGAACTCAGTCCCGAAGAGCCGCCCTGAGCCTGTCGAACGGGGAACGGCTGAGAGTAAGACTTGTCCAAATTGCGTGGTGGGAGCCCCCGCATTCATGCGGGGGAGCTCGGCTTTCAAGCCGAGCGGCTTCGCGCAGGATTATTCTCTTCCGGCTTTAGCCGCGGGTCTTTGAAGCCGGGGCTAAAGCCTGATTTCCGCGACGCTAAAGCGTCGCTCCCCCTGCTGAAGTAGGGGGCTCCCACCGACAGCAACCAATCCGTTTCGTTTGTTTAGCCGGGTTCCTGGGAGATCGCGGGCCGCCCGGAAGGGGGTTCCTGCCTGGCCGGGGTGATTCCTGGCTCCCGGCGAGCACCGAAATCAGCTAGGCGGGCGCGAAGATGCAAGACAGCAGAAGCATGAATTTGCGAGATCCTGGATTCCACGACGCCAAGGATCAGGCCGATCTCCTTCATGGTCGTCTCTTCGTAGTAGTAAAGGGTCATGACCAGACGCTCGCGTTCGGGCAATTCGCTGATTGCGCTCGTCAGCCGCTCCCGCATCTCCGCGTGCAGGTAGCGAAAAAGCGGATCGTCTTCGGGCCGGTTCGGCAGATAGACCAGTTCCTCTTCACCCGAGTCCTCTGAACGCTCGGAATGCAGAGTGCCGATTTCAAGACCCTTCAGTTCACCCAGCAACTGCTGATAGGCTGCCAGCTCGATGTGCAGTTGATGAGCGATCTCGATGTCGGTCGGCGAACGGCCAAACTGGGCGGTCAGCGTCTGGATCGCCTGCTCAATGGCTCGCCCCTTGCGCCGTAACTCACGCGGGCTCCAGTCGAGCGTCCGCAGGCTGTCCAGAATCGCCCCGCGAATCCGGAATTGCGCGTAACTGCGAAACTGGACCTGCTTGGATGGGTCGAACTTGCCGAATGCATCCAGCAGCCCGACCACTCCTGCGCTGTAAAGGTCTTCGATCGGCACATGTTGCGGCAGCCGCTCATGGATGCGCCGGGCAATGAAACGCACGATGGGTAGATGCTCGATCATTCGCAGTTCCTGTTCGGCGCGTGAGCAGATCGCCTGTCCGTGGCACCAACGCTTTTGCAGGCGCGGCGGCCGGCGCTTCCTTTTGCGCATCCTCGGATGCGGCCCGGTTCACTGCGCTCACCTCTGGCGTCGGATGCTTCATTCCGCCGGGGACGCCTCTGACCTTTTCCTGCTTCCTGCATAATCACCATTCAGCCAATATGAGCCGAGTTCTGTTGAAGACTTGTGAAGCGCCACCGAAATACCACTGATTTGTTAAGGAGGGACCCAGACTTCTTTGACCAATCTCATTCGGCCGATAATGGAAATCTTTGTGGTGATATCGGCATCCCTCACGCGAACTCAACCTGCAACACGTTTACTGTCCAGTGACCAAGGTTAGAACGCCGAGGAACTGGCGGCTCAACAAACATCGGGCAGTGCTGCTTTTCCGGTCGCATCTCTACGTTGCATCCGATTGACTGCGACAACAAGCACCGCATCGACATAAGTTGTTGTGCATTCTCATAACGGGATAGCCCCCGCCGATATTGGGCCTAAAACGGAACACACCGAAGCCGCTCGTAATCGAGTGTCCGAATCGTCCGCGACGGAAATAGAAAAACTTCTTTCCTAATTCGCTTTTTGTTCGCTATAATGCCGGAAATGTCGGTTACCCGCAGACAAAAAGAAGTGCTGGACTTCATCAGCAACTTTGTGCAGCGCAACGGATACTCCCCTTCCTTTGAGGAGATTGCTCGCGGCCTGAGTCTCAAGTCGCTAGCCACAGTGCACAAACACATTACAAATCTGCAGAAGAAGGGCCTGCTGCAGCGTGCGCACAACCGCAGCCGCTCCATCGACGTATTGCCGCCGCGCAGCAAGACCAAGCGTTCCGATCGCCTTCCACTGCTGGGGCGGATCGCCGCCGGGCAACCAGTCGAGGCTCCGGAGACCAGCGAAAGCATCTCGCTGGGCGACGTGATTGGAAATCGGGAGGTGTTTGCGCTCCAGGTGCGCGGAGACTCCATGCGCGATGAGCACATCGTGGACGGCGACTATGTCCTGGTGGAGCACACCAGCACGGCGCGCCAAGGGGAAATCATCGTGGCCCTTGTCCGCGGGAGCGAGACCACGCTAAAGCGGTATTACATTGAGGGAACCATGGTCCGGTTGCAGCCCTCAAATACGGAGATGGAACCGATCTACGTTCCGCTTTCGCAAATCGCAATACAGGGCCGGGTGCTTGGGGTGCTGCGCCGATACGCTTAGAGCATAAAAAGAGCCCCGGCGTTCCCGCCGGGGCCCTTGGCTCTCTCATCTTATGAGCGGATCAAGCGCTTACGCTGCGATCAGCCGGCTGATCGATCAGCTTGCTGATGCTCTGATCAATCTTATCTTTGGGAACAAAACCAACAATCTGCTCCGCTACCTTGCCACCCTTGAAGAGAAGCAGGGCCGGAATGCCGCGAATCCCATAACGCATCGGCGTGGCCGAATTCCGATCCACATCCATCTTCATCACCTTGAGCTTGCCGCTGTATTGCACCGCGACCTCGTCCACGACGGGCGCCAATGCCCTGCACGGCCCGCACCAGGCAGCCCAAAAATCGACCAGAACAGGCTGCTCGGATTGCAGCACCTCCTGCTCGAATGTCGCATCGTTTACTTCAAAGACTCCTGGTCCTGCCATGTTCCTCCTTCACTTCCTGGCTGAGGATAACATCCACGCCACACCCAGCCCTTCTATTGATGCGGCTGGGTGGTAAAAGGTGCAGACACCACAAAAGCCAAAAGCGCCTGGACCTCACGGCCACAGGCGCTAGAGCAGCCCTCCCCCGGAACTGCCCACGCCGCAAAAATAGGGCTTGTCACCAGTCTTGTAAACAAAACTTAGGTAACACTAAAGTAACAACCGGGAAAATGCGGAGTTACCCTTTGATTATGCTTGGGGTCCGCTCCCCAAGGCTTATTTGGGCACTTCCGCGGCAGAGTTGAGTGGACAAAATCTCCACCGGACACACCGGTCGCGCCAGCTCCAGAATTGCGTCCTTCAAGGCTTCCTGCTTAGTTTCCGGCTCTTGCGTCAACAGCAACACCGAAGGGCCCGCGCCGCTGAGCGTAACCGACATCACTCCGTGGTTCCCCGCCAGGGGCAGCAGTGCCGGCAGCAACGGGCATAGCTGCAAACGATAGGGCTGATGCAGGCGGTCTTGCGTGGCCAGCTGCATTATATCCGCTCTGCCCAAGGCGAAGGCGGCGGTGAGCAAGGCCGCGCATTGCAGGTTCGCGACCACGTCTTGCCGCCCATAGCTCTGGGGCAGCATCCCGCGTGCCTTGGCGGTGGCCACCGGAGTCTCAGGAAGAACCAGGAGAGCGCGCCAATGGGGTGGCGGCGGAATGGAGACGATGGTGAGCTCCTGGGCATTGGCAGCAATGGTCAGGCCGCCATGCCAGCAAGCCGCCACGTTGTCGGGATGGCCTTCGATGCGCACCGCCTGGTCGACGATCTTCGCGGTGTCCCAATCAAGGTCACCGAAAGACGAGGCCAGGGCGACTGCGGCCAAGCGGACCGCAGCCGACGAACCGCAACCCATGCCCACAGGAATGCCGTTGCGCATGTGAATTTCCAGCGGCACCACCGGGCGCTGCTGCGCACTCAGCACCGACTCATAGGTCTGAATCAGCAGATTTCTGTTCAATCCGGCGCAGATATCCTGATTGCGGCCGGTAGCGGTAATGGAGAACCGGGGCGCCGGGCGTGGCCTCGATCTCCAGGAACAACTCCAGGGCGAGAGCCATGGCGTCAAAGCCCGGGCCCAAGTTGGCCGAGGTGGCAGGAAGCCGTAATCGCACCGTCTTCATGCTTGAATTGCCGCCTCGAGCACCCGCAGCACGGCATCGGAGGATGCCTCGAGGGAGAGCGTCGCCCGGCGCTTCTCGGCCAGCTCCCGTTCCAACCCGGCACTTTCCTCAGCGGTCAACAGCTTCTCGCGATGAAAATCGATGGTGTATTCAGAATCCTTGAGCGTGTGGCCGGTGAGCAGGAGCACGACGGATTCGCCGCTACGGATCTTGCCTTGCCGCACCAGCTTTTTCAGGCCGCCCAGGGTTACGGCCGATGCCGGCTCGCAACCGATACCCTCCTGGCCGATCTGTGCCTTGGCGAGTGCTATCTCGGCTTCGCTGACCTGTTCGCAGTAGCCGCCGGTCTGGCGAATAATGCGGGCTGCCTTGCGCCAGGAAGCCGGGTTTCCGATGCGGATGGCGGTGGCCCGGGTGTTGGCCTGGACCGGCTGGATCTCACATCCGTCATGGTTGAGCAGGCTCAGGTACAGCGGGTTGGCTCCCTCGGCTTGCACCACGGTAATTTTGGGCACCTTGTTGGTGAGTCCTAAATGCATCATTTCCACAAAGCCCTTGCCCAGGGCGGAACCGTTGGCCAGATTTCCTCCGGGAACGATCACGTGGTCAGGAACCTGCCAGTCGAACTCCTCGGCAATCTCGAGTGCGGGGGTCTTTTGCCCTTCCAGCCGGTAAGGGTTGACGGAATTCAGCAGGTACACCGGGGCGCGCCGCACCACTTCCGCCAGCACCCGTACACAGCCGTCGAAGTCGGTATTCAGCTGGCAGGTAACGGCGCCGTAGTCGATTGCCTGGGAGAGCTTGGACCAGGAGATCTTGCCTTCGGGCAGCAAAACCAGGCTGTTCATGCGCGCCCGGGCGGCATAGGCCGCCATCGCGGCCGAGGTGTTGCCGGTAGAAGCGCATGCCACCCATTGAAAGCCGCGCTCGCGTGCCTGCGAGAGCGCCGCCGTCATGCCCGTGTCCTTGAAGGAGCCGGTTGGATTCATGCCCTGGTGTTTGGCGTAAAGATGCTCCAGGCCAAGTTCTTCTGCGCTTTGTAGCAGACGGTAGAGTGGCGTGTTGCCTTCGCGTAGCGTGACCGCCTGCTCGGGATGGACCAGGATCGGCAGCAGCTCGCGAAAGCGCCACACCCCGCTCTGATCGATGGGTACCCTGGATTGGAGTCTTTCCTGCCACAACCAGCGCAGAGCGCCCGGATTGGGCATACGGCGGGGGCTGGCAAAAGGCGCGCCGGCCTGGCTCCACGAGGGGTATTCCACCTCGAGAAGCTCGGCACAGTCGACGCAACGAAAGTCTTTTTCTACGGAGTCCGGGAGGATCACGGCGCCGCATCCGACGCAGCGCAGTTGATGAGAAGCTTCGTGCATGGTCTAAACCTAGCCTAGCATCGCGATTCCCGAATCCGCGAATGCCGGGGGACGGGGACGCATGGTGGATAGAGGCGAATCTGCGAGTTTTCCGGGATTCGCGGCTCTGATGCTTATCAGGGCACGACTTTGCAGGCTGCGGAAAAACTCGCTGTTGAGGTGACCGGGATTTTAGTCGAGCTGTGCCAGCCCCGGACTTCAGTCCGGGGGAGCGGGTTTTCAAACCCGCGAGAACGCTTTATCTTACAATGACCGGGCTTTAGCCCTGGTGAGAACGCCCCCGAGCCTCTATTTTCGTTTAAATTCGTATAGCGCGGGGCAACGCATCGTATACTTTCGCCATGTTGCTCTCACCCCGCGAAGCCGCTCAGCGATTGGGGATCTCCTACGCCACCATCAAGCAATGGCTCTATCGCGGAAAGCTGAAGGCGGTAAAGACTCCGGGGGGCCACTACCGCATTCCAGAATCTGAGCTGGACAGCTTGTTGCACCAGGCGAAACGTCCTGAGACGCCCAAGCGAGAGATGCTGCGCTCGCTCAGCGGACGCAATCAACTCACCGGCCGGATTGTCGAATTGAAGATTGAGGGATTGCTGGCCCAGGTCAAGCTGTCGATCGGTGGGCAAATTATTACCTCGATCATCACCGCCGAGGCAGCCCGGGAAATGCGCCTCCAGGTGGGCGAAACCGCAGCCGCACTCATCAAATCGACCGAAGTGATGGTGCTACGTGTTTAGACGACGCTTTCTCATCCTTCTGCTGTTGGCCGTCCCGAGTTGCTTCGCCCAGGAAAACACCTCGCTCAAGATAGCCGCGGCCGCCGACCTTCAGCCGGTCTTGCCCCCGCTCATCGACCAGTTCGAGAAGCAGACGAATAAGAAAGTGGATGCTTCTTATGCATCCTCGGCCACCCTGGCCACGCAAATCCTGAATGGTGGGCCTTTCTCCCTCTTCCTGTCAGCGGATCTGTCCTTTCCCCAGAAAGTGGTCGCGGCCGGCCTGGCGGATAGTGTTGAACCGGTGCCCTACGCTCGCGGAACCCTGGTGCTCTGGGCGCGAAATGACTCTCCGGCACAACCGCTCACCCTTGACTCACTGCGCAGCCCGTCGTTGCGGACCGTCGCAGTTGCAAATCCGGAGCATGCACCTTACGGGCGAGCGGCCAAGGCCGCACTGGAGAAGCTGGGATTGACGGAAGCCTTGAAAAGCAAGCTGGTGGTTGCAGAGAACATCGCGCAAACTGCCCAATATGCCGATTCGGGCAACGCGGATGTGGGCTTGATCTCGCTCACCTCCGCACTCACGCCGCGCCTGAGTTCGTCCGGGAAATACGTCGAGATTCCACAGGACGACTACCCTCCGATACTGCAGGGCGCGGTTGTGCTCAAAAATGGAGCCGATGCCGCAGTGGCTCATCAATTCCTCGACTTTTTGCTTTCGCCCCCGATCAGAAAGCAACTGGCTGAGCGGGGGTTGAACGCACCGTAAGAACGTTCCCCTCGCGCTTATATGGATCGGCAAGCCATATTCCTCACCTTTCGCCTGGCCACCCTGACTACGTTGATCCTGCTCGCCATCGCGGTCCCGCTGGGATATTGGCTGGCCTACGGGCGGGCGCGCTGGAAGCCTCTGGTCGAAGCCGCAGTGGCGCTCCCGCTGGTGGTCCCTCCAACGGTTCTGGGT
This sequence comes from uncultured Acidobacteriaceae bacterium, assembly GCA_963821315.1. Taxonomy (GTDB): domain Bacteria; phylum Acidobacteriota; class Terriglobia; order Terriglobales; family Acidobacteriaceae; genus PALSA-350. The sequence goes on along the minus strand of CAWGDP010000014.1, from coordinate 125,657 downwards.
TTCTACCTGCTGGTGCTGATGGGTCCCCGTACAGCAGCCGGGAGAGCATTGACCGCGGTCTTTGGTCATCCCTTGGCCTTCTCGTTTGCCGGCCTGCTGGTCGGCTCCGTCATCTTCAGCCTCCCCTTCGCCGTACAGCCTATGACCTCCGGCTTCCGCTCGGTGGATCGCGAAATCCTGGAAGCGGCCGAGCTTCTGTCCGCTCGCCCGGCCAGGATTCTGGCCCGCATCTTGCTGCCCTTGGTGCGGCCGTTCCTGCTCACCGCTGCGGTGCTGGCCTTCACCCACACGGTGGGCGAGTTTGGCGTGGTGTTGATGATTGGCGGAGGGATTCCAGGGGTGACCAAGACCCTGTCGATTTCGATCTACGATCAGGTTCAGGACTTTGCCTATGCGCAGGCCAACCATACGGCTTTGCTGCTGTTGAGCCTCTCCTTCCTGGCGTTGCTGATCATCTACGGACGCCGGGGGAGAGCCGGTGTCTAGCGCCTACCTGCAGGCCGAGATCGAGCATACCCTGGGCAATCTCTCGCTGCGCGTCTCTTGCGCGTTGTGGGCCCCGTGGACCGTGCTCTTCGGCCCCTCAGGTGCGGGCAAGACCTCCCTGTTGCGCGTCCTTGGGGGTTTGACCAGGCCGGAACGCGGCCGCGTGGTATTAGAAGGAAGAACGCTGGTAGAGACAGAAAGCGGAGTTTGGGTTCCGCCCGCAGAACGCGGCATCGGGTTTGTCACGCAGCAACCCGCCCTGTTTCCGCACATGGATGTAACCGGCAATGTTGCCTTTGGGCTTTCCGGGCTCAGCCGGCGCTTGAGCGCAGAGCGGGTGGGGCAAATGCTGCAACTCTTTCAGGCCGGCCACCTGGCCCGGCGGCGTCCCGCCGATCTGTCCGGAGGCGAGAAGCAGCGTGTAGCACTGGCCCGCGCCCTTGCTCCCGAGCCGCGCTTGCTGTTGCTGGACGAACCATTCAATGGTCTCGATGCCGACCTGAAGGCTTCCATTCTGGAGCAGCTGACGGCCTGGCTCGCGGAGCGGAACATCCCCGCGCTCTACGTCTCGCATGATGTAGCGGAAGTCTTCCAGACCGCGGCGGATGTGATGGTGATCGAAAGCGGCCAGATCCAGGCTCATGGCCCAGCGGCGGTGGTTCTGGCTGCCCGCCGGGAACAACTGCTTCGGCAACTGGGCGCGAACTAGAGGCCGGATCAGGCCTGCCTGCTGTCGTCGCTCAGAACAAATCAACGTGGCTGCCGGTGCGGACCAGATAAAGATCGCTATCGTCGATCTTATAGAGCAACAGCCAGTCCGGTTCGATATGGCAGTCGCGGTGATGCTTCCACTCGCCGCTGAGAGGATGGTCTTTGTAGCGTACCGGTAGTGGCGTTTCCCCGGCCAGCAGCAGGATCAAGTCCCGCAACTTCGTCATGTCCTTGCCGCGCTTCTCGGCCCGCTTCACATCGCGCTTGAACTGAACGGTGCGGATGATTTCGCGCATGTCATATGCCTAGGTCCTCAAACAATGCCTTCGAGGACCGGAACCGCTTGCCTTGCTTCTTATCGGCGGATTCCATTGCCTTGACCGTCGTTGCATTCGGAACCCGCACCTCGAAAGGAAGGGCCTTCTCCTCGGCAATACGGATTAACAATATGCGCACAGCGTCGGAAACAGATATTCCCATCTTCGCCAGCGTTGCGCTGGCCTCTTCTTTGACCTTTTCATCCACGCGCACGTGAACCATCGTTGAGGGCATGACAATTTCACCTGAGATACATTGTATCTCAGGGCCGGTCCTAAGCCAGCCAGACCGGCTCGGGCTCCAGGCGGACGGCGAAGCGGGATGCCACCGCGGCGATGACCTGATCGCGCAGGGCAGTCACCTCGCTTGCGCTGGCGCCGCCACGATTGATCAGAGCCAGGGTATGGCGGCTGGAAATGCCCGCGTTGCCGAGCGCATAACCCTTGGCAAAGCCAGCCCGCTCAATCAACCAGGCGGCGGAGAGCTTTACCTCGCCCTGGGGCGCCGGATAGGCAGGGATGCTCTGCTTATCGACCCCCAGATCCTGCGCCAGCGAATCCACCACGGATGCCGGAACAACCGGGTTCTTGAAGAAGCTACCGGCACTCCGGCAGTCTGCATCCCCAGGCATCAGCAGCATCCCCTTCTGCGCGCGTATGGAGCGCACCGCTTCGCGAACCTCAACCAGGGTGGGCGCGGTCACGTTGCGGGCGGCAAAGTAACGGGCAACGTCGGCGTAGACAAAGCTGGCGGGAGCATCCTTGTGGAGCGCATAGTGGACGCGGCTCACCACGTATCGGTCCCGCTGGGTGCTATTGAAGATGCTCCTGCGATAAGAGAAACCGCAATCAGAGGCGGGCAAGTCCACAAATTGCCCCGTCTTCCGGTCGAACGCGCGTACCGTGACGATAGTTTGCGAAACCTCCTGCCCATAGGCGCCCACGTTCTGCACCGGCGTGCCGCCCACGGTGCCCGGGATTCCAGAAAGACACTCTACCCCCGCGAGACCCGCCGCGACGGCATAGGCCACCAGCCCGTCCCAGTCTTCTCCGGCCGCAGCAGAGATGATCGGCCGGCCGTTCTCCCCGATGCAGGTGATCCCGCGCAGCGCGATACGCAGCACCAGGCCGGAAAAGCCGGCGTCGGAAACCAGCAAGTTGCTGCCCCCGCCAAGAATGAAGAGTGGCAACCGTCGCTCGGCGGCGAAAGCGATGCCGGCGGCGATATCGTCTTCGCTCGCCGCTTCCGCAAACCAACGGGCTGGACCGCCAATCTGAAAGGTGGTGTAGGGCGCGAGCGGTACTTCCTCAAGGAACTGCATTCCGCCATCAGGGTATATCACTGGCGAAACCCGGGTTGAATCTTTACAATCGGTGGAGTGTTCCAGATAGTGTCAAAATCTGCAACACACCAGAGTACTGGAGGAGCAAGCATGTACCCCGAGATCATGGTCATACCGATGCGCGAGGAGCTTACCCGCGCAGGCATCAAAGAAGCGCGGACCGCGGACGAAGTCGACGCGGCCCTGGCAAAGCCGGGCACCACGATGCTGGTGGTCAACTCGATCTGTGGTTGTGCCGCCGGCAAGATGCGTCCGGGCGTCAGGCTAGCCCTGCAGAACAAGAACCTGCCCGACCAGGCGATCACCGTGTTCGCCGGACAGGATCGCGAAGCGACGGAGCGCGCCCGCTCCTACTTCGAAGGTCATCCTCCCACTTCACCCGCCATTGCTATTTTGCGCGACGGCAAGCTGGTTTACCTGATGCAGCGCTCTGCCATCGAGACCGCAACCGCTCCGATGATCGCCCAGGAATTGACCCGGGCCATGAATGAGCTATGCAGCAAGACCACTGCATAATCATGTAGATACACGCAGACGGGAAAGTGATGGATTCACTTTCCCGGAGCGCGCCTACAGCTTTCTCGGACAGGCGCCATGCTGACCGAGCAGTGCCTCGATATTGGCGGCAGCGCCAGCCGCCTTTGATCGCCAGGATTCCTGCACTGTCGCATGCGGCGACGGATGAGCTTTATCTATCTGCTCCTGGTACACAAAGGTGACTACCCGATCCTGGGGCTCATCGCGCCAGACGTTCCCTTCTCCGTCGCGGCGGCTGGATCCCGAAACCCAACCGGCCTGCGTTAAATGCCATTCCGTCCATTGTCTGCTAATGGCCATGTCTCTCCAGCCTTGCATTGCCTACGATGACGTTATAGGTTAGCAGGACAGGGCCCCCGTCTACACGCACACGTACCGCGTGCGTTCGATCCGTACCACCTCAAATCATCCAGGCGTCTATAGGATCGGTATATGACCACAACCGAAGAAACGGCACCTCCTCGCCGCACGCGATCGCTGTTGAAGGGGTTTCTCGCCGGAGCCATTGGGGGCTTGGTGGGAGCGGCCGCCAAGGCCGCAGGGGAAGCAGTTTATCCCCCTCGTACCCAAGGGCAAATCCCTCCCCCCGTAGTGTTGGTCAATCGCATGGCCGGACGTAGCCTCACGGAGACGGAGGAGGAGGTCTCCACGCAAGCCATCCACTGGGGCTTCGGGGCATTGGTAGGCGGGGTGTACGGTGCGCTGGCGGAGTATCAGCCCATCGTAACCGGGCGTTTGGGAGCCAACTTCGGCCTGACCCTTTGCGGCATCACCCACGCATCCGCATTACCCATGATGGGCTTGACGGAAAGCCCGGAAAATCAGCCGGCGCGCGAGCATGCCAGTGAATTGGTGACGCACGCCATCTACGGCGTCACCACCGAACTGGTCCGCCGCGTGGCTCGAAAAATCATCTAGTGAAAAGTCCGCGGCCGGTCTTGACGACCGGCCGCAAACAGCAGTGCCCTAGGCGATTCTGTCGATCTGTTCCCCAGGTAGCGCTTGCTCTGCCCTGCGGGTGGTGATGGTGACGGAAGGGTAGCGAAGGCCGGCATAGACGATCGCGGCGACGATTGAACCTACAAACGGCGCCACGATAAACAGCCACAACTGCTGTAGCGCCCAACCGCCAACAAAGAGCGCCGGACCGATGCTCCGGGCGGGGTTCACCGAGGTGTTGGTGATGGGAATGCCAACCAGGTGAATTAAGGTCAGGACCAGGCCAATGGCCAAGCCTGCAAAACCGACTGGAGCGCTGATGTCGGTCGACCCCAGCACGACGAGGACAAGAAACATGGTGAGCACGGCTTCAGCAACAAAGCCGGCCGCCATGGAGTAGTGATCGGGAGAGTGCAGGCCGTACCCATCGGCCCCGAGCCCGCTGACGGACGCGCTATAACCACCCTGAATGCCGTTGGCGATAACCAGGATCAGCCCGGAAGCAATGATGGCGCCGATGACTTGCGCCACCATGTAGGCCCCGGCATCCTTGGCACTAATCTTCCTGGCCAGAAATACTCCGAGGGTGACCGCCGGATTCACGTGGCAGCCGGAAATGGGCCCGATGGTGTATACCATGGCGAGCAGTGAAAGTCCGAAGGCCGCGGCGACGCCGGCAAAGCCGATATGGCTCCCCGCAAGCACCGCACTGCCGACGCCCCCGAAAACCAGGACAAACGTACCAACTAATTCCGCGAAATATTTATTCATGGACGCATCCTCTTAAAGCAATCTGCTGTTGCGAGGGCCTTCCACGAACGGTCAGGAAAACGGAGAATGCTCGTGGTCCGAGAAGTATACGGCCATTCGGTGACGTGTGAATACTAGGACTTTTACCAGCGATTTAGCGTTTTCACTTCCGCGGTGTACGAAGCAACCAGCCCCGACGCCGCTTTTCCTCAAGAAAAGCGGCACATCGCTGAACCTGACTATGCAGCGTAGAAGTGAAAACGCTTCAGCGGGTACGGCCAGTGGTCTCCGCGGGACTCATGGCCTGCACTTTACTGTGTTTGATGCTGTACCCGAAATAGATCCCCAGGCCGATGATCAGCCAGATCACCAAAACCTCCCAGGTGAGCAATGGAAGCTTGAGCATGAGATAGAAGGCGCTACAGATGCCGAGGATAGGAACCAGCGGAACCAGCGGCGTCCGGAATGGACGCTCCATGTGGGGGTGGCGCCGGCGCAGAATCCAGACGCCGGCACAAACAATGGTGAAGGCTAACAAGCGTTCCCATGTTGACCAGAGCGGCGAGCTTATCGATGGGCAACAGTGCGGGAAGAAACGCAACAATCGTGCCTACGACTATGTTCGATATCCAGGGGGTGCGGAATTTGGGATGAACGGCCGAAGCCCATTTCCATAACAGGCCGTCCTTGGACATGGAGTAGAAGACGCGCGACTGGCCCAGCAACATCACCAACATGACGGTACCCAGACCAAAGACCGCACCGATCTTCACCAACAGGCTGCCCCAGGTGACACCGGTAACATCGATGCCCACCGCCACCGGGTCGCTCACATCGAGGCTGCGATAGTTGACCAGGCCGGTAAGCACGGTGGAGACCAGGATATAAAGCAGGGTACAGAACACCAGCGAACCGAGAATGCCGATAGGCATATCGCGCTGCGGGTTCCGCGCCTCTTGCGCGGCCGTGGAGACCGCGTCGAAGCCGATGTAGGCAAAGAAGACCGAAGCCGCACCGGCTGTGATACCCCCGAAGCCGAAAGCTCCCGGGCCTTGCGATGGAGGAATGAAGGGATGCCAGTTAGCCCTGGCGACCTCAGGATGGTGAAGCAGGAACGCCCCGCCGAGAACAAGAAAAACACCCACGATCGTCAAGTTTGACGATCACGATAGCGGAGTTCAGATTGGCCGATTCCTTGATGCCGATCGACCAGGACCGCAGTGACGATCAGGATGGCAAGGAAAGCGACCAGGTTGAACAAGCCGGCAACGTGGGGCAGAGCCGCGGCGTTGACGGTAGACGGAAGCGACATCGCGGGTTGCCATCGATCGCCATAGAAATAAAGCACATTGCCATAGGTGGTGGTGAACTGCGGCGGCAGGTGAATGTGCAGTTCCTCCAACAGGCTCACGAAGTATCCGGACCAGCCGGAGGCCACGGTGGCAGCGCCGAAGGCGTATTCCAGCACCAGGTCCCAGCCGATGATCCAGGCCACCAACTCGCCCAGGGTGGCATAGCCGTAGGTATAAGCGGAGCCGGCAATGGGAATGATGGAGGCAAACTCTGAGTAGCAGAGCCCGGCGAACGCACAGGTGATGCCGGCAAAGATGAAGCTGAGAGCAACCGCTGGACCAGCGTGGATTGCAGCCGCCTGACCGGTAAGCACGAAGATCCCCGCGCCGATGATGGCGCCGATGCCGAGCGTGATCAGGTTGACCGGGCCGAGAGAGCGACGGAGAGTGTTTTCTCCTACCTCGTTGGCCTCTTTGGTAAGCGTCGAGAGGGGCTTGGTTGCCAGCAGTCTAGGCATCAGTGGTTCTATGTTCTATACCGTTTTCCCGTAACCATGTCCAGCAAAGGTTGAAATCACTTTTATGGACCGGTAACAAAGTTTGGGTGCCCCATTCAAGCCGTTCTTTGGCTTGAGTGGGATACCACGGCACTCAACCTGCTCTCTCAAGCTTTCCCGTGATTGCCCAGGCGGCCGAAGAATTCCTCTACACTCTTGCCCGGGCTCTGGATCAAATCGGAGATGACCGCGACCGAGTCGGCCCCGGCCTCGATCACCGCGGCGCAATTGGCCCGGGTGATCCCTCCGATCGCAACCAGCGGCTTATCGGTGAGGGCGCGGGCCGCCCGGACCCCCTCCAGGCCAACGACCGGATCCGGAACCAGCTTGGATGATGTCGCGAAGACCGGACCGATAGCCACGTAGTCCACTGGGCTATCTGCGCGCGCGGACTAACTGACTCTCGCCGTGGGTCGACACGCCGACCATCAATTCTGATCCCAGCGTGGCCCGCGCTTCCGCGGGAGAGAGATCCTCCTGGCCCACATGGACTCCGTCGTAGCCTGCGGAGACCACCAGCGGGACGCGGTCGTTCAGGATGAGACAGCTGTCCGTGAAAGATCCGCCGAAGAATCGCCGCGCGCTGCAGCAAGACCTCATCCGATGCCTCTTTGTCGCGATATTGCAGAAAGCGGACACCGGCCGCACGCAGCTCGCGGGCGAAGCCGCTCGATGGAAAGGCCGGCCCTTAATAGAAGACCAGCATCCAGGATGGGATAAAAGCGGGGCAGATCGAGCCGCGCCATGGTTATCCCCCCGCAAGAAGCTGTTCGCGGCGAAGTTTCTCGCGCTCGAAGAAGCGCTCCATGAACTTGGTGTCGAAGTTCCCATCGCGGAATTCCTGGTCTTCCAGGATGCGGCGGTGCAAGGGAATGGTAGTGTGAATGCCCTCCACGACGAACATCTCGAGCGCACGCGACATGCGAGCCATGGCCTCGGCCCGGTCTTTGCCGTGGACGATGAGCTTGGCGATCAGCGAATCATAATAAGGAGGCACGATGCCTTCGGCGTACTGGGCCGTATCCACGCGCACCCCGTTGCCGCCCGGAACATTGAAGGCGGTGATGCGGCCGGCGGAAGGCGTGAACTTCTCCGGATGCTCGGCGTTGACCCGGCACTCAATGGCGTGGCCGCGGATGGGCACCACCTCGGGAAGAATGCTGCTCAGCTGCTCGCCGGCGGCAATACGAAGTTGTGCTTTCACCAGGTCGATGCCGGTCACCGCTTCGGTGACCGGATGCTCCACCTGGATGCGCGTATTCATCTCGATAAAGTAGAGCTTGCCGTCCTCGTCCATGAGGAACTCGACCGTGCCGGCGTTCTGGTAGCCGATGGCGGTCAGACACCTCTTGAGCGTCTTGGCGATGTCTTCACGAATCCGGGGCGTGACTTGAAGCGAGGGCGCCTCTTCAATCAGCTTCTGATGGCGGCGCTGGATGGAGCACTCCCGCTCGCCCAGGGAGACAACGTTGCCGTGCTCATCGGCCAGGATCTGGAACTCGATGTGCCTGGGACGCTCAATGAATTTCTCCATGTACAGGTCGCCGTTGCCGAAGGCGTTCGATGCCTCGGTGTGCGCGGCCTGAAAGAGCTGGGGCAGTTCCTCCTCGGTGCGGATCACGCGCATGCCGCGCCCGCCACCGCCGGCGGAGGCTTTGAGGATGACAGGAAAGCCAACCGTCCTGGCCCAGGCCAGCGCCTCTTCCTCGTTCTGCAGCACGCCCTCGGACCCCGGCAGGATGGGGACTTTCGCCTTCTTCATCGCCTGGCGAGCTTTGTCCTTCTCGCCCATCAGCCGCATGGCCTCGGGAGGGGGCCCGACGAATTTGATGTTGGAGGCGCGGCAGACCTCGGCGAAGTTGGCGTTCTCGCTCAGCAGTCCGTAGCCGGGATGAATGGCGTCGACATCGGCGATCTCCGCGGCGGAGATGACGGCGGGCACATTCAGATAGCTCTCCGCCGATCGCGGCGGGCCGATGCAGATCGCCTCGTCGGCAAAACGGACGTGGAGCGAGTTGCGATCCGCCTCGCTGTAGATGGCGACCGTACGGATGCCGAGTTCTTTGCAGGCGCAGATGACGCGAAGCGCGATTTCGCCACGATTGGCGATGAGCAATTTTCGAAACATAGGGTTCAATGGGAGACCGTCAGCATGCTCAGCGGAGCCGCAGGGCGAAGAGCGGCTGGCCGTATTCGACCGGCTGGCCATTGGTGACCAGACGCTTGACCACTTCTCCCGCTGCGTCTGATTCGATCTCGTTCATCAGTTTCATGGCCTCGACGATGCACAGCACCTGCCCGTTCTCGATCTCGTCCCCAATCTTGACGAAGGCAGCGGCGCCGGGCGAAGAGGATTCGTAAAAAGTGCCCACGATGGGCGACTTTACGATATGCAGCTTCTCCTCCTCGGCGACGGCATCTGTGGCGGAACCCGGCGAAGCGGACGCCACCGCGTGTATGCCCTGCGAGGGGGCGGCCGGCGCGTGTTGCCCGGGGGACAACAACTGCCCCAGACGGGCAATATCGAGAGCCGAAGCGGCCGTTGCTTGCGAGGGATGCCCGAACTTTATGCGTACCTTGAGGTCGTCGCGTTCGAGGTCGAACTCGCCAATATCGTTTTCTTTTAGGAACTCGATCAGTTCCTTTAACTCTTTGATTTCGTCAGGCGTCATGAATCTCTCGTCTGCTTAATACCACTGGCTTAGAGCTGCGTCCAACCGGTAGTTGCCGGTGTCAGAACCTGGCCACCCTCCTGGGTCACGGCAACCATGTCTTCGATGCGCACTCCAAAATGGCCTGCAATGTAGACGCCGGGTTCGATGGTAACCACCATCCCCGGCAAAAGGGACTGCGACTGGTCCGCGGCAATGCGGGGTCCTTCATGAATTTCAAGCCCAACGCCATGACCGGTGGAGTGGGTAAAATACTCCGCCAAGCCAGCTTTGCGCAGGACGCTGCGTGCTGCCTCGTCTACCTCTCCACAGGAAGCCCCGGGCTTGACCGCGGCAACGGCAGCCTGTTGCGCCTCCCGCACAGCATCATACGTGAAGCGCTCCCGGCGTGTTGGCTGGCCCAGGAAGACGGTACGTGTCATATCTGAGCAATAACCTTTGAGAATAACACCGAAGTCGAGCGTTAAGAATCCCTTACGCGGCAACCGCTGAGAGGTGGCGTGGCCATGGGGCAACGCCGAACGTGGGCCGCTGGCGACAATGCTGTCGAAGGACATGGCCTCGGCTCCACGCAGCCGCGCACTGTGCTCCAGTTGTGCCGCTACTGTCGTCTCGGGAACTCCCGGCTGCAGGTGCGGCAGGAGCTCATGGAACAAGTCCACGCCCAGATGAGCGGCCTGCTTCATGAGCCGGAGCTCGTCCTGGTCCTTGATGAGGCGGAGCCGGGGGACCAGGGATTCGGCCAGAGGACGGAAGAATCCGCGATGCCCGGTAGACAGGGCTTTGCGGTAGAGCGCCAGCTCGGTAACCGTGGTAGATCCGGGATCGAAGGCACAATGGTCGACTCCGCTGGAGACCAGCCACCGGCATGCCTCATCGCGGGCCGATTTGAGCTGCGATCACCACTTTGGCTGCGCTGGTCTCCTGCGCCGCCTGGGTGGTATAGCGGCCGTCGGTGAACATGGCGACTCGATTCGCGGTAATGGCGAGATAGGCGCTGGAGCCGGTAAATCCGCAAAGATAGCGCACGTCAGGCAGGTGGGTGACCAGCAAGCTGTCAATGCCCCGTTGCTTCATCTGCCGGCGCAATGAGCGGAGCCTTCGTAGGTGATCCATCTGCTCAGGTATATCAGGACTGAACCGTCCGCGGAAAAACTTAGGCCGATGAAGGGTACGGGCTTCAGCCCGTACGCAAATGCTTTGCAATGAACTCGGCTTTAGCCGCTGAGGGAAATCTTCCGCTCCAAACACCTACTTTTTCCGCAGCCTAGGCCGCCTCAGGGGCTAAAGCCCTCTGTTCCTATTTCCATTACGTACGGGCTGAAGCCCGTACTCTTCATGGGCTGAAGTCCAGACCCTGGGTGGGCCAAAGCCCACACCCTCCGCGCCCGCTAAGCGAGGATAAACCTGCAGCGTCGAGGTTTGCCGCAGCTCACTGTAGCCAGTACACTTAGAGTGCCAGGAAAGGTTGCTTGACCCCATGCTCGTGGTGATGAAACCGCAGGCCACCGCGGACGAAATTCAGGCCGTTTGCGAACAGATTCAACTCTTAGGCTTCCGCGCTCATCCCATGCCGGGGGCGCAACGCACGGCCATCGGCATCACCGGTAACAGCGGCGCCGTGGATCAGGGCGACCTCGAAGATCTCTCCGGCGTGGCCGAGGTGATCCGGGTCTCAAAACCCTACAAGTTGGTCAGCCGTGATGTAAAGCAAGAGAACACGGTGATTCACTTCCCCGGCACCAATGCGACCATTGGCGGCCGGGAGTTGGCGGTGATCGCTGGCCCTTGCTCGATCGAATCCCGGGAGCAGGCGTTCGCAATCGCGGAGCAGGTCGCTCGCGCAGGAGCCCAGTTCTTTCGTGGGGGCGCCTATAAGCCACGCACTTCTCCGTACGCCTTTCAAGGGATGGGCGAAGACGGCCTGAAGATCATGGCTGCGATACGCGACCGGTTCGGCCTGCGCATTGTTACCGAGGCGCTGGATAATGAGAGTCTCGACCTGGTTGCCGATTACGCCGATGTCATTCAGATCGGGGCCCGGAATATGCAGAACTTCTCCTTGCTGAAGCGCGCCGGGCGAACACGCAAGCCGGTCATGGTCAAACGCGGTATGTCAGCCACCCTGGACGAACTGCTGATGGCTGCTGAGTATGTCATGAGCGAAGGCAACTACCAGGTGATTCTGTGCGAGCGCGGAGTCCGCACCTTCGCCGATCACACCCGCAATACTCTCGATCTGAGTATCGTTCCGGCGGTGCAGCGGGCGAGCCATCTGCCGATCATTGTGGATCCGAGCCATGGCACCGGGAAGCGCAACATGGTTCTGCCCCTGGCTCGGGCGGCCGCCGCGGTAGGCGCCGATGGCCTGATCATCGAAGTGCACAACCAACCGGATAAGGCCCTCTCCGACGGTGCCCAATCGCTCTATCCAGAGCAGTTTGTCGAGCTGATGGACGAGATTTCCCCGATCGCCGCCGCCGTCCACCGGTCTCTCCCCCGGGGAATCAAGATCGCTGAGCCCATCCCTTTCGCGAGGGGTTAACGCATTTTGACTTCTGGTGTACACAGAGCTCCTGGTTCCAGTGCAGAGTAGAAGTGAACGTGCTCTAGTGCGACGAATCTGGCTGCCTTGGCTTGTCCTGATGACGCTCGGCGCAGCCGGTTGCCAACGCGATGTCGGCTACCCGGCGAACTACCGCGAGTACGCCTACATCAGCAACGGCGGCAGCAATACCGTAACCGTTCTCGACCTGGTCAACATGCGGCAAGACCGCGTCATCGCCGTGGGGGCCAGTCCTTCAGGATTGGCGGTCAACCCTCGCCGGAACGAGATCTACGTGGTGAATTCCGGCAGTGGTACGGTGAGCGTGATCAACGCCGAGAGCAACACTGTCGCCGCCACCATTCGGGTGCAACGGCAGCCCTACTTTATCGACGTGGATGCGCAGGGTGAGCGCGCTTACGTCGCCAACTCCGGTTCCAACAATGTGTCGGTGATCGATCTCGCGGGTCGCCGTGTGGTCGGCGTGATTGGCGCTGGTGAGTCGCCCGGTATCGCCCGTATTGCGAACAACGGCAAGACGCTGGTGATTTCCAACCGCGCCAGCGGCAGCGTCAGCATCGCCGATGCGGGCTCCTTCAAGGTGAGAAGCAGCTTCGATCATTGCCCGGGCGCCACCGATGTCATGATCCTGCCCGACTCCTCCAAGGCATTCATTGCCTGCTCCGGAGGGCACCAGATCATGGTGATCGGGCTGGCTCACGCCACTGGTAACAACCCCAGGCAAAGCGACGTTCTGCTGGCCTTTCTCGATGTGGGCAAGACGCCAATGCATATAGCCCTGAAACCGGATGGGGGGGAGGCGTTCGTCTCCAATTACGACAGCGATGCCATTTCGGAGCTCACCACCTCTTCGAACGAAGTCGGAGGTGCGTATTTGGTGGGCGCCCACCCGGTACGCGGCCTGGTGAGCGCGGACAACTCTCTTTTATATGTGAGTGATTTCAGCGCCGGGAGAGTGGTGATCTACAGCATTGACGATGGCAAGCTGGTTCCTCCCGGGGTCAGGGTGGGCGAGGGTCCTGACGCTTTAGCCTTCTCCGCATCGGGGCGCATGCTCCTGGTGGCCAATGCGCAATCCGGAGACATTGCAGCTGTCCGCCTCGAAGCCAACACCGCTTCCCTGCTCACCTTATTCCCAGCCGGGCGCTCCCCCAACGACATCGTGGTGAAAGCCTTCCTGGTCCGCTAGGGGCTGAAGGGCACGACACGCTGCAGAACCCTTTGGGAAACTGGACGGGTGGAAAGGTTGAGGTTCAAGATTAACCACGGAAGCTGGAGGGAATGGGACGGGTGCCCCAGGTTCGCACCAGCGTACCTGGGACGAAAACGACGGAGGCGACCCGGATTTCCTGCATGAGGCTCCAAACAGATTCGCGTGTGCGGCTTTCAGTAAGGAAAGCCGCATGAAGTTCGCCAACGCCAACAAGCTCGACAGGAAATCCGGGGGAAGCCCCCACCAAAGCTTTGATGTCCATATCGAGGTTCCGTTACCCCTCGAGGGAAAGCATTCGAAAAAACCATTTTCAACCCACGTACGCTGGTGCGAACGTGGGGCACCCGTCCAGGTCACTCACGGTTGTTTGGACACCCCCACCTCGTTCGAGGAAATGGTCCATTACCTCCAGCTTCGGTGGTTCGGGCTCGGGCACGGCGTTCACGCAGATTGCTTTTCTTCTTTGGCGCGTTCCAGGTCTGCCAGGTAGGCAATGCGCAGGGCGTGGCGCGAGGCGGAGTAGTGCGCCCCCGCAAGCAGCAGCAGGCCGGTGACAAATGCCCACAACATCAAGCTCACGGAGACGGAGAAGGGACCGTATACCTTTTGCAGGTCCATCCACGGCAGGGCCGCGACGTACAACATCTTGGCTCCCTCCCAGGAGAGGCCGATCACAATGGCCGTCGGCAGCACCGCGCGGACAGGCAGCTTGCGGTTGGGAAGAATCCAATAGACGAGGAAGAAGAGCAGGACACTGGCGACGGCCGCGGAAATCTGTAACAGCCAGTGGGAGACAAAGCTGAAGAGCATGTTGTTCGTGTGGCCAAGGAACAGGGTCTGCAACAGCGACCGCTGCGCCGCAGTGATGGCGACGCTGATCATGGCCAACGTGCCAATCCCGGCCGCCAGGCAAAGAGAGACCAGCTGGTTCTTGAAGTAGGAGCGGTTTTTGGTTACGCCCCAGACCCGGTTCAAGGCCACTTCCAGGGGCAGGAAAACGCCGCTCGAAGAGATCAGCAGCATGACCACCGAAGCGACCCGCACCCCGCTGTGCGCGTGAGCCACGATCTCCATATTTTTGGTGACAAATTGCTGCCCGGTAGGCAGGAAGTAGCGGATCATGTCCGCGATCGCGCTCTCCATGGCGGTGGAATGAAAGACCAGGCGCGCAATGGTGAACATCATCACGATAAAGGGAAACAGTGACAGAATGGCATTGGCGGCAACGCTGAAGGCGTAGGTGTGCACTTCAGTCTGCGCCATGTAGCGGGCCAGGCTCACGACCTCATCCACCAGGCCGGCGTTGGCAGGTAATCTTGCCGGCGGCCGCGGTTCCGGGGGAACACCGACCAGGGCTTCTTCTTCTGGCGTCGCGGAAACGGGCGGAAGAGCTGTGCCGAGGCTCATAGCCTTCATGCTAGCAGCCGGGAAGGCGGCTAGAAATCACCCGCATGATCGAGGTAACTACAACGTTGATTTTGGTGACAACAGATCCGTCTGGTTTGGAGGGATCGCCGCCCATTGCCGGATGGTGCCGTCAGGCAAATTTTGCTTGCACTGGATTCCAATTCCTGCCATAACATCAACAAGCTCGAACAAAAGTTCCCTGTTCGGAACGCTCGGAAGGCCAATTGGTGTAATTGTTTCACGCTCTCAAAGCATTCCAGGTGACCCAGGATTTGCCGTGTGCTTAACGGCCGCTCGTGGTGTGCCTGCGGAATGCTGGAGATGGTTAATCAGGTTGGGAAAAGGAGTTCGCTTGAAGGAAAATGGCGTAGTCAAGTGGTTCAACGGAGCCAAAGGATACGGGTTCATCCAGCGTTCGACTGGAGAGGATGTCTTCGTTCATTTCTCCGCTATCCAGGAAAACGGATACAAGACCCTGAACGAGGGCGATGCGGTGGAGTTCGAATGCCAGCAAGGCCCCAAGGGACTCAACGCCGCCAACGTGGTGCGTAGCGCTTGATTTTTTTACTGCCGGCAACGGGCAAGAGCCCATTGCGCCGCCTCTGCTAGCACGGGTTCCGGACTGGCGGCCCACTCCTGCAGCTTGGGTACATAGCTCGCAAGACCGCTGTTTCCCATGGCAATGGCAACGTTGCGCAACAAGCCGCCGAGCTTGGTGCGTTGCACAGGAGAATGCCGGAACAGGCTGCGAAAGCTTTCCGCGTCCAGCTCCGCGAGCCAGGCAAGCGCAGGATTGACGAGTTCCGCACGAACCGCCAACTCGGCATCCTCGCTCACCGGGGCACGGCGATTCCAGGGGCACACATCCTGGCAGATGTCGCAGCCAAAGACCTGACGGCCCATGTGGGCACGGAGCGGCTCAGCAATAGGGCCGCGTTTTTCTATGGTCAGGTAAGCGATACAGAGGCTCGCATCCATCTGGTAGGGCGCAAACAGGGCGCCTGTGGGGCAGGCATCGATGCATCGCGTGCAGCTGCCGCAGCGATCTTCCGCCACCCGGAGGGGCATCGCCGAGGGCAGCTCCAGCGCGGTGAGAATCACGCCCAGAAAGAGCCAGGATCCGAGCTCCTGGTCGAGGATGCAGGTGTTCTTTCCGATCCAGCCAATGCCGGCGTACTTGGCGTAAACGCGCTCGACCAAGGGGCCGGTGTCCACATAGCAGCGGGATTGAAAGGGGCCCAGCTCCAGTTGCAGGGTCTGCTCCAACTGCTGCAGGCGGCGAAGCAGAACGTCGTGGTAATCGGTCGGCTGCCCGGCATCGCCAGTCCACGCGTAGCGGGCGATCCAGCCGCTTTCGGGCGAGGCGGGATCGATGGATCTGGGCGCGTCGGTGTTGTAATTGGCGGCGCACACAATGACGGAGCGCGCCCACGGCACCGCAATACGCAGAGAAGAACGCAGCGGGCGGTTGGCTTGGTCGCGGCGCTTCAGGTACTCCATCTCGCCGGCATAGCCGCGCTCGATCCAGGGCTCGAAGTGACTTAGCTCGGAGGGCTCCTCGCCGGGCGGTGGAACGGGAGCGATGCCGGCTTTGGCAAAGCCCGCCTCCCGGGCCAGCGCGGCAACTTGTTCGTGAATGGTCAAGCGGCAACACTCGCGGCCAGCGACTCCACCAGTGCGATATTCTGCAGCAGGTTTTCCGGCAGCCCATGCCGCTCTCCTAAATATGCAGGACTGTTGTAGGAGACAAAGACTTTTCCCTGATCGTCTTCTGCAACCAGAATCTTGAGCGGGAGGTCGATGGCGATGCTCGGCGCAGCCAGCATCAGGGGAGTGCCGCCCTTGGGATTACCGAAGATGAGAAGCTTGGTCGGCGGCATTTTCATGCCCACCTTCTCCGCTTCCCCACTGTGATCGATTAAGGCGAAAACAGTGACTGCCTTGGCCGCTAAAACAGCTTGAAGTTTGCGCACGGTTTCATCGACCGAATAATTGCTGGGCTTGCTAACGATTCCATTGTCGGACACGGCGTTTTTCCTCCCTTTCGATTTTCTTGGATGTGCCGCTCTCAGTTAAGTCTCGCGGGAGAGAGCATCCGGCGGAACCCGCAGGACCCGAGTTGCGTATCCATTATCAAGGGTGGAATCATGATCAAGTTTTTGCTGTGGTGTATTCTCTTCATCCTTTGCTGGCCATTGGCCGTGGTGGCGGTCGTCTTGTATCCAATAGTATGGCTGGTTCTATTGCCTTTCCGGTTGGCCGGCATCGCCGTCCACGGAGCGCTGGAGCTGGTGGTCGCCCTGATCTCGCTTCCGGTGCGCATGCTGCGCGCCATTTAGCGAACCTTAGCAAGAGACGACGAACCTCCCACCACGTTCAAGGAAATCGGACGGGTGCCCCAGGTTCGACCAGCGTACCTGGGACGAAAACGATGGGGCGAAGCCCCACCAATTGCTTTTATTTCCGGGTCGAGGTTCGGTTCCCCCTCGAGTGAAAGCATTCGAAAAAACCATTTTCAACCCACGTACGCTGGTGCGAGGGGCACCCGTCCTTTTCCTATCCGGGATCCAATTCCACGGGCGAACCGCGCAAGGTAGTTTTCTGTTTCTTTCCGTTGACAATCTATCCATAGACTATCTATGGTTGATTGCGACAATTGGCCGAGTGCTCGAGAACGCAGAGGAGACGATATGAATGCCCTGCTTCGTTGGCTGAGGAAGATTGGGATCCTGTTGCGGCGGACGCGCTTCGATCAGGAACTGCAGGAAGAGATGGCTTTCCATCAGGAGCAGGCGGCGAAGGAGTTCGAATCCAGGGGCATCACTCCGGAAGCCGCCCGCTATGCCGCCATGCGGCAGTTTGGGAATGCGACGCTGCTCAAGGAACGCAGCCACGAAGTGATGGGATTTCGCGCGGAGACCGTGGTGCAGGACCTGCGATTCGCCGCGCGACAGCTGCGCAGGAGTCCCGGACTTGCGGTAACCGCCATCCTGGTGCTTGCGTTGGGCATTGGGGCAAGCACGGCAATCTTTGGTTTTGTGGATTCGGTGTTGATTCAGCCGCTGCCGTATGCCAATCCCAACCGGCTGGTGGACGTCGATGAAAGCTCAGCGAACTATCCACGCGCCAACCTGGCCCGCGACGACTACGAGGACTGGAAGCGGCTGAATACGACACTCGGCTCGCTCGATGTATACGGAGGGACCGGTTTTCTGCTACGTATGGGTTCCCTCTCAGAGCCCGTGCCGGCAGCCCGGGTCAGTGACGGATTCTTTCGCACGCTTGGGGTTGAACCTATTCTGGGGCGCGCCTTCCGCCCGGGTGAGGACAAGCCAGGACAGCCGAAGATCGCAATCCTCTCCTACGGCACATGGATGAAGCGCTTCGGCGGCCGTCGCGATGTGATTGGGGAGTCCATTAGCCTGACCAGCGAGGCCTACACGATTGTGGGAGTACTGCCGCCTACGTTTGCATTCGCACCCCGCGCCAGCGCGGAGCTCTGGGTTCCGCTTCTGGACAAAAACGGGTGCGAGCAGCGAAGAGGCTGCCACAACCTCGACGGTGTGGGGCGACTGCGCGATGGTGTGAGTGTCCAGGCTGCGTTCGCAGACCTGAAAGGCATTGCGGCGCGGTTGGCTCTGCGATATCCGGGCACGAACAAGGGGCAGAGCGCGAGCGTGCTTCCGTTGTCCGAGGTCTTGGTGGGCAAGCTCCGGCCGGCTTTGGTGACCCTGCTCGCCGGGGCCGGGTTGCTGCTGCTGATTGCCTGCGTGAATGTGGCCAGCCTGCTGCTGGTGCGAGCGGAAAGCCGCAGACGCGAAACAGCAGTGCGGGGCGCCCTGGGCGCCACACCGGCGCGCCTGGTTCAACAGTTCGTGACTGAGGGCCTGGTGCTGGCCGGTTTGGGATGCGGTGCTGGAGCGGGGTTCGCCGTGGTCATGATGTCTCTGTTGACGCGGATCATTCCGAAACCGATGGCGCAAGGCATGCCGTTCCTTGCCGTCGTGGGACTTAACAGCCATACCGCACTCTTTGCGGCGGGAGTCACGCTGATGGCGGCGGTTCTGCTGGCGGCCGCGCCTGCGCTTCGGCTCGCCTTCAGGACGATCCACGACGGACTCGCGGATGGAGGAAAGGGCGCAGCGAGCCGCTTCTGGAGCCGGCTGGGAGCCAACCTGGTGGTGGTCGAGTTGGCGGTGGCCGTGGTGCTGCTGGCGAGCGCCGGTTTGCTGGCGAAAAGCTTCTACAAGATGCTGCATGTCGAAACGGGGTTCGATACTTCGCACCTGGCGACCGTCTACGTGATGGCTCCGCAGAATGTATATGGCAAGCCGGAACAACAGGTCGCCCTCTATCACCAGATCCTGGAAAAAGTTTCGGCGCTGCCGGGGGTGCAATCGGCGGGGATTACCAGCGATCTTCCGCTGGAGTGCAATTGCGACACTGACTGGATCCGAATTGCCGGCAAGCCGTTCCACGGCGAACACCTGGAAGTGCTGCAACGCGATGTAAGCCCGCAGTATCTGGCCACCCTCAAGGCGAAGCTGGTGCGAGGGCGCATATTTACCGAAGCCGACGATGCAAACCATCCCCAGGTGACCATCCTTAATGAATCGATGGCGCGAAAGTACTTCCCCGGCGAGGATCCCATCGGCAAGATGATCGGTGATGGGGATTTGTCGCCGAAATCGATGCGGCAGGTGGTTGGGGTGATCGAAGATGTGCGCGAAGGAGCCCCGGATGAGGAGGCGTGGCCGGCGGAGTATTTCTCGATCTATCACGGGCCTGACAGTTACTTCGAAGTAGCGGCACGTACTGCTCAGGATGAGAAGGCACTCCTGCCGGTGTTGCTAAAGACGCTGCGCGCGATCAATCCCAACCTGGGGATCTACGGAGAAAGCACCATGAGCGCGCAAATGAGCACTTCGCAAAGCGCCCTGTTGCATCGATTCTGCAGTTGGCTGGTGGGAGGGTTCGCGGCGATGGCCCTGGTGTTGGCAGTAGTGGGTCTGTATGGAGTGATTGCGTTTTCACTAAGCCAGAGGACGCGCGAGATCGGCGTGCGGATGGCGCTGGGCGCGCCGCGGGGCGCTATCCACCGGCTCATCCTGAAAGAGGCGGGATGGCTGACAGGGATAGGGATTCTCATCGGGCTGGCATGCTCGGTCGCGGCGGCGGAGCTGATGCGCAGCCTGCTTTTCGGGGTGCGTGCGTGGGACCTCTCGACCCTGGCGGGAGTGGCTGCGGTGCTGGGGTTTTCAGCGCTGCTGGCCACCTTGATCCCGGCACGCCGGGCTTCCTCGGTCAATCCTGTGGAAGCGCTGGGAACTGAATAACTGAGTTAACCAAGCTTCCATCACTGCGAAGAGCGGCAGGATAATGCCGGCCTAACATAGCTTCGCGCGTGTAACCAGGATGAAAGCCGGAAAGCGCAGACACGTTCGTAACCGCTTCTGATTCCTTTGGTGTTTTAAGACACCCGTAGTGATGCATCCACGGACTTTGGTAATGGACTAGTATGACCGTAGTTGCACAGGCAACAGACAAGTAGCGGCATAGAACAGGCTGGAGGCTGATGCCGCCCGGCCTGTCTTTTTGTCCGCTGCCGGGATGGCTTCAGCCCTAAGTCGTCCTGGAAGGAAAAAACCGGCACCTTTAGTACTAAATCGCTGGTTACCATTGCCCTGCTTGCTGAAGCAATGGCGTAGGTATCCATATTCAGTGTGACTACATTCGACCTATGGGCCGCCGATTCGGCGGCTGGGTGGTGGCGAATGACTCTCAGTCCTTCAGATATGTTGGCGATTCAGTCTGCCATTGACAGATATGAGCGCAGGTTCCCCAATAGGCCCTCCCCCACAGCGACCGAAGCATTGGCATGGCGGGCGGGTACTCCGTGGGATCGTCTATTGATCTGGTGGCACGTGGTGGTGACGCCGCGCGTAAGGCCAGCCTGGTTTCCCAAACGAGCGCCGGTCAGGTGAGGGTAGGAGCGCTTTTAGCGCCGTGAGAGAGTCTCGACTCTCTCACGCGTTTTCCGGAATATACCCCGATCAACAGGTGTGGTTATAATGGGCGGTCGCGTGCCGGGCGCTCGAGCGCGCACACCTACGAAACCCTCTGGCAGACTCCGTGCCCGGCAGCCAACTCGACCAAAGAACAGCTGGCGCCTCACCCGCAGAGCAACTCGAAAGGCGGCTGGTGGAGGACTCCGATGAGCCCTGCGCTCAAACAATGCGCGGTAAGCGCAATCGTGGTTACAGTGCTGCTTTTTGCAGGCTGCTCCCAATCGACCAACCCCGCCAGTGAGTCTAAAGCGGCAAAGGAGGAGTCCACAGCTCCTCCGGCACCGGTGACTGCCAAGACTGCCTTTTGGCCGATGTACACCGCGGCCCGGAGCTGGACCCCGGATCTGGTGATGATTCGGCTCACACCTAAGGAAGTCCCAGGGTATAAGAATGAGGCAGGCAAAGCGGCCATGTGGCAGGCGGCCTTTGCCTCGCCCAGCCTGCATCAGTACCGGGTTTATTCCTACGCAATCGCCGCCGTCTCGCCGGACATTCGCAAGGGCGTGGTTGCGGGCCTCCGGCTACCTTGGGGCGGCGTAACGCGCGACGCTATGCCGGTTGAGCTTTCCAGCTTCAATATCGATTCGGATGCCGCGTACCAAACCGCGGCCACGGATGCGGCGGCCTGGCTGAAGAAAAACCCGGACAAGGAGCCGTCATCCTTTCAACTTGGCAATACGTACAGATTTCAGGCGCCGGTCTGGTACCTGGTGTGGGGGGACAAGAAGTCCGGCTACGTTGCCTACGTTGATGCCAACACCGGGAAGGTGCTCAACAAAAAATAGCGGATAAATTCATTCTTGCGAAGGACCTTAGGGAATCAGCTGCTTAGCCACCTGGTCATCGACCGCTTTTTGCATCAATTTTATGTGATCATCGGAATCCGACAGCATGCCTCGGGCGCAATCGGGGATAACGGATGCCCCGCAAACCTGAACGGTATTCACGACATAAAGCGCGCGGTAGATCAGGGTCATCGAGACTGCGGTGCCTTGGTCGTCGTCGATCCCCATCGTAGCCAGCCTTACCTGCCAACCATCCGGATTGACCGCAGCCTCCTCATAGCGGAGACTTCTCGCCACAGCCAGCCGAAGCGCACTGCATAGCTGACCTCCGAGGACATCTCCAGGCGACGAGACGCAGTGGATGGCTATATCGGTCTTGTTGGTTTGACCGAATGCTGCGGAGGTCAGCAAAACAGCAAGCGCCAGGATTTTCATGTATACGACAGTAACAATCTGCTTAACCTGATCAATGACCCGTTTGCAGTAGTGTTACTGGTTAGTTACCTCTGCTAATTCCCAAAAGGGGATAGATCTGACGGCGATTCGTGGCCATCCTGTCGATTGGCGTTGCGGCGCTTTTCCAAATCACCTGGACTCTCGGTTGCGGTGAGGGGCCAACCCAGGTACGCTTGGGCGAACCTGGGGCACCCGTCCAGTTTCCAGCAAGGTATTTTCCACCGCTCGCTTCAAAACCATTTCATCTTGTCGAACATTATTAGGCACAATAACAGTAACATTTATGCGCTGGCGCACGCGCTTTGCCGCGCGTGGTAGCATGCTGTGGCGGAGGTACAGGCCATGAGTGTAAACCGCAGAGACTTTCTACGCAGGGCGGCTGGGATGGCTTCCGCTGCCGCATGGGCAGGCAAATCCTCGATTGTTTCCGCCGAGACGGCGGCCCTTCCTGATCCGGCAGATTCGGGCATCGAGCACATCGTTGTCGTGATGATGGAGAACCGCAGCTTCGATCACTTGCTGGGTTGGCTGCCGGGAGCGAACGGGCAGCAGGCAGGCCTCGCCTACCTGGACAAGAAAGGAGAGGCTCACGCTACGTACCGGCTAACGACGTTTGTCGGTTGTTCCCATCCGGATCCGGACCACTCGTATGCCGGAGGCCGCAGCGAACACAACGGCGGCAATATGGATGGGTGGCTGCGCACCACTACGAATGACACCTTCAGCATCGGCTACTACGAGGAAGCGGATCTACCCTTCTTCAGCGCGCTGGCTCGCAACTACACAACGCTGGATAATTATTTCGCTTCCATCCTGGGACCGACTTTTCCCAACCGTATTTTTCAGCATGCGGCGCAGACGGATCGGCTTTCGAACACGCTTGACCTCTGTACGCTGCCGACCATTTGGGATAACCTTGCCGCCGCTGGCGTGAGCAGCAAGTATTACTACTCGAACGTGCCCATTCTCGCATTTTGGGGAGTGAAGTACCTCGGCATCTCCGCACTGTATGCGGATTTTCTGGCCGATGCGGCAGCAGGCACGCTGCCTTCGGTCTCCTTTGTCGATCCGCGCTTCACCCTTCTTGATGACGGTTTAGGCAACGATGATCACCCGCACGCAGACCTGCGCGCCGGAGAGGCCTTTTTGGGCCAGGTATATAGAGCAGTAACCAACGGGCCCGGCTGGAAGAACACGGTTCTGATCATCAACCGTGATGAGTGGGGTGGTTTCTACGACACCGTTGCGCCGCCGCGCGTCATTGCCGCAAACGACGTGGATACGGATCTTGTCAATGGAAATGCGCTGCTCGGCTGCCGTGTACCGGCAGTCGTGGTGTCCCCGTTCAGCGCTGGGAGTCCGGCGACGCCCCGAATCCACTCCGCGCTTTACGATCACACCTCGGTGCTGAAGCTGATCGAGTGGCGCTACGATCTACCGCCACTTACTCCGCGAGATGCCTCGAATGAAATTTGCAATCTTGCCCTGGCGCTGAACTTCCAGGCGGCCTACACTGCGCCCCCGACGCTCCCCACGGTGAAACCACCCACCCCAACGCCTTGTGGTCTCTTCGAACTCGGAAGCGAGATCGATAATGAAAGCTACGATTTTTTCAAATTGCTGCTTTCCGATCTGGTATCGGAGTGGAAGACATTAGGCCTGTAGGAGCAGGTGACAGAGCCACGTTTCCGCCGGGCAGACACGTTCCCCGCGTTCGCCCCGCCGGTTGGCATTGCTGCGATAAGTATCCCTGTCACCCCAATCTCTGCTTGCTCAGAGAACAGTGCTTTACTTGTGGTTGCGATTGGCGTAGTTGGCCGCCGTACGAAGCTGCTCATTCGCCTCTTGCAACAGCTCCTTGGCCTTCGCCGCATGTCCGTCCATATCAAACTCATTCGCTTGCTGGGCCTCTGAGATGCGTTCGAAGGCCTGCTGCGACAGCCGCTGTGCGGCCGCCAGGTTCGGGTGCTTCTGAGCGGAAATGTTATTGACGGGGAGCTGGGCGATGGCAAAGCCTCCAGCGAACATAGCCGCACTGAGGGCTCCCCCGAGGATGAAATTTGTTCTGGTCATTGGGAACTCCTAAGAGAATGAGTGTGGGAGGCTCCGGCTCAACTGCGGCAGCCGAAGCGTCGCACTCAGGAAGGTAGGCTTCTCCCGAAGCAGCAAGTAACTACACGAAGGTGGTAGTTATGCGAACTGGTCAATAGGCAAGGAGGGGACGCGAGCTATTTCACGGACCGGTTTTTTTTGCAAACAGGACAGTTCATTTCGTGCCACCCTAAATCTTTGATGGCGGCCGTCATTGCTGCGTATCCCTCTTTGACCAATTCGTCGTACCGGAGTTTTGATACACGTACCTTTCCTTCATTGAAGCGGATGTATGCGTAAGCCCTACGTTTGCTCTCAGACAGGCCCGCTAGTCGCATGTATTCAGGGCAGACCATAGAAGACTCGCAATGTTGACAGTTTCACCCCTTCGAATTGTACCGGCTGAATCAAAGGGCTTTACCCGGGCAAACGCTTCAGCATCGCGCGCGCGCTCCGGAACCACGGCCGCTCCCGGCGGCGCAGGTAGTCGGGCATGGTCGGCTTCTTATCGAGTACCTTCTGCGCCCAGGCACGGGCTTCCGTGTTGCGTCCTTCAGACGCCAGCAGAGCTGCGAAATTCAAATAGGTCTCCGACAGTGTCGAGAGGATCGTCGTTTGCCGGAAGAGCGCCTCGGCTTTTTCTTTTTGTCCGGTCTGCGCGTAGGCTTGGGCGAGCAATCCGGCAGCGCGATGAAAATCGTACTCCGGGTCTTTGTCCACCGCTCGCTTCAGGTCAGGCAACGCCGCTGCTGCGTCGCCCAACAGGATGGCGCAAACACCACGCCGGTAGAAGGGATCGAGGGTGTCGGCACGGGCGGCAATGGCTTTATCGAACGCGGCCCGTGCCAACAGGAGCCGGCCATCGTCCATGTAAAGGTCGCCCAGTTCCTCGTAATTCCCCGCGGACGGATTGTCTCGCACCATGGTCTCAAGTTCGCGAATCCGCTTACGACGGGGAAATACCTTGAAGGATTGGCGAAGCAATCCAGCGTCGGGTATCACCTCGACGAGGATATATACCAGCGCGCCCAGCGGACCGAGAAAGAGGATAATGAAAAACCAATATGTGTCCGGCCGTCGCCGGATGAAGTGGACGATTGCGAATATCTGGAGCAGCAAGCCCCATGGAAATAGAAGATGGCTCAGAAGTCCCATGCAGTATTGATCCCAACGTCAGGTTAGCATTTGTGTTTGCCTAACGTTGCGCGTTGAAAATGCCGCGGACCATTACCCATAAGCGCTAACTTGTCAAAATTCCCACAGAATCGTCATTCTGAGAGGCTATGACTTTATGATTTTTCGCCCGAAGTCTGTCATCCCGCCTGCCCCGGCTTGCCGTGGGACCGTAGCACAGGGTAGTGGGACCCGCTGTTTCTTTCTGTCCATCCGATCTAGCGGCTCCTAATAAAAGTCACGACTCTCCCCTTTGTCATCCCGAGCGCAGCCGAGGGACCTGCAGTGCGCCCCGGTTCCCGCACAAAGGTCTCCGGTCCGCTAGTTCTCCCACAGAATCGTCATCCTCAGAGGCTGTGACTTTATTGACTTTTAGCGATTTTTGACCCACCTAAGCTCTTTGTTTTCAGTATCGATTTTTTTGTGAAACCAATAAAGTCACAGACTCTCAGCGGAGCGCCGCAGATTGATTGCGGAACGCAGCGCTTGTGGTGCGGAGTCGAAGGACCCCGGGGGTGCTTATCTCACCCATGCTGCTCGGAGCTTTTCAACCACCGAAGCCTTGCCAGCATCTTCTCGGCATCCGACCTCTGGCTGTACCCGTAACCATCAATATCCTGTTGTCGGGCTTCGGTGGTCGAAGAGCTCCGAGCAGCATGGGTGAGATAAGCGCCCGAGGTCCTTCGACTCCGCGCCACAAGCGCTGTGTCACGCGATTAATCTGCGAGGCGCTCCACGCAGGATGACGATTCTGTGGGAGAACCAAGAGAGACACAGAAGATCGCTCCACTGCGCTTCGCTATGGTTCCACGGCAGGCCGGGACAGGCGGGATGACAATTTCGTCTAAAACTCGAAGACTTCGCGCGAAAAATCAATAAAGTCTCAGCCTCTCAGCGGAGCGCCTCACCGATTGATCGCGTGACACAGTGCTTGTGGCGCGGAGTGGCGGTGTTTATTTTACCCATGCTGCTCGGAGCTTTTCGGCCACCGAAGCCCGGCAACAGGATTTGCTGCGATACGCACTTGATGGTCACGGGTACATCTTTTCACGCACTCTAAATCACCTGGGGCACCCGTCCTATGGTGCGACCAAGCGCAACCGGCTCAGTGCGCTGTTGGCTTGCCAAGATGGTCATCGAAAAAGCGCGCCATGATCGAATCGGCCTCGCGCGATTCGGGGGTATTCGGGTTATACCAGAAGGCATGGTTGAGACCGTCGAAGACCACCAGTTGCGCCTCCACTCCGGCGCGCAGAAAGGCGCGATGGAGCGTCGTCGTATCGCTCAGAAGCAGGTCGCGGGTGCTGGTTACGAAGAGAGCCGGCGGCATCCCATGCAGATCGGCGTAGACGGGTGAGAGGACCGGATCTTTGGGATTGGCGGAGCCGACATACTGCGACAGCCATTGCACGCCCGGAGCGGGCGGCTCCAGGAATCCGGCCAGGCCGCGCACCGTGTACATGGCATGCGAATCGCCGGCCTTGCTGAAATCTCCTGAACCGGTGAAAATGCCCAGCGCCGCAGGCAATGGCAGCCCCAGTTGTTTGAATTTAACCGCCGCTTCCGCAGTGAGAATGGCTCCAGCCGAAGTACCGTAAAGTGCCATATTTTGCGGCTTGTAGGTTTTGAGCAGTTCACGATACACCGCCACCGTATCATCGACAGCCGCAGGAAACGGATGTTCGGGAGCGAGCCGGTAGAGTACCGAGATGACCTTGGTACGGGTAAGGTGGGCAATCGGGATGGACTCGTTCAGAGAACCGGAATCGCTGTTGAAACCGCCCCCATGGACATTGATTAAGACTCGAGCCTGCTTGTCCGGGGGGACACCGTCGGCAGGAGTAACCACCCAAACTGGAATGCCGGCGATTGTCGACGAGGTGATGTTGACTGGATACACGGCGCGGTTTGCCTTAGCCCCGGCCGCTGCTGCAGCGTCGGTCTCTGTGCGTCTCTGAGCGAGAGTTTGGTTCGGGTTGGCATCCGAAACCTGGTGAGCCAATCCTTTCCGAGCCTCGGGGCTGATGGTGGCCGGCAGAGGAACGACGCGGGTGATGTGCGCCGTGCCGTCAGCGTCGATGTAACTGGAATCCTTTTGCGCGGCGGAGTCTTTGGTCGTTTGCCACGCAAGCGCGGGATGAACGAGAAGAACCAAGGCCGCACAGCTGAAAGCAACCATGCTTAGTCGACGAGCCACACCAACCCTCCAGTGAGTAGCGAAAGTCTGAAGACGAGACATTCTTTAACTTTACCCGCGAATTAGCAACTATATAGGAGCACGCCTTGGTTTGTTCATTCGCGGACACTGGTGTCCGCGCCTGCACGTGTATGAGGCCCCTGTCCAACGCATGCATTTCATTCTCCGGAGCTTAAGGGAATCGTGCTTTGGCCTGCCGGCGCCGGTAACTGTATCCCTGGCGGGGTGGATCGATGGAGATTCAGCGAAGGGGAGAATGAAAGCGGAGGGCCGCGCAGACGGACAATGGACCGCTCTACGGAAGAAGTGACCCCCTTGGGGTGGGTCATTGCCGGCTTCACGAATGCGCTTTTCGGTTGTACCTTGGACTACTGTGTTAACTAGCTTCCAGCCGGAGGTGGCCATGCGTGCGGATCGGGTAGAAGTCACCTGGGATAAGAGCAAGTCGAATTGGCTAATCCGAATTATTAGCGGTGAAGAGGTAATTCGGCGACATTCCAAGATTCCGAAGGACTCGAACGAGCAAACACTCCGCTCGATGATCCAGAAAGCCCTGCAGGACGAGGGCTATGAGCCAGACCCCATAAGCATGGACGTGGTGAGGAACTCTCTCTGATTCGGCGGTGTCCAACAAGGTGAACGACTTTGTCGCCGGCTTTCCTCCTCAGGAGGTCGCTATGAATCGCGTTACTCGATTGGCGTTCATTTTCTCTCTCGCTTCCACAGCGTCAGTGGCTCAAGTCTCTGCGAGGGACTACCCCTTCGTACCGCTGGAAACCAGCTGTCCCATCGGCGTACGTGCGACGCTTGAAAAGAGTATTAGCTTGTTCGCTCCCCAACGGTTAGAGGTGACTCTGACCTACGTTCATTTGCCCGTGAGTTCTCTCCGTATCATGGTGCATGGCATTGCGCCAGTTGCCAATAGTCCCGCGCCGTCTGAAACTGAGGAAAGCTTGGAGCTCAATCGGGTGACGGGCCCGAGACCGTATGCGTCTACCGAATCGAAGAAAACAGGACATGGAGAGATGGCGGCGCTCGACGATGTACTGGGTACGATAGGTACACCCGTGATCATACGCAGCAGCAACGGGCCCCAGAGATGGTATGCCTGGGTAACCGGCTTCGCTGCAGTCCACTTTATTGATTTGGACTCCGTGAGCTATAGCGACGGCACGAGCTGGCAGGCCTCAAATGGCAAGACCTGCCGGATCTCGCTCGCGGATGGTCCGTAAATCAGGACCTCATTCAGCCAACTTAGCGTGGAACATCCGTCTGCAGGCTCCCACAGTTCATAAAGAACGCAGTGTTGCAAAGACCATCGCCTTGAACTTGGTTTCATCGGCTGCGGCACAGATGGTCGCGTTCGGCTTTTGTCCCCATACGCCCAATTCGTCGATTGCCATGACCCCGCGTGTCAGCTCACCTTGTGTTTCAATATCCACGAATCGCGGTAACATTTCCGTGCCGATCGACGGATCAATTACGAGTGCGGTGGTCAACGCATCCGGATGGTTCGAGCCCTTCATCTTCTGGTGCTCTTTGCAATAGACTCGCCGGATGCGATTGATGCTAAGGAAAAACCGGGAGAGGGTGGTGTTCAACTTCTCGACCTCGGCATAGTCTTCATCTGTGAAGACTGAGCTGTAGACACTGATATCGAAGCCGGCAGTCACGATTGGAATTCCTGACTGGAAGACGATACGCGCTGCCTCCGGATCGACCCAGATGTTGTAGGTCGCGACCGGCGTAATGTTGCCGTAAAACTTGTAGGCCCCGCCCATCACATAAATAGCCTTCACCTTGGGCGCAATCGCCGGCTGGCGGAGCAGTGTAAGCGCAATGTTCGTCAGCGGCCCGATGGCGATGATGATGATTTCCCCTGGATATTTTTCTACGAGTCGAATGATGGCATCGATGGCATACTCCTTCTCCGGCTTCTGCTGGGGTACAGGGAAGAAAGAGTCGCTCATACCGTCACTGCCGTGCACGTAGGTTGCCGCCTTATGCACGGCGCGCGTCAGCGGGCGCGCGCTTCCCTGGTAAACAGGGACTTGATTCGCGTGCCCGGAAACCTGAAGCGTATAGAGCGCATTGAGCGTCTGTTGCTCGTAGCCCACATTGCCTACCGCGATGGTGATCGCTTCGATCTTTAGATTCGGTGCATTCAACGCAAGCAGGATTGCCAGAGCATCGTCGGTGGCCGTGTCACTGTCAATGATGACCCGTTGGGCCGTGCCCGTGTCGCCGCTTTTCTGATCCGCTGTTGCGGCAGCCAGAATCGAATCCGAAGCTACCACCGAGGAAGCGGCTCCCGCCGCTACGGACTGCAGAAATCCTCTTCGTGTCGTCTTCATGTCTCACTTCCCTTTTCGTGACGTGCCGGCTCCTCTGATGGTTAAAACTTTAACCGCAAGGGGTCAGTGGCCGAGATGCGCGTCGAAAAATCGAGCGACATGGGAATACAACTCCGTACCTTCGGGGGCGCCCACGCTGACGGCATCTTGAAAGCCCATGTGGGGTTGGCCTTCCCCAACTTCGAGCTGCATTGTCACTCCCGCTTGCAGGAGCTTCTGCTGCACCCGCACTGTATTGGAGAGAAACAGATCCCGCGTGCCGGTTACCAGGTAGGTTGGCGGGAACCCGGTAAAATCACCGTAGACCGGCGATAGCTGCGGATCCTTCAGATCCCGTCCGTTGGCATAGAGCTTAGCTATTTCTTCCCAGAAGCCCTGATAGGTGAGGGTGCCGTCGACACCATCGTTAGCGAAATAGCTATCGCCCGTCTTGCTCAAGTCCGACCAGGGGGTACCGGACATCACGGCCGCGGGCAGCGGCAGACCTTCCATTTTGGCTCGCTGCACGAGCGAGAGAACCATGCTGCCCCCGACGGAGCTTCCAAAGACAGCAATATTGCCGGGCTTTGCCAGCTTAATCACTTCTTTCCAAACGGTCATGACGTCATCCATCGCCGCGGGAAAGGGATGGCCGGGCAGCATGCGGTAATCGACCGCTATCGTCTTATACCCAGTCACACCCGCCATCACGATGGATTCGTCTAAAGCAGAGTCTCCGGCTCCGTACACCCAGCCCCCTGAGTGCAGGCCGAGCAGCAGCCGATTGCGGTTGCCGGGTTTGACCGCATTGGGCTTGACTACGTAGCAGCGGACACCGCCCATAACTTGCGGAATGACGGTGACGCCGAATTTCTCTCTCGCTTCGGCCAAGCGCTGCTCGGTGTCCGCAGGTGGCTTCTCCAGGGCTTTCCACTCGTCCGCGGTCCTGGGAAAATTGGGCGCAGGGCTGGGAGCCTGCGCAAGCAGCTTCTGCAAAGCCGGACTGACGGTGCCGGGCACTGGAAGGATGCGGCTGGGAACTATGCGCGATGATGCTTCCTGCGCCCATGCCGCAATATTCCATGCGCTCGAGGTCAACGCGAAGCTAAGGAGTACTCGACTTATCGAGCGGCTTCGGTGGCGATCCGTAACAAGGCTCATAGGCGTAGCGTCTGCCTCCTCACGCTAGGGAATGCGTTTGATCCGCAAGGCGACATCCACGGTGTACTCAGGAGCCGTGAGGTTTTTGCTGCCTCCCTGGTGGGTGAAAGTTACGCTGCTAACCACCGAGCCTGAGGCAGGGTCAACCCATTCCGCCTTGAAGGTGCCTCCGGGTAAGTCCAAGGTTAGGGTTTCATGGTAATGGCCTGGTCTCACGACATAGTACTCGTAGTTCGGCTCAAGCTCACTATGGTGGAGATACAGCGCGTACTGCTCTCCCGGCTGACTGATGCCGCGACAGTAGGCTGCCGGCGACACGCCGCTGACGACGAAGCTCTTATCCGCACGCATCTTGACAAAGTCGAAGCTGTAAATGAAGTTCTTCAAGTTCCGCAGGGCACTTAATACTTGGGCATTGTCAGGAGTGTTGCCGGCTGAGTCCTCCGCCGTGTAGCGGGCGTTCAGATGATTGAAGCTGGCCCCGCCGCCTACTATAAACTCCCACGCTTCCACGCGAGAGGCTGCCACGGCGTCGCCTACGCGGTACTGAAATGGATAATAGGGAGTTTCATTGAGTTCAATCGGCTTTTTGTAGCCGTACTCATAGTCGAGGCCCTTCATCCCTCCCATCTGTTCCCTTCCCGCTTCGCCGCCCCACACATACTGGCCGACAATCACAGAGAGAAGAGGACTGCCCGAGAAATCAATAGGACCTCCGATGGGTCCTTCCACCATTTGCGCAAGCAGATGCTTCTTGGGCAGTGTGCTTTCCGTGGTGTGTACCACCTCCAGCAAGCGGCCGACCCACGGGCCGGCTTCCTCGTAGGCAGTGAAGAGCGCGGGCTCGTCGCAGATCTCCAGAATGACATTGTCATAGTCATTCACTTCCTGAGTAATTTTGCTGACATACTCGCTCTCCCGCTGAACGAGGTCGGGGTATTTGAGGGTTTGGGCATCTTTAAAATCGCACTTGCCCACGCCCTGGATGTTGTTCTCGTAATACAACGGCGAGAGCGGCCAACGATGGGTGTATTGGGAGTTGAAAAAACAGATCTCGACGATGATGCCTCGCTCGGCAGCTTTGGCCAGGAAATCCTTCAGACGAGCGAAATACTCCGCATTCCATTTGTCCAGGTCAAACTTGTTGCCACCATATACGTAACCGGGTTGGTTACTTCGAGCCCAGGGCACGATCGTCCGGTCAGGTCTCGGTCCCATGGTATTTCCCGCACCGAACTCCCCCACCATCTCGAGTACCGCTCCCGGCCAGATGCGGGTGTAGTTCAGGCCGTACGCTTTGAGAGCGTTGAGATACGCAACATAGTCGAAGTCCAGATTGACTAAGGCGCCGTAATGCTCGGCGGAAGTGATCAGGATGGTTGGTTGGCCATGAAACAGGTAATAGTGCGGATTGGAGGGGTCAACCGTAATCGGCTCACCCGATGCCCCGGCAATGAGAAGGACTAGGGCAAAGCCCAGGAATCCTGTTTTCTTCATGGCAACCACTCCATGGCTGTTTATTTTTGGCTGGGCTATAGAGTCTGCGTGAGAACCGGAAGAGGAGAAACAGCAGGTCCCTCCACTGCGCTACCCCGGATTTCCTGTCAAGGGTCGTGGCGTTGGCGAACTTCATGCGGCTTTCCTTACTGAAAGCCGCACACGTGGCTGCTGGTGAGTGCCACGTAGCAGGAAATCCGGGTACGCTCCGGTCGAGATGACAATTCTGTGCATGGAAATGGGCCCAAAAGCGGTCAGACGAATGGCTGCTAATGGTCCCGCCGAATTGTCATCCCGACCGGAGCGTAGCGTAGTGGAGGGACCTGCGGTTTCTCTTCCGATTCTCACGCAGACACTTATAGCCCCAGCGTTTGAGCAGAGTACGATAGAAATACGGCGGAGTTCTAGGAACATTGCGTAATACTTTATTGTAAAAATGCCGTGTCCGGGGGAGGAGCAGAGCTCAACCTCAGGCGCTCGCTATGGGCAGCCTGGCTCCAGGATCTCAGTAAGCGAGACACAACGGCGCTGCGACAGACTCCGATACGCAGCCTCGACGGCAGCAAAGGTCCGCAGGTACGACCGTGCCTCGGATTCGAACGGAGTACCATCTTTCAGGCAGGAAATGAAGTGAGCCAGCGTGGCTCTTACGCTGTCTCCCAGGCGGCCGGTTGTGACCTCGTTCTTCCAAACCAGAACATTGTCTCGATAAACATCCCCCGTGGCTGGTATCGAAAGTGTGCCCCGCTCTCCTTCAAAGAAGGCATCACCCATGGCCGGGCCATCCGGATTGGGATCCAGAAAGCGATGGCCGTCAATCCAGCCATGAGTCCCACTTTTATGGGTTAGGGTGAGGATAGCTTGATCTTCGGCAGCAATGCGCGGGTTCCTACGACTGGCTTGCGCATACACAGAATCAATCTCGCCAAACAGGAACCTGGCTGTATCGATATGGTGGACGAGCGTCACCTGGATGATCAACCTGGGTTCCTGCCTGAAATAGGCCTGCTCTGTGTACGGTTCTTCTCCAAGCCCGTCCCGCCTGCGAAAGCGAAAGCCGTACCCGATGGGAACGCCAATGTCACCGCGCGCGATCATGTCATGGGCAACACGGTACCAGGGCTGCCAACGCCAGTTTTCATGAATCATCAGACGTACGCCTGCCGCATCCGCAGCGTTGACGATCTCTATCGCCCCGGCCCAGTCTGGAGCAATCGGCTTTTGGCAGACGACCGGAATTCTCCTATGGCAGGCAAGTGACACCATGTGAAGGTGGGAGGCCGCATGAGTGGCGATATCAACGAAATCGAGCTCTTCACAGTCGAGCATCTGCTCGGCCGAAGTATAGGCCCGGTTGGCAAATCTCTGCGCCCGGTCCAGGCGTAGATCCGCGGCGGCAACGATTTCCACTTCGGGGATCCGCAGCCAAGCTTGCCTATGGTTCTCGGCAAACCAGCCACATCCGATCATGGCCCCTTTCAGCTTGATTGACATTGGCCCCCCGGCAACGGCTCTTGGTTGAGAAGTGAAAAATGCAGACAACTTACGATTCGATGCTGTTAACTGTAAATGAACGGGATGGACCTGATCTCATGCGTATCGCCGATTTGCGTGAAGTAACCGCACCCATCGCATCGCCCATCGCCAATGCCTATATCGATTTTTCGAAGATGACCTGCTCGCTGGTCGCCGTGGTCACCGATGTCGTACGCGATGGAAGAACGGTAGTTGGTTACGGATTCAACTCCAACGGCCGCTATGGCCAGGGCGGTCTGATTCGCGAGCGCTTCGCGCCCCGGGTGCTGGAGGCTAAGCCGGAGACCCTGCTGAACGATGCCGGCGACAACCTGGACCCCGATCGAATCTGGCAAACGCTGATGCGCAATGAGAAGCCTGGGGGACACGGCGAACGCTCCGTAGCCGTCGGCACGATCGATATGGCGGTGTGGGATGCGGTGGCGAAGATCGCAGGAAAGCCGCTCTTCCGGTTGCTTGCCGAACGCTATGGCACTGAGGCTGATCCTCATGTCTTTGTCTACGCTGCCGGCGGCTACTACTACCCGGGAAAGAATCTGGAGGCGCTGCGTACGGAAATGCGCGGCTATCTCGACCGCGGATATACGGTAGTGAAGATGAAGATCGGCGGGGCCGATATCACGGAAGATCGCCGGCGCATCGAGGCCGTGCTGGCGGAAATTGGCGGCCAGGCCCAACTGGCAGTGGATGCAAATGGCCGTTTCAATCTGGAGACTGCCATTACCTACGCGAAGATGCTTGGTCAGTATCCTCTTTTTTGGTACGAGGAGGCGGGAGACCCACTGGATTACGCGCTCCAGGCAACGCTGGCGGAGTTCTATCCCGGCCCAATGGCCACCGGCGAGAATCTGTTCAGCCATCAAGATGCGCGTAATCTGCTGCGCTACGGCGGCATGCGTCCGGACCGTGATTGGTTACAATTCGACTGCGCGTTGTCGTATGGGCTTTGCGAGTACCTGCGCACCCTCGAGGTAATCAAGATAGCCGGCTGGTCTCCGCGCCGTTGTATCCCTCATGGCGGACATCAGATGTCTCTGAACATTGCGGCAGGCCTGGGGCTGGGGGGAAATGAAAGTTATCCCGACCTTTTTCAACCCTATGGTGGTTTTCCCGATGGAGTGCGGGTGGAAGATGGATACATCGTTATGCCCGAACTGCCGGGAATCGGCTTTGAGGGCAAGTCCGACCTTATTCGTGTGATGCGCCAGCTGGCGGAGTAATCACTTTGCTGCAAAGACCTGCGGAGACCTCCGTCGCGACAAGCCGCCGCTCCCTTTTGGGGCCGCTCTGGCTTTGGGTGCTCATTGGGATTCTGCTCGGTGTGGTGGTGGGCGCCCTCTTCCCGCACACCGGTGCGGCGCTCAAGCCGCTGGGCGATGGCTTCATCAAACTCATTCGCATGACGCTGGCGCCCATCATCTTTGGCAGTATCGTTGTGGGCATCGCAAAGATGGGCGACCTGAAGGAAGTGGGCCGCGTGGGCGCGAAGGCGCTGCTCTACTTCGAAGTGGTTTCCACTCTCTCGTTGTTGCTGGGATTGCTTGCCGTGGATGTGCTGCAACCTGGCAAAGGCATGAACATCGATGCGGCGACCCTGGACTCCACGGCGATCTCCAGCTATACGAGCAGCGCCCAGCATCCCGGATTCGCGGCGTTCGTCCTGAACATCATTCCGGCCAGCGCCGGGGAGGCGTTCGTCAGCGGAAACATTCTGCAGATTATTCTGTTCGGGGTCTTGTTTGGACTGGCGCTCTCACAGTTTCGCGACCGGGCACGGCCGCTGGTGGAGATGCTGGATCTGTTCTTGCACGGCATGTTCGGGGTGGTGAAGTTCATCATGTACCTGGCGCCCATCGGCGCATTCGGGGCGATGGCCTACACCATTAGCCAGTACGGGCTGGCCAGCCTAATCCCGCTGATGAAGTTCACGGCCGAGGTGTGGGCGGTGTCCGTCCTTTTTGTGGCGGTTGTTCTGGGAGGCATTGCGCACTTCTGTGGATTCCGTCTGCTATGGTTGCTGCGCTACATCCGCGAAGAGATCCTGATTACCCTGGGAACTTCTTCGTCTGAGGCGGTGCTGGCCCCCTTGATGCTAAAGCTCGAGCAGCTCGGCTGCGCCGAGCCGGTGGTCGGCATGGTCATGCCTGCTGGCTATACCTTCAACGCAGATGGAACTGCAATCTACCTCGGCATGGGCGCGATCTTCATTGCCCAGGCAACGAATACTCATCTCAGCCTGCGCGATCAATTTGTGATCCTGATTGTGCTGATGCTCACCTCGAAGGGGTCGGCGGGAGTGGCCGGCGCTGGTTTTGTCACTCTGGCGGCTACATTGGCCTCTCTGCACCAGGTTCCAGTTGCCGGCCTCGTTCTGCTGCTCGGCGTGGAGCGATTGACGAACGCCGCCCGGGCTGTAGTCAATATCATCGGGAGCTGCGTGGCCACCATCGTCGTAGCGAAGTGGGAGAAGGCCTTCGATACGGAACGAGCTGGTTTGATTTTTGGTCCAGCTCCCCCACAGTAACCGCGTGTCATGCTCTGTTGCATTACGATTCAGATGAGCAGGCAGGTTAAGCGAATGACCACTTTGACCGTCACCGCACGGGGCCAGGGAGTTCTGCTGATTAGTCTAGGGCGTCCAGCACCTCTTCGCTATTTCGCCGTAATACCAATGCTGTCCACTCCGCCAAATGACGTTCCTTCGGGGTGATAGTTTGGAAAACGGAAATCTGGAATGGCGAAGTTGTACTGAAGCCGTCTCACAAAGTTGTATTGGGTGAACGTCACTGGCGTTCCCGGACAAAGGTGTCTGGGCTCGGCCTTGTTCCCTTCCAGGTTAGTCGGGTTTGAGAACCCGATTGGTGCGCTCCAGACGGAAGTGATGCCGAAGTCCGCGGGGCTGTTTTCTAAGGTGCCAAGCCAGGCTTCGCCTTCGACGCCTGTGTTTGGGTCAGGCTGCGGCGCCGTGCACGGACTGTCCTGCCAGCGCACGCTGATGTAAGTGAGCCGCGGTTGGCGCAGTGCAAACTTGCAGCCGATTCCGAAGAATGGACGCTCCATCAAGCGTGGGTCGGGCGAGCAAATGCCGAAATCCGGGACGGAGAAGTCCTGCCTAGACAGTGGAATACTCTTCACATTGCCGGCCTGCACCTGTGTGAGCGCTAATGTGAAATGTAGCGTGACCGGCATGGATCTCAACTGATCGAAGAACGCGCGGCTCATCACAAAGTTGATGCCGGATTCGTTGGTGCCGGGAAGATAGTGGAGGTTGTAGACTGCCTGCCAGGGAGAAGTCCAGTGAGAGCCGTTGGCCACCTCGACGGTAAGCTGCATGGCGTCGGGGATGAGCGCATAGCCATCTGCCACCCGGGACACTTGCAACGGAATGCTCACCTGGACCTGGTTGGCGCGAATCAGGTCCGTGGTTGCCGGGTGAGGAGTATCCCGGAGCAAGGTTAGCCGGACAGGGGCTTCCTGCCCGGCGCCCGCGCGAGGATAGGCGTGGGAAACGGCGATAGATTCCGGTATCGCCAATCCGCTGAGAACGATGACGATGGGAAGCGAAATCAAGAGCAGACGAGAGACCCAGACCCTGCGCGCAGCGTATTGCAGCACTATTATCGTCGCGCAAAAACAAAAGGCCAGAAGGATCGCAAGGTGACCGCCGGAAGGGATGGAGACAGTGTTCGAGAAAAGCAAAGAGATGGCGATGAATGCGATGAAACCAGCCAGACCGGCGAGCAAGGTCACCGTCACTCGCGCAAACGTAGCTGTAACGCTTGCAATTGCCATCAGCGGCAGCACAAGTATGCCAGTGACCAGAAGCAGATTGAAGAGCAGGCCGGGAATGAATGACAGGGGATGAAATCCTGCTCTGAGCAGCAGCAGGCACTGCGCTATCAGGAGAGGTAAATAAAGAAATACCAGCAGGAAAAGTGCTTTGGCGCCGAGCAGCT
Source organism: uncultured Acidobacteriaceae bacterium (assembly GCA_963821315.1). Lineage (GTDB taxonomy): Bacteria > Acidobacteriota > Terriglobia > Terriglobales > Acidobacteriaceae > PALSA-350. Next base: position 87,614 of record CAWGDP010000014.1, on the reverse strand, counting down.
TCTTCCATTCATAAGGTCGCGTGAGCCAGAACTGGCGGTCGCCAACCAATGATTCGGCATGGATCACCCGGGCGACGAGCATCCACCAGCTCACGGGTATCAGCAGCTTCAGAATTCCGCCGAGATATTGCTCTAACAAAATCCGAACAAAGTCTCCTCCGGCAACGACAGAAAGTGTGTTGCCCGTTAGCCAGCTGCTGGGATATATCCAGACAAAAGCCGCCACCAGGGCCAGGCAGATGAGGATCTCCGGCCAGAACTGGCGCGAATCTTTGGCGAAAATGTGCAGCATTTGCTTCATGCTTTCTCCTTTCCCTGCGTCGCGAGGTCTGGAGCCAGTTGGCTCTGGGCACGGCCGGTTTTGGCGAGGGCGAGAAAGATGGATCGCAACGGCATGGGCTCCCACGAGATATCGCCCGCGGAGGGAAAGATTTCTGCCAGTTCCCGGGCGGTCGCTGGGCCACGAAAGTTGCTGTCGACGAATCGGATCACCGCATCACCGGCCTCGACCTGCAGCCAGGTGGGTGGAATCTTCTGCGGGAGAGACGAGGGGCTGCTCAGAGTGATGGTTATCTCGCGAAAGCGGCCGGAGAGAACCGACATCTCTTCTGAGAAGAGTATCCGGCCTTGCTCCAGATAGCCGACGTGGCTGGCGAAGCTTTCAATCTCGGCAAGATCATGCGAAGAGAGGAAGATGGTCGTTTCTGGCGACCGATCGAGTAGACCTTCGATGATCTCGTCACGCACCAGCGGATCGAGGCCGGAGAAAGGTTCATCGAGCACGATGAGTTTCGGCCGGTAGGCGAGCGAGGCGGCGAAGGCCGCTTTCATGCGCATTCCACGCGAGAGATGCTTGAGTCTGCGATTAGGGGGAAGATCGAATTGCCCGACGAGTTGCCGTTCGAGCGCCCGATCCCACTGCGGATAAAAAGGCCGCACATAGTCGAGCATGGTTTCAACCGTCATCCACTCCGGCATCTCCTGGTTTTCTGAGACGTAGCCGATGTGCTGGAAGTCCTTACCAGCGAGATGCCGGCAGTCGATCCCCATCACCCGCGCACCTCCGGAAGTAGGACGAAATATGTTCATCAGGAGTTTGATAAGGGTTGTTTTGCCGGCGCCATTGGCGCCGACCAGAGCATAGATAGCGCCCTCCGGCACCGCGAGGTTGACGTCGTTGACGGCGACTGCAGAGCGAAACTTCTTGGAGAGATTCTCTGTCCGGATCATGTCGCTCATCGCTCTTTGCGGCCTCCATCCCTGGGCTTGCTCTCTGCATCACCACTGCTCAAACGTTGCCAATGGGCGGAGATCGAACTGAGCATCTCCTCCCTTCCGATCCCCAGCCGTTTGGCCTCGACCACGAGTTCTTCAATCTCATGACCGAGCAATTGGGTGCGCTCTTTCCTGCTGGACTCAGGAGGAGCCACAACCACCGTGCCGATCCCAGGGCGGTTCTCGAGCAAGCCTTCGTTGATGAGGTGGGCGACGATCTTATGAGCCGTGTTGGGATTGATCTTCAGTTCCCTGCTGAGGGTTCGCACGGAAGGAAAGGCGTCGCCCGGACGAAGCTGCCCGGAAACCATGGCTTTCTTTGACGCGTAGACGATCTGCTCGAAGAGCGAGATGCCGGCGCGGAAAGAGATGCGAAAAGGAATCACGTGCGTACTATAACTCGTAGTACACCTGGCTCAGGGAAATCTTTGAGACACGTCGGGCGCTCAGGAATGTTCAGTGGCGAACAAAAGGCGAAAATGCTACACTGCTGCTCATGGCAGTCCGACCCAAACTAACGCCGGTGCAGGTCCTGGAAAGGCTGCAGCTTCGCCTGGAGAAGCGGATGGAAGCTCTGCAGCGGGTAAAGCTGGCGGGTTTCGACATGGTTATCGCTGAACTCGAGGTAGAACTGGACCTGCTCCGCCGGGCAACGCGATACCTGGAGGATTAGCGCAGCTTGCGAAAAAACTAATATTTCTGAAGGGTACGGCCTTCAGGCCGTACGTAAATGCTTTGCAATGAAACCGGCTTTAGCCGCTGAGGTACGGTTTTTCGCAGCAATTCGGTGCAGGCAGAAGGTTGGAGAAATGTACCTCAGGGGCTAAAGCCCTCATTGCTCTCGCTTTTTACGGCACGGCTAAAGCCGTGCCCTTCGTACAAAGCATCACAGCCGTGACTACTGCAACGTTCCTTGTAATACCCTGTTGGCCTGAAGCACTATCACCCAAAAAGACAACGCAAAGGAGGGAGATCCATGCTCCGGCTAACCCCACCCCACCGGCTGCAGTCGCTACTAACCTTGCTGGCCCTCTCCGGCACCATCCACATTTATGCCGCGGTCAACGTAACGCAAAGAAGTTATGATCCAAACCGCACCGGCGCAAATACGACAGAAACCGTCCTAACCCCGGCAAACGTCAGCTCCACCGCCAACCAGTTTCACAAACAATTCGTCATGCGGGTGGATGGCAAAATCGAAGGCTCTCCCCTCTACGCCTCGAGTGTCCAGATCGCCGGCGGAACCCACAACGTCATTTACGTCGGCACCATGCACAACACCGTGTTCGCCTTTGACGCAGACACCGGCGCCCAACTCTCCGCGCGCTGGCTCGGCAACCCGGTCACCGGCTTCGACCTCCACACTCTCAAGCCGGCCACCATCCACACCGAGTGGGGAATCCTGAGCACCCCGGTGATCGATCTGACCACGGGAACACTTTACGTCGTGCGCTGGGGCTACGAAAACGGCACTAGCGGCCCGACCTATCGCCTTTTCGGTCTGGATATGACCAACCTGAGCAACGACAAGTTCAATTCAGTCCTGATTGACAGCTTCAACGTCAACGGCGGCGGCTTCAATCGGTACCTTCAGGTACAGCGATCGGGGCTGGCCCTGACCGCCAAGCCCGGCGGCCCGCAAGCCGTGGTGGTCGCCTTCAGCGGCGGCGAGGGAGGAGGAGCCCCAGGCTGGGTCATCGCCTACGACACCGCCAAGCTCGCGCAAAACACCCCCGAGGCAGACGTCTGGTGCAGCAATCCGCCCAACAACAATGGCCCCGGCGGTGGCGGCGGTATATGGATGGCGAATGCGGCCCCGGCTATCGACCAGAACGGAGACATCTACGTAGTCACCGGCAATGGGCCCTATAATCCGCAATTCGGACTCGATCAGATGGGAGAAAGCATCGTGCACCTCACCTGGAACCCGGGAAGTCCCGGTACGCTCACCTTGAGCGACTGGTTCACTCCGTTCAACGACGCGGGCCGTGATAGCGGCCATAAAGATCAGGATCTCGGGTCAGGAGGGATAATCGCTCTGCCCGATGAAGATGGGCCTGATCGCCGGCGGCAAAGACGGCGTCTACTACCACGTGAACCGCGCCAACATGGGCAAGACAGACTACACCCAGCTCGTCGACAGCCCCTTCGTCGCCTCCTTTGACTACCAGCCCACCAACGGTCACACGTCGCTCTTCGACGACCTCAACCAGGTGACCTCGACCGATCCTTTCACCATCGGCCCCGCCACCAGCGGCCGCACCGCCCACATCCATGGAACAGGCGTCTATTTCAACAACCAGCTCTTCGTAAACGGCGAGAACAACAAAGTCCGCGTCTTCACCAAGACCGGCGGACATTTTGCTGCCCAACCAACTGCGCGCGGAACGTCGACTGCCTCCTGGGGCTCGGGCTCCCCTGGAGGCATGGCGGGCGGCATCCTGGCGCTATCGGCCAACGGAACGTCGAGCGCGATCCTGTGGTCGAACGAGGCTTTCGGAAATCTTCCTAACGACCCTGACGCCAACCAGGCCCCGACTCCCGACATCCTGCGCGCCTACGATGTCTCGACCGCCGCGAGCGGCACGCTCCAGTCCATCTGGGACAGCGAAGTGGAGCCCAATGACCACGTGGGCGCGTCCACCAAATTTGCCCCTCCCCTGGTAGCGAACGGCAAGGTCTACCAGGCGACTTACGACAACCAGGTCGTGGTCTACGGTCTGGGTAGTGCTTCGAAGACGCCCACGCGCGATATTCGCCGCACTGTCGTATTTCTTTACGCCCAGACGATTCCTGGTCAGAATGTGTATCTCCGCGGCGGCAATGGCAACGGCGGCAACCAACCAGAGACGCCGATCCGCATCCGCCATCGCAATTGGCTCAACCCGGCCACCAATGTCTATCGTTGGGGCGATGTGAATCTCGATTGGAGTGTAGCGGAGCTTGGCCAGGCAACGCCGCCGGGAAAGTTTGGCGGAGGCTCCCCCATGGAATGGACCACCAGCCTGGCGCAGGCAGGTGGACAGCCATATGTAACCATGGCTGGTTACGGTATCGCGGACGAAAACAATTTCGGCGCCAACTACTGGATGCTCGATGTGGACATGGATTGCGAGCAGGCCTTCGACGATGGAAAGGGCAACAAGTGGTTCGAACTACAGGCGCTGATTGCCCCTCGTCCGGGTCCGGAGTCGTCGACCGGCGAGCCGGCCATCACCCAAACCAGCAACCCGATGCCGCCATACTCTTCGCCCAACCATATGGGCTTGTGCGGTATGGTCAACGTCTTTGTCGGCAACTTCGGCAATCAGCCAGCGAACCTTAACCCCAACTCCGCACAATTCCTTACTCCGGCCTACACGTATCTCTCGCCCGTGGATGACCGCAGTGCTTCGAACGACGTGCTCATGAATACTCCGTGCGTTACTCCCACCACCGAGACTCGCTGCGTAGGAAATATTTTGCAGACCTGCCAGGCCGTCACCGGGGGCAACTTCTTCCGCTCCCTGCAAAATTGCAACCTCAGTTCCGCAGGCGGAAACTTCGGTCAAATGTGTCAGAACTCCAAGGGGGTGTGCTGCACACCGAATCCAACCACGGGAGATATATGTCAATGAAGGGTACGGGCTTCAGCCCGTACGTAAATGCTTTGCAATAAATTCGGCTTTAGCCGCTGAGGGATGCCTTCTGTTGCAAACAGCACTTTTTCTGCAGCCTTTGAAGTCAACAGTGCAATAGCGGACCATTTGCCTGATCCGGTTCTTCAATGGCAGATTTTCCGTCCGGCGGACAGCCGGCAATTTGCACATTGCTCACGCCGGGAAAAATTGCGACGGGTCTCGGGATCACGCCCCCCGAGGAATAATAATGATATGCATGGCTGCGTGGGCGAGATCGCGCAAACATGCACGGGCCTGGATCGCGCTAAGCATCCTGCTGGCGTGCGGTGGTTGCGGCTTTCGCCCTAGACCCATCCCTTGACATCAGTCAATACGCACACACCGCGTGGAAGGCCGGCGATGGCTTTTCCAAAGGCATCATCTACACCATTGCTCAAACACCCGACGGCTATCTCTGGCTCGGTACAGAATTCGGCTTGTTTCGCTTCGATGGCGTCCGGGCCGTCCCATGGCAGCCTCCGGCAGGTGAGCATCTTCCCAGCGGCCCTATTCGAAGGCTGCTCGCCGCGCGCGACGGGACTCTCTGGATTGGGACTAGTAAAGGATTGGCAAGTTGGAACAAGGGCAAGCTGACCCAGCATCCGGAGCTTGCGGGACGGCAGGTGGATGCGATTCTTGATGATCGCGAAGGAACGATATGGGTGGGAACGGGACAGGTGAGCGTCTCCGGTATCCCTGCAAAATTGTGCGCCTTTCAGGTTGGTAACGCCCTTTGCTATGGGGAGGATGGCAGTCTCGGCCAAGCGGTGTACTCCTTGTATGAGGACACGCAGGGCAACCTGTGGGCTGGAGCGGCTTCGGGGCTCTGGCGATGGAAGCCCGGTCCTCCAAAGCTCTATCCCCTGCCCCAGCCGGCGCCCGGATTCATAGGACTAGCCGAAGACGAAAATGGAGTACTCCTGATCAACATGACCGGCGGAGTAAGCCAGCTGGTGCATGGGAGAGTCGAGCCGTATCTGCCTCTGGCGGGGCGAAAGTTCAACTCGGGAAAGCTGCTCCGGGATCGCGATGGCAGCCTGTGGATCGCAACCCACGGCCAGAGCCTTTTGCATGTGCACCAGGGAAGAGCAGATGCGTTTACACAGTCCGACGGTCTCTCGGGTGAATGGGTCACGAACCTCTTTGAAGACCGTGAAGGCGACATTTGGGTCGCTACCCTGGATGGGCTTGACCGCTTCCGCGACTTCGCCGTGCCTACGATTTCAGTGAAGCAAGGTTTGTCCAATGCCGTCGTGATATCGGTTTTAGCGGCTAATGACGGCAGCATTTGGCTCGGGACCATTGATGGCCTGAACCAATGGAAGAATGGGCAAGTTACTGTCTATCGAAAGCAAAATGGATTGCCGGATGACAATATCCAGTCGCTGTTTCAGGACGATCATGGTCGCATTTTTGTATCCACGCTGAGCGGGGTTGCCTACCTCGAAAACAGCCGGTTTATTCCCCTGAATGTATATCCCGGCGGAATCGCGAACCCCGGCCCCATGGTGCATTCGATGGCCGCCGACAGTGCGGGGAATCTCTGGATCAGCGACGAGCATCGAGGTCTTTTACGTTTGCAAGGGCGAAGTGTGGTCGAACAGATCCCTTGGGCCCGGCTGGGACATAAGGACTGGGCTGCTGCCACACTGCACGATCCTGTGCAGGACGGTCTTTGGCTTGGATTTACCTACGGTGGCGTGGCATTTTTCAAGGACGGTCAGATCCGCGAGTACTACACCGCCGCCGATGGGCTGGGCGAAGGCCGGGTCGACAACCTTCGACTCGATGGGGACGGAACGCTTTGGGCGGCAACCGAGGGCGGGCTCAGCAGGGTGAAAAAGGGCCGGGTCGCCACGCTTTCCAGCAGGAACGGATTGCCCTGCGACGCAGTTCACTGGATGGAAGAAGACACTCGTTCGGCCTGGCTGTACACGGCTTGCGGCCTTCTGCGTATTCCCTGGTCCCAACTCGACGCGTGGATCACCGATGCGAAGCACTCAATCCAGGCGACGGTTTTCGACAATTCCGATGGAGTCAGGAGCCACTCGGTGGCGGGCTCCTACACCCCGCATGTGGGCAAGACCGCGGATGGCAAATTGTGGTTCCCGACCTTCAACGGCATCAGCGTCATCGATCCGCTTCACCTTCCCTTCAACAGGCTTCAGCCGCCGGTGCATATCGAACAAGTTACAGCGGACGGCAAAACCTATTGGCAGAACCTATCCGGGGATGCGTCCTCCTCGCAGCCGAGGCTGCCGCCCCTGGTGCGCGATCTCACCATTGATTACACGGCGCTGAGCTTCGTCGCGCCGGAGAAGGTACTTTTTCGTTACAAGCTGGAAGGTATGGATCCCGATTGGCGGGACGCCGGCAATCGACGGCAAGCGTTCTATACCAATCTTTCGCCCGGCAGCTACCGCTTCCGGGTCGCCGCCTGCAACAACACCGGAGTATGGAATGAAGCGGGCACATTCCTGGATTTCTCCATTGCCCCGGCCTACTACCAGAACAACTGGTTCCGCGGACTTTGCGCCGCCGCTCTCCTGGCACTGCTTTGGGCGCTGTATCAATTCCGTGTTGTGGAATTGCGACGCCAGGAAAGGAAACTTCGCGATGTAATCGAAACCATGCCGACGTTTGCGTGGACCGCTTTGCCCGATGGCTCGGTGGACTTCGTCAATCGCAATTGGCAGGAATACACGGGCCTGCCCCCTGAGCGAACACTCGGCACGGGCTGGCAAGAAGCGGCTCACCCAGAGGACTTGAAACGAAATGTGGAGAAGTGGAGCGCGTCTCTTTCGACGGGCGAGCCCTTCGAAGACGAGGTGCGCTACAGGCGGGCAGGGACGGCCAATATCGCCGTTTCTTGTCTCGCGCCGTCGCGTATCGGGATCGGCGTGGGAAGATTCTCAAGTGGTACGGCACCTCATCCGACATCGAAGATCGCAAGCGCGCTGAAGAAGAGCGCGAGAAACTGCGGGCAGACCTGGCGCATATGAACCGCCTCAGCATTTTGGGCGAGCTGGCCGCCTCGTTGTCCCACGAGCTGAAACAGCCGATCGCCGCGGCTATCACCAACGCGAAAACCTGTATGCGCTGGCTAAAGCGCGACCAGCCCGATGTGAACGAAGCGCTCGAAGCGACCAACAGAATCGTGAAAGCCGGGACTCGCGCGACCGAAATCATCGACCGCCTGCGGTCGTTGTACAAGAACTCAACCTCCACAACGTGAGTTGGTCGATGTAGACGAAATCGTGTGCGAGATGCTCGGCTTGCTGCAGGACGAGGCAAATCGGTATTCGATCTCGATACGAACGGAACTAGCGCCTGATCTTCCCAAGATCACCGCAGACCGAGTGCAACTCCAGCAGGTGTTGATGAACCTCATGCTCAACGCCATCGAGGCCATGAAGGACACCGCTGGTGAGCTTACCATCAAAACGGAGCTGGGCGCGGATGGCCAACTGCTGATTTCGGTCACCGACACCGGCGTGGGCCTGTCCCCTGGACAAACGGAACAGATCTTTAGTGCCTTTTTTACCACCAAGCCTCAAGGCAGCGGCATGGGATTATCCATCAGCCGCTCTATCATTGAATCGCACGGGGGCCGTGTGTGGGCCGCCGACAATTCTCCGCGCGGAGCAATATTTTGCTTCACATTACCCACCCGCGGCGAGACACGGGACTTAGTTGTACCGGGAAATCGCGCTGCAGACGAGCCTCCCCCGAAGGACGCGACGACCTGAGTACGCTTCAGTGATCCGGATGAAACGGCATGCCGGGATGCCCCGCACTGGCGGGTTCTGGAGTTTGCAGATCTAAATTGACAACAATCGGATCCTGTCCGTTCCTCACCACCACAGCTTCGCAAACCTGATCCAGGCTGGCATTGATCTCCTGGTGGGGCACGTAAGGTGGAACGTAAATAAAGTCACCCGGCCTGGCTTCCTCACTAAATTCCAGTTGATCGCCCCAGCGCATTCGAACTCGGCCCTTGACGACGTAGAGAACAGTCTCCAGTTCTCCATGGTGATGCGGCCCGGTCTTGGCATCCGGTTGAACCAACATCGAACCGGCCCACAACTTGTTTGCCCCAGCACTCGCATGAGTGATGGCGGCAGCGCGCGTCATGCCCGGGGTCTGTGGCGTATTCAGATCAAGTTCGTCTGAATGAACGATTTTCACTCCGTGGCTTGCCCAATCCATTTTTGTTCCTCTTTTCCAACTTGGCATTCTTTATCAAGCCACAGCCGCGGGACTACGAGAAGCCTTCGCGCTTCCTGTTTGTTCCCCAGCGTCCGACCGGGAAGTGCGCGGGAGCAATGTTGGTTGGGATTGCGTCGCTCCGATAAACAGCAGGCCGCCGACCATGGCTGTGTTCTTGAGGAAGTTGATTAACTGCATCGTAAAGGAGCCTGTGCCGGCCGCCTGCCAGAAGGCGTGCCCGATGAAGGTCGACGGAACCAGGAAGACCACCAATGCCACGGCTGCCAGTCGCGGGTAGATGCCGAAGGCCAGACTAAGGCCTGCAAGGGGGGGGGGGGGGGAAGGGGGTTTCTTCAATAGTTAAAGGGTCTCAATACCACATATAGGACACCCAAACATACTCTAGACTAGAGTCTGTACGCCAACGCTCCACCTTGCTAACTCGATCGCCATCTATATAGCAATCCAACGGCCACAGTTTCCGCAATTCGGATGCTGATCCATTTCTAGAAAACAGGCGAGCTCCGAATTGCCTGATAAGACGTGAGCGCGGCCGCTCTATTCAGGCGGATCTTCTTCTCTCAACGATTAAGAGTGGTTTGAAGTGCCGTCGAAATGTCGACAGCGGCCGACAGACTGGCGACACTCATACGCTACCCCGGCATCACGTTCGTTCCGGTTGCGAAGTATGCGCAAGGACTCTCGTAATTTGAGATTACGGTTCTCCCCAAGTCAGGGTGTGCTGAGTTTTCCCCGTGATTGATACCGAGCCGCCGCATCATGTAGATCAATGTCGTCCGCCGCATGCCCAGCCGGGCAGCCGCGCCGTTCCTGCCACCGACTACACCTGCTGCTTGTTCGAGAACCTGAAGTATGTGCGCGCGCTGCATTTGTGCGAGAGTGGTTGGCGTGGATACATTCGCGTACTTGGAGCTATCGGCTGGGAGTTGGGGTGGCGAACCAGTCAGCACAGCGCTGTTTGACAGAATTACCGACCGCTCCATGAAGTTCTGCAGTTCGCGAATGTTGCCCGGCCACGAATGTTGCACCAGGCGCTCCATGAGGCGCTCTGAGATGGTCGTGAATCTCCTGTGCATGCGAGTGGCATAGGCCGTCGCGAAGTGATGGGCTAACAGCCGGATATCTTCGGGGCGCTCACGCAGCGGAGGTAATTCGATGGGAAACACACTGAGGCGATAGAAAAGGTCGGCACGATACTGACCTTCGGTGACCATCTCGATAAGATTACGATTGGTGGCGCAGATCACGCGTACATCGGCATGAATCGTGGTGGAGCCCCCCAAACGCTCGAACTGCGTTTCCTGCAGAACGCGAAGAAGCTTGGGCTGCAGCTCGAGCGAAAGGTCGCCGATCTCGTCCAGAAACAAGGTCCCATGGTTAGCCCGCTCGAACCGTCCAATATTGCGTGTGACAGCGCCGGTGAACGCGCCACGCTCGTGACCGAACAGCTCGCTTTCCAGCAATCCAGATGGAATCGCGGCGCAATTCACCTTTACGAACGGGCCATTGGACCGACCGCTGCACTTGTGAATGGCTTCCGCAATGAGTTCTTTGCCGGTTCCTGTTTCTCCGCTGATCAACACCGTGGCCCCCGTTGGAGCCACGCGGCGCACCATGGCGAGGACACCCCGGAGAGCAGGGCTGTTACCGAGGATGCGAGGCAGTCCCCCGCCTGAGAATTCATCCTCATCGAGCTTGACCTTCGCCGATGCCGCATCCTCGACGTTGAAGGATGTAGTGTGGTTGATCGACGGCGATTCACTTGCCCAGCTAGTTTGTGCCGACATTTGTCTACCCTCTCTTCCTCATTTTTCTAAACTCGCGTAGCGATATCTAAGCGCTACCTTCCCCGGCGTTCTCTGGTGATCCACTCGCGGACATATCCTGCGCAATTCTGTAGCCGGACGCCGTCGCCTTCGCAGCGTCCGAGAAAGCTGATGGCGTCTCGGCCGACCAGAGTTAAGTCTTTTAAATCCAAGACTATGGTGCGTCCCTTTGCTTCTGATCGAAAGAGTGCTTCCAGCTCGGGTATTTCTTCTTTGTCAATTTCGCCGCTCAGCGTAAAAACGACGTGCCCGTTCGATGACCTCTGAATCTTCAGCATCTGCTCTCTCTTGGAACAGGAATTAAAAGGCCGAGTTCCGGGAACTGCCGCGTGAGATCCGACAGCAAGTGCATCAACACCTGTTGGCCTCAGATTGGCTGCGGAGTTCGCAAAGTCTTGATCAGTGGGGACGGAGGCCCCCATAAGCTTTTCAGGGCTACGGCTCAACTCCTCAGCATCTTTCCTCCCATCAAATCGCGTAGTCGGCTGCAGGCTGTGCGGTCACACGCTTTTCTAAAGGCAATTGCCGTGCCACTCGTAAGTTGCTGAATAATAGAAGCAATTGAAAGGGAACCAAATTGCGAAGTTCGCAAATTTGCGGACTTCACAACGACACGTAACGACACTTGTGAGGATTAAGTTGATCGAGAGCGTCAGTTGGGAGTGTGGCGACCCTCGTTGCATGACCATGTCTATCCGCCTCCGCCATGCCAAGGTGACCCGCCACCCTCCACTTTGTCATCCCGAGAGCGGAGCCGAGGGATCTGCAGTTTTTTCTCCAGCCTCTTTAGCCGGACCTGGTCTTAATTGCCGGTAGTGGAGAGATGTGGAGACTTGAAGCGATTCTTATCGATCTTTAGCGACTTTATCTTCGATTCCAGCGTCGATCCCGGGATGCCCAATTTGGCAGCAGCTCCCGTTGGTCCCGACACCTGTCCCTGGCATTCAATCAACGCAGCCTCGATGATTGCTTTCTCTTGAGAAGAAGAAAGCTTTCTTGCAAGGCCAAGCTCCACGCTTGGGCCAGTGGCCGGAGTTTGTCGAGAAAGCCAACTCTCATCGACTGAGAAATTTTCTGCTTCACACACAATGACGGATCGCTCAATCACGTTCTGCAATTCACGGATATTACCCGGCCACGGATACGACTCAAGCAAAGCCAGGCTCTTCTTGTTCACAGTCTGAAATCTTTTTCCGGCTTTCCTGGCGAAACGATCGATGAAGTACTCGACCAGCAGGGGAATGTCTTCTCGTCTGTCACGCAAGGGAGGCATCTCAACCGGAAAAACGTTGAGCCGGTAATACAGATCACTGCGGAACACGCCCGCAGCGATGGCAGCCTCCAGATCGCGATTCGTAGCGGCAATCACCCGAACGTTGGTTGGGATCAAACCCGCACCGCCGACGCGCTCAAACTCGTGTTCCTGGAGAACACGCAGCAGAGCGATTTGGGTCTCGGCTGGAAGCTCTCCGATTTCATCCAGGAAAATCGTGCCTCCTTCGGCCAACTCAAAGCGTCCTATGCGCCGCTGAATGGCCCCGGTAAAGGCCCCCCGCTCATGGCCAAACAATTCTGACCCGATCAAGTCGCGCGGGATGGCTGCGCAGTTCACACTCACAAAGGGGTGTGAGCAGCGCCGCGAACGCTTGTGAATGGCGCGCGCCACCAGCTCCTTGCCCGTTCCGGTCTCGCCCGTGACCAGAACGCTGGAGTCGGTCGGAGCAACCTTGGATACGAGGAGAGAACAGTCTGTAAGGTCCGCGAGGTTCCCACAATCTCCTCGAACATCGATGCCCTATCGATTTCTTCGCGCAATGCGACATTCTCGTTCTGCAGCCGCTGCTCAGCCTGCTTGCGATCTTCAATATCGGTCGCAGCGATGTACCAGCGAATCAGGCGGCCTTGTTCGTCGCGCAGAGGATTCCAGCGGTAGAGGAACCAGCGATACTTCCCGTCTTTTCCCAGAGAACGCACTTCGGTTTCATGTGGGACGCCGCCCAAGAATATACTTCGAGCTTCGTTGCCAAAGCGTTCTCGATCCTCTGGATGCACATACCTCCCAGGCTCGACGCTCCGCCACTCCTCAAGCGTCAAACCGTAATAATCGAGCCCTGCCTGATTGGCATAAATACGAGAGCCATCGGACCCCAATACTGCAACCTGTTGCGGTGCGAAATCCAGGATCTGTCGAAACTCCGTTTCGCTTTGCCTGATCTTTTCTTCCGCCTGTTTTGCCGCGCTGACGTCCGTCACGGCGCCCACAAACTCCAGGTCGCCTGATGAGCCTTTCGACGCATGCCCGATCACGTGGAGATGCTTACAGGAACCATCCGGCATCAGCAAACGATGCTCGAATTCAAAATCTATCTTTTCATGAATCGCGTGGTTGAGAGCCTGCTGCACAAGCTCTCTGTCGTCGGGATGAATTCTCTGAAAAATCAGCTCTAACGTTGGCTTAACGGCCCGATCGCGCGCGAAGATTCTGTAGGTCTCTTCCGACCAGTAAATCTCTCCGCTGACAACGCTCCAGCCGAAGCTGCCTGTGTGGCTTATGCTTTGTCCTTGAGCGAGGTAAGCCTCGCTTCGTTGCAGGCCTGCATAGAGGCTGGCGTTCTCCAGCGAAATCGCGGCTTGCGAAGCCAGCATCTCCAGCACCGCAATCCGGTCCGAGGTGAACGCGCGGGGAGTCAAATTGTTCTCCAGATAGAGAGCCCCAATCAGCTTCATTTGATTGATGACAGGCAGACACAAGACGGATCTGGGGCGCTTTGCCCGCACGTACTCGTCTTCCGAATACAAGTTCCTGACCGAAGCGTCATCAAGGACCACGCGCTCCTTTGTCCGGAAGACGTAGTGAAGCACGGATTGGGGAAGATCAAGCGGCGCGATGACTGTTTGACGAACGCTTACCTCGACCGTGCCGTGGCTGATGGCCGCCGCCTCGATCTGCGGCTTGCCGTCCCGCAGAAGGATAAGCAGGCCTCGCTCGGCCCCTGCATGCTGCACCGCAATCCGCATGAGCCTCTCAATCAGCCTGGGGAGAACAATCTCGCTCGAGAGTGCCTGGGAGGCCTTGACTACCGTCTCCACATCCAACTGCCGGACCGGTGTGCCGATGGTGGAGATAGTAGATGTAGGAAGCCGTTCCTCATGGAGGTGCGGGTAGCGTTCGTCGAGTTGCTTCACCTTGCCGAGCGCGCCCCAGCGGTCATAGCAGTTTCGCGCGTTGCATAGATATTCGTACCCGATCGTTTCGAAGCCGCGCGCCAGGTAGAACCGCGCGGCCACCTCATGGGCGACGCCCTCGTTCTGAACGAAGCCGTTCTCGTGAGCCGCGCGAATCGCTTGCTCGTACAATTGCATCGCGTCGAACGCGCGGCCTTCGATGCGTGCGATCTCAGCCGATACCAGCAAGTGTTTGTCGGCGAATGTGGGTGGATAGTTCTCAGCCCACTCGCGCAGTTGTTCCCGGTGTGCCGTCAGCAGGTCGCGCCATTCTTGTTGCTCGTCGGCGGAAGCCTTCTCATAGAGGGTCGCCACTGTCAGCGCGGAAAAGTAGAAGTAGTCGAGCGGATTTGCATGGGCAGGCCCAGAGGAAAGAAGCGGCTTCGCCTTGCTGGCTGCCGTGAGAGCCTCCACATAGTCCCCTGACATATACCGCGCCATTAGTTTGTACTTCCAGTACCCGAAGCTCAGTTCGGGCATCCGCATCTGGGCCTCGAACGCCGTCTCATCGAACTGCGCGTCGCTGAAGCTGGAGAAGCTCACGGTCCGGCCCAGCATGTTTGCGATGAAGCGTTGCTGGTAACGGATGACGTCCACCATATGGCCGGACTTGGCTTTCAAAGCGAAGTCCAGCGCCATCTCCGACTCGCGCCATACCGCTTCGAGCGGATCGTTTCGCAGAAGAAGGTAGGTAACAGATAGGGTCATACTGAAGCAAGCGACGGTCAGATCACCCGTGTCAATCGCGGCACGAACGGCAGCCCGCATCAAATCGATCGTGCCCGCGACCGGCTGCGTCCACCAGCCAACGCTTCCCATCGAGATGTACACTTTCGCCCGCGTCGCGGTGAAGCTGTGCTTCTCGACCAGGTCGCGGCCGAGTCGGGCGAAACGATGGCCATCCACGTAACGATGAAAGACCGGGCCGAGCACTGTCCCGAAATGGGAAAAGCCGACAAAAGTGCCGCTCACCCCGTGCTGTATACCGATCTTCGCCAGGCGGCACGCGATAAGGCTAAATGAGAGGTAATCGTTATAAGACGCGGCTGGCGCGAGGACGGAGAGTATGTTCGTCGCGGCCAGCAGTTCCGGATCGGTCATGAGCGGCAGATCGATCAGGCTCTCAATCGGGCGCCCATTGAGGACCGGCCAGACGGTCTCGTACTCCGCCTGGACTTGCTCCCGGGTCGGGTGTTCCGGGATGTCGATGCCGAACAGCATCAGGCACGCTAATGCGTTGGCCACGGCTTGCGGGTATTCCCCTTTCAAGATATGCAACTGGATCTTCACGCGGTAGGCGGCCGCGCGGTCGACTTTCGATCTTCCACGCTGCAGTAATTCCGCAATCAGATGCTCGATGTTTTCGAAGCTGCCACTCAGTTCGCACTCAGCGCGTTCGAGCCACAGACTGAACGTCAGCTCGTACTGGCTGCTCCAGTCTCCATCGTCCACCAGCGCCATGCCAGCCGAAAAATACTCGCGCGCCGACGCATAGGCCGCGGACGCCTTGGCCTTTCGTCCGGCACGCAGATCGACCGCTGCCACCTTCGCTTTCTCCTCGCGATCGATCAGCAGTGCGGCGCCCCGATTGAGTTGGTTGGCAACATCGAACAAATGCTCGGTGAGCTGGTCCTGCGACATGCTCGCCAACAGCACACGGCCAATCCCAAGGTGTGCCCCCGCACGCTCGTCTTCAGGGATGAGTGCATAGGCCGCCTCCTGAATGCGATCGTGGAGGAACGCATAGGAGCCCTCCAGACGAAGGATCAGACCGATGCCGACGGCTTCCAGGAGCGACCTGTGGATCGTCTCTACTGATTCCCCAAAAACCAGGCTCAGACTGGCAATCTCGACCACGTTTCCGAGACAGGCGAGTTGCTGCATGGCGGTCTGCGCGGTGCCGGACAATCGCTTTAGCTTATCCACCATGAGATCCACGACGTTGTCGGTGTAGCCATGCGCGCGAATCCCAGCCAGGTCCCAGATCCAGGCTCCCGCATCAGGGTCGCGGCTGAGCAACCCTTGCTCAGCCAACGCGGTGAGAAACTGGATCGCAAAGAAGGGATTCCCGCCGGTCTTTTCGTGCACCAGTTTCGCCAGAGGATGGCTGGAATCGGCCACGCAGTGCAGTGCATCGGCTACTAGCCGGCCGACATCGTCGATCCCGAGGGGCGCCAGCGCAATCTGCTCCACCCGCGCTCCAGCTTTCCGAATTGCCTCCAGCGTCCGCATGAGCGGGTGCGCAGCACCGACTTCGTTGTCCCGATAAGCGCCGACCAGCAGCAGATGCTGCGTCTCAGAGTTCGTGACCAGGTACTCAAGAAGCTCAAGGCTAGCCGCGTCCATCCATTGCAGATCGTCAAGGAACAGCGCCAACGGATGCTCTTTCCGGGCGAATGCCCCGAGGAACCGC
Organism: uncultured Acidobacteriaceae bacterium; assembly: GCA_963821315.1. GTDB lineage: Bacteria > Acidobacteriota > Terriglobia > Terriglobales > Acidobacteriaceae > PALSA-350. The sequence continues at coordinate 70,986 of CAWGDP010000014.1, read as the reverse complement.
CGAAACACCAATCGGAAGCGGTTCCGCGCATCTCCCGGAGGCAGCTCTGCAGCGGGCGGCTGTTTTCCGATAATGAACTCTAGCTCTGGAATGACGTTGACGATAAGCTGGCCGTTCGGGCCCACCACTTCCTGCAGTGACCCTCGCCACCGTTCCACGTCCGCTTCGCTCTTGACCAGGATCTGACGGATCAGAGTCTGGAAGGCTTGTGCCAGGGTCGCATACGGAATGTCACGCTTGTACTGGTCGAACTTGCCGGATGCGAAGAGGCCGCGCGGCGGAACAAGCGCCTTGTGTAGCTCGTTTACCACTGAGGACTTACCGACGCCGGAATAACCGGAGACGAGCAAAAGTTCCGGTGTGCCGTGGGCCACGACCCGGTCGAAGGCCGCGAGTAGCACATCGATCTCGCCCTCCCGGCCGTACAGCTTCTCCGCAATTAGCAACTGGTCCGATGCATCGTGCGCGCCGAGCGGGAACGCGTCGATGCGGCCATCCGACTGCCATTGCGCCAGGCACCGCCGAAGATCGGCTTCAAGCCCCGAAGCAGTCTGGTAGCGCTCCTCGGCATTCTTGGCCAGTAGCTTCATCGTGATCGCAGACAACGGCTCGGGGACGGCGACTCGCTCATCTGGCGGTGCCGGCTGGCGCGCAATGTGGCAGTGGACCCACTCCAGCGGATCAGCCGCATCAAACGGCAGACTGCCTGTGAGCATCTGGTACAACGTAATGCCCAATGAGTAGAGGTCGCTGCGTGTATCAATCGAGCGATTCATGCGGCCGGTCTGTTCGGGCGCCATGTAGGCAAGCGTGCCGGCAATGATCTCCGGAGGCTCTGGCGCCTGGCGCTCGTGCGGCGTTCGGGACGCAATCCCGAAGCCGGTGAGCCATACGTTGTCGTCACCGTCAACCAGCACATTGGCAGGCTTGATATCTTTATGGATGAGCCGTTGCCGGTGGACGTGGCCAAGTACCTTGGCCAAGCTAATGGCAACACGCAGCCATCGCGCCGGGTCGAGGGTCTGTCCCTTGCTCCGCTCCAGAACCAGGTCCAGGGGCTCACCGCCTGGGTCCTTCAGTATGAGAACCGTCTTCCCTTCGTGACGAGTGAGCGCCAGAGGCTTAGCGGCCCACGCCGCATCAAGTTCGGCTGCGAGCGTGTTTTCGTGTTCGAGCCGGCGGAGACTCTGAGGCGACGGCCGTTCAGCGGCCGGCGCCACTGCCAGCACCGGCGTTGCGCTGTCGCGCTGTCGGCCGCGGTAAACAGTAAAGTCCCCGCCCTCGCGGAACTGCTCCAGCTCGAACTCAGAAGGCTCTGTCATCGAGGGCATCCTTGAGGCCCCGTCCGTGCCGCAACCGCCCCAAAATTACCATCAACAGCGCTACGCACATTGCCGGGATGAAGGCGGCAACGAAAATGCTCCGCGGCTGCAAATGGTACGCGAGCAACATACCACCCAGCAATGGCCCCGCGATACTGCCGATACGTCCCGCGCCCATCGCCCAGCTCGCGCCGGTTGAGCGTATCCCCGTCGGATAAGCCAGGCAGGCCAGGGTGGTGATTCCACCCTCGCAGCTGCCGCCGATCCCAGCGCCGAAGAGGACGGCGAAGAGCAGCCAGAGCGGCAGATGAAACGCGCCGATGGCCAAGACACAGAATGCACCGAGCGCCAGCGCGCAAGTCAACACACGCTCAATTCCCACCTTGTCCACGAAGGCCGCGGTGATGAATAATCCCGCTAACGCTCCTACTGAATACATCGAAGCCGCCAAAATCGACCGGGCGGGGCTCTCACCTGTACTGTGCAGGATGGCCGGCATCCACAGCTTGATGAAATGGATAACCAGCACATTCAGCAGACTCATCGGCCAGAGCAGCAACGTAATTGGTGCAAGCCCATCCCGGAACAGTGCTGCCACTGGATTTTGTCGGCTCTCCTTGCTGCGCTCCGAATTCGGGAGCAGCGCGAGCAGCGGCGCCAGCGCGATGGGGAGCGCACCACCCACGACGAAGATCGCCGGCCAACCGAAAGAACGCACAAGTTCGCTTGCCAGCAATCCCCCAAACACAAACCCCATCGAGCCACACGCCTGGATCAGAATCACGAATCGGCCCTGCACATGTCGCGGCGCAAAGTCTGCGGCGATCACGATTGCAAGAGCCAACGCGCTGCCAAGGCCTAGACCGGTCAGAAGCCGAAGGATTACCAACTGCAGCGGCGAGTGAACCAGTGCCGACAGCAACGAAAAAACGCCGAACTCCAACACACTGCAGATGATCAAGGGCCGGCGTCGCAGCCGGTCACCCACCAAACCAGTGCCGAGCAAGCCGAGCACCAAGCCCGACATTGCCGGCCGTTAGCGCCTGGGTGAACATCGCGGGTTGCAACTTCCACGCGTCAACCAGTGAAGGCACAGCATTTCCGACGGAAGCGATATCATAGGCCTCGAGAAACAGGACGGCGCCGCACAGCCACGCCACGCGCAGATGCACCCCCTTGGCCGGTGGTACCGCGACTTCTGTCAGTTCCCCGCTCCGCATGCGGCCTCAATCACTCCACGTTGATTTTGAGCTAGGAAATCCGCACTTGACAAGAACCATTGACGAGTCGACAGCTGTTCCGCCGGCGGAGACAAGTGCGCGCCCTCCTGCGACTTTAGTCGTGCTTTGGGATTGTTTTTCGTCAAAACTTCCACAAAATCGTCATCCTGAGAGGCTGGGACTTTATTGGTTTTTCGCGCGAAGTCATCGAGTTTTAAACGAAATTATCATCCCGACCGGAGCGCACCGGACTGGAGAGCCTGCCCTGAGCGAAGTCGAAGGGGACCTGGTGTTTCTTTCCGTCCATCCGATCTGACGGCTTCTAATAAAAGTCACCGCCCTCCCTTTGTCATCCCGAGCGTACCCGGATTTCCTACTTCACGGCTCTACCAGCGGCAACGTATGCGGCTCTCCGTAAAGAGAGCCGCATGAAATCCACCGAAGCTACGGCTTTTGACAGGAAATCTGGGGGAGCCGAGGGATCTGCGGTGCGCCCGGCTCCCGCACAAAGGTCTCCGGTCCGTTAGTTCTCACGCAGACTCGTCATCCTTGCGGAGCGCCTCAGAGACTTATCGCGTGATAAAGCGCTTGATGGCGCGCAGTCGAAGGACCGCGGCGGCGCTTCTTTACCTATGCTGTCCTGAGCTTTCGACCACCGACGTCCGAGAACAGGATTGAACCCGGGATGGATAGTGCGAATTAGGTTGAGCTTCTTTTCGAACCGCCAACCTCCGGAAATAGCAAGGTGCCGGCAGTTCTTGCTCTCCACCTCATGGAAAGCTGTGGCGGGTCCGCCAGGGGCGGGCTTCGGTGGTTGAAAAGCTCCGAGCGGCATGGGTAAGATAAACACCCTCGGGGTCCTTCGACTACGCGCCATCAAGCGCTATGTCAGCGACAAATCTGTGAGGCGCTCCGCTCAGGATGACGATTCTGTGGGAGAACTAACGGAACGGAGACCTTTGAGCGGGAGCCGGGGCGCACCGCAGATCCCCCAGATTTCCTGTTAAAAGCCGTAGCGTTCGATGGATTTCATGCGGCTCTCTTTACGGAGAGCCGCATACGTTGCCGCTGTCAGAGCCGTGAAGTAGGAAATCCGGGTACGCTCGGGATGACAAGTGGAGGGTGGTGGCTTTTATTAGAGGCCGTTAGATCGGATGGACAGAAAAGAAACAGCAGGTCCCCTTCGACTTCGCTCAGGGCAGGCTCTCCACTACGCTGCGCTCCGGAGGGGATGACAATTTCGTTTAGAACTCGAAGACTTCGCGCGAAAAATCAATAAAGTCACAGCCGCTCAGGATGACGATTTTGTGGTGAGTTGGAGAGAAACCGAGTTGTTCCGCAGACTGTTTAGCCCAGATCTTCGTTGGGCCTCAACGGCCCGACTGTCCCTGGGGCGCTATCGAATCCGCTGTTACCGTCCACTAGAATTGCACCTTGAGCGCGTATTGCATGATTCGCGGATTCACGGTTAAGGCGCTGATCGCTCCAAAGGTGCTGGGGGTCGAAACATCGTTGGATGGATTCGCGAAATTGGGCCTGTTCAGAACGTTGAAGATCTCCCACCGAAAGATCAGCTTTACACGCTCCGTGAGAGGAGTGCTCTTGATTGCAGCGATGTCGAAATCCTCTTGATCAGGCCCCCTCAGGATATTCCGTCCGAGGTTGCCGAAAACGGTCCCACCGCCGCCTGAGACGGGGTACTTGCCGTCGATCAGTCCGCCATTTGGAATCAATGGCGCCGGAACAAATGCGCTCCTGTTGAAGAACTCGTTCACACGGCTGCTGACGCTTCCGCTCCGGCCGGCATCTGCGAGCGTCGCACCTGGTGCCAGGCTTCCTGTGGTGTACAAGGTTGCGGGACCATACAGCGCACCGGCTGTTTTGTTTAGGATGCTGAAAGGGAGTCCGGATTGCAGAGTGGCAACACCTGAAGTACTCCAGCCATTTCCGAGTTTGCGAATGGCTGCGCTTGTCGCGTGGCCGGGGCCCGGTACACTCCACGTGCCGCTGATAACCAATCGTTGAGTTCGATCGAAGTCAGACACACCGCGCTGAGCAGCGACATTGTTTTGATCGTTGTAAACCACTTCTCCCGCGAGCGGTAATCCGAATTGGCCAGCGATAGCAGAACCGAGACTATCCCCCGCATCGTCAATCGATTTAGAAAAGGTGTAGGCTGCAAGGAATTGAAGACCATGACTCATGTCTTTCTTCAGCGTTGTTTGTAGTGAGTTGTAGTTAGAATTCCCACTGCTTTCGAGACGGTAAATCAACGGAGACAACCCGATGAAAGGAACCCGCTCAGCTGCATTGGCAACCGAATTCGTTGTGAGTCCATTGACCGGGTTAGAGGGGCTGGCAAGGAGAGGCTGATTGTTGCTCCGCCCCAGGGCGAGATGTGTGCCCGTGGCCCCAGCATAGGCGACGGAGAAAACGTAGCTCTGGTGTTGATACTGCAGGTCGAAGTCATATTGCTGGACGGTAGACTCCTTAAAATCAGGATCGGTAATGATGGGGGATCGGAGGAAGCTGTTCCCGGTAAACGGTGGACCCGGCAGCATGGTGCCTACGAAATTTGGGAATGAGGAGCTCGGCGGCAAATTTGGAAAAGGATTCTCCAGGCTAGCGGTCGCGTTAGCGGCGCCAATTAGCCCAGCAGTCAACGCGAACGGCGGGTTAAGAGCCAGTAATACGCCATTCCCCGCGAAGCTGGTGCGGTTCGCGTAGATGCCATACCCTCCTCGAAGAACCACATGTCGCGAAAAAAATGGCTGCCACGCGAAGCCGATGCGGGGTTCCGGGTGCGTTTGCACGGGGTGATTCAGCAGGGTTGAATTGACACGCGGAAATCCCGCGGGGGCAGTGCCGGAAAAGTTGTCCGGTAGAACAAATCCGGAGGTGGCTGGGCTGGTAAAGCCGCCGGCCGGGGGTGCAACGTAGAACTGAGGGAAGAAATTCGATTCGCGACCGTGGACTTCGCTTTGTTGGCCATCGACCTCGACTCGAATCCCGAGGTTGATGGTGAGAGTTGGCGTAGCCTTCCAGTCATCCAACGCAAAGAAATCCGCGGCGCTTGCACGTAGCCCCACATGGGGAATTCCGGCAGCTGCCGACAAGGCGTAAATATTGGAGAAAGGCGTGCCGTTGCCACCTGCACCGACTGGACCGGCGGCCAAGCCGAGGAGGAAATCAGGGAACGACAGGAGTGTCATGCTGCCGGCCGTGTAATCGGTTAGCTCGTTGAGCTGATTTCGGAAGATTTCTGCGCCCACTCGAAAGTCGTGCTTGCCCCGCGATAGGAACGTAATGTCCGAGACGTAGAAATTATTATTCGCAGTTTTGCCTCGGTCGCTATGCGAATTTCCAAGCTCAAAAGCACCGAGAACGTTCATTTGGGGCAGTCCCTCCTGGTTGCCGTTGGGGTTGTTCATCCCCACGTCCTGATCGGTGAGCGTCCCTCCGGCGACGCCTTGACCCGCAAGACGAGTGAAGCCAAAGCGGAACTGGTTGATCGCTCGCGGCGAGAAAATGTGAGTCTCGCCGATTGCTAAATTCCGGTTCTGAAAGGACCGGAGCGCTGGAAAGCCCGGCACAGTGGCGCCAAAGAAAGGAACATCTTGATTGGAGTCTGAGAAAAAGAATTTCGCCGACAGGAGGTCAGATGCGCGCAAATTGACGTCATAATTCGTGTTGAACTGGTCCTCATTGTAGAGTCCCGGCACCACCGCGGTGTAATTGACGCCGGCTCCCAAAGTCTGAGGGCTGGGAATCACTAATGTTCCATCGGGGTTCTTCGCGTTCAACAAATTGAGTGCTACCAGACTTATGTTCGAGCCATCCGGGGCCACTGCTATGCCTCCAGATGCTCCGGTTTGACCACCAAATACCGCTCCCAGGGAGGCTGGCGTTCGGGCCTGTGGTATCGGAGGAAGACTCAATGAACGAATGCTGCTGTCCAGCGATGCTGCATTAACATCCCGTGTGGCTTGATAGGAAACAAAGAAAAAGGCGTGTTTCTTTGGCCATGGGAAAGGTCCTCCCAGAGTCCCACCCGGTTGCGAACGACGGAATTCTCCTCTTGGCACCCCGGTTGCGTTCGCAAAGAAGTTATTCGCGTCCAGTGCCTCATTACGGCCGAAATAATAGGCGTTCCCATGAAACTCCGCGGTCCCCGACCTGGTTCCGACGTCTACGTTCGCGCCTGCTCCTCGCCCATACTGCGCATCATAGAGCGAATTCTGAACCTTGAACTCTTGAATGGTATCCGGAGCAGGGATCGCGATCCCGGCGCCACCGAAAGGAGTGACCTCGGTGATATTGGAGCTATAACTGTTCGCATCCACACCGTTTAGCATGAAATTATTGTCGCCGCTACGCGCACCATTGGCGCGGATCTCCTGGCTCCCCGCCCCCAGTTCGGTCGCATCCACGATGTCGGTGTTTATTCCAGCCGTTAGTCCTAGAATCTCGGTGTAATTCCGATCGACGAGCGGCAAGTCGACGATGGTTTCCTGATCGATGACTCGTCCCAGGGTGGCGTTCTCGGTTTGAAGGAGCGGGGGTGCGGCGCTAACCGCGACCTGTTCCCTTGCGCCGCTGAGCGCGAGCTGAATCTTCACCCTGCTCACCTCCGTGATTTGAACCTGAACGCCATTCAAGAGGAATGGTTCGAATCCTGCCGCGCCCGCCGTCACGTCATAGTTGCCTGGAGGCAGAAATTGGACCGAGAAATTCCCCTCGTCGTCCGTAGCGAGATCACGCTCTTCCTGTGTGGCCTGACTCTTGACGACGATTGCCGCACGCGCGACCCGCGCTCCACTGGGGTCGCTCACGGCGCCGGCGATCGCTCCGGTATCGGCTGTCTGGCCGTGCAGCGGCAGGGCGCAGAGCGCGAGCAAGGCAGTCCCCAGCAACGTGCGGGACGCATGCATCGCGATCTTCCACATCACGTGGTTCCTCCAACACACCAAAGCGGGCGAAGGGTGACCTTAGAGAGGCAGAGAATTCCGTATTGCGTAGTCGGAGGAGACGGCGGCCATCGCTCGCCTCACTTTGTTCGCGTCAGAGCTGGCTCCAGAATCAGCGTCTATCATACCCCCATCTGTACCCAATTTTCGAGAATGCCATTCCATGAGTTGAGGTGAATCCATGCGGAATGTCGCGCACTGAGAGAGCGGTGGATCCTCACCAGCCGCAACGACACATTATGGAGATATTGGTCAGATTCTTAATTGCCGTTAGTGGAGAGATATGCAGACTTGAAGCGATTCTTATCGATCTTTAGCGAGTTGATCTTCGATTCCAGCGTAGATCCCGGGATGCCCAATTTGGCAGCAGCTCCCGTTGGGCCCGACACCTGTCCCTGGCATTCGGTCAACGCTGAGGCGCGGGCCGAACAGCGTGGACTGCTCAGTGCAAGGGGGCATGTTATGCGTGCGCCGCGCCGGAGGTAGGCAGAGTGAAGTGAATCGCTGCACCGCGCGGGGAGTTGTCGGAAGCCCACAAGCGGCCTCCATGGGACTCAATGATGGATCGGCTGATGCTGAGCCCCATGCCGGTACCGTGCGGCTTGGTGGTAAAAAATGCATTGAAGATCTGTTCCGCCTGCTGTGGGGGTAGCCCTATGCCGGTATCACTGACGGACACCTGTAGCTGATGGTTTTCGGTTCGCTGCGACTTGATGATCAGCTCACGCCTTCCATCCACATCCTTCATCGCATCGATGCTGTTCATGATCAGGTTCATCATGACCTGCTGCAATTGCACGCGATCTCCGAGGATGCGAGGAAGATCGGCGGCCAGTTCCGTCCGGACTGATATGTCGTAGCGCATTGCCTCGCTCAGCAACAGGGTAATCGTCTCTCGGATGATTTCGTTTACATCGACCAACTCCCGTTTCGAGGCGCCCTTCTCGAACTGCGAACGGATCCTGCTGATGATCTCAACGGCAAGTTTTCCACCTCTTACTGCTCTCGCCGCAGCCGCGCACGCCTCTTCCAGATTGGGTTGATCGCGTTCGAGCCATCGCAGGCAGGTGCTTGCGCTGGTGACGGCGGCGGTGATCGGTTGAATGACTTCATGCGCCAGAGAAGCCGCCAACTCTCCCATGGTGGTCACCCGGTTGGCGCGTGCAAGATCGCTCTGCGCCTGGCGCAATGCCTCTTCGGCCCGTGTGCGCTCGGTGACGTCGCGTACCGCACCGGAGACGAGCGTGCCACCCTCCGTCTCCAGGGGACTGAGACTGATTTCAACGGGAAAATTCGATCCATCTTTCCGACGTCCGTACAATCCCAGGCCTTCACCCATCGGCCGCACCCGGGGCTGCGCGAAGAACCCATCGCGATGCTGGGGATGCCGGCCCCGAAATCGTTCCGGCACTAGAATCTCGACCTCTTGCCCCAGGATCTCTTCCCGCTGATACCCGAACAACTTCTCCAGCTGCGCATTGACCAACACGATCCTGCCCTCGCGATTCATCACGATCATTGCATCCGGAGCCGATTCCAGAAGCCCGCGGAATTTCTGCTCGGCTTGGTGGCGCTCGGTGATGTCGGTTACGACGCCCACAAATTCGAGGCCGCCTGAGGGAGTCTCCAACGCGCGAGCTAAAGCGTGGAGGTACTTGACCGAACCGCCCGGCAGCAACACACGATGCTCATACTCAATATTTGCCCGTTCGCTGACTCCGCGCTCGATAGCCTGCTGCAGGCGATCTCGATCGTCCGGATGAAATAGCTGGAATGCCAACTCCCTTGTGGGTTTAACCGCTCGATCGACCTCGTAAATACGGTAGGTTTCCTCCGACCAGTAGATTTCTCCACTCGCTACGTTCCAGCCGTAGCTGCCTGTGTGACTGATGCTCTGCCCTTGAGCCAGGTAAGCCTCGCTACGCTGTAGATCAGAAAAGAGGTTCGCGTTCTCGAGCGAAATTGCGGCTTGCGAGGCCAGCATCTCCAGCAGGGCAACCTGGTCCGCCGTGAAGGTACGCGGAGTCAAATTGTTCTCCAGATACAGTGCGGCGACAAGCTTCGTTTGTTTGACAATGGGCAGGCAGAGGATGGATCGAGCGTGCTTCGCCTGCACGTACTCGTCCTCCGTGTATAGGTTCGTAACTGAAGCATCATCGAGGAGCACTCGCTCTCTCGTGCGGATCACATACTGAAGCACGGATTGAGGAAGATCCAAGGGCGTGATCGCCGCTTGCCGAACCGTAACCTCGGCTCTGCCTTGGCCGGTGTTGGCCTCCGCTTCAATCCGGGGCTCGTCGCCGTGCAGAAGGATGAGCAGACCCCGCTCGGCTCCTGCATGCTCCACCGCGATTCGCATGAGCTTCTCGATCAGTTTGGGAAGAACAATCTCGCTGGAGAGCGTTTGTGAGGCCTTGACGACCGTCTCGACGTCCAACTGCCGGACCGGCGTGCCGATGGTGGAGGTCGAAGAAGAAGAAAGCCATTCCTCCCGCAGGTGCGGGTAGAGTTCGTCGAGTTGCCTCACCTTGCCGTGGGCGCCCCAACGGTCGTAGCAGTTGCGCGCATTGCGGAGATGGGCGTAGCCGGCGGTTTCGAGACCGTGCGCCAGGTAATACTGCGCGGCCAGTTCGTGGGCCAACCCTTCATTTTGGACGAAGCCGTTCTCGCGCGCCGAATGGATAGCCTGCTCGTAAAGATGCTGGGCATCGACATATCGCTTTTCGATGCGGGCGATCTCGGCCGACACCAATAGGTGCTTGTCGGCGAAGGTCGGTGGATAGTTTTCGGCCCACTCGCGCAGTTGTTCCTGGTGCGTCGTCAGCAGATCGCGCCACCCGCTCTGCTCGTTGGCCGAAGCGTTCTCATAGAGCCCCGAAACCGTCAGTGCGGCGTAATAAAAATAGTCGAGCAATTGGATCTGGCCAGCTGCAGCCGAAAGAAGCGGCTTCACCTTGTCGGCTGCCGCGAGAGCCTCGGCGTAGTCGCCCGACAGGAAACGTGCCTTCAGTTTGAGGATCCAATACCAGCAGATCAAGATGGGCATCCGATCGGCGGCCAACTGCGCCTCGAACGTTGCCTCGTCGAACTGCGCGTCGCCGAAGGTGGAGAACGTTGCGGTCCGGCCCTGCATGGTCGCGATAAAGCGCCGCTGGCTCTCGATGCTGTCCGCGGCATCGCCGTACTTGGCTTTCCGGGCGAAGTCCAGCGCCATCTCCGTCTCCCGCCACACTGCCTCGAGCGGATCGTTCCGCAGGAGAAGGACTGTGGCTGAGTGGACCATGCTGGCGAAAGCGAAATGCAGATCACCTGTTTGAATCGCAGCACGAAAGGCCATCCGGCTGAAATCGATGGCGGTCGCGATTGGCTGCGTCCAGATGCCAACCGTTGCCATAGAGAGATAAGCCTTCGCCTGACTTCCGATGAAGCCGTACTGGTCGACCAGGTCGCAGGCAAGCTTGGCGAAACGATACCCTTCATCGTAGCGGTGAAAGACCTGGCTGAGCACATGGCCCCAAAAGCCAAAGGCGGCCGCGGAAGCGCCGCTCGTTCCATGCTGCAGGCTGAGCTTCACCATGCGGCACAGTTGCAAGCAATATAAACAGAAGTCGGTAGAGTAAGCGGGGGGAGTAAGGACGGAGAACACCTGCATGGCGGCCTGCAGTTCCGGGTCGGTCATCAGTGGCAAATCGATCAAGCTCTCGATCGGGCGCCCATCGAGGGCTTGCCAGACCGCTTCATATTCGGCATGGACCTGCTCCCAGGTCGGGCGTTCCGGAAGGTCAATGCCGAACAGGCGCAGGCATACGAGCCCGCTGTCGACGGCTTGCGGGAGTTCGCCCTTCAATAAATGCAAATGGATTTTCAGGCAGGAGGCGTCCGCGTACTTGACGTTCGACGCCGCGCGCTGCAGCAATTCCCCAATCAATTGCCCGGCTTTATCGAAGTTGCCACTCAGAAGCTCGCACTCCGCTCGTTCGAGCCACAGACTGGATGTCAACTCGTACTGGCTGTCCCAGTCCCTTTCGTCCAATAGCGCCATGCCGGCCGAAAAATACTCGCGCGCAGACGCATACGCAGCCGACGCCTTGGCCTTTCGTCCAGCACTCAGATCAATCGATGCCACACGCGCTTTCTCGTCGCGATCGGTGAGCAGCGCGGCGCCCCGATTGAGTTGGTTGGCGGCATCGAACAGATGCTCGGCGAGGCCGTCCGCCGTCATGCTCGCCAGCAGCACTCGGCCAATCCGAAGGTGCATCCCGGCGCGCTCGCCTTCGGGGATGAGCGCATAGGCGGCCTCGTGAATGCGGTCATGGAGAAACGCATAGGAGTCATCCAGGCGGAAGATCAGCCCCGTGCGGGCGGCGTCCAGGAGCGATGTGTAGATGCTCTCTTCTGATTCCCCGAAAACCAGACTCAGTGTCGCGATCTCGGCCACGTTCCCCAGACAAGCGAGTTGCCGTAGGGCGGTCTGCGTCGCGCCGGATAAGCCCCTTAGCTTCCCTACCATGAGATCCACCACGCTGTCGGTGTAGCCCTTCGCGCGAATGCGATCCAAGTCCCAGCTCCAGGCTGCGGCATTCGGGTCGAGCCGGAGCAGCCCTTCCTCGGCCAGCGCCATGAGGAACTGGATCACGAAAAACGGATTGCCGCCGGTCTTCTCATGCACCAGATGCGCCAGCGGCTGGGCGGCATTCCAATCGCTGTGCAGGGCATCGGCGACGAGCCGGCCGACATCGCCGAGCCCGAGGGGCGCCAGCACGATCTCCTGCATCCTCGCTCCGGCCTCGCGGATCGCGGCCAGCGCTCGTGTGAGCGGGTGAGACGAACTGACCTCGTTGTCGCGGTAGGCCCCGACCAGCATCAGGTGCCGTACGTTCGGATCGGTAATCAGGTGCTCCAGCAGTTCAAGGGTTGCCGCGTCCAGCCATTGCAGATCGTCGAGGAACAACGCGAGCGGGTGCTCCTCCCGGGCGAATGCCCCGACGAACTGTCGGAAGACCAATTGGAAACGGTTCCGCGCGTCTTGTGGCGGCAAATCGGGAACCGGCGGCTGTTTCCCGATGATGAACTCCACCTCCGGGATGAGATTGATAATGAGCTGGCCATTCGAACCCAGTGCTTCCTGAAGAACGTGCCGCCATTGGCCCACCTCCGTTTCACTCTTGACGAGGATCTGACGGATCAGAGTCTGGAAGGCCTGTGCCAGGGTCGTGTAGGGGATGTCGCGCTTGTACTGGTCGAATTTGCCGGATGCGAAGAGCCCGCGCGGCGGAACAAGCACCTTGTGCAACTCATTCACCACGGAAGATTTGCCGATACCGGAATAACCAGAGACCAGCACAAGTTCCGGTGTGCCGTGGGTCACGACCCTGTCGAACGCCGCCAGCAGAGCGTCGATCTCGCGTTCCCGCCCGTACAGCTTTTCCGGAATCAGCAGACGGTCGGGCACATCGTGCAGGCCGATCGGGAAAGGATCAATGCGACCATGTGACCGCCATTGTTCCAGGCACTGGCGAAGATCGGCTTCCAGACCCGAAGCAGTCTGGTAGCGTTCCTCGGCGTTCTTGGCCAGGAGCTTCATCGTGATCGCAGACAATGGCTCCGGGACGGCGGCTCGCCGGTCTGGCGGTCTCGGCTCGCGCGCAATGTGGCAGTGGACCCACTCCAGAGGGTCAGCGGCGGCAAACGGCAGCGCGCCCGTAAGCATCTGGTACAAGGTGACTCCCAACGAGTAGAGATCGCTGCGGGTATCGATGGAACGATTCATGCGGCCAGTCTGCTCGGGCGCCATGTAGGCAAAGGTGCCGGCAATGATCTCGATCGGTACGAGCGACTGGCGCTCGTGTGGGAGCTGCGACGCAATCCCGAAGCCGGTGAGCCAGACGTTCCCGGCATCGTCGACGAGTATGTTCGCAGGCTTGATGTCCTTGTGGATGAGGCCGTGCTGATGGACCTGGCCGACTGCTTTCGTCAATCCAATGGCGATGCGCAGAACGCGCGCCAGATCGAGTGGTTGTCCCTGGTTCCGCTCAAGGGCCCGATCCAGTGGCTCGCCTCCAGGATCTTTGAGTATGAGGATCGTCCGTCCTTCGTGACGAGCGAGCGCGAGAGGCTTGGCTGCCCACGCAGGCTCAAGTTCGGCTGCCAGCGAGTATTCGTGCTCGAGCCGCCGGAGACCTGGAGGCGAAGTCTGCTCCGCGGAGAGTGCTAACGCCAAGAGCGGTAATGGGGTGCCGTCCTGCCAGCAGCGGTAAAGTGTGAAGTCCGCGCCTGCCCTGAGCGGCTCCAGCACGTACCCGGAAGGCTCTATTTGAGAAGGCATGCCCGTCGCCACGGCTGCACCACCTCAGGGAATTCATTTTTATAACTTTCGCGGCCCGCGAGCAAACGCGCCCGACGGAGCGCCCTAGAATTCTAGCTTTAGCGCGTATTGCATGATCCGAGGATTCACGGTTAAGGCGCTGATCACACCGAAGGTACTCGGGGTCGAAACATCGTTGGATGGGTTGGCAAAGTTTGGCCGGTTCAGCACATTGAACACCTCCCAGCGAAAGATCAGCTTTACGCGCTCCGACAGAGGAGTGGTCTTGATCGCAGCGATGTCGAAGTCTTGTTGATCCGGCCCTCTCAGAATATTCCTTCCGAGATTGCCGAAGATCGTCCCTCCACCGGAAACCGGATACATGTCATCTATCAGACCACCATCTGGAATATACGGAGCTGGAACAAATGCTTTGGTGTTGAAGAACTCGTTGACACGGCTGGTGACGCTGCCGCTCCGACCTGCATCGGCAAGCGTCGCACCCGGAGCCAGGCTTCCTGTGGTGTATAGGGTTGCCGGCCCAAATAGCGTACCGGCTGCGCTGTCCATGATGCTGAATGGCAGTCCCGATTGCAGCGTTACGACACCTGAGGAACTCCAGCCACTTCCGAGTTTTCGGATGGTTGCACTTGTCGTGCCGTCGGGGCCGGGCACGTTCCACGTACCGCTGATAACCAGCCGCTGCGCTCGATCAAAATCAGAGACACCGCGCTGAGCAGCAACATCGTTTTGATTGTTGAATACCTGTTCCCCCAGGATCGGTGTTCCGAATCCACCACCGAGAGCAGCACCGAGACTATCCCCCGCATCGTCAATCGATTTGGAAAACGTGTAGGCGGCAAGGAATTGAAAACCATGACTCATGTCTTTCTTCAGCGTGGCCTGTAGTGAGTTGTAGATTGAATTCCCACTGCTTTGCAGACGGGCAATGTACGGAGACAGCCCGACGAAAGGAACGCGCTCGGGCGCATTGGCCACTGAATTAGTTGAGAGACCGTTCACAGGGTTAGAGGGACTGGCGAAAGGTGGCTGATTGTTGCTCCGCCCCAAGGCGAGATGCGTGCCCTTGGCCCCAGCATATGCGACTGAGAAAACGTAGCTCTTCCGTTGATACTGCAGATCGAAGTCATATTGCTGGGCGGTAGACTCCTTGAAATCAGGATCGGTAATGATGGGGGTTCCGAGGAATCTGTTCGCGGTAAACGGTGGGCCCGGTAGCATGTTGCCCACGAAATTTGGGAATGAGGAGCTCGGCGGCAAATTTGGAAAAGGATTCTCCAGGCTGGCGTTCGCGTTAGCGCCGCCATTGAGCGAAACATTCAGCGCAAACGGCGGGTTAAGAGCCATTAATAAGCCATTCCCCGCGAAGCTGATGCGGTTCGCGTAGATGCCATATCCTCCTCTAAGAACCAGGTTGCTCGAAGAAAATGGCTGCCAGGCGAAGCCGATGCGGGGTTCCGTATGCGTTTGGACGGGGTGATTCAACAGGGTTGAATTCCCACGAGGAAATCCGGGGGGAGCATAACCGTGAAAGTTATTGGGCAATACGAATCCGGAGGTGGCTGGGCTCGTAAAGCCACCGGCTGGAGGTGCAACATAGAATTGGGGGAAGAAATTTGACTCGCGACCGCGGACTTCGCTTTGTTGGCCATCGACGTCGACTCGAACCCCGAGATTCATGATGAGTGTTCGCGTAACTTTCCAATCATCCAACGCGAAGAAATCGGCAGCGTATGCACGTTGCCCCGCGTCGGGGATTCCGCTAACCACGCTGGAGAAGAATATGTTTGAGAGCGATGTGCCGTTCCCTCCTGCGCCGGCAGTCCCGGTGGCCAAGCCCAGCAGGAAATCAGGGACCGACAGGAGGGTCATGACGCCGGCCGTGTTATCGCTTACATGGTTGAACTGATTTCGGAAGATTTCAGTCCCTGCGCGAAAGTCATGCTTGCCTCGGGATAGGGACATAACGTCCGAGAAGTAGAAATTATTATTCGCTGTTTTGCCTCGGTCGCTCACGGCATTTCCAACCTCAAAAGCACCCAGAACATCCATCTCGGGCAGGCGCTCTTGCGCGCCGTTGGGGTTGTTTATCCCCACGTCCTGATCGGTGAGTGTCCCTCCGGGAACGCTTTGACCTGCAAGACGAGAGAAGCCAAAGCGGAATTGGTTGATCGCCCGCGGTGAAAAAATGTGAGTCTCCGCGATTGCCAAATTCCGGTTCTGAAAGGCACGGAGCACCGGGAAGCCAGGCACACTGGCACCGAAGAAAGGAACGTCTTGATTGGAGTCTGAGAAAAAGAATTTCATCGACAGGCTATCCGCCCCGCGCAAATCGAAGTCGACGTTTGTATTGAACTGGTCTTCGCTGTAAGTTCCCGGCACCACCGCGGTATAGTTGACGCCGCTCCCCGAGGTCTCAGGGCTCGGGATGACAAAGGTTCCATTGGGGTTCTTAGCGTTCAAAAGATTGAGCGCTACCGGGTTGATATTCGAGCCATTCGAGGCCACGGCCACACCTCCGAATGCCCCGGTTTCGCCGCCGAATGCAGCCCCAAGGGAGGCTGGTGTGCGGGTTTGCGGTATTGGAGGAAGGCTCAAGGAGGAAACGCTGGTGGTCAAGGATGCCGCATTCACATCCCTGGTGGCCTGATACGAAACAAAGAAAAAGGCGCGTTTTTTTGACCAAGGCGCCGGTCCCCCTAAAGTGCCCCCTGGTTGCGAACGCCGAAATTCTCCTCTTGGCACCCCGGTTGCATTCGCAAAGAAATTATTCGCGTCCAGTATTTCATTGCGGCCGAAGTAATAGGCGTTGCCATGAAGATCCGCGGTGCCCGACCTGGTTTCGACGTCTACGTTCGCTCCTGCTCCTCGCCCATACTGGGCATCGTAGAGCGACGTCTGGACCTTGAACTCCTGAATGGTATCGGGAGCGGGGATCGCGATCCCCGCTCCACCGAAAGGAGTGACCTCGGTGATATTGGAGCTATAACTGTTCGCATCCACGCCGTTTAGCATGAAATCATTGTCGCCGCTACGCGCACCATTGGCGCGGATCTCCTGGCTTCCCGCCCCCAGTTGAGTCGCATCCACCACATCCGTGTTTATTCCGGCGGTCAGACCGAGAATTTCGGTGTAGTTGCGATCGACCAGTGGCAAGTCAACGATGGTCTCCTGATCGATGACTCGTCCCAAAGTGGCATTCTCTGTTTGAAGGAGAGGAGGCTTGGCGCTAACCGCGATTTGTTCCTTTGCGCCGCTGATCGTCAGCTGAATCCTGAGCCGGTTCACCTCGGTGATTTGAACCTGAACACCATGCAAAATAAATGGCTCAAATCCAGTTGCGCGAACCTTTAGGTCATAGTTGCCAGGCGTCAGAAATGGGGCCGAGAAACTCCCCTCGGCATCCGTAATGAGATCGCGTTCTTCCTGTGTGGCCTGACTCTTGACGACTATTGCCGCACGCGCGATCCGCGCTCCACTGGGGTCGCTCACGGCGCCGGCGATCGCGCCGGTATCGGCTGTCTGGCTGTGCAACGGCAAAGCGCAGAGCGCGAGCAATGCTGTCCGGAGCAAAGTGCGGGACGCATGCATCGCGATCTTCCACATCACTTGGTTCCTCCCACATTCCAAAGCGGGCCAAGGGTGACCTTAGAGAGGTAGACAATTCCGTATTGCGTAGTCGGCTGCTGGCTCTTTAGGAGCAATCGCGGTGCCAATCGTAAGTTGCTGAATAAAAGAGAGATTTCAGAGATAACCAAATTGCGAAGTTCGCAAATTTGCGAACTTCACAACGACACGTGACGACACTTGGAGGAAATTGGGCAGATTCTTAATTGCCGGTAGTGGAGAGATATGCAGATTTGAACCGATTCTTATCGATCTTTAGCGTCTTAATCTTCGACTCCAGCGTAGATCCCGGGATACCCAATTTGGCAGCAGCTCCCGTTGGTCCCGACACCTGTCCCTGGCATTCGGTCAACGCGGCCTCGATGATGGTTTTCTCCTGAGAAGAAGGAAGCCTCCTCGCGAGGCCAAGCTGCACGCTTGGGCCAGTCGCCGGAGTTTGTCGAGAAAGCCAACTCTCATCGACTAAGAAATTCTCCGTTTCACAGACAATGACGGATCGCTCAATCACGTTCTGCAGTTCGCGAATATTACCGGGCCACGGATACGACTCAAGCAAAGCCAGGCTCTTCTTGTTTACAGTCTGAAATCTTTTTCCGGTTTTCCTGGCAAAACGATCGATGAAGTACTCGACCAGCAGGGGAATGTCTTCTCGCCGTTCGCGTAACGGAGGAATCTCGATGGGAAAAACGTTCATCCGGTAATACAGGTCATTTCGGAACGTGCCCGCGGCGATGGCAGCCTCCAGGTTGCGATTCGTAGCAGCAATCAGCCGAACATTGGTCGGGATCACTCCCACGCTGCCGACGCGCTCAAACTCGTGTTCCTGAAGAACACGCAGCAGCGCGATTTGCGTCTCGGCTGGAAGCTCTCCGATTTCATCCAGAAAAATCGTGCCTCCTTCGGCTAACTCAAAGCGCCCTATGCGCCGCTGAATTGCCCCGGTAAAGGCCCCCTTCTCATGGCCAAACAATTCTGACCCGATCAAGTCGCGCGGGATGGCTGCGCAGTTCACACTCACAAAGGGATGTGAAGAGCGCCGCGAACGCTTGTGAATGGCGCGGGCCACCAGTTCCTTGCCCGTGCCGGTCTCGCCGGTGACCAGAACGCTGGAGTCGGCCGGCGCGACCTTGGATATGAGGGAAAGCACCGCCTGTAAGGGACGCGAAGTTCCGACGATCTCCTCGAACATCGATGCCCTATCGATTTCTTCGCGCAACGCGACATTCTCATTCTGCAGCCGCTGCTCAGCCTGCTTGCGATCTTCGATATCGGTCGCAGCTACGTACCAGCGAACCAGGCGACCTTGTTCGTCGCGCAGGGGATTCCAGCGGTGGAGGAACCAGCGATACTTCCCATCCTTTCCAAGGGAACGCATTTCGGTTTCGTGTGGGAGGCCGCTTAAGAATTTACTTGGCGCTTCGTGGCGAAAGCGCTCTCGATCTTCTGCATGCACATACCTCCCAGGATCATCGTTCCGCCACCCCTCAAGGGTAAGTCCGAAATAATCGAGCGTTGCCTGGTTGGCATAGATACGAGAGCCATCGGACCCCAAGACAGCAACCTGTTGCGGCGCGAAATCCAGGATCTGCCGAAACTCCGTTTCGCTTTGTCTGATCTTTTCTTCCGCCTGCTTTGCTGCGCTGACGTCCGTCGCAGTGCCCACAAATTCCAGCTCGCCCGAGGAAAGCTCCAACGCGCGCACTACCACGTGGAGGTGCTTGCAGGAACCGTCCTTCCTTAGCAAACGATATTCGATGTCATACCCCGTCCTTTCCATGGTCGCTCGGTCGATAGTCCGCCGCACACGATCTACATCGTCCGGATGAATTCGCTGGAGTACCGATTCCAACGTTTCCTTCACGGATCGATCATGCTCAAAGACCCTGTAGGTTTCTTCCGACCAGAAGACTTCTCCGCTCGAAACGATCCTGCCGAAGCTGCCTGTATGGCTTATGCTTTGGCCTTGGGCGAGGTAAGCTTCGCTGCGTTGCAGGCCTGCATAGAGATTGGCGTTCTCCAGCGAAATCGCCGCTTGCGAAGCCAGCAACTCCAGCACCGCAATCCGGTCCGAGGTGAAGGCGCGCGGAGTCAAATTGTTCTCCAGATAGAGTGCGCCAATCAGCTTCATTTGGTTGACGATAGGCAGGCATAGAACGGATCTGGGGCGCTTCGCTCGCACATACTCGTCCTCCGAATACAAGTTCCTGACCGAAGCGTCATCAAGAACCACGCGCTCCCTTGTCCGCAAGACATACTGAAGCGCGGATTTGGGGAGATCAAGCGGCACGATGACTGCTTGTCGAACACTGACCTCGACCGTGCCGCGGCTGATGGCCGTCGCCTCGATCTGCGGCTTGTCGTCCCGGAGAAGGATCAGCAGGCCTCGCTCGGCCCCTGCATGCTCCACCGCGATCCGCATAAGCCTCTCAATCAGCTTGGGGAGAACAATCTCGCTCGAGAGTACCTGGGAGGCCTTGACTACCGTTTCGACGTCTAACTGCCGGACCGGTGTGCCGATGGTGAAGATAGTAGATGTAGGAAGGCGTTGCTCGTGCAGGTGCGGATAGAGTTCGTCGAGTTGCTTCACCTTGCCGTGCGCGCCCCAGCGGTCGTAGCAGTTCCGCGCTTTGCCTAGATACTCGTACGCGATTACTTCGAAACCGCGTGCCGCGTAGAACCGCGCGGCCACCTCATGGGCCAGCGCTTCGTTCTGGACGAAACCGTTCTCGTAAGCGGACCGAATCGCTTGCTCATACAATTGCATCGCGTCTAAGGCGCGGCCTTCGACGCGGGCGATCTCCGCCGACACCAGCAAGTGTTTGTCGGCGAATGTCGGTGGATAGTTTTCGGCCCACTCGCGCAGTTGTTCCCGGTGTGCCGTCAGAAGATCGCGCCAACCCGCCTGCTCATTGGCAGGGGCGTTTTCATAGAGCACCGCCACCGTCAGAGCGCCGTAGTAGAAGTAGTCGAGGAGCTGGATCTGCGGGGTTGCGACCGAAAGGACCAGCTTTGCTTCGCCGGCTGCCGCGAACGCCTCGGCGTAGTCGCCCGAAAGGAACCGCGCTTTCAGTTTGAGGATCCAGTAGTAGCAAACCATCAACGTCATCCGGTCCCTTGTCAGTTCCCTCTCGAACGCCGCCTCGTCGAACTGTGCGTCGCTGAAGGTGGAGAAGGTCGCGGTCCGGCCCTGCATGGCCGCAATAAAGCGTTGTTGGCTCACGATACTGTCCGCGGCGTCGCGGTATCTGCTACCCCGGGCGACATCCAACGCCATCTCCGACTCCCGCCATACTGCGTCGAGCGGATCGTTCCGCAAGAGCATGCCTGTGACAACCTGTTTCGTACCGAAGCAAGCGAAGGTCAGATCGCCCGTCTCAATCGCAGTGCGGAAAGTCAACCGCATAAAATCGACTGCAACACGGATCGGCTGCGTCCAGAACGCAATGGTTCCCGTCGCGTGATAGACCTTCGGCTGGTTGGCGATAAAGCCATGCTTCTCCACCAGATCGCATGCCAGCTTGGCGAAGCGATATGACTCCGGGTAACGGTGAAAGACTGGGCCGACGACAAACCCGAGAATGGCAAAGCCGAGCGTCGAAGCGTCACTTAGCCCGTGTGTGTATGAGACCACGCCGGTGGACTTGGCCGAGTGCTGCCGCCAAGCCGATAGCGATCTGCAAGACGCGGGTCAGATCGAGTAGTCGTCCCTGGTCCCGCTCAAGAACCCGATCCAGCGGCTCACCACCTGGGTCCTTCAGTATGAGGACCGTCCGCCCATCGTGACGAGTGAGCGCCAGAGGCTTAACGGCCCACTCCGCATCGAGTTCGGTTGCAAGCAAATATTCGTGCTCGAGCCGCTGAAGACTTCGAGGCGACGGCCGTTCAGCGGCGGGCGCCACTGCCAGTACCCGCGTTGGGTTGCCACGTTGCCGGCCACGGTAAACAGTAAAGTCCGCGCCCTCGCGGAGCTGCTCCAGCACGAACTCAGAAGGCTCTGTCATCGAGGGCATCCTTGAAGCGAGGACGGCTAGTAGATCGATTATGGATCAATAGCAAGGGCGCGGTCACGTTGGTATTGCGCCCAGGTTATTCGCGCTACAAGAAGCACATCCTGAACGACGGATGGAGAGCAACAGCGCCGTCGAAACTTCAAAGTGTGGAGCTCGACTCACGTATCCGCACTGAGAATTAGCCGGCTGTATTGGATTCTGCGATGGGCCTGTTTCATGGCCGCTTCTGGTACGTGATCTCCCTGACATGCTGACACTTAGCTGTCGATATGACGACATTTTTTCGAGGCTGCAGCGCGTTCTTCAGGCGTTTAGGGATGGCATCTCGATTGCACTGATCCGACGTGGAGGCATCGGGAGTCGCCGCTGAAGCTCCACGAGAAATCGGTAGCTAGTGTCACTCGGACGCGCGCGGCACTTTTTCTGATTGTAAGTGGGCCGCCATCAGTTGGAAACCCGCAATATCTATCGTCTGGTTCAGGCCAATGACTTGGTCAGGCCAAAGAGGTGAAAGGGGAGGAACAATGTCGATCGCAAATCCCGAAGCAGAAACACTAACCATGAAGCAACGTATTTTTGTCGGCGTACTCGGGTTGTTAAGTGTCCTTCTGGCTGCTCTTGTGCTGTTTTACTTCAGCCCCGCTGAAGAGACAAGCGAAGCTTTACCCGGCCGAAATCTGTCGCCGGCTCTTCAAGTGCACTCTGTGCCAGGTGTTGGTGATAGCGAGTGCAGATCGGTATAAAGCGGCTTTCGACAAGGGACTTTTGATTCTGAGGAGACGTTGTGAAATTCAGGTTTGTAGCGTTGTTGGTTAGTCTGGCATTCTCTTGCGGCACGGTAGCACATGCGCAGGAGTGGGGCTCTGTAGGGGGTGGGTATCTTTACCAGGTCACGGAAGGCAACACGGGCCATTGGACAAGTTTTAACGGCTGGTACGTACTGCCGACCTTCAACATCAACAAGCAAGTTGGCGTGTTTGCCGACTTCGCGAACCTTTACGGCAAGCGCACCAATCTCCACATAGAACTTTACGGCGTCAATCACGGATTCAGCAACAAAACGAGGTATACGCCTTTCATCTTTACCGGCCCTGGTTTCATCCGGGATTCCAGTGCGGGAAGCATAGGCACTTCGTTTGGGTGGTGTTTCGGCGGTGGCTTGATGATCCGCTTAACGCGGTGGGTATCCTTTCAGACCATACCCGTCGAATATGTCATCAATACCGCCAACGGAAATGTTGGGAATAACTTTGACGCGAGAGCCGGTTTCGCAATCACGATTCCGAAAAAACGAAGTTCAAGTCAATAGTTCCTCCGGGACGCAAGCCAGATATCGCGATGATGTCGAAGAGCTGTTCCGGGTTCGAAGATAAGCAGGTCAGATACTCAGGACGGGAAAGGGTGATTCCCGTATGAGGGCGTAGGTCAAATCCCGTATGCGGCCATATGCGCCTGATTCAGGGCTTCTCCCGATCATCAGCAAGTCAGCATCGAATCGCCGGATCGCCTCCAGCAGCGCACCCTTGATGGGGCCAACAACGATCCGAACCGGCGCCTCTGACCCCACTCGTCGTTGCAGATTGGCGATGCGTTGACGCGCCTGCTGCCTTTCCTCGGATTGAATTTGCTCGTCGATGTCCATTTGAATCGGTAAATTGGAATCGGCATTCTGCAGAGCGTGAATAATAATGAGATTAGCCTGCGCTTGCTTCGCGACTTCATGGGCATAGCGGAGCACTCGTTCCGAGTCCTCCTCTAATCCAATGGCACACAGCCATTCACGGTGCGCCAACGGGCGCGGTGCTATGGTCTCAACGTGTCTGCTGGTTACGACCGGGCAATCCGCATCATTGAGTACCTTCGCTGTTGTAGAGCCAAGGAGCATCCGCCTGAAAGTACCGGCGTGTGTGGGCATAACGATGAGATCGAATCCGCTCCTGGCGACCTCGGCGATCTTTGTGGCCGCATCTCCAGCAACGACAATCCTCGGGTGCTCCGCGAGCGGAAATTCAGCCCGAAGGAAAGAGTTGAGTGCGTCGCCAGCGACCTTCCGGTGTTCTTCCGCGATCCCTGTGGACGCTCTTACATAAAGCTCGAACCCACTGTGGCTGGCCGGGTCGAATACATGGATCAGCGACACGCTGGCGTCCCACAAACTTGCGGCCTTCTTCACATAAGGGGTCATGGCGACGCAGGAATGTGAGAAGTTCACCGGAAAGAGAATGTTTTTGATCAGTCTCACGTGTGCCTCCTCATAACAGCAGCCGTCCATTCTCCGGTTTACAGATGAAAACTGCTGACCGATGCACTCAACGTGACAGTGATCCTTCCTTCACGGAGTTCCCAGGGGCGCAGTTCGTACTGGCGGAATCCACCCGCAGTTAATGGCTCCGCCTCCATGAGGGCCCGCGCTTGCTCGAAGGTGTCCGTTTGCAGGATGGTAAGGCCGTCTCCCACCAGCACGCCCTCCTGCACAAACGGTCCGGAAGCAAAGAGGAAGCCTTCCGCCTCAAGCCGGTTCATGTACCGGAGGTGCTCTGCTACGTGGGGTAACATCTGTTCGGCGGGCGCCACGGCTTTGCTGAGGGCGACAAAGAGCCGCTTCTTTAACATGGGTTTGAGTAGATCCGCGATCTGATCTTCAGTCGACATTTTGTTGTCCTCCCGCTGGGCAAGTGGCTGTTGATTCGATGCGGTAGTCCTGGGCGCGGTGTCGGAGGTTTCATCATTTTGCCCGGGTCTTTGGATGATCATCAGGAAGCGTCATCATCAACTATTCGTCTTAGCTGGCTAACAGTTGCGGTGTATTGTGATTCCGATCCAGTGTCAATCCGATACGCACGGCACACGCTTGATCGTATCGGATAGGGCTTCGGGGAGCCAGTTCCGCGGGTTGCGCCCGCGGCTGCACTGGACGATAGCGCCGCCTATGGACGACCGGTTCTGTCCATCCCCCTCCACCCATGCCAAGGTGGGCCGCCACCTTCAAATTTGTCATCCCGACCGGAGCGTAGCGGAGTGGAGGGATCTGCGGTTTCACTTTCGGGCACAGCGAATCTGCCATAGAGCCCCGCTCACCCTAATTACCTTCCCGACCCATCCACTTCCAGCTTTATTGGCCTTGCCGTCGCGCTCACCTCGGGGTCGTAGTACTCGTAGAGGCGCGACTGCAAGGTGTGCGCGCGTATGGGGTATTTGGCGCGCAAACGGACCTTCAGCGTGACTTCCTGGTGCGGCGCTAGACCATTGAAGTAGAGGATGGCCTGGGTTGCGGTAAGGCTGAACTTCTCCAGCTGTCCGGGATTGGCCCCGGAAGCTTTTTCCTGGAACGATTGCAGGTCTTCGCTCAGCAGGTCGAAGCCCGGTGGAATGCCCAGGTCCACCATGACCATGTTTGCCGTCTTGCTGAGGTTGTTGCGAATCGTCACCGCCTCGGTTGCTATATCGTTCTGCGACAGCCGGGTGCGATCGTAGGCTATGTTGATGGAAAGCGGCTCTGCCGCAGGCTTCTCTTCCCAGGGGATGAAGGAACGGCCCACCACCTGGTAAGCAAGGCTCCCAGTGCCTTCGAAATGGAGGCGGACCGAGGCAGGCTTTTGCGCGTCGATACCCTTGAAGACAAACTGGTGGAGCAGATCGTTGTTGCTCGCCGTGAGGTTGAGGGTCTTCACTTCCCTGCCGTCAAGCATCACTTGCAGCGATCCGTGCACGTCCGCTGCGCCCAGTTGCGTAGACAGCAGTAAGGCGCGAAGAGCCATGATGGTGGCCTGCGTTGTGCCCCAGGCGCCGGAGGCCTGCTTCTTTTGCGAGATGAAGTTGAGCGCCTTGCGAGCCGTCTCTGATGCCTGCCCCCACTTGAGCAGCGCCTGCGTAGCCAGGCCGGTGGTCTCAATGGCCGCGCTTGCGCCGGTCGAGTAAACGCCGGTCTCTTCGGCGCTCCAAAAGACCTGATCCTCCTTCTCCGTGCGCGCATCGAGCAGCGCCTGCATGGAGCGGCGAGTGAAGTCGCGGTCACGGCCGTACTCGGTGGCAAAGTTGGCGATCACGGCCAGGGTGTAGGGATCGGGGGCCGAGTTTAAATGAGAGGCGATGTAATCCCTGGCCTTATCGATGGCTGGACCCTGATGCCGGTATCGACCAGCGACCAGGCAATATAAGCCGTGATACGAAGCACGTTGGAGTTGTAACGGTTGGTCGCACCTTCATTGATGAAGGAGGCGTCCGGCTTCCAACTGCCGTCTGCTTGTTGCTGGCTAACCAGCCAGTTGCGCGTGCGCTCGATCAGCCTGGGGTCTACGTCCGACACTTTCGCCATGTCGTTGAACTCCATCAGACCGTAGGCGGTAAGAATCTTGTTGGCCGGCGCCTGGCCGAACCAGGAGAAGCCGCCTCCAGGAACTTCGAAGGTGAGCAGACGCTGGTACCCATTCGCAATATAGCCTTCGGCCTTGGCGTGCGTCTCCGGCGTGAGCTTCTTTGTGTGTTTCATGTAGTCGAGCGCAAGCACGTTTGGGTAGGTGCTGGAGGAAGTCTGCTCGAAGCAGCCGCCGGGCATGCTGAGGATGCTGTCCATGCCTTCGATGAGCTGGCTAAGAGGTCCAGGGTAGAGGCGGACGAGGATGCTGGTGGCATCCGTAATCGCGTTGTCAGGAAAGTGGAGATCGTGTGCGGCCGACCCTTCGAGCCGCCCGTTGAAGACCAGGTCCTGCTCGCGGCCGTTGGGGATGACTTCGATCTCGCGGACGACGATGTCATCGCGAGAGACAGAGCCCTCCATGTGGGCGGAGAGGGTGAGCTTGAATTTGCCGATGCGCGTGGCAGTGAGCGTGAATTGCGAAGCACCCACGCGGCCCGATTCGGCAGCGACGGACTTTTCCGGCGTGTCGTGATCGAGCGAGAACCAGTCTTCCCGCTTGAGCTTGAGGCTGACCTGGCCGGCCTTGCCGGAGTAGTTGTACACCGCGATGGGGAGAGAGACCTGGTCGCCCTGAGTGAGGGTGACGGGAAGATCGAGATCGACGAAGAAGTCCTGAAAGACCTTCAGGCTCGCGGTGGCGGTGCCGAGTGCGCCGGAGGTGGTGGAGGCAAGCATGGCCATACGCCACGTGGTGATGGAGTCGGCGACTGGGATAGAGATGTTGGCGTTGCCCTGGGCGTCGGTGATGATCTCGGGATTGATGTAGAGCGCCTCCGGGAAGTAGGAGCGGACGTGCGGCGCGGCCTCTTGCGAGACTGTCTTGAGCGCGACAGCGAAGCCACGGCCCTGCACGGGCTGGGCGACAGGTTCAGCCCTTTCCATCTTCGCGCTAGCGAACGCGGCTACGGGACTTAGGCCACCCGCTATGCCACCCATGACGCCCCGCGCCGCTCCCATTCTCAACGCTAGTGTCATCGGCGGCGACGGCTCCACCATAACGGTCTGGGTTACGCTGCCAACGGCTAGTGTGGCGCTGAGAAGGGCGCGGTCGCGCTCCTGGAGTGTGATCTCGCTCGAGAGGTTCAAGAATCCAGGCGATGAGATTTCCACCCGATAGCTGCCGGGAGGAAGAGCCGCAAGAGCAAAGCGGCCATCCGCCTCGGCATGCGTAGTGCGCGTGTTTGCCGTAGAGACCTGGTGGAGTGTGATGACCGCGCCGGCAACCGAGGCGCCGGCTTGATCGACCACCGTACCGCTGACCTCAGCCCGCTGATTCATGGGGCCACGGTTGTGTTCGACATGGGTATCCAGGGTGCCTCCGCTTCTTTGCTCATTCACCAGGCCTCCGGAGCGAGCTTCGAGGTAGGCAACAAGATCATCCCGGCTGTCGAATGTGCCATCCGGGCCTGCGCTTTGCACCAGGTAGACGTGAATGCCTGCCTCGATCAAACGGCGCCGGCTTGATGCGCAACGGCGTGTTCCAGGAATCGCGCGGACGCGCGGCATTGACCATCGCTGGAATGTCTTGCGTGTCCTGATGTTTCCGCAGCTCTCGACTGAGTTGGGCCGCCAGACCGCGCACCTGGTCGAGAAACGCCGAACGGTAGCGCCGCTGGTATTCGTAGTACTTGTCCTGCGGCAGACTTCGGCCAAACTCGGTGTCGAGCTTCGCCGGCCTAGCCATCTCGGTTGCGGAGAAGAGCGCGCGAGCCGCCCTGTCTTGCTCATCGCCACGGCGACCTTGCGCGGGTTCGATAGCGCAGGGCAGAGAGAGCGAGTGGATTTCGTAGCGCGGCTTCATCACCTCCTGCTCGAGGTAGAAGAATGTTTTCGCGAAGCCCGGCTGCTTCTCCGCCAATGCGAACACAGCTTCATCGACGATCTGCAGGCCGAGCGCGGCGCTGACGCCTTCACCCCGCGCGTTGGTGACGCGGAAGCAGATGCGCGCATCACTGCCCGGCTTGTAGCTGGCTGCGTCGGTCGAAGTTTCAATCTTCAGCTCATCCGCCGGCTGCACGAAGATCAGACGATGATCAGCCACCGGTTGGGCGTCGCGGCCGAAGAGATAGGCGTCGATGTCGAGGGTGCCGGCCATCTCCGCGCGTGGCCGTGAGCGTGAGCTCGGCCTGCGCCGTTCTGCAGCTCGACATCGCGGGTCAGGATGGTCTGCCCGTTGCGCACGATGTCGATGTAGGCCGAGCCACGAGCGCGGGTGGATAGGACTTTCAATACCGATTCGTTCGCCGGCTTTGATGACGGCGCGGTTGACACGCAACAGGATCTGGTCGTCGCCTTGGCGCGTCTCCAGTGGAAGATCGGCTGTGGTGCGAGCACCGCGATGATCATCAGCATCAACCCGCAGGGACGGGCTGCCGGAGCCAGGGAGATATGAACAGTTGCGATGCCGCTGCTGTCAGTGGTGATGTGCTGATCGTGTTCCGCTGGGATGTGCACCGTGAGGGCAGCGGTTGCCGGCGTGCCGTCGGGATAAGAGCTTAAGAGAAATACCTGGTTCTCGAGATGAGGGATCAGCGTGCCGCTCTCTGGAATAGCGGTAATCAACAAGGCACTTTGACTGATGGTGATCGGTTCAGCGCGCGTCTCAGAGTGCCCCGCGGAGTCTTTCACAGTGGCCTCGACCAGGGCTCGTGCGGCACCCTGGCTGAGATTTCGCCCGGCAAAGTAGCCGGGGAGCACGAGATCGAAGTGATACACGCCGTCTTTATCTGTCTTGCCTTTGATGGAGGCTGCTTCGAAGACGTCGACATCCATGCTCGATACCTTGATGGCTGTCTCTGCGTGATCGACTGGCTTACCGAAGAAGTAGTTGGCACGCACAGTGCCGGTGACGTGATCGCCGGGACGATAGTCGCGCCGGGGCTTGTTGTCCTTTTCTGCGAATTCCACCGCGACTTTGAACTTGGGCAGGACATAGCGTTCCACGTTGAGGGCGACTTCCGCGCTGTTCACAGGAGCGGAGCTGTCGCCCATAAGAGCGCGCAGATGATAGGTGCCGAGGTTGACCTCATCGGCGAGCGAGAACTCCGCGGAGGCCACGCCGAAACGGTCCGTCGCTGTGCTCTTCTTGAAAACCTTGTTGCCCCGCGAGTCCTCCACCTCGAAGGTAAGGTTGCGATCCGCATCCGCCCGGTGATCTGGCGCGATCGAGGGCGAGCGCGCGGACATGGATCGTCTGGCCGGGCTGGTAGATCGGCTTCTCGGTGGTCAGCATAATCAATGCCGGGTCTTTGATCTGGATAGGCTGGGTGTATTCGGCGGAACCGATGGGCGTGTCGGCGATGAAGCGCATATCGTATGTGCCTCGGAGCGCAGCCGGAAGGCGAAACTGGGCCGCGACCGTGCCGCGCTGGTTGAGGCGCCCGGAGAAGAGCGGGCGAGCTCTCTGCTGGGGGATGAGCAGTTCGGCGTGGATGGCGCCGGTGAGTGCCGCATCGTCGTTGCCCGCGTCGGAGACCAGGAGACGGATGGCGGCATCGCTGCCGGCGAGGTACTCCGTCTGGCCAAGAATGCGAACCACTGGGCGGCGAAGTATGCGCGAGATGGACTCGACCCCAGTGATCGCCGGGATGGCTTTGTCGCTGTATTCGAAACGATAACGCACCCGTTGCCAAACCATGTCTTCGAATGCGATGGGCTTCGCCGGCGCGATGCTCTGCTGCCAGGCGCCATCGTTTTTGGTGATTTCGACCGGCCGTTCGACGCGGCCGAGGATCTCCTCTTCAGGATCGACGATCTCGGCGATGAGCCTGCCGGAACCCGGGCGCGCCCCGTGGTAGGGGATGGCTACGGAGAGGACTCCATGGGTGAAGGTGGCGGATGACGGGGCCGCGGCTTCAGTCAAGGAAGCGTAAACGGCGGCGAGGACAACGAGCAGGAGTACGAACGAGAGTGGAAGGAGACGTTGACGTAAAGCGCCGCGACTACGCGTGAGCATGCCGGTTCTCCAGGTGTGCTGCCGGTTTTGGGGGTGGCAGCTTCTGTCTGATCGGAGAACGCGGAGGTTCTACAAACTTGCAGGGAAAAACAACTTTTTTTTTCGCTGTGATGCGCGGGGAGTTACTTGCGAGCCCAGCTCTGGCCGTCGATACTCGTCCAGCGCTCCCCGTCGTCGGTGGTTAACTCGAACCGCGACAGAGGCCGGCCGACGGCGGGCTCGAGTCCCTGGTTCGCGCCGGCGGATGGGGTATTGGAGCGGGTGATGCCTGAACGTTGACCGTCTGAGCGGCCGAACCCACACGCAGCATGGCGTCAGCCACCGCTTGTACTGAGGGCGCCACCTCGGCGGCGAAGGACTGCGTTTCGAAACCCGTTGCCTGGGCTTTTATCCGATAGCCGCCGGGCGCCAGATCTTCAATGCGATATTGGCCGTGGCTGTCGGTGGTCGCGCTGCCGACGATCACGCCGTTGGAGTTGGTGGCAGTGAGAGTTGCGCCGGGAATAACCGCGCCGGAAGGATCTGTGATGGTGCCGGACAAAGTTGATCCTGGGGTCGCTGCGGGATGAGAACTGATTTTGAGGGCGGGCGCCGCACTGCCGAAGGAAACCTCAGAGGCCAGCGCAACACTGACTGCGCGGCCCTTCCATGGCGAGGGAATGGCCTGCCAGTTTCTGCCCTCATCGTTGCTGAAGAACAGGTGGTTATCCGTGTCGATGGCGAGCCTCTGGTTGGCGCGCGAGGCCATGGAGAGGATGGCGAGATGACTGGGCAGAGGACGCGGAGCGGCGAAAGTAGCTTGAACGCGATTCACTGCGAGCGCGCTCACAGGCCCCTTGGCGGCGGCCGATGCGGCGGCAAAGGAGCGTTCCGGTGCAGGTGGTTGGACTGCGTTGCCTCCGGCGATACCTCCCATGACGCCGCCTGCAACGCCGCTCGCGGTCCCTGGGCTCGCTTGGGCAGGTGGCGTTGGTTGGGGTGCCGGAGGATTTGGCCGCCTCATCATCAAATGCTCGGTCATTGGCGCGATGCTGCGGAGGCTTTCTGGCGGAGGGATTTCAGCCTGGGGAGGTGCCGGTTTACCGGCAGCGGCCATCTGGGATAGTACGGATGTGTAACGAACATTCCTTTGCTCATGGCGAACGAAGAAGATCACCAGGACGATAGCCGCGAGCGCGGGAATCCCTGCCCATGCCCACCAGCGATGGCGAACGGGTTCGGGCGGCAGCATTGGAGACTCGTCACCAGGCGGAAGCGAGAGGGCAACGATCTGCCGGCAGTGCGGGCAAAGGGCGAGATGCGCGAGCGTCTGCTGCTGCTCGTGCGCAGGCAGGGTGTGCTCGACGAAGGCGTTGAGCTGGTCCGCGTCTGGATGCTGCCCGGCCTGGAAAAGTTCGCTCATAGTTGCCTGGATGCGGCAGTGGCGTTGGCAGCCGTCTGCTCTGAGAACGAGGTGGTTTGCGAACTTTGCAGCAAAGCACGCAGATTGATTTCCAGGTCGCGCGGGTCGTTGCCCAGCGCTTCTTCGGCCGCCCGCTTGCTCAATCCTCCGGCCTGAAGCTGATGGAGCAGCCGCTTGCGCAGATCCGTGAGCAGCCGCCTGAGCCGCCGGCTGATGGTGGCCTCGTGAACATGAAGTACGCGGGCGAGCTGGGCGAGGGGCTGGCGATCGAGAAAATAGGAGGAGAGCAGGAAGCGCTCCTCCCCGGAAAGAGCTTCCAGCGTGCTGGTGATCGCGCGGGTCAGGTCGGTAAGTTCCGCTGCAACCGGCATGGGAGCGGGTGCAGGTGCGGGCGCGTCGAGTGTATCGAGTGGCGACTCACGATAGGTCCGCCGGTGATGATCGACATGGCGCTGAGCGAGCGTGGTGCGCAGCCAGCCGAGTAGCGAACCGCGCCCGGAGTAGGAAGCGAGGGGTGAGCGGCGCTGTCCTTCGACCTCGCGCAGGCCGTAGAGCTCCGAGTAGAGCGAGTCGGCAAGATCATGGCCCACGGTGCTGGAGCCGGTAATAGCAACGGCGGCCTGGGTAAGGGGAGCACGATAGAGATCAAGGAAGCGTTGCCAGGCGACCTCGCGGCCCAGGACGCAGGC
The DNA here is from genome assembly GCA_963821315.1 of uncultured Acidobacteriaceae bacterium. Classification (GTDB taxonomy): domain Bacteria; phylum Acidobacteriota; class Terriglobia; order Terriglobales; family Acidobacteriaceae; genus PALSA-350. Next base: position 39,052 of record CAWGDP010000014.1, on the reverse strand, counting down.
GGTAGCGAGGGCTAAGTCTTCAAGGTGGAGCGATCGCAGGAAGTCCGCTTTTTGCGCATGATCCGGATGAGCGGCAGCGGGCAGACCGTAGTTGAACTTCGCCCCCACGGCGCACAGGGCGTCGCTGAGTTCGTCACAGGTCAGCCCGTTGGCTGGAGCCTTGGAGTTGAGCCAGAGTTCCTGGAGGAGACTTTGCGGGAGTTCCTGATCAGCCGCACTCCTGGATGGTGGGGCCGATGGTAAAGGCAGCGCCAAATCACCGGATTGTGGTGACGTTGTCACCCTCCCAAGCTAACAGAAGCCAGTAGGAGCCCCCCTCCCCCAGCGTACGCAGCCCGAAATGATATATTTCGATTGCACAAAATCGTCATCCTGAGGCTGTGACTTTATTGATTTTCCGCGCGAAGTCTTCGAGTTTTAAACGAACTCGTCATCCCGCCTGTCCCGGCCTGCCGTGGAACCGGAGCGAAGCGAAGTGGAGGGACCTGCTGTTTCTTTTCTGTCCATCCGATCGAACGGCCCCTAATAAAAGCCACCACCCTCCACTTGTCATCCCGCCTGCCCCGCTGCCTGGAGCGCAGCCGAGGGACCTGCGGTGCGCCCCGGCTCCCGCACAAAGGTCTCCGTTCCGTTAGTTCTCCCGCAGAATTGTCATCCTGCCTGCCCCGGCTTGCCGTGGGAGCGGACTGCCTCACAGGTTGATCACCTGACACAGCGCTTATGGCGCGGAGTCGAAGAGCCTGTCCCGAGCGCGGTTTATTTCCCCGATGCTGCCGACAACAGGATCTGCTGCGATACCCATTTGGTAGTTACGGGTCACATCTTTTCATGCATTGTGATCATCTTCCATCCCTAAGGCACGCGCACCTAGGGTTGCTGGTAATAGCCCTCCCGGGTGCGGGCAGTTAAACCAGGCTTCGCTACCTCAACCTCGATATGGTGATATTCGTCGGGATGATTGGCGCGTGGGGGGTCGAACGACAACTCGTAGTAAGCCTGGCCATCCGCCACGCTTTGCTGCAACAGGGCGGTGAGGTTGTTATTGCCGGTAAGGGCAAGACCTCCACTCTGAGCAGCAAGCACCTGCAAGGAGAGATCGCCGATCACGACCTGACTCGGCTTACTGACGCCCTTGAGGAAACTCTCATAGTAGAATTGGCGGCCCACCCCCTCCGCGGCCCCAATAGGATTGACGTTGTAGAGAGTGACGGCGGCCTCTCGCATCTCCGTAGAAAGGCCGACGATCGCGGAGAAGAGCTCGTTCTCTTGCTTTTCGTCCAGGTAGATCCGAGGACCGGTAAGCAGGGGCCAGCCCGGTGAGACCCAGAGGATCAGCTTTCTGCCTGGAAGCTTTGCCTGGCTCTCGGAGAGCGAACGAAGGGCGCTGATGGAAAGATTAAAGCGATCCCACTCCTGATATTGCGAGGAACGGCGTATGTCGCGGAGAGCAACGGCGTACTGGTCAAGAGAGCTACTGAGCTCATTCCCATCGGTCGAAAAGACCTGCTGGCTCTGCATCCCCTTGTCTGTAAAAATTGCGAGTTGGGTAGGGTAGGCGAGCCGGCCGCCATTGGAGTGCAGAAACTTGTCAATCTCTCCGCGCGAGTAGGCGATGCTCTCGTAGGGGACGTTCACCGCGTCGAGGACAATGAGGACGTGAATGGGAGCCTGGCTGCCGCCGAAAGCGTGGAAGGACGTGATGTGCCGGGGAGTCTTGTTGTCAAGAATGGTGAAGTCCTGTTGTTGGAGATCGGCGACGGGCAGCCCGGACTTCGGCGTCACTACGACATCGAGGGTGATACTGGACGCCGCGGCCGGCGTTGACGTCATCTCCCGCTGAGCGAATAGCGCGGCGGTGCATAACATTGTGGCAAAAAGAGCGAAAGCGACAGGCCTGCGGATGGACATGAGTTCCCTTCGAGAGTCGGCGCACAACTAGATCATTGCCGGGTTCCTATGGCAATTAGATGCGGAACTTATCGAGAGAGATCCATTTGAGGCAGCCTCCAAGGCGGAGGCACGCGGCCAGGGTGGCCGGCCGGGGAGTCAAGGTTGCGCCAATCCTCTATTTTTCCTGCAGGGCGCCGGCCAGTATTTGTATCGTATCCGCTTCCGCGTCCTCGGTCTCAGTGTCAGCAGGCAATTCCGGTGCGTCCGTTACCTCCACCTCGCGGAGCGTTCGCTGGATGGCCCTGGTGCGGGTCTCCGCCTTGTCGATCGAATCCTGCGCCTGGCTCAGCTTCTGCTTGACGATCACTAAGACCTGAGCATACTTACTGAATTCAGTCTTCACCGAGCCTAACGTTTCCCACACTTCGCTTGATCTCTTTTCAATGGCAAGGGTACGAAAGCCCATCTGCAGGGCGTTCAACAAGGCGGCGATGGTGCTCGGCCCCGCCAACACAACCCTATACTCGCGTTGTATCGCGTCGGCAAAGCTGGGGCGCCGCATCACCTCCGCATAGAGCCCCTCTGTGGAAAGAAAGAGAATCCCGAAATCGACGGTAAACGGAGGTGCAAGGTACTTATCGCTAAGACTCTTAGCGGATAGCCGTATTGTCGTTTCCAATTGGCGGGAGGCTTCCTCCGCTGCCTCCACATCGCCCCTCTCCGACGCTTCGATCAGACGCGAATAATCCTCCATGGGGAACTTGGCGTCGATGGGAAGCCAGACCGGCTCACCGCTATTGCCGCGGCCGGGTAACTTGATGGCATATTCAACGCGCTCGCCGGTACCCGAAGTGGCCACGTTCCTGGCGAACTGGTCGGGGGCAAGAATCTGTTCGATGATCGCACCCAGCTGTACCTCTCCCCAGGCTCCACGGGTCTTGACATTGCTCAGAACACGCTTCAAATCGCCAACCCCGCTGGCCAGCGTTTTCATCTCGCCCAGCCCCGAATAAACCTGCTCCAGACGTTCGCTCACCTGCCTGAAGGACTGTCCTAACCTGGCTTCCAGGGTACCCTGCAGCTTCTCATCTACGGTCTGCCGCATCTGCTCCAGTTTCTTCTCGTTTTCGTGTTGGATGGTCGATAGCCGTGCATCGACGGTTGCCTTTAAATCCTGCATCTCAGCTTTTTGCAGTTGAGAGATTTCGGTTAGAGTCGAAAAGACAGATTGACCGAGCAGCGCGAGCTTGGCGTCGATAGCGCTCTGCTGCCGCAGCTGCCTCTGCTCAACACTGGATTCCAAATTCCGAATGGCGGCAGAAATACTCTCGGTTTGCGATAACTGGAGCTGATGCGCCTCTCTCACGGTGACTTCGAGCGAATTCTTGATGTCGCCCAGTCTCGCCGATACCTCGTCTCGAAGCAGTGTCGAGGCACCGCTCAGAGACTGTGTCAGACCGTCGATCTTCCGCCCCGACTCTGACGCAAACAAATCCATTCGCTGTTCCAACCCGGTGCGCAGCAGCTCGACCCTCTGGTCGTTCGCTTGGCTAACCCCGCCGACCCTGGCAGCAACCGAATCGCCCACGGCAATGAGAGTAGCCACAACTTCTGAGCGCAATGCCTGGGACTCGGTAGCCTGCTCCTGGCGCATGCGCGAATTCTCATCGCGCATCCCTCTATCGAGCAATCCGCGGTCGCTTTGTAAAATATGCAGCGTATCCAGGATGGGGCGGAGGTCTGTGCTCTTGCGGCCCAACTCGGCGAGCTTCATCCACACTAAGAGCAGAAGGACGAAGCCGAGACTGATAATGACATATTCGATGATTGGATCCATGGCGGACTATCTTTCCCGAACAGTGGAGGCAAGGCCGTGGTAGCCGTTCTGTGCCGTCAAGGGCAGATGATCAACGGGAGAATCTGCCAGGCCCAGGGGAAGGTATTCGCAGAGATACCACTCCGCGAATCTTTGTATGCCTTCTTCGATGGAGAAGCGTGGGCAATATCCCGTGACTTCAGCAAGCTTATCCACGCGAGCCTGGGTTTCATACATGTCCCCTGGCTGCATGGGCGCCAGGCGAATAACCGCGGATCGACCCAGACATTGCTCGATGGTTCGAATCAAGTGGAGAAGTTCGATCGGCCGTTGGTTTCCAATGTTGCAAAGACGCATGGGCGCCGGTGCGGTGTTTCCCTCAGACCCGTCGTATTTGGGCGGCAGAGGCAAAAGGCGAACCATCCCCTCCACAACATCGTCGACGAAGGTGAAATCGCGCTGCATGTGCCCGAAGTTATAAAGCTCAATGACGCGACCGCCCATGACCGCATCAACAAATCGAAAGATCGCCATATCGGGCCGTCCCCACGGACCATAGACGGTGAAAAATCGCAGCCCTGTGGTCGGGATGTGAAACATGTGGCTATAGGCATGGGCCAGAACCTCATTGCTCTTCTTCGTCGCCGCGTAAAGGCTGACCGGGAAATCGGTGGAATCTTCCTCGACAAAAGGAATCCGGTTGTGCGCCCCATAAACCGAGCTGGAAGAAGCGAAGACGAAATGTTGGCAACCACAGGCCCGAACGCCCTCCAGTACGTTGACAAAGCCAACCAGATTGCTGGCGACATATTCTTCGGGATTGGTAATCGAGTGGCGCACACCCGCTTGCGCAGCCAAATGAACCACGGATTCAAACTCGCCTTTGCGAAAGAGGCTTTCCACGCCGTCTTTATCCGCCAGATCAAGCGGGATAAACCAGAATCGGGGCCCAATGCAGAGCTTTCTCAGGCGCGCATCCTTAAGCCGGGGGTCGTAGTAGTTGTTCAGGTTGTCTACCCCAACCACTTCAAAGCCATCAGCAAGCAGCCGGTGGACGAGATGGGCGCCAATAAAACCAGCCGCGCCAGTGACCAGAACTCGGCTGTCTTTTGTTTTCTTTATCATTCCTCACCTGCCTCCGTTGGTTGGGTGAATCAGTAAGCGCCCTGGCCGGTTAGGACAACCTTCGCGGTGCGCGCGAGGATGTGCAGATCAAGCCATGGAGACCAATTGCGAACGTAATAGCTATCCAGGCGCACACGATCGCGTGAGCTTACTGTGTTTCGTCCGGAGACTTGCCATAGGCCGGTAAGGCCCGGTGTGACTCTGCAATACAACGAAAAATTCTGGCCGTAGGCCTCTACTTCCTCTTCCACAATGGGCCGCGGGCCGACCAGGCTCATCTCTCCCCGCAAGACGTTCCACACCTGGGGTAGTTCGTCGAGACTGGCCTTCCTGAGAAATCGGCCTACACGAGTGATGCGGGGGTCATGCCGGAGCTTGCGATAGCTAAGCCATTCCTGGCGCAGGGTGGCATCCTCAGCCAGGGCCTTCTGCAACAGCTCCTCTCCGTTGACTCGCATGGTGCGCAGTTTCCAGGCACGAAATGAGGAGTGATCGCGGCCGATACGGCGATGACCAAAAAAGGCGGGTCCGGGGGATTCCAGTCTTACCAGGATGCCGAGCAGGAGAATGGTGAACCCCACGGCCGGCAAAGCCACGCAAATGATCAACAGATCCATGAGCCGCTTGGCTAACCTGGGAACGGGTAGAAGCAAATCTCTCCTCACCTCCACCGCCAGGAAACCACCAATCTGCCGTGCATCGACGGCAAGGCTGTAAAGAGCCGGCGAACTATGCATGATCATCAAACGCGGAAAGAGGCTCTCAAAGACCTCCAGATCCTCGAGCAACTTTCCGCCACCCGTGTCGGGCATTGCGATCAGCGCGCGGTCCACACCGCAGGCTCGGACCGCGGCCGCAAATCGCATGTCAATCACCGGCAGGGCATGCCGGGGCCGGACGGTACGCGGTGAGGACAGGATGACCACTGGCCTCAGCCCAATCTCGGGATGTTTTTCCAGTTCGCGGATTATGTCGGCCGATTCAACGCCGGTGTAAAACACGGCAATCGGGATTCCCCACCAAGGCTGATGGCAAGCTAACTCCCGCACCACGGAGCGCAGCAGCGGAGTGAAAATCATGGCCGTCAACCACCATAGGAAAAGAACGCGGTGGGGATACTCATCGGCGCTTCGCGTAACAAGAATAAGACCACCCATCACCAGGAAGCTGGCGGTGAGTCCAAGGCCAAGACGGCGAAGTTCCGTGACCGCGTTATGAATGATTCCGGGATAGAGGCTGGAGGCAGTAAAGATGGCGAAGAACAATCCCAGAGCCGGCCAGAGAGCGAAGTAACGATGGATGTCGAGGCCTCCGCCGCCGGCGCGCTTGCCCAATAGAACCAGGCTCGCGCTAAACGTAAGGGCCATCGCATCGGAGGCGAGAACCACCACCGAACACAACCACGGATTGCAGAGAATCCTGGGCAGACCAACGAGCGGGAACGTAGGCTCTGTCGCAGTTACCGTTACTGAAGCCATCTCCGCCTCCGAGCCAGTGCCTAAGGATTTTCATCTGTAATCTGTGCCCGCCCGCGAAGCACGGATTTTCCTGCGGGAAAGCCGTGCCGCGAGCGGCTGCTGGTATGCACCCAGAAGTGAAAATGTCGTAGGCAATGCTGATATGCAGAGACTGTATTGCGAGAAGCTAAAGGCTTTATGGGGGAGGAAATTAAAATTGATTCATCGAGAGCTGTTAAACGCGAGGTGGGGCGGCCGCTCTCTCTGCCCTTTCGCAACGCGCCGCTTGTCCATTTCGCCGGTTCCCACAGACGCCACGGGAAAGCCGTTGGTATGGTTGACTTGGCCGGCCATTTGGCTTGCGGGAAGTGGCGCCACACAGGTAAAGGTATAGCCGATGCCGCGGTTGGTCTGAATCAACTTCTGAGGAAAGTCGCGATCGACCTTGTTACGCAAGGCGCTGATATACACATCCACTACATTGGTCAAACCCTCGAAGGATGAGTTCCAGACATGCTCAAGAATCATGGTGCGGGTCACGGGGCGATTTACATTGCGCACCAGGTACTCGAGCAACAGAAACTCCTTGGGCCGCAGATCGATGGTCTTGCCCAGCCGCGCGGCTGTTCGGCGCACCAGGTCCAGTTCCAGATCACCCGAGCGCAAGACATTCACGGCGTTGGCGGCCACGACATCGGAGGCTGCCTGACGCAGCCGTATGGAGAGGCCCAGACGCACGGCCAGCTCGGAGGCGAAAAACGGCTCGCGCACACAATCATCCACGCCGGCTTCGAACAGAAGCAAACGCTGTTCCAGATCAAGGTAGCGGGCAAACACGAAGAGCGAAGCGTCGGAGTTTTCCTCCCGTAGCAGTCTCACCAGGGCCAGAGCATCGGCAAAGACAAGAGAATCTGAGTCGATGAGGACCGCTTCGTATTGCGCGAACTGGGCAAACTCCAGGCATTCCTTGGCGGAGACGACGGTCTCCACGACGAACTGCGCCGAGCTGAGCCCTTTTTCAACGCGTCTTTGCAGATCACAGCGGGGGAGGAAGGTGAGCACTTTCATGAGTGGCTCCAGATCGAACAGGCGATGCAATGGGCCCGAGAGAGACGGCAATGCAAGAAACTTCAACGGTCAGATCAGCCCTAAGCACCATGCAAGCGAAACGCAGGGCTAGCCTGGGAAATAAAAGAGCGCACGGTGAGCGCTTACGAATGGAGGCCGCACATTTCCACTCAACCGCCATATCCGACACTCAGCCTGATGTGAGGCGCGACGCACAGACACAAGACAGAAAGTAAAGCACTCGTCAGTTTCACAGCAATATCAAAACGACCCTAATCTGTCAATAACTGTGTCTTATTTATTCGGCAACGGCTTAACAATTACTCCTAAAGAAAAAGATCATCGAACAATAAGCAGCGAGCTTTTTGAAAAGCGTGGGCGGGCCAGTGTTGATAGATCCGGCAGCGAACGCCATTTTGGAGCGGAAGCTGGTCAGATATCAAATACTTGCTACTCTGCGATGGCCGGAATATCCTCACCCAAATCAATAAATCAGCAGCATGCCGAAGCGCGACTGGACATCGCCAACTGTTGCGGATCGGAAACTTTAATCGGGGTTAGACGCGTGGAGTTATTAAAATCACAGTAACTTATCGACGATCTAACGACGGGACACTTTTGGCTTTGGAACGTCTAACTATGTTCTCGATCCACAACAGCCCAGGTGAATATCTCGGATTTTCCGAGTTGGTTCCGTAGTCTTCGTGCAGCGCACATATGCGCTCTATGAAGGAGACAGACCATGCTCAAGCACCTTGCTTCGAAACTTACAATCGGCGCAGTACTATTGGCGCTCGTTACCCCAGCCGCTCTGGCACAAACCGGCGGAGATCCGGAGCCGGGAGTGGTCCATACGATCCTCGTGTACCTGGGCTTGGCGTAAAATAGTCTCATCCTGCTCTCTCCCGGGACCGCCCTTGAAGAGGAACTCCAGACGATGCATCTGACGGGTCTAGATTTCTTCTTATGGGCGGCCTCGTTCTTAGCGAATCTGGGGCTGCTTTTCGTCCTTTTCTATCGACGCCTGGCTAAGGGTTTCCCGCTCTTTACTTCGCTTGCCATGCTGTGCGTCGTCAGAACCGTGGTTCTGTATTTCGTGCTGAACCACGGAACCAGGCGAAGCTACTTTCTTACCTATTGGTCCCTGGCGGTAGTCGACACGGTGTTGGAGCTAGGCATCGTGTACGAGATTGCCAGTCGAGTTTTCCGGCCCGTCGGCGTATGGGCGCGCGATGTGCGCGGCAGTTTCCTATGGATGGTAGGCCTGAGCGTAACCGTAGCTTTGGGACTGAGCTGGCTGGCAAGTCCGCCGGCGCGCACCTGGGCGGAATCGTTCGTGACCAAAGGCACCCTGTTTGCAGCCGCCTTGATAAGTGAGCTCTTCGTTCTGATGATGGCTCTTTCCATAAGTGCGAGCCTTCCCTGGAAAACACACGTGGCGAAGATAGCCCAGGGTCTCGGCGCCTATTCCCTGGTGAGTATGTTGATTGAGACCGGGCACAGTTACTTCGGCGTGAGCCGGGAATTACCAGCGTTCGTTTTCCTGTCGCATATTCGTATCGCCGCCTACATAGCCTGTGTTACTTACTGGTCCGTCACGCTATGGCGTAAGGAAGAACCATCTCGGGAAATGACCCAGGAAATGCGCGAAAGGTTATTTACTTTGCAAAGGCATGTGGAATACGATCTTCAGAACTTGCGATCACGGAAAAAATTGTGACTACGCAGAACTTCTACTTCCTATCTACGATCGGGATTGTTGTCGGTGCACTCCTCTCGATTGTTGGCTACTACTACTCCCGGAGCCGCCCCTCGCCCCAGGTGAGCTGGGAAGAACTGGTGAAAAAGCTGGCCTGGATCGACCGGAATACCGTCGCCCAAGTGGCCCTCGACCTGGTGGACGAATCCGGAACACCCAAAGAATCCGCGGATGCCGCAAATCTTGAGCCTGAGCAACTCTGGAGGTTGATTGGTGGCCTCCAGGGACTTGAAGTGCTGGAGAAGAATAGTGATGTACTGATCGAACTGGCCTTCTACCTTCAGCAGTGGTATCCAGAGGCGATCGTGATTGCAGAACGGTTGCGCCTGGATGCGCGGGAGTTGAAATGGCACGTGGCTCGGCTGAAGGGAGCCGCCCAGACCGGGAACCTGCAGATCTCCTTTCCCTTTTATGCACAGCGTGCGGTGGTAACTTATTACCTCATGACCCGCCGTCTGCTTGACCTTTACCAGGCAGTCAACTTCTCCATGCTGGCAAAGTTACAAGAGGCGCTGTAAAGCGCATCTTGTAAGCCGCTCGTGGCTGTAAACCGGCTCACCGGGAAAAACTCAGGGGACCAATCGAATGGCCACAAAGCTGACCCGGCCTATCGTTTCTATTTCTTTTCGGTACCTCCATCGCCGGCTGGAAGCGGGTGACAGGGGGTGTGGTATGAGCGTCAGCCAATCGGATTCCCGGTCTAATTCGCACCAGCCGCAGACGTAGGTATCCCGGGTGGTCAAGAAATAGATGGGGCGCTGAAACTCATGCGTCCAGTCCCTGCGGGCCGAGATGGCGCGCTTCTGGGTGTCGATCTGAACAATCGAACCGGCCGGAATCATAGGATCCAGGGTACGGTCGCGTTTGCCAATAATGCCGCGCCTGTAGGGCGCCAGGGCGGAGTTGTTCTCCGCCGCAAGCAGCGTTGTCTCGTCCGGCGGCGGTTCGACACCGAGCGCATCCGGCAGTAAATACTTTGCCTGCTCTTCCAGCGGCCCGTCGGTCAACAGCATGGTCGCATTGGGACTGGAAAGTTGGCGCAGGGACATGGGTTGCGCCTCTCCCGGATAAATGGTGCGTAACAGTTGCTCGATGGGGAGATTGTAGATATCAGCCAGAACAATGAGCTTGTTAACGGTCAGCTCATGCTCTTCGCGTTCCAGGCGGTCCAGCCAGCTGGCAGAGACCTGGTAGGACTGGTTGCCCTTCTGCTGGGCGAAACGGAGACTGCGCTCTTCGACTTCGCGGAGAGAGAGTTGCCACTGCCGGCGAATTGTACGAAGCCGTAAACCAATCCCTGCCATGGAGCAAACCTTTCATGCAATATCATGCCGCGGACACAAAATGGTCCGTCGGCAAACCTCATCTCTGAGATCGTTTAAGCCGATAATACGGCATTCATTATGTTACAGCCTAAGAAGCAGCTGCGCTTTTATCGGCTCTCCCGTCACGACGGGATGCCGACAGGGCAACGGCGCTCATGCAGGTAAAGGTATAGCCGATGCCGCGGTTGGTCTGAATCAACTTCTGAGGGAAGTCGCGATCCAGCTTGCTGCGCAGAGAGCTGATATACACGTCGACGACGTTGGTCAGACCCTCGAAGGAGGAGTTCCACACATGCTCAAGGATCATGGTGCGCGTCACCGGACGATTTACGTTGCGTACCAGGTATTCGAGCAACAGAAATTCCTTGGGCCGCAGCTCGATGGCCTTGCCTAGGCGGGCAGCTCGTCGCCGCACCAGATCGAGTTCCAGATCACCGGAGCGCAGCACATTAACGGAATTGAAGACCAGCAGGTCGGAGGCGGCCTGGCGCAGGCGTATCGATCGGCCCAGGCGCACCGCCAGCTCCGTAGCGAAGAACGGTTCATCCACGCAGTCATCAATCCCGGCTTCGAACAGGTGCAAACGTTGCTCCAGATCCAGGTAACGGGCAAGGATAAAGAGCGATGCGCCCGAATTTTCCTGTCGTAGCAGCCTTACCAGGGCCAGCGCATCGGCAAAGATAAGAGAATCGGAATCGACGAGAACCCCCTCATACTGGGCGAACTGGGCGAACTGCAGGCACTCCTTTGCGGAGGCGGCCGTCTCCACAACAAAGTGCGCCGAGCTGAGCGCCTTGGCAACGCGTCTCTGTAGATCGAACCGGGGCAGAAAGGTGAGCACTGTCATGTGTGGCTCCAAAATCAAACAAGGCGAAAAAGTGGCTGGGATAGAAGTGCGTCAGGCATTGCTGAACAGAAGAGATGTATCTCTTAGCGCAACAAGACTTCTGCTCGACAGCGGCAAGATACACTCTGGCACCCCTGGTGGCGAATCCTCCACACGTAATAATGATTGCGAACTTGCAAAGAAAAATCTAAGTACGCCCTTTGAGCGCTTACGAAGGAAGGCCGCACATTTTCTACTAACCGCGGATTCGATACTCTGCGTGACGCGAGGCGCGGCGCGTAACAAAAACCAGAAGCGAATTGCTACATGGCCCTTGAGCAATATCATGGGCGATTTTATGATGTCAAGAACTTTTCCCTAGTTTTGGCATAACATCAACGCACGTAACACTGAGTTATTCCTCACATCCGCGCCAATGAGAGCTGTGAACCGGCGTTTTTGTGTCTTCGGTTGAGGCCGCTCTGAATTTGGCATCCCGCATCCAATGATCTGTCTATTGGGCGGGGTGCGGCAGGCACGGTGCTCGTCATCGCAACAGATATGTTCCTAAGGTGTGATTGTGGCCTAACACTTTAGGCGGGATGGTATAGCCATGTTCAATGAACACGCAGGGCTTGCGATGAGCTCTCAGTGGAAACAGAAGAAGCACCAGATCTCACGAGCGGCCTGCCTGGCAGACCAGCCCATACCCAGGAGCAACCATGCCCCAGTCTTTGCAGCGCCCCCACCGGATCTTCACCGGCATTCTTTCGCTCTTGGCCTGCGTTTTTCTTGCCGGCGGACTCGCCTCCTGCAATAGCGGCAGCAGCAGCAGTAATAACGAGTCTCAGACTGCGCCGACACTTACGCTCACGCCTTCGACGGTCAGCCTGACGGCGGGCGCAACCGGACAGCCGGCTTCCCTGCTGCTGGCCGCCCCGGCAGCCGCCGGCGCGGCGACGATTACGGTGTCTGGCCTTCCCACCGGGGTCGCGATCTCCCCTTCGACATTGTCGGTTACTCCTGGAACGGCGCTGCCGCTGACGTTTACGGCGGCCGCATCGGCGGCCGCTACGACCGCGATGGTCACGTTGTCCACCACGGTGAATGGACAGGTAGTCAGCACCCAGGCCTCGGTTACGGTGAGCGCAGCGGCACCGCCTGCACCGGACTTCTCGCTGAGCGCCACGCCGGCAACAGCGACCTTGACCGCCGATGGCACACCGGCCACGGTATCTCTGCTGGCGACGGCGCAGAATGGGTTTTCCGGTAACGTGCAGGTAGCGATCGCCGGATTACCGGCCGGAGTAACCGCCAAGCCTTCGCCCATCACGTTAACTCCGGGAACCGCCGCCACGCTTACTCTGACCGCGCCCGCAGGAACAGCGGCCGGGTCCTCGACAGCCACGCTTACAGGAACTTCAGGCAGCCTTACCCATACTGCCTCGCTGGCCATCACGGTGGTAGCTGCGCAGGCGCCGCAAGCTGACTTTTCGCTGGCGGTCTCGCCTGCGTCGCTCAATCTGACCGTTGGTGGGGCGGGGCAACCGGTGCAGGTTACGGCGACTGCGCTCAACGGATTTAGCGGGACCGCCAGCGTTGCCATGACCGGATTGCCGGCCGGGGTAACAGCCAACCCGGCCTCGCTTTCGGTCACTCCAGGTACGCCGCAAAGTGTCACCCTCACGGCAGGTAACAATGCCCCGGCGGGGAGCGCGAACGTGGTCTTTACCGGAACCTCAGGTTCACTCAGCCACACTTCCACCCTGGCGCTCACGGTGGGCGCTGCCGCGGGAGTGAACGTGACCACGTATCACAACGACAATGCGCGCGACGGATGGAACTCCTCGGAAACCACGCTCACCCCGCAGAACGTCAACTTCAACGGGTTTGCCAAGCTGCGTGAGCTGGCGGTCGACGGCAAAGTGGATGCGCAGCCGTTGTACGTGAGCGGCCTTTCCATCTCCGGGCAGACGCATAATGTGCTCATCGTCGTTACTGAAAATGCAAGCGCCTACGCTTTCGACGCCGACTCAGGTACCCAGCTGTGGAAGGTCACGGCTCTGGGCGCCAACGAGACGCCCAGTGACGATCATGGCTGCGGCCAGATTACGCCGCAAATTGGTATCACCGACACTCCGGTGATCGACCGGACCAACGGCCCCAACGGCACGGTGTTTTTCGTGGCCATGTCGAAGGACGCGAGCAGTAATTACCACCAGCGGTTGCACGCGTTAGACCTGACTACGGGCGCGGAGCTGACCGGAAGTCCGTCGGAGATTCAGGCCAGCTTTCCGGGGAACGGGTACGGCTCCACGAACGGGTCGCAGGTCTTCGACCCGAGTCAATACGCGGAGCGGGTTGGGCTGCTCCTGATGAATGGGCAGATCTACATGGCATGGACGTCGCACTGCGACGATGACCCTTATACCGGATGGCTCATGGCCTACAGTGAAACGACCCTGCAGCAAAGCAGTGTGTTGAACCTGACGCCGAATGGTCCTTCCACTCCACACTATGGCAATGGAGAAGGCTCGATATGGATGAGCGGCGCGGGCCTTGCTGGGGATACGTCGGGAAATATTTATTTCCTGGACGCTAACGGAACCTTCGACTCCACGCTGACCAATGGCTTCCCTTCCAGTGGGGACTTCGGCAACTCCTTCATGAAGGTATCGACCACAGGAAACAAGCTCGCGGCGGCAGACTACTTCGCTGCTTACAATTTGCAAGCAGAGAGTGACGCAGATCAGGATCTGGGCTCAGGCGGAGCGATGCTGCTGCCCGATCAAACAGATGCCGGCGGGGTCACGCGTCATCTCGCCGTGGGTGCTGGGAAAGACACGAATATTTATGTGGTCAATCGCGACAATATGGGCATGTTCAATGCCAGCAGTAACAATGCGATTTACCAGGAAATTCCGGATGCGCTCCCCGGGGGCGCATTCTCGATGGCTGCGCTGTTCAATAGTACCGTCTATTACGCGGGCGTTAGTGACCACCTGAAGGCGTTTCCTATCACCAATGCGCTGCTGGCTACGTCTCCTTCGGCCGAGTCTGCGAATACCTTCGCGTATCCTGGCTCGACTCCCAGCGTTAGCTCGAATGGTTCACAAAACGGCATTGTGTGGGCTATCGAAAACCAGAATGGCGCAGGAGTGTTGCACGCGTACGATCCCACCAACCTGGGCACTGAGCTGTATGACAGCAATCAAGCGGCCAACGGACGGGATCATTTTTCCGACAACAAGTTTGTTACCCCTACGATCGCCAATGGCAAGGTGTTCGTGGGTACGCAGACCAGTGTGGCTGTCTTTGGTCTGCTGCCTTGATGATTCGTGCTTTAGAATTTGGCTATTGAGCAAAGAGGAAAACTTCGACGTCTGCATCATCGGCTCCGGCGCCGCCGGCGGCGTGATGGCTAAGGAGCTGTGCGAAGGCGGCGCCAAAGTCATCCTCTTGGAAGCGGGACGTGGAGTCCCTCTGCCGGAGTTGCTCTCCCACAAGTGGCCGTACGAGCTGCCTTTCCGGGGATTTCGCGGTGAAAAGCAGGCGCCTTTCTATCAAGGGGACATTGCACAATCAATTGCCTATGCCGATTCCGATAACGTCGCGGTGGATCGGGTGCGCGCCCTGGGAGGCAGAACCCTGCATTGGAACGCCGTTACCCTGCGCTATGCCCCTCGAGACTTCAAAGAATGGTCGCTGCAGGGCATTGAGGAAGACTGGCCGCTGAGCTATGAGGAGCTCGCGCCCTATTACGATCGCATCGAAGAGATAATCGGGGTTTGCGGCAACGACGATCATCTCGAGATCCTGCCAGCGGGCAAGAATTATTTGCCTCCCATCCCCTGGCGCTGTAGCGAACACATTATGAAGCGGGCCACGAACGCGATGGGGATTCCACTCATTGCGGTGCGCAAAGCAGTCGTCACCCGGCCTTATGACAACAGGCCGCCCTGCCATTATTGCGGACACTGCATGGATGGATGCGACGTCGCCTCGATCTTCAGCACTCCGGATTGCATGTTGCCCAAAGCCCGGGCGACGGGCAATTTCACTCTGCGGCAAAATGCCCTGGCCCGCGAGATCCTGACTGACCGCGATGGGCTGGCGAGCGCGGTCTCCTTCATCGACACCGAGACGCGCACGGAACAACAGGTCAAGGCTGCCATCGTGGTGGTGTGTTGCTCCACCGTGGAGTCGGCGAGACTATTGCTCAATTCACGCTCTGCCAAATACCCGGCGGGGCTTGCCAATTCCAACGGCAGGGTCGGGCATCATCTCAACGGTCACCTGAATGAATCGGTGAGCATTTATCTGGAAGAACTCGCAGGGGCAAAGCCTTCTAATCAGGACGGCGCCACCGATCACGTCTACGTGCCTCGTTACAACCAACTTTTTGGCAAGACCGATTACGTCGGGGGTTGGGGGTTTCAAGTCAACTATTCCAGCTACATGTTCCCGCACCAGGCGACCAGGCTGCCAGGTTATGGGGCGTCCTTTAAGCAGCAGGTGCGGAGAATGCAGCCCGGATATTTGTCCTTCGGGAGCTGGGCCAAGGTCACATCGGATTACCGGAATTATGTTTCGGTCGATCCGGCCCGCGTGGACGCTCATGGTATTCCGACTCCGGTCGTTCATTTTCGCTTCAGCGAGAATGATCGTGCTTTGTGGCAGGCGTCCAAGCAGAGCATGCTGGAAGTTTCGTCGCACATGAAAGGAACAGTATTTCCGAGTTTCGGTAGCGGCCCCAGCGGATTTGCAAGCCACGAGGTGGGGACGGTTCGCATGGGAAAAGATCCGCGCACGTCCGTGCTCAACAGCTATTGCCAGGCATGGGATGTGAAAAACCTTTTCGTCACCGATGGAAGCTGCTTCACCACTTCCAGCGAGAAGAATCCCACGCTTACCATCATGGCCCTGTCGCTGCGCGCTGCCGATCATATTAAGGAGCAACGAAAAAAAGGCGAACTGTAAGGCTCAGAGGAGAATATGGAAAGAAGAGCGGTGCTCAAAATAGTGGCCCTCACCGCGTTATCGAAAAAACTGAACGCGCTGCCGTGCGCCGGCATGGGGCATATGGAGGCCGCCCCTGCGGCTCCGGCCTATACACTGCAGTTCTTCAGTGAGGAGGAAAGCGGCGTTCTCGACCAGCTCATGGAGATGATTATCCCCGCCGACGAACACTCGCCGGGCGCGCACGTAGCCCAGACCAACCTCTTTGCCGACCTGATGGTGGCCACCAGCGACAACGCGGTCAAGCAGCAATGGCGAGACGGGATTCGCCTGATGCGCGAAGAAGCCAATCGCTCATCGTTGCCCGAGGCTCTGCAGCGAGCTGCGGCCAAGGAGGAGAATCCGGCCAGCGCTCTGGAACACTTCTTCGTTTTGCTGAAACAGATGACTGTGAACGGCTACTATACTTCCGAGATCGGGATACACAAAGATATGCAATACGTCGGCAACGCTTACCTCGGGGCTTTTCCACCCTGTACTCATCCAGAACATCAGGATTGAGAGAATGAAGTAGCCCAGGGACTTCTAAAGAGTCTGCGGAAAAACTCGCTGGACGAAGGGCACGGCTTCAGCCGTGCCGTAAATAGCCGCATCTATGAGGGCTTTAGCCCCTGAGGTACGTCTTTTTGGCAGTTGCCGGACGAAATCGCCCGTCTTTCGTAGCCTGTAAAGGCGCTGAGAGAGGGGTGGCCACAACGAAATTCACCGCTAATCATTGAAAAACCGTACCTCAGGGGCTGAAGCCCTCTCCCATCGCATACTCTACGGCACGGCTGAAGCCGTGCCCTTCGTGCAGCGAGTTTTTCCGCAGCCTGTAAAGCCGTGCAATTCGTTGAGTGAGTTTTTCCGCACACACTAAAACCCTCAATCTGTGCTGTACGGGTGAAGCCGTGCCCTGACTCGCAGATTGCGTTTCAGCCGTCGCTTCCCGCATGATTCATAGATGCGCTTAGTAGTGATCCTGTTTTGTGCCGCGTTGCTCACTAGCCGCGGAGTCGCCCAGACGTCCACGGCCTCCGATGTGATTCATCGTATTCAACAGCGGTATCCCGCTCCGGTGCCCGACACGGTGGACACCATAAAGGCCGGAGACCCCTCCACTGCTGTGACCGGGATTGCTACAACGTTCCTGGACACGATGGACGTTTTGCGAGAAGCCAACCGGCGCGGATTAAACCTGGTAATCACCCACGAACCAACTTTCTACAATCATCGCGACAACACGGCGTTCTTCGCCAACGATCCTGTTTACCAGGAGAAGTTGGCGTTCATCCAACAACACCACATGGTGGTCTTTCGGCTGCATGATGAGATCCATGGAACGGCTCCCGATCATATTGCATTGGGGTTGTTGGAGGCCCTGGGCTGGCAGAGTTATGCCCAGCCGGACGATCCATTCCACGCGACCATTCCCCCCACGAGCCTCGCAGCCCTGGCGAAGCAGATACAAGCTAGGCTGAAGGCAAACACCCTGCGCGTGGTGGGAGATCCAAACCTGGTGATTACCCACGTAGCTCTGAGACCGGGCGCCTCGGGACTGGAGAAACAGGTGACGGCTCTGCGAGCGGAAGGCGTGGAGTTGCTGATCGCCGGCGAAGCGTCGGAGTGGGAGACGGTGGAGTACGTGCGCGACGCGAGCGCGCAAGGCCGGCACAAGGCGCTCATCCTGCTGGGGCATGAAGTGTCTGAGGAGCCGGGCATGGAAAAGTGCACGGAGGATTTGCGATTGGTATTTCCCACGATGAAGGTAGAGCATATTCCAGCCGGTAACCCGATGTGGTTTCCGGGGGACGCGCAGGGGCATTAAGGAGAGCCATTGATGAAAGCTTTGCTGACAGAAACCGCGGAACGGGCGACGCGATACCTCGAAGGAATTGCCGATCGGCGGGTCGCACCGTTGCCCGAGGACGTAGCGCGATTGGAGACGCTGGGCGGCCCGCTGCCCGAGTTGCCCTCCGATCCCGCAGAGGTTTTGGCTTTGCTCGATGACATCGGGTCGCCGGCGACGGTGGCCACCGCCGGCAGGCCGCTATTTCGGATTCGTTATCGGTGGTTCCCTGCCTGCGGCGCTGGCGGCCAACTGGATGGCGGGTGCGTGGGACCAGAACGCGGCGATGCAGGTCATGTCTCCGGTGGCGGCGAAGCTGGAAGAGATTGTCCTGGCATGGATGGTCGACCTGCTTGGTTTGCCGTCGGGATCAGGAGCGGGATTTGTCACCGGCACGACGATGGCAAACTTCTCCGCCCTGGCTGCAGCGCGGACGGCACTGCTGCAGCGTGCCGGATGGAATGTCGAGGAGGACGGATTGTTTGGGGCGCCGCCGATTCACGTGGTGGTGGGCGATGAGGTCCATGTTTCGGTGTTGAAGGCACTATCGATGCTCGGACTGGGGCGTTCGCGAGTAACGCGGGTTGCGGCGGACGCGCAGGGACGGATGAGGCCGGAAAAACTGCCTCCGCTCGACGATCACACGCTGGTCTGCGTTCAGGCAGGAAATGTGAATACCGGCGGCTTTGATCCCGCAGGGGAAATCTGCGCCCGCGCACATGAGGCAAATGCCTGGGTGCATGTGGATGGCGCCTTCGGGCTCTGGGCAGCCGTCTCCCCGCTATACGCACCTTTGCTGGCGGGAGCCGGCAGATGCCGATTCCTGGGCGATTGACTGCCATAAGTGGTTGAACGTGCCCTACGATTCCGCGGTTGCCGTGGTGCGTGATGCGGAGCATCTCCGCTCCGCCATGTCGATCAGCGCTGCGTATCTAACACCGGGCGCAGGCCGCGAGCCGTGGCACTTTGCTCCGGAAGCGTCGCGGCGCGCGCGCGGAGTCGAATTGTGGGCGGCGATCCGTTCCCTGGGCCGCAGCGGGCTGCGGGAAATGATCGAACGAAACTGCAGGCAGGCGAAATTGTTCGCGCAGAGGCTGCAGGCTGCGGGCTTCACGGTACTGAATGACGTGGTCCTGAACCAGGTACTGGTTTCGTTCGGCAGCGAGGAAGAGACTCTGCGCACGATCGCGGAAGTGCAGAAGGATGGAACCTGCTGGTGTGGCGGAACGCGGTGGCACGGGCACGCTGCGATGCGGATCAGCGTGTCCAGTTGGGCCACCACGGATGAGGATGTCGAGCGCAGCGTGGCCGCTATGATCCGAGTTTCCAAGGAGAGTCGTGTCCGGGTGTGAGATTAGATGAATTGTCGGTAAAAAAACGGACTAGAGAAGCCAGGGCGAGGGAGGCAACCCAGATCCTCCGCTGTTTCTTTCTGTCCATCCGATCTGACGGCTTCTAATAAAGGTCACCGCCCTCCCCTTTGTCATCCCGAGCGCAGCCGAGGGATCTGCGGTGCGCCCCGGCTCCCGCACAAAGGTCTCCGTTCCGTTAGTTCTTCCACAGAATCGTCATCCAGAGCGCAGGGGAGGGACCTGCAGTTTCATCTTCGGGCAAAGTAAACGTGTCGTGGACGAAATAACGCTCCGGTTTCCGTTTCGCCACCCACAAACTGCAGATCCCTCGCTACGCTCGGGATGACAAAGTTTAAATTGGTTCCGCAGTTTAGATTCGTTGACTGGGATGGGAGGACCGGCGCCTCCAGAGGAGGCGCCTAGGCAAGGAAGAAAAAGCCATCAACCCGACCCGCGCGCCATTAACTGCGCAGACGCGCCAGCAAATCCTGGGGGTGTACCGGCTTGGCCAGGATTTCGAATTCGTGTCCCTGGGAACGGGCGCGATCCAGAAGGTCCGCGGTAGCTGCCTGGCCGGAAAAAAGCAGTATCTTACAGTTAGGCAGCATGGTCCGGATGGTGATCGCCGCGTCAATGCCGTTCATATCGGTCATGATGACGTCGGAGATCAGCATATCCGGCCTAAGGGTACGGGCGGCTTCCACGGCCTTTTCGCCGTTGTACACGGCAGTGGCATCGAATCCGCTTTGATTTAGGATGATGGCCAGCGTGTCCGCGATTACGCGTTCGTCATCGGCCACCAGCACTTTGGGCTTTACCTGTTGATTGGTCATTTGCTCCTGAATGACGACCTAAGTCGTTCTGACGCTCAACCGCTGCGCTCCGATAGTCTGACCCGCTTAGGCAAATCGCGATAAGGTGGTACAGACGGAACCTGCTGAGCCAGTGGGGATTACTGGAATCATACGCTCATGTGTCTGATGCTGTTTCCCGGCCGGGCGTTGTGGCCTTGCCGGCAAACTGCTGCAACGGCCTGGGGGTTGCTCCCCATATAAGATTGATCTGACCATAAACCTTTTTTCGTTGGACGTTTGCCGATGGCTGAACCGATCATTCGCGCCCAGCAGGTGGAAAAATACTACGCGCAACCGAGCGAAAACCGCATTCAGGTGATCGCGGCCACTGACCTGGCGATTGTGCAGGGAGAAATCGTTGCCTTGCTGGGTCCGTCGGGCTCAGGCAAGTCTACGCTGCTCCGCATGCTGGCCGGTCTCTCGCAGCCCTCCGCGGGCCAGGTCTTCTGGCACGGCAAGCCGATTTCCCAGGTAGAGGTCAATGTGGGCATTGTCTTTCAAAGCTTTGCCCTGTTTCCCTGGCTGACCGTGCTGGAGAATGTGGAGGCGCCGCTGATGGCGCGTGGCATTGACAGTGAGGGTCGGCGCGAACAGAGTCTCAAGATCCTGAACACCGTTGGCCTGGACGGTTTTCAGGCGGCTTATCCCAAGGAACTCTCCGGCGGCATGCGGCAGCGGGTGGGATTCGCCCGCGCCCTGGTGGTGCAGCCGGAGGTACTGTTTATGGATGAGCCCTTCTCTGCCCTGGACGTCTTAACGGCAGAGAACCTGCGCAGCGAACTGCTGGAGTTGTGGCACAAAAAGACCATTCCTACGCAATCCATTTTTCTGGTGACGCACAACATTGAAGAGGCCTTGCTGTTAGCCGACCGCATCATCGTGCTGGGCCGTAACCCGGGGCATGTGCGGGTGGATTTTCCAGTAACGCTGACCCAGCCGCGCGAGCGCAAAAGCGCCGCCTTCACCCAACTGGTGGACTACATCTATAAGGTGCTTACCCGGCCCGACGTGGCGCCTTCCGCCGTACCCCAGCAGCTGGCGGCTCGGGACCAACGGCAGATGCACTACCAGATGCTTCCCCATGCCCGCCCGGGCGGCATCGCCGGCCTGCTCGAGCTGCTGATCGATTACAACGGCCGAGCCGACATCTACCGCCTGGCCGATGATCTGGCCTTCGAGATCGATGACCTGCTGCCTATCGTCGACGCGGCGCAATTGCTCGCTTTCCTCAAGGTAGAAGAGGGCGATGCCGCGATTACTCCCGCTGGACGGGAGTATGCCGAGTCGGAGATTCAGCAACAGAAAGAGCTGTTTCGCAAAGCCGCGGTGGAAAACGTGCTGCTGCTGCGGCAGATTACCCGGGCGCTCGATACCAAGTCAGACCACACTGTCCCGGAGGATTTCTTTCTCGACATGCTGGACGAGCAGTTCAGCGCGGATGAGACCCTGCGCCAGCTGGAGACGGCGATCAGCTGGGGCCGCTATGCGGAGCTGTTCGACTTCGACGCTTCGCGCAGAAGGTTCGTGCTGCCGGAGGAGGAAGAGACGCCCGAAGCGGTGGAGGAGGCGCAGACGGAATGAGCGCGCCACCCTCCCGCTATCCCACGCTTTCCCGCTCGCTGGTATTGGAGCGGACATGGCCTTTTTTCCTCGACCTCAGCGTGGCGGCAAGTGGGCTGGCCCTCTTTTACGCTGTCCTGCGTATTGCGCAATATTGGATGGGGCATCCGGTAGCCGCGGTCGCCATCTCCAATTCCGCAAAGATGCTGCCGCTGTACGCCTTCTACTCCGTAGTGCGCATCGGCGTCGCCTACCTGCTGAGCCTGACCTTCGCCGTGGGGTACGGTTACATCGCCGCTTACAATCCCCGCGTCGAAGCCTTCATGATTGCAGTGCTGGATATCCTGCAATCGATTCCCGTGCTCAGCTTTTTGCCTGCCGTGATGCTGGCCATGATATCGCTCATTCCCGGCCGCCAACTGGGTATCGAGATGGGCGCCATCCTGTTGATCTTTACCGGGCAGGTATGGAACATGGCCTTCAGCTTTTACTCTTCGCTTAAGAGCCTGCCGCGGGAGCTGCGTGAAGCCTCGAGTGTCTTTCGCTTTTCCGCCTGGCAGCGCTTCTGGCAGCTGGAACTGCCGTACTCGGCCATTGGCCTGGTGTGGAACTCCATGGTCTCCGTGGCCGGGGGATGGTTTTTCCTGATGGCCTGCGAGATGTTCGTTTTGGGCGATCGCGACTTCCGTCTGCCCGGCCTCGGCTCCTATCTGCAGACGGCGGCCAGCACGGGCGACACCCATGGCATGTTATGGGGATCGGTAACCATGATCGTGATTATTGTGGCCACCGATCAGCTGGTGTGGCGGCCGGTGATTGCCTGGGCCGATAAATTCAAGTTCGAACAGGGAGAGAGCACCAGCCGCAAGACCTCGCCCATCCTCTACATGCTGCAGAATTCGGCTGCGCTGGGCTGGTTGAAACAGATGACCCTGGTGCCGGCGAGCGAACGTATCTACGGGGCGCTTGCGCGGCGCCGGCGGGAGCTGACCGCGCGCCCCATCCACGGACCTCGCAAGCGGTCCGGGCTGGGCGCGGTGGTGCTCATCGTCGCAGTTAGTTTGCTGGTGGCCTTTGCCGCCTTTCGTGCGCTCGAGCTGCTTCGCCATGTGCATGGGGCCGAGATCGTGGAACTGCTTAAGGGCGCGGGCGCGACCTTTTTGCGGGTAAACGCCGCGTTGCTAATTGCTTCTGCTTGGACCATTCCCACCGGCGTAGCCATTGGCTTTCATCCCCGCCTGGCGAGAATCGCGCAACCGCTGGCCCAGATCGCCGCCTCGTATCCGGCGACTGCGATTTTTCCCATATTGCTGATCGCTCTGGTCCGCTGGGGCGGAGGCCTGGGCATCGGTTCGATTGCTCTCATGCTGCTGGGCACCCAGTGGTACGTCCTCTTCAATGTGATCGCGGGCGCCACGGCGATTCCCTCTGACCTGAAGGAAGTCGCCACGCTCTACAAATTTTCCCGCTGGCAGCGCTGGAAGACCGTGATTCTGCCCGGAATCTTTCCTTACCTGGTCACAGGGTTAGTGACGGCATCCGGCGGCGCGTGGAACGCCAGCATCATCGCCGAGTATTTTCATCTGAAAGATCGCACTCTGCAGACACTCGGGCTGGGCGCACAGATCAGCGCCGCCAGCGATCACGGTCAGTTTTCTATCCTGCTGCTGGCTACGATCATCATGTCGCTCATGGTAGTGACGGTGAATCGCCTGGTGTGGCGGCCGATGTTCCGCTTGGCTGAGACCAAATTTCGCCTGGACACGTAGCGCAAGTGGGTGAGGTTTATGGCTGAAAAACCGTTCAAAGTCGGGTTACTGGGCCTGGGCGTCATGGGGCGGCGGCATCTCGATGCCTACCGGTCCCTGCCTGGAGTGGAGGCGCTCACGCGCACCAGCCCCCGCTTCGCCCACCTGCACGACCCGGATGCCCTCTACGAGGCGATGATCGCGGATCCCGAATTAGATGCCCTCGACATCTGCCTTCCCACCGCATTGCATGCCCCGCTAACCATCGCCGCCCTGGACGCCGGCAAACACGTGCTCTGCGAGAAGCCCATGGCGCTCACCGTGGAGGCTTGTGGGCGCATGCTGGAAGCGGGCAAGCGCAATAAGGGCGTCCTGATGGTGGCCCACGTGCTGCGCTTTTGGCCTGCCTACCGCGTCCTTCACCAGGCGGTGGCCCAATTCACTTATGGCCCGATTCGCTCGGCGAGGTTCGCGCGCAGATCAGGTCTGCCTAATTGGGCTCCGTGGCTGTTGCGGCCGGAGGAGAGTGGAGGCGCCCCGCTCGATCTTTTGGTGCACGATTACGATCAGGCGCTGTGGCTTTTCGGCGCGCCCGAGAGCGCGACCGCGCGCACTGTGGGCTCCGACAACGTGATTGCGTGCTCCCTCCGCTACCCGGGCGGGTTGGAGGTAGCCATCGACGGAGGCTGGTACACCAATGACATTCCCTTTGCCATGGAATTCGATCTGCAGGCGAGCGAGGGCGAGCTGCGCTATGCCAATGATCATCTGCAGCTCTTGCGCCCGTCGTTAGCGCCCATGGAGATCGCCCTCTCGAACGAGGATCCTTACGCCACCCAGATCGCATATTTTCTCGACTGCTGCCGCAACGGCCATGCTCCGGTCGAATGTCCCCCGGAGAGTTCGGCCCAGGCGGTCGAGTTGGCCTTATCTATTTTTGCTCTGGCGCTCGCGGGACGATAAGCAAGATTGGTTGCGCACTCTGACAGCTTGCG
Source organism: uncultured Acidobacteriaceae bacterium (assembly GCA_963821315.1). Lineage (GTDB taxonomy): Bacteria > Acidobacteriota > Terriglobia > Terriglobales > Acidobacteriaceae > PALSA-350. The sequence goes on along the minus strand of CAWGDP010000014.1, from coordinate 14,430 downwards.
GAAACTCATGTTTCTGAAGGGTACGGCCTTCCTCGCCGCAGCGAGCATCAGACCTGAAGGGTACGGGCTTCAGCCCGTACGGGAATGCTTTGCGATGAATCCGGCTTTAGCCGCTGAGGGACGTCTTCCACTCCAAATGGCACTTTTTCCGCAGCCTCTAAAGTAGTTTCGTGGGCAACGTACTTCTTCCCATCGCCATCTCAAAACGACGAGGTGTTCGATGCCCAAAGGCACGAAGAACAAGGCGCAACCCCGCGATTCCAGTGCACGATCAAAGAGGGATGACACCACCGAGTTTGATCGCGCGCCCCGGCAGAAGAGTCAAGACCGCGATCCGGTAAAGAGTGCGGAGCAGACCCGAAATATCCCCACCAAGCATGGGGCGATCAAATAGCCGTGTACTCCTCGTCGGTCACATGCTCGAGCCAGACCACATCGATGCCGTGCTCGTCCGCTTCCTGCATGGCGAGGTGGGCCATGGTCCTTCCTGGCGCCGCGCCGTGCCAGTGACGTTCCTGCGGGGCAATCAAGACAGTATCTCCAGGGCGAATCATCTGCGGCGGTTCGCCGGCTAATTGCACCACTCCCAGCCCATCCAACACGTGCAGTGTTTGTCCCACAGGGTGCGTGTGCCACGCCGTGCGGCTCCCCGGCCCGAACCAAACATGATTTGCCTTGAGGCGCGAGGGCGCCGTCGGGTTGACGATTTCGTTGAGCCACACAGTTCCGGTAAACCACGTCTCAGGCCCTTTGCGGCACCCGCGCTTCTCGCCAGTCAGTATCTTCATGATGCCGCCCATTTTATATCCCACCCCAGGGCCAACTGGAGACAACCGCAAATCCCTCGGCGTCCTCCCAGGTACGCCGGGACAGGCGGGATGACATTTTAAGGCAGTAGATGGGAGGCCCGGAGGGCCGGCCGCTAAACGTCAGCCCAGCCCGGAAGGGCTGGGGGATCAATCCGAAGACCATCTGAGCGCCGTAGGCGCGGCACTAAACCTGCGCCCGCTCCCACCTGTACCATTAGGAGGAAGCCGAAGGATCTGCGGTTTTATCGGACCGCAAACACTGCCTGATAGACAAACTGGAATCCGATGACCATCAGCCACAGCGAAAGCGCGAAGCGCAGCTGGCGGTTGGGGATGCGCGGGGCCACCCCGCTGCCGGCAAGCGCGCCACAGACTCCGCCGATGCACAGCTTCCACAACAACGCTGAGTCGTAGGTGCCACTGATCATGTGGACGCCGGTTCCCACTACAGAGAGCGCAAGGCCGAAAGTAAGATCGGTTCCCACCACCTGCGCTGCGCTGAGCGAAGTAAGTCCCAGTAAGGCGACCGTGCCCAGAGCCCCAGCGCCGGAGGAAGAAAAGCCCACCTCCGCGGCAATGGGGAAGGTGATCCAACCAATCCATTTGGGACGGTCAGTCGTCGGTCTGGTAATGGCGTCGGGGCGAAAGTGGCGAAAGATCTGCCAGCCGGAAGAAAAGATGATGATGGAGCCGAGCACGATGTAAAGCAGCGCCTTGGGGCCGTGCTGCGCTACGTGGCCAAAGATCAGCGACCCGACAATGACCCCCGGGATGCCGCCGAGCAACATCCATACCAGGATCCGATAGGAGACATGCTTACGCCAGATCTGGACCGGAACCACGATCAGCTTGACCACCGCCGCATAGGCCAGCGCGGTGCTCACCGCGATCTCAACCGGCACATGAAGAAAGAGAATCAATAACGGTGCCGTAACCACGCCCGCTCCCACACCCGTGAGCGCGATCAGCACCGCGATAGCAAACCCGATCAGCAATTGCAGCATGGAGACTTTCTTCTATTCCGGTTGCACGTGGATACCACATTCCTGCTTGCGTCCTCCCCAGCGGCCCGAGCGCGGGTCATTGGGATCGAAAGGCAGGCTGGTACATGGTTCGCATCCGATGCTGGTGTAGCCCTTTTCGTAGAGCGACAGCAGGGGAATGCCATGCTGTTCCGCGTACTGCCATACGTCCCTGGTCGACCAATCCGCCAAGGGACTTATCTTCTGTAGCTGCTTCCCGGTAGGCAAGGTAAACGCATCGACTACTTGAAGGTTTGCGCGGGTCTTCGCCTGCTCCCGGCGCAGCCCCGTGAACCATAGACGGTAGGGCTCGAGCGATGCGAACAAGGGGCCTACCTTGCGCATGCCACAGCAGCGGTCGGGCGCAGTCTGGTTCAGAATGCCGAATTGCGACTCCTGTTCCGCCACGGTAAGGGCGGGCAGCACATTCACCAGGTTCAGCCCCCACTCCGTGGTCAGGCGATCGCGATACTCGTAGGTCTCCGCGAAGTGGTAGCCGGTGTCGAGAAAGATCACCGGCACATTACCCAGCGCGGCACGCACCAGGTGCACCACGACCATGTCTTCGGCCTGGAAGCTGCTGGTCACGCAGACCTCCTCCGCGAGGGCTGCTGCGATCTGCTGGTTGACCAGGCTGCGGGCGGCGGCGATCTTCTCTTCGAGTGCCGCCTGGTGAGCAGAGGCGAGGGGGGTGGATGTGCTCATTGGTTGCTCCCTTCCGCCGTTAAGGCACGCAAGAGGAAGGCAAGCTTCTCTGCGGGCTCGCCGGGCAATCCGGTGATGGGCGCGAAGGACACATCCGTACTGGGCCGGGCGAGCGAGACTTCGCTGGAAAACTCATCCAGATCATTAACCTCGATGAGTACCGTGACTCCTGCCTGGAACAAGCGTTGCAGCAGGGCTCGATTCGCTGTCCGCGTGCGCACGACGTCGACGCCACTCTTACCCAATGCGGTCTCGACCTGGCGCAGCAACTCAGGATCACGGATGGCCACCGCCCCAACAGCTTTCTTATCGCTGACGCCACGGCCGCTTAGAACCTCGCGCACCATGCCGGCAGCCACGGTCGCGTGCGATGCCGGGTCGATCAGGATGAAGCTGCCGGTGGTTCGCTGGTCGGCATAGGTATCCAGAAACAGCGGGCGAGTGGTTTCCACTTCGACCACGCCAATGCTGTTGAGCTCCAGCGTGGCTGCCTGCTCCGGCTCCAGGGTCTGGATGTTGACCCGATGCTGGATGGCCCGGATGCTGGCCTTGACTGTCTGCGACGTATGTTTCAGCAGGTAGGTCTTGCCCAGATCGAGAGGCTCGGCATTCATCCAAACGAAGGCGGCAAGAAAATTGGCCGCTACGGCGGGTGCCTGGTGCGCGGCGGCCAGCATCTCTCCGCGGCTGATATCGAGCTCATCCTCGAGCGTGAGCGCCACCGACATGGGCGCCATCGCCCGGTCCAGGTCGCCATCGAAGGTGGTAATGCTCTTCACGCGGCTGGTGCGGCCCGAAGGCAGCGCGACCACGCGATCGCCCGGCCACACGGAGCCGGCGGCAATCTGCCCGGCAAAGCCGCGATAGTGCTGGTCAGGCCGGATGACTCGCTGAATCGGCAGGCGGAAGGGCGCGCCGGCCACGTCGCGGCCCGTGGGCACGGTCTCCAGGTATTCAAGCAGCGTGGGGCCGTCATACCACGGCATCCTGGTGCCGCGGTCGACCACGTTGTCTCCGTGCAGCGCGCTGATGGGAATGGAGAGCAACCCGTCGATGCCCAATTTGGACGCAAGCTGCTGCAAGTCGCGCTCCAGCGCCGCAAAGGTCTCTGCTGAATAATCCACCAGGTCCATTTTGTTGACCGCGGCCACGATGTGGCGGGTACCCAGCAGAGAGGCGATGTAGGCGTGACGGCGCGACTGGGTCAGAATGCCTTTGCGCGCGTCCACCAGAATGATAGCCACGTCGGCAGTCGATGCCCCGGTAGCCATGTTGCGCGTGTACTGCTCGTGACCGGGGGTGTCGGCGATGATGAACTTGCGATGGGTGGTGGAAAAGTAACGGTAGGCAACGTCGATGGTGATGCCCTGCTCTCGCTCCGCCCGCAGGCCGTCGGTAAGCTGGGCGAAATCGATCGCGCTGGCCACATTCCCGGTGGCTGCTTTGGTGACGGCGCGAACGTGGTCCTCATAAACGTTCTGCGAGTCGTACAGCAGGCGGCCGATCAGTGTCGACTTGCCGTCGTCTACGCTGCCCGCGGTGCTGAAGCGCACCAGGTCTTTGGCCTGCTCCGCGGCGAGAAACTCCTCCATCGAAAACATATCTTCCATTTCTGTAGCGCTGCGGTCGAGCGACAGAGGCATTAGAAGTAGCCCTCCCGCTTCTTTAGCTCCATCGATCCGTCCTGGTCGTGATCGATGACCCGGTTGGCCCGCTCGGACGAGCGAAACGCGACCAGCTCGGCAATGATCTTGGGAATCGTGTCGGCATCGGAGCGGATAGCTCCAGTGCACGGACTGCACCCCAGCGAGCGCAGGCGGCACTTGACCCACTGCTCTTCCCCGGGCAGGCCCTGCACGAACGACTGCTCCACGGGTATCAGGCTGTCGCCGCGGACAAGCATCCGGCGTTCCTGGGCAAAGTAGAGCGGCACCACCGGAATCTTTTCCAGGTGGATGTAGTGCCAAACGTCCAGCTCGGTCCAATTGGACAAGGGGAAGACGCGAATGCTTTCGCCCGGGTTCACGCGCCCGTTATAGAGGTTCCACAGTTCGGGCCGCTGGTTCTTCGGGTCCCACTGTCCGGCGCCATCGCGGAAGGAAAAGATGCGCTCCTTGGCGCGGGATTTTTCCTCGTCGCGGCGCGCTCCGCCGAAGGCAGCGTCGAAGCCATGGGCGCGCAGGCCATCGAGCAGCGCCGTGGTCTTGAGCAATCCGCAGCAGCGGCGGGTTCCCAGGGCGACCGGGTTGGCTCCCGCGGCCAGGGCTTCTTCATTGCGCCACACCAGCAGCTTGACCCCCAACTGGCGGGTGTACTCATCGCGAAACGCGATCATCTCTTTGAATTTGTAGCCGGTATCGACGTGCAACAAAGGAAACGGAATAGGCCCGGGGTAGAAGGCCTTCTGCGCCAGGCGCAGCATGACGGAGGAATCCTTGCCGATGGAGTACAGCATGACCGGCTTCTCGAACTCGGCCGCCACTTCGCGGAAGATGTGGATGCTTTCCGCTTCCAACAACTGGAGATGGCTCAGCTTCGGCGCGACGCCTGCTTCCATCGTTTGGACTCCCAAGCTTGCCACTCCGAGCTCCTTCTTTGGCCCAATAAAAAACCGCTTGCCAGAGGTCTGGCAGCGGCTGTGGTATTCGTCTGAGTTACGCGAAAGTCTGGTTTAGAAAACCCTACTTCTCAGCTGGAAACACACACACCCGCTTGTCCGTGACAACGAACAACACTTGTCACAGCAACAACAACCAGCGGGATAATGTATTGCCTGCATAGGATTTAATACTCTTTCGTGGCCGCCCTTTTGTCAAGCACAGGGGTAACCCTGGGGCGTTCGGGAAAGTACCCGTTTTCCAACACGAATCGCGGCCAATTGCCCTTCAAGTATAAAGAGTCATACGAGCGCTGGGGGGATTCAATGAAATGTGTACGGGTGGGCCTGATTGGTTTTGGATTCGCGGGTCGCGTCTTCCAGTCGAACGTCATCGAGGCCGTGGAGGGATTGGAGTTAGCCGCCATTGTGCAGCGGAGCGGCTCGGAGGCTGCCGCCGCCTTTCCTCATGCCAGGATCGTACCTTCGGTCGACGCCCTATTAGAGGATGCAAGTATCCAGCTGGTGGTGGTGGCTACGCCCAACGCCAGCCACCTGCCCATCGCCCGGCAATGCCTGTTGGCCGGCCGTCATGTGGTCATCGATAAGCCCTTTGCCCTGAGCTCAGAGGAGGCGGCGGAGCTGATCCAGTTAGCCCGTGAGCGCCAGCGGCTGCTCAGCGTCTACCAGAACCGCCGCTGGGATGGCGACTTCCTGACGGTGCGCAAGCTGCTGGACGGCGACATTTTGGGCCGGCTGGTCCAATTCGAGTCTCATTACGACCGCTATCGTCTGGCGCCCAGGCTGCACGCCTGGCGGGAGGACGGTGGGCCCGGCGGCGGGGTCCTTCTTGACCTGGGAGCACACCTGGTGGACCAGGCACTGGTGCTCTTTGGTGTTCCCCAATCCGTCTGGGCAAGCGTGCGGGTGGAGCGGGAGGGAGCGCGGTCGGATGATGCCTTCGACCTCTATCTGCACTACCCCAGCCTATCGCCCGGCGCCTCGGGCCTGAGTGTATGGCTGCGCGCCACCTGCCTGGCGCGCGAGCCGGGAGCGCGCTTTACGCTCAACGGCACGCTTGGCACCTTTCGCAAATTCGGCATCGATCCCCAGGAGGCCCATCTACTGGCCGGAGACATGTTTTCCTCCAAGCCCTGGGGCGTGGAAGGTCCAGAGCACTGGGGCACGCTCACCCTCGATGAGGGCGGTGAGCCGATAAGCACGCGCGTCCCCACTGAGCCCGGAGACTACCGCGGTTACTACATCAACCTGCGCGATGCCATCCATGGCAACGCTGCTCTTGAGGTCACTCCGCTGCAGGCCTGGAGAACCATGCGGGTGCTGGAGATGGCCCTGGAGAGCAGCCGCAGCGGTTGCACGATCGCTTGTGATTGGAGCCATGAGCCGTAACCCAGACCTTTGTGCAGGAGCCGGGGCGCACCGCAGATCCCTCGGCTACGCTCGGGATGACAAAGCGGAGGGCAGCGCTTCCATGTACGGCTGCTAAACAGACGCGGGGCAGAGAGAAGGCGGCATTTTCGTCAGCGCCTATTGTCTACCCTACCCTTTGCTCCCCCCCACTTTGTCATCCCGAGAGGCTGTGACTTTATTGATTTTCGTGTGAAGTCTGCTTCACCGGAAACGAAGGCTGGGTGCCCCATTCAAGCCTGGTTTTGGCTTGAGTGGGATACCGCAGCCCTCACCTAGCAACTCTTTCAGCCACTAGCCAATTCCCCATAAAAGTCACCACCCTCCACTTTGTCATCCCGAGCGCAGCCGAGGGACCTGCGGTGCGCCCCGGCTCCCGCACAAAGGTCTGGGTTTTGTAACTGTTCACACAGACTCTTTAGCCAAACAACCGGGACCTATTGAGGAGGATTGTTAGCTGGCGTGTCCGGCTTGCCCTCGACCTTGTGGACACCGGTCTTAGTCGTCTGCGCTGTCTTGTCGTATCCGGTCTTAGTTCCCTGCACCGTCTTGTGGTAACCAGTTTCTGTCCCTGACTTGGTTTTGTCGTAACCCTTCTCTGTTCCCGATTTCGTTTTGTTGTAACCCTTCTCGGTCCCTGACTTGGTTTTGTCATAGGCGGTTTTGCTGCCTTCGCTCACGCCGTGCCCCGCGCTGGTCGCAGCGTGCTTGGTATCGGTTCCGGCATTCTTCATATCCTGCTTTACTCCGGGATCGGAGGTCTGCGCGAACGCAGGAGAAGTGAGGGCGAGGGCGGCGATTAAAGCCAAAGACCTGGGTCGAGTGCATAGGGTGTTTCTCCTTACCAAGTACAGCCGGTTAGATGCAGGCTGCAGGAACCACGGCCAGGCAAAAGGTGTAGCCTGTTTGTCGTGAACAACATAAGGAAGCCCAGAGTGGCACTCGCCCAGTTGAGATGGTTTGCCTATGGTTCTTTGCTCGGGCTTCTGCTGGCTACGCCGGTCACCAGGGCGCAAAGCCCCGTTCATATCGATGTGGACCTGGCGAACTCCGCAGGTAAATTCACGCCCATATACAGCTGGTTTGGCTATGACGAGTCTGGCTACACAGCCACGCCAAATGGCAAGGCGTTGCTGGGCCAGTTACATGATTTGAGCCCGGTTCCGGTCTATATTCGCGCCCATTTCCTGCTCGCCACGGGAGATGGCAAGCCCGATCTCAAATGGAGTTCGTCAAACGTCTACACCGAGGATGCGCAGAAGAACCCGGTCTACAGCTGGACCATTCTCGACCAGATTTTCGACGCGTATGCCGCCGCCCATGTGCGCCCGATGGTGGAGCTGGGCTTCATGCCCCAAGGCGCTTTCCACCCATCCCGATCCTTACCACATTGGATGGCCGCTCAAGCCAGGCGAGGTGGAGGGCTGGTCGTTTCCTCCCAAAGACTACAAGCGATGGCAGGAGCTGAATCATCAAGTGGCCGCGCACATGGTCCAGCGCTATGGAATGGAGACGGTTTCCACCTGGTACTGGGAGGTGTGGAACGAACCCGACGGCAAGTACTACTGGAAAGGAACCGAGGACGAGTACAACAAGCTTTACGATTACGCGGTCGCCGGCGTACGCCAGGCGATTCCCAACGCGCGCGTGGGTGGACCAGCCACCACAGGCCCCGGCCCAAAGGGCAATGCGTCACAGTATCTGCAGCTTTTTCTGGCGCACTGCGCGACGCAGAAGAGTGCAGCGAATGGTGGCCCAATCCCGCTGGATTTTATCTCTTTCCACGTTAAGGGAAGCCCGAACGTGGTGGATGGCCACGTGCAAATGGGCCTCGACCACGAATTGAACAATGCCGCAGACGGTTTCGCCATCGTGCGCAGTTTTCCGCAGTTCCAAAGGCTTCCTATCATCTTGAGTGAAGCGGACCCGGAAGGATGTGCGGCTTGCTCCGCGCGGCTCTATCCGCCCAATGCTTATCGCAACGGACCGCTGTATCCCAGCTATACCGCGGCGGCGATGAAGGGCCTGTTGGAGCTGGCGGATCGCGATCACGTGAACCTGCTGGGCATGCTGACCTGGGCCTTCGAGTTTGAAGGAAAGCCTTATTTCGACGGCTATCGCACGCTCGCCACCAATGGCGTCGATAAGCCGGTACTGAACTTCTTCCGCATGGCTGGATTGATGAGCGGTGATCGCGTGGCGACGATCAGCAGCGGTGCGGCGCCGCTGGATAGCATTTTGAAAAACAGCGTGCGCCAGGCTCCGGACATTGACGCCCTGGCGACCACCGCGGCCGGCCAGGCTTCTGTTCTGCTGTGGAATTATCACGATGACGACGTCGCTGCGCCCGGCGCGGACATCGTGGTGTCCATAAAGTCCATCCCTCGCTCCGCGTCGCGCGTGCTGCTGCAGCAGTACCGCATTGACGATCATCACAGCAATGCCTACACGGTGTGGAGGGAGATGGGATCGCCGCAGGACCCTACGCCCCAGCAATATGCGCAGTTGCAAGCTGCCGGCCAGTTGCAACTGCTCGACTCTCCGCGCTGGATCACTCCGGAGAATGGGGCGCTACAAATAGACGTGCCACTACCCCGCATGGGTCTCTCGCTCTTGCGCGTGTCGTGGCCAACCAACTGAAGTGTCTTCACTAATTAAATCAAGCAGTTCGAGAGGATACGATGCGATTGGTGCAATTGAAGGCCGGCAATGTGCGCCGGATAGCCGTAGTGGAAGAGCCGAAGTTGCGTTTGCTGCGCGACTTCGATTCTGTGTATGGGCTGGCCGAGGCGGCCATCGCGCGCGGCGGGAAACTTACCAGCGTGGCGGCTGATCATTTTACGGATGAGTCCCTCGACTATGACCCGATTTACAGTGGGAGCGCGCAGTGGAAGCTGCTTGCTCCCATGGATCATCCCCAGGAACCTGCCCGCTGCCTGGTGTCGGGCACGGGGCTGACCCATATGGGCAGCGCGCGCGATCGAGCATCGATGCACATGGCCAAGGAACAGGAGCTGACCGACAGCATGAAGATGTTTCACTGGGGCATGGAAGCCGGCCGCCCCAAAGCAGGGGAGATAGGGATTGCCCCGGAGTGGTTTCACAAGGGCTCTGGCGCGATCGTACACGCGCAGGGTGAACCGCTGCTGGTTCCCTCCTACGCGGAGGACGGTGGCGAAGAGGCGGAGATCGCGGTGGTATATGTGATTGGCCCGCAGGGTCAGCCCTATCGCGTTGGCATGGCTCAGGGCAACGAGTTCTCTGACCATCGCTTCGAGAAAAAGAACTATCTCAACCTGGCTGGATCGAAGTTGCGCACTTGTTCGATCGGTCCCGAGCTGGTCGTCGATCCTGATTTTCGCGCCGTGCCGGGCACGGTGACCATCATCCGCAATGGCAAGACATTCTGGTCACAGCCGATCGCCAGCGGCGAAGAGGAGATGTCCCACAGCCTGCGCAACCTGGAGCATCACCACTTCAAGTTCGCATTGCATCGCCGGCCGGGGGACGTGCACATCCACTTTCTCGGCGCGCATTCGCTCAGCTTTGGGCAGGGTGTTGAACTGAAGGATGGGGACGTGATGGAAGTCCATTTCGATGGATTCGGCCGCCCCTTACGCAACCCAGTGCAGGTAGCGCCGGAAAAGGATGTGCTGGTCGAAGTGATTCCTCTCCTATAACCTTTACTTCGACCTGATCAATCTCCGCGCACCGCGGCCGCCCCTTGCGCAGTCAAATAAATGTGCTACTGGTTCAATTTCTATCGGTTTGATTCGATGAAACTTGCATCCCGACTCTCTCTCTTTCGCTTCGCCGCCTGGGGAATGCTCGCTCTGGCCTTCCTCGCCCCTGCACAGCCAGCCGCAAACACGGCAAATCACGGCATCGCCATCGCCAATATGGACCCCTCGGTCAAGCCCGGCGACAACTTCTATCTCTACGCCAACGGGGGATGGATGAAACGCACCGTCATCCCACCCGACCGCGGCGGAACAGGCGTGTTCGTTGGGTTGCTTGACGCGAGCGACAAACGGGTCCTTGGCTTGATTGAAGATGCAGAGAAGGCGAACGCCCCAGTGGGCTCCGACACGCGGAGAATCGCAGATCTTTATCACTCGTACATGGACGAGGAAGGCATCGAGTCCAGGGGCTTGTCGCCCATTGAGCCCTACCTCAAGGCATACGCGGCAATTAGCAATAAGACCCAACTAGCGCAAGCCTTGGGTGAGAGCCTGCGAGCGGACGTCGATCCGCTGAACAACACCAATTTCCATACTCCTAATCTTTTTGGGTTGTGGGTAGCCCCGGGCTTTTCTGATTCGGCTCACTATGCTCCTTATCTTTTGCAAGGCGGCCTGGAACTGCCCGATCGCGACTACTACCTATCAAATAGCGACAGCATGCGCACGATACGGACGAAGTATCAGGCCCATGTCGCGGCGATGTTGAAGCTCGCCGGTTTCGCCGATGGAGAGGCTCGCGCCGCGCGGATCCTCTCGCTCGAACATGCCATCGCAGAAACGCACTTGAGCCTGGCGGAGAACCAGGAAGTCACCAAGGCGAACAACCCCTGGCAGCGAGGAGATTTTCCGGCTAAGGCTCCCGGACTCGACTGGGCAGAATACTTCCGCAGCGCAGGCCTTGGCAGCCAATCGTCGTTTATCGTGTGGCAGCCGAAGGCCTTCATGGGCGAGGCAGCGTTGGTAGGTTCCGTTCCGCTGGACGCATGGAAAGACTGGCTGGCCTATCATCTGATCGAAACCTATGCGTCTGCGCTGCCCAAGAATCTTGCCGATGAGCACTTTGCGCTCGTTGGCCAGATTCTTTCCGGGACACCGCAGCAGCGTCCCCGCTGGCAACGCGGCGTGGTTCTTGTAAATGGAGAGTTAGGGGATGCCGTCGGCCGCATCTACGCGCGGCACTATTTTCCACCGCAAGCCAAAGCCGAGGCGGAAGCTTTGGTTGCACACATTGTTAGTGTCTATCGCGAGCGGCTTAGCGCCCTGTCGTGGATGGCGCCGTCGACCAAGGCCGAAGCCATTGCCAAGCTCGATGCGCTTTACGTGGGAGTCGGCTACCCGGAATCCTGGCTTGATTATTCCGGCTACGAGGTAAAGCCAGATGATCTCTTCGGCAACCGCTGGCGCGGCCGGCTCTTCTACTACCACACGAAGGTGGCGAGCATCGGCAAGCTCGTAGATCGAAAGCAGTGGTCGATGACGCCGCAGACGGTGAACGCCGTGAACTTGCCGTTGCAGAATGCGCTTAACTTCCCTGCCGCGATTCTGCAGCCTCCTTTCTTCGATCCTGCCGCGCCGGCCGCCGCGAACTATGGCGCCATCGGCTCCATCATCGGCCATGAGATCAGCCACACCTTCGATACCGAGGGCAGCACGTTCGACGCAAAAGGACGCATGCGCGATTGGTGGACCCCATCGGATTTCGCGCACTTCAGAGCCGCGACGACAAAACTCGCCGCGCAGTACGACACCTATAAACCCTTCCCCGACCTGGCCGTAAATGGCAAGCAAACGCTGGCGGAAGACATTGCCGATGTTGCCGGCGTCTCCGCCGCATACGATGGCTACCGTGCTTCGCTTCGGGGCAAAAGCGCTCCGGTGGAACATGGATTTACGCCCGACCAGCAATTCTTCATCGCCTTCGGCCAGAATTGGGCATCGAAGGATCGGCCTGCGGCCCTACGCCAACAGGTGTTGACCGACCCTCACGCCCCAGCAGAGTATCGTGCCGATACTGTGCGCAATCTCGACGAGTGGTATACGGCCTTTGGCATTCAGCCGGGACAGACCCTCTATCTCACCCCGCCGGAGCGGGTGAAAATCTGGTAAGGGAGAAGCCTCACCGAACTGGCCCCCCCTCTCATTCAGGCGAAATATCCCATTCTCTTCGACGCGGCCCGCGTGATCGCCGACCCACAAGTGCGAAACATGGCGACCCTGGCCGGTACCTGGCCCCAGTGAAGCCGTCAAAACTCTGCGCGGCTGGGACGAAGAGCGCAGTTTTGTTCCGGCGCGATGGAGCGGAAGGCGCCCAGCCGGGGTGGCCAGCCGCGAGACCTGGTCCGGTAGGGGCCTTGAGAAGCGCGTTTAGATGAGAAAGACCTGTCTGTCCGCCCCTTGGGGCGTGCCAGGGGCGGCGGCCCTGGGTTGGGGTTTGGGGCTCAGGAATGCGATGTTCCCGTCCTTGTTTCAGTCGTGGTGGCGGCTAAGTCCTTTGTTTTCCCAAGATGACCAAATTTAATTTTTTCCCGCCCCCATAAGCTATTTAGGGGACTGATCAGTCAGCTGATTCGTTTTCCGGCAGCTCCCAAACCAGGCGCCGGGGATGCTTTCCCTGGTGCGCCTTGCGGGACCCGCAGGAATGCTGCGGAAAGGCGTAATCCGTTTCCTGTCACATTAGCCTTTGCTACACCTAAGTCATCGCGCCGGCAGGCGCTGACGATTCCCGGTGGTTGGCGGCAGATGCACGGGCAGAGCTCGCCGGTGCAAGGCCAGGCAGGGCCGTCTTGAAGACGGCGCTGGATATCGTTCTTGGTTGCACAATAGCACGGTTTTAGGGGCACGTCGAGAGAACAAGAAAAGCTCTTTGGTAACCATTGCTGCGCTTTGTCTCTTCATCATCGCGCAAGGGAGCGGTTACCGAGGTGGTTCCGAGGTCCACCGTGATCGAGCTGCCCGACATCCCCTATCTGTCCAGGGTAACTTGTGATCGTAGCTGCTCTGCGAGTGGTGATCTTGTGGCCCCGGTTTCCCTGCCCCGGGTTTCCCCGAATCGTTTCATGACCTAGGAGGCCCTCAGGAACGTGCGCAGTGAGTCGTTGTACTTCTGAGGACCTTCCCAGAACATCGCGTGGCCCCCACCTTCGTCAGCCTCAAGTCGGACAAATGCAGAAAGCGGTGTAACATTCAGCGTGCTTCTCCCAGTGCCATTGCAAGTTTCCGGGCCATTTTTAGCGTACCCATCCGCTCACAAGAGCGGTTTCCTCGATTTCCGGGTCCATGGCCATTTTAGCAATCAAGTGAACGTGGTTGGACATGAGGCAATATCCGATGAGCGCCACTCCATAGAGGTCCATGTTCTCGCGGTGCGAGAGTTGGGCGCGCGCCCATAGTTTCCGCACACTTTGAAACTATGTGACCATGGTATGATGACCATGGTGAGGTGCCATTCTTGAAAACAATCGCGGCGGGAGAGTTCAAAGCGAAGTGTCTGGCAATTATGGATGAAGTGCAGGCCAGAAAGACAAAATTCGTTATCACGAAAAACGGAAAGCCTGTTGCCCAAATGATCCCGGTCGAAGAGATTGAGGATAGCCTGTTCGGTTTTTATGCGGGAAAGTTGGCTATCTCCGGCGATATCGAGGCTCCTTCGGTCCCGCCAGGGCATTGGAAACGCCTCAAGTGATCGTCGTCGATACTTGTGTAGTGATCTGGCTTGCTTCGAATCCAAGTTTGCTTTCGCCGGCTGCGACCGATGCGATTCGAACTGCTCGAGAGAACGGCGGGGTGGGTATTTCCTGCATCTCGCTGTTCGAGTTGGGGTGGCTGGCCAGGAATCAGCGAATCGTGCTAAAGACTTCCCTTGAGGCATTTCTGGTTGAGGTGGAGACGCGCTTCGTCATCCTGCCGATCACAGCGGCCGTCACGCGCATCGCCGTGGAGTTTCCTTCGCCTTACCCTCTCGATCCCATGGACAGGATTATCGGAGCGACCGCACTGGATCGTGGCGTTCCTCTGGTAACCAAAGACAAGATGATTCGAAAAGCAAAAGCGTTCTCGGTCATCTGGTAAGGTCTTGTGCGAAAAACCGGCTCTCCGGAAAGTGGCAGGCGTCCAATGTACGAGAGGCC
>CAWGDP010000013.1:0-248240 GCA_963821315.1 uncultured Acidobacteriaceae bacterium | reverse complement strand
AGAGAGTCCGTAATGCAAGCCCACGCAGTCCCGCAGTGAAAACAGGGTTCCCTACGGATTCGCCTCGCCGGAGGCGGCGGGATCGTAGTATTCGCGCCAGGAGGCGATCTTACCGCCCTGCAAGTCTACGATGATGGCGTCGTGCGAGATACCGCGCTTGCCGTCCTTTTTTCGGGTGATCGCCCAGTCCCACTCAATCGCCAACTTCTTTCCGTCGGGGGAGGCGAAGACATTTTTTATGGTGACGTGCAGATCGCTGAAGTCTTTGAAGTAGTCCCTCATGGAGGCGGCCATTTGGGGGGCGGGCGTGTTTCCTTCGGGGGACATCAACACCGCCGTTGGCAGCCAGTCAGAGGCGGCCAGGGCGAAGTCCTGCCTCTCCCATGCTCGTGCCTGACGTTCTACCAGCTGCCGGGCTGCGGTTTGCTGGGATAGCCCGAGTGCCGTCGTGAGTAGCATGGCTGCTAAGAAGAAGTTCTTCGTTCGCTTCACTTTCTTCCCCCTGAGCTTAGCGCGTGATTGTGACCGGCAGCTGCACCGGAGCTGCGGCGTAAAACTTTTCCTGGAGTTCCTCAACTCGGTCAAAGTGTTTTCCTTCCACGTGGCGCGCGGGCAGGTCGAAGACCAGCGTGGACTCGGCCAAGGGATAAGGGTCGAGACGGAAATGACGCTCGCCCAGCCGCTCGACCGAGATCCTGCTTTCGCCGCCTTCTTGCTGAGGCAGCGCGTGCAGGAGATCTCCCGGTTTGGGGTAGTCGACGCAACTCAGCAGTGAGAGGTTGTCGCAGGCTTGGAGCAGGCGGAAGTGATTCTCAATCCGCTTCGGCGAAGTTTCTTCCGGGGTTAGCTGCTTGCCCGCTGCAAGGCGGGCTCGAAGCTCGTCTTGAAATTGCGCCTGGCGGGTGAGAAATGCATCGAGCAGTGGGAGCTGGTCTGGTTGGATCGTAGTGCGGTCGGCTCGGGCGGTCAGCAGATTGTAGGTGTGCATGGACACTAGCAGGGCGGCATAGGGATCCTGCGCGGCTACCATGCGGACGGCGCGCTCGCGCACGGCGAGATAGTCGGGCAGGTCTATTTCTTCAAAGGCAGAGTATTTGCCTACCAGCTCGACGGAAAAGGCGCTGGGCTTTCCCTGGCGGGTAATTTGCGGCTGTTGATCGCGTGCGGCCCAGCCGTCGTCGTGAGCGGTGACGCCACGCAACACTTGCTCGCGCGGCTCAGGGGCGAGGAAGAGATCGTTACCCCACTTTTCCGCGAAGGCTCCCGCCAGGTGCGCGTGGTCTACGTGGGTTACTAACCACCAGCCGGTTTTAGATTCCAGACGAAGCATCGTTCCTCCCTTAGCGGCTAAAGCCGGACCTGTTTACAAATACTTATGTACGGCTGAAGCAGGACGCGGAGATTCAAGGAAATCCGTACCTCAGGGGCTAAAAGCCCTCATCAGCTCATGGCGGTACGGCACGGCTAAAGCCCGTGCCCTGATACAAAGCCTATGTCGCTTTAGCCAGATCCTACCAGCCCGACGAAACGGGGGCCTCCGGAAAATGTAAAAACTGTAGGGTCGATGCAGCACCCATGCTCTGTAACAGATCCTCAGGGGCTGACGCCCGATTCCTTTCCGTAATCTGCCAGATGCTACCACCACGATGTAACGGAAACCGCCTTCACCCGGAAAAGTGTAAAAACTCTATTCATCCGTCAGGGTGCGCGCGGATTCATGCCAGTTGTGCAGAAAATACCATTCCAGAAACATGACCAGGAAGAAAAAGGCAAAGCCTAACACTGTCGCGGCTAGCACCAGGGCAAAAAGGTAATCGGTTTGCAGCTGGGCGCTGGCGTACAGAATAGAGTAGCCCAAGCCTCCCTCGCCTACTCTGCTCGAACCGGCGAAGAGCTCTCCTGTAATCGCGCCGATCACAGAGATCCCGGCCGCTATACGGATCCCGACAAAGAGCGATGGCACGGCATGCGGCAGACGCAGACGGGTGAGGATCTGTAAGCGCGAAGCGTTGTGCATCAGGAAGAGATGGATGAGGTTCGGCTCTACACTGATCAGTCCCTGAGTGGTGTTGGCGATGATCGGAGCCAGGCAGATGATAAAGGCTACCAACGTTACCGAGAATGTGCCCGGACCTACCCACATCAAAATCAGCGGCGCTACGGCGACGATGGGCACGGTCTGCAACAGGATGGTGTAGGGGTAAAGCATGCGCCGTATCCAACGGGATTGGGCGAAGAGCAGGGCGATCAGTACACCGGCAACGATGCTGGCTAGCAGGCCTCCTGCCGCCTCCTCAGAGGTGATGGCGAGCGAGGCCACCAGCGAGGGGAAACGGTCGACGACTGCCCTGCCCACGGCCAAAGGCGGGGGCAGCATGTAAGGGGGCAGATGCAAGAGCATGTCCAGGCCCTGCCAAAGCAGCAGAAGCCCGGCAAAGACGGCCAGCGCGTTGAGCAGAGTGACTAAGTGCTTCTTCATGCGCTGCGCACTCCGCGAAGCGCCCTTGAAACCTGCGTCAGGTAGGATTCAAACTCCGGACTCTCGCGCGTGACACTGGTGCGGGGAAAGGGGAGGTTGATTTCTATTTCCTGCGCGATGCGGCCCGGCGAGGGCGCCAGCACGATGATGCGGGTGGAAAGAAAAACAGCCTCGGCGACAGAATGAGTGACGAAGACGGCGGTCCAGTTTTGTTCCGCTCGCAGACGCAGCAGCTCTTCGTTGAGACGATCGCGGGTCATCTCGTCGAGCGCTCCAAAGGGCTCATCCATCAACAGCAGGCGCGGCCTGGTGGCGAGGGCTCGGGCTACGGAAACGCGCATCTTCATTCCGCCGGAGAGCTGCCGCGGGTAGGCGCTCGCCACGTGGGTTAGACCTACTAACTCCAGCAGTGTGTCCACTTTCTGTTTGCGGGCTTCGCGGGCGACGTGCTCCAGCTCCAGCCCCAGGCCTACATTGCTGGTCACGGTTCTCCAGGGCAAGAGGGTCGCGTCTTGAAAGATGTAGGAGATGGTCTCACGGGCATTGACTGGGGTCATGCCGTCGACCAGGATGGTGCCGGAGGTCGCGGTGGTAAGGCCGGAGATGAGCTTGAGCAAAGTTGACTTGCCACAGCCGGAGGGGCCGATGAGGCTGACAAATTCTCCCTTGGCTATGGTGAGATTGATTTGTTGCAGCACTGGGGGATTGCTGCCGTAGGTCTTGCTTACGGCAGCAAGTTCGACTTGCGGTACGCGCAATTCCGTACTCATGAGGTGGCCGCCAGTGGCAGTTCCAACCGTGAGGGATGATCCGCGTCATGCAGCACCATCTGGGTGGAGCGCTGCCAGCTCCACGAATCCGCAAGCCAGGGCTTCACCTCGGTGGATGGATTGCGGTCATACAAGGGGAAGGCGCTGCTCGCTATTTCCAAGCCGGATGGCATCGCCGGCGGCAAAGACACAGGAGGTGGGCTCTAACTCGATTTGCCAGTGGTGAACGGCATCTGCGGTGTAGGCTTGCTCGCGGAAAAGATACGAAGAGCGCGCGATGCCGATGCAGACAAAATCAGCTTGACCATTGGGGCGCAGGCGCACGAGTTTCGCGGTGAAGTCGGCGTGGCCGGCAGAGGTGACGGCGTAGAGCTTGAGTTGCGGCGATCCGAAGATGTGGATTGGTTCGGCCAGGGGAGGACCGGTGTAGACCAGGAGGTTGTTGCCTAACTCCATCTGGGCTTGATTGATGGGACCGGGCAACGCTGGCGCACCTCCTGGAGCGAGTACCGGGACTTCAGGATCGTAGATGAAAATGTCGCGCGGTTGGGTAACGGCGGGTGGTGTGGTGGAGAGGGCGCCGTCTCCTTTGCGCGAGTCGGCGCGGCCTGCGCTGTGCAGGTAGAGCGAGAGGCTGGTTGGGGGAAAGCTCTCGGCATCGCACCAGCGATTGACGCCCAGCGCGAAGTGATGAATGCGCGGTTGGTGGGCGAATTCCCCGCTGTCTTTGAGCCAGTGATTGAACCAGCGCAGCAAGAGCGCATCGGTATCAAGGAGTGCCTCGGGACCGAGGTTGTGCTCTCCGATCATTTCTCCCCACGGGATGTGCAGCCAGGGACCGGCTACCAGATATTGATCCCGGCGCGCGGACAGGGCTAGAAAGCCATCTACGCTGCCACCCAGGTAGGTATCGAACCAGCCGGAGAGGTGGAGTGCGGGGATAGTGATCCGATCGAGGGATTCGCTCACATCGAGGGCGGACCAGTAAGGGCCGGGGGTGTCGTGGGTGATCCAGTCGTGCACGTAGGTGGGCAGGCCCTGGTGCTGCAGTTGCGGATGCAAGCCGTAGGGCGTGACCAGGGGCTGGGCACGCAGGTCGGTCCATGCCTTTTCCAGGCCGTCGCTGGCGGTGCGGAGTTTGCGGCGGCGGGCATCTGCTTTCAACATCTGTAGGCCCCAGCCCAAGCTCGAGGCCAAGCGCAGTGCTCCCTGGCGATAGAACCAGCCGTGATAGAGATCACAGGCGGTCTGCGCGGGGGCTATGCAGATTAGGCCTTCCGGCTGCTCGGCTGCGGCTAACAGTTGGGTGAGGCCCTGGTAGGAGAAGCCGTACATGCCTACCTTGCCGTTCGATTCGCTGCGCGTGCGGAGCCAGCGGATGGTGTCCGCTCCGTCACGGCCTTCAGTGCGGAAGGGATAGAAGTCGCCTTCGGAATCTCCGCGGCCACGCACATCCTGAATGACTACGTTGTAGCCATGCGCGGCGAACCAGATGGGGTGGGCGTAGACCACGGTCGAGGCTATGTCCCTGCCGTAGGGTTGGCGCATGAGCAGGGTTGGGTGCGGTCCAGGAGCGGGCGGGTAGTAGTGGTCCGAGACCAGTACGATTCCGTCTGACATGGTGCAATTCACGCCGCGTTCGAGACGAACTCCGGAGCCGCAGTCGATCATGGTGCTTGCCTGTTCCGTAGAAATGTTGATACTCGCCTTTGGTTATCCCACTCAAGCCAACAGCGGGCTTGAATGGGGCACCCAGAATTTGTGGTGATACTGAGGTACCCAGGGTCAGGGTTTGTGCCAGTTGTCGTAGGCGGCCATGGCGGTCAGGGCTGCCGCGATTCTGGTGGCTGCTTCCTCGATCCAGAGCGTGCCCTTCTCTGCTGTGGCGGGATTGGGATCACCCATCACTCCGCTGGGCGCAATGTCACGGGTGAGCCAGGCGAAGTTCGCGGGCGAATTCTCCGGACGCAGCAACTCGGGTTTTGCAATGTCCGCGATGTAGTTCACGGTGTACTCGTTGGTGTGTACCAGCTCTGGGATGGCGCTGAGCAGGAAGGAGGTTTCTACTTCGCCGGCGTGGAAGCCGTAGGTGCGCTCCTGTTCGCCTAACCCGGTGAAGGCTGCTCCTCCGGAGCCGAAGAGCGAGAAGAGACGCAGCCCGAACTCTGCCCGCAGATCGCGCGCCATCACGTCGACCAAGGACGAGTTGCCTCCATGGGTGTTGAAGAGGACTAGTTTTTTGAAACCGGAGGCGGCTATGCTCGCTCCCAAATCGCGCAACACGGCCATGAAGGTCGTCGAAGATACGGAGAGCGTTCCGGGAAAACCAATATGCTCGTTGCTCTTGCCGTAACAGACCGCGGGTAGAGCGTAGACCGATGTCTCCTGCGGCAGCCGCGCCAACGCCGAGCCGAGAAGAATGCTGTTGATGAGCGTGTCGGTGGCCAGCGGGAGGTGCGGGCCATGCTGCTCGATGGCCGCCGTGGGCAGCACCAGTAGCGTCTTGTCACGAGATAGAGCGTCGACCTGCTTCCAGGTGAGATAGGCGAAGTTGCGGCTGTCGGGAATCCAGCTCTTCATGCGATGGAGGCTCCGGCGGGGGCCTTTTCGAAGGTGACCATCTTGCCCGGGTTCAAGAGTCCCTTCGTGTCGTACTTGTACTTGGCGATCAGCTGCACGTTGTCGCTGCGATAGCGGCCTCCGCCCTCGACGTTGTTCACGTGTGGGTTGGCGACGCCGACTCCGATCTCGCGGCAGTAGTCAATCATTTCGTTCAAGCGCTCCTCGGTGGTAAAGCGGACTACGGGAATGGAGCCGGGAAAGACAACACCCTGGGCGTTCTTCATGAATTCGAGATGCAATAGAAATTCGTCGCCGAAGCGCTGCTTGAGGCGGGCAAACTGGCTGCGGGCGGCCACGGCGTCGAAGCCGCATTGCAGATAGGTGTAGGCAGGGTCGGCCTTCATGGCCCAGAGGGTGGTGTGGTTCCAGGTGTAGTCGGAGAGCAGGGGCACGGTACGGAGACCGTTGTAGGGCGCGGAGTGAGTCATTACGCCTCCGGCCTCGCGGACCGCTGCTTCGAGGCTGGCGCGCTGCGCTTCCGCGATCAGGAAAAATATCAGCGCCTTGCCCTTGGGGGCCAACGTGCTTACCGGGGTGAAGAACGAGGGGATGGGCCACTCGAAGGTGGTGACCAGGCGCTTGGTCCAATCGCTTGAGGTGGCCACGCGCTCACTGAAATCAAGCGCCTGGTCGAAGGTGTCGAAGGCCACGGCACATTGCCCCCACTCGACACTCGGAGCCAGCGCCAGCCAGGCGCGGGTAATGATGCCATTGGTGCCCCAGGCGTGCAGGATCTCGTGGATTTCTTCTCCTTCATGATGGACGAGGCGGGGCTCCTCTTCCATGGTGACTACGTCGAGGGCGCGCACGGTGGCGAAATCTCGCAGGCCGCCATGGGCGACCGAGCCGATGCCTCCCGAGCCCCCGGCCAGGAAGCCTCCCACCGAGGCCTTCACTACGGTGGAGGGATAGCAACGAAGCTCCCATCCCACCTTGCGCGCCTCTGCTTCCAGCACGCCCAGGCGCACACCCGGCTGGCAAATCGCTACCCCATCGGGGGTGATGGATTCGATCTGATCCATGCGCGAGAGGTCGAGCAGCACGCCGCCGTGGAGCGGCACCGCCTGGCCGTAGTTGCCCGTCCCCGCGCCCCGCGGCGTGACCGGAATGTCGTTGGCGTAGCAGTAGCGCAGGACATCCTGAATTTCCCTGACGTTCAGCGGGTGAACGACCACGTCGGCGACTTTGCCGTCCAGGCGCTTGCGCAGCACGGGAGAGTACCAGTAGAAGTCGCGCGACAGGCGATGGACCACCTGGGGAACGGTCGAGACCCGCGCAGGGTCGCCCAGGATGGTGGCCAGAGACACTTCGAGCGGCGTTGTCATGGGGCTGCTCCTTTTCTCCTATTCCTTACGGGTGCTCCAGGTGGCGAAAGCCTCCAGCATCCGCGGGTGGGTAAATAGGGTATAGCAAAGTTCCCGCAGGATGGGCCCGGTTACGATGCATTGCATGTCGCTGCGCCGGGCAAGCTCGGCGGCTGGAATTTGTATCTGACGGCAATGCCGGTTGGCATCCTCGATGGTGGCGCCGTAGACCACACGATCAAGTCCTGCCCAGAGAGCATTGGCCATGCACATGGGGCAAGGCTCGCAGGTGGAATAAAGTGTATAGCCCTGGAGCGAGTAGCTCTTGCGTTTTTTGCAGGCCAGGCGGACGGTGCGCAGCTCAGCATGGGCGGAAGGGTCGTTTTCTATGGCTACTGCGTTGCGGGCACGCATGAGCGTCTCTCCGCTTTGGCGTGTTGACGATCAGGGCGCCAAAGGGCACGGGGCGTGGGGTCTTGAAACTAAGAGCGGTAAATTTGACCAGTGCTTTGAGGTGGGCTTCATCCGCCGCGGGCTTCAGCAATTTTCAACGGTCATGGGAAAGTTTAAATCATTTACCGGAGATCGGGTGCAGTCAGGGCATGGTATACACAAACCGATATGTCTCTCTTGAGCCCACTGAAAGCAGCCTTGTCTTCGCAACAGCCCGCCGTTCCGGCGCAGGAAGCGCTGGCGCGCGCTAACAGCAACATCGGGCGGAATGTGTACCTGGCGATGGATCGCGAACGGGTACTGGCGGAAGCGGAGGCGCTCACCGCCCGCTTCCCCGAGCCGGCGCAGCGGCCGTCGCTCTTCGGCGTTCCCATCGGGGTTAAAGATTGCTTCGATGTCGCGGGCTACCCTACCACTTGCGGCTCTCATTTCTATGCGGCCAAGAACGGCATCGCAGCGGCTGACTCCGCCGTGGCCGCGCGGCTGCGAGCGGCCGGCGCCGTGATCATGGGCAAGACGCATCTGCATCAGCTGGCTTACGGCATCACCGGCGAGAACAGCGAGTACGGCGACTGCGCACAGCCTCGGAATCCGCAGGCACTCACAGGAGGGTCGTCCAGCGGAAGCTCTGCCAGCGTGCAGGAGGGTTCGTCGGTTGCCTCCATCGGCACGGATACGGGAGGGTCCATCCGCGTGCCGGCGGCATTGTGCGGGCTGGCCGGCTATCGCTCTACACTCGGGTCTCGGCGGCGCCCAGGCTTGGGAGGGCGGGTTCCACCTGGCTGTGTCCTTCGACACCCTGGGATGGCTTTTCCGCGATCTGCGCGACGGGCCGGCGCTGGCTGCCGCGCTGCTCGATGTGCCGCTGGTAGCGGCGCCCCAAGGCGTGAGCATCGCTGCCGTGGGCGAGGGTTACGTGCACGACTGTGAGCCGGCGGTGCTGGAGATGTATCGCGGGTGGCAGACGGAGCTACGCGGGAATGGCGCCCAGATCCGCGTCTTCGAGCCTGATTTCTGGACCGATTCGCGGGAGATCTTTGGGGGCATCCAGGCACACGAGGCGGCCGCCGTGCATCGCGGATACTTCGAGCACTTTGAACCCGTCGATCCGGGACCGTCTGGCCGCGGGCGCAGCGCTCTCCGATGCCACCATCGAGGATTTGCGCAAGCGCCACGTGGTGTTTCGCGGGCTCATGGACCGGTTGCTGGAGGAGCATGACTTTCTCATGCTGCCGTGTGCACCCATGACCACACTGGCAGTGGGCGCGGACCACTCGGCCACGCGGCTGAAGATCTTGCGCTACACCTCGCCCATCAGTTTGGCAGGCATGCCCGCGGTCGCGTTGCCGGCTAAGGGCGGCGGAGTGCAGTTGGTTGCGGCGCGGGGCAACGATGCGCGACTGCTCGCTTTCGCAGCCAGCCTGGGCGAGAAAATTGCTCTCCAGCAATGAAGACGCAGGGTGCTACGCTGCAATGCATGAGGATGCCTTTACGAGTTAGCTTGTGCTTGCTGGGCGTGTGCCTGGTGCTTGGGGGCTGCGGGCGGCAGCGGGCCTCGAGCGGACTCACGCCGGTCAAGCTGCAAACGGACTGGTATCCCCAGCCGGAGCATGGCGGTTTTTACGACGCGCAGATTCGTGGGTACTACAAGGACGAAGGACTGGATGTAACTATTCTTCCCGGTGGCCCTTATGTGAACTCCAGCCAGGAAGTCTCGGTGAATGCAGTGCAGTTCGCCATGGGTTCTTCGGATTATGTTCTGCTGTCCGTAAGCAATGATGTCCCGCTGGTAGCGGTGATGGCGACGATGCAACACGATCCGCAGGCGGTGATGGTGCATCAGGATTCTCCCGTGCATACCTTCAAAGATCTCGATGGTCACGCGGTGGCGATCCGGCTTGGTATGTCGACCTGGTTTGAGTATCTGGTCAAACGGTACGAGCTGAAGAATGTGCGGGAGATTCCGGCGACTTATAGCATCGCCAACTTTCTTCAGGACCCCGGGTATATCCAACAGATCTTTGTCACCTCTGAGCCGTTCTTCGCTCGCCAGGCGGGCGTGCCGGTGCGCGCCTTGCTCATCAGCGAGACGGGGTACAACCCTTATCGTGTGGTGGATACTTCGCGCGCCTTTCTGCAACAGCATCCCGAGGTAGTGGCTAAGTTCGTGCGTGCTTCGGTGCGGGGTTGGCGCGATTATCTGGCCCACCCGGATGACATCAATGCGGCGATTGCCAAGCTCAACCCGGCTATGAGCGTGCCACAGATGAAGTTCAGCTATGAGGCGCTGCGGGATCAACACTTTATTGCCGGCGAGGGTCCTAACGGAGCTGACTTGGGCCGGTTCGATCCGGCTCGGTGGACGAGTATGTACCAGCAACTTCTGGAACTGAAGGTGATCTCGAAGCCGTTTGATCCTTCGATTGCCTACACGCTGCAGTTCATGCCTAAAGGGAGTTAGGAGGAGGCGCCAGTGTTATCCCACTCAAGCCAAATAAGGCTTGAATGGGGCCCAGCCTTCGTTGCTCATAGAGAGAACTGCAGGTCTCTCGGGACGACAAAGGGTGGGGTTGTTCTTCCATGGGGAATTCGCTAGTGGATGAAAGAGCTGCAGGTTAGCCGTCGCCATCCTGTTTTTATTAAGGGTTTTGGGGGTGCGGGATTCCCCAGCCGGCCATTAGCAGCAGCACTATGTAGACGACCTGCATGGCTAAGCGAACCGGCACGCTGGGCAGATGCAGGCCGCCCACGGTCTGATTGGCGCCATACACATTTGCTGGGAAGATCGCGATCATTAAGACGGCAAGACAGGCGGAGGCCAGGCGGGTGAACCTGGGCAACAAGAGGCCGATCGCTCCGGCTAGTTCCAGCACCCCAGTGAATAGCACCAACTGCGGACGGTAAGGGAAAAAGGGCGGAATGATGCTCGCCAGTAGTGCGGTACGGATAATGTGAAGCGGTCCGGAGGCCAGCAAGGGCAGCGCTGCAACCACGCGCAGAGCCCACTGCTTCCAGCCAAACGGATGCGAGGCCGCGGCGGCCTACCAGAACACACAGAGCCACCGTAATCATCAAGCTTGCGGTGGTTATGAAATAGACCATTCGGCTCCTTGTCTGCGATCATAGCGCGTGCAGAGTATGGCTTCTGAAGTTGCGCATCCCCGGCCGTCGCGTGTTCGCCGGATGCGCTTTTTTGCTGTCTGCTTCCTGTTTCTTGCCGGCATTGTCAACTATCTCGACCGCACATCGTTCTCCATTGCAAATACCAGCATACGAGCCGACCTGGGCCTCTCCGGCACCCGGATCGGTGCGCTGCTCTCCGCCTTTTCGTTGGCCTACGGAATAGCGCAGCTGCCCATCGGACTGATGCTCGATCGCCTGGGCTCACGGGTGATTCTGGCCGCCGGTATGTTTGTCTGGTCGCTGGCGCAAATGGCTACGGGGTTGGTCAGCAGCTTCGGCGGCTTCATGGCGACCCGCATTTCGCTGGGCGCAGGCGAAGCGCCGATGATGCCTTGCGGCGTGAAGGTGATGAATGATTGGTTCGGGGTCCGCGATCGTGGATTGCCGACCGGACTGCTGACAGCTTCGAACACCCTCGGCGTGACCCTCGCCCCTCCTGTGCTGACCGTGATCATGCTGACCTTTGGCTGGCGAACCATGTTTGTGAGCGTAGGAGTCTTTAGCCTGCTGCTCTCTCTCGCCTGGTATCCGCTCTATCGCGATCGCGAGCGGGTGGCGTTGACTTCTGCCGAGGCAGAATCGCTGGGCCTCGAAGCAGAACAGCCGCGGACAGAAATGTCGCTGCGCGTGTGGAGGCGGCTATTTCGCTTACGCACCATCTGGGGCATGATGCTGGGTTTCGGCGGGGTCAACTACACCACCTGGCTTTACCTGTCGTGGCTGCCCGGCTACCTGCAGGCGGAACGGCATCTGACTATCGCCAGGACCGGCTGGGTGGCAATCATTCCCTACCTCTTCGGCACCGTGGGCTCCATTGCCAGTGGAGCAGCGTCGAACCGGTTGATCCGCCGCGGGATCGCTCCGATTGCTGCGTGCAAGATTCTTATCGTGAGCGGAATGTTTTGCTCGGCACTGAGCACACTGGGAGTGGCTTATGCGGCCACGGCCACGGGCGCGGTGATCTGCGTCACGGTGGCGATTTTCTTCATCTACTTTGGCGGCAATGCAGGATGGGGGCTGGCGCAGGCCATGTCACCCGTGCACATGGTGGCCTCGGTCAGCGCGATTCAAAACTTCGGCAGCTTTATCTGCGCTTCGCTGGCGCCGATCATTACCGGATGGCTGCTCGACCACACCCATTCCTTCCATATTGCGTTGATGATCTGCTCGCTGGCGACTTCGCTGGGCGCGCTGTCGTATTGGTTCATTGTGAAGAACCCTATCGCTGAGGTCTGAAGGTGCCCGCGTGAGAACGACCCTCGCCAAATTGAGTCCCGTAGGGACGGCTGAGAGTAGCCCAGGACGTAAGTCCTGGGTTGGAATTGATGAGGAGCCAAGTCCCGTAGGGACGACTGAAAGACGCGGAGGGAGAATCCCTCCGCTACCAACCTCGGAGATGATGTCTTTGGTAGACCCGCGCCGCCCAGGACTCACGTCCTGGGACATTCTCAGTCGTCCCTTACGGGACTTCTCACGCAGACACTGATTTCCGTACCTTCCAGCAGAATGGGTTAGTGCGGGTTGGACGCAACCAGGCTGTCCTTCTCGACATAAATCCGATAGGCCCTTTCTCCCGATTCCGCGGGAGGAAACCATCGATCGTTATACAAGGAATAATGGGTGGCGAGTTCCTGCTGAAAGAGCGGCCACGATGCCAGCTTTCCGTACCCAAAACCACCCGGGAACAACCCGCTGCCAACTACCACCACCCGCGGAGTGTTCTTTTGAAATTGTTGCCAGAATTGCTGGCGCGCGTCGCGGATGACTTGTTGCTGGGGCGATCCAAAGATCAGGAAGTCGTAGAACAGCCCAGTGGACTGCACCAGGCGCATGCGGTAGAGGGTATCGCTGCAGTCCGCCGGCATATAGATGCACTGCACATGACCGGAGAGCTGGTGACCACCCAGACGGTTCAGATCAGCAGCGAGCGAGTCGGTGAATTGCGGATCCCACACCTTTCGATCGGCTTCTCTGACATACAAAGGTAGCAGGATCAGCGCGAAGGCAAATCCGGTGGCAGCCAGAATGCCCACCACTCCGCGTTGGCGTAAGCCGGTGACGATTTGCAATGCCACCCACAGGAAGAGAAAGGCCAATAGCGGATAGCGATGGTAAGGAAAGCCCTTTCCCTGCCCCACGAATGACGCGATGCCGAAGATAATTCCGGCGACTAGCAATTTTATTTCCCAACTCCACCCATGCCGCTTCAACAACGCAATGGCCAAAGCGATCAGCGCCAGGGCGCGCACGGAAGGCGATGCGGCCAGGGTCATCAGCGCTGGGAATGGAAGACGTCCGAGGCTCTTGTAGAAGGGTAGCTCCACGCGTAAGAGATACCAGAACGAGCCAACAGAATGTTTGGAGACGAGAAAGGCGCCGACGATTGCAAACGGAACCAGTAAGCCCAGCAGGGCGTAAAGGGTAGGCCTCAGGATTCGCTCGCCGGTTCGTTTCCCCCGCATCGCGGCCAAGACCAGGATAAGGAAGACGAAAGGCAAGGGCGTCGGCTTGATGGTCGCCGCCATGCCGGCGCACAGGCCAAAAGCGAAGATGGTCCACTCGCGGCGATGGCGAAAGAATTCAAAGAGGAAGGCATAGGCACACAAGAGGAGCACCGCGATAATGAAGTCCCGCTGGCCAGCCTGCCCGGCTCCGTCCCTGCCATGGAACAGGGCAAAGAGCGTCGCGCCCAAAACGCCGGCAAGCCAATCATAGGGCCGCGCGATGACGATCATGGCCCACGCGGCGGCGCCCATGAGACTGACGTCGAAGATTCGCCACGCCAAAGAACCCTCGCCAAGCACATGCATCACGCTCCAGTTGGCAAGGTAGATGCCCGGCATGTTGATCTCGAGCAGATCGCGATAGGGCGCCATTCCGTGATCCATCAGGAAGCAGACGTAACTCAGCTGTGCCGGATCGTTGACCTGCTTCCAGTGGGCGGTGCCAAGAAGGAAGAGGCCGGCACAGACCAGAAAATAAATGGTGATGAATACTTTGGAGCGTGAGGAAATCTGCATTGCCCACTACCTTGTCAGAGTTCGCAACGATGCCTTGCGCGATCAAACAGCCCCTGACCTTACTGTGGGAACCGTCTTTTTCTAGGACGCAACTGGAGGGGGTTGATTTCAGGAAATACAGCAAATTTTTGCGGCTAATTTTTGGGAGATCAGGGAAGCAGCAGAATTTTGGCTGAACGCATCTAGAATCGGCGTTTTGCTCAGTGTGACAGCGGTGCGGACAAGGGCTTTATACGACGGTTAGGGGATAGCGATACGATACAAGACAGCGGATATGATGGGAGATGATGCGGAATAGGAATCAAGCATGAGTGTGGTCACGAAGGTGGATTCGCTGCGATCGCGGCTGAAGTACGAGCCGCAAGTCCTGGGATTTGGAACCAGCGGCCGCCGGGGCAAGGTGGTGGACCTCACGCAACTGGAGATCTATCTCAACGCGCTGGCGGAGTTGGAATACCTGCAGTCGTTGCCGCTCACCGAGGGCGGCATTCGGCGAGGTGAAGATTTTTATTTTGCCTATGATCTGCGCCCCAGTTCGAGCGAGTTCGTTGCGCAAGAGGAAGGCCGGGGAGAGATTGCCCAGGCCATCGTCCGGGCCATCACCGATGCAGGCATGCAGGCAGTGAACCTGGGCCGCATACCCACGCCTGCGCTGGCCAGCTACGCATTGTCTCAAAACAAGGGCAGCATCATGGTGACGGGCAGCCACATTCCCTTCGAACGCAACGGTTACAAGACGAATAGCAGCCGAGGCGAACTGCTCAAAGAACAGGAAGCACCCATCAATGAACGGGTGAGGCAGGTACGGCAGAGGCTGTACGAGCAACCCGGGGATCAATCCCTATTCAATGAACAGGGCATGCTCAAGTGCGGCCATCAGGAGCTTCCGGCGGAGCATGGCGTGGCCCGAGCTGCGTATATCGAACGCTTCACCAATTTTTTCCACGGTTCCACGCTCGACGGGCAAACGCATACTCGTCTACCAACATTCGGCGGTGGGGCGGGATTTGCTGGTGGAGATTCTGGAGCGTCTCGGCGCGCAGGTGGTGAAGGGCGGACGCAGCGATACCTTTGTTCCCATCGACACGGAGAATATCGATGCGGCGCAGCTGGCGGTGATGCAGGGGCTGGCCGATAGCAAGCAGCGGACCGCTCCACGCCGTGGTCTCGACCGACGGCGATAGCGATCGTCCGCTGGTTCTGGGGGTGGACCCGCTCACTGCCCAGGTACATTTCTTCGGCGGCGATCTGGTGGGCATGGTGGTGGCCGAGTACCTGCAGGCGGATGCGGTGGTGGTTCCCATCAGCTGCAACGACGCCATTGACCGGGGGAAGCTTGCATCCGTGGTAGAGCCGAAGACGCGCATCGGCTCGCCCTTCGTAATCGCCGGTATGGAGGCCGCACTCGCTAAAGGCAAAAAGCGCGTCTGCGGATGGGAGCCGAATGGCGGGTTCCTGACCGGCTCGCCCATTGCCCGCAATGGCGCTGTCCTCGAACCACTGCTGACCCGGGACGCGGGCTTGCCTATCCTGGGCGTGCTTTTCGCCGCTCAGCAGGATGGGCTCTCGCTGGTGGATCTGTTCGCCCGTCTGCCCAAGCGCTTCAGCCGCGCCGCACTGCTGAAGCAGTTTCCTCGGGCGATTGCGTTGAAGATCGTGGAGCGATTCTCTCCGCCCAATGCTGTTGCGGAAGCGATTCGAAAAGATCTGGCGCAGTTTTTTACGCCGGCACTGGGTTTTGCCGCTATCACCCACGTGGACTACACAGACGGCGTGCGCATTCTGTTCGCCAACGGGGAGGTAGCGCATGTGCGGCCCTCAGGGAACGCGGACGAGTTGCGCATCTACGCGGTCGCGGATACGCAGAGCCGTGCCGACGCGATCGCAGCCCTGGGAGTAGCCGAGCCTGCGGGTATCCTGCGCAAGATGGAGAAGGCCGTTGATGCTTGAAGCAGGCGTACTGACATTGCAAGGCGTGGTCCAGCACTATGACTGGGGCGGCTACAACTTCATCCCGGATCTGCTGGGCATAGAAAACGCGACCCGCAGACCGTTTGCCGAACTGTGGATCGGCGCCCATGCGAAAGCGCCTTCCCTGGCTGATGTTGGGAAGGAGCAGGAGCCTCTGGACGAGCTGATCGCGGAGGCCCCTGACGCCATCCTGGGGCAGGCGGCGAATGCGCGTTTCGGCGGCCGGCTGCCATATCTTTTCAAGATTCTCGACGTGCGCAAGATGCTCTCCATTCAGGCGCATCCTACGCTGGAGCAGGCGCGGCGCGGCTTTGCGCGCGAGAACGCCGAGGGCATTGGCTTCCAGGCCAACTGCAGGAACTATAGAGACGATAACCACAAGCCGGAGATCGGCGTGGCGCTGACCGAGTTCTGGATGCTGCACGGTTTTCGGCCGCTGGAGCAAATCGCGGAGACCTTCTCCCAGACGCCTGAGCTGGGTGCGCTGATGCCTGACTTTGCGCAGCGGCTGGTACAGGCCGGGCGCCACGGTCATGAGGCCCGCCGCGGATTGCTGCGCGAGCTTTACAGCACCGTCATGACCATGCCCCAGGAGCAGGTGGACTCGGTACTCAATGAGCTACTGGCCCGGCTGCTGGCAAAGCTATCCGCGGATAAGAACAGCGCCGATTACTGGGCGTTGCGGGCGGCGGAGAATTTTCCCCTGCCGGACGGCCACCGTGATCGTGGGATCTTCAGCGTCTACCTGCTGAACCTGGTGCATCTGCTGCCTGGGCAAGGCACCTTCCAGCCCGCGGGAGTTCTGCATGCGTATCTGGAAGGGGTCAATGTTGAGTTGATGGCCAACTCCGACAATGTGCTGCGCGGAGGGTTGACGACCAAGCATGTCGACGTCCCGGAGCTGCTTAATATCCTCACCTTCGAGGGTGGTACTCCCAATGTCCTGGATGGAGAGCTGGTGAGCAGCCAGGAACGCGTCTATCGAACCCCGGCGGAGGAGTTTGAGTTGAGCCGCATTGGGCTTGCAGCGCACAGTCGATATGCCGGCGACGCGCCTTACGGCCCCAAAGCGTTGCTGGTATTGAATGGCTCGGCCAGGGTGACGTCGGGCGGCCAATGCTTATCCCTGGGGCGGGGATCCATCGCTTTCGTGCCCTGCGGTACGCAGTTTGTCATGGAGACGCGGGGGGAGGATTTAGTGGTGTTTCAGGCCGGCCTTCCCCGCCATGCCTGGGGCATCGCGTGATCAAGAAAGACGTGGTCAGATTGATTCTCGGCGAAGTCCGTGCCTAACAGAACCCACTTAGGACCTGGACGGGTGCCCCAGGTTCTAATGGGTTCTGTTAGGACTCCTGCCGGGTTGAGTTCTCACGCAGATATTAAAACAAAGCCTCAGAGCGGTGACCCGCGAGAAAACTAACTTTCTCATTCGCTGGCGAGAAAGGCTTCCACTTCAGCGGCTGAGGGTAGCGAGGGTTGAGCGCCGGCTCGGGTTACGGAGATGGCTGCGGCGGCGGCCGCGTAACGGGCGGCGTCCGCAGGTGGCTTTCCCCGGGTGAGGGCAACCGCGAAGGCGGCGTTGAAGCAGTCACCGGCCGCCGTGGTGTCGACCACCTTCACGGGAAAGGCGGGAATCTGCTGTGCAGGGCAATCGCGTCCAGCCAGAAAGACTCCCTGCGAGCCGAGCTTGAGCACAACATTCCGCACCCCCATCGCCAGCAGTTTTTCGGCTGCGGCAGGGGGATCGAGACTGACCCGCCCCAACAGGATTTGCGCCTCGGTCTCGTTCGGGGTTAGCCAGGTGGTGCGGCTGAGCAAAGCTTGCGGCAAGGGTATGGCCGGAGCAGGATCCAACATCAAAGGAGTCCCGGTCTCCGCGGCCTGTTCCGCCAGGCGGATGACCGCTTCGAGTGGAGTCTCCAGTTGCACCAGGATCATTTTGGCTTGCTGCACCATCTCCAGGTGGGCGTCGATATAGGCGGCGGAAAGCAAACGGTTCGCGCCTGAGACCACGATGATGGAGTTCTCCCCATTGTCCGCCCGCGAGATGTGGGCTACTCCGCAGGGTCCGGCTACTATCTGAACCGCGTGGGTATCGACGCCGGCATCCTTCAGGCCAGAGAGCAGCCTCTCGGTGAAAAGGTCGGTGCCGAGAGAGGCAACCATGTCCACTGGTGCACCCAGCTTGGCGATGGCTACCGCCTGGTTGGCGCCTTTGCCTCCGTTGAATACATCGAAGCTGCTGCCGAGAATGGTCTCGCCCGGGGCCGGGAGGCGGTTCGCGCACGCCACCAGGTCGATATTGATGCTACCGACTACCAACAACCTCTTCTCCACGTCGTTTCCTCGCCGGGGGCCACGGAGGCCGCCGACGGAAAGGATATCGCTACTCGGAGAGATGTACCAGGAAAGTGGAGGCGCGGGCCGGAATCGAACCAGCAATAAAAGGCTTTGCAGACCTTCCCCTGACCGCTTGGGTTCCGCGCCATTCTGAAGTGACTGCCCGCTTTACCGGCAGTCACTTGCTTTGGTGTGAAGTAACTTTAGATCGATTGTGATGTGCAAAACTACACCATTTGTCCGGCATCGTTCCCGTTGGTAACCCAAATGGAGTACCGACGCACATCGCTGAAAGAAAAAACTGTAGCTTTGCCGGGAAGTCCATTCGGGCCGGCCGGGCGAAGACGTCGCCTGACATATCTCCATCAGGCTGTAATTCTTCGGATGCGCGCGTTTTCCACACTGCTCTTGCCTGCCTCTACTTTTCCGATGAGGTTTGCAGGTGAGTATGAGCAGGGATATAACTTCACTTTTATGTACCGGAGCGTCGGCCGTTCTGGCATTACTGATGTCCATCAACCTCCCGGAAAATGTCGGCGCGGCCAGCAGCCCGGCGGCCAAAGATCCTGGAGTTCGTGCGGGTAGCCCGAGCGCCGGCGCTCCACTTTCGAGTCTCAGCGCAGAGCAGCTGGCATACTTTCAGGACGGCTGACAACATCTCTCAGGGCACCGCGGGCCCGGATGAGTTCCGCACCGCTCCTTTGTGGGGAGTGGGGCAGCGTCTGTTTTTCTCCACGATGGGCGCGCGGATTCCTCCAATGGCGGCCTGCTCACGGCCATTGAGGACCATGCTGGTTCCGGTTCAGAGGCCAACCGCGTAATCAACCTGTTTCAGCAACTGAATGCTCAGCAGCAACAGGACTTGCTGAATTTCTTACGGTCGCTTTAGCGTCCGCGGCGATGGTAAGTAAGATGCTGTCGAAAAAATCGGTTTTATTCGCAGCTCCGGAAGAGGATACTCTTATGCAGATTTGAGACTGCCAGGAGGACCGATGTTCCGGACAGAAGATAACGGGCGTAGAGCGTTTCTGAAGCTGGCGGCATTCAGCCTGGCGGGAGTCACCGCACCATCGGCGCGCGGTCTGTACCAGGCGCAGCGGGACACTATCCAGCGGCCGGATACACCAGAGCATGCGATCGATCTGCTGGTCCAGGGCAACCAGCGTTACGTGGCCCAGAAGCTTATCTCGTTCCAGGAAGATCTGGATATTTTGAAAGCTGACACGGAAGAGCACCAGGAGCCGTTCGCCGCCGTGCTTTCCTGCGCTGACTCGCGGGTGCCTGTGGAGTTGGTTTTCGACCAGAGCATCGGTCATGTCTTCGTGGTTCGGGTAGCCGGCAATATTGCTACCTCGGACACCATCGCCAGCCTGGAATATGGTGCGGCGGTGCTGGGAGTGAAAGCGATTGTGGCGCTCGGACATACGAATTGCGGCGCCGTCAAGGCTACCCTGGCAGGCAAGGCAGTACCAGGGCAGATCAGCACACTTTATCAGTACATCCATCCCGCAATCGCCGGAGCCAACGGCGACCTGACCACCGCCAGCCGGCAAAATGCCAGTCTGCAAGCGTCGGTGTTACGTGAGACTTCGCCTGTTCTAGGCGAACTGGTAAAGCAGAAGAAGCTGGCCATCCGTGCAGCCATGTACGATGTGGGCAACGGAAAAGTCACCATGCTCTGAGCGTGCGCAGATTTTTCCGGTTTTCAAGCAGCAACAAGGTAAACTCACGCTCCTGGACCGACAGCCGATAGCTCCCTTGACGCGGCAGATCAAGCTAGTAACAAACTTGGTCCGTACCGCGTTGTAGACCTGATTACTCCTCACGTTTTTCACGCAGATGGCTTCTAATTCTCTTGTCCAAACACGAAAGTTGTAGATGGGCACATCTGATGAGCGATCTGGCTGAGTGCTACTTTCGACTCAGTTAGAAGTGGGACAGGATTTCCGCCTGTTAAGACCAGGGTGAACGCAAGCAAACCTTCCTAACCCACAGCGATGGTGACGATTGGGCGCTGGTGGCGAGATATTCTTGCTCGTTGGCGAGGCGACCCGGTTTCGCGGAAACAGTGTGGGTTGCAAATGGTGTGATGCCACCTCGGGCACCTGCTCGTAATGTTACCTGGCAGCCAACCGATATCTTTAGGATGGCGCTCCATTGGGTAGCTGTTCTAGGTTCGTGCTTGGTATGAGGTTGCGTTTCACGCATAAGAAGGAAGCGAGAATCTTGTGAAGTGCTAACCAAGGACTGTTTAGATGGAGAATGTATCCTTTTCTGCCTGTAGACGAATCGTACCGTTCCGCCGCGGAATCTCCAGGCTGTTGCTGACAGCTGCCTGTAGCATGGCGACGGCCGCGCAAGCGGCACCGTTGCCCACGGCGACGACGCTCACGCTCTCTTCGTCTTCGGTGGCATCGCTCACGGAGATCACTCTGACGGCCGCGGTGACGGCCGGCGGTGCGCCGGTAGCAACCGGCTCGATCACCTTCTGCGATTTGTCAGCCTACACACGGTGCGAAGATGCGGCTGTTGTGGGTAGGGCACAGTTGAATGGAATGCCGCCAACGGCAACGCTTAAATATTTCCCTGGGCCGGGCTTCCATAAATATACGGCGATGTTCAATGGCACGACGGCTGCCTCAGCCAGCGCTTCGCCATCGCAAACGTTCGGCCTCTATCCCACGACTACGACGATTGCAGCAACCGGTACTCCGAGTGGTTACGACCTGACGGCAACCGTCGTCGGCATTGCCAATCATCCCTCGGTACTGGACGGAAGTGTAACTTTTCAGGACACAACCGATAACAACCTCCTGGGAATCGTGCCCCTGGGCCCGCCGGTCTACGCCCAGACCATCACCGCTGCGCAAGCTCCTCCGGTCCCAACCGGCGTCAGTCCTTCCATCATAGGGGTGGGGGACTTCAACGGGGACGGAAAACCTGATCTGGCGATTGAGAACGCCGGAGATAATTCGATCAGCATCATGCTGGGCAACGGAGACGGCACCTTTACGCCGGCCCCCACCTCACCAATTACTGCAGTTGGTGGAACCCCTCCTTGCGAGATCGTCACCCTACAGTCGAATTGCGCCATTGTCGTAGGAGACTTCAACGATGACGGCGTCGCTGACCTGGCTCTCACCAGTCCCAACGACAATACAGTGATCATCCTAAAGGGCCATGGGGACGGATCGTTCACGCCGTTCGGCTCCCCCATTGCCGTGGGTAATTTCCCGGAAGCTTTGAAGATCGGAGATTTCAACAACGACGGAATTCAGGATTTGGCAGTCGCTAATGCCAACGACAATACCATAAGTATTTTGCTGGGCAATGGAGACGGCACGTTTAAACCAGCCATCGGCTCGCCGGTGGGAATCTTTCCATTTTTTTTGGCGGTTGCGGATTTCAACGGCGACGGTATTGCCGACCTGGCTGTGGTTAATGGCAACGATGACACCGTGACTCTCCTCAAGGGCAATGGAGATGGAACGTTCGCGCCGTTCCCCGGCTCTCCTTTGCCCGTCGGCGACGGGGCCTCCCCCATCGTGGCAGCAGATTTCAATGGCGATGGTCACGTTGATCTGGCGGTAGCAAACTACACTGACAACAATGTGGACATCTTTTTGGGCAACGGTGACGGAACGTTTACAAGCCAACCAGCGATCGGCGTGGGACTGAACCCATTTTCCATGACCGCTTTGGACTACAACGGCGACGGCATTACCGACCTTGCCGTTGGCAACTACCACCGCTATACCACGTCACTGCCCGGCGCGATGACGCTCCTGATAGGAAACGGGGATGGCACCTTCTCGCAGCCCCTGGCGCCGATTACTGTGGGGCAATACCCCAACGACGTAGTGACGGCAGACTTCAACCGAGATGGCAAACCTGATCTGGCGATTCCCAATTCGGGCAACGCTAACACAACCATACTGCTGAATACTTCTACGGCCACCCAGACGGCTACCGCGACCCTCGACGATGTTCTCCTTATCGGCGCCGGCACGCATGTCGTGGAAGCCTCCTACCCGGGGAATACCGAGTTCGCGGAGAGCTCCGCGACCATCGACCTGCAGGGGCTCGTCATTTCGACTACATTGACGCTAAGCGCCAACCCCACCGAGCAAATGATAACCATGCCGGTGACGTTTACGGCGCAGCTGGGTCCGTCTTCATTCATAGCCCCGACGGGAACGGTCACCTTCTATGATCAGAGCGTCGGCGTCCAGCTTGGCACCGCGCCCGTGAGCGCGAACGGACAGGCGGTTTTAACCATCAGCAGCATGGGCCCCGGAGTACATAGCATTACCGCAAGCTATGGCGGTGATCCCATCTTCCCGCCCAGCAACTCGAATGCGGTATCGGTCAAGATCGATGAGTTGCGCGTCCTTCCAGCAGCAAACAACAACACCACCATCCTGCCCGGCACCACGGTGGTGTATACGCTGCAGGTTCAGCCCCAGGTGGCGACGACATTCCTGTACAACGTGAGCTTGGCGGCGAGTGGTCTGCCTGCGGGCGCGACGGCGACCTTCACTCCCGCGACGCTGGCGGCGGGCGCGTCCATGACGAATGTCACCATGACGGTCAAGACAGCAGCGACTGCCATGAATGAGCCACCACCATCTCCTTTCGAGCGCCTGCCGCTCGCGCTGGGAATCCTGCTTCCTCTCCTGGGAACAAAAGCGGTGCGCAAGCGGTTGCGGCAGATTCCCCCATACCTGGGAGTGGCGCTGTTTGCCGTGCTCAGCCTGGCAGCAGTTGCTGGACTAAGCGGGTGTTCGGGTGCGGGCCTTTTCGCGGCGAGAAAAGTTCCCTACTCCATCACGGTTACGGCCACCGAGGGAACAGTTCAGCGCACAGCCGAGGTGCCCCTTGCGATCCAGTAGGCGGAGTGCGGCGTGCGTTGCGGGAAAAGGTATGCGTAGGTCTTTATTATGGATGGCTACGATACTGGGGCTTGCGCCCGGCCTTCATGGCCAGGTCGCGCCGGGGGGAAGAGATTTTTCTTTGCCGCGCGCGGAGGTCTCGCTGGCCTACAGTCCGACAGAAGCGAACGCTGGGCCGGGCCAATGCGGTTGCTTTTTCATGAACGGAGCCAGCGCCGAAGGAAATTTTCGCACTTATCGCGCATATACCACGGTAGTGGATGTAACCGCGGCACATACCGGCCAAATCAATAACACGGGTCAGCCCTTTTCGCTGATCATGGCGACCGCGGGCATGCGCCTTAATTTCAGATTGGGTCACCAGCGGCCCGATGGATGGGATTCCTACCACAATGTCAAGCCTTTCGTACAAGCGTTGGCGGGTTTTGCCCATGGCTTTGATTCGGCTTTCCCCACCAAGTCAGGATTCATTGAATCCTCGGCTAATTCCTTTGCGCTGCTCGCGGGCATTGGGGTCGATTACAAGTATCGAAGACATCTATCCTTCCGCCTGATCCAGGCCGACTACGGATATACCCGGCTGCCGAACCTTGCCGGCAACGACCAGAATCTGCTTCGGATCTCTACCGGCATCACGATCCATCTCAAGTAGCTGGGCCCTGGCAGGCTTCATGGTTGCCTGGATCTGTCCATCCCCCTCCACCCATGCCAAGGTAAGCTGCCGCCCTCCACTTTGTCATGGGTGGAGAGGGATGGACAGATCCAGGCAACAGCAGCCAACTCAGGAAGCCATTCCGATCGTGCCCTTCGTCCAGTGAGTCTTTCCGGAGCCTGCTTGGAACACTTACTGTCTCTTTGCTGAGTTTAGAAGTTGAAGATGGCCTGAAGAAAGACGCTGCGGTTCCCGGCCGTGGAAGCGCCAAAGAATCCCCCGCCAGCCAGGGACTGCGATTTGCCGAAGAACTGCGTCGACGAAAGCGTTCCGTTCGGAATTCCCAGGTTTTGATGGTTGAACACGTTGGTCGAGTACGCGGTGAAGGTCAGGTTGTACCTGCGCGAAGTAGCCTGGTCCAGGCGCCCCGGTCCCCCACGGCTTCCGCTCAAGCCACCGGGGCCGATTCCGCCGCCTCCGCCGCGGCCTCCGCCACCCCCACCTCCCCCGCCAGCTCGTGCAGCGCGACTACCTTCTACTTTGGGGCCAATGCCGATCACTTTACTTACGCGCATGTTCAAGCTGACATTCGTAGGACCAGTGCCGATACCAAAGGGGATGATCTTTTCGTTGGTGCCGAAGGGGTTCGTATCCAGGCAGCCATATTGCGTGTCCTTGACGTCAGGTTCGCTGCAGCTCGCCGCAAACGTCGGCCGGGCGTTGAACTGGTTGTTGCTGGTCAGATCGCTGCCGGTGGTCACGTTGTAGGGGGTTCCGGAGTTGTAGGCGAAAAAGGGAGTCAGCGACACACCGTAGGGCGCGGAGAAGTTCCCCAGGATCACGAAACGGTTGTGAACATCGAAGCTGCTTCGTCCATAGTCAAGCCCTGGATTCTGAGCGACGGAAGGCGTGTAGGTGACTCCATTGGTATCGGCTTTCGCGGTGGTGTAGGTATAGAAGGTGAAGAAGCTGAACCGCGGGTAACTGGCCCGCCCAGAAACGATGATCTGGTCTTGCCGGTAGACCCCTCCGGACTGGTACTGCAGGTTGTTCTCTTGCGCGGGTGGAAGCGGGGTGGCGGGATAGATGCCGAGATCTGCAGTGGCAAACTCCGGAGCTCCGATATTGTTGGTTAGGTATTGGTGCACACCTCGTCCGTAAAGATAAGTGACATTCGCGGTGATCCTCTTGGCCACCTGACGATCGAGGCCCACGGCCAACTGCAGGTCTGTGGCGGCATGGAAATGCGGATCGACGGTGTAGAGCGTCTGCGCTGTGTTGGCATTCGCTACCGCAACCGGATTGACCGGAAATGTCGGATTCGTGATGGTGGAAACCTTCTGGTTGATCCCGTTCTGATGGATCGCCTGGATGATATAGGGCGTGCCTGCGTTGGAGCCGAAGCTGTTGGGCACGGTGAAGCGCTGGTAGAACCAGCCGTACCCTGCGCGCAACACCGTCTTTGGCGGGTGCTTGGCATCGCCGTGTCCCAGGGCGTAAGCAAATGACAAGCGCGGCGCCCAGTCGCTCTTGTCGTTGATCCAGTTTTGCGTTTCCCAACGCAATCCGTAGCTGAAGGTAAAGCGCTGGTTCACCTTCCAGTCATCCTGATAGAAGAGCGCGGCATCGAAGAGAGTCGCGTGCGCAGTGTATTGATTGACTTCCGTCACCTGGTAGGTCTGCGGGGTCTGGCTCTCATAATCGTTCAAGGACTGGAAGATGTACTCGCCGTTGGTGCCCCCATTGGTGTAGTTCGAATCGCTATCGGCGCGCAGGCGGGCGCCAAAGTTTAAGGAATGATTGCCCTCGGCGGCGGCGAAGTAGTTCTGCAATTCGTAAAGGTTCTGGGTGTCTCGTACAGTTCCGCCGTTGTTGCCGCCATCCACAAAGGAGCCCTGCACCGTGATGGTGGGTGAAACATTTTGCGCAACGTTCTGATAGTGGAAGTGGCGGTACTGAAAACGAATGTCGTCGACGATGTTCTTGCTCAGCACCAGGCTGTCACTCACCTGCAAGGTGTTCTCCATGCTTTCGGTGTCGGTGGCCTGGGAGGGAAGGGCAAGGGGACCTACGCCTGCGTTGGTGGTCACCGCGCGGTAGAAATCGTAACGAAGGGTCAAGGTGTTCTTTTGGCCGAGTTGCAGGTCCAAGCGGGGGCTGATGTCGATGCGCGAACTCGGGTTGGGGTAGGCTTCATTCAAGGATGGTCCGGTGAGATCGTCCGGGTTGACCGCATCGATCACACTCACGTTCTGATTGTTGCGCCCGAAGGCGCTGACGTAGTACGAAGCCGTCTTGGAAATGGGACCGCCTACGCTGCCTTGCAGGTTGTAAGAGTAGTAGGACGGTTCCGGCGTCTGCAGAATCGGGTTGCGCGAGTTGAAGGAGGAGTCGTTGCCGCGGGCTTCGATCTGGCCGTGCAGCTTATCGGTGCCGGGCTTGGTGAGGATCTCTATGCGCCCGTAACCGAGGCGATCAAACTCGGCGGAAAATGGGTTCTGGTTGATACGGATCTCACGGATGGAGGATTTGGGCGGCATCTGTCCCCCGGTAAACCCGTCGATGTAGACCTCGCCCCCGTTGGGACCAGCAGCCGGGCCGGCCAGCGCCTGCAGTTGGCTCTCCAGCTCATCGGGATCGTCGGAGAGTGCATCGAGGTCTTTCCCCTTGAGCACTAC
Organism: uncultured Acidobacteriaceae bacterium; assembly: GCA_963821315.1. GTDB lineage: Bacteria > Acidobacteriota > Terriglobia > Terriglobales > Acidobacteriaceae > PALSA-350. The sequence continues at coordinate 221,876 of CAWGDP010000013.1, read as the reverse complement.
CGCGTTGGCGTTTTGATCCGGGCTGGTATCGACCGTCGGTGTGTCGGCCTCGACCTGCACCTGCTGCTGCTCCATCTGGATTTGCATCGCGATGTTCAGCGTCTTGGTCTGCCCGGCGGTGACGGTGACCGTGGAGGAGAAGGGGGCAAATCCCGCTGTATTCGCGTTCACGGTGTAAGCGCCGGCAGGCAAACCTCGCACCTGGTAAGAACCGGTGCCGTCTGACACTGCGCTGGCGGTTTTTCCAGAAGGCGAAGTCACTGTGACCTGTGCTTGCGGGATGACGGCACCGCTTGGATCCAAAACCCGGCCCTGGACTGTGCCGGTTGCCCCTTGACCGAAGAGGGTCTTCGGCTCGGCAAAGGCACCCAGCAGGGACACGATCAGGATCAACCAGCACTTGGTACGTTTCATCATTGCTTAGCGCCAACCCAGCTTTATGGAATGGACGCACCGGCCGCACCGTAAGTTTCCTGGCTTATAAAGGCCAAGTCTCACGAATGTCAACGATTTAGACGCTTATTTTCGATGAGAGGACGGCTAAGAAATGTTTATTTGGCGAAGAAACGGTAGCGGATATTCCAGTGCCCGGTCTCGCCGGGTTGGACATTCACATGAATGTAAGCTTCCGGGCAAATGGTGGTGTGGATGGACCAGAAGTTGAGCTGAGCGATGGGAGAGTCGGAGGTTTGTTCGACTCCAACCCCTGTATTTCTATTCTCAACCGTGAAATCGTAATCGGCCGGGCTGTTTGAATAACCGGTCAGATAGCTGGAAACGGCCTGTCCTGGACCAGTGCCCACTTCCTGCACATAGACAATGTCTTTACCGTCAATTTTGCCGCGTGGCTCCAGGGGCCGTTTTGCCTGCGGCTCAAAGGGGAAATGGACGGCCATTCCGGGGCCGGTCGGAACGTTATCGAGCATGAAGAAGTCGTGGTCGTAGACTTCGGTATCGATTGCCTTAGTGCCTGTGTTCTTAATGTGGTGCTCGAGTATGAGAATCGGCTGGTGTTTATCGAGCTTGAGTGTTTTCTCATAGACATAGGCGTAGCCCAGCGGGGATTGCAGAGTCTGGGTGAAGGTCACCTGGTCCTTCTTGACACGAACCTTCCATTTGCCCAGGTCCACGATCGGATAGCGAAAGCCGAACTTGTAGGGCGAATCATCGACCTTGCGCAGGACACCGACTCCCGGCTTGATGAATAGCTCACCCGGTTTTGCTTCGTTGTAGTTGATCGAGCTTAGACCGTCGCTGGAGCGAAATTCTTCTACCGGGCCGGTGATGGCATCGTTGATCAACGGATCGTAATGATTGAACCAAACTCCAAAATAGGTGTGGCCTTTGTAGGTTAGACAAGGAACGACGCCCGACCAATCGAAGCGCGTCGAGCGATAGTAGCCCTTCTGGGCATCGGGCAGATACACGACTGCCTGGACCGATCCGTTGGATAGGACGGCTTTGGGAAACTCATTGTTGATGATCGAGGCGCAGGGGGAAGAAGAGTCTTTAGCAACCTGGGCTTCTGCCGATGAAAGTGCGACTACGGAAAAGAGCAGGGCGGCCAGGAGCAGGGACCTTTTGTTATGCAATGCGATCTCCCTCAGCGGATAGCTGTTGTGGACATCGCCATCTTAAACCTGGCAGGCTGCCGAAAAGGTCTGCACAGGGCGGGAAAGCAGTACTTCACGGGCTTTAGTGTCTGCGTGAGAACCGGGAAAGGGAAACCGCAGCCACTAAAGCCCGATGTATTTCTCAACGCTTTACGGCCCTACCGTCGTGCCCTGATACGAATATGAGTCCTCACCTAGGGGAGTGCAAAGGCTACGTAGACGCCACCGGAGGGCTTCTTGCTGGTTTGCCCTCCACTGGCGGCGATCACAACATATTGTTTGCCGTTCACCATGTAGGTTGCAGGTGTCGCCAGGCCGGCAAAGGGTAGTTGCGTTTCCCATAGCAGCTTTCCCGTGTGGCTGTCGTAGGCGCGAAATTTCTCGTCGAATACAGTGGCCCCAATAAACAACAGACCTCCCGCGGTGACAACCGGGCCACCGTAGTTATCTGATCCGGTGGTGGGCATGCCTTTAGCCATCAGCTCAGGGTATTCGCCGAATGGTATCTTCCACAGATACTTGCCGGTGTTCATGTCAATGGCGCTGAGCGTTCCCCAGGGGGGCGCGGTTGCCGGATAGTCTTCGGGATCAAGAAATCGACGAAAGGCAATCGTCTTGTAGGGCATGTCGTTCTTGGCGCCATTGTCACCTGCCTCAGCGGCGACCGGGTCAGCGGCAGGACGGCGCTGCTGCTGCTGCGGAGCCCTGGTCAAGTAGTGCACAACGGCCTCGACCTGCTCGTCACTCAGGCTGTTAAAGGGGGGCATGCGGCCCTTGCCGGAACGGATGGTGGCGGCAATCTCCTGGTCGGTGAGGATACCCTCGATGCCACGCAAAGCAGGAACGGAGGGCGGCGAGCCGGCCCGGTTGATGCCGTGGCACATGCTGCATTGGTTCTGATAGATCTTTTCACCCAGGCTCCCCGGCGGAGGAGGAACCGTCAGGCCAACCAGCCATGCGGTGTCGTTGGCATTGACGTAAAACACTCCGGTCGTCGGATCGACGGCGGGCCCACCCCATTCGCCGCCGCCTGCAAACCCAGGCATGTCGATGGTCAGCTTGTCCACACTGGGAGGAATGAACTGCCCGCCGGCAATAAATGTCTTGAACTGCTTGAGCGCCCAGGCGTGCGCTTCCGGCGTGCGGTTGGTCAGGGTATCTTCGGTGACGCCCTGGTGGGTGTATGGATCCGGCGCAGTTGGGAGCCATTGCCTGGGCGAGGTAACCTCGCCCGGGACATTGCTGGCCGGATAGGCCGACTCCTTGAGGGGGAAGAGCGGCTTGCCTGTCGTGCGATCGAGGAGGAAGACAAAACCCGACTTGGTGGTCTGGGCGATGGCATCCACCCGCTTGCCGTCCCGCGTGACCGTCAGCAGGGCTGGGGGCGCAGGAAAATCGCGGTCCCAAAGATCGTGGTGCACTCCCTGAAAATGCCAGATGCGTTTGCCGGTCTCAGCGTCGAGCGCAAGCAGCGTATCGGCAAAGAGATCGTCACCTACGCGATCGCCGCCATAGAAGTCGAAGACGGCAGAGCCGGTGGGCACATACACGATGCCGCGTTTGATATCGACCGTCATGCCGGCCCAATTGTTGGCGGCGCCGGCATTTTTCCAGGCGTCTTTGGGCCAGGTGTCATAACCGAACTCGCCTGGATGGGGGATGGTGTGAAAGGTCCAGCGTACAGCGCCGGTACGCACATCGAAGGCGCGAATGTCACCCGGGGGCGCGGGGTGGGTTTCGGGATTTTGTCCGCCCACGATGATCAGGTCTTTGTAAACCGTTCCTGGCGTGGTGAGCGAGACGGACTGCTCCTGGTAGGGTTCGCGCAGGCCTTTGCGTAGATCGATGGAGCCGTTCTCGCCGAAGGTTGGTATCAGCTTGCCGGTGGCCGCGTCCAGGGCAAAGAGAAAGTTGCGTATGGGAACGAAGATGCGGCTGTCATGGCCATCGGTCCAGTAGGAGACGCCGCGGGATCGGGCAAAGCCTGGAACCGTCGCGTCCCACTTCCAAAGCAGTTTGCCCGATGCTGCATCGAGCGCAATGACCCCATGCGACGGCGTGGTGGTGTAAAGAACCTTGCCCACGATGATGGGCGATGATTCCAGGTCTCCGCCCTGTTCCCCGGTGTCGTACTTCCACGCCACGACCAGATCTTTCACATTGCTGCGATTGATCTGCGTCAGGGTGGAGTAGTGGTCTTGCGCGTCCTGGCCGCCGTAGACGGGCCAGTCAGCTTGCTGTGCGGGCGCAGCCGCTGCTGCACGGAATAGATTTCGAGGGCCAGAGAGGTAAAGGCCCAAGCCCAAAGCGATCGCCGCGACAACCCGTTTTCTGCTCATGCTCCCTGTATGCGCTACGCCCTGGCTTCCGCTTGCGCCCGATTCTTCAAGGCTTTCATATAGGCGAAGCCGTAGGCCTGTTCAGGATAATGGCCGCCTACGACTGTCGGTGTGTGGTCGAGGATCACGATGCCGTCAAATTTTACTTCGACCAGGGCGGTCATGATCTTGGACATATCGTAATAGCCATTGTCCATAAAGGTTTCGACGAAGTGCGGCAGCGGCGCGCTGACGTTGCGGAAATGGATCTTCCAGATCTTCTCCGGGCCGAAATAGCGGATCATCTCCGCCGGGTCTTTATGCATGAGCGCAGGGCCGCCTTCGTTCCAGCATCCGCAACAGAGACAGATGCCGACGTTGGGGCTGTTGGCAATCTCCATGGCTCGCTTATAGCCTTCGAAATTGGCGAAGATGCAGCGTGGTACCCCTGCCAGTATGGGCTCCGGTGGATCATCCGGGTGGATGCCGATACGGACGCTGTTCTCTTCGGCGACCGGAGCAACCTGCTTGATGAAGTAGGTGTAGTTTTCCCAGATCTCTTCTTTCGAAAACTCGCGGCCGTGGGAGAGCGGCTCGTAGAACTTCTTGTCTCCCCAGACGCCCACCTTGTTGGGGCTGGCCATATCAAATTCTCTGGCGGAGGCGCCGCGGATGGTGGCTCTGCCGCTGTTCCAGATGCCATTGCCCATGTGAGCGTAGGTGGTGTAGTAGATGCCGGCTTGGCCCAGGTTGCGAATGTATTGCTTGTATTCCTCGATCTTCTGGTCGCGGCCGGGCAAATTCAGGGTGACCTCAGGCATGTTGTGCACGCTGGAGTTGCCGATGTTCCATACCGTGATGCCCGCATCCGCATAGCGCTTCTTGATCTGCAGGAAGCCTTCCGCGGTCCTCAGATCGGGGGTGGAGGCTACACTGACGTACTCGGCGCCCATCTGCTTGAGAAAAAGCAGATCGTCGTCGCTGGGTTTGGCCGAAGTTTGTGCGCATAATTTGATGCCCGGGGCACTTTGGTGCACGGTGGCCGAGGCGGGGCGTGATGACGCAAAAACTCCGGCTGCGCTGAGGGCGCCGCCGACTGCCAGTTTGACGAACTCTCTCCGGTCGGGGGTAAAAACAGCATTGGTTACATCAGACGCCTTCTGATCGGTTTCCTTCTGTCCCATTTCACCTGTCCTTTGAACGCGACACCCTCTTGCTCGACACTACGCATGATAACGCTACCACTTTGCTACCGGAGCTGTGTACGCAGGCGTTCCTGTTCGGACATTATGCAACGCCTCCGCTTTCACTGATTGCCTATGCTACACGACGAAGCAAACGCGTTAAAAGTTGAGCCGGAGGGCAAATTGAATAACCCGCGGCAGGTTGAGCTGTGAACTGATCACCCCGAAAGTAGCGTTGGACTTGTCAGTCGCGTTGTTGCAGCAAAGAGCGCTGGGCTGGCCAAACTGAACCCGGTTCCACATGTTGAAAGCTTCGGCACGAAATTGCAAATTGACCTGTTCGGTAATCGCCGTGCTCTTGAAAACTGCAGCGTCCCAGTTGGCTATTCCTTGCGTGCGCAATGTGGAATCGGTACGGCGCTCGTCTCCGAAACCGTAATTGGACGGCGCGGTGAAACAATTGGTGTTAAACCAACCGTGCTGCCTGGAGACTGCGCTTCCTGTGAGCCTCTTCTGGCAACCTGGCACTACGTTGGGCCGCGGTTGGCCGGCGCCGAATTGCTGGCTGAGAAATGTGGGCTGCGCGGTGAATATCAGGGGAAAGCCGAATGCGTAAGTGGTGATTCCGTCGAGTCCCCACCCGCCTACGACCTTGTTCACGACTCCACTCGAGTTACCCAGAAAGCGCTTCCCTTGGCCGATGGGCAGGTCATAGACGTAGGCCGCCACAAAACGCGAGGGAACGTTGTAGCTGAGCGGCGCATATTCGGCCTGAAGGTTATTCCAGTCCTGGACTTCTCCGGGTTGGACGGCTTCCTGGAAGCCAGTCTGTGTATCAGCGGTACCCATGTCCCTTGCCCAGGTGTATGTACCGAGCACCATCCCGCCCGAGGAAAACCGCTTTTCCACTTTCGTTTGCAAGGCATTGTAGTTGGAGCCGGCCGCAGTATTGGCGGCATTCCACAAATTGAAATATTGCGGATAGGGACGCAGGAGCTGGCCGGCAGGAATGGTCTTACCAGACAGGTTGCCGGTAGTTATCAGCCCGTAAAATGGGTTGGGAACTTGGACCGTCAGCGCCGAACCCAACGAATTATATTGATCGGGGAGCTGGTCCAGGCCCTGGCCGTTGTCGTTGAGGCCTGCCGGCAGTTGTTGATGGACTCCATGATTGCCGACATAAGCAACGTCTAATACGGTCTGATGTCCGAGGTCATATTCCACATCCAGATTCCATTGCTCAGCGTAGGTCGCGGGCTCTTTCGGCACGTTGGTGACCACGGGTTGCCCATTGATAACGCTCAGATAGTTGGGGCTTCTTCCCACTGGCTCGAGGACTCCGGTTGGGAAGGGGTTGCTGAACGAATTGATGGGCACGGTCGTGGGATTGATCTGGGTAAATGCCAGGTTGACCGCGGCTTGATAGGGCTGCGCATCCTGCTGCAGATTGGCAGTCGGAGCAAAGAGGATGGAGAAGCCGCTGCGGACCACCAAGCTGGGGGTTAGCCGATAGGCGAGGCCCAGGCGCGGCGAGAACAAGTCGTAGTGAGGCAGTACGTTGGTGCGATGAGGATAAGCCGGAGTATTTACCAGGTCGACGTTACCCTGAAGGTTCAAGCCCGTGGGACCGGCCAGCGGATTGGCACCGTTTGCCAAGAAGACTGCCTGACGATCATGCCGTTCTGTCCAGTAGCCGGGATATTCCCAGCGCAGACCATAATTGAGCACTAACTTGTTACTGGCCTGAAAACTATCACCCACATAGAGCCCACCGTAGTAGGTCACGGAGGCGGGGATAATCGCCAGTTCGTTTACTGTAGTTTGCGGTAGGCCCAGGAGGAAGGAGGCGAATGGATTGCCGGTAAAAGCGCTGGTAAAGCCAAACGCTTCCACCTGGGTGGAGTTGGTCTGCCCGTAGTTGTTGGGTGCGCGGCGGAACTCTCCGCCGAAGCGGATGGTATGCCGTCCGTAGATCATGGTATCGCTCCCGGAGATGGCATAGTTTTCTTCGGTTACGAAGATTTGTTGGCCGCCGCCGCCATTGACGGATAATCCGGAGACCGCGACGCGGGGGATGACCGGGCCGCAACAATTTGTTCCCAATGCGCTGATGGTCGCCGCGGGCCAGCCGGTGAAGGAGAGATCGAATGGGATACCCGTAGCGCCGGTAAAACTGGTGTCGCGAAAATAGGAAAGACGAAAATCCAGAATTTTGGTTGGGCTGACAGTGATGCTGTCTCCGAGCACGACCTGCTGCACCGCGTTATGGCCGGTCGAAGGATTGGGCAGATACCCATAGGGTAAGGCGCTGGGATTGAGTGAATGGTGATAGGTATAGCGGCCGAAAATGCGCTGCTTCTCACTTGCATTCCAGTCGAGCCGCGCGATGTACTGATTCAACGCCGGCTTGGTGGTGGCGTTCACGCTGTAATTGTTGACGGTACCCGGTCCATTCGGTGGCGCCCACCATTTGAACATCGCCGCCGCTGTGGGGTTGATCCGGTTTTGGGGAATGGTGTTATTGGGGAAAACCGTACCCGGCGGAGCGGGGATAAAGTTACCGTTGGCGTCAAATTGACCCGGGTCCTTGATAGGCGTCGAACTAGTGATGACGCCCGACTCCATGGCTGCGGTAGGCACAGAGTAGGTGGTGGAGGCGCCGATGGCCGCGCGGATGCCTTCGTAGCTGCCGAAGAAGAATATCTTATCCTTCTTGATCGGGCCCCCAACGGTTCCACCGAACTCATTTTGAATCAGAACAGGCCGCTTCAAACCTGCCTGAATGTTGAAGAAGTTGTTGGCATTCAGGACGGTGTTGCGCAGAAAGTCGAAGGCGGTACCGTGGAAAGCATTGGATCCGCTCTTGGTCACCATGGTGACCACGCCATTGGTGGTGCCGCCGAATTCCGGTCCAATCGCGTTTCCTTCGACGCGGAACTCCTGTATGGAATCTTGCGACGGTATATACGAGATCGCGTTGATGTAGCCGTTGTTGATGGGGCCGCCATCGATGAATTGCGCGCCGGTGTTGGGAATGCCTCCGGAAATTTGATAGTTTCCGGTAGAAAATCCGTTGCCGTTCATTCCCGATACAGCGTTGCTGGCTTGGGTTCCACCCTGGGGCACGACCCCCGGAGAGATGGCGAGAAGGTTAAAAATATTTCGGCCATTCAGAGGCAACTCAGTCACAGCTCTGCCCGCGACCACCTGGCCAATGGTCGCTTGTTGGGTTTCAACCAGAGGAGCCTGAGCCGTTACCTGAACGGTCTCGCTTATGTTTCCCAATTCGAGCGAGGCGTCGACGCGGGTGGAACCCTGCACTTGCACGACGACATTGGTGCGGATGAAGTGCTTGAAACCGCTGTTCTCAATGTCGACTTTGTAGTTCCCGGGTATCAGGTTGACAAACTGGTAGTCACCATTGGAATTGGTGGTGGCGGTGCGGCGGTCGCCGGTATCGACATCCGTTAATGTGACCGTCGCCCCGCTGACGACTGCACCCGTATTGTCAGTGACGGTTCCGACAGCGGACCCGGATGTTTGTTGCGCCCGGAGCGTCGCAGTAGCAAGTAGCAGGAGGCAAACCAGGTTGACTAGCAGGCGAGAGAGAGATTTTCTATCAATTGAGGTCTGAAGCAAATCCATAAGTGCCTCCAAAAGTCGTGCGATAGAACAGGAGAACCCTGGCCGCGATCAGTGTTTGTTACTTGATTCTGATAACTAGTTTGACGCGCACAACCTACGCTCCCTGCGACAGGATTGTCAAGCGCGTACCACTATGTGAACTAAGTGGAGGTTCCCTAATGAACTAACTGCCTAACTAGCTGATAACAGAGGCAAATCAAGCACTCCGTGATATCAGTGGAAGAGTTAGTATGCGCATCCCATCCACCCATGCCAAGGTTGGCTGCCGCCCTCTACTTTGTCATCCCGACCGGAGCCAAGCGGAGCGGAGGGACCTGCGGTTTCACCTTCGGGCACAGCGAATCTTCTGTGGGCGAATCACCACCGGGTCCCGTTTTTCCATCAACGAAAACCGCAGGTCCCTCCGCTCCGCTTGGCTCCGGTCGGGATGACAAAGTAGAGGGCGGCAGCCAACCTTGGCATGGGTGGATGGGGATGGACAACTCCACACTATACCGTCGCTGCGACGACCATTTCGAGGGTTCTGCGCACGCCGGTATCTCCATCGGTCGGACCATCGACAAACTGGTTGAAGGGATGCGGCTTCCAGTCGTCGCGCGAGGTATCCGCCGTGTAGGTCAAAGGCAGGCCGGTGGCTGCGGGATCATAGGTCTCCGCATTGAGGCTGGACATCTTATAAACCACCATGTCCAGCGACGGAATGATGTAGAGGCCGAAACCGCCCGCGCCCGACTTGAAGAACGCATCGCGCGGCGCGCCGGCTACGTGGCCGTCCGCATTTACCTCGTGTTGCAGGCTAAAGGGCGAGTGTGGATTGAAGGGCGAGGGCCTGCTCAGCAGTTCGACATACTCCCGCGGCACCAGTTGCTGGTTCTTCCACTTGCCTTGCTTGAGCAGCAGATACCCAAAGCGGAGGGCGTCGGTGGAGTGAAGAGCAATGCCGGCCGCACCAGGAGTGTGAGGCAGAGTCTCACCATTGTGATGCAACGCATATCCCCACGTGCCCCACCCCATCGGCGCCGCCAGTTTTTGCTTGATGTATTCCTGCAGCTCCATGCCTACCACCCCCCGCAGAACGATGGAGGCTATGTGCGGATCCTGATCGTAAAGATATCCGCCTCCGGGGAGTGCCCACATCTTTCCGTGAAGCGTGCTGCCGTCCTGGTCGAGCACCGGGTTGGGTGAAGTCCAGTAAGGGATATTCACGTTCTCACCATGGATGATTCCGGTCAAATGCCCGGAATTCGGGAGTGCGGCGGGAAGAGGGGTCCGTGAGTTCTGCAGGCCGGAGGTCATGGTGAGCAAGTGGCCGAGACGGATGTCTGCCATCTCCGGGTAGCTCAAGGGAAAGGCCTGCGGCAGATATTCCTGCGTGAAGACCTTTTGCGATAATCCGTCGGGAAAACGGCTGCTGTGTTCCGAAAGCATGATGCCGCATGAGACGCTGGTAAACATCTTCGCGATGGAATACATGTTCGGATTGGCTTCCCGGTTTGCTCTGCCGAAGTATTTTTCGTAGACCAGATACCCGTGGCGGAGAACCAATAAGCCTCCGTGCTGACTGGTGGTCTGCGTATATTGGAAGGCTTCGTCGAGCCTGCTTTTATCTATGCCGGTAAGGGTGCGGATTTCCGAAGGCTGACTCAATGTCCGCCAGCCGCCCTGAGCGTCAGGGGGAGGAAAGTAGAAATCGTCGCCTGCAGCAGTGCGCGCTGCCAGGTTCAGAAGAGGGACAGCAACAGGAAGGGAAAGCAGGGTCCTACGTGTCAAGCTCATCGTATCTCCACCGAGCAGAACATGTTTCTTTGTCAGATTGCAAGCTGGTAGCTGGTTTGACGTTGCGGCTGCTGGATTAGCCTCGTTTCTTAACCGATGCCGTAGGAAATGGACGGGTGCCCCACGTTCAGTTCCTACCGGGTTCTATTAGGGCACGGACTCTGCCGAGATTCAATTTTGACCGGTGGTCCTTATCCAGACACTTCAGCCCAATTCTCTTACGACCCGACCGTTGGAGGGCACAGAAACCGCCCCTCAGCGGCTAAAGCCGTTCCTGCTTTTGATGACTTACGTACGGGCTGAAGCCCGTACCCTTCAGAAGAATGAGTTTTTCCGCAGCCTGTAAGTCGTGCCCTGACAAAAAGCATCACAGCCGAGACTATCGGAACGTCCCGAAGCTGCTAATTTGGATAGGTCTGATTCTGGACACACGGAGTCTCCGTATACGAGGAGGAAGCATGTCATTCATCATCGAAAACCTTCCCGAATCAATCAAAGCAGCAAAAGCGGAACTGCAGGCCGCCCTGCCCCAATACAAGGAAGTGTTTCGCGGTGTCGAAGCCGCCATGCGGAAGCGCGTCGACGAGATCGTCAACGAGCGCAATTCCGGACAAGAGGTCATCCCCATTGTTCAATACGCCGACATCGCCAATGGCCGGGTCGCAGCGGATCTTATCGAGAAGGTCAAGTCGCGCGGCGCATGCGTGATCCGCGGTACGTTCCCGAAGGAACAAGCCATGGCTTGGGATCAGCAGGTAGCGCAGTATGTTGAAGAAAACCATCTGGACGCAAGGTTGGCCAACGCGGCCGAGGACAAGTACTTCGGCACGCTGGCCTCGGCTAAGCCTCAGATCTATGGCGTCTACTGGTCGAAACCCCAGGTTGAGGCGCGACAGTCTGAACAACACACTCATGTACGCGTCTTTCTCAATCGGTTATGGCAAACGGAAAGCAACGGCGTCCGTCATGTCGACCCGGATCAGACACCAGTCTATGCGGATCGCATGCGCCGCCGCCCGCCGCAGTCGGCCTCCCTCGGGCTGTCGCCTCATGTGGACGGTGGCTCGGTGGAACGTTGGCTTGAACCGAATTTCCGGAAAGTCTATCGCCACGTATTTTCTGGAAATTGGGAGAAGTACAACGCGTACGATGCAGCCTACCGCACCGATGTGCAGGAAGTGCCTTCACCGGCCGTCTGCTCCATGTTCCGCACTTTCCAAGGCTGGACGGCTTTGACGCGGCAAGGAAAAGGCGATGGCACCTTGCAGCTGATCCCGATCGCGGACGCCATGGGTTACCTCCTGCTGCGCGCTCTGCAGGACGATGTACCCGCGGATGACCTCTGTGGCGCCAAGCCAGGACGCGCACTCTCGGTGAATGCGGAGTATCACAGCCTGCTGCTGGAAGCAGTTTCCTCGATTCCGCTCATGGAACCCGGCGACACGGTCTTCTGGCATTCCGACGTGGTGCACGCTGTTGAGAACGAACACAAGGGCACTGGTTACAGCAACGTGCTTTATATTGCGTCAGCACCTGGTTGCCCCAAGAATTCGGCTTACCTCGAGAGGCAGGCTCCTGCATTCATCGCCGGGAAGACGCCGCCGGACTTCGCCCCCGACGACTTCGAAGTAGATTTCATCGGACGCGCTACGGTACAGGATCTGACGGAAGCGGGCCGCGAGCAACTCGGGGTCACGGAAAAACTTATCAGTTCCCTTCACGCTTCGGTCTGATGACGAAGAGGATCAAAGTAGCCGCGACTTATTCAGGAGGACCTATGTTTTCGAAGTTTGTCATGAATGCGTTACTGCTTTGCCTGCTTCCCGCGGCCTTAGGCTCCGCACAACAGCTATCTCCCAAGTGGGAGGAATTGACTGCTGAGGATTTCGTAAAAGCATTGCAGTCGTCTTCCGGCGTTTGTCTTCTGCCTTTCGGGATTATTGAGAAGCATGGACCATCCGGCCCCTTAGGTACGGATCTGATCAATGTGCGGGGAGCTACTCTGGAGGCCGTGAAGCAACAATATGCCATTGTCTTTCCGGAGTATTATTTCGGCCAGATTGCTGAAGCGCGCCACCAGCCGGGAACCGTCGCTTACCGTTCGGATCTGCAACTCGCACTTTTGCAGGCAACCACCGATGAGATGGCACGCAACGGCTGCCACAAGGTGTTGATCGTGAATGGCCATGGCGGCAACACCGCACTGCTGCAGTATTTTATCCAGCTACAGCTGGACTCAAAAAAGGATTACGTCGTTTACATCTACGGCGGGACTGGGCCGCGGAGTGGCGAGACGATACCCGCAGCCGCGGCGCCCTCAAAACCGGGTGTCGATGGCCATGCAGGGGAAGTAGAAATCGCGGGCATTATGGCCAACGCACCGGGCCTGGCCCATCCGGAGAGAGCGGGGGAAGAATCCGGAGCGGATCAAAAGCGGTTGGCTCTGCCACCGGGGCTCAGTACGGGGATTTGGTGGTATGCCAGCTATCCTAATCACTATGCCGGCGACGCGGCTGGTGCGACAGCGGCCCGGGGCGCCGCCCTGCGAGAAATGAGCGCCGATGGGATTCGGAAAGCCATCGCCTTCGTAAAGGCAGACACCGTGGCGCCCCAACTGCAACAGGAGTTCTTTGAGAAATCGGGTAAGCCTTTAGACACGAAACAGTGAAGCGGACTTTCCTTTCCGGGCGCGCGGGGTCTATGGACTGCCATCACATGACTCGTTCCGCCAAAGGAAAATTTGTGTACGATGGTGAACCATATGCATCTTCAACGTGCTCTGAGATCCTTTGCCTTGGTCGCCGGCCTGGGCAGTAGCGCATTTTTGCCGTTGCCGGCAATCGCGCAGACCTCCACCGCGCCAACAGCAGCCGACAGCCCTGAGTCGCTGGCCGAGATCTGGCAAAAGGCGAGCGCAAAGTACGATGCCCCGCGCAACGCAATTCTTGCGGACGTGGAGCGCGGCGCTAACCAGGGACCGTTTCGTCCGGACTGGAACTCACTCTCGCAATACCGGGTCCCTGACTGGTATCGGGATGCGAAGTTCGGAATCTTCATTCACTGGGGCGTGTATTCCGTTCCTGCGTTCGGGAGCGAATGGTATCCGCGGCAGATGTATCTCGCAGGATCCGAGGAAAACAAGCACCAGGTGAGCGTGTATGGTCCGCTGACGAAATTTGGGTACAAGGACTTTATCCCCATGTTCAAGGCCCAGCATTATGATCCGCAGGCCTGGGCGCACCTTTTCAAGGAATCCGGCGCACGATACGTGGTCCCGGTGTTTGAACACCATGACGGCTTCCAGATGTATGACAGCAATCTTTCCGACTGGACCGCGGTGAAGATGGGGCCGCACCGCGACCTGGTGGGCGATCTAGGGAAGGCAACCCGCGCCGAAGGCCTTTACTTCGGGGCTTCATCGCATCGCATCGAGCATGATTGGTTTATGGAGGGTGGGCGCACCATTCCCTCCGACGTGAACGATCCGCAATACGCCTCCCTGTACGGACCGGCCCAGAAACAGCTGGAAGACAAAGCGGGAGGAAGCAATCTGCAGGAGGACTGGACCTATGTCAGCCCCGCCTATGCCAACGATTGGCTTGCCCGGGATGCGGAAATTGTCCAAAAATACCACCCCGACATCATCTTTTTCGATTGGTGGATCGGGCAACCGGATGTTCGTCGCTATCTAGCCAAGTTTGCTGCTTACTATTACAACGAATCGAGCAAACGCGGGCCGGTCGGCATCATCACCTACAAATGGGTGGATATGCAGAAGGATTCGGGTGTGCTCGATATCGAACGCGGCCAGCTTGACCAGACGCTCGACCGCGTTTGGCAGACCGACACCTCGGTCAGCAACAAGTCGTGGGGATATATTGAGCACGACACCTTCAAGACACCGGCATTCATCGTGCACCAACTCGCCGACGTGGTGAGCAAGAATGGCAACCTTCTGTTGAATATCGGGCCCCGTTCCGACGGGACTATTCCGGACGAGGTACAGCAGGTGTTGCTGGCGGTGGGTGGCTGGCTGAAGGTAAACGGCGAGGCGATCTACGGAACCCGGCCCTGGGTGAGCTATGGGGAAGGGCCCACCAAGGTCGCGGCGGGATCCTTCCAGGACACGAAGACCCAGGAATATACGGCGGAGGACTTCCGCTTCACCACCAAGGGAGACAATCTTTATGCCATCGAGCTGGCGTGGCCTTCAGGCAAGGAAGCCGTCATTCATTCCCTGACCGAAGGTGCGCTCAAGGGCAAGAAGATCCGCAGCATCGCGCTGCTCGGTTCGGATGCTCAGATCACCTATAACCTGCAGGCAGACGGTCTGCATATCGCGCTTCCGTCGCAACCGGCGGAAGGCTATGCTTATGCATTCCGCGTCGCGCTGGACGGCCCGCCTCGCTAAGCAACTGCGACATGGATGCTAAAGGAAGAGCATTTATTTGCTGATTTCCTCGAGCATTCTTTCCCGGAGGAATCCGTTCACTTTTGTCTGATAGCCGCTGCCCTTTGCTTTGAGCCAAGCTAGGACATCCGCATCCAGACGGATTGATACGGACTGCTTAATAGGGCGATACCACTTACCTCGTACTGCGTTCTTCCAAGCTCCCGGAGGAAGCTCTGGGATGTCGGAAGTGTCGATTTTACTTTCGGGCATTGCGGCCAGTGCCTTAATCTCCCGCTTCTGGCGGGCGGTCAGCGGCTGGCCGGGCTCCAACGCGTAGCCTACCGTTTTAGATTTCGTTCGCTTCTTCATATTCAATTCGCTCCTGCCGGGTGACCCTACGTGCGGAGATGATGCATAAGACCTCATCCTTATCGTCAACCACGCTGTACGCGACCAAGACGAGCAGAACACCGCCTACCCTACCAATGGATTGCCAACGCTCTTCGCCCTCGACTATCCGATCCTGGCGGGTCATGTGCAAGGGATCGAGAAAGACCGTGGTAGCCGTCTCGAAGCTGATGCCATGTTTCCGCCGATTGCCGTGGTTCTTCTGCTCGTCCCACGTAAAATACATTCGCACATACGATAACGTATATACATTTTTGTTGTCAAATGAGGTTGGAGACAGCCGTTGGCAGCCTTTGAACCACTGCACTCTACGTGACTCACACAGCTCGATCGATCACTGCTTCTTAGCAGTGAAGTCTCCCGATGTATCCGACGGGTCTGCTGTCACGGTGCCTTTGATCGATGTATTCGAGTCCAGCGTTCCTGTGTACGTAAGGGTATAAACCGAACCTTCATACTCCTGATCGTACTTCCAGGTCACTTGCTTTTCCTTTACGCTTCCCTCGACGTTTACAACGTGATCAACCACTTGGCAGCTTCCGGAGATCTGCTTGTCCGTCTGCTTCAGGGTGCAGGTTGGAGCAATCGGGTGGTCGGCGATCAATCCGTCGACCTTCCAGACGCCAGAAACGTCATCGGCCCATGCGGGCAGCGAAGCAAACAAGAGCAAAGAAATAATTCTCTTCATGGCCGTACCCTGACTTTCGTACTCATTCACTGCATGTTGCTAACGATTAGAAGGTGAGGTCGACCGCACCTGGGAAGATTCTAAGCCCATTTCCTTGATACACTTTGTTTTCGTTAAATTGGTTCGGACAATCCGCCTCGTGCTTCTCGTACCAAGACCGCCGGCGAGGCCACGCGGCGGGATCAAATTAATCTAAAACTGCTTTGGCGTACATGCAGAGTGATCGCCGGCGGCATCAAGAGCCAGCGATCACTCTGCATGTGGGTCTGTAAGCAGCCCTTATTCCAGATAAGCAAAACCTATGAGGATCGAAGCAATGGAAACGAAGCACTTTGAAGTGGGAAGCATGAAGCTGGAGATCCACGCCAGTAAAAAGGCTGCCGGCGAAGCGGCCGCACGGTCTGCCGCGCAGGCACTCAAGCAGCTGGACCAGGGCCGTAACGCGATAGGCGTTATCTTTGCGACCGGCGCCTCGCAGCTGGAAACGTTACACGCGTTGACCTCCCTTCCGGACCTGCCCTGGAAGAAAGTTCATGGCTTTCATCTGGATGAGTACGTAGGGATTGATGAGAATCATCCCGCTTCCTTCCGCCGCTATCTGCGCGAAAACCTGACCGAGCGTGTGGACATGGCAGAATTCCTTGAGATCGATGGAAGTTCGCCCGATTCCGATCGTGTGCGACAAGATTATGTTCAACAGCTTCGTGAGGCCGATCCACAGGTCTGCTTGTTGGGGATCGGCGAAAACGGGCACCTGGCATTCAACGATCCCGCCGAGGCAAATTTCGATGATCCTGAGGCTATGAAGGTGGTCACGCTCGATGCGGCATGCCGGCAGCAGCAACTTGCGGAAGGTTGGTTTGCCACGTTTGAAGATGTTCCGGAGCGGGCCCTGACACTGACGATTCCGACATTGTTCAAGGTACCCAAGCTGATTGTTTCGGTGCCCGGGCGGCGCAAGGCCGAGATTGTCCGGCGTACGCTCGAGGATCCGATCTCGACAGCTTGCCCGGCTACCATCCTCCGCACTCATCCGGACGTAACTATTTATCTGGACGAGGATTCGGCGTCTGCCTTGAATGGATGAGTGCGATCGCACTGAGGGATGGCCCTGGCGGCATTCCACCCATATAGAAAAGCGAGAGCGGCGCTCAGAGACCGGCTAAGATAGCGAGCCAAATGGATGAGATGAAGGGAATGCAACGGGGGATAAGCTTAGCCCCGCCTGGGGTTCGGACTTCCGGCAGAACGCGTTGGTGGATTGTCTGGACGCTGTTCTTTTCCACTGTCACCAATTACATCAGCCGGCAGACCTTCTCCGTGCTGGCTCCCATGCTGGTTAACCAGTACCACTTCAGTCATGCAGATCTGGGCAGGATTCTCGGTGTATTTCAGATTTCCTACGCGATTATGTGGCTGGTGGGAGGGGTCTTCCTGGACGCCGTGGGCACCCGGCTCGGCTTGGCTCTGGCGGTAAGCTTCTGGTCGGTGGTGAACATCTTCACTGGATTCGCCAGTTCTGTTTTCGGTTTTGCCGCATTTCGATTTCTGCTGGGGGTGGGAGAGGGTGTCAACTGGCCCGGCGCCAGCAAGACGGTGGCCGAGTGGTTTCCCAGCCAGGAGCGAAGCGTCGCTGTGGCTATTTTCGACAGCGGCTCGAGCATAGGCGGCGCCCTGGCTGCACTGGTAATCCCCTGGATTGCCATCGCCTTTGGCTGGCGCTGGTCTTTTGTGTTTTCCGGAGCGCTGGGATTCGTGTGGCTGGCGATGTGGTTGCGTGTTTACCACCCGCTGGATCGTCATCCCAGGGTCAGCCCGGAGGAGGTGGCTTTTATTCGCGCCGGCCAGGAGCCGACGCTCACATTCAAGGGTGGGGCCGTTGCACGATGGCTTGAGTTGCTCAAGAGTTCGAATGTTTGGGCCATCGTGCTCGGCCGCGGGCTGACCGATCCGATCTGGTGGTTCTACATTTTCTGGCTGCCCCAGTACCTGAGTGATGCCCGTGGATTCAGCCTGAAGAGAATCGCGCTGTTCGCATGGATACCCTTTGTGGCCGCCGATGTGGGTAACTTTACGGGAGGTTTCATCTCGGGCTACTGCATCCGGCGGGGGATTCCTGTGATTCGCGCTCGCTTGTGGGTGTGCGCCATCAGCTGCCTGCCCATCCTCGCCGGCATCCCGGCGGCTCGCGTGCACAGCGCGTACTCCGCCCTGGCGCTGATTTGCGTGGCTCTGTGGGGGTATGCCAGCTGGTCCACGATGGGGCTCACCTTGCCCTCCGATCTTTTTCCCCAGGATGTGGTTGCCACGGTTACCGGCTTAAGCGGGTTTGCAGCGGGCCTGCTGAGCGCGGTTTTCACCTTCGCGGTAGGTTTCCTGGTGGATCGGTTTTCTTATGGACCCGCATTTCTGGTCGCTGGATTGCTCCCGATCGTTGCCACCGGGTGCGTGTTCC
Organism: uncultured Acidobacteriaceae bacterium; assembly: GCA_963821315.1. Taxonomy (GTDB): domain Bacteria; phylum Acidobacteriota; class Terriglobia; order Terriglobales; family Acidobacteriaceae; genus PALSA-350. The sequence goes on along the minus strand of CAWGDP010000013.1, from coordinate 203,396 downwards.
TGCTGATATCCCCGCCGGCTGCAACCGTTCCGAAGGGTTAGGTGTTTGTGTGAGAACCTGAAGAGAAACAGCAGGTTCTCACACCGACTCTGAAGCCCGGGCCTTACCCAACCGCGGAGGTTCCCCACACAGACGCTGAAAAGCCCGCATCCTTCCACCGTGGTGGTACTCTCGGTCGGAAGAGAACGGAGCGGGAGACACCTTTCATGAAGCTGTTGGCCAAGTTCAATCTCATCCTACTGGTTATTTTTGGGGCAGGCGGGCTGCTTATCTGCCAGCTCGCTTACAGCTTCCTGATCCGCAACGCCCGGCGCGAAGTTCTTGCCCAAGCTGAACTCATGATGGCCGGGACCAAGGCAGTGCGCGATTACACAGCGGATGATCTCTCGCCGCTGCTGCAGCAGAATCCACGCCATAAAGTAAGGTTCCTGGCCGAGACTATCCCCTTCTTCGCCGCCACAACCACGTTCAACAAGGTGCGCAAGAGCTACCCGGAGTACTCCTACAAAGAGGCCACACTCAACCCGACAAATCCCGAAGATCGCGCCTCTGATTGGGAAGCCGATGTCATTCGTGGCCTACGCGATGATCCTGAGCAGCAACAGGTGGTGGGCGAACGTGATACCCCCTCCGGCCAGGCACTTTTTCTGGCCCACCCAATTAAAGTGGATCCTCCGTGCCTGGAATGTCACAGCGTTCCCTCGGCCGCTCCGCACGCTATGCTCACCGTCTACGGTTCCGCCAATGGCTTCGGCTGGAAGCCAAACGAGATCGTCGGCGCGCAGATCATCTCTGTACCCATGTCTGTGCCGGTCGCGATTGCAAACCAGGCTTTTCGCAGCCTGGTGGTGGCGCTCCTGCTCACCTTGCTGCTGGCTATTCTCGCGCTCGATTCAGGTGTTTACTGGTTGGTTATTCGTCCGCTCAGGATTGTTTCTGACAGTGGAGACCGCATCAGCAAGGGGGATAAGAACGTACCCCCGCTGGTGGTGTCAGGAAAGGATGAGATCGCCAGCGTGATCGAATCCTTCAATCGCATGCGGGTTAGTCTCACCAAGGCCCTGGCCATGCTTGAAGAGAGCTAAAATTACCTCCGGCAGGAAGCCAGGAACTTAGCCCGGTCTGCGCTGGAATCAATCTCCTCTGCAACCAAGGCACAAAGATCGGCCAAAGAGGCACAGCGTTTGGCGGCCCGCCTCACCACAACTTCGGCGATAGGACCGATGTACCCCGCAAGCTCGCGGCCGACTCGTTCGAGGATGGCTCTTTCGATCCCGGCCGCACTCGCGGCTGGCTCGGCTTCGATAACAGGCTTCTGCATCAGACCGGCCGGCAGCGGGGTGCTACCGGAAGAGGGGGTTTGCAGGGGAACCTCTTCCCCTGAGCCTCCCATATAAGGCCGCAATGCCTGGGTCAGCACCCGGACGTCCGACTTCCAGCGAGCATGGGTTAACTCAACCGCGTTTCTGTAAGCCAGTTCCCGCAAGTCGGCGGGAAGCTGGTCGGCCCTTGGCATCCTGGCGCCGCGAACCAGGACCGGCACTACAGGAATATCCCGTTGAAGAGCCGATGCAATCTCCAGCCGAACAAAATCACTTTCATCATCGAGACGTCTCTGACCAGATGCGTTCTTCGACTCCAGCCAGTCCCGCCCCACGACCGCCAGCAGCACACTGCATTTGTGGATGCTCTCGTCAATCGCTTTTCGGAAATCACGGCCGGGCTGAATCGCATTCACATCCATGAACACAGATCCCTCCTGGAAGGTCTGTGCCAGGTCGTCGGAAAGGCGTCCGGCCTCACCCTCAGAATCGTCGCGGCGATAGCTGATGAAGATCGTCTGCAGGGCAGAGCTCCTGGGGAGTAAGTCCCCCTTCATATTGGAATCCTGGTTGAGTTTACGCCCAGCGCACCGGGCCGGGTAAGATACTTGCATTGGTACAACCGCCAGCTTCCTATAGGGCAGAGCCAAGACATGGGCATCCTGTTGGGGAAAACGCTGGATGCGAGACGTCCGAAATTGGGCCACTGTACTCAAGATGCCGATTCAAACGGGAACAGCGTGCCTTCATGCCCGAGACCACTGACCAGCACAAGCAGGCAATCCTGGAACTTGAGGCCCTCATTCTTGGCGACGGAGATACTTCGGAGCGCAGTGGGCTGCTTGGTCGACGATATAAAGCACTGTACGAAGATAGCGACGATGCTGAAGCCAGATCTGTTTTTTTGAATAAGGCCATCTTCTCTTTTGAGCGAGCGATGATGCTCGATGCGAATGACTATCTCCCGCCCTGCAACTTGCCCCGACTGTACCGTGAGAGGCAGTGGGATGGCGACGAGAAGAGAGCCGTGACCGCGGCTAACAATGCCCTGCTGGCTGGTGAGCGTTGGCTTAAGCGCAACCCCGCCGATCCCATGGTGGCTCCCATGCTACTCGGCGCCGCGTTTGACGCGGGCGATATTTTGCGCGCCGAGAAGCTGCTGCGTGCGCTGACTGGTCCAGTTCTCGATATGCTTCCGGCAAGCATTCCGGATTTGCGCAAATCCCTGTCGCTTCTCAACGATGTCAGGACCAGCTCAGCGATGGCTTCGGTACTCGGCGGCTTGCAACGATTACTGGACCCGAACGGAACTGTCCTCGCGTTGGCGGGCAGACGAATCGACGCCGCAGGCGCGGACGAACGTAGATTTCCTCCCGAGAATGAAGCCCTGGTTGCGGTTCGCATCCGTAATATGATGGTTTCCGCCGCGAGCCAGGCAGTGGTGTGTTCCGCTGCCAGTGGGGCGGATATTCTTGCCCTTGAGGGTGCAGCGCAACTTGGCCTGGGGCGGCGTGTGGTGCTTCCGTTTTCAAGGCAGCAATTTCGCGCAACTTCTGTGGCTGATCGTGGAGAAGGCTGGGGGCGCCGCTTCGACGCGATTCTGCAACAGATGCAGAGTAAAGAAATCCTGGAGCTGAATCTTCAGGGCGGCAACAATGAGGCCTATGTAACCGTGAACTCAAAAATCATAGACGAGGCCGTGGGGTGGGCTTCGGTGGCCGGCCGTCGCGCGCTGGCGATGGTTGTTTGGAACGGATTCAGCCGAGGTGCAACGGACTTGACGGACGGATTCAGGGCAATTGCAGTCGACAGAAAATTGGAAGTGATCTCAGTGCCCACGCTCTGAACTGAAAGTTTTCAGTCTGACTCTTTCCATCCGCCTCCACCCATGCCAAGGAGGGCCCGCGGCCCTCCTTGGCATGGGTGGAGAGGGATGGACACTTTCGTCCTGGCCGGACGATGATCTGCTCTTATTCAAGTTACTGAATGCTTACTGCCGCCGACAGAAACACTAATTAGTAGAATGAGTGCACCGGGGACGCTCCGCAGCAGACAGGACTTCAAATCAGATACTACTTGACATTATGAAATTAAATGACAGAAATTAGACAGATTTATTACCCTGTAAATTAGTTACAGAGTGTGAGGATAACTGCATGGAACAGAGAGAAATGGTCAAGTACGACGCTAAAGGAAGCGATCAGATTCTGGCAATTGACGGAGGTACTCCCGTCCGAAGCGAGCCTCTTCCTCTCGAATTTCCTGGTGTTCATCATATGGGCGATGAGGAAGTCGAGGCTGCGATCAGGGTCCTCAAGAGCCGTTCATTCTTTCGCTACTATGGCGTCGACCTCCAGAAAGAGGTGGAGCAGTTTGAAGACGAATTCGCTCAATATTTGGGGGTAAAGCATGCTATCGCCGTCAGCAGCGGCACCGGAGCGCTGCACACCGCCCTTTCCGCGCTCGGTATCGGCCCGGGCCAGGAAGTGATTGTCCCGGCCTATTTGTGGGTCTCGGTTTTGGCCGCGGTGGTAAACCATGGCGCCATTCCGGTTCTGGCTGATATCAATGAAACCTTTTGCCTTGATCCTGGGGATGTTGAACGGCGCATCACAAACAGAACAGTCGGGATCGTCCTGGTACATATGAGCGGTGCACCTGGAGACGCCGAGTCAATACGCGCTATCGCCGATAAACGGAATCTCTGGCTACTTGAGGATTGTGCGCAATGCAACGGCGGAAGCATCCATGGTCGCAAGGTAGGCACCTATGGCGACATGGCGATCTTTAGCTTTCAACAGAACAAGACGATATCGGCGGGTGAGGGTGGCTGCGTTACCACCAACGATGACCGACTTCACAAGCGGGCCTTTGCAAGTCACGACCTTGGATACGCGCGTAACGAAGATGGACGGTTAATCCTTGACGATCTCGATCTTTGTCTATGGGGCCGCGGGTATCGGCTGGACGAAGTGAGGGGAGCAGTGCTCCGCGTCCAATTAAGAAAGTTGGCACAGATCACGCGGTCGATGAGAAACAGCAAATACCGTATCCGTCGTGTGCTCGAAGAGTACCCGACGGTGCGACTAAGGAAAATCCTCGATCCGGAGGGAGACACCGGGGCCTTTCTTATACTAACGCTTCATAATCCGCGGACAGCGAAGCGAGTCAACCTGGCTCTTCGCGAGGAGGGCATCATCACTTCAGATCAAGGCATTTCGAACATTCTTCTGACGGAGTGGGGTCTGCATCTTTATTACCGGAACAAGAGCCTGGTGGAGAAGGCCAGTGTTGATCCAGGCGGTTTTCCGTGGAAGCTGGTCGAGAACGCCACGTTACAACATAACTATGCAAAAGGAAGCTGTCCTGTGGCTGATGACCTCTTCGATCGTAGCATTTTGTTGCCAATACCATCCTGCCTGACAACTCAAGATGAAGACGACATCATAGCTGCCTTCCGAAAGGTGTTGGCTCAGACACTCTGAAGATACATCCGCGGTTACTAAGTGGACGAAGGCAGGCCCTCCTTCGGCAAATGCGCATGGTTGATACGAACACAGTTACGATGAGGAACTTGTTAAATCGAATGTGCTTAGTCCTATTCGTCGATCGTCACATGTTGATGGCGGCATACACTGGTTGCCGGCCGAGATTCCGTTACGAGCTACACGCCGGCGGCAGCAGCCTCGCCTAAGTTGGCAGCATGCACCCGTCTTCACGCCATCCGGCGAAAACGATGGGGTATAATTTGCTCACTCCGGACCTGATCAACCTTTTTCTAATGACGTTCCCAGGCGACCCCGAGAAAATTCGCACCCCAAAGGTAATGGCGCGGCGTGAATTCCTGCTCGGCGCGGCCGCTGTAGGCGGCTTGGCTTCGAAATATGTGAGGGCGCTGCCAAATTCCTCTGCCATCAGTCCCCCCGTTCGCCCTGCTGTTGACACAGCCAGCTCGAGCGAAGTGCTTCCCAGCCTGGTGACGCCGAACACTGACTTCTTCATCCGGAACCACTTCACCGCTCCAGTCATCAGCGAAGAGAACTGGAATCTGGAGATAAGCGGCGCGGTGACCACACCGCTCAAGCTCTCCTACTCCGATCTTTTGCTGAGCTCGTCGATTCGTCGCCCGCTTACCCTGGAATGCGCCGGCAACCCCGCCGGGGGCCGCGGCGTCAGCACCGGTGTCTGGTCAGGAATGCCATTGACGGAACTGCTCAAGCAGGCTGGCCTGCAACCCGGTGCAACCACTGTAATCTTTCACGGCGCCGACTCCGGAGTGGCTGAGGGCCTCCCGCCGGGTACACATTATGTACGCGCCATTCCGATCGAGAAGGCAACCGACCCAACCACGCTGCTGGCCTACGAAATGAACGGCGTACCTCTACCGCCGGAGCACGGTTTCCCGCTCCGCGCCCTGGTAGCCGGCTGGTATGGAATGGACTCGGTGAAATGGCTCACGCGTGTCGAGGTTTCGCAGGCGCCGTTTCAAGGCTACTTTCAGCAACAAAGCTACGTCGCCACCACGTCCAAAGGCGACCGCCGGCCCATCACGGGCATGCGCGTGAACTCCAGATTTATTCGCCCCTTGGAAAATGAGGGGATTCGTGGCAAGTCCTACCGTATCGAGGGCGTGGCCTGGGCAGGAGACCGCAAGATCTCCAAGGTTGAATTGCGCTTCGCCAGCGATGGAGCGTGGCAGCCGGCGGTCTTGCCCGCATCCCAGGTCCCCATGGTTTGGACATCCTGGACCTACGAATGGAACGTGCCGCGCGCTGGTCAATATACCATTGAGGTTCGTGCTACCGACGACCAGGGCAACGCACAACCCCTGGTGCGCGATCCGGATCGACTGGACGAGTACGAGCTGAACACTGCACATCGAGTCAGGGTTACGGTGCAGACATAAGTTACGGACGTAAGCTCTGCCATAATTCATGCTCTCTCAAGGCCATGCTCTTCGCGACGATTGATGGGGATTTTCCATGACCAGCCAAAGCCGCCTCCCCGCCACAGCAACCTCGAGGCGAAGCCTTGTGCGTCGCGTCACCGTCATCGTTCTTTGCGCCTCCCTGTCGACACTGCCCTCAAGGGCGCAATCTCAAAATCTCGCCGAACTTTCCCAGCAAGGCAGATCCGCGCTGCGCGAGCAGGAGTTTGACCGGGCGCGGGGCATTTATGAGCAGGTAGTCAAGCTTGATCCGCGCTCGGCGGAAGCGCATTCGAATCTCGGCTTCGCCCTGTATATGACGGGCAGCTACCTGCCCGCCATCGCGCAGTTCCTCAAAGCTCTCGAGCTCGACCCACATCTGGATCGCACCCAGGTACTGCTGGCGTTGGCTTACTTCGATAGCGGCGATATCGAACGCGCCGTGCCCTTGCTGGAGAAGGCATACCTCATCCGCAAGGACGATCCAGTCGTGGTCGCGCATCTGGGCCTCGCGTATCTGCGGCAGAACAAGGACGACCAGGCCCTCGACATGCTCAGTCGCTGGGCCGAGCTTGAGCCCACTAGTCCTGACGCGCTTTACTTCAAGGGCAAAGCGTCGGTGTACGTAGCCTCGGACTCGTTCGACCGGCTATCAAAGCTGGCACCGGATTCGTACCGCATGTTCCAGCTGCGGGCTGAGATGCTTCGCCAGCAGAACCTTACGCCCGCCGCCATCAGCGAATACCAGAAAGCCATCGCGCAGAAGCCTGATGCTGCCGGCCTTCATTACGCTCTGGGGACGCTTTATCTCGACGCAGGCCGGCTTGAGGAGGCGCTTGCCGAGTTCAATCAGGAGCTGAAGATTTCCCCAAATGATGCCATGACCGACTATCTTATCGGGGATGTCGATCTGCGGCAGAACCACCTGGACGAAGCGCAGCAAAACCTTACCAAGGCGCTCGAGCTCTCCCCGGGGCTCGCCGACGCGCAACTCGACCTGGCCAAGGTCTACCATGCCCAGGCCCGGACCGACGACGCAGTCAAACTTCTTCAGTCTGTGGTCGCTTCCGACCCCAGCCGGCAAGACGCGCATTACCTGCTCTTCGAACTTTACAAGGAACGCGGGCAGACGGAGGCAGCGCGCAAGGAACTGAAAATCTTCCTGGAACTGAAGCAGAAGAGTGCCGCCCGCGAGCAGAAGATGAACAGGCTCGATTCGATCAACTGATAAGCTGGACGCTGGACGACGGGCTTGACAACCGATTCTTCCGTGTCTATCGTGAGATTATTCTAAGCGCTTATCATAAGTGCCGGGTCTTGTCCTTTTCTCAAGTCATGCTGCAGCTGTCCGTCGAGGTCAACAACCCATGCCTGATCAGACCGTTCTCGCCGCCACGTTAGTTGAGCCCGGAAGGTACGAGTTGCGTGGGTACCCTCTGCCGGAACCAGCACCAGGCTGCGTGCTCGTCAAAATGGAAATGTCTGGCATCTGTGGCACCGACAAACACACCTACCAGGGATTCACCACGCAATATGCAGGCGCAGGGGGCGGCAAGCAGATCCGTTTCCCCATTATCCAGGGTCACGAAAACGTGGGCACTGTGGCGGCCATTGGCGGAGACGGCCGTTATGCTGACTTCGAAGGCGTCCCGCTTAAAGTTGGAGATCGCGTTGTGGTCGGGGCCAACGTCTCTTGCGGCAACTGCTACTACTGCCGCCACGACTTTCCCTACTACCTTTGTGAAAATATGACGGACTACGGCAACAATCTGAGTGCCGCCGATCCGCCCCACCTTTTTGGCGGATGGTCTCAGTATATGTACATTGTGCCGGGAAGCTTTCTGGTGCGCGTTCCCGATGATCTGCCCTCGGAGGTTGCCGTTCTGACTGAGATCATGGCGGTGACTGTAGGCCTGGACCGCGCCAAGCAGATGTCCGCATTTCCCACGGACGCATTCCTCTTCGATGACACCGTTGTGGTGGTGGGCGTTGGCCCGCTCGGGATGTGCTTCCTGATGAAAGCGCGCATGCTCGGAGCCGGAACCATCATTGCCGTCGATCTTTCGGATTACCGCTTGCAGTTTGCCCGGCGCCTGGGAGCCGACTACACGCTGAATGCAGCCGCCACCACGCTCGCCGACCGATTGGATTTTGTCCGTGGCTTAACCCAGGGGCGAGGCGCCGATCTGGTCATTGAGACCGCGGGCGTGCCGCAAGCCTTCACTGAAAGCCTGGAACTCATGAGGCTGGGGGGGATGCTGGTGGAAGCCGGCAACTTCTCAGACCTGGGCGAAGTCCCCGTCAGCCCCCATCGCCACATCTGCGCCAAGAGTGCACGCATACTGGGTGTCGGTGGAGAAGAGCCTGCCGCTTACGGGCCGAGCATGCGGCAGATGGCCAGGTACATGGAACACTATCCTCTGCGCGAGTTTGTCTCGCACCACTATGGGCTTCGTGATGTGGAAGAGGCAGTTCACAAATCGGTCGCCCCGGATTCTATGAAAGTCGTAGTCACCCCCTGGAATTGAGAGGATTTGACAATAAACCTGGCCATCGAGCCTAGCGTTAGAACAGCTGTTGCTAAAGGAGAACGCTCGTGGGAAATCTGGCAATTACCGGCGGCAAGGCAAGCCGGAAAAATCGCTTTGAGCCTTGGCCCTATTACACCGACGCTGAACGGCAGGCGCTCGAAGATGTGTTGACCAATCGCAATTGGGGCGGTCAGCCGTTTCCAGGCAAACATGGGGATGCTTTCGGCAAGAAATTTGCCGGGGTACATACCGCTAAGTATGGCCAGGCTGTCAATACAGGCACGGTAGCGATTCAGGCCGCTCTCAAGGCCATAGATATTCGGCCGGGGGATGAAGTCATCGTTCCGGCTTACACCTGGGAGGGCACGGTGGGACCGGTGCTATCGATGAATGCCGTGCCCGTTTTCGTCGATGTCGATCCGAATACATACTGCCTCGACGCCACGCTGGTCGATGAGGCCATTACTCCCAGGACGCGTGCATTTCTTCCCGTTCACCTCGGCATGAGGTTTGCGGATCTCGATATCCTTGTCCCGCTGGCCGCAAAGCACGGCATCAAGGTCATTGAAGACTGCGCGCACGCCCATGGTGGTATGTGGCGCGGCAAGGGGGCAGGCTCCATCGGCGACATCGGCGCCTTCAGCTTTCAATCAAGCAAGCTGATGACCTGCGGCGAAGGTGGTGCGGTCATCACCAACAATCTGGAATACTTCGAGCGGGTGCAGACGTACATCAACGCTGGCCGTAGAAGCGTTACCGATGAGTTTCACCACCGTTTCATCGGGTTCAACTACCGGCTGGGAGAATTCCAGGCCGCGGTGTTGGGCGCGCAGTTGGATCGGCTTCCGGAGCAGGCTAAAATCCGCCAGGCAAATATGGAATACTTTGAGTCGCGCCTCGCCGGCACCGCCGGCATTGGCTTGCTAAAACCAGAGCCGCGCATCACCCGCCTGGCCCCGTACGGATACACCCTGAAGTACTTTGCCGAGCAGGCAAAGGACATTCCGCGAGCAGCCTTTGTCGCGGCGCTTCAGCTAGAGGGGATTCCCTGCGACGGCCTCTTCTACGAGCCCGTCTACTGCAGCTCGCTCTTCCCTCTCGATCCTACAGATTATCCGGCGCTCAGTTGGGGACGCTCCGAGCCCCTCAACTTGCGCACGATGTACAAGTGCCCGGTTGCCGAACGTGCGGCCTATCATGAAGCGATCTGGTTTTCGCATCATCTCTTCCTCGGCGGGAAGGAAAATGTCGACGCCATTGTGGATGCCATCTTGAAAGTTCTGCACAACATTGAGGAACTTCGCGGCCTGGAGCACCCCGCTATCAAGAACCAGGGTCTCAGCCGCGCCGATCGGGAATCCTGAAGCACTGCCGCTTTGACTGTCAACTGAAGTGCGGCCTTTCCTGAGGGGGCCGCGACTTGATTGCTCTGAGTTTAATGCTTTATTGAATGCTGCAAAGGTAATGTCCTCCTCGCAGGTTGTGAGAGGGAAATACCGCCGCAGGGGCTAAAGAGGGTGTGTGAGAACAGACAAAACCCAAGCCTTTGAGTGGGAGCCGGGGCGCACCGCAGATCCCTCGGCTGCGCTCGGGATGACAAAGGGGGAGGGTGACACTTCCATAAAAGGTGGTTGCTAGATAGGAGATGGTTGTCGCTAAATATGCGCTGACGAAAACGCCGCCCTCCGCTCTACCCAGCGTCTGTTTAGCCGCCGTACATGGAAGCGCTGCCCTCCCCATTTGTCATCCCGAGCGCAGCCGAGGGATCTGCGGTGCGCCCCGGCTCCCACTCAAAGGCCTGGGGTTTGTTAGTTCTCACAAACCCTCTTTAGCACTCGTCCTACTGGCATTTTGCGGCCCGACTGAAGTCGTGCCCTGATACAAAGCACTTTTTGAAAATTGGTTCGACACAAACGGAGCCGGACATTAGTTTTGCAGTCATCAGTAGCCCAAAAAACCAGCCGGAGGAAAACATTCGTGGCAGCAGCGAAATCAATCGGGTACGCAGTCGTGGGCCTGGGGAGTATTGCTCGAGACGCAGTGCTGCCCGCATTCGCACACAGCAAGAAAGCCACACTGGTTGCGGTCGTAAGTAGTGACAAGCAGAAGGCCAATCGGTTCGCAAAGGACTTCCATGCCAGCCACGCTTACAGCTACGACGAGTTTCACGTGTGCCTCGACGATCCCAGCGTCGAGGCGGTCTACATCGCGACTCCGCCTGGAGAACACGAGAAATATGTGGTTGCTGCGGCAAGAGCCGGCAAGCACGTGCTCTGTGAAAAGCCATTGGCGGCCACCGTTCGACAGGCTCGCAACATGGTCAACACTTGCCACCACAATCACGTTCTGTTCATGACCGCCTATCGCAAATATTTTGAGCCCAGCAGTCTGCTGCTTAAGAAAATGATCAAATCCGGAGATCTGGGCCGGATCGACGTGATCCATACGCTCTTCACTGAGCATCGCCCCCTGGGGGACAACTCACCTGCATGGTTGTTCTCGCGTAGGTTGTGCGGAGGAGGTCCGCTAACGGACCTCGGCGTCTACTGCATCAATACATCCCGCTGGCTGGTCGACGAAGACCCAGTCACCGCCACGGGCATGAGCTGGGTTCGCGATAAAAGACGCTTTAAGAACGTGGAAGAGGGCGTTGCGTTCCAGCTCGGTTTTGCCAGCGGGCTCGTTCTCCAGGGAACCGCCGCCTACAGCGCCGCCTTCTCATCTTTCGTTCACGTCCACGGCGAAAAGGGCTGGGCGGAACTCGCTCCTGCATTCGCTTTTGAGGAAGAAAGGCGTATCAGCGGCAAAGTGGGCGGCAAGTGGTTCGCCAGAACTTTCAAGCCAATGGACGAGTTTGTTCTGGAGTTGGACGAATTCGCGGCTTGCATCCGCGAGGGCCGAGAGCCCGAACCTAGCGGCGAACAAGGCCTTCGCGACATTATCATCATCGAAGCGATTTACCGCGCGGTGAAGCAAAATTGCTCTGTAACCATCGATTACTGATCGGCTTCGTCAGCACTGGATGCTGATCAACGTCGCTTAACGAGCAGTGAGAGGACAAGCAATGGCGAAACTGGGAGTGGGAGTTCTTGGCGTAGGCACGATGGGCAGGCAGCATGCCTTCAACCTCCGGCACCTGATCCCGGAGGCGCGGTTGATTGCCGTCGCCGACACCAATCTTGAGCGCGCGAAGCAGGTTGCTGCTGAGCTGGAGATCGATCACTATTACAACAGCGTGGAAGCCATGGCTGAGCGCAAGGATGTGCAAGCCATCGTTGTCGTTACGCCGGCAAAGTTCCACGGTGCGGCCATGAAGGCGTGCGCTGGTGCGGGTAAAGACATTTTCTGCGAGAAGCCTTTCACACTCACGGTCGAGGAAGCCGATGAAGTTCTCGACGCCACCCAGAAGGCCGGGGTACGAGTTCAGGTTGGCCATGTTCGCCGCTACGATCCGCCGAATGTGCGGGCCAAGGCCCGCATCGAGGCCGGAGAAATCGGCGATCCCGTCATCTTCAAGTCTGTGGCGCGCGACCCCGAGCCCCCGCCGGTCAGCTACCTGGCCAGCGGCGTCAATGGAATGTTCTTTCAGGATTCGACCGTTCACGAGTTTGATCTAGGACGGTGGATCATGAACGACGAGATTTCCGAGATCCACGCATATGGCGCGGTCCTTGTCTTTCCTGAGATCGCGCAGTACAACGACATCGACACCGCACTGCTCACGATGAAGTTCTCACGAGGCACGCTCGGAGCCGTTGAGAACTACATGCAGTCTGGTTATGGCTACGATGTTCGCACCGAGATCGTCGGCTCGAAAGGCACGATTATCACCGGATACCTGCAGCAGACTGCAGAAGTTGTGCTCACTTCGGCGGGGAGCCGAACGGATATCGTCGACCATTTCCTGGTTCGCTTCGCCGATGGCTACCTCCACCAGATGCGCGATTTCGTTCAAACCATCCTCGCCGACCGCGCACCGAAAGTGGACGCGCTCGACGGTCGCCAGGCAGTTGCCGTGGCAGCGGCAGCGGAGCGCTCCTATCGCGAAGGGCGAGTTGTCCCCGTACAGAATCGCCTCCGCATCCCTTTGCCATCCTGATGAATCCCCTCGCGGCTTTCGGCAAGAATCAGTTACTGCCTTTCGCCGGCTGCGAAAGTACAAATTGCTGGATCGCACTGCGGTTTCGCTTCATCTCCTCCTGGTGGAGGCGAGACAACTCCTGGTAGCGGGCAAGCTCTTGCGTCGCCAGATCCAGCTCATTCATCCGGCGATAGATCAGCCCCAGTCGATAGTGAGCGGTATCTGACTTAGGATCCTCGCGAATAGCCTCGAGATACTCATTGACCGCCTTTTGATCCTGTTTCTGCGCCGCATACAAATCCCCTAACTCCAATCGCGCCGCGGGGAAGTCCGGTCGCAAGGCAACTGACTTCTCCAGAAAGCTCTGCGCCCGGAGCAGAGCGCCCTCAGCCCCCTTTGCGAGTTCCGAGCGAAATAATGCCGCCCCATAACAGAAAGCGAGATCGGCGTCTTGCGGATGGGCGGCCGCCAGACTGCCCATCCGGGGCAGAATTCCCTTCCAATCTTCCGGTGACATAAAACTGAGAACTGTATTCCATGCCTTCACGGCAGCCGGAGAATCCGGTTCGATTTCAAGCGCCTTGGTAAAAGCATCCGCTGCTGCTGCATACTCCCGAAGCGCGTAGTGGCTGAATGCCAGACCGAGATACTGGCGCGATGCGTCAGGAAATTTCTGTGTGCCCACACGAAAGACTTCAAGCGCCGGCCCAAACGTGAAGTGGGAAAGATACTCCATGCCGAGATCAAAATAGTAGGTCTCATTGCCGGGTTCGAGTTCCACCGCGCGCTGATAATTTTGAACGGCGTCCAGGTACTGTCCCGATCCCTCTTCGAGCTCAGCCAGCATGCTGTACAACGCTGCAGTAGGCTTCTTTTCGACGGCCCCGCGCACCAGCTCGATTGCCGCGGTGGACTTGCCGGCGTTCTTGTACGCAATTGCGAGATTCAGAAATGCGGACTCATTGGAGCCATCTAACGCGACAGCTCTTTCCAGTGGCGGAATCGCATTCGGAAAGTCATCGTGCGACAGAAAGAGTAGGCCGAGCGACGAATCCTGCTCTGCAGAGAGGTTCGCCGGCGGAGCGGGCAGCTCCTCGCGAGGTGACCCTGTTGGAGAAGAGAGAGCAGTTTCAACCAGCGCCAGGTAGATGTCAAAGGAGCCGGGGCTCAGCGCATACGCTTGACGGTATGCCTGCATAGCCGCCGCGGGCTGGTGTAGAGCCTGCGCGACGGCTCCGGTCAACCCGTAGTACTTCGCGGCTGGGCCGGACTCCTGCGGCACTGAGATCTGGCTCAGTGTCTTCTGCGCCTCTGCCGGCCGCTTGGCCTCGAAGAGCGCGTGTGCCCATTCATATCCTGCCTGGAAGTCCCCAGGACGGGCATCCCACGCCTTCTCGAGATAATTGGCTGCTTCTTCATACTTGTGCAGCGCCGCAAGCGATGTTCCCAATCCCAGCAGTGCGGTAAAGTTCTGTGGTTCGCGCGCATACCCCTCGCGGAAGTTCGCGGCTGCGTCCTGGTACCGGCCAAGCTTTGAGAGCAGCACTCCGAGGTTGTCATATCCCATCGCAGCGTTTGGGGAGAGACGGGTTACGATGCGAAAGCTCTCCTCTGCTTCCGCATAACGCCCCAGGTCACTTGCCGCGAATCCTTTTAAATTATAAATAGAGGGATCACGCGCTCCGGCTGCAATAGCCGCGTCGATCAAGGTCAAAGCCTCGGCACTCTTGCCCTGCTGAAGAAGAGGCAGCGCCTGGTCGTAGGTCTCTTGAACCATCGCCTGGCCGGTTGCTTGACCAGTCTGGCCTGTCCCACCAGCATTGGAGGATTGAGCCCACGCAACGGCGGCAGCAGCAAAGACGCAAACCGTCACAGCAACAAGTACAGCCGCCGTCACGTAACCTTTCACAATCAAAACGAGTCCTGTGAAAGGATCCCTTTGCCTTGCTGGATCACTATCAGCCGATTAGCGGTTACGTGCTCAAATGTTTCCTCCGCGCCTCCCAGCCAGCGCACCTGCACCCGCGCGTCTTTGGCTGTTCCCAAACCAAAATGAAGGCGCAGATCGTTCTGCGAGCAAAAGCTTCCGCCGCTTCGAACCTCCTGCACCTGGCGGCGCTGGTTTGCATTCACCGAAACCCGCGAACCAATAGCCGCCCGATTGGTAGTGGTCCCAATTAGCTTCACCAGTAGCCAGGAGGCGGCGGGGGGCCGCTGGTTCCGCAGCAGTGAAGGATAATCATTCAGGTTGTTGACCACGACATCGATTCGTCCGCTGTTAAAGATATCTCCAAAGACTGCGCCTCGCCCGCAGCGTGACTCGGCAAACGCCGGACCTGCCTCTTGCGAAATATCCACGAAGCGGCTCCCATCGAGGTTGCGCATTAGAATGAGCTTGCTCTCGGTCTTGGGCAGGAGATGATGCAACCCTGTTCCCGGCGGGTAGATAGACCCGCCGACAATCATCAGATCCGGAAAACCGTTATCGTCGAAATCGATAAGACCAGTGCCCCACTTCACCGAGGTAGTTTCACGTCCTAGCCCGCTGGGAACGGTCACGTCCTCAAAGAGGCCCTTGCCCATGTTGTGGTAGAGACTTGGCATCTCTTCAGAGAAATTCGTCTTCACGATATCGGGTAGCCCGTCGCCGTCATAGTCCACCGAGTCGGCACCCATCCCGCCCTGCGTTCGGCCGTTGGCGTCGTAAGCCACGCCAGCCAGCATGCCGACCTCGCGAAAGGTTCCATCGCGATTGTTCATGAAGAGCAGGCTCGGAGTTGAATCGTCGGCAACATAGATGTCTGGCCAGCCGTCGTTGTCATAGTCCCCAACACAGGGGGTGAAACCGAACGTAGGCTCAGCCTTGTGCAGCCCCGCTTCTTCCGACACATCGCGAAAGGTGCCGTTGCCGTTGTTGCGATAGAGAAAGCTCTTTGTGCCCTTCAGCCCCGCCACTCCGTAGAGCACTGGCGATTGCTGACCCATCAGGGCAGGATTGCTATCAAAAAGCAGCAGGCCATACTGGTGGTCAACATAGTTGCAGACGAACAGGTCCAGGTGGCCATCGCGGTTGTAATCGACAAAGGCAGCGCCGGTGTTCCAGCGCGGTTCGTTCTGCAGCAGGCCGGCTTCGCGGGTCACGTCGGTAAAAGTGCCATCGCCATTATTGTGATACAAAACGTTGGCGCCAAAATAAGTGACGAACAGGTCCAGGTGGCCGTCGTTATCGTAATCGCCTACGCAAACGCCCTGTCCCCACCCATGCCGCACCAGCCCTGCTTTTTCGGTCACGTCGGTGAACGTTCCGTTGCGATTGTTGCGATAAAGATGGTTGGTGGGTTCTTCGCCTTTTGGGAACGCCTTAAGCCCCCAGCCGTTGACCACAAAAATATCCAGCCAACCGTCATTGTCGTAATCGAAGAGGGCTATGCCTCCGCCGGTCGTCGAAAGCAGAAAGTCCTTATTCTCGTCGCCGACCAGAACCGTCTTGGCAAGAAGTCCGGCTTCTTTCCCGACGTCGACATACTTCGGAAAGTAGACAGGTGGAGTGGCCGCCGAGAAAGCTCTGCCATGAAACGGTCTAAGCAGGGAACCCGCCCCGGCCGCGGTCAGATTCTTGAGGCACTGTCTACGGTTCATACTTCGATTCTAAGGCCGTGGTAGAAGGGGAAAGCGAAACCGGTCGAGTGACCGTTCCGCCTCGAGTCTCCTCACACTCCCAAACGGCGAAGGTACTCGCGTCCCGCGATAGCATTGGGAAGAGGAGCATCCGCGCCGGCGCCGCCCGGCAGCACATCTGCCTCGACCACCAGCCAGCCATCAAAGTGCCCGCCCCGCAACAGGGTCAATACCTCGGGGAAGTCGATGCTCCCCGTTCCCAAGGGGGGAAAGATTCCATGCCGGACTGCCGCGTGAAAGTTCATTCGACTCTTACGCGCTTCCGCTGCCTTGGCTTCATCTACATCCTTCATGTGTACACACCACACCCGGGGCACGTGCTTCTTTAGAAAAGCCACGGTGTCTCCACCGCAATACACGTAATGCCCGGTGTCGAGGCACAGCCCAAGCTCATCGGCGGGAAAAAGGGAAAAGAGCCGATCCACTTCCTCCGGTGTCTCTACATGGCTTCCCGCATGATGATGAAAGGCGACTCTCAGACCAAGTGTCCTGCACAGCGTAATGACCTCACTGATTGCGTTGGCCGCTGCCCGCCACTCTGCGTCGCTCCAGGAGAGCTCATTTGCTTCGCCACGGCGCCCCGCGACCGCATTTCTTGCCGGCAACACCTTATCGGAAAGAATCAGCAGTTGCGCGCCCGCATCGCTGATCAGCTGGGCCGACTGCGCCACAAAGGCTAATCCCTCAGCGTGCGCGCCGGCGTTGCCCAGTTCGATGTCGACAAAGGCCGAGCACAGGGTGAGAGAGCGCGTCTCCAGCTCTTTGCGCAGCGCGGCTGCATCGGTTGGAAGAAACCCATAGGGACCAAGTTCGGTGCCGGTATACCCGGCAGCCTTGATCTCGTCCAAAACCCGCCCGTAAGAGTAATCAGCGGGAAGCTCAACATGCTCCATCACGCCCCAGCTGATCGGAGCATTCGCAACTCGAAAGGCCATTCCTACACCCTTTCACTCAGCAGAAGAGGCCTCTCCCTGCCACCGCCGGCTCATCGCCTGTCCCCTCGTTCTCCAAAAGACGAAGGCACAGGCCCGCGGGTTGTCCCAGACTAACTCAGAACAGCACTTTGACTCCAAATTGAATCTCTCTCTGGCCGTCCGGGATGGTCTGGGTAATGGCCGCGCCTCCCGGGACATTCGCATATCCAGCTCCGCTGCTGCCTCCGCCTGATCCGACGTTCGGCAAGTTGAAATTAGGATGGTTGAAGATATTGAAGAATTCGGATCGGAAGATGAGTCCGAATCGTTCCGTCAGTTGGAACGTCTTATACGCCGCGAAATCAAAGTCAATCAAGTCAGGGCCTCGAAGAGCCGCGCGTTCTACATCCCCAAAATCATGAGCGCTAAGCTGGCCCGGGGCAAGAGCAGGAACAGCGAAAGCGGCCTGGTTGAACCAGCAGTTGATCGTCTGATGCCCAGGGCAGCCCATCGCCGCCTGACCTGCAGGGTTGAAGGAAAAGTCCTTAGGGTTGTGGATCTGGTCCGGACGAGCGCTAAAAGATCCGGTGTTCGTAACGTCGCTACCCAGCAGGGCATCAAAGGCCTCGCCGCTGTGCACGGTAGTCACCCCGCTGACCTGCCAGTCGCCGGCTACCGCTTGCACTACTTTGTTGGCCGTGGCGCCGTAATGCCTATCTTTGCCGTAGGGCAGATCATAGACGTAGCTGACAGTCAGCCGATGGCGGAAATCGGGAGTATTAGGACCCTTCTCCGCGGCTATGTTGTGCGCATTCTGCACGTCGCATTGCTGTACGTTACCGTCGGCTGTGCCGACCGATTTCGCAAGGGTGTAGGCCGCAAGAACATTGAAGCCGTTGGAAAACGGATGCTGTGCGGAAATCTCGAAGGCGTTGTAGAACATGCTGAGGCGTGCAACATCAAGGGGCAGAACCGTGACCAGGTTCGGGCGGATGCTGAAATATGGACGCCCGTAGTTTCCTGTGGGATCTGAAAAGTTTGTATCGAGAGGCTGATACGGCTGGTTCAGATTGGAGGATTCGTGGTCGAAGAGGTTCGTACTCTTTGATCCCACGTAAGCTGTTTCAACCACCCAGCGCGAAGGAAGCTGCTGCTGGATGGCCAGGTTCCATTCGAAGATTCGGGGAATTCTTCTCACCGGCCCGGTGGTTCGCACGGTTCCAGCGGGGTTCGCAGGATCTATCGTCGGAAATACTGCTGGAAATCCGGCTGAGACATATTGGCTGGGTGCGGGGGCCTGGGCAGGGTTGAAGTTTTGCGAGAGAACTACAAGGTTGGGTGGATTCAAGCCCAAGTCATCAAAGATGTTGCCTTCCGCAGCGTAGAAGATGCCGAAGGCGGAGCGCACCACGGTGTTGTGGCGCCACGTATAGGCTTCCCCAATCCTGGGTGCCCAGTTCGTAAGATCGTAGCCAACTCCTCCGTGGGTAGGGGTCGTATTCACTACTGCGGTCGTTTGGTTAAAGTTGCCGACATACGTCCCGCTGGCCGGGGAGTTGACCTCGTATCTGAGGCCCGCATTCAAGGTCAGGTTGGGGGTCACCCTCACGTCATCCTGGACGAACTCCGAGAGGTCCCAATAGCGGGTTGGGTCTTCTGAGATCAGGTGATCCTGTTCGGAGAATTGGGGAACGCCCAGCAAAGTGTCAGCCAGTGGCTGGCTCGAGTAATTGCCACTGAACTGGAACCAGCCGGAGGGAGCTGTCTGCTGAAAGAAGTTCCTCTGTTGGCGCCGGAAGTCCATACCGAACTTCAGATTCTGCCTGCCGTGGGTCCAGGTTACGGTATCCGCCAGCTGATACACGTTCTCGACAATCGTCTCGGGCACCCACAGCGAGTCTCCCAGTTGCTGATAACCAGAAATCTGAATTTTTGAAAGTCCAGAGCTGTTGCCGCCACGGTTGGCGTTGGGAATGCCCAGGGACTCGGACGTATTCTCACCATAATCGATGGGCAGAGTGTTGTCACGGTACCGCACAAAGCCGAAACGAGCATCATTGATCAAATTGGAGCGAGCAATGCGCGTCCAGTCCAATCCAACGCTCTGGATCCGATCCGATAAAGTGCTGGCCACCCCCGAACCAGCTCCTGCATCAACCTTCGGCAGAACCGACGGATTAGTGGCTACCGGGTTTGCGATTGCATAGTGGGCGAAGAACCGGTCTTTGTCCGTGATGTTGTAGTCGAACCGGGTCTCGAACGCTGTCTGGTCGAACTTGTACTTGGCGTTGTAGGTGAAGTTATTGGTGAGACCGGTTCCCGCATCCGGCAGCGGAAACAGATCGACAATGTTCTGACCCACGGGGTTGATTCGGTTCGCTGGAATCACGGCAGGATCCGCGGGATTGAGCGTCGTTCCCGGGTTCGCGGGGTCGGTGAGAGTAATAGCTCCCAATTCAGAGAAATCTCCGTTCCTCATGCTCATCGTGGGAACCGTGCTGACATACGGAATCACCTCACGAGTACTGGATCGCTCGACCGAACCGAAGAGGAACATCTTATCTTTTATGATGGGACCGCCAAGCTGGCCGCCAAACTGGTTCCTCTGGAAGGGCGTCGGTTCGGCTGCAAAATAATTCAGAGCGTCAAGATGATTGTTGCGAAGAAACTCCCACGCTACACCGTGGAACTGGTTCGTTCCGGATCGAAGCTCCAGGTTCACCATGGCGCCGCCACGTCCAAACTCAGCGCCCATGGAGTTCTCTTCTACGCGAAACTCCGCGAGGGAATCGGGAGGAGGCTGAATAACCACCGTCCCGTTCCCGAATTCGTTGTTGTCAAAGCCATCGAGGAGATAGTTGTTGTCAAAAATCCTCAGGCCGTTCACGGCCAGAGAAATACCTGGGCGGTTATTGTCGGTCGATCCTGCCCCGGCGCTGGTCCCTGTGGATCCTTGATTTGCTCCCGGCCCAAGATAGGCGAGCTCGAAGAAATTTCTGCCATTCAAGGGAAGTTCGACAATCCGCTTCTCAGTCTCAACGGTTCCCAGGGAGGAGGTCTCAGTCTGGAGCAGCGGCTCGACGGCCGAGGCTACCACGGTCTGCGTGGTGGCGCCGACGGTCAGGGTTGCATCAATGCGGGCGATTTGGCCGATTTCGATGGTCACGTTGGATTGGACCACACGCTCAAATCCCGTGGCCTGGAAACTAACCGCATAGATGCCAATTTTCAAAGGCGAAATTCGGTAATTTCCACTCGAGTCGGTGGTGACCGAGGTTGGGGTCGAAGTTTCGACTTCGGTAGCCGTAACCGTAACCCCGGGAACTCTTGAACCCGATGGGTCAGTGACCGAACCGACGATGCCGCCGGTGGTTAATTGAGCCAGTACAGCTTGCGCACAACATAGATTGAGCAGTCCAGCGATGACAGCTCTCGCCGCCAAACCCGTTCGCAAAGTCATACACCTCTCCCCAGAAAAGCGATGCAACGCTTGCGTATCTCTTTGGGCCTAGTTTGTATGGGTCTATTGGGGCCTAGCTTGTAGGGACTAATCGCTTATACTCTCCCACGTTTTTAACCTGTCGTCAACAGTTCAAATCCGGCGCATATCTGGTGAATTGCAGCTACTGGGTGATCAGTGGCGGTTAGCAGAATTCTCCCGTGAGCAATCCCGCATCAGCCCGCGTGGCCCGAAAGAGTTACCGTCCGCTTCTCGCGAACCGACTGATAAATGGCCTCAACCGTGGCGAGGTCGCGAAGCCCTTCCATACCATCAGGCTCGGGGGAGCGCCCCTGCAAGATGCAATCGGCAAAATAAGAGAGCTGCGGAGCAAACTCATCTATCACTTTGAATTTTTTCTCGAACCATTTGCCGTCGATCTTGCCGAACAGACGGCGCTCCTCTTCAAAAGCAAACGCCGGGTTCAAGGCAGCCCATCCCACATCGCCGTGCACTTGTACAAAGGATGCTGCTTTGGCGCTGAAGCTCGATGTACCCTGGCACACCAGGCCTGCAGGGTGCCGCAATAGGAAGGCAATGCTGTCCTCCACTGCGCCGAAGCGTTGCGGGTCGTCGGTCCAGGCATGCGCCGTCGCATCGAGCGGCGAACTGCCGGCAAGCCACCGCATGGTGTTCACGCAATAGATCCCGAGGTCGACCAGCGAACCGCCTCCGGCTAGCCGCGGGTCGAGCTGCCAGTGGGTCTTCGCCGGATCGACGATTTCGGTATAGGTGGAGAAGATATGCCGCAACCGCCCCAATTGCCCGGTGGTAATCAGCTTCTTCAGGGCCACGCTTCCGGGCTCCAGATATTTGCGGTAAGCGGTCATCAGGTAGACGTTGTTCTCCTTGCATGCGTCCACCATGCGCTGGCATTGCTCTACCGTGTTGGCGAGGGGCTTCTC
Organism: uncultured Acidobacteriaceae bacterium; assembly: GCA_963821315.1. Classification (GTDB taxonomy): domain Bacteria; phylum Acidobacteriota; class Terriglobia; order Terriglobales; family Acidobacteriaceae; genus PALSA-350. The sequence continues at coordinate 181,539 of CAWGDP010000013.1, read as the reverse complement.
ACAAAGCACATGCTTCCCTGCCCCGGCCGCGCGTATCGTCTGTTCGGCATGCAGGCCGTTGATCGAAGCAACGAAAACCGCGTCGACCTCAGGATGCTTCAGGCACGCGTCGTAGTTTTCATAACCGTAGCAATCCTTGACGCCGAATTTAGCGCCCAGCTCGTTAGCCCTCTTGACATCGTTGCTGACCAGGGCAACGAGCCTGCACTTCTTGCTGTCGCGAAAAGCGGGCAGGACCGCGGTCTCTGAGATGAAACCGAGGCCGACAACTGCATATCCAATCGACTTTGAACTCGCCAAGTAGCAACCCCCATATTCGAATTAAGTGCGCTTGCGGAACCCAGATCGCCGGACCGGGCGATCGAATAACTACGTGCCTTGTGCATGGCTCCCGCCCGCGCGGGCAGGGCGTCCTTCCGGCTGCGCCACGCTGATCACCTTGGACTGCAGATAAGAGCTTTCGGCGGCGACAGCGATCTCCAGTGCCCGCAGCCCATCTTCCCCAGTAACCCATGGAGCGCGATCCTGCAGCATGTTTTGTACAAAGTCACGCATTTCCGCTACGTAGGCATCCTCGAACCTGGTCAAGAAATGGTCGGCAAGTTTTTGCGAGCTGCCCTCACTGGCCAGAAAGGTGACGGGATGGTGTTCGATACTTCCCACTAAAATGGCCCCTTTTGATCCAGCAATCTCAGTTCGAATATCGTGGCCATACACCGCTTGCACATAGGACTCGATATTGCCAATCGCACCGCGACCGTACTTCAGGTTAACCACTCCGGCGACAATGTCGCCGTAGTCCGCCACCTCGGGACGAATTGCGACCGTTGCGTACGCCTGGACGGCTGTGACTTCATCCCGCATCAGCCATCGGGCCAGGTCAAAATCGTGGATGGTGTTGTTGTAAAACAGCATACCGTTCAACTGAGACTGATACTCGGAGATGGGTGGGGCAGTCTTGTCACGGCCTATGGACTTGAAGATCACGGGCTCGCCAATCTCCCCGGCATTAATACGCTTCATGGCCGCGGCATATCCAGGGTCGTAACGGCGCATGAAACCCATCTGCAGATGCACACCGGCCGCGGCAACCACCTCCAGGGCGGCACCCGCGTCGGGGAGGCTTAATGCCAGCGGCTTCTCACAAAAAATGTGCTTTCCCGCCGCAGCCGCCGCGCGGATGGACTGGGGATGAAACTTGTCCGGTGTCGCGATCACAACACACTGAATGTCTTTCATCTCCAACATGTCGTCCAGGCTCAAAAAGCCATGCTCGATTTCAAGCTCGGTGGCCAGTTGCGCAGCGCGGCCCGGTGCTGGGTCAGCCACGGCAACGAGTCGGGCCTCGGGCACAAAGCGACGAATATTCTCCGCGTGTCGCTTGCCCATCGCACCCACTCCGAGTACACCGATCCCTAACTTGTGCATTGAAGTTTCTCTCGCTTAATGTTTTTTCCGGCCTGCAGGGAGCCGGGTGAGTTCAATGTGAAGGTAGCTATGTGTCAGTGATCGGCCCCCATTATGGTTCGCCAAAGTCAATAACCACCGGCTGGCCCATAATCTTCGTCTTAAGCATCACGTAGAGCCCACCCATTGCCAGCCACACCGTGCCGACAACCAGGGTCGATCCTTGCAGTCCCAGAAAAATTACCAGGCAAAAAGCAAAGCCGAGACCAGGGACGATGACGTCGAGGAACAATTTCCGCTTGTGCGGGATTCCTGGCGTAAACCCAAAATGCTTCACCGCGGCCAGGTTGACCGCCATAAAGGTCAGCAGCGCGCCGAAGTTCAGAATTTCAATCGACCGCTCCCAGCTCATGGTTAACGTGCCTATATAGGCCAGTGCTCCCCCGATCAGCACGTTGTACGAAGGACTGCCGCGCTCGGCATTCAGATGGCCGAAGATCTTGCGCGGCAGCACACGGTCGCGGCCCATGCTGTAGAGCAGACGCACGGCGCCCAGCAGGCCGGCTAGCCCACAAGCCATACTTGAAATCAAAAGCACCGCAGCAAAGCCGACAAACAGCTGGTAACCGCCAACCACGCTCGCAACATCCATGAAGGCGGTTTCGGCATTCACCAGCGTGTGGTAATCGGGCGACACCCGAACCGCCAGGTAAACCTGGAACGCTGCGAACAGCCCCGTGAAGACACACACCAGCACCGAGGCGAGCAATACATTTCGCTTGGGATTCTCAACCTCTTCGGCCAGGATGCTCACCCCATCAAACCCGATAAAGGTAGTGGCCGCCAGCGCGGTGCCAGCCGCAATCGCGCGAACGCTGAAAGTTTTCGCGTCGTAGATAGGCTGAGTTGAAATCAGTCCTATCACGTGGTGCTGCCCGATGATGTACCGGATCGCTTCGACGATGAAAGCCAACATCACGATGCACATCAGGCCGAGCAGGATTTCGTTCACCCGCGCCGTGGTGCGAATGCCGAACCAACATAGCAGCGTCATGAGTCCCACGGCCGAAGCTGATAGAAGTGCCAACGGAACATGCGGCAACAGTCTTTGAATTGTCAGGGCAGCGTAAAGGCTGTTCTGCAAAGGCTGAAACAGGTACTCCAGGAACATCGCCCAGCCGACCACGAAGCCCCATGTCGGATTGAATCCGCGGGTCACATAGGTATAGGCCGAGCCTGCAGACGGAAAGACGGTCGCCATTCGTCCAAAGCTGACCGCCGTAGCAGTCATGGCCACCATGGCGGCCAGGACGGTGATCACAGCGTGCCCCCGGGAAAGGACCTGAGCCTCGCCGAACATGGGAACAACCGCGATGGGCGACGTCAAAATCACGCCGTAGTAGACCAGGTCCCAAAGACCCAGCACTCGCTTCAACCTGGGAGGAGTCTCGGCCGTCGTCCCACCAATCGCTGGTTGCATCTTAGCCCCGGATACTCATGAGATGAGTGCTGACTTGCTTTGTTCAGCCCGTCGGATGCATTTTTACTTCGCTGTAGACAAGGTCACCAAGCCAGCCGGGACGGGTCCTAAAAAAAGGCCGCAGCCGGTAATCTTACCAGTACACGATGGAAACAAAATGCTCCAGAACCAATTGCAACTTTTCGGTGCCTCGAAACACTCGTCCGGTTACACCAGTGGAAGCCGCGCGTCAGTCGCTCTCCACGAGGATCGTATCCATACGTGCTGCGGATCTTCCGTCACCGCCATCGCGCGGGAAGACCGGCAAGGAAGTTCAGATAGTAAATGTCGTATCCTGGACCCGCGACCACCGGGTGATATCCGGCGCGGAGCTGCCAGCACCTGTACTCTGGCATACACACTGATAGCGCCCGGGGCGAGGATATTTCTGGAACAGTGGTCGCAATCATTATGCTAAGCGCTTCGACAAACAGTCAAGTATGCGGTTGCCGGTGAGGTTTTAACTGCTTACTGCCAGCCTCCACCCAGGGCCTTGTAAAGTTGCACCAGGCTTTGGTACTCGTTGCCCCGAGCCTGGGCGAGGGTTAGCTCGGCGTTGAATAGCGATCGCTGCCCATCGAGAACTTCAAGATAAGTGGTAATGCCTCCCCGATAACGTCGCAGAGAGGTATCGACTGAATCCTGCAGGTCCTTGACCGTGATCTCCTGCGCGACACGGACTTGATGAAGTTTCTGATAACCGATCAGAGCATCGGAGACGTCGCGGAACGATAACTGGATAACCTGCTTATAAGCGATTAGTTCCTGGCGTTGTTCGGATTCAGCCAGTCTCAGGTTCCCGCGCAGGGCGCCGCCAGTGAAAATTGGTTGACCCACCTGGACGCCGTAGCTCCAAATTCCCGTTTGTGAACTCATAAGACCGGTGAGGAGACTGCTTCGACCAAACGCGCCCCCGCCGGAGCCGGTAAGAGAAATCTGCGGAAAAAATGCAGCTCTGGCGACGCCGATCTCAGCGTTGGCAGTGATCAGGTCCTGTTCGACCTGGCGAATGTCTGGCCGCCGTTCGAGCAACGTCGACGGCATTCCCGGCGGCACCTCCGGAGGAAGCGGCTGCTCGGCTAATGGCAGTCCACGCCGTATGCTCTCGGGATAATGGCCCAGGAGAATACTGATCGCATCTTCCTCCTGACCGATCTGTCGCTCCAGGTCCGGCACCGCTGCGTTGGCGATGTCCAGCACCTGCTGCGCTTGCAACACATCCAGCTTGGTGGCAAGACCGTGGTCAAGCCGCAACTTGGTCAGCTTGACGGAATCTTCCTGGCTCTTCACCGTGTCGCGCGTGATTTGAAGTTCGAGATAGAGCTCCAGCAGCGCGAAGTAGTCGCTCGCCACATCGCTGACAAGGGTGAGTACGACAGTATCCCGCGCATCCTCGGTAGCCAGGAGCTGGGCGCGTGAAGCCTCGGTGGCACGTCGCAGACGACCGAAGAGATCCAACTGGAATGCCGCATCGGCGGTGAGCGCCAGAATGTTGTAGGTAGACTGGCTGGTGGGATCTTTCCCGCCCTGCGAAGTTACTGTTCGCTTGCACCTGGGGAAATAAACTCGAACGAGTGATGGTGACCTGGGCACGCGCAGCAACAATGCGCTCGGTCGCCAATTGAAGGTCGTAATTCTCCTTCAAGGCGGTGCGGATCAGCTCTTGCAATTGCGGATCCTGGAAGACTTGCCACCAGTGAAGGTCGGCAAAGGACGCTGCCTGGCCTTGCGCCTGCGAGTTATCGCTAAGATCCCGGTACACGCCTGGAGTGGGAACGGCAGGCCGGTGATAATTGGGACCAACCATGCAGCCGATCATTAGCGTCGAGGCCGAGATGGCAGCGAAGATCGCGCATGTCTTCATGGCTTGCTCAGTCTCCCTCCGACGGCACAGTCATTTCCGGCAGTGCGGCGGGAGCCGGGTGCCTGCCGGCGCCGGACCACTTCTCCACCATGTAGAAAATCGCAGGCACGAAAAAGATTCCGATCAAGCTGGCGGCGAGCATGCCGCCGATCACCGTGGTGCCCATGATCTGGCGTGCCACAGACCCGGCTCCTGTGGCCGTCCAAAGCGGGACGCATCCAAGAATGAAGGCGAATGACGTCATCAAAATCGGCCGCAGACGAAGCCTGGCTCCTTCGAGCGCGGCATCCGCAAGAGGTTTACCACTCTCGTATTGCTCTTTAGCGAACTCGACGATCAGAATCGCGTTCTTGGCCGCGAGGCCGATGAGCATGACCAGCCCGATTTGCGAATAGACATCGGTCTCCATCTGGACCAGGTACGGGGGCAGGAAAATTTGCAGCAGGACGCGCCGCACCCACAGGAAGCCAAAGGCCCCAAAAATCGCGACGGGGGTACTCAGCAGCACGCTGAAGGGCAGCGACCAGCTTTCATACAACGCCGCAAGAACGAGAAAGACGAAGAGCAGCGAAAGCGAGAAGATCACCGCAGGCGGCACTCCCTGCCGCGCCTTCTGCTCCAGAAAGGAAATACCGAGATAGTCGAAGCCCATCTCGCTCGGCATCGTCTGTTTGAATACCTCTTCCAGGGCATTCGTAGCCTGCTCGGCGCTATAGCCCGGCGCAGCGCTCCCGTTGATTTGCGCGGAACGATATTCGTTGTAACGCAAAGTAAATTCCGGGCCGAGGCGCGGCTGGAGGGTGGTAAGTGTGGAGAGGGGAACATTCTCTCCCCTGCCGTTGCGGACATAGAACTGGCCAACGTTTTCTATCCTGGCGCGGTCCTCACCCTCGGCTTCGATATAGACCTGCCACTGGCGGCCGAAGCGATTGAAATAGTTGATGAAATAACCGCCCATGAATGCCTGGATAGTGCGGTAGACATCGCTGAGACTCACGCCTTGCTTCAGCACCTTGTCGCGATCTACCTGGATAAATTCCTGGGGAACATTGGGCAAGAAAGTGGTACTAAGACTGGCGATTTCCGGGCGTTTTCGAGCGGCGGCAAGAAAGAGGTTCAGATTTCTGGCGAGGAACTGGACATCGCCTCCGGAACGGTCCTCGAGCATAAAGGTGAAACCGCCGGAGGTGCCGACGCCGGGAATGGCAGGCGGGGAAAAACTGAAGGCAACTCCCGCCGGCAACTTGCTCAATTCACGATTGAGATGCGCCTTGATCGATTGAAATTGCTGCTCCCTCGAGGTTCGCTGATCCCAGGGCTGGAGGGCCACGGAGAAGAACGCGCTGTAGCTGGTGCGCACATAACTAAGCAAACTAAAGCCCACAACGCTGGTTGCGTATTTCACCCCCGGGGTATGGAGGATGACTTTTTCAACCTGGGCGGCCATGGCGGTTGTCCGCTCCATCGAGGCCCCGTCCGGCAACTGAAGATTGATGTAGGCATAACCCTGGTCCTCGTCGGGGAGGAAGCTTGAGGGTACACGGGAGGCAAAAAAAGCCGCCGCCGCGCCACAGGCCACCAGCAGTACAAGCACCACCGCGGTTTTGGTGAGCAGTACCCCACTCCAACGGACGTAGATCTCTGTCGCTTGCCCGAAACGGCCGTTGAACCAATCGAAGAATCTTCTCAGCAGGCCGCGGCTCGGTTGCCGGGGACGAAGAAGCAGCGCGGAAAGCGCGGGACTGAGGGTAAGCGCATTGAACGCCGAGAGAACGACGGAGATAGCAATGGTGACGGCAAATTGCTGATAGAGCCTGCCGGTGATTCCGGGGATGAAGGCGGTGGGCACAAAGACAGCGGAGAGAACCAACGCAATGCCCACCACGGGTCCGGAAAGTTCTTCCATCGCTTTTAACGCCGCGGCCTTCGGAGTGAGCCCCTCCTCGATGTGCCGCTCCACGCCCTCGACCACGACGATGGCGTCATCCACCACCAGACCGATCGCCAGCACCAGACCAAAGAGCGACAGCGTGTTGATGGAGAAGCCGAACAGGGGAAAAATGGCGAAGGTGCCCACCAGCGAAACGGGCACGGCCAGGAGCGGAATCAAGGTGGAGCGCCAACTCTGAAGGAACAGATAGACGACCAGGATCACCAGGACGAGAGCGATGGCGAGCGTCTTAACGATTTCCTTGATGCCTTCCGTCACCGAAAGAGTGGTATCGAGCGCAACCTTGAAATCCATGTCCGCGGGAAAGCGTTGTTTCATTTGCGACATCAATTTCCTGATGGCTGCGGCGGCATCGACGGCGTTGGAGCCGGGCAATTGGTAGATCGAGAGGATAGCGCTGGGCTCTCCGTTGAAACGTCCAGCGACGGTATAGTCCTGCGAACCCAGCTCGATGCGCGCGACATCGCGTACCCGGACGGTCCCGCCGTCGGGAGTCTCGCGCACGACGATCGCTCCGAATTCTTCCGGCGAAACGAGACGGCCCTGGGCGAGGACCGAATAGGTGAATTCCTGGCCTTTGGGGGCAGGCTCGCCTCCTGCCTTCCCTGTCGGGTTCACGGTGTTTTGCGCTTGAATGGCGCTGACGATCTCGGGGACGGTGATGCCCAGCTTGGCCAGGGTGTCGGGTTTTACCCATAAGCGCATGGCGTATTGGCCGGAGCCGAACACGTTCACGTTGCCGACGCCTGTCGAACGCAAAATGGGGTCAACCAGATTGATGTACGCGTAGTTGGCCAGAAACCTGGCGTTATAGGTTCCGTGGGGCGAATAAAGGGCCACCCACATGAGGGGAGCGGTCACCGATTTTCGAACCGTGATTCCGTAGTTGGTAACGTCCGTGGGCAGCTGAGAGGCGGCCTGCGTTTCACGGCTTTGCGCCAGAATGTAGTCGGTGTTGGGATCGGTCTTTACGTCGAAGTCCGTGATCAGGGTGGTGGTTGAGTTGGCGGTGGCGTTCACCGAATACATGTAGTTCATGTTGTCTACGCCATTCATCTGCTGTTCGATGGGCGTGGCAACGGCTTGCTCCAGGGTTTGCGCGTCCGCGCCGACATAGGTGGCGAGGATCTGGATCTCGGGCGGGGTTATGTTGGGGAATTGCGCGACCGGCAAAGTGAGCATGGTGAGGCCGCCCACCAGCACCATGACGATCGAGATCACCATGGCGACGATGGGGCGGTTGATAAAGAACTTGGACATGGAATTACCTTCCCGCAGTGTCCCGGGCAAATGGCCTGGGGTTCACTTGCAGTCCCGGACGCACCTTCTGCACGCCCTCGGCGACCACGCGTTCGCCCGGCTTTAGTCCTTCCGCAATGACCCACTGGTTGCCGATACGATCGCCCACTTTGACGGGCCGGATGTTGACCTTGTTGTCGTCCCCCACGATCGCGACTTGATAGCCGCCTTGCAGCTCGGAGACGGCACGCTGAGGCACCAGCAAAGCGCCCTGCTGAATGCGGACAACCGCGCGCACTTTGCCGTAGCCGCCGGGACGCAGAATATTTCCCGGATTAGGAAACAGCCCGGCGATTCGAATGGCCCCGGTACTTTCATTTACCTGGCGATCCGCAAAGAAGAACTTGCCCGGATGCGCATAGGTGGAACCATCGGCCAAAATCAGTTCGAGGCGCAGATTCTTATTAGCCGCTTGTCGAGCTAACCTCGGTTGGGAAGCGTTGGCTCCAGGCAAGGTATTGGGGTTCGCCGACCGTGAAGAAAACCTTGATGGGGTCGACCGTGGACACGGAGGTCACCGGCCCGCTGCCTAGATTGACTAACGCGCCGACCTGAAGCTGAGCCTGCCCGGCGATGCCGTCGATGGGGGCTACGAGGCGGGTGAACTCCAGGTTGATCCTGGCGGTTTCGACCGCAGCCTCGGCGGTTTTGATCTGAGCCTCGGCGGTCTGCACCGTGGCCTTGGCGGCCAGGTTATTCTGCACGGCGTTGTCGAGATCCTGCTGGCTCGCCGCCTGTTCTTTGGCCAGGGGTTCGTACTTTTCTACGTCCAGCTGAGTTCTTCCCTGAACAGCTACGTCGTTAGCCAGCTGTGCTTTGGCCTGTGCTAACTGCCCCTGGGCCTGGTCGAGAGCCGCCTGGAACGGCCGGGGATCGATCTCGAAGAGCAACTGGCCCTTCCGGACGAACGCCCCTTCCTGATAACCCTGCTTCAGCAGGTACCCTGTCACCTGCGCCCGGACATCCGCATTGGTGAATCCGTCGAGGGTGCCGATCCACTCGCCATAAATCGGCACATCCTTCTGCTCAACCTGAACCACCTCAACGTCCAGTGGACTGTCGGGCTTTGCTCCGGATACGTGCTTGGGGTAGATCGCTCCAATGATCAGGCCGATGACGAGCAGGCCAAGCGCGCCGCCTACCCAGAACTTGTACTTCGAAAGAACGTTCATATTCTTCCCAGGCAGGGCAAACTTTCCGAGGCAGCCGTGAAACCTTATTCAGTGTGCCTAACTCAGGCGATGCTTGATCCACGGCTCTACGGGGCCCTGGTTTCCAATGCAATGGACGAGCTTACGGGGCGAGAACGCTAGGGGCACGAAACTCATCCGTAGGTTTTCTAACGCTAAAAAACGAGTAGGTTGCGATCATGTTAGCGCTTTCCGCCACAATGTGTCGCCCACAACGGTAAACGTTGCAGAAGATGCAAGCAAAGTAATGCCGGAACCAGGCAAAAGCATATCCATGGCGAGCGAGCCTTCCTTGCGTATACTTCCCGTTTTTTGTCGATTCCGATCTTAACTTACTTGGGCGAGCCGTCAAGGCGGGCAACCGATTCCCCGGCCGCAATGAACCCAGCGAGGCCATTCCTCAGAGGAATTTGCATGGTGGGCTGACAGCCTCGTAGGGGAGGACTTACGATCAATCGCGAGATTTTAAGCGGTGAAGGCGGTTCCGCAGGCGGCCTGACCCAAGGTCACCGCAGATGTTGATGTAGGAACTGCCTTGTGCGGCCGTTGGCGAGTGTCGCCGCCGCGGCATTGTAGTGCGCCCCATTATGCCGAGCGAAGGCGTGATGCTGCTCCGGATAGCTGTAGACTGTAGCGTTTGGCTTGCCGGCGAGTGCCGATTTGATCTCCGCTTGCGCAGTCTTGGAAATGAACTCGTCTTCCTCGGCCAGATGCATCAGCAACGGCGTATCAAACCCTTTGAGCTCGCCCAGATACTTCTCCGTGTCGCCGCCGTGATAAGCGACCGCGGCATCGACGCCATAGCGCACAGCGGTCAGGAAGGTCATCAAAGCACCGAGGCAAAAGCCCATGACGGCAACCTTACCGCTGCAGCCCGGGAGCTTGGCCACAACGTTGGCGGTATCCCTGACGTCCCTCGCGCCGGCGTCTCTGTCGTAAGCCTGGTAGAGGCGAAGACCGTGTTGCCAGTCGGGCTCGGAGGTGACGCTGAGATCGACGCCCGGCTCCTGACGCCAGAATAGGTCGGGTGCGACCGCAAGGAAGCCTTGTTCGGCCAGCTCGTCGCAGGTCTTACGGATGTCCGCGTTCACCCCAAAAAGCTCCTGCAAGACGACCACGGCGGGAGCCGGCAAGGTCTTCGGCCGCGCGATATAGGCGGCAAAAGCGCCGTCCTGTCCTTCGATGGTGATGCGATCCTTCATTGCTTTCTCCTCAGGCAGCTTGGTTGATCCGGACCTCCGCCGATCTTATCGTGATCGGCGGAGGTCCTTTCCATTTGGATCGTGCCCTGGCCCTCTCGAACAGCGGCGGCGCGGATGACTACTGTTTAACCTGTACGGAGGTGGCCGCCTCTTCGATGAGCTTGGCTGATTCCTTGGGGTGAGATATGTAGGCCACATGGCTGGCATTGACTTCGATCGTCTTGGCATTGGCGCGCTTCGCCATCATGCGCTCCTGGTCGGGATTGATCGACCGGTCTGCGGTGGCCACCATGTACCAGGTGGGCTTGGTCTTCCAGGCGGGCGACGTGACCTTGTGGGTGAACGCGTCGGTGGAGATCGGCACCTGCGACACAGCCATGAACTCCGCCTTATCCTTCGGAATGTCCGCCGCGAAGTCGGCCGCGAAATGCTCCTGTTCTATCCACCAGTTGCCGTTGCTGTCCGGCTTGAACGCCTTGGAGGCTTGCGGCAATGCTTGCTCGATCGACGCACAGCTCTCACCTTCATCGAGCGCGAATGCGGCAATATAGACAAGCGCCGCAACGTTTGGATGATTGCCGGCCTCGGTGATGACGGACCCGCCATAACTGTGGCCCACCAGAACCACTGGTCCGCCCATGGCGTCGATGGCCGCCTTCGTGAACTTCTGGTCCTCGGCGTAGGAGGTTTCGGGGTGCTGCACCACCGAGACCTTGTACCCATCATTCTTGAGGATGTTAGCGACGGCTTCCCAGCCGGAGCCGTCGGCGAAAGCTCCGTGCACCAGGACCACGTTCTTAATATGCTGTGTCATGACCATTCTCCTTTGCAGTTTCAAATATGCTGCGGAGAAAAGTATTCGTAGGCCACGCCATTTACATCCCTCTGTCGAAGCATTTTGCGATGGCCAAGTCGAGTTCGTGTGCCATGCCTCGACCGAGGCATGCGCACTCATTCCGATGGGCCGGGTGGTACTGTTATTTGTTCATCGCCGGCAATTGGGACGTGTGAGGTTACGGCTGATCCCGCTTAGGGAGGCTGCGGATAAACTCACCGGACGAAGGGCACGGGTTCAGCCGTGCCGTAGAAGTATGCGATCGGAGAGGGCTTCAGCCCCTGAGGTACGGTTTTTCAATAATCTCTGGCGAATTTCCTGGGATCCCCAGCACCTCAGTGCCTTTCGATGCTGCGAAGAATGGCCGACTTTGGCCGGTATGTCCCCAAAGACGTACCTCAGGGGCTAAAGCCCTCATCGCTGTGGCTTTTTACGGCACGGCTAAAGCCGTGCCCTTCGTTCAGAGAGTTTTTCCGCGGCCTCTAGGATCGGGAATGATGATTTCGCGACGGCCAAAAAGACGCGCATCTAGAGAGAATGCACCGGGGCCAAGCAGTACAAGCGCCACACAGATGATGGCAAGGTTTAGATGGGCGATGGAGCTTGCAAGAGCTTGAGCCTGGCTCGACGGTAACCGTACCAGGTGCATGATCACGTTTGCGATGGCGGCCAGTCCGCAGCAGATCGGCGTAAGAAATCCCATCAGGATCGAACCGCCCATCACAACCGCAAGACCACCGAGACACCAACCAGAAGCAGTGTCATGATCTGGCGAGGACAAGATAAAAGTACCCTCAGCGGTTGCATTCAGCGCAACAACGAACCTGAGTAGGAGAAGGCCCCCTCCGGGAAACCCGTTTGGAAAAGCTGAGAATAACCTTTGCAGCGGGCACCTCCTGCTCCGTAGAGGTCGCGGCACCTTTAACGTAATGGAAGAAGGCAAAGTTGTGATGCCTCGAAAGAGGCATTTTTGCCTGCCCAGGTGGCGCTGCTCTGATCTAAAGATGAATGATGCCACGCCGGAAGCCTATAGTGACGGCTTCTGTTCGATCGGAAGCCCCGAGTTTCTGCAGGATGTGCTTAACGTGGTTCTTCACCGTCTCCTCGGTGATGAACAGCAGGGCTCCTATCTCTCCGTTCTTTTTACCGCTCGCAATCTTTTCCAGAACCTGAATCTCGCGCGCGCTCAGCTGTTCGTTTCCGATATGCTGGCAAAGTTGCTCGGCCACTTCCGGGGGCACTTGCCTCTTGCCGGCGTGGACCTTGCGAATCGCTTCCAGGATTTGCTTTCGGGGAAGACTTTTCAAGAGATAGCTTTGTGCTCCCCCCTCGAGAGCGCGTTGGATTTCTGCGTCGCCTTCGAAGGTGGTCAGCACAATCACGCGGGCGCAGGGGGATTGAGCACGAATCGCAATCAGAGCCTCGATCCCGCTCATATCAGGAAGCCTGAGATCCATCAAAGTGATGTCCGGTTGTAGCTCCTGGAACAGTTGGATTGCTTCCCGACCAGTGGATGCTTCCCCTACCACGTCCATGTCCGATTCGAAGCGAATAACGGTGACAATGCCGACTCTCATCAAAGGATGGTCGTCAACACACAAAACACGTATCTTACCCTCTGCGCTCATTTTGTTTGTCCCGTGCTTTCCTGCTGCTGCCGTTGAACCCCTCCCGCCCAAGCCAACTGCGCCACCGGGGCGTCGAGTTGCCCGAATCGTCCTCGAATGCAATATGAGCAGGAACCATCAATTCGATTTCAGTTCCTACGCCCGGTCTGCTCCGCAGTCTTAGAGTGGCCCCGATTCGTTGAGAACGCTCGCGCATGCCCGATAAGCCCCAGTGGCCGTCGCGGCCGCCTCGAAGGATCGAGGGGTCCATCCCCCGGCCATCGTCCCGCACAAGCAAGCTTAATTGCGTTCTTGCGTATTGTATTTCGACTTCGATGGCCGCGGCCTCAGAATGGGCGTAAGCGTTTACGATTGCCTCCCGGCCGATGCGGTAAATTTCGTTCCGGATCTCCGTTCTGAGGGCACGCGCGGCTCCCTGCGCGACCACCCGGAACACGATTGTGTCCTTTTGAGGGAACTCCTGTTTGACGCGCTGAAATACCTTGGCCAAATCATTGTTTTCGACATCCTGGAATCTTAGTCCCCGGAGCGCCATCCGGCTTTCCTCTGTTACATGCCGCAGCATCGCAAGCACGCTTTGCAAAAGGCCTTTGAGCGGTGAATCTTCGGCCAATTGATCTTCGGCAAGATCGAGTTGTATCGAGGCGCTAAGAACGCCCTGCAAAAGGGTGTCATGCAGTTCACGCGCGATGCTCTCCCGTTCAGCGACTCGCTCGTAAAGCCGAGCCCGAATCTGCGCATTCACCTGCCGAAAACGCAGCACATAAGCCAACCAGAGCAACAAGAGAATGACGAATGCGCAGAGGATCTGGAACCAGATACTCTGAATGAAGGACGGTGGAATATTGATGCTCACCGTACGAGCGCTTTCCGACCATAATCCTTCGTCGTTTGAGGCGATTACTTTGAAGACGTACTTGCCAGGAGGCACTCTGGAATACAGCGCCATACGGCGGTCTCCCGCATCCATCCATCTCTTATCGAGACCCTCCATGAAGTATCGAAAGCGGACGCGTTCGGGGATCAGGAGGCTGGGAGCGGTGTACCTGATCTCAAGGTTGTCGATGTTGGCCTTGAGATGTAGCTCTTGGGGACGATCGTACGTTTTTCCGTCGGCATTGACGGATTGTATGTCTACGGTAGGCCGAGTGGTATTTCTTGGTATTTGACGGGGATCAATCCAGACGACACTACTTCTGGTCGCAAAGTAGATTCGACCGTCGCTTGTTTTGACTACGCTTGGCAAAGGCCTAATCTGTTCCGGAGCGCTCACCAATCCATCGAGATTATCGAGCCGTTCGATAGCCATAGAGTAAGCCTGATTTGCAAGAGCACGCTGTATCTCATCGGCTTTTATGTGCATTACGCCGGAGAGGCCGTTCAACCACATATCTCCTTTGGCCTCGCTCGCGATACCCGAGATACCTTTCAGGGCTTCCACATCCGCTGAACGGATGCGATGAAAGCGGGCATCCTGCAGGACTTCCATACCGTTGTCGCCTCCAATCCAGATGCGTCCGCCAGCTTCGTAGACCGAGATGACGTTTCCGATATTCACGCCCTGTTGGGGTGTAAAGAGCGAAATCTTCGTTCCATCGAGCATCGCGAGCAGATTGTCCCTGTAGCCAAACCAGGTTCGCCCTTCTGCGTCAGTGGTCTCTATGAGGGCCGGGTCGGTTGGAAAATTGGGGAGATCTCCCGAGCGCGTCCAGGACCCGTCTTTCAGCCGGTAGACCCCGTTTCGGTCGAACGAAACCCAAAGTGCGCCAGACCGATCCAGCGTCATTGCCTGAACATTGTGACCGGTCCGAGTCAAGCCACGGGGTAGAGGGTATGCGAGAAGACGATCGGCAGAGAGACGCCACAGACCGTCGACACCTCCTAACCAAACTCGGTTAAGCGGATCGCGATAGGCGCACTCGATGCGCGATGGAGGCGGAAGGACGCGGGTGACGACACCATCGGCCGTACGCATGAGGCTTTCACTACCCACGATAAGGCCACCTGAGGGATCTTCAGCCATCGATATATAGGTCGCCCCATGGGTAAGCTCAATTGGAATCAATTTAGACCAACGAAATTGATCGAGCCCACGACTGGACGTGACCCAGACATTTCTCTCCCGGTCTTCGAAGACGGTGTCACTGAAGTCATTGCCCAACCCGTCGCGTTCCGTAAAGTGCTCAAGCGCAGCCTCAGAGGTCTTGCGGTTGGTAGGTAGCTGGTTGGGAAATGGCTCCCTCAAGAGCCCATCTCCAACGGTTGCGATCCACAAGGCTCCGTCGTGGGTAAAGGCTATGCCCAACGACTTAACGACAATGAGAGGGTACTCCTTTAGGAGACTGCCATCCGGCCGAGTGACCTTGCGAACCCACCCTCTGACGCTGGCCATCCAGAGTGAGCCGTCGGGGGCCTCAACGATATCGACATTCTCGGAGAGGGTGGCATCCGCTGTTTGGAATTGGCTTTGCCCCAGGGGACGATACAGAAGTCCTGCTCTGGTATTCACCCACAAGGTACCTCGATGATCGACCAAAACGGTCTCCGGATAACTCGAGGCTCCATCATAGTGCTGTCCTAGATCAATCCAATGCGCTCCTTCGAGGCGCTCCAGCCCGTAGTCGGTGGCCGCCCACATGGTCCCGTCTGGTGACTGCGCAAATGCCAAAATGGTTCCTGGGTGAAGGGGATCAGGGCTTGCGTAATTCCTTACCTCGCCATTCTGGAGAAGACTCGCTCGCACTCCCCTCCCTTGATGTGCAATCCATAAACCGCCATCCTTGGTAAGGAATAGTGCGCTGATCCTGCCGGAAAATAGTTCGCCTCCCCCATTCGGCTGGTAGCGTTCGAACCTCACGCCATCAAAACGGAAAAGACCTTCGCCAGTGCCCAGCCAGAGGTAACCATCCCGCGTTTGCTGAATCGCGACGATGTCATTTGGGACTCCATCCCGGACTTTCCAGACGGTGTGATACAGGGTTCTGATGGGGCGATTCAGAGGTTGACTGACGCAGCACCCACACCAGGCTGCCGCGATGAATGCCAAAAGATTGAGTCTCCAGGCTATTGCGTTCAATCTCCGTCTCCCGGATTTCGAGTAGTCTCTCATACAGCATTTCCAGGGTCGCTGACTCTCGAAATACCTCCCTCGGTGGCGCAATATGTCGCTGGCTCTTTTTGCGGGTTCGAGCCGATGCTTGAATATCTCAAGCGGAGCGAGCAACCACCTATGGCGTGTCCTGAGAGACTCAGATTGCAACAACTCTATGAGGTTTCACTTCGACGCTGGGCACAGATTGCGGCGTCTTCACAACTGTTTGGTCAATCAACGTTCCTTACCGATGAGGTTCGGCTAAGGGTCATAGCTGACAGGAACGCTGCCAAGAATCGACTCCTCAGGCATCAGGAGCAATGCAAGGCCTGCCGTCGTACCCTGGTGCCCGGCCCAACTGCCAACCAGGGCCGGCAATCGCAACCCAAAGGTTGATTCTTCATTCTTTGCGGCTTCCACTGACGCTTCAGCCGGTTGTGCGAATCAGCATTGCCAGTTCCCTGTTCAAGCCGAACAGAAGACCGGGCAAGATTCGGGGCCGCGCCGCTGTTGCCGGCAGAACGCCAGAACTCCGGCGCGAACCGATCGACAGATGTCAAAACTTTGACACTCATCAAGGCGTTCCGGTTTCCAAATTTTTCCTGACAAGCGCCGGCCGCGGAGCTGTTTCATGATTGACATGGATACCCATGGATATCCATGGGTATCGAAACTGGAAGACCGGAGAAATGCCGTTCATCCCTCGCGAATTCGGATTGGCCCTGAAAGTGCAATTGAGCAGTGCAACGTAGGCACGTCAATCAACCATCGCCGCAGGAGAAACCAATGCCGGTACAAACCCACCTCCCATTGAGTCACAGTAACCAATACACCGCGGATTCAGCATGCGGGCACTGTGAGGGAGTCATTCGTCACGAGCCCTGGTGCGTAACACAAAACACCAGTGTTCAGTATGCCTATCAGGCCCTCTTGGATCCAGGTCATTTAAGCCCTGCAGACCAACTTATCCTGCATGCTTTAGGCGCCGCATGGACCTCAAAGTCCATGCTATGAAGACCAAAAGATCCGTGGCTTGAACCAAAGAGGTGAAATTATGCTGCTGCCAATGTCCTTCGTCGACGAGAGAGCAACGTCATACGCGACTGTGACAGATTTTTTTAAGTCCTTTAACGAACAGATGCACAGCCTGTACCTGCTCGCGTTTCTCTTAACCGCAGACCATGATAAAGCCGAGCAGTGTCTCGTATCGGCGATGGGAGAATGCATGGAGGGAATGGGTGTTTTCATGGACTGGGCGCGTTCATGGGCTCGGGGCGCGGTTCTCAAAAACGCCATACAGATGATCATGCCTACACCGCAGTACGCGGATAGCGTATCGATGATGAACCACCCGAGATCGGGAATGCGGGCAGAAAGCGACCCCTTCGGCGCAATCCTTTTACTGGATGCATTTGACCGCTTTGTCTTCGTCATGTCGATTCTGGAAGAGCAGTCCGATGAAGAATGCGCCCATCTTCTCAGATGCTCTCAACGCGATGTGATGATCGCCCGGTTGGTGGCTCTCAAGCATCAGTCGAACGTGGATGCTCTGGCCGGGGAGATACTGCAGTAACCGGTGGGATCCCGTACCAAGCACCGCTGCAGTTACATTTAGTAACTAGCCTGAACTTCTCACAGATTTCGCCTCTCTCTGCGCGTAACGAATGATGGGTGCCCCATTCAAGCCCGGTTTTGGCTTGAGTGGGATTCCACGGACCTCGACCGATGACTGTAAAGGGTGTAGATATTCACGGGCGTGGGGATCCGTTGCAGTAGAGAAAGCTGCCAGTCCAGCGCGGTGGAATCCCACTCAAGCCAAAACCGGGCTTGAATGGGGCACCCATCATTCGTTACCGGTGTATCCACCCAGGTTCAGCGAGTCGCATTGGCGACATCAAGGCCGTCGCGAGCCGGCTTGTAGGCGATGCGAACGGTTTGTATCTCGTAGGGTGTTACATCCACCGAGACCGAGTCCGCCGTAATCGGCAGTGGTGCGCCTTCGGGTTTCTCCATCAGGTTGACGACCGAGGCCGCAGTGGCGCCGGGAGGCACGGTCAGCTTGACACGCGCCGCCTTGCCTGCCCATTCATAGAAACGGATGATCAAGGCGTCTCCATCTTCAGCTTTTTTGATCGCCGTAACCACCACATGATCGTTATCTACTGCCAGGAAAGAGTGTTCCGCCGGGAGCAAGCCCTCGTGCGGCTCAACCAGCATCGCCTGGAGCGAGTAATTGGCATCGTATCCACGTTCCTCCGTCAGCGCTTGCTGCCAGGTGGAAGCGTGGGGATAAAGGACATAGCTAAAGTGGTGCGGTCCCCGATCCGCATCCGGGTCAGGCCAGACAGGCGATCGCAAAAGAGTCAGCCGGAGCAAATTGCCAACCGCGTCGTACCCGTATTTGGAGCTGTTGATGAGGCTGAAGCCATGCTGGCCATCACCCAGGTCGGCCCAGCGCAAAACGGGCACTTCAAAACGCGCTTTTTCGAAGCTGTTGTTGCGCGTGGTCGGCCGGTCAATCGTCCCATAGGGAATCTCGTACGTAGCGTTGGCGCTGGAGGCGGCGAGGGGAAAAGCGGCCTTCAACAAGACATGAGTTTCGTGCCAGTCAAAGTCGTTGCTAACCAGAACCTCATCACTCCCCGCGAAAAGCGTGAGCTCCTGAACGAACTTCGAGTTCTGCCATGTTCTGGCCACCCGGATGGTGGACCGAAGAGGCGTGTTCTCGATCATCTGCACCGAATCGACATTGTGGATGCGGGTCGGAGCCACGTCCAGCGTGCCGGGGTCGATGTTCCAGGCGTCGTAGTCCTTAGGGGTGTCTTTGAAGGCCTGCAGTTCGTTGCCGCAACTGCCCTGGGCCAGGTTTCGAACTGCGCGCGCTTGTCAAAAAGTGACGTGATGCAGCCGGTCTGCGGATCAATCACCACCCGCAGGTTAGCGTTCTCGAGTGTGGTCCCCTACTCGTAAGGTCGGAGGGAAAGCTCTGGTTCGACTCGACCACGTGCAGCACCTGGTACCCCATCGAAGGCACGTTGGCAAGGCGGAGAAGCAGGCGCGCGGTGTGCGTCTTCGGGTCGTGGGTAAGGATCTCCGAGGGAACCACATTGTTCTTGTCATCGAGCACGGTGAGCTTGTCCGCTGATCCGGACGGAAGCTGCACCGAGACCTCAACTGCGCCCCCACGCTGCCAGGCCAGTGGATTGAACACCAATACAGGAAGCCCTTTTTTGACCCGAGTGTCGATTCCGGCGCTAATCGCGGCCAGCGAGCCCGCAGCCACCTGATCGGCTGACCAGTGGACCTGGTTGTACTGCTGTTGCGCTTCTTTGTAGATAATCCCGATCCCGGAGCCCGCGGCGAGATCGTGGAATTGATTGAAAAGTACCAGCTTCCATGCGTCGCTCAGTTGGTTGGCAGGATAGCTTCTGCCGTCCAGCCAGGCAAGCGAAGCATATTTTTCCGCATTGAGCATCCACTCTTCGCTGTCGCGCATGTTCCGCTTGTGATTGGCCTGGGTGGTAAATACGCCACGATGGTATTCGAGGTAAAGCTCGTCGTCCCAGGTGGGAATGGCGATCTGGCCGGGGACCGGCGCCGGCAGCGCGTTACCCCCCTTGGCCAGGGCGGCGTAATTCCAGGTGGGCGAATTGCCACTGAGACTGTTTTCTACGGCGTTGAAGTAGGACTGCGCGGTGCCGAACTCCTGGCGTGGAACAATTTTGTCCGGCTCCATCCAATGCAGTCCCTGGTCGAGCATGGCGCGGGTGGGGCCACCGCCATGATCGCCGACGCCGAATAGATCCATCATGTTGGTCAACCCGGGGCTTCGATCGCGGGCAACGGCGAGATCCGGGGCCAAGCGCGTGGGTTCGAGATTATTGTTGGCGTATCCGTTGGGGAAGTAGGTGAGAACCTTGCTGCCGTCGGGCGACTCCCACCAGAAGAGCTTAAGCGGGAGCTGATTGGTGTCGTTCCAGGTCATTTTTTGGGTGACGAAATAATCGATGCCACTGCGTTTGTAGATCTGCGGGAGCTGCCAGTTGTAGCCGAAGGAATCGGGATTCCAGCCAATGCGGGTGGTCACGCCATAGAGCTTTTGGAAAGTCTGTTGGCCAATCAATATTTGCCGCACCTGGGACTCGCCGTCGGGCATATTGAGATCGGGCTCGAGCCACATGCCGCCCACCAACTCCCAACGCCCCTGCTTGATCCGCGCGGCAATTTGGGCGTTCAGGTCTGGATAATCATCCGCCATCCACTGGTTATAGACCGCGGCGGATTGCGTATACGTGTACGTCGGGTACTCGCTCATCAACTGGACCGCCGTTCCGAAGGTGTGCCTTACGGTGTCGACGGTTTCGGTCCACGGCCACAGCCACGCAGCGTCGATGTGGGAGTTTCCGGTGAGATGGTAATTTGCCTCCTGCAGAATGGGACGCAACGCAGACAGCGTGGTTTGGGAGCGGCGAAGAGATGCATCAAACGCGCTCTGGCTGCCGTGCTCGAGCGCTGAAAAGTCGACCTGGTTGATGCTGTCAGTCACCACCTTGCGATCGGCCTCAGAGCCAGGGGCAAGCGAAGGAATCAGGGTGGCAGCACTCACCAGCTCCTGGCGGAGATCTTCAGGATTGGGGCGTGAGGGAGCGAAGCTAATGTTGAGTTCGACATGATCAAACTGCTTCACGTCCACAGTAGGCATTAGTTTGACCGCGACCAGTGTCTTTTCCCCGGGCTTGGCGTTCGCGAACAACTCGACGGCTTCGAGATCGTCCCCCATCGCTACCCGGCGGCCATTGAAATAAAGAATCTCCGGGATAGGTCCATTCGCGTAGGCCGCGAATCGAAAGTTAATAGTGGTTCCGGTGAGGTCGTAGCCGTCGAGCGTCTTTGGGACCTCGATCACGCGGCGATACCAGACAGCTTCTTTGGGCGCCTTCGACTTGGCCGTGACCACCTGCCACGAGCTGTCGTCCAAAGTCACCGACTCGCCATGCGCGATGTCGCCCACATGAAAGCGCCAGGGGCCGTCGGGCAGAGTCCGCAATGCGTTGAGTTTGTCGAGCGTGGCTTGTTCACCGGCCGATAACTGAATGGGCGCCGTGTGGGGATGTTGCGAATCAAAGAGCTGAGCATGCAGAGCGAAGGGGCAGAAGAAGGCAAAGGCAAAGGTAATGCTGCGGAAATCCAACCTGGCGGTAAGCAAATGATCCCTCATTTCATTTAAGGAATGAATTTTGGTGGTTCGAGGTGCTTGCTTGCGTTTTCTTGCATAATCCATCATAGATTATGATCGATATTTACATTTAATTTGACGTAATTCTTCATTTTGTGTCGACCCGGCAGGGGAGTTTGGTGAAAAAAGTTTTCGGGATCTTGTTTCTGATGTCGCTGTCCAATCAATCGGCCCTGCTGGCGCAGACCAATACGCCAACCTCCTCAACCCAGCCGGTGACGCTGTTTTGGATGAATAATCAGCCCGCCTCCGTCGATTCCTTCCTGGCCCACAAAGACAAAATCGGGATCATCTCCCCCACCTGGTACCAGATTGATGAAAACGGTTTGGTGTCTGGGGAGCCGCAGCCGGTGGTGCTGAAGGCAGCGAAAGAAGCCCACGTGACACTGTTGCCCCTGTTTGCCCTCTTCAATCCGGAAAAGGCTCACCAGCTGATCAACAACCAGAAGGCCCAGGATGAGATGAACCGGGCCTTTGTGCGCGAATGCAAAGAGAACGGCTACGACGGGATCAACTACGACATTGAAGACGTGATGTGGACCGATCGCGATGGGCTGGCCGCGATGGTGAAGAAAACCGCGGAGGTGCTGCACCAACAGCATCTGCTGGTCAGCATCGATGTAGTCCCTGGCGCTCCGGGGCACGCCGGCGAAACCGACTTTTCCAAGTGGATCTTCGACGAATGGCGCGGCGCTTATGATCTGCAGGCCCTGGGCGAGGCAGTCGACATACTTTGCCTCATGACCTACGACCAGAGCACACACTGGACTACGCCAGGGCCGGTCGGCGGTTGGGATTGGACCAACAAGAATCTGGAATATGCCCTCAGGTTTGTACCCGCACAGAAGCTTTCGCTCGGTATCGCGGCCTACGGATACCACTGGTACACAGGCGATCCGGGCCTGAACAAAAAGGACAAGGCGGCGAACGTGACCGCGGAGTTCATCTCCCAACCGACCGCGGCCTATCTCCGCGACACCTACGGAGGAAAGGAGCAATGGGATGCGACCGACCACACCCCCTGGTTTTACTTCTACCGCGACGACATGCGCGAATGGGTCTTCTACACCAATCAGCGCGCCTTCATGGAGCGCTACGATCTCGCCCACCAACATCGCTTGCAGGGCATCTGCTCCTGGGTTTTGGGTTACGAGGATCCGGCCATCTGGCCGGCTTTGCCCCGGGCCCGCTGACTTTGTCCCTGGCGGACGCGCACCGGGGCTGCGAAGTTGCCTGCAGATCGATCATTATTAAACAAAATGAATTTCTTCATCACTTGATTGACGAATTTGATCGATATTTTTTGATATTACGATCAAAACAATCATTTATTACTAGACGATTAAGCCGCCGCCAGCTTATCGTTGCGGAAATAACGCGAATTTCCCAGCCAGCATTCCGGCTGCGGAGTCGAGAGGGTTGAAGCGCAATGAAGATGAGTTTCATACGGATGTGGGTAGGATCATTGATTGCTGTACTGCTCTGCGTTGGCACCGGGGCCGCCCAGACCGTCACCGGAGCGGTCACCGGTACGGTGACAGACCCCTCAGGAGCTGTGATTCCAGGCGCAACCGTGGTCGCCATCAACATGGCGACCAGCGTACAAACCGTTGACAAGACCAACAGCGGCGGTGTCTATTCCATCCGCTTTCTACCCATCGGCAATTACCAGTTACAGGTCACTGCCCAAGGCTTCAACAAGGTCACACTGCCACAGTTCAAACTTGAAATTGGCCAGACTGCCAACCTCGACGCACACCTGAGCGTTGGTTCGGACACCAACTCCGTGACTGTCAACGGAGGGATCGCCCCCATTCTGGACACAGCGGACGGCTCGCTGGGGCTCTCGGTCAGTTCGGAGGAAATTTCGAAAATACCGCTCAATGGACAAAATTTTTCCTCGGTGACCCTGTTCCAGCCAGGCGCGGTGGCAACCGCTCCCACCGGATTGACCGGCAACAACGCCATTGAGCGCAGTACCTTCAACAGCGACGTGGTCACCATTAACGGCAACCGCGCCCAGGCGAACAACTACACCCTCGATGGCACCGACATTAACGAAACCCAGAACAACCTGATCGGCTACAATCCTGCGCCCGACGCCATTCAGGAGTTGCGTGTGATTCAGGCCAATGCGCCGGCCACCTATGGCAACGTAAACGGCGGCGATATAGTTACGATTCTCAAGAGCGGTACCAACACACTTCACGGCAGCGCGTATGGGATGGTGGAAAATCAGAATCTGACCGCCAATACCTGGGCCAACAATTTCTCAGGTGTACCTCAGAACCCGTTCACCCAATCCATTTTCGGAGGCACCATCGGCGGCCCGATTCTCAAGAACAAACTGTTCTTCTTCGCCGATTATGAGGCCGCACGCAAACACCAGGGAGGCGAGGGCACAGCGAGTGTTCTTTCGGCTGCCATGCGCCAGGGCGACTTTTCCGCGCTGCCGTTCCAGCTTTATGACACGCAGAACGGCTTTGCGCCTTACCCGGGCAATCTGGGTGTGCCCATCCTCAACCCGGTCGCTCGCTACCTGATTGCGAATCCCCAGTATTACCCACTGCCCAATAAAGCTCCGACCGACGGGCTGGTGCAAAACAATTTCATCGGGCCTGCGAGCTCATTCGTGCAAAACGATCAAGGCGATATCAAGATCGAGGCTGATCCACGACCCGCGGATAAGATCACCGCCTTTTACTCAGAAGGCCGGGCGTTCGATGGAAACATCGCCGCGCTCGCCATCACCTTCCCCAATAAGGACACCTATCCGGATCATCTGGGTGGCGCCACCTGGGTACACACCATCTCTCCCACCATGGTGAATGAGGCGCGGATCGGCTTCACCCGCATCCGTTGGGATAGCAACATCCCCAGCGATTCGACCGGCGCGTTCGGGCTGAATGGGGATTCCATCGTTGGTATACCGTTTGGTCAGCAACAATATGACGGGTTCTCCTATCAGAGTATCGGCGCGTCGACTCTCACCGGCCTCGGTACGCCAGCACAGGCGCAAATTCTGCGCGATAACACCTTCACCTACGGCGACAACCTGACCATCCAGCGGGGAAAACACTTACTGAGCATCGGGGCGCAGTTATTGCGCTACCAGCAGAACTTCGCCCTGATTGGCAATGGAGGAGCGCTCGGAACCTTCAGCTTTAATGGCAACTTTACTGCTCTGCCGGGTGGCACCGGTTATGGGGGAGCAGACTTCGTACTGGACCGCTCGTCCAGCCAGCAGATCAGCTTGTCGAATGGGGACTTCGGGCAGCGGCAATACCGGGTGGCCGGTTTTATCCAGGACGACTGGAAGATCACGGACAAGCTCACCCTTAACCTTGGGTTGCGCTACGAGTACGACGAACCCTATGCGGAGGTAAACAACAAGACGGCGAATGTGTTTCTGAACGGGCCGCTGGCTGGGACGGTGGAGTATGCGGGCCACGTGCCGGCCGGGGCGCGGCCGGGATCGATCGTATGCGGCAACGCGGGTTGCTACCAGCCGACCTACGACCAGTTTCAGCCTCGCTTTGGCTTTGCCTATCAGGTGAGTCCGCGATTTGTGGTCCGCGGTGGCTATGGCACCACCAGTTTCCTTGAGGGGAATTCAACCGGGGAACGGCTAGTCAATAATCCTCCCTTCGCCAACGCCTCCTCGCTGACAGCGGTCACGCCCACTGCAACCAGCGGCGGGTTTCCGTTCGCGGTGCAAAATGGCTTCGCTATCAACAACAGTTCGATCGTCACCGCGGGTTACACCGCGTATCCACAGCACATCCAGCCGGCTTACATTCAGGAATTCAACCTTACGACGGAGTATGAACTGAATAACAGCACCTCATTCCAGGTCGGCTACATCGGAGAGGTGGGGCATCACCTGATTGATTACTACAACGCAAATCAGCTGACGCTGCCGCAGGCAGTGGCCGGCGCACCCGGACCTTTCGACAGTTTGGTCGGCCCCGGCAATGCGCTCTTTACCATCGAGTCAGAAGGGTATTCCAACTACAACGCAGCCCAGTTGACTGTGCGTCACCGGATGACCCGGGGCTTCCAGGCAACGGTGAATTACACCTATTCGCATTCACTCACCGACAGCCAGGGCAACTACGGGGGGGCGAGCGTGGCCGGGCCAACCGCTACCCAAAACGGCTTCGACCTGGCCGGCGACTACGGGCCCAGCGACCAGGACATCCGGCACAACTTATCCGCAAACGGATCGTATCTGCTGCCCTTCGGCAAAGGGCAAGCCTTCGGCGGCCACATCAACCGCGGGCTCGACATGCTCGTGGGCGGGTGGACTCTTTCCTCCACAGCCATTGTCTACTCGGGTCTGCCAGTTACCATCTTCGGACCCTTCAATGCCGGGACCAACTCGTACGCGGGTTCATCCGGAGGATCGCGCGCCAATCAGTACCGCAAGCTCCAGATCGAACATCAGGGCGTTGCGCACTGGTTCGGTACCGGCCCCTCCGCCGTTCCCTGCAGTGGCCCGGATAACGGCACCTGCGCCTATGGGCCAGCCGCACCATTCACCTATGGTTCGGACGGGGTCGGTAGCCAGCGCGCGCCCGGATTCGAACAGATTGATAGCTCGCTGTTCAAAGACTTCCATATCACCGAACGCCAGACCATAAGCTTCCGCGTGGACGGCTTCAATGTATTTAACTTTGCCAGTTACGCCAACCCCGACAACAACGTCAACGACACGAATTTTGGCCAGATAACGAGTACGCGCAGCGGGCCTCGCACCATTCAGTTTGCGGCCCACTATTCCTTCTAGGAGGAGTGCATTTATTATTGCCTGGGCCTTTCCCCTACCGGCGCCGGCATACCTTGGTCGAATATTTGCTCGAAGCTAGTTCGCATGTCAGCCGGTCATCCGTGAACCGCGGAGGAAAGACGTCCCCCCTCCTCCGCGTAGAAAGTGTCACAAGCCGGGCAACCGGGCAGGAGCGAATCCGTGTCCATTCTTGAGGTTTGCGTTGATTCCGTGGAGTCTGCCCTGGCAGCAGACGCGGGCGGGGCGCAACGCATTGAGCTGTGCAGTGCATTGATGGAAGGCGGCCTTACGCCCAGCCTGGGCTTGATGCGTGTGGTGCGAGCGCACTTTAAAGGGTCCGTCCACGTGATGATTCGCCCCCGTGGAGGTGACTTTCTCTATTCTCAAAACGAGCTCTCGGTCATGTCCGAGGACATCAAGCTGGCCGCGGAGTGCGGCCTCGACGGTGTCGTCTTCGGTCTGCTGACCGCCGAAGCGGATGTGGACGTGGAAGGCACCCGGCGGCTGGTCGAACTGGCTCGTCCGATGGAAGTGACATTTCATCGGGCAATCGACATGACCCGTGACCTGCAAGCTGCCCTGGAAGACGTGGTTTGTACCGGCGCGGACCGCGTGCTGACCTCAGGCGGGGAGCCGGACGCACTCTCAGGACGGTATCGCATACGTGAGCTGGTACGCGCGTCCAACGGCAGGATCCGCATCATGGCCGGCAGCGGCGTGCGCGCGAGCAACGCCGGGGAGATCGCGCGCGCCAGTGGCGTTCGGGAGTTCCATGCTTCCCTGCGCCAGACCGTACCCAGTCCAGTGAAACACCAGGTGCGCACGGTTCACTTAGGCGACGCCGGCGTGGACGATTATGTTCGCAGCGGAGTGCGGGTGGAAGATGTGCGGGCTCTGCGGGAAGCCATCGTAGCGGCCAACAGGGAACCCGTACAATGAGTGAATCCGTACACTGAGTGGACGTCCTCCCCGGTATACCGCGGGGAGAAACGTATCAGCGAACCCATGTCTTCGAAAACCGAGAAACGCGCAAAAGAAATTCTTCGGCTGCTGCTGAACCACGGTAAGGCCTCGGTTGAGGAGCTGACTGAGGAGTTCCGGACTTCCCCGGCCAGCATCCGGCGTGACTTGGTCAGGCTGGAAGAGCGCGGCCTGGTGCATCGCACCCACGGCGGCGCCATGTTAGCCGGCCAGATCTACGAACCATTTCGTTTCGACGCCTCCTTCCAGGTGCGGGAGGAGCGCTTCACCCAGGAGAAGCAGCGGATCGCCGCCGCTGCAGCCGCACTCGTGGGGGAGAATGAGACCATAGGCCTCACCGCCGGAACCACGACCACGCTGGTCGCGCGCTGCTTGCGCTTGCGCAGCGGGCTGCATGTGATTACCAATGCGGTGAACATCGGCATCGAGTTGACTTCCAGCGAGGGGCTGGATACGACTCTCATCGGCGGCTGCATGCGGTGGCCGGGAGCTTTCTCCCTGGTTGGGCCGACCGCTCTTGAATCCCTGAATACGGTGGTATTGGATCGACTGTTCCTCGGCGTCTGCGGCATCGATGCTCGATATGGCGCGACCGTCATCGAGTCCGATGAAGCAGCCGTCTTTCGCGCCATGAGCCGCAGGGCCAAAGAAGTCATCGTTGTGGCTGATTCGAGTAAGGTGGGCATGGTGAGCCCGGCGGTGGTGTGCCCGCTGGCCTCCATCGACATTTTGATCACCGATGACGGCATCGCAGAAGAGGCGATCGACGCCCTGAGGCGTTCCGATGTCCGAGTCGTCATTGCCTGATCGACGTTCTACCCTGACCCGTGCCTGAAGGTTTGTGGAGCTACCGCAGATAGAGGAGCCTTCTTAATGACGACCCTGTTTGACCCAATTACGTTGGGTGCGATCGACGCGCCTAATCGAATCATGATGGCGCCTCTCACCCGTGGGCGCGCGACCCATAGCCATGTCCCGACGCCGCTGATGGGCGAGTACTACAGCCAGCGTGCATCGGCTGGACTAATCATCTCGGAAGCGACCGGCATCAGCCAGCAAGGCTTGGGCTGGCCGGGCGCTCCGGGACTTTGGTCCGAGGAACAGGTCGCTGCCTGGAAACCGATCGTGAGGGCGGTCCATGATGCGGGCGGTCGCATCGTTTCGCAACTCTGGCACATGGGGCGGATTGTGCATCCCGACTATCTCGGCGGCGCCCAACCAGTGTCAGCTTCGGCTACCACTGCTCCGGGGTCTGCCCGCACGTATGAAGGGACCAAGCCCTACGTCGAATCACGAGCGCTCGAGGTATATGAAATTAAAAAGATCCTCGGCGACTATAAACTGGCGGCGGAGCATGCGATGGCGGCCGGCTTCGACGGCGTGCAGTTACACGCCGCGAACGGTTATTTGGTCGATCAGTTTCTGCGCGACGGAACGAACCGGCGCACCGATAGCTACGGCGGCACCATTGAAAACCGTATCCGGCTGTTGACCGAGGCGACCCAGGCGCTCATCAGCGTGGCCGGCGCCGATCGAACGGGGGTGAGGCTTTCTCCCAATGATGATCCGCAGGGATGTGGTGACAGTGGATCGGAATCCTTGTTCACGAAGGCGGCCGAAGCCTTGAATGGACTTGGGATAGCGTTCTTGGAAATGCGCGCGTCACGCCCCGAAAGCACCTTCCGGCCGGCGACACGGCAGCTCGTGCCCGCCATTCGCCGTGCGTTCAAGGGCCCGCTGATCCTGAATTCGGATTATTCGCTCGACGATGCGTCGCAGGCCCTGCGCTTCGGCGAGGCCGACGCAATTGCATTTGGCCGGCCTTTTCTGGCCAATCCCGATTTGCCGGCGCGGTTCGCAAAGCGCGCCTCGCTCAACCCGCCGAATCCGACAACGTTTTACACGCCGGGGCCCGTGGGGTATACAGACTATCCGACGTATGTTGCCGACGCGGCTATTCGCGAGAATTAGTAATAAGCGCAGTCTGAAATCGCCATCTACGATACTTCACCCACCCTGCATGAAGGGATGCTCTGGCGCGTCGCAGTATCGTTCTCGTAATCTTCGCGTAATCGATGATGTGTACCATTGCGGTGTTATGAAACTCCAATTTCCCCTGGGAGGAAGTATCCGCCATGGCTACGAGTCCGCTGCTTTCCATCAACAATATCGTCGTTCTGATGCTGGAGAACCGGTCGTTCGACCACATGCTGGGCTTTCTCTACGCCGCGAATGGAAATGTGTCTCCAACGGGAGCGCCGTTCGATGGATTGACGGGGAATGAAAGCAATCCCGACAGCAGGGAGAACTCTGTTCCAGTGAGGCAGATTCAGGCGAGCGACGAGAACGCCTACTATATGCCTGGCGCGGATCCGGGAGAAGGCTACTCGGCCACGAACTCGCAGTTGTTTGGCACCACTACCGCTCCTTCACCAGCCAACGCGACCAACCAGGGGTTCGTGACGGACTACTCGTATACGTTGGGGTGGGAGGCGAAGGAGAAGTGGTCGATATTACCGGGCACGACGGCGAACGACATCATGAACGTGTTCACGCCGGCGATGCTTCCCGTGCTTTCAAGCCTGGCGACAGGCTTTGCGGTTTGCGACCAGTGGTTCTGCTCGGCTCCCACCGAGACGCTGCCCAATCGCGCATTCGTCTGCGCGGCGACGTCGCAGGGCCACATGGACGACAAGGCGACGCAGTACACCTGCCCATCGATCTTCGGCGCGCTCTCGAATGCCAACGTGAGCTGGTCGATCTACGGCTACAGCGAGCCACCGCTCACACGACAGGATTTTTCGGATACGGTAGGTGCTGACGACAGCCACTTTGGCTTATTCACGGACTTTCAGGCCGCGGCGGCGAATGGCACGCTGGCGTCCTATGTCTTTCTGGAGCCGAGCTGGGACGCGGCAGGAAACAGCCAGCACCCGAACTACAACGTGGCCCTGGGCGAGCAGCTCATTCATGATGTGTACTACGCGCTGCGGAACGGCCCCAACTGGAACCAGACACTTTTGATCATTACTTATGACGAACACGGCGGCTGCTACGATCATGTTCCGCCGCCGCTCGGAGCAAAGCCGCCAGACAACTCAGTGGGCGAGTACGGCTTTGATTTCACACGGTTCGGTCCGCGGGTGCCGGCCGTGTTGATATCTCCACTGATTGCGGCGGGTACGGTGTTTCGTGTAGCCGCAGGAACGACGCCGCTCGATCACACCTCAATTTTGAAGACGGTTGAGAATCGATGGGGATTGGCGAACCTGACCGCACGAGATGCCGCAGCCGAGGACGTGAGTGGCGTGCTGACGCTCGCGACGCCGCGAACCGACGATCCACTTGCCGGTGTGACCGTTCCTGTAGCGGCCGCCGGGGCCGCGCTCGACACGACTATCCCGTCGCACCTGCAGCAGGTTCATGCCGAGTTGGTTTCGCAATTGCCGGTTCCCGACGAGAGAGGCGGCGCCCATCACACCATGCCGGAGATGAAAACTAGCCAGGAGTACAACGACTACATCCGATCGCGCACCGCGGCGTGGAAGGCGGCAAAGCAGTCGAATGCGGGAGCGGCGCGGGTACGTTAATGAGTGAATCCGAAACTAATTTCCTCTCGGCGCGATCTGTACGGTTTTCATGATCTGCAGTAAGTGGTCATGGATCGAGTCGAGTTGTGTGGAGGCGAGCCAGCATTAGGCCGACTCACCCAACCACCCGGCATTCTCATCGACCGTCTTGCTGCCCGGGCAAACATATCGTACAGTCACTGTTTTCGAGGTTTCGGATCGCTAGTCAAGGCCGGCGGCGTAGGCATTCGCTTAAAGATGGAGAACAAAACGGGGATCGAAAAGAAAGTCCTGTGGTTCTTCTTGAGTGATCTGGGCGAAACCCGGGTGGTAGGGATTCAGCACGTAGTTGACCTCTAATTTGTTGACAGCAATGCTGGGCACGCTGAGCACGGCGGTCCTCTGCTCCCGAAACCAATCATCTCCGAATGCCTGGGAGTGCGGCATATCCATCCAGGCAGCGCGCTCGATGGTTAGCTTGTCCGGAACGGTAATCCGGGTTATGACTCTAGGGGGAATTTTCTTCCCGCCGGCATGGATCAGAGTTTCGAGTACTGCTAGGCTCGCGTGCTCGGCGGCGTAGACGACACGTGTTCCGATAGAGTGCCAGCGGCCCTGTTGCAGCGTGGCACCCTTGGTGTCAAAGACGCCATGCGACTTGCTGTGCATGCGGAAGATCACCACTAGACAGGAAACCCATACTCAAGGGCAGCCAGAAGAGCCTCCACCGTACGACCGCCCGCTTCTGTCCTGAGCAGAGAATATGGCGTCGCGCCGCGCAATTCGGGGTGAGGGTTATTGAGCCACTCGGCGGCATCTGCCTCGTTCCCCCAGATGCTCTCCGCAACGGCAAGAATATGGGCGAGCCTGGCAGTGGTCTGGCTTGCGGAAGGACGGAGGGTCTTCCCCGACCTTTTCCAACTGGAATCGGGGATGATCTCTGCTCTCAACTTCCCGACCGGAAGAGAGGAGCCCGAAGCCAAACGCTCGAAAAGGCGGGATGCTTGTGTTTTTGAAATGCCGTGGTCGGCCTGGGCAGCTGCGCGAACCAAGTTCTGCAGCGAGAGCGAAGGTGATCCGCTTGAGCCGCGCGCCTCGGCAAGCTTCCTGTGGCTCATTTTTACCTCCTTCTTGTCCAGTATCATCATATACCAAAGGTCGGGGTCACCTGAACCTACGGCGTATCGCCGCTACTGGCCGGCACAAAGACACGCGTGAGCATCTGATCAAGGAGAATGCCATATCGCGCTCTCATGGCATCGCGTTGTCCGGCGTAGATCCGCGTCAATTCACGATGTAATGGATCAGGAACAGCACCACGAGCACATAAGCGACCGGCTTGATGTGCCGATGCTTGCCCACAAGAGCCAGCACCAATATGTTGGTAATGAAGCCCAGCGCCAGGCCGTCGCTGGCCGATGCCAGCACCGTCAACAGGATGGTGACCAGCGCGGTTGAGGCAATCACAACGTCGCGCAGGTCAAGCTCGTTGAAGCTCTGCATCATGAAGATGCCGATCATTACCAGAGCCGGAGTGGTCGCCACCGATGGAATGATGGCAATCAGCGGCGACAGGAAGAGTGCGGCCAGGAAGCAGACCGCCGTCGAAATACTTGTCAGGCCGGTGCGGCCGCCTTGTTCTACGCCGGCTGCCGACTCTATGTAAATGATGGTCGTGGTGGTGCCCAATAACGCGCCGACGGAAGCCGCGGCTGCGTCCGCCGACAGGGCTTCCTTCAACTTTGGCAGGTTACCGTGCTCGTCGTTGAGATGGGCAGCCGCGCCAATGGCGAGCAACACCGCCATGGCCGAAAACAAGTCGGAGAAGAGCAACGCAAGGACAATGGGAAGACACTGCGCCGGATGTTGCCAGACGTACCGGAGGTCCAGTTTAAGAAAGACCGGCGCGATGGAGTTGGGCAGCGACAGGATCGAATGCGGCAGCTCCGTGATCCTGGAGCCAGGGTTAGTTCCGGGCAGAAAAAATCCGGCGGCGGTGAGCGCCAGGATGGAAATGACCAGCGCCCCCGGCACGCGGCGATAAACCAGTACGATGGCCAGCAGAATCCCGGCAAAACCGAGCAGCACGATGGGCGATGAAAATTGCCCGAGAGCAACAATCGAGTGAGGGTTGGGCACGATGATCCGGGCGTTCTTGAGCCCCAGAAAGGCGATGAAAAAGCCGATTCCCGCACCCACAGTCTTCTTAAAATTGTCAGGAAACGATTCCAGAATTTTCCGCCGTATTCCGGTCACCGAAACGATCATGAACAGGATGCCGCTGTAGAAGACCATCCCCAGGGCCGCCTGCCACGGAATATGCATTCCCTGGCAGACCTGCACAGCGAGATATGCATTGACGCCCATGCCGGGAGCCATGGCCAGTGGATAGTTCGTGCGCAAGGCCATCACCACGGTGAAGATGACGGACACCAAAGCCGTGACGGTGATCAGGGCGCCGCGATCCATACCCGCCTGGGAGAGAATCAGCGGGTGCACGACCAGCACATAGGACAAGGTGCTGAACGTGGTTAGGCCCGCGAGAATCTCGGTTTGAACGTTCGAGCCCCGGCTGGAAAAGGCAAAGATGCGATCAAGCGCGCGCACAGCCGCGTTTGGTCGAGAGACCCGCGGCGCTGGCTCAATGGAGCTCGTCATAGGGAAAGTGGAGCTTCTCCTTCGGGCGCACGGTTCAAGATCAATAATGCAGTCACAGATACGATTCGAGCTGCGGTCCTACCACACGACGGAATGCGTCGCGCCGCTGCGAATATTGATCAGGCCTTCCGGCACCACATCCGTTGGGGGAATGAACGTCCAGACCCAGGGCGGGCAGGTCAGAAAGCCGTAGCAGAGCGCCTCGGTCACGTGGTCCACGCCCAGGAAGGTTTGTATCCGGACGATTGGCTTTTCCAGCCACTCCATCTTGTCCATCTCGGCTCGCATGGCGAGCAGATCCTGAGCGAAGGCTTCCGCCGGGCGAGCTGTCATCAGCCCCCCCACCTCCAGCCGAACGCGGGCCACGACCTCCCCCACCCGCACCAGCACGAATCCACCATCCATCTCAGCCATCGCGTTGACCGCCGTGGCCATGGCAGAGTCGCTGCTGCCCACCACCCAGGCATTGTGATTGTCATGCACGATGGAGCAGCACATTGCCGAATCGACGGTCTTCATGCCGACATCCTTCCAGAACATGCGGGAGACGCGCGTCTTGCCCGAGTAGCGATCCAGCAGCGCAACCTTGGTAATGGACTGCGCGTCGTCGCGCAGCACAACACCATCCTGCACCGGCAAGGTCGCCGTCATCAACTCTGGCTCATGATAGAAGGGCGAAAGAATGGCCGCGGTGACGCTAGCGCGGCCCGGCGGGGCTTTCACTACGAAATGTCCGGCGGTAATGGTTCCACCGAGGTTGACCGTCTTGGTCGCCCACGTGGGCCAGTCAATGTGCGGAACCGGCAGGAGCGGCTTGTAATTCTTCGCCACCAGGATGCCGTCGGCATAGACCTGATCGATGCGCACTTGCTCGACATCGGACAGCAACACGACGTCGGCATAACGTCCTGGAGCGAGCGAGCCGACGATGTGGTCGATGCGAAAGTGGCGCGCTGTATTGTAACTGCCCAGGGTGTACGCGATGAGAGGTGGGACCCCAGCCTCAATGGCTACGCGGATGTTAAAGTCCATCGCTCCGCGCCGCAGGGTGGATTCCGCGTTGCGATCGTCCGTGGTAACGCAGACATTCGACCAGTCCTGCAACCCCTTTTCCACGAAGTGCTTGAGGATATGGCTTGAGTTGGGCCGCGCCTCAATGAAGATGCCTCGTTCCAGTTTGTCCCATGCCTCCTGGTTCTCGCGCATCTCGTGATCGGAGCTGATACCGGCGGCAGCGAAGGCACAAATGTCGCCTGCGGTCGTCAGTCCGGCGCCATGCCCTTCCACCACACCCCGCGCATCGAGCGTAGCCTGGATATTCTCCCAGAGCCGCTGGTAGCCAGGATTCGACGGATCTACGACCGCCGACCAGTCCATGACCTCATCCAGGCCGGTGACCCAGAGATTCTGGTCGATGAGATCGCGGATCTCCCGGTATCCGTAGTAGCCGCCTGACTCTTCCCAACCAGTCGGCGGAGTAGCGGAGCCGAGCGATGGGAAAATTTTTAGTGGACTGCCATGTTCCCGTGCGATCTTCCAGAACTCAACGTTACGCTCGCTGTTCACGTTGGAGAACTCATGCGACGCTTCGACGTTCCACGTGGTTCCGTAACGCAAGACAAGATCGGCCTCATATTCCGGGCTCAACATGGTGCTCTCGATATGCTTGTGCGCCTCGCCGAAGCCGGGGACCGCCCATAATCCTTTTACCGAAACCTGCTTGTGCGCGTGGCCGCGCCAATGGCCCGACGGCCCCGTCCATGCAATGCGCTGGCCGCTGATGACGATGTCCCAGTCCGTCTTCCAGCAAAGGGAATGAGCATTTAACAGCGTGGCTCCGGTCAGTACCAGGTCGGCCTCACGCTGCCCGAGTGCGACAGCCACCAGCCGCTGCCTGGTAAGTGCTTCTTCGCTGAACGAATGCGGAGCCGCTTTGTGCGAGCCTGACATCAAATCTCCCGGGGGATGGATTAATCTTGCTGTATGCCTTGTTACCGCGCTGCACACGTCTAAGGAAGAGACTACGAGTGAAAAGATCATAAACCAACTGCGTTTTTCACTCATCGAAGCCCTTCAAGATCGAAATTTCCAAGTCGGGTTTCTTCACAGCTTCACAGCAAGGGTCCTATGAATCGTCGCGACTTTGTATCGAAAGGCTGCCTGTCCCTGGGCGCCACGACTATCCCGCTCCTCAACCCACTGGAGGCCGGCGCGCAAGCTGCGTCCGCGGGCCAGATTGCAAAGCCACGACGGATCATCATCGATACCGATCCCGGAGTCGACGACGCGTTTGCGCTTTTCCTGGCCTTCACTTCACCCGAAGTAAAGGTTGAGGCGATCACCGCTGTCGCCGGCAATGTGCCTCTCTCCCTCACCCTGCCTAACGCGCTTCGCCTGGTCGAAATTGCCGGTCGGCGGGATGTTCCGGTGGCCGCTGGAGCTTCTGGACCGCTGGTACGGAGACTGGTGACCGCGACCTATGCTCATGGCGAAAATGGACTCGCCGGTGCGGAATTCCCCGAGCCCACGCTCCAACCGGTGGCTGAGCATGCGGTCGATCTGATCCACAGGATTATCAAACAGAGCCCGCAGCAGATCACCCTGGTCGCACTTGGCCCATTGACCAACGTTGCGCTGGCTCTGCAATCGGATGCCTCGCTCGCCGGCCAGATCCATGGCATCGTGATGATGGGTGGATCGCTATCGGGAGGTAACGTGAGCCCGGCGGCAGAGTTTAACTTCTACGTCGATCCGGAGGCGGCAAGCATCGTTTTCAACTCCGGCATTCCGATTACCATGGTGGGCCTTGATGTAACCGAAAAAGTAACTTTTAGCGCAAGCCACCTCGCGGCGCTGGAAGCAGGTTCCGGCCCAATCAGCAAAGCGGCCGCAATGATTGGCCGCAAAGTGATGGAAAATGCCGCCAAACGCGGGCGGACCGGATTCAACATGCATGATCCTCTCGCCCTCAGCAGCCTGCTCGACCCCGGAATACTGACCCTTCAGGACTACCTTATAAAAATAGAATCGGCCGGTCTTTACTCCGCGGGAGCGAGCTATGGCTACAAGCACAATCCGGTCCGCGGATCGGCCCCGATGCAATATTCCGATGATTCCAACGTCGCGCGACAGGATGCGTTCACACCGAATGCAAGGGTGGCAACGGAAGTGAACCCGGGGCTCTTTTTCGACCTGCTCATTCCCCGATTGTCTGGATCGTACAAGAAGGCCGCAGGATCATAGAGGATCACTTTGGCGCGAGATGCGTTGGTGGGGCTCTCGCTTGCTCACCCGCCTCTCTCTACCGCTGTTTCTCTTCCGGTTCTCCCACAGAATCGTCATCCTGAGAGGCTGTGACTTTATTGATTTCTCGTGCGAAGTCTTCGAGTTTTAAACAAAATTGTCATCCCGCCTGCCCCGGCGTGCCGTGGGACCGAAGCGAAGCGAAGTGGAGGGACCTGCGGTTTCTTTCTGTCCATCCGATCTGACGGCTTCTAATAAAAGTCACCACCCTCCCCTTTGTCATCCCGAGCGCAGCCGAGGGATCTGCGGTGCGCCCCGGCTCCCGCACAAAGGTCTCCGTTCCGTTAGTTCTCACGCAGAATCGTCATCCTGAGAGTCTGTGACTTTATTGGTTTCACAAAAAAATCGATACTGAAAACAAAGAGCTTAGGTGGGTCAAAAATCGCTAAAAGTCAATAAAGTCACAGCCTCTGAGCGGAGCGACTCACCGATTGACTGCCTGACACAGCGCTTGTGGCGCGGAGTCGAAGGACCTCGGCAGGTGCTTGTTGTACCCATGCGGCTAGGATCGTTTCAACCACCGAGCCGGACCGGACGGCCCCGCCACGGTCTTCATGGAAAGATGTACCCGTAACCATCCAGTGCGTATCGCAGCAGAGCCTGCTGTCGGCTTCGGTGATCGAAAAGCTCCGAGCCGCATGGGTACAACAAGCACCGCCGAGGTCCTTCGACTCCGCGCCACAAGCGCTGTGTCAGGCAGTCAATCGGTGAGTCGCTCCGCTCAAGGATGACGATTCTGTGGGAGAACCGGAAGAGGAACAGCGGTAGAGAGAGGCGGGTCTGTGAGAAATGCAGGCTAGGCTTGGTGGGAAGCCGGAAAAGCGGAGACGGAACCAACCAAGCGTGTTACCCGGCGGCGATTTCTGTTTGCAGAATCTCGCGCGTGGCGCCGTCGGACAGTCCGAGATCGGTGAGATGAGGGCCGGGATTGCAAGCCAGGCATGTGCCCTCGATAGCCTTGAAGACCCAGTAGGGCGGGATCCACTCGGTCACTTGGCCGGCGGCATACCGCAGGCAGCGGAATTTCTCGGCCAGCTCTTCAGGCGCAAGATCGGATAAGATCCCGGCAATCGGCAGCTCTACGGCAGCGAGCACTTCTCCGTTCCGGGTGACCGCCATCCCCCCGCCCGAGCGGATAACGGTGTTCGCCGCCAACTGCATATCATCGATGTTCCTTCCCAGGACGACCAGGTTGTGCGAATCGTGCGAGTAGGTGGTCGCGATGGCTCCAGTCATTTCTCCGATCCCGGTCTGCAGGGCACATTGGGGTTTGGCCTGGTGGCGCCCGTGGCGATGCTGAACATAGATAAGGCTGGCGCCGGGCGGCACGACGATATGTCCATCCCGAACCTCCACATCGAGTTCCTGCCACTCCGTGAAGCGCACGCCCTTGATGGCGCGGACGCGTGCTCTGCCGGAGCTGTTCCCCAGAGCCGGTATGAGGAAGTCCCGAGGTACCACCTGTTCGATCTTCACGGTGTGGCCGTAGGCAGCAGCGGATTGCGGCGCCGCGATCGGCTCGCGCAACCGGCCGTCCTGGGCGGCGTGATGTCCTGAAACAAAAACCGCGGATACCTGGACGTCTTCGAGATGGCTCAGGATCACAATGTCCGCGAGGCGACCGGCGCATATCGCGCCCAGGTCAGGCCTGCGCAGCCGCAGGGCGCCGTTGAAGGTCGCGCAGCGGATCGCGTCCGTCGCCTTCATACCGTAGCGGATCAGCCGGCGCACAACATCACAGATGCCCCCTTTCTCCACCAGCAGGTCGGGAGGTACATCGTCGGTGCAGATGCATAGTTGCGAAGACAGGTACGGCAGGTTCTGCAGAGTCTTTACCACGCCCGGCAGCAGGTGATCATGGGATCCTCTTATCTCCACCGTAAGACCCGCGCGCAGCTTTTCCACCGCATCGTCTCCAGAGGTGATCTCGTGATCCGAGGTGATTCCGGCGGCAAGATAGGCCTGCAGTTGGGGCCCGGCGAGGCCGCGCGCGTGTCCTTCGATCAACTTGCCGGAGCGAAGGCCGGCTTGCAAAATAGCGTGCATGCGCGGAGTAGCGGCCAGGACTCCGCGCATGTCCATCATCTCGGCAACACCCGCCACTTCGGGCAGGGAAAGCATCTCGCGCATCGCCTCACCGTCGAAGACCGCTCCCGAGACCTCGAGACCATCGGCTGAAGGAACCGCCGAAGGGGCAGCGCATAGAAAGCGAAGAGGCAGATTACGGGAGGCATCAATGGCATACATCACGCCGGGCAGGCCCAAAACGTTCGCCAGTTCGTGCGGATCGTAAAAGATGGTGGTTGTCCCTTGAGGAACGACCTGGGATGCGTAGTTGACGGGCAACAGATGCGAACTCTCAAAGTGAACATGCGTGTCGATGAAGCCAGGACAGATGTATTGCCCGCTCACGTCCAGCACACACGTTGCGTCCTTGCGCGACCCTGCGGAGTGAACACTGGCGATCATCTCGCCGACGATGCCGACATCTGCCGGCCGAAGTTCCCCCGTCACCACATCCACCAGGGTGCCACCTGTGAGCACCGTGTCGAAGGGACGTTTTCCCTGGGCGGCTTCGCTCGCCCGCAGCCTTGTTGCCTGCCTGATCTCGGTTACCCAATGCATTGCACGCTCATCCGGCCCTGGGGTGCCGTCGAACGACCGCAACCCGCAGGAGCGCCTCGTTGGAGGTTCTTCCATTCCATTCAAGGAGCAGGATACAGGAACGATTAAACGCTGCTATAAAGTCTTGCGCATCCCGCGTCCCGTGCAGGAACGTTTTCTGATCGACAACCGTGTGGCATGAGCGCGGCGAGGTTCGGCCGGATTCAGGGCAGTTTTATGTAGGCGGCTTGAGTTCCGCAGTTTTCGCACGGACCGAACGCGTCACCTTCCAACACCCTTTTGTGAGCGACCGGCTTTCCGGCCGATTCATTTCGAGCGACGCTCGGAAGGCAGTAACGAGAGTCCCTTCACCCCCTTAGTTAGGGGACTCTCGCCCGCAGTCTGGAATCACCCGCTTCCAGTCTCAATGGATTAAGACATAGCAAACTTAGCGTAGGTTGCCTGAAGCCGGGGCCGGCCGTGGCGGGACCGACGGGTCGCACCGAACAAACCGCATAAAGACTCTATGGTTCGCTTGAATTAGCGCAGGATGAGACAATCTTAAGGCCTTAAGCTAACGAGAGGAAGAGGCCATGGAAGTCCATGATCTTGTCGGAATGAAGGTCTGGGTGAAACAGCGTGGCCTGGCAGAGCGTATTGGTTTTATTGCGGCAGTTTGCAAGGCTGTCGACCACGAAGATCTCGAAGCATCCATCAACGCGAGCACTTTTTTAATCCTGCTGGAATCTGGAGATCTTCTTGAGACTGCGGGATTCAATCTCTCGAAGATCGAGCGTGCCGGTTTTATCAAGGAGCGTGTTGGAAGCCTGCTGATTGATAAAACGTACATCATCCGGTTCAGGCCCCCTGATATCTCCACTGACGTTGTGGTTGCTGCCAGCGTTGAGGTTCACGGTGAGGATCTCGCTTTCTTGAACTCGGACGGCGAGCTGGTTGCTCAATATCTGTTCGTGGTCGTTGAAAGCTGGTCAGAACTACCATTGACCGATGTTCACTAAGCATCAGCAATGTGGCGCCGTTCCGTCTTTACGACCTGCGTCACACTTGGGCTACGCGTGCGGCGGAATCGGGTATTGACCTGGTGACGCTGGCCGCCATGTTAGGCCATTCGAAGATCAACATGGTTCTCCCTTACGCCCATCCAACCGCGCCACCAGACACAAGCCATGCAACGCCTGGAGACCTGGGTAGCCGATCAGCGGAGGTGAACCTGGGTGCATCACCGCTAAGTCAAGTTCAACAAGACACCACCTCGCGCTATGCGCAGGTTATCTGGGTCTCAGCTTGCCTAGTGGCCATGGTGGCAGAAGTATGCTTCCAGTGTCCCAGCAGCCTCTACAGCGACCGAAATGCCTACGGCTGTGGTCGGAACATAGAAGGTTAGGGCAGTCGCCCTGCGTGCACTTGTAAAGGTCAGCAGTAGCTCCGCAGCTCACGCATGCTGTCAGCATTCAGGCTTCCTCTGTGCTGATAGTGCGGGATCGGCATCAACTAAGTCTGGTCAATATTGCTCGCTTCGGCAAGTGAGTGAGCCTCACACCTCCGTATACTTTGGACTCATGCCATGTCCTGTCTATGACACCCTCTCGAAGGAATGGAAGGCAGCCGCACGGGAAGCGGCCCGAGCCACGGACCCAGGTGCTGCACTTGCAAAGACAATGTCCAGCACAAAGCTCGTGATGTGGCGAACCGAGGCCCGTGCGCGAGAAGCCGCGCTTGATTATGAGGTACAGGCACATTTGAAGAGTTGCCCGGTCTGCCGAGCCGAAGGACGGACAAAGTTATAACTGGTCCCATCCGGCGCCTGGTAACCAGCATTCCGGGGTCGGCAGCTTTCGCTATGCCTGACAAAGATGGTGACGCTCGGGGTGACAGGGATGCCGATGGGGCGCATGGTCTTGGGCACTTTTAGACCACAACCCCGCCGAAAAGTAAATGCAAAAAAGAGGCAGTTTACTCGGCTGGCTCAGGAAACCCTGTGTTTATAGGGGTTTTAAGATGGAGGCGCGGGTCGGAATCGAACCGACGCATAAAGGTTTTGCAGACCTCTCCCTTACCGCTTGGGTACCGCGCCATCTTGAACATTGTACCGCCCGGCTGGATGGAACCCCAGCCGGGCATATGCGACTTTCCGACTACTCCGGCTCGCTTCGCATGCAAAACCGAGATTTTCACCATGCTGCCTGGGCCACAACGACTTTTCGCTTGAATCCTTCAGGAAATCCGGCAATGGGGCTCGGAAGGTAGCCATCTGGAGCGGGAGACGGGACTTGAACCCGCGACCCTCGCCTTGGCAAGGCGATGCTCTACCACTGAGCTACTCCCGCATACGTCCTCAGGCAGTATATCGGGCGGCTCGCCGCCCGGTCAACGCAGGCCCCTATTCCGTGCCCGCAAGATAGGCTTCGACCGCCTCCAGCTCCCGGTCAATGCCAGCCGTCGTATCGACCTCCAACCTGGGCTGCAGAATGGGCTCAAAGTGCTGCTTGATCCTGCGGTAGAGCGCCGGATCGCGATTTTTCGCCGGATGACCAGGATCGTTGCGGGCCAGGCGCTCCTCCGCGACCGCATCCGCACACGTCAGGTGCAGGATGCGCCAACCCGCGCCGGCCTGCTTCGCCGCCTGCAAAACCTCCTCAATCTGCCCCCGCGTGGAGAAGGTCCGTCCGTCAAAGAAGACGTATTTCACCCGCCTGCGCCCGGTCAGATAAGCCGCCGCCTCCAGCATGGCGCCCATGCACAATTGATCCTGTTCGGGGGTGTAGTCGGTCAGCGCATCGGGAAAGAGCGCGCCACGGATACGATCCTTATCGAGAATGGCCGCTCCCAGGCGCTCTGCCAGGGCCCGAGCGAGCGTGCTCTTGCCCGTCCCAGGCAAGCCGGCAAAGATTACCCAGATGGTCGATTCTCCAGGCAAGGAACCGCCTATTCGTCCAACAGCCGGCCGTCACGCATGTGCAGGATGCGGTCTCCAATGGCCGCCGCTTCGGGGTTGTGCGTAATCATCAATACCGTTTGCTTGAACTCCTGGGTCGAACTCCGCAGCATCTTCAGCACCGCATCGGAATTGGCAGTGTCGAGATTGCCGGTTGGCTCATCGGCAAGAATAATGGCGGGGCGGGTAATGAGCGCACGGGCAATGGCGACGCGCTGCTGCTCCCCACCGGAAAGCTCCGCCGGACGATGATCGAGGCGGTCAGCAATGCCCAGCATATCGGTTAGGTGATGCAGCAATTCTTCGTCCTGTGGGCTGTGGCTGCCGGCGATCTCCCGCGCGATTTCAATGTTGCCGCGCGCCGTCAGAGTGGGTAGCAGATTGAACTTCTGAAATACAAAGCCGATTTTTGTTTTACGCAATGCGGTGCGGCGGGAGTCGGTCAGCTGGGCAAAATCGATGCCATCAATCAAAACGCTTCCTGTAGTTGCGCGCGTCAAACCACCAAGAATATAGAAGAGGGTCGATTTGCCGCTACCCGACGGGCCGACGATGCTGACAAACTCACCCGGCGGGACCACAAATGAGACGTTGGTCAAAGCACGAACGTCTACCTTACCCGCCCGGTAAATCTTGCTTAGATCCTTTGCCGCAATAATGGGCTGCACGTGTCGATTGTAGCTGGCCCCTTAAACGCCGACTACCACCGCGTCGCCAGCCTCCACCTCGTGGTGCGTAACCTCCTCGGTTACCAGCGGACGCAGGCTGTGCCCCTTCTTGGGGCCGCGCTTGCGGGCCACCATCACGCGAATGCGCTCCAGCATCTCAACCGGCGAGCAGGCGCCCTTGGGCAAGAAGGCGTCGGCACGATTGGCACGGTCGAAAGCCTTCACGCTCCCGCTGATCAGGATCGCCGGCACCTCAGGGGCCAGCTCCTTCATGCGGCGGATGAGCTCGTTCCCATCCATGTAGGGCATGATCAGGTCGCTCAGAACCAGGTCGATTCCCCCTTCACGAAAAATCTCCAACGCTTTTTCACTGCCTACCGCGGTCAGCACGCGATAACCCCTGGTCTCCAGCATGAACTTTCGAACGGAAAGAG
The DNA here is from genome assembly GCA_963821315.1 of uncultured Acidobacteriaceae bacterium. Classification (GTDB taxonomy): domain Bacteria; phylum Acidobacteriota; class Terriglobia; order Terriglobales; family Acidobacteriaceae; genus PALSA-350. The sequence continues at coordinate 138,355 of CAWGDP010000013.1, read as the reverse complement.
CTTGTTCATTGTCGTCAACACACAAAATAGTTTTCTTCGGCCTCATGGGTCTTTAAATTCTCCTTTCCAAGGAGCGGTGAAACGCGGGCGCACATTGTCTTGTGCGTGTCCGCCGGGTTGGGGGAGAACGGAATAAGTCGCGTCATGGATGGCCTGCGGCAGCAGCGAAACAAGAGTCCCCTTGCGGTCACCAGCAATGAGGTGACAGCAGGTCCTTGCTCAGCAGCAGCGCGCATCCAAGCGCGTCCGGTCTGAATTCAATTGTCAGATTTAATGGCCGACAGTTGCGTTACCTGCTCGGAAACGCTTGGACAGAGTACGAAGAGGAAAGCGATGTGGCAACGGAGAAGATCAAGCGAAGTGCGGCTTGCTTTTTTGCAAAAGTTCCACCGTGTGATGGCGTCCCGTTGCCAGTGTTGCTTATGGGGCGTGTCAGCCCTGTTGAAAGCATGTGAATCGTCCAAGGAAAAGCTGCTCTTTTGCAGCAGGATCAGTGCTACCGCAAAAAATAAATCACAACTTATCCACGCGAGCTTTTGCGTCGTTTGAGTTTTCTCGCGTGTTTCAGCGCGCTCTCACCGGTTAGCGCCAGGTCCTGTTCCCGGTGTGTTCTCTTGCTCATCCTTAGTACCAAAGTTTGACACGACTTTCCGTGGGCTCTATGCTTGTAACAGTCGAAGCGTTTATGACTATCTAAGCAATGGCGCTCACCTCTCACCACCCCGGCTCCCTCTGTTGCAGCTGCTGTCGCTGCTGCACGCTGCGGGTGTGTTCCTTGACCGAATCTTAAGAGTCGCGAGCTTCGAATCCTGAACTACGAACACTCATCCACCCGCAGCTGGCTCCCGCCGCGGGTTCCCTCGTGCTTGGAATCAAGCCTGGAAACGACGCGCAAAAGGCCGACTCCCAACCCAGTCCCGACGAGGAAAACGACATGAGCACAACGACCGAAGCACGCATCCCACGCATTCTTGAGCAGGCGCCCGATTTTCAGGCCAAGAGCACGCATGGCGTAATCCAGCTCAGCGATTACACGGCCAAGGGCAAGTACGTACTGCTGTTCTCCCATCCCTCCGATTTCACCCCCGTGTGCACGACGGAGTTCATCGAGTTTGCGCGCCGCTCCGCTGATTTTGAAAAATTGAATGTGCAGTTGATCGGCGTTTCGATCGACAGCGTCTATTCCCATATCGCATGGGTGCGCGACATTGAGCGCAATGCGGGGGTGGAGATAAAGTTTCCAGTAGTTGCCGACCTGGACCAGAAAGTATCGCAGGCCTACGGACTGGTGCATGAGGCGGCCTCTGATACGGCCACGGTGCGCGCAGTGTTCGCCATCGACCCAAAGCAGAATATCCGCGCAATTGTCTATTACCCGATGCAATTGGGGCGTAATGTAGATGAGTTGATTCGCATCTTCCAGGGGTTGCAGACGATTGACGGAAACGGGGTCTCAGTCCCGGCGAATTGGAAGTTGGGAGAGCCGGTCATCGTGCCGGCGCCGGCTACCGTGGAAGACGCCCGCAAGCGCACCAACGGGGGCGGAGCGGGACTGACAGTAGAAACCTGGTATCTGGCGAAGAAGGATCTTGCATCCCAGAGCAAGTAGCAAATCCTGCGGGCGGTCTCTCGGTGAGACTGCCCGCAGCGATGAAATGAGCACCGGTGGCGAAGTGGCTAACGCGCTGGTCTGCAAAACCAGTATTCGCCGGTTCAATCCCGGCCCGGTGCTCCATCTATCTTTCTAGCCTCTGTGCGCACGTCCCAGTGGTTATCGTTTCCGCGGCATGGACAGGTCCAGATCGGCGCCGGTGAGGTGCTTGGTGAGCAGGATGATCTGGCCTTGGTGCGACTGCAGATGGCCGGTCACGCGGTAAATCGCTTCGAGGATGGTTGTCGGCGGCCAATTCCCTGTTGGCTGAGGATTGATGATTTCTAGCAGGCGCTCTGGTGGAAGCGACCCGATCACGTTTCGGCACTCTGCGAGGGTTGCGGCAAAGCGGCTACGAATCTCTGCGCAACGCTGCGAGGGCGAGAGCGCGAACTCTGAGTCTCTGCTGCGCACGTCCGGCTGGCCGTCAATTCCATGCAGGAACCACTGCCGCAGATTGCCTTCAAGGTGAAGCAGTAGGTTGGCGATGGAATTTTCGTGGTCGGCGCCGCGGTGCCACATTTGCTCATCAGACAACTTATCGATACAGCGATGGATGTCGTCTTCGGAGCGCTGCATTGTCTTTACCGAGGCGGCAAGAAATAGGTGGGCTATCTGGTCAGACATGAGGGGAACATCATAGCTGCGGAGAGGCAAGTTCTTCAAGGGCAATGGCAAGTTGGTGAACACCCCGACGGATTTCCTGTCCGTTCACGGCAGCGAACCCCAGTTGTAATCCTTCGCGGCGCAGCGCACCGCGGCTGTAGATACTGAGTGGGGTCACTTCCACCTTGCGAGCTTGCGCAGCCCGCGTTGCCGCGGCACTATCGATCGCCGGGCACAGCCAGCCCACGGTCTGGAGTCCTGCTTCGACGCTCGAGAACTCCAGCAACCCGGTTAGTTTCTTTCGCGCACTTTCCATCAAGATCGCAAGCCGCTCGGCATACACTTCGCGCATGCGCCGCAGGTGCCGAGCGAAGTGGCCCTCGTTGATAAAGTCGCACAGCACCGTCTGTTCAAAGGGCGCAGCATGGCGATTGAGAACAGATTTCGCCGCCGCGAAGGAATCGACGAGATCCGGCGGAAGTACCAGATAGCCGAGACGCAAGGAGGGAAAGAGCACCTTGCTGAAGCTACCGGCAAAGAGCACCAGACCGTGCTGATCCAAACCCTGCAAGGCGGGTATTGGCCGCCCGGCGTAGCGAAACTCGCTATCGTAATCGTCCTCGAATACCAGGGAGCGCGACCGGCGAGCCCATTCCAGCAGTTGCAGGCGCCGCGCCAGGCTCATGGTCATGCCCACCGGAAATTGATGTCCCGGGGTCACGTAGACGAGCCTGGCTTTTCGCGCCCGCCGCCCAGGTAACTCCATTCCTTCGCTATCCACCGGTGTTGCACATATCTTCGCACCCAGGGCCTCGAAAGCCATGGCGGCGCCGGGATACCCCGGCTCTTCCAAACACACCAGATCGCCAGGATTCAGGATCAGCCGCGCCGCCAAATCGAGCGCCTCCTGCATGCCGGAAACAATCATCACTTGTTGCGGCGTACATCGAGTTCCGCGCGAGGTGTTTAGATAGTCGGCAACGGCCGTGCGCAACGGCAAATAGCCCAGGGTATCGCAGCCCAGCAGTTGAGGTATGGATAGGCGCCGCAGACGCCGCTCCGCTAAGCGCGTCCAGATCCGTGTGGGGAACAGATCGAGAGCGGGCAAGTTAGCGCGGAAGGCCCGAGTGGGCCGGCTCTGGAGGTTTGCAAACGGCTGGACGCGCAGCCCATAGCCGGAAAGCCGGCGCGGTTGCTTGCTCACGGAGAGTCTTTCTCGCGGCTTTGGCGCCACCTGGAGCAGGTTTTCTGGCAAGACGCTGCTTACATAGGTGCCCGACCCTTTGCTTCCATGCAGATAACCCTCAGACTTCAACTCTTCGAATGCACTGACCACGGTTCCGCGAGAGAGCCCGTATTGCGCGGCCAAATCGCGCGTGGCGGGTAACCTTGAGCCGGGCCGCAAACGGCCGGCCAGAATGTCCCCACGCAAAGCCGCGTAAAGCCAGCGGAATGCGGGGGTCTTGGCTTCCCTCGACGGCAGAATAAGGTTGAACGGAGCGCTGCGCTTAGCCATAGCGAATCCAAAGTGGTACAGCCAAAATTGTGGCAAGTGGCCCTACTCGACAGTACCACTTCTTGCTAGCTTGGGGGCATGCGGAAACGATTCCAGATTCTCAGCCTGGTGCTGGCGTTGCTGTGGCGGCCTGCGCTTGTTACTGCCCAGACCGCGACGCACGTACGAACTGTATTTTCACAAGCTTTGCCGCGGTTGGATGGCAGCCGGTTGCAGGTAACGACGGTCGAGGTGACCTATCCACCGGGTGGTTCGTCAGCACCGCACAGTCACCCGTGCCCCGTGATTGGCTATGTTCTCAAAGGCGCAGTGCGCATGCAGGTGAAAGGTGGTGCGCCTGCCACCTACACGGCGGGAGACAGTTTCTACGAAGCGCCCAATGGCATTCATCTTATTTCAGAGAACGTAAGCGCAAAGGAACCGGCGACGTTCCTGGCTTACTTTATCTGCGATCATTCCGCCCCTCTCTCTGCCAACGTGCCGGCGACTAAATCAAAATGAAAGGGTTAACCATGAATGTCCGTCACGACTGGGCTTTTCTGTACGCTCGGGCCACGCTGGGCATCGCATTCCTGTCTGGTATCGCTGACCGATTCGGACTGTGGCGAGGCAGGAATGTAGGCTACGGGAACTTTGACGGTTTCATTCGTTACACCGCCAAAGTGAACTCATTCATGCCGCCGTCTTCCATTCCGTTTCTCGCCTGGACGGCGACAATTGCAGAGTTAGTTCTGGGTGTCTTTCTGCTAGCCGGGGTGTGGCTGCGCTGGACGGCTTTAGCCAGTGCGCTTCTGCTGATACTTTTCGGAACGGCCATGGCCATTTCATTCGGGCTCAAGTCGCCTCTGGATTACTCGGTTTTCTCTGCTTCCGCCACAGCAATTTTGGTCGCATTGAATGAAGGCCGCGAGAGCGTAAGTGGGCGGTCTGGGTAGGTATGGAGACCCTGGATCTGTCCATCCCCCTCCACCCACGCCAAGGTAGGCTGCTGCCCTCCAATTTGTCATCCCGACCGGAGCGTAGCGCAGTGGAGGGACCTGCTGTTTGCGTTAATGGAAAAACGAAACCTGGAGGCGATATGCCCACGACGCATGCGCTGTGGCCGACAAGTGAAACAGCAGGTCCCTCCACTGCGCTACGCTCCGGTCGGGATGACAAATTGGAGGGCAGCAGCCACCTCGGCATGGGTGGAGGGGGATGGACAGATCCAGGGCAACAGCAACCAACCCGAGTTCTTCGCAGCCTGCTAAATAATCCACCGCAATTCGGAGGAAATATGCTTCGCAGATTCTTAATCATCGTTGCTGTAGTCCTGGCTGGATGGAGCAGTACCGGCTTCGCCGCCAACGTGGACGAAAGGTCCAACCTACTCCGCGTGCGCGAGGCAGTCTGGCGATCCTGGTTCGATAACGATGCCAAGACCCTTAGAGAACTTGTGCCACCGGAGACCATCGTGATCAGTGCCGGCGAAAAGCAGTGGAAACACCAGGCTGCTGTGCTCCAATCTGCTGCCGAATTTCGCGCCCAAGGAGGCAAGCTGATCCGGCTCGAGTTCCCCCGCACAGAGATTCAGCAGTTTGGCCAAGTGGCCATTCTCTATAGCGAGTACAGGGTTGAAACGGAAATGCACGGCAAACGTTTCATCAGTGCCGGACGGGCAACCGAAATCTTCGCGTTGCACGATGGCAAGTGGACCAATCCCGGCTGGCACACCGATGCAGAGAAGTGAGGAGCGGGCCTACTCCAACACCAAGTCAATCGCCTCCACCAGCGAAGCAAAGTCATACGAACCATCGTGCCTTTGCCCGTTGATGAAAAAGGTCGGGGTTCCGTTGACACCGCTGCGCACTCCCCCGGTGAAGTCGGCGCGCACACGGGGCTGAAACTCCTTCGTCTCCAGCGCCTGAAGCAACTGAGCCGGGGCAAACTGCAGCGCCTGAGCCAGCTCCACCAGGAGGTCATCGTCGAGACGACCCTGATTCTCATAAAGCAGATCATGCATTTGCCAGAACTTTTCGTGAACGCCGGCAAATTCCGCGGTTTCCGCCGCAGGCTCCGCATATCGATGTATCTGGGTCAAAGGAAAGTTGCGAAAAACAAACGACAGGCGCTTGCCAAAATGCTTCTGCACACGCTTAACGATGGGATAGGCCTGCCCGCACGAGGGGCACTGGTAGTCTCCATACTCTACCAGCGTGCACGGCGCGTCCTTATCTCCCTGTCGATGATCCTTGGCACTGACCGCCACTGCGAGCTTCGTCATACCCGTCCTCTCTTCTTACAGCGCTTCCAACGCTTGCAGTATTCCGTCTGCGCCAGGATTAACCAGGATCGGCGAGCAGTAGCTCCAGGTGATCACGCCGTTTTTGTCGATGACGAAGAGGGCGCGTTCGCAGAATCCCTCCTTGTCACGATAGACTCCGTAGGCTCGGGCGACCGCACCCTTGGGTTCGAAGTCGGCGGCCAGAGGAAAATGGAGATTGTGATCCTTGGTGTACGCGGCGTGGCACCAGGCCCCATCGACGGAAATACCAATCAGCTCCGCCCCGAATTTCTGAAACTCCGGCAGAACTTCATTGTAGAGAGCCATCTGATCGCCGCAGACCGGGCTCCAATCCGCGGGATAGAAGGCGAGAATCACCGGCTTTCCGCGCAGTTCGCTGAGCGTGATCTTCTTATCGGGGTTCACGCTCAGGCTAAAATCCGGAGCCTTGGCGCCGGCATTCAAAATTGCTGACATAAAATCCTCCTTGGTGGGATGCGCAAACGAAGAATAAGCCTCTCCTGTTTCTAGCAAAATAATGCCTTATCTCACTCAAGCGCTTCTCAAGGGTTGAGACCAAAGCGAATCTGCATCTCGCGCCGTCCTCGACTGGTGATGGCAAGAGCCCTGCCATCAAGATCCTGGGTCACCCACTTTTGCTTTAACGCCAGTTTCAGCAGGGCCGCTCCCAGCGCCCCGCCGACATGAGGGCGCCGTTCGCTCCAGTCAAGACAAGCGCAGGCAAAGCGCCGCCGCAGCCTGCGGGTTGCTTCGAGATCGATGCCAAGAGCTTCAATCGCCCTGGTTCCAGCCGGCGTGAGCTCGTAGGCGTGATCCGTGCTGGCCGAGCCGGTTGCGAGCCAACCCAGCGCCTTGAAGCGATCGTGCAGGGCCACAGCTACGCTTCCTGCCATGTGGTCGTAGCAAGTCCGCGCCGCACATAGCCGGCTTGGGGTCGTGGGCACGAATTTTTCCCGAACAGCTCCGGCCAGGATGCTCAAGCCTTCGAGCAGGTGGGCGACGTCGGGGCCTTGCAGGCTGTAATAGCGATGCTTTCCCTGCACCAGGACTCTGACCAGGTCCGCCGCCTTCAACCGATTCAGGTGCGCGCTTGCGGTCGAAGGACTCACTTCGGCCACCACTGCGAGCTCGGTGCTGGTACGCGCACGGCCATCCATGAGGCTGTAGAGGATGCGCGCTCTCGCCGGCTCGCCAATAGCTGCTGCAATTCCCGAGGCTACCTGGTGATGCTTAACATTCATAGTTCGCTGACTAACGAATTGTCGATGTCAGATAGCCAGCATACTACCAACTATGCAGCCCGCAAAGCCCAGGCAGATGAATCGGCGCGAAGCGATGGTGGCCCTCGCCGGGTCGGGTGCGGCATTTACCTTTTTTTGCAATGCGCCAGGCGCACTGGCGACGAGGAGGAAATCCATGGCTATTACCTGCGTCATTCGCTACCAGATCGATCCTTTCCAGCGGGAAGGGTTTAAGAAGTACGCCGAGAATTGGGGCCGCATTATTCCCCGTTGCGGCGGCCACCTTGTCGGCTACTTCCTACCTTATGAAGGGACGAATGACGTGGCCTGGGGGCTGATTGCATTCGACAGTCTGGCCTCCTATGAAAACTACCGGGCCCGGTTGAAGTCGGATCCCGAGGCACGCGATAATTTTGCCATGGCGCAGAGCATGCGGCTTATCCTTCGCGAAGAGAGAAACTTCGTGGAGGTGGTCGACGGTACCTTTGGCCTTGCTTCGAAACCAGCGTGACCTAACCATGACGACACAAGCTGAAAAAGGACAAGCCTTTCGCGCGCTCCACCAGCGCGACCACGCATTCATCATCCCCAACCCCTGGGACATCGGCTCTGCGCGGCTGCTGGCCCACCTGGGCTTTGAGGCCTTGGCCAGCACCAGCGGCGGTTATGCCAGCTCCATGGGCCTGCGGGATTACGCAGTCGGCCGTGAGGCCATGATCGCGCACGTGGGCGCACTGGCCTCCGCCACGAACCTGCCGGTCAGCGCCGATCTCGAGAATGGCTTTGCTGATGCGCCTGGGGTGGTCGCGAAAACCATCAGCCTCGCGGCAGCCGCGGGAGTGGTCGGGGGCTCGATCGAAGATGCAACCGGGCGCGCGGAAGCCCCGATCTATGATCCAGCCCTGGCTGCGGAGCGAGTGCGCGCCGCGGCCGAGAGCGCGCGTTCCCTGGGGTTTCCCTTCACACTCACGGCGCGTGCGGAGAATTACCTCCACGGACGGCGTGATTTGAAAGACACAATCCTGCGGCTCCAGGCCTACCAGGAAGCGGGCGCCGATGTTCTCTACGCTCCAGGCCTTACCAGCGCGGACGACATTGCTACCCTGGTCCGCTCGGTGGACCGCCCGGTCAACGTGCTCATGGGAATTCCAGGAGCTGCGCTGAGCCTGGCAGCACTCTCGGCGATGGGAGTCAGACGGGTCAGCGTCGGCAGTGCCCTGGCGCGTACCGCCCTTAACGCCTTTCTGCGCGCCGCGCGGGAAATGCGAAACGATGGAACCTTTACCTTCGCGGAAGAAGTCCCCAGTGGGCGAGAGATCGCCGCCATGTTCGAGACTGGAGATCAGGAGCCCGGCAATTAGGGAAACTTTCTTCGTACACATTACTCTGATGAAGAATAATGCAAGTGCAGAAGAAAGGATCGTATGAATGTCTGAGCAAGCGTTGGTTGCGGCAGCAGTAAATTCCTGGAAATTGAACATCGAGAGGGCGAACAAGCTATTTTCTCCTCTTACCGAAGAACAGCTTCTCAAAGAGGTAGCCCCGGGTAAGAACCGGCTGATTTATCTTTGGGGACACCTGACGGCAGTTCATGATCGTATGCTGCCGCTGTTGGTGTTAGGGCCGCGCCTGCATCCGGAATACGATGCCCTTTTCCTTACCAGTCCCGATAAAACGGTGCCCACTCTGCCCGCGGCCCAGGAGATAAAGCAAGCCTGGGATGAGGTGAACGGCACGTTGCTCACCGGCTTTGAAAGCCTTTCAGCCGCCGCCTGGCTGGAAAAGCACGCCTCTGTTTCCGATGAAGACTTCGCCAAAGATCCGCTGCGCAATCGCTATTCCATCCTGCTGAACCGAACCACTCATATTTCCTTCCACTTGGGACAGACCGCGTTGATCTCGAAGTGAACCACTGCCCTTAACCATGACCACGCCGCGGCGGCAGGCGTGGTCTTGACAACTCCTCTCTTGACCGAACCGCCAGCCGGGAACGATCATTCACTACGATCCCTTCCCCGGTTCCCTTCTTCTTTGCGGCGGTTTTCATCGGGCCATTTTTTTGAGCGGTCGATTCGACGATGATGATTACGAAGTACGCCAAGCAGCTGGTCTGGGCGATTGCCGGGACTGCGTTGATGGCCGGGATGTTATTGCCGGGGGAAGAGACCTCAGCGCGATGCCCCGGTCCTCTCGCTTTCGCGGGCGGTCGAGATTGCTCTCGAGAATAACCGGCCGGTGAATATTGCCAAACTCGACATAACCAAATCGAATTGGGAGGTCGCGCAAACCAAGACCAAGCGCTTTCCCGCGATCACCACTTACCTGTTCGCCTCGGGAAATATCACGTCGCCCACATTCAATTTTCCCCCAGGGAGCTTCGGCCCCGGATTGCCCACGAGCTTTGCCCTTTCCCACGGCATTACCGGAAATGCATCCGTGCAGGTAGCGCAACCCCTCTCGCAGCTATACCAGATCAATCTTGCGGTCCAGCTGCAGCAGTTGTCTGCCGACCTCTCCAGCGAGCAATACAAGGGCAAGCGGCAATCGCTGGCGGCGAATGTGAAGCAGGCTTATTACGCTGCGCTGCAGACGGAGAGCGCCCTGGAGGCTGAACAAGCGATGGTCAAGCAATATGAGGAGACGGACAGGGTCGCGAGCGATTACCTTTCCCAGGAAGCTGTCCTCAAGTCTGACAGTCTGCAGGCGAAAGCCCAGCTGGCCAAGGCGCGATATCAGATCATCCAGTTGCGCGACACCCTCGAGACCCAGAAAGAGCAAATAAACGAACTTCTGGGGCGCGATCTTGATACCCCTTTTCAGTACCGAGCCCGTGCCTCCGATTACCCCCGCGGAAATGGACATGAAGTTGGCCCGGCAAACGGCGCTGGCGCAGCGACCCGAGGTAAAGGAAGCCACGATCGATGTGAGCCGCGCCGATTATGACCGCAAGCTGGCCAAGGCTAAGTACATTCCCGACGTGGGCGCAGCCATCCACTATCTCGAGCCCATCAACACCGAGATTCTGCCGCAGAATATTCTCTCCGCCGGAATGGAATTGAAATGGGACCCCTTCGATTGGGGAGGACGCCGAGACGAAGTGCGGCAAAAAGATGTGGGCGTGCAGCAGAGCCACTATCAATTGCAGGAGACGCAGGCCCAGGTGTTGCTCGATGTCGACAATACTTTCCGCAAGTTGGAGGAGAGCCGTTCGATGCTCGAAGTGGCCCAGGCCGGCCGCGACGCGGCCAATGAGAAGCTGCGCGAAGTGAGCGATCAGTTCAAACATTCCGCCGTGCTGCTGCGCGATCTGCTGCAACAGCAAGCCTCGGTCGCCAACGCCGACCACGAGTATGAACAGAGCCTGCTTTCCTTCTGGAACGCAAAGGCTGCCTTTGAAAAGGCTCTTGGGGAAGAGTGAACCAATGAATCCCACAGCCGTTAAATTTTGCCTCACTGCGCTCGGCGACCGCTCTCACGCTGGGCGGCACTGCATGCAAACAGCAGAACTCCGCCGAAACCCTGCCGCTACCCGTACACACGGCGACGGTACAAACCATAGCCGTAGGCAACGGGGCCAAGTACTCCGCCAGCATTGCTCCTTATGCTCAAGTTGATCTTGCTTTCCAGTCCGGCGGATATGTCGACCGCCTCCGCCAGGTCAAGAGTCCGAGCGGAGGCATGCGCAACATCGATCAGGGAGACTGGGTACAAAAAGGAACCGTGCTGGCCGTGGTGCGGCAACAGGATTATCAAGACAAGCTGGAACAGGCGAATGCGCAGCTGGCGCGCGCCCAGGCAGAATACGACAAGGCCAAGCTTACCTTCGATCGAACTTCGGCCCTGTATGCGTCGCACAGCGCAACCAAGCCGGACTACGACTCTGCCACCGCGCAGCTAGCCAGCACCACGGCCTCTGTTTCCGGCGCCAAGGCATCGGTCAGCGAGGCCAACATCGCGCTTGCCTATTGCGAGTTGCGCGCTCCGTTTAGCGGCTGGGTGGTCAAACGCAGCATCGATCTTGGCAGCCTGGTTGGGCCGGCAACCAACGGCTTTACCCTGGCGGACACGGAATCGGTTAAAGCCGTCTTCGGTGTGCCCGATACTTCCATCAGCCGCGTGCGGCTGGGCCAGCATCTTGCCATCTCCACGGATGCGCTGCCGCAGCAATTTGCCGGACGAGTAAGTGCCATCTCTCCCGCAGCCGATCCCAAGAGCCGCGTCTTTTCTGTGGAAGTGACTATTCCCAATCCAAAGAATCAGTTGAAGTCGGGAATGATTGCTTCGCTCGCGCTGAACGGTGTGCAGCTGCCACAGTCGGTGCTGGCTGTTCCCCTGTCGGCGGTCATTCGCGATCCGGCTCGGGTGGACAGCTTCGCAGTCATGGTTCCGGAGGGCAGTGGAGATTCTGCGACAGCGCGCTTGCGCGCCGTCGAACTGGGCGACACCTACGGCAATATGATTGCCGCCAAAGGCGGCCTCACATCTGGAGAACAGGTCATCACTACCGGCGTCAGCCTGGTCAAGAACGGCGATAAGGTTCGCGTCATGCCCTAAGTGAGCCAATACGATGAGCCATAAATCCGAAGCCGAATACATCGAAAAAACGCACAATACCGCGCGTTTCTTCACCGAGCATCGCCAGGTCTCGATGGTGCTGCTCATCGCGGTCTGCGTATGGGGCTGGTATGGCTACATGCACATGCCCAAGCGTAAAGACCCGAGTATCCCGGTGCGGGTGGCCGTCGCTTCCACCAACTGGCCCGGGGCAACGGCGCAGGAAGTGGAGCAGCTGGTAAGCCGTCCAGTGGAGCAGACGATGGCGCAAAACGCGTTCATCAAGCCTCCTTTGGCCTCAGACTTTGGTATCCGCTCGCTGAGCTTTCCCGGGCTTTCTTTGGTCTACGTGCAACTGGACGACACGGTAAGCGACCCCAAGAAGCAGTTCTCCGATATCAACCTCAAACTGAACGCGCTGAATAGCAGGCTGCCCCAGGGCGCCGGCCCGATCCAGTTCAACAGCGATTTTGGCGATACCGCAGCGCTGATGCTGACCATAGCCAGCCCTCGGGCAAGCGACGTCGATATTGCCTTGCGCGCCCGGTCTATCCGTAACGCGATTGAAACAACACGCGCGGCAGAACCGGCACGGTCTCCGCAGCCGCGGGTCAGCATTGTTTATGCCTTTCCGCTGTCCGTCTCCCCTGACCTGGTGCGCGAAGCCTTTGTTTCTGTCTTGCAGGCGGGCAGCCAAAACAAGTATGTCTCCGACCCGCACTTCTTTTCCGGCAGTGGCTTCATCGGGGCCGACGTGAGTTCATCGTTAAGCGATGATGAGCTGCGAGCTCTGGGCAATCGCCTGATGATCGAGAAGCTGCATCAATCCGAAATTCACCCCGATAGTTGGCCGGCCGCGTTCATCCGCAATCCGGCCGACACGGAAGCTCGCCTGGCCGCGGTAGCGGGGGACAAGTACTCCTATCGGGAGCTGGATGACTTCACCGACTTGATGGGAAGAACCATACAGGGCGCTCCAGAAGTGGCCAAGATTGACCGCAAGGGCGTGCTGCCGGAGCAGATCTACCTGGATTATTCGCAACAACGACTGGCCGAATACGGCATGACGCCCTCTAATCTGAAGGACATCCTGGGCGCCCGCAACAGCACCCTGCCCGGCGGCCAGTTGGAGGTCGGTCCCCAAAACATTCTCATTGACCCTTCCGGCAAGTTCACCAATCCGCAGCAAATCGGTGACGTCATCATCGGGTCTTCTTCATCGGCGGCGCAGAGCCCGGTCTATCTGCGCGACCTGGTTGACATTTCCCGAGGCTACCAGAGCCCGGCAAAATATTTGAACTATCTCACCTGGGCAGACAAGGACGGTCATTGGCGCCGCAGCCGCGCCGTAACCCTTGCAGTACAGATGAAGGATGGCGAGCAGATTGACGCCTTCGGCCGAAGCGTCGACGCCAAACTTGCGGCGGTGAAGCAATACCTCCCTGAGGACCTGATCATCGCGCGCACTTCTGACCAGCCGTTGCAGGTGAAAGAGAACCTCAGCCTGTTTATGGATGCGCTCTACGAGGCGATCGCATTAGTGGTGCTGGTGTCGTGGATCGGCTTCTGGGAGTGGCGATCCGCTGTACTGATGGCCCTCTCCATCCCCATCACCCTGGCCATGACTTTTGGCGCGATGTATCTCCTCGGCATCGATATCCAACAGGTTTCCGTCGCCACCCTGATCATTGCCCTCGGGCTGCTGGTGGACGACCCGGTGATCGCCGGCGATTCCATCAAGCGCGCGCTGGCCGAGGGCCACCCCAACATCGTTGCTGCATGGTTAGGTCCCACCAAGCTGGCGACCGCTATCATGTATGCCACGGTTACCAATATCGTCGCGTATCTGCCGTTCTTGTTGGTAACCGGCAGCACGGGAGAGTTTCTGCACAGCCTGCCCATCGTGATGACGGTGGCCCTGGTGGCCTCCCGCCTGGTTTCGATGACCTTTCTTCCCTTGCTGGGCTACTACCTTCTGCGTCCGGAGAAGAAGGTGGAGAAAACGCTCGAGGAGCGGCGCAACAGCGGCTTTTTTGGCTTGTATGCGCGAGCGGCGAAGTACTCCATCGAACACCGTTGGAAGTTTTTTATCGCCTCCCTGGCCTTCCTCGCCTTGGGAGCCTTCATCTTTTCGCGCTTGAACTCTGCGTTCTTTCCTGAGGACGTTCAATATTGGTCGTATGTCGATGTGTGGCTGCCCAACGACGCCACGCTCGAAGCCACGAATCAGACGGCCCGCCAGGTGGAACAGATTGTCCGCGAACAGGCGGAGCGGTTTTCGAAGGAACACGCCCAGGACGGACATCAAGGAGATGTATTGCGTTACGTCACCTCCTTCGTAGGCGGAGGCGGGCCGCGTTTCTGGTTCTCGGCCTCTCCGCAGTTGCAACAGTTGAACTACGCGCAGGTATTGATCGAGGTCAAGGATAAGGAGATCACCCCGCAGTTCATTAAGGAGCTGCAGCCGGTGCTGACTGCATCCATCCCGGGCGCGCGCATGGATGCGCGCCAGCTGCTCACCAATCCCATCGACTACCCCATCGAGATTCGCATCTCCAGCACGGCCGACGTGAACGCCAAAGACGAAGCAGCGGACATTCGCGGGCTGCGCGCCATCGCCGCCAAGGTGGAGGATATCTTCCGCTCTATTCCCATCGCGGAGCGCACGCGCAATGAATGGGGGGACGAGAATACGCAGGTTGCGTTAACCGTCGATCCGGATCGCGCCAACCTGGCCGGCATCACGAATATGGATGTGGCCAATTCCTCCACGGCAGGCATGAGTGGAAGCACGGTCAGCGTTTTGCAGGAGGGCCAGAAGCAGATCCCGATTGTAGCCCGGCTGCGCATGGATGAGCGATCGCAGCTCTCCGACATCCAGAATTTGTATGTCTACGGCTCGCAGGACAATAACAAGATTCCCCTGGTGCAGATTTCCAATATCGATCACGACCTGGTAACCGGCCGTATTGTGCGCCTGGAACAATTCCGCACCATCAATGTGCGTACGTTTCCGGTGGCCGGGCGCTTGAGCTCCGAGGTTCTAAAACAGGCGTTGCCGCGCCTGCAGCAGCTGCACGCCGGGCTTCCTCCCGGCTACGAGATGAAGATCGGCGGCGAGTATGACAAGACCAAGAATGGCTTTAAGAACCTGGCGATGGTGATGATGATTTCAACCGTCGCCATTTACCTTGCCCTGCTCTTTCAATTCAAGAATGCCATCAAGCCGCTGCTTGTTTTGGCGGCTGCGCCCTACGGCATGATGGGCGCATTTGCCGCGTTGTGGATGATGGGCGAGCCGTTCGGTTTCATGGCGTTCCTGGGCGTGGCCAGTCTGATCGGCGTGATCGTGAGCCATTCCATTGTGCTCTTCGACTTCATTGAAGAGCGGCATATTGCGGGAGATGACTTCGAGCTGGCGCTGATCGATGCCGGCATCCTGCGCCTGCGCCCGGTCCTGATCACCGTCTTCGCCACCGTGCTCGCGCTTTTGCCGCTGGCATTGCACGGCGGACCCCTGTGGAAGCCGCTCTGTTACGCGCAGATCGGCGGCCTGCTGGTAGCGACCGTTGTGACCAAGTTGCAAGTACCGGTGATGTATGCCATCTTTGTCCTCGATTTCAAGATTCTGAAATGGGAGACCCCTGAGACTGAGCATGCCTGCTTCAGTGAACGCCCCGGGGCTCCCCAAACCTACGTTTACCTAGAGAAATGCATGTCCATCGTAAAAACTTTTGCGTTCGCATTCGTAAGCGCTGCCTTACTGCAACCCCTCCATGGGCAGACCGATCAAGGGTCCGCTGCCCAGGCTCCGATTCTCCAGCAATACGACCAGGCGATCGATCAGGTTGCCGAGCGCGCGATGCAGTCGGTGGTGAAGATTGAAGTTACCGGTTACGGGGTCCCCGAGAGCGACAAGACCATGGGGTTGGACCAGGGGCAGGGGCAGTCGTCGCAGCAAGCATTGGAACGGCAGCGCTCCATTGGCTCAGGAGTGATTGTCGATCCCGATGGGTACATCATCACCAACAATCACGTGGTTGCCGGCGCAGTGCGTATCCGGGTGATCATCGCGCCGGCCACGGTGGAGTTGATGATGGGAAACACCAATCTTCACAATCCGCAGCGGGTGTACGAAGCGAAGCTGATTGGAACCACGCGGTATGCGGATTTAGCCTTGCTCAAGATTGAAGAAAAGGACCTCCCTTACATTCCCTTGCCCGAGCAATTCCGCTTTCGCTTAGGGCAAACGGTGGTTGCCATCGGCGCCCCTGAAGGCCTGGATCACACGGTCACCAAAGGAATCATCAGCGCCGTAGGCAGGCAGCCCGAGGTGGACCGGCCCATGGTCTACGTGCAAACCGATGCCCCCATCAATCCCGGGAACAGCGGTGGTCCGTTGATCGACCGGAATGGCAACCTGGTGGGAATCAACACCTACATTGTTACCTCTGGCGGAGGCAACGAGGGTCTGGGTTTTGCTATTCCGGAGCCGATCGTGCGTTTTGTTTACAGCGAGCTCAAGGCGCATGGCATCGTTTCCAGCGTGACCATTGGCGCCCACCCGCAGACCATCACTCCTGCGCTGGCTGCCGGCCTCAAGCTGCCGCAGGATTGGGGCGTTATCCTCTCCGACATCGACGCCGGCGGCCCGGCCGCGGCAGCGGGTTTGCAACAGAAGGATGTGGTGACGGCAATTGACGGCGGAAGGATAGACTCGCTGCCTAAGTACACCGCTTTCCTCTACGTGCATAAGCGCGACACGCCCTTGAGAATGACGGTGCTGCGTGACGGCAAACCACTCACGGTTTCGATCACCCCGGTGGCTGCGCCCCCGGTGGTGGAGAACTTATCCGACCTGATTGATCCCAAGAAGGATCTGATTGCTTCTTTGGGAGTTTTCGTGATTGACCTAAAAGCCTCCTCGCTGGGAGCGGCGCTGAGTCTCCGCTCCCAGAACGGAGTCCTGGTGGCTGGTCTGCTCACGGGGGAGCCGGCCACCGCAGCCGATCTTGCGGTGGGTGACGTGATCCGCGCTATCAACGGGAAGCCGTTGGACGATACGCAACAGTTGCGGCAGACGCTCGCCGGCTTGAAAACCGGCGATGCCGTGGTGCTTGAAGTGGAACGGCAGGCTGTTCTGCAGTACGTGGCGTTTGAGATCGAATAAAGCTACGCGGGAGAAGACCTCCGGGGAAAATGGTGCATCTATGTAGGTCAGGAGATAACAACTATGCCTAATCAAGCTGCTCCAAACCTGGGAAAAACTGAAAAGCCGGCGACTCTGGATGTTCACACCCCAGAGACCGACGAAGAAAAAGCAATAGATCGCATAGCCGACCGGGCTGCCGAGAAAGCCGGAAAGTCCGAAAAAAGCTACGACAGCGAGCACGGCATTTTCACCAAATAGCATAAAGACACACCCCGGGGCTTCAACGATGCCGCGATGAATGCGGTCGCGTTTGCCTAAATTACCCTTTTCGATTTCCGGTAGTCACGGCTGTGGTGCTTTGTATCAGGGCACGGCTTTACGTGCCGAAAAACTCATGTTTCTGAAGGGTACGGCCTACCTCGCCGCAGCGAGCATTAGGCCGTGCGTAAATGCTTTGCAATGAATTCGGCTTTAGCCGCTGAGGGACGATTCCCCTCGCTTCCCCGGCCCACCGGGGCCGGGGAAGCGCTACTCGACGGCCTGGAATCCGCACTGTCGAGCCGCTTGCAGGAGCTGTGCGTCTCCCGCGATAAACGCATGGCTGCTCGGCTTTCCCGATGCCCAGGTCAGGGCCGCAGCCAGTTGAAGGGCGTCTGCCGCCTTCAAGGAAAAACGGTCCACCAGCGTTTCCGCCTCCGCACGCAAACGCTCCGTAGGTTGCAGCTCGCGCCATCCACGCCGCAGTTGCTCCAGTCCCTGTCCGGCCGAGACGTGTTCAGAAGGCGTTAACTGCCCCATCCGCAGCAGGCGCGCGAACGCGCTCCGCATCTCCACCGGAGTGGACCACCACACCACCATCGGATGCTGTCGCAGGAGACGCCGCACGATGGCGCTGGGCTGTTTCTGGACACAAAGCGGAACCAGGGCGCTTGAGTCCCAAAAGGCTGGCTCCACTACCGGTCGCCTCGGCTTTGGACAGCGGCGTCGACAGCGACCTTGCGGGAAACATTTCCTTTGGGGCGGGAGAGGAAGAGCTTCCAGTCCATCTCCTGCTGCGGTAGTTTCATGGCTCCCGACGAGACCAGTCGCGCCTCCTCATCGGATCCTGATGTGCCGTGGAGAGGCAGGATACGAGCCACGGGAATACCGCGGTCTCGCACCACCACTTCTTCTCCATCGCGGACGTATCGTAGATAAGCGCTGAGCTGGTTCCGCAGTTCTCCGATATTGACGGTCTTCATAGAGCCATTCTACGAAGTCATGGCTAACTTGGCTACATCTATCGCCAGCTATCCGGCTCTCAGAAGGAGGCAGCCCTTTGTGCAAGTTCTCTCTTGACATCTACTAAGCCCTCTATGTATTAAGATGTCTTAGTATGAGAAAGCCGGATACGTTACAAGGTTCGCTGGACCTGCTGGTGTTGAAGATTCTTTCGCGGCGCCCCAGGCTGCATGGCTACGCCATAATGACCGCTATTAAGGAGACCTCCGGCGAGGTGCTGAACGCGGAGGAGGGTTCACTCTATCCCGCACTGCACCGGATGGAGGAGACAGGCTGGATTCACGCCGACTGGGTGACGAAAGAGAACGGGCGCCGGGCACGCATTTATCAGCTGACCGCGGCGGGGAAGAAACAGCTTGCAGCGGAAGAGGTTCGCTGGCGACTCGTCAGTTCGGCAATCAACCGGGTGCTGCTGGAAGCGTGAGAGCAAGAAGCAACAAAGTCGGAGGCTGGAAATGGGGCTTTGGACGCGAGTAGGCAACGTCTTCCGTCGCGATCGCTTGAATCGCGAACTGGACGAGGAGTTCGAGGCGCACATTGCAGATGCCGTCGGGGATGGGCGCGATGCGGAGGAAGCGCGGAGAGCGTTTGGGCCGATGCTGCGCCAGCGTGAAGCAAGCCGGGAATTCCGCGTACTTGGGTGGCTCGATGGGCTGCGCGCGGATGCGTTGTTTGGCTGGCGGCAGCTACGGCGCAATCGGGTCACATCCACGGTCGCAGTGTTGTCACTCGCGCTAGCGATGGGGGCCTGCGTTTCTGCCTTTCGCCTGATCGACGCACTGCTGTTGCGGCCTCTGCCGGTGGCGGCTCCCGAGCGACTGTACGCGCTCTCACGGCAGGCGTTCGACGAAAGCGGCACTCTGCGCAGTTTTGATTCATGGGCGTATCCGGATTTCGCTCTCATGCGGGCCGCTGCAAAGAAAGATGCGGAGTTGATTGCCGTTTCCTATACAGACCGCAAGGACCTGACCTATGCCACCGATGAAGAGATGGAAAAGGGGTATGTCCAATACGTATCAGGATGGATGTTCTCGAGCCTCGGCCTCCGGCCAGCTATGGGAAGGCTCTTCACCGAAAGAGATGACCAGGTGCCCGGCGCCCGCCCTTACGCCGTCTTGTCCTACGACTACTGGAAGCGGCGGTTCGGCCGAGATCCGCATGTGATTGGGCGCACCATGCGGATGGGCGACCAGGTGTTCGAGATCGTGGGCGTGGGTCCGGAGAGTTTCACCGGCACCGAGCCGGGAATCGTTACGGAAATTTTCCTTCCCACGATGATGCACCATTGGGTGACGCGCTCGGACGCCAGTTGGCATCGCACGCTGGCAGTCATAAAACCAGGAGCGGACCTCGAACCGCTACGAGCGAAGTTGAGCGCGATCAGCCTGAACTTCGAGACAGAACGGTCCAAGACGTGGAAGGGAGAGTCGGAGCAAAGCATCGCCAACTTCTTGAACCAGAAATTGTTGCTGGAGCCCGCGGCGTCGGGGGTTTCCAACATGCAAGGTGACTATCGCCGCGCGCTGGCGTGGCTGGGAGTCATGGTTGGGCTGGTGCTCCTGATTGCCTGCGCCAACGTAGCCAACCTGATGACGGCGCTGGCTGCCGCCCGCGCACGTGAGATGGCGCTGCGGGTCTCGATTGGAGCAGGCCGGTTGCGGTTGGTGCAGATGGTGCTGGTGGAGAGCGCGATGCTGGCCCTTGCTGCGGCCCTCTTGGGCGCGGCCTTTGCGTGGTGGTCGGCGCCGTTGGTGGTGCGGCTGATCAGTACCCCCGATAACCCCGCGCATTTGATACTGTCGGCGGATTGGAGAGTGCTTGGGTTTGGAGTGGCCCTGATTGCCGGCGTGACGGTGCTCTTTGGCCTCGTGCCGGCAGTCCGTGCCTCGGCAGTTAAGCCGGTAAGCGCGCTCAAGGGTGGGGATGATCCCCATGCGCGCCGGCGCTTGATGCACGGGATGATTGCAGCCCAGGTGGCCTTCTGTTTTCTGGTGGTGTTCGTGGCGGGACTGTTCGTCGCTACCTTTCATCGCCTTGCTAATCGGCCTGTCGGTTTTGACGCTACGCGTCTTATGTTGCTGGAAACTGTGGCTCCAAAAGGAAGGCCGCCAGAGGTATGGGCGCAGGTCGCCGAATCCCTGCGCGCGCTGCCCGGGGTGCGAGGGGTGGCCGAATCCGGTTGGCCTATGTTGTCAACGGAATCGTGGAATGGCGAGATTGCCGTCAGCGGCGGCCCGCCAAGCAACGATTGGGGCTCCTTTCTGAGCGTCTCACCCGGGTGGTTCGAAACCATGAGAATGCGCTTGGTCGAGGGGAGAGATTTCCGGCCGAGCGATACATTCCCCGGCGCAGCCATCGTGAACGAAGCGTTTGTGAGGCGGTATCTCAAAGGAATGCAGCCGGTGGGTACGACATTTGAGAAGGTGAACCCCGAGGGCTCACGGCAGCGTTGCCAGATTGTGGGAGTAGTCTCAGATGCCCCTTATCGCTATCTGCGTGAAGCGATCTTACCGGTGGCATTCGTCCCCTATCGCGCGCTCGACGAGAACGGCGCTGTCCAGGCTCAATCGAGCGGAACATTTCTTGTGCGGACCATGAGCGACAATCCGATGGCGCTGGCGGCGGAGTTGCGCAGGAAAGTAGCTCAGACCGCGGCGGGGTTTCGGGTCAGCAATGTTCAAACCCAGCAGGAACTGCTGGACGCACAGACGGTGCGCGAGCGGCTGCTAGCCATGCTGGCAACCTTCTTTGCCGGCATAGCGCTTTTGTTGGCGGGGATTGGATTGTATGGGGTATTGAATTATTCGGTCTTGCAGCGGCGCCGGGAGATTGGGATTCGCATGGCAGTAGGGGCGCGGCATAGTCGTATCGCCTGGCTGGTGACCGCGGACGTCTTTCAAATGGTGCTCGTCGGTAGCGCAGCGGGATGGGTGCTTGGGATGGGATCGGCGCGGTATGTCGAGTCGCTGCTCTACCGGGTGAAGGTCGCAGAGCCGGACATTGCTGCTCTGCCGCCTCTGGCGATTCTAGGCGTCGCACTTGTGGCCATTCTGCCCGCGATCTCGCGGGCGATGCGGATCGAGCCTGCCGAGATTCTGCGTTCGGAATAGCCTCTTAGCGGCTACGACAGCGAGCACGGCATTTTCACCAAATAGCGTAAAGACGAACCTCGGCGGTTTATGAACCCGTTCTGTGCGCCTTTCCCTAACGCAACTGCGGGGTGCGGCCCCTCTATCCAGCCCTCGGTAACCGCCGCTGAGGATGAGCGCTGCCCTCCAATTTGTCATCCCGAGCGAAGCCGAGGGACCTGCTGTGCGCCCTTCCCTAACGCAACTGCGGGGTGCCCTATTGCCCCGATTTCCTGTGGAGGCTTGTGGCGTTGATACACTCTTCCTTAATGAAAGGCGCACCCGCGGATCTCTCTAGCACAGCGTGGCAGGAAATCGGGGTCAAGCCCGCCTTTGGCTTGAGTTGGACAATGGCTCTCGATGTGCCACTTCCCATTTGCACGGCCACGCAAGGAAAGTAAAAACACCGAGGCGTACCGCATTCTCCGACCCGGGTGGGAATGGGTTATTTAAGGCTGTCGGAACCACTCTCTACGAAGGGCACGGCTTCACACCTTGCGGAAAACTCATGTTTCTGAAGGGTACGGCCTTCAGGCCGTACGTAATGCCTGAAACGAACTCGGCTTTAGCCGCTGAGGGATCAGCTACATCTACCAAGCCTGCGTCAAAAACGTCTATGGGAAGTCGGCTGACTGCAGTCCCTATCCAAGCTCTAACAAAAGTTCAGAAGGAATACCGCAGAGCGAATTGCAAACGCCGTTCCTGCGACCGCACCGCCGGATTCTGGTTCGAAATATTGCCAAACTCTGAATCAGTAATACCGATATCCGGGTTTCCATAACTGGCAATATTGAATACGTTGAAGGCATCAAAGCGAAATCCCACTGCCTGGCTTTCTGTGATATGAAAATCCTTGAACATTGAGCTGTCGACGTTCAGATATCCAGGTCCGCGGATAACTCCATTTCGGGAATTGCCGAAAACGTTGCTGGCCGGGGCGCCAAAAGCACAAATCCCATTGTCCACTCCTGGTTGCGTGCACGGTGTAGCGGAGGGATCTGTACCGAGCCAGTTATCGATCGAACGGTGAGCGATCCTCAGCTTGCGATATTGATTTGCGCGAGAAACACCGTAGCTATTCGAGTTATTGCCGGGCCCCGTAATGCTGTCGGGGAACCCGGAATAAGCAACCCCGGAAACGGAAATCTTCCATCCGCCGATGACTTCATCCACAAGCCGATTTGCGTGTGAAAGATAGGTTCGCCCCCGGCCCAATGGAAGAGCATATGCGCCAATACCTGAAACATTGTGGGTAACATCGTAGCCTGCTGGGCCATAATCAGCGGAGCTGTCGTAATAGTTTTGAAAGGCTCCGCTATACCCATTCACGTTCAGGAAGTACATGCCGAGGCTGTTGGTCATAGCTTTGCTGTAGGTGTAATTCAGCGTAAACTCCAGGCCGCGGTTGAGATGTTGGCGGAGAGTTGCCTGTAAAGCGTTGTAGTTCATCATGGCTCTTGCTTCGGTGATCATGACAATATTCGATCCCAGCCCCAGGTTGGCGCTGTTGTAGAAAGGGGCTGAGGTGGGATCACCATTTACGAGATACTGGTTAAGATTTCCATAGTCCTCGATATGCTGTCCCTGCTCACCGATATATCCAACTTGCAGCCCCAGTGAGGGGGTGAAAGCATATTCGGTGGTCAGGTTCCATTCCTGAATGTAGGCCGGCTGCATGTTCTGAGGCCATATCTGAGTCGCAGGGCCGGACGAATTGGTGCTGGAAGTGGAAAACCCTTGTTGGACCGTGCGCGGAGACCCTCCGCTCGCGGGTGTATCTCCCGAAGCCGCGGTGGGAGTAATGGTGGTGAGGCTGACCGCCTGAAGGAAGGGCGGGTTGGCTGACAATCTCTGATTGTAAGAGTTCCCCTCAAAGTAGCTTGTGGCGCCATAGCCGCCCCGGACCACGACTCGCGAGGCCAGCTGATAGGCGAACCCGAACCGGGGCATAATCTGCTTGTAGTTTGGCTGATAACAACCGCTGTTTGAGCAAACCCCCGACCCGGTGGGCGCGCCCACCGGAACATGACCGGCATAAATCAAAGTTTGCGTAGCGATATCGACGTTTGCATTCTTGTTGTTTTGTTCAATCCACGGCTCGTCATATTCGTAGCGTAAGCCGAGATTCAGCGTCAGATTCGGGAGAATCTTCCAGTCGTCCTGCACGAATCCTGCCGCTCGCCATTGACGTTGTCCAACCCGAATGCTGACCAGAGAAATACCCAGGCCATACACGCGATCAAGCACAAAGTCTGCTCCAGGATAACCTCCGGCATTGGCCAATGCCGGATTGCCGGTATAGGCTCCGGAATACTGCAGAGCACCCAGCGGTTGATAGTTATTGGTCGGGGAAAAGTTATTCTGATAACGGAGTGCCTGAACCCCGATGCTTAACAGGTGCAGGCCCCGCTGCCACGCTACGTTGTCAATGTAACTATAAGTGTTGTCAACCACCGCGGGGCCGAGCCCCTCCGTACCCACATTCGTGATGTCGATGGAACTACCGCTGCCGCCAAAGCCGGCCGACGCACCGAAGCCTTGAAGACTGAAGCCTAAGGAAGGCTGCGCGCCAAAAGGAATGCCTACCTTGCTGTTACCGGTAAGCCCAAACTCACCAGATGGATCGGTTGGAGTGCTGGGAGGAAGATTGGTGCGGGTAAAGCCGACACGCGCCATATTGATGAATGCGGGGGAGAAAGTATGCACCCAACCCACCCCGAAAACGTTGGTTGGCGAGTGATTGGTTACCGGGAATGTGACTGGCAGGACAGATGTTTCTCCGTCATAGCCCGTCGACGCTGAATAAAACCCGGTAATTTTGTCGTTGAGACGCGCGTCATATTCAATCTTGACGTCTCCCTGATTGTTGCCCCTGTAAAGACGAACCGGCCCTTGCAGATTATTCGCCGTGACCCCATCGGAGGGTGTCGCGTTGGGCAGTGGGTAAAGCGAAGGATTCGCAAAGAGAAATTGCGCCACCGGGTTCAGAATCGGAACGCCCATATTGTTCACATAAGGCGCAAAGTTGTTTTGCGAATCGTAGAGCTGAATTGGATTCGAGGAAGCTAGAAGAGAGGAGAAATCACCGTTCCGCATCGCTGCAGAAAAAACACTCGCCTGGCCCAGACCGCCCGAGTGATAGCGCGCACCCAGGAAGTCGACAAAGAAGAAAAGCTTGTTGCGCCGTATCGGGCCGCCGAAGGTTCCACCGAACTGCGTCTGCGTAAAAGGGTTAATCGGTATGATCGGAGTCTGATGGTTGTTGGTCCAGGTGTTCGCATTCGTCTTGGAGTCCTGAAGATAGCCATAGGCGGAACCATGAAATTGATTGGTTCCGCTCTTCAGTACGGCCACCACGCCTCCTCCGCTTACATTACCGTAGTCAGCCGGCGCGTTCGATGTCAGGACTTTGACCTCCTCCAGCGCCTCCGGAGCCGGGTTATAGGAAGGAAAATTCCCAAAGGTTTCATTGATGTCGATGCCATCGAGTATGAAGTTGTTGGACTGCGAGCGATTCCCATTGATGTTGGGCGAGTCGAAAACCGCCGAATTGCTCGCGCTTCGTTCAATCACGGTCGTACCGGAGGTCCCGTAGGTGCTGACGGTGCCGGGAACATACAGAGTGAGAGCCGTGTAGTCGAGGCCGTTCAAGGGTTGGTTTTCTATCGCATTCGCCGTAATGGTTGTACCCAGAGTGGGATCATTGGTATTGAGAATAGGCGCGGAGCTGGTGACATTCACCGTGGTGGAAGTGCTTCCGACCTCCATCGTTATGTTGAATGTCGGCGTCTGCAAGGCCTCGAGCACAAACGGCGGTACTGTCGCCGTTTTGAACCCGGCCATGTTGACGCTCATCTGGTAGTGTCCCGGCGGCAGAAACTCAATTCGGTAAAGACCAGCCGCATTGGTCGTGGTGGGATACTCAACCCCAGTATCGAGATTGCGCGCTACGACCTGGGCGCCTGGAAGCACGCCCTTGCCGCGATCCGAGACCAGACCGGTAACTCCGGCAGTCACCTGTTGTGCCCATGAAGTTGCGGCCGACACTATAATTGCCAACACCAATAAGGCCAACTTGCCCCGGAAGGTTTTCATTGGTTTTCTCCGTCTGTTTTGGCGAATACAGCAGGTCCCGAAGGGGCTACATCTGAGCGACGAATTGCTATATAGCTATGAGATTTCAGCTATACATGGACGATTTTTAAAAGTCAACATGATTCGAGAGGGCTCTCAAAGAATTAGGAAAGTAGCTGGACCGAAGGCACCTCGCCGCGATTTCGTTAGAGGCTTGGAGCGGTGGTTCTTGGGAATATGCTATATAAGACTGGCACCGTTAGACTGCCCTAGGTCCTCTGGAAGGAAAAGCAGTGGTTCGAAAAAAGCAGGGGGTTGGGATTCCGGCGTATCGCCGGATCCAGGACTCTATTCGTAAACGTATTGAGTCAGGTGAACTGCAGGTTGGTGACCTCGTTCCGCCTGAACGGGAACTGTCTAAGCTTCACAAGGTAAGTCTGATGACAGCGCGCCATGCAGTGGCTTCGCTTGCGCAGGAGGGATTGGTCGAACGTAGGCAAGGCGTCGGCACATTTGTAAGCAAGCCAAAAATCCTCATTAACGAGTTGTTGAGCACGACAGAACAAATGGCTGCTCGCGGTCAGTCCGCAAAGGCAAAGATTCTTTCGGCGCGTACCGTCAACGACGAGCAGATTGTGGCCCGGCTCGCATTGCCTCTCGAAAGTAGTCTGTTGAAGCTGGAGCGCTTGCGGCACGCGGATGGCGAACCTTTTTCGCTGGAAATCAGCTACTTGTCGAAAGTGCGATTTCCCGACCTTCTGAAAGCCTCCTTCGCCCGCGAGTCGCTCTTCAAGCTGCTTGAGGTAAAGTACAACGAGACATTGGGCCACGCCGATGAAGAGATCGACGCGGCCATGCCGGACGCCAGAACCGCTGATCTTTTAGGAATTGCCAAATACCAGCCGGTCCTGCGTATTCGTCAGATCATTCATTCGACGTCTGGAATGCCGCTGATCTATGTCCTGGGCTTTTATCGCTCGGATCGTTACAGCGTGGCGGTTCGCCGTCTTCGCCGCACTACATGAAGTCGTTCAGGGGTTTCAGGAACGGCGAGGAATTGAAAATGCCACAGAGGCTTCTGGAAATTTGCGTAGACTCGCTCGATTTGGCGCTCGCGGCTGTCCGGGGAGGAGCCGATCGCCTGGAATTGTGCGGCCCGCTATTTGACGGAGGCGTGACTCCCGGCGCGGGATTCGTGGCTGCCGCGAGGCGCATGATCGATCTTCCTCTGGCCATGCTCGTCCGTCCGCGCGCGGGGTCCTTCACTCCTTCCGACGCGGAGTTTGAGGTGATGCGTCAGGACATTCTCTATGCGCGCAGCATAGGGATAGACATCATTGTGCTGGGACTACTTCATTCTGACCAGACGGTCGACATGGAAGGCACCAGGGAGTTGGTCGAACTTGCGCGGCCTCTGGAGGTCACGTTCCATCGGGCCTTCGATGTTTCTCCTGATCTGGACGAATCGCTCGCCTCTGTCATAGAGACCGGAGCGACACGCGTCCTGACTGCGGGCGGTCAAGCTTCGGCGGTGTCGGGCGCGGCCACGGTCAAAGAACTCCGTGAAACAGCTGACAATCGCATCGGATTTCTTCTCTGCGGAGGTATCACCGCGGCGACAGTATGCTCTGCATTAGAGACATCAAACGTCGTCGAGGTCCACGCCGGCTTGCGAGAGAGTGCGCGGACTGCACTCTCTGCCGGGAGCTACGAGGTATTTACAGCTTCTGTCGATGCATTGCGCCAAAAAATCCGATCGATGGATGGAAGTGCAAATATCAGCTGAGAGCCCGCCAGCCGACATATTCATTCCGCGCCGCTTCCACCGTGGTCCGGACCGTCGTGGGGTCGGTTACGGTTTTTAGATATTCGTAATCCTTTGAGGTTAGTCCCATCGCGATTTGGGGATTGCGATAGGTCATCGCACTGGGCTCCGTCTTGTGAGCGGCAAAGTGCAGTTCCCATAATCCGGTTTCCCGGCAGACCTGGCCAATATTGGCGGCGGAAAGCCCACCGCAAGGCATGACGATCATGCGCCCGTTTGCCAACTGGCCCAGCTGTTTGAGGTTGGCCAGGCCCTCTGTAGCAGTTGCCCTTTGACCGCTGGTCAGCAGCCGGTCTACACCCAGGCTGATCAAAACCTCGAGCGCCTGGACCGGGTCGCGCACCATATCGAAAGCGCGGTGAAAGGTGAAACTCATCGGCCTTGCCAGGAGCAGCAGTTCTGCCGTGCGCTGTTCATCCACCTCGGCCCCGGAAGTGAGACATCCCGAAACTACGCCCGGCACGCCGAGTTGCTTGAGCGCGATCACGTCCTGACGCATGCTTGCGAACTCAGCCTCGGAGTACAGAAAATCACCGCCTCGGGGGCGCACGATGACGAAGACCGGAACCCGAGCCCGGCGCAAAGCCTCACGCACGATTCCCATGCTGGGAGTAATGCCACCTTCAAGTACGCTGGCGCAGAGCTCGACCCGGTCGGCGCCGTTGTCCTGTGCTACCAGCAGGCCATCCACTCCTTCGATCGAAACCTCCAGCAGCGGGCGCTTCATAGCGCCTCCTGCAGCGATCTGGTCGACACAATAGTGGCGGGCTGCCAGCTAAACAATTCCACCTTTGCCATACTTCGCTCCCTTCTGGCAAACGATAGGAGTCAGCGTCGGACAATGTCAACCAGGGAACCATAAACCGGCACGGCCGGGAGCTTCGAGGTATTTACGGCTTCTGTCGATGCATTGCGCCAAAAAATCCGATCGATGGATGGAAGTGCAAATATCAGCTGACAGAAGCCGCCGGCCGCCGTTGCTTTTAAGGAAGCGTTTGAGAAATGTCGCCGAAGAATGGGGCAAGTAGGCCACGCCCATGGGGCAGAATCCCACTGCGTCTGCTAACTGCTCAGAAAATAATTTCCTTAAGCTTTAGTCGAAACCACCCCGAACTGTATCTATATCATCAGCAAACAGAATATTGACCCGTGAAGGGCATGAATGGATGTGTTTGCGAGCGAGAATGGCGCGCCTTGAAAAAAACGATCGCTCCGATTGACTTGATTCCGGGACTTATCACGCTTAGCGCGCTTATCACGCACTTTTTTTTTGCGCCTCTTTACGATCCCCCGGCCTCGCACCGGCACTTAGTTCGCTTAGTTCTCTTAGTTCGCACATTTTCTGCGCGTCACCCGAGGTGAGGCTGCCCCAAGATGATTGTTGGATGATTGCTTTTCGAGCATCCATCGGCCTCGCTCCGCGAACATGGCAAGTTCGGCGTTTGCCGGGTGGAATCAGAAATATTTTCTTACGCGTTAATCGAAACCGCCTCGAATTGTATCTATACCTGCAGAGAACAACTGCACGCCGTCAAAAGCGCCAAGTTGAGCAAATCAATTGCTCTCAAATTGTGCGCTCATGGATGAAACAAGAGGCTTAGCACAACAACGACGGGGGGTATGACGGAGAGCTGGCTGCTTTCAAGCAACAAAACCAATATGGATCAGCCCGCCGCCCCGCCGCTCCCCACACGGGAGTTGGGAGAGAAATACAACTGCGGCGCTGCGGGCAGACACCTCCCCTTGCTTTCCCATAGGTGTGCCTGTATATTTCTCCTATTGCTTTGCAATAGGAGAAATACATGGGTGAAAAAGCCGATGTCTGGCAGGGCACGCTTGCGTTGATGGTCTTGCGCACGCTTGAAACGCTCGGCCCCCTGCATGGTTACGGGCTGGCGCGCCGCATCGAGCAGACCAGCGGCGATCTGCTGCAATTGAATTACGGTACCCTCTATCCGGCCTTGCTAAAACTCGAACAGGAAGGCTTTATCCGCTCCCGCTGGGGCGTCTCTGAAAATAACCGCAAGGCAAAATTTTATGAACTCACCAAAGCAGGCCACCGCCAGTTGAAGAAAGCCGCCGCCGATTGGGAGCAGACGACCGCCATCCTGGCACGCTTCCTGACCCCGGCTGGAGAAGCATAAGGAGACGCCATGCCCACACTGCGAGCGTT
This sequence comes from uncultured Acidobacteriaceae bacterium, assembly GCA_963821315.1. Classification (GTDB taxonomy): domain Bacteria; phylum Acidobacteriota; class Terriglobia; order Terriglobales; family Acidobacteriaceae; genus PALSA-350. Next base: position 108,870 of record CAWGDP010000013.1, on the reverse strand, counting down.
CGGTCTTCGCCTCCTCGGTCTCTTCCGCACCCGCCGTTTCGACGACGACTTCACCGCCGAACTCGAATCGCATGTGGCTCTCCATACCGACGACGGCATCCGCGCCGGCCTAACTCCCGAGGAGGCCCGCCGCCAGGCCCTCATCCGTCTGGGCGGCCTGGAGCAAATCCACCAGGCTCATCGCGAACGCCGAACCCTTCCCTGGCTCGATTCCCTTCTCCAGGACACTCGCTATGGCCTGCGCACCCTGCGCCGCACGCCGGGTTTCACCATCACTGCTGTACTCACACTTGCCCTCGGCATCGGCGCGTGCACGGCTATCTTCAGCCTGGTGAATGCGGTGCTCATTCGGTCGTTGCCGTATGGAGATCCGAACCGGCTGGTCTATCTATTCACTCCCAATCCCCACATCTCGGTCCCGCCCGACCTCATCGCTCCAAGCTATGCGGACTTCTTTGACATAAAACGACAGAGCCACTCGTATAGCGACATGACTGCCTTTGAGCAGGCCGCTTATAATCTCTCGTCACACGGATCAGTGGAGCAGGTTGGCGCGGCTCGCGTGGACGAGAGTTTCTTCACCACGCTGCAGTCTGCGCCGGAATTTGGCCGCGCGATTGGCGCGGATGACAACCAACCCGGCCACGACAAGGTGGCCGTGATCAGCCACGCGCTTTGGCAATCCATGTTTGCCGGCAGTGCCGACGTCCTGCAGCGCTCCCTGCCGCTAAACGGCATCAGCTACAGGATTGTTGGAGTCATGCCTCCGGCGTTCGAGTATCCGCTCAGCTCCGATCTCCCATATGGAAATCTCATCAAAGCCACACACATCTGGATTCCACTTGCGCTCACCCCTAAACAGAAAGCGGAACGCGAACCGGGGAGCAATGACGTGATCGCTCGCTTGCGGCCGGGGGTCTCGATGAGCCACGCGCAGTCGGAGATGAGCACAATCATGGTCCGCCTGGACAAGCTTCACGGCGTTGCAAAGGATTTTCAGGAGAGAGGCTGGGGCGCATTGGTAAAACACTTTATGGACTACGCGGTCGGCCAGGTGGGGCGCCTGCTGTGGCTGCTGCTTGGTGCGGTGTCCATCGTACTGCTGATCGCCTGCGGGAATGCGGCTAACTTATTGCTGGCCAGGGCCACCAATCGCATGCGGGAGCTCGGCGTGCGCGTCGCCCTGGGCGCGGGCCGCAGGCGCATCATGCGCCAGCTCCTGACCGAATCCATGCTGATCGGCGTGGCCGCGGGAATCATCGGCATTGGCCTCGCGGCGATCTTCTTGCGCTGGCTGCCGCTCCTCGATCCCGGCAATGTTCCACGCCTCAATCAAGCCTCGCTGGATATGCGCGTGATGCTCTTCACCGTCATCGTCTCTCTGCTTACCAGCGTGTTGGCCGGCATTCTGCCTGCACTGGCTGTATCGAGAGTCAGTCCTGGTGTGATCCTCGCCAGCGGCAGCAGCGGGAACGTGGCCGGTTCGCATAGCCGCTCGCAAAGCATCCTCATCGTTGGGGAAGCGGCGCTGGTCGTAGTGTTGCTCGCCGGTGCTGGCCTGCTGATTCGCAGTTACATCAATGTCGCATCGGTCGAGACAGGATTCTCGCCCGCCACCGTCACCGTAAACATCGGGCTCGACCCGCGGTATAGCCAACCGCAACAACGTCGTGCGTTTTTCAAGGAGTTTATCGGCAAGGTCGCTGCTCTTCCGGGCGTGAGCGCGGCGGGCGCAATCACTAACCTGCCTCTCAGTCACTCCGAGAGTATGGGCTTCATCTGGGTAGATGGCTTCGCAAACAACAAAGATCAAATGGCAGAAGGGCGCTCGGTCACACCACAATATTTTCGAGCAATGAACATTCCACTGATCGCGGGACGCTACTTCAACGACGATGACGACTCCAAAGCAGAAAAACCGATCATCATCAACCAGCGACTTGCCAAAGTATATTTTGCCGATCGCAATCCTCTTGGTGGGCGTATCAGTGGAGACGAAAACCATTCTCAGTGGCGCACGATCGTCGGTGTCGTGGCCGACGTGCGCCATTCCAGCCTGGAAGAAACCCCGCAGCCACAGATGTATAGCCCGGATTACGATTTGGACGGCGCATACATCGCTGTCCGCTCTTCGCTGCCGCCTTCCACCGTTGCTTCCGAACTGCGATCGACGTTGAAGGCCATCGATCCCGGCCTGCCGTTTGGCGAGGTGCGAACCATGGGCGACCTGGTATCCGAGGCCACCGCGCGGCGCCGGTTTCAAACATCGTTGCTGACTGTCTTCGCAGCCATCGCGCTGTTTCTGGCGTTGGTCGGCCTCTACGGTCTCATGGCCTATTCCGTAAGCCGGCGTACCCGCGAACTGGGCATCCGCATGGCGCTCGGTGCGCAACGGACGGACGTTATGCTGATGGTCCTAAAGAGAGCGGCGCTCCTGTTGGGGCTAGGCCTGGTCTCCGGACTTGCCGGCTCATGGATCGCGACGCGGGCCATCAAAGCCTTCCTCTTTGGTGTCGGCGAACACGATCCAGCCACGATTGTGTTCGTCTGTATCCTGCTTGCGGTGTGCGGCCTCGCCGCCGCGCTGATCCCAGCCCGCCGCGCCGCCTCCATCGACCCCATGCAGGCGCTGCGGACGGAGTAAGGCGTAACAGCGGTCAACACGCGGACTTGATGGTCAACGTGGCTTCATCCCAAACCACAGGGCCCTTCCTGAAATACGATTCGTTCGCGAGATGGCAGCCGAGCGCTGCATGGTGTCCGAAGACCGCGTCCTGGACCACCGGCTGACGCGACTTAACCGACTGGAAGAACTTCCACAGATGCGGCCGCAGATCGTCGTAATCATCTCCGTCGTAGGTCAGGGTTTCGAGGGTCGGCTCTTTACCAGGAACAGGATCGTGTTCCTCATGCCACTGCTCGACATAGGCACTTCTCAGGCGGGCGGGATAAGAGCTTGTGTAATAGCTCGGGGACTCGTCTACGCCTGTCTGGGGGATATGGGTAACACTGGTCCCACGGAGTTCGATGACACCCTTTGAGCCCATAAAGCGGGTAACCTCGGTGGACTCTGTACCCAGCGTTAATCGCATGTAGACGGGAACACTGTCGTATTCGAAGAGAACGGCCTGGACATCGGGCATATCCCGCCCATCTTTCCAGCGGTAAATGCCGCCAAACGTCGACACGCGCTTGGGAACTTCGTTGATGCCGAGCACAAACTGCATGCCGCTGATCAGATGAACCAGCAAGTCCCCGGCAACACCGGTGCCATATTCTCGCCAACAACGCCAACGAGCAAACAACTTGGGATCGAGCGGCCTTTTTGGAGTGGTTCCAAGCCACGTGTCCCAATCCAGGTTGGCCAGGGATAAGTCGGGGGGAGGGGGATATTCCCAGGCGCCTGTGGGACTGTTTCTGCCCAGCGACGCTTCGACCAGGCTCAAGTCGCCAATGGCGCCCTGCTGGTAAAGCTCTTTCGCCTTTGCGCACAAGACGGAACTTGTGCGCTGCGCGCCTACTTGCACGATGCGATTTGTCTTTTGCGCCGCCGCAACCATGGCGATGCCATCGGCGGGGCTGTGGGACATGGGTTTCTCGCAGTAGACGTCTTTGCCCGCAGCCAAGGCATCGACGACCACTTGCTTATGCCAGAAATCGGGGACCGCCACGATGATGGCATCGATCCCCTTATCGTCCAGCAGCTCCTGGTAGCGTCGCGTTGTCTTGATCGGTTTGCCGACGATCTCCGTTGCTAATTCATGACGGCCGTCATAAAGATCAGCCGCGGCTACACATTCGACGCCTGGGAGTTTGACTGCCGTGGTCAGCAGTCCGGAACCCTCCATGCCTACTCCGACAATCCCGAAACGGACTCGATCGCTGGGCGCAGCCGTTTGCGCCGCAGCCGCCAAAGATTCGGATTCCAGAAACATGGAGGTGCCGGCCAAAGAAGCTCCTGCAACTCCAGCGGTCGTCTGCAGGAACTCGCGGCGTGAAAAAACTACTTTACCCATTGGCTCTCCTCTCACCATCAGAAGATGAATCTTATACCAAACTGGAGCTCTCGACAGTAACGCGGCATTACCTGGTCCTATCTACCTACAGGCACGGAAGTCGAACGCGGCGCCGTCCGCAACATCGTAATTACACCTGCGTAGGAGTAAGACCGATCAACGAAATCGCGCGAGGCTACCCATGGTCTGCTAGAGTGCTTGGTTATGGAACATTCCCTTCGTTTCACCACCACGCGCTCTTGCCGAGTCTCGATCTTCGTCCTGCTGCTGTGCGCCGCTCCCCATCTACTGGATGCACAAGCGCCCACCGTGCCGGAATGGGCCCAGCCCGGGCTCCCCTACCCATGTCCAGGTTCCACCGCCGGCGGATTTTCATCGGCCGAGTACGAATTTCGATACCCCGATCGGGGTATTTCAGGGCCAATCGGACATTGGCAGCGCGGTGGTGCCGGGCAGCGCCAGCTATGATCCGGCAACCAAGCAGTACACCATCAACTCCGCCGGTTACAACATCTGGTACTCGCGCGATGAGTTCCGTTTTTTGTGGAAAAAGATGAGCGGTGACGTTTCGCTCGCAGCCGACGTAACCTTTCCTGACCCCAAGGGGTACGGCGATCGCAAAGTGGTCCTGGTCATCCGGCAGAATCTCGAAGACGACTCCAAAGAAGCCATGATCGGCGAGCATGGGGTGGGCATGATCCACCTGGCGTGGCGTGCGGACAAAGGCGCGTTGATCAAGGATATGCAGTATCGCTTCGGCGGAACGCTCGCCGGGGTCAAGGCGAAGCGCATCGGAATCGAAAAGCATGGCGACTCCATCGCGATCTTCGTCAGCCTGCAGGGCGAACCCATGCACCAGCTTGGCCCACCCATCCAATTGCACTTCGACCAGCCGTTTTACGTGGGCGTGGGCTTCTGCTCGCATTTACCCGCTACAACGGATACGGCAGTGGTTTCCGATGTCGTTCTCGAGCACTCCGCGGGCAAAGTACGCTAGACCCGCGATGGGCTGCTGCTAGCCCCACCACACCTCGCCCGGCGCAAGGTGGGCGCGCACGTAGTCGGGATTCGGTTCCACGCCCAGGCCTGGCTTGTCCGGCACTTGAATTCTGCCGTCTTTGACCAGGGGTCCGTCATGCAGAACAAATTTTTCCCAGGTTAGCGACGGGTCTCCCTGATAAAAGCCCCAGGGGAGTTCGTGAGTCTTCAAAGCAGCGGAACCCAGCGGGGGGCTAAGCGCCAGCTCGTGCGCCTTGAAATCACGGATGGCTGCTGCGCAATGTGCCGAAGCGATGGCGCCCAGAGGACCGATTGCGTTGTGCGCCGATACGGGGATGTTGAAGATGTCGGCCAGATCCGCAATCTTCTTCGATTCGAGTAACCCTCCGGACTTTGGTATATCAATCTGTACGATCTTGCAGCCCTGGTGCACGATGAAGGGCATAAAGCCGCGCCGCGTATACAGGTTTTCGCCGGTGAGGATGGGTACGGGAGATTCCTCTGTGAGCTTGACCCAGGACTCGGAGAAGTCGGGATCCATGGGATCCTCAAGCCACATAGGCTGAATGGGCGCAACCGCGCGCGCCAGGTTGAGCGCATCCGACATGTCCAACTCCCAGTGGCAATGCACTGCGATTTCGAAGCGGTCGCCCAACGCCTCGCGTACGTTGGCAAAACCTTTAGCGTTGATCTCCAAATCATGCAGGCTAAGTTGCCGGCTGTTAAAGCGGGCGTCCCCGGGGACAAGGCCGTAGGGATCCCCTGCGCGCCGGATGTCTGTCTTTACCGCTTCAAAGCCATAGCGATGTTCCTTGACCATCGCCGCCCACTCGCGGCAGGAAGCAGGGTCAAGAAAATCCGCCGGGCTGGTGGTAAGGTAGGCCCGCACTCCGCTGCGGTATTGACCACCCAATAGCTTGCAGACAGGCACCCCGAGAAGTTTGCCCGCGAGATCCCAAAGCGCAATCTCAACCCCGCTGATCGCGGTGATGGTTACACCGCCAATCGCCCCAGCACCGCCCGTACGCAGGATCATCTGGGTGTATAGCGGGTCGATGTCTAGTGGGTCCTGGCCCATGACCGTGTCTCGCAGATATCCCAGCATCACATCTTTGATCCCGAACCCCCAGTAGGCCTCACCGTATCCAGAGACGCCGGCGTCGGTATCGATGCGAACCAGGGTATTGCCTCCGGGCTTGCCGACGACCATCACTTTCAAATCGGTGATCTTCACCTTCTTAAGCAACGGAGCCGCAAGCGCTGTGTAGTGGCCCAACACAGAGGACGCAGGAACCAATGCGGCGAACCCTTGCAGCAAATCTCTTCTTTTCATCGGCTACCCCTAAGGACACGTTGGTGTCACAATCGATTGAACTATGAAAATGAAATGATTATCGATCCCATTTATAGTCTCAATCTATGAAGTTGTGGGGTAACCAATGGTCTTCTTCGCGTGTAGTTCGTTAGGGAACTAAGATGGCTGAGGCACGCGCGATGCCGGCCAAATTGAGGAACGCAATGGAACATGATTTGCAGGAGACACTTTCACTTCTCGCCCGCACCCCGGGCGTTCTCAACGCGCTTCTGCGTGAACTACCGGAAATTTGGACGTCGCGAAATGAAGGGGAAAACACCTGGAGCGCCTTCGAGGTGGTCGGCCATTTGATTCACGCAGAACGCACGGATTGGATGCCGCGGGTCAGGATGGTATTGCAGTCTGGCGAGGCTCAGCCGTTTCCACCTTTTGATCGTTGGGGAATGGCACGAGAAATCCAGGGTAAGTCCCTGGCGCAGTTACTGGATGAATTTGCTGGTCTGCGATCAGAGAACCTGGATCAATTGCGCGCCTTGAACGTGCAGCCAGCAGATCTTCAGCGGCGTGGACGACATCCTGCTCTCGGCGTAGTTACTCTGTCAGAGCTCCTGGCCACCTGGGCGTCGCATGACTTAACTCATCTGCACCAGATCTCCAGGGTCATGGCCCATCAATACCGCGAAGGCGTGGGCCCGTGGAGCGCATATCTCGGCGTGCTGCGATGCGCCGGCCACAGCTCTTGATCGGAAACGTGGCTCGCGGTCTAAGCCGTGGGAACCAGGATCTGGGTGATCAATTCCGCTTCCGGCGTCGCTCTCGGATCGTTCACGTAGTTTTCGATGAAGTAGTCATCCCGCAGCGAGAGCTTGGTCTCGGAGATAATCTGCATCACCCGGCCGGTGGCCGCACCCAACTCCGAGTAAGGACCAGTCAAGACGAAGCGGCTGAACTTGCCCCCGCGGAATTCGGTATAGCCGAGGCCTTCGGGCACCACTGCAGGATGGGCGCCGACCGAGACTCCGGCCCGGTATATCATCGGCCCCATCTTGTAGAGGCTCATGTATCCCGTGATCTGATTGTGCTGGGCGATTCCGGCAACAAATGTGTGCAGGCTCTGCCAAGCCTGGGGAGCATTGGTCTGGAAAGGTCCTACTCTCTCGACGAACACGTAATGCGTTTTAGGCCAGGTTACGACTTGGGGCTTTTCAGTCAGGTTCATGGCTTCCCCCTCGGCGTTAAATCCTTGGGCATCCAGGATACCCGTTTATTCCTGAGCACGCATTTGATCGATGCGGGAGCCGGCCGGGCTCCAATGACACACCGCTAACGATGTTGGACGGGTTTTCTGGCCGATCGCGTGGAAGCTGCTTTGCGCAGGCTCTGCCGCGCAGGGCAAGTCGATTCGCGGATGATGAGTTCGGGCTCTACCGCTACCTGCGGTGGAGGTTTGGTCTCCGAAGGCCGCAGTTGTTGGAGCAACAGCTGGACGGCCAGTTCGCCCATCTGATGAAGGGGCTGGCGAATCGTGGTCAGACTTGGCGTCTGAAAGGCGGCTTCTTTGATGTCGTCGAAGCCCACTACCGACACATCCTGAGGAACCCTTAACCCGGAATCATGGAGTGCACGAATACAACCTATGGCGGCAACGTCGTTGAACGACAGTACGGCGGTAAAGCTGCGATGGTGAGCGAGCAACTGCTCAACGACGGGATAACCCAGCTCGGGCGAGGTCAAATCCTTTTCCAATTGGATGGTTAATTCGGGCCGGATAGAGAGACCGAGATCCTGCGCCACCTGGACGATACCATTCCACCTGGCGTCGGAATCGGAGCTGTAAGGCTGGCCACGCATGAATGCGATGGTGCGATGCCCGAGGTTGTAGAGATGACAAAGCGATAACTCCGCGGCGCGGCGATGGTCGAGCACAACGTTGGTAACTCCGCCCATACGCTTGTGGCCGGCGATCGCAACCACCGGCAGCGGAATCTTATGAACTAAATTTGTGTCGATTGCAATCAGACCCTCAGCGCCCCGGCTGATCAGCATGCGGGGGTACTGCTCGATCAGGTCAGGCCGGTGGCGGTGGTGGGCTATGAAGTAGAAATATTTTTCCTCGAGAAGCCGGTCTCCAATCCCAGTCATCACTTCCGCGTGATAGCCGTCGGCGAGGACGGGAACCAGAATGCCGATGGTCATGGTGCGGCGATTTCTCAAGGATCGGGCGAGGAAGCTGGGCTCATAGTTGAATTTGAGCGCCGCCTTGCGGATTCGCTCCCGCGTAGCTTCGGGAATGGAGCGTCCTGGAACCTCGTTCAGAACGACCGATATGGTCGTCGGATCGAGATTGAGATAAGCCGCAAGAGTCTTGAGACTGACGGGGCCAGCTGGCTGGCTATCGTCGCGGGTACGCTTTCCCATCGGACTGCCGGAAACCTCATTCGTGCAAGAGCGGGTTGGCTATAAAGTATCAGCCGCGGCGCTTCTAAACAATAGTTTGTCTAGATACCTTGCCGGAACCCATCAGAACCCGCCTGGCCCCCCCGGCTTCCCTGCCGCTCCGTTGCGTGCGGGAAGAATGCCCTCGCCTTCTTTCAGGATGTAGAAGCGATCCGCCGCCACATTGGTCAGCGTCTCGACCTTTCCCGAGGGCCAAAAAACCTCCAGTTTATCCACCTTTTCGTGACCGCCGAGGCCAAAGTGGATCCTCAGATCGCTCTGCGAAAGGTAGCTTCCCCCGCTCTGCACCTGATCCAGCTGCACCAGATCGCCGGCCGTTGCGCGTATCCGCGCGTTGAGCGCGAGCCGGTTGCCTTTCGCCCCCTCCAGTTCGAAGCTGACCCAATGGTTGCGAGGTCCCCCCTGCGTCTGCAGGATCATGGGTTCGCCTTCCAGGTTCTCCACTACGATCTCCAGGCGGCCATCGTTGAAGAGGTCGCCCACGGCGAGCCCGCGGCTGACCTGCGGTATCTGAATCGCAGGCCCGGCAAGCTTACTTATGTCGCGAAATGTGCCGTCGTGCTGGTTGAGATAGAGGAGCTTGGGCTCGTGATAGCTGGTGCCGATGTCCTTTGTATCGACCTGCGGATAGACATGCCCGTTGACGATGATCAGATCAGGCCAGCCATCGTTATCCAGATCGAAGAAAGCATCTCCCCATCCGACATAGGGCGTGCTGCTGCGAGCAATACCGGCAGCATAGGAGACATCGGTAAAGTTGAGGGCCCCATTGTTGCGGAACAACGCCGCGTACTCGTCGCTGAAGTGGCTGATGGCGAGCGAGAACAGGCCCTTATGTTCGTAGTCACCCAGGGCTACGCCCATGTTGGCCTGTTCGCTACCGTCGAGGTTGACGGCGACCCCGGCGTCCAGCGCGACGTCGGTAAAGTGGCCGTTGCCGTCGTTGCGATAAAGGTAGTTGGGCTCTCCATCATTGGCGACAAAGAGATCGAGCCGCCCGTCGTTGTTGAAATCACACCAGACCGCTGTCAGCCCAAAAAACTTCTGGGCATCGTCCACCCCGGCCGCTTTTGAAACCTCGGTGAAGGTTCCATTGCCGTTATTGTGATAGAGCGCGTCAGGAGACCCCTTCAGGCCTCGGGGGCCGCATTGCACGTTTATGCCGTGGTATTGACAGGTTGGCTTGGAGCCGAATTCCGGGAGGTCCTTGAGGTCTAGATCTACGTAATGGGCAACAAAGAGGTCCACCCAGCCATCGCCGTCGTAATCCCCAAAAGCCGCACCCGTCGCCCAGCCGGAATCACTGGCCAGCCCTGCCTGCTTGGTCACGTCGGTGAAGGTGCCATCGTGGTTGTTGTGGTAGAGAACGATCCCGCCAAAACAGGTGACCAACAGATCGGGCCAGCCGTCATTATCAAAGTCTCCAATGGAGGTCCCCATGGCCCAGCAGGGATAGCCGACACCGGCTTTTTCCGTGACATCGGTAAAGGTGCCATCGTGGTTGTTGTGGAAGAGCGCACTGCGCGCTTTGTGGCCGGCCAGCGCCATGTCGATTCCCGGCGCATTGGTAAAGTAGATGTCCGGCCACCCGTCGCGATCGTAATCGATCAGTGCGACGCCGCCGCTCATCGACTCCACAATGTACTTCTTGGCTGGGGAAGACAGATGATCAAACTGAATTTTCGTGGAGCGCGTGATGTCGACAAGCTGGGGAAGCTCGGAGTGTGGTTGCACCGATGACGGCTGGAGTGGCTTGGTGTTGGCCTGACCCGGGCTGGCTTGCGGTTGGCAGCAAAGTACCAGCACGACCGATAAGAGCGTAACGGTCATGCGAAACCAGCTCATTCGGGCGCCTCGCATCCAGGTCACTGGGTACCTTCCTACAGCATCACGGCGAGGTTCGCTATTTTTCCTCTTGCTGCTCGCTGGTAAGCCCAGCTGGATGTAACTGCATCTCTTTGAAAATGGCCTCAAGATTTTCCTTCATTGCCTTGTATCTCTTGTACTCTTCCACCTGCTGTTGCGCATCGGCAGTCCGTCCCATTTCGCGATAAAGGGTACTAAGGCGGAAGTGGGCGGCCGCGTTGGTCGGCTCCAGTTGGACTGCACGTTCGAGGACCGGCAGGGCCTTGGCTTGCTCATTCATGGCGATCAGGGTCTTGGCCATGCCAAATTGTGCCTCCGCATCATCGGGCTGTAAGCGGAGCGCGGCGTCGTAGTACTTCAGGGCCTGGGCCGAATCGCCTTGGTGGCTGGAAAGATCTCCCAGTCTGGATTCGGCCTTTTCATCCGATCCGTTTTCGGCGATGGCCGCCTTGTACTCTGCTTCGGCTCCGGCCTTGGTCTTGGCATCCTCAGAAACGCCGAGCAACTCGCCGAGCTCAAAATGAATGCCGGGAAGCTTGGGATCGATTGCGAGGGCTTTCTCGAATTGCAGCCGGGCGCCGGCGGTGTTGCCCTGTCTCGCTTCTTCATGGGCCATCAGCTGATGCATCTGCGCAGAATCGGGAGCGGCCAGGGCCAGGCTCAGCATGGCTTCGCCAGACAGGTCGGAGTAGACGCGATACGCGGCATAAAGCACTACGGGGTTGGCCGGGTCCGCCTGGCGCAGTGCATTCACGACCGAGCTGGCCTTTTCCAGATCCTGGCTTGCGGTGTACAGCTCGACCAGTTCCAGACCGATCTGCACCTTCAGCTTTGGCTCCGTGGTGGCGGCGAATGAGGCTTCCAGGTCGGCGCCAGCCCGCGCGGTGTCTCCGGTGTGCCTTTCGGCCATTCCCAGCAATGCCTGGATCTTGGGCAGGTTGGGCTGCAGGTCAAGTGCGGCTCGCAGATGAGGAGAGGCCTGGGCATAGTCGCCCTGAAAAAATAGCAAGACTCCCAGATTAGCCTGCGCATCTACATTGCGGGGTTCAAGGGCGACGAGCGCCTTCAATTCCGGAATGGCGAGATCTGGGCGCCGCTCATTGAGGTATTGCTGAGCCAGCCTGGAATGTTGCGCGGCTTGGTCTTGGGCGCCAGGGGGCCCCTGGGCCCGGAGCGGAATGATGGCGAGAAATGCCAGGAAGAGGGTAATGAGTTTTTTTTTACACACATCGCCTTCGAATGATACCCCGCCGGCAAGATAGGAGACAAAGGCTTGAAAGGCACCAAAATCCGCAACTCCGCCGCGGCCATTTCAAGTGCACCGCGACCCGCTGCGTGGCCCGGTCCCGGGCATGACGCGAGACGGCTCAAAGCCTCAAGACACACGCTTGTTCTGCATCTAGAAGGGGTTGCAACGGGGGCAAGATAATTCTTGACAACGTCACATCGCTTCCTGTTATATTGCTGGCGCGCGAGGTTTGGCTTTAGAGACAAACGGTTGTCTTAGCAGATCTCGCCCAGATTGCGCGTTTCGGGTAACCGGGGGGTATTTTTGCAGACCGAAATGACTTGAAACGCGACGCGGCCTGATGGCCATCGTTTGTTCCCTCCCCCTCCCCCTTATTGGCGGTATCCAGGTAACCTTCGCATGTTGCGAGGGAGCCCTGATGTGTGACGCCAACAGCCGCTCCACGATTACGGAGCGCATGATCGTGGTTTGCCGCGGACGCTCCCAGCACGTGTGAAATCAATTAGAACGAGAAACAGAAACAAGACGATGTATCGGCAACATTTTTGGAGGTAGTACCTATGAAGTTAAGGGGATTGACTGTACTGGCCGGAATTGTTCTGGCCCTGGTCTCTTTTCAAGCTGCCATGGCGCAGGCCACGAATGCTGGTGACGTCAGTGGCACGGTGACCGACAACACCGGCGCCGTCATACCTGGAGCCACCGTCACGGTAATCAATAATGCTACCGGAATCAGCCACGATTACACTACCAATGCGGCCGGGATATACGACACAAATTCCATCGTAGCCGGCGATTACAAGATCACCTTCTCAAAAGACGGATTTACCTCGCTGGTCCACTCTTCGATCACGGTGAACGTGGGACAACTCCAGCTCAATGCGCAGCTGGCCGTGGGTACGGTGAACACCCAGGTCGTGGTGAGTAGCGATGTGCCGCTGCTCAATACTGAGAGCGGGGCGTTATCGGCCACGATGAGCTACGAAACCATCAACCAGCTGCCCCAGGTTTCATCGATCGGGCAGAATTGGTCCAGCTTTAATATCCTGCAGCCGGGACAGGCGGGAGCTCCAGGGGGCGCCCAGGGGTCAACGGGAACAGGAACTTCGAACGGCACAATGCTCTCCGTAAACGGCAACCTGCCCTTCAGCACGGTGCTGGCAGACGGAGCCGAGACCACATTACCGGCCAGCGCGAACTCCGATATCACAGTTCAGGAAGACATCCAGGAAGTACAGACCAGCAGTTCCGCCTTTTCTGCGCAATACGGGGTTGGGGGCATTCTTTATAACCAGATCAGCAAAGGGGGCGGTGATCGCTTCCACGGTTCCGCGTATGAGTATTTCCAAAATACCGCTCTCAACGCGAACAATTACACCTTCGGTTCGACTGCGACCAAGCCGCAAATTCACTTCCACGAGTTTGGGGGCACGGTCGGTGGCCCGATCCTCCGGCAGAAGCTTTTCTTTTTCTTCAACTACGATCACATTATCGACAATGGGGGGAGCGCGGCCTCGTTTTACACCACGCCCACGCCGGCGGAATTAAGCGGGAACTTTGCCGGACTGCCCACCATTTACGACCCCGCGAGCACTACGGTATTTCAGCAGACGGGCACTTATCTTTATCCCGGCGCGAGTACACCGACCGCCTGCCCTTGCATCAGCCGCACGCCCTTCCCCAACAACCAGATTCCGGCCGACCGCTTCGATCCCGTCGCCGCGAACCTGCAGAAATACTTTCCAGCTGCCAACACCGCTGGAACCATTTCCAACGGCCAGGTGATCAACAACTACACCTACACTGCCCCCAACATCAATCCGTTTACCAAATTTTTTGGGCGCCTGGACTATAACCTGACATCCACGAACAAGCTCAATGGTTCGGTCACCGAGGGAAACAACCCCGGCAAAAGTTTCGGTTGGGGAGCCTGCCCGCTCGACTGCCAAAGCGGAGATGTCAGCAGGATCAACAGCCAGTTGACGGACGTGTGGAGCATCAGCTCTCGCGTCACCAATGAAGCGAGAATCGGCTACACCAACCAGCTTAACTTCTTCGTGCCCTACACTCTCAACCAAGGCTACCCAGCCAAGCTGGGATGGCAATTCGCCAAAGCGGATAACTTCCCCATTATTACGATCACCGGCTTCAATTTCGCGGGCTCGAACCCAAACAGCACGCTCCTGACTTCGAACATTAACGCGGTGTACAAAGAGCATGCCTTTGCTCCCTCCGACGTGGTTACGATGATCGTTGGGAAGCACGTGCTGCACTTCGGAGGCGAGTTCCTGATCTACCAGAACAACTCCACCGCCTGGGGGAACTTGAACGCGGGGAATATGACTTATACCGGGAATTACACGCAGGCTTACATCGGCGACAGCGCCAGCGGCGTCGGCTATGCGGACTTCCTTCTGGGACAGACGCAGAACTGGAATGCGGGCGTAACGCCGGAGTATGGCGGCCGCGAGAAGCTGCCCCAGATATTCATTCAGGATGATTACAAGATCAAACCCAACCTGACCGTGAACCTGGGTTTGCGCTACCAGATTCAGACCGGTTGGAGTGAAGTCAAAGGCAACGAAGCTTCTTTCGATCCAACCGTAACCAACCCTGCAACCAATACCCTGGGCGCCATCTGGTTTGGCGCGACGCATGCGAATGGCCGCACACACCTGCAACATCCGGTCTACGACACCTTTCTTCCTCGCGTAGGTTTCGCCTATCAACTCAATGAGAAAACTACGCTTAATGGTGGCTTTGGTCTTTTTGCGTATAACTGGAGCAATGACCAATACGGCGGCGGAATGGGTCAGGCCTTCGGCTCAAAGGGCAGCGTAAACGACAACACGAACGGGCTAACTCCAGTTGTGATTCTTTCCGGAAGTGGCGCCAACCTGCCGTATGTCGCCAATTCGAACTCTGCCGATGCATACAACGGACAGAGCTTTAACTACAACGCCTACCACGAACCAGTCGGCGGCTCCTATCAATGGAACGTGCGGGCAGAACGTCAAATAGCAAACAACGTTGTGGTCTCACTCGGTTACGTCGCCACACACGGTCATAACCTACCCTTCCCGGTGGATATTAACCAGGTGCCGCAAGCTCTGCTCTCCGCCAACGACCAGGGGTCCCGGCCTTACCCGCAATTTGGCTCGCTGAACACCTCGGGTACGCCGCCGAATGAAAATGCCATTTCCAACTACAACTCGTTGCAGGCGGTGATCGAGAAACGCATGAGCCAGGGTCTCAGTCTCCAATTCAGCTATGTGTGGTCCCACTTCCTGGATGACATCGACTCTGCAGGCTGGGGAAGCCACTCGGGGAACACGCAGATTCAAAACTCGTTTGTTCCGTCAGCAAACTACGGAAACTCTAACTTCGATATTCGCAACGCGTTCAGAGGGTTTGCAATTTATGAGCTGCCCTTCGGCAAAGGGCGGCAGTTCGTGAACAGCAGCGCCCCGCTGGACGCAGTGATCGGGGGATGGCAACTTGCTGGGACACTCATCTTGCAGGATGGCCAGCCCTTTACACCGGTCATGGCCAGCGGCACTAACTCCTACTCGCTGGCGGGCAATAACTTCAACTGGTTTCCCAACGTGATCGGCAACCCCACGCTGCAGCACCGGGGTCCGAATCAGTGGTTCAATGAGGCTGCTTTTGCCGTACCAGCCCCAGGAACCTTTGGGGACGAGCGCCGTAATCAGTTGACTGGCCCTGGATTCGAGCAAGTCAACCTTGGGCTGGGCAAGACTTTCCACTTCACGGAAGGAATTAACGTAGAGCTGCGGGCCGATGCCAACAATGCCTTCAACCACCCAACCCTGGGACTGCCTAACACCAACCTCACCGTTTGCCCATCCTCAGGGGTGCTGCCCAGTGGCTGCGGTGGTTACGGCGCAATCGCAACTGGAACCTCAACGATTACAGGCCTGGCTACTGGAGGCACCCAAAATGGCCGAACGTTGCAGCTCAGTGCGCACTTAACGTTCTGATTTTTTGATACAAGCCTCTCCCGGGGTAGCGGCCCGTCCGCTACCCCGTTTTCTTTTGCCATCAGGCTGAAAATTGAACTCGGATGACTCCGCGAGCCCTATCTTGTGCTCCAGCCATGCGAAGGTGTGGCGCCGCCCCATGAGCGCTAGCTTGTTTAGGGTGTTTTTCGTCGAACTCCCACAGAATCGTCATCCTCAGAATGACGATTCTGTGGGGGTTTGAAGAAAACATCCTAAACAGGTTAGCGCTTATGGGGCCGCAGCCCACCTTGGCATGGGTGGAGGGGGATGGACGGAGCCGGCACCACAGCATCCAACTCGCCGGATCAGGCTGGCCGGACTCGGGTACGCAGTCTCTTTCTCGAGGGACCGGTGGATTCGCGGACGATCAGTTCCGGTTCCACGGCGATCTGCGAACACTCCCGGGCACCCGAAGGGCGAAGCTGCTCGAGCAGTGTCTGGACGGCCAATGCCCCCATCTGGTGTAGGGGCTGCCGAATCGTGGTCAGGCTCGGCGTCTGAAAGGCCGCTTCTTTAATGTCGTCGAATCCCACTACCGACACATCCCGGGGAACTCGCAGGCCCGCGTCATGCAAGGCGCGAATACAACCGATGGCAGCGATGTCGTTGAACGAGAGAACGGCACTAAAACTGCGATGGTGAGCGAGTAGCTGCTTCACTAACGGATATCCCAGTTCGGGCGAGGTCAGGTCTTTCTCCAACTGGATGGTGATTTCGGGCCGGATGGAGAGGCCGAGATCCTGTGCCACCTGAACTATGCCTTGCCACCTGGCATCGGAATCGGCGCTATACGGCTGCCCCCGCATGAACGCTATCGTCCGGTGTCCCAGATCATAAAGATGACGAAGCGATAGTTCCGCAGCCCGGTGATTATCAAGGACTACGTTGGTAACTCCGCTCACCCGCTGGTGGCCGGCGATGGCGACCACCGGGAGGGGAAGCTTACCCTGCAGATTTGTATCAATCGTGATCAGGCCCTCGGCGCCGCGGCTGATCAACATGCGCGGGTACTGCGCGATCAGGTCGGGGCGATGACGGTGATGGGCGATAAAGTAGAAATAGTTTTCCTCTAGAAGCCTATCCCCAATTCCAGTCATCACCTCTGCGTGATAGCCGTCGGCAAGCACCGGAACCAGGATGCCGATGGTCATGGTGCGGCGATTTCGCAAGGATCGGGCAACGAAACTGGGCTCATAGTTGAACTTGATCGCCGCCTTGCGGATTCGCTCCCGCGTCGCCTCAGGAATGGATCGCCCAGGAACCCGGTTTAGAACGACAGAAACAGTCGTGGGGTCAAGCTTGAGATAGGCAGCAAGCGTCTTAAGACTGACGGGTCCCGCGGGCGGCCCATTGTCGCGCGTGCGCTTTCCCATGGTGCTGCGGTGACCTCATTAACGTCAACTATTGTTAATAGAGATCTTATCGCTGCTATGTTTTCTAGACAAGGGTTTGTCTAGATAGTTTTACACAGCGCGTAGATGGGCCGGGATAACTACAAAGTACGCTTAAACAAGGGGGTTGCGATCAACAAGGTAAGGATCCCAAAGCCGGCCAGGAAGAATAGGTCCATGCGGATCGCTATAAAGCCACCATCCTTGAGAAGAATGGACTTGAACCCATGTACGGCGTAAGTAAAGGGATCAAGGTGCGCGATTACCTGCAGCCACTTGGGCAAGCCTGAGACAGGAGAGATGGCGCCGCTGGGAAAGAAGAGGAGCGTATTCAGTACTCCAAACATCATGCGCGGCACCAGGGGATCCTCCACCCGCACCATCATCAGGAACATCATGCCGTTAAAGGCCATGGAGGTGGCGATGATGAGCAATAAGAGCAGGAAGGCGGATTCCGGGTGAAAGATGACACCCAGACCGGCCAGCAAAGAGCCGATGACGGTGATGCAGATGCCTGACAACACGGCTTTGACGGTGCCGGCCAGGTTTAGTCCCATGACCAGTTCGAGACTGGTGATGGGGGTCACCAGATAGCCTTCGTGCACTCCCCGTGCCTTGTCGTCGATGTATAGCATGCCGCCGCCGATCATCACGGCCACATACATCGCCAGGGCCACGGAGCCGGCGAGAAGATACTTCATGTACTCGACGTAGGGATAAAGTTCGACGATCTGGAGGGCGATCTGCTGCACCACCTTCTGTTGAATGACGGGGGCATTCAAGGCGTCGACCAGCGATTGCATCTCTGCTTCCAGGCTGCTGCTCATGGTCTGGTCGCTGTTGTCGACCACCAGGCCGATGGCGGGAGAATCACCCGCCAGGACACGGCGCGAATACTGCGCGGGGATAATCACCGCTCCGTCGATCTTGCCCGTGCGCACGTCTTCTCTGGCCTTTTGCTCATCGTCATAGGCCACGGTAGTGAAGGTGCGGATATTGACGGCGATGGAATTGAAGGCCTCTTCGATCTTGAGCGCCTGCGAGCCTCGATCGTAATCGACCACGCCCATCCGTGCGCCGCGAATCTTGCCCCCGAAGGCGTTGCCCAGGATGACCAGTTGGACCAGGGGAAGCGCCATCGACATGATCATCAGCGTCGGTGAGCGGAAAAACTTCCGCATCTCTCGTTCGACAATCGCCATCATTCGTTTCATGGTTGCATTCCTGGGCGCGGCGGCATGACGAAACCCAGCGCCTTGACCTGTTCGTCACGAAGCGCGCGCCCCGTGTAGTGCACGAAGACGTCATCGAGCGTGGTGTTCTGCACGGTCAATGACTTAATGGTTTCGCCATATCTGTTCACCATCTCCACTAACTGGGTGGTGGTCAGCGAACCGTTGGAGGTGAGCAGCCTGTACATGCCGGCGCTCTTGGATTCCACAGCGGTAATGCCTGCAAGCTGATGCAGCCGCTCCGACCATTGCGGAGATTCGTGAGTGAAGTGCACTTCCACCACGTTGTCCCCGGGAACACTTTCTTTGAGCGCCATGGGCGTATCGAGCGCCACCAGCTTTCCGTGGTCGACGATGGCGATGCGGTCGCACAGGCGATCGGCTTCGTCCATATAGTGGGTGGTGATCAGCATGGTGAGGTTGCGGGTGTTCTTGAGGTGGTTGAGCATCTCCCACACGGCCACGCGGGAGACCGGATCGAGCCCGGTAGTCGGTTCGTCGAGAAAGAAGATACGCGGATTGTGGACCAGGCCGCGGGCAATCTCGAGCCGGCGCCGCATTCCACCCGATAGGGTTTTAGTTTGCGCCTTGCGCCACTTGAGCAGATCGACTGCTTGCAGCAGATCGTTGATATTGCGCTCGCGCTCCGCCTTGGGAACCTCGTAGAGCTTGGCATAGATGGAGAGATTTTCTTCGACCGTAAGATCGATGTCGCTGGTGAGCGCCTGGGGAATGACTCCGATGGCTCGCCTGACCGCGTCGGGCTCACGCGAAACGTCATGGCCGGCGATGATCGCCTTGCCGCTGGTAACGGGCAGCAGCGTGGTCATCATGCGGATAAGGGTGCTTTTGCCGGCGCCGTTTGGCCCCAGCAGGCCGAAGATCTCCCCTTCGGCGACTTCGAAGGTGATGCCGGCGACGGCTTCGAAATCACCGTAGCGCTTGACGATGTTCTCGACAACGATTGCCGGCTGGGGCTTGCCGGCACTCATCGCGTCACCAGCTTGTCCTTGGGGATATAAACTTCCGCCAGCATTCCGGGTACGTAGCGCATGCCGGGGTTGTCAATCAGGAGCTTCAGGCGGATTGTCTTGATGTCGCGTTTACGGCGGCTCACGTCGCGTTGGGTGGCAAAGTCCGCTTCTGCGGATTTGGCGATCACCTTGCCCTGGATCGTGGCTCCGCTGGGCATCACGACCCGCAGGCTATCTCCGAGCTGGACGGAGTCTGCCTCGGTCTCGGGAAGAGGCGCGTAGATCCACGTCTGGGTAAGATCTGTGATGGTTACGATTGGCGTTCCCGCCGCGACCACTTCGCCCTGGCGCGCCGCTCTCACGTTGACTTTGCCGGAAATGGGGGATAGCACGCGCGCATATCCGAGTTGAACCTGCGCCTGATCAAGCAGGGCGCGCGCATTCTGCATGTCGCCACGAGTCGCCGCCACCGTCTTGGCTGCAACCTGCGCTTGAATGGTATTCGCTATTGCGACTTTCAGAGACGCTTGCGCGGCCGCGACATTGGCCCTGGCGGAGTCGACAGCTGCCTGCGCGGCGTGCAGCGCCGTGGCAGCTTCGTCGCGCGATTGGTAGCTCATGATTCCCTGTTCTGCCAATGCAACCGTACGCGAGGTGTCGGCGTTCTGATGCTGGTACTGCGCCTGGGATTGCACCAGCGCGGCCTGCGCACTACGCAGTTGCGCTTCGGCATTCGTTACCTGGCTTGACGTGTCCCCTTGCGTCTGGCGCTCGGTATCGCTCGCTCCCTGGAGTTTGAATCGTTGACTGGCGGCGGTCGCCTCGGCAGCCTGCCGGGCCGCCGCCAGGTCATCGCTTTGAATGGTAGCGATCAGTTGCCCGGCGCGCACGTCGTCGCCTTCATCGACGGTAAGGGTCTGGATTCTGCCCGGGATACGCGAACTGATGATCACTTCGTTGGCGTCTACCGTGCCGATGAGCTGCAGATCGGCCGACCGCTGGGCAGTGAAGAAGTACCAGCAGAGCGCAATGACGAAGAGAATTCCGAGCAGAATAAAGATCCGATTGCGTGCATTCATACGAACTTTCTCCAAACATAAGCGTGACTGGCTTTGGGCATAGGCATATCGGCCAGAACGCGCTTGACCAGCCTGGCGCCATGAGCGCGGTCAACAAACAGAGTGTTGCCGAGATACTGCACGGCTGCTCTGCGCCGGCACTCGATGGCCGCCGGGTCCATGGGGTTGAACGGCAGCATCAGACGCATCATGGGCGCACTGAGAAAATAGAGAACATTTGCGCCGAGCACGGAATAGACGACCTGCAACCAATCCACCTGGCAGAGTTCGCCTGACTTGATGCCGTCGTGTACGGCCTCCTCTAACTTGCCGAGCAGGGGCTTAAAGACGTTCTCCACCATAGTTGGCAGGGCCTCGCTCTCGCCGCGGCGCATCCGGACCATCTCCTGTTGCATGAGGCTTTGAAAATCGCGCTGGGTGAGGATGCGGTCGAAGTGACTCAACGCCGTGCGCAGCAGGCGTTCTCCCCCGCTGTGTTTAGGGTCTAAGGCGGCGAGCGCGCGCTCGGTAACGGCGCTGGAGACCTCATCAATAGCGGCTGCGTAGAGGCCCTTTTTGCTTTTGAAGTAGTAGTAGAGGAGAGCCTTGTTGACCTTGGCTGATTCTGCGATGGCGTCGGTGCGCGCGCCCGCCAGTCCGTGGACGCTAAATTCGCGGATGGCCGCGCGAAGGATGAGCTTTCGCGTGCGGTCGGCGCGATTCGTATTGGAACCTTGGCTACTCATTGATTAACTAGTTAGTTAAAATTATAACAGGCGGGCCGGCGGGAACTGCCCGAAAGCAGGCCGGGATTGCAGAGATTGCGTATCATGCGCATTAGCCCAGGTTGCATCCGGCCCCTCGCTAACTATCGCCGGCCCCGGGCCGTCCTAAAGTTATTGCTTTTGCGGTTTGGAGGAATCTCTGTCCCAATTTAATCAAGCGGTCCCCACGCGTATTCCCCCGCCCTGGGTCGTAGGCATGTCCATCTTTCCCTTCGGCCTGGTGGTCGGGTTCACCATTACCGCGCTGCCTTTTCTGCTCACGAAGCTAGGCATCCCGCTTTACCAGGTGGCCGGCGTCAGCGCTACCGTGATGTCTCCCACCTTCTGGGGATTTCTGTTGCAGCCGATTATGGACACAGGACTCACCCGCCGCGCCTATAGCTGGCTGACGGCTACGAGTTCGGCGATTTGCCTGGCGGCGGGCCTGCTATTGATCTCGCCCGCGCACCTGGGAGCGGCCACGGCGCTGCTCATGCTGGCGGAGTTGGGGATGGTGTTATTTTCCGGCGCAGTGAGTGGCTGGACGGCGCAGTTCACGCCAGACCAGCTTCGCGGCTCGGTAAGCGGGTGGACCAATGTTGCGAATCTCGGCGGCGGCGCGCTGGGTTCGCTAGCCGTCATGTCCCTGATCCCGCACCTGGCTGTGTACTGGATCGGCCTTGGGCTGGGCGCATGCATTTTGCTCGGCACCTTGCCGACAGCTTTCTTTCCTCAACCGAGAAAATCCTCTTTCTCCTTCCGCCAGATCTTCACTGACGCGCTGAAGGCTACATGGCATGCTTCGAAAACAAAGGAGTGCCTGACCGGCTTTGCCCTTTTCCTGGCGCCGGCCGGCGCTGTAGCCGCCATTAACCTGTTTTCCGGTATGGGCAAGGACTTCCATACCAGCGAACAGACGGTCATCTGGATCACCGGCGCAGGATGTGCCATCAGCACATCGTTAGGCGCGCTCGCCGGCGGATACGTCGCGAACCGGATCTCTCGTGGGTATCTTTATCTCTCTGCGGGACTGGCAGCCAGCCTGTTTGCGATCGCCCTGGCATTCGCTCCGCACACAGCAACATCGTTCATCTTTGGGGTGTTGATCTACAACGGCATGGCCGGGGTTGCCTATGCGGCATTCAATGCCCTTGGTTACCAGTTAGTGGGACAAAGGAGCCCCGTTGCCAGCACCCAACTGGGGCTTTTTTCTGCGTCAACAAATGGCGCCATCGTATACATGACCTGGTTCGACGGGCGAGGGTACAAGCATTTTGGTGTGCGAGGGTTACTGTTGACCGACGGCCTCGCCGGTTCAATTTCCGCAATTCTGCTGCTGTTGTTGCTGGGAAAGCTGCTCAAGAAAAGGCAGCCGGAGGCTGTCGAACTCCCCGCTTTGGCGGATGCCGGGTAAGAGCGCGCTAGCTACGCCGCTTCGTCTTAACGACGGTTCTCGCCATCGATTTTTGCCGGGACTTGGGTACTTTGCCGATGCGGGGATCCCGGGCGATGATCAGTTCACAAGCGCGCAGGGCTGCTTGCTCGAAATCTGGGGCGTCGGCGGGCAGGACCTGCCAGCCAGTAGTTCCCTTCCCAAATAATTGAATGGATCGCATACTTGGAAACTCGCGGCCCAGGCTTTGATGATGCTCCTCGGTGGTGGCGAGCCATACGCCGTTGTCCGCGGCAGGTTCGCGCCCTTCGCGAAGGATGAGCACAATCTTGTCTCCCAGGTAGACAGCAAGGCAGCCGAACATGGTGCGGGTTTCGGTGGGGAGATTATCGAGGGCATCCAGCACAAATTCATAAGGGACGGCCTTGCGCGGCTTCACCGGAAAGATCCTGTCGTCCGGCAGCAGAAAGGCCTTATTGGGGCGGGGTTTCGGCATCGCACCTATTTTGGGGTCGATGCTTCGAATGCGCAACATCATTTCAACACTGGTCGCGCCCTGCATATACCCGTTGCACATATAGCCACATCACATATAGTATCGCGACATGGCCGATGAACGCGTGACCTCTCTTCTTCCATTACAACCGACTACCTTTCATATTCTTCTGTCGCTAACGGACGAAGAGCGCCATGGCTACGCGATCATTCTCGAAGTTGCCCGTCGCACCCAGGGAGAACTGAAGCTGAGTGCAGGCACCCTGTACCGATCCATCCAACGGATGCTCGAATCGGGCCTCATCACGGAGACCCGGAACAGGCCGGCGCCGGAGATGGATGATGAACGCCGCCGATACTACCGCATAACCCCCCTGGGAAAAGCGGTAGCAGAGGCGGAAGCGGGACGCCTGCGCGACTTACTCAAAATGGCACGTTTGTGCGGCGTCGCACCCAGGACGACCTGATGAACTTCTATCGATTGCTTCTCCATCTTTATCCCTCCTCGTTCCGGGCGGAATATGGCGACGAGATGAGCGCCATATTCTCCCTGGAGCTTGGCCGCTGCAGCGGAATGGCGGCAGATGCAGGCTCTGGCTTTCTGCAGTCATCGAGATCGTGTTCAACGCGGCCATGGTGCATTGGGAAATTGCCCGGCGGGACCTGTATCATTCCGCGCGCTCGCTGCTTGGCTCCCCTGGCTTCACGCTGACCGCGATTCTCATGGTCACCATCGGCATCGGCGCCAATGTTGCCGTTTTTACTCTGGCGAATTTTGTGTTGGTACGGCCGCTTCCCTTTCCTGAGCCGGAACGGCTTATGAAAGTTTGGGAGAAGCACCCGGGCTATTCCAGGATGGAACTTTCTCCTGCCAACTATCGCGATGTGATCGCGTCCAGCACTTCGTTCACTGCCCTGGCAGCGTACAACAATAGCTCGGCGAGCCTGGTGGGCCAGGGAGAGCCGCAAAGAATCGATGGCGCCATGGTGACGGCGAACCTATTCTCTGTTCTCGAAAGGCCGGCCCTGATTGGCCGCTACTTCAACAGGAAGGACGACCAGGCAGGCGCTCCAGGCACGGTCGTATTGAGCTATGCGCTCTGGCAGACGGCATTCGGAGGCGACCCAAGCATATTGGGGAAGTCCGTTTCGCTCGACGATCAGCCCTACACAGTGATTGGCGTGATGCCGCACGATTTTCGCTTTCCGACCCGCGAGACACTCTTTTGGACCCCTTACCGGTTTCAGGAGGACGACTACAAGGACCGCGATGATAATTATTTAGTAGGGATTGGACGACTTAAGCCGGGCGTATCGCTCGCCCAGGCACAGAGCGAACTGTTACTGATCGCCGCCCGGCTGCGCCGGCAATATCCAAAAGAGAACGAGGCTGTAGACCTAGCCGTGGTCGACGTACGGGATGGGCTCTCCACGGAGTCTCGCCTTCTGCTCAAGGGCCTGTGTGGAGCTGCGCTGTGCGTGCTGGTCATCGCGTGCGCGAACCTGGCGAATCTTCTGCTGGCGCGCTCCCTGGCACGGCAGCGAGAGCTCTCGATTCGCCTGTCGCTGGGCGCCAGCCGGCGCAATCTTCTGCGCCAACTCCTCACCGAGAGCCTTCTTCTCGGGGTGGCCGGAGGCGCCAGCGCAACCGCGGTGGCCATAGCAGCCTTGCCGCTGCTGGCGCGTTTGGTGCCCAACGCACTTCCGATTCAGCAAGTGCCTCCCGTGGACATACAGACGCTATTGTTCGCCGTGGGTCTTACCCTGATTACCGTGGTCGCGTTCGGTGTCGCTCCGGCACTGCAGGCGTGCAGGGACGCAGGATTGGGTGGGCTTCGCGTAGGCGTGCGTACAGGAGGAACGGCCAATCACCGGGCAAGATCCGCGCTGGTGATTGCGGAACTCGGAGCATCCGTCGTGCTGCTGGTCTTGTCAGGGTTGTTGATTCGCGCTTTGTGGAAGGTGCAATCCGTAGACCCAGGATTCAGAACGAGCGGCATCCTGTCGCTGCGTACCGAATTGCCCTTCCCAAAATACAACAAAACCAGTACTCGAGATCAGTTCTATAGCAAGGTGCTGACGGATGTTCGCAGGCTGCCTGGCGTGAGCGACGCCGCGTACATCACCGCTCTTCCCATGACGTGGGGCGGCGGGATTTGGCCCGTCCTGGTCAATGGGAGCAGCCAGCTTCGCAGCGAAGGCAATGTAGCCAGCATGCGCTTTGTAACCCCGGGATTATTTTCCACCCTGGGCATCCCCTTAAGTCCGGACGCGCCGTCAGCGAATCCGACACCGTGGACCGGCCCTATGTTGCCGTGGTCAGTGAGTCGTTTGTACGGCGATATTGGCCGCATGAACAGCCCCTCGGACGGCACTTCAAGTTTGCTGCTCACGACCACGAGGTCATTGGCGTAGTGGGCGACATCCGTGCACGGGGTTTGGAGAGAACCAGCGAACCCCAGGTATATCTCAGCTCCAAACAGGATGCCGATGATGGCTTCACTTTTTACGCACCTAAGGATCTGGTGATCCAGTCAACGCAGGCTATGGAAACTCTGCTGCCGGCAGTCCGGCAGATCATTCACCAGGCTGATCCGGAGCAGCCGATTTCCAATATAAGAACCATGGAGGATGTGCTCGCCGGAGAAACGGAGTCGCGAACTATCCAGATGCGCGTATTGGTTGTCTTTACCGGCGTCGCCATTGTGCTGGCGGGATTGGGCCTATACGGCCTGCTCGCATTCATGGTCTCCATGCGGCAGCAGGAATTTGGCATTCGCCTGGCTTTAGGCGCCGGCCCGGGCGATCTCTTCACGCTGGTACTGCTTTACGGGGCCAAACTGGCAGTGGCCGGTCTGGTGCCAGGGCTGGCGCTTGCCTACATCGCCGCCAGGCTCCTGCAGAGCCTGCTTGCGGGTGTGGGGCCAGCCGACGCGCTTACCTTCTCGGCCGCGGCAGCGCTGTGTCTCATCACCACGCTGTTGGGAACCTTGTTCCCTGCGCTTCGTGCTGTGGGGGCTGATCCTACAGCTGTGATGCGCGCCGAGTAGCGACCGCCATCAACTGGCGGCCGATCGAGGATTTGCCACTTGAAAATCCTTGATTGTGGGCAACGTCCTGATGGCCGGCCCCGACTTCCGCTGGGCCAACCTGATCTCATAAAGGGCTTGTAAGTTGAGCCAGAACTCAGCGGTTGTGCCGAAGAAGTGTGCCAACCGCAGGGCTGTGTCGCCGGTGATAGACCGCCGACCGTTCAAGATCTGCGTCACGCGATTGGTGGGCACGCTTATCTGTCGCGAGAACTCGGCCGCACTCATCCCCATCTCTTTCAATTCCAACGCCAGATGCTCGCCTGGATGTATCGGTTTCATCGTTTCTCCCTCAGTGGTAATCCACAATTTCCACCTGTGATGGGCCGTTTGCGCCTTCCGTCCACTCAAAGCAAACCCGCCATTGATCGTTGATCCGGATGCTGTATTGGCCCTTCCTATCACCCTTCAACCGTTCGAAGCGATTGCCTGGCAACGCGGAAAGATCCCTGACTGCAGTCGCAGCATCGATCCGATCGAGCTTCAACCGGGCGATTCGCTCAAAAGCGGCAAAAGCCTTGACTCTCTTACCGGCCGCGAAGTCGCTCGTTCGCTTGTCCCGGTAGCTCAAAACCATAAGAAACGATAGCATTATTTACGCTGTACGTCACGCGTAACTCTTAGGAAAGCTTCGAAGCGCCCGATGACCGTCGCTTGGCCAGCGGGGCCGCTGTTTACCTGCCCGTCTGCGTGGCCTAGAATGAAGGTATGGTGAATTTTGCGTTGCAAGGCCGCCCATGAACTTTCCCGAGCATGAACTCCATTTCTTCCAGAAGTTTGGACTGACCGGGCGCCTGATCGAACGCTGCCTGGGCGAGGCGCTCTCAGCCGGCGGTGATTTTGCAGATCTCTATTTCGAATCTGTCGCCTCCACCGCTATCTCGGTAGATGAGTCGCTGGTCAAATCCGCCAGCCAGGGCGTGAGCGCAGGCTGCGGTATTCGCGTCGTTTCCGGAGATCGCACCGGCTATGCCTACACCGATGACCTCTCCGCTGAACGGCTCATGCGCGCCGCCCGCACTGCGGCCCTGATCGCCGATGGGCCGAGCAAGCAGAGTGTTGCCGGTTTCCGTGAGACGCCCAAGGCGAGCCTTTACCCTATCTCCGCTGCTGATGCCGACGCCGGCATCGCCCCTAAGCTCTCACTGGTCATGCGCGCCGATCGCGCCGCCCGCGCCTATGACCCGCGCATTGTGCAGGTGCGCGCCGGCTACAACGATGAGCTTCGCCACATTCTCATCGCCGCCTCCGATGGCACCTTCGCCAGCGACACCCAGCCGCTTGCCCGCTTCAACTGCTACGTCATCGCGCGGGATGGATCGAAAAACTCCCGCGGCGGATCCGGCGGCGGGGGCCGCGTTGAGCTGAGCTTCTTCGAAGGCGATAAGTCGCCTGAGCATTTCGCCACAGAAGCGGCCCGCCAAGCCATCCTGCAACTGAATGCCGTTGCTGCTCCGGCAGGCGACATGGAGGTGGTTCTGGGACCCGGCTGGCCCGGCGTTCTATTGCACGAAGCCGTGGGCCATGGTCTGGAAGCCGACTTCAATCGCAAAAAAACTTCAGCCTTTGCCGGACTCATCGGGCAGACAGGTCGCCAGTTCCAAGGTGACTGTGGTGGACAACGGTACGATGCCTTCGCGCCGCGGGTCATTGAATGTTGATGATGAGGGCTCACCCACCAAGGAGACCGTGCTCATCGAAAACGGCATCCTCAAGGGCTATCTCAGCGACAAGCTTTCTGCGCGCCTGATGGGCATGGCCGATACCGGCAACGGACGCCGCGAGAGCTATCAGCACATCCCTATGCCGCGCATGACGAATACCTACATGCTCTCCGGCGAAGACAGCCCGGAGGATATCGTGCGCAGCGTGAAGCGAGGACTCTACGCGGTGAACTTCGGCGGCGGCCAGGTGGATATCACCAGCGGCAAGTTCGTCTTCTCCGCCTCGGAAGCCTACCTGATCGAGGACGGCAAAATCACGGCTCCGGTGCGCGATGCCACGCTGATCGGCAACGGGCCGGAAGCGCTCAAATATGTATCCATGGTGGGTAACGATCTTGCCCTGGACGAAGGCATCGGGACCTGCGGCAAAGACGGGCAGAGCGTGCCTGTCGGCGTGGGCATGCCAACCATCAAGCTGGATCGCATGACCGTGGGCGGCACAGGCAGATAATGTCGACAACCACACCCGTTCCGACAGCGGAAAACAAAACGGACCTGCAGCAGCTAGCGGCCGACGTGGTCGAGCGCGCGCGGCGTGCCGGAGCCACCGAAGCCGAAGTAGTGATCCGTGAAGGCGACGAATTCTCCACCCTGGTGCGCATGGGGCAAGTGGAAACGCTGAAGGAGTCTGGCGCGCGAGGCATCGGTCTGCGCGTCTTTATGGGCCCGAGCGGAGCGCATCGCACGGCCAGCACCTCTACCAGCGATTTCTCCGAAGCGGGACTGGCCCACCTGGTCTCCGGCGCCATCGATCTGGCCCAAGTCACCTCCGAAGACCCGTTCGCCGGGCTGCCCGAGGCGAGCGCGATGGGCCAGCTATCGGGGGACCTCGAGCTTTACTACGACGACGTTTATGGGCTGCCCACGGCGCAGCGCATCGAGTATGCACGGCGCGCCGAGGCAGCGGCGCTCTCTGCCGATCCCCGGCTCACAAAGAGCGACGGCGGCAGCTTTGACGTAGCGACGGGGCATAAGGTGATGGCCAATTCCCGCGGCTTTGTGGGTGAGTATCGTCGCTCCTATTGCTCGCTTTCTGCCATGCCTATCGCGGAGACAGAGAAGGGTGGAATGCAGCGGGACTACTGGTATTCCAGCGCGCGCACGCTGGCCCGGCTCGAATCTCCTGAAAGTATTGGCGCCGAAGCGGCCCGGCGCACGCTGCGCCGCCTGGATGCACGCCGCGTCCCCACGCAACGGGTGCCCATTGTCTTTGCTCCGGAGATTGCGCGGTCGCTGGTGGGCAACATTTTTGAAGCCGCCAATGGAGACAGCATTTATCGCGGCGCCTCCTTCTGGGCCAACCAGCTGGGACAGCAGGTGGCTAGCTCCAACGTGACGGTTATTGATGACGGCACTATGCCCGGCCTCTTTGGAACGTCGCCGTTCGATGGAGAAGGCCTGCCCACGCGGCGAACCGTCATCGTCGAAAATGGCGTCTTGAAGAACTACCTGCTGAACACCTACACGGCGCGCAAACTGAATATGCAGAGCACCGCGAATGCTTCGCGCGGACTGGCCGGCACTCCCGGCATCGGCGGCGGCAACCTCTTTCTTGAAAAGGGCACGGTTACACCGCAACAGATGCTGGCCGACGTCAAGGTGGGCTTCTATGTCACGGAGCTGATGGGATTCGGCGTCAACATGGTGACCGGCGACTACTCCCGTGGCGCTGCTGGCCTGTGGATCGAAAACGGGGAGCTGACCTTCGCCGTAGAGGAGGTCACCATCGCCGGCAACCTGAAGGAGATGCTGAACAACATCACCGCCATCGCCGATGACCTGGAATTTCGCGGGTCGGTTGCCTCACCCACCCTGCGCATCGACGGAATGACCATCGCCGGGGAATAATCATCTCGTCGGGCGGAGACTGCCCGGCGAGTGAATCTTCCGGGGGCCTATGAGAGCCGGTCTAGCCAACTCCATCCGCTTCGATCCGGCTGATCCCCGCGCCAGCCTGGGCGGCCTCCCTGAGGCTCCAGCGGTTTTCGCGCTGTGTGCGGCCGATCCTGCGGCCGAGCCTTACCTGAGCAAGACGCCCAACCTGCGCCGCCGCCTGATGCGCTTTCTGCGCGGGCCGCAAACCGCTCGAGGGGCAAAGCGAACCGCCCCGCACCAAGCGCCTGCAACTGGCGCACATGGTCGACCATATTGAGTACACGGTCACCGGCTCCGAGTTCGAGTCCTCTTTGTGCCTCTACCAAGCCTCGCTGCGCGCCTTTGGCGACCGGGCAAAAAAGCGCCTGCGGTTGCGCCCTCCGGTCTTCTTGCGGATGTCGGTGGACAACCCCTATCCCCGGGTTTACGTGACCGCCAAGATCAGCAAGACGGCGGCCAACGCGCTTTTTGGTCCGTTTCCCTCGCGCGCAGCGGCCGAGCGGTACGCGGATGAGATGCTGAACCTGTTTTTGTTGCGCCGCTGCACCGAAGACCTCAACCCCGATCCGGCCTTTCCCGGTTGTGTTTATTCCGAGATGAAGATGTGCCTTGCGCCCTGCTACAAGGGCTGCTCGGATGAGCGGTACGCGGCAGGAATCGGCGGAGGTGTTTGCTTTTCTCTCCACGCGCGGCGCGTCCATGCTCGCCAAGCTGGAAGGCGAGCGCGACGCCGCATCGGAGGCGATGGAATTTGAACGGGCTGCCGCCATCCATCAGCGGATGCAGAAGGTTCAGGCCGTAGCCCACCTGGCCAGCGAGGCAGTTCATCCCCTGGCACAACTCTCCGGTGTCCTGGTGCAGCCGTCGGCTGAGCTTGACCATGTGGCGCTGTTCGCCCTGCGCCGCGGAGTGTGGAGTGGGCCGGCTCTCTATTCCATCCTGGGCATGCGGCTGGCCAATGAGCGGTCGGGGTCCAGTTCTCTCTTCGCTCATCCCGTTGCGCTGGAGCCTGTTCCGTTGGAGGGCACGCCGGTCATCGCCGCGAAAGATGTACTGGAGGCGCGGCTCGACGCGGCGTTGTCGACGCTCGCTCTGTCCGCTCCGAAATCGGTCTCTTCGCAGACTTTATCGGACCACGTGGCGCTGTTCACGCAATGGTTTTACCGGCCTGCAGGGCGCTCCACAGGGGAGATGATCTTTGCTGGAGCGGATGGAGAGGTGGCGCGCAAGCCTTTGCTGCGGGCTATCTCCCGCGTTGCCGCCCGAGCGAATAGCGCGAACCCGGAAGAGCTGGCCAAGCCGCCGATCCAGTGGCACGCTTAGGGCGTGGGTAAATGAGGTCCTATCATTAAATGCATCAGTGCCGCTGTTCGAGAATGCGCTGGATGTCTCTCTTTCCGTGCATAACAGCGATGATCTGAAGCGTGGTCTTCTCTAGCCGATACACGATGACGTAGTTGGGATACCGGCTCAGCGTCCAGAAACGAAGCGGACGGACTGTAAGGTCAGGGCGGAAATGGCCGCGCATGGGAGTTTCGGCAAGAAAGGCGCAAGCGTCGAAGATGGCTTGTTCTACGCGGTCGGCGGCGGCTTGGTTGTGGTCGGCGATGTAAGCCCAGATGTTGAAAATATCGGCTCTGGCGCGAGGCGTGAGTATATAACCGCTCATCGTTTATGCAAACGCCAACCGTCTTTCATCTCCTGAATTTCCCGGCGAGCCTGTGCGCCGTCGATCAGTTCGCCACGCTCAGCTTGTAGATAGCCCTCTTCGATGTGAGCCGATAACGCTTGGCGTTCCTCATCAGTCCAGCTTTCTTCGGCGTCCTGAGCTTCAAGGGCGCGACGCAGCACATCTTCGGCGTCTGTGTAACCGCCACTAGAAAGGCGCTTCTTGATAAGCATTTCAAGGTCGGGGGGAACGTTTAATTGCATGGCGGTTCTCCGTTGAACGGGTCGTCATCCGTGGCTTTAGGGTAGGGGAAACCTCCGCCACGGGCAAGCTGCTCGCGAGCTTTAGCTTGCCGGGGATGGGGCATCCTATCGGTTCGTGGCGGAGGCAGAGTTTTATGCCAGACTCCTGCTACACTGGGGGCTGTTGAGGGGTAACCATGGTTGAATTAGTGCCATCCATCCTCTCTGCCGACTTCTCGAAGCTGGCCGTGGAAATTGAGGCCGCGGAGCGCGGCGGCGGATCTGTTATCCATATCGACATCATGGACGGCCACTTTGTCCCCAACCTCAGCATGGGGCCTCCGGTCGTCAAGTCGCTGCGCAAGGTCACTCACCGGCCGCTCGACTGCCACCTGATGATCGAAAACCCAGTCGACTTCCTCGCCGAGTTCGCAGATGCCGGCGCCGACTGGATCAGTGTCCACTACGAGGCCTGCCGTCACCTGCATCGCACCCTGGAGGCGATCTCCCAGCACGGCATGTAACCCGCCGTGGTCATCAATCCGGCCACGCGGCCCGATTTACTGATCGAAATCCTGCCCATGGTTCACCACGTGCTGGTGATGAGCGTCAATCCGGGCTTTGGCGGCCAAAAATTCATTCCCTTCTCCCTGGACAAGATCAGACGCGTAGCCGAATTGCGGGCCGAACTTGGTCTCAACTTCAGGATCGAGGTGGATGGGGGCGTTGCGCACGAAACCATCGCCATCGGTGGTCGAGGCCGGCGCCGACCTGCTGGTCGCCGGAAGCGCCGTTTTTGACTCCGGAAACCCCGAAAAAGAGGCGCGGACGCTGCTGAACCTGGCGCTCGAGGCCGAACAGCGCCGCGAGGGCCAAAATTTCCATTCCGCACGGGCTGCGGCCATTTAACATTAGGTACTGGGACCGGCAGTGGCAGGGCACCACTGCCGGTCAAAGAATTCGGCTTCCCTGGCCGAGTGTCCGCCCATGAGGTGCTATGCAGCGTTTCCTATTCCGGCTCTTCACCCTGTCTTTACTTTGCGTGCTCCCCGCGACCGCTCAGTTCGGCATCTTCAAGCCTTCCAAACCGGCGACCACGCCGACGCCCGACAACCCGCTCGCCGGCCACGCGTCCAAGCAGCCGGATAAGGAGCTGTTCGACAAAGCCATGGTGGCCATGAAGAAGGGCAAGTATGACGTGGCCCGGCTGGATTTGCAGACACTCCTGAATACCTATCCGGAATCCGAATACCAGATGCGCGCCAAGCTGGCGGTCGGCGATAGCTGGTTCAAGGAAGGGGGCACCGCCGCGCTGACCCAGGCCGAGGCTGAATACAAGGACTTCATCACCTTCTTTCCCAACCAGCCGGAAGCCGCCGAAGCGCAGATGAAGGTCGCTGACATCTACTACGATCAGATGGAAAAACCCGACCGCGACCCCAAGAATGCCGACCAAGCGGAGCAGGAATACCGCACCATGATCCAGCAGTTCCCCGATTCGACCTTTGTGCCCCGGGCCAAGCAGCGGCTGCGCGAAGTGCAGGAAGTGCTGGCCGAGCGCCAGTACCAGGTGGGGAGCTTTTATGCCACGCACGAGAACTGGGCGGCGACCATTGCCCGCCTGCAGACCGTTACCGATAGCTATCCTCTCTATAGCCATAGCGATCTGGCGCTGATCGGCCTGGGAGATGCCTATGCGGCCGAAGCCCGCTATGTTCAGGGCCTGAACCAGATCAATCCCAAGGCCAAGCAGGAACTGATGAAGGCCTACGATGACCAGGCCGCGGATGCCTACTCCCGCGTGGTCACGCACTATTCCATGGCCGCCCATGTGGAGGATGCCCGGGAGCGCCTGATCGCGCTCAATCGCCCGGTGCCCGAACCGACCAAGGAAGAGCTCGCGGAAAGCGAAGCCGAGGAGCAAAGCCGTACGGGTATCACCTTTAAGGATCGCGCGATGTTGCTGGTAAAGCGCGGCCCGGTGACGGTGAATGCTGCGCGTATCGGGGAACCGACCCTTACCGACCCGCCGGCGATCACGGCGCCCGAAGTCCATAAGCGTGATACAGCGCTGTTTACCGCGGCGCTCAACAATCAACCCCTGCCCGCAGCTCCTGCGCTTGGACCGCCGGCTGCAGCTGCAGCTTCGAGTGAAGCTGCTGCGGCCCCCGAAGCCGGCTCCGGGGGTACGCTGCAATTGGAGAATGTGCCTGCTGCGGACAGTGGCCCACCCAGCGGAGGCGGAGCGGGTATCGGAGCAAGTATCGTGAGCACGGGTGAAGGCAGCTCCGCCGGCGCGCCCCCAGCGCAATCGGGACCGCCCACATCTACGCCCTCGCCCGTAGGACCCCCGGTGACTCCGGAAGGCGCTGCCAGGGCGGCTGAAGCGGCTGGAGTACCGGGCGCGCAGAACCTTGGCGGATTGGCGCCGGTCGCCCCGGCCAATAACCAGCCTCTGCCTCCGGTGGAAAAGCCGGCAGAGGCCCCGGCACAGACCAACGATGTGAAGAGCGGGGCAGCCCAGGTGCAGACGGGCACCGACGCCGGAGCTACCGCGGCCAACGGCAAGAAGAAGCCCAAGGCGCCAAAATGCAATAACAACGATGAGTCTTGCAGCAAAGAGAAGAAAAAGAAGGGGCTGGATAAGCTCAATCCGTTCTAGGAATCCCTCCCTCCTTCAGGGGCTTTACGGGCTGCGGGGAAGCTCTGCACGGGCAAGAGAGCAACCCCCAGGGGCTAACAGCTTCGCTCCGTAGTCGCAATGACATTTACGGCACGACTAAATTCGTGCTCCTGCATACAAGACATGAGTGTCATCCGCGACCGGTGTAAAGCCCGACCTATTACCGAGCGTTTACGTACGGCCTGAAGGCCGTACCCTTCAGAGTGATAGAGTTTTTTCGCATCTACTGAAGCTCGTGTGCCCGCACTGGCGTTGAAAGAAAACCCCCATGCCTCGTGAACTACCCAAAGCCTACGACCCGGCTGCCATCGAAGATCGTTGGGCAGCCTATTGGGTCGAAGAGGATCTCTTTTCCGTACCGCACACCGAAGCCGCCTCCGCTGCGCCCATCTTCACCATGCTGCTGCCCCCGCCGAATGTCACCGGGCGGCTGCACATGGGGCACATGCTGGAACACACCGAGATGGACATCCTCACTCGCTGGCGCCGCATGTGCGGGGACCTGGCGCTGTGGATTCCAGGCACCGATCATGCCGGCATAGCTACGCAGTTGATGGTCGAGCGCCAACTTGCCGAAGAGCATAAAACGCGCCAGCAGCTGGGCCGTGAAGCCTTTGTCGAGCGGGTTTGGCAATGGAAGCAGCACTACGGCGCTGCCATCCTCGACCAGATGCGCCGGCTGGGTACCAGCGTCGATTGGTCGCGTGAGTACTTCACCATGGATGCGCCCCGCTCCACAGCGGTTCGCGAGGCCTTCGTCCGGCTGTACGAGCAGGGGCTCATCTATCGCGGAGCCTATATCGTCAACTGGTGCCCACGCTGCCAGACCGCTATCTCCGACCTGGAGGTCATCCACGAGGAGCAGCAGGGCAAGCTATGGGAGATTCGCTACCCCATCGTGGGAGAACCCGGCTTCGTCACCGTGGCGACCACCCGGCCGGAGACCATGCTGGGCGACGTGGCGGTCGCCGTTCACCCGGACGATGAACGCTATGCTCACCTGCACGGCAAGATGCTCCGCCTGCCGCTGACCGGACGCGAGATTCCCGTAGTAACCGACAGCTGGGTGAGCCGCGAGTTCGGTACCGGCGCGGTGAAGGTGACACCCGCGCACGACCCCAACGACTTTGCCCTGGGGCAACGCCAAGGCCTGCCTTCGATCAGCGTGATGGACGAAACGGCGCACATGAATGCGGCCGCCGGCGCTTATGCCGGTCTCGATCGCTACAAGGCGCGGCAGCGGGTTCTGGCCGATCTGGAAGCAGAAAATTTGCTGGCCGGGGTGCGCGACCATGTGAACTCCATTGGCAAGTGCGACCGTTGCAAAACCGTGGTTGAGCCCCTGCTCTCGACGCAATGGTTTATCCGGATTCAGCCGCTCGCCGACACAGCGATCGCCGCGGTAGAGCAAGGTTTTATCCGCTTCACGCCGGAACAATACTCCAAGACGTACTTCGAGTGGATGCGCAATATTCATGACTGGTGCATCTCGCGCCAGCTGTGGTGGGGCCATCGCATTCCTGCCTGGCACTGCGCTGCCTGCGGCAAAATTACTGTGGCCCGCACTACGCCCGAGGTTTGCACCCACTGCAAAAGCGATCGCATCGAGCAGGAGAAGGATGTTCTGGACACCTGGTTCTCCTCCGGCCTGTTGCCGTGCTCCTCGCTGGGATGGCCGGAACACACGCCGGATCTCGACGCTTTCTATCCCACCAAGTTGCTGGTCACCGGCTTCGACATCCTTTTCTTCTGGGTGGCGCGCATGATCATGCTGGGCTGCCACTTCATGCTGGAAGAGCCGATGGCCGACGGCAGCAAACGCACGTTGAAGGACGCGGTGCCTTTTCGCGAGGTGTACATCCACGCGCTGGTGCGCGACGCGGACCGGCAGAAGATGTCGAAGACCAAGGGCAATGTGATCGACCCCATCCAGGTGGTGGAACGCTTCGGGACGGATGCGGTGCGCTTCACGCTCGCCTCCATGGCCGCGCCTGGTACCGACATCGCTTTCAGCGAAGACCGCACCGACGGCTATCGCGCCTTCGCCAACAAAATCTGGAACGCAGCGCGGTTCATTTTCATGCAAATGGAGCGAGCCGCCGAGGCGGGTATCACTATCGATTTGAGCCAGCTTGCGGAGGGACTGGCCGAGGATTCCGACGCCCCAGTCGAGGCCAGATGGATTCTGTCGCGCTTGCAGGACACTGCGTTCTCGATCAACGAATCGTTGGGCGAGTATCGCTTCCACGAGGCGGCCAACACGCTCTATAGCTTCTTCTGGGGCGATTTCTGCGACTGGTACCTCGAGATGGTTAAGCTGCGTCTCGATTTCAGCGGCCCTCCCACCCCAGCGCGCTCGGCGCTGACTACCCTGCTTAACGTTTTCGAGTCGGCCCTGCGCCTGCTGTCTCCCTTTATGCCCTTTATCACCGAGGAGATCTGGCAGGCGCTCCACGAAAATCGTGTTCCCGACAAGTCGATCGCACTCACACGCTATCCTCAGGGTCGACAGGATCTGCTGGACTTGGCGGCTGAGCAGCAGATGAAGCGGCTACAGGAGTTGATCGTTGCGGTGCGCGATATGCGGCGGCAACTGGGAGTGGAGGAGAAGGCCTCGGTGCCAATCCGGCTGCGGGTGGCGCCCGGCGAGCGGGCGGGGATCGAACAGAACAGCGACATCGTAGGCCGCCTGGCCAAGGTTTCGGCCATTGAGTTTGTCGACGCCATGCCGGAGGGGTCGGGCGTGCGCTCCGCCGCGGGATTCGACGTAGCCGTCATCTATGAGCGTACGATCGATGTTGCGGTGGAATGCGAGCGTCTGACCAAAGAGCTGGCGCGCTTGGAGAAGGAAGGATCGAATGCCGATCGTCAGCTGGCCAATGAGGGTTTCCTGGCCAAAGCTCCGGCGAGCGTGGTAGAAGGACTGCGGCGCCGCGCCGCCGAGTTGAGCGTGCTGATTCCCAAGACCCGCAGTGCGCTCGAAAGCCTCGACTGCGACAATAAAGGGCTGGTTCATTAAGGAAGGCCAATGGATTGGAAGAGCAGGCGGGTTGAGGCCACCCTGGAAGCGGCCCTGGTAGAGGATCGGGCGACCAACGACGCCACCACTGCCCTGACCATAGAACCCGGGCTGCGGGCATCCGGTACGGTTTTCGCCAGGCAGGATTGCGTGATCTCCGGCCTGGGTTGTATCCCCCGCTTTCTGGAGATCTTCATCCGGCTGGACAAGAAGAACACAAGCCGTTTTGAGGTCATCAACCACCCCGAGATGTTCGACGGTGTCCGGGTCAAGAAGGGTCAGGCGGTGGCCGTGATCCGGAGCAATGCGCGCGCCATCCTGGCTTGCGAACGCGTCATCCTGAACCTGATGCAGCGCATGAGTGGCATCGCCACCTGCACCCGGGAGTACGTAGATGCCGTAGCCGACACCAAAGCCAAGGTGTTGGATACGCGCAAGACGGTTCCCGGTTTGCGCGTGCTGGACAAGTACGCTGTGCGCTGCGGCGGCGGCGAGAGCCATCGGCTCGATCTTTCCGATGGCATTCTGATCAAGAGCAATCACATCGCGCTGGGCGGCGGTATTGCCAAGGTTCTGGCCCGCGCGCTTGCCGCGCGAACGGCGGGCCAGACGGTGCAGTGCGAGGTTCGCAACCTGGCGGAGTTGGAGCAGGCATTGGATGGGGGCGCGGAGGCGCTCCTGTTGGATAATATGTCTCCGGCTGAGACCAAAAAGGCGGTGGGTGTGGTGCGGGCTCGCGGTCTTACCATCGCGCTCGAAGCCTCGGGCGGCGTCATTACGCTTGAAAATATCCGCAAATATGCCCTCGCCGGAGTCGACTTTATTTCGGTTGGCGCGTTGACGCAATCTGCTGCTGCGGTGGAGCTGACCATGCGGGTGACGACGGATATTTTCTGAGTCCTTGCACGAAGGGCACGGCTTTAGACGTGCCGTTACAAAGCTAATCTATGAGGGCTTTAGCCCCTGGGGTACGTCTTTTGGGAGTTGACGCAATCGCCCATGTTTAGCGGCCTGTAAAGGGCTGAGGCGCGGGTGGTCACAAAAAACTCGCCGCGAATCATTGGAAAACCGTACCTCAGGGGCTGAAGCCCTCATAGATCGCGTACTCTACGGCACGGCTGAAGCCGTGCCCTTCGTTCAGTGTAGTTTTTCCGCAGAGTCTAAAGCCGTGTTCGGGGGGCTGAAGCCCGTACCCTTCAGGCCCAACTCACACCAGGACCTTCTATTGCTTAATCCCGCCCAAGAAGACGCTTACGATCTACCCGCGATCGACGTGGCCTTGGCTGGGACGCCCTTCGCCGGCAAGATTCGCTACTTCCCTTCTATCCACTCCACCAACATATTGGCCATGCGTGAGGCAGACGAAGGCGCGCCGGAAGGCATGGTCTACCTGGCCGATGAGCAGACCGCGGGCCGCGGACGGGGCGCCCATAGCTGGCACTCGGCTCCGGGTGCCGGTATCTACGTCAGCGTTCTTCTGCGCCCCCGCGTCGCGCCCGCAGACATCCTGTGGCTTTCGCTGGCCGCAGGCCTTGCGGTGCGTGAGGCGGTGCGCCAGGTCACCTCGCTCGAGGCCGATATTCGCTGGCCCAACGACCTGCTCCTGGGCAAGAAAAAGTTCTGTGGCATTCTGACCGAACTGAACGCCGAGGTCACGCGCGTGCGCCATGCTGTGGTGGGCATCGGCATCAATGTGCACCAGGAGAGCTTTCCCGGCGAACTGGCACTCATCGCCTCCTCCCTGCGCAGCGAAACCGGGAAGTCGTGGGCACGGCAGGATCTTCTGATCGCTTTGTTACAATCGCTCTACCGGGAGGCACAAGCGCTCAGTGCGGAGACAACCGGCGCGGCCTTGAATATCCTCAGCCGCCTGGACAGCGCTTCTACCTGGATTCGCGGCAGGCACGTGCACGTAGATGAGGGCCCAGGCTACTCCGGCATCACTGCGGGCCTGGACGCGCGCGGCTTTCTTCAGGTGCGCACAGCGGAAGGCCTTCGTACCGTACACTCTGGTGGCGTTCGGGATGAATGACGGGAACTCTATGCTGCTGACCCTCGACGTAGGCAACACGAATACCGTCCTCGGCCTTTACCGCCTGGCCTCCGATGAGTTGATCACCCACTGGCGCGTCAGCACGCTGCGGACCCAGACGGCGGACGAATATGGGGTGCTCTTTCTCAATCTTTTCGCCATGCGGAAGGTGGAAGCTACGGATGTCTCGGCGATCATCATTTCCTCCGTGGTGCCGCCGCTCGAGTCCACACTGCGCCAGGTATGCGAGCGGTACTTCAACCTGAAGCCGATGTTTGTGGAACCCGGTATCAAAACCGGGATGCCGATCCTGGTCGACAATCCGGCCGAGTTGGGCGCCGACCGCCTGGTCAATGGCGTGGCGGCCTTTGCCAAGTACGGTGGCCCCTGTATTGTGGTCGACTTCGGCACTGCCACCACGTTCGACGTGATATCGGCCAAGGGTGAATACCTGGGCGGCGTGATTGCCCCAGGGCTGGCGATTTCCGCCGAGGCACTCTTCGCCCGCGCTGCCAGGCTATCCCGGGTGGACGTGAAGAAGCCGGCCAAAGTGGTCGGAACCAACACCGTCGCGCATATACAGAGCGGCTTGTACTACGGCTACATCGGCCTGGTGGATGGCATCCTGGAACGCATGCTGAGCGAAACCCGGGGCCCGGACTCAGCATCCGATGGAGCTCCTCCGCCCCCCAAGATCATTGCCACCGGCGGCTTGGCACGCCTCATCGTCGATGATTCCAGGTTCATCGATACCATCGACGACATGCTTACCCTCGACGGGCTGCGCCTCATTTATGAACGCAACCGCGTGACTAAGGTGAAACACAGCCACAGCGAAGCTGCCGGAAAGCACGCCTGACGCAGTCGTGCAAAATTACTTCAACTACTTTACTGAGATTGAAGAACACTTCCAGCGCCGCCGGGGCTCGCTGCTTCTGCTTTCCACCATCGACTGGGCGCTGATCGAAACCTGGCGCGAGGCCGGCATCCCGCTGGCAGCGGTGATTAAAGGCATCGACGCAGCCTTCGACAAATACGACGCGCGGAAGAACAAGGCCCGCGTGCGGCGGGTGAACGGCCTGGCTTACTGCGCCCAGGAAGTGATCTCTGCCGTGGAAGATATGCAGGAAGCTGCCGTCGGAGCCGGGCCTGCCAAGACAAGCACAACAGACCAGGGCTTCGAGCAGGAACGGATCGCAGCCCATCTGGAAGCAGCTTCGCGGCAGTTGCGCGCCGCGCCGCAAAGTGGCTCACTGGGGGAAATCGCCGATCGTCTGCAGGCGCTCGCCGGCGAGGTGAGAGGCAAACTGCCTCACCTCGAAGAGCTGGAGCAGTCCCTCACCGTGCTCGAAGAAAAGCTCTTCGCCATCCTCCTGACCACCGCCCCGGAAGACGTGTTGCTGGCGCTGCGGCAACAGGCCGTTGCCGAGCTGGCCCCCTATCGCAGCCGCATGCCCGCGATGCAGATACGCCAGGTGGAACGGCAATTTCTGCACAAGCGGCTGCTGGAGAAATTCAACTTGCCCCGGCTCAGCCTGTTCTATATGAGCCAGGCATGAAGCTGCGCATCGAGAAGGCGGTCTATGGCGGCGACGGCCTGGCGCGCATTGCTGCGGACGAGACCGTCTCCGCCGGCAAGACGGTCTTTGTTCCGGGAACGCTGCCCGGCGAACTGGTGGAAGCCAGCATCGCCACGGAGCGCCGCAGCTTCGCGAGCGGCGAACTCGGCGCCATCCTCGAGCCCTCTCCGGAGCGTGTCGTACCCGGCTGCGAATATGTTCCGCGCTGCGGCGGCTGCCAGTACCAGCACGCCAACTCTGCCTTCCAGTTGCGGATGAAGCTCGACATCCTGAAGGAGACGCTGGCGCGAGCGCACGTCCCTGTCCCCGCCGAGATCGGGACTCTGACTGGGCCACCCTGGGGCTATCGCAACCGGATCCGCCTGCAGGTGATGAAACGGGCCGGCATCGTGCTGGGCTATCGCCGGCGAGGATCGCACGACCTGCTGCCGGTTACCCATTGCCCGATCGCGGCTCCCCTTCTCGAACAGGCGGTCGCCGCGGTCACCCGCATTGGTACAGAAGCCGGCCTGGAGAGCCTGTGCGATGAAGTGGAATTCTTTACCAACAGCGAGCAGGATCAGCTGCTCGTCTCTCTCTGGCCGGGAGCCGGCGCGCTTCGACAACCGGCGCGGCTGCGTGAGCAGGCTCTCGAAGCGTTTGCTGAACGACTGCATGCGCAGCTGCCTGTACTCACCGGGGTGGGCCTTTTTGCACAGGGCGAGA
Organism: uncultured Acidobacteriaceae bacterium; assembly: GCA_963821315.1. Lineage (GTDB taxonomy): Bacteria > Acidobacteriota > Terriglobia > Terriglobales > Acidobacteriaceae > PALSA-350. The sequence goes on along the minus strand of CAWGDP010000013.1, from coordinate 67,021 downwards.
TGATGCATTGGGGGGAGCGCTCTCTCACCTACACGGTCTCTGGACATCCCTACCAGGCTAGCCTCGGCGGCTTTTTTCAGGTCAATCGATTTCTGCTGCCCGAGTTGCTGCGGCTGGCGGTAGAAAAGCGATCAGGCCGCTTGGCCTGGGATCTCTATTCCGGCGCCGGACTGTTTGCGCGGGCGCTCGATTTCGAAAACGTAACAGCGGTTGAATCTGCTGGTTTTTCAGCTGACGATCTGAAGCATAACCTCGCAGGCAGGGCACACCGCGTGGTCCGTTCCAGCACACTCGACTTTCTGCGCAGCCAGACCCGCGGCCCGGCCCGGGCGAAGCCCGAACTCATTTTGCTCGATCCGCCCCGTGCCGGGCTGGATAAGGAGATTTGCACGCACCTGGGAAATATCGGCGCACCCGCCATCGTGTATATTTCCTGCGATCCGGCGACGCTGGCTCGCGATTTGCAGTTACTGTTACGATTTGATTATTCGGTGCAGATGATCCACCTGGTGGACCTTTTTCCACAAACCTTCCACATGGAAACTGTAACCTTCATGAATCGTAATTAATGTGTTGCCGGCTGGAAGACTTGTGGGATGATTAGTTCCTCTCAACTGCCTCTTTCATATTAGGCCCGAATAGAAATAGGACGGGTGCCCTAGGTTCGCACCAAGCGTACCTGGGCCGAAAACGATATGTTTCGAATGCTTTCCCTATCCTCTACGAGAATTCCTGGCCGATACAGTAGAAGCGATCGTAAGGGCTGCGCCCATCCTTTTCGGCCCAGGTACGCTGGTGCGAACCTGGGGCACCCGTCCCGGTCCCACCGGTCTTACTCCTTTGTGGCCCAGTGGTAGGTGTGGCGGGAAGTCGCGCCCTCGAACGCCTTTCCTTCGCCACCGCACCCGCGCTCTACGCCGCCTTGTGGCTCTCCGGCGGCATCATCCTGGCGACCTGTAACTGGATCGCTCCCGGCGTTCTTATCTGCGCCACTCTGCTGCTTACCCTCCTCTCCGCGTTCGCTGCGCGGAAGGCACTGCGCATCGCCCTCTTGCCCTTGGCCTGCACCTGGCTTCTGCTGGGCCTGTTGCTCAGCGAGATCGAGCCCTCTCCTGACCCACAGACTCAACTTGGCCTGATCGCGGACGCTGGTGGCGCCACTACGATTGACGGTGTAGTTACCCGCACCACGCCTATCCGTCTCACGCAATCCAGTTCGCCGTTCGGCAATACCACCAGGGAAGAACAGAGTGAGAGTCTGGACCTGCGCATCACTTCCGCGGATGGCCGCCCGGTGGCAGGCGGTCTGCGGGCCACTCTCTACGGCCCTGCCGATCAAGCATTCCCGTCGATCCACTGCGGGGACCACATCCACGCCCTGATCGCGATGCATCTGCCCGAGCGCTATCTCGACCCCGGCGTTTGGGATGCTACCGCGTGGCTGCGCCAGCAAGGCATCGGCGTGATTGGTTCGCTGAAAGCCTCCGGCGCTACCTTCACCCATGGATCCCGCAAGAGGCAGCTTCGCCTGCTGGCTGCATTCCGTACAGCAGGCGCGGCAGCCAACGGCTGATCGATTTTGCCGGCTCCTCCGCGGCGTCCCGCCTACCACGATGGCTGCTGCTCAGCCGCGAGGATGCGGGCATGCTGAGCGCCATGATCCTGGGTGATCGCACCTACCTGGAACACCAGGCCCGGGTGGGCTTTGAACGCACCGGCTCCTTTCATCTGCTGGTCGTCTCCGGCATGCACCTGGCTATCTTCGCAACATGCATTTTCGCCCTGGCCGCCCTGCTGCGGCTGCCCCGTGTCTGGTCGACGGCGGTGACTATCGCGTGCTCCTTCTGCTACGCAATGCTGGCCGGATTCGGCGAACCGGTGCAGCGCTCCTTCTGGATGGTGACCCTCTATCTGCTCGCGCGCCTGCTCTTCCGGGAACGCAATAGTCTCAACGCGATCGGCTTTGCCGCCGTCTGCCTGCTCGCCCTCGATCCTCGATCCCTTTCGGGGGCGAGCTTCCAGATGACACTGCTCTCGGTGCTGATCGTGGCCGGGGTCGCTGTTCCTGTGGCCGAACACACCTTCGGCCCCTACCTGCAGGCGGCGAGGAACCTCAGTCTGGTCGCGATTGACCCTGGGTTGCCACCCAGGCTGGCGCAGTTTCGCGTTACCCTGCGGCTTATCGCCGACCACCTGCAACCGTTTACTGGCCGCCGCCTCGCGCGGTTCCTGACTCCTGCCACGGTTCGTTTCACGCTGCGCATCCTGGAGCTGCTACTGGTCTCGGCGCTGATCGAGCTGGCGATGTCCCTGCCAATGGCTATCTACTTCCACCGCGTCACGGCGCTTGGTTTACCCGTGAATCTGCTGGTGGTGCCGTTGATCGGGCTGGCGCTTCCGTCTGCCCTCATCACCTTTTCCACCCTGCTTCTGTGGCCCTCACTGGCCATTGTGCCGGCGGCGGTAACGGCGGCTTTGTTGCACGCCATCAACGGAATTGTGCAGCTCTTCAGCACCATGGGCGCGGGCGACATTCGCCTCTCCAGCCCGGGTAGCCTGGCCATCGTTGCCGGCATACTGTTGATCGGCCTGGCGGTATGGGCGGCACGCAACAGCCGCTTCCCAGTCGTGGGCCCGATCGTTGCGCTGGCCTGTTCCGCGGCGTGTGTCTTTTATCCCCGCGCGCTCGCCTATCATCCCGGCGTACTCGAGGTCACGGCTATCGATGTTGGCCAGGGAGATTCTCTGTTGCTAATCTCTCCCCAGGGAAAAACCCTGCTCATCGATGCCGGCGGTCCCATCGGGGGCGCCCAGGCTTCCAACGCCAACTTTGAGATCGGCGAAGATGTCGTCTCCCCTGTCCTTTGGTCGCGCAATATCCGCCGGCTCGATGCCGTCGCGCTCACCCATGCGCACAGCGATCACATGGGTGGCATGCCTTCCGTGCTCAGAAACTTTCGTCCCCGAGTGCTCTGGGTGGGCAGCAATCCGGGCATTCCGGCCTACGAGGCGCTCCTGGACGAGGCTCGCCGGCTCAACATCCCGGTCGAATCCATGGCCGCCGGCGACCACTTTGACTTCGGCGGAGCGCAGGTCGAAGTGCTTGCCCCGCCAGTGGGTTACGTCCCCGGGCCTGGGGCCAGCAACGACGACTCCCTGGTGCTTCATGTAGCCTACGGGCAAACCTCGGTGCTGCTCGAAGGCGACGCCCAAGCGGCCAGTGAGCAGCACATGCTGGGGGAGGCGCTTCACTCCGATCTGCTGAAGGTTGGCCATCATGGCAGCAAGACGTCGACCACTCCCCGCTTCCTGGCCGCGGTAGCGCCCAAGTATGCCGTGGTCTCCGTCGCCCACCACAATCCCTTCGGCCATCCCAAAATGGAAATCCTCCGCCGGCTGCAGGACGACCATGTGCGCACCTTCCGCACCGATGCCCTGGGCGCCACGTCTTTCTATCTGGATGGCAGCTCGGTAACGGCGGAGCCCCTCGCCGCAAAGTAACCCAGGGGGACACGCCCGCGGGATGCAAAGACACCTTTTTGTGTTTCCCTGCCACGGGTTCCGTTATACGATTCGCAACAAAGCAACCTCTAAAAATCGGAGGATGGGTTTCCCATGGGGTCACGCGAGTCCGGTCGCAACGAAGAATCTTCCCCCCACACGCTCAGCTCTGGTCAGTCCGCCCAATCCCCGCAGGAGAAAATGGAGGAACAGCGCAAGATCCGCCGCCTGCAGATGATGATGGACATGGTCATGTCGGTGATCAGCCAGGATGGGAGCCTTACCGTAGATCAGGCCGCGGAGCTGGTAGCGGATAGCAAGCGGGCCGCGCTGGCCATGTTTCCCGATAAAGAACTGGCTTACAACATCATCTACAAGCCGAGACTGCAGCGGTTGATGCGCGAGCGCTATCGCATTCAATAAGCTTACTTTGGCGCCATGCTCACCAGGCGCATGGTGATCGTTCCCCAGAAGAGGCGAGCACGCATCTGCACCGGCATGTGACGGTCATCGTCGGTGTACCAGATCCAGATATTGCCTCGGTTCTTAACCACGCCGGCATCGGCGATCGGCTGCACCCTGATGGTTTGGAAGGTTCCAGCCAGGGTCACCACCTGCTCCTTGGCCTCGGCTTTCATGGTCACATCGACCACCCGCATGGCGTCCGCTACAGGCATGTGAAAGATCCCTCCCGGCTGCAGCGGTTGCGATCCGCCATAGAAGATAGCGGACATCAGGTCGGTCACGCAGGGTGGAATCGGCGCTTCCTGATGCTTGCTGGTTCCCGTCACCAGGTTCTTCTCTTCCAGCACCTGTTTGCCTTCGCTCGAAAGAAATCGCAGGGTACTGACCAGCTGCCGTCTGCCCTCCTGGAGCTGCTTGGCAAAGCTGGTGGAACAACCGGTGGTGCGGTTGAAGTACGACTCAAAGCGATCGTTTACACGAAAGAGAAGGTTAACGGCGCCGATCGACTCGCCGGTGGCGACCACGTGCTGCATCCCTCCCACCTGCTCCAGGTGGAAGGTCGCGGTACCCGCAGGGAAGACACGCCAATCCACGGCATAGGTGAGCGTTTGCTTGGCGGGAAAGGAGAAATTTGCTGCCGGGGGAAGCAAGGGAGGAAGGGTCTGCGCAATGGCGATAACACCGCGCAGAAACAGGCCATTGACGCGACAAGTCGTGGATACCGTATCACCGTCAACTCTCTCCCGGGGTCAATGGCGCAGCCACAGCGTGGCCACCAGTACAGCGTAAACGGCGCAGGCACCCAAAAGTGAATTGTATTCGCGGTGTTGGCGATAGAGCGTCCCAGAAAAGCTACCCTCGCCCTCCATCCGGGCCGGTGTCAGCCGGGGCAGCAGGCGAGGCACGCGTTGGGCATAGCCGGCGAAGGCGGGAAAGGTGGCACGCAGGAACTGTTCCTCGGAGTAGATGGTGGGCACATAAATGATGGTGAAGAGGAGCGCCAGCAGCAGCGTGATCCACAGGCTGCGGGAGGCGGCGGCAAAGCCGAAGGCCATGAGGACGGATCCCAGGTACAAGGGATTGCGGGTGTAGGCGTAAGGGCCAGTCACGGTCAGCTCCGCGTTCTTCTTTACGTAGCCCGAGGCATAGGCGCGCAAAAGGAGCCCGGGCACGACCAGGAGCAGGCTCCACGCCAGAGACAGCCAGGCTGGGGCGGGCTCTCCACAGGTAAAAGGCGGCAAAGAGAAACCCTGTTGGGACGCGGATACGCCGCGCCACTCGGCTCCAGTTACTCAGCATGGCTGCGCCCAGCAGCTCGTTCGCCGCGTCCACAACCTGCTGCGGGGTAATGGTCAGCAGTCCGGCCTCCGGCTCAGCATGCCGGGAGTGGTCGCGCTTGCTCTCCGGGTGTCGCAGCACCCGGAAAGGCACGCCAAAGGGACCGTTCCGCCTAGGGTCGGTTGGCCCGTAGATGCCCACCACTGGCTTGCCCAGTGCGCAGGCCAGGTGCAGCGGTCCCGTGTCCCCGGCGATGACCAGGCAGACCCGGCGGGTCAGGGCGATCAGTCGTTCCAATGTAAACTCGGGCGCCTGGGCAACACCTCCGCTGGCGCGCACGACCTCGGCAGCGATCCCCTGCTCCTGCGGACCCGCGTTAACCAGCACCATGCAGCCTTGGGCGTGCAGGGCCGCCGCTACCGCACCGTAGCGCTCGGCAGGCCAACGCTTCGCTCCCCAGCCCGCACCTGGGCTCAGCAGGACCACTGGCCCGTTTGCCCCACGCAATACTTCATCCGCCCACTCTTCCGCCTCGCGGTTGCATGGCAAGGGGGGAAGAATGGGAGAAAGCGGCTCCCCAGCCGCCGCTGCGCAAACTTCCACGGCTTGCTCGATTACGTGCACCCCTTGGGTTGCAACCCGCTCACCGAAAAGCCAGCGTGCGGCCCACTCGCGCGGCTGGTCTTCTCCGATCATCCGCGGGGCGCCGGCCAGCCGGCCGGCGAGCGCCGAACGCACTGCGCCCTGCAGATCGATGCACAGATCGTAGTGCTCCGCCCGCAGTGCATGCCGCAAGGCAGCGATCTCTCGCAGCGTCTCTCCCCGCAGCGGAGCACGAGCCCATTCTTTGGCTTTTACCAGGTGGGTGCGATCCACCAGCGGCATCTCGCCGCCATCTCCACAGAGAAGAGGGCGCCAGCGAGGTTCGACCGCCCAACCCAGATACCACTTTGGATGGGCCCTGCGCAGAGCAGCAACCGCCGGCAGGGCATGCAGAATATCGCCCATCGCGCCCAGCCGCACAATCAGGACGCGGGTTGAATCAAATTGCTGAGACAATAGGTCGATTTTCTCATAATCGGACTCCGCCAGCTGTGCTCCCCTGCGCGACGCTCTTTTGCTATAGGTGCGATCCGGCCCAGGTTAGTCAGTGCCGCACCTACGGCGCTCAGATCATCTTCAGATTGATCCCCAGCCCTTCCGAGGGTGTGTGGTAACCGGCAATGAACCGCAAATCGGACCCAGGCCCGTAGGGCCGGTAGCCAAACGTCAGCCCAGCCCGGATCCGGATTTCCTGTGGACCTTGCTGGCGTTGGCGCACTTCATGCGCCTTTCTTTACGGAAAGGCGCACACGCGGATGTTGGTGGCGCCCCGTGCAGGAAATCCGGAGAAGGGCTGGGAGCCGGATCGCCAAGATTGTGGAGCGCTGGAGGCGCGGCACTACCTACATTCGGAGTGCCGCGCCTCCGGCGCTCGGACGATGTTGCGGAATCGATGTCCCAGCCCTCCCGGGCTGGGCTGACGTTTGGCTAACGGCCCTACGGGCCTAGGTCCGATTCGAGGTCTATTTTCGAGTTCCCACACAGACTCTTCTGGGCTCACGTCTGGTGGCCGGCCCTCCGGGCCTCGCAGTCATGGCAATTTTTCGCGGGGTCATTTCTCTCTCAACTTGCCATAGGCGAGTCGTTGCCCGGGATGGCAATTTTGGCAGAGAGCTGGCTGCGCACCGCATCTTCGTCTTCCATCTCGACTTCAAGCGATGCAATGCGCAGCGGCGCCACTGTTTCCAACCGCCGGCGCATGGCGGCGTCCAGCTTTACTTCGTCCTTGGCCGTGGTCACAAACGCATCACATCCGTGGCGCCGGCCGAGCTCGGCCAAGCGGTCGATGTCAGCCGCGGTGTAGCGATGATGATCGCGGAAGGCCATTCGCTCCACTACCTCAACCCCAATCGCCGGCAGTGCCGCGAAAAATTCTGCCGGGCGGGCGATGGCGCAGAAGGCGAGCGCGCGCTGGGCAGGGCTCGAGATACTGAGCGATCGATGCATGCGCCAGAAACGGCATTCCCTCCCCACATAGGCACGCAGCGTGGACTCGAGCTCCGCGTCCTCCTCGCGCAGCACGATCACATCTGCTCTCTCCAGCGAGGACAGCGGCTCGCGCAGTCGTCCCGCGGGCAGCAGCCGGCCCCGCAGATCGCTCCGGTGGATGACGACAATGTCCAGGTTGCGGGCCAGTTGGCGATGCTGAAATCCATCATCCAGCAGATGTACATGGCGGCCTTCCCCCGATATTTCGGCTTCCGCCAGCAGGCCGGCGTCGTACCGGCTGGCGCCGACGTAGACCGGAACCCCCGCGGCGCGCGCCAGGAGCAGGGGTTCGTCTCCGAATTGCTCCGCATCCCCTGCGCTATCAACGCGATGAATGCCTTTGCTCGACCGTCCATAGCCGCGCGACAAAACGTCTGGACGGAAACCGTCGCGTTCCAGCAGCCGCGCCAGGCAGATCACCAGCGGAGTCTTGCCTGCGCCGCCCACGGAGAGGTTGCCGATGCTGACCACCGGCCAACGCAGGCGCTGCAGAGCCATGCGGTCAAAGCGGGCATTTCTGGCCCGCACCAGCGATCCATAAACCAGTGCGAAGGGAGCCAGCAGGGGGGTCATGAGGCTTGCTGCTGGGGCAGCAAGCCCAGGAGCGCGGTGACTGCCCGCCCGGTGGCCCCGGATTGATGATGGAAGACTTCGAGCGCACGCACACCCAGAGTGTTGGCGGCCTCGTCATCGGTCAGCAGATTTTCCAGAATGGGCACCAGGGTTTCGATGGTGGCCAACTTCAGTGCTTCGGCGTAGACCAGGGTGTCGATGATGGCGCGGAAGTTGGCGTAGTGCGTCCCCATCACAACGGGAACGGCGAATTGTGCCGGCTCCAGCGGATTATGGCCTCCCGCCGGAATCAGGCTGCCGCCCACGAAAGCGACCGAGGCCAGCGCATAGACCGACGCCAGCTCGCCGATCGAGTCCAACAGGATCACCGAGCCCGGTTTAATCTTTGCCGGGCGCTTCATCCAGTTGGAACGGCGCACGCTCTGCTCTTTCCGGTTCTTCAACAGCTGGGCTACCTTGCCAAAGCGCTCCGGATGGCGCGGGGCAAGAATCATGACAGCGTCGGGGATGGTTTTGCGCAACTGGGCAAAGGCATCCAGCAGGATCTCTTCTTCGCCCTCGAGCGTGCTGCCGCATACCAGCACGCGGGCTCCACTGGGCAGCTTCTCGCGCAGTGCAGTGGTGATTGCGGCCGGCTTAGCACTGCGTACGTCGAACTTCAGGTTGCCACCGAACGAGACCCGGCCTGCGGGCGCGCCAATCGCTTTCATCCGTTTCGCGTCTTCTTCACTTTGAGCCAGCACGATGGAGACGCCCGCCAGGATTTGCTTCCACAAGAAACGGAGGCGCAGATAACGCGGCAGGGAGCGATCGGAGATGCGGCCATTAACGACCGCTACGGGAATGGCAGCGCGACGGCACGCGGTCAGCAGATTTGGCCAAAACTCCGTCTCCACCAGCACCAGCAGCACGGGATCCAATCGCTTCAGGTAGCGGCCCACAATCCAGGGAAAATCCAGCGGAAAATAGAAGGTGTGGTCGGCACCGGTACGCTCCCTCGCCAACCTCTGCCCGGTCCGGGTGGTGGTCGAGAGCAGCACGCGATACTGGGGCGCGCAGGCGCTCAGCTCGTTGACCAGGCGGCTGGCGGCCAGCACTTCGCCTACCGAAACCGCATGCACCCAGATGGTTCGCCGGGTGTCCCTTTCGCGCAGACGAGCGGGCACCCACCCCAGCCGCTCACTGAGTCCCTCGCGGTACTTGCCGTTGGTGGCCATGGCCAGCAGATAGTAGGGCAGGCCCAACACCAGCGCCACGAAAAGCAGGAAGCTATAGACGAGGAGCGGCATGGCCGGCCTCTTTACGCGCCCTACCTTTACTCGCGACAGCAGGGAAGGTCATAATCGAAGGCGGGAATGCCTCGCCGATTCGTTCTATCTGCATTGCTTGCCGTTGCGCTGCTCTCGTGTCCGTTGTTGCTCTCCCGGGCCCGCGCCGGCGAACATGCTCCGCCTCCCGCAGGAGTAGCGACCAGCTATCCGGCTTTTGACCAGCATCCCAACGAGCAGGTGGCGATCGCCGCTGATCCCTACAACACCAAGGAGAAGGCATCAATCTTCCGTTTCAAGTACCTGGAATATGGTTTTATGCCCATCCGCATCATTGTTACCAATAACGGAGATAAGCCTATCTCCCTGATCGACGCGCGCATCAACTTCATCACTGCCGCGGGGGACAAGATACCAGCGGCCACCCCGGAAGAGGTGGAGCGCCGCATCGGTGGAATCAAGCGCCCCGACGGCGGCTACAAATTGCCCGGCCCGCTGCCGCGCATCGGGAACAAGTCCTCTACCAAGAACAAAGATGTGGAGGAAGACTTTCAGACCTTTGAGTACTCGGCAGTCGCGGTTGAGGCCCACACTACCCGCGCCGGCTTTCTCTTCTACGATGTGCAAGACCTGGCCAATCCGCTGCCGGGCGCTAAGCTCAATCTGCGCATGCTGCGCAATTCCGACGGCAAAGAGCTCTTTTACTTCGAGATCCCCTTTGACAAGTACCTGGCGGCCCAGGGCGCTACGGCAAAATAGAGCAGAGCTACTCGTAGTAAGTGGCCGTGGTTGCGTCCGTCTCCCAGATGGTGCAGTCCTTTACCACCACGCGGCCGGCGGTCATCTCGCTGAGTTGACGGTTGGTTTCATCATAGAAGTAACGCGCCAGGTTTTCCGCCGACGGGTTGAGCTCGATGAAGGGTTCGAGGTCGTTGAGCATCTGATGGTCGATGCGGTCGATGACCGGCCGCATCACCTGCTTGAGCAGCTTGAAATCCAGTAGCAGCCCGCTGGGGTCGAGTGAGCTGCCGCGCAGCGTCAGCCGAACCTTGTAGTTGTGGCCGTGGGGGTTCTCGCACTTGCCGTGATAGTTGCGTAGGTAATGCCCGGAAGAGAATCCCGATTCGACCGTAACTTCGTACATGGCCTGTATTGCCCTCAGTTGATTGTAGCTGGTCTCTATTTGCGGGCTTTGTTGCGGCCCAGGCGGGCCAGGTCTTCGTTCAGCTCGCGTCGCATGCGTTCCTGGTTCCGACGCTCCACCTGCTCGAACATCGCGGTCAATATCCCGGCCAGGGCGGAAAGGAGGGAGGCCACGAGGAAAACCAGGCCGATGGTCTTAGACACGGAGCCGTTGACCGGCAGGCCGGGCTGCAGGCTGTTCGGTATCAGGCTCATGCCGCAGGAAACGAGCGAAAACAGCAGCAGTGAAGCTGCCAGCAGGTAGAGATTGCGTGACATTGCGCCTTTCATAGAAGGGCATCACTCCTGGGGCTGAGTGGAACCTCAGATCCCTCCACTCCGCTGCGATCCCAACATTTTCAACCTATTCGAAGAAGCGTTCCACTTCCGCAATGTCGCGGGTGAGCCGGTACGGTGGCAGGCTCTCCAGAAAGACCTTTCCGTAGCGTTGCCGCTCGATGCGCGGGTCCAGCAGCACCAGCACGCCCCGGTCTTCGAGAGAGCGGATCAGCCGCCCAAAGCCCTGCTTCAGAGTGATCACCGCCGCCGGCACCTGGTAGTCAAAAAAGGGATTGGCTCCGCTGGCCGCGACCGCTCGCATGCGTGCCGAAACCACCGGGTCCGTCGGCACCGCGAAGGGCAGGCGGTCGACGATCACGCAGCTCAATGCCTCACCTTGCACATCCACCCCCTGCCAGAACGAAGAGGTCCCGAAGAGCACGGCGTTGGGGGTGTTGCGGAATTCCTCCAGCAGGGCCTTGCGGGGCGCTGTCCCTTGCAGCAGGCAAGGATAATCCAACTCCGGCAACAGGCGCTCATAGAGGTCGCGCATCTGCTGGTAGCTGGTAAAGAGACAGAAGGCGCGGCCGCGAGTGATATCCAGCACGCGCCGGATGCTGCGCGCTGCCTGGGCGGCAAAAGCGGGCTCACGCGGGTCCGGCATCCCGGGCGGCAGGTAGAGCAACGCCTGCTCTTCGTAACGGAAATGAGAAGGCACCACCAGCTCCCGCGCATCGCGCAACCCCAGCCGCTTTCTCAGGTGCCCGAACCCAGCCTGCACGGTCAGCGTCGCAGAAGTGAGAATCACGCTGGGGTATTGGTCAAATAGCAAATCGGAAAGCAACTCGGAGACATCGATGGGCGTCGCCTGCAGATAGGTATTGCGTCCTCCCTGACGAGGCGAGCCGCCTCTGCGCTCGATCCAGAAGACGGTGTTGACGCTCTCCGCCTCCATCAAGAAGCGCAAATGCTCGCGGATGTCGGCTACGCGCTTCTTCAGCCCCAGCGCCTCTTCCACGCCGCGCAGCCTTTCCAGCTCGCCCTCCATGCGGTGCAGCGCGTTCATCACTCCCAGGTAGACGTCGCCGTGTTCCTCCAGAAACTGCTCCCGCTGCTCGAAGGGCATGCGTCCCTCGCCTTGCCCACTGCCGCGTGGCAGGGCGGCAAAGAACATCCTGGCCCGCTCGCGCAGCATCTCTCCACAGCCCTTCAGTGCGGTGGAGTGAGCCTGCCTGGCGCGCAGCACCGTCTCCATGTCGCGCACCAGCTCTTCCAGGCGCACATTGCTCAGGCTGATGCCGAAATAGCTCGATGCCACATCTTCCAGCTCATGGGCCTCGTCGAAGATCACGGCCGCGGCTTCCGGCAGCACACCCGCATCCGGAGCTGCCTTGGCCTGCTGCTTGATGGCCAGGTCGGCAAAGAAGAGATGGTGGTTCACGATGATCACATCGCTTTCCAGGGCGCGCCGGCGCATCTCGGTGATGAAGCAGCGCTCGTAATCGGGACAGCTCTGCCCCAGGCAGGCCTCTCCGCGCGCGTCTACTTTGGACCATACCTGGCTCGATTCGGGCAAGGCGTCGATCTCTACCCGGTCTCCGGTCTGGGTCGTCTTTTCCCAGGTCGCGATCTGCTGGAATTGGTCAATCTCTTCCAGGCCATTCAGAATGGGCTGGTCGCGCAGGGCATATAGCTTGTTGCGGCAGAGGTAGTTCGCCCGGCCTTTCATGTAGCAAACCCGCAGTGGTCCCAGCAACGACTCCAGAAAGGGCACGTCGCGGAAAAAGAGCTGCTCCTGCAGGTTCTTGGTCCCTGTGGAGATAATGACCCGCTGGCCGGTGCGCAGCGCGGGCAGCAGGTAGGCCAGCGTCTTGCCCGTGCCGGTGCCTGCCTCGACGATCAGGTGTTTGCCTTCCTGCAGGCTGCGTTCCACCGCCCGCGCCATATCCAACTGCCCGCGCCGGAACTCATAGGGCAGCGCGGAGTGCGAGAGCATGCCTCCGGGGGAGAAGAAGTCGTGCAGCGAAGGCAGCGGCTGGGCGGAGATGGAAGCGGTAGACAAGGCAGTGAAACTCTAAGTCTATACTTTGGCCCGGCCGATATATGAAAGACTGAAAGAGAGCCTCATTCATGAAACCCCTAAAAGGAACCAAGGCGAGAAAGCCCAAGCCGCACTCCAAGGGAGGCAAGCGGGCGGCGCTGGCGAAAGCGGCCAACCGGGCCACGCCGGCCACCCGCGGCCAGCACTCGCGCGCCGAGATCAAGCGCGGAGCGGCTGCCAAGGCGGCCGCCGAAGCGAGCGCTGCGGCGCGCCTGGGTAAGATCCGCAAACGGCCCGTGCAGTCGATTCGCGAGCGCCAAGAACCGATGCGCCGCATTGAGGCTGAGCTACCCGATCCGCTGGCGCCGGCGGCGCCGCCCATCCGGCGCGAGGCCGCGGTAGACACTTCGACGTGGCCGGTGGTGGCCATCGTAGGCCGCCCCAACGTGGGCAAATCCACGCTCTTCAACCGTCTGACCAGTTCGCGCCGCTCGATCGTGGGCGATGAACCAGGCATTACCCGTGACCGGATTTACGGCGAGATCGAGTGGGCCGGCCAGCATGCGCGCGTGGTCGATACCGGCGGTATTCTGCCCGATGACCCGGAACTGATTCCCGTCAGAGATCTTTCGCCAGGCCCGGGTGGCGCTGGATGAGGCCGAATCCATCGTGATGGTGGTGGATGGGCGCACTCCCCTGGCCGCGCCTGACTATGACCTTGCCCGCCTGCTCTTGCGCGGCGGCAAGCCTCTGCTGCTCGCGGTCAACAAGATCGACACCGAGCGCATGGAAGAACAGACCGCTGAGTACCGGCGCCTGGGCATTCGCGAGGTGCTGCCTATCTCCGCTGAACACGGAATCGGCATCGGCGATCTTCTCGAGCACGTCTTCGCCACGCTCACCTTTCCTGAGGCGGAAAGCAGTGTGGAAACCGAAGCAGAACCCGAAGAGGCAGAGGACCAGCCGCACCATCGAACCCACGGCGAATTCGAGCAGCACGAAACCTCGATCGCCATTATTGGCCGCCCCAACGTGGGTAAGAGCACGCTGCTCAATGTCCTCACCGGCTCTTCGCGGGCTATCGTTTCCCCGGTTGCCGGCACCACGCGCGACGCGGTCGATGAGGTGATCGAATACGACGGCGGCCTGCTGCGCTTTGTCGACACCGCCGGTATCCGGCGCAAGGGCAAAACCAAAATGATGGCGGAGAAGCTCTCCGTGGTCATGGCGCGCCGCCATCTGGAGGCGGCCGATGTTGCTCTGCTGGTCATCGATGCCACCGAAGGGGTTACTTCTTCCGACGCCACCATCGGCGGCTACGCGCATGAGAGCGGCCGCTCCGTGATCCTGGTGGTCAACAAGTGGGACCTGGTGACTACTGGACGAACCGACGGCAAGCCACCCGCCGACAAAGAGATCTTCGAAGAGCAGTTACGCAAGGTGCTCAAATACCTGGCCTATGCGCCGGTAGTGTTTATCTCCGCTTCCGAGGGCAAGAACATCCACACCGTGCTCAAGCTGGTGCAGGAGGTGGCCGCCGAGCGGCGCAAGCGCGTCTCCACCGGGCAGATGAACCGCTTCCTGGAAAAAATCGATTTCCAGCGCGCCACCGTCCCCGCCGCAAACAAGATGCGGATCTTCTACATGACCCAGGCTGCCGTGGCGCCTCCGACCTTCATCCTGTTTACCAACCGGCAGGTGAAGTTGCACTTCGCCTTCCAGCGCTTCCTGGAAAACCAGATACGCGCCGCCTTCGGTTTTCGCGGTTCCCCTATCTGGTTCAAGGTCCGTTCCCGAGATAAATAAGGTAATTTTCTTTTGGGTGACGTGCACCTTTCTTGCTATTCCCGGCTTCTATTTTTCATGGGATCGTCGATGAATTCGTTATCGACGTTCGTCTAAATGATCAGTAAGGAGTAAGGGCTATGTGGAATTCCATTGGTTCCTGGTTTTGTATTATGGGCCTGGTTATCGGGCCGTTCTCTGTCGGCGTCCTCTTTGAAGAGAAACTCCAACGGGCCAACCGTGAGCTCGGCTCGCGGCTGCTGCGCAGGTACTAGAGCTAACCACTGTTCGGACGTTCATCGTTCACGTACGCGGCGCTTAGTTTTCCTAAGCCGGTTCCGTAGTACGTTTGCGTATGGAAAAAAATGCGCGCCCATGCGCTTTGGTGGCGGCGCTCTTCTGCGCCTGGTTCCTAACCCAATCCGCCTGGACTCAAACCGCAGCCCCGCCTGACAAATACCCTGCTCTGCCCAGTGAAACCCCAGCCCGGCTGGAGACACCCACCGCCGGCTTCGACTACCTACGGCGTGAAGTGATGATCCCCATGCGCGATGGGGTCAAGCTGCACACCGTCATCCTGGTGCCGAAAGGGGCCAAGGGGGCGCCCATCCTGCTTACCCGCACGCCGTACGATGCGAACGCACTTACGACTCATGAAAGCAGCGCCCACCTGGGGCCCAGTCTCCAGGGCTACGACAACGCCACCGAGGTGATCGTCGAGGGCGGTTATATCCGGGTGGTTCAGGATGTGCGGGGCAAGTATGGCTCCGAGGGCGACTACGTGATGAATCGGCCCATGCGCGGTCCCTTAAATCCGACGCCGGTCGACAACTCGACGGATACGTACGACACCATCGACTGGCTGGTGAAGAATATTCCGGAGAGCAACGGCAAGGTCGGCATCCTGGGCATTTCCTACGATGGCTACACAACTCTCACTGCGCTGGTCAATCCTCACCCGGCGCTCAAGGTCGCCGTGCCCATGAATCCCATGGTCGATGGCTGGATGGGCGATGATTGGTTTCACAATGGCGCCTTCCGGGAGCAGAATCTCCCCTACATTTACGAGCAGGAAGCGACTCGCGGCGGTAAAGCCAAGTGGTGGACCGACTACCTGGACGACTACGACACCTACATGCAGGCAGGATCCGCGGGTGAACTGGGGCGACGCCACGGCCTCGAACAAGTCGGGTTCTGGCGTAAGGTTCTCGCGCATCCCAGCTACGACAGCTTTTGGCGCGACCAGGCAATGGACAAGATACTGGCCGCCCAGCCGCTCAAAGTACCCACCATGTTGGTGGATAGCCTGTGGGATCAGGAAGACATCTACGGCGCCATGGCCGTATACAAGGCCATCAAGCCGAAGGACACGGAGAACAACAAGGTCTTCCTGGTGATTGGTCCGTGGCATCACGGGCAGGAGATCGAGGACGCTAGCACCCTGGGTGTTTTGAATTTCGGCACAGACACCGGGCTCTACTTTCGCCGGCAGATCCTTGGCCCCTTTCTCGCCCGCTATCTGAAAGACGAAGCCCCTAAAGAAGAGATTGCTCCCGTCACTGCGTTCGACACCGGAACCAACGTCTGGCGGAGGTTGCCTTCCTGGCCGGCCGGGTGCACAACCGGTTGCGGGATCCAGTCAACTCCGCTCTACCTCACGGAAGGGCTGAAACTGAGCTTCACCGCGCCCAAGGCGGGTGACGCGGCATTCGAAGAATATGTCTCCGACCCCGCCAAACCTGTTCCTTACCGCGCTCGGCCCATCCAGCCCGTGGGCTACTCGGCGGGGATGACCTGGTCTCAATGGCTGGTCGACGACCAACGCGAGCAATCCGGCCGGCCCGATGTTGCGGTCTTCGTCTCTGATGTCTTGAGCGCGCCGTTGAAGATCAGCGGGCAACCGATCGCTAACCTCGTGGCCTCCACCAGCGGCACGGATTCCGACTGGGTGGTGAAGCTCATCGATGTCTATCCTGACGAGGTGGCCAGTGATCCCCGCCTGGGCGGATATCAACTGATGATCTCCGCGGACATCTTCCGCGGACGCTACCGCGAAAGCCTGGAGCAAGCTAAGGCGATTACGGCCAACCAGCCCCTGCTTTATCGCTACGCGCTGCCCACGGCAAACCACGTCTTCCTGCCCGGGCATCGCATCATGGTGCAGGTACAGTCGAGTTGGTTCCCGTTATACGACCGAAATCCGCAGACCTTCGTGCCTGACATTTTCTGGGCCAAACCAACGGATTATCAAAAGGCCACACAGCGCATCTATCACGCGCCTGACAATGCCAGCTTCATCGAGCTGCCGGTGGTGAAGACGCCTTAACGGGGAAGGAGAATTCTATGAGCACCGCGAAGTGTACGCACGTAAAAGATCATGTGAAGAAGGTGAACCCGGCACCCAAGGGTTGCGAGGAGTGTCTCAAGGTCGGAGATCGTTGGATCCACCTGCGCATGTGCCTGGAGTGCGGCAAGGTTGGCTGTTGCGATTCCTCCAAGAACCGCCATGCTACAGCCCACTTCCACGAGCAGGGGCATCCGATCATGCAATCCGTCGAACCGGGAGAACATTGGCGCTGGTGCTACATCGACCAGGTGTATCTCGACTAATTTAGACCTTAAGGAAAGGACGGGTGACCCGTCCCTTTCCCGTCCGGTCCCGCCTCATTCCTTAAACTCGGACGTCGCCGTGATTACGTGGCTGGCTCATCGGCTTTGTCTTTGATGAGGATGAGCGCGACGCTGGCAACGATCAGCGCGGTGCCCAGGAGCATCCGCGGGGTGACCAGCTCTCCGGCGAAGAAGTAGCCGAGAGCCACCGCAACCACGGGATTGACATAGGCATGGCTTGCCACCCGCGTGGCAGGCATACGGCCAAGCAGCCAGACGAAGGCGCTGAATCCCAGAAAGGAGCCGGCCACCACCAGGTAGCCCAGTGCCAGTATGGCTTTGGTGGAAATATGCGGGAATGGGTGCATCTCCCCCGTCAAGGCGGAGAGGATGAGCAGGATCGCACCACCGAACATCATCTCCGCTCCAGCGGTAATCCCCTTCGACTTGGGCAGTACCAACGAACGCGTGAGCACAGCACCCAGCGACCAAGCCGTTCCTCCCAGCAGGATCGCGGCGCAGGGCAGAAATGCAACATGCTGCTCATTACGCAGCAGCAACAAGAGAACACCCACGAATCCAACCGCGATCGACACTAGAAGGCTCCAACGGAAGCGCTGTTGGCGAAAAACGAAGACCTCGAGGGCGATCGTGATAAGCGGCAACGTGGCCTCAAGAACAGAGGTGAAGCCGGAAGGCACGTACTGGAGCGCCCAAAACACCGGGCCATACGTAACCACGAACATGAGCGAGCCGATCGAGAGGAGACTGCCCCACTCTTTGCCCACAGGACGCGGGCGGCCACAAAGGCGCATCACCGCGTAAAGCAAAGTGCCGGCGAAGAAAAATCGCGTCCCGGCGGCAAAGAGCGGCGGGACCTGTTGTACCGCGATCCGAATCGCCAGGTAGGTCGATCCCCACAAGATGTAAATGGCCGCAAACGCGAGATAGACGCGCAAGTCGATCTTGCTCTTTTGCTTCGCGGCGCCGCCCTCGATAACCGTTGAAGTTGCCATGACTGGTTACATTGTAACGCCAGTTCAGCTAACCCTTAAAGATATTTTTAAGGGTTATACTGTTCATTGTGAGTAGTTCCCTTCCCAAGCCGTTTAAGCTGTTTGCCGGACACCCCGCCCTGGAGCTCGTCAATACCCTGGACTTGCGCTTCTCCGCAAACCCACAGGATCTACTTCCCACCTATGCGGATCTTCTCCGCTTTGCCGCACAATTGCGCTTACTCACGGCGGAGCAGGCACGAAGACTTGGCCGCACCGTCCACGCGCATGATGGACACCGTGTACTGGCATCCGCTGTCGCTCTGCGCGAAGCGCTGGCGGCGGTCCTCTACGCCTGGGTTGACGGCGACAAGCCGGCTGATGGGCAGGTGGAAATACTGGAGACACACTTCCATGCCGCAGCCCAGCATCGCAGCCTTCGTGGTGGCGATGAGCGCCTGGTTTGGAGCTGGTCCGGCTTTGAGCAGCAAGCGGAGCTTCCGCTGTGGAAACTGGCCCAGTCGGCCTCCGATCTGCTGGTCTCGGAGGATGCGAAACAAGTGAAAGGTTGCGGCGATCCAACGTGCCGCTGGCTGTTTCTGGACCTGAGCAAGAACCACACCCGGCGCTGGTGCGACATGAAGACCTGCGGCAACCGGATGAAGGCGCGAAGACATCAGGCACGCCTGCAGGAAATGCCGTTATAAACTGGATCTCAGACGATGCATTCGATCCGCGCCGCAACTCCCGCTGACATTCCTTTGATTCTGGATCTTATCCGCGCTCTCGCCACCTATGAGCGAGAGCCCAACGCAGTGAAGACCACTGAGGCCGACCTGCTGCGCGATGGCTTCGGCCCGCATCCCTGCTTTGAGTGCCTGATCGCAGAAAATAAGGATGGCAAAGAGCCGGAAGCGGCGGGGTTTGCGCTCTACTTTTATAACTACTCCACCTGGCGCGGCCGGCCCGGCATTCACCTGGAGGATCTGTTTGTACTGCCCCGCTTTCGCGGGCAAGGTATTGGCAAGGCGCTGCTGGCGAGGGTCGCCGCCCGAGCCGCGGAACAAGGGTGCGTCCGCCTGCAATGGGACGTTCTGGAGTGGAACCAGACCGCTATCGACTTCTACCACAGCCTGGGTGCAAAGTTCCTCGATGAGTGGCGCATCATGCGCGTCAACGACGACGCCATTCGGTCCCTGGCAACATTGGAGCCGGCCAGGTGAACAAGGAGGCCCGCATTTGTGTCATCGGGGGCGGCCTGGCCGGCCCGGAGGCTGCCCTGATGGCGGCCCGGCATGGCTGCCAGGTTGACCTCTATGAGATGCGCTCAGTCGTCGACGGCACGCTGCGCTCCACGCCGGCGCATCAGACGGCCGACTTTGCCGAGTTGGTCTGCTCCAATTCTCTCAAGTCGGAGAGTGAACACAGCGCCCCCTGGCTGCTCAAGCAGGAAATGCGCCGCGCCGGGTGCGCCCTCCTCTCCTGCGCGGATGCCAGCGCTGTACCCGCCGGCCACGCCCTGGCTGTCGATCGGGTGGAATTCTCCCGCCGGGTGGCTGACGCCATCGAACAGGAAAGCCGGATCACGGTACACCGGGAAGAGATCACCGCACTCGATCCCGAACAGCTCACCATCGTGGCCACCGGCCCGCTCACCTCGGCTCCGCTCTGCGCGGAGATTGCCCGGCTCACGGGCAGCGGAGAGCTGGCTTTTTACGACTCCATCAGCCCTATCGTCGAATCCGATTCGATCGACATGGAGCGCGTCTACTTCGCCGCCCGCTATGACAAGGGCACCGCCGATTACATCAACTGCCCCATGTCCAAGGAGGAGTACGAGCACTTCTACGAGGCCCTGGTTTCGGCCGAAGCCGTGGAGAGCAAGGAATGGGAGAAGCTGGAATACTTCGAAGGCTGCCTGCCCATCGAGGAGTTGGCGCGGCGGGGGCGGGAGACGCTGCGCTTTGGCCCCATGAAGCCGGTCGGCCTGCGCGATCCGCGCACCGGAAAAGTGCCCTGGGCGGTGGTGCAGTTGCGCTGTGAGAACCTGCGCGCTGACTCCTACAACCTGGTCGGCCTGCAAAACCACCTGAAATTCGGCGAGCAGGCGCGGGTTCTGCGCCTTATTCCTGGCCTGGAGAAGGCCAAGTTCCTCCGCTTTGGCCAGATTCATCGCAATACCTACGTCAATGCGCCGCGCGTGCTGACCGAGACGCTCTCGCTCCGTGACCATCCCAATATCCTCATCGCGGGGCAGCTATCGGGGGTGGAGGGCTACACCGAATCCATTGCCACCGGCATGCTCGCCGGCCTGTATGCCGCCCAGCTGGCCCAGGGGCATGCGGCTGCCGCTGTACCTCGTGGAACCGCGCTGGGTTCGCTGGTGCACTACATTACCCATGCCCAGGCCAAGGACTTCCAACCAGCGAATATCACTTTTGATCTGCTGCTCCCGCTGGAGGAATCGCTGCGCAAGCAAGTGCGCGACAAGCGGGAGCGGCATCGCTTGCAGTGCGAGCGCGCGCTGGCGCTATTTGACGCCTGGTGGCAGCAACATGCGAGCCCTCTCCCCGGCATGAGCGATAGGGACTTTTTTTGGCCGCTTGTGGGCGAAGACACATCCAACTTATGCTAGCGAAAGGCGTTCGCAAGGCCGCTGGGTCGTCCCGGCCTTGAATTGTTGTTGCCTTCCATTTAACTTAATCGTGCTATACGGGCGGGCTATCCGTTCGTCACAGAGCCGGCAGCCGGTCACTCCGGCAGCAAGCCAGCCAATCGCTGCCGCTTCGAGGAGAAATACCATGCGTAAGAAACTCATTCTTTGGCTCGCGGGCGTCACGCTTGCCCTCGTTCCGGCCCTCGCGGCTGCCCAGGATGTCCCCGCCAAGATCCACGGCCATGTGCAAGACCCGGCCAACGCCCCTATCGCCAACGGCCAGGTAATACTTAGCACGGATGGCAAGACCCCCCTATACACGTTCACCACCGACCAGAACGGTGACTATAAGGGAGAGGGCATCAAACCCGGCACGTACTACATCACCCTTTACGCGACCCCGGGAAAGGCCGTTGACCGCTTTGACAATGTGAAGATCACTTCCGGCGAGGACGCCCTGCAGGATTTCGACCTTAGCCGCCCTGAATACGTGAATAAGCTGCCTCCGGACGAACGTAAGGCGCTGGAGGAAGCTAAGAAGAAGAATGCGGAAATCAATAAAGAGAACCAGAGCGTCGGCAAACTGAACGAACTGCTCAAGCAGGCGCGCGCCGACAATGCCGCCAAGAAATACGACGATGCGGCTACCGCCATGACACAAGCCACGACCATGAAACCAGACGCCGCTGTTCTGTGGCTGGAACTGGGTATAGCTCAGACCGGGCAGAAGAAGTACGACGATGCCCTGGTATCGCTCAAGAAGGCGCTGGACCTGGATACAAATTCGAAGAAGCCTAACCCTGATGTAGAAGCAGCCGACAACAATGCGCTTGGGCGAGGTATACGCCAACACCAACAAAATTCCTGACGCAACTGCAGCGTATGATGCCGCGGCCAAGCTTCAACCTACGAATGCAGGCATGTTCTACACCAATGAGACCATCGTGCTCAGCCGTGCAGGGCAAACGGATGCTACCATCGCCGCCGCAGATAAGGCGATCGCCGCCGACCCGACCAAGGCAATTGCCTACTACCTGAAGGGACAGGCGCTTATCTCCAAGGCTACCGTCGACCCCAAGACGCAGAAGATCGTCGCACCTCCGGGAACCGCCGAGGCTTACAACAAGTACCTTGAACTCGCTCCCAACGGGCCCATGGCGCCGGAAGCAAAGTCGGTTTTGGCGGAGATCGGGGAGAAGATCAACAACAAGTACAACGCCAAGCAGCACTAAACCTGGTTGGAAGTTAACGTGAGGGGACGCCGTGCATGGCGTCCCTTCTCTTTGCAGCCGCTCTTGAACAACTCCGCTCCATCCCGGGTGGTCAGCTTTGCCGAGGCCAGCCGGATTGTCCGTGAGCATGCCGATCGGCTAGCCGGAACGCCGCGGCATCCGCCACAGCTTACTTCTCTCTTCGATAGCCTGGGCAGGGTGCTCGCCGAGCCGGTGTATGCCGATCGGGATCAGCCGCCGTTTCCCCGTTCCACGCGCGACGGCTTCGCCTGCCGGGCCGCCGATCTTGGGGCCGGCCTGCCGCTTACCGTCATTGGATTGATTCGCGCGGGCGAGACAGGCCCCCTTGCCATCACTGCTGGACAGGCGGTCGAAATCATGACCGGCGCGCCTGTGCCCGGCGGCGCCGACTGCGTGGTCATGGTGGAACACGTGGAGCGTAACGGCGACGCGCTCAGCTTGGCTCCTGGCCGCAGCATCGCTCCCGGGGAAAACATCGTTCCCAGGGGAGCCGAGGCCCAGGCTGGTGAGGTGATCGTGCCCCGAGGCACGCGTATCTCCGCCGCCCAGATCGCCGCGGCCGCAGCCAGTGGTGCGGCCCAGCTCAGCCTCTTCGCCCAACCGCGCGTTGCCATCGTCGCCACCGGCGATGAATTGGTCGAGGTGGATCAGCAGCCTCTGATCCACCAGATTCGCAACTCCAACAGCTATTCGCTGGCGGCGCAGATTCTCGCCGCCGGAGCTCAGCCGGTGCGGCTCCCGATTGCGCGCGATGAGCGCGGCGATCTTGAGGGCGTTATCCGTAGCGCGCTCCAGGCCGACCTGCTGTTGCTCTCCGGCGGGGTTTCCATGGGCAAGTACGACCTGGTGGAGGAGGTTCTGCTCGCTTTGGGCGCCGAGTTCTTCTTTACCGGGGCGCTGATCCAGCCCGGCAAGCCAGTTGTGTTCGGAAGACTTGCGGGGGAGGATCGGCAGATTTATTTCTTCGGGCTGCCCGGAAACCCTGTATCTACCATGGTTACGTTCTCACTTTTTGTCGATCCGCTGTTGGGCGCGCTCAGCGGCGATCCCTTTCGCGAACCCCGTTTCGCGCAGGCTCGCCTGGCGAGCAACGTCCGGGTGAAGACTGGCTTGACGCGCTTCCTGCCCGCCAGGCTGCGCTCTGTGTCCACCGATGTGACGGTAGAACCGGTCACCTGGCAAGGCTCCGGCGACATAGCGAGCGCCAGCCGCTCCAATTGCTTTCTTGTGGTGCCCCCCGACCGCCCACATCTGGCGGCTGGTGAGACGGTCTCGGTGCTGCTACCCTGACGAAACGATGGACAAGCTCTCGCATTACGACGCCGAAGGCAGCGCGCACATGGTCGACGTGAGCGGCAAAGCCTCCACCCGGCGCGAGGCCGAAGCTTCCGCCTTTGTTGTGCTCTCGGATGCGGTGCTCGCTGCACTGCCCAAAAATCCTAAGGGCAACCCGCTGGAGGTGGCGCGTTTTGCCGGCATTCAAGCGGCCAAGCGCACCGCTGACCTGATTCCCATGTGTCATCCGCTGCCTTTGAGCTTTATCGATGTTTCGGCGAATGTTGTCGCGGGCGGCATTGAGATCCGCAGCACGGCTGCGACGGTCGCGGGCACCGGCGTCGAAATGGAAGCGCTGACCGCAGCCGCAGTGGCCGCACTCACGATTTACGACATGTGCAAGGCTCTGGATAAATCCATCGCCATCCGCGAGATCGTCCTGGTACGGAAATCAGGGGGAAAGAGTGGCGACTATACCCGCGCAGAGGGTACGGGGTAAGGTAAGGGCTAGGTGTTTGCGTGGGAACTCGACTCGGCGGGAGTCAGCCTCCTTAACAAGACCCCTTAAGAACTGGACGGGTGCCCCGTCCACGCTCCGTGCTATCCACTGGACGAAGGGCACGGGTTCAGCCGTGCCGTAAATGTACTGCGCGGGGGCGGCTTTAGCCGCTGAGGTACAGTTTTTCACCGTAAGTCCGTGCAGGCACAAGCTTGGAAAAGCGTACCTCAGGGGCTAAAGCCCTCATTGCTGTGGCTTTTTATGGCACGGCTGAACCCGTGCCCTTCGTACAAGGCGTTTTTCCGCAGCCTCTAGAGCCGTGCCCTTCGTCCTGAACAGCAAGGAGCGTGGACGGACCCGTCCGATTGCTATTGGGTTCTGTTAGGAGACTGACTTCGTCGACAACGAACCCCAGTGGCGAGCTTCTTAGGCATTGCGCCGGAAGCAGCGCAGCTCGTGATCGTTGACCATTCCCGACGCCTGCATCCAGGCATAGACGATCACTGGACCGACAAATTTGAAGCCACGCTTCTTCAGCGCGGCGGAAATCTCCTCCGAGAGGGGGGTCTTCGCAGGTAGAGAGCCAGTCTTGTTCTTGATTGGCTTTCCCCCGGCCAGCTTCCAGGCAAACGCGGAGAAGCCCTCACCACTGCTTTCCATCTCCTGGTAAATCCTTGCGCCCTGGATGGTCGCCTCGATCTTGGCGCGGGAGCGAATAATCCCCGGATCAGCCAGTAGCCGGGCAATGTCCGGCTCGCTGAACCGGGCCACCTTCTTCGGCTCGAAGCCACGGAACGCCTTGCGAAAGGCCTCACGCTTGCGCAACACCGTGATCCATGCCAGGCCGGCCTGAAATCCCTCAAGCATCAGCAGCTCCCACAGGGCTCGGCTGTCGTACTCGGGCACTCCCCATTCCTGGTCGTGGTAGTCGCGGAGAAGCGGATCGCTCTCTGCCCATGCACAGCGGTGCGGCTCGCTCATTTGGTCATTCCTGCGTTCGCTTATAACGCGATATATAAGTATGAGACAGGAGATTATAACCATGCCGGCGATCGACGAAATTAAGCGACTACAGAATGAGATGGTGAGCTGGCGCAGAGATCTGCATGCCAATCCTGAACTGGGATTTGCCGAGAGCCGCACCCAAACTTTCATTCAGGAACGCCTGCAGTCGTTTGCCGTGGACGAGATACATACTTTCACTGGAACGGGAGTGCTGGCGGTTATCCACGGTCGCGACGGCGACCAGGCGATCGGCCTGCGCGCGGATATTGATGCGCTGCCCATTCCGGAAGAATCCGGAGTGCCGTACGCTTCCACCAATCCAGGCGTCATGCATGCCTGCGGGCACGACGGACACACCAGCATGCTGCTCGGAGCAGCCAAGTATCTGGCCGCAAGCCGCAAATTCAAAGGAACGGCCTACCTCATCTTTCAACCGGCCGAGGAAATCGGCGGAGGACGGCAGGTGGTAGCGGATGGCTTGTTCGATCGCTTCCCCATGCAGCGAATCTTCGGCATGCACAATATGCCCAGCATGGAGGTGGGACAGTTCTACTGGCGCGACGGGTATATGCTGGCCGCGGCCAACTTCTTCGAGATCAAGATCACCGGCCTGGGCGCACACGCCGCGGAGCCGCATTTCGGAATCGATCCCATTGTGGCCGGCAGTTCCCTGGTAAGCGCGCTGCAGACCATTGTTTCCCGTTCCATCGATCCCAAGCATGCGGCGGTGGTCACCGTCGGCAGCTTCCAGGCCGGTGTGGCCGCCAACGTAATCCCCCGAGAGGCAGTGCTCAAGGGAACCGCACGATGGTTCGATGCGGGAGTCGGCGAGACCATGCAACGGGCGATTGTCAGGTTGGCCAAGTGCACCGCTGAGAGCTATGGCGCCACCGCCGAAGTGGAGATGCACATGGTAGCGCCGGCCACGGTCAACGACGAGGCCGCGATGGCCCTTGCCCGCAAAGCGGCCGCTGCCGTTGCGGGCCAAGCCGGAGTGGTCGAAATGGCGCACCCCATCATGGGCGCGGAAGATTTCTCTTACATGCTCCAGGTTAAGCAAGGCGCCTACATTATGCTGGGGGCGAAACGGCCGGGGCAGCTGAACCCGATGTTGCACCACCCTTGTTACGATTTCAATGACCAGATCCTGTCCACCGGCGCCGCCTACTGGGCCGCCCTGGTCGAGCAACAACTAGCGCTTTGAGTCGTGGTGAACCGACGTGTGTAAATTCGATGAATCGCAGCTTGGGGTTGTAATCGGACCAAAGTTGTCGTATATTATACCTAGTGCGAATGAGTCGCAACTAGAACATGTCGTTGAAACGCTGCGAGCTGTTGAATGAGGTAGAGGCGAGGGGAGTTCGGTTGACCGCGCAAAGGCGCGCGTTGATCGAAACAATCCAGGGGGCAGACGCCCATCTTGATGCGGCCACCCTTTTGTCTCGCGCTCGCCAGCGGGACCCCAATATCGATCGCGCGACCGTCTACCGCACCCTTGATCTGTTAAAGCGGCTGGGGTTGATCGATGAGCTGGACCTGATGCACCTCAACGGTGAAAAGCATTATTACGAGGTCAAGACGCAGAAAGACCATCTGCATCTTGCCTGTTTTCGTTGTGGCGAGATCGAAGAGTTCGACAGCCCCACATTCCAGCGTCTCAAGCGAGAGATCGCGGCACAAAACGATTTTGAAGTGCAGGTGATGCGTCTCGAGGTTGGAGGGTTGTGCCGGCGGTGCGCGGCGCAGCAAAAAGTTTCCTGATGCGAGTTTGAACCAGATCCCCGCGGATTGCTCTTGGCGGAGACCGCGAGGACCTGGGGGCCACAGCCAAATAAGACTGCGGGCTTCATTCACTATAGGTCCCCTGCCCGCAAGGTTTCAACTATTAGGATGGCCGCCGCTTATTTTCGCGGGCCTCCCCTACTATACGTGTGCCTGGTGAGGCTAAGGGAGTCGTTGTGAGTGATCAGGTGGATCTTCCACGCAAACGGTGGCGTCTGTTTGCCCGCATTGCGGTTGTCCTTTTCATTCTTTTCCCCAGTCTACTTTCGGCCATCGCGCAACATGCCCACGGGCGCGGCGCGATGTCAGCGCAAGATATGGCGAAGATGGCCTCAGCGGCAGGTGCGAAGGTGGCCTCGCCTTACGCCGCGGCTGCCGACCCGGCAGACCAGGTCTGTGCGCGCTTTGCTTCCGGTTCCGCGACTACGGCGCCGCCCGGAGTTGACAAGTCAGGGCGGAGTGCTGGAAGTGACCTTCAAGTTCCTGACCGCAACCGATTCCCAAGGGCTGGTTCGCTATTGCTACGTAACAGATACGGGCCTCGAAGCACCCACACTTCGGGTGAATCCCGGCGATCAGCTGATCATTCATTTCCAGAACGACCTGCCTGCTGCTTCCGCCTCCAGCGCGAGTGACAATATGGCCGGCATGAAGATGAGCCTCTCCTCCGCACGCGACCACCAGCAGCAGCAGTGCCTGCAATGGAACGATGTCAGCGACTGCGACCAATATCCACTTCCATGGAACCAATGTGGCGCCCGTCTGCGGACAGGATGAGGTTGTCCACACGCTGATTCAGCCCGGCCAGAGCTTCGATTACAACGTGCAAATCCCGCAAAACGAACCCCCGGGACTCTACTGGTACCATCCGCACCCGCACGGCTTTTCTGAAGGGCAGGTGCAGGGAGGCGCAACCGGAGCGCTGATCGTCGAAGGTCTGCAAAACGTCGATCCCGCATTGGCGGGGCTGACCGAGCGCACCTTTGTCATCCGCGACCAACTGCTGCCGGCGTCGGAAGCCAACGACACGAACGTTCCTGCCTGGGATCTTTCGATCAACTATGTTCCCGTGACCTATCCGAGCTACACACCGGCAGTCATCCAAACCAATCCATCGCAACAGGAATTGTGGCGAGTAGCGAACACTGCTGCAGACACCATCCTGAATCTGCAGTACGTCGTGAACGGAACGCCGCAGGCCATGCAGGTGGTGGCGATCGATGGTTACCCCATTGCTTCGGGCAGTAGCGGACAACCATCTGAGAGCGAGACCAGCATTCTTTTGCCTCCCGGCGCCCGTGCGGAGTTTGTGGTGACCACGCCGAGCGCCGGCGCCCAGGCGCAGTTGGTTACTCAGAATTGGGATACCGGACCGGATGGGGATTTCGACCCCACGCGGCCCATCGCCAACATCGTGAGCCAAAACGGAATCGAAGGCTCGTCCGCAAGCAGTGGCGCCGCAGTCAAACAGTTGCCGTCGCATGCGGTGCAAACCCGGGTCACCCGATTCGCAGCGTTGGCAGCCGCTACCCCGATCGCGCAGCGCAATCTGTATTTCTCCGAAGTATTAGAAGACCCTACCGACCCGAATAGTCCGACGAACTTCTTTATCACCGAAGAAGGCCAGCAGCCGGCATTATTCAACATGAACAACCCGCCCAACATCGTTGTGCATTCGGGCACGGTCGAAGACTGGGTGGTACGAAAATACTGCGCTCGAAGATCACATCTTCCACATCCATCAGATTCACTTTCAAGTGCTCGAAGTCAACGGCCAGCCGGTAAACGATCCAGCGATTCGCGACACCGTCGATCTGCCCTTCTGGAGTGGCAGCGGAGCCTATCCCAGCGTGAAGTTACGCATGGATTTCCGCGATCCGAACATTGTCGGCACCTTCGTGTATCACTGCCACATTCTGCAGCACGAAGATGCCGGCATGATGGGTGCGATTCAAGTACTGCCGTCCTCTGGATTGGCTTCGACGACCACTGCCACGGCCTCCGCCGGCAGCATTACGCCCAACGGAAAAATCACGTTGACTGCAAGTGTCGCCGATGCCTCTACGGGATCTTCCACGCCCACGGGCACGGTGCAGTTTCAACTCAACGGGCTCAACGTCGGCAACCCGGTAACACTCACCAACGGGCAGGCGACGTTGACCACGACCGTGAATGGAAACTCGGGCGCCAATAATCTAACCGCCTTCTATGAGGGCGACGCGACTTACATGGAATCGGTATCGGCAAACATTCCGATCACCATCTCGAATTTCGCGCTGGCATCATCGGGGACAACTGCTGCCGTAGGATCAGCCGCAATCGCGCCGGTCACAGTGAACGTGGCTAACAACTACACCACGCCTATCAGTCTTACCTGCACCATGCCGGCGAACCTGACCCAATCGGCATGCTTTGTGAATCCCAAATCGATGACCGGCACCGGGTCAGGCTTCGCTCACCGTCAATACCACACCGCCACATCCCCAAAGCAGCAGACGCACGGGCGCGCCCGGATGGCTCGCTGCAGGCGGTGGCGCAAGTTTCGCTTGTGTCTTTTTGCTTGCCCTACCGCGGCGAAGGTGGCGCGGTAGGGCAATGTTTTGTCCTGAGCTTCATGGCAATCCTCTTCACGGTCATCGGCTGCGGCGGCACGGCGCAGACCGATCCAGGAACGCCCAAGGGTACTTACACCGTTGTGGTCACAGCTACGGCAAGCAGCGGGTCATCGCAAGACCAGACCAGCGTGAATGTTCCGATCACAATTCAGTAAGCACGGGCAAGCGGAGAGATCAGGAGAAGAGTATGTCGATGAAAGTCAGCTCGCTCGCAGTCAACATGGCGAGAACCCTATGCGCTGTTGGGGTGTTGTCCGCTGCTTTGGTCTGGGCCAGTGTAGGCGGGAGTATCGCCGGCACGGTCAAAGATCCTTCGGGGCGTGTGATTCCAAATGCGGAGGTAAGTCTTCGCGAGTCAACCACAGGGCTCTCCTACCAGACGCACAGCGACAGCAAGGGGCTCTACACCTTCCCGGTTCTGCCGGTTGGCCATTACGAACTGCAGGTGCAGGCTACTGGTTTTTCCGGCTATCAACGTACCGGCGTGGTGCTTGATACCAACGCGGCGCTCACTCTCGATGCTTCCCTGCAGGTCGGCAGGCGTCGCTCAGACGGTAAGCGTGGAGGACAACACGCTGCACGTCGAGACCACCAGCACCCAACTGGGCCAGGTGATCACAGGACGGCAGATGACCGCGGTTCCACTGGACGGCCGCAGCTTTACCGACCTGCTCTCTCTGCAGGCCGGGAGTGGCACCCCAAACATCGATCACCTCCACTACCGTGCAGGATGTAGGGGCCACGCGTTCTCAACCCTTCGGGCACGCTCAATCCCGGCACTCTCTCCGTGAATGGGCAACGGGAGTTCGCCAACTATTTCAGCGTGAACGGCGCCGACGTGGAAGAGGATGTCAACGCTGGCACGGCCGTCATTCCCAACCTGGATGCGATTGATGAATTCCGCATTATCACCAGCAACTTCGACGCTGAGTATGGAGAATTCAGCGGCGGCCAGATCAATGTCATCACTAAATCCGGAAGCAATGGATTTCATGGCAACGCATTCGAATTTCTGCGCAATACCGATCTGGACGCGCGCAATTACTTTTCTCCCACCCGCGGCGCCTTCCGCCAGAACCAGTTTGGCGGAACCATCGGCGGCCCGATTCGTCGCGACCAGATATTCTTCTTCACCGACTACCAGGGAACGCGGCAGACGCAGGGCATCGATACCGGCACCATCAGCGTGCCCTCGAACGCCGATCGCCTGGGCAATCTCTCCGACCTCTCCAGTAACCTCACCGGCGTGGTGGGCGGCCCTTACTTCGCCAACCTGCTCACCCAGAAGCTAGGCTACGGAGTCACTTCGGGTGAGTCTTACTATGTTCCCGGTTGCGCCAATTCGACCCAGTGCGTCTTTCCCAACGCTGTCATTCCTCAAACAGCGTGGTCGGTTCCGGCACAGCGAATGCTGCAGTACATCCCCGCTCCCAATACCGCCAACGGCTATGCGACCTCCTCGTTCAACCAAATCGTGCGGGATGACAAGGGTGCGGTCCGCATCGATGCGAATACGCACCTGGGCCTGCTCTCCGGTTACTACTTCATCGACGACTTCGATCTGAATGACCCGTATCCGGTGGCGCAGAGCGGGGCCAGCGTGCCTGGATTCAATGCCATCACCTCTGGCCGGGCGCAGCTCGTCGCGCTGGGCCTTACCAAGACGTTCAATACCACCATGGTCAACGAGCTGCACTTCAGCTATATGCGCGACAACACGAACCTGGGGCAGCCCGTGGGCGGTCTCGGCGTAAGCCTCACGTCGCAGGGCTTCGAGAATGCCGACGGCAGTCCCAGCATCGTGGCTCTCGATCCCAAGGGAGCAAAGGGTTGAGAACCTGAACTTCAATGGATACTCCACCGGCGCCGCGGCCAACCAGCTCATTCAGGTCAACAACACCTATCAGGTCACGGATGCGGTCTCGAAAGTGCTGGGCAATCACACCATGAAGTTCGGGGGAGAGTTCCATGCCGACCAGGTCAATGCCAGCCCCATCGCGCAGTTCAATGGCAGCTTTGTTTTCTCCGGAACGGAAACCGGCGTCGACTTTGCCGACTTCCTGATCGGCGTGCCCAGCCAATACAATCAGAGCCAGCTCAATCCCTTCTATGCGCGCAACAAATACGTCGGTCTCTTCGCGCAGGATAGCTGGCACGCTCTTCCTAACCTCACCGCTGAACTACGGCCTGCGCTGGGATCGCATCGCGCCCTGGTCGGAGAAGTACAACCAGATCTCTACCTTCGTTGCCGGGGCGCAGTCGGTGGTATTTCCCGGCGCGCCTCCGGGCATCCTGTATCCAGGCGATCAGGTCAAGCGGTCAAACCATCCCGAATACGCTCGCCCCGATCAGTAACCGTAGCTTTTCGCCGCGGGTGGGCCTGGCCTGGACGCCGCAGGCAGACGCCGGCAGCTTCCTGGGCAAGATACTGGGAGCACCGGGTAACACCAGCGTGCGGACGAGCTTCGGCAATTTCTACACCGCGATTGATGCGCTATCGATTGGCGTGCTGGCTGCGAACGCTCCTTATGGCACCACCTATACCAGCCCGGCGCCTCCACTCTTCGCAACGCCATTCATTACCGCAGCCAACGGGCAGAACAATGGGCAGCCTTTTCCGTATACGTTTGCCCCGCTGAATTCTTCGCGCCGCAATCCCGATCCCAACATCGACTGGAGCACCTATGAGCCGATCGAGGGTATCCCCGGATATGACATTCACGGCCGCACCCCCTACACTGAGGAATGGATGGTTTCGGTTGAACGGCAGGCCGGCCCGAAGACCGTCTTCAGCGCGAGTTATATCGGAACGTCAAGCCATCGCCAGCGCGTTCTCATTGAGCCAAATCCAGGAAATCCCGCACTCTGCCTGAGCCTCAGCCAGGCGAGCGAGGTGCAGCCGGGCACGCTTACCTGCGGCCCGGACGGCGAGGACACGGTGTATTATCCGATTGCCGGCGGCCAGGTAAATGGCACGCGCGGACCGCTGGGCTCAAACTTCGGCAGTAATGCGCTGCAATCCACGATTGGCAATGCGAACTACAACGCAATGGAACTGAGTGCCCGTCACACCAGCGGCCGGCTTGAGTTCTCCGCCGCCTACACCTACAGCAAGTCCATGGATCAGTCATCGAACCCGGCTGAGGAAGTGAACCCCTTCAATCCCGCACTCAGTTATGCCATCTCATCCTTCGATGTGAAAAATAACTTCGTGGTCAGCTACGAATATCAGCTGCCATTCGATCAGTTCTTTCGTCCCAGCCGGCTGACCAGCGGCTGGTCTCTGGCCGGGATCACGCGCTTCTCCAGCGGCTTCCCGGTAACCATGGTGAACAATGGCGACAATTCACTGATTGGGACCAATCCAAACGGGATCAACAACAGCAGCATCGATGAGCCCGACTACACTGGCGGCCCGCTTCACCTGAGCGGGAATCCGCGCAAGAACAACAACAATTATTTCGATATCTCGGCCTTCTCCATGAATGCGATCGGCACCCCAGGCAATGCCAAGAGGCGGTTCTTCTACGGTCCGGGTGCGGATAACTTTGATATGGCGGTTGCGAAGAGGTTGGCGATCACCGAATCGAAGTCGCTGCTCTTCCGGGTGGAGGCGTTCAACGTCTTCAACCACACGCAATTCACCGGCCCCACCGCAATCGACGGCGACATTGGCAGCTCGACCTTCGGCAACGCCATCAACGCGGCGGCGCCGCGTATTCTGCAGGGAGCGCTGAAGTTCAACTTTTAACCTAGCCCGGCCTTACGATCGTCTGCCTGAGAACTAGAAGCTCAGTAGGTCTCTCTGACGGCTAAGGCCCGGAGTGGCCGACCGCTAAACTCAGCCCAGCCCGTTTAGCGCGGGATATCAAATGCGCGCGCTCGGAGTCGCCGTGCTGCGACACCCGATCTACATCCCCCCACAAATCTAGGATCATGGGGCATCCATAGTGCCGCGTCTACGGCGCTCATCCTCATCGCGAAAACGAAGCCCAGCCCTGCCGGGCTGGGCTGACGTTTAGCGGTCTGGCCCTCCGGGCCTTAGCCATCAGACGGACCTAATGTCTCCGTCCCCACAAGACTCTGAGGCGAACCGGCTTAGTCAGGTACATGCCGGCGCTGCGATACTGTAGCCGATGCGCAATGTCTCCCGGGCCTCCGCTCTTCTCCTGTGTTTCCTGCTTGTCTGCCGTCCCGCCGGGGCCTATTCGCTGCTGACCCACGAGCAGTTGATCGACCTGACCTGGCAGAGCTCCATCGCGCCACTGTTGCGCAGCCGTTATCCCAACATCACTCCCGCAGGAGCTGGAAAGGGCCCGGTCCTACGCCTACGCGGGATGCGTCATTCAGGACATTGGCTACTATCCCTTCGGCGACCCCTTCTTCTCCGACCTGACCCATTACGTGCGCTCCGGCGACTTCGTCGTCCACCTCTTCCGCGACGCCAAAAACGCCAACCAGCTTGCCTTTGCCGTTGGGGCGCTTTCCCATTACATCGGCGACAACATCGGCCACTCCCAGGCCACCAACGTGGCCGTGCCGGTGGAGTTTCCCAAGCTGGCCGCGAAATATGGCCCCGTCGTCACCTTCGGCGAAGGGCGAACATCCGCACATCCAGACGGAGTTCGCCTTCGACATTAACGAGATTGCGCATCGCCGCCTTGCGCCCGTTCACTACCTTCGCCATGTCGGCCTCAATGTGCCCAACAAGCAGCTCGCGACCGCCTTCTACGAGACCTATGGTCTCAGTGAGAACTTCTCCAAAGCCCGATTCCAGCGCGTCAACGTCGGGGGCTTTCGCTTCGCCGTCCGCAGCTTTATTCCCCGCATCGCCTATGCGCTCACTCTTCTGCATCGCAGCCACATGCCGGCGGACTCCACCAGCCCCGATCTCCAGAAACTGGCAGACGAGGTGGCGCGGGTAGCGGCCGAAAATAACTGGGACCACTACCGTAAGAAGGCCGGCATCGGAACCTATTCGCTCGCCGGGTTCATCTATATTCTGCCTAAGATCGGCCCGCTGAAAATGCTGGCGATCAAGGGTCCTACCGATGCCACCGAAGAGGAATACGTTCGCAGCGTCAATCGATCCACGGATGAACTAAGCTCCGCGCTGGGCCGGTTCGGCAAGCCAGGGCAGACGCTCGCCAATCGCGACCTCGATACCGGCGCGCCGGTTCAACCCGGGGCTTATCGCCTCACCGATGACACCTATGCCAAGCTCCTTGATCGGCTGGTTGCCGATCCCCACCATACCGTTCCGCCCGGCCTCAAGTCCGATATTGTGAACTATTACGCCGACCCGAACGCACCCATTCACACCAAGAAGAATCCGGAGAAATGGGCCCGGGTTCAGTCCGAACTGCAGACTCTGCAGAGCATGCCCGTGAGCAACCAGCCCATCGCCACAGAAACAGAGTGAGACCTGGAGCTACATGTCGAGGAAACCGCGCTTCAACGCGATCATGACTGCGTGCGTACGATCGGTGGCGCCGAGTTTCGAGAGGATGCTCTTCAGGTGGCCTTTGACGGTGTGCTCCGAGATGCCAAGCTGTTCGGCGATGAGCTTATTCGAACTGCCACTGGCGACCCCACGAAGCGTTTCCAGCTCCCGGCTGGTGAGTGCATCGTCAGCGACATGCTCGGCCATCTCGACGGCAATTTCCTGCGGGATGCGGCGGTGGCCTGCATGCACCAGCCGGATGGTATCGATCAACTCCGTCCGCAGCATGCTCTTCAAAAGATATCCGGAAGCTCCTGCCTTGAATGCCCGCAAAGCCTGTACGTCTCCTCCATAGGTGGTCAGGACAATGATGCGAGCATTGGGCCACTCCTTGCGAATCGCTGCGATGGCGTCGATCCCATTGGCCTTAGGCATGCGCAGATCCATGAGCGTGATATCCGGCCGGTGCACGCGAAACAGCGCGATCGCTTCGTCCCCGTCGGTCGCCTCAGCCACCACGGTCATGTCAGGCTGCGCCATGATTGCGCCTGAAATGCCGCCCCTCAGGAGCGGATGATCGTCTACCGTAAGTACCCGGATGGGCTGTTGGTTGCTCATGACTTCTCACTTTATCCCTGCGGAACGCGCGACCCGGCTCTCAGACCACGGCGGGATGGGCAATTTTAAAGCAGTTTAGAGAATATTTTCTCGCAACCCGCGTACCCCCCTCAAAAGGGTCGCTTTCTGGACCCTCTTTTCGCGTTTGTCCAACCGCTAAGAGGTGGTTACAGTCGGTGCAATGCAGAGACTCTTCTCCATGTTCCCCACGGGCACAGCGGGTATTGCACTCGCTTTGCTAAGGGTAACGGCGGCGGCGATGCTGTTGATGATCGCCTTCCCACGTGGAGAAGTCATTTCGTCACAATGGGCTTTTGCCGGTTTCGCCGTGCTTGCAGCCTTTTTCTTTCTGGGAGCATTTACCCCCATCCTGTGTGCACTCGGTTGCTGCATCGAGCTTGCAGCGATATTCGGCTTGCGGGGAGTCGATGCCCTCCACATGGTCTTCTCTATTGTCGCTACGGCTGCTTTAGGCTTGCTCGGACCGGGAGCCTATTCGCTGGATGCTCGCATGTTTGGCCGGCGGCGCGTGATCTTGTCCACCGACGACAGCTCCGACGTGATTTGAACTGCTCATATCCCGCTCATCATTTTCTCGACGAGACAAAGTTCGCTACTTCCGCATTG
The DNA here is from genome assembly GCA_963821315.1 of uncultured Acidobacteriaceae bacterium. Classification (GTDB taxonomy): domain Bacteria; phylum Acidobacteriota; class Terriglobia; order Terriglobales; family Acidobacteriaceae; genus PALSA-350. Next base: position 31,180 of record CAWGDP010000013.1, on the reverse strand, counting down.
AGTCCACCGTCTGGCCATATGGCTCCCTCGCCGGAAGAAATCCTTCTTGCCGAGGCAACGGGCTTGGCGACGGTCACCTGGTAGGACTGGTATTCGATGGTCAGAGTGGCCACCCCGCCCATCCGGACGTTCGTCACGGTCTTGTTCTCCTTGGGCAGATAGAACCCATTGTCCACTTTCTGATAGGTGTGATGAATCACGGACTTCGTCGTCCAGAACGATGGATTCCGCGCCGGCTGCGCCTCGATGCGGGTTACCGCGAAGTCGTGTGCGTCCACCCAGATCTTGCCTCGATACAGGAAACGGCTGTCCTCTTTCGGCTCAACATTCAGCACATAGTTTGTCCCATCGGTCCCGGCAAGCGAGAAGGTGTAGTTGTCCGGACCAAGCTCGGTGTGCTTTCGGTTGCTGGAGTCGCCAGCCTGCTCTTCGCTCTCCAGTAGCCGGTGAAAGACGCGATTCTGGATCAGCTTCGACCCGCTAGCGTTGAGGACGGTGAATCGCTTGGAGGCAGGGTGCGTCAAAGTTTACTTCCACTTCCATGGTCGCCTCTGAAGAGGCCGGGAAGCCACGATATTCCAAGTGGTAGGTACGTTTTCCAATATAGTGCTGCAGACTGTCCGCGCGTTCCTTGTTCTTCTCCATCAACCGCTGCACCACCTGGCCGGCGTCTAGCGTGGGCAACACTGGTTGGCCCTGCGGCCAGGCGGCAGGTGCGCACACCAGCAACACCATCATGGGAATCCAAGCGCTCGATCTTGTCCCACGCAGCCACGCATGGTTCTGTATCTGTCTACCCCGACAGCCGATTGCTTGCATGGATGCCCCCTGTGGTTACCCGATTGGTTGAGACCTATGCGACACGCCGTTTCGTGGTCTTCTTCCAGGGAAAACCACTCCTCACGTTCTTTTCGGGGGCAGCGTAATTGTGAGACCGCGTATAGTCTGCCCTTATTGGATGCAAAATGTCCTCTGCATCTCCTTCCCCGGCGGTTACGGATGGCACTTTTTGTAACGTAACGCAGAGGTAAATTTTCCCAACGGCTTACTCCAGCTAGGATGCTCAAGCGCACCAGAGGGGCGCAGGATGGGCCTAAGTCCTGCCTCTGCCTGGAGTATCGACCTGCGGCGGCCCTCGATCGCGTTAAAAGTTGCCTAATAGATGGAACAGTGTCCAAGTTGGCAATGCTATGCATCCTCCGGTATACAGCTACAGCAGGGAGGATTTATGTCGAAGCTGCAGTATCAATCGGGGTTTGCCAACGAATTTGCGACGGAAGCGGTCGCAGGCGCTTTGCCCAAAGGCCAGAACGCACCCCAGAAGTCGTCCCTTGGACTTTACACCGAACAGTTCAGCGGTACTCCCTTCACTGCTCCGCGAGCCACCAACCGGCGTGCCTGGCTCTATCGCATCCGTCCCTCGGTTACCCATCGACCCTTCGTCGAGCTCCCACAAACTGACCTGCGCAGCGGGCCATTTAATGAAGTTTCCGCCACGCCCAACCAGCTGCGCTGGGATCCGCTGCCCATTCCCACTGAGCCCTGCGACTTCCTTGACGGCATCATCACCATGGCCGGCAACGGCGGCCCGGCAGGCCAGACAGGGTGCGCGGTGCACATCTATGCCGCCAACCAAAGCATGTCTGGCCGTTTTTTTTCGAATGCCGACGGAGAGATGCTGGTCGTGCCCCAGCTGGGGAAGCTGCGCTTCTTCACCGAGCTGGGCATTCTGGAGGTTGCGCCCGGGTGAGATCTGCGTTCTTCCCCGCGGCCTGAAGATGCGCGTGGAACTACTCGAAGAGTCTGCCCGCGGTTATATCTGCGAGAACTATGGCCTCCCCTTCCGTTTGCCTGACCTGGGTCCGATTGGCGCCAACGGGCTGGCCAACCCGCGTGATTTTCTTTCCCCGGTCGCCGCCTTTGAGGATGTGGACGGCAAATTTCAGAGCCTGTGCAAGTTTCAGGGCAAGCTGTGGTCCGCGGGGATCGATCACTCGCCGCTGGACGTGGTCGGCTGGCATGGCAACTACGCGCCCTACAAGTACGACATGGCAAATTTCAATTGCATCAACACCGTCAGCTTCGATCATCCCGACCCCTCGATCTATACCGTGCTCACCGCGCCTACCGCGGTGCCGGGTACATCCAACGTCGATTTTGGCATTTTCCCTCCGCGCTGGATGGTGGCCGAGCACACCTTTCGTCCGCCCTGGTTTCATCGCAACGCGATGAACGAGTTCATGGGCCTGATCTTCGGCCAATACGATGCCAAGGCCGAAGGTTTCATCCCCGGCTCCGCCAGCCTGCATAGCTGCATGCAGGCCCATGGGCCCGATGCGGAAACCTTCGAGCGGGCAGAGAAGGCCGAACTCAAGCCACACTATCTCGCGGATACCCTGGCCTTCATGTTCGAGACCCAGTTGGTGCTTCACCCGACCCGCTTCGCGCTGGAGACGGAATGCCTGCAACGCGATTACTTCGAAGTGTGGCAGGCGCTCAAGAAACACTTCACCGGGAGCCCCATTCGCATAAATGCAACCATGAATGCTACACATGATCCTCAGCGGCAAAGCTGGGTAGCCTCGGCCAATCGTCCGGGTGGCGCATTCCCCATCCAGAACCTGCCCTTTGGGGTCTTCCAAAGTGCAGGGCAGCCCGCCATCGGCGTAGCCATTGGCGACCAGATACTGGACCTCCGGGGATGCTGCCACGCGGGCCTGTTGGCGTCGCTTTCCGCGGAGACCAGGGAGGCCTGTGCCGCCACTACGCTGAACCCGCTCATGGCGTGTGGGCCGGAGGACTGGTCGCGAGCTGCGTGCCCTGCTCAGCGACCTCCTCCGTGCTGATCATCCTCATGCGTCCGATCATCAGCGGTCGGTGGCGCCCCATCTGTTCGCCATGGCGGAAGCCACCATGCTCAAGCCGGCATGGATCGGCAACTACACCGACTTCTACGCTTCGATCCATCACGCCACGAATGTAGGCAGGCTCTTCCGGCCGGAGAATCCTCTGCTGCCCAACTACAAATATGTGCCCATCGGCTATCACGGCCGGGCATCCTCGATTGTCATGAGCGGCACGCCCGTGAAACGCCCGGCTGGCCAGATTTTGCCTGCCGGCGGCGCACCGCCTCACTTCGCGCCCACCCAGGCGCTTGATTACGAAATCGAAGCCGGCTTTTTTATCGGGCACGGGAACCAGCAGGGCGAAGCCATCACCATCGATCGCGCTCCCGCGCACCTCTTTGGCGTGTGCCTGCTGAATGACTGGACGGCGCGCGACATCCAGGCCTGGGAGTATCAGCCTCTGGGGCCATTCCTCGCCAAGAGCTTTGCCACCACCATCTCCCCCTGGGTGGTCACCATGGAGGCGCTGTCCCCCTTTCGCACGCCTGCGTTTGCGCGCCCGCCGGGGGACCCGCGCCCTCTTCCCTACCTGGACTCGGAGCAGGATCGTCAACAGGGCGGAATCGACCTGACCCTGGAGGTCTACCTTCGTTCCGCTCGCATGCGCGCGGCTGGTTGCGATGCGGTCCGGCTCAGCCGCGGCAACCTGGGTGACATGTACTGGACCATCGCTCAGTTACTGACTCATCATGCGAGCAACGGATGCAATCTTCAGCCGGGTGATTTGCTGGGCAGCGGCACCGTCTCCGGGCCAAAGGACGAGTCCCGTGGATGCCTGCTCGAACTCACCCGGCGCGGTGTGGAAGCCATCACTCTACCCAGCGGTGAGCAGCGCGGTTTTCTTGCCGACGGCGATGAGATCACTTTTCGCGGCTATTGCGAGCGGACGGGATTTGTGAGTATCGGCCTGGGCGAGTGCTCCGGCACCATCACCGAAAGCACTTTACCTGGTTAGACAAAGGTCATTTCTTTTCGAATAGAAAGAGCACGCGGCCGTTACTCAATTGCTCACGAAGGACGATCCTGAAATGACGAGTGAACTGCTCTACGAACAGATCTTCATCCAGATGCTGATAGAGTTCGTCTCTGCCGCGGCAAAGGTCGATGTAGCGCACGTCGCTCTTGGGGATCCACTCTACTATGCTGGAACGCCGGGTAAGGGATGCCAGTAGCATGGCCACGTCGGCAATAGGAATCTGGTCGGCAAGCAGCAGATGATGCAGAATGCCCAGCATCATGACGCAGTCGAAACGGTCGCGCGCCCGTTCCAGCAGGGTGAGAGATTCGTTGTTCCACCATCCCACCGCAGGAGTCGGCCTGGCGACATCAGCGACCAGCGGCAGTATCGGCAGTCCAGCGGTACTGGCTTGTCTCCAGTTGCGGTCCGAAGAGGCAACGTCGGTGTCCCAGGCGACCACGCGCGCGCCCACGCTGGCAGCAATGCGCGAATATTGACCGGTATTGCCGCCGATATCGAGCACCGACGCCGGGCGCAGCAACTGCATCGCACGGTCGACAAATTCCTGCTTATGTTGCCGCTCCTGGTCGGTGTAGTGATCCGCGGCTGTCTGGTACTCACTCCACCGCGAATCGCGTCCCTTTGGTTCCAGCGCGTGCAGCGCGCGAGCAAAGCCTCTGAAGTTTCGTTCCAAAACCGCGGCCGCGATTTCCGGCTCCTGATTGAGCCTGGGCGGCGCCCCGCCTCCCCCCTTTCGTTTCTCGAACAGGTAAGGAAGGGTAACCAGGGAACGAAGCGGCGCGCTCCAGCGGTCCAAAGTCGAAAGATAGGGATACAGGTCGACGGGCTCATAGCCGTCACGGCGATTCAGGGTAGCTGCCAGGGGCCAGCCGAGGTGCTTGTGCGCGGCCAGAGGAAGAAGGAAGGTGCGGGCAAATTGCCCGTAGGCAAGCCACAAGGGGCTGCGCGGGTCGCGACGCTCGATCGACAGTAAATCGACAAAAATCGGGCGCGAGCCATCAAAGAGAATGTTCAGCGGGGTCGCATCTTTCAGGATCCAGCCTTCGTGGAGCAACTGGCCGCATAGTTCGAGGGTCAGTTCCCCAGCCGCGACCCACTGCCCGGGCGTCCATTCCCAGGGATAGGAAGGAAAAAATACCCGCGGATGCTCCAGCAGGAGCGGCTGGTCTGCCTCCGCGGACAGCACCTGGCTGGCGACCAGACGGCCTTGTTCTGTCCAGCGCCGGGCCAAGTCAGACTGCAGGAAGCGGAGGCACTCCGCCGCGTGGAGGGGGTGTACCGTTCGCAGGACCTGATCGCCATGGATGTGCAGCGACCCTGCTGGATCGCGAAACGTCGCAATGTTTTGCGACGTGCCCTGGCTCATGGTTGGTTCTCTGCGACCTCTGTCTGGGTACCGGCGGGCGAAGAAATTTGCGGTGGATCCGCGCATCGCATTGAAGATGCGCTTCAAGCGATGGCGCATATAGTAAACCGCGCCGGCGAACATGGAGCCGGCAACCTGGAGGAAGACGAAGCCAGATCCCGGATCGACGTAGGCTCGTGCCGGCCGTTCAAACGCGACAAGTAGTGCTGCGATCTGCAGAGCACCGAGACAACAAAACAAGGAACGCAGAACGCGGGGGGAGCGGCACAATCTCTTCACGAATCTCCTCAAAGCGTGAGTTTACCTACACTCTCTAACGTTTAACCCTAATGGAAAGTTTCTAGGGTTTCATCTTTTTTGTCACGTCACGTTCATAATTGATAGACGCGGCAAATCCGGCCGGGTTTACCGTGACATTTCGCAATGTCTTATGGTTCCTGCGGGCGACCACCAACTGGTGCAAATACTCGACGCCGCGCTGGCCGATGCCACCCGGCGCAGCGGAGATTGGCTGGTGTGCAAGCCCGGGTGCACACAATGCTGTGTCGGCGTCTTCGCTATCCATCAGCTCGACGCGGCACGTCTGCAGCAGGGGCTCGAGGAGCTTACGAGGAGCGAACCGGAGCGAGCCCAATCTGTTCGCGAGCGGGCGCGGAATTCGGTCCAGCGGCTAACCCAGGGCTTTCCCGGTGACCCTGTAACGGGCTTGCTGGATCCCTCGGAAGAGGCCGAGGCCCTTTTTGAGGACTTTGCCAACGACGAGCCTTGTGCTGCGCTCGATCCCGCCACCGGCCTCTGTGATCTGTACCTCCACCGCCCGGTGACTTGCCGCGTCTTTGGACCGCCGGTGCGCTCGGAGCAGGGCCTCGGCGTCTGCGAGCTTTGTTACCACGGCGCCACCGAGGAGGAGATTGCCGCCTGCGAAATGGCCGTCGATCCTGAAGGACGCGAAGCGGAGTTGCTGCAGGAGTTTGAGCAATCGTCGGGCAAGCATGGCCGCACCCTGGTGGCCTTCGCGCTGGCCCAATAGGTCAGCCAATGGAGCGCTCCGCGCGGGCTCCGTACCAGTACAATAAAACTCTCGACTTACGCAGGAAAGTAGACCCATGTCCACAAATCCCATTGACTACTCTGAGTACCGCCCTGGGCATCGCCGCCACCACCGCCGGCCTGACCATACTCTCCTCCGAGGAGGGGATCGATTTCAATGGCCGCCCGACTGCCATCTTCCGTATCGGTCTCTCCCCGGACGCACCTGCCGAGCGCACGCTGCGGCTGGAGCTGAGCGAGGATTTCGACTTTAATCGTCCTGAGCTATTGCCGGAGATGACCGCGCACTTGCGCGACGAGGCCAAACGGCTGCGCAACCCGCGGCCGGATGCCTACGTGACCATGGCCGGTATGCCGATTGTCTTCAGCGACTTCCGCTGGCCCTTCCACCGCTCTGTCTCGGGCGCGGATACGTACATCGTGCACGGGGTGGTGCACGTAGCCGACGGCACCGAGTCCCTGCTGCATGCCAAGATTTCCGCCAGCATGACGGTTACCTTTGCGGAGATCGTTCCGGCCCCGGAACAACCCTATGCAGAGACCTTCATCTACAGCGCGATTCGCAAGACGCTGGACCAGGGTCAACTCGAATTGCTCAAGAGCGGCAACCGCCAGCCGGTTCCGGTGACTACGCGCTATTACAGCCGCTGGCAAAAGAAGTTCTTCTTCAGCGACACCAATGACGAGACCCGGCAACAATTTTTGCTGGCCAAGGTCTTCTGGCTCTCAGGGGTGTTGGGCAAATCGCAGCCGGTGTGGATCGCAGACCCGCGGGACGCGCAATACCTGAATACCACCCCAGAGGAGCTGGTCCGTATGGCGGCCGCCCTGGCTGCCGCGGGACTGGTGACCTTGAGCGCGGAGAAAGACGGTGGCGCGGAGTTTGCCGCCGCTACCCCAGCTCTGCTGGCGCGCGATGCCGAGTTCCGCGGCCGCCTGCAGGAGGCGCTTGATATCACGAAACCGGCATTTAATGAGGAGATGCGCGCCGGGCATACCAACATGTGAGAAGAGTGCGGGAAAGTTACCCAGGACACAGTCCTGGGTTGGTTGCCTCGAATCGCGAATAGCCATTTCGGAGGTAGAAGTACCCCAGGATTGCATCCTGGGGGATTTTCAGCCGTCCCTGCGGGACTGCTCGGTTGCACTTGCTAACCCAGGACTGACGTCCTGGGCTACTCAGCCGTCCCTACGGGACTCAAGTTGGAGAGGGTAGTTCTCAGGCAGACATTGAAATCCCTCTCCGGCCTCGTCAGGGGGCGATTCTGCGGGCATTTCACAACCTGGCCCCGATATGCGGCCCTAGCAGCTGATGGGCTGTAACTCTTCCGCCGGGATGCGCGTCTTATGCGCATCCGAGGGATCATGTACAAACGAATTTTCGCAGGAATGGCCATGGCTCTAACCATGGCCCTGCAGGCACAGACGGCGGTGGACGGGCCGGCGCAGAAGGTGGTGCTGATCGAGCTGTTCACCTCGGAAGGATGCTCCAGCTGCCCTCCGGCGGACGCATTGCTCCGGCAGGTGAACGGAAGCCGGACCAACGGGGACCAGTTGGTAGTCGGCATCAGCGAGCATGTTACTTACTGGAATGGGCTTGGCTGGTCCGATCCTTTTTCCTCACCGGCCTACACGGAACGGCAAAATGCCTATAGTGAGCGATTTCACCTGGAAGGCGTTTACACGCCGCAGATGGTGATCAACGGCGCCGAGCAGATTGTGGGCAGCGACCGCGCTGCGTTGCTGGGCGCGGTCCTGGCGGAGGAAGGACAGCATCCGCGGGTGTCTCTGCGTATTCTTTCCTCGCAGGTCGAGGGAAACATCTTGATGGTGAGTTTTTCCGTCAGCGGAGAGGTGCCGGCGCAAGGGGCCGATCTTATGGCGGTTCTCGCCGACGACTCCGATCGCTCCAGCGTGCTGCGCGGCGAAAACTCCGGTCAGACACTGGCACACGTCGCGGTGGCTCGATCCATCTCCCGTGTGGCCAAGCTGCGTTCCGCAGGGGAGCGGACAGTGCAGATCCAAATTCCAGCTACGTTTGAGGCTGGGCAAAAACATCATCTGATCCTCTTCGCGCAGACGCCGGGCTACGGGCGGGTGCTGGGCGCGGATAGCAAACCGCTGTAGAGAGCGTGCATGGCGGGAACCACCGAAGTCCGGGATGAGGCAGAGATGATCGCTAAGATCCTTGCCGGAGACTCGCAGCTCTTCCACGAGCTGATTCGTCCCTATGAACACAGGGTCTACGTCATGGCATTGTCCTTTCTTCACAATGAAGCGGATGCGGAGGATGCAGCCCAGGAGGCGTTCCTTAAAGCCTTCCGCAACCTGTCCAGCTTTCGTGGGGAAGCCAAATTCGGAACCTGGCTGGTGAGCATCACGCTGAACGAGGCACGCAGCCGTATCCGTAGCCGGAATACGATCAAGATGGAGTCGCTGGACGAGCCCGCGGACGACCAGGGACACATCTCGCCGGCCCTCTTACGAGATTGGAAGGAGATACCGTCCGAGGCGCTGGAGCGCAAAGAGGTGAGGCTGCTATTGGAACAGGCCATCACCGGGCTGCCGCTCATCTACCGCGAGGTATTCCAGCTGAGAGACATAGAGCAACTGAGTGTCAATGAGGCCGCTGCGGCGCTCGGCATCAGCATCGCCGCGGTGAAGGTCCGCTTGCATCGCGCGCGTATGATGTTGCAAAAGAAATTGGCACCCGAGTTGAAGCAGGTAGCTCCCAAACGGAGGTTGTGGGCGTGGTCATAGACTGCAAACACGTGTGGGACCACATCTCCGGCTACCTGGATGCGACCCTCCCGCCGGAGGTGCTGGAACAGGTGCAAAAGCATCTGGAGCATTGCGAGATATGCTCGGCGATTCTGGATTCAACGCGCAACATTTTGATCCTGACCGCGGATGAGCGCGTCTTTGAGTTGCCCCTCGGCTTCAGTGAACGGTTGCACGCCCGCCTGGAAGAGGAGATACAAGGCCTGGAACCCTAACGCATTTTTGCTAATACCGTGTTTCCACTCGGATCAGTTATGCGCGGCCATTCTTTGACGGAATGGCCGCGTCGGGGTCAGTTTCCTGGTCTACACCCTTAGCAAAAATGCCTAAGCGTTGTGCACGATGCGGTGAGTGATCCACTCCGCCAGCACGAGGGCCAGGGTTATGACGGCAAGCACAACCTGGAAGGCTTCCGCCCGCTTCTGTTTGGGGGTTGCTGGGGTGGTGCGCCACTGCGCAGAAGGCCGGGAGCGCAGGCTGCGTATTCTCCAGATCACATACAGGTTGATGAATGACCCGATGACAGCAATGGCCATCATGGGAATACGAATCGCATCTGCATGAAATCCGCTGGCGGGCCGGTGGAGTCCAGCAGCCGCGGCCAGTGCTCCCAGCCCGATGATTACGCGCACACCGCTGATAGCCATCACCGCGGTGCAGGCACTCTGCAGCAAGATAAAGAAGAAACTGGTCACGCCAACGATCCATGATCTACCGGTGGAGGATCGACCGGTGGGGTTTGGTTCTTGCTCGGGCATCTCTTATTTACGGTACACCACGGCGCTTTGCGGGGCATCGGCGTGTAATTCCGCCGAACGGCTGCACCGGCGGGAGATGTGCGAGCATCCAACGTGACATGTCAGCAAAACGAAAATTGGGCAGCCAGGGGCTGGAGGTGTCGCCCATTGGGCTGGGATGCATGGGCATGAGCCAGTCCTATGGCTCAGCAGACGATAACGAGTCAGTTGCCACCATACACCGTGCGCTCGAATTGGGACTCGATTTCTTTGACACGGCGGAAGTCTACGGCCCCTTCATCAATGAAGAGCTGGTGGGGCGGGCACTCAAGGGGCGGCGGGAACAAGCCGTCATCGCTACGAAGTTTGGGTTCCGCATAGAGGGTGGCAAGATGAGCGGGACCGACAGTCGTCCAGAACATATCCGCGAGGTCGTCGACGCTTCCCTGCGACGCCTGCAGATTGAATATATTGACCTGCTCTACCAGCACCGCGTGGATCCTGAGGTTCCTATTGAGGATGTTGCGGGGACGGTGGGGGAGTTGGTGCGAGCCGGAAAGGTACGTTATTTCGGCCTTTCGGAGGCGGGAGAGAATACGATCCGGCGTGCTCACGCGACGCATCCGGTGACGGCGCTGCAAAGCGAATACTCTCTTTGGGAGCGCAATCTGGAGCCACGCATCATCCCGCTACTGCGCGAGCTCGGTATCGGCCTTGTGCCCTTCAGCCCGTTAGGCCGCGGCTTTCTGACGGGTACAGCCAAACGCGCGGAGGATTACCCCGAAGGCGATTATCGCCGGGGCGATCCGCGGTTTCAGGGCGCGAACTACGATGCGAACGTACGGGCTGCGTCGCTGGTGGAGGAGATTGCCGCGCGGAAGAAGGCCAAGCCTGGCCAGATTGCTTTGGCGTGGTTATTGCAGAAGGGCGATGACGTGGTGCCGATTCCGGGCACGAAGCGGCGGAGCTATCTGGAAGAGAACGTCGCTGCGGCGGCACTGGGGCTCACAACGGAGGAGATGGCTGCGCTCGATCATGCGTTGTCGCCTGAAGCTATTTCCGGGCCACGGTATAACGAGCGCATGATGGGGCTTGTTGATCGATAAGAAAAGCGATCGTGGGGGCTTCGCCCATCTTTTTCGGCCCAGGTACGCTGGTGCGAACCTGGGGCACCCGTCCGAGTTATGCGGTGGACCGATGCGTTCGTTGATCACCTTTTTAAAAGGGCATTTGCTCGGGCACGGCTTCTCCGTCGGCTCTTGGATCGGTGGCGCCATAGTGAACTGGCGAGGCGTCGCTCGCCTCTACCGCGTTGCCCCGGCCCATGCCCTGGAAATAGCGGGGCCAGACTTTTACGTCGTGACCCTGGGTTCTTAACCCTGAGATCACGTCCGGGGCTATCCCGTTTTCGACCCACACGCCACAGCCGGCAAAATCTCGCTTGGTAAAGCGGGCTGCTTCCATGGCGGCCTGAATGTTCATCCCGAAGTCGACTACGTTGGAAACAAACTGCGCGTGCGCCTGCGCCTGGTTGAAGCCGCCCATGATGCCGAAGGCGATGCGCCGATCACCGCTCTGCATAAATGCGGGAATGATGGTGTGAAGCGGCCTGGTTCGCGGACGGAGCGTATTCGGCCGGCCCGGCTCAAGGGTGAATCCACCGCCGCGATTTTGCAGCGGAAAGCCGGTGCCGGGGGCAACCAACCCACCACCAAAAGCTCCCGCATTGCTCTGGATCAGAGAGACTTCATTCCCATCACGGTCAACTACGGCAAGATAGGTCGTGTCGCTCGACAGATGAGCAAGCCTCTGCTGGACATCGGCAGGCAATACAGTGCACGCAGCCTTATCCGTAATCAGCTTGGCCCGCTGTTTTGCCAGATCTTTGGAGATAAGCGCTTCTGTCGGGATGTGGGTAGCATGGGGATCACCCACATATCGCTGAAGGTCGGCGTAGGCGAGCTTCTTGGCTTCGATCTCCAGGTGCAGGGATTTCTGGCTGTTGTGCCCCCACTCCCTGATAGGGAATGGTTCCATGATGTTCAGCATCTCGAGCGCGGCAATTCCCTGCCCGTTGGGCGGCATCTCGTAGACGGTCCAGCCATGATAGGTGGTGCTGACGGGGTCAATCCATTCCGGTTGGAATTCGGACAAATCCTCGGCTTCCATAAAACCGCCAAGCTGACGCTCCAGCTTCAGGATGGCAGCCGCCGTTTCTCCCTTGTAGAACCCATCGCGGCCGTGCTCCGCGATCCTCTCCAGCGCCCGCGCCAGATCGGGATTGCGAAATAACTGCCCTGCGACCGGCGCTTTGCCACCAGGTAGAAAGACGCGGGCAAATTCAGGATCATTGCGGAATGGCATTCCGTAGGTATTCCAGTTGTCTGCATCCGTCTCTGTGACGGCTATGCCTTTGTCCGCCAGGGCGATGGCGGGCGCAAGGTCCTCGGCCAGCGAGAGCTTTCCCCAGCGTTGATGCAAAGCGTCCCAGCCGGCGACGGCTCCCGGCACTGTGACCTCATCAATGGTGCGCAGCCTCGGTCAGGCCCTTGGCCTGCAGAGCTTCGGGGGTTAGATTTTTCGGCGCCCACCCGCTGGCGTTGAGACCATAGAGATGCTTCGCCTTCGTATCGTAGACAACGGCGAAGAGATCGCCGCCCACTCCGTTCATCATGGGCTCAATCACCGACAAGGCGGCGTTGGCCGCGATGGCTGCGTCCACCGCGCTGCCACCCCGGGCCAGAATTGCTGCGCCCGCCTGAGAGGCCACGGCTTGCAGAGTTGCCACGACGCCGTACTGCGTCATGACCATGGAACGAGCTTGTTCACGGGCTGGGTCTTGCGCTGCCTCCATGGAAGGTGCTCCTAATAACCCAAGCAGGGCGATCGATACAGCTTTGTTTATGCGGTCGCGCATAGACTTCAAGAGACCCTCCAATGTCCGCCATTCCGAAATTGCCCGGTATCAGAACTTCTCCAGGCGAATATGCAACAATTCCGGTTCCTGGTGGAAACATAAGCCGCGATCCGTCTCGTCGCCGTTCCACAGGCGAAGAGGTTTCCACACGCCGTTTTCATAGGCGCCCTGCTCCGCGGTAACCAGCTCACTGCGGATCCAGGGAAGCTTGCCCGGCAGATGAAAATTGACGCTCGCGTCGACGCCGGTCACTAGGAACTCGTTGGGGCCAAGGCGGGCTACGAGCGCGGATGCATGGGCGTCTTTGGTGCCCGGGGCCCGGCGCCCATCCGGCTGGGGAAAGCCGAAGGCCACGGTTGCCTGCCAGTCACCAAAATCGATCTCCTTTGTGGTGATGCCCGGCTCTTCGACCGCGGTTTGCACTTTGCCATCGAATTCCAGTTGCGCGATCTCGCGGCTCATGGGCCCGACGAGCGCGAAGTTGTTGGCGTGCACTTTGAAGGGCTGGTCGCCAAGGATATTCCAGCCGCTGCGATCCACCCCGAAGGGAGAAAAGCCGATTGCGCCATCACCCAGCGCGTAGAAGAAGAATTTGGCGAAGCTGTCATCCCTGCCCGTTTCCGGAATGAACAGGGGATTATCCGGCCGGTGATAGGCGCGTAGTGTCTCCAGATAGAACGCGGAGTCGTCGGAATACATATCCGGTCCAATCAGGTCGATCGCCGGAGCCAGCGCTCGCCAGACGCCGACGAACTTCTGCACGGGGCCGCCGCTCGGATAGCCGATGCCCGGCAAATCCATTTGCCGCTGCGGCAGTTGGGCGGCGGGGTAGTCAATCCAGACGTTGATATACATGGGGATTTTGAATTCGGCTTTTCCCGCCGCTGCAATCTCGTTGACGTACTTCGCCTGGTAGTACACCTGGAACGTCTCATCCGCTTCCGCGCCGAACACCTGGCTCCAAGTCCCGGGCTGTTTGTGAGTAATGGCCAGTAAGTCGGCGGGCACGGGGCCGTTGAACAGGTTGTTGGCCTGGGGCGAGTTGTCGCGAACGCTGCCGATATTGCCGGTTTCGTTTTCCACCTGCACCATCAGCACCGTGTGTTGCTCGCCATCCATCTCTTTGAGGTGGCGCATGAGCGCAACAAAGGCGGCCTTATCGGCCTGCAACGTAGCTTGCGAAAGGGGCGAAAGTACGTCGATAGGCTGGCCATCGGGGCGCACGACACGGGGGAAGCGGCTGGAATCGCCCTTCACCCATGCCGGCGCGTAGTGCATGTTGCCATTTTTCCAGGTGCCGAACCACGCCAGAACCACATGCAGATGGTGAGCGCGGGCACCCGACACGATCTGATCCACATTGGTGTAGTCGAACTTGCCCGGCTGGCGCTCGAACTGCTCCCAGTAGACGGGCGCTTCGAGGGTATTGGCATGCAAAGTTTCCATCGACTCCCATACCTGCGGCAATTCGCTGGGCCACGCGCTCGAGTTGTGAATCTGTCCGCCGAGAATCAAGAACGGACGGCCCTCCACCAGCAGAGCGTACCGGCCGTCTTTCTGCTCGATCCGGGGCGCTTCTACGCCTTGTGAAAAAGCATGCAGCGAAAGCAACATGTTGGTCATGAGGCCAACGGCAAAAAGCTTAGAACGGGTAAAAGGGTGCATGTTTGTTCCTGCTCCGCGACAAGGGTAGCATTTCGGGGTCAGGTCGGCTGAGAGAGGAACCGTTACCCCCGAGGACTGACCTCAGTCGACGTTGACCGTGCCCCGACCTTTTGAGATCATTGATCTCAATGATCTCATGGAGGACAGATGGCCGGAAATCTGCATGTGCGCAATCTTGATGACGATCTCATTGCCCGTCTAAAGCGCCGGGCTGCACGCCATGGGCGCTCCACCGAAGCCGAGCATCGCGAGATCCTTCGTCAGTCTCTGGCGACCGAGGTTGAACCATCCTTTGATCGGCTGGCAGCCGATCTCCGTAAGTTGACCAGAGGGCGACGGCAAACGCCGTCTGAGGTTCTTCAGCGCGAAGGACGAACGGAGCGTTGAACACCCTGGTCATCGATGCCAGTATCGCCATCAAATGGGTAGTCGAGGAGGACGGCACGGACTTGGCGCTGGCATTGCGACAGAAGGCGAGACTGATGGCTCCCGACCTGATTGTCGCTGAATGCGCCAACATCCTGTGGAAGAAGGCCCAGAGGAAGGAACTCAGCAAGGACGAGGCGCTTATCGCGGCTCGCCTGCTTCAGAGCGCGGAGATTGAGTTGGTCCCGTCTCGGGCGCTCATGGAGTCCGCAACACGGCTGGCGATTGAGTTGGACCATCCGGCTTACGATTGCCTCTACCTGGCTTTGGCGGTTGAGAACGGTTGCCGATTTGTCACTGCCGATGAACGTGTCGTCAACAAGATTCGGCGGAATAAGAAAAGCCCATTTCATGACCGTATTGTGGGCTTAAGGCATTTTTGCTAATACTGTGGTCCGGTGGGATCAGTTATGTGCGCCATTCTTTGGCGGAATGGCGCGTCGGGTTCAGTTTCCTGGTCTACACCATTAGCAAAATGCTTTAGCGGAATCGCTTTCGCGCAAGACTTGACGATTCGCGGTTCCATGCGAGTGCTGGTTGCGCCCGACTCGGCAGATGAGAGGGTTCGGCAATGATCCGGGCAAGCGGGCTCGGTGGCGGCCGTTCGTCCCCGTCAAAGTGGCAGTCCCGTCTGGAGGATGTGAAAAAATTGAAATTGTTGATTTATCAGGCTTTTGTTTTTGATAGGAAATGTCCACCTGGGTCTCAGTAATCGCCTAGGCGGCATCCTGGCGCGATGTTTTCCTGCTACAGATCGCTCACACCTGAGAAATTCAATTTCTTCACATCTTCCTGACGAGTAATCTCCGGTTGCAGTCCTCGCCTTTTGTAAAGTTCGATAAAATTCGATCTTTTTTGTCTTTTTGGGGCTTTAGCAGCGTGCATTTTCTTTAGAGTCTCAGGCGACAGGTAGAGGAGTTCTTTTCTATAAAGGAAGGGGCCCGGTTGTCTGGAGCAGAATCGGGCACGCGGGCATGAGGCGACGGTGGGGTCGTTTTCGAGGGGCTTAAGGGTTGGACGAAGGTAGGTTCGCTGGGGGTCTGGGAAGCACGATGGGAATGCAAAAAAAAATCCCACCGCGGCGGGATGCTTGGACTGAGTGATTTTTGACGGGGATCGAGTATGACACCGGACAGCGGTAACGCTGTCCTTCGCTCGCGCTTAGGCCGATGTTATCGGCAACTGCCGGGCAGGGAGCTGCTGCCGAGAAGCCGCCGCCTGCCGAGATCGTCTACTAACAAGATATACCCACCCTGAGTCGAGAGGAATACCCGTGATTCGAACGAACATCCTGACCCTTCTCTGCACAGCTTTGGCCTCGACCGTCGCCGGTGCGCAGTCTAACAACGATCCGCCCTTGGAAGTGCCCGCCAAATCTCTCCCCGTCCCTACGGACGTCAGCCCGGAAATGCAAAAGCTCATCGCGGCTCCGCTCAATCCGGATTGGGATCGCCTCTGGGAGACAGGCCAAGAGTGGCGAAAGGCCGCCGATGGGCGGACAGCCAAAGCGGTCCAGGCCCTCCCCGCCCTGCGTCAGCGCCTCCACGTCTCCGTCAAAGCAGGCACCATGGATGGTGTGCGTGTCTTTATTGTGACGCCCGATGTCATTCCTCCCGAACACCAGGACAAGCTCCTCATTCACCTGCACGGCGGATGCTATGTCTTTAATCCGGGTGAGGCTGGAACATCGGAAGCGATCATGATGGCCGGCTTCGGTCACTTCAAAGTCATCTCCGTCGACTACCGTATGCCTCCCGAGGCCTACTTCCCCGGCGCGCTCGACGATGCCATGACTGTGTACAAAGCGGCCCTCAAGACCAGCGATCCCAGGAACATCGCGGTCTTCGGGACCTCCGCGGGCGGTGCACTCACGCTTCAGATGATGCTCCGCGCCAAGCAGGAATGCCTGCCCATGCCCGGCGCCATTGCGGCCGGCACACCCATGTCGGATGCGACCAAGACCGGCGACTCGTTCTACACCAATGAAATGATCGACAACGTTCTCGTCTCCCCCGACGGCTTTTGCCACGCCGCCACCGTGTTCTATGCGCACGGCCACGATCTGGCCGACCCGCTCATCTCCCCGGTCTACGGCGACATGCACGGATTCCCGCCTGCCATCCTCACCACCGGCACCCGCGACTTGCTCCTGAGCAACACCGTTCGCGTGCACCGCAAACTCCGCCAAGCGGGCGTCGATGCGCAACTGCAGGTCTTCGAAGGCCAATCGCACGCTCATTACCTGTTCAACGATCAGGCTCCCGAAACGAAAGAAGCCTTCGGCGAAATCAGCGCCTTCTTCGACAAACACCTCGGCGCGGCTGCCCGGTAGATCGGACTGCGGGCATGATCACTCGCATGACGCCCGTCCGCTGCCTCACCATCCCGACCACTCATTTCCTCTGTGGGAGACCAGGGATTTTACGAGGGGGTTGCGCGAAGGCCGAGTGATTCCGCGACTCTGCCGAGAGGCCGATCGATGGTCCAGATCTGCGTGCCGTGCGCGGCGATGCACGAGGCAATGAGCTGAGCATCGATGACGCCGATGCCTTTGGAAAACAAACCCCGAGTTTCGATCATGTATCGCACGTCCGCCGTGCTTATGGTTGGTAGTGGTAAACGTCCCGTCTGTCACTTCTTCTGGTAGTGGTAAATGTCCCGTCTGTCACTTCTTCTCGTCACTTCTTCTCGACGAGTAATCTCGCAACAGCAGCTCCTTCGAAACGCCACGCTATGGAATGATAGCGAATCCGTAACAGTCAAGGATTGCTCCGAGCAAAGCGACGTGTTGATGCTCAAGGAGCGAGCCCTTCGCATGCGGTTTGAAGAGGGCAGGAAGACATTCGTAGATCGCGCAGGCGTTTCTTGCTGCATCGTGTCGCGCAGGATAGAGGATGCCGTCTGGTTTGATGGGATGTTTGCGAAAAGCGGCAGACCATCGTTGCGCGACGGCGTGAGAACCGCTGAACAGACGCGAGTCTGCTCCGACGCGGGCGAGCCCTCCTGAACTGGACAGGTCGATCAGCTTCATCGGACGCAGAAGTTCGAGGTGGGCCAGGTGGCGTCCTTCGAGGGCGGTCGCCGTTACGGTCCGGATCCCGGTTGTTTGACCGTACGTCTCAATGAACGAGCAATATTCGTCGAGACCTGCGTAAAGGACACCGTAGGAGCGATCCGGCGAATCGAAGCGGTTGCCTCCTGTTCTGCCAAAGAACAGAGGATTTTTGCCCCGGGCATGCAGCCGGGAGACGAAAGCACCCGTTGGTAGTTGGGCAAGGAGGGGTTCACTGGTTTCGAGGTCCCCCGGCGGCTCCGGATGTTCGCCGGGAAAATCGGTCACGCCGCCCCTTGTTCGCCATATGCTTCGGCCGCGCGAACCACAGCTTCAGTCTTTCCCTGACGGAGCGCATCGAGTGGAGTTCTGCCGTTTAGCCTGTCGTTGCCGTTAGCAAAGAAAATCGACTGCATCCATGGATCGTGCCCACTGAGCGCATCCAGAACTTCTTTCAGGCCATCGAGCGCCTTTCCGTCCTCGAACTGAAAAGCTGGATACGCATAGCCTCTTTTCCCCTGAATCAGGCCGATCAGCTGGTTCTGGCTTCGCCGCTTATCGACCGCTTGGCGGCTTATACCGATGAGTTCGGAGACTTGCTCGACGGACAGAGTTCCTCCGAGCTTTTCGATGATCCGTTTCCTGTGCTCGATGCCTCTTAGCTTCGCTCGCATCAGGGGGTCGCCATTGGTAGAAGCCGCGACTGTCGAAGTTGCGGAAACGGCATTCACCAGGAGTTCGAAGTCCGTGGGCGAAGCGGTCAGTTCCTCGACGCTCTGCGAAGAGAGTTCATTCGTGATCGAGGAGAGCGCGTTGAAGGCCCGCGAAAAGAATACTGGATGCTCGGTTCGCGACAGCGAGTCGATGACCCTCGTCAGAGGCTTGAGCCGGGAGGTGTTTTTGAGTTCGAAGATAACCAGAAAGGTCGTTCCGTCCACCTCGGTGGTTAATACGAAGTCTGAAACCTCAAGCGAGATTCTTCGGCTTTTTGCCTCGAGGGACACCTTGTTTTGGGTCACCTCGAACTTTATGTTCTTGTGAATTGCGGTTGACATCAGCAATCGCTTAGGTGTTCCCGACACGCGGGAGAGCCGGATGCGGGCGGAGTCATGGGCCGGAAGGGTTTTGATCCAGTGGCTGACGATCCTCTGGACGTCCTCCAGGGAAGAAGGTCGCTCAGTGTTCGATTCGATCACCAATGGTATACCTCTGGTTGACGAACAAATTATTGGCTCATCACAAATCGCTAGTCAACTGCAATTATAGATGGAAATCCCTATAAACGCGAAAAGCCGGCTCAGACCGGCCGGGGGGTACGATTTCTAGTCGGACGGAGATGTAACATACCGGATCTGTCCGCGAAACTTAGTGTCGTGAGTCCCTAAGAGTCCGAAGGAATATACTAGGAAACTGTTTTCGCTTTGCCGGTATTCCTATGAATCGACGTGAATTCCTCCACACCACTGCCTTCGGGTTGGCTGCGGCCGCCCTAGCGCCCGCGCAAGAGTATGATCGCGACAAACGTCGGCGAGTCGGTTTGATCGGTTGTGGATGGTATGGAAAATCGGATCTGTTCCGTCTCGTGCAGGTATCGCCGGTCGAGATCGTCTCTTTATGCGACGTCGATTCGCAGATGCTCTCGAACGCTGCCGACATGTCCGCCGCCCGGCAGCGTTCCAAGAAGAGGCCTCGCACATACTCGGACTATCGAAAGATGCTTGCCGAGAAAGATCTGGACCTGGTGCTGATTGCACCGCCCGACCACTGGCATGCCCTGATCATGATTGAAGCCGCAAAGTCTGGCGTGGACATCTATGTTCAGAAACCGATTAGCCACGACGTTCTGGAAGGCAAGGCCATGCTGGCCGCTGCCCGCCACAACAATCGCGTTGTCCAGGTTGGTCTGCAGCGCCGTAGCACGCCTCACCTAGTCGAGGCAAAAGAGCGCTTCATTGACGAGGGTAAGCTCGGGAAGATCGCGCTTGTCGAGATCTACTGCTACTACCATATGCGCGCGACGGCAAATCCCCCTGACACCGCGCCGCCCGCGAATCTGGATTACGATGCCTGGACTGGTCCTGCCCCAATGCGGCCTTATAACAGCTTGGTTCACCCCCGCGGCTGGCGCGCGTTTATGGAGTATGGGAACGGCATTGTGGGTGACATGTGCGTCCACATGCTTGATATGACACGTTGGATGCTCGGATTGGGCTGGCCAACGAAGATTGATTCCACCGGTGGAATATTTGTCGATAAGAAGAGCAAGGCCAACATTTCCGATACCCAGACAGCCACCTTCGATTTCCAGGATCTTCGAGTCGTGTGGCAGCACCGCAGTTGGGGCGAGGCCGCGGATCCAAATTATCCATGGGGCGCGACATTCTACGGCGACAAAGGAACGCTAAAGGTGAGCGTGATGGGATATGACTTTATTCCCGTCGGCGGCGGACCGCCTGTTCATAAAGACGTTACCTACGAGTTGGAACAATACCCCGAGGACAAGACTGAAAAGGATCTCGAGAAACACGTCGCGCCCGCCATCCGGCATCATATGCAGAACTTTCTTGCCTCGATCGACGCGCGTAGCTATCCGGTCTCCGACATCGAGCAGGGCTACATTTCAACCGCGTCGTGCATTTTGGCGAACAACTCGATGAAGCTGGGCCGAAGCCTGGCATGGGATCCAAAGAAGCAGCTCGTGGTCGGAGATTCCGAGGCAAACGCACTGTTGCGCCAGGAATATCGAACGCCTTACACGCATCCCGAAGCTTAGGACGGACTTGCAATCGCTGTTTGAGCTCTAGCATCGAAGGGACTGTCCCTTCAATGCTTTACGACCGGACTGCGGGCATGATCGCTCGCATGACGCCCGTCCGCTGCGTCACCATCAGGCGCAGGGACGTCTGTCGCGCATCTCTGTCGCGCATCTCCAAAGTGCCACTTCCGTCCACGAAACCTCGGATGACCCCCGGCGAAACGGATCCTAAATGCTGACGGGATTGAAACTCGCCGGCGTCAACGGTCGTCTTCCTACTACGCTTCCCAGCCCTGGCCGCATGCGTGCCGGAGCTACGCGCGCAGTTTGGAGGAGTTTCTACGTATGAAGGGTCATTGCCAGTTGCTGGCATTTGCCAGCGCGCTCATATTGTTACCTCTTGCCGCCTACTCTCAGAACCCAAACGCCCTTGGTTCCCAGAACGCATCTCAGGGCCCGGCTTCCGGGCAACACGAAGCTTCATTGATGAAGCCTGCGCGTGCCCGGCTGGTGGAAGCTGTGGATGCACACAAGGATACCTCCGGTCAGACCATCAAAGCCCAACTTGACGGCAAATTGACCTTAACCAACGGAACCGAGTTGCCGCGAGGGACGGTGCTCCTGGGGAAAATTACCGCCGACGACACGGACCAGCAGGGGAAAGCAAAGCTGGCTGTGCGTTTCGACCAGGCTCGTCTTAAAGACGGAACCATTGTGCCTATCAGGACGGCCATCGTAGGCTTTAACGGCCCGCAGGCCGAAAGTGCGGATGAGGATCCACTCGATACGGCGAACGAGATACCGAATGATTGGACGGCCAGGACGCTGCAAATGGATCAGGTGAACGTGGCCCCTGGGGTCGACCTGCACAGCACGATATCCAGCCAGAACTCTGGCGTCTTCGTAGCGGTTCGGAAGGATGACATTAAGCTGCGGCAAGGAAGTGAACTTCAGTTAGCCATAGCTCCTGCAGTCAGCGGACAAGTGTCGTCGTCCCCCGGCCGGTAAGGCGAAGTAACTCAGGGCTAAAAGACAAATACGCATTCAGGGCGGGGGGTAAAAGAGGGACGGCCTGAACTTCGTGATTTACGCGTTGAGGTAGAGGAAAATCGCGCAGATCAGGCTGTCCCCCGCTCCCCACTCCCTCCTGCTCACACCTCGCAAGTATTGGTGAGAAATACGGGCTAGGGGTCCACTTAGCCGGAGTAATCACCAGCCGCACCGCTTGCATGTGCGGAATGGAATGGTGATTACTTCGTCCCATCAATGCTAGTTGATTACCGTTGCTCTTATCGTTCAGGGAACAACAAGCGTTCCCTCAAACTGACCCGTATTCGTTAAGAGTTCGGGCGCGTTAGAGGCGTTGAACAACACCGGGAACAACGTGGCCGTCGACGTAAGGGTGCCGGACGCACCCTTGAAACGCCCGGTTCCACCCGTGATCTGATAAGTCACAGTATAAGCAGCCGTCCCAGTCGTGAGATTAATGCAACCGGCTCCCTTTGTGATGCTGGTCGTCAATAGACTTCCGTCTCGGAAGCTAAATACGCCCGCGCCGGTCACGGTTTGAAAATAAGGACCGGAGCAAGTACTGGAAGTCTCCGGAGCAGTTGAGTCAGCGTGTAGTTCGCGATAAGTGAATTCTCCTAGCGTACCCTTGCCGATTAAAATGACTTCGTCGGTAATTGTGCCGGCCTGTAGATCAATCGCGGTGGCCACGTTACTTCCCGAAAACGTCATCGTTCCGGGCTCGGTATAGTCTGCTCCAAACGCAATGGTGGGTGCGATACCCAGAGCAAGTGTGGTGGCTACAGTGATTGCGAAAACCTTTGCGGTAGTCGTGCGCTTCATGATCATCTCCTTTGCCTGTCAATTCGAACTGTGGTTAGGGTTCTAGATGGACGCCCGTTAACTTGCCTGCATCGTGTTCCAGTAGAAGCGCGCAAGCAATGGAGAAGGTCTGGAGAACAGTGTCTTCACCTGTATTCTTCTGCACCGCTAAGACCTTGATCTATTAAGCCTTATTGACCGTCAAGCAAGAGATGTAGAATTACAGCCTCATGGGTGGAGTGCCCACACCGTGACCCCAGACCTGGTCAAATTCGAGGAATTCGAACTGGACCTCCGCGCCTACCACTTGCGCCGTTCAGGCCGCACGCGGAAGCTGGAACGAATCCCCATGGAACTTCTCTTCCTGCTGGTGGAGCGGCGGGGCCATTTAGTCACCCGGGAAGAAATCATTGAAAAGCTTTGGGGCAAGAATGTCTTCCTCGATACCGACAACGCAATCAATACTGCCATCCGAAAAATCCGTCAGGTCCTCAGGGACAATCCGGAACAACCGCGATTCATCCAGACCGTCACTGGGAGGGGTTACCGATTTATAGCCCGCATAGGCGAGGTTGGTCCGACACCCGTTATCGAGATAGGTGCAGCTCAGCAGAGAGCGACCGCCGAACTGGACACCATCATCGCCCCGACGACGGAGAAAGGCCCAAGCTTGCAGGCCCAGCAGCCTTCCGACGTTCGCACCGATCTACAGCCGCTAAAGCAGGACACAGATTTGGCCGGACCGTCCGCGAGCGCTGGCGGAAGACGTTGGCGGTTAATTGTTCCCGCAGTCGTGGTCGTGCTGGTCTTGTCCCTCGCGGGTTACTTCTATCTCCACCGCACGCCCAAACTTACTGACAAAGACACGATTGTGCTGGCTGATTTCTCCAATACCACTGGCGACCCGGTCTTCGACGGGACACTTCGCCAGGGACTTTCCGTGCAACTCGAGCAGTCACCTTTCCTAAGCCTTGTCTCCAATGAACGAGTCCAGCAGACCCTGCGCATGATGGGGCAGCAGCCTTCGAATGCGAAGCTCACACCCGAGATCGCTCGCGAAATCTGCCAAAGAACCAACAGCGCGGCCGTCCTCGACGGCTCCATCGCGCAGATTGGCATCCAGTACCTGCTGACCATTAAGGCGATCAACTGTGTAAGCGGCGAATCGCTGGCCAGCACCGAAACTCAGGCCAGCGACAAGAATCATGTGCTCGACGCTCTGGGCAAGACAGGTTCGGAAATCCGCCACAAACTGGGTGAGTCGCTGAGCACGGTGCAGAAATTCGATACCCCTCTGGAACAGGCCACCACCCCGTCGCTTGAAGCTCTTAAGGCTTTCAGCCTCGGGTCTAAAGTCCAGTCCACGAATGGGGACGCTGCAGCGATTCCGTTCTATCAGCGTGCGATCGAACTCGATCCTAATTTTGCACTCGCCTACCTATGGTTGGGCATCGAGTTTACCACCATCGGAGAGTCGGCCGTCGGAGCCGGCTACACCCGAAGGGCCTACGAACTTCGCGATCGCACGAGTGAGGCCGAAAAGTATTTTATCTCCGAGGTTTTCAATAAAGAGGTCACGGGGAACATCGAACAAGCCGAACAATCGGGCAAGCTTTGGATACAGGCTTATCCGCGCTCGGCGATGCCCCATGTTTACTTGTCGGGGGCAATCTACCCGATTAGTGGACAATATGAGAAGGTGGTTGAGGAGGCCAGAGAGGCAATCCGTTTGAGACCGGACTTGCCCCATCCCTACGCCTTCCTGATGAACGGCTTTATAGCCCTTGATCGGCTGGATGACGCCAAGGCAGCCCATGGGCAAGCTGTCGGGCGCAAACTTGATAGCCCTCTCTTCCCTTTTGCCCTGTATGAGATTGCATTCTTGCTTCACGACGCGCTGGGAATGGCGCGGCAGGTAGAGAGCTCAGCCGGCCGCCAGGAAGAAGACCTATTGCTGGGCGTGGAGGCCGAAACAGCCGGGTACTCCGGACGGCTTGAGGAAGCACGCGAGTTTACCCGCCGGGCAAAGGATTCCGCCCAACGTGCAAAAAAGAACGAGGCTGCCGCGACCTACGCTGTGCTGTCCTGCCTGCGGGAAGCCTTGTTCGGCAACGAGGAGGAGGCACGACGGCGTGCCGCCGAGGTTACGGCACACTCGATGGGCCGCGACGTGCAATACGGCGCTGCGCTCGCCTTCGCCTACGCCGGAGAAGAAAAGCGAGCGCAGATGTTAACTGACGATTTGGGTAAGAGGTTTCCGGAAGACACCCTTGTGCAGTTCAATTTTCTGCCGGCCGTCCGTGGAAGGCTCGCGATCGGCCAGGGGAATGCGTCTGAGGCGATTGAAGACCTCCGCGCCGCCCAACCGTTTGAGTTGGGGAAGACGAAAGCATTTACGTACGGTTGGACGGCGCTCTACCCCGTCTTCGTTCGAGCAGACGCCTACTTAGCTGGGCATCAGGGCAAAGAAGCCGCCAGCGAGTTTCAGAAGATCCTCGACCATCGCGGAATGGTGCTGAATGAACCCATCGGGGCCCTGGCTCATCTCGGCCTCGCCCGCGCCTTCGCCGTGCAAGGCGACAAGGCGAAGGCGAAGGCAGCCTACCAGGATTTCCTGACCCTCTGGAAAGACGCCGACCCCGACATCCCCATCCTGAAGCAAGCCAAAGTGGAGTACGCGAAACTGCAGCAATTCCCACGCTCAAGCTTAGAAAACAAGTAGTCGCACAATGATTCTCCCAACAGGCAAATGAACTTCGCCACAAACTCAAGTCCGCGACTTTGGTGAAGAGTTTCTGTTTTTGTCCGTCCTGTCTATCACCTGTTTTTTGAACTTCGTGATTTACGCGTTGAGGTAGAGGAAATCGCGCAGATCAGGAGTGTGTCGGGGAGAAAGTCTTCTATCTCCGACAGGCTCTCATGCTATCCCCCACTCCGCAGACAGAACGTTTCCGCGTTTGTGCGTGATTGCAGGTAAACGGTCTGTCACCTGGTTGTCTGTCTGGTTTTTGCGTACCGGTATAGTTGAACTGCGTATGTCCTCGGGGGGAATCACACTTTGGAATCACACCAAACTGTCCACGAATCCTCTGTCCACGAATCCTCTACCTGGGTTCGCTACCTTCCGGCGGCAGTCTTGACTTAGATCAAGCATCTCCCCTACACTCTCCCGACCATGGATGCGAGCAAGCCAAAAGACGTAAGCAACATAGCTTTTGCGTTGTACAAGCTGTCCCAGAGGTTGTCGGGGGAGGGGGCCGCCGAATGGTCAAACGTTCAACAGCGCCTGGAAACAATCCGCAAAGGGCTTCAGCCCGAAGCTGAGTTTATAGCGATAGCAAATTGGCTGGGTCGCTGCGTCGCTATCCACCGTCTCGATCAGACTCCACTTCCTAAATACCACGATCTTGAAGAAACCCGCACCCCGGACCTCTTAGCCATCGTTTCGCGGAACGGAAAACTGATCCGGTGCTGATTGAGGTGAAGTCGACGGCCGAGAAACAGGTCCTGAAATGGAGTGAGAAGTACCTGACGTCACTGCGGAGATATGCCGCTACCCTGGGCTTTCCTCTTTTGGTCGCGTGGAAATGGCGGAACCAATGGCTTCTGGTCGAAGATCGCCATTTTGCAAAAGCTGTAGTCGGCTTTCATTTACCGCTTGAAAAGGCCATGCAAGAAAGCCTGTTGGACGAACTGTTCGGCGACCTCAGAGTCGAACTCAGTACTCGCGTCGCTTTTTCAATCGAAGCGGAGGTCGTGGGTGAGATTCCGCCGATGCCCGAGCTGATCCCAGAGGGGACGCATACTTTCAAACTGAAGGGCGCACGTTTCATTCTTGATGGATCACCGTGCCAGCTCTCAAATGAACTGAGTGCCCTCTTCTTCGGGGCGGAGGTGGAGCAGGAATTCAGACGGACATCAGGACAGAACGTTCAGTTAGTGATGACACCTATCGAAAGGACGTTTATCCGGATGTCCGACCTGTTGCTCGTACAGTTGCTCCTTTTTAACGGCGGCACTGATCAGGAGTCCGTTGACTGGGAAGGAATGCTAAGCGAAAAAGTTGGTGCCACTGGCTCAGGTGTCAGGGCCGCTCTAAGGGATGCAGTTTCAATGGGGGTGGTACGCTACGTTCTGAGCCAAGAGCCTGAGACTCACCCGTGGTTTCTCGCTGAAGACCAGTGAAATCCGCTGGCCTAGTCGAAGGGCGTCCCATCCTGGTTGAAGAGCTCGACCCGCGTAAGGGGAACCCTGGATCCTTGACGCCGACAGGTGGTGAAATTGGTTGTCAGGATTGCGGGGAACGAATGGATGACTCGGGCAACGCGGTAGCAAGATGCTGGGCAGCATCCCTGGGTGATTGCGAGGGTAAGATCAGCCGGGAGCATCTGGTCTCTCAGGCACTCTTCCCTGAGGGCAAAATCACGGTCCGCGGCCTGCATTGGTGTCGGGACGAGGAGAAGACCGTGGGCCTGGCAGGCCTCACAGGCAAAATTCTCTGCCGCAAACACAACGGTGGGCTCAGTGATCTCGATAGTGCGGCGAAGTGGGCCTTCGAAACTTTGGATTCGTCGCGGCAGCTCTTCCAGGTGCGTAACAGGCTCAAGGTGAGGCGATGGGCGGTCCAGACCTTCACGATCGACGGCGCTTTGCTGGAGCGCTGGTTTCTTAAGACACTCATCAATCTTAGCCATGGCGGTCCATGGGTAATCGGAGAAGGCTCACATCCGGCTGGTATGCCCAATGACGAGCTGGTACGGATTTGCCTTCGGCCGGGCTGCCTTTCGAGAGAAGGCGGGCCTTTACACCGCGGCGCACGATGGAGAACAGGTCACTTTGCGGCAGGGCCTGCGCCTGACTCCAAAGACGATGGGAAACAACCTGCTCGCCGGCATGTTTTCTTTTTGTGGCTATCGCTTCTTTCTCAACTTGCTGCCGGAGCAGCTCAAAGAACATCAGGGCTCTCACTTCATGTATCGTGACGTGCACCACTGGTATGCGACCCGTGACGACAAAGGGCGGCTAGTGCGCTCGCACCGGCTGGACATCCTCTGGGATTGAGTCGGCCGCAGCAAGGAGAGCCGAGCGAATGCTGCCCGTGGGACGAAGAACAGCGCAGTAAGGTGAAGTAACTCGGGGGTGATTCGGGACGATGTAACCACCATCGAAAATGCACCTATCTGTAAACCGCTTGGCGAGTGGGGGTTACTTCGCCTGTCCCGAATCACCTGTCCCGAATCACCAGGTGGGGCTCCGTCCTTCCGTGCTACGTCGAAGTTCGCCGGGCGATCCGTCGGGAGCTGTGCTGGAAGTCGAATTCTTGGGTGCTTTCGCGAATCAGAGAAGTGGTCGAGTACGGAGTCCCAGATACGCTGTCGAATTCACAAACAACTTCTTTGCCGTGATTGAGCACGTCTCTTATCTGGATCGTTGTCGAGAACGTCTTTCCAGGTGGAAGGGTGGGTAGCTCACGCCAGGCGGCGTTGTTATCTCCGAATCGATATCGGACATTGAGTGCAACACCTACACCCAGGTTTTCGAACCAGAGCTTTCCGTCCACTCCTTTGCTCCGAGGGTCGCCCATGAGGAGCACACACGGGGTAATCGTGTTTTCGAGCTGTTGCTGAGCGGCGATCCGAAGTTGCCGAGTGTCGAACGCGTACCATGCGAGTAGCCCAAGCCCGATGACTCCCACGACGGTGCTCACGATCTGAGCGGCATACGACCAGCATTCTAGTGACACGATGCGCTACCTGGAAATCTTGCGTAACGCGGAAGCAAAGGCTGGTAGCTTGTCGCCTTTTCGCCGATTGTTGGCCCACTGCAACGGCTGCTTGTTACCCAGCGTGTCCGACCCACCCCGTTCCAGAGGGATAATGTGATCGATTTCCCACCCATATACGGTCAGGCAATTACCGTAGTCGGACTTACGGATTCGTGAGCCGAAGGCGTCCTGCCGCCATTCGTTGGGGTCGAGACCCGGAACTATGCGCCCTTTAGACCAGATTGTTTCACGTTCCCAATACTCGTTAATCCCCTTTAGCCGCCCAGCCTGGTTTTCCATGGCTTCAGCTACTGCTTGCCAGAAACTGCTCATAGAGTAAACTCCTGTTCAGTTTATTTATGCGATGGGTCGAGTCGCAAATGCAAGGTCGATTCGACCGGCGCATACAAGTGGTAACGGAGTAGTGAGGGACCCCAAAAAACACGGCGGGGGAGACCGAGGTGATTTGCGGTCAGTCGGGCCAGACGAAATAGTCAGTATCCGGTACCTGGACAAAGCCGACGCTCTCCCAGAAAGACCGCACTTTTTTCCAGACGGCGAGGCGCTCCTCTTCGAATCCTGGTTTGCCCTCTGCTCGGCGCTGCTATCGTCCTTCCACGGTTGGTATTGGGAGATTCAGGACAGGAGATTCAGGACAGACGGGAGGTGCACCAGTAGAAATGTTCGGTGAACATCCCGCCTGTCACGCAAAGGCTCGCCTGTCACGCAAAGGCTGTCCCAGGAGCAACTCTTCGATGGCGCCCCAGGTACCTACATGAGGGCCAGAAGCGACCACGACCTGATCTCGTGGCCTGAATGGCCGGGCTGGAGTTAGAGCTTTCCGTTAAGCACGCGCGAAACCCTCCCGTCTAGCCATTTTCTGGAGCTGGGAAGGTCACGTGCGCTCTTCGGGCAGTCGAATGACTTGGCCAGTGATCGAATAAAAATATCCGTGTTTGATCGGAACTGCGTCTGGAGTTTCGATTCCGACTCTGGCCAAAAGCTCCAGAGGGTTCAGAACGGCAGTGTCGTGGCACGCTGAATCTCCACCGCCCTTGGGAAAGCGCCTTGCCAGATCGGCAAGGCCTGAATCGAGCGTTAAAAACGCATCCATTCGATTCCTCTGTGCAGTCCACAAGTGCAATATGTCCGGATAGTGTTTGGCGTTGCCTGCGGATTGGCACATGCGCCTGAACCACGAAAGGTGTCGAAAGCTCTCAACTTCAAACTCGCTCAGTCCGATCGTTTCGTGCCAACTCGTTTACTTCGGAGGATCTCCGACCTCGAAGGCGAAGGTCCCGGCTACACCTTCATCTGCGGTTTGGAAAGAGCTTGAGCATCAGGCCACCCGCCCGTCGCGCAACGCGCCCTTTATAGGCATCTAGGCCAAAAATGTTGTAAGTGCTGTGTCAGCTACTTGTGGGCCGTCCTGGCCTCAATGTAGTTGATTGCCTCTCCAACGGTTCTGATCTTGAGCGCGTCAGCCTTGGGAATCGAGATGCCGTACTCTTCTTCTAGCTCCTCGATAATCAGAGAAACTTCAGTCGGGGTTGCTCCAAGATCAATCTCCACGTCAGATCCGGGCTTGATTTGGTTCCTGCTCACATTGAGCAGCCCTGCGATGATAGTTGTTACCCTTTCGGAAATAGATATCTGCCGCGTGCCCGTGGCCGCATTAGACGTATGAGACGCCTTTGCGATCCTTGGGATGTTCGGGGGCGTGGGTTCCTTGCGTGGAATCGCAAAAATTGCCGTTGCAGAGTGCGGACGGCGGCGATCTTCTTCAACGGTAACGGTGATGGGGAATGAGACACCAGTCTCGCGGTACATGACATCCACCGGGAACCAATAGCTCCTCTGTGATTCTGAGAGGGCTTTTACGTCTTCCATTTGAAACTCAATCTGCTTGTATGTGCTTCCGTCTCGGTGGTTCGCATAATTCAGTGAGATGTCTTTGCTCTTGGTTGATATGAGAATCCTGCTGGAGTCTCCGCCTTCTTGATAGTTCACTATCACGGCGATTCTCGACCAATTGCCTCCATCTTCCTCGGGAATCGGGATGGCTGTGCTTGGAATCGAATCCTCTCCAAAACAGGTAATACCGGCTTCAGAACAGCTTGTATCTTGCTCGCCTGTGTGCGAAAACTCCTTCGGAGTTATCCCTTTCCCGTATTGATAGGCGATTGTGGACGCCGCACGGTTTCCCTGTAGCACACCGCGAACGGTTCCAACATGCGACGCCACCCAAATCAGGCCGCCCACAAAGCAAAAGACGGCAGGGATGCCCATGAATACAGCCAACGCATTACCCCAAGAAAACTTTCTTGTTCTTTCTCTTCACCGTCCCGCAAAACTTCTGCGCCCTCTCGCACTTTCGCCTCCGGCGCGGTGTGAGAAATATTGATGGTGTTGTGCGATCCAAGCACAACCGGAGAACTATGACCGCTGGAGCGATTGCTGACAGCAACAGAGCTGTCAGCAGCGGAAACGTCAACCACTTCCCGACACGATCGACTGAGGCTTCTCATCCTTGCGGGAACGGAGCGTGTGATAAGCGAATCCAATCAACGCAAGCGCCGCCGCTCCGCCTACGCCATCGAAAAGCCATTCCCAAGGGTGATTCATGAGGTTAGTGTAGAAAGTTTACGACTATCTGAGAGCCGTGTGCAGCCGTGGAAGCCTCGGATCGACGGCGCGTGGCTCCGGCATCAGTGAAAGCACAGCCACACCGACGTGCCCGCGGTCCCTCGCTTCTGGGATCGGAGTTGGATCCATTACTTGCGACCCCTAGTCTTTCCCGCAAAAGCTAACGCCCCAGGAACTCGCCGAAGTCTTTCGGTCCGGGTGGCTCGATGCTCAACTGATGCCAACAGGCTGATGCACTTATTGAACTCCACGTTGTTGGCAAGCGGACGAGAAACCGGCTATTCGGAGAGCTGCCCCATCTCAATC
>CAWGDP010000012.1:0-406345 GCA_963821315.1 uncultured Acidobacteriaceae bacterium | reverse complement strand
GCGGTATGTAAACCGCAGGATCTGCTATTCAGGCTGAGCGGAGGCTGTAAGCTTCCACTGGTCAGGGAGCCAGGCAGCGAGTTGATCGGCGGGCGTTGTGGGTAAGTTGACCAGCAGCTGTGTCAGGTAGCGATGTGGATCCAGATCGAGACGGCGGCAGGTCGAGGTGATGCTGGCCAGAATGGCCGATGTTCTTCCGCCGCGCGGGTTGCCGACAAACAGCGAGTTTTTGCGGTTCAGCACGATCCGCTTCATTTCTCGCTCGCAGGCGTTGTTGTCGATGGGCACGGCGCCGTCCGAACAGAACACGCTCAGTGGCTGCCATTGGCTCAGTGCGTAGCTGATGGCTTCTGCCATAGGATGGCGTGGCAACAGTTCCTGCTTCCAGTCCAAAAGCTTCTCCCGCAACACAGCCAATTGCGGTCGAGATTGTTCCTCGCGTAGCTTGAGCCTCTCGGGCTCCGCCATGGCTGCAGCTTGTTTTTCTACCGCGTAGAGAGAAGCGATCATGGTGATGGTCTGCCGCGCGATTTCCGGCGCCGTTTTCTCCGCTTCGATCACCTTGCGCCGCAAGTGAGCCCAACATCCGGCGCGGGTCATCTGGTTGCCGGCCACCACGCCGTTGTATCCTCCGTAAGCATCGGCAAGCAGCACCTGGTTGTAGTCCTTGAGAAAATGCGTCGGGCCGTTGCGGTGGCGATCCAGCGTGAAGTCGAACACATTGTAGGGATGGTTGCCGTCACCCAGATAAACCCACATTCTTGCGTTGGCCGTCTTGCCCTCCTGCAGCATGGGCATGATGGTGTCATCGGTGGCTACCACGTGAGACAAGCGCACTCGCTCGGCCATCAAGTGATACAAGGGCTCGACCAGATCGGCTACATCCCCGCACCAGATCGATTGTGTGCCACGCGCGATCTCAAAGCCTTGACGGGCGAAGATATCTTCCAGCCGGTAAAGGGGAAGATAGTCGGCGAACTTGCTGGTGACGATGAAAGCCAGCAGGCCAGGGCCGGCTAAGCCTTTTTCTATTGCAGTTTCCGGCTTAGCTGCTGTCTCGATCTGCGGCCCGTCGCCTTCGGTCTCACAAGCAGCACAAGCGTATTTCTTGCGTATGTGCTCCAGCCGTTCGAAATGGCCAGGATGATATTCGATCTGCCAGCTCTGCTCTGAACCGATCTCCTTGCGCTGTTCTCCGCAGCAAGGGCAGGCGCGTTGCTCGGCACTCAACTCGTGCACAAAGGTGGTGGTCGGCAGGTTTTCGAACTTGGCCAGATTGCGACGTCCCTTGCTCTTTTCGAGATGACGCTGCTGCTGAGCTGGTTGTTGTGGCTGCTGTGATTGCTCCGGTGGAGAACCAGCAGCATCTTCCGGGTGCACTGGCTTGTTGTCCAGTTCTTCAGCGAAGCTGAGCAGCATCTGAGCCAGATCCGTCATCGTCTCCAGCCGGTCCGCACGGGGACCGTAGTAACGCTTCTTCAGCCGGTCCAGTTCTACCTGCAGACGCAGATTCGTTGTATGCAGATCGTCGCGCTCGCCTTGGAGGCGCATGATGATAGCCTTGAGCGCTTCGGGATCGTCGGGTAACTTAGACACGGTAGCCACCAGTCCGTTATGTCATAACGGAGGCCGGCTCGCTCAGACAATTGCTTTTTCTCTGTTGCTTCGTGTGGTTCGCTGGTAACGTGGGACCCGCTTCAGCTTGGTCATGTCGATCCCATCGAGGATCATCGCCAACTCGCTGGGGCGCAACTCGACGGAGCGAGTCCCTGGAGACAGGCGCGGCAGCTTGAAGACGCCCTGTTCCAGGCGCTTGTACCACAATACGTATCCGTCACGGTCCCACGTCAAAACCTTCAAGCGCTCTGCGCGACGGGAGCGAAACAGGAACAAGTGGCCGCTTAACGGGTCTTGGCTGATCACCGACCTGACCTGCTCCGCCAACCGGTCAAAACCACAGCGCATGTCGGTCGGCTCGGCGGCCAGCCAGATCCGGGTTCCCGAAGCTCCATCCAGGTCGCGCAAGCTTGGCAACCCAATCACAATGATCGCTCCAGCACCGTTAACAGCGCCTGCAGATGATCGGGATCAAATCCAGGCTCAACCAGAAGTCCGCGGCCCCCATGAAGGCGAACTTCAATCGCTCCGTTTCTCCGGAAACCAGCGCCTGCTTGTTCGGCGCCGCTTCGCACTTCCACAAAACCCGATTCGGCGCGCTCACGAATGCGCTGCTTCCAGCCATAAAACTGCGATGCTCGCACACCGCGCTCCCGGCAAAAGCTGGCTACGCTCTGCCCGCTCTGCTCTTGCTCTTTGATTAATCCAAACCACTTCGCTTCCGCTTCCGCTTTGCGTATTCTCATACCGAAAGCTTCCACCTTCAGCTCAAGGCAGACAAGATGCGGTTGGCGTACCGCTCACGATGTCAACACAAGGGCCACGGCTCCCGCGACGATGGAAAGCACCACGCCCTCCAGCACCATCTGCCGCACCAGTTGAATGCGATTCGCCCCGAGCGACTGCCGGATCGCAAGCTCACGCCGCCGGGATACAAATCGCACCAGCGTGAGCGTAGCCACGTTCGCGCTGGTCAGCAACAGCACCACAGCGGCGAAGGCCAGCAGAATGGGCAGCGTCGCCGCCATGTATCCGTTGGCGCCGAATGGCGAGCGCCACATGGGATCGAGCGTGATCCGGTTATCGCCCAGATGATCGTCCGGGAACGCCGCCACAATATGATGCATCAGGGTGTCGAGATCCTGGGCTGCCTGGCCACGGCTCACGCCGGGCCGCAATCTTCCAATTACGTTCAGCCAGACCGCACCACCACTGCGATGCGTCATCCGCCACACATCCGTCCCCAGGGGATCGAGCGTTACCCACAGATCTTCACGGATCCCGGGCATTGCTCCGACAACCCCCTCCGGCGCCACACCGATCACCGTCACAGGATGCCGGGCGATCTCGATCGACTTGCCCACAATTGCCGGGTCTTCGGCATAACGCGTCTTCCAAAGCGAATAGCCCAGGACCACGTTGGGAACAGCACCTGGACGCGTCTCTTCTTCAGCCAGAAAGAAACGCCCCAGCAGCGGCTTGATGCCGAGCACATCGAAATAATTTGCCGACACGTTCGCGATATAGGCACGCTCCGGCTGTGCACCGCCGGTCAGCGTGATCCAATCGTGATGATATGCGAGTATTCCGGCGAAGGTGTGGTTCTGTTCGCGCAGATCGCGATAGTCGAGATACGAGAAGGGCGGAGTCGGGGAGAAGTTCCGTTCCCCCCTCTGCAGGCTAACAAGATCGCCCGTGTCCCGCGCCCCAGGAATCGGACGCAACATTGTGCCGTCGATCCAACTGAATACGGTGCTGTTGGCGCAGATAGCTACTGCCAGCATCGCCGTCGCGGTGATCGAAAAGCCGGGGCTCTTGCGCAGTTGCCGTAACGCGTAACGGACATCCCGGCCTAGTTGTTCAAGCCACGCTTGGCCCCACATGTCACGTGTCACATCTTGCACCAGAGGAATATTTCCGAATTCCCGCGCCGCCGCTTGTCGCGCCGTCTCTGCCGTCTCGCCTCGCGCCACTCGATCTGCAATCGCCATCCGCAGGTGAGCATCGATCTCTTCCTGCAATTCGCGCTTGCGCCGCTGAAAACCGAAGCTCGGGAACCACTTCATGACTCGCTCTCCTCCGGCTTGACGTACATCACCGACCCAATCGCTTCGACAATTCGCTGCCATCGGCCCAGATCAGAGGCCAACTGCTTTTTCCCCTTGGCCGTGATTCGGTAATATCGGGCTTTTTGCTTGCTCTCCGACTGCTTCCACTCAGACTGCACCCAGCTCTGACGCTCCAATCGATGGAGAGCCGGATACAGTGATCCGGTCTCCACCTGAAGCACGTCTCCGGATCGCAAACGTAAAGCCTGGACAATTCCGTATCCGTGCTGCGGTCCCCATTGCAGGGTCTGAAGAATAAGCATGTCGAGTGTTCCCTGCAGCAACTCAATCCGGTTCTTATACTGGTCCTTTTCGTTCATAGATGTAGATACTCTACTCCCAATGGAGGTAGAGCGTCTACTTCGTTTTGTGTAGCCCAGCGAGCAGCCTTGCCCACTCAGCAGATTTAAAAGTACGTCAGTTCTCAGGACGAAAATTGGTGATTCTGTATTGGCGCTAAATCGCCAATGCACTTACCGAATCTCGTTCCCGTCTCCGAGCTTCGGAAATATGCATGGAGCGACCATCCGCGGATCGTGTCTTAGCCCTTTAGGTTGGGCGTGATCGGGTGTGGTCTCGGGTGTCAGAAATGGGTGTAATTGGGCGTATCATTGGGTGTAATGATCCGCACGGATACTCTGGTTGCGGTTGGCCCTGCCCCTCAATAGTGGAGGGTATCCTTAAACGGTTGGGCGCCTATCTTGTAACCGCACTGGGGTGAAGCGGTCGAGTTCACCGAGACACTCCAGTGTGGAACTACGGGCATGAGGCGCTCGTCCAACACCACCATGTGGTAGGTTTCGGGTTTGTCGGGATAGTCATTGCAATTGTTAACCCCGTAAGGTTCGAGCACGGCACCGAACGCCCAATTGAACACCTGCCCTTGACTAGGAGTTTTGAGCAGAGTCGTGCTGGAGCCGGTGTCCACGTCCTCGCTCGTAATGTTCCAGTTACCGCAAGAGAGTGTCCCGGGCTTGCAGTTCTCGGTGGTGCTGCTGACGATCTGATGACCAGGCCAGGTGGTAAACGGGGTGCTGTGCACCGTGATGCCGTTCAGGCAGCAGTTCCAGTTGGTGACTGTCCACGACCCTCCGTAGTAGGCCAATACCGGTTGGAGAATGCTGGTGTTGGGATCGTTGACGTCTTCGAGGCCAGGGAAAAAAAACAATGTCTGTCCTTCGTCGTTCGACGGAGAGGAAGGCACGATGTTGCTGTTGTAGATGGCGCTGAAGCTCCTGTTCTTCGGGGCCACGATGTTGGTGCTCTCGATCCAGCCGTTGATCTCGGGTGTGGGGGCTGTTGCCGATGCTTGCGGCCTGGGCGTCCCATCAGGCGCGTAACGAGGGTAGCTACAGGAGGCGTTGCCGCTGGCGGTTTCACCAGAGTCTATGGATTGGACGCAAGTGGGGTGGAAGTATCCGAAGGGTGTGATCACGTATCCCTCGGGTACGCTGGCCGGCCGGTTTTTCCCAGCTGGTATTTGCGCGCTTGCGGTTAACAGGGCAGTGGATGTGAGCAATGCAAGAGTGACAATATACCTCTTCATGTGTTCCTTCTTTCATGAGTTTTTTCGTGGAACAACGGAGGGGTAATTCTGGCCCGAGTCACTTCCCGCCAAGCATCTGCTCCCCTATCGCAACCTCCCACTTCATCGGCGAACCTCAGCAGATTTCTTAAACTCGTATGATTCTGGAGCATTCCCCCATTTCCAGTCACGTTTACCATTAATCCTGTCTTGCACCTTAACTCGCACACCCGACCGGCTTGTATAGCACGACTTGAACGACTGCTTGGCACGGTGTAACAACACTCTTAAATTCGCGGGTGATGCCGAACTCGGCTCAAGCTCATTCTTGTTGCGTTCTTCCAGCAACACCGACTGAAGCAGACGCCGGTCGCGTTCAGGCAACTGGTTGGGGATGCGGGTCAGGGGATGCGGGTCCAGACGAAATAACCCCACAATTCGTTGTTGCAGTTCATTAAGGGTTGATTCGTCTGTCGCGCATCTCTCGGGAAGCGCATCCGAAAATACCGGCGGGAACGGAGAAGAAACTCCTCGCGCTCATTCTCCTCATGCGTTACTCGGGCATCCGCATTTCTGACGCCGTAATGTTCCGGCGGGAGACGCTGAAGGACGGGAAGCTATTTTCGCGCCAGGAGAAGACCAAGCATCCGGTGTGGACGATGGGGGTCAGACGATGGGGGCCAGACGAAATAATCCCGCAACAAAACCTCAGGGGCTAGGCGATTATGTGAGAGTTTGAAGGGCAGTGTGATATGAAGCGGTCAAGCCCTTAGCAATCGCCTTTTCCATCCAATAGCCTATTGCTTGCCGATCTTTCCACTTAGGGCTAGCGATGCCCGCAGAGCCGCGTTGATGCGGGTTTGCCAGCCATCCCCGCTCGCACGGAGCGCCGCCATCACGTCGGCATCCAGGCGGAGTTTAACCGCCTCTTTGGTGACTTCCTGCCTGCTTCCTGCGGGGCGACCGCGACGGCGAGCCACGATCTGTTCCGGTGTGTGAACCCGCAACAAATCGCCGGCCTTGGCTTGCGCCAGAGACTCACGCAGACCCGGCAACACATGTCCCGCATCGGTTTCGATGGCGCGGGCGATTTTGTTCACGTCCATCTTCTTCAGTGCCTTCATGTTTTCAACCCCGCTTGATGCCCTTGGGCTTTACATTGGCTTGCACAGCCTTGGCATAAACCATCACCAGCAACACAATCTCGTCGTCGGTAAGGTGGAAATAAATCACCCTCACGCCGCCGCGCTTGCCTTTTCCCGCCCGGCCGCAGCGCACCTTGCGTGCTCCGTCCGCGCCAGGAATAACGTCGCCTGCACCTGGATTGGTGGCAATCCAGTCGATGAATGCTTCGCGCTCCGCATCGCTCCATACTGCCTTCGCCTTTTTTGAAACTCGGCGGTTTCGACCACCGGGTGCATATTTTATTGTACACCCAATTAAATGAAGGTGAAGTGTTCATCATTTTTCGCTGTTCATGTCGCACGAACGAGCGTCCCGGATGAACGCGCACGGATCTAGTAGGCCTGAGATTCGAATCTCGGCATCAACGGTACCAATCCAAGTTGCTCCACCCGTGGCCCCGCGACGTCATCAAGCCAGCATCGTAACGCCCCGTTCAGCAGATGACCCGCAGGCAGATCGTTCTTTTTGCTGTAATCGGCTAGCTGGTTCATCGGCCTGCGTTTCACCAGACGTACCAGCGCGATAGTTTCGAGCCAATATCGTACCGCCTCGTTCAGTGCGTCACTTGCAGAGCAACCCATCTTGCTGCAGTATTCGCTTAGCTGTTCCACCACCGGTTCATCGATTTCTCGTTGCATTTCGTTTAGCCCTCTACGCTGAGCTGAAGGTAAATGGCACGATGGTTGCAGCGCTATAACACTTTCTGGTGACCGCCGTGGCAGCGTCAGACGACCAACGAGCGGCAGCTTGCCAGGTCGCCAGTGGGGTCGTTGTGGACTTCGTTCCGTCCGTCTGCGTACTATGAGGACGGCCACTGGGCGATGCCTGAGTTCCTCCGGATCGAGGCGGAATTCGATTTAGAGCACAACGCTGGATAGCTTGAATCGACAGTTGAGCATCGCCGGGAAAGCGCGCTTGCACTTGCTCACGAAAGCGGTGCTCGCTCTTGGGAATTGAAAGTCGCTGCCACACTCGCTCGCCTGTTGATCGGCGATACCGCCGTGATCAAGCGTAGATTCTGCTCCGCAGCGCGATTTCGTCCTTTCCCAGCGGCAACGAATCCAACGGTCTGCGAACGGCGAAGGCCATTTTGGACGAATTACAGCATTTGCCATCACACGAAACGTCGGTCTAACTTCGAACGCTGGAGTGCGTTTCAAGCCGGCTGGGTGTCCTCGGGGACGGGACGGCTTTCAGAAGACCTTTGTGACGCGCAGGAGGAGTTGTTGCCCTCGGTCATGTTTCCTGGCGCCGAGCTCGTGGTAGGAGTTTGATCCAGTAGTACCACTTGCCACGACTGTAGACGGCTCCGGGGCCGATTCCGCCGATCTGCTGGCGATAGCTTCATTACTGCCCGTTCTTTCCTGCGTGGGTGGAGCGGAGCAGGACTTCGGCGCGCAGGCGGTCGAACGACTGCAGCATGAAGCTGAGGGTGGCGTCATCCACGAAGGCTTCATCCTTGAACTTGGTGTGGACTCCGCCGACGACTACCTCCGGACCGGGGACGACATGGGCGAGCATGGAGATGAGGGTTTCCCGGAGTTGGTACTGGGCGCGGACGCCGCCGGTGAAGGTGAGCGATGAGGAGATGAAGGAGACTGGTTTGCCGTTGAGAACGGAGTTGAAGACTGGGCGGGAGACCTAGTCGAGGGTGTTCTTGAGCACGCCGGGGATGCCGTGGTTGTACTCGGGAGTAACGAAGAGGACGGCGTCGGCCTGCGCTAAGGCGGCGTTGACAGCGTCGACGGCGGCGGGCTTGTTGGCGCCCTCAAGGTACTCGTTTATAGAGAGGGACGTCGCTGATGTCGACTAGGGAGAGCTCGATCGCGGGCTGCAGGTGGTGGGCAAGAAGCTTGATAAGAGCGGTGCTGAAGGAGGCCTGGCGGAGGCTTCCGGAGACACCTGCGATTCGATTGGGGGCGATGGGATTCATGAAGTGTGCTCCGTGATAATTGATGACTCTACGTCTACGCTGGACTGCTCCGCCGCTTTCTCGTTTGGGCAAGGGGAGGGCATCGAGCGTTCTTCGTCCTGGGCAAATACAAAATATGTCGGCCAACCGATATGGGTGTGTTGCAGAGCGTGTAACCACAGGCGCCTATTCACTCACCCAGCCAAGGGGGCGGATACCGCCTTGCTGACTCAGGCCTGAACCCGCTGAATGAACACGCCTGCAAATGCTCGGCGCACTGCGTAAAATACTATCGCCCAGAGCACCGTTGCGAACAGCGCCACAGGCAGACCTTCCGGCGCCATCAGTGAATGGAACAAGAGAATGTTTACAAGAATCGGTCCCAGCAGGATGAGCGCCAGAGGAACAGATTGATTCGCCAGCAACAGTGCTCCACCGATCACCTGCACCAAAAAAATGAATATCAGATAGTGCGAAACAAATAATGCGCCCATGAACTGTCCCGCCAGTCCGGGCGGCGGAGGCATGGGGATGAAGTGAAGAAAGCCGTTGAGTCCGAAGATGAGAAACAGCAGACTAAGGAGAATCCGCGCGATTAGGGTTGCGATTTTCATAACTGTGTAGATTGCCCTTTGCATATTGCATTCAATTCACTGTCTCATCGAGTGGATTCCAAAGTCTTTGGGCGCGGAATTCAGGAGTCTGAATTCACTGAGATTCGCATGGCTCGCCTGCGGTCTTCGCAGAGCGTTTCAGGCGGCCCTCAACATCGCGTGAAATCCACATAGGACCTGGTCCTTGTGGAACCGGCCAAAGATGATTACCTGCTGAGAGATCCCACGATTAGAAAGGCGAAAGCGAGCGTCAGCAGTACTACACGCCAGCGGTGACGCCTATCCCATAGGCTCCGGTACGTCTTCCAATCGGCCGGTGGAGCGGACTTTTCCCAGGATGCAATCCGAGCGTTGATCGGCACGAGTGACGTAAGCGAAAACACACTCGCCAACATCCACAAAATGGCCGAAGTAGCGAACCAGATCGGGAGATGGCCAGACTGGCGCCATGCGAAGATGGCCTCGGCTAAGATGAGCACAAAGACGAAAGGGTACCAGACCGGCATGACTGTTCCCAGCACACGAGCGAGGGCGCTCGCGGCCGGCTGATGAACATCATCCGGAAGTTTATCGAGCGTGGGATGAACGAACGCGGCGATGGACAATTCAGTTCCGACCATCAATCCGGTGACGATAATTGCAACGACACTTAGAACTTCCAACATGACATTCCTCCAAGTACTGCGGCGGCGGTTGAGTGCGGGCTAGTTCTTTCTCAGAAGAAACACAGCGACGATCATCATGTAAAGCGCTGTTCCCCAGTGAATGAAGATGGACGGTGCAAAGCCAAGATGGCTCAGAATGACAAACCCATCGCCGACCGGAATGAAAACTGCAAGAGCGTAGAGGATTGCGGTGGTGCGTCGGTCTCCTCGAAAGAGAAACGTCAGGACTACGAGACCCGCAAAGATGTCACGAATTCCCTTGATCCACATAAAAGGAAAGGCGGCGGGATCTTTGATCGGAATGCCGTAGGCAGTTGAGGCCCCGACTGGGTTGAGTATGAAGTTGATGCCAATCGCGATAATACCGACCGGTATCAGGAGAGTACTCCAGAAGAGCAGCGAATTGCTTTTCAAAGTCGAACTGGCGAAGTTTGCTGTCGTGTTCATTCGTTATAAAATCTAGCAACGCTATAAATGATGCGGTGCCCCGCGCCAGGATGCAAGAGCATTCGTAGATTATTTTTTTATTGTTATAAGTTCTAGCAACGCTATAATTGTGAGGATGGTAGCGACCCCGGCACCTAACCGAATAGCGGAACGAAAACTGCGTGATAAGCAAGCCCGCCGGGCACAAATCATCAGTGCCGCACGGCGAATCGCGGAGCTTGAGGGCTGGCCCAACGTCACCGTTCGGCGGCTGTCCCACGAAATCTCGTACAGCCAACCCGTCTTGTACGCTCATTTTGGAAGCCGCGAAGGGGTCCTTGCCGCAGTCGCGATCGAGGGTTTTTACGAGCTAGGTCTGGCTTTGGAAAAGGCAAGAAAACGGGCGAAGAGTGGGAATGCGGTTGAAGCGTTCGCGTCCGCATACCTGGAGTTCGCCGCGTCGTCGCCCGCACTGTATGAAGTCATGTTTTCGCTCAGCCTGAACGTACCCTTCGCAGACCCTGCGACTCCTCCGGAGTTGCACTTCGCTTTTGCGCAACTCATGGAGTTGTTTAAGGGCCAAGGCTCGAAGTCAGAGGTTCTATCCGAATTGTTTTGGGCCGGCCTCCACGGTATCGCCGAGCTCACCAGAACCAAACGATTTCCGCGCAGCCGTCAGAAAGAGCGCGTGAAGGCCCTCGTTGAGCTTTTCACTTTCTCAGGATGAAACGGCACAGGCGCTGAAAGCGCGATGCGAGGAATAGGCGGGAGGAGATCCGGCGACAGGATACATATCCCCCATGACACACTTCAGCGCGGCGCCGCATTGACCTGGGAAACCGTAACGCGAGATTCGGAGACAGCCTATATGGTCCGTCTTGAGCCTTCTGTCAAAATAGGACTGTTAACCACCAGTTAAACACCCCTTTATCCTCATCTCTATTTGCAAACGCTATGGACGCCAGAAGTATGCGGTAATACCTTCCTAATCAAGAGCCCCCCGCTGGTAGATCCTCCGAACCCCACTTACCGGGGACATGGAGACGTGCGGACCAATCCATGGGCGGAGAAGAGACAGCTGATGAATCCACGACCGAGGACGCGACTATTGAAGAATCCATGCAGGAGCAGACTTAGTTCGCATAGTTCTCTTAGTTCGCACATTTCCGCACGGCCTTTCATCTCCTGCCCAGCTCAACCCTCTTCGCCAACCGCGACGAGCCGCATCGCTGCTGGTTGCTCCGCGGGTTGGCGACCATACGGACGGAACCCGAAATCCCAGTATTCTGTCGCATTTCGTCAGCTTATCCCGCCCTGTGTCCCGTTCAGTGCTTGCCAGTCCGATATGTAGATTCCACCTCGCTCTACCGCAGGAACAGGTTCAGAGGTAACCCGCTTTGCGGTCATCTCTAAAAACTTGATCGCCGGCAGCTCGCTGATGCCTTCCGCCGCTGTTGTCGACTACGAGCTAACCATGATCATGCCGCGACGGCTGACCACCGATACGGGCACGGACTCCCTCACCCATACGATTGAGGCTTATGTGAGCCGCAAAGCCAACCGCTTTACCGATACCGGGCGTTCTCAAGAGTTGTTGAATACACTTCGGCACACTGAACGACGAGATGCTAATTTGATTCTTTGAGGACGAACCTTGGACACATGGAACCGGCGTAAGTTCGTACAACTCTCCACTGGCGTTCTGCTAACCGCTGCTAACCGTAGCCTATTGGGGAACATTGAGGCCCCATCGATTTCGAGCCCAGACGGGTTTGTGCGCGTCAGCGGCCCGAACTATTCGTGGGAGTATTCACAGGCCGACGATAAATTCAACCTGCGTGACTCCAGGAATCGACTCATCGTAAGCGGAATACTTCAGCCCGCGGTCGTAACAGCGCCGGCCCAGAACCCGTCGCTCAGGCAGTGTACTCAAGGCAGGGCAACCGGGCATCATATTGAGCCCGGTCGAGTGACTTTTGAGTACGAGGGAGTGAACGGCTCTGCTCGCCTGTCGGTCCCATGGCGGTTTGACGGGCATGGCATTTGGAGCGATCCCGTAATCTACGAGACGACCGCGACAGAGGAAATAGTTAGTCTGCACTACTTCACCGACGTCAGCGGCGCGAATAGGATCCCATCGCTCCATTCGTCCTACCTGGTCGTGCCCGGAATTAGCGAAGGGTCATCCATCAGTCCGATCGTTCAGGACAATGTCCACCTTGACCAGAGCGTCTGGCTAGGTCGAGGCAGCTTCATTCCAGGCTTAAACCAACAGTGGGGACTTCCGGTTCACTATTTCTGCGGATTCAGTGCGGATGGGTCCAGCGGACAGCGGAATATGTTTACCGAAGGAAGATCGGACGCCTTCGTCTGCGGACTAGCCGACCTGCCGGGCGGTGACCTGTTTTTGCAACTGTACGAAGGAAAATGCAGTTTGTGGATCGATTATCGAAGTGATCTCTGGAAGCACCTTCGTGGTCCGGGACATTTGTCCCTAGGCGCGACGTTATTTTGGTCGGTGGCCCCAGATTATTACAAGGCAATTGGCGCCTACTATAACGGATTGGTTCAGGCGGGCACTATCCACAGACACCAGAACTCAGAGCAGAAGACGGCGATTTCCCTTACGCCGGAATTCTGTACCTGGGGCGCGCAGGTTGACCGGAATAAGACTGGAGAGCATTTAGACGAGGCGTTTCTGACCGGAATCTATAAGGACCTCAAAGCCTCCGGTATGAAGGCCGGCCTCTTTTCCATCGATGACAAATGGGAAGAGGCCTATGGGAATCTAGAGCACTCGGCAACAAGACTTCCTCACTTCGAACAATTTCTGGACCAGTTGCGTGCCGACGGATACCGGATCGGCTTGTGGGCGGCGCTCATGCGCTGTGAACGACCAGCGGATCTCGGCCTGACCGAGGACAACATGTTGAAACAGCCAGACGGGAAACCCTTCCTGGCTGGTAATTTTGGCGGAGCCCACTACTATATTCTCGATTTTACCCAGCCAGAGGTGGCGAAGGTTCTCAGCGATCTGGTGCGGAAGTTCATTCGAAGGTACAAGCCCGACTTATTCAAGTTCGATTTCGGATATGAGCTGCCCGCCATTGGTATTGCAGCCCCAAAGGACAAGAACTGGACTGGGGAACGGCTGATGTGGAAGGGGCTTGAGGTGGTCATCAAGGCGATGCGAGAAGAAAAGCCAGACCTGGTCGTAATGTACTACCAGCTGTCTCCTCTCTTTCTTGACTACTTTGACTTACATAGCACCGACGATCTGTTTCTGACCGCCGGCGAATATGACCTGGAAGCCAATCGACGCATCTACTTCAGCAGCCTGCTGGGACCGCTGGGAATCCCCACGTACGGTTCATCGGGCTATGACTGGGCTAGCGCCCCGCATATATGGTTCGATTCGGCGGCAGTGGGCACGATCGGTTCGCTGAATGACTTCAAAGCCGACGAGCAAGGGGAAGGCAGCACGCCTGAGCTGGTGGCCAAATATAACGGTGTGGCCAAGGTGTTACGGTCCACGAATACCTTTGAAGTT
The DNA here is from genome assembly GCA_963821315.1 of uncultured Acidobacteriaceae bacterium. GTDB lineage: Bacteria > Acidobacteriota > Terriglobia > Terriglobales > Acidobacteriaceae > PALSA-350. The sequence continues at coordinate 392,743 of CAWGDP010000012.1, read as the reverse complement.
TTGCCCCTGGGCGCTATCTCTGAAGCGCCAACCTTCGGAGCGCACGCCCGCTCGTGGGCCAGAATCGAAGGTGGCGAGTTGGTTCTGCTGGCGTTCAGGCCCCCCATTCCCGGCGAACAGAATCCTCTTGCGTCTCAACTGACTGACCCCCGGGTGAGAGATGTTGTCCAATCCAGCGCACCCGTCATTATTGCTTCCCGGGACAACAAGGGCATAACCCGAAGCAGCAAACTGGCAGTTGTATCTTATGCGGGCGGGGAGATCATCCTTCGCCGGCAGGAGGGAAGGGAAGCGGAGATACGAAGTCACTATTTCGGAGAGACCGCCACGCAAAGCAAGGCCACGATTGAAGACGGCCGGCTAAGAATCACCGTGGAGGAACGCAACTCGGCAGGGAAGCCGCTGGAGTGGATCGAAATCAGCATCTCATAGGTCACTGTGAAGTTTCCCTGACGGCAAGGACCTGGTCTGCCTTAACTTTAGTGAGTATCTGCCTAATACCGCTCGGCCAGGAAAGTTCGATCCTATCTATGACCGTACTCTCGCCCAGTCCGAAATGCACCCGCTTGTCGCTTGAGGAGTTATAGCCGACGGCAGTGGTTGCGTGGTTGTACTGGCTTCCATGGCTGGTCGTGATCTTGACCTTGGTTCCAAGCCCATCACGATTCGACTTGGTTCCAATCAGCTTCAGGATGATCCAGTGATTCTGGTTCGGTGAGCGGTTCATAAGAAGCTGCGGCGGACCATTCAACGCGGTCACGACGATATCGATCTTCCCATCGTTGTTGAAATCGCCAAATGCCGCCCCGCGATGCGCTGCCGGAACCAGGAAACCTGCTCCAGCCTTGGCACTCAGATCTTCGAACTTGAGAGCGCCCTTGTTTCGAAACAGTCCATTGGGAAGAGCGAACGGTCTGTGCTCGACCTCCATGGCATTGTCGAGAATTTCAGAATTGGCAGTGAACAGGTCTTTGTATCCGTCGTTGTCAAAATCGAAAGCACCGGTTCCCCAGCCGGTCAGCCGGCTGGTAAAGGCTGTTAGTCCCGCGGCGACGGTAATGTCTTCAAACTGGCCGCCGCCCAGGTTCTTGTAGAGGGGAAACGTGTCGCCAAACATTGCAGTGTGGAAGAGATCCGGTCTACCGTCATTATCGAGATCGCGGAAGTCTGTGCCCATTCCCAGCTACAGTTGTACCGCTTTCCGTATAGGCGACGCCGGCAACCACCGCCACGTCGGTGAAGGTGCCATCCCGGTTGTTGTGGAGCAGGTAATTAGGGAAGGTATCGTTGGAGACGAAAATATCTGTGAATCCGTCGTTATCGTAGTCCGCAAATGCGACACCCATTCCCTTACCGGCGTACCGCGAAATGTGGGACGGCTCCGAGACGTCAGTAAACGTTCCATCCCCATTGTTGCGATAGAGGATGTTCGGCGTTCCGCGAAACTTATTGGGAGCACAGTAGGTTGGAACTCCTTCGACATGGCAAAGCGCGGCCGTCTTGATATCGTAATCGAGGTAGTTCACGACCAGGAGATCAAGAAGACCGTCATTGTTGTAGTCAAACCATCCAGCCGTCACTGCCCAGGCCTTGCCGAGACCGGGAACCTTACCGCCGACGCCGGCCTTTCGCTGTCACGTCGGTAAACGTGCCATCGCCGTTATTGTGAAATAGTTGGTTGCGGTTCACGCCGGCGATGTACAGATCTACCAAGCCGTCGTTGTCATAGTCTCCGGCAGCTACTCCCATGGAATAGCCTGTTCCTTGCAGACCCTGCTTTCTCCGTGACGTCGGTAAAGGTGCCATCGCCGTTATTGCGAAACAGCCGGTTGTAGTAGGTCGAATTGGTCTTTTCAAGGGAAGGAATATCGGCGCCATTGGTGAAGAAAATATCCAGCAGCCCATCATTGTTGTAATCAAACACGGCAACTCCACCGGCCATAGTTTCGATCGAGTATCGCTCAGGGCTGACGCTGTTCTTAAGTGTGAAGATGATTTTGGAGCCCTCAATTACATTGTCGAATTCAATCGCTGATGGAGTTGAGGTATTCGAATGCCGCGTGGCGCCAGGTTCGCGAACACCCCGACTCTGACCTTCTCCGAGCGCGAACACACGATGAGCCTGGATCACACTGACGAGAAGAATGCACAGCGCGAAACGATCAAACTGGGCCGAGAGCTACTTGCCATCAGAGGCCTTGCTGTGCAACTTCTGAAATTGATCTAGTTCTTCGTGAAATTTCTCTTCGTCGCCAGATTTCCTGTAAGCAAATGCAAGGCGATAGTGATATTCATCGTTCATAGGGTCCAAAGATATGGCCCTTTTCAAAACGCTGATTGCTTCTGCGTACTTGCCTTGTTGCGCATAAACCAGGCCCAATTGGAAATAAGCTTGAGGCAGCCTTGGGTTCAAGGTAAGAGCTGCTTTCAGGGAATCTGTGAAATGTGGAGGCAATGCGGCTTTGTCGTTCGACCATCTCCCGGATTGGACCATGGTGTAGTCAAAGAGGACTAAACCATCATTGGGGTATCTCTTATGGAGAGAAGCAAATTGCGAGATGATCTTTGGCGCCAGGGCCGGCGGGACAATCTCCGTATCGGCGAGTATCTCCATAGGATGCGGGTCGGACGGGTTCAAGTCTTCAGCGTCACAGAGAAGTTGGGCGCCTTCGAGTGACTTCCCGGCAGCGTATAAGGCGGCTCCCAGAGCTACATGAACTTTGACGGATTTCGGGTACTTCTGAAGTCCATAGCGGAATATCGTAATCGCCGCATTTTGGTCGAGATGCAACAAAGACATTCCGAAATCGAAGACGTTTGCTTCACTCGGGTCTATCGTCGCCGCCTTCTGGTACTCGATAGCCGCAGCTTTATAGTTGTTCTCACCTGACTCAGCGCCGCCGAGCAAGCTATGGAGCTCTGCTCGATCTTGTTGCTCAAGCAGAGTGTTCAGTAGGCTCCTCGCGCTCTCATACTGGCCTGCCTTGATCTCGGCGTCCGCTAAATCGCGTCCATTCTCGTAGCTCGGGCACGTGGCGTATACATCGGCTAAGAGCTTAAGCGCGCGCAGAAGAGTTTCCCGCGCCGGTGAATTGGCGTGCTTTGGTTCGCTTTCCATCGCAATCGAGCTCACGACTCTGTGAGGCTGAAACAGCCGGGCTAGAGGATGGATTCGATTGCAATGGGAACAGGTCTAGAGTTATTCCCAGCATCGCCGAAAGGAGTGCAACCTTAGCTAAGAATGGTCTCCTCACGAAACGGCCACATTCCTCAAGCAAAGCTCTCCAGGTGTGAACACGATGCTTACGAGTTGCGATATGAGGTTTCGACGTAGCGCCTGGAAGAAACCTTGACAATACTTTAGCGAGAAGAGTAGCGTACATCGCAAAGAAAGCAATGCCGTTGATTTTTTGTAATCATACGATGGCGAGACTTTCACCAGCAACCATCGCATCCGCATGGGCTGGCAGTCGCAAAGCCTTTTTGACAGGCGATTGTTGCTGCAAATGGTGTACATAAATTGGTCAACTGCCAGAGAGACATCAGTCTTTCGCCCATGCTAGCTTTCTAGTCCACTGGATTCAATGAATGAATCGTTGAGCCACGCTCAACCTGAGGTTAGCTATATCTGGGAGTGACACCTTGAATGAGCCGTCTTAGAGACGCCTCATTCAAAATTTGTGGGCCATCGTAGCAGCCGTCTTTCGAAGAACATGCAAACAGCGGATGATCATGTGTCCGCTACATGAATGTCCCGGATCTCGCTTTTTGAGGATCTGGTGTTCACATCTCTAGCCGCTCACAGCGCTTGGGCCCAGAAAGCAAGAATAGCCCCACAAAGATGGATATAAATAGTTGATAGTAAATGCGTTTGAGAGCCAAACAGCAACAATTATTTTTGGAGAGCAGCGCAATGAAAACAACAAGGCTGGCCAACTTGATAGCTCTGATCGTCTGCACCCTAATGCTGGCGACATCGGTTTCACGCCTTTCTGCTCAGGTCGCCACCGGGCGAATCACCGGCAGGGTGACAGACTCGACCGGCGCCGTGATTGCGAACGCTACCGTGACCCTCACGAGCGTGGCAACAGGTGTGGCTCAGACCGTAAGGACCGGTGCGGGCGGTGATTATGTTTTCGAAGCGGTGAATCCAGGCTCCTACACGCTGAAGGTTGAGGCTGCGGGGTTTGCTCCGTACACCGCCGAGGGCGTGCAAGCGCACATCCAGGACAACCTGACCATCGACGCCAAGCTTGCTGTGGGAACGGTGGGCCAGCAAGTCTCGGTGAATGCGGCGGCAGCGCCATTGCTGCAGCAAGAAGATGCATCCGTTGGCCAGACCATTGGTGAGCAGCAGGTCAACGACATGCCATTACAGAGCCGGGACTGGACAACCCTGGGATTATTGGCGGCCGGCACCAGCACTACTGGAAGTTCCAGCAATGCGGAGTTCAACGTGATGGGCGTAGATTTCACCCAGAACGACTTTCGCCTGGACGGAATCGACGACAACGTAGAGGTTTATGGCGGCGGAAATATCCAGGGGGCCGGCGGCAACAATGAGTACACATCGATTGTGCCGCCACCGGACGCGATCCAGGAATTCAAACTGCAGACCGGCAACTTCGATGCTGAATTCGGCCATTCCACAGGCGGGATCGTGAATGCCGCGCTCAAGTCGGGGACCAACGGCTTTCACGGGGATCTTTGGGAATATGTTCGCAACACTGTTTTCAACGCCAACGATTACTTCGCCAACCAAACGGGTACACCACGTCCCGCCTATCACCAGAACCAGTTCGGTGGCACGGTCGGCGGCCCAGTCTATATTCCCAAGCTCTACAACGGGAAGAACAGAACCTTCTTCTTTTTCGATTATCAGGGCACAAGGATCGATACGCCGTCGGCTAGTACCTCCAGCGTACCAACGGCGAACATGCACAACAGTGGTTTTACCAATTTCCAGGACTATTTCTCGTTGGTGAGCGGCACGAAAACTGACGGGCTCGGCCGGACTTATCCTCTGGCAACATTGCTGGATCCGGAGACAACCCGCATGGTGGCGGCCGGTGCGCTCGATCCGGTTTCAGGCCTGGCCAATACATCGGGCAGCGCCATTTATGTGCGGGATCCGTTCTACACCGCCGGCAGCGTCGCTGGGATCAGCAACTTTACGGGTCTGACCCAATACCTGAACGTCCTTCCTCAGGGACGCCTCGATCCCAACGCGGTTAAGCTGCTCGGCTTATATCCCAATCCAACGGCCGGCCGGACAAGTTTCCCCAACTACTACCAGTTTGCGGCGGGGACTAACAACATCAATCAGTACGATGTCCGGATTGACGAGAACATCAGCACCAAGGACATCATCTTTGGTGTTTACAACCACAGCAATGAATCGATATTTGTGCCGCCTTATCTGCCAGGGTACGCAGAGGGTCAGAATTATGGAGACGGGCTCGAAGAGGGCCCCCGGTATGCAATTGTCCTGGGATATACCCATGTCTTTACGCCCTCTCTGACCAACGAAGCCCACGCTGGATTTCTCCACAGCATTGAAAGACTAAACGGGGTATACGGCAATACGTTTGGGATCCCGGAGCAATATGGAATCCCGGGTGTGCCGCAGACTCCAGGAAATGGCGGACTTCCGCTGATCGCTATCAGCTCCCTTACAGGTATGGGAACAGCCGGCTGGATGCCCACTCTTTCGACGGTTCGCACCCTGGAGATTATGGACAATGTGACCAAAACCTACGGGTCACACACCTTCAAAACCGGAATTCAGGTGGATGATTTGTACGCCCCTATCATCCAGCCTACCTATGGCAAGGGAAACTTCAGCTTTAATGGTCAGTACTCTGACATTCCGAACCAGAATTCAGGCTACGCCGGCGTCGGAGACCTGTTGCTGGTGCCTGGCGCCGCGACGGTTCCCGGCGGCATCTCCAATCTAGGTGGCCTGCAGACTTACGGGCTTTCCAACTATGCACAGGTGAGCGACCAGCGCTATTACATAGGAGCCTACTTTCAGGACGATTGGAAGGCGACCCCAAAACTCACGCTGAACCTCGGCCTCCGGTGGGACCACTACACGCCCTATCAGGATATCTATGGTAGGCAAGCTAACTTCATTCAGAATGGTGGGGGAGGGGGAGACTCGGGAACCTACTACATTCCCGAAAGGGGCTGTAGTTCGACCCAGACTTCATCGACATTCCAGGCGCTGGTCGCCTCCTACAATATTGCCGTCAAATGCACGTCGAACAAGGCGACGGGAAATGCTCAATTTCTTAATTTTGCTCCCCGCATCGGCTTTGCGTACCGCGTGACTCCCAAAACCGTGATTCGTGGCGGCTATGGCATTACCTATGGCGCGCTGAACAACATTGGATTCGGCTATAACATTGGAGGCAACTATCCGTTTTCCTATACGGTTAACTTTTACGCAGTGAATTCCCAAACTCCGCTGACGGTGCCCGGAGGACAAACGGCCGTTTTAGGAAATGCCCTTGGTGGCGCAGAATCTCGAAACCCCAACGGCGGTGAACGGGGCCGGTCTCACCCTGTATGGAAGGCAATACAATTTCAACACGCCGTATCAGCAAACCTTTAACCTCACCGTCCAGGATCAGTTCACTCAACATGATGCACTTTCCTTTGCATATGTAGGCACCCTTGGAAGGCATCTGGACAGTGGAAGTACTCAGAACGCACCGACCGCCATCATGCCGCCGGGGACAAACGAGTATGATCCCACCGTCGAGGGTCACATCCCGTTTCCCTCTTTCTCTCCCAATAGCGAATTTGAGGTTACAGAGAGCGGCAGCAACTATAGTTCTTTCCAGGCGGTCTATCAGCACCAGCTTAGCGCTGGGCTGACCATGTTGGCCAATTACACATTTTCCAAGTGCATGACCGATCAGCGGTCGCTGGAAGGCGCGAACAACCCGGGTTACCGGGCGCCATGGCTCCCGGGCTTTGGCACATCGGCAGATTACGCGCTGTGCAGCGCTGATACAGCGCAGGTCGTTCATGTTTCGGGAACATACCAGCTGCCTTTTGGCAGGAAGCAGTACTTTCTGAATAACGTCAATCCGGTGGTGGATGCCTTTGTGGGTGGATGGCTTACGAACTTCATCTTCTCGCACCAAACCGGCCAACCTTTTACGCTTGGGTGTCCGATTGCCACTACGGAAGATTACGGATGCTTTGCTAATGTTGTGCCGGGGCAGAACATCTACGCCGGTCCGCACAACGTGCACCAATGGCTCAATCCAAGCGCATTCGCAAATCCGCCGGTGGCAACCCAGGTTGGCCAAGGGGACTACTCGCCGCTGGGCGGTAAGCCTGCCCAGGCACGAGGTCCAGGTTTCCAAAATCTTGATATGTCGCTCTTTAAGCAGTTCCCGATTCACGAGAGCGTGAGGCTTGAATTCCGGGCGGAGGCGTTTGACCTACCCAATTGGCATTCGTTCGCAAACCCAGGACCCACCGGCTTTTCCTTCACGAGCCTGGGAAATCTTAACTTCCAGAACACTTCTGGTTTCAGCGCGATCACGTCCTCGCGCAGCAATCAGCGTATTCTGCAACTCGCTCTCAAGCTGTACTACTAAGCGCAAGCATCGGCGGGGATGTTCTCCTAGCGAAAGAGTTCCGGCACTCCTCCAGGGCCGATCCATTGCAGGCCCTGGGCCCGGACGCTCACGGCCGCAGCGCTAGCGAATGTCGCGTTGACCTGGTGCGGCTCCCGCAGGTTCACGTGCACACGGTTAACCATGTCCTCGGCGGGTTGAATGCTGATCACGCCGGCATCGTCTCGAGTAGCCCTGCAATTCCACGTGACCAGTTGCCCATTGGTTCGTTCAATGACATAGGCGCAGGTGAGCACTACCTCAGCCATGGCAATAAAAATCTCATGCACATCGTTGCAGCAGCACCAGCCCGATGTCCATCCGTTGCCGAAGACTGGTTCGTGGTCGGGATAATGAAAAGAAGCGATCATCGGTACATATTGTTCGCCGATGATTGCATCCACTCGCTTTCCTTCCCGGGGGTAATTCACGTCCGGGACCAACATCGTGACCTCACGATATGGATCGGGCACGAAGGCCCAGCGCAGCTGGCCGGTTCTGCTGTCGATCACTTGTGCACAACTGCCCATGATATTCATGGTTTTTCGCAGCCACTCCTCCTCACCCGTCAACAGATACTGATACCAAAGCGCAGGAATCAACCAGGCGCTCCAACCGTGAGGTGAGTCCATCATGTTGCGAGATTTTCCCATCAACACGTCGTACTGCGCTTCCCAGAAACGCAGTGTCGCGCCGTTCATACGCGAGTCGGGGATGAGCAACTGTTCCAGGCAACGATGGCCTGACAACATGATTCTGGCTGCTTCAGTATAGGTATTGCGCTTTTCGGCGTCTTTCTGGAGCAATGCAAATAACCCGAGCTGTAAGGCGGCGCAACTGATCATGCCGTCCTCAAAGGTGTTGTCTCCTTCGGTAGTGAGGTTGTCTTTCATCCGCACAAGAAAATCCATCGCCTTTTCCGCTGAAGCGTAATGGCGATCGTATGCTGTCGCGAATTGCGCGTCCTTCGCGGCCATTCGTTTCTCGACAGCCATCACCGTCATCACCGACTTCACCGGATAGGCGACCGTAGTGTAGTTGCTATAGTTGCCGTCCGGTCCCTGCCGGGATACAGCGTAGTCGGCAAAACCGCTGGCCAGATCGAGCCAGTAGGGATCCTGATCCGACATGTATCGGTAGGCCAGAAGGCCGGCCATCTGAGCGGTATTGATGAGCAGCCGCTGTTTGATTATGTTTGTGGGTTGTTTCGTTTTGAGATCCCACTGCAGGCTCAGAATCTCCTTGAGACGCTTATCGGTCTGCGCATCCAAAGAGGGATCGGGCAGATAAAGCCGCGCCAACACATCGGTTTCCAGGCCTAGCCACTGTTCAAGATGACTTGACGCGTATTGCTTATTAACCAGAGTGTCCTCGCGTGCACGACGCATATACCAGGACCAGGGCTGTCGCACGGAGAGGTACGCTTCACTGACGTGTCCATCACTCTGGGCCACAGTCACCTTGTATAGGCCGGGGCCGCCCTGGGGCGCGAGCGTGCTCTCAGATCTACCGCCCGCGACCGAATGCACCGGCAACGGAGTGGCGCTACCATCTTCGGCGCTGACCGTCACTGTGATGGGCTTGGGCGCCCAGAACGTGAGGCTGCTACTTTCGCCGCTGCCCAGGGTATAGCGATCCGCGTCGATCATCGGAGCCGAGAGCGAGGCTGCCAACAACGGCTTGATCTCTTCGAGCGATGCTGCCGGTTGGAGATAAATCGTCCAATTCCGTTCTTCGCCCGGCTGGAGCGAAACTAGATTTTGTGGATGGCGCGCCGGCAAGGGCAAGGCATGCATCAAATCGAGGCTGCATGTGTAGATCAGGTGACCACCGTCACCCCAGCTCGAGAGCTCATAATTCATGGAGTAGGATGCCACCGGGTCGGGTGAGCCGACGGTCATGATCCGCCCGTAGGGGGTCATCAGGTATCCCCAGAAGTGTGTTTTTTCGCAGCGCAACAGGGTGGGGAAATAGCTATAGTTCCATCTCGGGTAGGACAGCATCTCGCTGTCGATACCGAGCACGAGGCTGGCAGCCTTTGGGGCGTAGCCTGTGCGCCCTTCATTTTTCAGCCCGGCGATGATGGCCAACCGATTCCCCTCGAGCTTGTATTGAAGGGAATGACGAACGCCATCGACTGTGCCCACAAAGCTGGACGCTGAACCTTCGAGCCTCTGCATTTTCACATCGGCCCATGACGGCCCAGCGAAAGGCCCCTGGCGAAAGGGCACCGCCTCCCATTCGCTACCGTTCTTTACCTCCATCGCTCGAATCGTTCCATCTTCTTCCAAATTGATTCGCATGCCAGTGCCGGACAGGGTCCACTTGGAAGAAGCTTGCGCCTTGCTACCAACGCCCAGAGCGGCCGTTTGCGCTGCGAGCAGTTTGTGTCGCGATGGCCATGAGCCGGTGAAGATCGCACTCATCGCTTTGGAGACGAAATCGCGTCTGTTCATTTTTCTGCCACTCGCCGGTTTACTTCCTGCTGAACTGCTTCCAGATCCTGCTGCAACACCTTGCCATGGTCGACTCTCATCTCGCCGCCTACGAAGACCTGGTCGATGTCGCGCTCGCCAGTTACCAGCACCAGGTTGGCGTAAGGGTTCTCAAGCACAGCGCCCAGTCTGCTTGGATTAATCACTACAAAATCAGCGAACTTGCCGGGTTCAAGACTGCCCAGCTTGTCTTTTACGCCGAGCACATCTGCGCTGCCCAGGGTATGAAGCCACAACACCTGGTAGGCACTCATCACGGTCGCATCCTCGTACTTGTCGCGGATAGCGTACAAGCCAGTGCGCATATTTTCAAAAGGGTCGGCCATATCGGCGCTGGCTTCTCCATCGATACCCATACCTACGCGAATACCCATTTTGAGGTACTTGGGAATATCGGCAACGCCTGAGGCCATGCGGCCGTTGGAAAGCGGATTCCAGGTCACTGCGACGTCATTCTTTGCTGTCTGCTGCAGGATGTAGGCGTCCGTGTGGATGAAATGACCGAAGATCAGTTGTTTTGACAGCATGCCGCTGTCCATAAACCAGCGAAACTTGGCCCGCTCTTCAGACTGCGTGAGTGCTTCCGGCGGCTCCAGGTAGTGGCTCTGGTTCATCAGGTGGAACTCATCCATGAGCGCCTTTTCCATGACCGCCTGCTGGTAAGTATTGTTGAAGGCTGTGGCGCCGTCGATCATTACACTCAGGAAGGTAGATGGTTGCGGCTGCGTCGCAGTCCAGTCGAGAAACGCTTTGAGCCGCTTGCGTGCCTGGCTGATGCCGTAACCGGGAGCTGCCCAACCGGGCTCATAGCCGTGAACGAAGCGAATGTTTGACTTCAACTCTGCGCGGAATTGAGCCTCATCGAACTCGTTGTCGTTGCCCTGTCCATTGGTTCTGCTGTAGTTGAAGTCATACGCGGTAGTCACCCCGCGTTGCAGATGATCGAGCGAGCCAAGCAGACAGAACCAGTAGAGATCTTCAGGACTGGCTTTGACTGCGCGTTTCAGGTAGAGATTATCGATCCAGCTGGTGAGCGTATTGTCTGCAGCAATGCCATGGTATGCTGCCTGCCAAAGGTGGCTATGCGCCGAGATGAAGCCGGGAATGATCCAATCTCCATGTGCGTCGAATACCTGCGCTGCACTGAGGTCAGCCGGTGGATTGCCGGCGGCAACGGTAACAATGGTTCCATCTTCCGCAACCACCAGGTAGCCCATGAAGGGATCGTGCTGCTGGGAAGCCATGGTAAAGAGCCGCGCATTTTTTACCAGCAATTTGGCAGAGGCGCCGAAAAGAGCGCTTGGAGAGCAGACGGCAAGGGCAAGAAGCAGGGTGAGAATGTGACGAGAGCGATGCGGCAGATGCGAATTCATTTTCGAGCACGAGCTCCGTTCATTCTTCTAGCCCCTGGAGATGATCCAGGGTTTTAGCCGCATCTCTTCCAGAGACAAGCCTTTGGTCTCCGGATAGATGAAAAATACTACGAAGAACTGCGTCACCATCATTGCAGCAAAGAATACAAAAGGATAGGAACTGGAACGAGCCGCGAGAATGGGAAAGGCAGCCGCGATGATGGCATTCATCACCCATGTGGTCATGCTTCCCAACGTTTGCCCTTTCGCCCGTACCCCATTTGAGAAGACTTCGCTGGTATACACCCAAACCACCGCGCCCGAAGAAAATGAGAACGACGCGCAGAAACCGATCAATAGCCACACTAGTAAATCCCGATGCACCTGGGTATAGAAAATAACTGCAATGCCCAGGAGCGCACTGGCCATCCCTACAGAACCGATAAGCAACAAAATCCTGCGGCCAACCTTGTCGATGATGAGCATTGCGAGCATGGTGAAGACCAGGTTGGTTGCCCCGACGGCGACCGTTTGCAGACCGCCGGAGATGGCACTCGAACCAGCCGCAGAGAAGATGTCATTGAGGTAATACAGAACGGCGTTGATGCCCGAGAGTTGGGAGAAGGCGGCAACGGTCACGGCAAGAAAGATGGGAAGCCGATTGCTCTGAGAGAACAGCTTCTCTCCAGAGAGCTGGTCCTCCAACTCCACCGATTCCACCATTCGGGCAATCTCCGCCTCTGGATCGGTTTCCCCGATTCTAACCAATACATCCCTCGCCTCCCCGTAGCGTTTTTTCTTTGCCAGCCAACGCGGGCTGCGTGGAATGGCAAATAGCAGGAGCAAAAAAGCAGCGGACGGGAGAGCAGGTACAGCAAGCTGCCAACGCCACTCACTGGCGCCGAGATGTTGCAGGGAGACGAGGTAATTCGAGAGATAAGCCAGCAGAATACCTACAACGACATTCAGTTGAAAGAACCCTACCATTCTGCCCCGCAGCCGGGCCGGAGAAATCTCGGCAATGTAAATAGGGCCGAGGACGGAGGAGCCTCCGATTCCCAGGCCGCCGATGATCCGGGCAGCGAGCAAGAAGTACCAGTTCCAGGCGAGTGCACACCCAATCGCAGAAGCGAGATAGAGCACAGCCATCACGCGCAGACTGTCGCGGCGCCCGAAACGCTCCCCAGCGTAACCGCCGAGCAGTGCGCCCGCGATTGTGCCCCACAGTGCGCTGGACACGGTGATTCCCAAAGTAGCTGCGTTTAGCGTAAAAACTCGGGTAAGGGAATGCGTGGTGCCGGCGATGACCGCCGTGTCAAAGCCGAATAACAGACCCCCAAGCGCGGCCACCAGTGCACTTATGATCAATGTCGCGGTCGTCTGGAGCGGTACGGTTGGCGGCGAGAGTCTGGGCCCGACCGGATCGGGCACACCTATTTGCATGAGACGTTCACACTTTGTGACTTGTACCGCACCGCATGTAGAGTAACCGGCAGTTCGAGGGCTGTCCTCGTCCGGGTTGACCCACTTCTATACCTAATTTGCACTGAACTCAGTTGGACAGCGCGTTAGCCAGCAACCTGTTTCAGGTCCGCCCGTGCGCTCTCGTAGGTAGTGCTATAGCCCAGTAGCCGCGGATCGGGTTCAAGGCCCTGGTATTGGCAGGCCAGGCGATAGACTTCTGGCCACCAATTCCAATGTTCCGTTAGACCCTCTTCTTTCCATTTGTTCCAGTCCACCAGGATCTTGGACCACGCCCTATCTCCGTAGGCGATTGCTTCCGCTTGGGAACCAAACTCCGACACGATCCATTTTCGGCCAATCCTGGCATGCAGAATTTCATCTGCCCAGTCGTAGTCCTGAATCATGGCTGCGAGGGGATTGGCGGAGTCGACCGCAACCTGCCATTCGTACTGCTTGCCAGTTTTCTTCGGCATGAGGCCTTGCTCGATAGTGTAGAGCACTGCGTGCCTCTCCTTCGCGGTGAGCATCGTGTTCATACCCAGAGACCAGGTGAAATTGAGCGGAATGTTCGTCCAGTCGATCCCCATCGAAACAAACCCGATCTCGCCCATCATAGCGTGGCGTGCCTCGTCCCATAGCTGCCGCGTCATGTCACGGTAGTACTCCCAGGGCTTGCCACTGGTTTCAGTCAGGATGCTGGCCATCATTTCGGGCACGTCGATCTCGCGCATCCGCTTGAAGTAAAGCATGATGGTCTTGGGAAAGGGAGGGATGTCAGGATCGAAAATCATGGCCTCTGCGTTGACCCCCATGTTGTACGAATCCTTGAAGCGTTCATCACGCTTGGGAACAGGGTCGTATTTGTAGGGGATCCCAGAGTAGTGCCGGGCAACGGTTTCTCCCGTCGGTTCCTTCGTCCCGTCGAGGTCACTTGCTGCGGCCATCATGCGGTCCAGAGTAGCGAGCCACTGCTGGAGTTCCGCGCGCGTTTCGTCCTTGACCAGGCAATCCACCGCTTCGGCGCCGTACTGTTGCACGTCTTGCATCTCCACCAGGGTCAGACGGCAGATTCGATAAGTGGGATGATCAAAAAGCTTGTTCGTGTCCGCAATCAGGTTCTCCAGCGCGCGAATAAGCGCCGGCATCGCATGTTCGTACAATCCCAATAGCAACGCTTCGGTGCTGGGTGCAGCCAATATCTCATCGAAAAACAGATCGAGCGAAGCATCGGGAGATGTCTCCAGTCCATAAGGAGGTTGCCTCATTTCGCGGACACGCGTGGCAAACTCTTCGACATGCTCGGCGCAGTAGTGTGCGTGCAGGCTGAATGCCATCTTCAGCTCGTAGATCGGCATGCTTGTAATACGCGATACGAAGATGCCGTGCAGCTTCCTCAAAGACCAGTGCACCCGTTTCAAGCGGGCAACCGATTCAGTGACAGTCAACCCGGTCGTCACGGCTTCGCCCATAGCCTGTAGACCCACCAGAGGTGGTAACCCAGCGAAGCCTAAATAGGAACCCACTGGAATTCGTGATGGATGCTGCGAAAGCTCGGCCTGCGTCATAGGTACCTCCTATCCCTGCACAAGATTCTTGTGACCAGCTTTCATAAGGGTAGGCTTGCAAGGCAAGTGTGTCCTCTCATTGATTGACCACTATGGGTACGAAATTGGCACCATTTCTGTCGAAATGTTTGAATTTTTGCTAAATCAGTTACACTATGCGCGTGAAACCGTATTTTGAGAAGGTCGCATCCGGTCCATCGTCTTTCCGTGCATTTGAGCGGAACGATCCGGAGTTTCCTTTCTACTGGCACTATCATCCCGAGTACGAGTTGACGTTGATCACCGAGAGTCAAGGCCAGCGCCTGGTGGGCGATGGCATTGCCGACTACGGCCCCGGTGATCTGGTTCTGATTGGCCCAAATGTACCCCACAGTTGGCGCTCTGGCCCGGTGAAATCGAGTGCGGCAGAGATTCATCGGGCGGTGGTTGTACAGTTTCGCTACGACTTTCTTGGGGAGCACTTCTTCGAGCTTAAGGAGATGGAAGGGGTCGCTCGTCTTCTCCGTCGCTCGTCGAGTGGTCTTGCCTTCGGTCATACGGAGTTGGGACGCAATGTTTCCAAGTACCTTGCCAGGCTTCCGCGTCTGTCGCCGGCAAAACGACTGGTGATGTTACTGTCTGTGCTTTCTGATCTGGCGAGAGAAGATGATGCGCGGATTCTTTCCACCTTGACGGTAAAGCCTATCTGCCGCGTTGCCGATCAGCA
Organism: uncultured Acidobacteriaceae bacterium; assembly: GCA_963821315.1. Classification (GTDB taxonomy): domain Bacteria; phylum Acidobacteriota; class Terriglobia; order Terriglobales; family Acidobacteriaceae; genus PALSA-350. The sequence goes on along the minus strand of CAWGDP010000012.1, from coordinate 377,527 downwards.
GAGGATCGATGCGATCTGCCACTACTTGAATGAGAATTTCGGAGAAGAGATCGACTTTGCGAAGCTCTCGGCGCGCTTTCACATGGATCAGGCTTCCTTATGCCGCTTTTTCAAGCGGGCGGCCGGACGTACCATGACCGCATATGTGAACGAGCTTCGCGTCGGAGCTGCCGCGCAACTACTGATCGATACGGACGAGAGCATTCTGGAAATCGGCTTCCGGGTCGGCTTCGGTAACTATTCGAATTTCAATCGCCAGTTCAAACGGATAAAGGGCTTTGGCCCGCGGACACTTCGGCGGCAATTCTCGTCAGAGCCATCCGTGGAGAGTCCATTCACAGAAAGAGCACCGGCGTTGCCTGTAGCCGCGCTCGCCAGAAAAAACGGGAAAATGGCCTTACAGATCGGCCAACTCAGCTAGCTCTGAGTTCTGGATATCATGTCAGGTATGAAAATCACACGTCGCAGATTCGTCTACTTATCCTGTGGCTCATGGAGCTGGCGGATGCTGGGACAGTCGGGCGTGGCCTCACGCGGGCTAAAACAGTCGCCCCGGCCGGCACCTTCGGGGCGGCCGTTTGATGCGCATTTCGTGGATGTCGCGGAAAATGCGGGGTTGACGATCCCGATCATATACGGGGGAGTAGACCATAAAGAATACATCCTCGAGGCTGACGGCTGCGGGTGTGCATTCATCGATTACGACAACGACGGATGGATGGATATCTTTCTTCTCACCGGCATGCGGCTCGACGGGCCACCTCCCGGAACAACGAACCGTCTGTACAAAAATAATCGTGATGGAACCTTTACCGATGTCACCGAGAAAGCCGGCTTGCACCACGTTGGATGGGCGAACTCCGTCTGCGTAGGAGATTACAACAACGACGGATGGGAAGATCTCTTCTGTACCTACTTTGGGCAGAATAAGCTTTATCGCAACAACGGCGATGGCACGTTCACCGATGTTACGGAGAAGGCCGGACTCTCTCTCGCGGATGACAGGGCAAATTGGGCGGCCGGCTCTTCTTTCGTAGATTATGATCGGGACGGCCATCTGGATCTTTTCATTTCCAACTACATCGAATTTGATCTTAAGAGTGTACCGAAGCCGGGGGAGAACGTTAATTGTAACTGGAAAGGAATACCGGTTAATTGTGGACCCCGCGGTCTTCCACCCGGGTTTCCAAGCTCGCATGTGCTCTATCGCAACAATGGCGATGGCACATTCACGAATGTTACCGAGAAGTCCGGGATCGGTGGGCCGCGTAAAGAATATGGGATGACGGTAGTCGCGGCGGACTTTGATGAAGACGGATGGCCGGATATTTATCTTGCTTGTGATTCCACTCCCAGTCTTCTCTTCATGAATAATCACGATGGGACTTTTCGAGAAGAAGGCGTTCTTCGTGGCGTTGCCTTCAATGACGATGGTCTGGAGCAGGCGGGAATGGGCGTGGGCGTAGGGGACTTTAATCTTGATGGTCATTTGGACCTGTTCAAGACGAATTTTACGGATGATACCTGTGTCCTCTATCAGAATGACGGAAAGGCAGATTTTCAGGATGTGACCAGAACCAGCCGAATCGGCATCGAATCAAGCTTCACCTGTTGGGGAACGGGCATTGTGGATCTTGATAACGACGGGAATCCCGATATTTTCGTCGTCACCGGAAGTGTTTATCCAGAAGTTGAGAAGCAGCTCGCACAATATCCGAATAAGAGTCCGCGCATTTTGTTCAGAAACATGGGCGATGGCACCTTTGAGGAATTAGGGGACGTTGCCGGGCCAGGTGTCACGGCACCTCATTCAAGCCGTGGCTGTGCTTTTGGAGATTTTGACAATGACGGCGACGTCGACATCCTGATCGTAAACATGAATGAGCCTCCCTCTTTACTCCGTAACGATATTCGAGGGAAAAACCACTGGATCAAGGTGAAGCTGGTAGGAACAAAATCGAACCGCAGTGCCATTGGGACACGAGTCGTGATGCATTATGGGGGAAAAACGCAGGCTCAATCTGTACTAAGTCAATCGAGTTATTTTTCTGCGAATGATCCACGACTCCATTTCGGATTGGGTGCGGTAAAGACGGTGGACATGGACATCTACTGGGCGAGTGGTGCGGTGGAGCATTTCAAGAATATGACTGCCGACCAGTTGGTTACTGTTGTCGAAGGGAAGGGTGTTGTGCCCGGGAAAGACGTCACGGGTACCGTACTGCAAAAGCCCCCGGCATGATGATGGCGCAGGGAATGCATCAACGCGACAAATCTCAACAGGAGTCCGGGGCGCACTGCAGATCCCTCGGCTACGCTCGGGATGACAAAGGGGAGGGCGGTGACTTTTATTAGAAGCCGTCAGATCGAATGGACGGAAAGAAACAGCAGGTCCCCTTCGACTTCGCTCAGGGCAGGCTCTCCACTACGCTGCGCTCCGGAGGGGATGACAATTTCGTTTAGAACTCGAAGACTTCGCGCGAATCAATAAAGTCACAGCCTCTCAGGATGACGATTCTGTGGGAGAATTAACGGAACGGAGACCTTTGTGTGGGAGCCGGGGCGCACCGCAGATCCCTCGGCTGCGCTCGGGATGACAACTGGAGGGTGGTGGCTTTTATTAAAGGCCGTTTGATCGGTTCATGGGACGTAGTCCTGGGTAATTTTCAGTCATTCTGCGGGCTGGTTCATAGTGAAGTTCTCACCCAGACTCAATTGCCCGGCCGGTCCGCGAAAGAGGAGGCAACGGTGGTAAACTGCGACTTTCATGATCAGGCTCGCAGACGGCAGGCGTAAATCCGTTCAAGCAGCGAAATGGGCCGTGAGTTTGCTGCTACTTGGCTACCCCCTATTCTGCCTCGCGGCACCATCGAGCCGGGAGTGCGATCCTCAGCAGGCTTTCCAAAAAGCAGACGCGTTGCTGAAATCGAAAAGCTACAAGGAAGCCGAGGCTGCGCTCGACCCACTGCAAGGTTGTCGCAATCTGTCGCCGCTCCAGCTTTTCAATCTTGGCTGGCTCTATGGCAGGGCTCACGACTCCAAGACGGCGTTAAGGATCTTTCAGTCCGTTCCACCGGACGTGCCTGACCCTTCCACTCACCAATATGCAATCGGACTGAGTGAATTCGCACTCGGTGACTATCACGCCACAGTCGATGCTCTCAAGGGACTACATTCACAAGGGTTGTTGGATCCAAAGGGTGTGAATCTTCTCGCTGTTTCCTACTCGAAACTCGGTCTATATCAAGACGCGTATCCTATCTTCGTCGAGGATCTGAAGCAAAATCCGAACGATTTATTAGCCTATCTGAATCTTGTGACCCTCTTCGCCGATACCGGAAACTTCAAGAATGCTGCCGATATCGCCAACCAGGCAACGCTGGCTTTTCCGCAAAGCGCCGAAGCCTTTGTCGCGCGCGGCGCCGCCAATACCTTGTTGGGAAAGCTGGACCAATCGCATAGTGACTTTGCCACAGCCGTCCAGCTGTCACCTGGCAATGCCGATGCCCGATTTTTGTTGGCGCTATCAGACTATAAGCAGGGGCAATTTGCTGAGGCAATTACCGAACTGAAGGCGGCGATTGGGTCAGGGATTGTTGACTCGGATCTACACTATCTGCTTGCCGAATGCATCTTGAAAGTCGATCCTGCGAAATCCGCTGACGCCATCGCTGAACTTAATCAAGCGATTCAGCTTAACAGCAGATCGGTTTCAGCCAGGACATTGCGAGGAAAGCTGCTTCTGGAAAGTGGAAACGCAAGGCAGGCCGTAGGCGATCTTGAACTGGCACATCAGGTAGATCCAACCTCGCGCAGTGCTTTGTACAATCTGGCCCGAGCGGATTCTGCATTAGGGAAAACAGAGGATGCAAAGTCTCTGTTCAAGCAACTAAACACTCAAACCACAGACTCACTCGGCGAGCTAAGCGATCAAAGGCTGAAGAAGGCCTTGAGTGGAGACCCCTCTCAATAGCCCTGCTGAGTAGGAAAAGATCTGCTTCCGATCGACTCTACAATCCCGTCGTTCAATTAGGTGAACATTTCTTGACTCTGTGGTTCGACAGAGTCTAGATTTGGCTCCGTAAGGGGGTGAGGATTTGCGGTCTGGGAGAGTCCGTGGATACAATCCGCACCACGCGTAGTCTTATTTCTCTGTGCGCCGCAGTCGGGGGCGATTGGGGGCGACTATTCCGACGCTAAGAACCACGGGACTGCATTTCTAGAGGAGGTTTACCCAATGCGGTTTCGCGGGCTTATTCTGTGTGCCCTGTTGAGTGCGCCCGCTTTCCAAGCCGCCACAGCGTTCCAAAATCCGCAGTCAGCCGCGACCGGTGCCCATGCTTCAAGCCAGCCGAATCCAGATACACATCCAACCTTGTTTATAATTCCTCACACCCACTGGGAAGCCGCTGTTTTTGAAACGCGTGAAGAGTATCTGGAAGAAGGATTGCCTCATATCGCTCAGGCCCTCGACCTGCTGCGCACCTTTCCCGAGTACCGGTTTGTTCTGGATCAGGCTGCTTATGTGAAGCCCTTTCTTGAGAGATACCCCGATAGAGTCGCAGAGTTTCGTAGCTTCGTTTCCCAGGGCCGCCTTGAAATTGTGGGGGCAACCGACGTGATGCTCGATGTCAATATCCCGAGCGGGGAGTCGTGGGTTCACCAGGTATTGTTTGCCAAGGGCTACTTCAAACAAGCACTCGGGACCGACGTGACTACTGGTTGGGCGATCGATACCTTTGGGCATCATGCGCAAATGCCGCAACTGCTCAAGCTGGCCGGCCTCCAGTCTTATTGGTTTCAGCGTGGCGTTCCTGACAGCAAGGCGCCCTCTCAATTTCTGTGGCAGGGAATCGATGGCACCAAGATCTCTGCCTTTTGGCTACCCTACGGTTACGGGCTCTTCTACCCGTCGCCAAAGAATCTCTTTCAGTTTGATCTCTATGCTCGCGGGCTGTGGAGCGCTCTAGGGGAAGCTTCCCATTTCCCCAATCGTGTGGCCCTCGCCGGAGCCGACGTAATCTCGCCAGAGGCGGAGCTTCCGCAGATGGTGAAGGCGTTCAATGCGCAGGAGAAGACGCCTTTCACCATACGCTTCGGAGTACCTACCGACTTCGAGCAGGTGGTTTCCCGGCGAGCGGATCACCCCGTGATCGGCGGAGAGTTGAATCCTGTGTTTCAGGGCGTCTACAGCACTCGCATCGAACTCAAACAATCGATGCGCGAGGATGAGCGGATCCTGGGCAGCGCAGACGCGTTGTCGGCATTAGCCGAAACCTTTGGCACGCCATCTGATAAAGAGAAGCGGTGGCAGGCTTGGGAGCCGGTTCTCTTCAACGAGGCACATGACCTTAGTTCAGGAACGATGGTAGATAAGGTCTATTTAGACACAATTCGGACCTATGAGCTTGCCCGAGACATGGGCAGCGCGATCGTTCAAGGCAGCACAGAGGCGATCGCTTCTCAAATCGATACCGAAAACAAAGACAAAAGTGCGACGCCTGTCCTTATCGTCAACACGCTTGGTTGGTCTCGCACGGATGTAGCCCAGACTGAAGTTCGCTTCCCGAGCGCGGGAGTAAAGGCGATCGAGGTGCAAGGTCCGGACGGAGTCACGGAACCCTCACAGATCGTCCAAGCCGATAGGGATGCCGCGGGAGACATTCACGACGCAACCATAGCTTTCCTACCTCATGATGTTCCGGCGATGGGATGGAAAATCTATTACATACTGCCCCTGAATGAGCAGGCTGCGCGCAACTTGCCTGAGGGTCGCAATGGCTCGTCGCTGCGCTTGCTGCATTCAGATCCGTATCAACCTGGTATGGCACTCTCTGACTCGACCACTCATGTTGACTCCGGCTCCATTGAAAACGAGTTCTATCGTGCCACCTTCGACCTGTGGAGCGGTGCGATGACTAGCCTGGAGCTCAAGTCGACGGCTGGTGGCTGGCAGGTCTTGGGGAATCGACCGGGAAACATTGTAGCCTGCGAGCAAGATGGTGGGGACTCCTGGGAGCTCTATGGAAATCTGAATGGCGCTCGGTTTACCGCCATGACTCGTCCCAGCGGCTTGCCCCAACCTGACCGTTCCCACTTGAGCAATGAATGGGTAGGGGGGAGCGGACGAATAAGCGCAGGCCCTGTTTTTTCGGAGTTCCACCTCGATCACCCGTTGGGAGACAACAAGTTTTCGACCCGGGTGCGCGTCTATCCCGGCATACGGCGTATCGATTTCGAGACTAAGATCACCAACAACGACCAATTTGTTCGCTATCGTCTTCTCTTTCCAACCTCTATTCAGGACGGGCGTCGCTTCGATGAGATTCCGTTTGGAGCCATCGCAAGACCGCAGCAGCATGAATTTCCCGCGCAGAAGTGGTTCGATTGGAGCGATGGCAAACACGGCGTGGCCCTACTCAATATCGGCCTGCCAGGCAGTAACGTGGCGGATGGCACTCTGCTGCTTTCTTTAATGCGGTCTGCACGTATTAACGACTACCCCCTGATTGGCGGTTACGCCGGCGCCTCGTCGAATCTGGGATTGGAATTGGGGCAGGAACGTACCTTTCACTATGCGCTGGTGCCCCACGCCGGTAGCTGGCAGGACGCTCGAGTGTTCCAGTCCGGACTCGAACTCAACAACCCGTTGCTGACCCGCACCCTGGAACAGCATCCGGGAAAGCTTCCGAAAACCTGGGGCCTGCTCGAGGTTTCAGCGCCTGATGTAGTCGTAAGCGCTCTTATGCCCGCTGAGGATGGACATGGCGTGATCGCCCGGGTATATGAGGCCGCGGGTGAGCCGGCAGCCAACGTGAAGATTCACTTTTCGGGCAGAATTGCAGAGCCCTCAGAAGTCAACTTGATGGAAGATAAGATTCAATCGGTGGCTTCCCAGAACAATTCCATTAGTTTCGACCTTCGGCCGTTCGAAATTAAGACCTTCCGATTGCAATTAAGCGAAACTCCCTGAGGCCCATGGTTGAGATAGGTTATTCCGCGTAAACGAGGACTAATATGGCAGCAAAAACTAAGAAAGAGCCGATGATAAGCACCGTAGCGCAATCCAAGGTGACGAACTTTCTCGGAGTCGCATATTCCGTGCTATTGCCACGTGAACGGAGTGAATGCGTGGAGATCCTATTGGAGCGATTTCCGAAGGGTCTTGCCTTTCCCGTTCATCAGCATAAAGAGTGCGAGCAGACCTACCTGGTGCTTGAGGGTGAAGCCGAAGTAACCGTTGCCGATGAGGTGCGCCGAGTGGTGAAGGACGGAGTGGTCTACATTCCTCGCCTCACCGATCATTGCGTGCGAAATGTGGGGGATTCTGAGTTGGTTTACGTCGTGGTCGAGACCTATCCCGAGGGATACCTGGCGAACGAGCCAACATGGGACGCGCACATTGCGGCATTGAACAAACATTATGGCCTTGGGGGCGAAGCGTGACCGCAGAGACCGGGGGGATGAACTTCCAAGGTAAGGTCGTAGTCGCCACTGGTGTGGGCGCCGGCATTGGGGCAGCTATTGCCGATGCGTTCGCGGCAAGTGGCGCCACAGTAGTCGGCCTGGAGCGAGACCCGGAGACTCTGCGCCAAACAGCAATACGGATTGGTGCCGGCGGCGGCAGCTTTCATCCTATTTGTGTCGACGTGAGCGCAGAAGAAGACGTGGCAGAGGCGTTTCGAGAAATCGTCGCTGAGTTCAGCAACGTCGATATTCTCGTCAACAACGTAGGCAGGGAATTCTACAGAAACTTTGTGGATATTTCTGTTGCTGACTTCGATAGGCAGATAGCGGTAAACCTGCGCAGTGTGTTTTTATGCTGCTCTCACGTTGTCCCTCTGATGATTCGCGAGCAACGCGGATGCATCATCAACACGGCGTCGGTTCAAGCGCTTGCCACCACTGGACAAACCGCGCCTTACGCGGCGGCAAAGGCGGGCATTCTTGGCATGACCCGTGATATGGCACGGGACCTGGGTCAATACAATATTCGGGTGAATGGGATATGTCCTGGGTGCATAGCGACCCCGATGATGGATAGAGGTTTAGGACGTAGTCCCGATCCGCAAGCAGCAAGAGAGGTGATGCGATCTGCCATTCCCTTGCGCCGGTTGGGGGAACCGCGGGAGATAGCGAACGTCGTTCTCTTTCTCGCTTCTGATTTAGCTTCCTATGTATCCGGAGTTGCGATGGTTATCGATGGCGGCTTGTTGGCACAATTGCCCGTGGTCTAGAGCGAGTGGTATCGAGGGGAATGTGGAGATATCGGTCGATCAATTTGAAACCTATGCGGATGGCCTGGATCACCCTGAGGATCTCGCCTTCGACAGTGAAGGCGTGTTGTGGGCCGGCGGGGAGTTAGGTCAGGTCTATCGCATTCCCGAGAGAGGCCGAATCGAGACCGTCACAAGTGTTGGAGGTTTTTGCCTGGGGCTTGCCTTCTCTCCGGCGGATGAGCTGTATATCTGTAACGCAAAGCTTGCTTGCGTCATCAAGGTTCAAAAGAATGGCAAGTCAAAGCTATTTGCCGACTCCGTGCAAGGCCACAAGCTAAAAACACCAAATTATGGGGTATTCGACTCTTCTGGAAACTTATTTGTGTCGGATTCCGGAGATTGGACAAAGAGCAGCGGCTGTATCGTGCGATTCGACAGGAGAGGCCAGGGTAAGGTTTTCTTAGATGGCCCTCAACCCTTTCCTAATGGCTTGGCGCTGAGCGCGGATGAACGTTTTCTGTTTGTCGCCCAGAGCCACACAGACGATGTGCTCCAGGTCGAGATCCGCCAGGACGGTTCGGCCGGCGACCGGCAGGTGTATGCTGCCGGCCTGGAGCGGGTTCCTGATGGCCTGGCATTCGATGTTGCAGGAAACCTATACGTGAGTTGCTATGCCTCGGACAATATCTACCAGGTATCACCGGAACGTGACGTCAAGCTCCTGGCGTATGACCGCGCGGGCACCACGTTGGCGCGGCCTACCAACATCGCCTTTGGAGGATTGGAAGGCGACGAGTTATATGTGGCGAACCTGGGCCGTTGGCATATCAATCATGCAAAACTCGGTATAAAGGGCCAGCTTCTTGCAAACCAGAGGAAGTAGAGCGGCGAATGTGATGACAAATACCAATTAGCGGAGGTTAACCATGTTTCGTGCTTTGCATCATTTCAATTTAATCGTGTCAGATAAGGAGAAGACGAAGGCCTTTTACAACGGTCTCCTGGGCTTGGAGATCGCCCTCGAGACCGAAATCGATGATCCGGAATTCGCCAGAGGTGTTGGGCTCCCCGGATGCAAGGTGCTGGCCACCTTCTTCAAGCTCCCTGACAACAATGGACTGATTGAGACCTTTCAATACGTGCACCCGAAAGGGACGCCTATCCCTCCAAATGACAAGGCCAACGACGGCGGATGGCAACACGTGTGCTTTCAGGTCGACGACATAGAGCAAACCGTACAGGCACTGAAGGCGAAGGGTATCGAGGTTCTTACGACGCCAGTCACCATCTCCCCGCAGCACCCGTTTTTCGCAGGAGTTCGATTCTGCTATTTTCGCGGACCTGATCGGGAGGTCTTGGAGATTCTCCAAGGATGAAGAGAGCCGCCAGATCGGATTTATTCGGCATGGCCGGAAAAACGGCCCTCGTCACAGGAGGAGGCAGCGGACTGGGACGAGCGATTTGCCGTGGGTTCGCAGAGGCGGGAGCGCGGGTGGTCGCAGCCGATATCGTGCTCGATCTGGCTAACGAGACGGCGGACCTGGTGCGGGATAGCGGCGGTATGGCGCGCGCGGACCAACTCGATGTCAGCAGCAAGGAGGATGTGGAGCGCGTTGTCCGCGAAGTACTCGAAGAATGGAAATCAATCGATGTGCTGGTGAACAGTGCCGGCCGCGCCATTCGCGGCTCTGCGCTCGATTACTCTGAGCAGGACTTCGATACCATCCTCAATGTCAATTTGAAAGGGACGTTCTTTTGTTGCCAGGCGGTGGGGCGGCATATGGTGGAGCGCCGGAGCGGCAAGATTATCAACATCGCCTCCATTGGCAGCATGATCGCCTATGCAGGCAGCATTGCATATTTGGCGAGCAAGGGCGGGGTAGCGCAATTGACGCGAGGTTTCGCGATTGAACTCGCGCCCTTTAATGTGCAAGTAAACGCGATTGCGCCATCGCTCTTCGAAACACCAATGATGGCAGCTTCACGATCCGATTCGGAATCGCAGCGCTATTTTATGGACCGCACTCCAATGGGCAGGAGAGGGCAACCTGAAGAGATTGTGGGCGCTGCGATTTTTCTGGCGGCCAATTCCTCCAGCATGGTGACCGGCCATATCCTGGCGGTCGATGGCGGGTTTCTTTCGGCATAGACTCAGCCCGGTTCTTCCACACGCATTCGCTGATTCGCTGCCACTTCTCCCAGATCCTGCGCAGTACCGGAAGGCCAATGAATTTTCACCAACGCCTTGGTGTTCGCATCGAGTCCGAAATGCACTGTTAAATCACTGCTGGAAGCATAGCCGACCGTGTTGGTCACGCAGCGTGTCTGCGTTCGGCTCAGCGTCTTGCACGTGACTTGCGCGCCGATGGCGGATCCATTGCTGCGCTTTCCACGAAGTCGCAGCTGCAACCAGTTTCGTTCCGGACTTCGGTTCCACCATAGTTCTATCGGCTTGTTTAATGCCGTTACGGCTGCATCGATCCGCCCGTCGCGGTCGAAATCCGCAAAGACGACTCCGCGGTGGAGCGCTGCTGCCGCAAAGTCCGCACCCACACTCTGCGAAGTATCAATGAATTTCCCCCCCAGATTTCTGAAAATTCGATTCGGTTGTTCCTGGTCCGTATCCAGGCCGCCACAGGCGACAAAGAGATCCAACCAACCGTCATTGTCCAGATCCACGAGCCCGCATCCCCAGCCACTCCATGGAAGGCTCAACTTCAGCAAGCCTGTCGATGCGCTTGCATCGACGAAGGCGCCGTCGCCGCGATTTAGAAAGAGCTCGTAGGTTTCATTTCTAAGTCCGGTCATTATCAAATCGTCGAGCCCATCCCCATCCACGTCGCCAAAGACCGCACCCATGCCGGAGATGTTGCGGCCGTCTCCGTTGTAGGCAATTCCTGCTTCCAGGCCAACCTCTTCAAGTCCGTGACTTGTGCTGCGGAGCAGCAGGTTTCGTGCGTTGTCATTAGCCACAAAGAGCCCTGGGCCCCGGTCTCCGGAAAAGTTGGTCATGGCGATTCCCATTCCTTTGCCGAGTAGATTCGGGAGTCCCTCTTTGTGAGTCACCTCGGAGAAAGTTCCGTCACCGTTGTTGTGGAAGAGCTGCATTGTTTCTGCCTGGTAACGATCAGGATGGCAATACACGCGCGTATTTGGCGCCATTCCGCCGCAGACCTGGTCAGTACCGGGATCCCAGTTGCAATAGTTTGAGATAAACAGATCGAGTCGGCCGTCGTTGTCGTAGTCGATCCATGCCGCGGCAATCGACCAGAATTTCCGCACCGCGGGCAGGTTCAGCCTGGCTTGCTCGGTAACGTCGGAAAAAGTTCCGTTGCCATTGTTACGATAGAGCTGATTTCCGTGTACTCCCGCGACAAACAGGTCTTCGTACCCGTCATTGTTGTAATCGCCAACTGCGACACCCATTCCGTAACCGCGCCCCATCAACCCGGACTTCAACGTGACATCGCTAAATGTTCCGTCACGGTTGTTTCTATAGAGCCGATTCCAGTATTCGGGTCCTGTCTTGGTCATAGAGGGCAAAGCAGCGCCATTGACGCAAAAAATATCTGGCCAGCCATCATTATCAAAATCGATTACCCCCAACCCACCAGGGAGCGTTTCTACCTGATACTTCTGCCCTTGGGCGCTGTTGCGGAGCACAAAATCCAACCCGCTCGCCGCCGCTCCGTTGGTCATGCGAATGGGGCCCAGATCCGTCGAAGCCCATCCCAACCGGCGCACGCAGGCGTATGGCGTAAGAGCCGCGCTCCTTAAAAGAAAATTCCTCCTACTGACGATCATTATCTGGCTGCGCGTGTTCCTGGAAAGCATTGGCCAGCTTGATGGCTTCATCAGCCGCGGTCTTGGCTTGTTGTTCGCGGCCGAGCTTGCGCAGTTGGGCCGCCAGCAGCGCGTGCAGTGCGCCCTTCTCGTCGGGATAGCCAGTTCGCAATGCCGGTTCCAGGTAGCGAACGGCATCTTCCGGATGTCCGGTCTGCGCATAAGCCACTCCTTGCTGCACTCGCGTCCACGCATCGCCAGGGTCCATGGACGCCAATTTGTCTAGAACTCTGAGCGCTTCCGGATAGTCCCGCTCATTAGTGGCGATACGAACCATCAACCGTAACGCCGGTTGCTGATGCGGATCCTCGGTGAGCACTTCTTGCGCAGTCTGTCGCGCCCGATCCATATCTCCGAGGGTCATGTATGCTTCCGCTCTCTTCACCATTACGTCCGGATCCTTCGGGTTAAGGCGCAGTGCTTCCCCATACTCTTTCTCCGCGCCCGTGGCATCTCCCTTCATGGACAGTAAGATATCGCCCTGGATTCGATGGACTGCCGCCTGTTTCGATTGTGCGACCAACTGCGCTGCAGCGTGTCCTGCTTCGGAGCCGTAGCAAACGATCAGCCAGTAACCGGCTTGCTCGGTCCCGTCCTTGAGCCCGCGTTCCAGTGATGGAATCGCTCGCGCGCAATCTCCCATCTCTGCCAAGGCCACTCCACGCCAGAACCATGCGGAGCCCTGACCCGTGGCTGGCGGAGGCATTGCCGCCAATTGATCCCATCGGCCTTCCGCAAAGAGTTTGGCTGCGCTTGACACAGCTCCATTCTTGAGCGGTTCAGGCTTTATCGGGCAATTGGTCGAGTGCTCCCGCAAGCACTGCCAAATCGGGCCAGGTACGTCATGATCTGGAACCAGACCCTGCGGCCACTCGGCGAGAGTTCTTTGCAACTCCACATGCGAGCGGTTGCCCAATGCGAGAAGGCGGTTCTCCGCTTCTGTCCAATTGCCTTGCGCTGCCGTGATCAGCGCTTCCAATTTCAAAGTAGAGGAAGCATCAGGCTGCCGTTCGCGTGCCGTGTTCAGACTGGCCTCCGCCTCTGGGCGCTTGCCGATCTCCGCCTGTGCGATTCCCAGTTCTCCCCAAATTCCTTTTTGCTCCGGATCCGCTTCCGCCGCGTGCCGCAGCAGTTCTTCCCGCTGCGGCGTACCGTGTGGCGTGCCTTCGGCCTGAACCCTGAGTAATGCTGCTTTGCCTCGATCGGAACTGCGCAACCAAAGTCCTAAAACACGGAATCGTTCCAAGCTGAATTCAGCCCACCCTACCAATGCTTGTTCAGAGGTCGGTGACCGCGCGACAGCTGTTTCAAAAGCTTCCGCGGCGAGCGCAAATTCACCTTGTGCCTTCTCTGCCTCCCCCAGATACCCCTCTGCCGTTTCGTCAACGTGCGCCTCCGCCGCTATCCGCAGCGGCGCCATGGCATTTGCCGCATGCCCACTTCGCAGCAAATCCACTCCCAGGAGTAAGTTGGCTTGATAATTACCAGGCGCCAGCCTGGTTGCACGCTCTAGCACCGGGATGGCGTGTGCATAGTCTGCTTGCTGGCTAAGGGCGACGCCATCCGCCAGCAATCCTTCCACATCTCCCGATTTTGCCTGCTGAGCCGCTGAAGAAAGGGCGACGAAGGCGATCAGAAATCGGGATCCGCAGCGCGCCGGCATGCGCCGATGATACCATCCGTCTATTCGTACAGGGCAAAGGCTTCGGGAGGGCGGGCCGGCCGGACGGAAGTTTTAATGAGGTCCGCCACTGCTACGATCTTCTCGCGAAGGCGCCCGCCGCATCTGAGTTATGGAGCGCAGCAGACTACGCCGTTTGCAGTGAAAGGCCCCCCTCGTGTTATTGGCAGGGCTGGGCAAGATAGGAGACCGGGGATGACCATTGAAACCTCAACTGTGGATCTTCGGAAGGAGTCCATTCATTCCGGCACTGGGGAGGCAACTTCTTCAGCGCCCGGCTTATCATTTCGGCAGTTCGTCAGCAGTGCTTGTAGTGCAAGGGGCTTCAGCACAGGAACGGTGACAATCGCTCCCGCCGCTGTCTTTCCGTACCATAAGCATGCTTTCTGTGAATCCATCACGCTTTTGAGTGGTGCCGCACAGGTTAGGGTAGAAGGTCGTTCTTACCGGCTGGAGCAGTTCGACTGTATTTCTATTCCTGCTGGAGTCGCTCACGAGATTTCGAACTGCACTCAGGAGTCTCCAATCGTGGCGCTATTGGCGCTTGCATCGGCGGTTCCATCCCAGGAAATTGTGAACCAGGTGTTTGCTATCCAGGACCGCGGTTCGTCGAACCCAGGAGAAGAAGATCCCGAGTCCGTTGTCCGCTTTGCCCAAGCCGAGGTCTATCAACTATCGCAGGGTGCTGCGTTCCGCGATCTATTTGCCGGGAGACTCGGCGCGGTCGGAATTTGCGGAGGGTACGGAAGATTTCAACCTGGGGCTTCGTTGCCGTGCCACGTGCACCAATTCGATGAGTCGATCACGATTGTCGAGGGGAACGCACTCTGCCTTGTGCAAGGGAACCGTTACACCGTAAGTGGATACGATACTGCATTTGTACCCGAAGGCCGGCCTCATCGCTTTCTGAATCAATCGAACGCTCCCATGGCTATGATTTGGGTTTATGCCGGCAGCGAGCCAGAACGGACGTTAGTAGAGGCCGGATATTGTGACGGAACACTCCCGTGGCGGCCGGAGCCCGGTTAGCCTGAGATGAAACCCAGAAGTAAAATTTGGATAAATCAAGAGCTCGCTCATTTGACGATCCTGTTTCCAAGTGCTACCGTTACGCCGATATGCGTGTAGCCATCGGCGGAGACCCGGAAATTCCAAGTGTGGAAGCGCGAAAGGAAACTCAACACTTTCGGCAGCCGGCCGTAGACCGGGCCATGAACCTGTTTGAATTGTTGGCGAGTTCACGAGGCGGACTGACGCTGTCGGAGTTAAGCCGAAAACTGAGCTTGCCGAAGAGCACCACGCACTATCTCATCTATACGCTGGAGACCCGAGGTTATCTGCAGCGAACGGCCGAAGGACGCCACGCCTTGGGGTTGCGCTTTGCGAAGCTCGCTGCGGCGAGCACGGCGGAGCAGGATTTTGGCAGGTTGGCAAAGCCGTACTTAAGACAAATTGCCGTAAAACTCAACCTCACCGCAGCCTTGACAGCTCTCAGAGGGGCAGAGGCAGTCGTTATCGCAATAGCGGCGGCTGCTCAATCTGGAGGAGGAGGAGCTTGGGTTGGCCGTCATATTGATTTGCATTGCACCGCTCAAGGAAAGGCGCTGATTGCCTTCTTGTCAGATGAGGAACTGGGCGAGATCTTCGGAGGACGCGAGTTTGCTCCATTCACCTCCAAAACAATTCTCTCGCTCTCGGCATTGAAGGTGCACTTGGCTGAAGTGAGAGCCTGCGGCTTTTCCGTCAACGATGAAGAGTACTTCCAGGGGATGAGAGCGGCCGCTGCCCCTATCCGTGATTCTTTGGGCGTCGTCTTCGCGGCCGTTTCCGTCCGAGGATCGTCCAAGCAGATTCCAAGCTCTCGCCTGCCCGAGCTTGGCCATGAAATGGTTTGCGCATCGCGGGATCTGGCGATGGCGCTTGCCGGTCACTGACGAGTCACGACTCCGGACTAAGGCAAATCGCTTCCAGAGCTGTCCAAATCATTGCCGGCGCTAAAGCGCGTGATCAGAGTCGAGACTCTTTCATAGAGCGCTAAAGCGCTCTTTCCCCGCATAAATGCGGGGGCTCCCACCCCCTTAGGACTTTCTTTTTGCCAGCCTCTACTTTCGTTCTATAGGCTGAACAAATTTTGACTGTCGACTGGAGGGCCATAAATAATTCAGGCGGTTTTAAAGAGACGAACTTTCGGTCGTGAACCGGCGAGGGTCAGGTCCGCGCTTGTTCTTTGCCGATTTTGTATTTTTTAGGAGGGCTTAGTGTTCATCAAACGTTTTGGTCTGCTCGCGTTTGTTTCCTGCTTTCTAGCCATCCACTCGCAGGGACAGACCACAAATGGCCTGATCACCGGATCAGTTACAGATGCGACGGGCGCTACCGTGCCTGGAGCCGTGGTGACCGCGACCAACCCAGCGACTGGCGTGGTCAGAACCGCCACCAGCAACGAGTCGGGCGCGTACGTTGTTCCGCAATTGGCCCCAGGGAATTACGATCTCTCGGTGGAGAAACAGGGATTCGCTACCGAGAAGCGGCCGAGTGTCCAACTTGAAGTAAATCAGAGCGTTACCCTCGACTTCAAGCTTGGGGTTGCTTCCGCTGCCCAGACCGTTGAAGTCACCGGCGTTGCTCCTAGCCTGAATACCACGTCCTCGACTTTAACGGACGTGATAGGACACCAGGAAACGGTAGATCTTCCGCTCAATGGAAGAGAGTTTACGCAGCTCACACTGCTGACGCCGGGAGTGGCCCCGATAACGACCGGTCAGCAAGCCGCATTCACAGTAGCCTTGGGTAAGGGAGGTATCAGCCCGTCGGTCAATGGCCAAAGGGGTCAACAGAACAACTTCACCATGGACGGCGTTTTGAACAATGCCATCTTTACCAATGGATGGTCCATTGCCCCCCCACCGGATGCCTTGCAGGAGTTCGCTGTTCAGTCGCACATTACCGACGCCCAGTTCGCTATCAGCTCCGGAGCGAACATCAATGTCGTTTCCCGTTCTGGTACGAATTCTTATCACGGGGCGCTGTGGGAGTTTATCCGAAACGACGCATTAGATGCTCAGACCTTTCCCGATACCTTCCGCGCTCCTTATCGGCAAAATCAATACGGTATCTACTTCGGCGGACCTTTCTGGATCCCCCGCGTGCTTGATACCAGGAACCATACCTGGTTTTCCGTTTATTGGGAGGGATTCCGATCCAGCCTGAGCGGCAACTTTTTGTCGAGCACGCTGACCCCAGCCATGGACGCAGGAGATTTCTCCGGTGTACTGGGCGCCCAGGTTGGTACAGATAGTCTTGGCCGGCCGGAATACGCGAACGAGATTTACGATCCGCTCACCAGCCGGCCTGATCCTGGAAATCCAGGGGCGTTTCTTCGCGACCCCTTTCCTGGTAACGCGATTCCAACCAACCGTTTTAATCCCTCCAGTGTGCTGATGATCCAAAAATATTACCCCGCGCCGAATCTCAACGTGGCGCCTGGCGTTCTTCCTAATTACCAATTCACCGGAGTTACCGCCACGGACAGCGATGTCTTTGGGGCGAGAATCGACCAGCAATTCAACGCGAACAATACATTTTTCATACGCTTCAACCGTTCTAACGCGCGCACCACTGAACCTTCACACTTCACCGGTCCTGCAACCATCCCTGATTTTTCAGAGTTGATCATCAACTATTCACAACAGGCGGCAGTCGGCATCACACATCTCTTTGACCCGACGACCATCCTGAACCTGCATTTCGGTTATACGTACACAAATTTCTTCGTTGGCGATCAGGCTGCAGGGACCGCCTTTGTCGACGCCATCAACTTCCAGCAGGCTGTGCCGGTTAGGGATGGAATCCCATTGGGTCCCGACCTTACCATATCGAACGGTTACAACGGTGTTTCGCAGTTCGCTGTGCCGCTTGGCCCGTTGGAGGGTTTTGATTATCACGCCGATCTGTCAAAGGTGGTCGGGAACCATACGATTGGCGTGGGCGCCATGTACTACCACATCCACACCTTCGACGATGGCTGGGGCTCCGGTACGGCCTTCACACAGAATGGAACGGCGCAGGATGCAACGGCGGGTCCGACCGGATTTGGCCCGGCCAGTTTTCTGCTCGGTGTTCTCAATACTTATTCTCCCTGGATCGGGAGTACCGGAACGGACCAGACTGTCAACTGGTGGGGGCTGTATGGACAGGACCAATGGAAAGTCTCCAAGAAAATGGTTCTGACAGCCGGTTTGCGGTGGGACTATGTCGGGCCACCCAATTATCACAAGGTAGTGTCCGGACTCAACGTTCTGAATGGGCAATTCATCATCACGCAACCATTTCCTCCCCTGTTTCCGGCTGCTACGGGGCGGAGTA
The DNA here is from genome assembly GCA_963821315.1 of uncultured Acidobacteriaceae bacterium. Lineage (GTDB taxonomy): Bacteria > Acidobacteriota > Terriglobia > Terriglobales > Acidobacteriaceae > PALSA-350. Next base: position 359,419 of record CAWGDP010000012.1, on the reverse strand, counting down.
CTTTTTTTGTACCCCAATATAACGGATGGGAGCCCCGCTTTGGCATAACCTACCAGATGACGGATCACACCGTGCTTCACGGCGCCTTTGCGATGTTGGACGACCATAACAACACTCTCGTGCAGGCAAATCAGGGCATACGGCTTTCCTGGCCCACCGCTGTCTCGGCTAATTTCACTAGTCTGGATCTGGGTGTACCCACAACTTATCTCAATACCCTTCCTTCCTCGCAGTCGATCCTTACCGGTCTCCTCTCGGCACCCTACGCGACTTATGGGGCAGATCCTGATAATAAGATCCCATATGCCATGCTGTTCAACGCTGGGGTCCAGCAGCAGTTGACGAATGCCATGACGATGAAGCTCGATTATGTAGGCTCGCTCAGCCGCCATCAGTACATCAATAACACGGTGAATACGGCGCTGTATCCGGGACCTGGACCTATATCAGCGAGACAGCCGTTCCCCCAATACGGAGGACCGTTCTCATTTGAGTGGAATGAGGGGACTGGAAACTACAATGCACTCCAGGCGGAACTATCACAGAGAGTATCGAACGGATTATTTTTCCGGCTTTCTTACACCTGGTCGAAGTCTATGGACATACAATCCGATCCGTATGGGAACGAGGCCCCCAACTTTTATAATCTTCGGACGGAATACGGACCCTCGGTTTACAGCTTAACCAACATGATCATCTTCAGCAGTGTCTATCAGCTCCCCATAGGCCGAGGAAAGACGTTTATGTCATCTCCCAACGCGTTTGTGCAGACAGCCTTGGGCAACTGGAACCTGGGCAGCATTATCTCCCACACTACAGGACAACCCTTCAATGCAATCCTGGGTGCAGACGTGGCAAATACGGGGGCTCCAGATCAACGGCCGAATAAGATCCCTAATGTGAATCCGTACGAGAATCTGATTTCTGTTTCTTCGGGTAAACAATGGCTCAACCCTGCCGCATTGGTGACACCAACCACTTACACCTACGGCGACGAGAGCAGGGACGACCTGGTAGGTCCTGGATACACCGATGTCGATATCAGTGCATACAAGAACTTTCCAATCCACGAGAATTTTTCGGTACAGTTTAGATCGGAATTCTTTAACTTGTTCAACCACTCCAACTACGCGCTGCCAAACACGAACGTCGAAACTGGAACCTTTGGACTGATAACCTCTGCGTTTGGCCAGGGTCGCCAAATCCAGTTCGCCGTCAAGGTGATCTTCTGAGTGCCGCCAGGTCGCCTTGGCTCCCAAGGCGACCTGGCATTTGATTAGTTTTCCCTTGACCCTTATGCAAATGAGATCAAAGGCGGTACTCCTCTGCGGGTGGATTGTTTTTTTTGTACCTGGAATCGTACCCTCAGCTACGGCGCAGCAGAGCAGCGAAAGCAATACCGTCTTTCGTATTGGAAACTTTGATCGTTCTTCCGCGGAGTTCGCCCAGGAACCATCGGAGAGCCCGGTAAAGTTCGTAGTAAACGAGAGTAATTCCGCAAAGGATTGGCCTGCGACGCAGCGGGCCGAAGTCCTTCTGCCCACGGGCGCCCCTGAGACCGGCAGGACTGCGGCTCCGCGGGTCATCACCTTTTCTCTCGATCATGCGCCCGCAGCAGCTTATCAGCTCCATATCTCATTTCTGATTGAAAGTCCGAGCGTGCCGGCGATACGAGTCAGTGTTAACGGCAAGCAGGGCATGTTTTACCTCCATCCCAAGCTGGATTATGGCGGGGGAGACATGATGAGCTCGTTTTATCCGGCCTATTCGAGCGCGGACGTTCTCTTCCCCTTCCCGGGTAGTCTTCTGCAGCAGGGAGCGAACACGATTACCTTGCAGGTGATAGAGGAAGAGCAGAAGGTAGTTCCCGATGCCGCCCTGACCTACGATGCCGTGGAACTTGATCGAGACCCAAACCTCAAAAAAGAGGAAGCGTCTTCTGCGCAGATCCTGCCCACCATCTTCTATAAGCAGCAGGGGCAACAACTCCAAGAGATGGTCGATGTCTTTATCCGCTATAGCAAGCCGGTGACCGCAGGCGACGGCGTGGATCTGACCATAGCCGGCAAGCATTATCACCAGGCACTGCGTGGGAATCAACAGTTTGGCGAAGAAAAGCTGCAGTTTGCCGTAACGGAATTTCCGGCGAAGTCGCCCGCACAATTGACCTGGAATGCCGAGGGTCGCCGGCAGCACAAAGAAGCAGCGATCGATCCAGGAAAAAAGTGGACCTTGTTGATGGTCCCGCACATTCATCTCGATGTCGGATACACGGATTATCAGGCTAAGGTCGCGGCTATCCAAAGCCGGGTCATCGATGAAGCGATGGACCTCACGGCACAGCATCCTGATTTCCGCTTCAGCATAGACGGAGAATGGGACTTGGCACAGTTTATGAAGACCCGCACGCCCGCGGAACAACAGCGCGCGATCACGGCTGTCCAGAAGCAACAATTGTTTGTTCCCGCGCAATACGGCAGTTTGCTTACCGGCTTTTCCACGGCAGAGACTCTCATCCGTTCACTTTATGCCAGTGCAAACTTCAGCCGCGAGCACGGAACCCCCTTCAACTACGCCAATATCACAGACGTTCCGTCATACTCGTGGTCTTATGCGTCGATCCTGGCATCAGCAGGGCTCAAGTATTTCCTCGCCGGGAGCGATAACGTTCGGGCCCCGGTCTTGCTGCAAGGTCGTCTGAATGAGAACTCGCCGTTTTGGTGGGAAGGTCCGGATGGACAAAAGGTTCTCTTATGGTATTCGCGGCATTATATGCAGATGCAGCTCCTGTTCGGCCTGCCGCCCGAGATATCGGCAGGGCATGACACGATTCCGCTATTTTTGCAGATGTACGAGCAGCCGAGTTACCGTGCGAATGCGGCCATCATCTTCGGCTCGCAAGTGGAAAATACGGATCTATTCCCACAACAGGCGGAGCTGGCCGAACAATGGAACAATGTTTTTGCGTATCCGCGGATGCAATACTCAGGCTTTTATGACGCCTTGAAGAATATTGCGGATCAATTTGGTGCCGATATTCCGACGGTTCGGGGAGACGGTGGTCCTTACTGGGAAGACGGCATTGCTGCGGATGCCTACTATGCGGCGATTGAGCGCGAAAATGAAAGCCGCGCCCCTTCGGCGGAAAAGCTTGCCACCCTTACATCCCTTGTAAATCCGAACCTGGCTGCGGACAAGGCGGACCTTGAGCGAATCTGGACCCGCATGGTGTTGTTTGATGAGCATACGTGGACCGCTTCCAACAGCATCACCGATCCCACCAGCCTGGAAGTCGTCCATCAGCTGGCAGTAAAGGATTCCCACGCGGTCGATGCGGAAGCGTTGGTTGCATCGCTGGTGCGCAACAGCATGGCGAGCATTGTGGATTCGATCTACGCCGGCAAAGGCAGCCTCATCGTCTTTAATGCCTTGAACTGGAAGCGCAGCGGGTCGGTTTCGATCGATTTGATCAATGGTGACGAGATCGTGGATCCTTTGACAGGCCAGGTCGTGCCGGTGGAGAACGTTCCCACTGGCAAGGCCTCTCATCATATAGTGCCCCTTAGAATTATCGACAACGGAAAGAGCTTTAATCGTGTGCGCTTTTTCGCGCAGGACGTTCCCGCACTCGGCTACAAGGTTTATGTGCTTCGCCCAGGCGGCCCGAAGCAAGCGGCGGCTGCGCAGGCGGTCCAACATGGCAACATGGAGAACGACTACTATCGCATCGAACTGGATCCTGCCACCGGCGCGGTGCGCAGCATCTATGACAAGCAGCTTCAGCGGGAACTCGTTAACGCGCAAAGCCCCTACCGTTTTGGAGAATATCTCTACGTTTCCGGCGGGGATAATCAGCCGAACACTCTGCTGCAGTTTCCCATGGTTGCACCCAAAGCCGAACTGCAGATCGATCATGCGCACGGTGGCCGGCTGATCTCGATCGATCGAACCCCCGATGGCTGGCTTGCGCGCATGGAGAGCACGAGTACGAACACGCCTGCCATTGCCACTCAAATTCGACTTTTCGACCATCAGAAAAAGATTGAGTTCACTGAAGACGTAGACAAGAAAGAGATCGACGACAAAGAAGCTGTCTACTTCGCCTTTCCTTTTGCCATACAGCAGCCGCAGTTTCAATACGAGATTCAGAATGGCGTCGTCGATCCGTCCAGGGACATGTATGCCGGAGCCGGTCACGAGTGGTTCAATGTGCAGCATTGGATCTCTGCGCAACAGAATGGAATGGCGGCGACTGTGATGCCGCTTGACGTGGCTTTGGTTACGCTCGGCGATATCAACCGCGGGGAATGGCCAACCCAATTCGGAAACCGCCCGGGAACTATTTTCTCCTATGTTATGAACAACTACTGGTTCACCAATTACCGCGCGGGCCAGGGCGGACATTTCCATTTTCGCTATATCGTCACCAGCGCGCCCTCTACCGATCCAATCGAGTTGAGCCGCATGGGATGGGAAGAGATGACCCCTTTTGAAACGGATGAGGTCACCTCGCAAGATAAGGCGCTAAACCAACCGCGACCGCTCGATGGAAAGCAAGGCAGCTTCCTCGATGTGCAGGACCCGAATCTGCTGCTCGAAACCTGGAAGCCGGCCGAGGACGGTAACGGTACGATTTTGCGCTTTCTTGATTTTGGCGGAACAACGCGTGACGTAACTGTTCAGTGCCCGCTACTGCAGATCGAAGGAGCGTGGCAGACCGACGCGGTGGAGAGAAACGGCAAGCAACTATCGTTGGCTGGTAGCGGTGGTTTTCAGTTCACTATCCATCCGCATGAGATTCTTACCATCCGGCTGGTGAGCCATGACCTGCTGAAAGCACCTACCATCTAGAACCGCATGCCGTCGGAGCAGCGCGCCGATCAGACCTCTACAACTTCGTGATTAACCGCGCAAATCCTGATCTCGCTGTGGAGTGTATCGTGACGCGTATACATCTCGGATAAGGTTGGTGTGACCATGAGTATTCGGTTCGACGGAAAAGTCGCGATTATCACCGGCGGCGCCATGGGAATCGGTGCGGCGACTGCGCGGAAGTTGTGCGAACTAGGGGCAGCGGTGGCCATCCTGGACCGCAACGCGGAGGCTGCCCAGGCGACGGTCAATGCACTTGTGACAGGGGGATATGCGGCCAGCTTTCACAACTGCGACGTTGCTAGCGAAACCAACGTAAGAGAGGCGATTGACGAAGCTGCGCAGCGCTATGGCGCCGTCCATGTGTTGGTAAGCAACGCCGGGATTCAGCGCTACGGAGATGTGGTGCATACCAGTTCCAAGCTTTGGGACGAGGTATTCAATATCCACGTAAACGGCTGCTTTTATGCAACAAAATATGCTATTCCTGCCATGATTCAGTCTGGCGGTGGGTCGATTGTCATCGTTGCATCTACGCAAAGCTTTACAGCCATTGTCGGTTCCGCCGCTTATGTAGCGGCCAAGCATGCATTGCTAGGCATCACTCGTTCGATCGGACTGGATTATGCGCGCCAGAACATCCGGGCCAATTGCGTTTGTCCCGGGACCATCGATACGCCGATGTTACGCCAGGCGGCCGCTTTGGCGCCGGTGCCGGCGGAGGTTATAAACACTTGCAGCCGAATGCACCCAATGGGAAGAATTGGAACTCCGGAGGAGGTGGCCAATGCGATTGCTTTTCTGGCCAGCGACTGGGCGTCCTTCATTACCGGAACTTCTCTCGTCGTTGATGGTGGCCTGCTAGTTCCGACCGGCGGCATGGGCCTCCAGGAATCCGGCCTGGGGACCGCAGAGGATAAGAAGTAATGGCTGCGAGCACCCTATGTCCTGAATCCATTCGTTGGAAGGGACGCGATGCCACGCGGCTGACCAATGGCATTGTGGAGCTGATCGCTCTGTCAGGCGGCGGACATCTTGCAGAGCTACGGTTTTTGGAGAGCGAGGGTCGCTCCTCGCAGAATGTGTTTTGGGAACCGCCTTGGGCCACGTACGATCCGGTACCCAATCCGCCGGAAGCATTGCTGGGGCTGTACGGAACCAGGGGTGTAGGTAAGTTTATGGCCGGGTATGCAGGGCATGCTCTCTGCCTGGATTACTTTGGTGAGCCATCGGCGGAGGAAGTCGCGGCTGGCCTTAGCCTGCACGGTGAGGCGCCCGTCCTGCCGTGGAACGTGACCATGTCTACCCAGGCGCAGAGGCATCACTGCCGATGGAAAGTGCGACTGCCTATCGCGCAACTTACTTTCGAAAGGCAGGTTCGTTTGCGCGATGGAGAAAGTGTCTTCTATGTACAGGAGACCGTCAGCAATGAGCGCGACCTGGAGCACGCTTTTGACTGGGTTCAACACGTCACATTTGGCCCACCATTCTTGAATGAAGGCCAAAGTACCTTGCTTGCCTCTGCGGCGCGTGGGATAACTTGGCCGCTGGGCTACGAGGGCGGTTCGCTGCTCGTCGGGGACCGCGGATTTTTTTGGCCGTTCGCGCCCTGCGAGGATGTCGAAACGACCGTCGACCTTCGGCAGCCATTCAGCACAAAAGGCCGCGGCTTTGTGGCTGGTATCCAGCTTGATCCCGGCCGCGAGATAGAACACGTGCTGGCCCTGAATTGGAAACTGCGCCTCGGCGTGGGTTACTGTTTTCGCCGGCAGGACTTTCCCTGGATGACCGTTTGGGAAGAGAACTTCGCCCGGCAGAGCACTCCCTGGAACGGTACGACACAGGCGCGCGGCATGGAATTCGGCACGACACCCTTGCCAGTGGGGCGCGAAGCGACTTTTCGCCGCGGGCGGGTATTCGATACACCGAGTTGGTGCGTTATCCCCGCTGGTGGCCAACGAACAGCCCGCTACTTGATCTTTCTCTTTGTGATTCCTTCTGGAATCCATTCCATTCAGAACGTTGCACTCAAGGGCGACGACCTCGTCCTCTTTAACGAGCGTACAGAACCCGCCATCTCGATCCCGGCGCATGGATGTGAACGCTTTCTTTCAAGGGGCAGCTTTGACCCCCCGGTGGATTTGCCATCAGAGGATCTCGAACGTGTTGACCTTCCAGGGATGAAGGGCAAAAGTTAGCCTGTTGTTCGACGATGAGGCCTCGGCGATCTTCTTTCCCAGAAGATTGGTTTCAGATGTACTTGCCATCGGAATATCTAGATGAATGGACGCCTCGCCACCCTTTCCCCCGATATCGATCGTCCTGAGTTCGAAGCCTTGACTCTCCTTCTTCCGAAGGACCATCAGATGTGCGCTCTCCGGGGTCACGCTGGCGAAGCTCTTTTCCAAAGGCAGGCTTGCGCTTTGCGGCTGGTCGACCACCGTGAGCAGCTTTTGGCTGAATCCCTCGGCGGCCCGCACTCGATCCGAATTACCAAAACTTTCGCCGTGAGGCTGCAACAGATGACGGTACTCTGAATAGCGCGGCCAGCCATACTCATGAGAATAGAATGACTCCCACTCTCGCATGACCAGGTTGGAAAACATGCCGTCGCTGTCGCGTTTGAAGTATTGAGTTCCCGGATGCAACACCAGAAGCCCGCTCTCCTTACCAACCACATCGATGAATGTGCGTCCTTGAAATACCTGGTGCTCCGTTGCTTCAATTCCTAAGGGGAAATCGCGAACAACCGAGGCGGTCTGAAAGCTGGGCGCGAATGTCAGCCAATAACCCTCCTTGATGTCGACCGGGAAGTGATCCTTAGGGTCAAAGGCGTCAACGGCGGGTGGGATTTCCGCGAGTACTCGACTGATGACTTCCACCGAAGGGGATCCGGCATAGAGAGATATCCGCGTCTCAAAGGTAAGCAAAGGCCAATCGTGACGTGTCTTGACCGTAGCGCGGAGCGGACCCTTCTCGATCCAGGTGGAGGTGGCCTTCGACACGAAGCTATCGTAAGACTTTGGAATATTTGCCGGGTGTTCCCATGGCGCCTTGGGCCCGTTGCCATACAGGCAGTAGCCCTGGTTGGGCGTTCCTTTAAAAATTGGGAAAGCACCGGTCCCAGCTCTGAGCATTTCCCGGCCGGTCTGCTTGTCAATAAGGCTGGCAATCGCGCCGTGGTCGGGGTCCAAGCTGATCTTCAAATTGCGGTTCTCGAGTCCGAATTGCTGCTCGTCGATCTTGAGATCCGTATCTTCTCCTTGAACAATGTCGGATCCAAACACCAGGTAGTAGGTGTCATATCCGAGGCTGGGAACTTTCTCAGCGACGAACGCCACGTCGGCAACCAGTAAATTCCCCTCGCCATTCTTATAACTCTGAATGACCTGGGAAAGCGCCACGCGGCCGGAGTGGTGTTTCACCACGATGTCTTTAACTTTCTCGGGTATAGGATAGATTCGGCCGGTTGTCGCTATGTCCGTCCGCTCCCATGCACAGGGATTAAAGACAATAACGGCTAGTTGCCCCTGTTTGCCTTCCTCCGAGTGAATTTGACGGCTAATGTGACGAATGGAGGCATCCAGCACATCGCCCCCCTGCTTGTCCGACTGATCGAGGTGCTCATATCCAATCGAGCCCCAGGTCAAGTTGTGATAGTCCTCGATGCGATCAAGCGGAGCCACCCGGTCGCCCTGCCAACGTGAATATTCGCAGAGGGCTACGTCGTGGCTTTGTGACGTGAGCAGGTGTTTCCAGGCGCCCTCTAGAGCCGGCGACTGGGTTGGCGCACCCAGGCTGAAGGCAATGGCGTCAAAGCGTTCCGCTGCAAGAAGAGTAGCTTCCACCTTGCGGTCCATGATTCGCAGTTGATCGCCACCCAGCCCCCACGTCAGCAGTTTGCTCCACGCATCCATGTTGAAATAAACTGCCTTCCCGCCGCTTTTGCCGTATTTATCCAGATACTCCTTCAGGGTGACAAACTCGACCGGAGATTCCTCCGCGACCTTTTCATACTTCTTGGAAGTCTCTAGGTAGACGGGACTTTCAGGATGATCCCAACCGAACTCCTCCCAGGTGAAGATGAGAGGCTTGCCCAAAGCCCGAAGCTTCTTAAAGTCTTCAGAAGAGGCGAGCGTCTTAACGTCAGGAGAGTAGCCAAAAAGTCCGTTTCTGGGGGTACTCAGCACCTTGCTGCCATCCATGCCTTGCCATTCAAAGGAATTGACTTCCAGGTGAGGCACGCCGGCCTTTCCCCACGTGTCTACTTGTGAGAGGCTGGCGTAGCGGTAGCCTGCTCCAAGTATGATCTGTGGGATCTGGGGATGAGAGAATTCCTCCTCGTCGAGGAAGGTGACCATCTCATAGTCAAGTGCCTTGAGGATCGTATTCCGCCCATAGACGATCTGGCGGATATTCGATTCGCCGCTGAACATCGTTCCTAAGTGGTTGGCCATAGGTGCCACCAATCAGCTCAATTTTTCCCGCCGCCAGATACCGCTTCAGCCGGTCGGCGATCTCAGGGAACTTTTCCGCCATGAATTCGTAAGCAAGAGCATCCCATTCGATGCAGGTCTTTACGTGGGGTGCGAGATCCGCCATGCCCATGGCGTCGATCGCCGAAAGAACGCACGATTCGATGCCTAACTGCCAGCCGATTCCGGTGTAGCTCCAATGGTTACACAGTGCAACGCAAAAGCTGTCAGTGCTCTGAGTTGCATCCGCCAAAAGCCTTCCAGGAAGATTAAGGAACGCCGCACTGGTGCCACACAGCAAACCAGTCTTTACGAAGTCTCTGCGATTCAAGCGGTTACTCATGGCTGGTATCTCCCGTCTGGTTTCGGGCTGATTTTGACCCTACTGAGCACAAATGGACGTAGCCGTAGGTGCTACTGTCTATGAGCAATGAGGAATCCCGGCCAGCGATAACATTCCTTCAGTTTATTTCCACCAAATCAGTCTCCTTGACCCCTGTTCATTGGATTGAACATTGCCGCGTGGCCGCCCGGAGGCGTGCTACTCTGAGCGTTGATCGAATGACTTCGATAGGGAATTCACTTCGGGGTGCCCTCATGATCGAGACCGCAACCAGGCTAAGCGCGCAACAGGCACAGTTCTACGAGAAGAATGGGTATCTTTTTCCGATCCGTGTTTTTGATAGTACCGAGACGGCGAAGTTCCGTCGTCACTTTGACGAATACACGGGGCAGAATCAAGAGCGCCTCAAGGAATTGATTCCGCGGGAGCGGCGTGAGATCTATGCGCTCACCCATCTGATGCTCCCTTGGGCGTATGAAATGGTTTCCCATCCTAAGCTGCTGGATGCGGTTGAGGGCGTCATTGGTCCTGACATTCTGGTGTGGGACTCCGGCTGGTTTGTCAAATTCGCCCGGGATCCGGCCTTCGTTTCATGGCACCAGGACGGGGCCTATTGGGGTCTGAAGCCGCCTAAAGTTACAACTGCCTGGGTGGCGCTTTCTGAAAGTACTCCGGAAAACGGCTGCATGCAGGTCATGCCGGGAACGCAAAACGTACAACTTCTGCAAAAGGACACCTACGATAAAAACAATGCATTGTCGCGCGGCCAGGAGATTGCTCGGGACGACGTGGACGAGGCGCATGCCGTTAGTCTGATTTTGGCTCCAGGTGAAATGTCGCTGCACCATATCGGAATCGCACATGGTTCCAAGGCTAATACTTCCGATCGTCCCCGAATTGGAATAGCCATCCGTTACATTGCTCCAGAGGTTATCCAGGAGGGGTCGGAGCGGCAAATCGTTCAACTGGTGCGCGGTAAAGATAAGTATGGCCATTTCGAAATCGTCAAGCCGCCGGCTGAAGGTAGTGAATCAGTAGCGATCTGGGAAGAAGCCCGCAGAAGGATCTTGAGGAACATTATGCCCAGCACAGCGCCCGCCAACTGACCAGATCTATGGATCGAAGAGATTTTTTGCAAAGCGCATTTGCCTCCGCACTCTTCCGCTCATTTCCAGGCATCGGAACGGCATCCCGGCTTCTTGGCGCGGAGCTCCAACCAGTACAAGAAAATACAAACTGGGCTTCGGTCGCTGCCAAATCGACCGTCCGGGCTTCGAGTCATGTCGCCGATCCACCCTGGGGCTATCCTCCAGCAAATGCGATCGGTGACGATGTGATGAATGCGTGGGAGGCCGACGGGCAAGCCTTTGGCGCCTGGATCGAGATTGGGTTTCCGGAAACACGCCCGGTAAGCGAAGTCTGGATTCTTCCCAAGGCTCTCCCTCGCGACATCCTCGGCCAGGATGTATACACACTGGCCTACAGCCGCGTGCAATGGTTCGAGGCGCCCAGGCACATCCGCATTAGCTTCGCAGACGGCACGAGTGTGGACGCTGAACTTCGCCAGGCGGATTACTTCCAGATCATCACGCTTCCCCAAACCAGGCAAACATCCACAGTCCGTATCACCATTGAAGACGTGTGGCCAAAGCCCGGAGGGAAAGAAACCGGGATCGGTAAAATTCGCATATTTCCCCAGAAACATCCAATTTCCTTCGAAATTGATACCTACAAAATGTACGACGCCGACGGTGGGCAGGCGCTTCAAGCGGCCACGTTACACCTGGTCAATCCGGGGAAAGAGATCAAGAGTGGCCAACTCGTGGTCTCCCTTCGAGGGACCGTCTTGAGGCAGATTCCTTTGAGTGCGATCCCATCCAGCGCGGTCACGCTACAAGATGTGTGGATTCCCGCTCCCTTCGAAGATTCGGAGATGGAGTTTCGCGTAGTTTCGCCATCCGCTCAATTCTGCTGTAACCGCACGTTACTTGTTCCCACCTACCATCCGACTTACTTCAACGGTGGAACCTTTTCCTTGAACTGCACTTGTCACAACGACCTCGGTTGGCTGAACACTCAGGAAAAGACGGCCGATTTTCGTTCATCGGATATCATTCTGCCCGCACTCAGCCTGCTTAAGAAATATCCGGAGTTTCTGTACTCCATGGAGTGTACGGCTTACCTAATGGAATTCCTGAGCCGGCACCCGGAGTTGCGCTATGAGATGGTCGCGAATATGCAAAGCCGCCGATTTACCTGGGGGGCAAGCTATGTAGAGTGTCAGGAGGTACATGTCGGGCCGGAGAAATTAGTGCGGCAATTCTATTTTGGGCGCCTATGGCTAAAGAATACTTTCCCTGGAATCGACACTTCTTTCTATGTAAAAACTGATCCCCCGTCGATGACTCTCCAGATGCCGCAGATTCTTGCCAAAGCTGGGGTCAAGTACTGCATCCAGGGCCGCTTGCCGTATGGTTTCTACAATTGGGTGGCCCCCGACGGTTCCAGTGTGCTGGTCTACGGTTATCACTATGTGGATCCGATGCGGTTGCTCAATCCTAAAGACAACCACGGCTGGCTTCGTTATGCAGAACAGCGGGAAGAGTATTACCGCCAGCACGAACTCCCACGCAAGTTCATCTACGATTACACCAGCGACTACTTACCGCCCCAACCCAGCCTGCCGCCTTACGTGCGCCAACAAAACGAGGCCATGGGGAAGTTCGCCGCGGTTTGGAATCAGCATTTTAGTGGTGAATCCAGCCGCCAGATTCACCCTCCCAAGATGCAATTCACCGCGCCGGAGCAGTTTTTGGAGGGGTTTAGCCAATCTCCGCTGGACATTACCACTCTGTCCGGCGATTGGCCTTTTCCCTGGGCCTATTACGACGAACCGAGCAATCGTGAAGCACTTCTCCTGGGCCGAACCGCACACAACCAACTGCTCGCAGCAGAGTGCCTCTATGCAGCGTTGGGCCTCAATCAGGGTTTCCAGAACTATCCAACGCAGAAGTTTGAAGATGCCTGGAAGGCGGATGTATGGCCCGATCACGGGTGGGGCGGAAATCACGGATTACTGACTGATCAGGTCTATCACGAATACTACGCCCGTTCCAAAGCACTATCCGACCAGATTCTCGGTGGGGTCGGATCCGAAATGGCCGGCCGCGCCGCAAAATCATCAGACAATCAGATCCCGATGGTTGTCTTCAATCCTCTCTCCTGGGAGAGGACTGACTTGGTCGAATGTCAATTCCGAACTCCGCCTGGTTGGACCAATCTAACCCTGCGTGACAGCACCGGCAAAGAAATTCCATATGAAGTCTTAGAGGGGAATCTCCAGGCGCCCACTACGACGCTTCTGTTTTTGGCCGAAGCTGTACCCTCAGTAGGCTACAAGACCTACTATCTGACATCGTCGTCCATGCCTGCACCAAGCCCTTCTCCCCTCAGCGGCGACGTAATTGAGAATCAGTTTTACCGGCTCACCTTCGGAGCCGGAGGCATCAAGAGCCTTTACGACAAGCGATTACAGTGGGAGGTGCTGCGCACGGATAAGTTCGATGGAGGGGAAGTACTGCAATTCACTGCGCCCGGGCAGGCATGGGAAGATCCTGAAATTGTCACCGTGGAGAACTTTGACAAAACCTCAAACCATGCCTTTCCCTTCAAGCTATTTTCGAAAACCGCGTTGCGCACGACTGCGGTCCGTGAAGCGCAGTTCAAGGACTTTACTCTGCGCGAATCCTTTCATCTCTATGAGCAACTCGATCGCGTGGATATGGAAGTGGAGATCTTGAACTGGAACGGTACCAGGGAAAGGGAACTGCGGGTCGTCTTTCCCGTCAACCTGGATGAAGCGAGGCTAAGCTATGAGGTGCCTTTTGGCACTGTTGAGATAGGCAAGAATGAGCTTGATTTCTCGCTCCTACCGCCTGACAACGATACGCAATTCACTCCGGCAATTTACGGAGGGCAACATCCTCTGTCATTCCGCGAAGCCATCAACTGGATTGATGCTTCGTCACCGGACTATCTCAGCTCGGGATGCCTCGCGGCCTCCGACATAACGGTCCATCTGTTCCGGGATGAAACGACTAACCCGGTGAGCTACCCTGTACTGCAGCACGTGCTTCTGTCGGTCCGCAAAAGCCTGGCTTGGAACCCGGAATATTGGTTTACGCAAGCGGGAGATCACCGCTATCGGATGTCTCTCTTGCCCCATCGGGGAAATTGGCGACTTCGTTATCGTGAGGCCATCGGGTTCAATCATCGGTTAATTGCGTTTGTGGCTGATACGACGGCGCACGCGGCTGCGGCTGCACTTCCGGAATCCGCTCATTATTTGCGTCTGGATCCTCCGAATCTCATTTTGACCGCAATGAAGAAGAGCGAAAACAGCGATTTTGTCACCATTCGGTTTTATGAGGCGGAAGGCTTTGATTGCACCGCTCGAGTTCAATTGTCGAAGAGCATCCGGGAGGCGTGGAGAACCAACTTGATCGAAGAGAATGAGGAAGCGATCAAACCGGTTGACGATGGGACCGTGAAGCTGGCAATACGCCCTTGGGAGATTGTCACAATTAAGGTGTCCGTATAAGGAGTTGGCACCCTACCTAAGGGGCGAAAGGCCTTCCCCGCTCAACCGCCGACCGCTTCGTTGACCGGCACGAGACTTCCTTGCTGGAGCCACGATTAACCGGGAGATTCGCGCCACCGCTCGATCGCAGGCTCAGGTCAGGGCCCTGAACAGCTTCCTGAACTGGCCATTGAGCGCTAAGTTGTGCGCCTAAAACGTTATTCAAGTAAGCCGCTCTTCTGGACGATATATGGGAGAGGAGCCAGAAAAGCGCTTATGTGATTGGCTTGGGCAACCGTAATAGATACGCCAACCAAGCGAATCCCACAAGATGCGCTGGGGACTTTGGAAGGTAATTTCTATGGCCATGGAGTTTTCGATGATGGACTCAAAGAGGATGATCCTCCTGGTCGAGGACGACGATGTCGATGCCGATCTGGCTTCCAGAGCGTTCCAAAAAGCCAAAGTGAAGAATCCGTTGGTCCGGGTACGCGATGGAGTTGAGGCACTCGACTACCTTTTTGCGCGCGGCAAATATGCAGCAAGGAAAGCATACGACCTGCCGGTGTTCGTATTACTCGATCTCAACATTCCTAAGATCAGCGGATTGAAGGTTCTGGAGGCAATCCGCGAGAATCAGCGAACCAGGTGTTTGCCCGTCATTATTCATACTTCCTCCGCCGAGGAGAGGGATCGGCTGGACGCATACAATCACTTCGCCAACAGCTACGTAGTTAAGCCTCTGGATTACGACCAATTTGTATCGGCGGCGCAGCAGCTAAGCCTTTACTGGACAGAGTTAAACGCGCCTGCGCCTCTCATGTTCGCTGACGGTTCCAAAGTCACCTGAGAGACCTTCACCGGGGGTCATCAGGCCGCCCATGCCCGGATGGCTGAGACGCTCTCCGAAACTACCCTGCAGATCACCCCCTGAGATCTCGAATCTCCATCAGAAGTGGCAGTTCCCCGGATCTGCAACGTCAATCCGACGCACTGCATCCGCAGGAATGAGCTGAACAGCGATAGTCTTTGCCTCGACATCTCCTTCATTCCGGAGGATGTGTACATGGTCTCCGCCCGGATCGACAAACCCCATCCCTGTTTTGTACACATGCGGCTTGCAGTAGGGATCGTGTCCTTCATAATCCGTCACCGTTCCCGCCGTGACGATGATCAGGCTATGCCCAGGGTGCGAATGCCAGCCGCTGCTTCCGCCCGGCGCCCAGACATTGCTTTGCACGTACACGTCTGACAATCCCTTTGTCTGTTGCAGTGACTGCCAGGCTTGCTCGTCCCCGGCCGCCTTCTGGCCGTGTGGAAAGGTGCTAGTGATTTCCATTTCGCGAAAGTGGCCCAGAGCGAGCAAGGTGCTTTTGTACCCTTCAGCCTCTGTCGCCAAAGCCCTTTCCTGAATCATAGAGAGCTGTGGCCGCGATGGTGACGCTAAGCAAAACTAGCGCATACCAGTCTCTCTCGCATGTCAGCCCCTCTTCTTAGAGACCAGTGAGTGCAACTGCAATCCCGGAGAGAACCATGGTCAGTTTGAGCAATACCTTCTCCTCTAATCGTGCGGAGCGGCGTCAGGGAGGCGAGACCAGGACGGACCATGCCGACCGTTCCCAGAACCGCACTCCCCCATCCATCTATTTTTCTTCCTTGACCCTTCGAACTACGCCCGAGAGGGGACGGTTCCAATGCAATCATCCCCCTGGTCGTTCATCGACCGGCTTATCGATCGCCGAACGGGCGCACGACGCCATGGATGGCCTGCTGCCCGAAATGTGTAGTCGCAGGCCCCCCGAACACCATCGTAATGTTCGCAATCGGGAGCGAGTACTTGACCACATCTCCCCCGGTGACGCAGACCTGCAGCGTGGATGAAGGCGGATTCGTCTCGAAGGGGGCAATGTTTCCATTCCCCGTCATAAGGCTGACCGTGCCGTTCAACTGGAAGCCCGTTTTTGGGGGGGAAGTGCTGTATATGGGGCAACCGGTCATGTTCCAGGTGATCTTAACGTTTGTCAACGCGATGTGGTGCGTATGAGCGCCTGCACCGCCCTTCGTCGCATCGAGGACTCCTGCTGTGGTTCCATAATCGGACATCGTCATATCCGCTGAGAAGTCGGCGGTGCCCTTTTCCGCGTTAACCTCCATTGACCATTGCCCATGCATTTCGTAGGGGCTGCCTTTGATATTCGGATCCAGGGGTGAGTAATCGTTGAGCAGGCCCGTGAGGTGCACCGGCCTGCTCTCCTCGGCCAAAGCACAGGTGGCTGAAACCAACAAGAGCAGGGAGAGCACCCGTACCGCCGAAGCCAGAATTTTGCTTTTCATAAAAGACCTCCAGGTTCAGATTCGCTTGAGACGCATGGAAACAATCGGACATCTGTCGAGTGCCTTCAAACGGTAAGGTGCAGCGGTACAGGGTTTCCCTGGTTTGCCGTCGAATGCCGTCCTTTGCCGTGCCGTTGCACGGCAGGGGTACAATTTGGTTCCCGGGTTCGTGACGTTTGCCGGCCAACCAGGAGAGCGCGATGGGCGAACCATCCCTCGGAACACCGCAATCCCAA
Source organism: uncultured Acidobacteriaceae bacterium (assembly GCA_963821315.1). Lineage (GTDB taxonomy): Bacteria > Acidobacteriota > Terriglobia > Terriglobales > Acidobacteriaceae > PALSA-350. The sequence continues at coordinate 342,580 of CAWGDP010000012.1, read as the reverse complement.
TCCGAAGACCGGCTGGATTCCTGGAAGGAAATTGCGGCCTACCTCAAACGCGACGTGACCACCGTCCAGCGCTGGGAAAAGCGGGAAGGGATGCCCGTCCACCGGCACCTGCACGACAGAATGGGCTCGGTCTACGCCTCCCGGGCGGAGTTGGATGCGTGGACGCGCAGCCGGAATCTCTCAGCAGCTCAGGAGAATGGGAACGTTGCCCTCCCTCAGCCCCCCGCACCACCCCCTCCGCCGGAGACGCGGACCTTTCTTAGCCGGCGGACCTTAGCCTTGTCCGCTGGCAGCGGCGGTGGCCGTGCTGGCGATTGGGGCAAGCCTCTGGCTGTACAAGACGGAATACTTCTGGCGAAACCCCATCGCGGACGCACGATTTCAAACGGTCACGGACTTCGATGGATTGGAGCAGGCCGCTGCGATCTCACGCGATGGTCATCTGGTCGCGTTTCTGTCGGACCGGGACGGACACACAGACGTCTGGGTTACCCAGGTCGGTTCGGGCGAGTTCCACAACCTGACCCACGGGAGTGCTCCGGAGCTCGTCAATCCATCGATCCGAACCCTGGGGTTCTCGCCCGATGGACTCTCTCGTCACCTTTTGGGTTCGCAGGCCCAACGGCTCGAGCGGCGGCGACATTGGCATCTGGGCGGTGCCTACCCTGGGCGGCGAGCCGAGGCCATACCTTGAAGGCGTGGCCGAGTTTGACTGGTCGCACGACGGCTCCCGGCTCGCGTACCACACTCCCGGCCCCGGAGACCCGCTGTTCGTCTCGAACGGCAGCCGGCGACCGGAGGATAGGCCCATCTTCACCGCGCCATCCGGGCTCCACAGCCACTTTCCCTTGTGGGCGCCCGACGGCGCATTCATTTACTTCGTCCAGGGCAGCCTCCCGGACAAATTGGATATCTGGCGTATCCGTCCAGCCGGGGGATCCCCTCAGCGAATCACAGTCGCACATGGGTCGCGTAAGTCATCCCGTCCTATTGGATCGGCGGACACTGCTGTACCTCGCGGGCGATCCCGGATGGTTCCGGGCCGTGGCTTTATAGCATGGACGTCGAGCGCCGCATTCCCCACCGGCTGACCTCGGGCCTTGACCGGTACACGTCGCTGGCGGCCAGCTCTGACGGCCGTCGTCTGGTGGTCACGCTCGCAAGCCCGCGCAGAACACTCTGGCGCTTGCCCATCCCGGTATCGATTGGTGACGCGCGCCCCCAGACATTGGCCCCGGCTCAAATCTCGCTGACAACCAGCACCGGCTTCTCCCCCCGCCTGGGTCCAAATTACCTTCTGTATGTTTCTGCGACCGGCACGGGCGAGAGTATCTGGAAGCTCGCCAACGGAGCGGCCACGGAGTTGTGGAGCGGGCAAAGGAGCACAAGTCTTTGGGTGGCCCGGCAATCGCGCCCGATGGACGGAACATCGCATTCTCCGTCCGGCAACACGGGCAAACACTCTTATACGTGATGCAGGCCGACGGCACGAACGCGCGCGTGGTGGCTGACTCGCTCGATCTGCAAGGCGCTCCAGCCTGGGCCCCCGACGGCCAATCGATTACTACGGCGGCCGACGATCACGGCGTCCCACACCTCTTCCGCGTGCCCATCGATGGCCGCTCGCCGGCTTCCTTTGTCCATGAATATTCGGTCGATCCAGCGTGGGCCCCCGACGGCCGCTTCCTTGTCTACTCCGGACCCGATATTGGCACCACATTTTCTGTGAAAGCCGTCACCGCCGAGGCCGCGCCGCGCACGTTGCCTCCCCTGACCCTCACTCGAGGAGCTCGACATCTCGCCTTCCTCCCTGGAGGACAGGCGCTCGTGTTCCTGCGAGGAGACATTCAACATAAGAATCTCTGGCTCATCGACCTCGAGACGGGCGCCCAGCGGCAGTTGACCAACCTCTCTTCCGACTTTGACATTGGCGACTTCGACGTCTCCCCGGACGGTCGTGAAGTCATCCTCGAACGGGTGCAGGAGCGCTCGGACGTAGTCCTGCTGGATCTGCCCCGGCCATAATTCGTCTTCAACCCGACAGGTCAACACCCGGAATACCTGAGCCAAATGCGTCACCCTGAAGCCGGGACAGAAATAAACCGATCATCACGCATACAACGATGCTGATGATGGCGTCGGCTGCAAAGCTGCCGCGTACACCTCCGAAGGAGTACGCTCTGCCGTCCAAATACAACATATAAGCAACCGGAACGTTGGTGGCTGCGATCAGGAACGTGAAGGTAGTTGCGGCCAACGGATTGTTCTGCCCGATCGTCTCAAAGGAAAGAGCCACCGTGCCCGTGTAGGAGATCGCCTGAAAAAGGAATTCGCCCAGAAGGGCCACCGTGAAGCTCCATGGAGCACGGGGCAGCACCAACAGGCTCAGCGTAAAAAGGCCGCCTAATATTCCATTGGCCAGATAGAGAAAGCGCAGCGGCATTCGTTTGGCGAGAAAAGGAAAGAGCACGCAGCCGAGGATGCCGGGAACGATTGCCCCTGCTCCGCCGGCGAGGCTCACCATCCTGGGCGACGCGCTGAAGTCGTTGCCCACGCCTCCCAGCAGGTTGGTCAACGCGAATGAACCGCAAGGGGTAATAAAGAGCAGCAGCGTGATCAGCACTTCGCGGCGGCGTAAGAGTGCGAATATCTCGCGGCTGAACTGAGCGAAGCTTTCCCCCGCCAACCGCCGGTCCGGGCCGGGAGCAGGAATAAACAGGAAGATAGTGGCGGGAAGAAAAACGAGCGCTCCCAGAACTCCTGCCGCAAGCCACAACGGCAGATGGCGAACTAATTCGCCACCAACGACCATGGTGAAGCCTGAAGAACAAATGTACGCGAGGTTATACCACGCGCTGAGCTTGTTCTCGTCGGACTTAGGGCAAACCGTCGTAAGCCATCCGCCAAGCGCCGTCGTCGAGAGTATGGCTGCAGCAGAGCCCGCGACCAGCGCGACTTCGAGCACAACCAGGTGACTCAGGTTGACGATGGCGATAAAGACCAGCAAGCCTGCCAGGGCCGCGAACGCAGTTGCATACCAACGGCGGCTGAACCGTACGTCGAGCATAGGGCCAAACACCACCGCCCAGAAGTTAGGAGACAAGGCCATCGCCGTGATCCCGGCGATGGTTGCCTCCGAAACATGGCGCGTCGCCAGCAACTGGGGTATGGCAAAAAAAGCTATGCCGCCGTAGAGCCCGAAGGAAGCATTAGAGAGTCCCATGAGCCAGACCGGTGGGACACGGCGATCGGTTTTCATGGGACCTCCAGGGTCTTTTCATGCTATCGGGCTTCTTGGAGGCTGGCTATCGATGCGCCCAAAATTCCCGGGCTGATTATCTGGCCCTGGCGTCAAGAGACGGCAAAATTGACTACCATGGGAAAAGGGAATTGGAGTACGCAATGACCACAACTTCAGCACTTCCAGAGACCATGAAGGCAGCGGTCGTGGAAACCGCCGGACCACCCAGCGCGCTTCACATCAAGGACGTGCCTGTACCCAGGCTTACGCGCAATCACGTAATCATCGCGCTCGAGTATGCCGGGCTTGGAATGTGGGACGTGGCGCACCGAGCTGGTTCCTGGGGAGCGGTAAAGCCGGGAACGATCCTCGGCGCCGACGGCAGTGGAACGATTGCTGCAGTTGCTGAGGATGTTAGCCAGTTCAAAGTGGGTGATCGTGTGTACTCCTATAGCTACGGCAACCCGAGTGGAGGCTTTCACGCGGAGTACGTGAGCGTTCCAGCGGAGCGTGTCGCGCATATTCCAACCCAACTCGAAATGTCGGTTGCTGGTGCGATGCCCTGCGTCGCCTTGACGGCTCTCTCCGGGCTCGAGCTCTTGAAAGTGAACAGTGGTCAGAAACTATTAGTCTTTGGCGCTAGCGGCGGCGTTGGTTCCTTGGCCGTTTGGCTCGCAAACGTTGCTGGCGCAATGGTGGTCGGCACCGCACAGCCTGACGCGCAGGACTATGTTCGCTCGCTTGGAGCGGCGCGCACCGTCAATCCAAAGTCCTCGCAGCGCGAGAGCCTCCTGAAGCGCATAGTACCCGCAGGATTCGATGCTGCTCTTGTTGCTGCCAACGGTGACGTGCTTCCAGCCTTCTTGTCACATCTGAAAACAGGGGCGCCGTTTGCCTATCCCAATGGCGTGGAGCCCAAACCACATTTCAGTGGCCATCAAGGGTCGGCATTTGATGGCGCCATGTCGCATGAAGCGTTCGTCCGCTTGAATGCTGCCATCGGTTCGCGAACGATTCCACTGAGGATCAAGGTATTTCCGCTGAAGGATGTGGTCGAGGCACACCGTCGGATTGAACACGGACACGTGCTGGGAAAGATCGTCCTGCGGATCCGTTCCTGACGGCGCGAGCGGACAGCCAGGGTAGCTGCGGGGATCCTCGTTGGTTGACTCTGTCCATCTACCTCTACCACCACCAAGGTGGGCCGCCACCCTCCAATTTGTCATCCCAACCAAAGCGTAGCGCAGCGGAGGGACCTGCTGTTTCTCTTCCGGTTCTCACGCAGACTAAGGCCCACGCATGGAGGGTGGATAATCGGAACATTCCTCCTTGACTAACGAAACGATACCGTTCAGTATCGTTATGAAGGACTCTCGAGGCTGGCATGATTAAGGTTCAGCACCTGGTTAAGACCTTTGGGGATTTCACCGCCGTCCGCGATATCTCCTTTGACGTAGCCCAAGGCGAGATATTCGCCTTCCTGGGACCGAACGGCGCGGGCAAGACAACCACCATCAAAATGCTCACCACCCTCCTCCAGCCGACCAGCGGGAGCATCGAGCTGGATGGTCTTGATCCGCGTACCAGCCAGAAAGAGGCTCGGAAGCGCTTCGGCATCGTTTTTCAGGATCCCAGTCTCGATAACGAACAGACCGCTTACGAGAACATGACTCTCCACGGCGTTCTCTACCACGTCCCTCGCCAGCTGCGCCAAACACGAACCGAGCACCTGCTCAAACTATTCGAGTTATGGGACCGCCGGGATAGCTATGTAAAGAGCTTTTCCGGCGGCATGAAGCGCCGCCTTGAAATTGCCCGGGGTCTGCTGCACACGCCACGCATCCTCTTCCTCGATGAACCGACGCTTGGCCTGGACCCACAGAGCCGCAACCTGCTGTGGAATCATGTGAAGCACTTGAACGAAACCGAGCGGACTACCGTTTTTCTCACCACCCACTACATGGATGAAGCGGAACGGGTGGCCCACCGCATCGCCATTATCGACCACGGCGCGATTGTCGCCCAGGGGACGCCCGCGGAGCTGAAGCAACAAACCGCAACCGACTCTCTCGAAGGCGCATTTCTCGCATTCACTGGCTCAACCTTGCGCGATGAGGCCGCAAGCTCCGCGGACGCGCTACGGCAAGTCGCAAAGATGTGGAGGAGATAGATGGGCGCGATATACATTCTCTGGCTACGCGAATTGAAGCGCTACGTGCGCTCGCGCGTGCAGATAGTCGTCTCTCTCGGGCAACCATGCCTGTATCTGCTCGCTTTGGGCTTTGGATTGGGCCCGGTCTTTCGCCAAGCCGGCCATGGCAGCTATTTGCAATTCATGGCGCCCGGAGTGATCGGGATGACAGTGCTCTTCAGCTCAGTCTTCTCCGGCATTGCCATGCTCTGGGACCGTCAATTCGGGTTCCTCAAAGAAACCTTGGTAGCTCCCGTACCGCGCATACAAATCATGCTCGGCCGCACGCTCGGCGGGGCCACGGTCGCTATCATTCAGGGTTCGCTCATTCTGCTCATCTGCCTCATTGCCGGCTTCCGCCCTCACAGCTGGGTGGCCATTCCGGCTGCCTTTCTGTTTGTCATCATGATTGCCATTGTCTTCGCCGCCCTGGGCACCGCGATCGGATCCGTCATCAAGGACATGCAGGGTTTTCAGCTGGTGATGAACTTCCTGGTAATGCCTATCTTCTTCCTTTCCGGCGCATTATTTCCGCTGGCGAATCTGCCCGCGTTCATGGCGATGATCACGCGGCTTGATCCTTTAACCTATGGCGTCGATGGGCTTCGAGGGGTGCTGATCAATGCGTGGCATTTCAACGCCGCCTTCGATCTCTCGATTCTGGCCATGATCGCCGCCGTCTTTGTCACTATCGGTGCGTACCTCTTTTCTAAAATCGAAGTCTGACGATGGCGAAAAAGAAAAGTGCACGAGCGCACAGTCAGGTCATCGAGGCGGCGGTGACCCTCTTTGCCGAGCGTGGCATTGAGGCCACCAGCATGGACGCTATCGCCAAGGCCTCAGGAGTGAGCAAGGCCACCATCTACCGCCACTGGCCCGACAAGGACTCCTTATGCCTTGAGGTGCTTGGCTACCTCCACGGTCTTGACAAGGAGCCGCCCGTCTTCGACTCAGGCAACTTTCGTGCGGATTTGATAGCGCAGTTGCAGCATGACCCGGCGGCCGAGCGGAAAGTGATGCGAGAACGGATCATGCCGCATCTGATTGCCTACGCCTCTCACAATAGGGTCTTCGGGGTGGTCTGGCGTTCCCGGGTGATTGAGCCGGCCCGCAAGGCTCTTGCCAACATGATGGCGCGCGGCAAGCAGCGCGGTATCCTTAGGCCCGATCTAGACCCTGAGGTGGGAACCGCCCTCCTGCTCGGCCCGCTTATTTACCGCAACATCTTCCTCCGTAAACTTGGAGCCAAAGCTCCCGAGCACCTTGAAGTGGCAGTCGCCGATTCATTCCTCGGTGCGTTCGGCACGAAAAAGTCCCGCAAATCTGGTAAGTGAAATGGGTGCTTACTACCGGGCGTCGCCGCTTCCTGCGCAACACTGCCGTCATGCGTAGCATCGCCGACGCTCGTGACGAGCCTTGCCAGTTTTCAGTCCTACCTTATTCGGAACGAAGCGCGACGACGGGATCGACTTTCATGGCCGCTCGTCCCGGCAGCAAAGAGGCAACGAGAGCCACAAAAGCCAGTAGCATTGCGACCGCGAGAAAGCTGAACGGATCATGCGGTCCGACGTTAAACAGCAAGCTCTTGAGGAGCTGCGATATTCCGATAGCAGCGCAGACTCCAATGAACCCGCCCAACAAAGTGAGACGTGCTCCGTCCCAGGTGATAAGCCATAGGATGTCGAGTCTGCTCGCGCCCAGAGCCATGCGCAGGCCAATCTCCTGTGTGCGCTGGGCGGCGGCGAACGAAATGATGCCGTAGAGGCCAATGACCGCGAGCAGCAGTCCGGAGGCCGCGAACAACAAGACCAGCGCCGTAACAAACCTTGGGCCTTGCGCCAACTCGTCGACGCGCTGGCGCATGGTTTCAATGGTGAAAGGTGTGGTTGCATCGACTGCGGATATCTCCGCACGCATCCATTGCGACGCAATTTGTGGCGGCAACGAACTCCTTAGAAGAATGGCGGATGTGCCGTCCCAATCTTCGGCCCGGTTACGTCTGAGGCGGTAATATTCCGGCTCGTCCTCACCGGCGAGACCACCATTCTTTACATTCTGGGCGACGCCGACGACGGTATACAAGGGGCCGGTGAGTTTCGGTACCTGGATCTGCCGCCCGATGGGGTCTTCTCCGGGGAACAGGCGATCCGCAAGCAATTTACTCAAAACGACAAAGCGCCCGGAAGAACTGAGCTCATCTTCGCTGAAGCCTTGGCCTTTGAGGATAGGGATGTCCAATGCGCGAAAATACTCTGGAGAAACCCAGCGCCAGGTAACCCGGCCGCCGGTCGGTCCCGAGGGCACCGGTTTTCCTGCGACCGCCATTGCGGCATAGATAGTGTCTTGGTGGTTGCCCCCGGGTGGGAGTGTATCGCTGAATGCGACCACGCCGGCGCCGGGTAGCTGCCGCAAACGCGCTTCTACCCGTTGAAAGAAAGCCATCTGTCGTTCTGGCGAGGGATAGTTCTTCTGGCCCAATGTGATGCTGGTGACCAGCAGGCTCTGCGTCTGCATGCCGAGCGATTGCGATTCAAGATTCAGGAAGCTGCGAGAGAGCAGCACGGCCGCCGCAAGTAGAACCGTGCTGATGGACAGTTGGGAAACCACCAGCCACCGCCGGAGAGTAGTTTTTGCGACCGCCATCGCTGAGCGCCCCACAAGCGCCTGTGAGCGTGGGCGCTGCCATGCGGACGCGATTCCAAAGAAGATTCCGCAGAAGAAAGCAACCACGATGGTGGCCGTAATAATGCGAACATCAAGATGGACCGTCCTGAGAAAAGGAAGGTCTTGGGGGGCCATCGCGATGAAGAACCGCAACAGCACTTCCGCGACTGCACCTCCTATCGCAGCTCCGGCTGCGGACAGAACCAAGGCCTCGGTCAGCAACTGACGAGTCAGCCGGCCGCGGCTGGCTCCCAGTGCCGAACGGACTGCTAACTCACGTTCCCGGCCTGCACCGCGGACCAACAACAACCCAGCCACATTCGCGCATGAAATCAGCAGCACTGCTAGAACAGCCCCGAGTAGGACCCACGCCATCAGACGCACATTCTGCATTTGGCGATCGCGCAGGGAGCGAACTCGGAGGTGAACCTCATTGCGAAACGCAGCCGGAGCCAAACTGAGAGAGTAATTGAACAACGGTTGCAACGCAGACTTGGCCTGCTCGATATTCATTCCCGGCTTGAGGCGGGCAAAGGCATACAACACGCTGCCAGAACCCACTTTGCGTTCTTGGGCTTCATTGAGGGCTTGGGGAATGACTACGTCCGCGGCTTCAAGGGTTGGCATCTCGAAATCAGGAGGGAGTACGCCGATCACACGCGTTTCGCGGCCATCGATGTTCACCGTTTTCTCCAGGATGCCCGTACTCGCACCGAAGCGGCGCTTCCACAACCCATAAGAGATGAGGGCCACTCTAGGAGCATTCGGGCGGTCCTCAGCGCTGGTAAAGTTGCGGCCTAAAACGGGGCTGATGCCGAGTGTCGGCAGGAAAGTGGATTCCACGCTGGCGCAACTCAATCGGAGCGGCTGCTCTTGGGTCAGGTCGCAGGAGCTGGCGCCGATCTCGGATGTCAGCGAACTGAAGGGCGTCTGCTGGTCTCGCCAGTCGTAGTATGATCCGCCGAGCATGAATTCCTGTTGAATGATCGGCGCCACGAGGCCAACCGAAACCAGGCGATCGGCATGCGTATACGGGAGGCTGCGGAACAGAATCGGATCCACCACGCTGAAGACGGCGGTCGTTACCCCGATGCCCAGGCCAAGGGTCGCGATGACCGTAGCCGTAAACATGGGATTGCGCCGAAAACCACGCAACCCATAGCGCAGATCCTGAAGCACCGTCCCCGTCCACCATCCAGGACGCTGCTCGTGGCATTGCTCGCGCGTGCGTTCGAAGCCGCCAAATTCGATCAATGCCCTTCTGCGTGCTTCTGCCGGCGTGGTTCCGTCTGCGATCTTTGCCTGGACGGACTGCTCAATGTGGAACTGCAGTTCCGCGTCCAGATCGCCACCCCGCGCCCTCGACAGAAGAAAGCGTAAGCGAGTCAGAAACTCATTGATCATGATGAGACCTCTGGATCCCGCCCAGGATCCGTTAGACAAGAGACTTAATGTACCCTCCTGTCGAATGTCAAGGGGAAAATGAAATGAGTCCCCAGCTTGCTCTGGACTTATGGTTCTCCTCCCCTCACAAAGGCTGGGTGCCCCATTGCCCCGGTTTCCTGTAAAGGCTTGTGGCGTTGGTACACTCCATGCGCCTTTCCTTAATGAAAGGCGCACACGCGGATCTCTCTAGCACAGCGTGGCAGGAAATCGGGGTCAAGCCGCACTTTGGCTTGAGTGGGATACCACTACTCTTTCCCTCTGACTCTCTAGTCGGGCGGCGACGCATCAGGAGTAAACTTCCAGCGAGGGTTGGCCATGAGACACCTTCGAGCGCTCGTCTGCGCGGCTGTCCTGTTGCTTGGGACTTTCTCCCAGGCATCAACCGCTCAAGGTCAACAAGGACCGTCGGACACACCGACGATCCGGGTGACGTCGCCCTTGGTCTTTTTGGATGTGACGGTGCTCGACAAGAAAGGCCATCCGGTCGTGAATGGCCTCGTCAAAGACGACTTCACCATCACCGAAGACAAGAGACCGCAACCTATCTTTTCCTTTGAAGCGCCGCAGACACACACCATCAGTGCGATTGACGGTAACGACAATCCCGATGGAAAGGCGCCACTGACCATCTTCGTGCTCGATCTGCTGAATTCGAGCTTGGAGGATTTTGCGTTCATCCGCTATTCCGTTCAAAAGTATCTGGCCGCGCAGCCACCATTGTTGAGTTCCCCCGCCGAGATGATGTTGATCGACAACGAATCACTGGAGCTGATGCAGGGCCCCACCCGAAACAAGGCGGACCTGCTCTACGCCCTCGATCATTTGCCGCCTGTGATCCCATACAAGTGGGAGGCCGACAGCTTCAACGAGGAGCGTTTCAATCAATCGCTCGATGCCCTGCAACAGATCGCGCTACAGAATAAGGGCGTGCCGGGACGGAAGAACATCGTTTGGGTGGGGCACGGCAGCCCCAGCTTCAGCACCATGCATATGACCCACCCGGTGGTGCACGAAATCGAGCAATATATGCACGCCACCACCAACCTGCTGGTAGATGTCCCGGGTAAGCCTCTTCGTTATCTACCCCGGCTTGAAGATTGGGCACTTTGTAAACCTGAGCTGGCAGGCCGCCAATGTCCATCAGTGCGGCGGACGCGCAAGCCAACATCAACAACGATCATCCTTTTGCGGGAGACGTCAACTTCGGCGTTTTTGTGAACCAGACCGGGGGAAAGCTTTTCTATAACCGCAACGATGTCGACGCGGAGATGGCGCGATCGCAGCAACTGGGTTCGGAGTATTACACGCTGACCTACCAGCCTCGCGACGGCAACCCGAACGGGAAATTTCGCCAGATTCGAGTCACCCTGCGTGACCACAATCTGCGGGCAGTGACCAAGACCGGCTACTACGCGCCGGACAAGAAAGCCCCTATCGATCCCCGCAGGCAGACGAACGTCAACCTTGCCGAGGCCGCCCGAACCACCATTCCTTTTGCGGCGTTGGATCTCAAGGTCGCCGGCATCGTACGGCACCCGGAGAACCGCACGGCGGACCTTACCTTGCTTCTGCAATCGAAAGGCATCGACTGGCAGGCAATCGACAACGGAAGGAGCAGTGCAGACGTCACCGTCGCCGCAGTAAGCATAACGGGTAGCCAGGACGTTCTGGCTTCAAAGGTGGAAAGATTGATCCTCTCCGCACCCACGCAGGACCCATCGCACCTGGCAAAACTTGTGACCCATTTGCAGCTCACGGTACGGGTCCCGCCCAAGACACAAAGCATTCGCGTGCTGATGGAGACCGCGAATGGAGGGCGGATCGGCGCCGCCGACCTGGACCGTAAAGCCATCGAAGCTGCGCCTGCTATGCCCGTCCCTGAGCCGGAATTGCTTTGCCGCCAGCCATGTCCGGTAAAGCCTCCGCTGGCCCAATAACCGCCTTGCGGGAAACACATGGCAGTCCGCCATCATCGCCTTCATGGGCATCAAGGAAAGCATCGTAAAGCATCGCATATAGACCCTGCCGGCTGGCCAATCGCGCATTCCGTGTCCGGAGAAATTCAAACCGAAACGGAGACCAATGTTCAGCTTCGTCTAAGAACCCAGAAGAGAAAAATTCGTGTGAGTTCGCTACCGCCCCGATGATGAGCGATCGCCAGCTCATTCTCAACAGTTTCTTGAGCGTCTCAGTGCCGTTCGGCAAGCGGTCCATCCGAGTTCCCACTTGCTCGCTGAAGTTTAGAAGCTGAATTACGAGGCTATCGAGTGGTCTACCCAGCGCAGCAGCACGAGTAAACAGGGTGACCGAACCACGCCGCATATCCTCACGCACATCCTGCAAATCGTCTCCCAGTTGAAGCAGCACACCCCATTCGAACGAGAATCGGCTTTCTTCTACGCTGAGCGAGCCATGAGCCAGGCATGCGTCAGCCAATACGGAACTGCCACCTTTCGCACAACTCATCCGTAACACCTCGGCGTCATCGGAGTGGCTGCAGCTTCTCAGTTGCGCGATACTCTCTTCTTGCGCCCGGTGAATCGCCAAAAGGCAGTCAAAGACCTGGGGATAACGCTTGCGAGAATATTGCTCCTCGATCAACGTAACCAATGACCACAGAGCGGCTTCCCGATCGTCCCGGGCTGAAAATCTCTCGCCCAGCAACCGATACCGAAATCGCTCACTGAACCGGAGCTTCGCGTCAGCGGAGATGTCCTCACGATCCAGGTAGTTGTCGCTATATGGATATAGGAGGCTGTATCCCAGGATGGCTGGTGTAATTCCTACGCGCTCCCCGAGCAGCGGCTGCAATCCGCAGGCAGTCCAGGCATTCCGGCATGCCTGAATAACATCGGCCATGCCCAAGCTTGCATCGAACCGCCTCGCCCACCGCGCCAGGTTAGTACCTACTGGTAACAAATCATCCGTGAGGAGCTTAACGGCTTCCCCCTCGAGGTCCAGTGCGGTCGCGGAAAATCGAGCGAATGCCGCTACGATTCGCTCCTGTGTTCTGATGCGCTCCGCTTTGGTCCTCGGCTTCCTCTTCGCCTCTCGTTCAACAGCCCGCAAGCCTTGGTCGTATGCCTTCTCCCGCTTCCGTTGCTCTGTCGGGCTGTACCGCGGCCCGTCTTGCGCCGCCCGTGCCGCGCCACCATTCCAAACTTCGATGGTCTGCGCAACCCGCGCCTCAACCCATGACCAGCTATAGCGTTGCTGCATTCTCCCGGTAGTTACGAAAAGTCGAGTCAAATGGTTCCATCGTGCCGAACCTCGTCGCAAGCCACCCGGAAGCCATAATCAGCGTATTTGAATTCCGGCGGAATGCTGGAACGTGCCGAACATCGTGAGATCTTGATGTGGTGGCGCCAGGACCCTCCGCGCGATGCTTTTCGGCTACCCTCTTCCGGTCCCCGCGGATTCCGATCGGGGGAGATCGCGTAGTAGTCGGCCGCGAACCAATCGCTACACCACTCATGTACGTTCTCGCACATCTCAAATAATCCATAAGCGTTCGGCTCTGATAGCCCGACCGGCTCGGGTCCGCTCTTCCAGCGAACATCGTAGCCAGCACGGGACATCGGCGGATCATTGCCCCAAGGAAAGACCAATCCATCAGCGCCCCCACGCGCAGCCCGTTCCCACTCGGCTTCTGTAGGTAGCCGATACTGCGAGCCGGTCACTGCCGAAAGCCACGCGCAATAGGCGACGGCGTCGAACCACGAAACCGCCACCACCGGTTGCTGTGGATGAAAGAAGTTGGCGTCGTCCCAATAGGGAGGCGACAGGCTCCCGGTGGCATCCAGAAACCGCGCGTATTCCTCAACCGTGACTTGCGTTGCCGCCATAGCAAAGGAATCCACCCAGACCCGATGAACAGGCCCTTCCACCGCCTGATCGACATCGGACCCCATAAAGAACCAACCGGCAGGGACGTGAATGCGCGCTGGTTCGGTGATCGGCGTGCGACTGTGCTCTGCACTCATTTGTCCATACGATGTTAGCTTGTGGCATGGAGACGCCACGCACGAAATTCGATTGGACCCAGGGCTCACTTGCCGAGGGCCTGCGACTCTATGATGCGGGGGAATTCTTCGCGGCCCATGAGGCATGGGAAAGTGTGTGGCTGCGGGCACAGGAGCCGGAGAAGATGTTTCTGCAGGGGCTCATTCAGGTGACGGCGGCATTCCATCACCTGCAACGAAATAATCCCCATGGAACTGCGCTGTTACTGCAAGCCGCCCTGGGCCGGCTCGAACGTTATCCAGCGCGCTTCGGAGACATCTCCGTCGACCTACTCTGCAATGACATCCGCGCCTGGTTGCAAGCGCTCGAGGGCGGACCACCGCCATTCGAGCTCGCTCCCGCCCGAATACATCCCTGAACGTAGCAGAGCTATGCCTCCACTGGATCTTCAGCGATAGCAAATGATTTCCGTTCGACTCCGGGCAGGTGCAGGGCCAGCGTCGTTGCCCGCAGAGCCATGAAGGCAAGCATAGCGCACCATAAGCCGTGGTTGCCGAAGCGAGCCGTGAGCACGACGGCCAGTCCGAGGTATCCGGCCAGCGCGATCACCATGCTATTGCGTAGTTCCTGGGCCCGCGTGGCGCCGATAAAAACACCATCGAGCAGAAAGCTCCACACCGCCACCAGGGGCAAAACGATCAGCCAGGGAAGAAACTGCGCCGCCAGCGAACGTATTTCTTCCTGATTAGTAAAAATGGCAATGATGCTACGGCCGAAAACGAGATAGAGCAGTGAGAGCCCAGCGGCGACGGTGAACGCCGAAACCGAGCTGGCCTTGAGCACGGCCCGGAAGTCTGCCACCCGCCGTGCGCCGATCGCCTCGCCCACCAGCGCCTCGGTAGCATTGGCAAAACCGTCGAGCCCATAGCCGGCTATCCAGAGAAAGTTGATGAGCACTGCATTCGCAGCCAGGATCGCATTTCCTGAGCGGGCTCCGGTGCGGGTGAACCAGGCGTAGGCTGCGACCAGGCTCAGTGTGCGCAGAAGAATGTCGCGGTTGAGTGCGAAGAGCCGGCGCAGGCTTCCGCCGTCGATCAGTTCGCTCCAGCGCACATGGCTGGGGCGAGCACCGCTGGCCAGCATGAGAGCCAGGCCGAGAAAGCATCCAGTCCATTCGGCGGTCATGGTCGCGGTGGCGATGCCGGCGACGCCCCAGTGCCACCGTAAGACCAGCGTCAGAGCCAGCGCGACGTTGACGATGTTAATCGCCGCTTGCAGCAGTAAGGCGGTTCGCGCACGCTGCTTGCCCAGAAGGTAGCCGAGGATGGTGTAATTTGCCAACGCTGCTGGTGCTGACCAGATGCGAATATTGCAATAGAGCAGCGCGTTGCGATGCACTTCCGAGCGGGCGCCAAGCAGCGCCAGCGATGCGGAGATGAGCGGCTTCTGCACCGCGAGGATCAAGCCTCCGATGAGCATTGCCGTGAGCAGAGCGCGGCCGAAGTGGTGTACGACCTGGTCCTGATCTCCAGCCCCATGCGATTGGGCGACCAGGCCGGTAGTCGCCATGCGCAGGAATCCGAAAGTCCAGTACACCGAGTTGAAAAAGATGCCTCCCACGGCAACCCCGCCCAATGCTGCCGGACCAGGCAGATGGCCAGAAAGGATCGTATCCACCATAGAGAGCAGTGGCTGGGTCAGGTTCGAAAGAATGAGCGGGATGGCGAGCAGAAACACTCGCCGATACCAGTAGGGCATTCCCATGGTCTTGTGCCCTAGGGTTTCACATAGCCCGTTGTTTTGCTATCTGCGAAAACTTTTCGTTCCTGGTCAAACTCCCAACAGAACCCCTTAGGAACTGGACGGGTGCCCCAGGTTCGCACCAGCGTACCTGGGCCGAAAAAGACGGGGCGGAGCCCCACCATAGCTTTTGTATTAGTCCTATCGCTTTGTCGCAGTCGGCACCGGCGAAGTCCATTCACGTTCTTGACGCGTGCCCGTGGCTACGCCTATCATCCAGCAGCCATGGCAACTAAGTTACTAGCGGCATGATCGGTACAACGGTTTCGCACTATCGCATTCTGGACAAGCTGGGCAGTGGAGGAATGGGGGTAGTGTACAAGGCCGAGGACCTCAGCCTCGGCCGAATGGTCGCCCTCAAGTTTTTACCTCAGGAACTGGCTGACGACCCTCAGGCCTTCGAGCGTTTCCGGCGAGAGGCCCGTGCCGCCTCAGCCCTCAACCATCCCAATATCTGCACCATTCATGAGGTCGGGGAATTCGGCAGTCAGCCGTTTATTGCCATGGAGTACCTGGAAGGAGAAACCCTTCGCCAGCGCCTCCTGGCCGGACCCCTGGGAATTGACGAACTTTTCGAACTGGCCATCCAGATCGCCGATGCGCTGGATGCGGCGCACCACGGGAGCATCATTCACCGTGATATTAAGCCGGCGAACATCTTCATTACCTCGGTCGGCAGGGCAAAGATTCTGGATTTCGGCTTGGCCAAATCGATCGGGCCGGGGCAAGAAGCGAATCCCCCCGGAGAGGACAAGCCCACCTTGGCTATGGATGCCCATCGCTTGACCAGCCCCGGCATTGCTTTGGGCACGGCGGAATACATGTCCCCGGAGCAAGCTTGTGGCAGAAGAATTGACGCGCGCAGCGACCTATTCAGCCTGGGTGCGGTGCTCTACGAAATGGCTACAGGCCGGGTGCCTTTTCCTGGCGACTCCTCCGCACAGGTTTTTGCCGCGCTTCTGCATGAGAAGCCCGAGCCCATCACCGGCCTGAATCCAGACGCGCCACCCGCGCTCGAAGCGATCATCAACAAGGCACTCGAGAAGGAGCGGGATCTGCGCGCCCAGAGTGCGGCTGAACTAAGAAGCGATCTGAAGCGATTGAGGCGAGATCTCAATTCAGAGCGTTTGACTGCTGCGACCGCATCCTTCCCAGGTGCGACTCCCGCCACTTCCGCGAGCGGTGCTATGCGACGAGCGCCGGCAGCCACAGTCACTAAAACTGCCCGGCACTGGCGATGGCTTGGCTTCGGCGGTCTCACCCTCGCTGGCTTGACTGCGCTTGCGTTTGTCATGAGGCCGGCGCTGCCTCCGCCCAGAGTCGTCAGCTCGCTACAAGTCACCACCGACGGACAAGAAAAATCAGGAGCGGCCACGGATGGCGCCCGGCTCTACTTCTCCGAGAGTGGGCAAATCTTCCAGGTTTCTACCGCCGGAGGGGAGATCGTCCCCATCCACGAATCAGTGGACGATATATTTCCCGTCGACATCTCAAGGGATCGCTCCCGGCTGTTGGTGTTGAATAAGAGCTTCGTCCCCGAGGGAAACGCCGCCTGGACTCTGCCGGTTCTGGGTGGCGCCGCGCGTCGATTGGGCAATGTGGTGGCCACGGACGCATCGTGGTCTGTAGGCGGAGACAGGTTGGCCTACACGTCCGGTAACGATCTTTACATCGCCAGCGCCGACGGCGCTGAGCCTCGCCGCCTGGTGACCGCGGACGGTACCGCCTCCTGGCCCCGCTGGTCGCCTGATGGAAGCCGCTTGCGCTTTACCGTAAACGGCGCCAACGGCTCCGCCATCTGGGAAATCGGAGCGGATGGAAGCCGCCTTCATCCGCTGCTGACCGGCTGGAATAAGCCGCCGGCTGAGTGTTGCGGAAGCTGGACGTCCGATGGAAGATATTTCGTCTTCCAGTCCTCGCGCGGTGGTGTAGCCGACATCTGGGCCATGCGTGAAGCCGGCAGCCTATTCAGCCGCGTGAGCCACGAGCCGGTCCAGTTGACCTCCGGGCCCACCAGCACCTTTGCTCCCTTGCCGAGTACAGATGGCAATCAAATCTTTGTCCGGACCATCCAACCGCGTGGGCAGTTGGTGCGCTTTGACGCGAAATCCAGCGACTATCTCCCGCTCTTTCCGGGGGCGCCACCCGGCATTCAAGGAACGGGCGTGGACTTTTCCAGGGACGGGAAATGGATTGCCTACATGAGCTACCCGGATGGGAGTTTGTGGCGCAGCCGGCCCGATGGCAGCGAACGATCCCAGCTGACCTATCCTCCGCTGCTGGCTTACATGCCGCGCTGGTCTCCTGATGGAAGCCGGATTGCGTTTATGGGCCAGATGCCGGGCAAACCGTGGCAGCTATATATCGTGAGCGCGCAGGGCGGCTCTCCACAGCAACTCATACCCGACCAACGCGACCAGGCCGATCCCACCTGGTCGCCTGACGGAAATTCGCTGGCCTTTGGAGGCCAGGCGGTATCCGAAAAAGACGCAGCCCGCGTGAATGCCGTTCGCCTGCTCGATCTGCGAACCCGCAGCGTCACCGTTATACCGGGCTCAGAGGGTTTGTGGTCGCCCCGTTGGGCGCCGGTGGGGGGTCGTCTTGCGGCCATGTCAAATGACGGCAACGAACTCTTCGTCTACGACTTCACCACCCACGCGTGGAGTAAATTAGCAACGGCCTCCATCGGTTATCCCACCTGGTCGCATAACGGAGACGCCATCTTTTTCCTGAACCACCTGGCCGGAGGAGATCAGGTTTTCCGCGTCTCCGTTGCCACCCGCAAGCTCGAAGAAGTGACCGACCTGAAGAACTTTCACGGGGCGCCCTTTCTCATCGGCTACTGGTTTGGTTTGGCGCCCGATGATTCACCCTTGTTGATACGCGACGCCGGCATCTGGGATTTTCACGCTCTCAGTGTGACGCTTCCCTAGGGCGACGAGAGCCAAATTTCATATATGGTTGTGGGTGACCTCACACGAGGGTCGATCTCCCATGTCCTCAATACGATTTCCTTTCCGCATCCTGCGTCTGCTAGCGTCGCTCCTGCTGGCCGGCAATCTCTTTGCTTCGACCTGCTTCGCTGCCGAAAACGATCCGGAAGTGGGCTCGCTGAATAAACCGGATCGGCTGGAGTGGTTCCGCGATCAGGGTTTTGGCCTCTTCATCCACTGGAGTGTGGACAGTCAGCTTGGCGTGGTCATCAGCCACTCGCTGGTCGGTGCATCTCCCGAATACACTGACCGCTTCTTTCAGGAACTGCCCAAAACCTTTGACCCGGACGGCTTTCATCCATTGGATTGGGCTCGGTTAGCGCACCTGGCCGGGATTCGCTACGTGATGTTCACCACCAAGCACCATTCCGGCTTCGCCATGTTCGACACCACGACCACCCCCTTCGGCATCATGAATACGCCCTTTCATCGCGATATTACGAAGGAGGTCTTCGACGCCTTCCGTTCCCAGGGCATCGCCGCGGGCGTTTATTATTCACCCGATGATTTCTGGTGGCTTCACCAGAACGGCAAGACCATCGAGCGCTCGGTACCCGGCGTTCAGCCGCGCAATAATCCTGGCCTGATGGAATACGACCAGACCCAGCTCCGCGAGCTACTGACCCACTACGGAAAAATCGATGCGCTATTTCTTGACGGAGAAGCTGTCGGCTTGCGCGACCTTGCATGGAAACTGGATCCCGAAATCATCGTTACCCGCGGAGCCATAAAAACTCCTGAGCTCACCGTGCCCGGAATGCCCTTGCCGGGCGCGTGGGAAACCTGCATGACCATGGGCACTTCGTGGCAATATCAGCCACAGAATGAGCACTACAAATCAGGAGGCGAGCTGATCCGCCTGCTTATCCAGACGCGCGCCAAGGGTGGCAACTTCCTGCTCAATGTGGGGCCTAAGCCGAATGGCGAGCTGCCGATTGAAGAAGAGGAGCGCCTGCGCGAAATAGCCCTCTGGATGTTCGTGAACAGTGACGCGATTTACGCCGTAAGACCCTGGGTCATCACTAATGAAGGCGACATCTGGTTCACCAAAAAGAAAGACAACCAGGCGCTCTACGCTATCGTTGAATCCGACACCCCTTGGCCGCGTGCCACCTGGAAGGAATTCACGCTGCATTCGGTCCGCGCAACCTCCAGGACCGAAGTGAGTGTACTTGGCCAAAACGATCAGGTAGTTGAGTACCACCCTGAAATCAAACCTAAATCCAGCTGGCATCAGGAAAAGGATGGCCTTCACGTCCGCGTGATGCAGACCCAGCGCCTGCAGGACAACTTTCACTGGCCGAACCCTGCTGTGCTGAAGATTACCAACGCCGAGCCCGCTCTTACACCGCCCCACGTGCAGACCACCGGATCCGTCGCTGAAGGTCAGCAGGAGACGCTACGCGGCGAGGTGCTCGACATGGGTGACAGTTCATCGTTACAGGTCAGCTTTGAGTACCGTCCCATTCTCGGTGAAGACGTAAACTCGCGTTCAGCCGTCTGGACAGCGACGCCGACCCAGACCGTCTCCAAGCCCGGCCCTTTCACAGCCCACATCGACGGCCTCTCCCCGAACGGTAAATACGAGTTTCGCGCCGTCATACACCATCCGCTACTGGCGCTCTACGGTGCCGAGATCGCCATGCAGCGTTAGTGCGCTTGGAGTGTCATAGCAAGGTCAGAAGGAATAGGACGGGTGCCCCAGGTTCGCCAACCTGCCCCGGCGTGCCGTGGGAGCGTACCTGGGCCGAAAACGATGGGGCGTAGCCCCACGATCGCATTTGCTGAATTTCCGCAGATCGGGCTTTGGGTAGCAAAACCCGGATTTCCTATCGAGTTACTTCGCAACCCCAGCGAAAGTTACCACTTCATAGGTCAGCTCCGCCGGACGCGCATTCTTGACCAAGGGCAAGCAGAGTACGGGGCATTTCACCTTCGAGATCACCTGCAGCACCGTGCTGGTGGCGAAATCCTCTTCCGCAAGCTCATTTTCAGGGGAGCCGAGTACCACCAGATCCGCTGCGAACTTCTCGGCATATTCAGCGATCACTTTGCCCGCTGAACCGGAGGCGACAATGTGTTCGACAGGAACTGTGTGCGACTCATTGAAGGGAGCGAGAAAGCGCAGTCTCTCCCGGCAACGCAAATCCTCATTGCCATTTTCCCCCTGCGGAACATGGAGCAGTATCAATTGCCGCAAGGCCACCTGGTGCGCGCATTGCAGGGCTCGGATAGACGCAGGAGAAAAGTCGGTGGCCGCTAGTACACGCCGCCAACACCCGGCCCACGGTAAAGACTTAAGCGCATCTGGTGAAATCGTCATGATAGGGCACCGCGACCTGGCCAGAAGTTGCCGTGCGACCGTACCTAACGCGACCCGGCCGGCTTCCGTCTTCGCGCGTGTTCCCAATAGGAGCAGCTCCGCATGGTGCTCGCTCATAGCCTGCAAAATGCGCTCGCACACGATCCCACTTTCAATAACAGAGTGAACTGGAATTCCCAGGGCACTTGTCTCTTCCTCGATCCTCTTCAGTTCCGCAGCCGCCGCGGTATTCGCACTGAGCAGAGAAGGTGCTCCATTCGGAAATGCGTAGGCGAGAGGGTCGATGACATGCACCAGCACCAGTGTCGAGTCGTACATGCGGGCCATCGCTTGCGCATAGCGTAGCGCCGGAGAGGCCGACTCGGTCAGGTCGATCGCTACGGCTATCGTTTTGAATTGCAGGGTGTCGGGACTCATCGCATTCTTCTCCTGTTTTAGAGACTATAAGCGGATAAGCACGGCTTGACTGTGATCCCCGTCACAGCTGTCCGGCCGGCCCACGCCTTGTGATGTCCATCACAGACGCAAAGCTGTTCTTACGCGATTCTCACAGCAGAGAAGTCCGCGTGCTCGCAATGCGGACACATCGCCGAAGAAAAGAGGTCCGTCATGACAGCAGCTTCTACCAGCTCATTACAAAAGGAGCACGAGAATTCTCGTTTGGGGCCAGCGGGTCTTCGCTTCCGATCCATTCTGGTGGCTACCGACTATTCGCCCGCCAGTGCAACCGCGGTAAAGTTGGCTGCGCAGCTCGCTAAAGAATTTCACTCCCACCTTAACGTGCTTCATGCGGTTGAGCCCGATCTCCCTGCAGCCGACATGGCAGGGCCGAGTCCTGAACTTCAGCTGGCGGATCTGCAGCTTGATCGCGAGATCCTCCATGAATATGCCGAGCACATCCCTGATCTGCGAACCGTGAGGCATAAGGAAATAGTATTTCTGGGTTCGCCGAGTGACGCGATTCAATCAGCCGCTCAAGCAAACAACATCGACTTGCTGGTGGTTGGTTCCCATGGGCGCCATGGACTAGCCAAGCTCGCCCTTGGATCTGTCGCCGAATGGGCAACCCGCCGCCTCGAGTATCCCGTTCTCGTGGCCGGACCCATGTGCCACAAGACCTTTCGCCCTTTCAGGTCCATCGTGTTGGCGACGGACCTTTCCGGCGAGGCTTCGCGTTCGGTTCAATACGCCGGCTCGTTGGCGCAGGATTACAACGCCAGGTTGACAGTAATGCATGTGCTGTCGCCAACCAGCACACCAGCGGAGCAGCAAAACGTCGAGCTGAGGACGCTGGGAAAACTTAGAGAACTGTTGCCCAGCGACTGTGGAGAACAGTGCACCATGCAGTATCGGGTGAAAACCGGCGATATCGCAGCGGCCGTCATTGGCACGGCAAAGGAAAACAAGGCGAATTTGATTGTCCTGCGCGCGCGGCGCCGATCCACTCTGGCAGATCATCTACCGCGCACCAAACTATCCGCAATCATCCGCGGAGCCCGTTGCCCTGTACTTGTGGTTCCGGCTCACTGCTCTTAAACCAGTTCCATCCGAAAGGAGAGCGCGATGGATCCGATGCATCTATCCTCCATTACCCGGCCCAAGTCCATTTTGGTAGCCACGGATTTGAACGACCTGGATTTCCTGCTTCCCGTGGCCATTGACCAAGCCAAAGTGACTGGAGCCATGATATGGCTACTCCACGTAATTCCTCCGGATGCCTATGTCTCAACGGAGTCCGGTGCATTTCCTCTCACACAAAAGGAGAAGGCGTTTCGCGACGCCGAGGCTGTCCTGGCCAACGTTGCGAACGAATTGAAAGCACAGAATCTGGCTTGTGCGTATGAAGTGCGTCGCTGGTACCCGGTTGACCGCATCACCGACTTCGTTCGCGAACACGACATCAAGCGCTTGGTTCTCGGCACCTCCAGCAGGGGGAAGTTAGGCAAGCTTCTGCTCGGATCCGTGGCGGAGCAATTGATACGCAGTTTAGATATTCCCGTTTGCACTGTCGGTCCACATTTCAAGCCAACGCCACAAACCAAACCGCGCCGGGTTATCTTTGCCACCTCTTTGCGTCATGATGCGGAAAAGGGCGTTCAGTTCGCGGTTGATCTTGCCGGCGGATTGGAAGCCGAGCTCACGGTGCTTTACGTCCTCGAGCCGGATCGTCTGCACGATGGGATGTATGCGGAAGCCATGTCGACGATCGACGAGATGCTGAAAGGAGCAAAGCAGAAGAATCTGCTTTCCCGGATTCGGATTCGCTATGGTGAACCAGCGGAAGAAATTGTTTCGGAGTGCATGGCTCTAAAGCCTGAGCTGCTGATCCTGGGCGCGCTTCCCGCATCGCTCATGACCGCTAATTTCCGTAGCGGGGTTGCCTACCGAGTCATAGCACAGGCCCCGTGCCCCACATTCACCCTCCGCACCGGAGCCAAAGCAAAGCAGCGCCAGAATGGCCGCGATTCTTCCGTAGCGCAGAGCGTATCGTAGCTCATCTCGGCCAGACCCTCAGCTGTGACGGGCATCACCGCCTACTTGGGCAAATGCTGCCACACTCAAGCTGGCAGGTGACGCATATGATTCGGTTGACAGAAAATACACGGGTTAGATTGATGCTGATTCACGGCTGGACCATGTTGGGGCTGGGCTTGGCCCTCTTCTATATTCGTGCCACGATGACAAATCTCTTGTTCTACGTTGTCGGGGGTGCCTTCGCATTGTTATTGGTCGCGGCGTCTTTGCTCTTCATCGCCGGCGTAGATTGGATTTGCGCTGTCGGCCTCGGTTGCCATCGGGTGAGCAGGCTCCGTGGCTTTCTGCTCGTCAGCACGGTCACTGCCGCCTGCAGCGTCTTCCTGATTCTCTATCCGGGCGCAACCATGCAGATGCTCTGCTATATCTTCGCCGTTTATGCCCTTTCCCTCAGTGTAGGCAAAGTTGCTCTTGCCAGGTCCTGGAAAGGCACCACGCGGGAGCTGACAGGCATGTATATCCTGGCCGGCATCGGCTTTGCTTTCGCAGCCGCTTTGCTTGCCGTCGCGGGCCGCGACGAGCGAGACTCTCTGGCAGTGGTGGCTGGTTATTCATCATTTATGGGACTTCAGATGCTGCTCTCGATGTACTTCCTGCAATGGCAGGTGGCGAAGCCGATCGAGTCAGCGCCCAGCATCAGCCAGGTACGTGCCGACACCCTCCGATAACTGCATTCTCACCGTAGTGAGAGTCTGATCCCTTTTGAGGCCATTTCCCTGTATAGCAGAATTGTCATCCCGACTCCGGAGCGCACCCGGATTTCCTGCTACGCGGTACTCACCAGCGGCCACGTGTGCGGCTTTCAGTAAGGAAAGCCGCATGAAGTTCGCCATCGCCACCAACCTCAACAGGAAATCCGGGGGAGCGCAGTGGAGGGATCTGCGGTTTCTCTTCTGGTTCTCACGCAGCCTATTCAGCCCTGCACTGGGGCATCCTGCACGAATGCTCATCGAAGGCAATTCTGAACCGTGCTTCTTCTCAATGTAAAACCCCAACGACACTCTCGCCATAGCAAGAGTGTCGTTGGCTCATTGAAAGGCGCCGATGCGGGCCTAGTACTCGAGCATGGTCATCACCGGGCAGGGAGCCTCGATCAGCACCTTCGCCGCGGTTCCAGGCGACAGATGTGTCGCCATCGAGGATGCTGGGTGCGCACCCATCACAATCAGATCGCAACCACGTTGTTTGGCGAGATCCACGATGCTGGTTCCCGGTGCAGTACTGACCAGCCGGGTGCGCAAACATGAACAGGCTCCGAGACCTTGAGGAACATAGTGGTGGAAGGCTTCTTCAAACGAAACCCAATCCGCGTCCGGGCTATCCGGATTCTGCACATGAAAGAGAACCAGGTCTGCTCCATGCTGGGCAGCGAGCTTATGGGCGAACGCGGCCACCTTAGCCGATCGCGGATCGAGAGTCGTAGCACAGATCACCTCCCGCAGCTGCCACGTCTTCTCCTGCAGAGCCGGCGCAGTTGGCCCCACCAAAAGCACGGGGCAATGCGCCTGCCTCAGGATCGCTTCCGCATCCGAGCCAAGCAGAAGCCGGTCGTAACCTTTTCTGCCGTGGGTTCCCAGGACGATCAAGTCCACCCCGTTTTGCTTAACCGCGGAAAGCAGCTCATCGTAAAGCGCTCCAGTGACCGAGATCGTCCGTGCTCGATACCCTTCGGAACGCAACTCCGCGCCACTCTGTTCCAAACGCTCCTCCTCTCCCGACTCCAGTTCGGCTACGTCGACCCAGGCTGCTTCGGGTGGGGTAATCAAATTCATCGGTGGACCCACATGAATAAGCAGTAATTGCGAATTATCCTGCTTGGCGATTGCTTTCGCATACTCTAAAGCACGCTCCGATGTTTCTGAGAAGTCTGTCGGAACTAGGATTCGTTCAAATGTAACGGCGACGGGACTCGTAGTAGCCATAACTGCTCCTTCTTGTTGAGACGGTCGAACCCGCCCGGATATCTTAGGCGGCATTTAACAGATAAGTTAGTGCACTCAAAGACCTGCTGGCTGTGATTGAAATCACACCAGAAAGTGGAAAGACGCTTTGTGTCCTGGATCGCAGCCGAGAAGTCAGGAAGAAGGGAATTCTGTTTCCATAATCTGATTCCGCTCGTTGACCCAAGGAGACGGTACCCTCGTCTCGGCGACGATATTTCGTCTCGACCCTCGTCATCGAGCCCAGTCCCGCCCTTTTCTTGGCGATCTTGCCGTTCCTAAGTCCAGTGCTTTCAACAAACCTCCACTCGACAGGTCGGTACCAAAACTTTGGTGCTCAGGGTGCTCTAAGGACAGGCAGTGAAGGAAAAACAAATGCTGAGAATTTCCATGAACCACGAGACAGCTCTGGCGACACTGAAGGTCGAGGGCAGAGTAGTAGGCCCCTGGGCGGCCGAGTTGGGCAAGACATGGCGCAGCTTGTGGGCTTTGAGCAAACAACCAACATTGCAGCTCGACCTTTGCGGAGTTACTTATGTTGACTCAAACGGCGCTCGAATTCTTCGCGAAATTGTCAGGTCAACTGGCGCGGAGGTTTGCGCCGACTCGCCCTTAACGCAATATTTTGCCAATCAAGCCAAGCGAGACACAGCGCTGGAGCCGATCGAGGAGAGGTAGCATGCCGAACACAAGCGAACAGACGCCAATTTCCACCTGCGAGAACTGCAAGCTGAAGCAGAACGGATTTCTCTGTCATCTGACCCCTGCGGCAGCGAAGGAATTTGAATCGATCAAGCTTTCCTCGCATTATCCCGAGGGATCGATCCTGTTCATGGAGAACGAACCAGCGCGCGGAGTCTTTCTTGTCTGCTCTGGAAAGGTCAAGCTTTCCGTAAGCTCAAAAGGCGGCAAGACGCTTATTCTTCAGATGGCGAAGCCGGGCGAGGTCATTGGTTTGAGTGCGTCGATGTCCGGAGTCCCCTACGAGGTAACCGCGGAAGTTCTTTATCCTTCCCAGGTCGTGTTCATCCGCAGAGAAGATTTCCTGCGCTTCGTTCACCGCTTCCCGGAAGCATACGGCGCAGTCATCCGTCAGCTGAATTTGCAGTATGGACGCGCCTGCGAGCAACTGCGCACCATTGGCCTCTCAACCACCGCCCATGAGAAGCTGGCCCGCCTCTTCCTGCACTGGTCTTCGGATGATAAGCAGGCTAAGGAAGCAAATCAAATCAGAGTACCCCTGACCCATGAGCAGATTGCCGCATGCCTGGGATCGACACGCGAGACGGTTACCCGGACGCTCAGCGATTTCAAGCTCAAACATCTCGTTACTCTCAGAGGAGCCACTGTCATGATTCCCGATCGCTCGGCCCTGATGGCGATCAGCGGAGACTGAGGACAGTCATCTCTGCAGATGAGCTCTGCTTACCGTGCTGGTATACTCCTCGATATTCTGAAAGCGTCGACGTTAGAAGTAATACCATGAAGCATCCGGCAGGTAAGCTCGAGTCACTCGCCTCAAAGGACGTTTCTGACCATGCGCATGCGGTCTTCGAGAAGCTCTTTCTCGCTTCTCCAGATGCAATCATCGTCACCACTGTCGATGGCCGTATCTCTGCGGCCAGTCCGGCAACGGAACGGCTTTTCGGTTACAGTCAAAGCGAGCTGATCGGAAACCTCGTAGAAATTCTTATCCCTGAGCGATTCCGTCCCCGGCATCCTCAACTTCGCCGCGCTTATGTGGACGCGCCTGGGGTCCGCCCCATGGGGACCGGCGTCGCACTGTACGGGCTCCGGAAAGACGGAACCGAGTTTCCCGTCGACATCATGCTCAGCCCTGTCGAGGCCGGTGGCGACCACTCCATCTTGACCGTGGTCCGCGACGTCACCGAGCGCAAACAGGCGGAGACAGCCTTGCACCATAGCGAAGAGCGATTTCGCTTGTTGGTGGAAGGCGCCATGGATTATGCAATCTTCATGCTCGATCCGGAAGGAAGAGTCGCCACCTGGAATTCCGGCGCAGAACGAATTAAGGGGTACGCGGCCGACGAGATCCTCGGCCAGCACTTCTCTAAGTTCTATCCCCAGGAGAGCGTGGAGCGAGGCAAGCCCCAGCACGAGCTGGAGGTAGCTGCCGCCGAAGGCAGATTCGAGGACGAAGGGTGGAGGATTCGCAAAGACGGCTCGCGGTTCTGGGCGAATGTGATCATCACCGCTTTGCGGGGGCAGAATGGTGAGCTCCTGGGATTTTCTAAAGTCACCCGTGACTTCACCGATCGCAAGCGGGCCGAAGAATCACTCGTGCTTGAACTCGGCAGAGCGGTACTGGCCAACCCCGATATCCGGCAGATGTTGTCTGCCATTGAGGCCAGCCTTCAGCGGTTGATCCCCCACGACTACGCGGCCATAGCGCTCCATGACCCTAACAATGCCCATCAGTTGCACCTGCAGGAGCTTCCTTCCGCCAGCCAACCGGCCTCTCCTCAGGAGGGCATTCTCCCCATCGAAGGAACACCGGAAGGCTG
Source organism: uncultured Acidobacteriaceae bacterium (assembly GCA_963821315.1). GTDB lineage: Bacteria > Acidobacteriota > Terriglobia > Terriglobales > Acidobacteriaceae > PALSA-350. The sequence continues at coordinate 314,959 of CAWGDP010000012.1, read as the reverse complement.
GGTCCTCATCAATCAGGAACCACTCCTGATGAGCCAGCTCGACAGCAAGAGCGCAGGTCCACCCACCTATCAACTGAGGGCGGGAGTGAAGTCGGGTTGCTGGGTTCCTCTCGACTGCCAAGGTGAAGTGATCGGCACCCTTTTTGTAGGTAGCCGCCAACCCGCCTTCGACCCGCGCCAGGTCGATATGCTCCTCCAGGCGGCCAGCCAGATTGCCGGGACAATCATGATCGACCATGGTTATCGCCGCATTGTTCAGCTGAGCAGCAAACTGAAAGAGGAAAAACGCTATCTGGAGGAGGAGCTGCGCACCGAGTACAACTTCGAGGAGATCGTCGGTGAAAGTCACGGTCTGAAGACCGTGTTGAAGCAGGTTGAAACCGTCGCTCCGACCGACGCAACCGTCCTCATCCTGGGCGAGACCGGGACCGGCAAGGAGTTGATTGCAAGATCGATTCACACCATTAGTCCGCGGCGTGACCGGACCTTCGTCAAGCTAAATTGCTCAGCCATCCCTCTTGGCCTGTTGGAGAGCGAGCTCTTCGGCCATGAAAAGGGCGCTTTCACCGGCGCGATCACCCAACGAATCGGACGATTGGAACTGGCTCATATGGGCACCCTCTTCCTGGACGAGATCGGGGATCTCCCTCTGGAGCTCCAGCCCAAACTCTTACGTGCCCTGCAGGAGAAGGAGATCGAACGGCTTGGTGGACGAAAAGCGATTCGGGTGGATGTTCGGCTGATCGCCGCCACCAACCGCGACCTCGCCAAGATGATCAAGACCGGTGAGTTTCGCAGCGATCTCTACTATCGCCTGAGGGTCTTTCCCATTACTATCCCGCCGCTACGCCTAAGGACCTCGGATATCCCACTGCTCGTCCGTTACTTCGTCAGCAAACACGCGAGGCGCATGAACAAGCCCATTCACGAGATTCCTGAGCAAACCATGTCAGCCTTGGTTGCCTGGTCATGGCCCGGCAATGTAAGAGAGTTGGAGAACTTCATTGAGCGTGCGGTAATTCTCACCCCCGGCTCAACTCTGCGTGCCCCCCTGGCCGAGCTGGAAAAGGTAGAGGACGAAGGTTCAGATATCTCCGGCCTGAACTTTCATGCCGCCGAGCGGGAACACATCCTCCGTGTTCTCAGGGAGGCAAAGGGGATGATCGGCGGAAGTGGCGGAGCGGCCGAGAAGCTCGGACTGAAGCGAACGACCTTGAATTCCAAGCTCAGGAAGTTGGGCATAGAAAGAAGCGATTACGTTTAGTCATGCGTCCTGAGGCTACTCTCGGATAGTAAGCACGGGGCAAGTGCTGCCGCTAATCACCTGGAACGCAACGCCGGTTTTGAAATTGTCGAACCAGTGTGATGTTCTGCGCGTCCCCAGTACAATTAGATCGGCGTCTACCCGCTGGGCGAGCAACAGAATCCCATCTGCCGCAAAGCCATGCTCCAGAACACATTCCGGTTCGCACCATTCGCGGGCCACATCGGGAACCAATCGTCGCAGGGCGCTGACAAATTCGTCGTTCAATTCCTGATCGCCCTTCTGGCCCGAGCCGTCTGTGCCGGGCACCACATGACACAGGTAGAGATGGGCGCCGAAATCCTGGGCAAACGATAAGGCAAACACGCATGCCTTAGCCGCCTCCGGAGAAAAATCCGTGGCGTAGACGATTTTCTGAAAGTTTATGGGAAGCTTTGGCGGGGCCACAGCGGGTCCGATGGCGAGAATTGGACATCTGGCTTGGTGTATCAGCTCTTCTGCTGTCGATCCTAGAACCAGCCTAGCCAGGCCTTTGTGGCCGCGTGTCCCAATTACCAGCAGATTGACGAGACTACCCTCGGTCGCCCTCAAAATCTCGGTCGCCGGATCTGTCCCTTCGCAGAGGACGGCCTCGGCGCGTATGTGCTCTGAGTCGAGTTCCTTCTTCAGACGGCCCAGAGATTCTTCTCCAAGCCTGCGAAAGAAGTCAATGCTCATTCCCGCATTCGAGGTCTTGAAAGCCGCCATAAGGTCGACTACATGCATCAGACGAACCCTCGACTGATAGCGCTCTGCGAGGGCTTGCACATACATCTTGGCGGTTTCTGCGCTGGATGAGAAGTCTGTAGCAAACAGAATAGTTTCCAGCGTTACCGCAATTTGGTTTCCAATAATCGTCATACCAACCTCCGCTCCTGCTAACTCTGCCTGTCTATCGGCATCAGCCCGGGAAATTGGAAGGCACTGTCATTACCGGACAGGGCGCTTCACGAATCGTGGCGCTCACCACGCCGTCGGCACAATCGACCGCCTGGTTACCACCGCGGTGCAGACCGAAGAGAATGAGAGAGGACTTCGACTTGGCGGCACGAACGGCAATTGCCTCGTCGGCTCGCCCATGGATGACCGACCAATTCACCATGATGCCTCGATCGCGCAATTTGCCGGCCCATTCTTTGCACCGTTGCTCGTTATTTTTGCCCTGACCATGCTTATGGGCAGGATCCATGACGTGTACGAGCTCCAGGGTCGCTCCCATTTGGGCAGCAAAGTGGCCGGCAAACGAGAGAATATCGTCGGGCGACTCGTCTGAGGTCAAAGCGCAGAGAATGCGCCTGATCGGAGGAGCAGCCTCTCGATCGCGCAGAAGTGCGTGTGGTCCCAGAACGAGCACCGGGCAGCGGACTGTTCGAAGGAGATGCTCGGCGGTTGAGCCAAGGCGGGGCCGGTCAATTGGACCGTAGCCAAAGGCTCCGAGCAAAAGAAGATCCGGCGTATGCTCGAGAATGGCTCCTTCGATGGTGTCTGAAACGTTGCCAATCCGCCGTACCGAGTCACTCCATATCCCCTCTCTTCGGAGCCGCTCTTCTAAACTCTTGAGACCAGACTGAAGATCACGCTGAGACATCTGCATCGCCAGTGGGCCAGCCTCGAGAGCGCTAGTGTATTCCGCCGGGCTCTGCACGCCGATGAGGTGAATGAACGACCCAAATTTCTTCGACAACATCACCGCATACTTCAGCGAGGCGTCAGCCGCTTCAGAGAAGTCGTAGGCTACGAGCAGTTCCTTGACATCGTAATGGATGGATTCTGCGTAAACAGGAAACGGAATGTTTTGCGTCATAAGGCCGCCTGCCGTGCGTCTTGAGTCTCGGGTACTGGGTCGATTACACCCCTCAGCACCCTTCGAATTCGAGAATCCCTTCGGCCCCGCTCGTCCGTGCGTGCGGCAGGGACCAGCGAGGGCTCACCGTCATGGTCGGAAGCCAACCTGAATATGAGAGAGCAGGCCGGGCATAACCAGAAAAATTCCGAGCGGAAGTCTTGCGCAATGCCCTTTTCCCATTGATAGACCGAACCGTGCCGCAGATAGCGCAGCTCCTCGTTGCACTTCGGATTGAAGCAATGTCCGATCATAAGGGCCTCTTTCATGGGGACTTAAGAGAAGCCTACGACCTATCGGGTTACGCTTCTGTGATGAACATCACTTCGCTGGGGAGGCAGTTCGGCAATCTCTCGCGCGTACTGCATAGCGATCACGATCAACGGTGGGCAGCGATGTTGTGACTTGCAAAACAGGCAGCCCTTTTCGATGCTCTTGTAAATGCAGGTGCAACGCTTCTCAAGATATTCGTTTGCCATTCCGGTCAGCTCCGATGCTTATTCTGGAGTTGGCGGGATGACTTGGTCTGTGATCGCCGTCACAGCATCGGGTTCGGAGCTACGGTCAGCACATCTTGATGTTATTTTCTCCGATGTCAGCGAATACTTTCATGAGACCCGCTGTCCCCAGAAGCTGCCGAACCTGTTTACCAAGATTGATGAGTTCTAAGCTGCAGCCCGCCGACCGGGCAGAAACGTAAAGGCGAACCAATGTGCCCAGGCCCATGCTATCTACGCGGGTAAGGTCGGTCAGGTCCAGCACAATTCTTTTGCTGTCCGGCATCAGCTGGCAGACCTTCACGTAGAGAACATCGTGTACTCCCGCGACTAACCTGCCATTGCAGTGCACAACGAATGCGTTGCCCGCTCGGACAACGTCAAGCGTCAGGGGACTCGCAGTTGCTTTGTCAGACATGAGACCTTGCCTTGTCGGAATTCCTGGATTTACGCCGGAAACCGATTCTCGCATATCGCGCAAGCGATTGACACTGCGAATCCGGACCAACCGGAGGCCAGTCCCATGGGATCATCCTGTCTCTGTCTAGCCTGCTATCTACCCCATAGTCCTACACCGCGGTGGCTTCCCCGACGGCACTTGAAATTCCCGCAATCTTGACTCCTCCCGAAAAAGCGAATCATCTGGAGGGAGGTATTTGATGCCGATGGAGTAGCGATGCGGACTACCTTGTCAATTGATGATGATGTTCTGAGCGCAGCCCGGGAAATGGCTGTAATGCAAAAGAGGACATTGGGCGATGTCATTTCCGCTCTTGCCAGACGGGGATTGAATCCAATCGAGTCCTCGCGCCGGACGAGGAATGGAGTGCCCCTGTTGCCAGTGAGGGCAGGTTCGAAAAGGGTGACATCAGAGCTCGTGTATCAGTTACGTGAGGAACCGCGTTGAGGCGCTTCCTGACGGATATCGCTGACCTCGTCGTGTTGATCGACCTGACTCATGTTCAACATGACCAGGTCCCCGAGGGGTCTGCGGCCTCGGGGAAGGCCCGGGCTACCTGACCCGCTGAACCCCAACCTCTTCATCGGGCGCTTGCAACTTCGAACGCCGCCCGGCGGCGTTCGAGGAAGCGGCGGACTGCAGGATCGCGCTCCAGACCGATGGCAATCTCGTACGCATGGCGAGCGTCTCCGAATGCGCCTGTATTAGCCAATAGCTCCGCACGCGCGGCCCAATAGGGCTGGTATTCGACCAGTCGCGCATCGCAAGCAGGGTCGGGCATGGCCTCGAGCGCTGCACGCGCACCCACTAGCTCCGCCAGAACCAGCGCGCGATTGATGGCCACCACCGGTGAACCGGTGATGGCGAGCAGCGCGTCGTAGAGTAGCAACACCGCTTCCCAATTGCCGCAGCCCGTGCGGCAGCGATGCACATGCGCCGATTGGACGGCCGCTTCAAGTTGATAGCGGCCCACCACGCCGAAGGCGCGGGCGCGAAGCAGCAGCGTTTCCGCCTCATCGATCATCCGCGAGTCCCAGAGTGCAGGCTCCTGTTCAGCCAGGGGAATGTATTCGCCGCTTTCGCTGCGTCGTGCGCGGCGTCGGGCTTCCGCATGCAGCATCAGGGCGAGCAGGCCTAGCGCTTCCGGCTCCGCAGGCAACAGCTCGGTCACGAGCCGGGCCAGAAAGAAGGCTTCGGCGGTAAGATCACGCCGCGAGGTGTCCGTCCCTGCTGCATCGCTCCATCCCTCCGAGAACGCGGCGTAGATCGTCCCAAGAACAGTATCGAGGCGTCCGGGTAATTCCTCGCGCTCAGGAATGCAGAACGGAATCGCGGCCTCTCGGATCTTGCTCTTAGCGCGCACCAGCCGCTTGCCCATCGCCGTGGGAGACATGAGGAACGCCGATGCGATGGATGCCGCATCGAGCCCCAGGATGACCTGCAGAATCAAAGGTGCGCGGATACCGGAGTCAATGGCGGGATGCGCGCAAGCGAACATCAACGCCAGCCGCCGGTCGGGGATCTCCCAATCGGCAGCAGTCGTGCCCACCACTGTGGCGATCCGCTCCAGGTCCTCGTCCACCAGGTCGCTGCTGTGCTGTCGCCGGGCCATATCGATCAGCTTGCGCCGGGCCACGGTCAGCAGCCACGCTTCCGGATTTGCCGGGATGCCCTTAAGCGGCCAGTCTGCGAGCGCCGACGCGAAGGCCTCTGAGAGGGCGTCCTCGGCAGCGGCTACGTCACGTGAGCGTGCAGAAAGAAAGGCGACGAGCTTGCCGTAACTGCGGCGGGCAACTGCCTCCGCAGTGCTGCGCGCCTGCTCATCGCCTTTGCAATATTGCATGGACAGTTTCTCAAGCCGTAGCGTGTTGGAGGTTTTGTGTTGGGCTATACTCGGCCGTGCACCAGATCGGGCGAACTTCGACCACCCCATGACCGGCGCCGGGGCAACGGGCTGCCCAGGAGAGAGCGGCATCCAGATCGGGTACGTCGATCAAATAATAGCCGCCCAGTTGCTCTTTCGAATCCACGTACGGGCCATCCAGCACCTGCGACTTGCCGTTGACGCTGCGCACCGTGGTTGCTGTTGAGATTGGCTGCAGGCGGTTCGAACCCTTCCAGACGCCCGCCGCCTTCAGTGCTTCACCGTACGCCATGTAAGCTGCCACTCCCTGTTCCTGCTCGCTCTTCGACATGTTGGACCAGCCTGCCTCGTCCGCATAGAGCATCATTAGATATTGCATAGAAATCCTCCGTCATGGATTGTAGGCGGATGTTGTCGTCCGCTACTACCATGACGTGCGAGCGCACGCGATTTGGACATTCGCTGATCTTTTCTTTCAGCGCAAAGCCGCGACCCGTTTGCTCACTTTCGCTCTCTCTTTCACCATGTCTTGTTTGAGCATCGCTCCGTTCTGAACCAGTAAATCGCCGCCCACATAAACCCGTTCCAGGTCGCGCTCCCCGGCAACAAAGACGAGGGAAGCATAGGGATCGAAAATCGTCCGAAAGCGGGTTGGGTCGATCACCAGGAAGTCGGCAAGCTTCCCCGGTTCCAGGCTGCCCAGGCGGTCAGCCACGCCGAGCACATCTGCGCTGCCCATGGTCTGCAGCCGCAGCACGTCGTAGGGACTCATGATGGTCGCATTCTCATACTTGTCGCGGATTGCATAGAGCCCGGTGCGCATATTTTCAAACGGGTCTGCCAGGTCGGCGCTGGCCTCGCCATCAACGCCCATGCCGACCCGGATGCCCGCCTTCAAATAAGCCGGAATATCCGCCACTCCCGAGGCCAGCCGTCCATTCGACAGTGGATTCCACGACATCCCCGCGCCTGCCTTGGCGCTCTCCGCCAGGATGAAGCTGTTGGTATGAATGAAGTGGCCGAAGATCAGCTGCTTCGAGAGCAAGCCGCTATCCATGAACCAGCGGAATTTGCTCTGCTGCTCAAACTGGGTCTCTGGTGGTTCCAGGTAGTGGGTTTGGTTACCCAGGTGGAACTCGTCTCCCAGCTGCTTTTCCATCAAGGCCTGTTGGTATGTGTCGTTGAACGCTGTCCCGCCATTGATCATCACGGATAGAAAGTTGCTCGACTTGGGCTGCTTGCTCGTCCAGTCCAGAAAGGCCTTGAGCGGCGCCCGCGCCTGTTCAGCTCCGTAGCTAGGCTGTACACCTAAGGCGGTCGCCCGGCCCACCGAAAGGCCGTGGACAAAGCGGATGCCGGAGTCCATCTCCGCCCGAAAATCGTTCCGGTCAAATTCGTCCAGGGCTACCGTGGGGTTTGTTCGGCCGGTGGACGACGCTCCGTAGTTAAAGTTATAGGCCGCGGTGATGCCATGCTGCAGATGGTCGAGAGCCCCATCCAGGGTGAACCAGTACATATCTTCCGCGCTGTATTTGGCGGCTGGTTTATAGAGCGCGTCGATCCATCCCATCAGCGTCTGGTCCGCGCCCAGCCCGCGGAAGGCGCTCTGCCACAGGTGGCTATGGGCAGAGATAAAGCCAGGGATGACCCAGTGGCCGCCCGCGTCCAGGCTTTGCGCGGCCTGCAGTCCAGGGGGAGGGTCGCCCGCCGCAACCGTGAGCAGCCGGCCATCCTCTCCGACCACCAGGTAGCCTTTGACTGGCTCGCGCTGTCCCGCCGCCATAGTCAGAATGAATGCATTCTTCACCACCAGCTTGGCCGGAGCGGTGGCTGATACTTGCGCGAATATCAGGGCTGCGCCGGGCAGCGCGGTCAACAAACAAAATGTCCTCAGCGTTGAGATACGACGGCAAGTTTCAGGAGTCATGCGCCATTACTAAATGAACCTGCATCGCAGAACAACAAGAAAACTGACCGCCGATTTGCAATTCTTTCAGCCACTAGCCAATTCCCCATGGAAGCACCACCCCACCCTTTGTCATCCCGACCGGAGGGAGGGACCTGCAGTTCTCTCCATCTCCAATCAATGCTGGGTGCCCCATTCAAGCCCGGTTTTGGCTTGAGTGGGATACCACAGCACTCGACGCGCCTTTTTGTCGTTAGGAGCGAAGCCGAGGGACCTGCAGTTCTTTCCATCTCCAATCAATGCTTCCTTGCGCTACGCTTTTCCACGCTATTATGTAACCTCCAATGACAGCCTCAGCTGACGCAGAGCTAAGCATGGGCCCTCGCAACCCGGCGGTAGCCGGGTCTGCCGATGCGATCGATCAGGTCGGGGGTCTTCCGCAGTTGTTCTTATTCGGGCTGCAGCATGTGCTGGTGATGTACGCCGGTACGGTAGCGGTCCCCCTGATTCTAGGTACCGCCCTTCAGTTCACGCCGAAGCAGGTGATCGCACTGATCAGCGCCGATCTGTTTACCTCCGGCTTGGCGACCCTGCTGCAGACGCTAGGCTGGTGGAAGTTTGGCGCCCGTCTTCCTCTGATCCAGGGCTGTTCCTTCATCTGCGTCGCGCCCATGATTTTGATCGGCAGCCATTACGGCATCCCGGCCTTGTATGGATCCGTGATCAGCTGCGGCCTGTTCACCATGCTGGTGGGGCCCTGGTTCAGCCGCATGCTGCGTTTTTTCCCTCCTGTAGTGATCGGCTCCGTGATCACCGTGATCGGACTATCGCTCCTGCCGGTAGCCGGAGGATGGCTGGGCGGCGGCGACCCCTCTGCGGCCGACTTCGGCAGTTTCGGCCACCTGGGATTGGGCCTGGCAACGATTGTGCTGATCGTGGCTATCCAGCGCTTCGGCCGCGGCATGATCGCCAACCTCAGCGTGTTGCTGGGGCTGATAGGTGGCACCGCGCTGGCCGCCCTGGCCGGCCAGGCCAGCTTCAGGCAGGTGCCGGCAACGCCGTGGTTTGCCCTGGCGCACCCGCTGCTCTTCGGTCCTCCGCATTTCGTGTTACTACCCGCTTTGGTGATGAGCCTTTCCATGCTGGTGGTGATGACCGAGACCACCGGCAACTGTCTGGCCATCGGCGAGATTACCGGCCGCCCCATCGGCCCGGCAACGCTGACCGCGGCCTTCCGCGCAGACGGCCTTTCGACAGTGTTGGGGGGATTGTTTAACAGCTTCCCCTACAACGTGTATTCACAAAATACCGGTCTGCTTGCGCTATCAAAAATCAAGAGCCGTTATGCGGTCGCGGCCGGCGGCGGCTTGCTGGTCCTGCTTGGATTCCTGCCTAAACTGGCCGCGGTCATCGCCGGAATTCCGCGGCCGGTCTTAGGTGGGGCGTCCATCGTGATGTTCGGCATGACGGCCATGGCCGGCATTGAAGAATTGACCCGCGTCCGCTACCAGGGAACCAATCATGCGATCATCGTGGCCATCTCCCTGAGCGTGGGAGTGCTGCCTATTGCTTCACCCCAACTTTTTGCCCACGCCCCCGATGCGGCGCGGCTCTTCTTGAACAGTGGCATTTTTCTGACCGCCGCGACCGCGGTGCTTCTCAACCTTTTCTTTTCCTCGAAAACGGAGAACTGAACAATGGAACAAGTATCCGAGCAGGACTTGGCTTTCCTAAGGCAGGCGATCGATCTGGCACGCAAGGCGCGCAACGACGGCCGCCACCCGTTTGGCTCCTTGATCGTCAATGAGCGGGGCGAGACGGTCGTTGCTGCGCGCAACAATGCGGTACGGCCCAAAGGCGACCCGACCCAGCATGCCGAGATGCTGGCCTGTAGTCAGGCTGCCAGGTTGTTGACCGAAGCCGAGCTCGCCAGGTGCACTCTGTACACCAGCACCGAACCCTGCGCCATGTGTGCCGGCGCGATTTACTGGACCGGCATTGGACGCGTGGTCTTTGCCTTGGCCGAAACCGGCCTGCTGCGCTACACCGGCAGCCATACGGAAAATCCCACCCTCGATCTGCCCTGCCGCGAAGTCTTTGCCCGTGGGCAAAAGCCGATCGTCGTCGCTGGACCTTTGCTGGAAGACGAAGCAGGCAAGGTGCACGAGGGTTTTTGGGTTTCCTGAAGGGCAGCGAGCGGCATAGGTGGAAGCCCCCGCATTTATGCGGGGGGACGCATACGCGGTCGCGTCCAGTGCAGCGTACAGGAAATCCGGGTTTAGCGTTGGCAAGGCTAATTTCGAGGGCTCTGAGCGAGTTCACTCCATTTACACTAGCTAGATGACGAAGTCGTCCAAGGTTGACCTTGTCGGTGTGGGCCTGAACGCGACAGACACGCTCATCGCCCTCGAAGATTACCCGGCACGGGGTTCCAAAGTTGAATATCGTTCGGCCAACGTGTTGCCCGGGGGCCAGGTAGCGACCGCCGTGGTGGCTTGTCAACACTGGGGCATGTCGACTCGATATGTTGGAATCCTGGGCGACGACGCCGCCGCTACTCTGCATCAAGAAGCGTTCGCCCGTGCAGGCGTAGAAACCCAGATCGTCACCGTCAAGGAAGGAGCAAGCCCGCAGTCGCTCATACTGGTCGACGGCGGGGGAGAGCGCACCGTTCTTTGCCGGCGCGATGAGCGAGTCACCCTGAAGCCTGCCCATCTGGATCGCCAATGGATCGTGAATGCGCAAGCCCTGCACGTGGATGGCTACGACACGGAAGCCGCGACCGTGGCCGCTGGTTGGGCACGTGCTGCCGGCATACCCGTGATCGCCGATCTGGACGAGCTTTATCCAGGTTTGGAAAATCTCCTGGAGAACGTCGACTATCTCATCGTGAGCCGGGATATTCCCTCCCGCCTCATGAACGAACCCGATCTCGAAATGGCCTTGCGTCTCATGCAACACCGCTACGGATGCCGTCTCACCGCAGCAACGCTGGGCCACGACGGTGTGCTGGCTTGGGATGGGAAGCACTTACACCACGCGCCCGCTTATCGCGTTCCGGTGGTCGATACCACCGGCGCTGGGGACATCTTCCACGCCGGGTTTATCTACGGACTTCTTCAGGATTGGCCCCTGGAAAGACAACTCGATTTTGGTTGCGCTGCTGCCGCAATGAACTGCATGGCGGTCGGAGCCAGAGGTGGAATTCAGACTGTCGAAACAATTGAAGAGTTCATGAAAACGGGTGTGCGGCACGACCCCGCCTATTGCGTTTCGAGCTCAGACTAATCGTTCAGCGGCCCAGTTGCTCCAGCGCACGTTGGGCTGCGTCGCGCAGGGAAGGGTCGGGGCTCTCCACCGCTTTCTGACACTGCGCTCTCGCTTCTGTTGTCTTCCCCTCGCGCATAAGAATCAAGCCCAGGCCCAGGTGAGCTTCATAGTTATCGGGGGCAAGCTGAACACAAACACGGAACTCGCTCTTCGCCTCCTCGAATTTCTCCTGGGCGCCGAGTAGATTCCCCAAACTGCAATGCGCATCCGCCAGCTGCGGTTTTAGCCGGATGGCCTGCCGGTACTCAACTGCCGCGTCGTCCACCTGCCTCTGGGCAAGCAGGATATCCCCAAGATCATCGTGCGTCTGCGCATCGTTCGCGCTGAGTTGAATCGCCTCTCGCAGCTGGGCAATCGCCTGGCCGTACGACTGCGTCAGCGCCAGCACCAGCCCGTAGCTGTGATGGGCCTCGGCATATTTCGGGTCGATCGCCACGGCCTTCTGGAAGTGATATTCGGCCTCGGGGTAATCGCGAACTCCCGCCAGCACGTTGCCAAGGTTGTTATGAGCCTCGGCAAAATCCGGCTGACTGCGGAGCGCGTCACGAAACCTGGCTTGCGCCTCCGCCGGATCGTTCTTCCGGACGGCGACCAACCCGAGCAGGTTCTGCGCCTCTGGCTGCTCCGGGTTAATCTCCAATGCTCGCCGCAGCGCCTGTTGCGCCTGCGAAAGCATCCCCTGGCGCAAATAGGCATTTCCCAGATCGGCGAAAAGTGCGTCATCGGCCGGAGGCGTTCCGACCGCCTGTCGAAGGACCTCCGCGGCGCCCGCGTACTCTCCTTTGGCCATCAGCGCAGCAGCCAGCTGCTTGATGGCGGGACGAAACCCCGGTTTCCTGCGCAGCGCCTCCTTGTACCAGCGGATCGCCGCATCGTTTTGTCCAGCCCTTGCATATCCATCTCCCAGTTCAAAGTAGAAGTCCGGGGCAGTGGGTGAGTATTTCAGAATCGCGCTTTCCAGGTGCGCCGTGCCAGATGCGGATCCGTGCTTCACTTCGGCGGTTGCGATATAGAGCTCATTCTCCGCCGTGCGCGGCAGTTGCGCAGGATAGTAGGGCACGACTGTTTCGCGTCCCTGCGGCTCATTGGCCACTTCCGCCATAGGCGCAACCAGGTCGCGGTCCGGCTTCACGCGCTGGATGTAATGGTCCGTCATCACCGCATGCACGACATCGTCGGTTCTCCTCTTTGGCATGTGGCACGAGAGGCAGTCCGTTCCGGCAGGCAAACTTTCTCTATGGACGACCGATTGATGGCAGCCCTGGCACACCGCCACGTAGTGTGCTGTCGATGTCGAAGTACGGTATTCCTGGTGCGGATCGTGGCAGGTAAGGCACGTCATCTGGCTCGCGCGAAAGCACGCCGACATGCGCAGGCGATACCCGGCATGTGCGATCTCGAATCCGTCCCTCTGCCCGGCCGATGCCCGGTCGAAGTAAATCTTGTAGTTGCCGATCGGCTCTCCCGGACGATAGGAATCAATGGTGCGGTTATAGCGGCGAATCTCATTCGGCATCAGGCTGCTGCTGGTCTCGAGATGGCATTGCATGCAGACTTCAAGCTGGCGCTCACGGTCGAGCCGTGCAGGATTCACGATCGCCTGCCGTATTTTTTCGGTGGGAGTGTTCGCAGCCAGAGCCGCGCGCACATGTGCGCCGCCAGGCCCGTGACACCGCTGGCAATCGATCCCCTCCGGAATCTCCTTGGGGAACACCGCCAGGCCGCTGCTACCGCGCTCCGGGTAACTCCCTTTAAACGGCAGACCGTTGTGGCAAAGCATGCACTCGCCGGGAATCGCGCGGCGGAAATCTTCCTGGCCCTTACGATCGTAGCCCGGGCTCATCGCCCAGTAGCCCGAGTTCTCGACATACCAGGAGACTGGCAGCTCAATAAGTCTGCCATCAGGACCGCGGTGCAGGTAGCTTCGCGCATGGTTGCCGGACCCAATCACGTAGTCGATTTGCTCTTCGACGACGTTGCTCTCCTGGCCATCGAAGCCAACTTCCGAACGGCGCTGATAAAACTTGCCGTCGCGCTCCACCATTGTGTAAGTCAGGCCCGAAGGCTCGTTATGGACCGTGTTCTGAGTGGTGTAGTTCTCGATCGTATTTCCCGTCGTTGGGCGGTAAAAGGAACGACCCATCCCCGTGAGTTGGTATGACTTCGCAATGCCCTGATGGCAACCCGCGCAAATCGCCGGGTCCACATAGTCGGACTTAGCCTGATTCGAGGCAGGCGCGCTGACCGGACGAGCTTCTGGAACAACCTGCCACGCGGCGGCAAGCAGGGCGATGCCGCTCAGCACCGTACGCAAGCTGCCGGCGTTCAAGACGTATGCCCTTCCGCTGCGCCGCTCATCGGAGAGAGTCTCGCAGCTTCCCGAGCCAAAGACAAGAAGGTGTTGCCAAGAAGAATTCACGACCTTCTTGCATAGCGACCGAGTAAGCCAACCAATGCTCTAATAGCTCATGATTTCGGTAAGGCTTCGCGCGGCTTTCTGCGTTCCCATGCTCACGCTGTTCTTGATTGCGCTTGGATGCCATTCGCAAATCGCGCCTACTCCACCGCAGGCGGGCCCTACTTTCAACGCAGAGGCGGTGGCCGGGCAGCTGCGAACCATTGCCGCCGCGGGTACACTCGCCGACCTGGCATTTCCCAACTTTCCCGACTACAGCCAACAGGTTCAAACGCTGTATCAGTCGGTGAACTACGCGCCGGTGTGGGTCCTCGACGGACACGCAAAACCCCAGGCCCTCGCGATGATTACGGCGTTCCAAAGCAGCCGCCAAAAAGGATTTAACCCGGAAGACTACGACGCATCGCGTTGGCCTCTGCGCCTGGATGCATTGAAAAACTCACCGGGAGATGCAAACACAGTTGCTCATTTCGATGCGGCGCTCACCGTGAGCGCGATGCGCTACATCTCCGACCTGCACATGGGGCGCGTGAATCCAAAGCACTTCAAAGTCGGCTTCGATGTGGAGCAGAAAAAGTACGATCTGCCACAGTTTCTGGCACAGAAGCTCCTCGTGGCAAGCAACGTGCCAGAGGTACTGAACGGAGTAGAACCGCCTTACTACGGATATCAACGCACCGAGTTGGCCCTCCAGACCTACCTGGCGCTTGCGGATAAGGATCACAGCCCGCCCCTGCCTGAGGTGCCAAAAACGCTCGCCCCCGGCGATGCCTATCCGGGAGCCGAAGCTCTGGCACAGCGTTTGCAATTACTAGGGGATCTGCCCCAGGGCCCGCTTCCCGATGCAAAGCCAGGAATCTACCAGGGTGCATTGGTCGACGGGGTCAAGCATTTTCAAACCCGGCACGGATTGGGAGCCGACGGTAGGCTGGGCAAAGACACCCTGGTTCAGCTGAATACGCCTTTAACCGTCCGCGTCCAGCAGCTGGACGACGCGTTGGAACGGTGGAGATGGCTACCCGCGAACTTCTCGCCTCTGCCCGTCGCCGTGAACATCCCTGAGTTCGTTTTGCGCGTATTTTCCCCCGATCACCGCATTGCCATGCGCATGAATGTCGTCGTGGGCAAAGCAGTACGCAATGAGACGCCTGTCTTTGCCCAAAACATGAAGTACATCGTCTTCCGCCCCTACTGGAATGTTCCCATGAGCATTACCCGTGGAGAGATCATTCCCGGAATCCAGAAAGACAGCGGCTACCTAGCGAAGAAGAACTTCGAAGTGACTGACCAGAGCGGAAAAATTGTTACCAGTGGAGCGGTGAGTGCTGACGTTCTGGCGCAATTGCGCTCAGGCAAGCTGCTGGTGCGCCAGAGGCCGGGACCGTCGAACTCGCTCGGGCTCATCAAGTTCATATTTCCCAACGAGCACAATGTCTATCTGCACAGCACTCCGGCTCAGTCCCTCTTTTCTCAATCCAGGCGTGATTTCAGTCACGGCTGCATACGCCTCGAGCAGCCGGCCGAACTGGCGGCGTGGCTGCTGCGAGACCAGCCCAAGTGGACATTGGACGCGGTAAAGGCTGCGATGCAATCCGGCCCGGACAACCAGCAGGTGAACTTGACCCCGACAGTTCCGGTGGTGATTATCTATCTGACCGCGCTAGTTGAGGAAAACGGCGAAGTCTATTTCTTTAACGACATCTACGGTCACGACCAGAGGCTCAATGCAGTGCTGGCCAAGGGGCCGCCTTATCCCTGAGAAGGGAAGGTGCTACCAGCGGCGAACGCGGCCTACGTCTACGTGAACAAAATCCGATTGCGCGTAATAGCCCACTCCGCCGCGGCCCATAGACAACGCCGCATCGCGAACCTCCGCGCTGGAAACTCCTGGAATACGAATATCGATGGCCTTTGCTTCCATGTGCTGGCTATGTTCGGCAACCCCGTGCCCATGTTGCCGCAGGTAGTTATTGCTCCACGGGGTCCGATACCCGCAGACGATGTCGATTACGCCGTCGGGGTGTCCCAGCTTGACCATTAGATCGTGCAGCAGATCGAATTCCTTGAGGTCATAATCCTTCACGTCACCTGTGCGGTGGTCACGCAGAAAATGGTCCAACTCCGCGATACGGTCCGGCAAGTATTGATTACCGATCCGATAGACCACATCAATATGTTCGCCAGTGTGCAGGTGATAGAGCCGCAGCCTGTAGGAAGGAGCATCCGCTTGGCTGCCAACGTTAGCAGCGCCGCATGGGAGTACACCTAGCAATATAAAGAAAATAAACAGCTTAGCGGTAGCGGAGCCCTTGAGTGCCATGCCTGTTTCACCTGCGGAAGATTCTCTTTCATTATAACGGTCACCAATAGGATGGCCGGGAGCTTTTGCCGGATGGAAAAGATCCAGGTTTTTGGTGTCGGATGTAACCTCTGTAGCGTAAGTTCGTCTCAATACCGGACGGAGGTCCGTATGTTCAATTCCTTTGCGATGCGTAATACCTTGGTTGCTCTTGTCATGGCGTTTGCTGCCGCTACCGGGTGCAGCGCAGCTGCCAGGGCGCCGATACCGCCTCCGGCAAGCGATAGTCCTCTTGCCCAGAGCAAGGGGAAGCAGACCGCTGTTTTCGCCGGTGGCTGCTTCTGGGGCACCCAATCGGTCTTCGAGCGGGTCAAAGGCGTCATCTCTACCACTGCTGGGTATTCAGGTGGATCAGCATCCACCGCGACTTACGGCCAGGTGAGCGAAGAGAACACCGGGCATGCGGAATCAGTAAAGGTCGTCTTCGATCCCTCGAAGATCACCTATGGCCAGCTCCTGCGCATCTTCTTCTCCGTCGCCCACGACCCCACCCAACTGAATCGCCAGGGACCGGACGTGGGCTCGTCTTACCGCTCGGTTATTTTCTATGCCAGCGACGAGCAGCAGAAGATCGCCAAAGCCTACATCGCGCAACTGGATGCGGCCAAAGTCTTTCCCGAACCGATCGTGACCGAGGTTGTTCCCCTGAAGGCTTTTTACGATGCCGAGTCGTACCACCAGGACTACGCACTGCACAATCCGAACAATCCTTACATCATGGTGTGTGACCGTCCGAAGATCGAAGCCCTCAAGCAGCAGTTCCCGGAGTACTTCAAGGATTACCACGGTGAATAAGTGCTAAGGTGCGCCTGCGCTTCGCCGGTTTTTTGTGCGCCAACCAGGGGTCAGTTTCCTAAGAGAACCTGGTAGGAACTGGACGGGTGCCCCAGGTTCACCAAAGCGTACCTGGGCCGAAAATGACATGTTTCGATTGCTTTTAGCTCATTGATGAGCAGCCTAACCAGTCTTTCCCTATTGACCCTTGCCAAGGCGCCGGAAATATTCGGCCACCGCTTCTTCATACCCGGGGGGCACCGGGGGCTCTTTCGTCGTACGAACCTGCCCGGATGTCTGGTCGGCTGAATCGTGGCGCAGCTGCAGCTCCAGTTTGTCGACTCCGCTGAGCACCTCGGTGTGCAGTTGCTCGACCATCGCCGGATTGCCCGGGAAGCGTTTCGGGTCGAGGCGCTGCATCTCGCGCACCAAGTCCTGAATCTCCTTGAGCGCCGTGGGGTCATTCTGGGCCAGGTGGTGCAGCTCGTTCAGCTCCGACAACCCTTGCCGATAGGTAGCTTCCGGATCGGCAGGTATGGGTGAATTATCAGGAGCGGCGGCCCTACCTGATCTGTCGAAATGATTGTTCCCGGTGTTGATGTTATTCCAGGCGGTGCCCACCGCCCCGCCGCCAGAGCGCCAATTGCCGACGTCGCCGCTCAAGTTATCCTGAGCGACCTGGTTTCCTCCGCGTTGATTCCCGCCGCCGTTCTGAGCGATCTGAGAGCCTGGGCCACCGCGGCTGCCCCAACTCCCTTGACGTTGACCAAACTGCCCACTCTGACCGGGCTGTCCGCCGGGCCCCTGCTGTTGGCCACCCTGACCCTGTTGCTGACCGCCCTGTGCCTGCTGTTGTCCGCCCTGGCCCTGCTGCTGTCCGCCCTGACCCTGCTGTTGTCCGCCCTGTGCCTGCTGTTGTCCGCCCTGTCCCTGCTGTTGTCCGCCCTGTCCCTGCTGCTGGCCAGGTTGCCGCCCCAACGGATTCTGCCCGCGCCCCGTCAAAGACTCGATCTGGCTGCGAAACCGTTCGACGTGGTCCAGCGCAGCCGTTTGCTCACCCTGGCCTTGCGACGGTTTCCCCGGGCCCATCCCCTGTTGCGCCTGGTGCACCTGTTCGCTCAACTGATCCAGACCCTTGCCGATACCCTCTTCCGTTCCATTCGAGTTGGGATTGACTCCGCGCCGGAGCCAGTCGGCAGTTCGCTGGACGCGGTTTGTCAGATCAGTCTGGTCCATACCGCCCAGCGCGTCGCGCAACTTCGAAGCTGCTTGCGGCTGCGTCGGCGCCAGCTCACGGGCCTCATTCCGCAAATTCTTTTCCAGCTGAGAAAGATCGTCCGACAGTTGCTGCCGGTCCTCCGCCAGTTTGTTGCGCTGCTGCAGTCTCGCCGTATAGTCCGCCTGGCTCGACGCCTCCCCACGGCCAGCCAAGCCGCGAATGCGATCGGCCTGGGCATGTTCTTCCTTGCTCAAGCGGTCGCTTTCCCGGGACAGCGAATCCAGCTTGCCCGTAGCCTGTTGTTGCTGCGTACTGCTCATAAGGCTCGCCGCCTGGCGAAGTTGATCAGCCGCCTGCTTAGCCGCGTCCGCACTCTGCTGTTGCCCAGCGCTGCGCTTCATCTCTTGATCAGCCTCGCGCAGCCGGTTCAATGCCTGGGTCACGCGAGGATCGCTCGCCCCCCCGTCAGTATTCGACTGAGCTCTCGAACCCCCGGCCCGAGACTGGGAAGACTGCCCACCAGAAGACGATCCGCTCGACGAGCCACCGCCGCTCTGCTGCCCTTGCTGTCCTTGTTCACTCGCCTGACCCTGTTGTCCTTGTTGTCCCTGTTGCTGCTGGCCACCCTGCCCTTGCTGATCGTTCTTGGGCTGGCTGTTCTGGGCCAGCTGCTCCATCTCCTTCTGCAGCTGCTCTGCCTCACGCCGCAGCATTTCCTGCTCCCAACGCTCCTGCATGGTTTGCGGGCTGTTGCGCCGCTGCTGAGCCAGCTCTTCCTGGCGATGGGCCAGCGCATCGAGCTTCTGCAGCGCATCGTCGACCGCTTTAGCTTTTTGTTCTGCCGCAGACCCGGTTTGCGCGGTCTCGTACTGGTTCTTCTCGGTGTCCAGTTCAAGGTCGAAGAGGCTGGCAAGATCACGACCCGCGCCACCGCCTCCGCCGCCACCACCGCCGCCCTGATGGCCGAATGCAACCTCTATCTTGCGGAAGGTCGCCTCGGCGCGCAGTAGGTATTGCAGCGCTTTTTGTTCCGCAGGGATCGCATCGTGCCACTGCATTTGCTTCAGCTTGTCCGACGATGGCGTCATGGCTGCGGCCGCCGCTTGCATGTCATGCCCGAAGCTGTTGAATTCCTCGTTCGCAGACGACAAATCCCTGCTATCCATGCGCGCTGCCAGAGACAACGCCTGCTCCTGCAGTTTGGTCTGCACTCCAGCCAGGAAATTGCCCGCTTCCGCCGAGTCCTTGGGCGTGGCTGCCTTTTCGTTCTGGCGCTTCCAGGTCGCGGCGATCAATTCCTTCTCGCGTTTGGAGATATCCGTCTGGCTTCCGCCGCCACCACCGCCGCCGCCACCTCCTCCGCCCATCTGCTGCGATTGAGAAAACTCGCGCTCAAATGGATCGGCCTGGATAAACGACATGTCGGTGCGCGCTTCCGCGTGTCCATCCTTCGCCGTGGCGTACAGGCTGACCAGGTCCCCGGGGATCAGCTTGAAATCTTCCAGGCTCAAAGTAGCCTTACCATCCGCACTCTTGGCGCCCGGCTTCTGCAACAGGTCGACGGTCTTTTCCGGCCCACCGTTGACCGAATAATGAAGACTCATTTTGTTCAAGCCAAAATCATCCGAAGCCTTCACGCCGACGGTGACTTCTTCAATTGGACTGGCGCGATAGTCGCTCATAGGACGATCGATGGCGATCTGCGGTGGATTCGCTTTGTCAGTAGCGATGAAGTAGTCCTCTGAAAGGCGAACCGGCTGGCCCTGATCAAGCGCGGCAACATGGTACGCGCCATCCTTTTGCATCAGGATGGAGCCCTTATAAACATTGCCCTCGCCGCCGCTGAGCGTAATCTGCTTTCCGTCATCGAGCGTGAGCTGCCCGTCGCGCAGCGGATGGTCCATCTGTACCGTCAGCTCCGCATTCGTCCCCTCGATAGCGCGCAGGTCCCCACCGTGCTCTTCCGTAACCGCACGCATGCCCGTCCATTTCGGATAGTGGTAGGTCACCTTCATCTGCTTTACCGCGGGCAAATCAACCACCCGGACCTTGAAATGACGCGAGGCCAGGTGATCGGCCTGAACGTAATATTCGACGTCTTCAGGAAGGCCGACGAAGAGGAACTGATAATTGGAGGCGCCAGGCCCAACGGCGGCATCCAGCTGAGGCTGCATCGCGACCGGCTCCCAGGCTTTACTCCGCGCGCTCTGGTAATGCGCAAAAAGCTGCACCTTTCCCGGTTTCAGACCAATCACTTGCGCCGTCACCAGTTGATCGCTGTTGCGTCGCACGGCAACGTTCCCTGGGGTAACTCGAATGTCGTAAAGCGGTGCAGCCTTAGGCCCGGTCCAGAGCAGCGACGCGCCATAGCCGAGATAACCAGGACCTGCGGCAATAAGCCAGCCAAGTACGGCCAGGCACGCGAAGCCCGCACCCGCCAGAAAATAGAGGCGGTTATTGGGCGCCAGGTTTGCCGGCGGTACGTCTTTGGCCACGGCAAGCGTATCCGCCGCCAGCAATTCGAGGAAAGGGTCATTTCCTCGCTTTTCCCGGTCGTCGAAGGTGAGCAACCGCTGCTGAAATTCAGGGTAGGCGGATTCGGCCACCGCCGTGGCCCGTCCACGCGTAAGGCGCCGCATGGGCAGCGCAATGCCGAAGGCCGCGGCCAACGCAAGGATGACCAGCAGCAGCGAGCGGGCGCCCGTGAGGCCACGCACCGGAAAGGCGAACGCGTTCAGAAGGAGAACAAGAAAAACGGTTGTGATCAGTGCCGTGGCCATGAGTATGGCCACACCACGCAGCGATACACCCAGACGCAACCGCTGGTGCAATTCGTGGATATAGAGGTTGAGCTTATCTCGATTCGACTTGGGGTTGCTCATGCCTCCTCCCTCTGTGTGCCGAGGTAGCGGCTGGCAACGATGGACTCGGCAACCGCCGCCACCAATACAAGCAGCATAACGTACCACCAGACGCTATGGGGCGTATATTTTTCCTGCACGTAACCCGTCGCAGCCGACGGAGCGGCTGTCGCCGAGCCTTTACCCCACAGTTGCAGCAGATCGTTCGCGATGGGCTGCAAGTCAGATTCTCGGGCGTCCGGATTCACGCCAATCAGTGCAGTGTGGCCATTCGCGAAGCGGATCTGGTAGAACCCCGCGTGCGCCAACTGGAACGACTGCGCTGAGGCGGCCTCGGCCAGCGACAAAGCACGACGGCCATCAGGACCAATGATCTCGACCCCTACCGATGGATTGCCGGCTCGAGCCGCAGCCGTGCGCAGCGGAACATACGAATCCACCAGCCTGCTGCCACTGATGCTGTCGCTCCCCGCAAGATAGCGTGCGGTCCGATCAACAAACGCTACAAACGCAGGACGAACCGGCAGATCGTTCGTGAGGTTATCGAATCCGGAAGCGAGCAGCAGCACGTGGCCCTCCCCAATCTGCTTCTCCATCAGCAGTGGTGTTTGATCGGTGAGCCGCACGATCACGCGTGCCCCGTCCGCGTCCACGCCCGCGACGTAATAGATCTTCAGATCGGTCCATCCCGCCGCATCATTCATCACCGGGTGCGTAAGGTCGGTCTGGCCGATCAAGGCAGAGCCATCACGCGAATAAGAATGTGCATTCGAGGTAGTCCCGCCGAAGATGGGAATGCGCGCATGGTGAGCGGCCGAGGTTCCGGCTGCAATCAGGACACTCCCGCCGCCACGCACGTATCGCATCAGGGCATTCTCAAAAATGGTAGGCAGCGCAACTGCGTCGGAAAGCACCACAAAGGCGTACTTCGAGGGATCAATGTCCGTCGACTTTTCGCTATCGATGGATTGCAAGGTAAAGTATGCTTGGCTCGCCGCCGCCAGCGCCGCGCCAAAGTAGAGAGGGGAGCGCGCATCGTTGGCCTGGTGCACGAATAACACTCGCTCCGGATCAGCGCGCTTGACCGAGAACACGCTTATATCGTCTGCTGGAAAGCCGTCCGCGGAATCGATCTTGACCGCGCAATGGTTAAGCCCGTAAGGCACATCGAGCGATGGAAACTCGACCGTTGCCCGGCCATTCGCCGGAATATCCACTTTGCGAGTGGCCACGGTGTTGCCATTCACTACGAGAGTGACCGTCCGTGAGGCAGTCGGAGTTCCATAACCGGCAATCACTGCCTGCACATGCGATTTTTTCGGGTCCTTCGCATCCGCAACCTGTGCCGGGGCGTTGATGCTTTCCACCGTCCAGTTCGGCGTGAGTGCGCCGGCAGGGTGCAGCACAACCGTAACATTCGCAGGCAGTGCCATGTCGGCAAAGTTTGCCGGCATGCCCGTCCTCTGCATATCGCTGAACAGGTGCAGCTCCACCGGTGTTCGCACCGTCTCCACCAGCGCGCGGACGCCATGCGCCAGCTCGCCGAGATTCGCGCGCGAGTCCCCGGGTTGAATACTCTCCACCGCAGAACGCAAAGCCCCCGCATCCTGGATGGGCTGAGTCAAAACTGCCACCCGGCCGCCCAGAGCCATGACCTCGGCACGCTGCGATCGGGGCCGCGATGCCAACAACTGCACCGCGCCTTGCTTGGCATCCGTAAACCGTGATCCCGCCTTCATGCTGAAGGAGTTGTCGACCACGATCAGCAGCAGTTTGCCGTTTACTCCGCCCGCCGCCAGCCGGATAAAAGGATTCGCGAATGCCAGCACCAGCAGCAGCAGTAATGCAGTGCGCAGAGAAAACAGCAGCAGGTAACGCAGCCGGCGGTGGCGTGTCGAGCTCTGCGTGCCCCGCTCAAAGAACATAAGCGAGCTGAATGGCTGTGGCGGAACAATGTGGCGGCGCAGCAAATGGATGTAAACGGGCAAGCCAATCGCCGCCAGCGCACCCAGGAACCATGGATTGAGAAAACCCATCATTGCCCTCCCTGGCGAATGGCGAGGTACTCACGCAGCGTGGTGTCCAGCGGTTGGTCGGTCACCAGCAAGTGGTAATCCATGCCCGCGCCGCGCGTGCGGTTGCGCAGTTGCTCGATATGGTCGTCGATTTTCCTGCTGTACTCGGTGCGCGTGTACTCCGGGATCACTTCCATCCGTTGTTCCGTCTCCAGGTCAACGAGGATGGCCGGCCCCCGCAGATCCGGTCGAATCTCTTTCGGATCGAGCACATGGAACAGCACGACCTCATTCCCGTGGTAGCGCAACGGCTCAATGGTGCGCACGATGACGGCGGGATCTTCGTAGAAATCGGAGAACATGATCACAATGCCGCGCCGGTGCAGAAGATTCTGGAAGTGGAGCAACGGCTTGTTAAAGTCCGTGCGGGCGCGCGGCTCTGCTTGCTCCAGCCCGGCTAACAGCCGGTGCAACTGGCCTTGCCGCGTAGAGGGCCGGATGTAGTTGCGCACCTCATCGTCAAAGACAATCAGGCCGGCTGCATCCCGCTGATTGTGGATGGCCAGATAGAACAGCGAGGCAGCGGCGAAGCGGGTGTAATCCATCTTGCTCGGCCTGGCTTGGCTGGAGGTGTAATCCATCGAATTGCTGGCGTCCAGCAGAATAGTGAGCTGGCTATTGGTATCCCCGCGATAGCGCTTCAGGTAGCAGCGCTCGGTGCGGGCAAACAAGTTCCAATCGACATGGCGCAAATCGTCCCCGGGCGTATAGGCGCGGTACTCAGCGAACTCCGAGCTGAAGCCAAAATCCGGAGAGCGGTGGAGACCGGCGACGAAGCCATCCACTACCGTCTTGGCGAGCAGGTCAAGGCTGCTGATACTGGCGAGCACACCGGGATCGAGAAAGCGCTGCAGCATCAGGCCTCCTTGGGTGGCGGCATATGTTCGATCAGGCGGCGGAGAATCTCATCGGCATCCACGCGCTCCGATTCAGCATGAAAGTTGAGCAGGATGCGATGGCGCAACACCGGGATGGCAAGCGAGGTGACGTCGTCGTAGGTGACGTGGTAGCGCCGGCGGGAGAGTGCGCGCGCCTTCGCCGCCAGCACAATAAACTGCGCGGCACGAATGCTGCCGCCGTAGTTGACATACTTCTTCACGAAATCGGGCGCGTTCTCGTTCTTGTATCGGGTCGCGCGCACCAGGTTGACGACATACTTCGCAACCGGTTCGCCGATCGGCACCATGCGAACCAGTTGCTGGAAGTCGAGCAACTCCTGGGCAGTGGTAACCGGTTCTACCTTGGCCACGCGGGTCGTTGTAGTAAGGTCCACCACCTTCAGTTCGTCGCTGGCGCTGAGGTAGTCGAGGATGGTGTTGAAGAGGAAGCGGTCGAGCTGCGCCTCGGGCAGTGGGTAGGTGCCTTCGAGCTCAATGGGGTTCTGGGTAGCCAGCACGAAGAAGGGCGCGGGCAGCGGATAAACGTGACCCCGCACGGTGCAGGAGCGTTCCTGCATGGCTTCGAGCAATGCTGCCTGCGTCTTAGGCGGCGTGCGATTGATCTCGTCGGCCAGCACGATGTTGCCGAAGATCGGGCCCTGGACGAATGTCCACTTACGATGTCCGGTGGTGAGGTCTTCTTCAATAATGTCCGTGCCGGTAATATCGGAGGGCATCAGGTCAGGCGTGAACTGGATGCGCCGGAACGTCAGGCCCAGTGTCTCCGCAATGGTGCGCACCATCAGCGTCTTGGCGGTGCCGGGCAGGCCGGTGATCAGGCAATGCCCACCGACGAAGAGCGCGGTAAGAATCTGATCCAGCACATCCTCCTGGCCGACAATTACCTGGCGCACCTGGGCAAGAATGCCATCACGGACCGCATAAAACCTCTCGATGCGCTGTTGCAGTTGGGCTGCGTCCTGGCTAAGTTCAGGGATCGTGACCATCGGCTATTTCCTCTCCTCTCGACTACACGGTTTAAAAGGCGAACTTGAGCATCAGCTTGAAAAGAAAGATCGAAGGGACCTGCATGTTCCATTCCGTCCATCCGATTGACAGCACCTAATAAAAGTCACCACTCCACCTTGTCATCCCGCCGTTTGTGGCATGCCGTGGAACCGGAGCGAAGCGTAGTGGAGGGATCTGCGGTTGCAGCGATTTGTTCCACGAATCTCGACCCTTGCACATCTCCGCTCCGTCAGTTCGTTTTGGATGAATCCTTCTGTTCCGGGTGTTCGATCTCCAACAGCAACTTCTGCGCCGGGCGATACCCCGGCGCAGCTTCCAGCGCAGCGAGCACGCTTTCCTCGGCTTTGTCGCGTTGTCCTGACGCGTAGTACGCCTGGGCGAGGTTGAACTGCGCGCCGGCCTTGTCCAGTGGGTTCAGCGCCACCACAGCGGTATATTCGCGAATCGCTCCGGGGTAGTTCGCTTGCGCAAACCACAAATCACCCAGATGACGGTGTAGCTCCTCGTCATGCACCGGGTAAATGTAGTTGATGCGGTCCAGGGTCGCGGCGGCTTCTTTAGGTTCGCCCAACTCCTCCTCCAGGCCGGCAAGCTTTTTCAGGGTGCCCGGGTCCTCGCCGCCGACCTTCTCATACACAGTAAGCGCGGTCTCCGCGGCCTTCTTATCCCCCCTGGCCAAGTATGCGTTGGCAATGAATTCATAAGGGTTGGCGTCCCCGACGTATTCGGGATACATGCGGCGGACGGCCTCGCCCTCCTGGATCACGGCATCATTCTGATTCTGTTTGGCCGCCTCCACCAGTTGTTCCAGCGCTTTGCGCGACTGTTCAAAGTTTGCCGCCTGCGCTCCATACTTCTTGTCTATCCATTGCAAATATTGTTTATCGAATTGTTCCGGTGAAACGCCAAGATCGTCCTGAATGACCTGGGGAGTGGTTTTGAGCTGCGCGTAAGAATGGACCATATCCAGCAACTTATCCTCGCTCCACTGGCTGTGGATGTAGTCGCAAATGCTCCCTGCCTCGAAATAAGAGACAACCACCTGACTCGGATATTCCGGAAAGATAAATCCGCGGTCCAACTTCGCCACCGGCAGCAACTTCTTATCCCGGATAGCGACCAGGATTTCCGGCGAAACTCGGTCACCCCATTCCGGCGATACCTGGGTCTCCTCGTGCACTGCGAGCCCTTCTGTAAACCAGCGCGGCACCCGATGATTTGTGGCCGAGAGAATATAGACGTGGCTCATCTCGTGCCAAAGCGTGCTTCCCCAGTTGAAATCGCCAGGCTTGTGCGCCGAGGGGCTATCCATCGCTACCACTTGCCCGAAGGTGACGCCGAGCGCGCCCAGGCCGGGCATTCCCATGGTGCGCACAGCAAAGTCCTCGTGGTTGGGATAGACCTCAACCTGCACCGGGCCAGTGAGCTTCATCTTATATTTCTTGTCGTAGGTGGTGATGATGCGTTGCAGCTCCGCCTCAAAGTAAGGGTGCAACAGATCCGCTTCGCTCTTGCCCAGCCGCAGGATGGTGCCGTTCTCTTTATAAGTAACGAAATTCTTGTAGCTATCCAAAAGCCGCAAGCTGTTCACCGTCTCAGCATCGCGGTAGCCGTTGTTGTAGCACATCTCCAATTGTTGGAAGGGCTCATCTTCCTGACCAAGCCGCATCAGCCCGACGCCTAATTGGGAACGAGCGGGCCAATATTTAGGATCGGCCTCGATCGCTTTGCGGTCGTAGGCGATGGCGTCTTCAAAGCGATAGTTGAGCTGAAGATAATGAGCCACGTGGACGTAGCCCTCAGCGTAGCCGGGGTTCACTTTTCGTATCTTGTCCAACCACACGTCGGGGGAGCGGTCCGCCAGCAACTCAACCGCAGCGTGGATGGCCATCGCGTTCAGGGCATCCGGGGACAATCGGAGCGCCTCATCGGCCTCCGCGACGGCGTGTTCTGTATCCGCATCTTCCAGTGCGAGATTGGCAGCGAATTCATGCGCCTCCACCAGCTTGGGATCAAGCACCAGGGCTCTGCTCACATAGTCCGTGGCCTTACCGTCGAAGCCATCCGCGCTGACAATCGCAAGTCCTAAATAGGCTTGCGCATTCTTGGGATCTTTTTGCAGCGCCTCCTGGAAGAGGCCCACCGCATCCGTGTTATTGAATCGCTGGTGCAGCAGCATTCCCCAGCGAACCTTATAGAGAGGGTCGCTCTCAGCCGGGGCGGTTGCGATGCGAAACTGCTCGTTTGCCTGGTCATACTGTTCCAGCCCCCAATAACCCTCCGCCCGGTAGTAGGCAGAGTTAGCGCGTACCAGTGACTCAAAACAAGCTTGCGCCTCAGTCTTCTGGCCATGTTTGCGCAGAGTCTGACAACTATCCGGGGTCGCAGCCCAGCAAGAGCTGATACTTCCCAGCACCATCACCAGCAAAGCAGCGGATTTTTCTTTCCAGTTCATTTGTCAAGTTCCTGTTGCACTTGCGCCAGCTGCACCAGGGCCGCCGTCAGCTGCTGCTTATAGTCAGCAGGATCCATGGCGGCCTTCTGATACTTGAGCGCATCAATTTTCTGTTCCAGATCTTCCTTCTTCGCCAGCAGCGCCTGCTTTGCAGGATCGTTCGCTTGCTTCTGGGCCGCGCCGATGCGCAGCACGGGGAAACTTGCCAGCAGCACCCCTTCGTTCTTTGACGGTTCGCGAACTGGTTCGTTCTTGCCCGTGTCCTCAAAAATAGGATGCTCCGTCGCCAGGCGCTTTTGCGATTCATAGAACGCCGCCGTCTTCCGTTGCGCGTAAGCGAATGCCTCCATGGCGCTAATGGAGTCGCTCTTATCCAGATCGGCGGTGGGATCCTGCAACGCCTCAACCCAGTACCGCGCAAAGACCGTGGCATTTTTCTCGGTGCCGTTTTTGGTAGCGGCAATCACCCCGCGCCCCGGCCTTTCGAGCGCCGCCACTGATCCGCCGCTTGAGCTGGTCGTGTTGACAATCAGTTGCCGCCGGGCGGGAATGTGATCGCAGAGGCTGGCGAGGTCTTGCGCAGTGATGTCCGGGCCAACCAGGTTGAACTTGTAGTCCGTGCCATCGTACGATCCATGCCCGATCAGGATAAGCACGAAATCATCCTCGGGCCTCGCATCATGCGCAATCGAGGTGAGCGTCTGCGTAAGCTGCGCCCGCGTAGCCTGGCTCCCGGTCAAGGTGTAGACATGAGCGCTGCTGCCGGAGGCTCTTGAACAATTTATCCAGGTCCTTGGCGTTGGCGGTAAACCGCTGCTCGTAGTCCGGCTCGCCGCCAAGTCCCGCGACCGTAACGTAGTAGACGCTCGCCTGTGCGGGGAGAGCGGCCATCAGCAGCCACAGCAAGGCTAATTTCATACCACACCCCACTTGCGCCGCAGCAGCCATTCCGCCGCCATCAGCAGCAGCAGCCACAGGAACACCACCGGCATGTTCCATAGTTCCTTGATGTCTCGCACCGAGATGCCCGCATCCGAGTACGAGATTTCGTTGGGCAGCCGGCCCAACTCATCCGGCTTCCAATAACGTCCGCCGGTTTCTGTCGCCAGCTTTTCCAGCAGCTCGCGGTTCTGCACGGTGTGGAAGTTCTCCGCAACGCCATCGATTCGTTCAAAGGGAAAGGTGTCACTGCCCAGCTCCTGCGATCCCTTCTCCGCCGTAACCTCAGCCAGGTAGGAGCCCGGCTTCTCCGCAGTCCACGCAGCGTGAAAGACCCCAGGATTGTCCGCGGCCGGGGTCATGTCCAACATCACCGAGATGCCGTTCGGCCCAATGAGATGCGCCGTCACCTTGGCATCGGGAGCGGGCATGTATTCCTTATCGCGCACATTTGCCGAAAGCTCAATGTGGCCGTCATCCATCAGCGTCTGGTTCGGCAGCGGTCACCACCACCTGTCCCGGCGAATCCAGCACCAGCCAGCGCAGCAGTTGCTGCCAGAAAAGATCGTGCGCCGGGTCCCCCAGCGGTTGGCTCATCTGCCAGCGCCATGTGCCCGAGGTGGCCATCACCGCTGTCCGCCCGCGGCCGTAATTCTGCGTCACCAGCAACGGCAGCTTGCGCGCACCGGCATTCATCTGGATTAACACCGCCGCGCCGGGCTTGGCCGTGCCCGCGTCCTGGTAATCCATCAGGTAGGTCAGCTTCTTCCAGCGGTCGATGTTCTTTGCCGGGTCGTCCATGAGACGCGTGATCGGACTATCCGACCCGGCGGCCGTCAGTTCGACCGTCGCCGGATCGCGGTGAAACGTGTTCCTGCTGCTCGGGAGATATGTCGGCAGCAAATCCACCAGGCTCGAGCCGCCCATCCGCCATCCCCAAGCGCAAAGCGCCCGCCCGAGAAACAGCAATCCACCGCCGCGGCGGTCAACAAACTCGCGCAGCAATTCCTGCTGCAAGGGCGTAAAGTACCCCGCCTCCACCGAGCCCAGGATGATGCCCTGGTAACCAAAAAGATCTTCCGGCCGCACCGGAAACCCATTCGCCAGTTCCGTCGGATCGCTGATCCCTTGCCGGTAAATCTTGTTCTCCGTCGTGCGCAGCATGGAGGCCACCTGCACGATCTTGTCGTCGTCCTCGGCCCGGCGGATAAACTTGTACTCCCATCGCGGCTCGCCCTCGACATACAGAATGCGCCGCTTGTCATCGGTCACGCCCAACAGCCGGGTGACCGCATTGTTGGCCGGGTTCTCTTCGCTGGCCAGCGGCCCAAGCGTGAAACGCAAACTCTTGACCCCGGCATCTCCCGGGCTGAAAAAGACCGTTTCCACCTGGGTCGCATCGTCGGCGCCAAGCGTGATCTCGCGGGAATCAAGCGTCTTGTCTCCGTCCCGGACCGCCAGAATCGCCTTGCTTCCCGCGTAGCCCCGTTGATGGAAGCTAACCGTAGCCGGGATGCGCGAACCCGCCATGGCGCGGGAGGTCACCCTCACGTCGTTCACCTCCACATCGTGCGCCGCCTGCTCTTTGCCGAAGCCGACGGTATGCACGGGCAGCCGGCGATTGCGCAGCGCATGGATGGTTTCAAGCACCGGTCTCCGGACCCATCCAGGGAGTTCTCTGAGCCATCGCTGAGCAGCACCACCGCGCCAACTGGCAAATCGGAGGTCTCGGTCACCAGTTGTCTCAGCCCGTCATTGATGTGCGTGGCGGGGGCGGTGGGCTGTATTTCCGTGAGCGTCGCAGCCCGGGCTACCCGGCTGTCAAGCCGGTAGAGCCGGACCTGAAACTTCTTTTGCAATCCCGCCAGCACGCCGTCCTCGAGCGCTTTTTCCGCCGCAGCCTCCCGCGTAAGCTTGCCGTCGCCATCGGCAATCGCCATGCTGCGTGAATCGTCGAGCACAACCGCGATTATGTTCTGCTGCGACGCCAGCTCGGCCACGGTAATCGCCGGCTGCCAAAGCAGTACCAGCACGTGGCGATCAGCAAAGACTGCAGCAGCCAGACCGCGCCTGCCCGCCACTTGCTGATTTGTGGCGCGGCCTGGGGCAGCCGCGACCAGATCAGCAACGCCAACCCGGCCGCGACGCGACGATCAGCAGCAGTAGCACCCAGCCCGGCCACGCGCCAAGCAGGACAAACTGGCCTTTGGAAAACACCGGGATCGGATACTTAAAGAAAAATTGAAACATGGTCCGAAGTTTCCCGCGGTCGATCGATCATTTCTGAGAACTGCTGCTCAGTGCTATGCGACACGCGGCGAAAGCTTCAATGCGTCATGCCGTAAACGATATAGTTCAATGCCACCCGGAACGCCATGGAAGCGAACGGTTCGGGGTACTCCGGATCGTCCGCCCATTCCCAGGCGTCGCCCAGGTGCATGTTGTGACAGATGGCGACCATGATCCGGCCTTTGTCATCGCGAATAGCGCGCCACTTGGGCACGTAGCCGTCTTTTTCGTATGTCCTGCCGGTGTGTATATATTGTTCCCCGGGAATCTGCATGCGCTCATCCAGGTCATAAAGCACGTGGAATATCTCGTCCTTGCCTTCCAGGTCTTCGACCGGCCGGTCGGGAAAGACCTCACGCATGCCGTTCATAAAATTTTCCCAATCTGCGGTGCCGTGGAAGTCGTCCACCATCAGGAAGCCGCCTTTCAGCAGGTATTCCCGCAAACGCTTCGCTTCCTCGTCGGTAAA
This sequence comes from uncultured Acidobacteriaceae bacterium, assembly GCA_963821315.1. Lineage (GTDB taxonomy): Bacteria > Acidobacteriota > Terriglobia > Terriglobales > Acidobacteriaceae > PALSA-350. The sequence continues at coordinate 283,993 of CAWGDP010000012.1, read as the reverse complement.
CGACCAGGTTTGTACCTGCACGGCATAGATCCAGGGATAGTTAAAAATCTCGTCCGAATCGAGGTTGACCACTTGCTCCGTAGAGCGGCCCTGGATTCGCGTCAGGCGTTTCATCGCCAGTAGAACCTGGCGGTCCGCCTTGGGGTAGTCGCGCGACCAGGAGTGGCGCCAGCCGTAGCCGCCGTAACCACCATAGCCTCCGTAACCGCCTCCGAAGCTACTGCCGACGGCTGCGTTGTAGCTGAGGCGCGACCAGTAAAACTCCGCCTTTACGTTGGTTTCCGCATCATCCCCGAAGCCGAAGTCCGCCGTCCGCTGGTAGGCGTAGAGCGCGGAGCACAGCGCCATCCCGACGAGCGCTGCCGAACTGGCTTGCAGGAGCTTCATGAGCGGATTCCTACGCGCGTGCCTTGAGATTACCAGAATGTCTCGGGCTCTCGTCTGATAGACGCAGCCCAACCCCGAGTAGTTTGTGGCCCCATGCAAATGGAGAGCGGGCCGCCCTGCTTGCAAGCCATCTTGCCCCGTGAGACGATCTCCTCAGGTCAGGCCGAGGGGGCAGTTTTTTGAAGCGGCGGGACTTCATGAAGATTGGCGGCGCGGCCATAGCCCATGCGGGAGCCGCCACGCTGCTCGCCCAAGCCCCGCAGATGCAGATGGGCGCTGGGGCGCCCACCAATGAAACCAGCAAAGCGGATTACACCCTCCGTATCGCTCCTGTCACCGTGGAGCTCACCCCCGATCACATTCTCAGCACCATCGGGTACAACGACACCTCGCCCGGGCCGGTCCTGCGTATGCGCGAAGGCAAGACCGTAAGCGTGGATGTAATTAACGATACGGATGTACCAGAGTTGGTGCACTGGCACGGCATGTTGATCCCCTCTGATGTAGACGGAACAGAGGAGGAGGGCACACCTCCGGTGCCTGCTCGTGGCAGGCGCCGCTACCAGCTGACGCCGCGTCCCGCCGGATCACGCTGGTATCACTCGCACGCCATGGCCGAAGCCGACTTGCATCGCGGCACCTATACCGGACAGTTTGGTTTCGTCTACGTGGATGGGGGCAATGACCCCGGCCAATATGACCAGGAGATTTTTCTCTCCTTGCGCGACTGGGAGCCCTTCTTCACCAGCAGTATGGAAGATGACGATGATGACGGCCATGGAGGTCCCCAGCCTGAGAGGCCTGCAGTTCTGAACACCGATCCCAACGGCCTTGAAGTGAATTCGATGACCTACTCCATTAATGACAAGTCGTTAGGTGCTGGGGAGCCGATTCGCGTGAAGCAGGGCCAGCGGGTACTGATGCACCTGCTCAATGCGAGCGCGATTGAGAACCGCCGCCTTGCCTTGCCGGGCCATCAATTTCAAGTGATTGCGTTGGATGGCAACCCGGTCCCGGTTCCGCAAAAGGTGGATAGTATTCTGCTTGGCGCCGGGGAGCGAGTAGACGCGATCGTCGAGATGAACCAGCCGGGAGTATGGATCCTGGGCGCTACTGAGGAGAGAATCCGCAACACCGGCCTGGGCATCATCGTGGAATACGAGAATCAGCATCGCCAGCCGCAATGGGTAGCGCCGCGCACCCCATGGGACTACACCATTTTCGGAAAAATCAGCGCGACGCCTATTCCGCCCGATCAGACCATCGACATGATTTTCGAAAAGATCCCTGGAGGATCGGGCAAGTTTAACACCTGGCTAGTGAATGGAAAGCCATACCCGCACGACAAGGAGTTCGTCTTAAAGCAGGGAACTCGTTACCGCCTGGTATTTCGCAACCGCACCGATGACGCCCACCCCCTCCATCTGCATCGGCACCAGTTCGAACTGGTAGAAATGAACGGCACCAAGACCGGCGGCATCATAAAAGACACGGTAGTAGTTCCATATTACGGCCGAGCCGTAGTGGACTTTGTAGCCGACCAGCCTGGCCTGTCCCTATTTCACTGTCACATTCAGCAGCACATGGACTACGGCTTCAAAGCCCTATTTCGCTACGCCTGAACGCGGCTTGCTTCACCTGCAACGAAGGCTGGGTGCCCCATTCAAGCCCGGTTTTGGCTTGAGTGGGATACCACAACACTCGACGCGCCTTTTCTTGTCGTTAGGATCTCTCTTCGACGGAGCAATCATGGGCCTTACGGCCCTTTCCATCCCTCCGAACGGCCGCTAAGGTAAGCGCTGCTCTCCCCTTTGTCATCCCGAGCGCAGCCGAGGGACCTGCAGTTTCACCTTCGGGCGCAACGAAACAGCGCAACGCGGCGCCTCTCGTGGAGAGAGATACGGATGAATCCATAACAGAAGTGTCATCCCGACCGGAGCGTAGCGGAGGGAAGAGTGTCCTGCGTATACCCCAGGCTTACCTAAGCCGTTCCGCCAACAAATGGTCCGCGATGCGAATGGCGTTGGCAATAATAGTCAGAGACGGATTGACCGCACTTGCCGAGACGAAGCACGAAGCGTCCACAACATAAAGATTATCGAGATCATGGGCCTTGCAATACGGGTCCAACACGCTGGTCGCGGGATCAGTTCCCATGCGGCAAGTACCGTTCTGATGGCCGACACCCTCCAGCGGGATACGCTTCTTGAAGTAAGCGTGCAGCGGAACAGAAGTCGTCGCATGCCCGGCCCGCTTAAGTACCTCGACCCACCGGTCCTTAAGTCGATTAAACGACTCAACGTTATTCGGCGTATACGAAAGCTGAATCCGCATGGGTGCGGAATCCGTAACCGGCTGGGACTTGTTGGTGTGGCCAGTGTCTCCAGAGGGGTGTGCTCCGCCCACACCGGGCTGCCAATTCTCGACCGATAGCGGCGTCGCGTTATGCAGCGTGACCCGATTGTCCGGGTCAGGAAGATCTTCCGTCGTAAGCCACCACGGTACGGCGTGCTGCTTCATCGTTTCCAGCACAAAGCCGGGAGTGAGCGGAGGCGCATCCCCCTTCATCATCTCGTGATGGAAGCTGCCCACCGGCTGCACCTGCCCCAGGGGAAATGGATAAGCGGGGTCGGAGTCCTTGAAATAAAAATCGTTGGTGCCCCACGTCTTGGTGTAGCTATCCTGGTTGCCCTCCGTTCCAAGAGCGAGCAGAGCATCGGCCTGGTGATACATGAAGTTCCGGCCCAACTGGTCGGAGCGATTGGCCAGCCCATTCGGATGCTTGTCGTTGGCAGACGCGAGCAGAATGACCGCGGAGTTGATAGCGCCTGCGCATACGGCGAAAATTCCGGCGCGATAGGTTGCGGCATTACCGTCTTTGGAAGCGGCATCCGATCCGGAGTGGATAACCTCAACCGCGGTGACCGCAGTACCGCTGCTGTTGGTGACTAATCGGGTTACGCGCGAGTTCGTCATCAGGGTGACATTGGGCCAGTGCATGATCTGCCGGATGCAGTTGATGTCTGCATCCGACTTGGCATGGACCAGGCAAGGGTAGCCATCACAGGTGTCGCAGCGAACGCACTTCGAGGCCAGCGGGTTCGTTTCATTTCGTTTCAGCCCCAGCGGGATGGGGAACGTATGGATCCCCAGCTTGCGTACGTCGTCCTCGATGGTCTGCATGCGAGGCTCGTTGATGAACGCGGGATAGGGGTACTTAGTGGAGTGAAAAGGCTCCGTGGGATCAAAAGATGACCCATAACCGCCGGGAACCGAGGGTGCCGTGCCCAGGTCGCCGTGGACGTGAAAAAGATCCTCTGCGCGGCAATAAAACGGCTCCATATCAGCGTACGTGATGGGCCACGCAGGAGAAATGCCCCCCTTATGCTGGATGACGCCAAAGTCTTCGGCACGCATGCGAAACAACGCCGCGCCGTACACCTTGGTCTGGCCTCCCACGAAATACGCCTGCTGCGGGTGGAGCGGCTTTCCGTCCTTATCCTGCCAGGTCTCCTTGGTGTGGTAGCGGTTGTCCAGAAAGACAGCCGATGTATCCCAGTTGAGCTTCTCCTGCGGCATGAAGGGGCCGCGTTCCAGGATCAGTATGTTCTTGCCCGCCTGGGCCAGGTGCAGTGCCAGCGTTCCTCCGCCCGCGCCGCTGCCAATCACAATTGCGTCAAAATCGCTTTGTGCGCTCATCTAGAGCACGGTATCAGGTTTACCTGCTTGGAAATACGAATTCTCCATTCGTTCCACAGACATCGTGGCACCAAAAGTCTCCCATTATCATCATGTGATTAGCGGCTCGCAGAGTCGATCGGAGCAGGTAAGAAGTTCAGGAGATAAGAGCGCCCTTGTCTTTCAGCGACTGGTTTTTTTCCGATCTTGAACGTCCCCAGACTGTTCACGCCTCCGACGTCACGAGCAAACACCCCTGGTGGCGCGTTATGTGTCTCACTGGGGTCGACTACTTCTCCACTCTGGGCTACCAATCCGGTATCGCATTCCTCGCCGCCGGTTTTCTCTCGCCGGTCGCAACCCTTGTCCTCGTCCTGGTGACTCTCTTCGCTGCGTTGCCCGTTTACAATCGCGTCGCTGCCGCCAGCCCCTACGGCCAGGGCAGCATTGCCATGCTGGAGAGGCTGTTCCCGGGGTGGACCGGCAAGGTCTTCGTCCTCGTCCTTCTGGGTTTCGCCACCACCGACTTCATCATTACCATGACCCTCTCCGCCGCCGACGCAGCGGACCACTTCGTCCACAATCCCTACATTCCGCATTCCCTGCAGAACCAGATGAACGTGACTCTCTTTCTGCTCGCCATCCTGGGCGCCATTTTTCTCAAAGGCTTTAAGGAAGCGATCGATGTTGCCGTGGTTCTTGTGGGTATCTATCTCGCCCTCAACTTGATCGTCACCCTCGTGGCTTTCGTTCATGTCCTCCTGCACCCGCACCTGGTGCTTAACTGGAAAAACACCATCTCGGCTCAACACGGAAGCCTGCTCTCCATCATCGGCATCTCGGTGCTGCTTTTTCCCCGGTTGGCCCTCGGCCTTTCGGGCTTCGAGACCGGCGTTGCCGTCATGCCGCTGGTCGACTCTCAAAACCTCGAGGCCCGCATCAGCAACACCAGGCGCCTGCTCAAGACCGCGGCGCTGATCATGAGCGGCTTCCTCATAGCTACCAGCATCGTCACCACCTTGCTCATTCCTGCGGCGGACTTCAACGAAGGCGGCCCGGCCAACGGCAGAGCCATGGCCTACCTGGCCCACCACTATCTCGGCAGCGCCTTCGGCACTCTTTATGACCTAAGCACCATCCTGATTCTCGCCTTCGCCGGCGCTTCCGCGATGGCTGGCCTTCTGAATCTCATCCCACGCTACCTTCCCGGCTTCGGTATGGCGCCCGAGTGGGCCCGGGCTTCGCGTCCATTGGTTCTGGTCTTCCTGTCCATCGCCATCGTAGTTACGCTTCTATTTAATGCCAATGTGGATGCTCAGGGCGGAGCCTACGCCACCGGAGTGCTCGTTCTTATCACTTCCGCCGCCTGCGCAGTCACCATCGCGGCCCGCACGATACTTTCCCGTCTCGCTCTCGGCGTTATATCGCTCATCTTCATCTACACCACCCTGGTGAATATCTACGAGCGGCCCGAGGGGCTCAAAATCTCCTGCATCTTCGTCTTCACCATGGTCTTCTTGTCGCTGGTTTCCCGGGCTTTCCGCTCCACCGAGTTGCGTATCACGGTTGAACTGGATGCGCAGGCCCTGGCGCTTCTGGCCGAAAGCGCAAACAAGACCCTCCGCCTCATCGCCTGGAATCCCCATAACACCTCCAGGGACCGCGAGCAGGCCAAGATGGAACTGCGCGAACTTCACGGGCTCTTGCACGACGAATCCATCTACTTTATTGAGGTGGAGCGCGGAGACACCTCCGACTTCACAGAAACGATCGCCATTCAGGGATCCCGCGAAGGTTCCCACCGTGTGCTCCATGCCAGGTCCGCCGCCGTTGCCAATGCCATCGCCGCCCTGCTCATTCAACTGAAAAAAACGACCGGATCCATCCCTCACGTCTACTTTCACTGGACCGACATTGACCCGATCATTAACCTGCTGCGGTTTGTCTTCCTGGGCGAAGGGGATACGGCTCCGCTGACCCACGAGATCCTGCGCCGGGCTATTAAAGACCCCGCCCAGAGGCCCATCGTTCATGTGACTTGACCCCAGACCCCCAGGCCACGACTTCCCCAACACCGGGCCCCACAGAGTGCGGAACTTTGTATTGTTGTTCCCGGTGGGAGCCCCCTGCTTTAGCAGGGGGAGCGACGCTTCAGCGTCGCGGAAATGGTCGCACTTCGACGGTTCGGGCTTTAGCCCCTGAGGTATTGGTTTCCGATCCAGTGCAGAGTGTCTGCAGTCAGCGTACCCCTCGTAAATCTGGCAGGTTACTGAAAAAGCAGCCCAGTTTGCACCTCTGCGAAAACTAAATTCGGCAAAACCGCATCGACTCTAATGGGATTCGATCTTGAGCACGGTAAACGATGTAGTGGACGATCGGGCGAAGCTGAGCCCGCGAGAGCACAAACGCTGGCGATGGGTGATTTGGATCGCGCTGATCGCCGTCGTTGTGCTTCTGGTGGTGGGCGAAGTGATGCTGAAGAGAGCGGAGCCGATCCTCAAGGGCCGGGTGATCGAAACCCTGAGCACCCGATTCAACAGCCGCGTGGAGTTGGATGACCTGCAGGTATCGCTGATCAAGGGCCTGGCCGTCTCCGGGAAGGGGCTGCGGATTTACAACCCGGACGATGTGGTGGCCGCGGGGGCCAAGGATCCGCTATTCGTGGTGCGGCAATTCGACTTTCACGCCCGGCTGATGGGCTTGTTCCTGAAGCCAACCCATGTAGGAACGGTGTACGTGCGGGGGTTGGAAATCAACATCCCGCCCAAATCCATGCGGCAGCAGAACGCGGCCAAGTCCCGCCATCAAGGCAAGATCAAGATTGTTGTGGACGAGTTAGTATGCGACGATTCCCGCCTGGTGATTGGCACTGACAAGCCAAACAAGGATCCCAAGATATTTGTGCTCAGCCACATCGTCTTGCATCACGTAGGCCCGAATGCGCCCTTGCGCTATGACGCGACCCTGACCAACGCGATTCCGAAGGGGCAAATTCACGCGGTGGGCACTTTTGGGCCGTGGAACACGGAGACGCCCGGCGACTCAACCGTGACCGGGAAGTACACCTTCCAGCATGCCGACTTGAACCCCATCAAGGGAATCGGGGGCATACTGCATTCCGTCGGTGATTTCAACGGTCAGCTCGACCGGATCGAGGTCCATGGAACCGCGGACGTGCCTGATTTTTCGCTCGATACCGCAAATCATCCTGTTCCTCTGCATACGCAATTCTCGGCCATCGTCGACGGGACGACTGGCGACACCTATCTGCAGCCCGTGCACGCGAAACTGGGAGAGTCCGAATTTTCCTGTCAGGGCGCGGTAGTGAATGTGAAAGGGCAAGGCCACAGCATCGATCTTGATGTCGATGTTCCCGCGGGCCGCATACAGGATTTTCTGCAACTTGCGGTCAAGACGCAGCCGGTCGTCATGACTGGCGTCCTGACCATGAAAACCAAGCTGCACATCCGTCCTGGCAAGGAGAGCGTAACCCAGAAGCTGGGTCTAAACGGAAACTTCGCCCTGAGGCGTATGCACTTTACCAATCCGCAACTGCAGGACAAGGTGGACATGCTGAGCCTGCGGGCACAAGGCGATCCAAAGGACGCCAAGCCGGGAGCCGAGGATGTGATCTCCCATATGACGGGAAAATTCCAAATGGGCGATGGAAAGCTGGCTTTGCAGGACCTGATCTACACCCTGCCTGGAGCGACGGTAAAACTGGCCGGTGTCTACACGCTGGACGGCAAGCAGTTCGACTTCACCGGCAAGGTGAGGACCGAGGCGAAGCTATCCCAGATGGTGTCTTCGCGATGGAAGGCCTTGGGGTTGAAAGCAGTCGACCCCTTCTTTCACAAACACGGCGCCGGGGCAGAAATCCCGGTGAAAGTAACCGGGACCAACACCGCCCCCAAATTCGGCCTGGATCTCCACCACAAAGACAAGCAACCGGAATAAGCCTGCGACTCTTTCAGCCACTAGCCAATTCCCCATGGAAGTGCCCCTCTCCCCTTTGTCATCCCGAGCGTACCCGGATTTCCTACTTCACGGCTCTACCGGCGGCAACGTATGCGGCTCTCGGCAAAGAGAGCCGCATGAAATCGACCGAAGCTACGGTTTCTGACAGGAAATCTGGGGAAGCCGAGGGATCTGCAGTGCGCCCTTCCATCTAGCAAATGCTGGGTGCCCCATGGCCCCGATTTCCTGCGGAGGCTTGTGGCGTTGATACACTCCATGCGCCTTTCCTTAATGAAAGGCGCACACGCGGACCTCTCTAGCACAGCGTGGCAGGAAATGGGGTCAAGCCCGGTTTTGGCTTGAGTGGGATACCACAGCCCTCGACGCGCTTTTTTGCCATTAGGAGAGCGCGCTCAGTCGTTGTACATCAGCCCATGAACAGCAACCAGAAGTACACTCAACCCCGGTAGCACCCCGACCGCGAGAGGCAGGTGCCGGAAGAGCCATCCCGCCAGCACAGCCGAGAGAAAATATGCCGTCAAGACTGCGGCCTGCATCCCCAGCCGCTTCTCGGTCTCCTGTATCTGCTGCTGGTCCTGTCTCCCCAGGCGCACCAGGCCGCTCAGCATCGTAGTCCAGGTGCCGGTGATATAGGTGGTGACGATGCCAGGAATTTTCAACTGCACCATGGCGCCGCTTTGCATCCCGATCGCCAGCGCTATCGTAGCCAGCAAAACTTCGAGGCTGGGCGAGTAGTTGATGTGGAGATGAATCGCTATCCAACCAGCCTCAGCGGCCAGCAGCAGGAGAGCTTCCAGCATCAGGGTCCAGGAGATCGCCCGCGCCCAAACCGCCGCAGGTTGTACTCTCTCTGTTAAAAGCGAACCGAGCATCGCTCCGCCGGCATAGCACCCAAGAGCGATTGTTGGATGCAGCATGTCGCCATGGTCCTGAAACACGGCAAGGCCCAGCATCACCGTGTTGCCCGTCATATTTGCCACAAACGCGTGGCCGAGCGCGAAGTAGCTCCACGCATCCGCCGACCCCGCCGAAGCGGCCAACACAAGCAGACGCAGGTCTCGTTCGACCGAGGCCATTTACCCTCTCCACATGGGAAGGGGGTTCTCGGTAGGCACGCGCAGAAGTTTCAGTAGCCCGTGATCCGGGCTGTATTGGCAAACGGGGTCTATCGCCTCGGCATCCCCGGTAAGCAGGAACGCCTGGCAGCGGCAACCTCCGAAGTCACGTTCCTTGCGCGGACAGGCGAGGCAGGTGTCCGACATCCAGGCATCGCCCCGGAAGCGGTTAAATGCCGGGGAAGACTGCCATATCCATGAGAGATCACGGTCGCGCACATTATCGAACTGCAGCCCAGGAATGACCGCGGCCGCGTGGCACGGCATCGCCTGGCCCACCGGATCGATGAGCATCATCTGCCGTCCCCAACCGCCCACACAAGCCTTGGGAAAGCTGCCGAAAGTAATCGGGGAAGACGGCTTCAAGATGGATCCTGCCTTTCAACCGTTCCTTGGCCGCCTCGATGATGGGTAGCGATCGATCCACCTGATCCTGGGTTGGCATCAGGAGGGAGCGGTTCTTCAGCGCCCAGCCGTAATACTGGACGTGAGCAATTTCCAGCCGGTCGGGAGCGAACTCCTCCGCCAGCGCGATAAACGCCTCCAGCCGGTCCAGGTTCATGCGGTGAACGACCAGGTTCACCGTGAACGCCAGCGGAAACTTCTTCAGGATAGGAATCAGCGCCAGCTTGAGGGCATGGGCTCGAGTTCCAGCAATGTGGTTAGCGGTGGTCTCGTCCAGGTCTTGAAAGCTCAGTTGCAAGTGTTCCAGGCCGGCGTCGACCAGACTAGCCAGACGCTCTTCGCTAAGCCCGACCCCCGAGGTGATCATGTTCACGTACAGCCCGGCATCGCGTGCTGTGCTGATCAGCTCGGGCAAGTCTTTGCGGGCCAGAGGTTCGCCCCCGGTGAGATGCAAATGCAGAATGCCCAATTGAGCCGCTTGCTGAAAGACGCGTTTCCAGTCCCCGGTCGAAAGCTCCTCTTCTGCCCGTTGCATCTCCAGCGGATTGGAGCAGTAGAGGCAATGCAATGGGCAGCGATGCGTGATCTCGGCGATCAGAGAGAATGGTTTGCCCGGCGACGCTGACTGGCTGTTATCTGACATCAGGTTAGACCCGCACTACACCACGTTGCTCCATCCGCTCCAGCAGGCTGAGCACGTCCTGCCGTATATCGTCCTTATCTACGCCTTCGTATTGTTTAACCAGTTCGTCCACAATGGCCGCGACGCTCTGCTTTCCATCCAGCTGCGCCAGGATGTCGCGCGCCGGCCCCTGCAGCTTCAGGGTCCCCTCCGGAATCAGCATGACCGCCTCCGTCGGGTGCAAGCGGCAGCCGGGCGCGAGCCATGGGGTGGCATTCAAGTCCATCTCAGCCTCTCTCCGCTTTAGGTACGAAGCATCCCGGCGGAATGTTGCCGGGAACCACGTAAGCGTAGTCGATGGCATCCAGTTGCGCCCACAGAATCGCGCATTTCCGCTCCAGTGCCTGGACCACCTGCTCCTGCTCCGCACGTGTCTTGGCGTGGGTGCAGACGTAATCCAGGGCGAACGCGGCGTCTTCGGGCGCCTGCGTCAAGCGACCCTCAAAATAGCTCAGCCCATGAGCAAGATAGGGATAGTGCAGCCGAAGCTGATCCATGCGCAGAGAGATGAGGCTGCGCGAGAATAACTCTGTCAGCGAAGAAGCGACAGCAATCAGCAAAGGACTGTCGCGCACCAACGCAAGATAGGCATCCACGGCAAAGATCACACCCGGCAGAACACCGGTGCAGGGAATCACCTGGTCGCGCGAGAGCCCGGTGGCTTCAGCCAGCTGGATCCATTTCTCCACCCCGCCAAATCCACTCTGATCCCCATCGTGGTCAACGATCCGTTTCCGCCACGCGCGCCTGAACGCAGGGTCGTCGCTCTTTGCCAGCAGCAGCGAGTCTTTGATCGGGATGCGGCTCTGATAGTAGTAGCGATTGAGCGCCCAGGCCTGCAACTGACCGCGCGTCAATTCGCCCGCATGCATACGCAGGTGAAAGGGATGGAGATGATGGTATCGGCTTTCTCCTACTGCCTGGAGCCGGCCGCGTAGCTGTTCCGGGGAAAGAAGATTGCCGTCTTCGTGAGCCTTGGCCGTCAGTTGAGTTGCCATCCGTCTTGTCCTATTTGCCAACCGGCATCGCTTACATACTTGTACTCCGGACCGCGAGTATCGAGCACCGGGTTCGTGTTATTGATGTGGACGAAGATCCGTTGCCGCGCGCGTATGCCGGCCAACAGGGCGATAGTGCCATCCTCGCCACTCATGGGAACATGACCGATGGAGCGCGCCAGGGGTGTCCCGGAATGCGTACGGCTGAGTTCTGCATCGCTCCAGAAGGTGCCATCTACCAGAATTACGTCGCAGCGAGTCATACATCTCGCGAATGCTGTCCGTGACCTCGGGGAGCGAAGGTGTATACGCGAGACGGCGGCCATCGGCTTCCAGCAAAAGACCGAGCGACGCCTGACCTGGCTCCTCTGCAGTAAATCCACCTGCATAGTAGGGAAGCGTTCCGCACAGGGGTATGGGGGTGCACGTCACTGTCGCCCACAGTAAATGATTTTCCAGGATCTATTTCCACCCAGGTGAGCTGTTTGGGCACCCGTTCCAGCATACGGAAAAAGCTGTTTGCTTCGAGCACCCGCCGGACCACGCCAGTGGAGTAAATCGTGAGCGGTTGAAACTCCCGCAGAAGAAGCAATCCCAGCACCTGGTCCAGATCGGCGCTGGTCAGGATGATTCCTTGAATGGGTGTATTGCGCTTGCCGTTGCGAGCTGAGGGCTGGAGTTCCGGGTTTGATTCGATCTGGAACCTGAGATCCGGCGAAGCATTGATCAGGAACCACTTTTCAGCGTCTGTGGAGAACGCTGCTTGCAGTTGCAAGCGAGGCCGCACGACCTCAGGGAAATTTCGGCAAAGATCGCACAGAGTGCAGGCACAGTTCCACTGGGGAAGACCGCCGCCTGCGGCGGTCCCCAGCAGCTTGAAGTTCATTAACGCTTATTCTGCGGGTGCGTAGCAGTTGATCTCGCAGCCAAGGCTTACTTCTTCGAAATCGGGCCGGGTCCAGGTCTTTCGTTTTCATTCAATCTCCCTTTGACAGAAAGCTGAATGGCCTTCTGCTCATCTTGCCGTTTATTATATCCGATGTCCCGTCAAGAGCTACTTGACGCTGGTAACCGAGCTGAAAGATTACCGTCCGAAGGAATAGGTCACCTTGAGCACCCCCGAATCGATGCCCGGGTTTTCCGCGGCATTGCCGGTATTGGCCAGATGATGGTAGCGGTACTCGAAGCGGCACGAGCGCGTATGCGTCTGAAACCACTCCACCCCACCCCCCACTTCGAAGGTGTAGTTGAACGCTGAGCTATTGAATACTGGTATGTCTCGTGTAGCTACTGCGAAGCCTCCGAGACCGGTCACGAAGGGCTGTATGCGCCTGCCTTGGAAGCCACTGAGCTTATATCCCAGCGGGCTGAAGGCGGTCACATAGGTCGATCGCGTTCCGCCAATGTACGTTGCGGTTCCCACATAGACGTGATTCTGGGTTACCAGGAGCACATTCTGGGGTGCGTTGCTTACCGGGATATCCACCGGAACGGGCGAAGTGAAGCTGACGATCCCTGAATAGGTAGGCTCTTGCGGAAACTGCAGGTTGATACCCTTCATCGTCGGATCGGTTACGGTCATGAAGGGCCGCACCTCGGCCACCCACGCGCCCGACAGGTGGTTGCTTAGGAAGCTCCGTCTTTCCATGCCCAACCCGACTGCGCTTATCTGGCGCCCTTCTGCGTAGCCCAGCAGCATGTGACTGGAATCGTTGGAATACTCCACGAACCCACTGAAAACCCTGCGATTGGAGTAATACCCGCCTATTTCCTGTGCCCGGGTCACGGCGCAAGCGGTCGACGCTATCAGCAGGCACAACCCAGTCTTCCGCAACCATCTTTGGAGGAACTTCATTGGAAACATCCGATCCTTTTCACCAGCGGTGAAGGCACCGTGCGCTGTGTCACGAAATCGCGCGGCGGGGGGACCGGGCATTATTCTCCTGTTTTGGAACCGTACAGAAGAGGACGGTGTGGCAATCTCAATTCCTGAATTTCTCGATCCGCCCTACGGGGGGAAGGGAACGTGTATCGAGAAAACTTCTAAAGTACAGTGGCAGTTCTAATATCGGTTCTGTTCAGCTTTCTGATAAGGACCTTGCGCCGATTTATTTGCTTGTTACCGGCGGGACGCGGAACCAAAGATCCTTCCGTACCCACGTTTCAAGTAATCCTAGCATCGGGCGCACACCCTTTGGGAACGCCAATCGTTTCCTCGGCGGTACTGGTCACCTTTTTTTTAAACTTTGGTTTGCCTCGCCGCTCCGGGCTTTTCACTTCCGTTGTAGACGAAGCATCGCGCTGCCGCTATCGGGTAGGTCCGGCCTACACAGGTCGCGGGGCAAGGAAGTTTGGCACACCTTTTTTCGCGCAAGGTCATCGGGTTTTAAACAAATTTGTCATCCAGACCGGAGCGAAGCGCAAGGGACCTGCTGTTTTTTCTGCCCATCCGATCCGACGGCCCCTAATAAAAGTCGCCACCCTCCATTTTGTCATCCCGAGCGAAGCCGAGGGATCTGCGGTATTCCTTTCCCCCTGGCAACTTCGAAGGGCCCAGGCTATGCCCGGACCTACTCGACAGTGGCAGCCTGCGAGAGCACCGCCCGGTACACCGCGCAAACCTCAGCCCGTGTGGGAAAGGCCCATGCCTCATAGTCCTCGTCGCTCATAGCAAACTCCTCCCGCCAAAGCCTGACCAGCCACGGAAGCTCCGCCAGCATCGACTCCAGTTCCGGGTGGATATACACCAGGTACAACTCCCGCGGCTCTTCCTTAAGCGAACTTTCCAGGTTACGAAAGACGCGCTCCATCACCGGCAGGGTAAATGCATTCCACATGTAGACGATGAGCGGTCCGGCCGGCCACGCGAAGTCGGTTGCATCCCCCTGCATGGAAATCACCGGTGGCCGGTGAAGCAGCCCGCTCTTCGCCTCGGAGTAACGCGCGATGTTGGACCTGGCGATGCCGTCGAGCTCAGGAGAGAGTTCCACGCCAATGATTTCGCGAAATGGATAATCGGAGGCCAGCATCAGAGCGCGGCCTTTACCCGACCCCAGATCAACGAAGCGAAAGCGCTGAAGATCCAGATGCAGCTGCTCCAGCATCGCCCGCATGACCGCGTGAAACACTGAAGGTGCGACGGCAAAGTAACCGTTGTTGTAGAGATCGTGCTGGTGGCCGGAAGGCAATTCGTAGATCAGCCCGCTGGTCTCCACGCCGAAGCGTTCATCGAAGGGATGCACCGCGCGAAAGCTGCGGTATTGGCCCTGTTCCATGCGCGGCCACGCGTCCTTCTTCCTCCGGCCCAGTTCATGCCACAATCGCCCGATCTCCTCTCTCATCCGGTACCGCTCTACTCCAGTCCCAGCTTCTTCCAGATTTCATCCACGCGCTTTCTGGTGGCTGCATCCATGGCGATCATTGGCGGCCATGGCCGGGTAAAGCCTTCTGCTTTCCATTTGCGGGTAGCGTCAATCCCCATCTTGCTGCCGTAGTTGGGCAGGCGCGAGGCGTGATCGAGTGAGTCGACCGGCCCCAGCGTGAACTGGATATCCCGTTCGGGATCGATATTGTTGGCTACGCGCAGCGTCACTTCGCCCAGATCCTGCACATCGCAGTCCTCGTCCACGACGATCACGCACTTGGTAAACATCGCCTGGCCCAGCGACCAGATGCCGTGCATCACCTTGCGCGCCTGGCCGGCATAGCTCTTGCGGATGGACACGATCATCAGGTTATGAAACACCCCTTCCACCGGCAGGTTCACGTCCACAATTTCCGGTAGGGTCAGCTTCATCAGGGGCAAAAAAATACGTTCCACCGCTTTGCCCATCCACGCATCTTCCATCGGCGGCTTGCCCACGATGGTCGCGGCATAGACCGGCTCCTTGCGATGCGTGATGCAGGTGATGTGAAAAACCGGGTATTCCTCCTCCATGGTGTAGAAGCCGGTGTGATCGCCAAACGGGCCTTCCATACGCAGTTCGTCCAGCTCCACGTAGCCCTCGAGAACGATCTCGGCATTCGCCGGTACTTCGAGATCCACGGTCTCGCACTTGACCAGCTCCACCGCCTGCTGCCGCAGAAATCCCGCAATGACGAACTCCTCGACTTCGGGCGGAGCAGGCACAATAGCGGAGAAGGTGAGTGCCGGATCGGTGCCGATAGCCACCGCAACTTCGAGTCGCCGGTCCTTGCCTCGGGCCACACCGATCGCGGGTAAAGCAGCCGTAGTTCCTCCTGCCGTCTCCGCCATCACCCGCACCCGCGCGGCGCTCGCTTCTCCGGGAGCATCTGCGCTCGCCGCCGCCCGCAGCCGTTCCCGCAGGTGCTCCGCGGCCACCTTCTGCCGTTGCCAGTGCATGCCTGTGGTTTGTCCGTCGTAGACCTGCATGCGGTACATGCCGACGTTACGTTTTCCGCTCTTCGGGTCCCGGGTGACAACGCAGGGCAGGGTAATGAAGCGGCCGCCATCCAGCGGCCAGCACTGGAGCACGGGAAAGTCCAGGACACTGAAATTCTCCCGCAGGATAACCTGCTTGCAGGGTGCGTCTTTGGCCGCAACGGTGCGGGGAAAAAACCCGCCCACTTCGGCCAGCATGGGAAGCATCTTCAACTTCCCCAAAAGACCTTCGGGAGACTTGAGCTGGAGCAGGCCCTCGATGCGTGCCGCCACGTCATCCAGGCTATCCACATTGAGCGCCATCTTCATGCGCCGCTCGCTGCCGAACTGGTTCATCAACACCCGGCTGCCCGGATATCCTTTTAGATTTTCAAACAGCAACGCCGGGCCCCCTGGCGCGCTTTTCGCTCCGGCGCCGGCGCTACCCGGCCTGCCCCACTTCGACACCCGGTCGGTAATCTCGGCGATCTCGAGAATCGGGTCCACGGGCTCGTGGATATGCTTTAACTCGCCTGCTTTATCAAGAGCCTTAATCCAACCCCTGAGGTCTTCGTATGCCAATGCGGTCTCCACGCCCCGAATCCCAGGGGCGTCTCACACCATACTATCCGGGAGGGGAGGGGGTTGATCAGCATGCATCACCAGCAACCAACGCTGGGTGCCCCATTCAAGCCGTACTTTGGCCTGAGTGGGATACCACCGATGTTGACCGTTGAGTGCATCGGATGAATCGAGAGCCAGAGGGAAAGAGCAGTGGTATCCCATTCAAGCCAAAGTACGGCTTGAATGGGGCACCCAGCCTTGGTGAGAGAATGAGAGTCCGATTTACTCGCCGCGCATCCACCGGTCCATGAGTGTCTGCGCGCAGCGTGCGCCACACAGGTGCCGGACCTTCGCGGCGTGGGAGAGCAGGACGTTCCATGGCGTCAATCTCAACATCGGTTGCTCAGGAGCTTTGGGAATGAGGGATGCCGGCTCGGTCAACGCCAGCCACCAGTCCTCCGCCTCGCCCCTTGGATTACCGCAAACATCGCAGTGGTACGTCTCTGTAAACGCCATACAAAACATCTCCCGATATTGTGCGGTCCGCATCGGAGCGTTGGGGCCCCTGGGCGACACCTCGAAGCAAAGGCAAACTAACACGGCCGTCTTCCGTGGACCAATCCCCGGAAGTGGTGATCTTGCCTTTCGTTTATGCGCAGCAACATGCGTCCTGGCCGAATTGTCATCGATCCTCTGCGCAAATTGGTCCCCTTCGCAGGAGTTCTCCTTGCGGGCGTATCGACTTCGTTACATCGGCAGACAGAAAGCCCCGCACGGGCGGTATCAGGCGATACTTGCAGGCTGATCCTCGTACTGCTCCAACGGATAGCCAAGCTTCTTCCACTGATCGAAGCCTCCGAGCAGCGGGCGGACGCGATAGATTCCATTCTGCCGCAGCTTCATCGCCATCTTGGCGGCCGTTGCTTCGCTTGGGCAGGTGCAGTAGAGGATCACGTCGCGGTCGCGCGGGATCTCCCCGCTGCGCAGCATCAGCGTCTCGGGTGAGAGCCGGACCGCGCCCGGAAGAACCCGGGGGTCCGGCAGGTAGTCGAGTGGATGGCGCAGGTCGACGATATACGGGTTCTGCCCGCCGTCCAACATCCGCTTCAGTTCCGCCGGATCCATTCGTGAGGTCCGGACCTGCTGCAAAAAGGCCTTTTGCTTCCAAACCCGATAGCCCAGCAAGCCGATCACTGCCAGCAGGAACAGTGCGCCCGCGAAATGTTCCATCCAGGAAAGCGCCTCAGGATGGACGCGCAGAACGTCACCAAAGAAACGGCCGATCACGGTGAGCGTTGCGGCCCAAAACAGGGCCCCGGCAAGGTCGTAAGCCAGAAAAACCCGATACCTCATGCCCGTCTGGCCGGCAATCGGCGCCGCCACCGTGCCCAATCCCGGTACAAACTTGGCCACCAGCAATGCTTGCTCGCCGTACTTGGTGAAATAGTCTTCGGTCTTGCGCACGCAGGTGGACCGCTCAAAAGACAGCCGGCACACCAGTTTCACCATGGTGCCGCCAAAGCGCTTGCCCAGCAGGTACCAGAGGCTATCGCTGACGAAGCAGCCGGCCACCACAGACAACAGCACCAGCGGAAGCGACAGCTTGTGGGTAGCGGTCAAGGTGCCTGCAGCCAGCAGCAGGGGTAGGCTCGGCACGGGTACGCCAAGCTGCTCCCCCATCACCCATAGAAAGAGGATGACGTAAGCGAAATGCAAGAAAAAATCGTATGCTAACGGCATAACGCGTCTTGCCTCTGAAGTCTTCCCCTATAGATGTTTGCCAGCGGGGAAACGGTGCGATGGTAAGCCGGCGTTATTTTCACTTATGCGCCGGGATGTGCAAGCTTCCGAAAGCTCCCGCTGCGCGCAAGACGGACGCTTGCCGTCAGTGTAACTGAACCGGGCCGGGTACTCGCACTACGGATTGGCCCAACTATTTTTCCCCAGCCTGTTCAGCCGGTACCTCACTGTAATGCGATGCAAATCAGCGACTTGTATCGGCAAACCAAGCCTGGACCGGGCCGGGGAACCTTCCCAGCCGGCCGCGCCGAATATAAATAGGTAACCTAGTAAAATTCCCGAATAGCAAAAATCGGGTCGCCCTCGTGAATGGTTCTTCCGGATCGCCGTGTTGTTTTGAAGCCAGGAATGGCCGGCGTCTCCAATCCCTTCTCGCTACCATCGTTCTGCTGATGACCTCGCTCCCCATGGCGGGTGCGCAACAGTGCACCATCAAGGGCATAGTCCTCGACCCAGCCGGCAATCCGGTGAGTGACGCCGCAGTAAGGCTCGAACGGAAGGATGGCCCGGGCGTAGAAGAGGCCAAAACCAGCGCATCGGGGGCCTTCGCGTTTTCCGCCCTTCCCGTTGGGAATTACACCCTCAGCGCGGAAAAGTCCGGGTTGCGCACTCGCTCCGCGATCCTCGCGGCCTGCCCCGCCGGAAACCAAAAACCACTCGATCTGGTGCTCGATCCCTCTGCCGCGGCCGCGTCTTCTACTCCAGCTATGGAATTCGCCGATAAGCCGAATTTCACCGTAGCGGGTGTGACCGACTGGACCGCCGTCGGCGGACATGGATCCGATGCCACCCTGCGTACCAGCGAAGCCCTGGCACGGGAAACCATCACCCTCAAGCCCACCAGCGCACCGGGTTCACCCGGCAGCGCAACGGAAACAACTGAATCCGAGAGCAATCTGCGCGCAGCTCTAGCCGGCGCTCCCGGGAGTTTTGAGGCCAACCACCAGTTGGGCGCATTCTACCTCCATGCCGGCCGTTATCCGCAGTCGGTTCCGCTTTTGCAGGCCGCGTACCGCATCGATCCAACCAACCGTGGCAACGAATACGATCTTGCCCGGGCCTACGAAGAAACCGGTGACTTCCCCCAATCCCGTGACCACCTCGAGAAATTGTTGGCCCATCAGGACGATGCCGGCCTGCATCGGCTGCTCGGCGAACTGGACGAGAAAATGGGCGATCCCTTAGCCGCTGTCCGCGAAGATGAGCAAGCCGTCCGTCTTGATCCCAGCGAGCAGAATTATTTCGCCTGGGGTTCGGAGCTATTGCTTCACCGGGCAGTGTGGCAAGCCGCCGAGGTTTTTAGGAATGGAACCAAGGCCCACCCCAACTCGGCCCGCATGTTGGCTGCACTGGGCGCCGCGCTCTTCGCCGGCGCCCTCTATGACCAGGCAGGCGACAGTCTCTGCCAAGCCTCCGACTTGAATCCGGCCGACCCTGAGCCCTACATCTTCATGGGCAGGGTAGAGATGGCCGCACCCAAGCCGTTGGCATGCATTGAACCGAGACTGGCACGGTTTGTACAGCAGCAGCCGGCCAACTCGCTGGCCAACTACTTTTACGCCATGGCCATCTGGAAACGCCAGCAACAGCCGATGGATCAGGAGGCTTTGCGGCAGGTGAAAACCCTGCTCACCAAGGCCGTAGCCATCGATCCTAAGTGCGGCGACGCCTACCTGCAGCTTGGGATACTCTCTTCCTCCCAGCATGATTTTGAAAAGGCGATTGGTTTCTACACCAGGGCCATCGAAGTGGACCCGCAGCTCGGCGAGGCCCATTATCGGCTGGGTGTGGCCTACGATCGGATCGGATCGCCGGAAAAGGCCAAACAGGAATTTCAGTTGCATGATGAAATTGAAAAGCAGCAGGCAGTTGCTGTCGAACGCCAGCGGCGTGAGGTTAAGCAGTTTCTGGTCGTTCTGCAAGGGCAACCGGTGACTCCGCCGGCCCACTAAACCACGAGGACACTTCGAATGTTCAAGCGATTGGCGATAATCCTGCTTCCCCTGATGACCATGTATGGCAGCGACCTGCCCAGCCGGAAATACCTGAACCTGGCTGCCATCAAGACCATGGTCGCCGCCTCGGAAGCGAAAGCCCAGGAGCTGAACGTGCAAGTGACCATCTGCATCGTAGATGAAAGCGGCAATTTGCTCTTTTTGGAAAAGGAAGATGGCGCCTCACTCAACACCTTGCAGTTTGCCCAGAAGAAGGCCCGGCACGCGGCCGCATTTGGCGCTCCTTCAAGGGAAGGAGCCGAAGCGGTCAAAAATGGACACGTGGAAGACATGGCATTTCCCAATTTTTTCCCCAACCAGGGTGGCCTGCCCATTCGCGTGGACGGCCAACTCCTCGGCGGCATTGCGGCCAGCGGCGCCAAGTCGGAGATTGACGAACAAATTGCGCAAGCGGGGATTGATGCGCTGCTGAAGAAATAGTGGGTGCTACCTTTGTGGTAGTCTCCGATTACCCCCCGCCATCGCGTACTACGAAACCCGCGGTGTATCATGAACACCAAAAATTAGATCGCCATTCTAAGCGACAGCTTCAATGTCAACGGCAGCACGGGTTAGGCCGGCCCGTTCGTCACTCTATGTGAAGCGCAGCGCATGAATATCAGGGAAGTAGCAAAGAGAGCCGGAGTTTCCACCGCCACGGTGTCGCGTGTGGTCAACGGCACGGCGCCTGTAGACGCGCGTACGGAAAAACGTGTCCGGGCGGCGATCCAACGCAGTGGTTATTACCCCAACACCCATGCCCGCACTCTGGGTACAGGCAAGAGCCATATCTATGGCCTGATCATCTCTGACATTGAGAATCCATTCTTTCCTGAACTGGTGAAATGCTTTGAGCGCATGGCGGTAGAGCATGGCCACGAAGTCCTGATTGCCAATACCGACTATCAGGCGGAGCGCATGGAGGTTTGCGTGCGCCGGATGCTCGAGCGCAAAGTGGACGGGGTTGCCATCATGACCTCCGAGATGGATCCCGCGCTGATCCAGATGCTGAATGGCCGGGGGATCCCCATAGTTTTTCTGGACACCGGAGCAGTCGCGGAGGGAATCAGCAACATCTCGCTCGACTACGACAGCGGTGTCGACCAGGCAATCGACCACTTAACCTCGCTGGGCCACCGCCGGATCGCTTTTGTCAGCGGGCCGGACAACCTCGCTTCCGCCAGAACGCGGCAGGATGCTTTTCTGGCATCGCTGCAGCGCAAGAAAATCGAGTGCTGTGATGACTACATTCGTCCCGGCAACCATCGCTTCGATGGAGGCTACGCCGCGCTGTTAGAGATATTGAAGCTGCGCGTGCGGCCGACAGCGGTGTTAGCTTCCAATGACCTGACTGCCATTGGAATCATGGGTGCCGTCTATGCGGCGGGGCTGCGTGTTCCAGACGATATTTCGGTAGTAGGCTTCGACGACATCGCCCTCAGCAGCTTTATGGCGCCGCCCCTGACCACGATCCGCGTCTCGCGGGCGGAAATTGCGGAGTGTGCCTTTACCTCGCTTTACGCCGCAAGCCATCGTCGCGAAACTCAAGGCGTAACCCACATCGTTCGTGCGGAACTGGTAATTCGCCAATCCACCGCCGCCATTCGCCCGGAAAACTAGAATGAGCTGAACAGTCTGCGCGAAAAATCCACCTAGAAACACAGTCCCGAAGGGACGGCTGAGAATACCCAGGACGTTAGTCCTGGGTCTCCAACCCTACCGCACCTTAGATCCCGAAACCATCCCACCACCCTCGCGGATCGTGATGATCTGGTTCGCCTTTACCTGCGTAAATTTCTCGATCTTCTGTGTAGTCGGCCATTTCACTTCAATTAAATCCACCGTCTCCACCTTCCCCAAACCGAAGTGAAGCCGCAGATCCGACTGTGACATAACGCTGGCGCCGCTGTGCACCTCATCCATTTGCACATGCTTGCCCGTAACCACCCGCACCCGCGCTCCAATCGCCGTGCGATTGCACCTAGTTCCCACCAGCTTGATCTTGATCCAGTTCTGCTTGTTGCCGCCCTCATTACGCAGCAGCGAAGGCAGATCATTCATATTCAAAATCAGAACATCCATGTCGCCGTCGTTGTTATAGTCTCCGAACGCGGCCCCGCGGCTGGAGAAGTGCTCGCTGATGCCGGGTCCCATTTCTGCGGACACGTCTTTGAACCGGCCGTTGCCGAGATTCCTGTAAACCAGTCGTGGATTCTTGAAAGTCTGCCCGAAATTGTAGTTATCGATCTCCGGGTACACGTGCCCATTAATCTGGATGATGTCTGGCCACCCGTCATTGTCGTAATCAACAAACCCGCACCCCCACGCTACATAGCGGTTGTTGACCCCGACGCCTGACTCAAACGTGACGTCAGTAAAGGTTCCATCGCCGTTGTTGTGATACAAGTTGGAGGTATCATCGGCGAAATTGGTCTTGAATATATCGAACCAGCCGTCACAGTCGTAGTCGGCAACGGCTACGCCCATGCCCGCCTGCTCGTGCCCATTGTCGCTGTAAGCGCACCCGGCCATGACGGCAATATCGGTGAATGTGCCATCGTGATTGTTCTTGAATAGAATGCTGGGTTCGGAGTCGACGGCGACATAAATATCCGGCCATCCGTCGTTGTCGAAGTCGTAAGACACGGCGGTGATGGAGTATCGCGGGCCTGGCTTCAGAATCCCCGACTTCTCCGAAACATCGGTAAACGTTCCGTCTCCGTTGTTGTGGTAAAGGATGTTCGTGTCGCCGGGAAGGCCGCGCGGGCCGCACATGATGGGAACGCCCTTCCACTGGCAAGTGTTCGGGCTGCCGGGCGGAGGAATGCTCGCCGGATCCAGCTTGAGGTAATTGCAAACGAAAAGATCGAGGTGGCTGTCGCGGTCGTAATCGAGAAACGTACAACCTGCTCCCCAGCGAACCTGCGCCTGGCTTAGCCCGGCTTTATGCGTGACGTCGGTAAACGTGCCATCTCCGTTGTTACGGAAAAGAATGTTCTGTCCCCAGAAGCAGCAAAACAGGTCGTCCCATCCATCGTTGTCGTAATCGCCGACACAGACTCCGGTCTGCCATCCCGTGCGGCCCAACCCCGATTTCTCCGTAACATCAGTAAACGTGCCATCGCGATTGTTCTTGTACAGATGAGAAATCGGCGCCTTTCCCGGCGGCCAATGGGAATCGAGCCGGTCTCCATTCGTAAGGTAGATGTCCAACCAACCGTCGTTGTCATAGTCGAAGAAGGCCAACCCGCTTCCCTTGGCCTCGATGATGGCCCGCTTGTGATCGATGCCGCCCCACACATTAGGACTAGTCAGCCCGGCCTGCTGCGCCACATTAACAAACTGCACCGGAGACGTTGTGGGACCCGGCACCGCCGCTTCCACCAAGGCTGGGTCCGGCCACTTCCACAGTGGAGTCACAAGAGCATCTGTCAGCGTGCTGCCGAGCATGAAAAGAGAGGAGCCTAGGAAGCGCCGTCGCGGAAAAATCATAGATTGCGATGATTATAGAGATAGCCGCGTCTTAAAGAGTCCTATCCGCGAGCAAGAGCGCGAGTTGCAATAACTGCGCCCGATTAGCCATGGTCAGCGGTTCGTTCGCCGCCGGGGAAGTAGCCGGCGCCCGTTCCAGGACTTGTTCGATCCGGTTGATGTCCAGGGCGCCGCTCTGATTGCTGTTCTTGAACCGGTTCAGAACCTCTTTGGCCTTGGCGATCTGTCCCGTCTGAAAATAAAAAACCCCCAGGGTGGAATAGCTGCCGGGCCATTCCGGCAGCATCTCCACTGCATGCTCAAACTGCACTCCGGCGTCTGCGGTATTTCCTTCGAGTGCGGAAGCAAGGCCCAGACCCCACAGAATCTTTCCCGAGCCCGGAACGCGCGCCTGCCCTTCCAGCAGCGTCTGTTTCGCGCCTGCGATGTTCTTCTCCCGAAACTCAAGCAGCGCAAGTGCAAGGTAGTCCTGATCGTTATCTGGGTTCCGTTGAATGGCATCGCGGAAAATCTCCGCCGCCCGGGCCGTATCACCCAGGTGCACGTAGATATCTCCCAGCAGCGCCAGGTAGGCATCGTCTTTGCGCCCTTGTTCTGAGACCTGCCCCGCGGCATCGAGCGCCTGCGGGTAAAGACGTTTGCGGAAGTATGCATCCGCAAGGTCAAACTTCACTTCGTCCGAGTTGGGATTCACCTGCAACGCAGCCTGGAAATGCTGGATCGCATCGTCATACAGATGGTAGCGGGCGAGCAGTACCCCGATTCCGGTCAAGGCCCGGTAATCGCCGGAGCTCACCTTGTCGAGTTGCGCGATCGTGCTTTTGGCCTCCTCGGCTTTCCCCGATTTCAAATACGCCCCAGCCAATAGATACAGGCCTTCCGGTTGATTGGGATGACTCTTGAGTTGATCCGTGATGTCTGCGATCTCCATTTGATTGCGGGCCCGGGGATCCAGCTTGGAACGATTGTCAAGGTAGTCGAAGAGGTGCTCGTTGGGAAATTCACCGTCCGAAACATTTTTGGAGATGGTCTGAAACTGGTTCAGGTCGCGATCGGCGGCAGCTGTTTCATGCAGGCTTCTTTCCACCATCGCCAGTTTGTAGTATCCGGTCGCGGGGCTGCGGCTCACCTTCACGTATCTTCTGAGTAGCTCCGCCGCCTCAGCATATTTCTTGTTCGCAATGCGCAGGTTGGCAAGTTCCAACAGCGCATCGGCATAGTCAGGATCCAGGTGCAAGACCTCCTGAAATTTGGCCTCCGCGCCTGCGGCATCCCCCTGTCGCTCGGCGATAAGTCCCAGGTTGAACAGGCAGGAAAGGTTGCGCGGATCAAGCTTCAGTCCATCCAGAAAGGAATGTTTCGCCTCATCGAACCTTCCCAACTGCAGATAAGAGAGCCCCAGCGCCGCATAAGAGCGCGCCGAAGGTTCAGCCGCAACCACTTGTTTGAACTCTTCGACGGCTTTATCCATCCTCTCTGACATGAGATAGCTTTCGCCCAGGGCCGCACGCAGATCAGTCCGCTGCGGGGCAATCGCCACCCCCGATTCCAGTAGCGGGATTGCATCCTCGAAATAGTGCTGAGAGATGCTGATCTGCGCCATGAGGAGGATGACATCCGTATTCTCCGGCGCGATCTTGTGCGCGCGCACCAGAAGCGATAGGGCATCCATAGGATGCGCTTCATCCGCCAGGACCTGCGCCAGCAGAGAGAGAGTCTCGGGGGAGTCGGGCTTCTGCTTGAGTGCCCGGTTCAGCGCCAGCTCCGCCTGGGGATATGCGCCGCTGCGCAGAAAGACCTGCCCCAGGTTGTAAGGAATCTCGAAGGTTCCCGGCTGCAGGACCTCCGCTTTTTCCAGTTCCACTTCGGCCGGCTTATATTGCTTTTCCGACGCCAGCAATACGCCCAGCGAGAAATGCACCTGGACCTCATTCTTATGCTGATCGGAAATCTCAGTCGCCATCCGCAATGCTTCTGCCGTTCTCTTGCTCTCCAGCAGAGCGCGGACAAGGTTGAGACTGGTCGGGAGATCCGCCGGGCGCACACGTTCAAAATGAGGGATGGCCTCTGCCGGCGAGCCCTTTGCCATGAGCATCACGCCCAGGTTATAGTGCGCATCCCGGTTCGCCGGGTCAAGCCGTAAGACAGTGCGAAACTCCTTTTCTGCCAAATCAAATTTCTTCTGCGCAACGTAGACGTTCCCCAAATTGTTGTGACTCTTGGTGGAGTTGGGTGAGAGCCGCAACGCCTCTTGGAATGCGCTGACAGCGCTTTGGTAATCCTGTTTATCGCTTTCGATAATCCCCAGCAGGTTGTAACCATCCACGCTCGGATCCCGCTGCAGCTCCGCCCGCATTTTGCTCTCTGCTTGCTCAAGCTGGCCTTGCTGAACCAACGTTTCGACTTGAGAAAAGCTTGCGGACTGCTGCGCGGCCACATATCCCGGGCAAACAAGAAAAATCAGCAATGACAATCGCGCAATAAGACTGGACCCGGCTTTCTGCACCGGCAACCAACGCTGGGTGCCCCATTCAAGCCCGGTTTTGGCTTGAGTGGGATACCACAGCACTCGACGCGCCTTTTTTGTTACCCCGCCTGTCCCGCCTGTCCCGGCCTGCCGTGGAGCGCGCCGTGGGAGCAACCAACTTGCCTGTGGCAAGTTGAGAAAGAAATGACACTGCAAAAAAAATCGCCACGGGTGCGAGGCCCGGAGGGCCGGCCGCCAAAACGTGAGCCCAGCCCGGAAGGGCTGGGAATCAATCCGCAGATGATCTGCCTGCCCCGGCGTGCCGTGGGAGCGCCGTAGGCGCGGCACTAAACCTGGGCCTGCGCCCACCTGTGTCATTAGGAGCGAAGCCGAGGGATCTGCAGTTCTCTTTCCCCACCTACGACCCCACCGGGAAATAATTTTCGCACTCATTGCAGCATTTCCAGCGCCTGCTTAGCGCCCGTATTCTGTGGCTGCAGCTGGAGCAGCTCCCGCAACACCTCTCGAGCCTGTTCCTTATCGCTCCGCAGAACGTACAGCCGGGCAAGGTTCAAATAGGACTGGTCAAAGTTCGGGGCAACGCGAATGCAACTCTTGAATTGCTCCTCCGCCTTCCCATAATCCTGCCCACGCACGAAAAGAACGCCGAGGTTATTCAACGCTTCCGGATAATCAGGACGCAGCTCCACCGCCCTCTGCAGATACTCCGCCGCCTGCTGCATCTGACCCTGCTGGGCATAGAGCATTCCGAGACTGTAGCTGATTTCCGGATCATCGGGTTGAATGGCCAGTGCCTGTTGCAGAAAGTCCTGTGCCTGGGCATAAGACTTCTGTCGCCGGTAGACATTCCCCAGGTTCAGCAGAGCCGTGGCATAGCCCGGCCTCAGCAGCAGCGACTGCTGAAAATTCTGCACTGCTTCTTCCGCATGACCCTGTTGGGCAGCGATCATTCCCAGATTGTTCCACGCCTCGGGATAATTCGGACGCAGCTTCAAAGTCTGCTGCAGATAGTACCGTGCCTGCTGAAAATCGTTTCTTCTCAGGTTGAGCGTGCCCAGGTTGTAATATCCTTCGGGATCATCCGGCTTGGCGGCGATGACCTGCTGAAACGACTCCGCTGCCTGTTCCAGGTAGCCATGCTGGAACATGGCCACCCCATAGGTGAAGTCATTGCGCAGAAACGCATCCTGGTAGGCCGCTCCGGCGAACGGAAGCGCCTTTCGCCGGCGATCGGCCGCTGTAGCCGGCGCCGACTTCACATCCTCCAGGACGCGTTGTGGATCGATGGCGCCCTGGTACACCTTGACGATCATGCCCTCCCTATCCAACAGGAAGGTAGTCGGAATGGCGAGATCCCTGCGCCGGTCGAATAGGTAACGATAAATGATGTTATATACGCCGCCCACATCCTGCGTCGCCAGCAGCACCGGAAAAGCAATCCCCAGCTGCGCCGCAAACGACCGTGCTTTTTGCACTTCGCTATCAACGTTGACCGCCAGGATCTCCACGTGGCTTGCAGCCAACGCAGACCGGTGCTGCTGAACGACTCTCAGTTGCTCACCGCAGAGAGCCCCCGTGGTGGCCCAGAAGTTAAGCAGCACGAAGCTGCCCCGCAAACTCCTCAGCTCCCGCATATTGCCCGCGAGATCGGGCAGGGAAAACACCGGCGCCTTGAGCGGTTCAATCAGCCAAGTCTCCACTTGAGCAGGCAGCGGTTCTAACTTCCGCTGCACCCCTCCCTGCGCCCAAGCCTGGTTTGGCAGGGCAAAAGACTTGGCCACAATTTGCGCGGAGCCCTCCTGAATTTCTATCCTCTGGTTGACTGGTATATTTTCGAATGTCTGAGAAAGCCCGCTTGGCCAGCGGACGGTAGCCCGGACAGCGCCTTCCGCTTTTCCCACCCCAAACAAAACCTCTTTCGTATGCTGGGCAAGAAACCCGGATCCGGCCTGCACATACCGGGTCTGGCGAAGGTCTCCCGCCTCGATGGTGATAGCTGCTCCAATGCCATCGCGATTGCTCTTGTTCCCCTGTAAGCGGAACGCGATCGAGGAGCCGGCCTCCTTCATCACGTTGTGCAAGATCCTTAGTTGCGGGGCATTCCGGTTCTTGAGGATAACCTCTAACCGTCCATCATGATCAAGATCGGCCAGGGCAAAGCAACGGCTGTCCTCGGGAAAATCCAAGCCCACTACGCCTGAAACCTCGCTAAACGTGCCGTCGCGGTTGTTCGCGAACATGACATTCCGTTCATAGCCGCTCCACGAGCCGTCAGAGCGGATCAATTCATTCAAAGCATTCCATCCGTGTTCATAAGCCAACGACGGGGTTGCGTCCGCAGGAGACTTAGCCACCACCTGCCGCCAGAAAAAGCTTGCCAGGTCATTCCGCTGAGGCGCGGAAATATATCCATTGGCAACGTACAGGTCAGGGAAGCCATCCTGGTCAAAGTCGAAGAAGTCCGAGCACCACGACCAGCGGCCCATCTCCACCCCAGCTTGCTGGCTCACATTTTGAAACTTCCCGTCGCCTTCATTTCGGTACAACGAGTTGCCCCGGGCATGCCGCCGATAGAGTGCGCGGATCTCCTCCGGAGCCTTTTCCTGAAAACGTTTTTGTTGCGAAACCCTTTGTCCCGCCGATGACCACATATTGGCCGCGTAGACGTCCTGCTTCCCATCGTTATCGAAATCGGACCAGGATGCACTCATGCCCGCTCCTGCATCGTCAACATGGGCCGCGCTGGAAGCCGCAGTGAATGTTCCATCCCCATTGTTGCGGTACAAATTGGCGCGGCCAAAATCGTTGGCCACATACAGATCGGGCAAGCCGTTCGCATTGGTGTGACCCCAGGCGCAGGCAAAACTATAGCGGTCGTTCTCCGCGTTCAAGCCTGCCGCCTTGGTCCTATCCACAAACGTCCCATCGCCTTCGTTGTGCAGCAGAAAATTCGGCGGTCCATTCCGCGCATCGTAATAGGGGATCGGGTAGTGATACTGATCCAGCCCCAGGTAGTAGCTATACAAACAGAAGTAAACATCGAGACGCCCGTCGCCATCGTAGTCAGCTAAAGCCGCATGGGTGAATGTTCCCTGGGGGGGATGCTCAAACTTGAAAGCGTCGCGCTTCAGCGAGAAGGTCCCATCCCCTTGATTGAGAAACAGCAGGGGACCGCTGCCGCAAACCACCAGAAGGTCCTGTCGCCCCTTGTTCGCAAAGTCGGCGAACAGGGCGCACGCGGTGTTATCCAGTACGCCAACGCCGGATTTTTCTGTTACGTCTTCCAACGTCCCGTCGCCCCGGTTACGGTAGAGCCGGTTCGGCAATCCCGATGGCTGGCAGACATAGAGATCATCGAAACCGTCATGGTCGTAATCACCCACTGCCACTCCGTTGTTGCCGTAGACGTCGATACCGCATGCCCCATCGAGCACCGTCCGCCAATAATCCGACCCCCGCTCCATTTGGCTGGAGTAAGAACCCACCTGGCCCAGCGCCTGGGATGTTACGTCCACAAACACCGGTCCGTGGGCCACGCTCACGGTTTCTTCGCCGCTCTCCCAGCGCCGAGCTTTCCACTCCCCCGATGCATCCCGGGACCACTCGGTAAGCCAAGCTCCGACCCGCTCCTCACGCTGCCCGTTATTCCTGGTGGCGACCAGGTCATAGCGAATCTCCAGCCGTACCGCCAGCGGGGCACTGGCAATTTCTTCGATACTCGTAATCTCGAATTCCGCAGTTTCCACTCGTGACACCGGCCCCAGCCAGAGCCGCAACTCCTTAACCAACCGCTCCCGCCCCAAAACTCGAGTACTGGAGACGCTCCTTCTCAGACAGTCAATCCCATTTCCGGAACGCAGCGTGAGTTCCTTTTCGGTAACCATCGAGGTGGCTTCTATCCCCTCGTCCAGCGACTCTGCCACGGCTGAAAGGTCGCTTACCGATGCCCGGAGAGCCTCGCTCCATCTCTGGAGAAGTGTTCCGATTTCAAACGCATATTTCTCGGTTACATATTCATCCGAACCCGGAGCGACCAGCCGGAGCACGCCTTCCAGGGGAGATTTCGCCGGATAGTGAGGAGTCAGAAGAGCTTCGGAGAGGACGAAGGGGGGTCTCTCAAGCCGTGAAGCCCAGGTCCTGCCAAACAGAAAGGAGGACCCGTGGAAGGGTGCCGGACGGAGCAGCAGAGGCGCCAACCCCATGGTCTTGAGGAGCGACCGTCGGGTAAGAAATCGGTCTTCGTTTTTGTGACGCGACATCCTTGGGGTTTCCGCAGAGCCTGCCGGTGTCTGCATGCTAGAGCATTTTTACTTCGGGTGTATACGGAGTGGCCAACCACCAGGAAGTCACCAGGAAATCCACAACTAAGTGGCACGGGGTGGACGCGTATCTCCAACTTTCGGTTGACAAGTATCGTTTCTGTGGACTAAATTCCTTGGCGGTGATGTAACCGGTTACTCGGCTTCAGCAAACGGTTACTCAATCGAGTCGGCGCCCAAGCAGCGCAAAGACCATGGCGTAACTATGGAGGGTTTTGGAATGGGCCGTGAACGCACCGCAACCACTCTGTTTAAGTCCTTTGGATACATAACCCTCACCGCATTGCTCCTGCTTCTCCTACCCGGTCGATATGTCTTCGGACAGGTCGACGAAGGGTCGATTAACGGAACGGTTCAGGATCCCACCGGCGCGGTCGTTCCAAACGCCCAGGTGAC
Source organism: uncultured Acidobacteriaceae bacterium (assembly GCA_963821315.1). GTDB lineage: Bacteria > Acidobacteriota > Terriglobia > Terriglobales > Acidobacteriaceae > PALSA-350. Next base: position 253,316 of record CAWGDP010000012.1, on the reverse strand, counting down.
CCTCGTCAATACCGACCAGGGAATCACCCTGAGCACCACCACCAACGGCGCGGGCGAATACACTTTCTCCCCGGTCAGAATCGGACACTACTCCGTTACCGTCACAGCTCCCGGATTCGCCACCACCAATCAGCAGAATTTGCAGGTGACGGTGGGTCTGGCCCTGCAGGTCAACGTGCAGCTCAAGACCGGCGCCACCTCTGAGACGGTCCAGGTCACCACTGCACCGGCTGAGTTGCAAACCTCAGAGTCGTCGGTCGGGCAAACGATCACCGGTCAAACCATTAATAATCTGCCCCTCAATGGGCGCAACTTTACCTTCCTGGCGCAGCTGGGCGCGGGCGCCAATACACCTCAGGCGGACACCCGAGGCAATGCAGCCTCCGGCGCCTTTACCGCCAATGGCCTCAAACCCGCGCAAAACAACTACCTGCTCGATGGCATTGACAACAATTCCAACGCCGTCGACTTCCTGAACGGAACAAACTACATCGTTCTTCCCCCGCTGGATGCCATTGCGGAATTCAAAGTGCAAACCGCTGACTTTAGCGCCGAGCTAGGTCGCTCCGCGGGCGCTGTCCTGAACGCCACCGTCAAGTCCGGTTCAAACGAAATCCACGGCGCGGTCTGGGAGTTTTTCCGCAACGATGTGCTCGACGCTGCCGACTGGTTTGAAGACAATGCCGGCATTAAGAAAGGCGAATTGCGCCAGAATCAGTTCGGGGGCGCCATTGGCGGACCGATCGTCAAAAATAAACTTTTCTATTTCGGCGATTATGAAGGTCTGCGGCGCGTACAGGGCAATACTCAATCTGGCGTTTCCGTGCCCACGGTGGCGGAGCGCAACAGTGGTTTTAGCAATCTCGCTGACATCATCACTGGCCAAGGTACAAGTTCCCGGGCCGACGGCCTCGGCCGCCAGATACCGCTGGGGACAGTCCTCGACCCAGCCACCACTCGCGCAGTCGCAGCGGGCGCGTTGGATCCTGTTTCCGGGCTTACCAACACCTCCGCCAACACCGTCTATGTCCGCGATCCCTTCGGCACTTGTGCACCTTCCACCACCGCCTTCACTCTCGCCGGCTGCGGACTGAATCAAATTCCCGTAGGCCGCCTCGATGCAAATGCCATCAAGCTCTTGAACCTCTACCCATTGCCAACCAGCGGCAGCCTCAGCTCAAACTTTGCCTCGAGTCCCGCTCTCTACGAGCATCGCAACGCCTTTGACGTGCGAGTCGACTACGATATCAGCCAGAAAGACCAGATATTCTCCCGCTTTAGCTGGGTAGATGACCCGCAATTTATCCCCGGTCCTTTCGGAGGCGTGGCGGACGGCGGCGGCTTCGAGCAGGGCGACCAGAGTGCGAAATCCTATCAGTCTGCTTCGGCCTACACTCACGTGTTTTCCCCCAACTTGATCAACGTAGCGCGTGTGGGGGTAAACCACCTTCTCACCTCGCGCTACGGCCCGGAGGGCACCACTTCCGGCATTCCAGCCCAATACGGAATTGATGGTATTCCCCAAAGCACTGAAAACGGCGGACTTCCCACCATCAATATCAGTGGACTGAATCAATTGGGCAGCAACTCTTTTCTACCTTCAGACGAGGTCAGCGACACTCTCCAGATCACCGACGACTTAACCAAGGTTTACGGCGCTCATAGCTTCAAGATGGGCATTGAATACCAGAACGTAAAGTTTTCCACCTTGCAGCCGGCCTATTCACGCGGTCAGTTCGGTTACAACAGCAACAGCAGTTCCGTCAGTTACACAGACATCCCCAATGTAGGTGGAGGCGCGACCGGCCGAGCACAGTTTTTGCTGGATCCAATCGCCACCACCGTTCCGGGTGGAGTGAATTACGTGGGAGGCGCCGACCAGGTACAAGCCTCTAACATTAACAAGACCTACGACGAGAAGAAGTACTTCGCCGCGTATTTCCAGGACGACTGGAAGATACTTCCCAACCTGACCCTCAACCTGGGTCTGCGTTATGACTACTTCGGACCCATTAATGAGACAAATGGCGGACAGGCGAACTTCATTCCCGGTCCCAATCCTTTCTCCGGCCCAGCCTTCTTGCTCCCGGCAACAGGCAAGGACAACCGCCAATTGTCTTCAACGGCTAATAATCCGTCCCTTGACGGCCACGGCTTCCTCGATCTGCTGGCTAAGGACGGCATCGCGCTTGAGGAGACAAATAAATACGGGCAGGGTCTGGTCCAAGTCCAAAAGACCAATTTTGCGCCGCGCATAGGCTTCGCCTATCAAGCCAACCAGAAATTGGTGGCGCGAGCCGGCTTTGGGCTCTTTTACAACACATTTGACAATCAGGGATATGGACCGAATATTGGCGAAAATTATCCCTTTGTCTTTAACTTCAACTATCAACAACAGAACCTGGGCACTCCCAGTGTCACACCCATCAGCGGTGGTTCACCATGGGCCGGATGCCCCACGGGCGGCCCGGGGGGAACTGCAACCCTCAGTTCCGGTCTGTCCTGCGTTTCATTTACGCCTCTGGATGTGAACGCGCAGGGCTTGGGGTTCCAGGGAATGCAGTTCAACTACCACACCCCCACGACAATCAGCGCTAATCTTACTTTGCAGTATTCGCTCACGCGTACGATGTCTTTTCAAACCGCCTACGTCTATACCCGGGCTAACCATCTTCAGATAGGTCCTGGCACCAATAACGTGACGTCGATCTTGCCGGCAGGTCACAGCACATCAGACACCTACCCCAACAATGAGGTTCCATTTCCAGACTTCGGGCATGGCTCGAGTTACGTCATCACCGCCGGAACCAGCAACTACAACGCATTGCAAACCAAGCTTGAACAGCAGTACGGGAATGGGTTGCAATTCCTTGTCACCTACACCTGGTCAAAGACCCTGGGCGATGATCAAGACCAGCTGAACGGAGGCAGTGTGGCGGGGTATCGTGCGCCGGACGTGCCGGGTTATGGACCCGAGTACGATTACGGTCCGATTAATTACGATATCCGCAACGTATTTCATGCCAGTGGCGGGTACGAGCTTCCCTTCGGCACAGGTAAGAAGTTCATGGGCAACGCAAGTAAGCTCGAGAACGGCGTGGTCGGCGGGTGGAGTCTCAATGTGATCAGCGGGCTTCAGGGCGGCCAGCCGCAAACGTTCAATTGTCCAACTAACACCACCTCGGGAACAAACTGTTACGACGTGAAGGTTCCGGGCCAAAGTCAGAAACTGGGGCTGCACCTTGACTCTAATCACAAGCTGAATTGGATTGGCAATCCTGCGGCCTTCCAGCAACCTTGCCCGTTGGGGGCCGCTGCAACCCCCGGTTGCGAAACGAATGTGCCGATCCTGGGAGGCAGTCAAGGAACATCGGTAACACCAGGGGTAGCTAAGTTCGACTTCTCGGCGTTCAAGGCCATCCCGATCAACGAGCGCTTCTCCATGCAGTTCCGGGCTGAGTTCTTTAACATCCTCAATCACCCGACCTTCAATGCACCTAATTTCGGCGGCAACGGGGTCACTTCGGTTTCGAACTCGGGCAACTTTACCAGTACTAACTTCGGTGAGATTGGATCCACTCGCTTTGCTCCCTATGATCCGAGGCAGATTCAGTTCGCTTTGAAGCTGTACTACTAGGCTAAGATAAAGACGCCCCGGGACGGCACGCCCACTGGGTGCCTTCCGGGGCTTTTTTTCCGTTATTGGTCCTGGTAGTAGAGGTGCACGGTGAGTAACAGGCCCCGCTTTCGGCCGACAATTTTCTCTTCTCTTGTGCTCTGTGCCGCCTGTGCGGGAGCCCAGGAGAAACCCGCTCAGAAACTGGACCAGCAGTTCCAGTCCGCCGTAGGCCACTACCACGAAGGGCAGTTTGCGGAAGCGGCCTCCCAGCTTGAGGATCTCCTACCCCAAGTTCCCAAAAGTTTCGAAGCGCATGAGCTTTTAGGCCTGGTCTACGCCGCCGAGTCACAGGACACAAAGTCCGTAGAGCAGCTGCAGATCGCAGTGGACTTAAAACCGGATTCGCCCGCTGCCAGGACAAACCTGGCTGCAGCCTTGGTTCGTGCGGGAAAGCCCGCCTTGGCCGGCGAACAATTTCGCAAGGCGCTCGACCTCGAGCCGAAGGACTTTGACGCCAACCACAATCTCGCGGAGTTCTACATCCAAACCGGGAAGGTCGCCGAAGCCATCCCCCTGCTTGAGCATGCGCAGCAAGCAAATCCCTCTTCGTACAATAACGGTTACGATCTGGCGCTCGCCTATTCGCTCACGGGCCGGCTAAGCCAGGCGAAGCAACAGGCACAATCTCTTCTACAGCAAAAGAACACCGCGGAGTTGCATAACCTGCTCGGCCAGATCGAGGAGAAGAATGGCGAGTTCGTTGCCGCCGCAAATGAGTATGAGACCGCCGCTCACATGGATCCCAGCGAGCAAAATCTGTTCGATTGGGGAAGCGAGTTCCTTCTTCACCGTACCTACGAGCCGGCCATCGACGTCTTTCAACAAGCCACCCTGCGCTACCCAAATTCACCTCGTCTCTTCATTGGACTGGGAATGGCTCTCTATTCGCGGGGCAAATACGATGAGGCGGTCAAGGCCCTGCTGACGGCGGCTGATCTAAATCCGGCCGATCCTCGCCCCTATCTCTTCCTATCCAAGGCCTACGAGAGCTCGCCGAATCAGGCGGACGACGTGATCCAGCGCTTTCGCCGTTTTGCGGAACTGCAGCCCAGCAATGCGCTGGCGATTTACTATTACGCGATGAGTTTGTGGAAGGGAAAGCGGGCAGAAGACCCCGGCTTCGACCTTGGCCAGATCGAGTCGCTGCTGCAGAAGGTAGTAACGCTCGATCCGGCAATGCCCGAAGCGCATGTGCAACTGGGCAATCTCTACGCTGACCAGCACCAGTATGCGAAATCCATCCCCGAGTACCAGAGAGCGCTGGAATTGAATGCCAATCTTCCTGACGCCCATTACCGCCTCGGCCAGGACTATGTGCACACCGGGCAAAAGGAGCGCGCGCAGGAGGAGTTTGCAGTCTATCAGCGTCTTCGGGCGCAGCACATGGCTGACCTCGACAAGGAACGAGCGGAAGTCAAGCAATTCGTCTATTCCGCCAAATGAAGACTATGACGGCCCAACCATCTTCGCCGGAAATATCGCGCAACATCTCGGCCGCAGCCGGCGTGATTTCCTGCGCGGCGCTGCCGGTGTGGCGCTGGGCTCTACTTTGCTCAGCGCCAGCCCATTTGTGCGCGGAGCGGCCGCGGCGAAGAAGCGCAAAGTCATCGTGATCACCTTTGGTGGAGGCGCTCGCGATCAGGAGACCTTCGCGCCGCAAGGGCAGGAAAATATCCCCCACCTGATCCACGAGTTAGCGCCGCAAGCCAGCTTCTTCACCCAGGTGATGAATCAGGGCATCCTGGGCCACTATGTGGCCACCGCAAGCCTGGCCACCGGCGTCTACGAAACCCTCAATAACTTCTCCGCCGTTCCTCCCGATCATCCCACCGTCTTCGAGTACTTTCGCAAGGATTTGAATCGGCCGCCTTCCGATGCGTGGGTGGTCGCGCCCAGCAACGGATTCAACCGCATTGGTGAAAGCGACTATCGTTCCTTTGGTCCGGGCCTGGGCGCCAGGGTGGTTCTGCCCAAGCATTTGCTGGCTGCTGCCATGTCTGGCAGTGCCACCGATTACGCGCATTTGCTGCGTGATAACTACGAGACTCCGCTCTACACGCCACAACTCGCCGGCAGCGAATTCGAGTTGCAGCAGCTGGAAATGATCCTCAAGCTTTCGGTCGATGACTTCAAGGCGCATGCCCGCACCTTGTCCAGCCCGGACGAGCTCTCCATGTATATCGCGCGCCGCTTGATGCAGCAGGAGGCGCCCAGTTTGCTCTGGATCACCATGCACGACATCGATGTCGCCCACGCCGGGGCCTACTCGCTCTACATCGATGGCATCCGCCGCACCGATCGCCTTTGTGCCGAGCTTTGGAAGGCTGCGCAAAGCGAGCCCGAATATGCGGGCAACACAACGCTCTTCATCCTTCCGGATTTTGGACGGGATGCCGACGAAGATTCCGGCGGCAACGGATTTCAGCACCATCGCACTGGCGACGCAGCCTCCCGCACCACCTGGATGATGGCCCTGGGGGCGGGCGTCCGGCCAGGCGTGGTCTACGACCAGCCGATGCAGTCGATTGACCTCGTGCCCACGCTGGGAGCGATGATGGGATTTTCTCCCTCACTTTCCCAGGGCAAGCCGATCAAAGAATTGGTCTAAGTGTCTATGCTTCCACGCGATCTGAAAGCCGAACAGTTGCCGTCCTATCCTCCCCAGGCGAGGGCTTTGGTCGTAGCCCACCTGGACGCGCTCCGCCAGCTTCCGCTCAGCTTTCTGCCCAGCCTATTGCGCGAGATCATCGACTACGATTACAAGTTTCCCGCCGAGCGCGCCGCCATCGAAAGGGAACTCGCCAACCTTAGTTCACTTTCTCCGGCGCAGATGACAGAGTGGTTTCACGCCTTCGCGCAATTTTCTCTGTCGCCAAAGTTGGAAAGCTTTTGATTGGATCAACCAGCCGGCACAGTTTGTCGAGCAGTTATCGGCCTACTTGTGGACCACCCACCAGTTGGATGGCTTTCGTCAGGCCGCGATTGTTTACGGCGACCGTTTGCAGGCCACCAAACCACCGGAAGCGATTCCGCAGCGCAGGCTCGGCATTGTGGTCATCGGTCAGGGCGTCGCCGCATACGATGCGCCGCTTTTTCGCAACCTTCGCCCGCACGGCGCCTATTTTGCGCACGTCAATCCCGACAACGGACTGCAACTGTTACTGAACGCGGTCGCCGCGCGGGCCCAGGCGCATCCCGTCCCTTACGCTCATTGGTACGTCGATGGAGGTCAGCAAGCTGATCACAGCCCATTGCTCACCTGTGTCTCGTACCAGGCATTGGAGCCCGTGCGCGCCGCGTTGCTGCAAAAAATCCAGGCCGACATTCAGCGTCCCGGTATGGGGCCGGAGGAACTGCGCACGCATCTCGCTCGGCTGGTGCCCGCGGATCTGGGCATGGACAAGTCGGGAGACGCGGTATTGAACCGCTTTCAGATCAAGCTCCTCACCGAGGGCTCCGGGACCCAGATCTTCAGCACCACCTTTGCCCAGTGGACAGCCCGTGAGGCCTTGCGAAGGGCCCAGTCGCAGACCTTGTTAGTGCGCTTTGCTCCGCGGCAACGGCAGAAGCCAATGAATGAGTTGCTATCGAGTAGCCAAGGCAATGTAGAGCTCGATTTGGCCGGCTCCCTGGTCGACGCCGACATGGGAGCCTACTACACCTGGCTCAACCAGCAGCGCCTGCCGGGAGCCGACAAATCCGGCTTTCTGGTCTGGTTTGAAGGCCACAGCCAAGCCCTTGTGATTGGACCCTCCATCCCGCGCGGAACCGAGTCAACCACAATAGCCGACCTGGGAGAGCTAGTTGCGCTAGCCACTGCCTAAGACCTGTCCCTTCCAAAAGGGACGGGGGAATACCACGAACCTCAACGTGCATGACGGGTGGGTTGAACACGACGGGCGAACCCCTACTATGGCTTTTTCGAATCAACCAACTAGAAAAAGCAATCGAAACCTGCGCAGTGCAGATTTTTCCGCAGCCCCAAGGCTTTAGTGAGAATCTGCGGTTCACGATTGAGTCCCGAAGGGACGGCTGAAAGTAGCCCAGGACGTAGTCCTGGGTTGGCCCGGAAAGGCGACCCAGTCCCGCCAGGGACGGCTGAAAATGTCCCAGGACATGGTCCTGGGCACCTTTGTAGACAGGTGCTGGCCACTGGGAGCTAGCTTTCCCGCCCTAGTTCTTAACCCGAACCGTAGGCTCCACCGACAACCCAGGCCTGAGCAAGTGGTCGTTGTCCTCATTCCGATCCGTCAGATCAATCCGGACCGGGATCCGTTGCACCACCTTCACATAATTCCCAGTAGCATTTTCCGGCGGAAACAAGCTCAGCACAGACCCGGTTGCGCCCCCGATCTGCGTCACCTTTCCGTCGTAGTCGCGCCCGTAAGCGTCCACGTGAATTTTGACCGCCTGTCCGGGACGCATCAACCGCAGCTGAGTCTCCTTGAAGTTAGCCGTGATCCAGATATCATCCAGCGAAACCAGGGTCATCAAATTCTGCCCTACGCTCACGTTTTGCATCACTTCCAGGCTTTTCTTAGTGATGATGCCATTAACCGGAGCGACAATCTTCGTGTACCCCAAGTTCAACTTAGCTTGCGCCAGCTCAGCGCGCGCCTGTTCCACCTGGGCCGCCGCCTGGTCTGCCTTAGCCTTCTGAATCTTCACCTGGTCCGGCGCCGTTTTCGCAGTCGTCAACTCCGCCTGCGACTGCACCACCCGATCGCGGGCAATGCGCACCGCGTCCTCGGCGGCAATCTCGCTTGCCTTTGCTCCCAGCAATGCCGCCTTGGAGGCATCCGCCGTGGCCACGGTAGCGTCGAACTGTTGTTTCGAGATAACGTCCTTTTCCACCAGCGGCGTATAGCGCTTCAAATCCAGTTGCGCCTTGATGTTGTTCGCGTCCGCCTGTTGCACCTGGGCCTGTGCTGCTTCCAACTGACGCTGCGCCTGCTGCACCGAAGCGTCCGAGCTTCTCACCCCGGAGGAAGCCGACTGCAGCGTGGAACTGGTGTTAATCCCGATCACCGGTACATTCACCCGCACCGCTTCATAGTTGGCCTCGGCACTCTCCAGGCTGGCCTCATCCTGCTGCACCGCGACCTCAAAGTCCTTGGGGTCGATCTCGGCAATCAAAGTACCGGCCTGCACGTACTGATTCTGATCCACGTTGACTTTGATCACCTGCCCGGCAACCCGGGCGCTGATCTGTATCAGGTGACCATCCACCTGTGCGTCGTCGGTGTCTTCGTAATACGTGGAGTGCCACCAAAAAAGCAGCGCGCCCACGATAAGAACCGCGACCACGCCGATGACGATGAATCGGCGCTGTCCCTTTTTCCGCGGAGGACTGTCCAGATCCTGCTGGTCGTTGTTGCCAGCCTCGGGACCCTCTTCGACGGTACTTGCACGGCCTGATTCCGGATTCTGTTCCGCCACCGCTACTTTCCTCCCACGTAATCCTTGTAATTTGTCTGCGCAATGCCCAGCGCACGGGCGAGAGACAGCTTCGCCACATTGTGCTGGTACAGGCTGGAGACATACTGGTCATCCGCCTGCGCCATCGATGCCTGGGCTTGCGATACCGCAAGATTATCGGCCACGCCTGCCGCATACCGCTGTTGCGCCTCGCTCAACGCCTCGGTCGCCAATTCTACGTTGCTGTGCGAGACGGCAACCTGTTTGGCTGCCGCCTGTATGTCGAGAATGCTGTCGCGCACGTCGGCGCTGATTTGCCCCCGCAGGTCATTCAACTGTGCCTGCTTCTGTTCCAGTTGGGCTTGCGCGCTCTGCGCGTCGCCGCGTAACTTCGCCTCTTCATAGAGCGGCACGGTGGCCGTGCCCACGGCGTCGAAGGTTCCATTGGAATGCCCCAGCGTCGGCCCAATCACCCCGTAGTCCCCCGAGAAGCTGATCGTCGGGTAACGTTCGGCGGTGGCTGCGGACCGTGAAGCTTTCGCCGACTCCACCTGCTGCTGCAGCGCCTGCAAGTCACGGCGGTGGGCTAGCCCTTGCTGCACTGCGGCATTTGGGTCCAGGTTATCCAACGCCTTAAAAGGCGCCTGGTCGCTCAGTTCGTAGCTTTGTTCCAGGGGCAGCCCAATCGCGCGCGCCAGCGCAATCTTGTCTTTCTCGTATTGATTTTGCGCACTGATCAAAGTCTGCTGTTGCGTCTGATAATCCACCCGGGCGCGTAGCTCGTCCAGCAGGGGAGCCGTCCCCGCCTGGTGGTTGGCCACCGCCTGGTCGAGCGATATCTTCGAAGTGTTTACCTGTGCCTGTGCCGATTGCACCCGCGACGCGTCGGCGATGCACAGCAGGTACGCATTTCCGACCGTCAGCACCACCATGTCCTTGGCATCCTCGATCGAGAGTTTCGATCCTTCGAAGTTATGTTTTGAGGCCAGGTAGTTCCGCAGCGAAGAAACGTTTAAGAGCGACCATTGCACCGTTCCCCGGATGTCTGTATACCCATAGGGCCCGATCACCGCTGGAAACCCGGGAATGTTGAGCCCTTCTGCCCGCAGGTTCACCTGTTGGTCCGATTCCTTGGCATAAGCACTTACGGTAGGCAGCAACGCCTGCAATTGTTGCAGCCGCTGCGCGCCGGCCGATCCCGAGTTGACCCCGGAGAGCACCAGGCCCAGGTTGTATTGCAGCCCCATGCGAATCGCCTCATCGAGCGAAAGCGGAAGAACCCCTGGAACCGGCGCTCGCTTTACGATGCTGCCTTGATAGGTGCCGCTATTCACCTGCGCCGGCTGCGCCTGAACAGAGCTTGCACTGGGGTTCCCGGAAGGCGCGGATTGATTCGTGAATTGCCCCAGGGAGGTGGCCGGGATGAGGCTCAAGCTGAAGAGGAGCACGAGTGATCGCCACTCCGTGCCCCACAATACACCCCGGTAACGTCTCATCCTTAAGTCAACCTCGGCAAGCAACCTAACGGCCCGGAAAACCAACAGCACACACTCTGATGCAACATAACCTGTTAATTATGCAAAAAGATGGCCCACCGATGACCGGGGGAACACACCGGTTGCGGGAGAGACGCTGGGTATGACGGACGTAGTCATCATACCGCCGGCTCCTGAGGTCTGGACCTGTGGCTTGGATTGCTCCTGCTCAGGCCGGTATGAGCGCGGTATGCGAACTGATCAGGCAGGTGGCCAGTGAGCACAGCGCCTGGCGATACGCGGTACCGACTTGGTCTCGCCGCCATGCCTGGGCTCCCCTCGCCCCACTCCGGCGAAGACTCTCTGCGGTCTGCTCACTGTCCTGTCCAGCGACAGCGCGCAACACAAAAACCGCGCGCAAGGCGGGTGCCAGCCGGTCCAGCCATTCCCGCATGCCCGCCCGTCCGGCACCCGAAAATAGGGCCCCGAACTGCTCCCCGCTCAAACCCGCCGCTCCCAGGTCATCGGTTTCAATGCACGAGGCAGTGTCGGCCGGCTCAGCAGCCGGCACGGCAAACGCCTCAGGGTACATCCCGGCCATCCGCCGCACGGCGGTGTGCACCAGCAAAGACCGGGCCTCGGCGTAGGCTACCGTGGCCTCGGCACAAGGATCGGTTTCCACCTTGGCCACTGTTTCCTCTACCAGGCAAACCGCCTCTTGCTCGTTTCCCAACATCAGGGCCGCGATCTGAAAAAGCTGCACAGCCGTATCCTCGGCCATGACTAGGCTGGCCCCGGGCGCTTGGCTACAATCCTGCTCCATCATGCGCTTCTCCTTCTGAACTCGGTCTTTCGATAGCTCTGTCATCTTCCATCCTCCCGCAACCCCTCTCCGGGCGTCAAATCGAGTGCTGGCCCGAGCGAAAAAATTCCCCATAAACTGTCACTTTCATCGCCAATTCATTTTGCTTTCCCTTTAGTAAGGTAGACAGAGACAACCGGTCTCCCAACCCTCACTATGGATAGTGTGAGCACAGATCCACAAAGTCTCTTTATCGGCAGGGATGAATCCTGGCTGAGCTTTAACCGCCGTGTTCTCGAAGAAGCCCAGGATCCGAGTAATCCCTTGCTGGAAAGGGTCAAATTTCTGGCCATTACCGCCAGTAACCTGGACGAGTTCGTCGAAATTCGTGTGGCCGGCATCATGCAGCGCATTGAAGACGGGTACACCGAACCGGGCTTTAATGGCCTGACCCCCCGCCAGACCCTGGATAACGTAGTCAACGACATGCACGCCTTCGTCCGCGATCAGTACCGCTGCTGGACCGAAGACCTGCGCCCCTCGCTGTATGCCAACGGCGTTCGCGTGCTGGGGTGGCGCGAGGTCGACGAAACCGCCCGGGCGCACGCCCTGGACTACTACCAGCGTGAAGTCGATCCGCTGTTGACGCCCATTACCATCGACCCCGCCCACCCGTTCCCCCGGGTCTTGAACAAGGCGCTTTGCCTGGCCCTGCTTCTGCGCCGCAAGCGCAAGGGCGCTACCGGGGCATTGCTGGGCGTGCTCACCGTGCCCCGGGCGCTCCCCCGCCTGGTGCCCCTAACCTCCAGCTCCGGAACCCACGACTTCATCTTTCTCCACGACCTGATTGAGCACAACGCCGCAGGCATGTACCGCGGTTACGAAATCCTCTCCACTGCCGCCTTTCGCGTCACCCGTAACAGCAATCTCTATTTCCAGGAGGAAGAATCACGCAGTCTGTTGGACAGTGTGCGTTCCGAGTTGCACAATCGCCGCAAAGGCGACGCGGTGCGCCTGGAAATCGAGGAAGGCGCCGACAACGAGGTGGTCGACCGCCTGCGCATCAATTTCGAGCTTGACGATTCCCAGGTCTTCCCCACCAACGGGCCGGTCAACTTGTCGCGCCTGATGAATCTGTACAGCGATACTCCACGCCCGGACCTCAAATTCAAAGACTTCCTGCCCCGCGAGCTACGCCTGAACCGCCGTTCTGAGGATCTTTTCGACGAACTCCGTCACCATGACCTGCTGCTCCACCACCCCTATGATTCCTATGACGCCGTGGTCAATTTCGTGCAGTTGGGTTCGCAGGATCCGCGCGTCGTCTCCATGAAGCAGACCCTTTATCGCACCAGTTCCGACTCCCCCATGTTCCATGCCCTTACTGAGGCAGCGCAAACCAAGGAGGTAACCGTCGTGGTGGAGTTGATGGCTCGTTTCGACGAAGCCTCGAACATCCGCTGGGCGCGAAATCTTGAAGATGCCGGTGTCCAGGTCTTCCATGGTATCGTCGGGCTCAAGACGCACTGCAAGCTGGCCATGCTCATCCGCCACGATCCGGACGGCGTCACCCGCCGGTATGTGCACCTCGGGACCGGCAACTACAATCCCAACACCGCGCGTTTCTACACCGATCTCAGTCTGCTGACAGCCGACCCCGAGATCACGGCCAGTGTGCACAGTGTCTTCAACTACCTCACTGCGCATTCCGAATCGGACGATTACGCTCCTCTGCTGGTGGCGCCGCTGACTTTGGCGGAGAGCACCATCAGTATGATCCATCGCGAAGCCGAGCACGCCTTGGCTGGCCGCCCCGCGCACATTATCGCCAAGATGAATTCGCTGCTTGAGCAGGCAGTGATTGAAGCCCTCTACGAGGCCTCCAAGGCCGGCGTGCAGGTTGACTTGATTGTGCGCGGGATCAGTTCCATTCGTCCGGGGATCCCGGGGATAAGCGAGAACATTCGTGTGCGCTCGGTAGTCGGCCGTTTCCTCGAGCACAGCCGCATCTTTTATTTTGCCAATGGCGGCGAGGACGAAGTCTACTGCGGCAGTGCCGACTGGATGCCCCGCAACCTCTTTGAGCGCTGCGAGGTCGTCTTCCCCATACGCGACGCGCAGATTCGCCATCGCATCCGCCACGAAATCCTGGGCGCTTACCTTGCCGACACCGCCAAGTCCCGCATGGAGACGGCGGCCGGCACCTACCCCCGCGTCCGCGCCCCCGAGGGCAAGTCTTTCAGCGCCCAGGACTTCTTCATCCGTCTCGCCGAAGGCCGAGACAGCATCGACGGTATTCCACAACCAGCCTGGGAGCCGGGGACGGTGATTACAGAACCAGAGCCCGCCGAGGTCAAGCCGCAGCGCCGCAAAGCCGCCCGCAAGCAGCCCGAACCAGCCCTCTGACTCTCCCGCACAACCACAAGCCGCGGTGGCCTAGGCGCCGGTAAATCCAGTTCTGAGCCACGACCGGCTCATATCCGAACCCCCAGTTCCAACGCAAACGTTGGGTGCCCCATTCAAGCCCGGTTTTGGCTTGAGTGGGATACCCCAGCACTCGACTTCCCTTTTTGTCATTAGGAGGGAAGCCGAGGGATCTGCAATTCGCTTTCCTAGTCACTTCCGGAAGAATTTTCGACCGAGCGCAGCACAGCAGAGAGAAGCGATCCCAAGGCCACCACATTGGGCAGTAAACTATACCTTGGTGCACCGTCTCTACAACCTCGCAGAATGGTGGCATCTTCTAAGCCTGGACGCGCCCACCGTCGCCGCTCTCTGGGCATGGTTCTTCTCGAGCGCCATGCACCTGCACCTGTCCTTCCTCCAGCCGCTGTTCCTCGCCCTTGGCACCTGGTTGCTCTACGTCGCCGACCGCATTCTCGACGGACTCCGCCAGCGCCAAGCCGACCTGCGGGAGCGCCATCACTTTCACGCCCGTCATCGTACGGCCTTTCTCTGGGCGGCTTCGCTGATGGTCGTCCTGTTTGCCTGGTTCGTCCTGACCCGCATGCGTCCCGAAGCCCTTCGCGACGATTCCTGGATCGGGGTCTTTGCCCTTCTTTATCTCTTCGCCGTTCACCGCAGGACCAATCGCACCCGCGCGCTGCCCAAGGAACTCGCAGTGGCCATTCTCTTCGCTGCTGCCACCGCCGTCCCCGCCTGGTCGCGCCTTGGCGCAAGCAGCAGGAAGGAGCAACTGGCGCCCGCCGTCATCTTCTTCGCCCTGCTTTGCTGGACCAATTGTGTGAGCATCGAGAAGTGGGAGGCCGGCAATCCGCACTCCACCACCCGCTGGGCCAGCCTGCACCTGCGTTCAATCGTAACCATGATTGCGCTGTTTTCCCTGGCCGGGGCCGTGCTTGCGCCTTCGCGTGGCCTGACGGCGGTTTATCTAGCCGCCCTGCTGAGCAGCGGACTGCTCATAGCACTCGACGCGCGCCGTACCCACTTTACCCCGCTGCATCTGCGCATTGCCGCCGACGCCGTCCTGCTCACGCCCCTGGCCTTCTTCCCCTTTGCACGCTGAACCGGCCGTTAATTTCGATCCCATCGCTCGTCCCTACCGATGGCTCGAATACCTGAGCTTTGGACTTCGGCTCGAGCGTTGCCGCAGCGCACAACTCGCACATCTAACCAGCGCACAACGTGCACTGCTCTTAGGCGATGGGGATGGACGCTTCCTGGTGCGCCTGCTGGCCGCCAATACTACCCTCACCGTGGATGTCGTCGACTCCAGCCGCTCCATGCTGCGGCTTCTTGATCGCCGCATTCGGCGCGCCGGACCCCAAGCCCACCAGCGCATTTGTCTGCATCCCGCCAATGCTCTCGCATGGAATCCCAGCGGCACCTATGATCTGGTTGTTTCCCACTTCTTTCTCGACTGCTTTTTCGCGCCTCAACTAGAGCAGCTCTTCGATCGCATCCTTCCCCATCTTCGCCCGGGCGCGCAATGGGTGATCTCCGAGTTCGCCATTCCCCGCAACGCCTTCACTGCTCATCTCGCCCGAGGGCTCATCGGCTTGCTCTATCGCGCCTTCGGTCTGCTTACCGGGCTCCCTGTGCGCGCCCTCCCGGATTACCCTGCCGCACTCCTCCGCCGCGGCTTCGTGCTCAGTCAAGACAGGCGTTATCTCGCCGGGCTCCTGTGCTCCCAGGTCTGGTCGCTACCCACCATTCCGTCACAAAAATGATCTAGAATGCCGCATGCCCTCCCCGCACGTGCGCATGCTATTTCCCGGGGCCCTCGGTTCCTTGTTGCTTGCCCTGTCCGCGTCGGCACAGGTGTCGGCGATCAATTCGCCTGACGGCAAGCCGTTGTCGCAGCGTGTGGTGGCCTACTGGATCGATGCCAAAGTCGACACCACCGCAAAAACCCTGGACGCGACGGAGATCATTGAGTATCGCAATCCCTCCGACCAGCCCGTCTCCACCATCCCTTTTCATCTCTACCTCAACGCTTTCCGGCCCCAATCCACCTTTGCCAGGGAATCGCATCGCGATGGCAACGACATCCCCCACGCAAAAGCAGACCAGGGCGCCGTCGAGATCAAGAGCATATCCGCCGAGGGCTATGGCGACCTCTCCCAGAGCATGCGCTTCACTGCCCCTGACGATGGCAATCAAGACGACCACACGGTGATGCAGGTCACCCTCCCCAAACCGCTCGCTCCCACTGAGGCCATTCGTTTCCAAATCGCCTTTCACGATAAATTCCCCATCTCCATTGCCCGCAGTGGATACAAACGTGACTTCATCATGGGCGCCCAGTGGTTTCCCAAAGTCGGCGTCCTTTGGCACGGAGCGTGGAACTGCCATCAGTACCACGCCGACACCGAGTTCTTCTCCGACTTCGGCACCTACAACGTCAACCTCACGCTTCCTCAGAGTTATGTCGTCGGCGCCAGCGGCATCCAGACCGGCGAACAGCCCAACTCCGACGGCACCAGGACGCTCAGCTTTCGCGGCGAAGATATTCACGACTTCGCCTGGGCCGCCTCTCCACACTTCCAGGTCGTTGACGATACCTTCGTCAACAGTCTCGGCTCGGTGAAACTGCACGCGCTGATCCTTGCCTCCCATGCCGATAAGAGCGATCGCTATCTCTCTGTCCTGAAACAAAGCATGCAGAAGTTTGATGAGTGGTACGGGCCTTATCCCTACACGCAAATCACACTCATCGATCCCGAGCCGGACTCGCAGTTCGGAGGCATGGAATACCCCACGCTGATCACCGGCGACGCGCAATGGTGGGAGCCGTCATGGGATTACTACGGCCTGGAAGTGACCGTTGCCCACGAGTACGGCCATCAGTATTGGTACGGGATGGTCGCCACCAATGAATTTGAAGAACCCTGGCTGGATGAAGGGATCAACAGCTACACCGAATCCAAAGTAATGGGCTCGATCTTCGGTCAGAACACTTCGATGGTGAATGCGCGCAACCTTTACGGCAGCGACATCGAGAACGAACGCGTGTTCTATCTCTACCGCCCTGACGAGGATCCGATCGTGCGCCTGGGCTGGAAATTTGCCAGCGAAGCCAGTTACGGCGCCATCGCCTACGGCAAAACTGCCACCATGCTTGCCACCCTGGAGGGGGTGCTGGGAGAGGACACTCTCCGTCAGGCCTTACGCGTCTACTTCCTGCGTTACCGCTTTACCCACCCCACCGCAACTGATTTTCTTCAGACCCTGGAGGAAGTATCCGGTCGGACCGATCTCGAACCCTACGTCGCCCAGGCTGTCTACGGCACTGAGGTGCTCGACTACTCCGTAGATTCGCTGACCTCCGGTCCCACCGATTGGTGGGAAGGCGCGAACGCAGAGGGTCCGTACCACACCGATGTCATGGTCCGCCGCAGGGGCACCTTTCTTTTTCCGGTAAAGCTTGAAGTAGGATTTGAAGACGGTTCGAAGGAGCAAGTCGCCTGGGACGGCAAAGACCGCTGGACCCGCTTCTCCTGGGACAAACCGTCGCGGGCGATATACGCCCAGATAGACCCGGATCGGAATGTCCTCTTGGACGTCAACTCATTCAATAATAGTTACACGCTGCGATCAGACCGCACGGCGCGGTTTAAATTGACCAACTACTGGGTCTTCGCCCAGCAGCTGCTGACGCAATGGTTGTCGTTCCTGGTTTGACCGCACTCCCGAAGGGCATGGCTGAGTGAACACAACGACCGCATTACAGGCTCCCGGGGACCCACAACCTCGGATCAACTGCTCCCTACCCAACCTTCTCGCCCAGGGGTTTCAACTTGCCCTGCGCAACTGGCCTTTTGTCATTTGGGCTTACGCGGTCAATCTTGGTTTTGGCCTGCTCGCCGGCATACCGTTCGCCACCGGGCTGACCTCTTACCTCGATCACAGCCTGGCCGCGCAGAGGATCGCCGGCACCGTCGACGTCACTTATCTGGGCGAGCTCCTCATCCATCTCCACAGCACCAGCTTTATCTCCACCGTGGTCCACACCGCCGTCTGGCTTAACCTCCTGCAACTGCTGGTGCTGTTCTTTCTTTTCGCGGGCGCCATCTTTGTCTACGTCTCGGCCGAGCCGGCGCGGCTTTCCGTTTTACTGCGCGGTGGCGTGGCCTATTTCTGGCGCTTCGTGCGCGCCGCGATTCTGGCCGGCTGTATCGCGGCGGTCATTCTGGGCATTCTGCTGGTCGCACGCGTCCTTTTGCTGGATCGGCTCAACTCAGTCTATGTCGAGCGCACGATGTTTCTGTACTCCTCCATCAGCGGGGCCGTGGTTCTGCTCGTCGCCCTGGTGGTGCGCCTCTGGTGGGATCTGGTCGAGGTCTACGTCGTGCGCAATGCCATGGACGGCGAGCGCCGGGTACGGCAGGCGCTGCGGCCGGCGCTCCGCTTGCTGGGAAAATACTTCTTCCGCATCGTGGGCAGCTTCTTTCTCAGCGGCATCGCCGGCGTCGGCGCGCTGGCGCTCTGCCTCTTGCTCTGGAAGCAGTTTATCCCCGCGCATCAGGTCTGGCTCGCTTGCTTGCTGGCGCAGCTAGGGCTCTTTCTCCTGCTGGCGAGCCGGTTCTGGCAGCGGGGAATCGAGGCCACTCTGGTCTTGACCGCCGATCCACCCATCGTGGCCGCAGAGGAGATTGCCGCAATGGTGGAGGAAGAGATGCCGGTTGCGGCCTCCCCGGAAGTTTTCGCCGCTTTGTCTGAACCCACGCTGCGCGAACTGGTGCAAAAGCTGAGCCACGAGCCCTGGGGTAATCCAGAGGTTGCAGCACTCTTGCCACCTCGTCCGTCACCCGAGACCCCGCTTGTCCCCCCGGTCGGTCCGCCGAAGGTGGACGAGCCCCAGGTCTCGATCCTCGACCGCCACGCAACCAAATTCCCCCTGGGAGGCGTGCCCCCCGAAAAGGAAGCCGTGACCACCGAAAAGGAAGCGCCGACTCCCGCGAAGGAAGCAACGGCCACCGGGAAGGAAGGGGCCAACCCCGTCGAGCAGGGGAGCGCGCCCGGCGATCCAGAGACACCTCCACGCCATGGGGTGCCGTTACCATAGGCACCAGTAGAGGCAACTGTCCGACGTCTGCCGTACTCACATCTCAGATGGACATCACGAGCTGCGAAAAAACCCCTCTCTTGGAAGCTCACTGGCTGCGGAGGGTCTTTGAAGGGTACGGTCTTCAGCCGGTCTTTGCGGGGTACGGTCTTGCCCTGTTCTTCGAAGGGTATGGGCTACCTCGCCGTAGCGAGCATCCTCGCCGCAGCGAACATCAGCCCGTACGTAACTCATTGAAAACAGGTCCGGCTTCCGCCGCTAAGGGAAATGACCCCGATGTTTACCCGGGCCCTGGACCCGACCCTGGCCCTGATCCCCACCCGGTACCTCTCCCGCCGCCCGATCCCGACCCCGGCCTCCCGCTCGATCCACTGCCCACGCCCGCGCCGGTCTATTGACGAGCCACTTCTCTTACCACCGGGCTATTGTTACAATCCCATGAATCAGATTTTCGCTCTGGCGACGCGCTCGCCTGAGGGGCTTTGTCGCAGCCGACGTGCTGCGTGAGAAAGAACATTCCAACCCGATGAATCTTTATATTCTTAGACATGCGAGCGCGGGTGTCCGCCGCCTAGACCCCGCCATTGACGCCAAGCGTCCTCTCGACAAAGAAGGTAAGGAGCAGTGCCTGCTCATTGCCAGGTACCTGAACGCCTTGAGGATTCAATTCGATTTGATCCTGTCCAGCCCGCTCAAGCGCGCCTTGCAAACCGCCTCGCTGGTGGGCACGGAGGTAGCTTACGACAGCAAAATTCAAATCACGGACGCAGTCTCGCCTTCGGGTACCGTGGCCAGCTTCCAGGCTTTGATCGCGCCCCTCTCGTCCTTTGACAACGTTCTGGTGGTAGGCCACAACCCCAACCTGCCCGAGTTTCTCGGCTCGCTCATCTGCTCACCCAGGCCTGCCAGCATACGGATGCGCAAGGGCGCAATTGCGCGCGTCGACTGTACCCGCCGCCCGGGACAATTGATCTCCCTATTGGACTCGCGGATGCTGCGCCAGATCTATGCCAGCGCGGCAAAGAGCTCGCGGCGAAAGACTTCGCGGAAGTAGTCTGCTTCCTTACGGAGCGACCAGAGTTCCAACTCCGCGCCCGTGCGTCCTGGGCTCAGCTCCATCAGCACCCGCTTGGGATACACGCGCAGAGTTACTTTGAGCACGTCGCTGGCCCGGTCCTGGTTCAGCGCCACCGCCAGCCGCAACAACACCACTGCCCGCTGTACCCGCGTGAAATCCTCCGGGGGAATATACCGCATGGTGCGGTCCGCCACGTCCGGGCGAGACTTGCCGAGATAGCGCGCAATCGCCGACATGATCGCTCTTTGCGGGGGCGTGAATCCGAATAGTTCGGAGTTGGCAATGATGTATTGCGCGTGACGATGGTGTCCCTGGTAGTTCATGAACTTGCCCACGTCGCGCATCATGGCCGCCGCTTCCAGCCACGACCCGTATTCCGGGGGTAACTCATGCACCGTCTGCAGATCGCGGAAGAGTTGCAGCGAGTGGAGGCGTACCGGATCGGCCTGCCTGGGGTCGACGCCATAGAGCTTGCAGGTGGCCAGCACGCCCTGCCAGCGCTCCCGTTCGAACTGCTGATGGGCCGTTGTCTTGGCATCCTGCTCGGCCAGCATCTGGGTCAGGATGCCGTCCCGCAGCCCCAGCGTTGAGTAGGTGAATCCGGGCAGCGCGAAACGCTCCAGCAACTCGGCGTAGACGTGGGCGCCGGCCACCACGATCTCCGACCGTTTGGGCCCGATGCCGGGAACGCTGCTGCGTTGGGCGTTGGTCATCCCTGTCAGCTTGGTGGTCAGGTGGCGCACATTGCGCGTATCCGCCAGCGGTTTGCCTCTGGTCACGCGGCCTGCCCCCGCCGCCTTGCTCTTGCGCATCGCCTGGCTGGCTTCCGCGAGCGCGGCCGCAGTGCCGGAGGTGGCAATCACCAGCGAGACCCGCAGAGCCCCAAAACGCCTCTCCGCCTTGCGCAGCTCGCGCGCAATAAATTGCTTCAACCGCGCCAGCTCTTCCTCCGTCGGCGGGTCGCCGGGAACAAATTCCTTGGTCAGGCGGACCGCGCCCAGCGGCAGGCTAACCGTTTCCCGGATTCGTTTCCGCTCCGAAAGGGTGATCTCACAACTACCGCCGCCGACGTCGACCAGGAGGCATCTGCCTTGCGTGCCGGGTTCACCCATCACCCCACGATGGATCAGACGCGCCTCTTCCAGGCCAGAGATGATCTCCACTTCCCAACCGGTCTCGGATTTGACCCAGGCGGTAAAGGCCTGCGCATTGCGCGCGTCGCGTAACGCCGAGGTGGCTACCGCCCGCACCCGGTCGGCGGCGTGTAACTTGACCGTTCGATAGAAACGCTTCAGCGCCAGTAATGTGCTCGCCATGGCTTCGGGAGAAACCACTCCACTTTCAAACACGCTCTCGCCCAACCGCGTTACCTCGCGGTCTTCGTGAAGCACTTTCAGTTCGTGTTGTTGGACCCGTGCGATTTTCAACCGGCAGGAGTTGGAACCAATGTCAATTGCTGCGTACGTCTGCATCTTTGGGGGAGTTTTACCTGACAAAAGGATGTTGCTGTCTGCAATGCAAGATACACCACTTCTCTTACATTATCTTCAAGCGGATCGTTGGCGGGAAGCGATGCGCCGGTCGCCCAGCGTCACTGAGGTAGGTGGCCGTTTACCGGGCGAGTGGGCCGCCGTCCACTCGCCCAATAGCTGGCCGCGGGTGCTTTGCGTGGTCTCTAACGCCGCTGCAAAATGGCGCTCGATCTCGGCCCGGAAAGCGGCCGTCAATTCTGGCGAATCCTGTCCCAGCGCCGCTTTGGCTTCTTCTCCCAGGCATAACCAGTCGTGCCATTCGCCGATTGCATCCTGCACGCGCTGCAGCGCCTTGGCCACACCGCTGTTGTTCTGGCCCTCCGCGCCCGCTTCGGCCACGTAACGCGCTTTCTTGATGGCCTTGCGAAAGTCGTGCAGGTTGTCCCTGTCCAGCAACGGCATGGCGTCGGTCGCCCGCACAAAGTCCTCCAGCGCTACCGCATCCGCCGAACGCGGAGCCTTCGCTCTGGTCAGAGGGACGCCGGTCATCGCACTAAAGAATTCGTTCTGTCCTTTCACCAGCCTGTGCTGCCGCTTCCTGATCTGCTTCTGCATACCACGCGCCAAGTGTTTACGCTCGCCTTTGAGCCATGTATCGAGCTGTTCGGCCTGCTTCATTTCCGCTTGTATCGCGGGCGGGCTCGCCGCGGAACTGCCCTCTATCCCGTCCTGTGCAGGCGCCTGTTGGCCGACCCATTGTTCCAGGATCTTGCGCTGCACATCCAGATCGCGCACTGCTCCGGCCGCACGGCGAATCTGCTTAAGCTCGCGCAGCCACGCGCGCGCAGGACGCTCCAACCCACCGGCCGCAGGGCCGCCTTCGCGTAGCGTAGTCTCCAGTGTCGCCTGCAGACGGCGCGAGCCTGTCCTTACCCGATGCACCGCCGCCGGGTCCGCGTCCTCGGCCGCTTGCGCGACCGCCGCGTTGAAAGCGTCCGCCAGGCCGGGAAATCCCTTGGGGCCCGATGGAGTCCGAACGCGGGAACTCCTCGCAACGGGCAGCAGATGCGCCGTCAGCTCCTGAGCTGGCCGGCTGGTATCCTGCTGCTTGCGTACCGCGCGTTTAGCAACCATGTCGAATCACTTCGCTCTTTCTCTCGAGGCTCCTCCCGAGAATACCTTTAACCTTACTCCAGTGCGAGCCTGGACGCTGCTGCTGTTGGTCTTTGCCGCCGTCCATTTGGCCGCCCTCTTCGCGCCTTCTTTGTTGGATGATGCCGACGCCACCCACGCCATCGCTGCCCAGCACATGGCGCACAGCGGCGATTGGGTCACCTTGCAAGTGGACGGCATCCGCTACCTGGAGAAGCCGCCCTTGCCCTATTGGTTGGCCGCCGTTGATTACCACCTCTTCGGATACAACGTATTTGCCACCCATCTGCCCCTGACCCTGGCTGTGCTTGGCCTGGCCATTCTGGCTTGGGTTTGGGGCCGTCGCGCTTACGGCGACCGAGCCGCCTTCTATGCCGCCCTCAGCATTCTGACCAGCGTGGGAGTGTTTCTATTCACCCGCATCTTCATCCCTGAAGTCCTGCTTACCCTCCTGCTGGCCTTTGCTCTCTACAATTTTCTCATTGGGCTGGAGGATGACAAACCTCTCCGCTTTTACCTGACCTGGGCTGCTTTGGCCTTGGCCATGCTGGCCAAGGGGTTAGTTGCCCCGGTCTTCTTCTTTGCCGCCGCCGTGCCCTACCTGTGGCTCACCGGCGATTGGCGCCGCTGGCGTCAATTCCGCCTGTTCTCCGGCATTCTGCTCTTCCTTGCCATCGCCGCGCCCTGGCACATCCTCGCCGGACTGCGCAATCCCGGCGCAGGTCACCCCACGGGAAACATTCCCAGCCCGGGCAACGTGCACGGCTTCTTTTATTTCTACTTCATCAACGAGCAGGTGCTGCGTTTTCTTGGCCGGCGTTATCCCGTCGACTACAACAAGCTTCCCTTCGTTCTCTACTGGAGCCTGCACCTGGTCTGGCTCTTTCCCTGGAGTATCTATCTGCCGGTAGTTGTCCGGCGGGCGTGGACCTCTCGAACCCGATGGTTGCGTAGTGCGCGCCCTGCTCCCTATTCAGTTGCGGCGCGCCCCGCTCGCTTTCGCAGCAGAACCATCTGGCTGCTCGCTATCTACGCTGCCGTCATCCTGATCTTTTTCTCCCTTTCCACCAACCAGGAGTACTACACCTATCCCGTTTACTTCCCCTTGCTGCTGCTCACTGCCGGGGCTCTGGCCAGCGAGGAAGGCGAGGCTGCTGGAGTGAACAAGTGGCTGGCCGGAGGCCACGTGGCGCTTGCCCTGATCGGTATCGTTGCCGCGGTCGCGCTGGGCTACGGCCTATGGTCCTCACGCTCCCTTCCCTCCGCCAGCGACATTGGCGCGCTCCTGGCGCATCGCGACGTGGCTGGTTATACGCTTTCCATGTCGCATCTGTTCGATCTCACCGGGCCATCCTTTGCCGCGCTGCGTTTGCCCGCGGGCCTGGCCGCTGCCGGCCTGTTGCTCGGCCCTGTGATCGCCTGGGTATTGCGCCGCCAGCGTCATCATTTCGAGGCCACGGTCAGCGTCGCCTTCACCTCCGCCGTCTTTCTCATCGCCGCGCATATCGCCTTGGTGCGCTTTGAGCCCATGCTCTCCTCCCGCGCCATGGCTGACACCATCAACCACATCACCAAAGGCGGTAGCGATGCCACCCTCATCCTGTATGGCGATGTGGCCCATGGCTCTTCGCTGCTTTTCTACACTCAACGGCAGGCTTTACTGGTGAATGGAAGGGTGAGCTCCGTGCTCTGGGGCTCGAATTATCCTGACGCGCCGCACGTGTTAATCAGTGACGCCGATTTGCTCGCGCTCTGGGGGAACGGGCCGCGCAGATTCCTCTTTGTGCCGGGAGAAGACCGAGCCCGCGTGGCCGGCCTACTGGGAAAGCGGGCCTATCTCCTGCAGGAACTTTACGACCAAGCCCTCTACACCGACCGTCCGCTCTAAGCTTTCATCTTCACAATCAACAGGAAACCGCACGTCTACACAAATTTGTCATCTCGACTGGAGCTAACCCGGATTTCTGCTACGGGGCACTCACCAACGGCCGCGTGTGCGGCTTTCAGCAAGGAAAGCCGCGTGAAGTTCGCCAACGCCACCAACTTCGACAGGAAATCCGGGGTAGCCGGAGTGGAGAGACCTGCGGTTCCGACTCTGGCGGCAACAAAAGATTACGTAGAGTGATTGATAAGTCCCGTAGGAGTCTGTGTCGTAGCTAAGAAATCGACGAAAAGCTATACGAATTAACCAGCAGAATTCATCGTCATTGATACGGAAATGGTCAACTCTAGCTCAGCTCCGATGTGCTACGACACAGACTCCGTAGGGACGGCTGAGAGTCAGAGCTGTCCAAATTAGCGGATTGGTCGAGCCTGTAGCGTTGATTTTATTGGACAAAGCGCTGCTACAACCGGCATTGCGAAACCAGGTTGGGGGTAGCGGAGCGGTAGATTTAGAAACGTGCTGTCCGAATGGTTGCGATAAAACTCCTGAGTATAGGGCGATGAAAGGGTTTCTGATGGTGGGCCGGGTTTCAGCTGTCCCAAAGAACGGCTAAGAGAACGAAAGCGGCAGCCGAAGTTGGTCATGAATTCCTGCCAGGGCAGGCGGTGGTTCAAAAGGACAATCCAGCCAAGTCCACAGGTCGCGGTATACGAACAGCTGCTGGCGCAATAAGGCCACTAGATTAGACAGAGACCAATCGAAGGTTGATTTCAGCTTCAGATATTTCAAGATCAACATGGCGATCAGGGCGGTCCAAATCTGCGTCTTTAAAGCGTTGGCGCTAGTGCCCACGAATGTCTTGACCCGCAAAGATTGCTTGAGGGCCTTGAAAAAAGTCTCGATCTGCCAACGGTCACGATAGATTTTGGCAATCGTGCTGGCAGCAAAATCCAGCTTGTTGGTAAGAAACTCGAACTCCTTGCCCGTCTCTGAATCCCGCACCACCACCCGCCTTACCGCGACGCCGGTGCGGTAACTGCGGTGACCCAACATCACCATCTGGTCGGCTAGGATGTCGCCCTGTTCGGGTACGGGCAGATCCTTCACGACCTCGTAATAGCCGTTCCACCGCTGACGAGTCACGAAGTACACCCCTTGTGCGGTCAAGCTAGCGAACCACTTGTAATCGGTATACCCACGATCGAACACCACAATCGTGCCCGGTTCTAAAACCAGCTTGCGCGCTACCTGGATCTCCGCCTTGCTGGCTGGCTCGATCACTGCGTACTTGGGCAAATAGCCCTCGTGATCCAGCAGCAAATGCAACTTCACTCCACCTTTGGTGCGGCGAAACTTGGCCCAGTCATACATGCTCGCGCTGAGGTCAATCACGCTGCCGTCCAAACTCAGCAGCTTATTCTTAAAACGGAACTTCTTCCTTCCTCGCACCTCCCGCTGACACTTCTCCAGCAATTGCTCAAAGACCGTCTGGTACAACTGCCATGGCCTGTGTTCATTGGCATAGGCCAGCGTCGAACGCTTGGGGCTCTGATCTACCCCCAGGTGCCGCAACTTGCCTTCGCAAGCCGCCAGCCCGCCGCAGATCTCTCGTAACGATTGCGCCCTACCCAAATGACAGAACAACATGGCCACCATCTGGCTCCAACTGCCAAATCCACGAGCGTGATGCTCCGCTCCATGCTGGCACACCGCTTGTTCAAACTCGGCTCGAGAAAATACCCCCAAAATCTGCGAAAAAATACTGCATACTCCACTCATGGCGGAAAGCTCCTCCTGCTTGAGATTGGTTTTCCTGGAAGAATCCCAAACTCAACCTAGCAGGCTTTCCGCCTTCTCCGAAAAACCTAATTTGGACAAGATTGGCTGAGAGTAGCCCAGGACGTGAGTCCTGGGTATACATCCCAACCGAGACCAGTCCCGTAGGGACGGCTGAGAATGACCCAGGACGTGAGTCCTGGGCGCTCTCGCCCGTTCTCAAAAGAGGAGGGAAGAGACCAACTACATCGTAAGAATAGCTTCGGGCTCACCCTTGGCGGTTTGGGAATCATTCCGCATGAACCCATCCTGCTGCAGGTTATAGACCTCTCCGCGCCACTGCACCTGCCTGCTGACGTAACTCGCCACCCAATAGCAAAAGCCCAGCAGATCGCGCACGGGATACAGCAGCGCACTCCTTAACAACCGGGGTTCTGCGACCACCAGCCGTCCCACCAACGCGCCCAATGCCGCCCGCGAGGTCCAACTCCACAACAGCAGCATGGCGCCCAGCAGCGGACGGTGAAAGGAAAGCGCAACCCCTGCGGCCACCAACCCGTACGGCATGCTGAAAGTCAACGCCGTCCCAAAATGCCCCTTAGGGCGGGAGAAGCGCGTGCTTTTCATCCACCGGATCTGGTGCAGCACCGAAGCCACAAACGACGAATTCAGTACGTGATGCTCAATCGTGTGCGTGGACAACTCCACCCGCAGTCCACTCGCTGAGATCAGGTTGCCCAGCATAAAGTCGTCCGCGTGATAGTGCCCCACCGCGCGAAACCCTCCGGCCTCATCCAGGCTGTCGCGCCGCACCACCATTGTCGGTCCCAGGGCAAACTTCATGCCCTCCAGCATCTCCGCAACCAGCACTCCGGCCGACATTTCAACCGACATCCCGACCGCTTCCAGCTGCGACCAGAAACTGCTGCCTGCAACTCCTCGGTAGAGGCAGGTCACCATGCCCACACGCTCATCGGCGAACGGTGCCATCACTGCCTGCAAATAACCGGGGGTCACCGAAACATCGCTGTCGCTGACTACGAAAAAGCTGTGCGCCGCCGCGCTCTGCATACGTTCCAGGGACCAGACTTTGGCATTCGCATACGGTGCAATGCCGCTGCACAGGAACTTGGATCGAATCGCAGGATAGCGGGCCGCGACCTGCCGGGCGATCTCCAGGCCCGGGTCCTGTTCGCTACGGGCGCAAAAAATAATCTCGAACTCGGGATACTCTTGTTCAAAGAAGCTTTGCAGATGAGATTCGAGGTCTGGTTCCGATCCGTGCAACGGCTTGAGCAGGCTTACGGGCGGGGTAAACGGAGCCGGCAGCAGCTTACGCCGGCGCGCAGCCAGGCGCACGGCGCCGGCAACGACTAAAAGGGCGTACACCGTGGAAGTAAGGATGCCGATGATACTGACTACGAGCAGAAAACTCATCATGCCTTGCAGCCGGCTCTGGACTCAGGGAACCCCCCCGCGCCTTCTTTAGAGTACACTTTGCCCCCTAAAGCGTCTTGAAACAAGCATATTCGTCGCATCTTCAGCGTTTGCGCGTAACCGCGGGAACGGCCACCGGACGCCGCAGGGCGACAATTGCCCCTTCGCTGGCGGGCATGCCCTGCTGCATTTTGGTGAGCATTTCGGTGCGCACGTACTCGACGAAATCCTGCATCTGGCGATTCATCTCTTCCATGCGCTCCCGCATCTGCAGAATGATGGCAATCCCGGCAATGTTGACGCCCAACTCGCGCGCCAGGTTGAGAATGAACTCCAGCCGCTCCAGGTCTTCGTCCGTATACAGACGCGTGTTGCCTACGGTGCGCGAGGGCTGCAACAGCCCTTCGCGCTCATAAAGCCGCAGTGTCTGCGGGTGGATCTCGTACATCTCGGCCACTGCCGAGATCATGTATGCGCCTTTGGATTTACGCTTGGTGGGCATTTTGGTTCTCGTGCCTCTGCTTCAGTTCAGTCATACCCCTGCGAAGGTCGCCTCTCTGGGATCTTCTGGATTCAGTTTGGCAAACTCCCGCAAAATCTCCTTCGATCGCTCGTCCCGCAGGGGTGGCACGACCATCTCCACCGTAACGATCTGGTCGCCCCGCACCCCGTCGTGGGTGGCCGAAGGAACCCCTTTGCCGCGCATGCGCAGCTTTTGCCCGCTCTGCGTCCCCGGCGGAATCTTCAACTGCGCCCGCCCGTCGATGGTGGGCACCTCGATCTTGGCCCCCAGCGCCGCTTCCGGCACCGTGACCGGGATCACGATCTGGATATCATCGCCCGCTCGTGTAAACACAGGATGGCTATCGATCTTGATAATCAGGTAAAGGTCGCCTGCGGGTCCGCCGTTCACCCCGGCATTCCCTTTGCCTGCCAGCCGAATCCGCTGGCTGTCCCGGGTACCGGGTTTGATCCGGACCTCAACCACTTCGGTTCGGCTTACCGTCCCCTCACCCTGGCAGGTCGCACACTCGTCATCGAGCTTGCCCGTGCCACCGCAGCGGGGACACGCAATCTTGAACTTCATGCGGCCGCCCATCTGGGTTACCTGGCCGGCGCCCTGGCATTCCGGGCACGTACCGCCGCCCGTGGATGGTTTCCCTTTACAGGTGGGGCAAACCTCCTGCCGCACCACCTGCAGCTTCGCTACGCCGCCCCGGATCGCAGTCCAGAAATCCACCGTAATCTGGTATTCGAGATCGGTTCCCGCCTGCGGCCCGTGCTGCCTCTGTCCCTGGGAAAAAACGCCGGAGAAGATGTCCCGGAAGCTGCCCCAGCTGGACCCTGCATTGCCGCCCCCAGCTTCGCCAGGATGGCCGGTGGTCGCGTAGTCGGAGAAGTCGAAGCCGCCAAAGTCAGGAACGCCCCGTCCCCCGCCAGGCTGCCGGCTTGAGCCTCCGGCATGTCCTCCGCCAGGAAAGCCATAGCCACCCCGTGCCGCCGCTTCCGCCGCAGCAGGATCAATCTGATCGGAGTAGTAGCCTAACGCATCGTAGACTTTGCGTTTCTTGTCATCACTCAGGACATCGTTGGCTTCCGATATCTCCTTGAACTTCTCTTCCGCCTTCTTATCCCCGGGATTCACATCGGGGTGGTGTTTGCGGGCAAGCTTGCGGAAGGCCTTCCGAATGTCGTCCGCGGTAGCGGTCTTCTTGACTCCCAGAACCGCGTAATAATCTTTGGTTGGTGTAGTCGCCATGTTTTCGTTGGTTCACTTCAATCAGGTTAAAAATAACGCCGGGTCGCCATGTGGCGACCCGGGATTCAGGTTAGTTCCACCACAACCGGGCTTCTACCGGCTCGATTCGCCAAAACAGATCGGGTTCTACCCGGTTCATCTGTGCGGCGAAGCTCTCAGCTTCTTCGCGAGTATTGAACATGACCTGGTTATAGATCTTTCCCGCTCGCAGCTGCTCAAATTTCCACATCGTCTCAGTCATATCGCCCTGCCTTCCGCCTGCTTGATACTTGGAAATGCACGGGGCGCTCTTAGCGGTTGAGCGCCCCGTGCCATGTAATTGACTGAGAGCGGCAACGGACCCTTCCGTTGCCTTTCCTGCGTCATTACTTCTTGTCTGCTACATCCACGTACTCGGCGTCGATCACGCCTTCTTCCTTCTTCTCGCCCTCTGCGGGGGTTCCGGCTGCGGCGTCACCCGTAGCTCCGGAAGAAGCGTTCGCTTTGTACATTGCCTCGGCCAGCTTGTGCGAAGCCGCGGTCAATTTCTCCCGCGCTGCGTTTAGTTCCGACGCGCTGGAACTGCCCTGTAGCGCCGTACGAGCTTGGGTCAGCGCTGCCTCAACGTCGCTCTTCTCGCTGCCGGAAACCTTGTCGCCGTTATCCTTCAGCATCTTCTCGACGTTGTACGTCATGTTGTCCAGCGAGTTGCGCGCCTCAACCTCTTCGCGCTTCGACTGGTCTTCGGAGGCGTGCGCTTCGGCTTCTTTCGCCATGCGATCGACCTCTTCTTTGCTTAGACCCGAAGAAGAAGTGATGGTGATCTTCTGGTCCTTGCCCGTAGCGTTATCCTTCGCGGTTACGTTCAGGATGCCGTTAGCGTCGATATCAAAAGTCACCTCAACCTGGGGCACTCCACGCGGAGCCGGAGGAATCCCGCTCAGCTTGAACTTGCCCAACGTCCGGTTCTGCGCTGCCATCGGGCGCTCGCCCTGCAACACATGCACTTCCACTTCCGTCTGGTTGTCGGCCGCCGTCGAAAACGTCTCCGTCTTCTTGGTCGGGATCGTCGTGTTGCGCCCAATCATCTTGGTCGCCACTCCGCCCAGAGTCTCAATGGCCAGAGTCAACGGCGTCACATCGAGCAGCAACAGGTCGGTGACTTCGCCGGCCAGTACGCCCGCCTGAACCGCGGCGCCAATCGCCACCACTTCGTCCGGATTCACACCCTTGTGCGGTTCCTTGCCGAAGAGGTCCTTCACGATCTGCTGGATACGCGGCATGCGTGTCTGTCCGCCCACCAGCACCACTTCGTCAATCTTGCTGGAATCGATCTGCGCATCGGCCAGAGCCTTCTTGCAAGGCTCGATGGAGCGCTGCAACAGGTCTTCCACCAACTGCTCCAGCTTGGCCCGGGTCAGCTTCTTGACCAGGTGCTTCGGTCCGGTAGCATCTGCCGTGATGAAGGGCAGGTTGATCTCCGTCTCCACCGTTGTAGAGAGCTCGATCTTGGCCTTTTCTGCCGCATCCTTCAGGCGCTGCAGAGCCATCTCGTTGCCCTTGGCCCGCAGATCCAGTTGCTCATCTTTCTTGAACTCGTCGATCAACCAATCCACGATGCGCTGGTCGAGGTTATCGCCGCCCAGGTGGGTATCGCCATTGGTCGACTTCACCTCAATCACGCCTTCGCCTACTTCAAGCACGGACACATCAAAGGTTCCGCCGCCGAAGTCATAGACGATGATCGTCTCGTCCTTCTTCTTATCCAGCCCATAAGCCAACGCCGCCGCAGTGGGCTCGTTGACGATACGCTTTACATCCAGGCCGGCAATCTTGCCTGCGTCCTTGGTCGCCTGGCGCTGCGCATCATTGAAATACGCAGGCACGGTGATGACCGCCTCTGTGACTGTCGTCCCCAGATAATCTTCTGCCGCCTTTTTCAGCTTCTGCAGAATCATTGCCGAAATTTCCGGCGGGGTATATTCCTTGCCCTGCGCCACGACCACGACGTGGTCGCCTTGTGCCTTAACTTTGTAGGGCACCATCTTCATCTCATCGGTCACCTCGTTCGCGCGGCGGCCCATGAAACGCTTGATCGAATAAATTGTGTTCTCCGGGTTGGTAATTGCCTGGCGCTTCGCCACTTGCCCCACCAACCGCTCTCCGCTCTTGGTAAACCCGACGACGGACGGGGTTGTACGGCCACCCTCTTCATTAGGAATGACCTTGGGCTCCCCGCCCTCCATCACTGCCACCACTGAGTTCGTAGTGCCTAAATCGATGCCTATAATCTTTGCCATTGCTTCGCTGCTCCTGCTGGACAGTTAACTCGTGTGCGAGTTTGTGGACTTAGACTCGCACTTGAGTCTATTGTTGTCAAGGTATCTGATGCTTGGCTTCACCAAATAGATTCACTCTGTAACATTTTCTCGCTAAAAAAGGCAAATTCTAGCCTATCTGTCTCATTTCCAATCAGATAGCAACTGGTAGCCGGGCGGCAGGTCAAGCGGGACTGTGGGAAACCGGGCAGGGAATCACCGAGTCTTATCCCGGTTTGCGTGGGGGAGGGGTAGGCGTGGCCCCATGATCGCACTTGCTGAATCCACGAGCTACGTACGGGAAACTCGGGTTAGTCCTCGGTACGACGAAAGCACGAACCAGTCCCGAAGGGACGGCTGAAAGTAGCCCAGGACGTAGTCCTGGGTATCCCATGAAAGAACGAACCAGTCCCGCAGGGACGACTGAAAATGACCCAGGACGCAGTCCTGGGCTTCCTGGCCAATCCACAAGACGCCCCAATATCGGTGGGCTAAACCCCAAAAGCCCGCAAAGCCGTGCAAGCCCTATCCAACTCCGACGCCTGCTTGGCAAAGCAGAACCGGAGGACATTTTCCCCCCGTCCACCCTCATAGAAGGCCGATCCCGCGACCGCCCCCACCCCGGTAGCCCGAAGCAGGTTGCGAGCCTTCACGCTGGCCCGCTCTCCTTCCACCCGGCTGGCATCGGCCAGCACATAGTAAGCCCCTGCCGGCACTGCGGGAGTCATGCCCGCGGCTGCCAGCGCGTCGCAGATCTGGTCTCGCTTCTCCTGGTACTCAGTCGCCAGTCCCTGGTAGAAGCTGTCCGGCTAGGGCGCGCAGTCCGGCGGCTGCGGCGTACTGGAATGGCGAAGGAGTGCACACGTATTGCAGATCATGGAAATACCCGATGGCAGGCATCCACTTGCTGCTGGCAGCCATGTACCCCACCCGCCACCCGGTCATGCTGAAGGTCTTCGAAAACCCGTTAATCGTAATCGTACGTTCCGCCATCCCGGGAATCGTCGCCGGGCTGATGTGTGACTGACCGTCGTAGATAAAGTACTCATAGATCTCGTCAGTCAGCACGAACAGGTCATGCTCGATCGCCAGGGCAGCAATTCCTTCCAGTTCGGCCCGGTTGAACACTTTGCCACAGGGATTACCCGGGCTATTGATCGCCAGGGCCCGGGTGCGCGGCGTGATCGCCGCCCGCAGACGATCGAAGTCGATCTCCCAGGTCGCCGGGACGAGCGGCACCACCACCGGCACCGCGCGAATGGACTGCAGGGTGCTGTAGTGGTATCCATAAAACGGTTCGAACAGGATCACCTCGTCGCCAGGATCGAGCAGCGCCAGGCAAGCAGAGGACATGGCTCCGGTCGCCCCAGAAGTAACCAGGACCTCCTTGTCCGGATCGACAACCAACCCATTATGGCGTTCGAATTTCTCTGCGATGGCCTGTCGCAACACCGCAATCCCGTCCATGCGGGTATAGATGTTGTACCCATCGCGGATCGCTTGTATGGCGGCCTCTTCCACCACTGTGGGGAGCGGGGTATCACACACCCCCTGGGCCAGATTCACGCCCCCGACGGCGTCGCACTCCACCGTCATGGAGCGAATCTCCGATTGAATGATGTGGGGAGCAATCTCGCTCAGGTGGAGGTGATTTTCTGTGGTGGCAGGCATGAAAGCATGTCTACCACGAATACATACAAATCTTCAACGTCCCAACCCACGCTGGGTGCCCCATGCAAGCCCCTCTGTTGGGCTTGAGTGGGTTTCCACTGGCGTCGAGACCCTCGCCTCCCCGGCGCGCAAACCATGCACCTTCAACCACGCCACGCGTGCCGCGGTCTTGCGATCGGAGAACCGCCAGGGGGAATCGAAGCGGATCTCGGCCGCCAGGTTCCGAACGCAGAGAGTACGAAACAGATGGGGAATAAAGACCATCTCGCCCCAATAGGTCACCTCGCTCTCGGCGGCGTCCGTGGCGTGGTAGCGAATCGCCGCTGCCGTGACGCTGGCGCCGGCCCGTATCGCGGGTTCAAAGAGTGGCGATCGAAACGGCAGCACCTCCCGGCCGTCCGAGCTAGTGCCTTCGGGAAAAACCAGCACCGCTAATCCGTCGCGTAAGCCCTGCTCGATCTGCTGGCTGGCCTCAGCAACCTGCAGACTGCGGCCGCGGTCGACGAAGATGGTGCCCCCGAGCCTGGCCAGGGTGCCGAGAAGCGGCCACCGCCGCACCTCCGACTTGGCCACGAAGACGAACGGACGGACCGCGCCATAAACCAATATGTCGAGATACGTCAGATGGTTGGAGACCGTGAGGCAGGAGCCGTCCGAGCCTCCGGAGACTTCCGGCAAGAGGCAAAGCCGCCTGCTGATGCGGGCGCAGGAGGCGTGCAGCCACACGGCCCGCCGGGCCATGGAAACCCGGCCACCGCACACCAGGTAGGTGAGAGCAAATCGCCCCAGAACCTCGAGCAGGGAACTGAAGAGAATTGCCAGTCGCATCGCGCCACGGAAGCTTCGCGGCATTATTAGTCCACCAGGAAGCGGCTGCGCGCCGCCGGGGTAATTTGCTCCAGGTCCAGAAAAGTAAGGAAGTCGATGGTGCCGAATGCGCGATCCCAGGCCGGTGGTCCGCAAATCCTGGCCCCCACGCCAAGGTAGGTTCTGAGCAGCTTGGGCAGCTTGACCGGCGCCGCGAGATCTCCTTCGCGGTAGGGCAGTGCATAGGCTGCGGTAGGAACAGTGAAGTATTCGGAAGAAACTAGCTCCGACCCGAGGGCCTGGTAGAGGCTCCAACCCGCCAGGGGATCCGTCGAATTCAGGGAAGAGCAGCCAATCAGGTAGCGAAGCCCATAGTGTTTGGCGTATTGGGCAATCCCCCGCCACAGCAGGGTGAGCACCTCGCTCGAGCGGTGCTCGCGATCGATCGAAGCCCGGCCAAGTTCCAGTACCTGGTCACGGATGCACTCGTAGGGCGCGAACTCGAACTCCTGGGCGCTGTAGTACCCAAAGCCCGCGGCGGCGGTTAGGCCGGATTGCATCCGGTACGTCCCCACCACCCTGCCATCCTCCTGATTTTCAAAGAGGTCCTCAACGACCAGGTGATCGCAAACCTCGTCGAAGCGGTCGCGGTCCAGGCCGGTCGAGTAGGAAGAGGACAAGCCTTCTCCCATCTCCACATTGAAAATGTTGAAGCGGAGCCGGCAGGCAGCCAAGCGATCGCTCCCGTCCTTAGCCAGGCGTACCCGGTACCGTCCCAACGTGCCCCCGAGGGAAGCCGTGGTGGCCGCCGGAGGCATCAGAACGGGGAATGGTGCCGCGACACCATAAGACGGTGTGGCGAAGCTGGGACCCGCAACGGGACGATGGTTGGCCATTGCTGCCGCAATCATGAAACAGTCTTCCGGCGGGAAGTTTAACGCCCCAAGAATTGTGCAAGAACGAAAGATGAATATCGCTTTTTGTCAACCTTGTTGTAATCTTCCCCGGCATCGTGGCGCAGCGGGCCGTAACTTTTGTTGCATCTCTGGGTTAGTACCTGTGACGGACTGCGCGATACACCGTCTATGCAGTTAGCCCTGGCCGGCGGATCGGGCATCCAGCCTGGGCAAGGGGGTTACAAGGACATGAATTTAATAGGAACAAATCGTTTGCCATGGCTACTTTCTGGGGCATTAGGCGCAAGCCTGGTACTGGCTCCTGCCTTGGTCGCGCAGCAGCAAGGCGGCGCGACCGCCCAACAGACTCCGACCCCGGGCCAGCAGGGTGACTGGGGTCCGGCCGGCCCGCCACCCGATGCACAAAATGGACAGATCCCCCCGCCGGATAATACGGCGCAGGATCCGAACCAGGGTGCCGACCAGGGACCGCCCCAATATCCCGGCCAGGCGCCATCTGCCCCGCCGGCCTCACCAGGGAGTCGGCTACGGACAGCCTCCGCGGCCTGCCTATCAGCCTGGCCAAAACCAATCCAATGGGTACAACGGGTACCAGGCTCCGCAGGCCTCAGCGCAGGCGCCTCCGCCTTCCGGCCCGGTCACCTTGACCAAGGGCATGTTGCTGGCGATCCGCACCAGTGAACCCCTGGATTCGAAGAAAGTGAAACCCGGAGAATACTTCCAGGGAACAATCGCCCAGAGCGTGTATCTCGGCAACGTGCTGGCGATTCCCCGTGGCGCCCAAGTCACCGGCCGGATCGTGGATGTCAAGAAACCGGGCGAGTTGAAGGGTGGCGCAAGTATCGCTCTTCAATTGACCAACCTGAATCTGGGTGGCAATTCTTACGCGCTGGCGACCGATATTTTTGACACCAGCAGCCCAGGCAAGGGCGGTTACACCGCCGCCAACACGGTTGGCGCCACCGCACTCGGCGCAGCCATCGGAGCCATTGCCGGTGGTGGCCCAGGTGCTGCCATCGGAGCGGTCGCCGGCGCCGGTGTTGGGTTAGGTGCTTCGGCAGCCACCCCGGGCCCGCGCAGCG
Organism: uncultured Acidobacteriaceae bacterium; assembly: GCA_963821315.1. Classification (GTDB taxonomy): domain Bacteria; phylum Acidobacteriota; class Terriglobia; order Terriglobales; family Acidobacteriaceae; genus PALSA-350. The sequence continues at coordinate 217,081 of CAWGDP010000012.1, read as the reverse complement.
TGGTTCCTCCGGAATCGGTGCTCACTTTCCATCTAGCCAGTGAGCTGACGGTGCAGCCGGTTTCCTATCAGGAAGCGAACCAGCTAGAGGCCAGTTCCGCCCCGCAGGGTCGTCGTTATCCGCCGCAGGGACCCTACGGCTACGGACCCGCGGGGTATGCGCCTCCGCCTCCGGGCTACGCGCCTTACCCGTATGCCTACGGCTATCCGTATCCATACCCCTATGTCTACGCGTATCCCCGCCCCTACGTGTACGGCTATCCCTACTACTACGGCCGCTGGAGATAAGCTGCAACTCGCGACCCCTCACCAACCCCATTTCTGGCGCACACCATGCTCCGGAAATGGGGTTGGCTCGCTTTGAAGGGTACGGCCTTTAGGCCGTACGCAAAATGCCTTGAAACAACGTCGGCTTTAGCCGCTGAGGGGAAAGCCCCTGGCAACTGATCTATACTTGTAGAGTCCCTGCAATTCGCTTGAGAAAGCCCCCGCTACCCCATGATTCGTTTCCTGCAAAAAGACAATCGCGTCGTCAAGATCATCTTCATCGTTATTATTGCCGTTGCTGTAGTCACCATGGTCATCACCTTGGTGCCCGGCATTTTTGCCGACGAAGCGACCTCTTCCGATAACTACGCAACCGTGCACAGCGGAGGCCTTTTCGGCCGCTATTTCGGCACCACCACGGCCATCACCACCCCCGAAGTGCAGCAGGTTGCGGAAAGAATCCTGCAGCAAAAGCACTACCCGGATATGGTTCTGCCCTACATCATGCCGCAAGCGGCGCAGGCCCTGATCCAGCGCGAAGTGTTGCTCCAGGAAGCAAATCGTCTCGGCCTTCAGGTAACCGATGCGGATCTGCGCCGGGCCATGCAATCCGGGCCGTTCGCCCAGGCCATCTTCCCCGGCGGACAGTTCATAGGCGATGACCGCTATGCCGACTTCGTGTCGAACTACTTCCACACCTCCATCCAGGACTTCGAGACCCAGGTCAAAAAAGAGATTGAGATCAACCGCCTGGAGGCCATGGTCACCGGTGGCATCACCGTCTCCGACCAGGAAGTGCGCGACGCCTATCGCCAGCAGGGAACCAAGATCAAGTTCGACTACGCGGTCCTCAACGCTGAAGACCTGCGCAAGGAGATCAATCCTACGGATGCCGAGCTGCAGGCATTTTTCAAGCAGAATGCCGCGCGTTACAAAGACGCCATTCCTGAGACCCGCAAGCTGGCCTACATCGCTCTCAACCAGACCGACGTACCCAACGGCGCCCCCCCGGTGACCAACCAGCAGGTGGAGCAGTATTACCAGGCGCATCAAAAAGATTTCCAGGTGCCGGAGGAAGTAAAGGTACGGCACATCCTGATCAAAGTGGACCCCAAGGCAGACGCCAAGACCGATGCAGCGGCCAAGCAAAAAGCCGAAGACCTGTTGAAGCAGATCAAAGCCGGCGCTGACTTTGCCGCGTTGGCCAAGGCCAACTCCGATGATCCGGGCAGCAAGGATGCGGGCGGCGAGTTGGGCATGATCCAACGCGGCGTCACCGTTCCGGCGTTTGAGTCAGCAGCCTTCTCCCTGCAGCCTGGACAGATCTCCGATGTGGTCAAAACCCAGTTCGGCTACCACATCCTGAAGGTAGAAGAGAAGCAGACCGCGCACCTGAAGCCCCTGGAAGAGGTGAAGCCGCAGATCCTCGCGACCCTGACCCGTCAGCAGGAAGCAGACCAGCAAGCCAGCTATGCCCAGCAGTTGGCCACAGAAGCCGCCAAGTCTGGCTTGGCCAAGACTGCGGAGGCGCATCACCTGCAAGTGGTCACCACCGACTACGTGCAGCAGAGTGCAGTCCTCAATGGACTCCCCGACGGATCCAAATTGCTCGGCCTGGCTTTCAGCGCCAAGCCGGGAGCAGCTCCGCAGGTGAGTGGAACTGGTGAAGGCTTTGCTGTCTTCCAGGTGGAAGACGTAAAGCCGGCCCACGCCCCTGGCTTTGACGAATACAAGTCGCACCTGGTGGACGATTTCCGGGAGCAGCAGTTACCCCAGCTATTGGCTCGTAAGACCAACGAACTGGCGGACAAGGCGCATGCGGAAAACAGTCTGGCCCAGGCCGCCAAGGAGCTCGGTGCAACCATCAAGACCAGCGACCTGGTAGCCCGCACCGCGCAGGTTCCGGACATCGGCGAGTTAGCCACTGCGGCGCCCGACTTGTTTGATCTAAATGTCGGTCAGCTCAGCAAAGCGATCAACACTGGGCACGCCGGCATTGTGGCCAAGATTGATGACAAGCAGGAGCCGAGTGCGGCTGAGATCGCCAAGAACCTGGACGCCACCCGCGATCAGCTGCTCAGCGACAAGCGAGAGCAGATGTTTGCCGTCTTCGTGACCTCGCTCACCGACCGCTATCAGAAGCAGGGAGACATCCGCATGAACAAGCGCGCGCAACCCGGCCTACCCCTGGGACAAAGCTAGCCGGCAACCCCTGAAACCAAGCGAAAAAGTCCCGAAGGGACGACTGAAAGTAGCCCAGGACGTCAGTCCTGGGTAAATCAGCGCAGAGCGGATCAGTCCCGTAGAGCCTGCCCTGAGCTTGTCGAACGGGGACGGCTGAAAATGTCCCAGGACGTGAGTCCTGGGCCAAGCTCTATTGACTAAAAATAGTCCCATCCGAAACTCTCAACGCTTTCTAAACCAACCCCACACTCCCTCTCGGGTTACGCTCAATCGTCCCGGCAATGGCCGGACAGATTCAGCTTCCGGACAAGCAACCGGAGCCGCCGCTTTGGAATCATTCTCAAATGAAGGCCATGGCCCTCTCTCACAGGTACTAAATGGCCCTCGAACGATCCTCTGGACTACTTCTCCACATCACCTCTTTACCTTCCTACGGAGGCATTGGAGACTTCGGTCCTGCAGCCTATGCCTTCGCCGATTTTCTCGCGGCTGCCAAGCAGCGGCTATGGCAGGTGTTGCCGCTGAGCCCCACGGGCTACGGCAATTCACCCTATGCCGCCCTTTCCGCCTTCGCCGGCAACCCGCTGCTCATTAGTCTGGAGAAGCTGGTAGAGGCCGGGTGGCTTGCGGGCGACCGCATCGCCGGGCTGCCAGGCCACCATGGAAATGTGCACTTTGAAGAAGTGGAGCAGCGCAAATGGCCCCTCCTGGTGGAGGCCGCGCAAAACTTTCTCTCTCACCACGACGACCAGCAATGGGTCCGCTTTCAGCGCTTTCGTGAAGAGAACGCCTTCTGGCTGCTGGATTACGCCCGCTACAGCGTCTTGCGCCACAGATTCCACTCCGGCTCCTGGGCATCCTGGCCCAAGGATCTGGCCCACCGCGACGCCAAGGCGCTGCTCCAGTTGCAGCAGGAGAGCCGGGACGATCTCGAAATCCAGCAGGCCATTCAATTCGCCTTTGACGAGCAGTGGAAGGCCCTGCGCGCCTACTGCGCGGAGCGCGACATCCGCATCATCGGAGACGTGGCCATCTTCGTCAATTACGACAGCGCCGACGTCTGGACCCACCCCGAAATCTTCGAATTCAACGAGGACCTCACCCCCATCCGCGTCGCTGGTGTGCCCCCGGACTATTTCAGCGTGACTGGCCAGCGCTGGGGCAATCCGATCTACAACTGGGAGGTTCTGGAGAAACGCGGCTTCGACTGGTGGGTAGATCGCATGCGCCGGGCGCATATCCTTTATGACATCATCCGTCTCGATCACTTTCGCGGCTTTGAAGCCTTCTGGGCCATCCCTGCCGAGGATGAGACTGCGATTCACGGCGAGTGGGTCAAGGCTCCGGGCGCCGCTCTCTTCACCGCCCTGCGCGACCAGTTGGGGACGCTACCCCTGATCGCCGAGGATCTCGGCCTGATCACCCGTGAGGTCGACGCGTTGCGCGAGCAGTTCGATTTGCCCGGGATGCGCGTGCTGCAATTCGCCTTCAGCGGCCGCAGTGCGCACAACTACCTGCCTCATCGTTATGTAACCAACACTGTCGTTTATACCGGCACCCACGATAACGACACCACCCTGGGCTGGTGGCAACACGGCACCACGGATGAGGAGAAGAACGCCGTCTACTCCTATCTCAACCCGGCGCCCAATGATGTGGTGTGGACCTTGATTCGAGCCGCCTCCACTTCGGTGGCCGATGTTTGCCTCTTTCCCGTGCAGGACATCCTGGTATTAGGGTCAGAAGCACGCATGAACACCCCCGCGACACCGGAAAATAACTGGACTTGGCGCATGGCGCCCGGCGCGCTCAACGCCGAACAAGCCAAGGGCTTGGCGCAACTCGCGGAATGGACCGATCGGGATGGCTGGGTCGCGCCCCCGAAACCCTGACGTGGTCCTGATAAAAGTCACCGGCCCCCCTTTGTCATCCCGACCGGAGCGCACCCGGATTTCCTGCCACGCAGTGCCGGACGTAGCCGCGTGTGCGGCTTTCCGTAAAGAAAGCCGCATGAATTTCGCCAACGCCACCAACCTCGACAGGAAATCCGGGGTAGCGCAGTGGAGGGACCTGCTGTTTCCCCTACCCCTCGCTGACCAAAAGAGCCACCGGATAAGTCGCAAAGACCGTGCTCAAAGCCAACCCGTCTTCTGCCACAGTGACTGATTCATCCGTGAACACATTGCGGTACCGCGTTCCCGCGGAAACGCGGCAAGAGAAGCTGATCCTTTCCCCAAGCCTCGCCCAGCGGCAATTGCACCTTACCCCGCATAAGCGTGCAAGCAAACCGCGGCATCACAGCCACCACACTTCGGCCTGTCGCTGAATCACGCCGTAGAAAGGCGATCACATGTTCCTGGCGTTCCCCCGAAACCTCCAGCGCAATGTACTCACCCCGCCGGAAGATCGCATGTTCCTGCCGCCGCAACTCCAGCGCGCGATGCATCGTCCACAGCTTCACCCTTCCACTCGCCGGGTTGCCAAGCACATCGCGGCACACAGCGGACGCCCCCTCCTTCTCTGCCAGTTCATGCAGCGCATCGAGGTAGGCCGCGCGCAGATCGTAATCCACCGGCCGCCGGTTATCCGGGTCTACCAGGGTCAGCTCCCAGAGCTCGCTGCCCTGGTAAAAGTCCGGGACCCCGGGAGAGGCAATCTTGAGCACCACCTGGGCCAGCGAATTCACCGCCCCAAACAAGCGCAACTGTGGCAACAGCCCGTCCAGCGAAGCAACGAATGGGTTTTCTTTACCCTTTGCACCCGGCATAAGAATGGAATCGAGGAACCCATGCACCGCGGCGACGTACTCGGGATCAGGGTTGATCCAACTAAGGTTAACCTTGGCCTCCGCTAGAGCCTTCGACGCGTACTGCTTTAGCCGTTCCAGGTACTCTTCGCGATCCTGCCCGCTCTCCATCCGCCACGGCCACGCACCCAAAATCGTTTGATAAAGCAGGTATTCCTCGTTGTGATCTGGCGCCGTGCGCCCATCCTCCAGAGTGCGCTTGAATTTGCCATTCTGGCGTTGCCAGCGGCGCACCGCTGCCGACCACGGCTGGGGAAGTTCAGAAAGCACGTTCAGCCGGTTGCGCACATCTTCGCTGCGCTTGGTGTCGTGGGTTGAGGTCGTGAGCATGGAATCCGGCGAGTGTTTCAGGCGCCCCTGGTTGCTCTGGTGCAGTGCGTCGAGCGAGATGCCAAAAGATTTTGCCGATCCCCCCACCTCATTGGAGGAAAGAAAGCGCGTGAAGACATAAAACGCCGTGTCTTCCACACCCTTGGCCATCACCGGTCCCGTGAGTTGCTGGAACTTGAGCGCGAAGTAGAGCATCTCGGTATCCGGCTTCTGCTGCTTGGCAGAGCCCCTCTTGAGCAGCAGCGTTTCGCGTAGAAAATCGAAGGCCGAGGTGTTGATATCCGGGTTCAGGCGCTTGGCGCGGGCAATCGCACTCCGCAAGAAGGCTACATCGCGATCACTATACTCGCCCCGGTCATCGATGTACGTGCGGTACACAGGAAAGCTGGCGATGGTCTCGCGGATGACCGTCTCTAGAATGTTGTCGGTAAAATCGCGCGCCCGCCGATTCGAAGCTGCGATCCGGCTGAGCAAGTTCGTAAGCACATATACTTCACTCGCCAGCGCCGTCTGCATCACCTGCAGCTTCGATCGGTAAATAATCTCGTCTGGATCGGCGGGATGCCCTAGAACCTGGGCATAGATGGCGTTAAAGCGCTTTTCGTTGGCGCTTTGGATGAAGATGCCGTTGGCCAGGTAGACGAAATCGTAGCCCGAGGTGCCGCGCACCGGCCACTCCGGTGGAAGGTATTCGCGCGGCTCGAGGATTTTCTCTACTACCGTGTAGAGCGGTCCCTGGCTCTGCGACCAATCGTATCCCCGTACCGGATCGAGAATGCTGCGCTCGATGCCGTTCGCCGCGGTCTCCTGCCGCGGCGCCGGCCCGCCGCATTGGCTGGCGAGGTACAAGAGCTGCAGCCGGATCAGGTACTGGCGCGGGTTGAACATGCCATCGCAGTGGTCGATGCGCAGTCCGGTCACCTTGTGCGAGGCGATCAGTGAACGGATGAGGCAATGGGTCTCAGCGAAGACCGCGGGGTTTTCCATGCGCAGCCCGACCAGGTCGTTCACATCGAAGAAGCGGCGGTAGTTGATCTCCTCCGCGGAAGTGCGCCACGAGGCCAGCCGATAAGGTTGCGCATCCAGCAGCAGGTGCAAGCGGTCGAAGCTGTGAGGATCCCCTTCGATACCGTTGATGTCGGCCAGCGCCTGTTGCGTAATGGGTTGCATTTCCGGGGAGCGCAGCGCCTCCCGCAACCGAGGCAGCAGCTCCACCAACATGGCCCGGCGTTTTTCCCGCAGACTCTCGTCGCTGGTCTCATGCGGTGGAATTTCGCGCAGCTGGGCCAGCAGTTCGCGTACTAACTCCGGCAGGGGCAGGGTTGGGTCGAGCTGGTCGAAAATGATGGGCAGCGTGCGCGGGGCCACGGGCATGGTGTGGTCGTAATAGTGAATCAGCGGGCGCCCGTCCTCGATCGATACCTGGATGTGCTTGGCTTCCAGTTCGGCGCCATACTGATCGCCCAGAATCGGCAGCAGAAGCTTGTTGCGCATCGCCGCCTTGAGCGGCTTCCAATCGATGTCGAAATATTCGGAGTACTGCGAGGCGTGGCCATTCTCCAGCACGTCCTGCCACCAGATGGAGTCGTTGCCCACTCCCATATGGTTGGGGACGATATCCAGCAGAAGACCCAGACCCTGCCGCTCCAGCTCCGCCGAGAAACTGTCAAAGCCTTCGGCTCCGCCCAGCTCGGGATTGAGGCGGTCGTGGCGGGTCACGTCGTAGCCGTGCATGCTGTTGGGGCGGGCTTCGAAGACGGGCGACGAGTAGAAGTCGCCGATGCCCAGCCGCTTGAGGTAGCCCACAATGGCCTGGGCGCGGGCAAAAGCAAAGTCCTTATGCATCTGCACCCGATAGGTCGAAACCGGAACCCGGGCATCGGTATGCAGTACCCGATCGACGCATTCTTTCATGTCGTTGGAGGCTTCCAGGCGCGCATTGGCTTTCACCGTGGCTGTTTCAGGCACGGCGACGCTCGCGGACGGGGAACGGCTGGCTAGGGACATGGTGCATTGGATGCGCGCTCCGGCAGTCCCGGATTAGCAAGCGGCCCGCCAAATTCCCGCGGGCCGCTTTACGAATTCGCGCCCAGCACGGAAAATGGGTACAGAGACTCTATTGTAACGAGGAAGAACCATGCCACTTTCCGGCGAAGCCATACGAATGATGAACTACATCGACGACATTTCGACCACGCTGCGGCGCATTCTTGCCCTAAGCCCCACGCTTTCAGCCGAAGAGCGCAAGCGGGTAGGTGAGTACCTGAAGGCCAGCTCGCCCAGCGCCGACGAGGCCATGACCGCCCTGAACCTCAAATAACACCAGCAAAGCCTGGGGGGAGCCAATCATCCCAGGCTGACATCTTGCTTCACTGGCAACGAAGGCTCGGTGCCCCATTCAAGCCCGGTTTTGGCTTGAGTGGGATGCCACGACCTGAACCCCAAGCTCCTCCGGACCAAACCGCTATCAAGGAAACTGGACGGGTGCCCTAGGTTCGCACCAGCGTACCTGGGCCGAAAAAGGCGGGGCGAAGCCCCAACGACTGCTTTTCGATTTCAATGCGGCGTGATGTTCGGTTCGATATCGTCGAGGTGTTCTTGTCATCTCCGAGCAGTCGGCTTGCCTGGTGGCAAGTACACTTCAAAAATCGTCATCGATGCGAGGCCCGGAGGGCCGGTCGTCCAAACGTGAGCCCAGCCCGGGAAGGGCTGGGAATCAATCCCGATCATGATTTGAGCGCGGTAGGCGCGGCGCCAAACCTGGGCCCGCTCCCACCCTACTCCGTGTCCGGCCGCTTATAGGGCTGTTGCAAATACTTGCGCGCCTCGTTGACCGCTCCCTGGGTGTTGTCGTTGGTCTGCACAGCCTGCCGGTATTCGTTCACCGCCCGATCCCGCTGCCCGGTGACATCAAATATTTTCCCCAGCGCGATATGACTCCAGACCTCGGTCCACTTGGGTTCATCATCCCCGCGAAGCGCATCCCGGTAGGCATTCGCGGCCGCCTGGTAATTCTTCTGGTTGAACAAAACCTCACCGATGCGATAACTAGCCAGTGAGCTATTGGGATTCGCAGTGAGCGCTTTCTGATACTCGGCCAACGCACCCGAAGTGTCGCCCTCCGCTACCAGTTGCTGGCCGCGTAGAATCGAAACCCGCACCTGCATCTCCGGAGTATTCTTGAGTACCCAGTGGTCCGGATCGATCGAAATGTGACGCGGGCGGCCAAAGGTATCCACGACATACTGTGAGTTGGTCCCGACCACATCCACCCGTTTGATTTCCGTCTTGCCTTCGGTCTCGACCCGCAATTCAACCGGCATATTGAACAGGTCGAGGTCCTGGCCAATCTCCCCAATGGTGCGAAAGCCCTTGTTATTGCCCAGCCGGTAAACGGTGTACTTATCCACGAACGCCGGCGCTCCGGTTCCATCCAGCCATTGGGCAAAGAAAGCCGTGAGCTGCTGCTGCGACTGCTCCTCGGCGACCTTCTCCACATCTCGTGTGCGGGTGGCTTTATCGCCGTACTGCGTGATCATGGCTCGCAGGAACTTGGTGAAGTTATCGTCGCCGATTTCCCAGCGGAGCATGTGGAAGACCATGGCGCCCTTCTCCAGGGTCATGGACTGGAACTGTGGCGAAAAGGGATCCAGGCGTCCCGCCGAAGTCAGCGGGATGGTGTCGTAAGCCAGCGCGCCTGCGGAGATATCGATGACCGCTGCCTGCAACGCCGTCTGCCCGGCCACCCGCTCCACATACATCAGCTCCCCATAGCGGGACATGCCGTTGGTGATCCAGGCGTCATTGAGCGTGGCCGGGCTGACCATGCAGCCCCACCATTGATGCGCCATGGTATTCGCCAGCAGGCGATAGTTACTCCGGTCCGCGATCCGGGCCCCGGCGATCGCCGCGATCTCCGGCGCCCAGTAGGCAGGCAAAGTGTCATCCGGCAGTTCGACCACGTTTAGCAGACGGGTCGAGGACTCCCCAAACGTCTCCCCAAAGAATTCAAATTCCTTGTTGGCGGTCTGTGCGTACTCCGGGCCGCTCTGCTTGTGCGCGTCGGTCAGGTAGATGCGAACATTGGGCGAGCCTGCGACCACCATGGGCTCATTGAACTTGCCCGCGATGATGGTCCCGGGAAAGCTCGGCCTGGTCCAATTGAAGGTGTATTCCATGCCCCCGGAGACCGGGCGGGGACTACCCGTATTACCGCTGCCCACCACCCGGTAGCCCTCGGGTATCTGTACGTGGATCTCTGCTGTAAACCGGTCCGTCAGATACCCGACCATGGGGAACCACCGGCCGGCATATAACAAATAACTGATGGGATCGCCGATCGACGCCACCTTGAGTCCTTCCACCGGACTCTCTTCGCTGCCGCTGAGCGTACCCCCGTAGGTAAAGATGAGGGTAGTGCTCGCGCCCTTCCTCATGGGGCTTGGTAAGGCGACACTGATGGTTGCGTTGGGGCCTCGCTCGCCGTCCAGCGGATGTTTCTGCCCATCCGTCACGCTATCCACCTTGAGCGCGTTGTGCAATTCGAAGACTGCGGCGCTGGTGGTGTCGGTCGCGGTGAAGGTCACCTGCGCGGTCGCTTTCAGGGTGTGGTCGGAAGGATCGAGCTGGGCATTGATCACGTAGCCCGTGACGTTGATCGTTGACCGCTCCGCGGCCAGGAGATGCGGGCCAACCGGCACCACCAGCAGCGATAGGATAAGGACCTTGGTGCGGGAACAGAGCTTCATCGGAGTCATTCAACGGGCCATGGTGAAACCAAAGCAGATTGCAACTGCGGCTGCTGCGCTGCGGGGATGAGCTGCAAAGCAATCCGAGCGGCATGCTCGATTGCGGTTTGTTTCGTCCCCCCGTCGTCTTTGCTCACTCTGAGTAACGCCCCAACCGTGCGCAAGTCTGACTGCATTGTTGCACGATCCTGCTCGTTTTCGAGTAACGGACGCAACAGCTCCACCACCTTAGATGCGGTGAAATCATGTTGGATCAGCTCTGGCACAATACGGCGTCCGGCGATCAGGTTGACCATGCCCACATGAGCCACGCGGACGACCTTCTGCGCCACAGCATAGGTGATGCGAGAGACCCGGTAAACCACCACGAAGGGATTGCCGATCAGGGCGGCTTCCACGGTGGCCGTCCCGCTGGCTACGATGCTGGCGCGGGCGTGTTGCAACACGGCGCGGGCGTCGTGAACCACCCGCACGGTGACCCCTTTCGCCTGGCTGGCCAGGGCTTGCACCTGCGCATGCTGGAGCGTGGGGGCCACGGGCAGGAGATATTCGTATTTTGGGCCCAGCACTCGAGCGGCTTCGAACATTGGCGGCAAGTTGGCGAGCAACTCCCTGGTGCGGCTTCCGGGCAGCAACCCAACCCAGGATTTTGACGCATCCAGTCCATTTTCGCTAGCGAACGCCTCCCGGGTCACTTTGGGCTGGTCAAGGTCCGCCAGCGGGTGGCCGACAAAATCCGCCGCGATGCCGTGGGTGCGGTAGAAGGCTTCTTCGAAAGGAAAGATCACCAGCATCCGGGTGACATTGCGCCTGACGCCCCGTATCCGCCATTTCTTCCACGCCCAAATCTGTGGGCTCACGAAATAGACCACCGGGATATGCAAACGGCGAAGTTCGGCCGCGAGGCTCAGGTTTACGTCTGGGAAGTCGATCAGGATAGCGATATCGGGCCGTTCCGCCCGCAAGCTGGCCTTGAGCTTTCGATATTCGTTGTAGATGCGAGGCATGTGCAGGATCACTTCCGTAATGCCCATCACCGCCACATCTTCGGCGCGCACCACCCGGCGTAGTCCCAGGCCAGCCATGCGCGTGCCTCCCAGCCCAAAAAACTCCGCCTCCGGCGCCAGCCGGCGGATCTCCGTCATCAGCAGCGCGCCGTACTGTTCGCCGCTGGCCTCGCCGGCAGACAAAAAAATCTTCGGACTATGGCCTATCGCTGACATGGGCACTGAACCGCAGATCCCTCCACTGCGCTACGCTCCGGTCCCACGGCAAGCCGGGGCAGGCGGGATGACAAACTTGTTTCACAAGAAGAACAAATTTGTCTCAGAAGAAGAATTGTCATCCCGCCTGCCCCGGCTTGCCGTGGGACCGGAGCGTAGCGCAGTGGAGGGATCTGCGGTTTTCCTTTCGCTTTCAACGATCCATCTCTCTACACCGGCAACCGAGGCCTTGGGTGCCCCATTCAAGCCTACGGTTGGCTTGAGTGGGCTGCCATATCTCCCCACTTTTGTCATTACCCTGCAGTCCTCACTACGCTCCGCTAGCCCGACAGTAGGCGACCGGCCTACGACCCCTTCAGCCACTAGCCAATTCCCCATGGAAGCACCACCCCACCCTTTGTCATCCCGACCGTAGCGAAGCGGAGGGGAGGGACCTGCAGTTCTCCTTCTCCGCCTACGATCCTCTTGGAAGTGTTTTAGTTCTTTTTCCTGTCCCAGCAACGAATCGAAGGGTGCCCCATATCTGAGCGCTTCTAGTCCGTCCCCACAGCCAATTTCGCGTCCAGCAACCCGTCCGCAGCCCGCACTTCCTGATCCTTGTACTGCAGCTGATAGAGCTTCCAGTAAATCCCGCGCTGACCCAGCAACTCCTGGTGGGTACCCAACTCCCGCAACTGGCCCTTATGCATGACCAGGATCCTATCCGCCTGCTGCACCGTGGAGAGGCGATGGGCGACGATGACCGACGTGCGCCCCTGAACCATGCGCTCGAGAGCCGACCGCACCCGCATTTCCGTATCCGTATCCACGCTTGAGGTAGCTTCATCCAGCACCAGGATGCGTGGGTCGTGCGCCAGCGCGCGGGCGAAATTGATCAGCTGTTTCTGCCCCGTGGAGAGGCTATTGCCGCGCTCGCGCAGAGGCTCATCGAACCCCTGTGGCAGTGCGCGGATAAAATCCCCCACGTTCACCTCGTCCGCCGCCGCCTTCATCCGTTCGTCGGTGATCCATTCCGAACCCAGCCGTATGTTCTCCGCTATCGTCCCGGTGAACAGGAATGGATCCTGCAGCACCACCCCAAAATGCCGCCGCAGCTCGGTCACATCCTGTTCCCGCACGTCCACGCCATTGATCAAAACACTGCCGCTCTGGATCTCGTAGAACCGCATCATCAGGCCGATGATGGTGGTCTTGCCCGCTCCCGTGTGACCCACGATTGCCGCCGTCTGATCGGGTTCGATCACGAACGATACATCTTTAAGGATCCACTCCACATCCTGGGACGCCGCGGCGATCTGCTCCGCCCCCTCCGCTTGCTGAATGCGGGTCAACTGCTGTGCATCCAGCTTCTGATACGTGAACCACACATGCCGGAACTCGATCCGCCCCGAACCGTCGCAGGCCTGTGGCGTAGCCGGACTTTGCAACTCCGCCGGTGTGTCCAGCAGCTTGAAGACACGTTCGCTGGCCGCCATCGCCGCTTGCAGGATGTTGTATTTTTCGCTCAGGTCCTGAATAGGCCGGAAGAACCGTTGGGAGTACTGGATAAACGCCACCAGCACGCCGATCGTGACCGCATTGCGCAGCACCCCGAACCCGCCCAGCCAGATCACCAGCGCAATCGCCACCGAGCTCAGCAATTCCACCGCCGGGTAATACAGGGCGTAGGCCAGGATGGCATCTTTGAAAGCCACCATGTGCTGCCGGTTTACCTCTTCGAACTCCTCGTAGGAGCGCTGTTCGCGGTTGAACAGCTGCACCACGCTCATCCCGCTTACATGCTCCTGGGTGGAGGCATTGATGCGTGCAATTGCAGAACGGATACGCCGGTAGGAATCGCGGACATGTTTGCGAAAGACCCGTGTCACTAACAGGATGAGCGGCAGCACGGCAAAGGCGATCAGCGCCAGCCACCAGCTCATGCGCAGCATGATGGCCACAATCAGAACCAGAACGAAAACGTCCTCGAAGATGGCAAAAACCCCCGAGGTGAACATCTCGTTCAGCGCGTCCACATCGCTGGTCAGCCGGGTCACCAGCCGCCCCACCGGGTTGCGGTCAAAGAAGCTGACGTGCATCCGCTGGATGTGGCGGAAGATCTGGCTCCGCATGTCGAACATGACCTTCTGTCCCGTCCACTGCATCAGGTAGGTCTGCACGAACTCCAGCAGGTAGCTGAACACCAGGGTGGCCAGGTAGATGCTCGCAATCTGGGTAACGCCCACCGCGGCATTGGAGCTCAGCCACCGGGTAAGCGCCGCCGGATGAGGCGCCGGCCGCGCGGTCATATATCGATCCACGGCGACTTTGGTCAGATAGGGGCCGAGCACATCTGAGCCGGCCTTGAGCAGGATCGCCACCAGCGAAATAACCGCCTGCAGCTTGTATGGCCGAAGGTAGGTCAGCAATCTCCCCATCAGCCGGCTGTCATAAGCCTTGCCCACGACATCGTCGTCGTGCTGCTGGGGTTTCCGGTCTTTCTCGGTACTTTGCTCTGCCATGGGCTCCCGCACCCATTTTACGTGGATACCGCGAAAGCGGTTTCGCCAAGGGAGGATGTCAGAATAGATAGCAGGACGGTGCTGCCGGCGCATGAATTCTCTCGGTATTTACATTTCGGTCCCCTTTTGCCGCGCCAAATGCACCTACTGCAACTTTGCCTCCGGCGTTTCCTCAGTCAGCGCCCATGAGCAATATGTCGCCCGCCTTTGTAGCGAAATCCGCAGCTTGCGCCGGCGCCTCGGAGAAGCCCTCATTCCGGAGCAGGTGGACAGCATCTACCTGGGAGGAGGCACCCCCAGCGTCCTTTCCCCGGCCCTGATGGGGGAGCTTGCCCACACCCTGCGCCAGGAGTTCGCGGTCACGCCCCGAGCCGAGATCACCCTGGAGTGCGCTCCGGGGCAGCTGGATGACCCTGCGTTGGCCGCCATGCTCGCCTTGGGTGTAAACCGCATCAGCTTCGGAGTGCAATCGTTGGTCGATCGTGAGGCGGCCGCCACCGGACGGTTTCATACCCGCGCCGTGGTTTTGCAAGACCTGGAACGGGTCCGAGCCGCCGGGCTCCGCAATCTGAGCATCGATCTTGATCGCGGGCATGCCCCATCAAACCGCCGCCAGTTGGCAGGAGTCCCTCGCTGTCCTGGTAGCCACCGGCGTGCAGCACGCCAGTGTTTACATGCTGGAAATTGATGAGGATTCCCGCCTCGGCCGCGAGCTGTTGGCCGGCGGCTCCGCTATCACGCGGGTACTGTCCCCAGCGAAGAGCTGACCGCGGATCTCTATGAAAGCGCCATCGCTTTTCTTGAGCAAAATGGATTGCGGCCAATATGAGATCTCGAACTTTGCCCGCAGCGGATCGCCAGTCGCGCCACAACTTGAAGTACTGGCGCCGCCGGCCCTATCTCGGTTTCGGCCTGGACGCGCACTCCATGCTACGCACCCCGCAAGGTTCGGCTCTGCGCTTCAGCAACACCGCGGTCCTGGCCGAATACCTGAGCGGCCCTGAGCCCGCAGAGGAACTGCGCCGGCTCAGCCCGGCGGAGGAACTGGAGGAGGCCTGGTTCCTGGGCCTGCGCTTGCGTGAAGGGGTCGCCTGGCAGGCTCTGACTGCGGAGTTTGGCCGTGATCAAGTAGAGATTTTCCACCCCGTAGTCCGCGAGCTATGCAATCTCGATCTGCTTACAGATGAAGCCGGCGTGGTCCGTCTCACCCCCCGCGGGGTGCTCTTTTCCAACGAAGTCTTTGCCCGCTTCCTGGGAGTAAAAGAAGAATTCCAAATCCAATGACAATTGACCTGCGCAGCGACACCGTCACTCGCCCCACCGAAGCCATGCGCGCCGCCATGGCTGCAGCCGAGGTAGGCGATGATGTCTACGGAGAAGACCCCACCGTCAACCTTCTGGAAGCACGCGCCGCGGAGATCTTTGGCCGCGAGGCGGCGTTGTTTGTTCCCACCGGCACCATGGGCAACCAGATCGCTGTTCGCATGCACACCGAGCACGGCCAGGAGGTCATCTGCGAATCCCGCGGCCACCTGGTGGACTGGGAAATGTCCATGGTCTCAGCCTTCTCCGGCTGCCAGTTGCGCACCGTCTATGCCGATCGCGGGATCCTCACCTGGCCGCTCATCAAGGCAGTGGTCTCACCCGGCCTTCATTTCCGCTCGCGAACCGGCCTGATATCGCTTGAGAACACGCACAACCTGGCCGGTGGAACGGTGATGCCGCTCGAGGTAACCCAGGAAATCTGGGCCGGCGCCGCCGATGCCGGCTTGCCCGTGCATCTCGATGGCGCGCGCATCTTCAATGCCGCCACCGCGCTGAATACGCCGGTAGACCGTCTGACCGGTGGCTTCGCCTCGGTCATGTTTTGTCTCTCCAAGGGCTTGTGCGCCCCGGTCGGCTCCATGCTGGTGAGCAGCCGCGCTCACATCGAGCGGGCGCGTAATTTTCGTAAAGCGCTCGGCGGAGGAATGCGCCAGGCAGGTGTTCTCGCTGCCGCAGGGTTGATCGCGCTGAACGAGATGACCGGGCGGCTGCAAGAGGACCACGACAACGCCAGGCTGCTCGCCGATGCATTGGCGCAGCTACCTCAAGTGGTGCTCGATCCGGAGCTGGTCCAGACCAACATCCTGATCTTCTCTTTGCGCGGCGAGGGAGACGCGAAGGCGTTAGTCCGCGCTCTTGCCCGTCGCGGCGTTCTCGCCTCAACCCTGGGTCCCAATTCGATACGCCTGGTGACTCACCACGACGTGGATCGTGCCGCGTGCGAGCAAGCTGCCGCGATTCTTACCGACGAGATACCCAAGAGCGCTTAAAAAAGACGCAAATCCAACCCGAAGATCCTTTTCTTGGGATTTATACTGTCTTAATGCCGAAATATTCGATTGTCGTGCCCTTCCACAACGAGGAAGAGAACGTTACGGCTCTGTACGATCGCCTGAAGGCGGTGATGGAGCAAATTGGCGACAGCTTTGAACTGGTGCTGGTAGACGACGGATCGAGTGACCGCACCTACAAGCTACTGGAAGAGATTGCAGCCGTCGACAGCCGCGTCCTGGTGGTCAAGTTGCGGCGCAATTTTGGCCAGACCTCCGCGCTGGCCGCTGGATTCGACCATTCCCAGGGCGATTACATCCTCGCCATGGACGGCGACCTGCAGCACGACCCCTCCGAGATCCCCGAGTTTGTCGCCAAGCTGGAAGAGGGTTACGACGTGGTCAGCGGATGGCGCAAGGAGCGCATCGACAACTTCGTCATGCGCAGGATTCCTTCCCGTTGTGCCAACTGGCTGATGGCCAAACTTTCCGGCGTCGACATTCACGACTTCGGCACCACTTTCAAGGCCTATCGCCGCGAGGTGATCCACAACATCCCGCTGTATGGCGAGATGCATCGTTTTATCCCGGCGCTCGCCTCTTGGT
Source organism: uncultured Acidobacteriaceae bacterium (assembly GCA_963821315.1). Classification (GTDB taxonomy): domain Bacteria; phylum Acidobacteriota; class Terriglobia; order Terriglobales; family Acidobacteriaceae; genus PALSA-350. Next base: position 200,102 of record CAWGDP010000012.1, on the reverse strand, counting down.
ATGGCGCCAGCATCTGCGAGATTCCCATCCGGAATGTGAACCGCGAGCGGGGCAAGTCCCACTACGGTATTTCGCGCACTGTGCGCGTCTTCTTTGATCTGCTGACCATTCGTTTTCTGTTGAAGTACATGACGCGTCCGCTCCATTTCTTCGGCACCTTTGGCGCGCTCGGTATTTTTCTCGGCTCCGGCATTTCGTTGTTCTTGGCCGGTCTAAAGCTCTTTACCCATCAGGACGTGATGGACACGCATGGTCCGCTCTTCGTAGTAGCGGGTGTCTTGATTCTGGCCGGCATTCAGATGCTTGCCATCGGCCTGCTGGGCGAATTGCAGGTCCGGCACTATCACACCTCTTCCCATCGGGCGCCTTACGCCATCGATCGTCTGGTCCGGCTGCGCGCCCCCGAAGAGCCCAGCATGCTGCAAGAAGGCTGAAGACCGCCTTCCAATGCCCTGCCACGCTCGGCCATGCTCTGCCAGGAAGCTTGCAGCCCCATGCTGTGCCAGCCTCAGGCCATGACTGTGACAGCCCGGACTTTCAGTCCGGGGAGAGTCGGGTTTCAACTCGCGACGGTGCTTTGTCTTGCAATGACCGGGCTTTTAGCGCTGGTGAGCGTTTTGCCCATCGACCCGTAAGCCGGCTCAGTGCAGGCGAACACCCTACCGTCGCCCCGGATGGATCCGGAGACGAAGACACGTTCAGATCCAGGAAAGTCTGCGGACTGTGCGGCGTGCCGGGCGCGTAACAGTTGTTATCGGCGGCATAGGTCGCCGCACATTGGCGGGCAAACTGGCTGCGGGGCGATTGCGCGTATTGCCAAACCAGCGCATCCTTGACTCCGCTTGAAGCAGGCGCCAGAGGCTTTTTGGGGATCACACAACCGGGAGCTGGGGGGCACGCGTCGTTCGCACACCCACAGAGCCAGTGGCCGGTTGCCCTCATGGCTCAAAATATCGCGCGCGGTGCTGATCGTGCTCGATCCATCCGGCACCAGAATGCCGGAGCAATAAACGCCCGGCTTATACTGCGATGCGCGTATCGCCTCTACCCACGCGAACAGGTAAGCGCTCTGCTCCGGCAGCAGGCGGCCGCCTTCCTCCTGATCGAGAAACAGGATCGCCCCAGGGGCAAAGCCCTCCCTCTTCGCTGCGGAGACGGCGGCAGCGGCGTCCGACCGGCCCAGCGCGGCCGCATCCTTGCCAGTAAGCTGGGCATCCAGCCGTCCGTTATACAGGATCATGAAGCCGAAACCGTGCGCCTTGAGAATGGCGCGCTTGCCCACCCAGCCATTGCTCTTGGCGCCCGGAGGGTTGTTCAGCCAATACCCGGTATAGGAAAAGCTTCGGCGCAGCGCCGGCAACAGGTTGTCGCCGGGATACTCATTCCTGTCGAAGCCGAAATAGCTGCCCTTGGAAGTCTGCCCCACAGCCGGCATCGAGCCCAGGATCGCCAGGCACAGCAGGACCGCTCCGGAAAAACGCGGTCTTAGTCTGCGCCGCCTGCGGAGGTCGAGGGCGGGCGTGCAGGCGCCGGTGCAAGTGTGGGAGTGGGTGTAGATGGGGTGCTCGCTAGTTGCCGCGCGGCGGCACGCAGATACTTGGACGGATTGACAGGGGTGTCGTGAATCCGGACCTCATAGTGCAGGTGAGGACCGGTGCTGTGGCCCGAAGAACCGACGTATCCAAGGATATCCCCGCGGCTCACGTCTTGTCCTTCCGTCACCGCGAACCCGGAAAGATGAGCGTAGATGGTCTCAATGCCGTGGCCGTGGTCGATCACCACCTCGCGCCCGTACCCATTGCCCATTCCCGCCTTCAGGACGGTCCCGTCCGCGGGCGCGCGTACTGCCTCGCCCTTGGCGGTGGCGATGTCAATTCCGGTGTGGAAGGCGCCTTCCCCGTTAAAGGGATCCAGCCGGGCGCCGAAGGAGCTGGTTACGATCCCCTGCACCGGCCATTCCGATGGTGCGTTCGCCACATTCCCTAGCCCGCTAAAGGCCGCCGGAAAACGATGCGTGAAGTCAAGCCCATGGGTGATCTCGCCCGACATGGCCGAGGAACGCAGCTCGAGAAGCTGATCCAGGGATTGACCGTACTGCTGATCGCTAATCCCGTCACTGCTTGCGTGGCCGGTCGTAGTCGAAGCCCGCAGCATAGAGGACTTGGCCAGCTTGCTTTGCCGCAATCCGTAAAGAGCACTCACTTCGCTGGCCAAAGAGCCCAGCGACGCTGCCTGAACATCCTTCTCGTGCGCCACCTGCTCCATTTGCAGGTAATCGTGCCGTATCGTCTCCCGCTCTGTCCGCACCTGGTTGAAGCGCGCTGTTTTCAATAGCATGCGGCTGTAGGAGCCGGCCATCCCAGTGATAGTGAAGAGGCCGATGACCGCGGCAGCAACAAAGATATAGGCGTAGTGGAGAGGGATTGGGATCTTGCGCAAATCGCCATCTTCCTGGCGAGCTACAAAAATAATGTAGTAGCGTTTGCGCAAATTGCTCTCTCAAAACAGGGGATTTGGGCCTTTGCACGAGCTACCCCAACCGCATCTTCCGGTGGGCTGTAGCTTTCTCGTACATATGCCGAACCTTGACCCTAACAGAGTGAATCTAAGGGGTCAAACCCGGAAGTGGTATTACCAAATCGCCATTACGCTAGTTCGCGGCGGTTGGCAAGGTATGCTGGCGCCATGGCTGCCAAGCGCAAAAGAAGCGCATCGAGGACACTCGGCGAGCGAGAACTGATTGCGGACATTCGTGAACGCGCCGGGCAGGCCGCGGCGTAAGGGTAGGATCCTGCATTTAGGCATTGGCGACGATTGCGCTGTGCTGCAGCCACGCGCCGGAGAAGAGCTGGTGGTGACCACCGATCTCTCCCTCGAAAATGTCCATTTCCGTCGCGATTGGCATCCGCCGCAGAGCGTAGGCCATCGCTGCCTCGCGCGCGGCTTGAGCGACCTGGCCGCCATGGGAGCTCGCCCGGAGGCGGCCTTTCTTTCGCTCGCTCTGCCTGCAGAGCTGACTGGATACCGCAAACAGCTTCCATACAAAACTTGGATGCAGGCTTTCTTCGACGGGTTGATGGCTTTGGCTGAGCGGTACCGGGTCCCGTTGGCAGGTGGGGACCTGGCCAAGTCCCCGTCGGGAGTAAACCGCGCCCACGGTTTGGTGGTTGCCGACATTGTTCTGTTGGGCAGCGTGCCCAAGGGGCGGTCTCTGCTGCGCTCCGGCGCCCGTCCAGGCGACCTGATTTATGTCACTGGAGCCCTGGGGGGATCTGCCGCCGAGCTGCTGGCCCTGGAACGCCGTCCAGCCGCCTTTCGCAAAAAGGACAAGGGCGGTCAGGGGCATCCACATCTCTATCCGGAGCCCCGTTTGGCTGCAGGTCGCAAGCTTATGGGTGGTCGAATCGCGACCGCGGCCATTGACCTCAGCGACGGACTCTCGACCGATCTTGCGCACCTGTGTGAGGAGAGTGGGCTGGCCGCGGAAATTGAAGTCGAATCCCTGCCCGTCGACGCCCGGGCCACTCTGGAGCAGGCACTGCACGGAGGGGAAGATTACGAACTCCTCTTCACCGCTGACCCGAAGACGGTGGTGCCGAGCCCATTGGGAGGAGTGCTGGTGCACGCCATAGGCCGGATGAAAAAAGCCGGACGAGGACCGCTGGTGCAGATGACTCGCAGCGGAGGCAAGCGTACAGCACTGGCAGCTGGCGGCTGGGAGCACTTTCGTTGATAGCATCAGACGTAGACTTATGCCGAACCCAACCACACGGGTGCGCTTTGCGCCCTCCCCCACCGGAATGTTGCATGTGGGCAATGCCCGCACCGCTCTCTACAACTGGCTCTTTGCCCGCCACACTGGCGGAGATTTTGTGCTGCGCATCGAAGACACCGATGTGGAGCGGAGTGAAGTTCGTTACGAAACCCAGCTGATCGAAGACCTGCGCTGGCTAGGCCTGGACTGGGCCGAAGGGCCGCAAATCGGCGGCCCCTACGCGCCCTACCGGCAGAGCGAGCGCTTGGAAATCTATCAGCAGCACACCGATCGTCTGCTCGCAGAAGGCAAAGCCTATCGCTGCTTCTGCACAGCGGAGGAACTGGAGCAGGAGCGCCAGCTGGCCCTGCCGCGAGCACCGCACGCAGACCTACTCGGGTAAATGCCGAACTCTGGCGGCGAGCGAAGCCGAAACCCAGGTTGCCGCGGGCGAGAGCTTCGCCGTGCGTTTAGCCGTGCCCGACGCGCCCCTGCGCTTCCACGACATCGTGCGCGGCGATGTGGAGTTTTTGAGCGATGCCGTGGGCGACTTTATCCTGGTCCGCTCCTCCGGGGTGCCGGTCTACAACTACGTGGTCACCATCGACGATGCGCTTATGCACATCACGCATGTCATCCGCGGCGACGATCACATTTCGAACACTCCCCGGCAGGTAGCCATTTACCAGGCCTTCGGTTGGCGTCTGCCGCAGTTTGCCCACCTTTCGACCATCCTGGGCAGCGATCGCGAGCGCCTCTCCAAACGTCATGGCGCGACCTCGGTGGCCAGCTTTAGAGAAATGGGAATTCTGCCCCAGGCGCTGGCCAACTATCTCGCCCTGCTCGGCTGGGGCGCCGAGGGTGGAACGCGCGAGACCTTCACCCGCGAAGAGCTGATAGCGGAGTTCAAGCTGGAACGGGTAACGCCCTCGCCTGCAGTCTTCGATTGGGACAAGCTGCACTGGCTTAACCGGCACGTGATCAAGCAAACTCCGCTGCCGGAACTGAGGGCGCTCTCCTGGCCTTATTTCGTAGCGCTGCACCGGCTGCCGTCGCTGGCCACACCGATCATCGAAGATTGGTTTGACCGGGTGTTGGAGCTGTTTCTCCCCGCCGTGGACCAGCTTCAGGAGCTGCCCAAAAAAGCGGAAGCGCTTTGGAACCCAGGCCCGGTCGCCCAGGAAGACGCTGCCCTCCTTACCTCAGAAGCAGGGGAGCGCGTAGTACGCGCCTTTGCGGCGAAGATCCTGGCCGAATCGGGCGCTTTGACGCCTCAGCGCTTCAAGGAGCTGATGAACGAGGTGAAGGCCGAGACTGGCGTTAAGGGAAAAGATCTCTTCCACCCCGTACGCATCATTCTGACCGGAGCCCATTCCGGCCCGGAGTTCGACAAACTGATTCCTCTGTTCGAAGACGGCAGCAAGCTCGATTTGCCGACCCACGTGTCCAGCGTGCGGGAGCGTGTAAAAGCCTTTATGGCCTCCAGCGTTGGCACCTAGACCGACCACCAACGTCGATACAACAGGGTGTCGATAAAACAGGGACGGGTGCCCAAGGTTCGCCCGAGCGTACCTGGGACGAAAAAGACGGGGCGAAGCCCCTCAATTGCTCTAGCTCGAATCTCATGATCGATTCCACCTTTGCGCACGCTTGGCAGGCGGAGGTCCTCGCCGCCCGGCCCTTGATCCTGCCCGGGAGGCAATTCGTCTATCCGGCGCAAGTGGAAGAAGTGGAGCGAGGAGCCCTCGAAGTCATGATCCGCCCGCCCAACAGCGCAGGGCAGTTCCTCGCCACCTGCGCCCTGGGTTTTGCTGGGGCCGGGGTGCCCACCGGGGTATGGGCCTGCCCTGATCCGGCATGGATTTGCGTGGCGGCGGGCGGCTACGCCTACCTCATTGACACCCGTAATCCAGCACGTTGGGAGCAGGTGGAGTACCGGCCGGTCACCGAAATTCGGGCCTTAGCTGAGCCAGATCTCCTGCTATTTGCCGGCTTTCATTCGCTGCTTGCCTGGGGCCGGGAAGGGAAGGCATGGCAAACGAGCCGGCTCAGTTGGGATGGGTTACGCATCACCTCTGTCCGTGGCGCGACCCTCTTCGGCCTGGGTTGGGAGATGAGAACGGATAGGGAACTGGAGTTTGAGGTCAATCTCCACACCGGTGAGCACAAGGGCGGCGCCTACCTGCCGTAGAAGCTCAAACCTGCGTCGCCCTGCTCCAGTACACGGTAGCGTTGTAGTGCCCCGTAGCTCTCCGCCAGCGGCGGTTGCATTTTGCGCCCGTGTTCGGCGATCACGATGCCGCTGGGCGTCAGCAGGGAATCCGCCTGCTGGCCAATGCTGGCTAAGGTGCGTTCGTAAGCATCCGCGGCCGCGTACGGTGGATCCAGAAAGACGATCGCACAGCGCTCCTCCGGGTTGGATTCGGAAAGCCGGCGCAATGTGCCAGAGACGCTTCCGGACTCGATCTTGAAGCCGGAGCGAATCTCGAGCGCAGCCAGGTTTTCCCGGATTGCTGACACTGCCGGCGCGGCGTTGTCCACGAAATAAACCAGGCGTGCCCCGCGGCTCAGAGCCTCGATGCCCACTGCTCCGGAGCCGGCGAAAAGGTCGGCGAAGACGGCGCCCTCGATGCGTGGAGCCAGAACATTAAAGAGTGTCTCGCGCAGGCGATCGCTGGTGGGCCGGGTGGCCAGCCCGCGGGGCGCGATCAGCCGCCGCGAACGGTATGTGCCCCCAATGACACGCATATCAGCCCACCCGCACCGGAATTGATGGTAACCGAATCCCATGCTGCGCCCACAGGGGAAGGCTCTACAATGCAGGTAGTAGCAAACCAGCGCGAAGGACGAATGCAATGCGTGGATGGTCGTTCCCTCTAGGACGATGGATGGGTGTCGAGTTACGCATTCACACCTTCTTCATCCTTCTGCTCGGCATCTGTATGGCCTACACCGAGAGCGCACACCTCTCCGTGTTTCGCGGCATTGGCCTATGGCTTGTCCTGCTGGGCACGGTGGCGGTGCGCGAAGTGGCGCGCATGATCGTAGCGGCCTACCACGGTTTGCAGCTGAGAAATATTTTGCTTTTGCCCATTGGCGGCCTGGTAGCTTACGCCAACGCGGAGAGCGCGGAGAACGCGGGCGCCCCCAAAATACAGTGGCGCATGGCGCTCACCGGTCCCCTGGCGAACCTGAGCTTCGCTCTCGTGGTCGCCATGCTGGTGCTCGGCATGTCGCCCACGCTCAACCTATTGGATCGGCCCTGGATCACGCCCGCGCACCTGATCCGCAGCATCGTGTGGCTCAATGTGTTCCTCGGGGTGTTGAATCTACTGCCTGCCTATCCTCTGGATGGCGGCAGAGTGGTGCGCGGAGGCGTGTCCCGGACGCAGGGCAGGGCGCAGGGTTCGCGCGTGGCCACCGGTCTGGGCCAGATCCTTGCCATGACAGCCATCATCGCCGGCCTGGTGCTGATGAACGCGTGGCTGCTGATGGCGGGCTTTTTTATTCTCATCGGCGCCCAGCTTGAAGATCAGGGCGTGCTCTTCCAGAGCGTGGTGGATACCGTCAACATGCAGGACATTATGCTGACCGAGTTCTCCATGTTGGCACCCTCGGACACGTTGGAAGATGCGCTGCACAAGTCGATTCACAGCCTGCAGGACGACTTTCCCGTGGTGCGGGGCGACAGCCTGGTGGGCATTATCTCCCGCCAGAGCATTCTTTCCGCACTGCGCAGCGAGGGCAACGGCTATGTGCAAGCGGTGATGTCGCGCAGCTTCCACGTTGCCCAACCGGAGGACTCGCTGGGGACCACGATCAGCCGTTTCGCGGGCCGTGGATTGTCGCTGGTGCCGGTGACCGAAGGCGAACGCATTGTCGGCATTGTGACCCTGCAGAACCTGATGCACTCCATGAGCCTGCTGGCGGAGAGCCGGAAACTTCGTCGCCAGAGCCAGGAATAATCGTTGTCCCCTGAACCAGGGCTGGCGCCGGGGCTATATCTGGTCGCCACGCCTATCGGCAATCTTGAAGACATCAGCCTTCGTGCGCTCCGGGTGTTGAAGGAAGTCGACCGCATTGCCTGCGAGGACACCCGCCAGACGCAGAAGCTGTTAAATCACTTTGCCATCTCCACCTCGACCATCAGCTACCACGAGCACAACGAGCAATCGCGAACGCTGGAACTGATAGCCCTCTTGCAACAGGGAGGCCGGGTCGCAGTGGTCAGCGATGCGGGTACGCCGGCCTTCTCCGATCCGGGATTGGACCTGGTGCGCGCGGCCGTGGCAGCAGGCATCCCTGTCATTCCTATCCCCGGAGCCAATGCCGCGCTTACTGCGCTGATCGCCTCCGGCCTGGATACGGAGCACTTCTTTTATGCGGGATTTCTGGCGGCCAAGCCAGGCACGCGGCGCACGGAGCTGGAAGCGTTGGCCGCACGCATGGCTGGGCTCACCCTGGTTGTCTATGAGGCTCCGCATCGCATTCTGGAGACATTGGCCGACGTGGAGGCGGTGTGGGGAGAGTCCGCGCACGTGGTGGTAGCCCGCGAGCTGACAAAACTCCATGAAGAGTTTCTGCGCGGGTCCGTGCGGGAAGTCCGATTGGAGCTGGCGGCCCGCGAGCGTATACGGGGAGAGATCGTGCTCTTGATCGACGCCGCTGCTGTGGCCCTGCCGGCCAACGCCGGCGGCAGTGTAATGCTGCAGATGACCCAGCTGATGGAGGCCGAGGGCTTGGACGAGAAAGACGCTCTCAAGCGGGTGGCGCGGGAGCGAGGGGTCTCCAAGAGCGAGGTCTACCGCGAACTACAGCGAGAACGCTCCAAAAGATAGGTACGTCGAGTGCTGTGGTATCCCACTCAAGCCAAAACCGGGCTTGAATGGGGCACCCAGCCTTCGTTGCGGTGAAACACGCTGTCATCCCTCCGAACTCGCCAGCGGCAAGTCGAGAAAGAAATGACACTGCGAAAATCGCCCTGGATACGAGGCCCGGAGGGCCGGTCGTCCAAACGTGAGCCCAGCCCGGAAGGGCTGGGAATCTATCCCGCAGATGATCAGCCTGCCGCGGCGTGCCGTGGGAGCGCCGTAGGCGCGGCACTAAACCTCGGCCCGCTCCCCACCCAAACCCGAGAAATTAGCTGTTCTTCGGAGGCAATTCCCAAGCGGGTATGGGGCGTTGGGCGAGCGGCAGGTCGCGGCCTTTGACGCGGTCGTACAAGTAGCTGTCGCTGGTCGTGCCCAGGGACTCGTTGTACAGGCTCGGCTCGCCGATAACCTGCCGCAACTCCTCCCCAAAGCGGTGCACCGCCTGCAGGGAGTCCGCGGTTGCCGGAACCTCAAGGCGGCTGGACTTCCAGAATTTCTGATGCCCACGGTCGAGCAGCGTGGCCACTTCTCCGCCCACCAGGAAGCCCGGGCGGTGCACCCACGCCACGGCTACGTGGGGAAGCTTATTGTCCCCACCGGTAGCTTGGGCCAGGCTCGCCCCAGCGCCGTACTTGCGCACCAGAATCTGGTTTGCGACCCCGGGCGCCTGTTGAACATCAAATCCTAATGTGCGCAGGGCACTCAGAACTTCGTCGAAATTGAGGAAGTGCACTTTTGTTCGCATGGTTTACGACTGACGATGAATTGCCTCGATTTTCGAGTGGACGCTACACTAAGGTTTAACTTTCGCACACTCCCGCTCCCGGCTGCAACGAGCGGAGACCGGTGGAAGCAAGGACTGTGAACGGGAAACATGCCAACCGACGTGCAAACTGAAGTAAGCTCGACGCTCCGGACCCTGGGCACTAGCATCCTGGAGCGGATTGGGAATACTCCACTCCTGCGTCTCGACCGTTTGACGGCGCATCTGCCCGGGATCACGTTGCTGGGCAAGGCCGAATGGGCGAACCCCGGCGGATCGGTCAAGGACCGCGCCGCCTCCTCCATCGTGGCTGCGGCCAACGCCAAGGGGTTGCTGGCAGGAAAGCACTTGCTGGATGCGACCAGCGGGAACACCGGCATCGCCTATGCCATGCTGGGTGCAGCCAGCGGCTTTGGGGTTACGCTGTGCATGCCGTCGAATGTTTCCCCCGAGCGGAAGCGGATTCTCGCCGCTTACGGGGCGAACATAGTCTGGACCGATCCCGCGGATGGGTCCGATGGCGCAATTTTGAAGGCGCGCGAGCTGGCGCAGGATAAGAGCCGGTACTATTACGCTGACCAGTACGGCAACGAGGCCAACTGGAAGGCGCATTATCACGGTACCGCGAACGAGATCTGGCAGCAGACCGAGGGACGGATTACGCACTTCCTGGCGGGGCTAGGCACCAGCGGCACGTTTATGGGGGTCACCCGCCGTCTAAAGGAGCTGAATCCGTCGATTGAATGTATTGCCATGCAGCCTGACTCACCGTTTCATGGGTTGGAAGGCTTGAAGTACATGGCCACTGCGATCGTGCCTCCTATCTACGATGCCAACCTGGCAGACCGCCACGTGCAGCAGTCAACCGAAGGAGCCTACGAGATGGCCAAGCATCTGGGCCGGACGGAGGGTTTGCTATTGGGCATCTCCGCCGCGGCGGCGGTGGCAGCAAGTCTCAAGGTGGGGGAAGAAGTATCGCGCGCAGGCAAAAACGCTGTCATTGTCACCATCCTGTGCGATTCGGCCGACAAGTATCTGAGTGAGCGTTTTTGGGAGCAATGATGAGCAGTACGACTGAGAGTGTCGAGCAGCAGAAGAAGCTGACGCTCCGTATCAGCGATACGGTGTACAGCCAGCTGCGCCAACACGGTGAAGAGACCTATCCCCATGAGTGTTGCGGTGTGCTGCTGGGTCATGCGAATGACGGCACCAATGAGGTGAACGCGGCCATACGCGCGGGCAATACGCGCACCGATTCCGCCCATAACCGGTATCACATTGCGCCCCAGGAGCTGATCAGCATTCAACGCCAGGCTCGAGAACGCAGTCTGGACATCGTCGGCTTCTACCACTCCCATCCCGATCATCCTGCGCGTTGGTCGCAGACCGATTTCAACGAAGCCCACTGGCTGGGCTGCTCCTATATGATTACCAGCGTCGAAAAGGGAGTAGCGGTGCAGACCAACTCATTTTTCCTGGCCGGTACGAGCGAGGATGACAAGCGGTTTGAAGATGAGGAAATCCTGGTGCGGCCCGAACGCTGTTGACCGCCGGCCCCGTCACCATGCTCTGGCGCAGTGTGAGGCGATGGCCCTCTGCGCCGTCAGCCGCCTACAACGAGATAAGAAAGAGAGTTGAAGAGTGAAGATTCACATCCCAACCCCGCTTCGTCAGTTCGCCGCCAAGCAGGCCACAGTGACCGTTTCGGCCGCGACCGTGGGCCAGGCGCTGGATGAACTTACCAGCACTCATCCGGAACTGAAGCAGCATCTGTACTCGGAAGAAGGCAAGCTGCGCGCCTTCGTGAATGTTTATCTCAACGATGAGGACATTCGCTACCTGAGCGACAAGGAAAACACGGCCGTCAAGGATAGTGACAGCCTGTCGATCATTCCTTCGATTGCGGGCGGATGCGGCGCTCTAGACAAATAAGAAAATCGCTTTTGAACAGGCGTGCGGCGCACGCCGAAAGAGGGTCAGGAATGGCTACACTTACCGAAACACCTACGACGGCATTGCCGTCACTCAGCAACGACGAAATCGCGCGCTACTCCCGCCACCTGCTCTTGCCCGAGGTCGGCATCGAGGGGCAGCAGAAACTCAAAGCAGCCAAGGTGCTGTGCGTGGGCACGGGCGGCCTGGGTTCGCCCTTAGCCTTCTACCTGGCCGCGGCGGGTATTGGGACGCTAGGACTGGTCGACTTCGACGTAGTCGACTCGAGCAATCTGCAGCGCCAGATCATTCACAGCACCAAGGACGTGGGCCGGCTGAAGCTGGACTCGGCCGAAGAGAAGCTGACGGCCCTGAATCCATACATGAAGATCGTGAAGTTCAACACCATGCTGTTGAGCGAAAACGCCATGGAGATCTTCAAGGACTTTGATATCGTGGCCGACGGCACCGATAACTTTCCCACCCGGTACCTGGTGAACGATGCTTGCGTGTTGAGCGGAAAGCCCAACGTTTACGGCTCGATTTTCCGCTTCGAAGGGCAGGCCAGCGTCTTTGCCACGGAGCAGGGCCCCTGCTACCGGTGCCTCTACCCGGAGCCGCCGCCGCCTGGCTTGGTCCCTTCCTGCGCGGAAGGCGGAGTGCTTGGCATCCTGCCCGGGTTGGTGGGAGTGATCCAGGCAACCGAGGTCATCAAGTTAATCCTGGGCCAGGGCGAGCCTCTGATCGGGCGCCTGCTGCTGGTGGATTCGTTGAACATGCGCTTCCGCGAGCTCAAGCTGCGCAAGAATCCGGATTGCCCCGCTTGCGGCACGCATCCGACTGTAACCAAGCTGATTGACTATGAGCAGTTTTGCGGCATCCAGCCGGCGCCCGCGGCGGACGCGCCCTTGGTTAACGGTATCGAGCAGATCTCGGTGACTACATTCAAGCAGCAGCGCGACGCGGGCAAGAACTACTTTCTGCTCGATGTGCGCGAACCGCATGAATACAAAATCGCGGAGATCGGCGGGTATCTCATTCCACTGGGCGACCTGCAGAAACGCGTCGGCGAACTGGATAAGAGCCGGGAGATCGTGGCCCACTGCAAGATGGGTGGCCGCAGCCAGAAAGCGGCGGAGTTCCTGCAGCAGGCCGGCTTCAAGGTCAAGAACCTGGCCGGCGGAATTCAAGCCTGGAGCGAGCAGATAGATCCCAAGGTAGCCAAGTACTAGAGCCTGCAACTAAACATCCCGAAGCCGCATGAAACGCGGCTTCGGGATTTCTTTTTTGCCCGAGTACCTGTGCCGTCGGTATACTCCGGGGGTTTGCATTTTGCACTTTTTTCTGTCGTGCTACGTAGCCTTTTGGCATCGGCAGGGAGCCCGTATGGACCTGGTTATCATCCGCGTACTATTCATCGTTGTTCTTACTGCGGCCTGTTTTTTCCTCCGCCCCTTTGATCTGCAGCCCTGGGCTGCGGCTGTCCTGGGCGCCGTTGCCGCCTCGGCTGTCATCGTCTTTGAGCTGCGCGTTCGCGCGTTGAGCATAAAGCGCCTTCTGGGCGCGGTTTTGGGCAGCATACTGGGTATCGCAGGCGCGGCGCTGTTCGGCATGGTGCTGAGCGGAAGCTTGCCGCAAGGCGGAACCCGGGCCTTGCTGCAGCTTTTTGTGCTCATGCTTATGTCGTACATCGGGCTGATGGTAGGCGCCAGCAAGGGTGACCTGCTGAACTTTACCGGGGGCCTGGCTGAGCTCTTTGCCGGCGAGCGGGCTGGCGGCAAGCGCAACCTCAAGATCGTTGACACCAGCGCTATTATCGATGGCCGCATCGCGGACGTGGTGGAGACCGGCTTCCTGGAAGGAACGCTGGTGGTTCCAGAGTTCGTGTTGCGCGAGTTGCAGATCGTAGCCGATTCTTCCGACGGCTCTCGCCGGCAGCGTGGCCGGCGCGGGCTGGATATTCTGCAAAAGATGCAGTCCCATCCTTTGCTCGGCGTACAAATCGTCGAGGATGACTTTCCCCAGGTGCGCGAGGTCGACCTGAAGCTGATTGAGCTGGCCAAGAAGATGAGTGCTCCCATCCTGACCAACGATTTCAACCTCAGCAAAGTGGCCCAACTGCACCGGGTGCGGGTGCTCAATCTGAACGATCTCGCCAACTCATTGAAGCCACTGGTATTGCCGGGCGAAAAAATGAACGTCGTGGTGCTCAAAGAAGGCAAGGAATACAACCAGGGAGTCGGTTACCTGGATGACGGAACCATGGTGGTGGTGGACCACGCCCGGCGCATGATAGGCCGCGCGGTCGAGATCACGGTTACCAGCGTGTTGCAGACCGCGTCGGGCAAGATGATCTTTGGCAAGCTTGAGGATGTTGCCCTCAAACCGGAGCAGGTTCGGAGCATCAGCGAGCTCTCCAGCTAAAACGGTGTCAACCTGAACCGAGGCCACCTGCATCCCTTAAAGAAGGCAGTTCAGGTCGTGCCCGGTACTTCCGGGGGCTTAATTTCGGTTAAATTCCGGGAACCGGCGCGGAATACTCAGAAACAGATTTGACAGGCTTAATCCGGCGGGTACAATCTTGCCCAGAACAACTAGGTTACACACTCAAACCTCCCAGATGGACACCACCTGCAAACACCCAAAGGTCCGCGTGGTAGCGCGCGAAGAGGACGTTGAATACGTCGAGTGTCTGGATTGTGGCCAGGTATTCGACTCCAACGAGTTCCGAGACATGGAAATCGAGGAAGAAGTGCTTCAGGATCCAGACGAAGACTAATTGGCGATTCCCGTCCGTTGCCGGCCATTCTCCCCAGGGATGTTGCCCTCGCGCTCTTGCGCCCCGAAGTTAACTTTTCAGGCTCCGTAGATATTGGTATTTACGAAGCGATTGCGGAATTTGCCCGCAGGGTCGTAGTGCGCCAAAAGCCCCTTGTAGTTCGACAATTGAGGGTAGAGGGGCTCTATCTGCGAGGGCGGCATGGTGAACAACTTGCCCCAGTGCGGGCGGGCATGGAAGGGGGCCAGTTTCTCCTCGATCAGCGGCAGCACATTCTTGACCGCCGGCCACTCCGGTTTCCAGGTGAAATGAATGGCCATGGAAGGCCGTTGGTAAGCCGTGCTCATCCAAAGATCGTCGCGCTCGATGGTCCGCAATTCCGAGATAAACAGATGGGGAGTCACATGGTCTCGAAGCTGTTCGACCGCCAGAATGGCTTCGTATCCGCGCTCCCGGGGGATCAGATACTCCGACTGCAATTCAGCCCCGCTGCTGGGGGTGAAGTTTATGCGGAAGTGAGGCAGCCGTTCATACCAAGGACCAGGAACGCCCAGTTGCTCGGTACAACTCTCCGCCGAGTGTCCGGGTAAGGGGTGGAGTTTTCTGGTTGCCAGTGTGGCCCCCAATAATTCCGGGGCGAACTCCGGTCTCTTTCCCCCTTCAACCCGCCGTTTCACCCATACCTGGCCGATCCTGTGATTCTGCCAGTCGGTGAAGAGGCTGACGCTGTAACCGCCCGCGAAGACTTCCTCAAGGTGGTGCTTCAGTTGATCCATGGATAGGTTCTCGTAAACCACCTGGCTGACCTGAAAGGTCGGTTGTACCTGCAGTGTCACCTTGGTGACCACGCCGATCGCGCCCAGGTTCACGGCTGCCCCGTGGAATCGTTCGCCATCCCGCTTTCGGGAGAGAACCACCACCTCACCATCCGCCGTGACCACCTCCAGCCCGGTGACAACCGTGGCCAGGTTGCCATTCTTATTGCCCGAGCCGTGGGTCGCCGTAGCTATGGCTCCGGCGACCGAAATCTGCGGTAGCGACGCCAGGTTGGGCAGCGCGTATCCCTGACTTTCAAGATACGGAGCCAATTGGCTATAGGTGACGCCTGCTCCGACGGTGACGGTGCTCTCCTTGCGATTGAGCACCATCTGGTTCAGGTGGGTCAGCGAGATCTGATTCTCCGTGCTATCGGCAATCCCGTTGAAGGAATGGCGCGCCCCCAGTGCCCTGAGCTTGCTGCAGCTCTTCACCACCTGCTGCACTTCCTCCACGGTTTGCGGCTGGTGCAGGCGGTCGGTGCTGTAGGTGTAATTTCCTGACCAATTGGTGCGCCCGGCGGCTTGCCCGCCCTGGGCCAAAGGCGACAGCATGCTGCCGGCAAGGAAGGCGCCGGATGTTTTCAAAAACTCTCTCTTATCCATAGATATGTCCCCTGAACTCTTTGCCCAGCCAAACACCTCCCAGACACGCCCGAGGAGGAGCCGCACTTGACCTCCTGGGAAGGATACAGCAGGAGGAGAAAGGCGCCCGGCGCTTCTCCGTAGGTCCCTGCATCTGGGCTTGAATCGGCATACGAGATCAGTGACTGCGACGGCGTGATATCGAGTCCAGACCTCTGCGGAGTAAGTGCCGCATCGACGCGAACCAACCACAAGTAATCAACCGGAAAGATATCCTTTGGTCCCGCGAATGCCACGAATCAGCCCACTAACTCCCCCGGACGAGTAATAACAATGTGCCAAAACGGACTGTATTCTCCAGCAGTTGATAGAAAACCAACAGGTCGGTTACCGCAGGTGCGGTGGCAGGACAAGGGCAACGTATTACCGCCTACGTTGGCATGCGTTCGTTTTCTGAAGCTCTACGCTTGCGCACTCAGAGCACTTACTAATTGGAGTTTCGACACCCATGATCCAGCCCACCATTTTTGCACCCAGGCGCAGTGTGACTTCCAGACGGGTATCTCTTGGCCGATGGATGCCAGTGTTGTTGAGCGCTTTGGCATTGGTGGCTGGTGGGCCCGCCGCATGGGCATCCGCGGCAACCACGACCTCCCTGTTCACGACCCCTGAAAGCCCGTCAAGCGGCGCGGTCATCACCATGACAGCCCAGGTTTCTGCCACGGAGTTTACTGTTGCCGGCGGTACTGTGACCTTCACTGATACTTATAACAGTGTCACGGAAGTGCTGGGTACAGTCCAGGTTCAATCGACCAACGGGAATCCCGGCACAGCGATTCTGGAGGTTGAAGTCGGCGGGGTAGGGGTCCATCAATTCGTTGCCAACTATGGCGGCACGGCAGTATTTGCGACCAGTTCGTCCTCCCCGCAATCAGTGACTTTTGTCGGCCCTTATCTGTCGGCGACTGCGTTGGCAAGCACGGGCGCCTCGCCCAACGCAACGCTTACCGGAACCGTATCCGCATTCGGTCCGGTCACTCCTACGGGCAGTGTCACCTTCACCGATACAACCTCGAATTTTGTTTTAGGCACAGCAGCGCTCAATGCGTCTTCGCTGCAAAACGGGTTCACCCCCTACACCCTCTACCCCGTGGCCAATATGAACAACGGCCAAACCGGCAGTACGATCGGGCCGGCGATTGGCGACTTTAATGGTGACGGGCGCCCCGATTACGCAGTTCCCACCAACACCGGCCCCATAGTCATTCTGTTGGGCGCTGCTAACGGCACCTTCACCAACGGCACGACGATTAACACCACCTCTCCTTTCGAGCCAACTTCCGTAGTCGTGGGAGATTTCAACGGCGATGGTAAGCAGGACCTTGCCGTGCTCAGCGCCGCCGGCACGGGCTCGGTCAATATCTACCTTGGCAATGGAAACGGAACTTTCCAGACGGCCAAGAACTACCCGGTAGCAGCGTCTACTTCAGAATCGAGACTGCTCGCCGTCGGTGACTTCAATCGCGACGGTATTCAGGATCTGGTGGCCACAAATTGCGGGCCTTAATAATGTCGCGATTCTCCTGGGCGTTGGCGATGGGTCATTTCAAGCGCCAGTCTATTACCCGGTTGAGAATAATCCCTGGAATGTCGTGGTGGGTGATCTCAACAAGGATGGCTTTCTCGATCTGGCGGTATCCGCGGACGGCGGCAGTTACGTTGCCATTCTTCAGGGCAATGGCGACGGCACCTTCAAGCCCTATACCACCGCCTACACCGGAGCCAGCCAGGTAGGTTCAGTAGCGATTGGCGACTTCAACGGCGATGGATACCCGGACCTGGCCACCACCAGTGCTCCTGACAATTCGATTTATATTCTGATCAACAAAGCTACGGCGACCCCCAGCTTCCAGGCTCCAGTGCCCCTACGTGCAGAACGACGGCACGCCCACCCCCGCGCCCTACTACCTGACGATTGGAGATTTCAATCGCGACGGCAAACTGGACATTATCTCGGCCAATGACGGCAATTCCACGGTAGGCGTCCTGCTGGGCACGGGCACAGGTACGTTTGGCGCGACAACCTACTATCCAGTCGGCAGCGGCGACATCTTTGCCAACGTGGGAGACATCAACGGCGATGATCGCGTGGATATCACCGCGGTCACCGCCGGCGGCCTCGCCGTGCTGCTGTCGGGTCAGACAGAGACGGCTTCCATTTCCAACGTCGCCTTCTACGGATGCGGTACGCAATCCGTCACCGCTACTTACGGCGGGGATGGGAACTACGGGACCAGCACTTCATCGGCTTTGACCTTCAGCCCCTCAAAACATACAACTGCTCTGGGTCTCAGCGTCAACCCGGTGAATGGCGCTGTAGGCCAACAGGTCACGCTGGTGGCCACGCTCGCTCCCTACAATTACGGTACGACCACGACGAATGGAGAGACAGTCACCTTTACGAATAATGGGACGGCTATAGGCACCGCGCCGCTGGCAAGTGGAGTGGCAACGTTTGTGTATACACCGCCCGGCGGCGCCGACAGCTACCAGGCGGCTTATGCAGGGGACTGCAGCCTTCAATGGCGCACCAGCAGCACGGTGGCCGGTACGACCTTGTTAGCATCAGATCTCCAGTGGGCGACGCCCGCGCCAATTACCTACGGCACTCCGTTGAGCGCCACACAGTTGAATGCGACGGATAATCATCGCGGAACCTTCGTCTACAGTCCGGCCGCCGGCACGGTTCTTAATGCTGGAACAAATACTCTCTCTGTAACCTTCACTCCGCACAACCCGGCTACGCAGTGGAGACGGCGACGGTACAGCTCACCGTGACCCAGGATCCAAGCGTCATTACCTGGCCGACACCCACGCCCATCACCTATGGAACGGCGCTGAGCGGCTTCCAACTCAATGCCACATCGTCATCCGGCACCGTCTCGGTTCCGCTTTCCGGCGCCTACAACGTCAACGGTATCTATACTCCAGGCTCGAAATACAACACGGGCGGCTTTGATAACGATGGGTACTCCTACTCCACGACTACGATCGGCTCGACTATAGTTTGGAACGGCCTGACCTTCAACATGGGCCCGCCCAATGCGCCAGACGCCGTCGCCAACGAGACGATTACCTTGCCTGCGGGACAATTTACGAACCTGTTTATGCTGGGGGCGATGGTTAATAACATCGGAGCGAGCCAGCAGTTCACCGTGACTTATACCGATAACACGACTACCCAGGTGACCCAGAATATGAGCGACTGGGTCTACGCAGATGGGTGGCCAGGCGAGTCTGTTGTCAATTGCAATTTTGATCGGAACTTCGACGACGGCACGACGCAAGCGGATTCAGTATGCGTCTATGGATACCAAATAGCCCTTAACCCGGCCAAAACAGTGCAGAGCATCACCCTGCCGAATACGCGGAACATTGTGTTCCTGTCCATGGATCTCACCACGGCTGCGATTCCGGGAACATTTGTCTACAATCCTCCAGCCGGTACGATCGAACCGGTCGGTACAGATACACTGTCGGTCACCTTTACTCCAACCAACACTACGGACTATTCCTCGTCCACGGCCACCGTGCAGTTGGTGGTCGACACGCCCAACAACCCGATCGAAACACCCGCAATCCAGTGGCCAACGCCGGCGCCCATCACCTACGGAACGCCGTTGAGCTCCACCCAACTGGATGCGGTAGCTACGGCACCGTCACGACCCACGCCCGTAACTCCTCAAAGTCAATTACAGGTGCTTTCGACTTCCACCGACGGCACCGGCTATTTGTTGTCGGGCTTCGACGGCGCCGGCAATACATATTCCTATAACAAGCTTGAACAATGGCTCGATCGTTTATCAGGGAACGACGTTTACTCTCGGGCAACCGACTGTTCCCAACGCCATGACCAATGGCGCGGTCTACACGCTTCCGGCGCCGGGCAACTATTCCTCTGTCTACTTGATTGGGGCCGCAACCACGACCGGGCAGACAAATGAGCCCTTCATCCTGACCTATTCCACCGGGGCCCCGGTAACGCAGACCGTGAACATGAGCTCATGGAGCGCATCGGCAGGCTATGCGGGTGAAACGATCGTCGCCACCACGCCCTACGCGAACACGCAAGGTGGCGGAGAAAACTCCGGAACCCATGATCTTTACGGATATCAAATTCCTGCCGATCCCACCAAAACGCTGTTGAGTGTCACTCTCCCGAGTACGCGGAATGTAGTGATCATGGCGCTCGGCTTTGGCACCAACACTCCGGCGGTCGTACCAGGCACTTACGTCTACACTCCGCCTGCAACCACCGTGCTGCCGGTCGGGACTAATCCGCTGTCGGTAACCTTCACTCCAACCAACACAGCGGCCTATACCACTGTGTCGGCGAACAACTCGATTCTGGTGACGCAGGCGACGCCGATCCTCAACTGGCCAACCCCGGCTGCGATCGCGCAAGGTACAGCGCTGACCGGTACCCAACTCGATGCTACGGCCACGTTCCAGGGCGCCTCTCTTCCCGGGAATTTCAATTACACCGTATTACCGGCCAACACGCCGGCGCTAAATGCGGTACTGGCGGCCGGAACATGGACCTTGCAGGTGGTCTTTACGCCCAACAATACCACCGACTTCACCACCGCGACGGCGACGGTGCAGATCGTGGTGGGCACTACAGGTTCCACCGGGGTCAGCGGAGCGGCCTTGTTCCCCAGTGGCGACTGCTGCTTCTTCAGTCAGCCAACTCCTTATGCCATAACGGTGTCAGGGTCTACCGCCGCTCCGACCGGAACCGTCAATGTGGTCTTCAATGGTCAGACGCTTGCGAGCGGTCCGCTCGTACCCGGATCGGGGGCGACTTCAAGCGCGACCCTGAACGTGATCAGCAGCTACTTCGTTCCTGGCAATAACAACGTGACGCTGAACTACCTTGGTGACGACAACTACGTCCCCAACAGCAGCTCAGCCGTGATTCCCTTGCGCAATCCGGCGATCGGGGCGCAACCTGCGGCTGTAGGCGGTGGGACCAGTACGATTCAAATACCCTATGCCTTCCCTGTGGCCGGAGCCATGACCTTCAACTTCAACCCCTCAGGCGCTGGAATCACTGACTTCAGCAACACGGGTGCGACCACCTGCGTTTCTGGAGCACAGGAACCTGCGGGCACGGTTTGCATCTTGAGCGTTGCGTTCAAACCGGGCTTGCCTGGCATTCGCAAAGGAGTGGTGCAGGTCAACTTCACTCCCTCCGCGGGGCCGGTCGAACCTATCCTCTACCTGTTCCTTTCCGGATTGGGTTCTGCGGCGCAGATTTCGCTGAACAGCGCGACGCAGCAGGTATTGAACCCCAACCTCAACCAGCCGCAGAGCTTGACCTTTAACCCTGCGGATCTCACCAACTCCACTCTGTACGTGGCCAACAGCAACGCGGCGCAGATTGATACGCTGCCCTCATCGGGCGGTGGGTTGACACAGTGGAACGCCACTAACACCAAGAACCTGGTTTATCCCAGCGACCTGACCTTTGACGCTTTTGGCAACCTCGTCGTTTCCGATGCCAACGCACCGATGGTGGTCAGTTTCAACCCCGCATTCACTGAATCGACGGTGAACACGGGGACCTACACGCCCGGACTACCCACCGCGGCTCGCATCGACTTCGGTGGCAACATCTACATCGCCGATGCCGGCAGCACGCCGCGGATCATCGAGGTTCCCGGGGAGACGTATGCATCGTATACGCCCAGCCTGCTGAACCTCGGCAGCCAGAGCGTAAGCTTCCCGCAAGCGCTTGCCGTCGATAACACCGGCGCCAACCTTTATGTTGGTGACGGAAACCTCAACCAGGTGCTGCAGGTCGGTCTCAGCGGAACAGGCGCAACGCCGGTTGCCATTGCGCCCTGCGACGCGACCGTTACCACATGCGCGCTGAACTCGCCTGCAGGCATCGCCTTTGACCCCTACGGGGATATGTTCATCACCGATAGCGATCAACGCGTCCTCATGGTGCCGAGCAACCACTCGGCCAGCGCCCCCACCACCCAGGTACCGCTGACGGGGCTCAACAACCCCACAGGTATCACCCTGGATGGTTCCGGCAACATCTATGTGAGCGACCTGAACACCAACGTCACCAAGTTGTTGGTGAACACCGGGGCACTCAAGCTAACCACTCTGGGCTCGTCACTGACGACGAGCGTGACCAACACCGGCAACTTGAACCTGACCATCTCGGCGCTGACGTTCGCGAATGGATCGAGCAGCGCCTTCACGCAAACCAACACCTGCAGTGGATCGATTGCGCCGGGCGGTAGTTGCACGATCACCGTCACCTACTCCAAGGCGGGGCCGGCAACCGACACACTTACGATTACGAGCAACGCGTTCTCTGCTACCGGGGTCACGATTAGCCTCACCCACAACTAGCCGACCACACAAAAAGCTTCACTCACCAAACGAGCCGTGCTTCTATCTGAGCACGGCTCGTTTCTGTTTGCGGACAGAGCTGTGCCCTGACCGATCATGCGGAAATCAGGTTGGGTAGTAGAGTGGGGAGTTTCTTTGTATCAGCGCACGACTCCGGCCGGGCCCTAAAGTTCCAGACAAAATCCAGGCTTTAGTGTCTGCGTGAGAACTCAGCCGGGCACCCGTCCAGTTCCTACCGGGTTCAATTGGGCCACAGACTCTGCCGGGTTGCAATTCAGAATCGGCGGTTCCACCAACCAATATTGCCGGATTGGTTACTGTAACCGTGTTACTTGCGTTAATCGGGGTAGCTCCGAGCTACGGCCAACGGACTCTTATTCTGTACGAATTCCGAGCCCATTACTGAATCCCCCATAAGGGTAATAACAACGATGTCGAAAGGGGCGTTATTCTCCAGGCGCTGACTGGAAATTGATGCGATCCCATTACTGCAGTGTTTAACTGCGATGAATTGCTGCCTTGTTTGTCAAGCGTTCGTTTTTCCAGAGATCACGCTTGCGAACCTAAAACGTTAGTAATCGGAGCCTTGAAAAACCCATGAGCTACTCCCCCGTCCCTCCACTTAGACGCAGTGTGACCTCCAAACAGCTATCTCTTGGCCGATGGATGCCAGTGTTGTTGAGCGCTTTGGCGTTGATGGCCGGTGGGCCCGCCGCATGGGCATCCGCGGCAACCACGACCTCACTGTTCACTACCCCCGAAACCCCGTCAAGCGGGGCGGTTATCACCATGACGGCCCAGGTATCGTCCACAGAAGTTACCGTCGCCGGCGGTACTGTGACCTTTACTGATACCTATAACAGCATCACCGAAGTACTGGGTACTGTCCAGGTTCAATCGACCAACGGTAACCCCGGCATGGCGATTCTCGAGGTTGAGGTCGGCGGGGTAGGGGTCCATCAATTCGCCGCCAACTATGGCGGTACCGCGGTCTTCTCGACCAGTTCGTCCTCCCCGCAATCGGTAACATTTGCTGGTCCTTATCTGTCGACTACCGTGCTGACGAGCGTCGGTCCGGCGCCTAACACGACGCTTACCGGCACCGTATCCGCCTTCGGACCGGTAACCCCCACAGGAAGTGTCACCTTCACCGATACAACCTCAAATGTCGTTCTCGGCACGGGGACGCTCAACCCGGCTTCGTTGCAAAACGGGTTCACCCCCTACGTCCTGTATCCCATCGCCAATATGAATAACGGCCAAACCGGCAGTACGATCGGGCCGGCGATTGGCGACTTTAATGGTGACGGGCGCCCCGATTACGCAGTTCCCACCAACACCGGCCCCATAGTCATTCTGTTGGGCGCTGCTGACGGCACTTTCACCAACGGCACGACGATTAACACTACCTCTCCTTTCGAGCCGACTTCCGTCGTGGTAGGAGATTTTAACGGCGATGGTAAGCAGGATCTTGCTGTCCTCAGCGCCGCCGGCACAGGCTCGGTCAATATCTACCTTGGCAATGGAAACGGAACCTTCCAGGCGGCCAAGAACTACCCCGTAGCAGCCTCTACTTCAGAATCGAGGCTCCTCGCCGTCGGCGACTTCAATCGCGACGGTATTCAGGATCTGGTGGCGACCAATTACGGCCTTAACAATGTCGCGATTCTCCTGGGCGTTGGCGATGGGTCATTTCAGGCGCCAGTCTATTACCCGGTTGAGAATAATCCCTGGAATGTCGTGGTGGGTGATCTCAACAAGGATGGCTTTCTGGATCTGGCAGTATCCGCGGACGGCGGCAGTTACGTTGCCATTCTTCAGGGCAATGGCGACGGCACCTTCAAGCCCTATACCACCGCCTACACCGGAGCCAGCCAGGTAGGTTCAGTGGCGATTGGCGACTTCAACGGCGATGGATACCCGGACCTGGCCACCACCAGTGCTCCTGACAATTCGATTTATATTCTGATCAACAAAGCTACGGCGACCCCCAGCTTTCAGGCTCCAGTGCCCCTCGTGCAGAACGACGGCACGCCGGCCCCCGCGCCCTACTACCTGACGATTGGAGATTTCAATCGCGACGGCAAACTGGACATCATCTCGGCCAACAAGGGCAATTCCACGGTAGGCGTCCTACTGGGCACAGGTACAGGTACGTTTGGCACGGCGACCTACTATCCAGTCGACAGCGGCGACATCTTCGCCAACGTGGGAGACATCAACGGCGATGATCGCGTGGATATCACCGCGGTCACCGCCGGCGGCCTCGACGTGCTGCTGTCGGGCCAGACAGAGACCGCTTCCATTTCCAAGGTCGCCTTTTTTGGATGCAGTACGCAATCCGTCACCGCCACCTACGGCGGGGATGGAAACTATGGGACCAGCACCTCGGCGGCTTTGACCTTCACCCCGGTGAAGGAGACAACCGCTCTGGCTCTGACCGCCAACCCGGCTAATGGCGCTGTAGGGCAACAGGTCACCCTGGTGGCCACGCTCGCTCCCTACAACTACGGTACGACCACAAGCAATGGGGAGACCATCACCTTTACGAATAATGGGACGGTTATCGGCACCGCGCCCCTGGCAAGCGGAGTGGCAACACTGGTGTATACACCACCCGGTGGCGCGGACAGCTATCAGGCCACTTATGCCGGCGACTGCAGTTTCAGTGCCGTCTCCAGCAACAAGGTGGCCGGTACGACCTTGTTAGCCTCAAATCTTGTTTGGGCGACGCCCGCACCCATTTCCTATGGCACTGCACTGAGCGGCGCGCAATTGAATGCGACGGATAATAAGCGCGGAACCTTCGTCTACAGTCCGGCCGCCGGCGCGATTCTTACTGCGGGGGTACACACACTCTCGGTAACCTTTACTCCGCGCAGCAATCTGTACGCAGTGGAGACGGCGACGGTACAACTCACCGTCCTCCAGGACCCAACGGCCATTATCTGGCCGACACCTACGCCCATCACCTACGGTACGCCGTTGAGCAGCTTCCAATTGGACGCAATGGCCTCCACCGGCGTCGTACCGGTTCCACTCGCCGGCTACTACAACGTAGACGGTATCTACTCGCCTGGCTCCAAGTACAATACCGGCGGCTTCGATAACGATGGGTACTCCTATTCAACCACCACGCTCGGCTCAACCGTACTGTGGAACGGCTTGACCTTCAACATAGGTCCCCCCAATTCACCCGACGCCGTCTGGGGCAAGACCATTACCCTGCCGACAGGTAAGTACTCGGACCTGTATATGCTTGGGGCGATGGTCAATAACATCGCGCCGAATCAGACGTTTACCGTGACTTACACCGACGGTACGACCACCGTGCTGAACCAGAATATGAGCGACTGGTTCAACGCCGCAGGTTGGCCCGGCGAGTCCGTCATCAGCTGCGGTGAGGACCGGAACTTCGACGACGGCACGACCCAACCAGATTCGGTCTGCGTCTATGGATACGATATTCCCCTTGACGATACCAAGACGGTGGAGAGCGTCAAACTGCCGAATACCCGGAACATCGTGATGCTGTCGATGAACCTCGCAACACCGCAGGTGCCGGGAACATTCGTTTACGATCCTCCTGCCGGTACGGTCGAGCCAGTCGGTACAGATACCCTATCTGTAACCTTCACTCCGACCGACACCGTTGATTACACAACCGCCACGGGCAGCGTGCAGCTGGTGGTTACAAACCCGGACACGCCCATTGTTACGCCCACGATTTCATGGCCGACGCCGGCTCCCATCACCTGGGGCACGCCGTTGAGCTCCACCCAGCTCAATGCTGTTGCTATGGGCGCGCCGCGGCCCACGCCTGTTATCCCCACCAGTCAGTTGCAGGTCATTGCGACCTCTACCGACGGTACTCCCTATAACCAGCCAGGCTTTGACGATCAAGGTGGAACCTACTCGTACAACGAGTTGGGCAACGGCGCGGTCGTCTTTGCAGGCTCGACCTTCAACCTTGGGCAGCCAACTGTTCCCGACGCCATCACTGATGGAGCGGTGTACACCCTGGTGGAGCCGGGCAACTATTCAACTCTCTACCTGATTGGCGCCGCGACCACCACCGGGCAGACAAAGCAGCCCTTCGTTCTCACGTATTCCAGCGGAAACCCGGTGATCCAGACGATCGACATGAGCTCATGGGCGCAGTCCGCGGGCTACTCGGATGAGGTGATCATCGCCACCACACCGTACAAGAACACCCAGGCTGGCGGAAAGGTAGCAGGAACCTTTGATCTCTACGGATATCAAATTCCTCTCGACCCCACCCGAACACTGGTGAGCGTCAGCTTGCCAAATACCCGGAATGTAGTGATTATGGCGCTTGGCTTCGGTACCAATAACCAGGTAGTTGTGCCAGGTACTTACGTCTACACTCCTCCTGCCGGTACGATCGAGCCGGTCGGTACGGATCCTCTATCGGTAACATTCACTCCGACCAATTCGTCGGGCTATACAAGCGCGTCCGCGACCAACTCCATCGTCGTTACCAGGGCAACGCCCATCCTCAACTGGCCGACACCGGCAGCGATCGCGGTTGGGACCGCGCTGAGCGGCACCCAACTCGATGCCACGGCAACATTCCAGGGTGGGCCTGTCGCCGGGACGTACACCTACACCGTGTTACCAGCCAACACGCCGGCGATGAATGCGGTACTGGCGGCCGGAACATGGACCCTGCAGGTGGTCTTCGTGCCTAACGACACCACAGACTTCACCAATGCGACGGCAACGGTACAAATCGTGGTCGGCACCACGGGCTCTGTCGGCATAAGCGGAGTACCCGTGTATTCCAGCGGAGATTGCTGCTTCTTTAGCCAGCCCACTCCGTACACCATTACGGTGTCCGGATCGACCGCCCCTCCGACCGGAACAGTGAACGTGGTCTTCAATGGTCAGACGCTCGCGACCGGTACGCTCACAGCCGGATCGGGTGCGAGTTCGACCGCGACCCTGTACCTGATCAGCAGCTACTTTGTTCCGGGTAACAACAACGTGACGCTGAACTACCTTGGAGACGACAACTACATTCCCGGCAGTGCCTCGGGGGTGGTTCCATTGCGCAACCCGGCGATTGGCACGCAACCTGCGGCTGTAGGCGGTGGGACCAGTACGATTCAAGTACCCTACACCTTCCCTGTGGCAGGAGCCATGACCTTCAACTTCAACCCGGAAGGCGGGACAATCCCCGACTTCAGCAACACGGGTGCGACCACCTGCGCTTCTGGAGCACAGGAGCCTGCGGGCACGGTTTGCATCTTGAGCATTGCGTTCAAACCGAGCTTGCCTGGCATTCGCAAAGGAGTGGCGCAGGTAAACTTCACTCCTTCCGTAGGGCAGGCCGAACCTATCCTCTATCTGTTCCTCTCCGGGTTGGGGTCTGCGGCGCAGATTTCGCTGAGCAGCGCTACGCAGGCGATACTGAGCTCCAGCCTCAACCAGCCGCAGAGTCTGACCTTTAACCCTGCGGATCTCACCAACTCCAATCTGTACGTGGCCAACAGCAACGCGGCGCAGATTGATACGCTACCGTCATCCGGCGGCGGGTTGACACAGTGGAACGCCGCTAACACCAAGAACCTGGTTTATCCCAGCGACTTGACCTTTGACGCCTTCGGCAACCTCGTCGTTTCTGATGCCAACGCAGCGATGGTGGTCAGCTTCAATCCTGCATTGGCCGAATCGACGGTGAACACGGGGACCTATACACCCGGAATGCCCACCGCTTCCCGCATCGACTTAGGTGGCAACACTTACATTGCCGATGCCGGCAGCACGCCGCGGATCATCGAAGTTCCCGGGGAGACGTATGCATCGTATACGCCCAGCCTGCTGAACCTCGGCAGCCAGAGCGTAAGCTTCCCGCAAGCGCTTGCCGTCGATAACGCCGGCGCCAACCTTTATGTTGGTGACGGAAACCTCAACCAGATCCTGCAGATCGCTCTTGACGGAACAGGTGCTACGCCGGTTGCGATAGCGCCCTGCGACGCGACCGTTACCACATGCGCGCTGAACTCGCCTGCAGGCATCGCCTTTGACCCCTATGGGGATATGTTCATCACCGATAGCGATCAACGCGTCCTCATGGTGCCGAGCAACCACTCGGCCAGCGCCCCCACCACCCAGGTACCGCTGACGGGGCTCAACAACCCCACAGGTGTCACCCTGGATGGTTCCGGCAACATCTATGTGAGCGACCTGAACACCAACGTCACCAAGTTGTTGGTGAACAGCGGAGCACTCAAGCTAACGACTCTGGGCTCGTCAGTGACCACGAGCCTGACCAACACCGGCAACTTGAACCTGACCATCTCGGCGCTGACGTTCGCAAGCGGATCGTCCAGCGCCTTCTCGCAAACCAACACCTGCAGTGGATCGATTGCGCCGGGCGGTAGTTGCACCATCACCGTCACCTACTCCAAGGCGGGGGCTGCAACTGACACACTTACGATTACGAGCAACGCGTTCTCGGCTACCGGGGTCACGATCCAGGTCAGCCACAACTAACCGTCTTTACTAACCAAAAGGAGCCGTGCTCGGATCTGAGCACGGCTCCTTTTCTTTGCTGCAATCTATTGGAGCCGCAGGATTCAGGGTAGCTTGAACTTATTCTCCGCCATGCCGGTCACGTTGGTTTCCAGGGCAAAGAGGCAGCCTCCAAATCGCTCCCAGTGGCCCGCCTCCGCTGAGGCCGAGGTAATGTAAAGCACATTGCCATGTGGACCCCCGAACGTGCAGTTCGTCGGCCGGCTTACTGGCAACTCAATTACGCGATCGATCTTACCGTCCGGCGCAACCCGGACGATGCAGCTCCCACCATAACGGCAAT
The DNA here is from genome assembly GCA_963821315.1 of uncultured Acidobacteriaceae bacterium. Classification (GTDB taxonomy): domain Bacteria; phylum Acidobacteriota; class Terriglobia; order Terriglobales; family Acidobacteriaceae; genus PALSA-350. Next base: position 171,330 of record CAWGDP010000012.1, on the reverse strand, counting down.
TCCAAATATAGCCTTCTGTATCTATGGCGGAGCCGTCAGGCCCTCCGCGATTGAAACCCTGAAAGAAGGGCTGCTCGCCCCCAACGGATCGGCCGGCCAAGTCATATTCGTAGGACCAGATGCAATTCTTCAAGGTATCGCCGAAGTAGAACCTGGACTTATCCGGGCTCCACAGCAGAGTATTCGAAATGCCCAGGTCGCGGCGCCATTCCGTGGAAGTGCCGGTTCCGTCGATGCGGTAGAGAACCCCGTCTGTGCCACCCGCCGGCGTGGCGTCGCCATTCTCTTTGACGTTGTTGCGCATCGAGCCCACCCACAACGCGCCGCCCGGATCGACGGCGGCATCATTGCAGCGGACAAAGGGCCAGCCGGGAAGAGCAAATAGCGGCGCCGGGGGCGTATCGCTGCCCGGCTTCCACAGTGCGATGCCGGAGCCGAGGGATAAGGCCAGCGTGTCTCTGCGGCTGGTTTCCATCACGCAGGTTACGGGTTCAGCAAAGAACCAGGTCTTAAGCGCGCCGTCGTTCAACGCATAACGATGGACTAGGAATCGATTGATGTCGGTCCAATAGACGCTTTGGGTATTCTGCTCCCACAGCACTCCTTCACCGCACACATCTCCAGTGGCGGCGATACATATCGGCTCTTCGATTTTTAGTGGCATAGTCGTCGTTTGCTGCGCGCCCATAATAGCAGGGTTGCATAAGCACTTTGGGTGATCATGCCGTGACGATTCATCCCACCCTCCCGCAAAAAAGGTGTTTCGTAAGTGGGCACGGCTACAACTACCGGGGCGTACCCCAGGCCAAGCGTAACTGCAAGAATGGGCCATGATAACCAACCCGGCCGCTTCCCGAACGCAGGAGCACACGGCACTGCAACGCATGCTTGGCCGGGGCAGGTTTCTCTCTCTTCTGGTTCTATTGGGTGGGCTGATCCTGTGCCTCGCGTTTTCCTGGACGACACGCGACGCGTTGGCCCACCTGCCCTTGCTCAAGATTCAAAAAGCACAGCACGGTGCGGGCGCTTCCAGTCAGACTACCCTGGTAGATTTGCATCCCTGGCAGATTGCCCAAGCACTGGCCCCCCTTGCCGTCAGCAAGGAAGAGGAGGAGTTTGCACACGAGGCCGAACGCCTGGCCGATCACGAGGTGAATCAGGCCTTCGCCGCATCGTTACGGCAGGCCAGTGAACGGCGTCTCACGCCCACCGGCGAAGCCCTCGAGCTTTCGCAAAAGGTGACCCAGCTGCAGGAGACGGCTAAAGAGGATCAGGCCCAGGTGCGGAGTTTAACTCCGGGCGCCGAGAGCACCGCAAATGCCGGTAGCGAAGACGACCTGAAAATTGCCCAGGCACAGCTGGACCTCGATCAGGATGAACTCAAGGATGCCCAGCAAGACCTGGCCCGAGCATCGGGCGATGAGCGAACACAAATCCAGCAGGAACTGGCCGCGCACGAGGCAGCCGTTAGCAAGACGAACGCCCAGTCTGGCAGCGACAGCCAGATAGCGGTCCTCTCGACTCGGCAATATGGAACGCTTGCCGGCCGCCTGGAGGCGTGGAGCAATCAACGCAGCCGGTATGAATTGATTCAGCAGGCCAAGCAGCAGGCGCAAGCTGACGCAGCCAGTCTGACCCTGCAGCACAACGCCCTCGAAGCGCAAGCCAATACCAGCTCGGCTGCCGCGGCCGCCAGTCCGTCGAAGCCGGAACCAGGGCATGCTTCGCCCGAAGCAGCAAAGCTCGCCAGCTTGCAGCAGAGGAGGGAACAGCGCCAGCTCCTCAGCATCTACGACGACCGCATCCAGACGCAGCAGCAGCTCGCAGGGGTTTACAGCAAGTGGGCGGCCCAGGTCATGCTGCAGCATCGCATCGTAACCCACATGACCCTGCGGTCGCTGGCCACGGTGGCTTTCATTCTGATTTGCGCCATTCTTTTTGAAGCGGTAGGAATAAACCTGCTGGAGCGTCGCAAGCTTGATCGGCGGCGGTTACAAACGTTGCGCACCATCCTGCGCCTCAGCGTGCAGTTGGTGGGCATCGTCTGTGTCTTACTGGTCACGTTCGGGGTGCCCAGTCAGATCTCTACCATTCTTGGTCTGGCCACCGCCGGGCTCACGGTAGCTCTGCAAAGTTTCATCCTCGCCTTCTTTGGCTGGTTCATTCTGATGGGCAAGAACGGAATCCGTGTCGGGGACTGGGTGGAGATCAATGGAGTGGCAGGCGAGGTGGTTGAGATCAATCTTTTTCGCACCACTATCCTGGAAAACAGAGATTGGGCTGTAAAAGGCCATCCGACGGGACGGCGCGCAACCTTCATCAACAATTTTGCCGTCACCGGGCAGTTCTTCAACTTTTCCACCGTAGGCCAATGGATGTGGGACGAAATGTCAATCAACATCCCTGCGTCGGCAGAAACCTACTCCAAGGTGGCCCTCATTAACCAGGCCATTCTGGAAGAGACGCAACAAGATGCCAGGCTTGCTGAGGAGGAGTGGAGGCGCGTCCCGAGGAAGCATGGCTTGAGCCAAGCAAGCGCGAGCGCATCGGTGAATATGCGCCCTGCCGGTTCAGGAGTCGACATCCTGGTACGTTATGTTACCCGGGCATCAGACCGCCTCGCGGTGCGCAACCGGTTGTATGATCGCGTGATCGACGTGCTGCAGAAGCCCCAGGCTGTAATTGCAACCCCCCAGCCGTCTAAGCTGACGGCCGCAGTATTGGCGGCAAATGACGCATCGGAATACGATCCGAAAGACAAGCGCGCCAGCATGTACACCTAGGCTGCCAGCGGGATTTGCTCCATAAGTGCCAACTTATTGATTCTTCGCGAAGTCATCGAGTTTTAAACGAAACCGGAGCGAAGCGTAGTTGAGGGACCTACTATTTCTTTCTGTCCATCCAATCTGACGGATCCTAAAAAAGGTCACCGCCCTCCCCTCTGTCATCCCGCCTGCCCCGGCGTGCCGTGGGAGCGAAGCCGAGGGACCTGCAGTGCGCCCCGGCTCCCGCACAAAGGTCTCAGGTCCGTTCGTTCTCCCACAGAATCGTCATCCTGCCTACCCCGGCTTGCCGTGGGAACGGAGCGCCTCACAGATCGATCGGGCGACACAGAGCTTGTGGCGCGGAGCCGAAGGAACCTCGGCGGTGCTTAATTACCAATGCTGCTCGTAGCTTTTCAACCACCCGGCCCGTCACGGTTTTTCCGGACCCACCTCAGCGACGCGAAGCTGAAGCTTGAGCTGGAACCAAACCCGTTGGTCCTAGTGAAAGTGGAACGCCGATTACTTGGCCGTCCAGCCACCATCGATGATAAGGTCGGATCCGGTCATGAAGCCCGCGAAGTCCGAGCAGAGATAGCATGCCAGGGCGCCGATCTCTTCCACCTTGCCCCAGCGCCCCACCGGCAGAGTGGCCAGGAAGGTCGCATTTGTCTCTGGGTTGTTAAAGAGAACCGCGTTCATATCCGTGGCGAACGGGCCCGGGCTGATGGTGTTTGCCGTAATGCCTTGAGGAGCCAGTTCCAGCGCCAGGGACCGCGTAAGGCCCATCAACGCTGCTTTGCTGGAGGAATAGGGTGTGCGCCCCGGCAGCGAGACGTGACCCATGATGGAGGCCATATTGATGACCCGGCCGTACCCGGTGCCCTTCATTCCCGGAACGAAGGCGCGGCACATAAGGAAAGTAGAAATCAAACTCGAGTCCACGACGCCGCGAAACTCCTCCAGTGAAAAATCCACCAGATCCTTGCGGAGATTCGTTCCCGCGTTGTTGATCAGGATCTGCGCATGACCAAAGCGCTCCTGCACGGCTCGCGCCACTGCAGCAACGTCCTCTTCCCGGGTCACGTCGCCAGTGAAGAGGGCTGCCGTTCCGCCCCGTTCCGTGATCGCATCGCGTACCGCCTCCAGCCGCTTAACATCGCGCGCCACCAGTGCGACCTGGGCTCCCGCCTCCGATAGCGCCTTGGCCATCGCCTCGCCGAGTCCGCGGCTTGCCCCGGTGATCACGGCCGTCCTGCCAGATAGATCGATTTTCATAGCCACATCCAAGATCATACCTCTCGCCCTGCATGGGTTCTTGCTGGTACCCTGACCGGGCGGATTTCTCACTGCAAACCGAGGGCCTGGAGATGAAGGCAAGCCGAACACGGTACAGCATTGTTGCGTTGGCAATCGGGCTGGCCATCCTTTCCTACGTGCAGCGAGTGGCTATTTCGCAAGCAGCCGGCCCTATTTCCCACGACCTCCACCTCAATAAAGCACAAATGGGCCTGGTCTTCGGCGCCTTCGGCCTCTCCTACGCCTTGTTCGAGGTTCCCATTGGCCTGCTGGGTGACAAGATCGGGGTCCGGCGGGTCTTGCTGCAGATCGTCCTGGGTTGGTCGTTTTTTACCGCTGTTACCGGAGCAGCCTGGAACTTCGTTTCTCTCTGGGTCATTCGTTTCCTCTTCGGAGCCGGCGAGGCAGGTTGTTTCCCCATCCTTACGCGCATGCTCAGCATGTGGCTGCCGGCGCGCGAACGTGTCACCGCCCAGGGGATGCTCTGGGCATTCGCCCGCTGGGGCGGCGCCTTCACGCCGCCGCTGGTGCTGGCCGCAATCGGGCTGATCGGTTGGAGATATTCTTTCATCGCTTTCGCCGGCCTGGGTTTGGTGTGGTGCGTCATCTTCTGGTTCTGGTTCAAAGACAATCCCAGGCAGCACACATCGGTGAATGATGCGGAAAGGGAACTGCTTGAATCTTCGCGGGTCCTGATGACGCACCATGCCGGGCAGAAGAACTGGCTGTCTTTGCTGCTTACGCCCGAAGTGATGATTCTTTGTCTGCAGTACTTTTGTGTTTCCTTTACCTGGTACTTCTACATCACCTGGCTGCCGACCTATCTGCGTGAGGGCCGAGGCCAGACAGCGGGTCATGCGGCAGCGTTGTCCGTGCTGCCCCTGCTCTTCGGTGGCTTCGGAGCGATGCTCACCGGCGTCGCTCCCGTGCGCTTGCCGCGCCGCCGCATCGCCTTTTTCGGCCTTCTTTGTACTGCGCTTCTGCTGTTCGTCTTTCTCCACACGCAGACGGTGTTGATCGCCATGCTGTGCATGGGCGGTGCCAGCCTGTGCAGCGACCTCACCATGCCCATCTCGTGGGACGCTTGCGTTGAGATCGGGGGCTCTTACACGGCGACGGTTGCGGCGACGATGAATATGCTGGGCAACCTGGCCGGCTTTGTCATGCCGGTGGTTGGCGGATTTATCCTGCAGAAGACGGCCGGTAATTGGACGGCTTTGATTCATCTCATGATCGGCTCCGACGTGATTGCCGCCCTATGCTGGCTTTACCTCAACCCTGAGCGGGCCGGCCGCCAGCGGGAACGGGAGCGCGGAATTGAGAGGCTCAATGCCCAGCTCAACGTAGAAGGTGCATCGTTCTGAATCAGAAACCCAACCTGACTATTGTATGCAGCGCCCTTGGCCTTCTGTTGTCGCTGCCGTTTCTCTCCTTCGCCCTTAGCGACCCCACAGCAGCCGGGAACTGGCCCATGCCCGGCCGGGATCCCGGGGGCACGCGCTACTCTACCCTGACGCAAATTACTCCTGCCAATGTGAGCCAGCTGAAGGTGGCATGGGTCTACCACATGAAGCCGGCTGGGACAGGCAGCCTTCACCCGTCGGAGGACCAGCCGCTGGTGATTGGTTCAACCATGTACGTCGTCACGCCCTACAGCCGTGTGGTCGCCCTCGATTCCGCTACCGGGCACGAACAATGGATGTTTCAAATTCCCGATGGCGATCAGGCCTCCATTCGTGGCGCCAACTACTGGCCGGGGGGAGAAGGTGCGGGACCAGCCATCATCTTCGGTAGCCGTCGCGGACGCCTGTATTCCATCAGCGCAGCCACCGGGCAGCTTAACCAGGAGTTTGGCGACCACGGTATGGTCGACCTAAAAACGCCGGAGGTAATGACCACCGGCAAGGATAAACGCTATATCCTGCCCAGCCCGCCCGCCATCTACAAGAACCTGGTGATCACCGGTTCGGGTCCGGGTGAAGGGCCGGGCGGCTTGAACGGCGGAGTGGGCCCGGCCGGTGATACCCGCGCCTGGGATGCGCGCACCGGCAAGCTGGTGTGGACCTTTCACTCCGTGCCTCGTCCGGGGGAAGTGGGCCACGACACCTGGGCCGGTGATAGCTGGAAAGATCGTTCGGGTGTGAATGTGTGGGGCTACATGACCGTCGACGTGGCGCGGGGCATTCTTTACATGCCCTTCGGAGCCCCCAATAACGACCGTGTTGGCGTCGACCGTCCGGGCAATAACCTCTTTGGTAATTCTCTAGTCGCCGTGAACGCTGACACCGGCAAGTTGTTGTGGTACTTCCAGGTGGTCCATCACGACATTTGGGATCTTGACCTGGAGACGCCACCGACACTGTTCGATGTAAAGCATGATGGCAAGACTATTCCGGCGGTGGCTACCGTTAACAAGAATGGCTTGATGTTCATCTTCAATCGTGTCACCGGCAAGCCGATTTACGGCATCGAGGAGCGGCCTGTTCCCCAGAGCAATGTTCCCGGGGAGCAGACTTCACCCACCCAGCCCTTCCCCGTGGTGACGGAGCCGCTTTCGCAAAACACGCTTAGCCGCGACAACCTGTACCGGGACACGCCTGAACACAAGGCGTGGTGTGAGCAATTCGTCGAGAGCAACAACATGCTGTTGGGCGAAGTGCCGTATACGCCCACTGCGCTCGATCGTTACACGGTTGGGCTGCCGGGCACACAAGGTGGCGTGAACTACTACGGCGGGGCCTTCGATCCCGGGTTGGGGTTGTTTGTCGTCAACGTGAACAACCTTGCCCAACCGATGCGCATAGTACGTAACCCAGACGGTAGCTATTCCAATTCAGGGCCGCTTGCGGGTGTTATTCGGTTCTGGAATCCCAACGACCATCTACCCTGCACACCAACGCCGTGGGGTCAGTTAGTCGCCGTCAATGTGAATACCGGCAAGGTCGCCTGGCGATCGACGCTGGGCGTGACCGACAGTCTGCCTATCGGCAAGCAGAATACAGGCCGGCCCGGCCTTGGGGGGGCCATCGTCACGGCCAGCGGCTTGACGTTTGTTGGCGGCACCGACGATGCTCGCTTTCGCGCCTTCGACACTAAGACCGGTAAGGAGCTTTGGACGGTCAAGCTTCCCGCTACGGCCAACGCCACGCCTATCACTTACGCGGACGCAAAGGGCCAGCAGTATATCGCCGTAGTGGCTACCGGCGGTTCGCAAATCGGTGCTGCGCTCGCCGGCGACTCTCTGGTGGTCTTCAGCTTAACGGGTGAGAGCACCAGCACCTTGACCGAATCGTTGCCCAAACCGCAGAGTGCTACACCGGCAACGAACGCCGTTGCCTCCGTGCCTTCCACACAAACTCAGTTGCCGCCCGGACCGGGGCATGACCTTACGGTGAGAGTTTGTTCGGGCTGCCACTCACCGGATGTAGCCGCAAGCCAGCATCTGAGCACGCAGGAGTGGAATAGCCTGGTGCAATCGATGGCGGCACGCGGAGCGGTGGCCACAGACGATGAATTCGATCAGATCACTAACTACTTAGCCCGGTCGTTTCCGCGCAGCGCACCACCTCCGCAGTAGTTAAATCACTCCCACAAAAGTGCTGGCGCCCGCGAGTTTCGCGGGCGTTTTTTGTTGCATTCATACGACGTTGATTTTGGAAATACTTTTATGCAACAGGTCACTTGATGGTAAACAAAAATGAAAATTTCCTAATGAAAACGATATGTTTAAAAAATATCTTGACAATCATCTTATGGCGAAGATAGATTGGTGACGGGCACCTCTAACTAGGAGATCATTCTATATGCGTAAACTAATCGTGGCCATACTCTCTCTGTCCTCTGTTATGCTTCACGCCCAGGCAAACTCGCCTGCTCAAAACCAGGTCGCCTCTGATGGATCTGCGGCGCAAGTTAAGCGCGTTTCAACCGGAGTAATCGCTCCCAAGTTGATCTATAAAGTTGATGTAGTAGCTGATTCCAGCACCGCTCGTCTGCTCAATGAAGACACCAAGGTTGTTGTGGGAATGATCGTCGATAAGACCGGCAGGCCGTCTGACCTCAAGATCATCAAGTCGGCTGGCCCCGGAGTGGACGCGAGCGTGCTCGCCGCCGTAAGCCAATACCGCTTCACGCCTGGCATGGTAAGCAACCAGCCCATTGCCTCCCCTCTCAACCTGGAAGTAGTGATCTCGACCTCGTACCGGTAAGGCACTCGAGGCCCACGCAAACAAAACGGGCGGATCGAAAAAACTCCGCCCGTTTGCTTTTCCCATCTGCCATCCATTCCGCAATATTTGTCATCTGGTTCGACCCGCTCGCCGCGCCTGCTCCGCTGGCCCCGCCAAAAGCAGAATGCTATCATCCGGTTGCTTGGCCAAATTTCCTATGGATGCGCACGACCACCGCCTGCGGTATACATCTATAAGTAGCTGGTCTGGTTGCGGCGTTGTAAATGAAGCGATCTCTTCGAAAATTGGCGACCATGCTCATGGCGTTGGTGGGGGGAGCCATTGCCTGCGCCCAAACAGCGCCGCTCTCTCCGCAGCAGCCCTGGCAAGGCACCACAAACTTGCCGGCGCCCCCGCCGCGATCTGCGCCGGCCCTCGTTCCTGATCCAAGCAAGATTTACACCTTGCCTGAATTGATCAACCTGGCCGAGCAGAACAACCCGGATACCCGCGTGGCGTGGGAAAACGCCAAGGCGCGCGCCGCCGACCTGGGAATCAGCAAGTCGACTCTCTACCCCACCATGGCCGCGGTGGTGATTGCGCAGAGTACGCGCGACAACCTCTTCTTTGCGCCGCTGTATTACCGCCAGACGATAGAAACATTTTCTCCTGCGTTAGAGGTCGACTACATCGTCTTCGACTTCGGCAGGCGCTTGCAGGAGATCGCCGTCTCGCGGGCCAATCTGCTGGGCGCCAACTTACTTTTCAACGACACCCATCGCAAGATTATCTTCCAGGTGATGGCGGCGTATTATCACGTGCTCGACACCAAAGGGCAGGAGGATGTGGCGGAAGCCAACCTGAAGAATGCGCAGACCGACCAGGAGGCAGCGGAAGCACGTCTTCAACTCGGGTTGGCGACGCTGCCCGACGTACTTGAGGCCCGCAGTGCTGCTGCGCAGGCGGACTACGATTTGCAGGCGGCGATCGGGGCATCTGAGATCGCGCACGGTGATCTCGCTACGGCCTTGGGCGTTTCGCCGGTCCACCCGTTGCAAGTCGAGAGTATTCAGGGGTTGAGCATTCCCCAGGACCTGACGGTGACGGTCGAGGCATCCATCGACAAGGCGCTCGTTCAGCGGCCCGACCTGATGCAGCGGGTGGCAGAGTTGCGTGCGGCTCAGGCCGAAGTAAAAGCAGCCAAGACGGCGTACCTGCCGACCTTAAGCCTTGCCGGCACAGCCGGCCTGGCCAAGAATTACTCGGAGCAGGATCAGGTCCCTGGCGTTTATTCCGCCAACCAGGAGTTCTGGAATGCGCACTTCAGTTTGACCTGGACACTTTTCGACGGATTTGCACGCGAACAGCGGCTGGCTCGCGCGAGGGCTGAGCAGAAGCAGGCCGCCGCTGACATCGATGCGATGCGCGATCAGGTGGAGAACCAGGTGTGGTCGGCGTACTCCACTGCGCGGACTGCGCTTCGCCAGCAGAAGGCGGCCGCCGCATTGTTGGAAGCGGCCTCTTCGTCCTACGAGGCGGCTCTGCAGTCGTACAACTTCGGAGTGCGCAGCCAGATCGATGTGGTCTCAGCCCAGCGCGCTCTTGCTGCCGCGCGCACCGCCGATGTGACCGCGCGCACGCAACTGCTGACTGGGATGGCTGCGTTAGCTTTCCAGACCGGCGACTTGCTGCATACGAAAGGCCCGTAAACCCATGCCGCCAAATAAATGGATAGAAAAATTGACGGGAAATTCGCCCAGGCCGCTTGGCCGAGGCATAAAGCGGGCCGCTGCCGCCGGAGTAACATTCTCTGCTGCACTGTTGGCTGCCGGATGTTCGCGCGCTCCCTCGTTCAATATCCTGGGATCGTTTTTCCCGGCGTGGATCGTTTGCGGTGTGCTCGGTATCCTGCTCGCCGTGGCCGTTCGCTTATTTTTTCTGTACATCAAGCTTGAGGATAAGCTGCTATTGCCGCTCATCCTGGTCTATCCGTGCTTGACGTTGTTTTTTACCTTTACCCTTTGGCTTCTATTTTTCAGTTAATCGGAAGGAGAAGCGATGCCGGAAAACGACACAGATCCCCAGCGACAGCGTCTCGGCACGGTGGTCAGCATTCTCATTATTGCCGCCGCCGCGATTACCGGTGCGCTGGTGATCATCCGCACCAACGACTACCCGCGTACCGATGATGCCGAGGTGTTTGCCAACTTCATCGGCATTGCTCCGCAGGTGGACGGCCCCATCTCCGTGCTAGCGGTGCAGGATAACCAATTTCGCAAACAGGGAGAGCTGCTGTTTCAAATAGACCCTCGGCCCTACGAATACGCGCTGGAAAAGGCAAGGTCCGACCGGGAAACGCTGGAAGGTCAGATTGTTGACCAGCGAAGGACGATCGCCTCCCAGGTGAGTGCTGTCGGAGCTTCCCGGGCCAATACGGATAGCGCTGCCGCGAATGTGGATCGTGCCGCAGCCGCGGTGAACGAAGCCAAGGCAAATGTGGCGGCTACGCAGGCGGCCCTCGACAGCGCCAATGCCGAACTGGCCTACCAGACCAATAACTTTCATCGCATTGAGCCACTGCTGGCCAGGCAATTCGTCACCGTAGACCAGGTGGACCAGGTGAGAACCGCGGTGACCGCAAGGCAACAGGCGGTGCAGCAGCTCCGCTCGCAACTGCTTTTGGCCGAGGCGCAGGTGGTATCCGCGCAGGCCCAGTACCAGCAGACAAAGGCCGCGATGGAGCAAAGCCACGCGCAACTCGACCAATCGCAGCACAGTGTTCTCACGCTGGATCCGCTCACAGCCCAGCGTGAAGGCCGGGATTCAGCCATTCGCACCGCAGAGTACAACCTGAATAACTGCAGGATTTATGCGCCTTTTGATGCCCGCGTGACTAACATGACTATCTCCCAAGGAGCTTACGCCCACACCGGCCAGCAGGTTTTTACGCTGATCGATACCCGTGTCTGGTGGGCGGTGGCGAACTTCCGCGAGACCCAATTGCACCACATCCATCCCGGGATGCATGCCTATGTTTACGTTCTCTCCCGGCCGAATGTGAAATATGACGGCATCGTCGACAGCGTCGGCTTCGGCGTGCAGCCTGACAGCACGCTGGTGGGGTCGTTTGCCCCCGGATTACCCGATGTGCAGCGCTCGTTGAACTGGGTGCATCTGGCGACGCGCTTTCCGGTGCGGGTCCGCATCGTCGCTCCAGAGACCGAGCCGTTTCGCCTGAGCGAGTCCGCTGTGGTCGTGATCCGCGGAGCGCAATAGCCGTGGCGGCCCAAGGCAAGGCGTTGCCGGCTGTCTCCCTGCCCAACGCCATCGATGAGGCGGGGAAGTGGTTTTGGAATTTCCTGAAGAATGAGCTCGCGCCTTATCCGGGAAGGGCCTGGGTTGTAACCCGCGTGACCATCGCCGCGACCCTGGTGATGATCCTGGTTATGACGTTCCAGATTCCCAACGGCTTTCTGGCGGCAATTTTTACGCTATTCCTGAGCCGGGAAAATCCCACCGCCACCCTGATTGCCGGAGTGCGGACAATTGCGGCTTTCCTATTGGCCACCGCCTATACCTTGATCGGCGCCTCGATGTTCGTCGCCGATCCGCTGACCCACTTCCTGGGGGTTGCCTTCAGCCTCTTCCTCTCCTTTTTTCTAATAAGCATCACTAACGATTACGGAACGGCGGTGGCCTTTGGCTTCACCATCGCCGGCGCTATTCCGTTCTGGGATCGAGTCACGATCAACGTAAACGACCGAGTGGAGGACACACTGTGGCTGGCTGGTGTGGTTGCGCTAGGCGTGGTGGTGACCATCGTCGTCGAGTATGTTTTCCGCAGGGTTCATCCCGCCACTGACCTTACCGAAGGCATCGAGGCCCGCTTAAAGACCGTGGAGAGTGTCTTACGGTGCGCGGCCGCGGAGCGGCCTCTTGATAATGCGTCTGAGAAAGCGCTTTCGCTTTATGGCAGCGTCGGTACGTCGAGGTTGCGCAGGCTCATCCTTCGATCGCAATACAGCGCGCACTTCAAGGCGCAGCTGGGAGCGGCGGTCTCCCTGGCGGGGCAATTGCTAGACGTCGCCGCCAATTTCCAGCTCGCTCTCAGCGAGCGCGCGAAGCCGGCCGCAGCCCTCGCGCCAAGCATCGACGCGGCCGACAAGGCCCGCTGCCAACGCCTGGCAGACGAGGTTGAAGTACTTGGCAAAGATCTGGTACTGAGGCGACTGCCCGAAAAGATCCAACGGCCTCCTCAAGAGGAGCCGTCGGAGCTGCCCTTCTTGTCGACGATGGAGAGAATCGTTGCTCTTATTCCGGAAGCGTATTCGGGGTCTACCGCTGTTAGCGAGTTTGTTAAAGCGCCTTTGGACGAAGAGCAACCCGCGCACTTCTTTGCTCAGGATGCGTTTTCTAACCCCGCCCATGTGCGATTCGCCTTGCGCGGAATGCTCGCGGCCATGGCCGGTTACTGCATATACACGGCGATCGACTGGCCGGGGCTCAGCACTTCCATAGCAACCTGTATCATCACCGCGCTCTCCACCATCGGCTCATCGCGCCAGAAGCAAGTCTTGCGGCTCGGGGGCGCCATCGTTGGCGGCTTTATCTTTGGTTTTGGAGCACAGATTTTTTTGCTGCCCTACCTTGACTCGATTACCGGTTTCACTCTTTTGTTTATGGTGGTCACCGCAATCTCCTCGTGGATTGCTACCGCTTCCTCAAGGCTTTCTTATCTTGGGGTGCAGCTCGCCCTGGCTTTTTATCTGATTAACCTGCAGGAGTTCGCCATCCAGACTTCGCTCTCCATTGCTCGCGACCGTGTCTTCGGGGTTCTGCTTGGTTTGATGTCGATGTGGCTTATCTACGATCGCTTGTGGGTGAAGAACGCCGTGGAGGAAATGCAGACCGTTTTTGCCCACAATCTCGAGATGTTTGCCGAGCTGGCCGAGCAATTGCTGGAGAAGGACCAGGTCAAAGCAATCAGGCGGATTCGCCAGTTGCGCGATCAACTCAACGCCGGTTTTACAGCAGTGACGGCGCAAGCCGACGCGGTCCTGTTCGAGTTTGGCCCCTCGCGTCCGCAAAAGCTGCAGATCCGCGAAGAACTCCGGCGATGGCAGCCTTCGATCCGCACGCTGCTGCTGGTGCAGGTCGCCTCTGCGCAATACCTCGCGAACAAACCGCTCAGCAATCTACCCGAGCCCGTCGCCCAGGCTGGCGTCGCATTCGAAAAAGACATTGCTCTGGTGATGCACGCTATGGCGAGTGAGGTGAGCGGTAAGCCTGTCGAGGGTGTTCCAGATATACGGATGTCTGCGGTCCGCTTCCGGCAGGAAGTCGAGCAGCAATATGGCAGCCTTGGCGTTCCCGTCCCTGACGCGGCTTCGGATGTGGCGGGGTTGGCCGATAGTCTGGCAACGATCCTTGCCCCTCTCTATGAGGACATCCGCGCAACCTGCGCAGCCCGCAAGCAAGCGCTGGGTGGCCAGATTCAGCTTCAGCACGGCCACGCTTGATCCTATGTCTTAAGGCTGCCGGCGGCGAAGTCCACCCCGCACAGGAACCGGAATATTAAATCGGGGCCCAGGGGCTAGCAGGAGTTGTTTGAGCGTGGGACGGGCTGCCTGCTTCAGGCGACGCCACTCACCGATCGGCACAAATACCGCAGCTTCGACGCCGCGCCGGGTAACGACCTGCGGGCCATCCCGGAGAGTCGCATCGAGAAACTCACCGAATCGCGCTTTCGCGTCCCGCACCTGCCAAGCCATGGAACCCCCTCTCTCACTAGTCAGAGTAATTATCGACTCCACGAGACTTCGGGCGATGCTACGGCGCGTATTGAGCCTCTCCATTGCCAAAGGACCAGTTCTCCTTTGGCACTTCCACCAAACTGATGAAGACATCTTCTCTGCGCAGCTTCAGGCTTTCATGCAGCCCGTCGGCCACAGCTTTGTAGAAGCGCTGCTTCATCTCCACCGTTCGTCCGCTATTCAGTGTGATCTGCACAAAGATGCAGTCGTCGGATCGATGAATGCCAAGAAATTCACGGTCAAACTGCAAACCGGCTTGGGGATGCTCGGTGATGATCTGGAAGAGGTCGTGTTCGGGAGCGTTCATCACATCGGTCAACGCGCGATAGACGATCTGGCCAACCTGTTTGCCGTACTCCAGGGATTTGCCGGTAGTGAGATCGATTCGAACCAGAGGCATGCGGTCTCCTTTGATAACTACGATAGCCCACAGATAGCCTGTCGGAATGAGTGTAGGCTACGAGTGCGTGTAGAAGGCGCCGGCTGTCGGCGTTACGAAGACCGTACCTAAGGTCTTTAGTGTCTGCGTGAGAACTCAACCCGTCAGGAGTCAGTCTCCTAACAGAACCCAATAGGAACCTGGGGCACCCGTCCAGTTTCCTATTGGGTTCTGTTAGGAGACTGACTCCTGACGGGTTGAGTTCTCAGCGCTATTTTGAAGCGCCTGCCGCCGGCGGTTCTGTGCGGTTCAGCGTGTCGTAGAGCGGTTGCGCCTGGTTTATCTCCGGGTCTTCTTCTGCGACCGAAACCGCGAGAATGCGGATCTTGTCGTTGTCGGGCAATGTGAGCGTCTGTGTGCCCGGGGGCATCTGGATCGAGTATGCGAATAGGTAGGAGTATTGATACGGCTGGTTAAGCCCATCCGCGGTGTGATGATGGGACGCGTACCATGCGAGACTGGCTGGCTTGACATAGCCCGGCTCGAGTCCCACGTAGTCCTCGGGATAACGAGGCGACGGAACCCGTTGCTCACGCTGCTGCTCATCAGCCGGAGGCCATGGCGCGTGATGTGCTGAGATAGCCCAATTGCGGTCGTCCTGATTCCTGAAGATGCGAGTATCCCACTGACCGATGAATCCGCCCCAATCCTCGATATTCAGATTCGCCGTCTTGGCGCCCATCCGGAACGCCGCGGTTTGGTCTCCATCCGCAGATGCGGCGAGAAGGTAAACCCGGTTGTAGTGTCCCGACGGGAGAGCAATGGCTTGACCCCGGGCAACCACCGCATCGGGTGTCCCGGTTTTTGCGGGCGCCAACTTGAACTCGACGCCGTGGTAAGCGATGGCGGCCGGGAGCATTTCTGCCGGTATCGCGTTGCCTTTGCCGTCGAAGCCACCGGCCGGCGTAGTGGTGTCATCATTGGTGGCTACGGCAAGGTCGTACTTGAGCTCAACCGGCTGCGAATGAACGGCGGCCAGCTTTGCCGTAGGCGGACCGAGGCGCAAGGCATAGGTGCGCGGTTGATACGCGGTGAATGAGGTGACCAGCGCTCCGCTGTTCAGGCTTGCCGGCTCCGGTTGCTCTTGTTCCTGGGCATTGACCTCGCGTGCGACGACGATAGGTCCGGCGAAAGAGACGCGCACATCCTGGACTGGATGACCGTCGAGCTCGACCATGCGAAGAATGATTTCGTCGTCTGCTTCTGCCTTCTTGAGCGCGAGCACGCGAATTCTGGAGTTGTTGAGCTGAAGCAGGGAAAAGCTCTTTCCTAGCGACCCAGGATGTTCTGTCGTTTGGAAGGCGATGAGCGGATCGCTGAGACGATAGGCCTGCCAATCCGTTTGCGCTTGTTCCCAAGTGCCGGCGTGCCCCGCCAACCCGAATACGAATTCGTGATGACCCCAGTCCTGGTTTGCCTGGTCGCTGTACCCTTGCGGACGTCCATTGGTTGGCGGTTGCATTCCGGGCGAGCGTAGAAGGGTCAACCGGATTGTTTGGTCATTCGGCTTGTCCGAGCCGTTCTTGTATTCGGTCAGAATGGTCGCTCCAAAGCTGCCGCTCTTGTCCGTGAGATCGATCCAGCGATGGGAGGCGACTTCAAACTGGCGTTCCTGCGCATTGGGCCGCTCAATGGTGCCCACGTCCCAGTTGTAAGTGGCATTTTCATTTGACGGGCTGAGCGGAAAGGCTACTTTGAGATTTGCAGCCAGGGTTCGCCAATCGATGGCGTTGCCGAATTCCACACGGTTGCCCGCGTCGCCTGCTGAAAGGCGAATCGTCTGCACGAATTTAGAGTTTTCCGTCTGGCGCGTCACCTCCAACGCCACCCGGACCGGACCACGCTCAACCACGCGAATCTGCGCCGGGCCGCTTACATAAGCACGGGGCGCCGCCTGCTCCTGATCGAAATCCATATTCCAGGCTGGATACTGCTTGGGCACATCGGTGGAGATGGCGAGACGGATGGGGGCCGAGAGCAGCTCCTTGTTCAGGCTTTTGTCGTAGATGCTGGAGACATCGCCATCCTGGTTGAGCTGCACGCGATAGCGGGCATTTTCAAGCGATGATTCGGTCACTTTTACTGTTCCGTTAGCAGTGGAGCTCTCCGCCGGCACCACGTGATAAATGGCGTATCCCACAGAGGGCGCCTGGGCCAGGAAGAGCACTTTCCCGTCTTCGAGTTGGGCCGGCGCCTCCTTGCCGTCGGAACTATAGACCCGTACAGCTTTTGGAAGGCCGCCCGGAAACGCGATTTGGGCCTCGACCACATCTTCGCGAGCGATATTGAGCGGGTTATACACCAGGATGGGCGTTCCCTTACCCTGCGTGTCCATCGCGGAGGCGATCGATTCGGTGGCGCTGGTGAGAACTCCGGCGAACTGGTTGGCGGCGATATTGTCGTCGTTCCAGGAGTACTGATAGGCGCGTGGAGTCGCGGTGCCGGCGGCCAGGTCGTGAAAATGTCCAGCGAGTTCCAGCGTCCACGCATCGTTCAGCCGTTGTTGCGGATAAGGGCGTCCGCCCATCCATACGGCTGCCACCGAGGCTTTTTCTGCAGCGTCGGCGAGCAGCTCATTCTTGAGGATCATGCGCTTGTGGTAAGCCTGAGAGGTCAACGATCCGGCGGAGTGATTGATCAACTCCAGGTCGCCTTTGTACTGCGGCATGCGCGCGGTCATGTCGGGCTTGATGTCGTTGAACATCTGATCCGCCGTCGACTCGACCACATGGACCGGCCCTTCGCCGACTCGCACCTCTGGCCCCTTCGGTTCAGAGCCCGGTTGATCCTGCTGACCGAATCCGCCAGGTGGAGGAGGCAATACTGTCTCGCTCTTATCGACGATCGCTTCCAACAGTCTGACCGATGATTCGCGGGCAGCGCCGCCAACATCCCCGGTACCGACATAGTGGTAGTCGGCGAAGACGCCGGTGGCTTTGCCATCCAGATCGATGCGCTTGACCCAATCCTGTTCCCACTCTCGCGGCCGTTCCCGCGCGCGTAGCTGCCCAGGCGTAAGTCGCGCCTTTTCCTCAGCGGTCAATTGAGGCCATGGTGGAGGGGGTCCAGGATCCTGGCTGAGGTCGGTGTAGACGCTGCTGCCATATCCGCCGGGGTTTAAGGCCGCGATCACGCTCTTTCCATCGGGCCCAATCCATAGGCCAACGTTGAACGGGATCCCTTCCGGCGTCTGTTCGGGCGAATCAGGGCCGCCGATTTTCGGCGCCGGCTGCCAGGCTGCACTGAGCTTCTGGGTGGAGAATCCCTTCACGCCGGCGTGGGCGAGGATGCTGGGCAACGAGGCGGGGAATCCAAAGCAGTCGGGCAGCATGAACTCCGCGCTGGCCTTGCCAAAATCCTTTCGGTAGTAATCGTTGCCGTAAAGGATCTGGCGAAAAATCCCCTCGGCGCTGGGGAGATTCACATCGCCTTCCTCCACCGACGAGCCGGCAGGGAACCAGCGGCCGGCGGCGACATATCGCGTCAGCCGGGCGTAATCGTCGGGGAAATACTCCTTCATCATGCGGTAGCGGTTGGAGCCAGTCCAATTGAAGACGTAATGGGGATACTTATCGATGTAGTCGAAGTTCACCCGCAGCGTCTTCAGCAGATATTCGCTGATGGTCTGCGGCATTTCCCAGCGCCATTGCGTATCGAGGTGAGCGTATGGGACGACAAACAGGGTGGGATCTTTGGTGATATCCGGGGCCTTCATCGTTTGGCCCTGAAGCGAGGGCAGCAACGGGTAGGCGGCGAGAACGGGCAAAAGCCATCCAGTCAGGGTTTTCAACCGAACGGACCCGGTCATGGTTACGAATAAGTTGCGATAGCGTGTAGTTGCGATCCGCTTGCCTACTTCAGTGATGGTTTGAAACATTTGGCCCCCCGGTTTTGGTAAAACACTGCTCGCACATTCACCGCCCAGAAATGAGAACGAACCGGGCTGGACGATTTTACAAGGTTGTTTCATAGGGTGAACTCACTTCGCTTATCAACCCACGGTTCACTGGCCGGCAATCGTACGATTCGCACAAAAGAAACTCCCGTACAGGCTGCCTGTACGGGAGTTTTCCTGCACTCGTCATACAGCTAGAACTGATAACGCAACCCGACTTGGAGAGTCCGAAAATTGCTCGTGGTCTTGGCGGTCACTTCCCCGAATTGGGATGAAGTGGGAGTGTAGTTCGGCGAAGCCCAGTTGGGATGATTAGGGAAGTTGTACGCCTCGGCACGGAACTCGAAGCCATTCTCCCTGAAGACGGGGAAGGCCTTGATTAACGCGATATTCCAGTTCACCAGGCCGGGCGCGTAAACATTGTCGCGAATGCCTTTCTGAAGATTAAACGTACCGGCAGGCGGCGGGGTCCAGAGTGGAGTTCCGGCGCCAGTGGTCGTTGCAAACCACTTAGGGCTGCTAGAAGTGCCAGTAGGGCCGGCAAATTTGCCCAGGTGTGTCACGCCTCCGTGCTGCACCCAGAACTGGCCCACGGATCCCGACGGAATACTGGGCGGTTCGCAGTTGAAGCTGCCAGTCTCTCCGACTCCGGCGTAGTCGTTGGCGACTCCGACAGAGCAGGGAAAGCCGGTTTGCATTTGAGTGTTGCCGCTGATCTGCCATCCACCCGCCACCTTGCCTACCAGGGTGTGCTGTCCCTTAAAGAAAGGCACCACATACAGGTAGTTCACGATGAAAACCTGGCGCACATCGAACTCCGAAGGCCCCCAGAGATTGGATGTGTTGTAGGTGTCGGGAACGATCGTGTGGTAATTGGAACCGTTGTCCATGTCCTTGGACCAGGTGTAGGCTGCCCCAAACAGGGAACCATCGCCGAAGTTCCAATTCCATCCCAGTTGTAGCGAGTTGTAAAACTCGCTGACACCGCTTTGCGCTTGCTGAATGAAGGCGAAACCCTTATATGGCCGGAGATAGTTAATGTTAACGCCTGGATTATTGGTGAGTGAACCCGCTGGCGCCTGGTTGATGTCGAACACATCCCAATTGTGCAAACCGCGAGCCCCTACATAAGCTATCGAAAATGACGAGTGCCGCCCTGGAAGCTGCTGTTGGAGGGTCACGTTCCAGTTCCACCTGGTTGGTGGCACCAAGTGGCTGTTCATCGTAGTGACCTGGATGGAACCTTCTTGTGTAGAGTTGAGCGCGGCCCCCGGATTGTCGACCGACACATTGCTGACGTTTATCGTTGGCTGGAATGGAGAGTTGCCACCAGGGAATATGTTGTCGATGATCCCCTTAAACTCTACGAACCTGCCGCCCCCCGCGCGGATCACCGTATTTGGATATAGCTGATAAGCGATTCCGAGACGCGGCAGAACATCGGTTTTTGTGGAGTAGTAGCCCTTGGGCAGGTGCGGGGCAAACAGGCCGGTGCAGGGTTGGCCGGCGCAGGCATTATTTGCCGGATTCGCAGCCGGCACGCGATTGCCTGCGAGGGCAGAGCTCGGAAAACTGCTTCTCCCGGGGATCACGAGGCCGTTATAGGGATTCCCAGTGCCCACGATGACGTTGCCGTTGGTTGGATTCACAGCAGGAGCGGCCGAGGGAACGTATGAGGCCGGATCGAAGTAGACAGCATTGCCCCACTGCGCGCTGTAAGGAATGACCGTGGTGAAACGAAGACCATAATCGACATTCAGTCTGTGCGTTAGCTGCCAGTTATCCTGGATGAACTCCTCAATCAGCGTTCCACGCCATTCCGTGAATGCCTTTGGCCCAATCTCGGTATAGCTGTCTGCCAGGCCGAGTGCCAGGTTGGCTATGCCTGCGCCAGACGTCCCGCCCAGGCCGGTCCGTGGGTCACTGAAAAAGAACGTGCCGTTCTGGTTGCTGGCTCCCCCGGGAACTGTCGAGACGTTGATCTGATCGTTGTCGTTTTCGCCCGCGTAGGAGTAGAAAAAGCCCCCCTTGACGGTGTGGTTCGACCAAACCTTGGTCAAACTGTCAGACGCCGCATAAATGATCCCGGATGAGTGGGACGGGTACGGGCCACCGGCAATACTGGAGAAAGTGGGCAGGCTGGCGGTGGGGATCTTATTTTCAGAAGCTTTCGCGCCAGGCAGGATGTAGGGAAAATCGATCCCGAATGTTCCCCGATCATAGCCAGCCCCTCCAGGCGCGGCGTCGATGTAGACGTCGTCGATGCTGACGCTGCCGTGAGCCTCGTTGATCATCGTCGGGTTGATCGTCCACACCCAACCCAGTGCGTTGACTTGGTTGGGACGCTCGAAAACGATTGGAACCAGGGGGTTGCTCTGGTTGTAAGGGGAGAGCTCATAGAACGAGTTATCGGAGCGCCGAAACAAGATGTGCTGGTTGGCCGTGATTAGAAGGTCGCCGTTGATTTGGCCTTGACGCTGATTTTCCGGTTGGGGGAGCGAGCCGGCATAGTTCTGCGTTCCCTGTTGGAACCCGGGAGTGGGCGCGGGATAGGAGTTTAAGATCCCAATGCCGTTTGGACTCAATTGGGCCGGGGGAATGACGTTGCCGGGGTAAGGCACGCAGGTTGCGGCGCCGTACACCGGGCACGTGCTTGGCACGTAGAGCTGTCTGCCGCCCGCATAGAAGGGGTTACTGGGATTCAGCAATTGACTGAAGTTCCCCTGGCGCATCAGCGCGGTGGGCACGGTCATGTTCTGCGTGGCTGCAAAGCGGTAGCGGATCCAATCCTCGTTGATGAAAAAGAAGAACCTGTTCCGCAGGCTATCTAAGAAGGGCACCTTTGGGGCCCAGACGGGGCCGCCAACGGAAAACCCAAAATTATTGTAAACAAAGGGAGAAGGAAACCGGGTTGCGGGGTTCAGGTTGCGGCTCCAGGTGTTGGCGTCCATCGCCGAATTGCGCAGGTACTCGTATGCGGTCCCGTGGAAATTCGTGGTTCCGCTCTTGGTCACAATGCGGACTTGGGCGCCCGAAGCTCCGCCGTACTCCGCCGAGTAGGCGGCTGTGAGCACTTGCATTTCCTGCACCGCGTCGGGTTTCACGCCGGCGATGATCTCTCCGTCGTCTCGGGTGCGAACCGCCGGAGCGCCGTCGATCGTGTACAACGTATCCTGCGTGCGCGCTCCGTTGATATTGAAAGCGTCTCCACTATTGAACGCGAAGTTGAAATCGCCCAGGGTTGCTGTACTGACGGCGCCGGGAAGGAGCTGCGTCATGTAGATCGGATTACGGCCGTTCAATTCCTGCTTTTGGATCTGCTGTCCCGTGATCTCGCTCTGTACCGCTGGGGACTGGGTCTGTAAGAGCGCAGCGGTGGCAGTTACTTCGACCGTCTGGGTAGCTGCTCCAAGGGCCAGTTTCGCATCGATCGAGATGGTGCTGTTGGACCCCAGCACATTGTGTGTACTCTCGAACTTCTGAAAGCCGGTGGCCTCAGCCGTCATCGTGTACGCCGTGGGGGAAAGGTTCGGGATCGCGTAATGGCCTGACGAGTCCGTGGTGACGGTACGGCTTTCGCCGGTTCCCTCATTCTTGATGGTTACTTTTGCACCGGGCACGACCGCCCCGGAGGAGTCGGTCACGAATCCGACAATGGATCCGACGTCATTTTGCGCCAACGCGGTCGCAGAAAAGAATATCGCTATCGCGATTGTCAATGCGGCAAGAGAACAGGAGATGTGTGCGCCGATGCCAGCCCGAGATCTCGTCGCGGAGGACCTGCTGATGATCCAACTTGGTGCGGATACTTTGTCTGTTACCGGATGAATAAACCGTGACGCGGCCGGATGGCACGCACCCATGGCGGGAACGATTCGATTCGCTGACATGATAGGCCTCTCCCAAAAACTTCAGTGGGCCAATGTTGGCGCTTCCACGAAGCGATTCGGTAGGTGTCTACCCTGTGTTTACACCGGGAATTTGACCTTGAACTTCGCCTCTCCCGGAATGTGTATCGGGGATGGTAAATTCCGTAGATATTAAATAACTTTTATGAGGAGAATAACTTAGCAACTTTTACCGTCTGTTTCTCCTGGATCTGTTACCCTTCCGTGCGTGGACGCTATGAACCAAAGCGACGTCTCACTACCAGATTTCGAGGCAGCCCCGAAAGATGCGGCCTTCAATCCCAATCTGCCTGCCTCTTCCCCATGGAAATCTGTTTTTGATCTAGCTACTGAGCCGCGTTGGCAGTTGGCTCAGCGCATCGTCGCCAGCCGGAGCTTTGCCAAGTCGGCTTTACTGTCCCGCTTCCTTCTCTATGTGTGTGAACGCGAGATTACCGGAAAGACCGGCGAGATCAGCGAACATCAGATCGGTGTTCACGTCTTCGGCCGGCGCCCGGGCTACCACCCCGGAGAAGACAATATCGTAAGGAACTATGCCCGTCAGCTCCGCCACCGTCTGGACCAATATTTTCTGGAGGAGGGCAGAGAGGAGGAACTTCGCCTCAGCATTCCTCGCGGCAAATATGTGCCGGTGTATTCCCGCAACCAATTTCAGGAGCACCCATTGCTAGTCGTAACGGAGCGTGAAACGGATAGCGGTGGCGTTTTGGAAACAGTGACGCCCGCTGCGGTGCCCGCCCTGGTATCGGTACAGCCTGCGCGTCATCGCTGGCTTGTGCCTGGTTTGGGAGCTTTGCTGTTGCTAGCCTGTCTGGCAATTGCCTGGGCGGTCGCGCATCGCGCTTCCGCGAGTTCTGCGGATCCGTCGTATGCACTATGGACGCGGCTTTTTGACAAGGGCCACGAGACACTGATTGTGCCATCCGACGATGGAATCGTCATGATTCAGAACCTGACCGGTCACCTGGTTCCACTGTCGGAATACATCAATCGCGATTATCTGTCTCTCAAAAGCCTGTACAACATTGACGAGCAGAACATGAGAGACCTGGACGCTCAGCGTTACACCAATGTTACAGATCTGAACGCGGTGATGAGGTTTTCGCGTCTGCCCGAGGCAAATAGCGGTCAGTTCATCGTGCGGTATTCACGCGATCTGCATATGGACGACCTCAAAGATGCGAACGTCATCCTTCTGGGATCCAGTTTTTCCAACCCCTGGGCGGAGCTGTTCGAGAAAACGCTTAATTTCGAGTTTGCCTATGAGCCCCATCCGAATGCCTCGCACATCGTGAATAGGCACCCTCAGGCCGGAGAGCTCCCGGTCTACGAGAATGACGCAAACGGGCCATCCCATCGCACCTATGCGGTCATCGGATTTGTTCCCAATCTCAATAACACGGGATCGGTCCTTCTGGTTGAGGGGCTGACCATGGCCGGAACGCAGGCAGCGGTGGACACTCTCTTCAACCGGAGCATGATGGGCCCGCTTCTCGATCAGTTCAAGAATGCGGACGGTTCTCTTAACCCATTCGAGATTTTGATTGAGACCAGAAGCTTCGGGTCGGATTCGCCACAAGCCAGCGTGGTTGCGATCAGGATGTACAAAAAGCATTCCTGAAGCCGTTCGCCATTTTTACTCGACGAACCCCCCAAGTCCCCATCTCGATTCAGCCGTGTAAAATTCTTGGTAGTTGCGTGCCGCACCACCAGACGGTGGAGCGTGGATTGTGACCTGGAGCCGGCCAAGTATGCAGCGTCGTGAATTTATCAAGTCTGTTATCGCGCTGGGAGGCGGGCTCGCTGCCGGACAAGGTAGATCTTTCTCCATGCAGGCCACCGCGCCTGACGGGGAGGTCAAGCGTGTGCTGGTCATGTTCAAGTGTCATTTCGATGCTGGGTTCATTGACACGCAGGCTGCGGTCGTTCACCGGTACTTCACGGAGTTCTTTCCCCAGGCGATCAAGGTGGCCGAAGAGATGCGCCAGTCTGGTTCGTGCCGCTACGTCTGGACGACGGGTTCCTGGCTGCTCTATGAGTATCTCGAGCAGGCCGCGACCGACGATCGCAGGCGAATGGAGCATGCCATCTCCAGTGGGGACATTGCGTGGCACGCTCTTCCGTTTAGCTGGCAAACCGAGATGATGGATGGATCGATGATTTCCGGGAGCATCGCTTTGTCGAAGACCCTGGACCGTCGATTTGGAAAAACCACGACCGGAGCCAAGATGACCGATGTACCTGGTCACACGCGGGGGCTCGTTGGTCCGCTGGCCGCTCAAGGCGTGAAGTTTCTCGACATCGGCGTGAATGGCGCCAGTACCCCGGCCGAGGTGCCTCCCCTGTTTGTGTGGACGGACCTTAATGGCGAGTCCCTGGTGGTTATGTACCACCACGAGTATGGCGCTGTTGCGCGTGTGCCAAACTCGGACCTGGCCATCGCCATTGAAGTGCGGGGCGACAACAGTGGCCCCCACACACCTGAAGAGATCGTAAAGATCTGCGCCGACTTGAAGAGCCAATTCCCTAATGCCCAGGTGATCCCCACCAACCTCACTGAGATTGCGAATGCCGTCGAAGCGTATCGGGGTAACTTGCCCGTGGTGAAGCAGGAAATCGGGGATTCGTGGATCTACGGAGTTGCCAGTGATCCATTGAAGGTCGCCAGGTACCGTGAAGTTGCGCGGCTTCGTCAGGCGTGGCTTGCGCAACAGAGCTTCCACATCGGCGACGCTACGGATGTGGCGCTGCTGCGCCACATTCTTCTCGAACCCGAGCACACCTGGGGCACCGACACCAAAACGTGGCTCGATTTCGATCACTACACCGCGCACGATCTGGCCGAGATGCTGCACACCAAGAACTACGAGGTGGTGCAGCATAGCTGGGTGGAAAAACGCCAGGATCTTTTCGATGGAATTGCCACGCTGCCTGCGCCGCTACGGGAGCAGGCACTGGCCGCAGTGCACCAGCTCGAAGCGAAGCCGCCGCAGTTGTCGCATCCCTCCAGCCAACCCGTCGGCAAGGAATTGGAGACGGCGCATTTTGTCCTTGCACTGGATCCGGGGACCGGAGCGATTCGTCGCCTGCGCAGCAAGGGGTCGGGTCGGGAATGGGCCTCTGCCGATCATCCTCTGGCCCTGTTTTCCTACCAGACGCTTTCCCAGCAGGATTATGCGCGCTTCTTCTCCAATTACGTGATCAGCACCGAGGATTGGGCGAAGAAAGATTTTGGAAAGCCCAACATCGAGAGATTTGGGGCGGAAAGCCGCAACTGGTTGCCGTCTTTGACGGAGCTCGAGGTAGAGGAAGATGCAGAATCGCACCGCGCGCTTGCACATCTGGAGATTCGTGACCGTGCAGCGCTGCAATCAGGACGAGCTGCCTTCCCGCAGAAGATGTATTTGGAGCTAGTTCTCCCCAAGGCAGAGCCCGTGATCCAGCTGAATTTCTATTGGTTTCAGAAGCCGGCCACGCGTCTGCCCGAAGCGCTTTGGCTGAGTTTTCATCCGATCGTCTCCAATCAACAGGGATGGATGATGGATAAGTCGGGCGAGCAGGTATCGCCGTTCGATGTGGTCTCCTCAGGCGGTCGCCACATGCACGCCGTTTCCACGGGATTCGGCTATAAGGATGAACAGCAGTCCATATTTGTGGAGACGCTGGATTCGCCGCTGATTGCTTTAGGGGAGAAGTCGCCGCTGAATTTTTCCCGGTCGCAACCCGATCTTTCCGGTGGCGTTCATTGCAATCTCTTCAACAACGCCTGGGGAACAAACTACATCATGTGGTTCGGTGAAGATATGCGCTTCCGCTTTGTTCTGCGCGGCTGATTACGAAACCGGGTTGGTTGCTGTTGTGCGGTTCTATCCATCCCGCCACCCACGGCAAGGTGGGCGGCCGCGGCCCAACTTGGCGTGGGTGGCGGGGGATGGACAGAGTGAACCAACCAGGGTCTCCATACCTACCCAGACTGCCCACTTACGCTCTCGATCGACCAAAAGTTAATTTGGACAAGTATGGCTACTCATCGCTCACGCAGCGAAATCCCAGTGTTCCCGAGCGATCGTAGCTGGGCGCCATCAGCAAGAGTTTGCCGTGTTGATCGTTGCGGTAGGCCTGCGGGAAATA
The DNA here is from genome assembly GCA_963821315.1 of uncultured Acidobacteriaceae bacterium. Lineage (GTDB taxonomy): Bacteria > Acidobacteriota > Terriglobia > Terriglobales > Acidobacteriaceae > PALSA-350. Next base: position 144,914 of record CAWGDP010000012.1, on the reverse strand, counting down.
CCAGATCGAACCCTGCGGCTGGTAGTAACTTCCACCTCTGAGAATGCCGCCCCGCGTATGGTCATCGACAAATTCATCTGTCCATTGCCAGACGTTGCCCACCATATCCATCACTCCGAAAGTGCTCGCTCCGGCAGGGTGCGCATCGACGTTATCCGGCTGCGTTAGCGAGCGGCCCTTAACCGGAACCGGCACAGCATTCGCCTCCCAGGTGTCGCCCCAGGGATAGATGCGCGCTGCATTGCCGCCCTGCGCCGCATACTGCCATTCCCACTCGTGCGGCAGCCGCTTGCCGGCCCACTTGGCATATGCGCGCGCATCTTCCAGCGACACCCAGGTCACCGGCTTGTTAGCCCATCCCTGGGGATAGGCGCCGTCCTTCCAGTCGCGTAGAAAATTCAGAGTGTCCGCCGGTTGGTAGTGCGTCGCGTCCAGGAATTTTTTGAACTCCGCATTCGTTACCGGATACTTGTCCATGTAGAAGCGCGGGATCGTCATGCGGTGCTCATGAAAGCGGCGCGGCATATCCTCCCATGGATATTGCACATCGACGCCAATGTCGTCGAAGCCTTCGATTTCGATTCCCTGCACTTTGAAAACATAGTCGCCCCCGGGAATCGCAACCATGCCCTCCGGAACGGCCCCCGCCGCCTTGGCCGGCGCAATCGCAACCATCTGCTGCCCCAACGTCTTCCACTGGTCGGCATACGACGACAGCGGAGTCGCCGTCATCGTCTTCATGCGCGCCATCAGATCCTGCATCTTTGCATCCGGAGCTCCATGCGTGGCGAGCACTGCTGCGAACCCATGCGCTTCCATAGCGAAGCCCAGCACCGCCTCGCTCCCCTCCTTTTCCGGCGTGAGCTCAACGCCGTGGTAGAGGTCAAAGTAACGAACGCCGTCTTCCGCGGGAACGGAGATTTCGCGTCCGCTCACGTCATACTCGTTGCGGTTCACCATGGTCCATACCGTCTGACCGTTCAACGGCCAGCGGCTGGCAAAGACGCCGTAGCGATGGGTTGGGTAATAGGGCTCCCAGCCAGGGCTGATAAGAAAGGGGGCCACGCCTCGCTCCATTGTGGCCATGCGGCGTGTTGCTTCTCCGTCGCGCTCAGTGATGCCGTTCCAGATGCCCCAGACGTTCTCCCAGCTTTCCCAGCCCACTCCGTTGAAGAAGGCAAACTGCAAGTCATCGGTTTTGCTCCGCGCCCAGCGATCGGAGATATTCACCATGTGGCGGGTCTCCAGCCACTTGTATTTATCGACCTCGGGAACAAAGGGGAATTTATATTGACCCCACGTCATCACGTTCCAGGCCAGAGCCTCGTCGGCAGGTCCTCCCTCGGGCTCGAAGGCCAGGGTGTGGCCCACGCGATCTGATGCCAGCGAAAAGGCCAGCGGCACGCCATCCTGTGTATCGCCATTGACGCCGTCGGCATCAATCGCCTTCATGGTCTCCGCAATGGCCTGCGGCCAAGGCTGACCTGGATCATGGGTGCCTTGATCCCACATCATCATGGGGAATAGGACGCGCACGCCGCGGCGATGAAAGTCGCCCACCATCTTGCGCACGCCTTCGAGACCGCCCGGCATGGAGCGGATCATGTCGTGCTGGTTGCGGTCATCGATGCCCATGTTGGGATAGGTCGGCCAGATGAGCACGGCATCAATGCCTCCGTAGCGCTTCTGGAGGTCGTCTAGATAGCGATCCACGGTGTACTTGCCCGCCACTGGATCGTAGAAATAGCGGTCCTGCGCCATCATCTGCGGTTGCATAAAACTCGATTGCGTCCACAGTAGTTGCGGCATCTGGTAGCGAGCATCGTTATACCCGATGCGGATACGGCGCTCCGCCCGCCAGTGCGTAACATCGTTCAACCATTCCTGGTGCGTGCTGTCGGTGCACGGCGTGTATCCACCCACCCAGGCGCCGCGCATGGTCAGACATTCCGGAGACGGGATCTGTTGCCCTTTGGGTGCGTACCTTGTGTCTTGCGCCCCCGCCGCGAGCAAGGCTATTCCAAATGCCGCGGCCAGGCCGACATCTCTCGTCTTCACCGGTTTCTCCTTAGGTGAGCCGTTAAGCAGGAACTTGGGGTCTCCTGGCGAAGTTAATCACAAGCGTGACAGAGCAGCACACCGGGTTCACGCCCTCGCGGAGTTCTGCCAGCCACCCAAGGGGTTCATCGCTTCCACTACTCGCCGCCAGACGTAAGGCGCTCTGCGTGATATCGAATACGATGTCGGAGCTCGCAAAGGTCGATGTTGATAATACCGTCTCCTTGACCTGTACATCGACGAAGCCTGCCTCTTCTAAGAGGTTTCTAAGATCATGCCCCATCCTGGGGTTGCGGATATCCTGACTCCAAAGCTGAGCGGCCTGCCGAGCGACGGGGTGCTCGGCGTCGCCCAGGGAGGAGGCCTCGATGGCGAAAGTCCCCCAGTCGGGGTCGGCGCAGACCACCCTGCCGCCCGGCCTCACCGTGCGGAAGATCTCGCTGAGGACGGCGTCCGGCCGCTCCACGTGCTGCAATGTCCGGTCTACCTTGCAGGAGTGTAAAAAGCCACTGGCAAAAGGCAGGCTCTGGATATCTGCTTGAATGAACTCGACGGCCGGAAAGCCCTCGCTCGCAGCACGTGCAGATTCAAGCAGCGTCAGGCTTGCGTCCACGCCGATCGCCCGCCCTTCAGAACCCACCAACTTTGCCAAGCGCCGGACATCGAAACCCAGTCCGCAGCCAAGGTCTGCGGTGATGGAGCCGGGCTGCGGATTCATCATCTCCAGGATTGTGTTCTTGTATTGCTGGAATTCGGGAAGCCCATCCATGTACGCCAGGCAACGGGCCATCTTGGCCACGGCGGCGGCATCCACGTCGCGGAAACCTCGCGCCAGATACTCCTCGCCTTGTCTCTCGGGCGGTCTCATGATGGAATCTCCACCTTAATGCAATCCGGGCAACGAAGGCTGGGTGCCCCATTCAAGCCGTTTTTCGGCTTGAGTGGGATACCACGGCTCCGTCGCCAAGATCTTTATCGGGCGACATCCACGCGTCTCGTCAGCTTCGCGCAAGAAAGCCGAGAATCAACAAACGCACTTGGCCATTGAATTGAGACAAAGGTGGAAAGCCGTGGTATCCCACTCAAGCCAAAAAACGGCTTGAATGGGGCACCCAACCTTCGTTGCCGGGATGCGGCAGACAACTCAGTGGAACGCAGAGGGGAGCGCGGCCGCAATCCGGTTCATCAGCAAATCCGGCAAACAGCCCAGGATCACCACCAGAGCGGCTGTCGCCCACAAAGCGATACGAGTCGTCACCGGCACTCGGATGGCTGCGGCACCCGCCGCGGGTTCGGCGACGTAGGCTTGTTTGAGAACCCTCAGGTAGTAGTAAAACGAAACCACGCTCATGGCGAGCGCCAGCAGTACCAGCCATAAAAGGGAAAAGTGGTCCGCTATGTCCAGAGCCGAAATAAAGACATAGAACTTGCCAAAGAAACCTGCCAGCGGAGGAATGCCGGCCAGAGAGAGCAAAAAAATCAGCAGGCAAAACGCCACGTCGGGAGCACGCTTACCCAGGCCGGCGAAGTCCGCGATGCTGTCCACCTTTTCACCCTCCAACGCAGAAAGCACGCCAAAAGCGCCTACGGTCGCCAAGGCGTAGGTGATGACGTAATACACCAGCGCCACCAAACTTTGCCGGCTGTGCACCACCAGTGCGATCAACATGTACCCCGCATGCCCGATGGCAGAATAAGCTAGGAGTCGCCGGACGCTGGTTTGTGCAATGGCTGCCAAGTTGCCCCAAAGCATCGATACCACGGCGAGAATCGCGATCAAGGGCGCCCAGCCCGCGGTGTAGCCTCCCCAGGCAGCGCTGCCGGCCGTCCCCATGAGTCCCAAAGAGAAGAGCACAAACAAGGCGAAGAAACTGGCCACCTTGGAACTCGATGCGACTAGCGCGGCGCTCCACGTCGGCGCACCCTGGTACACCTCCGGAGCCCACATGTGGAAGGGCGCGGCTGCAATCTTGAAGCCCAATCCCGCCACCACCATGACGATGGCAATCGTCAACAGCGGATCGGCCGGCGAAGCGTTGACCGCGGCGGCGACCCCCACCAGCGCGAGCGAACCGGAGAGGCCGTAGAGCAGGCTAAAGCCGAAGAGCAGGATCCCCGCCGACATGCCGCCAAAGAGAAAATACTTGAGCCCGGCCTCCGCGGACGGCTGGCTCTCCTTGTCAAACGCGGTAAGGACGTAAAGCGAAAGGCTCAGGAACTCAATGGTGATGAAGATGACCAACAGGTTCTGCGTGCTCACCAGCAGCATCATCGCGGTCGTGGCAAACAAGATCAGCGCGCAATATTCGCCCACATGGGTGGTGAAGCACGCAGAGCTGACCAGGAGAAGAACAAGAATTGCCAGTATGACCAGAGCTGCCTGCACCAGCTGGGTCAGGGGATTCACCACCAGCATCCCCGCCGGGAGAGCGCCTTGCGCAGCCCATCTCGCCAGCACCCCCAGCGCGATCGCGCATCCGATGCAGGATAAAAGCACCGCCGCACGAAACCGGATTGCAAGCGCCGCCCGGCGCAGCAATCCGAGATCCAGTATCAGGACCAGTAGCCCCGCCAGCGCGACCACGATCTCGGGCGCCGTTAAGCGCAGAAGTTCTGTCATCTCCACGCACCCTGGCGAAGCTGCTCGAACAACGGCCCATTGAGGCTAGGCAGAATAAGATCCATCAGCAGCCTGGGATAAAGACCCAGCACAATCGTGCTGGCCAGCAGCAGGCCGGCTCCGAGACGCTCCGCAATGGTGATCGGAGGCAGCGCTTGCTCTGTACTCTCGTCGGTTCCGAAGAAAGTAGCCTGCAGCGCGCGCCACGAAAAGGCAATGCCAATCAGGATACCCATCCCTGCGACCCAACACATCCACGGAAACGCGCGCCAGCTCCCGATTAGTACTTGCAGCTCAGCAATAAAGCCGCTGAATCCCGGGAGGCCGACGGAGGCCATGAAGGCGAGAACAAACGTCACCGCCGCAAAGGGAATCAGCCGGGCGAGCGGAATACGCGACAGCTCTGCCAGGTCACGTGTATGGGTGCGGTCATAGACCATGCGCCCCACCACCGCAAACAGCAGTCCGGCGACGATCCCGTGAGAGAACATCTGGTAAACCGCGCCCGAGAGGCCAATCTGGTTCAGCGTCATCAGGCCCAGCAGGACAAAGCCCATGTGGCTAACGCTGGAGTAGCCGACGACAAACTTCAGGTCCTTCTGCACCAGGGCGATGGTCGCGCCGTAGACGATGCCAACCAGTGCGAGTACAGCGAAGACCTGCTGCCACGAGCCGAAGCCGAGCACATGAAAACCCCACGGATCGAGGCCGCGTGGAAACAGCATCATTGCTACCCGCAGGCATCCGTAGGCGCCGAGCTTCATCACTACGCCGGCCAACAACATCGAAGCCGCCGTTGGGGCCGCCGCGTGACCGGTCGGCGCCCAGGTGTGGAAGGGCCACATGCCTGCGAGCACGGCGAAGCCCACGAAGACCAGGGGGAAGGCCCACATCTGAAAATGTACCGGAAAGGCGAAGTGCGCCAGCGCCGCCAGGTTCAGCGTGCGCTGGCCGGCGACCACGTATGCGGCAGCCATGCCACCCAGCACCAGGGCGCTGCCGCCAAAGGAATAGAGCACCAGCTTCATGGCGGCATATTCCCGACGCGTCGATCCCCAAATGGCGATCAGGAAATACTTGGGAACAATCGCGATCTCATAGAACACGAAGAGCTGAAAAAGATCGAAGCTGAGAAAGACGCCATACACGGCGCCAATGAGCACCAGGTAGAGCGCGAAAAAGTCCTTCACCCGCCGTTCGATATTCCAGGAAAAGAGTATGCCCGCGACGGCCGCAATCCCCGTCAGCAGAACCATCGTCAGACTGATGCCATCGGCAGCCAGGTGATATTCAATGCCCAGCTGCGGGATCCATGGCGTTTTCACAATGGTGAATAGCTGGCCAGATGGATCCTGCAGCACAGCCACGATCGCAATGCCCAACCCCGCCATTGCCGTAAGCAATGCGGTGAGGCGGGTAAGGGCCGGGCTTTTCGCCGGCGTAAGTGTAACTCCAACTGCGCCAAGAAAGGAGAGGTAGATGGTCCAGGCAAGCATGGTCAGTACCTCACCTGCCCGACAAACTGCATCACCGTGCCTTGCAGCATGCCGCTGATCAGTTGCGGGTAGAGTCCGACCACGAACATCAGCACAATCGCGGGAGCGAGGACGCACCGTTCGCCCAGGGTAAGGTCCGGCATTCCCGCCCAACGCTCACGCAGCGGTCCTGAGAACACGCGCTGCACAATGGTGAGCAGGAAAACGGCGGTCATCAGCAGGCCGAGCAAGGCGAGCGCTGCTGCCCACCCGGTCAGTGGGAAGACTCCTTTAAAGATGAGGAATTCTCCCGGAAAACCGATCAGCCCGGGCAAGCCCAATGACGCGAAGAGAGCGATCCCCATCAGCCCGCTGAATATCGGCATGGCGCGGCGCAGGCCGCCAAAATCGTTCAAGCCGAGCAGCCCGCCACTGCGCCTTTCGAGCAGTGCCAGGAACCAGAAGAGGGCCGTTGCCGTGAGTCCGTGGCTGAACAGTTGTAGCATCACGCCGGTGAGCGCTGCCGATTTGTCGCTCACCATGTGCGCATCCGCGCTGGCTACGGCCACGATGCCAAGGATGCAGTACCCCAGGTGGTTGATCGAGGAGTAGGCGAACATCTTCCTTAAGTCCGTTTGCGCCCAGGCGGTGAACGCGGGCAATACGACGGTGGCTATCGCCAACCACAGAAGAATCGTGCGGGCGCGCCCCATCTGTTCCGGGAAGATGGGGAGCAGGATCCTGAGGAAGCCGTATACGCCCATCTTCGACAGTGCGCCGGTCAGCACCATGGTCGTCTCTGGCGCCGCCTCCGCGTAGGCCGAAGGCAGCCAGCCATGAAAGGGAACGATCGGCGTCTTGACCGCGAAGCCCAGGAAGGCGCCGCAAAATAAAAACATCGTAACCTGGCCGCTGTCCCACTGAAACAAGTGCAGATTTTGCCCTATGGCGGCCGCGAGCCGGCCGGTCTGCGCCATCCGGGCCAGCTCGATAAAGTCAAAGCTCCCGGCGGCGAGAAAGATAGCCAGGAACGCGAGCAGCAAAGTGATGCTGCCCACCATGGTGTAAACAAAGAACTGGGTGGCCGCGCGGGCGCGTCCCGAGCCGCCCCAGAGGCGGATCAGGAAGAACGCCGGAATCAGGCTCAGCTCCCAATACAAAAACCAGTGAAGAAAATTAAGCGCAGTATAAGTGCCGAATAGACCCGTCTCCAGGAAGAGCAGCAGAGAAAAATAAACCGGCCCCTGCTTGGGGTTACTCCAGGAAGCCGCGATCGACATGAGCACAGCAATCGAGGAGACGGCCAGCAACACCAGGCTGAGACCGTCGAGGCCGACGTGGTACTGAAGCCCAATCGACGGTTCCCAGGCATGCCATTCCTGAAGCTGCATTCCTTGCACTGCCGGCTGGAAGAGATGCCACAGCACGCACGTGTATGCAACCGCGGCGGTGGCGAAGATCGCGGCTACCAGGCGCGCCACCGAACGGCTGGCCTTTCCCAGTAGGAGCACGGCGAACGCTCCTGCGAAGGGAAGCAGGGTCAGCAGGCTGATAAAAGGAAAATGGGCGGGCTGAAAGCTATTCATCCCCTGTGTCCCAGCAGCAGAAAGAGGGCCAGTGCTGCCACCGCGGCCCCTAACAACCGCAGATAGTTTTGGATGCGTCCATCCTGCAAGCGCGCAAGCAGCCGGCCGCCATCGGCCACGCCATTGCATCCTTCATCAAATCCCTTGTTCACGACCCACCGGTCGAGGGAGAAATCGATCCATCCAAGGCCTTTGGTCAAGCCCGCCACCGCCATCGGGATGCCGCTCCAGACCCATCGATCGAGCCACGCGGCGATGTTCGCGATCCACCAAGCCAGCCTTTGAATCGTCAGCGAGTAAAGTTGGTCGACGTAGAGACCTTGCCGCAGCGCGTGGAAGACAGCCGGCTGCAGGCGCTCCAAAGCATCCGCATCGGCAGCTCGCTTGATCGGCCTGCGACCATAGATCCACCACCCCAGCCCCAGGCCGGCGAAGACGAGCAAGGACGAGGCCAGCATCAGCTGCGGCAACCCATCTTCCATCAGTTGTCGAAAGTCCAGGCCGGCAGACCTCAGCTCCAGGAAAGCTTGCAACCACGGCCATGCTGGAGTTCCGACAAAGCCCAGCAGGACCGCGAAGATCGCCAGCAACGCTAGCGGCGCCGTCATGGCCGCCGGACTTTCGTGAGCGGCATCATGGGGATCCGAAACCGCAGCCTCCGATGGGGCAATGTGATCCGGCGCAGGATCCTTGCGCTGCTTGCCGAAAAAGACGTAGCAGACCTGGCGAGTCATGTAGAACGCTGTAAGCAATGCACCGATTGAGCCAAGATAGAAGGGCACCCGTGAGCTGTTCCATCCATAAGCGGCATGCAGGATCGCGTCTTTGCTCCAAAACCCGGAGAAGAATAAAGGGAAGCCGCACAATGCCAGGGTGCCTATCGCGTAGGTGGCGAAGGTCACCGGCATCCACTTGCGCAGGCCGCCCATCTCGCGAATGTCCTGCTCTCCCATGCAACCGTGGATGACCGATCCCGCGCCAAGAAAGAGGAGCGCTTTAAAAAATGCATGGGCAATCAGGTGGAAGACGCCGGTCGCGACCCCGCCGACCCCGAGGCCGATCATCATGTAGCCGAGCTGCGAGACGGTTGAGTACGCCAGAATGCGTTTGATATCGTCCTGGGCCACGGCCACCACTGCAGCAAAGATCGCGGTCAGGGCGCCAACCCAGGCCACCACCTGCAGCGCGGCGCTTCCGGGCACGCTCATCAGCGGATACACGCGCGCCACCAGGTAGACGCCTGCCGCAACCATGGTCGCAGCGTGGATCAGGGCGCTCACCGGCGTAGGGCCCTCCATCGCATCCGGGAGCCAGACATGCAGCGGAAGCTGGCCCGATTTACCGACCGCTCCGCAGAAGATCAAGAGCGCGATGCCGGTTGCCTGTGTTGCCAGCGACGACAGCGCGGGGTGCTCCATGCATCCAGCGCCGTGGTCGTAAAAGAGCAGCGTGCCCGTTTGGCCGTAGAGCCACACCATGCCCAGCAGCAGGCCCAGGTCCCCGATCCGGGTGGTAATGAAGGCCTTCTTGGCCGCAGCCGCCGCTGCGGGCCTCTCATACCAGAAACCGATCAGCAGATACGACGTAAGCCCCACCACTTCCCAGCACATAAACAGCAGCAGCAGGCTATTGGCGATCAGCAGACCGAGCATGGCCCCGGCAAAAAGAGATAAGAAGCAGAAGAACCTGGTGAAGTTTTCGTCGTGGTGCATATACGCCACGCTATAAATGAAAATCAGCAGGCCGACGAAGGTCACCATCACCAGCATGACCGCTGCCAGCGGATCCAACATCCACCCCAGCTTCACCCAATCCGATCCGAACTGCATCCAGGGGAAGTTGACGAAAAGCCGCTCCGGCTGCCCCAGCAGATGGACAAAGGCAACCATCGCAAGCACAAACGAAAAACTGATAGAAGTAATCGCGATGGTGGCAGCGAATCTGCGCTGCTCCCGCTTGAGGAGCGAGCCCACCCCCGCAGCCAGAAGAGGTAGCACCGGAATCAACCAAAGATACCGAACAATCCAGACGGAGGAGCCCATAGGCAGACTTACCGCTCCCTCCACTCTCGGCTCTTCCAATCAAACCGAGGCCGAAGGAGATGGACGGGTGCCCCAGGTTCGCCAACGCGTACCTGGGCCGAAAAGACGGGGCGAAGCCCTTCAATCGCTTTTCGATTCTTCCCGCAAGCGCCGCTGATGGACCGGCTAAAAGCATTCGAAAAGAACATGTTCGGCCCAGGTGCGCTGATGCGACACCTGGGGCATCCCGTCGCAGCTGGTCGAGTGCATCCTCAACGCCTTACCCCAGTGAGCTGGCTTAGATCCGTAGTCTTCGCATGCCGGTAGACGGCAAGAATGAGTGCCAGGCCAACCGCCGCTTCCGCCGCCGCGACGCCGATCGAGAAGAGCACGAAGATCATGCCCGTCATCGCTCCAGCGTGGGGCCCGTAGCGCCAAAAGGCAACGAAGTTGAGGTTGGCCGCGTTGAGCATCAGCTCAATGCCAACCAGCACCAGGATGGTGTTCCTGCGCGTCAACGCGCCGGCGAGACCAATCGCGAACAGCATGGAGGAAACCAGCAAACATCCAGCCAAACCCGTCATTGCGGGTTCTCCTTCATGGCAACGATCACTGCTCCTATAAGCGCCGCTGTGAGCATAAGCCCGATCACTTCCAGCGGCAGTACATAGCTACTCATTAAAGCAGTTCCCAGCTGCCGGATGGTGGCCTGGGGCGCGGGCGCTCCGGCCGAATGGATCATCGCAAAGCTATGCAAGACCGCCCAGGCAAGGACAGCGAAGACGGCCATCGCTACCAACAGGCCGGTAACCGGCCACCGCGCTGCGGATAATGGCGGCGAGTCGTTATCGCCACCGCGGGTGAGCAGTATGACAAAAACGATTAGCACCGCGATTGCGCCTACGTAAACCAGCAACTGAGCGAGACCCAGAAATTGCGCGCCCAGGCTAAGGTAGAGGGCGCCGATCCCGGCAAATGCAACCGCCAGCGCCAGTGCGCAATGCACCAGGCCGCGGAACAGCATCGCGGCGGATGCCCCCACCAGGGTCACTGCGGCAAGAATAAGGAACGGTACGATCATCTCCCTCATTCGGCAAAACGATAGGTTCGTTTCGCGATCTTGTTTCTGGTCTCCACGCCACGGGCCAACAATATATAAGCAACTGCGATGAACACCACGCTAACCAGCCAACGGATCACGCCCTGGGGAAGAAAACGCCACGCCCCCGCAGACACCACGACCACCAGCGCCATGGGCAACATAAACTTCCAGGCAAAGTTCATCAACTGATCCATGCGCAGGCGGGGCAAGGTGCCGCGCACCCAGATGAACCCGACGATGAGGCCCAGCAGCTTGACGAAGAACCATATCCACGAGGGCACCCAGGTTAGAAAAGGCAAAGGCGCCGACCACCCACCTAGAAACAGGGTGATTCCCAGACCGCTGATGGCAAACATGCCCAGATATTCCCCCAGGAAGAAGAGGGCGAACTTGAAGCCGGAGTACTCAATGTAATATCCGGCGATGATCTCGGACTCACCCTCCGGCAGGTCGAAGGGTGAGCGATTGGTCTCAGCCGTAGCCGCGATCATAAAGAGGATGAATCCGGCGAAGCCCCACGGCGTGAGCACATACCAGTGGGGGAAAATTCCTGAAAAACCCGCCTGCTTCTCCACGATCTCCACCGTCGACAACGAGCCGGCCGCCATGATTACGGCAATGGAGGAGAGCAGCAGCGGCACCTCGTAGCTGATCATCTGGGCCACTGCCCGCATGGCGCCGAGCAGGGAATACTTGTTGCGGCTTGACCACCCGGCCATAAAAACGGACAGCTCGGAAATGGCTCCGATAGCGAAGAAGAACAATACCCCTGAGTCCAGGTTGGCGGCGATCATATTCCGCCCGATGGGGAGAACCGCGTAGGGCAGAAAGGAGACCGCCAACAAAACCAGGGGCGCCAGGAAATGAACCGTGTGGTCGGCGGAAGCGGGAACGATGTCTTCCTTGGTCAGCGATTTCAGGGCATCCGCCATGGGCTGCAAAATGCCGTAAAACCCCACCCGGTTGGGGCCGTAGCGGTTCTGAATTCTGCCCAGGCCCTTGCGCTCCAGAACCGTGGTCAACGCAAACAGCACGGGAAAAACGAGCAGGATGGGAATAATGGTCAGCAGAATCGAAACCCCAGGCCGGATCACTGCCGGTGAGTATCCCAGGAGCCATTGCTTTAGCAGGACGAAGACCTGGTCCAGCATTATTTGGTCACCGCGGGTTGCTGCTTCTTGGCCTCGGCCTGCGCCTTCTCTTCTGCTCGCCTGGCTTCGACCTCGGCTGCTTCTGTCGGGTGGATAGCCAGGTAGTGCTCATTGGGCCGCGCCAGTTTTTCCTTCGTCCATAGAAGGCCGCCAAAGCGGTCGTCGGTGCTTAGCTCAAACTCGTTATCCATGCGGATGGCGTCGAAGGGGCATACCTCTACGCAGATCTGGCAGCTCATGCAAACCGATACATCGATATCGAAAACCGCGGGATAAAACTGCTGCTTGCCGACAAAGTCGGGCTTTTTGTCTTTGCTCTTTTCGATGGTGATGCATCTTGGCGGGCACTCTTTCTCGCAAATCTGGCAGGCCACGCAGCGCAGCCCTTGTTCCGCGTCCGTGCCATCGTAAATCAGGAAAGGGAAGTTGCGCGCGGCCTCCGCTACCGGCAGCCGCTCTTCAGGAAACTGCACAGTTACCAGCCGGTCCTTGTCGACAAAGCTGCCGAAAAAGTTCCGCGCGGTTTCCGTTAACCCTTTAACAATTCCTACGCCCAACATAATCTTGTGCCCTCGCTCTGCATACTTAAGGCGCGTTCACAGCTAAGGAAACCTTCTGAACGAAGGGCACGGCTTTAGCCGTGCCATACTGCACAAATGCCGGTGAGGGCTTTAGCCCCTGAGGTACGTTTTCTCCGCATTCCGTCTGCACGGGAACTATTACTGAAAAGCGTACCTCAGCGGCTAAAGCCGGTCGTCGCAATTGAGATCTACGGCACGGCTGAAGCCGTGCCCTTCGTCTCCCTAGCATGTGAGGTTCGCTCAACGGTCGACTTCTCCCATGACAATATCAATGCTCCCCAGAATCACCACCACATCCGCGATGTTGTGACCGAGGCACATATCCTCGAGCACCGTAAGGTTGATCAGACTCGGAGGCCGCACCCGGTAACGGTACGGGTTAGGCGTGCCGTCACTGATCAGATAGAAGCCCAACTCCCCCTTGGGCGATTCAATCCGCGCATAGGCTTCGCCCACCTTGGGCCGTAGGCCACGCACCTTACTCTTAGGATCCATAATCGGCCCCGCGGGGATGTCACGCAGAGCCTGCTCAAGAATCTTGAGCGACTCCCGGATTTCAAGCACGCGCATCATATAGCGGTCGAAGACGTCCCCGTGCTCTCCCAGCGGCACGCGAAACTCGAAGCGGTCGTAGATGCCGTAGCGGTCGACTTTGCGAATGTCATAATTCACCCCGCTGGCGCGCAGGCCAGGTCCGGTAACGCCGGCATTGATCGCCAGCTCGCGGGGCAGCACACCTACTCCCTGGGTGCGCGCCATGAGGATTTCGCTTCCCGTCAGCAGCTGTTCGAACTCATCCAGGAAGCCGGTGAACCCGGCCACCAGCTTCGCAGCCTGGCTAAGCCACTCAGCGGAGCAGTCCACGCGCACTCCGCCGAAGCGCATGTAGTTGCACATCATGCGCGCGCCGCTCAGGGACTCGAACAGATCCAGAACCTTCTCCCGTTCGCGAAAGGCATACATCAGCGGCGTGCCGCTGGCTCCCATATCCTGCAGCAGAAAGCCCGCCATGCCGGCGTGATTCTGCAGCCGGGTCAGCTCGGAGACAATTACCCGGATGTACTCGGCGCGCTCCGGCACCGTGATGCCGGCCAGCTTCTCCACCGCCAGGGCATATCCCCAGTTGTTGGTCATGGAGCAGAGATAGTCCAGCCGATCGGTGTAAGGAATGGCGGCCAGATAGCTGCCTGCCTCGGCGATCTTTTCGTGGTTCCGGTGCAGGTAGCCGAAGACCGGCTTCAGGCGCACCACGCGCTCCCCATCCAGGCGAACATCCATGCGGAAGACGCCGTGGGTCGATGGGTGCTGTGGCCCCATCGAAATTTCCATTAGTTCGCTCTGCTCGGCCTCGGAGGGCACTACCTGGGTCATCGCTCCCTCAATACCTCCAAGTCATCGTCGGGCGGAGGAACATAATCCTTGCGCATGGGATGATCGGTAAAGCCCTCCCACATGAGGATGCGCCGCAGATCCGGATGCCCGTCAAAGACAATGCCATACAGGTCGAAAGCCTCTCGCTCCTGGAATTCGGCGCTCCTCCAAATGGGCGTAAAAGACGGCAGCGATACGTCGTCCGTCCGGTTGGCTGTGCGCATCCGTAGCACCACCGGGCCTTCTTTCCTGGTCATGGAGAAGAGGTGGTAGACCATTTCCAGGTAGCCCGGAATGGTGGTCTTTCTTGTCTCCTCTATCTCCTTTTCGACTCCATCGACCATTTGCTTAGCCTTGATCTTCTCCGTCTTCTCGCGATCCGGCCAATCCACCGCGGTTACGTTGGAGCAAAAATCGAGTTGAAGATCGTCGCGCAGCAGCCTGGCTACTTCTAATCCGTGTTGGCGATCGATGAGCAGCGAGTTCTGGGCGGAGGGGCTGCCATTGACCACAAGCTCCGCCTGGCAGCCCGGAATGGCCGCCTGCAACCGGCTGCTGATTGATTCCAATGTCATCCCTGCAGCACCTTGAGTGGATTAGGGAAGATCTCATTGTTCTGCGGCGGCTCGAGTCCGTGCTCGCCAAACTCCGGCACTGGAAACTCGCTGGGCAGGTCCTGCTGCAGATGCCTTGGCCTCGACTCACCCGTCAGGTGTTGGCCACTGATCTTTTCTTGCAAGGTCATGAAGGCGTGAATCAGGGCCTCAGGCCGCGGAGGACAACCGGGAATGTGCACATCGACCGGGATATAGCGGTCGATTCCCTTGAGCACGTTGTAGCCGTCGCGAAAGGGCCCGCCAGAAATGGCGCACGCTCCCATGGCGATCACGTATTTCGGTTCCGGCATCTGGTTATAGAGACGAACCACCTGGGGAGCCATCTTCTTGGTTACCGTTCCGGAGACGATCATCAGGTCAGCCTGCCGCGGCGACGGCCGGAAAACCTCAGCGCCGAAGCGAGCCAGATCGTAGCGGGCCATAGTGGTCGCGATCATTTCAATGGCGCAGCAGGCCAGGCCGAAGGTGAGCGGCCAAACAGAGTTCTTGCGGCCCCAGTTATACAGCTCTTCAAAAGAGGTGGCGAAGATCCCGTGCTTGCTTAACTCGGTCTTTAGATCCTGTTCCATAGAAACCTCATTACGCCCACGTCAACACACCTTTTTGACAGGCCCACACCAGACCCTCCACCAACAGGAGCAGGAAAACCAGCATAGCCAGGCACGCCGTCAGGGAAAGGCCGGTGAAGGCCGCGGCAAACGGCAGCAGAAAGACTGCCTCCACATCGAAGATTAGAAAAACGATGGCATACAGATAATAGGAGACGTCCAACCGGATCCACGCGTCCCCTTTGGCTTCGAGGCCGCATTCATAGGTGGCATTCTTCTGTAAGCCCGGCTTGGCCGGGGATACTAATTTTGCCCACAACCAGGCCAGCGACAGCGGGATTGCTCCAAAAACAACCGCCGCGGCCAGGAGCACGACGATCGTGGCCCAAGGGTGCTCGACCGGAGCTATCGGAAGACTCTTACCCATTCCTCACCATGGTGATTGGTTGAAATCTGCAGTAAGCCAAATAGCCTCCATGGCTTACCGCTAATATCTCGACGTTTCTCAAGAAGAATTATTCTCGCAAATTTTCCCCGGTCTGGCGCCAGGCTGATTTCGGATATCGCCTACCATCGCGATATCTACTAAACATTCAAGACTACGCCTTCTTTGCCGCCCTGCATGCTGCGATCCGTGGGCCGAAGTGCGGGCGAACCATCTTCTCAACCACACCCGTGCGCAGATCCTGCTTGGAATCATGAGATTGGAGCCACCTACCGCTTTTGGGGGATGCCCTTCGCAGAAGGCCTCATGGAGCGAAAACAAGGCAGGTGCCAGACCACAGGGGCTAGGTGTATTCTTATCGGCACTCGAAAGATGGCGCCATCAAAAGCGTCCTGATTTTGTTGGATGAAATAAGATCCGGAGGCCCGCTGAAGAATGTCCAGCGCAGACGGAAGCGCACAAAATCCTATGGCGGGCGCCTCCCGTAGCCTGGAGATGAATCTATGAAGCAGTCGTTCGCTATCGGTATTGGCGGCGCCGCCGGTCAGGGCGTTGCCACCCCGGGTGACATTTTCGCGAAAATCTTCAGCCGGCGTGGGCTGCATTTGAACGTCTACAACGCCTACCAATCCATCATTCGCGGCGGCCATACTTTCCTTACCATCCGCACCGGCCCGGACAAGATCACCAACATGGGCGATCGCATCGACCTGCTGATCCCCCTGAACCAGGACACCATGAATCGGCACCTCAGCCTTCTAGGCAGCGGGGGCGCCTGTATCTACAACTCCGACACCATCAAGCCGGGCAAGGCAGCCGACGGAGTGCAGTTGTGCCCGCTCCCGGTCTCCAAGCTGGCCGACATAAGCCGCAACAAGATCGCCCAGAATACGCTGGCGATCGGCGCTGCCCTCAGCATGACCGGCGTCGGTTTCCAGGCGCTGGAGAGCGTGCTCAGCGAGCAATTCCGCAAGAAGGAACAGGCGGTCATCGACGAGAACGTTGGCTTGGCGCGGGTGGGCTATGACTACGCCACGCAAAACTTTAAAGCCTTCGCCAATCCGCTACCCATGACCGACACTCGCTACGCCGTGCTGGGCGGCAACGCCGCCATGGCTATGGGCGGAGCGGCGGCAGGCGTCAAGTTCTACTGCGCCTATCCCATGAGCCCATCGACCGGTGTGCTGCACTGGATGGCTGAGCACGCCCGCAAAGCCAACATCATGGTTCGCCAGGTGGAAGACGAGATTGGCGTCATCAACATGGCGATCGGCGCGGCGCATGCAGGGGTTCGCGCCATGTGTGCCACCTCGGGAGGCGGCTTTGCTCTCATGAGTGAGGCGCTCGGCCTTTCTGCGCAGGCCGAAATTCCTGTTGTCGTGATTGACTGCCAGCGTGCGGGTCCGTCTACTGGGGTTCCCACCAAGACGGAACAGGGCGACCTGTGGCAGATGTTGGGCGCGGCGTTTGGGGATTATCCCCGGGTAATCGCCGCTCCTCTGGATATTGGCGACTGCTTTACCCTTATCCCTGAAATTTTCAACGTCGCGGAACGCTTCCAATGTCCCGGTATCGTGCTTTGCGATCTACTTTTGTCCGAGGGCCGGCTTAGTGTTGACCCCAATATCCTGGACTTCAACCCGAAAGTGGATCGCGGGGAGATGATTACCTCCGCCAACGGCAACGGTCATGGTTCCTATAAGCGCTACCTGATTACCGAGAGCGGTATTTCGCCTCGCGCCATTCCTGGCCTTCCCGGCCACACCCACGTGGTCTCCAGCGACGAGCACGATGAAGACGGCGTGCTCATCAGCGACGAGTACACCAACACGGTGAAGCGCCGCGCCATGATGGAAAAGCGCATGCGCAAGGTCGCTGGGATTGAAGCCTCAGTTCCGCCGCCCACCATCCAAGGGCCGGCGGATGCTGACGTTACCTTGATTGGTTGGGGATCGACCCAGGGCGTGATCGAAGAAGCGCGCGAGTTGCTTGCCGAGCAGGGGATTACCGCCAATCAGCTGCAGATCCGTTGGCTTGTGCCGCTGCACGGCGATGCGATTGTTGACATCCTGAAGCACTCGACCCACACCATCATTATCGAGAACAACTACAGTGGCCAGTTCGCCCGCTACCTGCGCAGCGAAACCAGTTTTGTGGCCAATGGCCACATCCGCAAATACGATGGCGAACCCTTTATGCCGCACCACATTGTGGAAGCGGTAAAGGAGCAGCTGAGTGGAAGCACCACGCTTTCCGTTCCAACGCACGAGATCATGGTCTAAGGAGACTAAACGATGGCAACAGATACAGTAGCTCCAAAACTGACCACCATGGCAGACCTGAAGGGCAAGGTCGATCCAGACTGGTGCCCCGGATGTGGTGATTTTGGCGTGCTCGCCGCGGTGCAGAAGGCATTGGTTGAGCTGCAGATCCCGAATCACGATGTCGCCACCATCAGCGGTATCGGCTGCTCCTCGAACTTTCCTGGTTTCATCAACACCTATGGAATGCACACCCTGCATGGGCGCTCCCTGGCCGTGGCCACCGGCTTCAAAATGGCGAACCATGGCATGACGGTGCTGGTCACCGGGGGCGACGGGGACGGCTTCGGCATCGGCGGCAACCATTTCATGCACACCATGCGGCGCAACGTGGATCTGCTCTACATCGTCATGGACAACCAGATCTACGGCCTCACCACCGGGCAAACCTCACCCACCAGCCGCAAAGGCATGAAGACCAAGAGCATGCCCTTTGGCAACGTCGAAGGGCCGATCAACCCCATTTCGCTGGCGCTGTCGGCAGGAGCGACCTTCATCGCCCGTGGCTTCAGCGCGGAGCAGAAGCACCTTACCGAACTGATCAAGCAGGGAATTCAGCACAAGGGTTTCTCTTTCATCGATGTCTTCAGCCCGTGTGTGACCTACAACCACGACAACACTTTCCAGTGGTTCCGGCCGCGCGTGAAGAAGCTCGAAGATAATCCTGGGTATGACTCGACCAACTGGATGGCCGCGATGGAGAAGTCGCTGCTATGGGGCGACGAAATTCCCATAGGCAAATTCTTCGAGCGAACGGACGTGCCTACGCTGGATGAGTCAGAGCCGGTGCTGGCCAAGGAACCGCTGGTCAAGCAGAGTTCCCGCATTCCCCCAGATGTGGCGCGAGGATTCATAGAAGAGTTGATGTAGGCCGACTTTGCAGGCTGCGGAAAAACGCTTTGTACGAAGGGCACGGCTTGAGCCGTGCCGTAAAAAGCCACAGCAATGAGGGCTTTAGCCCCTGAGGTATGTTTTTCCAAGCTCGTGCCTCACGGAATTACTGTGAAAACCGTACCTCAGCGGCTAAAGCCGCCCCCGCGCATACGTTTATGGCACGGCTGAAGCCGTGCCCTTCGTACAAAGCGTTTTTCCGCAGCCTCGTGGTGAATGGAGTTCTTACGCAAGACGGTCACCGCTTAACCGGTGAGAAGGTGCCCTCTACAGGTGTATCGTGACGGCCAGTCACCGTCTTTTCAATCTCAGAGTTCATTTCGCCGCCGATCAATATGGCTCCGTTGCTGACATAGAGCCACAGCAGGAGCATGACCACGCCACTCAGGTGACCATAGCTGCGGGCGTAATTCACATGATCGAAATAGATCTGGGCGCCAAACGTGGAGCCTATCCAGAGCAGGAGCGCACAGAACGCGCCCGGCGTGCTCCACCGCCATTCACAATCGCGGAGATTGGGCGCGAAGCGATAGAGCAGTGCAAACGAGAAGGAAAGCGTCGCGGTCAGGACTAACCATTCCAGCACGCGTAGCGCGATCGCGCCTCCGTGAAAGCGCGCCTGAAGGTACGCACTGCAGAAAATGAGCAACACCGCGATGGAACCGGCGACGGCCAGAGAAATCGTCAGGCCAACGATCGTAATCGTCAATTCCCACCAGGAGCGATTCTCTTCTACTTCGTAGGCCTTGTTGAGCCCGTAAATCATTGCCCAGGTGCCGTTAAGAGCAGCCCATATTGCTCCGGCACAGACCGAAACAAGTTGCACGCCCGAAGCAGCGCGTTGGTTGAGCTCGTCCATCACGTTCTGTAAGAGTTGCGAGACTTGATTCGGCAATGCGCGGCTAGACATCTCCTGGAGCGCATGCCTCATGTGATCGCCGAGATGAGGAACGCGCGCACTGGCGAGAAAAAAAACGAGCAGAGACGGAAATATTGCCAGGAAGTGATAGAAGGCCATTCGACCACCCTGGCCAAAGACTTCATCCTGCCAGGATTCGCGAGCTGTTCGACGAAGCAGTTCGGGTAGTGAGAGACCGCCGAACGTCCAGAGATTGACCATGCGGTTGCGCATCGATGTTGTCGCCCAACGACCTGATCTTCGATCATTGCATATGCGGCGATACCAGTGTCTTTACGTTCGTTTCCTTCTCGTAGAGCAGGCCTTGATATCCCTTCCCGACTAAATCGTCCAGAGGAATGCGGCCGGTAATCAGCTCCTCACCCTTGAATCTTGGATCGGTCATGAGGCCAATCGTTTCGTCATAGAGTCCATAACCGCTCATGCTCCCAGTCACGGTCTTCTCGCGAAAGACCAGGTCGGTAAAGTCAAGCGGCGCTGGTTTTTCAAACACTCCCATGACGATCAACCGGCCGCGTGTCCTGGTCAGCTTTCCAGCGAGCTGCGCAGTCATCGGCTGCCCGGCACACTCCAGCACAACGTCAAACCCCTGTCCGCCGGTGATCTCAAGCGCGCGTTTCTCCGCGTCTTCCTTTGCCGGATCAATCACGTCGGTCGCGCCCAGCCTTATCGCCGTCTCCTTGCGTCGCTGGGCAACTTCCACGGCCACCACCTGCTTCGCTCCGCGGAGAGTCGCGGCCAGCAGCGCCATCAGCCCGATCGGCCCTGCGCCCACAATCGCCACGTTGTCATCGGGTCCAACCTGGCCCGCTGTCACAGCGCGCACGGTTGCTGAAAATGGCTCAACCAGCGCACCCACCTCGTCGGAAATAGAATCCGGCAGGTGATAGCACTGGTAGGCATACAAGTTCAAACGTTCTGACAGTGCTCCTCCCCACCAACTCGTTCCCAGAAATGCCACCTTATCGCATTGCGCCATGGAGCCGGATCGGCACCAACGGCATTGTTGGCAACCGATGATGGGGCAAGCCACCACCCGATCGCCCACGGCAAAGTTCTGCACACCCTCGCCCACGGCGGTAACCCGCCCCGACATCTCGTGCCCGATGATGACCGGCGCGAGTACCGAGGTGAGGGGATGCGGCGAATGCTGCGGGATATAGACAGGTCCGCCGATGTACTCATGAAGATCGGTGCCGCAGATACCGCACCACGCGACCTCAACCTGAAGCTGTCCAGGAGGCGGTTGGGTCGGATTGGCCACATCCTCCACGCGAACGTCCTGCCTGCCATACCAGACTGCGGCTTTCATAGGCGACTCCATTCTGCGCTATGAATCCTACGCTGTGCGGGGCGTTCGAGTCTGTGAAAACGGAGGCGATTCTTTCTCAAGAAACTACGACAACGCGAAGGTTCACCTTCCCGGATACCAGGTGATTTGTGCGCCTACGCTCACGTCGGTCTGTTTGCCCTGTTTGTAAATCGGCGCTTTCCAACCTTCATACTGAATCCCGCCCTTCACTTCAAAATTGTTGTGAATACGCTTGATTGCAGAAATCTGGAAGACATTCTGGGTGGTGCCTCCAGGGATGAAGTCTTTGGCAGCCTTTGCGTTTCTGTAGGACAACTGTATCTGTTCTCTGGGCGAGAGATGATACGTGAGCCACGCTTGGCCGCCTTTGGATTCACGGCCAATCCAATCTCCCATAATGAAGCCTTTATTGGTGTAACCCTGCTTCTGAATTTGTTCCCAATAAAGAAACTGGCCGCCATTACTTCGACTTGTTGGAGGATCCGTATCAGCCGCCTCCACCCGGAAATCAAGCGGATGAAGCTTGGGAAAATGCGACAAGTACAGGCCAGGACGAATACCCGCGCGACGCGGCGCACTGATCGGGCTGGTATCGTCGTGCACCAGAGAGTCCGTATACAGCGTCAGCCAGTCACGCAAGTAAGGCAGACGATAGGAAAAATCAAAGGTGCCAAAGCGCGCCCCGGGATCGTTCCGGGAAAGTTTCTCCGCTGCGGAAACATCCTGGAAACTGAAAAAGCTCTTTAGGAAACTGTGGATCGTGATCGGGACATGATCCTTTCCACCCCAGATGACGGTGCGCTCGAACCCAAATTCAAGGTTCGCGGTTGGCTTGAAACTGATCTTCTCAGCATGCACCCATGGTGCATTTGGATCGGTATGGCCCTGCAGGCTGCCGACAAAGAACTGATATCGGAACGGCCCCGTCAATCGTGAAAGAAGGGGAATTCCCAGAGGCTCTACCCGGTCGATTTCAAACGCATAGATATTGTCAGCGTTATTGCTCCATGCGAAGCTTCCGCCTTGGGCGGGCCCAAGCCAGTGGTCATTTTTCCCGAACGAGATCTCGTTGTTGAGGACCAGGTACGACAGGTTCGCCTCGACGATGCGCACATTATTTACCGATGAAATGGGTCCTAGTGGAATCGTGTCCTGCTTTGGATTGGTGGCGAATGGTATTTGATCAATCGCTGAAAGCTGCTCGGCAAGCGAGGTTGAATAGCCGGCAGCAGCCGGAGCGTGTTGATATTCGCCGCGCAAGTAGAAGGCGAAGCGTCTATCCTCCAAGCGGGTGCTGAAGCCGTCTATGTTGTTGAAGCCTTGCTGATAAGGCCTGCCATAATCGTTGATGATGCTCTGCCCGAGGTGATAGCTGTCGCGTAACGGCGTGCCTGAGATGCCGGCGAAGCCGGTATAGACGCTCGCCAACTTAGCCTCTGGCCGCGCTGGATTCTGCAAGCTGTCGATATCCGGTTGCAGCTCTCGCTGAACCGAGTGATAGATGCGACAAGCCTCACTGTCTGCCGAGGTTTCTTCCATCTTGGTCGATCCAGCTTGGAGCATGTGTACGATGCTCAATCGGGTCCAGGGTTTCATCCCGATGTAGGCGATATCGACCTGTCCCAGCGCATGGAGCCGATCCATGGCGGGGTAAATCCAGCTATCCATCGGAACGTAGGTGGAGCCTCGGGCTTCGGCATATGGGTCATAGTCGGGAAGGAGGTTTCCACAGGGAGTAAATGACTCACCCAGGGCAACGGGCACAAGCAGGCCGAATAGGGCGAGGCACAAGACTTTCTTAATCATGAGCCCGCACCTTAAATTTCTGTCTGCCGGTCTTGCAGTCGTAGGACCGAAAGAGGCAGCAGCGTGCTGGGCACCGCGGAGTGACCCGCGGGGCTCGTAGCGTCGCTCAAAGTGAACCCATGCGCCAACAGCATGCTGAGCAGAACAATCGACCATAGAGGGAGTAAAAGATCAAAGGGTTCAGCCTCGGCCAGGCCGCGCACGACCACAAACAAGAAAAGGCTCAGGAAGACGATCCTGACAGGACCTCGCGGAAGCCTGCGGATCTGCCGGTAGAGGCTTCCGTATAGGCCGATCAGCAGGCACACCCCTACGGCCCCGTAAGAATAGAACTGCGTGAGCAGTTCGTTTTCCGCATGCCGCGCCTCGAACTGTTCCGGACCAAAAGGAGGAACCACCTTCCACATGGAATCGAAGCCGTGTCCGATCAACGGCTGTTCCAGCGCTGCCTCGAGAGAGTAGGCCCAGATGGCGGTACGGCCGGTCAGCGTTTCTGCCTGGTTACCGGCAGTGGTGTAGACGTCGTAGTACGCCTCGAAAAGCCCCCAGAAGAGGAGGATGACCAGGATGACCGCGAACGTAAGAAGTACTTTGGTCTTTCGGCTTATCGACCTGTCCGCGATGATCAGGAAGCTCTCACTTATCAGGAAGGCAACGATGGTGGTCTTGCTCAAACTGCGAAGAAGCGTCAGCGCCAGCAAGAGGATAGCGAAACCCCACCGCCCTGCTTTGGCGCGAGCGAGATATTGAGCCAGGAAAATAGCTGTGGCACAAAGGTTGCCGATCTGGTTGGTGTTGAAAAACTCTTCATCCCCAAGCCGAAGATCCGCCTGCCCGGGCATGATCCACGCGATCACCGCCAGGCAGCAGGCGCTCAGCACGAAGCCCTTCATCAGCGAATGAGATACGGCGGTCACTGATCCGGCACGAAGCAGCAGGACAACGATGGCCACATCAGTGGCTATCCCGAACCAATAAGCGACGGACGTTGGCAGCGATACCGTGGCGCTCCACGCCAGGCTGCAAAACGAAAAAATAAGGAAGGCAAGAACCCAACGGATACTCGGCAGCTGCAGCATGGAACCGAAGCTGCGTTGCGCATATCCCAGCGAGCGAAAGCAAACCAGCAGCAACAGGAGCAGGTCCAAGACCGAGATTCAACTCGGCGCCCGCGCGCGGTTCTGTACCCAGCACGCGCACCGAGAGAAGAACCAGAATGATGCGGAAGGAAAAAAAGAAACCAACGGCAAACGCGAGCCCGGTCCCTTGCGCCCCTTTGCTATCGGCCTTTCCTTCTATAGCAGTGATTGTGTCCATAATCCTCGTTGGTCAGCTCAATGGGTGTACATGTCCGGAATCCCCTGGCTTTCGGCCGGAGGCAGATGGCGCAGGAAAACCACGATGGACCAGAGCTCATCGTCATTCAGGACTCCCTTTGAGCCGGGCATTCCAGACGGCCGGATCCCATAATCGAGGATCCACTTCAGTTGACCATCCGTATATCGCTGCACGTCAGGAGACTTGAGCGACGGAATCGGAGGCGAGACGTGCTCAATGAAAGGCACACCTGTGTTCTGGCCATCGTTGCCGTGGCAAGCAACGCAATAGTGCGAGAAGGCTTCCTTGCCGTCGGCCCGGGTTTGCGGCGTGTCCGGCAAGGGATTCTTCTCGTCCTTGTTACCAATGAAAATTTCGTGCTCAGCAGAGGTTATGATTTTCGTTTCCAGCTTTCCTGGGGGATCAGCCTTACAGCCCGCTAATCCCATGGCCGCGGCTAAAGTTACGATCATGTAGCGCATCTCTACTCCACGACATGCAGCGTGATTTTCATCGAACCGTGGCCGGAACCACAGAACACAGAGCACTGGCCGACAAAATCCCCCGTCTTGTCCGGCGTAAACTGCGCTTGAGCTGTACCGTGCGCGGGTATCTTCAGGTCAACGTTCAGGTCCTTAATGCGCAACCCGTGCGGCACATCTGCGCTTTTTACCACCAGAACCACGGGTTCACCCTTCTTCAACGTGATTTCATCCGGATCATAGGTAAAGCGGTGGGCAGTAAGGTTGATCGTCTTGGGCGCGGCCTGTCCCCCGACCGTAGACGCGGAGAAGCTTGCCATCAGCAGCCCACCCAGCAGGATCATCAGCATCAACTTCTTCTTCATTAATCTCTCTCCCTCAAAGCATTTCGTTGCAGTATTCCATTCACACCTTAGCGAGTTAGATGGGCTGAGTTGTCGTGAGTTGGTTAGTCAATTGTCATCACCTTGTCGCGCAGGCCAGGCCGCATCGGCCTTGGGGCAAGCTATGTAGATCTCCGCAAACGCGGCAGTTTCATTTCATTCGCGCTACATACAGGCATTTACCTGTATAGCGAAAGCAAGAAAGGGAAAGAGTCTTCGCAGGGAGATGACAATTCGCTGACATTTTGGCGACCCATCACTGACAACTCCAATGCCGCCTTACTGATAGCCTCGCCTTATGTCGATTCGATCCGCCCCGTTTCTCGTCGATATAGGGGACGTGAAACGGTCCTTCAACTTCAGCGAGATTTTTCGGGTGGCGTTTCGCCTTATGCAAAGGCGGCAACGCTTCTTGTTCGCCTGGCTGGTGGTAGAAAGAGTCGCTGTGGGTGTGTGCGATCTGTTGGTCGCCGGCGCGATGTATCTTTTATTCCTGCTCTTGCAGGGCGGCTCTCCCCCGCATCATTTCTGGTGGACACCTAAGACGACCCTCGTGGCTGCATTGATCACGGCGGCGATGATTGTTCTTCGGTCGGCCTTGGATCTGTGGGCCACCCGCCGCGTGGTTGGATATGTCCAGAGTCTGTACCAGGATTTCCTGCTTCGGCTGACCCACGGCTACAGTGAAATGCGCTGGGGAAGCTTTGTCGAGTGCAATCGTAGTGAGCTCTTGAACCATACCGTGAATACAGCGCGCGAAGCTGCCATTTTTTACCATTATTCGATCGAGATGACGGCCGCCGTGGCTGTGGTCCTTATCATGACCGTCGCTCTGGTGTATCAGAGCCCAGCGGCGGCATGTGGGCTAGGAGCTGCTGTGCTCCTGTTCTATGGAGTGCACCGCTTCCTGATCCGCGAAAGGCTGCAACGCGCTGCATCGGAACGCGAGCAGTCGCTGCGCATGCTTCAGCGAAGACTGGCGGACGTGTTTGCCTCCGGGAAGGAGATTCGCACTTACCAGAACCAGGATTTCTTTCATGACCGGATTCGCGAGCAAGCCGGCTCCCTGGGCGTAAGCAGCCGACAAGTCGCTCTTCTCCCACTGGTGGCGAGAATCCTCTCCGATCAAGGTGTGGTGTTGCTCTTTCTTGGCGTGGTGGTGGCGGTGCAACTCCACCACGGAGATGTTCGCCAGCTCTTGTCGCTGCTGGTGTTTTATTTCGTTCTCTCTCGACGTCTGCTTCCTTTGATCAGCCAGATATCGCTCACGGCTGGTCAGGTGGAGAGCACTTGCGAGAACGTTCGCATAGTCGATTCCGAACTGACCAAGTGCCGTCTTCAGCGAACGCCTCCGCGGCCGATCCAACTCCCGGCTGCTGGTTTCGTCCTGGAACTTAACGGGGTAAGTTTTGCATTCGGCGAGGACGCACCGATCTTGCACGACGTTCATCTACGTCTGCGTGCCGGAGAGAGCGTTGTGCTTTGCGGGGTGTCGGGTAGCGGCAAGAGCTCGCTTCTTAATCTGATGGCCGGCGTCTCCCAACCAGACGCCGGGATGGTGCGGGTGGATCGAAGCAGCGTCGCGTACGTGCCCCAGGAGATTATCCTTCTCGACGATTCGATTCGCAATAACCTTCTCTTCGGGCTGGAGAAGAAAAGCGATGCTGAGCTCATGGATGCGCTGGAAACTGCCAGGCTAAGCGAATTTGTCGCGGCGTTACCTCTTGGTATCGAGACCGGCGTCGGTGATAACGGCGTGTTGTTTTCTGGAGGACAGCGCCAGAGGCTGGCTCTCGCTCGAGCGATCCTTCGCGGCGTCACACTGCTTGTCCTGGACGAAGCAACGTCCGCATTGGATGACGAAAATGAAGGGCAAGTGCTTAAGAACCTTGGCGCCGCGGGGATAGCTGTGGTGCTCGCGACCCATCGTGTTCACAAGCACTTTAGCGCCCATCGTGTATTTCGGCTACAGCATGGTCAGTTGATCGAAGAAGCAAAAATCCCCCGGATTTCTCAAGATGAGCCGGGCCTGGCATACATCGGGACAAAGGAATGACAAGCCGGTAACAAGTTGCGCTCCCAATCTCTTCATACTCGGCCTCTATGCAAGTGAGTGATTCGAGGAAGACAGTGAGAGACGAATCTGTAAGGACCCCCGCAGTGAGAACTTTTCTTGCTGCGTACGCAATAGCTTTTCTTCTACTGCTGAGCCCATGTTTCGGCCAAACGCCGGGTACGGGCGCAATCTCAGGCATCGTCTACGACCCGGCAACCAGGGCGGTGGCGAACGCCGAGGTGAGCGCAGTCAATGAGGCGACAGGCGTTTCACGCTCGGTCGCAACGTCGTCGGAGGGTGTCTTCCGGGTGCCGCTTCTGCTGCCGGGAAGCTACGCGCTGACGGTGAACGCGGGCGGCTTTGCGGCAAATACAACGCGTTCGATCCAGGTGACCGTAAGCCAGACCAGCTCTGTCAATGTGACGTTAGCGATTGCAGGCACGAACACGGATGTGCAGGTGAATAGTAAATCGGGAATAGCGGACCTCGAGAGTTCGACGTTAGGTGGGCTGGTGGATCAAACCGCGATCCAGGCCTTGCCATTGTCGAATCGCAACTATACGCAAATTCTAGGGCTTTCCCCTGGCGTGGTGGTGGACCTGCCGAACGCCACCAGCCTGGGTAGCGGAACACAAAACGTGGCCTCTGATGGCGCGGCGCCCACCTCGAACAACATCCAGTTCAATGGCATCGATGCCAACAATCTGTCGGAGAACTCAGCCGCTCCTGCCGAAACCGATGCCGGTACGGCGATTCCAGCACCGGACACGATCCAGGAGTTCCGCGTGCAGACGGCGAACTTCGACGCCGCCTACGGGCGCGGAACCGGAGCCAACGTCGACCTGGTGAGCAAGAGCGGCACCAACAAATTCCACGGCAGCGCCTGGGAGTTTGTGCGCAACAACATCTTCAACGCCAATGATTTCTTTTCCAATTTCGACGGTCAGCCACGGGCAGATTTGAAGCATAACCAATTCGGAGCTGCCGTCGGTGGCCCGATCGTGCACGACAAAACGTTCTTCTTTGCCTCTTATCAGGGGTCGACCGAAGTGAACGGCCTGGGCGATGAGCAGCATCCCATTTTGCCTCTGCTAACTTCTGACCGATCGGCGGCAACCCTGGGAGCGCAGTTCTGCCCCGCGGGGCACCTGGATAGCGCAGGAAACCAGGCGACGGGCTATCTGACCCAAGCGGGCGGAACGCAGGTGGCCTGCGACGGATCGAACATCAATCCGGTCGCGCTGGCGATTCTGAATGCAAAGTTGCCTAGCGGACAGTTCGCCGTGCCCAGCCCGCAGGCCGTGCTGCCGAGCAGCGGGCAGGATGCGTCTGATCAGGTGCCGATGGGGGAGTCAACCTACGCGATACCGGCACACTTCCGCGAAGACCAGTTCACCGTGGATATCGATCAGGTTCTGAGCCAGAAAAACACGCTGGCGGGACGGTTCTTCTACGCGCGGGCAACTACCGACGAGCCGTTCTCGCCCAATGCGGCCAACGTTCCCGGCTGGGGAACGAATGAACTCAACCGGAACACCATGTTTGTGCTTTCAGACACTCACGTCTTCAACGCGAACCTGGTGAACATTGCACGCTTTGGTTATATGCGCTACGACGGGTTTTCGACGGTGCAGAATCCGCTCACGGCGGCTGCCATCGGAGAAGGCACACCGACGGGACGACGACAACCAACGCTCCCGGACTGACGGTCGGCGGCTTTACCATCGGCGACGCCGGCACTCCTTCGCATGGCAGGTGACCAACTCCTTCATCTGGCAAGACACAGTCGCGCTCACCAAAGGACGCAACAACATGCGCTTCGGGGTGGAGTTCAAGCGGCATCAAGTGGATCAGAATGATCCGGAGGAGACGGACGGACTGCTGCAAATCAGCGGCTTCGATGACTTTCTCGTGGGACAAAGCGCGGCGCAAAACGGCAGCCCGTTCGGCCTGAGCAATATCGGCACCAGTTTTGCCGGGGCGGGCAACTTCCGCAAGAACGAGCGCTATACAGACTTCGCGATTTTTGCACAGGACGACCTGAAGCTCACGCCGCGGCTAACGATCAACGCGGGTCTGCGCTACGAAATTTTCGGCGCGCCCACGGAAATAGATGGGCGGTTGTCGAACTTCAATCCCAATATCGCCTCGATAGGGCCGGTGCCGGAGGCGGGTACCTTGACCGGCTTTACGCTGCCCTCCAACTTCCCCGGCAGCGTGCCGGCGGGCGTGGTCAAGACCTCCTACCCCAGCCTGTACAGAACGCCGCACGGGGATGTTGCACCGAGGCTCGGCTTTGCGTGGCAAGTTCTCGAAAAGCCGGTGCTCGTGCTCCGTGGAGGTTACGGTATCTACTTCGACCGGCACTCCGCCACCATTGCTGAGCAAACCATCAACGATCCTCCCTTTACGCTATCGCAGATTGTTGCGGGCGCTCCCAATGGGCCGGCTACGCTGCAGAGCCCATTTGTTCCCCTGGTGCCGCCGAGTTCAAGTTTCCCCGTCTTCACGCAGCGCACGCCCACTTCAGCTCCGTTCATTGAGGCTACCAACCCGAACCTCCTGGACGGCATGACGCAGGAATACAACCTGAACCTGCAGTATGCAATGGGACGCGGGTATCTGCTGCAAGTGGGATACGTCGGAACGCAATCGACGCACCGATCGGGACAGGTGGAGTTCGATCAGGCGTTGCTGGCGAGCCCGCAAAACCCGGTGTTCGGGCAGACGAACAACTCAATCGCGAACGTGACGGCCCGAATGCCGGTCCAGGGCGTGAGCGAGGGATCGCTCTACACCGATTCGCCTTTCGTCGCCAACTACAACGCACTCCAAGCCAGCGTTACCAAGCGGATGACGCATAACCTCCAGATGCAGGCGAGTTATACGTGGTCGAAGAACCTGGACGAGGTCAATGGAGAGGTCGGCACAGATCGTCTTCGAACTGCAATTGCCGACCAATAACCAACACGATCTGCGGCATTCATCCTACGGCCCGGCGGGGACTGACCGCGACCAGAGATTCGTTGCCAGCTTTACCTGGTCGGCGCCGAAGTTTGGCTCTTTCCCGGCGCTCCCGCGACGTGTACTTACCGACTGGGAGTTTTCTGGTATCGCCGTGATCCAGTCGGGCATTCCGCTCAGCGTCTTTGACGACAATGCTGGCTCGGTGTATGGCCTACTTGGCGGCGAGGTGAGAGCACAGCGTGCATCCGGCGATCCTGAAACGCACGGCTCGATGTTCTCGCGCGTTGCTAATAGTTATCTCAATCCGGGCGCCTTCACTCGCGCGCCCGAAGCGCCGAACGGAACCAGTCTCGCGGACCAGGACTTCGGCGACAGCGGCGTCGGCTTCATTCGCGGTCCAGGGCAGCACAACCTGGATATGGCAGTGGAGCGGGTCTTCCCAGTGAGGGAATCAAGCAGCTTCCGCTTCCGCGCGGAATTCTTCAACCTGACCAATACCCCGCAGTTCGGCAATCCCAATACAACCTTGGGCTACACCGACCCGACACTGCTGAATCCGTCAGCCAGCCCCACCTTCGGCAAAATTACCGGAACCGTAAGTAACCCACGCATAATTCAATTCGCGGCGAAGTATGTGTTCTGAGAGAGGGACACGGCAGATAGGCTAGATCCCCAAAACTATATATGGAGAAGGAAGATGTTATCGATTGAAGATCTCGAATCCGCCTGCAATGCCTCGCAGCGGATTGAAACTCCCAGGCACCTCGTCGAACCACCGGAACTCCCTTTCCAGGCGACGTTTTATCCGTTTGGCTTCCCCACTGTGATAATGACCAACTCGGGAGGCGTGCTCAAGCAGTACGAGGAGCTTTGGGGAAAGTTCACCAAGCAGTACGATACCGAGCCAATCCGGGCAGAGGTGCAAGTGGTGGAGACCAAGGCGACGGAGTGTCCTCCGGAGCCGAGGTACAGGTACATGCAGCCGCTTTTGATGTGTGTTGCCGATGTGGACAACTACAGCATGGTCGACTTGGAATGTTGCCACACGAAGATCGTGATTTCGCGCACCGCGCTGCGGAATCGCCTCTATGCGCAGTATTTCCTCCTGGGTACGGCCGCTTGCTGCGTTACGACCCGGTACACAACGCCGGTGCATGCCGGATGTGTGGCCCTGGATGGACGAGGCATACTGTTGTGCGGCGATTCCGGAGCGGGCAAATCGACGCTAGCCTATGCCTGCGCCCGCGCGGGATGGAGCTATGTAAGCGACGACGGAAGCTTTCTGCTGAATGGAGGAACCAAGCGGCTAGTGACGGGAAATTGTTATAAGGTCCGCTTCCGGCCGTCTGCCGCAGAGCTGTTCCCCGAGGTTGCAGGGCTCGACCTTACACCACGCGCCGCGGGCAAGCCATCGATCGAACTACCGACCGCAAATATGGCGCATATCACCAGCGCGCAGACAACGAGGGTGGACTTCATCGTCTTTCTGAACCGGCGTACAACATCGCCGCAGCAGCTTGTGCCTTATCGCCGGGATGTGGCTCGTCACTTCATGCGCCAGGTGCTTTACGGGCCGCCAGAGCTGCTTGCTGTGCAGTACAGGGCGATCGAGCGGCTTTTGACCGCGGATGTGTTCGAGCTGCGATACACCGATTTGAATTGGGCTGTTGATCGGCTGCGGGCACTGGTGCGGGAAGGGCATTGATGGAATTGCTCCTCGATCCGGCGCCGGATGCGGCAATGGCTGTCTCCTTCTGGAGGCATCCCGCCGCGTGGTTGCGGGAGAAGAATCTCAGTCGCGGCTACTGGGTGTTTTTCTCCGCCGCCTTCTTCTTCGATGCCGGCTTCGCGATCTATTTTTTTCTATTCAACCTGTACTTGCTCGATTACCGCTTCAACGAGCGGGCCATGGGATGGATAGGCGGCGCAATGACGCTGGGTTCACTGGTAGGAACATTGCCGGCCGGCGCGTTCGCGCAAAAGATTGGTTTGCGGCCGCTGCTGATCGTACTGTTTGTGACCGCTCCCCTGGTGAACGCGATGCGCGCGGTATGGATTTGGGAGCCTGCCCAGATCGGGCTGGCGTTTCTGGCGGGTTTAACGATGAGCAGTTGGGGCGTCTGCTTTCTTCCCGGGGTGGCCCGGCTTACAGGGAAGAAGAATCGCACCGCGGGGTTCAGCCTGATCTTTTCGGCCAGCGTGGGCACCAGCATGTTGGGTGGCATCGTGTGCGGCTATCTGCGTCAGTGGCTCGGAATGGCCGGCTTCGCGATGCAGCCCGCCGAGGTCAAGCGTCTCATCCTCCTCCTCTCCTGCGCGATCGCCTTCCTGGGTCTGATTCCTGTGCTGCGACTCCGAATACCATCTCAGCCCAAGGAGGAGGCTCCGCTCGATCTCCAGGCCGGCCGTTGGAGTTGGTTGCGCGCCTGGAGGCTCAATCCTTTCCTGTGGCGATTTCTGCCCTTGATGGCTTTGTGGTCCGCGGTGCTGGCGGCGTTTAACCCCTTCGCCAATGTCTACCTGTCACGAGAACTGCACGTTCAGATGACGCAGATCGGGCTGATCTTCTCCATCGTGCAGGTGCTGCAATTCTGCATGGGACTTCTGACCCCATTTATCCTGCGTGCGCTTGGCCTGGTGAGAGGTATCGTTGCTATGCAGATTCTCGCTGCCGTTGTGCTCGCCGTGATGGCTGGAGCAAGGAATGCCCACTTGGCTGTGGCCCTCTATCTAACCTTCTCCGCGGCGCAGTGGATGAGTTCGCCAGGACTCTACAACCTGTTGATGAATGAGACCCCGGACGCAGAGCGCAGTGCAGCCGCGGCTATGACGTTGTTCTGTAACGCGCTGGTCGCCTCAGTTGCCACGGCGGCCGCCGGCGTCCTTTTGACCAGGTTCGGGTATCCTCCGGTGCTGTTTTCGCTTGCAGCCGTGGCTCTGACCATCGCGCTGCTCTTCCGGTTCCTGCTTTCGCCACAACAAGCTCAAGGAGAAACAAGATGAGGACCAAGTGGGTCCTGTTGTTGGTGTTACTCGCCGCACGATTTGCGCACGCGGGAGTGCTGCTACCGGGAAGCGTGCAACTGCTTTGCCATCGAACGGCGAACGAGGACGTGCCCGAGAACACCTTGGAGTCACTGGATCAGGCTGCGCTGCTCGGGTGCAACGTGGTGGAGATCGATCTTCGCCGCACGCGGGACGGAAAAATCGTGCTTAACCATGACGGCATTATGGAGCGGCTGACCGACGGCGTGGGAGAGGCTGAGACCAGCTACTACGGCGACCTGCAATTGCGCGACGCAGGCTCCTGGATGGGCGAGCGATTCGAAGGTTTGCATATGACCCTCTTCGAGGACGCACTGCGGCTGGCGCGCGAGCGCGACATTCGCCTGGTTCTGGATATGAAGGACAAGGGCCTGGGGGCGGATGTGCTGCAGATGCTGGAGCGCGAAGGCATGCTGCAGCGCGTGCAGTTCAATGGTGAATGGGAAGATGTGAAGAAGTTATATCCCGCAGCGACCGATGTCGGCGACGGGACGAAATGGGTGCAGCCAGGAGTGACCGAGGACCAGGTAAGGCAGTACCACCGCGAGGGCAAAGCGGTGGTGGCAAACTTTTCCGCCAACCATCATGAGATGGATCTGGCCGGGATGAAAACCGCGGTTGCCGCGGGAGTGGATGGCATTAACGTGGACTATCCGCGGCTGGGCGCGGATGCAGTGGGCAGGCCGGTGGAGCGCAGGCTGAACGAGCTGATGCTCAAGGCCGATACTGGCGATAGCGACGCCCGCGTGGCGGCCATCCTGGAGCTGTCCCGGTATAGCGGATTTCCGCTGCAGGGAAATTTTGCCCATTGGTTACTGGATGCGGACGATCATGTTTCGCGAGCTGCGGCACTGGCGCTGGTGACAGCGCGTCCACGAACGCCTGTATCCGCGTTCACCGAAGCGCTGCAGTCCGGTAATGCGGATGCACGCGCGAATGCGGCGTGGGCACTGGGCATGCTTGGCGCTCCAGCGAGTGCATTGCTGCCGTTGCTGCGCGACCAAGACCCCCATGTGCTGCAATTGGCTTTGTTGGCGCTGGCACGCGCACCGGGTGACGTGAGCGCCGCGGTCTTGCTGCCGCTGCTGTCCTGTGACGATGCCGCCGTCCGCGGCGCGGCTGCGGTGGCGCTTGCGCGGCACCAACCGGAGGTTGCCATCAAGGCTATTCCAGCGCAGTTGCAAAGAGAGGTCGCTTCCGAGCAGTTGATCCACGACGATCATGAAAGACGAGGCAGCCTCCAAATTCACCCAGCCGGAGATCGACGCCATCATGAAGTCCTTCAAGTGCCAGATGGAAATGATGCGGGCGCTCGAGATGCTGCGGGGGAATGATGCCACTCGGGAGCTGATGGAGCTGGCATTCCGGCCGGACGAAGGTCTGTCGTCTTACGATGGCATTGTTGCGGGGTTCCAATTGTGGGACCGCATCGGAGCCGATGCCGCGCCCGCGGTACAGGCTCTGGGATCAAGTGATCGGCAAGTGGCGGATCGGGCGGAGTGGATGCTGGTGAAGGCCAGCCCAGCGGCCCTGCCGGAGGTGCGCAAAGCGCTCGATAGCGAGAACAAAGAGGTCCGCCAGCGTGCCATGCGCATCGTGGCCTGGCAGGGAGATACGGAATCGCTCGCCAACCTGCAATCGATACAGAAAACAGATGACGGCGAACGCAGCCCTCGCGCATCTGGGCCATTGAAAAAATCCAAACCCTTCATCCCAACGGCAGGTAGCATCGCCAAGAGACCCTGAAATGATTCCCGCCAGAGTGGTTCTAACCAAGTGAATGCCCCCTTACATGTGAGAGCAAAAACGACGCGCGAAGCGAAGTGGAGGGACCTGCTGTTTCTTTTCTCTCATCGATCTGACGGCCCCAATAAAAGTCACTATCTCCTCTTTGTCATCCCGAGCGCAGCCGAGGGATCTGGAGTGCGCCCCGGCTCCCGCACAAAGGTTTCCGTTCCTTTAGTTCTCCCACAGACTCGTCATCCTGAGCGGACGCCTCACAGATCGACGCTGACACAGCGCTTGTGGTATCGCGGAGCGAAGGACCTCGGCGGTGCTTAATACCGCATGCTGCTCGGAGCTTTTCAATCAAGGCCCGGTCCGGTTTTTTCCTGGGGCCGAGAACCAGAAGTTGCTTGGGGATGGAAGATGATTACAGTGCATCAAAAAATATACCGTAACCATCAAGTGCGTATCGCATCAGCGTTGGTTACGGGTTGAAAAACCGAAGCAGCTCTTCCTCGTCATGCTTGCTGAGCGAAGCGCGCACGCGCATGTGGCGCACAATGGTGCCGGAGATGCGAGGCGAGAAACCTTCCGGCTCGTTGTGGCAGCGAGAGCAGTTCTGTTGAAGATGCGCTCTCCATCATCTTCCTGCTGCGGGGATGCCTGCGCAGCAGCCGGCTTCTTGTTTGCAGGCGTAGCAGGCGGATGATCCTGCGCCATAACCGGCGGCAGCAAAGGCGCCGATGTCAGGGCAATCAAGCCTAGCAATTCTTTATCTTCTTCTGCATGCTGTTGCGACGCGTGGCGGCTTTTGTCTGTCTGCTCAGCTTGGGGAAACGCGGGCGTTGCAGCCAGGATGGTAAGGGCAAGGAGAAAATGTTTTGCACTCATGGTCATTTACCTTTCCAGGCCGGGAAGAGGAACCGGTAGACGATTCCTGTCTCCCAAACGTTGTGGTTGCCGGTGGAGGAGAACTGGCGCGCATAGCTGGTAAGAATTCTGGTGTTGTGCGGCAAGTTGTAGTCGAGACCGAAGTCCGCGCGTTGCGTGTTCACCAGCGGTACACCATCGCTGATAGAGGAGTTGTCGAGGCGAAACGTTTGCTGCATGCGGAAAAGCGGTTCAAACCGGCCAATAAAGCTGTTGAGGCCTCCAAAGGCCTGCGTACGGTAAGCGAACTCGACCCAATAGCCCTGGGCGTGCTGTCCGCGGTTGAACTCCGAACGCAGTTGGAAGGCAGGATTCCTCGGCTCCCACCAGAGGTACGTGCCGAAAAAGTTCTCGTGGATTCCCTGAAGCTGCCGACTGTAAGAGAAGCCCACCTCCAGGCCCTTCTCGGGCAGGTAGAGGCTGGTGCGGCCCCCGGCGGAGCGCTCGGAGGAGAACTGTGAATTTGTCGAGAGGGCGGAGAAGTAGCCCGCGTAGGCGACGGAGTACTTACGCCGCGAGATCGCCGAGCCGCGAACCTGGCCTCCGACACCCAGGCCGGTGCCCATGAGACCGATATTGGACGCAATGGGGCCGTCCTGGAAATTGCCGATCCAGATGGGCGATAACCGCTCATTATAAGTTTGCCAGGGAAGCAGAAAGCTGCCGCCCACAACGGTGAGGTGCGGCGACGCGATGTAGTCCCCTTGGAGATAGGTGAGACCGATAAAGTGGGTGTGGTCGTAGCCGGGTTGGGCGCTGTTGCCACTGGGAGCCCAGGTCTCGAGCAGGGCCGCCCGCGACTCGATGAGAATATGCTGGCCAATGGGCGCCGCCAGCAAAGGCTCGATGATCGGGGTGTAAGTGGTGTTACCGGTGTTGGTGTTGGTGAGGAAGCCTATACCGCCAGACAGAAGCGGCGTGTTCTGTGCGGCTCCGGAAAGCGCAGAGCAGAGCAAGGCCAGGGCGAAGACGATAGGCCTGGCTGACCGTGCCATTTTCGAAAGCGGGCAATGAAGGATCGGACGCGGCATAACAGCCACAGTAGCGGTACGCGGTTTGCGATGTGTCTCGGGATGGTCTGCAATTTGTCAATTGATTGTCATTTGGAGAATGCAACCATATCAGCATCCAAAATCCGCTTTCCGCGCAGTCTAATTTGAAGGATTTGGAAGGGAATCGCTGCCGCGACAAGGAAATGACAATCGCCTTACGGCGACATGACATTCCTTAATCGAGATCCGCCTAAAGTTGGGACAGTTAACCTCCTCCGGGCCATTTGCTATCCGCTTGCAGTTGGCGATCCCGAGGTGCACTCAGGTCGGTTTCCATGTCCACACTGCATACGAGCACGTCGCCCAAGTCCCTCGCCAAGCAACTGCAAGCGCGCGAAGCCGTGCTGCTGATCTTCTGCGATCCTCTGCCCGAGCAATATGCGCGGTTGTGGCACCTGTCGGACAATGAATGGCAACAACTACTGCGCTGGCTGGATACCAGCGGCCTGGCGTTGTATTTCCTCGATCGAGTGCTTGAGTTAAAACTAAACGACCTGTTGCCGCGAGCGGTGATGGCCCGCCTGCAGCAGAACCTGATCGACAATACTGAGCGGCTGCGCGGCATGGTCGACGAATCGATCGAGATCCAGCGTGAGTTTCAGAGCGCCAACCTTTCCTACGCCATTTTGAAGGGATTTTCGCTCTGGCCGCATTCGGTACCAAAGCTGCAGTTGCGATCACAGCTTGACCTTGATTTTCTGGTGGCGGAGAACAGCGCCCCCCAGGCGCGGCAGATGCTTGAGCGCAGGGGCTATCACCTGCACGCGGTCAGCGGCAGAAGTTGGGAGTTTAAAACGAACGAAATCCCTCTAGCTTCTATGAAGAATTTGTACAAGAATGTGCCGCACCGGTGCGTCGAGTTGCACCTGGAAACCAATACCGACGCTGACTCATCGTTGCTGGCGCGCACAGTGAAGCGTCGTTTCCATGGCATCTGCATGCCGGCGCTTTCACCGGCCGACCTTCTTCTGGGACAGGGACTGCACGTGTTTAAGCACGTGTGCTAGCGACTTCTCTCGCGCGGCGCACTTGCTCGAGTTTCGCCGCCATGTACTCGCCCATCAGCGAAGATAATGCCTTTTGGAGCGAACTTCAGTCTCTTGCCGAGAAGAATCCCAGGGCCAGCCTGGCGCTGGGTGTGGTAACGCTGTTAATCACTCACGTGATGGGAGAATTCGCTCCAGCGTCGCTTACCCGTTGGACCGTCGACCGTCTTCCCGACTCCGCGCGGCTTTGGATAGAACTGTACGGCTCGCGCTCAGTCTTCGCCAGCTTTCCCGGCAGCAAGCTGTACCTGCTGCTGCAAAGGGAGCTTGCACCCGTAGGCAATCCGGCTAAGCGGACGCTGCGACGGGCGCTCTTGCCCCTGCGTTTGCCGCCCTCCATCTCCCCCGCATCCGTGAACGATACCTTCCCTGAGCGCCTCCGCCGAAACTGGATACAGTTTCGTTTTGTTTGTTTCCGACTGCGCTTTCACACCGTGGAGGGAGCTCGCTATATGT
This sequence comes from uncultured Acidobacteriaceae bacterium, assembly GCA_963821315.1. GTDB lineage: Bacteria > Acidobacteriota > Terriglobia > Terriglobales > Acidobacteriaceae > PALSA-350. The sequence goes on along the minus strand of CAWGDP010000012.1, from coordinate 106,631 downwards.
GGGAGTTGTTTCGTTGGCGGCATCACCTGAACTCGCGCGCCCCACGTGTCTCACCGCTCGATTCTTGTTCTTCGGTCCATCATCCCTGACCACGGCTCATTCCGCGATCAACAAAAGAATGACAATTCCCTGACCACCCCATGACACGCCAGCGGGCCAGGTTCCTTAGCTTCAAGTTGTAGAAAGAAATGCTCATGTCGCAATCTTCCATTTTCGCCGATGCACTCAACGTGACCACCAGCCGTTCTTCACAGCTGGGCACCCATGGCACTCGGCTACCGCAATCTACGTTCTTCGTTGCCGCATTGGTGGTGGCGTTCTTATTGGCCGGCGGCGCCACCGCGAACGGACAAACACCATTTTCGCCTGCTCCGGCGCAGAGCACTGCGCAGTCCACGGCCGGCGGGGACAGCAGTGCGACGGCCACGACGACTGGTGGAAGCGCGACCACAACGACTGCTGGCAGCGACAAATTTGCCGACGCTAACAGCTCTACAACCGCCGGCAATTTGACGCCGTCGTTCAGTCTCTCCTCCAGCCAGATCATCGACATTCTGCAGCAGAATCCTGACCTGGTGCTGGAACTTAAATCCCAGGTGGCTGATCGCATGCAGGAGCAGGGCATGCAGATCGACGCCAACGACATCTCCGACGAGATGCTCTATGACCAGATTGCCGGCAACGCCGGCCTGCGTGCCAACATCACCAGCTATCTGCGCGCGCGTGGATATGTCTCCGACGACGATCTGCAAACCGGAACATCCGGCGTTAGCGCCGGCGTCGAAACCGGCGCTGCGCAGCGCTCTCTGGCGCAGGCTGGGCCCATAAATACATCAAGGAGTCCGTCGGAATCGGGCCAGAATCCGGGCCTCGACAATGGGCTGTCGCGCCCGGAGGCGAGCGGCCTGCCGGGAACAACAACTCGCTCGACGAGCTCTGCCGGCGGCCAGAATCCCGCAGAGAAAAGAGATCAGGTAAACTCATCGACCGATATACCCAAGGTGCTCCGCCTGCCCGCACCCTACAATCTGCGATCGTTGCGCGATCTTTATACGCAAATCCCCGACCAGACGGTGAGCCTCAAGCGCTTCGGCTCTGAGGTCTTCTTGAACCGCGATCTGGTTACCGCGCGCGGCGTATCGGCCCGCGACACCCCGCTGGACATCCCTATCGGGCCGGACTACGTGGTCGGGCCAGGGGACACCCTCACCATCGATATGTGGGGCAGCGTGACCGTGAGCGTCACCCGCGTAGTAGATCGTAGCGGCCGTATCCTGTTGCCCGAGGCGGGCTCCGTGCAAGTTGCAGGTCTCCCCTTGGAGCGGGCACAGAGCCTTATTGGAAACGCGCTCAAGCAGCAGTATCGCAATGCGCAGGCCGTGGTTACGGTCTCGCACCTGCGATCAGTGCGTGTGTATGTTGTCGGCGACGTGCAGCGTCCCGGCGGTTACGACATCAGTTCGCTGGCAACTCCCCTGAGCGCGCTGTACGCCGCCGGCGGTCCCACAGCAGCCGGTTCGTTGCGCACGCTCCGCCATTTGCGCGGGCAGCAGTTGGTGGAGGAGGTCGACCTGTATGACTTCCTGCTGCACGGCGTTCGCAATGGAAGCTCCCATTTTGAAAGCGGAGACACCCTGCTGATCCCGCCTGCCGGACCTCAGGTTGCGGTCTACGGGGCGGTCAAGCGTCCGGCGATTTACGAGGTGAAGACCGGCGAGACATCGCTGGCTGCATTCCTCAATGACGCTGGTGGCTTTACGGTTACAGCTTCGCTCGGCCACATCGTCGTCGAGCGTATCGATGCCAACCGCCACCGCGAGACGGTCACGCTGAATCTTGCCGGCGATCAAAGTCCGCAGGCGGATCGAAATGCCATCTCTGCGTTTCAGGTACAGGATGGGGATCGCGTTCGTGTCGAACCGATCCTGCCCTATAGCGAGCGGGTCGTCTACCTGGAGGGCCATGTCGCGCGTCCGGGCCGGCTGCCCTACACGGATGGCATGCACCTCGGCGATGTACTGCATAGCTACCGCGACATACTACCCGAGCCTGCGGCTCATGGTGAGATTATCCGTCTGGTCCCGCCGGATCTTCACGCCGAGACCATCGATTTTGACGTGCCCGATGTGTTGATCGGGAATGGGAACCTCGCGCTTCAGCCATTCGATACCATTCGCATTTTAGGGCGGTACGAAGTGGATGCGCCGAAAGCCACGATTCTCGGCGAAGTATTGCGTCCAGGGATTTATCCCCTGTCAAAAGGCATGACGGCAGCCCAGCTGGTGCGCATGGCGGGAGGATTTAAACGCGACGCACTGCTCGAAAAAGCCGACCTGACGAGCTATGACGTGAACGATGGCAACCGGATCGTAGAGAGTCTCGCCACGGTGCCTATCGGGGCGGTTGTCGCCGGAACGGACCCGAATGCGGACGTTCGGCTCAAACCAGGCGACACCCTCACCATTCATCAGATCACGGGATGGAACGACATAGGCGAGTCGATAACCATCGACGGCCAAGTCAGGTTTCCAGGCAACTACGGCTTTCACGATGGCGAACGCCTCAGCTCCGTCTTGCGCAGGGCTGGAGGGCTTCTTTCCACGGCTTATCCCATGGGCGCGGTGTTGGTCCGGGTACAAGCGCGTGAGCTCGAACAGAAGAGCCGCGAGGAACTCATCCGCCAGATCGAGACCAACTCTGCGGCCGCGCGCCTCTCACCCAACCTGGGAAGCAGTGACGGTGGCGCCACCTTGCAACTGATCAAGGCCCAACAGGAGGAAGTGTTGCAAGACCTGAAGAGCCATCCGCCAACCGGCCGTATGGTGATCCACATAACCGCCGATATCGACAGCTGGGCCAACACACCGAACGATATCGAACTGCGCCGGGGCGACGTGCTTACGATTCCCAAGCAGCCTGGTTTTGTACTCGTGACTGGGCAGGTCTACAACGCGACCGCCCTCACCTTTGCACCAGGCCAGACAGCGGGCTGGTACTTGAGTCACGCGGGAGGAACCAACTCAACTGCGAATCGCAAAGAGATCTTCATCATTCGCGCCAATGGCTCGGTGGTGGGCCGGCGATCGGGAGAGTGGTTCGACCCCAAAGTGCTCTCTACAAAACTCAATCCGGGCGATGTGGTCGTGGTTCCTCAGAAGATCATCGGCACCTCGCTGCTGTGGAGAAACCTGTTAACCACCGCGCAGCTTGCCTCGTCCATCGCCATCACTGCTTCGGTGGCATCCCTGTAGGTGATATGTCGAATCAGCGCAATTTTACGACCATGATCCCGGAATCCATCGTCGCTGCTTTCGAGCACGATGCGCATAACCCGGAGCACTGGGCAGTTCGTGGGGCGCTCCTTTGGAAGCATCGCCGCCTGCTAGCACGGGTAACCGCGATCGCGTTCCTGGTGAGCCTCACCCTGGCGTTCCTCATCCCCAAACGCTATAAGTCCAGCGGCAGTATTATGCCGCCCGATCAACAGAGTTCGGGAGCGATGATGCTCGCCGCGCTGGCCCATTCCTCATCGCTGGGTGGGTTGGGCAGCCTTGCCAGCGGTTTGCTGGGCACACACACCTCGACCGCACTCTTTATCAACCTGCTGCACAGTGGGACCGTAAGCAGCCATATCATCGACCGCTTCCAACTGCAGCACCTGTATGGCAACCGTTATCGTTCCGATACGGCCAAGCGCCTGGCCCGCCGTACGACCATCACGGAGGACAAGAAGAGCGGCGTCATCACGGTTGAGGTGGAAGATCACGATCCTGTGCGGGCTCGCGATATGGCCCAGGCATACCTTGACGAACTGAACAAGCTGGTGACCCAGACCAGCACCTCCTCTGCTCACCGGGAGCGTGTCTTCATCGAGCGGCGCCTGCATTCCGTCACGGCGGACCTCGAACGGGCACAGCTGGACCTGAGCGAATTCTCCAGCCGGAACAGCACCATCGATATCAAGGAGCAGACGCATGCCATGGTGGATGCCGGCGCGCGCGTGCAGGGAGAGCTGCTGGTCGCACAGTCCGGGCTTGAGTCTCTGCGCCAAATCTATGGTGACGGCAATGTGCGCGTCCACGAGACGGAAGCGCGCATTGCGAGCCTGCAACGCGAACTGGAAAAAATGACGGGGTCGTCTGCCCCTCTTATTCCCGGCGATGGTGCGAAATCGGATGTTGAGGACAAGGGCGAGCTCTATCCGCCATTAAGGCAGCTTCCTCGGCTGGCGGTTCCTTATGCCGATCTCTACCGCCGGGTGCGCGTTCAGGAGACGGTCTATGAGCTCCTCACGCAGCAGTACGAGATGGCCCGGATCGAAGAGGCCAAGGATGTTCCGGTAGTCAGTGTGATTGACTCTCCTGGAGTACCCGAGAAGAAATCCTTCCCCCCTCGATTGCTGCTCACCTTGGCGCTGACGTTCCTGGTCTTCGCTGCTACGGCGGCTCTGATCCTGGTCCGTGACTACTGGTCGAAGATTGCTCCCGGCAATCCAGGAAAAATGCTGGTGGCCGAAGTCCTCCTGGCAGCGCGCCAGGGACTGCGCTCGGTCACCCGTCAACCGGTTAAAGAGGTATCGAAATTATGAAAATTCTCATCGCTGCCGCTTCCTTCTCCTCGCAAATCTCCGGGTTGCAGCGCCACGCCTTTAATGTCGTGCGATGCCTTTTGCAACTGCAGGAGATTTCCGCTGTGCATCTTGTAGTGGCGCCCTGGCAAAGTGAGCTGGTCAAGGATGCGGGCCTCGATCCCGATCCCCGGCTGACTGTTCACATCGCCGAGATGGAGCCGAGCTCGCTCAGCCGGAACCTGTGGTACTACCGGGAGTTGCCCAAACTGGCTGCTCGCGTGCAGGCTGACGTTGTCCATCTAACCTACCCCATGCCGGTAGATGGCGCGGCGTTTGCGTGTCCCACGGTAGTGACGTTGCATGACTTGTATCCCTATGAGATTCCGCAAAACTTTGGCTTCCCAAAGTGCATCTTCAATCGGGTGGTTCTGCAGCAATGCCTGCGCAATGTCGATTCGATTGCCTGCGTCTCGGAAATTACAGATGTCCTGTTAAGGCGTTATGCGCCGGCCGCCACGTTTCGAAAAGCCGTCCGCATCTACAACTGCGTCGAGGCGGGGCCGCTCTGCGCCATCGAGTCGCCCATTCCCGGCTGGCAGGGCGAGCCATTCCTTCTTTGTGTTGCGCAGCACCGCAGCAACAAGAACATTCCTCTGCTGCTCCGGACCTTCGATCGCTTATTACAGCGCAGAGATATCGATAGCGAGATGAAGCTTTTGGTCGTAGGCATTGAGGGGCCGGAGAGCCGCCGCATCTACCGTCTGGTCTCTGATCTCCGCCTGGACGAGCGGGTTCACTTTCTTGAAGGACTACCGGAGCCGGAGTTGCAGTGGTGTTATGGGCGATGTGAAGCGTTGGTCACCCCCTCCATAACCGAGGGTTTTGGTCTGCCGGTCGCGGAGGCGCTCATGGCGGGTTGCCGCGTCGTCTGCTCCGACATACCGGCCTTTCGCGAAGTAGGAGGCGATTCCTGCCGCTTCGTGCCCCTGGGTGGAGACGAAGAGGGATGCTCGCAGACGCGATTGTGACCGCACTTCAGCAACCGGCGAAGGCGCCGATTTCTCTGCCGCAGTTTTCCTCTTCGCTTCTTGCCAACCAATACCTGGGGCTTTATCGCGGGCTCCTCGCGACCGCCGTGCTGCCTCACGATGCCAGGTTCTCCACTTCTCTCCATACGGCCGCAACAGAAAGGCAATCTTTATGAGCGTCCCGAACGCGGCCCAGGCTCGCGGTGCAGAGGACTGAACGTGGCCGCAGAGATTCTTGCCGCCCTCCGCGGGGAAAAGCAGCTCATCTCCAGAGCGCGTCCTGCAAAAAGTGATGACCGCCTCCGAGGCATTGGCTGATTTTCTTATCTGCGCAGGCGTAGTGTTTGTGGTCTGTTTCCTTTACCCATCGCTGCACGTGGGCCGGGAGACCCGATATTCGATCAGCATTGTGGCCGGTCTGGTGATGGTGCTTCTGTTCCACAGAGACGGTGCTTATCGCGGAGGCGGCAGCCTGCTCCAGATTCGAGCGACGGAGCGCGCACTTAGGATCCCCGCTCAGTTGATGCTGCTCCTGCTGGCAGGAAGCATCCTTTTCCATTTGAACGTTTCGTGGCCGGCATTTCTGATCGCTCTTATCCTGCTTCCGCCTTTGCTGATCCTCGAGAAGCAGATGCTCTTCGCGATCATGCGGATCGATCGGGCGCCGGAATCGATCCGCGCTTCGGCGGTTGACCCGATCGCTCCCTTGCACTATGCAGTGGCCAAGCGAACCGCAGACGTGATCGTCTCGTCTCTTCTTCTTCTGTTGTTGGCTCCCGTGTTTTTTCTGATTGCGGTGCTGGTATGGCTGGACTCGCCCGGACCGATATTTTTCATTCAGAAAAGGGTAGGCCGGAACGGGCAGCTCTTCGACATGTACAAGTTCCGTTCCATGTATGCGACTGCGCCGAGATATGGTTTGTCCCCGACCCAATCGTCCGATACCCGAATCACCTCGGTCGGAAGGTTCCTCAGGCGGACCAGTCTGGACGAACTGCCCCAGCTGATCAACGTTTTCCTGGGGAATATGTCGCTGGTTGGGCCGCGTCCGGAGATGCCCTTCATTGTGCGCCGTTATAACTCCCGGCAACGGCAACGGCTCCGAGTGATTCCCGGAATTACCGGCCTATGGCAACTGAGCGCCGATCGGGCCTTTCCCATCCACGAGAACATCCACTACGACCTGAGCTATATCCAGAACCGCACCTTCTTTATGGATTTAGCCATTCTGCTCCACACACCCTTCCGTGCCTTGCGTGGGGGGATTTAGAGGGGTTACATTCGATAGCTTTTGCGGCGCCAAATAAAAGTGCGCCAAAAGCGACATAAGCGATATAAGTCCCAGCGCCGGGTTCCGGTTTACAAGCGTCAGCCGTGTTCATAGCCGTGGAGGTAGGCTTGCCGGTATACCCTTATGTATTGGTCTCGGGTTACGCCGGCGTGGCTTCCGTCGTCGGGCGGGATCGTATATCTATCTTTTTCTTTCAACTTGGGCCGTGCCTCCGTGGTTGCGATCATGGCGCCCATCTTCCCAGCCATCGTTGTAGCCCCAGCGGGAGGCGACGTTGGGCGCGCCGGCTGAGTCCTGGTAGTACAGGCCATATCCCGGGTCGGGCGGTGGCACGAATGATCCAGCGTTGGCCATCGACTGCCCCTGAGGCCGCACGTCAACAGCAATAGTCCTGCAGAAAGCAATGCGAAGCGGTGATTAGTTACCGGAAGTACCTTACCCGTTCCATTTACTGATTTAGTGGTACTTGTGTTTAATTTGTGGTTAATAATCAATTACTTACCCTCCAGATCATCCTGCCAGCGGGCGGCCAAACACCTCACCGTAGACTGCTTCCACCATGCGCGCGGTCTTTTGGATGGTGAAGTGTGTTTGCACGCGCTCTCTTCCTCGAACACCCATCTCGGTCGCTTCATCCGGGTGGGTCAAAAGGTAGTCGATGGCCTCCGCCATGCGGAGCACGTCTCCCATTGGCACCAGTAGGCCGGTAATGCCATCCTGCACAATCTCCGGCACACCGCCCCCATTTGTCGCCACCACTGGCTTTTGTTCTGCCATGCCTTCGATGATTACCTGTCCAAAGGGCTCACCGGTGGTTGAAGCGTGCACGACGATATCGAGTTCGGCGATGCGGGTGGGCACATTCTCAACAAACCCGGCAAATTCTACCGTGTCGTTGAGTTTCAACTCGTCGCACAATGTGCGAAGGTCTGCTTCGTATGCCCGCTCAGCAAAAAGCGGCGCGCCGATAATTTCGAACTTTGCTTGCGGGTGTTTTGCTTTGAGGAGCGCGGTGCCTTGATAAAGATATCCTGCCCTTTCCACGGGCTGATCCTGCCAAATAAGCCAATGCGCACGGTGGTCTTACTAACCTCTGATCCATCCTTGATAGACACGACGTTACAACCATCGTGAACCGCCCGGCCGTTCGCATCGACTGCGACTCCCTTGCGTTTCTTGTCGAGATGGAGAGTCGCCAGGGTTTGCGGAGGAGTTAGCGATCACAAAATCCGGTAAGTTCTGACTGAGAAGTCGGAACACGCGCACGACGATCTTTGGCAAGTAGTCCGTCTCGATGCGATCCCTCACGTGCCTAAACTACCGGAATCCCCGCGATCCTCGCGGCTATGCCGCCGATAATATCCGCCTTCAACGAGTTGGTACGGATCAGGTCTATTTCCATCTTCCGGGCAAACTGAATGACCCTCCAGATCTGCAATAACACTGACAAGCTTGCCTGCAGCTGAAGGAGTGACCTCCAACCCAGTCCGTCTTTCTTTGCTGTGAGGGCCGAATCCGACAGCGGAATCACGTGCGTGTCACAGCATCCCACAAGTTCCAGGAGGCACGGCGGCAGGCGAACCATCAGCTCGTCGAATTCCAACAAGAGAACCAGCTCGTGTCTCTCCCCCAGACGCAAGAGACTCTGAGCAAGCTATGTCAGTGATGCTAGACGGGCTTTAATTCCAAATACGAATTGCTGGATAAGGCTCTGCCCAAGCCAATACTATCCCCCTTTGCTCAAAAGAAGTCTGCCTAACACCTAACCGTTCATAGTGGGTATCAGCGAGCTATTTCCAGGTGCTAGGTTCAGCAGTGACGTTCCCGAGTGGTAGGCTGAGGCATGAGGATAACCATTGCTGCGCTCTGCGTTTTTGGCTTCATCGCGGGACCCTTTGCTTCGGGACAAATCTCCGCGGACAGCCTGCTCGAAGGGTACTCTTCTCGGAAATGGTTGATGCCAAATCTTGCAACAGGGGCCGCCGCAGGGGGACGACCGGCGAGAACGGTGCTGAGTGCATCTGACTATCCCGGAAGCGATTGCGGCGCGAAAATTTCCGCCGCATTGTCTGCGCTGGGTGGGGCCGGCGAAGTGGTCGCTCCTGCGAGTTGCGGCGCGATTCTGACACAAGTGCGAATTGGGACAAATCAGCATCTCAAGCTGCTCGCGGAAGCTTATCAAATATCATCGACAATCATTGTCGGTCAGGACGCCTCGCTCGATTGCCCGCCTGCGGCGGATAGTCCAGGCGCTGGGTACGGCACCTGCCTCATTCAAGCTGCGGCGGGTTCAAACCTTGGGGCGTTAGTGCTGATGGACGGCACGAACGCGGCCTTATCGAACGTTACGGTGGACGGGCAACAATTTGCTGCAGTTCAGTGGATTGGACTGCGGTTTGCTGGTCGAGGATACACGTCAAGGCCCACCTGCACGATCATCGGAGACGGCTCCGGAGCAAAGTGCATCCTTGATTTCGACAGCACAAGCCACGGACTCACTAGGGTGACACTTACAAGCTACGGCCATGGTTATACTCATGCCGCAGTTACGGTTACAGGCGGAGGCGGTAGCGGCGCTTTGGTCGATGCTGCAGTCGGACCCAACCTGAACCCATCCGCCGGATCCAACATCTCTGTTGTCGGCGTCCGATCCCGACTTGATCATGTAAATAGCGTCCACGCTGCAAGACATGGAATTCAGATTGGGGATCTCATGCGTGATAATGCAGCCGCAGGTACCAAATTGGATCATGTCATGTCGCTATTCAACAGTGGTGACGGAATTTATGGTGTGAATACTACAGATGCGCATCTTGGAGGCCAATCCGAGGTGGAAAACAATCTCGGTATCGGCGTGAATCTCCATAATTGCGGGGCGTGGCGTATTGTCGCGAATGACATCGGGGGCAACGAGGGGGGCGGCATAAAGGTTGAGGGAACTGTCCAGTCGGTTCAAACGACTCATCCAAATTCCTTCGGTCAGATCATCCTAGGGAACCAATTTGGTAATAATGGCGGGCATGATATCGATGTTGAGGGCTACGATCACGCGGCCGGTGGATCTGTGCCCTCTACAACACTATCAGCAGTAACCAGTTCATCGGGAGCTGGTTGCGTTTGGAAGACAGATTTGATGCGATCCATATCGAGGACAGCGGGGCAAATTCCATTACAGCAAACACGATTTGGCAGGGTCCTCCGAATGCGTATCGAAATGGTGTTGGCATATACGAGTCCGTAGAGGGGCGAGAGTCGACCGACACGGTCTTGGGCAACACGATAAGGGGTCCGAAGGTCCCTATCCTTGTCACTAAGAGCACTCTGCTGGGCGCGAACGACGAAAATGGCACCAACGAAGTGCGCGAAACGCCGGCATTTTCGCTCAACAATATGCCGTGGGGTGCGATCGACTCGGCTGGGACCACCGCGCCGCTGGGGCTATTGGATGAGAATAACCACGTCTTTTATTTCGGCCACGGCGCCGCAAAACAGATCGAGTTGCAGCCGAAGCCAGGGACGACCCTAGTGAAGCTGGACGGCGGCGCCCAGCAGGTAAGCGTGCTGGGCTCGCTGGCGGTCTCTAGTCTGAGCGTTGCTGGGCAGCCAGTGGAGCCCGAGCTCCACGCGGTGACGGGGCCGATTGGTGGCTCGCCGCTAGGGATTGGCGGTTGTGCGACGGGAGACGTCGCCGTGCCAGGCGCGCAAATGTCGATGATTGCAGAGGTCGGTCCGGCGTATGGTGTTGATCCCGGAGATGCCTTTTATGTCCGGGGGTATGTTAGCTCCCAAAGTGTTGTGACCGTCAAAATTTGCGCGATTAACGCCGCCACACCGAGAGTTTCCCGATATGCCGTCCGCGTGCGCCGATAGTAAGGCGATGTTCTAGGTAGCGGCGCACAGCTTTGAAAATTACCGGTAGAGCCCGACTCGTGTCTCCCTCGGCAAGACATAGCTGTGTTTCTGGATCCTTCTTGTCGTCTTTTGTTTGCGATCGGCGTGTTCGTAAAGGAGTCGCAACGCTGGCCAGCGGTCGAGCACTGGTTGCTTACGTTGGGCCCTGACAGTCGAAGTGCCCGCGAGCGGAAGTAACTTAATCCCGTTACCACGTTGATACTCTCGCGCTTTCTCCTTCCACTCTGGCTTGTTGACTAAAGCATCAACACTGATATGGTGAAGGCATTAGCTCGACTTACTTTCCCGGAGATCATGGGAGCGGGTGGCGTTCACGTGCCCACGGTGGCATCTGACTTAGCCTGCACAAGAAACATACGGCACATACCGATCTCCATTGGGGAGTGAGCACTGAAGGCTGTCAGAGCCCGACACAGCAAGTGATTGCAACCATCTTTGTGTGCTACTTGATAGCCGTCTAGGTGCATCGAGGTAATATGAGCGCCGCAAGTGTAGTTCGTAGCTATGGCATTCCGGCCTTCACCGCCTTAATAGGTGGGCAACACTCTGCTCAATCTTATTAACGGATGTGGTGGCTCTCCTCTTATCCGCGATGGCGGCCGTTGCAATCCGTCTGGCCCTAAGCGGCGGCTTTTCTACCAGCAGCTACCTGATCGTGATTCCGTCGGTGATTCTGTTTACGGTCGTGTTTGGTGTGTTCGGCCTTTATCCTGGAACGGCTACGAACCCGATAGACGAGTTTAAAGAGGTACTCCGGGCTACTTCAATCACCTATCTGATTATCATCAGTCTGACCTTTTTTACCAGGCACGCCCACTACTATTCACGTCTGACGTTTGTTCTCGCATGGCTCATAACTATCGTCCTTGTGCCTGCAAGCCGCGGGGCGATGCGCGCTTGGTGTTCACGTCGCCCGTGGTGGGGTATCAATACGGTAATTCTAGGCGCTGGCCCCACGGGTCAGGCGATGCTCGAGGCGCTCGAACAACGACCGGCCCTCGGGCTTCGCCCCGTGGCGGTGCTTGATCGCTTCCCGGAAGACGCGCAGTTTCATCGTGCATCTAGCGACGTATTTCGGGGCGACCTTTCCCTTGCCCCGCAATTTGCGACCAATTGCCGCCCCTGCTACGCGATCATTGCGATGCCTCACCTGGAGAGCGGGCGCTTGGCTGCATTTATGCAGGAATATGCGGAAGGTTTCTCGCAGGTGCTGGTGATTCCGGATCTTTTTGGGATCGCCAGCTTGAGGTTGTCAGCCAAGGATGTGGGAGGAGTGCTCGGACTCGAAATTAGCCAGGGCTCTCCGAATCGGGTGCCTCAGACGCTAAAGCGGTGCTTCGATTTGGTCGCGGCCATCATTGTAGGTCTAATCTTCTTACCTGGCCTCGCCCTGATTTGCGTATGTATCCGCCTCGCGTCATCTGGCCCCGTACTCTATGGCCAGCGCCGTGTCGGGCGGCACGCGAGAGAATTTACCGCTTGGAAGTTCCGCACCATGGTGGTCAACGCTGACCAAGTGCTGGAGCAGTATCTCACGGATAACCCGGAGTTGCGTCAGGAATGGGATGTCGATCACAAGCTGAAACACGACCCGCGGATCACCCGCCTCGGAAGATTTCTCCGCAAATTCAGCCTCGACGAGCTGCCCCAGTTGTGGAATGTCTTGTGTGGCCACATGAGCTTCGTCGGCCCAAGGCCAATAGTTTGGGCAGAAGTGGGCAGGTATGGCAAAAGGTTTGCGCTCTACCGGCGGGTGACACCCGGGATTACAGGCCTTTGGCAAATATCAGGACGGAACAACACGACTTACGAAGAGCGCACGCGGCTTGACGAATATTACGTCCGACACTGGTCGGTTCTGCTGGACCTCTACATCCTACTTCGCACTGTAAGGGCTGTATTGTTTGCCGAAGGTGCCTATTAAGTCAAGTGAAGTGCCAGTTTCCGAGATTTAGGTATGTGTAACTCCGAGGATAGTTCGTATGGTCGCTGCATCGTATTCGGTGGGTGTCGCTGATGTTAACGCAGGGGAATGAAGTGGTCGCCGAGCGCCAGAGACAGGCTCTGTCTCTTGTTGACCTATGTAATGTGTTGCGCAAACGGCGGTTTCTGGTTATTGCAACGGTACTGTTATCCCTTTCCGTCGGCATCGGGTTGGCCCTTCGGCCGCGCAGGTATGTGGCGGACGGCTTTATGTGGATACAACCAGGCACCGCCAGCGCTTACCGGACCTCGCCCATGGGCATGGTTTCCGATGAGGTAAGCGACCGGCTTGCCTCCGAAGCGCAAATTCTGCAAAGCCGCACTTTGTATCTCCGCGTCGCCAAGGAGTTGGACCTGTACCATAACGTCGACCTTCTAAGAGCCCCGCTCGCGGGACGCTCCGGTGAAGATCCGGCTGGACGTGACCGAATGTTCCGGCTCATGAGTAAACAGATCAAAATTACTCATAACCCCAAAGACCAAATTGTCAGGATAGTCTGTACCACGAAATCCCCGGAGCTGTCGGCGAAGATTGTCAATACCCTCATCAATGACTACATAGATGAGATGTTTAGGCTGCATTTCGGTGCCAGCGAAAGGACATCATCTTGGCTCAGAAGTCAGTTGAACACCATGAAGGAACAGGTGGAGGCAGACCAGGCCACCCTGGTGGAGTTGCAACGGAGGCTTGGGGTTGTGGGCTTCGACCCCAAAAGCAACGATTATCTCCAGGCGGAATCGCTGGACATCTTTACGAAGGCTGCTGGAGAGGCCACGATTGAGAAAATCGTGACCGAGGCGAAATACCGGTTTTTAAAGAAATCCGACCCGGGCTTGATCGAGGGCGGCCAGCAGGTGCTTGGTGCGCGTTCGGTTCCGAATTCGGCTCAGGGCACGTTGATCCAGTCGCTGAGGAGCGCCCAGGCTCAAGTTGCCGCAAACCATGCACGTCTACTTGCACAATACGGACGCAACTATCCCGACGTGAAGCAGGCGAAGGCGGAGCTTGACGAAATCAACGGTCAGGTAAAGAAGGAAGAGCAGCGCATTGTCAATCAGGCCAAGGTTGCCTATCTCGCGGCCGATGCAAACCAAAAAATGACCGTAGAGGCCCTTAACCAGAAGAAGGCCGAGGCTTTTCATAACAAGGGAGACATGGTCAAGTATGCACTTCTCCAGCAGGAGTATGCTTCACACCGCGATCTTTACGAAGGGTTAGTGCGGCGTTTGGAAGAAGCGACATTTACCTCCGGCCTCGAGTCCAGTGAGGTCGACATAGTGGATGTCGCGGATACGCCATCCATTCCTGAGGCGCCAGGACCGTTCCTTTACCTGCTGGGAAGTGTTTTTGGCGGCATGCTAGCTGGCTCCTCCATTGCTTGGATAGCGGAAGCGCTCGACGGGCGCGTTGAGGATGGTCTTGAGGCCTCCCGTCTTCTTGGCGTTCCACTGCTTGCGGTATTACCCCACGTTAAGCGCGTTTACCATAAAACCCAGCCACATGCTTTGATGCTTCCGGAGGTGATTTCTGCGCCGCGGTCATCATACTCCGAAGCTCTGCAATCGATTCCCGCGTCGGTCCTTTCTGCTGGGGGGGAAGGCACACCGAAGGTCATCATGGTTACCAGTTCGCAGACTGGCGAGGGCAAATCGTTCACGGCGCGCAACCTTGCGGTGATTTTAGCTCAACACGGGTCTAGCACTCTGCTGGTAGACAGCGATCTGCGTCGCGGCCGCGTGGCTTGGCAACTTGGCGTGTCGAACACTAAAGGTCTCAGCAATATACTCTCCGGCGAGCTATCCCTAGACCAAACTATTCATCCTATTCCGGGTTGTAATAGCTTGTTTGTGCTCCCTTCTGGCCCGTACCCGCGGCTCCCAGCGGTGCAAGTTGCGTCCCCGCGCATGGCCGACGTGATCGAGGAGTGTAGGAAGCACTTCGATTTCCTCATTCTTGATGTCCCGCCGCTGCTGGGCGTATCCGATGCGCTCTCCGTCGGCAGGCTCGCCGACGCTATGATCCTCATTACACGTAACAATCTGACTACTAAGAAACTACTCGTTCAGCTTAGGACGCGCGCCTCTGTCATGAGACTCGACATTCTGGGCTGTGTGCACAACGATATTGATCCGAGGTTGGGCGGTTATGGGTACCATGAGTTGCCCTCCTTTCAATCCTCACCCGCCCGAGCACAGGCATGAAGCACATCATCGTGATTCTCTGCTTAGTAATCTCCGAAGGCCGGGCATCTCTGGGCCAGTACATGGGACCGAGCCCGTCTGCTCCCTTCGGAACTGAAGCCACTGTTGACACTTTGGAACTCGACCGGCTGCTAACCGTAGTTGAGCCGGCTAAAGTACTCCAGGTAGATGATGTCTTCACTATTCAGGTTTATGGCGTCAAGGACTTCAACCTCCAGCGCCGTGTCGGAGCCGACGGCACGGTCTCACTTCCGCTTATCGGCCTACTCCCGGTTCGGGGCCTGACTGTAGAGCAGGCCGAGCAGAAGATCGCGGACGAACTGCGGAGTGGGGATTTTGTTCAGGAACCACAGGTCGTCGTGACGATTGTGTCCCAGCCTTCACTCACGGTTACGATCGTCGGAGAAGTTGTGAAACCCGGGACCTTTTCTGCGCTTGGAAGGCATTCACTTGGTGACTATCTTGCTCAGGCCGGTGGCCTCAGGGATACCGCCAGTTCCACCGTGACCCTCATTCGTCCCGGCCACCCCGGTCCAATCAGGGTTCCCCTTGGTCCCGATCCGAGCTTCTCCCGATACGCCGGGATCGCTATCTTTCCTGGGGATGAAATCAGAGTCGGCAAGGTGGGAGTGTTCTATGTTGTCGGTGCGTTCAAGAATCAAGGCGCTTATCCACTCAAGAACACCACTCCGACGACGGTCATGAACGCGATTTCACTTGCCGGGGGTATTGGTTACGAGGCGTCCTCGGGTGAGGGAAGAATTTACCGCACCAGTAATGGACGGCGGGTTGAGATAAACGTCGACGCTGGCGAAATCATAAAGGGCAAGGCCGAGGACATCTCGCTTCGTTCGGACGACATTCTCTTTATCCCGACCAACAAGATGAAGGCTGCGATAAAGGGCGGGGGAGCGTCACTAGCCGTTGCCCTTGCAAGCGCATATATCTATGCGCATTGAAAGGTTTCCGAGTGCGATTGCAGGCTATTCGGGAAGTACCCAGCAATGAGCGAGGTCGGCGAGGCGGAACTTTTCCCGATCTATCCCGTTTCGTAGAAAGAGGTCATCCGTGCGAAGACCAAAGATACTTTTTCTAGTTCACCATCCGATTGAAGATGCGAGTAGCCGGTACAGAGTTTATCAGTTTCTCCCGGCTCTGGAGGCGGAGGGTTTTGACTGTGACGTTCGCCCATTCACTACGCCAGGACTCTTGCGCGCGATTCGCTGTGGAGGGGGTCTAAGGCTTAAGATCAGTCACACACTTTATGCTACGATGCGCCGTACCCTGCAGCTGCGGAGCTTGCGAAATTACGATCTCGTTTTCATTCACCGGGAAGCATTTCCGTTCTTTTCGCCAATAGTAGAGGAAGCTGTAATGAGGCTCCATCCGAAGGTGGTCTATAGCCTGGATGATGCTGTCTACGTGGACACGATAGAAGCACGATGCGGTACTCATGGCTATACAGATTTAAGTACGGTTCGGGTGTCCATAGGATAATTAAGAAGGCAACACTCGTGATCGCAGGTAGCTCGGAGCTCGCCAGCTATGCGAATAGGTATACCAACCGTATCTCAATCGTGCCCACGGTCGTTGATTTGGAACGATTTGTGTTTAGGGTACCGCGGCCACGGGCTGACGGACCAATTACCGTAGGGTGGTACGGCAGCAATTCGACTTCGCAATACCTCCACTGGATCGTCCCCGCCTTGGAGCGTCTTGCCGCGTTGCATCCAGGCAGGGTCCGCTTCCGCTTTTACGGGGACCCAGCAATCTCGTTCGCCCTGCCGGACTTCCAGGCGCTTCCCTTCAGCCTTGACACTGAGATTCAAGACTTGCAGGCCATGGATATCGGCCTCATGCCACTTCCGGACACAGCATGGACGCGGGCCAAATGTGCTTTCAAGGCCATTCAATATATGGCGCTGGGGGTACCAACTGTCCTTACTCCGATTGGCATGGCCGGCGACCTGGTCCAGCATGAAGAAAACGGCTTGCATGCCACCACAGTCGACGAATGGTTTCAGGCTCTTGATCGGCTCGTTGTAGATTTCCCGCTAAGACAGAGGTTAGCTCTGGCGGGACGCAAGACGATCAAGGAACAGTACAGCCTGCAGCAATGGGCGCCCCGATTCGCAGATCTGTTGTGGACGGTAATTGAGGACAGGCCGATGCAGTGTTATTCAGGCGCGCTCCAACAAGAGGCGGACGCGTGAGGGTAGTGGCGCTATGCGGCTTCGCCTGGGAACCAAAGGGCACGGCACGTGCCCGCGCTTTCCCGCTGATGTCGGAACTTGCCAAGCGTGGGCACCGTGTCACCTTGATCACCGTACCCTACGACAATCCTAAGCTGAGTCACACGCAGTTCGTAAAGGAAGGCGTCACTGTTCGAGGCATTGCGCTCGATGCCAGGATGTTCAGGTGGATGGAACTTCCATTGCGAGCCGCACGAGAGATCGAGGTGGCGCAGCCGGATGTCGTCCATATTTTCAAGCCTAAGGGATATGCCGGTGTAATTGCCTCGATATTGCTGCTCAGGGGACGTGTGCCGGTCTGCATAGATTGTGACGATTGGGAGGGATGGGGAGGTTGGAACGAGCTTAAGCCTTACCCCCACGTAGTCAAAATGTACATTGACTTCCAAGAGAAATGGCTGACGCGGAAAGCCCACTCGCTCACCGTTGCCAGTCGCGTGCTTCTCAAGCGAGCTCTTGAAATCGGTCAGGCGGAAGGCAAGGTCTTCTATGCGCCCAACTGCGTAACTAGATCGCAGCTGAGCTTACTGTCCGAGATATCTATGACCGGGCCGATTGCTTTCAAGCAGAAACTAGGGCTCACTCGGAGCCCCCTCATAATCTATGCAGGTCATTTCGAACCTGCCGACGATATACTCTTCTTTTGCCGCTCCGTTGTGCCTGCGCTTGAACAGGGAGCGTCCTTGGCGCTGGTTGGCGATGGTCAGGAGATGCCGAGGGTAAAGCAGTTCTTTGCTGGCCGCCCTTTCCTCGATGTTCGCTATTTTGGGCGTCTCTCCTATACGAAATATCTTCAGGTTGTCGGGGCGGCCGACATCGCTTGTTTTCCCTACCCCGACACGCCTGTTTACCGCGCTAAATGTTCCGCTCGCATCATCGACTACATGGCCTGTGGCAAGCCCGTCGTGACAACCAATGTCGGCCAAAACCCGGAATACATTGTAACTGGTGAAAGCGGAATCCTTGTGAGCGCTAACGCGGAAGGGGAGTTTTCATCCGCGTTACTTGCGCTGCTAAATGACTCCGGGTTTGGTCTGAAGCTCGGCCTCGCAGCGAGAGAGCGGATCTCCCGGGATTTCGTTTGGGATAGTCGGCCGGTTGAGGAATGTGAGCAGGCATATGCGGTCGCGCGCGCTGGCAGATCGCTCACGTCGGTGGCCGCCTCAGCGGTTGCCACGTACGGGGAAAAATGAAGGTTTCAATGACGTTGGGGGGCAAACGATCCATGATGACAGCAGTGTCCAATTATGAGTTTGGCCACTTCGCCTCAAGGCGCGATCTGCTCCTCATGGAGGTTGGCCTTATCGGGCTGCTGGCCTTAGCGGCGGGCGCTTGGCTCCTGGTACCGGCTGCCGCACTGCTCCTTGTAGCGCTTACGGTAGTGCTTTTTCTCCTTCAGGCGCCTCTCCGCCATGCGGTGATCGTGTTCCTTTGTCTGATGATGTTTGATCTGCAGCGGCAGATTGGAGGCACATGGATCTATGTTGACCTTTCCTTCGCAACTCTCCTCCTCCCCGTGGTGAGGACGAGAAGAATGCCTCCGTTCTGGTGGATTTTTCTGCCCTATACCGCGTACCTTCTGATGGATGGTGTCCCCCGTGCTCTGAATCCGTCCTGGTATTTCGGCTTTGCGGTGCGCAGCGTGATCGCCGTCATCGCCTACCTGGCGTGCGCGCTGGCTGACATCGAGGATATTTACTTCGTACTCTTGGGCGTTTTGATGATTCCGCTTACGGCCTACGGAGCTTATCAACTTGCCATTGGAGATATGGGCGATATCTTCAACTGGATGAACCCGCACTTTGCACCGTTACCCTGGATGGGTCGTGCTTACTCACTGTTATGGCAACCAAACTTCTTTGGAGGGGTGGCGTCAGTCACCTTTGTGGCCCTGGTTGCGCTGGCAATCAAAGGTAAGAGGCCGAGGCTTAGTTATACCCTTGCCTTGGTCTGCTTCATCGGCCTGCTGTGCTCAGGGAGCCGTGGTGGGCTCATTGGAGCCGCCCTCGGCGTCTCCTTTGCCGCGGCGCTTACGGGTCGCGCCAAGCTGGTCCTGATACTCTTTGCGGTTTTCGCTGCCGTCCTTGTGGCTGGGCAAGTTTTAGACATAAGCGTGGTCCAAAGACTAAGCCGCGCAGACGAGCTAAGCAATCGAGGCCGATGGTTGGGAAATGAGATTGGTCTCGCAGAGTTCTTAAGAACCCGATCTTCGGTGTAGGGCCTACCAACTTTGAGGAAATACTTCCCACCGAGCCCGAATGGGAATACACGGCCACCATGCCAGTGAATAATACCTATCTGGAGCACCTGGCGGAGTTAGGCATAATTGGATTCGCGACCTTTTGGGTTCCCGTTGTCTTTCTCGCCAGGACAGCATGGAAACAGCGCGAAGACCCAATTGTGCTGGCCTGCATGTGTATGCTCCTGGTCTTCGCTATACACGGTCTTTTTGACTACATGTTAGAGCTGGGGCCGCCTTACCTCTTCCTTTTCTATTCCTTTTGCGGGGTTCTTGCCGGCCGCTTAGCTAAGCTACCCGCGGCACCCACCCTTGTCAGCATCGCTCTTGAATCGGAGACCGCTGGCTATGCCTGATGGAATCGGGAAGTGCGAGTCTCTCCCCACCGTTCGTCACATCGCTTGCGGAAGACGTATCGGCGTTGATCTACTGGTGTTATCGCAATTTTCCGACACTGGCATGGTCGTCTATGCCGAGGAGATCCTACCACGTTTGTTCGAAGCAATGCCAGACTCCGAGTGGGTTCTATTCGTAAGAAACACTCGCAACCTGCGCTTCGACACTTCTCGATATCCGAACGTCAAGGTCAAGTGCTCCCCCTGGATGGCTTCCGACTGGGCCTGGAAGCTTGGCGGCGTTATCGTCGAGCCAATGATTGAGCGACTCGACGTGCTTTTCATTCCGGTTTCACGAGCTCCGCTGGTCAAAACCTGTAAGCTAATAATCTTTGTTCACGATGTCGGATTCTAACCATGCCCGAGCACCTCAAGCTGGGGACGATCCGTAAGACTCAGGTCGCGATGCGTGCTTCCGAGCGAAAAGCCGACCTTCTTCTTACTAACTCTGGTTTTACCCGTCGCGAGTTCTGCCGCTATTACAAAACGGACGAATCCAGGATAGATGTCACCTATCTCGGCTATGACGAGAGGCTATTCAACCCACGGCCCGTGCAGGACGCACTAACAAAGGAGGTCATGGGACGGTATGGCATTTGCAAGCCATATGTGCTTTATCTTGGCGTCATCCAGGGGCGAAAAAACCTTGTCCGCCTCATTGCTGCGCAGAGGATCTGGCAACAGCGCGTTCCTGGGCTCAAACTCGTTCTCGCAGGCAAGAAGGGCTGGAACTGTGATGAGATTTATGAGAAAGCTTCGCGGATGCCGGGGAACGTTATTCTTACTGGCCGGATCGAGAGCGAGCATCTCCCAGCACTATATAAAAACGCTGAGTGCTACGTGCTCCCGTCGCTTTATGAAGGTTTCGGCATGCCGGTCATTGAGGCGATGGCTTGTGGGGTTCCCGCAGCTCTCTCCGATCGAGGTTCATTGCGAGAGGTAGGTGGCGACGCGGCAGAATATTTCATTCCTGAGGACCCGCACATGATGGCCGAAACGATCCTCAAAGTAGTTCAATCGCCAGAGCTACGTCGCCGCATGATTGCCTCCGGACTCGAACGGGCGGAAAAGTTCACGTGGCGCCGTATAGTTGACAATACGGTTCGAGCCTTTCATAAAGTGCTGGCCGACGCGTGAGCACGTCGTTGATTCGCGGTTCCGCCGCCCTGGCTGTGGCCGACTTCAGCAAGAAGGCTCTGCTGGCTGTCACCGTAGTGCTCTGCGCGCGGTTCTTGCCTAAGTCAACGTTTGGCGACTACATGCTGATCATGTCGCTTTACCAGATCGTTGCGGTCATTGCCGGCGCGGGTCTTCCCAACATTCTTATTCGCCATGTCGCTCGGGACCGACAGAGGATTCCTCAGGAGGCCGTAGGAGGCGCTCTTGTGCGCCTGATCTACGCTGTACCTGCGGTGTTATGCATGTTTGCGGTCTTCCGTCTCGGCGGTTACTCCCCTGCGCTTCTGCCCGAGATCATGTCCCTCTCCCTCCTTATCATCCTTCGCGCCATGACGGAGAATGCAATAGCCATTTTCCAGGGGTGCGAAGACCCGGTTACATGCGCTAAAATTTCCCTCGTCCAGTCGATTGCCACGCTCGTCGGTACCGCTGCGGTTTGCTTGACCACCAGACAGTTATTGCACTTGGTCTTATGTCACACTTTGGGAGCTGCCTGCTCAACCCTGTATGCCATTTTCAAGTTTTCTTCCCGGCGGCTGCACCTGGCTACGGGGTTTTCGGGAAGTCTCTCTTTCGCCAAAGCCCTGATCTATGAGACGGGTTGGATCAATGGCGCGGCCCTTGTTTCATCAGCATACAACCGCTGTGACGTGCTTCTGCTTCAACGGCTAGCATCTCCAGTAGCTGTCGCCACTTACAGCGCTCCCTACCGTATTCTCGATCAGCACAGATCATCCCTACCAGTGTCATGGGCATCGTGCTCCCTCGGCTCTGCAGGACTCAAGGGGGCCCGTCGGAGCCCGTCGATCAGAACCGCCTTCTCTCCTTACTCCTTTTTGGAGCGCTCCTGCTGATTGTGACCTCAACCGTTTTGGCCCCGTGGGTTGTTCCTTTTGTTTTAGGCAGGTCGTACAGTAGCTCGGCGCCTGTGGTGCAGGTGCTTATCTGGGCCACACCCGTTATGTTCTGGAACTACCTCCTGCTCTCGAATCTAATCGCCAACCATGCCGAGCGGTACATCTTTATCGGCTCAACCGTTGCCCTGGCCGTCAATCTTGTCACAAATTTCATGCTCATCCCACGATTCGGTTACATGGCCGCGGCGTTTAACACCATCGTCACGGAGGTGGTGTTGTTGATTGCCAACATATCGTTCTGCAACAGAACAAAAATCTTTGTTTTTCCGGCATGGTCTTCGCGCATTCTCAGCAGCACAGCAGGTGTATTGGTCGGTGCATTCCTCTGGCACGCCAAGTCATCAGAAGTGCAGTTTCTTGCAGCAATATTATTGGTAGGTTCTCCTTTTATCATGCTCCCCCCGCTGAAGAGTTTGTTCTTAAGATCGGAGGTTAAAGTTGCAGCGACGCGATAGCATATCAGGTTGGGACTCGTGGATGTAGACGCTAGATTCGTCATCGCTCGGGGTAAGAACATCTTCACTAGAGAAAGTTGCTACAGGCTTAGCGAGCGGCTTCTTGGTAAAATCAAGGGCCGGCCACATCACATTGATCGAAGAATACCACTTGGACTGGTCGTTTCTCTGCTTCTGCGGCGCTGCGTGTACGCAACCCGCGGACTTGTGAAGACAACTCTCCTGCAGCTTCGTCCGAAGATCCTATTTCTCGGCAGGCGTGTGGAAATGAAGAATGCCAAAATGTGCTATTCGGCAAAGGAGTTACTCTGGAAACTGGCGTCATGATCGATGGTTTATCCCAGCGTGGGATAGTTATCGGCGACAACGTATCTATTGGCTCCCATACCATCATCCGTGGGGGCAGCATGAACAATATTGGCGAGGGTCTTGCCATAGGGTCGGACTGCTCCTGCGATGCCTGGTGTTTCTTTGGGGCGGGCGGGATGATTACCATAGGAGATCTTGTCATCATGGGGCAGCACACGTCTTTTCATGCCGAGACTCATCTCCATGCTTCCACTGAGGTACCGATCCGCACCCAGGGTATCCAGCCACAGCCGATTACGATCGAAGACGACTGTTGGATTGGCTCAAATGTCACCTTCCTCGGGGGCGCGCACGTCAGCAGGGGCTCGATCGTCGCTGCTGGTGCAGTCGTTCGCGGGGTCTTTCCGCCGTTTGTGATCATTGGCGGCGTCCCCGCTAAAATAATCAAGTCGCGGCTGGAATTTGCGGAACAAGGTTCTGTTGTTAGCGATCAAGAAAAGGCGCGCATTACTCCGTCTGCTTGATTCCTTTGCTGTTCTACCTTACTGCGTGTACAAAAACCACGCTAGTTCGCGAAGACAACCCTCCTCCAGTTCCATCCGAGATCCTCTTTCTCGGAAGGCTTGTGGATTTGCGCAATGAGGTGCTGCGCTGACTTGTGCAATGGGCAGAATGGCTGCCTGTAATGCTGTCTCCTGTTGAATCAAGGCAGGACGCGCAGTCGAATGCCTGCGCGTCGACCGCCTCGCCTCACGGCGTGCGCCGCTCCGTCACAACATGTGAGACGTATTGGGGCGCGGGTCTCCCCGTATCCTGCCCGCAGCAGCCCCGAACCGTCTCGTGGACGCGCTGCTGGCTTTCGCTGGACAGGCTTTGCCTGGGAGGCGCACGAATTCAGCGCCGTCACTGTGATCTCCTACCAAGCCGCCTCGACTAGAGGAATCGAGTGTGCATTTGGTCGACTTATGGTGGGCCCACCAGGACTTGAACCTGGAACCAACGGATTATGAGTCCGCTGCTCTAACCAATTGAGCTATAGGCCCTCTCACTTCCAAAGTATAGACGTAGCAGCGCTTATACCAAAATTTCGGCGAGCTTCTGGGGATCATGATGAAGCAGGCTCTAGGGAACAGAACGCATCCAATAGGACAGCGAAGACACGTTCGTCGCTGTCGCCGCCGGTCTGAAAGGAAGCATGAAATCCAACGCAACAATCGCACCGGAGAAGAAAAAGAGTGTCCACGCTCTCGAAGCCACGAACTTTTTCCTCGCCGATGTGCAGACCGGCCTTGGCCCTTTTCTCGCGGCTTATCTCGCCGGGGCCGGATGGAAACCTGGGCGTGTCGGTACGGCGCTGACGATAGGGGGCATCATCACGGTTGCACTGCAGGCTCCAGCCGGGGCGATCGTCGATCAACTGAGGTCGAAGAGGTTGATCCTCGTTGTTGCCTCTGCAGTCCTTGCTGCCGGCGCCGTCCTCTTGAGTCTGACAGCCGCTCCCTGGGCGGTGTATTCATCCCAAGTTCTCATCGGAGGAGCAGGGCCGTTCCTCGGTCCGACTCTCGCCGCCGTCACCATGGGAGTCGTCGGTGTTACGTGCTTCGATCGTCAGTTTGGGAAGAATCAGTCGTTTAACTCAGCCGGGAACGTCTTCTGTGCGCTTCTGATCGCGGGCATTAGTCACTTATTCGGAAATCGGGCCATTTTTATTACCGCGGCAGTGTTAACCGTCCCCACCATCCTGGCCGTGCTGGCAATCAAAAGCAATGATATCGACTATGATCTTGCACGGGGAGGATGCCGGCGGGTAGGCGGCAAACAGTCCCCCGCTAGAGCCTCCGTAATAAAAACTCTCCTTGGAGACCGTATCCTGCTAGTGTTCCTTCTTTGCGCCTTCTTCTTTCACTTTGCCAATGCGGCCATGCTGCCTCAGCTTGGTGAAATGCTCTCCCACGGCGAGCGGGGGTCGGCAGCTCCATTTATGTCCGCTTGCATCATCGTCACCCAGGTGGTCATCATGTGTTCTGCCCCCGCGATTGGCCGATTTGCCAATTTGCGCGGCCGTAAGCCGCTTCTTATATTGGGATTCGGTGTGCTACCGATTCGAGCCATTCTGTATACCCTCACCCACAACACCGAAGGCCTGATAGCTATTCAATTTCTCGATGGTGTAGCGAATGCGATTTTTGGCGTCGTCTCGATTCTCGTGGTCGCTGATCGAACCCGCGCCACAGGCCGCTTCAACCTGGTTCAAGGCGCTCTGGCAACCGCAGTCGGACTTGGTGCGGCTCTCAGTACCTCGTTTGGCGGAAAACTGATTCAGTATTACAGCTATCGCATCTCCTTTCTGGCTCTTGGAGCAATCGCCGCGCTCGCGTTTGTGTTGCTGTGGTTTGCCGTTCCGGAGACACTACCGGCTGGTGACCAACCCGACAGCGATCCGGCTTCCCCGGTACTTAACCAGGGGCTTCCAGCGTGAATGGCAAGAAGTGGTGGTGATGGTCCACTTTCTACTGCCTTTGATTGTCGCGGTCAGCATCGTGCTCATGCTGGTGCGCCCGTATGGAATTGCCGAAGTTTGGTGGATCTCTGGGGGAGCCCTGTTGCTGATCGCATTGCGCCTGGTGCCACTCAAGCTCGCGGGTCAGGCTGTCGCTAAGGGCACTGACGTTTACCTCTTCCTGACCGGAATGATGCTTCTGAGCGAGCTGGCACGGGAGCAGGGGGTATTCGATTGGGTGGCGTCGGCCGCAGTGCGCGGCGCGCAGGGCAGCTGTTCGCGATTGTTCTGGCTGGTCTATAGCGTGGGGACCCTGGTGACGATATTCATGTCGAACGATGCCACCGCGGTGGTGTTGACCCCGGCGATTCTGGCGGCGGTTCGCAAGGCAAAGGTCAGGCCGCTACCTTATTTATTTGTGTGTGCGTTGATTGCGAATGCGGCGAGCTTTGTGCTCCCGATCTCGAACCCTGCGAATCTGGTGGTCTTCCACACCGGAATGCCTCCGCTGGGGCGATGGCTGGCCGACTTCGGTGTGCCGTCGCTGCTATCGATTGTGGTGACGTTTGTGGTGCTGCGGATTCTGTTTCGTGATGAACTCCGCGACCAGATTGCATGTGAGGTTGAGGACGCGAAGCTGAGTGGGAATGGCAAACTCGTGCTCGCGGGGCTGGCGCTGATGACTGCGGTGCTCCTCACGGCTTCGGCGATGAAAAAAGACCTGGGCTTGCCGACGTGTTTGGCGGCGCTGCTCATCACGGCGGTGGTTTCGGCCAAGGCCAGGAGCAATCCTCTGCAACTCGCGCGCGAGATTAGCTGGGGGACGCTCCTGCTGGTAGCGGGACTGTTTGTTATGGTCGATGCCGTCGAGAGCCAGGGTGCGCTAAAGCTAACCCAGCAGTGGCTGACGTGGGCTGCAGGGTTGGGGCTGGCTACGGGCACATTGGTCGTGGGATTTGTAGTGGGTACTGCGAACAATCTGGTGAACAACCTGCCGCTCGGGTTGATAGCGGGGGCGACGATACAAGCAGCCCACGTGAAGGGATTGATTGCGAATGCAGTGCTGATTGGGGTAGACCTGGGGCCGAATCTCTCCGTAACCGGCTCGCTTGCGACGATCCTCTGGCTACTCGCGCTGCGCAAGGATTCTTCCCGAGACGCAGCAGGAAAGAAGCTCGATGTCAGCTTTTGGAAATTTCTAAAAGTGGGTGTGGTTGCCATGCCGGTGGCGCTGCTTGCGGCGCTGGGCGGGGCCGTCTTGATGCACCGGCTCTAACCCATAGAGCTATAAGTGTCCGCGTGAGAACTACGCTCTCTAAATTGAGTCCCGTAGGGACGGCTGAGAGTAACCCAGGACGTGAGTCCTGGGTCAGCAACGTGCCAACGAGCAGTCCCGCAGAGCCTGCCCTGAGCTTGTCGAACGGGGACAGCTGAAAATTCCCCAGGATGCAATCCTGGGGTACTTCTGCTCTGAGATGGACGATTCGCGATTCGGCGCAGCCAACCCAGGACTATGTCCTGGGCTACTCTCAGCCGTCCCTCCGGGACTCAATTTAGAGAGCGTAGTTCTCACCGAGACTCTATAAGCTCCTTCCAGCTTTCAAGGTACAGAGTTAACAGCAGTTACCCTAACTCTGGCCATGGCCGGGCGGAACAATCATCCCTACACGGCGATTGCTTCAGTTTTCTTCCGCACGGTCATCCGCTAAATGGCGTAATATGGCGCATGACACACATCGGCGATTGGCACGATTTCAATCCCGCAGATCGAAGCACATATCCGAAGGTCAATTCACCCATACAGGTGAGGGATGCTGCGGGCGGAAGGTTCGAAGGAGATTTTCTTAAGCTGGTTTCAGATGCCAGGCAACTCCTAAAGCCTAAAATTGTTGGCTGGCGTTACATCAAAGATAAAGCCATCAACTAGTAGAGCAGCCTGTTTTACTTTGGAGGAGGCTGAATGCCTTCTGCCTTGAGTGCACGGTCTATCGCGGGCCACAACTCATCTACCGGGCGCGCGCCGCTTTGCAGGCGTTCTCCATTGACGAACATCTGAGGCGTCGCGTTAAGGCCCAGCGACTCTCCCAGTTTGAGGGACGACCTTACCAAGGTTTCATCCTGCCTTTTCAGGCATATACCAAGTTTTGCCTCGTCGACTTTATTCTCCGCCCCGAAGGTATCTGCGATATGGTCGAGCGCCAGGAACGACTTGGCGGGCTCAAACCGTGCGCCGGTGATATCCGGTCCGTGCGCGTGCACAAAATCGACATAAGCCCAGTAGGCCTTCGAATTCAGATCGGCAAGGCAATTGGCATTGACGGCAGCATGCATGGCCCAAGGATGAATCTCTTCGATCGGGTAGTCTTTGTACACGATCTTGATGAGCCCCTTGTAGTGGGCCATCGTCTCGCCGGAAAGTTCGCTGTTCAGGTGTGCGCAGTAAGGGCACTCCAGATCGTCGAAGTTGATGATCTCTACCTTGGCCGTGTCTTCGCCTCGGATGGGCCGGCCATCCACCTGGATGATGAGGGCTGGGTCTTTGCTGATATCGAACTTTTCCAAACGGGCGAGCGTGTTGCAGTCCTTGGAGATCAGAAAGCTGGCGGTTGTCTGTTTGCTGCCATTCATAAATGTAACCGGCAGGATGTCGTAACCCGGGATATCACTCTGGGTCTTGGCACCGAAAACAATCTCGTATCCAGACGGCACGGAAAACTGTGAGCGGATGAGGACTTCAACCCGCCGGTTGACGACGGAGGGGCTGATTGGGGCCTGGGCATAGCACATCGAGGCAATGACCAATAACGAAACGTTCGCAAAGAGACGAATCTGGGACAAATCAGCACCCCTCTCTGGAATGCCATTCCGGCATTCCTCCGGCTACGGCTGATTTTATGCGAGCCGCTCCCTGCATGATCCTGGCTTCTGCATCCAATACACGGAAGGAAGGACACACAATGAGAAGAGCGTTGTTTTGGGGCACAATTGTTGCTGGAGCCGTGGCGGCTTACATGATGTATCGTCGTGGCGAGTCACTCGGTGCGATTGCAGCGCGCACGGTGACCAACCCTGTGGGGTCGCTGGTCTCGGAATTGAAAACAGCTTCCAGCTAAGCTCACTTCTTCGCGGCAGGCGGCACTTGCCGGTGAATCTCCTGTCCTACGAGCTCGTACTGGTCGGATGCGAGGTAATCGACGTGAGCGGCGATGGCCGCGCGCCAGCGCACACGCGCCGCAGCCAGTGATCCGAAGTTGTAATCATGAAACCAGCCGTTGCAACTGAGTTGTGCTTTGGTTGCGCCGTCGAGTGTATAAAAGCGTATCCAAAGACCATTCGCGTGGGCTCGCTCTACCAGTGCTCGCAACCGGTCCATCTTCGCTGAAGTCCACTCGCCAGCGTTCGGCTGACCACCTGCCTCAACCACTTTCCACGGATTGTTCCACCAGCGCCGGTAGTTCGTGGCCCGCATCGGGTCCATCACTTCGGGCGCCGCGGAAGCTTCTTTTCCCTGGGTATGAATGGCGCCGAAGAGCAGCACACGAGCACCGGTCTGCAATTGATCGTAGAAGACGGTTTGCTGCGCATCGGCTTCACCCGTCAGCACCAGAATCGGCTTCACGTCCAACGGCTCCACATCCTCTTCCCGAGCAGCTTTCACCGACGTAGTCAGCCAGGGCTGATATTTCCGCAGCAGCGCCAGTACAGCGGCCAGGTGCTCCGGCTTGTTGTCTTTGAAATCCAGGTTGAGGGTAATGAGCGGCCAATCGCCATGGTTACCGTCCTGCAGAGCCTTCTCCACGATGGGGCGAACCCGCTTGAAGAAATACTCATCCATGGTCGGCTCTGTGCCGTCGGTGGGCCCCCCATGGGTCACGACAGACCAGCTACGCCCGGTCTTGGCATCGGTATGCCAGGCCAAATCCTGTTCAATGGCGAGTGGAGTGCCGGCAGAGAGCGCGCGGTCGATGCGGTCGCCCCACCATTCAAAGTAGGGGTAGCAGTTATGCGCATCCATCACTGTGCGCGAACCGGGAACTGACTGCTGCGCGCCCAACGGGGACGAGCAAATCGCCAGCGCCAGCAGTACTTTGACCATCCGCGGAAGGTGCATTCTTTATTCCTGGGGAAAATTGATGTAGAGCGGACTGCTTATCAGCTCATCGGAGCCACTGGGGTCACGCACTTCCAAACGCAGCCAATGTTGTCCGGCGGCTACGGTGACTCTAGCCGCGGAGTCCGCACCTTCCACAGGCAAGGGTGGATTGGAGTCCTCCCCGTCCAGTAACAGGTGAACCATAGACCCCTTCGCCGCAATGGTATGAATACGCACGGAAATCGTAGCCCCGGCCGCCGCATGGAGTGTTCCTCCCATCTTTGCCGAGATGCCACCCGCCTCGGCCGTGAAGTCCAGCATCTTGTCCCGCGAACCAGTCAGATCGACAAACGTGCGGCCGGAACGAATGCCATCGAGGATCGCCGGCACTGACAGCTCATCGGCTTCGACGCCAGTCACCGGCCAACCAATGGCCGCCGCTTCGCCCGGGGGAATCGTCGCATTGTGATTGTCGCTGCCGCCAACCGCCGCCAGGCGATGCCCTGCGCGTAGTTGGGTATCCCAGTATTTGGCACTGGAAAACATGGTCTTGCCGTTGTTGATCACTTCGATGGCGCTGAAGAGGCTCATGTCCGTGCCGTTGGTTAGCGTCCAGCGGCAGCCCATGCAGGCTTCCCCTTCAGGTGACTCGGCATGGTTCACGGAGGCAATGCCGCCCTTGGAGCGTGCGTCGCGCAGCACGGTGTTCACATCGAGGCCACCTTTGCTTACCCGCCAGTCCATAAATTGGGTTACGCCGAAGACATTGAAATGCCCATGAAAGGTGGTCATCTCGCGGCCTGGAATCAGCAGCAGA
Source organism: uncultured Acidobacteriaceae bacterium (assembly GCA_963821315.1). Classification (GTDB taxonomy): domain Bacteria; phylum Acidobacteriota; class Terriglobia; order Terriglobales; family Acidobacteriaceae; genus PALSA-350. The sequence goes on along the minus strand of CAWGDP010000012.1, from coordinate 76,489 downwards.
TGATCAAAGAACGGTTGCAGCTCGCGCATTTGATCATATTGCGAGTCTGTGTTGTGGTCGGTGATGGCGATGAAGTCCAAACTGCGCGAAGCCGCTGCCTGCACGGTGAGAAAGAGAGGGCACGGCACTTGACGGCCGCTTTGGCTCTTGCAGCTGCCATCACTGTGGCCCGTGTGCATATGGAGATCGCCGCGGTACCAACGGGTGCCGACGGCGAGCGGCTGTGCAGTGAAACTCGAATCTTCTGCACGCGCGTTGAAGCGTATCTCCGCCCTATAGTGTGAGATGACCGCCGGACGCATGTTGGGCACGGAGATCAATAGCCGCCACTGCCCGGCAGGGATCGCTCCCGGAAGATACGACGGCGTCGCGTCTGTCTCGCTGATGGTGAAGTGGCTCTTGTTTCCACCGCTTGCACCGCGAAATCGCTCCGGGTCAGCGATGCCGAGGTCAAGAGTAGCGCGCTGATCTTTGCCCGTGTATTGAAAGTCGACGCTGATCCGGTGGATGCCGGCGGGCACCGCGAAGGGGATTTCGAAGTAGGTCTGGTTCTGCTCACCCTTCACCTCGCCGGTGAGCACCAGGTTTGCGGGCGTGTCTTCACTTGCTTGTTGAGCCACGGTCCAGGGTGCGAGCCCAAGAGCCAGAAGAACGAAGTACGCGCAACATTGCTTCACGAAGGTCAAAAAACAACTCCAATCCTCGTCGGAAATTGTAACAATCTATGGTTTCCTACCATCGCGCTTTCGCGAACGGTGGGATACCGAGAGCCTCCTTGCACCTTGTGAATGGCGATTGAAAGTGCGGTTAAAAGGTCAGGATGGGAAAGGGCCTAGGCTGAATCGGCGGTCCAGATGGCGCGAATGGTCTCTTCATCTCCCATTCCATTGGGGACAGCAGCACTTGGATTATTAGCGTGATACCACCGCGTTCCACCGGCGTGAGGTCCATTGGTGGTCCCTCGGCTGCCGGGCATTTCGAGGTAGCCGTTGGGGTCGGTGGTCCGCACCCAATGCCAGGCATAGCGCAGCCAATCGGCGCGATATTGCTTATTCTGGTGCGCAAACCACGTGATCTCGTCGTAGCCCCATACCCAATTGAACTGGCCGCCATCGGCCTTGCCTTGTCCGGGTTGTTTACTCACGCCGTAGTTGTCGAACTCAACCAGATACGGCAGGTGGTCGCACGTCCAGCCGCTAGGGGCGATCCCGCCCTTGCTCCGGTTGTAAATACCGTCGGAAAATCCTAGTTTGAGGATCGCCTCCTGCGGCTTATCGGGAACTTCCATGATCCTGAGTGGGAACGCATGGAAATCCAGCAGCAGATGTCCATCTTTGACCAAGCCGCCGCCAGGAACATGCGCATCGCATAGCAGCATGTGTCTGCGAGCGTGTATTGCTGCATAGGCCCGGGCCAGCGTGAACACCTGCGACCAGTGAGTCAAATGGGGATCGTTGCCATTCATGATCTCGACCTGCCCATAGTGGATAGCCTCAAAGCCTGCATCGATAAACGACCTTGCCAGAAAATAAAAATAGAGCTTTGTCTCCGGGCGGCTCACATCCGGTACCGACGAACCAGGTCCCCACTGGTTGACACGCCGGCCGTCGGGATAAAGCATGTCGGCATAGCGGAAACTCCTCTTTTCGACAGGCTGGCCCAATGTGACAAAGGCCCATTCCGGCACCGCAACCTGTTCCACCTGCGTGGTCACGATCTCGAAGATGCACGCTTCAAAAAGCATCTCCGGATCAGCCTTGACGGCCACAGGAACCTGCTGTTTTGCCTTTTCAAGATTGCTCAGCAAATTCGCCTCTCCGCCCCATAGACAAAGACTTCGTCCAATGAACTTTGCGCCGATGCTGGTGAGCATTCGAAGATCATCATCAAGATCGCCCCGGCCGGCAAACAGGCTCTGCATCGTGATTGATCGCGAGAGAAAGTTATCTAAAACCGTTCGCGAAATGGTTCGATCGAAAGAATAGTTGCGAATCGGCGCGGAACTGGCGAATGAAAGCGAGCTGGATCCATCTGCCAAGGCGAGGAACGAAGCAGCGAGCGACGAAGTCAAGAATCTCCGTCTTTCCAAGAATCCTCCTAGAGAAAGAAGCTGTCTTAGTGTTAGACGGCGCCGGAACCCGTCGCGCCTTTTGCTCCCATGGCCGCGATCAGGTATCATCTCGCCTTCCGGCCTCAATTTATCGAGCCGGGATGGATTGAAGAAGGAAGGGCCAACATGTCAGAAGCGAATTGCGATATCGGATTGATTGGATTGGCGGTGATGGGCCAAAACCTGGTGTTGAACATGAACGACCATGGCTACAAGGTCGCAGTATTCAACCGTACCGTCTCCAAGGTGGACGATTTTATCGAGAACGAGGCCAAGGGAACGCAGGTAGTGGGGGCACACTCCATCGAGGAGATGTGCGGCCTGCTAAAGAAGCCGCGGCGCGTGATGATCATGGTGAAGGCCGGTGAGGTGGTCGACCAGACCATCGAACACGTGCTTCCTTATCTTGAGAAGGGCGACATCGTCATCGATGGTGGCAACTCGTTGTACACCGACTCGACCCGGCGCACCAAAGACCTGGCAGCCAAAGGCATTCTGTTTATCGGGACCGGCGTCTCGGGCGGCGAAGAGGGTGCGCGCTTCGGCCCGTCGATTATGCCCGGCGGGAATAAAGAAGCGTGGCCCCACGTGAAAGATATTTTCCAGGCCATCGCGGCCAAGGTCGAGGATGGGACTCCCTGCTGCGACTGGGTCGGAGAAGACGGCGCGGGTCATTACGTCAAGATGGTGCACAACGGCATCGAGTACGGCGACATGCAATTGATTGGCGAGGCCTACCAGTTGTTGAAGGATGGCCTGGGCCTCACCGCCGATGAACTCGCCGAAGTCTTTGCGGAGTGGAATAAGGGCGAGCTGGACAGCTTCCTGATCGATATCTCGGCCACCATCTTCGCCAAGAAGGATGACGATGGCCAGCCGATGGTGGACAAGATTCTCGATGCCGCTGGACAAAAGGGAACCGGCAAATGGACCGCGATCTCGGCCCTCGACCTGGGACAGCCGGTGACCTTGATTGGAGAGAGTGTCTTTGCCCGCTGCCTGTCAGCCTTGAAGAGTGAGCGAGTCGCAGCAGCCAAGGTGCTGAAAGGACCACGCAAACGCAAGGTAGTGAATGGAAAGAAGGAATTCATTGAGGAAGTGCGGCTGGCTCTCTACTGCTCCAAGATCGTCAGCTACGCGCAGGGCTACATGTTGCTGCGTGCGGCAGAGAAGGATCAGGGCTGGAACCTGAACATGGGTGGCGTGGCGCTGATGTGGCGCGGCGGCTGCATCATCCGCAGCATTTTTCTGGGCGACATCAAGGCGGCCTTCGACCGCGACCCGAAGCTGCAGAATCTGCTGCTGGATAAATTCTTCTCCACCGCGATGAACAAGTACCATCCGTCGTGGCGCAGGGCGATCATCTACGGGACCAGGATCGGCGTGCCTATGCCTGCGTTTTCAACCGCCTTGGCGTTTTACGACGGCTACCGCACAGCGCGGCTGCCGGCGAATCTATTGCAGGCGCAACGCGATTTCTTTGGCGCGCACACCTATGAGCGGGTCGATAAGCCTCGGGGCGAATTCTTCCATACCAACTGGACCGGCCGAGGAGGCCGGGTGTCCTCCTCAACCTACAACGCCTGATTTTAGTGCGGCGCGGTTGCGGCAGGCGGGGCCTGCTGCGACTGTTGCCCATTGGCCGGTTGGCCGTTCGGTTGGGGCTGTCCGTTATTGTTGGTTACATCCTGCCCTTGGAAGATCAGCTTGACCGTCGAGCGGAATTGCTTGTAGTCGGTGTAACGCACAATCTGCCGAATGCGGACATCCTGGGCCATGTACCCGGCCCCGCCCGAAAAGTGGAGCTCGGCATCGGCCTTGGTGTACACCGGGAACCAATACTTGCCATCCACCTGCTCGCGGTAAGTGGTAAACGGAGGCGAAAGATCCTCGTGCCCCTTGCGCATATCGTCGGGAACATTCTTCGCGCTGGTGATCACAATCTGCAGATCCTTCTGGTCCACCCAGATGCGTCCTTTTAAGTAGCGCTTGTTCTTCTCCATCACCTTCGGCGCCACATCAAAAACGTAGCAGTCGACCTCATCCACCTTCTGCCGTCCCACGTAGGTCAGGTTGTATTGCCCCACATCCTCAGTGGTCAACACGAAGGGCAGGCGCTGCTCAATATCCGAAACGTCGGCCGGGCTCATCTGAATGCGTTCCAGGGTATTTTGCGGCGCGAAGGTCACGTGCTCCGACTTGCGCCCCTGGTTGTCGAAGGTAATCTGCACCACTTGCCGGTACTCCCCATCTACCTTGCCGTCATCGTTGATGGTCTGTATGCGCACGTCACGCTGATAGGTGTAGTTGTCCAGGGCGCGGCGGAACTCGCTTTCCTTGGCTGCAAACTGCTTCACAATCTGGTCCGGCGGGGTAGCGGGAGCACTGGTGTCAATGGGGCCAAAGCCGGAATCGGGCTGGTCTTTGGACTGGCCCAGCAACGCCGGAAGGGGGACAAGTGCTAATAAAATCAGCAACTTCACCAAACCTTTACCCACGGCATTACCTCCCATTCGGTCTGCGGACATAACTGTATTATGCGCCTTGCGGACCCCGGATTTCCCGCGCACCTTGTGACTTCGACCGGCTTCAATGCGGCTTTCCTCAATAAAAGCCGCACACGCCGTCATTTCCGATGCAGCTTACGGGAAACCCGGGCCACGCCCTCAGTAATAGACGCACGCCGCCCCCAAGAGGGCTATTCCGGCCCATCGCCGAGCGCTACGCGGAGCCGTCCGTGCGCTGTGTCGAGCTTTTGCATAGCCTGCTCGCGCTTGATTCCCAGCTTTTGCATTGCGATCGCTACCCGCACCGCGCCCGCCTCGTCCAGCAGTGCCTCGGCCTGAACCTCGTCGACCCCGGTTGCCGCCGCAATGATCCGTATGGCCCGGTTCCTCAGCTTTTCATTGGTCGGCTGCACGTTCACCATCAGGTTGCCGTAGACCATGCCGGTGCGGATCATCGCGCCGGTGCTCAACATATTCAGCACCAGCTTGGTGGCCGTGCCGGCGCGCATGCGGGTGGAACCGGTAATCACCTCGGGGCCCACCGCCGGAGTGATGGCGATCTTCGCCCGGCACTCCACTTCGGAGCCCGGGACGCAGCTCAACCCTATGGTGAGGGCGCCTAATTGGTTGGCGTAAAGCATGCCTCCCAAAACATAAGGAGTACGGCCACTGGCGGCGATGCCGACCAGCGTGTCTCCAGCCGCCAAGCCATGAGCCTTCAAGTCCTCCGCGCCCTGCCGGGCATCGTCTTCCGCGCCCTCGATCGAATGGCGCAGCGCGTAGTCGCCCCCGGCAATCAGGCCCACCACCAGCCCGGGGTCTACGTTGAAGGTCGGTGGGCACTCCGAGGCATCCAGCACCCCGAGCCGCCCGGAAGTGCCTGCCCCTGTATAGAAAAGGCGGCCGCCCCGCTCCAGGCGCTCCGTAATCCCATCCACTGCTTGGGCGATGCGGGCCAGCTCAGCGTGGACGGCGTCAGCGACCGAGCGATCGGCGGCGTTGATTACCTCCAGCATCTCGAGCGTAGAAAGCTGGTCGATGCGGGCCGAATCCGGATTCGGCGCCTCTGTTAACAAGTGCTCAAATTTCATGATTTGCCAACTATTGTAGGAATCCTTTTGAGTCTAACCGACAGATGTTACGCTGTGCCCTAAGCGGCTTGTGAAAGACAAAGCCTTTGGATTCTGACTCCATAACCGAACTCGAACTGCCTCGTCACCCGCGGCTGGGCCAGATTCTGGAAAAGAACTGGCAGGCCGAGATGGCCGGCTATTACACCTATCGGGCGCTTGCCGAGCGGGAGAAAGAGGCGGCGCGTAAGCAGACGCTCGAAAGCATGGCCCTTGCGGAAAAAGAGCACGCCGCGCTGTGGGCAGGACGCTTACGTGAACTGGGGGAGCCGGAGCCGGTCTACCAGGGAAAGCCGGGCGGCGATGCCGACAGCCTCAAGACCCGCGTCGGGGGCGACGACCTGGCCCTGCGCCGCCTGGAAATCGACGAGAGCCGCGACATCGCCAAGTACAGCCAGCAGCTCAAAGAGCTCGGCGATGCGCCCAGCCTGGTCATCCTGAACCGCGTCATCGAAGACGAGCAGGATCACTACCGCGAGCTCAGCGGTCTGATCCGCAGGCAGAAGCCCCCGGGCGGAGTCCGTGCGGCGGCCAACCCACAAGCGCTTTTGGACCAGATGCTCGCCAAGCGGAACAAGGGCCGTGCGCATGCCGCAGGCTGGATCGGCGATGCTATTTACGGGGTCAACGATGGACTGGGCTCCATCTTCGGCATCGTCTCCGGAGTCTCGGGCGCTACTTTGGGTAACAGCAAGTGGGTCCTGCTTTCCGGCCTCGCCGGCATGATCGCCAGCGCGCTCTCTATGGGGTCGGGCGCGTACCTCGCGTCCAAGAGCGAGCGTGAAATCTACCAGGCGGAGCTCGCCCGCGAGCGCGAGGCCATTGCTATGAACGGAGCAGAGGCCCGCGAGTTGCTCTCGCTCTACTACCAGGTCAAGGGCCTTCCTCAACCGGACGCCGATCACATGGTGGAGCACATCGCCAGTGATCCGGAGCAAATGCTGCGCGCGCTCGCTGCCGAACGGCTCAACTCGACAGAAGAGGCGCTCAGCAATCCGCTCACCTCGGCAATTTCGGGCGCGCTTTCGACGGCGGCCGGGGCCTTTATTCCCATCGTGCCGTTTTTCTTCCTCAGCGGTTACAGCGCCGTTATCGTCTCAGCCGTGGTATCGCTGCTGGCGCACTTTGCCGTGGGTGCGGCCAAGTCACTGGTCACCGTGCGTTCCTGGTGGAGCAGCGGCTTCGAGATGACGCTGGTGGGAGCGGTGGAAGGGGTCGTGACTTACGTCATCGGCCTGGGCCTGGGCCACCTTGGCGCATAAGCGCTCCCTCAAACACGAAAGTTGTCAGCGCGCCAGGATTGGATGGAGGTTTTTATCTGCTTGCTGGTCAGGCCTTCGTTCAGCGCGCGCATGGCAAGCGCCGGCAACTCCGCATCCGATGCAAAACGAAGCGCGATCAGTTGCCGCTCCGTTAGCTCTGCGATGCGCGGTCTGGCCGCTTCAGGCAGCAGCATGGAGAGGCGCAGCCGCTCCTCCAGCCGGATGACCCGGTCCTGTGCTTTGACGGCATTGCTTCTGGCTTTAAAGGCGGTCAATAGCAGTGCGATGGCCAGCACCAGCCACAGTGTTGAGTGCAGGCCGGGATGCTGCACCAAAGAAATAACGCTGAGAATGATTGCCAGCAACACTAAGGGGATCAGAACAAAATGGAAGCCCGGGTCTCGCCTGGTGTGATTTGCATAAGACTGCGGTGTGGTATCTGCCATCGGAAAGCCTCTTTCGGGAACCAATCCATCATGCTTGTTCCAGAGCGTTCGCGCCAGTGCGTGACTCCCGTAGGGACGGCTGAAAATTACCCAGGATGCAATCCTGGGTACCTCTACCTCAAATGGACTATTCGCGATTCGCGGGAGTCAGCCCAGGATCATGTCCTGGGTAACTTTCAGCCGTCCAGGCCTGTCTACCCGTTGTGAAATGATTAGGAGATGAAGAGAAGCAGTTTGGGCCTCATCCTTTGCATCCCTCTGCTCCTATTGTCCGGAGGGCGTTGCACTGCGCAGGGACCTGTCCCTCCGATCGTGTTGCACGTGGATCTCAGCGATGCGCCGCGCCGCCTGCTGCATGCCCAGTTGCAAATACCGGTGAGCGCTGGTCCGCTCACCCTGGAATATCCGCAATGGATTCCCGGCGACCATCGTCCTACCGGACCCATCGACAATCTAGCTGGGTTGGTGATTCGCGCCAACGGCCAGGAACTGCCCTGGCGCCGTGACGACGTCGATATGTACGGTATCCATGTCGAGGTGCCCAGCGGCGTCAGCCGGCTTGACGTTTCGCTCGATTTTCTCGCCACCCCGGGCAGCACGGGCTCCGATGAGGATGGGGCCACCAGCGCCAACATGACGGTGCTGGAGTGGAATTCAGTCGTCATGTATCCGGCGCACATCCCGGTAGCGCAAATTCCTATCGTGGCATCGCTCACCATGCCCGCGGCGTGGAAGTTTGGCACCGCACTCAGCGTTGCGGGCCAACAGGGAGCGGAGGTTTCTTTTGCTCCGGTTTCGGTGGAGCAGCTGGTGGACTCGCCGCTGATCACCGGCAGATACTTCCGCGAGTTTCCCCTGGCTCCGGAAGTGACACCGAAGCACTACCTCGACGTGGCCGGGGATGCCGCGGAGGACATCGATCTCAAACCGGAGTTTCTTGCCTCGCTCAGCCGGCTGGTGCGGGAGACGGGCCCGCTCTATGCGTCGCGACATTATGAGACCTACCATTTTCTTCTTAGCCTGAGCGACGTGGTGCGCCAGGAAGGCTTGGAGCACCACCAGTCGAGTGACAACGGGGTGGAGAAAAACGGCTTATCCGATCCGAAACTGGCGATGATGAATGCGGACTTGCTGCCGCATGAATTTACCCACTCCTGGAACGGCAAGTACCGCCGCCCTGCGGGACTGGCCACGCCGGATTACGCTGCCCCGATGAAGGGCGATCTGCTGTGGGTCTATGAAGGGATGACGCAATACTGGGGTCGCGTGCTGGCGGCGCGCTCTGCCTTATGGACGCCAGAGATCTACCGCGAGGCGCTGGCCTGGAGTGCCGCTAACCTCGACGTGAAGCCGGGCCGCACCTGGCGCAACCTGGAAGACACGGCCATCTCCGCGCAGATTTTGCGCGGAGGCAATCCATACTGGGCCAACTGGCGGCGAGGACAGGATTACTACTTCGAAGGCGAGCTGCTCTGGCTGGACGCGGATACGACGATTCGTCAGTTGACGCATGACAAAAAATCGTTGAATGACTTCTGCGTAAAGTTTCTCGCTGTGGGCGGCAACACCCCGCCCAAGGTAGTGCCCTACGATTTTGACGAGATCGTAGCCGACCTGAATGCGGTCACGCCTTATGACTGGCGCGGCTTTCTCACCGAGCGCCTCAATACCCACGCCGCCCATGCGCCGCTGGGAGGTATCGATCACGGGGGCTACCGGCTCACCTATGCCGCCCAGCCCACCGAGTTCGAGCAGGCCTACCTCGACCACAGTAAGCAAGTCGACGCGTGGTTTTCCGCCGGCCTCAAGATAAGTACAACCGGCATCATTCAGGATGTCAGGATGGGCTCACCAGCCTTCCAGGCGGGACTCGGCCCAGGCACCAAGGTAGTGGCCGTCAACGGCCATGGTTTCACGGGTGAGGTGCTGAAGCAGGCGATCCGCGGGGCTAAAGGGACGACGGAGCCGATTGAGCTCATCGTCTCTACTGACAATGAATTCCGCACCGTGCGCCTGAGCTATCACGACGGCGAGAAGTATCCGCGGTTGGAGCGAGTCGAAGGGACTCCGGATCTGCTGGACGAGATTCTTAAGCCACTAGCTCCGGGCAAGGGAAGTGGCCTATAGTGGATCGTCCTAATCGGAGAGACTATGCCCAACGCGTTCCGCACCCTGCTGCTTGCTGCCTTCTTCCTGCCCTCTGCGCTGCTCGCGCAATCCAGTACATTGGCCGCCACTCCGCCCATGGGCTGGAATAGTTGGAACCTCTTCGCCGGCAAGGTCACAGATAAGGATGTCCGCGCCGCAGCAGACGCCATGGTCTCCTCCGGTATGAAGGACGCCGGGTACATCTACGTGAATATTGACGACACCTGGCAGGGCGACCGGGATGCGCAGGGAAACATCCAGGCCAACAGCAAATTTCCCGACATGAAGGCGCTTGCTGACTATGTGCACTCCAAGGGCCTGAAGATCGGCATCTACTCTTCGCCCGGTCCCACCACGTGTGCCAAGTACGAAGGAAGTTATCAGCATGAGGCGCAAGACGCGAAGACCTACGCTGCCTGGGGCATCGACTATCTCAAGTACGACCTTTGCGGCTTTCGCAAGATCATGACCCAGGAGGCTCCGAACGATCCCGCGAAAGCCACGCAGATGATGAAGGACGCCTACAAAAAAATGCAGCAGGCGCTGCTGGCAACCGGACGCCCTATCGTCTATAGCTTCTGCCAGTATGGATGGGACGCAGTGTGGGAATGGGGACCAAGTCTGGGAGCGAACCTGTGGCGGACCACCGGAGATATCAATCCCACGTGGGATCGCATGACCTTGATCGGCTTCTCTCAGGCCGGCCTGGCCAAGTATGCCGGTCCCGGCCACTGGAACGATCCCGACATGTTGGAGGTGGGCAACGGCAAGCTGACGCTGGATGAAAACCGCACCCACATGAGTCTTTGGGTGTTGCTTGCTGCGCCGTTGCTGGCCGGTAACGATCTTTCCAAGATGCCGCCTGAGACGGCCTCGATCCTAACCAATAAAGAAGTGATCGCCATCGATCAGGATCCGCTAGGCAAGCAGGGTGATCGCGTCTCCGCAGTGGGACCGGTGGAGATCTGGGCCAAGCCGCTCAAGGGTGGAGATAAGGCTATCGGGCTCTTCAACCGCGATGACACTTCGCTGCCTGTGACGTTGAAGTTGAGCGATGTAGGTTTTGCTGGCGGTGCAAACGCGCGCGACATCTGGGCGGCAAAGGATCTGGGGAAAATTCAGGGCAGCTACACCGTAACCGTACCCCGCCATGGAGTAGTTCTGCTGCGACTGACGAAGTAATGGCGGCGGTCTCGCTGCACTTCAGGGGCTTGATAGGCGGAAGGGAAAAAACTCACTGAACGAAGGGCACGGCTTCAGCCGTGCCGTAGAGTATGCGATCGGAGAGGGCTTCAGCCCCTGAGGTACGGCTTTCCAATGTATCCTGGAGAATTTCTTTGTGCCCCTCTGCACCTCAGCACATTTAGAGGTCCCAAAGATGTACCTCAGGGGCTAAAGCCCTCATAGCTGTGGCTTTTTACGGCACGGCTAAAGCCGTGCCCTTCGTTCAGCAGACCCACGCGCGGACTAGTCCGCAGCCGCCAGGTAAACCGTGAACCACTTATTGTCGTCGCTCCATTGCTTTCGCAACTTGAATCCGGCGCGCGTCAATAACGCCAGCACGCGCTGATCAGTAAACTTGTAGCTGTTCTCCGTGTGGATCGTCTCCCCGAGACCAAACCGCACCTCCAGATCCAGTGCGCGCACGGCAACTTTCTGTGCCAACAAACTCTCCAGGTGCATCTCGATCCGTGAGTGCTGCTCATTCCATCGTGCCTGGTGGCGGAATAGCTGAGGGTTGAAGCTTGCGTCCAGCTCGCGATTGATGCGGATCAACATATTCATGTTGAACTTTGCCGTAACTCCAGCGGCATCGTCATAGGCTGCGAGCAACATACTTGTGTCCTTCACCATGTCGGTGCCCAGCAGCAGGCAGTCTCCCGGCGTCAACTGGGCACGCACACCGCGCAGCACCTCGATCGCATCGGCAGGCGAAAAATTCCCAATGCTCGACCCGATGTACAACACCAGCCGCCTTCCGGCGCCGGCCGAACCGGCCGCGTTGTTCTGCCGCATCCCTTCGGTGTAATCAGCCACGATGGGTTCGACGGTCACCTCCGGCAGTTCCGACTCCAGCCGGGTCCGTGCCTCTTCCAAAGCCGTCTCTGACACGTCGATGGGATAGTAAGTCACACTGCCCTGCTGGGCGACGGCAGCATTGAGCAGCAAACCTGTCTTGGTAGCTGTCCCCGCGCCCAGCTCAATGATTGAAAGGTCGCGTCCTCCGGCCGCTGCCGCGACGATCTCCGCCGCGTGTTTGGCCAGGATTTGCCTCTCCGTCCGGGTAACGTAGTACTCCGGCAACTCGGTGATGGCTTCAAAGAGGCGAGATCCCGCCTGGTCGTAGAACAACCAGGGTGACAGCGTCTTGGGGCGCTCGCTGAGCCCGGTAAAAACTTCCATTCCGATGCCACTGGAGGCAATCGCCGGCAACTTGGGTAACGAAATAGCAGACATGAGATCTCCGGGCGCTTCTGGTTAGAGGTTCGCCAAACGAATGCCGGAAAACTGCCAGCGCGTCGCAGGAGAGAAGAAGTTACGGTAGGTAGCCCGGATATGGGACGCCGGCGTGACCACCGATCCGCCGCGCAGCACCATCTGGTTGGACATGAATTTCCCGTTGTACTCGCCCAAAGCACCGGGCACGGCGCGAAACCCCGGGTACCCGAGGTAAGCGCTCTGGGTCCACTCCCACACATCCCCAAACATCTGTGCCGGGCCCTTCGCCGGCCCGTCGCCCAGGGCCACAGGATGCAGCATGCCGTCTTCCAGAAAATTCCCCGTGGTCGGCAACCCCTGAGCGGCAACTTCCCACTCCGCCTCCATAGGCAGGCGCTTTCCTGCCCACTGCGCAAAAGCGCTGGCTTCGTAGTAGCTCACGTGGCAGACCGGCGTCTGCAGCAGCTCACTCAGCGGCAGCTCGCCGTAAAGCGTATATACCTGCCACGCGCCGCCGTGCTGGCGCCAGTAAAGCGGAGCCTTCCAGCCTTCTGCCTTCACCGTATCCCATCCTGCGGAAAGCCAAAGCTCAGGACGCCGATACCCCCCGTCTTCTATGAACTCCAGGTACTCGGCACAGGAAACCAGCCTGGACGCGAGGGCGAACGGACTCAGGTATTCCGGATGGCGGGGCAACTCGTTATCGAAGGCAAAGCCCTCGCCCTCAAATCCGATCTCGCACATCCCCCCTGGGTACTCGATCCAATCGGGCTTGCTCAGCGGTGGCGCGCTAAACACCACCGGTTCGTTCAGATACGGCGGACGAAGAGGATTGGTCCAAAAAGCGTGCTTGATATCGTAAGCCAGCAGTTCCTGGTGCTGCTGCTCGTGGTGGAGGCCGAGGACGATCCTCCGCACCACCTCTTCCTCCGGCCGCGAAGCCAGCAATCGCTGCATGCCTTCCTGCACATGCTCGCGATATTGGAAGATCGCCTCCACTGGCGGCCGCGAGAATGAGGAACGCAGCTTCTTCTCCGGCTGGTCTGATACCGAGTTGTAATAGCTATTGAACAGCCAGCGAAAATCGGGATGAAATTCACGATAGCCGGCAAGAAACTCCTGCAGCAGAAATGTCTCGAAAAACCATGTGGTGTGAGCCAGGTGCCACTTGGCAGGGCTCGCCTCGGCACAGGATTGCACCATCATGTCTTCCGGTGTCAGCGGACGGCAAAGATCCTCACTTTGGCGCCGTACACGTAAAAAATCCTCGAACAGCCGGGAACTGGCTTCCGTGCTCGTCGTTACTGGCGTCATAAGATATCCGTTTCTCCCTCTACTTAGAGACCAAAAGCGGCTTGATGTTGCCTAATTTTTTTGCGCTTGGTGTAAACGGCCCGGTTATCTTTTACTGGAGCTTCAATGGGCGCTCAGCAGCCGGGCCAGAAGGTAGGCCGCGCCGGCTGCCAATCCGCCAATCAACACGGTCTGCACTCCGCTGCGCACCGTGCCGGCGCCCGTCAGCTTGCCTTTGACCCCGCCAAAAACCAGTAGCGCCACCAGGGTGATGGCGATCGAGGCGGTGAGCGCCGAGGGTAAGCTCTTTGCCACCATATAGGGTATGAGCGGCACCAGCCCCCCGACGACGTACGAGAGAGCGATAGTGATCGCGCTGCGGCTGGCCCGGTTTCGCTGCGGCTCTTCCAACCCCAGCTCAAAGCGCATCATAAAGTCGACCCAAGCCTGGGGCTTGCGCTTCAGGGCTTCGAGCACCGGCATGCTCTCACTTCGTTCCACGCCATATTGCTCAAAGATCTCGTAGATCTCTTCTTCTTCGTCGCGTGTCCGCTCGACAATCTCTCGCTCTTCCCGTAGCCGCTCGCTGGCATAGTGCTCGGCATCACCCTGGGCAGCAAGAAATCCGCCCAGGCCCATGGCAATCGATCCGGCGGCAATCTCGGCCAATCCTGCCAGCACCACCACATGGGAGGAGTTCACAGCCCCGGAAAGTCCAGCCGCCAGGGCAAACGGAACCGTTAGCCCATCCGACATCCCGATCACCACATCGCGCACCAGCGCGGTCGACCCGAAGTGTCCTTCCACGTGGGCCGGCGGAGCCGATGGCGCTGGGGTGGGGAGGGAGTCGGTCCGCATCAGGGCAGTTTACCTCAGTGGGCCAGACGACAACGGATAAGCGCCTATCTGCGTCCTTAGTTACAACGCTGCCGTCAAATGGAGCGATGGCCAGGCAAGCTTTGGGCCGATGCATGAAACGCGCGGCAAGACTCACGATTTTGGCTTTAGGAGTGGTAATGGCAGTAGGACCACTGAGCCTCGCCCAGGAAGACAATGGCTTTGGTCCACCGGACGGTGGCGTTGGCCAGGCGTTTGGCAAGGGCAACGGAGTTCGCGGAACGGTCACCGCTGCCGTTGCCGGCAGCTTCACCATCCGCACGGACGAGGGCGACACCTATAAGGTTCTGTACAGCCCCAATACGCGCCTGGTGAAGGACCGGCAGCCCATTGAGGCGGCTGACATCCACATAGGAGATATGTTGATGGCCGGCGGCCTGGTAGACACCAAGGCCAAAACCGTAGGCGCTGTTTTTCTCCTCGACATCGATGCCCAGGAAGTACGCAAAGCCCGCGCGGCGTTCGGCAAGACCTGGGTGATGGGAAAAGTGACTGCGATTCACGATCTCAAGATCACCATCGAGCGGTCCGGCGACAAGCAGGCGCAGATTGTGGCGGTGGACGAAAACACGTCGTTTCGCAAGCACCGGGAAGACGTGACCTTGGCCGACATCAAGGTGGGAGACTTTATCAGCGCGGAGGGAGCGCTTCACGCTGACATCTTTCTGGCCACCAACCTGCGGATCATGGACCCTGAAACGGGCCATGGGCATGCCGCCGGCCGGGAGCCGGGCCAACTGCCGGGTGGTGCGCCGCCGGTCCAGTGATCCGTGCGATCCCGAAGGAGTCCGTGTCATAGCAAGGTCAGAGGAATAGGGCGGGTAGGACGGGTGCCCCAGGTTCGCCAAAGCGTACCTGGGCCGAAAAAGACGGGGCGCAGCCCCCACGAACGCATTTGCTGAATCCGCAGATCGGGCTTTGGATGGCAAAAAGCATCCCATCGGATTTATCCGCTACTGCTAGGACACAGACTCCGTGGGCACGGCCGCGATACACCAAGTGCTGACCAAACCGGCCGATCGAAAAAAAGCTAAATTTGTCCTGAAACGAGGAAAGTCTAAGCTGTGTGGGTAGCAATAGGAAATTCAATTTGATGCGACGCATCTCCCTGCTCTTCTGCCTGTTGAGCGGCTCTCTCATCACGCCCGCTGGGGCGCAATCTCCCCCTGCTGCGGCGCCGGCGGTGAATCCGCCTTCCAATCCCGCTCCCAGCAGCCCGCCTGCCCCTTCGACGCCGGCATCTGCCACGGTCGCCGGCGGCCTGGTGCATGGCACGGTAAAAGCCGGCAACATCCCACTGCCCGGGGTGAGCATCGTCGCCACCAATACCCTCACCGGCCAACGTTACGCCACCATTACCGACATCAACGGCAACTACTCGATGACCATCCCCACCAGTGGACGCTATGTGCTCAGAACAGAACTGGCCGCGTTTGCCCCGGAGACCAAGGTCGCACTGCTCAAACCCACGGGAACGACGCCAGTGAACCAACAGGCCGATTTCGCCCTGACCTTGGCCTCGCGGGTCCCGCCGGAGACCCCGCAGGAGAACGTAGCGCGAATCCCGGGTCAAGGAGGTCAAGGCCAAGGAGGCGGCGGCCGGCAAGCGGGCACGGTGCGGCGCAATAGCGCCGGCGGCGCCCAAAGTCTGTCCTTGCTCGCCCAGCTCGCAGGCACGGAGGACGCAGGGGTTAACAGCGGCGCCACAGGGGCGGCTCTGCCTTCGATGGCCAACAACACGGATTTCTCCACCGACTCGGTTGCCGTCACCGGTCAGGCGGGATCGACCAATCCCTTTGCCGGAATCGATATGGAGCAACTGCGCCAGAACGCAGAGATGGATCCGTCGCTTGGCGGCCAGGGTGGCCCAGGCGGCGGAGGTCCAGGAGGCGGAGGTCCGGGCGGAGGTGGTCCTGGCGGTGGCGGTCCCGGAGGAGGCGGCCCCGGAGGTGGCGGTGGTTTTGGGGGAGGTGGAGGCGGCTTTGGTGGTGGCGGCGGGGGCCGTGGCGGCGGAGGAGGTCGCGGCGGCGGGGGTGGCGGCCGTGGTTTCGGCGGCGGCGGATTCGGCAGTTTCCGCAACTTCAAGCCCAATCAACCCCACGGCGCTTTCTTCTGGACCGGTGGAAACAGCGCCCTGAATGCGGCTCCGTTCGACATCAAAGCGCAAAACGAGCAGCAGCAGCCCAGTTACGCGTCCAATCAGTTTGGGCTCACGTTTATGGGGCAGCCCTATATTCCCCATGTGATTGAACACGACACCAAAGACGTGATCTTTTTCAACCTCACTGGGCAGCGCTCGTCTTCTCCATTCAACCAATACGCCAGTGTGCCCTCGGCGGCCGAGCGCGAAGGAGATTTGTCTGGCCTCACCTCGCAGGAAGGTGCCCCAATCACGATCTATGACCCGCTCACCGGCGCACCATTCCCCAACAACACCATCCCGGCAAACCGCATTTCGCCCCAGGCTACCGCGCTGCTCAGTTACATTCCCGAACCTGACCCTAAACTGCCCGGGCAGTTTCAAAACTACCAGCGCATTACCTCCTCCGAATCAAACAGCACCCGCGTTGGCGTACGGTTTCTGCACAGCTTCGGCCCTAGTACGGGAGGTTCGCCCATCGGCAGCCTGATTCGCCAATACATGGGACAGGGCGGTTCAGCCTTACGCCAGAGCATAAATGTGAATTTCAACTACAGTCACGCGGCGGCCGATGAACTCGATGTCTTCCCCCAGCTCGGCGGTAAGCAGCAGTCGCACCAATATTCGCTGGCGCTCGGCTATTCCATTGGGAAAGGCAGGCTGACCACGAATCCCGGCCTCAGCTGGAACCGCACCAATACGCAGCTTTCGAACTATTTCACCGGCAACACAGATATTGCCAGCCAGATAGGCATCAACGGACTACCGGAGGACCCATTACTTTACGGTCTGCCTATTGTCACGCTGAACCAGTTCACCAGCTTCACCGAACAGCAGCCGAACTTTCAGATTAACCAGACCATCGCCGCCACCGACTCCACCTCCTGGATTCACAAAAAGCACAACATCCGTTTTGGCGGAGACTTTCGCCGCGTTCATAACGACCTGTTCGGCAATACCGGCAATATCACCGGCACGTTTACCTTCACCGGCGTCTTCACGGAGGCGCCCGGTACCAGCACCACCACACCGGGCGGCACCGCAACGACGGGTTCCTCCCTGGCCGACCTGCTCCTCGGCATGCCGCAACAGAGTTCGCTGCAGTCGCCCTACGAGAAGTCCTATTTGCGTCAGAATGCGTGGGACGCGTATGTCCAGGACAGCTGGCGAGCCCTGCCGAGCCTGACCCTGCTCTTCGGCCTGCGCTACGAGTATTTTTCGCCTTACTCGGAAAAGAACGATCGCCTTTCCACCCTGGATACGGGCAATGATTTTGCTTCCGTGGCGACAGTTCTCTCCGGAGGCATCGGCCCGTATACCGGGAAATATCCGCGCGACCTGGTCTACCCCGAGCACAACAACTTTTCTCCCCGGCTGGGCATTGCCGTGCGGGCGGCGAAAGATACCGTGGTGCGCGCGGGGTATGGCATCAACTACGCCGTCGGCCAATATGCGAAATTTATCCAGGACTTCGCCTTCCAGCCGCCCTATGCCGATGTCCAGACCAATGAATACTCTTCCACCACGCCCATCACGCTCACCAATGGTTTTCCCGCGCCCGCAGAGCGAGGGCAACTACGCAGTCAACAAGTACTACCGGCTCCCCTACGTGCAGGTGTGGAATATCAATGTGCAGCGCACCCTGCCCCTGGGCATTGTGCTCAACATCGGTTACAACGGCTCCAAAGGCACAAGGCTGGACATTGTCGATGCGCCCGGCCGCTCGGCCACCGCAACGCTCAGCGGAGTTTACTATGACTACGAGGATTCAACCGCCTTCTCCAATTACAACGCGCTGACGTTTAGCGCCCGCAAGCGCCTGCAGAAGGGGATTGCCCTGGGAGCGACCTACACCTACAGCCATTCCATCGACAATGCGAGCTCCATCGGAGGCAGCGGCGGCACAGGGACGGTCGTGGCGCAAAACTGGCAGAATCTGCTGGCCGAAGAATCGAACTCCAGCTTCGACGTCCGCAACAACCTGACCGGCAACTTCCTCTACGAGTTGCCCTTCGGGCCCGACGAGCGATGGGTCAATACCGGGTGGCTGGCGCATACACTCAGCGGAATTTCCCTCTCCGGCACCTTTACGATAGCCAGCGGAACTGCGTTGACACCCCACTATGAAGCCGCTGCGGCCGACGTGGCCCGCGGAAGCACCGGATCGCTTCGTCCCGACTTCGTACCCGGAGCTTCGTATACCGCCGGCGGCGGTTCGCTCGATAATTGGTTCAATAAGAACGCCTTTACCGCGCCGGCGAACGTTTACGGCACGGCGTCCCGGTACTCGATCCCCGGTCCGGGCACCATATCCATCGCTGCGTCGCTCTCGAAGACGGTGCGCTTCTCCGAAACTCGTACCTTCGAGATGCGCGCTACTTCCAGTAATCCCTTCAACACCGTCCAATACTCAGGCGTCGACTCGACCCTGGGGTCGGGAACTTACGGCCAGGTGACTTCAGCTGCCGGCATGCGTTCATTCACCTTCCTGGGCCGTTTCCGATTCTAGGAGTTAAGAGAGGATTCTGATGAACGTGAAAGGTCGCTTGCGCAGTTTCGTTGGGCTGTTGGGTTTAGCGGTTCTGGCTGCCACGTCGATCAAGGCGCAGGACCAGAATCCGCCCAGCAAGATGCGCAAACCGCGTACACCATGAAGGTCAACAGCGACCTGGTGCTCACCAACGTCGTGGTCCGCGATAAGAAGACTGGAGAGGTGGTTCGCGGTCTGACCGCCAACGATTTTCAGATCATGGAGAACGGCAAGCCGCAGAAGATCATTAGCTTCGATTTTCAGAGCGTCGACCAGGCCGCGCCCCTCAATGAGGCCACAATAAACGGCAAATCTCCCACCACGATTATGGGCAGCATGAACCGCCAGGGCACCTCGGAGCAATTGCGCAACCATCGCCTGATCGTGATGTTCTTCGACATCACCTCCATGCAGCCGGAAGACCTGGAACGGGCGCAGGATGCAGCCCGCAACTACGTCAACAAGCAGATGCATCCGGCGGACCTGGTGGCTGTCGTATCGCTCGACCAGTCCCTCTCGCTCGATCAGGACTTTACCGCCAATAAGCAACTGTTATTGAACGCAGTCAACGCCTACTCCGGAACCCAGGGCGCGGGATTTCAATCGGGAGCTACCAGCACCACCAATCAGGTGGAAGACACCACTGCCTTCACTCCCGATGAGCAGGAGTACAACGACGTGAACACCGACCGCGAGCTCTTCGCCTTCGAAGACATTGCCCACTCGCTGGCGTACATCAACGAAAAGAAATCCCTGCTCTATTTCTCCGGAGGCATTCAGCGTGACGGCATTGAAAACCAGGCGTCGCTTCACGCCGCCATCAACGCTTCGGTGCGCGCGAACATGTCTATCTATTCTGTGGATGCGCGCGGCCTGGAAGCGATTTCTCCGCTGGGCGACGCCTCCACCGGCAGCTTGCGGGGAACCAGCGGCTACAACGGTGCGGCGCTGCAGAACAATCTCGATTCCAACTTCAACACCCAGGAGGTCATGGCCACGCTCTCCTCCGATACCGGGGGCAAGGCCTTTTTCGATTCCAACGACTTCTCTCCCGCCTTTCAACGCATCCAGCAGGACACCTCGGCTTACTACGTGATCGGCTTCCGTTCTACGGACACGGTGAAAGACGGCCGCTACCGCCGGCTCACCATCAAGCTCAACCGCCCCAACGTCAAGCTCGAATACCGGCCCGGTTACTACGCTCCCGCCGACTACCGTCATGCCAACCACGAAGAGCGCGAGCGTCAACTGCAGGAGCAGCTAGCCAGCGACCTGCCCGCCACCGACGTCGAGGTCTATCTGCAGGCTTATTACTTCCGCAGCGACACCGGCACCGCAGCGCCTCGCTTTTCCGTGCCCGTCTCTTTGATCGTGCCCGGCTCGCAGATTCCTTTCGTCAAGGGAGGGGATCGCAGTAAGGCCACCCTCGATATCATCGGTGAACTCAAGAACACCGCCGGGCAGGACATGGCCGAAATTCGCCAGACGGTCAAGCTCGCGATCGATGACTCACAGCAGGTTTCGCGCAAGAACATCCAGTACACGACCAATTTCAGCCTGCCTTTGGGCAAGTATCATCTCAAGTTTGTGGTGCGCGAAAATCAAACCGGCCGCATGGGCTCCTTCGAGACCGACATCAATTTGCCCGACCTGAAGAAGTTCCCCCTCAAGCTCAGCTCGGTCGTGCTCTCCAGCCAGCGTGTTGCTGCCTCCAAGAAGGATGACAGCAATCCTCTCTCCAACGGCGGCTTCACCTGGGTACCGAATGTCGTGCATGTCTTCCGCACCGATCAGCACCTCTATATGCTCTACGAGGTTTACGACCCCGCGTCCGTGCAGGCCGCCAGTAAATCAGCCGCACCGGCGCCCGCCAAGGCCGGCATGCAGGTGCTGACCAGCATCGAATTTCTGCAAGGCACCACGAAGGTTTTTGAGACGCCGCTGGTCGAGGCCAACAGCCTGAATGTGCCCGGTCGCGGCGCGGTCGCCTTTGCCTTCGACATCCCGCTGGACAAGCTGACGGCCGGCCTGTACATCTGCCAGGTCAATGTCATCGACGATACCGGCGGCAGCTTCAGCTTCCCGCGGCAGGCGTTGTTGGTTCGCGCCGCCGCACCGCCCGTTGCCCCAACTCCGTCGGCTGCGCCGGCGCCCGCTCCCTCCGCTGGAGCTCGCGCTCCATCCATGTAATAAGCCGCGTATTCTACTCGCGGGGGTGCGCGATGAAGGCAGTATTGCTGCATGGTTACGGTGGCGTTGACCAACTCGTCTACGAGGAAGTGCCAATCCCAATTGCCGGCGCCGGCGAAGTGCTGGTAAAACTCTTTGCCGCCAGTATCAATCCCATTGATTACAAGATCCGCCGCGGGGAAATGAAGGACGTCATCCCGCTGCAGCTCCCCTACATTCTGGGGTACGACCTTGCAGGTCAGGTGGTAGCCCTGGGCGAGGGTGTCACCGCGGTCAAAGTGGATGCCCTAGTGTTGGCGTTGGCCGAGCGGACCTATGCGGAGTATGTCACTTGCAAAGCAGAAAACCTGTCGCAAATGCCGGATGGGCTCAACCCCGTCGAGGCCGGGGTTTTGCCCCTGGTGCTGCTGACCGGCACGCAGTTGATTGAATCGGGAGTACGTCCGAGTGGGGGCCAGAGGGTGCTGATTACCGGCGCGTTGGGCGGTGTGGGGCGTGCGGCGGTCCACGCTGCCAGGAAACTTGGAGCCTACGTCATTGCCGGGGTACGCGCCAGCCAGCGGGCGGAGGCCGAGAAGTTGGGGGTGGACGAAGTCGTCGCTGTGGACGAACCACTCGGCGATCTGAAGGAATTGGATGCGGTCGCAGACACCGTCGGCCATGACGTGATCGACCGGCTGATACCCCACATCAGGAAAAACGGAATCCTGGCCACGGTGGTTGGAGCACCAAAGTCAGCCGCAGGCCGCGACGTTCAGGTCCACGAGGTGTGGTCGGGACCGGACCCGCATCGGCTGGAACAGCTTGCCCAGGAGATCGCAAGCGGCGAATTTACCATCCCGATCGCCAAGCGCTTCACGCTTGCGGAGATTCGGCAGGCCCATGAGGAGGCGGAAAAAGGAGTGGCAGGGAAGGTCTTGCTTATACCCTGACCCTAATCGCCTATCGAGCCTTCGTCGGATGAGCTCCGATAGGGGCAATGCCGGCATCCCGAGTTACAGCACGTCCCTCGCTTCAAGTGATATTGCGCGGTAAATACGAGGTAGGGACCTTCGTAGTAGTAATCCTCTCCTGGCTGGAGCTCTGGCACTTCCGGACCGAGGTGGAGGCTTGTCTGGTGAGGGTTCGTCCCGCATAGCTTATTCTCGCAGCCTTTGGACCGCGGATGGAAAGCACAGGACGCTAGTCTCTGATCAACTCTCATTCACAACACTCCCTAGCGGACCGTCTGTGCCTGCCTGATCGCGTTGATCAGTTCGCCCAGGCGAGCCGGATCCACATCGCTGACCGCAATCCCTTCGAGATCACTCGTACTGAAGCCCATCACATGAAATCCCGCGTGCTCGACCGGCGACTCATCCTCGCTCGCTGCGCCGGATTTCTCCCGCACAAAAACAGAAGCGCGATGCTTTCCTATGCTATAGAGCAACTGGGCTACCGGCTGGTTGTGCAGGTAGGTCAGGTTCGCGCCCTCGAGTGTGGTATCGCGCGGCAGGCTCTCCGGCAAATTGAAACTGAACGGCAGTTTTCCCTGAAACCATGGCTTGACCGTGTGTCTATCAGTGGAAACCACCTGGGGCGGCAAGCTCCCTGCAAGCGTGGCGACGTGCTGATCGAAGACCTCCGTAACCAGCGCCGCGTGCTCGGCCGAGGCGATCTCCGCTTGGCGCGCGTTGCGTTGAACCAGCACAGTGATCGCGGAGACGAGCAGAAGCACCGCGGCAGCGACCCAGCCCCATCCAAATCGCCACTGCTGCGGGTGCCTATGGCCGGTACCTGTCCCTGGAGCCTCCAATCGGGATGATGCCAACCGCGTCAAGCGCTCCTGCAAATGCGCCGGTGGCGTATACCGCTGCCCAGCCTTTGCCGTCGCGGACTTGAGCAAGCTTTGGTAAAGGGCATTCGAGGTGCACGCGGGGCAACCGGCAAGATGCTCGTTGGCCACGGCGAGCTGGTCCGCAGAGAGCTCGCCATCGGCAAGTCCGTTGAGCATGGAGAGAGATAGATGGTCGCTCATGCGCGGAACTCCCTCGGTGTCACGTTCACCTGCAGCGCTCCGCGCAGCGCGGTGCGTGCACGCGCGATGCGCGACATGACCGTGCCGATCGGGATCTCCAGGACGGTGGCGATTTCCCGGTACTTCATCTCTTCTACGTCACAGAGGAGAATTACCTCCAGCAGAGGCGGAGGCAATTTCTCCATGGCAGCATGGAGCGCAGCGCGGTCGCTCAAGCGGATCAGATTCCTCTCCGGAGTCTCCCGGTCGATCGCACCCTCAGGATAAAGAGCATTGCGGTCGTCGAATTCGTCTTCGAGCGCCACCGTGCGCATGGCCGCGAGCCCGGTGCGCGAGGTGAGATAGGTGTTTCTGAGAATGCGAAAGATCCATGCCTTGAAGTTGCTATCCGGCTCGAAGCTGGAGAATCCGCGAAGAGCCTTGAGAAATGTCTCCTGCACCAGGTCCTCCGCGTCCGCCGGATTGCGCGAGAGCCAGAAGGCAACGTTGTAGAGCGAGGGAAGCAGCGGCAGCGCCAGGTCCTCAAACGCAGTGGTTTGGGGGCCGCTTTCGCGAACCGCTCGTTTCCATGGCAACAGGGTCATCTGGTGCCCACTCTTGATCTCTCCACAGATGAGAACTGGCGCCCGGCAAAGTTATTCCCAAGCTGCGGAAAAACTCGTTGAACGAAGGGCACGGGTTCAGCCGTGCCGTAAAAAGCGATCTGCGAGACGCGGCTTTAGCCGCTGAGGTACGCTTTTCAAGATCACCTAGGCCGGAATCACACCGCTTTTGGCAGTCGAAACAGCTTAGATACGGTCGTCACATTCAACCATGAACAGGTGGAAAGCTGTACCTCAGGGGCTAAAGCCCTCATCAGTCTTCGTCCCTGTGCGGCACGGCTGAAGCCGTGCCCTTCGTAGAGAGCTTCTCCGCAGCTTGTTTAGCCCGGACCTACCCACCTGCGGAGTTCTCACGCGGAACTTTTAAGTCCCGGTGTCCAGATGAAAGGTCTTGTCGTAAGGCACCACCGGATAGCCCTTTGCCTTCCATGCCGCCAAGCCGCCCTTGAGGAACTTGACCCGAGATACATCTATATTCGGCGCCAGTACCTGGGCTCTTGCTGCGATCGCGCGGCTCGTCTTATCGCTGGGGCAGGTGCAGTAGACAATCAGTTCTTTATCGGCCGGGATCAGGGACGGATTCGCTTCAGCATCCCGGGGAGAAATCCTCGTGCATCCTTCGATGATCTCCGAGTCTGCCAATAAGTCCAGCGGCTGCCGAACGTCCAGAATCAAGATGTCATGGTGGGCAGCAATCAGGTCGTGAAGGGCTTCCGGTGTGATGCTAAGCCGCTCCCACGCACGCCGCTCCTTGATTCGCCGGAACCAAATCACGGCTAACAGACCCCAGATGGCAATTGCAACGATGGTCAGGATCAGATTCATCTACCGGCCCCCTATTTGCAGTAAGGCTTAGTGTTGCCTGTTAGATTAGCAACCGGGGCAAATGATTCGAGACTGTTAAAGTGCCGCCGCCAGGCCCGGTTCCTCCACCCGCAGGGCCCCCCCAAGAAAGGTAACCGTCTTGCCCGGAACCGCGGCTGGCCGTTCCCCCGGAACCACAATCCCGGCCAGGTTGAGAGGGTCCGCTGCCGCCACGGTAATGGCCTCCTCCGCATCCCCCTTAAGGCGGGTTTCGCGCAGGGAAGCCACCGCCTCCGGCACGGCGAATTGCTCGCCGCCAAACCCATGGACGAATCGCCCCCCACGCACGCTGCCCCGGGCCTCCAGCCGGCGAAACATGGCCACCAGTTCGCGCCAGCGGGGGATGGTGGTCTCCCGCTCCAGCAGGTCGCGGAAGACCACCCCATAACGCCGCAGAAGCATCCAGCAAGCGGATTCAAGCTCGGCCTCACGCCGCTCCGCCTGGGCCCCCACGGCCTCAACCGCCCCGGCCGCCGGGTTGAGCAGACTCCATCGCCCCACAGTGTTTCGCTGCCGCCGCACGCTCTGGATGGCCTTGCGCCGGGGATCGATCAGGACCCGCAGGCTATCGAATCCGTCGGCGGTCACCAGGCCGGCCGCCACCAACTCCCACAGGGCGCGGTTCACCTGCTCGGCCGGGACCCCCAGTCCGCGCACCAGGTCCCCGGCAAACACTGCTCCGTATTGCGACAAATGGGCGCGCGCCTGACAGGCCAGTTCGCTCAGGCAGGCCTGAAGGGCAGGCTCAGGAATGGCGCGCTCCGCCAGGCACCGATCCATCCACAACGCCTCCTCGCGCAGGAAGAAGGTCACCGGCGCCATGCTGGTGGGCACCACCCGTTTGGGGGCGGCGAAGTCGCCCTGGGTCGCAAATGCCGGGTGAGGGGAGATCCGTCCCCATCCCACCACGCCCTCCAGGCACAGCGTATCGAGCCATCGCGGATCATAGCCGGCGACGCGCTGGGGCAAGAGCGTCCGCTCCCATTCAATCGCCGGCGCCTCGAAGCCCTCGAGCAGGCGCAGCGCCTCCAGTACCCCTGCCTCTCCACTCAGCTGTGCCCGCGGCGTAACCCGCTGCCAACGCATCAACCACTGCAAATAGACCGCTGGCGTAACCGGCTCGATCTGTTTGCGCAGCCCGGCCAGGGTCCTCTTATGGATGCGCTGCAGCAACCTGCGCTCGCACCATTCCACATCCTCATCGTGGGCGGCCTCATTGCTTCCCTCGAATACCCCGCGCAGGATGGTGCCCTGCATCTCCATCACCAGCATGGCGGCCCAAATGGCCGCCGGCTCCATCCCCAGCCGCACGCCCAGGATCCGCGAAGTAACCGGGCCGAGCAGCGCCATCCATCCCTGCACGGTCTTGCGAACCACATCGCCGAAGACCAATTCTTTTGCTTCCGGAGGGCAGGGAAGTGACTGCTCAAAGTGGACTTCCGGCCACAAAAGCCGCAGGTGTTGCGCTCTCTCCGCCGCCACCAGGTACTGCTGTCCGCCGTGTTCGGCCACCGTGGCCCTGCCCTGGGCAGCCAGGCGCTCAAAAAACAGCGGCCAGTGAAGCGCCCCTTCGCAGCGCTGAATCTCCGCCGGCACCACGATCAGCGAACAGAGCAGGTCATGCAGCTCGTGCTCATCGCGCACATCGGGCCAGCATTCCTCGCGCAACTCGGCAATCGCCGCAGGGTCAAGCCGGCCGGCCTCGCCCAGCAACTTATCCGGAACCATCCCGCGCATGCTCACCGCGCGGGCACGGCGCTCTTCGAGCGGCGCATCGTCGAGGAAGGCATAAGGATTCGCGTTCAGCAGTTCGTGTGCGAAGGCAGAGGGATCTGCGCTATCCACCGCGAGGCAGCGAATCGCACCGGTACGGATGCCTGCCAGCAGGCCGATCAATCCTTCCAGATCCATGGCCTCGGTCAGCACGTCCTTCATTACTTCCTGGATGAGCGGGTGCTCCGGTATTTGGATATCGCCTTCGATATTTTCCTGGCAGGCGGCCACCTGGGGAAAGACGCTGGCCAGCAGATCATCGGAGCGGGTCCGTTGCACCTGGGGCGCGATGCGCTTGCCGTTATAAAACCGTAACAGTTGCAGACTGCGGCCCGCGTCCCAGCGCCAGCGGGCGCGGAAGATGGGCGAGTCAAGCGAGGCTTGCTCCAGCAGGCCGGTCACCGTCTGCTCGGTGAGAAAATCGAAGACGTCGCTGAGCGGGAAGCTATGCTGCTCGGCCAGCGAAATGTTGAGCCCGTTATCGGTGGCCGCTGCCTGCAGCTCAAAGTTGAATCCCCGGCAGAAGCGCTTTCTCAGCGCCAGGCCCCATGCCTTATTGATGCGGCCGCCGAAGGGCGCATGCAGAATCAACTGCATCCCGCCGCCCTCATCGAAGAAGCGCTCGGCGATGATGGTGTCGAGTGTGGGCACGGCTCCCAGCACTGCGCGGCCGGCAACCATATAGCCGATCATCTGTTCCGCGCCCGCATCATCCACGCAACATTCCTGCTTGAGCCAGGCCACGGTTTCCGCTACCTGGGGATTCGACTGGCTGATGTATCCCGGGAGCACATCGCCGGTCCGCGCGCTGATCTCCTGGCGCAAGGTGGAGACGAACCGCGATAGCTCGATGGTCCGTTGCGGAGCCTCGCCCCGCCAGAAAGGCACATTCGGAGGTTGGCCGTGCGCATCCTCCACCAGCACCCGTCCCGCGCTCTCCACGCGCTGGATGCGCCAGCTGGTATTGCCCAGCAGAATCACGTCTCCAGCGGACGAATCGATGGCGAAGTCTTCATCCAGTGTGGCGATCTGCACTCCCTCCGGCTGCACGATGACCGAGTAGAGCGCGGTGTCGGGAATGGTGCCGCCATTTGAAACCGCGATGGTGCGCGCGCCCCGCCGCGACTGCATACGCCCATTCACCCGGTCGCGCAGCAGGTACGATCCGTAACGTCCGCGGCTGGCTTCGATCCCTTCTGCCAGCAGGCAAAGAATCTCGTCATATTCCTTGCGCGTGAGCTGGCTGTAGGGATGGGCGCGGCGCAGGACCTCAAAGAGCGCGTCCTCCTCCCACGGCTCCGCCGCGCAGGCGGCGACAATCTGCTGCATCAGCACATCGATCGGGCAATGCGGAATCTCCAGCCGGTCGAGTACGCCTGCGCGCATGGCGCGGATCAGCGCCGCGGACTCCACCAGGTCGTCCCGTGTGGTCACGAAGAAGCGTCCCTTGGGAATGGCGCCGCGCCAATGCCCGGCTCGGCCCACGCGCTGCATGGCTGCGGCGATGGCGCGCGGGGAGCTTACCTGGCAAACCAGGTCGATGCTGCCGATATCGATGCCCAGCTCTAACGAAGCGGTGGCGACCAGTAGCCGAATCTCACCGTTCTTGAGTTTGCGCTCCGCTTCCAGGCGAAGCTTCCGCGAGAGGCTGCCATGATGCGCGGCTACGTTTTCCGGACCTAGCCGCTCACCCAGGCAAAACGCCAGCCGCTCTGCCATGGCCCGCGTGTTGACAAAGACCAGCGTCGACCGATGCTGCAAGGCCAACTCCGCCATGCGCTCGTAGATGTCGTCCCAGATCGCATTGGTTGCGACCGATCCAAGTTCGTCCCCTGGAACCTCAATGCCCAGGTCGAGTGTGCGGTGTTGGCCCACCTGCACGATCTCCACTTCGGGTCCGCGCGGTCCTCCTAAGAAGCTGGCCACCAGTTCGATCGGGTTCTGGGTGGCGGAGAGCCCGATGCGCAGCGGAGGCTGCGATCGTCCACGGATCAGGGCTCCCGGGCTCAGCCGGTTTTCTCCGCAGACCAGCGCATCGAGCCGTTCCAGGGTAAGCGTGAGATGGGCGCCGCGCTTGTCATCGGCAACCGCATGGATCTCATCGACGATTACGGTCTCGACCGCGCAAAGATTGTTGCGGCTCTTCTCCGCGGTCAGCAGGATGTAAAGCGACTCCGGCGTGGTGACGAGAATATGCGGCGGCCGCTTGAGCATGGCCCGGCGTTCCGCGGGCAGGGTATCGCCGGTGCGCACGGCAGTGCGGATGGGTGCGCACAAGTAGCCGCGCTCCAGGGCCAGTTGCTGAATCTCCCGCAGTGGCTGCTCCAGGTTCTTTTGCACATCGTTGCTGAGCGCTTTCAGCGGGGAAACGTAGACCACCGCGGTAGATGGCGCGAGCGAGCCGTCGATTGCCTGGCGGATCAGTTTGTCGATACAGATGAGAAAGGCGGCCAGCGTCTTGCCTGAGCCGGTTGGAGCGGAGATCAGCGTCGGTCTGCCGGCGAGGATAGGTGGCCAGCCCAGCTCCTGGGGAGAGGTGGGGGTACCGAACTTGGCCGTGAACCACTCCCGCACCACGGGATGCGCCCAGTCCAACGCATGTGCGTTGTCGACTTCAAGAAGAGCGGCTTGGACAGGAGGCATGGGTCCATTTTAGGCCCAGCATTTGAGTCGGATTGTTCGCAAGGCAGCCCTGTAGCGACTTGTCATGAGTGCTGTGACGGCGAGCTTAGCGTGTCATCGTTCGGTCCCGATTGAGCGATCGTAGACATCGCGGTATTGCAATCATGACGTACGGGTGAATCCCAAGGTCTCAGGGAGACTCGAAGGGACGACTGATGACCCAGAACGTCTGGGTAACTGGACCACACGAATGCTTCATTCAAGGCGATTCCTGCACACCGATTGATGCGCCAATTTGACAGCTCTGGCTGAAGTACCCGGACACAGTCTGGAACAGATTAAAATACCTGAAGGGATACCAGTCCTGGGCACAGTCGAGCGCGAGCTAGTTACCATCTTGATGCGTGCGCCCGAGAACCGGCGCACGCAACTCACAGGAAGCCGTGCTTCTTGTTGGCGTGCCAGTTCGACTCTTCCTTCTTGAGCGGCGGAGGAGTCGTTTTTCCCCACAAGGTGTGGTTCCAGGTAACCGCCTGCAGTCCATCATGGCTGGGCTGAAGGACCATCGGCGGATCAGTTGGTTTGCCCTCAACCTCGTCAAACTTGATGGTGACCTGGCTTCCCGCATCGGCCCAATGTCCAAAGGTCGTAATGGCGCCTTTGCCAAAGTCCTGTGTTACCGTAGCCGATCCGTCCGGACCGAGGCTTATGCTGAACGCCGGCCCGGCGGGCCCGGTCACGTCGCTGGTATCGGGCGCTTCCGAACTGTAGATGCCGGCATATTTCGAGGAGGCAAATGCGGGAGCTGCGACCAGCGCCAGTACAATCGCGGCGCCGGCTACTACAAGATGCAATAGAGAGGGTCTCGTGGTTCTCATAACGTTCTCATCATTGCGCTGGGCTGAGGTGAAGGCAAGATGCAGGGCGAAAACGAAAGTTGTATGAATAGTGCTATGGAATTCACTGCCGCTGAACGCGCCCGCCGGGTCCGCCTCATTCTCTTTGACGTGGATGGCGTCCTGACCGATGGCAAGATATGGACGCTGCCCCTGGGCTCCATGGAGAAGACCTTCGAACCCAAAGGATTTCACGCTCACGACGGAATCGGCGTTTCGCTGGCCCGCATCGGGGGTATCCACTGCGGCGTGATCACCAAGCGCACCTCGGAAGCGGTTGCCCACCGTGCTCGCGCCCTGCGCCTGGAATACGTCTATATGGGACAGGACTACAAGATGCAAGCCGTGCGCGAGATCATGCAGCGGGGATCATTTACCCTCGACCAGATCGCCTATGTAGGGGATGACGTGATCGACCTGCCCGTAATGCGGGTATGCGGGCTGGCCATTGCGGTGGCCAACGCCCGCGACCAGGTAAAGGCCGTGGCCCATTACGTCACGCCCAATGCCGGCGGCGAGGGAGCCGGCCGCGACGCAGTCGATTTCGTTCTGCAGGCGCACGGGATTCTGAACCAGTGCATCGAGGAATATCTCGATGAGCGTAACGCGCCCCCCGCCCCGGGCAAAGCATGACCGCTGGCTGGCGTATGCTATCTCTTTGGGTTGAAAGATGATGTCGAAGCCTTTTTATTTCCTCTCAGGCGCAGGAGCGTGGGCAAACTGATGGTGATTCGCAGGTCCCTTTCTTTTCTGGTTCTTCTTCTTATCGCGGGGCTCGGTAACCGGGCGATGGCCCAGTCATTAAAGAACATGGACGGCGCGGTGGCTGTCTTCGGACAATTCTCCGGGACCTCCAATGGCAACGGCGTCACGGACAGCCCGACCGACTCGCTGGGCACGTTAGCAACTTTCCGCCAGTCTTTCCATCCCTGGTTGGGCTACGAGGTCAATTACAGCTATACCCGCTTTAGCGAGAGGTACAACACGATCCCGTTCGGGGTGCAGAACAACGTGAACGAGGTCACCGGTGCCTATCTGGTGCAAGGGCCGACATTGCCCTTTCTGGGCATTCAGCCATTTGGCGCCATCGGCTTCGGCGCCCTCATCTTTCTACCCACCACCGTAGGCGGCCAAAAATACCCCCAGCAGAACCGCATACCGCTGCTGTATGAGGTCGGTGTCAACTATCCGCTCATCACCTCCCATTTCGGGCTCCGGCTGCAGTATCGGGGTCTGAGCTACAAGACGCCGGATTACAACGCGACGCTACTGACTACGGGCGCCAGGCGAACGACTTCTGAACCAAGCGTGGGCGCCTACCTGCGGTTCTGAGCTTCGAGCAGGAGAAGCAATGATCATGGGTCGAACGATGCAGCCGGCCAGGACGCTGTTCCTGGCCTTGACCGCCGTCTTGTGCGTGCAACCGTTGGCGGCAAAATCGGACCACCAACAGTGGGTCGGCACCTGGGCCTCTGCTCCTCTACTGGATGCTCATGCCAAGCCTGCAGACCAGCTCCTGACCCCTGGTACAACCGGCGTCACTCTGCGCGAAGTGGTCCACGTGAGTATCGGTGGAGAGACGCTGCGGGTGCGCTTTTCCAATCTCTACGGCACTGATCCGCTGGTGATTGGCGCGGCGCAGATAGCGCAGACCCTCAAGGGCGCGGCGGTGGTTGCGGGCTCCGGCAAGCCGCTGACCTTTCACGGGCAGACTTCGGTTTCTATACCCGCCGGCGCCCTGGTTGTCAGCGATGGCATCCCGTTCAAGTTTGCGCCCCTTTCCGACTTGACCGTCAGCTTCTATCTGCCCAACCCATCGGGGCCGATTACCGAACATCAACTCGGCAATGCCACCAGCTATCACGCGCCCGGCAATGGAGTCGCCAACGACACCCTGGAAACGCCAACCACGCTGACCAGCTGGGAATACCTCAACGGAATCGACACCCTGGCTTCCGCCGATGCGGCAGCCGTGATCACCATCGGTGATTCGATCACGGATGGCGCCAAATCGACCATCGATACCAACCAGCGATGGCCCGATGAGCTGGCGCGGCGCCTGCAGGCGGACCCGAAGTATCGCCACCTGGCGGTATTGAATGAAGCCATCAGCGGCAACAAAATATTGCTGGATGGAGCCGGCCCCAATGCACTGGCGCGCTTTGACCGCGACGTGATCGCCCAGAGCGGAGCGAAATATCTGCTCATCCTCGAAGGCATCAATGACATTGGCCGCCTGCACAGCTTTCCCGATAGCGTCACGGCCGCCGATCTCATCCTTGCACTGGATCAGATGATCCTGCGTGCCCACGCCCACGGAATCGCAGTCATCGGCTGCACGCTCACGCCGTACCATGGCGCCGGCTACTACACCGAGAACGGCGAAACGATCCGCAAGGCTGTGAATGACTGGATTCGCAACAGCGGCGCTTTCGATGGCGTCGTCGACTTGGAGGCCGCGGTTCGGGATCCGAACCATCCCGACACCTTCCTGCCTGCCGACGACCCGGGTGATCACCTGCATCCCAACGATGCAGGGTACAAAGTGATGGGAGATGCCATCGACCTGAAGCTCTTCACGCTAAAACCAAAGCAGCCCTGACGAGTCAAGGACGTCCTGAATCCTCGCAGTCGCCGCGCTCATCCAACAAGCAAAACAATTGCGGAGAGCGAAGGATATGGCGGCTTTTTGTGCATGCTGTGGGGCAGAGATTAAATTGAAAGCGGAAGCGTGTCCTGTGTGTGGAACCCCACGCCACGGCATGTTGCCGCCTGCTCTACAACCTCAGCTGGATACGGGCCAGGACACATTGCAGGAAGGCGTTGGAATCGCTCGAAAGCCGCGTAGGCCGCGCCTATGACCCGCAAGCTGTCGCACTCACAAAAATCCTCGGCCAGCCGCCACACTAGCAACCAGCCGCACGCATTTGACAATCTTGCGCTGTTGTTAGGTGACTGGAATGTTAAGAGTCCCGAAGGAACGGCTGAGAGTAGCCCAAGACGTGAGTCCTGGGTAGGATTCGCCAGTACGAACCAGTCCCGCAGGGACGGCTGAGAGTAGTCCCAGGACCGTTAGTCCTCGGGTGGACTGGTCCAGACGTAGCCAGTCGCTAAAGACGAATCAGCTATCAGGCCAGATCGCCGATGCAGTCCCGTCTAGGGACTGGCTGAGAGTAGCCCAGGACGCCAGTCCTGGGTTAGCATCGCGCAGACGAGCAGTCCCGTCAGGGACGGCTGAAAATGTCCCAGTACCCAGTGCTGGGCAAGCTCCACAGGCAACCCAGTGTCAATCACCAAACAAGTGGGCCACTCGCCCCGTACTGGCGTGCGCCCACGGTGTGTTAGCTGCCCAACCCAGCAGCAGGACAAGCGCGCCGCATCCGCTCATGATCCACCAAATGGGGTGCGTAGCCTGCGTAAAATCCAACCCCTTCGCGTGGCTAGCGGCGACGACTGTGCCGGATACCGCCACGCCCAGTGCTGCTCCCACTTGCCGGCCGGTGGATGCGATCGCTGCGGCCACCCCGGCCTGTGATAGCGGCATGCCCGCAACCGCGTTGTTGGTGATCGCCGGGTTGACCATGCCCAGGCCAACTCCAAACAACGCGTAGGCCAACAACAACAGGGGAACGGGAGTACCGGTACTCAGCCGGGTGAGCATCAACGTGCTCAGCAGGAAGGCCCCACCCGCGGCCAGCAACGAAGGACGTGTACCGTAACGGCCCACCAACCGGCCGGAAAGCGGCGCGCTCACCATCATCATGATGGCCAGGGGCAGCGTGCAGAGGCCAGTATGGAAAGCTGAGAATCCGCGTGCCTGTTGCAGGTACAACGCATTCAGAAAAAGAAAGCCGGCAAACGAGGCGAAGGCGCACAGCGCCAGCAGGGTCGCACTGCTGAACGGGATGCTGTGAAAGAAGCGCAAGTCCACCAGGGGATCTTTACGCCGCGGCTCGTAAAACAGGAAGAGCGCCAGCGCGGCGCCTGCCGTAACAAACAAGCCCACGATGGTCCAGGATGTCCAGCCGGTGTGCGGACCCTCAATGACCGCCGTTGTCAACGATGCCAGGCTGACAAACACCAGCAGTTGTCCAACCGGATCAAATGCTCGTGCGCGCGGTGCTTTCGATTCTGGAACGAACCTGGCGGCCAGCGCCACGGCTGTGAGGCCAATGGGCAGATTGATCCAGAAGATGGACCGCCAGCCCACGGCCTGGGTCAACGCGCCGCCGATCAGCGGGCCGATGGCCAGCGAAACGCCGGCCACAGCTCCCCAAATACCGACAGCATGTGCCCGTGCCTTCGGCTCCCGGAATGCGTTTGCAATGATGGACAGGGCTACTGGATTCAGCATGGACGCACCCAGACCCTGAACGGCGCGAAAACCGACCAGTTGGCCAATGCTATGCGCCATACTGCACAGCAGCGATCCCGCGGTGAACAGAACCAGGCCAATTTGAAAAACGCGCCGCCGGCCGAAACGGTCTGACAGGGAGCCCGACAGCATGAGCAGGCTGGCGACCACGAGCGTATATGCGTCAAGGATCCATTGCAGCCCGGAAAGGGTGGCGCGGAGATCGTGTTGGATCGCCGGCAAGGCGACGTTCACAATGGTAACGTCCATGCCCACGATCAACAGGCTCATGCAGCATATGCCCAGGATCAGGTTGGGGTGACTCATGACGCAGGTTTTAGCAGATGTGCTGGTCGGTGTCTTCGCTTTCGGCAATGTGCCTCCAACATACAGATGCGCTCACTGCCGTGAAAACTTCAGAAAAAGCAGGTCGTGACGCAATCATGAATGGACAATCCCCCGTCCGTGTCAGACCGGTCAACGATGGTGTACAAAATCGACACAAAACCCACAGACTTAGGTACCGCGGCGTCGAAGCTCCCGCTAAAAGGTAATGTCGATAGACAACTCGTCACATTGACTGTGCTATTTTAGAAGACGATAATCACCCCATTCGGCAAAGCTCTATGCCGCTTTTGGGGGTTCCCTTTTGAAATCTGCCTATGTCAACGGTATTCGTAAATTATCCGACTTGAAGCGAGGCCAAATTGTCCGGCTAGCCGGCTCTGGGGCTGCGGTTGTCGAAGAGATTTGGGCCTTGGGAGAAAACTACTACGGTCGCTTCCGTTGTCAGGACGGCTTGGTGGTTCAGCTAACCGAGGCTGAAGAAGGCATGATCGGGACATTGACGAAGGTGAGCGTAGCTCAACCTTTCTAGAAATTCCGCCAGCTCATTTCCTGGTCGCCCACCGCGCAACCGCTCTTAATGAGCGGTGCGTCGCGGTTCTTCGCCCGAACGTTCGCGGCAGAATGGCATCGCATAACTTGAAAGCGGCGATTACCCATTAGGGTACTAAAGTTACCATCATGGGTTGCTTTGAACCGGCTATGCTTCGATTCCGGCGGTGACTACGGCTATTTTCGGAACCACCAAGCCGTCTGGATTATTGCTCAGGCCACGCGCGGCGCGCCGGCCCCGCTACCTATTTCTCTTTCCTGTCCATCTCGACGGCGCCCGGCCTACCCCCAACTTCGCTCGTCTGGTCCCGGTCTTTACGACCTCCGCGCCCGGGCACTTACCTTCCTCCGATCCTTGACGGGTACGGCTTTCACCGAATCTGCTGTGACACAGGGTGGTTTTGTTCGCACCGCGGATGGAGCAGTCGAGACATTTCAGGTGCCGGCAGCATATTGACCGGCCGTGGTCAAGGCCCGTTCTAATAAAAGTCACTGCCGCGTCCCGCTTGTCATCCCGCGCAGCGCTGAGGGCCAGATCACCACCTGCGCAGCCCCTACGGTCGCATCCTACACCAATAAAATTGCTCAACCGGCTGCCATGAACGACGCCGGCGAAATTGTGAACTACCTATACAGGTCTCACGTTTCGTTGTTCGTCCCGCGACTGGAGCAATCGTCATCCTTAGAGTCTGTAACGGAGCCGCCTACTCCACGGTTGCGACTGGCATCAACGCCGGAGGCGCCATCGTCTTTTATGCAGCAGCTCTTCCATCGATGAAGCCGAGGCCATCTTATCGAATAATTCCCAAAGCCTCTGTTAACTTGTGTTGTTCCAGGCTGTTTTTCTCTGGTTCCACTGAAAAAATCCCTACAGGCTTAATGAACAAAGAGCGTTAGGTGGGTCAAAAATCTCCAAAAGTCAATAAAGTCACAGCTCTGAGCGCAGCGCCTTGCAGATTCGGAAAAAAAAAGTGCCCGCCTGCCCGCGGCGTTGCCGTGCGTCATCCATGAGAGGCTGTGACTTTCATCGCGTGAAACAGACGCATTGATTTTTCGCGCAAGTCTTCGAGTTCTAAACGAAATTGTCATCCCGAACCGGAGCGCAGCGTAGTGGAGGGACCTGCTGTTTCCTTTACCCATCCGATCTCACGCCCCCCAATAAAAGGTCACCACCGCTCCCCTTGTCATCCCGAGCGGCCGAGGCTGCATTGCCTGCCCCCTCGTCCACACAACCGTTGGTTGTCCCACATTCATCCCCTGCCCCGGCTTGCGTGGGAGCGCACGTGCAGTCATCTAAACAGCGCTTGTGGCGCGTAGCCAATTCCCCATGGATGCTCCACGCTTCATTTACCCATGCTGCTCAGAGCTTTTCGACCACCGAACCACGACAGTGTAAGCAGGTTGAAGGAGAGGCATCCTGGTGAGATTCGCAACCCTGTCCCTCATTGGCCTGGCGCTGGTGCTTCTCAATCCGCTGTCGAAGGCCGAACCGCTGTTTCCACTCACCGTTCAGCTGGACTGGATGGAGAATGCCCAATACGCAGGACTCCTGGTCGCAAAAGAAAAGGGATGGTACGCGGAGCAAGGCCTCGACGTCACCATTGTGCCGATCAATCAAACGACGCTCGACACCGTGGGACCGGTAGTCAAAGGGCGCAACGTGATCGGCTGCGCGGATGGCCTGATCCTGTTGCAAGCTCGCCGGGGCGCATCAACCGATCCAGGCATTTGCGGTTACATTACAGGCTTCTCCGTTGGGCATCGTTACTCTTCGCAGCAGCCGCCTCAGCCAGGTCAAGGATCTCGCCGGAAAGACAATCGGTCTCCACGCCTATGACCTGACCCAACTCGACATCATGCTGAGAGCCAATGGCCTTTCTCTGCACCAAGTCAAAACCAAAAAAATAGGGGATGACCTCACCTCTCTGGCTGCAGGAAAGATCGATGCCCAGGTGCTCTACCTTGTGGATGAAAAGGTCGCCCTGGAGCAGAAAGGGATTCAGCTCAACGTCTTTCCCGGTTACGCCAACAACTACAGCACCTACTCCCAGGTCTATTTCGCGCGCAGCGATTTCCTGCGGGATCACCCCGCAATCCTGGCCAAATTTCTGCGCGCCACCAACCGCGGCTGGGAAGGGGCCTTTGCCCATCCAAACGAAACCGCGGCCATGCTCGTCTCCAGGTATCTTCCCGGAAAAGACCCGAATTACCAGGTTCGTTCGCTAATGGAAATAAGGCGCTTTGCTACCATCGAATCACCGCAGCTGGGGCAAATGCGCCTGAACGACGTGGGAGAAAAGCTGCACCTTGTTTCATCTCGATCCTGCGCTCGCCGGCCAGCTCGCCAATTTCTCAGTCTTGCATGCGGTGTACGGGAAAGAGGACGGTCCTTGAGTCGTAGTTGGTGCTCGGCCTGTAAGGATAAGTTTTCGCTTTGAGACTCGGAGCAGAGTGCTCTATGAAGAAAATCGCCGAACACATGCCGGGATACTCCTACGGAGCGGCCGAGGTCGCCACTTCGCCAGTCTCGACGTTGGATCTGGAGAGTTTGAAAATCAGTGCTGGATTCACCGAAGAAGACCAGCACTTTCTCCGGCTGGCCGGTGAGGTGCTCACCAACCAGACCAGGCAGATAGTCGAGCACTGGCGCAGCAACATCATCGCCCGCATCCCGAACCTGGCCAGACATTCCCGAACGCCCCAAGGAGATCCGATCCCCGAATACCTGGCGGCAAGCAATCTTCGCTTCGAGCAATGGATCCTGGATACCTGTCTGCGGCCCTACGATCAGGATTGGATTAACTACCAGCAGGAAATAGCACTGCGCCATACGAGCTCGAAAAAGAACAAGGTCGATGGAGTCCAATCGACATCGTATGTACCCCTGCGCGACATCATCGCATTTACGGCGGTCATGAACGAGACCATCAAGCCCTATCTCGCGGCCAAAGGGAATTCCGCCGAAGAGATCGACAAGATGCATCGGGCATGGTGCAAATCAATTCAAATGCAACTGGCGCTTTGGGTCGGCCCTTACACTGACAGCGGGCAGCTTGAGGAGTGGTGACGATTCCAATCGCCTCCACCAGGAAAAGCTTGAACAACACGTTGGGAATCCCTCTCATCCCGCTGACTCATGCTACCTGGCTCGCGGCCTGGCCCACCCGGGTAAGGGATTTTGCGACTTTCGTTGCGGCTACGCGATACGACGCCTCGGGTAACATGCTGACGCTCGGTAAGGATGACTACGATTGGCTTCCCCACGGGCACACGTGGCAATCGCCGGGTTTTGCCCAGGCCGAGGATCATCCCGTGGTCGGCGTGAGCTATATCGACGCCCTCGAATTTTGCGCCTGGCTCACCGCTCAGGAGCGTGCTGCAAAAAAAATCGACGACCGGCAAACCTACGCTCTCCCCACCGATCTTGAGTGGAGCCTGGCCATCGGACTGGGTGAGGAAGAAGGCAGCTCTCCCGAGGCACGTCTCTACCACAGCGCGGGAACGTATCCGTGGGGACCGGGGTGGCCACCGCCCGCAAACTTCGGCAACTATGCCGGCGCTGAGTCCCGCATCGATATGCCTTCCTGGTGGGGTGTCGTCCCCGGTGGTTACGTGGATCCGTTCCCCCGCACCTCTCCTGTGGCCAGCTTCGCCCCCAATGCGCTTGGATTTTATGACCTCTCCGGCAATGTTTGGGAATGGTGTGCGGACGCCTACTGCCTCGGAAGCTTAGCCAGGATTATCCGCGGCGGCTCCTGGGGGAGCGACCGGCCCGCCTACCTGCAATCGGCGAATCGAAACCCTAAATTTCCCGATAGCCGCAACGACGAGACTGGCTTTCGCATCGCCCTGCGCTCGGTTTACTCCCCATAAAATGGTATGACCACAAACGCCGTGAATAAAGGATCCGCCGCTCCGCCGGCACTTCTCAAGGGAAGCACCCTGCGGCGGAACTATCTCTCGGCGTTGGAGAATGTGGCACAAGCCGTAGGCACGATGGGGCCTGCCGCGACTCTCGGAACCGTGATCCCTCTACTGATCGCGAAAACCGGAAACGGCACCTGGCTCCTGTTTCTGGGAATCCTTGGCATTTTTTTCCTCATTTCCATCAACATCAATGTCTTTGCTTCCAGGTTCGCATCCGCGGGTGGCCTCAGTAGCTTTGCCGAGCAAGGGCTTGGCCGGTGGCCCGGTATTCTCACCGGATGGTCCTACGTTGTGGCGATGACATTTATCGTGACCAGCTCGGTGGTTGCCAGCGCCTACTATCTGGGCATGGTCATGGCCCACTTCACCCATCGGCCGGTCGGCAAAGCAGCTTCCATCCTGCTTACCCTGCTCGTGCTGGTGCTGGCCTGGCTGCCGGCTTATCGGGATATCAAGCTTTCCACCAAGGTCATGCTCGGCACCGAGGCGATCTCGGTCGGCGTGATTCTTTTGATCCTTGGTGTGGCTATGTGGCGGAATGTCCATGGCATCGATCAGGCACAACTGCATCTGGCAGGTGCCGGCTATCCCCAGATCAAGCTGGGGCTGGTGCTGGCCTTTATGATGCTGGCAGGTTTTGAGAGCTCGACCACTTTGGGCGAGGAGGCCCAATCCGCCAGGCGCACCATTCCGCGCGTCATGATCTTCTGTCTTTTGCTATTGGGCATGCTCTTCATGGCCGGCATCTACTCCATCACGGCGCTATCGCATAATGGAAATC
The DNA here is from genome assembly GCA_963821315.1 of uncultured Acidobacteriaceae bacterium. Classification (GTDB taxonomy): domain Bacteria; phylum Acidobacteriota; class Terriglobia; order Terriglobales; family Acidobacteriaceae; genus PALSA-350. Next base: position 36,664 of record CAWGDP010000012.1, on the reverse strand, counting down.
CTGGTCTCGATCAAACCAACGCCCCACTCGATCTGATTGCCCGTTCCATCGATCTACCTGCGCTGGGCTGGATTAGTTCTCTCGGCGTGGCCCTGAGCTGCTTCGGCTGTGCTTTGGGAGGCTTGAACGCCGGCGCGAGAGTTATCTTTTCCATGGCGCGGGAGCGCTTATTCGCCCCGTTTTTTGCAAAAATTCATCCCCGGAACGGGACTCCATCCCGCGCGCTTTTGGTGATTGGGTTGGTAGCCCTGGCGGTCCCGATTCTTCTCATCACGAACGGCGTAGCCATGGCCAGTGCGATGGACTATCTGATGCAAATCGCCTCGTTCGGATTTTTGGGAGGGTATCTTTCCGTCTGCGTCGCGGCGCCCTTTTATCTCGCGCGCCATCACACATGGACGGTGACACAGTTCCTGGTTGCGGGCATCACGCTTCTGGTCATTGGGGCAGTTCTGTTCTTGAGCCTGGTCCCGATTCCTGATGCGCCCTGGCGCTACCTTCCCTATTGTTTTGCCATGCTGCTTCTTACGGGGACGCTCAGCACCGTCTATTTTCGTAGGAAAATAAGGCCCTGACTCCCTGACCCCGGGAGTTGTATAAAGGAGCAGGCCTACCTACCTCTCATGATCATTTCCCGACGGCAATTCTCCATAGGCTCTCTCGCGCTCCTGGCAATATCCTCTCGCGATGCGCACGCCGCGCCTTCGCCCGCGCGGGTACTTATCGTAGATGGCATCAACAATCACGATTGGGCAACGGCGACGCACGCCATCACTGAAATCTTGACGGCGACCACCTTGTTTTCAGTCGAGGTATCCACTACTCCGCCGCGCGGGGCTTCACCGGATGCATGGAATTCCTGGGCGCCCGATTTCTCTCGCTATGACGTGGTGATCAATAACTTCAATGGGGGTCATCTTGCAGATGGGATCGAGTGGCCTCTCAGCGTTCAGGGATCCCTGGAGAAGTTCGTGCAGGGAGGGGGTGGCCTGGTCGTTTACCACGCAGCCAACAACGCGTTTCTAAATTGGCCGGCCTACAACGAAATGATCGGCCTTGGTTGGCGGTCGCCATCGTTCGGACCCGGACTGGCCGTATCCGATGACGGCAAAATCCTGGTCATTCCCAAGGGAACAGGATTGGAGCCCGGGCATCCTCCCCGGCTGGACTTTCAGATCCACGTGCGCGACACCCACCATCCCATCACCGCGGGGATGCCCAGGGTGTGGATGCATCCTTCGGAGCAGCTCACCCACGGTCAACATGGGCCTGCGGAAGGCTTGACGATTCTTACCTATGCTCATTCGCCGGTGTCGAACCAGAACGAGCCCATGGACTGGGTCCGGACCTACGGAAAGGGCCGTGTCTACACCACCATGCTTGGCCATACCTGGGCCGGGGAGCCAAATCCAAATCTTGAATGCGTGGGCTTTCAAACCTTGCTGGCACGGGGAGTCCAATGGGCTGCAACAGGTGCTGTGACGATTCCCATACCGTCAAATTTTCCCGGCCCCGAAAAGATATCCCTCCGCAAGCTGACCTGAGAGCATGTTGACTTCAGTGGTCGGAATCCGATATAGTCGGATTTCGACATGAAACCCGAGAACGCCAAAAACGCTCCTTTATCGGCCGCAACCCTGCATATTCTCCTCGCGCTGGCCGGTGGCAATTTGCACGGCTACGGAATTATCAAGGAAGTCGTACGCAATTCAGATGGCCACTACAGGATGGGCCCAGGTACGTTGTACGACAACCTGAAGAAGTTGATGGACGCCGGTTTGGTCTCTGATGCCCCATCCTCTTCCTCATCGAAGCGCAAGGCTGCCACTACGAAGGAAGATGATCGTCGTTTCTATACCCTCACCAAGGAAGGAAGGGACGTCCTGGCCGCGGAGGTGGATCGCCTGCAAATCGTCGTAAGCCAAGCCAGATTGCGTCTTCGGGAAGCGAGGTAGGAAGAGCATGAACAGAACTGTTTCTCGTTTTGCGTATCGTCTACTGCTGCGCCTTCATCCCGCCGGGTTTCAAGACGAATTTGGCGCCGAGATGTTGTGGATCTTCGACCAGGAACACCACCAGGGCAGGGGCGCCCACGTGTTACTCGATGGCGCCCTCTCTCTGCTGCGCCAGCGTTGCAGGAGAGAGCACGATCATGGTCAATTATCCATTGCTTCCGGAACGATCATCACCGGGCCGGGCATCGGCCCGCTTCGCCTGCTGCAAGCCGGAATCACGTTCTCAGTAATTCTCGTCAGTCTCGTCCAGTTCCTGGGTCACCGTAACCCGTGGACCGTCACCGTACGTTGGTCAGACCGGATGCCTTGCTATACCGTCACGCTTCAAGCACCGTCCCACGCTGAGGTTGTCCTTGGAGCGATGCCGTAGCACTCAAAGATTTCATGGAATGAGCTTGAAGAAGGATTCAGCTACCTGAAGGTTGGTTTCGGCGGTGAGCACACTGACTCGAACCAGCGGCTGATGTACACCTGGGCGTGAGCTTCACCGCAATAGTGCCGGGCGTCTGCCGCGTTGGCGGTTGCGGTGTCCCATCGGTGCACAGTAAGTTCGGACTCGCCGCATCGAATGATGAACCAGTGCGTGGGGTTACTGGTCACGATGCCACACACTTCACACCTGAATTCCTGGGTCGTTGCCATGCATTCCTCTCCTCATTCCGGGCGATCGGCCTCACTCCACATTGAAACACACCGCCGGGGTTGCTCAAAGATTCGATGGATGTCATCCTCAGACATGAAACGAGACAGATTATTCGGTGTGGTTCTGGGATGGGTGCTGGCCTGTTGTGTATCGGCCACAGCACAGGAAATAGGACCTTGGCGTCCCGCGAACGCGCCGGCCGAGTCCATCACCGGCGAAGTGGCATTTTCAGCTACCAGGCTGGCGATCGACTTTTCCAGTTTTCCCATCGCTCGCATTCGTGATCTCGAACCGGGTGAGGTAAGCGCAGTCTTCGATGCAGACAGCAGTGCCGGTGCGCGCGGCAGTCTCTATAGACTGAGCATTCCGGCCTCAAAAAAATTCCTGCACAAGACTGCTATTTGCGGGTCAGAGGATACGCAGTGGGTGGCTGCATTCGTGGCCGGGCGCAATTTGCACCTCGCATTCTTCTCCGGAGAAAAAATGCCGGTGTTTAAGCCCGAGGTGATCGCCAACTCAACCGATCTATGCGGCACATTTCTCTATGCCCGATGAGCCGTGCGTCAAAAAAGATTGGACGAAAACTCGACGCTAATTTGACACTTGAAGCCATGGCGCGGATGTAGCGTGTTCCTCAAGAGGACAACGCCATGCGATTGAATCTCAGGACCTTAGTTCTTTCATCCGCAGCCCTTTGCTCCACCGCAGCTTTCGCAGCCAACGAGGTACGGGTGAACGTGCCGTTTAACTTCGTAGCCCAAAACCATACCTATCAGGCAGGCGCGTATAAAGTCCTGATCGAAGCAGACAGGTCTGTCGTGACACTGAGAAAAGTCGAGGACCCAGGCCAGTCCGGGACGTGGCTCGTCGGGCCGGGCGACAGTCAGGGTACTCTTCCCAAGGTGCGTCTGACCTTTGACGGGATAGGACAGGACATGGTTCTGCGAACGATTCAGTGTGGAGGGCTCACGACTCCCAACCTGGACGCGCAATCGAAGCACAAGGTGGGGGAGACCAGGATCGTTGGAGAATAGGGTCAACACGGAAGTTCAACGTTGAACGCTCTGTGATGATTCCTCGCAACGTCCGGTCTTTCCGGGTTAAGCCCCCATCGATTGGGGGCTTAACCCGTTTACAACGATTCTGTGGAGACAGGAGGAGTTCACCTTTGAATCATCAGACGGACACCAATGCCGATTCGAGGCGAATTCTGGAATTGGAGATTCAAAACGCACGCTTACAGCAGTTGGTCGCAGAACTGTTGATGGAGAATCAGCAGTTACGACTGAAGCGCCAATTACTCGCAAAATAACCGTAAACCGGCGGCAGTAGAAAAACCATGCAGCGCGGAAGACGTGTGTGACGTCTCAGCGCGAAGCAGCCGTTAAGGCCTCCATCCCCGCGAGTTGTTCGCGAATCTTCCTCTCCGCCGCCGCGCGGTCGCGCTCGCTTAAGTTTTCCAGCAGCCGCAGCGCATCTTTCATCAGCTTCACGCTCTCATCGCACGCACCCCGTCGCTGCGCGTTCTCTGCCGCGGCGCATAGCGCCTGCGCCGCGCGCACCCACTCCGCCGCCCCCTCGAAGTGCATGGCCAGTTCGTGAGACACATCCGCTTCGCGCCCGGCAAACAGCTTCTCCAACTTTTCCGCCACCCGTAAATGCCGCTTCGCGCGGCGGCCCGGAGACTGTCTGCCCCGGAGCACTTCGCGATACAACCCATGCGCAAAGACGTAGAACGCCGACCGCGTCCCGTCCGGCAGTTCGTCGTGTCCGGCCGCATGCAGAAAGTGCATCCGGCGCGTTAGCTTCTCGTATTGCTCTTCAATCTCCTCCAGGTCTCCGGCCAGCGCCGCCGCCGCCGCCCATGCTGGAAAAACCACGCCAATCAGGCTCGCTGCTTCGAGCAGGCGTTGGTCTTCCGCGTCCAGTCCTTCTATCTGCATCTCGATCATCTCGGAAAGAACTCTGGGAACACCCATTTCGATTTCTGCGAGTTCTGATTGCAGCTTCCAGCAGCCGGCTTCTTGCCGTAGCCAACCCTGCGCGATCAGGTGCTCGAGCATGGCAATCATGAACAGGGGATTGCCCTCCGAATGCTGATGCACAAAGCTCGGCAGACCTTTCGGGAGCGTCGCCTGCTTCAATTCCCGGGCCAGGTATTCGCTTACGGCGGCTTTGTCGAGCGGGAGCAGCCGCGCCTCCGTACACAGCTTGTGCGTGTCTAAATCCTGCTTCAATCGCTTCAGCGGATGTTGGCCGGTGTTCACGTCCGCCGGCCGGTAGGATGAGAGCAAGAACAGTTTCGCGGCGCTCCGGCGGCGCGCCAGCGCCGAAATCAGATCCAGGGTGGAGAGGTCCGCCCAGTGCAGGTCCTCGAACACCAGAATCACTGTCTTCTCCCCCGACATGGCTTCGATGGCATCACATACTTCCTTCAATATGCGCTCGATTTTTACCGGACTGGCCGCGACCGGCGACTCATCGCCATGCGGTAGCGAAGCAAGCTGCGCATACCAGCTCGGCGCTTTCTGCTGCAAGACGCGCAAATTCTTCTCTCCACCGTTCTGCCTGCAGAGTTGGCCAAGGGCTTCCATCACCGGGTAGTATGCTTCCTTGCCGCCAAAACCTTCCGCGCTCTGGCCGCGCGCGATATCTATCTCGTTTTCGTTGCACACTTCCCTGCAGAATGCATCGATGAGCGCGGTTTTTCCAATGCCCGCCTCCCCGGTAATGAAGAGCACCTGCCGTTCGCCCTGCTTGACCTGCCGCAGCAGACCGCTCATCTTGTTGAACTCGTCCCTGCGCCCTACGATGCCGCCAGGCCGCGGTATACCAACCTCGGCGGTGTACCTGGCGCCGTCTTCCACCTCCGCCATGAACCAATACCCGCGCCTGCGAACGGTTCGGATAAATCTCGGGTTTTCTGCCTCGTCGCCCAGCAGCTTACGCAGCTCCAGCACATAGGTGCGCAACACCTGCGGCTGCACGTAAGTCTCGGGCCACAGCTTGGTGAGTAGCTCATCGTGGGTGACCAGCCTTTGTGGGTTCTCCACCAGGTAGCGCAACACGGCGAACGGCTTTGGCGTCAAGACCAGCCGCGCGCCGTTCTGCCACAGGCATTCGTTCTGCGTGTCGAGTTGAAAGCAGCCAAATTGCTTCATTGCGTTCCGCGATGGATAGACTGGTTCTCCCGCTCGAAGTCACACTGCCAAAAGCTCAGCTGAGCCGACGGGCCGGTCTCTTGGTTATCGACTCTGTAGAGATATCCCATCAGGTAGAGAATAAGCAGGTGAAGTGGGCGGCGATGTCACAGCAAAGCAACAGATTGCAAAAAGTTGTGAACTGCCACTCCCTTGCCACGTCGCGGCCTTGGGCTGCAACCTGCATGGCTTGGTCGTCGGCAGCCCGCGCTTGCTTATGTTATGTCATTGATTGTAAAAGAGTAACCCGTCATCTTCCGGGGAATGCGGCAAGCTTTCAGCGCGAGAAGCTCCTCCGAAGCACTGGGAAATCTTATTGCAGGGGACGCTGCATGAGCAACAACTGCAGCCATTCTCCAAATTTCCTGCCTGCTTCGGGCAGCAAGCCGACCTGCTGAAATCCAAGCGACGCGTGAAGAGAGACTGAGGGGACATTCACTCCACAGATGCAGGCAACCATCGAGTGACAGCCTTTCGCCCGGCATTCCGAGATCAGCTCACCCAGGAGCATCCTGCCCACGCCGTGGCCGATACAATCCGCGCGCACGTAGATTGAGTCTTCCACCGTATAACGATAGCCTTCGCGAGGGCGGAATTGCGATGCGTAACAGAAGCCCACCACATAACCTTCGAGCTCTGCGACGAGATACGGCAAATCGCGATCCAGAACCGCCCGCCGTCTGCGCATCATCTCGGCCTCATCCGGAGGTGCGATCTCGAAGGTCGCCGTGCTCGTGGCGACGAACCTGGCATAAATTGCGGTGATAGCGGGTATGTCTGCAGGCGTGGACGGACGAACTAAGCACTCCGGCGGGTGGGGAGTGTCGTCTATTTGAGTGGTGGTGCTATGCTTAGCTCCGTTTTGGCCTGGATCCGAAAAAACCGTCTCATGAATTGGATCGAGTGTTCCCACGTTGTTTAGCTGAACCAGGTACTCACTCCTTCCTGTAGTACACGCTGAAGCGCATAAGGAAAGGATAAGATTTCTGATTTTATTTCAGCTTGGTGGGCAAACTGGCGGAGGAGGGCCCAGGTCTCGCATCTGAGACCTGGGCTCTTGCCGTCCAGTACGTCATTTCTTGATTTCGACGGTAACAGCTTCGTAAGGCTGGTCGCTCAGGTTCTGTTCCGAATGCTCGACGGGCGTCCCCCAGGCGACGTCACCGGCTTTGTGTTCCACCGTCTCGACCTTGCCTGTAGAGTCTTTGGTCCGAAAATTCTCGTCGGTGAGGAAGACGGTTACGCGATCCGTCGAATGCGCGTGCATGGGAACCACTCCATGCGCCGGGATCTTGACCCTCAGAACCCGCACTTGTGGGTTCTCAAATTCCAGCTTGTAGTCGCTGGGATCGACCTTGAGAGGATCGAGTTTTTCGGTAATCGCCTTGTCCGTCCCCTGGGTCTTCAATTCGATCTCGATGATATTGAAATCATGATCCATGACCTCCCCCAAGTGCATCCCAGTTGGAGGGCTCCAGACCACCTGACCCGCCTTCCAATCGAACACCGCCGGTTTCCTCCCGTCCTGATATTCGAATTTCTGCCGTCCGGGCTGAAGGTAGATCATCACCCGGTTCATCTCGTGCTGGTGGAATTTTCCCGGCACCTGATATTTCTCGAGCGCACGGACAACCTTGACCTCATTGTTGTCCAACAACGGTGCCGAAGGAGCCATCGGGATAGAGGCCAAAGCAGCGCCCAGTAACAGCAATGCGGGAGGTAGCGTCATTTGCATGAGCCGGAGGATAGCTCATCGCCTGCGCAGAGTGAAAGTGAAAATCCTCTTGCCCCGCCAAGATGCCCTAAAAAACTAGACTTCCGATTTCAGTTAGTTGTATCTTTCGGACGAAAGCCTAACTCTTTTGAGCGCAAGGAGTCGCCAATGAAAGTTCTGTCTGCTCTGACCCGCCGTACCCTGCCTGCAGTGGTCGTTGCCCTCACCTTCAGTCTGGCCGCGCCGGCCCTGGTTGCCCAGAGCCCATCCCCTACCTGGTCACAAGACGACACGCTCCGCATAGCCAAAGAGGTGCAGAAGCGGCTGGCCTCGCTCACCAACCTCGGTGTTTTCGACTGGCTCACCTTCGGCCTCCATGGCAAAACCGTCGTCCTCAAAGGGTACGCCTCTCGTCCAACTCTCAAGAGCAGCGCGGCCAACGTGCTCAAGGGCATACCAGGAGTCGAATCGGTCGACAACCAGATCGAAGTGCTCCCGCTTTCCAATAACGACGATCGCATCCGCGCAGCCGTTTACAACCGCATCTATACCCAGCCCAGCCTGCGGAAATATAACGCCAACCAGGGCACTGCCCGTCAGGCGGTTGGACCCGGTCCCAGCGTCGCCATGATGGCCGGCGGCATCACAAATGATCCGCCTCGAGGCTTCCATGCCATCCACATCATCGTGAAAAACGGAAACGTTACTCTCTACGGGGTGGTCAACAACTCAAGTGATGAGGCCATTGCCGAGATGATGGCCAACTCCACTCCTGGAGTCTTCAGCGTCGACAACAACCTCATCGTTCAGGGTGCCGCCCCCAAATCCGAATAGGCCGCTCAGGGGGAGATCACCTAACACTGGTCCAAGTGAGCAGCGTCGCGCGGGAGACGGGGCGCACCGCAGATCGCTCGGCTGCGCTCCCCTTTGTCATCCCGACCGAAGCGAAGGGGAGTCGAGCTGCTGTTTCTTTTCTGTCCATCCGATCTGACGGCCCCTAATAAAAGTCACCACCCTCCACTTGTCATCCCGAGCGTAGCCGAGGGACCTGCGGTGCGCCCCGGCTCCCGCACAACGGTCTGGGTTTCGCTAGTTCTCGCGCTCGCTTGTCCCGGACATGCCCTTCACCCTGACCGACGGAGAAACAACGCGCACTCCCTCGGCTGCGCTCCCCTTTGTCATCCCGACCGAAGCGAAGGGGAGTCGAGCTGCTGTTTCTTTTCTGTCCATTCGATCTGACGGCCCCTAATAAAAGTCACCACCCTCCACTTGTCATCCCGAGCGTAGTCGAGGGACCTGCGGTGCCCCCAGCTCCCGCACAAGGGTCTGGGTTTCGCTAGTTCTCGCGCTCGCTTGTCCCGGGACATGCCCTTTACCTTGATCGACGGAAAAATACTCCACTTGACACCCAAGTGAAATGGGATCATCCTGTCTTTCAGAGAGACCACTTGGATGTCTAGTAAAGAAAAGGAATCAATCCAGTTACTTCAGGGCACGCTTGATCTCATAGTCTTGCGGACTCTTGCCACGATGGGTTCCCAGCACGCCTATCAAATTGCCACGCGTCTCCAGCAAATCTCCGATAGTCTTCTCAATCTCAATCAGGGAACCCTCTATCCGGCATTAGTCCGGCTGGAGCAGTACGGGTGGATCAAGGGAACCTGGGGCAAGACGGAAAACAATCGCGAAGCAAAATTCTACGAAATCACCAAGGCCGGACAAAAAGCCCTGGGCGCCGAAACACAGAAGTGGAGAACCATGGCCGCCCTGGTGGAGCGGCTCTTGCTAGAGGAGTCATAGCCATGAAGCAACTCAGACGTTTCTTCCTGAGGCTTTCCCGGCTCTTTACCAATTCGCGGGAAGAAGCAGAACTGGCCAGAGAAATCGCTGCGCATCTCGCGTTATTAGAGGATGACTATCTCCGCCACGGCATGGCTCCAGAGGAAGCGCGACAAGCCGCCAGGCGCGCCTACGGGGGCGTCGAGCAGGCCAAGCAAATGCATCGCAACGAGCGATCCTATCAAGGGTTGGCGCAGACCCTGCAAGACACGCGTTACACCCTCCGCCAACTGCGTAACTCGCCCGGGTTCACCATCACCGCCATCCTGATGCTGGCCCTGGGCATCGGAGCCACCACTGCCATCTTCTCCATCGTCGCCGGTGTTCTTCTCCGCCCGCTGCCCTTCCCCGCGCCAGACCGTCTGGTCATCCTGGGAGACACCCTCGATGGTTCCGATTGCGATATGTGCGCCCGGCCTAGAGCCGCCGCTGCGGACATCGTCAACTACATGCGCGACACCCACAGCTTTACCCACCTCGGCGGCTATCAGCGAACAAGCTATAACCTGGCCACCACAGGCGTCCCCGAAGCGGTCCATGCCGTTCGCATGAGCGGTGAGCTCTTTCCCGCGCTCCAGGTCGCGCCCCTCCTCGGCCGCACCTTCACCCAGGCCGAAGACGAACACCAGCAATCGGTTGTCGTGCTCAGTTACAGCCTTGTGGCAGAGCCATTACCAGGGCAGCGCCAACATCCTCGGAACCACCATCCTTCTCGATCGCAAGCCCTACGTCATCATCGGCGTCATGCCGCGCAATTTCGAATTTCCCCTCTTGCCCGGCCACGTAGGCGGCAGCGAATTATGGGTGCCTCTACGCCTGCAACCGGAAGAATTCCTGGCCGGCAACGCCGCTTCGTGGAGCTTCCGTATGGTGGGCCGCCTGAAGTCCGGCATCACACCCGAGCAGGCGCAGAGCGACGCCGAGCGGGTAGCCCAGGCAACCGTGCGCGACTACCCAGCCTTCATGCGCAGCCTCCGCATTCATGCAGCCGTCAAACCTCTCCACGAGGACACGGTCCAGGAAGCGCGCCCCATGGTACGCACCTTATTCTTTGCCGTGGTCGTCATCCTGCTCATCGCCTGCGCCAACCTGGCCGGCCTCCTGCTGGTGCGCTCCATCCGCAGGCGCAGGGAAATCGCCGTCCGCCTCGCCCTCGGCGCGCGCGCCGCAACTTTACTCCGCCAGGCCATCGTAGAAAGCATGGTGCTCTCGCTCGCCGGCGGTCTCGTAGGGTTAGCATTAGCGGCAGCCGCGCTACGCCTGGGCATAAGCCTATTGCCGGAAACACTCCCACGCATTCATGAGATTGGTCTCAACTGGCCTGTGATGGCCTTCGCCCTGGCGCTCGCGTTGCTCACCGGCCTGCTCTGCGGACTGGCCCCTGCCTTCGCCGCCATCCACACCAGCGTCAACGGAACCCTGAAAGAAAGCGGCCGCACCGGCACCACCGGCAGCGGTCACGCCCGTCTGCGTTCCGTGCTGGTCGCCGCGGAGATCGCCATCGCTCTCGTGCTTCTCACCGCCTCAGGCTTGCTCCTGCGCAGCTTCGAAAAGATGCGCGCGGTCGACGTAGGTTTCCGCCCCGACCACATCCTCACCGCGCAATATGGTCTACCCAGCTATCAGTATCGAACCCAGGCAAGCATCGACACGTTCGATGAGCAAGTGCTGCGCAACCTTCGCCAGTTGCCGGGTGTAGAAGCCGTTGGCATCACGACGGTGCTGCCTTCCACCGGCGACTGGTCCGGCCCTGCGATTACCATCGAAGGCTACGTTCCTCCCAAGGGAGCGGGGCTGAACATGGCCATGGTTTCGCTGCTGCGCGGCGATCCCATCCAGGCGTTCGGCATCCGCCTGCTGCGCGGGCGAACCTTCACCGAGGCAGATAACGCCGGCTCCCAATTAGTGGCCCTGGTGAACAGCAGCTTGGCCCAGCGCTACTGGCCCGGCCAGGACCCCATCGGCAAGAGATTTCGCCGCGGTATGCAGGAGACCAGGACTCCCTGGATGACCGTGGTCGGCGAGGTAGATAGCATCAAAATGGGATCTCCGGATGAAAGAACACCAGACCAGTTCTATCAGCCGGTCGACCAGACCGCCATCTCCGAAGGAGACTTCGCCAGCGCCGGAGAAGTAAACGCCGATTACGGTAACATCGTGCTCCGCACCCAAGTGGAACCTGAGCAGATGGAGAATGCGTTGCGCGCAACCGTGCACGGGATCGACCCGCAGTTGCCGCTCTATCACATCCAATCCATGGAACACGCGATCGCCAGCAGCGAGGCGCCGCGCCGCTTCAACACCGTACTGATCTCGTGCTTTGCCCTGGTCGCTGTCTTGCTGAGTGTGCTTGGCATCTACAGCATCATTGCCTTCTCCGTCGCCTTGCGCGAACAGGAAATGGCTCTACGCATGGCATTGGGCTGTCGGCGCTTGGGTGTGGTCACGCTCATCCTCGCTTCCGGCGTAAAACTTGCGGCGGTTGGTTGTGTCTTAGGCTTGCTTGGAGCACTGGCCGCGTCCCGTCTGTTGCGTTCTTTCTTGTTTGAGGTCAGCCCATTCGATCCGATCGTGCTTTCCCTTGCGGCCCTGGCCATGCTGCTGTTGGCGCTCGCATCCTCGGCTCTACCGGCCAGACGGGCAGCCAAAACTGATCCCATGCTGGCCCTGCGAGGCGAGTAGCAAAGTGCGTTCGTGAATATGCACTAGGAAATGTAACGCACGGCAAACCCGGTCTCATCGTCATTGGCGATCTTCACGAGTTCAAGCGCGTCTTCAGGCACAGCGGTCTCTATCGCGGACTTTCCGCCAAGCTGTACTCCGTAAACATATCCATTCTCATCCTCGTGGAAACTTTTAACTATCCCGGTCTCGCCGGTCTCGATCACTTTGACGATGTCATCGTGGGCAAATTTTCTGGATGGGCTCATGGCCATGAAGTGTAGCAGCTATGAAAAGAGGCTAACAGCTTCAGACTCGTCCAAATTGAGCGGTGGGAGCCCCCGCATTTATGCGGGGGAGCTCGGCTTTCAAGCCGAGCGGTTCGCGTAGGACTATTCTCCTCCGGCTTTAGCCGTGGGGTTTCGGTCGGAGTTGCTGCGGGGCTGGATCGAGGTGAAGAACGTGCGAGTTTTTGCGGTGCAGTCAACATTCCAGAGCCGACGTTATCGCACCGGCCAATGGAAGCCGGGGCTAAAGCCCGATTGAGTCGAGGTGCGACTCGTTCCGCAACGCTGAAGCGTCGCTCCCCCTGCTGAAGCAGGGGGCTCCCACCGACAGCGACCAACCCGGTCTCAGTTTGCTCGCGCTCTCTTCAACGCATCCAGCAATCTGGGCCGCCAAAAAGCCGGTCCCCCGGTGTACTAGATGCTGAGTTTCTGCATCTGACTGAATGGTGTTGACCCGCTACCCGAAACTTACTTTGTGTGACGGAGGTCCTAACATGAATCGGATCTCGTTCTTGGGCCTCGGCATGGTGACCGTCGGTTGGATTGTCCTCCGAAATCGCGCTTCTGCTAAGCGCGCTGAAGTCCCCTATCGTGAGAGCCTCTGGTGGTCTCTCCCGAGCGAACCACACATTCCGCTTCATTAAGAAAAGCGTGGCTCCTGGAATGGTCAGCCTCTACCCTCCGCCCAGGTAGCTGCCGTACGTGATAAACCCAACCGCGACCACCAACGCTGCGAACGAGCTGAACAAAACCAACTGAGTACTCCGGCGGCAGCCTTTCCACTCCTTTAAGAAAACCCCTACGAAGGCGCTAAAAAGCACCAGCATCGACATGTGCAGCGCCCAGCTGGTGAACCGGTACAGCCCCATGTAGGTGTGTGCCATGCCATAGAAGAAGAACTGTCCGTACCACAGCAAGCCTGTAACTACGGCAAGTGCGAAATTCGCCGCCAGAAGATTGCGCGCCGGACCGTCGGCAAAAGACACATATTCGCGCAGCGACTTGTCTTTCCAGTGAAGGTAAAGACAAAAGATGGCGGTGCTTACGAAAGCTCCCCCGCAGGCGAAGATGAGGATGACATTACCCTGGAATTTTCCCGCACCATATCTCGCGGCGACATCTGCGATTGGCTGCCCCGCAGCCAAGGCCAAACCGAAGACTGCAGACAGCACACCGGCGACAAGGGCGAAAAGCAGACCCTTGGTCAAGCCCGGCCGCTCCGCAACAGTGATTGTTATCGATCCCGCCTGGTCCGTGTCGCGCAGCTTCCCGGCGATTCCCAGAAGCAAAAATGCCGGCAGTTGCGATGGCGATCCCGGAGAAAACCCATACGCTTCCCGTCCGTTGCAACAAGCCGCCGAGTTGGCTTGCCAACAGCGGAGGCAAGAGCGTTCCCAGGACGCAGGAGATTCCGACAGACAAGGCGTACGTCATGGAGAACCCGAGGTAGCGGATCGCTACTCCAAAAGCAGTTCCCCCCACCCCGTAGCACAAACCAAGCAGAAATGAGCGCACCATGGCGTCACGCGGAGACTCGCGAAGCACCGAGACAAGTTGCGGCGTAGTCAAGGCGGCGACAATAATTGGCAAGATCAGCCAACATACTGCCGCCTGCGCCATCCAATAGGTCTGCCAGGACCATGCTTTCGTCTTCTTTTGCGGGGTATAGCACAGAGCCGAGCTGAACGCGCCGATACCGTGTAGACCCGCACCGAGGATAGGGTTCGTCATGCCTACAGCTTACGCGCCGCTCTATGCAACTAACAGCTTTTGCCAGATGCCGTTGGAGAATAGGCACGGAGAATTTAGCTTCCTACCTAACGTCTATGGTTCTGGACGGGTGCCCCAGGTTCGCACCAGCGTACCTGGGCCGAAAATGGTTTTTTCCAATGCTTTTACCGTATGCACGGAGAATGTCGAGCCGTCTGCCACCGCGTCGACGCAAAGTCACGTCTCCGAAACAACCGGAAGTTTGGCCGCATCCCACGCGGCGAGTCCGCCCGCCATCTCGATCAGATTGGTAATTCCATATTGGTGCAGGATACTGGCGGCAATCGAGGAACGGTAGCCCCCCGCGCAGTGCACAGCGATGCGACGGCCGCGCGGAACTTCTGCGATGCGCTCCTGCATGTGGTTGAGGGGAATGTTCAGGCTTTCCGGTATGTGTTTGGCTTTCCACTCGCGGGGATTCCGGATATCCAGGACGATTGGAGGTTCACCGCCCTCCAGTTCTTCCGCAATCGTCGCTGCGCTGACCCGTTCCGTCGGCCAAACCAGGTCCGGCCTATCGGCGAGTGCGGCCATTCCCCCGTCCAGATAACCTCTCAGGTGATCGAATCCGATGCGCCCCAGGCGTAAGGCAGCTTCCTGCTCCCGTCCCGGCTCGGCAATAATCACAATCGGCTTCACGCGATCCAACAGTGTGCCGGCCCACGTCGCGTATTGGCCGCCCAACCCAATGTTGATGCTGCCAACCACGTGCCCTTTGGCAAATTCCGCGGCATCCCGCACATCCAGCAACTGCGCACCCGCGTCTCCCAGCCGGATCACTTCGCCGAGCGAAACGGGCTGCAGAACCCTCTCCAGGTTGCTATCCAGCGTTACCCGTTCGCGCGTGTTCAGTATGGCGTCGTAGGTAAAGTACTGCGGAGCATCCGGTTGGTCGGCGGTAACCAGGCGAATGAATTCTTCCTTCGACATCGGCTGCAGCGCGTAATTCATCCGCCGCTGATCTCCCAGCGAAGAAACCGTGTCGGACGAAAGCTGCTTACCGCAAAGAGACCCTGCGCCATGCGCGGGGTAGACCAGCGTCTCATCGGGCAGCGTCAACAGCTTGTTGTGCAGCGAATCGAAGAGATGCGCGCCAAGATCGTTGGCGGTCCATCCCAGCGAGGCCCGCAGGTCAGGCCGGCCAACGTCGCCGATGAACAACGTATCCCCGGTGAGAACGGCGTGCGGCTTTGCCGGGTCCTTCTTCAGATCAAATACCAGGATCGAGATGGACTCGATGGTGTGACCCGGCGTTTCCAGAACCTGCAGGCGCAGACCCGGAAATTCGAGTGTGTCTCCATCCGCCATGGGCACAAAGGCATATTCCGCCTTGGCTCGGCTGCCAAGATAAATCGTGGCGCCGCAGCGGTCGCGCAGTTCCAGATGCCCGGCGATAAAGTCGGCATGGAAATGAGTCAAAAACACATGGCGGATCGTTAGGCCCCATCTCTCCGCGTCCACCACGTACTGTTGGATATCGCGCTGCGGATCGACAATGATCGCGGTCGAGCTGGTCTCGTCCCCCAGCAGGTAAGAGGCATGGGCCAGGCAACCCAAATAGTACTGTTTGAGAATCATGCTTCGGTTGAGGTTGCGGCGATCGGCAGCACGGTCGACATTCCCGTGAGCCTGAACAATTCCTGAACACGAGGGTTCACGCCTAGGATGCTCAGCCGAATCCCTTTGCTCTGGCACCGGACGTAATGGCTCGCCAACATGCCCAGACCGGTCGAATCCATGTATGGAACCTCAGTCAGGTCAAAGACGTGTGCGGTCGGTTGCTCGTGGTCTGGCGCCGATTCGAAGATGTTGCGAAAGGCGTCGGGAGACAGCGAGTTGTACATATCTCGCCCGGTGAATGGTCCGAAAAATCGAAAGATCGTGCCCAGCGTTTCGCTTTTATCGCGTTCGATGGTGAGTCTTGCGCTCTTCCAGATCTGCGTTTCAAAGGTTGGCATCGTATTTTCCTTCGAAATTACGGTTACCTGATGGACTGCCGAACTCGCCCGGTTTAAATTCCGCACAAGCAAAAGAGTGCCGCGGAGCCTTGGGCTGAATCATAATCTCCAAACAAAGAAAATCCGACCTCAAAATCCAAATAGCGCATGGGAGACCGCTGGAAACCTGGTTGACAACCCCTGACCGCGGCCCTATCGTTTGGGTCAATCCTTCCAGAGGGCCAGTGAGTCCCATGGCAAGCTGTCAAACCGTCGTGTTGGTTGTCGGTGCGGGCCCTACGGGCCTGCTTCTAGCTTCAGAGCTGAACCGCAGACGGGTGCCGTGCCATCTGATCGATGCCCAGCCTGCGCCGCTTCACTGGGATAGAGCGACCGTCGTTCATCCGCGCTCCCTGCAGATCTTCGAGTCGCTCGGATTGGTCGAAAGATTTCTCGATGCCGGATGCAAACAACGCGTGCTGAAGATTTACGCCGACGGCGAGCTGCTGGGGACGATGGACCTCTCCGGTTGCGGCAGCAGATATGGGTTCAATGTCGGCCTCTCCGAGGAGGTCACCGAGTCCATTCTCAATGACCATCTCCAGCAATATGGTGGTCAGGTAAATCGATCTTCCCGTTTGATTGGGTTCACCATCAATGCGGGTAACCTCGTCCTGGCGGAGATCGAGCGCGACGGGAGTCGCTACCAGGTAGAGGCCCGCTGGCTGGTCGGCTGCGACGGCATCCACAGTGTAACTCGCGACCTGAGTGGCATTGGCTTTGAGGGCCACGACATCGTGAAGCCGTGGGCCGTTTTCGATACTTCGATCGAGGGATGGGCCGACACGTTCGAAGCGAACTTCGTCTATCTCGACCCGCTTCCGGTCATCCTCACTGCGCTTCCTGGCCACCGCTGGCGCGTTTATCTTCGACCAGATTCGGACAACTCTGATCTGATCGCCGATGCCGCGTCTGCCTTGCGCCGCTACGCACCATCTGCCTCTTTCGTCGACATTGAAAATCCAGCGCGCTTCTACTGCCACACCAAGATGGCGACGAAGTATCGATCGGGCCCCGTCTTTCTAGCCGGTGACGCGGCGCATCTGTGTTCACCCTCCGAAGGGCATGGCATGAACTGCGGTCTCCAGGATGCCTTCAACCTGGCTTGGAAACTTGCTCTCGTCCATCAGGGTGCTGCCCACGAGACGCTGCTCGATAGTTACGAAATTGAACGCCGGCCGGTTGCGGAACTCGTCACCAAATCCGGCGATGTCTCAGAACATACGCTGACGATGGCCGACCCAACGGAATGCAAGAGTCGTAACCTGGCTATTAAAGCCACCATCGCAGACCCAAAAACCCTGCATCACGAAATCGTGGCCAAGACCGAACTGAACGTCGACTACGCGAACTCTCCGATTGTCTTCGGCGACGCAAACAGCAGTTTCGCAGCCGGATATCGCTTGCCCGACAATGTTCCGGTTCGCATGCCCGAAGCAGGTGCTTCCAGGCTTCATGCGCTTGGCCAGCGTGCGGGCAGTACTCTGATCCTGCTAGGCGGACCGACGGCAAACACAACGACATTGTTGGATCTTCACGCCACCCTGCAGAACCATGTGAAAGATTCAACGCTGTTTGAAACTGCTGTGACTCTCACTTCCGTCGCCGATGTCCCTGGCAAGGTCGGACGCTTGGAGCCCGCTGAGACTTCTCACCTGGGGATCGAGGGAATCACGCTCCTCGCGGTTCGTCCTGACGGCTACGTCGGCTTGCGGTCCGATCGGGACCACCTGGGTGCGCTTGAACGCTACGCCGCTTTCATCCAAACCGGACGTAGTTGAGGCTCAGTGCACCTCTGCGTCGAAGACGCCCGTCTCGACGGTTGGCGGGGGGAATCTACCGACCAGACTTCACAGGCATTTGTCCGACTAGTCGTTTTACGTCCAATTGATCCAACCGCATTCGTAAACACTAGCCGACTTTTCGGGATGAATCCTCCAAGGATCTCTGCTGGGGTTCGGCAGCGGTCGCGCGACGATGTAGACATTGAGCCCAATGGCTGTTCACATCCGCGCATGCTTTCAAACTATGCCGGTTCTGCCTTGAGTCCTTTGAGGAGACGATCAAAGGCGTGCTGATAGGCATCGTGGCTTTTCCAGTTGCTAAAATCTGGAATAAAATACTCGTGTATCTCTTTCGCGGCATCCTTTCCAGTATTCGCGTCAAATAACTCCCACTGCCTCAGCTCCGAGAAAGGCACGATGCTGATGGGAAAGAGCACCTGTCGGCTCTGCGAAAGCTCCTTTTTTCTTGCATGCACGATCTCCTGTTTAACCCACTCGCTGTTCATACTATTCGCGGACAAGACGAGCAGCAACCGATCATACAAACGAATAGCTTCATCAACCTGTTCGTGGAGCTTCCTGCCAGATTGAAGATCTTGTGGAGCAAACCAGCAACGGACACCTTTGTTCTGTAAGTCGGCGTGAAGGCGATCAACGAAGTCCCTGTCTCTGGTCGAATAGCTGATAAAACAAGAATAGAAGTCGATTGGTTGATTAAACATTGCAGGCAGATATTCGATAAATCTGTCTGGAAGTCCACATCCGCGAAGGAAGTCCTCAGGCAAAGGACCTGAGTTTGCGAGAGTCTGAAAATCAAGGAAGCTTGGGCCAGTGTGGTTGCAATTCGCGAGCCCATATACGCGGCTGAGGTTCGTATCAGCAAACGTAGTTCGAAAGAGGTTGACGCCTTCGAGGTTTGAATTCGACAAATCCGCTCCGCTAAGGTTCGCCCCAGCGAGCGTCGCTCCGCGCAAGTTAGAGCGACTAAGATTTGCGCCCATAAGATTTGCTCCGCTTAAATCTACTCCGTGCAAATTAGCATCTGAGAGGTCGGCTCTTGCAATATATGCTCCGCTGAGATCCGCCAGGCTAAGGTCAGTCCGTCTCAGGTCGGCACGGCTGAGATCGGGCAGAATTAACGGCTGACTCCATCGCCACTGGTTCCATGCTCGAGCCCCCTGCCTTAATTTATCGACTTGTTGTGGATTGGCGCTCAGGCTGTATGGGGTAAGCGCTGTATCAATATCTTTGCTCTCAGTACGCCCCCGAAACTGGGGCAACAGGTCTGCAAGTAAATCCGATTCAGGCTCTACTCCCGCAGCTTCTGCTGTCCGCACGTAACGCATGGCAAGGCCAGTGACCAATTGTCGAATCGCCTCTGACCCGCGTGCAAGATTGTGCTTTGCACTTGCAAGTGCCTCTCGCAAGAGTGCGGTAGCGTCGACTGCTTTACCTAGCCGCAACAACACGGACGCCTTGGCAGCTTGCGTCGTGGCTAGAGAATATAAGAATGCATCAGGATTCTGAGTTGCCAGGTTGCTGTAGATCGAAATAGCCTCTTCGGTAGAATGAAGGGCTCTTTCAAGTTCTCCAACATCAGTTTGCATTGTACCGAGATTGTTTAGGGATGCAGCGAGGTCGGGAAGGAATGCTTCACGATTCATTGCAGCAAGGTTTCGATAAATCGAAACAGCCTCTTCTAAAGCCCTGAGCGCATATTCGCGACGCCCGAGTTCGCTCTGCATCGTTCCAAGATTATTCAGAGAACTCGCTAAGTCCTGAAGGAATGCGCTTGGGCGAGTTGCTGCCAGTTGACGCCGGATTGTGACAGCCTCCTCTGTCGAAGAAAGCGCCTCTTCGCGCCGCCCCATCTCGCTCAATGTAGTACCCAAATTGTTTAGCGAACTCGCTAGATTGGGCAGGAACGCCTCTGGATTGGCTGCGATGAGCTGACGATAGACTGAGACTGCTTCCTGAGTGGCTTGGAGAGCCTCATCGGACTGGCGTGCTTCACTCAACATCATCCCCAAGTTATTCAGGGAACTCGCTAGGTTCGGTAGATATGCTTCAGCATCTTGACCGATGAGTTGACGTAGAATCGAGAATGCTTCTTTTGCTGCCAGGAGCGCCTCTTCGCGGCGACCTAATCTGCTGAGCCGGTTCCCGAGATTGTTCAAAGCCGACGCAAGATCCGGGACAAAATGGACAGGATCTTGGGCGGCGAGTTGACGGTAGATAACCACGGCCTTCGAAGCGGATTCCAGCGCCTCTTCGATCCGGCCAAGTGCGTTCAACCTAGCGCTGAGGTTGTTGTGAGCTGCTGCGAGTTCTGTAAGAAAGCTGGTGGGTTGTTGTACAGCCAGCTGTTGATACAGCTGCAGGCACTCATTTGCGACTTCGAGAGCTTCTGTCCACCGACCAACGTCAGCAAGTTCGGTGCTCAATTGATCAAGAGCTGCCGCCAGTTCGGGCAGCTTGTACTCGTCTTTGTCTGCTTTTAATCGAATGTCAGCGACTGAGCGATAAGCTCGTTCCACCCTGTCGCTTGCCAACGCATCGCTTCCAGTCTGGGACTCAAATTGGCCGTACGTGCGATCGTTCATCGGTTGTATTGGTTCTAGAGGTTCACGATCCTTCGAGCTCATTGCCTGCCTCCCAGACCACTCACCCAAAAGCGATTGAGCGCTTCATCTTGCTTCTTCAGCGCAATTTCCTGATCGATCAAATCCTTTTTTCTCAGATAACGGATAGTGTTGAGGAATTCTTCCGTCTGAGCGAGGAGCGCTTGCCTGTCCTCCTTTTGAGATATCCACCTAATCAACGGTTCGATCAAGGCGTGCTGGCCAGTCGGATACCAGATAGGGAGGATGCCACGGTCACCTAATCGTCGTTGCTTTTCGAAGAGATCGTTGTCGACTGCGGGCCTTTCGACGATGGCGTAGTGTTCAATTCCAGAAACTTGCTGAAGTACATCGAGAAGAACATCAAGTGTCCGATCCTGCGCCAAGCTGCAGCCCAAAAACAGCAATGTGCGGCCTTGAAAGATGCGACTCAATTGGGCACGAAGGCCATTAGGGCCTGTCGGCCCGTAGTGTGCGTCGTATTCCGTCTTCGTAAGAACTCTGCCCGTGCGTTCTTCGGCATCACCGTGGATCTTAACGAGGTAAGGCAAGTTGTCGGCGATTGCTCGTCGAATGGAGTCGACTTGTGCTCCCCGCACGACATTGCCGAAGGGCGCCCCGGCCTGTGAGAATGCCCGCTCCAGTACCCGATCAAAGTTGGTTGTGATGACCGCACCGGAGGCAAGATCAGGAACTGCGAGTATGGGGCCGCGCAGCTCACAGTCGTTGGAACGTCGTTCTCCAAACGTATGAGAAACACGCTTATTGAAGATTGCGTATCCCAATGCATATTCGACCGCCTCGGCGGCCTCTGCATACGAACCTGAACGGAGAAGTGTTTCTACCTCGTGTTGCTGTCCACATTCTGCAGCAAGATCTTCTAAGAATCGACCCCAAGAAGGAAAGCCCATTGGTATCGATAGTCCAGCTCCAACGAAGGGAAGGAGCGGAATGGGCGGGGTGCCAGACATCCTGCGTTGAAGATCGTCCAAATAGTCTCCGTTTGAAGGCCAGGTTGCACGAATCTGTCGAACAGCCTCGTCGATTGAGACCATCAATGACCCCAGATGCAGTTGTCATGGACACCGAACGGATCAAGTCTAATCGACGGCTGTCATAAGATACAGGATCGTACCGCCCTGTTTTGAGCAAAGGCGGCACCAGTTCCACATAAGCCATTTATGTGCTATAGCTTACCGCATCTTCCGCGGCGCAGGTCGTTCGCGCAGAAAGGTAACGGAAAACGCGCTAGGGTCCCGGTATCCCGGCGTTGAGGCCCGATCAGAATTCCTGGACACTGGCCGACATGTGCGGACCTAATCCGAAGCCATTCTGACTGCAGGCCATTCGGTCGAGGTGAGGCTAAATAACGGGCCTAATCAAACTCCCAGCATAGCCCGGATGGGGTTTTCAGCTTCCGGAGGCCAAATCTCGTACCTGGCTCCTTGCCCTCGAGCACCAAGGCAGACAGATCTCCAAGTACGGTCCTTGTAGCGGCGAAGAAGGAATGTCCGAGGAAGTCTGTTTCGACGCTGCTGGCGTCGATGCTGTCCAGTCCAGGAATCACGTAGGGATAATCGTAGACGTATCCAAGGCGACGGTTGTCATGTAGCCCTCGGGAGAGGAGCAGAGCTTTGTCTTTGCTTGAGGCGTAGAGAGTAATTCTTTCTGCGTTGGCGTTTGCGGCCGCAATTACGACCTCTGCATCCTGCCTTGGGACATCCGGCGCGGTGAGCACCACCTGCTTGAATGGTTTGGCAGCCGCGGACGGCGTCTGGAATGCCTTCAGAGCATTGATAAGGGCTCGATTGCCCATACTGTGCGCGATGAGATGGATCTCGGTGGCTCCGGACGTTTCGCTGAGTCTCTTCAAGAATCCTGCAAGTCTGTCAACGGTCAAGGCAACAGTCTCCTCGTCCTTCGAGTACAGTCTCTTAGCAGCCGCTGATGCCCAACTGTAGAGAATGGGCGCTCCGGGGAAACGCATGTCTCGAGATAACTGCGCAGTCCGCTTCACCGCCGCGTCGAAGCTGACGTTATAGCCATGAATGAAGACGAACGCCGTTTTCTTCTCTCCCTTAGCAATGATTTGGCTCAGCTCTGTAAAGAACGCCGCCGGCGTCCTGCTAGAGCACTCTTGAAGAGTAAAGTGTTTTTTCGGATCCTCGTGAATTTGAAAACGCCAGATGGATGGGGTCTCAAGCCTGCCCGTCTTGTGGTTCTCCGGGATGCTGACCGTGCAGAGGGCCATAGGCCAGCTTTGAGACCGGGGCTAACCGGTTCGAGTAACCTACCGTGCTGCCGTCTCGTCCGGACTCTTTCGGTTCACGATCGGTCGCGTAGAAGACATTAACCGTGTCTAAGACCTGAGGCGTGAGATTCCTCTCTGGTTCTTTTGGGGTTCCTCCTTTCGGTTCACGCCCTCCGAAGGACAGAACGCCCCTGCCTCTCTGACGCTGGTCTGGCCCTCGGCCGGATGAGGCCGCCTTCTTCGCAGCTTTCTTCGCAGCTTTCTTCGCGGGTCTCTTTGCCGCTTTCTTGATGCCCCAACCCCTACCAGCACCACTGCCGATACCTCCACCTACTCCACCGCGCCGGGCCGGGCCACCGGAATCGACCCAGCGCCTCCCCTCGGAGGAGATGGAAACTGGTTTACCGACCACCCCGACGCCCGAGATAGCGATCCTCTCCTTGCGCTTGCTCGTCAACACCACGTAGCTCTCCGTAGATCTATCCGAGGTCGCTTCCGCAGCTCGATTGATTTCGCCCGTAACTGCAACACATGACTAGCAACGAGATCTTCAAGACCGAAAACCGTCGCTAGCGTGGCTGCTTTTCGCCTAGTGGTGGCAACGGTTTGAAGAAAGGCGCGAAAGGGCAAAACAAAATAGTTCTCCCCCATCGTCAGAACACACCATCCAAAGCGTGACCCCCAGCGTAGGAACATGAGGGCCTGAGCGGCAGTGGTTCGAGTCGCGTCATACACCACGAATGGACGAGCGCTCCTGGAAACGTTGAATCGCATGGTCTTTACCCAAAGGCGTGACTTGGCTGCTGCTGCATGATACCGCAGAGAGTCCATAGGTTTTGAGCCCTATCGGAGCCTCACACTAGCGGGTTAAGTTGGATGACCGGAAAATAGCGGTGTCGAGCTAACCTGGGATAAATCCTGAGTCTCACTCGCTCCATGCGACTGACCTCGCGACCGACGGGAGTCTGCGGCCTCCGATTGAGCATGTGATTCGCGAAATCTGGAAACGCTGTCACCATAAGCGCCTCAAGGCTCCCCCTCTTGACGACATCCTCATCAGGATTCCAGTCCGCCGTGAGGACGGGCGACAGTATCTCGTGGAGAAATGTGGTCATCGTGGTAATGTCTGATCCGGTCAGGGTATGGTGCCCGCCGCCCTGCCGGTCGAATCGCAGGTCGGAAATTTCCGAATACTCCTGCAGCAACGCTCCGATCGCGAGGAACAGCCGCGCTCCGGGCAGCGGATGCGTTTCACTCGCACACTCCATCCACCTCGCACGATTTAGTTCCATCCGGCGAAGCGTCATCCATGCCGCGGTAAGTACCATGCGGAAGCCGACGATGCGTTGAACCGAGGCTAATGAAGAGAAATCCGGCACTGGCTGTCCCAGATGCCGTCTCAAGGACATCGGCATCGTCATTTGAATGATCCATTGAAGTGCACAGCAGTCAGCCTCTGATTCCAGAAAATAGGCTTCGGCCATCTTCCGCTCCGAGGGAGGATCAGTCTGCTTCTCTCCACGATCCTCAGCCGAAAACACTCCGATGTTGAATTCGTCGAAGCTCAGCGCCTTTGCACCGGAAGAGATGAGGCCTACGTGGCCCGACATCAGGTGAAATATCTCGTGAAGCAGGACAAACGATATTACAAGCTGCTCGATGACCTTGAGTATTTGGTCTTGATGACGCCTCGTCGGGCGATCAGGAAGTGAGGCGAGGGTCACAAGTGCCTGTTGATGTTCTCTAAGTTCAGAACGTAGTTGAGCCGCATACCTTGCCGAGATCACAATCCGCGTGAAGTTGCCCCACTCGATTTGTGCACAGCGATACGCTGCCAATCGATTCGAGAAGATGATTTCCGGACTTGGTGGAGTCCGCACCAGGCGGCCATCCCGAGCAATTCGCCTCCACAGAGAACGAAACGTCAGAATCCACAGCTCTTCGATATTTTGGTGTCCCTGTCGCATCTCCCGTAAGGAATATCATAGGGAGCCTCGTGCGACTTCTAGGCGATGACCCACCGGGAATTGCGTCGACAATATAATTCGCCAGAATCAACGAATACTCAACCTGGAGCGGGCAGGATGGGTAATGCGAAACGCCCATGGCGACTCCCATCCGGGATTGCTGGCGGGAGTCCGGATTTCTGTTGCCTAGCCGACATTTGAGGACGTATCCGAGTTCGGTGAGTTCCTAGGGGATTTCGTACCAACCGAGAATCCTTGAGAATGGGCCCAGATCCTCCAAAGGCACCCACACGATGGTCCAAAACGTTCGCATTCGGACGCTACTCTGTCGCGTCGGACAGCTTTCAGTGCATATTTTCTTCGACTTATAAAATTGTCACTATGGAAATGCAAATGCTCGCAAGATCAGCAATTTCGCAAACAACAAATCGTGATTCGCGAGGGCGCTGCCCTTGTACGGCAGAGGTCTTGAACAGCAGTCCGTAGTCGCAGTGATTCAGGTGCCGAGAGGGCTGAGGTGACGCGTCACGCGCTATTCTGTAAGACGAACCGCATTCCCCGGCCCTTGACTCGGCGCACTGCGACAAATCGCAACGATGATAAATCCAGCGAAGCAAGCTCCAATCGCTGTGTCTCACCGAAGCGCTCTAGTCCCGCGCCGGAGTATCGCGAATAGCCGTGAAGAACGAGAGAGCCGCCTCTTCCGCCGCGCGCCGGTCAAAGGCGTCCTCGATTGTCCACCCCGATTTGACCAGGCCGTAAAACACGCCTCCCAAAGTTACGAGGCCGGTAGGGTCGAGCAACGAGCCCGCTCCGATGCCAGTAGCGGCCTTGAAACTGCCGACTGTCACTTCCTTCATTCCAGTCATCACGTCCTTCAGGCGGCCTTTGTTGTACTTTTGGAAATTTGCCCGCCAGTCGCGGCTCCTGTTCGCTACCTCATACTTGAACACGTCGAGATGGGTCAGATCCTCCTGCTTCCGCGCTTCAGCCATAACTACCGAATTACGGACTAGCTCGCGCCACGAGCTGAAGACATGTTCATCACGGCGAATGTCGAGGAGCTCGTCCACCTTGATCCTGTCCGGATCGACTGCGCAGCCGGAATTGAGCTCCATCACCACACTGACATTGAGATCGATTCTCTTGGCATTGCGCTTCAATAGCTTCGAGTAAATCCCGTACTGGTAATCGTTCGGAAGATAGGGGCAGTACGCGTCCGGATCCACAGTTCCGAAAATCAGGCTCTCGGCCTGACGGTATAGCCACTCGAATTCGTCGCCTTCCTCGTTCATCAGGTCCCGGATGAATCGCCGCCGTTCTTCGGCACTGACGTGTTCGAAATTTGGGACGGGTCTGTCGCCGGCGACGAGTCTCAGGACGCGTTCGTCGCGATAGCTAGTGGCCGCAAGAACGTCGCCAACGACGATGCCGCCGTCATAGGGAATGTCCGCACGCGAAATCTTGACAGGATCCGGGAAGTAAGAGGTGAGGCGCAGGAGACGTTTTTCAAGAAGGGGACGCAACTCCGCCAATTGCCGCAGACTTTCCTCAAGAACGTAGTAGGGTGGTATCGACTCCATATACCGGGTGCACATGACCCCGCGGCAAAAGGAAAACACCGGATCCTCGATCACGACCGCGTCGGCGAAGAGCAGCGTGCGCTTGATGTCCTCGACCGGAACCCTGAACTCGCCGTTGCGCGGCAGAAACGTGCCCTCTTCATAAGGCGGCGCAGCCCGGCTCACCTGGACGCCGTCAGCGAGGCTAACAAAGCTCAGGTTCGGACGGACTGTGTCCGCCGTTGCGACGGGTTGTATCCGGTTTTTCTGGTGATAGACGTAAAGGGCGGTGTAAAGCCGCTCGCAGTCTTCCATCCCAGGATCGAGATCGGTGAGATCGTCCGGGCGTAGCTCCCGGCCCAAGGCTTCTTGCAGCGTCTGTATCGGAACCTCGAAAAGGGGTTCTTGAGGAGTTGCCCCAGGCTCGCTCGCTTTATCCATGAAATATCACCTAGGCCGCGCGATCTATGCACGAATATCGAGCAGCCAAGACCGGCCCAAACCATCCTACGCTATCCCAAATGGATTTCGAGGCAAGGTTTTCCGCATCATCTACATACATATACGTTGATTCGAGCCCCCTTGGGCGTTTCGGTGGACGGCCCTGGTTCGGCCGGACTCTCTAAATAATTTAACGGAAGAAGGTTTCGCTATCATACTGCCGTGCCATCGTTCCAAGAGGCTAGTTTCTGGCTCTAAATCTCGGGAATCGGCAGCATGACATCGAAGCGGATTAAATAAAGATGTTCAGGCAAATTTTTGTTGACTGCGAATCTTGTCATTGCGATGCCCGAATAGGTAACGAGAAACGCCCTAGTGTACGAGATTGAAAGTTGGATCATGCTGTTTTGCCACGGCTATGGAGGCCGTTCCTGTGGCAAAGAGCAAGATGAAACGTAAACGAGCGCCGAAGTCCGTCCTTAAGCTTCCTGATCTTGAGCAATCGAAATCCGCCGTTCTGAACAGCCTGACTTCGCCCAGTTCTCAGCGGACCTATGACCATGCGATCAGAGAGTTCATCGAATGGTACTGTTCAGAACCGAGGCTCGCCTTCAATAAGACCGTAGTCACCCGGTACCGGATCTCTCTCGAACAGCAACATTATGCATCTACCACCATCAATTTGCGGCTCGCGGCAGTCCGAAGGCTGGCGTACGAGGCGGCGGATTGCGGGCTCCTGAGCGCCGATCTAGCGGATGGGATTCGCCGCGTGAAGGGTGCCAAACGATTGGGTATGCCGGTTGGTAATTGGCTTTCTGCGGAGCAGGGTAAGCGTCTTTTGCGGACCGTAGACGTTGACAGTCTTCGCGGCAAGCGAGATTACGCCACGCTCGCCATTCTCCTGGGTTGCGGTCTGCGGCGCGCCGAATTGACGGCGTTAAGGGTTGAAGATATCCAGCAAAGGGAGGAGCACTGGGTCATTGCCGATCTTATTGGCAAGGGCGGCCATATACGCACGATTCCTGTTCCAGTCTGGGTTAAAGCTGGAATCGATGCGTGGATGACGGCCTCCGGAATCGTGGATGGCATTCTACTTCGGTCCATTAACAAGGCTGGCCGCGTCTGGGGATGCGGCTTCAGCCCTAAAGTCATCTGGGGCGTGGTGAAGGAGAAAGCACAAATCTGTGAGATTCCAACCCTGGCGCCGCATGACCTCCGTCGCACCTGTGCCCGTCTTTGTCACCAGGCAGGTGGTGAGCTAGAGCAAATACAATTTCTGCTGGGACATGTCTCTGTGCAAACAACCGAGCGCTACCTTGGATGCAAACAGCGCTTCCACAACGCTGTCAATGATCGGATCGGGCTCGAACCACCCCCGCCGAGATCTTCGTAGATCCCGCCCCACTGGCCGACTTCCCGCTACTTATCCGGATGCCCGAAGTGCTTGGATGTCGCGCATTGGCGGTTGGCCGAAGAACCGCTTGTACTCCCGATTGAACTGGCTGGGGCTCTCATACCCGACCTCGAAGGCTGCGCTCGCGGCATCGAGTTCCTCCGTGAGCATCTTCTGGCGCGCTGCGTGAAGCCGAAGCTGCTTTTGAAACTGCAAAGGGCTCATAGCTGTGAGACTGCGGAAGTGATGGTGGAGGGTCGACCTGCTCATCCCGGTTATTGACGCAAGATCATCCACGTTCAGTGTCTTCTCGTAGTTCTCACGCAACCAATTGACCGCCTTTGCTGTTCGATGGTTTTGGTCCACCAATGTAGTAACGGAACGCAGGCGATCTCCCTGCGGCCCTTGAAGAAGTCGGTAGATGATCTCTCGCTGGAGCAGCTTGCCAAAGAACGCAACATCCTGAGGAGTATCGAGAAGCTGAACCATGCGGCAGCACGGCGCAAGGAGTTCTAATGTTGCCTCACCAAGCACCATGCCGCGTGTTCCAGCTGGCGGTGCGGGAATCGACACCTCGTCGGAATGAAGAACGTCGCGGACCATCCCCATGTCGAGCCTGAGGAACAACGCGAGGTAAGGCCTCTCGACACTGGCTGCGCAGACGCGGCTAACGATCGGAAGCTCGATCGATGTTAGTAGAAACGTGGTTTCCCCAAAAACATAGCTCTCCTTGCCTAGGTCAACGCGTTTCTGTCCTTGTGCGATAACAAGCAGGCTCGGCTCATACGTGCAGGGATTTGGCGCAGTCGGAGCAGTGTTTTGGTAGAGCGTAAGCCCAGGGACTGGCATTGCCATTTGCGAAGCATTTCCCATCGCTTTGCTAATTAGCGTAGCCAAGTTGGCGAGCATCGATACGACCTGCGGATCGCCCTTTGCGCTTGTCTTCTTTGATTGCATCGCTTTTCCTCGACAACTCCACGATATGCCACAAGTGAGTGCTTTGCACCGATTTCTCACCTTGCTCGGACAAATAGGCAATCATTCCATCCAATCAGGCTACCGTCATGTCTCATCTCCGGTTTAGTGTCAGAACTGGAATCGAAGAACGCTTCACGATTTAGGGAGAAGACATGAAAACAAGAAATCTCGGAGCACTGAAAGTATCGGAACTTGGATTTGGGTGCATGAATCTAGCCACCAATTATGGCCCAGCAGCACCCATCGACGAGGCCATCAAGGTCATCCGCGAGGCCCACAGCAACGGCGTGACATTCTTTGATACAGCGGAAGTGTATGGACCGTACACGAGCGAGACCATCGTCGGCGGTGCGATTGAACCTTTTCGCAACGAAGTGAAGATTGCGACCAAATTTGGCTTCAATCTCACGGAAAAGAGCGGCCTGGACAGCCGGCCCGAACACATCAAGTGGATGGTGGATGGATGTCTCAAGCGTCTCCGGACAGACCACATCGATCTCTTCTATCAACATCGGGTCGATCCCAATGTCCCGATTGAAGATGTCGCAGGCGCTGTGAAAGAGCTTATCGAGGCAGGCAAGGTACTGCATTTCGGTCTCTCGGAAGCGAGTCCCAGGACGATTCGGAAAGCGCACGCGGTTCAGCCCGTCGCTGCGCTTCAGACAGAGTATTCATTGATGAATCGCGACCCTGAAAGCAATGGACTGCTTGCGACGTGCGAGGAGTTGGGGATTGGCTTCGTGCCATGGGGCCCGATGGGCATGGGCTATCTGGCGCAGACGCTAGAAGTACAAACCGCTTTCGATCCGAAGTCAGATCTTCGGTCGACCTTCGACCGCTTCCAGCCAGAAACAATTGCAGCGAATAAGCCTTTCGTGGGCCGCATCACCGAGCTTGCCAGAACGAAAGGCGCCACGACCGCGCAACTCTCGCTCGCTTGGCTGTTGGCTCAAAAGCCCTTCATCGTTCCGATCCCAGGCACAGGAAAGGTCAAGCATCTTCAGGAAAATATAGAGTCCACCAAGCTCGTTTTGACTGCGGACGACCTGAAGGAAATGGACAGAGCACTAGCCGAGTTGAAAGTGCATGGCGGTCGTATGAACGAGCATCAGATGAGCGTTGTGGAGCAGTGAGAAAAGCGATCAAAAAATAGATACCGAGAAACGCCGCAGGGTCCCGGTATCCCGGCGTTGCGGCCTGTTCAGAATTCCTGGACACTGGCCGACTTAGAGTTCCTTATCGGTAACGATCCGTAGGTCGACTGCGATGACGGGTGCGATCTGCAAAAGCTCGATCTGGACTTGTTAGGGTCTATCGCTGACCGGCGCCCCGAGCGGCGCTAGCGCTTCCACCCAAGGCTCCGGGTGGTAGCGTTCCTCCTTCGGACAAGGTCTTCATGTTCTCGAGCATCTTGGTGAAGCGTGTGCGCCGGTTGTCGATATCCTTGTTCCTCGCAGCATCGTCGGCGAGGTTGCTGTTGTCGAAGACCAAGGTGTAGTTCAGGCGAGTGGTTTTGCCTGTGAGAGGAACTGCCTCGAGTGAGCCGTGGTACATATTGTAGGCTATGCCTTCGCGAACGGGTTGGGTGTAGGTATAGCTGTACCTGGTTTTTCCTACGAGCACCTCATGCCCGATGGAGCGGACGGTGCCCAGGCTGTTGCCATCACCGGAGAGAATCGTGCAGTTAGGAATGCCCCACTCGCCGATGTCACAGTACTTGCCAACGCGAGCCCAGACCGCGTCGACGGGTGCATTGACGGTGATGGTCATAGGTATGGCGACGTAGTGGGGACTTGGAGTCTGCAACTGGTCAGGGGTGGGACTCGGGGGTTGCGTGGTTTCCTTCGTCGAAGCTGGCACGTTGCTGCCTTCACCCAGTGTCTTCATGTTCTGCAGAAATGCGGTAAATCGCTTCTTGCGATTAGCGATCTCGGCGTCGCGCGCAGCATCGTCGGCGAGCATGCTGTTGTCGTAGAAGAAGGTGTAGATGAGGCGCGACGTCTTGTCGGTAACGGGCACCGCCTCTAGCGTACCGTGATAGAGGTTGTACTTGGCGTCCTTTCGCACGGGCTGCGTGTAGGTGTAGCTGTGGTCGGTTTTACCGACCAACACCTCGTTCACGATGTTCCGCACGGACGCGTAACCGCCGTCGCCAGCAAGTAGTTTGCAGTCGGGAAATGCCCATTTGCCGATGTCACAGTATTTGCCCACGCGCGCCCAGACTGTGTCGGCGGGTGCGTTGACGTCCTGGGTCAGCAGCAAGGTCACGTAATGCGGATTTGGTACTTGCAGCGGAGCAGGAGTGGGACGGGGCGAGGTGACGGGGGACAACTGCTTGGCAACAGAGGTGGCAGCGAATGTTGCCAGGAACAAGACGGCTATCCGGTACATGTTGATTGATCTCCCAAGAGGACTGCTCACTTAGATGAGCGGTCTGGCCCAGCAGTAGTTAAGCGCTTTTCGACCCAGTTCATCTTCCCGCGAAATCGGCCTTTCAGCAACTTGTCTAAGCCGGTACCGATAAACGCGTTTCGTCACAATGCTGAACTGGAGTTCCTTAAAACGGGGGCGCTCCAGGTCCCCTGAAAAAGTTTGTTGGTACTCATCAATACGAGGGCGAAGACTCTGTACTATTGGTCGCTGATTTTTTCCAACCAATTGAGCGCCTTCCCATCGAGCTTTTCCAACAGATCATCGATCCTCGTCAATACAATCCGATGACCACGCCTCGATACGTCAGTGATTGACGCGCGCCTTCAACGTATATCCCCGTCATGAACGATCAGGGCCTCGAAGACGTGGTTCACTGGAATAGTCTCGGAGCAAAGTCAGCAAAAGCGCGTCGCCACGAGAGCCACTCATGCGCGGTGTTTGGGGACTCAAAGTACACATTCTTGATCCCCGCCTGGGTAAGGGCATCGCTAAACTGCTTCACGCGCGGCCCTTCTACCGACCCCGTTGACAGATAAAGCAGCTTCACTTTGCTGTTAAACGCTGATGGATCGGCAAATGCCCCGCCGCAAATTGTCTTGATGTCGAAGGGGCTGCCGCCGAACCCGCTGCAATTGCCGCTGAAGCCGCCCAGGTAGGCGAATTTGTCGAGATGCTCCAAACCGGTATTAAACGTTTGGAATCCTCCCATCGACAAACCCGCCATGGCCCGGTTCTCGCGCCCTGGTGCAACCCGATAGTTCTTTTCGACCATCGGGATCAAATCCGTGAACATCATCTCGGTGAAGGTTCCGCTCAAGTGAAGTGCAGGCCTCGGCGGGGGTGCGCCGCCTGCTGGACGCGGTCCCGCGCCCGGCACGCCGGGCGCTCCGCCCAGGGGTGCCTGCGGCTGCGGCACTGCCTGGGTAATCACGCTGCGCGCGTTGTAGATCGTGCCATCTTCACCCGGCTTTACCGCGTTCAGGTTGTCCATCACGATCAGCATGGGTTTCGTTTTGCCGGCAGCGAGCAGGTTATCCATTATCTGATCCACATGGCCCTGGAAAGTCCAACCAAGCTCGTTTTCTCCCCAACCATGCAATAAGTAAAGGACCGGATACCGTACCTTCGCATTCTGGTCATAACCCGGCGGCGTATAGATCATTGCTCGCCGCCACTGTTGCGTTACCGTCGAGAAGTACCATTCGTCGCGCACCAGCCCATGCGGCACCTCTTTATGACTGTAGAACTCAGCATCCGCCGCTGGGATCTCTATCGCGCTGCTCCACTGCCCTCCGCCGAAGAACGTTGCCGTCGCCGGATCCGACACGCTCGATCCGTCGATGTTCACCATGTAGTAGTGAAAGCCTTCGGGCAAGGGCGTAGTCGTCGCGTACCACAGGCCGTCTGCTTCCTTAGCCATATCGAAGCCCGTTCCAACCCTGACCCGCACCTTCTGGGCATCCGGCGCCGATAGCCGGAACATGGCACGATGGTCGGGAAACACACAGGGGTAGGGCGCCCCTGGAACGTTTAGCGAAGAAGGTTTGCACTCGGCGGGGGGTTGGGCCAGACAGATTGCCGGCGCCAGCAGCATCCATAAAGCGGGCGCCAGCAGCATCCATAAAACGAGGATCTTCTTCATCGGTTTCCTCTCCGTTGCAGGCAGCAAAACGTAACTACGGTTGAACTATAGAGCCAACGATAAAACGGAATAAGAACGCGCGGGCAACTGCAGCGTCATGCGCGCCCCGGTTTTCGGGGTTTCCAGCGTCTGTGGCGTCACCCGCTTCGGATCGGCAAATGTATTGCCGGCCTTCAGATCCGGCCCCGTGATCGTCAGGAACTGCTTCACGGCACTGGGCGTTGCATCACGCCAGATCAGTTCCACATCCTGCGGCTTTTCCAGATTACGGTTGAACAGGAATACCGCCGCAGCCTTGCCCTCCATGTCGATGGTCGCCGCCACATCTACCCATTTCACGTCACCAAAGCCGGGAATCGGCAGTCCGCCGTCCTCGACCGGACGGCCCAGGGTTGCCACCTCGTATCCCGGGCCCTCCGGCTGCACGCTCAATGCCCGGCCGTGCGCATACTTGAGCGCCCAACTGTAGGGATAGAAGATGGTGTGGTGCAAAATGCCGTCCTCATTCGTGGCAATCGGCGCAATCACATTGACCAATTGGGCCAGGCACGCCACCTTCACGCGGTCCGAATGCCGTATGAGCGAATTGGCCAGGCCCCCCACCAGCAGCGCATCTTCCAGGTTGTACGGTTCCTCCAGCAGATGCGGATGCGGCTTACCATGCCCGTTCGAGAAATCTCCGCTGCGCGCGCGATACCACACGTTCCACTCGTCGAACGATAACCACAGCTGCTTACCGGAGCGTTTTTGCGCGCGCACTGTGTCGCAAACCGCTGCTATCTCCTCAATCTGCCGGTCCATCGCCAGGTTCATTGCCATATACACCTGGCTGTCATGATGGGTCTCCTCAGTATTTCCCCAGTAGCGATGCAGGGAGATTCCATCCACCACGTCGTAACATTCTTCCAGGACAGTGCGATCCCACTCGATGTACGTGGGCATAAAAGGCCCGCTCGATCCGCAGGCGATCAACTTGATCGACGGATCGACTGCGCGCATCTGCCGCGCAGCGTCGGTTGCCTTTAAGCCATATTCCCGGGCCGGCATGTGCCCAATCTGCCAGGGGCCATCCATCTCATTGCCCACACACCAGAACTTCACTCCCCATGGCTCAGCGTAGCCATGAGAGCGTCGCAGATCGCTCCACTTCGTGCCGCTGGCTCCGTTGCAATATTCCACCAGCGCGGCCGCATCTTCTGCCGAACCGGTTCCGAAATTCAGGCCCATGAGCGGTTCCGTACCAGCGAGCCGCGCCCAGGTAAGAAACTCATTCGTGCCGAACTGGTTGGTCTCCAGCGTGTTCCATGCGCGGTCCAGCACCGTCGGCCGCTTTTCCCTGGGCCCGACTCCATCCAGCCAGTGATAGCCCGACACAAAATTTCCCCCAGGCCAGCGGACAATCGGCACTTGCAGCGCACGCACTTCTGCCAACACATCCTTTCGGAATCCCTGCGCATCCGACAATTTCGACCCAGGGTCGTATATGCCCTCGTAGATCGCGCGCCCGAGCTGTTCCAGGAACGAGCCGAACAGTTCATGACTCACGGGAGCAATTTGCCGATTCACATCGATTGTCACTCGGGTGATCGAAGCCTGCGCGGTGCCTAACCGGCCAGCAACGGCTGCTGCCGACATAACGAGGCCAGTCTGCGAGGCGCTTTTGAGGAACTTTCTTCGGGATATGTCTCTCATTCAGGATCGTCCCTTGCGAAGGCGTCCGGCCGCCCAACTCTTTTTCGTTGCGCGCTCCGGGCCGATTATAGTAAACGTTTCCCTCGGCGGCAATTGTACACAGATTAGTTCTCATCCGGTGCAACAACCGCTTTGCTGGAAAGGGATCCAAATGAAAATGGGTTCACTGTGGTACGTAATCGCGCTCGCTGTAGCCGCTGCTCCGCTGACGCGCCTCACCGCCCAGGTGCAGACCAACGTGCCCGAGGTTGTGTCTGGGGCAAAGGCTGTCACCGTGGAGCGCATTAAGGTGCACGGCGATTCTTTGCAAGGGAACCTTGAAGGTGATGCCGTCGACCGGGAGGTGATTGTCTTCCTTCCGCCCGGGTATGCAAAAAATAAAAAGCGCCGCTACCCGGTAGTTTACGCGCTCCATGGCTATTCCATCGGAGCCGATCAGTGGACGCATGAAATCCACGTCCCGCAAACCATCGAAGGCGCATTCGCTCACGGCGCGAATGAGATGATTGTCGTCCTCCCAGACTCCAAGACCGTCTACAACGGCTCGATGTACTCGAGCTCTGCCACTACAGGCGATTTCGAGAAGTTCATATGGCATGACCTGGTCGCCTATATCGACGCGCACTACCGCACCATTGCGGATCGACGGAGCCGAGGTTTGGCTGGACACTCCATGGGCGGATACGGCGCTTCGCGCATCGGGATGAAGCATCCTGAGGTGTTTGGGGCGCTTTACATTATGAGCCCCTGCTGCTTGTCGCCGATGACAGGAGGCGGGCCTGGGCCGCCCGATCAGATGAAAGAGCGCGCAATCGCCAACGAAAAGAAGGTCGCGGCAGCGAAGTCGCCGTCCGAACTGGCAGCAGAATCGCCCGGCTTTGGATCGGCAATCTTTGCGACGGCAGCGGCCTGGGCGCCCAATCCGAAGAACCCGCCGCTCTATTTCGATTTACCCACGAAAGACGGAATTCCTCAGCCTGACATAATGGCCAAATTCACGGCCAACGCACCGCTGGCCTTTGTCGACCAGTACATTGGCAATCTTAAGCAGTATCGAGCCATCGCGATGGACGTCGGCGATCAGGATAGTTTGCGCGCGGACGCGACCAGGCTGCATGAACTTCTCGATAACTACCAGGTTCGAAACAGCTTTGAAGTCTACTCTGGCACGCATACCAGTGCTGTTGCCGATCGGTTCCAGAATCATGTGCTGCCCTTCTTCAGCAAGAACCTTTGCTTGGCCCATGGCTGCCCCTAACACGCGATATAAGACTGAGGGATTCGCGCAGAGGAGATGAACGATAAGAACAGCTAAAGGAATTGTCAGCAGGCTTTCGGTCTCTGGCTTATTGTGTCTCGCCGTCTGGATGGCTGGTCAGACGTCATTCGGTCAAGGGGCGCCGCAGCCGCCCAACCCCCAGCGGTAGGTCGCCAGTGTGGTTGTACACAACGTCGCGAATGCCGAGTCCCTGTTGTCGTCAATCTTTGATTCCAAATCTTTAAATTCCAGGGTTGCGCCAATAGCAAGGTATCGACCAATACCTTTGTCTCATAGTGACTTCGCAGATTTCCACTGCGTCAAGGTATATGCTGGTACGCGTTCGGCTTACAACGCTCGTCGTTTAAGGTCACTCACAAACTGCAGGGCCCCAGGCAAAGAAATCGGCGAACCCAGTGCCCTAGATTCGCGTCCAAGCCAGATGTTTTCACGCCCACGCGCCGCTGAAAGATAGGCGTGGTACGTTGAGCGTTGAGAACATCGATGACAAAACGT
>CAWGDP010000011.1:0-361704 GCA_963821315.1 uncultured Acidobacteriaceae bacterium | reverse complement strand
AGCCTTCATTCCTGCGCATTTGTCCCGCTCAACGCGGGGGCAGGAGCGCTCATATCACCTTGTGCGCTAGCGGAGGAATTCTGAATGAAGGTTCCTCTTCCCCCGGAGTGGTTCAGCAACTGACGTACCTGCTGACGAAAATCCCTGAGTTTGCGGAGCAACGTCGCGCTCACGCTCAACCACACCCTTTGTATGCGGATATGACAAACCCCGTGCCGGTGAATGTCACCAAGATCATTACCGGCCCATGGGGAACAAAGGAGCCGATTACGACCCCGGAGGAATGCAGGATTGAAATTTACTGGCAGGCTATGCCAGGGGAAGTGGTCGAAGACATTGATCGTGAATTTTTGGCCTGGATCGCATCTCTCTCCAGTGCGGCGGGCAGCCCTTTTCTGCAACCACCCCATGTTACGTTTCCATCGCGATGGCTTCCCGGATCAGCTATTTCGAAGGATGAAGCTCTCGTAACCGAGTTGGCGGATTGTGCGACACGCGTGATGGGGAGAGTACCGCCGCTGGCCGGCATCGAAGGCCCGTGCGATATGTATGTCTTTCATACGGTCGCGAATACGCCCGCGGTCCTATGGGGCGCCAGAGGTAGAAATACTCATGCGGCCGATGAGTTTGTGGAGATTGATACGCTGATTGAAGCCGCAAAGGTGCTGCTGGTCTTCGTGTACAACTGGTGTTCGCGGTGAAGTGAGGTACTTCTACGGGAATGACCATTCGCGATTCGGGGCAGCCAATCCAGGACTGACGTCCTGGGCAACTTTCAGCCAGAGCTGTCCAAATTAACGAGCAAATCTCGTTTGGTGTACAGGTAGTCTGTGGATTGTTTGCAATCGGTGGTCTCAGAGAGAATCGGGTTGGCCTTGGATGATC
Source organism: uncultured Acidobacteriaceae bacterium (assembly GCA_963821315.1). GTDB lineage: Bacteria > Acidobacteriota > Terriglobia > Terriglobales > Acidobacteriaceae > PALSA-350. The sequence goes on along the minus strand of CAWGDP010000011.1, from coordinate 360,819 downwards.
GCCAATAGCATTCATGTTGCAGTTCAGTTCACCCAGGACTGACGTCCTGGGTCATTCTCAGCCGTCCCTTCGGGACTGGTCGCGGTGGATAACCCTACCCAGGACTACGTCCTGGGCTATTCTCAGCCAGTCTTGTCCAAATTAGGTTTTTCGAAGAAGGCGGAAAGCCTGCTAGGTTGAGGTTGGGATTCTTCCAGGAAAACCAATCTCAATCAGGAGGAGCTTTCCGCCATGAGTGGAGTATGCAGTATTTTTTCGCAGATTTTGGGGGTATTTTCTCGGGCCGAGTTTGAACAAGCGGTTTGCCAGCATGGAGCGGAGCATCACGCTCGTGGATTTAGCAGTTGGAGCCAGATGGTGGCGATGTTGTTCTGTCATTTGGGCAGAGCGCAGTCGTTACGAGAGATCTGCGGCGGGCTGGCGGCTTGCGAAGGCAAGTTGAGGCATCTGGGGGTAGATCAGAGCCCCAAGCGTTCGACGTTGGCCTATGCCAATGAACATAGACCATGGCAGTTGTACCAGACGGTCTTTGAGCAGTTGCTGGAAAAGTGTCAGCGGGAGGTGCGAGGAAGGAAGAAATTCCGGTTTAAGAACAAGCTGCTGAGTTTGGATGGCAGTGTGATTGACCTCAGCGCGACGCATGTATGACTGGGCCCAGTTTCGCCGCACCAAAGGTGGAGTGAAATTGCATTTGCTGCTGGATCACGACGGATATTTGCCCAAGTACGCAGTGATCGAGCCAGCCAGCAAGGCGGAGATCCAGGTAGCGCGCAAGCTGGTTTTAGAACCGGGCACGATTGTGGTGTTCGATCGTGGGTATACCGATTACAAGTGGTTCGCCAGCTTGACCGCGCAAGGGGTGTACTTCGTGACCCGGCAGCGGTGGAACAGCTATTACGAGGTAGTCAAGGAGCTGCCCGTACCGGAAAAGGGCAACATCCTGGCCGATCAGATGGTGCTGTTGGGCCACCGCAGTTACCGCACCGGCGTCGCGGTAAGGCGGGTGGTGGTGCGTGATCCAGAGACGGGCAAGAAGTTCGAGTTTCTTACCAACAAGCTGGATTTTGCTGCCAGCACGATTGCCAAAATCTATCGCGATCGTTGGCAGATCGAGACTTTTTTCAAGGCCCTCAAGCAGTCTTTGCGGGTCAAGACATTCGTGGGCACCAGCGCCAACGCCTTAAAGACGCAGATCTGGACCGCCCTGATCGCCATGTTGATCTTGAAATATCTGAAGCTGAAATCAACCTTCGATTGGTCGCTCTCTAATCTAGTGGCCTTATTGCGCCAGCAGTTGTTCGTATACCGCGACCTGTGGACTTGGTTGGATTGTCCTTTTGAACCGCCGCCTGCCCTGGCAGGAATTCATGACCAACTTCGGCTGGCGCTTTCGTTTTCTTAGCCTTCTTTAGGACAGCTGAAACCTAGCCGACCGTCAAAACCCTTTATCGCCCTACACTCAGGAGTTTTATCGCAAACACTTGGACAGCACGTTTCTCAATCTACCGCTCCGCTACCCCCAACCTGGTTTCGCAATGCCGGTTGCAGCACTCGTTTGTCCAATAAAATCAACGCTACAGGGTCGACCAATCCGCTAATTTGGACAGCTCTGATTCTCAGCCGTCCCTACGGGACTGATCGCGAATGCCCTGGTAGCTTACCTGCTTTTCAGGAGGTGCAGTCCAAATCGGGCCGATCGAGAAGTGCTGATTTGGGCAAGTATGACTTTCAGCGGTCCCTTCGGGACTGTTCGTTGGCACATGCTACACCCAGGACTAACCTGTCTGCGTGAGAACTAGCCTCTCAAGATTGAGTCCCGCAGGGACGGCTGAAAATGCCTTCAGGATGGAATTCTAGGTACTTCTACCTCTGAGGACCATGTCCTGGGCTATCCTCAGGGCACGCAGACTCTATGGGCTGTTTGGCTCCCCCCCGCCGGCCCGGGCCGTTGCAGTACGTAGCCGGGCACGGTAACATCAGCATGACGGTTTGTTGCGCCTATCCTCATGGTGAAGACCGTCCCTAAGGTTGGTTTTGAGCGCGGAAGTGGTGAAATTGGCAGACACACCATCTTGAGGGGGTGGCGCCGAGAGGCATGGGGGTTCAAGTCCCCCCTTCCGCACCAATAAGAATAGAGGTTTCAGTTTCCCCATGATCTGGTTTGTCGGTACCATTCACGTTATCGTTTGCTTCATCCTGATTGGCGTTGTTCTGCTGCAGCAGGGTAAGAGCGCTGATCTCGCCGGCGCCTTTGGCGGTCAGGGCTCGCAGACCGCGTTCGGACCCCGTGGGGCGGCCAACCTGCTGACCAAGGTGACCACCTGGGCGGCTATCGTCTTCATGTTCACTTCCATCGGGCTCACCGTTCTGATCCAACGTACCAGCGGCCCGCGCTCCGTGCTCTCGGGCATCAAAACCACCCAGACCACACCCGCGGCTCCCGCCAAGAAGTAGATCCTCAAAACCTCAGGCGGGAGAGCGGCTTCGCGTCCAGCGGCCCACCGCCACTACCAGCAAGCCCATTCCCAGAAAAACCAGCAGGAGTACCGCGGCGTGGGCCATCACGCCGCCGTAACCCCATACCTTCACATCCATAAAAGGATAGGGATAGAGCCCGCTGACCGCGCCTCGCGCCAGCACGTACACCAGGTAAACGCCGGGGTAGGCCAGCCAGCCCACGGCATCCGTCCAGCGCAATCCCCTCCGCGGCCCAAATACTAGCCAATACACGACATAGCCGACCGGAATGACGTCATGCAAAATTGCGTCTGCGACCCACTGCATGCCCTGGGGATTCCATAGTTGCCGCAGCAATAGACGGTAGACAATGCCCACGATAGCGATGTAAGCCGCAGTGCCGGCTTGCACCGGCGGACGGCAGAAAAACTGCCCCCATCCGGTTGCCGAACTCAAGACGGTAGCGGTGAAAACCAGCGCCACCAGAATATTGGTCTGTATGGTGAAGAAGCTGAAGTAGGTAATCACCGTCCCCACCATCGCCGGCGCCCCGGCAGGCGATTGGGCCAGTATCAGGTAGAGTTGCAGCAACAATGCAAACCAGCCCAGCAACGCGCCTACCGCCGCGGATATACGCATGGCCGCATTGTAACCAGCGTTATCCGTCCCTAAAGTGAATCTCCTAGAATGAGGGAATGATCCTTGAGACCTTTCCCGTCGGTCCGCTGCGCTGCAATTGCACCATTCTGGGCGACGAGGTTACGCACGAAGCAATCGTCGTCGATCCCGGGGATAACATTCCCGAAATTCTCTCCCGCCTGCAGAAGCACGGCCTGACCCTACGTCAAATCGTCGTCACTCATGCCCATATCGACCACGTAGGCGGAGCGGCTCAGCTACGAAAATCTACCGGGGCGCCAGTGGTCATGAACCAGCACGATCTAGGACTGCTGGGCATGATGGAGATGCAGGCCGGCTGGCTTGGTGTCCCCACACCCCAGGTTGCGCCTCCGGACGCCAGCGCCGAGGATGGCCTGGTTATCGGGCTCGCCACCCTGCCCGCCCAGGTGCTGCACACTCCAGGACATACTCCGGGAAGCATCTGCCTCCACTTCCCCGATCACCACCTGTTGCTGGCTGGCGACACCCTGTTTGCCGGGTCGATCGGCAGAACTGACCTTCCCGGGGGCGATGGGCAGCAAATCCTGCGCTCGCTGCGGGAGCGCCTGCTGGTGCTGCCCGATAGTACCCGTGTTGTTCCTGGACATGGCCCGGAGACTACGATTGGGGGAGAAAGACAATCGAATCCATTCCTTCAGCCGAAATTCCGAATGTGACACATTAACTTCCCATGAGGGGGTATCCAAAGTTGAACATAAATAGATCAATCAGAGTGAATAACGGCAAAAGTACACGTACTTAAGTTAAGTTAAATGTTGCGGATGCCCTACTTCCATAAAGCATTAATTGAATGACACGAAAGTATTAGTAACGATCTTGAGTCCTCCCTTTTGCACATATTCTCCGCAAGCGGCCCTAAAATTGCTGTATAATGCTAAAGGTCCTCAAGATTCCGTAGGCGAAATGAGTGACGATCGCTTCCACGCCCGCAGTGAACTCCCCTTCGGGCGCCAGCAGGCTCACCACCAGCCATCCCTGCCCTGAAAAACCGAAGAAACCGCCGGGATGTACCACTACCGCTCGCTCCCGCAGGAGCTCGAGCGCGGTTTCTTCTTCGCTCTGAAGCCCGGGAACCCGGAGCACAACATACCAACCCGCTTCTACGTCCAGCCGGCTTACCAGGGTCTGGCGAAGCAGGATGGCGTCCAGAGCGGCCAGGTTGTGCTCCAGACGCTTCCTGATTTGCTCCTGCGGCACCCCTCGCTCGCTTAGCCACGCGGGAAGCGCGTGCTGGATGGGAGCACTCATGGAGAGGAAGGTGTCGCCGATTACCTCCAGGCGCTGCAGGGCCTCGGGCTCGGCGAAGCACGCCATCCAGGCGGCCTTCATCTGTGGGAGCGCGGCCACTTTGCTCAACCCGCTCAGCACGAAGGTGGGCACGACGTGGCTGCCGGTGGCAAAGCTCTGCCCTGCCTCGTGTCCGGAGAGCCCATAGTCGAGAAACACCTCGTCCACGATCAGCGCCAGCCTGTGCTCCCGGCACACTTCTTCGAGCGCGGCTCGCTCCTTATCCTGGGTGAAGTGGCCGGTCGGATTATTGGGGTGGACTACCGCAATCGCCCGGGTACGGGGGGTGATCCGGCGCCTCAGCGCCTGGAGGTCAAGATGCCAGCCATGGTCGTAAAAAAGCTCATAGGGGACCAGCCGCACGTCATCCAACTGGGCCAGGAAATCGAACAGCGGGTAGCCCGGTTGGCCGATTAACACCTCATCCCCGGGGTCGCAGAGCAGGCGGAAGAGGAAACTGTAGGCCTCGCTGGTGCTGGCGGTAAGAAAGATCTGCTCCGCGTCGACCCGGGCTCCATGGTCGCGGTAATAGCGGCTCACCGCCTCGCGCGCCGAGAGAAGGCCCCTGGGATTCGGCTCATACAGCAGGGCTTCCCGGTTGTTGAGCGGACCGAGAATGGAGCCTGCATCGTAGGTAAAGCCGCAAGCCGTCGGGTTGGAGGCAGTCAGGTCCCAGAGCTGCGTGCCGGCTGCGCGTAATCGAGCCAGTTCGCTCGCCCAGGGTGTTTCCCCCATATCCCACTGGGTTCGCCTGGACCAGGGGAAACCCACCGGCTTCTCTCTATCAAGCATGGTGTAATAGACGGTAGCATCTCATTTCAGGGAGTTTGTGCGCATGGATCTGCAAGCCGTGATCTTCGACTATGGTGAAGTTCTGAGCGGACCGCCTGACCCTCAGGCGCATCGCAATCTGCTGGCCATCGCCGGGGTGAAGGAAGAAGCGTTCGAGAAAGCCTATTGGGCCCACCGTTTGGATTACGATGCCGATATTTTGAACGGCCAGACGTATTGGCAGACCATTGCCCGTGACACCGGTACGAGCTTCACCGGCATGCAGATAGAGCAACTCGAGGAGCAGGACGCCCGGATGTGGATGGACCTCAATCCGGCGATGCTGGCCTGGATCCCCAGGATTAAGCAGGCCGGCTTCCGTCTGGGCATCCTGTCAAACATGGGATATGGAGTGCTGGGCTACATGCTCCCGCGCTTTTCCTGGCTAAGCCAGTTCGACCACCTCACCTGGTCCTGCGAGCTGGGCGTCGTCAAGCCCGATCCCGCCATCTACCTGCACACGGTAAAGAAGTTAGGCGTCTCACCAGATCAGGCCCTGTTCATCGACAACCTGGAAAAGAACATAGTCGGCGCCGAGGCCGTCGGTCTCCACGCCGCTCTCTTTCAGAACGTAGAACAGCTGCAGAGCGATCTGGCTCGCCGCGGATTTCCCTTACCGGTTCTCGAACCCGTGGCCTAAGGAAACTCTAGTGCCGCGCCGGCGCTCAGATTATCTTCGGAATTGATCCCCAGCCCTGCCGGGCTGGGCTCACGTTTGGCGGCCGGCCCTCCGGGCCTCGCATCCATGACGATTTTTCAGTGCCATTCCTCCCTTAACGTGCCACAGGCAAGTCGTCTCCTCCCACGGCACCCCGCGGTTGCCACCGACCTGAACAGGAAATTGGGGGTGGGGGTGGAGGGACACGCGGCTTCTCTTTTCCCTAACGCGAAGGCTGGGTGCCCCATTCAAGCCGTATTTTGGCTTGAGTGGGATACCACAGCACTCGACGTGTCCTTTTTTGTGATCCCAAGGAGACGACTTATCTGTGGCAAGTTACGGGAGGAATGACAGTGCAAAACTGCAATGGATGCGAGGCCCGGAGGGCCGGCCGCCTAGACGTGAGCCCATCCCGGAAGGGCTGGGGATCAATTCCGAAGATGATCTGAGCGCCGGAGGCGCGGCACTAACCTAGCGAGGAGCCTTAAGCGCCAGCCCAACCTGATCGACAATCTCCAGATCGAACCCCTGCAACGCAGGCACATGCGTGGGCGTGTTGGAGAGTAGCCGAATCTTCCGGATATTCAAATCAGAAAGGATCTGCCCCCCCAGTCCGACCTGGCGCAAAATCCGTTGATGCCGGTCCTCCCCATGCTCGCCGCTACGGTGCAGAAATAACCGGTGTGGCAACACGCTGCGGTCGATATCGAAACCTTTACTTGAATTGTGCAGATAAACCAGTGCCCCCCGTCCCGCCTCCGCGATCATCTCCAGCGATCGCTGCACCACCTGGTGACAATCGCACAACGTAGTGCCGAAGACATCGCCCGCCAGGCAATGGGAATGCACCCGCACCAGGACCGGTTCCTGGTTGTGCTCCGAGCTCACATCGCCGCGAACCAGGGCCAGGTGGCTCTCTCCCCCATCGACCTCGCTCTCATAGGCAATCATGCGAAAGTCGCCGAAGCGGGTGGGCAAAATCGATTCCGCCACCCGGAAAATATACCGTTCGTTCTGCAATCGGAAGCGGATTAGCTCCGCCACCGTCAGCATCTTCAACCCGTGTTGGTTGCAAAATTCCACCAGGTCCGGCACCCGCGCCATGGTGCCGTCATCGTTCATGATCTCGCAGATCACTCCGGCCGGAATCAGTCCCGCCATACGCGCCAGGTCGACGGAAGCCTCCGTCTGGCCGGCGCGTACCAGCACCCCTCCACGCCGGGCGCGCAGGGGAAAAACATGCCCCGGCCGCGCCAGATCCGCAGCCGTCATACGCGGATTGATCGCCACCTGGATGGTGTGCGCCCGATCGTAGGCGGATATGCCAGTGGTCACGCCCTCCCGGGCCTCGATCGTTTCCGTAAATGCGGTGCCGAAGCGGGAGGAATTCTGTTGCGACATCGGACCCAGGCGGAGGTAGTCGGCCCGCTCTTCGGTCAAACTGAGGCAGATGAGCCCGCGGCCATACCTGGCCATGAAGTTGATGGCTTCCGGAGTAACAAACTCCGCTGCCAGCGTCAGGTCTCCTTCGTTCTCGCGGTCCTCGTCGTCCACCACGACGATCATGCGCCCCGCTTTGAATTCCTCGAGGGCCCCGGGTACATCGGTAAACGGTATCTTTGCCTGCATAGCTCTATTCTCCGCCTGGTACCTTCCTGATGCCAGATCGAAGCCAGCAGACGCAAGAAACGCCGCTCTCGGCGGCGTTTCTTTGCTTCGGACCTGCTACTCGTTTACAACGTGGATTCGATTTCAAAACCCCAAGCCTCGAGCAGCGCCTCCGGGATATACTTCGAATTCTTGTTGCGCCGGGCCCATTCGCGCAACCGTGTCGAACGCACATACTGATCGGGAGTCAGTTTGAACTCTTTAACCACTTGTTCGAAAGAAGTGACTGTCGGGACCACCGGGCCTATCGGCTCCGGCTTACCCCAGTTTGGATTACCACGACGTTTTGCCATTTGATCCGTTATCCTCTAGGGAGATGAGCAACAAGCATCATCCAGCGGCGTTGAAGTTCACCAACTCAGGTCCGCCGGACATGTCAAAGTTCTCATTTTAAGGATTTTTTCTCCAAAAATCAATAGCAAATACGCGCTATGTCGCTAACTCTTCTCGTCGCTGCAGGGCAAAAACCGCGCAGCCTCGCCAACGGTCCCCTGCAACCTATCCGGTCTTGATGTACTCCAAGTGGATGACTTACTTGCTATTTGTGAAAGGTGGATGGTCATGAGCGTAGTCCGTTACTGGGCAGTTTTCTCTCTGGGGGTAGCTGCCGGCGCAGCTGCGGCACTCATTTATGCTCCGCAGACCGGGGAAAAGACCCGTAAGCAACTGAAGCGTAACTTGCAGGATGCGAGCGATTACATCCAGGACACCACTGGCGATCTGAGCAAACACGCCACTCGTGTTTATAAGAAGACGAAAGATGTGGCCGGAGATGTAGCATCGCACCTCAGTTCGGTCGCCAACAACGTCAGCTCCGCCGCCGGCAACATTGCCGATAAGGTCGGGGATCTGGTCTAACTATCCCTTCCACAGCGGCCATTGCTATGCCTTGAAACGGAAACTGCAGCATCCCGACCGGAGCGTAGCGTAGTGGAGATGATCTGCGGTTTCTTTCCCGGTACTCTCAAGGCTAGACAAGTAGCTGCCGTGCGGCGCGATATCCGGAGCGCAGCGCTCCATGTACCGTACCCCAGTGACCGCTGGTGTCGGTATGTTCGCCGGCAAAGAAGAGCGTCTGCTCCACCGGCTGCGAGAGCTGGTCGGAGGCATCGATGGCCCCTCGGGGAACGTAGGTGTAGGCTCCCAGGCTGTGGGGATCGGTCTGCCAATCATGCATATGCCAGCGCAGCAGGTGTTTCCTCACCTCGTGCAGCTGCTGCCCAGCATGATTGAGAGCGTTTCCAGGCCCGTCTCGGGCAGCAGATCCATCTCCAATCTCTTCGCTTTACGGCCGGCTATCCAGCCGGTCAACGTCGTGCCCGGCTGGGGCTGGTCGTCCACCAGGTCGGCGGAGTGGCCTCAGGCGCGAACAAGAAGCTCACGCCCTTTAACGAGGCAAACTCTTTCCAGAAGCTGCTGTCGAACTCATACACCACGCGCGCAGCCAGCCCCATCACCAGGCTGTCGGCCGCTTTGAGAATCTCCACCGGCTGGGGCGAGAACGCGACCCTCCGCGCCTGCAGAACCCCCAAAGGCAAGGTCAGGATCGCCGATTTAGCCAGCAAGACGCGGCCGGTATCTGTCGCCACTTCGACCTGACCTGGCTCCCAGTCTATGGAGCGCACCGCCGTAGACCGCAACAACTCACCCCCGGCATCGCGGAACCTGCGCAACAGATACTCGGGAACGCGCGCATACCCTTCGACCACGCGGAACAAACGGTCCGCCGAGATTGCGTCTTCCGCCGCCTGCTGTTTCGCCAGCGCGCGAACGCTGATGCGGTCCGCATCGGCCGCATTGAATCCTTCGACATAATTCGTCGCCCACGCCGCAGCCTCTGGTCCAAGTTTGCGCTGGCCCACGAATTCGCTGAAGCTAAGGTCGCGTGAATCGGGCGAAAGCTGCACATGGCCGAGCTCTTCAAACAGCTGGTGCACTTCATGCTGGTCCCCGCAGGCTTCCAGCCGGCCGGCACCACGGCCCGGGCTGACACAGCGGCTATCGCCATCCAGCTCGAAACGGGTCAGACCCGCCTCATCCACCAAATCGATCAGCTCCTCGGGCAGACCGTGAATAAACTCCGCCCCCAGCTCCACCGGCAGATCGCCCTGGATGGCCTGAACGGTATGAATCCGTCCCCCCACGCGTTCCCGGGCCTCGATCAGAGCCACTCGCCGCCCCGCCTCCGCCAACGTCCGGGCGGCTGCCAGACCGGCAACCCCCGCGCCAATCACAATGGCTTCGAAGGTATCGGCTCTATTGTTTGCCACGCTCATTCACTGCACCTCCCAAGTGAGTGTCTCGGCGCGCGCGCCTTGCGCCGGCACCGGATGCTTGAGCGCCTGGATGGATAGCGTACAGCCGGCGCGTAGGGTCTCCGGGGTAAAGCGAAGTGTTCGTCCTTCCATTTGCATCTTCACCCGGGGCGCCGTCTGCGCCTGGGGTGAGGATGGATGGGCGAGCGGGAACTCCACCGGGCTGCTGAGCCCGCTCACCAGGTAGAGCGACACCAGATCGCAAAAGCCCAGCGCTGCCGTCCATCGCTCCAGATCTTCACCCCTTGCCATCGAGCTGCTTTCGAGCTTTTGTTGACGCAACCTCTCCGTCTGCAGAAAGCGTTGGTGGTGGGCCTGATCATGCTCGGCCAGCAGGCTGAAATGACGGCTGACGATGATGGCTCCTATCTCCGACCAGCCTTCGACGCTATCGATGGAGGTCGTCCACGCCTCGGCAGCTTCCCCGGGCGGAATGGCCACGAACGAAACTGGATCTGCCTTGGCGGCCTGCGGACCGCCCGAGCGCAGGCGCTGAATCTGTTGTGCATCGCTCGAAGCCCAACCTGTATCGTGCATTTGAATGGCGCGCACGATCTCCGGCGGCAACTCACCGAAAGCTCGCGGCCGACCAGCCCGGCGGCAATTTCTCCCGCGAGCACGGCATGGGCCGGCTGCGGCACCAGCAGACAAGGCAGCCGCGCCGAGCGTTGCGCCGCGTCTACCCGCCCCCAGGCAGACGATGGCCCTCCACTCTCCCCTTCTCCCGATAACCAGCCAATCACCATCGACTCTCTCCTGGCAGCTTGGAAATATCAGGTAATCTGGGAGCGCCATGATCCTTAAAGAAGAAGTAGCCGTCGATCTCGCCACACCGACCGGTCTCATGCGGACCTATATCTTTCGCCCCGCGGCCGAGGGCAAGTATCCCGCCGTCGTGCTCTTTTCGGAAATCTTCCAGGCCACTGGTCCCATCCGCCGCTTTGCCGCCTTTATCGCTGGCCATGGCTACATTGTCGCTGTTCCTGAGGTGTATCACGAGTTGGAGCCGGCTAGGAACCGTGCTGGCCTACGATCAGGCCGGTTCCGACAAAGGCAATGCCGACAAATACGCCAAGCCGCTTTCATCCTACGACAGCGATGCGCGCGCACTGCTCGATCATCTCAAAGCTCTGGACGATTGCACCGGCCGCCTGGGCACCATCGGCATCTGCATGGGAGGCCATCTGGCTTTTCGTGCGGCCATGAACCCCGATGTACTGGCCACCGTATGTTTCTACGCCACCGATATTCACAGCCACAGCCTGGGCCTGGGCAAGCAGGATGATTCGTTAATGCGCGCAAGGGAAATCAAGGGCGAGCTGCTGCACATCTGGGGGCGGCAGGATCCGCATGTTCCGCTCGACGGGCGCAACCTCATCAAGGCCCGGCTGGAGGAAGTGGGCGCCAATTTTCAATGGCTCGAAGTCAACGGCGCGCACGCCTTCATGCGCGACGAGGGCTACCGCTACGATCCAGAGCTGGCGGCGATTTGTCTGAATATGGCGCTGGCGCTGCTCCATCGGAAATTAGCGCTCTGAGAAGATAATCTGGTGGCCGAGCAAGAGCTGAAAGAAATAACCCGCCAAGGCTCCCGACGATCCCTCCAGCGACCTGGGATTCGGTCAGAGTCGTATCGTCACAGCGTGAGCTTCGCCTGCTCAATCGCGACGGCAGCTTCAATGTGCAAAGACGAGGCCGGGGGCTGCGTTCGTTTCTGGCCTACTCCAACCTGGTCAGCACCACCTGGAGCCGCTTCTTTCTCTTCGTTGCCGTCGCCTACCTTACGCTCAATGGCTGTTTCGCTTTGCTCTACGATGCTTGCGGACCGGACGGCCTGGTCAACACCCTCAACACTCGGTATTAACTCTCCTTTCCTGAAGGCCTTCTTCTTCAGCATTCATACCTCGGCGACCATAGGCTACGGAACCATCGTGCCCGTGGGGGTGCCAACCAATATCCTGGTCGCGCTGGAGTCCGTCGTCAGTCTGCTGGGTCTGGCTGTGGTTACGGGATTGGTTTTCGCGCGCTTCTCCCGGCCGGTCGCCGACATTCTCTTCAGTCAGAATGCGGTGATGTCGTGGATTGGTAACCTTCGCGCTTTCGAATTCCGCATCATTAACTCCCGCAACAACCAGATCATCGATCTGCAATGTCCGCCTTCTGGTGTCGCGCTTTGAGACCAATGCCAGCGGAGCCGCGGTGCGCCGCTACTACCCGCTGAGTCTGGAAAGGGAGAGCGTGGTCTTCTTTCCTCTTTCCTGGACCATCGTGCATATCATCGACAAACAAAGCCCGCTATACGGAGTTACGCAAGATGAATTGTGCGCCAGTGGCGCAGAGTTTCTGATTTTGCTCACGGGGATGGACGAGACCTTTTCCCAGGTCGTCAATGCCCGGTCGTCGTACCGCGCCGACGAAATCATCTGGGACGCAAAGTTTACCGATATCTTCGTCTACGACCCGGAAGGCAGAATGGCCGGCATCGACATGAAGCGTTTCCACGACACCTCACGCGTCTCCACCCCGCCATAGCCTCTCCGGGTGCTGGGTGGGAGCCCCCGCATTCATGCGGGGGAGCTCGGCTTTCAAGCCGAGCGGCTCTCGTAGGACTATTCTCCTCCGGCTTTAGCCGCGGGGTTTCGGTTGGTATTGCAGCGGCCACGGGAAGCCGGGGCTAAAGCCCGATGATCGAAGTGCGACTCTCTCCGCGACGCTGAAGCGTCGCTCCCCCTGCTTAAGCAGGGGGCTCCCACCGACAGCTTACCCAGGACACGGTCCTGGGTGCGGGTAGTCTACGCACTGATGACCCGTGCTTCGGAAGGACCCGCGATGATCGCTAGAGAAGCTAAGCCAAGAAACAGCCCGTGCTCGACCACGCCCGTCATGCTCTTGATGGTCTGGCCCACCGCAGCCGGATCCAGGATCTCTCCATAGTGGCAGTCGAAAATGAAGTTGCCTTCGTCGGTGACATAGGGTGAGCCGTCGTGACCGGAACGCAGCACCGGGTGCGCCCCTATCTCCTCCAGCTTCTTCTTGATCGGGGACGCCGCAAACGGGATCACCTCCACCGGAAGCGGGAAGCGGCCCAGCCGCTCGACGATCTTGTGTTCATCGGCCACGATCACCAGTCGCCGCGAAGAAGCCGCAACAATTTTCTCGTGCAGCAGCGCGCCCCCGCCCCCTTTGATCAACGCCAGACCGGGAGCAACCTCGTCGGCGCCGTCAATGGTCACATCCGTATATTCCACTTCATCGAAGCTGGTGAGCGGAATCCCCAGCGAGCGCGCCAGCTCGCCAGCTCGCTCGCGAGGTGGGGATCCCGCGAATCTTCAATCCGTCGCGGACTAGTTCCCCAAGAAACTGGATGGCAAAGGTTGCGGTCGAGCCGGTGCCGAGCCCGACCACCATTCCATCCTTGACGTATTCCAGGCTCTTGCGCGCAGCAACGGCCTTCTCAGTATCCGTGAGTGTCATGGTTGGTCCCGTAAATGAAAGCTGCTAGGGATTGGCGCGCACTGCGCGCGAGTACATCAGCCGGGTAAAGCCGCTCATCAGAAGGTTAATACCGACGATCGTGCCCAGCGCCCACACCGCGCTCGCCGGCCAGCTTCGCCAGATCATGACCGCCAGTATCAGGGTAACGATCCCGTCAAACAGAAGCCATCCCGAACCCGGAGCGCTTCGGACTTGAAAATACGTCACGATATGAAAGATGCCTTCCACGAAGAATAGAACCGCTAAAGCCAGGGTGAGCGAAACCAGGCTCAACTTGGGATTTAGCAGCAGGTAGACCCCTGCAATCAGATAAGCGCAGCCGACCAGCAGCCGCCAGAAAAAACCTCCGGTCGTGCGCGCCGCAAAGGTACCCGCCAAATGCGCGATGCCCGGCCACGATGACCAGTATGGCGACGACGATGGCAATCGCGATGCCCGCCTCGAAGGGCAACGCCAAGGCAAAGAACCCAACAATAATCAACAAAATGGCCCATCCTACGGGGAACGCAGTGCCTTTCCCTAATAAGCTACTTGGCGATGTTGCCATGGTAGTGGCTCCTTTGTGATGACAGCGGTGGGTTACCAGGATACGACTAGCAATGGTACATCGCTCTGGTATCTTTTGTCGGAACTCCGAATCGTCGCGCTTATTCGTCCTCCCGGAACAGAGCCAGAAGATCGTGGGTGCACATAAACCACGCGCTCTACCCTGACGGCATCTTCGCGGATACGGAATAGAATCCCGTAGCGTCCTACCAGAGCCATGCGCGCATCTTCTTCCAACTCGGTCCGTAACCGGAAACGCAAAGGGCGGTGCCCGAGTGCCAGGATTTGCTCGCGTATTTCCCGAAGGAAGCTCAGGGCCCGCCTGGGATTGTCTTGCGCGATGTAGTCCGGCGATTGCGTCGAGGTCACCTTCAACCAGACTGGAGACTTCGATGCGCACTACCTGGCAGCATCCGCCAGAGGCTTGTACTTGCGTTCCAGGCGGTCCAGAATTTCATCCACCGGAGCCCCTGGGCTCTTGTCCTCCTGCGCCTGCCGCCACAAGTTGCGCAGTTCATCCAGGCCGTGCTGCCTCAGGTCGCGCTTCAGCATCCACTCATGCAACGCATCGCGCACCACCTCGCTGGAGGAGGCATATTCACCCGTCTCGACCGCTTTGCGGACCTTGGCCGCCATCTCCCGAGGCAAAGCGATGCTGATCTTCTCCACCGCCGGCATGGGCAAATCCTACCATTTCCTTCATTTGGTTGCCCGGCGGGCCACACGATATTCTGATTTTGGTCTGCCCTGTCGACTCTTGTGCGGCTATATCCACTCTGAAGGAGATCCATGTCGAACGAATTGCGCAATTTTCTCACGCTCCCTTATGACGAACTCGAAGCGTTGAATGTGAAAGCGAAAGAGCAGCGGAAGAATCGTGTGCCTCAGCACCAAATTCAGGAAGAACGGCTGAAATACCTCACCGACGAGAAGGGCATCAAGGCCGTCACCGTTCTCTTCAGCGACCTGGAAGGCCGCCTGCACATGCTCGACTACGACAAGAAATTCCTGGTCAAGAGCTGGGACAACCTCACCTTTGACGGCTCCTCGATCCGCGGATTTTCCGCCCAGCGGGAGAGCGACCTGCGCCTGGGAATCGACTGGAGCGCCTTTTACTGGGCCCCGGCCGATTTCTTCGGAGCCGGCAAGGTGTTGGTCTTCGGCGAAGTCATCGACAAGACCGGAGCGGTCTATCCCGCCGATATCCGCAGCGTGCTCAAGACCTATGCCCAGGAACAGCACGAGAAGAACGGCTACACCCTCAATGCCGCCAACGAAATCGAAGGCTTTCTCTTTGCCGGTGTCGACGCCGAGCGGCGTTACGCTGAGACGGGCAAATTCGAGTACGTCAATACCGGTGGCTACTATCATTCCCTTCCCGGCGATCCCTTGCGCACCTTTATCGACACCGCAGCCGAGGTACAGCGCGCCATGGGCTTCGAGAATGAGAAGGACCATCCCGAGGTCGCGCCTTCGCAGTTCGAGATCAACTACAGCTACGGCGAGGTAGTAGCCGCCGCCGATCAGATTCAGCTCTACAAGCTCATCTGCCGCCAGGTAGCGACCCGCATGGGCGCCTCCGTCTCCTTTCTGCCCAAGCCGGTGATTGGAGTCAACGGCAACGGCATGCACACCAACGTCTCCATCAGCAAAGAGGGCAAGAACCTCTTTTGGGATCCCGATGGAGAAGAGAAGATCAGCCCGCTGGCGTGGTCCTTCATCGATCGCATTCTCTCCAGTGCGAATGATATTTGCCTGCTGCTGAACGCCAGCGTAAACGCCTATCGCCGCCTCGACCCGCACTTTGAAGCGCCCAACCAGATCAAGGCCTCGCCCATCGACCGCGGATCCATGGTGCGTGTCCCCCTGGGCAACGAAAAAAGCTCGCGGGTGGAAGTGCGTTCGGTCGGTCCCGATGCCAATCCCTACATGGCTCTGTACTCCATCTTCCGCACCGGCATCGAAGGCGATATCTCCAAGATCAAGGACCTGCGCCAGGCCCAGCGCTACCTGCCGGACAACGTCTACACAGCGATCGATGATTTTCGCAAGTCGAAATGGACCACCACCCTGCTCGGGGAGGATGTGAAAGCCCGCTACGCCGATCTCAAGCAAGCCTCGGCGGACCGGTGTCCACGGCTGCTCGGAAGCCTGATCAAGGTTCCCGAAATCCAGTTCCATCACGATGTGTACAACCAGTTCCTCTGGAATCAGTTCTGAGGCCAGGGCCTGTAAAACAGGCCCTCCAGAGAAGTTTTCTTGCAGTTGCCGCTCTGACACTTTGTGTCAGGGCACGACTTTAGTCGGGCCGTTGAAAGCCAACAAATCGGCCCGACTAAAGAGGCTGCGGAAAAACTCGCTGGACGAAAGGCACGGGTTTAGCCGTGCCGTAAAAAGCCACACCTATGAGGGCTTTAGCCCCTGAGGTACGTCTTTGTGACATGCCGGACGAAATCTGCCCATCGTTCGCTGCCCCTTAGGGCGCTGAGGGACTGGCGGTCAAAAAGAAATTCGCCACGAATCGTTGGAAAACCGTACCTCAGGGGCTGAAGCCCTCTTTGATCGGATACTCTACGGCACGGCTAAACCCGTGCCCTTCGTCCAGCGACTTTTTCCGCAGCCTCTAAAGTTGTGCCCTGATACAAAACCGAGTTATAGGCCCTGAGCTACACTAGGTGACCGGAGGATAGAGCCATCAAGCTGCTAGGCATCGATGTCGGCACGGGAGGGACGCGCGCCCTGCTCATCGACGAAACAGGCGCGGTCATCGCTTCCGCCATCCACGAACACCAACCCTTCGCTTCGCCGCGCAGCGGTTGGGCGGAACAGGATCCCCACGACTGGTGGAAGGCCTGTCAGGGCGCTGTGCGCAAACTGCTGCAGCAGAGTGACAGCCCAGCCTCGGAGATTGCGTGCATCGGCCTTAGCGGGCAGATGCATGGTGCTGTGCTCCTGGATCGGAACGATGAAGTTCTGCGCCCAGCGCTCATCTGGTGCGATCAGCGCACCGCGGCGGAGTGCCGCTATCTCAACGAGACCATCGGCCCGCGGCGCCTGGTGGAGCTCACGTCCAATCCCGCGCTTACCAACTTCACTCTCACCAAGCTCATGTGGGTGCGGACCAACGAACCCAGCATCTGGCGCAGATTTCACAGCTTCCTGTTGCCCAAGGATTATGTCCGCCTGTGTCTCACCGGGGTGCGGGCCATCGATGTGGCCGACGCCTCGGGGACTCTGCTGCTCGACGTGGCCCACCGCCGCTGGTCCGACGCCATGCTGGATGCAGTCGGTCTCAGCCCGGATTGCCTGCCTGCGCTCTATGAATCACAGGTAGTCGTAGGCCAGGTGACGGCTGCCGCTGCCGCCACCACCGGCCTGAAGGCCGGCACACCCGTGGTTGCCGGTGCGGGCGATCAGGCTGCGGGCGCCACCGGCATGGGCATCGTCCGTCCCGGGGATGTGAGCGCCACCATCGGCACGTCGGGGGTTGTCTTCGCTGCCTCCGACGCCCCGGTCACCGACCCCCTGGGACGGCTGCACACCTTCTGCCACGCTATTCCTGGCCGCTGGCATGTCATGGGAGTAACCCAGGCGGCCGGCCTCTCGCTGCGCTGGTTTCGTGACAACTTCGGCGTCGCCGCCGGCCGTGCCGGTGCGCACCCGGTCGATCCCTACGATCAATTAAGTGCCGAAGCCGCCCAGGTTCCTCCCGGCGCGGGGGGAGTTCTGTGGGCCCCCTACCTTATGGGCGAGCGCACACCGCATCTGGACCCCGACGCCCACGCTGCCCTGGTAGGCTTGGCCGCCGACCACACCCGCGCCAACATCGTGCGCGCCATTATGGAGGGCGTTGCCTTCAGCCTCAAAGACTCGCTGTCCATCTTCAAGGAGTTGGGCATTCCGGTGCGGGCGATTCGCTTGGGCGGAGGGGGCGCCCGCTCGCCCCTGTGGCGCCAGATCCAGGCGGATGTCTACGGCCAGACGGTGGAAACCGTCCAGGCTGAGGAAGGCGCCGCTTATGGCGCCGCCCTTCTGGCCGGGGTGGGCGCCGGGGTCTGGGCTTCTGTCGATGCGGCCTGCGACAAAGTGGTGCATGTGGCCAAGCGCACGGCCCCTGACCGGGACGCATCGCGTGTGATGCAGGAAGCTTACCTCCGCTACCGCCGGATTTACCCCGCTCTACGGAGCATCTTTATCGGATAGCTTTTGTTCCCATTTAGGTACCGCCCACCCCTCGCCGCGGTCAAAATTAACAGCCAGACCGTAGACTTGAAGGGTGACCCTGATGGAACCCACCCTGGTTGCCCCACCCGCCCCACCGGCATCCCTCGGGAATACGGTCTTCACGCGCAGAAATTTTCTCTACCTGGCCGCCGGCTCTGCCGCCGCTATGGCGTTCTACGCCGGCGAAATCTCCCGTCACGAAATCGATATCGTTTGCTGTACGATCACCGTTCCCCGCTTGCCTGACCCCTTCGCGGGCTTCAAGATCGTGCAAATCAGCGATTTTCATTTCCAGGAATACACCGAAGCGACTTTTCTGGAGGCAGTCGTCCGCCGGGTGAACGAGGCGGCGCCCGACCTTGTCGTGCTGACCGGAGACTTCGTTAGCTCCGGGCCGCTCCCGCGGCGTTTCTCTGTACGCATGGGCTATCATTGCGCCGAAATTCTTAGCCGGATCCATTGCCCGCTGCGCTACGCGATCCTGGGCAATCACGACTTCCTGGTCGGCGCCCACGCCATCACGGATGCCCTCCACGCCCACGGCATTCCGGTGCTGGCAAACAATTCTGTGGCCATCGAGCGCGACGGCCGGCGCCTATGGCTCGCCGGCACCCAGGATGCTCTGGAAGGGCGGCCCAATCTCACCGCCACTCTTCCCGCCGGCAGGAATGCCGAACCTCTTATCCTTTTGGTCCACGAGCCCGATTTCGCCGACCATGCTGTCGGACGGCAGGTCGCGCTGTTGCTCTCCGGACATACCCACGGAGGCCAAGTTCGTCTCCCCTTTCTGCCCCCGCTTCTTCTCCCCAAAATGGGGACCAGATACGTGGAGGGGCATTTTCAGCTGCGCGACGGAATGCAGCTCTACGTCAATCGAGGCATCGGCGCGGTCAACCTGCCTTTCCGCTTCCGTTGCCCTCCCGAAATTTCCGTCCTCACCCTGCAACCAGGCGCCTAACCTGCAAGACCAGGGGGCAAAGGCTGCGGTTGTTCAGGATGTTTTTCGTCAAATTTCCACAGAATCATCATCCTGAGAGTCTGTGACTTTTATTGATTCGCACGAAGTCCTCGAGTCAAAACGAAATTGTCATCCCGCCTGTCCCGGCCTGCCGTGGAACCATAGCGAAGCGCAGTGGAGCGATCTTCTGTTTCCTTCTTGGTTCTCCCACAGAATCGTCATCCTGAGAGTCTGTGACTTTATTGGTTTCACGCAAATTTTGACACTAAAACTAAGAGCTTTGTGTCAGTATCAATTTTCGCTGAAAGCCAATAAAGTCACAGCCTCTGAGCGAAGCGCCTAACAGCCTTATCGCGTGACACGGCGCTTGTGGCGCGGAGTCGAAGGGCCTCGGCGGCGCTCGGGATGACAAAGGGGAGGGCGGTGACTTTTATTAGGAACCGTTAGATTGGATGGGCTGAAGGAAACAGCAGGTCCCCACGCTGCGCTGAAGCGATAGGTTTTCCTGCAGTCCCACGCGCTTTATTTCCCATAACCAATCTTTTGTTTAACCCGCCCGTCAGCTCTGCGCTTACCGGGGTAATGGTTGTGGCCGAAAGCGAGCCTCGGTGGTCCCAAAATATCCCCAATTCGGAACAACCTTAGTACCGTTAAGGACATAGAGCCCCGATTACCCAACCAAAGTTGTACATAGTTGCTGAGACATCGCCTCATCTTCGGTCTATATTCAGAATCGTGAAAGGGGAACCAACATGGGCATCCAAGCATTTCCAAATTTAGCGGAGCGATCGACGAGGCCGGAGTTGCGCATAGTGCGCCGAGAGGCTTCCATCGTTTCCATCAATGTCGCTGACGTCTGTTCCGATAATCCGGAACACCCCTATTACGAAGACAAATTGGGATGCGCGCGGGGCGTGGTCTTCGCTCTTACCTTCCAGTTAGTGCTCGTAGTCCTCGGCGCTCTTTGCTGGAAGTTCCTCCTGCACTAGAACAAAATCCGGGCACCAGCGATGGACGGGACGCCGGTTTCAGGCACGATCAAGCAGCTCCCCCCTGCTATGCCGGTTCGATCACCTTCTCCATAACCTCAGCATCGACCATCCCCCCATAGTATTTCGCAATCCGCCCCCTCGTCACAAAACCCAGGCTGCGATAAAACTGCTGCGCGGCAGGATTATTCTCCGCCACTTCCAGGCTCAACACGCCTGCGCCCTCCTGCCTCATCTGTTCTTCCCCGGTTTGCATCAACAGGGTACCCAAGCCGCGGCGCCGCTCCTCCGGATCGATATCGAGAGTGACGATATGACCTGCGCGGCGTCCATGGCGCTTGGAGCGTTCAAAAATTACGAAGCCCGCCAACTTATCGTCGGGCTGCTCCGCGATCCAGCAAGAACACTTGGGATTGGTCAGAAAGTACTGCAGTTCGGCCCTGGAGTACGCAATCTCCCGCGGAAAACAGACCTGGTCAAGCCGATACAGCCCGGCCAGGTCCCGCATTTGAAAACTGCGTAGGCGAATCATGCCTCATCTATTGATTACGGATTGAGAGCAACGGCCGACTTCGCCGGTGTATTTGGCTCCATCACCACTCCGTTGTAAGGCGTGGCCGCCAGCAGGCGTCCACCCGCGGATTGCACGTGTCTTACCTTCCAGCCCGGATCCCAGAACTTGAAGGTCCGGTCCGCCGGGTTAACCGCCAGCACCCAACTGGAAGACCAGGAGGTGACAACGACGCGTTTGAGATTCGGATCGTACGCCAGTCCGCTGATGTCAGAGATGGGGAGCGTCGTCATTTCCGTCCAGTTCTGACCATGGTCCTCACTGTAGAAAACACCTTCACGCCCACCCAGCCACACGCTGCCGTTGCCGGCGATCGCTACCGCCTGAATCCAGGTCAGCTTCTGGGGCATGGTCAGCGGCGCCCAAGTCTTGCCTTCGTCCTGCGACCATGCCAGTGCCGTCCGCTGCGCTGCCACGGCCATCAGTCCATCGGATGCCACCGCACGATACTCCGGCTTGCCCAGCACCGGGCCGCCTTCCCAGGTGGCGCCCTGATCCTTGCTGGCGTAGACCCCATTCACAGTCGCGGCGTACCAGGCGCTCCCCGAGGCATCGACTTGGCTCACTTTTCCCTCGATCAGGCCGCCGGGCACCATCACCGTTGTCTCCACCTTGGTGCGCTTGCCCTTGCGAACCACGTAGGACGTCTTCTGCTCACTCTTGACGATCTTACCCACTTGCTTCCAGTTCGAACCATCCCAACGGAAGACGCCGGCATTGGTCCCGGCCAGGACCGCGCCGTTCGTAGCCTGCGACAGGCTGAAAACATCCCGCCCATCAAGCCCATTGCTCTGCTGGCTCCAGGTGGTCCCATCGTCGTGAGAAACGAAGACCCCGCCGTAAGTCTTGTCGTTCACCACCCCGGCAAAAACGGTTTGCGGCGATTTCGCATCGACCAGCAGGCTGGATACCTGGCGCTGCGAGAAGCCGTCGTTGGACGCCTTGAAGGTTGTTGCCGCATCATCACTCTCCAGCACTCCACCGCGGTCAGTCGCCAACATCACGTGTTGTGGGTTCTTCGGATCGACATAGACGTCGTTGACGATTACCTCCGGCGCCGTCATGCGTTTGAAGGTAGCGCCGCCGTCGGTGGTCTTATACAGGCCTTCCGTCGTCCCCGCGTACACCGTGTTGTGGTTGGTTGGATCCAACATCAAAACGCGGGTCCGGCGCGCGGTCATCGGGATGCCCTGGATCTTCTTATAGAGCTCACCGCCGCTGTTGCTACGGTAAATTCCAGAACAGGCACTGGTATAAACGACGCTTGGTTCCGTGGGATCAATGATGATCGAAAACACATCCGAGTCCTCGATCAGACCCTGCTTGATGTTGTGCCAGTTCGCGCCGCCGTCTGTGGTCTTCCACGGCAGGTGCCAGGTGCCTGCATACACCGTGCGCGGATCCTTGGGATCGATGGCAATGGACTCCACTTCATGGATATCCATGCTGCCTACGGGCGATATCTGGTTCCACTGCACGCCGCCATCTTCACTCCGGTAAACACCCTTGAGCGTGCCTGCGATCAGGATCTTGGCATCGGAGGGCGCCTGGGTAAGAGCGCGGATGGATTGATCCTTCATGGCCTCAACGGTGGTCCAGGTCTTGCCCGCGTCGTGGCTGATAAAGAGGCCGCCGCCGGGATGATCCACAATCCACGCCCCGACCAGCAGCGTCTTGGGATCGGATTGATCCACCACGACGTTATCCAGAATCAGATCGTCGGTCTTGGCCAGCTTGGCCAGCCTATGCCAGCTCGCGCCGCCATCTTCCGTCTGGTAAATCCAGCTGTTGGTGGTGCCCAGATAGAGGTGCTTATCGTTGGTAGGGTCGGCGGCGAAACTGCGCGCATCCCCTCCGTCGGGTCCCACGGGAGTCCACGACGCAGACTGCGCCAGAGCTGGTTGGCTGGGGGAAAGAGCGAGCAGAACAAGGGAGGAGGAGAGAAAACGCCCTATGTATGAAGTCATGGCCTTCTGTTTAGATGCCTGAAATTCGGACAAGCCTCTTGAGGGGATTATCCGGATTCAACCCTGCGCCTGTAAGAGCGGCACGGTCAAGCACAATGAAAAGGGTGACCATTACTAACTGGTCACCCTTTTCAGTTTTGGCTGCCTTAGTGCTTACTGCGCTGGGGGAGCCGCTGCTTTCTTCCTGTGGCGGGGAGCCGGTGCGGTTCTGGATTGAACCTTCACTGTGCTCTCGTCCACTGCTGTGGTGCCTGGTACGTCGCTATCGAAGGTGGCGCCGGCAGGTACGAGGTAGTCTTCGACTTCCTTGTTGCCCTGTGTTCCGGTGCGTACCGAGATCCGGGACGGGTCGATGCCCTTCTCCTTCACCAGGTAGTCCTTCGTGTTGACAGCCCGTTGCGCGGCCAGCGTGTCGGCTCCCTTTTCGTCGGAAGCTGCTTCGCCAACCAGTACAGCGGTGGCATCCGTTTGTTGTTGCAGGTTCAGAGCGACGTCATCAAGGCAAGCCTTAGCCTCGTTGTCGACGCGAGCCGGGCGGCGCTTGTCACGATCAAAGCTGATCGAGCAAAGCGTCTTGGTCTTCGGAGCCGGCGGTGGCGGAGGAGCTTCGACATTGACAGACGCGGTGCAAGTAGCCGTCTGACCCTTGTCGTCCTGTACCGTGCCGGTAACCGTGATCGTACCCGCTGGCGCACCGGTGGTGCTCAGGGTGGCGGTATTGCCGCTGCCGCTGATCTGACCGGAGGACGCGCTGAACGTGTAAGTGAGTGGCCGGTTCTGCGGGCTTACGCCCGAAGCCGTAATGGTTGCTGTGCCGCCAGGCTGAACCGTGGTCGGATTAGCCGAGCAGCTGACCGTCGGAGGATCGAACTGCTTGATGGTGAAGTTCGCCGTGCAATCCGCGAACTGACCCACCTTCTGGCCTTCGGAAACGTGGCCGGTCACGGTGTAGTTGCCGGGGTTCAAGCCGGTGGTGTCGACGTTGCCGGTGGTGCTGTCGCCAGTAACCTTGACGCCTTCTCCACCCGTCCAGCTATAGGTTGCTGTTTTCTTCGGGTTTAGATTCGTCGCCGTGCCGGTGACCGTGATCGGATCGCCGGGGAACGCCGGCGAAGGAGCCGCGGTGCAGCTATAGGTCACAGGAGGCGGCGGTAGGATGCTGCCCATGTGATAGACGAGGCCGGTGCTCAGGCGCGCCACCTTCAGGTTCGCCCGGCCGCCCGTAGGATACGGAGGCTGAGGTCCGAAGTTGGCATGAAAGTACTCATAGTCAGCCTGGAACAGCCGCAGTCCCAGGTGACCACCCAGGAATGGAAGCGCGTAATCCAGGCCGCCACCTACGGTCAATGCCGGGCCGTACGTGTACGGCTGTTTGTACGGGCCACCCAGCCTGACGAAACCAGCGTCCCCGTGAACGAAGGGCGTGATCTCCGAAGTTGGGTAGCGGAAGATCATACCCAGGACTCCGGTCTGAGCTCCGTCATTGTTGCCGTCGGGGTGATTGGCATATTCAATCTGCCCACCCACGTAGCGGTTGAAGAAGTAGCTAACACTCCCGATCGCGCCTTCATTGATAGACGAGTAGTTAACAGGGCCGCTGACACCGATGTTGGCGCCCCCGGGAATCGTAACCGAGCCGTGAGGCGCCAGGTACGAGTACCCCATAAAGATGTCGATGCGCGAAGCTGGAGACTCCGCAGGAGCTACTGGCTTTGAGGCTGTACTGGACGAATCCTGGGCTAAGAGACTCGCGGAACCGAGTCCCATTGCACTGGCTATAAGCAGAATTCGGCCCAGTGAAGTCAACGGGCGAGAGTGCATGCGTCTATCCTCCGCAACCACTGGAAAGTCAAACAAAACTGGGAAGTCAATTCAACAATTACGATCGAGCCCCAAGAACGTGGCTCCGGACAAATTCGATTTCACGTCACACGAACCTGGACGTGAGATGCAAAACATCCACATCCGGTAATCTACAGCATATTTCCTATCTCGACTACCTTAATTTTCAACATCTTAACGGCAGCAGCAGGAGGGGAGTTAGCGTCTAGTTACCTCTACCGCCAGCCAGCCTCGCCACCAAATCAGAAAAAACGAACCGCCCAACAAACTTATTACAATTGCACAATTATTGGAAGTTTAATGCGCGTTTTGCGCTTCCCCGTTCGCGCATAATCTTTTCTTGCAGAAGGGTGATTGCGTACATCAATTGTTCCGGACGCGGTGGGCAGCCCGGCACATACACGTCCACGGGGATAATCTGGTTCACTCCCTGAACCAACGCGTAGTTATTGAAGACTCCGCCGGATGTGGCGCAAGCACCCATCGAAATCACCCACTTTGGTTCCGGCATCTGCTCGTAGAGCCGGCGGATGACAGGAGCCATCTTCTGCGATACGCGGCCGGCAATGATGATCAGGTCGGATTGCCGCGGCGATGGGCGAAAGACTTCGGCGCCAAAGCGCGCGATATCGAAGCGCGCGCCGCCCATCGACATCATCTCGATGGCGCAGCAGGCCAAGCCAAACGTCATGGGCCAGACTGAACTTTTGCGGATCCAGTTCACCGCAAAATCCAGCGTAGTCATCACCACCCCTTCGGGTTGCTCGGAGCCGAAATTTACCTCGCGGACTTTCTCCTGGTTCTTGCCGCTCGACTCCAACGATCCGAATAGATACTTGTCGCTGTTGGTTCCGCTCATAGGTAACACTATAAGCCATTCACCAAGGGGTACAGGATGCGGAATCAGGCAATTATGAGAGCGCTCCGTGCGCCGACAGCTATACTCTTGCTACTCTGGAAAGCAGATTATGCAAAAAATAGAAGCTGTCATTCAGCCGTCAAAGCTGGACGCATTGAAAGACGCTCTCCTCGCCATCGGCGTCGAGGGCATGACCATCCTTGAAGCACGCGGCCATGGGCGCCAAAAGGGTCACACCGAGTTCTATCGCGGACGCGAATATACGGTTGATCTTTTGCCCAAGATCAAGATCGAAACCGTGGTTCCGGACGAACTGCTGGAGAAGGCTGTTCAGGCCATCATCACGTCGACCAGAACAGGAAAAATCGGGGACGGCAAAATCTTTATCTCCGGGATCGATGAAGCCATCCGTATCCGCAATGGCGACCGCGGCACGGCTGCGCTTTAGTCTCACCGGCAACAAAAGTTTTGGGTGCCCCGTGCAAGCCGTACTTTGGCTTGCACGGGCCAGGACGCCTCCCTAACGGAGGAATTTGCGGTTCACCTTCCGGGTCGATTCTGCTTTCAACCATGAAACCTGCATTCACGTCTCACCAGCAGCTGCGAGAGCACTATCAGGCGGAGATGGCAGCCATGCGCCAGTCCTTCGATCGCACCGGCAACGGCGTGCTCTGCATCCGCCGCCGCGCCCTGGTGGTCGACTCCCTGCTGGAGCCGCTATGGCAGTTCGAAAGCGGCTCCGGGTTGCCCGCCGGGTTCGCACTGGTGGCCGTCGGCGGCTTTGGCCGCAAGGAACTCTTCCCTTGCTCCGACGTCGACCTTCTCTACCTTTGCGCCGACGACAAACTGGAGGATACGGTGCGCGAGGCCGTTCGCGGCTGTAACCAGGCCATGTGGGATCTCGGCTTGCGCGTCAGCCCCATGATCCGCACCCTCAAAGAATGCGACCGTTACGATCCCGACAACATTGAATTCACGCTTTCCCTGCTCGACCGCCGCTTCATCGCCGGTGATCACAGCCTCTACCAATCGTTAACCACGCAAATCCTCCCTGCAGTCGCGCTACGCGAGTGGAGTGGCATCGTGCATCGCCTTGCCGATCTGGCCCGCGGGCGCCATCAAAAATACGGCAATACAATCTTCCATCTCGAACCCAATATCAAAGAGTGTCCCGGCGGCCTGCGCGATCACCAGCTGGCCCACTGGCTCAACCTGCTACACCACGTTCGCGAGCATAAGGCCTGGCCAACCAGCTTCGGCAGTTCCCTCTATGCGGTACATAACGACGCTGCAGCGGCCTTTGAATTTCTCAGCGCCACGCGCTGCTTTCTCCACTTCCGCAGCGGCCGCGACGACAACAGCCTCGATTGGCATGCCCAGGATGAAGCTGCCGCCCAGAGTATCGGCCTGGAAACCAAAGGCACCTCCGATCCCGCCTACTGGATGCGCACGTATTACCGCCATGCGCGCACGGTGTATCGCCGCGCGGTCTTGCTCATGGAGGCTCTGCCGCCGGCGCGGCACTCCTTCTACCGCCCCCAGAGGCGCAAGCGCACACCGATTGCCGGCACCGACTTCGTGATCCAGGACGGCCGCATCGATGTCACCGAGTCTTCCCTGCTCACCGGCCCGGAAGGGATTCTCCGCGTCTTTGCCCTGGTCGCGGCGCATGGCTACCGGCTGACACAGAACGCCGAAGACCGCCTCGCCGATGCGCTCCCGGTGCTCGATGTGCACATCCCCGAAGGACCGTTCTTGTGGAACGGTCTGCGCGAGATCCTGCTCGGGCCCCACGCCGCGCATGCGCTACGCACCATGCATGCCCTGGGCATCCTGGAGCTGCTCATCCCTGAGTTCCACGGCATCGACGCCCTGGTCATCCGCGACTCGTACCATCGCTACACCGTCGACGAGCACACCTTCCTGGTCATCGATAACGTGCATGCCCTGCGCCAGCCGCACGTCGCCTGGGAGAAGCGCTTTTCCACCCTGCTGGCGGAGATCGACCGCCTCGACCTCTTCTTCCTGGCGCTGCTTATGCATGACACCGGCAAGGCTCGCCGCACCGGCGAACACACGGTGCAGAGCGTGGAACTGGCCGATAGCCTGCTCGCCCGGCTGGAACTGGATGCCGAAGAACGCGACCTGGTGAGGCGGCTGATCCGCAACCACCTGGAGATGTCGATGACCCTGCGCCGCGACATCTTCGACGCCGAAACCATTCGCGCCTTCGCCGAAAAAGCAGCCTCCCAGACCCACCTCAAAATGCTCTGCCTGATGACCTACGCCGACATCAAAGCAGTCAACCCCGATGCCCTGACCCCATGGAAGGCGGATAGCCTGTGGCAGCTCTATATCGCCACCTCCAACTTCATGGACCGCAGTGTCGACCAGGAGCGCTATCGCGCCGATGTCGACCCGTCGCTGCTCAAGCGGATTCTCACTCTGGCTCCGGAACGCGCCCCCGAACTGCGCAGCTTTCTCGAAGGCTTTCCCCAACGCTACCTGCAAACGCGCATGCCGGAGCAGATTCGCGATCACTTTCAGATGGCTTTGCAGCTATCGCAGTCGTCCGCTCAGATCCACCTGCGTACCCTGCGCCAGTCCTACGAACTCACCGTGATTACCAGGGATCGCCCTTTGCTTTTTGCCGACATGGCCGGCGCGCTCTCCTCCTGGGGCATGAACATCGTCAAGGCCGAGGCGTTCTCCAACGATGCCGGCATCATCGTCGACACCTTTCAATTTTCCGACCCCTTTCGCACCCTGGAGCTCAATCCTTCTGAAGTGGATCGCTTCCGCGACAGCCTGCGCGACGTGATCTCGCTGAAGACTCCCATTGAAGTCCTGTTGCGGCGGCGCCAGGCTGTTCGCGCCCCCATCATGGTCAAGGTAGAGACCCGTCTGGATTTCGATAACACCGCTTCAACCCACAGCACCCTGCTGCAGGTGGTCGCCCAGGATGGCCCCGGACTGCTGCGCCAGATTGCCACCACTCTGGCCGCGCACCATTGCAACATCAAGGTGGCCCTGATCGACACTGAGGGTGAGATCGCCATTGATGTCTTTTACCTCACCATCGCCGGCGCCAAACTCGACCAGGAGACGCAGCAACTGCTGCATGCGGCGCTGTTCCTGGCCATCGAGGAACTGCGTCCCGCGCACGCCAACTGAAGCGTCGGCGCGGAAACCACGCTACCATCAAGCAAGCGCTCCGTGAGACTAGGCCGATCCATCAGGAAATACTTTCGCCTGCGCCGCCATTCCCGGCACCGGCCCGCCTTCGCTCGCGTGAAAGATGAGCTCCGCGCCCGCACCAAGGCGTTTTCCGCCTCCACCACTCTCGATTCGCAGACCACCAGCTTCATTCGCCTTTTCCATACCATTTGGACCGGCTCCAGCGAACGCGCCTTTAACGTGCGCCTGCTGTGCTGGCTTCGGATGCTGGAGCACGACGATCTACTGCGCCTGGATTTTCAGGAAACCTTTCAAGCCATGCTGGCCGGGCTCGACTCCGTGGGTCTGCTGGCCGAAGCCGGTTTGCCTAAGCATCACCAGATATTTTCCGAAGGGCTCCGCCGGATCTTCAATCGCGTCCTGCCTTCGGCGATGGATGTGTCGGATAGTTCGCGCCTGCTGATCTCGCTCTTCGCCCATTCCCGTCAGGTGGAACGCTTCGTCGATCTGCCGCAGCCTCTTTTCGAACGCATACTGATCCTGCTCGCGCCGCGGGCCACGGGCGGTGGACCGCGCCCGTCTCCTCGTCTGCAGAGCGATTTACGCCAGGCGCTGTGCCTGATTGCCACTCGCACCGCGGGCCGTGGCGTCACCGCAGCCATGCGCGAGCGGGGCGGCCACTGGGAAGTGCAGAACTCACCTTTCTACCATCTGATTTTCTCTACCCAGGAGCTGGTGCACGCCCCCGACCTCACCTCCGCCGCCCCGTGCTTTGAGGTTTGGAAAGCGGCGGTGAGCAGTTGCCGCAAAGAACTGGGCCAGGTGCGGCTGGGCATGGAAACCACCGGGGTCAGCGCCGACCTGGTGCTTGACCTGCGCAGCATTGAACTGGCCCTGATGCGCATGCACGGGCTGGCCAGAATTCTTACCTTTGGCGGTGAGCCGCTTCCCAGTATTGCCGATAGCTCCGCCGCTGCCCGCAATCTGCTCAACCAGCTCATCGAGGGCCGCCTTGAAGACAAGCGCGTTTCTGCGCTGCTCAAGCAGAATCTGAATCTTCTGGCGCGCAAAACCGTGGAACGCACGGGCCGCAGCGGCGAACACTACATCGCCCACACCCGCAAGGAGTACTGGCAAATGTGGCTGGCGGCCGTAGGTGGCGGTCTGCTGACCGTACTGACGGCTGCCTTCAAAATGCGTATTGTCGAGCAGCATTTCCCCCTCTTTGTCGAGGGCTTTCTGACCGGCACCAATTACGCCATCAGCTTCATCCTGCTGCAGGTTTTCGGGCTGGTGCTGGCCACCAAGCAGCCCTCCGCAACGGCCGCGACCTTTGCCGGCATTGTCCGCAACAATCCGGGCAACGCCAGTTGGGGCAAGATCTCGGACTTCACTGCGCGCATCAGCCGCACCCAGCTAGCGGCGGCCATCGGTAACGTAATCGCGGTCTGCATTGGCGCGGTTGCGCTGGAGCGCCTATGGCGGGTGATGTTCGCCAAGTCGTACTTGCCGGAGGAAAGTGCCCGGCACGTCTACGAGGCGTTACATCCTTTTGCCTCCGGGACCATCATCTATGCGGTGGGCACGGGGGTGATCTTATGGGCTGCGGCGCTCATAGGCGGGTGGTGCGAGAATTTCGCTGTCTTTCACCGCCTGACCGAAGCGGTCTCCCAACATCCGATGGGCCATCGCGTTGGGCAGCCAAGCATGGCGAGGCTGGCGGCCTGGATTGAGCTTAACCTTGCCGGCTGGAGCACCAGCATCGCGTTGGGTTATCTATTGGGGTTTGTGCCTGTGATTGCGCGCTTTTTCGGCATACCTTTCGATGTCCGCCACGTGACCTTGTCCACCGGCACTCTAGCGTTGGCTGCTGCTCGTTTCGGCACCAGTTCCTTTGGCAAAGACTGGTTCTACTACGCCATCGCCGGCATCGGGGTGACTTTTGTACTTAACCTGGGGGTCAGCTTTGCCATCGCATCGTTTGTGGCACTGCGCGCCTACGACGTAAGCCGCCGCGAGCAGTTGTTGCTGCTCCGGTTTTTGCTCCGCCAGATTGTAAGGTCTCCGCTCAAATTCCTTTTTCCAGTAGAGCGGGACACCCCTCCGGTCTCCATCCTCACCGCCGTGCCAGACGAAAAATAGGGTGTGCTTCAAGCAGGAAGGCGGGGTATCCCTGAGAACCGCCGCTTCAAATTGAGTCCCGCAGGGACGGCTGAGAGTAGCCAAGGACGCCAGTCCTGGGTAGATATGAGAGCCCGCAATAGTCCCGAAGGGACGGCTGAAAATTACCCAGGACGGCATGCAGGCCAGACGGCGTTACCCCGATAACCGCGGCTTCAAAATTGAGTCCCGAAGGGACGGCTGAGAGTAGCCCAGGACGCCAGTCCTGGGTAGATGTGAGAGCCCGGAACAGTCCCGGCAGGGACGGCTGAGAATTACCCAGGACGGCATGCAGGCCAGACGGTGTTACCCCGATAACCGCGGCTTCAAAATTGAGTCCCGAAGGAGTCTGTGTCGTAGCTAAGAAATCGACGAAAAGCTATACGAATTAACCAGCAGAATTCA
This sequence comes from uncultured Acidobacteriaceae bacterium, assembly GCA_963821315.1. Taxonomy (GTDB): domain Bacteria; phylum Acidobacteriota; class Terriglobia; order Terriglobales; family Acidobacteriaceae; genus PALSA-350. The sequence goes on along the minus strand of CAWGDP010000011.1, from coordinate 329,729 downwards.
TCGTCATTGATACGGAAATGGTCAACTCTAGCTCAGCTCCGATGTGCTACGACACAGACTCCGAAGGGACGGCTGAGAGTAGCCCAGGACGCCAGTCCTGGGTAGATATGAGAGCCCGGAACAGTCCCGCCAGGGACGGCTGAGAATGTCCCAGGACGCTAGTCCTGGGCTTACGCTGACGAGGCCGCGCGAAAACGCACGATCCTCTTGATCCGAAAAAACGTCCTGAGCACGCTGCGGCCGAACGGGCAAGTCTCGCAAGAAACAGCGCGAACCTACTCTTCGATTTCATGCGCGGCAAGAAATTTCTTGAATTCCTCTTCGGAACTGATCCGCGGATGATGTTCGGCCTGACTTTCGATGTATTTCACCGTGGTGGCTCGTTGTGAAACTCCGATGGAAAAAGCTCCATATCCCTCCTGCCATGCAAAGGTCTTCAGCTTTGGAAAATTCTCATGAAGCCATTTAGAAGACCCCGATTTAAGCAGTTGGACGGCCTTGGCAACGGAAACAGTCCGCGGCAGGGAAAGCAACAAGTGGACGTGGTCAGCGGCGCCGCCAATGGCCAACGCTGGAATTCCATTCTCCCGGGCTATGCCGCCCAGATAGCGGTGGAGCACTTCCTGGATGTCTTCGCGGATCATCGGCCGGCGTTCTGCGGTTGCGAACACCACGTGAACTAAGCAACATGTGTGGCTGTGAGACATGGTTTCGGCCGCGGCACCTGTTTCCACTCGAGTGTACCCAGGACTGCCGTCCTGGGACATTCTCAGCCGTCCCTGCGGGACTGCTCGTTGGCACAAACTAACCCAGGACTACGTCCTGGGCTACTCTCAGCCGTCCCTTCGGGACTGGACAGCTCGTTCAGGGAATTAACTTTTGGGGAATGAGACAGCGTATGGCGAGTAGACCCGGAAAATCGCGTCTACATGGAGGCCTGCTTGGACTCGGGCTTGTCGTTCAGAGTGTACCCAGGACTAGCGTCCTGGGCTACTCTCAGCCGTCCTTCGGGACTGCAGTTCATTTTGTGGATTCAACTTTTCGGGATGAGAGAGCGTACGGCGAATCGCGCCTACTTGGAGGCCGGTTGCTTGGCCTCGGGCTTGTCGTTCAGCGCGTAGATGACCTCGCCTGGCTTGGCGTAGCGCAGAATAACCCGCGCCTCATGTTCGATGGCGTTCGGGTCTGATTTCAGATGCTGCACGTGATCCTGCAAACGGCTATTCTCCTGTTGCAATTGCAGAATCTCCTTCTTCAACGTCTGGTCCTGAATGCGCTTCTGTTGATAAGCCGATAATCCGTTCGCCCCAAACATGACGTGATAACCCAGCGTCACGGCGATGACGATCGCGACCGCGGTCGCCACCCGGCGACCCGAGCGGGAAAGATACGATGAGATTCTCTCCCTCCAACGCTCTTGCACAGTTTCGTTCTCTGTTTTCACGGTCACCTCCCCATTCGCCTGCTCTATCTTCTCAGCGAACGCCGGTTTTGCCTCATCCTTCCCGAGGAAGGAACCATACTTGGTAAACATGGGAGATCCTGTATGACCGATTTTCAAATCATCCTCTCTACCTGCGCCGATCGCGAGCAGGCCGAACGCATCGCCCATCGGCTGCTTGAGCTCCATCTGGCTGCCTGCATCAATATCCTGCCCGGTGTGCAATCGGTTTACCGCTGGCAGGGTAGTATCGAATCCTCGGCCGAAGTACTCCTGCTGATCAAGACCCGTGGTGCCCTCATCCGCGAGGTCCAAGCGACCATCGCCAGCCTTCACTCCTACGAAGTTCCTGAGTTCCTGGTGCTCTCCGTCTCCGGCGGTTCAGAAGCTTACCTTGCCTGGCTGGAGGCGAGCCTGCGGTAACCCCGCCGGTTTTTTGTTATGCTTCAAGATGTTCCTGCGCCCGGTTGTCCTCTATGCGGCTTTTGTTCCTGGCTTTCGCCATTAGTTTTTGCGCATTATTGTGGGTGGCTTTTTCAGTCGCCCGGCATATTCGGCGGCATGGACATCCCGGCGCCAGTGGCGCGGATGCTTCGATCGAACCGGATGGTGTGGCCGCTCCTTCGGAATCACGCCGGCCTTGACGCCTGCCAGATCGAGTAACCCCGGCCTCGTTCGAAAGGGAGAGTGAAGGATGCAAGAGATCAGCTATAAACAGGACGCCCTGCGCGCATGGCACGCGCCCCGCATTGCCTGGAAGACCATCATCGCCGCCGTCATGGCAACCGCCCTGGTAGCGATTTGCGCCCACATCGCCGTGCCTCTCGGCTTTACGCCGATTCCGGTCACCATGCAGACCTTCGCCGTGCTGCTGATAGGGTTGGTCTTCAGTCCAGGGGCAGCGTTTGCCTGCCTGGCGCTTTACCTGGTCGAAGGCGCCCTTGGCCTGCCGGTCTTCAGCCCTCATGGCCCGGGCGGTATAGCCCAATTATTCGGCCTCGGCGGCGGATACCTGCTTTCGTATCCCTTGGCCGCCGGGCTGGCCAGCCTGATCTATCGCCGCGGACAGCGCCGCTTTGTAGCCGCAATCGGGGCAACAGGGTTGGCCAGCATCCTCATCCTTGCCGCCGGAGCCACCTGGCTTGGCCTGCTCAGCCACTTGCCATTTTCTGCCGTCTTCGCCCAATCGGTCGCGCCGTTCCTCCCTGGCGATGCCGTCAAGATGTTGGCCGCAACCGCTTGCGCCGGTATCCTGGGATCATTCGGCGATGCTTCGCGCAATCAAACTCTTTGAGGTCCTTTTCGCGTCGCGGTGGTGACCGCGTTACATCTATATAGCTGCCAAGGTTTTCCAGAGAGGATTTTGTGACCACTACTCCTATTTCGCTTCCGCCAGATGCCCCAGCTCAAGGTCTAAAGACGCCGCCGGGCGCGGTCCGGGAGATCTCCATCGCTCACAGTCCGGACTCCGATGACGCCTTCATGTTCTATGGCCTGGCCACGGGCAAGATTCGCGTGCCCGGCTACAAGTTCACCCATACTCTTTGCGATATCGAGACCCTCAATCACAAGGCGATGGACGAGGCCTTTTACGACGTAACGGCAATCTCCTTCCATGCCTATCCCTACGTGCAGAAGAACTACGCGCTTATGGCCTGCGGCGGCAGCGTGGGGGAAAATTACGGCCCCATGATTGTAGCCAGCCAGCGGATCGCAGCCGATCAGATCAGCCGCGTGCGCGTGGCCGTTCCCGGCACCCTCACTACCGCCTACCTGGCACTGAAATTGTTCGCGCCGGAGATTGAAACCGCCACCGTTCCCTTTGACAAAATCATTCCTGAAGTGGCCGCGGGTAATTTTGATGCTGGACTCATCATCCACGAAGGCCAGCTCACCTACGCAGCGAGCGGCTTGCATAAGGTCATCGATCTTGGCCAGTGGTGGCGGGAACAAACCGGGCTTCCCTTACCCCTTGGCGGCAACGCCATTCGTCGCAGCTTGGGCGAGGAGGTCATGCTCACCGTGACCCAGGCCCTGCGCGACAGCATCCAGCACGCGCTCGACCACCGCGAAGCCGCGCTCGAATATTCCATGCAATTTGCCCGCGACCTCGACCCGCAATTGGCCAACCGCTTCGTCAGCATGTACGTGAACGAGCGCACGCTCAATTACGGCGAAGATGGGAAAGAAGCTATTCGCAAGCTTCTCACCATGGGGCATGAGCGAGGCATCATTCCCCATCCAGTGCAGGTCGATTTCGTCGGCTAGCACGAGGAAGAAACCGCAGACTCCCTGCGCTGCGCTTCGGTCGGGATGACAATTCTGTTTCGAAATTAAGGACCCGCAACAGAATTGTCATCCCGACCGAAGCGCAGCGCAGTGGAGGGATCTGCGGTTTCTTCTTTAGGGCACCCTAGCGATCACCATCATCGTCGTCCTCCCGGCGGATCTGAGGATGCGCCAGCATTGCCGGCAACGGTTTGTTGCCCATCGCGTCCCGCCACAGGATTACATTCAGCACCCGGGGATCCGCCCGGTCTTCGTGCGTGAAATCCATGCGGCTCGACGCCTGCGCCCCCGGGGCCTTGGGCCCATTCGCCTGGTACAACAATCCGTTATCCCGATTGCGATAGTCCGCTTCATAGGCGGGTTGGTCGCCGGTCCCGGTAAATAGCGATGCAATGGGCGGGGCAAAGGCGTCGTTGTTATTCATCGGCGGCAACCCTAACAGCTCTTCCATGGTGCGCACTACGCTCACCGTGGTGTAGAACGTGCTATCCACCACGGGCTGTGCCTGGCGGGGCGAGTACTTGCTTACCACCAGAGCAACGCTGCGATGAGCATCCACGTGATCCGCCCCGTTCTGCGCATCGTCTTCCAGAATGAAGAACGCTGTGTCCTCCCAATAAGGGCTGTGGGCGATGGCCTCGACTGCCCGTCCCACCGCCAGGTCGTTATCGGCGACCGAAGCCTTGGGCGTTGGCATGCCGGGAGTGGTTCCCGCAGTGTGATCATTGGGTAACCGAAGCTGTATGAACTGCGGCATCGTATCCCGCCCTTGCCCGCGCTCCTGCACCCACTGGCGAAAGTGGGTCAGAAACTCCTCTACCCGCAACTGGTCGGGAAAGCTCAGCTCGAAGTCCGGAAATTGCGGATCGAAGTGACCCACCAACTCCGGCTTGGTGGGCACGTTCTCCTTAATCAGCGGAATGGGCCAAGGATAGGGACTGGTGCCGCCGCCGTAGTTCTGCGGAAGCGCCTCTCCGTGCCGGATGTCGCCGCGCGTCCCACACTGCGCCGGTTCCGGTTCGGGTGTTCCCTCCGAGGGGGACGACCCCTTGGGCGTGCTATCAGGATTGGCGCAGAACTTGGTCGAGATGAACTCCCCGAAGTGGTACAGGCTTTTGCCGTTGCGCGCTAGATCGGTCCAGATATATCCGCTGCTGGGCTCGTTGACATCAGAAATGCCCTCGCTCAGTGGATACCCGTTCTCCACCACCCCCTCGTAATCGTAAACTCGCTCCTTTCCGCGATAGCTCTGTTGCCAGGTCTTCTCCGTGTAGTCGCTGGAAATGGCGGCATTCGACCACACGTGCCCGTCGCCCGAAACCTCACCTGAATCGTAAAAATTGTCCAGCACGCCGAACTGGCGCGCCAGCTTGTGTTCATTCGGCGTAATCTCCTCGCCGTACATGGTGAGCCCGGGGAGCCCGTTGCCCGCACCCAGATCGCCCAGGATCTGATCATAGGTCCGGTTTTCCTTGATGATGTAGATCACATGCCGGATAGGATTGGTCCCGCTGCGGAAAGCAATCTTCGCTTGCGCGGCCTTCATCATATTTGTCTCGATCACGGTTCGCGTCAGTTGCTCGCGCTGGCTCTCGATGTTTGCCAGATCAATGGCGGCGATCGAGCCGTGCAGTAGGGTAGCGATGTAAGTTGAGCTGCCACGCATGCGCGCTACCCCAGGCACCCGCGGTTGCGGCATGTTATTTGGCCCCGTGCTCTGGCCTTTAGCGGTCGCCACGTAAAGCGTATTGCCCTCGACCGCCAGCGCGGTTGGATACCACTCCGTCGGCACAAAACCCACGGCGCGTATCGCCTGCCCCGCTGCTTCCCGTCCGCCGAGGTCAAAGACCGCAACCGCATCGGAACCCGTGTTGGCGGCAAAGAGCCGCTTGCCATCCTTCGAGACCGCAACCGCATCCGGCATGGCGCCGAAATAGCTCTGCCCCGGCAATCGCGTGTCATAGATGGCCTGGAGCTTAAGCTCATCGCCGCTCACCCGCATCGCGGCCACCGCATCCCGGTTGGCCAGCGCCACATAAAGAATCTTCTCGTCCGGGCTCCAGGCAAAAGCAGCCGGATGGGAACTGGGCGAAGTGGCTGTCTGCGGGGCAAGCAGCACCAGCTTCTTGAGCACCTTGCCACTGTTCAGGTCCAGCTCAGCGACCGCTGAGCCGTTCCATAACGCTACGAATGCGCGGCTTCCCGACCGGTTGACCGTAATCGAGACGGGGTAGGTAGAGGGCACGACATTTCCCTGGGAGAGGTCGAAGCGCCGGAGCACCTTGCCCGTGGCCCCATCCATCAGCAGAACATCGTCGGAGAGATTGTCCGCCACCAGCAACTCATCGCCCCCGTCCGCTCCCTGGCGTACGGCGATTCCCGCCGGCGAGGGAATCGCCGTGCCTGCGGGCAGCGCCGCGCCCAATCCGATTCTGCAGCTTGCCCGGCGCCAATTGCTGCAAGGGAACGGCAAGCAGCTGCTCTGCCTTCACCTCGCCATCGTGAAAGGAATAGACGGCGACGGCATTGCCGGTCTGGTCCTTACCTGTCCCCTGGGGTGCGGTGAGCGAGTCGAAGACCGCATACAGATGCGTCCCATCCTTGCCGAAAGCCAGCCCCGAATACAGTGTCTGCGGCAGCCCAAAAGCCGTTCTCGGCTCGGGAAAATCAGTCACCTTGCCGGTCTTGATATCCAGCACCGCAATCGACTGCTCATATCGCGATTCGAACGTGCCGAAACCGGCGTTCACCAGCGCCAGGTACCGCCCGTCCGGGGAGACGGCCGCGGTCATGGGCAGGCTATTCAGCATTTGCGGTGATCCAGGCGCCGGCTCCGCCAGCTCCTTGCTGGTGGGCAACGGGATGGTCCGGCTCGCGAGTTGTGCCTGAAGGGCCGGCAAGGCAGTCATGAGGGCCAGAACAGCCACCCCAGGCGCAGCAGACGAAAGTCGTAGAAGATTTGCCACCATCAACACTCCCAAGGCACAGATTCCGATGCAAACAGTTCGAGTCATAAGTATGACCAATTCTCATTACAAAACTCTTACGAACGGACCATCGGGGCCCTGTTAGGTTCAAGTTACGGGGCACATCGAAAGGGCCCTCCTTCAGATCATGTCGACCGAACTCATTGAACCCTCCACCACCATATCGTTGGTCCCTGAAGCCGAAACCGGCGAGGAAAAGCCCGCTGTAGCGCGGCCCGCGAAAAAGCACAGTGACGTGCCGGTTCTTGGCCGCGACACCCAGGCCAATCAAACCAACTGGGTGACCACCGGCTTCATGGTGGCCTTTCATGTGCTCGCTGTAGTCGCTCTCTTCATGTTTACCTGGAAGGCACTCTTCTGCTTCATCGTGCTCTGGGTACTCGGCCATCAACATGGGCATCGGCATGGGCTACCACCGCCTGCTCACCCATCGCGGCTACCGCACGCCCAAGTGGCTGGAGTATTTCCTGGCCATCTGCGGCACCCTCTCCCTGGAAGGGGGACCCATCTTCTGGGTCGCCACCCACCGCGTTCATCACCAGCTGACCGACCGCGAAGGCGACCCGCACACTCCCCATGATGGCGGATGGTGGTCGCACGCCGGCTGGATTCTCTCCGGCGATGCCCTGCACCACGAGACTGCGCTGATGGCCCGCTATGCGCCCGATCTGGCCAAAGATCGCTTCCTGGTCTGGCTGAGCAAATATCATTACGTTCCCCTGGTCACGGTGGGGCTTGCCCTGCTTGCCTTCGGGGGATGGTCTTGCGTGATGTGGGGCATCTTCCTGCGCGTGACGCTTGGTCTGCATGCCACCTGGCTGGTCAACTCCGCCACCCATATGTGGGGCTCCAGACGCTTTTCCACCCGCGATGAATCGCGCAACAACTGGTGGGTGGCTTTGCTCACCGGCGGCGAAGGCTGGCACAACAATCACCACGCCCATCCCGTCTCCGTCCGGCACGGCCTTACCTGGTGGGAGTTTGATCCCAACTTCTACGGCATCTGGATCCTGCAAAAGCTCGGTCTAGCCACCAACGTTAAAGTGGCTCAGTTCGACCCCCATGATCCACGTCCCGCGGGCGTCTCCTAACCCCTGCGGACCAGCTGGTCGCCAACCTGGGCGCGACTTCGGTCGCGCCCTTCCCTTTTCTCGAGCAACGACGCCGCTATACTTTGGCTAAGGCTTGCCGGGTATGCGCATCACCAGACGCAGAAATGCGATTGTTCTATCCATCACGCTCGGCGCTTGCCTCGTCGCCCTAGCCATCACCCTCAACGTCGGCTGGATCATCATCAACGTGCGGAGCTTCATCCTGCTCGTTATCGGCATCCCCTTCTTCCTGCTCCTGATTGCCGGTCTGGTTCTGAACACCATTTTCCTGGTAAGAGAGGTAAAGCGGAACGAGCGGCATGACAGCTTTCTCAATGCCGTCACCCATGAGCTGAAGACGCCTATCACCTCCATCCGCCTCTACCTGGAAACCCTGCAGCGCCACGACGTGCCCCAGGCCCAGCGGGAGGAGTTCTACGAGATCATGCTCTCCGATACCGAGCGGCTGCTGGCTACGGTGGAGCAGGTGCTCAAGGCGGGTGAAGTAGGCCAGCGCGCGCGCAACCAGGTCCGGCTTCGGCTACTCTTCGATGACGTGGTCCGCGACTGCATTCGCACCACGCTCCAGCGTTACCACCTGCAGGAGTCAACCATTAAGCTCACCATAGACCCGAATGCCGAGGAGTTGGCCGTGATGGGTAACCCGGAAGACCTGCGCACCGCCGTCCTCAACCTGCTCGACAACGCCGTCAAGTACTCGCCCGAAGGGCCCCAACTCGAAGTGCATCTGGCCCTCGAGGGCGACGCATGGATGATGCTCACGGTGACCGATCATGGCCTGGGCATCCCTGGTCCGCACTTGAAGCGAATCTTCATGCGCTTTTACCGCGTCCCGGCCCGCAACGTCTTCCGCATCAAAGGCACCGGGCTGGGCCTCTTCCTGGTCCGCTCCATCGCCCGGCAGCATGGGGGCGACGTGGTCGCCGAATCGGAAGGAGAAGGCCGCGGCACCACCATCCGGCTGCAGTTGCCGCGTGCGCTCTCCGGCACGCGCAAAGGAGCGGTCCAGTGAGCCAGCTGGCTAACATTCTGGTGGTCGAAGACGAGACTCACCTGGCGCAGGGTCTGCTGTTCAATCTGCGCGCCGAAGGTTACAGCGTGCAGTTGGCAGTGGACGGCGAGAGCGCGCTCGACATGATCGCCGCCGACTCCATCGACGCCGTCATCCTGGACGTCATGCTTCCCGGACGAGATGGCTTCTCCATCGCGGCGGAGCTGCGGGCGCAACAGAATTTTGTACCCATCCTCATGCTCACCGCGCGCAGCCGTCCCGAAGACGTACTCAACGGATTCAGCGCCGGCGCCGACGACTATCTGCCCAAGCCCTTCGATCTTTCCATCCTGTTGGCGCGTCTCAACGGTCTTCTGCGCCGCATGGCGTGGCTTCGCCCCCCGGTCCCCGAAGAGCCGCCCCAGACGCCGCGCGGGACCGCCGCGCCCTCCACCTTCACCTTCGCCGGACGCACCATCGACTTTGCTGCGCTTCAGCTCACCACCCCGGATAAGACCATCCGCCTTACCCTGATGGAGGCCGACCTGCTGCGCTATCTGGTCCTCAACCAGGGGCGCATCATCTCCCGCAAGGAGTTGCTGGAGCAGGTCTGGAGGGTGCACGAGGATACCGACACGCGCGCCATCGACAACTTCATGGTCCGCCTGCGCCGTTATATAGAAGACAATCCCGCGGAGCCTGTCTTTTTGGAGACGGTGCGCGGCATCGGTTATCGCTTCCTTCCCCGGAACTCTGCCGAAGAGCGCGAAGAGAAACCAAAGTAACACTTTTTGGCCATTGCCAGCCCTCTATGCCAGAGGCAGACTCCCAATCAGCAGCATGCTCTCCCTCCTTTGGGTGCGCCGGCAAGGTCGATACATCTTTCCACGTCGAAAGATATCGCCCGGATGTTACGCGCGGCGGCTTTACCAAGCGCACCCCTTCTCTCCCCCGACTTTCTTTTCCCTAGGGTGTTCTCACACTTGTCCAAATTGGGTGGTGGGAGCCCCCGCATTCATGCGGGGGAGCTCGGCTTTCAAGCCGAGCGGTTCGCGTAGGACTATTCCCCTCCGGCTTTAGCCGCGGGCTTTCGGTCGGAGTTGCTGCGGGGTTGGATTGAGCCGACGTTATCACACCGGCCAATGGAAGCCGGGGCTAAAGCCCGATTGATCGAAGCGCGACTCTTCCGCGACGCTGAAGCGTCGCTCCCCCCTGCTGAAGCAGGGGGCTCCCACCGACAGCCACCAACCTGGTTTCGCTTTGCTCGCGTTCTCTTCAACGCATTCAGCAAGCTGCGTTGCCCAAAAGGCCGTTTCGTCAGCCATCCCTATGGGCCTCGTTCTGGAGTGTTGAGTTGGCATCGCCGCTCCTCTTGCCGTGCCCTCATAGCAGGAAATTGTCTTAAACTGAAGACAGTCGGTCGGGATCTCGCCTGTGCGCATTTTTACCCGCTATATATGGAGTGAAGTGCTTTCGCATGCCCTGCTCGGGGGTGCGCTTTTCACTTTCATCCTGTTCATGAAGTACCTCGGTCCACTGATGGAGATGGCGGCCCGCAACACCGCCTCGCTGGGGGCTGTGGCCAAGATCTTTGTCTTTATGCTCCCCAATATCATGAGCCTCACCATCCCCATGTCCGTGCTGGTCGGGGTGCTGCTTGGCCTCAGCCGGCTCGCCGCCGATAGTGAGGTCACTGCCATGCGCGCGGTGGGCATCGGCGTGTGGTTTTTCGTTCGCGTGGTTTCGGCCATCGCCATCATCAGCTGGATCATCTCCCTGACCGTTTCGCTCTACGTTGCCCCCAAAGCGACCGCGGCCCTGTTGCAGGTGGAAAATTCGCTCAAGAATCAGCAGGCCTCGTTTGAGGTTGAGCCGCGGGTCTTTTACGAAGACTTCAAGAACTATGTGCTTTACGTGCAGGATATCCGCGCCGGCACAGGAGCCTCGCGATGGCAGCGCATCTTCCTCGCGGATGTGAGCGATCCGGTCTCACCCAAAGTCACCACCGCCGAGGATGCCGTGGTAGCCGACGGCGGCGACAACACGCTACTGATGCGTTTACGTAACGGCACCGAGCACGAAGAAGTAAAAAACGCTGACGGCAGCACCCAATACCAGGTGTCTACCTTTACCGAATCGGAACTTCCGATGACCATTGGCGGCCAGGAAGATACCCACATCGGCCGCAATGACACGCCCATTCTCGCCATGAGCAACCGCGTGCTCTACGAGCACACCAAGGGTCCCGGCGGAAGAGGCTACCTGATCGAGCTGCACAAGCGTTTCGCCTACCCGGCAGCCTGCCTGGTCTTGATGCTGATCGGCATTCCGCTCGGCATCTCGTCGCGGCGCGGCGGCAAGAGCGCCGGCTTTGTGCTCACCATTGCGCTGGTTTTCATCTACTACTTCTTCTCCTTGACCGGTGTTTCGCTCGCTCGAGAAGGCAAGCTCCCCGTCTTTGTCGGGGTGTGGGCGGCCAATATGCTGTTCGCCTTCTTTGGCCTGCTGCTGCTGCGCCAAATGGCAACGGGGGGAGGATCCGGCGCCCAATTCGCCGCCATTGCCGGCAAATTGAAGAGCATGCGACTCTTCAGCCCCAGAACTGAGCCCACCAAGGGAGAGCGCGAGGTACACGAGCGGGGACGTTTTCCGCTCATTCTCGATGAGTACGTGCTGCGCGAGTTTCTCACTACCTTTGCCATGGTGCTGGTCAGTTTCGTTCTGCTGTTGCTGGTCTTTACCTTCTTTGAGCTGCTGGGCGACATCATCCGCAACCGCACGCCGCTGGTCACGGTGGGCGAATACCTCATCGACCTGACCCCCAGCATGGTCTACAACATCACACCTCCGGCGGTGTTGGTTGCCGTGCTGGTCACCTTTGGCGTGCTCACCCGAACCAACGAGTTTACCGCCATGAAGGCCACGGGCATCAGCCTGTACCGGGTGATGGTGCCCATCCTGGTGGTAGCGGCGATGCTCGCCGTTGCCCTCTTTCTCTTCGATGAGTCCTACCTTCCGGCCGCCAACCGCCGCCAGGAGGCGCTGCGCAGCGTGATCAAGGGCAGACCCGCGCAAACCTTCCTGCGGCCCGATCGAAAATGGATCTTCGGCCGCCAGGAGCCTGGCAAGCCCGGACGCATTTTCTATTACCAGTTCTTCGATCCGGAACAGGATCGCTTCGCCAATCTCACCGTCTTCGAATTCAACCCGGAGAATTTTTCCCTTTCCCGCCGCATATTCGCCGCCAGTGCCCACTGGGAACCGCAGTTGCACCAATGGGTCTTTGAGACCGGTTGGGAGCGGCGCTTCGACGGCGAAGCCGTGAGCAGTTATGGCCAGTTCAATGTCGAAAGCTTTCCTGAGATCACCGAGCAGCCGCAATATTTCACCAAGCAAGCCCTGCAGTCGCAAGAGATGACGTTCGGTGAACTGGAGCGCTACATCCGCGACCTGGGGCAAAGTGGTTTTGACACCAAGCAGCTCAGTGTCCAACTGAATCTCAAGCTCGCTTATCCGCTCGTCACCCTGGTGATGGCGGTGCTGGCTATTCCTTTCGCCTTGACCATGGGCAAACGCGGATCTCTCACCGGCATAGCCACGGCCATTGGCTTGGCCATTGCATTCTGGGTGCTTAAGGGTATGTTTGAGGGCCTGGGCAATGTGAACTTTTTGCCCACGCTGCTGGCTGCCTGGTCGCCGGATCTGCTCTTCGGCCTCGCCGGGGCTTATCTGCTACTGCGCACCCCTACCTGAGAGCCGCGGTTAGAATAGAAGTCAGCATGCTTGCTACGCTCCGGCCGCTGTTTCCCTATCTGCGCCGCTATTCCCGTGACTTCATGTGGGGCGGATTGTCGGTGGTGATCTCGAATGCCATCTGGATCCTCTTTCCCCAAGTCATCCGCATCGCCATCGACGATCTGAACCACGGCGTCACCCGGCAAAAGATTTTCCTCTACGCGGGGCTGCTGGTCCTGATCTCTGCGGCCAAGGGCGTTTTCCTCTTCCTTACCCGCTGGATCATCATCGGCATTTCCCGGGAGATCGAGTTCGATCTGCGCAACGATCTCTTCCGCCATCTGGAGCGGCAACCCGCTGCTTATTTCCAGCAGCATCGTACCGGCGACATCATGGCCCGCATGACCAACGACCTCAACGCAGTGCGCATGCTGCTGGGGCCGGCCATCATGTACAGCGCCAACACCGTCCTGTTCTCTATCGGCGCCTTATATTTTCTGCTTCGCATCAGTCCCTGGTTGACGCTGGTGGCGCTGGTCCCATTGCCATTGGCCAGCATTCTGGTGCAGTCGCTCGGACGCAAGATTCATGAACGCTTCGAGCGCATCCAGGCCATGTACTCGGAGATTTCCGCGCAAGCCCAGGAGAATTTTTCCGGCGCCCGGCTGGTTCGCGCCTTTGCCCAGGAAGAAGCCCAGATTGCCGCCTTTGAGAAATCCAATAAGGAGAACATCCGCCGCGGGCTTCGCCTGGTTCAGCTCATGGGCATGCTCTGGCCCACGCTCGAATTTGTGCTTGGACTCGCCATGGCCATCACCCTGCTCGTGGGCGGCCACGAAGTGCTTTCGCATCGCATCAGCATCGGTGATTTCGTCGCCTTCAATACTTATATGGTCATGCTCACCTGGCCCGTCATCGCTCTCGGCTGGGTGGTAAACCTATGGCAGCGGGGCACCGCTTCGGTGGTGCGCATCGATGAGTTGCTGTCGGACAAGCCCACCATCGACAATGCTGAAGCCGACTCTTCCCTCCCCGCCAATCTGACGCTGCGCGGTGATATCGAATTTCGCGACCTGAGCTTCTCTTATTCCGGCTCCGACGCCGGCCGCGCGGAGGTGCTGCACTCGCTGTCGCTCAAGGTTCCGGCCGGGAGCAGTCTCGCTATCGTGGGACCCACCGGGTCAGGCAAATCGAGCCTGGTCAATCTGATTCCGCGGCTTTACGACGCCGCGCCGGGAAGCGTTCTGATCGACGGCCGCCCCATCCGCGATTATCCGCTGGACGTGTTGCGCGCCAACATCGGCTTCGTGCCCCAGGAAACTTTTCTATTCAGCCAGACCATTCGCGGAAACATCGCCTTTGGCGCTCCCCTGGCCAGCGATGAAGAAGTGCTGCAAGCCGCCGAGGCGGCACACATCCGGCGCGAATTTGAAGAATTCCCCGCGGGCCTGGCGACCATGGTGGGCGAGCGGGGGATCACGCTCTCCGGAGGTCAAAAGCAGCGAACGGCCATCGCTCGCGCCGTCATCCGCAACCCCCGCATCCTGATCCTGGACGATGCGCTGTCCAGTGTCGACACCTACACCGAAGAGCAGATCCTGGGTGAACTGCAGAGGGTGATGCAGGGCCGCACTACACTATTCATCTCCCACCGCATCTCCACCGTGCGCCATGCTGACCAGATCGCCGTGCTGGTGGGCGGCCGCATCGTGGAGTTGGGCACGCATGACGAGTTGATCGCGCGCAACGGCTATTACGCGGATCTATTCCAAAAGCAGTTGCTGGAAGAGGAACTCGCCGTCGCGCGCTAGCGCATGACTACGGCTTGGTGATCTTCAAATCGGTGACAGTCCCTTCCGTATTGTGAGCGAAGCGGATGCCGTAGATGCCGTCAGTGGACTTCAGCTTTCCGTCGGCTACCACCACAGCCTTGTCGTAGCTGGCGACGACCGTGCCATTGATCGCACACGAAACCTTTCCATCTTTTACGGAAAGCGCGATTTTCTGCTCCACCGGTTCTCCGGGACCGGCAGCCTTATGGACGGCGTCGTTGGCTTCCCCATGGCCGTTCATTTGAAAGGGTTCCGGCCCAAAACCGCGCACTATGAATCTTCCATCCCCGTAGGCCGCGCAATACAACTCGCTTTCCTGGTCGGTCCCCAGGTCCTGACCGGCAATGAAGATGCCGTATGGATGTGGATGGCTATTGAGGTTCATGTATTTTGGTTCATTGAAAGTGGCAGATACGGTGTAGTTGCCACTAGCCTTGTTGGCCGGGTTCCAGTACTCCGCTGCCGGGCCGGTGGTGACGTGCAGGGTTTTGCCTTCCTGGGTCAGCTTGGTGTCGTTGATGGTTTGCCCCGCCTTCTGCGCTCCGGCGTCAACCCCTCCCACCCACCCGGGAACCGAGATGCCGCCTGCAACGGAACGAGAAGCGTCCTGGGCGGGGACCAGCTCAGGGAAAAGGAAGACGATGGTGGCTGCCATGATGAATCCGCGAACGAAACGCATAGGCGTCCTTTCAAGTACGGGAGGTGGACACGCGAAGATTGTAGAGATCTTTCCCGTCAGCCACAAGGGACGGGTCCAACCCCTGGCGGTCTTCGGCCGTCCTGGCTCTTGGAGGTGATGCCACCCGGCAGGAGTCAGTTTCCTAACAGAACCCAATAGGAGCTGGGCGGGTGGGGAAGAAACCGCAGATCCCTCCACTACGCTACGCTCCGGTCGGGATGACAATTCTGTTGTGTCCGCAAGAGCTTCAGCAAGAATTACTTGACCCCTGCACAGAATTGTCATCCCGACCGGAGCGTAGCGTAGTGGAGGGATCTGCGTTTTCCCCACCCGCCCAACTCCTATCGGGTTCTGTATTATGCCTTCGCTAGCTCTGTTTCGACTGCCTTCAATAGCGCCGGATCATCCGGGGTGGTATTGGGTGCGAAGCGGGCGGTTACTTTGCCCCCGCGGTCAACGATAAACTTCTCGAAATTCCACAGAATTTCGGGCTCAGTGTTCGGCTCGATCCCATATTTTTTCAAGTTCTCGCTGAATGGGACCTCTGACGTGCTGGTTGCCTTGGGCTGGGCCGCGATCAGCGCGCTGTAGAGCGGATGTTTCCCTTCGCCCACCACCGTTATCTTCTCAAACAAAGGAAAGTCGACGCCAAAGTTGCTGCTGCAAAAGCTCTGGATTTCTTCATTGCTCCCAGGTTCCTGGGCCTTGAAATCATTGGCCGGGAAACCGGCGACGACCAGGCCGCGATCGCGGTAATCACGATAGAGCTTTTCCAGAGATTCATATTGTTTGGTGAGTCCACACTTGGAAGCAACGTTGACGATGAGAAGGACTTTTCCGCGGTACTCGCCGAGGTTGGTGTCTTCGCCGGTGATGCGGCGCACGGGAATTTGATGAATGGGGGTGCTCATACGCCAATTGTAGTGCCACTAGCTATAGTGGAGAAATGCCCGGCTACCAGCAATTTCACGACGATTCGCCCAATGAGGTTCCGGTGCGCGGCTTCGTTCACGGCCAGTTGGATTCAGACAAAGATTGTCTCGTCCTGACGCACGGTGCGGGGTCGAACTGCAACGCTCCGCTTTTGGTGACGCTATCGGATGCGTTCTGCGCCTCGGGCTGGACCGTTCTCCGCTGCGATCTCGCCTTTCGCCAATTGCGGCCGCACGGGCCGCCACGCGCCAGTGCCGAGCGTGACCAACAGGGGCTTCGAGCCGCAGTTGCCTCCATGCGGCGACGGACTTCGGGCCGCGTCTTCCTGGGCGGTCATTCCTATGGAGGGCGGCAAGCCTCGATGCTGGCCGCCGATCAACCCGGGCTAGTCGATCGGCTGTTGCTGCTCTCCTACCCGCTTCATCCGCCGCAGCGGCCCGCTGAATTAAGGACGGGGCACTTCCCACGCCTCCAGATCCCAGCGCTCTTCGTTCACGGCACGCGCGACGGTTTCGGCTCCATCGAAGAAATGACAGCGGCATTAAAACTTATTCCGGCGTCAACCGAACTGCTTTCCGTCACCGGCGCAGGACACGAACTCCTGACCAAGCAAAATCGTGATCAGTTGCCGAAGATAGTCGTCGAATCGTTCGCGGCCCCTATTGCTTCACGAAGATGAGGAAGTAATCCTGGCCATCGGCCTTGGTGAAATCGAAGCGGGCGACTTGGCGGAAGCCGGCGTGCTCGACCTCGTCGCGGACGATGGATTCTTTGAGGCCATGGTCCGCGCCGTTGCCGTTGCGATCAATGATGCCGAAGCGGGCGCCGGGCTTGAGTGCCGCGCGCAGGTTGGCGAGTACCAGCGGGGGGTGAGCGATCTCATGGTAGACCTTCAGCATGAGTGCGGCATCAAGGGAGTTGGGCGTAAGCTTCGGATCGTCGGGTGTGCCCAACACGGGAACGATATTCGCCAGGTGCTCGCGCTGGGCGCGCTGCTGGATATAGGCGATGGCTTTCGGATTGATGTCCTCAGCGATCACGCGGCCGTTGGCGCCGACGCGGCGAGCTGCGCGCACACTGAACCATCCACTCCCGGCGCCGATGTCGGCAACGGTGCTCCCCGGCTTCAACTGCAGCAAGTCCATGACGCGGTCAATCTGCAGACGCTTGTCACGGCCCGGCTCCTCAAAGATGCTAAGGTCGCCTGTGTAGGGTGTGCTGGTGGGGTGTGATGGCGGAGCCGGAGTCTGCGCCGGAAGCGTTGACGCGGACAAAATGACAACAGCAAAAAGAGTCACAAGCAACTTGTGGCGAAGGATCATGGTTTACCCGGGACGCACACCCGAATGCTGTCGGCGGCGTCTTCCTGTAGATTCAAAATTCTGGAAGAACGTCCGACGGAGACCGCGTAGCCCGTGATCGAGGGGCTCTCCCTCAAGCGAAGCTTCACCCCAGGGGCAATGCCGTTCTCCTTCAGCAATTTCAAGGTGCGGGCATTGCGATCCGAGACGCTGTCCACGACATACAACCCTTCCTGCACAGCATCCGTCAGTTGGATCGAATTCTGTCGCGGCATCGCGCCGTCCATGTCAGGAATGCAATGTCCATGGGGATCAATTTTCGGGTGCCCGAGCTTGGCGGCGATGCGCTCTTCAAATCGCTCGGAGATGAAATGTTCGAGACGCTCCGCCTCTTCATGTACCTCGTCGATCGGGTAGTCCAGTACCTCGTAAAGAAAAGTTTCGATGAGCCGGTGGTGCCGCACCACTTCCACCGCACGCTTTCTCCCCGAGGGTGATAGCAAAACACCGCGATGCCGCTCGTATTCAACCAGCGGAGGTGAGCTTGCGGCCAGCTTTTGCAGCATATTCGTGACCGAGGCCGGGGCCACAGCCAGCCTGCGCGCCAGAGCATTGCTGGTCACCCGGTTCTGCTCAGGCCCGCCCAGAAGCAGAATGGCCTTGAGGTAATTGTCCACAGACTCGCTGTTCGGGTTCGGTTGACGGCGCGCCGCCATGGCTGAACCTCCAGTCCATAATTTGACACGAATCCATTTTAGGCGTACCTAATATTTAGGCATACCTAAATATTAGGTGCAGCCCACCCCTCGCCACGCAGACCGGAGACCCCCCATGACGCTCAGCAAAATCGCCAGGCCGGTCTTAGCCCTTTTGCTGATGTTAACCATGGTTAACATCTGGGCGCAGAGTGGAACCAGCAGCGCCCTCACCGGGAGCGTACTCGACCCCAGCGGCGCGGTGATTTCGAATGCCCAGGTCAAGGCCACCGAGGTAAACACCGGTTCCGTCCGCGAAGTCCAGACCAACCTGGAAGGACGCTTCCTCTTCTCCCAAATAAACCCGGGCACCTACCAGGTGGAAGTGCATGCTCAGGGATTCGGCCTCGGCCGGTCGCAACCTACCATTGTTTCCGTGGGACAAACCGCCCTGGTCAATTTCAGCTTGTCTCCAGCGGCCACCTCGCAATCGGTCGAAGTGACGGAGCAATCTGCGTTGATGAGCCTCGAGAACCCGAATACCTCGACCACCCTGGACGCAAAGACCATCAAGAGCCTGCCCAATCCCGGGCAGGACCTTACCTACATCGCGCAATTCGCGCAGGGCGCCTTGATGAATACAGCGGGATCGTCAAACGATGCCAAGGCCGCTGGTGGCTATGGCAATGTCGAGTTCAACGGGCTACCCGCGACCTCGAACGGTTACATCCTCGACGGGTTCGACTCCAATGATCCTTTCCTCGGACTGAATATCGGCCTGTCAACCAACCTCGTCATCGGGCTGGATGCTTTGCAGGAAGCGACTGTGAATACCAACTCCTATGCGGTCGACCAGGGACGTTACGGAGCTTCACAGACCAACTACTTCACCAAGTCGGGGTCCAACCAATTTCATGGAGACCTGTACGAGATATGGAACGGTTCCCTGCTCAACGCCACTGACTACTTTCTTCATGCCAACGATACGCCGGGAAACATTGCTCGCAAGCCGCGCTCGACCGTAAACGAGTTCGGCGTAAGCGTGGGCGGACCCATCCTGAAGAACGAGCTCTTCTTCTTCACTCACTACGAAGGCATCCGCATCGCCCTTCCCCTGATCGCCCGAACGACTGTACCGTCGCCTGCTTATCAGCAATACGTGTTGCAGCAGTTGCCGCGGGGCGGGACCGACCCGATCAATGGAACCACGCTGCCCGCGCAGCCGGAGGAAGTAGCCTTCTACCAGAAAATGTTCGGGCTCTACAGCAACACTGCGGGCACAGCGACGCCTGTGCTCACCTGTCCCCTGGACGAAAACGGAGTATTGCTGCCCGGATCTCAGAGCTCAACCAACCTGTTCAACGGCGCCGGCTGCGCCAACAAACGCACGCAGTCGCTGAACAATAGCGATAGCGAGAACCTCATCGTGGTTAAGATCGACCACACCCTCAACCCTAACAACAGCGTGTGGTACCGCTTCCAGCAGGACACCGGTCTGCAGGCAGCCTATACCGATGGCATCAATCCAATTTTCAACGCGTACTCGCCGCAGCCGCAGCGGACACTTGTACTCGGCTACACGCATGTCTTCACGCCTGGTCTCGTCAATCAATTCAACCCTGGCGCAAGCTGGTACTCCAGCCTTTTTCTGCCCAACAACTACGCGCAAGTGCTGCAAACTTTCCCTATTGTGTTGGCCGGAGGCAGCTCGAATGCGCCGTTCACCACCCTCGGCGGCAACGACCAGACCTATACCCAGGGCCGCAAAGTCACCCAGTGGCAGATCAACGACAACCTCATCTGGAGCCGCGGACGCCATAGCTTCAAGTTCGGAGAGAATTCCCGGCGGCTGGACGTGAGTGATTACGATCTCGGCGAAGGGGTTGTGCCCAGCGTGATCTATAACGATCTCGCGCAGTTCACCTATGGCGCTGCAGCCACAGCAACCGCAGGCTTTCCGCTCACTCAGAAAGAGCGTATTGCGCTGGGTAACCTTGACTTGTACGCCATGGACACCGTCAAAGCAGGCCAGCGATGGACCCTGATGGCCGGACTGCGCGTGACCTGGAACACCAACGTGGTCAATCAACATGGCCTGTTCGCGCGGCCGGCAGGATCTTTCCTCGACATGAGCCACGATGTCACGCAGCCTTTGAACCAGGTGATTCAGACCGGCGTCCGCACGCTGTTTCCCGGCACTCCGCTACTAAGCTGGCAGCCGCGCGGGTCGGCAGCCTATAAGCTGTCGGATAAGACGGCGGTCCACGCGGGCGGCGGCGTCTTCAACGACATCATCCCGGCACAGATTGCTGATCTGGGTGCGACCAATCCGCCGTATGCGCCTGTCTTCGTCGGCGGCATCAATGGACAGGTTGGTGGCGTCGGCATCGCACCGGGAGTTCCAGAGAGTGCGGTCGATGCGACCGCGCAGGCCAACCAATCCTTCCAGACCGTCTTCCGTTCGGGTAGTACCTCGTGTGCCGGGCTGCCTGCGGACGCTCCTATCTGTCCGCTCGCAGTCGGCCTGAACACTTTCCCCAGCGGCACGCTCAAGACGCCGTACTTTCTGCAATGGAGCCTGGGCGTGGAGCGTGAGCTAGGAGCGCGCGGTGCGCTGCGCATCGATTATGTAGGCACGCGCGCCGTGCATGAGCCATACCAGGTTCAGTTGAATGGATATCAGACGGTCTGCGATGGATGCTTCGCGCCATTTGCTTATCAGCAGCCGCTCGATCAGCGTTTCGGCAGCGTGAATGAATTCCGCACCGGTGCAGGCAGCCACTATACCGGCCTGCAAACCAGCGTAACCAAGCAATTTGCCGGCTTGACGCTGCGCGGAAACTACACTTACAGCCATTGTCTCGACGAAGTATCGAATGGCGGTCTGCTTCCCTTCTCTTCTCTTGGCATTCTGTATCCGCTCCCCGGCGATCTGCGTAAGGAATACGGTAACTGTGACTATGACGTACGTCACAACCTCTCCGCCTTTGGCATCTACGAGATTCCGTTTCACTCCGGCCACGCAGGGTTGAGGTACATGCTCAGCGGCTGGCAAGTCTCGCAGACTGCATTCCTGCACAGCGGTCTGCCCTTCAGCGTGGTTAGCGCACTCTACACTGCGAACAACGAAGGAGTTTTTCAGGGGAGTGGGCCGCAATACGCGAATCGTGTACCCGGCGTGCCGCTTTACCGCAAATCACCGGTCGCCGGAGTGACCCAGCCTGGCAGCCTGCAGTGGCTCAATCCGGACGCCTTTGCCTCGGTCGTCGATCCCAGCACCGGCGCCTGTGCCGGAGGAGATTCTTCCATCAACTGCCAGTTTGGAGACTCAGGCCGGAACAACTACCGGGGACCTCATTTCACTTATTCCGAACTGTACGTGACCAAAAAAGTTCAGCTCTCGGAGCACGTAACCTTCCGCTTCGATACGCAATTCTTCAACCTCTTCAACCATCCCAACTTTGCTCTGCCCAGCAATCAAGCAGGAACCCCGGGCAAACCAGGAACGCAAACCGGCTTTGGCGCATTGACGAGCACGATCTCCCCTCCTACCGGACTGCTGGGCGTGGGATTAGGCGGCGACAGCTCACCGCGCATGATCGCCTTCCAGGGAAGAATCGAATTCTAAAGCGCCCGGCAAGAGTCAGCTTCCTAACAGAACCCACAGGAACTGGACGTGCCCCAGGTTCGCCAAAGCTCCCGTCGGGACGATAAGACGGGCGAAGCCCACCACAGCTTTCTGCTAAGCAATCAGCTAAAAGCAATCGAAACTATCATTTTCGGCCCGAGGTACGCTTGTGGCGGGACCTGGGGCACCCGTCCAGTTCCGTATGGGATCCTGATTGCGAGGACAGATAGCCCGCCTTTAAATCTGCGGCTCACCGCGGCGCCGCTGCAGCTGTCCCGGAACGAGCATTCATCCCGTGATTCACCAGCACCTGTCCGCCTGCGCCACTGTTGTTAAACCACGCGCTAGCGACCCGTGCCGAGACGCGAGCAACCGCGAAGCTCACACCCTTAAGGTTGTACTCGCGAGGCACCCCTGGAATGTCGCGTGGAAAAGGAGGGGCCGTGTACACCAGCTTTCCATAGCGATGGAAGGCGCGATACTCAGCCCCATCCGAAGGATCTGTTTCCATCACGCCAACGACTCCTGGCAGCGACCCTGGCAGCGCCGCTTTGCCATTCATCTCCAGCGCGGAAACAATCAACGCCCCGGCCGCCTGCGCCCTGGCGACTACCTCTTCAAAGGCGCTTCGATGCTCTGGATTAAGTGTTCCCAGGCTGAGATTAATCACCTGGATGCCATTCCCCAAGCACCAGTCGATGGCCCGGATCACAACCGGCAGGCTGGTAGCCAGCTTACCGTCAAAAATCTTGACTGCGATCAGGTCCGCGTCCGGATTCAGATGATGGATCACCGAAGCCACCGCAGTACCGTGACCAAGGGTATCCTCGTAGCCGTTCATCGCTCCATCCGCCGTGATCGTGACGCCGTCAACAATCTTTCCCACGTGCGGATGCGTGCGGCATACCCCCGTGTCCAACACACCGATCCGCACTGGCCGGCTCATGCGGGTACCCTCACGGATTCCACCATACACCCGTCCTCAAGGACCACGACCATGTCGGCCAATTCGGCGAGCGACATGCGATGTGTGATCAGGATCGAAGTACGCCCGCGCAAGACGTTCATCAGTTCACCGGTGACCGCAGCCTCGGCGGCAGGGTCAAGCGCGGAAGTGGGTTCATCCAGAATCAGAACTCTGGGATCGCGCAGCAACGCACGCGCCAAAGCAATTCTTTGCCGCTCGCCGACCGACAGCGTCAGTCCGCGTTCACCAAGGATGGTCTCGTAGCCGTTCGGCAGTGACTGAATGAAGCTATCAATCGCCGCCGCTGCGGCACAGTTGCGAATCTCCTCCAGCGTCGCCTCCGGCCGCCCATAGGCAATGTTCTCGCGAATGCTGGCGCGGAAGAAGTAGGGTGTTTGCTCGACCATAGCCACCTGCCGCCGCAAATCCTCCAACCGCAGCTCACGAATATCCTGACCATCGATGGTGATCGAGCCCGAGTCCACGTCGTGGAAACGCAGCAGCAAATCTGCCAGAGTCGACTTCCCTGCCCCGCTGGCCCCGACGATAGCGCACATCTGGCCTGCGGGAATGGTGAAGGAGACATCGCGCAGCACCGGCACATCGTGACCGTATTGAAAGCGCACCTTCTCAAACGTGATCGCATGTCTCACCCAAGGCAAGGGGACGGGATCCGCAGCCTCCTTCACCTCCACCGGCACATCCATCACTTCGAAGACGCGCCCCAGCGAGACCCCGCCGGTGAGCAGGTTGGTGTAGATACCCAGCAGATTCTGCACCGGAGAGAGCAGCTTGAGATGGTAGGCCATGAAAGCCACCAGCCCGCCCACGGTCAACTGCTGCGCGATAACCAGCTTGCCTCCGTAGAGAAAGACGACGGCCGTCGAAAGCGTAAGCACTGTGCTCGGCATAGCGCTGGCCAGGAACGACAGCACCTGCATGGAAAGCAAGGAGCGGATAAAGCTGGAGTTGTATTCGCGAAAGCGTTCCGCCTCGAACTTCTCCGTTGCCGAGGCGACGATCAGGCGCATCCCCATCAGGCTTTCGATGAGAAAGCTGCCTAGATCAGAACTCCGCTGCCGCAGGTCCGCGGTCTGCACCGTCAATCGCCCCTGGTAATGCCGCAAAGCAAAAATGCCCACCGGAAGCAAAGCAATACTGGCCAGCATCAAGCGCCAGTTGAGCCAGGACATGATCGCAATACTGCCCACCAGAAACAGCAAGTTGGAGAGAACGGACAGCAGCGTATCCGAGCACACGCGCTGCACTTCGCCGATATCGTTGTTGATCCGGGAAACAATATCGCCCAGCTTCTTCTGCGTAAAATAACGCGGCGAGAGCTGCTGCAGATGGCGGTATACCGCCAGCCGCATGTCGAAGAGGCTTTCGGCCGAAAGCCGTACGTAGTAATAACTGGAAGCAATGTTGAGAACAAAGCCGACGATGGTCACGACGACCATCGCGACCGCAATCATGGTGAGCGCATGCAGATTGCGCCGCAGCAACGCGTCATCGATCAACAGGCGCGAGATATAAGGTTGTACCAGGCCAACGGCTGTCGAAAACAGACCCAGCAGCATAACCACAAGCAGCCCGCGCCAGTAAGGAACCACATAGGCGAGAGCCCGCTTATATTGCGCAAAGGGAATCGTCATCCACTCACTCTATGCGGACCCCTTAAGAGGCATCACGATCAGGTTCGACGTAGTGTCTCCTTCCAGGTTGATGGTGTGCAGCAGCTCCAACGTCTTCGCGTCGTACAGCTCAATTTCAAAACCGGCGTTATAGATCATCAGCTTGGAGCCGTCGGCGGTCATGCCGAAGGCCAGACGAGTCCGGCCGAGGAACTGACGCCGGTTAATGATCTTCTTGGTCTTCATATCGAAGACCCAAAATTCCGTAACCCGGTCGCCGTGAGTTCCATAGACAGAAACCGTATAGCCCAGCTTTCTATCGGGCGTCAGCATCAGTGGTTCCATCTCTTCAGCGGCTGGGCCCACAGGAGTCAGATCGTAGGTCATGTTCGCGAGATCGAGCTCCGCAATGCCGAAGATCCGGCGATGCACGTAAGGATCGGAGGAATCGAAGATGCCGATAACCTTACCCGCCGGTTCATTGGGATCATTGACCAGGCCGGCAAACGACCCGTCGCTCGAAGGGTCGGTTGGTTTTGAGAGCTCAATCTTCTTAACGAACTTGAAATCGCTCGTATTAAAGACCATGACGTTGTCGCGAAAAAGGTAGAGCAGCTTCCCATCAGGAGAAACCCGGATGGTGTTGCGATAGCCGGCGGGCGGCGGCTCATCCTTAGGATAAGGAACGATCCGCGTGATCTTGCGGGCGGCAAGACTGATCTCGATGATCTGCGGCGGATCGACCTCGTAGTGATCGATTTTCTTGATGATCGGCGTAGCAAACGAGTAGAGGAACTTCCCCGTAGGATCGATGGCGAAGCCGCCCAGGCGATAGTTGGTGTTGGAGGTATTCAACGGAAACGTGTCGAGAACCTTGTGCGTCGCAAGGTCAATCGAAACGATGGAGTTGTCCTTCAGCGTCGAGGCATAGAGGATCTTGTTATCCGGCGAGAGAACCAGGGTTCTTACAATGTCGGTGGGAAGGTCGATCTTATCCAGAATCTTTCCCTGTACCGAATCCATCACCAGCACCGTGTGCGGCCAGACTCCGAGGTACATCAGCTGAGCGCCCGCACTCGCAGGTGGAGCGGAAGCAGCAAAGCTCGTAGCGGCCCAGAGTGAGAGACCCAGGAAGGCAAAAACAGCGCGCATGAAGTTCCTCCAGGTAAAGATGCTACGGAAAGACGATGTCCACGTTGCGCCAATCTTTGGTGGCGGAAGCGCACTTGCTGGTCCAGTCGGGAGAGTTGTTGAGATGGTCAGGAACCTGGGCCGGCCAGAAGCAGGTTGCGTAGCAATCGTAGATATCGCGTTCCACGGGCTGGCATAGTCCAGCCGTACCGCCGGCCGAGTCGGTCTCCCATCCGGGCGAGAAGATGATGGTGCATCCCATGGGGACGTGCACCTTCGGCGTGGACGAGCCCGGAGCCTGCAAGGCCACGATGTCTTCCTTCAACGCCTCCGCATTTTGCTCGATACGCTGCGCCTTTTGATTAACGGCTCGGAGATGCTTCATGAAGCCTTCCTTTCAGTGAAATGATCGAGGAACGAGGGATTCTGCGCCGCGATGGCGCCGTACACTTCCAGGCACTTATTGGTCCAGGTGCGGATCCAATCGCAGTAGTGGAGGTTGGCATGGCCAGTATCGCCATAGCGAACGAATGCCTCGTGATGGCAGCCGCCGGCACACAGCGGCCGCGCCCAGCACTCATGGCAGTCGTACTTGGTATCAATATTTCCCCGGGTAAGGAAGGCGTTCTGCTTTTCTCTGTCCATCCCGGTGGTCACGTTACCCAGCACATGTTCGTCAGAGTCGACAAAGCGATGGCAGGGCGCGATATCGCCTGATGGGCCGACACCAACCATGCCCAACCCAGCGCCGCAAGGCAGAGATTTATTGACCCCCTGGTGCAGCTCGGAAAGAGTATCGCTCACGTTTGAGAAACCGTGGTGCTCGCCCCGCAGCGCGTACTCGAGATACTCATCCGCGAGCTCGCTGAACTGCTCCAGAACACTATCCATTCCCGGCTCGTTGATGGAGTAAAGACGATTGGGAGAGGTGGTCACCGGGGCAAAACCAACTTCGTAGAAACCGAGCTCATGCTTCAGGTGCTGATAGATCTTTCGCACGTCCATCGCCCCCGAGGTCATGGTGACGCGGGCGGCAATGGGCCGGGTCTTATGCTTTGCCAGAAGGTTCTGCACCTTGGGCTTGATGATGTCGTAGCTGCCGCGGCCGTTGGCGAAGACGCGAAACTTGTCCTGCATCTCCTTCGGCCCGTCCATGCTCACTGTCACGCCGATGGCATTCTCCGCCAGATACTCGATGATGGCGGGCGTGAGCAGCGTCGCGTTGGTGGTCAGGCTGAAATCGAGCTTGACCTGCAACTCCGCAGCCCTGGCTCGCGAGTATTCGACCACCCGCTTCAGCAAAGGAAAATTCATCAGAGTTTCCCCGCCGAAGAAAGTAATGTGAACGCTCTTTCTTCCCTGCGATTCGGCGAAGAGGTACTCGACAGAACTTTTCGCCGTCTCCCATTCCATGAACTTAGGTTTGCCCTCGGGGGTCGCGACCTTGTCCTCACCAAATTCGTAACAGTACTGGCACGAGAGGTTGCACTGGTTGGTCACGTTCAAGACGATCGTTTGCAGCGGAAATGCCTCGGGCAGCGGCTCGGACTTTGTGTATTCCCTTTCTCCGTTCCGGAGAGCCTTCACCTCACGCAGCTCGTCGATGCACTCCTCGACCTCGTTTGAGGCGTAGCCATCGCTGCACAGGCTGGCCACAAGATCTTCGCGGCTAAGCGGGGTCTGATCCAGCCTCTGCAGAATCTCGGTCGTCATTCCGTCCAGCGCAACAATGCCGCCGCTGGGAACGAGATAGAGAAACTCCTGCCCCGCGCCTTGAAACCTGTGAAACTCACCCAACGAGTACATCGTCACTGTGCTACCTCCGGCTGATCCCAGGAGATGTACTGCGGCACGGCGACCACCAGGTAACTTCTCCCTTTTAGGGGAGCAGCCCCGTCGGCCTTATAGGTCGCCGTGATCCAAACATCTCCGTAGTTGTTGCGCATCGACTTGCGTTTTGGATCAGGGCCGTCGGAGGCTGGTGTAAAGAGTCCAGTCTTTTCATCGACCGCGCCGACGAAGTCCGTGTCATCGTCCCCGTAGGAGGCCACGAATTCCTCCATCTTGTAGGTAGCCGGTACCGGACCCAGATCGATATCGTCGTCCGTGTTGGGCTTTCCGTCAGGACCGTTGCTAAAAGCCACGGTCTCAAACTGAACATAACCTTTGGGGTGCGGCGAGCCTCCCAGGTGGGCTATCGACGTAGTTGGCGTTACTTTCAGGAAGTCGATGTGGTCGTAAACAGCATAAGCAGCGGGAAGGGTTGCGCTCTTCACTGCGACCGTGCGCCTGCCGGGAGCCGCGTCCGGGCTTACGCTGGCGCTTACGGTAACCACGCCGGTTTGCTGATTGATAATCTTCGTTACCTTGACTCCAGGCCCAAGATCCACATCGCTCACCGTCAGGTTCCCCGGTAAGGCGTCTCCGTAGATACGCATCGTCGCGTCGGTGGCGCCGGCCTTTAGCGAAGGCTTATCCACCCCAATCAGCATCGGGGCTGAAGTTGCGCGACGCATGGTCACATCCATGCCGAATTCCGAATACTCACCCCAGAACCAGCGCCCGGTGAATACGTTCTGATCCTTGGAGAGCGCCATCACTTCGCGGACTGTTTGCGGCGCCTCCGGGCCGGTCCCAGCCTTCTCTATCGTCGATCGTCCGCGCCAGTTGTATCCCGTGTAGACGAGGGCTTTCCCTGAGGAAGCCATCACCGAATCGCCATCGCCGCAAGTCACCTTTGTCTTGGTGGTGAAGGAATCTCCAGTGGCGCTGGCCTCAATGGTCATCTCGCCGAAGAATGGGCCTTTGCCCGGTTCATTTCCCGAGATAAGCCAGCGCCCGGCAAGCCTGGGAGCCTGCATGGAGGCCTGCCACTCGGCCCATTCCGTGGTGTGCAGCGGAGAGCTCTTAGCGATGTACTCGAGCGCTTGCTCAGCGGGGGTTGGACCCTTCGGAGGACCAGCCCCGGGCTCTCGATCATGAGGATGATCGAAGGCAGTGAACCTCACCGAGGGGAAGAATGCGATGTGCATATTCTCCAGATACTGCCAGTCGGCCGGGGTCCGATGCCACGAGAGCGGTTTGGCCAACGCATGGCATGCAGCGCAGGCATGGGCTACCTCGGGACTGGGTATTTTTTCATCGATGATGCGATGCTCGGTGAAGTAGGCGATCTTCGCATTTTCTTCAGGAGCCAGGCCATGCTGGTCGCTCAGGTAACGAAGAATGCTGCGCGCTTCGTCCGGTGACAGTTGCAGTCCGTTCAGCCGCACCATACGCTTGATGGCTTCTTCCCAGCCTTCGGGTGTGGTCCGGATGTAGGAGATGCGGGTCATGTTTCCCTTGGCATCGGGAGCATGGCAGCCGCCGCACTTACTCAAAGTGAGCGGATCCTTCACCGGAAAGCCAGCCGCATCCGGGCTGTCCGCCGGCGTGGTGACCTTTACCTCGGGACTCGAACCCGTCTCTTGTGAAACTGCGGGAATGGAGAGAGAAGCAAACAGGAGAGGTAGCGCCGGCATCCAGCGGGCACACCCTAAGCGAACGCGAAAATCCATCGATTCCATTCCTCGTCGAGCCCTGTTTGAAAAAAGGGCGGGAAAGGGCCGTCTAAGATTAGTTTTTCAGGCCCATGAATCTGAAAAGTTTCTTCGACGTGGAAGAGGAGGTTCGGTGCGGTATCTGTCGATGGTGTGACGGTTTTCTTCCAGTGTCAAGTTTTTTTGATGGTCATGGAAGAATGAGAGCGATGGAGATAGAGGTCCAAATCGAGGGGGACGGTGTCGCCGCGGCTTGTTGCGCACAACTGTTCGCTGCGAGTGGACAGCCGTTCACGGCCGCGAGGGCCGTTCGGCCCAAGTTGGGGGCGGTGTTGCTGAGCAGGCAAACGGTGGCTCTGCTCGACGAGATCTTTCCCTCGATCGATCTGGTATCGGTTGGCCATCCGATTCAGAAGCGGGTCGTGGCTTGGGGGCTGGCCGCGGAACCAGTCACGCTTCCCCACTCCGCACTGGTAATTTCGGAAGCGGACCTGCTCACCCGTCTTTGGGCGCAGGTGCCGGCGGCGGCTGAATCTGCTGCCGCGGAATGGAAGCTTCTATCGAGCGGTTCCAGCGGCCTGAAGCAGCAAGCTTTCGGAACCCGCATAGCGTCGGTGGCGCGTGTGGTAGTCAATCGCGATGTCGATCAAAGCGCATGTTGGATCGAGTCCGTCGACTCCGGCTGGCTATTCCTGCTGCCCCGTGGTGAGGACGAAGCGGCCAGTTTGATCGCTGTCGGCGAGATGCCCGGCCCGCTTCTAGGGCAAAGCCGCATCATTGCCGGTTTGATTGGCGCCCTGGAAGGTCCGTCGGCGGAGTTTCCCGCGTATCCGCGTATTGCCGTTCCGCTTTGTGCTAACGGCTGGCTCGCCTGCGGTGCTGCGGCGATTGGGTTCGACCCACTCTGCGGCGAGGGCACTGGCAACGCCGCGCGCCAGGCTTATCTTGCTACCGCGATCATTGCCGCACTCCGCAAGGGAGAGCCGGCGGAAGATCTGCTGGCCCACTATACGTCGCGGCAGATGCACGGATTTCTCCGTCACCTGCAGATATGCCTCGGCTTCTATCAAAGCGCCGGTTCCGGGACATTTTGGCAGTCAGAGACAGCAATGCTCCAGCAAGGAATCGAATGGGCTGGAGAGCTCCTGCGGGAACAGGCGAAACCGCCGACTCATCGCCTGGTCGGCAGACACCTGGAGCCGATTTCGCAGTGTAGGGGCTTATCCCCATAAGCGCTATCTTGTTCAGGATGTTTTTCGTCAAAACTCCCACAGAATCGTCATCCTGAGACGCAGCGCCTCACCGATTTATCGCGTGACACAGCGCTTGTGGCGCGGAGTCGAAGGACCTCGGCGGCGCTTATCTTTACCCATGCTGCTCGGAGCTTTTCGACCACCGAAGCCCGACAACAGGATCTGTTGCGATACGCTTTCCATCCCCAGGTTTGTCCAAGGTCTCTGAACTCAGGATTGATCGTGGCCACCGGCTGCAGGCTCGGTGGTTGAAAAGCTCCGAACAGCATGGGTAAAATAAGCGCCGCCGGGGTCCTTCGACTCCGCGCCACAAGCGCTGTGTCACGCGATAAATCGGTGAGGCGCTGCGCTCAGAGGTTGTGACTTTATTGACTTTTAGCGATTTTTGACCCACCTAAGCTCTTTGTTTTCAGTATCGATTTTTTCGTGAAACCAATAAAGTCACAGACTCTCAGGATGACGATTCTGTGGGAGAACTAACGTAACGGAAACCTTTGTGCGGGAGCCGGGGCGCACTGTAGATCCCTCGGCGGCGCTCCGGATGACAAAAAGGGTGAGTCAAGTGCTGTGGTATCCGACTCAAGCCAAAACCGGGCTTGAATGGGGCACCCAGCGGCTACGCTCCGGTCGGGATGACAATTCATCTTGTGCAATAAATTTGTCATCCCGACCGGAGCGTAGCGTAGTGGAAGGATCTGCGGTTTTCCTGCGGGACCCCGTCCGGGATCTGCGATGAGGCTTTCGACTAGACCCGTTCAATAACCACGGATTCAATCGTGACCGGCTTGTTCGGCTTGTCCTGTGAGTTGCGGGGTACCTTGGAAATCTTCTCCACTATCTCGTATCCCTCTACCACCTCGCCGAACACGGTGTGCTTCCCCGTGAGCCATTGGGTCGGCGCAACGGTGATAAAAAACTGCGATCCGTTGGTATTGGGGCCGGCGTTAGCCATGGCCAGCTTGCCCGGCGCATTGAGACTGTGGGGCGAGCCCTTGGTCTCGTCCGCAAATTTATACCCTGGACCACCCATACCGTTACCTGCCGGATCGCCGCCCTGAATCATGAAGTCGGGAATCACGCGGTGAAAAATCGTGCCGTCGTACAGCTTGTTGTTGCTCTTCTTGCCGCCGACGGGGTGGGTCCACTCCCGCTTGCCCTCGGCGAGCTCGACAAAGTTCTCTACCGTCTTGGGCGCATCCTTTTCGAAGAGCCGGGCGACGATCTTACCTTCACTGGTATTGAAGACGGCATAGGTTCCTGGTTCACGGGACATGAAGAACTCCTGGTGTTGGTTTCGTTTTATTGGGGAATTGGAGGCGCTGCAGGAGCGCTCGCAGGCGCTACAGGAGCAGGCACCGCGGGGGCAGGCGGCAAGGGCTGGCCCTCCTGCACGATGGTGACCTTGATCAGCGTGACCGGCTGCAGCGGCTTGTCGTCTGCGTCGCGCTGCACCCGCGCAATCGCCGACACGACCGACATGCTGGCCTGGTCGCATTGACCAAAGATGGTGTGCTTCTGGTTGAGATGCGTCGTCGGCACCTCAGTGATAAAGAATTGAGATCCGTTCGTGCGTGGGCCGGAGTTGGCCATCGCCATCCGCCCGGGCACATCAAAATTCAGGTTGGGATCAAATTCATCTTCGAACATATAACCCGGGTCGCCAGTCCCGGTAGCCGTGGGATCGCCGCCCTGAATCATGAACTCGGGAATCACGCGATGAAAAGTCGTACCGTTGTAAAACGGCTTGCCGGTCATCTTCTGCTTGCTTACCGGATCCGTCCATGGCTTGGTGCCCTCGGCCAGGCCAATAAAATTGGCGACCGTAATCGGCGCCTGCTTATCAAAGAGCCTGCAGGTAATGCGGCCCATGCTGGTATCGAGCACCGCCGTAGGACCAGTGGGCTCCACGGTCGGTGGGACCTGGCTGGTGGGCATATCCGGAAGCTCGGCGGGAGGAGTCTGAGCCGGGGGCGTCTGCGTCGGAGTGGACTGCTGAGCAATTGCAAAGACGGCCGAAAACAGAAGCAAAACGACGTAGCGGTGTAGGAATTTCATTGATCGTTCCATTCCCAGACTACAGGCGGCAGCTACTTCTTGTCGAAGGGCTGCTTCTCCATAATGCGCGGGCGGCTCTCGGCCTGGAGCTGCTTGGAAACCTCCTGAACCTTGGCAAAAACCCGCAGGAAATTGCCGCCCAGGATCTTGTTCATATCCTCTGCGCTGTAGCCGCGCGCCATCAGTCCCTGGGTGATCTTGGGCAGGTCGGCGGCGGAATCCATCCCCTCCGGGCTCGAAGGAATCCCATCAAAGTCCGACCCCAAACCCACGTGGTCGATTCCGGCAATCTTGGCCACGTGGTCAATGTGATCGATGATTACGCTAAACGGCGGCCGCGGTATGTTCGCCATGTAGCTCTTGGAAATCTGCTCTTCAAGCTCGTTCGGAATAGGTTTTCCTTCTTCATAAAGCTTGGCTTTTGCCTCAGCAACGGCCTGGTCAATCGCCGGTTGCTGCGCCTTCGCGGCTAGGCGATATTCGTCGCTAAGAAAACTGGAGTAGTAATTCACCATCACCACCCCCCCGTACTGGCCCACGGCGCGCAGCATGTCGTCCGTCATATTGCGCGGCGAGTTGCACAGAGCACGCGCCGCGGAGTGGGAGGCGATCACCGGGGCGCGGCTGATGATGAGGGTGCGATAAAACGTCTTGTCGGAGACGTGCGAGATATCCACCATCATGCCCAGGCGGTTCATCTCGTAGACCACATCCTTGCCGAAGTCGCTGAGGCCGTCCTTGGTGTGGGCTACCTTGGGGTCGTCAATATCCCCCGAGGAGTCGGCCCAGCCATTGGAGTTCATCCAGGTCAGCGTCATGTAACGCACGCCAAGACGGTAATAGTCGCGCAGCAGGCCGAGGCTGTTCTCGATGGAGTGGCCACCCTCAATCCCCATGAGCGCAGCCAGCTTGTGCTCGCGATGGGCGGCAATAATATCCTCGGGCGAAAAGGCCATGCGCATCTGCTGCGGATGCTTGGCTGCCTGCTGGTAGACGGCGTCGATCAACTCCAGTGTGCGCCGCGCATCGTGCCCCGTATATGCGGCTGGGTCTACCCAGATGGAGAAGAACTCAGCTCCCAAATTGCCTGCGCGCGCCGACTCAAAGTTGACGTAGCCACCCTTGAGCGGCTCGGTCAGGTCGTAACCCTCGTCGAGCATGCGCTGCGTGGTGTCAGCGTGCGTATCAATGACGATAGCGGATTTGTGTACGGCAAGCGGGTCTGGCTGTTTGGCCACGGCAGGGGTCTTCGAGGTCGTTTGCGCTGCGAGCGGGAGCGTGGCGGTAAACAGAATAAAGGCGCGCGAGATCTTCATGGATGCCATTTCCTGACGGAGAACCTACTCCTGGGCACTGGTCGAAGGAAACTTCGCTCCTGTGCTCCACTCGGTAAAGGGGCGGATGGTGGTCCCAAGTTCGTCGCGCCGAGTGATGCTGGCGCGCAGATAATCGCGGTTCATCACCGCAATCACTTCCAGCTTGATCTCTTTGGGGCACACGCCCGTGCACTCACCGATATTCGTGCAGCTGCCGAAGGGTTCGGTATTCATTTGCGCAACCATGCCCAGGGCACGGCGGTCACGCTCCGGCTTGCCCTGGGGCAGGATGCTGAGATGGGCAATCTTGGCTCCGGTAAAGAGCGCAGAGGAGGCATTTGGGCAGGCGGCGACACAGGCTCCGCAGCCGATGCAGGCGGCGGCGTCCATGGCACGGTCAGCGGTGTCTTTACCGATGAGATGGGTGTTGCCATCGGTCGCGTTCCCGGTGGAAACAGAGATGTATCCACCGGAGGCGATGATGCGGTCGAAGGCGCGGCGATCGACCACCAGATCCTTGATCATAGGAAAGGCCGCCGCGCGCCAGGGCTCGATGACCAGTTCTTCCCCATCTTTGAAGTGGCGCATGGTCAATTGGCAGACGGTAGTGGCCGGCATGGGACCATGCGCAACCCCATTGATCATGAAGCCGCAGGAACCACAGATGCCTTCGCGACAGTCGTGTTCGAAGGCGATTGGCTCTTCGCCCTTTTCAATCAGACTCTCGTTGAGCACATCGAGGCACTCCAGCATCGACATCTCTGTACTTACAATGTCCACGGGGTAGCTGACGAACTTGCCCGGATCCTTACGATCTTTCTGCCGCCAGATTTTTAACGTTACTTTCATTTACTTGTAGCTCCTCTGGCTGGGGTGTACGTAGTGGAATTCCAACGGCTCCTTGGTCAGCGTGGGTGGGTTGCCGGGGCCGCGATAATCCCAGGCCGCCACGTAGGAGAAATGCTCGTCATCACGCTGCGCCTCGCCTTCAGGCGTCTGGTACTCCTCCCGGAAGTGACCGCCGCAGGATTCATTGCGGTCGAGGGCGTCGATGCACATCAGCTCGGCGAGTTCGAAGAAATCCGCCACCCGGCCGGCCTTCTCCAGGCTCTGATTCAGATCTTCGCCGCTGCCCGGAACGTTGACGTTCTTCCAGTACTCCTCCTGCAGGGCGCGGATCTGGACAATGGCCGATTCGAGGCCCTCCGCGGTGCGCGACATGCCACAGTAGTCCCACACGATCTTGCCCAGTTCGCGGTGGAAGGAGTCCACCGTGCGCTTGCCCTTGATGGAGAGCAGCAACTCGATGGTCTGCTTGACGCAGGCGACCGCTTGTTTTACCTCGGGTGCGGTATCGAGCACCGCCGGGAATTTATTGGTCGCGAGGTAGTTGCCCACGGTGTAAGGAACGATGAAGTAGCCATCGGAGAGCCCCTGCATCAGCGCGCTGGCTCCCAGGCGGTTGGCGCCATGATCGGAGAAGTTGGCTTCGCCCACCACAAACAGACCGGGAATCGTGCTTTGCAAGTTGTAGTCGACCCACAATCCACCCATGGTGTAGTGGATGGCGGGATAAATGCGCATGGGCACCTTGTAGGGATCCTCGTTAGTGATGCGCTGGTACATCTCGAAGAGGTTGTCGTAGCGGTCGCGGATGGTGTGCACGCCCAGGCGCCGTATGGCGTCGGTAAAGTCGAGGTAGACACCGAGTCCAGTCTCGCCCACGCCGCGCCCTTCATCGCAGACGGCCTTGGCATTGCGCGAAGCTACGTCACGCGGGACCAGGTTGCCGAAGCTGGGATAGCGGCGTTCCAGATAGTAATCGCGCTCGGCCTCTGGAATCTGGTCCGGTGAGCGCTTGTCGCCCTTCTTGAGCGGCACCCAGATGCGGCCATCGTTGCGCAGCGATTCGCTCATCAGCGTGAGCTTGGATTGATAGTCACCTGAGACCGGGATGCAGGTGGGGTGGATCTGCGTGTAGCAAGGGTTGGCAAACAGCGCTCCCCGCTTGTGCGCGCGCCAGATGGCGGTCACGTTCGAACCCTTGGCGTTAGTGGAAAGATAGTAGACGTTGCCATAGCCACCCGTGCCCAGGATGACGGCGTCGGCAAAGTGGGTGGTGATGGCGCCGGTCACCAGGTGACGAGCGACGATGCCGCGGGCCTTGCCATCGATGACGATGAGGTCCAGCATCTCTGTGCGCGCATGCATGGTGACGGTGCCGGCATGGATCTGGCGTTCCAGCGCCTGGTAGGCGCCGAGCAGAAGCTGCTGCCCGGTCTGGCCGCGGGCGTAGAAGGTGCGCGAGACCTGGGCGCCGCCGAAGGAGCGGTTGGTAAGGGCGCCGCCGTATTCGCGGGCGAAAGGAACTCCCTGGGCTACGCACTGGTCAATGATGTGGACGCTGTTTTGCGCCAGGCGATAGACGTTGGCCTCGCGCGCGCGGAAGTCTCCGCCTTTGATGGTGTCGTAGAAGAGGCGATAGATGCTGTCGCCGTCATTTTGATAATTCTTGGCAGCGTTGATGCCGCCCTGCGCAGCGATGGAGTGCGCGCGGCGCGGCGAATCCTGAAAGCAGAAGCAATGGACCTTGTAGCCAAGCTCGCCCAGGGTGGCGGAAGCGGAGGCACCCGCAAGGCCGGATCCGACGACAATGATGGAGTGTTTCCGCTTATTTGCGGGATTGACCAGCTTGACGTCGAAACGAGCCTGTTCCCACGCTTGCTCGATCGGGCCCGTAGGTGCTTTGGAGTCGAGAATCATCTATTTCACCAGCCCCAGTAAAACGCTTATCGGAATGGAGATGTAGCCGAGGACGATCAACAGCGCGATGACCAACGCCGTCTTCTTGAGAGCCGCGGTGTATTTCGGCTGGTTGATGCCGACGCTTTGCAACATGCTCCACAAGCCGTGGCGCAGGTGCAGTCCCAAAAGGCTGATGGCAACGATGTAGGAGAGAGAGACCCACCAGACCTGGAAGCCGGAGACCACGTTGTGGTAGACGTCGCCCTCAATGTACGCGGCGCCGGGATGGATATAGCCGGCGGTCAGGTGCAGCAAGTGGAAGATGATGAAGGCCAGGACGATGGGGCCTGACCAGTACATCGTCCTTGATGCATAGGAGGAGGCGATGGCCTGTTTGCGCGAATACCCGATCGGGCGTGCGCGCTTCTTGCGCAGAGCCAGTTGCACGGTGGCTGTGATGTGCAGCGCGATGCAAATCAGCAGGATGATGCGCACCGGCCAGAGCAGTTCTCCGATGCTGTGCAGAAAGGCACCATAGGCATTCAGCTTTGCCGGGCCTTCAAAGATCTGAAGGTTACCCGCCAGGTGTCCGATTACGAATCCGAAGAGGATGACGCCCGTAACGGCCATAACGATCTTCTTGCCGACGGTCGACGCCCAGAACCCGGGTGCCCGATTGTCCCGCGGGACGGCTGCAATTGTGCTCATTTGATTTTTTCGTGCCTCAGGAGGTGCCGAAACTGAATCTAACCCAACTCTCTATTATTGGTGCGTGATAGAAGCAGCGTCAAGGTTTGGGCCTGCGCGAAGAGCTAGTCCGTTTTGGACCAGGAGACAATTCAGCCCAGGAGTTCCAGTAGGGCGCGAAAAGCCTGACCCCGATGGCTGAGCGTCCACTTGGTCTGGTCGTCCATTTCGGCCATGGTGCATTGGCGCGCAGGCAGATAAAAGAGCGGATCGTATCCGAAACCGTTACTTCCACGAGGAGACGAGAGGATGCGGCCTTGGGCACTGCCCTGCGCGCTCAGCAAAACGTCGCCATCGCGGGCGGCGGCCAGCACACATTGATAGCGGGCGCCGCGCTCGCTCTCAGGAACGCGAGCGAGTTGCTGCAGCAGGAAGAGATTGTTGTTGGCATCGGTGCTGCCATCGGCGTGGAAACCGGCATCAGCGGCATAACGGGCGGAGCGAACGCCAGGAGCGCCGTGGAGGGCGTCGACTTCCAGTCCGGAGTCGTCCGCCAATACGATCTCACCCGGCAAAAACCGGCTGTAATAGATCGCTTTCTCGCGCGCAATATCTTCGAACGTGGGCGCGTCTTCCGCAGGGGGCTCAATCGTGGCGAGACCGGGCAGGGGAAGAATGCGGATGTCATGGGCAGCCGCGGCCACGGCAAAGTCCCGCAGCTTGCCCGGGTTGGTGCTGGCGACGTAAAGCGTGCGGGCCATCAGTGGATGATACTTGGCCAAATTGGCAGCTTCGAACGTTCCGGTAGTCACGGCGGTGATGCTTTGAATCAGGGCACGATTTTAGTCGGCTCGTATAGGACTAAAAGAGAATTGGGCTTTACGGCTGCGGAAAAACTCTCTGCACGAAGGGCACGGCTTTAGCCGTGCCGTAAAAAGCCACAGCTATGAGGGCTTTAGCCCCTGAGGTACGGCTTTCCAATAATTCAGGGCGAATGTGACCGTATCTACGCTGTTTCGGCTGCCAAACCGGGGGTGATTTCGGTCTAGGCGTGTTGAACACCGT
Organism: uncultured Acidobacteriaceae bacterium; assembly: GCA_963821315.1. Classification (GTDB taxonomy): domain Bacteria; phylum Acidobacteriota; class Terriglobia; order Terriglobales; family Acidobacteriaceae; genus PALSA-350. Next base: position 291,714 of record CAWGDP010000011.1, on the reverse strand, counting down.
ACCTCAGCGGCTAAAGCCGGGCCTCGCATATTGCTTTTACGGCACGGCTGAAGCCGTGCCCTTCGTAGAGTTTTTCCGCAGCCTCTTTAGCCCCGCCCGTCCCGGCGTGCCGTGGAGCTACGGCGCATCCCACACGAACGGTCCCAGCGCTGGCTTGTCCAATAAAATCAAACGCCACTGAGCCCACCGTTACGCTATTTGGACCGCTCTGTCAGTGCATAGGACCCAGCGGACAACCTTCACACCGGGGCTGCGGGCCGCAGTGGTGCTTGCCCACGGCAACCACCAGCGCGTGGAACTCGTTCAAGAGAGGCAAGCGAGATCCTTTGGGGTCGTGGGCAAATGCAGCATCCACCAATTGTTGCACTTCGGCGTATTTCTGCTTCCGGGGAGCGAGCCCATGACGGTCGGTAATGCGGCGCAGATACTCATCCACCACTGCAACGGGGTGAAGCAGCGCGTAGAGCAGAATGGCGTCCGCGGTCTCTTCTCCCACGCCAGGGAGCGCCAGGAGCTGCCGGCGCACAACGCTGGTTGGTTGCCCGGCGAGCCGCTCGAGTGACGACCCGTGCTCACGGTCGAGAAAAGCCACAAAGGCCTTGATGGCCGCGCCCTTGCGCACCATGTATCCCGAGGGGCGAATGAGAATACGCAGCTCTTCTTCTGGAATTTCCCGAAGGCCCTCCAGATGCATCACCCCAGCCGCAACCAGGTTGGCAATCGAGCGCTCAACTGCCCGCCACGAGGTGTTCTGGGTAAGGTAAGCGCCGACGATCACCTCCAGCGGCGTCTGCGCCGGCCACCACTGCTGGGGGCCATAGACCGCCATGAGCTGGTCGTGGAAACTGCGCAGCTTACGGGCCGCAGTGGGTCTGATCATGGCTTCGGCTTCTGTTGCTGCAAGTGCTTCTTCCAGCCCAGCAGCTTGGCTTGCAGTGCCTCAGCTTCCGCCTCGGCGATCATGCCCTTGTGTTGATAAAGGATGGAGAGGCTGGTATGCGCCAGCACCTCATCGGGATCCAGTTGCAACAACCGCTGCGCTACCGCGATGGCTGCATCGAACTCACCCTGCTCCTGCAGCGCGCGGATGAGACCGTGCATGGCATCGAGCATACCCGGATCCACTTCGAGGCAATCACGCAGTTTCTGCGCGGCTCCAACCGCATCGCCTTCCGCGAGCCGGTCGAGCCCCTCGTGGTAGAGGTCTTCCGCAGAGGAGGAGTGAGAGGGGGGCGCCATGGGTCCATTATGATGATACCCGGTTACTCCTGCGCGCTCCGTCGTCCACGCATTCAACATTTTTTCGGGCGTTTTCTTATAGCCAACCGGCCCAGGCTCATAGCACTCTTGACGAAGTGGTCGAATCCGGGTCGGTTGGGGCCTGCCGGTACGAATCCAAAGTAACGGCCGATTTTATTAGCCGGGAAATCGTCCACGAATGCGTGCAGCAAATGCCGAACTCGATAGCAGCGGCGCCCCCCGACTAAAACGCGTTCTCACCGCCTGGGACTTGGCCATCTATGGACTGGTATGCGTCACGCCAAGCGCTCCCGCGACGGTCTTCGGCTTGGCGCAAGTCAAGTCTCATGGGCATGCCGTTGACACCATCCTGGTCGCGATGGTGGCGATGGTGCTCACCGCCATCAGTTACGGCCGGATGGCGGGTTTGTATCCATCCGCTGGGTCCGCCTATACCTACGTGGGCCGCGGAATCCATCCCTTTCTGGGCTTCGTAGCAGGATGGGCCATGTTGCTCGACTACGTAGTCAACCCGGTGTTCTGCGTGATGTTCGGCACCTTGGCGCTCATGCGCTCCCTGCCCGCCCTGCCCTACGCCGTGGGGGCCGCGCTGTTCGCGGGTGGAATCACCTACCTCAACCTGCGGGGCATCCGTTCGACCGCCCGGGCCAACCAGGTATTGCTTGGGTTTATGTTCATCGTGTTACTGAGCTATGTCTTTCTTGCCATCCGAAGCCTTATCGCCAGTCAGGGGGTTGGTGGGCTGTTCTCGATCAAGCCGTTTTATAGTCCCTCGACTTTCAGCGTGCGCGATATTGCCAGTGCCACTTCGTTTTCGGCCCTCACCTACCTTGGTTTCGACGCCGTAACCACGCTTGCGGAAGACGTCAAGAACCCCCGCCGCAACGTGATGCTGGCGGCGGTCGGCGTTTGCGTTTTTACCGGGTTATTCGGCGGACTCCTGGTTTATCTCGGCCAGTTGGTCTGGCCGGATTACGCCACCTATGGGAACGTCGAGACGGCATTCATTGAAGTCGCGGGGCGGGTCGGTGGAATCACATTATTTCGCTCCATGGCAATCCTCCTGGTGGTGGCCATGATCGGCGCCGGGTTGACCACGCAAGTTGGGGCAGCTCGCCTTCTATTCGGCATGGGCCGTGACGATTTGATCCCCCGCCGGTTTTTCGCTCATTTGCACGGGGTACGCAATACGCCAAACTACAACATCTGGCTCATCGGATTACTGGCGTACGCGGGTTCCCTGGTGATGAGCTACGAGGTTACTGCCGAGATCCTGAACTTCGGCGCATTTCTCGGGTTCATGGGAGTAAATTTTGCGGTGATCTGGCAGTTCTGGGTGCGGGGAGTTTCAGGACATCGCCGGAAGTTTTTTGCGGATGTCGTGCTGCCGGCCGGCGGATTCATTTTCTGCACCGCGATCTTTTGGGGACTGGCCGCGCCTGCCAAGATTGCCGGAGGCATCTGGTTCATCGTTGGTATTTGCGTGTTAGCGGCACACACCCGGGGCTTTCGCGAGAAGCTCGTGTTGCCTGATCCCGCCAACTACGAGTAGATAAACTACCGCGACGATTCCCACAAGGAGCGAATTACGGTGTTAACTTTCGACGCCGCTTCCATGTGGACCATGTGACCCTGGCCGGGGAGAACTTCCGTTCGCACAGGCTGGGGTAGATTCAGCGCGTGCGATCCAGGTAGTATCCGATCTTCCGATCCCCACACGACCAGCACTGGCATCGACAGCTGGCCGATCTGCTCACGCAATATCACTGCCTGCCGATCCGACGGGCAGAATTGAGACGCAATCGTGCGCAAAGCCACCTCCACCCCGTCGAGGCGTTTGTACTTGAGGGTATCGTCCACCAGTTGGCGGGTAATCAACCTCGAGTCCGCAAATAGCTTTTCCAATTGAGGCCTGAGATCGTTCCGCCGCGCCGCGGAAACGAACCCTCGGATATAGTCGCTGTCGATCTCGGGACCCAGGGCGGCGCTAGCGATTAACGTGAGAGACAAACAACGTTCAGGATGCTTCAGGGCAAAAATGGCCGCAACAGCGCCGCCCATCGAATGGCCAACCAGGTGAGCTTTGCTCACTCCGATCGAGTCAAGGAAGCCTCCCAGGACCTCTGCGAGTCCCGCGAGGGTCCCGTCCCCCACCTGTTTCGACGAACTCCCATGCCCGGGCAAATCCAAAGCATACACAGAATGGTTGGTTGCCAGGTCCTGGTGGTTGAACATCCAGGTGTTGAGATCTCCGCCGAAACCATGAATCAGAATCGCAGCTTCGGTTCCTTCGCCACGGCGCAGGTAGCGGATACGGAGTCCGTCAACATCAGCAGTTTCAAGTATTGGACCAGCAACTTCTTCGTCTGCCTTCTCAGGAATGTAGTGGGCCTGAAAGTCTGCAACATCACGATCGATTTGCGCGTCGGAAGCGGACGGATCAGCAATCACCGCCAACAGACCGCCGACATGGATAACATCCCCCTCGCGCGCCACTTTCCGGCGGAGCACGCCCGAGGTCGCTGCCTCGATCGGGCTCACGATCTTCTCCGTTTCTATTTCAACCAGCTCCAGCCCGGGCCGGACTTCCGCGCCTTCCTCAACGAGCCACCCGACCACCGTACCTTTGGTCATGGCCAGGCCCCACTTGGGCATGGTCAAAAAGTGTATGCCGGCATCGCTCATGCCTTATACCTCATGACATCGCGAACAGCGGCAGCAACCTTCGCAGCATTTGGCAAATACTCGTCCTCCAGCACATCGCTGAAGGGCACGGGTGTATGTGGGGGAGTCACCATCCGAATCGGCGCCTTCAACGATCCGAATCTCTTCTGTGCCACCAAAGCAGAAACATCGGTGGCTATATTGCAGCGAGGCGACGCTTCATCCACCACCACCAGCCGGCCGGTTTTCTCCACACTTTCGAGTATGCTCTGCTCGTCCAGAGGTGACGTTGTTCTCAGATCGAGAATCTCGCAGTCGATGCCATCTTTTTCCAGGAGATTCGCGGCCTCTGAAGCCACGTGAACCATGCGCGCGAGGGTTACGATGGTGACGTCGTCACCATCGCGTACGTAGTTCGCCTCACCAAAGGGAATGGCATACGGTTCTTCGGGAACTTGCCCCTGCATTGCATAGAGCATCTTATGCTCAAAGAAAATCACCGGGTCATCGTCACGGATGGCTTGCGTGAGTAACCCCTTGGCATCATACGGCGTGGAAGGAACAACGCACTTCAGTCCGGGGATGTGAGTGAAGATCGGATAGAGCGACTGCGAATGCTGTGCCGCGGCGCGGAAGCCCGCGCCTATCATGGTGCGAATCACAACCGGCGTAACCGCCTTACCGCCGAACATGTAACGAAACTTGGCGGCCTGGTTATAAATCTGGTCGAAACAGACGCCCATGAAATCGACAAACATCAATTCGACCACCGGGCGCAGTCCGGCGGTCGCGGCGCCGATCGCAGTTCCTACAAAAGCGGATTCGGTAATGGGGGTGTCCATGACACGGTCCCCAAACGATTCCCACAAGCCTTTCGTGACCCCAAGGACTCCGCCCCACGCATCCATTTCACCGCTGGTTCCGCTTCCGCCGGCAACATCCTCGCCCATGACGATGACCGTCTTGTCCCTTTGCATCTCCTGAGCCAGCGCTTCATTGATCGCCTGTTTGAAGGTAATTTTCCTATCCATGTTTTTCCCTTCGTTCCTAATAGGAGATGTAAACATCGGTCAGCAGGTCGGCCTGGAGAGGCCTCGGAGAGGACTTGGCCTTGCTGACTGAGTCCTCAACCAACGCCGCCACTTCCCGGTCGATATCTTCGAGCTCGGACTGTTTCAAGATGCCCGCGGAGACAACTTTTGCCGCGAAGTTACGGATGCAATCTCTGGCTTCGCGGATTTTCTCCACCTCGTTCGGACCCCGATAGGATTGGGTGTCGCCTTCGTAATGCCCGTAATAGCGATTGACTTTGCATTCCACCAGGGACGGCCCGCCACCCCGGCGAGCCCGCTGGATTGCCTCGCTCGCGGTTTCGTAGACGGCGAAGAAGTCGTGCCCGTCCACCGTCACCCCTGGCATTCCAAAACCATTGGCGCGATCGGCGAAATCGTTGCATGAGCCCGCATATTTACTTGAGGTGGCCTCGGCGTATCCGTTGTTCTCAATGACAAACACGCAGGGAAGGCTCCAAATAGACGCCAGGTTGAGGCTTTCCAGGAACGTACCTTGATTGGCGCCGCCGTCACCCACAAAGCTGACCGCGACGCCGCCAGTGCCCAGCGTCTTAGCCGCCAAGGCGGCCCCGCAGGCGAGCGGGGGCCCGCCGCCCACGATGCCATTCGCTCCCAGCATGCCCTTGCTCAGGTCCGCGATGTGCATGGACCCACCCTTCCCCGCACAGAGGCCGTTCTTCCTGCCGTAAATCTCCGCCATCATTCCGTAAACATCGCAGCCCTTCGCCAGGCAGTGGCCGTGTCCCCGGTGGGTGCTGGTAATTTTGTCCCGATCATCGAGCAGCAGGCAGATGGCAGTGGCGATCGCCTCTTCGCCCGCATAGAGGTGGACGAAGCCGGGGATCTCGCCAGTGGCAAATTCCACGTGAAGCCGTTCCTCAAATGCACGGATCAAACCCATGACCCGGTAAGCTTCTAGTAGCTGAGACCGTGTGAGATCCATCGGTATCCCCTTTGCCGGTGAACTAATCAATCACGAGCAGCTTCTCTTGAGCGGCCCGGTCCATCACTTTCTCGATGTCGATGGTGTAAGGTCCTTGACCATCCAACTGCACAGTTACATAACGACCGGAACCGTATTCCAATTCTCGTTCGCCGTCAAGAGCGATCGTGCCTTGCGCAAGTCGCAGGGGATGGTTTTCTCCGGGCTGTATCTCTTGCACATGCTCAACGCCGACGGGCAGTATCAGACCGGGCGCAATGGGGCACCGCAAAGTGAACTTCGCTCTTTCTGGAGGCGCTAAATCGATGCGCAGTCCATAAGGCGCGCGCCGGGAGACAGGCTGGATGAGCCCAGCCACGGATGACAATCCAATCGCGTCAGATTCGGCAAAGGCGACAAAGATCTGGTCCAGATCCTCTGGGCGCCATAGCGCCTTCGATCCCACCCAACGGTTTTCGGATACGGAGATGTCCACCACTGCTAGATCTTTCTGAGCGCCGTCTATTTCCAGGCGCAGAATTTTGTTGCGCACAGTAGCTTCTGCCGCGGGTATCTTTCCCGTGGCCACCAGGCCCGCGGCTAGCCCGGCGATGGTAGCCTCTCGCGATTCGGGAAAGACGTTGTTCGTGCCCGTGGAGAGCGGCACGATGGGAACTTCCCCGCACGCGCCCGCCACTAATCGCTGTGTCCCGTCACCGCCAAGAACCACAATGGCCTTCGCCCCGGCCGCGGCCATTTGCGCCGCGCCCTGCACGGTGTCGGCGGGACCATCCTCAACCTGCATATCCAGGAAAACTAACTCCGGTGCTTGGTTATCTGGAATGCCGGTCGCCACCGTTCGTCGGACTCGCTCCGCTATGCCACCCCGATCCGGAATCATTAGAACGTTAGTAACTCCGGTCACCCCGAGTGCATAGATGAGCCGGCTAATGATGCCGCACTTTTCTGCAAGCGTGAAGACGCCCCCTCGCGCTACCAGGCGCCGGATGTCGCGGCCCGATGCCGGGTTGGCTATGATTCCAACGACATGTTCGCGGGTGGAAGAGATCTTCGCTGGACCCTCGCTCGCTAACCTACATCAAGCTTCCCGGAAAAGCGACGCTAGTCAATTTAGCTGAGTCCAAGTCAGCATTATAGGAATTGTCATCTTTCTTTTGTTGCAAGGCTACGAACGATGTTTCACCAAACTGCACAAGAAATCCGGGGTAGCGGTTACGATGGACGAAACAAAGAGTTTTTTCGGAGGTTGCGCTGAATGAGTTTCATCCTCGCCGATGGCTGGTTGATCACCATGAACGATCGCCGCGAAATCCTGGAGCGGGCCAGCGTCTGTGTACAAAACGATCGCATTACAGCCGTTGGCAGCCGCCAGCAACTGCAGCAGCGGTATCCCGGGGCGGAGATCGTGGACTGCACTGGGCGCATCGTGATGCCGGGGATGGTGAATACCCATACCCATCTGTTCCAGACCCTGCTTAAGGGACTGGGCGACGACATGGTGCTGAAGAAGTGGTTTACCTGCATGACCGGCCCCAGCGCGGTCCACCTTACGGCCCAGGACGCCCATGCTGCCGCGATGCATGGCTGCGTTGAGTCCATCCGCTCCGGGGTGACGACGGTGGTGGACTTCATGTATGTCCACCCGCAGCCGGGCATGATCACGTCCGTTGTCAATGCCTTCGACGCCACGGGCATGCGCGGCTTTGTCTGCCGTGGCTTCATCTCCGACGGTGTGCAATATGGTGTTCCTGCGGCGCTGCTGGAGCGCCCGCCGGTTGCCCTGGCGGACGCGAAAGAACAGATACGGCGCTACAACAAGCCGGGAGGACGGGTGCAAGTGGGTCTTGCGCCCAACATGATCTGGGCCGTCGATGAGGAAGGCTATCGGCTGACCCGGAAGCTGGCCGATGAGGAGCATGTGCTCATCACCACCCATGTGGCGGAAACCAATTTCGAGTTGGAGACGGCCGCGGCTACGTATGGAATGGACGACACGGAGTTTCTCAGCGACATTGGTTTTCTCGGGCCCGATGTGATCGCTGTGCATTGCGTGCATTGCACGACGGAGGACATCCGGATTCTGCACAAGCATGGGACCAAGGTTTCGCATAATCCGTGCAGCAATATGTACTTGGCGTCGGGCTGCGCGCCCATCCCCGAGATGCTGGCGGCCGGTGTTACGGTGGGTCTGGCATCCGATGGCCCGGCAAGCAGCAACAATCACAGTCTCTTTCAAGCGATGAAGTTTGCCGCGTTGCAACAGAAGGGCGTGCATCAGGATGCAACCATCATGACGGCGGAAAAAGTGCTGGAGATGGCTACCATCGGTGGCGCTCGTGCGGTTGGCCTGGAGGCGGAGATTGGTTCGATCGAAGTGGGCAAGAAGGCGGATATTGTCGTACTGGACTACAACAATGCCTTCATGACGCCGATTCATCATCCGGTCTCAGCGATGGTGTACTCGGCGCTGGGTCATGAGGTAACGACCGTGATGATCGACGGACGCTTCGTGATGCGTGATGGGATCGTAGGCACGGTGGATGAGAATGCGGTCAGGCGGCAGGCGCAAGTCAGTGCTGATGCCCTTACCAAGCGCGCCGGGACGGATGAATTCAAGCGCCGGCCGTGGCCGAAATAGGAAGAGAAACCGCAGGTCCGTCCACGCTTCGCTCCGGTCGGGATGACAAGGTTTAGAGTTGCACGTCGGGCGAGAGTGGATGCTGATCGAATGAACTGCAGGTCCCTCGGCTTCGCTCGGGATGACAAAGTGTAGGTGTGGCGGATTCCAGTGAGGCATTCGTTACTGGGAACCTGAGAGTTGGCTCCGCCAAGTCCGTTGTTGCCCGGAGCGTCTGTGCTTGGTGCAGAATCCAGACTCCCACTCATCAATCTGCTTGAATGAAAGAACAGCCCTCCACTTTGTCATCCCGAGCGAAGCCGAGGGACCTGCAGTGCGCCCCGATTCCCTCCTCAATCTTTGGAGTAAGGAACCATCAGCGCGGCCGGTTGGATCGCTTTGCCGCCAAACAAACCCGAAATCGCCAGTATGGTGACGATGTAGGGCAACGACTCCAGCAGTTGCGGCGGAACACTCGCTCCCCCCAACTGCAGCGAAAGCTGCAACGCATCGCAAGCGCCAAACACCAGCGCAGCCAGTGCCGCCTTGCCCGGATTCCATCTGTCCGAAGATGACGATCCCCAAGGCAATAAATCCCTGCCCGGAAACAATCGATTCGCGAAACAGCCCGATCTGCGCCAGCACCAGGTAGGCGCCGGCCATGCCCGCGGTAGCGCCGCCGATCAGCACTCCTATGTAACGCATGCGAGCGACGGAAATCCCGGCCGCATCCGCGGCGCTGGGATTTTCTCCCGCGGCCCGCAGCGCCAGGCCAAAGCGCGTGCGAAACAAGACCACGTGCGCCACCAAAACCAGCCCCAGCGTCAGATAAAGCAGAATCGCCTGGCCAAACAAAACCGGCCCCAGCAAGGGAAGATCGCTCAACCACGGAATATGAAGAGGGGGAAACATGGGCACGCTCGTCGGGCCTGCGGACTCGCCCAGCGCCCGGCGATAAACGGTAGCAGCAATGCCGAGCGCCAGTACGTTGAACACCAGCCCGACCACCACCTGGCTGGCGCGAACCGTGACATACATCCAGGCCAGCAGCAAATTGAACAAAATGCCCGTCACCATCGCCGCCAGCAGGCTTATCCACACCATGCCGGTTACATAATCGGTGAGGAAGCTGGCCAGCGCACCGAGCAGGATCGTGCCTTCGATACCCACATTCAGCACCCCGGAGCACTCAGCGAATGTCTCTCCCAGCGCAGCCAGCAGCACCGGCCCGGAGAGCCGTAAGCTGGCGGCGAGCCAGGTTACGAAAAATGCTGAAGTCAGCAGCCGATGAAAGTTCATGTCAGCTTCACCCGGTAGCGGCGGAAGATATCGCTGGCCAGCACCATCAGGACGATGAGGCTTTGCAGAATGAAAGTGATGGAAGAAGGAATACCGGCCCTGCGCTGCATGGCATTCGCACCCACCGTCATGCCACCGTACAGCGCAGCCGCGGGGATAACCGCCAGCGGGTTGAGCTTGGCCAGCAACGCGACGATGATGCCGGTGAAGCCGACTCCACCGCTAATCCCATCCATCAGGCGATGTTGCTCACCCAGCACCTCGACCGTGCCGGCCAGAGCACCCAGGCCACCGGCCAGGAAAGCCGCGAGCACCAGGCGGATACCCACGTTGATGCCGCCATAGCGAGCGGCGGACGGGCTCAGGCCGCTGACGATCAGCTCATAGCCGAGAGGCGTCTTGCGCAGCAGCATCCACACCAGCACAGTTGCCAATAAGGCGAGCAGGATGCCGGCATGCGCGCGTGTCCCCTGCAGGATGAACGGCAGCCAGGTAGCGCGCGGCAGCAGCGCCGTCTCCGGAACTCCGCCGGGCGCGCGCATGGGGCCCGATACCAGGTACTGCACAATCAGGATGGCGACGTAGTTGGTCATCAACGAGATGAGCACCTCGTTGCCTCCGAACCGCGCTCGGATCAGGGCAACCATGCCCGCCCACACGCGCTCCGGCAGCAAAACTCAGCAAGAGCACCAAGGGCAAGAATGCGACCGAGGGCAGCGGGCCCACGGCTCCGCCCGGCGCCGTTGCCAGAGCCAACCAACTGGTGGCCGCGGCGCCAATCACGAAGCATCCTTCGAAGCCCAGGTAACCAAAGCCGGATCGCCAACTGACGATGGTGCCCAGGGCAATCAACGTCAAAGGCGCGGTGCGCACCAGGGTATAGCCAAACCCGCGCATGGTTGCGAACGGTTCGTGGAAGAGGGCGAAGTAAGCCCGGAACGGGTTCGCTCCATAGAGGACAAAGAGCAGCGAGGTGACGAGCATCGCCGCCAGCACGGCGGAGGACATGGCAGTGGTGATCGGCGAGCGGCGAGTCAGCCGGTTCCATGTTGTTAGACGTCGTTCGATCAGCTTCATGCAACTGCCGGAGATCATAAGTCCCAGCTTTTCCTGGGTGACGCTGGCCGCGTCGAGGATGCCGACGATCCGCCCCTCGAACATCACGGCGATCCTGTCGGCCAGATTCATCAGCTCCTCCAGCTCCGCGGAGATCAACAGGATCGCCTTGCCCCGCTCGCGTTCGCGCAGCAGTTCGAGCCAAACCGACTCGACTGCGCCCACATCCAGTCCTCGCGTCGGCTGTTCGACCACGATAGCGGCTGCATCCTGCAGAATCTCCCGCCCCAGGATCAGCTTCTGCAGGTTGCCGCCGGAGAGCTTGCCCGCCATGGCCCCGATACCGGATGCACGCACTCCAAATCGCGCGACCAGCCTCTCCGCATACTCGCGGATCTTGCGCCGATGATGCCGCAGCAAACAAGCCGCGGGTGCGCTGCCGTTGCGACCCGAGGATTGCGTTGTCGGCGACGGACATCTCCGTGACCGCGCCCACATGCCGGCGATCGGCCGGAATATAAGACAGGCCGAGAGCGCGATGCTGCGCGACCGTCAGCCGGGTAACCTCGCGCTGGTCGAGAAAGACTTGTCCTTGATGGGCCGGCCGCAAATGCATGATCGCCTCGGCCAATTGCGACTGCCCGTTGCCATCGACACCGGCGATGCCGACAATCTCTCCGGCATGTACATCGAGGCTTACGCCGCGGACTTTCTCCTGCCCCACATCGTCGCGCACGTGAAGCCCGTTGACGCGCAAGACGGCTCGGCCGCGTTCGACCGGAACCCGATGCGCGCGAAGGTTCACGTCGCGGCCCACCATGAGGCGGGCCAGCTCCTGCTCCGTGGTCTGCCGCGTGGTAACCGCGCCCACGACGCGGCCATCGCGCATCACGGTGACGCGATCCGCGAGCTCCAGGATCTCCTGAAGTTTGTGGGTCACAATCACGATCGACGCGGCCCTGAGCACGCAGGCCGCGCAGCACCGTGAAGAGCTGGTCCTTCTCGTGCGTGGTGAGGACGGCGGTGGGTTCGTCGAGGATCAGCAGCCTGGCGTCGCGATAGAGCAGCTTGAGAATCTCGACCCGCTGTTGCACGCCGATGGGCAGGTGCTGCACTTGCGCATCCGGATCAATGGCCAGATGATGCTGGTCGCTCAAGCTGCGCAGCCGCCGCGCAGCCTTACGCAGGTCGAGCATCGGACCGGCGTCTTCGTTCAGGCCGAGCACGGTGTTCTCAACCACGGAAAAGCGCCGCACCAGCATGAATTCCTGGTGCACCATACCGATGCCAAGCGCGATGGCATCTTTAGGGCTGGTGATTGTGACCGGCTCGCCGTCGATCAGGATCGATCCGGAATCCATGGAATGGAATCCGTAGAGAATCTGCATCAGGGTGCTTTTGCCGGCGCCGTTTTCTCCCAGTAGGGCGTGAATCTCGCCCGCTTCGATGGTGAGGTCAACATCGTTGTTGGCCACGACTCCGGGGAATCGCTTGACGATCTTCCTCATCGCGAAAACGGGCAATATGCTTCTCCTCGTGGAACGGCAGACACTTCAACGAAGGGTACGGCTAAAAGGGTTCGATGAACTGAGAAAGGAACTGCAGATCCCTCCACTTCGCTTCAGCTCCGGTCGAGATGACAATTCTGTGTAGAAGGACACTATCTCACAAAGTCGCAGGACTAGCAAGAAAGTTGTCATCTTGACCGAAGCGAAGCGTACGTGGAGGGATCTGCGGTTCCTATTGGCCGTACCCTTAAACCCCGGGGGATAGGTCGATCTTACCCGCAGAAAGATCGCTCCATACTTTTTGAAATGCAGCCCATTGCGATGGAGAAACCAGCTGCGGATTGTGGTTGCCCCGGGCGCCCGCCCTCAGCAGCCACATCCAGTCCACGGTAGGTTTCCACTCCTTGCCACCCGCGAAGGAGCGGTTGGCGACCGCATGAGCAACGGTCTGCACCATGCCTCCAAGATTCATCTCGAAGCTGGTCGCCATATTGTTGGGCGCCAGGTCTGTCTGGTCGGAGTAGCAGCCCATCACCTTCGCCTTGCCGGCGACCGCACCCTGGATCGCGCCCAGGCCGGTCACATCGGCCGCGTGCCAGATCACATCGGCTCCATTGCCGATCAGTGTCGCAGCGGCTTCGCGGCCTTTGGCGGCGTTATCGTAATCGCCGGTGATGATGCCCAGGCCCTGGATCCCAGGCACGGTGTGGCGCGCGCCGGCGATGAAGCATTTCAGTATGCGCTGCTGCGTAGGATCGTCCTCACCGCCGACAAAACCAACCGCCTGCTTGCGCTCCGAAATCAAAGCCGCCAAGGCGCCCGCTCCGTAGGCGGCGCCGAAATAACCCAGATTGATGAACAGGAGATTCGCGGGGACCGTAGGTTGCGGCAGAAAGCTGGTCACGAAGAATTTTTGCCTGGGATAATCCGGCGCAATGTCGAGCAGCGCGCTGCTGAACTCAAAGCCATGACCCAGGATGAGATCGAAACCATCGTCGGAGTAGCCGCGGGCCACTTCCTGCATTTGTGCGAGACCGATGTTTTCCGCGTAGGCAGTCTTGAATCCAGGTCCCAGCGCCTTCAGACCGTTGAAGGCCAACTGGCTCCAGCCTCCATCGGTGATCACGCCGGTAAGCAGCAGCACGACACTCGTCTCTCTAGGCTGGGCAAAGCATCTCGATCCCAACGCGGCCATCGCGAGGGCTGAGCCAACTCCTAATGCCCTTCGCGAAATCCTGCTCATTTCGATTCCCCAGCAACGGCCCGCAGGTGCGCCGGCAGAAAGGGCCGAACCAGATATTGGTAGGCGGCTCCGCCTACGCAGCCGCCGAGCAAGGGACCGGCAATCGGGATCCACCAATAATTCTGCGGCGAGGGGAACGCCGCCGGTCCCCAGCCAGCGAGATAGCAAAAGATGCGTGGGCCAAGATCACGCGCCGGGTTGATCGCCCAGGCCTCCAGATAGCCCATCGAGGCTCCGATCAACGCGACCAGCAGGCCGATCATGAAGGCGCTCGAATTCGCCTGGGGCGCCATCTCGTTGTATTGCTCGGTGATGGCGAAGATGCCGAAGATGAGAAAGGCCGTCAATATGATTTCGTCGCTGAAAGCATGCATGGGCGTGATCATCAGGCCAGGGTGCGTAAAGAAGACCCCGGCCGCACCTCCGCCCGCACGCGTGAGCTGCGCCGCCTGGTTGAAGTGGTCGATTACCGGCACGTACAACGTGTACACAAGAGCCGCCCCGAGCACGCCGCCTACCACCTGGGCCACGCAATACGGAATGACTTTACGCCAGGAGAATTTTCGATAAAGCGCCAGCGCCAGCGTCACTGCTGGATTGGCATGCGTGCCGGAGATGGATCCGGTGGCATAGATGGCCATGCTGACCGCCAGGCCCCACGCGATGCACACGCCCCAATAGGAGTTCAGGTAGGGGCTGGGATTGTAAAGGGTGTACATGGCGGCGACTGAGTCGCCGAATGCAATGATGATGAAGACCGCCAGGGCCTCCGCCAGGTATTCGCCAAAATCTTGTCTCTTCATCAAACGAACAGTTCCTGTCTTTTCGTGTGCCCTTCACGGTAACAGGTATTTTCGTGCCAGATCATTGAATTGCTGCAACTGCTGGTCGATCCAATCCTGTCCCGTGCCCAGCTCCTCCGCCATGAGCTTGGCCACGGCCGGCGCCATCGCGATGGCCGCCCTGGCATTCAGGAACAACGCCCGCGTGCGACGGGAAAGCATATCGTCCAACGTGCGCGCCATCTCCTCCCGAACCCCCCAGATCACTTCGGCGCCAATATAGGGCAGGTCCGGATGGAGCCGCTGGCCGAGACGCTTATCAGCAGCGGCCAGGGCCAGGATTTTCTCAGCATCCGAACCGTAGATCCCGAGACTGTTGAGCGAATCGACACCTTGCTTATAGCCATGGATCTTGAGGTCATGCGTCCCGCTCGGCACGTCCTTCAGCTCGCCGAGGGTGATCGCGTGATTCACGCAGTCCTCCGCCATATGGCGATAGGTGGTCCACTTGCCTCCGACGATGGTAAGCAGCCCGGAGTTGTCGATATGGATGGTGTGGTCGCGAGAGAGCGAGGACGTTTTCATCGAAGCGCCGTTGGCCTTGACCAAGGGACGGATGCCGACGTACACGCTGAGCACGTCACTCCGCTTCGGAGGACGGCTGAGGTATTGGGCCGCGGTGTCCAGGATGAACTGAACTTCTTCCTCAAAGGGAAGCGGGTTGTACGAGGGCTCCTCGATCGGTGTGTCGGTGGTGCCGACTAACGTGTGCTCATGCCATGGAATGGCAAACATCACCCGGCCGTCACTCGTGTGCGGCACCATGATCGCCGTGTTGCCGTGCAGAAACGCACGCTCGAAGACCAGGTGAATGCCCTGGCTGGGCGCGATCATGCCCGCCAGTTCCGGTTCAGCCAGCCGGCGCACATCGTCGGCGAAGATGCCGGCCGCATTCACCACCACATGCGCCGGGATCTTCATACGCTGGCCGGATTCGCTATCGATCGCGACCACCCCATCGGCAAAGCCGTCCGGGCCCCGCGTGATCTCGACCACCGGCGCATAGTTGAGCAGGACAGCACCCTGGTCGGCAGCCGTGGCGGCCAGATGGATCAGCAGACGAGTGTCATCAAATTGGCCGTCGAAGTAGATGACGCCGCCGCGTAATCCCTCGGTCTGGATGGTGGGCAGCCGCTCCAGTGTTTCTTCAAGCGAGAGCAGGCGAGACTTGCCAAAGCCGTACTTACCTGCGAGCAGGTCATAGACCTTCATGCCGATGCCGTAGAAAGGCGCTTCCCACCAGGAATAGTTAGGCACGACGAAGCCCAGATCATGGACCAGATGGGGAGCGTTCTGGCGCAGCAGGCCGCGTTCCTTCAGGGCTTCCATCACCAACGAGATGTTTCCCTGTTCCAGATAGCGGACGCCGCCGTGCACCAGCTTGGTGCTCCGGCTCGAGGTAGCCGAGCCAAAATCCATCCGCTCCAGCAGTAGCACGGAGAAGCCGCGATTGGCAGCATCGACGGCGACACCCACACCGGTAGCTCCGCCTCCGATGACGACGATGTCCCATGGAGTGGAGCGAGCTTGTACGCTGGCTAGCATTGCCGGGCGATTCATCTATTCATCTCCTTCATGCCAGTTTCTTGACCGCTCGACGGCTCTCTTCCAGCGTTCGCGTCCAGCAGCGATCTTTTTCTGACCGGCATTGGGCTCGAAGCGCGTATCTGCCGCGCGCAGCTTAAGAATCTCTTCCGGGCTATTCCAGAAGCCCACGGCGAGCCCGGCGAGATAAGCCGCACCGAGCGCGGTGGTCTCGCTGACCGCGGGACGGATGACGGGCACACCAAGGAGGTCCGCCTGGAATTGCATCAGCAGGTCATCCACGGCCGCGCCCCCATCGACGCGCAACTCCCGGAACGGACACTTGGTATCCGCATCCATGGCCTCGATGACATCGGCCACCTGGAAGGCGATGCTCTCCTCGGCGGCGCGGGCAATGTGCCCGGGCTTGGTGCCGCGGCGCAGCCCGATCAGGAGGCCGGTCGCATACGGATCCCAGTAGGGAGCGCCCAGGCCGACAAACGCCGGCACCAGCACGACTCCATCGGAGTCTTCCACCGTCGCCGCCAACGCATTCACCTCGGACGAATGACGAATCAACTGCAAACTGTCGCGCAGCCATTGGATCACTGCGCCGCCAATGAAGATGCTGCCTTCCAGGGCATATTCCAGTTTTTTATCCAGGCTGCAGATGAGGGTGGTGATCAGCCGCTTCTCCGACAGCAAGAACTGGGCGCCGATGTTCTGCAGCAGGAAGCAGCCGGTGCCGTAAGTGTTCTTTGCGTCGCCGGGCCGGATGCACAATTGCCCAAAGAGAGCCGCTTGCTGGTCACCGGCGATGCCTGCGATCTCCCCGGTCTCGAGGCCTAGAGACGTGGTCACGGGGCCGATCTTCTCGCTCGACCAGACCACCTCGGGCATCATGCTCTCCGGAATCCGGAATAGCTTCAGCAAATCCGCGTCCCATTTGCCTTCGACGATGTTATAGAGCATGGTGCGCGACGCATTGGTGCGGTCGGTGATGTGCTTTTTTCCGCTGGTCAGGTTCCAGATCAGCCAGCTATCGACGGTGCCAAAAGCCAGTTTGCCGGCCTCCGCCCTTTGCCTCGCTCCGTCTACGTTTTCCAGGATCCACGCGATCTTGGTACTGGAGAAGTAAGGATCGATCAGCAAACCTGTTTTCTGGCGGACGGTCTCTTCCGTTCCGTCGCCCTTCATCTGGTGGCATCGTTCGGCGGTGCGGCGATCCTGCCAGACAATTGCGTTGTAGACCGGTTTGCCGGTCTCGCGGTCCCATACGATTGTGGTCTCCCGCTGATTGGTAATGCCAATTGCCGCCAGGTCGCGCGCGCGCACACCGGCCTTACCAAGAACCTCGACCACCGAGCTCATCTGCGAAGTAAGGATGTCGAAGGGATCATGCTCGACCCAGCCGCCCTGGGGGTAGATCTGCTTGAATTCACGCTGCCCGTGGGCGACGATATTTCCATCTTTGCCAAATAGAATGGAACGAGAGCTGGTGGTTCCCTGATCGAGTGAAAGAATATACGCCATAGCAGTGTTGCCTCTTCGCGTCGCCGGCCCGCAGAGATTTATAGAGTACCCCGCATCGTCCCGTCAAAGAGGAGCGCGCGACCGTGCTAGACTGGCGCGAATTCATGTGATCAATCGACGTTCATTTCTCGGTCTCGCCGCAAGCTCCGCCCTCTCCACCGCCTCCCCCAGGCTATGGGGACTTGAGCTGATACCCATGCCACCGGCGAAGGGTGAGGCGGAAAAGAAGCTGGACGGGTTCACCGCAAACTACATGCGAGCCATGAATGCTCCGGGGATGACCCAGGCGCTCACCGATAGCAAAACAACCATCCGCACAGCATGCTACGGCTTTGCCAACGTCGACTTGAAGGCTCCGGTGACTCCCGATCATCTCTTCCAGATCGGGTCGATTACCAAATCGTTTGCGGCGCTGATCCTGCTCCAGTTGCGGGATGAAGGCAAAGTAGATCTTCGCCGGCCCGTGCTCGAGTACTTGCCCTGGCTTCCGGTGACTATGCCCTATGGACCAATCACCCCACATCATCTGCTGACGCATACCTCCGGTCTTCCGGATGCGTCCTTCATCTTTCAGAGCGATCCGGGCGCCCGGCACGCGCAAGGATTTGAACCCGGCGCTCACTTTCACTACAGCAATCTGGGCTTCGCCATACTGGGCAAACTGATCGAGCGGCTGGATGGCAGGCCCTGGTATCTGTGCCTGCAGGCGCGCATCCTTACGCCGCTGGGGATGACGGCAACCGCGGCGGTGATCACGATTGAATCCAGCGCGCGCAGCGCCACCGGCTATCAGCCCTTCTTTGATGACCAGGTTTACCCTCGCCAGGGCCGGCTCGTCCCCAGGCCGCCGGAGGTCTTCGATAATCCTGCGGGCAGCATCGCGTCGCCACCCGGAGATATGGCGATCTATCTGCGCACCCTGCTCAACGGCGGCCAGGGAGCGGAGGGGCGCATTGTCTCGGCCGAGGGTTTCAGGTTGATGTCAACGCCGTATATCAAGGCTCCGGAATTTAGTCCCAGTGCCTCATACGGTTATGGCATTGCCGTCGATGTACTGGACGGTCATAAGATTCTGCGCCACACGGGCGGGATGAACTGCTTTGCCTCCTCCATTCACGTGGACCTGGATGGAGAGGTTGCCGCCTTTGCTTCGATCAATGCCATGCAAGGCTACCGGCCGACGCTGATCACGCAGTACGCGGTTCAGTTGCTGCGCGCCGGGAAGGAAGCCAAGTCCCTGCCCGCAGCGATGGTGCTCGCCGATGCAACGGAAGTAAACAATGCCAGCGAATACTCGGGAACCTTTCGCAGCAGTGACGGCAGGGAGTTGCTTTTCAAAGCGGATGGCACGAAACTTCTGCTGCTGCATGCAGGCAAGGAGATTCTTTTGCAACGGGGGCAGGGAGATTCGTTTCTCTCCACCGTGCAGGGTACGTTTTCCGATTACAGCTTGACCTTTGGCAGAGACCAGACAAGCAGCAAAATGACAAAACCCGCGGATAACGACGCTGCACCCCCGCCGCTTCCCACGCTGGTGGTAGAGGTTGGTTATGGCCCGGACTGGTATACCAACGCAGCGTACAAAGGGAAGCGCGAGTGGGCTGCTCCGCCCCAATACAGCGCCTTTGCGGGCCGTTACCGAAGCCCCGGCGGTGACGATATACGCGTCTTTGTGCGTAAGGACCGGCTCTGGCTGGGAGATTCTCCGCTGAACGAGATCGGCTCATCGCTGTTTCGTGTGGGAGAAGATGCATGGTCTCCCGACACGGCGGAGTTCCTAACCATCGTGGATGGAAAGGCCAGACTGCTCAGGGTCATCGGCGAGGATTGCTGGAGAATCGAAGTCGGCTCCTAGCTCTGGAACCGTGAGTCGGCGGGGAAAGTGTGCGCCATAAGCGCCGTAAGCGCCATAAGCTCCGCATTGGCGAGAAGTGCTGCCCCAGGAACTGAAGAGTCTGCGTGAGAACTACCTCTCTAAATTGAGTCCCGGAGGGACGGCTGAGAGTAGCCCAGGACGCAGTCCTGGGTGCCCTCAATCACAAAAACAGAAAGCCCAGGACTCACGTCCTGGGTCATTCTCAGCCGTCCCTTCGGGACTAGACGTTGTTCTCATGCCATACCCAGGACTGCGTCCTGGGCTACTCTCAGCCGTCCCTTCGGGACTGATATTTCTAAGTTGAGTTCTCACGCAGATTCTAAAGCCCGACCTATTCTCAATCATTTACGGCCGGCTTAAAGCCGTGCCCTGATACAAAATGCCGTTGGGGGAAACATCAATTAGACTAAAGACTGCGACCCCTGACTGCCTTTGCCTTGATTCTACGTATGCATTCCAGCCGCTCACGACCACTGTTTGCGCTACTGTTCTGCCTGTTTGCAGGCTGCGCATTTGCGCGGACGGTCCCCGAGGTCTCAAAAGTGAGCGCCCTGCCGTCGGCGCCCGTGCCCGCCATCACAACTTCGGCCTCATCGGCAACGGCGCAGCAGGCCCACGTTACGATTCCCCGGCTGGAGAGTGATCCCACCCTAAGCGACTTTCTTGTCAATCCAGTCCGCTCAAAAGCGGCAGCCGCCATGCTGCGCATCAGCAACTTCGTGGAGCGTTATCCCAAGGACGGCATTCCGGTCACTGAGCCTACCGTCGCGTATCTGGGATACACCCGCGCATATCTCTACGTAGCCTTTGTTTGCAAGGATAAAAGACCAGACCTCATCCGGGGGCACATGCTGGCGCGCGACTCGCTGGGAGATGACGATGCGGTCCAGGTGATGCTCGATACCTTCAACGACCAGCGACGCGCATTCCTGTTTCGCACCAATGCGCTGGGCATCCAGGCCGATGGCCTCTACAGCGAGCAAAACGGTACCGACTACTCTTTCGACACGGTGTGGGACACCTGGGGCAGACGCACCCAGTCGGGATACGTTGTGCTGCTGCGCATTCCCTTCTCCAGCATGTATTTCGCCAAGGCCGCTCCGGGCGAGACGCGGACCTGGGGAATCATCCTGCAGCGCAGCATCTCCCATGCCAACGAATCGGCTTATTGGCCGCAGAGCAGGCACAGCATCGCGGGGCTGCTGACCCAGGACATCGCCGCAGACGGTTTCAGCGATATCGAGCACGGCCAGAACCTTCAATTCGAGCCCTACGCGCTGGGCCGCAACCTGCGCCAATTGGACACCGTCAATCCCGACGATCCGTATTTTCAAGACAAAGCTCTACAAGGCTATACCGGGCTGGATGCGAA
The DNA here is from genome assembly GCA_963821315.1 of uncultured Acidobacteriaceae bacterium. GTDB lineage: Bacteria > Acidobacteriota > Terriglobia > Terriglobales > Acidobacteriaceae > PALSA-350. The sequence continues at coordinate 270,904 of CAWGDP010000011.1, read as the reverse complement.
GTTCATCCTGCACAACAGCCTGGTGCTCGATACCACCGTCAATCCTGATTTCAGCCAGGTAGGCGTGGACAATCCTGCCACTCCCAATCAGCGCTTTCCTCCCTATTTCGCCGAGGTGCGGCCGTTCTTCATCGAAAACAGCAGCTACTTCATGACCCCGGTGAGCCTGTATTACACCAACAACATTGTTAAACCGCAGTATGGCGCGCGTCTTACCGGCAAACTCGGGCCCTGGGCGCTGGGCCTGCTGGGAGTGGATGACAGAAGCCCCGGAGAGGCCGTGCCGCCCGGCGATCCTGAGTACGACACCCGCGCTCATTTCTATGTAGGCCGGGTGAACCGCGATGTGGGTTCTCTCTCGAATGTCGGCATCATTTACGCCGACCGCGAGTATCTCGATTCCTTCAACCGCATCGGGGGATTCGATTATCGAGCGCCGCTGAAAAACCGCTGGACGTTAACCGGGCAAGCCGTTACCTCGGCAACGCAAAACATCAGCAACTCCACGCAGGGCGAACAGGAATGCGAAGCGCTCACGCTCACCTGCAGCGGCCAGACCTATTCCCAGCAGGTGAATTATTCCGACCTGCATCGCAACTGGTGGGCGGCCTACAACGATACCTCCGCCGGTTATGTAACCGACACGGGATTCTTTCGCCGTCCGGATGTGCGGGAGCCTAATGGCTACTACAGCTATACCTTTCGTCCGCGGCAGGGGCCGATTCTCTCCCATGGGCCGAGCATCTACAGTGAACGCATCTGGGACCATACCGGTGTTCCGCTGGACTACTACGTTAACCCCGCTTACAGCGTTACGTTCAAGGGCCGCACCAGCGTTTCCGCCAATATCGATCTGGGGCAGGACCGGCTGCGCCCCATCGATTACTCCGCGCTGGCGCACGATGTGGAATATCACAGCCACACCAGCGGAGTGAATTTCTACACTTCGCCCGTTCCTTATGTCGCCATCGGCGGCGGTGTTTATAGCGGAACCGTCATCAACTACTCGCCGCCGGCCGATGCAGGTCCGGGCCCGGTCAACGTGACTTCGCCCAACCTCAACGTGGAAGTAAAGCCCACCAGCTCTATCGATCTGCAAAACAGCTACGTGTACACCCACTTCACCAACCTGGCGAACGGCGATGTGGTCTATGACAACCACGAGCTGATCTCGCGCTGGAATTACCAGATGACCAAGGCGCTTTCGTTCAACCTGATCGGCCAGTACATCTCCACCCTGCCGAACCCGCAGTACACCAGCCTGACGAACTCCAAGTCGCTTTTTGCGGACGCGCTGTTCACGTACCTTCCGCACCCGGGCACAGCGGTGTATTTCGGCTATATCGGGAACTTTGAGAATGTAGACCGCGCCCTCTGCACGCGGGAAGCGGATGGGCTTTGCAACACCGATGATCCGATCTTGCCGCCTACCTACTCCTCACTTCTGAACACCAGCAAGACGGTCTACGTGAAGGTTAGCTACCTGCTGCACTTTTGAATCAGCCTAAGCCAGCTTCACAAAATGCAAGGACGCCGAGTTCATGCAGTAGCGCAGTCCAGTGGGTTGAGGGCCGTCATCAAAGACGTGTCCGAGATGAGCGTCGCACAGCCGGCACGAAACTGCTGTGCGCTCCATGCCTAAGCTTCGATCTGTAGTTTCAACCACATTCTCCTTGGCGATCGGCTCCCAGAAGCTGGGCCACCCGGTACCCGATTCGAATTTGGTATCGGAATGGAAGACAGCGGTGTCGCAGCAGATGCAGCGGTAGAGACCGCGATCATGCAGATTCCATGTATCGCCTGTATAGGGCCGCTCCGTGCCTGCCTGGCGAGCTACCTGGTAGGAAATTGGGGATAGCTGCTGCTGCCATTCGGCGTTCGTCTTGACTACCCGGGCGACCACGACCTTGCCCGTCTTCTTGCCGTTCACTGCGAATTCAACGATGGTTACCATACCTGCAGGCGTAGAACCCCCGCTTGCGGCGGACGCTGAACCCGGCCGTTGCACAGACCAGAACGCGAGCGCCCCGCATGCACTCGCCGAGCTGATGAGGAATGCGCGGCGGCTAGGGCGCTGACGATCACCGGCAGCTGCCTCTCCTCGATACTCGTGTGGGTGGCTCATAAAATTATCCCTCACTTGTATTGGACACATTTTGTTCCCGAATGTCGCTAACCAAAGGTGAAGGAGTATGCCCGTACTCCCGGAACCAAAAACTCTATGCGGAAGGTGCGGTCACGAATACTACTATGCTGACGAACCAGTTGATAGAGCCGATCTTCCGTGACCACGCCGTATCCATCTGCGTCGGTATCCACGCCATGGTCAGCGCCGGGCGCCTGGCCATCGAGGGTAACCCGGAAACGCACAGGCTTCCCGTCCGGGCCCGGCCCTAACACCAGGTGCAGGTCGCGGGCATGAAAACGAAACGAGATACTGGCCCCTGGATCGAGTGAGGTCGCGAACTGGTCCTGCGTCCTGCCATTTGCCGGCGAATGCCCATTGGTTGAGTTTCAGTTGGGCGGGGGTTTGATAGAGCTGCGGATCATCCTGGTTGATTCCTTCCAGGAGAGGCGAAGTTTTGCGCTCTGGCGTAGCCGATGTAGGTCTCGGGAGATTGCACATCGTTTGAATCGGGCGCAGCTTCCATGCCGCTGGCGGCTATTTTGCTTGCGCTCTGGGGCAGAGGGGTATGGTTAGCCTCTGCGAGGAGAGTGCGAATCCACTGCTCCGATTCGTCGTAAGCGCCCTCGCCAAAGTGGTGAAAGCGGATGCGCCCCGTGGCATCGATGAAGTAATCCGCAGGCCAGTACTCATTGTTAAAGGCGCGCCAGATGCGGTAGTCGTTGTCCATCGCGACCGGGTAGGTAATGCCAAGATCCTTGACCGCTTTGCGGACGTTCGCTTCATCCTTTTCGAAGGGAAACTCCGGGGTATGGACGCCGATGATCACCAGGCCGCTGTTCTTGTATTGCTCATTCCAGGCCTTGATATAGGGCAGCGTACGCAGGCAGTTGATGCAGGAATAGGTCCAGAAATCGACCAGGACTACTTTGCCGCGAAGCGACTCCGGGGTGAGAGGCGGCGAGTTGATCCAAAGCGTAGCTCCGGAGAGATCGGGAAGGACCGCGGGCACACTGTCCGAGGTGTCGCCGGAGATGTCAATCGTCTGATTGACTACGATCCTTTTTGCGGCGGGATGGAAGCGGTCGACCAGGCGCTGCTCCAGGCCGGAGGTACTGGCCAGGGAAAGACGGGTAAGCACGCCACGATCCAGTCCCAGCGCGACGGCGGCTACAGCAGCCAGAACGGCAACGCCGAGTATGCGGCGTATCCATTCCTCCGCGCCCAGAGAGCGCTTCATGGCGGCGAAAACGCGGCCACCGGCGAGCAAGGCGATGGCCAACGAAGTCGCTGCTCCTGCGGCATAACTCAGCAGGAGTATGGCGGTGTGGGCGCTCGCCCCTTCCAGGGCCGCTCCGGTAAGAATCAGGCCGAGAATCGGGCCGGCGCAGGGCGCCCAGAGTAATCCAGTACCAATGCCCAGCAGGAAGGAGTTCAGGACGCTCTTATTTGCATCGGAGTTGCTGGAGAGGCGGTTGCCCAGTTGCACAAGGGGACGGGAGATACGCTCAGCGAGGGAAGAGAAAAGCAAGGTTAGGCCGAAGATGGCAAAGAGCACCAGCGCGGCGATGCGGCCGAATTGATTGGCTCGTACCGCCCAGCCGCCACCCACCGTGGCCAGGCTGGCTACCAGGGCAAAAGTGATCGACATTCCTGCAAGCAGGGGCAAGCCGCTCTTGCGAAAGGGCTGATCGGAGCGAGCAAAAACGAATGGCAGCACGGGCAGGATGCACGGGCTCAGAATCGTGAGGACGCCACCGAGATAGGCCAAGAGCAACAGGAACATTTGCTTACCAAGTTCTTTCACAAGTGAGATTACGGAATGCCTAAAGAAGTTACGGCCGGGAGGAGGTTTTGGTTTTTGTGGGGAAAATGGACGTAGAGGGAAACGTAGCGGAAGCTAAAGAGTCTGCGTGAGGACTACTCTCTCCAAAATGAGTCCCGGAGGGACGGCTGAGAGTAGCCCAGGACGTCAGTCCTGGGTTTCGATAAGACAGTCCACTTCAGAGGTAGAGGTACCCAGGATTGAATCCTGGGACATTTTCAGCCGTCCCTGCGGGACTGGTCCATTAAGCGCTCTGTATTAACAAGGCCGTCAGGACTGGCGATCCTGGGCTACTCTCAAGACTCGCTCTCAGCCGTCCCTACGGGACTCAATTTGGAGACGGTAGTTCTCACCCAGATTCTGAAGCCCGTACCGGCTAGGCCTCATCTGCGAGCTGCTCTTCGACCAGCTCGCAGATGGTGTGCAATAGGAACTTATGCCCTTCCTGAATGCGAGCGGTGATCTTGCCGCCTACTAGCAACTCCACATCGGCCAGCCCCGCACATTTGCCCCCATCGCGGCCCAGGAACGCAATCGTCTTTACGCTCAGGTCTTTCGCGGCGTCCAGGGCGCGAAAAATATTCTCGCTCCTGCCGCTGGTGGTAAACACCACCAACACGTCGTCTGGCCTTCCGTACGCTTGCACCTGCCGGGCAAAGAGATCAGCGAACGAATAGTCATTGCCGATGGCAGTTAGATCTCCACCATGGCTCGCCAGCGAGATCGCCGGATAGGCACGGCGGTCGCGGTCGAAGCGGGCGACAAACTCCGTGGTCAGATGCGATGCATCCGCGGCGCTGCCGCCGTTGCCGCAGGCCAGTAACTTATGCCCGGAAAGCAGAGCAGCCGCGATCATATCCGCGGCTGCTTCTATTCCCGACTCCAAACCCGCCAACTGCTCCAACAATGCCTTGGCCTCGGCAATGTTGGTGCTGACAACCTGGCGGGCGCGTCCCTTCACGCTAGACCCCGATCACGCTGCACAGCTCTTTCACCGCTTCGGCACTCTTCTTGAGCGCTGCATCCTCTTCCCTTGTCAGTTTGATCTCGATGATCTGTTCCAGCCCCCGCTCGCCCAACTTGCAGGGAACGCCGACATAATGACCATGAATGCCATATTCGCCTTGAAGATAAGCAGCGCAGGGCACAATTTTCTTCTTGTCTTTGAGAATGGCCTCGACCATCTCCACAGCCGCCGCGGACGGAGCATAGAAGGCGCTCCCCGTCTTCAGATGCTTGACGATCTCAGCCCCGCCGTCGCGCGTCCTCTGCACCAGGCGATCGACCGTAGCCGCGTCCATCAGCTCGGTGATGGGGATACCGGCCACCGTGGAATAGCGCGGGAGCGGCACCATCGTGTCTCCATGGCCACCAAGCACAAACGCGGTTACATTCTCCACCGAGACCTTCAGCTCTTCCGCAATGAAGGTGCGGAAGCGCGCGGAATCGAGGATCCCAGCCATGCCGATGACCCGCTCGCGGTTGAACTTGGAGAGCTTAAAGGCCGCCTGGGCCATGGCATCGAGCGGATTGGAGACGATGATCAGAATGGCGTTCGGCGAGGCGGCCACCACCTTGCCCACCACCTCCGACATGATCTTGTAGTTGGTGTGCAGCAGGTCATCCCGGCTCATCCCGGGTTTGCGGGGGATGCCGGCGGTGATGACCACGATGTCGGAGTTTACCGTGTGCGCGTAGTCATTGGTCCCGGTTACGTGCACGTCGCGCTTCTCGATCGGCAGCGCTTCCAGCAAGTCGAGGCCCTTGCCCTGGGGCACGCCCTCCACCACGTCCACCAGCACGATGTCAGCCAATTCCTTGGCCGCGATCCAGTGGGCTGCGGTCGCACCCACATTCCCTGCTCCTACGATGGTTACTTTCTTTCGCATATCTCTCCTAACCCATGTTCTCGATCATTCGCGTAGCAAATTCGCTGGTCTTCGCCTTGGTGGCGCCGGGCATCTGCCGCTCAAAATCGTAGGTGACGTACTTCTGCAGGATGGTCTTCTCGAGAGAGTTCTCGATCAGCTTGGCCGCCTCGCTCCAGCCCAGGAACTCGAACAGCATGACTCCCGAGAGCATCACCGACCCGGGATTGATGACGTCTTTATCTGCATACTTGGGCGCCGTACCGTGGGTGGCTTCGAAGACCGCGTAGCCATCACCGATATTGGCCCCCGGCGCAATGCCCAGGCCGCCCACCTGCGCGGCGCAGGCGTCAGAGATGTAGTCGCCATTCAGATTCGGGCACGCCAGAACGCTGTACTCGTCTGGCCGGATGATGACCTGCTGGAAGATGGAGTCGGCGATCCGATCATTGATCAGCAGCTTCTTCTTCCATTGTCCGTTGCCGTGCGTTTTCCCGATGGAATCGATCACGTCCTTCACACTCTTGTACAGTTCGGCGCGAAAGTCATCGGATCCGAAGGCAATGCCCGGCTCGATGAGCGCGGCATTCTCTTCCACGGTCAGCTTGGGATTCGCTTCCAGGTTGCCCAGGATCCAGCTCTCCGTCTCGGTTACCGTCTGTTGGCGAAACTCCTCGGTGGCCACTTCGTAACCCCACTCCCGAAAGGCGCCCTCAGTGAACTTCTGGATGTTGCCTTTGTGCACCAGGGTCACGGACTTGCGTCCATTTTCGAGCGCGTACTTGATCGCATACCGCACCAGCCGCTTGGTGCCGAAGATGGAGATCGGCTTGATGCCAACGCCGGAATCCTCGCGAACCTTCTTCTTGCCGCCCTTGAGCATGTCGTTGTTGAGAAAGTCGATCAGCCGCTTGGCATCCGGCGAACCTTGCTTGAATTCGATGCCCGCGTAGACATCTTCCGTATTCTCCCGGAAGATCACGACGTCGAGCTTCTCCGGGTGCTTCACCGGGCTGGGAACACCCTGGTAATACTTCACCGGCCGCACGCAGGAATAAAGATCGAGGATTTGCCGCAAAGCCACGTTGAGCGAACGGATGCCGCCGCCTACCGGCGTGGTCAGAGGTCCCTTGATCGATATGCGCAAATCGCGCGCCGCGCTGACAGAGTCATCCGGCAGCCAGGTGGAAAACTGCGAAAATGCCTTCTCCCCGGCGAAAATCTCAAACCACTTCACCGAGCGGCGGCCGCCATAGGCCTTTTCCACCGCGGCATCGAAAACCCGCTGGGATGCGCGCCAGATATCCCGGCCAGTTCCATCGCCTTCAATGAACGGGATGATGGGATGGTCAGGAATGGTGTACTTGCCATCGGCATATTGAATCGGCTCGCCCCCATTGGGCAAGGGAAGACCGTTATAGCTTTTTTGCATGGATGCGTTTCTCTCCGCAGACGGGTAAGTGGTAGACAGAACGAATAGTCAGGCTAACACCATGCGAATTGCAGTGGCAATCGACGGGCGCCACGGAGGTCATTTTCCAGCGCCGAGGAGTAATCTATACACATGCGTGGTTGGACGTTGGCCGGTGTTGCGTTCGCTCTTACTTTCCTGGCGCCTGCCTGGGCGCAGCAGTACTCAGCAGACAAACCGATGGGCGCCGTGGCGCAATCGACCCCGGCTTTCCTCAAAAAGGCCGGCATCAACCAGAACCTTAGCCAGCAGCTCCCGCTGAACGATCGTTTTGTCGACTCCAGCGGTACCGAAGTGCCTCTGGCCACCTACTTTCAGCAACGGCCTGTGGTGATGGCGCTGGTTTATTACAAATGCCGCATGCTTTGCCCGCAGGTTCTGAGTGGCATGGCCAAGACCCTGCGCCAGGTGGCGTTCACGCCGGGCAAGGATTACGACGTGGTTGTGGCCAGCATCGATCCCGCGGATACACCCAGCGACGGCGCGGCGGAAAAGACTCGTTTTCTGGAGTCACTGGGGAGACCGGACGCAGGCTCGAGCGTGCATTTTCTGACTGGCCCGGAAGCTTCCATCGCCGACCTTGCCCACGCCACCGGCTTCAACTACGTACGGGTACCCGGGCCGGATGGAAAGATGGATCAGTACGCCCACTCCAGCGTCATCATGATCGCCACGCCTGAAGGCCGCATGTCGAAGTATCTCTTCGGCATTGACTACCAGCCGCGGGATGTGCGGTTGGCGGTGATTGAGGCCAGTAATCACCACATCGGGTCCGTCAGCGACCTGATTCTGCTCTATTGCTGCAATTACAGTCCCAGCGCCGGGAAGTACACCGTCTCCATCCTGCGGGTGATGGGACTGGCTGCCATGGGATCGCTTTTCATGCTGGTGGCGCTGCTCTATGCGCTCTCCCGCAAGCCGAAGGCAACCGCGACCCACGCCTGAGCATCGCCGAGCCCCATAAAGATAGAACGGGTGCCCCAGGTTCGCACCAGCGTACCTGGGTTGAAAAGATGGCCGAAGACCAACGACCGTTTTTAAAGCTTCCGGAAAAACGCTTTATACGAAGGGCACGGCTTCAGCCGTGCCGTAAATTTATTGCGCGGGGGCGGCTTTAGCCGCTGAGGTACGATTTCTCACAGTAATTCCGTGCAGGCACAAGCTTGGAAAAACGTACCTCAGGGGCTAAAGCCCTCATTGCTGTGGCTTTTTACGGCACGGCTCAAGCCGTGCCCTTCGTACAAAGCGTTTTTCCGCAGCCTGTTTAGGCGAATTCCTGGATCTCAAGTAGCTGAGCGAAGCAATGGTCGGGCTGCGCGCGTCATTTTCGTCCCAGGTACGCTGGTGCGAACATTGCACCCGTCCAGGGCTCAGCTAGTCGGCCACCATCAGTTGGCCGGGCACGATGGGCCGGGTGCGGGGCAGCATCCCCAGGGCGGCGGCGGCGCCCACTACGCACAAGCTGAGCACAAAGACCCCTAACTTGATCTGGTTGGTCGCCGGTGACCGGGGCAACGTCTTCCACAGCAGCAGCAGAAGGGTCTGCGAAATCACCGCGGCCCAAACCGCGCCGTAGAAATACCGCCGCTCGATGCCCTCGCCCTTGGTCGAACGCCCCACTCTGGGCAGCAGACCGAATAGACCCAGCAGCAGCACGATGGCGCAGAGCGGGAAATACGCCTCCAGGTAAAGCTGCTTCATCACCCACTTACCCGTCGCGGCGGCAATCACCAGCCCCGCCAGGTTCAACAGGGTAAAAGTGATGACCGCGTTCCACGCGAAGGTGTAGCAGATCTTGCGGTAGAGCGGATTGGGCTTGTCCTCGGTAAAGCGAAGAATGTAGGGCCGCGGCTCCACGCCGGGAAGCTGGCCGAAGTAGCCCGCAACCGCGGTTCCCACGATCACCAGCAACAGCCAGGCCACGTTGCTTCGGCTTCCCCCGTGGGCAAACAGATCGAAGGTGAGCGGTCCGGGAGCGAGGAAAAACACCCAGATCCAGATCGGCAGGTGAGCGACGCGATAGCGCCGCGTGTTGCGCTGGCGCATATTGCGGTTTTCCGCGTATTCCACCTTGATTGGGTAAGCCATCTCACTGCTATTGTGCCTCAACCCACATCTTTTTCAATCAGTGAGAGGCCCGCCGCATCTTTACATATGTTTGTGTTAGGTTCGTTTTGGAGGATTCAGGCATTGGGTAAAAGCATGGTCCCGAAGCGTCTCTTTTTGACCAAGGGCGTCGGGAAGCACAAAGAACGGCTAACCTCTTTCGAACTGGCTCTGCGCGACGCCGGCATCGCGGCGCAGAACCTGGTTCGGGTTTCCTCTATCTTTCCGCCGCAGTGCAAGCTCATTACCCGCAAGGAAGGGCTGAAATTCCTTTCCCCCGGCGAGGTCGTTTTTGCCGTGGTGGCGGAGAACTCGACCCGCGAACCGCATCGCCTGGTGGTGTCCAGTATCGGGGTCGCGATCCCGACAGATCGCAACACCTACGGTTACCTGAGCGAGCACCACAGCTTCGGTGAGGCCGAAGATCAGGCCGGCGAATACGCCGAAGAGCTGGCGGCAGAGATGCTCGCCACCACGCTCAACGTAGAGTTCGATCCCGACAAAAGCTGGGACGAGAAGAAAGAGATGTATCGCATCTCCAATAAGATCGTGCGCACCGCGAACATTACCCAATCGGCCATCGGCGACAAGCGCGGATTGTGGACGACGGTCATCGCCGCGGCCATCCTGATCTTTGAGTAAACCGAATATGGCAAGCAAAACAAAATACCGCGTGGGTGCGGTGCAGATGTCCTGCTCGCCCGACCCCGACGCCAATCTCGACAAGGCCGCTGACCGCGTGCGTGAAGCTGCGCGCGCCGGGGCCAATATCGTCTGCCTCCCGGAGCTCTTCCGCGCTCAGTATTTCTGCCAGCGCGAAGATGCCGAGCTGTTCGATCTGGCGGAGCCTATTCCCGGCCCTTCCACCGAGCGGCTCTCTGCCGTCGCGCGGGAGGAAAAAGTAGTGGTGGTCGCTTCCCTCTTTGAGCGCCGCGCGGCCGGGCTCTACCACAACACGGTGGCGATGCTGGAGAGTGATGGTTCGCTGGGCGGGATCTATCGCAAGATGCACATCCCCGACGATCCCCTGTACTACGAGAAGTTTTATTTCACGCCCGGCGACCTGGGCTTCAAGGCCTTCGATACCTCGGTGGGCCAGGTGGGCGCACTCATCTGTTGGGACCAGTGGTACCCGGAAGCAGCCCGCATCACCGCCCTGCGCGGAGCCAACCTGCTGTTCTATCCCACCGCCATCGGCTGGCATCCGGCGGAAAAAGAAGCCTTCGGCGTAGCGCAGTATGAGGCGTGGCAGACTATTCAGCGCGCGCATGCCATCGCCAACGGCGTTTATGTCGCTGCCGTCAACCGGGTGGGGCACGAGCAGGGAGATATCCGCGGCAACCGCGCCCCCGGCGTGGGGCTCGAGTTCTGGGGTGGATCCTTTATTGCCGATCCCTTTGGCCGCGTGCTGGCCCAGGCGCCGCATGATAGCGAAGCTATCCTGATTGAGGAAGTGGATCTGAAGCACCTCGAAGATACGCGGCGCAACTGGCCCTTTTTGCGTGACCGGCGCATCGATTTCTATCCGCCGATTTCGGCTCGCTTTCTGGACGAGCCGACCAAGACCGGCAATGGCGACTGAACCGGCAACCCCGCGCAGCCAGGGCTATCGCATGCCGGCAGAGTGGGAGACGCATGCCGCGACCTGGCTGGCGTGGCCCCACAACGCGAATGACTGGCCGGGCAGGTTTCACCCGATTCCGTGGGTGTACTGCGATATCGTGCGCCATCTCTCCCGGGTGGAAGACGTGCACCTTCTGGTGAACGATGCTGCTGCCGAGCAGCGCGCACGAGGGATGCTGGGACGGGTGGGCGCGCAGCTCGATCGCGTGCACTTTCACCAGTGGCCCACCAACCGCGTGTGGCTGCGCGATTCCGGCCCTATTTTTATTACCAAGGCCGCGTCCTGAGGCGCCTGTCGGCATCACCAACTGGCACTTCAATGCCTGGGCCAAGTACCCGGACTGGCAACTGGACGACCAGCTTCCTTCGAAGGCGGCCGAACTGCTTGGGCTGCCCAGCTGGACTCCCGTGTTTCCCCTCGACCACCGCGTGGTTCTGGAAGGCGGCAGCATTGACGTAAACGGCCGCGGCACTCTGATCACGACCGAGGAGTGCCTGCTGAGCCCAGTGCAGCAGCGGAATCCGGGCCTTACGCGCGCGGATCTGGAGCGCGTCTTGCACGACTATCTCGGCGTTGACCAGGTGCTGTGGATGGATCGCGGCATCGCCGGGGATGACACGCACGGCCACGTGGACGACATCACTCGTTTCGTTAGTCCCGTTACCATCGTCACCGTCACGGAGCCAAATCCCGCCGATGAGAATCATCTGCCCCTGGCGGAGAACCTGGAGCGGCTGCGCGCGGCTCGCGATCCGGAGGGCCGGCCATTCACCATCGTCGAGTTGCCCATGCCCTCGCCGGTCGTCTTTCAAGGCCAGCGGCTGCCCGCAAGCTATGCCAATTTCTATATCGCGAACGGGCTGGTGCTGGTGCCCACGTTCAATGATGCCAACGACCGCAAGGCGCTCAATCTGCTGGCTGATCTCTTTCCCGGCCGCCAGGTGGTAGGGATTCACTGCGGCGATCTGATTTGGGGTTTGGGCACGCTGCACTGCATGACCCAGCAGCAGCCGGCGGGCTGATGACAGACGCCGAAGCACTCACCCTGGCCCTGGACGAAGCGCGCGCTGCGGGTGCGGCGGGCGAGGTCCCAGTGGGCGCGGTGGTAATCGAAAACGGAGTGGTTATCGGCCGGGGACAGAATCGGGTTCTGCGCGACCTGGATCCGACTGCGCATGCAGAGATCGTCGCGCTGAGAGAAGCGGCACGGACCTTAGGTAACTATCGCCTGGGAAATTGCGAGCTTTTTGTCACCCTGGAACCCTGCGCCATGTGCGCCGGGGCGATGATCCACGCCAGGCTTAGCCGCCTCATCTATGCCGCGGCCGATCCTAAGGCGGGCGCGGCCGGTTCTGTTCTCGAGGTCCTGAATCACCCCAAGCTCAACCATCAAATGCTGGTAACGAGCGGCGAACTGGCGGAAGAGAGCGGAGAACTGCTGCGCGAATTCTTCCGCCAGCGGAGAACGTAACGTTACTGAAGAAAACCCTTACCCAAGGTATGATTGGCGGATGCATGTATTGGTTTATTCCGCTACATGGTGCCGCGACTGCCGCGAGGCCAAACGATTCCTCGATAAACACCAGATCCCCTATAGCGAGATCGATATCGAGTCCACCCCAGGCGCCGCAGAAGAGGTTATCCGGCACGTGGGCAAACGAGCCATCCCGCAATTCGTAATCGATGGCAAATGGGTTCAGCCCTATCGTCCAGGCCAAGGCTTCCTGCACGAAGAGATGGGCGAGCTATTCGGAGTTGGGGGCGCTACCAAACAAACTCTGCTGCACCCCCGCTAGCTTCCTTACGAAACCGATGCAACCTCGCCGTCCGGCGGTCCGGGATCATTCAGGATGCTGCGCGCATCCACTTCGTCCTTAGGGCTCACCTGTAGTTGCAGTCCCCCCAGCCCGGTTCCGTAAAGCATGGCAGCGTTCTCGCCTACCAGGAAGCTGGTAATACCGGCGGAATCCAGGCGGGTCTTGGCCAGGTCTGCCTCCAAAGCATCGCGATAGCGTTCAATTGTGATCAGTTCCGGTTCTTCATCCATAAATCGTGTTCTCCCTACTGGTGAGATGCAGCAACGATAGAATAGTACGTTTGCTATTGGAGGCGTTGGTTGATCGCTCGTTACACCCGCCCGGCCATGGGCCGGATCTGGAGTGAGGAAAACAAATACCGCATGTGGCTTGAGGTCGAAGTCACGGCCTCTGAGACGTTGGCCGAGGCCGGCATCGTGCCCCATTCCGCCGCCCGGGCCATCCGCGCCTACGGAGATGTCGACGTCGAACGCATTCAGGAGATCGAGGCTGAGGTAAAGCACGATGTCATCGCCTTCACCACCGCGATGGCGGAAAAGATCGGTCCGGAATCCCGTTGGCTGCACTATGGGCTCACTTCGAATGACGTGGTCGACACCGCCCAGGCGCTGCAAATCAAAGCCGCCTCAGGGCTCATTCGCCAGGGCATTCTGGCGCTGGCAGCCGTGCTCAGGGTGCGCGCCCTGGAATTCAAGCACACGCCCACCATCGGGCGCACCCACGGCATCCATGCCGAGCCCACTACCTTCGGCCTCAAGCTGCTCAACTGGTATGCCGAAATCATGCGCGACCTGGTCCGCTTCGAGGCGAGCGCCGAAGACATGCGGGTAGGCAAGCTTTCCGGCGCAGTCGGCACCTTCGGGCATCTCAAGCCCGAGCACGAAGAGGCCATCTGCGCCAAGCTCGGACTGCGCGCCGATCCAATCGCTACCCAGGTGATCCAGCGCGACCGCCACGCCGCCTACATCGCGACCCTGGCGGTGCTGGCTTCCACGCTGGATAAGATTGCGGTCGAGATCCGCCACCTGCAACGCACCGAGGTCCGCGAAGCGGAAGAGTTCTTCTCCGAAAAGCAGAAGGGCTCATCCTCCATGCCGCACAAGCGGAACCCCATCACCTCGGAGCAGATCAGCGGGCTGGCCCGCGTGATGCGCTCCAATGCCCAGGCAGCGCTGGAAAATGTGGCCTTATGGCATGAGCGGGACATCTCCCATTCATCCGTCGAGCGCATCATCTTTCCCGACTCGACCATCCTCGCCGACTACTTGCTTGCCAAGACGACCTGGCTGGTCGAGAAGCTGTTGGTCTATCCCCGGCGCATGCTCAAGAACCTGGAAAGCACAGGCGGGCTCATCTTCTCCGGCCAGCTTCTGCTTGATCTGACGGAGGCCGGAATGTCCCGGGAAGAGGCGTACCGGCTGGTACAGAAACACGCAATGGACGCCTGGAAAAAAGACCTGGTCTTCCACGAGATGGTGGCGCGCGATCCCGCGATCAGCAGCCGGCTTCCTGACCTGGAGAAGACCTTCGATCTCCGGCGCCAGTTATCCAATGTGGATGCGATCTTCGATCGGGTACTGGGGTGAAGAACCTGACGGTTGCCTTCACCGGAGCCAGCGGATCGATTTTCGGTCAGTATCTGCTGCGCGCGCTGGAGCGTGACGACCGCATCGCCCACGTCCACTTCATCGCATCGGAAAATTCGCTGCGGGTGATGGCCGAGGAATTACAGCTTAGCGGCCGCAGCGAGCTGGTGGCAAAACTGCTGGGCAAGCCTTCCGCGAAGGTGCAGCAACTGGCGGAGAACGATATCGGCGCCGGGCCGGCCAGCGGCAGTTATCCCTCGGACGGCATGATCATCCTGCCGTGCAGCATGGGCACCCTGGCCGGTATTGCCAACGGATTAGCCTCAAACCTGATTGAACGCGCTGCCGACGTCAGCCTCAAGGAGCGCCGCCCGCTCCTTCTTTGCGTGCGCGAGACGCCGTTCAACAAGATCCACTTGCGCAACATGAGCCTGGCGGCGGATGCAGGCGCGGTGATCTTCCCCGTCATCCCGGCCTTTTACAACCGGCCGATGGACTCAGCCGAAATGGCGCAGCAGTTCGTCTGCCGGGTGCTGGCGCACATTGGCCTGCCGCAACCAGATGCTTATGTCTGGAAAGGCGATCACTGACCAGGAAATACGCTGTCGTTGGTGGCTGTACCCGGGATGTGCTTGACCATCGCCATACGGGCCGGCTGTGCATTCAAAAAATCCACCACGCTCGGCCCCACCTGGCTGACACACTGCCCGGGCGCCAGATGACCGCAGTTGGCGTAGACATCCAGTTCCGACTGGAGTATCTCGGAGTGAAGCCGATAGCCGACCTAGAGCGGGATCAACCGGTCTTCTTCGCCCCAACCAATGAGCACCGGCATGGTCAAGGCGCCCAGTTTTCCATCCACCAGATCCTTCCCGGTCATCATGGATTGCACACTACGCCGGACCACCCACCCGATGTCATCGCCGCGGCGCAGCATGGCCATGGCCAGGAAGCTTGGGAGCGGCCGCGGATGCGGCACCAGCAACTCTTCCAGGGCTGCCAGGTCTGTCGGCGATTCCGGCTGGAACAGAGCCGGATCAAAACCCAGCTTGAAGCGCAGGCCAGCACTATCCAGCAGCACCAACCGCCGGATGCGCTGCGGTTGCTGCAACGCCACCCGCATCGCGATCCATCCGCCCATGGACCAACCGGCTAGATCTACTTGTTGCAGGTGCTGGCTATCCAGAAATCCCTCGACCATGGCTGCCTGGTCTGCGATGGAGTAGTCGGCATCCCGGGGCTGCGCCGAACGTCCATACCCCAGTAGATCCACGGCATATACGCGGTGTCCACCCTCGATGAGCCGGGGTATCAGGTTGGCCCAGTCCAGGGCGCGGCTTCCCAGCCCGTGCACCAACACCAGGGGCCGGCCGGTCCCACCCACCAGGTAATGCATTTTGTAGCCATTCACGGTTACAAATTCGCTATGCATACCGCGCAACCGCAACTTCGCGTCGACCTGCTGGTCCACCAGCCACAGCGGATTTCGCCACGCCAGGATGCCAAAACCTAACCCCAGCAGCAGCAGAACCAACGCCAGTGCCGGAGAACGATTTCCGCGTAGTACTCGGATCAACGCTCATGCTTCGCTTTTCCTTATCACTCATGGGATCGATCGCTTGCGTGGCCCAATCGAAAAGCCTTTTCGATTACCTGCACCGTCAATGGCGCCACCCGGTAACGCCCTGTTCCTGCAAGTCCTCCCGCTCCACCCAGCGCGCCTCTTCCGCGTCGCTGGCGCCGCACAACATGCCGCCGGCTACGTGGCATAGAAAGTCGACCAGCACGTAGTGGTAGCGAATCCGTCCCGAGGAATCGTCTTGCGTAATCCGGTCGAGGACTTCGACAATCCCGGCCGGCACTACGGTCAGGCCGGTCTCCTCAAGCACTTCCCGAACCACGCCCTGCTGCAGGGTCTCCCCCAACTCCAGGGCGCCTCCCGGCAGTGACCATTCGCCCTTGAGCGGCTCCTGGCCGCGACGCACCAGCAGAACCTTGCTTCCGTCGATCACCACGGCGCCCACCCCTATAATCGGCGCGTCTGGGTACTCTCGGCGCAAGGAACTGCTCCTGCAAACGGCGTTTGCCGTGGAAAACCCGTCCTTAATTGCCGGGGGGTAAAAGGGTTTGTTACAGCCTGGTTAATTCTACTCTGAAAAACGGATGGGTTTGCCGTATTCCTCGGCAAAAACTGTGCGTGCCATATTGAAGCGTTCGCCGTAGAACTTGTCCGGTCCCTTCAAATGGCCGATACCCAGCAGCGCGACCACGGAGTAGCTGAGGGGAAGCTTGAGCACCTCGCGCACCTTCTCCTCCTCAAACCCCTCCATGGGCGCCGTGTCGTAGCCCAGCACCTCTGCCATCAGCAGCATGTGGGTAAAGGCCAGCATCACCTGGCGATTCAGCCACAAGGGCATATTGGGGTGGTTGGAAAGGTAGTTGGGAATGGTGACCTTGGCCTGCTCGGCATAGTTTTCCGGCATGCCGCCCTGGCGGCCCAGGCGCAGCATTTCGTCTAAATCTCCACTGCGCCAACCGTCGGCATCGCCGCAAGCCACAATCATGACCGAGGCCTCTTCCACCTTGGCCTGGTTGTAGCTGGCCGCGCGCAGCTTTTTCTTTTGTTCAGGACTGCGCACCACGATGAAGCGCCAGGGTTGCAGATTGTAGCCACTGGGCGCCTGCAATCCGGCCTGCAGAATCCCCTTCAGGTCGGCATCCGAAATGGGGCTCCCATCAAAGCTGGGCGATGCCCTTCTCTCGGTGATCGCCCGCGACAGCGTTTTCTCCATCTCATATGCCATACAGCAAACTATCCTCGTTCATCCTTTTAATTCAGATGTTCTTTTCAGAAAGTGCAGCAGATCGGCGGATGGCCCATCCTGCACCTGGTTTTCCCACAGGAGGCAAAGCGGTCTTAATGAATGTCGCCCATCGCCAACTCATTCCCGAAGGGCCGTTGCGGCGGGGCTTCGGCGAAGACCCACAACCCGTGAAATCCCTCGCGCAGTTCCGGGTGCGCGGCCAGCGTAGCCTTCATGACTTCCAGGTTGCTGGGCTCGGGTGGCCACCGGATCGCTCACGTCGGTGGCTGCATAGCGGATCACCAGATCCAGGCCGCCCAAAGAGCCATCCGTATGCAGGTCGTTGATGGAGTAGGTCTTATTTCCCTCAGTAACGACCATGGGCTGGGCGCCAGGCAGACCGTCGGGACGGGAGTTGGCCGTCTCCTGATTCAGTTTTTCCAGGTTGGTGCTGGTCAGGAAATCGGCCGGACTCGCCAGGTAGGCGGCCGTCGTGTAATAGAAGTAGGCGTTCCATTTCTGGTTTTTCTGGTCAAAGGCGCGCGCCCGGGTCCAATACCACAGGCTGTCGTGCCCGGCCACCAGTAGTGGCTTCACAAAGAAGCCGGCCATCTGCCAATCTCCATTCTTCTGTAACAGGAACGCCATCTGCTGGGGTTTACTTACCCCCGTCGCGTGCACCAGAACCAGTGCATACCGGCCCTGGGGAAGCTGAGGAATGGTGAAGTCAACATGCAGCGGAGAACCGGGGACGCCGCAAAAAAACTGGGTGTCCTCGGCCGACGACTTCAGGTCGGAAGCGTCCAGACCGTACAGTGCGTCTATGGTGATAGTGGCGCCGGTCATCAGCGGAGCTGTCTGCACAATGGTGCTGGCGATGGAATCAAACTGTGCTTTGACCTTGGGAATGGTCAACGCCTGCACCGCGGCAGCATTTCCGCTCTGGACCGCGGACGCAAGAGTTTTCCCGGCTTGCACCAGGCTAGCGCGGTCGGCCTCGGCCATTTGCGCCTGGGTGGTGCAGGAGACGGCGAAGATCCGGCCGGGCGCCAAAAGCGTAAAAAGAGTGATCACGAGGGCAAGGCGAGCGGACGAGCGGGCGAGCAGAGACATGCAGATTAGACCGTTTGATCGAGGCACCGGAGAGCTAAACACGCCAGCAACAGCGGCTCGCTCTCTGGTGCGACCACTGCTAGTCTAGTACATGAGGAGCTCCAATCAGTGGATGGCGTTTCGTCCCGGCTGGCCTGGAGCTTATGCGGTAGTTCAGGAGGTGTGGGATGGCGTGCTTGAATCGGATGTTTGCTCGCATCGCCACCAGCGGCGGATGGACCCTCCTGGTCTTGATACTGGTCTCGGCGGCGGCCCAGGTGTACGCGCAGAGTATTCGCCCTCGCTTGCGCGGCGGCCCTGACCGTGAACAGCCTGACCCATCCGCCTCATCGACTCAACCTGCCCCAGCCGGCACAACCTGCGCCGGCACAACCAATCCCGGCGCAACCAGCGCCGCAGCCGCAAGCCGCTCCGCCGGTGAACCAGACTGCACCCTCCATGCTGCAGCAGCCGGCGGGCGAAGCGCAGATTGTCTTCAGCCGGCGACACGCTATCGATTCGCGCGGATAACTCCAGCCTGGCCGCCATTCTGCACCAGGTGGCCGGCAAGAGTGGCATGCAGATCGAAGGACTGAGCGGGGACGAGCGGGTCTTTGGCACTTTCGGCCCGGGAGCGCCCCGCGATGTGCTTGCCGACCTGCTCAACGGAACTGCCTACAACCTGGTCCTGCTGGGAGATCTGGGCGACGGCGCTCCGCGACAACTGATCCTCACCCCTGCTACGCGATGCCGGAGCAGCTCTGCCGCCACCACCCCCTGCGACGACGACTATCGATGAGGCGGCCAATGAACCGGACGCTGGAATTCCGCCGCCGCCGCAACCGGAGGTTCCTCCGGCTGGAACAACGCCGCCCCCCACACCAGGGGTAAAGACGCCACAGCAATTGTTCGAGCAGTTGCAAAGAATGCGCTCCGCCCAGCAGCAACCGGGGGCGACACAAGATCCAGCGCAGCAACAGCAACCAGCAGCAGCAGCAACCGGCAGCAGCAGTAGAGGATCCCTGCTTGCAGGCTACGGAAGGCTGCAACCGGGCAGGAGCAGAATCCTCAGATTACAGGGCGATGAGAGCTACCTAAGGAGTCTACGGACTCAATTTGGAGGAGTGAGTTTTCCGCAGCCTGCCATGCGCAAGTGATCTGGCTCTCGCTCAAGCAGCCAGAGTTCTCAACACTCAAAAAGAAAGGGGGAGTAAATTCAAGGATGAAGGCCGACGAGATCGGCCCTGCTAGTCAATCAGTCTAAGCGGCAGAAGCCCGCAGGCTTCCACTTCAAACCTGGGCAACCACCCGCGCCTCGGCCTTGGCGCCGTTCGCCGCCGACGACCGGGCGGTGAAACGCAAGACATCGAACAAGGTTTTGCAGCACATGTAGCCCAACATGACCCCAAGCGCGAGAGCGGCGATCGCCGCACAAAACACCATCAGCATACTTACATCAATTCCCATAATGGCCCTTCAACCCAGAGTTTTTTGCTCACCCATCGTGCGTCGTGTGCGCACTTCGTGTAATCGAACATCAGTGTGTCATTGTGACAGACAGCAGCCTTACGTTGACCCTCGTTTCTATTGCCGAATAAGATACATGTAGCAGTTACTCGTGCCATGTGCCCTGTGTTTTTCTTGCCCGTGGCCCTCATTCATCGTTGCTGCACTGTGTTTCCAAAAGTTCTAGCTGAACCTCATGCCCATTACTCATATCACCGTGCGCGGAGCGCGTCAGCACAATCTGCGCGACATCAACATCCGAATTCCCCGTAATACGCTTACCGTGGTCACCGGCCTCTCGGGATCAGGCAAGTCTTCCTTGGCCTTCGACACCATCTACGCCGAAGGACAGCGCCGTTACGTGGAAACTCTCTCCGCATACGCTCGCCAATTTCTTGACCAGATCGAGCGCCCGGATGTCGATTCCATCGAAGGTCTCAGCCCGGCCATCTCCATCGAACAGAAAACCACCAGCCGAAGCCCCCGATCTACTGTCGGCACCATCACCGAAATCTACGACTACCTCCGCCTGCTGTACGCATCGATCGGGGTGCCTCACTGCCCGAAGTGCGGCAAACCCATTTCGCGCCAGTCCGCGGAACAAATTGTCGAGCGCATTCTTTCCCTCGCGCCCGGAGAACGTGTCATCATCTACGCGCCGATCGTGCGCGGCCGCAAAGGCGAGTTCAAAGACCTGCTCGACGAACTGGATCAGCAAGGCTTTCGTGCCCGCATCGATGGTGAGATGCGCGATCTCGCCGATTCCATACGTCTCGAACGTAACAAGAAACACACCATTGAAGCCGTCATCGATCGCGTCGTTCTAAAACCCGGCGTTGAAAAGCGCCTGGAAACCTCCGTTGCCAAAGCACTGCAGTTGGCCAACGGCCTCGTTCTTACCGCAGTTGCCGGGGAAGAGGAGCAGCTTTATCTCCTCTTCTATGGCGTGCCCAGACTGCGGACTTGACATCCCTAAGTTGGAGCCTCGAAGCTTTTCGTTCAATAGCACTTACGGCGCATGCCCGGAGTGCCACGGCCTGGGCAGCATCTACGACTTTGATGCGGCCAAAGTGATTACCGATTGGTCAAAGCCGCTGACCGATGGAGCCCTCGGCCCAGGCGGCGGATCGCAGTATCTGAATCGCCTGCTGCAGTTGGCTGCGCAACGCTACAAGATCGATCTGAGCAAGCCCTTCGAGGAGCTGAGCGAGCGGCATCAGAAGCTGCTGCTGCACGGCCCAGGACGTGACGAGGCGCCGCGCACCGGTTTCCACGGCATCCTCGCCTACCTGCGTGACTCGCTCGAAGAATCCAAGTCGGAAAGCTATCGCGATTGGCTGCTGAACTACATGTCGGCGACCATCTGCCCGGCCTGCCAGGGCAATCGTTTGCGGCCAGAATCGCTGGCGGTGAAGGTGGGCTCCTTGTCCATTGCCGATTTCACGGAGCTGCCATTGCGCAGGGCCCTGGAGGCGGCGCGCGGCTTTGAATTCACCCGCCGCGAAGCTTTGATTGCGGATCGGCTTCGTCGCGAGGTGGTGGAGCGGCTGGAGTTTCTCAACTCTGTCGGCCTGAGCTATCTCTCGCTGGATCGGAATGCCGCCAGCCTCTCCGGCGGAGAAGGACAGCGCATTCGCCTGGCCACGCAAATCGGTTCCCGTCTGCGTGGAGTGCTCTACGTGCTCGATGAACCTTCCATCGGGCTGCACCAGCGCGACAACCAGCGGTTGATCGAGGCCCTCAAGTCGCTGCGTGACCTCGGTAATACGGTGTTAGTGGTGGAGCACGATGAAGACACCATTCGCCATGCCGATTATGTCGTCGACCTGGGCCCCGGCGCGGGCAAACTCGGGGGCCACGTGGTCGCGGCCGGAACCCCGCAGCAGATCATGGAAACCGACATTTCCCTGACCGGCCGCTATCTTTCCGGCGAACTGCAGACCATCAGCCGCGACGAACCACGCCCTCTGAAAGGTAACTGGATCACGGTGGAAGGCGCCAGCGGCCATAACCTGAAGAACCTGACCGCGAGCTTCCCCCTAAATGTAATGACGGTAGTAACCGGCGTCTCGGGATCAGGCAAGAGCACCCTGGTCAACGACACCGTCTATCGCGCCCTGGCCCAGGAGCTTTACGGCTCGCGCGAAACGCCGGAGCCCTACAAGGCTATACAGGGCTTCAAGAACATCGATAAAGCGGTGCGTATCGACCAGTCGCCGATTGGGCGGACGCCGCGCTCCAACCCGGCCACCTACACCGGGGTGTTTACCGCCATTCGCGACCTCTTCGCCCGGCTGCCGGAATCGCGGGAGCGAGGCTATAAACCAGGCCGCTTTTCGTTCAACGTCTCCGGCGGCCGCTGCGAGGCCTGCCAGGGCGAAGGCCAGCGCCGTATCGAGATGAACTTTCTGCCTGATGTCTACGTGCTGTGCGAGGTATGCAATGGCCGCCGTTACAATCAGGAGACCCTGGCGGTCAAGTTCAATGGCTACTCCATCGCTGACTTGCTCGAGCTGGCCATCGAGGACGCGCTCCCGGTGCTGGTCGATATCCCACTGGTGCGGCAGAAACTGGAGACCCTGGTGGACGTGGGACTGGGCTACATTCATCTGGGCCAGGCGGCGACCACGCTCTCGGGAGGCGAGGCTCAGCGCATGAAGCTGGCCCGCGAACTCTCCAAGCGGCAAACCGGCAAGACCCTCTATTTGCTCGATGAACCCACTACCGGTCTGCACTTTGACGACGTGCGCAGGCTGCTGGAAGTGCTGCATCGGCTGACCGACCTGGGCAACACCGTGATCATCATCGAACACAACCTGGATGTGATCCGCAGCGCGGATTGGATCCTAGACCTGGGCCCGGAGGGAGGAGAGGATGGCGGGCGGCTGGTGGGCAAGGGCACTCCCGCGGAGATCGCTGCTACACTCGGTTCGCATACCGGCGAATTTCTCCGCCGTTATTTTCCCGTGGCTGAGTTGAAGCCGCTTCCGCTGGTCCCCGCGGAAGGCAACGGCAACTACCTTCACGCTCCGCGCAAAGGTGCAGGCCGGGCAAAGAACTCCGTCCGCAACAGGAAACCCGCCCTGAGCCATGTCGACTGATCCGGAGATTTTGTCCTCATCCTACGTCCCCGGCGACCCGCCGCCGGCGCCCCCGCCCGGAGCTTTCTGTACGTCCACGCCGAATCCCAAACCTCGGTCACACCGTGCTGTTCTTCATGGTGGCCATCATCGTTCTGCTGCTCACCAGTGTCTCCGCCTTCGCCCTGGTGATGGGCTTGCACCTGTTAGGTGCAGAGACGCCGGAGAAGCTGCTGCGCGAGCCGCGCCTGCTGATCCCCAGCATGGCTGCCGGGTACCTTATCGCCGGGGCCATGGTGTGGGCCATTTTTACTTACCTCTGGCGCCAGCCGTTCCTGCAAGGCTTGCACTGGAATTTTTCCGTCGTGCGCCGCCGCTGGGTTCCCCTGCTGAGCGGCGGCGTTGTATTGAGCCTCGCGGTCCAGTTTCTCTCGAATTTCCTTCCCATCCCCAAGACACTCCCCATCGACGATTTCTTTCGCACCCCCGCCGACGTGTGGATGGTGGCCCTATTTGGCACCCTGCTGGCCCCGGTTTGTGAAGAGCTGGCCTTTCGTGGCTTTCTGCTACCGTCGTTAGCCTCCGCCTGGGACTGGTTGCGCAGCTTCAAGCGCGCGCCGGAGGTAGGTCTGGTGATCTCTGACCGAGGCGCGCAAGACGATCCGCGCTGGAGCATTCCGGCTTTGCTGTTTTCCTGCACCGTCACCAGTATTGCCTTTGCGTTGGTCCATGCCGACCAACTGGCCCACGCCTGGGCGCCGCTGGCGGTTTTGTTCGGCGTCAGCCTGGTGCTCTGCGGGGTCCGGCTGTGGACCCATTCCCTGGCCGCCAGCACACTCATTCACGCCACTTACAACGGCACCATTTTTACCATCCTGTTTTTCGGCACCGGCGGTTTTCGCCATCTGGATAAAATCAGCTAATGACTCTTACCCATCGCAACGCGCTGCTCAAGATGCTGTCCCGCATCTCTTTCCGCCTGGGAGAGTTCAAGCTCTCTTCGGGAGCCACGAGCGATTACTACATCGATTGCCGCACTACCACCCTCACGGGAGAAGGCGGGCGCCTTACCGGCCTGGCGATGCTCGATCTCATCCGCCAACACGAGCTGCGGGCCCGCGCGGTGGGCGGTCTTACCCTCGGCGCCGACCCCATTGTCTGTAATGTAGCGGCGGCTAGCGCCTGGCATGCCCTGGAAGCTCCCGGCTCGCCGGTGCTGGATGGTTTTCTGGTGCGGAAAGCGGAAAAGACTCACGGCACCGGGCGCCGGATCGAAGGTTTTCAAGAGGCGGATGCGCCGGTAATTATCGTCGATGACGTATGCACCACCGGCGCCTCCACCATCACGGCGATCGAAGCAGCGCGCGAGGCCGGGATGCGGGTGATCGCAGTGGTATGCCTGGTGGAACGGGAAGAAGCCAAGGGGCGTCCGGCGGTCGAGGCCGCGGCCCAGGGTGCGCCGTTTTACCGGCTGTTCAGCGCCGCGGATGTTCGCGCGGAGCATGTCAGCCATCTGGCGATGTAAGGGTGAGTGGCAAGCCCCGTAGACTTCTACGTCAACCGGAAAACTTCTAGCCTCAACAACCGAAAATCAGAGCTGTCCAAATTAACGGGCAAACGGGCTTTGGACCGCGCAACTTGCTGATATGCGTTGAAGAGAACGCTGGCAAACGAAACCCGGTTGGTTGCTGTTGTGCCGTTCTGTCCATCCCCCTCCACTCAAGCCAAGGTGGGCCACTGCGCTCCAATTTGTCATCCCGACCGAAGCGCAGCGTAGGGGAGGGACCTGCAGTTCACTTTCGAGCATAAGCGAATGGGCCGTGGGCGAGCCGCCTCCGGATTCTGTTTCTCCATCAACGCAAACTGCAGGTCCCTCCCCTACGCTACCCCGCATTTCCTGTCGAGGGTGGTGGCGTTGGCGAACTTCGTGCGGCTTTCCTTACGGAAAGCCGCATACGTGGCCTTGGGTGGTGTCGTGATGTAGGAAATCCGGGTCCGCTTCGGTCGGGATGACAAATTTAAGGGCGGTGGCCCACCTTGGCTTGGGTGGAGGGGGATGGACAGAGTCAAGCAACCAGCGTCCCACGCTTACCCAGATTGCCTCCTATTACCAACCGAAGAGCTCAGAAAAGTAGGATGCGGGGGCTCCCACCTCCAACTTGCCCTTCCGGGTTCCCCGGCCTAATACAGGCCGGCATGATGTGCCATCGCGAGCTTGCCGATAGCGCTAATTGAGTGTCTGCGCCGATATCGGGCAGAACGCTCAGACTGACCCGGCATTTGGAGCGTAATGAAGCCCTTCCTCATGCGAGCCCTGGCGTGCGAGTTGGTGCTCATTGCGTTGCCGATGCTTGCCGCTCAAGCGCAGAACGCTCCGCCTGACCTTACGGCCCTGAAGATCGAAGACCTGATGAATGTCGATGTGACTTCAGCTGGGAAGAAGGAGCAGAAGCTATCCCAGGTGCCGGGAGCGCTTTTCGTGATTACGACGGAAGATATTCGCCGCTCGGGCGCCACCAACATTCCCGATTTGCTGCGGATGGTACCAGGATTGG
Source organism: uncultured Acidobacteriaceae bacterium (assembly GCA_963821315.1). Classification (GTDB taxonomy): domain Bacteria; phylum Acidobacteriota; class Terriglobia; order Terriglobales; family Acidobacteriaceae; genus PALSA-350. Next base: position 245,445 of record CAWGDP010000011.1, on the reverse strand, counting down.
AGGTGGCCCAAATTGATCCCAGCACGTGGGCGATCAGCGCACGCGGCTTCAACGGCGAGTATTCGAACAAGCTTCTGGTTCTCATCGATGGCCGCACTGTCTACTCACCCGTCTTTTCCGGAGTGTACTGGGATGCTCAAGACGTGCCACTCGATTTGATCGCACGGATCGAGGTCATTCGCGGTCCGGGCGCTACGGTGTGGGGAGCGAACGCCGTGAATGGAGTGATCAGCATTATTACCAGGAGGGCGCAGGATACCAAGAGAGGCGCGGTTACGGTCGACGGGGGCACGTTTGAGCACATAGGAGGAATGATCCGCTATGGCGGGCCGCTGGGTCCTCGTGGGGCTTATCGAGTGTTTCTCAATGGTTTCGACATGGGTCAGTTTGTTACTCCAGAACACCAGAACGGCGAAAATGACTGGTATTTATTCCACGGCGGCTTCCGGGCCGATGCACAGGTTTCTACCAGAGATTCACTGACGCTGGAAGGAGAAGCGATCCGCGGCAATGAGGGGGAGTTGACGGATTCCATTATCTCCCTGGAACCCCCCTTAAACGGGATCCTTAACCTGCGTGAAGATTTCTCCGGCTGGAGCCTTGTGGGGCGATGGAAACGCGCCCTTTCGCCGGCTTCGGAAACCTCGTTGCAGATCTACTTCGATCGCAGTAACCGAGGCAATCCGACCTACGGTATAGCGCTGAACACGTTTGACTTTGATTTTCAGCACCACGTGCAGTGGGGCCGGCGGCAGGATTTTGTCTGGGGACTGGGCTACCGCTTGACCTCCGATGACACAGCGGACCACTTCCGCATCTCGTTTCAACCGGCGGACCTGGTCACGCAGATCTTCAGCTCCTTTGTGCAAGACGAGATCGCCATTCGGCCTCATCGCCTCTATGTCAGCCTGGGAACAAAACTGGAGCGGGAGTACTATAACGGTTTTAACCTGCAACCGTCCGGCCGTCTGACCTGGACACCTGATGATCGCGACACATTTTGGGCAGCGTTCTCGGGAGCGCAGCGAACGCCTTCGCGGATCGAAACCTCTATTCGCTACAATGTTTCGGCGCTTCCGGGACCGGACAATCTTCCCATCTTGGTCAGCGTCTTCGGCAACTTTTACCAGCTGAATGAACGCCTGATCGCTACCGAAGCGGGTTTTCGCAAGCAGCTATCGGACAAACTCTCCTTCGATTCGGCAGCGTTCTTTAACCAATACCACGATCTGGCCTCGTATGAACCAGGAGCCCCGCGCATCGAGGTGGATCCTTCACCGGTACATCTGCTGGCCCCGACATATTACGCAAACCTGATTCAAGGAGAGACTCACGGCATCGAGATCTTCGCCAATATGAAATTGGCCAGCCGATGGACGCTTAGCCCGGGCTACACATTCCTCGCCATGCACCTCCGCCGGCAAGTGGGCGGCATGGATCTGACCACCGCCCCCGGCACGGAGGGAGGGAGCCCCAACCAGCAAGCTCAATTGCGTTCGAACATAAATCTTCCATGGCATTGCCAGTGGACCACATCGGCGTATTTCGTAGGCCGCCTGCCAGCACAGTCAATCCCTTCTTACACACGGCTGGATAGCAATCTTGCATGGCAAGCGTCGGAGAAGATTTCCCTGCAGCTGGTGGGACAGGACTTACTCAGAAATCTTCACCAGGAGTATGCGGGCCCTGACTTGACGGTGCTTCCGAGCCTGATTCGGCGCAACGCCTATGCCAGGATTGCGTGGCGGTTTTAAACATGAGGGCCCGGCGCTACGCCACCTCGCTCACGATCCTGCTGTGTGTGGTGTTCGCGTGCAGCCTGGAAAGAGGCGGGGCGCAGTCAACGGACGAGGAATACCGCGTGAAGGCAGCCTTTATCTTCCATTTTGCGCAACTGGTGGACTGGCCTCCGGAAACGAGTACGGACCCAGCCAATTCGCTGTTTTTATGCACCATCGGGGAGGACCCCTTTCAGGGCGCGCTGGAAAGTACGGTGGCGGGCAAGCCGGTCGGCGACCGGATCCTTCGCATTCGACACCTGAAGCAAGAGGGCGATCTGCAGGCCTGCCAGGTACTTTTTCTGGGCAAGGCGCAAAGCAAGCGCATTCCGATGGTACTGGCGACCCTGCACAATGCTCCGATTCTGACCGTGGGGGAAAGCCCCGGGTTTCTCGACGCCGGCGGAATGATCTGCTTTGTGCTCGAAGACAAGAATGTTCGTTTCGGAATCAATCTGGATGCGGCTGCGTCCGCAAAACTCAAGATCGGGTCACGCTTGTTGATCCTGGCCCAAACCGTCGTTGGAGAAAACCGGGAAAAGTAAGAGCATGAAGTTCAGAGACCTTCCAATTCGACGCAAACTTGCTTTGCTGATTCTGACTTCCAGTGTGCTGGCAGTTCTGCTGGCCTGTATGGGATTTGCCGTTTATGAGCGGCAGAATTTTCGCGCCAATACCGGCAATGAGCTGCGCGCGCTGGCAGATACGCTTGGAGCCAATACGGCCGCTTCTCTGGCCTTTGACGATCGCAAGACCGCGCGGGAGATGCTGGCAGCGCTGCGGGCAGATCACGATGTGTTAGGCGCCTGCTTATACGACACCAAGGGAAATATCTTTGCCGAATATCGGCGGACGGGGGTGGGGCGAGAATTCACGATGCCCTCGCTGCGCGACGATGGAGCTTACTTCGAGGGAAGCTCCATCATCCTATTCCGCAGTGTTCTGATGGAGACGGAAAAGACGGGTTCCATCGCCATCGTGTCGGACCTTAGTGGGACCCGCGCCCGGCTGCGGGAATACGCCAAGATTGCCAGCCTGGTTCTTTTCATTTCCACGCTCACCACTTACCTGTTTTCCTTGCGCCTGCTGCGGCTGGTGAGTGATCCGATTGTGCAACTTGCGCAGATCGCCGGGCGGGTAACAGCGGAAGAGAACTATTCGCTGCGGGCTGTCGCCCAAGGGAAAGATGAAAGCGGGATGCTGGTCAGCTCGTTCAACCAGATGCTGGAGCGTATCGAACAACGGGATCTGGCCCTACAGAACGCGAAGGATGGATTGGAACAACGGGTGGAACAACGAACGGCCGATTTGCAAAGAGAGGTGGCCGTGCGTATACGGGCGGAGGAGCAGATGCGTCTGGCCAAGGACGCTGCGGAAGTGGCCAACCGGGCCAAGAGCGAATTCCTGGCCAACATGAGCCACGAAATCCGGACGCCGCTCAACGGCGTCATCGGCATGACCGACCTGGCGCTCGACACCGAGCTCACGGCGGAACAACGAGATTGCCTGGAAACCGCAAAGTTGTCTGCCGATTCCTTGCTCACGGTGATCAATGACATCCTTGACTACTCCAAGATAGAGGCAGGAAAGATTGAACTGGAAGCCATTGACTTCAACCTGCGCGACTGCGCAGAAGAGGCGCTGAAGACCTTTGCCTCGCGGGCAGATGAAAAAGGTTTGGAACTTCTCTGTGACATCGCACCCGAAGTGCCCGAGCTGGTGGAGGGAGACCCCGGACGACTGCGCCAGATCATCCTCAACCTGGTGAGTAACGCCATAAAATTCACCCCTGAGGGCGAGGTGATGCTGAAAGCGGAGGTGGAAAGCGAAGAGGACGACATGCGGGTGCTAAAGTTCACCGTGGCCGATACGGGCATCGGCATTCCCGTGGAGAAGCAGATCTCGGTCTTCTCTCCCTTCACCCAGGCGGACTCATCGACCACCCGCAAATATGGGGGCACCGGCCTGGGTCTATCCATTTCGGCGCACCTGGTATCGATGATGGGGGGAAGAATCTGGCTTGATAGCGAGGCGGGAAAAGGCACCCAATTTCATTTCACCGCGCGGCTGAAGGTGCTCCGCAAGCGGCCTGAATCACCATACAGCGTTCCCCTTCAAGCTTTGAAGGGCATGAGGATCCTGGTGGTCGATGACCACCGGGCGAATCGCCGCATCATCGAGGGGATAGTGAAGCAGTGGGGAGCAGAAACCACGTGCGCCGAGGGCGGAAGACAGGCTTTGTCGGAGTTGGTGAGCGCATGCCGGGCGGGAGATTCCTACCGGCTGGTAGTGACCGACATGAACATGCCGGAGATGGACGGCTTCATGCTGGTGGAACAAATGCGGACCAACCCGGAATTATCAGCTGTAACCGTCATGATGCTCAGCTCAGCCAGTCATCGAGGAGATGTAGAGCGCTGCCGGCAGCTGGGAATTCTGGCTTATCTTTTCAAGCCGGTGCGCAAACGGGAATTGATGACAGCCATATTGGCGGCACTGGGGCAGTCCGCAGGCGCCTCTGCTACCGCGCCTGTAATCAAGGCGGCGCAGCCGGTGCGAGCGAAAGGCTTACGCATCCTCCTGGCGGAAGATAACCGGGTCAACCAGATCGTAGCCACGCGCATGGCGGAGAAGATGGGGCACTCCGTGGTGGTCGCCGGCAACGGCCGAATCGCTCTCCGGCTGTTGGCAACGCAGCCCTTCGACCTGGTGTTGATGGATGTTCAGATGCCGGAGATGGATGGACTCACGGCGGTGGGAAAGATTCGCGAGAGTGAGCAATCGACGTCATTTCACTTGCCGATCATAGCCATGACGGCGCACGCCATGAAGGGAGATCGTGAGCGCTGTATCGCCGCAGGGATGGACGGCTATGTCTCCAAGCCCATCAGCGGTCAAGTGCTGGAAGAAGCCATCGCGAGCGTGATAGGGGAGGGAGATGAGACGGCAGTTTCGCAATTACTGTGACGTGATCGCCGCGCGCAACTCACAACTCTCCGTCCTCGAACTTGCTTCGCTTCAGGGCATACCAAATGTTGGCGCATCCAAATAAGAGGCAGGCAAGATTTACCACGGCATTCAGGGCGCCGCGAGAAAATGAATCTGTATATTGGCCGTGCCGGAAATTACAAGCCGCATCGAGCAGACCTAGATAGACCATCGAACCACCGGCTACCGCGGTAGCGGTTCCGGCGCGCGGATCGCGGGCAATCAGCCAGTTGCCGGCAATCCAAAATGCTCCTGAAATCCACAGAATATCGGGGAGGAGAAAGCACCACTCGAAATCTACGACGTTTGCCGGAAGCTGACTGTGGTCTGCCCAGAACGAGACCCAGAAAAGACAAATGGCCAAGGCGGCTATCCGCTGCATCCAGACAAGCCTGCGGACGGATAATCTCACAGTCGATTCCTTTGGCTCAGCTCTGCTGTTTTGGAATGTTAAGTTGTTGATTTCGCGTGGTGCGCGCGGAGAGATTCGAACTCCCGACCTTCTGGTTCGTAGCCAGACGCTCTATCCAACTGAGCTACGCGCGCAAGCGTTACCCCCACAGACTACCAAAGCGGACGAAAAACTCCAAGTTCCGGCCCTGCCGGCGCGCATCTAACAGTTCCCATGGCACGCCCTTATTGGTCCGGACAAATCTCCCTCTCGCTGGTCAGTTTCGGGGTAGAAATCTATCCCGCGACTACTTCTGCTCACGGCTTCCAATTCCACCAGATTGACCGGGCGACCGGCCAACGAATCCACTACCAAAACGTGGTGGACGACGGGGAGGAACAGAACGACGACAAACCCGGGCATTTACATGTCGCCGGAAGAGGGCACGATGAAGAGCGGCATGCTGTGGAGAAATCAGAGATCGTGAAGGGGTACGAATACGAGAAGGGCAAGTACGCGATCATCGAGCCCGAGGACCTCAAGCGACTTCGTATTCCCGGCAAGGACAGCCTGGAGATCACCCAGTTTTCTTCCGTCAACGAGGTGCCGCCATCGCTCTACGTCAAGCCGTACTTTGTGGTGCCCAAGAAAGGCCCGCAGGCGACAGCCTTCGCGATCGTGCGTCAAGCGATGGTGGATAGTGAGATGGTTGGCATCGGCGAAATCGCCTTCGCCGGGCGGGAACACCTGGTCGCTTTAGCACCCCCGCCTGACCGCAAACAGCTCGGTATGATGCTGTACGTGCTTCGCTTCGCGGAGGAACTGCGCGATGCCGGCGAGTACTTCGGCAAAATTCCTTCCACGAAACTGGAAGCCGCCCAACTCGGATTGGCCAAACAGCTGATTAAGACTTATACCCGTCCACTGGAACTCGATAAGTTCTCGGATAGCTATGAGGCCGCGGTGCGCGAGTTGGTGGAAGCGAAATTGGCCAATAAGCCGCTGCCTAAGGAGAAGCCCGCGAAGGGCCGGGGCAAGGTCGTCGATCTGATGTCTGCCCTGCGCCAGAGCCTGGCGGCGAAACAGGCTCCGAAAGGGGCTAAGCAGGCGGCAAAGGCGCCGTCTCCCGCGGCCAAACGGAAGCTGAAATTGGTTTCTGGGAAACGCAGTAAGACGGCCTAGTGGGGAGAAGAGGGCTAACGCCGGAGATGTTTGCGGGAACATAGGCCGCTTATCAGTCGGCCTTCGGCGGTCGAAAAGCTCCGAACCGCCTCGGTAAATTGAGCACCGCCGAGGTCCTTCGACTCCGCGCCGTAACCGCTGTGTCACGCGATCAATCTGTGAGGCGCTGCGCTCAGGATGACGATTTTGTGGGAGAACTAACGGACCGGAGACCTTTGTGCGGGAGCCGGGGCGCACCGCAGATCCCTCGGCTGCGCTCGGGGTGACAAGTGGAGGGTGGTGGCTTTTATTAGAGGCCGTTAGATCGGATGGACAGAAAAGAAACAGCGGGTCCCTCCACTACGCTGCGCCGGTTCCACGGCAGGCCGGGACAGGCGGGATGACAATTTCGTTTAGGACTCGAAGATTTCGCGCGAAAAATCAATAAGGTCACAGCCTCTCAGGATGACAATTCTGGCGGAGTTTCACGAAAAACATCCCAAATAAGAGCGCTTACGGAATGCGATCCTGGGGCGGAGGCCCCACGAACGGCGGTCTCAGAAGATGATCTTTCCCGCTAGCTGGGTGTTGAAAGGTTCTCCTGGTCCGATTCCCTGCTCGGCGAAATAGGCGCCGATGGTCGAAAAGATGGCGCCATTGGTATCACTGTTTGTTGGAAAGCCGACGGGGGCGAGGTTGACGCGGTTGAACAGGTTAAACATCTCCACCCGCAGTTGCAGCGTGACTCTCTCGGTAAGCTTTGTGTTCTTCAAAACGGAAAAGTCGACTTGCGAGAATCCGGGATTGAAGTACTGTCCGCGACGCTCGGTACCGTATTGACCTTGTGGGGGATCCTGAAAGGCAGCGGGGTTGAACCACTGCACCAAGCCGTTCGAGACGCTGTGCGATACACCGGTATAGGGGTTCACCCCGGGTACAGGGTCCGCACGATCGGCAAATTCTCCATTACCACTGGCGTTGGTGGAGGCTGTGACCGTGTAGGGCTGGCCACCATGGAAGTTCAATCCACTATTCAACTGCCAGCCATGAGACAACTGCTGCGGTCCATGGGAAGATCCGGGAATATCGTAGATAAGGTAGGCGATAAACGTGTTGCGCGTATCAAGATCGCTGTTGCCGTATTCCCCTTTGGGATTGGTGCTGTCCTGCGGTATGTAGGGAATCAGGCCGGTCTCGAAGTCCAGATTGTGGGACCAGGTGTAATTGAGTTGCGTTGTTAATCCGTGCCAGGAAGTCATGCGAAGCATGGCTTGCAGTGAGTTGTAGTTGGAATCTGCACCGCTTTGCACCTGGTTGATCACCGCGTAATTGGGAAACTTGGCGAAATAAGGACGTGAACATTGTTGATTTCCCTGCCCCGCTGACGCATACTGCGGCGCGCAAGTAGGATTCTGAAACGCGCTTCCCTGGGCCGCTTGATTGATGTCAATCACACTGGTGAGATGACGGCCCTGGGTACCCACGTAGCCCACCTGGAAGATGGCGGCACGGCCGAGACTTTGCTGAATGTTGAGGTTATAGTTCAGCGTCGTGGATGGCCGGTAGTTGGGGTTGACGGAAAATACATTTACGACACCTGCGCCCGCAATCGATTGGTCCAGTGTGGGGAAAATGGGTTGATTATTGACGATCACAAAGCTGTTCTCAGAAGGAAAGGCGACCGGCTGTGACCCCGTAGGATTGTCCTGCACGCCAGGCGCACCTCCATTGGCCGTGAACCTGAGATCGAAGAATGGGATGAGGTATGGGTTATCGAAATAGAAACCGATTCCACCGCGAACCACCGTCTTCCCGTTTTCCTTGGGCTGATAGGCGAAGCCCAAACGCGGGCTGAAGCCTTTCCAATACTGCTGATAAATATTGCCTATCGTTGAACCGGCGATCGCCAATCCATTGGGAGCGTTTGGATTGAAGACGGTAAGATCCTTGTTACTGTTGTGGGGAGGGCCGAAGTATTCGTAACGCAAGCCATAGTTGAAGTTCAGCTTCCTGGTTACCTGCCAGGCATCCTGAGCAAACATACTGAAAGAATTTACGTAGACCTGGCGGGTCTGGTCGCCCTGGGCAATACTTGCACTGTTCACACAACCGGCCATGAAGTCCGCTACAGCCAGCGTGTTAGGGTCTGAATTTGGAGTAGGCATGCCCTGATTCTGGGTAGCCAGCGCCTCGCACGCTGCGCTTGGCGAAGTGGACCACGGTCCCTGGGATCCATTGAAATTGAAGGCGCCGCGGGCGCTTCTCTGGGTTAAGTCGTTGTAGCGAAGCCAGCGGTATTCGCCGCCAAAACGCATCTGGTGCGTCCCCTTTACATAGGTCAACGCGTCATTCCATTGAGGTATGAATTCTCTGCGTCCATAGGGAGGAAACGGCCCCAGGGGATCGAAGTTAGTAATGGTGATGTTGGGAGAACCGGATAATGTCGGATTCGTAACCCCGGTATTCAGGCCAAGCGCAACCGGATCGAAGTCAGTGTCTTTATCCTCGAAGAACAGGTAGATGATATTCATCCCGAACGAGGCCTGATTGGTCAGGCGCGGCGAGGGAGTTGCGTTATAGATCACGGAATAGTTCTGATTACGCTGCGGACCATAATTCCAGTAAGGCGAAAGGGTCGAGGGAAGAGGGCTTTCCGCATGACCGTAACCGAAATACCCCTTGGCGGAAAAACTGTTTTTGGAATTAATATTCTGGTCTATCTTGATGATCCCGTTATCGCTGAAACCACGCGCAATGGCAGTGTTGAAATAGTTCGACGGCTGTGCCGGGCCGGTAAGCGCATCCGCGGGCCAGAGGTTATTCAAGAGGTTGATGGAAACCGGGTTCACGGGCACACCGTAGAACGAAAGCACACTTTCCGCCGCTGCCTGATAGGCTGCCGAGGGCTCTGTGGCACTGGTGACATTGGCAATTCCGAAGCCTTGGTACTCGTAGGCGGCAAAGAAGAAGGTCTTATCTTTGATAATTGGGCCGCCCAGCGAACCTCCGGAATTGATGTTGCGGAGATAAGACTTTTTCGTTCCGGCCGGCGCAAAGGGAGTATTTGCAGCGAAAAATTCGTTTCTATTGTAGTAAAACCCTGAGCCGTGGAACTGATTGGTGCCGGACTTGATGACTAAGTTCACCGTGCCGCCTGCGTTGCGCCCGATCTCTGGACCTGAGCTGGCGACAAAGGAGAATTCGTCGATCGCCTCCACGGGAATAAGCGTAGTGGCAATGCCCGATGCGCCACTGAGGTTGGCAGCCGAGAGATTCCAGAACATGTCATTGTTGTCGGTCCCTTCGAGCTGCCAGTTGATCGAGGTGGGACGGGTGCCGTTGACAGAAGCATATCCTCCGCCCCCGAGACTGTTGTAACCGGCATATCCGGGCGACTGCGCGACAAGTTGCGTATAGTCGCGGCCGTTCGAAGGAACGTCCTGCACGGCCAGGGTGGGAAGGATCGTGGTAAGAGTAGCAGTCGTCGTATCCAACCCCAACTGGCTTGCGGTGACTTCAACGGTGGACGTGGTTTGGGCTACAGAAAGCTTTATGGGCAGGGTGTATATCGTTCCTGCGGAAACGGGAACATTATCGATCTTGACGGTTTGAAAACCATTGCTGCTGGCTACAACCGTGTACAGCCCTACAGGTAGATCCTCAATCAGGAACTCCCCGGCGTTCGACACGACAGTGGGATGAGTCACTCCCGTTCCAACCGCGGTGGCAACCACGCTTACGTTAGGCAACACCGCGCCGCTCTGATCGGTCACGGTGCCGTTAATACCACCACGAAAGGTTTGGGCAGGAGAGCTTATCGCGCAGAAGGTAACCAATAAGAAAAAAACACAGGTAGAGGTACACAGGTGCTTGCCAGGAGTGCGCATAGAGCTCCCCCTTCCCAAATACTGTTTGGTCAGTCACAGAATACGAGGGGGTTTACCTGCGAGAAAGATGAGTTTCACGTGAGTCTTTCCTGAGCGGAGGGGTTGACCCGAAATTTAATGGAGGCGTAGCTATATTCTGGACGTCAGCTCATTCGCAACAGGCAGAGGTTCCAATCGATGACTGACATCTACAATCGATCGCAACTTGAAGAGGCCATCAGCCCGGAGAAACTGATCCCAGCGATCGAAGAGGGATTCATCGCCTACTCGCAGGGTAAGGTGGTTGTTCCACCAGTGGGGCAGCTACTGTTCGATGACCCGCCTGGAGATTGCCACATCAAATACGGCTATGTGCGTGGAGGCTCAACCTTCACCATCAAAGTGGCAACCGGCTTTTATGGCAACGCTGCACTCGGTATCCCCTCCGGCGACGGAATCATCCTGGTTTTCTCGGCCAAGACGGGGCAATTGATCAGCCATCCTGGATGACAAAGGCTTTCTAACGGACGCGCGCACAGCGGCTGCGGGTGCGGTTGCGGCCAAGCTGTTGGCTCCGCCCACAGTGTCCTGTATCGGCATCGTTGGAGCGGGAGTGCAGGCAAAGATGCAGCTTGATTACTTACGCCACGTACTCCCGACAAGGCGGGCGATGGTGTGGGCGCGATCGCTCAAAAAGGCGCGGCACTACAGTATCGAGGGCTTCGACGTTGAGGTTGCAGGCTCGATTGCTGACCTGGCGGCAAATTGCAACCTGATTGTGACCACGACGCCATCGCTCCACTGGCTGTTGGGGGCCGCGGACGTACGTCCGGGCACGCATATTACTGCAGTCGGCTGCGATGGAGCCGGCAAGCAGGAGCTTGATCCAGAGTTGTTTGCCAAGGCAACGGTGCGCGCCGTCGATAGCCGCAAACAGTGCGCGGAGTATGGCGACTCTTCGTACGCGCTCAAGCAAGGTTTGATTACACCAGCGGACCTGGTCGAGATCGGAGAGATCGCCCAGAACCCAAGCCTGGGACGGCAAGAAGAGTCAGAGATCACGATCGCTGATCTTACAGGAGTCGCGGTTCAAGACATCCAGATTGCCAAGCTGGCGGTTGCAGCACTGGGAAAGCAGCTTCAGGTGCGCGTGGATGTTACGGATTGAGCGGGAGCAATCGTTGCGTGATCGGCCAGGATTTCCTTGAAGCGCCTGCCAATCAAGGGGGGATCTCCCTCGGCGAGGCAGGCCGGCGACAAGATCAGGAGGCCTTCGCCGGGCCGCCAGGGATTGACTTCCACAGCCGGTGAGCCTTTGCGCAGCCGGCGCATCAGTTCGATGGTGGAGAGGCCAGCTGCTCTCTGATCGAAAGTGACTTCGACCATGGGCATGCCGGATTGCAGTGGATCCGGAATGATGCGTGTGGCAAGGAACGGAACATCCGCCAGTTCCTCCATGATTCGCTGAGCAATCAGCAAGAGACGGTCGTGGCGGCCGATGTTCCCTTCGCTGACGAATAGTTGCAAGGCCGTGAGCAGGCCTACGATTTGCTCCTTGCCCACCTTGCAGGAACGGCCGATGCCGTGTCGAGGAACGCCGGGGAGGTTCCGCTTGTCCACCAGGCCGGCGGGTGGATCCCACTCGTCGTAGTCATAGTCAAAGTCGAGTTGCTGCAAGAGCGCAGCGCTGATCAGGTCGCGGCGGCCGCACAAGATTCCGGAACCCTGGGGGCCACCAATGGACTTTCCGCCACTAAAGGCGACCAGGTCAGCTCCCTCTGAAATAAAGCGGCGCAGGTTCTCCACCGGTGGCAGCTCGGCTGCCGCATCCACCAGGACGGGAATTCCGGCGGCGTGGGCGGCGGCCACGACGGCGGGAAGCGTGAGCAAAGCATTGGGCTTGGCCAGGTAATAGACGGCCGCGGTTCGCTCAGTAATGGCCGCCTGGATCTCCCAGATTTCCGTGTCACGGACGCCCACGTCAGTAAATGCGTCGCAGAAGCCGACTTCGATCATGGTTACGCCGGTGGCGCGGACCGCGTGATCATAGGAATTGCGCTGGCTGCGCATGGCGATGACTTCGTTCTTCATGCCCCGCGTGTCGGGCAGCCGGCTCATCTTCGCCGGATCCATACCGGCGACACATGCTGCGGTGCCCATAAGCAGAGCGGCGGCGGCGCCTGAAGTGACACAGCCCGCCTCTGCACCTGTGATTTGGGCGATAATCTTGCTCGCTCCTATCTGCAGCTCGGCGATATCGACACAGAATTGGGTCGCCTCCCGCATGGCGTCGGCAACTTCTTTGGCCATCACACCGCCGCCAAGGCGGGTCATGGGGGCGTACGCATTGATGATGGGCCGCACTCCGAGGCTTTGGTAGATATTGGACATCGAACGATTCCTTAACGTGCGTACGACGGCTCTTCGCGGTCGAGGACTCGCTTGATCGCAGTGATGTGCTTTTCTGCGTAGGCTTCGAACAGTGCGTCGTCCTCCGACAACTGGCGGATGACTTCAAGAGGTACGTGCTGCAGCGGTCGATTGGTCGACATGGCCAGTACCTGGCGCTTGCACACCTCCTCCAGGTAATAGAGGCGATCAAAGGCGCTGGCGATGGTTGCTCCCACGACCATGGGGCCATGATTGCGCATCATGAGAATATTCTTGTCTCCAAGTATCCTCACTTCGCGGTCGCCTTCTTCGGGAGAGAGAGCCCCGCCGTGATGGTTCTCATCGTAGGCAATCTTTCCGTAGAATTGAAAACCGGCGAGGTTCACCGGTTCCAGCTGTCCCCCCTCAATCAGGCACAGCGCCGTGGCATACGGACTATGCGTATGCAGTGCCGCCCGGGCCGCTTTGTTATGCCGGTGGATGGGTGCGTGCAAGCAAAAGGCGGTTCGCTCCACGGTGCCCGATCCTTCGACAATGTTGCCGTCCAGGTCGCAGATCAGCAGGGAGCTGGCGGTAACCTCCGACCAGAAGTACCCTTCAGGGTTTACCAGGAACAGGTCTTCCTGGCCGGGTAGTAGAAAACTGTAATGGTTGCAGATTCCCTGCTGGTATCCAAGCCGGGCGGACCAGCGTAACACGGCAGCCAGGTCCACGCGCGCGGCACGAAATTCCTCGCGCATCTTTACTTTCTCAACCGCCTCTGTCTTGATCACTGTGCTATCTCCCGCAAGGCGGCCAGAAACCGATCCACCTCTTCTGCCGTGTTGTAATGCGCCAAGCCTATGCGCAGAAAGCCGCCGTCTTTTTCTACATCCAGATACTCGGTCAGGTTCAGCGCGTAGTAGTTGCCATCCCAGGTGAAGAAGCCGCGGCGTCCTAGTTCGGTTGCCAACTGCAGCGGGGTATGGCCTGCGATGCGCACCGCTACCGTGGGACAGCGCTCGCCAAAGCGCTCAGGATCGGTGATGCCATAAAGCTTGAGTCCGGGGATTTTCAAGAGCCCGGAAATGAGGCTTTCGACCAGTATTCGCTCGTGCTTCTGAATAGCCTTCCAGGCGGTTAGCAACGCGATTCGGCGAGCGGAGGCGGAAGGATCGATGTGCCGCCCCAGATCGGCAAGGTAGTCAACACAGGCGGTAATCCCGGCGATGCCCTCGTGGTTCAGCGTGCCCCACTCCCAGTTAAGGGGAACCGCGTGAGTGTTGGCTGCGACCTGGTAAGGTTGCAGGCGCGTGAGATGGCGGTGTTTGCCGTACAGAACACCCATGTGGGGACCGAAGAACTTGTACGGGGAACAAACCAGGAAGTCGCAATCGAGAGCACGCACATCGATGGGACCGTGGGGCGCGTAGTGCACGGCATCGATGTAAGCCATGGCTCCCACGCGATGCGCCATACGAACCACTTCTCTTACGTTGTTGATTGTTCCCACAGCATTCGAGGCGTAACCCACGGCTACCAGCTTGGTGCGGCTGGTAATCTTTCGCGCCAGATCACTCATGTCGAGGGTGCAGTCGTGGTCGTTGATTTCGGCCACGCGAATCGTGATGCCACGTTCCTCAAGAGCAACCCAAGGGGAGTAGTTGGCGCCATGATCGAGGCGAGTGACTACGATCTCGTCTCCTGGATTCAGTTCGCGGCCGATTGACCGGCTGATGGCAAAGGTCAACGAGGTCATATTTGCGCCGAAGATGACTTCCTCCGGATCGCAGGCAAGAAAATCAGCCATGGCGACACGGGCGGCGGCGAGCATCGCATCGGTACGTTGGCTGGTGGCAAAGACGCCATCTGTGTTGGCATTGCTGGTGCGCAAATAGTCAGAGATCGCGTCGATGACGCGTTGCGGAACTTGCGTGCCTCCTGGTCCATCGAGAAAGACTGCCGGGTTTCCGTGGACGGTTTGCGACAGGGCGGGAAATTGCGCGCGGACCCAGACTGAATCGATTGGGTCGGTAACGATGGGGTCATCGGTTGCGGATTGGGGCATGGTCTTCATTGATTACTCCACTTCCGAACTAAAACTTCCAAGGAGCCTGCAGCATAGCAGGAGCGGATAGATCGGGTTGAATGCTTTTGCTATCCGAAAATCGATTTGCGGAATTTGGCAAAAGCGATTGTGGGGGCTGCGCCCCATCGTTTTCGGCCCAGGTACGCTTTGGCGAACCTGGGGCACCCGTCCTGTTCCTTCTGACCTTGCTATGACACAAACTTCCTGGGGACGATTGAGTGTAAAGCATTGCCAGCGCTAAAGCGCGTCATCAGAGCCGAGACTCTTTCACGGAGCGCTCAAGCGCTCCTCCCCCCGCATAAATGCGGGGGCTCCCACGTGGCTCGCTTATTGAGAAGGTACAGGTTACGGGAATGAGAGTCACGTGAGCGAGAGATGAGTTTTTACGTGAGCCGGTCTATGGTTGAATTGACCTGCATCTGGCAATTCAGATGAAAGAACACCAAGGTGGACTTGTATCAAGAGCGAAACACAATACGCACGGCCCCGATCGGGACACTTGCTGCGTGTACTCGGTGCAGGCTTTGGCATCGCGGTCGGGGTTGGAACCACGATCGGTTCCGGCATTCTGCGCACTCCCGGAGAAGTCGCCGGCCAGTTAGGCAGCGCCTCACTGGTGCTCACGGTTTGGATCCTGGGCGGAGTCTACGCACTTCTCTGTTGCAGCTCGGTGACGGAACTCGGCACCATGCTACCCAACGCGGGTGGGTTTTATGTCTATGTCAGCCGGGCGTTCGGAGAACGAATCGGGTTTGTCGTTGGCTGCTGTAATGCGATGGCGGAAGCAGTCGCGATGGCCTACCTGTCCGTGGCGTTGGGAGAGTTTGCCGCTGGATTGTTCCCCCGTCTTGGCGGCCACATCCAATGGGTAAGCGTCGCCGGCTTGACCTCGCTGACACTGCTCAATTGGACCGGCCTACGGCCGGGCAGCCGGGCACAGGAATTTACCAGCGCGGCCAAAGCTCTCGGACTTATCGGACTGGTCATCGCCTGCTTCGTCTCCCACGCTGCTTCCGGCGCTTCCGTGGTCACGAGATTTTCCATCCCCGGACACAGCCTTTTCCTGGGACTTATTCTGGCCCTGCAAGGCGTAGTCATTACCTACGACGGCTGGTACGCACCGATTTACTTTGTGGAGGAAGATCAAAATCCGTCGCGGAACCTTCCTCGATCCATGATGGGCACCACGCTTAGCTGCACCGCCATTTATGTGCTGGTGAATGCTGCTTTACTCCACACATTAGGAATGGGCCATCTCGTAGGTTCGCAATTGCCGGCCGCGGATGCCGCTATGTTGGTCTTTGGCAGCTACGGAAGGCAGTTCATTCTCCTCATCTCCGTGGTTGGGGTGCTCAGCACCATTAACGCACTGCTGATGCTCACGCCGCGCATTCTTTTCTCCATGGCTCGTGACGGGCTCTTGCCGCAACGCGTGACCAGCGTGAATCAGGGAGGGACTCCCACGGTGGCCCTCCTCCTTTGCTGGTTCGCCGGCATCCTCCTGGTACTCACGGGCACCTTCGAGTCGTTGGTGGCCATTGCCTCAATACTCTTCGTGGCTATCTATCTGCCGGTTTTCGCCTCCTTGTTGGTTCTGCGCAGAAAAGAACCGGATCTTCCCCGCCCCTACAAGGCGTGGTTTTATCCATGGACCACGCTGTGCGTTCTCTTAGCGTCGGCGGCTTTTCTGATTGGCTCAGTGATCGGCGATTTGCGACACAGCCTGTTCACCTTGATCCTCATCCTACTGAGCTATGTTGCCGCGCTCCTGATCACGCGCAGGAAGGCGTAAAGTTCGTGCTGTAGGAGACGTATTCAAGCATGCCTGGCAAGAAAAAAAAAGCGCCCCAAACGTCCTCCAACCTGGTCGATGAGCAACTGGAGCGCTATCGCGAGATGCGCGACTTCAGCAAGACAGCCGAGCCAAGCGGCAAAGAGCATGCCGCCTCGACAGCCAAGACCGGGTCTCTTCCGTTCGTGATTCAGAAGCATGCGGCCACTCGCCTGCATTACGACTTTCGCCTGGGATTGCACGGGGTGCTGAAAAGCTGGGCGGTGACTAAAGGGCCGAGCTACGTACCCGGAGACAAGCGCCTGGCGGTGCAGGTGGAAGATCATCCCATGGAATACGGGGGCTTCGAAGGCACCATTCCCAAGGGCCAGTATGGCGGCGGTACGGTGATGCTATGGGATGAGGGCACTTGGGAACCGCTGGGCGACGCGGATGCATCTCTGGCCAAAGGCAATCTCAAGTTCATTCTTCATGGCAAGAAATTGCAGGGCAAATGGGTGCTTGTCCGCATGGGCGGAAAAGCGGCAAATGAGGCCAAGCCGAATTGGCTGCTGATCAAAGAACATGACGAGTACGAACAGACCGCGCAGGACGAGCCGATCGTGGAGAAGGAACCCGACAGCGTCCTCACCCACCGCGACATGGAGGCCATTGCCCGGGACGGGGACCACGTATGGCAATCGAATCGGCCGGAGACGTCCAGCGGGGACAAGAAGGGTGTCCCTTTTGCCCCGGCAGAGCTTCCGGGGAAAAAGGAAGCCCTCCCGGCGTTTATTGCTCCCCAGCTGGCGTCTGAAGCCGCCGTGCCGCCGGTGGGACCGCACTGGGTCCATGAGCTGAAACTGGATGGCTATCGCATCCAGGCGCACATTGACAAAAGCGGCAAGATTCGCCTCTTCACCCGCAGCGGGCTTGAATGGACATCTCGCATGCCCCTGATTGTGCGAGAGTTAGGCCGGCTACAAGTGGAGGGTGCCGTGCTCGATGGTGAAGTGGTGGTGCTGGACGCTGACGGGCAAAGCAGCTTCGCCAAATTGCAGGCGGCCTTCGATGAGGGCGCGTCCTATCCTCTGACCTATTTCGTCTTCGATCTGCTGCACCTCAACGGGCACAATCTTCGCCATGAGCCGCTTGCTGTGCGTAAGGGGATCCTGGAGCAGATGCTCAATAGCCTGGCGGAACACGAGGTCATCCGTTACGGCCAGCACATCGAGACCGAGGGCAAACCGATTTTTGACGAGGCTTGCAGGTTGGGCGCGGAGGGTATCGTCTCCAAACGCTCCGACAGCGCTTATAGCTCGGGCCGCAGCAAGTCATGGCTCAAGATCAAGTGCGATCGCCGGCAGGAGTTTGTGATCGGGGGCTTTACCAAGCCTGCAAATGGAACGGATGGTATTGGCGCCCTGGTGCTGGGTTACTACGAGGGGAAGAAGTTGATCTATGCGGGCCGGACGGGCACTGGTTTTACCCAGGCGAACGGGCGCAAACTGCGCCAGCAACTGGAGGCCATGCGGCAAAGCAAAATGCCCTTTGTGGACGTGCCGCCTGCTGCGGCCAAGGGCGCGATTTGGATACGGCCCGAATTGGTGGCGGAGGTGCAGTTCAGCACTTGGACTGCGGATAAGCTGGTGCGCCAGGCTAGCTTCAAGGGGCTGCGGGAAGACAAGAAGGCGGCGGACGTGCGGCGAGAGGTTCCAGACCCGAGTCTTGCCCCCAAACCTGAACGAGAGCCCGCGCCCGATCCGGTGATCAAGGCCACCCCAACCAAGCTCGGGTTTCGGATAACGCATCCGGATAAGATCGTGGATCCGGAGACGGGGGTCACCAAGCAGGCATTAATCGACTACTACCTGGCGGTCGCGCCACGGATGGTCCCCCATGTCGCCGGCAGGCCGCTTTCTCTGGTGCGTTGCCCCAATGGGGCGGGACAGAAATGCTTCTATCAGAAGCAGCTTGGAGCGGGAATGCCGCGTGGAATCGAGGGGGTTGAGGTTCCTAAGGCCAAAGGCGACGCCACCGAGACCTACGTTACCGTGCATAGTGCGGAAGGCCTGGCCGGGCTGGCACAGATGAATGTACTGGAAGTACATCCATGGGGATCGACGAATCTCGACCTCGAACACCCCGACCGTATCATCTTCGATCTCGATCCGGACGAGGCGGTTTCCTGGTCAACGCTTTGTGATGGAGCGTTGGAGGTGCGGGAACGGCTTAAGCAATTAGGGCTGCAGAGCTTTGTCAAGACGACCGGCGGCAAAGGGCTGCATGTGGTGGCTCCGATTCGGCCCACGCTGGAGTGGGAACGGATTAAAGCCTTCACCCATGCCTTTACGCTGCAGATGGAGCAGGACAATAGCAAGCTGTACATCAGCAAAATGACCAAGGCGGCGCGCAAGAACAAGATATTTGTCGACTACCTGCGGAATGAACGGGAAGCGACGGCGGTTGCTCCCTATTCCAGCCGCGCTCGACTCGGAATGGCTGCGGCACTGCCTTTGGAGTGGGCGGAGCTTAAGGGCTCGAAGGCGCCTAAGTTCCTGATTGCCGAATTTGGTGACTGGGAGGAGCGGTTGCGCAAGGATCCGTGGAAGGCCATGCTTTCG
This sequence comes from uncultured Acidobacteriaceae bacterium, assembly GCA_963821315.1. GTDB lineage: Bacteria > Acidobacteriota > Terriglobia > Terriglobales > Acidobacteriaceae > PALSA-350. The sequence goes on along the minus strand of CAWGDP010000011.1, from coordinate 226,407 downwards.
AGTGAGCAAGAGATACCGGCGGGGTTGTTTGGGGATCGGGGGTAAGGACAAAAAAGGCGGGTCGAGTGCTGTGGTATCCCCAAGACTTGGTTAGGGACAGAAGACAGCAGGTCCTCGGTCGCACTGACAGCTGCGCTTGCCGAGTCGGGATGACAATTCATTTGCTGGTCGGGATGTCAATCATTCCTGATGTCAAAAATGAATTGTCATCCCGACCGGAGCGCAGCGGAGCGGAGGGACCTGCTGTTTCTGTCCGCTAGTAAATGCGGAAGTTTACTTCGATGTTTACTTCCACTGGTACTGGTTTGCCTTGTAGCGTAGCGGGCTTGAACTTATATTGCTTAACCGCCTCTACTGCTTTTTCATCCAGCCCCATGCCCAAGTGGCGCACCACAGCTACCCGCTGGGGGTTGCCCTGCGCGTCCACTATCAACGAGACAACACAGACACCCTGGTACTTCGCGCGGCGGGCCTCGTCGGAAAATTCGGGGTCGGGCGAGAAAATCAGTTGGGGGGCAGAAACACCGCCACCGACGTGGTAAAGACCACCGCCGTAGCCGCCACCCTCACCCGGACCATATCCGTTCCCTTTGCCCGACCCGATGCCTCCACCCGAACCGGTACCCATGCCTGCTCCGCTGCCGCTCCCGTTGGAAGCCGGACCAACCACACTGGTCCGGGGGTCGCCCAAGTTAGGCAGGTTGTTGTTGGGCAATTGGATGTCCTTGGGCATCATGATCGCCGGATCGGCCGTCAGCTTGGGATGGTCGTTCTTGATCACCATCGGGGGCACGATCGGCTGCTCTTTAAACTCGGGCAAACGCCCCTTGGGCGATTGCAAAATGTCGTGCGAACCACCACCACCGCCACCACCCATCTGTGGTCCCTTGGGGGCAATGGGCATGTATTGCGGCACATCGATGTTGGTGACCAGCTGGTTCTTCTTGGTGACCGCCTTCTTGACGGCCATGAAGGCCCACAGGATGAGCGCGATGATCACTACGTGGGTGGCGACAGAGATAATGGAGGCGGCGCGACCCCGCTTCTCCTTCATCGGGTCGACAACCGCAATCGGCTTGGACGTCAGTACGAGAGGCGGAAGCTTGCGGGGATAAAGAAGGTCATAGATATTGCCGGCCATGGTCTTCCACGCCGGCTCATCGATAATCTCGGCAAGCAACTTGGGCTCTCTTGGCTGATCCTGCTTATTCAGCTCCGGAGGTACTAAAACCTGATTAGCCATAGAACGTATGAGAAAAGAGGGCGTGTAAGCCTCTCTCCGCCTGTCTCCTCATTTAAGGACTCTCGCCCGGCTTGTCTCTCTCCAGAAATACGGAGCCCGTATCTGTTCAAGATCCATTAACGGGTATTAGACACCTTTTTCCGGATTGAGGTAAGCCGCTCGTTAACTTTTACGACAGTGAGACATTTACCCAAGCGGCATCCCTTTGACGCAGCAAAGATACAATAAGGTTTTGCACATTTTCGATTTGCACATTTTCGACTGGAGAAACAATGCCGGCTCCGCCAGAACTCAAGGCGACTCTGAATCTGCCCCAAACCGATTTCCCCATGAAGGCAAATCTGCCCCAAAGCGAGCCCAAACGGCTGGCCGCGTGGGAGCAGGAAAGGCTTTATGAGCAAATTCGAAAGGTGCGTCAGGGTTCCCCCAGCTACGTATTGCACGACGGCCCCCCCTACGCCAACGGGCCGCTTCACATGGGCCACGCGCTGAATAAGTGCCTTAAAGATTTCGTCGTGAAATCCAAGACGATGGCCGGGTTCAATGCCCCCTACGTCCCTGGTTGGGACTGCCATGGCCTGCCCATCGAGATCAAAGTCGACGAAAAACTGGGCCGCAAGAAGCTGGAGATGCCGGCCATCGCGGTGCGCCGCGCCTGCCGCGAGTACGCCCAGAAGTATCTCGACCTGCAGCGGGAGCAGTTCCAGCGGCTGGGCGTTCTGGGCCGCTGGAGCCGGCCCTACTCCACGATGACGCCGGAGTACGAGTCCAAGATCATCGAAACCCTGTTTCGTTTCCTGGAAACGGGTTTTGTTTACAAGGGCTTGAAGCCGGTTCTCTGGTGCATGCACGACCGCACGGCGCTGGCCGAGGCGGAAATCGAATACGAGATGCACACCAGCCCCAGCGTGTATGTACGCTATCGGCTGACCAGCCCTGCAGAGGCGATCGATCCCCGGCTGAGTGGGAAACGGGTCTCGACCATCATCTGGACCACGACGCCGTGGACGCTGCCCGCGTCACTTGCGGTGGCTTTCCATCCCGATTTTGAGTACGTAGCGCTGGAACAGGAGGGGGAAGTCTACATCGTTGCCGAGGCCCTGGCAGCCGCCACCCGGGCTGCCTGTGGGCTGGAAAGCGCCCAGGAGATCGCCCGCTTTCCCGGTTCGCGGATGGAGCGCGTTACCTTCGCCCACCCGTTCCTGGAGCGCACGGTTCTGGGGGTCTTGGCCACTTATGTCACCACCGACCAGGGAACCGGCGCGGTCCATACCGCGCCCGCGCACGGCGTGGACGACTTCGCCACCGGCGCGCGCTACGGGTTGAGGCAGACGAGCGACGTGGACGACGGCGGGCACCTGCGCCAGGGGCTGCCGGAGTATGAGGGGCTTTATGTCTTCAAAGCGAACGAGCCCATCATCAACCTGCTGATGGAACGCCATGCCCTGATGGGGCGGCAGGATGTCTATCACTCCTACCCGCACTGCTGGCGCTGCCACCGGCCGGTGATCTTCCGGGCCACGGAGCAGTGGTTCATCAGCATGGAAACGCCGATGGTGCGCTCGGATGGTTCGATGACCACCTTCCGGGAGCGTGCGTTGGAGGAGATCGGACAGGTTAAATGGGATCCCCAGTGGGGTGAGGAGCGCATTTCCAACATGGTCTCCTCCCGGCCCGACTGGTGCATCTCGCGGCAGCGCATGTGGGGCGTGCCCATTGCGGTTTTTCTCTGCCTCAAGTGCCGCAAGCCGCTGAATGATAAGGCGGTGAACCGGCGCATCGTGGAGCTGTTTGCGGCGGAAGGAGCGGATGCCTGGTATGTTCGCGACGAGGCGGAGATTCTGCCTCCGGGGACTACTTGCCTGTCGTGCGGCGCTGGCGATTTCAAGAAGGAAATGGACATCCTCGACGTGTGGTTCGAGAGCGGCGCCAGCCAGGCAGCGGTTCTGGATGTGGAAAAGGATCTTCCTTTTCCTGCGGATCTTTATATCGAGGGGGGCGACCAGCATCGCGGCTGGTTCCAGTCTTCCCTGCTCTGCGCCACCGGTACTCGCGGCGCTGCGCCTTATCGCATGGCGGCCACCTGCGGATGGGTGCTCGATGAGCAGGGCCGCGCTATGTCCAAGAGCCTGGGCAATGGAGTCGATCCCATCGACGTCGCACACCGTCTGGGCGCCGAGATTGTCCGCCTTTGGGTGGCGTCGGTCGATTTCCGGGAAGATGTAGCGGCCAGCGAAAACCTGATGCAGCGGGTTTCGGAGACCTACCGTAAGCTGCGCAACACCTTTCGTTACCTGTTGAGCAACCTGAACGGCTTCCAGCCGCAGCGGGATGCGGTGCCGTGGGAGCAAATGCCGCCTCTCGACCGGTACATGCTGGCGCGCACTCGCGAACTCACGGAAAAGGTCCTGCGCTGGTATGAGGACTTTGAGTTTCATCGCATCTACCACGCGCTGAATGAATTTGCCGTGGCCGATCTGAGCCAGCTCTACATTGATGCGGTCAAAGACAGGATTTATACCTTTGCGCCGCAAAATCCCGCGCGCCGCTCGGCGCAAACCGTGTTGTGGATGATTGCCGAAGCGCTGGTTCGCCTGGTGGCTCCGCTGCTCAGCTTTACCGCTGACGAGGTCTGGCAATACATGCCGGAGGTGAGCAACCGCCTGCCCAGCGTGCATCTGGAACTCTTCCCTGAGCCGGCGAGTCTTGCAGCCAACGTCGATGCGGAATTCATGAACGACTGGGCGAATTTGCTGCTGATCCGCGATGAAGCCCTGAAGAGCCTGGAAGAGGCGCGCAAGGCGAAGCAGATTGGCAAGGCGCTGGATGCCCGGCTGGTCCTGGAGGTTCCGCAGACGATGGGCGCTCTGCTGGAGCGCTACCGGGGGAGCTTGAAAGAACTGTTGAACGTCTCCCAGGTGGAAGTGCTGACCGGGCCGACGCAGCAGATCATCGCGACTACGCTGCTGGCGGATGGCACTAAGTGCGATCGTTGCTGGAACTACTCCGTGCACGTGGGTGAGGATTGGCGCTGGCCTACGGTCTGCGAGCGCTGCTCGGCTGCGCTCGATGAGATGGGTGTTCCACCGGAAGAAAGCGCGCCCGGCGCATGAGCAGCAGCAAGAAGGATTACAGGGGCTGGCTCCTGCTGCTTTCGCTTTTTGTCATCGCCGCGGATCGAATCACGAAATGGCTGGCATCCACCCGGATCGAGTTGGGCAGTCATGTTGTGGTGATTGCTCATGTCTTCGCCATCAGTCATGTGGAGAATCCGGGCGCGGCTTTTAGTCTGTTCAACGATTCGGGTTCTCCCGGGCGCGTGCGGTGGATGCTGCTTATTTTTTCTGTGCTGGCGGCGGTGGCGGTACTGGTTGCGTTGCTGAAGCTTGGGCGCACGGTTACTGCCACTTCGGTGGCGCTGGCGCTCATCCTCGGAGGCGCTCTCGGGAATGCTTATGACCGGCTGCGGTTTGGATCGGTCATTGATTTTCTTGAAGTGCACATTGTTCACTACCATTGGCCGGACTTTAATGTTGCGGATTCGGCGATTGTGACTGGCGGGATTTTGTTGCTGCTCGATGCGTTGTTCAGCAGCAAGGTAGAAAGTAATTCGTAACTGTATTTGCTTTTAATCCGAAAAAGAAACCGCAGGTCCCTCCACTACGCTGCGCTCACCAGCAGCCACGTATGCGGCTTTCAGAGGCTGCGGAAAAACTCTCTCAACGAAGGGTACGGTTTAGCCGTACCGTAAAAAGCCACAGCTATGAGGGCTTTAGCCCCTGAGGTACGTCTTTGGGGGTCACAAGGAAATTCGCCAGAAATCATTGTAAAACCGTACCTCAGGGGCTGAAGCCCTCTCCAATCGTGTACTTTACGGCACGGCTGAACCCGTGCCCTTCGTCCAGTGAGTTTTTTCCGCAGCCTCTGAAAGCCGCATACGTGGCTGGTGAGCGCAGCGCAGTGGAGGGATCTGCGGTTTAGCGCTTTGTTCAGATGGTCTTTAGGTATTCCTTGGCTTGGTGCCATTCGGGGAAGAGGCGCTCTTCCAGCTGAAATTCGCGGGGATGGACGCAGCGACGGCCTCCGCGGACTTTTACCGGATGCTTCAAGTGCAACATCTCGTGGTACAGCAGGTACTCCACGGCGTAACGAGGGGTGTTCTTGCGGTCGAAGACGCGGCTGACAACAATTGTGTTGTGCGCCGGATCATAGTGACCCAGGCTGCGCTTGGCCACGTGCCCACTCCAGGTGAGTAACGGCCGGCCCAATAGCCCGTGGAAGAACCTGCGGTTGAGGCTCTCGAAAATCTCGTCGAGGTCGTAGTGCTGGCCCTGCGGCCCGAGCATCTTCTTACGCCCGCGTGACTGGCGGATCAATTCCGTCTGACGGATTACCGCCTCACTGGACGCAAACCTGCGATAGCGACTGGTTTGCACGGCATTCAGCGGCTTGCGGTAAAGCTTGGCTAACAGGATATGGGCGATGGCTCGCAGAACGCTCTCCGGCGCGCCCTCCAGCAGATCCGACAAGTGCACATGGACTCGCCCCTCGCGCAAGCGGATGGTGGTGTTGAGGCTGGTGAAGCGGCGGAAACGAATCTCTAAGAGAAGGGATCGGAGCCCGTGGCCGGAGGGCACGGTACTCTTCTGCAAATAGCAACTGCAATTCGGAATTCACCGCTTTCAGCGTAGCAGGACTTGCCCCAGAGGCAAACAGGGTTGCGTGGAAGCGAAACCAGCGCCGTTACCTGGTTTCTGACTTCTCAGCTGCCTTCTCGGCTGCCTTTTCTTCCTTCTTCTTTTCGATGAAATATTTCTCTTCGTCAGCGATCATCTGTACGGCCGCGTCATGCACGCTCTGGTTGGACTCCAGCGCTGTCTTGCGCACAAAGTCGTATTGGCTGCTGGGCGGGGGCTGGTTGAGCACAGTACCCCATTGGCCACTCTTGTCGACAATCTCCTTGAGCACCTTGCGCAGATCGGCGTGCTGATCGTTGAAGTTGTCCATGTTGTCCTCAAGGTCATCGGAGAGGCGCGTAAACTCGTCCAACAAGTTGTGCATGCGCACTGCCCTGTTCTGCGCGCCGACCTCCGTAGTGAGGCTATGGATCCCGTTGGCCCGTTCCTCGACGTATGAGACGAAGAGCTTGATCCGCTGCACAGGCTCGTCTCCAGCCTCGCGCACGTCTTCGATCTGCTGCTCGGTTAAGGGGTCTTTTCTAGACTGGGCGAAGAGGGGCGAAATGGCCAGAACCATCCAGACGCCCGTGATGGCGACGGTTCTTTTCATGACAAAGGAACAGGAGGGTATTTTATTTCTTGAAGACCTGCATCATCAACTCGGTTTGCACCTGCTCCAACTGCTTCAAGGTCGACTGCAGCACCTGCCGGTCATCATAGGAAGCGGCGTTGAGAATATCGTTCAGCCGGTACTCCGTATGCCGCATCAGCTGCTCGGCATTCTTCATCTTCTTGCCGTCTTCAGCGACGCCCATGTGAATCTTTTGGGCATACTTCTGGATCAGGTGCAATGTGTCCGAAGCTCGCTGATCGCCGGCACTCAGTTGCTGCCCGGCGAGCTCGGTCATCTGATGCACCAGCTCGGCATAGAGGAAACATTGTTCTTTTGGCTGAGCTTGATCGGCCTTGGCCATGAGGGCGGCCATGGCCTGTGGATCGACAACTCTATCATCCACGGCGTAAGCGCAGACACAGGAAAGGTTGAAAGCTAGGGCAGAGACAGCGAGGGTCGTGACCACGAACCGCATAAGGCACCTCTCGGAGGGCTTACGGAACGTCTTTCGTTAATGACTTCCACCAAGAGCAACGAGTCGATGCTTGGCTTGCCATTCCTGGTCGGGGAATTTACCGTCGGCAGCGGCGAGGAATTTGTGGTAAAACTCCTGCGCTTGTTTCGACTGATGTAGATTATCGTACGAGGTTGCCCAAAGGAAGTAAGTAGCTGGAGTCTCCTGCAAATATTTTGCTCGCATGGTAAGAGCGTGCAGCGCTATTGAATATTGCTTATTTTCCGAAGCGGCGAAGGCCAGACCGCTCCAGGCGTCCCCGTCGTCAGGTTTGAGCTGAACTGCCCGTTCCAAAACGGTCTGGGCCAGGAGATATTGCCGCTCGCGGAGCAGGTTCTCGCCCTGACTAGCGAGAATATCTTCATTGTTGGGTTGGGCCTGCGCCATCCTGGCATAGATAGGATCCGCCTTTTCGGGATGACCGGCCTGGGAGTAAGCGTCGGCCAGCATTTGGTCTACCGAGGCATTTCCCGGCTCCAATTGGCGTAAAGTCTCGAGCACCGGCAAGGCCTCGTCATCCTTCCCTTGGGCCAGCAGCGCGGTCGCCAGTTGGGCGTTTAGCCCAGGATCATGGGGATCGCGCTCCAATGCGCTCTTAAGCAACGGTTCGGCGTCGCTGTACTTCTTTTGCTTGAGCAGCAACTGGGCCAGGCCGGCGTTGGCCGCCGACTGCAGGCTGGCTGAGACCGCCATGGCTGGCTAACACGCGCTGGTAGGCGGTCTGAGCCAGTTCCAGGTCATCATTGGCCTCGGCGATCTGAGCGGTCAGCAGAAGGTCGTTGGGGGTCTCAGGGCTGAGCCTGAGGGCAGCCATGAGGGCATCCCGGGCAGCCGGTGGATTGCTGCTGCGGTCCAGTTCGGCCAGCGATCGAAAGGCTTCTGCCTCGGCGGCGGGGTTGGGGGGCTGCGGAGACAGCCGCGTGGCTTCCTCGAGTTGCTCCCGGGCCTGATCAAACTTAGCCTGGTGCGCCAGCAACAAGCCTAGCGCCAGATGTGCCTCGAACTGGTTGGGATCCGCGGCGATGGCCTTGCGGTAGTCCGCGGCAGCGGCCTCATCGTGGCCGCCGGCGTCCTCCACATAGCCAAGGTCGAAGAGGGCGCGGGCATCGCCCGGATTCTGGCTCAGATACTTCTGTAGCAGGGGGCGTGCGCCTTCGAAATCATGCTGGTCGATCTTGGCTTCCGCGGCTTCCCGCCCAGAGTTGCTCTGCGCCGCTCCCTTGCCGGCGGTTGGCGCGCTGTCCGGGATCCTGGGTTCCCGGAGGAAGCTGGTTTTGCGCCTGGCCGTTCCCTGCCGCCAGCATCCCGGCCATCGCCAGGAAGCAGACATACCTCTTTAGCCTCATAACGCCGGCCCGCACCTCTTGCGCCGCCAGCGCAAGTCCCAACCAATAGCCCGTGTGGGAGCCGGGGGTCTGCGCCACTTGCTCCGGGGTTCCCGCCGCCACCACCTGGCCTCCACCGGCACCCGCCTCCGGACCCAGGTCGATCACCCAGTCGGCGGACTTGATCACGTCCAGGTTGTGCTCGATGACCACCAGCGAGCCGCCGGCATCGATCAGCCGCTTGAAAGCGGTCAACAGCTTACTTACGTCGTCGAAGTGCAGCCCGGTGGTCGGTTCGTCCAGGATGTAGAGCACCCGGCTGCCGGCCTTCTTCGCGGTGCCGTTGCCGGCTCGTCCAGCGGCGCTGCGCCCCAGGGAAAGATGGGCCGCCAGTTTGACCCGCTGCGCTTCCCCACCGGAGAGCGTGGTCGCCGATTGGCCCAGGCCGCACATATCCCAGCCCTACCTCGTCGAGCACGGCCAGCTTCTCCAGGATGCGCGTCTGGCCGGTAAAGAAGCGCAGGGCCTCCTTGACGGTCAGGTTGAGCACCTCGTAGATGCTCTTGCCGCGGTACTTCACCTCCAGCACGCTGGCCTTGTAGCGGCTTCCGTTGCACTCCTCGCAGGGCAACTCGACATCGGCCAGGAACTGCATTTCCACCGTAACGGTACCGTCGCCTTCGCAGACGTCGCATCGTCCCCCGGGCACGTTGAAGGAGAAGTGGCCGGCGGTATATCCCCGCCGCTGGGACTCCGGTTGCGCCGCAAAGAGCTCGCGGATGGCATCGAAGGCCTTGATGTAGGTAACCGGATTGGAGCGCGGGGTACGCCCAATGGGCGCCTGGTCGACGAGAACGATGTCGTTGAGCCGCTCCGCTCCCTTGAGTTCCCGGTAGAGGTGCGAAGGATCGCCGCCTTCACTCTTTCCCAGAGCATGGGCCACCGCGGGGTAGAGCACGTCGTGCACCAGGGTGGATTTGCCCGAGCCGGAAACCCCGGTGATGCAGACCAGCATGCCCATGGGAATTTCGACGTCGAGTCCATTCAAATTGTGAATGCGGGCTCCGCGCAGCACCAGCTTCTCCCGCATCGGCTCCCGCCGCCGGGTGGGAATGGGAATGGTCAGGTGCCCGCTCAAGTAGCGGCCGGTGAGGGAGTCGGGATTTCTCTCCACTTCTTCCACGGTGCCCGAGGCCAGGACGCGGCCCCCCAACTCTCCCGCGCCGGGACCGAGGTCGAGCAGCCAGTCGGCGGCGCGAATGACGTCCGGGTCGTGCTCCACCACCAGGATGGTGTTGCCCAGGTCGCGCAATTCTTCCAGGATGCGGATCAGCTTGGCGGTATCCCGGCTATGCAGGCCGATGGACGGCTCGTCGAGCACGTAGAGAGCACCTACCAGGCGCGAGCCCAGCGAAGTGGCCAGTTGGATGCGCTGCGCTTCGCCACCCGAGAGCGTGGAGGCGAGCCGGTCGAGAGTGATGTACTCGAGGCCGACGGCGTCGAGGAAATGTAACCGTTGTTGTATCTCCACCAGGATGCCGCCGGCGATCTCCTCCTGCTGCCGGGTCAGGGTGAGACCCTCGAAGAAATACTTGGCCTCGCGGATGGTGAGCGCGGAAACCTCGCAGATATTGCTGCCGTTGATGCGGACCGCACGCGCTTCCGCACGCAGGCGCGTTCCTTTGCAGTCGGGACAAGTGGCGTAGCCGCGATACTTGCTCAGCATCACGCGCACGTGCAGCTTGTATTTCTTGCGCTCCAAAAAGGCGAAGAAACCGTGGACACCGAGAAAAGACCCATGACCATCGAGCACAAACTCCTGCTGGGCCGCGGTCAGTTCTCTCCAGGGCGTGTCGAGCGGAATGCCATGCTGCATGGCGGCCTTCCTGAGCTCTGCCTGGTAGGGGCGATACTTGGGGCGTGTCCAGGGATCGATGGCGCCATCGTTCAGCGTCTTCTGTTTATCCGGGATGATCAGGTTGAGATCGAAGTCGATGGTGTTGCCAAAGCCCTGGCAGCGCTCGCAGGCGCCATAAGGGTTGTTGAACGAGAACAGCCTGGGCTCCGGCTCGCGGTAGATGCGGTGGCAGAGTTTGCATTCAAAGGCCTGGGAGAAGCGGAGCCGTTTGGGTTCCACTTCCGCATCCCGGGAAACGGTTTCGTACTCAATTTCCCCTGACTCGCGAAAGCCAATCTCGGCGGCATCCACGATGCGCGCCCGGTTCTCGGGCGAGACGACCAGGCGATCGACCAGGGCGAAGACGGCCTGCTGAAAGTCAAGATCGAGCAGCGATTCGGGGTTGGAAAATTCCACGATCTTGCCGTTCTGGTAGAGGCGATTGAAGCCCCGCGCGCGCAGCTCGGTGAGCCGCTCCTTGAAGGCGTCGCTAGGGAGGGCCGGGTTCACGGAGGTCTTTGCCTTCTTTGAGCGCTTGGCGGTTGCAGTCTTGCCTGCCTTCGGGTTCGACCGCGACGCGCGGCTTGACCGGAAACAACGCGTAGAGCCGGGTTCCCTCCCCCAGGGCCAGGATGGATGCGGCGATCTCATCCACCGTGTCGCGCCTCACGACTCCGCCGCAAACGATGCAATGCGCCGTGCCGCAGCGCGCGAAGAGCAGACGCAGGTAGTCGTAGATCTCGGTTGCCGTGGCCACGGTGGAGCGCGGATTGCGCGTGGTGTTCTTCTGCTTGATGGCAATGGCCGGCGCCAGACCGTCGATCAGGTCCACGTCCGGTTTCTCGATGCGCTCCAGAAACTGCCGGGCGTAGGCGGAAAGAGACTCGACATAGCGGCGCTGGCCTTCGGCATAGATGGTGTCGAAAGCGAGCGAGGATTTGCCCGAGCCTGAAACTCCAGAGACCACGGTGAGTTTGCCGTGGGTCAGATCGCAGTCGATGTTTTTCAGGTTGTGGGTTCGTGCGCCACGGATGGTGATCAGGTCGTTCAATGTTTCAACCGGCAAGCTCGCCGTGAACCTCCTCGGTAGGCGAGGCGATCTCCGCCTCAAAACCGGCCTTGATGCGGGTGAGCATCTCCTCCGGATCGCGCTTGTCCGCTTGCTCGAAGGCGGCCGCGATGTGGCGAGCCAGATCGGCCAGCATCATCCCCCAGGCTTCGGGTTCTTTCCACACGCCTACCCGCAGGCTGATGTGCTGATCCTGGTGGGCGATCCAGACGCGCAGCAGTTCGAAGGATTTGGCGTCGGTGCGGGCGGGTTCGGGTACGCGTAGCTGATCGGATTGAGCCATGGTTCTCCTCTCGGTTGAGCCGTATTCTTTGCGGGCTACGGGTTTCAGAGGCAACGGAAAAAGTCTGCACGAAGGGCACGGCTTTAGCCGTGCCGTCATGAGCCGGGGCTGCGTGAGGGCTTTAGCCCCTGAGGTACGGCTTCTCACAGTCTTCCGTTTGCCTGGGAACTACCCTTTAAAAACGTACCCCAGCGGCTAAAGCCGTCTCAGCTTACGCCGACAAAGCCGTACCCTTCGGCAAAGCGTTTTTTGCCTATTAAGCCGTGCCCTTCGTTCAGAGTTTGTCCCAACCTATTCAGCCCGTACATAAACACCTCGAATGAATGCCGCAGCCCGTTATTGGCGGGATGCAGCTTCGGCCGGCATCACCTCGGCGGCACTCCCCGTGGTGCTGTGGCGGCGGGCCCATACGATGAGCAAAATGCCGGCGGCGATAGAACCCAGACTGGCGACCTGAGCGTTGGTCATGCCCCAGTAGATGCGCGGATTGATGCGGATAAACTCCACCAGGAAACGAGCCACCCCACTGAGCACTAAATACTCGCCCGTAATCTGGCCTAACGGCGGAGTGCGACCGTCGGCGGACTTCGCCCCGCGCCGCCATAGGTATGCGGCAATCAGCAGGGCAACGATTAACTCATAAATCGGCGTGGGATGTACCCTTTGAGTGGTGGGAACAAGTCCGTGGGGAAAGCTCATGCCCCAGGGCAGACTCGTTGGAATTCCATAATCGCCATCACCGGAGACCAGGCAGCCGATGCGGCCCACACCGTAACCCACAGAGACCGCGGGAGCAGCGAGATCCAGCATGCCCAGGCCTCCGACTTTTGCCTGGCGCCCCGACCACACCAGCACCGCAATCCCGGCCAACAGCCCACCGAACCAGGCAAAGCCCGCCCGGTCAAAGAGCACCAGAAGCGGCTGATGGAAGAGCAACGTCGGATCTTCGAATACATGCCATAGTTTGGCCCCAACCACGCCGCCCACCGTGGTGTACGCTGCCACCCCGACGGCGTCCGCATCGACCCCGTGACGGCGAAAATTGCAATAGAGCGCCCAGCAGGCGCAGACGGACGCCAACCACAGGCAGAGGCCAAAGGTGCCAATGGAAAAGTGTCCGATGTGAATGAAGGGATACATGGGTGCGTCGTTACATACAGTATAGCCGGGTGCACGCGCACAGGGATTCATGGAAGAATGTCGCCAATGAGAGAGCATGAGCATCAAATGTTGTTCCGTCGCGAAGAGATCGCTGCCCGGGTGGCGGAAATCGGCGCGCAGATAAGCCGCGACTTCGCGGGTGAGGCCATCTTGCTGGTAGGAGTGCTGAAGGGAGCCGCGGTCTTTCTCGCCGACCTGGCGCGGAGCATCTCGGTCGAGACCACCTTCGACTTCGTGGCCATCTCCAGCTACAAGGGGGTAAAGACGACTGGCGCGGTAAGATTGATCAAGGACCTGGATACTCCGATCGGGGGCCGGAACGTCATCCTGGTCGAAGACATTCTGGATACTGGCCTGACCCTGGTTTTTTTGCGCAAGCTGCTGCTGCAGCACAAGCCAAAGACCCTGAAAATCGCGACTTGCCTGGACAAGCCCGCGCGGCGTTTGGAGAAGATCGACGCCGACTACGTAGCATTCAGCATTCCCAACCATTTCGTGGTGGGTTACGGAATGGATTACCAGGAGCGTTTCCGTAACCTACCCGATATCCGCATATTTAACCCGGATGAAGCGTAATTCAGTTGATCTTTACCGGAGCAAGGGCATAGAGTCCCACCCGGAGTAAACCCAGGAGAAGGAGCCTGTTCCATGACCACCAAAGTGCTGCAACCGGAGATCGAACACGATTCTGGATACTTCGACGTGGCTGGCTTTGCCGCCGCTACCTTGGCGAGCGCAACTGCTTTCGCCGCAGTCTTCGATCACACATTGCTGAAGCCGGAAGCGACCCAGGCGCAGGTGGTGAAGCTATGCGAGGAGGCGGCCAGCTTCCGCTTTGCCTGTGCCATGGTCAACCCCGCGTGGGTATCTCTGGCGCACTCAGTCATGGTGGGGAGTGGCGTGCCGGTTGGGGTAGTGGTCGGCTTTCCGCTGGGGGCCAATCTGGCCACCACCAAGCGCGAAGAGGCGATGGCGATGATTAAGCTGGGGGCGCACGACCTGGACATGGTGATGAATCTGGGCTTGCTGAAGTCCGGCATGAATGCCCTGGTGGAGCAGGATATTCGCGGAGTGGTGCAGGTAGCGCACGATGCCGGCGCACTGGTGAAGGTGATTCTGGAGACCTCGCTGTTGAGCGTGGAGGAGAAGCTGCGCGCTTCCGAACTCGCCCTGGCTGCGGGGGCGGATTTTCTCAAGACCAGCACTGGTTTTTCCACAGGCGGAGCGACTGCGGCGGATGTTGCGATACTGCGTGGGGTTGCCGGGAGTCGCTGCGGCGTGAAGGCTTCGGGGGGGATTCGCACCCTGGCGGATGCACGCGCCATGCTGGAGGCGGGAGCCACCCGGATCGGCGCCAGTGCCAGCGTGGCTATTTTGCGGGAGTATCAGAGCGAATCGTGAGGTCACCTGGCAAAGAACAAAGCGCGGCGATTAAAAGTGTCTATGTGAAAACCTGCCGCTCCAGAATTGAGTCCCGCAGGGACGGCTGACATCAGCCTTGTCCAAATTGGCTTTTTTCGATCGGCTGATTTGGACAGCACCCGCTGAAAACAACTCAGCTATCGGCGGGTATCGCGATTAGTCCCGAAGGGACGGCTGAGAGTAGCCCAGGACGTCAGTCCTGGGTAGAATTCTACCGCGAGCAGTCCCGCAGGGACGGCTGAGAATGTCCCAGGACGTAGTCCTGGGTATCCACGTCCTCAAGAGCCTGGAAAGCCCAGGACTGGCGTCCTGAGGAATTTTCAGCCGTCCCTGGCGGGACTGGATCATCGTTCCAAACCCTACCCAGCACTGCGTGCTGGGCTATTCTCAGCCGTCCCTGCGGGACTGTTCAGAAGTGAAGTTCTCACGCAGACTCTAAAAGCGAGATCTTGCTGGTTTTTCGGATGGGCACCCATCGATCCGTAGCGGGGAAGAATCCCAGAAAAAGTGATCGTGGGGCTTCGCCCCGTCTTTTTCGGCCCAGGTACGCTCCCACGGCAAGCCGGGGCAGGTTGGCGAACCTGGGGCACCTGTCGTTACCCTGGTCAGCCGTCTCTAACCGTCGTTACTGGAGCAGCCGTCCCTGTCCAACCGAAATGCTCTATGATGACTCGATGTTGGTATGACTCCTCCTCGCGACCAAGACGACGCCGAAGCAGAGAAGAAACCGGCGCAAGCCATTGCTACGCAATCGTTTGAAGGCGATTACCGCCCCAGCTCACAGGCTCCCCCGCCGACCGTTTCGGCACGCGTGGACCCGGTGCAGGCCGAGTTCCTTACCCGCCTGGCCAATACCCTCAATACCACCCTAGATCTCCAGACCCTGATGCATCGCACCGCGGACCTGGTGCGAGCCGTGATCGACTACAGGATCTTCGCCATCCTGCTGCTGAACGAACGCACCAATGATCTGCGCATGCGCTTTCAGATCGGCCACAGCCCCGAGGTCGAGCGCCTGAGAATCCGTGTGGGCCGCGGAGTCGTCGGCCAGGCAGCGGAACAGCGCGAATCCATACTGCTCGAGGATGTACAGAAAGCAAAGGACTACATCAGCGCCAATCCCGATGTCCGTTCGGAGCTGGCGGTGCCGCTGATCGTGAAAAACCGGGTCATTGGCGTGATGGATCTGCAATCCGAGCAGGTGGGCTATTTCCAGCCGGAACACCGCCGCTTACTGGAGCTGACCGCCTCCCGGGTGGCCCAGGCAATTGAGAATGCGCGCCTCTATTCCCGAGTAGCCCGGCAGGCGCAGACGCTGTCCGTGCTCAACGAAATCGCCCGCGAGGTCACCTCGATCCTCGATCTCGATCCCCTGCTGGAGCGCATCGGGGAACTTCTGCGGCGGCTCATCGACTACCAGATGTTCAGCATCCTGCTGGTGAATGAACGGGAGCAGGTGCTGGAGATTCAGTATGCAGTGCGCTTTGGCCACCCGGTCATGCCGTCGGAAAAGGTACCGCTGGACCGTGGCCTGGTGGGCACCGCGGTGCGGGAACGCCGGCTGATCCACACCGGCGACGTGCGCAAAGATGCGCGCTACTACATGGTGAACCCGGAGACGCGCTCCGAAATGGCAGTGCCGCTGCTCTATAAAGGCAAAGTCATCGGCGTGCTCGACCTGGAGCATGTGCGGGTGAACTACTTCAACGAGGATCACCAGCGCACCCTGGTAACACTCGCTTCGCAGATCGCCGTGGCCATCGAGAATGCCCGGCTCTATCAGCGGGTGACGCAGCAGGAACAGCGCCTGGAGCACGATCTGGACATGGCGCGCGAAGTGCAATTGCGGCTCCTGCCGCCTAAGCCTTCGCGTAAGCCACATGCCGAGTTCGGAACCAGGTTTCTGCCTGCACGCACCATCGGGGGAGACCTGTACGACTTTCTGCCCTATGACGACCAATGCATCGGCATCGCCATGGGCGACGTAAGCGGCAAGGCCGCGCCCGCCGCGCTCTATGCAGCGCTGATCAGCGGGATCATGCGCGCGGCCAGCAGCCAGGCCCTTTCTCCTGCCGCGATGTTGAAGCAGCTGAATGACTCGCTGCAGGAACGCAAGATGGATGCGCAGTATGTGACCATGCTCTTCGCCGTCTGGAACGACGAGAAGCAGACGCTGCAGATCGCCAACGCGGGCTCGGTACAGCCGCTCTTCTGTCGCGCAGGACAGGTGGAAACGGTGCAGGCCGAAGGATTTCCGCTGGGCATGTTCAAAGACGTGAACTACGAGGAGTTCACGCTCTCGACCCGCCCGGGCGACGCGATCATCTTCTTCAGCGACGGAATTGTGGATGCGGTGAACGAAAACGAAGAGATGTTCGGCGTTGAGCGGCTCATAGCGCTGATCGGCCGCGAACTCAACAACACGGCGGAAGGTATGGTGGACGCGATCTACCGGGAACTCGCAGCCTTCCAGGGCGGCATGGATCGCTTCGATGACGAAACCGTAGTGGTGCTGAAGGTTCTGAATCCCCCCAGTGCGAGTTAGGATAAGCCTTAGGGCATCCAAAATTATTTCCCGCCCAGAGGCTGAAGATTGACGAACACCCTGCAAATCGAAAACACGCGGACTATCCGTCCCGCGCGTAACCTGATCGGCGCCCTGCGCCTGCCAGGTGACAAGAGCATTTCTCACCGCTATGCGCTGCTGGCGGGGCTTGCGGAAGGCGCCAGCCGCTTTCATAACTTTTCTACCGGGGCCGATTGCGCCAGCAGTCTCGCCTGCATGCAACAACTGGGTGCGAAGGTCACCCGGTCAGCCGATACGGTCGAGGTGGAGGGCTGCTCCGGCGTGTTGACCCCACCGGGCGCGCTGTTGGACTGCGGCAACTCCGGCTCCACGATGCGCATGCTGTCGGGACTTCTCGCTGCGCAGGCGGGCGATTTCACACTGCTGGGAGACGCCTCGCTGAACCGCCGGCCGATGGAGCGGGTGCGCAAGCCCCTGCTGGAGATGGGCGCTTCGATTCATTTGACAGACGGTCATGCGCCGGTCGAGATTCACGGCGCAAAGCTGCACGGGATCGAGTACCGGACGCCGGTGCCCAGCGCCCAGGTGAAGACCGCGTTGCTGTTTGCCGGATTGCAGGCAACGGGCACGACCACGGTGAGCGAGGCGGTGCGCACGCGCGACCACGGTGAACTTGCCTTGCGCGCCTTCGGAGCGGAAATTCAGCGAACCAGCGACTCGGTCTCCATCGCCGGAGGCCAGAAGCTGCATGGGATCGAGGCTACGGTGCCGGGAGATATGTCCTCGGCTGCGTTCTTCCTATGCGCCGCGGCGCTCTTTCCGGAATCGAGCCTGGTGTTGGATCAGTTGGGCATGAACCCCACGCGGGCGACTCTGCTCGATGTATTGACCGCCCTGGGAGCGAAGATCAGTGTGCTGAACCTCGAAGAGAACCGGGGTGAGCTGATTGGCAGCGTGCAGCTGGCGTCGCCGCCGCAAGGCCTGGGCAGCACCGAGATCTCGGGTTCGCTCGCGGCGCAGTTGATTGACGAACTGCCGGTGCTGGCGGCAATTGCGCCGTATACCCGTGGGGGCATCCGCATTCGCGATGCGCGCGAGTTGCGGGTGAAGGAGAGCGATCGCATCGCGCTGGTGGCGCGGAATCTGCGCGCGATGGGGGCGCAGGTGGAGGAATTCGAGGACGGCCTCGATGTGGCGGGAGGCCAGCAGCTGCATGGTGCGGTGGTTGATTCGGGCGGGGACCATCGCATCGCCATGGCTTTCGCGGTGGCCGCGCTGCGCGCCGAGGGAGATACGCAGGTCCTGGGAGCGGATTCCGCTGCGATTTCATTTCCTGAGTTTTTTCATTTGTTGGAGCAGGTGACGGAACGATAGTCACGTTACTGACGGGTGGGTCAAGATGATCTCGAGACGAGGTTTCCTGGCTAAAACCGGTGGTGTCGTCGCCGGCGCGATGGCGGCCAAGGTCGTGAACGCTTCCGGGAAAGCGATGCGGCTTGGGGGCCCGATCTTTGTGAAATCGGATGATCCGGCGGTGCTGGCCAAAGCGCATCGGGATCTCGGATATCGCGCGGCCTACGCCCCGAGCGACCTTTCTGTAACCGACAAGGATCGGATTGCAGGCCTGGTCACGGAATTTGCCCGGCAGGACGTGGTGATCGCAGAGGTGGGCGCGTGGAAGAACATGCTCGACCCCGATCCCGAGAAGCGCCGGCAGAACATGGCCTACGTCACCGAGAAGCTCGCGGTCGCGGAATTATTGGGCGCGCGCAATTGTGTGGACATCGCCGGATCATATGATCCCAACCTCTGGTATGCGCAAAATCCGAGAAATCTAAGCCAGGAATTTGTCGACGCCACGGTCGAAAATTGCCGCAAGCTCATTGATGCGGTTAAGCCTCAGCGTACGTGTTTCAGCATCGAAATGATGCCCTGGAGCTTCCCTACCGGCCCGGACGAGTACGTAAGGCTGGTAAAGGCCGTGGACCGCAAGGCTTTTGGAGTTCATCTGGATGTGTGCAATACCATGAACAGTCCCGTTCGCTTGTACAACAACAGCGCGGGCATTCGTGAGTGCTTTGCCAAGCTTGGGCCCTGGATAAAGTCTTGTCACGCTAAAGATCTCAAGTGGGGACCAGGCGTCCAGGTTTGGATCCAGGAGGTCATACCGGGAACTGGATTGATTGACTACAAGACCATATTGCTGGAGCTGTCGCGCCTGGGGACGGAAGCGCCGCTCATGCTGGAACACCTGCACAGTGAAGCGGAGTATACGCAGGGGCGGCAGTATATTCAGGGCGTTGCGCGGTCGCTGGGTCTTTCTTTCGGTGCGTGATGCTTATTTGTCACCTTGTTTGTGATGTATAGAGATTTGCGGCTTGATGGAGTGAACCGCAGGTCCCTCGGCTACGCTCGGGATGACAAAAGGGAGGGCAGCGTTCACCTCAGCAGCTGTTTCCGAGGGATCTGCGGTTTCTTTCTCTATCTGGCACAAAGAATGTGCCAGATAGAGTCAGCTATTGCGGCGGTGGCGGGTTATTCGGCTGCTCCGGCGGGAGAGCCTGCTGCTCTTGCGGAGTCAGCTGGGGTTGGGGTGGCAACACCGGCATCGCCGGCATTTGCTCCGTATGCTGCAATTGCTGCTGCTGCCCGGGAAGAGAAGCTTCCGGCGCTGCTTTTGCAGGCTCCAGCCCGGGAATGACAGGCTGTTTTGTTACCGTGCCGGTGACCGCATCGGAGAGCTGAATCCCGTATTGATCCAGGGTCTCCGCCAGGAGCTGTTCCAGCGAGGCGCGATCCTTAGCATAAGTGGCTTCGGTCGAAATGACATTGTTTTCCGCCGTAGCGAGGTTCCGCTCCTGTTGCAATACGTTGGCCGTCGTTGACGCACCCAGCCTCAGCTTTTTCACCTCCGCCTGGTAGGACTGGAAGTTGTATTCGCGGGCGGCCAGCGCCGCTTGCACCGCGGCCCGGTCGTTGGTCAGCGCGTACTGTGCGTTGATGACCTGGATGCGCACCTGGATATATAGCTGTTGGAGGCGCATCTCCGCCTGACGATATTCGAGCACGGCGCGAGCTTGCAAGGACTGCGCGGTCCGATTGCGCAGCGGAATATTCACGTTGACACCCACTGCCTTATCAGGACCGGAGCTGTTGAACAGGTTGGTGAAGACGGTGCCGTAGCCGATGGTGGGGACATCGCAGGCCACCGGGCCGAAGAATTCAGTCGAGCAAAAGGGGCTCTTCGCGCCACCAAGACCAGCAGCGCCATAGAAGGCGTACAAATCTACCGTCGGCAACAGATTGTTCTTCACCGCCCGCAGGGTGATCTCGTTGTTTCTGAGATTCAGTATCTGCTGCTCGATCTCGGGGCGATTGGCATAGGCCTTCTGCACCAGATCCTCAACCGGCGTCCGTTCTTCCTGCATTTCGAGCAAGGAGACGCGATCTGTGGGGATGACCGGCGCACCAGATAAGACCGGATCACTCAGATTGCGGCTGATCGCCTGTTTCATGATCAGCTGCTGATATTCAAGCGCGGTCTGCGAGGTGATGAGAGCCTGGGTGTCCGTGGATACCTGGTTATCTGCATTGAGCACGTCCAGGGGGGCCAGGGTGCCGATCTGCAACTGCTTGCGATTGTCGGAAGCCAGCCGCGAGGATTGCTCCAGACCACGCTCTTTCGCCTGCACATCTTCGTAATCGGCGGCCAGTTGCCAGTAGATATTTTCGATCTGGTTGATGGTGTAGAGAATCTGCTGGCGGAAAGCGGAATCGGTGATGCGGCGGTCATTCTTGGCTTCGAGGATGAAGCGGCCATTGATCCCCGGACCAAAACCGTTCAACAAATGTTGCGTTACGGTAGCCCGGAAGGTGGACTGCAACTCCGGACTGTAAGCATTGAAGATACTGTTATTGGTAATGCGGCTGTTGTTGAAGCCAACCTGAAGTTGGGTGCCGGTGATGAAACCCTGGTTGTAGTTGAAGTTGTATTCGTCGGTGTTCTGATTCAATGTGGGCGCACCGCTGGCGAAAGGCGTAGCCTCGGGAGTGGTTGTCCGTTCCAGCTGGATGGTTCCCGTAAGCGCAGGGTCCATTGCCTCCGGCGTCGGACCGGTGCCGTTGGTCGTTACGTTAAGGCCACCAGCACCCGCACCAGCACCCCCGACGGCGGTGGATGTTCCGCCTGGACCGCCGCCTGAACTGAGCGAAGTCGAACTGGTCCCTGAGCCGCCCAGGGTTCCCTCAACCAAGCCGGCACTGACGCCCAATAGATTGGAGCCGGCGCGGGCCCGCAGCAGATCGGTGTCCGCAATATCGAGGTTGTAGCGCTGGATGGCGATATCGTAGTTGTTCTCCAGGCCCAGAACGATGGCATCGGCCAGGCTCAGGTAAATCTTGCCGTTGTGCACCAGGCCGTCCAGGCGCTGGGAGTTGGTGGTGACAGGCGCCGTGACTGCCTTGGGTTCATAGCTCTTCCAGAAGGTTGGGAAAGCAGGATTCGGCTTGCTGAAGTCATGGATACCCGGCTTCATAAAGACCGGCTCAGTGTAATTTGGCTGGGGCGCCGGAGGAAGGCCCGCGGCTGGCGGGACGGGTGCGCCGGCGGGCGCCGCCTGCTGTGCCGCTGCCGGGAGGGGCATATACGCGCTAAGCACAGAGACAATCGCTACGGTCGCTTGCAGCTTATGAAAAAACCGCCCTCCATGCCGGCGAAACCACGACACGAACAGCTTGTGAAGGCGATAGGAACTACGACGGGATTCTGAATTTTTCATCGTTGGGTCAAAATCTCGGGGGTCAGGCCTCGGGCCTTCGCCGTTCTGTATCAATAGTTAGGAGCTAGCATGGCAGATGCGG
Source organism: uncultured Acidobacteriaceae bacterium (assembly GCA_963821315.1). Taxonomy (GTDB): domain Bacteria; phylum Acidobacteriota; class Terriglobia; order Terriglobales; family Acidobacteriaceae; genus PALSA-350. The sequence continues at coordinate 204,814 of CAWGDP010000011.1, read as the reverse complement.
CATGGTCGCCCGATGACTCTACTTTTCGCTCGACTTACTGCCCATTAATGAGCGGTCGTTGGCTCCCCGGCGTCAAAGGCATTTACGCGCTTCCCCCGGGGTTCGTTCCATGGATTTTGAGCGCAGCCTGCCGGTCTCGCCGCCTTGATCTGCCCTCACTGCCTGGGTACCTGGGCGGCGACTTTCGTTCCCTGCTTAACCTTTGGGCGAGTATATCGCAGCCTCGGTTGCGATATACGTTAGGAAGTGCCGCGACGGGAGGGGAGAGATACTGTACTTTGCCCCCTTCCCGAAAAGGCACTGTACCCGCATCTTTGCCTGGAGCGCAATGAAAGAAATCGAACAGCCAGGAAACGGCCTGGTATGGAAGCTGGTGCTGGCCTACGACGGCACCGAGTTCCACGGCTGGCAGGTGCAGCCGGACTGGGCCACGGTGCAGGGCGAACTGCGCAACGCACTAGCCCGGATCACCGGCGAAGACGTGCTGCCCCAGGGTTCGGGGCGAACCGACGCCGGCGTACACGCACTGGGTCAGGTGGCGTCGTTTGTCCTGGCGGCTCCGATTCCCGAGGCCAATCTTGCCCGCGCGCTCAATCGTGCGTTACCGGCCTCCATCCGGGTGCTCAGCGCAACCCGCGAGGCAAGCGATTTTCATGCCCGCCACAGCGCGCTGGCCAAGACCTACGAATACAGAGTCTTTCGCGGAGAAATATGCCCGCCCTGGCTAGCTCGATATGTCTACGCGTTTAATCCGCCGCTTGATGTGGAGGCAATGCAGCGAGCCGCCCCACTGGTTTGCGGGGAACACGACTTCACCTCTTTCGCCGCTACGGACCCCGACCGGCTGGAACGCGATTCCAACAGCGAGGGCTCCGGCAGCAATGTGCGCTGCCTCCATACTTCGCAGTGGACGCTAGAAGCGGATAACGAGCTGCTGATCTATCGTGTGCGGGGCAACGGGTTTCTCCATCACATGGTGCGAAACCTGGTCGGCACCTTTCTCGAAGTGGGACGGGGAGACCTGAGGGAGACGGAGATTCCGGCGATTCTGAAATCCCGCGCACGCGAGCGAGCCGGTCCCACAGCGCCGGCACGAGGATTGTTCCTGGTTGATGTTGAGTACGGCAGCGGAAATTGATCACAGAGAGAGTGCTACTCTGAAGACTCTGTGATGCCCGGCACCATCGCCCACTCAGCTTTTTCCCGCATCGGCCAACTGGCTTCGCTGCCTCGCGTGCACGCGGCGTTCCAGTGGTTCCACCTGCAGGAGCGCAGGATGATGCAGTGGCAGCAGGAGCTGGTCTCGATTGCGGCGCCTCCGTTTGGCGAGGGCCGGCGCGCAGAGTGGCTGGCGGAACGCTTCCGGGAACTCAAGCTGGAACAGGTAGAGATTGACGCCGAAGGCAATGTGCTCGGTTGCTATCCCGGCAATCGCTCGCTCACCGGCGGCCCATGCGTAATGTTATCCGCCCACATTGATACGGTGTTTCCCATCCATACTCCGATTGCCCCGCTGGTGGAGCACAACCGCCTGGAAGCGCCGGGCGCCTGCGATAACGGCGCCGGGGTAGCCGGCATCCTCGCGGTGGCGGGCGCACTGGAGAGTTGCGGAATCGAGCTTCCCTGTGACCTGCTCTTTGCCGGCAACGTAGGCGAGGAAGGGGACGGCAATCTGCGCGGCATGCGTTACCTCTATGGGGCTTCTCCGTGGCGGGAAAGAATTGGCGCCAACGTGGTGCTCGATGGCGCCGGTTGCGAGGTGGTCGTCACCGAGGCCCTGGGTAGCCGCCGTTTCCTGGTCACCGTGCAAGGGCCGGGCGGCCACTCCTGGACCGATGCCGGAACCCCCAATCCCATTGTGGTACTGAGCCGGGCCATCGCCGCCATGAGTGAAATTGCTTTGCCCGCCTCACCCCGTACTACATTGAACATCGGCACCATCGAAGGTGGCAGTTCGGTGAACGCGATCCCCGAGCGCGCCACGGCTCGCTTCGATTTGCGCAGCCTGGACGCTGAACAGCTGGTCCGGCTGGAGGTGGAGCTGCATCGCGCTGTCGAGGACGCCGTGCTGGCGGCCAACACCTCGGGCCGGACAAAGAATAGCGGGAGTAACGTGAATCCGGTGCGATTCCTCATAGAACGGATTGGTGACCGTCCAGCCGGCCGGCTGAGCGATGATTCCCGGCTACTCGAGGCCATGCATGCGGTGGACCGGCACCTGGGAATCCGCACCGAGCAGCGCGTGGCTTCCACCGACGCCAACATCCCATTGTCACTGGGCATCCCAGCGCTCAGCATTGGGGCGGGCGGTGATGGCGGAGGGATCCATACCCGCGGCGAATGGTACGACGCCAGCGGGCGGGAGCTGGCGCTCAAGCGAATTCTGCTGCTGCTTCTGCTGGCATTGGATCACCTCGCCCAAGCCCCTGGGGGCGCCGGCAAGCCGTGATCGTTCCGCGCTGGCGAGGCTTGATCATTTGTTTCCTGATGGCGGCGCGACCGCTCTTCTCCGCGACTCCGCCCGTGATTGCGATTTATTACGACGGTAATGTTCTTACCGGCGTGGGCCTTGGCGGGGATCGTGCACAACGGGTCACGGCCATCGCGGTGGGCGATCATCAGATCGTCGCCATCGGAGACGACGCGGCGGTTTTGCGGCAGAAGCAGCCAGGGACCAAGCTGTTCGACCTGCATGGGGCCTTCGTGATGCCCGGCATCAATGACGCTCACGTTCACCTGGGCGACGCTGGAAGGATCAAGCTCGCGGTCGACCTCACTGGCAGTACTTCCCTAGCCGAGATGTTGCGCCGGGTGAGTGCTGCCGCAGCCGCGGCTCCTGCTGGGGAGTGGCTCCTGGGCGGCGGTTGGGATCATACCCTGTGGGAGAACAAAACCTTACCCACCCGGCAGGAGCTCGACACTGTCTCTGGCGGCCATCCAGCGTTCTTCGTCCGGGTGGACGGGCACATCGCGGTAGCTAACTCTGCTGCCCTGGCCTTGTCGGGGGTGACCCGGCAGACGCCCAGTCCACCAGGGGGCCAAGTGGACCACGATAGCCAGGGCAATCTGACGGGGATTGTCCGTGAGGACTCGGGTCAGGAGCTTATTCGGAGACATATTCCCTCTCCGTCCCATGAGCTGCGAAGGCGGGCGCTGCTGCTGGCGCTTCAGGATGCGGCCGCGCATGGCGTGACCTCGGTGCAGGACAACTCCGACTGGGATGACTTTCTGGTCTATCAGGAACTGGAACGAGAGGGCCAGTTGCCGGTGCGGATCTCGGAGTGGTTGTCCTTTAATGATCCGGTCGAGGTGCTGGTGGCCCACCGCGCCGCGCAACCGGCGGGCGACCGGATGCTCCATACCGGGATGTTGAAGGGCTTCATGGATGGCTCGTTAGGCTCCCGAACCGCCGCTTTGCTATCACCCTACACGGATGACCCGGGCAATAGCGGATTGCCGCGTTACCAGCAGGCACGGCTCGACGCCATGACGAAAGAGCGCGCCGCAGCGGGATTTCAGATTGGCTTCCACGCCATCGGCGACCGGGCAGTGGAGATGGCCCTCAACGCCTTCGCTGCCGCAAACGCCACCGCGGGAAGACGCGACCGTATCGAGCATTCCCAGGTGGTAGACCCGCGGGACATCCCGCGTTATAAGGCTCTGGGCATCATCGCGTCCATGCAACCCAGCCATCTACTCACCGATATGAATTGGGCGCCGGCGCGGCTTGGCCCACAGAGGTCACGCTACGCCTATGGGTGGAAGGCGTTTCTTGAAGCTGGGGTGCCGCTGGCTTTTGGGACGGATTACCCGGTGGAGCCCATCACGCCTTTTCGCGGCATCTACGCCGGGGTCACTCGCCGCAACGAAGCGGGGACGGACAGCTACTTTCCGCAAGACAAGCTGACCATGGATGAGGTGCTCCTGGCGTACACCCAGGGGTCGGCTTACGCGGAGTTTGCTGAAGGCTTCAAGGGCAAGTTGGTTCCGGGGTACGTAGCCGACTTTGTTGTGCTTGACCGCGATTTGACCAAGGTACCGGCCGCCGAGATTCTGAAGACCCAGGTTCTGCGGACGGTGGTCGATGGACGAGCCGCGTACGAGGCGGGCGTCGCCCAGAAGTAATACCCCGAGGTAACGTTACCAAAATCTTGCATCCTTATATATACGTATGTACGGGGGTGAAGCCCGTACCCTCTCCCGTGGGGCTGGTCTTTTGCCTGGCTGACGTCATTCGGTTTCTGTTTGTTGAACTGATGAGGCGCGATCCGCGTCTAATAAATGTTGGTACTGCACCAATCGCTACAACAGGCTGCCGCCCCAATCGCCGGCTTTTGGCTATACTGGAGTGAGTACACAGTGACTGTGTGGGCGCAAGGGTCTGTTTATATCGCCGGCTTTGAGAGAACATCGACGGCGCCGAGTTCGAGCGTGTTTCATGAATCCGGTAATCTGCTGAGGCCATGAACGACATTCGCCCCGGGCTAGCCGGAAGACCAGTTTTGCAACCGCTCTCGTTCCCTGGCTCACACCAACTGTGTGATTGCTCTACGGGGTGCCATCCTCCTAGCGCCGCCAGCCCTTGGATGCTTCCCAACCGACGAGGTTAGACCCAGATGAAATCGATGCTCGAACGGCTTCGCGCAAGCCGTCTCGCTTCCACCTTTACTATCCTTGGCACCCTCTCAGCCGGCATCCTTATTGGATCTGTAGCGGTTCACGGTGTTCGCGGAAATGAAACGCAAACCGATAGCTCAGACGCCACCCCGCTGAAGATTCCCAACCCGGTCACCCTGTCGACGACTTTCACCCAGATCGCCAAGGACGTCGGCCCGGCCGTGGTAAATATCAACACCGAGACCCTGCCTCAGGAAGACTCCCATTCCCGCCGCCGCAATCCTCATGCGGCGCCGGCCGTTCCCCCGGGCGGCGGCGACGACGACCAGAATGGTGACGGCGACCAGGGCGGCGGTCAGGGTCCTGACCAGAACTTTCAGGATTTCTTCAACCGGTTCTTTGGCGGCCAGGGGCCAGGCGGCGGCGACCAGGGTGACCAGGTCCGTGAGTCTCTCGGCTCCGGCTTCATCGTGGATCCCCGCGGCTACATCATTACTAATAACCACGTGGTGGAGAAGGCGGATCGCATCTATGTGAAGCTCTCTACCGACCCGGAAGGTTTTCAAGGACGCCCGGGTAAAGTAATCGGCGTGGACAAGGACACTGACTTGGCGGTGGTGAAAATCACCACCACCGAGCCCCTGCCCACGGTGAAGATGGGCAATTCAGACGCCAGCCAGGTGGGCGACTGGGTAATTGCCATCGGCAGCCCGTTCGCGCTGACCCAAACGGTGACCGCCGGCATCGTCTCGGCCCGGAACCGTACCATCGAGAAGGGCGCCGCCGGCCAATTCCAGCACTTCATTCAAACCGACGCGGCCATCAATCCGGGCAACTCCGGGGGGCCGCTGGTCAACATGGCCGACCAGGTCATTGGCGTCAATACCGCGATCCTGACTCAGTCCGCCGGCTATGAGGGAATTGGCTTTGCCATGCCCTCGAACACCGTCATCGGAGTTTATAACGATCTGATTGGGCCGGAGCACAAGGTCATCCGGGGTTCGATCGGGGTCCAGTTCCAGGCCAGCCTTAGCCCTGCGGTCCAACGCGTCTACGGCTTCAAGTCCGGGGTGTTGGTCAATGCGGTTACGCCTCATGGACCTGCCGACCAGGCGGGAATGAAGGCGGGCGACATTATTACTACCGTGGACGGCAAACCTATTAAGGATGGGGATGCCCTGGTGACGGACATTGCGGCCCGCAAACCAGGGAGCACGGTCCACCTGGGCTACGTCCGGGGCGGCCAGACGTCGACCGCGACCCTTACGATTGCAGACCGGGCGAAGCTGTACGCTGCCCAACCCGCATCGCAAAATGGAGAGAATGGACCGGAAAGCGCTCCCAACGCCTCCGAAGGCAAACTTGGCCTGACCGTCGAGGCCGTTCCCGGCCCCCTGGCGAGTAAGGGAATTCATGGTGTCCTGGTCACGCAGGTGAAACCAGGTTCCTTTGCCGACGAAGCTGGGTTGACTTCCGGTTTGGTGATCACGGAAATCAATCGTCAGGCGGTCACGGGCGTGGATCAGTTCCAGTCGTTGGTCAGCGCATTGAAGGCCGGCCAGGATGTGGGCTTCCGCGTGGTTGATTCGCGCAATCCTACCGCAGGCGGTACCTATTTGGGAGGGACATTACCATAAAGTATTTCCCCGATTGGGTCGTTTCCGTGACCATAAAGTAATGGGAGCGGTGCGATGAGGCGGTAAAAACGAATAATTTACCTAGTAACCATTACCGGCGGCTGGAAAAATAGCGGCCGCCGGATTGGTGGGGATTGCAATCCTGCGGGTCTCCTATTAATGTGTCCAGAAGCAAGAATTTCCCCCTATCGAGGTATGCATGGTGTCTTTACGAGCAGGCCAGGTTATGCTGCTACTCTCTACTCTGGCTATCACTCCAGCATTTGCAAGCCGAACTCATCGTGCACCCACGTCCGGCCATTCGCGGACGGCTTCTTCCAAAAAGGCCAAAGCAAAACAAGTCAGCCATGTCCACGGACAGCGGACCATCGATCCCCAGCGGGCGTCCGAAATTCAGGACGCATTGATCAAGCAGAAATACCTCACTGGATCTCCCAGCGGGCAATGGGACGCACAGACCCAGGTGGCGATGCAGCAATACCAGTCGGACCACGGTTGGCAGACAAAATTGATGCCTGATAGCCGGGCGCTGATCAGTTTGGGACTTGGCCCCAACCACACCAACGATTCGCCCGTCGGCCGCACAGTGAGTGTTCCTTCGGCACCGGCGGCAAATACCCAGGAAGCGCAGTCGGCTGAGCCGATTGAAAATAATACGCTGGCCTCGGTTCATTCTCTTTCGCAGTAGCGGGAGTAGAAGCTGGTCAAGAAGCCCGGGCAAAAGCCCGGGCTTCTTGCTTTTACGGGGTGGGCTCGGGAAATCGTCCCTCAGCGGCTAAAGCCGTGTGGTTTCAAGGCACCCACGTACGGCCTAAAAGGCCGTACCCTTTAGAAGGATGAGTTCCGCAAGCTGTCTAGCATGGCGTTTTTCGCCAGGACGCAAAGAACAAAACCCAGGGCCTAAAACCCTCATGGCTGTGGCTTTTTACGGCCCGACTAAACAGGCTGCGGAAAAAACTCATCCTTTGAAGGGTACGGGCTTCAGCCCGTACGTAAGTCATCAAAAGCAGGAACGGCTTTACAGGCTGCGGAAAAATGCTTTATACGAAGGGCACGGCTTCAGCCGTGCCGTAAATGTACTGCGCGGGGGCGGCTTTAGCCGCTGAGGTACGGTTTTTCACGGTAATTTCCGTGCAGGTACAAGCGTGGAAAAGCGTTAGATCCCCTCAGCCGCGCTAAAGCCCTCATCGCTGTGGCTTCTTACGGCACGGCTAAAAGCCGTGCCCTTCGTTCAGTGACATTTTCCGCAGGCTGTTTAGCCACTGAGGGGACGGTTTTCCCCCTCAAACCGACTTTTTCCGCGGCCTCTAAAATCGTGCCCTGTACAAAACACCAGAGCCGCGCTACCGGAGCTTCTAGGGATTCAGCAAATGCGATCGTGGGGGCTAACGCCCCTTCGTTTTCGGCCCAGGTACGCTTTGGCGAACCTGGGGCACCCGTCCTATTCCTCTTACCTTGCTGTGATATGGACTCCTTCAGACTGAGCAGGTTTTCCGCGGATTTAGAGACGGATCTCCGGCTGGATCAGGTCGCGGATAGTCTCCCGGCGGCGAATCAGCCTGGCCTTCTTCCCTTGCACCAGAACTTCCGCGGCACGCGGCCGGGAGTTGTAGTTGGAGCTGAGGGACATTCCGTAGGCGCCGGCGTCGAGAATCGCCATCAGGTCGCCTTCCCTCACCTGCGGCATCTCCCGATCCCGGGCGAAGAAGTCACCTGACTCGCAAACCGGGCCGACCAAGTCGACCGGGGCCCGTTTCGCCTGGGGATCATGGATCACCGGCAAAATCTCATGGTAGGCCTGGTAGAGCGCCGGCCGGATGAGGTCGTTCATCCCGGCGTCGGTGATCACGAAAGTCTTGGTCCCATTGCGCTTGAGATAAAGCACCTTGGCCAGCAAAGCGCCCGCCTGCGCGATAAGGAAACGGCCCGGCTCCAGGAGCAGCCGGACCTCGAGCCCGGTCAGGGCGCGCTCCACCTGAGCCGCATACTTTGCCATTTCGGCCACAGGGTCGAAATGGGCAGCACGGTGGTAGTCGATGCCCAGGCCTCCCCCGGCATCGACGAACCTGATCCGGATGCCGTCACCTTCCAGCTCGCGGATAAGTTCAGCTACCCCATCAAGAGCCGCCCCGAAGGGTTCGGCAGTCTGGATCTGGGAGCCGATGTGCACGCTGATGCCAACCGGATCAAGGTAGCGCGACCGCTTCGCTTCCTGGTACACAGCCCGGGCAGCCTTGATATCGATGCCGAACTTGTGCTCGCGCAAACCAGTCGATATATAAGGATGGGTCTCGGCGAAGACGTCCGGGTTCACACGCAAGGCTACCCGGGCGGTGACGCGCCGCTTGCGGGCCCGTTCGGCGAGCAATGCCACCTCGGATTCACTCTCCGCATTGAAAATCAAAATGCCGGCGGCCAGTGCAAGATCGATCTCTTCGGCTGTCTTGCCCACACCGGAGAATACGACCCGCCTGGCCGCTTTCTTATTCACCTCAAGGATGCGAAGAAGCTCTCCACCAGAGACGATATCGAATCCCGAACCCTGATCGGCAAGCAGCTTGAGAATCGATAAATTGGGATTTGCCTTCACCGAATAGCAAATGAGGTGATCCCTATGACCAAATGCATGGGAGAAGAGGCGATAACGATCCAGGATCTGGCCTGCGGAATAGACATACAGAGGGGTCCCATACTTCTTCGCCAGCCCAACCAGGGAAACATCTTCACAGTGCAATACAGATTTGTTCTGGGGATAGCTGAAGGGACGATCGGGGAATGCGACCTGATAATTCAAAAGCAAGCGGCCTCGCGCAAATGAGAATGGCTTATTCGAGCATGTTCACTTCCCCGCACGGTCGAGTTCGGAGTGCGGCTTTTCTACACCAGAAGTGAAAATGCTTTGAACTTGAGCCTATCGGGGTTGCAGGGATTTTCCAAGCGCGGCGAGGCCGGCGCATTCGGGCATGGTTAAGTGGTGGTGTTGAGATTTGTGGTTGGAGCGACCATCCGCGGCTCCTCAGGCACCATCACCCAGAACAAAACATAGGCCACCTCGCCAATGGGGAAAACCAGGATCGCCAGAAGCACGGCGATCACTCGGATCAAGGTGACGTCCCAGCCATATTGGTTGGCGAGTCCGCGGCAGACACCGGCCAACTTCCTTCCCGCCAGGGGCCGCGTCAACGATCCCCAGGATGGAGAGGGAGGGCGGGAAGCAAAAGCAGCCTGGTCGAAGACAGGCCTGCCGCAGGCAGAGCAAAAGCGCGCGTCGACGGGCAACGATACACCACATCCGGAACAATAGAGAGCCATTGGACGCCTCCAAAAGCCATGGTAAACCCGGGTTATTGGGCGGTAAATGGAGATTTCAGGTATTTGCGGGCCCATTCCGCCTGCGCCGACTCGCCGTCCTGGCGGAGCACGACTTCGTACTGCCTCCGCGCCATATCTCGTTGATTCAAAAGATCATACATCTTTCCTGAGTTGAGGTCACAGCGGCTCTTGAGATCGATGCTGATGGTGGGTTGAGCGGTGGCTTCATTGTAGGCCTCGGCGGCCGCAGCATAGTTTTTTTGCCCCTGCAGGGTGTCGGCCAGGCCATACCAGGCAAGTTCCAGGTGAGCGGAAGGGAAAAAGCCCGGTTTCTTGGCTTGCTCCAGCAGCTGTTGGTACTCCGCGATGGCGGCTTTGCCCTGCCCAGCGTCCTTGGTGAGATTGGCGAGTTCAAGCCGGAAGAGAAAATCCCGCGGATACTCGTCGGTCAACGTCCGGGTGACGGCAATGGCCTCGTCATATTTGGCCTCCCGGCGAAGGAACAGCCCCAGGGCAGTCCGGGCCTCCACGGAGGTGATCACTCCTTGCCCGCCGGCATCTCGTAAATCTTGTATACCCTTGGGTTTAGAGCCGGAGATCCCGGCCGCCCCAGCGATTATCTTGAGCCCGAAAGGCAGGCTTCCGGTGACATATTGGTGGACACCAACCACCAATTTGGCGTCGATGTACTTTGGGTCCAGCCGGAGCACCTTCTCATCATCGCTGCGAGCCTGCAAAGCCACATGGAGGGCGGAAACAAAGCCCCGTTGCACCAAACCTATGTATACAGCGTGCAGGCTGCGCGCCCAGGCTCGGGCAAACAACGCGTCCACATCCTCCGGGTTCTTGCTTAACTGCTGGCCGGAAAGATCTATCGCCCTGTTAAATAAGGAGTTAACTTGGTCGGCCACGGCCCGGTCGGCAGCCACGGCGTGCTTGCCGGTGAGAAAGCCGTCATGGGCATAGAACGTGGTGTCGAGCAGATCGAGGCGATAGAGTTCGCGGAAAATCACCGTGTCGAGCACATAATCCACGGCTAGCGGGCTAGTAGGATTTTGCGTTTGCACCTTTTCGAACCCCGCCAGCGCGCCGTCGTAATCGAGAATGTAGTAGCGCTGGAAGGACTGGCGCACCAAAGGGTCGAGGTTGAGGGGATCCGTATCCACTCCTGCAGGTGTGGTAACCGCGCCACGCCCAGACGCTGTAAGAAGCACAAAACAAACAGCTAAAGCTACGGTATAGGTGGACTTGGGCAGGGGCCGGCGGTCATCCCGAGTGGCCTTTTGGGGGGCCGAGGGCAAGGCGGCCTCAGCCGACAGCGTCCCAGGGCGGTGGCGTCTACGCATTTTTTCTAGAAATTTCATTAATTTGTGGTATTTAGCGAGACTCTTGGCGCATAAATAAGTAACTACGCCACAAGGTATGCGGTTTTAGGCGGCGCGTTGCCGCCAGTGCCGGGCTCCCCCTACGGTACCTGCGGAAACGAGGAGATGCTATGACCAGGCAGGAACTCCTTCGAATCGTCATTCGTCAGGCGCGTGCGAACGATTTCCAGTTCCGTAAATGGTTTCAAGCGACGATCGATCCCTCCTGGACCAGCTTCGACGCTGCGGTCGAGCTGCTTTCCCAGGGACGACGTTATTATGCTCTCCTTTTCGCTCACGAATTTGGCCGGGCGTTCTGGAAGCAGGGTTCCCAAATCAGCTTTGTGGTTCCCGCGGCAAGCTACACGCGCCGCGATAAGGAGGGCCGGATCGTGACGGTGACACGGAAGCCCTTCACCCGTCGAACCCTCAAGGCCGACGTGTGGAAATACCACCTGCGTGAAATGGCGGCCCACGACGAGCCACTGCGATACATTCGACGTTTCCTCGTTATAGAGGGAGACGTGCAACAAACGAAAAGTGTCGCTTCTTAGTTACCTTCCGGTGATTTTTTCTGGGACGTTTTTGCAACCTCCGAGTGATATACTCCCGCTTCCGGACAGCCTACTCTCGGTTTGTAGAAATCGGTAGAGAATGGTCGTCCGGTAGCTAAGTCGCGGTACCCCACCGCAGCCCCGTTTCCGCCCGCCCGTTCTGCCACAACCGCATTTCCGCCCTCCCCCAAGTCACGGTATCAGGAAGACATGGCTTTCGGTGTTTTCAAGCGAAATGCGATGAGCATACAGCCCGCAGATCCTCCCGGGGGGAATTGGTCATGAAGATAGCTCTGGCAGCGTTGTTTGCCGCGACCGTCGCCACCACCACCGGATCCGCATTCGCACAGGATGCAGCGCCGCTCGCTACGGAGCTCGTCCCCGCGGGTGTACCTCTGCGGGTGGAGCTGGACAAGAGCTATTCGATGCGGTCCGGCACCAGGATTGAAGGTCACCTCACTGAACCTGTTTATCTGATTGACCATGTTGCCATCCCCGCCAACTCTAAGGTTTATGGCACGATCACCGGCAAGCACGGAGTAAGCCGCCAGGTTCGCACGGCGGCTATGTTCAATGGCGACCTGACACCGCTCAAGAACGCCGACGTCACCTTTAACGAGATCCAAACCCCGGATGGGCATCATTACGGCATTGAAACGGATGCTACGGAGCGGACAACGAGCGTCGTGCGCATGACAGCTCCGGACGAGGCGCCGCGCAAGTCCCTGATGCAGCGCATTGCCGCGGCTTTCAGCTGGACTAAGCGCGAAACTGTAGCCGGATTCAGCACCCCGCACAAGATGGACAAGGCAAAGCAAGCTCTCTATGCGCAGATTCCGGTTCACCCCCAGGAGCTTTGGGCGGGAACCCAATACGACGCAGAGCTGAAGCAGCCCTTGGAGTTAGAAGGACAAGCTGCGCCGGCGCCCGTAGCCGTCGCGGACCTCAGCGAGCTGAAGCTGACGGGTAACATCGAGGCCCGCCTGGTGGATCCGGTGGACTCGAGCACAGCGACTGCTGGTATGCCGGTCGAAGCGGTGCTGACACAGCCTCTTTTCGAAGACGAACCCGCCAGCACGCTGCAATCCACAGATACGGCAGCATCGGTTTCGCACAAGGCGCACGGGAAACTGCTATTGCCCGAGGGCACGCATCTGATTGGCAGCGTGGTGCAGGCTAAGGCCGCTGGAATGTTCGGTCACAACGGAAGCTTGCGGCTGACCTTCCGCAAGGTCGAGTTACCCGAAGGCGACGAGAGAGTCGTGCACGGCCGCGTGATCGCTGCCGAGAGCGTCAAGAGTGATCGGTTGCAGATCGACAACGAGGGCCAGATCAAGGCTGGCAGCGGCAACCGTTTCCTGGCTCCGATTACCCTGGGTTCGCTGGCTGCGGTCTCTGACAGCACCGGAGCGGGTCTGGTGAAAGAAGCCATGACTAGCAACGGCCTCGACCTGCTGGCCCGGGTCGTGGGCACGGCGGCTTCGAATGGTGGCTTGGTCTCCGGCTTTGGTTATTACGAGGTCGGTAAGGTGGTCTTCGACACCTGGATCGCTCGCGGACACGAAGTCGTCTTCGCCAAAGACACCCGCCTGGAAATCGAACTCTCGCAACGGTAAGCCAGGGCAGCCCCCACTGCCCTCCCCCACTGCCCTCTTGGATCGGTTCCCCCCGGATCGACCTTCTCCCAATCAAGACCCTGAACTAATCAAACCCCATCCCCAGAAATTGCAATCGCAACGGTAACCCATAAACCGACTCGCAAGCGTAAATCAAAAACGGCAACGCGCATTTGCAACGATGAAAACTCAAAACCATTGCGCCAACTACAACCGTAGCAGTCCATTCGAACTGACAATGTTCCAGATGTAGCGTTGAAAGTGAATACAGCTCTGAATCCTCAGATCGAATGATCACAGTGAATCAAAAACGGCAAACCGCATTTGCGAAAGATGAAGCGGTAGGGACGATTCCGACCATAGCAACCGCAGTGGTCATCTGAATCGACAACCCACAGAGGAGGGATGGAAAACTAGATGCCGCCTAACACCTCCCACGAATGAGTGCCGGTGAATCAAAAACGGCAAACCGCATTTGCGAAGGATGAAGCCAGAAAGGCGATTCCGACCATAGCAACCGCAGTGGTCTTCTGAGTCGACAACCCACAGAGGAGGGATGGAAAACTAGATGCCGCCTAACACCTCCCACGAATGAGTGCCGGTGAATCGAAAACGGCAAACCGCATTTGCGAAGGATGAAGCCTTCAAGGCGATTCGACAATGGCAACTGCAGTGGTCATCTGAACCGACAACGCACAGAGGAGGGATGGAAAACTAGATGCCGCCTAACACCTCCCAAGAATGAGTGCCGGCGAATCAAAAACGGCAAACCGCATTTGCGAAAGATGAAGCCCCAAAGGCGATTCCAGCAAAGCAACCGCAGTGGTCATCTGAACCGGCAACCCACGGAGGAGGGATGGAAAACTAGATGCCGCCTATCACCTCCCAAGAATGAGTACCGGTCAATCAAAAACGGCAAACCGCATTTGCGAAAGATGAAGCCCCAAAGGCGATTCCAGCAAAGCAACCGCAGTGGTCATCTGAACCGGCAACCCACGGAGGAGGGATGGAAAACTAGATGCGACCTGGCACCTCCCACGAATGAGTGCCGGTGAATCGAAAACGGCAAACCGCATTTGCGAAGGATGAAGCCTTCAAGGCGATTCGACAATAGCAACCACAGCAGATCCTGTTGTCGGGCATTCGGTGGTCGAAAAGCTCCGAGCAGCATGGGTAAGATAAGCATCGCCGAGGTCCTTCGACTCCGCGCCACAAGCACTGTGTCAGGCAATCAATCTGTGAGGCGCTGCGCTCAGAGGCTGTGACTTTATTGACTTTTAGCGATTTATTGACTCACCTAAGCTCTTTGTTTTCAGTATCGATTTTTTTGTGAAACCAATAAAGTCACAGACTCTCAGGATGACGATTTGGTGGGAGAACTAACGGACCGGAGACTTTTGTGCGGGAGCCGGGGCGCACTGCAGGTCCCTCGGCTGCGCTCGGGATGACAAGTGGAGGGTGGTGGCTTTCATTTGGGGCCCTTAGATCGGATGGGCAGAGAAACAGCAGGTCCCTCCACTACGCTGCGCCGGTTCCACGGCAGGCCGGGACAGGCGGGATGACAATTTCGTTTAAATCTCGATGCGCGAAAAATCAATAAAGTCACAGCCTCTCAGGATGACGGTTCTGTGGGATTTGACGAAAAACATCCTAAACAAGTGGTCATCTGAGCCGACGATTTACAGAGGGAAGATGGAACAGCAATTGGGCCCATCAAAGCGGATCGAACGGAAAGAGATGGTTCATCGGTCCTTTTCCTTTACCAACCGGATAGGCCGAACGAAGCGCTTCTGTGACGTAAGCCTTGGCGGCGGCAGCCGCCTCCTTGGGGGATCGGCCCGAAATGAGCTCGCAGAGCAGGGCGCTCGAGAAAGCACACCCGGTTCCGTGAGTCGCGTTGGTGATGATCTTTTCTCCGGCCAGCCAGTTCCCCGCCCCGGAGGCGGTGAGCAGGAAATCATCAGGCCGGCTCAAGTGGCCACCGGTGACAACCACGTTCAACGCATCGTTACCCAGTCGCGCTGCCATCGCCTGCAGACGAGCAGCGGCCGCCGGCACCTCTTCCCGGTCAGGGCTGCCGCCGGCGAGCAAGGCCAACTCGTCGACGTTGGGCGTGATCCACCCGACACGAGGGAGCAGCTCCTCGCGGATGACGCGCACTCCATCCCGATCGATGAGCGCTGTTCCCGAAGTGGAACGCAGAACGGGATCGAGCACGATCCGTTCCCGTGGGATCGTCCCGGACTGGGCAGTCAAAAAAGAGGAGACTTCGCAGACTACGGCTGAGCTGCCCAACATCCCGATCTTGACGCCGGATAGGGAAACATCCTCGGCCAGGCATTCCAGGGTTTGCCGAACCAGCATTGCCGGGAGCGGCTCGACCGCGCGGACCCCCAGTGTCGATTGCACTGTCATGGCCGAGACGCAGGCTACGCCATAGATTCGGTGGGCAGCGAAAGTCTTCAGGTCGGCGGTAATTCCCGCCCCGGACCCGGGGTCAAAGCCCGCGATGGTTAGCGCCACCGGTGGAGCGGGGATAGCGGCGGTCATTTGGGGCTCCATGGCATTAGTTCTGGAAATCTCTGATGCGCAAGTGTATGCTGCGCCGACGGGGCTTTTTTGCCCCGGTTCCGATGCCAAAGTCCGATTCCGGGCCTATGACTTTGGTGGGGTCAGATTACCAACGATCCTCAACGCGAGGCACCCGGATCCTGTCTAATGAGAAAGTCCCCCAAAGAGGTTATAACCACCCCTCGCGTGTACCACACCCGGGGCCATTAAGCAAGGAGGAGAAGCTTAATAAGTAGTTGATAGATTTTGACTTAGGGACGAAGTGCTCCATACAATAAGACAGGAGAACAATGTCAACTATCGGCAACCACTCTCATTGGCCTATAGGGCCCGCAATCCTCGCCGGCGCGGTACTTTCCGCGATGTGCATTAGCCCCGGTTCCACGTTAGCTCAACATGATTCCCCCACTGCGGATTCGCCGAAAACAGCGACCGCAACCCCGGCCCGTCATCACTGGCGACAATTCGGAAAAGCATCCTGGTACGGCGGTGCATTCCAGGGTCAAGCTACCGCCAGCGGCGAACCGTTCAACATGAACTCCATGACCTGCGCCCATCGTAGCCTCCCGCTCGGGGCCACGGTTCTGGTGACTAACCTACGCAACCACCGATCAGTTCTGGTCCGAGTGAATGATCGTGGTCCGGTGCCTGAGAACAGAGTTCTCGACCTGTCGTATGCGGCGGCGAGGATCCTGGGTTTTCGGGGCATCGCACCGGTGCGGATCGATTTGGTTGATCCGTCATTAAGCCCAGCTCAAATCGCTGAGCTCAGCTGGCCCGCGCAGTTTCAGCGATAATCGGCCCGCGTTTTTCGTTACAATCAGCGTAGTGGCACCTTCTAGCGAGTCCGCAGATGCACGCCTCATCGTTGCTCTGGATTATCCAGATGCCAAAGCGGCACTTGACCTGGTGGATCGATTAGAGGGAGCCACGCGCTGGTTCAAGATCGGCCTGGAACTCTACGTGGCCGAGGGCAACTCCCTGGTGGCCGAGCTGCAACGGCGCGGCTACTCCATATTTCTGGATCTGAAGTTCCACGATATTCCCAACACCGTGGCCTCGGCGGTGCGATCGGTGGCGCGGGTTGGTGCGCACATGCTGACCGTACACGCTGCAGGCGGACCGGCCATGCTCTCGGCGGCTGCGGAAGCGGCGGGGGAAACCGGGCCCATCCTTCTGGCCGTCACCGTACTGACCAGCATGGATGATGCGCAGTTGGCAGCAACCGGTGTCACTGGGAGTCCAGCTGAACAGGTGGAGACGCTCGCCCGGATGGCGTACGCCAACGGGGCGCGGGGATTGGTGTGCTCCGCGGTCGAAGTGGCCAATTTGCGTAACCGGTTGGGGCGCAAACCACTGCTGGTGATCCCGGGAATCCGCCCGGAAGGCGCGGCCACTGGCGATCAACGGCGCGTGGCTACTCCCGGGGCGGCCATCGCCGCCGGTGCAAGCTACCTGGTAGTCGGACGACCGATTACGCGGGCAGCTGATCCGGGCGCCGCGGCAAGAGCCATATTGGCGGAGATGCAGGCCGCAAGAGTAACTGCTTAGACGAAAGGTTTATAGCTTTTCGTAGAAGTCGCAGGCCGAGCAGGAGATGTAAACGCCTCCGGGAACTCCGCGTTCCCGATCCTTTACTCGTTTCACAATGCGAGTTGCCTTATTGCATTTGGGACATTCAATGCCCTTGGCAGTGTCCATCATCTTGGAACGGTCGGCGGTCTTGGCTACTTTCGCCATGGTGTTATCTCCTCTTCGACAGGCTTCGCTGCCGGCACGCAGTTTTTCTCGAACCTCGTTCCGGCTTGGAATGCATTTGGCGGGACGAATCGGCGGGCACTGCTACTTAATATGTTACACGATCCTGTCGTGAGAACCTGCCGGTTAAAGTCGAGTCCCGAAGGGACGGCTGAGAGTAGCCCAGCACGTACCGGATTCTCCTGTGTAGCTCGGTGGAGTCAATGAATCTCGTGCGGCTTTCCGTAAAGAAAGCCGCATTCGGGAAATCCGGGGCAGTGCTGGGTAGGATTTGAGATTTAGGTGCAGTCCCGCCAGGGACGACTTGAAGTTGCCCAGGACGCCAGTCCTGGGTTTCCCGGACGTCGGAGAATAGGTCAGAAATTCCCAGGATTACATCCTGGGTTATTTTCAGCCGTCCTTCGGGACTGATCTCTCCAAGGATGTATACCCAGGACTGCGTCCTGGGCTACTTTCAGTCGTCCCTTCGGGACTCAACTCTGAACCGGCAGCTTCTCACGTAGGCTCGGAAGAATTGTGCCCGCCCTCGAGCAAGAGCGTCACCTGCTTTCAAACGCTGCAACAGCTTGCCGCCGGCGCGCACCCCGGTGACCGTGACCACTCGATTACAGACCTACACCAACATGGTGCTGATCGCCATTCACGCGCCGGATGACAATCGGACCAAACACGGCCTGCGAGCCACACTGACGTTTGAGCGGATTTTTACCGCGAGCATTAGCGTCAACAACCCCAATTGGAGCGCGCGACCGAACGAAACCAGTCAATTTGTCGGCGGTACGATTCCCTCAACCCCAGTGCCCGACCCCGTAGGTCAAAACCATTTTGTCGAGCCGCCACCGATCTCCGCGAACCAGGTGACAGGCGCCGGCAACTGGTCAAGCAATCCGGGGGGCTCATGAGTAGCGGCTTGTTGTCCGCGAGGCTTGTTAGTTCGACGGCTAAGCCGACTCCAAAAAAGCCAACAATGACGAACGCTACTATCCAGGCACGTGATTCTTCGGGGGGTCTTAGCGACACCCAAACACCAAGTACAGTGATAAGTATCTGTACGATTCCCAACGCTGCGGTCAGCCATAGGTCCATGGCCGGAATATTCTCACCAGATTTAATCGAGAGTCAAAACCAGCGGGGAGTTTGGCGAGGGATCTATAGAGAGACTGCGCACATTGGTGTGCTAAGAATCGGGATTGTTGTTTAGGCCGGTCGTGGGGATAACAGTACTGAAAGATTTACTACGAGGGCCCGTTAGTCTTTCGAAACTGTGAATTGCTTCCAGCAGCTTCCTTCCGGCTGCTATCGCCGGAGTGTCTGGTGGGAGACTCGAAGGTCGATATGCGCGAGCCAGCTTTTTAAATCCGATTTCAACTTTTCAGTATCAGGAACGGACATTGTCACCTTTCGATGAACTGTGCGCGTAGCTGGCGGATCGTTACATGGCCCGACCAGGGGAGTTAGTTTGTCCAACGGGGGAGTTAATTTGCCCGACCAGGGGAGTTAATTTGTCCAACGGGGGAGTTAATTTGCCCGACCAGGGGAGTTAGTTTGCCCAACGGGGGAGTTAATTTGCCCGACGGGGGAGTTAGTTTGCCCGGAGGGGAAGTTAGCCGGGTTATTCGACGCCCCCTTTAGTGCTAACTTCCCATGACCTTCGTGTGGGCATCAATGGCGTGAAAGTGGTAGCCCGTCCGGGGAGTTTGCAGCAGATAAGTTGGAAGAACAAAAAGCGAAAGTGCTAGACTTCGAAAATGCCGCCGCCGCGCAAACTGACACCGGTTCAAGTCTTGGAGCGCCTTCTCAGGCGTTTGGAAAAGCGCATGGAAGGGCTACAGCGCGTCAAGCTGTAGGGCTTTCAAATGGTCATCAGTTTGGCTTGATGGAGAAACGGAACCCCGGAGGCGACTCGCCCACGGCACATTCGCTTATGCCCGAAAGGAAACTGCAGGTCCCTCCCCTACGCTACCCCGGATTTCCTGTCGAGGTTGGTGGCGTTGGCGAACCTCGTGCGGCTTTCTTTGCGGAAAGCCGCATACATGGCTTTGGGTGGTGTCGTGATGTAGGAAATCCGGGTCCGCTTCAGTCGGGATGACAAATTGGAGGGCGGTGGCCCCACCTTGGCATTTGTGGAGGTGGATGGACAGAGTCAGCACCACAGCAACCAACCCGGTTTCCTTTGCTCGCGTTCTATTTAACGCATTCAGCAAGTCTGAGCCGTCCCTTCGGGACTCAACTCTGAACCGGGAGGTTCTCACGCAGGCTCGGAAAAAGTAGCCGCCCGCCCTTCAGCGGGGGCCGGCGTAACTCGATATGTCCAGCAGCTGTGAGGGATTGGTGCCGGGGGGCGGTGGAATCGGCTTGGGCTTCTGGTCGTCGGGATTCTGCACCGGCTTCATCTGATGATCATTGTCAACCGCGTTGGGCAACTGTTCCCCTGGCTGGCGCAAGGTGGGCGCCGCAGTAGGAGCGTGTTCCCCGCTGGGGGCGGCGGGAGGCGCATCCCCGAGACGCACCTGGTGGACGAACTGACCGGCAAAATAGCCATCGGTCTCATCCTTGTCACGAATCACTGGCGTCTGGCCAACATCGGCAATCTCCAGCCGGATTACCCGGTTACCGTTGAAACGCACGAACTGGACCTCGTGCGGCGGCTGGCCGTAGATCCACTCCTCAAACGGCGTCTGGCCGTCCATTTCGCGAACCTTCTGGTCGGGCTGGCCAACGGCCTTCAGCACCATCTCACGATTCATGCCGACCAGAACCTCGTGGTTCAGAACAGCACCCTTAAGTTTCGGCGGGAGCGTGTCGGCAAAAGCCTCGGCCGGAGTCTTGAGCGAAAAGTCGATCATGGGGATGATCAGCTTGCGCACATCCGAAGCAGTCATCTCGGGAACAAACTTGTTGAAGACCAGCGTCATGCGCGATCCGATCGGAACATGGCCGTCATCCTGCGCCAAGGGCGCCATTCCGCCCATGCCTCCCACTTCGATGTGCTGCATGATGTGATGGTGCTTCTCCGGGCCGTCGTTGAACTCAAAGACGATGCGGTCCGGCTTCACTTCGAACTTGGTGATCACTACTTTATCGCCGGGCTTGGACGAGATACCGAACTTCTGCAACTCGTCCGCATAGGCACTTCCCGCTGGACTGAGCGGCCCATTGGCATGGAGCACAACTCCCTTAGTACCCAGAGGAAGGGGGCGAACGGCAAAGGCTTCGTCTGCCTGGAAGGTACGGACCAGCTGCTGCCGCGTCCGCTCCGTGATCGGAGTAGTCGAGAGCTGGACGGTAGTAGGCTGTACCGTGGTGAGATTGGCATCTTTCGGCGCCAGTTTTTCGCGTTGCACAGTGAAGACTTGTGCGTTGCTGAAAGCGGATCCGCAGAGGATGGTAACTAGGAAAAGAGCGGCAGCGTGGCGCACTCCGTAAGGAGCGCCAGCAGGAAAGAATTGTTTGGTAGTGAGCCCGGCCATGGCGCCTTCCTCATGCGCCTATGATGTTCCCAACTGTTAGTTGATTTGCAAGTAACCTTTCGTGCGCAACGCAAGAAAGTTTCAGGGAAGCAAAAGCCGGGTTCTTTGTGGACCTATTTGGGCGGCTCTTGCGACTCGGGCTGGCTGCGGCAGGGCGGACGACACCGGCAGAGGCGGCGCCGGGGGGCGAGGGAGCGGGTTCAATCTGAACCAGGGTGGTTCCTGCCGGCGCTGGAAGCGGAGTGACCGGGTGATGCGGGAGCGAGCGTACTGCTCATCGCGTCCAGATCAACGGGGATGCCGGCGGGGACAATGACCGGCTGGGTGTAAAGGTACGCATACCCGCGGGTCGCGCGGTAGACGATGAAGATCCCGATCAGCAGCACGACGGCAGTCACCGCGCTGGCTTCCGGACCATAGTCGCCGCCGGTTATCCAGGTAGGACCCACGGTATTGCTCTGAATGACCGGAGAGAATTCGGTGATGCCGCTTACCGGCAGCCCGAAAAGAACACACATACTTGCATTCCAGGCAAAGTGCCAACCCCAGCAAACCCAAAGCGCCCGGGTGCGCAGATAAGCGACCGACAACAACCAGCTGCTGAAAACCGTGATCAGAAAGCTGGCGCGATTCGCTCCGGGATTGAAGAGATGCAAACCGGCAAAAGCGAAGGAGAAAACCAGGGTGGCCAAGGTAGGCCCCATGGCTTCGATCAAACGCTGGAAGGGATATCCGCGGAAAGCGACTTCCTCCGCCAGCGAGGCCACGGCCAGCAGCAGCAGATCGACGAGAAGAATTCCAAACTGGCGCGGAACCAACCAAAAGGTGATGATCAAGCCGCCGGTGAGCACCAGGGGCAGAATGCTTGCAACCAGCATGCCCCAGCCCAGGGCGGCGCCCAAGCCAAATTCCCGCTGCCACCCGGAACGGAAGACCAGGCCCATGTCGTGAACTGGCCGGCGCTGGCGGTTCAATGCGCGTCCCATTGCCCCGTAGCCGATGACCAGCAGAAAGAGCAGAACGCTGCGCTCGATGAGTTGGCCCCACATTCCGCTCGCCAAGCCGTTGGCCGCGTGAACAGAAATGATCTGGGCAAGGTAAAAGTAGATTGCGGCGAGGACGACGTACCCGAACGCGCGTACTCGATCGACAGCGGTGAAATCGGTCAAGCGCACGCCCCCAGTACTAATAGGCTAACCGAGCCTTGGGGGCAAAATGCTGTCGGCATAGGCGTTTCAGGCGTTTTTGTAGAAACGGGCAATCTCCCGGAACTTGGCCAGACGGCGAGCGATGCGTTCCTCGACCGGCATGGCCTGCAATTCACTTAAATGCCAGGCGAGCTTCTCATCGAGCATGGCGGCGGAGGCCACCGGGTCGTTCTGGGCTCCGCCGGGGGGTTCCGGCACCACATCGTCGACGCAACCCAAACGGCTCACATCCTCGGAAGTAATCTTCAGGGCTGCCGCGGCTTGGGCGCGCTTGCCGGCGTCGCGCCACATGATGGAACCGCACGCCTCGGGAGCAATCACTGAATAAACGGCGTTTTCCATCATCAAAACACGATCGGCGACTGCCAGGGCCAAGGCGCCGCCCGAACCACCTTCCCCCGTAATGGTGGCGATGGTCGGCACGCGCAGCCGGGCCATCTCGCGCAGATTGCGAGCGATGGCTTCCGCCTGGCCTCGTTCTTCGGCAGCGATACCGGGATTAGCGCCGGTGAGATCGATAAAGGTGAACACCGGCCGATGGAACTTTTCCGCAATCTTCATGGTGCGCAGCGCCTTACGGTAACCTTCCGGGTTGGGCATGCCGAAATTGCGGCGTACCTTCTCCTTGGTGCCCCGCCCTTTCAGGTTGCCGATAGCCATGACTTCCTGACCGTGGAAGCGCGCCAGACCGCAAGCCATCGCCAGATCGTCGCCGAAGGCTCGATCCCCGTGGATCTCCGAAAAGTCAGTAAAAATACGCTGGATGAAGTCCATCGGGTAGGGCCGTTGCGAGTGCCGCGCAAGTTCGGTCTTGATCCAGGCGGGATTCGTTGGTTCGGCGACTACCTGTGTCTGCTCAAGATTTGCTGGTAACGGATCGGTCATGAGACTTTGCGTCGCCTGTGCCAGCGCGGGAAAGCCTGCCGCTTGGCCTGGGTACTGTCAGTAACATGGATTATAGCGTTTTCAGCAGGTTCCGGGATGCTTGGACCGTTACTATGTGCAGGCGTACCCTTTGGCCGGCCGGGGGCGGAGCATCCAGCGCATTACCCAAGTCCCGTTACTTTAGAATGGTCCCCTGTTCAGAGGCTAAGCATGGAACTTACCGTGGCCCAGAGGCGGGTCGGGACCGACGAGACATCGCCGGAAAGCATCACCCTGAAGGCCGGCGCGCTGACAGCGGAATTGGTGGCGGGCGGACTGCGGACTATTCGCTACCAGGGTCGCGAGGTGCTGCGCGCCATTGCTTACGTGGTGCGGGATAAGGATTGGGGAACCTTTCATCCCGCGATCAGCGATTTCACCTGCCATCAGGACGGCAATCAATTCACCGTGACCTTCCGGGCGCGCTGTATCAATAGAGAACTCAGCCAGGAACTCGCGTATGAAACACGGATAACCGGAAACGCGAACGGCCTCATCACCTTCGAGGTGACCGCCGAACCACGGACTCCGTTTCTTACTGCGCGCTGCGGCTTCGCTGTCCTGCATCCGCTTGCGGGCATCGTCGGCCAGCCGGCCGTCATCGAGCATGTTGACGGCTCGCGCGAGCAGGCGGCCTTTCCGGATCTGATTGCTCCGTTGCAACCGTTCAAGGAGATTCGTGCCATCGAGCATTCAGTCGCGCCGGGCGTCACCGCGCGCTGCCTCATGACCGGGGACGTATTCGAGATGGAAGACCAGCGCAACTGGTCCGACGCCTCGTACAAGACTTATGTTCGCCCGCTCGCTCTCCCGTGGCCGTACGTCATGGCCCGCGGGGTGCGCAACCAGCAGGCAGTCGAGCTGCGGATCACCGACAGCAGCGCCGGCGCGCCAAAGGCAGTTGATGCGAAGCCGGATGCTGCGATCGAATTGGAAATGGGCGAAGCGGACGGCACCTTTCCGCGGATCGGCGTCGCCATCCATCCCGGTGAAATTGCGACGGTGCTGGCGCATCCCGATTTGCTCAAACGATTGCAGCCGCAACTTCTTCTGTTTCATTTTGATCCTACGGCCGGGCATGGACGCGAGACGTTTTGGAGAGATGGCGCAGATTGCAGAGGCTTCGCAGTGTGCCCTCGAGCTGGTGGTCCCTGCGCAGCGCAATGTCAAAGACGAGTTGCGCGAGATAGCGGCGATGGCCTCCGAGGCCAAGCTGAAATTGTCAGCGGTTCTGGTTTCGCCTGCCGTCGATAGACAATCCACTCTGCCCGGCAGCCCGTGGCCTCCGTGTCCGCCACTTGCAGAAATCTATCAAGCCGCGCGGGAAGCTTTTCCGGGCGTGGCCATCGGCGGTGGAGTGCTGACCTACTTTACGGAACTCAACCGCAAGCGGCCTCCGGTTGAGTTACTCGATTTTGTCTCTCACTGCACCTGCCCTATCGTGCACGCTGCCGACGATTTGAGTGTGATGCAAACCCTGGAAGCGATGCCGAGTATTACCCGTTCAGCGCGCGCCATCATGGGCAAGGACAAAGCGTACTGGATCGGCCCTTCGACCATCGGGATGCGCCAGAATCCATACGGCTCGCGGGTGATGGACAACCCGGAAAATCGGCGGATCACGATGACGGACCACGATCCGCGGCAGACAAGCCTGTTCGCAGCAGCGTGGATGATCGGCTACGCCGCGGCCACCGCCGAAGCGGGTCTGGAAGCGCTCACCGTCGGCGCGTTGACCGGACCTCTGGGACTGGCCTCTAGCGACGGGGTCACTTACCATCCCGCTTTCTACGCGGCGCAAGGGCTTGCCGCCTTGGGTGGACGTTTGCGATATCGTTGCCGCTCGAGCCGGCCAGAGGCTGTGGCCGCCGTAGCCGGCATGGATCGCGATGGGAAGCGTGTGGCTTGGATCGCCAATCTCACTGGACGGAATCAGGTGATCCGTCTTGACCGGCGGTATGGTGATCTCACAGATACATGTGCTTGACGAGGAGAGTTTTGCCCAGCCTCGTGCTGTCTCGGCGGATGTCTCATCGATTGAACTGCGGCCCTATGCTGTCGCCTCGGCATACGTGTGGCGGAAATGAAATGTTTTGCTGGTCGATATTGCAAAAGCCTTGGAGGGACTACGCCCCGTCTTTTTCGACCCAGGTACGCTGGAGCGAACCTGGGGCACCCGTCCAGGGAAGGGGCTTTGGTGGACGTGAGCTTGATTGGTGGCCCAACTTGCAGTGGGCCCTGAGCTTATTCGAATGCTTGTACTGCTCCCAGGCCCAGTAACTGTTCTGCTCGCTCGATGAAGCCTCTGTCGGCGGCGACGGAGAGGCCCTCGGGCTCCAACATTACGCAATACTCGCCGCGGCTTTCGAGGTTGATCATGATTCTGCCAGGACCAGGGGCAGCCGTGATCATTGCGCGCAGCGAGCCCAGCATGGCCTCGTCCGCTTTCTCCAACAGCACCCGGATGCGGACGTTCTGAGGCAGCTTGATCTTGATGTCCTCCAACGGTTGCACACTGGAGACCGATAGCTTCGGCGCCGACTCATCGTCATCCGCGCGCAACACCCCCTTGATCAGGACCGGCACTTCGATCTTGAGGCTTTCGCAAAGCCGCGCATAATCCTTGGGGAAACAAATGATGTCGATTTTGCCGACCGTATCTTCGAGCGCGGCCTGCGCGTACATCTCTCCGGAGCGTTTGGATTTGCCCACCTTCAGGCCGACAATCACGCCGGCGATCGCCAGCAGGCTCTCCGGTTCCCCGCCCCGGCGACGGCCGGCCGCAGGGGCCACCTTCATCTCCAACGCAGTCGCCGTGTCGACCACGTTCAAGTTGCGCAACTTCTCTGCGTACTTATCCAGGGGGTGGCCAGAGACAAAGAACCCCAGCACTTCCTTTTCCGATTGCAGCCGCTGGTTCTCGTCCCAATCGGGTGTGTTGGGCAGGTCATCGACGCTCTTTGCGCCATTGCCGTTGCTTTCGAATACGCTTGCCAGCCCGGCAAAGAGCCCATGCTGGCCGGCAACCAGATCACGCTGAGCCTGCTGCGCCCGCTCCATCGCCCGGTCTGTGACCGCCATGAGCTGGGACCGGCGGCCAAACGAGTCAAGCGCTCCGCTCTTGATCAGCGATTCCAAAACACGCTTGTTCATCATGCGCAGATCGACCTTTTCGCAGAACTCCCAAAAGTTGGCGAAGGTGCGGTTCTCCTCGGCCAGCGCAGCGCGCGCGGCGAGGATCGAATCGATGGCGTTGCGGCCCACGTTCTTGATGGCCGTAAGCCCGAAGCGAATGCCGGTAAGGCTCGGGGTGAAATCAGCGCCCGAGATCTGCACATCGGGTGGCTCGACCGCGATGCCCATCTCGCGGCACTCCTTGATGTACTTGACCACGTTCTCCGGCTTGGAAATTTCCGAGCTCAGCAGCGCAGCCATAAACTCCACCGGGTAATGCGTCTTCAAATACGCGGTGTGGTAGGCCAGCAGCGCGTAGGCCGCGGAGTGGGACTTGTTGAAGCCGTATCCGGCAAACTGCTCCATCAGGTCGAAGATGCGGACGACCTTATCCTTGGGGTGCTTGCGCTTGATCGCTCCCTCGACAAAGCGGTTACGCTGCTTGGCCATCTCTTCGGGATTCTTCTTGCCCATGGCACGGCGCAGAAGATCGGCTTCGCCCAGCGAGTAGCCGGCCAGAACGTTGGCAATCTGCATCACCTGCTCCTGGTAGACGATCACGCCCAACGTCTCCTTGAGCAGAGCTTCCAGCTGGGGCAACTCGTAGCTGACCACCCTGCGGCCCCACTTGCGCTCGATGAAGTCATCGATCATGCCACCCTGAATCGGTCCCGGGCGATAGAGCGCGTTGAGGGCGGTCAGATCCTCCACGGAGGCAGGCTTGTAGCGGCGAAGCACATCACGCATGCCGCCGGACTCGAACTGAAACACCCCAGAGGTGAGTGCGCGGTGAAAGACCTTTTCGTAGGTCTCCGCATCGTCCAGAGGAATCAGCGACATATCTAACGGGGTGCCGCGCTTCTTCTCAATCAGCTTGAGGGCGTCGTCAATGACCGTCAGCGTGGTGAGCCCGAGAAAATCCATTTTCAGCAGGCCGAGCTTTTCCACCGCCTTCATGTCATAGGCGGTGACAATTTCATCGTTCTTGCTGCGACAGACCGGCACCAGCTCAGTGAGAGCCTGGGGCGCGATCACCACGCCGGCGGCATGCAAGCCGGCCCCCCTCACCAGGCCCTCGAGTTTCCTCGCGGTGTCGATGAGCTCCTTCACCTGCGGCTCTTTGTTGTAGGCCTCCTGCATTTGCGGCGAATCTTCGAGCGCCTTGGTGATGGTCACACCAATGGTCGCGGGCACCATCTTGGCCACGCGATCCACTTCGCCGTAGGGCAGATCGAGCGCGCGGCCGACATCCTTGATGGCGGCGCGGGCGGCCATGGTGTTGAAGGTAATGATCTGGGCCACTTGCTCCCGGCCGTACTTGCGGGTGACATAGTCGATCACCTCGCCCCGCCGGTTCATGCAGAAGTCAATGTCGATATCCGGCATGGAGACGCGCTCAGGATTCAGGAAGCGCTCAAACAGAAGCTCGTTCTGCAGCGGATCGATGTCGGTAATTTCCATCGCGTACGAAACCAATGATCCGGCAGCCGATCCGCGGCCCGGTCCCACAGGGATGTGGACCTCACGCGCATATTTGATGAAGTCCCACACGATAAGGAAATAGCCGGCAAACTTCATCTGCTTGATGCAGTCGATCTCGCGCTCCAGGCGCTCTTCATAATCGGAGATTGGCCGCTTGCGCAATCCACGGTCACCGAGGTGGCGAATGGTGGTGTCGAGTCGCTTGCGGAAACCAGCGCGGCAAACCTCGGCAAAATAGCTATCGATGGTGTGCCCGGGTGGAACCGCAAACTCCGGAAACGGATTGGTTACCTTGTTCAGCTTGAGCGAGCAGCGCTCAGCAAATTGCATGGTGCGGCTGACCACTTCCGGCGCATGGGGGAAGAGCCGTTCCATCTCAGCAGCGCTCTTGACGTAGAACTGGTCGCCATCGAACTTGAAGCGCTTGGGATTGTGGATCGAGTCCGCCGTTTGCACGCACAGCAGCACTTCATGAGCATGATGATCGTCTTCGCAGAGATAGTGGCTGTCGTTGGTGGCGACCAGCGGAATATCCAATTCCTTCTCCAGCCGAAAGAGATCGGCGTGGATTTTCTTTTCCAGCTCGAGTCCCTGGTCCTGGATCTCCAGGAAGAAATTGCCACGGCCGAAAATGTCCTGATATTGGCTCGCAGTGGCTCTGGCATCCTCGTATTTTCCAGCCATGAGATTGCCGCAGAGTTCGCCGGCCAGGCAGCCCGAGAAGCCGATCAGGCCCTGGGCATGTTTAGCAAGAAAGTTTTTGCTGATGCGAGGCTTACGATAAAAACCATGAAGTGAAGCTTCAGAGGTAATGCGCACCAGGTTGCGGTATCCCTCTTCGTTCTCCGCCAACACCAGCAAATGATGGTACTTGTCCTTTTCCGGAGCAGCACGATGATCTTCCTGGGGACAGATGTACAGCTCGCATCCCAGGATGGGCTTCACTCCCGCGGCGCTCGCGGCATTAAAAAAATGTACGGCGCCGTAGATATTGCCGTGGTCGGTGATAGCCACAGCTTTCTGTCCGATTTTGTCGACGTGGGCGACCAGCTTTTCTACATCACAAGCGCCGTCAAGAAGCGAATAGTCAGTGTGCAGGTGAAGATGGGTGAATTCTGCCATGAGGTTGTTTCTAGTCTAGTCTGCTGGGCCGGGCACACTGGGCCCGGAGATGTGCAGAAAGAGTGCAGGTTGAGGAAAAGCGGGGATGAATTAAACTTCATGAACTCAGGACTTCGCGAAGGAGCGAAATCGCGCAGACTAAAACCGGGTTGCCGTCTCTCCGACTATTCCAACGGCCGCCGCAACGGGCAGCCGAACTCTTAGGAGACGAGCAACAGGTCCAGGGCCGGCTTGTCGGTAGTAGCCACAAAATTGGCCCTTCGCGCAAGCGAAACATGACCATCCTTGGCAAAAAGGAAGTCGTAGTCTAAATGGCACTCTCCGCAAAGCCAGAAATGTTCCACTTGGACCTGGGCCCCGTTTCGCCGCGTGGTACGGATAACCCTGCCATTGCGTAGATAATGAAGCTCTTTGCGGCACTCCGGATTCATACATTGGGAAATCATGTAGGACCTCTCGGGTTACTCCGGTAAGTTTACTCTGGTTAGATTACTTCCGAGGTGTCGGTCTGCCCCAAAAGTTGTATACGCGTAACCGATTTTTTCCACAGAGGAATCGAGATAGCTAAGACTCACGTCTTTCTCTGCAGCAAGGGATGTGCTTTCGAACTGTTAGTGATTGGATGCGGCGAGTCCGGAGTCGGTTTTGAAAAAAGTCAGATCAGGAGAGGCGGGTTGCTCCGGCAGAAGCGCGGCAGAGATAAATGTCGGCATCGATGCCAGTGGATGCACGATAGCGGCTGTGAATCGCTTCGCGAAATTGCAATGCCTGGCTTTCTTCGACTAGGTTGACAGTACAGCCCCCAAAGCCGCCGCCGGTCATGCGGGCTCCGTAACAACCAGATATACCGGAGGCGATCTCGACCAGCGTATCCAGCTCGCTACAGCTGGCCTGGAAGTCGTCGCGGATGCTGCGGTGCGCCTCGGCCATCAGGAGGCCGAAGGCCGGCAGATCACCGCGCTCGAGCGCCGAGGCAGCAAGTTCCACTCGCTTGTTCTCGGTGATGATGTGACGGCAACGGCGAAATACATTTTCAGGCATTTGCTGCTTGCACTCGACGAGCTGCGCTTCGGTGGCATCGCGCAGGGCCACAATGGAAGGCCAGCGGCGATGCAGAATCCGCGTGCCCTCCTCTACCTCCGCACGGCGGGCGTTATATTCCCCGCCGGCATGCTCATGCTTGACCATGGAATTGCAGATGATGAGCCGCACGTGCGGGGGGATAGGCAGCAGGCGATATTCAAGCGACCGGCAATCCAGCAATAAGGCATGATCTTGCTGCCCGGCACAGGCGATGAACTGGTCCATGATGCCGCTGCGCGCGCCCACAAACGCATTTTCCGCGCGTTGGCAAGCCAGGGCGATGGTGGCCAGCGGCAATGTAGCCCCGGCCAGCGCCAACAGGGCCAGCGCCGTCGCCACTTCGATCGATGCCGAAGAACTGAGGCCAGCCCCCAAGGGAACGTTGCCCGCAAGGGAGAGATCAAATCCACCGACGCGCACACCTTCCTGGGCCAAACTCCAGGCCACTCCCATCGGGTAATCGCTCCAGTGCTTGCGGGCGGTGGTGGGCAGCGGGTCGGCGGGATAAGAAACCTGCTCGCCCATGTTGTCTGAGGAGAGCAAAATCTGGGCATCGTTGCGGGGGCGAATGGAGGCGACGGTGCGGAAGTCTATGGCGACCGGCATGACGAACCCACCGCTATAGTCGGTGTGCTCCCCGATCAGGTTCACGCGGCCCGGAGCGGCGCAACGCACGGCCGGTTCACCCGCTGCGGAAGATGGCGCCGCTGAATCTTTGGAAGAGCCCATGGTCAATTTCGTGCTCGCATGCGCTTGCGTCGCTGCCCCTCTATTAATAACAGGCTCTAGCAGACTGCGGAAAAGAGCTGCGTTACAGAAAGATAGTCCCCCAGCGGCTGAAGCCGGATTACAAAGACGCACGACCTGAAAGCTGTACCCTTCATAACACGCGAACCCAGGGGCTTTAGAGGGTGTTTGAGTACCAGCGGAAAGAAACCGCAGATCCCTCCACTACGCTGCGCTCCGGTCGGGATGACAATTCTGTTGAGTCCGCAAGCTTTACCGAGAAATACTTGACCCTGCAACAGAATTGTCATCCCGACCGGAGCGTACCCGGATTTCCTACCACGCACCGCTCGCCTACGACCACGTGTGCGGCTTTCCGTAGAGAAAGCCGCATGAAGTTTGCCAACGCCACCAATCTCAACAGGAAATCCGGGGGAGCGTAGGGGAGGGATCTGCGGTTTCTTTCCGCTGGTACTCAAACACCCTCTAAAGCCGACATATTCTTTTTTCCGGCCCGACTAAAAGGGTCTA
Organism: uncultured Acidobacteriaceae bacterium; assembly: GCA_963821315.1. Taxonomy (GTDB): domain Bacteria; phylum Acidobacteriota; class Terriglobia; order Terriglobales; family Acidobacteriaceae; genus PALSA-350. Next base: position 173,665 of record CAWGDP010000011.1, on the reverse strand, counting down.
GGCCTTGCCGGACGTGGCAGCCGCCATCTGGAGCATTTGGTCGAGCAGCACGGTGGCAAAGGGATCTTGACCGTAACCCTGAAAGCGAAACGTCGTCAAGAACATACGTCCTGGACCGTCACTTTGTTCCGTGAGGTAAGCGCGATTGGAGTTGATCCAGCCATAAAAGACACCTGCTAGTACATTTTGAGAATCCTCTGGCCTCAATCCTCCGATCACGAACTCCGGCGTGATGGAGGCCGCCTCCCAACCCAGAATCGAGCCGTCGATCACCGGAGAAAGCGGCTTGAATAGCGGGCTCGACGATAGAACCCAGTTGAAGTTGCTGACCCAGTCGCCGGTCAGGTCTGATCCGGCACGGGGCAGAATCGCCAAAGTGCCTCCTCGGGGGAGGGCATCCCGGCTCCCAGCGAGAAGCACTACGCTCCCGCCCTGGCTGAGTTTGGCTTTAGTCAGGTCATCCAGCACAGAGGATAGCCAAACCGCTTTCAAGGCGCTCGCAGCAGCACTCTCATCGATCACAGCAACACCGTGGGCGGCGAGGGCCGGCCGCAAGTACTGCAGCTGGTTGAGTGGATCGTGGATAGCCACCGTGATCCCAGGGTTTGGGGCCGGTTGCGGATACACCGCGAACCTGTAACGATTCTGCGCCAGAGTCGTCCCGGCGGCATTCACCAACTGCAGGCGGAAAAACTCCGGCGCGGGTGCGTTAACCAGCGGAGCATTGAACACCAGAGTACCTTCCGTTGTGACCTGACCCTGTCCCGGTATGTTCCTTAATGGCAAGGATCCGGATCGTCCGTCGGAGGTCTGCCACAGGATCCTCGCGCCTTCGAGAACGGAGGTGGAATAATGCGACACCATCAGCGGAACCTTCACCGCTGCGCCGGTGGTGAAGTTGTGGGTGGCAAAGTTGGCCATCACCAGGTCGTCTTGCTGCAGCTGCCCCAGTTCCCCGGCAAAGGTCTTGGGTTGACGCCACATGCTCATCAGACCGTTGGCCTCCCAGTTGGCATCGGTGAGCTCGGTGATGACATAACCCTGGATGGAGTTTCGCTGGCGCATCTGCTCGATCTCGTATTTGAGCGCCAGGTACTCGTGCCTCTCTGTGGCCAGCGCGAGAGCGCCATAATCGGGATAGATGCGGTCCAGGCCAAACGTATGCAGACGATCGAAGACGCCGGCGGCGCGGGTAAGCTCACGACCTTCAAAGTCGCGCGGGAACCACCAGGGCAATTGATCGCGCGGCGGCAGTTCAGGTAAACCCCAGTTGCCGAATTCAGAAACCAGCAGCGGCTCCTGGCCGTTGGTGATTGCGTCGCCATACGGGCTGTAGAGCCACTTCGGCCGGGTGGCGTACTCCTGTACCCACCCGGCCCAGGTTTCTGCGTGGTCGGGAATGGAGTAGTACATATGAAAGTCGGCGAAATCCGATTGCAGGTGAAAGCCCGTGCAGCAGGCACTGTTGTCGGTGATCAAGCGGCCTAACGGCGCCGTAAGCTGCTTGAAATCGCGGAAGCTATTAAGCAGCCACGCGCGCTGATCTGCCTGCGCCGGATCCATGCCCCACTGTTCGTTCATGATGCTCTGAATCACGATCGACGGATGATTCCAATCCCGTTCCACTTCCGCGCGAAAAGTATCCACGCCACGCTGGGCTGCTTGCGCTGTCCAACGATGAGCGTCGTTCCACACCGGGATCTCATACCAGACCAGCATGCCGGTTTCATCGGCGGCGTCCAAATAGCGCGGATCCGGCACCTTGATATGACAGCGCAGCATATTCAGTCCCAAGGCTTTCGACGTCAGCATCTCCTGGCGTATGAAATCGGCCGATGGCGGCGTGTAAATACCCTGGGGATAGAAATCCTGGTCGAGAGCGGCTCGCATGTAGAAGGGCTTGCCGTTGAGGAAGAGCCGTCCATCGGCGGTGGTGAGCTCACGAAATCCAAAGCGTGTGTGCACCCGTTGGGCCGGCCCCGTCTTCGCCGGGTTATTCAGCTCCAGCGAATAGAGGTTAGGGTGGTCACCGTCCCACAACATGGGGTTGGCCACGTGCGTCTTGCCCTGCGCCGTCGTTCCGTCCACGGCAAGCTGGAGCTGGGCCACGGTCGCGCCGTAGGGATCGAAGAGCGTGGCCTCAAGTGGACTGCTGCCGGCGCTGCCGGCCAGCCTGGCTTCGACCGTTACATCGCCGCTGTTGTGCGGAGTGACGTGCACCCACGCAACGTAACGGAGTGGCACAGTCTCAAGCGTCACTTCTTGCCAAAGTCCGCTGGTCTGCACGTACCAGTTCTGCTTCCCGTGGGGAATTTCGTTGTAATCGAATCTCTTGTCGAGCGGAGGCTCCGCGTTATTTTTAGCCGTAGGGGGTCTTAAGACCTCTTTGGGCGCAGAGTTTGGCGGCATCTGCACCGCGAGCGGAGGGGGCATGGGCGGGTCAAAGACCTTGACCAGAATTTCGTTGTTGCCTGCGCGCACCTTGCCCGTGAGATCGAAGGTGAACGGCGTGTACCCGCCCTCATGCTCCCCCAGGCGCCTGCCGTTGATCCATACTTCCGTGAAGTAATCGACGGCGCCGAAATGAATCAGCTCGCGGCTGGATGGCTGCGGCGGCGGCAACGCGATCGTGACTCGATACCAGCCGACCCCCGCATAGTCGCGAAGGTCGTCGAATTGAGCGTTCCAGGAGAGGCTGGCCTTGGCCGGACGCCACTTTGCCTGGCGATCGACGGTGGTGGCTGTGAATTGGGCCTTGGGGTCGGGGCTGAACTGCCACTGCTGATCGATCACCCGGTTCTGCGCGTGGCCGCCGGCCACAGCCATGAAGAGCGCGAAACCGATGATTGCCTTGACCAACGGGGTACCGGTTAACGCGGGTATTCTGCGCATAGACGATGGATGCTCCCTTTGCTGGCGGTGTAATGTAGCGCGCGACGACGAGGCCGCCCTCGAAAGCATATAGCAAGGGGAGAAATGCTTTGATCTGAATGGGTTTTGCTGCGCATTACTTGCCAGCGAAATCGACGACGATCTCGGTGTGGCCGTATGGGCCGGGCGCGGGGCCGGGATTGCTTGCCGGGGCAACGAGTAAGTCGTATACGCCATCAGAAATCGGGCTGAGCTTTGCTCCGCGCACCTGCTGCACTTTTTGGCTCGTTCGCAGCTCAATGATTGAGTTGGGTGCCTCCCGCGAGACATCGGCGTCGACTACCAGGCTTGCCGGCTTGTAAACAACAGAAGTTATCTTGATTTGTTTGCTCGGTTCACCCACCAGTGGACCAGCGCTCGTGATGCTAAGGAGAACGCCACCTTCATACCGGATCAGACAACTGCTCTTTCCATGGGGAACTGTAAACTTCATGGTTGCGTGGGTGTCTTGTGCGTGCTCGTCCGTCTGCGGGTAAACAGGTTTGTCATTCAACTCTGCGCCGCTGAGATGAGCTCCTAGTGGAATCTCGGGAGCCCAGAGCAGATCTACCGGACTGCCGGAATTTTCAATTTCCAGCTCCAATCCGTTCCGCACCCGGGTCAGAGTCATTCCCATATTGCCGCCAGGCACCTTGAGGTTGCGGACGGAGATGTGGTCCCAGTTGGCGGGCAGATGGGGTGAGAATTTTAAACCGTTCGTGTGCGCGTCCCTTTCCAGGCCTAGTAGACCCTCCACTGCAGAGGAGAGCAGCGCTGCCGAAGACCAGGTCTGCTCGGGAACCGACTCTACCTGCTGGTGGTAAAAGTCACCCGCGAGCAGTTCATGTATGTGTCCCATGGAGTCGAGCGTGCCCCAGGGGAGGAGCCCACTCCAGATGGGAAAGGCGGTAAAGGGGCGATGGTTAGACCAAAATTCCGAGGCCACCCGCGCAGTGCCGACGGGCGAAACACTCCCCTTGGAATACGATGCCGGGTCGAACTCGGGGGAGCTCGTGGCTAAGCCCCTGGTGCCCCAGTCGGTCTCAAAATCAGAGGTGGCGAGTTGGTCGAGCATAGCGTCGGTGCGGCGCTGATCGAGAATGTGGGCTGCGACCAGAGCCACTCCGCTGTCGCCATGCCGGGAGACAGCGCGGCCCGCGACGTTATAACCATCGATCCATGAGTTCCGCGCGTCGTCCCAATAACGGCGCGCAGCGGCGCTCCTTGCCTTTTCGCTCAATTGCGCGGCTTCTTCCGCTTGCTGTACATGACCGTCCAGCCGCGCCATTCGGGCAAAGGCCGCAGATGCCGTGACCCAGCTTGCGGCGAGGCCCGAATCGTCGGTCATCTTGTCCTGTTCGTCGCCTCCCTCTTTGGTCGAGGGAATGCGGGGTAGTCCATCTTCTGCGTCGATCAACGATCTGCAATAACGATAGGCGGCTTCGATTCCTGGCCAATGCTGTTGCAGAAACTCTGTGTCCCCAGTGGCCGAGACGTAGCGCTCCACCACGGTCAGATAGTGGAAGGTAATGTCGACATGGACAAACATGTAGGGATACCTGTTGGCCCAGTCGGCGGGATCGGCGCTCTGCGAGAGCTCATGCCATATCATGCCGGTGGCGGCGTCCTGGTATTTGGCGATGAAGGCAAGCGCTTCCCGCGCCCGATCGTACGCGCCTGTATTGACCAGCGCCTCGATGGCGATGAGGCCATCACCGCCGAAAAACCATGCGTACTGCGGCCGGCGGCCAGCGCGTGAGGGGCCGTAGCCGGCGACCACGCCACAGCCTAATATGGGATTGCATACCCAGGCTTGATCAAGCGCGATCTGTGCCCAGGCTAGTTGCTGATTGACTGAATCGTCGGGAGTTTCGATCTCCAGGGTGCTACTGAGGAGCTCCGCGTAGTGGCTGCGCGCCTCGGTCTCGAACTTCGCTTGCGAGGCGAGCAAGCTCCTCATGCGTGCCGGCGCGCTTGACGAGCCCTCGTCGTTACGCGCAACCACTACGGTTACGGAATGATCGGAATTCCCTCCCGCGCGCACAGCGAAGGCGAACCGATTTCCCGGCGTGCCCGGCTGTGCACTGTTGAGAACTTCATCGTGTGAGATCACCTGAGGAGCGCCGATGAACGCGGAGTATCTGTGCAGAGGTTCGGAGAGGATGTAGGCGGACGCAGCCGGGTCCCACTGGGTACTCTGGCCGCCGATGGATGCAGGCCACATCAGATCAAGAACCGATGTGAAGTGAATCATGATGTCAATGGCGTGACGACACTCCACGGTGTAGGTGAGTAAGATGGCCTGCTCATTGAGGGGAACGAAGAGCCTCTCACGAACGATGAAGTCTGGGCCGATGTAGGTGCGGGTGATGGCTTCGGGGTCGTAGGTAATGCGACGGAGCAAGACGGAGCCCGCGGTTTCGGTTGTATCGCCGGCCGGCCGAAACCCCAGTTCATATCCGCTGATGAGTTGCAGCGGATAGGCCCATAGCTCCAGGCCACCGGATGCGTAACCCATTACGATGGCCTTGCGCCCATGAGCCGCAACGAATCGCTCGGGCGCGACCGAATCGGTTTGCAAGGATAGCTGCGCTGAGGTTGCTGGCGAGTAGAGAAGGGCGAAGAGCCAAATCAGGAGTGCTCCGAGTTTTGCATTGGCCGTGGGCAAACTCATCCTTTCGCAACCTCGCCCCTAATCAAAGCTCTCGAAAACAGGACGGGTGCCCCAGGTTCGCCCCAGCGTACCTGGGCCGATAATGATTGTTTCAAATGCTTTCACTCGGCGGTCTCAACTGTTCTAAGTTTGAAAAATAAAGGTTGGGCTTCCCCCGTTCTCTTCAACCCAGGTACGCTGGGGCGAACCTGGGGCACCCGTCGTATTTGCGATACCCGCCTCGTTTGCGACACCGGAACCGATCGTAGTCGCACGGTTCACCAGGTGACCTTGAGCGTCTTCTCAACGTAGCCTTCGCCGGCGCCGAAATCAACTTGCAGCGGGCGCAACGAAGAGTTATTCCCTTGCGGCATTTCTGCACCTTCGACACGAAGGCTTGTATGCGGGTCGTTTATACGGAGCATGATTGTTTGTTGACTATTGGCCGGCGCCGATAGTCTCAACGAGAGCGAATTCCCCACCGATTGCTGGTCCAGCACTTTCAGCTGTTGTGTCGTCGCTCCGGGGTTGGGGAGGGCGTGGGCAAGGGCCGCCTCTACCGGCGGCAATGGTATGCGCAATACGCCACTGGACCACTTTGCTCCCGGAGCCCGCGAATCAAGCACCACGCTTGGCGCCGCGGTGCGCACCAACAGCGTCGCTCCGGAACGCGTGATTTCCACATCGACGCTGCCGCCGGCGAGCGGCACATGACGCAGGGTCGCTCGATCCCAGTCGGCCGGTAAGCTGGGCGTGACCGTTAACTTGTTCCCCGCCGCATTCCACTCCAAACCGAAAAGACCGCGCAACACCGGCGAGATGACCATGGCCGAGGACCAGAGTTGATGAGACGTGCTGCGGCCCAAGGGCGCGAAGAACTGGCCCGAGAGTAACTCGGTCACCGCGCCTGGATCCTGCGCCCAAGTCAGATCGGCGTTCTGCATCAGATGGGCATATCCGGAGAGACTACGGCCGTTGCGATACTCCGAGACCGAAGTCCAACCGGTGTAGAGCGGCCATACCGTCCCCTGGTGATAACTGATGGGGTCGAAGAAGGAGACGGTTGGACTCAGATCGCGCGTGCCCCAATCGGTCGAGAACTCTGGCGCAGCCCACCGGTCGAACATCGGCTGCGCATGCTGCAGCTTGTAACTGCCATCCCAGGAGGCAACCGACGGAAAGATCGTGGGGCTCGAGTCCACGCTGCCATTGGCATTCCGGCTGAAGGCATAGAAGCCACCCCCGGGCAGCAAATACTCCTTCTCGATGGCCGCGCCGATTTTGCTGGCTCGAAGTTCTGCCTGCTGGGCAATCTCCAGGTGCCCCGTGGACCCTGCCAACTCCGCCATGGCGGTGCTCGCCTGCTGGTCGAGCGCGGCCAGATAGATCTCCTGGTGAGGCATTCCGGGCGGCCAGGATTCCACCCATCCCGTCCCTTCGGAGTTGTCATAAATTCCATCGCCATCTGAATCGTGAGAGGTCTCGAATTTCCAGGTGCGCTCCAGTGCTTCCCAGTTGGCCTGGATAAATGTCTTGTCGCCACTCACCTTGAGGTAGTCGTTGCTGGCCATCAAGAGCAGCGGATTGGCATCCGCGGAGGCGTAGGCATAGGGCAGGCTCTTCCAATCCACCAGATCGGCGGTCTGCGCCCACTCATGAATAATCTTGCCTTCGGGGCTTTGCCGCTTGATGAGAAAATTCAGCTCGTCCCGGGTCAGTTGGAAATCGCCATAACTATTCACGGCGTAGAGAGTCCACAGGGCGTCACGGCCGAAATACCAGCCGAAGCCCGGCCGGGCAGAATCCCCCGAAGAGTAGAAACCCGCTACCAGGGCAGTCTCGGCATGCGAGGGCGTCGTTTGCACGCGCAGCTGATCGATCGCCACCTCAGCCCAGGCAAATGCCTGGTTGAGTTTCTGGTCAGGCGTATCAATGCTCAAATGCTGGGCAGAAAATTCTTCGAAGTGCTTCTGCGTGCCGCTGTAGAGGGCTTGAAATCCGCTGTCGAGTGCCTCCAGCCGGGCAGCCAACGAGGAGCGGGTAGAAGTGGCAACAGTCTCCCCCGTCGTCATCAGAAGAGGATAGAGCTTATCGCTATCAGTTGCTGGATCGAAATGGAGGACAAACTGCAGTGGATAGTTCTTGGGGCGCTCCTGGTAAGGCGCCAGAATTCCACTCGTAGCAGTTGGCATGGCCACGGCCGCGGCATGATCGGGAAGATTCAGGTGCAGTACATAGAAGCCCGATGTCCCCGTCTTCACCCATTCGGGCGAGCTGCCGTCGTCGGAAGTTGCCGGCCACATGCGCACCATCTCCGGCGTAAAGCTGAAGGTAAGGGTCATGGGGCGCACCGCCTGGATCTGGTAAAAGGCCAGCGCCCCGGCGCCGTCGGGCGCCTGCTGGGGCGCAAACAGGATCTCGCGCACGGTGAAGTTGGCGTGGGAATAGGTGATGGTCGTATGACCCGGTTGCACAGCGATGGTTGCCGCCTGCTCGTTCACGTCGATGGGTACGGTGTAGTCCTTCATATCCGCCGTGATGCGCATGTGGCTCAATATTTTCCAAGGGAAGATCCAGGCCTCAAACGAGCCGTCCTGCTGGCCCAGGAGAGCTCCGCGCGGGCCGGTCACGCTGAAGGGTTTTTGCGCCATGACGTTGCTGCTGATCAGGGGTTGACCTGGTTGTTCTGCAGCAAAGCGCGGCAACGGCGGCAAGTCCCCTGGAGGCTCCGCTGCCCACATTTGGACAACCAGAAACGCGACTGAAGCGAAGAAAAAGACGGTGCCCCAAGGCCTCATATTCCTCACCTGTAACTTTGGACGCCACATAGGAGAGAAACAAAGAGGCAGGCGGTGGTTGCGAACGCCTGCCCCAAGCAAAGCAGGTCAGAATTGGAACCGGCCCGCAAACTGCAACCGGCGCATGGTGGTTCCGTCTTGAGAGGCAACAATGTCGGTGATGAGTCCGGAACTGGTACCGCAATCCACGCAACTGCTTGGATTATTGAGGTTAGGGTGATTGAAGAGATTGAACGCCTGAACCACCGCCTGGAAGTGCAATCTCTCGGTCAGGTTGAACGATTTGGCAAGAGCCAAATCTGTGTTGATCAGACCAGGACCAAAGAGAGAGTCTCTTTCGATGTTTCCAAAAGTTCCCGGGAATGGCCGGATGTAAGGTCCGGATACCTGACCTGCAGTAGCCAGCGTTGCGACAGGCGTGAAGTAGGCTTCGCTGTGCCCGATAGCATTGAACCCTTGCGTCCCCAGCGTTGCCCCGGGTCCTCCAGGGATGCCATTGGGACGGCACAACGAGCCGCCTTGGCCGTCAATATCCTGATCTTCTGCGCACAGGCTGTACGAGGGGGTGAAGGGCAAACCGCTCTCGACAGTCAGGGTGCCATTCAGCGCCCACCCGCCGGCCAGTTGATTGGCCCATCCAGTCAGATTTCCACCCAGTGGTTTGCCCTTGCCAAAGGGAAGATCCCAGTTGCCGCTCAATATAAATGTGTTTGTCCGATTGTAGTAGCTGTTACCGTAGTCGGCCCTGGCGTTTATAAAGTAGTAATCGGACTCATGTGCGCGGGCGTGCGACCAGACGTAATTAGAGAGAATCTGGAAGCCTTGTGCATAGCGCTTTTGAAAGACCACCTGCAGCGCCTGGTAACTGGTGGTCGCCTGGTTGGCGTTGTATCGCAGCCCTTGGGTCCATCCAAACGGATAGCCAAAATTGACGCCGAGATCTGCCTGGGCGGTGCCGTCGTAGTAGGGATAGCGTTCATCCAGGGTGTACGGTAGTCCAGTCTGGGGGTCGAGGGCTAAGTTGCACCCGGCCGGGGCCCCACTGGCCACACAATTGAAGCCGGCAAGGGTTTGCTGGTTTGGATTGGCCTGGTTTGAGGAATCGAACATATTGTGTATGCCGTGGCTGCCGACGTAGCCAATCTGCAGCGAGGCACTATTGGTAAGTTGCTGCTGGATCATCATGTTCCATGAATCCAGGGTGGGTATCCGCATGGTGAGCGGACGGGTGGGCTGTTGCACGCCGTTGGGAAGAGGATAATTCCCGCTCGATGGAATGGCAGGGAAGTTATAAGCGGTCGGCCCCTGGTTCAGATTGAAGGCGTAGTAGTTTACGTTGGGCGCGACCAGGTTTTGCTGCACCGCCGTGGGATAGGAGAAAGTCAAGACCTCACCGAAGATATCGCCCGACCAGCCCATTCCGTAGGTGCGGCCATAACCGGCACGAACCACCGTGTTCTGATGCCACTGCCAAGCCAGACCGACGCGTGGGGACAGATGCTGGTACTGCATGTTGACGTTGAGATTGTTCCCATAGGGTCCGTACCCTGCTATGCGCACATCGCCGGTATTCAGGTCGAGTAGGCCGCCCTGGCCTTTGCCGGCGACGGACTCAGGGAAAAACAGGTCCCAGCGCAAGCCATAGTTCAGAGTCAGCGTTGGGGTCACGCGCCACTGGTCTTGTCCATAGAAGAACCAGCGCTTTTGCCGCTCGGCGGCGGCGGTGTTCTGAATGACGGTGCGAAAGAAAGTATTCACATCGCCCAATGCAAAGGTGGCGAAGCCTACGCCCTGGCTACCCGTGCCGGCGGTAACCGAAGCAGGAAACTGAAACTGGCCGGAAAGCAGGTTGTTATTGTTGACGCCGACGAGGTGGTTGAGCGCCCAACGAATGTCTCCGCCAAAGCGGATGTTGTGGTTGCCAATGGTGTGAGACCAGTTGTTCACCCACTGATACTGGCTTTCTATCTGGTCGTATTTTTCGGCAGAGGTTCCATAGGTGATGGTATTGCCACCATTCACCCCGTTTGCCGGGACAGAGATCTGGAATTGCGGCAGCCCACCGGTGAGTGCCAGATCTCCCTGGTTTACACCGGGTATACCTAGCTGCGTGCCGAGCGGCTGGTTGTAGTCCGGCCCCTCTTCGTTGATGGAGAGGCGAAAAAAGCCGAAACGAAAGTCAGTCAGCCACCTGGAATTCAGCGCGTAGTCACCACCACCGGCGATGCTCTGGTCAAGTGCAGTGTCGGTTCCGGCAAATTGTCCCAATCCGAAACCCGGACCACCGGCGGCCCCGAAGACCGGGTTTCCATCCAGAGTCGAATTGAACCGTGTGTACCGCCCAAAGAAATGAAGATTCTGGCTAAATTGGTCGTCGATGCGCACGTCAAACTGGTCGGTATTGAAACCGCCCGAGCCTGAGCCGGCGTAATTGTTGTAGATGCTCCCGTTGCCGATATTGGGCAGGGGCATCAGCTTAATCAGGTTGATGGCTGGAGTTGAGAGCCGGGTTGCGGGAATAACATTTCCTGCAAATGGCGTGCGACCTGCTGCACCGGCCGGATTGGTCTCCGGGTCGTAGATCTGGTAGGTCGGACCACCGCCCAAGGCTGGGTTGAGATAGTCGCTGAAATCGCAGTTTCCGCCGGAAATGCAGGTGTTATGAGCAGTGAGCGTGGGCACAGTTTCCAGCAGCGTGAGTCCGGTCTTCTCCCGCAGGCCCTGGTAGTCGCCAAAGAAGAAAAGCTTGTCCTTCTTGATTGGGCCGCCGATCGATCCGCCGAATTGATTGTGAACGAACGAGGGTATCGAGTTCGGACCAATTTGGGTAAAGGGGTCTCGGGCCTGTTGCGCGTCGGAACGACGGTATTCAAAGGCTGATCCGTGAAGATCGTTGCTGCCCGATTTTGTCTGTGCGGTGACCAGTCCGGCGACCGCGTTCCCGAACTCTGCATCATAATTTTGTGAGGTGACCTTCATTTCCGAAACCGCATCAAGATTCGGATTGATGACGGCGACGCCCTGGATCGGATCCTGGTTGTCGGTTCCGTCAAGCTGGTAACCGGTGGCAAAAGGCAGTTGGCCGTTCACCTCAATTTGTTCGCTTTGCTGAGGGTTCGTGGCTTGGCCCACGCTCCATCCGATGTAGGTGGTACCAGGCGTCAGAAGTTCGAACTCAGTAAAGTTGCGTTCCAGGTTGGGCAGACTCGAGACCGCCCGGGCGTTCAAAATCGTGCTCACGTCGGCGCGGTCCGTCTCCAGTAGCGGGGGTCCGCCGGTGACGGTCACAGTGGCTGAGGCGGCGCCCACCGACATCTTCAAATCCACTTTGGGAGACGTATCGGCGTAGACCACGACGTTGTCCTGGGTGGCTTTGGCGAAGCCGGTGGCATCCACGTCGACCCGGTAGGTGTCAGGGATAAGGTGCTGCACCCTGTACTCACCGTCGCCACCGCTCTGGGTGGTGACCGATGTGTTTTTGGACACGTCGGTTACGGTGATGGTCGCGTTGGGCACAACAGCGCCGGTGTTGTCCGTGATGGTCCCGAAGATGGAGCCGTACACTGCTTGTCCCCAAGCAGACGGGATAAGCGCGAACACAGATAAAAGTGCGATCACCTGGAATGTATTGTTAATTTTGCAGCGGATACTGCTTTGCATATCGACCTCTCCCAAATCCCCTCAAGCCAGCGTTATTGGTTGGCGGCGCCGGTTCCTGGCGAATCCGCAAGCCGTTCTGGAAATCCGTACCGCAGCCTGGACGGGGTAAATCCCGCAACCCAAATCCCCGAGCATCGCATCTAAACAGAGTGGGATACCGTTAGCTTCGAAGCTGAAGCGAGGTGGCAATTGCATAAGGGTTCCATGCATGCAGTGTCCGGGTTTCTAGCTGTCCCGGCACAAATCCAGCCTGTCCGCTGAAACCAGTTCTGCCAACGTTGTTTACGGTGATTTGACGGTGAAACGGAATCGATCTGCTGTTGTTTTCACGCAATCGGCCAGCTTTGGGGAGCCATTTAACGAGTCAAAACCCGACCAACGATGCACTTTGGTCGAGCGTGTCCTTGCGAGTAATCAGTTCAAGGCGTCCTTGCGACTGCGGGAGTTCCTGCGTTACGTTGCGAATTGTGCGGTTAATCAATCTCCCGAAGCAGCGACCGAGCAACAAATTGGGGTCCATGTATTTAATCGGGTTCCCGGCTACAACTCGAGCGAAGACAGCATCGTGCGCACACATGCGCGTCTGTTGCGACAAAAACTCGCGGAATATTTTTCTACTGAGGGCTGTGCGGAGCCAATCATTATCGAGGTTCCCAAGGGGCACTACTTGCCCATCTTCCGGCCGCGCGATTCAGAACCATCACTGACTCCGTTCCCCATGCCCGCGGAAGCGCCCCCCGCACAATCCGGGATGCTTGTCAGCAGAGATGGCGTTTGGACGACGGTGCCCCTGGGTATTCTCCTGGGCATTCTCTTCGTTGTGGTCCTCGCTTGCTTGGCCTTTCTGATTCCCCGGGCGTGGCCCAAAGCTCCGACGGAGCGGACAGGCATTGAGGCCTTCTGGGCGCCGTTTCTCAGTGGGGATCCGCCGCTAGTGATATACAGCAACACGCGTTTCCTGGGCGATTCGAAGACCGGGCTGCATTACATTCCGGCCGGATCGTCACCTGACATGGAGCAGGTCGTTGACCACTACACGGGGATCGGCGAGTTGGCATCGGTGTATGAGCTCACCAGGCTTTTCGATTCCCACCAGGCCAGCTTTGTTCTGAAGCGGAGTCTCCTGGTTACATGGGACGAGGCCAAGCTGAGAAACCTTATATTTATCGGTTCTCCAGCGGAAAATCCTTCGTTAAACGTGCTTCCCTCGATGGCCGATTTCACCATGATGACAACTGCCGGATTTTCGGGGTTCGTCAACCGGCACCCACTTCCGGGGGAACCTGCGGTTTACTTGCGGCCTGAGCGTCCGCTCACCAAGGATTATGCAGTCATTGCGCTTATGCCTGGGGTTGAGTCGGGAAAACGGACGCTTATCTTCGGCGGCCTGACTACCCTGGGAACTCAGGCAGCGGTCGAATTCGGTTGTCACAAAGACAGCGTGGCGGAACTGCTGAAGGCAGTGTCCACGCCCAAGGGTGAGGCGCGGCCGTTTGAGGCGCTGCTTGAAGTCACTCTCGAAGGAGGGGTTCCGCTGCAAAGCAAGTTGATTTCGGTGCGGGTGCATTAGCGAGTGCCGTTGTCTGCGTATTCACTTGAGGACCAACCCGGAGGGATCATTCTCCTAACAGAACCCCCTTAAGAGCAGGGACGGGTATAGAAACTGGACGGCAGCAGGACGGGTGCCCCAGGTTCGCACCAGCGTACCTGGGACGAAAAAGACGGGGCGAAGCCCCACCAAAGCGTTCGCTAAACGATCGAGTAAAAGCATTCGAAACATATCGTTTTCGTCCCAGGTACGCTGGTGCGAACCTGGGGCACCCGTCCTGCTGCCGTCCAGTTTCTATACCCGTCCCTGCTCCTAAGGGATTCTGTTACGTAGCCATCACTGCACTGGCTGCAGCTTGAGCTGACTGGAGGCGTGGATCTGCGAAGCGATGTCCAGCTCGCGCTTGGCGTCTTCTTCTTTGCCCAGTCCTCGATAAGCTTGGCCCAATAGCGTATGGGTGATGTAGTTAGCGGGATCCATTTTTTCGGCGTGTTGCAAATAGATGGCCGCACTTTGGGGATCATTGCGACGCAAAAACACTTTGCCCATTTGAATAAAAGGCCCAGTGCTCGACACGTCCAGGGAGATGGCACGGGTGAGCGCCTCCTCCGCTTGCTGATATTGTCCGGTCCGGGTGTAGACATCTCCCAGCCGGTCATACACCGCAGAGGAGGCAGGATTGATCGCCCGCTCTTGCTCGAATTCCTCGAGTGCGTGAGCCACGTCGGATTTGTAAAGGTAAACCTCGCCCAGCATGAAGTGGGCCAGAGGGAGTTGAGGAGAAATTTCCAGCGCCTTGTGCGCGTCCTGGGCCGCAAGCTCTGGTAGATCGGCTTGCATGAGCATGCTCCCGGTCAACAGGTAGGCCGCGGCGGAGTCGGCGGCTACGTGATATTGAGCGGCAAACGCTGCGCGGGCATCATCGTATCGTCGTGCATTCATGTAGCAGAGGCCCAGCACATGGTTGGCGTCCGCATTCGCATTGGGTGTCCACTGCCGGACACGCTCGAGAAATGGAATGGCGTCAGCAGGACGTCCTAACCGGTAGAGCGTCAGCCCCCGCATCTGAATCGATTCGACATCAGCCGGATCCTGGGCCATGGCTTTGGCAAAGGCTTGCTCCGCGTCGATCAGTTTTCCTGTGCGGTAGTAGGCAATGCCCAAAGCACGGCTGGCTCCTTCCACTGGCGGCTGCTTTGCCGCCAGCTGCTGCAGGTCCGCGATGGCTTGCTCCGGCTGGCCATGTTGCAACTTCACGGTGTCATTCGCGGCGGCTGGGTCGCCGGGAGATACGGACGGCGCAACATTCTGCCCGAAGCTCATGCAACCGGGCAACAGCAAAAGGGCAAGGTGCAGAAGAGTTCGCATAACACACCTTAAAGGATACGCTGCGCTGTCCAGTGCTAGCATTTGCAGAATGGGGCACAGAGGGCAAGCGGGGATACTTCTTTTTTGCGCTGTCACTGCTGTTGCCCAGGTTCACTCCGTTCCCGAGCCGGGGGAGCATCCACCGCCGGCATGGTTTGTTGATTACGCTCCGCAGGCGGGTTTGACGATGCAGAACGTCAACGGAGATGAGGCCACCAAAAAGTACATCATCGAAACCACCGGCAGTGGCGTGGCAATCCTGGACTACGATCGCGATGGCTGGCCGGACATCTACCTGGTGAACGGCAATGCTCTCCAGACTACCGCGGCGCAGAACAAGAACCCGCCGCCAAGCGGCCATCTCTACCATAACAATCACGATGGCACATTCACCGATGTGACCAAGGCAGCCGGGCTGACGGCGAGTGGATGGGGACAGGGAGCCTGCGTCGGTGACTACGATAACGACGGATTCGATGACCTGTACGTGACCTACTACGGCAAGAATCGCCTGTACCACAATGAAGGCAACGGCACCTTCAAAGAAGTGGCGGCGGAGGCCGGTGTCGCCGGAACTGGGGGCGAGTGGGGCGCGGGCTGCGCCTTCGTCGACTATGACCGCGACGGCAAGCTCGACCTGGTGGTCGCAAACTATGTTCACTTCGACATAAAAACCTCACCTCGGCCGGGAGAGGGGCAGATGTGCATCTGGAAGGGAGTTCCGGTCATGTGCGGGCCGAGGGGACTCGACTCCACCCCCAACGTGCTCTACCACAATCTCGGCGGAGGTCACTTTGCCAACGCCACCAAGAGCAGCGGCATTGAGAAAACCAACGGACACTATTGTCTCGGGGTTTCCACGCTGGACTACAACCGCGATGGCTGGCCTGACATCTATGTAGCCTGCGACAGCACGCCCAGCATTCTCTATCGCAATAACAAAGATGGAACCTTCACTGATGTAGCGGTGGACGCCGGCGTGGCCTTCGATGAAGATGGCCGCGAGCAGGCGGGGATGGGCGCAACCGTCGCCGACTTCAATGGCGATGGCTGGCCTGACATCTTCAAGACCAACTTCTCCGACGACACTTCGTCCCTCTACCAGAACAATGGGGATGGCACCTACAGCTCCAAGATATTTGACGCCGGCCTGGGACTGAATACCCAGTATCTGGGTTGGGGCGTCATGTTCTTCGATATGGATAATGACGGCTGGCCCGATCTGATGCTGGCCAACGGCCACGTTTATCCTGAGGTTGATACGGCGCACCTGGGAGCCACGTACAAAGAACCGCGCCTGGTGTATTGGAACCAGGGTGATGGAAAATTCAAAGACATAAGCAAGACAGCAGGACCCGGCTGTACCGTGCCCGAATCCAGCCGCGGTCTTGCCATTGCCGATCTGTGGAATCAAGGCCGCATATCGGCCGTGATCAATAACTCGGGTGCAAAGCCCTTGCTGCTGGTCAACGAGGCGGCCAATAAGAACCACTGGGTTGGAATCAGCACCGTGGGCACGCGCTCCAACCGGGATGGCATCGGCGCCAGCGTCCTGGTATTCGCCGGCGACAAGAAATGGGCGCAGGAAGTTCGCAGTGGCTCGAGCTATATCTCCAGCAGCGATCTGCGACTCCATTTTGGGCTGGGAGCTGCATCAAAAATCGACCGGGTAGAGATCGATTGGCCCAGCGGCCTCAAGGAGTCTTTCAGTGCGCTGCCGGTGGACCGCATCGTCACCCTTACCGAGGGGACGGGGACGGCGTTGCCGCATTAGTCCTGCTCCCGATCCGGTCGAGGGCAACTGCGGCGAAGGCGATGACTATGGGGAAGCACTCCAGAGTGTAACGCGGCTCCGGGGCCTCGAGGGTAAGGAGCAACACGCTGCGCAGCACAACATAGGACACCATGGCTGTGGCAAATCGCGGCCAGTAAAAGGCTCCGATCAGCGCCGCTAACAGATAGAGCAGGTTCAGCGCTCCGTAGGCATAGGAGATGCGGGTTTCCACGTGGTGGAGACGGTACTGCCACCATCGCAGTTCTATATTGAGCATCTCCACCCGGGGGCGAAGCCACATATCCGCCAGGCGCAACAGGGGCAGGGTCACATAGTAGCGGAAAGGATGAGCCCGAATGCGCTGAGCGGCCAGCGCGGCAAAGCCGGCGTCGATGCGCGGCGTAAGAATATTGTCAGTGTTGTACTGCGAGACCAGGGCGACGCGTTTGACGCACATCGGACGGAGAATCCAGGGCGCGCGCCGGGAGCAAGTGGATATCGATATCGTCCCCGGGCACATTCCAATAGATTTCGTACGTGGAGGCAAAGTCGGCCATCCAGGTTTTTGTCCAGCGTTGAAATCCGGGCGCTTTCCATTCTCCGGGGTCGGTGGCTGATCGGGGCGCGAGCGGCTGAAAGACGTGGAAGGTGCGCCAGTTGCGAAATGTCCAGACGGCGAAGGGCAGCAGGGAGATCAACCCGCACAGCAATGCGATGCGCAGCGAGCGCGCGAAGCCGAGCGAGCTGCGGCCATAAAGGAGGAGCGCGGGAAAAAAGGTTACGGCCAGCAGGGCGCCATCGGGCCGTAACAGCGCGCCGTAGCTCCAGGCAAATGCCAGGGCTAGCATCCATCCCCAATCCGGGTGCTCGAGCACGGCGGCAAATGCGTAGAGGCCGAGGGCGACGCAAAAGATGGAGAGCGTTTCGGTGAGTGGCATGGCGACGTAATTTGCCGTGAAGGGACAAAGCGCCGCCAGCCATAGCGCCAGCATCGAAGCCCGATGCCCACAGAGCCGGCGGACGAATCCCGCGATGAGCAGGCATGTCACCAGGTCGATCACCACTTGCAGGTAGAGAACGGCGAGGTAGTTCTGCGTTCCAAAAACCGCAAAGCAAAGGGCGAGGAAGCCGGGGTATCCAGGCAGACGGACGAGGGTGGGGGCAATGGTTGGCGCGACCGCCCGCGTGCACGATGGACCGGCCATAGATGCCATGGGTCAGCCAGTTCCTGCCGATGTCAGCGTAGAGAAGTGAGTCTCCCTGGATCTGGGGGAAAGCGTGAATGAACCACAGGCGCAGCGCAGCACCCGCCGCGAGTGCGAAGACCGCGGAAAAGATTGTGCGCCGGCGGAGGGGGGGCATCCCCCGAAATCATACAAGGGTCTCAGGCCAGGTTCGCGCCTTGGGGTTAGAATAAGCGGGTGGCAGCGGGCGGGAGTAGCTCAATGGTAGAGTAGCGGCTTCCCAAGCCGTTGGTTGCGGGTTCGATCCCCGTCTCCCGCTCCACAATTTTCAACTTTTGTCATCCGCCCGCGGCACCCAGCCTTTGTTCGTCGGTCACCTGGATCAGCAAGAGTCCAGGCCGGAAATGCACCCCATCGGACAGTGCCATCAACGGCGAAGGGTGCGTCCCGTCTCCTCGGCGAGGATGCGGGCGCGCTCGAAGACGTCAAAAAGCATGTCGCGCGTGAGTTTGCCGGTGTTGGTGTTTTGTAACGAAGGGTGGAAACTGGCGATCATGTAGCGGCCTCCCGGGAGCGCGTATTCGGCGCCATGAGCGAACTTGAAACGCGGTTTGCGCTCACTCTGCCCGGTTCGCGCCAAGTGGTCCAAATAGCCGTCAAAGGCGATGCGGCCGAGGCAGACAACCACCTTCAAATTGGTCAACAACGAGATCTCCTGGTCAAGGTAAGGCGAACAGTTCTTCAGCTCGGAGCGCTTGGGCGTGTTGTCGGGGGGCGCACAGCGCACCACGGAACTGATCCAGCAGTCCCGCAGCTGCATGCCGTCGCCGCGAGAGACAGAGTTGGGTTGCGAGGCCAAACCGGCATCGTACAGAACGGGATACAGAAAGTCGCCGGAGCCGTCTCCAGTGAAGGGACGGCCGGTCCGGTTGGACCCGTGCGCGCCGGGCGCCAGGCCCAGGATCAGCATATGGGCCTTCTCGTCGCCAAACGATGGAACCGGCTTGGCCCAGTAAATCCAATCCCGGTACGAACGGCGCTTGCTGGTGGCGATTTCTTCGCAATACTTGCGCAGACGGCTACAACGCTGACAGCGAATAACCTCCTGATTGAAAAGAACGAGCGGACTGAGATTAGCAGGGGCCGGGCCAGGATTGGCCTCAGGCAGACTGGGGCTTCATTGGCGAACCGGGGTTCGCTCGAGGGGAGGTGCTCATACCCGATTGTAAGGCCCATCGGAAAGACAGCGTAATATGATTTTGCTTTGCCGCGGCCACTTGCCGGAAGTGGGCAAAGACTCGGAAGGGGGTCCATGCACAAGGTAGAGCAATGTTTAGGAGCGATTCTCGCCGCATCCGCACTGTTTGCAGCGGGATGCAAGCAGCAGCCGGCTACACCCAGCGAACCGGCTGCGCAACCGGCAGCACCGGCAGCCGTGCAAATCGGCGGGGAGAACGCGTTGACACTGACGCGCAAGGCGACCGCCGGCGGCAGCAAACCCGAATTCCTCTCCGTAACCCTGCTTCCCGGGCGGGGGATGAATATGTTCCAGGTCACCGCGGCCATTCCCGGCAAAGGGGAGATCCCATTGCTGCGTTCGCCTTCGCTTGCGGATGCGCCCAAAATCCTTAGCGGCACGGGCCGAGATGAATCGGGCAGCGCGTCCTTCGGCCTTGGCGGAGCCTTTCTGATTCCCTACCCCAACCGCATCCTGGGCACACTCTCCCCCGACGGCAAGTCAGTCATCACCCAATGGCGCGGCCACACCCTGGCTCTCCCGGCTAACTTCCCCAGCAAGCGTCCCGGCGGCCCCGTGGTCGCGATTCATGGATTGATTACCAAGGCTAAGGTGGAAGAGCTGCAAACCCAGACCACCGCGGATGGGCAGACGGTGACGGGTGTGATCCACGCGGGAGATTTCGGCGGCCATTGGCTTTCCGACACCGACCTTAACTTCACCATCGCACTGACCGGGGATGGGGTCGAGACCACGATCACGGCCAAGAACGTGGGCAAAGAGCCGGAACCGATGTCCATCGGCTGGCACCCTTACTTTGTGATACCAAGCGGCCACCGCGCCCAGGCGCGGGTGCATATCCCTGCCACCATGCTGGCTATAGTAAACAATTACGGTGACGCATTCCCCACCGGGCAACTGAAGCCGGTCAAGGGCACCGAGTACGACTACACGGCGCCCGACGGCGTAGCCCTCGACGATCATTTTCTCGACGACAATTTCTCCCACTTGCAGCGGACTAACGGCGCCGCCGACGTGAAGCTGATCGATCCGGAATCGAATTATGGGTTGACGGTGTCTGCCCTATCGCCGGAGATCAGGACGGTACAGGTGTATTCGCCCAAAACGGCGTTTGTCGCGGTCGAACCACAATTCAACTACGTGGACCCGTTCGGCAAAGTTTGGAAAGGCATGGATACGGGCATGGTGACGCTTCGTCCCGGACAGTCGGTCACGTGGAAGGTTCGGCTGGAATTGTTTACTCCGGGACGGGCCACTAGAGCACGTTTCTGCGACATTTGCGAACGCTCGCAGGCATAAACATGGCTGCGTGTCATCGGCTCAAAGCAAGAATTGGATTACCGTGGTAACGGAGTTCCCGCGCCCAGGCTTCCCGCTTTTGCCCTGAACCAGCGCATACTTTATACATGCGACGACCGACTGCGTCCCGCTGCCTGTGCTGTGGATATAAAACGCTGGCCATGCCAGAAGCCCTGGAGTTGTGCCAGGTCTGCTGGTGGCAGGATGACGGGCAGGATGACAGGGATGCAGACGTGATCCGCAGAACAGTCAACGGCAATCTCAGCCTCAGCGAGGGACGCCGCAATTACAAGCACTACCTCGCTGCCGATCCACGGTTTGTAGCGCACGTACGGACCCCGCGGCAGGAGGAACTGTAGAGCTTTTCGCTTCTACAGTGCTCAGCCCAGTTCAGCGAAGTGCGGTTTTGCCTGAGGAAAAGCCATATCGGGAGCGGTTACTCTGTATACACCAGAAGCGAAAATGCTGACCTCTTCCCCTCCTGTACCAAGGCTGGCTCGTCAAGGGTAACTGGAAAAGGGTGTATTCTCGTTAATAGCGGCTCTGCATTCTTTGCGCTGTGGGTTTGACCCTCCCGGGGAAAGCCCCATACGATGAAAGCAGGCTGTTTACGGGCCGCTCCGCATACATCCATTCCGCCATTGCATAGCGCGGCGGAGCGAGCAAATCTGGAAGGCATAAGTTGAGCTCAACTGAAATGATTGAAACAACACCGCAATCTGCCGAAGCATCCATCGCCACCGAGGAGCCAGACGGTCACGAGGGCCACGACCACTCGCATGGCGCGGCAACACTGAATCCGGATTGCACTCGAGAAGTTGAAATTGAAATCCCCGCCGATGAGGTCTCGCGCAATTTCCGCGCGGTCACCAAACGCTATCAAAAGAATGCCCGCATTCCAGGCTTCCGTTCAGGCAAAGTGCCGGAGTCGCTTATCCGCGGCCGCTTCGCCGAACAGATCCGCCAGGACGTGATGGAGGCTATTCTCCCCGACCACTTCCGCAACGCCATTGCCGAGAAGCAGCTCAAGCCCATCTCGCAACCACAGGTCACCAATATCGAGTTGGAAGAGGGGAAACCTCTCCGCTTCAAAGCGGCCTTCGAAGTGATTCCGGAATTCTCCATCGACGGATATCAGGACGTTAAAGTCGAGAAAGTGGCTACGGAGCTGACCGATGCCGAGGTCGACGCCGAACTGGCACGCATTCGCGATTCCCGTTCCACCATGGAGCCGGTGACAGAAGAGCGTCCGCTGGCCGATGGCGATTTTGCCCAGATCAGCTTTACCGGCACCGTGCAGCCGGCGGAAGCTGGAAGCGAAGCCGCGCCGGCAGCCGAGCAACCCATCACCGGACAGGATGTCATGGTGCAGGTTGGCGGACCGAATACCCTGGATAGCTTTAATGCCGCATTGCGCGGCGCCTCTGTAGGTCAACAGCTAAAGTTTGAAGTGACCTATCCGGAGGACTTTGGGGAGCGGCAACTGGCCGGCAAGCGCGTGGCCTACGACCTCGAAGTAAAGGGCATCAAGAAGAAGATCGAGCCGGAACTGAACGACGACTTCGCCAAGGAGCTGGGGCAGTACGAGAGCCTGGCGGATTTCCAGCAGCAGCTACGCGAACACATGGCCAACGATAAGCAGCGGAGAGTGCAAAGCGAGACCACCTTCCGGTTGCTCGATGCGCTGGTCAATCGCTTCGAGTTTCCCGTTCCGGAGTCGCTGGTACAGCAACAGATTGACGTCCGGCTGGATCGGGGACTGCGGGCTCTGGCCTCCCAGGGCATGCGTACAGAAGACATGCGCAATCTCGATTTCGATCGCCTGCGCGCCGCACAGCGGGCCTCTGCTACAGCCGAGGTGAAGGGTTCTCTTCTGTTGGATCGTATTGCCGATGCAGAGAATGTGAACGTGCCTGAAGAAGAGGTCGATCATGAACTGCAAGCGATCTCTTTGCAGATGCGCGAACCGGTCGATGCACTGCGCGCACGTTTGACTGAGGACGGCAGCCTCGCTAGAATCCGGGAACGCTTACGTAGAGAGAAGATGGGCGCGTTGCTGTACGAACGGCTCGCTTCTTAGCACAGACAGAGGGGCAACTTTACAACCGGGCGCACGCCGTCCGCGGGGAAGCAAAAGCAAGGGAGCGCATGGCACTTGTACCTATGGTGGTCGAGCAGACGAGTCGAGGCGAGCGAGCCTACGACATTTATTCTCGTTTGCTTCGCGACAATATTATCTTTCTGGGGACACCGATCGACGATCAGATCGCCAACCTGGTAATCGCCCAGATGCTGTTTCTCTCCGGTGAGGACCCGGAGAAAGATCTTCAGCTCTACATCAATTCTCCCGGGGGCTCCATCACCGCGGGTCTTGCCATCTACGACACCATGCAGTTCATTCGCAACGACGTGGTCACGTATTGCATTGGGCAGGCAGCGAGCATGGCGGCCTTTCTGCTCATGAGCGGCAACAAGGGCAAGCGCTTTGCGTTGCCCAATTCGCGCATCCTGATCCACCAGCCGTCTATGGGCGGCCTTTCGGGCCAGGCGACGGATATCGATATTCACGCGCGCGAGATTCTGCGCATCCGTGAGATCACCAACAAGCTGATGTCGAAGCACACTGCGCAGCCGCTGGAACGCATTGAACGGGATGTAGAGAGAGACTTCATCATGAACGCGCAGCAGGCCAAGGAATACGGCATTATTGACGAAATCATCGACCGGCCACGCACGTGAAGGCCGTCAGGGCAAAAGGAGTTGCAGTATGAAAACGCCGAGGGGAACAGACGATACGCTCCGTTGTTCGTTCTGTCATAAATCGCAGGACGCCGTTGCTAAATTGATCTCCTCACCGAGCGACTATCCGCGGGCGTACATCTGCGATGAATGCGTCGCGGTCTGCAACTCTATTTTGGAGGACGACCGAGGCGAAACGCAGCCCGGGGCGGCGCCGGCGCACTTGCCCAAACCGCAAGAGGTCAAGGGCTTTCTGGATGAGTACGTTATCGGCCAGGAACAAACGAAGAAGAAGCTGGCGGTAGCGGTTTACAACCATTACAAGCGTATCCAGATGAACCGGACACGCGGCAATGACGTCGAGCTCTCCAAATCCAATATTCTTCTCGTCGGCCCTACGGGAAGCGGAAAGACCCTGCTGGCGCACACCCTGGCCAAGATGCTGGATGTACCCTTTGCCATCGTCGACGCAACCACGCTGACGGAAGCCGGCTACGTGGGCGAGGATGTGGAAAACATCATCCTCAAGTTGCTGCAGGCGGCCGATGGTGACGTGGCCAGAGCGCAAACCGGCATTATTTATATTGATGAAATCGACAAGATCGGGCGCAAAGACGAGAATCCGTCGATTACCCGGGATGTCTCCGGAGAGGGTGTGCAGCAGGCTCTGCTGAAGATCCTCGAGGGCACGGTAGCGAACGTTCCGCCCCAGGGCGGCCGCAAGCATCCCCACCAGGAGTTCACGCCGGTCGACACCACCAACATCCTGTTTATCTGCGGTGGCGCCTTCGTGGGGCTGGAGCGCCTGATCGGACGCCGTGTGGGTAAGAAGGCTTTAGGCTTCAAGGCCCTCTCCGACAAGGATGCTCAGGAAGTAGGCATTTTGCCCGCGCAACGCGACACCGAGCTTCTGCGCCAGGCGCAACCTCAGGATCTGATCAAGTTCGGCCTTATCCCGGAGTTTGTGGGACGTCTGCCGGTGATTGGAATTCTCGACGAGCTGGATGAGGAGGCCCTGGTGGAGATTCTCACCAAGCCGCGCAACGCCATCCTCAAGCAGTACCAACGGCTCTTCGAATACGAGGGCGTGAAACTTTTGTTTGCCGAGGATGCGTCCCGGGCCGTGGCCCGCGAGGCTCTGAATCGCAAGGTCGGGGCACGCGGATTGCGCATGATTCTCGAGGAACTGATGCTGGATCTGATGTACCACCTGCCCAGCAACAAGAAGATCAAAGAGCTGGACATTACCGCGGAGATGGTACAGAAACGGGATCTTTCCGTGACTCTGTTGGAGAAGGCCGGTTAGGGTTCTGTTTCGGAAACACCACAAAGGAAACCGCAGATCCCTCCACTACGCTGCGCTCCGGTCGGGATGACAATTTTGTTGTAAGAAAAGACTGTTTGCCATTAACGCGAGCCGAAACTCATTCCTACAACAGAATTGTCATCCCGACCGGAGCGCAGCGTAGTGGAGGGATCTGCGGTTTCTTTCCCGTTCTCAAGCAGACTCTAAAATCCGCGCGTATTTTCAATGATTTACGGCCTGACTAAAGTCGTTCCTTCGCTATAAAACAGAAGTTTTTCCGCAGTCTTCCCTGTCTCACGGCTTGGTCGGACAGGCGGGATAACAGCCTTTTTCCACAAGAAAAGTTGCCATCTCGCCTGCCCCGCGCGCCGCGGGACAGGAGCGCGGCGTAGCGTAGTGTAGAGTTCTGCTTTTCTTTGTTGGAACCCCCTGTACACTTACGATTCACTTTTTTCGTCTATTGATTGGTTGAAGACCTCACGTCCGGGTCATTGGCGCAACTACCGTTTCCTCTGTATAACGGAAATAAGTGAAAGGAAATCGCGTGACACAAGCAAAAGAAACCCGTGACAAAGGCGATCTTCGCAAGCTCCCCATGATGCCCATCCGGGACATGGTGATCTTCCCTTACATGATGACGCCCTTTGTTGTGGGGCGCGAGTCGAGCGTAAGAGCGCTGGAAGAGGCGCTGACCGGAGACCGGAAGATATTTCTCGCCACCCAGCACGACGCCGGCATCGATGAGCCGCGGCCGGAAGACATCTATTCCGTGGGAACGATCGGCAACATCGTCCAGAGCGTGAAGATGCCGGACGGCAACATCAAGGTGCTGGTGGAAGGCCTGGAGCGGGCAAAAGCCGTCGAGATGAACGACTCCGATGGCTTTTTTGTGGCCACCGTGCGGGTCGCCAACCGGCAGCTCGAAGTCAACCCGCAGATCGAGCAGGTGATGCAGCGGGTCACTTCCCTCTTTGAGCAGTACGTCAAGCTGCAGCAATCCCTGAATTACGAGACCATGATCGCCGCGGTTCGCATGGACGAGCCGGCAAAGCTTTCCGATACCATCGCCGCGAACCTGCAGCTTTCGATCGAAGAGAAGCAGGAACTGCTGGATATCTTCGACCCCAGCGAGCGGCTGTCGCGGGTTGCAGACGTGCTCGATATCGAAATCGAGAAGCTGAACATGGATCGCAGCGTGCAAAGCCGGGTAAAACGGCAGATGGAGCGCGCGCAGAAGGAGTACTACCTCAACGAGAAGATCAAGGCCATCCAAAAGGAGCTGGGCCGCGGTGAGAAGAGCGAGTTCGATGAGCTGCGCAAGAAGATCGAAGGCGCAGGCATGCCCAAGGACGTCTTCGATAAAGCTATTCAGGAGCTGAAAAAGCTGGAGGCGATGCCGCCCATGTCGGCGGAATCGACCGTATCCAGAAACTACCTGGACTGGCTGCTGGCAGTGCCGTGGAAGAAGAAAAGCAAGGAAACGCGCAGCATTGATCACGCCGAAAAGGTATTGAACGCGGACCACTACGGCCTGGAGAAAATCAAGGAGCGCATTCTTGAGTTTCTGGCCGTCCGCCAGCTGGTAAAGAATCCCAAGGGCTCAATCCTCTGCTTCGTCGGGCCTCCGGGCGTCGGCAAGACCTCCCTGGGCATGTCGATCGCCAAGGCTACGGGACGCAAGTTCGTGCGCATGTCCCTGGGCGGCGTGCGGGACGAGGCGGAGATCCGTGGGCATCGCCGGACCTACATCGGAGCCCTGCCCGGACAGATCATCCAGTCCATGAAGAAGGCGGGAACCAAGAACCCGGTCTTCATGCTGGACGAGGTGGATAAGATGGCCTCCGACCTGCGCGGAGATCCCGCTTCGGCGCTGCTCGAGGTGCTCGATCCGGAGCAGAACACGAGTTTTCAGGACCACTATCTCGACGTGGAATACGACCTGTCGCAGGTCCTCTTCGTGGCCACCGCCAACGTGCTGCACACCATCCCGGCGCCGCTTCAGGACCGCATGGAGATTCTGCGCCTGCACGGATATACCGAGGCGGAAAAGCTCGAGATCGCCAAGCAGTACCTGGTCAAGAAACAGCGCGAGGCCACCGGGCTGAGCGATAAGAATGCGATCTTCAGCGACGGGTCGCTGGTGGATATCATTCGCGGTTATACGCGCGAGGCAGGGGTGCGCAACCTGGAGCGCGAAATCGGTAATGTGTGCCGCAAGGTGGCGCGCCGGGTGGTCCGCAACGGCGCCAAGCACAAGGAAGAGATCACCGACACCAATGTGAACGAATTTCTGGGAGTGGCCAAGTTCCGCGACTCTCAGGTTCACGAAACCAGCGAAGTGGGCCTGGTGACTGGGCTGGCGTGGACTGAGGTGGGTGGCAGCATCCTCTCTACCGAAGTGCAGGTGCTGGATGGCAAAGGTAAGTTGACTCTGACCGGCCAACTGGGCGACGTGATGCAAGAGTCGGCTCAGGCTGCGCTTTCCTACATCCGCAGCCGGGCGCAGCACCTGGGGCTGCCCAAGGACTTTTACCGCAACATCGACATTCACGTGCACGTACCGGAAGGCGCGATTCCCAAGGACGGCCCTTCGGCAGGCATCACCATCGCTACTGCGCTGGCCAGTGCCCTGGCCAAGATACGAGTGCGGCGGGATATCGCCATGACCGGAGAGATCACTCTGCGGGGCAAGGTTCTACCCATTGGCGGATTGAAAGAGAAGCTGCTGGCTGCTCACCGGGCCGGCATCTTCGAAGCCGTTCTACCCCGAGCCAATGAGAAGGACCTGGCGGATCTGCCGGAGAACCTGCGCAGCGTGATGAAGCTGCACTTTGTGGATCAGATGGACGAAGTCCTGAGGATTGCGCTCGAGGGTCCGCTGCCGGAGTTGCGCGAGGAGACACCCGAGGCTCTGCTGGCCGCGGTTAAGCCTCCCGTGCCTGCCGGGCAACCGCACGCACAGTAAGCCAGGATGCACCTGGTTACCAAGTTCCTGCTGTCGGCGATGGCCCCGGAGCAGTTCCCTGCCGCCAGCGCCCCGGAATTCGCTTTTCTGGGGCGCTCCAACGTCGGCAAATCGAGCCTGATCAATGGCTTGTTGGGAGAAAAGGCGGCCAAGGTTTCGGCCTCGCCGGGGCGGACGCGGGCCATCAACTTTTTCGCTCTTTCCGATTCGGCAACCGCGCGGCTGCCACGCCTGCTCTTTGCCGATCTGCCGGGTTACGGCTACGCAAAAATCTCCCGGTCTATCTCCGCGGAGTGGCCTAAATTCATTAACCCTTACCTTGAAGAGCGGCCCAACCTGGTGCTGTGCATTTGCCTGGTCGACAGCAATATTCCGGTGCAGGCCAGCGACCAGCAACTGATCGCATCGCTCAAGGGAATGGGGCGCAGCTTTCTTACCGTGGGAACGAAAGCAGACCGTCTTTCCGGGAATGAAAAGACCAAGGCTCTGGCGCGGCTGAAGGAAGGTTTGGGGCTGAGCGAGATCCTGCTGTGCTCTACCAAGACCGGTGTTGGGCTGAAGGAATTGTGGGCTCAAATCCTCTCCCGGGCGGAAGCAAGGCTCGTAGCGTAGCGCCGAAAGTGGATCGTATACAGGTTAGAATGGCGCAGAGAGGTCCTCAAATGGGCTTAAGCACGGTTCAAGAAATCGAACGCGCCATAAGGCGCTAAAGCCCGGGAATTGGAAGAGCTGTACTCATGGCTCGAGAAAATTGCCCGCAGCGCTCGACACTCGCGTTCAGTCCGATCTTACGGCGGGCCGCCTGGACAAGGCCGTTCATCGCGCCTTGGACGACGAAAATAACGGTCGGGTCCGGCCGCTTTAGCCACGCATGCAGCATTGCGCCACTGCGACTTTTGGAAGGAATACGCGGCGCTCCCGCGGAATCCGCGCCGGGCGAACGAGAAGTTCTCGTTACTGAAGCCAACCCGCAACACCCCTCCCTGCAATTCAAGAAACTCGGAGAACGCCTCGGTCAGGAGATCTGGTCTGCCCGTGTCACGTTGAACTATCGCGCCCTTGCGATCAAACGTGCGGACGGGTACCTATGGTTTTGGATTGGCGACCACAATACCTACGATTCGCTTATCTCCTGACGTTCCGTGGCGCCTAAGAACGTAACTTACCAGGTGTTGTAAGGCTGTCCGTCGCTGCCTACCTGGTCCGACCCGCTATGGACGTCGGTCATGCCGGGGTCGGTCTGATCGACATTCTGCAGTGTGTCGTCCATGGTCGGCACCCAGGTGCTGTTGCTGTGCGTGACAGGGTCGATGGGAATGACCTTGAGATAACCACCGCTGACCAGGTCATCGAGCGTCTGCGGCGCCTTATCTTTGTCGTTGGTATAAGAGTCGATGGCATCGCGCATGACGTGCAGGTCCTCTTTGAGGACCGCTTCGCGGGCGGCGCGAATCGATGCGACATACGCGGGGATCGCGATGGCCGCCAGAATGGCGATGATAAGCATCACCACCATCAACTCGACCAGGGTGAAGCCCGCCTCGCGGCGTGGCCGGGCAAAGCGCGCACTTCTAGTACGAGAACGAAAGCCGGATATGCTCACAAGCCTACCAATCGGAGTACTTCGTTCCATCGAGCGCAATACCTTGCGACTTGGAGGCAACATCGAAGACACTCTGCCCTCCCCAGGAGTCGCTATTGGGATCGTCCTGCATGGAGCGTAACGTCCACTCGGCTTTGCCGGTCATCGGATCCACCGGAATGCGGCGCAGAAATTTGAGTTTCTTGCCCTGCGCGTCCACGCCATTGACCAGCGTATCGAGATCAGGCGGATAGTTGCCACTGTCGGCCTTGGGTATGAAGGCATGACGGTCGGCCGCGTCTTTGTAGTGGTCGATGGCGTCGCGCATCTGCCACAGTTCGTAGCGCAATTCTCTTTCTTTCTCCCGCTTGGCCTGAAAGCGGGCCAGCGGAACGACAGCGGACGCAAGAATGGCAAGGATCGCAACCGTGACGATCAACTCGACCAGGGTCAGCCCCGCCTGAGGGGCTGCTGCGCTGCGCTGAGGTAAGTTGCACTGCATACAAGGGGCCCTATTGCACGTGTACTACGGTTTGCGATCCGGCGATATTGACAGGCGTTTGGGCGCTATTCTTCGCCGAAGCGCGGATGATCTGCAAGGCCGCATCTCCTGCGGCGTTGGCTTGAAAGGTTAGAAGACAGACGGTTCCCGCTCCGTTCACCCCGGCGACGCCGGGTGGACGCGATGCCGAGATGACAACATTGCCCACCCCGTCGTCGCGATGAACCAGCGCGATGGCCTGGCCATCATGACCGAGAAAGTCGCCGGTATCCACGTTGATCAATGCCAGCTTGGTGTTGTCGTAATGCAACTGCATCGGCACGGAAAAGATATCCTGTCCGCCGGCCAGGTTGACTGCCACCTGGAATGTGCCGCCAACCTTTGGCGCATTCGGCGGCGGGGCGATTTGCAGGGTCACTGAGCCCGTAGCCGGTCCTGCGCGGTCCCGGTGTGGCAGTCCCTGGTATCGACGGTGCTGGTGTGCCGGCTGCCGGCGGCGCCGCGGCAACGGCCGGCACGGGGGCATGTGGCTGCAGCCCAGGCGGCAGTCCATCCGGCGCGCTCGCGTGTCCATTGACCGGGGTTGAAATGCGCCGCAACTCCACGTTGGTGCCCGTCCCCGTATCGATCTCCTGCAGATTCAAAGGGTCGATTTCAGTGGCTCGAACCACGTGCGGGGTGAGCATGAAAATGATTTCGTCGTCCTGCACTTCATGCTGGGTGGAGGCGAAGACGTACTTCAGGATCGGGAGCTCGCCGAGAAACGGCCAGCCGCCAACGGTAATGAGGTCCTGCTTCTGCAGGAAGCCGCCCAATATGTTGACTTCGCCTTCTTTGAGGCGGACCACCTGATCGGCCGTGCGCTGGCTGATGATTGGTTCGGTGATGCCACCAATATTGCTCGAGCCCTCCTCCTGCGAGGAGACAATTTTGATCTTGAGCGTCACATCGCGGTCGTAGTGCACGATGGGCGTAATTTCAATCTCCACACCAACGTCCAGATAGGTGAACTGGGTGTTCACCAGGGAGCTGACGACAGCGGTCGCCGCGCCCGTCTGGTACGAGCCCGTGGCCACCGGGATGCGTTCGCCAATCTTCAGGTCGGCTTTCTGCCCGTCTGTCGCCCGGATACTGGGATTTTGCAAAACCTTGGTGTCCGAGTCGGAAAGCAGAAAGTTGGCTGTCGCCGCGCCCACGGTCACCGCAAAGTTGGTGGCGTTGAGATTGGCGAGATTGTTCAAGGTCAGGTTGGTGGTGCTGCCGGTGGTAGTGGTGGTAGGAGTCGTGGTGGTGCTGCTGGTGGTAGTGCTGGTGGCGTTGGGTGGCTGCAATTGCACCCCAAACGAGCCCGGGAGCTGAAGGCCGATGGTCCGCGTCTTGTCCCGGTTCACTTCCATCAGCGCAACGTCGACCACTACCTCGGGACGCGACTTGTCCAGGTCATTGATGAGTTTTTGCGCCAGCAGCAGTTCGTCCGGCGTAGCGCGCATCACGATGGCGCTCTGGCTCGGCACCCCGTAGAGTTTGGCATTGACCAGCAGGTTGCGCAGCGCCGTCTGAATATCGTTCAGATCGTTCTGCTGCGCCGTATTCGCCAGATAGAACGTCTGCACCGCCTCTTCCTCCAGCTCCTGGCGCTTGGCACGGGTGTTCATCGCCACAAAGATGGTGTTAGGGGTGACCGGGTGCCAGAAGGTGCCGGAAGATACGCCAACGATGCGCAAAGCGTCTAACAGCGATACGTTGGCAATGTCTACCTGGATGCGCTTGGAGGTGTACTCGGGATCGAAGAGCACGTTGATCCCTGCCGCCTTGCCCACGGTCTGGTAGACCACCTTGCTGTCCTCCGTCATATGCAAGGTGAGCGGTTCATTGGAGATAGGTTTGAGCTGAACCGGGCTGCCCACCTCGGTGAGTTCCTCAGCCTTATTCTCGGGAATCGAGGTTTCCTGATTGGGCTTGGTAGAAGATTGCTGGTCCCTGGCCTTCTCGAATATCCTGATGGGCCAGCGCGTTGCTGGGATCGATCTCGAGGGCGCGCAAGAACTCGGTGAGCGCACCCGTGGTGTCTTTCTGGGCGAGAAGTTTTTCCCCTCGGTTCACGTGGGCGGACGCGGCCAGGAAACGCAATCTCTCGTAAGCGGTCTTGTAGCGGAGATTCTTTGGTTCCAGCTTCCAGGCCTGGTAATAGTCCTCGTAGGCCGTGATGGGATCTTCTTTGGCCTCTGCTGTCTGCCCGTTCGAATAGAGCGTCTTGGCTTTGGAGGTCTTTGCGAAACAGTGACTGCTCAGGCAGAGCATCAGGATAAGCGCAGGGGACAGAGCCCAATTCTTATGACGGCGATTCATCGCACTCCAGACAAGCCAAACCGCATGTTCACTAAAGCAGCTGCGCGAAGACGACCGCCGGACAGAAATCCGCGAGGTGTGGTTTTCCATGATAGAAAACCACCTGCGGATTTGTCGCTTCGGTCTACACCAATCGCGAAACCGCTGGGGGAAAAATCGACGTGTCCAGAGAGTCACAACACGCGCTTTCTGCTTTGACGCAACCGGTCCTGAATCAGCGCAAACTCGTCCCGGCTCAGGGCTTTTCTCTTGGCTAATATGGGCTGAGTATACCATTCGGGACGGCCCCATTGCGCTTCCAACTCACGTGCTAGCATGAAGATTCGTAACCAAATGTATGCCCCGGCAACTGAGTCAAAACACTACACCATCCCCGCAAAAATCGAAGCCTCGTGAGCCAGTGGCAGCCGGTGAGCGAGACGCTGCAGTGAACCGCGCGGCCAGCCACAATTACTTTCTGCTGGACAAATTCGAAGCCGGCATCGCGCTCCGAGGCACCGAGGTGAAGTCCATTCGCGAGGGCAAAGCCAATCTCAAGGATGCGTACGGCATTATCAAAGACGGCGAAGCCTATCTGCTGAATGCGCATATCGGCCCCTACTCGCACGGAAGCTCTTTCAATCATGATTCGCTGCGTACCCGCAAGCTATTGCTCCACCGCCAGGAACTGCAAAAGCTCATGGGGAAGACGCAACTGAAGGGTTTAACGCTCATACCCACCCGGCTTTATTTCCGCCACGGTCGCGTAAAGTGCGAACTGGCGGTGGCCAAAGGCAAACAGGATTGGGACAAGCGGGAGACCGAACGGCGCCGCGAGGACGAACGCGAGGCACGTGCGGCGATCGTTCGCGGCCAGCACAAGTAACACCTAACCATCACAATTAAATAGACTTAGGTATAACCACCCATGAAGACGAAACTGCTATCGGCTAAGCTCGACCGGGTTGCCAGCCCACTGTTGGTGATCTTCGCTCTGGATGCCGCGGAGAAGAAAGCGGCCAAACCGGCAATCAAGCTGTTGACGGCAAATGGCAGCGTGGCCAAAGCGACGGCGAGCCTTCTCAGCAGCGGTGAATTCGCTGCCGGGAGCGGCGACACGGCCTTGCTACACGCTCCTGACGGCTGCAAGGCGGAGCGAATCCTGCTGGTTGGCGTGGGCAAGCTCACCACCGCGGAAGTGCGCAAGGCGGCGGGGGCAGCGGTCCGCTTCGCCAAACCGCGTAAGCTGCGCGAACTATCGTTCGCCCTTCCGGAGGGGCTCGATGCCGCAGCAGCCACGCGGGCCCTGGTAGAAGGCGCCTATATCGGGGACTTCGATCCAGATACCTATCGTTCGGACCGCAAGGACCAGAGTATCGAGCAACTCACCATCGTCGCCGGCAGCGGGGTTAAGGAGGCTGTCCTCGAGGCTGGCCTGCGGGAAGGCGTGATTCTGGGCGAGGCGCAGAACTTTACCCGCTCCCTGGTCAATGAGCCGGGCAACGTAATGACGCCTACCGTGCTGGGTCAGAAGGCCGCGGAAATGTGCGCGCAATACGGGCTGAGCTGTGAAGTGTATGGAGCGGACAAAATAAAGGAATTGAAGATGGGCGCCTTCTGGGGGGTGGCCAAGGGGTCGCAGGAGCCGCCCGCCCTGATCGTCATGAGCTATGAGCCCAAGGGTGCGCCTGCCACGCCAGTGCTTGGCCTGGTGGGTAAAGGCATTACGTTCGATACCGGCGGCATCTCCATCAAGTCCGCGGACGGCATGGAGAAAATGAAGTACGACATGGCGGGCGGGGCGGCGATGATCGGCGCCATGCAGGCCATTGCGCAACTGAAGCCGGCGGTCAAGGTAATCGGCATTGTCTGCGCAGCGGAGAATATGCCTTCGGGGACTGCAATGAAGCCGGGGGACATCCAGATCGCGATGTCCGGCAAGAGCATTGAGATCATCAACACCGATGCGGAAGGACGGCTGGTGCTGGCAGACGGGCTGGCTTACGCGCGGCAACTGGGCGCGACCCACTTGATCGATGCAGCGACCCTGACGGGAGCCTGCGTGGTTGCGCTGGGCATGGTCAACGCGGGTAGCTTCTCGAATGACGACGAGACTTACCGGCATTTCACCGATGCGTCGCAGATCTCGGGTGAGCGTTTCTGGCGTCTGCCGGTCGAGGACGATTACAAAGAGTTCATCAAATCCAACATCGCGGACATTATGAACACCGGTGGAAGCCGCTGGGGCGGAGCCATCACCGCCGCCATGTTCTTGAAGGAATTTGCAGAAGACACTCCGTGGATACACCTGGATATCGCTGGTCTGGCCTGGTCGGAGGAAGCTAAGCCCTGGATGGCCAAGGGCCCGTCCGGGTTCGCGGTGCGCACCATCACCGAGTGGGTGCGCAGCTACGCCAAGTGAGATAGCTCAGGGTTTTTGAGGTTGTGTGAGAACCGGGGAAAAGGAACCACAGATCCGGAAGAGAAACCGCAGATCCCTCCACTACGCTACGCTCCGGTCGGGATGACAATTCTGTGGGACCATTCACAGCCATGCGTCTGACCGCTTTTAGGGCCATTTCCCTACAACAGAATTGTCATCCCGACCGGAGCGTAGCGTAGTGGAGGGATCTGCGGTTCCTTTCCCCGGTTCTCTGCCCTGATAAAAAGCATCAGCGAAGCAACCAGAGATCGGACACCGCCCGGTGTCCGATCTCTTTAGGAAGCTGCTCTTGCGGGTTGTTTCTCCTGAGTATGTTTCTGGGATGGCTTTACCTTGGCTGAATTCCCGAATAAGCCTCTGGTTGAATGCCGGGAGGTCGTCCGGCTTCCGGCTGGTGGTGAGGTTTTCGTCTGTGACCACATCCTCATCGACCCAATGACCGCCGGCGTTACGAATGTCAGTGCGGATGGACGGCCACGAGGTGAGGGTCCTTTTCTTCAAAACTCCTGCCTCGACCAGCATCCAGGGGCCGTGACAAATGGCGCCGATAGGCTTGCCCGAGTTGAAGAAGTCAGTCACAAAGGCGACTGCCTTGGGCTCAATACGAAGCTTGTCGGGATTGATTTGACCGCCCGGCAATACAAGCCCGTCGTACTCGGAAGGCTTTGCTTCATCCAGGGTCCTGTCCACCTTGGTGTTGTCACCCCAGTCCGTGAACTTCCAGCCCTTAATTTGGCCTGGCTTGGGAGAAATCACGTGTACCGTGGCTCCAGCCTCTTCGAGAGCCTTCTTCGGTTCCGTTAACTCCACTTGTTCGAAGCCATCTGTAGCCAAGATCGCGATTTTCTTTCCTTGCAATTTTGCATCCATGTTAAAAACCCCTCGATTGTCCTTCGTCTTACTCTTAGTGAGAGGCTTGTTCCCTAACGCTCGTTGCCCGCAGCGAGCGACCGTTACATATTTACAAACATCGTTAAATCTGGATGAACATTGAGGCGCAGCGGGCATCTCATGGCATGCTATTCGACAACCCATCCAGTGGAGGATCTTGATGCCCTACCGAAAGAACTTTGCCGTTTCCGCTGCTGCGATTTTGTCAGCGGTCACTTTGCTGACCTCTTGCAATTCCTCGTCCAGCACGGTCGCACTCAATGGAGCCGGCAGCACCTTCGTTTATCCGGTGATGGGTCGCTGGATTCAAGACTTCCAGCAATCTCATGCGAATGTACGGATCAACTACCAGTCGATCGGGAGTGGCGGTGGGATTCAGCAGGTGAAGTCGGGAACGATTGATTTTGGCGCCTCGGATGCACCCCTGTCAGACCAGGAAATGGCGCAGATGACTCCGGTGATCCAAATTCCGGAATCGGCTGGGCCGGTATGCGTCACCTATAACCTGGAGGGTTTGCAGAAACCTCTGCAGCTCTCATCCGATACGCTTGCGGGAATCTTCCTGGGCAAAATAACAAGTTGGCAGGATCCCCTGCTGAAAAAGGACAATCCGGGGGAGAACCTGCCTAATTCCCGGATCACAGTGATCCACCGTGCCGAGAGCAGCGGCACCACAGCCGCCTTCACCACCTATCTCGCCGCGGTCAACCCGGAATGGTCGCAGCAGGTGAGCAAAGGTACGTCGGTGAAGTGGCCAACAGGACTGGGCGCCAAGGGCAGCGAGGGAGTCACCGGGCAGGTAAAGCAAACGCCCGGCACGATCAGCTACGTGGAACTGACCTACGCGACCCAGAACAAGCTTCCCGTAGCGGCGATCAAGAATCAGGCGGGCAACTACGTGCTACCCAGCACCGCGGGGACAACGTCGGCCATCGATGCGTTCAAGGATCAGCTGGCGAAGGATGATCGGACACCGATCGCCAACCCACCGGCATCAGCGACAGATGCATATCCTATTTCCACTCTGACCTACCTGATCATCCCCAAAGACGGGAAGGACGCCCAGAAGCGCGCGGCGCTGAAGCAATTTCTCACGTATGTGGTGACGGATGGCCAGCAAGTCACGAGCGGCTTGAACTACGCTCCTCTTCCCGACGCGGTGAAACAGCAGAATTTGCAGGCGCTAAGCCAACTGACGGTCAATGGTGGTCCGATTCAATAGAGGTTAGCAAAGAAAAAAGCGCAAGGACCGGAAGTGAAACCGCAGATCGCCTCCACTACGCTACGCGCCGCGATCGATATGTTACGATTCTTTTCCTTGCCCGGCCCCAAGATTTGCCGGTCGACACGCAATGATTGCGGTGGCTTCGCACCGCATCTGTCGGCCCAGTACGCTGGAGCGATACCGTAGTGGCACCGGTGATTTCCTGTCGGTTTTGTTAGGGACAACGACCCTACATGGCATCCGGAACAGCGACTCCTAACCAATCAAGGCAGCGGACTAAAGCGCGTTCGGCAACCGCGGCGGTGGCAAGCAAGAACTGCCGGCGCCCGGGATCCTCTTCGGTGAGGATGTGATGACGGTGATAGAAATTGTTGAAAAGCTGCGCCAGCTGGAAAGCATGCTTGGCCAGGTATGCCGGTTCAGCGGCAGCAATGCATTGCTCCAACAATAGGCTGAGCCTCGAAGCCATGATCCACAATTCCCAAAGGCCGGCCGCTGCTTCACCCTCGAAGTAGTCCGCGGCATTCACTTCCTGGAGCGCTGCCTCCGGCGTGGTGCCGGCCTTGCGAAAAATATTGCGGGCGCGCACCACGGCGTATTGCACGTAAGGACCAGTCTCTCCTTCGAAACTGAGCGCCTCCTTGAAATCGAAGGCGATGACGCTGTTGCGGGTGAATTTGAGCATGAAGTAGCGCAAGGCGCCCACCGCGATCTGGTGCGCGATTCCCTGCCTCTCCTCCTGGCTGCGCTGCGGATGGCGGCTGTCCACTTCTTCTTTCGCGGCCGCCGTGAGCCGGTCCAGCAGCGCATCTGCCTTCACCCCAAATCCCTTGCGCCCGGAGACCTCGATGTAAGAACGGCCCTGGTCTTCCTCAGAGATCTGATAGCCAAGCTCGAGCGCGCAGCGCGGCGTCAACGCGACCATTTCGTAAGAAAAATGGACGTAGTGCTCCGCGGCATCGGTGTATCCCAGACCGCGCAAAGCTTCAATCACGTTTGCCTGGGGGTCGGCCTGGCGGCTGTCGATGACGTTGTAAATCGCCTGCGCGCCCCCAAAGTCAGGATGGTGCGCCTCGCCCTTTTCAGTCGAGATCCAGCACGTGTGATCGTTGTAGGCAAAGAAGCGCGCGTAGCCGAAATCACGGCCCAGCAGGCCAAACTTCCATAAGTGATAGGCAATGTCCTTGCCTACATAGGTAACGGTTCCGTTGGAGCGGACGATCACCTTGGCATCTTCGTCCACCGCTCCGTTGTCTTCTGCGCTGGGGGCAGCAGTCGAGGCACGGCGCATGACCCAGCAGCCCTGGTTCTTGCCTTCAGTCTCCAGATAAAGCACGCCCTTGGCTTTCAACTGGGCAAAGGCGAGGTCCCAGAACTTGAGATGGAGGATCTCACTTTCGCGGGGCAGGAAATCGTATTCGATCCCCAGGCGCAGCATGGTCTCCAGATGCCGCCGCAAGACGGCGGTCGAGAGCAGATCGGCGATTTCCGCCGTCTCGTTGCCCCCGGCTTCAATGGCATGCAGGGTTTCCAGGCGGATGTTCTTCCGCTCCTGCTTCTCCGCATCCGAAGCCTCGTACCACTGAGAAACACGCGCATAAAGGTCCCAGCAATAGTCGTCAATGCGTTGCCCCCTGGCCGTGAGATCGGCCAGCAACTGCTTGACTCCGGCGAGATCGTAACCCTCAAGGTGAGTCAGGCCGACCACCACATCAGCGACCTGGACACCGGTGTTGTCGATGTAGTTCTGCACGTCCACCCGCTGCCCGGCGGCGCGCAGCAGGCGCACGAAGGTGTCGCCCAGGATGGCGTTGCGCAAGTGACCGATGTGCGCAGCCTTGTTGGGGTTGATGCTGGTGTGCTCGACCAGCGAATGAAGATGGCTCTGTTCTTCCGTTGTATCGTCGCGGGCGATCAGTTGCGCGGCCGCCTGGCGGTCGAGCTTGCCATTGATGTAGCCGGCGCCGGCCACGGCAAACGATGCGAAACCCTCCAGCGGCATCAGGTCGGCGACCAGTTCCCCGGCGATCGCGCGGGGCGATCGCTTGAGCCGGCGAGCCAGCTCAAAGGCGACTGGCAGCGCGTACTCGCCCATCTCCAGATCGGGCGGCTGCTCGATGGCGATGTGCGGGAGTTCAACCTGGTATTTGGCCTGAAGCACCGAGCGGAGGCGCTCGCGAAGAAGTCTCTGCTGTTTGCGATACACGCAAAACCCCTGATTTTCTTGCCGATTCTAGCAGAACGCTCGGGCCGTGAATGGCCTGTTAAGATTGAAGTGGGTGCAGCATCTGCGATGCACTCACTTCACCGTCTTGCCCATGTCCGATACCCCTAGCTTTTACATCACTACCCCGATCTACTATGTGAATGCCCGGCCGCACATCGGTCACGCATACACCACGATCGTTGCCGACGCAATCGCCCGGCGCAAGCGAGCCCAGGGCTTTGAAACCTGGCTGCTGACCGGGACCGACGAACACGGGCAGAAGATCGAGCGCTCCGCCCGGGCGGCAGGACAAACGCCACAGGAGTTTGCTACCGCAGTCTCCAGCCAGTTCCGCAGCCTTGTGGGACCGCATGGGGCTGAGCTACGACGACTACATTCGGACCACAGAGGAGCGCCACCGCAAGGGTGTACAAAAGCTCTTCCAGGTATTGCAGCAGCGCGGCTTTATCTACAAGGGCAGCTATACCGGCCAGTACTGCGTCTCCGACGAGCTGTACGTCGATGCGCCGCCGGGTTCGCCCTGCCCCGATTGTGGGCGCATCACGGAAACGGTGAGCGAAGAAAACTACTTCTTCAAACTCTCCGCCTTCGAGCGCAAGCTGCTGGAGCTATACGAAGAGAATCCACAGTTCATTCGCCCTGAGGCGCGGCGCAACGAGGTCCTCTCCTTCGTGCGCGGCGGCTTGAAAGACCTGTCGATCAGCCGCACCAGCTTCGACTGGGGCATTCCGGTGCCGGGCGACGAAAAGCACGTGATTTATGTGTGGATGGATGCGCTGGCCAACTACATCACCGCGCTCGGCTATGGCAGCGATGCACCCCAGGACCAGCAGCGCTTTGCGCGTTTTTGGCCCGCCGACGTGCAACTGGTGGGCAAGGAGATCATCCGCTTTCACTGCGTCTACTGGCCCGCGTTCCTCATGGCCGCGGACTTGCCGGTGCCCAAGAGCGTTGTGGCCCACGGCTGGCTGCTTTTTGAGCAGAGCAAGATGTCCAAGTCGCGGGGAAACATCGTGCGCGCGGAAACCATCGTGGAGACGCTGGGAGCCGATGCGCTGCGCTACTTCCTGCTGCGCGAAGTGGTCTTCGGGCAGGACGGCAGCTTCTCCTTTGATGCCCTGGTGCAGCGCTACAACGCGGACCTGGCCAACGGGTACGGCAACCTGACCAGCCGGATCCTGGCCATGATCACCAAGTACTTCGACGGAGTCGTGCCGGAGGGAGAGGCCGAGCCGCGCATCGTTGCTGCCGCCGACACCGCAGCGCGCGAGTTTGCCCAGCACTTCGAAGCCCTCGATTTTTCCCGGGCGCTGGAAGCTTTGTGGGCTTTCGTCGCCGTGGTCGACGGCTACATCACGGAAAAGGCTCCCTGGAAATTGGGCGCTGCGCAGGATGCGCCTGCCCACAGTTTGCTGGCATCCATTCTCTATACATGCGCCGAAGCCTTGCGCATCATCACGGCTCTGGCCTATCCCGTTCTACCCGAGGCCGCCACGCGCATCTGGGCGCAGCTCGGACTCGGCGATATTGCTCATGCAGACCTTAAGGATCTGCACTGGGGTCAATTGGCGCCAGGAACCAAACTCGGTCAGTTGGGCCCTATCTTTCCCCGGGCAGAAAAGGACACGGTCGAACGCATGAACGAACTGGAGACGAAGAACACCGGCAAGAGCGCAGAAGCAGAGCCCGCAGTTGCGGAAGCTGCAGTAGTCGTCCATGCGCCGGCCGCCCCGGAACCAGCCCCGGCCCCACCCCTGTAGCGGAGAAGCAGGCGGCAGCCATTGCAGCGTCAGCAGCAACCGAAAGCGTCGTGGCCAAGGCGCCGGCAGCCTTGACGCCGGCAGCATCTGTGGGGACTGCTGCGCCCGCCACGCCACCGGCGGACAAACCCGAAACGATCACCATCGACGACTTTGCCAAAGTCGAGCTGCGCGTGGCACAAGTGCTGGTAGCGGAGCCGGTGAAGGGCGCCGACCGGCTTTTGCGGCTGGAAGTGAACCTGGGCTATGAAGTGCGGCAGATTGTCGCTGGAATCGCCGGCGCCTACGAACCAGAGAAGCTCATCGGCCGCAAGGTGGTGATTGTGGCCAATCTGCAACCCAGAAAGTTGCGCGGCCTGGAGTCGAATGGAATGATCGTAGCGGCATCGCTGGGAGAGAAAGGCAAGCCTGTTCTGGCCGGCTTTCTGGAAGATATCGAAATAGGGGCGCGGCTCAAGTAAATCTGTATCCTTTCCCATCGACAGGGAATGAGAAGGAGTGGCGCTGGTCGACTCACACGCACATCTGGATAGCCCGCGGTATGACGCCGATCGGGAGGAGCTGCTGCAGCGGGCATGGCAGCAGGGGGTGCGCACCGTCCTGTCTATTGGCATCGGCGAGGGGCCCGACACCATGCAGCAGGCGCTGGAATTGAGCCGCAGCTATGCCGGCAAGCCGGGGATCCCCCGGGTCCTGGCCACGGCTGGAATCCATCCCCATGAGGCTCAGCTCGCTGACCAGGCCGCTTTGGCTAAACTGGACGATTTGTTGGCTAACCCGGATGTACTGGCCGTAGGTGAGATCGGACTGGATTATTATTATGACCACTCGCCTCGGCCGCAGCAGAAGCAGGCCTTTGCGCAACAAATGGAGGTGGCCGCAGCCAAGCGGCGCCCGATCATCATCCATTGCCGGCCTTCCGAGGGCAGCAGCGACGCCTGGGACGACACACTGGAGATGATTGAGACTGCCTGGGTCAAGACCAACCTGGGCGGCATCCTGCATTGTTTTACCGGCGAATGGGAGCATGCCAGGCGAGCCTTGGATTGCGGATTTCTCATCTCATTTGCAGGCAACATCACCTTTCCCCGGGCAGAAAATATACGCGAGGTGGCAGCCAAGGTACCGTTGGACCGGATGCTGATTGAGACCGATGCCCCGTTCCTTGCGCCGCTTCCTTATCGCGGCAAGCGCAACGAGCCGGCGTGGGTGGGCCGGGTAGCAGACAAGCTGGCGGAGGTGCGCGGCATTACGTCAGGGGAGGTCGCTTCCAGCACGGCCAACAACTTCTTCCGTTTTTTTGGCGTAGCGCCGGACGCGGGGTCGTAAGTTCGGGGTCAGCAACAGCTTTTGCGCTCATAATCGAGGAAGGACAGCACCATGGCGGCAGACAACTCGTTCGATGTAATCAGCAAGGTCGACGTTCAGGAAGTAAAAAATGCGATGGACCAGGCCATCAAGGAAGTGCGGACTCGCTTCGATCTCAAAGACTCGCACTCCGAAATCAAGCTGCTGGAGGGGGACGAGGCCATTGAGCTGGCCTCCGCGGACCAGTACAAGCTCAAGGCCGTCACCGAGATTCTGCAGCAAAAGTTCGTTAAGCGCGGTGTTTCCTTGAAGGCGCTCGAATATGGCAAGATCGAACCGGCATCGGGGTCCAGCGTACGGCAGAAGATCACCCTGCAGCAGGGGATCCCTGGAGAAAAGGCCAAAGAGATCGTTAAGCTGATCAAGGAGTCAAAGAAAAAGGTCCAGGCATCTATTCAGGGCGATACGGTACGCATAACGGGCAAGGATCGCGATACCCTACAGGAGACGATTGCACTGCTCAAGGGTCATGACTTCGGCATCGACATGCAGTTCACCAATTACCGGTCGAACTAGTTCCGATTTGACAGGCAATGGTATAAAGCAATTTTGTGTCGCAATACCGGTGCAGAGTATTTCTGAGTTCAA
Source organism: uncultured Acidobacteriaceae bacterium (assembly GCA_963821315.1). Classification (GTDB taxonomy): domain Bacteria; phylum Acidobacteriota; class Terriglobia; order Terriglobales; family Acidobacteriaceae; genus PALSA-350. Next base: position 131,288 of record CAWGDP010000011.1, on the reverse strand, counting down.
GAACCAGCACCTGGAGAGTGAGTGAGCACACAAGCGATAGCGACGGCGAAGGAAGTCTTCGACCTGCTGCGCGAAGACTTGAGCGCCATCGAGGGCGAGTTGGTGCGTGACGCCGTCTCCAGCGTGGGGGCGATCACCGATATCGCCGACCACTTGCGCGAGGGCGGCGGCAAACGCATTCGCCCTTCCCTGCTGTTGCTGGCGGCAAAATCGCTCGGCTACCACGGTCAGGGCATGGTGCGGCTGGGCGCGGTGGTGGAAATGGTGCACACCGCAACCCTGGTGCACGATGACATCATCGACGGGGCCGACACCCGGCGCGGCCGGCCTTCCGCCAACACCACCTGGGGCAATTCGAAATGTGTCCTGGCGGGTGACTGGCTCTACATGCAGGCCTTCCACATCGCTCTGCAGGAGCGCAAGTTCAAGGTTCTCGACCTGCTGATCGGCCTCACCCAGCAAATGGTCGAGGGCGAGTTCGTGCAGATGGAAAAGCTGGGCCGGGTGGTGGGCGAAGCCGAATACTACGATCTGATCGACCGCAAGACGGCATGCCTGTTCGACGTCTCGATGCGCCTGGGCGCTGTCCTGGCTGGAGCCAGTGAAGAGCTCGAGGAGCAGCTGGGGGAGTACGGCCGCAACTTGGGTATCGCTTTCCAGATCGTGGACGACGTGCTCGACCTGACCGCCACCGAGCGGGTGCTGGGTAAGCCGGTGGCGAGTGATTTGCGCGAGGGTAAAGCCACGCTGGCCGTGGTCCATGCCCTGGAGCACGGAACGCCGAGCGAGCACGAGGCAATTCGCAGGGTGCTCGAAGATCTGAGCTTCGAGCGCACCAGCCATGCGGAAGTGCTGGCCATCCTGGAACGGCACGGGTCGGTGCAATATGCCTTGACCGCCGCCTTCCAATACGCCGAAGTCGCCCGCGCGGCCATCGCCGGGCTGCCGGAATCCGACTACAAGCGGGCTCTGCTCTGGATGCCCGATTTCGTCGTCGCCCGCGACAAGTAACCGGCCGATACCCGAAATGGAGACTCCGGCGACCATCCCCATTCGCGTGCTGGTAGCCAAGCCGGGCCTGGATGGTCACGACCGGGGCGCTAAAGTCATCGCCCGGGCCCTGCGCGATGCCGGGATGGAAGTGATCTACACCGGCCTGCGGCAGACCCCGGAAATGATCGTCAATGCCGCCCTGCAGGAGGATGTCGACTGTATCGGGCTGAGCATCCTCTCCGGTGCGCACAACGTGATAGTTCCCCGGGTCCTGGGGCTGCTCAAAGAGCGGGGTGCGGCTGACATTCTGGTTGTTCTGGGCGGGACCATCCCCAGGCAGGACATTGCCGCCCTGAAGGCACTGGGGGTGGCCGAGGTCTTCGGGCCGGGCACATCCCTCGAAAGTACCGTGGCCTTCATCCGCACCCACATCAAGCCGCGCGGCATCCCCATGTACTGAAATCATGACAGTATCCACCCGGGTTTCGACGTCTGCGGAGGGTATTTTGCCCTCATGCTGCTCTTCGCCGCGATCCGCTTGAGAGAAAGGCTCGCCGCGCACCCGCCGGCGGAGTCGCTGCAACCCGCCGCAGACTGGCACTTATAGCCTTCCACGGAAGCGCTCTATGTGGAAGCTATCCCGCCTTATTCGTCACTACTTCTGTTCTATATAAAACCGGCTTGGCACCGCATGAATGACGCAGAAGAGTAACAGCCGTGCGGCTTTCGTTGTATACGTAACAAGTATGGTTTCTTAGCCAAAAAACAGCCGCTCAATGAGCACAGTAACGGATCCCTAACGGGCTGAATCCACAGGTTATCCACACTGTGGATAACCTAGTAACTTACCGGCGGGGAAACCCTGGTGGAAATCCGGTAAGACCGCCTTAGCAGGGCGTAACCCACCCCATTCAAGCCCAGCACCGCCAGGCCGGCGAGCAGGAAGCTCGGCGTTTGCACCCTGAAGCCGAACCAGGCCACCCAGCAGGTGAGCAGGTGCAGCAGAACGATCCAGGCCGACCGGAGCCCACGGAGGTCGTACGACGCGACGATGAACCAGGGGAGCACGCCAAAGTAAAAGGGCCACCCATATTCCACCAGCCGGTCTGCACTCGCCCCGAGGAGCGGTGCCATTAAGATGCTGATGACTCCGTAAACGACGCAGAGACGGAAGACAATAACCATGCCGGGAGTGAGCCCCGGATCCCGCCCCTGACCGGAGAGGAGGGGAACCATCCTCCGCCACAGGACCACCGCCAGGGCGGGGCCGATCCCGAAGATGCCGAACCAGGCGAGAAGGAGGCGCCCAGGCCCCCATACGGAGGGCCGACACACTCCGACCTGTCGAATGGCGCCCAAAGAATGGGGCAGCGCGGTAACCCAGACGGGGCTGCACTCTGGCAGCGTATTGCTCCACAGGGGCAACCCGAGAACATTCTTGAAGAAACTCCAGAAGAGCTTGCCCAGGATGTAGACTCCGCCGCCCAGGCCGTGAACACTGGCGGGGCCTGATTGGGCGTAGTGCCGGCTGACCAAAAGGCCGGCGGCCATGGCCAGAAACCCGAGACTGGCCGTGCGGAGCGGAATGCGCCGCCAGCAGGCGAAAATCAAACAGAGGACCAGCAGAAGCGTGGACTCGCGCGCCAGGTAGGCGGGAAAGAGCAGGAGCAAGGCCAGTCCGTTGTGGCCATAGAACAGGCAGAGCAGGATCGCCGCCAGAATGGTGGCGTGCAGCAGGTCGGGCAGATAGTAATCGTGGAAAATATCGACCCAAAAAGGCATCAGGAAAATTCCGGCAAAGATCGCAATGGGAGCTCGCCACGACCACAACAGCCCGGCAACCAAGACGATCAGCGCCACCAGGCAGACGATGCCCAAGAGCAAGAAGCCGGTGTCGACGCCGAGCCCCGTAACACGGCCCAGCCAGCCGGCAGTGGCCGGCCCCAGAATACGAGCGGAGAAAGGTGCAGGGACAGCGTTCCGCTGACCGAGCGCCAGTAAACGGTACTGGCCCGCATCGGGCGCGTATATGGCGCCTGGCAGGCCAAGCAGGATGGCAAAGCACAGGCACCCGGCAGAAAAAAGCAGGGCGCGGGACATGAATGCAGGTTAGATCATTTTTTCCGCCGGGGTAATAAGCGAGCAGATGCGCGGCTGCTCAGGACGGGGTCAGGAGGAACTGCTGCAGAACGGCCGCATACTTTTGCGGCAATGGCACCTTGTGCAACGACCGATTGACCGTAACGTGGGTGGTTTCGCCTTCAGCAAGAAGAGTGGTTCGGGAGCCATCGCTTTCCGCACGAAGCAGGCGATAGCCGAACTTAATGACGCTGCGGCGCATGGCTAAAATGCTGGTTTCAAGCAGCAGCTCGTCGTCATAGCGCGCGGGTGATTTGTAGCGGCAGTTGGCTTCGACGACCGGGATGTGGCAATCGTCGTCGATCTCCATTTGTTTGTAGTGGAAGCCGAGCTGGCGCAGCAGCTCGACCCGGCCGACCTCGAACCAAACGAAGAAGTTGGCGTAGTAAACGACTCCCATCTGGTCGGTTTCGGCATAGCGAACGCGGATTTTGGTCTGGGAAACTGGCATGGGTGAGGTAAGTGTAGCGGAGAGGGCGACTCGGGATGGATCTGACGCGGTGGGCCGCTCCGGTTGGCATTGGTTGCTGATGAAGAGAACCGCAGGTCCCTCGGCTTCCTCCTAATGACAAAAAAGGTGCGTCGAGTGCTGTGGTATCCCACTCAAGCCAACACAGGGCTTGAATGGGGCACCCAGCCTTTGTTGGCGGTCAAGCAAGCTGGGGACCGCGGGTTCGAAAACCGCTCCCCCGGACTAAACAGGCTGCGGAAAGGTCTCTTAACGAAGGGCACGGCTTTAGCCGTGCCGTAAAAAGCCACAGCCATGAGGGCTTTAGCCCCTGCGGTACGGCTTTCCGATGATTCAGGGTGAATGCGTACCTCAGCGGCTAAAGCCGGGCCTCGCATATGGTTTTCCGGCACGGCTGAAGCCGTGCCCTTCGTTAGAGAGTTTTCCGCCTAGGGCTTGAGCTTGGTGAAGACCTGGAGCTTGGAGATGTCGTTGAACATTACAAAGGCGGCGAAGATCAGCAGCACGACGAACGCTGCCTGGTAGATCCGCTCCTTGAACTCCTGATTCAGATCGCGGCGCATCACGCCTTCAATCAGCAGCAGAACAATCACACCCCCATCCAGAATCGGAATAGGCAGAAGATTGAAGATGCCGAGATTGAGACTGATGATGGACATGAGCCCGATAATCGGCTGCCAGCCGGGTTCCTCCACCGCGAGTCCGGTTTGCCGGGCGATGCCAATCGGCCCACTCAGGTCCTGCACCGCAAAGCGGCGCGTCACCATGCGCTCAAGAACTTCAAGGATCAGACCGGAATAGCGCAGGTTGAAATGAACCGACTGACGTAGGGCCTGCGGCAACGGCAACTGCTGAATCTTGAAAGGCGGCAGGTTGGGAGCAAAACCAATTCGATAGAGCTTATGTCCATTGCCGGCGTCGGCCATGACAGGCTGCAAATCGACCTGAAACGTTTTTCCATCTCGCAGGGCGGTCAATTGGATGGGGCGGCCATTATCCTGCTGCAGAAAGGCGAGCATGGCATCCACCGAATGGAGGGTCAACCCGTTGACCGAAAGAATCTGGTCGCCGGGTTTCAGGCCTGCCTTGGCAGCCGGCATTCCGGGCTCGATCTGACGGACGCGGACGGGCTCGTCCTGCATGCGGGGCACAAAACCGACGGTGTCGAAATCGAAGTCGTCCGATCCGTGGGGATTGGGAACCATTAACTGGGTGCTGACGGTCTGCCCATCGCGCCGGACATCGACAGGGATGATTTGTCCTACGTTGAGCGCCGCGCGGATCGAAACCTGCTCCCAGGTCGGGTTGGTGACATTATCGAAGCGAGTGATGACATCGCCCGCCTTAAGCCCGGCGGTGGAGGCGGCGGTGTGGTCGGAAACAAAGTCGATATTGGCCGCCTCGGCCCGAAAGGCTTCCACCTCGTTATGCATCATGTAAAAACCGGTCATGAGCAGGAGCGCGAGCAGGAAGTTCGATACCGGACCCGCCAGACCAATGAGGATGCGCTGCCAGCGGGGATGGGCGTTGAATTCAGCCGGATCACCGGTGGACTCTTCACCCGGTTGTTCTCCCGACATTTTGACGTAGCCGCCAAGGGGCAACAGGCTGAGCCGGTAATCAGTATCCCCGTGGCGGAAACCGAAAAGACGTTTGCCGAAACCAATGGAGAAGACTTCGACCCGCACGCCACACAACTTGGCGACGGCGAAGTGGCCGAACTCGTGCACCAGGACCATGATGCCAAGCACAACGAGCATGGAAACCGTGCTGGTTAGGAAAAAGGACATAGTAATCCGCTCATTTACCTCTCTGCCGGATCCAGCGCGGGTTGCCGGGGCACCGAACTACCGGAGTATTGACTGGAATGAACCGCCTGCGGTGAGCATACTTCCACGCTAACGGTGAACTTTGCCGCAACGATTAGATGCTTTCATCTGGCCCAAAGCGCCGGCATCGAAAAAATTCAACGCAGCGCAGGTGAAAACCCTGACACCACGCTGTGTGCGATACGCCGCGCTTCCTCATCGAGCTGAAGGACTTCCTGGATGGTTTCAGGATGCCTCGGCGGCGTTGTCTCAAGAACTTGCTCAATTGTACGCGGGATGCCGGTAAAGGGAATGGTGCCTTCGAGGAATGCACCCACTGCCACCTCGTCCGCGGCATTGAGCGCGATGCAGGCGGCGCCCCCGGATTCAGCCGCCTGGTAGGCCAGGCGAAGACAAGGAAACCGTTCAAAATCAGGCGGCTGGAAGCTCAATTGCCCGAGCGTTTCCATATCGAAAGTGAGCTCGCTTGGTACCCGCTCGGGAAAGCTGAGCGCGTACAGGATGGGCAGCCGCATATCGGTAACGGAAATTTGCGCCAGAATGCTGCCATCCACAAACTCCACCAGCGAATGTACGGTCGATTGCGGGTGTACGGTGACCCGGACGGCGGATGGAGCGAGATCGAAGAGACGGCAGGCTTCGATGATTTCCAGCCCCTTATTGAGCATGGTGGCGGAATCGATGGTTACCCGGCGTCCCATGATCCAGGTGGGATGGCGTAGCGCCTGCTCCACCGTAACGTGCTGGAACTGATCCAACGGGAGCTGGCGGAAGGGGCCGCCCGAGGCGGTCAGCCAGATGCGGCGAACTTCCTGTGCGGCTCCTCCACGGAGGCACTGGTGGATGGCGTTGTGCTCGGAGTCGATGGGCAACAGGGGCACATTGCCGTGGCGCGCCATTCGGGTAAGGATCTCTCCCGCGGCGACCATGGCCTCTTTGTTGGCCAGGCCGACGGGTTTGCCGGCGGCCACGGCGGCATAGGTAGCTTCGAGGCCTGCCAGGCCGACGATCGCCGAGACCACGAAATCTACCCGGGACAAGGTAGCCGCATGCACCGTTCCCGCGGTGCCATGAACCACCTCGATATCGCCCAGGTCGGCTGCCTTGAGCCGCGAGGCCAGGTCGCAAGCCAGAGTTTCCGTGGCCATCGAAACCACCAGCGGGCGCCATTGCCGGCATTGGGCAAAGGCCAGATCCACATTGGCGCCGGCGGCCAGCGAAGCGACCGCGAAGCGCTCCGGATAACGCTCAATGATAGAGAGGGTGCTGGTTCCGATGGACCCGGTCGAACCGAGGATGCAGATGTGCTTCAACGCAAGCTGACCCGATCAAAAGACTGCTGAATCCATTGAGCGTACCACAGCACTGGAGCGGCCAGCAGGAGGGCGTCGATGCGGTCCAGGATACCTCCGTGGCCGGGAAGCATGGCGCCCGAATCCTTCACCCCGGCGCCCCGCTTGATTGCGGACTCAACCAAATCGCCCACCTGGGCGAAGAGATTCACGACCACTGCCAGCCCCAGCCATCGAGCCAGCGAACCGGCAAAATGGAGGGTGGAAATCGATCGCTCTTCGAGGGCCCGAGACAACGCTACCAGCGCCGCGGCGATGAGCAGGCCGCCGGCAAGCGAAGCGGCGCTTCCCTCCCAGCTTTTATTGGGGCTGATGCGCGGGGCAAGTTTGCTGCGCCCGAAGTTGCGGCCGACATAGAGGGCGGCAGTGTCGCCGGTCCACACGATGCAGAACAGGAAGACCAGGAGCGAAGGACCATCCTGCTGAGCCCAAAGCAGCGGCACGGTTGCCAGGGTCAGGCCAATGTAGATCAGGGCGAAGACCGAGAAGGCGGTATCCGGCAGCACTCGCTCCAGAGGCGAGCGAAAGCTGCACACCAGCAGCAATATCAAGCTGCATAGGCCGATCACCGGGAGGACCAGATAGGGATGGTAGAAGATTGCGGCGAAGAGAAGCGCGATGGCAATCAACAGCAGGTTGCGGGGGATGCGCGACCCATGCGCGTCGGCGATGGAGATGTATTCCCACGTAGCCAGCTCAGCCACCAAAGCTGTCGCTATGACCACCAGTAAAAAAGATCCCCTCAGCAACAGCAGCAGAACCAGGGGGACGAGAACAGCCGCCGTTATGACCCGTTTCATTCTTTAAAGAAGATACACGGCGATTGAGATCACGAGGCTTATGCTGGTTGTGGTATGAGAAAAACGATGATTACAGTCGGGGTCTCGGAAGCAAGGAACCAATGGAGCGCTCTGCTCGATCGGGTGGAACGCGGGGAAGCAGTTATTATTACCCGCCGCGGGAAGCCGATAGCTCGACTTGTGGCAGACGCCTCCCAAGGCGCGTTGCAGCGCATGCGGGAGCGTGCGTCGCAAATTGGGCCTGAGCCCTTCCATTGGGACGCTCTAAAAAGCGATCGTGACTTAGGCCGACCATAGAACGAAAATCTCATCGCCTTTCTCAACCAACGGACCACAGCCGCCCCAAAGCTCCCTCGGTACGCTCCACTGTCAAAAAAGGCTCGTCGAGTGCTGTGGTATCCCACTCAAGCCAAAACCAGGCTTGAATGGGGCACCCAGCATTTGCGTGGGGGAGAGGCGCACAGCAGGTCCCTCCACTGCGCTACGCTCCGGTCGGGATGACAAAGGGGAGGGCGGTTACCCACCCCCAAAGTCGACGAGTCGGATGTGTAGATCCGTCGGATGCTGTTGTTTCGAATCTTCCCATCCAACGCACAGGAACGCGAGGGTGGCGACGACCCTCCACTTTGTCATCCCGAGCGCAGCCGAGGGACCTGCAGTGCGCCCTTCCCTCTAACAAAGGCTGAGTGGGATACCACAGCACTCGACTCAGGTTTGAATGACTCCCGGGTTGAACTTTGCGACCTCGGGATTGAGAGCCGTTGCCTGGAGCGCGGTCAGCAACACATCGCGTGTCTTTGCCGGATCGATGATGGCATCCACCCACAGCCGGGCGGCTGCGTAACGGCAATCCGTCTGCTCATCGTAGGCCGCTTTGATGGAGGCGAAGACCTCGGTCTTCTCTTCTTCGCTCAATTGCTTGCCCCCACGTTCTAGCTGACGGATTTTTATCTCCACCAGCGTGCTCGCCGCGGAGGCCCCGCTCATCACCGCATAGCGTGCCGTCGGCCAGGCAAAGAGGAATCGCGGGTCGTAAGCCTTACCGCACATCGCGTAGTGGCCGGCGCCAAACGAGCCGCCAAGAATAACCGTGATCTTGGGCACCGTGGAGTTCGCTACCGCCGAGACCATCTGCGCGCCGGCGCGGATAATGCCGCTCCACTCCGCATCGCGCCCCACCATGAAGCCGTTCACGTCATGAAGAAAGATCAACGGGATCAGGTTCTGATTGCAGTCCATGATGAAGCGCGCCGCCTTTTCAGCGCTCTCGGCGTAAATCACGCCCCCAAACTCCACCCTTTTCTCCCCCGTCTGGCTGGTATGCGTTTGATGGGTCTTCTGGTTGGCCACAATCCCCACCGCAAAGCCGCCAATCCGTCCATACCCGCAAAGGACGGTCTTGCCGTAATCCGCCTTATATTCGTCGAATTGCGAACGGTCGACCAGGCGGGCAATCACCTCGTGCATGTCATAACTGTTGCTCGCGCCCTTGGACGGGTCCGGATCGAGCAGGGCGTAGAGCTCCTGGGGAGCAAACTTCGGGGCATCCCGCTGCGCATCATAGGGCGCACGGTCGAAGGGCGCGGCGGGGCCGTGGCCGAGCCGGGCCACCAGCGATCGCAGCCTGGCCAGGCACATATGGTCGTTGGGCTCTTTGAAATCGACCGTGCCTGAAATCTCGGCGTGCATGGTGGCCCCGCCCAACTCTTCAGCCGAGTACTTCTGGCCGATCGCCGCCTGCACCAGTGCCGGCCCAGCGAGAAAAAGCCCGCTGCCCTCGGTCATCAATACCTTATCGGTCATGACCGGAAGATATGCCCCACCGGCCACGCACATGCCCATGATGGCCGTGATCTGCGGGATCCCCTGCGCGCTCATCACGGCGTTGTTGCGAAAGATCCGTCCAAAGTCGTCCTGGTCAGGAAATACATCCTCTTGCAAGGGCAGGAAAACACCCGAAGAATCAACCAGATAAAGAGTGGGGATACGGTTTTCCAGGGCCATCGTCTGGGCCCGGATGACCTTTTTCGCGGTGATGGGAAAGAACGCGCCTGCTTTGACGGTGGCGTCATTGGCGATGACCATCACCAGGCGCCCCGAAACCCACCCCAGGCCGGTCACTACCCCCGCGGCTGCCGCACCACCCCACTCTTCGTACATGCCGTAGGCGGCGAAAAGACCTAATTCCAGGAAATCCGACCCGGGATCGAGCAGTAAGTCCAACCGTTCCCGGGCGGTGAGACGTTTCTTGCTGTGCTGGGCCTCAATGGCCTTGAGGCCTCCGCCCTCGCGGATGCCGGCCTCCTGACGCGCTAAAGCCTGCAGTAGCAACTCCATACCAGCGGTATTGGCACGGCCTTTCGAGGTCTGCGGGTCTAGCCTCGACGCCAACTGGTTGGAGAACTGCTGAGCCGGCCCGGCGACGGGTGGGTCTGGGTTTGGGTTGACCATAAGAAACGTGCCAGCATACCATCCCAGAGTATTTTCACTTCCAGGCTGTCTAATGCTGCGCTTGGCACCCCCCTGCACAATTTCCCTATTTCCAACATCCCCCGAACGTGACATACTGCATCCAATTATCTTTTAGCCAATCCCTATGGCTGAAAGATTGCCGGTCGAAAGAGATGACAATGGCTAACTTTCTTTGGAATCTAACATCTGCCCGTTTTTGGCCCACCGCTGACGCAACCGTGGACTCCTGTGAGTGGGTGCGCTATCACGATCACCTGGGGGGCACTGCGGGCCACTATCAGATTAAATTCACCTATCAGCCAGACGGGGGACAGGTGAATCACGGGGAATTTTGCCATCAAGGGGTCCAGCACATCGCGCCTTACAAGGTAGGCGAACAGCTGACCATTCAGTACGACCCCAAGAAGCCGGCACGCCATCGCTTTAGCGGCGCTGCCCCGGACTATCAAAAGCTGGAAGCAATCCTGGTCATGACCGTCTTCGCTTTGCTCGCTGGCTACGTGCTCTACACCTTCTAGGTCCTTCCCCCTCCCAGCGCACCATCGGCCGGGTGTGCGCGTCTTCTTCTGCGGTTCTTTATTGACCTCGACCGTGCAAAGTAGCAGTGAAAATGCTCTAGGATGGTGTGGTTCGCCGGCCTGGTAAAAAGAACACCCGAATGCCCGCCCATCGAATCCTGTCCCTGGCGTTCTCACTGGCTTTGCCCCTCGGCTATGGCGCCCTCGCCCACGGCCAGGCTCAAGCTTCGCCTCAGCCCAGTGTCTCCTCCGACGACATCAGCGTGGCGGAAGGCCTCCAACTGCCGACCTACGGACACATCTGGGCGCTCGATACCTGGAAGGGCATACACGAGCTGGTTCGGTTAAGGCCCCCGGACACCACCGCGGATGACTCCGGTTTTTCGCTCAAGCTACGGCACACGATCGAGTTCAAAGGGGAAGCAGCCCAGGTTCGCGTGCACGATGCGGCGCCACAGTTCTTCTTGCGCGGGGTGTCAGGCAGCGACAATGGGCGTTCCGACCTGGTCGTCGTGCGCCTGAGCATCGAAGGCGAACGGCGGACGGTGGCGAAGGATGCCATGGCGCAGCTCAAGCAGCATGAGAAGCACGCGGATTCCCAATACCCCGATGTGATCGGGATCAAGCAGCAACGCGTGGGAACGACCGACTGGTACAGGCTCTCTCTCGGGCAGGTTCTCACTCCAGGGGAGTATGCCCTCATTCCCCAGCCCTCCAGCCCGGGGTTCGCCGAAGGCGAAATTTTCGACTTTGCCATCGACCCCGAGGCGCCGGAAAATGCCGATCCCTTGCGCTCAGAACAGTACCGCGGCTCGGAATGAATCAGACCCGCCAATAACACGAAAGTGGGAGCATTTTCTCTCATCCCCCGGCGACTCCACTGCAGCATCGAGAGGGTAAAAATACGTCGCCTTTTCAGCAAAAATTTCGCGCGCACGATCTCTTTTGCAAACCTCCGGGAGCATGAAAAAGGAAGCGCTGATTGCGCTTCCAACTGTTCCCTGGATTCCTGAGGATGACTGAAAAAACGATCCCGGCGGATCACGTTCAGCGACCGCGAGCGAGATCCTCCGAAAAAGAAACTACCATTGTTACCCTTGCAGCGCATCTCCACCGCAAATTGAGGCGAGCGAAATTGATCGGCGTAGATCTGCTTGCTGACCTCGGCTGCGAATGGAGACGGGTTATGTTCGAGGGGTCGACGCGGCCACACCATCGAGGCCCAGCGCAGCAGCGTGGCGGCGCAAAGCGGCAATGCAAAAGGTAATGTGGATGTCCAGGTCCACACCCAGTTCCTGCGCGCCTTGAACGATGTCTTCGCGGTGGACACCACGCGCGAAAGCCTTGTCTTTAAGCTTCTTTCGCACACTTTGAACGTCTACGTCGAAGATGGATTTGGTCGGTTTGACGAGCGAAACGGCAGTCAAAAAACCGGCCAGTTCATCGCAGGCGAAGAGGGCCTGGGCGAGATGCGTATCTCTGGGAACACCGGAGTACTGTGCATGTCCCATGATGGCTGTGCGAATGTCTTCCGGCCATTCCTGTTCGGCGAGAATTTGATTTCCCACGAAGGGATGTTCTGCCGCGCTGGGATATTTTTCGTAATCGAAATCGTGCAGCAAACCAGTGATGCGGTAAGTCTCAATCAACGCGCTTGCCTCATCCCCACTCAGTTCGCGCGTCGCTGCTTGCTGTTGTCCATACGCTTCCATGCAAGCTTCTACAGCGAGCGCGTGCTTGATGAGGCCTGTCGATTGGGTGTACTGATTCAGGAGTGTCCAGGCTTCGGGTCGTGTGCATTTTTTTGCGATCATTGAGTACCTTTTCGCACAGACAACCGTCAGGCTCCGTGTTTTTTAGGCTTTCTTCCGAAATTCGTACCACGTTTTCCGCTTTGCCCCTACTTTTTAACTTGACATTGAGAATACCCTGCATCACTGTAATCATGAATCAGATAGAGACCGTCGCTAAACGGATACTTGGCATGAGGACATGCAAGGTGATCTAAAAGCAGCGCTTTTTATCAGGATAAGGACCGCCCTGCTCTGGCGCTCCGTTTACAAATTATGGCAACTACCCTAGCAACCGTTGAGGCACGTGAGGTTCTTCGGTGTGAACGCTGCACTCTGGTGCAGTTCCGCACCGCAAACTCTCTTTGCAGACGCTGCCACAAGCCCCTCGAGGTCGAGGAACCAGAACGGCTCGTCCCGCAGTTCGCGGGCGAACCGGAAGAGGCTGTGGCGGAAGACAACAGCCTGCAGGTCGCGCGCGCGGTGCGTGATTTGCGCAAGGGCCGCAACCTGAGCCAGCGTCAGTTGGCTGGCCGCATGCAGGTGCCGCGCACCTACATCTCTAAAATCGAGAACGGCAAGGCGATGCCGACGCTATCTTCGCTGGCGCGTCTGGCCGCTGCACTGGAAATCGACATCTGTCACTTGCTCAGGGATGCGCGTAGCCGCCGCCATGAAGAGACCGCGTCGATTCTCGGCGACCCGTTTCTGGCGGAGCTGGCTCCGTACATCGCACAGATGGATACGCTGCAGCGCTCGATGTTCCTGAACCAGGTGCGCGACCTGGCTATGGGACGCCGTAGAAGCGCCTGAATTGCGCCTGGCAAGCCTGCTCCGAAGCATGGACTCCCCCTCCGCCGCGGCTCGACCCCAACGGCTTTGCGGGGGAGTGAACCATGTGCTACGGTCGTAGGGAAAGGCATTCGTTTTGCGATTCCCGCCAGCGAGCCGCGTAGCCGAACTTTCTCCCGAAGAGCAGGCCATCTACCGCCAACTGGACCCGGTGCGCCTGCCGCAGCACGTAGCCATCATCATGGACGGCAACGGGCGGTGGGCGGGCAAGCGCAGTCTCCGGCGTTTTCTCGGCCACCAGCAGGGCGCCGAGTCGGTCCAATATGTGGTCGAGACGGCCTCGCGCATTAACCTGCCCTGGCTAACCCTTTACGCCTTCTCGCTCGAGAACAACCTGCGCCGCCCCAAGACGGAAGTCAACTTCCTCATGCGGCTGCTGCGCTCCTACCTGGTCGACAACGTCGAACGCATGAACGACAACAATGTGCGCGTCGCCTATATCGGCCGCACCCACGAGCTTCCTTCCGAAGTGCGGGAAAAGATGCAGTGGGCCGCCGAAGCCACGGCCCACAACAACGGCACCGTGCTGACGCTGGCGCTCAATTACGGCGCGCGCAGCGAGCTGGTGGATGCCTTCCAGTCGCTGGCTCGGGAAGCTGCGGGCAAGAATATTTCCCTGGATCAGATCAGCGAAGAAGACGTGCACCGCCATCTGTACACGGCGCACATGCCTGATCCCGACCTGGTGGTACGCACCAGCGGCGAATTTCGCGTCTCCAATTTCCTGTTGTGGCAGATGGCGTATTCCGAAATCTACGTGACCGATCGCCTCTGGCCCGACTTTCGCGGCATCCATCTGCTGGAAGCGATTGCCGACTACCAGCGCCGCGAACGCCGCTATGGCGGTTTGAACAAGCGCCAGGAGTCTGACGAAGCGCCCATCCCAGACAGCTTCCTTGTGCCCCGGTAACAATCGGCGACCTTTTAGCCTGCGCACGAACTCCGCTTACAAACACAGTCCCGATCACCAGTGAACCTTGGAGTGCGGTCCAGTTTACCCGGGACTGACGTCCTGGTGAACTGGACCGCACGTGAATGCTATTGGCGATCATCCAAGGCCAACCCGATTCTCTCTGAGACCACCCATTGCACACAATCCACGAACTACCTCTCACGCAGATACTCAAAGCCTGTGTCCTCCGTCCACCCCCCTCCGCAACCCTCTCATGTGACCAGAAAGGTGCGCCTGGATAGCGGAGGAAAGGATTACACAATCTTCCTCCGCGCCCAGCGTTATGCTCGGGTCATGAGCTCTCAGACACTCCCGCGTCCCAAGAGGGCGGGAAGAAACAAGAGAAAAAACAAGAAGGCCGACACGGCCGCATGGCTGGCTTGGTGGCCACTACTGGCTGGGATTGCGATTACCGTTGCGGCGGTGAAAACTGCGGAGATTCTGCCCCTGATGGGCGCGGATGGACTGCTCAAATTGCGCCTCCTCTACCCCTACGCGCTGCTGCTCAAACAGCCCCAGCTGGGTCTCTCGGAGCAGACAAGCGACAACTGGTCGCAGATCATGTTGTATGCGCAGTGGGTTCTCTATGGCCTTTACGCGACCGTAGCCATGAGATGGAAGCCACTGTGGAAAATACTGATGCAGGTAGCTGTGGTTCATCTGCTGGGCTTCAGCTTATTGTGGCTGCTGGCGCGGTAGTAAGGGCCCGGAGAATGCCGCAGTGAGCACATCGCCAGTCAAAATCATCGAGTGCCCGCGGGACGCGTGGCAGGCCATGCCGCTACAGATTCCGCCGGAAATCAAGGCCGATTACCTCCGCGCCCTGGCCGCGGCCGGCTTCACCCATATCGACGCTGTCTCCTTTGTCTCCCCATCGGCGGTGCCGCAAATGGCCGACTCAGAACGGGTCCTTGCCTTGCTCGAGCCGGACCCTGCGGTGGAGATCATCGCCATCGTGGTTAACCAGCAAGGCGCGGAGCGGGCGGTTCGCACCGGAATGGTCCGCACCCTGGGTTTTCCCTATTCCATCTCCGCCACCTTTCTTGAGCGTAATCAAAAACAAACGCTCCAACAGGCGCGGCAAACGCTGGAAAAAATATGCACCCAGGCTTCGCAGGCTGGGCTGGGCGTGGTGGCCTATTTGTCCATGGCCTTTGGTAATCCCTACGGCGACCCGTGGCGGCAAGAAGACGTGATTGCGGCCTGTCTTACCCTGAAGGAGTTGGGCCTGCAACAAATTTCGCTGGCCG
Organism: uncultured Acidobacteriaceae bacterium; assembly: GCA_963821315.1. Classification (GTDB taxonomy): domain Bacteria; phylum Acidobacteriota; class Terriglobia; order Terriglobales; family Acidobacteriaceae; genus PALSA-350. The sequence goes on along the minus strand of CAWGDP010000011.1, from coordinate 115,872 downwards.
ATACCGTGGGAGTGGCCACTCCGGGGGAGATCCGCTCGCTGGTGAGTGCGGTGCTCACGGAAGTCCCCGGAATCGAGCTGGGAGCTCACTTGCACGCGCGTCCGGAGCATGCTGCCCTCAAGGTCGCAGCGGCTTACCAGGCAGGCTGCCGCCGCCTGGATGTGGCCCTGGGCGGACAGGGGGGCTGTCCTTTCGCCCAGGACGCCCTGGTGGGCAATGTAGCCACCGAGGCGGCCTTGAGCGAACTAAGCAAGTTGGGGGCGAAGCTACCGCCGATACGCCCCCTGGACGAATTGCTGGCCATGGCTGGTGCCATCGCTGATAGATTCGGTGCAGTCATGGCCGGTTAGACCCGGCGAGGAGCAATCGAGAGACCGTGGCCATTAATTACGCAACACTGGAAATCAAGGAAGCCGCCGGCATCCACACCATCACCATGAACCGGCCGGAGCGGAGAAATGCTCTCAATCCACAGATGATTGCCGAGCTTACGCATGCCTTGGGTGAGTCTGCCACATGCGCATGCGGGGTGGTTGTGCTGACCGGCGCGGGAACGGCCTTTTGCTCCGGCATGGACCTGGAGAATCTTAAGTCGCTCAGCGATCAGCGACCCGAGGACCAGCGGGCGGACGCCGAAGCCATCATGTGGGTGATGCGCCGCCTGTACGAGCTGACGAAACCGACCATCGCGGCGGTGAATGGAGCGGCCATCGCGGGCGGGACAGGATTAGCGACCTTGTGTGACTTCACCCTCGCTGCGCCGCAGGCGAAGTTCGGCTACACCGAAGTGAAGATTGGTTTCATCCCCTCTATCGTCTCCGTATTTCTGCTGGAAATGGTTGGGGAGAAGAAGGCCAAAGCTTTGCTGCTCTCGGGCAGAATCCTGGACGCCGAAGAAGCCCTGTCGATGGGCCTGGTAACCGAGGTAGTGCCCGAGGGCCAACTGTTCACGCGCGTCCAGGCGCTGGCGGCACTGCTGCTCAAGAACAGTCCGGAATCGATGAGTGCAGTAAAAAAACTGCTGAGCGGCTTTGCCAAGGATCGACTTGATCGCGATCTGACGCGGGCCATGCGCTGGAATGAAAAGATCCGCAACAGCCCCGATTTCAAAGAGGGGCTGCAGGCCTTTCTGGAAAAACGCGATCCCGTATGGCCTGGACGCAGGAAGAAGTAGATCAGACCACGAAGGTGGAACGTAGATCCCCTCCGCTGAACCCGAAGGTACAGAGTAGAAGTAAAAATGCTCTATGATGACCCTCTATGCCAAACAAAGTTCGCTGGGGAGTTTTGAGCACGGCCGCTATCGGGGTTAAGAAAGTTTTGCCGGCCATGCAAAAGGGTGATTGGACCGAGGTGACCGCGATTGCCTCGCGCGACCTGGGCAAGGCCAAAGAGGTTGCCCGCAGCCTGGGCATCGCGAAGGCCTATGGATCGTACGAAGAGCTGCTTGCCGACCCGCAGATCGAGGCCATCTACAACCCCCTTCCCAACCAACTGCATGTCCCCTGGACGATCAAAGCTGCGCAAGCGGGCAAACATGTCTTGTGCGAAAAACCTTTAAGCATGACGGTTGCCGAAGCCAAGACGCTCTTGCCGGTGCAGCAGCGCAGCGGCGTAATCATTGGCGAAGCCTTCATGGTGCGCACCCATCCCCAGTGGCTGCGCGCGCGGGAACTGGTTGCATCCGGCCGGATTGGGCCTTTGCGTTCGATCCAGGGCTTCTTCAGTTACTTCAACACCGATCCCAAGAACATCCGCAACATTCCTGAATGCGGCGGAGGGGGGCTGATGGATATAGGGTGCTACCCCATCAACACCTCTCGATTCCTCTTCGGCGAAGAGCCCTTGCGGGTATCGGCACTGCTGGAGAAAGACCCGAAGCTGCAGGTGGACCGGTTGACTTCTGCCATCATGGAATTCCCCTCGGGCCACGCTACGTTTACCTGCAGCACCCAGCTCATCCCCTACCAGCGGATGCAAATTTTGGGTACGAAAGGGCGCATCGAAATCGAGGTCCCCTTCAATGCGCCCAACGACCGCCCCTGCCGCATATTCATCGACGACGGGCGCGACCTGGTGGGTGGCGGCATCACGGTCGAGAGCTTCCCTACCTGCGACCAATACACCATTCAAGGGGACGTCTTTTCCCGGGCAGTGCGTGAAGGCACGCCGGTGCCGGTTCCGCTCCCGGATGCGATCAAGAATATGGCGGTGATCGAAGCTATTTTTCGTTCTGCGGAAAGCGGCGCGTGGGAGGTCCCGCAAGGCTAGTGAAAGGGCTGACCCGGATTTCCTGCTACGCGGCACTGACCAGCAGTCACGTGTGCGGCTTTCAGTAAGGAAAGCCGCATGAAGTTCGCCAACGCCTCAACCTCAACAGGAAATCCGGGGAGCAGGGGGGATACCCTTATGTAACCGTGTCTGAATGCAGCGGCCGCCCTAGCTGCCATGCTCGTCCTGGTCTTCCGAAGCCTCATCCCAGGCATCGGAGTCGCCGATTTCCTGCACCAGCTCCTCGGCAGTGAGATGAGGTTCCTCAAGGGCCTCTGTAGCGGGGTCGGGCTGGCCGGGGCCGGGCCGCTCGGGTATTTTCTGATCAGTCATGCTGTCCCCTCCCCCCAATCGGGGTTAATGGTATCAGTATCAGCTGTAGTCGCCGGCGCTGCCGCGGGCGCTACGGAGAGAAGTTATGAAATTGCTGAATTTCCTCGTGGAGAGTTTCATCGGCGCCTTCGGCATCACCAAGCCGAAGCCTGAGCAGCAGCGCACGGTCGCGTTCGCGCTGGGCGGTTTCCTGCTGCTTTTCTTCACCAGCCTGATCAGCCTGATCCTGTGGATGCTCTTCGGGCAGAAGCGTTAGGAAACAAGCAACTCCAGGCGCGGCTCTTCCCTTGAGGAAAAGCCACGCATTCCTAGAGCTTGCCGTTATTGACGGCGAGCGGCTCGGTCATGGGGGTGTTGGTCACCGGCACCGTGCCGGCAGCCTTTTTGTGCAGCTGATGATGCAGGCAATAGAGCGCAAGCTCAAGGCGATCGGAAACGCCCAGCTTGTCATAGACCTTGCGCAGGTAGTTCTTGATGACCTGCTCCGTGGTCCCCAGCTGGTAGGCGATCTCCTTGTTGCGCTTGCCCTGCGTGATGCAGGTAATGATCGCCAGCTCTTTGGGGGAAAGGCGTGGCTGGGTCCGCGGGCTGGTCAGCGCAGTTGCCTGCGAGCGGTAAGCCTCGATTACCCAGTTGATCGATTGGTTATCGATCCACGTCTCTCCGGCGGCGATTTTGCGCACGCACTTGACCAGCAGATCGGGCGAGATGGAACGAGGGATAATGCCTCGAACCCCACGCCGATACAACTCGACGGTGTTGGTCTCGTCGTTCTGAGCCGACTGGACAATGATCTTGAGCTGGGGAGCCCGGCGGACCAGTTCGGGAATGGCATCGATCGTGCCCGCAATCAAATTGCCTTCGAGCAGGATCATGTCGGTGGGAAAGCGTTGGATAGCGCTGTGAAGGCCGGCCAGTGTATCGACCTGCGCGATCACACGGATATCGTCCTCGAGCGCGAAGATCTTCCGGATACCTACCCGGTAGATCGCCTGCGAATCAGCAAGAACGATTCTAATCGCAGCATTATCCGCGCCCTCATCGGGCTCAAACGCGCCGTCGGCCGGACCGGCATCGGGAAATTCAGGCTTGGCAGATACCATAGGTTCAGAGACCAAAATAGCTTCAATGACTAAAGTGATATTTATCAATGACTGCAGCGACATGCGTCGTCTTTACATCTGGTGTGCAGCGTACCACGCGGCCGGTGCAGTGCAATACAACATCGGTGGGGGTGCCCATCGCTTCGGCCGGCATTGCAATCGTGAAGCTAACAATACTGCCCACCACGAGTGGTGTGGCTAGTTCAAACAAAACACCGTTGGCCGAAATATTTTCCGTAACCGCCGGCAGGTCTCCCTTTGCCGTGCAAATAGTAATCGGTACGCACAGGGGAAAGCGAACCGCAGCGCGGAGTTCGACAGGACGATCGGTTGCGACTGCGAGGGAGATATCCATAAACTGATCATAATCAGAAGCAGGTGGTACGGGAATCCCCTAAAAAGGCCACCCTTTTGACCTCACGGTACCAAAGTTACTCCCCCCGGTGCCTCTAGTTTTACCATCTTGCCCATGGTTTGCGGGAAACCTCGGTTGGCATGCCAGGAAAGAGACACCCCGGCAAGAAAACTGAGCGTTACCAGCGTTTTAAAATTGTATACTGAGTAATAATCACACGAAAGTTGTAGCGGACGGTCATCAACGAAGGTAACCTTGGGAACACGCACAACCTGCGAACCAAGGAGCTTCCCGTGAAGATGACGCTGATCCGCGCCCTTACTGTGGCTGGACTACTCGGCCTTACCGCCTCCGCACACGCCAGCCCAATAGCGGCCCTTCTGCTGTACATTCTCCACGGCGGCAGTTAACGCTGTTAAAAGCATGACCTAGGCGGTATGCTGCATCTGTAAAGGTGCAATATGAGCTGGCGGGCATTTTATTCGGCGGTCGTGCTTCTGGGCTTCGTCTCAGAGATCTGCCTGCTCGCCATCTTAATTTTGCGCCGCCAATATAGAATCTTCCCTGTTTTCACACTGTACATCGCTTTCAATTTGCTGAGCGACATCGTCGTCGGGTTTGCGATATCCCTCTATTCGACGCATGTAGGGGACTTTTTGCAGCTGGCATCGCTGCCGCTCATGTATCTGCTTGAGTTATGTGTTCTATTCGAAATCGCCTGGAATGTGTTGCGTCCGGTGCATATCTCGCTTCCCAGGGGAGCAATTCGAGTATTTTTGGGACTTTTGTCGGCCGCTCTCCTGTTTGGCACCATGCTCGCCTGGCATGTTCACGATACCGGCAACAAGATCGACGATCTCAAGCGTCCCCTTGACTTCACGGTCGGATTGCTGCGGATGCTGATTTTTGCGGCCACTGCCGGCTTTGCCCAGGTCCTGGGCATCGGCTGGAAAAACAAGGTGTTGCAATTGGCCACCGCCCTTTCCTTTTACAGCGCCGTCAACTTGATTGTGAGCCTCGGGGAGCGCCACTCCGGGGCTTCGACCGCCCTTGAGCCCCTTAGGACGATCGCCTACACGCTGGAACTCGGCTTTTTAGTCTGGGCATTTACAACTAAAGAGGTACGGCGGCGTGAATTCAGTCCACAAATGGAACAGTTTTTGGTTACACTTGCTGGACGAGCCAAGCTCGCACGGACGGCGCTGGTTCGCATGCAGGTGAAATAAAACATGATAGTGCCACTGCTCCAGGTAATCCTTACTGCCGTGTTGATTGCTTACGCTGGATTTTGGCGGAGGCAGCAAATGAAACGTCGCGCCAAAAGCTGGGAAGGGATCATCAGTCAGTTGCGTTGTAATGACTGGGGTATCGAAGAAATCAGCGAGCGCTTCCTGTACAAAAGCGAAGTTCAGGTCACTCCCAAGGATGTGTGGCAGCGCATTCACGGCTGCAAGGGCCTGTGGGCGATGTATAAAAATTCCCCAGTGTTGATTCAGCTCGCGGACTACGCTGCCGAGCATGGCGACGGGGTGGATCAAGAACTGCTGGAGGGTTTGCGCAGTGACGCTTTCCAGATCCGGCTATGCGTCCTGTTGGCTTTGGCCCAGTACTTGCTTTCGTCTTCAACCGTAGGTGCATCCGTGAATGCCCATCGCGCTGTCGCAACCTACAGTGCGATGCTGGTCAGACTCACGGCATTTATCCAGGAATACTCCACCCCCCTCTTCCCCAGCTACCTGGACGCTGTCGCTTAGCCTTTCGACGGCGAGTGGCTGCAGGCCACCCCCACTGCTTTTGCTGCGCAGGGAGGAGACTTGCGCAATGCGCTTGATGCAGCGATACTTAGTTGTTGGGAGTATGTGTCTCAGCGGCCGGATTTTTTGCCCGCTCTTCTCTACCCCAAACCCACCCGGATTTCACCCCAATCAGGGAAGAAGATCTGAAAGGATGTACGCCTGTGTTGATGATTCGCCTGGCTCGCTTCGGTGCACGGAAGCAGCCGTACTATCGTGTTGTTGTGATTGAGAAGGACCGTGCCCGCAATGGCCGGTCGATCGAGGTAGTGGGCACCTATAACCCACGCACCAGCCCGGCCACTGTAGATCTGAAGCGTGAGCGCATAGAGCACTGGACCAGCAATGGAGCACAACTCTCCGAACGCGTGGCCAAGCTGCTTGCGGCCTACCCGCCGGCCGCCACCGCAGCCTAGCTTATCCCTCCTGTTTGCTCCCCAGGTCTTCCGGTGGACATTGCGGGATGCCCGGGCCTCTCTCATTTTTGGAGGTCCAGGTTGCAGGACACAGCTATGGCACACCTGTTGAAAACACTCTGGACATAACCACAGGAAAAGCGGTCTAATGCTCGGTCATGAAGGGACCCCAGCCGGCGCCGGTTTTTGAAGTATCGCCCGGTGGCCAACAGATTGCTGCGGCAATCCTGGTTGGTTGGTTCATTTGAGGCCGCTCCGATGATGCAAGAAGTGAATCATGATGATATGCAGCAGCTAGTCACGGAGATCGCCAAAGCCCTGGTTGACGACCCGCAAGCAGTCGAGGTGCAGGCCGTGGCCAGAGACGAGAACACGGTGTTGCGCCTCCGCGTGGCATCTGCGGACGTGGGCAAGGTGATCGGCAAGCAGGGCCGGACGGCGCGTTCCATGCGAACTATTTTGAGCGCGGTGAGCATGAAACTGCACCATCGCTACACGCTGGACATTCTCGAAGAGGAAGAGAGCGGGAAGCCGGCCGATTCTTAGCCTTGCTCACCCTGCGTGCCCCGCAGGGACTCCTGCCCATCAACCGAGAACCGCGGAATGACAGTTCCCCACGCGACCTGGGTGCTCCTCGCCCGCATTGTGCGCCCACAAGGGCGTCGCGGCGAGGTACTGGCCGATATCTTTACCGACTTTCCGGAGCACTTCACGGAGCGCAAGCGGCTATTCCTTCGTCCGCCCCAGGGGACTGAAACTATGCGGGAAGCCAGGGTGGAATCCCATTGGCTCCACAAAGGACGCGTGGTGCTGAAATTCTCCCAGGTGGACTCGATAGCCGACGCGGAGACTCTGCGCGGGTTTGAGGTGGTGATTCCCCGCGAAGAGCGCATGCCGCTCGAAGGCGATGCCGTCTATGTCAGCGACCTGCTGGGGGTCAGAGTGATCGACGTAAGCCGCGGCGGGGCCGAGGATGCAGGCGAGATCACCGATGTGGAGCCGGAAGCAGCGGGCCCGGCCATGTTGGTGGTACGCACGCCGGCCGGCGATGAACGGCTGATACCCTTCGTCCGGGCCTACCTGCGAAAGATAGACCTGGAGGCTAAACGAATGGAGATGGAGCTGCCCCTGGGCCTACTGGCCATGCAGGCTCCCTTGACGGAGCAGGAGCGGCTGTCCGAACCCCAGCCAACGGATGGAGACGAGTCAGAGTAATGGCCGTGCGCTTCGACATCATCACCATCTTCCCCGGTTTTTTTGCCGGCATCTTCGAGCATGGCGTGGTCAAGCGCGCGATCCAGGGCGGTTTGCTGGGCGTCAGCGTGCACGATCTGCGCGAGTTCACGCACGACCGGCATCGCACCGTCGACGACCGGCCATTTGGCGGGGGCGAGGGCATGGTGCTGAAGCCGGAACCCCTGGCCGAGGCAGTGGAGCATCTGCGGCTAGCCCCCAGGGCAGAGAGGGCCGCGCAGGGGGAAACGGTGATATTGCTTTCCGCACAAGGGAAAAAGTTCTCCCAGGCTACCGCCCGCGCACTGGCCCAGGCCCAGCGCGTGGTGCTGCTGTGCGGGCGCTATGAAGGGGTTGACGAGCGGATCAGCGAGCTGGTGGCGGACCAGGAGCTCTCGATCGGGGATTATGTGTTATCCGGCGGTGAGTTGGCCGCCGCGGTGGTGCTGGACGCGACCATGCGTCTCGTGCCCGGGGTCCTGGGCAACGACGCATCCTCGGAGAACGAAAGCTTTGGGCCGGCGGATGGGCGGCTGCAAAGCACGGGTTTGAACTCGACCCATGGCGCCGGTGGATTACTGGACTATCCCCACTACACTCGTCCGGCCGAGTTCCGCGGACTGGCCGTGCCCGAGGTCCTGAGTAGCGGTAATCATGAGCAGATTCGCCGCTGGCGGCGGGAGCAGGCGCTTAGAAAAACGCTGCGCAACCGGCCTGATTTGCTGCGCGATGCGGAGCTGAGCGCGGAGGATCGCAGCTTTCTTCGTGCTCTGGAACTGCGCCTTGGGGGCGCGCAAAGTTAAGATTCCGTGTAAACTAAGAACTTCGACGTTACCGCGTTTTTCATCGCGAACAGGAAGCAATTATGTCTATTCATCCAGTTATGCAGCGTCTTGCCGAGAAGCTTAAGCGCACCGACCTGCCCACGTTCGTGCCCGGAGATACCGTACGGGTACAGGTCAAGATCAAAGAAGGCGACAAGGAACGGCTGCAGGCCTTCGAAGGCATCGTGATTGCGCTTAAGAACGGCGCCCAAGGCAGCTTTACCGTGCGCAAGATGAGTTTCGGCCAGGGGGTCGAGCGCATCTTTCCTTTCAACTCCAAGGTAGTCGACAAAGTGGAGAAGGTGCGGTCTGCCCGCGTGCGGCGCTCCAAGCTTTTCTACCTGCGCGGCCTTCGCGGCAAGGCGGCTCGCCTGAAAGAAGTGGAACGCAAGTAGGCTTTAGTCATCGTGAGACACGCCCCGGGAGCGACCGCTGCCGGGGCGTTGCTTCGTAGGTACCGATTTTTGTTGGTGGCTGTGGGAAACGCGGTCCAGGCGTGACGGGCACTTGGGGAAATGATCTACACTCGATTTTGGCGATGCCCGAGTCGATACACGAATCCCTGAACGAGCCCCTGATAGAGCCAGAAGCGCTGGAGCGGGAAGTTTCCGCGGCGACCCGCAAGTTGCGCATGCTGAGAACGCTGGTGTGCGGAGGCCGCTATGAGCGCGCTGCCCGCGCCAACGGCGCCAAGGTGGTTGCCGGAGTCGACGAGGTCGGCCGCGGCGCGCTCTTCGGGCCGGTCGTCGCGGCCGCGGTGATTCTCCCCGAAGGATGCCGCATTCCGGGCCTGCGCGACTCCAAGCAATTGATCGCGGAAGAGCGGGAGCGGCTGGCGCGCATCGTCGAGCGCAAAGCTCTGGCCATCGCCATCGAAGAAGTCGATGCCGAGACCATCGACCGGATCAATATCTACCAGGCGACTCGCATGGCGATGACCGCTGCGGTCTGCCGTCTGGCCGTTGCACCCGATCATCTGCTGGTGGATGCCATGCGTCTCGACTTCGCCTGCTCGCAAACCAGCATCATCTACGGTGACTCACTGAGCATCTCGATTGCCGCGGCCTCGGTGGTCGCCAAGGTCTATCGTGACGGCCGCATGTGCCAACTGGACCGTGAATATCCGCAATATGGCCTCGCCTCCCACAAGGGCTACAGCACACCGGAGCACAAGCAGGCGCTGGCCGCGCATGGGCCAACGCCACTGCATCGCAGAAGCTTTCGTCCGGTCGCGGAGAATTGCCTGCCCTGGGATTAAGGTTCCTGCTCGAGTCAGGGGGCTGAAGCCAATCCGCTTTTAGTCGTGCGGTTGCGGCCCAACTACGAACTGGGCTCTAGAGTCTGCGTGAGAACTACCCTCCTCCAAACTTGAGTCCCGAAGGGACGGCTGAGATTGCCCAGGACATCGGTCTTGGGTTGGGCTGCCCAGAATCGCGAATGTCCATCTGCAGAGGTAGAGAGTAACCCAGGATTCCAGTCCTGGGCAATTATCAGCCGTCCCGCGGGACTGGTTCGTCTCTCAAATCGCTCCCCAGGACTGACGTCCTGGGCTACTCTCAGCCGTCCCTACGAGACTCAATTTCGGGAGCGTAGTTCTCACGCAAACACCAGAGCCCAGATCTTTGTTGGACCGTCAACGGTCCGACTACCGTGATACAAGATTTAGTTTTGCCGTATCCTTTAGAAAGATGAGAGAACTGATTTGCCACTGCGGCTGATGTGTTTTACCGCCCACCCCGATGACGAGTGTGGGGCCTTCGGCGGCGCGTTGATGCAGGCGCACCAGCGTGGCGTCGAGACCAGCGTGGTCTGCCTGACCGAAGGACGCGCGGCATCGAACCGGGGGAATGCCCGTGACGGCGACGAACTAGCGGCTCTGCGGCGGCAGGAGTTCGCCGCAGCTCTGCGCGTGCTGGATGTTGCCCACGGAGAGGTGCTGGCTTACCCCGACGGCGGATTGGCGCGCCAGGACTTTATCCGGGTGACTACCGATCTGGTCGAGCGCATCCGGCAATTCCAACCCCAGGTTGTGCTCACCTTCGGAGGCGATGGCAACGTAAATCTACATCCAGACCACACCATGGTCTGCTTTTTTGCCACAGCGGCCTTTCACTGGGCCGGACGCGCGAACTTCGCCCCGGAGCAAATTGCTGCGGGGCTACTTCCCTACCGTGCGCAAAAACTGTACTACGCCGTGGCTCCCTTTCTGGCCAATGAAGAAACACCCAGGATCGCGCTCGTGCCGGCCTCGCTCGTGCTCACCTTGGGCGACTTGAAGGCGAAAAAAATTGAGGCCTTTCAGCAGCACACGACCCAAGCCGAGCTCCTGGCCAAGATCAAGGACGTCTTGGAGAGAGCGTTCACCGAAGAGAAGTACCTGCTGGCAGCCGCACCGGGCATGCGTTCCTCCCCGCTGGAAACCGATATGTTCGCAGGACATAGAGGAATAGGCTTACGCCGAGCCGACCACCGTAGCCTGTCTGCTGACGGTCTGTCGCACCGACCAGACGATGCGCGCCAGCAGCAGGACTGCCAGCACCAGGGTGATGGTGATGGGTGTGCGCACTCCGCTCTTGACGATCCACCAGTAGTGGATCACTCCGCATATGGCCGACGCATATACCAGCCGATGCAGGGCCTGCCAGCGCTTCCCCCCCAGTTTCCGGATAGACCAGTTGGTGGAGGTCGCGGCCAGCGGGACCAATAGCAGCCACGCAGTCACGCCGGCCAGGATGTAGCGGCGCTTGGCAATGTCGTCAATCATCGCCCCGACGTCGAAGCCGGAATAAAGCCAGAGGTAGGTGAGCAGATGCAGGCAGCCGTAGAAAAAAGCGAACAGGCCCAGCAGGCGGCGGAAACGCACCAGCCAGGCAAGCCGCGGGGATAGCCTCCGCACGGGAGTGATAGCCAGCGAGATGACCAGCAAGCGAAGCGTAGCAAAGCCGGTGGCATGGGTAACTGTGGCTGTCGGATCCGGCCCGAGATTATTGGTAAACCCGTTATAAACCAGCAGGCCAAGCGGGGCCAGGCAAGCGAGCCAGACTGCGACTTTGAGAGCAATAAGGGTGCGTTTGTTCATGCCGCTCAAAGACTCTTAAGCCCTAGAAGTTTTTCTTGAGATCCATGCCGCTGTAGAGACTGGCGACCTGGTCTCCATAGCCGTTGAACATGAGCGTGGGTTGGCGCTGGTTGAAGAGAGAAGCGCCGATGCGGCGCTCGGTCTTCTGGCTCCAGCGTGGATGGTCGACATTGGGATTTACGTTGGAATAAAAACCGTACTCCTGCGGCGCCATATCGTTCCAGGCAGTGGGCGGCTGGTCGGAGGTAAAGTGTATTTTTACGATCGACTTGGCGGATTTGAAGCCGTACTTCCACGGCACTACGATGCGCACCGGGGCGCCGTCCTGATTAGGCAATACTTCCCCGTATAACCCGAAGGTCAGCAGCGTCAGAGGGTGCATGGCCTCGTCCATGCGCAGTCCTTCCGAGTAGGGCCAGTTCAGGTTGATCTCCGAGATGCCCGGCATGATGGCTCGATCTTCAAAGGAAAGAAATTGCACATATTTTGCCTTGGGGAGAGGCTCAGCCCATTTGATCAATTCCGAGAGGGAATAGCCGGCCCACGGAATCACCATACTCCAGGCCTCCACGCAACGATGGCGGTAGACCCTCTCCTCGATAGGCTTGAAGCTCAACAGCTCGTCGATACCAACCTTTTTCTTTTCCTTCACCAAGCCGTCTATCGTCACCGTCCAGGGACGGGTCTTCATGTGCCCGGCATTCTTGGAGGGTTCATCCTTCTCCACTCCGAATTCGTAAAAATTGTTGTAGCTGGTGATGTCTTTGAACGAGGTGGGCGTTAGCCCGGAGGTGGAAAGAGGGCTCTTTACCGTCTGCAGTTTGGCGCCGCCGTCCGCCATCGCCCGCTGGGGGTCGAGCATTCCGGCGACTCCAAACGCAGCAGCGCCGGCCATGAAGTTTCGGCGATTGAGGTAGGCGCTCCGCGGAGTGATCTCAGAGGACGGAAGGTCGTTGGTTTTTTTAATCAGCATAGATTCTCGAGCGCAACCGTAACTTGTGATGCTTTCCCCTTCATTAAGTTACGCCCGAACGAGCGGCGGATGAAACCCGCCAGTCTGGCACGAGAAATGCCAGGCTGGCTTTACCTCTTCCGGGTGATCCCCCGCCCCGCCACCTGCCGTACCACGCGCGACTCGCTCAAAACAAAGGTTTTGGTGCGCTTTTTTTTAAAGGGCGAAGAAGCCGCTTTCTTCGCTTTTTCACGGCAAATTCTTCAGATCTTCACAGGCAACTGAGAATCTCAACACGCAACCGAGAATCTCTACAGGCAACTGAGGGTCTCAGATTGCAAATTGATCCGCGCGGCCTTCAGGATTCTTCCCGTATGAAAAACGGAAATAGCCCGTAGCGCGGTCTTTTCTGCACGCAAGGCAAGTGACCACATCGCAATCACACTGAAAACACAAGGAAAAAGAGAGAGGACCAATGAAGATCCAACTGAAGACGCTGGCGACGCTTGCGCTGGTTTCGGCGATGTCAGCCGGCCTGGCCCAGACCACAGCGTCCGGTACCACGAGTACCTCTTCGACAACCCCCAAAAAGACCGCCCGGAAGGCTCCGCCGCCCAAGAAGCCGTCGGTGGAGAGCCAGATCCAAGCGCTGCGGGATGAAATGCAGACCCAGATTCAGCAGTTGAGGCAACAGCTGAATGATCGTGACCAGCAGCTGCTGCAAGCCCAGCAAGCTGCTGCCGCGGCCCAGGCAGCGGCAGCCCAGGCGCAACAGCAGGCCGCACAGATGCAGCCGGGGATAACGGAGAACACCCAGGCGGTCAGCACTCTGCAAGGCGCGGTGAACGACCTGAAGACGAATAACACCTCGCTCGCGAGCACAATTCAGGATAACCAGGCGAAGGTCGAAAAGCAGATCACGAACCCGGACGTAATCCACTTCAAGGGCGTCACGCTCTCCCCTACGGGGAGCTTCCTGGCGGGTGAAACGGTGTATCGCACCAAAGCCACCGGGAGCGACATTCCCACCCCCTTCAGCTCCCTCCCGTACGAGCATGCTGATGCCTACGCCCTCAGCGAGTTCTTCGGCACCGCACGTCAGTCGCGCGTGGCTCTGATGGCAGAAGGCCACGCCGGCTCGACAACCCTCCGCGGCTACTACGAGGCGGACTGGCTCGGTACAGGCGTTAGCTCGAACAATAATGAAAGCAACAGCTACGTGTTCCGGCAGCGCGTCCTGTGGGGACAAGCAGCGCTCGCCAACGGGTGGGCCTTCACCGGTGGCCAGCTCTGGTCCATGGCGACGGAAGACAGGAAGGGCATTTCCAACCTCTCCGGCGACATTATGCTTCCCTTGACGATAGATCCGAACTACGTTCCGGGCTTCGTCTGGGAGCGCCAGTACGGCTTCCGCGTGACCAAGACCATGGGTAACCTGGCGTTCGGTATCGCAGCCGAGAATCCCCAGCTGCTCTACAGCGCCACGCTGGCCGGCAACACCCCCTACGCGGTCCTGGGCAGCGCCGGTACGAACGGTGGACTCTACAACGCCGCCATCAGCACCTGCTCACCCTCCACCAGCATCGTGAACTACACCAACGAAGTGAATGGCGGCATCAACACCTATCTGCCGGTCTACAAGACGGTCAACGCCTGCACTAACATCGCCAACTACTCCTTCAACGAAATGCCTGACATCATCGTCAAAGCGGCCTATGATGCCAACTTTGGCCACTTTGAAGCCTTCGGCATCGGACGCTACGCCCATGAGACCGTTTATCCCGGCGAAACCACCAACGGCCAGCTTTACGGCGGCCTGAAGGACATCACCACCGGAGCCACCGTCGCCCCGGCGCTCACCACGGCCGGCTACTACAACAACAGCATCGCCCTGGGCGGCCTGGGCGCGAGCGGTCGCGTTTACCTGCTCAACAAGAAGCTGACTCTGGGTCTCAAGGGTCTCTACGGACCGGGTGTTGGGCGCTATGGCGCCACCACGCTTTCCGACGTTACCTCCGCTTCCAGCGGCGAATTCTCGCCCCTGCACAACCTCTCCGCGCTGAGCACGGTGGAGATGAGCCCCACTCCCCGCCTCACCCTGTACCTGAACTACGGTGGCGACTACGCCGGTCGTAGCTCCTGGTCCGGGACTACGCTCGGCGCGCCCACGGCAGCGCAAAACGCCACCACCAAGGTATGGGGCGGTCACTGGGCTGCGCCGGCCGTCGCGCCAGTCGGCTACGGCTCTTACTACCTCAGCAACTCCTCCTGCCTCACCACTGCCGCTCCCGGCTACAACGGGAGTTCCACCGGCTTCTACCCTGGTGGAAGCTGCGGCGCCCAGACCAAAGACGTCCAGGAAATCACCGCCGGCGAATGGTACGACTTCTACCGGGGTGACTATGGCCGCTTGCGGCTGGGTCTGCAGTACGCTTACGCCGTGCGCATAGGATGGACGGGCCTGCCGGTTTCCGGCAACGGCATCGACGGCGTCGGCGCCAAAGGCATCGACAATATGTTCTGGACCAGCTTCCGCTATTACTTGCCTTAAACAACAACCACCCAACCATCTGGAGGGCACCCTACCCGGGTGCCCTTTTTGTTGCCTTCGCTTCGGATCATTCTTTCCCGACCGGTCATCCAAGTGACGAGCACATTTGTCCTACACTCGATTTGAGGCAATTTCATGCCAAACCCCATCGCCGGCTTACATCACGTCACCGCGATTGCTTCTGACCCGCAGCGGAATCTCGACTTCTACACCGAGGTGCTGGGGCTTCGTTTCGTTAAACGCACCATCAACTTCGATGATCCCGGAACCTATCACTTCTACTTTGGAGACGATGCCGGGTCGCCGGGCACGATCCTCACTTTCTTCCCCTGGCCGCACGCCACGCGCGGCAGCCTGGGGGTAGGAGAAACCTCCGCGACCGCATTCAGCGTTCCTCTTGCGTCGCTGGAGTTCTGGGAGAACCGCTTGCTGTCCGCTGGCATTCCGGCGGAACGCACTGGTGAGCGGTTTGAGGAGGAGGTGCTCAGCTTCGCCGACCCTGACGGTCTGCGCCTGGAAATCGTCGCCCACGCGGATGCTGGGGAAGCAAAGGCCCCGCGCACCAGCGACGTTCCGCCGGGGCACGCCATCCGTGGCTTCTTCGGGGTCACCCTTTGCGAGGGAGGCTACGAAAGGACGGTAGCCGTGCTGGCCACCATGGGATTCCGCAAGATCGCCGAGCAGGAGAATCGCTTTCGTTTTGCCGCCGACGGGAACGCGCTGGGCAATCACATCGATGTGCTGGTTCAACCCCAGCTCACCTATGGCCGGATGGGCGCGGGCAGTGTGCACCATATCGCCTTTCGCGCCTCCGACGATGCAGCGCAGCTGGAGTGGCGCAAAACCCTGGCGGCGACTTCGCTCGATGTGACGCCGGTGCTTGACCGCACCTACTTTCATTCCATTTACTTCCGCGAGCCGGGCGGTGTTTTGTTCGAGATCGCCACCGATCCGCCGGGCTTTGCCCTGGATGAGCCGATCGAATCGCTGGGTGAGACGCTCAAGCTGCCGCACTGGTTGGAGCGGCAGCGCTCCAGCATAGAGCGTGTGCTGCCTCCGATTGCACTACACACGCGCAAGTAGGGGGAGAGATTGGTGACCGATCCTCATCGTGATCAGCCTGTCCGCACTCTGGGTGCTCCCCTGGGTCAGGCGGCCGCTGCCATTGTTCTCCTGCACGGACGGGGCGCCTCAGCAGAGGACATACTCGGCCTGGCGGGGGAGATGTACGACGAACGCATTGCTTATCTCGCCCCGCAGGCTGCGGGTCACCAGTGGTATCCCTATTCGTTCCTGGCGCCGATCGCGGAAAACGAGCCTTGGCTATCCTCCGCCCTGGCAAAAGTAGCCGCGATAGTAAAGCTCGCCGTGGATGGGGGCGTACCGCTGGAGCACATCTTTATTTGCGGTTTCTCCCAGGGCGCATGTTTGTCTTCGGAATTTATCGCCAGACATCCTGCGCGCTATGGCGGCCTGGTTGCATTCACCGGCGGCCTCATCGGTCCACCGGACGCAGACTTGCACCATGCAGGCAATCTTGCGGGAATGCCTGCGCTCTTTAGTTCCGGAGACCCTGACCCGCATGTGCCCTGGAGTCGCGTTCTCGCGTCGGCGAAGGAATTCACCGCGATGGGCGCTGAGGTGGAGACACAGCGTTATCCGGGCCGCCCCCATACCGTCCTGCCCCAGGAAATCGAAGCCGCGCGCGAGCTTATCTTCAAATCGCTGTCCTGACCGTTATAAAAGAAGGAGATCCTTCTTGCTTAACGATCGGAGAAACGTTGGCCAAGCCCGCTCTTCATTTCTGCTTACTGCTCTCTTCCCTGCCCGCCGCGCTGGCATCTGGCCAGGCCGATGTTGCGCCAGCCCAGGCGCAACACGCCATGGTGGTCAGCATTCAACACGACGCCAGTGATGCAGGTTTGAAGATGCTGCGGGCAGGAGGCAACGCGGTGGATGCCGCGGTCGCCGTTGGCTTCGCATTGGCTGTCGTCTACCCCGATGCAGGCAACCTGGGCGGAGGCGGCTTCATGATGCTGCGCCTGGCCAACGGTGAATCGCACTTCATCGACTTCCGTGAAGAAGCGCCCCTGCGTGCGACCGCCAATATGTATCTCGACGGCGAGGGCAAGATCATTCCCGATGCTTCCACAGTGGGCTATTTGTCGGTCGGCGTTCCGGGCACGGTGGCCGGGCTGGTCGAAGCCGAGAGGCGCTTCGGCAAGCTCACGCTGCAACAAGTCATGGCACCCGCGATTGAGTTCGCGGAAAAGGGCTACGTCCTCAGCGCAGGAGAAGCAGCGATGTTGCACGATCCTGTGCTCTCCAAATTCCCGGAATCGCGCCGCATCTTCCAGCGCAATGGCAATTTCTACCAGGCGGGGGACCTATTCAAGCAACCGGAGTTGGCTCGCACACTCACCCGCATCGAGCAGAATCCTCAGAGCTTCTACCAGGGAGCTTTGGCCAGTGAGCTGGCCAAAGCCATTCAGAAGTACGGCGGGTTGGTGAGCAAAAAAGACCTGGCGATTTATAAGGTGAAGGATCGTAAGCCTCTCACCGGCACATACCACCAGTATGAGATTCTTGCTCCGCCTCCGCCCTCCTCCGGCGGCATCGCGTTGCTGGAAACACTCAACATCCTGGAAGGCTTCGATCTGGCGGCCCTGGGCGATCGCACGCCAGAGAGCATGCACCTGATCATCGAAGCATTCCGGCGCGCGTTCAAGGATCGGACATCGTTCCTGGGCGATCCCGATTTCCAATCCATGCCGACCCAGCAGCTGATAGACAAAGGCTATGCCGCAGCCTGGCGCAAAAGTATCAACATGACGATGGCGACGCCTTCGAGCGCGCTGACCCGGCCGCCGGGCTTCCTCCCGGAGGAGAATCCGGCGCAGCCTGCCGCGGAATCGAAGCAGACCACGCACTATTCCGTGCTCGATGAAGCAGGAGATGCAGTGTCAGTTACGTATACGCTGAACAATTCTTTCGGCTCCGGAGCGACTGCCGAAGGTTTGGGCTTCCTGCTCAATGATGAGATGGATGACTTCACTTCGAAGATCGGCGCACCCAACATGTTCGGGCTGATTCAGGGCCCGGCGAATGCGATCGCTCCCAGGAAACGTCCCCTGTCCAGCATGACGCCGATCATCGTGCTCGAGAACCACAAGGTTCGTTTCGTGATCGGTTCTCCTGGCGGTCCCCGCATCATCACCACAGTTGCTAATATTTTCCTCAGCGCTTCCGATGGTGGTTTGAATATCCAGCGCGCAGTGGACGCTCCGCGTTTTCATCAGCAATACCTTCCCGATGTCGTTTATGTGGAGCCGGGTTTTCCAGCGACGACTCTGCAGGCTCTTGAACATATGGGCTACGCTCTCGAGACCGGCGATCATTCGTGGAGCGATGGAGAGTGCATCGCCGTTGATCCTAAGACGGGACTCATTCAGGGCGGCCAGGACAGTCGCCACACCTTCGGCAAGGCCGCTGGATACTGATCGCCCAGCGCCCACCCTTTCGGGGTGTGTGTCCCTGATCCCAATTGGGCTTTCCTGTTAGCAGCCCAGCGCGAACAATCAACGAGTGCCGGAATATCGAGGCGCAAGGAGACTCCCTCATGACTACGCTTGCTAGCAATACGCTGACCACAAACACGTTTACCACCAACGACGGTACAACGATTTATTACAAGGACTGGGGTAAGGGAAAGCCGGTCACGTTTTCTCATGGCTGGCCGTTGAATGCAGACGCGTGGGATGCACAGATGCTGTTTCTTGCCCAGCACGGCTACCGCGTCATCGCGCATGACCGGCGTGGTCATGGCCGCTCTGGCCAAACCTGGGACGGCAACGAGATGGACACCTATGCCGACGATCTGGCCGGACTGTTGGATGCGCTCGATATCAAAGGCGCCACGATGGTGGGACATTCCACCGGCGGTGGAGAAGTAGCTCGCTACCTGGGACGGCATGGGAGCAAGCGGGTGGCGAAGGCGGTGCTGATCGGTGCGGTTCCGCCGCTCATGCTGAAAACGGATAAGAATCCTGAGGGGTTGCCGCTGTCGGCCTTCGATCAGATTCGTGACGCGGTGGTTGCCGATCGGTCGCAGTTCTTCAGGGATCTCAGCCTGCCCTTCTACGGCTACAACAAGCCGGACGCCAAGATCTCAGAGGGGGTGCGGGAAAACTTCTGGTTCCAGGGCATGCAGTCCTCGCAGCCCGCGGCGTACGACTGCATCAAGGCATTTTCCGAAACCGACTTCACCGAAGACCTGAAGAAGATCGATGTGCCCACGTTAATCCTGCATGGTGACGCCGACCAGATTGTGCCCATTGTCGCCTCAGGTCTGAAGAGCGTGAAGCTGATTAAGAACGCAACGCTGAAGGTCTATCCCGGCGCCCCGCACGGCATGTGCACGACGTTAGCGGACAAGGTAAACGCCGACCTACTGGCTTTCCTGCAAAGCTAGCGCTGGGCGCGTCTAGAGAGCAGGAATCGCGGATCCCCGTTCGACTTCGAACGGGGATCTGCATGTGTCACCTGGATTCTCAAAAGACCCTCCACCCGGTAAAGTAAAGGTGGTAGGGAACAACATGCAGATACGGTTTGCCTTTGGCCACGATGGTTTGGACGTCACGTTACCCGATGGGCCCCGTTATGAGGTAATTGAGAGCCGCTCCGCATCCGCCTTGCCGGATGTCGCGGCAGCGCTCAACCTGGCACTCGACCACCCCATCGGCAGTAAGCCGCTGTCGGTGCTGGCGGCAGGCAAAAAAACCGCGGCCATCTCGGTCTGCGATATCACCCGGCCGGCGCCCAATTGGCTTACCCTGCCACCGCTGCTCAAACGCTTGCATGATGCCGGCATTCCGGTCGACGGCGTCACCATACTGATCGCAACCGGTTTACACCGCGCCGCCACGGCAAGCGAGATCCATGCCATTCTGGGGCCGGAGATTGCGGCCAAATATCGCGTCGTCAACCATGATGCGCGGGAGCTCGAACAGCATCGCTGGCTGGGGAAAACGCGCCGAGGCATTCCCGTCTATATCGACGAACGGTTCATGGCTGCCGATCTGCACATCACCCTGGGCTTTATCGAGCAACACCTGATGCTGGGATTTTCCGGCGGCCGCAAGCTGGTGGCCCCAGGGCTCGCCGCCCAGGAAACCATCAAGGTCATCCACTCGCCTTTGTTCATGCGGGAACCCATGGCTACGGAGGGATCGATCACCGAGAACCCTCTCCATGCCCAACTGCTGGAAATCGCCAGGATGGCGGGGCACGATTTCATTCTGGACGTGACCCTGACCCAGAGCCGCGAGGTCTCCGGCATCTTCGCCGGAGATCCAGTCCAGGCACATGCCGCCGGGGTGCAGTTTCTGCGCACCACCTCGCTCGAGAAGCTGTCCGGATTGGCGGACGCCGTCATCACCAGTGCGGCCGGCCATCCCCTGGACTTGACCTTCTACCAGACCATCAAGGGCCTCACGGCCGCGCAGCACATCGTTAAGCCGGGAGGCAGGATCCTGATTCTGGGCGAGTGCGCCGAGGGCGTCGGTTCCCCTGAGTTTGCCGGGAAGGCTGCAAGCTTCTCCAGCTACGAGAGCTTTCTCCAGGAGATCGGGAACGCTGAAGTCGAGATTGACCAATGGCAGCTGGAGAAAATGGCGCTGGTCGGACTAAAGCATGAGCTCTTCTTTTACATTCCAGGGGTCGCCAACGACAAGCTGGGCAACCTGGCTTCCCGTTGCTTCCCCAGTGCGCAGGCGGCAGTGGCTGCTCTCCTCGACGGCCTTCGGGCTGGCGCCCGGGTGGCGCTGGTGCCTGAAGGCCCGTATGTCTACGCTCGCGCTGATACCTCCGATGCGTTGGCCGAAGTGCCTCAGCTTTCCTGAAAAGCCCTCATCATCCCCTAAATTACCTCTGTTGCACCACCCGGAAGCGGTCGCCGCTGGTAGAGCCGTGAAGTGGGCCGCGTGGTCCTTCAACAAAAACCTTCTATTCACAATACTAATCAGGGTCGGCCAGTAGAATTTCTCCCAACCTGCAGGGATTTAGGAGATCTATATGGCTACGAGTGTCCTGGCATCGATTGGCGATCACGGCGTTCTCAACGCACCCTTGCCCCCTGCCCTGCCCGAGGTGTGGATCGACCGCGACCTGAGCTGGCTCGACTTTAATTGGCGAGTGCTGGCCGAGGCGCTGGATGAACGCACGCCGTTGCTCGAGCGAGCAAAGTTCCTGGCTATCTTTACTTCCAACCTCGACGAATTCTTCATGAAACGCGCAACCGTACTGCGCGAGGGGGCAACGGATGCCCAGCGCGCCCTGTTGCAGCAGGTTCGCGATAAGATCCAGCTTCAGCTCAACCGCCAGGCGGAGTGCTACCGCCAGATCATCGTCCCCGGTCTCGCGGACCACGGAGTTTTCCTGCGCTGCTGGGACGATCTCACGCCGGCGCAGCGAAACGAAGCCGGCAAATATTTCGACTCCGAGCTATCGCCGGCGCTGACCCCACTGGTCATTGATCCCGTCCATCCCTTTCCGTTTCTTTCCAATCTCTCCACTTCCCTGGTCTTCCGGCTGCGCGATGTGGCCAAGGACGAAACCATGTTTGCCCGGGTCAAGATTCCCGGAGTGCTGAAACAGTGGATCTACCTGGAATCAGAGCTGGAGCCCGGACGCAAGCTGCTGATCCCGCTCTATGAGGTGATCCGCGGCAATCTGCACAAGCTCTATAGCGGCATGGAGATCAGCGACATCACCCTCATGCGGTTAACCCGCGACGCCGAGGTCGAGTTGGACGATGATCCCGCGGCCGACTTCCGCGCGGCGGTGAAGGAGCAGATTCGCCAGCGCCGCTACGAACCGGTGGTGCGCCTTGAATTTGGACCGGGAGCCAACCCGGCCATTAAAGAGATGCTTCGCCAGCGGCTGGAGCTTATTCCATCGGACATCTATGACATGCAGGAAGAGCTGGACTACACGACACTGTTCGAGCTGCTCGCTCTGCCTATCCCCGCATTGCGCGACCGGGAGTGGACGCCGCTCTGGCCCCCGTCTCTCGACCACCGGCCGGACGCGATCTTTGCCGCCATCCAAGCCGCCGACCTGCTGGTACATCACCCTTACGAAAGCTTCGATGCCACGGTCGAGCACTTCATCAGCTGCGCCGCCGATGACCCACACACGGTTTCGATCAAGATGACTGCGTACCGCATCGGCGACGACACACCCTTCGTCAAGTCGCTGATCCGTGCAGCGGAACGGGGCAAGCAGGTAGCCTGCGTCATGGAGATCAAGGCGCGTTTCGATGAGGAGCGCAACCTGCACTGGGCGGCCGAGTTGGAACGCGCCGGCGCCCACGTCACCTTCGGCGTCAGCGGCCTTAAAACGCATGGCAAGACCGCGCTGGTGGTGCGTAAGGAAGCCGGCGGCCTGCGCTGCTATGTGCACATCGGTACCGGCAACTACCATGTAAAGACGGCGCGCTTGTATGCCGATGTCGGCTTATTCACCTGCGACCCGCGGATAACGCAGGACGCGGTGAATCTCTTCCACTACCTCACCGGCCACGCCGACCGGCCTAACTGTGCAACGCTTCTGGTGGCTCCGCTCACCATGCGCCCGCGGCTGCTCGACCTGATCCATCGCGAGACGCAAAACCGGCGCGCCGGTGGCCCCGCCCGCATCATCGCCAAGATGAACCAGCTGGAAGACCCGGACATCATCGAGGCCTTGTGTGAGGCTTCGCAGGCTGGTGTGCCCATCGATCTCATCATTCGCGGATTCTGTTGTCTTCGTCCGGGAGTGCCCGGCCGGACGGAAAACATCCGTGTTCGTTCGATCATCGGGCGATTCCTGGAACATTCACGCATCTTCTATTTCGCCAATGGCAGGCAGGATCCCGCCGAGGGCGACTACTTTATCGGGTCGGCGGACTGGATGTTTCGCAATCTTTCCAAACGGATCGAGGTAGTGACTCCCATCTTCGCCACGGGTCCCAAACAACGCCTGTGGGAGATCCTCGATATCTGCCTGCGCGACCAGCGGGAGGCATGGGTTCTGGAGCCGGACGGCAGATACGAGCAGCTGCGCGCAGAAGAGGGAGCGACCGGGCCGGAAGGCCGGGGGACCCACCAGACCCTGATGGACCTCACCCGCGCCCGGGCCGACCTCTAGATCACTGCATTCGCCGGCGATGCATTATCATGATGGCAGCCGGCGAATGCAGCGCGAAATGCGAAAGTGGCGAAATTGGCAGACGCACCAGACTTAGGATCTGGCGGGGCAACCCATGGGGGTTCGAGTCCCCCCTTTCGCACCACCATCCTCTGAATGACTCTGCTCCGCGCGGGAAAGTTTGCGCCCTAGGTCCCCCATCGGCCTAAGTGTCTGCCTTAGATCTACTCCTGTGAAAAAAATTAGCAGCATTATGAGACCGCCGGCCGGAACTCGAACTCTAAGACCAGTCGGAAGGATTGATGTGGAGATCCCGGCTAAAACGAGGTTTGCATGGTCCAGTCACCCTCATCACCAAGACGTTTTCCACTCGGGTCGCTGGTAATTATTGCTGCGGTTGCCGGCGTAGCCGCTGTTGCTTTCGCATATACAGCCGGATGGCTCTCGCCGGAGCGGCTCACGCCCAAAAAACTAGTAGCTGGGCTGGCGCCTCCGGGCGGCCCTGCGCTGGGCCATCGTCGGAACCATGCCAAAGGCATCTGTTTTACCGGCACGTTCGACGCGAATGGTGTCGGCTCGGCGCTCTCCCGGGCGCAGGTCTTCGCTCGCGGCCAGTATCCGGTGGTGGGACGATTCAACCTCGCCACTGCGGATCCGAATGCCGCGGATGCAATGGTGCGCGTGCGCGGCCTCGGTATCAGCATCACGACGCCGGACGGGCAGGAATGGCGCAGCGCCATGATCGACGCTCCGATCTTCCCCGTCTCGACGCCACAAGACTTCTACGAGTTGTTGACTGCCTCAGGAAGCAAGGACCCCAATGCGATGAAGAACTTCGTCGCCGCGCATCCAGGATTCGCCACATTCGTCGGTTGGGCCCAGAGTGCCCCGTGGACCGGGAGCTATGCCGAGGAACACTACAACAGCCTCAACTCCTTTCTATTTGTCGACGAATCGGGCAACGCACATCCGATACGCTGGTCATTGGTTCCCGCGGCCCAGGCTGTGCCCATCTCGCCGGCTGAGCTGGCCAAGCGCGGCCCCGATTTCCTGGAGCAAGAGATCACCCAGCGTGTTGCCGCTGGACCTCAACGCTGGAGCCTGGTGGTGACCCTCGCCAACCCGGGAGATCCAACAGCAGACCCCAACAAGGCTTGGCCTGCAGATCGCCGCACGGTCGAGGTTGGAACTCTGATAGTGCAGCAGATCGAGCCGGAGCGTGACGGACCGTGCCGCGATATCAATTTCGATCCGACGGTGTTGCCGGCGGGCATCACGACCTCGGATGACCCATTCCCCGCCGCCCGCTCGGCCGCCTACTCCCGGTCCTACAACAGCCGTACGGCGGAAGAAAAGTACTATCCGCGTACCGCCGCAGGAGCTCAACAATGACGACAAGCCGCAAACGCTTCGCTGCGCCGCAGCGACTGCTTCACTGGCTCATGGCGCTCTGTATCCTGGCAATGTTGTTCATCGGGGTCGGCATGGTCTCGACCGTCACTCCGAAGTACCTGACACTGGTCCAGATTCATAAGCCGCTGGGGATCGCCATCCTGATACTGGCGCTCATCCGTCTGGCGCTGCGGCTTTTTTACGGCTCACCTGCGCTGCCTGCCGATCTGCCGGAGCCGATAAAGCTCGGTGCATATCTGTCGCAGTATGCTTTCTACGCGCTGATGATCGCCATGCCGTTGCTCGGCTGGGGAATGTTATCCGCGGCGTCGTACCCCGTGGTGCTGTTCGGCAGCGTGCATCTGCCATCGATCCTGCCTCTGAGCCCCAGCCTGCATACGTTGCTGTGGCATGCGCATTTCTACCTGGCCTTCGCCTTTTTCGCGCTGATCCTGCTGCATGTCTCAGCGATTCTCTTCCACGCGCTGGTCAGGAAGGATGGCGTATTTCAAACAATGGCGCCCTTCCTCAGCCGCGACGAGTCAAAAGTGGCTGACTGATCAACTGGCACGTGTCATGGTTGTGTCCAGTCCCGCAGCTCTGGCCAGTCCTGGGTCTTGCTGGACTTTGCAGCATGAGGATACCCAGGACTGCGTCCCATAAGCGCCACCTTGTTTAGGATGTCTTCTGTCAAACTCCCACAGAATCGTCATCCTGAGCGGCTGTGACTTTTGATTTTTCGCGTGAAGTCATCGTCTTTTAAACGAATTTGTCATCCCGATCTGCTGCTTCTTTCTGTCCATCCGATCTGCCGGTTCCCAATAGAAGTCACCGCCCTCCACTTTGTCATCCCGCCTGCCCCGGCGTGCCGTGGGAGCGCAGCCGAGGGATCTGCAGTGCGCCCCGGCTCCCGCACAAAGGCCTCCGTTCCGTTAGTTCCCCCACAGAATCGTCATCCTGCCTGCCCCGGCTTGCCGTGGGAGAGGCTGTGACTTTGATTTCTCGTGCGAAGTCTTCGAGTTTTAAACAAAATTGTCATCCCGCCTGCCCCGGCGTGCCGTGGGACCGAAGCGAAGCGAAGTGGAGGGACCTGCGGTTTCTTTCTGTCCATCCGATCCGACGGCTTCTAATAAAAGTCACCGCCCTCCCCTTTGTCATCCCGAGCGCAGTCGAGGGATCTGCGGTGCGCCCCGGCTCCCACACAAAGGTCTCCGTTCCGTTAGTTCTCCCACAGAATCGTCATCCTGAGCGAAGCGCCTCACCGATTTATCACCTGACACAGTGCTTGTGGCGCGTAGTCGAAGAGCCTGTCCTGAGCGGAGTCGAAGGAACCTCGGCGGTGCTATCTCACTCATGCTGTTCGGAGCTTTTCAACCACCGAGCCCGCACCGGGCGGGCCCGCCACGGTCTTTCCGAGCTACCGGCCGGTTGGAAAAGATGCTGGGCGCAACAATCCAGGGGCGGTGTATATAAGTCTTACGAACTGGGGGGCGAATAGCCGCCCAGACGATGCGCCCCGGCGAGTCAGCCGGGGTCATCATTCGGGGGACGTTGAAAATGGCCGTTCTTGCACCAAGCGCGGCGGCAGCGCCCCGATCGACCACATGGTTCCTTAATTTTCTAAGAGATGAACTGACACCTTACCCGGAAAGAGCCGCTCTGGTTGCCCGCATGGTGATTGCTGCAACCATCGTGATGCTCATTACCATGACGTTTCGTATGCCTTGGGGCGCATACGCTTCTCTATACGCACTTACCATTTCGCGCGAAAGCCCGCAAACAACCGGAACGGCAGTGAAATCCATAGTCGCCGCTTTTGTTCTTGGAGGAGCTTATGTTCTGCTCAGTGCCTGTTTTTTCTTCGGCGATCCGCTGCCGCGTTTGCTGTGGGTGATCGGGTCGTTGTTCGCGTCGTTCTATGTAATTAGCACTATGACAAATTACGGAGCGGCTGCCCGCTTCGGCTATTTGATTATCATCACAGTTCCTCTCTGGGATCGCCAGATCCCGGTCGAGTCGCGGGTGGAAGGCACGCTTTGGGCGGTATGGGCCATTACGATCGCGAGCGCGGTCGCCGCAGTGGGCGCGTTGGTGTTTGGAGCGATGAGACCTGGCGATGAGCTTGTGAGCTCTATTGCGGAGCGATTAGCTTCCGTGGAGGAGTTACTCACCTGCTATGCGGCAGGCCGGCCGGTAGACGATAAGGCGGAGAAGACGGTCACACGGTTGGCCATGCTTGGGACATCGAGGTTGCGAAGCAACTTACGGCGTTCCACCCACCCGGGGCAATACCGTGAACAGATGGGCGCCGTTGTGGTGCTCGCCGGAAGACTTGTAGACATCGCCGCCAACCTGACGCAGCTGGGGATTCAATTTGCCGGCGAGGACCGGCAGCGAATAGGCGCCTTGGCTGCGAGCATCGCGGGCATTCGTGCCGATTTGCTGAGCGGCAAAGTTCCAGGGCAGATTGAGGACAATAGCGAACATGAACTCCGCGGCGGGGCTCCGCTCTTGATCGAGATGGAAAAAACCGTACCGCTGATTCCCATGGTATTTTCCGGCTCTGGCTTAACAAGCGCGTATGTGCCCTCGCCGCCCACCGGCGAGCGACGATCGGCACTTTTTGTTGCCGACGCTCTATCGAACCTTGACCACTTCAAGTTCGGGTTGAGAGGGTGCGCTGCCGCGAGCCTCTGCTACATCATCTACACCTCCGTCGATTGGCCGGGCATCAGCACGGCCATCACCACGTGCCTGCTGACCGCGCTTTCCACGGTCGGCTCATCCCACCAGAAACAGTTTTTGCGTTTCGCGGGCGCCATCGTCGGCGGCGTGGTCCTCGGGATGGGAGCGCAAGTATTCATTCTTCCTTACCTCGATTCAATTACCGGGTTCACGCTCCTTTTCGTGGTGGTCAGCAGCTTAGCCGCCTGGTTCGCAACCTCAAGCCCACGTCTCTCCTATTTTGGCGTCCAGGTTGCCGTCGGGTTCTACCTCATCCACTTGCAGGAGTTCACCATACAGACGTCACTTGCGGTGGCAAGGGATCGTGTGGCCGGCATTTTGCTCGGCCTCTTCATGATGTGGCTTGTGTTTGATCAGCTGTGGGCCTCTTCGGCCGCGGTCGAGATGAGGAGGATATTCATTGCCAACCTGCGATCGCTGGGTCAATTTGTCAGGGAACCGCTACCCGGAAAAGATGAGGAATGGCGCAGCGATTCTCTGCGCGAAACGATCAACACAAACCTTGATAAGGTGAGGAGTATGGCCGACGCGGTTCTCTTCGAATCAGGGTCTTCCCGGCAGGGAGACCTGGCATTGCGAAGTCGAATCGTGCAGTGGCAACCGCAACTTCGCGCGCTTTTCGTGACCCGGATTGCGCTAGTGAAATACCGTCTCCAACTCCCCGGTTTCGAACTACCGGAAGCCGCACGTGTGGCACAGCAGGAGTTTGACAATCGGTTGGCTGGAATGCTGGATGGTATAGCAGACCGGATGGAGGGCAAATCACCACAGGGAACAGACCGCGTCGAAGATGCATTCGAGCATTTAGAACAGACGGTCCGGAACTGCTGTTCGGAAGAACCGCAAGAGTTGCTCACAGCGAAAATGCAGACCTTCCTCGCTCTGTCTCGCAGCATTGATAACATTGCGATCTCTCTGGATAAGCAGATTTGATCAGCGCTGCATCCTCGATGCCGAGGATGCGAAGCCTACAGTCAGCTGTATCAATCGGTCCTACTGCAATTGCGCCACCAGGGCCCGCCCCAGCGGTGCGGATTCCCATCAGATCCGAGCTGCTTTGTAGAACCGGTCTGCAAATCCCCAGCCTCTGCATCTTGCAGATCAGAGTAGTGCGCTTCAGGCCAAGTTTGGCTGCACCGTTCAGACCTCCGATCACCCAAGAGGTCGCTTCCAGGGTGTGTAGAATCATGGCGCGTTCGCAGTCTCTAAAAGTAATTGGCGCCGGAGAAATGGTGACAGTCTGATTTCCGGCAGCCGGCGTGTACGGTCAGGGCAAGCTGGCGACGGACGAGCAACGCAAGGTCAATTTCATCGACAATCTGTCGGTGACCAAGGGCAGCCACCAGATGAAGTTTGGCGTGGACTACCGCTGGCTCTCTCCCTTCAGCAGCCCCTTCCAATACCGGCAATTTGCGGAGTTCTCAGGAGTGACCTGCCCTGCACCTCCATCGTCATGCAGCGGATACGTTTTTTCGGGGGAGGCTGCGCTCGCGGAGACCTCGGCCTATCAAAGTGACGCGCTGCTCTCACGGAACTTCTCGTTTTATGGCCAGGACACGTGGAAAATCACACCCGAATATAGACCGTGGCAACTCGGACTTTGACATCAGCAACGCATTCACCGCTGGCGTGACCTACAATCTGCCCTCGCCGGAATTGAACAGGATTGCCCACGCCGCGTTAGGCGGCTGGTCGGTGGATAGTTTCATTTTCGCGAGGACGGCTCCGCCCGTGGATTTGGTTGGCGCAATCGAGTTTGCGGACGGTATCGCACTGTATCCACGCCCGGATGTGTTGCCCGGAGTGCCGCTTGTGCTCTATGGGCGCAATATCCGGGAGGCAAGGCTTTCAATCCAGCCGCGTTCACCGCACCGCCCACCGGCCAGCAGGGCGATTTCGGGCGCAATGTGCTGCGGGGTTTCGGAGCCTGGCAGGCCGATGTCGCGTTTCAGCGGCAGTTTCGCCTGACCGACAAGATAGTGCTTCGCTTCCGAGGCGAGTTCTTCAACCTCTTCAACCATCCAAACTTCGGCCCTCCCAACAACAACACAACCGACGCACTCTTCGGCCAATCAACGCAGACGCTGGCGAGCAGTCTGGGTTCCGGCGGCGCTAACGGAGGTTTCAACCCTCTCTATCAGATCGGCGGGCCGCGCTCGATCCAGCTGGCTCTTAAACTCCAATTTTAGAATCCGGACTGGGCGGCCAGCAATCGGCGGCAAGCTTGGCCAATCTGCAGCAGAGCAGGAGTGATTGGCAACTATTTTTCTAACTGGTTATCCGAATATTGGTAAGTTACCCGGCTCTCTGGCGACATATCGACAAGATCGAGCAAAAATATTCAGCGAAACTGGCTTGACATCCTACGAAATTGACCCCTTCCAGTAACTCCCTGGTTAACGATTTTCGGCACCTCCGGAAAACGATTTCAACTATTTACAAACTCAACCATATAAAGTCACCCTTTTCTGGAGTGACTAATGATTTTTCGACAGCCATTCGGAACCGTAATAGCGTCGAATCATGATACTTCGCACCAGTACAGTCCTTCCACGGCCCGCACTGCCAACTCTTGCGGATCTGCAAGCCGCCGTCGCCCGCGAACTCCGCCGCGCCCTCGACTGGGCTACCGCGACACCAGAAATCCTCTTCGGCCGCGATGGCGCGGCCAGCGAGCTTTGGCAAGATTGCTATCCCGCCCTGAGCCAGCTTCGTCCCGGTCTGCGCGGCGCCGCCACCAGTCGCGCCGAGGCCCAGGTCCTGCGCCTCAGCGCCATCTACGGTGCCCTGGACCCCACCTCTGTCATCGGCCTGCCGCATCTTCAGGCTGCCCTCGCCGTGCGGGATTACTGCCACGCCAGTGCTTCCCTTCTCTTCGGTATGTCCACAGGGGATCCCATCGCCGATCGTATTCACCGGGCGGTCAAGGCATCCGACGCCGGACTGTCGAAGTATCAGATCAGGCGTCTCTTTCACGGCCATGCGGCCTTTATCACGCCACAGTAATTGCGAAGTTGCTGTTACCAGGGTGCGCTCAGTGCGTTCCCTTGATTGAGCAGTTTTGACAACTTGGAAAACGCCACACCGCCGGACACCGGCCCGAGGCCATCGCAGCCGGGTGACACGGACGCTGGATGACGGGACGTTATCCAATCTGTTGTGCGTTGGCAGAGATATCGTCCCGTTTACCATGAAGTCGCAGACCCATATATGAGACCAGCTCTCCAACTGGCCTCATGTATCCACAAGTGGCTGAACGAGGAATCAATGCAGGAGCAGACTTAATTCGCATAGTTCGCTTAATTCGCATAGTTCGCATAGTTCGCACATTTCTGCACGGGCTCCCACCGGGCCTGAGCGCGTCGCGTCTGCGACACCGTCCTATCGGTCCCACCGCCCGCCCCCATCAATCAGGCGCTCGATTTTAAGCCCCGAAGGCCTGACTAGGGTCCTAATCAGGGCAACTCTTAACCGCCACGGAAGCAAAGACCGCATCGACGCCGCACTCGAACCGATCAAGGGTCTTGCTGCGGCCGCCCCAAGTTCAAGCGCCTCTCTCGCCGTTTAAGGACGTTCAGTATTCACAAGATCCGCTTGTGCGATACGAAGCCGACAGTTAGCTGCGGGGTTCCTGGGTCACGATGTGGACATCGACTGTGGAGCAATCACGAAGGAGTCCGTGAATGGAGAAGAGGTATGGAAACCACCGCCAGCCAGCGCGTACGGACCGTCCAAAAATCACTTGCGTGATGTGATATTCACGAATGAATCCGCGAATACCTTCGATCAACTTGCTCCCCGATGCCTGCACCACATGAGCACTAAGGCTCTCTGCAAAACGGAGGTTCGCCGTCAAGCCCTTCCATTCATCCGGGTCCAGTGTTTTGCCCAGATCGATGTAGAAAACGTACAACTCGCCGCCCATGGCCTGAGCCAGGCGCGAGCCGCGAGCAATGAGATATTGACCTGCGGGATTGGCATTGATGCATACACCTATTCGCTCAAGCACGCCCTCCGCCGGTTGGGCGCCATCTTCTTTAAGATAAGCGTCGAGGCTGCGGTCGACCACTTGCGTGACCTGACGGAGCGCCAACTCACGCAGTGCAATCAGATTGCCCGGCCTGAAGAAGTGAGAAAGAGCCCGTTCTACACGCTCCACCGGGTAAATGTCGCCTCGCGACATACGCTCTTTCAGGGCTTGAGGCGTCAGGTCCACTAGCTGAACCTCATCGACGCGTTGCATCACCCAGTCCGGGACCGTTTCGCGGATGCGCACTCCAGTAGTTTGCAACACCGTCGGGCCAAGGCTTTCAATGTGCTGGACGTTCATAGTGGAAAGGACATCGATCCCGGCCTCGAGTAGATCCATCAAATCCTCAAATCGCTTGGCGTGCCGGCTGCCCTCGATGTTCGAATGCGCCAGTTCGTCAGCCAGGACGACACGTGGCTTGCGGGCGAGGATGGCGTCCACGTCCATTTCTTCAAACATTGTGCCCTTGAAGTCGAGTTTGCGGAGCGGTATTTGCTCGAGCCTGCCGGCCAGTTCCGCGACACCCTTGCGGCCGTGGCTCTCCACCACGCCGATGGCAACATCTTCGCCGCGGCTCGCACGGCGAATGGCCTCGCTTAACATGCTGTAGGTTTTGCCAACACCTGGAGCGTAGCCGAGAAATAGCTTGAAAGTGCCTTTAGATTTCTCAGGGGATATCTCGGTCAACCACTCGTCGGACGTCTTGGTCACCAAGCTCCGGTCGTTCACAGCGTCACCGTAAACTCCATCGTACAATACAGAGGTGGGAAGCCATGCTCGAGTGCAGGCTGTGCGTTTTGGCCTTGTTGTCGCAGCGATTGGCGTCATTACGGCGATCGATTTTCGGCTGCACGCTAACCCAGCGACCGTAGCGTTAACGTTTTTGGTAGCGGTCCTTCTGGTCTCGGCTTATTGGGGTCTGCGTTATGCGGTAGTCCTGGCCCTGGGGGCGGCTGCTGCCTACAATTTTTACTTCCTTCCTCCGATTGGGACCTTTACCATCGCGGATCCACAAAACTGGGTCGCACTCTTTGCTTTTCTGATAACTGCACTGGTGGCCAGCAATCTGGCGGAACACGCGCGGCGTGATGCTGAGGCGGCAAAACAGGGGCGACGCGAAGTGGAACTGCTTTACGACCTGAGTCAGCGGCTCCTGGCCTCAGAGAATGAGCTCGAACTCCTGAACGCCTTGCCACACTACGTGCAGGAGACCTTCTCTATTCGCAGCGTTTCCATGATGGCGGCGGACCATCCTTCGGTTTACCGCTCTTCGCCCGATGCCGAGGTGGACGAAAGCCTGTTGCGCGTGACCCTCTTGCGTGGGGAACCCACTGTGCAGGGAGGAACCGCATATGTACCTCTGCGCCTCGGGGTGCGCACTGTCGGAGCACTTGGCGTGACAGGATACGATCTGTCGCGCAAGACATTGGATGCAATCGGAAGCCTCGCGGGTTTGTCAATCGAGCGCATCCGAGCTCTCGAGGCTCTCAGCAAGCATCAAGCTATGCAGGAGAACGAGCGTCTGCGATCGGCCTTGCTGGATTCGGTGACACATGAGTTCCGCACCCCTCTCACTGCGATCAAAGCCAATGTCACAACGCTGTTGTCTGGCGTCGCGCCTGTGGACCACGACCAGCGGGAGCTGCTTACCGGTATTGACAAGCAGACCGATCAACTGAATCGACTTGTGGGAGAAGCGGCAGAGATGGGCCAACTGGAGGCCGGTATGTTCAAACTCGACCTGCATCCGCATTCTATCCAGGAGGTGCTGCAGCCGGCATTGGAGGACGCGAAGGAATCGATCGAGAATCACCCGGTGGAGATTCAGGCGCCCTCGGACCTGCCGACGGTACGCATGGATACGCAGCGCATGCGTGAGGTGCTGATGCATCTGCTGGACAATGCCGGCAAATATTCCGATCCGGGAACTGCTATCAAAGTAACTGCTGAAGTAAAGTCCGACCAGCTCGTCATCAGCGTCGCTGACCGGGGCGTTGGCATAGATTCTCTGGAACAAACATTGATCTTCGACAAGTTTTACCGTGGCGGACGCCAACGTTACACGGCGCCCGGAGCGGGCATGGGATTGCCAATCGCGAAGGCGATCGTGGGAGCTCACGGAGGCACCATCGGCGTGGTTAGCCAGTTAGGCCGCGGTTCGGTTTTTTCGATCAGCCTCCCGATTTACGGCAACCTGAGGCTCCCCGCCCACGAACAAGATTCTCGACGGTAGTTCGATCAAGGGGGAGTTGTCGATTTGGGGGGGTGGCTGTCCTTTCGGCCGCCGCTTTCCCGGCTTTCCACCAAGCCTTGCCCCCTGGACGGGCGGCCCAACGTAAGCGCGCGTTGGCATGCCAGCCTTACTCAGTGCGTAACGCCTGCAACGGCTCAATGCGCGAGGCCCGTCGCGCCGGAACGTACGCAGCAATCAGCGCGACAGCGCAGAGGAGTAAACCTACGCCCGAAAAGACCGCCGGGTCGGTCGGTGTCGTGCCAAATAGCAAGGACTCGATCCACTTACTTAACGCAAGAGAGCCGAGCGTCCCCAGTGCCACGCCGGCAAGAGCGAGTCGCAGCGTCGTTGCGAGAACGCCTCGCCGCACAAGCCCGGAGCTCGCTCCCAACGCCATACGTATGCCAATTTCTTTGGTGCGCTGATTCACGGAACAAGAAATCAGCGCGTAAATCCCCAGCGATGCAAGCAACAGTGCGAACCCGGCAAATGCCGACAGTAGTATCACCAGAAAACGCCGTGGCGATACTACTTTGTCGACCAGCCCCTCAAGGCTTTGAAACTCGGTAACCGGAAGATTCGGATCGAGCGGCCGTAGTGTCGTGCGGATACCGGTCGCCAGGCTATCTGGAGGCAGTGCGGTTCGCACCACAAGCCTCATAGCAGCATAGTCCCCGGTTTGACGCATCGGCAGATACATTTCAGAGCCGCCCAAACTCTCTGGTCCTCCGTGATGGACATCGGCAACCACTCCGACGACTCGCCGTCCGCCGTCCTGCGTTATCATCTTTCCGACCGCGTCCTGCCCGGGCCACAGAGTGCGTGCCAAGCTCTCGTTCACCATCACTACTGGTTCGCTCGCTGCGCGATCGCTCTCTGTGAATTCTCTCCCTGACTTCAACTGGATTCCCAGGGCTTCGAAGTATCCGTCGCTGATGACGCGAATAAATGCCTCCGGGTGATGGTCCTTGTCGTAGACCTGTCCTTTAGCTCCGACTTGCCAACCCCTGTCACCGTCGAGGGGCAGGACATCGCTTATCCCGGCTGCCGTGATGCCGGGTACTGACCGGGCGCGATGCAACACATCGTCGATAAATGAGTTCTGTTGCGCCGGACTCGGGATGCGAAAACCCGGGTCGATCCTCAACGCGGCTGCGTGCTCCGGCTGAAAACCCAGATTCACGTCCAGGACGCGTAGAAAACTTTGCATGAGCAGGGCCGCGCCCACGAGCAACACGCAGGCCAGGGCGAACTGTGAGACCACCAGTCCGTCACGGAACCAGCCATGCCGGCTGCTGCCAGTTGACTCCCGGCCCGCGTCTTGTAGTCCTTCGCGGAGCTTGTACGCCGGGACCTGCAGCGCGGGCGCCAAACCAAAGAGCACGCCCGAAGCGACCGCTGCGAACAAGGTAAAGGCAAGCGTGTTGCCATCGACGCGAACGCTTGCTAGAAGCGGAAGGTTGAACGCACTGAGATGGGCCATCGCGCGCGTGCCGGCCACGGCCAGAAGGAGGCCCAGCGCGCCACCGCAACACGAGAGGATTACGCTCTCGGTCAGCACTTGCCGCAACAGCCGAAAACGCCCTGCCCCCAAGGCCGCTCGTACCGCCATTTCCCTTTGCCGCGTCCCCATGCGCGCCATTTGCAGATGGGCAAGATTGGCGCAGACAATCAACATGACGACACCCACCGAGCTCATCAACACCATAAGAGCTGGACGCACTTGCCCGCTCACTTGCTGTTCCAGCGGAACCAGCCTGGGGAAGATCGGATTCCGCTCCTGATGTTGGCTCACGAGTTGTTTCGCCAAGGCGGTGAACTCAGCCTGAGCACCGGCGACAGTGACGCCGGGCTTCAGCCTGCCGACGATATTCATCGTATTTCCGGCGGGTTTTGTATTGTCCGTTAGCGGCCAGGGAATAAAGATATCGATCGGAGTGCCCGGGGCAAAGACGCCGGCGAAGTCAAACGACGGGGGCAGGATACCAACCACCATCACCGGCTGACTGTTCAACGTCAGCTTCTGTCCCACCACGTTCGGGTCAGAACGAAACCGCCTGCGCCAAAAGCCGTAACTCAACAGCATAGCGGGCGGAGCGGAATACTTGCCTTGGGACTCTTCCCTGGTAAACGACCGTCCAACTACGGGTTCCACTCCCAGCAAGCTGAAGAAGTTCTGGGTAACCGGGACGCTGGTAAGACGCTCCGGCTCGCCCGTACCTGTCAATTCCCTGTCGCCCGAACTGTAGGTTCCTGACCAGCCCGCTAGATCGGAGAAGGACTGGTTCTGGTCTCGCAGGTCTGAATAGTGTTCGACCTGGGTGCTATAGTTTTCCCCATTGGAAATCCAGACCAATTGTCCTGGATCGCGGAACGGAAGCGGACGTAACAGCAGCGCATTGACCACGCTGAAGACTGTCGAAGCGCCGCCGATACCGAGGCCGACAATGAGAATCGCAAATAGAGTAGAACCCGCATTGCGACCCATTCCGCGAAATCCATACTTCACGTCGCTGGCCAGGGATTCGAGCCAGTTCCAGGACCAGGTTGCATGAGTTTGCTCGCGAATCAGCGTAGGATTGCCAAAAGCTCGCAGAGCCGCATACCGCGCCTCTTCCGATGACAGTCCACGCTCCCGCTGTTCTTCTTCTTCCAATGCGAGATCAGACTGCAGCTCTCGCTCCAGATCCGCATTTCGCTTCGTGATTCGCCACCATCGCATCTCAGCTCTCCTCAGCGGCGGGCCACATCACGCGCGCTACCGCTTCGGCCATCTGCTTCCATTGTGATTCTTCGACCACGAGCTGCTTCTTGCCTTTTTCTGTTAGGCGGTAGTACTTGAACTCCCGATTGCGGTCCGGCGCGGTCTCCCATTTAGAGACCACCCACCCTCTTTCCTCCAGGCGGTGCAGCGCTGGATAGAGCGAACCGTGCTGCATCTGCAGAAAATCGTTCGTGGTCCGCTGAATGTGCTTGCCGATTTGATGGCCATGAGCAGGTCCGTAAAGAAGCGTCCTCAAGATGAGCATGTCAAGAGTGCCCTGGAGAAGGCCCGTGCGCTGTTGCTGTGTCTGCTTCGTCATGGAAGACGGTCTACCCTCACTCTCGCGATGATGGTAGACGCTCGACCATCGCTTGTCAAGAAATGCCCGACTTCCTAGCGTAGAGAGGAAATTGATTGCGCTATGGCGCGCCGGATAGATGGTCACGATTCCGCCACATCCCACTCCGGATAGAATCCGCGTGATGAGGAGTGTCTGCCACGATCCTGCCAGGGAGAGCAGTATCATGGTCGTCGTCGCGAAGCAGAGAAGAGTCACAAGCACGGGAGTTCGTCCCCAGCGATCCGATAGCGCTCCATATACAAGCGTCGAAATGCCGTAGGGGAGCAGGAAGCCCGGAATCAACCAGCCCAGTTGATAAGGGCTCACTGAAAACTCGCGTGAGAGTGCCGGAATGAGCGGCGCCATCATGTAATTGCTGTAGACGACAGCGAACGCGATAATTGCCATCACCCGAAGTTGAGATTCGTCGTTCCTGGTTTCCACACCTATCCTTGAGTTGAAGGCACAACTCTCCGAAGCAAGTAAATTGCCAGCCCAGGGAGTATTCAAGGCAAAGGGAGTAATCCGCTAACGTATTCGTCTTGACGACGATCCGATTGGGCGGCGCGGGCACACTTTGCTTCGCGAGTGACGGATTCGTGACCGATGCCAGTCACTGACGGGTTCTCGTCGCGAGAATCGTCATTTCCGCGGACCATGACGAGGTCAGGGTTTAATTTCGCCTTTATACTTCTGTTGCGTTCTCATCGGAGCTGTGCGGCAGCAGACGGAAGCGTGTCGTTCTCGATCAGCGGCTTTTGTTTTCGGAAAGGATCGCTCTTTGGCCGAAATAGGTGACCAGGTAAAAGCATGCCCCGAGGGATATAACATCCTTGAAAAGAAACAGGCCCAGGAAACTCATGTACCTTAGCCCATGAACGCTAATAATCGCGCCTGGGGTAGTTACGACCATGGTGCTGGTTATCGAGAACATGACTGTTGCGATGAGGCCACCGATGATACCGGCTTTTGGGAACAAATAACCCGCGATTATCAACACAGCGGCCATGATTTCGGTCAGACCGATGAAATCGGAACCGATATAAGGGCCGAATAATTTAAAGTGCCAGCTGATCAGCGGGCTGTTAGATACCAGGGGAATTATGCCTTCGGCGCCGGGAGCAGTCATTTTATAAGACCCGGCCCAAAGAAGCATAACAATAATGCCGATACTAATGATCAGGAAAGGAATATTACGATCACTTATCCATGCGGCCAATTTGGTCAAAATGCTTTTTGCTTCGGCGTGGCCGATTCGCGCTTCCGGCCGATTCTGGGGGTTCATGGCTTGTCCTGACAGCACTTGGCTCATAGTTAGTTCTCCTTACCCTGGCTGACGTCTTTGCGTTGCACCCGGAATACCAGACACAACGCCTCTTCCTAGGGGCGGGTTATCGAGCTAAGTGCATTATGCTCCGGGAATCGAGCGCCAATGTCAAAACAATTCCTGCGCTCAGGGTGACAAAGTTGCGACGGATGTTTGACAGCGACGGATATCCGTCACGATGCAGCCAGGGGAAACAACATTTCGTGTGCGGTTGCCCCTGGATCGCGCTGAGGTCTACTGAGCACTTCTGCTCAACAGCTGTTTCAGATCCCAGGGGATCAGATGCCTTTGACCTCTCCCCCATCCATACGCACACAAGATCCCGTCATCCATTTCGCCGCGGGCGATACCAGGTAAGCCATCAGATCGGCAATCTCTTCAGGTTTACCGAAACGGGCAATGCCGGCTTCTTCCGGGAACTTCTTCACCGCCTCTTCCACGGTAAGGTTATGGGCCGGCGCCCACTTTTTAAAGAACGACTCCCTGCGTCCGGTCATCACGGCGCCCGGTACCACACTATTGACCTGTACGCCGTCCTTGATGCCTTGCTCCGCGAATGCCTTGGCCAGCGCGATGATCGCGGCATTGACGGTGGCAACCGCGGCAAAGCCGGGTTTGGGATCGAGAGCAGCGCTTCCGGAAATCAGAACCACGGATCCGTTCGAAGCCTTCAGAGCGTTCCAGGCCTTTATGGTCAGCCGGCGCGCGCCATGGAGCTTGAGTGCCAAGCCATCCTCCCACTGCGCATCTGTCATCTCGAACAGATCAATCTGTGGCACGGCTCCGGCAATGTTGAGCAGGGCGTCAATTCTGCCAAAACGATCGAGAGTGCCATTGACGACGATTTCAGCCGCCTGCGGCTGCCCCAGGTCGAGCGCGTAGATTTGTGGCTCGGCGCCTGCGGAGCGTACGCCGGTTGCGGTCTTCTGCAGCTCATCCTGATTTCTCGCGGCAAGTACAACCGCGGAGAAATCGCGCGCTAACCGCAACGCAGTCGCACGGCCGATCCCCTGGCTGGCGCCAGTAACGATGGCAACGGAATTGCTTTTCATGTGCCCTCAATTGCCCTGCTTCAATCTTCGCGCGCAGCACGATTGATCGCGCGAATGTTATCGGGCAGCTTCCAGAATCACATCCACTACAAGCTCCGGTGCCGTATGCATAGGTGTGTGGTCCACGCTATGGGAGCGTATGGTTGCGCCCATCCGGCCAGCCATAAATCGTTGGGTATCCGGGTTAATCATGCGATCCTCTTCCGCGACGAGATACCAGCTTGGGGTCTTCTTCCACCCCGGCGCAGCGGCCTTTTCCTGAATACATTGCACCGAGATTGGCCGCTGCAACGCGGCCATAATGGCGAGTTGGTCCGGCGATGCCTTGTGAGCGACTCCGCAGCCAAAACCCTCGTCCGTCATCCAGATCAGTCCATGCTCATCCGGTACCATGTGGGGAGCGTTGGGATGCGGGGCGGCCCGATAAAATAGATCGGCGACTGTTTCACCCTCATCGGGTGCGAACGCCGCGACGTATACCAGCGACTTCACTCGATCATCATCGACCGCAGCGATCACAGCGCCGGAATACGCGTGTCCTACCAGGATGACGGGGCCAGTCGTTCTGTCGATCGCGCGTCGAAGAGCGGCAGCGTCATCGCTGAGCGACGTGAGGGGAATAGGCGCCGCTGTGACCTGGAGCCCCCGGTTTCGTAACGGCAGAATGACGTTACTCCAACAGGACCCATCGGCCCAGGCTCCATGCACCAAGACGACTGTAGCGTTCATTGCGGAGCCACCGTACCGGTCCGGCGGCCGGCATTGGTCGTCTCAAGGAACTCTTTCATGGCAGCGGCGATCTCCACCACGTGCGTCTCGATAGCAAAATGTCCCGTATCGAGAAACTGGACCTTCGCGTTGGGCAGGTCTTTCTTGAATGCCTCAGCGCCCGCAGGGATAAAAAAAGGATCGTTCTTACCCCAGATCGCTAGTAACGGCGGCTTTGACTTGCGAAAATACTCCTGGAACTTGGGATAAAGCTTCACATTGGACGCATAATCCAGAAACAGATCGAGCTGAATTTCCTTGTTCCCCTTGCGTTCCAACAGCGCTACATCCAACGTGTAGGACTCCGGCACGACGCTTTCCGGATTGGCTACGCCATGCGTATATTGCCATCGCGTCCCTTCCAGGTTCAGGATGTTTTTTCGAATCACTTCGCGGTTTTCTGCTGTGGGGTCCGCCCAATATTTTCGAATCGGTCCCCACGCGTCGCCGAGCCCCGCTTCGTAGGCATTGCCGTTCTGGGAAACGATCGCTGACACTCGCTCGGGATGAGCCAGGGCCAGACGCAACCCGGTTGGCGCTCCGTAGTCGAAGACATACATCGCATAGCGGTTAAGGCCGAGAGCTTCGGTGAAAGCCTCCGTGGTGCGTGCCAATGCGTCGAACGAATACGTGTATTTTCGTTTCTCAGGTACTTCTGTGAATCCAAAACCAGGCAAGTCGGGTGCGATTACGCGAAATTGGTCTGCCAGGCGTGGAATGAGTTCGCGGAACATGAAGGACGATGTCGGGAATCCGTGGAGTAAGAGGACCACCGGCGCGCTCGGGTCGCCTGCCGCACGGTAGAAGACTTCGACTCCGTCTGCTTCAACCTTATGAACGGATGTCAAAGGTATAGCCCACTGGGAAAGAACGGGACTCATGAAACTCCTCCTCACTTTGTTGAAGAAATTGATATGTTGATAGTGGCGTATCCCACTCAAGCCAACAGCAAGCTTGAATGGGGCACCCAACATTTGTGGTTTTGTTTATTGGTGCAAACCCTTTTGCGCCAGTGATTGTATTTGCGGTTGATTGAATAGGCGCAGTCGCTCCAGAACAACTTGCTTGATCGATTCTTCCGCGATGGGCAGGAGCTTATAGGGAACAATCTCACGCGGCTTCTTGGCAAAGGCGGCTTCCAGACCGCGCCTCCACGCAAGACGCAGCTCGGTGTTGATGTGAATGATATTGATTCCAGCCGCGACCGCTTCCTGGAGATCATGATCTTCAGTCCCGGAGCCGCCGTGCAGGGTCAATAAGCTTCTGGACGCGCGCTTAATGTCTCGAATCCGTGCTATATCGAGCCGCTTCTTCACACTCCCTTGCACCATGGTTTGCAACATGCCGTGCGTATTACCAACTGCCGGAGCGAGAATATCGATCCGGGTGCTTTCTACAAATTGCCTGGCTTCCTCCGGAGTGGTCAGATCCTTCGATTGGTCAGGCACCGATTCATGTATCTCAGAGCCTGTTCCGATGTTTCCGACCTCCCCTTCCACCAGGATCGCCGGATTGATTGACTTCAGCGCCTCCACCGCCTGCCTGGTCTGCTTGACATTCTCTTCAAACGGCAATGCGGATA
Organism: uncultured Acidobacteriaceae bacterium; assembly: GCA_963821315.1. Taxonomy (GTDB): domain Bacteria; phylum Acidobacteriota; class Terriglobia; order Terriglobales; family Acidobacteriaceae; genus PALSA-350. The sequence goes on along the minus strand of CAWGDP010000011.1, from coordinate 74,542 downwards.
AGTCGTACACGATCGAATCGAATCCTGCTTTGGCCGCCGCGATTGCGCTGTCCAGCGAATGGGTGTGATCGGCATTGAGAAAAATGGGTACGCTATGTTCCTCGCGCAGGCTTCTCACCAAAGCTGCAATTTGAGCTACCCCCATATATGCGCGCTCCCCTTCGGATGCGCCGACGATTACCGGGACCTTCAATTCCTGAGCTGACGCGAATACAGCTTTCAACAAAATCCCATCGGAGACGTTGAAGTGACCGACGGCCACCCCGTTACTTTGCGCTTCTTCTAATTGACTCCGCAGCTGCTGCACACTTTTCCTCCATTCACCTTCATTAAGGACTGCCGTGCGCCATGGCCGGCGCGTTCGTTTGCACATCCACGCCGGCGGGTAGCGAAGGCGCGGAGGAGAACAATGGGCTGAGCCCTTCGACAAGAGTCGGGTGGGCCCAAATGGCATCGCGGAGCGCGGTATAAGGCAATCCGGCCATCATGGCAGTCTGTACCGAAGCCATAATCTCTCCACCATCGACAGCAAAGGCGGTGAAACCAAGAATGCGATCGCCGTTTACCTCTACCAGCGCCTTCAGGAATCCACGCATTTCAGAGAGGGTACGGGCTCGCAGCACCTGTTCCAATGGGATCTTGAACAAACGGTAGCTGATTCCTCGCGCTTTGGCTTCTCTCTCATTCAGGCCGATGCGCGCAAGCTCCGGGTCGGTAAAAAGGGTGTAGGGGATTTGCCTGCCCGTGGTCACGTGGTTGCCACCTGCGAGGTTGTCCCGGACCACGCGGAAGTCGTCAACGCTCACATGCGTGAACTGAGGGCTTCCCGCTACTTCGCCGATCGCCCAAACGCCAGGCGCGGTCGTCTGCAGCCGTTCGTTGACCTTGATGTAGCCGCGTTCGGTCAGTTCAATGCCGGCCGTTTCCAATCCGATGTTCTCCGTGTTCGGCTGTCGTCCCGTTGCGATCAGGAGATGAGTGCCGGCCAGGGTCTTTTCCCTTCCGTCTTGCTCGAAAACAACGGTCACGGAATCGCCTGATTTTCCAGAGATTCGTTTTACATGTCCATTCAGGACCGTATCGATACCTTCGTCTCTGAATAAATCGCCCAGAGCTTTCGATACGTCATCATCTTCCCTGGACAGCAGACGGTGATTTCGATCGATGACGGTAACCTTGCTGCCGAACCGGCGCATGGCCTGCGAAAGTTCCAGGCCGACGTAGCCGCCGCCGATCACAATCAGGTGCCCGGGGACCTGATCCAATTCGAGCGCCTCGATGTGCGTGAGCGGTTGCGCATCGGCCAAGCCAGGAATTGGTTCCAAGAGAGCCCGCGTGCCCGTGCTGACAATTACATTGGTTCCGCGGAGGCGGCGAGTCGTTCCGCCAGCAAGAGTGACTTGCAGAGTTTTCGGGCCAACGAAGCGTCCCGCCCCGAGAATAAATTCCGCACCCGTCTGCTTGTATTGGTGAAGATAGATATCGTTCAAACCCGATACCATGCCGCGTTTTCGGGCAAGCACTGCCGGCATGTCAACCCGGAAGCCGTTCGCGAACAGGCCGAACTCCTGGCCTCGACGAAAATACGACGCTACCCTGGCACTGTGAAGAATGTTCTTACTCGGCAGACAGGCGATGTTGGGGCATGATCCGCCTATATACTTGCGCTCAATCACCGCAACGCGCTGGCCTTGACTGGCAAACGTCCATGCGGCAACCGTCGATCCTGTACCGCCGCCGAGGATTACCAGGTCGTAGGTCTGGGCTGAAGAAGATGTTTCGTTCCCATCAATCTGCATGCTGACTCCAAAGTGCAACCGGTTGGCCATCGGACAAGGGCTCCGTTGGCCCCCCGGGGTTTTTGGCTAAGCACTTCTGCCGTCTAGTGTTAGGCCAAGCCAAGAGGCTGGCCGGCTGGGCCTGGCAAGTGACGGATTGGTGACGGGAGCCCGTCACTGACGGGCTCCTGTCACGACAAATGTCTTGGCACAGCGAGCGAGAATTTTAGGGTACGCATCTCTAGACGGCACTCTTTTGTTGGCTGGAGACGGGACGGCTTATCTGCAGCTTCCGCATCTTGTATGCCAAGGACGTCCGCTTCATTCCTAATCGCTCTGCGGCGCCATTCCGTCCGCCCACTACCCAGTTGGTCGCCTCAAGCATACGGAGGATATGATCTCGCTCCACTTCTTCAAGACCCGCGATGGGCGCGTTCGATCCCTTATGAGCATGGAAGGGCTCCAATTCTGAAGTCGGGGCTCGCAATACAGTGCGCGGAGAAAGAATCACAGCCCGTTCGATAAAGTTCTGCAATTCGCGAACATTCCCAGGCCAGCAATAGCGCACGAGTGCATCCATGGTCTCGGGAGGAATCTCGTCGATTTTCTTGTTCATTCGCCGCGCGTAGAGTTCTGCGAAATGCCAGACAAGCTCAGGAATGTCCTCAGCACGCTGCCGTAAGGCGGGGACGTTGATGGGAAATACTTTGAGCCGGTAGTACAGATCTTCGCGAAATGTCGCCTGCTTTACCATAGCGGGCAAATCACGATGTGTGGCTGCAATCAGGCGAACGTCCACCTTATGTGTACGGTTGCTACCGAGTCGCTCGAATTCCTGTTCCTGCAGCACCCGTAGTAGTTTTGCCTGAAGTTCCAGAGGAATGTCTCCGACTTCATCAAGGAACAGGGTGCCTTTGTGCGCAAGCTCGAAACGTCCGGTTTTCTGGGCGATGGCTCCGGTAAATGCTCCTCGTTCATGGCCGAATAACTCACTTTCGAGCAGTCCAAGCGGGATCGCCGCGCAATTCAATTTGACGAAGGCCCGTTCGCGCCGGCTACTCAGATTGTGGATTGCGCGCGCGATGAGTTCCTTGCCTGTTCCCGTCTCACCCAGGATCAGCACGCTCGAATCGGTAGGCGCCACTACAGACACCAGGTGCAAGGCGGTGTTCAACGCTGCGCTGTCGCCGACGATGGCTCCGAACTCAGCCCGGACTTCCTCTTCGAGGTAGAGTCGGTGTTTGGTTTCGCTGACCTTGTCCTCCGTCGCCTTTTCAAAGTCCAAAGCGTTCTCAACCGCAATGGCTACCTGCAAGGCCACTTGCTCCAGAAAGGCGAACTCATCCTGGCCGAAAGCCCTTTCGGAGCGACTAAACGCCGCCAAAACACCGATGATGCCCTTTCGACCGATCAGTGGCAGCTCGCAGCCAGACTTCAAGCCCTCTGCCAGCACTCGATCGAAGAAGCGTCGACCTTCGCTAGTTCCGAAGTTTTCAGGGTCGTCGCTCAGGTCTTCGAGCCGGTTGAAATGTTGATTCTTGCCAGACAGGAAGGCTTTACCACAAGTGGATCCCTTTACCGGAACGGTCGTGCCATCGCGAATGGCCCCTCGGCCCTCCGGGTTGTACAAAACGGTCACCCGCAATTGACTGCTATCCGCCTGGGGCAAGAGCAACGCGCAAAAATCACACTTGGTTACGCTAAGCAAATTGGTGGAGAGTGTCTCCAGCAAATGGCCAAGGTTCAGTTTTGAGGTCATGCTGTTGGTGATTTTGAGAAGCAGGCTCAGGCGGTCGCGTTCGTGGCGCAACTTTTGTTCATTCAGGTGGCGCTCAATTGCGATGCCTGCAATGTGGCTGGCATTCTCGATCAATTGCAGATCGGCTGGACTCGGGCTACGGACTTCACGATAAAGGATGGCGAAGGTGCCCAGCACTTTACCTTCACCCGAGAACAAGGGCCGCGACCACACTGCACGAATGCCATAGGGCGAGATTGGGTCGCGATAGTCGTCCCATAGGGAGTCGCTCAAGATGTCGGTGACATACACCGGCTCTCGCCGATAGACGGCTGTGCCGCAGGATGCTCCTTTGGGGCTAACGAACGTTGGTCCTACGCGAGCGCTGAATCCGGGGAGACTGGGAGCTGCTGCACAATGAAGCTGCCTTTCCTCTCCATCAGGAAGCCAGATGGTGCACAACATGCCTTCGCCTTGAGATTCAACTAACTGGGCAATGACCGCGAGCACTTCAGGTAATGGAGAGCCGGCAAGAATCAACTTAAGGACATCGAGTACAGATTCGCTGGAAAAGAGGCCGGACTCGTTGTGCGGCGGTTCAGCACGCGAAAGGAGTTGTAGACGAGATCCCGTTACTGGCTTCATGGAGCTTCCCTTTGCGGAGGTCACGTCGTGAGAGGAAGACGGGCCTCCGACTGATGGTCCCGAATAGTATTGCTCTGGCGATCCGCACCGGCAGCCGGCCTGTTATCCCAGAAAAACTTCCTCAGATTACCAAACGGCCTGTGGCTCCAGTGAAAATGCACAAATGGGATGCACCGAACTGCATGCTGGTCGCAAGGCTCCCACTTTGCGGGGAGGGAGTTGACGAAAACACCCTCGACAAGTTGGCGCTTATGGGGAAATGCCCCCCAAAGCCGGCATTTCAGACAGGCGACGGCCGGCAAATGGTCTACTATGAGCGGTATGTTGAAACCTGGCTATCCCCGCCTTTCGCGACGGGAATTCCTGACCACTGCTGTGGGCGCCGGCGGAGCGATGCTGCTCCGGCCTGCATGGCTACATGCGGCGGGCGATGGGGTTGATCCGCGCGTCGCGCAGGTGATGTCGCGGACCATTGGCATCGACATGCACAACCATGTCTACCCCGCGGGGACGGAACCACACCCGCAGAATGGTCAGCCACAGCAACAGGAAGGCCCCGCCCTTTCCTTAGCCGAAGAGGTCAAACAGTCGGGGCTGACCGCGGTCTGTGCGAGCTTCGTGCTGGATTTCGCGCCATTTACCAAGCCGGGCGATGCGTGGGACCACTATCTTAGTTGGCTCACGGCGATGGACGCGCAGTTGGAAAAGGGACACATGCATCGCGCGCTGAACCTGGAAGACCTGCAGGCCGCGCACCACCATGGCCAACCAACCATCGTCCAGACAGTTGAGGGATCACAATTCATCGAGGGGCACCTGGAGCGAGTGGAAGAGGTGTACAAACGCGGTGTGCGTGATCTTCAACTGCTTCACGAGCGAGACGATATTGTTTCACCGTTGGGAGATGTGATCACGGCCCCCGCTCACCTTGGTGGTCTGACGGCCTTTGGCGCAAAGGTGGTGAAGGAGTGCAACCGCTTGGGGATCGTGGTGGACCTGGCCCACGCCAGCCCCGAGACGGTGCTGGGCGCGTTAAAGGTGGCCACGCAGCCGATTCTTGTGTCCCACACGGGCCTCGACAGCCGAACCGGCAGCAACCCCAGGATGGCGCAAATCATGAAGCCACACCTGATCAGCAAAGAACACGCGAAGGTGGTGGCCGACGCGGGCGGCGTGATCGGCGTGTGGACGAAACTGGCCGACTCCCCCAAAGAATTCGTGGAAAACATCAAGGCGATGGTAGACGCGGTGGGCATCGACCACGTTGGTATCGGCACCGACACAGACCTGCTCTCCTCGCGTGTTGGCCAAGGCACCAACAAGGCGTGGCCCGGCCTGACGGGAGGATTTTTTCCCGCGGTTGTGGGCCAGATGCTGCTCCAGGGATTCTCGCCTGACGATATCGGCAAAGTCGGCGGGGGAAACTTCTGCCGCGTCTTTGGCCAGGTTACGGCAGGCCACGCCTAGGCGGCATCGCACCTCAAAGCCATCCCTTATTGCGAGCGATCCGGGCCGCATCAAACCCTTCACGTATGCACCTGGGCATGTTTTGCCGTTGTCTTCGTTCCACCGACGCTGGCCGTGTTGTATCGCATGCATGTTGAAGAGACTGCGCTCCGCCGGGCTTTTGGAGCCGATTACGAAGACTACAGCCGCAGCACAAAGCGTCTGATTCCGGGCGTCTATTGAGTATTCGTGCGATTCAGCGCCAATTGAGAGCCGGCGCGACAGTGGTCAGAATGGCCTCCATGACATGCGCGTTGTAGGCGACACCCAGTTGGTTGGGGACGGTCAACAACAGCGTGTCGGCTTCCGCGATCGCCTCGTCTTTTCTAAGCTGCTCGATCAGGACATCCGGCTCGGCTGCATAGCTACGGCCGAAGATGGCCCGTGTGGTTTCGTCAAGGAAGCCTATTTTGTCCTCTTCCTCGCCGCTGCGCCCGAAATAGACGCGATCGCGGTCGTCGGTCAACGCGAAGATACTGCGGCTGACGGAGACGCGCGGAGTGCGAGCGTGGCCAGCCTCCTTCCAGGCGGCGCGGAAGGAGCGAATCTGCGCGGCTTGTTGGATGTGGAGCGGCTCGCCGGTCTCATCGAATTTGAGGGTTGAGGTCTGCAGGTTCATTCCCAGCTTGCCAGCCCAGGCAGCAGTCGCGTTGGAAGCTGATCCCCACCAGATCCGGTCACGCAATCCTTCGGAGTAGGGCTCCAGGCGCAGCAGCCCCGGCGGATTGGGAAACATGGGACGCGGATTAGGCCGTGCGAAGCCCTTCCCGCGTAGCAGATCGAGAAATTCCTCGGTGTGCCGCCGTCCCATGTCTTCATCATTCTCGCGCTCAACCGGGCGATAGCCAAAATAGCTCCAACCATCGATCACCTGCTCGGGAGAACCGCGACTGATCCCCAACTGCAGCCGCCCGCCAGCGATGAGATCCGCAGCGCCGGCATCCTCCGTCATATAGTGAGGGTTCTCATACCGCATGTCGATCACAGCGGTGCCAATTTCAATCCGCCGGGTCTTTGCACCGACCGCCGCGAGCAGTGGGAACGGTGATGCCAGCTGCCGCGCGAAGTGGTGGACACGGAAGTAGGCTCCGTCCATTCCCAGCCGCTCGGCCTCCACGGCGAGATCAATGGACTGCAGGAGCGCATCGGCTGCCGACTGAGTTTGTGACTGCGGTGAAGGTGTCCAATGACCGAAGGAGAGGAAGCCGATTTTCTTCATACAAGACAAGTCTACTTGGCCCGCTTACAAGTTTCTCCCTCAGATGGTGAGGACGACCCTGCCGAATGGGCGACCCTCAACCTGGTAACGCAGAGCATCAGCCGCTTCGGCCAGAGGGAAGGTCTTAGCCAGGATCGGTTTGATAGCACCGGATTTAAGCAGAGAAACAATAACGTTCCAAGCCTCGGTCACTGCCGCCTGCGGCTGAGAGAACATACTGAATCCCAGAATGCTGGTCTGTGGAACGATGAGATCTGTTACGTCAATGGTTGCCTTACGGCTTGCGGAATATCCCAGTGTCGTGAGGCTTCCGCCCGGGGCGAGCACTTTGACCGCCTCGCTCAAGACTTCGCCACCGATTCCGTCGATCACAACGTCTGCTCCATAACCGCCCGTGATACGACGCACGCCGTCACCCAGCTTTTCCAAGGAGGTGTCGATGACTTCATTGAATCCGAGCGCCTTCGCCTGCTCGGCTTTCCCAGTATTGGTGGTGGTCGAGATGGCGTGTTTTGCTCCCAGAGCGCGCGCCAATTGCGTCACCGCGTTGCCGACCGATCCGCCAATCGCCGGCGCCAGAACGGTTTTGCCTGCACGAAAACCAGCGCGGGTGAGAGCTATTGCGCGGTGAGATACGCGACCGGAATACCCGCGGCTCTCACGTCGTCGATACCGTCAGGAATCAGGCAGAGGTCTTGCTTCCGTACAGCAATCCACTCACTGTAGGTGCCGTCCTGAAAGACGCCATAGGTGCCCCAGAACATCACGCGCGAGCCAGCGGGAAGGTCCGTTCCGCCTCCCTCCTCCACCACGCCCGCTCCTTCATTGCCCAGGACTAGCGGCGCCTTCGAGTGGTGAAATTGGCCGGAGAGTATCGTATAGTCGAGCGGCGTGACTCCGGCTGCTGTGATTCGCACCAATACTTTTCCGTCCGAGAGCACTGGCTTGGGAAGATCGATTAGCTTCAACTCTTTATAACCATTGAAAGTTTCTGCTCTCATTGCACGCATGTTGGTTTCCTGTTTTTGCCCGGTAAATTACGTTTCACCACTCAGCACCGACGCCTTGAAGAACACAAGCTGGTGTGGATCGTCATTTCGTTATGATCCACATGCAGGATTAGATTCGTAATCCTGATTTGGTCGCGGATTTTTTTGGAGGAGGATGGTCAGGTGGGTTATTCCAAGGCCCAAAAGTCGAGAACTCATAAGCGCATCGTCGCCATGCGCCTGGACGATTACGCACCCCGGCCCGCGCACCTCAAATGGCTCCTCGATTCTGACCCGGCCATCCGTTGGCAGGTCATGAGGGACCTTACCGATGAAGCCCCCGACGCGATTGCAGCCGAGCGGTCTCGCATCGCAACCGAAGGCTGGGGAGCCCAACTTCTCGCTCGCCAATCTGCTGCCGGCAACTGGGGCGAGGGCCCGCGCAGGTGGAGAGACGATTTGCCGCGGGAGGACCGAGGGCTGCTTATTGCCCTCTACAGTCTCACCGTCTTGATGGACCTCGGCCTCGACCCCGCCAGCAAGCAGGCGCGCAAAATGATCGACCGTGTCGACAAGCGGCTCGTGTTTAAGCGGCTTAACAACCGGCCGTTCCTTCATGGCGAAACGGAGCCCTGCATCAACGGCAGAATCCTCGGCATCGGCTCATATTTCAAAGAACCGAACGACGCACTGGCCAAGCAACTCTTGGCCGAGCAGCTCGAGGATGGCGGCTGGAACTGCGAAGCGCCTAAAAGCAAGCGGTCTTCGTTCCATAGCACCATCTGCGTGCTTGAAGGACTGCTCGAATACGAACGAGCAGGACGAAAATCGGCGGCCGTCACCAAGGCCCGCAAGAGGGCCGAAAACTATCTGCTTGAGCGCCACATGTTGCGCTCGCTGCGAACCGGCGAAGTGATCAACAAACGCTGGCTCCGCTTCTCGTTCCCGCCGTTTTGGCACTACGACGTCTTGCGCGGACTCGATTATCTTCGGAATGCAGGAATCAAACCCGACAGCCGCGGCCATGAGGCCATCGAAACGGTGATTGCACGCCGCCACCAGAACGGGCGATGGCCGCTCAACCTTCTTCATCCCGAATATATTCCATTGGCGATGGAGACCGAAGTCAGCAGGGCAAGCCGCTGGAACACACTGCGCGCTCTGAGGGTTCTGCGTTGGTACAACAACTCCCCCGCCGGCTCCTGATTCAAGCGCAGGAATCGCAGTAACGGCAGGTCCCTCCACTACGCTGCGTTCTCAGGGGGCCGAAAACAGCCGAAATCATTGGTGTCCGTCCGGAGACTGAAGGCTTGTCGCTGGCGGTTGATTCCTCAGCAGATTTCCGGTGGCGAATTCAAGGTTGACTGCCTCTAGAAATAATTCCGATCGTGCGGAGACGCTGGATAGTCGAGCTTGGGCCAATTGCTTCTCCGCGGTAACAACATCGACCAGATTCTTGACTCCATATTTGTATGCATCGAGCGAGGCCGCGTAAGCGGTATTTGCGGATTCCAGAAGCGCCACAGCAGCGTCGTGCTTTCGCAACGCCGTTCGGAATGCGATGTAAGCGGTCCAGACCTCACGCGTCGTCTCATCATCTATCGTCGTAAGTTCGTCCTCGGCCTCGCGGCGCTTCGATTCGGCGATCAACAGTTCGTTCTTGCGCACACCTCCGTCAAAGATGCGCCAATGGACGCCGAGTTCGGCGGTCCAGGTAGGCTCGCTCGCGGGACCGAGTTGGCCATAATCCGCCGAGGGCCAAATGGAGGTCTGCGCAGCTGATCCCGAGAGAACGATCTGCGGTTTGTACTCTGCCTTGGCTGCACGAATGCTGGCCTCGGCGGAGCGGATTCGCAGAGCTTGCGCCATGAGTTCGGGACGATCCTTCATCGCACGATCGATCAGCCCCTCGATCGACATGGTGAGTCTCTCTGGCAACGGCGCACTCCTCTGGCTGTCAATCACTATGTCGGGAGACGGATCAGCCCCTACCACTTCAGTCAGCGTCACACGCGCAATCTTCTCGTCCCCATCCGCGGATTCCTCGTCGAACACGGCCTGTGACGTTTCGGCCCGGGCGTTGAGAACATCGGGCAGAGTTGCAAGTCCGTTGTTGAGTCTATTTTCAGCCGCATCCTGCGTGGTTTGTGCAGTTCGCAGCGTGTCCTGAGTGGCCTGGAGCCTTTCCTGTGCAGTCACCAGCTGGTAATACGCACTGGCGACGCGAAACGCCAGCGCTTGATTTACCTGAATGACGTCTGCACCCGCGACCAGCTTCTCCTGTTTCGCGTAGTCCACGCTCGCTTGGCGTTTACCAAAGTCAAAAATGAGATATTCGAGCGCGACTGAAGGCTCGACGATGGGCACCTCGACCGTAACGTAGCCGCGAGGAGCCAGCGGTTTCGGGAATGGATCTATCAATCTCCGGTCGCCGAAAACAGCTGAACCCTCTAACTCGGGATAATAGGCGGCTTTTGCCACACCGAGTTCGCGTGCCTTCTGTTTTGCGCGCTCCCAGATCGTGCGCGTGCTGGGATTGTGATGCTCGGCAACGTCGATCAGCTCGGCCAGGGTGTAAGGGTGAACTCGATCGAGAGTCGCTCTTCCCTCGCGAGGGGTTTCGCGAGCGGCGCAGTCGGCGACAGCTTCTGGAGAAGACACTTTGCCCGCACATTGCCCCAGAGCTCGCGCCGCCGAGAAGGCGACAAGCAGCGACAAGAATAGAACATTCAATGATGGCTTGTGTTCGATCAATCGAGATTTCTTCATTCCCAGCAACACGTCCGCAATCGCTAGCGTTTTCGCGTTCAGCAGCTATTAGGGCAGAAGAGCGGAGCCGAGTCTATTGGACTAACGTATCGATCCTCTAGTATCGGCGCATCTGATACGAAGGTATTGATCGATACCTTGGTCTAATAGATTCGGCCCTTAACCATGTGGCTTAATCGAAACGAAAGACTAGAGCTGTCCGGCGATCACCCGATGCCCAGGAGAAGCATGGATGAGGTCTTCCTGATATGAATACCGAATCGACGGAGCGCGATCGGCGCCGAACAACCTCGCATGGCTTCCTTGCCGGTTTATCTTTAACGGCGCCGCTGGCGTTGGTTGGTTGCTCCCACGCGCCCGAATACAGCATCTTCGGCTCTTTTTTCCCCGTGTGGATCTTCTGCTCCATCGGTGGTCTCGTACTGATGACGGGCGCACGCGCCCTGGTTGCTCGCAGCGCAATTGCCGAACACCTGGCTGCACCGATCCTTTTTTATCTCTGCACGGCGACCTTCCTCGCCTGCGTATTGTGGCTCCTGTTCTACAGCTAGGTAAACGCGATGCCAACCCCAGACACCGGCCAACCCGAACAAGACGATCGCCTGGCGAAACTGCAGCGGTACGGTCGCGCCCTCACCGCGGCCATGGTTCTGCTGGCGGTGGTCGGCTTGATTGCCGTCTACTCTGTCACCACTCGGCATCCCCAGACCGACGACGCGGCCATCTTTGCCAACTACATCGGAATCGCCCCCGTTGTCCAGGGGCCCATATTGCATCTGAACGTCGCCGACAATCAGCACGTTAAACAGGGCGATCTACTTTTCGAAATCGATGATCGACCCTACAAGTACGCGCTTGACCGTGCAGTGTCGGACCAGTCCACGCTCGAAGGCGAGGTGGTCGACGAACAGCGGCGCATTGGGGCCGAAGTGCATGCCGTCACCGCCTCCGGGGCGGCAACCCGCAGCGCCAGTGCCAACGTCGACCGCGCGCAGGCCTCGATCCGCGAGGCGGAGGCTGATGTCGCCCGCTCTCAGGCCGCGTTGGATCGAGCCAAGGCCGAGTCGGCATACGCCGAAAATAACCTGCACCGCGTCGAGCCCCTGCTCATCAAGCAGTACGTTACCGTCGACCAGGTGGACCAGGCGCGTACGACAGAGCGGGCCAGTGCGCAGTCCGTGCACGAAGCCGAATCGCAATTGGCCCTCAATCGAGCCCACCTCAACACCATGTTGGCCGCCCTGGCGGAGGCCAAGGCCGCGTCAGAGCAGAGCACGGCACAGCTCTACCAGTCGCGGTCCAGCGTACTCACCCTCGATCCCCTGGTGGCCCAACGGCAGGGTCGCGCTGCCGCCATCGCCAACGCCCAATATAACTACAATCAGTGCCGCGTCTACGCTCCATTCGACGCACGTGTGACCAGCCTTGTCATTTCCGAGGGTGCTTATGCTCACATTGGCCAGGAGATTTTCACGCTTATCGATACTCGCGTCTGGTGGGTGGTTGCAAATTTCCGCGAGACGCAGTTGAAGCATGTCCAACCGGGTATGACTGCGGACGTGTACATTATGTCTGACTCGTCATTGCGATTTACGGGCGTCGTCGAGAGCACCGGGTACGGTGTTATACCCGATCCTTCGCTCCTGGGCCGAATTACGCCCGGCCTGCCCGACGTACAACGCACTCTGAGCTGGGTGCACCTGGCCAGCCGCTACCCCGTCCGCATCCGGATTCAGTCACCGCCCCCTGATGGCATTCGTCTGGGGGAATCTGCAGTAGTAGTTATCCGCGGATACCAACGGAAGCCTTGATATGGCGACCCGCGCCACAGAGTTCCCCCACCGGCCAGCGCGCCCAACTATCTCTTGGGTTTGGTTTCGCGAATTCCTACGCTGGGAAGTTGCCTCGTATCCAGGACGCGTGAACACGGTCGTCCGCATGACGATCGCAGCTACGCTGGTCATGATCATCGTCGTGACCTTCCGCATTCCCAACGCGGCCCTGGCTGGTTTATTTTCAATTCTTCTGGCACGCGAAAATCTCGCCGCTACCTGGCGCGGGGGGCAATTCATCGTCGTCGGATTCGTCGCCGCAAGCCTTTACACCCTGCTCGGCATGATGTTGTTCCGCGGTTTTCCCATTACTCATTTCTTCTGGGTAATCGGAAGCCTCTATATGATCTTTTTCGTTATACGCACGACGACGAACTACGCAGCCGCATTGGCTTTTGCCATTCCGATTGGCGTTGCCTTGCCCATATGGGACAGCTACTTGCCCAGCCAGATCCAGGTGGAGGGTACCCTCTGGCCTATCGTGATCATCGCCGTGGCAGCTGGCGCGACTGTGGCAACCGAAGTGCTCTACCGCATCTTCGATCGCTCTGATCCGCTTATTACATTCGCCGACGATGTGTTGCTCGCGGTGCAGCAGGTAGCGGAAAGCATTGCCGCTCATCACGTCCCACCGAAGTCCGTCGTGGCCAGGGTGCTTCAATACGATATGATCGGCACCGGCCGGCTCAGACTGACGCTGCAGCGCCAGGGTTTGGACCCGACCCGGCGGGCGCAGCGCTCCGCCCTGATTTCGCTGGCGGGCCGGCTCATTGGTCTTGCCGCGGATCTCGACGGCACTCTCCGCCAGCCCGGCGACGACGACGCGACACGCCTGCGCGCACTTTCTGAGAGGCTCGGAGCAATCCGAAAAGAACTCCGCGAGTCAGGGACTATTTCCCCATCTCCTCCTTGGCTCGAGGGGCAACCCTCCTCCAGCTTCCCCATGCTTCCAGAGATGGAACGCATCGTCGCACTCATCCCCGAACTCTTTCAACGCGATGAGAGCGTCGCAGGTTCCCAGAACACGCCAGGACAGGATTGGTGGCGCGCTCTGTTTGTGCCTGATGCATTCCAGAACCCGGAATATCTACGCTTCGCCTTTGCCGGGTGCCTGGCTGCTAGCGTCTGTTATGTGCTCTACAACGCGCTCGACTGGCCCGGCATCTTCCCATCCGTCCTTACTTGCGTCGTTACTGCGCTGGGCACCATCGGCACTTCTCTCCAGGCGCAGTTTCTGCGCCTTGCCGGATTTGTTGCCGGTGGGTTGATCCTGGGGATCGGGGCGCAGATTCTCGTCCTACCTGCGATCGACAGCGTCTTTGGGTTTGCTCTCTTCTTTGCGGCTGGGACTGCGATCGCCGCGTGGTTCGCCACCTCTAGTCCGCGGCTTTCCTATTTTGGTGTGCAGATGGCGCTCGCCTTTTACTTCGTCCATCTGCAGGATTTCAAGTTCCAGACCGACCTCACGATCGCGCGCGATAAGGTAATGGGCGTGTTATTGGGTATTCTCGCGATGGGGTTTATCTTCAACCGCTTCGGGACGAAGAGCGATGTGGAGCAGTTGCAGAAACTGCTGGTGCGGAACGTACGCATGCTGGCGCAGCTCGGAGTTTGCCCGGTGGTACGCGACAGAGCCATTGCCGTTTCACAGATCATCCGTCTCCGTAATCAGATCAATGACAACTTCGCCAATTTGGAATCGCAGACGGATGCCGCGCGGTTTGAATTTGAGTTTCGCCATCAGCGCCAGGAAGACGTTGCCGAGTGTGAGCGGATTCAGAGGGCCCAGCCAGCGTTGCGCTCGATCTTCCTGCTGGAACTTAGTCTTCTCTCCCATCGTGGGCGGCGAGACATAGACTCCGAATTGACCGAGCACCAAAATGAGGCCCTGGACCATTTTCTAAGCGAATATAGCGATGAGCTCATGCACATTGCCGCATGGATCGGACACGAAGAGGACGCGCCAGCGCGCATCACCGATGACTCCATCCGGCAATTAGAGGAAAACTTCGAGGACCACACCTCCCCGAACTCGCAGGCCATCATGGATATCTGTCAGAGGATGGTCTCCTCTCTCTTCATGCTGCGGAACGAGTGCTAACTCGTATTCTTACCGGAACTCAACCCGTCAGAAGTCAGTCTCCTAACAGAACCCCATAGGAACTGGACGGGTGCCCCAGGTTCGCCAAATGCGTACCTGGCCGCATAAGACGGGCGAAGTCCACCAAAGCCTTTTGCTAATCAATCAGCTAAAAGCAATCGAAACACATCATTTTCTGGCCCAGGTACACTTTGGCGAACCTGGGGCACCGTCCAGTTCCTATGGGGTTCTGTTACGAAGACTGACTTGCTGAACCGGAGTCGGCACATCAAGATATCGGGCCAGCTCTGCCGTATCACTCGGCAAGCTGGCCCGTGAGAGTCCTCGAACTTCGTGAGCGAGATATACCAAGCTGCTTTGAACAACGCCCGGATTGTTTCAGTCAGCAGCCTGGTGCGCAATTTGCTGCACTTCTCGCAGCAGACCGGTCTCCACGTCGAAAATGAAGCCGCGCACGGGGATGTCCTTGGCAATCCAGGGATGCGATCTGACTTTCTTGATCTGTTCCTGAGTATTTTCCTCGGGGTCCTTAAAAGAGAAGAAGCGCATGGGAGCCGGCGAAGCATCTCCGGTGGAAGCGCTCAGTTTTGAGTTCAGCTCCTCATCTGTGAATGTCGTGAACCCGCAGCCGGTATGGTTAAGAAGCAGTATCTCCGTGGTTCCCAGTACACGGGTGGAAACAACAAGCTCCCCGAGAACATCTTCTGTTACCGCGGGTCCGCCGGTTCGAATAACATCAAGATCGGCCTGCGGAAGACCCAGTATCCCAGTGAGGTCTGAGAGCCGTGGATCCATGCAGGTTACAACTGCAAGTTTGGGGGCGGGACGCTTTCCCAGCGCCGGATAGTAATTTTTCGCATAGTCGCGGTTTGCTGCGAGCGCCTTATCGATAATACTCATTGTTACTCTCCTTGATGGTAGATGTAGTCTGACTGTCATCTCAATGGCGTCTTGCGACACCGGATGCACCTGCCCTATCTCATCACGAGCGCTCAAACAAACCTATTGGACGAAGGTATCGCTCTATACCTTCGTATGCCGGCTACCACCGGCCCGCGTGCGCACCGCCGTCCACGTGCAGCACCTCCCCGGTGACATAACGAGCTTCCGTAAGATAAACGACAGCATCAGCAATGTCCTTCGCTTCCGCGACCACACCCATGGGTGAGAGAGTCTTCATGAAATCCTTTGGGTCTTTGCTGTGAAGAGGAGTATCAACAACTCCAGGAGCTACCGAGTTAAAGCGGATGTTGCTTTTCGCATATTCGCTCGCGAGGCTCAGGATAACCGCATCCAATCCTCCCTTGGTGATGGTTGGAATGGAGGCTGAAATACCCGCGATGGGATTGGCAGTGAGCGCTGCCGTGATGCACGTCACGCTGCCGCCGGTGCCTTGTGCAAGCATCTGCTTCACCGCAAGCTGAGTGATGAAGATGAACCCCTCGAGGTTTGTGGAGACAAAGCCGCGAAACTCCTCGGCGGTGTAATCCGTGAATGGTTTAACCGAGAAGATACCGGCACTGGTGACAACGTTGTCGATCGAGCCAAACTTTTCGATTGCGGTCTGCGCGATCTTCTCCGCTGTCGTTGCAAGTCCAATGTTTCCTTCGACGAGCGCAAGGTTCGTTGCTGGAGTGAAGCCTTTGCCCGCAAAGCTGCGCGCGTTTCCAACGACGTTATAACCGCGATCCAGAAATGCCCGGACAACAGCTGCTCCGATGCCTTGTGAGGCTCCCGTTACGATGGTTGTCTTTTTGCTTGCCATGCCAATCTCCAGTTGTATTCGGCCTTGTCTGTAGCGCCGCAGGACCGCGCAACGCGTTCATTTCGAGCTCGATGTTGAAATTAAGCCATAGATCGGGAGACTGTTCTATTGGACGAAGGTATCGATCGATACTTTCGTCCAAGTGGATCTGATAAGCGATTGGTATGAGTGACTGCGGTTACGCCTGACTCTGCCGCCCGGTCTGTTGAGAATATTCCCCGTCACGCTGGAACTGTTGGACACACCCAACAATCATCGCGGCCGTACACGACTCGCCCATCTCCGCATTAAACATCGCGTGGTATAGGTTGGGTTCCTGCCATTGCCGCCCGAGATACTGCCGGACGAACGCAGCTCGCGCTTTGTCCGTTGTGTCGATTAGTTCGATTGCCTTGTCCTGAGTTTCGCCCCTGGAGATCAGTCTGCCGATCTTATAATCGCGAGATGCATAGAGAAACACATGGAAGACATCCTTGCGATTGCCCAGGAAAAACTGCGATCCTCGGCCAACAATCACCGACGGACCACTGGAAAGTGCTGTCTTGACAGCCGTTTCCGAAACGGCTGCGATCCGGCGAGCATCGAGCAAATGCAGCCGGTTGGTGGGTGGCAGGCCTCCTTCAAACCCGCCCCGAAGAAAGTCCTGGAAAACCCTGAACACAAGCGGATCGGTTCGCCATTCTCTCTGCTCGACCGCCTCCGGCGTACTCTGGGTCAATCGCGCAATTTCCTGTGTCAACCGTTCGTCCCACAGACTCCATCCGAGGCGGTTGGCGACCAAACTGGCAATTTCGGGTGCTCCGCAGCCGAACTCTCGCTCAATTGTGATTGCGTTTGTCATCTTCATCCTCAGCCCACCGCGACATCTCCGCCCGCTCCTGGATCATTCTTCTTCAAGGAAAAACGCAAGAACAAACATGATCGAGCAGAGCATGCCCAAGACCCAAAAGATGTCCATATAGGACAGTGCGCCCCCTTGTCGATGCACCAATTCGTAGAACCTGGCAACTGCCTGGTCGTGGGCGTCAGCAGCGCGAAGCCCGGAGTGCGCGATCTTTGAGCTCAGTGCATGGAGCGCCGAACGATAAGCAGGGGTATCGGGAGTGATGTGGCCGATGAGGATTTGCTGGTGATATTGAGCCCGCCGGGCAATCATCGTGGTCACCACAGAAGTTCCGATACTGCCGCCGATATTGCGCATGAAATTGATCATGCCGGAGACGCTGTTGCCTTTCTCCGGAGGAACTCCGATGTAACCCGCTGCCGTGATGGGGACAAATAGAAATCCGATTCCTATCACCTGGGCGACGCGCAGCCACATCGCAAAGCGGAAGCTGACGAACAAATCAATCTGGTGCGCGCAATAGAATAGTCCAATGGCGAGGCACAGCCATCCAGTCGCGATCAGCCATCGCGCTTGAATTTTTGACGTAAGCCGCCCGACGATGGGCATCATCACCAGCAAGATAACTCCGCCGCCAGAGAGGACGAGACCTGCAAGCTCTGCTGTGTAACCCATGAGTGTCTGCAGAAATTCCGGAATCAAGACCAGGGTGCTGAAGAGCATGAAGCCCATCATGAACATCATCAAGTTCGCTGCCGCGAAGTTGAAGCTCTTGAACATGCGGACGTCGATGATCGGCTCTTTGCGGAACCATTCCCAGATGACCAGCGAGATCAGGCAAACCGTTGCGGTGATCGCCAGCGTGGTGATGAAATGCGAGCCGAACCAATCGTCTTCCTGCCCCTTGTCCAGAACCACCTGCAGCGAACCCACTCCCAGCGTCAGCATGGATATTCCAATGTAGTCCACACGGATACCCCCGCTCTTCAAGCGACGGAGGAACGGCGGATCTTCGACCAGGGTGTAAGTCAAATAAAGAGCGAGCAGGACCACGGGCAGGGTGATGAAAAATATCCAGCGCCAGGAGTAGTTGTCAGTAATCCAACCGCCCAGCATGGGCCCGACCGTAGGGGCGAGAACTGCGGTTATGCCGTAGACAGCAAACGCCGAGCCGCGCTGCTCCGGAGGAAACGTATCGTTCAGAATGGCTTGTGCCATCGGTTGCAATCCGCCGCCACCGATGCCTTGCACAGCGCGAAACAACAGCAATAGCGGCAGGTTGGGCGCTAACCCGCAGAGCAGTGAACTCACCGTGAAAATGGCCAGCGACATCATGAAGTACCGCTTGCGGCCAATCAACTCCGCGAGCCACCCGCTGATCGGTAGGACGATAGCGTTCGCAGCAAGGTATGAGGTAAGTACCCAGGTGCTGTCGTCGTAGCTGGCTCCGAGCCCTCCGGCGATATAAGGCAAGGCAACGTTGGCAACACTCGTGTCCAGGACTTCAATAAACGCCGCCATCGACACGGTCGCGGCAATCGCCCAAGGATTTACCTTAGGGCGCCAAACGGCTTGCTCCGAGGGAAGAGCCAGCGCTGTGGCGCTCATCGCAAGTAGACTTTCGCTTCGACATTCATACCCGGCCGAAGCTGGTGGTCCTGATTTTCGCCCGGCTCCAGAACAATCTTTACCGGTACCCGCTGAACGATTTTCACGTAGTTGCCGGTTGCGTTTTCCGGCGGCAGCAAGCTGAAGATCGGCCCGGTTGCTCCCGCAATGCTATCGACATGACCGCGATACGTGCGGCCGTTCGAGTCGAGATCAATCTTTGCTTTCTGGCCCACGCGCATGTGTTTGAGTTGGGTCTCTTTGAAGTTCGCGGTGATCCACACCTGATCCAGGGGAACCACAGTGAGCATCTGCTCCCCAGGCTCGACATTTAATCCGACGACAACCTTTTTCGTTACCTCCCCGGCTACAGGAGCAAATATCTTGGTGTAACCGAGATTCAACTGCGCTTGTTCGACAGCAGCTCTTTTCTGGTGAACATCCGCCATCGCCGAAAGGGCTTTGGCCCTTGTTGAGGCGACGCGTTGAGGTCCGGCTTGGGCATCTTCGTAATGTGCCTCAGCCTCAGTGAGCCGGCTGTGCGCTTCGACAACGGCTTGTTGAGCTGCGGCCTCGTCTGCCTCTGCCGCAGCTACGGCGGCGGAATCGGTCGCTGCGGCGGCATAAGCATGGTCGTAGACTTGCTTCGGTACCTCCTCCTTCGCGAGCAGCAAGCGGTAGCGGGTTACGTCATCTTGAGTCTTTACATTTTGCGCTTGCGCTTCCAGAACGCGGGCGTGGGCGGCTGCGGTTTGCTTTTCTGCCGCCTGGATCGCTGCCTCAGCATTCTTGATATCCGAGGACGTGAATTTCAATTGGCTCGAGGTATCTACGGAAGATACGGGCACATCGATATTCGAACTTTTCGCACTGGCCTCTGAAGTATCGAGCGCGGCCTGGGCTTTTGCTAGTGCGACTTCATAGTCTTTTGGATCGATCTCTACCAGTGTGGAACCTTCTTCGACCCATTGGTTGTCCCCAACGTTCACCTTCTGGATATATCCGGAAATGCGAGCGCTGACAGGGTAAAGATGGACATCCACCTGCGCATCGTCGGTGGATTCGAAGCCGGACAAATAGTGCCAGAGGAAAGCACCGGCAATCGCGAGAACAACCAACGCGGCAAGAAATATCCAACGCTTGTAGGAACGCCTGGTGGGGTAAGCTGAAATTGGCCGGCCAGCTGCGCCGGCGTTGTCCGATGGTGTGTTTGGCCCCTGCGGTGGATTCGTTGCTTGACTTTGTTCCGCCATACTCACTTTCCCTCCACGTATTCAGCAAAGCCTGATTCCGCGACGCCGATCGCTCTTGCCAGAGATATTTTTGCCAGGTTGTGGCTATAAAGACTGGCAATGTAGCTGTCAGTAGCGATGGCCAGCACATCTTGTGCTTGAACAACTTCAATGTTGTCTGTAACTCCCGAAATGAATCGATCGCGAGATTGTTCCAAGGTCTGAGTGGCGAGCGTTACCGCGCTTTTCTCGACAGAAACTTCTTGCGCAGCCGATTCCAGATCCAGATAAGCGTCGCGAACCTCCTCATCGATCTTGGCTCGCAAATCCTCCAGTCGCTGTCTTTCCCTGGTTAGCGAAGCGTCGGCCCGGAGTATATCCCCGTGCACTCTTCCCCCCTGAAAAATAGGAATGCGGAGCGTGGCAGCCGCATCCACGGTGCCGTGCGACGAGCCTGGGTTAACTCCCGAGAGACCATAGTCGGTCTCCACGCCTAACGATGGATACCGCTCTGCAGAAGTCGCTTTTCTCGCCAGCTCAGCGGACCGGACCTGATTCATCTGGCTCTGAAAATCGGCCCGAGATTTGTAGGCGCTTTGGATCGCCTCATCGAGACCCGACGGTGTCAATTCCCGGTAAGGAATGCGGGTGGTGATCTCGAACGTTTGCCCCGGGTGGAGACCGATCGCTCGCGCCAAAACCAATTTCTGCTTGGCTAAATTATTTTGCGCCACAATCAGTTTCTGTTCGCGTGATTGCAGTTGCACCTGTGACCGTAGAACATCCACAGCCGAGGCAAGGCCCGCGGTCTTCTGGTCGGAGGTCTGTTGAAAAAGTGCCTTGGCGGTGTCCCGCTGCGATGTGGCTGACTCAACTTCCGATTGATCGGCGATGACCAGCAAATAATTGGAGACAATCACCAGCACGACAATCTCGCGAGCATCTTTGGAACTGGACTCCGCCGACCTCACCTGCGCCTTTGAAGATCGCGCCCGCTCGATGGATGCCCAATCAAAGGCGGACTGCGTGAGATAAGCCCGCGAGTCGAAGTAGCCAAATGGGCCAATGATCGGTGGTTCTCCATGAATGGTCAGACCGAAGGCCGCCTTTACGTTGATTTGATGAACTCCGAAACCCGTATCGGTGATTACATTGGGAAGCAGCTCGCTCAGCGCTTGCCAACGCGCTCCCCGCGCGTCGGTAACGACATCCGTGGCCAATACTCCGCCGAGATTCTGCTTGAGTCCACGGGCGACGGCGTCTTCCAGGGAAAGCGAAACTGGAGTTGCGCTCAGTCCGCCCGCAGGAACTCCGCCGAGGTACGGATTCTGCGATAGGGTTTGATAGTTATTCTGCCCGGCTTGGACGGCTGCCCTTGGCGTTCCTGTTATTTCGGCCAGTGCAATCGGGTTGTACGGCGCTGGCGTGGCTGGTGCGTTGTACTGTGCGAAGGCTACTGCTCCGCCGAAAAGTGTGGAAGCAAGCAGGAGTAGCTCATTCCAGGGTCTCCGTCGCACGTCGTATCCTCAGCTACAGAAATTTCGCTTTCTTCCTTCAGGGATCAAATCGATACCACGGCCTGTGCCGTCCCGAACGTGCACCGTTATGCGGACGCGATACATTGAAATTAAGCCAGAAGGGTCGAGGGATTATCAATTGGACCAAAGTATCGATCAATACCTTGGTATTGTGTGACCACC
Source organism: uncultured Acidobacteriaceae bacterium (assembly GCA_963821315.1). GTDB lineage: Bacteria > Acidobacteriota > Terriglobia > Terriglobales > Acidobacteriaceae > PALSA-350. The sequence continues at coordinate 52,816 of CAWGDP010000011.1, read as the reverse complement.
GTTTTATTGAATACCAAGCCCGGGTTCCGAACAATACCTTCGTCTAATAGGATTTGCCTGATTTCTCTGGCTTAATGGCTGTTTCCCAGCAAAACTTTCCCGGCTAGTGGGAAGGGGGCTGTCATCGCTTGCTATCTTGGTTGAAGGAGTGTGCATATGCGTTCTGACATCGTTCCGGGGAGCCCTTTCCCCGACTATCAGTTGCCCGATCACACGGGCACTCTGCGGAAGCTCAGCGAACTACAGGGCGATGACCCAATGATCCTCACGCTCGCCCGCGGCCATTACTGTCCGAAGGAACACCAGCAACATCTGGAACTGGCCTCGTTCTATCCAAAAATCGCCGTGGGCTACACGCAGATCGCTACGATCGCCACCGACGACCATCACACTCTACAGGAGTTCCGCGCGTCCGTTGGTGCCCAGTGGCCGTTTCTGTCCGATCCTGAACGAATTGTGCAGAAGGACCTCGACATCCAGGAGTACACCGATCCCGAGAACAACCCGATGATTCCGCATACGCTGGTCCTTAAGCCGGGCCTTGTCGTTCACCGCATCTACAACGGCTACTGGTTCTGGGGCCGCCCCGCAATCACCGATCTCTGGCACGACCTGCGCAGCGTCACCAGCGAGATTCGGCCTGACTGGGATTTGAGTGCCCCGGGGCTCCGCGATGAATGGAACGCGAACGACCTATCGCGATTTCACGGGTGGAACAAGCGAGCAAAGACGCCGCCGGTTGGATCGAAGGGAAAGGGGTGAGCGCTAAGGTGCGTGGCAATCGCGGCCAGATGGGAAAATCTTTCTATGGCCGCTCTCCTGAGGTGGTCGCTCGTGAGCTGTTGGGAAAGGTAGTGAGGCACAACTACAAGGGCGAATGGTTAACCGGCCGAATCGTTGAGGTAGAGGCTTACCTAGGCACGGATGATCCCGCCTCCCACACCTTCATCGGCCAGACCGAGCGGAATAGGGTCTTGTTCGGACCTCCCGGGGTGGCCTACGTCTACCTCGTGTACGGCATCTACTACTGCCTGAATGTTTCCTGTTTGCCGGCGGGTGAGCCCGGTGGCGTGCTCTTTCGCGCGATCGAGCCTCTGGAAGGAGTGAAGACGATGGCCAAGCTGAGAGGCGTACCCGAAGCGTCGGGCGCATCTAAAATCAGCGGTGGTCCAGGCCGACTGTGCCAGGCGTTGGGGATCACTCTCAAGCTTCACAACGGTGTGGACGTCACCCGGCGGGGCTCGACATTACAGGTGGTAGACGACGGCTACCATGTATCGCGCGTGGTCGTGACGCCAAGGATTGGAATTCAGAAAGGGGCGGATCTTCCTTTGCGATTTCTGATCACCAGCGATCATCGATCTGCAGCTGTCAAGTCCAAGAAAGGGATATGAAAACGATCGATGCTGACCGATCGAAAGCTGCGTTCGCTAAAGCGACTCTTCGATACAAACCCGCAACTGTCCGGGTACTCTTCATCGCGGAGGCTCCGCCGGCGTTTCGACACAACCGCCTCTTCTACTTCGAGGATTTAAGGGATGGCGACACTCTATTCCTTGAGATGATGAAGACCCTCTACGGTTCCGCGGTGGGGTTCATAGAGAATGGCTTCTCACCCGGGAGTTCTGCTGAAGGAATACGTAGCCGCAAGTCCGAACTCCTTGCGCGCTTCATGCGCGAAGGATACTTTCTCATTGACGCCAGCGAGGAGCCGATGCCGGATGGGGCATCCTCTTCGCAAAAGCTTGCGCTGTTGCGGGCATCTGTGCCCCGCCTGATCGTTCGATTGAAGGAGTTCGCAATCGACAAAGACATTCCCATCGTGCTGATCGGCGGGGTGACCTATTCCGCCTGCGCACAATCTCTCATGAATCTAGGATTCAATGTAATTAACGAAGCGATGATCGACCACCCAGCGTGCGGTGGCCAATTGCGCTTTCGCCAAAAGCTTCGTTGCACGTTGCAACGAAATTTTGCCTGACTGGATATTTGCTGTGAAACCCAGCTCACTTCTGCTCTCTTGGGCGCCAGTTCAGAATCACATTAAGGGAAGATGCTCCCTCGGATTTGTCGCTGATAATCAAGAACCGTTTCCCGTCCGGAGCAATATCCCAACTCATAGGCCCGGTGCGGATTCCGGTATCCACCATGTCCGTATTGAACAGGGCCTGCGGTATGCCGGCCTGGAAAACCGTGGCGGCGCTCACGGCCAGTTCACCTCATCTGGCTTCGTCGTCGACTATGACGCGAACGGCAAGCTCCTCACAACCAGCTGCTTCACGCACACCGCTACCCGCCTGACCGCCGGCTTAGAGCCTCATGGCGGCTGGAACCACTGAGGCGCCACCCGCGTGGCCGGTCCGCGACCTGTCGTACCGGCCCAGGGGTAAAATCTGCTCCTCCACACTTCAGATCAAACTACATCTCCAACTGCATCCTTGGATCGGTCTAAGGCTGTCCTCGTCTCTCGGCTATCAGACGCACCCGTGATCTAGTTCAGGCTGGCTACGGAAGGTTGAACGCAGTTCCGGGTAGAGAGCCGTGGCGCCGAGTTGGGTATAAGGTGCAGCAGCGCTGTCTGGTCAGACAGACTGCGTACGTACGCGTCGGTAAACACAGTGGCGCAGGCGCGGGTGAGATGAGAGCTTTCCGGCAGAGTGAGGTCCTGCGCGGCGGGAAGATCGTCATTGTGAATACCTTTTGTGTGAGTGTAGGTGAGCAAGGCGTCCCATCCCTTGGCACGGGGTAAGTGCTTGTCCTCGATCACCCGCAAATCGGGCGCAGAGGGCGGGGGGATTTTCTTCGTCCTCCACGAGAAGGGCATCCCGTGCCGGATAAGAACGATGGAAAAGAAGACAGCAAAGATTAATGAATTAAAGATCACCCGTGCTCCCCTGGTATGCAAGCAGGTACGGAGTCCTCTCCTGGCAAGAGTCTCTGCAAGCCCGCGATGGAGAAAACACGTGGGCTGGAGGTTTATTCCGGCCAACTACACGGGCACTGATTCGACAGTGGTCGCTTCAAGAGGCGGTAGGGGTCGCTACCCGTTGGATGATCGAGCGGTATCGCTCATCGTTATTCAGGAAGTCGTAGGCGGGATCGAAGTGGATCCACAGCAGCAACGGGGAATTGCTCGCGAACACCCTGCTCGAGCAGCAAAAGCGTCTGCTCACGATCGCCAAGCTGGGCATGGATCAGGGCCAAGTCCACCGGAGAGACATAAGCGGTCCTGGTTTTGCGGACCGCAGTGTTGATGCCGTGTTCGGTGTCGACAAAGACTTCGCTCGACCAAAGGCGCTGGGCAATTTCCGCGCGGGTAACGAGTTCCCCCTGGCGCTCGACCAGCAGGATGAGCAACTCCATGGGCTTACGTTCGAGGGGGATGCCGCGGCCATCGCGAGAGAGTTCGAAGCGGCCGCAGTCGAGGCGGAAGCCACCGAATTCGTAGACGGGACCGGCCACGGGACCCCCTCTGCGGCTGAAGTATAGCACCGCTTAACAGCTAAGCCGTGTGAATTGAAGAGGCTGGCGGTTCACCAAAACTTCGCCTCGGCTTCACCCCCTGTTCCTTGCGGCTGAGTGACGGGCGGAGTTATCTCGGGTTGCCGGCGATCCCGGCCCAGGAGGGGGAGCAAATGAATACGACTTGTAGATGGTGGCTGGCGGCGGTGGGCGGCCTTGCCTTGACGTTGACGGCGGTTCCGAATGCGCTGGCGAAGTGCGGCCAGCCGGACAAGATGGGGCATCCGGCGTCCTGGGATGTACCGTCCGGGCCCGCGCAGTTGACGACCGTGGGCGAGGAGGTGGACCCGATCGTGGGCATGTGGCATGTGATCTTCACCGCGCAAGGCAACGGTAAGGACGGTCCGCCGGACAAGACGCCCATTGATAACGCCATGGCGATATGGCACAGCGACAAGACGGAGATCATGAACTCCGGACGCCCGGCGCAGGATGGGGATTTCTGCCTGGGTGTGTGGGAAGCACTGGGGGGGTGCAAGTACAAGCTCAGCCACTTTGCCTGGGGGGCAACGACACCACCAACGCACCCGAAGGGATTGGGAAGCCGCTGGCCGCGACTCATATTGTGGAATAGGTGATGTTGAGTTCGGACGGCAAGAGCTTCTCGGGAACATTCACGCTGGACGCCTACGACACTTCATTTAACTCCACGGCGCATATCGTCGGCGTTACAAGGGAACACGGGTGACCACGAGTACAACGATCGAAGAGCTCATGTGAGGCGGACAGGGGGCGGCGGGAGTTGGAGGGTCCGCCGCCTTCCGTTTGGATGGGTGCGCAGGTGGCTAGGGGAGGACATGTAATACCATAAAAGGATGATGAACAGTCAGGGACAGAAAGCTGCGCCCTTATTAGGATGATCATTCAGCAGCGTCGTGTGGTAGTGACCGGGGTTGGTTTGGTAAGCCCCGTGGGCATAGGAACAGAATCCACGTGGAAGGCTCTGCTCCAGGGTGAGTCGGGGATCGGGCCGATCACGCTTTTTGATCCCACGGGCTTCAGCTGCAGGATTGCCGGCGAAGTCAAGGATTTCCACCCCGAAGACTACATCGAGCGCAAAGAAATCAAGAAGATGGGGCGCTTTATCCAGTTTGCCCTGGCGGCGTCGGAGTTCGCCGTTTCGCAGGCCGCCCTGGATATGGCAGCGGAAGATGCGGGCAAGGTCGGGGTGTACGTAGGCAGCGGCATCGGCGCCTTCGAAGTGATCGAGCGGGAGCACAGCAAGCTGCTCAGCGCCGGGCCCGGCCGGGTATCCCCCTTTTTCATCACCGCCACAATCGCCAATCTTGCCGCCGGCCAGATCTCGATTCGCTATGGGGCGACTGGGCCCAATCTCACCTCCGCCACCGCCTGCACCACGGGCGCGCATGCCGTCGGCGAGTCTTTCCGCGTGATTCAACGTGGAGACGCGGATGTGATGATCTGCGGCGGAAGCGAGGCTGCGGTCACGCCGCTTTCGGTTGCCGGCTTCGCGGCCATGCGGGCTCTGTCCACGCGCAATGATGATCCAGCGACCGCCTCGCGCCCATGGGATGAAGGCCGCGATGGGTTCGTGGTGGGTGAAGGTGCCGGGGTTCTGATCCTGGAAGAATACGAGCACGCCGTGAAACGCGGAGCAACCATTCTAGCCGAACTGGTGGGGTACGCCGCCAATAGCGACGCCTACCACACCAATGCTCCTCCTGAGGATGGCCGAGGTGTCCGCCGGGTGATGCAATTGGCTCTTGAGGATGCAGAGGTGGATCCCGGCGCCATCGGGTATCTGAACGCCCATGCTACTTCTACACCCCTTGGTGACCGTGCGGAGGCCAGGGCGATTTGCGAAACCTTCGGCGAGTCGGCGAAAAGCCTGCTGGTGAGTTCGACCAAGTCGATGACCGGGCACCTGCTTGGCGGGGCGGGCAGTCTGGAAGCCGGGATCACGGTCCTGGCGCTTCGGGATCAGATTGCTCCACCCATGACCAACCTTCAGATTATCGATGAGGCTTGCTGTTTTTCCCTAGTCAAAGACCAGGGGGTCCCGGCAACCATGGAGTATGCCATGACTAACTCCTTTGGCTTTGGGGGGACGAATGCGTCGCTTATCTTCCGCCGGCATGGGTAGGGCGGCTGAAAGCCCCCGGGGCAGATCCTGGACATTGCTGGGGGTGGAATTGGACGCCCCGCCACCAGGGCTAAAGCCCTGAATTTGGATATCGGAGCGTTCTCGCGGGTTTGAAAACCCGCTCCCCCGGACTAAAAGTCCGGGGCTGGCACAGCCTAACGCTGTCCCCTGATCCAACACGGCAAAAGACCTTCCACCGCGGAATTTGCAGCTCCGAAATATGTAGAAGCTCAATGGTCGGTTGACTGGGCAGCTTGGGACATTCTGCACCAGGGCTAAAGAGTGTGTGTGAGAACTAGCGAAACCCAGACCTTTGTGCGGGAGCCGGGGCGCACCGCTCAAAAGTCTGGGTTTCGCAGTTCTCACACATACTCTTTAGCCCGGTCATGGGCAAGATAACAGCGTTCTCGCGGGTTTGAAAACCCGCTCCCCCGGACTGAAAGTCCGGGGCTGGCACAGCAGCCAAACACGGCTTGAATGGGGCACCCAGCCTTCGCTCCGGTACTGCGCCCTTAAAGTCCGGGAAATGTTCTAGTCTATAGCTCATGAGCCAAGACATTTCACAACCGAACGTCATTCTGGAGCGCACGCCCGACTACCGCGAGGGCTATGCCAACAGCGTTCAGGTGCAAAAGAGCGTCTGGGACTTCCGACTCACCTTCGGCACCGCCTATCAGGAAACAGCCGAGCAGATCACCATCAACACCTTCCAAACCGTTTACCTCAGCCCGCAACAGGCCAAGGCACTGTGCAATGTGCTGGAGCAAAACCTGCTCCAATACGAGCACACCTTTGGCGCCATCTCCCTCGAACCACGACCCCCGGTCATGCCGCAAGGCCCAGTCCACTAAATCAATGTTTGCCGGGAAGAGGAGGAGGGACTCGTGGCCGTACGTCCCCGACAGCCAGTACCGCTCGACCGTCCGCTGCCCCTCAGGTTCATCTTTCCCCTACTCTTCGTAGGCGTCTACCTCGCGCACCTGACCCTGCTGCGCCTGCCTTACTACTGGGACGAAGCGGGCTACTACATCCCCGCGGCCTATGATTTCTTCCGCACCGGCGACGTGATCCCGTCGACTACCCTGGCTAATGCCCATCCACCCCTTCCCTCCCTTTATCTCGCTTTGTGGTGGAAGTCCGGATTTACGCCGGCCGTTACCCGCACCGCCATGTGCCTGATCACCGCGATTGCGCTTCTCGCGGTCTACCGTCTCGCCATCCTGCTCAATGGCCGTCCATGGGTCGCGGCGACCACCACGGTGCTGACCGCAATCTACCCCGTCTGGTTTGCTCAAAGCACACTGGCGCACGCCGACATGTTCGCCGCCGCCGCAACTCTGTGGGGGCTGGTCTTTGTCTTCTCCAGCCAGACCCCGGATTTCCTGTACGCTGCACCGGATACAACCGCGAGTGCGGCTTTCATTAAGGAAAGCCGCATGAAGTTCGTCAACGCCACGAACCTTGACAGGAAATCCGGGGAGATCCGCCCGCGCATACTCTGGGCGGCAGCGGCCTGCTTCGCGGTAGCTACATGGTGTAAAGAAACAGCGATTGTTACCCCCCTGGCGATTGCAATGTGGGAGCTCTATCTATGCCGGCGCAGCAGCCCAGAGCGACGAGCCCACTGGCACGCAGGACTGGTCTTACTTACCCCGGTCTTCCCCTTGATGGCCTGGTATGCCTACTATCACCATCGCACCGGGTATCTGCTGGGGAATCCGGAATTCCTGCGTTACAATGCGACCTCCACGCTCTCGCCGCTGCGTATCCTGTTGGCCCTGGCGCATCGCATTCTGCAGCTCACAGCGCACATGAACATGTTCGTACCCGTGCTGTGCATGCTGGGGGCCATGCTCCTGCTGCCCTTGCGGGAGCGGAACGGAACCGAGCGGCCGCGTATCTCGCCGCCGGATCAGGCCATTTTGTATGTCGTCATGGCGGCCAATATCCTCTTCTTTTCCGTGATTGGAGGCGCCCTGCTTACCCGCTACCTGCTGCCCCTTTATCCGTTGATTCTGCTGCTGTGCGTCTCCACCTTTTACCGCCGTGTGCCCTACTGGTGGGGACTGGGGCTGCTGACCGCGGCCGCTTTTCTGATCGGGCTGTTCGTCAACCCGCCCTACAAGTTCGCACCCGAAGACAACTTGAACTACGCCGACGTGGTCCGTCTGCACCAACAGGCGATCCGGCAGATTGTGACCCACTTTCCGGATAGCACCATCCTGACCGCGTGGCCGGCGAGCGATGAACTCACCAAGCCGGAGCTGGGCTACGTGAAAAAGCCGCTGGCGGTGGTAAAGGTGGCAAATTTCTCCCTGGACGAGATGCAGAAGGCGGCTGCCTCCCCCCAGGACTTCAGCGTCGGCTTCGCTTTCTCTACCAAATACGACCCTCCCCGCCTGATGCTCGACCTGGGTGCACGCAACGAGGCCCTGGACACCCGTTTCTTCGATTTTCATCGCGATCTGGCGCCGGGCGCGATCGCTCACCTTCTAGGCGGCAGTGTCGTCTGGCGCGACGATCGCCAGGGCGAATGGGCCGCTGTGCTGCACTTCAATCGCCCCCAGGTGGCGAACTTGCATACAACGGAAGATGTGGTTACGAGCAGAGAACGATAATCCCCGGAACTGTACCCCGGGAACTATACTTGTAGGGTGCTCCCCCGGCATCTAATGCGCATTTTCCTGCTGGTTGTCGCTGTTTTCGCGTCCTGTGGGATGTTGGCGCAGAGCCCGGCGCCTGATCGGTCGCCTGGACGGCTCATCCTCGTGCTCCCCTTCGACAACCGCACCGACCAGCCGAACCTGGACTGGATTAGCGAAGCTATTCCTGAGGTGCTAAACCGGCGTCTGGCCTCGGCCGGATTTCTGCCCATCAGCCGCGATGACCGCCTCTATGCACTCGACCACCTGGGGCTGCCCTCCACCTTTCAGCCTTCCCGGGCCAGCGCCATTCGCCTGGCGCAAACGCTGGATGCGGATTACCTCATCGTAGGGTCCTTTTCGACCACGGGCGCCCGCTTCCAAGCCAAGGCCCAGGTCCTGAATGTGGAGTCCCTGCATATGTCCGCAGCCATTCAGGAAGAGGCGGATATGGCCCATTTGCTTGATGTACTGAATAGCCTTGCGTGGGGGCTGGCCAAGCAGCTCGATCCGCAATTCGCGGTAGCCCGCAACACCTTTGTGGCCGCCGGCGCCGGTCTGCGGGTGGACGCCTTTGAAAACTATACCCGTGGACTGGTGGAGCCCGATCCCGACGAACAGATCCGGCACCTGAAAGAGGCGGTGCGGCTCGACCCCACCTTCTCCCCGGCGCTGCTGGCTCTGGGAAAGGCCTATTTTGCTAACCAGCAATTCGATCTGGCGGCCACCACCCTGGGACGGATGCCGCGCAATGACCCCAATGCCCGCGAGGCCGACTTCGATCGCGGCCTGGCTTATTTCTATCTGGGCAGTTACGTCAAGGCGGAAGACGCCTTCGCTTTTGTAAGCAAGCAGCTTCCGCTGCCCGAAGTGGTCAACAACCAGGGTGTAACGGCCAGCCGCCGGGGCCTGGATGCTACCTCCTTCTTCCAACAGGCGGTAGCGGCGGATCCCAATGATCCGGACTATCAGTTCAACCTCGCCATCGCCTTGAGGCGCAAGAAAGACGTAGCCGGAGCCCTGAAGGCGATCGCGCAAACGGTAAAGCTTCGTCCCTCGGATACCGAGGCCGCAGCCTTCCAGGCCACACTGCGCGCTGAACCGCAGCATGCTTCGGCCACTGGCGCCGCGGCAAGCAATCGGGTGAATGCTGCTTTTGATCCCACCGCGCAGGCCGATAACTTGCCCCTGGAGCGAATCAAACGCAGCTTCAACGAAGCCTCGTTCCGCCAGGCAGCGCTTGAAATGGAGCAGATGGAGGAGCTTCACCTGGCTACCCTGCCGCCACAGAAGCGCGCGGCTGCGCTTACCGAGGCGGGCATGCATTTCTTTGACCAGGGATTGATCCTGGAGGCGGAGCGCGAATTTCAGGCTGCGCTGGTGGCCGATGGCGGTAACGCGGACGCCCACGCCGGGCTGGCGCTGGTGAGGGAGCGAGGGGGCGACATCCAGGAAGCGCACGCGGAGGCAGACGAGTCGGTCAAAATGAAGCCCAACGTGACGGCATACCTGGTTTTGGCCCGGCTCGACTTGCAGACCAACCAAAAGCCCGCGGCCGCCGCGGATGTGAACTCCGCGCTGCAGCTGGAACCGCAGAATGCGGCTGCGCATACACTGCGCCAACAGATCGAGAGTAAGGGGCAACCGGTTCCATGAACCGCATCCTGGTGGCGGGTTTCGCGCTCCTTCTGGGCTGCTGCGGAACACTCGCCTGCCAGGCCCAACAAACCCAGCAGAACCCTGAAGTGGTGGTAATCCACCTCGACGACACCATTCAACCAATTAGCGCGGACTACATGGCGCGCGGGCTGAACCTGGCTGCGGCTCAACATGCCGGCGCTGTACTGATCGAGATCAATACGCCCGGCGGCCTGCTCGATTCCATGCGCCAGATGGTCAGCAAAGTGCTGGCCTCGCCAGTCCCCGTCATCGTCTATGTCGCACCCTCGGGGAGCCGGGCCGGATCGGCAGGTTTTTTTCTTCTGGAAGCTGCCGACGTGGCCGCGATGGCCCCGGGCAGCAACGCCGGCGCGGCGCATCCCGTGGTTGAGGGAGGAGCCAAGTTGGACGACATCATGAAGCAGAAGCTGGAGAACGATACGGCTGCATTTCTGCGTTCCTATGTCGCTCGCCGGGGACGCAATGTGACCGCGGCAGAAGATGCGGTCCGCGCCTCCAAGTCCTACAGCGACCAGGAAGCACTGCAACTGAAACTGATTGATTTGGTTGCGCCCGATGACACCACCCTGCTCAATACCATTGACGGCCGCACCATCGCGCGCTTCGACGGTTCCAAGGTGGTGTTGCACACCCGCGACGCGCGGCTGGTTACGGTAGAGCCCACCCTGCGAGAGAGGATCCTGGATCGGCTCACTGACCCCAACCTGGCTGTCCTGGTGTTGGTCATTGGCGCATTGCTCATCTACGTGGAGTTCAATACCCCGGGCACCATCATTCCCGGAACCCTGGGCACCATTCTGGTGCTGCTGGCGATCTTTTCCCTGAACCTGCTCCCGGTGCGCTACACCTCGGTAATGCTATTGGTGGCGGCGTTTGTGTTGTTGATCCTGGAAGCCAAGTTTGCCACTCATGGAGTTCTGGCGGCTGCAGGCATCCTCTCCCTGGTGATCGGTGCTCTAACCCTGGTAGATGCGCCTATTCCTGAGCTGCGCGTGCATCTGGCCACCGCCCTAAGCACCGGGCTGGCCTTCGGCCTGATCACGGTGTTCCTCTTGCGTCTGGCTATCAAGGCACGGAGAGGCAAATCGCGCATGGGCGGCGACGCGATGATCGGCCAGATCGCGGTGGTCACACAGCCGCTCGCGCCCAGCGGCCAGGTGATGGTAAACGGTGAGCTTTGGCAGGCTGAGTCCGCTGTGCCCGCAGCACTGGGCGAACACGTCCGCGTGCGCGGGTTGCGCGACCTTACGTTATTGGTGGAGCGGGTTCCGTAGGCCCTGCGCCCACTCGTCAGCTGGGTGGACTCCTGTACAATCGTGCTTTAGCGAGGCGCCCACTATGATGGGTATAGGCATTCCAGGCCTGATTCTGATCTTCGTAATTGCCATCTATCTCATCAATTCCATCAAGATTCTCAGAGAGTATGAGCGTGGCGTGGTCTTCCGGCTGGGTCGTATTTTGCCCGCGCCCAAGGGTCCGGGTGTCATTCTCATCTTTCGTCCCTTCGATCAGATGGTGCGTGTCTCGCTCCGCCAGGAAGTGCTCGAGGTACCGCCGCAGGACATAATTACCCGCGACAACGTAACTTTAAAGGTAAATGCGGTTATTACTCTAAAGGTAATCGATCCGTCGCGAGCCGTGATCGAGGTGATGAACTACGTCTATCAGACCTCGCAGTTTGCCCAGACAACCTTGCGTTCGGTGCTGGGTGAGGTGGAGCTGGATGAGTTGCTCTCCCATCGCGAAGCACTCAACCAGAGGATTCAGAGCATCATCGACCAGCACACCGCGCCCTGGGGCGTAAAGGTAGTGAGTGTCGAGGTGAAGCAAGTGGACTTGCCGGAATCAATGCTGCGCGCTATGGCCAAACAGGCCGAAGCGGAGCGCGAAAAGCGTGCCAAGGTGATCCATGCGGATGGCGAATTCAGCGCCGCCCAGCGCCTGGTGGATGCGGCGGCCCTGCTTGGCCACTCAGCCCATGACGCTGCAATTGCGATACTTGCAGACGCTTACCGAGATTGGCGTGGAGAAAAATACGACCATCGTCTTCCCGCTGCCATTGGAGATGATGACAATATTCAATAAAATGGGAGAGATGCGGGCGCCCGCGACGGTTGGCGGCACCGCCGAGATCAAGGGGGAGAAATCGATATGAGATCCCTGCTCGATACAGAGGAAGAAGAGGAAACAGCAGCAAGGGAGATTACGCTGAGTACGGCGTCCCTGCTGGGCATTTTCTTTGGCCTGGTGCTGATCTGTGGCGTGTTCTTTGGCTTTGGCTACTCCATGGGCCGGGGAACAGGACAGGGAGCGCAAGCGGCTAGCCTCGGCACTGGACCCGCAGCCCAATCAGACGTGACCACGAGCGCCGCGAACCAACCGCCGGAAGCGCCGGCGGCGCCATCGCAGGATACGGTACAGGCTCCCGCAAAAGTCCCTCTGGCAGTTTCCGTCAAGCCTGCGCAAGCTGATGATGACACTTCCGCACAGGATGCAGCAGCCGCACCGCCCACGCACGTGAACCAGGCGCTGGTCGCAGCCACCGCGGCGCCAATAAAACCGTCGGCTCGAATACGCCCCCGGCCCCAGCTCCCGTTGCCGCTCCGGCCCCAGGGATTGGTCGGCCGATGGTACAGATCGCGGCGGTTGCCCGACAGGAAGATGCCGATGTTCTGGTTTCCGCTTTGCGGCAGCGGGGTTATGGAGTTGTGGTGCGCAGCGAGCCCCAGGACAAACTCTTACATGTCCAGGTAGGCCCGTTTGCCGATCGCACGCAGGCTACTGCAATCAAGCAGAAGCTGCTCTCCGACGGCTATAACGCCATCATCAAACAGTAGGTAGACGGGTTTTGGACGGGTGCCCCAGGAACGATTTCTTTGATACCTGAACGGCTCTAGTCGTCTCCCCACATCCATTGCGGTAACGCTGAGCTGATAGCCGCCCTAACCGCTGCCGCAAGCTGCTCGCGCGTGGCGAATTGCTGGGGGTAAAGCGGCGGGTGGAAGGTCAAGTGCGCGGTTCCCGGCTTGATGCGCAGGCTGCCCTTGGTCATCATGTGTTCCGAACCCCATATGGAGATGGGGATGATCGGTGCTTTCGACTCCATCGCCAGATAAAACGGTCCCTTCTTGAAGGGCAGCAACTTGCCGGTGCGCGAGCGCGTGCCCTCGGGAAAGGTAGAGATGTTGACCCCCGAAGCCAGCACCTTGTTGGCCGCCTGAACACTTTCCCGCGCCGACTCCAAACGTCCATCGCGGTCCACGGGAATAAAGCCGGCCAGCCGCATCCCGTAACCCACCAGGGGAATCTTGAGCAGCGACCGCTTGATGAAGAAGGCAGTGCGAAAGGGAAGAAAAGGCAGCATGATCGGTGGATCGAGATTGGAGACGTGATTGGACATGAAAATAGAAGGCTGGGCCGGTATATGCTCGCGGCCTTCTATCTGCACACGAATACGCGCCAGCCTCACCCCAGCACGCACGACCCTCATACTCCAACGGTAAAGGGGAGCAATATCCCCGGTGAGCAACGCCCAGGGTATGCCGATAGCGCCCACGGGCAGGCCAAGAACCACATACGTAACCAGCATGGTGAGCGAACTTAGCATCGGCGATGAGCCCTTCGAGCCTAAGCCCTGCGCTCTAGGTGCTGGGGCAGTTTCTCATAAATGCCATCGAAGCCGCCGTTGGAAAGAATCGCCACCACGTCACCCGGCTCCAGCCGCGGCGTAAGCCCCTGCACGATGGCGTCCGCGGTGGCATAGAAGGTGGCGTCGTGGCCGGCGCCGGCCAGCGCGGCCACCACCTTCTCCGGATGCATTCTCTCCGGCTCAGGAATGCTCTCCTGCTTGAATACCCCGGCCACGACAATCCCATCGGCCAGCGCGAGACTCTCCACCAGCTCACGCTCGAAGACGTTTCTGCGCAGGGTATTCGAGCGGGGCTCAAGCACTGCCCATAGTCTGTGGCCTGGATAAGCAGCGCGCAAAGCTTTCAACGTCTCGCGAATCGCGGTTGGGTGGTGGGCGAAATCATCGACGATGGTGATCCCGTTCACAATCGCGCGCACCTCGAGCCTGCGCTTCACGCTGCGAAAGGTGGCCAGGGCTTCGACGATCGCAGCCGGTTCGATTCCCTGCCCCGCAGCCAGCGCCGCAGCCGCGGTGGCGTTCAGCGCATTGTGCTCCCCGGGCATGGGCAGGGTTACCTGCAGCCACTCCTGCCCGGAGCGAAAAATCTTCCAACTCGAGTTGCGGTTGTCGTGGGTCAGCTCCTCAATGCGCCAGGCGGAGCCGGGTTTGAATCCGTAGCGCTCGACGGAACAAAATGCGCGCGCAACGCATTCGTCTACGTTGGCGCTGCCGTCGAAGGCCACCACCCGGCCGCGGCGCGGAACCAGGTTGACCAGCCGGCGGAAGGCGGTCTTGACCGAGTTGAGGTTGTCGTAGATGTCGGCGTGGTCGAACTCCACATGGGTGAGGATCAGGGCATCGGGAAAATAGTGCATGAACTTCGGCCCTTTATCGAAGAAGGCGGTATCGTATTCGTCGCCCTCGAGGATGAACGGCTTGCCCTCACGAACGTGAAAGCTGGTACCGAAATTTTCTGCGATGCCGCCGATCAGGAAAGATGGCGTCATCTCCTTCTGGCTGCGCGAAGCGACTTCATAGATCCAGGCCAGCATGCTGGTGGTGGTGGTTTTGCCGTGGGTTCCCGCAACTACCAGCGATTCCCTTCCAGCAAGAAACTCGTGCTGGATGGTCTCGGCCAGAGAGCGAAAAGGAATACGTTGATCGAGCACGTATTCCAGCTCCACATTCCCGCGGGAGATGGCGTTGCCCACAATCACCAGGTCCGGACGAGGCGTGAGGTTGGCTTCGCCATAGGGTTCTTTGATGGCTATGCCCAGGGCATGCAGAAGGTCAGACATGGGCGGATAGGCAGCGGCGTCCGAGCCGGTTACGCGATAGCCTCTGGTCTGCAGCATGCCGGCCAGCGAGGCCATCGCCGAGCCGCAGATCCCGATCAGGTGAATGTGCTTCTCTTGTGCCATAGGATTATTTCTCAGTCGCCCGCTCGAGAAAGCTCAGCAGCGGTGCGCGCACCAGGTCCAGCTCCGCCTGGATACCAAAGGCGAGGGTCACATTGCGGCGCGACGCATGGCCGGAGCGGAGACCGATCGCGATCGGGCCCTGAAACCAGTCCAGCACCCGCAGGATGACCTCGTCCAATATGCTGTTTTTCTGTCCCGGAGCCACACAATCCAGCATCTCGCCAAAGATGATTCCGGTGACTCCCGCGAATTTTCCCGCCAGGATCATTTGTCGCAGTAACCGATCTAATTGATAAGGCTTCACGTCGCGGTCCTCTAAAAAGAGGAGCTTGCCTTCCGTCCGCGGCGCGTAGGGAGTGCCCAGTGAAGCCGCCAGCAGCGTGAGACAGCCGCCGTAGAGGACTCCTGTGGCTTTTCCCGGAATCAGTGTACGCAGGCCCGAAGCCTCGCCCACGAACCAAGCGCTCGCCGCCGAGCGCGGCCTGCAGGCTGGGCTCATCGACTCCCGTCGGGCGCGGCGAAATCGCCGGCGACCATGGGCCCATGGAAAGACACCAACCCGATCTGATCCAACAGCCAGGTCTGTATACAGGTCATGTCGGAATGGGCGATGAATGGCTTGGGATGCTCCCGCACCAGCCCCAGGTCGAGACTTCCCAACAGGTAATTGGAACCGTAACCTCCACGGCTACAAAATATCGCGCCCACGGCAGGATCGAGGAAGGCGGCATGCAGATCCTCGAGCCTGGCCTGCGCGCTGCCGGCAAAGTAATGATTGGCCTTGGAGAGCGCCTGCCGGCCCACGGAGGGCAAAAAGCCGAGATGGCCCAGGGCTTCGACTCCCTTGGCCAGCCTGTCCGGCTGGGGATAGCTGGCGGGGGAGATCACCGACACTCTCGAGCCGCGGCGCACGGCGGGAATGGTCAGGTTGCGGACCTCCAGGCCAGGAACTTTCACCATGCTTCTCCAAAGCAGACCAGCTGCGCAGGACCGGTCAACAGGATTTCGGAACCTCGCGCATGCCATTCCACAGTTTGCGCGCCCCCCGGGGCGATCACGCGCAGTACCGGCGCAGCGCCACGTAGGGCGATGGCTGCGCTGCCGGCCGCACAGGTACCGGTACCGGAAGAGGAGGTGGGCCCAACGCCACGCTCATAGATGCGTATCTCGATTTCATCACGGCCGGTCATGCACACGAATTCCACATTGGTCTGATGGGGAAATTGCGAGTGGCTGCAGATTTCTGCTCCGATCGTCTCCCAGTCATAACCGCTGAAGTCCGGCTGGTCGACAAAAATGACGAAGTGGGGATTGCCGGTAGAGACCACCGCCCCTTCGACCCGCGCGCCGCTGGCGAGCTGCACGTTTCCCGCATGGACCTCGGGAATACCCATCGAGGAAGTGATGAGAAAATCCGGTCCGGTGCAGGCATCGATGCGGCAGATACGGCGCCCGGCATCGGTTTCGAGGACGATTTCATCCCCCGGTCCGGCCTTAGTCTCGTAGGCAATCCAGGCGGCGACACAACGAGTTCCATTGCCTGAGATTTCGGCGATCGAGCCGTCTGCATTATGCAGCCGGATCTTGCCCTGGCGGCCGCCGTCCCAGGTCAGGAACTCCACCCCGTCGGCGCCGATGCCCTGGTTGCGGTGGCAGAGCCTCCGCGTCAGGTCATCCCTGGGTTCGATGCCTGCGAGCGTCTCCTGCACCACCAGAAAGTCGTTTCCGCAAGCATGCGCCTTCACAAACGGAATCACTCGTCCTCCGCATCGTGAGACACACGCAGATTGAAATTAAATAGATTCGGGTACATTGCTTCTGCGTGATGCTACCATCGCGCGGCCACGCCTCGGTGTAACCAGTTTTGTTCGTGGGGCAGACGGAGAAAGAAACCGCAGATCCTCCGACCGGAGCGTAGCGCAGTGGAGGGATCTGCGGTTATCTCGTTTGTCATCCAATCCTGACGGTGGCACTGCCCTCGCTCAGCTCTAACACTATTTTGCAAATTGCGAACGATAGATGCGGGCGCAAGGCTGGCCCGTAGAGCAGATCACGTTGCTCATCTGCAAGCCTTCCGGGTGGCGCTGAATGGCTTGGGAGACAACATCTCCGTCGAATGCGATCACCGTGGAGACGCTCCGCGCCGGAGCTTCCAGGGCGCGCTGCCAAGTCAGGTAATCGCCTTCATTCACAATGCGGCGCAAGGGAATGGCCGCTTGCTGCACGGCCCCAACATCGCTGGAGACACGCATCAGGATCAAGCCGTTCCCCGGGAGATTAAGCAGCGCGTTCGCCAATGCGCTTTCGAATGCCAGGCGGCTGCGCGAATTGACCACTGCCTCCTGGTAAACCAGGGGCCGCGCTCGCAGCAGCACCACGCTGTTGGCTACCACCAACAGCAAACTCGCCGGCAACGCGTAGCGTCGCACCGTGGGCAGACGAGAGAGCAACACCGGAATCAGGCACCCCGTAAACAGGGCGAAGGCGGGCAGCAGCTCCATGCCATAGCGCGTGTTGTACCAGGAGAAAGGGCGCCAGGTGGGAATGAAGATGGGCACCGATCCATAGGCGACCGAGTAGGCGTAGAAGGGTAGCGGCAACCACAGCAACAGCACCGGCCAGATCTGCCGGCGGCGGAAGCTCCACAAGGCCGCCAGCGTGCCCGCAGCGCTCAGCCAACACAGCAGCCTTCCCAGGGACAGGGGAGCCGCACCCAGCTGCGCCGCCTTGAGAAAATACAGCGCCGAGACGCGCAGGTTGTGAACCCCCGGATGGGGCGACGCACCAGGCGGCGTGGTTCTGGCTTCGATGGCGCGGGCCGAGTAGGGACCACGGATAAAGTCCAGCGGATCGCCGAACTGCTTTGCGTTGTAAGCCAGCCACAGCGACGGTGCGGCAATCAGCAGGGCGGTAAACAACACCCACGCGCCCACCTCCGGCCCCTTCCAGCTCCATCGGCGGCGAGCAGCCAGCAGCGCCCACGTGGCAAAAAGCCATGCGGCGGCCGCGTACACCCAGCCGTCGTAACGGGTAAAGATCGCGCCCACCAACACCAGCCCGGCGCGGATGAGAAGCTGGCCGGCTGAAGCGCCGCCGGGCGACTCATTAGCACCCCGGAGAGCACGTTGATACTGAACGATCAGCAGCACGGCCCAGATCATCTCAGCCAGGAAGAGAGGCTCGGTCATGGCCGTAGTAGCCATATAGAGCAGGCCGGGGTTCAGACCATAGAAGGCCACCACCACGACTGCGGCGGGCATATCCAGCCACATGCGCGCCAACCGGTAGATGCCGGCACAGCCCAGCACATAACTGGGTATGGAAAGGCAGGCTCCGGCCAGACCGCTATGCCACCAACCCATATTCCACACGAACGGCAAAAGAAGAATGTGCGGCAGGGGCAGCCAGACAGACCCCAGCTGGCGGAAGCCGGGGGTGATGGAATCGAAGACCCGGCGGGCGATGTGCAGATGCGCCACCGCGTCCCCGTAAAGAAGAAGGCTGCGGTGGCGGACGCAATAGGCGAGTGCGACCAGGCCTAAGGCCAACGCCGTCCACGCCACGAACATGGTCTCCCGGCGAATGGCCTCCGCGGCACTCGGTGAGGCGGCTCGCAACTCAGTCAAGATGAGAAAGCTCGCGGAAGAGAGCGAAGCGTTGATCGATCTCCTCTCGCGTGAGCGATTGCACACGCTCTGTACCGAAACGCTCCACCGCAAACGAACCCATCACGCCGCCATAAAACATAGCGTGTTTAAAAGTCTGCAGTGTCACCTTCGGCTGCGAGGCAAGATATCCGAAGAAACCCCCGGCAAAGGAATCACCCGCACCCGTGGGATCCACGATCTTATCCAGCGGCAGGGCGGGAGCACGGAAAGGCAGCGCCGAACCCTTCTTGGCGGCCCCGTCCAGGGGTTGGTCACCGAAGAACGCCGTGGAGCCATACTCGCCATGCTTGACGATAAGAGCCTTCGGGCCCATGGCGAGGACCTTGCGTGCGGCGAGCACCAGGTTGCTGTTATCGGCCAGCAGCTTGGCTTCTCCGTCGTTGATCAGCAGCGCATCGAGCCCGGTGAGTACTTTGGCCAGGTTCTCCCGGTGGCCGGTAATCCAGTAGTTCATGGTGTCCCCACCCACCATGCGCACATTCGGCATTTGCTTGCGAACGCGGCTTTGCAGCACCGGGTCGATGTTGGCCAGAAACAGGAAGTCGCTATCCTGGTAAACAGCCGGCACCTTGGGGGAGAAGCTCTCGAAGACATTGAGGTCGGTCTTGAGGGTCTGCGCCTCGTTCAGGTTCTTCATGTAGGAGCCGGTCCAGTGGAAGCTCTTGCCTGCCGTCTGCTCCAGGCCCTGGGTATCGATTCCGTGGCTGGTGAGCACGGCCTCGTGTTCGGCGGTGAAATCTTCGCCGACGACGGCGATCACGCGCACTTTGGTAAAGTAGCTCGCGGCCAGCGCGAAGTAAGTTGCCGCGCCGCCCAGGCACCGGTCGCGCCGTCCCTCCGGAGTCTCGATGCTGTCAAATGCAACACTGCCTACGACAAGAATGGACATGGGTTCTTTCTGCTGCAGAGCCTTCCCCGGAAGACCCTCCGGCTATGTTTTTCGAATGTACTTGCCCAACAGGGGAGCCAACTTCTCTTGGATTGCTTCTGGGATCGCTTCCGGACTGGTAAGGATGGCGAACTGCAATGCGTTGGCGCAGGCGCAGGTGCGCTCTAGAAGGCATAGCTGCAACCGCGGCGCGTACCGCCCGGGCGGCGTTGGCCGAATTCTGATGCAGCACGGCGACTACCTGATCGACCGTGACGGAGTCGTGTCCATCGTGCCAGCAATCATAGTCAGTGACCATGGCCATGGTGGCATAGCAGATCTCTGCTTCGCGGGCCAGCTTGGCCTCCTGCAGATTGGTCATGCCGATGATATCGGCGCCCCAGCTGCGATAGAGATTCGATTCGGCGCGGGTGGAAAACTGCGGGCCTTCCATGCACACATAAACGCCGCCTCGTTTGGCGACGACCCCGGCACTTTCCGCACCCTGGTGGATCGCTTTGGAGACCGTCGCGCAGACCGGATCGCCAAACGCGACATGCCCCACGATCCCGTTCCCGAAAAAGGTGGAGGGACGCTGCGAGGTGCGGTCGATGAATTGATCGGGAACCACAAACTCGGTCGGCTTATGCTCCAGCTTGAGCGAACCGACGGCGGAGACGGAGATAATCCGTTGCACGCCGAGCTTTTTCATGGCGAAGATATTGGCGCGGAAGTTGAGCTCGGTAGGCAGGATGCGATGGCCGCGGCCGTGGCGGGCCAGAAAAACCACCTGCCGCCCCTCCAACTCGCCGGCAACGAATACATCTGAGGGATCGCCAAACGGGGTAGTTACTTCAATCTGGTGAGGATTGCTCAGCCCGGGCATGGTATAGAGCCCGCTGCCGCCTATGATTCCGATTTCCGCCTGCTGCAAACCCGGCTCCGCACGCGTCCTGACCCGGTTCGCGTCTCTGGGGAATGAATTGATGTTCCCCTCAAGTATACAAGGGGTAGAGAAACAGCAGATCCCTCCACTGCGCTACGGAGCGCGAGTGCGTGAGCACTACTCTCTTCTCCAAATTGAGTCCCGTAGGGACGGCTGAGAGTAGCCCAGACGTAGTCCTGGGAAGAGATTGGAGAGAGGACCAGTCCCGCAGGGACGGCTGAGAATGACCCAGGATGCAATCCTGGGTGTCTCTACCTCTGAAATGAACTATTCGCGATTTGGGGCAACCAACCCAGGACCATGTCCTCGGTAACTTTCAGGCTGACCCAGGACTTACGTCCTGGGCTACTCTCAGCCGTCCCTACGGGACTCAATTTCGAGGCAGTCATCACCCAGAGTCCTTAGTCCAGATTCCCCCCAACCACACCGCTAGTGCAACAAGGAGGCCTTCATCAGGCCACAACCGGCCATCATCCTTGTCAGATGCGTGGTCAGTTCGTCCGCCGGAGGTGAGGCATGCGCTGCTTGCTGTGTTTCTGAGGTCTGCTGCGCTCCAAAAAAGAGGAACTGCAGTTTGCGAGCCATGGTGAGATCAAAACTCTCGCTCACGAACACCTGGCTACCCTGGCGCACAATCAAAACCGGCCCCTCACTGGCGTTGTAAACCTGCTCGGTGGAAGTCAGTTTCCGAGGCCGGGTCGCGCACCACGCCAGAATATTTCTTGCTCAATTCCCGCCCGTAAAGCTTGGCGAATTCGGTGGCCGCAGCTTCGCTTCGCCACGCCGAAAGATATAACAGCGCCACCGAAGAGGTTGCCGCCTGCTCCTGGGGCGTGCGGGCCTTACGGCTCTGCACCGCGTAGTAGAGGCCGCCCTTCCATTGCGGGGTGAGCATCGCGGCTTCCTCCGGGCCCCCGAAAAGCTCGGTCAAAATGCGCACATCGAGCTCGCCCATCACCCCGATGTCATAAGGCTGGTAATCGGCTTCGAGCAGCCCGTGCACATCGGGCATACGCAGCAGTGGAACCGTCACCTTCTTTTCGTACGCGCGTGGGTTCATAATCTCGTAGCTGGTTGAGGGCGGCCGGTCCAAAACCCCGGCAAAGGCATATTGCGCGCCTTTATCCTTCAACAGCCTTTGCTCAAATCCCAGCCCGTCGCGATAAGGAAAAAGAAGTGATTGCTGTAACAACAGAGGCGCCCGAGCCATCACCGGTGAACTGTCGGATGTATCTGTGTCCTCTTTGGGAGTACGCATCACATCCGGCGACGTCAGCAGACTCTTGCCCGCCGGCTTCAGGGTGTAGTCCAAATACACCGCCATAGCTTGGCCTTCAAGGACCGCGTCGCGGGCCGTATCCCGCTCGTCGATCTCCAGGCGCTGATTGTCTTCGGTAACGTTCTTGGAAATCGTATCCGGATCTTCCGGCTCCCATTTGTCCAGATCCGTATGCTGATCCTGCAAGGCATGGGTCAGCTCATGCGCCATGACCGGCTTCTGCTCCTCGGGCGAAACCCAGTCCAATAAATTCACCGTCTTTGTCTTGTTGTCGTAATAGCCGGCAATCTGTTCCTTCAACAGGCTCACCAGGAAGGGCTGCAATTGAAAATCCCGGTCAAGCAGGCCAAACTTCTTGAGCACGATCTCTTCCCGCTGCATGCGCTTGGCGTCTTTGTCATCCTTGAACTTTTCCAGAATGTACTTTTCTACCTGCTCCCGGGTGATGAGCCGCTTCTTTACCTCATGGTGAATCTGCAGCTGGGTATCATCACTGGCAAAGGAAAGGATTTGATTCAGGGAACGAAAAAGCTCCTTAGTCTGCTCCGGGGTGATGCGGGTTTCCTTCTGGGCCTGGGGCGCCGGCGCCGCCGAGCCCGGTGAGGTGTCTTGGGAGAAGGCATAAACCGTCAACGACGCCAAAACCAGCACCGCCGCGAGGGAATCGTACGACTTCCTGCACATAAGCTTCATTCTTCGTCCTTTTCCCGGCTTCCCCCGGATTTTCTGTGTAGCCGGTTGGCGTTGGCGAAGTTCATGCGGCTTTCCTTAATGAAAGCCGCACACGCTGTCATTTCCAGTGCAGCGTACAGAAAATCCGGGTCCGCCTTGTGCCGCACCGCACTCGCTCTGCTGCAAGGCTATAATTTTATTGTGCTTTCTGCTATGAGCCAGCCCCAACCACATCCAGTAGATAACCCCATCGCGGCTCCCGGCGCACCCCAGGAGAGCGGGCCCAACCCCGTCTCCACGCCTTTGCTGGCTGCACTGCAAGCGCAGAGCTGCCCTCGACCCGGCCCGCTATTGCGGCGCCTTGACGCCCCGTGTCTTTGACGGCCTGGCGAGCGAGATGGATTCCCTTCTCCATTCCGCCGGGGTCAGCGATCTCGGCTGGCGGGGCAAGATTCAGGTAACCGGCAGCGATCGCCTGCGCTGGCTGAACGGCATGGTCTCAAATACGGTGCAGTCGCTCCCCGAAGGAGAGGGAAATTACAGTTTTCTGTTGAGCGTACAAGGGCGCATCCAGGGTGACTGCTATGTTTACCGGCGCTCCGACGATCTGTTGCTGGATACAGGCTTCGACCAGATCGCGGCCGTGATGCGTCATCTCGATCACTTCATCATAATGGACGATGTTGAGCTGGCAGACGTTAGCCAGCAATGGACCGCATTGTCCCTGGCTGGACCGGCTGCGCCCCGGGTACTGGCCACGCTGGGCTTTGCACCCTCCCCTGCCGGCGTGCAGAACGCACGCATGAGCACCACCTGCATCGGCGAGGTCGACTGCACTATCATCGAGGCCTACCACGTTGCCGTGCCTCGCTTCGAGCTGTGGTTTGCCCCCGAGCATGTGCTTGCGGTTTGGGAGACGTTGCAGGCCGCCGGCGCTACTCCTTGCGGTCTCGACGCAATGGAAACTCTTCGCGTGCTCGAGGCAACCCCGCTTTACGGGATCGACCTCAATGATCGCGACCTACCGCAGGAGACGGTCCAGACGCGCGCGCTCAACTTCAGCAAGGGCTGCTATCTGGGCCAGGAGATCGTAGAACGCATTCGTTCCCGGGGGAAAGTGAACCGCCAGTTCCGGCAGTTTGCACTGCACGGTGCGCAGCCTCCCGTCCTGCCGACTGACCTGCGCAGCGGCGACCAGTCCGTGGGCCGGATAACCAGTACCGCTTCCTTGGCGAGCGCCGGCCTGCCGCAAGTGCTTGGGCTGGGATTTGTCCGGGTCGAAATCGTGGAATGCAATGCCGAGATCACCTATGAGGGAGGGGTGGCGACCGCGCTGGCCGCGCCGCCCAAGATTCCCGGGGCCTCACCCAGCTAGCTGAACCGAACCCCAGCCTGCCGGACAGTCATTCAGTATCAGGCAGCGTTACAAAAGCGATTGGACAACCCTATGCGCGAGAAAGAACCGCAATTCACCGTAACCGATCGGCGCAAGTTCACCTCTGAAGGCGAACTACGCGAAGGCGCAGCCAGCGAGAGCAGCGCGCCGCCGGCTGTCGCTGAACGCACCCAGCCGCCCGTCACGACCCAAGCGGTACATCCTGATTTGGATGAGCCGGACACGCTGGCGACGGACGATGAGGAAACCATCCCGGATCCCACCGCGGCAGAATCCGCACAGCAGCGGCAGGATTACCATGCCTCCGCGCGCCGCCTGGACGATATGTTTCTCAAGGCCAATCCCGGCCAACCTGCCGTACCCGCGATGAACTTCGACCGCCTGGTGCAGTCGCTGTACATGACTGCGGCGGTGCAGATGGGCGCCGGCTCTGCGCCCAACGAGCAGCCCCGCATTGACATCCTGGGGGCGCGGCAGAGTATTGACATGCTCAGCGTGCTGGATGAAAAGACCAAGGGCAATCTCAGCGAGCAGGAGAAGCGGCTGTTGCAGAATGCGCTCTTCGATCTGCGCATGTCGTTTCTCGAGATCACGAATGCCATTGCCAGTTCTGCCCAGCGGCCTCCGCAACCGGGCAAACCTCACTAGAGCTTTTCCCAGGGGAGCGTCTCATACATCGAGCAGAGATCACGATTCTTGGCAGTGGCACCTCGATGGGTGTGCCGACCCTCGGCTGCACCTGCCGGGTCTGCACCTCTGCCGACCCGCGCGATCGCCGCACTCGCCCGTCCATTGCCGTCACCTGGGCCGGACATCGGGTGCTGATCGACACCGGACCGGACTTTCGTATGCAGGCCCTGCGTGAGGGCATCGACCATGTGGACGCGGTGCTCTATACCCACTCCCATGCCGACCACATCCTGGGCCTGGACGACTTGCGCCCGCTCAGTTTCAAGAACAAGAGCAAGATTCCGCTGTATGCCGATGACGAAGCGGCCAGCGTGATTGAACGCATATTCGATTACACCTTCGACCCCGATTCCCAGTACCCCACTCGCGCCCGGGTGCAGATGCATCGGCTGGGGCCGTCGGTAGAGATCAAGGGCGCGGTCTTCCACCGCGTTCCGCTCACCCATGGCAGCATTGAAGTTGCCGGCTTCCGCTTTGGCAACGCCGCTTACCTGACCGATATGAACGACATCCCCGAAAGCAGCCTGGCGCTGCTTCAGAACCTCGATGTAGTCATTCTCGATGCTCTGCGCAAGACGGCTGCATTCCAGCCACGCAACCCTGGAACAGGCGGTGGGATTCGTCGATCGCATGCGGCCCCGGCGCGCCTTCTTTACCCACATGTCTCATGACCTGCTGCACGCCGAAACCAATAACGAGCTTCCGGAACATATCCAACTCGCTTACGACGGGTTGCGTATTCCTTTCGAGATCTGACCATGGATGTCTTCCGCAGCCTCGGCGAGATTCCCTCCAACTTCGGGAGCACGGTGGTCAGTATTGGGAACTTCGATGGCGTCCATCTTGGCCATCAGTTCATCCTGGAGCGGCTCAGACTAAGCGCCGCGGCGCGACTGTCTCGCTCGGTAGCGGTTACCTTTGATCCCCATCCGTTGCGTTTCCTGCGGCCGGAAACTTGCCCCAAGCTCATTACTCCCCTGGAGACGCGGCTGGAGCTGCTGGCAGACGCCGGCGTGGATGCTGTCCTGGTGCTGGATTTCACCGCTGAGCTCTCACGCATGCGGGCCGCTGAATTCGTCACAGCCATCGTGCGTAATGCATTGCGGGCGGTCGAGATCCATGAAGGAACCAACTTCCGCTTTGGCTACCGCGCTGAGGGCGGCACCGCCGAACTGAGCGAGCTGGGCCGCGCGCTGGGTTTCGATGTGGTGATCCACGGTGCATGCCAGGTGAGAGGATTGACGGTTTCCAGCAGCAAGATCAGGGAATTGCTTTCCCGGGGCGAGCTGCGCACTGCGCGCGCACTGCTGGGGCATGGTTTCTTCATCGATTCCACGCCCGCCCGTGGACGCGGCATCGGTGGAAGGCTTACAGTTCCCACCATCAACCTGGCGCCCTACCACGAGCTGCTGCCGCCCAACGGCGTATACGTCACCCAGTTGCGGGTCGCGGGGGAGTGGTTCGACGCGGTAACCAACGTGGGCAACCGGCCAACCTTTGGTGCAGATTCTTTCGCAGTGGAATCGCACCTGCTGAATTTTCATCCGCTTGAGCTCTCAGAGCACACGCCGCTGAGGCTTCTCTTCCATCGTCGTCTGCGGGAGGAGCGGCGCTGGCCCACTCCTGAGGCTTTGAAAGAGCAGATCATGCGCGATGTTGCCCAGGCCAAGCGCTACCTTCACCTGACTCGTTTGTTGGGAAAAACGACCCTCCCCAATCCCACAGCCAATACCTAAACAAACCCAAATAGAGAATGGACGGGTGCCCCAGGTTCGCACCAGCGTACCTGGGCCGAAAATGATATTTTTCGAACGCTTTCAGGGAGACGGCTTAACGGACAGTTAAAGCGATCGCGGGGGCTTCGCCCCATCTTTTTCGTCCCAGGTACGCTTTGGCGAACCTGGGGCACCCGTCCAGTTCTAAGTGGGTTCTGCTATGACACTACTGCGGAGTGGCCACTGCCGCGGGCTTGGCTGCCGGCCGGTTGGTTGCCGTCTTCAGGGCGACATTGGTCGCCGGCAACGGGCGTGTATCCCCGGCAAAGTGCTCGTCGGGCCGGTCGGCAATCGCCACCTTCATGAAGTCGATCCACAACGGAAGCGCGGCGTGGCCGCCGCTTTCCTTATCCCCCAACGACTGCCGATTGTCGTAGCCAAGCCAAACGCCACAGGTGATAGAGGGGGAGAAGCCGATGAACCAGGCGTCGTTGAAGTCGCTCGTTGTTCCTGTCTTACCACCCAGTGGATGATGGAGCACGCCCGCCGCTGCGGCGGTGCCGCCCGGCTGCATGACCGCCTTGAAGAGGGTCATCATGATGCGCGCCGTCTTCATGCTGGTGGATTCGGTCACATTGGCCGGGCTCTCCGACAACGTGAGCCCATCCGCGTTAGTTACCTTGCGGATAAGGTGCGGCCCAAGACGCACGCCGTCATTGGGGAAACTGCTGTAAGCCGCCACCTGCTCCTGCAACGTAGCCTCAACCGAGCCCAACGCCACGGGGAGAAACGGCGGAATGTTGCTGCTCAAGCCAAACTGGTGTGCCGTAGCAATTACCTTGCGTATACCCACGCGTTCCGCAAGCTTGACCGCCGGGATGTTTCGCGAATCGGCAAAGGCGTGCGTCAGCGACACCGCACCTTCAAACGTGTCGTCGTAATTGTGCGGCGTGTACGGACCAACGCCGGTCGAAAACGTAACCGGGGCGTCGACAATACTCTCTTCCGGACGTGCGCCTTCATCGACTGCCGCGGTGTAGACGTAAGGTTTGAAAGAAGACCCCGTCTGCCGCTCGGCCTGCGTGGCGCGGTTGAACTGCGACAGGTTGAAGTCGCGCCCACCGACCATCGCTAACACTTCGCCGGAGGTATTATCCACCGCCATCAGCGATCCCTGGATACCGGAATCCTGCTCCAACACGGCATGCAACACCAGGTTGGCATCGGTCGAGGCCACGATGTGCACGTAGATAATGTCGCCCGGTTTTAGAAAGTTCTCCGCATCCCGCTGCTTGGTCCAGGCAAAATCATCCGGACCTAAAATCACCTGCTGCTGCCCGATGCGCGCCGACACCTGGTACGGCAACACATTCGTCACCAGGGCATGCATATACGTTCCCGGCGTGGTTGGCTGACGCCAGTCCGGGTGATGGAAATCATCCAGCGACCCGCCGGCCGCGAGTACATTGAGCAGGTTGCCCTTCCAGCCATGACGGCGCTCCAGCGCGGCCAATCCGTCGAGCACAGCGGAATTGGCTGTCTGCTGCAAATCCAGATCCAGAGTGGTGTAAACCCGTAGACCTTCCTCATGCACCTGCTCGCTGCCGAACTGACGTTCCAGTTCGCGGCGCACGTCTTCCACGAACCAGGGAGCGACGCTGTTCGATGGAGGTTCAATATGCAAACCCAGCGGCGCAGCCTTGGCCGCGTTGGCTTGGGCGTTGGTGATCACTCCATCTTCGAGCATGGAGTTGATGACCATATTCCGGCGCCGGAAGGCGTGGTCCGGGTTCGCGATGGGAGAATACGCCGTTGGGCTTTTAGGCAATGCGGCCAGCAACGCCGCTTCCGGCAGCGTGAGGTCACGGGCGTGTTTGCTGAAGTAGTATTCGGATCCAGCCTCGAATCCATAAACACCCTGGCCCAGGTAGATCTGGTTGGCGTACAGGGTAAAAATCTGCTCCTTGGTGAACGCATGCTCGATTTGAATGGAGAGAAAAATCTCCTGCAGCTTGCGGCCGAAGGTCTGTTGGCTGGAGAGAAAGAGGTTTTTCGCCAGTTGCATGGTCAGGGTGGAGGCGCCCTGAGTGCGGCCATTCGAAGTCAGATCGTGATAAGCCGCGCCCGCCACGCGGAAGATGTTGACTCCCCAATGGCTCTCAAAGTTCTTATCTTCGATGGATATGACGGCCTGGCGCAGCACGGGAGGAAGCGCTTCATAGGGCACCACGATGCGTCTCTCCAGGGCAAAGGACCCAAAGACGCGGCCGTGGACGTCGAGCAGGTCGGTCGCGGTAATAGGACGGTATTTTTCCAGGTCCGCAATTTGCGGCAAGTCGACGGAGTACACCAGCATCAGGCCGGTCAACGATCCGGCGATGATGGCGAGAGCCAACAGCGCGAGAAAAGTAATGCTGCCTGCCAACTTCATAGGCACCGACGCGGACGTGCCCGGCGCACGAAAGCGTTCAGCGCCCGAAGATGGAGCTTGCCCAATCAATGGTAGATCCGGACTATGCGCTCTTTTGTTTCAGGATATCGAGCGCCTTGGTCAATTGATCATCCGGCTTAGGAGTTTTCGCCTCGGCCGCCTGATCATCATTCTGCTGGCTGGAGGCGACCACGATATTTGGCGTCACCGCCTCGTCCTGAATTTTTTTGCCCAACGGCGAAGCATACTTGGCGACGGAAAGGATCAGCGCAGCGCCATCGGGAAGCTCCATCGTCTTTTGCACGGAACCTTCACCGAAGGTTCTGTCTCCCACCACGTCGGCCCGCTTGTTATCGAGAACCGCCGCGGCGACAATCTCTCCCGGACCGGAGGTGCCGTGGTTTACCAGGACCACGAGGGGGGCTCCGGTAATGAACTTGGAGGTATCGGCGTTAAAGGCCTCGTAGGTATATTTCTGTCCGGAGAGGGTGGCAATGGTGCCGGACTCCAGGAAGAAATTGGCCAGGCGCACGCCTTGGTCCTCGTCTCCTTCGGCAACGTCGCGCAGGTCCAGCAAAATCTTCTTGTTGCCGTTCTTTTGCATCGCCTTCAGGCGGCTGGCAATTTCCGACACACGCTCTTTGCTAAGCACGACCGGCTTGAGGTAGAGGATACTGCTGCTCTCGTACTGCGTCTCTCCCAAGGGAGGAGTTGTCGCTGCGGTACGGGTCAGCGTTATCTTATCCGGCTCCGCCTTGCGCGGCCGGACCAGCGAAAAGGTCACGTTGCTTCCCGGCTTGCCTTCCAGCAGCAGGCGAATCATCACCAGGGACATCTCCCGGGTGGAATGTCCCTCGATGGCCTCGACGATATCGCCATCTTCGATTTGTTCTTTTTCCGCCGGGCTTCCCGGCTCGACCGAGACTACGGTCGCGTATCCATACCGCTTGGAGATATTCAGTCCAACCTGCGCCGTGCCTTCGTTGCCGTGCTGTTTATAGGCTTTGTATTCGTCCGGGGTCAGGTAGCTGGAGTCGGGATCGAGCGACTCGAGCAGCCCGTGCAAGGCGCCCACAGTGACTTTAGTCATGTTGGGATCAGAGACGTAGTCGGTCTGAACCTTCTTGAGAACCTCGCTGTAGACTTCCATCTCCGCGTAAGCTCCGTCCTGCTGCGAATCCGCGCGCACACGGCTCGGACCTAATCCACCGAGGAAGACTAATGCCACCAACAAGATTGAGACACCAAACACAGCACGCGTAAAGGTTCGAGACATAGCACCACTTTGGACCATAAGTATGGTCTAAACAAATAATACTACCGGGTTAGACGCACCCAGGGGGCAATCGACGCACGATTGGGGAAGGGCTTTGGTGGCGGCGGGCCGGATCGAACGGCCGACCTACGGGTTATGAGTCCGTCGCTCTAACCATCTGAGCTACGCCGCCCTATGTTGATTCTACAACAGTTGCGTAGGCCGATCCCTGGCGAAAGCGGTAGCCGAGCGGCTCCATAACGACCGCGTCGGCATGCCTTCGCCGTGACCTCCTGCTCGCAAGATGTCGTTCCAACGGCACAAAGCCGGTTTTGCCAACCACCGGCGGCGATAAAGTGTTTCTGAACCCGACACAATGTATCAACAATGTTGACACACTAGCCGAAATGGGACAGGATGAAGCGACAATGCCGAGACACGGAATGGAAACAATATGAGAGCGGTAGTCAAGAAATGGGGCAACAGCGCATCGGTGCGCATTCCGGCCGCTGTTATGCAGGCGGCGCGCCTCGAGCTCAACGAAGCTGTGGATGTGCGGGAAGAGTCGGGTCGCATTGTGATCGAGCCGGTACGACTTAGAGAATACGATCTCGAAGACCTGCTGAAGCACATCACCCGCAAAAATTTGCATGAAGAGGTCGAGTTTGGCCCAGCCTCCGGTAAAGAAGCCTGGTGACAAGCCGATCTTATGTGCCCGATACCGGTGACGTGGTGTGGCTCAGCTTCGATCCACAAGTAGGACACGAGCAAGCCGGGCATCGGCCGGCACTCGTGTTGAGCCCGGCCGCCTACAACGAGAAAACCAGCCTGATGGTTTGTTGCCCGATGACGACGCAGACCAAGAATTACCCGTTTGAGGTCGTCATTGCGGGTACCCCTCCAAGCGCAGTTCTGGCGGACCAGGTTAAGAGTCTCGATTGGCGAAAGCGGCGCGCCAGGAAGAAAAGCGCCGTCTCAGCAGCCGAACTCGCGGATGTCCGGGCCAAACTCCGCGCCCTTATAGGCTGACAGCTGCACCCAGCAACAAGTCCTGAAAATAAGCCTGCTTTCTAGCATCTACCGGGCGGGGCTAAGCTGGGTAAACTGCACGACGGCTATACACTTGCGTCTAGATAAATTGGTGCCATACATGTCCTTTTCCAAACCCCAGACCGGCCTGCACATCGTGCGCAGCGGTGAACTGGACAGCAACACCCCTCAGACCCCTGGCATGACCCGTGCCGAAGCCATTTCCTATGCACGCGTGGGCGCCCAAAAGCTCTGGGCGGGCACGGTCGTCGTCCACCCCAACGCCAAGACCGGTCCCCATCACCATGGTGAGCTGGAGACGGTGATCTACATCGTGCGCGGACGCGCCCGCTTCCGTTGGGGAGAGCATCTCGAATTTGTCGATGAGGCCGGACCGGGAGACTTCGTCTACGTCCCTCCTTTTGCCCCCCATCAGGAGCTGAACGCGCGCCAGGACCAGCCGGTCGAAGCGGTCATCGTCCGCAGCGGCCAGGAAGCTGTGGTCGTCAACCTGGATATCCCCAGCCCCGAGGACGAGGCAGACGCGCTGGGATCCGACCCGTTCCACGCGAGCGCACCGTGAGTGAGCGTGTCGTGGCCGTCATTCCGGCGCGGCTTGCCTCCACCCGGCTGCCGGGCAAGGTGCTCCGCCCCATCGCCGGCGTCCCCATGCTCGGCTGGGTCTATCGCGCTGCGCGCGCCTGCCCGCAGCTCGAGCAGGTGTTGATTGCCACCGATTCCCAGGAGGTCGTTGCGTACGCCGAATCACAGGGCTGGCCGAGTGTCATGACCTCGCCTCAGCTGGCCAGCGGTACCGACCGCGTCCATGCCGTGGCGGCCATAGTCGATGCCGACATCTACGTGAATATCCAGGGAGACGAGCCCTTGCTTCGCCCGGAACACATTGATGACGCTACTGAAGCCCTTCGCCGGGACCGACGCAGAGGTCACCACGCTTTCAACCCTTTGCACGCCTGAGCAGCTCGATGATCCCAACGCCGTGAAAGTGGTCACGGCAAACAACGGGAGAGCACTCTACTTCTCTCGCGCTACGATCCCGTACCAGAGGGGCACTCCCCTCCCCCCACGCAAGCACATCGGCCTCTACGCTTACCGCAAGGCTGCCCTGCGCCGCTTCGCGGAGTTACCGCCAAGCCCGCTGGAATCGGTCGAACGGCTGGAACAACTACGCTGGCTCGAGGAGGGAATCAGCATCCACGTGGTGCCCACTCTCTTCGATACCATCGGGGTCGATACCGAAGAGGACCTGCTGGCCGCTGAGCAGATATTGCTGCAGCGGGTCCGGTGATCGCGGCCCGAGGACGAGGACGGGTGCCCCAGGTTCGCACCAGCGTACCTGGGAGGAAAAAGATGGGCGAAGCCCTTCCAAAGCTTTTACTGATTCTAAGTAAACAGCGTGCTCACTTTGGCGCTTCCGCGAAGGCGCTGGAGTCTGCCAAGATAGTAGAGATGAGCGCACCCATTGCTACCAACATCTTTGCCGACCGCATCGGCCGTATAGAAGTTTCGGCCACGATGGCCGTCACCGCGGAAGCAGCCAGGCTGCGGGCCCAGGGCGCCCAGCTGGTCGACTTCGGCGCCGGCGAGCCCCATTTCCCTACTCCGCGCCACATTAAAGACGCCGCCATCGCGGCCATCGAAGCCAACTTCACCCGCTATACGGTGGTCGCCGGCATCCCCGAGCTCAGAAAAGCGATCGTGCAGCGCCACGCCTGCGACTTCGGCTCCGACTACACCCCCGACGAAGCCATCTTCACCACCGGGGGCAAGCTGGCGCTCTTTAATGCCATCCAGGTGCTGGTGGACCACGGCGATGAGGTAATTCTGCCCGTCCCCTACTGGGTGTCGTTCAAGGACATCATTCGATACGCGGGCGGCAAGGTGGTGCTCCTGCCCACCGAAGAAGCGGAAAACTTCCGCGTTACCGCCGATGCCATCGAGCGCGCCATTACCCCTCGCACCAAGGCCATCATTCTCAACACGCCCTCGAATCCGGCCGGCTCCGTCATCTCTCCCGATGACCTCGAGCGCATCGTGAAGCTGGCCCACGCCCGGGGAATC
Organism: uncultured Acidobacteriaceae bacterium; assembly: GCA_963821315.1. Lineage (GTDB taxonomy): Bacteria > Acidobacteriota > Terriglobia > Terriglobales > Acidobacteriaceae > PALSA-350. The sequence continues at coordinate 19,785 of CAWGDP010000011.1, read as the reverse complement.
TTCCTGCTGCTCGATGAGTGCTATATCTACCTGCAATATGCCGGTGCGCCCGTCTCCGGCGGTTCCTTTGTCGAGGCCAAGGAGCATGTGATCGTGCTCGGTTCCCTCTCCAAGACCTACGCCATGACCGGCTGGCGCGCTGGTTTCGCTCTCGGACCCAAGCCCGTCATCGCCGCCATGGGCAAGCTGCAGAGCCAGTCGACCTCCTCCACCGCTGCGTTTGTGCAAAAGGCGGCCATTGCCGCGGTCAGCGGTCCCCAGGAATGCGTGGTCGAGATGCGGGCCGATTACCTCCAGTTACGCGACCGCATCCTGGCCGGATTGACGGCCATTCCCGGCATCACCTGCACCCGGCCCGACGGCGCATTTTATGTCTACCCGAATGTGTCGTCCTTCCTGGGCAAGCCGGGCGCAAAGACCGCAACCGAGCTGGCCACCCGCCTGCTGCATGAAGCCCATGTAGTCACGGTTCCCGGGGAAGCCTTCGGCACCCAGGAGCATATCCGGCTCTCCTACGCTGTCTCGCAAAGCGTCATAGAAGAAGGTCTGGTCAGGATGAAAAACTTCTTCGCCAGCCTTTCCTAAGCACTCCACGAGATCAGGAGCAGATGCAACCTAAAGTCGAGTTTCGTCCCATCATCCTGGCCGGTGGCAGCGGTACACGGTTCTGGCCCAGGAGCCGCCGCTGGCGCGCCAAGCAGCTCCTGGTGCTGGATGGCGCACGCACCATGATCCAAAGCACCGTGGATCGTCTGGGCACTCTGGCCACTTCCAACGAGCTTTGGGTAATCACCAACGACCTGCTCTCCAAGGCCATCTCCGAGCAACTGCAAACCATGCTGGGGGAGCAGATCATCTGTGAGCCGGCGGCACGCAACACCGCGCCCGCTGCGGGACTGGCGGCTTTCCTCATCGAGCGTACCGCGCCCGATGCGGTGCTGGGCATCTTCCCCGCCGACCACGTGATCACCAATGATGAGAAGTACCGCGCCACCCTGGAGCAAGGCATCGCCCTGGCCGCAGCCGGGGAAAACATCGTCGTGCTGGGGGTGAAGCCTATCCGGGCGGAGACTGGGTACGGGTACATCGAGACCGGAGATGTGCTACCGCACGGCGTCAAGCGCGTCCGCCGTTTTACCGAGAAGCCCAACCGGGAGCGGGCAGAAGAGTTTGTGCTCGGCCGGTAACTACTATTGGAATAGCGGCATATTCCTGTGGACCGCCCGCACCCTGGCTCACGCCATCCGCGAGCATCTCTCAGAGACCGCGCCTTTCTTGCAGCAGATTGCCGACGCCTATGGAACCCCACGGTTCGAGCAGGTTTTCCGCGACCTCTACCCAAAATGCGAAAACATCAGCATCGATTACGCCGTGCTCGAGCCCCGCTCGGCCAAAGGTGAACACCATTCGAATATCTACTGCCTGCCGGCTGAGTTCGGCTGGAACGACCTGGGTTCGTGGGACGCGCTCTACGAACATCAATTGGCGCAAGGCAACGCGAAAGACGGCAACGTCACCGAGGCCAAGGGCATGGTGGGCATTGATGCGCGCAACAATTACGTCTACAGCCCGGGGAAATTTGTCGCGCTGGTCGGGGTCGATGACCTGGTGGTCGTGGAAACCGAAGACGCCGTGCTGATCACCACCCGGGAGCGTTCGCAAGATGTACGCCGCGTCGTCAGTGAACTCACCGGAAAACACGACGAATTGATTTGAAACAAAAACAAGTTCATTTCGGCACGGATGGCTGGCGGGGCATTCTCGCGGACGACTTCACCGATGAAAACGTGCGCCTCGCAGCCGGGGCCATCGCTCACTACATTCGCGAGCACGAAGATTCGGCACGCGGCTTGTGCATCGGCTATGACACGCGATTCATGTCACAGCGCTTTGCCCAGATCGTTGCGGAAGTGGCCGCTGCTGCAGGCATCCCAGTGCGTATCGCCGACCGCATCACCCCCACGCCGGCTCTCTCCTACGCGGTAAAGCATCTACGCGCGGCGGGTGGGGTGATGATCACCTCCAGCCACAACCCGGCGGAGTGGAACGGTGTGAAATTCAAAGCCAGCTACGGCGGATCGGGCAGCCCGGCGATCATGGCTACCATCGAGGGCTACCTGGGGCAAGGACTGCCTGTAACCACGTCCCGCGGTTCTATCACTGAAGCTGACTTTCTTAGCCCCTATATCGAGGCCATCTCGGTCTTCGCCGACCTCAAGAGGATCGCGGCAACCAGGCAGAAATACGCCATCGACTGCATGTACGGCGCCGGACGAGGCGTCCTCTCAGGCATCTTCTCCCGCATGGGCATTGACCACGTTGAGATACGGGCTGAATTGAATCCTCTCTTTCCCGGCATCCAGCCGGAGCCGATTCCGCCCCACATCCGGGCGCTGGAGGTCGCGGTGCTGGAGCACCACTGCCAGGCCGGCTTTGCCACCGACGGCGACGCGGACCGCATCGGCGCGGTGGATGAGGAGGGGCGATTCGTCGATGCCAATAAGATCTATAGCCTCTTGCTGGAGTGGCTGCTCAAACGCAAGCAGTGGCCCGGCGATGTGGCGCGGGCCTTCAACACCACCAAGATGGTAGACCGCATCGCCGCTCGTTACGGGCGCAAAGTTTATGAGCACGGCATCGGCTTCAAGCATGTATGCGAGCTCATGCTGGAGAAGGATATTCTCATCGGCGGCGAAGAATCGGGCAGCATCGGCATTGGCCGGCATCTGCCGGAGCGCGACGGACTGCTCAATGCACTGCTACTGGCCAACATCATGGCGGAGGAAGGCCAGACGCTGGGCTCGCTGGTGAACGCGCTGCAGGAAGAATATGGCGAGCATTATTACGGACGGCTCGATCTGCACCTCCCGGAGGCGGTCAAACAGTCGGCCATCCGCCGCGCAGCGGCCGGGGTAAAGGAGTTTGCCGGTATGCCGGTGCTGCGCCTGGAAACTCTGGACGGCTTGAAGTTTTATCTCGACAATCCGCAAGCGCAATCCGCGGAAAGCTGGTTGTTGCTGCGTGCTTCCGGCACCGAGCCGTTGTTGCGCATATACGCCGAGAGCGGTGGACGCGAATCGGTGAATGCACTACTCGAAGCGGGGCGAAAGTTTGCCATGGGAGACGGCGCATGATCAAGGTAAGAACCAAAGGGCTGCTTTTTGACATGGATGGAGTGTTGATCAGCTCCCTGGGATCGGTAGAGCGAAGCTGGCAGACCTGGGCAGAAGCGCCATGGACTCGATGTGCGGGAAACGATCAGGACCGCGCACGGAATGCGCGCCATCGAAACCGTGCGCACGCTTAAGCCCGATGCCGACCATGAGGCAGAACTCAAAGTGATTGAAGATCTCGAGGTTGGGGACAACGAAGGACTCGAGGTTCTGGAAGGGGTGACCTCGATTCTGCAATTGTTGCCGCAGAAGTACTGGACCATCGTGACCTCGGCCACGGAACGGCTGGCGCGCAGCCGGCTGGCGTTCGCCGGCGTTCCGGTGCCGGAGCACATCATCACTGCCGACCGGGTGACGAATGGCAAGCCGCATCCCGAGCCCTATCTCAAGGGCGCGAAGATTCTCGGCCTGGCGCCGGCGGATTGTATTGTGATTGAGGATTCGCCTTCAGGCAGTAGGGCGGGCCACGCTGCGGGGTGCAAGGTTCTGGCCACAACCTTTTCTCACAGAATTGATCAGCTCGCGGCAGCAGACTGGATCGTCGAATCGCTGGCGAAGGTGAGGCTCACGATTCTTCCCGGAGATGAAGGCCTGGAGCTGGAGTTTCCACCGATCTCCAGGTAGCGGACGAAGTGGGTAGTGGACGCCCCAGGTTCGCACCAGCGTACCTGGGACGAAAAAGATGGGCGAAGCCCTACGAACGCTTTTTACCGCACTTCTGATACGCCCTCCAGGAAAAGCAATCGAAACATATCATCATTAACCCAGGTACGCTGGTGCGAACCTGGGGCACCCGTCCTTGTTTTATCTGGGGTTGTTACGGAATTGAGTGAAACCGCAGATCCCTCCACTCCGCTACGCTCCGGTCGGGATGACAATTCTTCTTTTGCAATAGATTTGTCATCCCGACCGGAGCGTAGCGGAGTGGAGGGATCTGCGGTTTCACTTTCGGGGTTCGGTTACGCCGGCACGGCCTTGCTCTGCACTGCTCGGCGCAGAGCGACTCGTGCCAGCAATCGCGTCGAGTCGAGCGTCGGCAGCGGAGAATTCGCGTCATTCATAAGCAGCGGAATCTCGGTGCAGCCGAGCACCACAGCGTCGCAGCCCTCATCTTTCATGCGTTCGATCACCCGCTGAAAGGTTGCCACCGCCTCCGGCTTGAAGACGCCGTAAACCAACTCATCCATGATGATGCGATTGATTTCTTCGCGGTCCTCCGCGTTGGGGAGCACATACTCCAGGCCCCGCGCCTTCAGCTTCTCCGGATACACCTCGCTCTCGACCAGGTAACGAGTTCCGGTTAAGCCCAGTCGCCGGAACCTGCGTCCGACGGCTTGTGCGGCAACCGCATCAGCGATATGCAACCAGCGCAACGGCAACCGCTCCTCAATAAAGGGGAGCGCCTGGTGAATCGTGTTATCCGGGCAAATCAGGAAATCGGCGCCGAGACTGGCCAGCTTATTAGCGGAGGAGAGCATGAGTTCGCCCACACCCTGCCAGTCACCGCGATAGATACATTTCATGTACTCGCCCAGCGAATACGTATGCATCGAAATTTCGGGGTGTTCATGCGGCCCGAGAAGGTCCGCGCCTCCCAAACAAATAGACCGATAACAGAGCGCGGCCCCTTCGGCGGAGCAAGCAACAATACCGATGTGCTGGGACATCCCTTGATTTTACAAGGGAGATAAGATAGCAGGAATGCGCCTGACTGCAGCGGTAAACCTTCTGGCCTTGAGCCTTCTCTCCGTTGCCCCCGGTCTTCGCGCCGAGACCGGAGCCGAAGGCTGGCTCCGCTACGCCCCACTGCCGCCGCAAGTTGCGCAGCAATACGGGGCCTCCCGCTCTGCATCATCACCACCAGCCAGTCTCCCGTGGCCCAGAGTGCCGCCAGTGAGCTTGCCCGGGGGGTGCACTCGATGCTCGGCAGAACCCTCAAGACTTCCTCCACGATCTGTGAGGAAGACTCGTTCCTCCTCGGTACTCCGCTGGAGATTCGGCATCTTCTGCCCACCTGGAAAACGGCCTCCCCGATTGCGCCCGAAGGCTTCAGCATCTCCCAGTTTGCCGAGCACGGCCACCGCTACTGGGTGATCGCCGGCGGGACAGACCGCGGCCAGCTCTACGGCGTCTTCCACGTCCTGGAGCAGATCGCTCAACAGAAGGCTCTGGTGGCCGATACGGAATCGCCTTCCTCTCCCATTCGCTGGGTCAACCAGTGGGATAACTTCGATGGAAGCATCGAGCGCGGCTATGCCGGGCGCAGCATCTTTTTCGACAACGGCCACGTGCGCCCCGACCTCAGCCGGGTCTCAGAGTACGGACGGCTGCTGGCCTCGGTCGGCCTCAACGGCGCCACCGTCAACAACGTCAACTCCAACCTGCATACGCTCGACCCGGAGATGATCCACGAACTCGCCCGCATCGCGGATGCATTTCGTCCCTGGGGTGTGCGCATGTCCCTGTCTATCGATCTATCGAGCCCCCAGGTTGTGGGTCATTTGCGCACCTTCGATCCCGTAGACCCGGAAGTCGCCGCCTGGTGGAAAGCGAAGGTCAATGAAATCTACCGTGCCATCCCCGACTTCGCCGGCTTTGTCATCAAGGCGGATTCAGAAGGCCGGCCCGGACCCTCGAAATACGGCCGCACTCCCGCGCAGGCGGCAAACACCGTGGCCCGCGCGCTCCAGCCGCACGGCGGCGTGGTGCTTTATCGCGGCTTCGTCTACAACAACCATCTGGACTGGAATGACCTCAAGGCCGACCGCGCCCGGGCCGGCTATGACAACTTCCGCGCTCTCGATGGCAAGTTCGAGCGCAACGTGGTGATCCAGATCAAGCACGGCCCCATCGACTTCCAGGTTCGCGAGCCCGTCTCCCCCTTGTTTGCTGCCCTTCGCCATACCAACCAAGCTATCGAACTGCAGGTCACGCAGGAGTACACCGGGCAACAACGCCACATGGTTTTCCTGGTGCCCATGTGGAAGTGGGTGCTCGACACCGATCTCCACGCGGAGAATCGCATCACTCCGGTGAGCAAAATTGTCGAGGGTAAAACCTTCCACCAGCCCCTGGGCGGTTTTGTCGCCGTGGCCAACGTCGGCCTCGACACCAACTGGCTGCATCACCCCATGGCCATGGCCAACCTCTACGGCTTCGGCAAGCTAGCCTGGAATCCCGACCTGACCACCGCCGAGATCATCGACGCCTGGACCCGGCTGACCTTCGGCAACGATCCCAAAGTTACCTTTATCGTCGACGGCCTGCAGACCAACTCCTGGCGGGTGTACGAGCAATACACCGGTCCGCTCGGCATTGGGGGCCTGACCAACATCATCAGCGTCCACTACGGTCCCGGTATCGAGTCTGCCGAGCGCAATGGCTGGGGGCAATGGTTCCGGGCCGACAGCAAAGGCATCGGCATGGACCGCACGGTCGCCACGGGTACTGGCTTCATCGGCCAATACCCGCCCCAGCTGGCTAAGATCTACGAGTCCCTGGAAACCTGCCCCGACAGCCTGCTGCTCTTCATGCACCACGTTCCTTACGACTACGTGCTGCACAACGGCAAGACCCTGGTGCAATACGTCTACGATTCGCACTATGAGGGCGCCGCGGTGGCCGGCTCTTATCCATCGCGCTGGCGCACGCTGCATGGCCTGATCGACGACCAGCGCTATAACGAAACCCTAGCGCTCTTTGAGTACGAGGCGGGGCACGCTATCGTGTGGCGGGATGCGGTCACCGCATGGTTCCAGAACATCTCCGGAATCCAGGATAAGCTGGGCCGCGTCGGCCACTATCCTGACCGCATCGAAGCCGAGTCCATGCAGGCGGACGGATACACCACGGTCGCCGTCACTCCGTGGGAAACCGCCTCGGGAGGCAAGGCAGTGGTTTGCAATCGCCCCGCCCCGTGCACCCTCACCACCAAGCCCGGCAGGCCGGACGGAATTTACACCATCGGCGTGCGCTATTTCGACTTGCGCACCGGCGCCGCGCAATACGAGCTGCTGCTGAACGGCAAGTCCCTGGCGCACTGGACGGCCAATGCAACCCTACCGCCGGCCGTGGTCGATCCCCACCTCGACGGCAGCACCAGCATGCTCTTCACCGTGGACGGGGTTCACCTCAAGCCGCGCGATACGCTCACTCTTCGCGGAACGCCGGACCAGGGCGAACCAGCGCCCGTCGACTACATCGAAATAGAAAAGCAATAAGGGCAACAAACCGGATACGATCCGATGGCAAGGTGAAAATCGAAATTAACTTCCGGTATCTGATCCTGCTGGCCGCGACCGCGGCACTGGGCGGCGTTCTCTTCGGCTTCGATATTGCGATCATCACCGGCGCCGGTCCGTTTTTGACCGAGCACTTCGGACTCAATGACCTGGAGCTGGGTTGGGCCTTCAGTTCCCTTCTCTTTGGCTGTGTCCTGGGCTCTCTCGCTGCCGGCAGGTTTGCCGATCGTTACGGACGAAAGCGAATCCTGGTTGGGGTAGCCGTGCTGTTCGCGTTGACCTCGATCGCGACCGCAGGGGCGCCGACCTTTCACCTCTTTGTGGCTGCCCGTTTCGTGGGCGGACTGGCCGTCGGAGCCGCCTCTCTTCTCTCCCCCATGTATATAGCCGAGGTTTCGCCGCCCTCGGTACGAGGACGCATGGGCACGCTCTATCAGCTGTCCATCGTCAGTGGCATTCTGATTTCCTATGGCATCAACTACCTGTTGCGCAACAGCGGCGTCAACAATTGGCGGTGGATGTTCTTCACCGGCATCTTTCCGTCGGTGCTCTTTTTCGTCCTCATGCTGATAGCGCCGGAAACGCCGCGCTTCCTCATGATGGCTGGCAGGAAAGACGAAGCCTTTAGTCTGCTGGCCAGGATCTCGGGCAGGCAAAGCGCCGGGCTCGCCATTGCGGAGATGCAGGAAGCGGTTCATAAAGGGGGCGGCTGGCAAGCGTTGCGGCGCCCCGGCGTGAAGCGCGCGCTCAGGGTAAGTTTCTTCCTGGCTATTCTGATTCACGTTTCGGGAATCAATACCGTTGTCGACTACGCACCGGCTATCTTTCGTTCCGCCGGATGGAAGATCGATGACGCCCTCTTATCTACCTTTCTGGTCGGAGTCACGGAGTTTGTCTTCACCATCGCATCCTTCTGGATGATCGACCGCTACGGTCGCAAGCCGTTATACGTTATCGGCTCGATCGGCATGTGCGCGGCGCTGGTCTCGCTGATGGTGACGATCGCCACCAATCAATTTCGCGGACCGCTGGTGCTGGTGCTGATTCTTAGCTATCTCGCCTTCTTCTCATGCTGCATCGGGCCGGTATTTTGGACGCTGCTTCCCGAGATCTTTCCCACCGATGTGCGAGGTCTGGCCATGACCGTCCCGGTGCTAACCCAATGGGTCGCCAACGCTTTGGTTGTTCTGCTCTTCCCTTTCGCCTATCACCAGATCGGCAAGGTGATCACCTTCGGATTTCTCGCCGCCATGGCGCTTGCCCAGGCCGTCTTTACCTGGTTCTTTGTACCCGAAACCAAAAATAAGCCGCTGGAAGAGATAGAGGAATTCTGGAATCTAAAGCCGACTGCTGTCTAGCCGCGGTTGGGAACCACGCGCGCTTTCATGCGGCGGATGACGGTCTCCGGAACCAGGCCTTCGACCGATCCCCCCAGTTCGAAGACGTTCTTGATCAAGCGGGAACTCACGTACGAATACTTTTCGTCGGCCATCAGGAAGACGGTTTCGACGGCCGGCGCCAACCTCCGGTTCATCAGCGCCATCTGCAGCTCGTATTCGTAGTCGCTGATGGCGCGGACGCCACGCAGGATGGCCTGGGCTCGCTGCTCCAGGACAAACTCCACCAGCAGGCCATTGAAGGTCGCCACCGAGACATTTCCAAAGGGCTGAACCGCCTCGGTGATCATCTCAAGCCGCTCGTCAACAGAAAACAGCGGCGCCTTCTCAGAATTCTTGAGAATGGCGACCACCAGATGGTCGAAGATCTTGGCCCCGCGCGCGACCAGATCCAGGTGACCATTGGTCAAAGGGTCGAAGCTACCCGGATAAATGGCTTTGACTGTGTTCAAGACCAGCTACTGCCTGCGCACAGGTACCTTCACCGCTTCCGCCGCCTGGGCTGACCCATTCACCGGAACCGCGGGAATGTCGGCCGGCTTCACTCCCGTGAGCCCGAGCTTCTGCCGTAGTTGGCCGTCGATGCGGGTGAAAATTTCCGGATGGTCTTTGAGGAAGCTGCGCACATTCTCCCTGCCTTGGCCGATGCGCTCGCCGGCGTAGCTATACCAGGCGCCTGACTTCTCCACAATGTTCTGCGCTACCGCAAGATCGAGCACATCGCCCTCGCGGGAGATGCCTTCGCCATACAGAATGTCAAACTCAGCTTCGCGGAAAGGCGCGGCGACTTTGTTCTTGACCACCTTGATCTTGGTACGCGAGCCGACCACTACGTCGCCTTCCTTGACCGCCGCGATGCGGCGAATGTCGATACGCACCGAGGAGTAGAACTTGAGCGCGCGGCCACCGGTCGTCGTTTCCGGATTGCCGAACATGACACCGATTTTTTCGCGGATTTGATTAATAAAAATTAATGACGTGCGCGATTTAGAAACCGTACCCGTAAGCTTGCGCAGCGCTTGTGACATGAGACGCGCCTGCAATCCCATATGGGAGTCGCCCATTTCGCCATCGAGTTCCGCCTTGGGTACCAGGGCGGCCACTGAATCGACTACGAGCACATCGATGGCCCCGGAGCGCACCAGCGCCTCGGTGATCTCCAATGCCTGCTCGCCATAATCGGGCTGCGACACCAGCAGGTTGTCGACGTCGACGCCCAGCTTCTTGGCATACTGCGGATCGAGCGCGTGCTCTGCGTCGACGAATGCCGCCATCCCGCCGGATTTCTGGGCTTCGGCGATGATTTGCAAGGTGATGGTGGTTTTGCCCGAAGATTCAGGGCCGAAAATTTCGATCACCCGGCCGCGGGGAACACCGCCTACTCCAAGCGCGGCGTCAAAAGAAATCGAGCCGGTGGAAATAACAGAGATCGGCACAATCGCCTCTTTGTTGCCGAGGCGCATGATAGAGCCCTTGCCGAATTGCTTTTCAATTTGTGCTAATGCCAAGTCAATGGCGCGGGAACGATCGTCTGCCATGGGGGGTCTCCAGTGGGAAGGTACGTTGACTCTAAGCGGGCGGCTTGTAGGATCATACACCGCTATCGCTGCAGCAGGTCCACCGGTTGGTGGATATCCGGGACGCGAAAGTACGGAGCGAGCGCCGGATGCCTGCGGGCGACCGCCTGGTACATCTCCCAGGCAATGCGGCGATAGGAAAAATGACCGGCCGGCGCGGAGCGTAGCTCTGCGATGTACAGGGCTTCGGCGAAATCCATCTTGAACAGAGCGCGGGTGCGCGTGCCCAGTGGTAGCACGTAGCGCGCATTCTCGACTAGACCGGCCTGCGAGACCTGTTCGAAGACAGAGTGGGCCTGGGTCATGGCGGAGTCGTACTGCGGCAACAATCCCGCCTCAGCCAATCCTTCAGGAACTTCATAACCGTGAGCATTGGTGAACGACTGCAGGATCTGGACGCAACGGCGATGGCGGTGCATGTCGCGGAAACCGCCAATATCCATGAGGATATCGAAGCGCAGGCCCTGGCCCGCGGAGAACTCGCGCAGCAACTCGTCGTGGCGGCCGCGATGCCGGGCGCCGATGGCGATGATCTCGTTGCGTCGCGCCTCTTCCAGCGCGGCGACCTGGCGGGTGATTTGGCGATAGGCGTAATGGCTGGCGCCGTAAAGCAGCGTCGTGGCCAGATCGATTTCGAGCGTCTGTTCGTCGACCAGATCGACCGGGCCGGCCGGGGTTTCAATCGGCGCGTCCTTCATCACCGCGGCCGCGGCCTCGGCCAGTTCGACCCGGGTGGCCAGCATGTAGTCATTGGGCGTTGTGTACTTGACCAGCGTGGGCGCGGTCTTCACCTCGCGGGTCAGCAGAGCTTCCGCAGTGGCGCCGAGAGCGGGGTCCAGGGATGCGATCTCGCGCTGCAATGCGCTGAGCGCCTCGCCCTGTACATTCCAGGCTGAACCGGAGGCTGCGTCTCGCAGCCGTTCGCCCAGCTGACGCACCTCCTCGTGAGGATCGGAGAGCAAGCGGGAGATCTGGGTCTCGAGCGTACGTGCGTTCACGATCTGGCCCAGCGAAGTGTTGGTGGCCAGCGGTAAGAGGTAGCGGGAGACATCGAAGGCGCGGGCCTTCAGGATGCGATGGAAGGCCTCCTCCTTCATCTCCGCCGGCCGCGCCGTGCGCCCTTTCAGATGCTCAAACATCCTCTCCGTGCTGGTGTGATATTCGGCGAAGAGGGCCTCGATGGCCTCGGTGAAAACCTGGCCGCTGGCCGGGCTCAGGGAAAAATCAGGGAGATACCAACCGCTCTTGCGGAAATTCTGATAGCGGGTAGAACGCTCCTGGCCATCCCAGCGTTGCTCGTCGACCAGGATGATGGCTGCCAGGAGCGACAGCCGCTCGATGGCGAAGGCCACATGCGCCAGATCCGCAATCGAGCGATGGCCATATTGAAAGTAGAACGTGTTGAGAAAGTGCTCGGCACGCTGGCTCGAGATCTCGCGCAGCGATTCCTTCATCGAAAGCGCGGACCGGGAGTACTTTGCCATGGCATAGGCCAGGACTTCGGGGTCGGCCCCATGGACAGCAAATACCTCAGTCTGGTTTCGAGGTGCTTCGGGCTGGACGGGGGAAGCTGCGGTGACGATTTCGCTCTGAGCCATGGTTACGGTTCAGGATAGAGCATTCCCGCGATGGTGTGGGGCCGCGGTACCTTCGCTTACAAGAGGACGCCGCGGCGCTCACTTCCCGGGGCGAACTAAGGTAAGATTGACGGTGACAACCGCGGTGCGGATTGCGCCTTTTACGAGTGTGTTCGCTCTTATGGCCACAAGCCGCTATTCCGAGCCTGACGAAGAAGCATTGTCGGTGGTAAACCACCGGCCTTACGCGTTGCCCAAGCGTCCCTGGACGATGATGCAGCGCTGGAACGATCTGCTCTTCGCCCACTGGCCGATCCCTGCAGCCAAATTGGAATCGTTACTTCCCTCCGGCCTGCAAGTTGACACGTTTGATCAATCCGCCTGGGTGGGCGTCGTTCCCTTCTGGATGGACCGGGTTCAATTGCGCGGCGTACCCCGGATTCCCGGCGCCAGCCGCTTTCCTGAGCTGAACCTCAGAACCTACGTCCGGGAGCGGAACACCAACCGCGCCGGGGTCTATTTCTTCTGTCTCGAGGCTTCCAACCCGCTGGCGGTCATCGTGGCCAAGGCGGTCTTCCATCTGCCCTATCATTGGGCCCGGATGTCGATCAAGGCCCGCAGTGAGCGGGAGTTCACCTACCAGAGCGAGCGGCTTCTGAGCTCCAAACCGGTCCGCTTCCGGGCTCACTATCGAGGTTTGGGGAAATTACGTACGATCGACCAAAGCCGGCCGGGAACCATCGAGTACTTCCTCACCGAGCGCTATTGTCTCTTCACCACCAATCGCAGCGGGCAACTGCTGCGCGGGGATATCCACCACATGCCCTGGCCGCTCGAAGCCGCGGAAGCGGAGATCGAGCTGAATGACCTTCCGGCCACGTATGGCATTGAAATCCCGCAGACCACGCCCCTTCTGCACTACTCGCGGGAGCTGGTGGTCTACCTCTGGTCGCTCGACAAAGTGTGGGGCAAGCTACCGGCCCTGGAAGCAGCAGCAGTGCGCACCGCCGAGATCGTCTAGCTCCACTGCTAAAGTCACTTTGTCCGGCTGAACACGAACCTCTCCGAATTTAGTCCCGTAGGGACGGCTGAGAGTAGCCCAGGACGCAGTCCTGGGTAGGGTTTTCCACCCGGATCAGTCCCGAAGGGACGACTGAGAATGACCCAGGATGTCAGTCCTGGGTGAACTCGATCGCACATCAATGCTATTGGCGATCAAAGCATCGCTCCCCGCTGGCCCCCCTCATCTGGTAACCTCACTCTTTCGCCTGGTGCGAAACCGGATCATGGAAAACCTAGAAGGCAAAACAGCATTTGTTACCGGAGCATCCCAAGGGATCGGCCGCGCTTGTGCGCTGGCGCTGGCAAAGGCGGGGGCCCGCGTTGCGCTGGCCGCGCGCAATGAGGCCAACCTCGAAGCCGTAGCCGCCGAAATAACCGCCGCCGGCGGCCAAGCCAAATCCTTCGTTATCGACGTGGCCAGCGAAGCCTCCATCCAGGCCGCCGCCAAGGCCGCCATCGCTCATTTCGGCAGTGTGGAAATTTTGGTAAACAATGCGGGCATCACCCGCGACACGCTGCTGCTGCGCATGAAACGCGCGGATTGGGACGCAGTGCATGACCACCAACCTGACCGGCGCCTTCCTTCTGACCCAAGCCCTGGTGAACCCCATGTTGCGCGGTCGCTGGGGCAGAATCATCAACATCAGCAGCGTGGTGGGTCGCACCGGCCAGGCAGGACAGGCAAACTACGCCGCCAGCAAGGCCGGGCTGATCGGATTCACCAAGTCGATGGCGCGGGAGCTAGCCTCCCGCTCCATCACCGTCAATGCCGTGGCGCCAGGCTTTGTTGAAACCGCCATGACAGCGGTACTGGACGATAAAGCAGCGTGAAGCACTGCTGAACCATATCCCCCTGGGACGGCCAGGCACCGAGCAGGAGGTCGCCCATGCGGTGGCCTTTCTGGCATCCCCCCAGGCCGGCTATATCACCGGTCACGTACTGGACGTAAACGGCGGCTTATTCATGAACTGAACCATCGCGAACCTACAGATACAAAATCCCGTTTCCGAAATATTGATTCACATCATGAAAAAAAATCTTGCTAGTCGTCTCTCCGGCGTGTTAACTATGCTGCCAACACCTGAAATGTGCTTAACTGCTTCTGGCTCAGTGGGGTGAAAGTGTGAACGAAGGTCATTGCTTATGAAGATTGGCATCACCATCCGGGGATACCGGTTGCAGAAGGGTCTTTCACAGGGAGATATTGAGAAGCGCACCGGCCTGTTGCGCTGTTACCTGTCGCGCGTGGAGAACGGACATACCGTTCCTTCGCTCGACACTCTCGCCAAGATCGCGCAGGCTCTGGATATCCCGTTGGCCCAGTTTTTTGCCGAAGACTCGCTGGGCCGCGAGATGAACACCCAAAAGCTGACCGATGACGAATTGAGGTTTTTAACCCAGATTCGGCGCTACGCCACCAACCTCAACGACAGCGACCGCAAGCTCCTGTTGGCCATGGTGAAGAAGTTCGCCGCAACCGCAGTCGCTAAGCTAGTCGCCAGCGCGATCTAGCGAGACCGTAGGCCGAAGGCCAGCAGCAGCACGGTCATCCCGCCGTAAGCCGCCCAGGAGCGAACGGCGAATTCGCTCCTCGCCGAGCCGATTCTGGGCACCAGCGGCGCGCCCAGGGCGAGGCCACAAAGAAATCCTCCCAGGTGGGCCATGTTGTCGATCTGAATGCTGGTGCGCAGGAACATCGTGGTGCCCCCAATCACAAAATTCAGAAGGGCAAAGTAAATCACGCTCCTGCGTAAGCGGCGTATTTCCTCCGGCGGAACGGGCAACAATTTCGCCTTGAGCAGCAAAATAAGCACGCCCGCCAAGCCGAAGACCGCTCCGGAGGCGCCGGCGCCGACAATCTGGGGATGGACCGCCGTGCTGAGCAAATTCCCCGCAACCCCCGTTAAGACATATACCGCGACCACCCCGGCGGGGCCCAGCAGGGGCTCGCCCAGCAAACCCAGGTTCCATAAGCACCACATGTTGGTCGCCAGGTGCAGGATGCCGATGTGGACAAAGGCGGCAGTGAACAGACGCCACCATTGGCCGGCGAGGACGTAGCCGCCAAAATTTGCTCCCCAGTGCACCAGTTCCACCACGGTAGGATTGGTAGCCGAGACCCCGCTCACCACCATGACCACGTAAACCGCGCAATTGATTCCCACCAGGGTGTAGGTGGCCGGCGCCGTGGCCCAACGGTTACCCCGGGTCGCCGGCGGAGCCGCGGACGGCCCGGGTCTCCCTGGTAGCCGGGCATCCTCCCGTAGGAACGGGGTTCGCGCCTTCCGGTGGCAAGATCTCCGCTGGAACCTGCGACCGCCTCTCTCCTCCCCTTCGGCATAGGGCTAAGCTATCCTGAGCAAGGGCCCGCTGACAAATCGTCTTCTTGGTTCCTTCATCTCATCCATGCGGCACCTCATTCTTACATAACCAAAGGACAGGTTTTGTGTGGAATATAAGCAGGTAAAGCGGGCCCTTTTGAGTGTTACGGATAAGACCGGCCTGGTGGAGTTTTCCCGCCAACTGGCAGCATGAACGTGGAGCTGGTCTCGACCGGCGGCACCGCACGCACGCTGCGGGGAGCCGAGCTGGTGGTGCGCGATGTCGCCGACCTTACTGGGTTTCCGGAGATGCTGGACGGCCGGGTCAAGACTCTGCATCCTAACGTCCATGGGGCATCCTGCACGCCGCGGACTGGAGGAACACCGCGCCGCCGTGGCGGAGCATGGAATCGAGCCGATCGACATGGTGGTGGTGAATCTTTACGCCTTTGAGGAGACCGCCCGCAAGCCGGACGTCCCCTTCGGCGAACTGGTGGAGAACATCGACATCGGCGGACCCTCCATGATGCGCTCCGCAGCCAAGAACTTCGAAGATGTGGCCGTGGTGACCGCGGCCGCGGACTACGAAGCATTGGCGGCTGAGATGCAGGCCCACCAGGGCGCACTTTCGCTCGAAACCCGATGGAGGCTGGCCCGGCAGGCCTTCACGCTTACTGCCCCTACGACTCGGCCATCGCCGTAACCTTCAACAGGATTGCCGCCCAACGCGAGCATGACCCCGGGCTGGAGCCGGTGGAAGCCCACTTCCCTTCCACCCTGCTGCTGGCCTATGCAAGACGGCCGACCTGCGGTATGGGGAGAACCCCACCAGGGCGCTGCGCTCTATGCAGACGGCTCGGGCACCGGGGTCGCCGGGGCGCAGCAACTGCAAGGCAAGGAACTCAGCTACAACAACCTGGTCGATCTGGACGCCGCCTGGGAGTTGGCCCATGAATTTGCCCAGCCCGCGGTCGCCATCATCAAGCACAGCAATCCCAGCGGCGCGGCGATCGGTTCCTGCGTGGTGGAGGCGTATCGGAAGGCCCTGGCGACGGACCCTGTTTCCGCTTTTGGCAGTGTGATTGGCATCAATCGCGAGGTGGACGAGGCGGCGGCGGAAGAAATTGCCAAGCTCTTCGTCGAAGCCATTGCGGCCCCATCGTTCAGCTAAGGCGCATTGGAGAAATTGAGCGGCAAGAAGAATCTACGCTGCTGATGGTGAAAACGCTCCCCCGGCAAAGTGGTGAAGCAGATTTCCGGAGGGATGCTGCTGCAGGATGCGGATTCGGAAGACTCTCGCCGGCAGGACTAAAGGTGGTTACGGCTCGCCAGCCGTCGACGGAGGAGATGGAGTCCCTGCTTTTTGCCTGGCGGGTGGCCAAGCACGTCAAATCGAATGCCATCGTCTACGCCCGTGACGGGCAGACGATCGGGGTGGGGGCAGGCCAGATGAGCCGGGTGGATGCGGCGAAGTTTGGCGCGATGAAAGCGTCGCTGCCTTTGGCCAACTCGGTCGCCGCCTCCGACGCCTTTTTCCCCTTCGCCGATGGGCTGGAAGCAGTAGCCGCTGCCGGGGCCACGGCCGTGATTCAGCCGGGGGGTTCCGTACGCGATCAGGAAGTGATCGAAGCCGCCAATCGAGCTGGGCATGGCCATGGTGTTTACCGGAATGAGGCATTTCCGGCACTAATTGCGGCATTAGGCGTCTATGTATCAGCTGGTTACCGCCACATGAAAAAGCAGGGGCGCCGTGCAAGATCCGCTTATGACCAGGCGCAGAGAAAATAGTCTAAACTTTATAATGGTCGAACTAGGCAGCAGTGCAACACATTAGTGAGACAACCAAAGTAACGGGAAGCTCCTCCGGTGGACGAATTGGGGAGTGTTAGACTTTTTCGGGGCGTTACAATCGATTTTGACCATGGTGCGCTGCCGTGTGACTGCACGCGCATATGACAAAAAATGCGGGTTCCTCTGCACCGCGTTTGGACCGCCGGCGTCAGTTCAATGGAACGGAAGCCCGGGCACAGGAACTCCCATAAATGACCATCAAGCCTCAGCCCTCTCTGAGACTCATCAAGCAACTTTCTTTCATGTGCCCTTGCTTGCGCCATCCACCGCCCGCATGGCGCAACAGACTGCGGCTCCGCAACCGCCGGAACCCGCTGCCGGCAACAAACGCATCGGCCACGCCCGCCCGCAACCAGCAGAAAACGGACCGATCCGCGGCCTACTACCATTTCGGGCTGGCGCACATGTACGAGGATATGGCCACCAACTACGGCCGCCCCGAGTACGCGACGCGCGCGATTGAAGAATACAAGCTGGCGCTTGACGCCGATCCCAACTCCAAGTACCTGAACAGCGGACTGGCGGAGCTCTATCTCCGCACCGGCCGGGTACGGGATGCCGTGCTGGCGGCGCAGGACATCCTCAAGACCGAGCCGAACAACCTTGAAGCCCACAAGCTGCTAGGACGGGTCTATCTGCAGTCCCTGGGCAATGTGCAAAACGGCGGACCTTCGGAGAAGGTGCTGCAGCTGGCCATTGCCGAATACACCAAGATTGTGCACTTCAGAGCAACGATATCGAGAGCCGTCTCTTGCTGGGGCAGCTCTACACCCTGGCGCACGACACGCCGCATGCGGAAGAGCAGTTTAAGGCGGCACAGCGCATCGATCCCAATTCAGAAGATGTAGTGCTGAACCTGGCGCGGCTTTACAGCGATTCCGGCGACATGACGCACGCCATCCAGGTGTTAAACGCGGTGCCGGCGGACGACCGCACGCCCAAAATGGACTACGCCCTGGGCATGAGCTACGACCAGCTAAAGGACAACAAGAACGCCATCGACGCCTACAGCAAGGCGTTCGACATGGAACCGGATAACCTGGATGCGGAGAGGGGTCTGGCCCAGGCGCTGTTGAACGACAACCAGCTCGCCCCCGCGCTCAAGCACTTTGAGACCATCTCGGCCGCTGATCCGCAGGACGCACAGACCTACCTGCGCATCGCCGAGATCCAGCGCCGCCAGGGTCACTACGAGCAGGCACTGACCACCCTGAAGAAGGCCAAGGCTTTGGCCTCGGATTCGCTCGAAATCGGCTTCAATGAGGCGTTGATCGACGACTCGCTCGGCCACTATGACGAGGCCGCGCAAACTCTGCAGACCCTGGTGAAGCAGACCAGCCATCCGGACGGCCAATACTCTGACGCGGAGAAGAACAACCGCTCCATCTTTCTCGACCGGCTGGCCAATGTCTACCGCGAGCAGAAAAAGACCGACCAGGCTGTGCAGACCTATCAGCTGATGGTTGCCATGGGCGGGGATTACGCCGAGCGCGGCTACCAGGGCCAGGTGGATGCCTACCGCGACGCCAAGCAGTACGACAAGGCTACCCAGGTGGCCCAGCAGGCCGCGCAGGCCATGCCCAAGGACAAGAGCATTCAGTTGATGCTGGCCGGGCAGCTTGCCGACAGCAATAAGCCGGAAGAGGGCATCAAGCTGGCCAAGGCGCAATTGATGGCGACCCCGGCGACCGCGAAGCTGACCTGGTCCTGGCACAGATTTACACCCGTCTGCGCAGCTGGAAGGAAGCAGCCGACGAGATCGATGCCGCCGAAGCTCTTTCCACCAAGCAGGACGACAAGATCTACATTTACTTTCTGCGGGGCGCGCTCGATGATCGGCAAAAACACTACGATTCCGCGGAAGAGCAATTCCGCAAGATCCTGGCCATCGACCCCAACAATGCCATGACCCTCAATTACCTCGGCTACATGCTGGGGGATCGCGGGGTCAAGCTGGATGACGCGCTGGCCATGGTGCAGAAGGCGGTGCAACTGGATCCCCAGAACGGCGCCTACCTGGATTCTCTGGGCTGGGTGTACTTCAAGATGGGCCAATATGCGTTGGCGGAAGCCAACCTGCGCAAAGCAAGCGAGCGCATGGGCAACGACCCTGCGGTGCACGACCACCTGGGCGAGCTTTATGAGAAGACCGGTCGACTGAAGATGGCTGCCGGCCAATGGGAGCAGAGTCTGCAGGAGTATGCGCGCACCGTGCCGGCGGATGCCGAGCCCGGCGACGTGAACAAAGTGCAGAAGAAGCTGGATAGCGCGCGGGTCAAGCTGGCCAAGGAAGAATCGACCGGCGCCAGCCCGAAGCAGTAAGTGGCCCTCGCACTGCCCCGTGGCTGTCCGTTCCTGATGACGCCACGGGTCCGCTCGCGCAGCGGGTGTATCCGGAGGCGGCCCATCCTTACCGTACAGCGTTTCAACGGGACCGGGCGCGGGTGATTCATTCCCGCGCTTTTCGCCGTCTGGCGGGGAAGACCCAGGTCTTTACCCCCCGCTACTCCGATCACTTTCGCAGCCGGCTGACCCACACCATGGAGGTGGCGCAGATTGCGCGTGCCATCGCCAGTGCGCTGAAG